>CAVPZW010000009.1:0-662997 GCA_963710315.1 uncultured Acidobacteriota bacterium | reverse complement strand
AGGGTAAGGCTTGTCAATATTGATACCTTTAGTAAATTCCCAGATCGTACAAATACCCACGTTAGCAACATTGGCATCTCCGGATGCCAGCAACCCCGGCATAGCCTGTGAACCAAGAGCAGGCTGCACGCTTACCTCCAGATTGGTATAGCGAGAAAGCACCTGGGACTGAGCTATAGCTATGGTGTAGATAGCAGTGCCGGGAGGAGTAGCCACGTAAACGAGGTTACCTTCTTTTTGTCGCTTGCCGCACCAGCAAATGAAGCGCTAAGAAGACAGAGACACAGGATCAATATCAAAGCCGCGAATTTTTTTTGTTCCGCCTTTCATATCCACACCCCCCTTTTTCGACTCCACAAGTTTGAAAATAGCAGTTCTGATGCTTGCAGCTCTATATCCCGGAGTTATCTCCCGAAGGATTATAGAAGCGTCACCACCCCCTCCTTAAGATCGCCTGCTCTTTCGTTGATGCATATGAATCTTGGACCGCCCCCGAGAACTCCCCCGGATTTCACGTTCAAGGAGAAATCCTGTCGGTGCAAAAAGCTGCGGCGGGTTGGTTCGTAGAGCAAGCGCTCGATCTCTATTCTGCTATGTTTGCAAATTCACCAGAGCTTGTCAAGTGGTTTTTGATAAGTGGTCTTTGATTATTTTTGTGCCCCCAGTTCAGCGAGAAGCTGCTTTTGCTTATTTTCCAGTGCCTCCGTCCACATCTTCTTCTCCTTGTAATACCTGATTGCTCCGGGATGATAGGGAAGTACAGGCGTCCCAACTACGGGGTTTTCCACCCATATCCTTGCAATGGGATGGACCGGCAATAACTCCTCTACATGGTTAAAGATTGCCTTCATCACCTCATAGACGAGATCATCAGGCAGATAACCGCCGCAGAGCATAACGTCGACGAGGCCGGCGCCGACCATATCCTTATTATCAGTCATGCCTCCATATATCTTGGCAGACAGAGTGCCTTTCGCAAAATAAGGGTATTTTGGCAATACAACGTTGATTTTCTCCTCCGGAGCGCTGACGATCCGGACAGGAACCTCGGTATTGAGTTCCTGGATAAAGGGAATGACAGAAGTAACGGTCTGCACGTGGATGAAAGCTGCGATTCTTTTTTCCTTGAGTGCCGCATCCCCCTCCTGATGCCCGCTATAAGAGATCGCGGTGACATCCGCCTTCGTCATCCCAACGGCCTCAAACAGCATGTTTGCTCCTGAAGTAAAGGTTGGGTTGGGTGTATAAATGCACATCACCCTCTTGCCCTTCAGGTCGGTTACAGATCTGATGTTAGCATCGCGACGGGTAATAAAAGCAAAGAGACTGGGGGCGCTGTTATTGCATAATAGCCGAACATTCATTTTTCCATATTCCCTGTAATCTTCCAGCCCACGGGCGCTGAGGTAAGCGACACTCGTATCGCCAAGGGCGAGTTCAGCCCCCTTTTTTGTGCAAGAGGATGACATTCTTCCCTGGAGACCCGGCTTCAGGAACCGTTTTGATACCAACATATCTGGTGATGAGGTCAGACATGCCAACCACAATAGAATAAACCGAGGCCCCTATCCTGCCGCTCGGGAAACTGAGCGTTTTAGGCCAATCTCGGGTTGCTGCCTTCGCCGAGCCGAGCATGGATAATATCAAGAGAACTATGGATATGATCGCCAACGAGACAATCTTCACACTTTTCCTCTCCATCTCCCCCTCCTACCCTCTTATTTGAACCCGTACTCTTTCCACCTTCTTTCCACCTGCATTCTCTGCTCGTCGGCGGTCCTTACGACCGGAGGAAACTCGTGTCCCTTGAACTTGGTCGTCGCATCTATCCCTATCCGCGACGTTTGAACCAGAGGATACTTTCTGAGATCGGGATGTATGGATGGGTCAAGGGAAACTCCCGTGCACCTGTTATCCGTAACAAAGACGTCCCTGTGGGGCTGGACCCTCACAGCTATCGCCCATTCCACCTGCCCCATATCATAAATATCGATGTCGTCATCGACCACGATCACCCATTTGACCCCGTGAGCCGTTCCGAAGACGACGTCTATGACCTGGCGGACATTGCCCGAGTAATATTGGCGGTCCATGGAGACGATCACCTTGAATTGAGCGCACCCCATCTCCGTTGCATAGACCTCCTTGATGCCCGGGACGCCCGACTTCGAGAGCGTATCCCAGATGCCCGCCGTGTCGCCGATTTCCCGATAAGTCGTTTCCTCGTTCGGAGGGACGCCCGGAGAGCAGCCCTGATAGATGGGATTATTCCTGTATGTAACGGCCTTGAGGTAAGCTGTTGGCCTCTTCGTGGGCTGCGAAGAGCTAAAATGCCCGGTGAACTCCCCGAATGGACCCTCCCCCTCCCACAGATCGGGGTCCGGCGGTATCTCCCCTTCGAGAACGATTTCAGCGGCGGCAGGGACCTCCAGATCGACAGACTCGCACTTCACGAGAGGGATGGGTTCACCGGCGATCCCTCCTGCAATAGCCATCTCATCTACGCCGTAAGGGACGTGAATGGTAGCCGCCGCAAGAAGCTCGGGAGGCACGCCGATCGACGTAGCAATGGGCATTGGCTTATTCATGGCCCTGTACTTCTGAAGATGGATGCCTAGATGTTGGGTTGTATTTGTTCCGAGCCTGTTCTTTCCCAAGCATCTGCTGGCGGTAAATCCCCATGTTGCGGGCGCCTGTCTCGGGGTCTTTCGTGACGATGACCCCGAGCGTTCCAATGTATCTGCCCCCATCCATATGGCGCCATTTGGGAACAGGGAACTTCTCAAGATCGATTCTGTCCCCCGATATCGATGTTCTCTTTGCAGGGCCCTTCATTGACCGTCACAGGGAGGATCGGATTTTTGATGCCAGTCAGGACCTTGCCCAGGGCTGATCTGATATTCGGCTGAGTGCCTACGGCTATGCCGTACTTCCTGTGGCCAAACAAACCACCGGAGAAAACAGGGAACGTGTACCCTTTTACCCGCTCGAAAAGGCAGGCAGGACCGCCGACCTCGAAGACCCTCCTCATGATTGCGCTCAACTCCAGGTTCCAGTCCACCTCGGCCGTGATTCGTTGAAGCTCCCCTTCTTCCTCGAGCCTTGCAATGAATCCCCTCATATCTCTGTAGCCCATTTCCTCTCCTTACGGGGTCTGTCTGATTATCCTCTTATCCTTTCCCCGGCGACCTTCTCACCCGTCTCGTAGTGTTCTCCCTTCATGGCCAGTTCGGCCTCTTCCATATCCTCTTCCGTCCAGGCGCCTAAAGAGTACCCAAACCAGGGGACCTTCGGCGCCAGAGGGGGCAGCCCCTCCTCTTCCCATATCTGCCTGGCCCTCTCCATGAACTCCTGTTTCGGCAGGGAGACAGGCGTGTAGTCCCACTTTCGTGTTGCATTTATCATGAGGCCGGAGGTAGGGGGACGTTCAGCTTATCCCTGGCCTCCTGGGGCGCAGCGGAAGGGTCAAGCCCTATTGCCTTCCCCGGCGTAACACGGATGTCCCTGTCGGGCTGCATGCAAAAACAGATCGCCCAGACCACGCCGTCCAGGTCTTCCGCGTCGACATCGTCGTCCACAACGACTATGATCTTACCGTGCTCGGCGTAAGAGCAGCCGCGCCGTTAAGGGCCTTCCAGGCCTCCGGCTGGCTCGGCTTTTTCAGGCTGATAACGAGGAATTGGCGGCCCCCGCTCTCGTCGTGGAAGGCAACCTCGGGAGGTTCGGTAGACCGAGATCGTACCGCAGAAACTTGTAGAAGGCGCCTTCCAGGCCGTGTTTGGTTAGGATACTGCTCTCACTCGGCGGGAACTGGCTGAGAAAGGAGTTCCAGACAGGCTTTTTCCGGTGGGTGATCGCCGTCACGTTGAGGAAAAGGTTCATTTTCCCCCGTCCGGCATACCCGGTGTACTCCCCGAAAGGGCCTAGACCATTGGCCTCGATCGCGGCACGGCCATTGTTTCCGCTATACGCATTCACCGGCGTGGCCAGGAAGTTAGCCAATGGATCGAACTGTGCGACTATCCTTTGATAGCTCGATTGCACCGCATCGGTGGGGTCCACGTGTCCGGGAGTGTTGGAGTTTGAGACGTCAAGGGTATTGATCGGCGACGCGTACCCCATGAAGGTCATTGTCGTACCATCCGGCGACAGGTTCAGCGACAATTCCGACTTCGAGGAGAAGCTTGAGACCATCACGGTGGGGTCTACCGCGCATGTATTCACAACGGTGGCGGAGGGGCTTAGCTGGTCCAGAAGGATCGGCGAGGTGACGCCAAAGCTGGCATCGGGGGTTTCATTCTGCCAGACTTCAGGAATACCGCCGTCGGCCACGGCAACGATTCCGATGAGGTCGCCGTTCACGGGCGCGCTGGGAAGCGCGACACCCCATGTCAACTTTGTCGAGGTTACGGCCGTGAGCGTTCTGCTGTAGTTCACGCCGCCCGTGGTGATCTGGACCACGTTTCCCACGGCAAATGCCGTGGTCACATTCACATTGCCGCTGGTGGTGGTCTCACTTCCGGTGAAGCTCGCCGTGCTGCCAGGCAGGTACTGCCCAACAGTGACCGTCGATGTTGTGCCTTGGTATAGGGACCGCGAAAGCACCAGGTTTCCGGGCGTGAAAGCCGGGCATGTGCTGGCGGCGGCTGTCATCCAACTTCCTGAACCGATCGTCGCGATTAAGATCGCAACGCCAATGACCAGGCTGGACGCGATCCTCTTGTAATATGGGCAAGAAATTTTCACGGTACGGGTCTCCTCATGCCGGACGGAACAAATCAGCGGCCCGCTAGTTGTAAGCGGACATTGTGTTAAGAGCGTAAGAGCCTCGTAAATAATCATTCCTGAGGGAAGATTTTTTTCGAGGTGTGCGGCGACCGCCAACAAAAAATGGGCATATTGTGATCGAACGTTGATGAAGCGCTAACAAAACAAGGCATTGGGGCTCATCCATGCGAAACAGAAGTGGGGTGGAGGCGGGCCTATAATTTTCCAGCCCAATATGCCATCATTTGCCAAACTGAAAGAGAGTGGCCTGACTAATAGAGATCCCATCGCACCCAATCTAGGCAGGTTTCTTAATCAGGCTCAGCGCGAAGAGCGCTGCGGAGATGATGACGATGACTGGACCCGGACTGAATTGTGGCAGCAGGTAGTGAGTTACAGCAAAACCCGATCCGACAGCCAGCACGCTGGCAAGGCAAGAAACGAGCAAAAAGTGCGAGAGATCGCTTGTAAGCCTGCGGCCCGTGGTCGCGGGAATGATGATCAACGCTCCGGCAAGCAGCGCGCCCAGGAAACGCAGTCCGACCAGAACCGAGAGGCTGAACACCAGCAGGAAATAGAGGTTCAGTCTTTCCAGCTTCACGCCGGTCGCGGCGGCCAATTCAGGCGCAAAAAGTCCCAAGATCAACTCGTCCTTAAATCGGAAGATCACTAGGATAATGGTGAAGACCGCGCCAACTCCAAGCAAGAATGCCGGGAGTGAGAGATCCTGGAAACGCCCAAACAGCGCCTCAACAAGGTCCTCTTTCGGAGTCAAGACAGCGCCTATCGCGACCGACCCGGCGAATACAACGCCAATGATGGCTTCGGTCGCAAGGCCCGTCTTCTTTTGCAATTGCCAGATCAGCAGCGTGCCCAGGAGAAGCGTCGCTCCTCCGCCAATCAGCGGATTAAAGCCGAAAAGAAAGGCCAGGCCCAATCCTGGAAGCGCCACATGCGAGATCACATCGCTGGCCAAGAGCATCCGTTTCATGAGCGCAATGCTGCCGACTAGGCCCGCCGCAACAGCAAAGAGCAGAGCCAGCACGAACGCGTAGATTTCGCCTGAATGAAACATCCACTGATCCCTTACTGGTCGTGATGATGCTCGTAGAACTTTAATGGCGCGGAATAAACAGCTTGTAGCGTCTCCGGTGTCAAGATTTCTCTGGGAGGACCAAAGCAGGGCTTTCCCTTGCTGAGACAGAGCACTTTGGTCGCGGACTGGTACACGACACTGAGATCGTGCGAGACGAGAAGAATCGTTAAATGACGCTCGCGCTGCAAGTCTCGCAGTAATTCGTAAATATGTTCCTCGGCTAGCTCGTCAAGGCTGGCCGTCGGTTCATCGAACAACAATACATTTGGATCTCCCAGCAAAGCGAATGCGATCAGAACTTTTTGAAACTCTCCTCCGGAGAGGGTGCCGACGCTGGTTTTGAGTAGCTCAGGAATAAGGCCAACTCTATCCGCGACCGACCGAATATTCTCGGCGGGGAGTTTCAGTAGTCGCGCTTTTGCAGCCAGAAGGTCGCTTACATGAAGAGGCAACTGCCGATCTGCCGCGATTTTCTGGGGAACGTAGCCTAATTTGGCGTTGGGCAACCACTGAATGACTCCCTCGTAGGGCAGTAAATTCAGTAAGGCGTGTAGAAGGACTGTCTTGCCGGCACCGTTCGGCCCAATGATTGCCAAATTGTCGCCGGGATCGACGCTGAAATTCAGATGGTCGATGACCGTCCGATTCCCAAAATTAATCGTGAGATCCTGCACTGAAAGTATTGGCGTCATGTTTACAATCGGCCCGCTCGAAAGCATAACGTAGCCGTCGCATTATGGCACTACAATCAGTGCATCACCAGCAAGTGTGTGAGGTACGCGATAACCAAGATGCGCACATTCCGGTCTTGTTTTATTGCATCAAAACAGGCGATGAAATAGCTCTGCTCCTCTCACAGCAGTTTCTTCCGCACTACCCACGTGGTCATCGCGCGCTGATTTTGCACAACGGTGGTTTTCAACGGCTCGGCCAGTTCGCCGCCTAAGCGTTCGGTTATCGAGTTGAGCAGCGCTTCGTCCAGCAGATACCGCTCCGCGCCATCCGGCGAACGGAAGCGGCGTCCCTGAATCCGCACGAACTGGTCTTCCATTCCGATTGTGGATGCCACGCGGCAGAAAAATAGCCCGCCAGGCTTGAGGACGCGCCACGTTCCCTGCAGCATGGACTCGAATTGCGCATCATCGCTGGCGAGATGCAGGACGGTGTTGCTGATGACCACATCCGCGAAGGCATCGTCGAAAGACATATGTTCGACGGGTTCCACTCGAAAATTCGACGCTGGAAGCGCGGGCGCGAACCTCCGCGCGAGAGAGCGCACGCTTTCCACCGACTGTGCGTCCATGTCCGCGCCGTAAACTTCGTATCCTTCCCGCAGGAGATAGATGAGGTTTCGGCCGGAACCGCAACCGGCGTCCACGATTCGCATTCCTCGCGAGATGCGGCCTTTCAGAAGCTGGTCGAACAAATAGATATCGATTTGGCCAAATTGTTCCTGGAGAGTGGGTGTGGGCATTCTTGGAAACCTATCCGTGACCAGCGACTGTGTCAAGTATCGGAGCCGCTATTTTGGGGCGAAATAACCTGCGACCTTTTTCTTGAGGATTTCCGGCGCAACTTCCCGTGCCGATCCCGGTGGCAGATCGCCCAATTCAAAGGGACCGTAGGATGTGCGGATCAGGCGGCTGACTTGCAGGCCGAGATGCGACATGACTTTGCGGATTTCGCGATTTTTGCCTTCTTTGAGCGTGACGGTTACCCACACATTCGCGCCCGTCTGAGAGCGGTCCATCTTCGCGTCAATTGGCCCGTAATTCATTCCCTCGACCGTGACTCCTTTTGCAAGCCTGGCGAGATCGGCGGGTTTTACAACGCCATTCACGCGCACGCGGTAGCAACGCTTCATGGCATTCGCCGGCAATTCCAGATATCGCGCCAGGCCGCCATCGTTGGTGAGAAGCAGCAGGCCTTCACTGTTGATGTCCAGCCGGCCGACGCTGACCACGCGCGGAAGGCCCGGCGGCAATTTGTCGAAAACAGTGGCGCGATTTTTTTCGTCGCGCGCCGTGGTCACCAGGCCCACAGGCTTGTGATACAGGAACAGCCGCGTCGCTTGGAAAGCGGGCAGCGGCTTGCCGTCCACAAGTATCTTGTCCTCCGGCACAACCGTGAATGCCGGCGAACTCAACGTTTCTCCGTTGACGCTCACGCGCCCGTCAACAATCCACCGCTCGGCATCCCGGCGCGAGCACAGCCCCGCGCGGGCAATAACCTTGGCGATGCGCTCGGCTTCTTCGCTTCTGTTCAATGGGGCCATACGAATGGTCATAAACTAAGCACAGTATAATGCCTGCGGCGATCAATATTCGTTCCTTGTCGGTGTAACAGTATGCCTGCCTGAAAGGATTCTATTGAGCGGTATTTGTCGATAACAGAGATTGACAAACCTTGTTATCCGCCTTACAGTGGGCGGATTAGGAGAATAAGATCCATGAACGTCTCTCTGACTACCGAACTTGAGAAATTCGTGAGCGCCAAAGTGGAATCGGGCCGCTACAACTCTGCAAGCGAAGTGGTCAGGGAAGCGCTCCGCTTGCTGGAAGAGCATGACCAAGCGCGGTCTGTCCAGCTTGCCGGATTCAACCAAGAGCTGGGCCGCCGTCTGGAAACGCTTGACAGTGGCCAGCATGTCTCTCCAGCGGATTCCCGCGCTCGGCTCAAGCGCAAGTCCGAGCAGCGCCGGAAAGCCAGGGCGTGACGCAATATGTCCTGAGCGTTGATGCCGACCGGGACCTGGACGGCATCTGGGATTATATTGCCGAGGATAACATTGAGACCGCAGATCAGTGGATAGGCAGGGTCTTCGATGCGTTTGAAGCCATTGGAGACTCGCCCGGCATAGGCCATAAGCGCGAGGACCTGACCGCTTACCCGGTTCTGTTTTGGCCGGTCGGTGCTTACCTCGTCATCTATCGAGCCACATCCCGGCCTGTGGAGATTGTGGCCGTCACGCAGGGCGCACGCGACGTTCCTGCCTTTTTGCAGGACCGTTTTTCGGGGTAGACTCCGCGCCGAATCGAATTGAAATTGCTTGTCTCCGGATCAAATTACGAGTCAAATTTGGCTTCGAACAGGCGCTGATTCGCGCCGCAAGATTGCGGTATACTACGCCGCTCGCGCACGCCAACATATCGGGAGAGTTTCCCATCTTTATGCCAAATCTCAGACTTGGTGAATTCGTCGCCACCCTCGCTCTCGCTCAGGACAACGCCTTCGGCCAGCCGCTGGAATCGCAGCTCCGGTCATGCCTGCTGGCCACGTGGCTCTGCGAAGCCGCGGGATTCACCAAGGACGTTCGCGACACCGCCTATTGGGTCGCGCAGCTCCGTTATGTCGGCTGCACCGGCCATGCCCATGAGGTCGCCACCGTCTTCGGCGACGAGATCGCCATCCGCGCTCAAACCTTGGTCCACGACGCCGCGAATCCCGCCGAGGTCATGCGCGATGTGATTACCTTTGCGACGGCGGGCCGTTCACAGGAAGAGCGCGACCAAATCGTGAAGATGATCCAGCAGACCGCCCACGAATGGGCCGTGCACAACTTCGCCTCCGGCTGCGAAGTGGCCGACATGCTGGTGCGGCGCCTCGGCCTTCCCGACAGCGTCCGCGAAGCGTTGCGCTTTACATTCGAACGGTGGAACGGAAACGGATTCCCCACACATGTGAAAGGCGAAGCCATCCCCCTGCCCATGCGCGTCGTGCACCTGAGCCATGATATGGAGGCGATTGCCCGCATCTTTTCGCCGGCACGTGCGCTGGAAGCTGCCCGAGAGCGTCGCGATCGGACGTACGATCCCGCGCTCGTCGACGTGTTCCTGGCGCATGGGCAGGGATGGTTCGACAAGCTTGCCAAGCTCGAGCCGTGGGACGCTGTCCTCAACCTCGAACCGGAACCTCGTCAGATGCTCGACGGCCAAGCGCTCGACAACGCTCTCACCGTGGCGGCGGATTTTATTGACCTGAAATCTCCCTATATGAACGGACACAGCCGCCGATGCGCCGAGTTGAGCGCCGACGCCGGCCGATTGCTTGGCTTCACCGACGACGCCATCGCCCGTCTTCGCAGGGCCGCCCTAGTGCATGACTTCGGCACCACTGCCGTGTCCAACTCCATCTGGGACAAGCCCGGCCCGCTGACTCGCGCGGAGTTCGATCGCGTCGAGCTTCACCCCATGCTGACCGAGCAGATGCTGCGCCGCTCACAGGCGCTGGCCGCTCTCAATCCTGTCGCGTCCGCGCATCACGAGAAGTGTGACGGCTCCGGCTACCACAAGCGGCTGCGCGCCGACACCACCGATCTCGGAGCGTGTGTGCTGGCCGCAACGGAAATTTACGTAGGCCTCGCCACCGATCGCGCCGACCGCGCGGCTCACTCCGCCGAAGAAGCCGCTGCCGAGCTTCGCCGCCTCGCCGCGCAAGGCGCGCTCGAGCACCGCGCAACGCAGGCCGTGCTCAGCACTGCCGGTCATGGCGAACTAAAACCCGCCACGCCCAGCCGTCCGGACAATCCCGCCGGCCTTTCCCGCCGCGAAGTCGATGTTTTGTGCCTTGCAGCAAGAGGGCTCACGACGCAGCAAATAGCTGAAAAGCTCTTCATCTCCGCAAAGACCGCCGATCACCACATCCAGCACATCTACAACAAAATCGGCGTATCGACTCGCGCCGCCGCAGCGCTCTGGGCCATGCAGCACGCCGTCGTCCACTAAGGCGAGTGCTGGAACAAGCGGCAAAGCAGCGAATCAAATTTTCACTACGGTTATTCCGCATTATGGCAGGCACCGTACACCTGCACATTTTTAATTCCGACGATGCAATTTAAATTAGGCATTTAATACTTGTTGATAGACATAGCTCATGGGATACTCCCCTCCAATATGATGAAGACGATCGCAGGTTCGTTGAGTTGATACGATGCTTTAACCTGGAAACTGGATGAACTTTGTTTTGAAGCTCGTGCGTCGGTTTGGCATTCGCCTTCTGCCGCTTGCAGTGCTCTGCTCGTTTGCCATAAGCCCCTCCGGAGCGCAAACGCAGGGTCCACAGAATCGTATCTCGCGTCAGATTGAAGAGGCTGATCGAACTACGCTTCGGGGCAACACGCATCCATTGGCTCGTCCTGCATACGACCAGGGCCCAGCTCCGGACACTCTGCCCATGGACCGGATGTTGCTTGTCCTGAAACGCAGTCCGGAGCAATCCTCCGCGCTGCAGGCGCTACTCGACGCGCAGCAGGACAAGTCCTCGATAAACTACCATCAATGGCTTACTCCCGATCAATTTGGGCAGCGGTTTGGCGCTAGTGACCAGGACATCCAGACTGTCGTATCGTGGCTGGGATCGCACGGCTTTCAAGTAGGCCGCGTTTCCAAAGGCCGGACCGTGATCGAATTTTCGGGGACGGCCGCCCAGGTGCGGCAAACATTCAATACGGAAATTCACCGGTACCTCATTAACGGTGAATCGCACTGGGCTAACGCTGCCGATCCGCAAATTCCTTCCGCTCTCGATCCTGTGGTTGGCGGCGTTAACTCTCTACACAATTTTGCATCAAAACCGATGCACCACGTGTCCGGCGTGTTTTCAAGGTCGAAAACGACCGGCGAAGTCCGCCCGGTCAACCCCGAGTTTACCTATCCAAACTTTCAAAACTGTTTGCCTGAGTGCTACGCGGTCGGCCCCTACGACTTTGCCACGATCTACAACGTGTTACCGCTATGGAACGCCCAGCCGCCAATTGACGGGACCGGCAAGAGTGTCGCCATCGTTGGCCGCAGCAACATCAACATTCAGGACGTGCGCGACTTCCGAAACCTCTTTGGCCTGCCCTCAAACGACCCGCAGATTATTCTGGATGGCCCGGATCCGGGCCTTGTGCCTAGCGATGAGACCGAATCAGATCTGGATGTGGAATGGGCCGGCGCGATAGCCAAAGGCGCCACGATCCAGTTGGTCACCTCCCAGTCCACGGAAACGCAAGACGGCATCGATCTGTCCGCCCTTTATATTGTGGACAATAACCTCTCTCCAGTTATGAGCGTAAGCTATGGTCTGTGTGAAATGTTCCTGGGCACCGCAGGCAATCAATTCAATAGCGACCTGATGGAACAAGCTGCGGCGCAGGGCATTACAGTCATGGTCGCAACTGGGGACAGCGGTTCCACCAGTTGCGACGTAGGTAATGTTTGGTCGGACTATGGCGCTGCGGTGGATGGTTTTGCCTCGACCCCGTTCAACGTCGCAGTCGGCGGGACGGACTTTCTTAATTTTGGTACAAACTTCGCCAACACTGCTTCCAGCCCCTACTGGAACACGGCAAACGACTTACACGACGCCTCCGCCAAGGGCTACATCCCCGAGATGCCCTGGAATGAATCCTGCTCAAGCCCAGCATATTTGAGCTTGCAACCCGCCGGCACGACCGCCGAAGCTAATTGCAATCAAGCATTCGTGTATCCCATTATCGGCGGCGGGGGTGGCGCGAGTAACTGCATCCAATCAGACGGTCAAAACTTGACGAGTTGCTCGGGCGGTTACGCTAAGCCTCCCTGGCAGACAGGCGCCGGAGTACCCAACGACAACGCGCGAGATTTGCCGGACATATCCTTGTTTTCCAGCGGCGGATTTATAGACAGTTTCTACATTGTCTGTGAAGCCGATGCGGAACCAAATGCTCCCACGTGCAACCTGACTTCGCCGTACACCAACTTCATCGGCGTGGGCGGTACTTCAGCGGCAGCTCCCACCTTCGCCGGGATCATGGCGTTGGTGGATCAATTCAACAATCCCAGCGGTTCGAACGGACTCGGAAATGCGAACTATGTTCTTTACAAACTTGCTGGACTGGCGTACCAAACTGGTCTGAATTGCAATTCCAGCACAGGTCCAGACAGCCGATGCGTCTTCAACGATGTGACCTTGGGCACCATCGCAATGCCCTGCAGGGCCAATACCCTTGATTGTGTTCAAAACACTCCGAACGTTGACAGAGACCAAATTGGCCTAGTGTCGGGAGTTGACGCTACGCCCGGCTATGACAAGGCATCAGGTTTAGGCACCGTGAATGCCTATAACCTTGTGCACGACTGGAACCTCGTCACTTTCTCTCCCTCGTCCACGTCCCTATCGCTCAATAACGGAAACGCGGTCAACATCACGCACGGCCAAAGCGTGCCGGTTAGTGTTACGGTCACCGGCTCTGCTGGCACACCAACGGGGGATGTGTCGCTGGTCGCTACTCCGGCAACAGGGAATTCGGCCGGAGTGGACCGATATACTCTTAATAACGGCACCGCTTCCGGCAATACGAGCCTGCTTCCCGGCGGAACTTATGCAGTAAAGGCGCATTACCAAGGCGATTCCACTTACGGTGGAAGTGATTCCAGTCCGGTAAGCGTCAGTGTCGGCAAGGAAGGTAGCGCCGTGCAACTCAGCATCGTAACATTTGACACGATCGGGCGTGTCACAAGCACGAACGCAACAACGATGCCCTACGGCACTCCGTATATTTTGCGCGCCCAAGTTACCAATGCTGCCGGGACTCCCTGTGTACCGAATCCCACTGGCGAGTCTGCATGCCCCACCGGCAATCTGGCGCTGACCGACAACGGGAACTCCCTTGACGCAGGCACTTACGTCTTGAACAGCAAGGGTTATCTGGAAGATCAGTTAATTCAGCTTGGCGGAGGGTTACACACCTTGGGGGCCCAGTACGGAGGTGACAATAGTTTCGCATCAAGCGCTGCGCCTCCGCTGAATATCACCGTTTCGCGGGCACAGACATTTCCATCCCCCAGCGCTTCCAACTACCAGCCGTCGGTCGGTACTAACGTAACGATAGGCTTAGGCATTCTCACAACCAGCAACGGAGCTCCACCGACGGGGACTGTCACATTCTTCCTTGGGAACACTCAATACGGCAGCCCCATCCCCGTTGTCGGTATTCCAGCCAATTTAGGACTTGGTGCGCCATACCCTTCCGGTGCTGCAGGATTCACTACTTCACAGCTACCTGTTGGTGAGAATGTTATTACCGCGCAATATAGCGGGGACGCAAACTACGCTCCCACAACTGGTCAAATCCAGGTGGATGCGCTCATACCGACCACGATTCAGCTCACGTCCTCCAATCCCAGCGTGTCGCAGGGCACGCCGGTAACTTTCACTGTGCACATCATCCCGAGTCAGCAAAATGGGCCGCCCATGGGTGGGTTTGTGCTTCTCACCGCTTCCAACTATATGTCCGGGCAAATTTCACCAGGCGCGAACGACCAGGTCCAGGTTGTAGTAAATTCTTCTCCGCCATATCTTGAGACAGGATCGTATTCAATATCTGCTCAGTACTACAGTGACGGCAACTATGCAGCTTCGTCAGGCTCGACCACAGAGACCGTGACTCCGCAGCCCGGGACAGATTTTGCATTCGGGAGCGCGTCGCCCTCCCAGCTCACCATCCCTGCCCCGGGCGCTTTCGCCAACACCGTGACCGTGCCGATTGCCGCAATCAATGGGTTCAGTGGAACGATTAACTTCCCGCCGTCGGCAGCCTGCTCCATATCCCCGGCCGGAAGCCAGGCTACCTGTCAAGTGAATCCTGCACTCGTAATAGGAAGTGGAAGTCTGACCATCGGTATTTTCACAACTGCCCCTTCAAGTGTTGTTCCACTCCCGCGAGCGCTACAAGGCGCGCCGGTTTGGTGGGCGGCGCTGGGCGGATTGGCTAGCCTAGTTCTGGTTGTAGCCCTCGCGTGTTCTAAAAGGCAGCCGCGTTGGAGTGGGGCATTCGGACTTTTATCCTTTGTTCTCTTCGCGACGGCATTACTTGGATGCGGCGGTGGAAGTAACGGGGGAAGTATTCAGACGGTAGGTAGCGGAAACGCCGGCACTCCCGTGGGCGTTGTCTATACGGCAACGGTCACAGGTACTTGCGGCCCGCTGACTCATTCAACCAGCTTTACATTCGTGGTTCAGTAACCGCACACCGCGCGGATGCAGGCTGCATCTTCATCGTGGAAAGATCTCCCCCACTTATACAGTTTGTTGGTGGAGGCGGGGGGAGTTGAACCCCCGTCCGAAAAGCGTTACGGCCCGAAGCCTACATGCTTAGCTCAATTCCGTTGGTTTCGCCTGCCGCGCTCAGAATGAGCAAGAAACGCAGCCGACTAGTCCGATTGGTTCTCGCCGTCTCGCCGCGGACCGAGACTTGACGGCCAGCCTACTGTGTGACGTTTCTTACTGGGCCCGTAGGCGAAGCCCAGGGAAACGTAACCGTCCTAGTTTAAGCTAGGCGGCCAATGCCAGTTGTTGATTGGCAGTTCTAGTTTTCCACCCGATTGAGGGCAGGTGGCGCCCTGCATGCCTTCGAGTCGCGACAGCTTCCGTCGAAACCGTGTCGCCCCCTGTTGCACATTATATCACTATTCAGGATGGGCTGCGGGCAGCGGTCCCCGTCAGCCTATCGAACAGGAATTTTCGAAGGTGGCACGTCCGCCGAGCTGTTCTTGTCCCCCACAGCAAGTTCGCGCTCGCATAAATCGTTCTCATTTGCCTTGCAGCGATAAATTTCGGAGATTGGCACATCCTCGGCTCGAACAACGTAGCTGCCAATCTCGACTTGTTCGACACGGGCGCTGTCTGAAAGCACAAAAGAATTTCCGGCGCGCGCACGCACACGGAATTGCCCCGAGGAAGGCTCGTAATTTCCGTAACTGAAACAATGTCCAATGCAGGCTCGATCCAACATGTGATTGATCAAGAGTCTCGATCCGGGAGGCGGGCCGATATTTGCGATGACGCGCTGACCCGGCGGCATTGCGCGTCCGTATCGTTCGATCTGCTCCTCCATATTATTGAGCATGCCCGTGTCACGGTAAAGAAAGAGAAAGAAAACAGTGGCGATCGCGGCCAGGCAAGGGAAGTGCCACTTTTGCGGCCTGGCCGCGCCCAAAACGCTGCACGCCAACACTGCGGTCACGGAAGTGAGCCGGGCCTGCAGCAATCCCAGGGGGGCCGCATAACCCGGAAGTTTTATGCCACTTGGAAGAAATACGCCGGCAAGAAAGGCAAGGCCGTAGAGCTGAAGCGGCAGAGAGTAAATGTTCCACGGTTCTTGGCGCTTCCAGCGGATATAAGCATCCACGGCAATACAGCTTGCAACGAAGGCAACCAACAGGTCCGAAGGCAGCCGGTAGCGCGCGCTGTAGAGAAGGAGTTGGTCAGCGCCACTGTGCGTGAGAAATGCTTGCAGTGTTCCTCTATCCGGCCAAAGAACAGAATAGTGGTTGACGATATAGTTGCTGGCCTGCACCAGCATAAAGGCGGCGCCGATAAACAGCAGCGGCTGATTGCGCAATCCAAGCTTCGCGGCGACCACCACATAGAAGCCCAGCCCAGAGCAAGAGAGCCACGCCCAGTGGGTGGGCCATCCATGCCAGCGCCAGCAACACTAGAACGAGAGCGCGTTCCAGCCCCCTTCCACGATGCAGCAGCGCAACGGCAAAGAATGCGAGGCCCAGAGAAATGTAGTAGTTCAAAAATCCCTGCTGAAATGTCCAGCCGTAGGCGAACATGGCGATGCAAGGCGTGAGCGACCACGGAGCGCGCCGCGCGATCGCGCCGATCATCGCGAAGGCGCCCCAAAAAAAGATCAAGATAGCAGCCGACACGCAAAGCTTTTCCGCCAGCCGTAAACCGACGAGACCTCCCAACCAGCTCAGGCTCATGTCGAATAGAACGTTATTCCACTGCTTCGCAAGCCACAGTCCGGGAGCTTGGCCGCGCTCGGTCAATTGCGCCAGCCAGGCGTCGTAGGTATGGCTGGCGAGGTCCCCTGCTTCGATTCTGCTGTGCCAGAAGCAGGGAACCAGCATCGCCGCGGAAATGGCCAAGGCCCGAATGAAGTTCTGCCGCAGGAAGTGAGCGCCAGCGGCGAGTGCGGGTGCGGGAGGGGACGTATTGCCCGAATTGAGCGCGGGACCGTCGCACGGCGCGGACATTTTCAGCTTCTCTTGTGGCGGACTTGGCTGCTGGGCGTCGAAAAGCGACTGCATGATTCGATGGTAGCAGCCGCTGGGGAAGTGCCAGATTAGGACCTGCGGCACCGTTCCAAAAGAGCCAACACATAATCTACTCTCGACGAGGTCGAAAGCGGTCCCGTGCGCGGACCGAAACCCTGGCACGATGCGGAGTTGACACTCTTCCTAGTGGTTCCGATAATCGACAATAGGGCCGACTCATAGGAGGCGCTAGGGTATGGCGGCAGATCCAAACGCACTTGAGCAGGCGGTATCGCGAACGCTCCGAGACAATCTCGAACGAATCCAGCGCACTGCGGACGAATTGCATCAGGCCATCAACGACTTGGCGGCCGCGTGCGCCAGCAGCCGTGCCAGCAACGCGCTGCCTCCCATGGTGCGCGCGCAGACTTCCGCAGCCGCGCTTTCCGCCACGCTCGAAGTCCTTTCCCGATTTGTGACCAGCGCGCTGCAGCCTCCCGGGCGATTGCCATTCGAGCCAGACGCTTTGCGCGTTCCTTCCCTGGCAGTGCAGCCGCCGTCCGTTAGCGCGTTCGAGCAGCCTCCGCTCCCGCAGCCGCATCCCATGGAAGAGATCTCTTTAGCGCCGCCCATGCCTGTTGCGCCGGTGAAGCCCGCTGCCGAAATTCCTCCGTCGATGGCGCCGCCGCGAGCGGTAGCGGAGAAACAGCCGCCGGTGAAGGTTCCCGCGTTTTCCGAAGTTCTCGCGGCAATCGAGCCTCCCCCGGTATCGAGCCCGGTATTTTCGGTGGAACCCTTGCCGGAACCCGAGTTGATAATTCCGGTCGAGGCGCGTGCCACGGTTACGCCGCCCGCTCCGGTTGAGCCGGCGGAAGCGGAGCCAATTTTTAATCTCGACTTGTTGCCGCCAGAAGAGCAAGAATTGCACAGGCGAGCATATCGAGTCGCAAAAGTTTCGATGCAGGACATCCGGATGTTGCGCCCTGAAGATGTTAAGCTTGGGCGCGAAAAAAAGATTTGTGTATCAGACTGCGTGATGACATTGAGAAGGCTCACAAAGAATACGATCGCCGGTTCCAGGCCATTCAATCTCATCCAGTGGATTATTTCTACGACTGGATGGTGGAAATATTGGGTGGCGGGGATCCGCAGACGCTCGGCGAATATCCATATCGCACGGCCGTCCTTCACCGATAGCGCAAGCGGACGCGCCGGGCGCTCTGTCTACTTCCACATCTTTTCCAGTGTTGCGGCAGTGGCGCTGTGCTTGTTCGCGGCGCGGCAGGCATGCGCGCAAACTCCCGCGCAAACTCAAGCACCGTCCAGCGCAAGTACCGCGAAGAAAACCGCCACGAAATCTTCAGCGAAGCCGGCGGCGTCGAACAAGCCTGCCGCTGTAGCGCCTGCTCCGGGAGCGGATGCTTTGGAAAAGCAGCTCGCGCTGCTTTCCCGCGCGCTGCGCAACCAGCCGAACGCGACCACGTATTCGGCGCTCTCCGCTTTTGCTTCTCGAAACGCAAAAAATGAAACCGGCGCACGCGCGGCGCTGGCTCTCGGCTACTACGATCTCTCGCGCGACAAGCCGGATTTGGCGCTGGGCTGGATGCGCAAGGCCGTGGGCGATAAGCTGCTCCGCGAATATGTGCTCTATTGGCAGGCGCAAGCCTCGCTCGCGCTGGGGCAGAAGGAAGCGGCGCTCGAGCAATTCCAAAGTATCCTGCGGGATTTTGCCGGCAGCGCCATGGCTGAACAGACCGTGACGGCCCTCGCGCAGACGGCGCTCGCTATCGGAAAGAGCGGGGAAGCGCTGGCAGCGCTGGATGCGTATCCAAATACCAGCGCAAAGCCCGCTTTGCTTTTGTTGCGGGCGCAGGCTCACGAAAAAGTTTCCGCGGCGAAATCGGAAAAGCCCGTTGCCGCGGCTGCGGACTATCTGGATCTCTACTATCGCTTTCCCTTGAACGATGAAGCCAAGTCCGCGGGGCAGCAGATCCCCGCTTTGCAATCCGCGCTGGGCGAATCGTTTCCCGGCGTGCCCATGCAAACACATATTGCGCGGGCGGAGGCGTTCTACGTCGCCAGGCGGTGGCGCGAAGCCAGCACCGAATTCGCAAGCCTGCTTAAGAATTTGTCCGGCGTGGATCACCAGCGCGCCGACCTCCGCATCGTGCAGTGCGAAGTGGAATTGGGCGGCAAGCTCGATCTGCTCAGCGAAATTTCGCTCAGCGATCCGGAACTGGACGCCGAGCGAATTTTCTCGATCGCCCAGGCTCATCGCGGATTGAAGCTTGAAGCGGAATTGCTGGCGGATGTCGATCAGCTTGTGAAACGCTACCCGCAAAGTTCCTGGACGGCGGAAGCATTGTTTGGAGCGGGCAATTTTTATTGGGTGAATCTGGATCGCGCGCGCGCCGCGGAATTCTATCGCCGCTCGCTGGACATTTCTCCGGACGGAAAAAACGCGTCGACCGCGGAGTGGCGCCTGGCCTGGACCGCTTATCTGCAGCGCAAGCCGGAAGCTGCCGACATGCTGGAATCCTACGTGCGCCGGTATCCCCAGTCGAGTTACGTGCAGGATGCGCTGTACTGGCTGGGTCGCAGTTATGAACGTTCCGGGAATCCCGAACGCGCGCGGAATTTTTATCTGGCCGACGCCAACCGTTTTCCGCTGACTTATTTTGGAGCCAAGGCAGCGGAACATTTGCGTCCCGAGCCGGATGGCATCGGCATGTGGCCCGTGAATCCCGCCGATTTTTCCTTGTCGATTCCGGCGGCGCCGCCTTTGCCGCCGCTCGATCAACCGATTGCCGCAGCAGCGCAGGAGCGGCAGGCCCGCGCACGCGCCCTCAGCGACATTGCCTTCGATTCCTCGGCGGAGCTGGAATATCGCGCCGCCTATTCGGCGGCTCACGCGCCAAAATTTCTGATTGATGCCGCGGGCGCGGCCATCGCGGCAGGGCATTACGGAGCCGGCATGGCTGCCGTGAGGCAGGCCATTCCTCAGCTGGAAGCTCGGCGCATCGCGGACATTCCCAACGACGCATGGCGCGCCGCGTTTCCGCTTCCTTACGAATTAGATCTGCGCAACCAGGCGGCGCGCAATCAGCTGGATCCCATGCTGGTGGCTGGACTGATTCGGCAGGAATCCGCGTTTGAATCCAAGGCCATGTCGCGCGCGGGCGCCGTCGGCCTGATGCAAGTGGAGCCCAAAACCGCGTTGAAGCTGGCGCGCCAATTAAAAGTGCGATATGCGCGAGCGCGGCTGACCGATCCGGGTTACAATTTACAGCTTGGTTCGCGCTATTTGGCCAATCTGATCGAGGCCTTCGGAACGCGTGAGGCGGCGCTGGCCGCCTACAATGCGGGCGAGGATCGCGTGGAGCAATGGACTGCGGGCCAGAATTATCTGGAAACGGCTGAGTTTGTGGAGTCCATTCCGTTTACCGAGACAAGGGAGTACGTGCAAATCGTGATTCGCAACTCGGACGCTTACCGCTCGATCTACGGCCCCGCTCCTTCGGGAACGCGCGAACAGACGCGCTACTCGATCAAGGGCGCAATGAAAAATGTGGCTGCACACCCGGCCGCCGCCCATGCAACGAACTCTAGCGCCGCGCGAGAATCCCGATGAGCGCGCCTTCGAGTGCTGGGGACGCGTTAACGCCCGGGGGAAACCCGGTTGCGGCTGCCGCTCGGCGAACGCTGTCCGCCAAGGCCGAGCGCTTCACCGAATCGGTGATTCGCGAAATGACACGCCTGGCCATGCAGCACGACGCCGTCAACATGGCGCAGGGATTTCCGGATTTTCCCGCTTCACCCGAAGTGAAGGAAGCGGCCCGCCAGGCTATTTCCGACGACATTAATCAATATGCAATCACCTGGGGCGCCAAGGAATTGCGCGACGCCATCGCCCGCAAATTCGAGCGCACACAGGGCGTGCGCGTCGATCCCGAACGCGAAATCACCGTCACCTGCGGCTCCACCGAAGCCATGATGGCCACCATGATGGGCATCATCAATCCCGGCGACGAAGTGGTGATCTTCGAGCCGCACTACGAAAATTACGGCCCAGACGCCATTCTTTCGGGAGCCACCCCGCGCTTCGTGCAGTTGCAGCCGCCGGACTGGAATTTCGATCGCGACGAACTGAAGCGAGCCTTTGGCCCCAAGACAAAAGCCATCATTCTCAATACGCCCAACAATCCCACGGGAAAAGTGTTCACGCGCGAGGAGCTGGAATTTATTCGCGACCTCTGCGTGCAATGGAACGCCTACGCCGTCACCGATGAAATCTACGAGCACATTATTTACGACGGCACGAAACATATCTCCATGGCCTCGCTGGACGGCATGCGCGATCGCACCATCACCATCAACGGCATGTCCAAGACCTACAGCGTCACGGGATGGCGCGTAGGCTGGGCCATCGCCCCGCCGGACGCTTCCGTGCCGATTCGCAAGGTGCACGATTTTCTTACGGTGGGCGCCGCGGCCCCGCTGCAACAGGCCGGCGCAGTCGCCCTGGAATTGCCGGCAAGCTACTACGAAAAGCTCGCCAAGATGTATGTCGAGAAGCGCGACCGCATGCTGGGCATTTTGACCGACGCGGGCTTCCGCTGCTTCAAGCCCGCCGGCGCGTACTACATCATGACCGATATTTCAGGCTTCGGTTTTCCCGACGATCTGGCCTTCTCGCGGTTCCTGGTCGAAAAAATAGGAATCGCCGTGGTGCCCGGCTCCAGCTTTTACGACGACCCGAAAATGGGCGCGCGCCAGGTGCGCTTCACCTTCTGCAAAAAAGAATCCACGCTGGCCGCCTGCGCGGAAAAACTGTCCAAGCTTCGCGCCGGATAGCGCTCGTAGTTTACAGTAGCGGTCCAATTTGTCCTGTACATCGCATAAATCTCTCGCAGTTCGCTCATCGAAAGCGGACTTGTTGATTTTACAGATTGCGGAAAAAGTAGCACAGCCACTCTTGGCTGTGCTATTAAAACCTGCTGTAAATCGACTTCTTCCGCAACCTGTTTAGTGCAATTTCCAATTTGCCAATAATCCCATTTTTGACGATTTGGAAAAGAGCGGCATGTTTTTCCACGGGCCGCGGATCAATTAAGGGTGAGTGTCCGGCGCAATGTAGTGGCTGAACGGGAAAGTAAAGACTTCCGGCTTTACCTGTGGACCGGACTTCTGGAATTGCAGCGAGAGAGTTATGGTTACGGGAAGTTTTAGGTCCTTGAGCGCTGCGTCCAAGGTCCGTCCGTCTTTTCCGACGACGAGAGGTATTTTGGGGGCGTTTTCCGAATCCCCTAGCTGCAGGCTTCCGCTGGCCTGCTGCACTTCCATGGCGGACAGCGGTTTTGTAAACGCATCGTACAGATAGACTTTGAAAATTCCCGATTCCAGGAGCACGCCCTCCAGGTGATGCTGGTTGTCCAGTGCCATGAAGAACACGCCGCCGTGCTGCGGATTGTGATTGGAATGAGGCTTCTGTTGAATGTGGTGCTGATCTTGAAAATTCCCGGCCAATTGTGGGCTAACAAACCGCGCACCCATGGGTGTTAGGGCAAAGGCAAGCTGCGACACAACGATGAAGGAGCGAATCCAAGCCAACTTTCCTCCCACTGACAGCAACCGCCAGCCATAAAGGAACGATTGGGCCACAATAACTATGCGCTTCGCAATTCAAATTAGCTGTGTCAATTGACATAGCGCCGAGTGACCCAAGTCACATCGCTCTTGAGGCCTTCTCATCTTCCGAGAATCACGTTTCTCAGGCCATTCCGGTCCACGTAGAGGATTACTTACGGTTTGCCCGTATTCCATTACCTTTCCGGTCCATGATCGAGTAAATTCGGCCAACCCGATGCCATGCTACTATTCGCGGGCACCGGGAAGTATCTAAGCTGAACGTTAAGGAGAAACAATGAGACCAAGAAAGAGCAAGTTTCGCTATATTCGTTAGTGAGCTGCGAAGATAGCATGCTTAAGACGTATGGGTCGCGGAGGGTTGAGTGACAGATTTAGCTGCACTCCTCAAAGCAGAAACATCCGGCCTTCATGAGCGGTTGGAGTCGCTGCCATTCTTCCAAGCTCTCCGCGCGGGCAATTTGCCGAAGCTTGCGATCGTGACCTTTCTGCGCACCCTTGTTATCGTTCATGCGGTGCTTGAACGAGAACTCTTTCAGGTTTCGAGCCCTCAAGTCGCCAAACTCGGCCAGCACACCTGGTCCAAAGTACCTCTGTTGGTAGCCGACCTCGGAGAGTTAGGTGCGGAGAGCGTTGTGAGCATTACACCCGCAATTCAAGGTGCACTTGAACTTGGAGCGGAGATTCTTGCAAATTCCAACAACCCCCTAAGCCTCGTCGGCACACTTTATGTGTTAGAAGGCTCACAAAACGGCGGAATTGCACTAAAGAAGGCATATGCCCGTTGCTTGAATGTGCGCGAAGGGCAGTTGTCGTACTTCGGCTGCTACGGCAGCGGCACGAAGACGCACTGGAAAGTGTTTGCAGATATCTTGAATTCGCTTGCCATCGACGACGAGAGCGCCAGGGTCGTCAGGCACTCTGCGATCCAGTGTTTCAAACGGATCGAGACAATCTGCAGGGCCTTGTATCCGTACTCCGATCAAAACCTAAAACACCACGTAGCGGCCATCAACTTCGAGGCCGGTGACCATGTCATGCCGCAGAACCCGTTGGAAGTTGCCTTGGCACTGCGCGCCGGTAGAACTGCGTGGGAAATGTATCCCTACCTCGGTCTCAGATTTGGCGACCGCGGCAAGCGTTTTACCAGCAGTGACAGTTGTTGGCTGGTTGCACTGACGCGAATGTCGATCGAAACGGCGACAAAGAACCTCGAATGGCTCCGCACGGTACTGTCGTGCCGGGGAATTCCGACCGTAATTCTTGAAGGGCACCTCCATGCCATCCAGGAGGCGCTTGCCGCTGAGTTCCCCCAGCAAGTCGAAATGCGGGGACGGTTCGATAAGTTTTTGTCAAATCTTGCGGCCGAGCGCCTGGCGATGGCAGCGCACTGGGTCGAAGACTTCGATCAGCAATTTCGTAAGTGCGCCGGACTTACGGTCGATTCGGCTGCCGAGTTGATCGCATCGGCTTGGGTGGATGAGCGTTCCGGAATTCTCGGCGCACTGGAATCCACGCGTAGCTGGTTTGTCGATGTCGGACGCTTTTCAAAGGACTGGATCGAACTTGTGAACGAGCTTGTGGCAAGGCTTGATCAAGGAGCCGGATCATAATGCTGAGTTGGTGTTCCTATTGCCAGCAGTTTCAAGGAGAGCGTCCTCCATTCGAAGATCTCATGATCACGCATGGAATATGCGGGGCTTGCGAGCCCAAGGCGCTCTTTTTCCCTGAACGCGATTATTCGTACATGAAGACCTTGCAGAACATCCAATCTCAGCTTAGAGAGGCTGGACTACACGCTGATTTGAAGGCAGCCGAGCAAATCATCGAAGACAACGCCAAAGCCAAAGTCCGACCGGTCGATATCCTAGTTGGACTCGTCGCGCCGATGCTTTACGAGATCGGCGAAGACTGGAAGCGGGGCGCGATCACCGTGGCGGAAGAGCATCGTTTCAGCACGTTCTGCGAGCACTTGTGCGAACTTGTTGATGCCAAGGTCAAAGTCCCCGTCTCTGCTGGCGTTATGAACACGGATCGGGCTGAGATTATGATCGTAAACGCTCCTGGCAACCGACATACGTTGGGGATTCGTTTTGTCAAATTATGGCTCGAAGAACAAAGGCATTCGTGTCCGGCTAATTCATCCATGTTCCAGTAACGAGGATTTGATCGCGCTGGTCACTGAGACCCGGCCCGAGAAGCTTCTGGTCTCTATAGCTCTTGCCGAGCAACGTCCGGCCGTCGTCACCATTGCTGAAGGTATCGCGGCCTTGCCTGGTCCAATCCGCCCACAAATCATTGTCGGGGGAAATGCCGTGAAGCTGGGCCTGGTTTCGGGTATCCCGGACGCTGATTGCGTTGCTGACATCAACGCAATCTAAAACGTCCGAGAAGCAACTCGCGGGCGTCGTCAACAGCGTGAAGAACGTCGATCTCGCTCCAGACGGCAAGCGCATCGTTGCGTTAATGCCAGCCGAAACAGCGGAAGCGCAGAAGTCGCAGAACCACGTGATCTTTCTCGAAAACTTCTTTGACGACGTGCGACGCAAGGCTCCAGTCGGCAAGTAACTGCAATCGCTCTGAAACCTGCAAATCTCCAATAAAAATCAGCATTGGGGGGTGGTTTGGGCGGATAGAGTACGGTTGGTCGGCAAACCGGAAGTAATCCTCAGACCCTACATAAATTCACAACTCGCGCCGAGTCCAATGCAATCTGCCATCTCAACCGGCCAATGCAACACCCTATAACCAGTTGATCTGACAGCGTTTCCCAGCGAAAATTGATCGGTGCGACCGTACTCAATCAAAATCTATACGGGGCTTTTATTTTGTTTGAATTGACACCGGGGCAAGAAATAAGCCTCTTAGACTCGTTCAAGGAGACTTTGAGCAAGTGTTGCATCGACCCATTGAGACCGCCTCCCTTATCGGAAAGTGGCTCTCGGGGCTATGGCGATGGCAAGAGCGGCAATTACCGAAAATCCCGTCACTACGGGACTCTTAGGCCGGGCGCTACTGCACTTGAGTCGTCATCGGCTTGCTCTTGTCAACGATCAGTATGGCCAAACCTCGCACGACGGTCTTGCCGGGATTGACAGCTTGGTGGATTTCCCCCTCAAGTACCGAGAAGGTTTCGCCGGTTTGGTAGGTGGCCGTCGGTTTGCCCCGGCGCTGCATTGTCCAGGGGCCCTGCAATACGTATTCCACCAGCGTGCCGGGGTGCGTGTGCCAACCTTCGCTTCCGCCGGGTTGCACGGTGGTCTGGATCATCACCGACTCCCATCCCGGCATGGACAGGTCCTGCCGCATTAAGATCTTGCGGTCCACGCTCTGGGGTTGCTGCTGTGCGCGGGCCGAGCCGGGCGCCCAGGTGGCCACAATAATGATGACGGCAATGGCGGCAAGCGCCACCGCGAACAGCGCGGAACGTATTTGTTTCTGCACAGTGTCCTCCTCAATATCTTCAAAAATCGAAATCATAAAAATGAAACTAAGCTTGTCACCCCTGAAAATTCGCCGGCGGGAGTTTCAGCATCTTGGTGAGCGTCCCGCCCAGGATCATTTCTTTTTGCGCGTCGGGAATTTCCGCTTTCAAGATATTGTCCACTGCGTCGGGCCAGGCGTAGATGGGAATGTCCGTTCCGTAGACGACTTGCGTGGGGCCGGACTTGGCCACCAGGTGGCGCACATCCTCGGGTGAAAAGACCATGGCGTCGACCATCAGCTGGTCCTTGAAGTAATCGGCGGGCTGCCTCTTATTGGCACAGTTGGCGTTGCCGCGCACGATGCAGGCTACGTCGGTGCGGCCCACGTAGGAGGGCAGATAGCCCCCGCCATGCGCGCCGATAATTTTCAGGTTGGGGAATTTGTCCAGCGTGCCGTCGAAAATCAGGCGCGAGAAGAAAATCGTGGTCTCCAGCGGATTGCCGATGATATTTCCGAGATCGCCCCGGACACCTTGCCAGGCGTTTTCCTTCAAAACATTTTCCGCGCCGTTGGGATGCTCGAACACCGGCACGTTCAACTCCTGAGCCTTGGCCCAGAACACATCGTATTTGGGGTCGGACAGAGACTCGCCGTTGACGTGCCCGCCGAGCGCGGCGCCACGAGCGCCGAGTTGCTTGACGGCGTATTCCAGTTGCGCGGCAGCCAGATCGGGAAATTGCATCGAAGGCGAACTGAGCGCCACGAAGCGATCCGGATGCGCCTTGCACCACGCCGCGAGGCCCTGATCCGCGGTGCGCACAATTTTGTCGGCCAGGTCGCGATCTTTCACTGCGTACCACCAGAAGCCATTGATGTCCAGCACCTGAATGTCAATGCCGCGCTTATCCATTTCCCAGATGCGTTCGTCGCCCATGGGCCTGCCGTTGGCGTTGCGCGCGAATTCCGTGCCCGCAACCACCTGCGCCACTTCGGCGACGGAAGCGTGCGCGTGGATATCCACCACGCGCACGCGCCGCCCTCCAACCTGCACGATCCGTCGGGGCATCGGGCCAGTGGGAGCGCCCGCCGCTTCTCCGCGACCCTGTCCCGCTCCGCCGCGTCCACCCTGCGCGGCGGCCTCGGCAAGCGCTCCGCTCATCATCAACGCTCCGGTCGTGGCGCCGGCTACGGTCTTAATAAAATCTCTGCGGTTCGGCATGTTCGCTCCTTAAGGAATTTGCAAATTGCTGGGCCAAATTCAACAAATCGAATTAAGATTCGCTCAGGTGCTTTTAAGGCGCTTTCGGATACCAATCGAGCAGGCGCACTTCTATGCCGCTGCCTTCCAGCTTCTTCTGAAAAATGGCTGGATCGGAAGTGCCGTAGTGATATGGGATGGCCACCTTGGGATGAAATGCCAGCACGGCATCGGCGGCTTCCTCAGGCGACATGGTGGGGCGCTCGAACATGCAAATGAAGGCGACGTCGATGTTCTTCAGCGCGCGCATTTCAGGAATGCCTTCCGTGTCGCCGGAAAAATAAAAGCGCTTTCCGCCATAGGTGAGAACGTAGCCGTTGCCGCGGCCCTTATCATGAAAAAATTTGCCGGGCTCCGGACCGCGCACCATGTTGTACATGGGTATGGCTTCGATGGTCCACTTGTCCCACGTAGTGGACTCGCCATTTGAAAGCGGCTTGGCCGCGGTAATAGTTTTGGCGACCGAGGGCGGAGCGATAATTTGCGTGCCGGCTTTGCTGAGAGCTGCATCGGCGGCCGCGTCCATATGATCGCCGTGAATGTCGGTGATGAGAATCAGATCGGCGGGCCGATAGCCGCTGAAGTCAACCGGACCGGGAGAGACATTCGGGAATTTCAATTTCCCGGCAGGGTCCACATAGATCAGCTTGCCACCAGCCTCAATCAGCGCGGTGGCATGGTAGATCGGAGTAATCTTGACCGGGCCAGCCGAGGTCTCAAACGTCTGCGTCTGTTGCATGGCCTGGCCGTGCGCGGATACAGCCAGAGCCAAACACGCGGCAAGCAGAGCTGTGAATTTCATCTTCAGTCCTCGATTCTTCAGGTTCGTTGCAGACCCGCAAAACCGCGGCCTGCTCGCGAGCCTTCGCTTACCGCACGATCTA
Organism: uncultured Acidobacteriota bacterium; assembly: GCA_963710315.1. Lineage (GTDB taxonomy): Bacteria > Acidobacteriota > Terriglobia > Acidiferrales > UBA7541 > Palsa-360. The sequence continues at coordinate 634,911 of CAVPZW010000009.1, read as the reverse complement.
ACCTGAGATTTCCATTGTCATTTCCGAAGAGATCGGCAACATACAACTGACCAACTCAAAATGCAACAGGCGGGCCAACTTCCGATAAATTGTCGTGTCGGAGTCTGGTTTTCTTTTGATTAAGGAAACATCGGCCACGCTTCGAAAAGGCCGCCAACCAAGAGATGTCCTCGCTCGCGTTTCTGCTTTATCCTCCATTTGCGGAAGCGCCCGATTGGCTGCATGATCTAATTCCGTCGAAAGACACCAATTTTCATGTTGAAAGAGTTAAATTGATTTTTCCCTTTCCAATGAGATCAAACTCGTGAAGCCCCTGGAAATACTCGGCGAGACGGTCGCCCCCGACGGAACCATCTTGAGGCTGACGCGTCGAGACACCGAGTTCATCATTTTGGCGAGCGGCAGAAGCCTTATGTCCAGCCGCATGCACGGCTCGGAGGAGGCTCTGGCTACCTTCGCCTGCGCACAGGCGCGAACCATGGAGGAGCCCTGCGTGCTCATCGGCGGCCTCGGAATGGGTTTTACGTTGCGCGCCACGCTCGATTTGCTTCCGGCGGATGCCACGGTTGTGGTCGCGGAGATGGTGGCCGATGTGGTGGAGTGGAATCGCGGCCCGCTCGGGCCGCTCGCCGCGCATCCGTTGAAGGACAAGCGCGTGCGAATCGAGATTGGCGACGTGGCCGCCACGCTCAAGGCCAGCCACGGCAAGTTCGATGCGGTGCTGCTCGACGTGGACAATGGTCCCACCGCATTTACGGCCTCGGACAACGCCTGGCTCTATGGCGATCGCGGAATTGCCGCCGCGCACGCCGCTCTCAAAGCGGGAGGGGTGCTGGCCGTGTGGTCCGCGCGAGACGATCGAAAATTTGAGCAGCGCTTGCGCTATGGCCGCTTCGCCGTGCAGGTGGAGCGCGTGCGCGCTCGCCTGAAAAAAGGCGGCCCGCGCCACACTATTTTCCTAGGCCGCAAAACTTCATCCACTTGAGAAGTTCGGCTGACAGATGTTCCGCGATGCGCTGACACGACCAACTAGAATCTCCGTTCCTGTCGCCCCTCACTTACTGTTCGCCAAGAAATTCGGAGACTGCGGACGTGAATTGTTCCGGCTTTTCGATTATGGCGGGGGGGATTTACTCGGGGGCAAAAAAAGAGGCGCCTGGCAGAATCACAAGCGCCTCTCCTACAGCTCAATCAATTTGTTCCGTACCTCACTGGATCACCTCCTTCTCGGCACAGAATGCCGATATGCACATTATTAAACTATTTTTCTCCGCAACCAAATCGATTTTTTTATTGTTGCGATACTTAAGTTAAATAGGAGAAGTTGGTCCAAAACGCGCGGTGCAGGGAAGGAAGAAATGGCTGGAAATGCAGACAGATGCGTGGGTCCCTGATCTTACGTATAACGACTGGGCCGCACGAACATCGCGAAATGCGCTATCATAGGGCCGTGAATCAAACATTCTCATCCGAAGCCACTACAAGAAACATTCGAGTTCGCGTCGAGGCGCAATATGACCCGGGCCGCTCCAGTCCAGGGCATAGCGAGTGGTTTTTTCTCTACACCGTCAACATCACCAACCAAGGCCAGGACACCGTGCAGCTCATCAGCCGCCATTGGGTGATCACCGACGGAATGGGAAAAGTGGAAGAGGTCCAGGGCCCGGGCGTCATCGGCAAGCAGCCTAAGCTGGCGCCGGGACAGAGCTTTGAGTACACCTCAGGCTGCCCCCTTACGACTCCGTTCGGCTCCATGCAGGGCACCTATCAGATGGTTAATCAGGCCGCCGAAAAATTTGATATTGAGATCGCCCCCTTTACGCTGTCGGAACCATACACCACCGTAAACTAAAATAAGGTTTGCCGTCATCGCTAAGGTCATTGGCCGGCGATCGCAGGGCGCGGCATTCCGCCGCAGTGTTTCCTGGCTGCTTTCCGATGATGATGTGTGGGGGAAACCACATGTGCGGCAGCAAGTGTGGATCGTTGCAGGGCCAAAACATAGGCCATCGACGAGCGCGTTGCATATTATTCAGTTGCCCTTGTTTGTCAGCGGCATCGAAACGGCCTTTGATTGGAATTGGTGTTTGTTTCCCGCCCATTTTCGTGATAACAGTGACCCAGAAATACTCGAGAACGTCGCTGACTTTTCGGAAATTTTTGCTTCGCGCATGAGCCAGAGGGGAAGGATCTCGATGGCAACACCTCAGACTGTTGGTCTTGAAAACACTCAAGCTGATTCGGGCTTCAATCGTTGGCTGATTCCGGTTGCGGCCATATCCGTTCACATTTGCATTGGCTCGGTGTATGCCTGGAGCACATTCAATCGCCCCATCAAAGCGATCTTCCCGAATTCGCCCTGGTGGTTTAGTCCGCCCTACACGACCTTCACTACGGCGCTTGTTCTGCTTGGATTGAGCGCGGCTTTCGGCGGACCGTGGGTTGAGCGGCGCGGTCCGCGCGTGGCCGCCACGGCTGCGGCATTTTTCTTCGGCAGCGGACTCTTGATCGGCGGCGTCGGCCTGGCAATCCGCCAGCCGGTGCTGGTCTGGGTCGGCATGGGACTGATCGGTGGAATCGGCTGCGGGCTGGGATACATCTCGCCGGTGAGCACGCTCGTAAAATGGTTTCCAGACCGGCGCGGAATGGCCACGGGAATGGCCATCATGGGTTTTGGCGGCGGAGCGTTTCTGGCCGGCTACCTGAATGTTTTCTTCATGAATCTTTTTGGCGTGGCGCGCACCGTGATGATTCTGGGCGTCACCTACTTCATCATCATGATGATCGGCGCACGGATCATTCGCCGGCCTCCTCCGCACTGGAAACCTGCCGGCTGGACGCCTCCCGCACAAACCAACAAGATGATCGCGGAGCGCAGCGTGAGCCGCAACGAGGCGCTGTGCACGGTGCAGTTTTATCTGCTATGGGGCGTCTTGTTTATCAACGTCACGGCGGGAATCGGAATTCTCGCGCAGGCCTCGCCCATGATGCAGGATTTGTTCCGCAAGACAACACTGGAAGCCGGAGCGATTGTCTCGATCATCAGCCTGTTCAACGCCGGCGGGCGTTTTTTCTGGGCGTCGCTTTCCGACTACATCGGTCGCCGCAATACCTACCTCACGTTCTTTGTGGTGCAGGTGCTGCTCTTTCTGGAGATTCCTAGTCTTGCCGCAAAGGGCGCATGGGTTCCGTTCGAGATTGCCATCTTTATTGTGTTCACCATGTATGGGGGAGGATTTGCCACTGTCCCCGCATTTCTCGCGGATATTTTCGGCGAAGATAACGTAGGGGCCATTCACGGCGCGCTTCTGACGGCTTGGAGCGCCGCAGCCGTCGCCGGACCGGTGATCATTACGCAGCTTTCCGAGCAGGCCAAGGCCGCGCTCGCGCCCGGCGAGAGCAGAGTTCACATTTACGATCGGCCGCTGCGCCTGCTGGCATTTCTTCTGGTAGGAGGATTCGTCCTTACACTTCTGGTCCGGCCGCTGAAGCAACCGGCTGCCAGCAGTGCCAGCCGGGAATAGCATCTGGAACCGCCAAGGTGTCCGCTAGTCCGAAGCCTTGCTCAAATACTGCAAGTTGGTTTTCGATTTGCGCGTGCCCCGGTCTTTGGTTGGCGGGATGCCACGCTTTGCCTCGAAACGATTTTCGCCCCTCAGCCATTCCGAGAGTGGCCGAGTGCCAATTCTGATTTGCGCGCGCCTGAGCATCGCGCTGAGGAAGCGGACCTCGGCGGTAAGGTTTCTCTCCGGATGTCCTCGCGCCTCGCGCTTCACGATCACCTCGCCTTTAGTGACCCAGAGCAATCCCCACTTGGGTGGAAGGTCCTTCACCTGAATCACATCGGGCGGGCAGAGATAGTAGCGGCGCTGGCCCATACCTGTGCGGGGATTCTTGCGAACCGGTTTCGCCGCGTCCTTCAGGAAATCCGAACGGGTCAGCTTGCATTCGATGAGCACGGAACCCGCGCCGGCAACCCATCCGATCACGTCGGGGTTCTCGTCGGCCGGCGTGGCAAATTCGTACAGCACCACGGAGCACTGCCTGCCAAGCCAGCGGACTCCCATCGCGACTAAAGTTGAATGCTGCATGATCACTCCGAATTGTTGCACATCGCAGCGCCGGAATGTTCGGTGGCTTCCGAAAAAAATCCCACTCGCACCCGCGATCGAAACCCGAACCAATACCGAATCACAATCTGGTCAGACAGTGCGCGAAAAAAAATACTTTGTCATTCCGAGCGGAGCATGGAATCTCTCTTCGGTTTGAGCACGGGAAAAGAAAGAGAGATTCCTCGCTCCGCTCGGAATGACAAAATGTGGGGCGTTTATTCCACAGTCTGAGGCTGCGCAGCCCGTGAGGCCATCCTCTTCGAGCCGTTGCAATTGCGGGAGTGCTGCGCTTGCAACCAGCCGGAAACCCTATCTTGCCTCAATGCAAACAGCTGCCTAAGCTAGAGCTGCAAACTTCATGGCGATTCATCTTTGACCGAAGTTTCAGGAAGGCATCATGCAGACTAACGATAAGGATACGCAGCGCAGCCCATTCGCAACTCAAAGTGTTCCAGGTTCCAGTGGACACGGAACATCCTACCTGGGGCCGGGCCTGCTAATTAAAGGCGAAATTTCCGGCAATGAGGATCTCAGGCTGGACAGCAAGGTTGAGGGATCGATTTCCATTGGCGGTTTTCGGCTTACCGTGGGACCCAGCGCGCATCTGGATGCCGACGTCGTGGCCCGCGAAGCAGTGATCTCCGGCGAAGTAAATGGGGACATCCGCGCGCACGATCGAATTGAAATCATGAAGAACGCTTCCGTCGTGGGCGACCTGACCACCAGCAAGATCGTGATCGAAGAAGGCGCCTACATGAATGGCGGCATTGAGATTGGCAACCAAAATAAGCAAATAGGAACAGATTTGGATACCCTGCTCAAAGGGTCCAAGAAGGCGTAGTAGAAGTAAGCCAAGTGGACTCGCCTTGAGGCCGGATCACGCGCACTTCTCCGCGCACACGACCCGACAACTCTCCTGTCGTAGACATGCTACATAGCTGCATCTGCGAAGCGTAAACGACGAGCCATCGAACGTATGTACAATACGGCGTGTCTTCAATCTCAAGAAAGGAGATTCCTCTTCTTGATGGCCGCCGTGACAAAACCCACTTCTGCCACTCTCTTCCTGGAGTTCTCCCGCGCCAAGCTGCTTGAGCAATATTGGCCCCGCCTGCGCGGCTGCGTCGAATCGCTGGCCGATCAGCAAGTATGGTGGCGTCCCAACGAAGCCAGCAACAGCATTGGCAATTTGGTCTTGCATCTGAATGGAAATGTTCGCCAGTGGCTGGTTTCGCCGTTCACCGGGTTGCAGGACACTCGCGACAGGCCCGCGGAATTTTTCGAGCGACGAGTGATTCCCGCCGCCGTTCTCCTGGAAAAGCTTGGCGCGAGCATGCAGGACGCGTCAGAAGTTCTCGCGCGGCTCACGGAAGCCGATCTGCTCGCCACGTTCCAAATCCAGGGCTACACGGTCAGCGGATTGGCAGCGGTCTACCAGGTGGTGGAACACTTCGCAATGCATTACGGGCAGATACTCACTATCACCAAGCTGCTGCGCGGCGAAGACCTGGGCTTTTACCGAGAGCTGGATAAGACTGGACGGCTACAGTAAATTGCGGCGAATTGAGCCTGTCGCAATCTACCACCGCGAATCCGGGTATAGCGGTGTGCACTCTGGCGTTTTTGGATCGGCTCTCAGCAGGGCCAGTCGCATGGATTCCGATAGATATCTTCTCGGAAGTTGGGCATTGCCGTGGCCTGATCTTCGATTCACTCGGTGTCCATGCCCGCTTTTTGGAGAAACTTGCGCAATTCGCCAAAACCTTGATCGCCTTCCACGGCCGTAGTGAGAGTCCCGTCTGGAGCAATCACGATGTAGGTAGGGAATATGCCAATCTGATATGGGCGCGGTACTTCGTTTTCGCTTGTTAATACAACTGGAAAGCTGTGCGGATGGCTTTTCAAGAATTTCTCCACTACCCCGCGTTCCTCACTCACCGAAACCCCGATGATCATCAGATTCTTGCCGGCATATTTGCTGTACAGTTTGTCGAGCGTCGGGGCATCGGCGATGCACGGCGGGCACCAGGTGGTCCAGAAATCGAGCAGCACGGTCTTGCCCTTTAACTCCGCTAAGGAAACAGGATTCCCCTGAATATCGGTAACCTCCAGCTCAGGCGCCTGCTTGCCCACTAACTGTTTCTTGATGCGGGCGACGTTCCAACGAGTGAGTTCCTTGACTTCATGTACACCGCTCTCCGGCAGTTTGAATAGAGCGGAATCGAGCGCGGCGCCGTAACTCATCCGGGTCAGCGAATACGCCACAGTAAATTTGTAACCGCCTCTTTGATCGTCAATAACCTCTTGCGTATTGGATTGGACCAACATCCCGGTATCGCTATCAATCGCCAAGCGGGCAATTCCTTCCGACAGCCTGGTGATCTGGCCACCGATCTGAGTCCGTACCCACTTCTTCACGGGCGCATCAATGATGATGCAGGTATGGTCGTTTCCTGTAAATCCACAAGGACGGCGCCCTACTTCGTTTGCTTTCGTCCAGTCCAGATCAATGGAGCCGTAGGGGCCGGGCTGTGGATCGTCTTCTTTCGCTTTTCGTTTGGTCCGCACATATTCGTCCCCTTCGTCTTCCATTAGAATCAGGTCTTGGCCGTCAAAGATTCGAATGCGATCGCCTGATCCACTTATTGACCGTTCTCGCCATTTATTTTGAGAGATGTCGAGGACGATCTTGCGTCGTGATTCCCGACTGCCGTGCTCTGTCATGGACGACTGCGTCACCTGGAATTCCTGATGCAACCCGGGCAGCATTTCTCGTTTAGCCATGAGTTCGGCCCACAATTTGCCCGTTGGTGTTTGGCCGCTGGCGGTCAACGCCATGGCCAGAGCTGCAATCAACAATGAAAAACGCATAACGCCTCCAAGCAAAACGATGTCTCCCGCCCGAAGCAGTCACCTATCTTGGTGCCATTCTTGTCCATAGGATTTTGGAATGTCGATAGAAATAATTTTACTCTCAGTACGGGACCTGGGCTTGTTTCAAAGCAGGGTCCAGAACTTCGGTCCCCACCACGCCACATCTCTTTGCAAATTTCTTGTGTCTAGCTCAAGAGAAGCGTACGATGCGCACACGAGTGGTCTAATACGAAAAAATTCCGGCTGTGTAAATCGCAACGGATTCACACCAGCCATCGAGGAGTTCTGTACCCATGCGAAAACAGTGGTTCTTCGCTGTTCTTCTGCTGTGCGCGGTAATGTTTGCTTCCGTTTCCATGTTCGCTCAGGATGACGCGCCGCCCGCTCCGGCCCGTCCGGGTGGGGCTGCTCCGGGGCAAATGCGCGGCCCTGCGCCTCCAGTTCCTGGCCCTCCCCACGATCCCCATGATTTGAACGGCGTCTGGAACGCGCGCCGCGGCTACGGCGGCAATTCATTCGGCAGGCAAGGGCCTGAAATGACGGAATGGGGGCAGCAGCAATTCAAGACGGCAAAAGCATCCAACGGCGGCGAATACACCTTGGAAACGACCAACGATCCAGTCATCTCCAAGTGCCTGCCTCCGGGCACGCCGCGCATCTATCTCCAGCCGTTTCCGATGCAGGTCATTCAAACTCCCAAAGAGGTCCTATTCCTCTTCGAATATGACCATATTATTCGCCAGGTTTTCACCGACGGGCGCAAGCATCCCGACGACGTCACGCCAACCTACATGGGCCATTCCATCGGCCATTGGGAAGGCGACATTTTTGTTGTGGATACGGTGGGATTTAACGACAAGACCTGGCTCGATCGTGTCGGCCACCCACACAGCGATCAACTGCACGTAGTCGAGCGCTTCCACCGCACCGATCAAAATAATCTGGAAATCGATATCACCATGGAAGACCCCAAAGCCATGACCAAACCCTGGAATGCGCACTTTGGGTATTCGCTGCAACCGACCTGGGACATTGAGGAACTGGCCTGCCCCGACAACGGTGATTTCGTAAAATTCGAGAAATAGACGATCGGAGGCCGGTGCGATTTCAACTCAACAGCGCAAGGAAAAAGTGCTTTCTAAATTTTGTCATTCCGAGCGAAGCGAGGAATCCCTCTTTCTTTTCTTGAGTTGAAATCACGGAGAGATTCCTCACTTCGCTCGGAATGACAAAATAGTCCACTTTCCCCGCGCCTGGCCACCCCTCCGTGGCCCGTAACGCGGGTCCTGTGTTAGAATCCGCCGCGAAAGCCCAGGAGAATCCGAATGGCCATGGAATTCGATCTCATTCCGCAAGGCACGCTCCTTCAGGAAAACGGCCACGGCGAAGCTGTCGATGTCCGAGCGAGCGCCACGCGCACGTTTTATTGCACCATGTTCATTCGCGAGCAGATCGAGCAGGAATCGGTTGACGTGTCCATCTGGGGTTCCACTGACGGGGAAAACTGGGGCACGCAGCCGCTCTTGAGATTGCCGCAGCAGTTCTATCGCGGCGAGACGCGGGCCGTGCTGGAGCTGACTTTCGTTCCGGAAGTTAACTTCATTCGCGCGGGATGGGATTTGAACCGCTGGGGGCGCGTCGCGCCTTTGCCCATGTTCGTACTCGGATTGCATCTTGCGGAAGTCCCGGCCATGCCGCTGCGCACGGCGCAGCCTCAGGTCAGCGCGGCAACCTAGGAACATTCTTTGAATTTGCGAAGCCGGCGTTCCTGAATAAAAGGGGTAGGAATCTTTCAATTGGGTGCTTCGTGGTGTGGCTTCCTACCCCCCCGAGTGGTCTTGTTTAGTAGACGTTCTGCTTTCCCCTCAGGTTTCAACTGCAAGAAAATTTCCAATTTCAGCATTTTCCCTCGATGGCGCAAAGGATCAGCGATTCCCCTGGCTGGGAGGCGGCAGCGAAGGAAGGCCCGAGGTGTCCGGCCCGGCTGGCGCAGGAGCGGCTTTTTCGGAGGTGGAATCTTCGTAGTCCTCGTCATCTTCATCGTCCTGCGATTTTTCCTGCCCGCTGCCTGCGGTTTCGCTCTTCGCGGAATTCAGCATGGATTGAACGCGCTCTCTTGTTTTGCGCGCCTGATCCGCCTCAGGACTGTTCGGCGACTGCCGGAGATACTCATCGAGATCCTTCACCAGCGCGGGATAATCCTTCTTCTGAATATGAATATTTGCCAGCAACAGGTAGACAGGAGGATTGTCCGGCATCAAGGCGCGCGATTGTTGCGCGCTTTTTTCGGCCTCATCCGCTTGCTTCAGAGCGGTCAGAGAGCGCGCCAATTCAAACGGGCCTCGCCAGGAAGATTTGTCGGCGGAGATTCCCTTGCGGGCAATCGTCTCCGCTTCCTCGTAGCGCTTGCTGTCGTTCAAAATGGCGGCGAGGCTGAATAGTGCATCGGAATATTGCCCCGAGCTGAGTTCAATGGATTTGCGCATGGCCTCTTCGGCGGCGCCCACTTCCTGCAATTGATAGTACGCGGCGCCCTCCTCCGCATAGGCCTCGTAGTAGGTAGGAAAATCCTTGATGGCAAGTTGAAACTGGGCGATGGCCCCTCGGTAATCCGACTTCAGGAAGATCAGCGCCATGCCTTTTTCAAATTCATCGTGGGCCCTGTGCGGGACGCTGAGCTGATGGGCCGAGATCGACAACTGAACCCCGGGAGCCGGCGCCTTGGCGGACTTGGTGAGGGATATGGAGATTCCTATCTGGCTGCTGCTGGAAATTGTGACCGCCTGCTCGACCCGATCGTAGTCCTTCACTTCGATTTCAATAATGTAGTCGCCCCTGCGAAGTCCATCGAACTCGAAATCGCCGTTGCCGATCGAATAGACCGTCTTAATGACGCCGCCCGTCTCCTGTTTCAAATTCACTTGAATATTTTCCAGAGCGTGGTGGTCGCTGGCGTCACGGATATTTCCGCCAATACTGAAGATCTGACGCCGCGATTGGGCGTTTCCCGGCAACGCACCGAGCGCAAAGAGCAAAAGGAAGATCGGCAATCGGCGAAGAAACATAACCCCTCCGTAGAGCGGGGGTGAGTAAAGCGATTTTAGCACGCCTCGCGCCGCTCGGCGCAATGTTGGCGGCCACGCGCAATAGCTGATAACTGTCAAAGATTTGCGCGATTGAATCGGCGGTCACAAGCTTTGACGCGGAGAGTAGGGTTTGGTGGCGCCGGCGTCCCGTCGGTGATTTCAGCTTTCGTTACGCGGCGCAAAACCGCCGGCGAGATGCCGGCGCCACCAAACGTGTGCCACCAAATGTGCTTGAAAGAAATGCGCATTTGAAGTGCATGCGACTTGCAAAACTGAGTCTAGCCGTTCAAATCCACGGTCTGGAGATATTGGGGCAGCGCCACTTGCCATTTGAGGGTCGATTCGATCTTCGCTTTCAGCGCCGCGGAGGCTTCGGGTTCGCCGTGCACCAGATATGTTTGCCGCGGAGGCGCGGGAATGCCCGCTGAGCCAGCGCATCAGTTCGCTTTTGCCCGCGTGCGCGGAAAATTGCCGCAGGTTGATCACTTCCGCCGCGACCGGGACATCCTCGCCGTGAATGCGCACGCGTTTTCGCGCCTTCTTCCAGAGAGCGTCCGCGCGTGCCTTCGGCCTGAAATCCGGCCAGCAAGATGGCGTTTCTGCGGTCCGGCGCCAGCGCGCGCAATGTGATGCAGCACGCGTCCGCCGGTGGCCATGCCGCTGGCCGAAATGATGATGGCCGGCGTCTTGACGTCGTTGATCTTTTTTGAGTCCTCGACCGTGCGCATGTAGTGCACGGTGTGGGCGTCCAGCGGATTTCCGCTCTTCTTCCTCGGCGGAAAACGTCAGGTCGTGGTCCTCGTGGTGGCGCAAATATAAATCGGTGACGCTGATGGCCATCGGGCTGTCCATGTACACGGGAAGGCGCGGAATGCGGTTGGTGTCCTCCAGCTTGCGGATGATGTACATGATGGATTGCGTGCGGTCCACGGCAAACGCCGGAATCACGATCTCGCCGCCGCGTTTTGCGACGCGGTTGACGACGTCCGCCAGCGCATCTTCCGGGGAATCCGCGGGATGTTCGCGGTCTCCATAGGTCGATTCGCAGAGCAGCACGTCGCAGCGCGGCGGCGCTTCCGGATCCTTCAGAATCGGCTGGTCGTACCGGCCCGACGTCGCCGGAAAACAAGACCACCGTCTTCTTGCCGTTTTCCGTGATCGTCAGTTCGAGGCTGGCGGAGCCGAGAATGTGCCCTGCGTCATGCGGGCGCACGGTGAATTGCGGGGAAATCGTGAAAGGATCGGCGCGCGGAATTTCGCGCATGGCTTTCAGCACCGGTTCGACGTCGGCTCTGCGAATAGAGCGGCAGCGGGGGCTTGTGCTTGCTGTATCCGCCACGCTTGGCGTGCTCGGCGTCTTCTTCCTGCAGATGCGCGGAATCGGGAAGCAGGATGTTGCACAGCTCGATCGTCGCGGCGTCGGCGTAAATCGGGCCGTGAAAACCGTCGCGCACCAGGCGCGGCAGATAGCCCGTATGGTCCAGGTGCGCGTGCGTCAGCACGCACCAGTCGAATGAAGACGGCTTTTCCGGGAGCGGATCCCAGTTGCGCAGGCGAAGTTCCTTCAGTCCCTGGAACAGGCCGCAATCCACCAGCAAGCCGCTTGCCTTCCGCTTCCACCAGATATTTCGAGCCGGTGACCGTTCCCGCCGCGCCGAGAAATGTGAGTTTGGGCATAGGGTGCAATTCTAATATGAAGTTGTGGCCTTTTGGGGCGGGAAACGAATAAAGAAGCAACGGAGGGCCAGGAATAACACAGAGGACGCAGCGCGGCGGAGCCGCAACCTAGGGCAACCTGTATGGCTAAACTGCGAATTGCCCTTGTTCTCCCCGCCAGTCCCGTTAGGGACGGCACATCGTAGCCCACCACGTAAGTGGTGGGAAAGTGTGTCCCAACAATTCTGAGCCCCGTAGGGGCGGCACACGTTGGAGAATGTGTCGCCCCTACGGGGCTTATATTCACCGGGTGCTGCGCTCCCACCACTTACGTGGTGGGCTACAATGTGCCGTCCCTCCGGGACTTCCAGAGATGCCGCACCGAGACCGAAGCAACACTAAATTCGTCGCGCCACGCAAAGAATCTGGGGAATAGTAGTACCGAGGGGAAAAGAGATAGAAATACGGAGGGTGCGGAGACGTCTCACGCATCGCAGTGGAATTTCGCGGGGATATTCGTTAAGATGTTTGCGGTTCGCCAAACCATCCGTAAATTGTTTTGTTATGTGACGGGCGTGTAGCTCAGCTGGGAGAGCGCATCCATGGCATGGATGAGGTCGCAGGTTCGATCCCTGTCACGTCCACCAATTTTCTTGTTCCCCATTTCCACGTGGGACAGCCAATCTTCGGCAAACGAGATCTTTTCTTGTCACTGAATCACAAATCGAAGCTGTATTGCTGCTGGTTGGCGGCAGCGCTTTTTGTGATTCTGCCGGGATCTGGCTCCCTGGCAAGTGGACAAGAACAGCAGAAACCTAAAAGGGAAGCATCGATCATGACCCCGGAAATTGCGGGGCAGGAAATGTTTCGATCCTACTGCGCGTCTTGCCACGGCCTCGACGCCAAGGGCAAAGGGCCGGCCGCTCCCGCATTGAAGAAACAGCCTCCGGATTTGACCCTGCTCAGCAAGAAATACGGCGGGAAGTTTCCGCGCAGCACGGTGAGCAGCGTGATTGAGGGCACGGACTTCATTACGGATCATGGCTCGCGGGATATGCCCATTTGGGGAGACGCCTTCCGGATTGCGAACCGTGACGAATCGATGGTCAAGCTGAAAGTGCAGAATTTGACCGCCTACATCGAGTCTTTTCAGCAAAAGTAGCGGTTGATGTCTTGATCTTTTCCCGTTGCATCGGGGTGCGGCTGCCTTGCCCGTTTGCCCTGCGGTCAAATTAAAATCAAAAGTATTCCGCGCAATCCATTGCCCGATGTTCTCTTCCTCAGCGAAGTTTCAAGGTGCGAGGCTGTTCGTCCATGACCACATTTGCTTCGGCACGCCGGACTCCATGCGCAAATCATTCAAGAACCTTGGCTGCAAAAGCGGAGAGGCTGTCCTCTTCCACGTTGTAACTGATCTCAATGGGATTGCAGCATACTTCGCAGTCCTCGACGTAAGTCTGGCGGCGTACCGAAACGTCCAGCACCATTGAAATTTGCTCTCCGCAATAGGGACAGTTGAAAAAATGCTCCACTGGATTCGCACACTTTCCTATTCCCGCTCTTGCCCGATGCTGCTCGCTATTCCTCGACCGCAAGTTTGCCTGTCATCCGGTCATGGCCGTGGCCCATGCTGCACTGCACCGGGCATTTGAATTCATAAGTGCCCGCGCGCGCCGCGACAAACTCAATCCCGTGCCTTGCGAATGTCAATGAGAGGGACGATTTGCGGCCCGGGATTTTCCCGCTGGCTCTTGCTCCTGCAGAGAAGCCTTTGCAATCGCGTCGGCAATTTCCTGCCAGGAAAAATTTTCGCCCTTCGGCACGGCCAACGAAAATTCGGCGATTGCCTGGGCAAGCCAGTCTTGCCGCTGCGCCGTGGCTAGTGCCGTCAGCGGCTCCAGGCCCGCATCGGCAATCGCCTGGGCTGCTTCGCGCATTTCCGCGGCGCGCCTCTTTCCGTGTTCGGCGACGCGGCTGATCAGATAGTCGGGTAGCGCGGCATCCCAACCCATGTTCGGATATGTGGCGGCAAGGGACTCCAGGACCTGTTTTTCGGCGCCATAACGGCGCGCCGTAAACATGGATTCGACGGTGATCGCCTCAAGGCCCTTGATCATAATGCTGCGGCACATTTTTATGGCAGAGGCCACGCCAATTTGATCGCTGACGGGTTTGGCATTCATGCCGATCGCTTGCAACTTCTCGGCGACGGATGCAGCTTCCGCGCCTCCCAGCAGCATTGGAACCTTTAATCGCTGTGGAGCGACTGGCGCCATCACGGCCGCTTCGACGAACGTGGCCGGCGACTGGCCTAAAGTGCGCGCAATTGAGCGCTTCGTTTCAGGCGACACCGAGTTGATATCCATGTAGATTTGCCCGCTCCGCAGAAACGGTGCAGCGCTCACGGCCACGTCCGCAGCGGCGGAAGCGGTCACTGCGGAAATCACCAAATCCGCGCCATGCACCGCGGCTTCGAGGCTGTGGCATGCGCAGACATTCGCGCCGCGCGCCTTGGCCAGCATTGCCGCGCGCGACGCCTCCGCATTCAGCAAAATGTCGAATGTGGAGACAGGCATGCCCGCCGCCGCAAAGTCGCTGCCGAAAATTCCGCCGACCTCTCCAAATCCTATGAGCGAAATTTGACGTATCGAATTTTCATTCATGATATCCCCGTTACCCTAGCGCTTCTCGTTCCGGCGATTTGCATGGCGTTTGGTCAGTTTGTTGTAGGACAGCCATGAGTGGCTGTCCCACGAAGATCGCAAATTGACTCACGACGCAAGGATGGTATCCCCGAATCTTTCACCTGTGAATACAGTTCTTCTTGCGGCATTCGATCGGCGCCCCTAACCCCTTTCCCTGCAACCCGGTTCTACCACAGGTGTACCATTGCAAAGGCGGTACTTGAGGAGCACAATAATCTAAAGAAGGGGGGAACCATTCCCTCCTTTGCGGTGTCTAATCTGAATGAAGCGCTTGCCAGCCGTTCTTTTCGGCTGACCAGGTCTCTGGTCGGGAGATCCTGCAAGTGGCTTCACGGTCTGTTGCGCAGGGCACAAGGCGTTTGGCGGGAGTCTTCCGTAAAACGTCTGGCGCAGGCAGGCGAGAGAGGCGGCAAACGTGTCTGACTTGGCGCGCGTCCTTCCCTGGTCGCAGGACGAAGCCGAGCTGGTGACGGAGTTGCAAGGTGGTTCCGGCGCTGCGTTCGACTGGCTGGTGACGCATTATTCCGGTCCCGTTTACGGCCTAGTTGCCGGGATGGTCTCGGAATCCTCCGATGCCGCCGACATCACGCAAGACGTTTTTCTAAAGGCGTTTCGCGGCATTCGCGGATTCCGGCGCGGCAGTTCGCTGAAGACCTGGCTTTACAGAATTGCCATACGCGAGGCGCTGAATCACCGGCGCTGGCTGTGGCGGCATCACCGGCAGCAGGAGTCGATCGACGTGGAACCGGCAAACGGCCACGCCACGGCTGAAATTGAAGACGAGCGCGGCACGCCATTTGACCAGGCCGCGTCTCACGAAGTGCAGCAGGCCGTGCAGCAGGCGCTGCTCAAGGTGCCGGAAGTTTTTAGAAGCGCCGTGATCCTGCGGGACCTGGAAGGAATGGCTTACGAGGAAGTGGCGGAAGTTCTTGGCGTGACGGTGGGCACGGTGAAATCGCGCATATTGCGAGGGCGGCGATTGTTGCGGGAAATCCTGGATCCTTTGCTTCGGAACCCGCACTGCGCGAATGCCACTGGGCACGCGCCAGAAAAGAAAGACGATAGGAAAGAAGACAAGAGGGAATCGATTTTGCACTCCACACTGTTTTCGTGGAGTTGGAAGAAAAAGCCAGCCGGACCGACACAACCGGCTGGGCGCACTCCGGCAAGACGGGTGACGCTGAGGGAGGTGTCTAAATGGATTGCCAAAAAGTAAAACAATTATTGCCGGGTTACCTGGACGGCGCGGTGCCAACCGGCATGTGGACCGATACCCATGTGTCGGTGGGGCGCCATTTGGAAAGCTGCGACGATTGCCGCCATGAGCTGAAAGCTTACCAGGCGCTTTCCTCGATGATGTCCCAGGTGCAGCGTCCCACGCCGCCCGCGGATTTGGCTTTGAAGATTCGCGTGCAGGCCGCGCAACGCCTTTCGGACCGCAACTGGCTGCACTATGTGCGCCGCGCCAGGACTCGCGCGGAACTGGTCCTGAAGAATATTCTGGAGCCGCTGGCCATTCCTGCGACGGGCGGCTTTACCGTGGCCTTCGTCGTTTTTGTCATTGTTTGCCAGCTATTGGGCATTGGCACACCCTTGCGCGCAGGGTCCAACGATTCGCCCACGAACTTGCTGCAGCCCGCGCGCCTGGAAGCGTTGGCGCCGTTTCCGCTCACTGGGCTTGAGGAGTCTGGGCATTCCGGGCCGCACGCCCTGCTTGTGGAAGCCACCATCAGCTCGCATGGCGAGGCCGTCAGCTACAGAATTCTTGCCGGGCCCGATACGGATTTGGTTCGCCGCCAGCTTGATTTGGTGCTGCTCTTCTCGCGTTTCCGGCCGCAAATGAGCTTTGGCCGCTTCACTTCCGGCGGGCGCGTGGTCCTCAGTTTCAGCGATATTTCCATCCGGGGATAGCCCCCGTGCCGAGGTTTTTTTCGACCGCGGCAGGCTATTCCCCGCAAGCCTCCATGTACTTTTAGTGATCTTGATCTCCCATGTAGTACCCACGTACCACGGTTACCCTCAGAATCACCAAGCCCAGAGCGGCAAATCACAAGCGGTGTCAGAAACGGTGACACGTGCTCAAGAAATACGGAAAGTTTTACGCCGACTGGCTAGACCCGGAAGGCGTCAGGCATCGCAAGGCATTCCCCACCAAAACAAAAGCCACGGCCTTCCAGACGCAAAAGCGTAGGGAGACAGAGGCCGCAACAAAAAACAAGATGCGCCGCGAACCGTTGGCGAAGTCGCGGCGATCTGGTCACGTCTCCACACCGGCCCACGCCAAGCCAGAATCGCGCGAGAAATGACACAGCTACACGGACACCTCGCGCCCGCCGATATCGCCCCCGAGCACCTGAACCTGCTCGTCACCCGCTGGAAACAGCGATACGCCCACAACACCGTGGTCACCAGCCGCAAATACCTAAAGCTGCTGGCACAGGCCATCGAGACAAACGGAGGCCCGCCAGCGCTCCACAAGCACATTCAGAAAGTCGGAGGCCAGCGCCCGCGAACAGTGATCGCCACGCCAGCCGACATAGCCAAGCTGCGCGCAGCAGCCCCGCGCTGGCTCGACGCAGCAATCCTACTGGCCCTGCACGCGGGCCTGCGCCGCTCCGATCTGCTCCGCATCACGCCAGCGGCCTACCACGCCCCAACCCAAACAATCCAGATGCTCATGCACAAAACCGGGCAAAGCCTCTGCGTGCCCGCATCCGCCGAACTGCAAGCCCTCTTCCTCTCACTAGAAAGCGCATTCCCGCACACGCCGGTCCTCGAAACCCTAAGAGGAAAACCAATCACCAACGCCGCGCTCGACAAGCAATGGTCCCGCCTCAAGAAAAAGGCGGGCGTCCCGCGCGGCCTGTGGCTGCACGATCTGCGCCGCACCCTCGCGGTCTCCCTCTACGAAGTCAGCAAGGACCTGCGAGTCGTGGAACAAATGCTTGGCCACGCGTCCCTGCAATCCACCATCCACTACCTTGAGCACCGCGACGCACAAAAGCTGAAGCCCTACCTAGAGGCGCTCAACGCGCCCCACGGGAGGTTCCTGCAATGAAAATCATGTGCGCCTGGTGCGGCGGAATCATCGCCTACAGGTGCGAAGCCTGTCAGCAACCCCTTAACCTCGTCAACGTTGACGGAGAAGCGATCCTTGCTTGCACCAGCGGCGCTACAACAATTCTCTTCCACCAGCCTGACCGAATGTCCATCTCGCACGGCATCTGCCCGCAATGCGCCACCGCTGCGCGCGCGCACACCGACGAGCCGCCGCAAACACAAGCCGATCTCGAACAGCTCGCCATCATCCACCTCGCCACCTTTAAAAAAAGGGGTCCCACAGGGGGTAGCGCGGACGCCAACACCCCCAATCCAGACCAACCAAAAAAGGACGGTGCCGCATGACATTCCACCTCGAAATGCGCCGCTGCCCGCGCTGCAAGAACGACACCGTGCATGAGGACACCGGCGAAGGTGCACAGTGCGCCGCGTGCCTCGAAAGAGACCGCAAATCGCACATCGGCAAATTCATCAACGAACCGGGCATGGACCTAAAAAGAGTGCAAGCCGCGCTCGATGGGCCAACCAGACAAGGGAGTAACCGACCATGGCAGCAGAAGTAGAGATAGCAAGACACCGCCTGTGGGCCATGCACGCCGACCTACACAAATCCCAAAACAACACAATGCGCGGAGTCGTCCGCTGGATAAGCAGGAACGAAACCGACGCACTGCGAACCGTGCTGGAAGAACTCCACCGCATGAACAAGGTGGCCGACACCGCACGCAAACAGATCAAGGCGCTGAGAAAGAAAATCCTAAAACAACGGAGGCGAAGAAAGTGACAGCCAGAGACGAATACATGCAGCACCCGCAGTCGCCGGTGGAACTGGCGACTGCCCGCGTCGATAAAGCTATCGTTACAGCAGTCGAGCAAGCCTACGTCAACCAAAACGTCGCAGTCCAAACGACACTGTCGGACTTCAAGCGCATCGTGGCCCTGTACTTCGAGGGAAAATCGCTGCGCGACTGGTGCCGACAAATTGGGATTCCCGTACCGGACGGCCACCACGACCACGGCGGCGAATCGTGAGAGCCGCTATGGTTGTAACCGTCTGCTTCACACTTGCACTCTCAACCGTCGCTACCGTATTCGGACCGAACGCGGCGCTCTGGATGGAAGCCGTCGGCTGCACATTCGTATGGCTGATCGTAGCCGTGATCGCGCGGCGCCGCCGAAGGGAGGCCCGCAAGTAGAACGTTGCATGTGTACACGCCGGACCCTCGGCGTGTACACATCGCAAAACCGTTGCCCTGCGGACACATCCTGCCTGCCACCGCGCTCACGCGCGGCTTCCCCTGTCCCCCCGTGGCCGGGGGTCCGGACGAAATCATCCCCGCACACAACGCGGCGATCTGCGACACGCATCGCAGCCGAGAAACCCCCGCTGGCGGCTCGCTGACTCGCCGGGGCTACGCCCCCCACTATCGCGGGTCCCCCTGCCGAACACCGGCGCCCGCACACGCGCGTGGCGCGGATCCTCGATAAGCGCAAAGAAACCGGGCGGGCGGTAACCCTCGCCAGCCCATGCGCAACTCAAAACCGTTGCCCTACGGACACATCCTGCCTGCCACCGCGCTCACGCGCGGCTTCCCCCGTCCCCCCGTGGCCGGGGGTCCGGACGAAATCATCCCCGCACACGGCGCGGCGATCTGCGACACGCATCGCAGCCGAGAAACCCCCGCTGGCGGCTCGCGGACTCGCCGGGGCTACGCCCCCCGCTATCGCGGGTCCCCCTGCCGAACGCCAGCGCCCGCACACGCGCGTGGCGCGGGTCCTCGATGAGCGCAAAGAAACCGGGCGGGCGGTAACCCTCGCCAGCCCAGGCGCAAGTCAAAAGCGCCAGACCGAACGGCCCTCAGCGCGAAAACAACATAGTGGTTCTTATGTTCAGGGCTGCAACGGTCGGCCTTTCGCCGTTCGGCCCGCCCGCCTTCTCGAAGGTGCGACCGCAGGGCGGCGGGCGGGCCGAACGGCGAAAGTCCGACCGTTCCCGCAAAATGCCCCAAACATAAGAAGCACTATGTTGCGATCACGCTGAGGGCCGTTCGGATCGGGGCGCAGGGCTACTCCGCTCCGGCCCGCGCGGGACGGTGAATGGATTGCCGAATGCGTCCCGCGCGGGCCTCCGCTCCGCAGCCCTGCACCCCTCAGTGGGTACTATGGCTGCCAGTCCGCGGAAAGCGGCGGACCGGCAAAACGCCACTCACGAAAAGCAGTTTCCGGAAAGCAAACCGCCCGCAAAAAAAACGCGGGCGATTTGAACCCAATCGCGTGCTACGCAACACCAGAGCCAGCATGCGCAGCCCGGGCGCGCACGAACCGGACCACGGTGAGCCTGTGGCCCGGTTCGTGCGAGATCGCGCGTCCACGGAAAAACCGTGCGCAACCCGAGCGACCGCGCCAGCCGCTTTCCACACCTCACCATCCCCTCAGGCCTGATCAAGAGGGCATGGTGAGGTGTGGAAACCGGCGAGTGACATTCTGCAAAACCCCCGGAACAGCCCCGAACCCGCGAAGGTGCTAAAAAAGGCAACACTACCCCTTGTGCCAGCGGCGATCACAGGGCACAATCCATCGCGGTCCCCGAATCCAGATCGGGACCGGCGGCTTCATGCGGAGCCGTTTTCCCAAAGGCCCGCGCGAGGATAGTGGCCTCGCGCGGGTCATGTATGCCCAGGCCAAAAAACTCACCGGCACAAAACGCGGCTAAAAAAATCCGGGAAAGAGACCGACACCGAAACCGCCGCAAAAATCCCGCGCTTAACAATGCAGCCAACGAACGGCGCAGGGCTAGGGCGGACAGGATGCGCGAGCGCCAAAAAGCCCGCATCCTGCAAACCGTCGAAGAGATTTTCGGGACCGGATCGCACGTATGCAGTGTCGTGAACGAGCAAAATTTGCTCTACGACCCAACGCGCTGGTCCGGGCCCGGAAAGAAACGCGAGGCCCGCCTGTGCGAGGAAGCCGAACGATTCCTCAGGCGGGCCGCGCGTGAAAAACGCACTGAGGAAAAAAGAGCCGTGAACGCCGCACAGATCGAGCGCCTCTTGCAGAAACCGGCCGACAAGCGCGAGCACCATAAGGAACTCCCCACATGCACGGCCCGCAATTGCTGGTGCGGCATCTGCCACTGCACCCGCTGCCAGCGCGCTAGGGAACAAGCCCTAGAACCCGCAGCCAACAAGGACGCCGCCCCGTGAGTGAAGCTACCGACAGCTACCGCAGGAAAATCGCCGCGCAGCAAGCCGCAGCCAACCAGACCCTCAACATCCCCGAGCTAAAAAAAGTCGTAAGCGAGCTGGTCGAGATCGCCACAAACCTTTGCTGGCACGTCGCCAACGCCGAAGCGCAAGCGGAAAAAGCTAGCGAAGAGACCGAGGCAATCAAGGGCGCGCGCGCCTCGGAAGAAGAACGCCAGCAGCTTGCCGTCCAGACCGCCAGAGCCACGGCCATACGCGCACTTGTAAAACTCCTGCCCAAGGCAATCGCTCAGGCCAAGGGAAGCGCCAAGACTCCCCCACGCCCCGCCCTTCTCCGCCTCATCCTCAGATCGCTCCGCTAGCCGCTGGACACCGCAACACGCCCGGTGTCATTCACCCCTTGACACCGTACCCCATTAGCGCGACACTCCTACCATACACAGACACCGCGACCGCCGCCAAGGCCGCATGTTGCGTAACTAGTACCCACGTACCATAGCTAATCTATCCTTGCTAAGCCGAAAATAAGAATATTCTAAAGGTACTCGTCCCTCTTCGCGTGGGACCTTTCAGGATCGAAATGCCATGACGCTATCAACAAAAGATCCTTTTGAGACCAACGCTCCCGGCAAGCAGGGCACAGCTTCTCAAAATTCCGAGGGCAATTCCGGGGAATCCGCGCGTTCCAATCCCGTCTGCCTGGAACTTGGCGTCACCATTCGGAGCCTGCCCAGCGAAGCGGGCGGCGTGGCCAAGCCGATTCGCGAAGAGGTGCGCACCGTCATTGTGTTCGATAACGGAGCCGTTCTTCGCTGTTCGGAAAACTTACCCATTGGGTTAACCGTCATTCTTACGGATCCGAGTGGGCGCGATGTGGTCTGCCGCGTGGTTGGCGGCCGCAACCTGCCGAGCGTAAAAGGATACGTCGAAGTCCAATTTATAGAGGCGGTCAGCGATTTCTGGAGCATTCACCAGGAGAGCGCCCCAGTTGCCGCCGCGCCGCCACCCATCATCTCACCCGTTCGTCCGGAACCCGCAGCGCCGCCGCGCACTCCAGCGCCGCCTCGCGCGGCTGCAATCCCGGAAGCGCCAGTGAAGCCTGCAAGCAAGTCGCAGGGCGGTGCGCCGACTTTCGATGACATAGGCGGACTCACCAGCACTCCTATATCGACCACACCTCGCTATTCGAAAGCCGGCCCGAACCGGCCCAGTCCGGAATTGGCAGCCCAGGACGCAGGCTACAGCCATGCCGAAACTGCCAAGCCCACTTCGCTCGCAAATTGGAATTTATCCGAACTAGACTCGCCCACCACCAAGGATTTGTCGGCGACGATTTCCTCTACATTGACTCCCGCGCAGTCGCGCGATTTCATGAGCAAAGGCTTGATGGCTTACGAGAAGCCCAGCTCATCTTCCAGTTCTGCCGGTGGACGCATGCCGATGATTGTGGGCGCGGCTGTCCTGGCCCTGGCAGCAGTCGGCGGCGTGGTGTTCTTCATGCACCGAAGCGCTGCGCCTGTCTCCGTTGCGCAAACATCGGTGACCAGCCAGCCATCCACATCTGCGCCACCGCCTTCAAGCAGCGCGCCTGAATCTGCCGGGGCGGCGCAACAGGCTACGTCAGCTCAAGAGGCGGCAGGGACGCAGCCTTTAGCGCAGCCTATCGCTATCGAACAGGCTCAGCCCGTGGCTGCTATTACACCGACTCCAGCTGTTGTTACCAGCCCGGCAAGCAACGATTCAAGACCAGAGCCGCAAAAAGTTCGGTTGTCGGAGAAGAGTGCCGTTGCCGCTAAACAGCCTGACCCATCTCCCGTGCGCCGGCCGGCGATGCCGAATTTGAAAATGAGTTCCCCCAGCGCACCCAACAGGAATAATTCCGATTCGAACGCCGGAGCAGCGCCCAGCACGGAAATTGCCATGGCTGAACTCGTGGGAGGAGTGCCCTCCGCGGGGCTGTTGACGTCCTCCGGGCGTACGTCCGGCGCTCCGCTGCCTCCACCTTCTGCCTTCGCGCCTGCAACGTCGGCCCCGGCGCCTGTAGCCGCGGCCAAGACGGTGCGCGAGCCAAAACTGATATCTTCGTCTCGGCTCGCATATCCCTCGGCCGCACGGCAAGCGAACATTCAGGGAGCAGTCACGCTTACCATGACCGTCGATGAAGGTGGCAATGTCATTAGTGCGAAAGTTCTGAGTGGCCCGATCCTTCTCCGGCAGGCGGCAATTGATTCGGTAAAACAATGGAAGTATTCCCCAGGTTTGCAGGACGGCAAGCCCGCGCCGTCGCAAGTAACTGTCAGTGTCGATTTTAAACTGAATTAATTTTCGCGAAATTTTCTTCATCTTTCCCCATTCCCAACTACAATAGGAATTAGGACAACCCAGCTCCCGAAATCGCCGTCCAATTAGAGAGGGTTTCTTGACTGCGCTGGCTTGGCCTTGTAGATTCATGGACTGACTGGATGCCCAATTGCCGCTAATTTGTTACAGCAGTCCCATGTTTAGGAACGCGTGCCTCGCAGCCATCCTGCTTTCGGTTGCGCTCGCACCCATACATGCGCAAGCGCCCGCGCCGTCCCAGGCGAGCGAATCTCGGCGAAGTGTTTCCGTTGAATCCGATCGCCAGCTCTTCGCAGTCATGTGCGCTCTCGACGCTGCCGGGTACGTGTCCGGCGCTCCGGGCGATACGCCAGGGCGCATTCAGCTGCGCAAGAGAATGCTCGCGCTGCAAGGCCCCGCAGTGGCCGCGCTTCGCAAATATTATAGCGAGCATGCCGTGGCCGATTCGGGCGCCACGTTTTCCCGCTTCGTTTCCTTCGCACTGGTAATCGGACCGCCTCCGGACTTTCGATTTGAATTGCGCCGCGACGATTTGCCGCCGGAAGCCCTGACACTGGAAGGCTTCAATCCCATCCTTGCCAATTTCGATAGCGAGGCCAAGATCGGCGAACTCTGGAAATTTTATCAGCCGGAGTACGAACGCGGCGTTGAGAGCCTGCGCGCTCCCATCTCCAGCCTTGTTTTCACGATTTCCAATTATCTGCGTGAAATTGTGCGTCCCGCGAGCGGCCGGACATTCTCTGTCTACGTCGAACCCCTTGCGGGCGACAAAACAATTTTCAAGACATTTGGCGATCAATACGCGCTGGTCGTCCGGCCCAGCACGGATCCGCCCATGGACGACATTCGCCACGCATTTCTGCATTTTCTGCTCGATCCGATTGCCATCCGCTACCGTGTCCAGGCAGCTAAAGCCTCTCCGCTGCTGGAATTCGCCGCGCGTGCCCCGCAGCTTCCGGTGGACTTGCGCGACGATTTCTCGGCCTTCTTTGACGAATGCCTGGTGCGCGCGGTGGAGCTTCGCTTGCGCCGCTTGTCTCCCGCGGATCTGGCCCAATCCATTGATCAGGCAGAAGGCAGCGGATACGTTCTGGTTCGCCCCATTTATGCGGGACTATCCGGATTTGAAAAATCGGAACCTGCCATGGGCTATTACCTGCCGGACTTGATCAAGGGAATCGATGTGGATGCGGAGCAGCGCCGTTTGCGCGGCGTGAAATTCGCGGATGCGGCTCCGGCAGTCGATTCGGCGCCGGAACGCAACCGCGCGGCAGCCAAGCAGGCTGCATCCTCGAATCCGTTGGACGACGATCTGGCCGAAGGGCAGCGGCAAATTTCCGCGCGGAATGGCGCCGCGGCTGCCGCGTCGTTTGAGCGCGTGCTCGCGTCTCGCCCGGACGATCAGCAGGCCACCTATGGTCTTGCCGTGGCTTCCGCGCTACAGGGCAAGCCCGACCAGGCGCGCGAACTCTTTAACAAAGTGATCGCGGCCGCGCAAAATCCGCTGGCCGGACCGGGTGCACATTCCGATCCTTCCAATCTTTCCTGGTCGCATATTTATCTCGGAAGAATGTACGATGTAGAAGGCAAACGGGACCTCGCCGTGCTCGAATACAGAGCAGCGATGGCGGTTACAGGAGCGCCGGATTCGGCACGGACCGCCGCGCAACGCGGAATCGATACGGGATACCAAACGCCGTCTCGCGATAGGCAACCCGACGGCAAGTCGTAATTATATTCCTGCCCTTCCAGCCGCAGTTTGGCGCGCGGCAAGGAGTGCAGGGGCCATAAGCAATCACCTCGGAGAGATCGATCCAACTCCGAGAATTATTCTCGCGGAGGAGATTCCTAACATGACGGCTAAGTTCCTTAAGCTCTCGGCGGCAACGCTCGGTTTTGCGATGGTCCTTTCTTTTGGGGCAATCGCATCAAGCGCAAGCCAGCCGGCCGGGTTTGCCCAGGACAAGGACAAGGGTGAAAAGAAGGAAAAGGTCAATAAAGCGGAAGAAGCCGCATACAAGAACGTTCTGGCGGCCCAGGGCGGCGACCCGGCAACGGTAATCCCGGTCAGCGAGGATTTCATCGCGAAATTCCCGATGAGCAAGTATCTTGGTGGAGTTTATGGGATGCTGACCACCGCTTATTACACCACGGGAAACACCGATAAGATGTTTGCAACGGGAGCGAAAGCGCTCGAACTCAATCCTGACAACGTGGATGTGCTGGCCCTTCTCGCCATGGCCATTCCCCGGCGCGTGAAGCCGAACATGCCGGATTACGCCGACCAAATTAAGAAAGCGGAAGCGTATGCTCGCCATACAATCGAGCTGATGCCGTCCCTGCCGAAACCGGCCACGGTTAACGATGCAACTTTCGAAAAGGCCAAGAATGACAAGCTCTCGCTGGCGCACAGCGGCTTGGGCTTGATCAACCTCAACGTGAAGAAGAACTATGAGGATGCCCGGACTGAATTGACCCAGGCCGTGCAACTTGCAACCAATCCAGACATGGTCAACTACTACCTGCTGGGCACCGCCGACGCGCAAGCCAGCTACATGAACGGCGCCATCGCTGCCTATGACAAGTGTGCGGCGAGCGGCCCGATGCAGTCCGCCTGCAAGGCTCGCGAAGAGGCCGTCAAGAAAGACGTGGCGTCCGGAACAAAGTTGAGCAGGGACTGAGCCGGAACTTATGGCTGTCATCGAGATCGCGGAGCTGGAGTCGGTTCTCGGACATTCATTCCGCGATCCTCGATGGCTAATTCAGGCGTTGATGCACAGCTCTCGCCTTCCGGAACGCGTGCCGGAGGAACCCGCCGAGAGCAACGAGAAACTGGAATTCCTCGGAGACGCCGTCCTCGAACTTGTGGTGAGTGAAGAGCTCGTTCGCGAATTTCCGGATTGGAGCGAAGGGCAGCTTTCCAAAAGCCGCGCTCGCCTGGTCAACGCCACCGCCATTTCCCGTTCCGCCGTGCGCCTCGATTTGGGCAAATATCTGCGCTTGGGACGCGGAGAAGAGAAAACCGGCGGTCGAAACAAGCCGGCGCTGCTGGCGGACGCCTACGAAGCGTTGATCGCCGCGATCTATTTGGATGCCGGGCTAGAAGCGGCTCGCGGCTTCGTGAAGCGCACGCTAGTCGAGGGAGAGATCGCCGTCGAGGCTGAACGCGTGGGCCACACCGACCATAAATCGGCGCTCCAGGAATTCCTGCAATCGCGCGGAATGCCGCCGGGCGTGTATCATGTGATTGACGAAAGCGGCCCGGATCATCAGAAAGTATTTCGCGTGGAAGTCAGAATCTCCGGACATGTCAACGCCGTTGGAACCGGGAAAACCAAGAAAGAAGCGGAGCAATCCGCCGCGATCGCGGCCCTGATACAATTGGGCGCCGAGCAGAACTGAGGAACGAATTGACGTCTGAAACCGCACAGGCCGTGGAAGCGCGCGAAGCAGCGGCGCCGCATCGCGCGGAATCCCATCCCGCCACAGTGCGTGAGTATATCGAATCGCTTTTGGTCACCGTGATTCTGGCATTGTTCGGCACCACGTTTATCGTGCAGGCCTTCAAGATTCCTTCGCAATCCATGGAGCCCACTCTGCTGGTTGGCGATCACCTGCTTGTGAATAAATTTATTTTTGGCGGGCGCGGAAATTGGTACGACCATTTTCTTCCCTATCGCGAAATTCGCCGCGGCGACATCATCGTTTTCAAATTTCCGTTTCAGGATCATCCGCATTACGTCAAGCGCGTGATCGGAATTCCCGGCGACCGCATCAAGATTGTGGACCAGCAGGTTTACGTCAACGGCAAGCGCATCAGCGAGCCTTATATCGTCCGCGATCCCGCCGCGCCCTATGACCCGTTCGGAGACAATTTCCCTCCGCACAGCCCTCAATATCTGCAAGCCAACATGCAGCCGGAATGGGCGGACGAAATTTTTCAATACATTCATGACGGGGAAATCGTGGTGCCCGCGGAAAAATATTTTGCCATGGGCGATAACCGCGACCATAGCTGGGACAGCCGATTCTGGGGATTCGTGGATCGCGACGCCGTCATGGGCCGTCCGGTGGTGATCTATTGGTCCGTGACGGGCGATGAAGGCGCGGACCGCAACGTGAACTCCTGGTTTTTTAATCTGCTCGATACCGTCTTGCATATGCCGACTCGGACGCGCTGGTCGCGGATGCTGCATGAAGTTCACTGACGCGGCGCTTTTCTTCTTTCCCGCCATTTGCAACAATTCCTGATTACACGATGACCAAGAGAAAGTGGCTGCGTGCGATATTGATCGGCGGCGTGTTGCTCCTCGTCGCCAGCTTCGCCTTTTCGCGAGCCCTGCGGGCCGGCGCCGTGCGCCGTTACCTTGTCGCGCATCTCGCGGCCAGCTTTGGCCGTCCCGTGGAAGTTTCCTGGTTCGATTTCAGCTTGCTGGACGGAGCCAGAATTGAAGCCCACTTCGTCAGCGTCTCGGACGATCCGCAATTCGGCGCGGAATATTTTCTGCGCGCGGACACGCTCACTGCCGGTCTGCGCTGGTCGTCGTTGCTCGCCGGACGGTTCGAGTTCGGCGCCGTCTCGCTTTCGCGGCCAAGTTTGAATCTGGCGCGCGACGCCGAAGGCCACTGGAATATCGAGCGCTGGCTGCCTCCAGCCGTTTCGCAATCCTCCGCTGGCCCTGGCACGCGCCCCGGTTTTGTGGGTCCCGTGGACCTTTCCAAGGAAGTCCGGGCCTCGCGTCCTTCCCGAATCGATGTGGATGGCGGGCGCATCAATTTCAAGCAGGGAGATAACAAGATTCCTTTTGCGCTGATCGACGTTTCGGGGCGCGTCGAGCAGAATGGCGCGGGCCGCTGGCAACTGGATCTCGAGGCGCGTCCCATGCGCGCAGGCGTGGGCCTGCAGGATATCGGCACGTTGCGCTTGCGCGGTTCCATCGCAGGGACCACCGCGCGGCTCCAACCCGCCGACCTCAACCTGACCTGGCGCGCTGCTTCGGTGGCCGATGCCTTGCGGCTTGGCCTTCAGGACGATTACGGAATGCGCGGCCAGCTGGCACTCGACCTCAACGCGCGCGTCGCGCCTCCGGAATCTTCTCCTGCCCGCAGCGCGAATTCCCCCGCGGCGCAATGGTCCATTTCCGGAGTGGCCCGGCTCACCGGAATGCACGGCTGGAGGCTCACTGCGCGCGATAGCGATCCAGCCGCCAATCTTTCCGTGGAAATGAATTGGCGGCCTGGCGAACGCCGCGCGGAAATTCGCAAGCTGCTGGTGGAAATGTCCGCGACGCGCCTTCAAGGCAGCGGCGATTTGGATTGGTCGCGCGGGCTTCGTCCCGATCTGCACATCGAGTCCTCGACGCTGGCGCTTGCGGATATTCTTACCTGGTATCGAGCCTTGCAGCCGGGCGTGGCGGAGGATTTGCGCGCGGATGGAGTCCTTAGCTTGGATGTAAAACTGGGCGGGTGGCCGATTCAACTTCAGCAAGGAGCCATCGCAAGCGTGGGTGGAACGCTGATGTCGAAATCGCTGCCCGCGACGCTGCAGATTGGCGCAGTAAACGCCAGCGTATCGCGCGACGGGCTCGATTTTGCGCCGACGGAATTTTCTTTTACTCCGGCTTCATCCGCCACTGGGAGCGATACGGCTCAGTCGGGCGTTGTTGCTCGGAATTCATTCCTGGTGCGCGGCGCGCTTTTTCCGCAGGCCAACGGAGCATTTCGCTGGCCGCCGGATTGCAGCGTTTCCGTGGAGGGCGCGGCTTCGCGCGCGCAGGATTGGCTTGCTCTTTCCAGTGCGCTCGCGCAACCCGTTAATTCGGATTGGACCGCTTCGGGCGGCCTGGCTGTAAAACTGCGCGGAGTTCTGCGAGCGGATTCGCCCGCGGCGCAGTGGCTTGGGACCGTGGATCTCCTTGGACTGGATTTGAGCCCCGCATACATCAATCAGCCGGTGCGCTTTCCCAAAGCCCACATCGAATTTGCGGCCCAGCAGCGGACCATTACATTGCCGGCAGCCGAGGCGTTTGGCACGGCCTGGCACGGCTCGATCAGCAGGAAAAACTCGGACAAGGAATGGACATTCGATTTGTCCGCGGACCATATCGACGCCGCGGACCTGGATCGCTGGCTCGGCCCGCGCGCCCGGCCCGGATTTCTAGCGCGGCTTACCGGCTCGAATGCCGTCGCCACATTCGCTGCGCCCTCCGACGCGCTCATCACTCAGATCTCGGCGCGCGGACGCCTGCGCGCCGCCGCCATCGACGTATCGCCGATGCACATCGAAAAGTTTGACGGCGAAGCGGAACTCTCGGGACGCGCGGTTCACATTCGCAAGGCTCAGGCCGATTTTTTTGGAGGAAAAATTTCCGGCGCATTCGATGCACACCTTTTGCCCGATCCTTCCTACGAATTTCAGGGCCGCTTCGATCGCGTGGACCTTGAGAAGCTTGGGCGAGCCGTGCCCTTCTTGAACACACGAATCGGCGGAAACGCTTCCGCCACGCTCGCTCTTTCCGCGCACGGCGTTGGCCGCCAGGATTTGATTGCCTCCATGCAAGGGCAGGGAACGCTGAATGGACGGAATGTTGGGCTGCGAGGCTTCAATTTGTCCACCATGTTTGCGGGAAATAATCCAAGCGCCGCGCCGGATATCTTCTCGTCCGTTCAGGGAACGTACCGAATCCAAAACAAGGGCATCGATCTCACGAGTCTCGCGTTGGACAATTCCCGCGGGCACCTGGAAGCTGAAGGCCGCATCGATTTTTCTCACGCGCTGAATATCCGAGCCCACACAGCTACTCTGAAGGCAGCGGCGTCTTCCGTTTCCACGCCGTCAGTAAGTTTTCTTTTGAGCGGCACGATTGAAAACCCCAAACTGGTTCTTCCATCCGCCACTCCCAAACCGCCGGCGCGGCCCGCCACGCGTTAGAAATAGCCTTCGGATAGCCCCGTTGCTGTGTCTGCATCCTCATCCAGTTTGAAGAACAAACCCAAAGCGATTCATTTTGATACTAAGATAAGAATGAGTTATCTCTTCCAATAAGGGTGGCCGATCAATGATCGTAAGCGCGTGGATGACGCCCAACATCATTACTATTGCTCCAGATGCGACGATTGCCGAAGCGGCTGCATTGATGGCAAAACGCCGTGTGCGGCGATTGCTGGTGGTTAATCCGAAAGCAAACGATGCGCATCTGCTGGGAATCGTCTCAGCCACCGACATCCTGCATGCTTTCCCGCCGGACGTAAATCCATTTGCCATCGAGCCTCGGCATTCTCCCGATGAGTTTTTGGCCGTACACCAGATCATGAAGGGCAATCCGCTGACCGTCAGGCCGGACACGCCGATTGAAGAAGCGGCACACTTGATGCGAATCCACAAGATTGGCGCGCTGCCGGTTGTGCGAGACGCAAAGCTCGTCGGAGTGATCACGGAGTCGGATATCTTTCGGGCCTTCGCCAGTCTTTTTGCCTCGCCGGAGGCCGGTGTGCGTATTACTTTTTACCTCGATCAGAAGGAAGACGCATTTAGTTTGATCGCAGGCCTTACGGCAGGCCACGCGGTTCACGTGCTCAGCCTGTTCACTTCCGTCCAGGCAGATTCACCGGTGTGTGTCGTGCAACTGACGGGCAAGGGCATGGAGGCATTTCTGGAAGCCATGTGGAAGTCAAAACATCGAGTGCTCAATGTGCTGCACATTGCTTCGCATGATTGAGGCGAATGGCAGGGAACATCTGGTCGTGCGGAGAAGCGGTTCATCTCTCAAATCCCCCACTTTCGCCCTCTCGCTGCACGTTGCAACTGCCCATTCCGCATCATAGTATCGAAACGTGCGAAGCAACCTTGCATCCTTGATCAATCTCCGTCCATTCCGTCGGCCTGTCTGCGCTCTTTCCGTATTGTTGCTGGCGAGTTCGATTGGCGCTGGCGCGCAAAATAATGCGGGGAAGAAATCGCCTCCGGCACGGGAACAGAAGAGTGGGCTTGTCTCTCCGCGTGTTTCCTTGACGCCGCGATTTATTCCCGGGCAGGTGTTCCGCTACGAAATGGAATTTGAGACCACCACGGACACCACGCGGTCCGGCTTGGCGACCGATCCGCAGGGGCCGTCCAGCCTGGTGGTCGATTGGAACGCAACGGTGCGCATGGAAATTCTGGCCGCGGACGCCGCAACGCCGGGCGGAATCCGGCTGCGAACCACGTATGAGAAATCCGCGGCCAGCGTGCGCAGCGATACCTTCGATCCGGCGGCCGCGGAGACCAGCGACCAGTACAGGAAGCTGGAGGGCAAGGTGATCGAATTCACGCTCGACGCCGATGGGAAAGTGAAATCGGTTGCAGGCATCGAGGGAATTGTTGACTCGGAGAAAGCTGCGCAATCGGCGCGCGATTGGATCGCGCAGTTGAGCGCCAGCGCGGGCGCGCCGCCCGGAGGCGTTTTCGTGGGCCAGAAGTGGTCCTCGGAGCAGCCTGCGGATTCGCTGCCTCTTGCGGGCCTGTCCTGGCGCACGGATTCGGAATATCTGCGCAACGAGCCTTGCCACCCGGCGAATCCCGATGTTCCGGCAACTCCGGGCGCGGCGGAACACGCAGCAGATTCCGCGGCGAGCTCACAACCGGCCATGGACTGCGCCGTGATCCTCGCGAATTTGAATCTGGTCCGCTCCAAATTGATGCGCGATCCGACTCCTCCAGAGTTGCGAAAGAGTGGAGTGCAATCGGCAGGGAAGTGGAATGGCTCGGCGCAAAGCCTGCTCTACGTGTCGCTCCAGTCGGGCATGGTCGTGAGCGTAACGCAATCCGGAACGGAACAAATGGACGTTACGCTTACCTCAAATCGCAACACGTCCATGCACTATGCGGGGACAGTCTCGTCGCGATCGCAAGTGGCGCTGGTTTCCGCCGATGCGATTGCGAAATAACTTGTCGTGGGATGGTCTTACGTGGCATAGGCTGAAGCCTATGCCACAGTAACCCGCGCAATATTAGCGCTGCGGTTGCATGGGCTGCGCCGGGCGCGGCTCCGAAGACGACGGAACAATGCTCTTGATCCGCAAATAGGTCACCATATTGCCGTAAATCTCGTTGTTGTGGCCGTAGTTCAAAATCAAGAGGCCCATGCGCGGAACCCTGGTTTGCCTGCCGCTCTCCTGCGTAATGTCGATCACTTCCATGCCGGAAGCGTCCGTGAGCGCGGCGTATGCGCTATCGCAATAGGCGAAAGCGTCGTTCAGCGCCTTCATCAATTCTGCTTTTGTGGGCAACTTTTCCAGGTCCATGCCGGCGGCTGGATTTTTTTCACCCTTGGCCTGTGAGCACCAGAGATAGTTGAATCTAGCGACGTGCCCGACTTGCTGCCCAAACGTGCGCACTTCCTCTTGAGGCCCGGGACGCATGCCGTAATTTTCTTCCGGCATCTTTTCCGCTGATTTCACGATGTTATTGCGATTTCCCGTGTAGGCATTCTTAAGCCAGGTGGACAACGGGTTGACCATGGCTTGCGGCGCCGGGGCAGTCTGCGCCGCGGCGGGAATGGCCAGCAAGCATCCGAGCAGAGATACGGCAAATAGTTTTTTCATTGTAAAGTTGCTCCAAGGCAGAAAGGTTGGCTCGTACAGCCGAGCCTGGCGAAAGCAAGTTTATATCAAAGCCCGGGCCAAGTCGCGCAGAGTGACTCAAAGCCGCCTTTCCGGAATGGGGTCCGTGTCCTCGAAGTTATTGCCCTCCCGCAGTCATCAGCGGATTGCGCTATAATAAGTGGTTCTGCGCGGCCCGTCAGGCGCGCCATGCCACACATACGCGATGAACTTCAAACTCATGAGCGACTACGAGCCGCGCGGCGATCAACCGGACGCCATCGAGCAGCTTACGCGCGGCATTGAGGCGGGCGAAAAGCATCAAGTCCTGCTGGGTGTGACGGGATCGGGCAAGACGTTCACCGCCGCGAAAGTGATTGAGCGGGCCAATCGCCCAGTCCTGGTGCTGGCGCACAACAAGACGCTGGCCGCGCAGCTATACAGCGAATTCAAAAATTTCTTTCCGCAGAACGCGGTCGAATATTTTGTCAGCTATTACGATTTCTACCAGCCGGAAGCCTACATCCCCGCTTCGGACACATACATCGAAAAGGAATCCACCATCAACGACGAGCTGGACAAGCTGCGCATGAGCGCCACGCGCTCGCTGTTCGAGCGCCGCGATGTTGTGGTGGTCGCTTCCGTCTCTTGCATCTACGGCATCGGTTCTCCCGAGGCCTATTTCGGCATGATCCTCGCTGTTGAAAAGGGGCAGAGCACCGCGCGCGAGGCGCTGCTTCGCAAACTGGTGGACATGCAGTACCAGCGCGCGGAAGATTTGCGCCGCGGCACGTTCCGCGTGCGCGGCGATCGCATCGAAATCTGTCCGCCCTATGAAGACAACGCCTACGCCATCGAATTGTTTGGCGCGCAAATCGACGCCATCCGCCAGATCGATGCGCTCACGGGAGCGGTGCGCGCGGGCCAAAACGATTTGCCGAAGCTGTCCATCTATCCGAAGTCGCACTACGTGATGCCCTCCGAGCAGCGGGAACGCGCCATCAAAACGATTCTCGAGGAACTCGACTGGTGGGCGCCGGAGCTTAAAAAGCAGGGCAAATACGCGGAAGCGCAGCGCGTGTGGCAGCGCACCATGTTCGATATCGAAATGATGCGCACCATCGGCTATTGCCACGGCATCGAAAATTATTCGCGGCACATGTCCGGACGCCTGCCGGGCGAAGCGCCGCCCACCCTCTTGGATTATTTCCCCGAGGATTATCTGTTGTTCATCGACGAATCGCACCAGACCATTCCGCAGCTGCACGCCATGTATCACGGCGACCGCTCGCGCAAGCAGACGCTGGTGAATTACGGTTTTCGCATGCCCTCGGCGCTCGATAACCGCCCGCTGAATTTCGAGGAATTCGAGCACCGCACCGGGCAATTGGTCTACGTTTCAGCGACGCCGGGGCCCTACGAGCTGACGCATTCCGCGGGAGTGGTGGTCGAGCAGGTGATTCGCCCGACAGGCCTTGTCGATCCGCAAATCGAAATTCGCCCGGTGAAGGGGCAGGTTGACGATTTGCTCGAAGAGATTCGCAAGCGCGCCGAGCGCAACGAGCGCGTCCTGGTCACCACGCTCACCAAGCGCATGTCCGAAGACCTTGCCGAATATTTCACGGAGACCGGCGTGCGCTGCCGTTACATGCACTCGGAAATCGATACGCTGGAGCGCGTGCGCATCCTGCGCGACCTGCGCCGCGGCGAGTTCGATGTTTTGATCGGCATCAACTTGTTGCGCGAGGGACTCGACCTGCCGGAAGTTTCGCTCGTGGCCATCCTCGACGCGGACAAGGAAGGATATCTGCGCAGCGCCACAGCGCTCATTCAGACCATTGGCCGCTGCGCAAGGCACGTCGAAGGCCGCGCAATCTTGTACGCCGACCGCATCACCGGCTCCATGGCCCAGGCCATGGAAGAAACCAGCCGCCGCCGCGCCAAGCAAGTTGCCTACAACGAAGCCAACGGAATCACCCCAACGTCCATCATCAGGTCCGTGGACATGAAGCTGGCCGCCATCGTGGAAGCCGACTACGTAACCATCCCCGCCGAGGATTTTTCGGATGCCGACATCACCAGCGAAGCCAAACTGGGCGAAGTGCTGGCGCAGCTCGAAGTGCAAATGCGCGATGCCGCCAAAAAATTCGAGTTCGAGCGCGCAGCCGCCCTGCGCGACCGCATCCGCACGCTAAAACAGCGCGACCTCTCCGGATTTTTCTCCGCAGCGACCGAACCCACAGATCCAACGGTCGCACCATAAACGGTTGGAAGGTTTTAGCAGCACAGCCACTCTTGGCTGTGCGGTTCTTGCTATGCATTACGTTATGAGCGAGCGAAAGTTGAGAAAACTGCACAGCCAAGAGTGGCTGTGCTACTTTTTCCGCAGGCAGATGCCCGCGCCACGTTACAGCATTCCCTTACGCAGTTCTT
This sequence comes from uncultured Acidobacteriota bacterium, assembly GCA_963710315.1. Lineage (GTDB taxonomy): Bacteria > Acidobacteriota > Terriglobia > Acidiferrales > UBA7541 > Palsa-360. The sequence goes on along the minus strand of CAVPZW010000009.1, from coordinate 599,863 downwards.
CCAGGGGATAAAACGTGTCGCGCCAGATGACCCCGCCTTGCCACAGCGTTACGATGGCGGAGCGAGCCAGCATCCAGCAGAAGACCAGCGCGCCGAGCGGGTGCGTGAGGCCGTAAAGCGGTGAAGCTTCCGTCGACCAAATCATGGTACCGTGAATCAAAATGGCGGCGACCACCGCAACGCCCGCAAACACGCGCGCCCATCCGGACGCGAATGCCAGGCCGAGAAAAGGCGACACGCTCATGATGACGGAAAGCATCATGGCGGCGACGGCGAAGAACGCGTTGTAGTGGACAGCGGCAAACATATTTTTGGTGACGCCGCGAATCACGTTTTGCACGCCGCTGTGCCAGCGCACGCTGACCATGTCATGCGCGACGGCCACCCCGGACCGGCAGCCGGCCATTTTCATCAGCTTGCCGAGCTTCATGTCTTCGATCACTTCCATGCGCAGGCGCGCGTGCCCGCCGCTCTTCTCATAAGCCGAGCGCCGCACCATCTGAAAGGCGCCGATTCCCACGTATCGCGCCGAGCGCGGGTTGGAAGCCAGCCATGGTTCATTTCCGAACACGAATCCCAGCCCAAAATAGGAAATGGCAACCTTTTCCCAGAAGCCACGCATCTCAACCGCGCTGAGAAGCGTCAAATGATCCCACTGCTGTTCGGTGGCAAGCGCGACGGCGCGGCGCAATACATCCGGCGCAAAATGCACGTCCGCGTCCGTAAACACCAGCCATTCTCCATGGGATTTTTCATAGCCAGCCACCAGCGCATGCGGTTTTCCCAGCCAGCCGGGCGGCAAAGTGTCAATCTCCGTGACCATTAGGCCACTGCGCGTGCGCTCAAGGTCGTGTAGGATAGTAGGGGTTTGGTCGGCGGAGCGGTCATTGACGGCAATCACTTCAAACTTTGGGTAATCTTGGGCCAGCAGGGTTTCGATCGCGGCGGGCAATTTCTCCGCTTCGTCGCGCGCGGCGAAAATGATGGAAACAAGTGGACCATTCCGGGTATCTGCTGGGGCAATATCGGAGAGCCATGGTAAGGACGCCATGCCGAAGCCGGCGCGGATACCCTGAACTATCCATAGAGAAGCGACTAAACTAAATAGTACAATCCAGAATGTGTGCAATAGTAAATTTTCCAGAAACGGTCGATAGCAGCGCATAGAATGCTAACACAAGAAATGTCCGAGACAGTATCCATCGTCGGAACGGGGCGCGTAGGGCGCGCTCTTGGGCGGCGCTTGCGCGAGCTTGGATGGCGCATTGGCGCCGTCACGGGCCGCTCCCTGGGCTCGGCGCGCGCAGCAGTTCGTGTGATCGGCGGCGGACAAGCCATGGGCGGACCGGCTGCACAGGTTCTGAGTTCAAGAGTTATCTTGATCGCCACGCCGGATGACGTTATTGCAACAGTGGCAAGAGAACTCGCTCAGCTTGGAGGGAAAGAGTGGCGCGGGAAGATTGTGCTGCATACCAGCGGGGCGCTCGATAGCAGCGTGCTCAAGCCGCTGGCGGATCTGGGCGCGGCCACGGGATCGATGCATCCGATGCAAACCTTTTCCAATCAAAATATTCCCAATCTCTCGAAGTGTATTTTTGGGATTGAGGGCTGTCAGGCCGCTGTGCAAGTCTCCAGAAAAATGATTCACCAAATGGACGGCGTGGCCGTGCGCTTGTCGGGAGCGAACAAGGCGGCGTATCATGCGGCGGGGACCTTTGCGTGCGTTTATGTCCTGGCGCTGATGGAAGCGGCGACGCAGATTCTCATGACGCAAGGATTCAAGCGCCGACAGGCCCTGCGCGCGCTCCTGCCGATGACCCGGCAGACGCTGGATAATTTCGAGCGAGTGGGCCCCGTGGCCGCCTGGACCGGCCCCATGGCCCGGGGAGATTTTTCGACGGTCGAGCGGCACGTGGATGCGCTTGCAGAATTCGACCCTGAATTCTTGGAGGCTTACAAGGCGCTTTCCTACCTGACGGCTGGAGTCCTTGCCACAAAGCCCGGCGCCGTATTGAAGCAGCTGGAACGGATCTACCATGCAGCCGCGGTTTCGAAGAAAAATAAGCATGTAAATTCCAAATCGGTGACAGCCGGAGTTGCCGGCGAGTGATTTTGATCCCCAGGGGGTTTTTTTTGACACAACTGAACATTCCAATTGAGAGTACGACCCTGCCCAATGGTCTGCGCGTGGTCATTTCGCCGGACCGCACGGCGCCGGTGGCCACCGTGGGGGTCTATTACAACATCGGCTTTCGAATCGAGCCGCACGGCCGCAGCGGTTTTGCCCACCTGTTCGAGCACATGATGTTTCAGGGCTCGGCCAACGCCGGGAAAATGGTGCATATCAAGCTGATCAATTCTTCCGGCGGCGTGCTGAACGGCTCGACGCACTACGACGTCACAAATTATTACGAGTCGGTGCCCTCGAACGCGCTCGAACGCGTTTTGTGGCTTGAAGCGGACCGCATGCGCGCGCTCAAGGTGGACGACGAAAATTTGCGCAATCAGCGCGACGTCGTGAAAGAAGAAGTGCGCGTCAACGTGCTCAATCAGCCCTATGGCGGCTTCCCGTGGCTCGATCTTCCTCCCATCGCTTTTCGCAATTGGTCCAACGCGCACAATTTTTACGGGGATTTTGACGATCTGGACGCCGCGACTCTCGATGACGTTCAGAAATTCTTCAACACATATTACGCGCCTTCCAACGCGGTCCTGCTGATCCTGGGAGATGTCGACACGGCCGAAGCCATCAAGCTGGCCGAACGCCATTTTGCCTCCATCCCCTCGGGGCCGCAGCCCGAGCCCGCGGACATCGACGAGCCTCCCCAGCTTGAGGAGCGCCGCGGCGTGGTCGAGGAAAAATTCGGCACGCTTCCGGGCATCGCCATCGGTTACCAAGCGCCTCGCCGACTAACGCCCGAGTGGCACGCTGCGGCCATGCTGGATGAAGCGCTGCATGGGGGCCGCGTGGGCCGCTTGTATCGCCGCCTGGTGCTCGAGCAGCAAATCGCGGTGGGCGCCGAGGGCGGCATCCACTATCCCGTGGGAGATTTGTTCGACTACAACGGGCCGACGCTGATGGTGACGCGCGTTCTGCACAAGCCTGAATATTCGGTGGACCAGACCATCGCCGCCTACGATCAGGTGATCGACGAGATGAAAGAGAAGGGAATCACGGCCGAGGAATTGGAGCCGATCAAAGTGAAGTTCCGCTCGAATTATTTTTCCATGCTGGAAGGCGGCCACGGCCCTTCCATTCCGCGCTACGGCCTGATGCACCTGCTCGCGTGCTTCTCTCTCTTTGACAACGATCCGAAACTTGTAAACACGGTACTCGGCGGCTTCATGGAAGTTACTCCGGAGGCCGTGCAGTCCGTCGCGCAAAAACTTTTGACGCGCCACAGCCGCTCGATTGCAATTCGCCAGCCGGCGAAGAAAGGGGGGGCCTGATGTCTTCCTTGCCTCGCTCGGAATCACAATCGGCGGTTCCCCCGCTCACTCATGCGCGCCCGGTGATCTGGCCGCAGCGCGTGCACAAGACGCTTTCGAACGGACTGGAAATCGTTCTCGTGGAGTCGCACACCATCCCGAAATTTACCGGCGAGCTTTTCTTTCGAAGCGGCAACGCCATGACCGCCGCGAAGGCTCCCGGCCTGGCCGACATGACCGCTACAGTGGCGCGCACGGGCACCACGGCGCGCTCCAGCCGCCAAATCGAGGAAGACTTGCGCCGCACTGGCTCCGACCTTTCTTCGGGCGCTGGCGCCGATACCAGCGTGATTTCCTTTGGCGGCCTGGCGGATTTTTCGAATGAATTGCTGGGGCTCGTTTCAGAGCTGGCGCAGCACGCTTCCTTTCCCGCGGACGAATTCGAACGCGAACGGCGTCAACTTGTCGAGGGCTTGCGCATCGAGCGCACCACGCCCGGCTTTTTGGCCAGCGAGCGTTTGCGACGCGTGCTGTTTGGCGCGCATCCCTACGGAACGATTTCGCCGACCGAAGAGCAGGTGGCCAGCTATCGCGTCGAGCAGCTTGCCGAGTACTACAAGCAATTTTACCGCCCAGGGAATGCGCTGCTGGTGATGGTTGGAGATTTCTCGCCGCAATCCATGCTTGCGCAAATCGAAAAGGCCTTCGGTTCGTGGGCCTCCGGTCCGGCGGAGCAGGCGCCCAATCCGGCGCTGCCCGACGTGCAAGCGCGCAAAGTGTATCTGGTGCATCTGCCGGGATCGGTGCAGACGCAAATTCTGATGGGCAATCGCGCCATTACGCGAAAGCATCCGGACTGGCTGCGGCTCACGCTTGCCAATTCGATTTACGGCGGCGCGTTCAATTCGCGGCTGGTGATGAATATCCGCGAGGACAAAGGCTACACCTACAGCCCGCACAGCGGAGCGCATTCGCTACGGCAGCACGGCTATTTCAGCATTGGCGCAGCGGTGCGCAATGACGTGGTGGCCGCCGCGCTCACCGAAATTTTCTATGAGCTCGATCGCATGCGCTCCACGCCCGTTGGCGAGGAAGAGCTGGATGACGCGCGCAACTACATGACCGGCGTATTTTCGCTGGGCCTTGCAACGCAGGATGGCCTGGCCGGGCAGCTGGCCACTTCGACGCTGGAGAAATTGCCGGACGATTACCTGGAAACGTATCGCGAGCGCGTCTTGAAACTCACCGCGGCGGATGTGCTGGATGCCGCGCAAAAATATTTCGATTCGGCGCGCGCGCAAATCGTGATCGTTGGCGACCGCGCTCAAATCGAATCGCAGGCCGCGCAGTTCGGCACGCCAGAGGTGTATGACGCGCAGGGGAATCGAATTTAAGTAGCACAGGCTTCAGCCTGTGGCTTTTTTGCGCCCTACGAAAATCAAAACCCACAGGCTGAAGCCTGTGCTACTGGAGACCCGCCCCACATGCAAGCAAGGCGTTTGACTGTTGGAGCTTTCACTTTTGCTGCGCTGCTCATGGTCTGCGCGGCCGCGCGGGCCGAGAAAATTCCTCCCTCAAAGCCCATCGATCTGAATGTCGCCAACGTAAAGGAACTTCAGGAATTACCGGGCGTGGGTGCGGTCACGGCGCAAAGAATCATTGACCTGCGGCAGAAGAGCGGCCGCTTTCACCGCGTGGAAGATTTGCTCGCCGTGCGCGGCATCAGCCAGAAAAAGCTCGACGCCATGCGCGCGTACATCACAGTTTCCGCGCCGGCTTCTCCCGCTTCGCCTGCGCAGAAAAGCATTCCTCCCGCCAAAAAGTCTAGTCCGTAAATAAGTAGCGCGGGCTTCAGCCTGCGGATTTTAGTCCTTGCAAGGACCAACCCCCGCAGGCTGAACAGGCTGCGGAAAAAGTAATGTTTGTCATCCCGAGCGAAGCGAGGGATCTGCTTTTCTCCCCGGCTCGGGCAAACCCCGCCCTTCGGAATGACACAGTGAGAGTTTTTCCGCAGCCTGTGAAGCCCGCGCCACTTACAGCGCTTGATGTGTGCGCTTTTTTGAGGATGAGGTTTGCAGGGGCACTTGCTCGGCGATGGTCAGCCCATAGCCTTCGAGTGCCACTACTTTTTTCGGGTGGTTGGTCAGGACGCGCAGGTTCTTCAATCCCAGATCGATCAAAATTTGCGCGCCGATGCCGCTTTCGTGCTGCAAGAGGCGCTGGCGGGCGATATCCATGTCGAGCTGCTCGCGCGAATGGAATTTCACGCGCGGGAGCGCCCCCGGTGCGGGCGCTGCAGTGTCGATGCCGAAACCTCGCCCCGTGTGGTGCAGGTAGACGAACACGCCGCGATTCTCCCCGACAATGGCTTCCAGCGAGCGCTCGATCAACTCATGGCAATCGCATTCGGTGGAGGCAAAGACATCGCCGGTAAGGCAGTGCGAATGCACGCGCACCAGCGGCTGACCGTCCGCCAAATCCCCGCGCACCAGCGCGATGTGCTGCTCACTATCCACGTCCGATGAATAAACGATCATGCGGAAATCGCCGTAGCGCGTGGGCAGAGTGGTCTCGGCCACGCGCCGCACGTAACGCTCGTTCTTCATGCGGTAGCGGATCAGTTCCGCGACGGTCAGCAGCTTGAGGCCATGCTCGCGGCAAAATTTGGCGAGCTGCGGCAGGCGCGCCATGGTGCCGTCGTCGTTCATGATTTCGCAGATCACTCCGGCGGGAGTCATTCCCGCTATGCGCGCAAGATCCACTGAGGCTTCCGTTTGTCCGGCGCGCACCAGCACGCCGCCGTTTCGCGCTCGCAAGGGGAAGATGTGTCCCGGGCGCGCGAGATCGGTGGGGCGGGATGCCGGGTCGATGGCCGCGAGAATGGTGATGGCGCGGTCGGCTGTGCTGATGCCAGTGGTGGTGCCGCGCCGCGCGTCAATCGATTCGGTGAAGGCCGTGCCGTAGTTCGAGGTGTTTATCGCGGACATCAGCGGCAGGGCAAGCTCGTCGCAGCGCTCCTCGGTCAGCGCCAGGCACACCAGTCCGCGCCCGTGCTTGGCCATGAAGTTGACGGCCTCGGGCGTGATTTTCTCCGCCGCCATGGTCAGGTCGCCCTCGTTCTCGCGGTCTTCATCGTCCACCAGGACGATTTGGCGCCCCTGGCGGATTTCTTCGAGGGCTTCTTCGACGGTGGCAAACGCGATAGGTTCGGCGGACATGACGGTTTCCTGACTCCTGGGCCGCAATCTAAGAATTTGGGTGGCTCCTGCCACTATACCGAATCCGGTATTAGGCGGCAAGATTGGCCTGCAAGTAGCACAGGCACTCCTGCCTGTGCGGTTTTTGAATGCTGCGCGCGGGAGATCCAGTAGCCGCTTGCGATAGCCGGCCAGGCACTTGGTTTTCTCCGTTCTTCTCCTCTTTTTTCTGTGCCCTCTGTGTTAAATCTTTTGCCTTTTTCTTTTCGTTTCGCACAACGCGCAGCAAGGTGATCGATTTCCTCCGCCCGTCAAGGCCCGGAATCCGCGCAAGCGACGCCCGAGTTCCTACGGTAAATCTCATAGTTGGCCAAACTTTGAACCGGCGTGAAATCGACGCGCAGCAGATCGAGCAAGTGAATCTTGTTTTCCACGGGATCGGCGTTCAGTTGCAGATTTTTTTTAAGGATCAGCCAGCAGATATTTCGCTGGCGGCTGATTTCTAAAATTTCTTCGGGACTGTACGGATTGACGGTGTGATCGAACATCAGCGCCGGAAATTGCGGCCGCCGGCCCGTGCTGTAGTAGAAAAGATCTTCTCCCGGGATCATCAGCAATCCCTGATTCCTGGGAATCTCGCGGTCCGTGAAACGAATGAGCTCCTCGAATTGGGGAATCCACGGGCCACGCATGGAAAGGCCCGCGAGCGCGGGTAGTGCCGACCGGGTTATCTCGCCGCTGGAGAGGTCGGCGTAATCCAGCCGCTCGTGGCTGGCGACATAAAAACCGCCGGAGACGAGCATGCAGAGCGCCGCCGCGCCAGCCAGCAACTCGATTTCGCGCGCGGATTTTTTTCCGGCGAGCCTGAATAATTCCGCCAGAATTCCCGCGAGCAAAATCATCAGCAACGGCCAGATGGCATAGGTCGATCCCCAGAGCTGCTGCGACAGAAACGCGCCTTGCACGGTGGCGATCAAAATAATTGGGAGAAGGCGCGCGACGCTCGGGCCGTGTTTCATATTCCACAAAGCGAAGAACAGGGAAGTAATCAGCACCACGGGCCACAGGGCCAGCAATCGTTCCGCGCGCTCCACAGGGTCGTCGTCCACGAGCAGATACAGAAGCGCCCAGGCGAAGGGCGCTGCCATCAGCGCCACGGCCAGCAAGGAAAGCAGCCGGCTGCCGCGGCCAATGCCGCGCCAGAGCAACAGCGCGCCGGCCGCAAAAGCCGCGAGCCATAAGAGCAGCGCGGGATTTTCATAGGGCGCGAACATTTCCGCCGCGCCGGGCAATCGGCGCGATGCGGCGAACTCGATGGTCCAGTGCCAGTAGTTGTTTAGGCCCACGGTGAAGCGCAGGATTAGCGCCGCCGCGCCGAGGCCCGCGGCCATCCCGGCCAGGAGCGACGCGTAACCTGCCGCGCGCTGCCTCCGCCAAGCCGCATGCGCGATCAGAATGACGACGGCCGCTGCCGCCGCGGCCAAAAATGCCAGTCCGGTATTCTGTTTTACGAAAAGCGGAACGACGAAAAGCATTCCGGTGAGAAATGCGCGCAGAGGAGGAAAGTTTTTGCGCTCGAACTGCAGAAGGAGAAATAAGCAGCACAAGATGGCGAACGTGCAGTCCGGATCGTAAAAGGGATGAGGAAAGACGCAGTAAACCCCCAGCACGGTGAGCGGCGCGGCCATCAGAAACGCCTTCAGGCGAAACTTGGCAATTCCCGCGCCGCGCAAAATCTGCAGAAGAATCCGCCAGGAAAGAATTGTCGCCAGGCCGCCCATAATCGCGCAGTACAACACATGGTGAAAGAAGACGCGCCCGGTGAGCCGGATAAGAATCGCCTGAATCAGAAAGGTTATGGGCGCGTAAGGAAAAGGGAAATCGCGATAGGGAAGTTGGCCGAGTGAAATCCTGTAGGAGTTTTCCAGAATGTAGCTGAGGTCCCACAAAACTGCCAGCCGCGAATTTTGCCAGACAACGACGGCAGATGCGCCCAGAGAGAGGACGAGAGCGGCGGCCCAATCCCACCACAGCCATCGCTCTACGCTCGTGGAATCGGCGGCCAATTCGGTTGGGGGCATGGATTGAGTCGAACAGGCTTCAGCCTGTTTGGTTTGCTGCGCGCGTTGAGAAAGTCAAAACCAAACAGGCTGAAGCCTGTTCTACTACTTCTTCAAAAACGTGCCTTCTTGCAATTCCTGGTACGCTTTTTGCAGCTGCGCCTGCGTGTTCATCACGATGGGGCCGTACCACGCCACCGGCTCTTCCAGCGGCTTTCCGGAAACGAGCAGGAATCGCACGCCATCGTCGCCGGCCTGCACCACCACCTCGTCGCCTCGATCGAAGAGCACCAGCGAGCGGTTGTCGGCGGCCAAGGGAGGAGTGGTGTCCGCCCAGCCGACGGATTCAGTGGGCACGGAAAGCGGCTCGGAGGCGTTGCAAAATTTCCCGGAGCCGGCGAACACGTAGGCGAAGGCGTGCCGCGTGGTTTCCACCGGCAGCGATTTTCTTTGGCCGGGCGCCACGGACACATCCAGATAAATTGGGTCGGCGGCAACGCCGTCCACAGGGCCGGATTTTCCCCAGAATTTTCCGCACACCAGTCGCACGTGCGTGCCATCGTCGTCCGTGATGTTGGGAATGTCCTTGGCCTCCACGCCCTGATAGCGCGGCGCGGTCATCTTGAGCGAGGCGGGAAGATTGGCCCACAATTGAAACCCGTGCATGCGCCCGGCATGATCGCCCTTGGGCATCTCCTGGTGAATGATTCCGCTGCCCGCGGTCATCCACTGCACGTCGCCCGAGGCGATCGAGCCGCTATTGCCCAGGCTGTCGCCATGATCGACGGTCCCGGCGAGCACGTAAGTGATCGTTTCGATCCCGCGGTGCGGATGCCAGGGAAATCCCGCTTTGTAATCTTCCGGAATGTCGTTGCGAAAATCGTCCAGCAACAGAAACGGGTCGAACTCGGAAGTGTTGTCAAAGCCGAATGCGCGGCGCAAATGAACGCCCGCGCCGTCGCGCGTTGGCTTGGATTTGATCAGGCGCTTTACCGGGCGGATGGACATGGATGGCCTCCTGAAGCGGCCAGTTTACTCCACCGGGCGCGGCAACGCCAAATTCCCCTGGTGCCTGCTATTTCAAGGCATCCTGCAGGCGCTTGGAGCTTTTCGCCAATTGTTTCTTGAGAGCTTCCACCTGTTTGGACACTTCGTCCAGCTCCTGCTTGGCAGTTTCCAATGCTTGGTTTACTTTTCTGGCGGCTTTGTGGGCTGTTCCATCCACTTTGCCGACCGCGGATCCGATCTTCACTGCTGCATCTTTGAGTTTTTCCTTATTGGCCATGGTCTCTCCTCCTGCAGGATTGACGATGGCAGATTACACGTACCGGTGGCAAGGCAAAATCCGAGCGCTCACCCGCGAATCGGGATGGCTCCTCCGGGCAAGACGTTTCCAATGCCTCCGGAGAGTTCTGGCCGGCGTGACAGTGCTCGTCTTCCATCGGAAAGAGTGAACGCTGCCCCAAAATGGGCCTGCGGAGTTGATCATGCAAATTATTCCGGGCGGAAACAGGCTGGCCCGATCCCCCGATTGGACAGGTCTTGCTACGTTTGCAGAGGGATCGCCGGTGACGAATGTTCTCGACACTTGGAGGATATTCCGTTCGGGGAGAGTGAGCAACGTTCGAGAGCGGTGCACCTGCCCTCACGGTTCCTTCAAGAGGAAATATCAGGCGACGGGGCAAACTTCGCTTGTATAATCTCGTGCGGTGGAGCGACGAGTACGCAAGTTTCAATTTATGCGCAATCAGCGCCGCCTTGGCGGTCTGTTTGACTGGTTTTCTTGCTTCTAGGGGCATTTCCTTAGGACACGCACGCGCCTCCGACACTAAGCCTGGTTGCCATTGCACTCCGGGCTGGCGATGCTGCCGTGGACTTGTACGAGCCGGTTCACTAGCATAAGGCACTCGCGGCACCGCCGGGTCGCAGCTAAGTGAGCAATTGGAGATGGTAAGAATTCATAGGAAAAGGGAGTTCGACGAATGAGCAGGAAGACAATTCTGAGCGTCGCAGTAACAGGCAATCAAACCACGGTGCAGCAGCACCCAGGCTTGCCCTGTACGCCCGAGCAAATCGCCACCGCCTGCATCGAGTCGGCCAAAGCCGGCGCAGCCATTACCCACATTCACGTGCGCTACCCGGATGGCAAGCCGAGCATGGAGCTCGCCCACTACAGTGAGGTCGTGGACCGCATTCGCAATAGCGGTGTGGACGTGATTATCAATCTCACGACTGGCCCGGGCCAGCGCTTTATTCCCAGCGCGGACGATCCGAAGGTGGCCGCGCCGGGCACCACGCTGACAACTCCCATGCGCCGCGTCGAGCATATCCTGGCGCTGAAGCCCGAGATCTGCAGCCTGGATCTCAACACCATGTGGTCGGGCGCGTCCGCAGTGATCAATTCGCCGGGCAGCATAACCACCATGGCCAATGCAATGAAAGAAGCCGGAACGAAACCGGAACTGGAAGTGTTTGACAGCGGCGACATTGCCTTGGCAAAAGACCTCATCGAAAAGGGCGTGATCGAGAAGCCGCCGCTGTTTCAGATCGTCACCGGAATCAGCTACGGCTTTGCATGCACGCCGCAGACGATGATGTATGCCAAGTCGCTCTTGCCGGAAGGCGCGCACTGGGCCGCGTTCGGCGTTGGCCGCCTGGCCTATCCGAGCCTGGCGCAGGCCTTTTTGCTGGGAGGACATTGCCGAATCGGAATCGAAGACGCTGTATATCTGCGCAAGGGCGTGCTGGCCCCGAGCAATGCGGCGATGGCGGAGAAAGCAGTGCGCATCATCGACGAACTGGGCGGAGAAGTGGCCACCCCCAAGGAAGCCCGGGAAATTCTCGGACTTCGCAAATAAACAATTCAATCAGAGTAGTGGAAGATTTGCCGGGCATTCATGGGAGGGGCTTTTTCGTCTGACCCGGACGTGACAGGCCTAAACAAAAGTTCCGCCCTTGAAGGTCGTCAAGGGCGGGAAGCTCCAGGATCAAAATACTAACCCATCAGGAACTTACTGCATAAGTATGTAAATATGAAGCGAAGGCGATTCCGCGGATTGCCAAAAGGGGGCATCCGCCCCACCAGGCGAATCCCATTGACTCAGTTCGGAATAAAGGCTTAGCATTCGAAATACGAGACCTGTCCCTAAACGGCCCCCGGGTTTCGATTTCAACTCAGCGACGCGTCCGCGGAAGGTTCACTATGAAATCGCATTGCATCATTCCTTGGGTGTGCCTGAGCCGGAAGCGATTGCTGCTCTGCGCGATGGCCATGGCATTTTCGACTTTCCCCCTGTCCGCGCAGCAACAAAACAGCCAATATTCTCCAAGGTTCGGTATGGGACACGAGCCCGACGCCAACGTCGTGCATAGCTCGACCCTGGATTCAGATGCCATGGCCGAAGAGGCGAAGTGTTTTCCCTGGAAGCTATCCGAAGTGCGCGCCGGAACCGTGGATGCTAAGGCTCTGAGTATTCCGTCGAGCGCCAAGCATGAGTATGAAAAAGCATGCGATGCTTCGAAAAAGAACAAGTACGAGGAAGTGGAGCAGCACGCGCGCGCCGCAATCGCGAAATTTGAAAACTATACGGCTGCGTGGGTGATGTTGGGCCTGAGTCTTGCGGAGCAGAAAAAGGCGCAAGACGCTTTTGACGCCTGCTCTCACGCCGCCAAAGTCGATGCGGCTTACTTACCTGCGTATCTTTGCTCGGCGGAGGTTTCCACCCGGAACGATGAGTGGAAACAGGTGCTAAGTGCGTCAAACATGGCCATCAGCCTCAATGTGGGAGGCGACTCCTACGCCTTTTTTTATCGGGCCACAGCCTACCTCCATCTGAACAATCTCGAAGAGGCCAAGAAGAACGCTGTGCAGGCCTCGCAAATTGACGTAAATCACAACGAGCCGTCTCTGGATCTGCTCATGGCCCAAATTTATGAGCGCGAAGGCGACAAAGCGCGGGCGATCGACCAGCTCCAGCAACTCCTGAAACGCCATCCCGATGGGCAAACCGCAGAGGAAGCAAACCAGCGCCTGGCAACCCTCGAATCGCAGCAACCTGCCAAGTAGGCGCGCGCGACACCTGCCGCGCACCTGCTGCGAGTGAAATTCTTGACGGAAAGATGCAATTGGGTTAAACCTTCGGCCAGGCATTCTCCGAAAACATTCATGGCACTACGTCCGATCCAAGGGATCGACGCTTCCTGTGGAGGGAATTGCAAAATGAAGAACGCAGATGAACTCCGAAACTCGCAAGAGGCGAGCGCAAATGGTTCGCTCGTTGCGCCGGAAAAAAATAATATCCAGACTTCCCGGCGAGAACTGCTGCGTGCGGCAGGCGCGGCAGGCGCGGCGACCATCGCAGGTGCACTAGCGCTGAAAGCTCCGCTTGCGATGGCGCAGGGTTCGCCGTCTTCGCCGGGCTCCAAAGTGAATCCCTTCAAAGATCCGAGCTACGCCGAAGGCGCGCGGCAGCGCTTGCAAGCGTTCATTGGCGGCGGCGCCGATCCAGAGGCGGCAAAGGCAATCTTCGCGAAGATGACCAGTTTCGATCCCGAGCCATGGGTGGCGGAGTGGACCAAGCTGGCCGAGCCGCTCGAGCAAAAGGGCGCCGAACTGGAATCGCAGGGCAAGATGGCTGAGGCCAACAAGGCCTATGAGAAGGCTTCCATGTATTACGGAGTCGCCAGATTTCCGGTGATCAATTCTCCGGCGAAACAGGCCGCCTATCGCAAGTGCATCGTGAATTTCCGCAAGGCCATCCGCTCATGGGATCCTCCGCTTGAGATTGTCGAGATCCCGTACGAGGGCAAGACGATCTTTGCCCACCTGCGCAAGCCGAAAGGAGTGAGCAAGCCTCCGATTGTGATTCGAACTGGCGGCGTGGACGGCTACAAGGAGGGCCGCAACCTGAACGAGACCCTCAACATCGGCGCGGCGGGGTTTGAGGTGGACATGCCCGGCGCCGGCGAGTGTCCTATTTTCAATAAGCCCGATTCGCACAAGCTATACTCTGCCATTATTGACTACCTTTTAACCCGCCAGGACCTGGACGGGCGCCGCATCGGATTTGTTGGAGGAAGCTACGGCGGATACTACGGCGGCAAGATGGCCTACGTGGAGCCCAAGCGGCTGAAGGCCTGCGTCGAATTCGGCGGACCGATTCACTACACCTGGCAGAAGGACTGGCTGACGTATCTGATGTACGACGAGAAGGAATATTTCTGGCCTTGCCCCGACTCCATGATCTACGCCAACGGCGTGAAGGATTTCGACGAACTCATCCGCACCGCTCCGGCCATGTCGCTACAGGAGCAGGGCTGGCTGGGCAAGCCCAATGCGCCCATGCTTTGCGTCAATGGCGACAAGGATCCATGGATTTCGCCACAGGAGATCCCACTGCTGCTCTCCACGGGCCAGCCGAAAATGGCCCGCATCATGGCCGGCGCAAAACACATGGGCCGCGGAAGCCAGGAGAGAGGTGCCGTCGGGGAAATGGTCAATCAGTGGCTCAAGGAGATGCTGGCCTAAGCGTTCTCCAATCCACTCGGCCCTTGAATGTGGCGATTTTCTTTTCAGGCCGATTCAAATCTGAAATCGGCAGGCAAAGGGAGTGATACTCGGTCCCTGCCCGCTTCTTGCAGTTCGCCTCAACGCTTGACAAACGGGATTCTCGGTTGCTGGGAAACCTGTAATTCCCACAATGCAAAAAGGGACTTTGCGTGACAAGACCATGATTTTCTTGACGCTTCGGTGGTGGCTGCTCGACCTTACGTCGCAATTGCAAGGCACTTCTCAGGGTGGGCCAATTGTCAATTGAGCACAGAGGGGAACATTCATTTCCATTGACGAGGCCATTGATTTTCCTGTGTGTGCTGGCTGTTATCTACACTGTTGGGCTCTCGATATTGGCTATTCATGCTTTGATTGCCGAAGCCGGACAATCCCGCGTCCTTTGGTCGGTCGCTTTCAGCTTGATCTTAACTTGGTGGATATATACCGATAGACCTGGCCGCAAATTCAAGTTGCCATTTGAATTTGAATACTTCGTGCTTTTCGCTTGGCCAATTGTGGTCCCCTACTATTTGTACCGCCGTCTTGGCTGGCGAGGGTTGCTTATCAGCCTCAGCATTGGCGGATTGTATGTTGGGCCGTATTTAATCGCGGCGTTCGTCTACGCTATAGTGCAAGTGAGCGCTTCTCGCTAACAGAATTTCTCCCGTGGGTAGCCGGGCCACCACAACCTCAACTTCAAAGTCCGGGACAACCGTCCTAACTGCCGCCTAATCTTGCACTACGTAAATGCGCACCTCCGCGGGATTGACTCCACTTGCGGGAACGGCGAGGTAGAAGCGGTCGAAGCCCTTGCCCTGCTTGCCCCAATATCCGGCGGTGGCCGCGCCAATCGCGGTGGGGACTTTGGCAAGAAGTTGGAAATGGTCGGGGTCCTTCATTTGGTAGGCGTAGATGAAGCCTTCCGATCCCGGCATGTAGACGCGCTTGCGGTCGGCGTCGTAGTACAAATCGTCAGTGCCCTGCACGCCGGGCAGCGCCGCCACCATCTTGCCGGAGGTTGTGTCGAAAACGGCCAGGCGCGCGGGCGAGTGTGTGCCCACAAACAGCGGGTGATCGGCCTCATCGAGCGCCATGGGAAAATTGCTCTCCACGCCTTGCAGCGGCCAGTGAGTAATCGCCTTGGTCTCGCGGTTCACCACCACGATCTGCTTCAGGTCCGGCACGTTCGCGTAAATGTTCGGCCCGGACTTTTCGAGCTGAAACGATTCAGGCTCGCCGCCTAGCAAATACGTTTCGTCGAGGCGCTTGTTAGTGACCGCGTCAATCGTGCCGATGGCGCCGGTCTTTTCGTCGTCGCCGCAGCCAACGTAGACACGCTTGTTTGCGGCATCGTAGCGCAGGTTATCGGCGCCGCCTTTGAAGTCCACGGTGGTGATGAGGTCGTAGGTCGCGCCGTCATAAATGAAAACCTTGCCCGCCGAGCCGCTGCCCACGAAAAGCTTTTTCGTCTCCGGCGAATAGACCACGCCCTGAGGGTCCGGCACTCCGGTGATCGAATGGTCCAGCGTTCGAGCGCCGGTGTTGATGACCTCGACAGCGTTGCTGCCGAGGGCCGAGACAAAGATTCGGCCGCCGCCCACGCCGAAATGATCGAAGCGCCCCTTGACTCCCTCCAGAGGAATTGCTTCCGTCAAAACGAGCGGCTTGGCGCGCTCCTCCGCCGCTCTTGCAGCGGGCGCTTTCTGCTGCGCGTTCACCATCGCTGCGAATGCGGCCAGCAACACCACTCCAAGGGAGATGCCGATAACTTTTCTCATGCAGTCCTCCAGATCGATCGCTTGGGTTTCCGATTTGGCTCTTTTTTTGCCGAATCGTACATGCCTTCCGCCCTCGACACAACGAATTTGCTTCAGTCGAAAAGCCTACGCAGGAATAGGATCAAAAATTCTGCTGGGTTCCCGCCCCACGATTACCAACCCATTTGGCCCATCCGCTTCAGGATTATCGCGCTGTAGTTATTCATGCGCTCAGGTCGTCGCTTCAGGGGAGCCGGCAGAATTGCAGCGAGCCGTGCCGCTTGTTGCCGGCCGATATTCCGGGCTGCGGTTTCATCGTAGTAACGACACGCCGACTCTGCACCATAAATACCCGGGCCCCATTCGACCACGTTGAGGTATATCTCCAGAATGCGTTGCTTGCCGAGGACCAATTCGGCAACCGGTACCAGTGTGGCCTCCGCGCCCTTGCGGAGGATCGAGCGGCCTGTTCCGAAAAATAGGTTTTTTACGAGTTGCTGCGTAATGGTGGAAGCTCCGCGAGTGCGATCGCCTTCCAGATCGTCTTCGGCGGCAATTTGAATCTGATGCCAGTCGAATCCATGGTGCTGGTAGAAGCGCGCGTCCTCCGCGGCGATTACAGCGTGCTGGAGATCGGGCGAGATTTGGCTGAGCGGAATGAATTTATAGCGTTCGCGATAGGGCGTGTGGTGAATCCAGGCCTGCACGCGGCGCTCGATGTGCACCGCGGTTGTCGGTGGATCGATCCACCGGGCGGCCACAAGGATCAGCGCGGCAAGCACCCAAAGAAGCGCCAAGCCGATGACAAGCCATCGAAGAAAGGATCGGAGGAAGCCTCTCCGAAGCGGGGTCCTGGTTTGGGTGTTTGGCGTTGCAGTCACAATTCAGAATAATAGCCCGGGCCGGGTTGCCGGTGAGGGACGATCTTGTGGCGAGTGGCCCGTTTTTGACACCCTTCAAAATTCTAAGAACGGGGCGGGCGGCGCAGCCTTTGAGAAGGTTTTCATTTTCGGGGTGGGCGATCCCTCGTAGGCTTCGAGGGGGTCGCTGGGTTTGAATTTTGTTCGGAATGAGTTTTCAATCTGCGGAATGTGAATAGAAATCAACACTCCGACAAAGACCCCGCCCTTCACGCGACGAAGGACGGGCCACCCTAAAATTCTAATTCAAAGGCTGTTCCACCCGTCCGAGAGAATAACCTAGTCTCGACTGGCAACTCCTCGGGTTCAGCTATAGGGTGATGATATGGTCAGGGTTTGCCCCCTGCAAAGCGGCGTACAGATCGGGGAAGCAACCCACCTGCACCCCTTCCACGGTGTCTTTGGCCTTGCTTTTCTTCGGCCAGGTAGCACCTTCGGCCAAGCCCCTTTCCAGCGCGCACGAATCGCACATCATTAAGAGAATGCCCTTCTGCTTTGCAACTTTCGCCAACCGCTCACCCATAGGATCGCCCTTGCGCAGCAGAAAAGTGTTGTCATCGAAGAACATCATCCCGACTACATCCGCGCCGTGAGCATTGGCTTCGAGTTGGGGCAGGATCATCTGGCCTAATTTATAAGACGCCGTATGGCCCGAAGTACTGAAAACGTATGCGACCTTCATCAAGTTCTCCCCTTAATCGGTATTTTTGACTTAAATCTTTGGCTCGCGCATCGTACCCTTCTCCTGCTCCTCGAAACAACGAATTTGTCGCCAAGCTGCCCCCATTGTCACGACGTGAACAAGCCAACTCCCAAATAATTCGGCGATTTGACGCTACGCCGGTCCAATGGGCCAATCTGCCGGGTGGGCGAACCCTCGTGGGCTTCGAGGGGGCGATGGGTTTGAAGTTTGTTCATAATCAGTTCTTAAGCCGTGGAATGCGAATGGAAATCAAGACTCCGACCCTCCAAGAGCGAGAGGGTCGTCCAGACGAAAGTTCAACACGGTCTCAAAGGCTTCGCCGCCCGCCCAAAACCTGCGCCGCACGGTTTCCTCAATTACTGAGGCAAGGAATTTTGCGGCATGACCGTCAGTTTCAAGCACGATGGATGCTGGGCGTCGTGATACACCGTATTCAGCGCTTTTTCCATGTGCGTCGAGTAGCCTGGGCGCTCGCCGGTATTGGGGTTTAGATCGAAGTACGGAAAACTGCTGCTGGAAATATCCACGCGGATGCGATGGCCTTTGGCAAAACGATTTCCCGCCGAGATGAGATCGACGGTTACCTTTCGCACTTCTCCGGGTTTCAGGAAAACCGGCTTGTCATAGCCTTCGCTCCAGCGAACGCGAATAATGCGGTCTTCAATATTCATGGCGAAGCCGAAGGGATAGTCCTTGTTCGGCGGCGCGACGTCCACCAGTTTTGCCGTGAAGTCCGTGTCCTTGGCCGAAGATGAAATCCATAGATCGACGGAGACGGGGCCTGCAATGGCCACGTCGGATTCCAGCGGCGGGGTCTGAAAAACGAGCACATCGCGGCGAGCGGCCAACGGCAAATCATTGTCGCAGCCAAACGTCTTGATGCTGCAAACCTGGTCGCGCGGCCCATCGGCCGGAAACGCAGGTCCCACGCCGCCGTTCATCTGCCCGCCGATGGATGGAACCGGATGAGCGGGATCGTACTCGTAAACACTGGGGGCCTCCGCAGCGGGAGATTTTTCCGAAAGCGAACCGTCGCCGTGGATGTAATAGGACTTGGAAACGGTGCTGGGCGGCGGCCATGCCGGTGCGGTGATCCATTGGCCGCCATCTTGCATTTTGCCGGATTCCGATTTGGCGCCGCTTCCCCCGCCCATGACAAAAAGTTTTACCAGGGGTTCCCGCAAGATTCCCGTTTCTTCGCCTTTTAATATTTGATTGAACCAGCGCAATTGCTCGTCGAACATATCGAACTCTGCGCTTGGACCGAAGTCAACATCGCCCGTGACGCGTGGCCCTGTGCCGCTGTGCTCCCACGGTCCGACCAGAAGTTTTGTGGGAGACTTGTGGCGCGCGGCCATGGCCTTAAAGTTGTTCAGGCTGCCACGCTCAAAAAAATCGTACCAGCCGGTGGTGAAATAGATGGGGATGTCCGGATATTTGTCGTAGGACACTTCGGCGTTCAGGCCATTTTGCTTCCAATAATCATCGTAGGTGTAGTGGTCCACGTAATCCTGGAACCATTTGTCGTATGCGGGCGCCGAAGTGAAAGGATTGGCGGCGGAATGATAGGGAAAAGCGAGCATCCACGCGCCCAGATCCTGGTGGGCCGCGCGATCCAGGGCCGCGAGCGTAACAGGATTGGCGCGCGCTTCATTGCTGGTCATGGTCAGCGCGGTTAAGGCGTAAAAGACGTTGTGCAGCAGCATGAACGCACCGCCGCGCCAGGCGCCTTCCTCGAAATAATTGCCCGCTCCCACCGTGATGAACATGGCGTTCAGATGCGGCGGCCGCAGCACCGCCATGGCGTTCTGCACGTGCGCCAGGTAAGAGGCGCCATAGGTGCCGACTTTTCCGTTGGCCCAGGGCTGGCTGGCGGCCCACTCCACGGTGTCGTAACCGTCCCGCCCCTCGTTTATGGCGAAATAAAATTTTCCTTCGGAGTCGAAGCGCCCTCGAACGTCTTGTATCATCACCACATAACCATTCTTCGCGAAATAGCTGGCCGCATTCAGCTCTTTTTCCGCCGCTGCATTTGTGATGGGAGTAACGCGGGCAGGATTTTTTCCGTAGGGCGTCCGGCTGACCAGCACGGGAAACTTGCCTGCCACGGCAACGCCACCGCGCGCGGGAAAATAAATATCCGTGGCCAGCTTCACACTGTCCCTCATGGGAACCGTCACATTTCGAGTCACGATGACGTCGTATGGAGAATCAGGGGATGCCGCGGGCGTCTGCGCGTTCGCCGATCGAACCTGCGCGAATGAGACGAGAAGTAGGAAGGCAATGCAATATTCCAGCCTGGGCCAATTCCTGGACATGCTTACTCCTTTTGGTTAAATGAACACAAAAATCGCGGGTGGTTGAGCACAGCAACGTTCCAGTTCGCCGGAACTTTTCGCCGGGATCCCGTTCCTTGGGAACCGTGCCAGCATAGGTCACCGTCGAATTAACTCCATGATGCACATCACAACGGATTGTGCCCATGATCACAACGAATATCGGCCACCGGCCGGCCGCGCCCGCATGGCCAGGCAGGCCGTGTTCGCGCAATTCGTTATGCGGTGTTATCGAACGTGGCTCTGGCGGGTTCTATAAAAGGGGATGTCAGAAACTCCCCTCTCTCGAATGCGCAGGGAGAAGTGTTTTTTCTTGACATCCCCTTTTATAGAACCCGCTCTCTAAAAGCGAGAGGGTCGGCCCGTCCGGCGTTTGATTGCAAATTTGAGGAAGTAAAATGCCTCATTTATGTAAATCACCTGGCGTCGATTGTCTCTATTGGGCGGTCTGTCGATTTCCGTCTCGCCACGGAATGAAACTATCTCCCCTGGCGGTGGCGTCTAAGTCGCTGTAAATACAAGGGTTTATGGAGGATGTGTCGCACTTGATACCTATGCGAAGTGCTTATGGCTGTTAGTGTGCAGCAAGCTGCTGCGGTTGCGGAATTCCCAGGAGAAAATCAACTGCGGGATACCCGGCAACAAGAAACAAAAAGAATTTTCAGGAGCTGACATGAACCTCATGAAAAAGGGACTTTTGCTGTTCGCCGCCGCGGCTTTTTCCGCGATTCTCGCGCAGGCTGCCACCGCGCCCCAAACAGCAACCGTGATTTCTGAAAACTCAGTGAACTGCGGCACAAAGGGAGGCAAGAAGAGCATCGATCTTCTCTGCCAGGACTACGTCATCCGCACCGCTACCGTCGAGTATCACATCCGGCAGAGCAAACCTTCCGACAAAGCATTGGTCCCGGTCAACACCAAGATCGAATTCATCACCGACAAAGACAAAGTCAAATTCAAGATCGATGGCAAATCGTATGAATACGTCATCGTCTCCGAAGCTGCGATCGCCGCTGCCCAGGCCGCAAATTGATCCAACGTTTTCATCCAAATCGGGCCCTTGGAATTACATTGGTACGCCTTTAGGATTGGCGAGTGCCCCGTCCTTTGTCCGCCGTGGCGGAAAGGGCGGGGCTTTTTCGTCTACCCCAGAAGTGGCATGCCAATTCAAAAGCCCCGCCCTTGACGAACGTCAAGGACGGGGCAGCCCAAATTCAACTACAACGCCCGGGCCAGCCGCCTAATCCAATTCCTCAACATGGAAATACCGCAGTGGTATCATCCAACCCCGTGAATTCGTTATCGGAAGAATAAGGATGCGCCATCCGCGGCTTGTGGCATTCAAAGTTGTGTGCCGGCGTTCGGATCATCTGGAGGAATAAATTGAATCCGCCGTCCAAGGATGCATTGCAGGAACTCGCTCCACAGGGTGTGCTGCGCGCCGCGATCAATTTTGGAAATCCCGTGCTGGCGCAGCGCAATCGCGAAAACGGCGATCCCTGCGGAGTATCCGTGGATTTGGCTCGCGAATTGGCCATGCGCCTGGGCGTTCCAATCGAGCTGGTTTTGTTCGATGCGGCTGGAAAAGTGTTTGAAGCTGTGCAGTCCAATGCCTGGGACATTGCCTTTCTGGCTCTGGATCCGGTGCGCGCGGCGGAGATTCTCTTTACCGCGCCCTATGTGGTGATCGAAGGAACTTACCTGGTTCGCGACGCGTCGCCCTTTCATGTGATCGAGGATTTCGACCGGAAAGGGGTGCGCATCGCCGTGGGAAAAGGAGCCGCCTACGATCTTTTTTTAACTCGCGCATTGAAACACGCCGAACTCGTGAGGCACGAAACTTCCGCTGGAGCCATGGACCTGTTTCTCGATGCCGGATTGCAAGCTGCCGCGGGAGTGAGGCAGCCCTTGATCGAATTTGCGCGGATGCATCCCGGCCTGCGCGTGATTGACGGAACATTTGTCTCCATCGAGCAGGCCATGGGAACGCCCAAGGGCCGTCCGGCGGCCAGGGAATTTTTGCAATCCTATATCGAAGAGATGAAGCGCAGCGGGTTTGTTGCCTCTGCTCTAGAGCGAAGCGGGCAGCGCGGAGCGGGCGTAGCTCCAGCAAGCCACTCCTGGCCGAATTTCTAGAACATCGGCATCGCATCCCCTTTTATAGAATCCGCCCACCGTGATTCAGGCGTTGAAGTAGTGCGTCTCGCGCCGCCTGCGCCGCAAGAAACGCAAACCTGCCGGGCAATTCAGTTTGGCATTTGCGGAAGGCGGCGATGCACTGCCGCGCTTCTGGCAGCGCCGCTTCTACGATTTCCGGGTGCGGGCTCTACTTGGAGCCCGCCGGAGAAATGTTTGGAGTCTGAAGAAGAGAGTCGAAAAACTTCACTGCATGCACATGAACCCGTTGAAAAGAAAATTGGTCGATCATCCGCGCGACTGGCCCTGGAGCAGCTTTTCTTTCTACTCGAATATCAAGAGCGGATTGATCCGCGTGGACCCCGTACACTAAATTGCAGACGCTCAGAGAAATCAAAACCCCGACCCTCTAAGACCGAGAGGGTCGGCCACCCGGAAGTTCAAAACCGCCTCAATGGCTGCGCCACCCACGGCAATTGTATTAGCGAATGAAAAGCGAATATGCTAAGGTGTGTTATCTATGCTAATGTTTCGACTGTATGGCCGATACGAGAACGCCAGAACAACGTCGTCGTATCATGCAGGCGGTCAAAACTAAAAATACTGGTCCAGAACTGAAAGTGCGTCGTCTTCTCCATCAACTGGGATATCGATATAGGTTAAATCGGGACAATCTCCCCGGCCGTCCAGACATCGTATTCCCAGGGAAGAAGATTGTAATCTTTGTAAATGGCTGTTTCTGGCACAGTCATGGATGTTCGAAAGGGCTTCCACCCAAGTCACGACTTAATTATTGGATACCAAAATTAGCGGCTAATAAGCGGAGAGATGCTTCGAGATTGTTGCAGCTCAAAAAGCTAGGCTGGCGAACCCTTACTATCTGGCAATGCCAAGTCAAGAACATCGAGAAGTTGACACTGAAATTGAAGAAGTTTATCGATGGGTAGGTTGACCTTGATTCAAAACTCTGGAATTCGAAAATATGATAGACCCATAGCGATCGATTTGTTTGCTGGTGCTGGCGGGCTAAGTCTAGGATTCGAACAGGCTGGTTTCGATGTTGTGGCAGCTGTGGAGATCGATCCTGTTCACTGCGCGGTTCACAAGTTTAACTTTCCTATGACCAAGGTTATTGCTCGCTCAGTTGTGGGTTTGACTGGTAAAGAGATCAGGCAGGCGACTCGCATCGGGAATCGTCCCGTTGATTGTGTGTTCGGCGGCCCGCCTTGCCAGGGATTTTCATTGATTGGCCATCGTATGCTTGAGGATCCTCGAAACTCTCTCGTGTTAGAGTTTGTTCGACTCGTGGCTGACCTCGACGCGCGAACCTTCGTATTTGAAAACGTAAAGGGACTCACTATTGGACGGCACAAGAACTTTCTGAATGAGTTGGTAGAAGCATTTCAGGATGTTGGTTATCAGGTTCGACTACCTTGGTGTGTACTCGATGCTGCGCACTTCAATGTTCCCCAACATCGCCACCGTCTAATTTTGATGGGGTCGAAGAATGACATACAAACACCCAACTACCCTCTGGCTTTTACTACAGCCGCAGACAGCAATGATCCGAACCCGAAGTTACCCATTGGTCCGACTTGTCGTGATGCTATTGGTGATCTTCCAGACACCGACCAGTTCGATGCGCTTATCGAGAGCGATGCCGTCAAGGCTAAATTCGGACGTCCGAGCAAGTACGCGAAGGAACTTCGATGCCAAACGGACGCCGCTTGGCATTGCGGATACGTTCGCAACTGGAATCCCGGATGGCTTACATCGAGCGCACAAACAACGCACACTGATATATCGCGTCGCCGTTTTACAGAAACAATGGCAGGATCGGTGGAACCTATCAGTCGGTTTTTCAAACTTCCACCCGAAGGATTGTCAAATACATTGAGGGCAGGGACGGACAGTGCACGAGGTGCCTTCACAAGTCCGCGTCCGATTCATTTCGCGTATCCTCGATGCATTAGCGTGCGCGAAATGGCCCGCTTGCATGGTTTTCCAGATTGGTTTAGATTCCACGCTACAAAGTGGCATGGAGCCCGTCAAGTTGGCAACGCGGTTCCTCCCCCATTGGGACGAGCGATTGCGAGCGCGGTTATTGGAGCGTTGAACGTCAAGCCGAGAAAGGCGAAGACAGCTATTGATCTGGGAGATTCTGCATTGTTGTATATGGACATGTCTCAAGCTGCAGAGCATTTCGGTGTAATGGCACCTAACGGTCGTCGTGATCGAAAAAGCGGAGCGAAGAAACGAAAACAACATGAAATCGAAGCAGCCCAAAAAGCGTTCGCAGCAGGCCACGCCTAAATTTGTCACCGCTGAAACGAATCGTTATAAGGTCTTGATCGAACGCATCTTCTTCGACCATTGGAATAAGGAAAAAACTGAGTTCGAATTTGCCCGCGATGAGATGAAACAAACCGCGGACAAACTAAAGATCGTTCTTCCTGACAACGTAGGGGACGTTCCGTATTCATTTCGGTATCGAATATCTTTGCCGCAATCCATTGTTGACACCCAGCCTAAGGGCCTAGAATGGATTATTGAGGGCGCTGGCCGCTCGCAATATCGATTCAAGCTAGTTCCGGCTACTCGAATTAAACCACGAGAAGATTTAGTTCGGATAGCCATTCCCGACGCGACCCCGGAATTAATTAGGGCTTACGCCTTGGACGATGAACAAGCGTTGCTGGCGATCGTTCGCTATAATCGGCTGATCGATACTTTCTTAGGGCTTACCACGTACAGTCTTCAGAACCACCTTCGTACGACAGTGAAGTCCATCGGCCAAATCGAAATCGATGAACTCTACATCGGACTAGATAAGCAGGGATGTCACTATGTCATCCCCGTGCAAGCTAAAGGCGGAAAAGACCAGATCGGCGTCGTCCAGACAACTCAAGATATTCGTTTCGTAGAACAAAAATTCCCAGGAATGCGATGCAGAGCCATTGCAGCACAGTTTATGGAAGAAGGCGTTATCGCGCTGTTTGAACTAACGTTAAAAGGACCAGAAGTGAAAGTTGTTGAAGAGCGACACTATCAGCTTGTGCCTGCGGATCGTCTTGACGATGCCGCCATACGCAACTACCGGGATTGAAAATTAAAAAGGGCGTCCCGACTCAGTCGGGACGCCCTTTTGCGCTGCAACAGCTTGTTCCTTCGATTTAGTACATTCCGCCCATGCCGCCGCCCGGTCCGCCGTGACCGCCGGCTCCTGCTGCGGCTTGCTTGGTGTCTTCCTTGATGTCGGCCACCAGGGCTTCGGTGGTGAGCATCAGGCCGGCGATGGACGCGGCGTTCTGGAGAGCTAGGCGCGTAACCTTGGCTGGGTCGATAACGCCCGCCTTGATCATGTCGCCGAACTCTTCGGTGTCCGCGTTGTAGCCGAAGTTCTCGTCCTTGCTCTCACGAACGCGGTTGACGATGACTGCGCCTTCCTGTCCCGCGTTCAGTGCGATTTGGCGCAAGGGCTCTTCGAGCGCGCGCTTGACGATGTTCACGCCGATGGCTTCTTCCTCGTTGAGCTTGAGCTTTTCGAGCACGGAGATGCAGCGGATCAGTGCCACGCCGCCGCCGGGGACGATACCTTCCTCGACTGCCGCGCGTGTGGCGTGCATGGCATCTTCCACGCGAGCCTTCTTTTCCTTCAGCTCGGTTTCGGTTGCCGCGCCCACCTTGATGACCGCTACGCCGCCAACCAGCTTGGCCAAACGCTCCTGCAGCTTTTCCTTGTCGTAGTCCGAGGTGGTTTCCTCGACCTGCGTGCGGATCTGCCGGACGCGTCCTTCGATTTCGCTGGACTTGCCGCCGCCTTCGATGATGGTGCAGTTGTCCTTGTCAATGGTGATCTTCTTGGCTTTGCCGAGGTCTTCCAACTTCACGTTCTCCAGCTTGATGCCCAGATCCTCGGTGATGGCCTTGCCGCCGGTCAGCGTGGCGATGTCTTCGAGCATAGCCTTGCGGCGATCTCCGAAGCCAGGAGCCTTCACGGCAGCGCACTGCAGAGTGCCGCGCAGCTTGTTCACCACCAGGGTCGCCAGGGCTTCGCCCTCAACGTCCTCGGCAAGAATCAAGAGCGGCTTTCCGAGCTTGGCAATCTGTTCGAGAAGGGGAAGCAGGTCCTTCATCGAGCTGATCTTCTTTTCGTGGATCAGGATGCGCACGTCTTCCAAGACGCATTCCATACGCTCGGGGTCCGTGACGAAGTAAGGGGAGAGGTAGCCGCGGTCGAATTGCATGCCTTCGACCACTTCCAGCGTGGTTTCCATGGTGCGGGATTCTTCGACGGTGATGACGCCGTCCTTGCCGACCTTCTTCATCGCTTCGGCGATGATGCTGCCGATTTGACGGTCGTTGTTGGCGCTGATGGTGCCGACCTGAGCGATCATGTCGCCCTTGACGTCACGGTGCAGCTTCTTGATTTCCTCGACGCAGGCTTCGACAGCCTTCTCGATGCCGCGCTTCAGAGCGGTGGGGCTTGCGCCGGCGGCCACGGTCTTCACGCCTTCGCGGAAGATGGCCTGTGCCAGCACGGTTGCGGTGGTGGTGCCGTCGCCGGCCACGTCGGAAGTCTTGGAAGCGACTTCGCGTACCATTTGCGCGCCCATGTTCTTCGAGCGGATCCTGCAGCTCGATTTCCTTCGCTACCGTCACGCCGTCCTTGGTGATGATCGGCGCGCCGAATTTCTTTTCAATCACCGCATTGCGGCCCTTGGGGCCGAGGGTGATCTTTACCGCGTCCGCCAGGGCATTTACGCCCCGCAGAATAGACTGGCGCGATGCTTCTCCAGTCACGATTTGCTTAGCCATGAGTCAATCTCCTCTTCAAATAGTTTCGATAATTGCGACCCTACGCCGAACCGCTTCCCCCTGGGGCTTAACGATTGCGGTTGATAGGGGAAAAGTTACTTCTTGCCGCCGGCAGCCTTGGCTGCGCCGGACAATTTCGCAAGGATTTCATCTTCGCGAAGGATCAGATAATCCTCGTCGTCAACTTTAATTTCGGTGCCGCTGTACTTGCCGAACAGCACGCGGTCGCCAACTTTTACGTCGAGAGGGATGCGCTCGCCCTTTTCGATTTTGCCTGCGCCAGCAGCAATCACTTCGCCCTCTTGCGGCTTTTCTTTCGCCGAGTCGGGGATGATGATGCCGCCCTTGATGGATTCTTTCTCTTCAATCCGCTTGATCAAGACGCGATCGTGCAGCGGAGTAACATTAACTGACATCGTTTTCGTGCCTCCGTTCAATTAGGTGAGTCGGGATGGTTCAGAAGGAGTGCCGAGCAGATCGTTAGCACTCCTCTACGACGAGTGCTAATATAGCAAATGGGCGCTGGATGTCAAGGAATCTAATGCTGGGGGCATCATCCGCGGAAGCTCCCTAACTCCATATTAGTGATTTATATTCAATGGCTTACGTTGATTTCGGGTGAGATTGCATCGCCGAATTTCGTGGCATAGGCTTCAGCCTGTGGGTTTTTCGCTATGCAACGGGCAAAAACCCACAGGCTGAAGCCTATGCCACAAAATTCCAAGGCAGCGTCTAGAACGCGGATTCGTGATAAATGGTGATCATCCACTTTCCGTTTTGCTTGGTCACGACCCACGTCAGCAGCCCTTTGCGATTGGGAGCGTCCTTGCCGTCTCGCGTCCTTGCACCGGTCATTTGCCAGTCGATGTCGACCGATGCAATTTCCGGAGTCAGAAAGCGAATACTCCTGACGGTGTCGGTTCGATGCGCGTCCTTCAGAAACGTGGTGAAGATCTCGTTATAATGCGCTTCGAGTTCCTTCCAGCCATGGCTGGGAACGCCAGTGGTGCTCGAGAAATCTCCATCTTCCACGTAGGCAGTGGCCGTGGCGTGCGCGTCGTGGCGGTTCCAGGCATCTTCCCACGCGGCCACACATTGCTTGATGGCAGCGGAATCCGCGTCCATTTTTGAGGGCATCTGCGCCCAGGCGAGAACCGAAGAAAAACCAAGAATAAGAGACACTGCCAACGCCATTCTCGAACGAGATGAAATCATGGCTTCCTCCTGAAATTCAAAGTGTTTCGCAACGCGCCGCCGCAGCCTGGAACAGGATATGCCGCGCCAGAAATTAAAACGATTGCTCGTGATAAATCACAATCATCCATTGGCCGTTGCGCTTGGACAAAATCCAGGTGAGCAGTCCCTTTCGCAGAACGCCGCCCGGCGCACTTGGTTCCTTCACCAGCCAATCGATATCCACGGAAGCCAGGTCCGGCGCGAGAAAGCGGATGCTTCTGACCGTGTCGGTGGTTTGCGCGTTCTTGAGGAACGTCGTGAAGATGGTGTGGTAATGCTCTTCCAGCTCTTTGCGGCCATGGCTGGGCTCGCCATTGACGCTTGCAAAGTCGCCGTCCTCAACATAGCGCATGGCCACGGCGTGTGCGTCATGGCTATTCCAGGTGTCGGCAAATGCGGCCACGGTTTGTTTTATGGCCGCGGTATCCGCGTCCCGATTGGATGCTGTTTGCGCGCGGGAACCGGCAGCTGAAAAAGTGAGGAACAACAGAACCGTCATCGCCGCTTTGGTTTGCACCGAGATCATCGCGCACCCTCATGGATTGAATTTGCTCACTGGGCCTGCTCAGCCCGAACCACAGCCGATTGGGGGCATGATACAACAGGCCAGCGAGTTTTCTTGCGGCAAAACTTTTTGAGGCGCGGCGCGGCGCGGCGTGCCCCGAGGATATCTTCTGCTAGAATAAGACATTCAGCGATTGTCACTTAGAGTTGCTGCGAAACATCCATGTTCTCAATTTTCAGCAAGAAAAAAGACGACGGCGAGAAGAAGCCCAAAGAGGCCGAGTCGCTACTCGACCGCCTGAAGCAATCCATCACCAAGACGCGGACGCAGATTGCCTCGAAGGTTGAGGACCTGATCTCTGGCGAAAAGAAAATCGATCCCGAGCTGCTCACGAAACTGGAGAACGCTCTGCTTGCCGCCGACCTCGGACCGCGCACCACGCATCAGATCCTCGAAGCGGTGCGGCAAAAGCTGGAACGCCATGCGCTCGAAAACGCCGCCGACCTCAAGGCGGAGCTGAAGAACCAGCTCCTGTATGCCCTGCGCACCGTACCGTCGCCCACTGGAAAATCGGCGGGAACCTTATCTGGAACGCCTGAGCCAGCGCAAGAGCCTCGCCCACGCGTTATTTTCGTGGTTGGCGTGAACGGCACGGGAAAAACCACCACCATCGGCAAGCTCGCGCACCGACTGCACCAGGACGGAAAAATTGTAGTCCTCGCCGCAGGCGACACCTTTCGCGCCGCCGCCATCGAGCAGCTGGCCGTATGGGCCGCGCGTACCGGCTCGGAAATCGTGAAGACAAAATCCGGCGGCGATCCCGCGGCGGTTGTCTATGACGCGCTTTCTTCGGCGCGCTCGCGCAACGCTGACGTGGTCATCGTGGACACCGCGGGGCGCCTGCACAATAAGCAAAACCTGATGGCCGAGCTGGACAAGATGAAACGCACGGCCAGCAAAATAATTCCCGGAGCGCCGCACGAGGTCCTCCTGGTGATGGACGCAACCACCGGGCAAAATGGGCTTTCCCAGGCGCGCGAATTTACGGCCACTGCCGGCGTCACCGGCATTGTGCTGACCAAGTTGGACGGCACAGCCAAGGGCGGCATCGTGGTGGCCATCACGCGCGAACTCGGCTTGCCCGTGCAATACGTGGGCACGGGTGAATCGATGGAAGACCTGGTGCCGTTCGACGCGGAAACTTTTGTTTCTTCTCTTTTCGATTGAGTCAGCGGCATCGCTGTCTCCAAGATTTTCTCGATGTTCTCTGTGTTAAAGGTCTTGCATTCCCTGCGAAAAGCAAAGCTTTAACACAGAGGACACAGAGAACACAGAGAAAGCAAAGGCAGAATAAAAGATTTAGCAACGCGATTCTGCGGCGGAACTTTGCGGCCTATCACTGAGACATGAACGCATCTGCATCTTCGAGTCCCTCCACCGCGCCTGCAGCTGACGTAACCTTCATGGACCGCGCGCTCGAGTTGGCCGCGTGCGGAGTCGCCCTCGCCAGCCCTAACCCGCTGGTCGGCGCTCTACTTGTGCGCGACGGCCGCATCGTAGGCGAGGGCTTTCACACCTACGATGGCAAGCACCATGCGGAAATCGTCGCTCTCGACGCCGCGGGCGAATCGGCGCGAGGCGCAACCCTCTATATCAATCTGGAGCCGTGCTGCCATACGGGCCGCACGGGGCCATGCACGCAGGCATTAATTGCCGCGGGAGTCTCGCGCGTGGTGGCGGCCATGGCGGACCCGAACCCGGCCGTGGCTGGGCGCGGCTTCAAACAATTGCGCGCGGCGGGAATCGAAGTCAGCATCGGCCTGCGCGAAGCCGAAGCGCGACGCCTGAATGAAGCGTTCGCATGTTGGATCGTTTCGCGCAAACCCCTGGTCACGCTCAAATCCGCGCTCACGCTGGATGGCCAGCTTGTGCTGCCTCCCGCTAAAAAAGGGGTGAGCAGGGCCGCGCATAAAAGCTCGCGTATTCTGAAACGTACTCTGGAACGTAGTCTGGAAAATGACCGCTGGATTACGTCGCCCGAATCGCGCGCCGAAGTGCAGCGCATACGCCACGCCTCGGACGCGCTGCTCACCGGAATTGGCACAATTCTTATCGACGACCCGCTGCTCACCGATCGTACGGGCCTGCCGCGCCGCCGCAAACTGTTGCGCGCGGTGATGGATTCGCGCCTGCGCCTGCCGCTCAGATCCAGGCTGGTGCGCTCGGTAGAGGGTGATGTGCTGGTCTTCACACGCGCCAAGGAAGATTCGCCGAAAGTGCGAGCCTTGCGTCGCGCGGGAATCGAAGTGGTGCGCCTGGCGGGACGCGGCTCGAAGCCCGCCATTGCTGAAGCCGTTGCCGAACTTGGCCGCCGCGATATCCTGAGTGTGTTGCTCGAAGCGGGCGCAATTTTGAATTCGGCCGCATTGGCCGCTGGAATTGTGGATAAAATGCGCGTGTTCCTGGCGCCCAAAATTGCCGGGCCTGCGAGGA
The DNA here is from genome assembly GCA_963710315.1 of uncultured Acidobacteriota bacterium. Classification (GTDB taxonomy): domain Bacteria; phylum Acidobacteriota; class Terriglobia; order Acidiferrales; family UBA7541; genus Palsa-360. The sequence continues at coordinate 568,722 of CAVPZW010000009.1, read as the reverse complement.
ATAAATCAAGCGCGGGTTCCGGGCAAGAGCGCCTGCGCGCCGTGCAGGATTTGCAGAACGTTACAATCGAGCGATTCGGACCGGATTTCGCCATCGAGGGGTATCTACGCGATGTTTACCGGACTCGTTGAGTACGTGGGCACCATCGAATTGGTTGAATTGTGCGACGTAGGCGCTCGCCCTGACTCGGGCGGCACGCGCCCCGATCAAATCGGCGCAAGCATCCGCGTGGATGCAGGACCGCTCATCGTCGGCCTGGAAAAATCCGGCAGCATCGCCGTCAACGGCTGCTGCCTCACCGCCATCGATATTGCGGGCACATCCTTTGCAGCCGACCTTTCCGGAGAAACGCTGCGTCGCACCAGCCTCGGCGAAATGAAGCCCGGCACGCGCGTCAACCTGGAGCGCCCGCTGACCGCGACGAAAGAACTCGGCGGCCATTTCGTGCAAGGCCATGTGGACGGAGTGGGCCGCGTCGCGCGCCTCGAACCGGAAGGCGCAAACTGGTGGTTCGGCGTGCAAGTCCCCCACGACCTGGCGCGTTACATCGCCATGAAAGGCTCCATCGCGCTGGACGGCATCAGCCTCACGATAGCCGGCTGGCACGACGGCATCGTGGAAACCGCCATCATCCCCTACACCTACGAACACACCAATTTGTCTTCCCTGAAAGTGGGAGACCCCGTAAACGTGGAGTGCGACATCCTGGCCAAACATGTCGATCGCATTTTGGAGGCGCGCAAGGAATCCCCCGTTTCGAGGCTCAGCATCGCAAAGCTGATCGAGCAAGGATTTTAGGCAAACGTTTTCGATCCCATCGATTGTTCGGCTGCTGGATGGCAAGACCAAGATCTCGAACATGGTCGAGTGGCGCGGGCTTCACAGACTGCGGAAAAAATAATGTCTGTCATCCCGAGCGAAGCGAGGGATCTGCTTTTCTCCCCGGCTTCCAAGAAACAACAGATTCCTCGGGCAAACCCCGCCCTTCGGAATGACACAGTGAGAGTTTTACCGCAGCTTGTGAAGCCCGCGCTACAGAAAATCCGCGACAGATTTTTCCCTTCCATTTCCATGGAGCATATTCTCAATGCTTCAGCGCATCGTTCAAAGTGATCTGATTCACTTCCAGCGTGAGGCCCATGGCCTGGTTGAACTTCAGTTCGTCTTCCAGCAGGTTGATGCGGTCGCGCAATTCGGTGGCTTCGGCGGCGGTGACGTCGCGCGATCGCAGCACCACGTTGTAGCTGGTGGACGCGCCCAGCCTGTATTTTTCCTGTTCATCATGGAGCGTTTGCACGGCCAGCTTCTTGGCTTCCTCGGCGGCGGCCAGCGAGGCGCGGTCTTCGCGCATGGCGATCAGGGCGTTGCGCACGCTGACGAAGATGGCGTTTTGCTCCTGCCGGTACTGCGTTTTTTGCTGCTGCTCGTTCAACAGGGCCTGCGCGTTGTCCGCCTGCGCCGCGCGATTGCGAATCGGCAGCGTTAGATTAATTCCTCCCTCGAATGTCGAATAGTTGCCTCCGAACACGCGGCTCAAATCCTGTCCCACTCCGCCCGGGAAGACGATAGTGCCCGACGTGGTGGTGGCGGTCTGAATTCCGCCCAGGCCGCTGGCGACATATTCGCCAAAAATATTAACGGACGGCAGCAGTTCATTCTTTGTGGCCTTCACGTCGGTGCCTGCGTTTTCTAGATTTAGCGATGCCTGCTTCAGTTCGGGCCGTTTCTGCCACGCTTCTTTCACGGCTTCTTCGATCTGAACATTCTCGCCCGTGGACGGCGTTGAAATCGGCGTGGTGGGAATAATTTCCGCGCCCAGAAGTTTTGCGTCCAGCGGATCCGCGGTAATGTCATTGAGCAGCGTGGTTTCATCCTGCAATTGAACGGACTGCGCCTGCACCAAGGCCTGCTTGTCGGAAGCGACTTGCGATTGCGCGGTCAGCACGTCCAGCGAGGACAGCGTGCCGATCTCAAAACGCATTGAATTTTCCTCATAGAGCTGCTGCGAAACACCCAGCGCCGCCTCCTCCACTTTCACGTTTTCCCGCGCGTACACCAGTTCCCAGTAGTCGTTGGACACCTGCGCCGTGGTGGCCATCACCTGCTGCTCCAGCTGCGACAAGCCTACCTTGATATTGCGCTTGGCTTCGATAATCAGGCGCGTATTCGGCAGAATCCCGAAGCCGCGAAGCAGCGGCTGCGTGATGGTCACGGTCAGCGCCGACTGCACATCGGGATTGTACAAATTGAACGCGCCGAAATTGGAAAAGCTGCGATTGTTGGTCATGCCCACCTGAAGCTCGGTCCCGGTGTAAAAATATTGGTTGTATTGGAAATTCACGTTGCCGATGTGCTGGACATAGGGGAGAGGCGCCTGATTGATGGGAGTCGTCGTGGTTGTCGGTATCACGCCGGCGAAGATCGGGTTATTGAGAGGTGTAGAGGAGTTCTGGATGTTGAGATTGCTCGTCAACGTGGGATCGAACGGTACTAGTCCGTTGATCCCCGATTTGGCGCGCAACAAGCTCACTTCATCCAGCCACGGCGCGTAGCGCTCCACGCTGATGGCCAGATTATTTTCGAGGGCCAGCGAGATGGCGTCTTGAAGGCTCAGCATCAGCTTGCCGCCCTGGATCAACTGCTCAATGCGAGGGGAATTGGTGAGGAGCGGCTCGGCCAGTTTCATCGGCGTGTAGGGCCTGGCAATGTTCGGAAACCATTTGCGTTCGACGGAATAGTCCAGCTTCAAGTCCACCGTTCGAGGCTGAATGGGGCCGGGAGGCGCGGCCTGCACTGCCGGCTGGGCAGTATGCTGCGCTGGCATCGCTTGTCCGCCCGCATTCTGATCCTGCGCAAAAAACGGGGCAGGGAGCAGCGAAATCGCCGCCAAAATTGCGACGCCCGCGCGCATAATATTCCTATCCATATTATTTTCCCTCCTCGAAATGAAACGCATTGCAAATAGAAAAAGTACCCCAAATGTTCAAATTTCGGAAACCGGGTCCGCGGAATTCCGCCGCACACTTAAGAAGTTACGGTAGAGCGCCTCCAATATTTGTTCGTTCCCCCATTTCGTAATTCGCCCATTTCGTCGCCCTCCCATTTTGTCATTCCGAGCGGAGCGAGGAATCTCTCATTCTTCCCATGATTCCAAAACGAAGAGAGATTCCTCGCTCCGCTCGAAATGACAAAACAAATCGAATGACAAAACGAATGGGCCATCCCGCGGCGATGGCGAGTGGAAAAACAATAATTCAGTTCAAACGGAAGTCCAGCGGGTGTATAAGTGTGCCCACACGAGAGTCACAAAACAATTCACAAGTAAAGTTTTCAGTACGCGCGTCCTGAACGCGGAAATTCACGTGTCAAATTGACGAGGAGGCTAGGCAATGCGAAGCAAATCTTTGCTGGCAGCGGCATGTGGAATATTATTCAGCTCCATGGCTCTGTGCGCTCAGGGCAAGCATCCCGATACTCCCTGGCGAGGCGCGGGGCCAGCGCCCTGCGTGGGCTCGGACGGCGGCGTCTATCTTTGCCCGCCGGCTCCGCAGCTCGATCGCTGTCCGCGCCGGCCACCTGTTCGACAGCAAGACCGGGCAGATGCTCGCCAAGCAAGTGTCGTGATTCTCTGGGCGAGCGCATCACCGAAGTCGGCGCCTGAATCGCAAGTCAAGATTCCCGCGGGCGCGCAGGTGATCGACCTCAGCCACGCCACCGTGCTGCCCGGATTGATCGACGCGCACACGCACATGTTCAACACGCGCAAGCCCAACGGCACCACCGAAGATTCACATGCTGATCGCCGTGCAAAATGTGCAGGCCGATCTGCGCGCCGGATTTACGGCGGCGCGCGACATGAGCACGCACGGCAACGGATACGGCGACGTCGCCATCCGCGACGCCATCAACGAAGGGCGCATCGACGGGCCCCGCTATCAGGTTTCGACGCGCGGCATTGTTTGGGGCGCGAGCCGGCGAATCCCGCCGAGCCCGACAACCCTCTGGCCAGCGCCGTGGTCCGCTCAGCCGAAGAAGGGCGGGCCGCCGTGCGCGATCAGATCGGACACGGCGCCGACTGGATCAAGCTTTATCCGGCCGGAGCGTATTCCTTTACGCCCACAGGTGAGGCTAAGTACATGGTGACTTATCCTTTGCCGGTGTTGCAGGCAATGATCGACGAAACGCACCGCCTCGGCAAGAAGACCGGCTGCCACGTGTTACGGCGGCGAGGGGCAAAAGAACGCCATCATCGCCGGATGCGACACCATCGAGCACGCCTTCGGCCTGGATCAGGAACAGGCCAACATGATGGTCGCCAAAGGGCTGTACTACGACCCGACCCTCGACCGTTACATCGAGCCGTACATGGACGATAACGACGCCAAGAGCACGGGCGGCAAATATCGCATGATCCCCATCTTTGAGCACGCCGTTCAATTGGCGGCACGCCACCAAAGGAATGAAAATCATGGTGGGCAGCGGCTGCGACGGCTCAACCTTCGCGCATGGGACGCAGGCGCTGGACTTTGAGGCGCTGGTGAAGAATGGCGGATTGACGCCTGCGCGAGCGATCCAGGCCGGCACCATCATCAACGCCGAAGCGCTGGGCTGGCAGGACCAGATCGGATCCATCGACAAAGGAAAATATGCGGACCTGGTCGCGGTTTCAGGCGATCCCCTGGCCGACATCACCGAGCTTCAGCGCGTCAAATTCGTGATGAAGGGCGGAAAGATCATCAAGAACGAAATGCCGGAGCGCGCTTCGAAGTAGCGGGCATTTATTTTCGAGAGCGATTTTCAATGTTGAGGCCGCTCGAATTAGGGCGGCCTCTGGCGTTACGTCACGATTGTTGAAGCGAGGGCAGAAACCAGTTCGCCGCGCCGCGTAATCACCACATCCTCGGGAAAATCCTGGCGGAATTCCACGCCCAGAGTTTCCAGTCGATCGAGAAATTCAGGCAGCCGTGGCAATGCGGCATGTTCCACATCGTGCAGCACCACAACTGTCCAGTCGCGCTCCGCGACTTCCTGCACGCATCGCGCAACCCAACCGTCCTGATCCTTCCAGTCCCCGGGCACGCTGGACCACAGCACGCTCGTATATTTTCCTTCCAGCAATAATTGCAGCGCCGCGCGACTCAGCAGATGAGGGCCTATCGCGCCTCCGCCGCCCATGGGGCGAAACAGTTTGTCTGCATGGGCAAGCTCGCCAATCAAATTCTGCGTTTCCGCAATCTCGCGCCGGGCATATTCCGCGTCGGGCTTCTCTCCCAGCGGCACGCTGTGCGTCATGGAGTGGTTGCCAATCGAGTGGCCCTCCGATCGCGCCCTGGCGGCCAGATCTCTGCCACCGGGCTTGGCGAGCTTTTCGCCAACCACGAAAAAAGTAGCTGGAATCCGCCTGGCCGCCAAAATTTCCAGCACGCGCTCGGTGATTCCCGGCGTAGGCCCGTTGTCGAAAGTGAGTGTCACTCGTTTCATGTGAGTCGCATTCCCGGTTTATTTCCCAGCGCAGGCCGCATTGTACCTCGCACGAATGACCGGAAAGCATTTCACGCCACGCTGCGCGTACTCAGCCGGCTGCGTTGCTCCATTTGCCGCAATATACTTTTCGGACATTGCAGCTTCTTTTCACCTTTGACGCGCCCGGATTGCCGCACGATAGTGGACACGGCAGTTTGGGTTGAACTGGGTTCGCGAACCGCCCGCGCCCGCACTGCCTGAAGAAAAACGACTCACACCCCGGCCGGAAATTGAGATGTCTGTGCAAACGAGTGAAACCCGCGATGAAGGCGGCTGACCGCCGCCAAGCTCCACGAACGAAACTCGTGGATATCGCCTATATCGGCATGGGTCCCGAAAATGGCGGCCTGGTTTTGGATGTCTCCGATGGCGGCCTGTCGCTTCATGCCGTCGCTCCCGTTCAGCGGGCTGAAAAAATAAAATTTTTGCTATCGCTGCGGGGCCACAGCCGAATCGAAGGGACCGGAGAAGTAGTGTGGACCAATCGAGATGGGAACGGTTTGCGGATTGAAATTTACATCCCTGTCCGTGGGCGCCCTCGAATACCTGAACAATTGGACTAATCAATCTCTGATGGCGCGCACATCGCGCCCGGACACGGCGATTCGCGCAAAGGCCCCGGCGCCGCCGCCGAAGATTGCTCCCGCCGCCGGCAATGCCGGTCGATCGCTGCTTAACACCTCGCCTATATTTGCAATTGCCCCTGTAGCCGAGGCGCCATCCGCGGAACCTGCTCCAGGATTGCGATGGCAAAGCCCGCTATTCTTTTGGACTGCGTTTGGAATTTTGGCGGCCGCAATCGCGGTTACGGCGTTTATTTACGGCGTCCACGTCGGGAAATCGGAATTCAAATCGGTGGCGCAGTCCACGGCGTTTTCCGCGCCCCAGGCGAATCCGCCAATCGACGCGAGTGCTTCCGTTCCGGCCGCAACGGATGCCATCGAAACCAAGCCAACCCCTGATGAAATGCCCTCCGTTGCGAGTGCCGCGACTCCCGTCCCCAGTCTCCCACTTGTGAATACTTCAAAAGCCGAGGCCGTTTCAGGGGGCATGAAGCAGGCTACGGGCAAGGATGGAATTGGCAAGGCAGCGTCCGATCCACATTCGGAGACAGCCACGGACGGCGGCAAATCGGAGTTGGAGGCCGCGTTGGCACAATTGAATGGCGACAATGGAAGCCGCGATACTTCCTCGGCGGTTCGGTTGTTGTGGGCTGCCGTCCGTAAGGGCAATGTCGTGGCAGAAGTTACTTTGGCTGATTTGTACGTTTACGGCGACGGCGTCGAGCAAAATTGCGATCAGGGGCGGACGTTGCTGATCGCGGCATCGAAAAGCGGAAACGCGCAAGCGAAAGTAAAATTGGATGAGCTGAATGCAAATGGCTGCCCGTAAGTAGAACAGGCTTCATAGTTTGCGGAAAAAGTTGACTCCGGAAAGATTTTAGTAGCACAGGCACTCTGCCTGTGCGCTTTTCTAAACTTTAAGCACATCCACGAAGCGATCCATCGCAAAAACCGCACAGGTCCGCCGCGGCGGATGCTACTTTTCTCGCAACCTCGCGCCGCGAGAATACAAAATCAATCCCAGCATTACGGAAAGAACAGTCCCCGCCACCAACTTGGTTTCAAATAAGACTTTGCTGGAAGTATCGCCGGGCGGGATGAACGACAGCACAATCCCTACTCCGACAACCAGAAGCCCCAATCCTCCCGCCACGCACACTCCCAATCTCCCGCCCGGAATCAACACAGCGGAGCGATTTTCGCGGCGGTCCGGGCGCGCGTACAGCTTGATCGCCGCGGCATACATGTAAATAAAAGGAATGAAGTAGAGAATCGTCGCCGCGTCCACCAGAATCTGGTAGGCGCCGCGCGTGTTTTCGTTGATCTGCGCGACCAGCAAAATCACGCCCGAAACGCCGGCCTGCACCAAGAATCGAAACGTACGGCGTCTTCCACCGCGGATGAATCTTGCCGAACGCCGCCGGCAGATAGCGGTCGATGCCCACGATGAACGGAATGCGCGCGACCCCCGCCACCGTCGAGCCTACGCCGCCGGCATTTCCCACCGTCACCAGCAGCGCCGCAATCACGCCCACCGCCGCCATCCGCAATACCGTCGAGCCCTGCGGTGATGGCCTGAAACACGCCGCTCTTCGGGTCCACCGCCTCGCTCGGGCAGCATCATCAGCACGGCCACCGTCCCCGCGATGTACATCAGCGCGATCAGCGCGCCGGAGGCAAAAATCGCGCGCGGAAACGTGCGCTGCGGATTCTTCACTTCCTCGCTCATGGCCGAAACCAGTTCCAGCCCGGCGAAAGCAAAAGCCAGCTGCGGCCAGAAATTCACCGTGTCCCAATTCCAGTGCGGCATCATGCGCGCCCAAGTGAAGTGCGTCACCGACCCCTGCCGCGACCACAACAGCAACGCCACGCCCACGATCATCATCAGCGGAACATACGTGCCCACGCCGCCCGCATTTTGCAGCCACTTCCCGATGTGCAGCCCGATGATGTTCAGCGCACACGGCCACAAACAGCAGCGCAAACGATCCGACCAGCAAAAATGTGCGGTTCTGCGCCAGCCATGCCGCTGCCCGCGCCGCCGACGTAGGCGCGTCATCGCCGCGCTGGCCAGCAGCAATCCGGGAAAATAAAAAACCGTGTAGATCCAGTATGTCCATCCGGCGACGAATCCGTGAAAATCTCCGAACGCCTCTTTCGTCCAGACGTACAGCCCGCCCTCTTCCGGAAATCGCGTGGAAAGCTCGACCACCACGAACGCCGTGGGCACGAAAAAAAGCAGCGCCGCGAGGATCCACAAGCTGATCGAAGATTGTCCATTGTGCGCCGCCGCCGCAATCCAGCGCGGCCCCAGCACCGTGGCGATGCAAAACAGCAGCACGTCCCAGAAGCCCATCACGCGGCGCAACTGCTGCTTGGCGCTGGGAGACGCCGGCGCCGCCTCGCTCACAAGGTCACGTCCAGCTCGGGGATCAGTTCATCCTGCCTGCGGAAATTGCGGAGGAAAGGCTCGGGCGCGGCCTCGAAGCCGGCCCACGGGCCGAAATAGGCCACGCGGCCTTCGTGCAGAAATACGACGCGGTCGGCGAGTTTTTTTGCCAGGTGCGTATCGTGCGTGACCACCACCGATGTCTTGTGGAATTTTTCTTTCAGTCGCAGGATCAAGTCGCCGGTATGCGCGGCCATCAGCGGATCGACCATGGTGGTCGGCTCGTCGTACAGAATCGCTTCCGGGTCCTGCGCCAGCGCCCGCGCGATGGCCACGGCGCGTTTCATTCCCGTGCTGAGTTCCGATGGCAGAGTGTCCGCGACTTCGCGTGACCTCCAGCATTCCGGCAAGTTCCGCGACGCGCGCTTCTTTTTGCTCCTCGCGTGAGGTCCGCTCGATTTTCGAGCGGGAAGGCTATGTTTTCCGCCACGGTCAGCGAATCGAACAGCGCGCCGGATTGAAAAACCATGGTGACGCGCCGGCGAATCTCCGTTAGTTGGTCTTCCGTCCAATCGGTGATGTCTTGGCCGCCCACCAGCACGCGCCCGGAATCCGCGTGCAAAAATCCCAGGATGTGCTTCAAAGTCACCGACTTTCCCACGCCGCTGCGCCCCATGATCACGCAGGTTTCGCCGTGATCGACGAAAAAGCTGACGTCGTCGAGGACCCGGTGGTCGCCAAACGCCTTGCTGACGTTGCGGAATTCGATGAAGTGGCCGGTCGCGGCCGCTTCCGCCTGTTGTGGGATTATCTCGCCCATGTTCGGTGGCTATTGTTGATGAGGCCGCGCGCGGAAGCAAACCAAATGTTTGGCAGTGTAGGCTCGAAGCATGCGGGACTTTTGGGGGAGCAAATCCATCAAACTTCAACGAGGACAGCACTGAGGCGGATTTTTCCGGCCCGAACGACGTGTTCGAGCGCCTGAACCACGGCGGGATCGAACTTTGTATTTATAAGGCCAAGAATGCGGTTCATTGCAACTTCCAGATCAATGCCGGATTGATAGGGGCGGTTGGTGGTCATGGCATCGAGCGTATCGGCGACGGCGATGATGCGGGCCATCATGGGAATATCTTCCCCCTGCAATCCGTGCGGATAGCCGCCGCCGTCCATGTGCTCGTGATGCAGCTCGATTCCCGGCAGCATTTCCTTGAGCTGCGCGACTGGCCGCATGATATTTGCGCCCTTCAAGGGATGTTGCTTCATCAGAGTCGAATTCTTCCGGGGTCAGCGCGCCGGGCTTTTTCAGGACGCGATCGTCCACGCCGATTTTTCCCACGTCGTGCAACAGCGCTGAAATTCGGATCTTTTCAAGTTCGTCCTTGGCAAGCCCGATCTGCTGCGCGATCAGGATGGAGTATTTTGCCACGCGCCCGGAATGGCCGCGCGTATACGGATCTTTTTCGTCGATGGCCGCGGCGAGCATACGGATCGAGCCGAGGAAGAGCTCGTGGTTCTGGTCGGCGGATTGTTCTGAGTTGCTCGATGAACTCCTCGATATCGCCGGCCATGTGATTGAAAGTCTCGGCCAATTCGCTGATTTCCGCCGCGCCCTGCACGGGAGTTCTCTGGTGGAATTCTCCGCGGCTGATGGCCAGCGTGGATGCGGCAAGGGCGCGGATCGGTGTGCTGATGCCAACGGCAAAAAGATATCCGAGAATCAGCGCCGCGAAGGTGACCACGAGACGAACTTGAGGGCCTGGGCATTGAGTTCCTTGACACCCGCATCCTCGCGCGCCTTGTCCACTCCGCGCTGCGCCACCACGGCCCAGTTTAGGTCTGGAATGGTGCTGTAGGTTCCGACCATTTCCGCCTTGCTTCCATCCTCGGTGGTTTCGAAGCGGCGAAGCGTTTCGGTGGTGCGCAGACCTTTGGGCAACTCGGTTACTTGCATGACCACCGGCGAAGTGGGTTTGGCGTCCGACCCAGGCACAAACTGCCGCATGTCCGGATGGGCCACGATGTGCCCGCTATGGTCCACGACGAACACGACACGGCCGCGAACGCTGGTCTCCTGCAGCCGCCGCAGAATGCCATCCAGCGATACCACGGCAGCCAGCATCCCCGAAAATTGATCGTTCACTTCCAGCGGCACGGCCATCACGAATGCGGGCCGGTTCTCACGGCCGATTGCTAGCGGGTCGCTGCGGAATACCAGGGATTGCATGGTCGTCGAGAACGCCCGCTGCAGAGCCTTTGCCACAAAAGGGTCCTGGTTTGGCTGGAAATTGCCGGCTCCGCTGCCCTTGGCTTCCTTGCCCACCGCGGTCAGGTACAAAATGTTTGGATTGCTCGCGACGAAATTTTCGAGCACTCGGGTCACTTGCGGAGCGTTCTGCCCGGCTGTCGACTTTGTCGATCAGGCCGGTAAGCGCAAGGATCTGCCGCTCGCTGATGAGTTGCTGGTAGAGATTCCCGTCAAATTGCTGAATCTCTTCGCCAAGGGACCGGGTTACTTCGGTCTGCTGGATGCTCTCCGTATCCGTCAGCTTTACCTGGCTAAGTTGCAGAACCTGCCGGTGATAGAGCGCCAGGGGCAACACGCTGACCAGCAGCATGGCGCCGAGTACCAGCCAGAGAATTCGCGGCCGGTGGGAGAACACCGATTTAAAGCCACTGAGGTCCAATGTAGGAAGATCCAATCACTTGTATTTTACGGCTTGGGCAGGGCGGGCAGAAGCGCGGAAACCCGCACTGCTGCGCATGAATTAAGAGGGGTGGGCAGAACGAAATAGGCGGGCAAGATTACTCTTCTTGCTTCAGGCGGCGCTCCATCAGGTCGCGGATGGCGTCGTGCGTAACCCGGCCCGCGGTTAGCACGGAGTGGACCTGTTCCGTTATGGGCATTTCGACCTTTACGCGCTGAGCCAACTCCAATGTGGCAGCAGCGCTCCCACGCCCTCGGCAACCCTGCGTGTTGACCCCAATATCTCCTTAAGCTCGCGGCCTTTTCCAAGTTGAATGCCGACGGAACGGTTGCGGCTGAGTTCGCCCGTGGCTGTGAGAATGAGGTCGCCGACGCCCGCGAGGCCGGATAGCGTTTCGCGGCGCCCGCCCAGGGCCACGGCCAAGCGCGTCATTTCCGCGAGCCCTCGCGTGACCAGCGCCGCCACGGCGTTGGTGCCCAGCTCCAGGCCCGTACAAATGCCTGCTGCGATGGCGATTACGTTTTTCACCGCGCCGGCAATTTCCGTGCCGATCACGTCGTCGTTGGTGTACAGGCGGAATCGCGGGCCGGAGAATTCTTCCTGAACTTCGGCGGCGAGTTTGGCATCGGCCGAGGCCAGAACGATCGCCGTGGGATCTCCGGCGGCAACTTCCTGAGCAAAGCTGGGGCCGGAGAGAACGGCCATGCGCGAGGACGGGGCTAAGCCCATTTCCTCCGCGATGATCTGGCTGATGCGCGCGTGGGTGCCCGGTTCGAGGCCCTTGGTGGCGCTGACGAAAACAGCGAGCGGCCCGACGTGCGGACGCATTGCACGATAAATTTCACGCGCGTGCGCCGAGGGCATCACGCCCAGCACGATGTCCGCCCCGGCCAGCGCTTTCTCCAGGTCGCCCGTGACTTCAATGTCGGCGGACAATTCAAAGCCGGAAAGATAAATTTCGTTGATTCGGCGCGCGTTGATCGTCTCGACCACGTCGGCGCTGTGCGCCCACAGCGACAGGCGATGCTGGCGCGAAGAGCGCGTCAGCGCAATGGCCAGCGCCGTGCCCCAGGCTCCGCCTCCGATGATGGCAATTTTCTTCACAATTCAATCTACCTTCGTCAGCCCTTCACGCCTTATTCACGAATTACGAATCACAAATCACGAGTCACTATCCTTGCGGCCCATCTCGAACCGTGGTTCAGTGCCCGCAAGGAGCCGCTCGATATTGTCGCGATGCTTGGCGATCACCAAAATCGCTGCCAGCAGCGTGCATATGGAAACAGCCGTTGGCGGCGCATGGCCGGGCGCGTAGAGCAAGTAAACCAGGAGAGGCAAGGACGCAGCCGCCGAGATCGACGCCAGGGACACGTATCGATGGAACATGGCAACGAGGAGAAAAAGGAAGACTGCGGCTGCAGTTGCTATCCAACAGATGGCCAGAAAAACGCCCAGCGCCGTGGCCACTCCTTTGCCGCCCTTAAACTGAAGCCATACGGGAAAAACGTGCCCCAGGATCGCCGCCAGCCCGGCAAACATCATGATGCGAATACTTCCGCCGGAAAAATGGCCCGATAGCCAGACGGCCAGGAAACCTTTTGCAGCGTCCAGGAGCAATGTAGCGACACCCACGGACCAGCCTGAGGTTCGAGCGACGTTGGTGGCGCCGATGTTTCCGCTTCCAATGAAGCGGATGTCGCCGCCTCCCTTGGCGCGCACCAGCAGGTAGCCGAACGGGATGGACCCCAGGAAATATCCCAGGACAACCAATCCCCACAGGGTTGCTGCCGCGGCTGACATTTCCAGATTCACTCGGGTTTGCTCCCCGCCAACGGAAAAGTTGCCAGCCGAGTATATTCCGCTCCGCCCGGTTTCAAAATGCTTTGATAGAGATAGAATTCCTCAACGGTGGTGCGGCCAAAAGAAAGGCGGCCTGCGTTCTTGACGGCGTCATGAAATGCTTGGAGGATGCGCGGCGTTTCCAGCCGTGCCAGCGTTAGATGCGCGGAGAATTCGCGCTCATCGCGCGGGATGCCCAGCGCGGCAAGTGCCGTCTCGATCTCGCCGGCAAGCGCGGCGAGTTCCGTGCCGCCCTTGATCCCGGCCCAAAGAATGTGCGGGCGGCTCTCATCCGGGAAAAATCCCAGGCCGCGAAAAGTTATGGAGAAGGGAGCGCGGGGAGGAAGCGATGCAGAGCGCAGCCTGGATCGCTTCGCATATTTCCGGCGAAGTCTCGCCGATAAATTTTAGCGTGATGTGCAGGCCGTCGATTCGCGCCCAGCGCGCGTTTCGGCACGCTGGGCGCAGCTTGGCAACCAGTCCCGCGATGGCGGACCGCACGTCTTCCGGTATGTCTATGGCGACGAAGAGGCGCATGAGTCAAATTTGTATTTCTTGAACTTAGTCTCAGTTTTCAGCACAGGCAAAAGCGAGCGTGGATTATACGTGGCATAGGCTTCAGCCTGTGCGGTTTTGGTCCTTGCTTGGCCTAAACCCACACAGGCTGAAGCCTATGCCACGAAACCTCATGCTCCAGATTTTGGCTGCGCCGCGTACAGAAAATATCGACGCACCAGATCCAGAGCAGTTTGCGATGCTTGCCAGCGGATGCGGTCGCGCTCGCCGGGATAGTGAACGCCGCGTTCCTTGTTGCCCGACGCGTCGGCGATGGCCACGTGCACGGTGCCAACGGGTTTTTCCGGAGTGCCACCGGTGGGGCCTGCCACGCCGGTGATGCCGACGCCCAGTGTTGCTCCGGTGCGGCGGCGGATTCCGTCGGCCAGCGCGATGGCAACTTCGCTGCTGACGGCGCCTCGCGTTTCAATGATCTCTGCGGGCACATCCACCCACGCGGATTTCAGCGTGTTGCTGTAGCACACCACGCCGCCTAGAAAATAGGCGGAACTTCCCGAAATGCGCGTGAGCCGCTCGGCAAGCAGGCCGCCCGTGCAGCTTTCCGCCGTGGCAATGGTGGCTTGATGCATGGTGAGTTCGCGGGCCACTACCTCTTCCATGGATTCGCCCTTGGTGGTGAACACCGCTTCGCCCAGCGCGAGCACGATACTTTCCTGAATGCCCTGAAGCTGGCGCTCGGCCGCGGCCGTGTCCGTGGACCATGCGCGCAGATGAATTTGAATTTCACCCGGCGCGGTGAGGATGGTGGTTTGCACGTCGTTGTGTCTTGTATAAATTGGGGCGATGCGCTGATCGACGTCGGACTCGCCCATTCCAGCAACGCGAAGCTCGCGCGCCACAAGGTGCACGCCGGTCGAAAGACGCGCCAGGCGCGGGGCCACTTGCACGGTGAACATGGCTTTCAATTCGTGCGGCGGGCCGGGCAGCAGAATGACGATGCGGCCGCCCGACTCGAGCCATAGGCCCGGAGCGGTGCCGCGATCATTTTCCAGAACGATGGCGCCTTCGGGAACCATGGCCTGGCGCGCGTTCACTTCGGACATGGCGCGGCCGAGCTGGCGAAAGCGCGCCTCGATCTTGCCCATCACGGCGGGATCGCGCGAAAGTTTTCGTCCAAGCAGATCGGCCACGGCGTCGCGCGTGCGATCGTCTTCCGTGGGCCCCAGACCTCCGCTGGCAATAATAAGTTCGACGCGCTTGGCCGCTTCCTCAAAGGCGTTGCGCAGGGGAGCCAGATCATCGCCCACCACGGTCTTGCGCGTGACTTCGATGCCCAGCCGATTAAGCTGCGCGGTGAGGAACAGGGAATTGGTGTCCACCCGGTCCGGGGTAAGCAGTTCCGATCCGACTGCGATGATTTCAGCTTTCATATTTTTAGGTTAGCGCGGAAGCGGGAGGCCTTCCACATCCCAATCGACGGTGAAGAGAGCGCTTGTCGTGGCCAGAATGGCGCGATGGCCGGGCAGCAGCGCCAAGCCCACCAGGCCGCTGCCGCTGAGCACGAGTTCGGCGCGGCCGTCCTGCGAAATTCGCACGATGCCGCGGCGGCCTTGATAGGACGCCGCCACGTAGAGATTGCCCTTGCGGTCGAATGCAAGCCCTTGCGGACGGCCAAGACCTCGGAAGAAGGTGCTGACTTCGCCCTTCTGATTGATATGCAGCACGCGGTCGTAACTCGAAGTGGTCGGTCCGGTAACATACAAGTCGCCCGTGGGACTGAAAGCCAGGTGATAGGCCGCTACGGACGGTTCGAGGGTGGCGAAGACAAAAATCTGGCGGTCGGGATTGATCTTGAAAATTGTGCCGCTGCGGTCTCCCACAAAAAGATTGCCGATGGTGTCAAACGCGATTCCCGTGGCCACGCCCATGCCTTCCACCCAAAGTTGCGAGCGGCCGTCCGGCGCGACGCGATGGATGGTCCCATCGTCGCGGCAGGAGACGTACAGGTACCCTTCGCGGTCCAGCGCCAGGCCGGTGGGATTCACGAGTTCGGTGACGAACGGTTTCACTTCATAGTTGGGAGTAATTTTGTAAAGCGAAACGGCGACTTTTTGTCCGCGATGGCCGCTATAGGTGACGTAGATGTTTCCCTCGACGTCCACTGCCGGGTTTGCCACGGGGTGAAGATTGTCGGCGATCTGCACGCCCAGGTGAAATGCGTATGGCTGGCTGGCGGCACGCGAAGTTTCCACGCTCACGATGCCGTTCGCCGCGCCTTCCGGCACGCGCGCAATCATGTAGCTTTGAGTGGAGATCAGAAGACTCGCTTCGGTTTCGCCAAAGCGCACGTGCGGCCGCGTGTTTGGGCGCGGCACGAAACCCGCGCCGTAAATCGTGACGTCGCCGCCAGGGATGCCTGCATCCGGCTGGATGCGGTCAATGCGCGGTATGCCGTTGGTTTCCAAAGTTAGTTCTCAGTCTGACGTGAAACGTTTCTTGAAAAAGGCGTGATCGAGGGCGTCTTATTGTAGCGCCCGCCTTTAGGCGGGCATTTCAGTCTCAAGCACATGCTCGCCTGAAGGCGAGCGCTACAAAAATTCCTACAGCCCGAGAGCGCGCGCGGCCCACAATCCCAGCGCCGCATAAATTCCCGCGATCCAATCGTCCGCCATGATTCCCCAGCCGCCGGGAAGCGATTCAGCCTGCCGCGCGGGAAATGGCTTCCAAATATCGAAGACGCGAAAAAGTATAAAGCCCAGCAATAAACTTTTCCAGTTTAACAGGGTGAAGGGCGAGAAGTACGCGATCATCTGGCCGGAAACTTCGTCAATCACCACGAATTGTGGGTCTTTCTTTCCTGCGTATTTGGCCGCGCTGCTTGCCACATAAACACCAAGAATCGCAATCAGCACGACAACTAAATAGTCCACGTTCGCCGGCAATAACCCCACTGTCCAAAAATTGGCATCCCGCTCCATATTCAAGTGCTGTAGCATCTTTCGCGAAGTGATCCATGACAAGACCAGAGAAATAACCACACCTCCGAGCGAACCCCATGTACCTGGCGCTTTGGGAAGATAGCCCAGGCCAAACGCGGTTGCGATCGCCAGGGAAATGCGCGGCTTTTTGCCAGAGGGTACAGGCGCGGGTGCGGCGCTAGTCGTCGTCGATGTCGGAAGAATTGGGGTGGGCTCGCTCATTTGTTTCGAGTTCTTCTTCCAGCTCGGATTCGTCCATCATGGGCGCGGCTACCTTGTATTTTTCGGTGGCCCAGTTGCCCAAATCCACTTCGCGGCAGTGCGCGCTGCAGAAAGGGAACTCCTCGGTGGTCTCCGAATCCACAGGCTGCTTGCAAATGGGGCATTTCAGTTTCATGGCCGAATCCTAAATGTGGAGCGATTTGAGTAGCGCGGGCTTCAGCCTGCGGGGTTTAGGCCTTGCAAGGACTAAATTCCACAGGCTAAAGCCCGCGCTACTTAAGCCAAAATCCTCAGCGCGGCGCCCGTCAATAAGCGCTGCACGGGCGCGATGGCCGACGCCTGCGTTGCTGCCGGGCGCGGGACATCCAGAATCTCCACCACGCGGCCGACCATATCATACTCATGCGTCTCGTTGATTTCCGCCGTGACCACGTCGCCGGATCGCGCCGAGATCGTTGTCCCCGCGACTTCGATATCGTTCAGGTACAGCTTGCCGTCAATCTCCGGAGCCATGCCTTCGATGCGCGCCTCCCACACCAGCGGCGTATCCTTGGACGGCCCCTCCACAAGAGCGGTCACGCGGCGGCCGCGAAACACGCGCAGCTTGTGCGCCGAAATCTTTTGCTGAATGGCCATCAGGCGGCTCTGTCGATCTTTGATGGTATCCTCGTCCACTTTTTCGTCGAGCGCGAAGCTGGAGGCATTGTCCACGTCGGAATAGGGGAACACTCCCATCCAGTCAAATTCCGCGGCCTTCACGAAAGCGCACAGCTCGCGGAAGTCCGCATCGGTTTCACCAGGAAAACCGACGATGAACGAAGTGCGCAGTGCCACTCCGGGAATCGTGCCACGGATGCGTCCGAGCAATTGCAGAAAGGCGTCGCCGTTCGATCCGCGCTTCATGCGCGCCAGCACGTTGCGGCTGGCGTGCTGCAGCGGCATGTCCATGTATTTTGCGATGCGCGGATGCGTGGCGATGCGTGTCCAGCAATTTCTGCGTCACTCGATTCGGATAGCAGTAAAGCGAGCGCACCCATTGCAGGCCTTCGACGCCCGCCAGGCGCTCCAGCAGCAGCGCCAGGCCGTCGCGCAGGCCCAGGTCTTCGCCGTAGGAAGTGGTGTCCTGCCCGATGAGCGTCACTTCGCGAACGCCGGCCGCGGCAAAATTCTCCGCTTCGCGCACCACCGATTCAAACCGCCGGCTGCGGAATTTTCCGCGCAGCTGCGGGATGATGCAGAACGTGCAGGGATGGTCGCAGCCTTCGGCGATCTTGATGTAGGCGGCGTGCTTCGGCGTTGAAAGAATTCGCGGCGTAAGGTCGTGATACAGATAAGAGGGAAGCGCTGCCGCCCTCGCGGCATCGGAGCGCAGCTCGCCCTCAACGGCCGCCAAAATATTTTCGATCTCGCCCGTCCCGATCACTGCGTCGACCTCGGGAATCTGCTCAAAAATTTGATCGCGAAAGCGTTCCACCAGGCAACCGGCCACAATCAGCTTTTTGGCCACGCCAAATTTCTTGTATTCGGCCATCTCCAGAATGGTATCGATCGATTCCTTTTGCGCCGGGGCGATGAAGCTGCAGGTGTTGACCACCAGGACGTCTGCTTCCTCCGCGTGCGGCGTAAATTCGTAGCCGTTGCGCGCCAGCACACCCATCATCACCTCGCTATCCACGAGGTTTTTGGGGCATCCCAGGCTGATAAATCCGGCTTTAGGCATAAGAATACGTCTCGCAATGGCGGGACGGTCCGATCATTCTAACATGATGAGGAGTCTCGTGCCGTGGGTAGCACAGGCTTCAGCCTGTGGGGTTTTCAATACTTTCAGCAAATCAAAATCCACAGGCTGAAGCCTGTGCTACGTCCTCTTGCGCGATCGAAGGAATGTTTGGATGCGATCGATCAGCGTGGAGGCCAGCTGCGTGTCCGCAGGCTTGGCCCCGTAGCGGGCCGCCTGATAGATGGAGGTCATTTCCAGGACGGGCGCGGCAAGGCTCCCGTCCGGAAGCGATGAGGCAAATTCCATGGGGGTCTGCGTTTCCGTTTTGCGGATTCCGCCGCGCGCAAGCACGCGCAACATTTCCAGGTATTGCAGCGTCGCCAGATGCGGAGTCATTTTGCGGGCGGGCATGACGCGCGTGCGCCATAAGAGCGTGAGCCGCTGGCGGATTTCCGGGCGTAAAATCAGCACGGCAATGACCAGCGCGCCGAATATGGAGAAGACTTGCATTTGGCCGGAGTAACTGCGGGCCATGCGATCCTGCCAGAGCTTCAGCTTTTCGGTGGCGTGGCGGCGCGCGGCTGTAAAGTCGGTTTGAATGCGCTCTGCCCAGTCGCGTGAGTAGCGGCCCAAGTTTTGCGCCACGGTGATCTGGTGCACAAAATCGTAGTTGATGACCCATTCGCTCCATTGCAGCTGGAACCAGTCCCAATAATGCGAGATCTGCGAGAGCAGGCCGTGCGGCAGGTCATCGTTGGAAGGCGGCGTGGGGTCAAACGTAAGCCAGCCGAAGCCCGGGAAATAGGCTTCCACCCAGCTATGCGCGTCACTGGCACGCACTACAAGATCGCCCGCCACGTCGTTGTACTCGCCGGTTTGGAATCCGTTTACGTATCGCGCCGGGATGCCCTGGGTGCGCAGCATGACGGTCATGGCGGCTGCAAAATATTCGCAATGCCCGGCGCGTTTTTCAAATAGAAAATAGGCCAGCGGGTCTCCCTGCGGCTGGCCGCTGAGGTCCAGCGTATAGCCGAAGTTGGAGCGCAGGTAGCCTTCGATGGACCGCGCCTTGTCAAAAGGATTCTTACCGTTCGATGTGACTTGCTTGGCCAATGCGGGGATGCGCGGATCGAGCGCGGGCAATTGCAAATACATTTCGCGAATCGAGTCCGGATAATTTGAGCCGGCCAGGCGGACGGCGGCGGGCAACGGAGTCGGCAACAGCGAGTTCGCCTCGTACTCTATGCGCGCATAGCTATGGAAGGGACTGGAAACGGAGCCGGTAATATCCTGCAGAAGGAACGTGCGCCGCTGGCCAAACGGCGGCCTTCCAACATCGTCCGCGAAATGCCCGCGCACGCTTTGCGCTTCATTTGCGAAGAACAGCGCCGTGCTGCCGATGGGTTCGAGAAGCACTTTGTAGTGGATAGGCGTGCCCGTATTTTTTGCGTTGGGGGTGTCGGAATTGAGCCGGAACCAACCGGCGTCTCCTGGAGAGGTGAGCGTTGTGGGTTCATGAGCGTCGTTGTACCAGCGCTTGCCGTCGAACTTGGTGAGCGCCACGCCGCGCCAATGCACTCCCTGCGCCGCCTTCATGCCGCCATCGACCGTAACGCGCATGACCACTGTGCTGTTCTTCTTGATCTCGCCGATTTCGCCAAGTTCCACATCGTCGCTGAAGCCCGAAATCATGGTCGGCTGCATGTTCAGTCCGGACATGTAGCCGCTACTGAATCGCGGCAGGATCAGAAAAATAATGGCTCCCACCGCCAGCGATCCCAGCGCGATGCCCGTGGACGTTATGCCCAGCGCGTTGTGCAGCCGATCCGCGGCGGCTGAGCCGGTTTCCACGGGGCGCGTAACCGTGCCCTGTGCGCTGCGCCACATTTCCAGAGCCACGAAGGTGGAAACCGCGAGGCCCAGAAAGACAAAGAAGAAGGCCAAGAAGACGGTGTCCACAGTGAGGATTGCCGCGGCCAGCATGGACGTGAAACCCATCATGGTAAGGAACAGGTAATCCCGCGTGGTCGAGGCGCTGTACAGGCGCACGATGGTGGCGAACAGCATGAGATGGATGGTCGCCAGCAGGGCTGCGTAAAGGCCTGGATTCTGCGCGCCCACGGCCAACATGCGCGAAACGACCCAAAGATCGAACGGGAAGAAAATAAAATAGGAAACGGTCAGCCAGGTGGCCACGCGATTGGAAAGCTCGGGCCCCTTCTCATGCCACCACCGGTAGCCCTTAAACAGCATCGCGGCTGGCAGCGCCAGCATGGTAACCATGTCCAGCTTTCCGGTGGAGACCAGGGTCAGCACGCCCGTTAGCAATAGAAAATAAAGGGAAATCTCGAAATGTCGCCGGATGGCGGAGAGGCGCACCGGGAGAGGTTCAGCGGAAATTTGGCCTGCGGGGTCCATGGCGCCAGGCACTATTTTAGCATTCCATGGGGCGCAGGGGTTGGCGTGAGGCGTATCGGGTAATGGCGGGGAAGAGGCAGGGGCGTTACTGGAGACTAGTGACTGGCGGGCGAACATTCGCGATTGTCGTGTCGAGTATCTTGCGTGTGGCGTTGGAGATGGACATGCGGCGAACCTGGGCGAGGGCCACTATGCGCCCTCCCTTGGCACGCCGCAATTGCTGCACGCGAATCAAGTAGGGTTCCAGGCGAATATTGCGGAAGGTTACCGCGTGGCGGGCGGTTGCCAGGGGCGTCAGGTTTTCTTTTGTCGCCACGCCGAATTTTTCGCGCATGTGTTTAGCGAGGGCCGCGCTCCCATCCAGTCCGGTTGTTTCGAGAGCGGGGAATTGCCACAGGTGTGAAAACAGATCGCCATCGCCGTCCGGTTGGCGCACCAGCAGCGTGCGTCCGCGCGGGTCGAGCAGCACGGCCGCGGCGATTGTGATCTTCACCGTTGCGCGTTTCTTGCGCGCTGACGGAAGCGTTTCCTCAATGCCCAGCTTGCGCGCGCGGCACCATTTTTCGATGGGGCACTCGGCGCAGCGCGGCGATTTGGGCGTGCACACGGTTGCGCCCAGCTCCATCATGGCCTGGTTCCAGTCGCCCGGAGCGTTTCGCTCCAGCAAATCCTGCGCGGTGGATTCCAGTTTTCGCCAGGTGGCGGGCGCACGCAAATCGCCGCGCACCGCGCCAATTCGCGCCAGCACGCGCGCCACGTTTCCATCGAGCACCGCGTGCGGCGCGCCATAGGCGATGCTCAGCACCGCCGCCGCTGTGTATCGTCCAATGCCCGGAAGGGCCAAAGCCGCATCATGTTCGCGCGGAAAATCGCCAGCGTGCTGCGCGGCAATTTCCGCGGCCGCGCGCTGCAAATTTCTGGCGCGGCTGTAGTATCCAAGTCCCGCCCAATTCGCCAGCACGAGATCGGGTTCGGCGCCCGCCAGCGCCCGAACATCCGGAAATGTTTTCAGGAATCGTTGGTAATAGGGAATCACGGCCGCCACGCGAGTCTGCTGCAGCATGATTTCCGACAGCCAGATGCGGTAAGGATCGCGCGTGCGGCGCCAGGGAAGATCGCGTTTGTGTTCGGCAAACCAGGCAAGCATTCGCCCCCTGAATTTGTGAATTTCTTTCGCGGGAATTTTCAGCATGCTCACCGCCGCGATTTTCGCACATCGGCGAGCCCAACGGAAAGTTCAGTAGCGCGGGCTTCAGCCTGCGGGGTTTAATCGCTGTAAGGACGCACCCAATTGGCTAAACAGGCTACGGCAAAAGTATTTAATTTTGTCATTCCGAGCGAAGCGAGGAATCTCTACTGGGTTTGCGCCCAAGAAAAAGAAAGAGAGATTCCTCGCTTCGCTCGGAATGACAAAAGGTTGCGGTTCTATTTCAGTTGACAGGGAAGCCGCGCCACTGGCTGTGCCAATATGCGGTCCGGAGTTTTCAGAACTGAATTCTAGAGGGAAGACGAAAAAAGAAAATAGGCGGATTCCCATAGGGGCATTGGAATCGACCCGCGCGGATGGCTGGTCAGAACGATTTTGAAAATGTCCGGGGAATCGCCCAACGTATCCAGAAAACTTTTGCCCGGCTCTGGTTTTAGCGGGGTAACTCTGGCCAGGTAACGCAGAATGTCGTAGATGACGTCCTCGGCGCTCATGCGCGGCGTGGCGAAACCCGCCGAGCGGAACTCAATCACGGAACTAATTTCATAGAAGTGCCAGGCTAGGCCGGCGCAGAGCGTAACGGCGCGCTCGAACTGTTCGGCTGCCTTGGCGTCTGTCGGATGCGTGTGAACGTAGGGGTCGAACACCAGCATCACCCGGCGCTCGTCTTCGCGCGCAAATTCTTTTACCTGCAGGGCGCCTAGCCTGGCGGAAGCTTTCCAGTCCACGTGCCGCGCGCTGTCATTGGATTGGTAGTCGCGAATGGCATAGAGATCGTTGCCGCGCCCGCGCTGGTAACTCTCCAGCTCGCCGCTCACCAGCGGCAGAACTTCGTAAAACTGTTCGGTGGGCTGGATCTGGGGATACACAACCACTTCGATTTTGGAGTTCACGCGCCGCGTCTTTTGCAAAAAGCCGAATGGAAATTTGGTGCGCAATCCCAGCGCATCCTGCCGGTAGATTCCTCGCCTCGGAAAAGTCAGCTCGACGCTTTGCCGTACGGTCTGGCGATGCGGAATATATGGGAAATAAACCGGGCGATCCAGAATTTGCGGCGCGGGGCTGGTGGGCGCATTTTTCCTGGCTTGCGGCGCGTCTTCGCTGACCAGTGAAATGGAAAATGAAGGCATCATCTGCTTCTGGTTGTGAAGTTCGGCCACGGCCAGGACGGTGCGCCGCGCGAAAATGTGCTCGGGTAGTTCCAGGCGCACGTCAATCCCGCCAAGCACGGCGCGCGAAAGCAGCCCGGAAATCAGCAAGCCGGCCAGCAGACAGGCCAGAACCATGAACAGCAAATTGTTTCCGGTATTGAGCGCGGCCAGAGCCACCACCAAAATTCCGATGATGTAGATCAGGCCTTCGCGCGTCACCTTGTATTCGATCTGATAGCTGAACCAGCCGAGCGGCGTGCGCCGCGCCAGCGCAGGCACAACGGTCAGCCCTACCCATGCGGCAAGCGCCAGCGCTGACAGCGCCGAAATTCCGGCGATCAGCAGGTGGCCTTCCTCGGCCGCCGCGCCTGAATAGAGCGCCAGGAACAGCGCGCCCGCCAGCGCGCCCATGGCGATGCCAAAGCTGCGCCAGCTCGGACGGTCCAGTGTCTCCCGCAGCCGGGCCCACTGGGCCGCACGCGAAACTCCCACCACTTTGCGTAAAAGCGGCGGGCCAACGCGGCGCTCGACAAATTCGGGGCTCATCAGAGAGGGACGGGCGTGGTTTCCATGATTTCGCGCAGAACCATTTCGGCTTGCGTCGATTTCTTTTGTGTCGCGGCGTAGCGCGAGTTCACCACCACGCGGTGCGCGAACACCGGCAGCACCAGCTGCTTGAAATCGTCCGGCGTGCAGTAGTCGCGGGCTTCCAGGAAGGCCCGCGCCTGCGCCGCGCGCTGCAGCATCAGCAGGCCGCGCGGGCTTACGCCCAGCGTGAGCTGCTCGGAATTTCTGGTGCGTTCGGCGATGTCCAGGGCGTAGTCGCGCAGGCTGTCGTCCACGCGCACTTTTTCCACGGCGCGCTGCATCACTTCGACTTCCCCGGCTTCCATCACCGGCGTGACTTCGGCGGCCGCGTTGCGCCCGCTGGAATGCTGCTGCATGATTTCGCGCTCGCTGTCGCGAGAGGGATATCCCATGCCGATGCGCAGGATGAAGCGGTCGAGTTGCGATTCCGGCAATGGATACGTTCCGTGGTGTTCCACGGGATTCTGCGTGGCCAGCACCATGAAGGGCTGCGGAAGCTTGTGCGTGTGGTTGTCCACGGTAATCTGCGCTTCGTTCATGGCTTCCAGCAGTGCCGATTGCGTCTTTGGCGTGGTCCGGTTGATTTCATCCGCCAGGATGATGTTGGCGAAGATCGGGCCGGGCTTGAAATCGAATCGCTGCTCGATCTGGTTGAACACGCTGGTGCCCACCACGTCCGAGGGCAGCAGGTCCGACGTAAATTGGATGCGCTGGAACGAGCAGTGGAAGGAATTGGCGATGGCCTGCGCGAGGGTGGTCTTGCCCACCCCGGGCACATCCTCGATCAGCAAGTGGCCTTTGGCCAGCAGAGCGACCAGCGAAAGGCGGATTACTTCGTCCTTGCCGCGAATCACGCGAGCGATGGACGCCTGTAGCTGTGCAAGCTGGTTTGCCGTTGCCGTTGCCGTGGTCATGTGGTTGAAAATCCCTATGGCTTCTGTTACAAACGAAGCCTGGTTTACGGGCGATTAGCTCAGTGGTTAGAGCGCTCGCTTCACACGCGAGAGGTCCAAGGTTCAAGTCCTTGATCGCCCACCACTTCCCAAGCACTATCATGTTGCCATTGATTCCTCGAATTCTTTAGTACAAGCCGTGCACGCTGTGCTCAAAAAGTTTTTGATGTGGCATAGGCTTCCGCCTGTGCGGTTTTAGTGACATGCAACAAGATGTCCGCGCGTGGACTAACCCCATAAGGCTCAAGCCCGCGCCGCTATGTGATACTGTGGCTTGCATCCGTTCCAGACGCGTGCAAAGGAGCCAACTGTGGCGGCGACACTGCGATTTCTTCAGTTTCTTTCACTGGGCTGCTGGCTGGGCAGCATCATCTTCTTCATTGTTTTCACCCAGGGAATCTTTTCGGTGATGCCGACCAAGGATTTGGCCGGTGTGGTGGTGGGATATTCGCTGGCCCGGCTGCATATCATGGGAATCGTGGCAGGGTGCCTCTATTTGATCTCCACGGTGGCCGTGGAAAAATCCGTCGCGGCGCTGGCGCGTCCCGCCGCGCTGCTGGTGTTTGTCATGATCCTCTGCACCATGGCCTCGCAGTACGGCGTCATCGCCCGCATGGATGTGTTGCGCGCTCAAATGGGCTCCGTCAACGCCACGCCCGCCGGAGACCCGCTGCGAGCGGCGTTCGATCGCCTGCACCAGTATTCTGTGCGCCTGGAAAGCGCCGTGCTCTTCTCGGGCCTGGCCGCCTTGTTTCTAACCGCGCGGCAGAAGTCTTAGTAGCACAGGCTTCAGCCTGTGGCTTTTCGCGACAACGGAACTTAAAGAAAACCCACAGGCTGAAGCCTGTGCTACTAAGATTTCTTTCGCTTCTTGACTTCCGCGGATTTCGCCACGTTCTTCTGATCGACGGCGCGCCACAAATACCAGCTGGCAATCGACCGGTAAGGCCGCCAGCGCTCTCCGTGCTGCAAAATCGCCTGAGGCTTGGGCGGTTCCTCAAGCCCATACACGTGCTGAAACCCCTTCTGAATGCCATAGTCGCGAATCGGCAACACGTCGGGCCGCCCCAGCTGAAACATCAGAAACATCTGCACGGACCACTCGCCAATCCCGCGCACCTGCGTGAGCCGCTCCAGAATTTCTTCCTCGCTCATACGCCGAATGGTGGCCAACGCAGGCACTGTCCCATCAAGAGTCTTCTTGGCGAGGTCCTTCACCGCAGCGATCTTTTGCCGAGATAGCCCCGCGCGCCGCAATTTCGGCTTGCTGGCACGAAGAATTTCTTCCGGCGTTGGGCACTTGCCGTCCTCGCCCAGCGCTTTCACGCGCCCGAAGATCGTAGCCGCGGCCGCGCCCGCAAGCTGTTGATAAACAATGGCCCGCAGCAAGCTTTCAAACGGCGGCTGCGGTTTCTGCTTCTTAGTGGGAAAGCAGCCGACCTTGCGGATCACCTGCGCCAGATGCCGGTCCGCGCGGCACAGCTCTCGCATGACAATGTCTGCGTCAACAGGATAATGCGTCTTTGGCATGATGGCATACGAAGGATACGAGCGAGGCGCGACGGCGTCAACAGAGAGGAACTTAGCCGCTTTTTGGAAATTTCATTTCTCAAGAAATTTACTGTGTAAGGTTGCCGGCGACCCATCGCCCCAAGTGGTTTCCGGATGACATGGATATGCAGTACATTGGTTTCGCTCGTGCAAATTCTAACGTTTCCCGGTTATGGATTGCGTGCCGGCAGGAATATCTGTATCCGGGGGATATACAACGATGTTGACCGTTCCCCATCCGGCCGCGTCGCCTCCCTGCTTCTTGCCAACCCCTAAAGTCTTAACTTCCGTGTCATCGAAACCAAAATTTTGAACAAGGTACTCGCGCACCACCATGGCCCGTGCCTGCGTCAGCGTCATGTCCTTCTCCGCATCTCCAGCCATGCTGGTGGAAACAACGATGACGGCAATTCCGAACTCATTGTCAGCCAGAAACTGGCCCGCGGGACGCAATGATTTCTGGTTCTTTGGTTTTGCATTGTCCATTTTGTCGAAGAGCTGCCTGGAGTCGAATGTGAATGTTTTCAACGGCTCTCTCGGCGGAAGATTTGCAATTTCGTTTTTCAGCAGGTCGGAAGAGTTTTCATATCCGCGATTCTTGAAAAAGCCGCGCAACAGGAAGTTGCTCTTCAGCGCCTCCATGTTTTCCTGAAAGTCGCCAACCCCCGCCTCGGCCTTGATCACGGTGTCTCGCAATCCGGCGGTGGTCTGTTCCAACTGGGTATAGATTTTTTTGTCGTTGATCAGCGCTCCAATGGTGCCTTGGCCTTGGTCAATTTTGGAGCTAATCGAACTCAGATTCGCTGTCATTCCCGTGACATTCGTAAGCGCGGCCTGGCTGCTATCCAGGATGAGGTTTGCTTTCTTGAAGAGGGCCGCCATTTCCAGCGGGGGCTCGCTGCCAATGCTGCCACCGTTCACGACGTTGGTCCCGCTGGCGGACCCAAAGGAGATGGCAATATATTCATTGCCCAGGAGCCCTTCGGTTTCGATCGTGGCAATCGAGTCTTGCTTGATGATGTTGTGGGTCGAATTGTCGAGATCCATCCACACCGTGATCTTATCCGTCGGCTTGCTAGGCAACTCCACGCTGCGAACGGACCCGCTGTGCACTCCGCCTACGCGAACGTCCGCTCCGGAATCCAGGCCCACGACGTTGCCGAAATGCGTGTTCAGCCGGTACGTGGACGAAAACAGGTATTGTTTTCCGCCGATGATGAAAATTCCCGACACTAGAATTGTCAGTGCCGCGATAAAAAAGGCTCCCAGCCGCGCCGCTCTTGACATATTTGCTCCTTACGAATCCCTCTTGAAAAACTCCCGCACAAGATCGTTGTGGCTCTCGGCCAGCTCCTGGAAGCTTCCTTCCATCACCACTTTTCCTTTGTCCAGCAATGCCACGCTGTCCGCGATGGTCTTTGCGCTCTGAAGATCGTGCGTGACCACAACAGAAGTCAGCGCATGTTCTTTTTGCAGCTTGAGAATCAGGCCGTCGATTTCGCCGGAGCTGATCGGATCGAGGCCGGCTGTGGGCTCATCAAGAAGCAGGATTTCCGGCTGCAGCGCCAGCGCGCGCGCCAGGCCAACACGCTTTTGCATGCCGCCTGAAATTTCACTGGGCAACTTTTTGAAATCCTGTTCCATCCCGACGCTGCTCAGCAATTCCTTCACCCGGGCGCTACGCTCGGAGACGGACATCCTGGTATGGCGCTCCAGGGGAAACGCAACGTTCTGCTCCACGGTCAGCGAGTCGTAGAGCGCCGCATTTTGAAACAGGAAACCCATCTTGATCCGCAATCGATTCATCTCTTTGAGCGCGATACCAGCAATCTCCTCACCTTGAATACAAATCGATCCGCTATCCATGTTCACGAGTCCGATGATGAGCTTCAATAAGACGCTCTTCCCCGTGCCGCTACGCCCGAGCACGGCGAGTGTCTCACCGCGAACCACGGTCAAGTCGATTCCATCCAAGACATGCTGTGCGCCGAACGATTTTTCGACATCGCGAAGCACCAGGACCGGCTCGCCCGGAACGCGGCTAGTCTCGCTGCTGTGCAATCCCGCTTCTGCGATTGAGTTTTTCATGGGAAAAGAATGAGAATCAGTTTCACCAGGATGACATCAGCCAGGATCACGAACAGGGAGGACAACACCACCGAGCTCGTTGCCGAACGCCCGACACCCTCGGTGCCGCCTCTGGTGCGCATTCCTTGAAAGCAGGACACCAAGCCGATGATCAGGCCAAAGGCGCAAGTGCGAAATGTTGGCGCAAGAAAATCGCTGAATTTCACGCCCGCAAAACCCTTGTCCAAAAAATGATTGAAGGAAATGGGGTCGGACAGAGCCACTGTGATCCACCCTGCAAATACACCGCAGAAATCCGTCACAAGTGTCAGCAGCGGCAGTGCCACAATGCATGCGAGGACGCGGCTGAAGACCAGCAATTTATAGGGATTTACCGCTGAAGCCTCAAGGGCATCGATCTGCTCGGTTACTCTCATGGAGCCCAGCTCAGCTCCGATGCCCGCTCCCACTCTCCCTGCAACCACCAATCCGGTAACGATCGGCCCCATCTCATGGATGATCGCGAACACAACGGCGACCGGCATGATGGACTTGGCTCCGAAGCGCAGTAGGCTGGCGCGGCTCTCCAGCGCAAGGACGGTGCCAACCGCGGCGCCTGCCAGGGCCACAAGTGGAAACGATTTCGACCCTACTTCATCCAGCTGTCGAAAAATTTCGCGCAATTCAAGAGGCTTGGCGAAAGCGGCGCAGATTACCTTCCAGGAAAACTGCACTAAATCGCCAAACCACTCCAGCGAGCGGTTGATCATTATTCCCGATGAGGTAGAAGTTGCTTCCATATTTGCCATAAGTTGCGTCCCGGCGCCGCTAATCCAGATTCAACCATCTTTTCTCATTCTGCTTCTGCTGCAAATGGCTCCGAAGGTTCCCGGGAAAATGCAGGGCGGGAATAATCAAGCGAAGGTTCGATTCTCGCTTACGGCCTCTGATCAGGCGCTGTCCCCGCTGGGGTCTTAAAACTGGCGATATGTCTGAACATCGAATGCGGCCCTCCGTATACAAATTCCAAAGCCAGATTTTCAAGGGCGACAAACGCAAGATTGTAGTTGCCCATCCGGAATCCATCTTTCACGCTGTAACGGGCCGGATACCATGCGAGCGCGGTCATCGAGCCGACGTATGGGGAAGCCAGGCCGGAAATGGAGAATGTAATATGACCGTCCTCGCCGTGACGCGCCGTTACGGTGGAAACAACTGCGTGGCGAGCGCGGTGTAAGAAGCCTTTGCATCTGCAAGGATAGTAGACAGCGTCTTCGTGCAGAAGCTCTGCCATCCCATAGCGCGACGTGGTGGTCACAAGCGCGATGCCGAAATCGCTTCCTACTCGCTCTGCAAATGGTTTGGCCCCGCCGCCCCATTCCGGTGGCGTGTTTTCTGCTTGCTGGATTCCGCCCGCCAAAATGGCTTTAGCAATTGCGTAAGGGCCAAAAGCGTCGAACTCAAAGAGACGCAGTTTTTGTTTTTGGGTGGGGCGCTGATAGACAAGCAGCGAAGTCAGGTTGACGGGACTGAAGGGGGGTACCACTGCAGCTGCATCTGCCGACGGGGCAGGCGCAGCAGTATTCACCTGCGCCATCAATCTCGGCGACATCCCCGCGAGCCCAGTTATTAGAATCGCCAGACACGCTATTCGATAAATCTTCACGCTTCGCGCTCCTTGAAATGAGAACGCAGGTCCGGAGATTGAACAAGCCCACCCCTCTAAACGGGAGTTTGGCACGGTCGCGCCAATCCAAGTCAGTTTGTTGCTTCCGCCTTCGACCGCAAATCAATCTGAGCGGCATTGTAGTTGTGAGGGGCTGTCGTGTCTGTCTGCTTTAGAACACTTGGCAATATTCGCAAATTGCCGCTAGAGCGACGCGTATGGGCGGTCCGCGCGGCACAGTTCGCGCATCACCTGCTCAGCGTCAACGGGATAGTGCGTCCTTGTCATAGCGGAGTTCGAAGCATAGGAGCGGGGCGGGGCAGCGTCAAGAGTCGGGTGCGATGCTACATTCCGGCAACAGCGTCATTCGGAGTTGGTTACAAGTTCGATTCGAACCCGTCCCGGGGAAATTGTGTTTATTTTCCCATATTCCCATTTTGGGCGTCGGGTGTAAGCTCCTTCTCAATGGCAGGTTTGTTGACAGGTTCGCGGAACGAATTCTTCGAATTCAGGATGATGTAACCGGAAAAAGCATACTCCCGATCCGCCTTGCACGGAGGTACGGTAATGAAGAGACTGAAGATCGTTGTTTCACTTCCGAACGACAACGCATACCAGCACGAGCAGGGGATGGTGGCGAAGTCAACGGGAGACCGCATGGGACTCGATGTGCAAGTCATCCAGGCGAACGACGATTCCGTAATTCAAGGCCAACAGTTGCTGAAAATCATGCAATCCTCCAACGAACTTTGGCCTAGCGCCTTTATCGTTGAGCCTGCAAGCGGGACGGGGTTACGCGGCGTGGCCGAAATGGCGGTTGCAAAGGGAATTGCCTGGGTGGTTAGTAACAGTGATGTGGACTATATCCAGCGGCTCCGCAGAAGCTCCCGGGTTCCCGTGTTCACAGTGACTCAGGGGCAGCACGAAATTGGACAGCTTCAGGGCAAGCAGCTTGCCGCGCTCTTGCCTCAGGGAGGATCCGTCCTTTATGTCGAGGGGCCGGCCATGAGTTCCGTCGCGGCCCATAGGCGCGAAGGCATGGAAAGTACCAGGCCGCGGAATGTGCAGTTAACGAAAATTCGCAGCAAGTGGAGCGAGGAGAGCGCTTATCAAAGCACGGTCGAATGTTTGCGGCTGGTATCTTCCAGCGAACCAAAGTTTAATTTGGTGGCCGGCCAAACTCATGAACTTGCGCTGGGAGCCAGGAAGGCATTTCAAAATATCGAAAATCCGGAACAACGAAAGAAATGGCTGGCAGTGCCATTCATAGGCATTGGAATTTCAAACCAAGTAAAGCCTCTGATTCATGCGCGCGCTCTGGCCGCCGCCGTGGTTACGTCCGTGACCATGGAACTTGCTCTTAGAATTTTGGCCCGCGCAATGGAGACGAAGGTCCAGCCGCCCGTACGCAGCGCTGCGGAGAGTTATTCCTATCCCGAGTTAGACAAGCTGGCGCCAAAGCCGCGAACGAGCGCGAATATCTGAACAGATTGCAATTGGAGGCGTGACCATCATGTTGAACATGCGAAAGATCGTCCTGGCAGGATTGGCAATCGTCGCAATGGTGGCGGTCTGGCATGGCAAAACAAGAGCGCAGGAAGATCCATCCGTCGGGGTTGTTACCGTTTTCGATCATGAAAAACTGGACGCATCTTTTGCCAAGGCGCTTTCCAATGGAGGCAGCGACGTGCTGTGGGGGCACACGTCGGACAAAGGGGCCTTCACCGTAACTACGCACAGCAGGGAATCCGTGAAGTCCGCGTGCAAGCTGGAAGGGTGCAGCCATAAGGGTTACACTGCCGTCGTGATTGTAGTGAATGGGGCTGCAACTTTAGTGATTGGCGGCACGGCCAAGGCTGCGCCGTCAGACAAGTTTGGCGGCCAATCCATCCAGGGTGGCGAGTCGCATCGCATTAGCAAAGGGGACGTATATATCGTTCCCCCCGACACGATTCATTGGTACAAAGATGTGCAAGCGCCGTTCCGCTATATAGAAGTGCCGGTTTCCTAATCCTGTCGCCTTCTCATGCTTCCATGGCAGACTTCGTGCATCGCAGTCGAGCCACGCCAGCCCCTTTCAGGCGGGTGCCTGCCATCGAAAGGGAGCGCATCGGCGTGGTATACTGCGGCCCTCAACCCCTGAAGTCTTGTCGCAAGCCAATTGGAGGTCTCGAATGAAACGTATAGCCATGATGATTCTCGGAGTAATGGTGATTTCGATCGGCGCGTCAGCGCAAGCGCCTGACGATCCCATCGCCACCGCGTTGATGGCCCTTCCGGCGAATCTGCGCGACGCGGCCACGGTCATCAAGTGGAAAGCCGACTTCACCTACGACACCCTGAAGAAAGGCACAAACGGGCTGGTTTGCTACGACCGCTCGGGAATGCCTGAACAGCAACCGTTTTCGGTTGAGTGCTCCAGCATGGGGAATTTGGACCGGGAGGCGCAGAATCTGAAGGCCGAGGCGCTGGGCGACAAGATCAAGACACAGGCGATGCTGGCCGACATGGAAAAGAACGGAACGCGTGTGAAGCCCGAGTACGGGTCCGTGTGGTATCACATGGGCGGCGCAGACCGGGAGCACGCTCGAATGCACATGACCATCGCGTTGCCAGGGGCCACCACGCAATCCACTGGGATCCCCGACAAACGCTCGGACAGTGGCGTATGGCTTATGAATGCAGGCACGACCACTGCTCACATCATGACTCCCGGCGAATAGAGCGCGCCCGCGGATATTTATGCGAACACTATTCGCAAAATGGATTTCGAGCAGGGGTCGTGGGGATGGCTGCGGACAAGGGATTGTAAAATATCTGATCCTTAACCTGATTGCGGTTTCAGCGCTAACCGCGGCTCCCGCCAAGCAAACGTTTTCCGGCATCGTTACGGACGACAATTGCCCCAAGGCAGATCATTCTCAAATGCAAATGGGGCCGACGGACGCCGAGTGCGCCCGGGCCTGCATGAGTTCCCACGGGGCCGTGCTCGGCCTCTACGACGGCAAGAATTTCTATACGTTGAGCGACCAGCGCACGCCCGACAAATTTATCGGAAAAAAAGTGAAGGTCATCGGCACGTTGGACCCAAAGACCAAGACGATCCAGGTGGATTCGATTGCCGCGGCAAACTGATTCGCGTATTGGATCGCTGTGCTGCGCGGAATCGCATCGCGGGACTGCCTCCAACTCAATCTGAGTTTTCCGAAATCAGAAGATCCATCGTAACCAGATGATCCTGCAACGATCTGACCCTTGATAGGCAGGCTCGCCGGCGAATTGCCTGCGCGGTGAGGCGCGGCGCTCAAGGGTATGTTACGATTTCGACCCTATGCAAACAGGAATCATTGGGCTACCGCAAGTTGGCAAGACAACTTTGTTCAAAATTTTGACGCGTGCGCAGCTGGACGAGAAGGCCGCGCGCGCGGCCACGCATGTGGGCGTGGCGCGCGTGCCGGAGCCGCGCCTGGAACAGCTGGCCAAGCTCTACAATCCCAAGAAAATTACCTACGCGACCGTCGAGTACGTCGACGTTGGCGGCATGGTGAAGGACCGCGCCAAGGATTCCGCCGTGCTTGCGCCGCTGCGCGAAGTGGATGCGCTGGCGCACGTGTTGCGCGTGTTTGACGACCCGGCCGTGCCGCACTCCGCGGGATCGATCGATCCGCTGCGCGACGCCGAAGTGATGGACCTGGAACTGATGTTTTCCGACCTCGATCAAATTACGCGGCGCATCGAGCGCGTGGAAAAGGACCTGAAGAAAAAGAAGGAGCCCATTCTGGAGCAGGAGCTGGTGCTGCTGAATCGCTGCAAGGCGGCCATCGAATCGGAAAAGCCGCTGCGCGAACTGGAATTCAATCCCGAAGAACGCAAGATGATTCAGGGTTACAAATTCCTTTCCCAGCGGCCCATGCTGTATGTGCTCAATCTCGGCGACAGCGAGGTCGCTGAATTGGATACGGCAGTGGAGCGCCACAACCTGTCGAAACTTGTGGGCCGCCCCAACACCGTGGTGCTTTCCATTTGCGGGCGCATCGAGGCCGAGCTTGCCGAACTCGAACCCGCCGAAGCCGCCGAAATGCTCGCGGCATACGGACTGAAATCTTCGGGGCTCGACCGCATCATTCAGGCCACCTACCAGCTTCTGGGCCTGACTTCCTTTTTCACCGCGGGCGAACCCGAAGTACGCGCATGGACCATCAAGCGCGGCATGAACGCGCAGAAAGCGGCGGGCGCGATTCACTCGGACATCGAGCGCGGATTCATTCGCGCCGAGGTGGTGCGCTGCGAAGACCTGCTTGCCGCCGGAAGTTTGCCCATCGCGCGAGAACGCGCGCAGGTGCGCCTGGAAGGGAAAGAATACATCGTGCAGGAAGGCGACGTGATTCTCTTCCGCCACAGCGGCTAGCGGATGAATCGCAATTCGAAATTGTCCTGTGTAGCGCCCGCCTTCAGGCGGGCATGCGCTTGAAGCTACGATGCCCGCCTGAAGGCGGGCGCTACACGGAGCCCGCCACAAAAAAATAATGCTCTCTGCTCCCACAATTCACGTTCCTTCATCTCGCATGGTGCTTGCGCTGCTGCTCGGCCTGACGGCCGCGGCGGCCAATATTCTGGGCGGGCTGTTTATTCTGCACCGCGAATGGTCGCGACAATATCTGAAATATTTTTTGGCGCTGGGCGCGGGCTTCATGCTGGCCGCGGCCATTCTGGAAATTCTGCCCGAATCCGTGGCCATGACGGGGAATATCGCCTATTTCTTCGTGCTGGTGGGCTATTTCATCGTTCACTTTTTTGAGCACACCCTCGCGCCGCATTTTCATTTTGGAGAAGAAACGCACCTCGAGCATTTTGTGCCGGACCACGCGGGAATGTCCGCGCTGCTTGGCCTGTCAATTCACACATTTTTCGACGGCGTGGCTATCGCCTCGGGATTTCTGGTGTCCGGCTGGCTGGGCGGCGTGATTTTTCTGGCCATCGTGCTGCACAAAATTCCCGAAGGTTTCACCGTGGCGTCGCTGATGATCGCCAGCGGGCAGAGCCGCCGCACCGCGTTCCTGGCCGCAATTTGGCTGGGCGTGGCCACGGTTGCGGGCATTCTGCTGATGGGCTTGTTGCATTCGCAGGTGGGCTACGCGCTGCCAATTTCAGCGGGCGTCACCCTCTACGTTGCCGCGACGGACCTGATCCCCGAAGTGAACCGCGAGCCTGACACGCGCGTGGCGTTGCTCGTTTTTCTGGGCGTCTCGCTGATGCTGCTTCTCGCGCACTTGTTTCATGCCTAGTAGCGCGGGCTTCAGCCTGTGGGGGTTAGTCCTTGCAAGGGCAATAATATACTTGACTAACCACGCGAATTAGCGTATTCTTCTTGCATGGACACACCAAAGACACTTCAACAAGCTATCCGATACTTTGCCGACGAGCAAGTTTGCATCGACACAATCGCCAAAATGCGCTGGCCGAATGGCCCTGTCTGCCCTAAGTGTGGGCACGGAGAGCACTACTATCTCGCCACTCAGAAACGCTGGAAGTGCAAGAAGTGCGCGAAGCAATTCTCAGTCAAGGCCGGGACAATCTTTGAGGATTCGCCGATCTCGCTAGACAAATGGCTGACCGCGCTTTGGATGCTCGTAAACTGCAAGAACGGCATTAGCTCATATGAGGTTGGCCGCAACCTCGGAATCACGCAGAAGTCCGCTTGGTTCGTCCTGCATCGCTTGCGTTTGGCCCCGCAAGAGCAATCACTGGTCAAGATCGGCGGCGAAGGTAAGCCCGTGGAAGTCGATGAGACTTTTATTGGTGGCGCTGCCCGACACATGCACAAGGCCAAGCGTGCAATCCGAATCACTAGCACTGGGATGAAAGATAAAACTCCCGTAATCGGAATTCTGGAGCGCGGCGGCAAGGTTCGCACCTCGGTTGTGCCGAACCGTCGTAAGAAGGTTTTGCAGACTGAGATCAAAAGGAATGTCAGTGGGGGTTCAATTCTGTTTACAGATTCGCTGCCGTCATACGAAGGGATGGAATCCGAATACGCGCACAAAGTTATCGACCATGCCGTCGCCTATGTTGACGGGCAGATTCACACCAATGGGCTAGAAAATTATTGGTCACTCTTGAAGCGTGGACTCAAGGGAACCTATATCAGCGTCGATACTTTTCATCTATTTCGCTATTTGGATGAACAAGCATTCCGCTTCAACAACCGTGCCACAAAAGACAATCCGATGAATGATAGAGACAGGTTCGATTTAGCGTTATCGCAGATTGCGGGAAAGCGGCTGACTTTCGTTGAGGTCACTGGTAAGGTGAGAGCCGCAGCGGGCAACTAATCCTTTACGGTTAAAGCGCGGGAGGCGGAAGTCCTAATTTTCTTGCGCTTCTCAGCGGTGAGTTTGGATTTTATTTTTGAATGCGGTACCGATAAGACCTTTTTTAATGCAGATTCGAAAGTAGCGTACTCGCTCGTGGCGTTCTTGGCGGAAGGTTTCGAGTGAGCCACTAAATTTCCCTCTAGGAGGGATAATGCAATGGCTCGCTCCAAAAGTCAACGGACCAGAACAGAATCTATAATGTTCTATAAGAAACCAACGCGCCAACCCAGACAATCATTAGCGGAGTTCCCCACATACACAATTCCAGAAGCATCTGTGTTTCTGGCTATGACCAAACGCAGATTGCAAGACTGGTATATTGGAGACTCTCCAATTCTTAAGGCATCTGGATGTGTCGGCAATATACCGCTCCTATCCTTCCGCGATTTGGAAGAGGCATACAAAGTTTATCTTCTTCGTTCCAAGCACAGTAAGTCCCTTCAATATCTAAGAAGAGCAATGAGTGATGCGCGCCAAAAAACAGGCAGCGAGCACCCACTCTTAACGCATGAAATCGACGTTATGCAGCGCTTGGCATTGATAATTCCGGGACGTGGAAAGCGAAAGCGAAGAGCAATAACTCTTGGCGACAATAGCGTGCCGGATTACTTTCCCGAAGTCGTCAGAGCATGGGGAGTTCGCATTTCCAAGGTGCGCGATGAAATATTCCCGTGGCGCTATGCCGCTGAAGATGATGCTAGTACTCCCGTTTCGCTGAGTCCTGAAGTGATGTCTGGACGGTTGGTCTTACGTGGCACGCGCATTCCGGTAAACATTCTTTGGGGACGCACGAAAACTGGCGAGAAAGTCGAGGATATTGCCGAAGACTACTGCATTGATATAAGGCAGGTACGGCAAGCCCTAGCCCACATTGACAAAGCCTTACCAAAAGTGGCGTGACGACTGCGTGGTGTTTCTAGACGACTGTTTTGCCAGTGATTCAGCCGTCGCTACGCTATCGCCCTATTTTGACCTGCGAGATTTTAGAGTCATTTTCCCCGATGAAAAGAAAGGCAAGCAGAACGGAGTGTTGGATACACCCGTAATCAAAAAGTGTCACACGGAAAAATGGCTGCTTCTGACAACCGACCACGAAATGGGAAAAACCCACGTTGAGGAAATAAAGAAGAATCCTAACATTACAATTCTCGCCACCGCCCATAACAGTGCAGCGCCAGAGGAATATCGAAAATGGCTCGCCGCAGTTATTAAGCTGAAACCGACAATCTTAAGGATGTACAAGAAAGAAAAGCGCCCCTGGTTTGCCACATTTAGTCGCGAAGGGAAGATAACCAGCTTCAAGGTGATAACGG
The DNA here is from genome assembly GCA_963710315.1 of uncultured Acidobacteriota bacterium. Lineage (GTDB taxonomy): Bacteria > Acidobacteriota > Terriglobia > Acidiferrales > UBA7541 > Palsa-360. The sequence goes on along the minus strand of CAVPZW010000009.1, from coordinate 530,976 downwards.
CAGAGCATGGTACTCGCAGGACTCGAATCAAATAGCCAGTGTGGGTACAAAACTGAACCACTATTAGTAGTGGGGGCGAAAGAGGCGAATATCCCTCCCATGTCCCTTGTGGTTTTCCTTGACAGAAATTGCACGTTTGTTTACATTGTGCCCGGAAAAGATAACGGCGACCGCTGCTAACGGTCGCCGCTTGAAGTTCTTTTCCCTCAAGGCAGAGGGTTTGGTGCGTTTGGACTATTAAAATGCCGAGCCCATTCTTATCACAGCCTCTCCTTGTGTCAAGTAAAAAAAAGCATGTGCCCAAAGGAGGGCTCGCTATGAATGTGACTTGGAAAAAGTGTGGAGATGATGGTCATTGGTGTTCGTTAGAAGACCTTGACCTTGATAGTGTAGGCGATGTTGCAGGTGTATACATTATTTGGCATGAAGGAAATCCCGCAAGGGTTGTGCGCATCGGACAAGGAAATCCGATCAAAGATAGGCTCAGTGCACATCGGAATGATTTCAATATTCTCGCTTACGGGCGGAATGGGAAACTCCGGGTCACATGGGCATCTGTATCTTCGAATCAACGGGACGGCGTCGAACGGTTTCTTGCTGACTATTGGCGTCCACTAGTCGGAGACGCCTTTCCGAATGTTGATCCGATTGCGGTAAATTCTCCGTGGTCGTAACAGCCATTCCTTGAAGGATGGCATCAATGGTTTCGATCAGCTTCATGTATTGATACCAAGCCCACGGCGGCTCACTGCCCGCGTCAATCTTTTGGTGTGCCCACTGACGCACGCGCTGCAATTCCGCCGTTGGTTTGGTTTCCATGCCCATAAAGTACGCTACAACGATTCGCGGAGACAACTACTAAATCCCAGTCGCTCGCCTGCCTGTCACTGGGAAAGCCTAGCATAATTTGGTTAGCCTAGTATATTATTGCCCTTGCAAGGCCCAAAATCCGCAGGCTGAAGCCCGCGCTACTAAACCCAAGCCACGGCAAAGCATTGAATTCCTTGTGTCGCGGATGTATGTTGCCTTTCGGGTCTGAAACCAAAATCGCAATCCCAATCGCGTGACGAGGGAATCCTTGAGCAACCTGACTAGCCGCCGAACCTTGCTTAAGTATGGAGCTGCCGCAGCCGCATCTGCGGCGCTTGCAAACGTGGCCATGGGCCAGAGCAAGACGGCTTCGCATCAGCGCGTGGTGGTGATCATGTTTGACGGTTTCGATCCGCGCTATCTTGCCGCCAGCAACATGCCTGTCCTGGGCCAATGGAAGCGCGATGGAATGTACAAGCAGGTGAAGGGTGTGATGCCTTCGGTGACCAACGCCAATAACGCCTCGATCTGCTGCGGCGCCTGGCCGGAGACGCACGGGATTAATGCCAATTCTTATTTCGACGAAAAAAGCGGCGAAGAACTTTACGTGGAATCGGCAGACCTGGTCCTCGCGCCCACGCTATTTGAGCGCGCCGCAAAGCAGGGCGTGAAGTCCGCGCTGCTTTCCAGCAAGGCCAAAACGGCCACGCTGCTGATGCGCGGCGCGGAAATTGTGCTCACGGCGGAGAATCCCGGGCCTGAGTGGGTGAAAAAACTTGGCCCGGCTCCGGCCATTTATAGCGCGGATATTAACTATTGGCTAATGGCAGCGGCCATCGACGTTCTGAAGAATCGCCCGGACATTGGCGTCCTCTACGTTCACACCACGGATTACCCAATGCACATGTGGGCTCCGGAGGCGCCGGAATCGAAGGAACACCTCGCGCGTCTGGACGATCTTTTCGGACAGGCCATGAAAGCCGCGCCGGATGCCGCGTTCCTGGCCACCGCCGATCACGGCATGAATGCCAAGAGTGTGTGCTGGGACATCGAGCAAATCTGCGCCCGCAAAGGAACTCCGATCCGAAAGGCCGTCTCCACCGGGCGCGACCGCTACATGAAGCACCACCGCGGATGCAGCGGAGCCGCCTACATCCACCTCAAGGACCCCAAGGACGCTGCGCGCGTACGCGAAACAATTGCAGGCGTGCAGGGAGTCGAGCGGATTCTTACGCGCGATGAGGCGGCGCACGAATTCAAGCTGATGCCGTCGCGCATCGGGCACCTAGTAGTGCTGGGCGACAAGGACACCGTGTTTGGCGAACTCGACGACGAAAAGGAAAATTTCCCCGGCCTCCGTTCCCATGGCTCTTTGCACGAAACGGATGTTCCGCTGTTCGTGTACAACGCCAAGAGCGCTCCGCAGGCCGACTACTTCAACCACAATCTCGATTTGGCGCGCTGGCTTTACCCTAGCCATGGGGTGTGACGATGCGGCAGTTGTAGGGGCACGGCATTGCCGCGCCCCTATAGCCAACCGTATTCCATTAGATATGTCCTTTAGATTCAGTTATTCGCAGGACACGCGGCCTTGTAATCGCATGCTCGGCACATCGCAATCTCTCGTACAATTCAGTTTGAATTTGCCCGTGAAAACCGTAGCCGCATAGTTCAGCAGTTCCCGCAACTTTTAGACACGGCACGGGTTGTATATAGCGTGGAGGCCATGGCCAGGACCGACGTCCAATTGATGCTGGACGTGAAAGCCGGGGACGAGCAGTCCTTTGAGCTTTTACTCCGCAAGTATAGGACTCCCCTGGTCAATTTCCTCTATCGCATGGTCCGCGATACCGCCGTTGCGGAAGACCTGGCGCAGGAAGTTTTCCTGCGGGTTTACCGCGCTCGCGAGGAGTATGCCCCCAGCGCGAAGTTCACCACCTGGATGTTCCGCATCGCCACCAATCTGGCGCTGAATTCGCGTGCGCGACAACCGGCACCGCCAGATGGAAATTTCCATGGACCAGACGGTGGACTGTGGCGAGGACGAGCAGCAGACGCTGCAAGTTCCCGATCGCGCGCCCAGTGTGGAGCAGGAACTGGTAGCGCGCAGCCGCGCGGAATTGATCCTGAAAGCAATTCATTCGCTGCCCGAAAAACAGCGCGCGGCCGTGCTGCTGCACAAGTATCAGGAACTCGATTATGACGAGATTGCGCGAGTCCTCGAATGTTCGGAAAGTGCGCTAAAATCGTTGTTGTTCAGGGCATATGAAACGCTGCGCGTACAGCTGGCGCCGCTGGTGAACAATTCGGTGAAGGTTTCGTAATGTGTGCGCAAGGAAGTGAGGCCAATATGTTCGGCTCAAATCGTAACGAAAAACAATGTGCTGCAATGGAAGACAAGTTGGTCGAGTACCTGGATGGGCGCGCGCGGCCTGCCGAGCGCCACGCCGTCGAGGCGCACCTCTCCGGCTGCGCAACCTGCCGCATGCGCGCCGAGGAATTTCGCGCGCTCTGGACCGCGCTTGACGATCTCCCGGAAATTTTTCCGTCGCCTTCGTTCGACGCATCCTTGCGCGCCCGCATTGCCGCTGAACCGGCGCGCCGCGGCTTCTGGCAATGGATGCCATCGCCGAGGCTGGCTTTTGCGGTTACGGCGCTGGTCATCCTATCCGCCTGGATTTCTTCCGCGCCTCGCGTGATCAAGAGTCCCACGGTGATTAGCCGGGCGGTTCAGGAAAGCAAAGTTACAGCGGAACAAGATTTTGGAATGATTCGGGATTTGCCGGAGCTTGAAAATTTCGATGTAATTTCCAAATTTGACGCGCTATCGGAACTACCCGTTCCGCCGATTGCGTCAACCGAGGAAATGAAAAAAGAAATCAGGTAATGAAACTGCGATTCCAACTCGGAATTGTTTTGGCTGCTGGGCTGGCGGTTGGGCTGTTGTGCGGCCCCGCGTGTGGACAAAGGTCAAACGCGGCTGCGCAGCAAGAGGGCAAGCCGGAGCGGCCTGTGCCGTCGCGCCAGCAGGTGCGCCCCAAGATGCCCAACGCGCTGCCTCCCGCACCCAATCCAAACAATTTGCCGCCTAAGGCCATCGAGAGGCTTCAGGACATGCCTCCCGCTCGCCAGGAACAGTTCCTGCGCAATAACCAGCGTTTCCTGAATCTGCCGCCCGAACAGCAGGCGCAGATTCGCCAGCGCCTGGAAGCCTGGAATCGGCTCACACCCGATCAGCAGCAAGCCTTGCGCGACCGGCAAAACGTGTGGGAGCAGATGACTCCCGAGCAGCAGAGATATGTGCGACAGTCGCTGCTTCCTCGCTGGCAACAATTGCCCCCTGCGCGTCGCCAGGCCATGCTGCAACGATTGCACACCCTTCGCGATATGAGCGAAGCCGCGCGCCAGGCCAAGCTCAGCGATCCCTCATTCGTTGAAGGATTGAATCCCGAAGACCGCGAAATGCTCGGTCAACTTGCACACCTGCACGTCGGCATGGCCCCCGATCCGCCAGGGATGTAAAATCGGACAACCTTTTTCATTCCACCGCAATCGTCGAATCGAGTGATCCTCTCTAATCTATTTCACAAATGAATTCCAAGAAACGCCCGGGACGAAGAGATTGTGGTTCATCTGCAAGTCTGCCAATGAGTTCGTGCCCCTAGTGTTAAAACACATCCCCCCCCCTGATCGCTTGCTCTTCCGCATTTTCCTGGAATACGGATATATTTATCCACATTTACATTTTGTATTAATTGTGATTAATATAGTTCGTGATTGCCGGTTAATAATTGTAAATCGTATTTTGCCCGTAGATTAAATTGAAGACCGCAGGGGAGCGGGGCCGATGAATGGGAGGGCTTGAACCATGTTGCGGACCGTTGTGCTGAGATTATTTCTTCTTGGCGTGTGTTTTTTTCTTGCAGCGCAATTGTTTGCGCAGGGTGAAACCACCAGTGCGATTGTCGGGCAGGTGAGCGATGCAAGTGGAGCAGCAGTGCCGGGTGCCACGGTGACGATCCATGCCACGGAGACAGGGCAGCAGCGAGTCGCCACAACCGACGACTCGGGCCGATTCAACTTCACGCAACTAAAGCCAGGGACGTACACGGTAAGAGTGGAAGCGCAAGGCTTTGAGCCGCAGCAAAACGACGCTGTGACTTCCGGGCTGGGCCAGAAGCAGACTGTCGATTTCATCCTCAAGATCGCCCAAGCAAGGGAAAGCATTGAAGTGAGCGGCGAGGCTGTGATCCTCAACCCGGAGAATGCCAATACATCCACGACTCTCAGCGCGCCCGCGCTGGAAAACCTTCCCAATCCGGGCGGCGACTTAACCTACCCTCTTCAGTTTGCCGCGGGGGCGCTGATCAATACGGCAGGCAGCAGTAATGACTTCGTTGGCGGAACGAATGGATACGGCAATGTGGAATTCAATGGACTGCCCGCGCTCTCGAATGGCTACATCGTCGATGGATTGGAAACCAACGATCCGCTGACAAATCTGAACAGCGGTCTTTCGACCAACCTGGTGCTGGGACTCAATTCCATTTCGGAAGTTACGGTCAACACGCTTTCCTACGCTGTCGATCAGGGGCGCTACGGAGCGTCCCAGGTCGATTACGTCACGAAGTCCGGGTCGAATCAGTTTCATGGAAATCTTTATGAGTTGTGGAACGGTTCGAGATTGAATGCAGCGGATTATTTCACGAACGCGGTTCCGGGGAGGCAGAAGCCGGGCGCCGTGGTGAATCATTTTGGGGGAAGTGTAGGCGGCGCGATCGTTCACGACAAATTATTTTTCTTCTTCGATAGCGAATGGGTGCGCATCGCGCTTCCGATCGTCACGGCCGCGACCGTGCCAACCCCGGCGTTTCAGGCTTACGTCTTGCAGCAACTTCCCTTGGGCATGCCCGACCTCAACCACCCCGGTAAACTCAAATATCCACCGTCGCCGCAATCAGTCCCGTTCTATCAGAAGATGTTTTCCCTGTACGGAAATACCAGCGGGACGGCCACCGCTGTCCTCGGCTGTCCGCTCGGCGCGCGCTGCGGATGGTTGCGAAAATACCCAGGCTTGTCTCGCATTCCAGCGACGATCACGAACAGGTTCAGACGCTTCGCATCGATTACAATATCGATGAGAAAAACACAACCTGGGTTCGCCTTCAGGCCGATACCGGCGTGCAAGCTGCCTACACCGATCCGATCAATTCCTTGTTCGACTCGTTTTCTCCTCAGCCGCTTTATTCCGTCGCAGCCGGATACACCCACGTCTTTTCGCAGAATCTTGTGAATTATTTCAACCCGGCATTTTCGTGGTATGGGAGTTTATTTGGGCCTGCGGATTTTCAGAAGACTCTTGCCGCATTTCCCATTGTTCTGCAAGGCACCGGGGCCAATGCGTTCACTACTGTGGGGGGACTCGACAACACGTGGGTCCAGGGAAGACGCGCTTCGCGATTGTTTATCAACGACAATCTGGCCTGGAGCCACGGCGCGCACGAACTCCGCTTTGGAACCAATACGCGTATTCTTCGGCTGAACGATTACGACTTCGCAGAAGGCTCTGTGCCGACGGTGACATACGCCAACTTGGAGCAATATATTTATGGCGTTGCCAACACAGCCGCCGAAACTTTCCCCACGTCAGCGAACCAACCCTTCAACTTCCTCAATCTCGATCTCTATGCCCAGGACACCTGGAAGCTGACCAAGAAACTTACGTGGACTTTTGGGATACGGGATACATTGAATTCCAATCCGCTCAATCCGCACAATCAAATTGCCCGCCTTCAGGGCTCTTTCGATTCCATCTCCCATAATGTAAACCAGCCGCTGAACGCCGCCGTTCAGACCGGTCTCGGTCACGTGTTTTCCTCGACGCCATTGGCAATCTTGCAACCCAGAACAGCCGTCGCCTGGCAATTTGAACCCAATACCGTGCTGCGCACAGGCTTCGGGATTTTCAGCGATCTCTTGCCCGGAACCATCGCCGATGTGGTTGGCGTAAATCCGCCGTATGTTCAGACGTTCCAGTCTGGACAGCTGGGTACCGTAGGCCAAGCTGGTTCGGCAGGTTGCGACCCCACATTCGGCTGCACGGCAATCGCGCCCGGAATCGCTAACAGCGCGGTGGATGCCACCGTGGCCGCCAATCAGGCCTTCCGTTCGGGATTTACGCAAGGCCAGCTTTCCTGCGCATCCTCAATGGCGAATGCCGCAACCTGTCTTCCTCCTGTCGCCATCACAGCGGTGCCCAGCGGAGAACTTCATGCGCCCTACTTCATGGAATGGAGTCTTGGTTTGGAGCATGAGTTGGGGAGCACGGGGAGCCTCAAGGCGCAGTATGTCGGCACGCGCGCGGTCAACCAGCCTTATTTGACGCAAGTGAACGGTTATCAAACAGTCTGCCCGGGCTGCTTTGCACCATTCCCGTATGTGAATCCTGCCGATCCGCAACGAACCGGCGCGATCGATCCGCGATTCGGAGCGGTGACACAATTTTCCACCGGGGCAAACAGCCATTACGATGGCCTGCAGTTGACCGCCATGAAGCGTATTGGGCACGGCTTAATGGGACAAATCAATTATACCTGGAGCCGTTGCATGGACGAGGTCTCCAATGGCGGGTTCCTGCAATTCTCGGCAGGAGGAATTCTTTCGCCGCTCCCGGGAGAACTCGCGCGAAACTACGGCCCGTGTGATTACGACATCCGCGGCAATCTCACCGCGCAATATGTCTACCAATTGCCGATCAAAGTTCGGAACCACTCTCTTGGCTTTGTGCTGAACGGCTGGCAGGTTTCGGGAACCGTGTTTTGGCACAGCGGAATTCCGTTTTCAGTCTTAAGCTCGCCCTATTCGGCGAATGGCAATGGCATCGTGAACGGCAGCGGCCCGCAATTCGCGAGCGTGGTTCCCGGCGTGCCGCTCTATGAACACCATGCCATTACCGGTATCACACTACCGGGCACAGTTCAATGGCTGAATCCAGATGCCTTTCTCTCGACCGTGGATTCGAGCACTGGAGCATGCTATGACAGCACAAACCCCAACGATCCAAATCCCGACATCCCCAAGAATTGTCAATTCGGGAATCTCGGCCGCAACGCGCTGCGCGGTCCTCAATTCTTCTGGAGCGATTTCTACCTCACTAAGTGGTTCCCGATTACGGAGCGCGTGAAGCTGCGTTTCGACGCTCAATTCTTCAACGTATTTAACCATGCGAATTTCGCGCTTCCGAGCAACGTGTTTGCCGGCATCCCCGGAAAACCTTCCACGCAAAGCGGGTTTGGAGCGCTTACTTCCACCACGTCTCCCCCGACCGGATTGCTCGGCGTCGGTTTGGGCGGCGATAGCACCCCGCGCATGATCGCATTTCAAATGCGCATGGAGTTTTGACGAGCTAGTTGCCCAGGACGCGATAATCTTCCATCTCCTCGCCTGAAATCGCCTGCCCGTTACTCTTACGAAACATTTTTTTCGAGGTGTGCCGGAATGCGCGGTTCTAACTCTAGTTGCGGAATTTTTCTTCCACACAACCTGTAGTGGTTTTTGAAAATCGCACCACAATTCTCGCCGATATCCACAATTAAATTTCTTATACATGGGATTTTTACTTGACAAGTTTTCGATCCTGACTAGAATCGTGGCACAAAGTGGGAAGAAGTGGTAGTAAGTGAAAAGCGGTGGCGAAGTAGATGTGGCTGTAAGGCACTAAAGGGGACCACCAATGAGGAGCGATCGCTCGACAGTGGCTTTGGGCAGACGACTACATGCTAAGGGGAAACATACCGGCAAGAGTGGACGAGAAGGGACGCCTCAAAATTCCCGCGGCCTTTCTGGAAGAGCTCAAGGGATTTGGAGAGCAGTTCTACGTCACGAGCGAAACCGGTGATTATGCGCGCATCTTCCCGATGAAGGTCTGGGAAGAGCTGGAGAGCAAGCTGGCCAGGCTTTCCTCGCATAACAAGACCAAGCAGAAGTTTCTGACCTGGACCAATTATTACGGCCAGGCGGTGGAAGTGGACAGTCAGGGAAGGATCCTGATTCCACCGGTGCTCCGGGAAGCGGCGCTGATGAAAGGCGACGTGGACGTGATGGGGCACCTGACGTACCTGGAAGTCTGGAACCATGGCCGGTCGCTGGAGAACTTGAAGAAGAGCCCGATTACGGACGACGACTTGAAGATTTTGGATGAACTGGGAATTTAGTTGAACGTTCAACACAAGCCAGTGCTCATCGAAGAGACGATGGACTGGCTGGCAATCAAGCCCGGCGGGCTGTATGTGGATGCAACCGTTGGACTTGGCGGGCATTCGATCGAGATTGTGCGGCGGCTTGGAGCGGGCGGGCAGCTGGTAGGGCTGGACCGAGACGCGCAGGCGCTGGAAATTGCGCGCGAGAGGCTTTCGGAGTTTAAGGACAAGGTGACTTTGGTGCACGCCAACTTTTCACAAATCGGCGAGGTTTTCGCGGAGCGAGGGCTTCCTCCCGCCGATGGCGTGCTGGCGGATCTGGGCGTATCGAGCATGCAGCTGGACCTGGGCGAACGCGGTTTTTCGTTTCGCTCGCAGGGTCCCTTGGATATGCGCATGGACCGCGAAAGCGAATTGACGGCTTCAGACATTGTGAACACGGCGGATGAGAAAGACCTCGCCGACCTGCTCTATCAGCTGGCTGAAGAGCGGGATTCACGCAGAATCGCCAGGAACATTGTTCGCGCGCGTCCCATACGGGACACCGAACACCTGGCAACGGTTGTGGCAGGGGCCCGAAACGCTAGGGGAAGGCAGAAGCTGCATCCCGCGACAAAAACGTTTCTGGCGCTGCGGATTGCGGTGAATCGAGAGATGGAGGAACTCGGGCAGTTTCTTTCTAGGGTTCCTGCCACACTATCTCAGGGCGGCCGTTGGGTGATGCTCAGCTATCACTCGCTGGAGGACCGCCCGGTGAAGCAGTGTTTTCAGCGGCTCGCGCAGGAAGGCGTGCTGAAGATTCTCACCAAGAAAGTGATCCAGGCTTCGGACGCGGAGATTGCGGAAAATCCGCGCGCACGCAGCGTGAAAATGCGCGTGGCCGAAAAACTCGACCCCGATCAGCCGGCTGAGGCGGGCAGACGCGGGAAGTATCATAAGGAAGAGTGGTTGCAATGAGCGAGTTTTACACCGTCAAGCATATCGACAATTCGCGTCTGGTGCGCCATGTGGCGCCCGATCACATGCGCGAATGCGTGCGCGTGGTTTCGCTGGGCGCTTTGATCGCCCTGTGCGCCTTCTTGTACGCCTGGCAGCATTTCGAGACTATCCAGCTGCGCTACCAGCTCGAATCGCTGCGCAGCGAGCGCGCCCAGGCCACTGAACTGAATCAGGAACTCAAACTGGAAGTAGCCGGATTGCGCGCGCCGGAACGCATCGACATGATCGCGCGGCGACAGCTTGGCCTTACCGCACCCGTGCCTGGACAAGTGGCTCCCATGGACCAGCCGCCGAACGCCGTCATGGCTGAGGCGCGCACGGCATACGCTCCGGCAGCGCAGCAATAAACTTCTTACGGCGGCGATGTTTCCCGCCGCCCCCGGCTATTAATGATCGGAAAGGTGAGCCGGAGCCGCCCGGCCAGACGGACGTGCCCGCGCCTCACGCCTGTTCGGCCTGGAGTTTCCGGTAAAATATGGATCTTCGCAGCTCCCGGACACGGATCATGATTGTAGCTGCCCTCGCCGCGCTGTGGACCGGGGCGGTGTTCGGACGGCTGGCCTACCTGCAACTCTTCCGCTACAGCGAATATTATTCCCGCGCGCAGCACCAGCAGCGTCTGATCGTGGATGTGGGCGCCAGCCGGGCCGAAATTTTTGACCGCAACATGAATCCGCTGGCCATGAGCGTCCCGGTGGATTCAGCCTTCGCCGTGCCCTCGGAAATCGCGGACCCGGACATGGTGGCCCGCCTCATCGGCAAGGTGCTGGACATTCCGGCCGACGAAATTGCCACGCGCATCGCCAGCTCCCATTCCTTTGCGTGGATTGCGCGCAAACTTCCCCCTGAAAAAGCGGACCGCATTGCGGCCATGAATCTGCGCGGAATTTATTTTCAGCGGGAGGGCGGACGATTTTATCCCAAGCGCGACCTGGCCGCGCACGTGTTGGGTTACGTGGACATTGACGAAAAGGGGCTGGGAGGCATCGAGTACTCGCTGGACGACAGCATTCGCAGCAAGCCAGGCAAAATGCTGATCCTGGCCGACGCGCACCGCCGCTGGTACGACTCCACCGAAAAAGCGCCGGAAACTGGCACCAGCGTGGTGCTCACGCTCGATGAAAAAATTCAGTACATTGCGGAAAAAGAACTGGCGCAGGCCATTCAAGAAACGCACGCGAAATCCGGCACGGTCATCGTTGAAAATCCGAATTCCGGCGAACTGCTGGCCGTCGCCAACTGGCCCACGTTCAATCCCAATGCGGCCAAGGACAGCGCACCCGAAGCGCGCATGGACCGCGCCATCAGTTCGCTTTACGAGCCGGGATCGGTCTTCAAGATCGTGACGCTTTCCGCGGCCATCGATCAGGGGCTCACCAATCCGGACGAGGTCATCGATTGTCAGAATGGCGCGATCTATATCGCCGGGCACCGCATTCGCGATCACAAAGCCGTACGGGCTGCTCACCGTTTCGCAGATCCTGGCCAACTCCAGCGATGTTGGCGCGATCAAAGTCGGCTTGCGCCTGGGAGCGCCCAAATTTTATGACTACATTCGCGCCTTCGGCTTCGGCCAATCCACAGGCGTGGATTTGCCGGGCGAAAGCCGCGGGATGCTGCGCCGCCTGGAAAACTGGACGCCGGTTTCCGTCGGGTCGATTTCCATGGGGCAGGAAGTCGGCGTGACGCCGCTGCAGATGATCTCGGCGGTGTCCGCCATTGCCAATGGCGGCTTGATCGTCAGGCCGCACGTGGTGCGCGCGCTGAGCCGCGGAAACCAACTGACGGAGCCGCCGGATCCGCAACCGTCCGCCGGCGAGTCATCAGAGAGACCACCGCTGCATCCATGCGCCAGATGCTGGAAGGCGTGGTGCTGAACGGAACGGGCAAGCTGGCCAAGCTGGAGGGCTACACTTCGGCTGGAAAGACCGGCACCGCGCAAAAATACGATCCGGAAACGGGCCGCTACTCCACGCACGATTTGATCGCGTCCTTTGTGGGTTTCGCGCCAATCAACACGCCGGCCGTGACTATTCTGGTGCAGCTAGATTCTCCGGTAGGCCCGCACGAAGGCGGCCAGGTGGCCGCGCCCGTGTTCCAGCGCAGTGGCGCAGCAGGTGCTCGCGTATCTGGACGTGCCGCGCGACGTTCCTGTCGCCGCGGAAACCCTGCGCGCAAGCCGCATGCAGGCCGCGCACGATAAGGTTAGGGACGACAATTTAACTGACGGGAGCGACTTCGATCCCGTGCAGACCTCACACGGCCGCCACGTTGGATGAATCTGTTCCGGCAGCGTCTTCCGCTCCGGCTGGAGCTTCTGCGCCGACCGATGGAGCTGGCCGAGGGCGAAGGAATTCCCGCGCCGCAACTTCTGGGAAAACAGTGCGAGACGTGACGCAAGAATGCCTGAAATTGGGGCTGACTCCTGTCCTGGTTGGCACCGGCATCGCCACGGCACAGTCTCCCGAACCTGGAGCGATGATTCGCCGGGGCAACCGGATCACCGTGCGATTCGCCCGCTCCGCATCGCTGGTATCGGCGGCTGCCCGGGGGAAAGCCAAGTGATCTTGAAGGCGGGATGTGTGGCGGAAAATGGGGATGGTGAAACACACGTGACGCAAGCGGGAACAGCGCGAGTGGGAGTGCGCCTGGCGAAGTTGCTGCGAGGCATCGAAACGCGCACGGCTGCCGAGCGACGGCGATCTGGAGCTCTTGGAAATCGCCTATGACAGCCGGCAAGGTGACCCCCGGAACTTTGTTTGTGGCCATTCGCGGAGAAAAAACCGACGGCAACAAATTCGTGGCGGACGCCGTGGCTCGCGGAGCCGTGGCCGTCATGAGCGAGCAAGCCAAGTCCCGGAACGCTTCCTCCAAAATTTCCATGGATACAAGTTGCGGATGCGCGCAAGGCACTGGCCATCTCCGCGGCCAATTATTACGGGCATCCCGCCGAAGTGCTGAAACTGATTGGCGTGACCGGAACCAACGGCAAGACCACGACTTCCTACCTGGTGGATTCCGATTCTTCGCGCGGCGGGCTGCGAAGTGGGCCTGTTGGGCACCATTGGCTATCGGCTGGTGCGCGAGGCCATGCCCGCGCCAAACACCACTCCCGAATCGCTCGACCTTCAGAAGTTTCTGGCCAAGATCGTTCAGGCTGGAGGCACGCACGCGGTTTTGGAGGCCAGTTCGCACGCGCTGTCCATGGACCGTTTGTGGGGCTGCCCGTTCGCCGTGGCCATCTTCACCAATCTCACCCGCGACCATCTCGATTACCACAAAACGTTTGAAGATTATTTCGCGGCAAAGCGCCGCTTGTTCGAAGGCACGGGCGCGGCGGCGCCGGCGGCAGGCGTGATTAATCGCGACGATGAGTATGGGCGAAGGCTTTCCGGCCTGGCCACGCGCACGCTGACCTACGGGTTGGAACCTGGCGCGGATGTCACCGCGCGCAAGCTCACGCTTTCGCTTTCCGGCATCGAGTTCACGGCGGAAACTCCCGCGGGAAAAATTGAGATTCGCTCCAAGCTGGTCGGCCGGACCAACGTGTACAACATTCTCGCTGCGGTCGGCGCGGGCGTGGCTCTGAATCTTTCGAAAGAAGTGATCGCCGACGGCATTGCGCAGCTTTCCGCTGTGCCGGGCCGCTTCGAACGCATTGAAGCCGGTCAGCCTTTCCTGGTGGTTGTGGATTACGCGCACACCGATGACGCGCTTCGCAACCTGCTCACCACTGCACGGGAGCTCAATCCCGATGGCCGCATCATTACCGTTTTCGGCTGTGGCGGGGACCGCGACCGCACCAAACGGCCTCTGATGGGAGAAGCGGCGGGGCGCGCCAGCGACATCGTCGTGCTCACTTCGGACAATCCGCGCAGCGAAGACCCGCTGCTGATCATCAACGACGCTATCGTCGGCGCGCAACGCACCAAGGCCAAGCTATTCATCGAGCCGGACCGGCAGAAGGCCATCGAAGTGGCGCTGGACGAGGCGCGCTCCGGCGACATCGTGCTGCTCGCGGGCAAAGGGCATGAGACTTATCAGGTGCTTGCGCGACCGCACCATTGAGTTTGACGATCGCGCGGTGGCGCATCGGATTCTCAGCCAGCGCGGGTATGGGGACTAGTTTGTGTATAGCTTTGTGAACGCAGGCGTAGGGGCATCCGCCGCGGCGGACCATTCCCCTACTGTTGGATGAACGGCAAGGTTGCGGCAATGAAAGTGCACTCTATTCGTAAGGGACGCTGATTCGAGGGTGGAAAGAAACTATTGAAACCCAGCCCCTTGAGGACGCTATGCGGTGGACGGTTGAAGAAGTGGCTCGCGCTCTGGGGGTTACGCCGCCCGGAGGCGTCGACTCCCTGGCCCGGCTGGCCGGTGTGTCGATTGATTCTCGCACCGTGGCTCGTGGCGAGCTATTCGTCGCCATACACGGACCGCGTCACGATGGACACGATCACGTCGTGGCGGCCCTGGAAGCAGGCGCGCTGGCGTGCGTCGTGGCGCAGGACCGCCTCGCCGGGTACGCCGAGCCTGTGCGCGCAAAGCTGCTTGCCGTTCCAGACACGCTCGCGGCGCTCCAAGACCTCGCCCAAGCCGTTCGAACGAGATGGGGGCGGCGCCTGGCAGCCGTCACCGGCTCGGCCGGGAAAACCACAACAAAGGAAATTCTGGCGGCGCTGCTGGGCGCGCGGTTCCGCGTACTGAAGTCCGAAGGCAATCTGAACAACGAGTACGGTCTGCCGCTGCAATTGCTGCGGCTCGATGAAGCGGACGAAGCAGCGGTCGTGGAACTGGGGATGTCCCACGCGGGCGAACTGAAGCGCCTGGCGGAAATTGCCCGTCCAGAAGTGGGCGTGGTCACCTGCGTGGCGCCCGTGCATTTGGAATTTTTTGCTTCGGTGGACGAAATTGCGCTGGCCAAACGCGAATTGATCGAAGGGCTGGCGGGAAGCAAAAGCGTCTCGGTTCTGAATGCCGACGATACGCGTGTGGCGCGTTTTGCGAATGTTGCGCCGGGCCGCGTGCTGACATTTGGCGTGGCCGAACTCGCCGATTTTCGCGCCGAAAATATTCAGGATCGCGGATTGAACGGCAGCGAATTCGATTTTCTGGGCCCGGAGGGCCGCGCGCGGCTGAGCCTGCCGCTTGCCGGGCGACACAATATTTTCAATGCGCTGGCGGCGCTGGCCGCGGCCAGCGTCTGGGGCGTGGGCGCGCCGGAAGCGCGGGAAGTGTTTCCAAAATTGCAGGCCACGGGTATGCGCGGGCGCGTCCTGCAGTACGACGCGGGATTCACGGTGATCAACGATTGCTACAACTCGAACCCTGTGGCCCTGCGGGCCATGATTGGGCTGCTGGCGAATACCCCCGCCGAGGGCCGCCACATCCTGGCGGCCGGCGAAATGCTGGAGCTTGGTCCGGCCTCGGCTGAACTGCATCGAGAGGCTGGGCGCGCGGCTGCCGCAGCCGGAAAACTTGCATGGATTATCGGCGTGCGGGGCGATGCGGAAAATTTCGTGCGTGGCGCCGTGGAAGCAGGGCATCCGGCGGCGCAGGCAAGATTTTGCGCGTCCTCCGAAGAGGCCGGCTCGTTCGTTGCCGGTTTGATTGAGCCGGGAGACGTGTTGCTTGTGAAAGGTTCGCGCGGCGTGAAGATGGAGTGCATCGTCGAAGCGCTTGATTCGCGATTTGCGCGCGCAAATTCAGAGACAGTTGCCTCCACCGCGCGCGGCGCGCCCAAGGAGCGTGCCTGAAATGCTCCTCTACCTTTTCTACGACTTGCTGCAGCGCTATTTTCACGCGCTCAACGTGTTTCGCTACATCACCGTCAGGACGGCGCTTGCCAGCATCACCGGCCTGCTGACCACTCTAGTGCTCGGCCCCTGGGTGATCCGGCGCTTGCGCGAACTGCAGATCGGGCAGTTCATCCGCGAAGAAGGCCCCAAGAGCCATCAGGCCAAGGCCGGAACGCCGACCATGGGAGGCGTGCTGATCGTGGGGTCAACCGTGATTCCCACTCTGCTGTGGGGCGACCTGCAAAACGCCTACGTGTGGCTGGCCATTTTCACCATGCTGGTTTTCGGGGCCATCGGCTTCGTGGACGATTACAGCAAGGTGATGAAGAAGAGAAATCTCGGCTTGACCGGGAAACTAAAATTTTGCTTTCAAACCATCGCCAGTTGCGCCGTGGCCGTTTCGCTGCTCTCGTTTACCACAAGCGGCACGTACTCCACGCAACTGAGCATTCCGTTTTTTAAGAATTTTCATCCCGACCTGGTTATTCACTCGCTTCTTTTATCGCCCTATTTCTGGTGGTTTTCCTATCTTCCGTTCTTGATTTTTGTGGCCCTCGTGATTGTCGGATCGTCCAACGCCGTGAATCTTACCGATGGGCTGGACGGCTTGGCCATCGGCTGCGTGGTGGTGGCCGCGGGTGCGCTCACCGTGTTGACGTATGTAACCAGCCACGCGGGGTTCTCGGCTTACTTGGACATTCAGCATCTTCCGCAGGTGGGCGAGCTCACGGTGTTTTGCGGTGCGCTGGTTGGATCGTCGCTGGGATTTCTTTGGTACAACGCGCACCCCGCCGAAATATTCATGGGAGACGTGGGCTCTCTCGCGCTGGGCGGTTCGATCGCCATGATCGCCGTGGCCATCAAGCAGGAAATCCTGTTGTTCTTTGTTGGCGGCGTTTTCGTGATGGAAGCGGGTTCGGTCATTTTGCAGGTCATATCCTTCCGCACGACCGGGAAGCGCATCTTTCGCATGTCTCCGCTGCACCACCATTTCGAGCTGGGCGGATGGAGCGAATCGAAAACGATTGTACGATTTTGGATTTTGGCTTTGGTGTTTGCGCTGTTTTCGCTGACGACGCTGAAATTGAGGTAGCCGTTGAAACCGGTCATTGAACTCGCGGGAAAGAAAGTGCTAGTGGTGGGACTGGCCCGCACCGGCATCGCCACGGCGCTGTTCTGCGCGGAGCGTGGAGCGCGCGTCACCGCGACCGAGGCTCGGCCCGAGCAGGAAATTGCCGAAGCGGCTGCGAAGCTACGCGCCGCGGGCGTCACTCTGGAACTCGGCGGGCACCGCGCGGAAACATTTGCGGAGCAGGATTTGATTGTGCCCAGTCCTGGCGTTCCGCCCACCATGGGCGCGCTCGCGGCGGCTCGCGCCATCGGCGTTCCGGTGTGGAGCGAGATCGAGCTGGCCTGGCGATTTTTGCGCGGGCGGCTCATCTGCATCACGGGCTCCAACGGCAAGACCACCACTACTTCGCTCATCGGCCACATTCTGGAAACCGCGGGATTGCCCGTGCAGGTGGCCGGAAATATCGGCACGCCGCTGATCTCGCGCGTGGACATTTCCAGCGACACGAGCTTCACGGTGGTGGAGGCCAGCAGCTTTCAACTCGAATATATTTCCACGTTCCGGCCGAACATCGCCGTGCTGCTCAATATTACGCCGGACCACCTGGACCGCCACGGATCGATCGAAGCGTATGCGGCGGCAAAAGCCCGCATATTTCAAAATCAGACGGCGGAAGACGCCGCCATCATCAACGCCGACGATGCCGTCGCTCAGCAATACGCGCCCGCCGGGCCGCGCGTGTTTTGGTTCAGCAGGGAGAAGCGCGTTGCCAGCGGCTGCTATCTGCGCGGCGACGAAATTATTTTTCGCTGCGATGGCGCGGAAACCGTTCTTCTCGAACGCAAAGCGATTGGCCTGCGCGGCAGCCACAATGTTGAAAATGTTCTGGCGGCGGCCGCTGCCGCAAGACTTGCCGGAGTGGAGCCATCCGCGATCGCGGAAGGCGTTCGCACATTTGCAGGCGTGGAGCACCGCATTGAATACGTGGCCACGATTTCCGGAGTGGAATACTTCAACGACTCCAAGGCCACAAATGTGGATGCCACGCTCAAGGCGCTGGACGCATTTTCCGGAAATGTCCTCGTGATTCTGGGCGGCAAGGACAAGGGCAGCGACTACAAGATTCTCCGGCAATCGTTGCGCGACCGCGCGCGCATGGCCCTGCTGATCGGCAGCGCCGCGGACAAGATCGAGGCGGATCTCGCCGGTGTTGTGCTCGTGGAGCGGTCGGATACGCTGGCGCGCGCCGTGGAGGCCGCCGCGAAGCGCGCCCGGCCGGGCGATACCGTCCTGCTTGCGCCGGCCTGCGCGAGCTTTGATCAATTTGAGAATTATGAGCACCGTGGACGCGTCTTCAAACAACTGGTCCACGAACTTGAAAAAATGCATGCGGCTCCTTCGGCCGCGCGAAAGGTTTCTTCCTAAGACATGCCCCGGCAACTGCAAACGGATCGATGGATGTTTGGCTCGACGCTGGCCTTGTGCCTGGTCGGCGCCATCATGGTGTTTAGCGCGTCCGCCGTGATGGCCCGCGACGAGTACGGAAACGGCTCGCACTTCCTGCTGCGCCAGCTTCTCTGGCTGGCTTGCGGACTCGGCGGAATGATGGCCGTGATGAATCTGGATTACCGCAAGCTGCGGCGGCCGGAAGTAATTTTCAGCGGATTGTTTGGCGTGCTGCTGATGTTAGCGGGCGTGTTTTTTCTGGATAAATCGCACGCCACGCATCGCTGGATTCGCCTTGGCCCGGCAAGCTTGCAGCCCTCCGAACTTGCCAAGCTGGCGGTGATCTTTTATCTGGCCTGGTTTCTGGAAATGCGCCGCCGCCCGGATGGCTTTGGCATGAACGACTGGAAGCACACCATTCTTCCGGCGATCTTGCCCGTGCTGGTATTCGTGGGGCTTGTGGTGATCGAGCCGGACCTGGGCACGGCCGTGGAAATTTTCATCATCGCGGTGGCCATGTTGTATGTCGCGGGACTCAACGGGAAATACATTGTCGGAGCGGGGCTGGCCGCGCTTCCGGTGATCTACTTGCTGATCGTGCGCGTGCCCTATCGCCTGGAGCGCGTCATTGCGTTTCTGAATCCCACGGCGGACCCGCAGGGCCACGGTTTTCAGCTCATGCAATCGCTGATCGCCGTGGGGTCCGGCGGCTTTACCGGCGTGGGCTTGATGGAAAGCAAACAAAAATTATTTTATCTGCCCGAGGCGCACACTGATTTTATCTTTGCGGTGTTGTGCGAAGAACTGGGGTTCATCGGCGGAGCGATTGTGCTGTGCCTGTTTGCGATTTACGGGTGGCGCGGAATGCGCTCGGCCTTCAAGACCAGCAATGATTTCGGACGTTTCGCCGCGCTTGGCATTACGGTGATGATCGTGAGCCAGACCATGATCAATCTGGGCGTGGTGCTGGGGATGATGCCGACCAAGGGAATTCCGCTGCCGTTCATCAGCTATGGCGGATCGAGCTTGCTGGTGATGCTCCTGGCCACCGGCATTTTGTTGAATATTAGCCGGCAGGCGGACTAGTTGCATCGGCCGGCTGGGAGCGGCGCGTGACGAATGCCGGGCGACGAAACGGCAAGCTGTTGATCGCCGGAGGCGGCACGGGCGGCCACGTATTCCCGGCCTTGGCGATTGCCCGGGAATGGATGTCGCGAGAAGGGGAAAGAGCAGTGGTGTTCGTGGGAACGCAACGCGGGATTGAAGCGCGGCTGGTGCCCGAGGCAGGGTATCCGCTGGAAACGATTCGCTCGGCGGGACTCAAAGGAATCGGCGGGATGAGGCTTGTGCGCAATACGGCCAAGCTTGTTCCGGCAATGTGGGATTCGTTCTCGATTCTGCGGCGGCACAAGTTTTGCGCGGCGCTTGGCGTGGGCGGATATGCAGCCGGCCCCATGATGCTTGCCGCCGTGCTGCGCGGATTGCCAACTGTGGTATTCGAGCCCAACGCGGAGCCCGGGTTCACCAACCGCGTGCTGGCGCGCATGGTGAATCGCATCGCCACGGCCTACGAGGCGCCGACGAAACTCTGGGGAACGAAAGCCACGCTGACCGGCATTCCCGTGCGGCCGGAATTTTTCGCCATTCCTTCACGCGCGCCCGCGGAACCCTTTCGATTGCTGATCACCGGCGGCAGCCAGGGCGCTCGAATCATCAACCGCACATTCATGGACGCCGCCGATTTGCTGGCTGAAAAAAAGATCGTATCTCCATCGTGCACCAGACCGGCGAGCGTGACTATAATGATGTTCGCGCATCTTATACACAGCGTGAAATCGACGCGGAGGTTGTGCCCTTCATCGGAAACATGTCGGAGAGATTTGCGCAGGCCGATTTGATCGTCTGCCGCGCAGGCGCCATCACGGCAGCGGAAGTCGCCGCAGCCGGACGCGCCGCCATCTTCATCCCCTTTGGCGCATCCACAGACAGCCACCAGCTCCGCAACGCACAGGAGATGGAACGCGCGGGCGCAGCCAGATTGATTCCCGAGCCCCAGCTCAGCGTGCAGCGCCTTACGCAGGAAATTTTTGCATTGCTCGACAAGCCAGCCGACCTGCAGGCCATGGCTCAGAAGGCGCGGAGTCTTGCCAGGCCGCACGCCGTGCAGGAAATCGTAAACTTGATTGAAGGAGTGGCCCGGGCATGATGGTGACTTTTCGCAATTTCAAACGCATTCATCTCGTCGGCATCGGCGGGATCGGAATGAGCGGAATCGCCGAGGTGCTGCTCACGCTGGGCTATTCGGTTTCCGGCTCGGATGCCAAGTCCACGCCCATCACTGAGCGCCTGTTGAATTTGGGCGCGGAAATTTTCGAGGGCCATCGCGCGGAGCACGTTCAAGGCGCGCACGTCCTGGTGGTTTCCTCGGCCATACGCGCGGACAATCCGGAGGTCGTGGAAGCGCACCGGTTGAAAATTCCGGTGATTCCGCGTGCCGAAATGCTGGCCGAATTGATGCGCCTGAAATACGGAATCGCCATCGCCGGAGCGCACGGCAAGACCACGACCACGTCGATGACTGCCAGCGTGCTGGCCGCCGCAGGCCTGGACCCAACATTTGTGGTGGGCGGGCGCGTGAACCACATCGGCTCGACAGCGCGCCTGGGCCGCGGCGAATACATGGTGGTGGAAGCCGACGAAAGCGACCGCACTTTTCTGCTGCTTGCGCCCGTGGTTGCCGTGGTGACCACCATCGACCGCGAGCACCTGGACACCTACAAATCTCTCGATGAAATTCAGGAAATCTTCACGCAGTTCGTCAATCGTGTGCCGTTCTATGGCGCCGCCGTCCTGTGCCTCGACGAGCCCAACGTGCAGGCCATCATTCCAAATGTGAAGCGCCCCATCATCACCTACGGCACTTCCAGCCAGGCCGATCTGGTGATCAGCGACATCGAGCTGCTGGGCATCGGCAGCGAGTTTCGGCTGACCTATCGCGGCGACGACCTCGGAAAATTTCATTTGAACGGGCCTCCGGGAATTCACAATGTGCGCAATGCGGCGGCCGCCGCGGCCGTGGCGCTCTATCTGAACGTGCCTTCGGAATTGATTCGCGTGGGGCTTGAGGAATTTGCCGGTGTGGGCCGCAGGTTTGACGTCAAGGGCGTCATCGACCACATCACGCTGATCGACGACTACGGCCACCATCCCGTGGAAATTCGCGCCACGCTGGAAGCCGCGCGCGGCTGCCATTTCGAGCGCATCCTAGTTCTCTTTCAGCCTCACCGCTACACGCGCACCAAGCACCTGTGGGACGAATTCTGCTGCGCGTTCAATCAGGCGGACATGGTTGTGCTGATGGACATTTACGCCGCGGGCGAGCCGCCCATTCCCGGCGTCAGCGGGCAGGCTTTGGCCGAGGCCATTCGCGCAGCCGGCCACAAAAATGTTGTCTTTCACAGCTCCATGCAAGAGGGAATTGAGGAATTGCTGCGCGCCGCGCGGCCCGGAGACGCGATTCTCACCATCGGCGCGGGCAACGTGAGCAGGGCGCCGGGCGAACTGGCGATTCTATTGGGAGCAAGGGTGTCTTTGCATCATGCGGATTAGAGCAACACTGGTTGGCGATTTTCGTAGCACAGGCTTCAGCCTGTGGGTTTTCGTTCCTGCATGGACTAACCCCCACAGGCTGAAGCCTGTGCGACTAAAAGCTCTGGTGAGAAATGCGCATTAGCGATCCCAAATTGATTGCGGCCATTGCCGCGCTGGGCGTCGAGCGCAAGGCCGGCGTTTCGCTGGCGCAAAAAACATCTCTCGAAATTGGCGGCACCTCCGACGTCTTAGTTATCCACAGGCACGAGTCTCTCCCTGAACTGATTGATCTGTTAAAACAATATGGTGTGCCGCATCGTTTTCTGGGCGGAGGCAGCAACGTGTTGCTGCCGGATGGCGAGCTTCCCTGGGTGGTTCTGCAACTTGCGCGGCAGGATCCGGATGTGAGGTTCGAAGGAAACAACGTGTACGTGGACTGCGCCGCGGACCTGGGGCGAACCGTGACCACCTGCGCCAAGCACGACCTGGGCGGCATGGAAGGCTTGATTGGCGTGCCCGGCTCCATCGGAGGCGCGCTGCGCATGAACGCCGGCGCCTACGGCACGCAAATCGGAACCTATGTGCGGGAAGTGAAGATTTACCGGGCGGCCAGCGGGCGGATCGAGACCTTGAAGGGAAACGAAATAAATTTTGAATACAGGCACACATCTTTTGCGCCCGATGATATTATGCTGACGGTGCGACTGGAACTTCTCTCCAAACCGTACAGCGAAATTCTTCAAGGAATACGCATCTGCAATGAGAAGCGGCGAGCCAGCCAGCCGCTCAATCAAAAAAGCGCAGGCTGTATTTTTAAGAATCCTCCCGGCGGGTCCGCGGGACGCATGATCGATGAGTTGGGGCTGAAGGGCCACTCGGTCGGCGATGCGCGCGTCAGCGACCGCCATGCCAATTTTTTCATCAATGCCGGACACGCCACCGCCGCCGACATGCTGGCGCTGATCGCCGACGTTCGCAGCCGCGTGCGCGAGAAGTACGGCGTGGAACTGGAAGAAGAAGTGATCGTGTGGAAGGTCCAGTGAGACAACGATGAGCGCTGAACCAGATTATCTACCAGCGGATGCACTGGCCGAAGACGAGCCGAAATATCTTCGCCGGCAGAAGCCTGTGGAAATCCGCAAGCGCAAATTCAGCCGCAAAACGTGGCCTTTGTATCGCCGCATTCTGGTCGCGGGCGTCGCCGCGATTTGCGCCGGGTTTGCTCTGTACGAGGCCGCGAACTACCTGCTATATTCCCCCGGCGTTCTTATGCGCGGCGCGGATCAAATCGAAGTTCAGGGGAACCGCTTCGTGCCGCAGGAATCGATTGCGGAGAAATTTTCCCAGGACATGGGGCGCAGCGTGGTGCGCGTGCCGCTGACCGAGCGGCGCGAGGCCATCGAGTCCCTGCCTTGGGTGGAAGAGGCCCATGTGCAGCGCGTGATGCCCAATCGCATTCGCGTGGAGATCACCGAGCGTGTGCCCGTGGCGTTTCTTCGCACCGGCAGCGACCTGTCGCTGGTGGATGCCAAGGGCGTGATTCTCGAGCGGCCCGTGGATGGGGATTTCAAGTTTCCAGTGGTTGGCGGCATCGGGGAATCCACTTCGCTGGAAGCGCGCGGGCAACGCATGAATCTGTACGTGCGATTCATGAAGGAGATTGAGCAGGTTTCGCCCGGCGCGGACGATCACGTGAGCGAAGCGGATCTTTCGGATGCAGCGGACTTGCGCGTGACGCTTACCGGGCTTGGGACTGCCTCCGGCAAAAATTCGCCGATTCTTGTACACTTTGGCGATTCGGATTTTGGCAACCGCTACCACTTGCTGGCGGAAAACATCGACCAGTGGCGAGCCGGGGCCGGAAGCGTCGATTCTGTGGATTTGCGCTTTGCGCGGCAAGTGGTGGTGAATCCGGAATCGAAGACCGTCGCGGTCAACGTGAAGCAGAGCGCGCTTCCGAGCATGACCAAGAGCGTGGCCAAGAAGGCGCCTCAGCATGTGGAAGCGGCGCGAAAGAAGCGCTAACTGAATTTGAAAATCTTTTGCCCGGGCTAGCCCCCCGGCCGGGCATGCGACAGGCAGAAGGAGCGGCGGGTTGACGAAAAAGGACAAATATTTGGTCGCGCTCGATGTTGGCAGCACGAAGACGTGCGCCATCATCAGCGAGTTGACCGAAACGGGCGCAAGATTTGTGGCCATGGGCGCGGCCGAATCCAAGGGTCTGCGCAAGGGATTGATCGCCAACATCGGCGCGGCGGCTACTTCGGTGCGGCGCGCGATCGAAGAAGCGGAAGGTGTCGCCGGAGTACCCGTGGAGCGGGTGGTGGTCGGCGTGGCTGGCAGCCACGTGCGCGGGGTCAATAGCCGCGGCGGCATCACGCTGGGACACAAGCCGCGAGACATCAACCGCGACGACGTTCACCATGCGGTGGACGCCGCGCGGAATATTACGCTCCCCGAAGACCGCGTCGTGTTGCATGTTCTGCCGCAACAATTTCTGCTCGATGCGCATGACAATATTCGCGATCCGCTGGGCATGATCGGCCAGCGCCTGGAAGTGAACGTTCACCTGGTAACTTCCTCGGCTTCGGCCATGCAAAATCTGGTGATTGCCATCAACCAGGCAGGCGTGGAGGTCGCGGACACGGTTCTTGAGCCGCTGGCTTCGGCGGAGTCCTGCCTCACGCAGGATGAGCGCGAGTTGGGCTGCTGCCTGCTCGATATCGGTGGCGGGACGACCGAGATGGTGGTCTTCGGCAACGGAATGTTGCGCCATGCCGCAGCCATTCCCGTGGGCGGGGATCATTTTACCAACGATCTGGCGGTGGGGCTGCGCACGCCGATTCCCGAAGCGGAGAAAATTAAGCGCGAGCACGCCTTCGCGTTCCAGGAATTGATTGTGGAGGATCGGGCCATTGAAATCGCCAGCGTCGGTGACCGGCCTCCGCGCACGGTGTTCACGCGCATGCTCAACGAAATTGTGGAGCCCAGAGCGCAGGAATTGCTCTCGCTGGTTCGCGACGAATTGCAGCGCGGCGGTTTTGCGACGCAGATCCCGGCCGGCCTGGTTTTGACCGGCGGCGGAGCGCATCTCAAGGGACTCGTCGAACAGGCCGAGAGCATGTTCCATTTGCCCGCGCGCGTGGCGGTTCCACGGTCATTCGAAGGGATGCCCGAACAGCTTTCCCAGCCCGAGTACGCAACGGTAGTAGGCCTGCTTCTTTACGGTGCACGCGCCCGGCGTCAGGCGCCGCAGAAGCCGGCGACATTTGTAGGAAAACTGAAAAGTATGTTCGCCGGCGCATGATGCGGAAAACTCCGGCGGGGCAGGGCCACTTTTTTGCGGGAGGAACTGAAATGGCGAAAGACGCGGGAATCCGGATTTCATTCAGCGAGGAAGCTCACCAGGGCGCGAAGATCAAGGTGATCGGCGTGGGCGGCGGCGGATGCAACGCCGTCAACCGCATGATCCGCGCCAAGGTCGAGGGCGTTGAGTTCATCGCGGCGAACACCGACTTGCAGGCGCTCAAGCTTTGCCAGGCGCCCGTCAAGCTGCAACTGGGCGGCAAGCTCACCAAGGGGCTTGGCGCGGGCGCTAATCCTGAAATCGGCCGCAAGGCTGCTCTCGAGGATACCGACAAGATTATTGAAGCGCTGGAAGGCGCGGACATGATTTTTCTCACCACCGGCCTTGGCGGCGGTACGGGCAGCGGCGCGGCTCCGGTAGTCGCTTCGCTGGCCAGCGAACTGGGTGCGCTTACCGTCGCGGTGGTTACCAAGCCGTTTCTGTTCGAAGGCAAGCGCCGCCAGCAGCAGGCCGAGCAAGCGCTCTCCGAGCTGATTGGCAGCGTCGATACCGTGATCGTGATCCCCAACGAGCGCCTGCTGGAAACCGTGGAAGCGGGAACCAGTTTCTTCGAAGCGTTTCGCATCGCCGACGACGTTCTGCGGCAAGCCGTGCAGGGCATCAGCGACATCATCACCATTCCCGGCATTATCAATCGCGACTTCGCCGACGTTCGAACCATCATGCAGGGACAGGGCTACGCCGTGATGGGCACGGCCGTGGCTTCCGGAGCCAATCGCGCGGTGGAGGCCGCAACGCGCGCCATCAACAGCCCGCTGCTGGAGGACAATTCCATTCAGGGCGCGCAGGGCATCCTAATCAATATTTGCGGATCGTCCAGCATCACGCTGAACGAAGTTCACGAAGCCTCTTCCGTCATCGAAAAGGCCGCGCACGAAAATGCCAACGTAATTTTCGGCGCCGTCCTGGACGAGAATATGAAGGAGCAGGTGAAGATTACCGTCATCGCCGCGGGATTCCGCGAGGCGGCGCGGCGGCAACCGCATCAGAAGCCGTCGTACCTGCCGAAGACCTGGAAGGCTGGGCGCGAGGACGAAGTTGTGGTGGAGCCGCAGCAGGTTCCGCAGGAAGCGCCGCGTCCCGTCGTGAACGAAACCATCCATCAGGAAAATACGACGGCTGCGGACGATCTGGACGTGCCCACGTTCCTGCGGCGCGCGGCTCAAAAAGCGTAGAGCGGTCCTTGGTCGTTCAAGGTAGAATTTCTCAGGGCGTTCCGGTTCATCCGGGACGCCTTTTTTTGTGGCATAGGCTGAAGCCTATGCCACGTAGAACCCACCTTCATTAATTAGAACTCAATTGAAACAGCATGCGCCGAATTGGGGCAGCGGCAAAATGTGCCGTGGAATTTTGTGCAGTGAGGAGTTCTTGCCCAGAACAGTGAATAAGGGTGCTGAATTGCGATTATTGCGCGCTGCAAAGCGTTTGGATTCGGTGGCATAGAGATAGAGTGCGCGACGGCGGGATTGGCATGCCGGTTGCCTTAGCAAAGGCGGCGCTCTGTCGATTGTTTTGGTCGGCTAAAGTACCTCAGGGAACTGCCGATACTTTCCTTGGGCCAGCTTCGGCAGACAGAAGGCCTGATTCGGTTCGTAAATTTTGGGGAGGGGTGTACACATGTCGATCGCTGGCATTTTGAGCAGCAATCTGTTCTCGTCGGGGGCGGCCCAGGGCAATCAGCAAACTCAAGGGGCCCAGGGGGGTGCACAGAAGTTTCAGCAACTGAAGAGTGAGTTTCAGCAATTGGGGCAGGATTTGCAGTCCGGAAATCTGACGCAGGCGCAGTCGGATTACGCCACGCTGTCGCAAAATTTCCCGGGAGCAAGTCAAACCGGCGTAACCGCCGCAACCACTGCTGCCACTACAGCGGCCGCAACAGCCGCGGCAACTACCACCGGAGCAACTACCACTGCGTCTACCTCCACCGCAGGCAGCGGCACGGTGGCGCAGCAATTCGCACAGCTGGGGCAGGACCTTCAGTCCGGAAACCTGCAGGCTGCGCAACAGGATTACACCAACATTCAGCAGACCGCGCAGCAGGGCGGGGCTCAGAACGGCGTGCAACAAGCCGGCGGCCATCATCGCCACGGGCATCATCACCATGGCGGCCAGATGCAGTCGGCATCTTCGTCGTCTTCTTCCTCCCAGCAATCCAATCCGATCTCGGCGGCTTTCAGCACGCTATCGCAGGATTTGCAGGCGGGAAATCTTTCGGGAGCGCAATCGGCCTTCGCCACTCTGCAGAATGATCTTCAGCAGATCGGCGGATTCACTTCTTCCGGATCGGGCGGCACGGGCAGCCCCAGCTCCACGTCAGCTTCAACCAGCACTGGCAGCCTGAACGTGACTGCCTAGGTTCCAGCCGGGTCTTTCCAAAAAGCAACATCCAACCTGAATCGGCCATGCGCTCTGAGGTAAACTCGGGCGCATGGCCGATCCCGTCCGAATCCACGCGGAAATTGTGAAAGAAATGCTGGCGCACGCGCGCCGCGAGCCGCGCACGGAATGTTGCGGATTGCTGGCGGGCCGCGACGGCGTGATCACCGCGATTTTTCCGGCCACTAATTCTTTGGCCAGCGCTACCGTATATGAAATTGCGCCGCAGGAATTGTTTCAATTATTCCGCACAATTCGCGAACAAGGTTTGACTCACCTCGGCCAGTATCATTCGCATCTCTACACCGAAAACGTTCCTTCGCCGTCGGACATCGAACAAGCCGGGTATCCGGACCAGGCCTATTTCATTATTTCGTTACGGCAAGATGCGCCCAAACCTGTGCGAGCATTTTCGGTCCGCGACGGGGCTGTGAGTGAGTTGGAAATTATCTCGACGGTGGACTAGGCAGAGCGCGGCAGTTCAAAGCTCAACACAGAGGACACAGAGAAAAGAGGAGAAGGAAGGAGAAAGACCGAGAAAGAAGCGATTCCTGGCACGGGACCTCTGAACGGGTATTACGGTTTTCTCTCCTGTTTTTTTCTCCTCTTTTCTCTGTGTCCTCTGTACTACTAATCCGTAGATTCTTTGAGTGGCGCGACGAATTTAGTATTGCTTCGGTCCAGGTGTGGCTTCGCTCGAAGTCCCGGAGGGACGGCACATCGTAGCCCACCACGTAAGTGGTGGGAGCGACATGGTCCCAACAAGCCGAAGCCCCGGAGGGGCGGCACACGTTTGAAGCCTGTGCCGCCCCTCCGGGACTTTTATTCGCCGGGTGTTGCGCTCCCACCACTTACGTGGTGGGCTACGATGTGCCGTCCCTAACGGGACTGGCGGAGGAAACAAGGGCAATTCGCAGTTTAGTCATGAAAGTTGCCTTTGGTTGCGGCTACGCCGCGCTGTGTTAAGTCTTTTGAATTTAGGCTGCGGATTTCACCGGCTCGCCGGCGACCACCGAGCGGTACACTTCGCGCACCTGCTCTGCCGATCTTTCCCAGGAATATTTTTGCACGAGTTCGTAGCCGCGGCGCATCAGCGTTTCGCGCAGAACGTCTTCGGTGAGGATTTGCCGAATGCCGCGCGCGATTTCAAAAATGTTTTCCGGATTGACGAGCAGCGCGGCCGTCGAAAACACTTCCGGGAGGGAAGACACGTTGGACGTAAGCACGGGAGCACCGTGGGCCATGGCTTCCAACGGAGGAAGCCCGAAACCTTCGTACAGGGAAGGGAAGAGAAAGGCGCTAGCGCGGGAATAAAAAACGCGCAACACGGGATGCGGCACGAATCCCAGAAAGCGCACGTCCCCCTGCACGCGCGAACGGAGGACTGCCCGGCGCAAGTCCGAATGTTCTTCCGCGGAATCGCCGATCAGCAGCAGCTTCAGGTTGCAATATTTGGGATGATCGCGGAGCTCGGACTTGGCCACCGCGAAGGCCTCAATCAGCCGAGGCAGATTCTTCTGCGGCTTGATGTTTCCCGCGTAGAGCACGAAGGGGTCGGTGACTGCGTGGCGTTCCAGAATTCGGTCGGCGCCCTCGGGCATTGGTTCGCGCAGAAATCGTTCGTCCAACGCGTTGTATACAACTTCGATTTTACTTTCCGGAACGTCGAAGGTGCGCGAAAGATCGCGCATGGAGGAGTGCGACACTGCCATGATGCGGTCGGCTCGCCTCAAGGCGCGGCGCGCAAAAAACAATCGTCCGGTCTGAAGCTGGGCCGAGATGCCGGGGGGGGAAGTGAGAATGTCGGTCAAGTCGTGAACCGTAATCACCAGGCGCGACGGCACCACGGCGGGCGCGTAAAACCAGGGCATGTGCAGCAGATCGACGCCCCGCTTGTGCAGCAGGTAGGGCAAATGCAAGTGCGTGTGAAAAGAGCCGGGCTCGGATTGGTATTCGAGCAGCGTGAAATTTTCGGGGAGCGGATCGAATTCCTTCAGGTGTGATTGCTGCCCGATCAGCAGGTATTCCGTGTCGTCCCCGGTGCGCGCAAATTGGTTGACGATATTGCGGATATACGTGCCGATTCCGAAATCGCCGGCGCGCCGGATATCGATGGCAACACGCATCGGCCCTGGCGCTCAGTGCGCGGAGTCGCGGCTCCCGGCCAGCGACGGCGCGATGTCCCAGCGGCGCGTGTACAGCGGGAACTGCACGGCGAACTCGGCGACCTCGCGCGCGAATGCGCTGTTCGCGCGCGGCGTCGCCCATATGCAGGAGCACTTCGGCGATCCACGCGGCGATGCGCTCCATTTCCGGTTCGCGCATCCCGCGCGTGGTCACGGCCGGAGTGCCCAGGCGAATGCCGCCGCCGTCATGGGCGGGGTGGGATCGAAGGGAATCGAATTCTTGTTGACGGTAATGCCCGCGCGGTCCAGCGCCGGCTGCGCGTCCTTGCCGGTAATTCCGCGCGAATACAGATCGATCAGGAACAGATGGTTGTCCGTGCCGCCGCTGACGATGCGGAAGCCGGCCTTGGAGATTTCGGCGGCCAGCTTTTGCGCGTTCACCACAATCTGTTTTGCGTACTCGCGGAATCCCGGGTCGGCCGCTTCCTTCAGGCATACGGCTTTCGCCGCGATGATGTGCATCAGCGGGCCGCCCTGCGTGCCCGGAAATGTGATGCGGTCAAGTTCCTTGGCGAATTGCGCTTTGCACATCACCAGGCCGCCGCGCGGTCCGCGCAGCGTCTTGTGCGTGGTGGTGGAAACGAAATCGGCGTGTGGCACAGGGCTGGGATGCATTCCGCCCGCAACCAGGCCCGCGATGTGCGCCATGTCCACGAAGAATAATGCGCCCGCCGATCCTTTGCAATTTTTGCCATGCGCGGAAAATCGATGATGCGCGAATAGGCGCTGGCGCCCGCCACGATCATTTTCGGTTTGTGCTCTTGCGCCAGGCGGCCCAATTCGTCGTAATCGATGGTCTCGGTTTCCTTGCTCACGCCGTAGGGAATAAATTTGTACATCTTTCCGGAAAAATTGAGCGGATGCCCGTGGGTCAGGTGGCCGCCGTGCGCCAGGTTCATGCCCAGCACGGTGTCGCCCGGCTGCAGCGCGGCCATGTAGACGGATACGTTGGCCTGCGTGCCGGAATGCGGTCTGCACGTTGGCGTGCTCGGCGCCGAACAGCGCTTTGGCGCGGTCGATGGCCAAGCTGCTCGGCGCGGTCGGCGAATTCGCAGCCGCCGTAATAGCGTTTGCCGGGATAGCCCTCGGCGTACTTGTTGGTGAGCACCGAGCCCATGGCTTCCAGCACCGCTTCGGAAACGAAATTTTCCGAGGGGATCAGCTCGAGGCCCGTGCCCTGGCGGCGGCCTTCGTCGCGCAGCACTTCGGCGATTTCAGGATCGACTTCGCTGAGCGGGCGGTTCATGCGTTGTCGAAATTGTTGGTGTCTGCTGTCATGATTGGGTCTCTCGTGCGCGATCCATCTCGCTGATTTTGTCGATGCGGCGCTGATGGCGCCCGCCGGCAAACTGCGCCGCCAGAAATTCCTGAACGATGGCGATGGCTTCGTCCTCGCCCACCACTTTGCCGCCGAGGGCCAGCACGTTGGCGTCATTGTGTTCGCGCGCGCGCCGCGCCGTGAGCGAATCGTGCGCCAGCGCAGCGCGAATGCCTTCCACTTTGTTCGCCGCGATGGAAATTCCGATCCCGGTGCCGCACACCGCGATGCCCAGCGCATCTTTACTGTCGGCAACACGCTCTCCGACGGCTTTTCCGAAATCCGGATAGTCCACCGATTCTTCCGAGTGAGTGCCGACATCTTCCACGCTGTAACCAGCGCCTTGCAGATATTTCTTGATCGTTTCTTTCGCGCGAAATCCGGCGTGGTCGGAGCCAACAACAATGCGCGGTTTGGAGGAGGATTCTGCCAAGGACATGTCCAAAGCGATTCTAGCGGAATTGGGAGTGGAATTCCAATTGTGCAAATGACGTCCGGCAGAAATGATAACACTAGCAATAACAGCCAATCTGGCGTAACAATGGCTGCAGTAGTTCCCCACAATTAGCAAGCGGCTCGGCTATCAGCTCGTACTCAGGAGGACAAGATGAATTCAGAACCCAGTGTAAATGCGCCGAAGAGAGGCGACCACGTAGCAATGGCTTCCCAAGAAGGTGTGTTTGAAGTTGCCGAGATCAATTCGCTGATGCAGACGGCGAATCTTAAATTGACGGATGGACAAGGGCACATCACGCGCAACGTCCCTTGGACGGCGCTAAAGCCCATCGCCAAGAAATAGCGTTTGAAAGATTGAATTGGAAGAATTGAAGTAGAAAGAATCGGCCGGGACGCCATCGGCGTCCCGGCCCGGTAAACTTCTTAGAGACTATCTTCGAGGAACGAGCGGAGATTTCTCGACCTGGATGGGTGTCGCAACTTGCGCAGCGCCTTGGCCTCGATCTGGCGGATGCGCTCGCGAGTCACAGCGAAGGACTGTCCCACTTCTTCCAGCGTGTGCTCGGAACCATCTTCCAAGCCAAAACGCATCTTGATGACGCGCTCTTCGCGCGGCGTCAGCGTCTTCAGCAGGGATTCGGTCTGCTCCTGCAGGCTGATGCTGATGGCTGCGTCGGACGGAGACACCGAAGACTTGTCCTCGATGAACTCGCCGAGGTGTGAATCTTCCTCTTCGCCGATGGGAGTTTCCAGCGAAATGGGTTGCTGGGCGATTTCCTTTGTCTTGCGCACCTTTTCGACGGGCACGCCCAGGCGGTGTGCGATTTCTTCCGCGCGCGGCTCGCGTCCCAGTTCCTGCACGAGTTGCCGGCTGGTTCGCACCTGCTTGTTAATCGTTTCGATCATGTGCACGGGCACGCGAATAGTGCGGGCCTGGTCGGCGATGGCGCGCGTCACGGCCTGGCGGATCCACCAGGTCGCATAGGTAGAGAACTTGTAGCCGCGGCGCCACTCGAACTTGTCAGCGCCCTTCATCAGGCCGATGTTGCCCTCCTGAATCAGGTCCAGGAATTGCAATCCGCGGTTGGTATATTTTTTTGCGATGGAAACAACCAGGCGCAGGTTGGCCTCGACCATTTCCTTCTTGGCCTGGCTGGCTTCCGCTTCTCCGCGCAGCACGACCTGAAGCATGCGCTTGAGGTTGACCAGTCCGGTCTCGCTGGCCGCTTCGATTTCGCGCAATTCGTTGCGGCGGTTGCGCAATTCCTTGCGCGCTTCCGCTGCGTGCTCGCCCTTGGAGGCGTCAGCCCTGCGTTCCAGCTTGACGATTTCGCGCTCCAGCGATTGCAGCCGCTCGACCGTGTTGTGAATCTTGTCGATCAGCCGCTTGCGTTCCAGCGAATGGAAATCGATGGAACGCGCGTGCTGCGACATCTCCACGCGAGTGCGGGCCAAACGATTGCGGTAGCGCAGGTAGAGCTTCTTGTTCGATTTCGGCGTGCTTTCCAGTTGCGCGGCCTGCTTGTGCGCCAGGGCGTACAACTGCTCGATCTTGGCAATGATGCGCAGAATTTCCTGCGTCTTGCTCTCGGTTTCCTCTTCGGTCAGCTCTTCCTGGTCGAACTGAATAATTTTCTTAATGGACAGGCTGCCCTGGCGAAGATCCTTGCCCACGGAAATCAATTCTTTCAGAACGATCGGAGATCGCGAAATGGTCTTCAGGACCATCAGATGCCCGCGCTCCATGCGCTTGGCGATGGCCACTTCGTCCGCCCGCTTCAGCAGGGGAACCGTGCCCATTTCCCTTAGATAGAGCCGGACCGGGTCGTTATTCTTGTCCAGCATTCCCGGCGTGAGGTCCAGTTCGCTCTCTTCCGGGCCGGAGCTATGATCGGTTTCCGCAGCATCCGGGATGGCAAGCGCGGCGCCGCCGGCAACGGCTTCCTCGTCTCCTGCAATGCCAGTTTGTTCGAAGCCAGAAAGGTGGTGTTCGCCATCTTCCGGCTCCGGCGAAGGTTCAGCCGCGGGCAATACGTGTTCTTCCTCGTCGGGAAGCAGGTATCTGCGTTCCTTACCAATGCCGATGATGCTACGAACCTCATCGCCCGTTTCGTGATTATTCAGAGACAAAGCTGTAATCCCCCTTGCGAATCAGCTGAGAATGATCGCACGATGTCTTGAGTCAAGCCGCCGGGCGCAGAACCAGTTTGATGCACACCCGGCCCAATTTGATTCTTCACTCTATCTATTAGAGTCAATTCGCGGCGCCCGGTCACACGGAATTGCCTGATGAATCGCTCTCCATTTTAATGCTCTTCTTTTCAGTATAATACAGAGTGGCAGGACGCGGGGCGAGCCAGGGATCTTCGATCCGCACCTTCACTTCGTAAGCCTAATTCATTCGACGGATTATAACGAAAAAAGTATGCTTCAGAGGCTTGCCACAGCCGCTGAACCCCCATCATGATCGTTCAGAAAGATTTTATACAACAACAATCATTATCTCACGATTTCGTGTTTCATGCACGCAAGATCGCTCCGAGGTTCTGGCCGAAAACTTGGGTTTGTTTGAGCCAATATCGCCCCAGCCGCTGGCCTTCCCGCTTGCGAACCGAGAGCGCGATACCTTATCACAGATGCCTGCCGGATGCTCCCCGGATTTTAGGTGGAACCCGGCCTGCAATTTGTTGCAGAATGGCCGCTCATGCCTGTCGATCGCATTCTCCGCGGCCTTAAACGCTTTCGAAAGAGTGTCTTTCCGAAGCATCGCGAGTTATTCCGCAAGCTGGCTCTTCAACAGAGGCCTACGGCGCTGTTCATTACCTGCGCCGATTCCCGAATTGATCCTTGCCTGTTGACGCAGACCAAGCCGGGCGAGCTGTTCTTGTGCAGGGTGATCGGCAACATCGTGCCCCGCTATCCGGAAACGATTGGCGGTGTTTCCGCAACGATTGAATACGCCGTTGGCGTGCTGGGCGTTTCCGATGTGATTGTTTGCGGGCATACGGATTGCGGCGTGATGAAAGGCGTCCTGAATCCTGAAGCGCTGAAGCCTCTTGCAAGCGTGAGCGCCTGGCTGGAGCTGGCTAAGGCTGCGCGCGAGGCCGTCGCCAAACCCGATTCCGATTTTAGCGATCCGAAATTTCTGCTGGAGCTTACGGAGCGGAACGTGGTCGAGCAGCTGAGGAATCTGCAGACACATCCGTCCGTCGCGGTGCGGCTGGAGCAAGGGAATCTGAAACTTCACGGCTGGGTCTACCACATCGGCAAAGGGACCGTGACGACCTACAGCCCGCGGCGGGAGAAATTCGTCCGCATACGCACCGTAAAGCCACGGAAAACGGCGGGGCCGCGCGCGTGATGTTGGATGCGAACGGGAGGGCGGCAACGAAGGCGAGAGCACTGGCGGCATTTGGGAGAGTAGGGCGAATTTCATCTCTTTGAGGCTCATGTCTCGCTCCTACAAGTCTTCATTCCCGCGGCAGATGCGATTTACTAGGGAGGTGTGGCGGTGAGAGAACCTTGATCAATGCCAGAACTAGTTGTCACGCCGTCGCAAGCGCTGTCGCAAATCGCTCCTTCGAGGCTAGCACCGTTTATTCCAAATAGGGAATCCGTTCCACCTGCGTTCGTCAGCCCCGGTGACGGTATGAAAATGAGGGCGGGCGTCGGCACTCCATTTGTAAGAGGCACATTTGGGACGAATACGAACTCATATGGTCTTACCGGGAAGGTAGGCGCGAGATTCGTGAAAGTGGCCGTAGCCGTGCTGACATTGATGTTGGTGACGATGTTTAGAGCGGCGTTGTAGGTAAACGAACCCGATGCGGTATCGCCATTGTTAAACTGTACTCCGACCAAATTCCACGTGAGCGCCTGGCTTGCGCCCGTGAAGGCTATGGAATACGGAGCACGTCCGGCAAGGAACGTCCCAATGGGAGTCAGTATTCCGGTGGACGAATTAATCGAATAGGCAGAGATGTTGTTCGAGGCTTCGTTGACGGCATAGAGGAATTGTCCGCTGGGGTCCACCCGCACACAGTTTGGCGCGACCCCCGCCGCGAATGGCGAACCTGCAATGGGAGCAAGAGGGAAATTGTTCTCTGTGAACCCATAGACTCCACTGATTCCGGCGACATACACGTGCTGATTGCCATCGTAAGCTACCGATGAAGTCAACCCCCCGGTAGGCGTGGTTGAACTGGGAATTTGAAACAGGGATCCATCCAGGTGCATTACGTAGATCGAAAGATCGTTTGAAAAGGTATTCACCACGAATAATCGCGAAAGCCCGGCATCGACGGTCAGCGCATAAGAGCCATTCCCGGCGGCAAATGGGGATCCGGGAACCGCCGACAACGCTCCGCTGGGTTGAATGCTGAATGCGGAAACGTTGTTCGAATTGTGATTTGCCGCATAGGCGAAGGTGCCGCCTGTGGGAGATCCGCCCGGAGTCCCAAACGCCATTTCGTACGGGGCCGTCCCAGCGGCGAATGGCGATCCGGGCACTGGCACCAAGACGCCGGTTCCCGCAGTGATCGTGAATGCCACGATACTTCCCGGTCCGCTGCCGGAGCAATTGGCGCCGCAACTCGGAACGTAGAGAAATTTGCCCGTGGGATCAATGGCCACGGAAATGGCTCCCGATGCGGCGGGAAATGGCGAGCCCGGAATTGGCGTAAGAGAGCCGTCCGAAGCAATGGAATATCCCGAGACATTGTCGGAAAGGACGTTTGCCACGTACAGAAAGTTTCCGGTTGGGTCCACCGCGGCGCCCGCAGGGTTTTGTCCCGCCGGGTACGGCGAGCCTGCAAGAGCAGTCAGTGTTCCGTTGGCGGCGATTGCATATGCAGAAATGGTGTTGTCCGTTTGGTTTGACACGTAGGCGAATGTGGGGACTACAGTTGTGCTGCAGGTGATTTGAACGCTGGTGATATTTGCATTTGTAACCGGGCCGCTTGCGCCGGTTACCGTGCATGTCTGCAAAGGGTTGGAAGGTTGCGAGAGAACCGTGACATCATAATTGCCGCCGCTGGCGATGCTCGCGGAGAACGTGAAGGCGGTAGCGTCTGCGGGGACAGTCAAATTGTTGCCGCCATTGTTCTGCAGCACTAGGCCCGTGCCGGTAAGGCCTGTGATCGTCCCGCCAATCGTGTAAGAGTTCGTGGTGCAGGTGATTTGCACGCCGGTGATATTGGCGTTCGCAACCGGCCCGCTTGCGCTGCTTACCGAGCATGTCTGCGAAGGATTGGAAGGTTGCGTAAGAACCGTGACGTCATAATTGCCGCCGCTGGCGATGCTCGCAGAGAACGTGAAGGCGGTAGCGCCTGCGGGGACAGTCAAATTGTTGCCGCCATTGTTCTGCAGCACCAGTCCCGTGCCTGTAAGGCCGGACACCATTCCGCCAACGGTGTAACGAAGCGAGGGCACCCACAGTTTGCCCGGGTAACTGGAACACGATGCAAAAAGGATCGGAGCCGTGCAAATCAAAAGGAAGAGGAACGGCTTCACCTTGATCCGTCTCCCATTCCGATTTCCGGATTCGGGCACGCTCCGGCCTAAGGGTTTCACCGGTGCCTCCGCCGCTGCGTCCCGAATAAATAGACCACTGCGACCGTCGCTCTAAAATTGTTTTGCCCCTGCACCGCCAGCGAAGGATTGAAATACCCGGCTCTCAGATAATCCACGCCCGAGCGAAAAGCGATGGCGCGTGAAACCTGGTATTCAACTCCTCCGCCGACTAACCAAGCGAAGCCTGACGCATATCCGCCGATGAGGATTCCGCCGTTGACGGGAACTGGGCCGCTGACCCTGGCGCCCCCGAACAGCGCCTGTGCGTAAATATCAAACTTATTTTGAATCACAGGGCGGAAAACCGGGCCAGCCATGTAGCTCAGGACACTGCTATTGCTCGGTGTACCTAGTGCATGGGCAGTTCGTGCATAGCCAAAATCAGCTCGAATCGCAAAGCGTGGAGAATAAAGCCCGATGGTGGCGTTGGCATCCAGGCCATTCAGGCCGATTCGATCGGTTGGGCTTGCTGTGTGATTGACGTAGGAGTATCCCAGGCTCACGTCCACCGATTGAGCCCTTCCCGCCGTGACTGCCGATTGCGCTGACGCGCAAACGGGTGCCAGCAGGAAACATAGTAGTCCCGTGAAGATGGTCCGCATGTGAGAGTAGCCCGAGTCCAGGAAGTCTGGATTCCTGTTGGCTACATAATCATCAAGAAATTATGTTATCACCTATGCCTAGAAAGCGCGGCGGGAGAAATTCGTTCGTGTGCATACCGTCAAGCCGCGAAAGGCGGCGGGCGCGCAAGTAACTCGGACATGGAAATATTTGGTGCTTGCTTGATTTATTTGAAAGGTTCTACCTTTGACGCCAATGTGACCTTCGCTTTCCGGCACGATGAGAAATCATGGGGCTGTACTTCTTTCGCTAAAGCAATCTCCATACATGCCGATCAGGAGGAAGTAGCCACTAATCCGCCTGCGTTGGTGCGTTAGGCGACACGGAGGGCAATATGGACTTCAATCAAGCGATCTCGGCACATAGTAAGTGGAAAACCAAGCTTCGCGAATACCTGGTTAAGCCTGACCGTAGTTTGTCGGCATCCGAAATTGCTCTGGATAACAAGTGTGAATTGGGGAAGTGGATCGTTGGGGATGGTGCGAAGTACTCAAGTTTGCCAGAATTTCAGGCTCTGCGCTCCGAGCACGCGAAGTTTCACAAGGCGGCTGCAGATGTTGTTCGCAAAGCGGACTCGGGACATCGTGTTATCGAAGAGGTTGCCCTCGGATCTAACAGTGAATTTTCCTTGGCCTCCGCCAACGTAGTGACCGCGATCATGGCCATAAAGAACAAAGTCGCGAAGGAAGTCTTGGTGACGAAGTAGCGCTATCAGCGTGCTACTAATGCGCTGCATAGGCCCCTCGGATTTTGGAGTGTACGCCGCGGTCGTGGCAACGCCGCCCCCCCGAAGTGATCCCATATTCGAGTGCCTCTTGACGTGCACCTTAAGCTCACAAGCGAGCCAAGTTCTGTGAGGCCGACTTCCCGGAAACTGGCTTTTGGGCGAATTCCCACTCTCTGAGAAGTCATTTATCAAGCGGAATCCAGCGCAGGCCACGGAAAATTTGCAGTACATATTTGGAAGGAATGAAGAGAATTATTTCTGAGTATGCTGCCGAGCCCCTGCCGTCAACGGTTTTGGGTTGCTCCCCATGCATGGATCAGCAGCGCGATAGCTATGACAAATGTGAGCCCTTCGATCAGAAGCGCATACGAAGCGTATCGCTTTGCCTGGTCGAATCGGGCCATCAACCGGCTGATGCCCATTGCCGCGAGAACGAAGGGCGAGCAGATGAGCCTGAACAAACAGATTGTGAAATATGTTTGTCCGTCACGAATTTCGCCAAAATGGAAAATAGCGAGGCATACCGGCGCAGTCAGGCTGAGAACCAGCAGAAATTTGGAATATGTAGCGTATACGGCCTCAAATTCTGCAGAGACCCAGATTAGAAAGGCGGTTGGGACCATGAAGAGACCGGCGATGAAGATATAGAGCATTGCGTCCCCGGCGGCCCACATGCCGCCAGCCGCCTCATCGGGATATCTGAGTTCCTGCAGGTGCCGCATGAAGAGTAATATAGCCGCAACCAGCAAAACCGTGACATAGCCCAGGGCGGCCAATACCAATTGCCCCCGAGTTGAGATGGAATTCATAGTTACATTTTACCGTTGTGGTGGGCACGCCCCGCGATGGAGTTACTTTGAAGAACGAAAGGCTCAATATGCGAGGCCGCTGGCGTCCCGGCTATATTCCGTAAAAGGAAAGTGGCCAATGTGCTGAATCCGTCAGATCCCATATTTCGAGAATCCCGTTTCTCAGGACTTAGCGCTGATCTGGCGAGCTGGCTGCATTGGCAATACACAGAAACCTACTGCACAATGTTGATCGCTCCGGGCTGCCTGCTGGGATGGGATTCACAGTGTTGTCACACGTTAGACATATAGGGGAAACGTTGAAGCGGTTAACCTGTCCGATTCTGCCGACCATTCAGCGACAACTCTAACGGGGAAGAATCGGAGCAAAACGCCCCGGGCGATTTCGCGGCGACAGCGCTCAGAGTGCGGTCGCCTAGCACTAACATTTGCAAGGGGTATGAAGATCAAATGAAGCGAAGAGATTTTGTGCGACTTGGATGCGCCACCGCGATTGGCGCGGCGGCAGGCCAGCTACGGCCCGTTTTGGGGGAGCCGGTTGCGCCCGGGCAAGTTCCGGCGCCTCTACAGCCCCCGATGATGGCGACATCCGGACGGGATGCCAGGGATGCCATTAAGGGCGCGACGGATTTCACCCTTCGAATCGCGCCCATGATGGTCGAGCTGGCCCCGCAGGTTGTAATCAGCACCATCGGTTACAGCGACAAGGTCCCCGGTCCCCTCATGCGGGTGCGAGAGGGCCAGTCCGTCATCGTTGAGGTTGTGAACGACACGGACGTTCCGGAATACGTGCACTGGCATGGCCTGTTCGTTCCCCCGGAAGTAGATGGGGCGGAGGAAGAAGGCACGCCTCCGGTCCCGCCGCATGGCCGCCGGCGCTATCAATTTGTGGCCAAGCCGGCGGGTTCGCGGTGGTACCACTCGCACACTGCGGCAATGATGGATCTGCATCGCGGCGCCTACACAGGCCAGTTCGGTTTTTTCATGATCGATTCCGCGAAAGACCCTGGGCTCTACGATCAAGAGGTCTTTCTGGCGCTGCGTGAATGGGAACCCTATCTGACCACAATGGATCAGGACGAAATGGGCGTGGATCCCAACGACCCGATGCCCGAAAAACCGGCCACTCCAGACCCACGTCCGAATGGACTCGAAGTCGGGGCTCCTCTGTACTCAATCAACGACAAAATGCTGGGAGCGGGGGATCCTCTCCGCGTGCGGTCGGGGCAGCGAATCCTGATGCACCTGCTCAACGCCAGCGCTTCGCAAATTCACCGCATTGGCCTATTCGGCCACCATTTTCAGGTGATCGCCCTCGACGGAAATCCCGTGCCCACGCCACAGAAGGTCGATGTGATTGAGATCGCCCCGGGTGAGCGTGTGGATGCCATCGTGGAGATGAATTTCCCGGGCGTTTGGATTTTAGGTGAGCTGCGCGATGGCGCGCGGCAATCCGGCATGGGAATCGTGGTGGAGTACGCCAATCAGGTGCAGCCGCGCCCGCAATGGCTTTCGCCTCCCAAGGCGCGCTGGGACTATACGATCTTTGGAAAGCCCGCTCCGCATCCCACACCAGACCAGACCATCGACATGGTCTTTGAAAAAGTGCCGGGCGGGCCCCGCGGGATCAATCACTGGCTCGTCAACGGCAAGGAATATCCGCATGAGCGGGAATTCGTGTTGCGGCACGGAGGCCGCTACCGGCTGGTGTTTCACAATCGCAGTGACGATTCTCACCCGCTGCACATGCACCGGCACCTGTTCGAGCTCGTCGAACTCAACGGCAAGCCGACTGCCGGCATCATGAAGGATACGGTGGTCGTTCCCGCATTTGGACGCGCCACCGTTGATCTGCTTGCCGACCAGCCGGGCCTGACGTTGTTTCACTGCCATATCCAGCAGCACATGGACTTTGGTTTCAGGGCGCTGTTTCGCTACGCCTAAGCGCCTCATCGCGTGCAAACCGGCCGTGGTGACGATTCTGCGGAGCCTGCGACCTCCCCAATAATCCGTGTTACGGATTTTTCACACATCCGACATACTCAAGAAATATTGAAGGGATAGAACTCTCACCTTTCGTAACCATCTAACCAGAATTGCGAACGGAGGGACCGCATGAAGACGATCCATGGAAGTTTCCGAGCGGCAGTGCTCATAGGAGCGGCTGCCTCGATGCTGACATTTGCAGTTGGTGCAGGGGCACAGGACTACAATGACAAGGACAGTCCACGCCATAACGATAATTCATGGCCATACGCGACTGGGCGCTCGCCCGTGCTTGCGGTAGTTGGCGACATCGCCTGCCAGCCAGGCGAGACGGAGCCGACAGGTGAGGCCGGGAAGGAACTCTGCATCAACCCCAAGGCCCCCTACTCCGCCACCTCTCTGTGGCAATCGCAGGAGGCCACTGCGAATCAGATTGAAGCGATGAAGCCTGACCTCATCGCGATCACCGGAGATCTGCAATACCAAGTGGGCCAATATTCGGACTTTGAGAACTCCTACGACTTGACGTATGGCGCTTTCAAATTTATCACCCGGCCCTCCCCCGGCAACCATGAGTTCTATGACGAGCATAGCGAGACCGGCGTTGCCGGCTACGGTTACTTCTCTTACTTCAACGGCTTCCAGATCAATCCGAATGGTAGCATTCAGACGACCACGGTCCCGGACCCCTGCCCATCCGCTTTGGCGGCGGCATGCAACTATCCGGGCCTTACCACTCCCATTGCACAACCCGTGCCGCGACCGGATGGACAGGCGGGGCACTTCGAGTTGGGTGCGAACGCAGGCCTGAATGGAACCGGTGTCGGGGATGGCTGGTACTCCTACAATCTGGGCTCATGGCACCTTATTTCGCTCAATATAGAGTGCTCGACACAGCCGGGCGGATGTTCGCCAACGGGCGCCTGGCTTGCCGCCGAACTCGAATGGCTGAAAAAAGATCTCGATGAGAACCATGCTGCTTGCACAGCCGCCTACTGGCACCAACCCTTGTACAGCGCTGCCGACAGCCTCGCCCCTGAAGGCACGGCCTCTCAGGCCTTTTGGCAACTGCTCTACGAGCACAAAGCTGACTTGGTGCTGAATGGACACGACCACCTCTATGCCCGTTACCGCCCGCTTGACCCTTCCGGCAATTACGATCCAAAGGACGGTATACGGGAAATCATCGTGGGCACCGGCGGCGAGACACTCGATGCGGTCTCCTCAAGCGCAACCGGC
The DNA here is from genome assembly GCA_963710315.1 of uncultured Acidobacteriota bacterium. Taxonomy (GTDB): domain Bacteria; phylum Acidobacteriota; class Terriglobia; order Acidiferrales; family UBA7541; genus Palsa-360. The sequence goes on along the minus strand of CAVPZW010000009.1, from coordinate 488,406 downwards.
GATGCCGGCGCGCAATTCAACGCCGCGAATATCGAGGCATCCACCGGGAACTACTGGGGTGTGATGGCCCTGACGCTTGATGAGCACGGCTACAAGTGGGATTTCGAGTCGGCACTGGAAGCTCCGTTAGCGGGTGCGCCTGCTTCGCCTACTTTTAGCGACAAGGGCTTTAGCCCTTGCCACGGCGGTCCATTCGGCAGGTAATTTCCAAATCGCTTCGCTGGACGTTTCCTTCGGCACATGTTCCCCACTCTTCGCGTGTTCTCGCGAAGAGTGGGGAATCTTTTTTCCTGAGCACATCTTCTGGGGCGGGGATCGGTCCGCGGTCATCGACGAAGAGCACTGCGATATACGTCTCACCACTTCTCAAATCTTCGGGCGAAACCGGCTCTGCAAAGGTTTAAGCTCTCGCGCTTCAAATCGCATAGCTCAGCCTCTAATTGCCATTCTATCTAATGGTGGAGTGTTTCTTTTAGAACGGCTCGGTCCAAGCCCCGAGAAGTCGTTTTCTCGGAATATGGGAATTTCAAAATTTCCAGATGACGATAAGGCCGTTTATCAAGACTTGGGACAGGTAAATCGCTTCTTGCTGCCCAGCTTTCCCGCAGTTGTATCCGTCTTCTATTCGCAGTAACATCCCGGCGATGCCATTCCAAGGAGGTCCCATTCGCAGTGGTGCGTCTGTTGCGCGACGGCGCTTGCTTTACGTAATGCTTGCGCCTTTACTGATCCCATTGGGATGTGGCCGCAAGCCGAAGACTGAACCGCAGATTGTCGATCTTTTCGTTGAAACGGACGGTGACTTCATCGCATTCCGGCCCGATACGCTGACCTGTCCGGCAGGCGCTCTGGTTCGCCTGACGTTCCATCACGCGGGCCGCCTCATAACCGTGCGCCATGATTGGCTGCTGACGCGCGCGAATCAACTTGAGTCGCTAAGCAAGGATTTATCGGCGAGCGACGGCGTGTTTTCGAAAGACGATCCGCGTGTCATCGCCGTGACCCCGTTGTGCGACAAGGGCGAGACAGTGAAGGTACAGTTTACCGCGCCTTCGCCCGGCGACTATCCGTTCTTGTGCTCGACGCATCCGGAGGACATGCGCGGGATTTTGCATGTCACGAAATAAGTGTTTCACAAACCAATAAGGAGAAAAAATATGAAATCTGTAAAATTTGCGGCCGTTCTCATGACCATCGGAGTTGTGCTGCTTATGGCATCCACCGTGGCGGCTCAGCTGAAATCACCCGATGATGTAAAGACTGGACTCAGGCTTCTGATGCAGGTGTCCAATGACTTCAAGAGGCAAATCAACGCCAAGAACTTTGCGCGCGTACCGCGCGAGTTCAAGGAGTACACGGAATCCGCCGAAGCCGTGCGCACAGCCGTCAAGGACGAGCCCGCCGCTTTCAAGGCCAAAGTGGAAACAAGGCTGAAGGCAGCCATCGCGGCCTATCAGAACGTATCGGACATGAGCTCCACCACGCCCGATGCCGATAAGCTGATGGCCGAGCACGCCAAGGCCGTGACTGCCATGAACGCGCTGTTCGATCTGTTCCCGGCCGATCTCAGGCCCGATCCGAATGCGCCCGCAGGCATCCGCGGCGCGCCGAAAAACTGATCGTCGTCCGCCTGCTCGGTAAGGTCACGAATCGAGTCAACTACGCTTTTTCGGGATCGCCTTCTCGGAATGCGGGAGGCGGTTGAGCTGACACCGTTTATCAGGGCTTGGCACGCCGGGCGGATGATGAATCATTCGCTTTGATTGGGACACCGCCCTGAGCATCGATTCACGGGCAGCGCAACAATAAATTCGCTTGGAGAACAATCCTGTGGCCCCATACAATCCGGCCAGCAGATCCGGCTTGCACGCAAATCGATTTTCTACTCCCCATGAGGAGAGGCAAATGAAGCGAAACCTTTGGTTTCTTGCGGTTCTTTTTGTTGCGCTCATTACACTGGGCGCCAAAACGACATCCGCACAGGCTGTGGATGCCCGGAAGGCCTTGGAGGCTGCTGCAAAGGCCATGGGCACCACGAACTTGAAATCGATTCAATTTACCGCCGAAGGTTTTTTATCCAAAGTTGGCGAGCAGTACGACTTGACCACGGACTGGCCGCATTTTGATGTTTCCGAGTACACGCGCACCATCGACTTCGACGCCAAGTATATGCGCCTGGACTATAACCAAAAGCAGGGAAGCTACCCTACGAACGGCTATCCGCCAGTGCCGGAGGAGCACGTCACAAACATCCTGAGCGGCAATTTCGCCTGGGACATGAAGGGTGATACGCCCGTGCCTTTCACGCGCCTGTATCTCGATGGCATGCCCTACGGCGATCTGCGGCAACTCGAGATGGTGCTCACTCCACATGGTTTTATAAAGGCGGCGTTGGCCGCCACGGACGCGACTGCCATCCGGCAACCCATCGTGGGGCCCTCGGACTTCGGTCTTTCGATGTTTGGCCAGTGGGTGACGATCGTCTCCTTCCACTATGGAAAGTACAGAGTCAACGGCACGATCAACGATAAGAATCTTGTCGAATTCACGGGCACGTGGATTGCCAACCCTGTCTATGGCGACATGCCCTATGAAATGCGCTACACACAATACAAGGATTACAACGGCGTGATGTTTCCCGGGTTGATCCATGTCCATCAGGGCGATCCCAGGATCAACACCGCGGAAAATTATTTTCAGGTCTGGATAAAGGATGTTCAGCCCAATGTCGCGGTGAACAAGATTGCGGTTCCTGAAGCGGTGCGCACGGCAAAACTCGATCCCGTGAAGGTGGAGACGACGAAGCTTGCGGATCATGTCTGGTTGCTGGGCGGCGGGCCCATGAACAGCGTGCTTGTCGAGTTCAAGGACTTCGTTGCGGTGGTCGAAGCGCCGCAGAACGAGGCGCGGTCGCTGGCGGTGATAGACGAAGTTCATAAACTCGTTCCAGGAAAAATGATTCGGTACGTGGTCAATACAAATCACCACATGGCCTATGCCGGCGGTCTGCGCACGTATTTCTCGCAGGGAACCACGGTCGTAACCCACCAGTCGAACAGAGAATATTATGTGGATATCCTGTTCAGTCCGTTTCCTAGAACGGTGGACCCGGATCGCATGACAACCTATAACCCGATGTACATGATCAGCCGGCGGCCTCCTCCGATTGAGACGGTGGGCGGCACAACGATGATGGGAAAATACGTGGTCAGCGATGACGAGCGCCAGCTACAGATCTGGCATGTGCAGGACATGGCGTACGAAGTGGGAGAGAGTTACCTCAAGATTCCCGGTCCATCGCTCGCCAGAGGGAATCACTCTGCTGACATGTTGATGGCTTATCTCCCGAAAGAGAAGATCCTGATCAACGCGGATCTCTATGTGCCGCCTGAACCGGGCGCAAAACCAGCTCCTCCAACCGCCGGCATGCGAACGTTGAACCTAAATATGAAGAAGCTGGGGTTCGATGTTGAACAGCATGTCTCGATCGTGGGGCAGAGGGTCGGGTCAAACGACGAGTTCATCAAGCTTATCGGTAACGCTCAATAGAAGAATTTCCTAAAAGCTGCGGGGGGCGGCCCGGGCTTTGTAATTGAACTTTGGGTGCCCCGTCCTGCGTCCGCCGCGGCGGCTAGGGCGGAGCTTTTTCGTTAGTCCCTCTACTCGTGGCAAGTTGAAGAAAAAGCCCCGCCCTTGAAGGGCGTCAAGGACGGCCCACCCGTCCAGCGGCTGGTGAAGACAGGCGGACGCCTGATCTGGCGCGAATGATTAGCTCCTTGTGAATCACATTCGAAACTCTAGTCTTCATTTTTTCTTCCAAGAAATATTCACCTGTGCGTTTGTGGGGGGAACCGCATCATCCACGGACCAAGTTTTCCCTGCATCGATAGAGACGTATTTGATTTTCGGGTCGGAGTCGTCTACCCGTGTGAGTAGCGTGCTCACTTGAATGTCGTAGTGGCAGCCCTTGTTGCCAATGGGAACCTTGAACCAATCGCAATCGTGAGGTTTTTCTTCCTTGGTTACTTGGTTGTAGTCCACCCCATATTGGATGGAATATCGTATCTTGCTGTGCCATATGTCAGTTATCCCGGCAAGAAACAAACAGACAATGATGGCCCAAGCTATTGTCAGAATTACCTCATTCCGCGAATAGCGATCTTGGCTCATTGTCCCTCTCGGTCGTTAGGCTCAGTATATCCCATGGGCGGGTGCCCCGGCCTTTGTAACTGAACTTTGGATGGCCCGTCCCACGTCCGCCGCGGCGGATAGGGCGGGGCTTTTTCGCCGTCCCTCTACTTGTGGCAAATTGAAGCAAAAGCCCGGCCCTTGAAGAGCGTCAAGGACGGGGCACCCAAGTTCAGAATACTAAGCGCTAATGGACGTCTGATAATAGTATTAAAGCGTGGATCGGAGACGATTCCGTGGAATGCAAAGGGGCGGGCTACCCGTCCCACCAGAGAGGAAATAATCAGCAATATGAGCACCCCGCCAGATCGTAAGGCCACCCCCCACCCAACAAATGAGCGAGAAGACAAAAACGATTTTCCAGAACAACCCGAGTTGCCCCGATGCGTCGTCCGATGGTTCCGAGGTTTCCATATGCATAGGGAAAAGCCTAAGTGGACTGATGTTGCCATAGTCGTGCTTACTCTCTTGGTTGCGGCAGCCGCTCTCGGATCGGCATGGATTTTTCAGGGGCAACTTACGGAAGCCCACAAAGCACGTATTGCTGAAGCACGCGCTTGGATTGCTCCAGTCAACATGGCTCTCGAAAGCCCTTTGGAAGCTGGATTGCCCGTAAAATATCAAATTCGAATCGTTAATCCTGGTAAAGAACCAGCGCTCGGCGTCGTATGGAAAACCGCACCGATTGGAGTTCCATACATGCAACCTATAAGTGATCCGAACGCTAACAAAATGGAGAGGAATGCTACTTGTGACGGCCTTGAACCACCGCTGCATGATGGGATGGTTCTCTATCCGCCAGTAGGCGTAAACTTCTGGTTGCCTCTTGATATACCCAATTCTACTGAAAATAGGCAACTTGTCAGCGAAATCCTGAGCAAGAGAAAAAGTTTGGTGATAGACGGTTGTTTTGCCTACAGAACTAGCGAAGAAAGGCATACTAGTTCGTTCAGATTTTTCTTGAGGGACATTCCGAACATGCCCAGCTATGCCCCCGACAAAGACGGCAAGTTGACTCCGGCGTGGAACTTCAATGTGACCCTTTCTGGCAATGAGGCTAATTAGAAGCAACAATACTAGCAACCTAAACCAAATTAAGACACTACCTTTTCCCGGAGTTGGTTGACACCTCTGGCACCCTCGGCTACGCTTCCTTTTCTTGATTCTTGCCACGTTTGGCACCGCAGCACACGGGTGCGGACTGCGGTCTCGACCAGGAAAAATTGGGCAAAATTGGGCAATAGCAGATGCGGGTTTTTCATAAAGCAAGCCCGCCGAAATGAGGAACACCACGCATGTCGGATATGAAGCTTCCTTCGCGCTCTGAAGATTTTTCGGAATGGTATAACCAGCTGGTGTTGCGGGCGGAGCTTGCGGATTACGCGCCGGTGCGCGGCTGCATGATTGTGCGGCCGTACGGCTGGGCGCTGTGGGAAAACATTACCGCGCAGTTGGACCGGCGCTTCAAGGCTACGGGGCATGTGAACGCCGCGTTTCCGCTACTGATTCCGCAGAGTTTTATCAGCAAGGAGCAGTCGCATGTGGCCGGGTTTTCGCCGGAGCTGGCGGTGGTCACGCATGGCGGCGGCGAAAAGCTGGAAGAGCCGTTGGTGATTCGTCCCACCTCCGAAACGATTATCGGATGGGCTTACTCGAAGTGGATTCAGTCCTACCGCGATTTGCCGCTGCTGATCAACCAGTGGAACAGCGTGGTGCGCTGGGAGCTGCGCACAAAATTATTTCTGCGCACGCTGGAATTTTTCTGGCAGGAAGGGCACACGGCGCACGCGACTTATGACGAAGCCGAAGCAGAGACGCGCCTGATGCTCGACACCTATACCGACTTCGCCGTGAACGAAGCGGCCATCCCGGTCATCCCGGGCAGAAAATCGCAGTCCGAGCGATTCGCTGGCGCAGACGCCACCTATTCGATCGAAGCCATGATGGGTGACTGCAAGGCGTTGCAGGCCGGCACCTCACACAACCTGGGACAGAATTTCGCGAAGGCGTTCGAGATCAAATACCTCGACCAGGCCGGCGCGCTGCAGCACTGCTGGACCACTTCGTGGGGCCTTTCCACGCGATTTATCGGCGCCATCATCATGGTGCATGGCGACGATCAGGGCCTGATTCTGCCGCCGAGGCTGGCGCCGCATCAGGTGGTGATCGTGCCGATCTACAAGACGGACGAAGAGAAGGCCCAGGTGTTGGAGGCCGCCAGGAAAATCCGCGAGCAACTGATGAAGGCCAACATACGCGTGAAGCTGGACGAGCGCGAGGGGCAAAGCCCCGGCTTCAAGTTCAATGACTGGGAAATGCGCGGCGTGCCGCTGCGCATGGAAATTGGGCCCAAGGATGTGGCCAAAGGCAGCGTGGTGCTGGCGCGGCGCGACAAGCCCGGCAAGGAAGGGAAGAGCTTTGTATCGCAGGAGGGCATTGCGGAATCCGTGGAACAATTGCTTGCTGCGATTCAGAAGGCGCTCTTCGATCGCGCGCTGGCATTCCGCAACATGCACACATTCGAGCCTAAGAGTCTCCAGGAATTCGGCGTGGCGGTCGAGCAGGGATTTGCGCGTTCCCGCTGGTGCGGCGACGCCAAGTGCGAAGAGCAAATTAAGGAAACGACCAAGGCCACGCTGCGCTGCATTCCCATGGAGCAGCCCGGCGGAACAGGCGCATGCATCTTCTGCGGAAAACCGTCAAATGAAGTGGCCATCTTCGGGAAAGCCTACTAGGGCCTTCCCGAAGTTCCATTTACCTCATAAGGTGCCTGTCTTCAGTCGGTTGCGGAAAGTAACTGCGCCGAAACCGCGCGCGCACTCTCTCTCGACACTCCTGTGGCCCGATGCTAGCATTTTAACTTATGGAACTCTGCCCACGCCCGATCTTGCCTGAAGCGGGTGCTCCTCGCCCGGCGAGCAAACGAAATGATTCTCGCGCGGTTCCCTTTCAGGCCGCGGCATCCAAGCGCGATGGCCAAAAGGGCGCGGTGCACTTGAAAGCGATTATTTGGACCATGATTCTGGTGGCTTTTGTTTATGTGATGGCGGTAACGGTTCCGGTATTAATCAACGAATACCAGTTTCAGGACAGTCTGGACCAAATTGCGCGGTTCGCAAGCGTCAATCATCGATCAGCCGACCAGATCCAGAAAGCTGTATTGGAAGAGGCGCAGAAAGAAGAATTACCGGTCGAAGCAGAAGATATCAAGGTGACGGGAACAGGGGGAAACGTTCACATCAACGTCGATTATTCCGTGACGATTGACCTTAAAGTGTATCAGTGGACGCTGAATTTCCACCCGGTCGCTAACAACGCCGCCTTCCTATAGCAATAGCAAGCGGGGATGACAGGGACGCGCCAGCCATGCATTTGGATCCGCACCGATCGTGAATGTAGGGCGCACTTTCTGCTGGCCGCGAAACGCCTGAATGATTGGCGATTGCGAAATCGATCGTTGCAGCGATTACATTCGTTCCAGTTCAGCCGAAACGCGCATCTAAGTATGTGGGGATCGTGAAGGCGTAAACAAGGCGACGAGCGGTTTTTCTTGCGGCGGAACGGAGAATTACTTTGCGTATTCGAATTGGCCGGGGTAAGTGGGGATCCCGGCTTGGCCTGTTCTTCTTTGGAACTGCAATTGTTCTTCTCCTTGTGGCAATCGGCATAGGGACGTATTACTGGATTTCCTATGGCCGGATGATCGATCTGCGCCTTTCCGGCCACATTCAACAGACAACGGCCAGGATTTATGCCGCTCCCATGCGGATCTACACAGGCGAAGCCCTGACCGTCGCGGACATGGCAAATCACCTGCAGCGCGCGGGTTACAGCGAACTGGATGTTGCCGGGAACGCCGGGCCGCTACATTCTGCATGGCAATGAAATCGAAATCCGCCCTTCCAGCGAATCGTATTTTGGAGTGAAAAACCGGCTGGTCGTGGATTTCAGCGGCAACGGACATTCAGAAAATCCGCTCCATGGACAGCGGGGCATCCCTCGATTCCGCCGAGGTCGAACCGGAACTTCTGACCAGCTCTGTTCGACAGCTCGCGCGAGAAGCGCCGCGCCATCAGCTTCAACGACATTCCCAAAGTGTTGCGCGATGCCGTGCTTTCGGTGGAAGACAGGCGTTTCTTCGAGCATCCCGGATTTGATCCTGATCCGAATTCTGGGCGCGGCGTGGGCCGATTTGCGGCATGGAGCGCGCGTGCAGGGCGGCAGCACGATCTCGATGCAGGTGGCGCGCAGCTTCTTCTTTCAACACGGATCGCACCTGGCGGCGCAAGGTCGCCGAAACCGTGGTGGCGCTGGAACTCGAGCACCGCTTCACCAAGCAGCAGATTTTCGAGCTGTATGCCAATGAAATTTATCTCGGAAATCGCGGCAGCTTCGCCATTCACGGGTTTGGCGAGGCTTCGCTGGCCTACTTCAACAAAGACCTCCGCGAAGTGAGCTCTGCCCGAAGCCGCGTTTCTGGCGGGAATCATCCACGCGCCGAACCGCTATTCGACCGCGGAGCGCCGGCCCGAGCGCGCGGTCGAGGCGCGCGACCGCGCGCTCGCTGGCGATGGCCGAAAACAGAGCCATTACCGCCGAGCAGGCGCAGGACGCCAAGAAAACTCCCGCTGCAGATCGTGGGCGGCGGCGCTCGAAGGCAGCACCGCGCCGTATTTTGTGGACATGGTGAAGGACCACCTGCTCGACCGATTTTCCGAAGCGGATCTGCTCTCCCAGAGTTTCCGCGTCTACACCACGCTCGATCCGGAACTGCAGCGGGCGGCCTCGCGAGGCCATCGACATCGGAGTCAAGAACATTGACAGCCAGCTTGCGCGGCGCTATGCGCGGTGGCGCAAGGAAGGGCAGCCCGCGCCCCAGGCGCAGGTGGCCATTGTTGTTCTGGACCCGCACACCGGAGAAATCAAGGCGCTGATCGGCGGGCGCGATTACGGCGAGAGCCAGCTCAACCATGTTCTTGCGCGGCGGCAGCCGGGCTCCGCGTTCAAGCCGTTTGTGTATGCCGCGGCATTTGAAGGCGCGGTGGACGGCGTGAAACCCATCGTGACTCCGGCAACGACGGTCATGGACGAGCCGACGACATTTGATTTTGACGGCAAGGAATACACGCCCAACAATTACGGCGAAAAATTCCACGGCACAGGTCACCGCTCCGCGAAGCGCTGACGTATTCGCTGAATGTCGCCACGGTGAAAGTGGCCGAGCTGGTGGGCTACACGCGCGTCACGGACATGGCGCATCAATTCGGGCTCGATCCGTCGATCCAGCCGACGCCGTCGGTGGCGCTGGGCGCCTATGAAATGACGCCGCTCGAAGTCGCCGCGGGATACACGATTTTTGCCAATGACGGCGTGCGCGCCGAGCCGATGTTCATCCGCAACGTGGTGAACTCCGACGGCGAACTCGCTCGAACAAAATGCGATCCGCACGCAGACGGGCGCTGGACCCGCGCGTCACTTACCTGGTGACCAGCATGCTGGAGGACGTCATCAACCACGGCACCGGCGCGACCGTTCGCGCGCGCGGATTCACCGCGCCGGCGGCGGGCAAGACCGGCACTTCCCGCGACGGCTGGTTTGCCGGCTACACCTCGAATCTGCTGGCCATCGTCTGGGTGGGATTCGACGACAACCGCGACCTGGGCCTTTCCGGCGCGAACGCTCCCGCGCCCATCTGGGCGGAATTCATGAAGCGCGCGGTGACGTTGCCTGCGTATCGCGATGTGCAGCCGTTTGAAATGCCGGAAGGAGTCACGCAGAGTCACGATCGATCCGGAAACGTTGGAGCTGGCCACTCCGGCAGTGCCCGATCACGCGCGAGGAAGTCTATATCCACGGCACGGAACCCACTGAGTTCTGCCCCTTGCATGGCGGGCACATGGCCAGCGATACGCCGCCGGGTTCCTGGCTATCGCATGTTTTTGGCGGGGACAAGTCCAAAGGCGCCGACGCCGGGTCCGCCAGCGCCCGGCAGTGCGGGCGCTCCATGCAGCTTCCGACGCAGCCCGCATCCGCTGAAAATCAACCGGCGGACGACGAGAACAAAAAAGGCGTCTTGAAACGAATTTTTGGTATCTTTGGAGGCAAGAAGGACGCCGACAAGACACCATCAGGCTCACAAGATCAGCAGCATTGATGCGGGCGTCATTCGGGGGCGTTCGCAATGAAAGAGCAACCTCCACTTTATTTTTTCCGAATTTTGGCAGGCTTCTAGCTTTTGCCGCACCGCTTTGTTTGGCCGCGCGGCAGTCCGCCTCGGAACAGGCCTCCAAACCTTCGCAAACGCAATCCGGCAGCGCCGCGTCCGCCAGTCTCAGCCCCAGGGAAATGCAAGAGGAGCGGGCAAGAATTCAAATGGCGGAGAAGCGCTACGACGCGGCCATTCAGGGCTACCTGGATTTGCTGAAGTCCGATCCGAAGAATGCCAGCTATATGAACATGATTGGGATTGCCTACCTGGACCTCGCCAACTACGACCAAGCCAAGAAGTATTTTTCGCGCGCGGCCAAAGCCGACAAGAAATATGCCAGCGCGGTGAATAATCTGGGAATGGTTTATTACCACCAGAAAGATTTTCGCCGCGCGATCCGCGAATATCAAAGAGCGGTCAGTATCGATCCCAACCAGGCGGGGGCTCACTCGAACCTGGGTTTTGCCTACTACAATTCAAACAAGTTTCCCGAAGCCGCTATTGAATTTCAAAAGGCGCTTGATATCGACCCCGGCGTCTTTGAACGAAACGACCGCGCGGGCAGCACGGTGCAGGATCGCTCGGTTTCCAACCACGGCCTGTTTTTCTTCACCATGGCCAAGGTATACGCGGGGAAGGGTGACGCCGCGCACTGTGCCGAATATCTGCGCAAGTCGCTGGACGAAGGGTACAAGGATGTCGCAAAGGCCGCCACAGACCCTGCATTTAAGGGCGTGATCGACGACCCCGTCGTGCAGGCCGTGCTTGCGCGCATACTCCCGGCGGAGCAGAAGGGATCCGCGACTCGCCCCGGCGCGTAAGCTTTTCGGCAAAGCGAGACACGCGCGAAGACGCTCCGCGCGGCCTCTGTTACAATAAAAATCACGATGCCTCCTCGAATATTTCGGCTTGGGCTTTTCCTTTTGAGTGCCGTTTTTTGCCTGGCCGTGACGGCAGGCCGCGCCCGCCCCGCGCAATCCACGGAGAGGCTCGCAGCGCGTCCGCTGAGTCTCGCCCCGAAACGCTTCTGATATTTCCCTTTGAAAACGAAAGCCGAATGCCCGCTCTGGATTGGCTTGGCGAAGGTTTTTCCGAGTTGACGGCGGAGCGCCTTGAGGACCGGGGAGTGAACGTGCTTTCGCGAGAGGATCGGTTGGCGACCCTGGAGCGAATGGGCCTGCCGGACTCGGCGCGATTTACTCACGCCACGATCGTGAAAATTGCCGCCGAGGCCGATGCCGACGCGGTGGTTTACGGACGATTCCAATCCGACGGCAAGACCGCCACGATGGAAGCCCGAGTGTTGCACCTCAGCCCGCCGTCTCTTTCGCAGCCTCTCATCGAATCCAGCGCAATCCAGGACCTGCCGCGCGCGCATGCACGCCTGACCTGGAAGATTTTGTGCGCGATTGACCAAAAGGATTGTCCGCGGCAGGGCGCGAGCTTGGACGAATCGAGCTTCTCCGAGCCGCCGCCGTCCTTGCGTCTGGAAGCGCTTGAAAATTTCGTGCATGGCATTGCCGGATCGCAGGACGAGGAGCGCCTTCGCTCGCTGCGTGAAGCGGCGCGCCTGGAGCCGTCCTGGGACCGGCCGGCATTTGAACTCGGCCGGATTTATTTCAAGCGGCGCGATTGCGATTCGGCTCTGGTGTGGTATTCGCGCGTGCCTCCCAATCGTCCGGACGGGCCGCAGGCGAGTTTCGAGACAGGGGTGTGCCATCTGTCGCGCAATGACGGCGCCCGCGCGGAGGCGGCATTCTCCGGGTTGCTCGAACGCACGCGCAGGATCGGCGAGAAAGATTCGCTTCCGGAATTGCCGGAAATGCGCAACAACCTGGGCGTGGCGCGGCTGCGGCTCGGAAAGTGGAGCGAGGCGGGGACGGAATTCGAGCGAGCATCGGCGCTTGATCCGGAAGAAGCGGATTATTGGGTCAACATTGCTCTTGCCAAGCTGATTGGGAAACAGGCGGCTGCCGCTGTGGCTCCGCTGGAACGCGCCAGAAAAATCGATCCCGACGACAAGGAAGCGAAATCGCTGCTCATTGTGACATTGGAATCCCTCGGACGAAATCCGGAAGCGGCGGCGATTCGCGCCGAGGGTGCGGAGAGCGCCGATAAGCAGGCCCCGCCAAACCTACAGGATGGCAACGGGCTCGCACGCCTGGCGCGCGTTTCCAGGAATTTCGACCGGACACTTCTGCGTCCAGGCGGCGGACCTCCCGAAGGGCAGCCTCAGACAGGGAAGGGAATTCGCAAGGTTGACAGCGGAGGGGCGCGTCCATGAATGGCGATGACGACCGCCGCGCAAATAATTGTTTTTTGTTGAAATCTGCCGCAAGGTTGGCGGCGATTGCAATGTTCGCGGCAGCATTGTTCTGCGCATTCAGCTTGCGAGCGCAGGCGCAGGCGCAGGACAAGGGAAGTTCTTCTGCGCTCGCCACCCCCGCGCAAATTCTCGAACTGCACATCGGCGATGAAATTGAACCGGTGATGGCCGAGTATGTTGACAACGGCATCGAGGAAGCCGCGCGGCGCCACGCAAGCCTGGTGCTGATCACCATGGACACTCCGGGAGGCCTCTCCACCTCCATGGAAGACATCATCCATCACATTTTGGATTCGCCCGTTCCGGTGGCAATTTTTATTTGGCCTGACGCATCGCGCGGGGCTTCGGCGGGATTTTTTATTTTGCTGTCGGCGGATGTGGCGGCCATGGCTCCGGGAACGCATACCGGCGCGGCATCGCCGCTTCTGGCCATCGGCGGATTTCCTCTGCAAGTGGACGATACGCTGAAGAAGAAAATATTGAATGACGCCACGGCATTTCTGCGCAGCTACTCCGCAAAACGCGGCAGAAATGTGGAGCTTGCGGAGTCCGCAGTGGTTGACGGCAAGGCCTGGACCGAGACGGAAGCGCTGGATGGAAAGCTCATCGACTTGATTGCGAACACGCCGGAAGATTTGCTTTCAAAATTGGATGGCCGCAGCATCAAGCGCTTCGACGGATCGACCATGCAGCTTGCGCTGCGCAATCCGGTGCGCGTTCCATTTTCAATGTCTGGACGCGAGCGATTTCTTTCGCGCATCGTGCAGCCGGATGCGTTTTTCATTCTGTTGATTGTGGGAGTGCTGGGCCTTTACGTTGAATTCACGCACCCGGGAATGGTTGCGCCGGGAGTGGTCGGCGGCATTGCATTGGTGCTGGCGCTCTACGCCATGCACATTTTGCCCGTACAGCCCGCGGGCATCGTTTTGATTTTGCTGGCGCTGGGGCTATTCGTGCTGGAGGCCAAGTACACCAGCCATGGCGTTCTGGCCGTCGGCGGAATCGTGGCCATGCTGCTGGGCGCGCTGATGCTGGTGCGCTCGCCCATGACTCATGCGGGGGTGAGCCTGGGCGTTGCGTTCGGAGTAACGCTTCCGTTCGCGCTAATCGTGATTTTCCTGATGCGGCTGGTGTTGAAATCGCGCACGTGGAAGCCGACCATGGGACGCGAGCAATTCATCGGCACGGTCGCGGAAGTCACGGGTTCGCTGGTAAAGTCGGACGGCGCGGAACACTTCGAGGGAATGGTGCGGCTTAATGGCGCATTGTGGCGGGCAGTGGCCCGGGAAGCAATTTCGCAGGGCGCGCACGTCCGCGTGGTAAGTTTCGAGGGGCTGACGCTGCACGTCGTTCCGGCCGAGCACTCTGCATCAGCCAAGTGAAAAACTTTTTGCGCAAGGCACGATCGCGATGACGGCTAGTCCGGCTTGTTATTACGCCGGATTGTTTGTGAGGAGGAAAAATGGATGCTCCAAGTTTTTCGATGTACGGGCTTCTGATCGCGTTTTTCATCGGCTTTATTTGGTTCTGGAATTCGCTGTACGTGCTCAAGGAATGGGAGCGCGGCGTGGTCTTGCGCCTGGGGCGCATGCAGCCCACCGCCAAGGGCCCCGGCTTGTGCCTGGTGTTCTATCCGATCGAGACACTGACGCGCGTTTCCCTGCGAATCGAAACGCTGGACGTGCCTTCGCAGGACATCATCACGCGCGACAACGTATCGGTGAAGGTCAACGCGGTCGCTTATTTTGCCGTGGTGGACGCGAATCTTGCGGTCTCGCGCGTGCAGAATTACATGTACGCGACATCGCAGAAGGCGCAAACCACGCTGCGCAGTATCGTCGGCCAGTTTGAACTGGACGAGATTCTCGCGGAACGCGAAAAAGTAAATAGCAGGCTGCAGGTGATCCTTGACCAGGATACCGAGCCCTGGGGTATTAAGGTAACCAAGGTGGAAGTCAAGCAGGTCGACATTCCGGAGCAGATGCAGCGCGCCATCGGGCGGCAGGCGGAAGCGGAACGCGAGCGGCGCGCAAAGATCATTCACGCGGAAGGCGAAGCGCAGGCGTCGGCAAAGCTGGCCGAGGCCGCCAAGGTGCTCGCAACAGAGCCTGCTGCGATTCAATTGCGCTACCTGCAAACGCTGACCGAAATCGGTGTGGAAAAAAATACCACCATTGTGTTTCCGCTGCCGATCGATATTATTAACGAGTGGGTGAAGGCGATCGGTTCTCGAAAATAATAAATGGCGTCAAAAGAGAAAAAAAGCGGCGGCGATTTCGTGCTGGAAAGCAGGCACCTGGTCGGACTGTTCCTGCTTCTGGTAGTGATTTTCGGAGTGGTCTTCACGCTGGGCTACTTGATGGGACGAAGCCAGTACGATCCCAAGCTGCGCGCTTCGGTGGGCGCGCCGCCGGGAAGCGAAGCGCCGGCCGCTCCTGCCGCCTCCTCCGCTTCCACGAGCGCCAAGTCCAAGGCCAAGCCGGAGTCGGAAGACGCGCAAGTTCCGAAGAAAAATTCCGACTGGGATTTTTATCACTCCGCCGATCCGCAAGCCAGCGCGGATCATTTGCAGCCGTCTCCCAAACCCGCGCCCGCCCCCGCGTCGGCAAAGCCCGCTGCGGCGCCCAAGCCCGCCCCTGTTGCCGCCTCGAAGGCTGCCGCTAAACCGGGGAAATCCCCAGCGGGCGCGCTGGGCACGTCCGCTGCGCTGATTCCAAAAGGCACGATCATGCTTCAGGTCGCGGCCGTGCTGCACCAGGATGACGCGCTGGCATTGGCGCAAGCCCTGCAACAGAAAAAATTCCCCGCCATCGTCATCCCTCCCAGCGCCGACAAATACTATCGCGTGCAAGTCGGCCCATACGCGGACAATCAAGCCGCCACGAACGGCCGCAAGGACCTGGAAGCCAAAGGGTTCAAGTCCATCATCAAGCGCTGAAATCCTAAGCGCTGAAATTCCGGGACAGCGACTCCTGGGAGTCCTTTCGGAAGCCTAATGCAGTTTCGCCTGCGCTGAGCGGACAGCCATGGGTGGCTGTCCCGCAACAGACGGTCTACAATGCCGTGGCCATGAACCTATCGAGGACAGTCCGGCTGCTGCTTGCGCTCGCTTCTGGCGTTGCGCTGGCGCTGGCTTTCCCTGCGTACAATATCCCATTGTTGGGATGGATCGCTCCCTCGGTGCTGATTGTCGCGGTGCTGGGTGAGCGGCCGCGATTCGCATTCTTGCTGGGATCGCTGCATGGCGCGGCGTATTTCGGGCTGAGTTTGCCGTGGTTTTATACCGTGATGCGGCAATACGGGCCGCTCCCTGTGATTCAGGCCGGAGCAGTATTCGCGCTGGTCATTGTCGTAATGTCCTTTTTTCACGCGACGTTCGCGGCGACCGTAGCCTGGCTGGGGAAATCCGCACCAGGGAAAGCCTGCCTGGCTGCGCCGTTTCTGTGGGTGGCCATGGAATTCGCCACCATGCACATGCCCGCCATCGGCTTTCCGTGGAATCTGCTTGGATACGTGGCCGCCGGAAATCTGGTGTTTGTTCAGTTGACGGCGGTCACCGGGATTTTGGGGCTGTCGCTGGTGGTTGCGTCGTACAGTGCGCTGGCGGCCTGGGTCTTCTTGCAAATGTCTCAGCGTAAGCAGGGCGGCATGAAAGCCTGGATCGGCGTCAACTCCTTGCTGATCGTAATTGCCATCCTTGGCCCTCGTTATGTGCCGCAATCTCGCGCCGATCATGTTGCGCATTTAGTGCAGACGAATTTTCCAGTGTCCAACGGCTATCCTTCGAATTGGATGCAAACTCACGCGGCGGACATGGATCAACTGGAAAAAATCAGCGTCGGCGCGGCGCAAAAAAATTCCGGCATTGTGGTGTGGCCGGAAGTCCCCGCGCCGTTTTCACTGCAGGACGCGGATTTTCGTTCTCGCGCGCTGCGCATCGCGCGCGGAGCGGGCGGCGGATTCCTGGTGGGCGTGATCGATTGGAAGCCGATTGGAAATGGGCAGATGGCGGCGACCAATAGCGCCGCGCTGCTTGGGGCGGACGGCGCGCTCGATTTCATGTATGACAAAATTCATCTGGTGCCCTTCAGCGAGTACGTGCCGTGGAGGAATTGGTTCTTTTTTGCGCGGGATTTGACGAGCCTCATCGGCGATTTCCAGCACGGCTCGCAATACAAAGTTGGAAATATATCCGGCGGCCCATTCAGTGTTTACATTTGTTATGAAGCGATTTTTCCGAACGAAGTGCGGCGCTTCACGCTGGCCGGCGCGCAGCTGTTCATCAACATTTCGGATGACGGCTGGTTCGGCGGATCGGGAGCGCCGGCACAGCATTTGGCGATGGCGCGCGTGAGAGCGGTGGAAAACCGCCGCTGGCTGTTGCGCGACACGAACGATGGAATCACCGTTTCCGTCGATCCTTACGGGCGCATCGTGGCGCAATTGCCCGCCAATATTCGAGGAGAGCTGGACGCGCCGTATGCGTTTCGCGCCGACCTGACGCCGTATGCGCGCTGGGGAGACTGGTTTCCCTGGCTGTGCGTTCTCATCGCGCTCGTGTTAGTGTTGATAGATGCGCGCGGGCGGCTCGCGCGCAAAAATTCCTAATTCAGCGGGACACCACACACCATGATGATCGAAGATTTACAGAAGCAGCGGGAAGAATTGCGAAAGCGCATCGAACTTGTGCGGAGTTATCTTTGACGTTGCCCGCAGCCGCGAAACCATAGCCTCCCTCGAAAAGAAAATCGCCCAGCCGGATTTCTGGCAGGACCAGGAACAGGCGCAAAAAGTCATGCAACAGCGCAAGGCCGCCGAAGCCATTCTGGCCTCGGACGCCAAGCTGGCCACCATGGCCAGCGACATTGAAACCTATTTCCACATGGCCGAGGAAGAGAAGGATTCCGCGCAGCGCGATTCGCTGTTGAAGGAAACCGAGCGCGAAATGTCCGCCGCCGACACCTACGTTTCAGACCTCGAAACGGTCACGCTGCTTTCCGGCGAGAATGACAGGCTGAACGCCATCATGACCATCAAGCCCGGTGCGGGCGGAATGGAATCGCAGGATTGGGCGGAAATGCTGCTGCGCATGTACCTGCGCTGGGCGGAGCAAAAAGGATTTACGGCCACCGTCATGGACCTGACGCCCGGGGAAGGCGCGGGATTGAAATCGGCAACGGTGCGCGTGGAGGGCGAGAACGCATTCGGATTTCTTTCCACGGAGAGCGGAGTGCACCGCTTGATCCGCATTTCGCCCTTCGACCAGGCCGCGCGGCGGCACACCTCGTTCGCATCCGTTTTCGTGATTCCTGAAATCGACGACAAGATCGATATTGTTGTGAAGCCCGAGGAAGTGCGCGTGGATACGTTTCGCGCGGGCGGCGCGGGCGGCCAAAATGTGAACAAGGTGGAAACGGCTGTGCGCATCACGCACCTTGCAACCGGGATTGTCGTGCAATGCCAGAACGAGCGCAGCCAGCACAAGAATCGCGAACTGGCCATGAAGTGGCTCCGCTCGAAATTATATGAGGCGGAAATCGAAAAGCGGCAGGCCGAGACGCGCAAGATGGACGAAACCAAGCGCGACATCAGCTTCGGCAGCCAGATCCGCACCTACACGCTGCAGCCCTATCGCCTGATCAAGGATCACCGCACTAAATTTGAAATGGGCGACGTGGATCGCGTGCTCAACGGCGATCTCGATCCCTTCATCCGGAATTATTTGCTGGCGCGGCGAAAAGGCACATTGGGAAGCGCCGCCGAGGCGGGCGAGGATTCTTAGCCTGACGGCCCAATCCAGCAGATCGCCATGGCAGTCCAACCCCTTCTTCTTGCTATTTAGTGATCTCTCAACACGCTTGGCCTCAATTCGTTGACACGGTTGGGGTCGCATGTTAGCGTCGATTCGGACCAGAATAGTTCCCCGCACATGAGTTGTATCTGTTCTTCTTTGCGGAATTTTTCAGAAGGAGTGCCGGCTTGAGCGACAAGAATCGCAAATTTCTATTTACTTCGGAATCGGTTACCGAGGGACACCCGGACAAGATTGCCGACCAGGTTTCCGACGCCGTGCTGGACGCGGTGCTCACTGTCAGACCCCATGGGGCGAGTGGCCTGCGAAACTCTGGTGACCACAGGATTGGTCATGGTCGTCGGTGAAATCACCACCTCGGCTGTGTTGGACTATTCAGACATTGCGCGCGACGTGATCCGCGATGTTGGCTACACGCGCGCCAAGTACGGTTTTGACGCGGAAACCTGCGCCGTTGTTTCGTCGCTCAAGCGGCAGTCCCCGGACATTGCCATGGGCGTGGACACGGGCGGCGCGGGCGATCAGGGCCTGATGTTCGGCTTTGCCTGCGATGAGACGGAAGAGTTGATGCCGTTGCCCATCACGCTGGCTCATAAGCTTGTGCATCGGCTTTCCGATGTTCGACGGCAGGGCATCGTCAACTTCTTTCGCCCGGACGGCAAATCCCAGGTAACCATCGAATATCACGGCGACAAGCCGGTGCGCGTGGATACCGTGGTCATCTCAACGCAGCACAGCGAATCCGTTTCGAATGCGGACCTGCAAAATGCCGTGCGCGATGAAGTGATTAACAAAGTGGTTCCCGCCGGGCTGATGGACAAGAACACGAAATTCCACATCAATCCCACGGGGCGCTTCGTTGTAGGCGGACCGATGGGCGATGCGGGCTTGACGGGGCGCAAGATTATTGTGGACACCTATGGCGGCTACAGCCGGCATGGCGGCGGCGCGTTTTCGGGCAAGGATCCTTCGAAGGTGGACCGCTCGGCGTGCTACATGGCGCGGCACGTGGCCAAGAATTTGGTGGCCGCGGGAGTGGCGCGCAAGGTGGAAGTGCAGCTTGCCTACGCCATCGGCGTTGCCGATCCCGTTTCGGTGATGGCCGATACGTTTGGCACCGGCGCGATTCCCGATGAGAAGATCACCGATTTGATTCGCAGCACGTTTAAGCTGACCCCGCGCGGGATCATCGAATCGCTCAACCTGCGGCGGCCGGTTTACCGGCCGACTGCGTCGTTCGGGCATTTTGGCCGCACTGGGCCGGGCTTTACCTGGGAATTGACGGACAAGGCCGACTCGATTCGCAGCCAGGCTGGGCTTGGCGGCAAGGAAGTTGCCGTTCGTCGCTAAGAGAATAACGTATTGATGCCGGTAGAATTTGGGGCAGCCTTGCAGTTTGCCCTGTAGCGCTCGCCCGCCGCGGCGGACGAGCATCTGCCCTAGTTCAAAGTGCCCGCCTGAAGGCGGGCGCTACAAATTGAAATACAGGAGAGATTCGCGTGACAAAGACTGTATCGAGCACGGCGGGCGACGTTCGCGACATGAACCTCGCGGAGACAGGCAAGCGAAAAATCGAATGGGCAAACCAGCAAATGCCCGTTCTTCAATTGATCCGCAAGCGATTTATCAAGGAGCAGCCGCTGAAGGGCGTGCGGCTTTCCTTGTGCTTGCACGTGACCAGCGAAACGGCCAACCTGGCCATCGCGCTGCGAGATGGCGGCGCCGACTTGGTGCTATGCGCATCGAATCCACTTTCCACGCAGGATGAAGTGGCTTCGTCGCTCATCAAGGACTATGGAATTCCAACCTACGCGATCAAGGGCGAAGATAATGCCACCTATTACGCCCACTTGAACGCCTGCATTGATCACAAGCCGCAAATGACCATGGACGATGGCGCGGACCTGGTCACCCTTCTGCTGACAAAACACCAGCACCTGGTGAAGGACGTGATCGGCGGAACGGAAGAGACCACCACCGGCGTGATTCGCCTGCGCGCCATGGCCAAGGACGGCACGCTGAAGTATCCCGTGATTGCGGTGAACGATGCGGAGACCAAGCATTTCTTCGACAATCGCTACGGCACGGGGCAATCCACGATTGACGGAATCATTCGCTCCACCAACCTGCTGATCGCCGGCCTCAAAGTAGTGGTTGCCGGATACGGCTGGTGCGGCAAGGGCGTGGCCATGCGCGCCAAGGGCTTGGGCGCGGACGTAATCGTCACCGAGATCAACGCGGTGCGCGCCATCGAAGCCGTGATGGACGGCTTCCGCGTGATGCCCATGACGGAAGCTGCCAAGATCGGCGACATTTTTGTCACCGTGACCGGCAACAAATCCGTTCTGGCCCACGACTCCTTTGAGCGCATGAAGGACGGCGCGGTGATCTGCAACTCCGGACACTTCAACGTCGAAATCGATATCCCCGCGCTCGAGAAAATGTGCAACGGCAAGCGCATCGCGCGCCCATTCGTCGAGGAGTACATGACCAAGGATGGCCGCAGGATTTATTTGCTGGGCGAAGGACGCCTCATCAACCTGGCCGCCGCCGAAGGCCACCCTGCCTCCGTGATGGATATGAGCTTCGCCAACCAGGCTCTCTCCGCCGAATACATGATGAAGCACGCGTCGGAGTTGAAGCCGGGGGTGTACGTCGTTCCCGAGGTGATTGATCGCCAGATCGCCAAGCTCAAGCTCGAATCCATGGGCGTCCAAATGGACAAGCTCACGCCCGAGCAGGAGCTGTACCTGGCTTCGTGGTCCGAAGGCACGTAAACTTTTCTCTTGGCTTTCTCAGTGTCGTCTGTGCTCTCTGTGTTTAAAGCTTTTGACTTAGCTCTCTTGAATCCGTGATGCGGGCCTTCGCCAGCTGGGCGCTAGAAAACTCGAAGGTCCACGGTGCAATGCATGCGGACGCCCGCGTCATGGATATCCTCTTTGATTTTGCTTACCGACAAAGCCCCTCATCCGAATCGCTCAATCCTTCGTAGCATCTAAGTAGTGGTACATTCGAACGAGGGCATATGGAGCGACGCAGATTCATTTCGATTGCCGGGGGCGCGGGGCTGGGGATACTGCTGCCCTATGCGGTGTATCGTTCGCTGTCTTATGGATTTGGGGCGGCCAATGTTGATGTGAAGGGGTATGAGCATTTTGGAGCGGAGGCAGCGCTGCGGGCGATTGCACCTGTGGACCAGTTTTATGTGACATCGTCGCATGGCGAGCCTGCGGTGGACGTGAACAAGTGGTCTCTGACGATTGATGGGCTGGTGACGGACGCGCTGCACTTTGACTATGACGACATTCGAAAGCTGGCGCCCTATGAGACGACCCTCACGCTGGAGTGCATTTCGAATGAAATTGCGGGCGGGCTGATCGATACGGCCGACTGGCGCGGGACGCTGCTGCGGCCGCTCTTGGAGCGCGCCGGGCCCAAGGCCAACGCCAAGTACGCCATCCTGTACGCGGCGGAGGGCTACACGACGGGCCACACGATAGAGCGATTGTCGCGCGCGGGAAATTTTCTGGCCTATGACATGGACGGCGATCCGCTGACGCGCATTCATGGTTTTCCTTTGCGCGTGCTGATGCCCGGGATTTACGGCATGAAGACGCCCAAGTGGCTGACGCGCATCGAGCTGGTGGACAAAAGCCATCTGGGATATTGGGAATGGATGGGCTGGTCGAACGATGGCGAGCGGCAACTGCAATCGGTGATCACCGATCCGCACAATTCGACACAGATCGCACCGCAAATTGCGGGGCAAAGTTTTGTGGTCACCGGATGGGCGATTGCGAATGCAGCGGGCGTCTCGAGGGTGGAAATTTCAACGGACGGCGGAGGCACGTGGAATCCCTGCCAGATTTTCAGCAACCCGATGCCGTCGCAGGTGTGGGCATTCTGGCGCTACGTGTGGACCAATCCGCAAAGCGGCAAGCACGATATTCAAGTGCGCGCCACGGACGGCAACGGCAAAGTGCAGACATCTTCCAAGTCCGGCGAATGGCCGGATGGGGCCACGGGGTATCACACGGTGATGGTGAATGTGACGTGATTCGTGAGTCGTGATTTGTGATTCGTGCCCCATGACCCATGCCCCATGACGGGCATTACTTGGCTGGCACTGAGCAGGGCGAAGATTTGCTTCGATATGTGATTCGCGGAGGGTGCCCGGCTCGCATCCGGCCAAGGCCGTCCCCACGAAGCACGATTCACAAATCACGATTCACGGCGCAACAAACGTCAGGCTGTTTACGGCTTTAGAGATTACGTTTTCCTGAACCTGGATCAGGTCCGAATCCGCCCAGGTCATTCCCAGCAGAGTGTAGGCATCGCCGCCATTTAATAGTGTCAGCAGGATTACCGACCAGTCGCGGCCGTCGGCGCTTCCGCGCGCGCGCTGCTCGACGGCCGGGAATCCGGCGATGGTGGTGTGGCGGCTGGAAATCTGGCGGTAATGTTCGTAGACGTCGCCGAGTGCTTTTCCGGTGGCGGCGGCGTGCGCATCGAGAGAATCCTTGGCATGTTCGCGGCCGATGACCATCAGCGTCGTCTGATCGCTGGTGCCGAGGGCGGCGACGGCATCGGGCAGGGCCTTGCGCGCGGCCGGGATCAGGTCCCAGCTCGGCGGTTTATACATTTGGAATCCGTAGGTGAGATTCACGTATTGATTGCCGCGAATTTCGTCGCGAATCACTACCGGCTCCGGAGCCGGCGGCGGCGCGGGCGGCGCAGGAGGAGGCGCGGGCTGCACGGTGGCCACGGTTTTTACTTTGGATGACGCAGGGTCAGCCTTCGCGGCAGGCGCGGTTGCCTCCGGCGTGGCGTTTGCCGGTGAAGAAGGCTCCTTCACGACGGCGGGAACGATGGCTGGCGGCGCGGCGGCAGCGGACTCCTGGGGCGCGGCCGATTTTACTTTTGGCTCGGGTTCTTTTTTCGCGGCGGTGATATTGATGTCCGCGACTTTGTCTTTTCGGATGAGGGCGAATCCGTAGGAGGTTTCCACTCGGAAGGAATCGTTCTCAAAGCCCACAATCGTTCCGATGATTTTGCTGCCGTCTTTCAGGCGGATTTCGTCCGCGCGCGCTGCTCCCGCTGCGATCAGTATGGATAGGGAGGCCAGCACGGGCATCAACTTGCTGCGCATGATTTGTAGTATGGCAAATGCGGGAATCAATCAGCAAGCGGCGGGCAGGCGCAGGTTTCCCGAGCGGCACCGGGGCGCGGAGAATTTCAAATTTGAGATTTGAAATTTAGAACTATTTCCCAAATCTCAAATTCGCTGCCTGTTACGATGCGGTCCAGACTCCCGCAGCGAATTTCTTCACGGTGGCAAATCCGAGTTTTTCGTAGAGATGCACGGCGCGCTGGTTGCCCGAAGTTACCGTGAGCGAAACGGCTGTAAAGTGGCGCACGCGCAGCGCCTGCAGGGACGCTTCCATCAGGCGGCGCCCCAGGCCGCGTCCCTGATAGCCGGGCATGGCGCAGATTTGAGTGATGTGGCCGACGCCCTCGGCAACGCGCGAATTCAGGACCACCCCGACGAGGTGATTCTCGTGGGGAGCGCGCAGCACAAAAGAAGCTTCAGGCTGAAACTGTCCGCAGCCCGGCAGAATGATGATGTTTTTCAGAAAACGAAGGGCGCCCGATTCGCTGCGATATTGATCGTTGATGTCGCCGTCGACATGATCGGCATAGGCGAGCTGAATGAGCCGCGCGCAAGGCTCGAAGTAACGGTGATCCCAGCGCTCGAGGATCAAACCAGCTCCGGGCCCTTCGCGGATGAGGCCTGGGAGAACGTCGAGCGCCTCGCCCGCGTGTGGCGCGAGCTTCGCGATCATGAACTGCCGCATATGCAGGCGGAAACCATACTCGTTGAGGATCTTGTCCAGCTGATAGCCGAAGGGGATGAGCTGTGCCTCAATGCGCTCAAGCTTGGGGATGCCGCTGAGCGTGGTGAGCGTATCCGTGAGAAGTCTATGGCTCAAATCCTGCTGAGAAAAACTGGGCGAGACGAACAGCCCGCCGACCAGTCCTTTGTGTTCTTCGAGTACGTAAAATGCGTACCCGATGGGGCGCCCATTTTCCAGGATGGCGGAGCCCGTGAGAGAGCGCGCGTCGATAAACTTCTTAATCAGCGTCGTCGAGGCGAGATAATCCCAGCAGAGTTCTTCCCGCCACTGGCGCGCCTCTTCGGCAAGCAATGGGCTAAGCTGCCATGAGGTCAATTGCCGTAGATCGACGATCTGCATGGAACTGGTACCTGGCCTTTGGGTCGCGGCGTTCATAACCATTTTTACCATACTTATTCAATAAGAGGGTTGCATGTACTTCGGAAACATTCCGCGGATCGGTTGCCCGTGGCCTGCTGCCACTTGTGCTACGATTTATTCGTTGAGCGGCAAGTCCTGGCTCCCAGCGGATCGGCCAAGTGGGCAGGACTTCGCTCCAAGGTCACTAATCTAAGCGCATGGATTTCATTTCCGAATTTCGACACCCCTCGATGTGGTACACCAAGCTGGCCATTGCCGTTTTGGCACTGGTTTTTTTTGCGCTGCTCACCGCTGGTTCCATTTCAGGCTACATGGTTTACAGCATGGTGATGCCCGCGCGGAGCCACTCGGAGCTCAATCTCCAGGCGTTTCCCGGCCATCCTGAAGATCTTAATTTTACGGTGAAAGGCGAGGGATCGCGCGACGCCTGGTTCTTTCCCGGACTGAAATCCGCGCCCACGATCATCTTGTGCCCGGCCTACGGATCAAGCCGCGGAGAACTTTTGACGCTGGCGTCGGCCTTGCAGGATCAGCAATACAATGTGCTTGCCTTTGATTTTTCGGCGCACGGATCTTCCGGAGGGCGTTCCACGCTTGGATATCAGGAAGTTGAGGAATTGCGGGCCGCCATGGATGCCGTAGCCAACCGTGGCGATGTGGATGTGAACCGTTTTGGTTTGTGGGGCGTGAGCATGGGCGCCTATGTGGCGCTCGCGGAAGCCACAGATGACCGCCGCGTCCGCGCCATAGTGGCGGAATCGCCATACGACCGCCCGGAGGACATGGTGGCGTTGCAGATCAGCCGATCCGGTCTTGGGTCGCTTCCCTTGATTACCAGGATGTCGCAAATGATATTCGAGCAGCTCAACTCGCAATTTAAGAACGTGCAGCCATTGAAAGCGCGAATCGGCAAACTTTCGGGTGTGGCTCAACTTTACCTTCAATCGCCGGACGACCCGGGACTTGCCGCTTCGACGGCCGAGCTGTTCCGCGTTTCTCCCGCGCCGCACGAAATTGCCGCATTGCAGCATGGAAATTACGGCGGAATGTCGGACGAGGATAAGCGCAACTACGAGAACCGCATCGTCAGTTTTTTTCTGGTGAATTTGCCGCTGTCGGGCGAGCCGCTGCCGGAAATCAGGTAGGTTCGGGAATCCTCTATTTATCCGCCGCAGGGCGCAAGACTACGAAAAATATCTTTCCCTCTCCCGCAGCCGCACTTTGGCCCAGCCCGGGCATGCCGCTCAATCGCGGAGCTTCGAGCGACTCTCGATTGCAAAACAGGAATCTTGCCTTGGAGTTTTCCGCCGTCCATTCCGGCAATTCAGTCCCAAAGTAATAATCCAATCCGTATTGGTAGGCGCGCGGCATTCGGCAGACAGCGATTTCATCCGGCCTGGGATGGAAGGTGTTGATAAGACTGTTGGCTGCGGGTCTTACCGAAACATACGCGTCCACTCCCGGCAATACCCTGTGGCTTGCGATCAACAGGAGAATCACGATGGTGCAAGCGGCTGCGCACATCGCGCAATTCCACTTGCGATAGAGTGCAAAGGCAACGACCAGAGTGCCGCCAATGATCCCCGCTACAAGAGTGGCTTGAATCCCTCGAATGGGGTGCGGATCGATGGTAATTCCCGGACCGAAAGCCAGGCTGGGTTTGGCGCTCACAACTCCAAGCAGAATTGGAAACACAATTCCAACCGTGGCCACGGCGAGGCGTGTTCCAGCAGCTTTGCGCTCAAACTGCCTCACACAGCTTCTGACAATCAAAAGTACCGCCGGCGGGACTGCCGGAAGAATGTATCCCGGCAACTTTGATTGGGACAGGCTGAAAAAGAACAGAGGGAAGAACGCCCAGCAGCCCACGAAAAGTGTGGGCGAGTATTTTCCCTGTCCGAAGTTCCAATGGCTCAGCGCATCGGCCATCGCGGTAATCAGCAGCGGCAGCCACGGAAGAATTCCCAGAAGGAAAATCGGGCCGAAAAACCAGAATGGCTGGCGATGCTCGAAAATGGGAGTGAGATAGCGCTGAAAATTATGCTGCCAGATGAAGACGCGCAGAAAATCCGGATTGCGCAACGCGCAGAGAACGTACCAGGGCAGCGACGTGGCGCAAAATACGGCGATGATCAAGGGATGCAGGAAACGAAATGGCGCGCGCCACTGCCGGGAAAGCGCGGCCCACAGAAGAGTCGCGCCGCCCGCCAGAATCACGGCGGCAGGGCCCTTTGCCAGTACCGCGGCGCCCAGAAAAAATCCAAAGGCGATGCGCAGCACCGGCCCGGGCCGCGGCTTTTGCAATATTTCGCTGGCGATGGCCATGGCGGCAGCCAGCAGGCCGGTAAAAAGCATGTCCGGGCTTGCCGCGCGCGAGAAGCCGATTATGGCCACCGACGTGGGCAGCATCAAGAGAGAGAACCAGGCCGCGGCGACGCCGTAGGAGCGAAGAGCGGTCCATGCGATGGCCATGGTTGCGAGCAGAGCGGCGAGGGCCGAAGGCAGGCGGGCGGCGAATTCGCCGACGCCGAAAACGCGCATGGCCATTCCCGCAGTCCAGTAGTAGAGCACTGGTTTCTCAAACCACGGCGCGCCCCAGAGGCGCGGCGTTACCCAATCATGCGTCTCGGCCATGGCGCGTGCGATTGCGGCGTAGCGCGGCTCGTCCGGCCCAACGAGGCCAAGCGCGCCAAGGCCGCTGAACAAGCACACGTACAGGAGCAGCGGAATAAACGGGACGGCCCAGATTGGAATCTGGAAGCTGCCTTCTTCGGCGGCGCGCGAGCGGATTGGAGCCGTGGAATTCAAACGGTTGAGTCTAGCATCTGCGCCGGTTGTTTTCAGCAGCGCAAAGATTGTGACTGGTGATTCATGATTTGTGATTCGTGAGCAACGCGCCACCTCTTCACAAAGGGGGGCACCATTCGCGAGTCACGAATCCCAAATCACAAATCACGAATCACGATCCTTCCCCGCACCCGTTATAATCCCGGTGTGCGAGAACGCCTGGAATATGCAGCGCTGTGGTTGCTGCTCAAGACGATTGGTGCGATGCCTCGGCCCGTGGCTAGATTTGTGGGCGCTCGCACGGCGGCCTTTTTATTTTGGATGCGGCCTGGCTTGCGCGCAGCGGCGTCGGAAAACTTGAAACTGGCGTTTCCCGAGTGGAACAGGAAGCAGCGCCGCGCCGCCATCCGAGGGATGGTCCGGCAACTGGGATGGATGGGCGCGGAATTCGCCCTCTTTCCGCGCTACACAAAAAGCAATATCGAGCGCACCGTGCTGCTCGACGGCTTTGAAAATTTTGCCTCGGCGAAAGCCCGGGGCAAGGGAGTTTTGTTTCTCACCGGGCACATGAGCGCCTGGGAACTGGCTCCTTTCGCGCAGGCGCTGTTCGGGCATCCGCTGCATTTTCTGGCGCGCCCCATCGACAATCCTCGCGTGGACGCCTTGGTCACCAAATATCGATGCTCGAACGGCAATCAGCCCATCGATAAGAATCAGTCGGCGCGCGCAGTCTTGAAGGTGTTGGCGGCGAACGGGACCGTTGGCATTCTTGCCGACAACAACACGCAGCCGGCCGAGGGCGTGTTCGTGGATTTTTTCGGCATTCCGGCCTGCACCACGGCGGGCCTGGCGCGATTCGCGATGCATACGGGCGCCGCTGTCGTGCCGGGATTTCTGCATTGGGATGGCACCATTCGCAAGTATCGGCTGTGCTTTGAGCCTGCAGTAGAACTCGTGCGCACCGGAGACGATGCCGCGGATATTCGCGAAAATACGCAGCGATTCACGCGCGTGATTGAAAACTACGTGCGCCGCTATCCTGACCAGTGGCTTTGGGTGCATCGCCGATGGAAGACACGCCCGCCGGGCGAACCGCCCATCTACAATTCGCAAGGCTAGAAATGGCCGGGTATTCCGTGGAACACGGAAGAAGCTCGACAAGCTCCGAGAAGCATTCATGGGAAGGGGAAATCGTTTATGACACGAACGATGAAAGAACTGGCGGATTACCTGGGCTGCTCGCTTGAAGGTGATGGCGGGGCGCGCGTATCCGGAGTAGCATCGGCCGCATCCGCGCGCGCCGAAGACCTAATCTATGTGGAATCGCCGCGCCATGTGGATCGCGCCGGCGCTTCCGCATCAAGGTGCGTGGTGATCGCGCCCGGCCTTTCGCTTCCCGGGAAGACTTTGCTGCGCGCGGCGAATCCCAAACTGGAGTTCGCGCGCGCCGCCGAGTGGCTCCTTCCCGCTGCGCCCATCGCCAAGGGAATTCACCCCACCGCGGTCATTGCGCCCTCGGCTCAAATTGCTCCCGGCGCCGCGGTAGGCCCGTATGTGGTGATCGAAGACGACGTGCGGGTAGGGGTGGGCAGCGAGATTGGCGCTTTCTGTTTTCTTGGACGCGGAGCGCGGATCGGGGAAGGTTGCCGCCTGTATCCCCGCGTGACGCTGTATGCAGGCGCCTGCCTCGCCAACCGAGTGATCCTGCATTCCGGCGCCGTGATCGGATCGGATGGATTTGGCTTTGTCGCGCAGGACAGCAAGCGCTTGAAATTTCCACAGGTGGGCGGGGTCGAAATTGGCGATGACGTGGAAATTGGAGCAAACACCACAATCGATCGAGGGTCCCTCGATCGCACGGAAATCGGGGCGGGAGTGAAACTGGACAATCTCGTGCACGTCGCACACAACGTACAAATTGGAGAGAACACCGTAATCGCAGCGCAAACGGGGATCTCGGGGTCTGTTGTGATAGGGAAGAATGTTATCTTTGGCGGGCAAGTCGGGCTTGGCGATCACTGCGAGGTAGAAGATGGGGCCATTGTCGGCTCGCAGGCCGGCATCCCGACCGGGAAGATTGTGCGAAGCGGGGCCGTCATGTGGGGTACTCCGGCGCGTCCTTTGGACAAATTCAAGCAACAATTTGCCTGGCTGGGACGGCTGCCGGAGCTGGCGGCAAGAGTCAAGAAACTGGAAAACAGCGTTTTCGCGAAAATTGACTAAGCCGCATGGTTCGTTGAAATTAGGCAGGCTAACTTGGCATTAAACAATGGGCGCAATCGCTGTTGACCCAAGTCATCAGACCGAAGATAATACGCATGGGGAAGTCCCGGTACTGGTGCTTGGGGACCGGGCTGACATTTCTGAGCAATTGTCCGAAGTATCCCAAGCCATAACACGATTGAACTGAGGGCTTACGGTTTGGTGTATTCGCGTGAACCTTCTCAGTTACAAGTGCATCAAAGACTCTGTGAGGTTTGGACCTAATCCATGGCTTTAGGAACGCGCGTTCAATTTGATGAATCCGGCGGGACCCGAAGTACGGGCGTGCTCGCGGTGATGTCGGAGCGCCTCTCCGAGACCATTGACCGTGGTGTGAATTATCTGCTTTCCTTGCAGGCATCTGAAGGTTACTGGATGGGAGAACTCGAGGCAGACACGACCCTCGAGTCCGATTACATTTTCTATTTGCAAGTCATCAATAAGGCCAATCCAGAGCGGATTGCCAAGCTGGCCAACTACGTCCGGAGACGGCAACTTGAGGATGGCGGCTGGAATATTTATTACGGCGGGCCGTCTGAACTGAACGCCACGATCAAGGCGTATGTGGCTTTATGCCTAGCCGGAGACGCACGCGATTGCGACCACTTGAAGCGAGCGGCCAAACGGGTGCACGAACTTGGCGGCCTGGAATCTGCAAATTCGTACACGCGGCTTTATCTGGCGCTGGTCGGCGCGGTTGGTTGGGACATGGTTCCCGCAATTCCGCCGGAGCTGATGCTGCTGCCCAATTGGTTCGCGATTAACATTTACGAAATGTCGTCCTGGACGCGCGGAATTGTGATTCCTCTCACAATTCTCTATGCGCATAAGCCGCGCTTCAGCGTTCCGGGCGGAATTTGCGTGGATGAATTGTACCGGGATCCTTCCGGCAAAGCGCTGGCGCTGAGCTGGGACAAGGAACTGTTCAGCTGGCGGAATTTTTTCCTGGCGCTGGATCGCGGCCTGAAATTATACGAGCGCGTGCCCTGGAAACCCTTGCGGCAACGGGCGCTGCGGCAGGCGCGGGAATGGATGTTCGAGCACCTGGAACGCAGCGAAGGTTTGGCGGCGATTTATCCGGCCATGATGAACGCGATTTTTGCGCTGGTCGCGCTCGGCCATTCGCCGGACGATCCGCTCACCGCGCGTGAAATCAGCGAATTCTCCAGATTTGAAATTGAGGAAGGCGATACCATTCGCGTTTCGCCGTGTGTTTCGCCCGTTTGGGATACCGCCATTGCCATGGTGGCGCTGGAAGAGGCGGGATTGCCGCCCAATCATCCGGCGCTGGTGGAAGCGGCCGGCTGGCTGCTCAAGAAACAGATTTGCGGCTCGGGCGACTGGATGCTCAAGACTCCCGGAGTGATGCCAGGAGGATGGGCGTTCGAGTTCCGCAACGATTTCTATCCCGATGTGGACGACACGGCATTCGTGCTGATGGCGCTGCAGCGCGTGGACTATCCGGACAAGGCGCGCATGGAAGCGGCCATTCGCCGTGGCCTCACCTGGCTGCTGGCGATGCAGAACGACGATGGCGGTTGGGGCGCATTCGATCACAACAATGATCGCCAATTCCTGTGCAATATTCCGTTTGCCGATCACAACGCCATGATCGATCCGTCCACCGCGGATGTGACCGCGCGCGTTGTGGAGTGCCTTGGCCGCTATGGATGGCCGTCAACGCATCCGGCGATCCAGCGGGCTGTGAAATTCTTATTAAAAGATCAGACCGAAGAAGGGCCATGGTTTGGACGCTGGGGCGTGAATTACGTTTATGGGACGAGCGGCGTGCTGCGCGCGCTCGAAACCGTCGCTCTGACAGCGCGAGATTATTGTCAGCGCGCCGTGGGATGGCTGCGCTCGGTGCAAAATTCCGACGGCGGATTTGGCGAATCCATCGCTTCCTATTATGATCCGGCGCTTAAGGGCAAGGGCTCCAGCACTGCGTCGCAAACCGCGTGGGGGCTGATCGGATTGCTGGCGGCTTCGGAAGTCGGCGACCCGGCAATTGCGCGCGCCGTGACTCACCTGGTGGAGCAGCAGCAGGCCGACGGTTCGTGGGCGGAGAAGGAATTCACGGGGACTGGATTTCCCTGCGTGTTTTATTTGAAATATCATCTGTATCGAAATTATTTTCCGTTGTACGCGCTGGCAAGGTATCGCAATACGGCAGGCGGGATCGCCCAGTTTTGTGGATTGACGGTGCAACCGCGTGAATTTGACCGGCAGAACGCTTAGGAGAGTGAATTGAGATATCCGATTAAGATGACCGCGAACCTCGCAAAGTACGTGGCCGGACAGCGCTTTCGCGGCACCAAGAAATTTCCCATGGTCATGATGCTGGAGCCGCTGCACGCCTGCAATCTGACCTGCACGGGCTGCGGGCGCATCCGTGAGTACAAGTTGACGATTAACGAAATTATGACCGTGGAGCAGTGCCTGGCGGCTTCGGATGAGTGCGGCGCGCCTATCGTTTCCATCTGCGGCGGCGAGCCCATGATTTATCCGGAGATTGGCAGGCTGTCCAAGGAAATTCTGGATCGCGGGCGGCACATCATTCTTTGCACCAACGGCATGTTTATTAGGAAGCGGCTACACGAATTCAAGCCCACTTCCAGCTTCTTCTTCAACGTGCATTTGGACGGGCTGGAGAAGACGCACGACCTGTGCGTGGAGCGCGACGGCGTGTTCCGCGAGGCCATCGAGGGAATCAAGGCCGCCAAGGCCGCGGGCTTCCTGGTCTGCTCCAACACCACCATCTACAAGGAAACGGACCTGAACGAAATTGCCGACCTGTACGCCTATCTGGACACGCTGGGAGTGGACGGGTATATGCTCGCGCCCGCTTACGGCTATTCGGCGGTGCAGACTTCGGACATCTTTATGACGCGCGAGGACATTCGCGAGAAATTCCGCGAGGCCACCGCGTTACTGGATAAGTACAACTTGATGGTTTCGCCGATCTATCTTGACTTCTTGAAGGGTGGGCGCGAACTGGAATGCACGGCATGGGGCACGCCGACCTACAATCCGCGCGGCTGGAAAGGCCCATGCTACGTGATTACGGACAATCACTACGGCACTTACCGCGAAATGATCGATCAGACGCCCTGGGAAAAATACGGTCCTGGGAACGATCCGCGCTGCGCCGATTGCATGATGCATGTGGGATTTGAAACCACACCCGTGCTGGGCGCAAAGCGCCATTTGGGCGATACCTGGACCATGCTGAAATGGCAATTTGGCGGACACATGGGGGGCAACCCCGATCGCAACGCATCCAAGGAGCCGCCGACGAACGGGCATTCCGGTGGAGGCACGACGCTGATGCCACCTCCTCCATCGAACACGGATTTGGTTTCTTCGGACGGAAGACTGCGGGTGCTATGAAAACGCTGGTCACCGGCGCGACAGGTTTTCTCGGCAGCCACGTTGCCCGCGCATTGCTGGCGCGTGGGGAAGAAGTGCGGGTTCTGGTGCGCCCGTCGAGCGACCTGCGCGCGCTGGAAGGGCTCGATGCAGAGCGCTTCCAGGGAGATTTGCGCGACCGTTCGTCGCTGGATCGCGCAATGTCGAGCGTGAAGCGTGTTTTTCATGTCGCCGCGGATTACCGGCTGTGGGCCCGCGATCCCAGGGAAATTTACGAATCGAATGTGACTGGGACGCGAAACCTGCTGGATGCGGCGAAGAGCGCGGGCGTTGAGAAATTTGTGTACACCAGCACCGTTGCGACGATAGCTGTTCCGCGCGAAGGCGATTTGCCCAACGAAACGACGCAATCGTCCGTGAGCGAAATGATTGGCCACTACAAGCGCTCAAAATTCGAGGCCGAGCAATGCGCCCTGAGCGCGGCGCAGGCCGACTTGCCGGTAGTGATCGTCAATCCGACCACTCCCGTTGGCCCCGGAGACTGGAAGCCCACGCCGACCGGAAAAATCATGGTCGATTTTCTGAATGGGCGCATGCCCGGCTACGTGGATACGGGATTGAACTTTGTCCCTGTGGAGGATTGCGCGCGCGGGCACTTGCTGGCCGCGGAAAGCGGGCGAGTGGGCGAGCGCTATATCCTGGGCGGACGCAATCTGACGCTGAAGCAAATGCTGGACATGCTGGCCGCGGCCAGCGGGCGCACAGCGCCGCGGTGGAAAATTCCCTATGCTGTGGCCTATGCTGCCGGATGCGTGGATGCGGGACTCTCGCGACTGCTGGGCCGCGAGCCGCAAATCCCGTTGGAAGGCGTGCGCATGGCCAGGCACAAGATGTTTGTGGACGCGTCGAAGGCGGAGCGTGAGCTCGGCTTTGCGCCGGGGCCGATTGAGGCCGCCATCGAGCGCGCGGCCGCCTGGTACGAATCGAATGGTTATGTGGCTGCGGGACGCATGCCGGCAGTTGCCGGCGCGCGCGCGGCTTAATTGAGTGTTGGGGTCCATGAAAATATTGGTTACATTCGCGGTGCAAAC
Organism: uncultured Acidobacteriota bacterium; assembly: GCA_963710315.1. Classification (GTDB taxonomy): domain Bacteria; phylum Acidobacteriota; class Terriglobia; order Acidiferrales; family UBA7541; genus Palsa-360. The sequence continues at coordinate 454,088 of CAVPZW010000009.1, read as the reverse complement.
AGAATTTGCGCCGTGGCAGCGTCGAAGAAATTTTATGCGCATGCCCGGAGACTGGCCGGTGTTTGAAGCGACGTTCGGCGGGGCGCGGGTCCGCGCGGTCCTGACCGGAATGGGGCAGGAGCATGCGCTGAAGGCCGCGCAGAGATCTTTCGGCTACAGGCCCGATATTTGCATTTCTACTGGCCTCGCGGGATCTTTGCGAAGCCAGCATGTTGCGGGAGACGTTCTGGTTGCGCGCCTGGTAAGCGAAGTGGGAGAGCCCGTGGCCGTGGCCAGCCATCGCGAACTGCTTTCCAGCGCGGTGGATTGCGGGGCGCGGCAAATTGAGCGCATGGCGACTTCCAGAACGCTTGTGGCGCGGGCCGAGCAGAAGAGGCAGCTTGGGAGCCAGGCGGAAGCGGTCGATATGGAAAGCTACACAATCCTTGCGGAGGCAGCGCGCTGCGGCATACCCGCGGTTGCCATTCGAGCCATAAGCGACACCGCGGATTTCGATATGCCGTACGATTTTGAGCGCGCGCGCGACGCCCAAGGGCAGATTCGCGTGATGAGTGTTGTGTCGCAAGTGTTCCGGAAGCCATCTGGATTGCCGGACTTGTTGAAGTTGGCTCGCGATTCCAGATTTGCGGCGCGTCGTCTTGCCGATTTTCTGGATGCGTTTGCGGGAAACATGGCCGATCGCCTGATTCCCGTCGAGCAGGATTCGGTGGCCGCCCTATGAGCCAGTCGGGAATCGTTCTGGAGCCTTCACGAGCGGCGCAGCCCGTGCCGTCCACGATGCGCGCCGCGGTGTATCGCGGCAAGGGAAATGTGGTGGTGGAAACCGTCCCCGTGCCGGCTATTTCGGCGGGGGAAGTGTTGATCCGCGTGGCGGCCTGCGGAATTTGCGGCACGGACCTGAAGAAAATTGAGCACGGATTTGTCGCGCCCCCTCAGATTTTTGGGCACGAAGTTTCCGGAACAGTCGTCGCTGTCGGATCGGGAGTTACCAAGTGGAAGGTAGGCGACCGCGTCATGAGCTTTCATCACGTTCCTTGCGGCGCCTGTTTTTATTGTGACCGGCGCCTGTTTTCGCAATGCCCGGGCTACAAGAAAGTCGGCCTTACCGCCGGTTTCGATCCTAACGGCGGAGGTTTCGCGCAGTTCGTGCGCGCCATGCCGTGGGTGGCCGAGCGCGGCATGGTGGCCGTGCCGGACGACATTACATTCGACGAAGCTTCTTTTATCGAACCGGTCAATACGTGCATCAAAGCAGTGGAGAAGGCTCGCGTGGCCGCAGGTGATACAGTAGTGGTCATGGGACTGGGCCCCATTGGGCTGCTTCTGGCGATGCTCTCGAAGCTGGAGGGCGCGACAGTGATTGGCAGCGATCCCATGCCGGAGCGGCGCGCAAAGAGCCTGTCGCTGGGCGTGGATCATGCTGTGGACCCGCGCGAGGGCCGGTTGGCGGAAGAAATTGCTGCGCGTGCCGAGGGCCGCGGAGCGGACGTTGTGCTGGTGGCCGTGCCGATTCCCGCTGCGTTGAAGGATGCGCTCAGCCTGGCCAGGCCGGGAGGACGCGTGCTGCTGTTTGCGCAGAACGATCCGCTGATGAAGATCGAGTTTCCGGCGGCGGCGGTGGGCGTCGAGGAAAAGGAAATTTTGGGCAGCTATAGCGCCGCAATTGACAGGGCAAGCCAGGCTGCGCAGCTAATCTTTACGCGCAAGCTGCCTGTGAAGAATTTGATCTCGCACCGATTTTCATTGGAAGATATGGACCGGGCGCTGAAGCTGGCGGCCCGCCCAGTAGGAGATTCTCTAAAAGTGGTGATTCATCCTTGAATAGAAGCGAACAGTTCGGCCGAAAAAACGGTCACATGACCGCTGCCATTTTATATGGAAGCGAGAATCTGAAGATCGAGAGCGTGGACATCCCCAGGCTCGCCGCGGACGAGGCGTTGATTCGCGTAAAAGTCGCCTTGACCTGCGGCACGGATTTGAAAGTCTGGAAACGGGGATACCACGCGCGAATGATTACGCCGCCCGCCGTATTCGGGCACGAGCTTGCCGGCATCGTGGAAACCCTCGGAGCCGACGTGAATGGCGGACTGAAGGTGGGCGCACGCGTGGTCCCCTCAAATTCCGCGCCTTGCACCGTCTGCCTGTTTTGCCGCAAGGGGCAGAGCAATCTTTGCGAGGACCTGCTCTTTAACAATGGCGCTTACGCGGAATATATCCGCATTCCCGGGCGAATTGTGCGGCAGAACATGCTGGTGATCCCCGAGCACGTTTCCTTTCAGGATGCGGCAATGGTTGAGCCGCTGGCTTGCGTGCTACGCGGGATTCACGAAACCGGCATTCAACCGGGCGACACGACCGTGGTAATCGGCTGCGGCCCCATTGGATTGAAATTCATTCGTGTGCTGGCCAATCGTGGCGTCAATGTGATTGCCCTTGGAAAGCGGCCCAATCAAATTCGCGCGGCCGAACAATTCGGCGCGCGCGCGGCGTTCATCGCGCCGGACCTGAGCGACGTGGCGCAAACGGTGCGTCAACTGACCGAAGGCGGGCGCGGCGCGGACTCCGTGATCGAAGCGGTGGGCACGGCGCAAACCTGGGAATGGGCGCTGCAAATGGTGCGCCGAGGCGGCACGGTCAATCTTTTCGGAGGCTGCCCGCGCGGCACGCAGGTGGCGGTGGACCCGAACTCGCTGCACTATTCGGAGATCACTATCAAGTCCACCTTCCATCACACGCCGCGGTTCATTCGAGAAGCGCTGGAAAGCGTGTCCAGCGGCGAAATCCGTTCCAGCGATTTCGTGAATGCGGAAATTCCGCTCACCGAACTTCCGAAAATGTTCGAGCACATGAAGCACCGCAACGGCGAAATGAAAGTCGCGGTGATTCCGTAGCGCTCCAGTAGCACAGGCTTCAGCCTGTGGGGTTCGGTTTTGCAAAACTCTAAACCCACAGGCTGAAGCCTGTGCCACTGGCTGTCCGGTCCCTGTCCCGCATCATGCAAATACCCGCTGAACTCGAGATCGCACGAGGGCTGCCGCCGTCCGGATGTCCGGCCGCGGAGGCCGAGAGCTACACTCGTCACCTGGCCACCAGCCATTACGAAAATTTCAACGTGGTTTCCTGGCTGCTCCCGCGCCATCTGCACCAGCATTTTTACAATCTGTATGCCTACTGCCGCTGGGCTGACGATTTGGGCGACGAAATTTCCGACCCGCAAAAAGCCCTGGCGCTACTCGACGAGTGGGATCAGGAACTGCGCGATTGTTATGCAGGCAAAGTTTCGCATCCCGTTTTTGTCGCGCTGCGCCAGACGATTACCGCGCTGAATATTCCCATCGAGCCGTTTTCCGATCTGCTCATCGCCTTTCGCCGGGATCAATCCGTGCGCCGCTATGCCACCTGGGACGACGTTTACGATTACTGCCGCTATTCGGCGAATCCTGTGGGGCGATTGGTGCTGTATCTTTGCGGGTATCGCGATGCGAAGCGCCAGCGGCTTTCCGATGCCACCTGCACGGCGCTGCAACTTGCCAATTTTTGGCAGGACGTCACGCGGGACCTCGAGAAGGGCCGCATCTATATTCCCTTGGAGGCGCTGGCCGCGCACGGGCTCACGGAAGACGACATCGTGCAGCGCCGCTTTGACTCGCGCTATGTTTCGCTGATGAAAGAACTGGTGGCGCGCACGCGGCAATTGTTCGCGGAAGGAATGCCCCTCGCGCGCAGCGTCGATTCGGCCCTGCGCGTGGATATCGAAATGTTCAGCCGCGGCGGACTTGCAGTGCTCGATGCCATCGAAGCCGTTGGATACAACACGCTGGAGCGCAGGCCTTCGATCCCGAAGTCGAAGCAATTTGGATTGCTGCTGCGTGCGCTGGCCTTGCGCCTGCTCTCATTCGCGCAGCCCTCCGCGCCCGTTGTGCCGGCAGCTCCCGCCAATGTTGGAAAGCTTGCCATTGTCGAGGGCGGATGCGTTGCTCCTGACATTCGTGTGATGCGCCGGGAAAATGAAGGAATCGTTGCACGCTCGTATGTGGAATGCCGTCGCGTTGCGCGCGCATCGGCCAGCAATTTTTACTATGCGTTTTTCATGTTGCCGCAGGCCAAGCGGGACGCGCTGTGCGCGTTATACGCTTTCATGCGGCTGGTTGATGACGTCTCGGACACGGTTGGCAGCGCGGCGGACAAACAGCGGGGCCTGGCGCGCTGGCGCGCCGCGCTGGACGCCGCCACCGCAGGCGATGTATCCAGCCATCCGATTCTTCCGGCGTTTGCGGATACCATCAAGCGTTTCAAAATTCCCCCGCGTTACTTTCACGATTTAATTTCCGGCGCGGAAATGGATTTGACTGTCGGCGATTACGCCACATTCGACCGCTTGCGCGAATATTGCTACCGCGTGGCCGGAACCGTGGGCCTCACCTGCCTGCACGTCTTTGGATTTGACGATCCGCACGCGCCGGACCTTGCGGAAAAGCTGGGCATCGCCTTTCAACTGACCAATATTATTCGCGACGTGCGCGCCGATTACGAAATGGGCCGCGTGTATCTGCCGCTTGAGGACCTCGCGAAATTCGGCGTCAGTTCGGAAGCGTTTGCGCGCGGCCCGCTGACGCCCGAATTGCGCGCCCTGCTGGAATTTGAGACCGCGCGCGCCTGGGATTTTTATCGCCAGGGCGTTGAGCTGATTCCGCGAGTTCATGCCGATGCGCGCGCCGCGCTCTGGGCCTTGGCGCGAATTTACAGTAGCCTGCTGCGCCGCATCGAGGCGCGCGGGTATGATGTTCTCTCCGAACGCGTGCGGCTGAGCGCTCCCGAAAAAACAGGGATCCTGCTGCGCGCGCGGCTGGGCTGGTACTCCCAAACTAATGTCCTCGAAGAGCGTGATAGTGATCGGCGGCGGCCTGGCGGGACTTTCCTCGGGCGTCGCGCTGGCTGAAGCCGGCTTCCGCGTGCGTTTGCTCGAAAAGCGGCCCCACCTTGGGGGCCGTGCCGCGTCATATGTGTTGCCCGGCGGCGAGCATGTGGACAACTGCCAGCACGTGACGCTGGGTTGCTGCACGAACCTCGAGGATTTCTATCGCCGCGTAGGCGCTGCAAATCAAATCCAGTATTTTGACCGGCTTCTGTTTGCCACGCCAGATGGCAGGCGCGGCGCAATCGCATCCGTGGCGCTGCCGCCGCCATTGCACATGGCGCCTTCGTTCGCTTTCTATCCGCTGCTGGGCTTGGCGGACAAAAGCTGCATCGCGCTGGCCCTGCTGGCCATCGCGCGCAGCGGAGGTCGCCCCGCCGATCTCTCAAGCGATGTTGCGGGTGAAAACATCAGCATGCTGGCCTGGCTGCGAAAGCATCGCCAGACGGAACGCGCCATTCGCCGATTCTGGGAAGTCATCCTGGTCAGCGCGCTAGATGAAGACCTGGATCGCATCGACGCGCATTACGGCATCGATGTGTTCTGGAAGGCATTTCTTTCCACGCGCGGCGGATATCGCGTGGGGATTCCGCGAGTGCCACTCGGCGAGTTGTACGAAGGCTGCCGCAAGGCGCTTGCCGCGCAGGGCGGAGAAGTCCAACTGCGCGCCGGTGTGCGCGGATTTCTCGTCGCGGACGGGCGCGTGAACGGCGCGGAGAGGGAAGATGGTTCGGTGGAGACGGCGGATTATTATCTCGCCGCGGTTCCTCAGGACGTATTGCCAGAATTGTTGCCTACGGAAATCGTCGAGCGCGAACCCGTTTTTGCGGGGCTGCGAAATTTGAAGACTTCGCCGATCACTGGAGTGCATCTGTGGTTCGACCGCGCCGTGATGCATGAGCCGTTTCTCACGCTGCTGGACAGCACGACGCAGTGGGTTTTCAACAAGACGCAGCTGTATGGCATCGGCGCGGAAGGCGGCGGGCAATATTTGCAGCTGGTGATCAGCGCGTCATACAGCCTGGCTACGCGCTCGCGCCAGGAAATTATTGCCATGTGCCTGGAAGAACTGCGCGATGTTCTGCCCGCAACTCGCGAAGCTACGCTCGTGAAGGGAACTGTGGTGAAGGAAATGTCCGCCACGTTTTCGCCCGCACCCGGATCCGACCGATGGCGCCCCGCGCAAAAAGGCCCGCTCGCGGGATTATTTCTTGCAGGGGACTGGACATATACGGGCTGGCCGTCCACAATGGAGGGAGCCGTCCGCAGCGGTTACTTGGCTGCCGAAGCAATTCTCTCCGAAGCTGGAACGCCACGGAAATTATTGCAGCCGGATTTGCGCGCGGAAGGATTGGCCCGCCTGTGGGCCCGCAATTCGTAGGCAACATCGCACGCACGGTTTTTGTCCCGCAACCAGCGACGATTCAGACTATTCAAAGGTTTGCCGAATACTCGACTTGCATGTTTCGATTCAGAGTATGATTGAGCATCCCACCGGAGGTTTTCTTGGACCGGAAGTATAAGCACAGGGGCTACCAGAGTTCCGACGAGCCCCAGAAGAAAGATAAGCGTCCGCACGAAGGCCATCCACGGCAGGAACAGATTGGGCCGCGCACACCGCGCATGGTCGGCACGATTACTCGAGCTCGTTGCTCGAATTGCGGCACTGTGCTGCAGCCAGGTTTCGATCCCAAAGGCAAGTGCCCGCGTTGCGCTTTCGACCTGCATTGCTGCAAGCAGTGCGCCTACTTCGATACCGCCGCCCGCTTCGAGTGCATGAAGCCTATCCCCGAGCAAATTTCGCGGAAAGATCAGCGCAACGATTGTACGTTCTACGAATTTCGCACCACGATCGAGAAGGATACCGCACCGTCGACTCCTCCCTCGAGTCAATCGGCTGCTCCGGAGCGCGCTGTATCGCGCCCCCTTGACGCGCGGCAGGCGTTTGAAAATCTATTCAAGAAATAGCCCGAACTTTCGATTGCGATCGCGCCGTGGTTCATCGTATTGCGCCATTTTTGCGTCATGCCTCGGCAAGTTGCTTCCAGCTGTATCTGTCGCCGCCCGGGTTCGTCGTAATTTGCAAGCGCCCGGGCAAATTGCTATTCTGAAAATGCTTATGCGCTTCGAGATCAATCCGCGAATCGCAACACCCCTTTGCAAATCTTCCAGAAAGGTTTTTCGATGAAACTGACGATTCGCAACGCCCATGAAGAATGGCGGGAGCCCGTCGAAAAAGAAACCAACCGGCAAGCGGCGAAACTGGAAAAGTTGCTCAAGAGCTATGATCCGGACCTGGTGCAATTACACGCAAATATCGAGAAGCATGCGCGAAAGGAAAGCTACACATTCATCCTCAAGCTCTCGCTTCCCACGGGCACGCTGCACGCCACGGGGGAAGGATCCGACGTGCTGGCCAGCGTGAAGGAATCATTCGCTGAAATCATCGCGCAATGCAAAAAGCACCAGGCCCTGCTACGCAAGGACTACGAGTGGAAACGAAAGCGCCCGCGCGCCCGAATTCCAGCGTGAGCCGCGCATTCCGCTTGGCCTTGCACACTCCAAGCATCACGCGCGAAACGCATCAATTAGGAGTCACTCTTCATTTGCGTCATTCTCGGTTGCGGCGCACGCAAGCAATCTATACAATCGATGGTTTGTACAGCAGGGGCGTAGCTCAGTGGTAGAGCAGCGGCCTTTTAAGCCGAAGGTCGTGGGTTCGATCCCCACCGCCCCTACCAATCTCATTCATTCCACAGCATTTGTTTTTCGTTTTGACACCAATTCGCCGTTTGACACCAATTGAACTAATTTACCGCGTACTTTTCAATTCGTGCCGAACGGTTTTCAACTGCTTCTCGTTGCTGGTCTCCAACTACGTGTGCGTAGATTCCAAGCGTGATCCGTGGGTCACTGTGCCGTAATTGCTTCTGCACCACAGCCGGGGTTGCTCCGTCAGCGAGCAGGGCACTGGCGGCACCGTGTCTCATGGAATGAAAGCCGCCACGAGGTATTCCCAGTTTCTCAAGAAGCGGGTGCAGAACTTTTTCCCGCAGCTTGTTTGCTGAGAGCGGACGGCCTAACCGGTTCACGAAGAGCAGGTCAGTTTTTCCATTATGAGTCCGAAGGTGTTTGCGAAGTCGCCCTTCTAGCTGAGACGGCAGCGGAACATCTGCGCTGCTGGCTGTAGACTTTACCGCCTGAACCGTCCGTGTAGTGACCTGACCGGGGATTTTTGTACCAAGTGAATTCTCTCTCATTTCACTTGGTACAAAAATCCCCGGTCAGGTCATAACCCATTGAAAAGTATCGGTGGCCATCTTGCCAAATGCAATAAAACACACATTCTGTTGTGTTTTAGATGCGACGACCGGCCATTTCAGAGGACTGAGAGACGATTGGCTAAGGCAGAGAAATGAACATCATGTTGTTTCGTGCTGCCGACCCGGCTTGGGAAAATAAGTTGAATCCGATAGGCCCTTACTGGACTGTACACCTTTCGCTGATCAGATTATCGAAGTCCAGCCCTAGGGTTTGCGGGACTCTTGAAACGCATCCGGCGGATCAAGGTAGCACTGCTTCCAGAAATCGCCGGAAGAAAGTGTACCCTTAGCAAATTGTTTCACGCTTGGCAGGGTCGCTCCCATGATACCGCCGTCCGCCGAATCGAAGATCACGACAACTCCAGCCAATTCCGGAACGGAAGCGGTGATTTCCGCCGCGTATTTCTGGAACAATCCGCCGGCGAAGGCGAGTTTGGCCCGCGCGCTGGTTTCCTTAGTATCCTGCGAGACGGGCTGCACAGTATAAATCTTCACGGTCTTTCCCTTTAACGGCTCCCAATCGCCCGGAAATAGGCTGTTCTCTTCGCGTTCGATTCGAAACGCCGCAGGTTTTTCCTTGCTGGCCATTCCGTTTTGCGATTCCAGCCGCGCGGAAATGGACTCCGGCAAATCCAGCCCGTTCCGGCGGATATAGCCGCGGGACGCTCCGGAAATCTGCACGTGGATCCACTCACCTTCCGCGTCGACAAATTCGAACTCATCATTGGCCGTGGCACTGAATAGGAGACGGGAACCTTCCGTAGGCCGCGCCAGCACGGGAGTGCCGGATTTTTTCGCGACCACCAAATTGTTAGGGTGAGCCTGATTGCGCTGAATATCCTGCAAGCTCTGCAACTCGGCGTTGAGTTGTTGCACGCGCTTTTCCTCAACGCTGCGCTGGGTGGCCAGAGCGGTCACTTCCTCTTCGCCTGGCGTTGAAGAAGATGTCCCAGCCGAGGTGGGCGAAGTACTCCTGGGCGGCGGGGGAATTACGGGTGAACCGATGGAAAGATCGATCCGGGGCTTAGGAGCCTGCGGCTCCGGTTTGAGCAGGTGAGTGGCGGGCTTCCCGCCCAATTTGTCTGAAAGCCGATCCAGCAAATCCAATTCAAGCCGGCCATTGGACGGCAATACTTGATAGCCCGATTTTGAGGGATCGCGATCGGCGTACCAGGCGGTGATTTTCGCGGAGACACGGACGATGGTGGCGTCGTTGGTTGTGCCGGGCAACAGGTCGATGGAGAACTGATAGAACGCACGCTCGTAGAGATCCAGCGACTGGTCGCCGGCGGCCACGAAACCATCGACGATCGGCAGTTTCTGGCCTGCGTAAGCTTGTAATTCGTTGAGGGCTTTGCCGACCTCCTCCTTCGATTTCGAGAAGGAGCGCGCGTAGGGAACTGCCTGAGCAGCCGCGGCGTGAGGGAGAGCGCTGCAGATAATGAAAAACAGCAGCCAGTAGAGATTTCGGGGCTTAGGGATATGGAATCTGTGAATGTTCACGGAAGGGGCTCCAGTTGGTCCTGGGGAAGCCAACCGCGCCGGCCGTCCGGCGTTTCGACGCCATACCAGCGCGGCGTGACAATCACGATCAAGACGTCGGTATAGGCAGCTAGAGTCGCCACGTCTGTGGCAGAGTGAAACGGCGCCGATTTCAAGCCGGCGCCGGGGGCCTTGATTCTCATTTCCAGTTGATGGCGCAACGCATCGATACGCTCTTCGAGATCATGCTCGGAGGATTTCGCGGCCGCCAGGCCCGCCGTTTCCTCCTCGCGCTGGCGCAGTATGGTTTGATTCGCCAAATCAATGCTCGCGCGGCGGCGTTCATTCTCGGCGGCTTCCTGCCGGGCGTTCTGGATGGCCTGGACGCGCTCCTGGATCATTTTAGATTCGCTGGATTCGACGGTGCCATCGGAGGGGTGCGAGCCGTGGCGCGAATCCTCGACAAAAATCGCGTCGATCCGCAAACGCGTGCGTTCCGCACTGACAGAAGTGACCACATAGCGAACGGCAATCGTTCCCCGATCCGCGCTGTTCCGAAAATGGCGGGGGGCAATGACCTCGGTTCTAATCTTGTAGAACACCTTGCCCTCTTCGTGCCAAGGCTCGAAGAGGGGAGTAGACTCCACTGCGGCCGCGCCGGTGAGCGTCTTCTCTTTCTCGAACATGTACGTGCCGTGGATGATTTGATCGTGCAGCACATCCTGCAGGGCTTGCAGGACGTCATCGAGAGTCGCGGAAAATTCAGTCGCGATCCCGGGGCTGGGTAAGTCGCGATCTTTTGCGGCGAACACCCGTGCTGCCGGGCAAGCCTGGCCAAGCATCATGACGATCGTCCATGCGGCGGCGAAGCTCGCGGGTAAAGATCGACGCCGGCCCGCTGAGAGTCTTTGTTTTGGTTCCGGCAGTGGAGTCTGCATTTTATTCTCGTTTTGCTCCGGGACAACGATCGCCAGCAGGGCTCTTTTCAAGCGGCGCCTTTCGGAGAAGAACAAGATCCATTCCTACTCCCGGGGGCGAAAGGATGTCAACCTCGGACGCAACCTACGTTATGCCTGAAACAAGATTCTGTACAGAAGGCAAACGGAAGAGCCAATATTCAATTCGCAGTTGATGCCAAGACGATTCCCGATAGGCCACCTTCTCAGTCAAGGATTGTGAAGATTTCGCCCTCGCTAATTCCAGAGATCTCAATGCTGTCCTGATCCGTATACCTGCTCCCAATCGGTGGCGTGGCGCTCCTCACGCATTCAGGTGATCCAGATCACTGCGGCGGCGCACTGCAACGATTTAGCTTGCATTCAAATTCTTACGGGAGTAGATTTCGCGCCAGGTCAGGTTGTTAGGTTTTGTACAGATTTATCCTTGATTAAATAAGAGCTGAATTTTCATGGGTGTCTTTTCCAAGCCGCACTTTCGAGCATCGTCGCATTTTCGGGCGATTCGCAAACCCATGCTTGTGGGTTTGCCCTTGCCCCTCTGTATCCAGATAGGCGCGAATCATCATTCGCATTTGAATGCCCGATGATCGCCGCGCATGAGGAGGCGGTATGTACAAACGGACTCCGCGGATCGCAAAGAAAAAGCTGCCTTGGTTAGTATCCGGTCTTCTGCTCAGTTTCATCTTCCTCGCGCTGGTCTTCGCGGATAGTCGTTCCGCCAGTGCCCTGCCACTTTCCACAGTCAAGGTTCGCCCGCTCCCGGCATTCGCTCGTAAGTATGGGATGCCGTGTTCGGCGTGCCATCTCGGCTGGCCCATGCTCAGTCCCTTCGGACAGGCGTTCAAGGACAATGGCTATCAGCTAGGCAACGACCGGGATGCCCCCATATACCAGGACCCCGGCTATTGGCCGGTGACGTTCCGCATCACGCCGATCTGGCATCGGGAGAGCACGAATCGCGTGCAGGTTGACGGACCCGGTGGCCCGCTTACGGCTGAGGCCAAGATCACAACGCATGGTTTCGACTGGACCGGTTTGGATTTTCACACCGCTGGCACACTGGCAAAAAACATATCGTTCTACGTGCTGCCGTCCTCGGACAATACGGGAGCCTTCCACTTCGAAGCGGTTTGGGCGCGCCTCGACAATCTTTTTGGGAGCAGCTGGTTCAACGTCAAAATGGGCAAGTTCGAGTTGGATAACTTGCTTTCGGAAAAGCGTATTCTGACGCTCACGAGCGTGGCGGGAACCTATGCGAACTATCACTTCCAACCTCTGGTATCCCCTGGTAGTAGCGCGTCAAGTCCGCTCGTTGCGGAATCCTATACATTCGGTATTGGCGATAACCAGGTAGGTGTGGAGGTCATGGGACATTCCAAGGACGACCGGACCAGGTATTCTGCCTCCTTGCTCAGTTCAAATGACGGCAACCCAGGCCTGCCCACCAGCCGTGGCTACGATGGATACTTCGCCGCCAGCCGGGCTTTCGAGATTGGAAGTCTCGGATTGCAGCGCGTCGGCGGATTCGCTTACCTCGGAGAGGCGCCGACGTATTTCCAGTATACCCAGACCCAGGAAGGGGGACCATCAGTTGGAGTCCCGGGCACCGGTATCGGCAATAAGCCTTTTTACCGCTTCGGGCTAATCGGCCAGTGGTACATCAAGAAAGTCGATGTGACTACGATGTACTTCCATGGATGGGATAGTGCCTTTCTAGGTTCGAACACTCCGGCGAATACGACTCTTCCGACCGGTGCACAGGCACCCACGTGGAACGGCGGTTTGTTCGAAACACACTACACGCCGACTCCGCAGCTCGTGCTCATCAATCGCTACGAGCTCATTCGAATGTCTCAGCAAGTGTTCGCGAACAACCCATCGAATTTCGGCAACGTGGATGTGCTGACGGTGGGGTACAGGTATTACCCATTCATTTCCAGCCGCGCGGGCTTCGCCTTCCACAACGAATTTGCCATCCAGCGCCAACGAGGCGCCGCGCCAATCTCCGGTTTGGACCTGACCACCAACAGCTTATTGGTCGGCTTTGACTTCGCGTTTTAAGGAGAGACGATGCGCACACTAACGATGAAATCCATCCGGATCTTCTTGGCGCTTCTGGCGGTCTCAGTCCTACCGGCACTGGCATCGGCGCAAAAAGTCGAAACCCATGTCGGCAAATGGACGGGACACGCGGACACCGGCAAGCAGCTTTACTTCCGTTACTGCTGGGGATGCCACGGTTTCCGGGGCGACGGCAATGGCGAAAACGGACCGTACCTGAATATCTTGCCGCGTAATTTCGTGGGAGCCACATTCAAGTGTCGCTCGACTCCCACCGGAACATTGCCGACCGACCAGGATCTCTACAACACCATCGAGCGCGGCATCAACAATTCCAACATGCCTTCATGGGTCACGCTCACGGGGCAAAATCGAGCGGATTTGGTCGCCTTCATCAAGACCTTATCGCCACGCTGGATGACGGAAAAGCCTGGCGACCCCATCCATATTCCGGCGGAGCCGAAGCTCACGGTCGACAGCATCAAGCACGGCCAGGAGCTTTTCCAGAAACTGGAATGCTGGAAATGCCACGGTCCGGAGGGCCGCGGCAATGGTCCATCAGCTTCCACGCTCACCGATAGCAACGATCAGCCCATTCGGCCATATAACTTCGCAGCCGGTTCGCGATTCAAGTGCGGCACGACCAACGAGGATGTGTACAAGATCTTTAACACGGGATTGGACGGCACGCCAATGCCATCATTTGCGGACGTCGTCAAACCCGATGAAGCCTGGGACCTGGTGCATTTCCTGCGCACGCTGCAGGTGACGCACAAGAGCCCTGAATTGACGATGTGGGAATCGACAAAGGAAGGCGCGGAACAAGTGGCGTCCAGAAAGCTTTCCGGCACGCCGACGGGTTCCGGAGTCGATCAATAGCTCAAGATCGGAATGAACAACGGGACTGGGAGGAATAGGAAAATGAGAATTAACCAGAGGATCAAGCGATTGTGCATGGCAGGTGTGGCCGTACTCGTGGTTTTGGCCATGGCGCATGCCAGGCCAGCAGGCGGCACGATCAGCGGCAAAGTGACCTACGAGGGCACGCCGGCAAAACAGAAGGTCATCGATATGTCGAAGGAGCCGAGCTGCGCCCAACAGCATGCAACGCCGGTAACAACCGAAACGGTCGTTACGGGTCCCAACAACAGCCTGGAAAATGTAGTGGTTTATATTTCCGCGGGCGCTCCGGATGAGGCAGCGCCGAGCCAGCCGGTAAAGTTCGACCAGAAAGGTTGCCAGTATCTTCCTCATGTGCTGGCCTTTCAGGTGAACCAGCCGCTGGAAATCACAAACAGCGACCAGACGTCGCACAACATTCACCCGCGCCCGACGATCAATCGCGAGTGGAACAAATCGCAACCCCCCGGTTCGCCGCCGATCACCGATAAATATGACAAACCGGAGTTCATCCCCGTGAAGTGCAATATTCATCCGTGGATGTCCGGGCAATTCGCGGTGATGAAGAATTCGCATTACGCCATTTCCAGCGGGGGCGGAAGTTTCAGCCTTCCGAATTTGCCGCCGGGGAAATACACGGTCACAGCGTGGCATGAATCCTATGGCGATCAGTCGATGGAAGTGACCATCGCGGGATCCGAGACCAAAACCGTCAACTTTGTTTTCAAGGCCAAGCCGTATTGATGTGAGGCTGGCGTAATCGGGGCCGGAAAAGCCAGGAGTTGTCGCAGTCCAGGCCGGAAGGAAGTGGGCCGGATTTTTCGCGGGGAGGCTGAGGCAATGGGAAAACTGTTTGGAGTGGTTCTGGCGATTATCGCGCTGGTTTCGGCGTATCCCATCGTGACGCATATGTACCCGCAGCCAGTGGATATTTCGACGCACGGCCATGCGATCGACGAGCAATTATCGGAGACCATGGCGGAGGCAGGCATCTCGTTTCTCGGGGCCCAACTGCTCCTGGCTTTTTTTGTGTGGAAGTACTCGAATCGCAAAGTCGGCGCCAAGGTTACTCAAATGCCGGGTGGCGCGAAGTGGATGGTGGCTTTCGCCTTCATTCTCGTCGGCACCGAGGTATTGGCGCTTGGCGTCGTGGGGCAAAAAGCGTGGGCCAATGTTTACTTTACGCTGCCCAAGACGAACGCGATGCAGATTCAGGCGCAAGCGGGCCAGTTTGCTTTCTATTTCAGGTATCCCGGGGCGGATGGAACGTTTGGCGGGATTCATCCGGAGAAGATTGACGAAGGAAACGGAAACTATTTTGGGCTGGATCCCGCGAATGACGTTGCGGCGCGGGATGACATCGTGTCGGGCGAGTTGGCCATTCCCGTGAACCAGGAAGTTCAGTTGCTCATGCACTCGAAGGATGTCAGCCATTCTTTTTACGTCCGGGAGCTGCGCATCCAGCAGGATTTTGTTCCCGGGCTCGACCTTGCCATTCATTTTACCGCCACAAAGACCGGTCGGTACGAGATCGTGTGCACGCAGCTTTGTGGGCTCGGCCACTACAACATGAAGGCGTATCTCAACGTGATGTCACAGGAAGATTTTGACAAGTGGCTCAAGCAAAAGGCGTCGGAGCAATAGACGTTAGATCGATAGCCGTTAGAGCAATCGCCGGAACCCGGGGACGCGTCGTCCGTGCAAGTGGACCTATTCGCCGTGTTCCGCGAGAGAGGTGATCACATGCAAGAAGCTTCAGCACAGCAGGCGCACGTACATGCCCCGCCGGAAGGCTTTATTCGGAAACACGTATTCAGCCTCGATCACAAGGTAATCGGGAAGCAATATTACGCGCTGGGGCTGCTATCGGTATTCATCGGCATGGTGCTCTCTTGGCTCATGCGCATCCATCTGGTATGGCCGGCGGCAAAGGTGCCGGGACTCGAATTTTTGTCCAAGGTTGGCGCGCCGGGGGGCGTCATGACGCCGGAGTATTACCTGTCGTTAATGACCATGCACGGAACGCTGATGGTTTTCTTCGTTCTGACGAATGCGCCGTTCGCGGGATTTGGCAACTATTTTCTGCCCATTCAGGTGGGCGCGGAGGACATGTCGTTTCCCCGGTTTAACATGATGTCGTTTTGGGTCACGTTTGTCGCGTTTTTGATCTTGATCACGTCGTTTTTTATACCGGATGGCCCGCCGATTTCCGGTTGGACGGCGTATGCTCCGCTGAGCGCGGTGGGCAACGATGCCGGGCCTGGTCTCGGTTGGGGGCAAAGCCTCTGGGGAATTTCCATCGCCGTGTTTTGTGTAGGGCAACTGCTCGGCTCATTGAATTTCATAGCGACGACGCTGGACCTGCGCGCGAAAGGCATGACCCTGATGCGCATGCCGCTGTCCACCTGGTCGTGGTTTATCACCGCATGCATCGGATTGATGGCCTTCGCGGTGCTGCTCCCCGCGTGTTTGCTGCTAATTCTCGATAAGGTCGCGGGCACCAGCTTCTTCATCCCTGCGGGACTTGTGGTGGGGGACAAGCTCCAGCCGCATGCCGGAGGCTCGCCGCTGCTCTGGCAACACATGTTCTGGTTCTTTGGGCATCCTGAGGTATACATCGCTATTCTGCCGGCCATGGGCATTGTTTCGCATGTGCTGATCACCAGCATGCGCAAGCCCATGCTCAGCGCCAAAGTGCTTATCTATTCGATGATGTCCATCGGCTTCCTAAGCTGGTTGGTGTGGGGACACCACATGTTCGTGAGCGGAATGAATCCGTTTTCTTCGCTCTTGTTCTCGTTCCCAACACTGACCATTACGATTCCGGCGACGATCATCACGCTGATCTGGCTCGGCAGCCTGTACGGGGCGAACATCCAGATCAACTCGGCATCGTTATTCGCGCTGGGATTTATTTCCATGTTCGTCAGCGGGGGAGTAAGCGGCTTTTTCCTCGCGCAACCCTCCATCGACATCTATCTTCACGCAACGTATTTCGTGGTGGGACATTTCCACATGGTGATGGGCGTCGCGGCCATCTTCGCCATCTTTTCCGGAACCTATTTCTGGTTCCCGAAGATGACCGGCCGCATGATGAACGAAACGCTCGGCAAGCTCCATTTCTGGATTTCGCTTGTTGGGACATACTGCATCTTCATGCCGTTTCATTACCTCGGGTTGGTGGGCAACGTGCGGAGGTATTCGTCGTTTGTGGACGATTTCATGGCGCCGCTCATGCCGCTGCATAAGTTCATCACCATCGCCGCGCTGATTACGGGCGCGGCGCAATTTATTTTTATCTTCAATTTTATCTACAGCCATTTCCGCGGCGAACCGGCCTCCGAGAATCCGTGGAATGCAACGTCGCTCGAATGGAGCATGTCCTCGCCGCCGCCGTGGGACAATTTCGGAGGCAAGCATCCCGTCATTTACCATGATCCATATCAGTATGGCGTGAAAGGTTCCAAGGGCGATTTCGTGATGCAGGATTCGCCAGAAACGGTTAACAAGGAGTAACGCCGGCGAATACCGAGAAAGAGGGACGATTTTCGGCTCACCCGGCACTTGCACCACGGAAATGAGGCTTATGTCCACTACAACCTTTCCTCCAGCTTCCGGGCAAGCTCCTCCGCTGCCGCCGCAGGGAAGCGCCATCAAAGTCGCCGGGACCAAGCCACGCTCCCCCGGCGGTTCTTCCAGCGGAGTCTGGGTTGGGATCTTCGCAATTACCATGTCGTTTGCGGCGTTCACCAGCGCGCTTTTTGTGAGACAAGGAACGGGCGACTGGACGCATGTCGTGATTCCTCCGCTCATGTATATGAATACCGGAGTATTGCTCCTCAGTAGCCTTGCTCTGGAAATGTCGCGCCGCGCGTTCGCCGGAGCACGGGAAATAAATAGGAGCGCGCTGGGCAGCAGCTTGCGCTGGCTGGGAATCACGCTGGTGTTTGGGCTTGTTTTCGTCTTGGGACAATATCTGGTTTGGAAGGAGCTTGCCGCGCGTGGATTCTATCTGGCAACGAGTTCCAACAGTTCCTTCCTGTATGTTTTGACCGGCGCTCATGCACTGCATGTTCTCGGCGGGATTTCCGGACTCCTGCGCCTGTTCGTGCGCATGACCCGTAAACGGATTACTCTGCGAATCAGTTCGGTTTCGAATACGGCCATCTACTGGCATTTCATGGGCGTTCTGTGGCTCTATCTGCTGCTGGTCATAGCCGTAAGGCTTTAGAGGCGTAAAGAGGGGAGAAAAACCGTGACTGAATCCGAAATGACCATGCATGGGCACGGCGGTGCACTGGAAGAGTCGCCTTACGCGATCCCCTCCAGAAAACTGGCGATCTGGCTGTTCATTATCTCCGATGCGGCAACCTTCGGAGTTTTCCTGTTCGGCTATGGCTATTTGCGCACGGCGAGTGTCGATTGGCCGACGCCTTTTAAATTCACCCCCAGCATTGTGAATGTCCTGATTATGACCGCTGTCCTCATTACCAGCAGCTTGAC
Organism: uncultured Acidobacteriota bacterium; assembly: GCA_963710315.1. GTDB lineage: Bacteria > Acidobacteriota > Terriglobia > Acidiferrales > UBA7541 > Palsa-360. The sequence goes on along the minus strand of CAVPZW010000009.1, from coordinate 435,945 downwards.
CATGCTTGGCGCGGTGGACGCGGCGAAGGCCGGCGACAAGGCCAAGGCGGGGCGTTTTTTGTGGTCCACGATTTTGCTTGGCGTTATTTTCGCCGGGCTGCACATCCGCGAATGGTTCGGCCTGATTGATGAAGGCGTGCGCATGTTTCACAATCCCTGGGGCGCGCCGCTTTTTGGCGCCACGTTCTTCAGCATTACGGGACTTCATTTGTTGCATGTCACCGGAGGTGTTGTGGCTATTGTGGTGATTTCGCGCGGGTTCGCGCGCGGACGGCTTACAGCCGGTCACGTCGAAACGGTGGGAATCTACTGGCACTTCGTCGATTTGGTATGGATGTTTGTCGTGCCCCTGGTCTACCTACTGAATCTCTCGCGCTAGCGCCAGCGGGATATTGAGGAGATAAACGATGACGGCTTCACAACAATCAGGAAACGTACTCGCAAAGTATCTGCCGGTTTACTTTGCATTGCTGGCAATCGCGGTTCTGGAAGTCTTCTTGGCGTATCAGCATTTTTCGACCAGATCGCTGCTGGCCATCTTGCTCGCGCTCGCTTTTTGCGGCGGAGCCTTAGCCCTCCGGTACTTCATGCACCTGGGAGAGGAACGCCGCAGCCTCGTTTTGACGTTGATTCCGGCCGTGATTTTCGTGCTGCTGCTGATGAACATGATCTGGTCGGACAGCTTCCGACTGCTGCACATGCGTCCTTTTACGCACTAGCCCGGGAGTCTGGAGAAGAGAATGTTGCGCCATGGCGATTGCCCCATTTGACGAATGGCCTTGCAAGGCGGATACTCGCGAGAGGACTCTGGAAATGAACCGCAAAACCAGTTTTGAAATTCGCTTGCTTCGGTTGGCCGCCCTCGTCGCGGCCCTTGGGATTCCCGCCTCAACCTTCGCGCAGAATTGTGCGCTGTGTTACACCCAAGCCGCCGGCGCCGGCGAGCGGCTGATTCAGGCGTTGCGCAGCGGCATCCTTATTCTGGTGGCTCCTCCGATTCTTATCTGCACCGCGCTGACCGTCATGGCGTACCGCAAGCGCAATTATTTCAACGAAGAGTAGCCGGGAAATCAAAACTCAAATTCTTGCTTAATTATCCGACGAGTTCGCCAACCCGGCGCCTGATTTGGCAATGCAACGGGAACCTATGCCGACCGCGCTTTCGATTCGCAATGTAACGAAACTGATGGGAAGGCGGCTGGCCCTGCCGGTCCTCGCGCTCGCCGGTTTCCTGATGATTTGCATGGCGGGCTACGCTGGGCTCGAGGGGGTGCGCTGGGTGGACGCGTTGTTCTGGACCATCCATCCCTATGCCTTGCCGCCCGATCGAATTCGCGACGCGACGAAGATCTACAGCATCGCGGTCTATGCCGGGCTTTTCGCGTTTCAAGTCTGGATCGCCGAGCGCGTGCTGGTCTCCCTCTTTCATCCGGAGGGCAGAACGGCGTGGAGGACGATGATGACGGATCTCGCAATTCAAAACGCGCGCGGCCACTTTATCCTGTGCGGCTATGGACAGGTGGGCCGCACGGTGGTCGAGCAGCTCCGCAACGCCAATATTCCATTCGTGGTCATCGAGTCCAGCGACGGCCTCTACCGCCAATTGCTGAATGAAGGAATGCTCGTGATCCAAGGCGACGCCAAGCGTCACAGCGTTCTCGAAGCCGCGGGGATCAAGCGTGCACGGGGAATTTGCGCGTTGATCGACAATGACGCCGACAATCTCTACATCACGATCACGGCCAAGTCGCTAAACGCCAACTTGTACGTGATCACCAGAGCGGGTCATGAGAGATATGCGCAAGCGATGCGCAACGCGGGCGCGGATTATGTGGTGATTCCTGAGTACGAAGGTGGAGTCGTCGTCGGGCGGATTATCAAAGAGGCCGCGGAGACCAAGTCGCAGACCGCTTAAAAGGGGGGGCGCGAGCGATCACCGTTGCGCTTTGTTCAGATGATTTTCGCTGCGTAGCAGGTTTTCTTCCGTCCGGATGCGCTCGATCCTATTAAGTGCGCTTCCTATCCAATTGTAAAGCCGCCCCTGGATGATGGGTCCCGGCCATACGAAGGAACATTCGAACAATTTGAGTTTCTAAATCACCTAGAGATCCAGTGAGCGAAAGTGGACCAGACAGCCATCGATCAGAGCGCGTCGATAAGAGGCAAGTAAAGGAAACGATTCAATGAGTTACGGTGCATCGCGAGACACCGCTCCTAGCAACCGCGATCTCCACCGATGGCATTTGTAACCCTTGCCGCATGGTTCTCGTTTGCCGTAGGCCACGACAGCGCGATGGCGATGGTTTCCTTGAAGATGGCTAATCTCGCTTAGCGTGACCTGGATGATGCCACCTTGGGCTACGGGCCCGAAATCCGCCGGGTCAACTTTTTTCTAAACATTAGAACTCAATCGGAGGGACGTGCCTTGTGCGGATATGCTTGTCGAGAATTTTGCAGATTGCAGTCGAACTTTCCTGGATGTATGTGTGCACATTATCCGAGCAACCTTGAAATTGCTGATATCATTGACATTCTAAGTGTCTTTGTTTCCCCAACACCCTTTGGCTCTGTAATCGCTCGGAGAATCCGGCATACAGGCTTGCCAGCACTTTGACACCCTTTGACACCAATTGGGAGAAGGGCCGTGGTGCTACGCCTTTAACAACTCAGGACTTATTTTTAGAGATGCAATTTCGATCCCCACCGCCCCTACCAATCCAACCGTCTGAAGACGCATTACATGATCCCCCTGCTTTTCTCGAGTACCTCTGGTGTACCCTTCGTTTGCATGAGAGCAACCGGATCTTGGCTCCAGGCGCGCTGCAAATCCTGTTCGAGCTGTTCCTGGCGCGAGCGCACCCAAGGCGAGTAGTGTCGCTCTGTGATTCTCACACTTTGGCGTCCCAGAAGCGCAGAGACTCGCTCAAGCGGAACGCGAGCCAGGAGGAGTTCCACTGCAAAGGTATCGCGGAACCCAGGTGCGTGGCCGCCCTGTGCCCCAGCTAGAGTGAAAAGCGTTTGAGGTCTTCGCTGCCACTTGCCAATCGCGCTGTGTAGTTTCGACTTCCAGTCCAGAAAAAATGTCCTTGGCTCGACTTCGGCGCCGCTTCCAATTCCCGCGCTACGAAATCGGGGAGCACGCAGTGAACGGGCACACCCGTCTTTTGGGTGTAGAGAAACAGCTTGTTTTCTTTGATTTGGTCAACGCCGCACTTCACGGTGTCGCCGATGCGCATCCCTGAATACCGCAACAATCGGCAAGATCCTGAACCGGCATGAACGGTTGCAGCCGATGCGCAAGAGCGGACCACTGCTGCCCCGGGAGGACAAGATTTCCTGATCCCAAAGGCAGGGAATCAGCTGTCCCGTTTTCCTGCCGCCGCGCAACCCTCTTGCTTCCGCATAGGCCGCGCCAATCTGTCCCTTGCCGTATCGCCAATAGAATTGCGCGCGCGATGCGCCCGTAGGAAATCCGCTCAATAACCCTCTAAATTGTGATCCCCAGCACATCATCTTCTCTTACGACCCGTGTATAAACGCTGAATGCCAGACGCGCCGGATTATGCTTCAGGGTGCTGGTTTGCAAAACGGGCGGTTCTTTCTTTGTCTGGAACTGAGGTTCAGAGTGCGGTTCTTGCTCGGCGTTGACCCAGCAAGAAACATTACTAAAGGCGGTTTCCACAGTTGTACCCATCCATAACGCATATATGCTCTTGTGAACGGAGGCAAGAGAAATGGCGAAATCCACGCCGGCTAATTCTAACCAGTTGTCGGGTGACCGTCGCAATTTCTTGAAGGGAGCCGTTGCTGGTACGGCAGCGCTGCTGGCGCCAGCGAACATGGCTGCGGCTGCCGCTGAGGTTTCAGCGGAGGATGTCGATTCCAATGGTTCTTTGGGTGTCGAGGTGAAGACCATGGATCGCTCCGGGTCCGACTTCATGATCGACGTCATTAAATCCCTGGGCATCGAATACGTCTGTGCCAATCCGGCCAATACGTTCCGCGCGTTCCACGAATCGTTAATCAACTACGGCGGCAATAAAAAACCTGAATTAATCACCTGCATGGATGAAGAACATGCGGCTGCCATGTGCAATGGCTATTTTAAAATTGAGGGCAAGCCCGCGGCCACGATTTGCCATGGCACGGTTGGGTTGCAGCATGCCGCCATGGCGATCTACAACTCGTACGGCGACAGAGCGCCGATTTTTATCATGAACGCGAACAAAATGGGCGCCGAGTCGCGCAATAACGGCCTGGACTGGGAACACGCTTCCTCGGATCCCGCAGCGCCGATTCGAGAAATGACCAAGTGGGACGATACTCCAACAACCCTGCAACTTTTTGCCGAGTCCGCAGTGCGCGCTTATAAGATTTCGATGACTCCTCCCACGTTGCCGGTCTGCCTGGTGATGGACTCCATGCTGCAGGAGAAACCGATTCGAGAGAATAATTTAACCATCCCCAAACTCAATCTTCCTGCGCCCCCAGTGGGCGATTCAGGCGCAGTCGCGGAAGTAGCTCGGCTCCTGGTTCAGGCCGAAAATCCTGTGATTGTTCCTGACCGCGTGGCTCGCTCGCAGGCAGGCATCGATCATCTCGTGGAACTTGCAGAACTGCTCCAGGCGCCGGTCATTGATAAAGGTGGCCGACTAAATTTTCCAACCCAGCACCCTCTGAACCATTCCTTTCGGGGGCGCCCGTTGATCTCCAATGCGGATGTGATCCTAGGTTTGGAGGTGCAGGATTTTAACGGAATCGTGATGACCACCGAACACCGGATTGGCGATCCCATTTTTACGCGCGCGACGAAGCCCGGTGTGAAACTAATCACCATCAACTCCGATGACCTGTTCACGAAGTCTGTCTACCAAACTTTCCACCGATTCACCGATATCGATATTCCGATCGCGGCAGACTCGCACGCGACGCTGCCATCGTTGCTTGAGGCTGTAAAGCGATTGATTACCTCCGATCGCAAAGCTGTCTTTCAGGCTCGAGGCGCGAAGCTTGCCTCGGATCGCCAGCGGTGGCTCGATCAAACGCGAGCCCTTTCCTTGAATGGTTGGGACGATTCCCCGATCAGTACCTCGCGTCTGTGTGCTGAATTGGGAGCGGCCCTCAAGGGCGAAGATTGGTCGCTGGTGTCCACGGTCATGCACGAGAATTTTTGGCCCCTCAAACTCTGGAAGTTTGACAAGCACTATCAATATATCGGCGGTCCCGGCGGTGGAGGGCAGGGGTACGGCGCGCCGGCCGCCGTGGGTGGCGCACTTGCCAATAAGAAGTATGGCCGGCTGTCAGTCAACATTCAGTGCGACGGCGATTTGATGTACAACCCAGGCGTTTTGTGGACCGCGGCGCACCACCGCATCCCGCTACTCTCAGTGATGCACAACAACCGCGCTTATCATCAGGAAGTGATGGAAGTGCAGGGAATGTGCAACCGAAAGAATCGCGGCATTGACCGCGCCAGGATAGGAACCGCGATTGAAGACCCTAACATCGACTACGCGAAACTCGCGGCGAGCATGGGAATGTATTCCGAGGGCCCGATTACAGATCCTAGTGAGGTAGGACCTGCGATCAGAAGAGCAGTCGCTGTCGTTAAGCGTGGTGCACCGGCGCTTGTGGACCTTGTTGTTCAGGGACGCTAAGGCTGGGTATGCAGGGGGATAAGACATCGAGGTTGAACATGAAAAGCCTTTGTGGATCATTATTCAACGCCGTCTTGCGATCAGAAGTAATCGCGCGGGTTTCAAGGCCCGCGAGCAACTTTCGCCTTTTCCGATTCCTCGGACCCATCTTAGTCGCGGCAATTTTGATCCTGGGTTTGGATTGGATGAATGCGCAAAGCGCCGCCCCGGATTCAATGCCAGGAAAAAGTGGAGTAGGTGCGCAGGGGGCAGCGTCGAAGTCCGCCGAGGCTCCTGGCGGGAATGCTGAAAACGGAAAGACCCTTTACATGAAGTTCGGTTGCTACGAATGCCACGGAACACAAGCGCACGGCGTAACGCCTGGGCCGGAGCTCGGCCCGAATGCTATTCCATTCGAGGCATTCCGTGCCTACCTGCGTCATCCCTCGGGTGAAATGCCCCCCTATACCGACAAGGTCGTTTCCGATCGGGAATTGAATGATGTTTATGCTTTCATAAAATCAGTGCCGCGCCCTCCCGACGCAAAAAACATCCCTCTTTTGCAGAGCGAACTTTTTCAGCAACTAAGCAGCAACCCGCAACGAAACTTCTCGCAGCAATCCGGTGGATTCGCGCAAGGTTCCGGTTATACGCGCGGCAATGGCTCGCCAAATTTTGGGCTTCCCACTCAACGGTATGCCAGAGGCGGCATAGGCGCGCCCAGCGACTACGATGCCAGGACGGAGTGGACATTTGGCCGGCTGGTTTACTCCAATCTCGGCGACGTTGGCCCGCCGATCCCGTATCGCCATCTGCGACATTGGTCGGAAGATTGGCCGTACGCCGACTGGCACTTCGCGGAAGGAGTGCAGCGTCTGACGCGCATCGACGCCCGCCATGCCGGAGAGACCGTGGACCTTACCAGCGACGAGATCTTCAACTGGCCATGGATCTACGGCAATCAGGTAGGGAACTGGAGCCTGCCCGACGATCAGGTCAAACGACTGCGCGAATATCTGCTCAAAGGTGGCTTCCTGTTGGTGGACAACTTCCACGGCAGCCAGGCGTGGGAAAATTTCATGGTTGGCATTCGCAAGGTATTTCCCGATCGCCCCATCGAGGAACTGGAGACTGGGGACGAAATCTACCATACGCTTTATGACATCGATGAGCGCATGCAGGTGCCGGGCGCGGAATATGAGGATACAGGGAAGACCTATGTGACTTACGTGCCGGACGGCATCGAGCCGCACTGGCGCGCTATTCGCGACGACCGAGGCCGTGTGGTGGTGGCCATCTGCCACAACATGCACCTCGGAGATTCCTGGGAGCACGCGGACGATCCGCTGTATCCGGAGCGATTTACTTCATTTGCATACCGGGTGGGAATAGATTATCTCATTTACTCGATGACGCACTGATAGCATTTAGAGATGCAGGCGCAAAAAAAACGCGGATTTATGCTCAAAAGCTACAGCTTTCCAGCTCTTTTATGCGAATTTGCGGCGCGATTTTCCCCGCCAAGCGCAGTTGCGGAGAGGTGTAAGGTGCAAAATCATCACGCAGCGCTGAAGAAAAGCCAGTGGTCTCGGACATCCGGCTCAGTCACCGTAAGGGCTTTCAATCTGCATCCTCACGATGCGTTCACTGGTTTTGTCGGACTTATTTTGGGGCTTGATCGGGAACAAGGCCCGCCGTACTCAGCGATGGCTGATCTCCGCCATACTCCGGGATATTCCTTTGGAAAACTCGATAAACATGGTCATATCCCACGACATGTTCCCGGCCGTCGGACCCCTTCTCCAGGATTTCAGGGTTCCTGCCCAGAAAGGCGATGGCTTGGGCTCGATCCGTGACCAGTACCAAAGTCGCTTCGTATAATTTATCGCCGATCTTTATGCGCACGCGGGGATCGCGGGCCACATTGGATGTCCAGGATTTGTCTTTTGGAAACTGCACGTCCATTCGATCCTGATGCGAGCGCAAGTAGAATTGGCCGTTGCGGACGGTAGGTATGGTTCGGACTGAGTGCGGAATGAAATAGGGCGTTCGTGTCTCCACCAGGACAGTGTTGATGCTGCGTCCGGGATGTTGAACTGTATTGATAAATGACCAATCGGTTATAGGAGTGCTGACAACTTCGCCTTTCAGCCACAAGCCGGGGCGGGCGATCATGTGGTGGGCGCGAAGCTGATTCAAGTCGAGGTATTCCGGCTCGAGACCCGTCATGCGCAGCGTCAGGAGCGTTAGGGCCAAGATGGCCGCCAGAACCGCTATCCCTACTTTTAATGTTTTCATGTTTTTATTTCCTGTTTCGTCGAGATCGCTAACAGCGATGCTACACCACCGGCCAGCAGACTGTAAAATTTCGACGATGATGAATTCCCGCTGGCGGTAAGAGCATATTCCATGATCGAAAATGCTCTAAGTGAGTACAAGCAGAACTTAAATGGGAGCCTCAACAGCCGGTAATATGGTTTCTCGAGATCCGAGCCTTTGGCGGCCTTCGATCCCTGTGCGATCCGCGTTGTTGGCAAATTAATTGTGTGCACTGCAGAAGAAGCATTAGGATGCACGAATAAGAGTTGCAAACTGGCAATACTGTTTTACATTGAGGAGCGCCAATGAAAACGCTTGGGAAAATTATAGTTGGAATATTAGTTTGCTTGGTTTTAGCTCTGTTGGTGCTGCGCGTCACGGGCCTCGAACCCAAGGACCGCCGGCCGGGGTTGTGGTTAAAGGGGGATCTTGTCACCACGCCGGTCACCGACTGGTCGTTCACCGACAAAGTTGCAAATGTCGAACTTGAAACCCGAACGTGGTATCTAATCCCACATTCCGTGAAAATTAATTGTGTTGCCTATAATGGACAGCTTTACGTAAGCACCGTCAATCCATTGGGAATTAATACCCCCCATAACTGGAACGTCAATGTGGCTCGCGATCCGCATGTACGCCTGAAGATCGGGAATCAAGTGTACGATCGGGTTTTAAGAGCGGTCACCGATCCAGCCGAAAAGGCCGCAGTGTTGCAGGCTAGAGTGAAAAAATATCCGGCACTGCAAGCAGATATAAACACTTCCGTGGCCGCGAATGCTTCGGCGAGAGTATTTCGCGTAACGGATAACTAGGATCGCCTCGGAGGCATCTGCTTTCTGAAAGTTGCGCATGGAAAGTCTTCCGTGCCATCGTTGGTGGACCATTGTCCGCACAAGGGTCATCTTGGAATTTAGGAGCGGGTTATCATGAAGACGCTGTTGAAGATTGTGGGAGGAATACTGGTTTGCCTGGCCTTGGCGCTGGCTGTGTTGCGCTTCACCGGGCTTGATCCGCATGGCAGGATCCCTGGTCTGTGGCTCACTGGCGATCTCGTTAGCACTCCGGTTAAGGATTGGTCATTCACGGAGCAAGTGACCACAATCAAGCTTCAGACGCGGAGTCGGTTTCTGCTTCCTCACTCGGTAACAATTAATTGTCTTGATTACAATGGCCAGCTTTATGTTTCGTCCGTATATCCCGCAGGAACCCCCAGAGGATGGAACGATAATGTGATGCGGGACCCCCATGTGCGAATAAAAATTGGAGATAAAGTTTACGATCGTATGCTGGTTCTGGTTAGCGATTCGGCGGAGAGGGACGCCGTGCTCCAGGTCCGAGCAAGAAAATATCCTCAACTGAAAATTCCGGCGAATGCGACAATTCACGTGTTTCACGTAGTCGGCTGAGCGGGATTCGACATGAAAATAGTCATTACCGGTGCCAATAGCGCTGTCGGTCAGGCCATCCTGCGCTGCGGACCGAAATTTGGGGCCACTACAAACACGTATGTCGCGGCGGCCCGCTCCGCCCGTGCCGTGGAACAAATTCGCTCGAAACAAGGCAATGGCATTGGCGTGGTCCAAATCTCCTACGATGACCCCGGTAGTTTGGATGCGGCGTTTCAGGGAGCTTCCGCGATTATCCACGTCGCGGGAATTCTCGTCGAAAGTCCAAATTCGACGTACGAGCAGGCGAACGTCGCTTCAACTCGCGGTATCGTTGCAGCCGCGAAGCGATGCGCGGTACAGAAAATCGTCCTGGTGAGCGCGGTGGGAGCCAATGAGACATCTTCCAACCGCTATTACCGCACAAAAGGGCAGGCGGAAGCCCTGGTATGCGCGTCGGGATTGAATTATACGGTGCTACGCGCCCCTCTTTTGCTTGGGCCTGGCACTGCGGCTACGGCAGCACTCCAGCGCAATGTAAGCGGAAGACGGGCCAAACTGATCGGAGGCGGTCGTAATCTTCAGCAGCCTCTCTATGTGGATGACTTGGCGCAGGCTGCATTGGCAGCCACACAACCAACGGTTGCGAACAACCTCATTTTGGACCTGGTTGGCCCTGTTTCGCTGCCAGAGCGAGAACTTGTTGAGCGTGCTGCGCGCTTGCTGGGCCGCCAAGTCCGTATTGGCACCATTCCGAAGTTCTGGCTTTCATTGGTCCTGGGCATACGTCAGCACCTCGGCAAAGTCGGATTTTCGCTTGACGCTCTTGAAGTAATTACTGCAGACACACATCTGAACCCGCAGCCGGCCGCGGATGCACTCGAAATCAAACTCACAGGAATCGACGAAATGATTAAAGGCAGTTTAGGCCAAGGATCACAAAATGAATGAGACCGTACCGACCACCAGCACAGCCTCTACCCCAGCCGGCAAAAAGGCCAAACCCTGGCAGCGGCTTTTGCCTTTTTTCATTACAGTAGCCTGCTTTGCCTATCTTTACACCCGTCTGCGGGGTGCTGCTGCGGCCGAAGGCAGCGGGCTCGTCGCCTATCTCGCAAAAAGCTTCGAAAACGTCAGCTGGACTCACTGGCTTGCCCTCGTGATTCCGTACTGTTTCCTTTATCTGCTGATTGACAGCCTCGTGGTTTGGAGCGCAATCAACTGGTTCAACGCAAAAATCCGTTACGCGGATATTCTGCCCATTCGGGCCAGCGCCTACATTCTCTCTTTGGTGAACGAGCAAGTCAGCAAAGGTGCCATCGCCCTCTATCTGAACCGCCGGGACGGTGTGCCCGGCTGGGAGATCGGCTCGAGCATGCTCTTCCTCATGTTTTGCGAGTACTACAGTCTGATGTTATGGGCGTCCATTGGCGTGCTGTTGAGGTGGAATCGCATTCAGGAAGTCTTTCACGCGATCCCCTGGATTGCCCTGGGTTCCTGCGTTTTCTTCGTGTTTTTCCATCTCTTCTTCACCGGAAAAATCGGCTCGGGGATCGCTTTGCGCGAGCGCCAGATCTTCCGCGCGTTTCGCCTGGCTAAAGTTTGGCAGTACGGAGCGGTGATTGCCATGCGCGCGCCGCTGGTGATTGCCGGCGTCATTGTTTACACGCTGGCGCTGAGACTATTTGGGGGCACGGTAGGCTTTGGCGAAATGCTGGGATATCTACCGGTGATTTTCTTTGGAGCAGCCATGCCCGGACCGATGCATTCGGTCGCTATCCTCTTCTGGGTTCTGCTCTATCCCGACAGGCCCGGGCAGATGACCGCGTTTGGATTCGTCATGCACAACTTCTTCATCTTTTTTAACGCCGGAGTCGGCTTGCTATTTCTCCGGCGAGCCAGCCGGGAGATGTTCGGGTAGCCTGCTGAACATCAGGCGCTGACCCATGGACACCAGCGTGCTCAAAACCAGCGCCCAGATCAATCCCGTAAGCAAGGGTTGCAGGAAGCGCCCGCCCAGGCGAATGACAATCTCCATGCAGGTGGGAACAAAGTAAAGCATGCCGTTATAGCGGCCAAGCTTGCTCCCGCGCAGCTTGGCGTGCCGGTGAATCCAGTAGGAATCGATGACGTACTGCGAAAAAGCCGCGACGATCAAGACCGGCAGGATCCACGGAAATACCCCGCGGTATGCGCCGGCAAAAAGGCCGCTGGTGACGAAGAGAAAATCGGTGGTGTGATCGAACGTCCCGCTCAAGGCGGTCACCGTACCTCTATGCCGTGCGATGGGCCCGTCCAGGAAATCCGTAATCAGCGCCACCGCCCATGCAACCAAAGCGAAAACGGCAAAGCGCACGTCTCCTTTGGTCATGAAGAACGCAAATGGAATCACAAGAAGCAGGCGAATAGATGTCAGGGCATTCGCCATCAGCGGTCCAACCGGTGACCGGACTGGTCAGATGTCGTTTTGCAGGACATTGTGATGATTGTCGCATATTGTTGGCGCGCTGCGACACGAACTCCAGCGACAAAATCGTTGTGTCCTGGGAAGCGGAGGCGTACGATGCGCGAGTCAGGGGTGCAAATCGGAAATCCCGGAGAAATCGTCCTTTACTTTAATTGATTTAACTTTATAGCTGTCGATGTGGAGGGAAACAAGCGATGCCTGTTAGGTAATCATCCATTATTGGGGGAGCCAGCCATGAAAATGCTGTTGAAAATCGTTGGGGGCATACTCGTTTGCCTGGTCTTACTGCTGCTGGTGCTGCGCATCACCGGCTTCGAACCTCGAACGTGCGCGAACATTTATGAATCCCCGGCGTGCAGATTGCCGGGTTTGTGGTTGAGGGGGGATTTGGTGACCGCGCCGGTCAGCGACTGGTCGTTCACCGACAAGATTCCGACGGTTAAGATTCAGACACACACCTGGTATCTGCTTCCTCACTCGGTAACGATCGGCTGTGTTTACTATAACGGTAATCTCTATCTAAGTTCCGTATATATGCGCCCCGAGGTGAAGTACCGATGGAATGAGAATGTGCTTCGCGATCCGCGCGTGCGCCTGAAGATCGGGAATCAATTGTATGACCGCACCCTGATCTACGTCAGCGATCCCGCGGAAAAAACAGCCGTGTTGCAGGCCAAGTCGAAAAAATACTGGAGCGTCGAGCCGCTTTTCCACACTTTGCCGCCGAATGCCACGGCGAATGTGTTTCGCGTGCCTGACATCTAGGAAGGCATCCTCGTGCAGGCGGGAAATGGGCCCACTGTGGTAGTGCGCCAGTTAATTAATGGGGGCCTTCTTGCCATCGCACACTACAACTTTTAGAGATCTGCGGCAGACCACCCTATTACGTGGCCTAACCGTGGAAAGCCAATTGCCGGTAACATTGTTTTTCGGCCGGGCGGGTGAGTAAGAAGTTCCTCACCGAAATTCCAGTTTAGTCGTAATCGTTGGGGAGGAGGAAATGCCCGCTATTTCACATGCAACTTTAAGGAGCCAATTACGAAAACACTATTAAAAATTGTTGGAGCAGTAGTGGTTTGCATGGTCTTGCTGCTGGTGACGCTGCGCTTCACCGGCCTTAATCCTCACGGGGATACGCCTGGTCCCGGGAGTTATCCGGGTTTATGGCTCAGCGGGAATCTGGTAACGACTCCGGTGGCCGATTGGTCATTCACGGACAATGTTCGAACCGTGAAACTTCAGACCAACACCTGGTACATGATTCCTCACTCGGTAACAATTTGGTGTATCGCCTATAATGGCCAGCTTTATGTGGCTACTTCCGGGGCTGCAACCAGATCGTGGCCTCGAAATGTGGCCCGTGATCCGCACGTGCGCATAAAAATAGGCAATAACCTGTACGATCGTACCTTAATGGTTGTCAGCGATCCGGCCGAAAAAGAAGGCGTGCTTCAGGCCAGAGCAAAAAAATACGCTCAGAAGTATCCGCCCGTGGGTCAAACATTTACTGTTTATCATGTAATGCCTAGCTAGCCGTTAGTTGGATTTTTTTGAATGCAACATTGGCGATCGGCCTGATTTTCGTTCGTCAACTTGCGTCGGTTGACACGCGATGGGTGGGCGCATATGCTTTCTTTTGAGCCTAGTTTTAACGGGAGATTCCTGTCAAAGGCGCCCCCCATGCCAAATGTGGCGATTCCTTACCATGTAGATGTCGCTCTTGAACGCGGATTAGAAGGCCAGGGCGTATCCCACGAAGATGCCCTTTCGTTGATGAACGAAGCTCCGCTGGCGGCCTTGCTCCAGACGGCTGCCGCCGTCCGGGACCGTTTCAAAAGCAGCTCGGTCAGTTATTCCAGAAAAGTATTCATTCCACTCACCCACCTGTGCCGCGACTATTGCGGTTATTGCACCTTTCGGGCTGATCCCCAAGCCGGCGTTCGGCCGTACATGACTCCCGACGAAGTGCTGGCAGTCGCCGCCGCGGGCCGCCGCGCGGGATGCAAAGAGGCTCTGTTCAGCCTCGGAGACCAGCCCGAACGGATATTTCCGGAAGCGAAAGAATTTTTGAAAACGATGGGCTTCGAGACTACGCTCGAATATCTTGCGGCAATGAGCGAGTTGGTCCTTATGAAGACAGGTCTTCTCCCTCATTGCAATCCCGGAGTGATGGGCGAGAAGGATCTTTGCCGCTTGCGGGAGACGAACGTCAGCGTGGGCCTGATGTTGGAGAGCGCGAGTCCCCGGCTAGGGCGTCCCGGCGGGGCACACTGGAAAGCGCCGGATAAAGTCCCTTCGCTTCGCCTGCGTACGATCGAGACTGCGGGGCAATTGTCCATGGCCTTCACGACCGGAATTCTGATCGGGATCGGTGAGACTCAGGAGGAACGCGTGGATGCGCTGCTGGCGATCCGCTCCGCCCATGAAAAATATGGGCACGTTCAGGAAGTAATCGTCCAACCGTTTCGCGTCAAGCCTGATATTCGCATGTATCTCGCGCCGGAACCTTCCAATGACGATTTGCTGCGCACCATTGCAGTCGCGCGCTTGATTCTGGGCGGCAAGATGAATATTCAATCCCCGCCCAATTTGCTCTCGGAGGACTACCCGGATCTGCTGGCTGCCGGCATCAACGACTGGGGCGGAATTTCTCCGGTGACAAAAGATTTTATCAACCCGGAAGCCGCGTGGCCGCAGATCTCATCGTTGGCGGAAAGAACCGCCAAAGCGGGGTTCGTGTTGCGCGAGCGGCTGGCAATCTATCCGGAGTTTTCTTCAGGGCCTGAGTTTTCTTCAGGGCCTGAATTTTCCTCGCGACCGGGATTCATAAACGAACGTCTCCAGCCATACGTTCGAAAGCTTCAGGGCTTGGATGGATATGCTCAAGGGAGTGTGGCCAATGCTGAAATCGGTTAATCCTGAATGGAAAGAAATTTCCTTGGATCGAGCTCTGGCGGAGGCCAGCCAAAGCGTCGCCGATGCCCTGAAAAAAGTCATCGCGGGAAATGATTTGGGCTTTGAAGAAGGCATGACATTGGCCACGGTCGAGGGGAACGATCTTTTGGCTCTTCTGAAGGTCGCGGATGAGCTTCGACGGCGCACGGTCGGAGACCGCGTGACCTACGTGGTGAACAGAAATTTGAACTTCACCAATGTTTGTATCGTGGGCTGCGCTTTTTGCGGGTTCAGCCGCGGACCGGATTCGCCGGATGCTTATTTTCAATCCACGGACACGCTGATTGCCAAGTCGATCGAGGCGGTTGAGCGCGGCGCCACGGAAGTGTGTATTCAAGGCGGGCTTCCGAAAGACCTCAACGGCTACTACTACGTTGAACTTCTTCGCGCCCTCAAGGCTCGATTGCCCGGCCTGCATGTGCACGCCTACTCGCCCATGGAAATCACATACGGCGTCGAGAAAACACGCTTGCCCCTGCGCGAATATTTGCTGATGTTGAAGGAAGCGGGGCTGAACAGTATTCCGGGAACCGCCGCGGAAATTCTGGACGACAACGTTCGCAGATCACTGAGTCCCAATAAATTGAAAGTTCGCCAGTGGATTGAAGTGATTCGTGCCGCGCATAGTCTGGGCATTCCCTCAACCTCCACGATAATGTACGGCCACACCGAGCTTCCCGAACATTGGGTGAGGCATATTCTTTTGCTTCGCGACATTCAAAAAGAAACTCACGGATTTACGGAATTCGTTCCGCTTGGATTTATCCCCTGGCAAACCAGGCTTTTTCAATCGGGCGGCGCGCGCGAGGGGCGTTCCCTGCACGAGGACTTAATCGTTCACGCACTTGGCCGCGTGCTTCTGCACGGGCACATTCCCAACATTCAAGTCTCCTGGGTCAAACTTGGTTTCGAGCAATCCTTACGGTGCCTCGAAGCAGGCGCGAACGATTTCGGCGGTACGTTGATGGAGGAGAGCATCTCGAAGACGGCTGGAGCGAATTTCGGCGAGTACGTCTCTCCTGGCGAATTTCGTGCACTGATCCGAACGATTGGACGGGTCCCAGCCGAGCGCTCAACGACATATGAAATTCGCAAGGTTTTTGAGAATCCGGACGCAGAGGAGCGCCTTCCGGTTGCGGCACTGCCGGCACTCATCTCGAATGCAAATCACGCACCGGTGAGCGAGTCGGGCTACTGATCGCAGCCAATCCTTTTGTCGATATAGCCAGCCGCTCTCGGCGCCGGCTCTTCCGCAAGATCTTTGCAGGCCTCTGCCGTATTTTCACATCTTTCGGCATTGACCCATGGCAAGGAATATTATGCAATCTCATTCGATCGTAACTCGAAATTACGAAAAGCTGGGTCACCCCCCTCAAGGGAGCAAAAAACAATGAAGACAGGCATCAGCAGACAGTCAAAGATCGCGGTGATCGCGATTGCCGTATGTCTCGCGGGAGCTTTTGCACTGGTTAAGGCCCAGCAACGCACTGGGGTGGAGATCGCCATTGGCAACTCCGATATCGGTGGAACGGTTACCAGCAGGAACGGACCGGAAGCTGGCGCATGGGTCATCGCGGAAACGACTGACCTGCCCACCAAGTTTGCCAAGATGGTCGTCACGGATGAGCGGGGGCGTTATGTCATCCCGGAACTCCCCAAGGCGAATTACAGCATTTGGGTGCGTGGCTATGGTCTGGTGGATTCGCAAAAGGCAAATGCGACTCCGGGCCAACATCTCAATTTGACTGCGGTATCGGCGCCAACTGCCGCTGAGGCCGCTGAATACTATCCAGGCGTGTACTGGTATTCGATGCTCCAAATTCCGGGTAAGAGCCAATTCCCGGGGACCGGCCCGAACGGGAACGGTATCTCGCCGATCATGAAGACGCAGCAGGATTGGATCGATTCGATCAAGAATTCCTGCCAGTCCTGCCATGCACTGGGTTCGCAGGGCGTGCGCAGGATTCCCGCAGCCTGGGGGCATTTCGACAATTCCATTCAGGCCTGGACGAAACGTCTACAGGCGGGTCAAGCCCAGGTGAACATGGCGACTACCCTCGGCCAGCTCGGCCGCAAGGAATCCATATCGCTATTTGCGGACTGGACCGATCGCATCGCCGCCGGCGAGTTGCCGTCCGCTAAGCCGCAGCGACCCCAAGGTGTCGAGCGCAACGTTGTAATTAGCATGTGGGAATGGTCGACGCCCAAGTCCTACCTGCACGATGAAATCTCAACCGACAAGCGCAATCCCCGCCTAAACGCCAATGGCCTGATCTACGGTTCGCCGGAAGAAAGCACGGACATGGTTCCCGTGCTCAATCCGATGACGAACCAAGCCTGGCAGATCAAGCATCCCTTCCGTGACCCGAACACGCCGTCATCGCTCGATTATTCCCACGGCCACTCGATTTATTGGGGAGACGAGCCCATTTGGGATGGTCACACGACCATTCATAATCCGAACTTCGACGATCAGGGACGCGTTTGGTTCACTGCGCGCATCCGTGACGCGGACAACCCGGCCTATTGCAAAGCGGGCTCCGATCTTCCCTCGGCCAAGGTAGCGCCGCTGGATCAGTCGGTGCGCCAACTCTCCATGTACGATCCGAAAACCGGCAAGTTTTCGCTGATTGACACGTGCTTTAGCACACAGCACCTTTACTTCGGTCATGACGCGAATAACACGCTCTGGACCAGTGCAGGATCGCCGGAAAGCGGTGTGGTCGGCTGGCTGAACACGAAGATGTACCTGGAGACCGGCGACGAGAAAAAATCGCAGGGATGGACTCCGCTCATTATCGATACCAATGGCAACGGGAAACGGGACGAGTACGTGGAAGCTAACCAGCCGCTCGATCCTAAAAAAGACAAGCGCATTATGGCCGCATTTTATGGCGTTCAGCCCAGCCCGGTGGATGATTCGATCTGGGGACAATCCATGGACGTCGGATTTTCGCACATGAATCAGCCGGGCTATGTCATCCGCCTCGTGCCAGGTTCCAATCCTCCGGAAAGCGCTCTGGCGGAGATTTACCTCCCGCCGGACATCGGTTTCGGGCCGCGCGGCCTTGACCTCGATACCAACGGTGTCGTCTGGACTGCACTTGCCAGCGGCCATCTTGCCAGTTTCGATCGCCGTAAGTGCAAAGGCCCGCTGAATGGGCCCGCCGCGGCAACCGGCAAGCTGTGCCCGGAGGGTTGGACGTTGTATCAATTTCCGGGGCCGCAGTTTAAAGGCGTTACGGATCCAGGCAGCGCAGACCATGCTTATTTCGTATGGGTAGATCGCTTTAACACGCTGGGTCTTGGCGCAAACGTGCCAATCGCGGAATCCAATGGCAACGAGGCATTATTGGCTCTGGTGAACGGCAAATTCGTGAACATCCATATCCCGTACCCGATGGGTTTTTTCAGCAAGAACGTGGATGGCCGCATTGACAATCCGGACGCAGGCTGGAAGGGCAAAGGATTGTGGACCACGACAGGTACGCGTGCAGTGTTC
The DNA here is from genome assembly GCA_963710315.1 of uncultured Acidobacteriota bacterium. Classification (GTDB taxonomy): domain Bacteria; phylum Acidobacteriota; class Terriglobia; order Acidiferrales; family UBA7541; genus Palsa-360. The sequence continues at coordinate 417,681 of CAVPZW010000009.1, read as the reverse complement.
CACAACGAAGGTGGAACGGCTGAACGCCCCAAGCTTTACAAGGTTCAGATGCGCCCCGATCCGCTGGCGCACTGAACGCTGCGCGGCATTCGCTCATGTACTTGTCGATGTAATCCGATCGCCTTCGGCTTACCGTCGGAGCGAAAGGGAAGTCCGCCATCTTCGCCGCTGCTGGGACTTGTTTCGAATAATTGAGCTGGGTCATGTGAGTGAATATCGGTCTGCTCTGTTCGCACTACCTTCCGCCAAATTGAGCGGGACGCTTTTCTAGAAACGCGCGGGTGCCTTCCCGCATATCTTCGGTGGCGATGCACAAACCAAAGAGCGCCGTTTCCAGGTACAGGCCCTCTTCCTGCGGCATTTCCGCTCCGTGCTCGATAGCCTCCATCGCGAACTTTACCGCCAGCGGCGCGTTCGCGATGATTTTCTTTGCCAGGGCCTCGGCGGCCGGCAGGAGTTCCGCCGGTTCGTAAACGTGGTTGACGAGCCCGATGCGCAAGGCCTCGTCCGCCAAAATTATTTCTCCCGTCAGGCAAAGTTCATGCGCCATTCCTTTGCCGCAAAGTCGCGCCAGCTTTTGCGAGCCGCCGTAGCCGGGGATGATTCCGAGCTTTACCTCCGGCTGCCCCAGCCGGGCGGTCTTGCTTGCCAGACGGATCGAGCAGGCCAGCGCCACTTCGCAGCCGCCCCCGAGCGCGAATCCGTTGATTGCCGCGATCGACGGCTTTCCCAGCGTTTCCAGCCGGTGCAACACGCTCTGGCCAAACGACGATCTTTCTTTTGCGCTGATCGGCGTTTGCACGGCAAGCTCTCCAATATCCGCGCCGGCGACAAATGATTTCTCACCCGCGCCGGTCAGGATCAGGACGCGCACGTCGCCGTCCTCCCGGACCTCTGCGAGAACGCTATTCAGTTCTTCCATGGTTTTCCGGTTCAGCGCGTTCAAGACCTTTGGCCGGTTGAACGTAAGGAATCCAATATGCTCCCGCTTCACATACAACAGGTTTTCGTAATCCATCCGCTTGCTCCTCCCTCATCGGCGAATTGTTCTTCTTTGGAATTTTCTTTTTGGTTTCGATATTAGGCCACGCATTTCAAACACCCGGGGAGGCACTTGGATATATGAATCGTTTCTTCACTTCCTCGGGAATCGGCTCACTGCGAAACTGAATGGGGGTTTCGCATACGCATACGACCCATACGCGCCTCTCAAAAATTTCCAAGGCAAGGATCCCGTCGGGCCGATAGACTTTGTGCTGGACCAGAAAACTGCTGCGTCCCCATTCCGGTGCGGATGTTTCGTAGTCCACCACGTCGCCGAAACTGGAAGGCGCCACGAATCGCGCATGTACGTTGACTAACGGGATGCCGCTGATCTTGTATGTTTTGAACATCGCCTGCTTGGGCAGCCCAGCCAGTGTAAATAGTGCGTTCGTGCAAGCGTCGCCGTATTCGAGGTATCGCGGAAAGAAGACAGTCCGGGCCGGGTCGCAATCACCCCATTCGATTTGAATGCGTCTTCGATTGATCAACATTCTGCAAGTCTCCGTTGTGCTTCACCAAAGATGATAAACCCGGGCGCACTAAATCATTGGTTTTTGTGGGCCGGCAGCTTGCGGGAGGAATTGACAATCGATTGACGTCCGTATCTTGCGGCGGCAAGCTCGCTGATGAAGGCCTGGGAGTTGTCCCGCATCGCTACGGATCTTACCAGTGCGGGCGCAACCGCGTGAAAGCGATTTCGCGCTTGTCTCTAACCGAAGTTACAAAGATCACGATCCTGGTCCTGATTAGCGATACCGCCGAGTTTTTGCAAGCGCTGGTAGCCAAGCAAGGCCGCGCCGAGCGCGGCGACCATTGCCGGCTGATCGCTGACGTTCACCTGACGGCCGATGGCCTCTTGCAAGGACGCCACCATTCCGCTCTGGCGCGCCACGCCGCCGACGAAGGTGACTTCGTTTTCGAGTCCCACTCGGGCAAGCAACGCCTTGGACCGCGTGGCAAGTGAATTGTGGATGCCGCGGATGATGTTCTCAACGGTTTGCCCGTCGCTCACCAAGTTGATGATTTCCGATTCCGCCAGCACCGCGCACACGCTGCTGATCATCGTCGGTTTCTCGGAAGCCATGGAAAGCGAGCCGAGCTGGTCCAGAGGAATCTCCAGATAGTGAGCGGCCCGCTCCAGAAAACCTCCCGAACCGGCCGCGCACTTGTCGTTGGATTTGAATTCCTTTACTTTTCCGCCTTCGCGCAGCCGAATGGCGCGTGTGCTTTGTCCGCCCACATCAAGGACGCAGGCCGTCTTGGGGAAAAGGAATTCCGCTCCTCGTGCGGCGCAGGTAATGTCCGTGATTTGGAGATTGCGGAAGGGGATGTTGTACCGGCCAAGCCCGGTCGTGGCCACATACTTGACGTCATCCAGGTGGCCGCCGGCCTCGGCCAGAGCTTGCTCCATGGCTTCCTTGGAGACGCCGGGAAAGTCCGGCCGGGTTTTCACGATCCCGGTTCCGCGGACCTGCCGTGATTCATCCAGGAGCACTGCCTTCGTGCTTCTGGATCCGATATCGATTCCCGCAACATAAGTCATAGGCCACCTCGATCGCTTCAGTGTGATTCGATCACTTTCAACGTTGAACTGCTACCTGGCTGAGAAACTGTCGGCGATACCTTGTCCGAATGCTCTGAGCTGTTTCCGCCCAACGCCCGCTCCAAAGCGAAAATTGCCGCGCCTATGGCGCCGATATAGTGTGAATCGCTGCAAACATTGACCGGCATGCCGAGTCTTTCCTCAAGGGCCTTCACCATGCCGATGTTCCGCGATACCCCGCCCGTGAAAGTGACTTCGGATTCGATGCCCACTCTGCGCACCAAGCCCACAGTGCGGGCCGCGATGGCGCTGTGCACGCCGCCCAGAATGTCCGGCACGGTTTTGCCCTCCGCCAAATACGACATGATGTCCGACTCCACAAACACCGCGCAGACCGTGCTGAGACGCACAGGCTTCTTTGCTTGCATCGAAATCGGTCCAATTTCGTCCAGTGTGAGGCCCACGGTTTCGGCGGAATTGGAAAGGAAGCGCCCGGTGCCGGCCGCGCACTTGTCGTTCATCACGAAATCCTTGACCTCACCATCTTCGCCCACCCGGATGCCCTTGGCATCCTGGCCTCCCATGTCAATCACCGTGCGCGTCTTCGGGAACAAAAGATTGGCCCCACGCGCATGGCAGGAGATCTCTGTAATCTGCGCCTGGCCGAAATTTACCTTGTAACGCCCGTAACCGGTCCCCACGATGTAATCGACCTTTTCAGGAGCGATTCCGGCGGACGCCGCCGCTTCCTTGAACGCGCGCTCAGCCGCCATCGTCACGTTGGCTCCCGTGTTGATCAAGCTGCGGCCCACGATCTTGCGGTCCTCGGACAAAATAATCGCTTTCGTCTGCGTTGACCCGACATCCACTCCGGCTCCGTAAATCATCTCGCCCTGCCTTTCTTTGTTCTCCTCACGACGATACGTCCATGACATGCGGCTTCCTACTTTTTGACCATCATCCTTTGGTGCTCCAGGGACTCGAAGAAGGCGTCCACACGGTTTCGCAACTGGGCTTCGGAAAAATACCGCGGATCCTCCAGGTCGGACTCAATCAAGAGAGTGGGCACATTCAACTCCTTCGTAAAGTACTCCCTCATGTCCCCTTGTCCGGCTGAAAACAGCCTGCAGCTCTTCACCGAATGTATGACCAGCGCGTCGGCTTTCCAGTCTTCCACGTAGTCCTTGATTTGCTTGTACCGCTGCAGAAAATTCCGGTTCGTCACGTTCCATTGCAACATGTGGCGAGCGATGCTCTCGAGCGGCCGCTGCGGGTCGTGCCGGAAGCCGAATTCCCAAATTCCTCCGACCGTCGAGTACGTTGACGCCACGGCCACCGCTCCCCAACGGCTGAACATGTCGCGGAACTGCCGCAGAAAGGGCCACGGTGGAGGACCCTCCATCACGACACGGAACTTTTCTTCCGGCAATGGCCCCTCATGGTTATCCGCCCGCTTCTTCATCTCCTTATATGCTTCCTGGAAAAACCAGAGCCCGTCCTCGGTGCCGCGCAGGCAGTAGAGCGGAGCCATCATCATGACGGAATCGAAATAGGCGTCATAGGGAGCGGGGCGTTCCATCGTGAGCCGCTTGATGTCCGACCAGAGCGCTCCCGTCTGACTGGAAAGCTCCATGATTCGCTGCAATTTCTTGTAATCGAGGCTCTTCCCGGTCATGCGTTCGAGCACGACGACCAGTTCCTCGAGCTGCTTGACCACGTAGCTCACGTCTTCTTCGGAAGGGTCGGCAGTCTCCGTGCGGAAAAACGGTACGTCCAGGTTGTAAAGCGGGGCCTTGGAGTACTCGGCCAGGTGCTCGAACCATTGCAGGTAGACGTTGCAGCCGACGTAGTTGCACAAAAGCAGATCGGGCTGAGGAATTGTGGCGAAAGGCGTCTTGCGCCCCGCAAAATACATTCCCACGTCGGCCTTGACGTACGCGCAGTTGTCGGTGGAGTAGCCAAGTTCCTCCGCCGCAAGGATCAGAGGCAACGATTGCTTTTTCACCGCCAACTGCAGGGCGTTGACCTCCGGATAGACCGGGATCATGTCAAAAGCCAGAATCAACTCGACGGGATTGCCGCTGATCAGCATATAGACGGCCTTGTTTCCCTTGCCTTCCGCCGCCGTGGTCAGGCTAGCGTAGTAGCGGCCAATCATATCTTTCTGAAGATTGTGGATGTGCCCCTGATAATCGGATTTCGCTGCCCCTTGTGCCATGATTGAGCTCCTTGAATCGATCTCTTAGTCGAACAAAAGCGATTCCACGAATGTTTCTACTTCGGAACGGGCGCGATCGAAAATCCAAGTCTTTTCCTCAAATTCCAAAAGCAAGTGGGGGATTTTCGCGTCGTCCAGGGTCTTGCGATATAAGGCGTAATCGAACAAGGCCGGCTCGCAAAACTTGGCGGCCTGAAAAACAACCGCATCCGCCTTTTTCTCCTTGACTAGGTGCATTAGGTGAGCCGCCTTCACCTCGCGAGTGTCGTGTTTGGTGCCGGAATAGTAAGCGCGTTCCGAATAACTTTCCGCCAATGCCAGGAGCGGATTGTCCTGGATGGGTACATCCTCGGTAAACCATCTCGATCCACGCAGGAAATCGTCATCCAGGATGTAGCATCCCGCCGCTTCCAAAGTTTCGATCAACTCCACCGGGGGAAGTTCGCAGAACGAACCTTCCAGGATCACGCGAATCCTGTCTTTGGGCAGGGAAGGGCGCCCGGGAAGTTCCGCCAAAACTTGACCGAGAATCTCCACAAACCGTTCCGGTGCCATCAGCGTTCCCGCCCGCGTCAGTACGAAAGATTCCGCCGCGGAAATCAGATGTGGCGTCTCGGTCCTGATCCGGTAAATCTCGCGCAAGCTGGAACGAATGCGGTTGTAAAGGGCGATGCTGCGGTTCAGATCTTCGGAAGTGGGTGCGCACCCCGACCGCTGTTGGAGGTGGTCCAGAATCCTTCGATATTCGGTTTCCAGGTATTTTCTTGCCAAAGGTGAGGCGAAATTTTGGGGGAAGTGAATGTAATCCACGAACATGCTTGGAAAGTTTCTCTGAAACACGCTGGCCAGATTGCGCGCGGGATCGCAAATCGAATGGAACAGCATCCCATCCAGAAATTCCAGGCGTTTGGTGAGCCCCAGTTCCAGCGTGCTCTTTACGATCGAGCAAACAAAAGACTGGAATCGCGAGTCGGCGTAACTGATTTCAATTTGATTGCCGCCGCCGAAAATTCCGACCGGCAGCATTCCGGAGGCATGGATTAATTCGACGGGACAATAAATCGGAAAACAGCCGATGGCTTTTTTCCCGGGGTTTTGCTGCAGCCATTGCTTGGCGGCGTTAAATTCCACGTCCTGGGCGATTTCCCGGCAGGAGTCGAAAATGGCGGTCAGCTTGGAAGCCTCTGGAGCGGGAGTGGTGGCCACGATGTCCCCTTCCTTGCGGCGCCAGATACCCGCGCCGCCCTTGCATAGACGGAATGGTATGCGCCCGGCGGGGCGTTGTCAACACTATTCTGGTACTACAATACCGTAATCGGGCGTAGCCTTGATAACGCGCGCTTCACCCCGCGGATTGCAGTCCTGCAAGGACGAACCGCCGCAGGCTGAAGCCCGCGCCACGAAAACAGTGGAATTCAATCAAGATTTTCCGTTGCGCGGAAAATTCGTTTTCGTCGCGAGAAAAAAGCAGGAGGGGCCCCGAATCAGGTGCGGGACGCGCGTTTCCCGGAAGGCTTTGAGGAATGCGGCGTGGCGGCCCACGGCCGGCGCACCACGATCTTCAACAGGGTCGAAATCGTGATGGACTGAAACGTCGCAACCGCATGGTCGTCCAATTCGTCGAGCACCATGCGTAGCGCGCAGCCCACATCGGTGGCCAATTCGGGATCGTTCTTCGCGGCGCTTGGTGACCCGATAGGTTCGAAGATTTGGATGATGTTGAGCAGTGTCAGCCGCTTCGGATTCATGGCCAGGCGATAGCCACCGCCAACGCCGCGCACGGCTTCCACGATCCCCGCGCGTCCCAGATCGCGCAAAACTTTCGCAAGATGGTGCGCCGAAATGCCGTATTTGTCCGCGATTTCAGTTCCCGAAAGTTGGCTGGCCGGATTCGCGGCAAGCTCCAACACGGCATAGATCGCAAAGGTACTCGACTTTTGTAATTTCATGAGATTCCGCCTTTGAATTAGGCTCAGTCGAGCGGCGCTTCGAGTTCGATAAAAGGCCCGGCCATCATTCCCTGGCTGCGGAAAAAAGAGAGCACTAGTTGATTATTGCGCGCCGTCAGCGTGCGCACTTTCTTGACGCCAGCTCGCCGAAAGGCTTCGCACAGAGCTTCGAAGAGTTGTGTGCCTACGCCTTTCAGGCGAGTTTTGGATCGCACTTGCACCGCAAAAATCCAGCCGCAAGGTGGCTCGCCGAATTCCCATGCGCGTACTTCGCCCACAATAAATCCTTCAATACGCCCGCGATGCGCGGCCACTAGAAGATATTGCGGCGATCCGCGCCGCACGCCATAACGAGCAAACGTATCCTTCCAATATTTCCGTTTGGCGAGGCCCGTGACTTCTTTATCGAGAGCAATCAAGCCCAAAAGATCCGAGTTGGTCGCTGGACGGATTTGTATCGCGTGCGCATTCCCGGAAATGGAAGTAGCTGTCATGGCCGCCTAAATTGGAGTCCAGTGCCCTGGCTGCAAGAAAGAAGTAATTTAGTGCTGCTTTGTGCAATATGCAAGCTCTCCCGGAGTTTTTGCGCTCAGCGCCTGCCACGCCGGTCGACAAGCGAAAGGGGAATCATCGGAAGATGGACGGCAAAAACTCCAAATGAGAGAGGGCAGGCGAGCGCGTCCCGCGCGCCCCTTGCTGTCAGGAATACGCATCATGCGCGTTTACCAGGGATGATCCTGCATGTGGCTGGTATCTGGAGGCGCCAGGGAAGCATGGTTGTGATATAGCTTCCAGGTTCCCTTGTCCCGCAGAAACACATCTGTTCCATAGCCTTCCCGCAGAAGTCGCGCGCCGTTCAGTTTGGATCTTCCGTCGCTGCGCCACTCATACACAACGGTGGCCACATCTCCGAAAACCCTTGCCTTGCGAGGGCCAAATTTCAGGCTGATCTCTTCCAGATTGTCAAAATATCTTTCCAACATTTCTTTTGCCGCCACCCAGCCATAATAAGCGCCGCGCGAAGTAAACAGGACGAAGCCGTCATTGTGCCAATAGTGGCTGAATAATTCCGGGAGGTTTTTATCGCTCCACGCCTTCTCCATCACATCCATGATCCGAAGAACTTCTTCTACATTAGGCCCCACAATTTCCGGTTGTGCCGTTTTTTCCTTGCTTGCCGCATTTTCCATTTGTCTCTCCCCTGAATCGCGGATGACGTGCGGAATGCTTTTTCCGTGCTGGTATATCAATCAGGCAAAATTATTTTCAAGTTCCACCGATCGTGGAAATAAAATATTGTTTTCGAGATGAATATGCTGATGCAGATCGGCGGCAAGCGCGGGTATGGCCTGATAGAGCGCTCGATAACTTTCGCAGCCATCGGGCGGCACCGCGTAATTTCCGGTCATCTCGCGCATTTTGTCGAGCGCTTGGGCTGATGCTTCATGCTCCATCATCATGGACGCCACTGGATTCTGCACGGTTCCGAACATGGCTGCCGGAGGACGGCGCTTGATTCGAGCGGCTTCTTCCATGGCGGCTATATATGGGAAGAGAATGTTCTCTTCCTTCATCATATGCATGGTTAATTCTTCGCATAATCCAGCGAAAATCGATTGCAGGCGGACGAGTTCCGGATGGTTTGCGCCGTGCGCGGAAATCACTTTTGCGATCAGGCTTGTAATTCGCGCCAGCTCCGCCCGGGTGAACGAGTGATGCCGGTCCACGATGTGCTGGGCCAGCTCCGCAAGCGGCGCATGGCTCCAATCCTTTTCCGGAGGAAGGGAATCCAGGTTGCGAAACGCCGCGCAGACTTCTTCCGCCGGCCGATTTGCGGCGCGGCAGGCCTGGGCAAGAGTCTGGCTGCCGCCGCAGCAGTAGTCGATGCCGAAGGATTCCAGGACGCGCGCAGCCGCGGGCTTTGCAAGGACGAAATCGCGCACGGGGGCATTGAGGTTGATGGGAGTTTGATTGCCGCGTTCCGGGGCGCTTGGCGAGCTGCTCATGAAAGCCTCCATAATACGCATTACAGTACTATAATACGATATAAGGCGTCAAATGAAATTCAGTCGCCCGGAGCGTCCCAAAATGCGCCGCCGCTCCACGCCAGTTGGCGGATGCCCGGTGAAACGCGGTAGCGGCCTCCGCCGTAATGGACGCCTAAATTCGTGAGGACTTTTTGAATGTTCTCGATCCCCAACTCATCCCCCCAAGCCAATGGCCCCCGCGGATAGTTGACTCCCTTGCGCATGGCTGTGTCCACGTCCGCGACCGTCGCGATGCCCTGGTGCACGGCATCGGCAGCTTCGTTGATCAGCATGGCAACGCTCCGCATCACGGCGACTCCGGGCACATCTCTCAGGAGGGACACCGCGTATCCCGCGGCTTGCAACAGTCCCACCGCCGAGAGGTACGCTTGCTCGTCGCACGCGCTCGCCTTGGTGATTGCCAGGCGCGTGGCCTTCAGGTAGTCGAGGGCCAAATCGACGACCACAAAATTTCGATGACCGCTTTCATGCGCCCTCTGCGTTGCGCTGCGTCCATCGGTAACGGCTAGGATTGCGCCTCCCACTTCGGCGGTATTTTCATGATCCGCTGGCGCGAGGGTAATCTTCACTTCAGAAGCAGGCAGACGTTTGGCTAAAGATTCCGCCAGAGTTCCCGAAGAGAAGAGCGTCACCTGTCCCGGCTTCTGCGCCGGCGGTTCGCTATTCGGCGTTGGGACGGCAGCGTTTTCGCCGTATTCGTAAAATCCGCGTTTCGTTTTCCTGCCGAGAAACCCGGCGTGAACCATCTCCTGCTGAATCAGCGAGGGCCGGTAACGTGGATCGCCAAAGTAGGCATTGAATATCGATTGACTCACGGCAAAACTGATGTCCAGTCCAATGAGGTCCATGAGTTCGAAGGGACCCATTCGAAAGCCGCCCGCCTCCCGCATCACCGCGTCGATCGTAGCGGGGCTGGCCGCTTGCTCGGCCAGCAGAAGCAATGCCTCCCCGTAATAGGGCCGCGCGACACGATTGACGATGAATCCGGGCGACGACTTGGTATAGACAGGAGTTTTGCCCCAGGCTGCGGCCGTTGCATGAACGGTTGCCAGGAATTCCGGATCGCTTGCCATCCCGCCAATCACTTCCACTAATTCCATCAAAGGCACCGGATTGAAGAAGTGCATTCCCACCAGCCGCTCCGGCGCCTTGAGCGTCGCCGCAATCTCTGTCACGGACAACGAGGAAGTATTCGTGCAGAGAAGACACTTCGCGTCCACGATGTTTTCAAGCTCCGCGAATAGCCGCCGTTTGACTTCGAGATCCTCAACGACAGCTTCAATCACAATTCCCGATCCCTGGAGATCGTTCAGACTCGATACTGCACGCAATCGCGAAGACGCGCTTTCAGCCGCCTCCGATGAAAGTTTTTGTTTCGAGACCAGTTTGCCGAGACTTTGCAGGATGCCTTGAATCGCTTTCGGCGCCGCTTCAGTCCGCGTGTCATACAAGGCCACGGGATGTCCGGCCAGCGCAGCCACTTGCGCGATGCCCGCTCCCATGGTTCCACTTCCAACCACGCTTACGAGTGCTCCCTGCACAAGCGCACCATCAGGGTTCGTGGACATTCGCGTATTCGCTCCTTGGGTTTAGCAACTCGTATCGACCCGCAATTCGAGCCGGACCTGGAAAGGTATTTGTTCGATACGGTTTGTAGTCTGGGTAGGACGGGCCTGAAATAGCAGTGACTGGCGTCACAACATTCGGCCGACGACGAAGTTTAAAAAGGAAGTGTGCCGGAATTGTAGCTTTGATCGGTGTTCCCGTTTCGCGTGATGATCGTCACAAGACTACGTGACTTCAATCACTGTGTGATGTGGCGGCTCTACCCTAGCCTGAATAGGCAGAAGACAAAGCGGTGGCAAATGTGCCAAGAGTTACTGAGGTGAGTCCACGTGGCGACCCGGCCCAACCTTCCAATTGAATCCGAGAAGACAGCGAAAATCAGAATCACGTTGAACGGCGAAGGGGTGGATGTTTCTTTCGCGCCTTACAAAACCCTGCTGGAAATCCTTCGCGAGGATCTGGGCCATACCGGAACCAAGCACGGATGCGAACTCGGAGAGTGCGGAGCCTGCACCGTTATATTGGACGGCAAGCCGGTGCTCTCCTGTCTGGTGCTGGCGGTCGAGTGCGACGGGCGGGAAGTGGAAACCGTGGAAGGTCTCGTGTCGGACGGGAATCTGCATCCTTTGCAGGAGGCTTTTGCCGACCACGGCGGCTCGCAGTGCGGCTATTGCACCGCCGGCATTCTCCTGACGGCGAAATCGCTGCTGGATAAGAATCCGAATCCGAGCCGCGATCAGATCCGGGAAGCGCTTTCGGGAAACTTGTGCCGCTGCACCGGCTACCTGCAAATTTTCGACGCTGTTGAAGCCGCGATGCTCGAAATCGCCAAGCGCAGCGAGCCTGCCAATTAACATCCGGAAAGCAGGATCGCCGAGGAATTCAGGAGAGCGTATGCCCGACAAATCCGATCGGTCGAAACCATCGAATGCAGCCCGCGGTGATTTGCGGCCGGACGGAGGGCAGCATCATGTTGTTGGCGTGCCCCGGCGACGGGTCGATGCCCGGGCGAAGGTGACTGGCCAGACCGTTTACGCGGACGACATTTTCCTGCGGCGCATGGCGTATGGCAAGCTTCTGCGATCGCCCCATCCGCACGCGCGCATCCGGAACATCGACACATCGCGTGCGCTGGCTCATCCCGGTGTGTACCTGGTGTTAACGGGGAAAGATCTTCCGATCAAATACGGGATCTTGCCGGTAAGCCAGGACGAGCACGCCCTTGCAGTCGATCGCGTCAGGCACGTGGGAGATGCGGTAGCAGCCGTAATCGCCCGCGAGGAACTGACCGCGTTCGAGGCTCTCGACCTCATTGACGTCGATTACGAGGTCTTGCCCACAATTTCCAATCCCGAGGAAGCCCTGTCCACGCCTGAGCCGCGGATTCACGATTACGGTGAGGAAGGAAACATTCACAAACGGGTGGCATTTGATTTTGGGGACGTCGAAGCCGGGTTCGCCGAGGCGGACGAAATTTTTGAGGACATTTTTTTCTATCAGGGAAATAACCATCTGGCTATGGAGCAGCATGCCGTGGTTGCCACCAAGGATTCCGAGGGGAAACTTACCATTTGGTCGAGCACTCAAACGCCCCATTACCTGCATATTGCCCTGGCGAAAGTGCTGGAGATGCCGCGGGCGCAGATTCGCGTCATTGCCACTCCGAACGGCGGAGGTTTTGGCGGGAAGAGCGATCCCTTCGCTCACGAAATTGCGGCTGCCAAGGCGGCCCTCGTTCTCGATCGTCCCGTCAAGATCTGCCTGACCCGCGAAGAAGTTTTCTATTGTCACAGAGGCCGCCACCCAGTCTTGATGAAGTTCAAAACAGGCGTGAAGAAGGACGGCACGATCACGGCCATGCAGCTGCAAAACGTGATCGACGGGGGAGCTTACGGTTCCTATGGCGTTGCCAGCACTTTTTATGCCGGAGCTTTGCAGACAACGACCTATCACATTCCCCGCTACCGCTACCGGGCTTGCCGCGTTTTCACCAACAAACCGCCCTGCGGGCCGAAGCGCGGGCATGGCACCGTCCAGCCACGTTTCGGCCAGGAAATTCAACTCGATAAAATTGCCGAAAAACTAAAAATCGATCCTGCTGACTTACGGCTGCGCATTGTGGAATCGCCCAACTCGCTTACGGCGAATTTCCTTCAGTTGAGGACGATGAAGCTGGCCGATTGTATCCGCAGCGTGGTTCGAACTTCCAATTGGAATGAAAAATTCCGCAAGCTTCCCGAAGGCCGCGGCGTGGGACTTGCCTGCTCCTGCTTTCTGACCGGGGCGGGACTTCCCATTTATTGGAACTCCATGCCTCATTCCGGAATTCAGCTCAAGCTCGATCGCGGAGGAGGCGTCACTGTTTTTTCCGGCACGAGTGAGATCGGGCAAGGCTCGGATGACGTATTGGCGTCGATGGTCGCCGAAGTTCTGGGCATTACGACGTTGGACATTCGCGTGTATTCGGGAGATACCGATCTCGGGCCGGTTGATCTAGGGTCTTACTCGAGCCGCGTGACTCTGATGGCCGGCAATGCAGCCATCCAAGCCGCGGAAAGAGCCAAGGCAATGCTGGCAGAGGCCGTGGCCGAAAAACTCCAGTTGCCCAAGGAGCGTCTGCGTTTTGCGGGCCATCGCGTGTTCGATTCGGCCAATCCCGAGATCGGAACCACCTTTGTGGAAGCCGTATGTCTTGCGGAGACTCGCTTCGGCACGATTGGCACGGTCGGCTCTTACACACCTCCGAAAATGCCGGCCGCGCAGTATAAAGGCGGCGGCGTGGGTACATCTCCCACTTATTCGTATACAGCCGCCGTGATCGAAGTCGAAGTCAGTCCCACCACGGGCTGGATCACCATCCCCAAAATATGGATCGCTCACGACCTCGGGTGCCAGCTCAATCCGACGCTCGTCCGTGGCCAGGTGGAGGGCAGTGTGTACATGGGGCTCGGCGAAGCGCTCATGGAGGAACAGGAGTTCCGCCGCCTTCCCGAGAAATTCTCCCACGCGCTGGTGCACAAATTTCCTTCTATGCTCGAATATAAGAGTCCAACCTCGCTGGACATGCCTGAAATCGTCACCGAAATCATAGCGGACCCCGATCCACAGGGTCCGTTTGGTGCAAAAGAAGTTGGGCAGGGTCCATTGCTGCCGATCATGCCGGCCCTGGCGAATGCCATCTACGACGCGGTGGGAGTTAGAATCGACGAAGTACCCATCACGCCGGAAAAGATTCTGAAGGCGTTAGCCGAAAAGAAAGCGGGGCGCGCGCCGCGTTTCGGCCCGACGCATTTCCCGGAAGTCTCTTGGCCGGAAACTCTTCGCGTTCCTCCTCCCTGGGAGGGTGGGGACGGCCATGCAACCAACGAAGCTCCGCGCCGTCCGAAACCGCGTGCCGAGAAAGAACGGGTGCTCAGCTCATGATGCGGCTGCCGCTTTTCGAATTTCGCGCGCCTCGTACCGTCGAGGAGGCCGCTCGTATTCTCGACGGCGAGGGGCCAAGCTCCATGGTGCTTGCAGGAGGCACGGACCTGCTCCCGAATATGAAGCGGAGACAACAAGTTCCGCGAACCCTGATCAGCCTTCGGCAAGTTGAAGGTTTGAGCGGCGTTCAATTGGACGAATCGTCCACGCGGCTCGGAGCATGCCTGACGCTTGCCGAGATCGCGCAAGATGCTCGTTTGAGGAATGGAAGCTCCGCTCTATGGCAGGCCGCGTCTCTCGTCGCAACGCCGAATATCCGCAACACGGCAACGCTCGGCGGAAACATCTGCCTCGATACCCGCTGCACTTACTACAACCAGAATTACGAATGGCGGAAAGCGATCAACTTCTGCAAGAAAAAGGACGGCGAAATTTGCTGGGTGGCGACAGGCAGCCCGAAGTGCATGGCCGTTTCGTCCACGGACACGGCGCCGGCGCTCATCGCTTTAGGAGCGAGTGTGCGGCTGCAATCACGCTCCGAGGTGCGCGAAATCCCGCTGGCCGACTTGTATAACAATGACGGGATAAATTACCTCACACGCCGTCCCAACGAGATTCTGACGGAAATACGGCTGGGCGGACTGCACGGATGGAAGAGCGCCTATTGGAAGCTGCGGCGTCGCGGATCGTTCGACTTTCCGGTGCTCTCCGTTGCGGCTGCGGCGCGCCTATCGACGGGTGGCGTCGTCGAGGCGGCCAGAATCGTTCTTGGCGCTGTCGCTTCCCGCCCGCTGGTTGCCGTGGAGGCAGGGAATTCGCTTCTGGGCCGCCCTCTCAACGATCAAGCAATAGAGCAGGCTGCCGCGCTGGCGGCACGGCTCGCAAAGCCTCTCGACAACACCGATTTCGACATGAGTTGGCGAAAGAAAGTCGCCGCTGAATTCGTGACCAATGCCCTGCGCGAACTTCGCGGGGACGACATGCAGGCTCATCGCTTGCAGTTGACGCATTATGACTTGCAAGCTAACTGCAATTGAAAGGGCGGAAGGCGAAGTGGCATTTAGCAGCGCAGGCTGTTCAAGCCCGTGGGGTTTAGTGCTTCCAATCAGGAAAACTCAAAGGCTGAAGAGTCTGTGTGAGAACTCAAAATTGAGGGGTTTTTGTAGCGCCCGCCTTCAGGCGGGCACTTTGGAATCAAGCAGATGCCCGCCTGAAGGCGGGCGCTACATGATCCAAAACTCAGTTCTCACACAGACTCTGAAGCCTGCGCTACGAACTCATGGCGTAATCTCGCCGCCGGCAATTACGATGTTTTGCCCCGTCACGGACGCGGCGTTATCGCCGCACAGCCAAGCCACCGCATCCGCCACCTCGGCCGGCTGAATTAAACGCCCTTGCGGATTTTGTGCCACCAGGCTGGCAATGGTTTCCTCCCGGCTGCGTCCTGTTTTTTTCATGATGTTTGCAATGCTTTGGGTGGTCATGTCCGTGTCGGTGTAACCGGGACACACCGCATTGACCGTCACGCCCGTGCGCGCGGTTTCCATGGCCAAGGCTCGGGTTAGGCCAATCATGCCGTGCTTGGCTGCGCAATATGTGGCGATGTAAGCGAATCCCTTCACCCCGGCCGTCGAAGCGATGTTAATGACCCGGCCCCACTTGGATTCCAGCATGTCCGGCAAAACAGCTTGCGTGCAATAGACCGCGCCCATCAAATCGACGTCGAGCACCTTGCGCCAGAATGCCGCGTCCGACTTCAGGAAGGGGGAAGACTGGGCGATGCCGGCGTTGTTGACTAAAATTGTTGCCGCCCCCAGCGCATCTTTGAGCGTGGATATTGCCTTGCGGACTGCGGCTTCATCCGCAACATCGGCGGACGCGGTCGCCACTTTGACGCCATGTTCCTTGATGATGCGGTCCGCCGTGGCTTGCAGCGATTCGGCGTTGCGGCCAATGAGAGAAACCGATGCGCCCAGGCCCGCCAGCGACTCCGCGATTGCCGCGCCGATTCCGCGCCCTCCGCCGGTGACGATGGCGTGATGGCGGGCAAATGGCGCTCCGATGTTCATTTCCATGAAGATGTCTCGTATCCTGCGTTGATTTGGTTTACTGCACGGAGTAGGGGCACGGCATTGCCGTGCCCCTACAACTCAGGCTTCCAGCACTTTCGAGGCGATAATCAGCTTCAATACTTCGCTTGCGCCTTCATAGATGCGCAACGCCCGGATCTCGCGATACAGCCGTTCCACCGTGATTCCGCGAACGACGCCCAATCCTCCGAAGATTTGCACGGCCGCGTCGATCACTTGCTGCGCCGATTCGGTGGCGAACAGCTTGGCCATCGATGCTTCCCGCGTTACGCGCACGCCCAACACATCCTTGGTCCATGCAGATCGGTAGATCAGCAAAGCCGAAGCGTCAACTAAAACGGCCATGTCTCCGATTTTAGCCTGAGTCAACTGGAAATCGGCCTGTACACGGCCGAACATGCGCCGCTTCCGGGCCCTATCCGTCGCCTCGTCCAGCGCCCGGCGGGCGAAGCCCAACGCGGCGGCCCCAACCGTGGAGCGGAAGATGTCCAGAGTCGACATGGCAATTTTGAAACCCTCGCCAGGCTGACCCAGCAGGGAGTCGGCGGGAACGCGGCAGTCGGCTAGACGCAGCGTGCCGAGTGGATGCGGCGCGATGACGTCGATGCGCTCGGAGACGTCCAGACCAGAACAGTCGGCATCGACGATGAACGCGGACAGGCCCTTAGTCCCAGGCCCTTCGCCCGTGCGGGCAAAGACAATATAGAAGGCCGCCAGTCCCGCGTTCGAAATCCACGTCTTGACACCGTCGAGCCGCCAAAAGTTGCCGTCGCGCGTAGCCGTTGTGGATATAGCGCTGACGTCCGATCCGGCATCCGGTTCAGAAAGCGCAAACGCGGCGAGCGCGGTACCGGCCGCCACCCGCGGCAACATGGAACGCTTCTGATCCTCGCGGCCGTAAAGCGTAACCGGAGCGCTTCCCAGTCCCTGCATGGCCAGGGCAAAGTCCGCCAGGCCCGAAGCCCGGCCCATGATTTCGCGAGCCAGGCACAGGCTGCGTACGTCGAGGTTCTCGCGTTCTCCGCCGTAGGCTTTTGGGACACAGACGCGCAGCAGCCCCGCCTTGCCAAGCTCGGCCACGATCCTCTGGACGCAGGCATAGACCGCATTCGAACTGTCCTCGGAACCTTCAAGAAGCGGCGGCAGGGTTTCGCTCGCCCAGCGCTCCAATTCTCCGGCGAGGGATCGATGCGCGTCATCGAAAAAGGGCCAGGCGAGGAAAGTTTTATCCGCCATCAGTTGCCCTCGAATACAGGTGTCTGTTTGGCCGCGAAGGCTTTGTAGGCGCGTTGGAAGTCCTGGGTCTGCATGCAAATGGCCTGTGCCTGAGCTTCGGCTTCGATACACTCGTCCAGGCCCTGGCTCCATTCCTGATACAGCATGGTTTTCGTCATGCCGTGGCCAAACGTAGGGCCATTGGCGAGCGAATTGGCCATTGCAGTTGCTTCCTCCAGTAACTTCTCCGGTTCCACCACGCGGTTGTAGAAGCCAAAGCGCTCTGCTTCCTCTCCGCCCATGGCGCGGCCCGTGTAGAGCAGATCCGCCGCGCGCGACATTCCGATCAATCGAGGCAAGAGTGTGCACGCGCCCATGTCGGCGGCCGCCAGCCCGACGCGCACAAACAGGAACGCAACTTTGCTGCGCGCGGTGCCGAATCGCAGGTCCGAGCCGCAGGCAATCATGGCTCCCGCGCCGGCGCAAATCCCATCGATCGCGGAGATAATGGGCTGCGGGCACGAACGCATGGCCTTAATCAGATCGCCGGTCATTCGGGTGAACGCGAGCAATTCAAGGATATCCATCTTAACCAGCTTGCCAATGATGTCGTGAACGTCTCCGCCGGAGCAGAAATTGCCTCCCGCGCCGGTGAACACCACCGCCTTGACATCGGTCGCGTAGACCAATTCGCGAAACAGGTCTCGTAATTCGGCGTAGGACTCGAAGGTGATTGGATTCTTACGCTCGGGACGGTTGAGAGTAATCGTGGCAACCTTCCCGGAGACGGTCCAGCCGAAATGGGTGGCCTTATAGTTTGCCATTTGGACTTTCTTCATCATCTTATTGCTCCGTATGCATGGATTAGCCAACCATTGTCAGGCCGCCATTGACACTCAAAACCTGGCCCGTGATGTAGTCGGACCTGGCGCTTGCGAAAAATAAAATGGCGTCGGCGATTTCTTGAGGCTTGGCGAACCGGCGGAAAGGTATGGCGCGCTTAAACGCCTCCAAATGCTTCTCCGGCACGGCAAACAGAAGAGGCGTTTCCGTGGGACCCGGACAGACGCAGTTGACATTAATGTTGTAGCGGGCTACTTCGCGGGCGAGCGACTTTGTGAAGGCAATCAGACCGCCCTTGGCTCCGGCGTAGACAGTTTCGCCGGAGCTGCCGACCCTGCCTGCATCGCTGGCGACATTGATGATCTTTCCGCCATTGCGCTCCATCATCTTGGGCAATAGAGCCCTGACCAACTTCATTGGTCCCATCAGGTTGAGCGTCACGATCTTGTCCCAAACATCGAGGGGCATCTCCCAGAAGCTTATCTGGCCCCAGCCGGCGCCATTTACTATGATGTCAACCGTGCCAGCCCTTCCCTGGATCGTTTCGGCGAAGGCGGCGATCGATGCGTCATCGGTGATATCGAGGTGAACGTACTCGGCCTTGTAGCCCTTCTCTTGAATGGAGGCAGCGGCGGCCTCTCCTTTTTCCTCGGCGATGTCGGCTACGATCACGCGCGCACCGGCAGCGGCCAGAGTTTCAGCGGTCGCCAAGCCGATGCCGGAAGCGGCGCCGGTTACCACCGCGATTTTGCCGTCGAGTTTCATGATTTCTCCTGGGAATGCCACAAATCATACTGCTCAAGCCTGGACGCGCTGGCGCTTTTTCGCGCTTCTCTCCAGAAATTCAGCGACCCTGCGGCGGGTTTCAGGATGTTGATAAAGTTTCCGCGTCGCGGCGAGTTCCTCGGCGTAGCCATCGCGGTGCGGATCGCCCACGGCTGCCATGCACCGCTTGCCGGCAGCGAGCGCGGGCCTGGGCGCCTTGGCAATCCGCGCCGCAAGTTCCTGGGTCCACTGAGCCAGTTGAGTGGCAGGTTGAGACCACTGAACGACTCCCAGCCGTTCCGCCAGGGCGCCGTCAATTGCTTCGCCGCCGAGAATCAGGCGATTCGCGATGCCGTTGCCGCACAACCGGGTGAGACGTTGTGTCCCGCCCGCTCCGGGCAATAGTCCCAGTCCCACTTCGGGTAGGCCGAGTTTCGCTTCAACCGCCGCGACACGAATATCGCAAGCCAACGCCAGCTCCAGACCAGCTCCCATGGCCGCGCCTCCTATTTCGGCAAGTGTAACCAGGGGGGCGGCTTCGATCCGCGCGAACAGGCGCTGCATGCGTCGCACCAGGTCCAGCATTACATCCGGGCCTTCGAAAGTGCCGAAGCAAGACTGCATCAAGGCCAGGTCGGCTCCCGCACAGAATACGTTTTGATCGCTACGAATGTGCAGCACTACAACTTCCCGGTCTTCGATCACCTGGTCGAGCACTGCGTCGAGGCGTTCGATCAATTCATCGTTCATCGCATTGACAGGAGGGCGAGACATCGTGGCGGTAACGACTCCGCCGACCCGCGCGATTGAAACCAAGGCCTCCCGCGTACGAGATGTCCGGTCTTGATCCGCAACGGCAATGCGCAACTTGTACCGCTGGATCTTGCCCGTGGCCGTCTTGGGCAGCTTTTCAACGAGGTGGATATGACTTGGCAATTTAAAGCGCGGAAGATTGGCCTCGCAGTAGTGCAGGAGATCATCCT
This sequence comes from uncultured Acidobacteriota bacterium, assembly GCA_963710315.1. Taxonomy (GTDB): domain Bacteria; phylum Acidobacteriota; class Terriglobia; order Acidiferrales; family UBA7541; genus Palsa-360. The sequence continues at coordinate 397,994 of CAVPZW010000009.1, read as the reverse complement.
CGACGTGCGGGTCGGGAATTGTAAAGTCTTTCGGCACAACCCAGGCATCGACGCGGATAAGGCCGTACTCATCCTTCCGGCCGATCACCGCGGCTTCGAGTACCTGCGGATGCTGAATGAGGACGGATTCAATTTCGTATGGCGAAACCCATCGGCCGCTAACCTTGAACACATCGTCGCTTCGCCCACAGTAGATGTAGTAGCCATGCGCGTCCCGGCGAAATGTATCGCCCGTGTCATACCAGCCGTGGACGATCGTCTTGGCTGTCTTTTCGGGGTCGTTCCAGTAACGCTTGGTTACTGATTGTCCCTTTACCAGCAAGCGGCCGGGCACATCATCGGGAACATCGTTATGTGCGTCGTCAACCAGCCGCACCTGATAACCGGGTATCGGCTTGCCCGTCACGCCCGGCCGAATGTCGTTGAACGCGGTTCGAGATGTAGATGTGGCCCACTTCGGTGGAACCAATGCCCTCGATGATTGGCACCCCGGTGATTGCAAGCCATTCGCGATGCAATTCAGGAGGCAAGGCTTCGGCAGCGGAGATACACCGCCGCAGCCGGGGAACATCTTTGCGGCTCAGCAACCCTGAAGCCAGAAATTGGGCGTAAAAGGTGGGCACGCAACCGAAGATGGTGGGCTCGCAGGCGCGAAACACTTCGATCACGGTCTCAGGAGTCGGGCGCCGGTCGTCCAGGATTGCCGTCCCACCGACATACAAAGGCCCGATCATGCCGACGTTCATGCCGAACGAGAAGCAAAGCCGCGCTACGCTGAAGAAGACATCGTCCTCGGACGCGCCGAGTGTTTCAACCGTATAGAACTGGCTGATGACGGCGAGGTCGCCATGCACGTGCATAACGCCTTTTGGCAGCCCGGTTGTGCCCGAGGAATAAAGGCAAAAACAATCGTCCTCGGCTCTCGTGAAGACCGCATTGAGTTGAGGTGAAGCATTGGACGCTATGTCGCTCAGGGAATCCCTGCCGCCGTCCACAGGCAGGATTACACTTGGGCGCGGAGAGCACGAGGCGACGGCGGTGTTGATCGTAGTGGCGAACTCCTGCGAATAAAATAAAGCGGAACATCCCGAGTGTTGGATAATGAACTCGAAATCGCTGGCAGGCGCCAAGCCATTCAGCGGAACTGGTATTGCGCCAGTCTTGACGGCTCCCCAGAACAAGTAGAAGAATTCCGGACAATCCTTGACGACCATCAGGACGCGATCGCCCGGCCGAACGCCAAGATTTTTCAGTGAATTGCCGAATCGGTTGACGTTGTCGAGCAGATCGGCATAGGTGACTACCTGTTTCAGGGTCTGCAACGCGGTTTTCTTGCCGCGTCCTTCGGCTACGTGGCGGTCGATAACGTATTCAGCAATATTGAATGGTTCCGGAAACCGCAGCCATGGTACGCCCTCATCGTTTGTTTCCACTATCACACCCATGCCCGGCCTCCACCACAGCGGAACAGCTCTTAAGCTATTAGCGGATCGGCTCAATCGCTGTGACTCGCATCACGCCTGACCGTGACATGAGTCACGGCCTTCGAGATACAGGCCAGCGCGAATCTAAGATTCGATTTTTTAAAGGACAGGATGCCGCCGACATTGTCATGTAGCTCGCATCGGCGTATTTTCCCAGGAAAAGAACACACGAATAAAAATCGGTGCAGATTGCATATGGCAACGTGTATTTCCACCGCTTTTGTAGCTTCGCCTTCATGCGGACACAATGGATTTGAGCACATATGCCCGTCCACCACCGCGGAAGAGCGTTACTGGTTTGGACCTAGGTTGTCTCCCGGTTCTTCGCAGTCAGGGAAGACGGGGATGTTTCTGAAGTTCCAAAATCTAATGACAAGCCAATTATGCAGTTACTGCGCAGGCTCTGTCGTTAGAGTTGAAATCTCGAATCGCCAATAATATTCACAGGAGGAGCACATGAACCGCAAGCAATCTGGCCGGAGGCGGTTCTTGATGGAGAGAATGGTGTTGGCTGGCTTGGCGGCATGAACGATACCGATACGATCCGCTCGCAACTTCGCGAAAGAGTGGGGCGCCCACCGCAAGAACAAAACGAACCGCTCTGCGCTAAAATATACCGATAGTATTATGCGGTTGATGGTGATCGAAGGATGAACGGATACGAAAGCCTGGGCCGCCGGCCCAAGGGAAACTTTTTTCGGGATACCAGCCTAATGGAGAAAACTTGAATCATCGTGTGAGAGCTTCCTCGAACCGTGCCGCTACACGCGACAACGGAATGTTCATCGACATCTATGATGAGCCAGGCCACTTGATTCGCCGGGCTCAACAAATTGCCGTATCCATGTTCCACTCGACCGTGCGCAATGGCGTAACGCCAATCCAGTATTGCGTCTTGCGGGTTCTTCAGGATCATCCAGGGATCGACCAGGTCACACTGGCGAAGCTGTGCGCGCTCGATACCTCCACGGCCGCCGATCTGGCGGTGCGGCTGGAAGAGCGAGGTCTCGTCCGGCGCATGATGCCCATGAAGAGCAAACGGTATCGCCTGCTTCAGCTGACGCCGGAGGGAAAGACGCTCGTGAAGCGGCTTGTCCCATGTACGTACGTGCTGAGCCGCCGCCTGCTTCAAGCCCTGAACAAAAAAGAACAAGGAATGTTTCTTCGCCTCATCAAGAAATTCGTCCATTTGAATAACCAGGAAAGCCGCGCGCCGCTCGACCGCAGGTTCAGCCGCTTGCAAAACAATAAACTCAAAGTTTCGAGCCGGGCGCGCATGAGGTAGGCCGGCCCCGCGCCCGGTCTGCCGTTCACTCACTGTTGACGGAAAATCAGGGCAGTACCTTGCAGTTGGTGTTCGACGCCGTTCTTTGAAAGTCCTTACGGGAGGGTCGGCGATGCGGACAGGGTTGCAAAAACCCAGAACGTTAAGTATGCTGAACCACAATTCGCGTCATTCTACGCGCGAGTGGGTTCTAGGATCAGGGAATTGCCCCACGAGGAGAGTTGCGATGAATGAGAAGAGTTTGGAAGACATCCTGCAGTCCGCCGGGAATCCTGTAAACCTGCTTCGCAATTCGCAAATCGGAGCCTACGTGTATCCGGTTGTGCCTGGCGAATTCTCGAATTGGCACGATGAGCAGCGCGCCTGGAGGGAGACCGCCGTCTTGTTCGACCAATCTCATCACATGGCGAACGTGTATGTGGAAGGGCCGGACGCGCTCAAATTATTCTCCTCTCTCGGAACCAATAGCTTCGCGAATTTTCCCGTCAATCGCGCAAAACAATTCTCGCCGTGCAGCTATGACGGCTACGTGATTGGCGACGGCATTCTGTTTCATCTGGAGGAGAACCGGCTGGTTTTTGTCGGGCGCGCTCCAGTTGCGAATTGGATCCAGTTCCACGGAGAGACCGGCGGTTACAAAGTGAAGATCGAAAGAGACGATCGATCGCCTTCAAACCCCAAGGGCAAAGCCGTCGTTCGCACATGTTACCGCTACCAGATCCAGGGCCCCAACGCTCCACAGATCCTTGAGAAGCTGAACGGAGGGCCGCTTCCGGAGATCAAGTTCTTCCACACGGGTGTCATCAACATCGCCGGGCGCAAGGTTCGCGCGCTGCGGCACGGCATGGCCGGCGCGCCCGGACTGGAAGTCTGGGGGCCGTACGAGGAGCGCGAAGAAATTCGATCCGCGATCGTGGACGCCGGAAAAGATTTCGGGTTGCGCGAAGTCGGCTCGAGGGCCTATGCAACAAACACCCTGGAGTCGGGATGGATTCCTTCGCCGCTTCCGGCGGTTTACACCGGCGAGAAAATGAAGGCATACCGCCAGTGGTTGCCGGCCGCCAGCTATGAAGGCACGTGCTCGATTGGAGGCAGCTTCGAATCCAGCAACATCGAAGATTACTATATGTCGCCTTATGCGCTGGGTTATGGGCCCTTCATCAAGTTCGATCACGAGTTCATCGGAAGAGAAGCCCTCGAAAAAATGGCTGGGAAGCCGCAGCGTAAGAAGGTGACGTTCGCCTGGAACACCGAGGACGTCATCAAAGTGGTGTCGTCCATGTTCGAGTCCGGCGATCCTTATAAGTATATCGACTTCCCTCTATCGAACTATGCTTCGGCGTCTTATGACCAGGTATTAAGCGCGGGAAGAACGGCCGGCTTTTCCATGTTCACCGGCTACAGCTTCAATGAGCGAGCAATTCTTTCGCTCGGCGTGGTGGATCCGGACGTCGAGGTGGGCACCGAGGTCAGGATCGTTTGGGGCGAAGCAGGCGGCGGTTCGCGCAAGACGACGGTGGAACGCCACAAACAGATAGAGATCCGGGCCATCGTCAGCCCTGTTCCGTATTCGAAGGTTGCGCGGGAAACTTACGCCAAAGGCTGGCGCGCGGCTCAGCCCTAATCCAGCACCGAACTACTGACCTCGTGCGGCATTGATCCAGTCGACCGTCTTGTTGAAGCCGCCAAAGACGAAGAAATGTAGCCCGGCGATGTCAAACGGCATACGCGTTGCATCGCCATTTTCAGCCGCACTGGCGATGCCCCGAATGATGGGCTCAGGCCCTTTTTCCACTAGAAGCTTCGCGAACGATGGTTTTTCGGTCAGCACCCTCAAGGAGTTTCCGATTCCGCACCGCATGGCGTAGCGCGCCAGCGTGATAATCCCCGCCGGCCCTGCAAGGCCGATTCTTATCGGTGTGTCAATCCCTCGGGCACGAATTCGGCGCAACCATTCGACGATCGGTTCTGCTTCGAAGCAGAACTGCGTAACAATCGACAGCTCCAACCCATTGCTGTGCGCGAATGCCACTTTTGAGCCGAGGGCCTCATTCAAGCCGGTTTCGGAAATATTGGGGTTGCCTTCAGGGAAGCCAGCCACGGCCATGCGGACGATTCCCAACTTCTGAAAGATTTCTGATTGCATGACGGCCAGGCTGCAGTCGTAAGGCCCGGCGGGCGTGGCGCGATCGCCGCCAATGACGAGAACGCGGTCGACACCTGCGTCACCCACGAGACGCGCCGCAAGTTGTTCGATCTGAGCGGCACTCTGGATGTGGCGCGCAGCAACGTGAGGCACCGGGACGAGGCCGGCGCGCCGCAACCTCGCCGCAGGCTCGATTAGAGCTGTTGGGTTTTCACCCGGGATCCAAGTCACGAATACTTCAGTACCCGGATCGAGGCGGGCGATCGCCGCATCAATGACCTTTGGGTCGTTGGGATTCAGCTCAATGGAATAACCGCGAAGCATCCCGGCCATACTCGCGAGGGTGGTTGCCGTTTTCGTCATGTCAGTTGTACCTGGGGTTAACTGAAATCATCCTGTCTGGGAACGCCGGTTGTGGGACGCCCGGTGATCTCATTCGACGGCGTTCGACGTTAAGTATACTGAAGGCCGAGGGTATTTTATTTCATTCCTGTGAACGATTGTCAACGGCACAATTTTCCGTCAACTAAGGTTGCGCGACGATAGGAGTATTCAGGGCAGAGAGGGCGCGCAGGCTGGCGGAACGTTTCCTCTGTGCGGCCCCGGTATATTTAGCTCGAGCGGGAGTGCCGAGCCAACCGAGAGACCTTGTGCTTTTTTGGAGAATCCAGAGACCATGTTAACACCAGGCCCTTGGAGGTAAAAAAAAATGTCCAGCTGGCGATCTGAGACAAGTCTTGCCCCGCAGAAGTCGTGAGCACGATGATACGAGCGTTCGGAAATTCACTCCGGATCGCAATGATCGCATCGACTCCATGCGACATTCCGGGAGTCTGGCGCATTCGAGTTTGCGATGCAAGCCTCGATCAATAGCGTCGAAAGGTTCAATTGCGAGGGCAAGAATAGTTTAAATGACTGCAAAACGCCGGGGGCGCAGTCGCATGCAGCGTAAACCGTTGGTTCTAACTGGCCTATACCGTTCGTAAAGAGTCACTTCTGGAATGCAATTATTGAATACTCTTAATCGAAAGATTGCGCTTCTGATTGGGGATCATTTGGCGTATTTTATCGGCGAGCTGATCGGGCAGTCCATTGTGCAGGCATTTGGGTGCGGACCTTGAAGTACAACAAGATTGCAATTTGCGTGTCTTGTTGAATTTTGATTTTTTAGGGGGGATGTCAATGAATTTGTGGATGAACCGTTGTGTGCGGATTTTTGCGTTGTTTGCAATGGCGGCGGCCCTATTTTTGTTCCTGCCTAGCGCCCACGCCCAAACGACACTCGGAGGAATCACGGGCACCGTGACCGATACATCCGGCGCCGTAATCTCGGGCGCCACGGTCAACCTCACAAGCAATGAGACCAAGTTGAGCCGCACGCAAACCACCAGCACTACAGGCTCCTACTCATTCGTGAACCTGCCCCTCGGTACCTATAACCTTTCTTTCACGCAGCAAGGTTTCCAGTCGCAGAACGTACCGTCCATCCAGGTGCAGGCCAACCGCACGGCGACCGTGAATGCCGAACTGAAGATTGGCAACGTGAGCGAATCCATCACCGTCGAGGAAACGCCGCTGATCAACATGGTGGATACCACCAACGGCTACGTGATGGATAAACTCGAAATTGACGCCGTTCCTCTGCCAACCGGGTCCTTCACTGGGTTGGCGGTCCTATCGCCCGGTGTGAACGCGGAGCTTTCTTCGGGTACAGGCGCGAATGCTGGTTTGGGAAATGCGCCAGTATGGGCCAACGGCCAGCGCGATACGAGCAACTCCTACTTGCTGAATGGCGTGGACGCAAGGAACCTTTTCAATGGCAAAAGCACCAGCCAGGTGTCATCGGCCCGCGTCGTGAACAATACCGGCGTCAGTGGCTCTTCCGGCCTGAGTTCGATTCCTATTCAGAGCAGCGCTTCGGTATATCTGGCCATTGGCGAGGCGATTCCTTCACCCGCTCCCGAATCCATACAGGAAGTTCGCGTGAACACTTCGATGTATGACGCGCAACAGGGCTCGACCAGCGGCGCGCACATCGATATGAGCACCGCTTCCGGCACCAACAATATTCACGGAAGCGCCTACGGGCATTTCGGAAACAATGCGCTGAACGCCGATCCTTATTTCTATAATGCCGATCCCAATATCCCGGCAAGCGAGAAGAATCCAGCGCTGCACCGCTATACGGCTGGGGGAACCATCGGGCTGCCCATCATTAAGGACAAGCTCTTCTTTTATGGGAGCTACCAGCACACGCGCGCTTCGGACGACGAGATCGGTATCTCGCGCGCGTTTGTCCCGCCGGGGCTGACCGACACAAATCGCAATGCCCCGGGATTGGCAGCGCTGGCGAACAACAATAACCTTAGCTATCTTGGCCTGAATGAAACTTGTGCGCTGCCGCAGATTGGCACGACGACATCGGCGGCTCCCAGTCCGGGCAATTTTAATTCGTGCGGGACCGGCACCACTTCTAACCAGATCAGCCCAATCGCTTATACCTTATTCAACTACCAACTGCCCAACGGGCAGTTCCTGATTCCCTCGGCGAATCCGAATGCAGTCATTGCGAATCCGAGCGCTTTCAGTTCGAATTCGGCAGTCCAAGCCGCTCTAGTAGAAGCGTTTCCGGAGAACGCCGAGATTCCGGGGACAGCGGTGTTTCGGGCTCATCAGGCCGTTGCCAACTTGGACTGGAACCCAAATTCATCGCATTCTTTCTCCGCCAAGTACTACTACCAGCACGATCCGACCATCGCACCGTTTGGATATTCGATGGTCGCGGGATTTTCACAACACTTGGATGCGGGCAGCCAAGTGATTTCCCTTAGTCACACGCAGATTGTAAAGTCCAATCTGAGTATCACCGAAATCTTCGGATTCATCCGCGAAAAAGCCTACAGTACGATTGACCAGCCGTTTTCACTCTCGCAATTCGCTTCCAAGTGCGAAGCTCTTACGGGCGCGTCCGCGGCGGATTGCTCGATCAATACTTTTGGTTCACCACTCTTTCCCGGCATGAGCGTGGTATGGGCCGGGAGCTTTCCCATTCTTCCTTCGTACCCCTATACGATGAACATCGGAGCGGGGGGTGCATCGCAAGGAGCCCTCACCGGCGTTTTTCAGAATCGTTTTAATCCCTCCGCCAACGCCATCTGGACTCTGGGCAAGCACACGGTTACTTTTGGAGGAAGTTTTGCTTATACGCAGCTGAACACTCGGGACAATCGAAACCAATTGGGGATGATTGCGGCCCAGTCCATCAACCAATTTCTCCAAGGTGAGCTTAACGACGATTATCTCTACAACGGAACCTTGTTTCTCAACGGCAATGCCAACCGCTACTGGCGCGCCAATGAGACCGGTGAATTTTTGCAGGATAAGTATCAATTCCGGAGCAACCTGACCATCACGGCGGGTGTGCGCTTCGATTGGGACGGTGGCTTAACGGAGAAAAACGGCAATCTACTTAATTTCGATCCGTCAAAGTATTCTTACGACCCCACGACGGACACGATTGCGTCCAACGGACTGATTGTCGCTGGAAATAGTCCGCATGGAACTCCGGGCGTGAGCAATACCACTCTTACCGGACGGCAATGGGGCATTGATCCTCGAATCGGATTTGCCTGGAGCCCCAAGATGTTCAACAACAAGCTGGTGGTCCGCGGGGGATGGGGCATGTATTACGACCGCGGCGAATTGTACTCTTACTTTTCACCGGGTGTTGCCCAGACCATCTCAGCGGGCGGGCCATTCGGGATCAACCAGCAGCAGCCCTTTGTGAATACGCAGTTCTGCCCAACTGTGTACCCAGGCACCTACCAAGGATGCATCGTTTCAGGCACAGAGGGAAATCCGGTTCCCCAGACTTCGGTACTCTCGAACCCGTGGGGCCCCTCGCTAGGCCCCGCGCCCACGGGAAATCCGGCAAGCGTTGTTCTCCCGAACGCCTGCGCTCTCTATGAAAATAGCAATTTTAATATTCCCTGTACGCCTTCCACGCCCAATACCGTTCCATTCTATTTGGGCGCCTACGCGCGCAACAACAAGCTCCCATATACGATGAACAGCACTCTGGATATCCAATGGCAGCCGCGCAGCGACCTGGCCATCGATATCGGCTATGTGAACGGCCTTGGCCGGCATGAGGTCATTCCCCTGCCGTTCAACCAGGCGAGGACTGCGTCGTTGGATAACCCGCTGTGCGGGCCTGCTGCAAAGTGCGCGAACCCGGGATCTTCTCCTTTTGTACAAACTTATACCTATGGGTATTCGGTACAGACGTGCGCTAATCCCGGATTCCTCGGCTGCACAATGCAAGTAAATAATCCATATAGCGGGAGCGATACACTCCTTTTCAATTCAGAGGGTGGCAACGTGGACATGCGCGTCCCTTACATTGGGTACGCGGGTGAATCGGAGTTGTTCACTGCTGCCGGAATTTCGTCCTACAATGCCCTTCAGATGCACGTCGAGAAGCGGCTCAGCCATGGTCTGGCGGCGGGCGTTTCCTACACGTTTTCGCGCTCGTTCGACGAGCAGAGCGCCCTGGGGCTCTTCTACAATGGCAACAACCCGCTCAATCTGCGGGACGGCTACGGGCCTTCAGACTTCGATCGCACACACGTGTTTAACCTCGACTATCACTATGAACTCCCCAAGTTCTTCCCGACCACTAAGTGGGAAGGCAAAGTGGCGGACGGCTGGGCTATTCAAGGTCTCGTCGTCATTCAAAGTGGGCAGCCCTATAGCGTGATTGATTATTCCGGCGCCGTGGGCAGCACTTCCTACAGCATCAACGACGGGATCACCAACCCGATCGTGCCGCTCAACTACGCTGCGGGTTGCACCCCGCAGAAGGCCCTCACTGGAGCAATCGGCAATACGCCAGGTTCTCCGGCCCTCAACGCGGCCTGCTTCACGGTACCTCTGCTGGCCCCGAATCCGGGAGGCGGCATCACCTGCCCCGGTACGCCCGCGGGAACTCCCGTAAATGGCGTTCCCTGCGGCGATATCTACGAAACACAATTCACCACCGGCCAGCGCAACATCTTCCGGCAGTCATGGCAGCAAAACGCGGATATTTCCCTCGTAAAGCTGACCCAGATCACGGAGCGAGTTTCGCTGAAATACACCTTCGACGTATACAACCTGGCCAACCATCCGAGCTTTGATATTCCCATCGATAACATTTCTCAAAACTTGGCTTTCAGCCCATTCCCGTCAACGGCTAACACGCCCAACGCAGTCCCAACGCCCGCTGCGTGCGCGGGCAGTCAAGGCACCACATTTCCATTTGTGGGTGGGTCTTTCTACCAATGCCCATCGGGCCTTGGCCAGGTAACCAAGACCATCGGCAGCTCGCGGCAGGTTCAGATGTCCTTAAGCCTGGCGTTCTAGGTCTTGAATCTGTGGGTAGGGTCCGATTTAGATTTGGTTTTGATTCGTTGATGAATCTGTAAGTCGCGTATAAGCCGTAGGGGCACGGCAATGCCGTGCCCCTACGGTTGTGTAGCGAAGATGCGAAGCTATTCGCTGGAGAATCCGCCAGGCCGGGGACCGCATGATTTCTGGGGTGTCGTGCCCTTGGACTGTTTCTGTGTATGTTATCCTCTCGCCAGATAGACCGTTGGTGGGGTAAGCCCGGATGCACGAGACCAGCCTGTACCTGTTGGGTTATGCCGCCCTTGTAGGCCAAAAACTTCCGCAGCTTGAGCAACACGCAACACACGGGAGTGCGCAAAACGCCGCCCTCCCGCCGGCACCGCCAGCAAAAACGCCGTGAAGGTCTTGACCGGATCGATGGCGTTGGGAGAAGTGAGGCCAAACGGCAAATAGCAAATAGCGCTTCAGCGCCTCGACATAGCCGGTCTGCCGCAAAAACTCGAAGAACACCAGCAAGCCCCCATACGGCGTCACCACGCGCGCGGTCTCGCGCAATTCCACCTTCTTCCTGCCCCAAAGAGAGGTAATTTCCGTACGCACTGTTTTGTCCTCCGCAGCGACTCTTTCATTCAACTGAAACTTAGCCGAGCTAGGGCAAAACAGGCTCTTCAATTTCGGAATTCAGGTTCTATCCTTGCTCCGCAAAGGATTGACGCGCGCGACGACTATCGCGATGGAGGATGCTGTTCGGAGGGCAATGCCGCTCTAGCTCGCGAAGACCATCGTCGAGGGCGTCGGCGTTGGCACGATTTCGACGGACTTGAATCCCGCTTCGCCGAGCCATTTGCGGTAATCGGACTGGCGGTACGTGGACCCGTTTTTCGTCACCACCAACATCTGTGAGGCGAACAACATCGCGAACGGATGCCCAGTTCGGTCGTCGTTGAGGATGAAATCGTTGACCACTAGTGTGCCGCCGGGTTTAAGCGCCTTCCGAAACTTGCGGAAGACGGCGAGGTTGTCGGCTGGCGACTCCTGGTGGGCAATGTGGGCATAGATCGCGAAGTCATATTTTTCGGTGCCGAAATCCGTGGTGTGGAAATCCCCGTCAATCGTCTGAAAGCGATCCGCGACTCCAAAGTTCGCGACAAACCCGCGGGCGATTTTGTTGACGTTTGGCCAATCGAGCTGAGTACCGGTGGCTTGCTTGTTCGCACCGAGCCAGACCGCCGACCAGACTCCCGAGCCGCCTCCGACATCCAGCCACGACGCCGCGCTAGCTTTGGCGACGCCCAACCGTTCCGCTGCCATCTGCGCGACGGGAAAGGAAAGCGCGGCGATAGCGGGAACCAGGACGTGCCAGAAGGGATTATCTGCAACATCGGTGGTATTTTGGGCGCTCGGCAGGCCGGTCTTTGCGGCCTCCGGCAGATTCTGCCAGGTCGGAAAATCCTGCAGAAACACTTCCGCCATGCCGCCGAGATAGCTGGGCTTGCCCTTCACGAGAAACGAGGAAGCATCCGGACTGTTCTGATAGCGGCCCTCCGACAAGCTTAGAAGGCCCAATCCCGTCAGGCCGTCGAGCAGAGCTTGTGCGCCGCGCAGCGAGATTTCCGTCTTCTTCGCAACGGTCTCCGTGGTCGAGGGATTTCCTTCCAGCGCGGTGAATATGCCGTGCTGAGCGGCGGCGCCGAGAATGCTGCTCGCCCAACCGCCGGTAATAATCTGCATGACTTTTTCGGGAGTAGGTCCAGTCATCGATGTCTCCAATTTAGAGTTTCAGACGCAAGATTATATCCGAGGACTTTGGAAATTTGTTGGGTTCCTTGCGAACGATGAACTTGATGCTATTTGACACCAACTGGAAGGAGGGCAGTGGTGCTACGCCTTTTTTTCAGGACTTATTTTTTGGAGATGCAGTTTCGATCCCCACCATCCCTGCCAACCAAATCCGCCCAAACAGGGCGCGGAAATGTGGACTAGAACATCTTTGAGGGCCAGTGTCGAGACACAGACAGCAGTGACCTAGATCACTTCCATATTGGCGCCTGCACGCTAAAAAGTACGGATATGGACAACGCTCAACACACAGGCAACAGCAAGTCCACAACGCTTTGACCGCCACGGGAACAATAGCAAGTGTCATAAGGATGCCTGGAACTGGAGAAAATCAGCCATGACAAGATTCGGAAAAATCGCCGGGATGGCGTTGGTCGTTCTGATTGCTGGGCTGCTGGCCTCTGCGGCGGGCCGCCCATCGTCCGGTGCAGCCAGTCCCATCGCGAGCAAGACGCTGCAGAACTTGCAGTCAGCATTCGCGGGGGAAAGTAATGCTCACAACCGGGACGTTGCATTTGCGCAGAAAGCCGATCAGGAAGGCTATGGCGAAGTCGCTAGCCTCTTCCGTGCGTTGGCCCGCGCTGAAGAAATTCTTGTGAATAATGATGCGGCAGCTATACGAAAGATGGGCGCCGAGCCCACAGCGACAATCGCGATGTTTCTGACTCAATCTACTCGGAAGAATTTGGAATCGTCCGCTTACAAATTTGAGAGCTCGGAAAGCGAGAAGATTTATCCCCGCTTCATCATCCAAGCGCGAGCGGAAGGAAACGCGGACGCGGTTCGCAGTTTTGAATACGCGCGTGCGGTGGATGTACAGCACTTCAAGCTCCTAACGGGGGCCTTGAAAAACCTTGAGAGCATGCGCGGTAAGAGCCGAGCTTATTACGTTTGCACGACCTGCGGCTCCACCTTGGAGCAACCGGTCCAGGAACTGTGCCCCATTTGTGGTAGCCACGCAAGCGCGTACGAAAAGGTCAATTGATGGGCTCCAGCGGCGCAAACGTCCAAGTGCATTGAACGAGGCGGCGTGACGACAGTTTTCGGGGGAGGTAGAGGGATGACTATATCTGCACAATTGAAGTCGCACCTGGAACGGGAACACGTTTCCTATTTGCCTATTTATCACCTGCCCGCACGCGCGGCGTCGTTTACAGCTGCTGTGTTGCAGATTCCGGGAAAAGAGGTTGCCAAGACGGTTGCCTTCCGTGCTGGCAACAAGTATCTGCTCGCGGTTCTTCCGGCATCCACTTATGTCAACTTGAAAAAATTGGAGCGCGCAGTGGGCATGCCGGTGCAACTTCTCAACAAAGAGCAATGCAGCACACTGTTTCCCGATTGCGATATCAGCGCAATTCCTCCATTCGGTGAATTGTACAGCTTACCGGTGTACATGGATCAGGCTCTCGCCGACAATCCCGAGATCATTTTCAATGCCGGTAGCCGCTTCGATTCCATCCAAATGGGCAACGTTGATTTTGTGCGGCTTGTGAAACCACACATTTGTTCGTTTGCGGAGAAATCTTAAGGGAGAAATCCAAACAAGATCGATAGGAGGGCGTTCCGTGGCCACGTATGTGATTCTTAGCCGATTTTCACCTGATGCGTTTCGAGATCCAAAAGACTTTAAGAAATTGGCGGACACGGTGTCCGCCAAAATCAAGAGCGATTGCCCTGGAATTGAGTGGAAGCAAAGCTTTGCCACGCTCGGTCGCTTCGATGTCGTTGATATTGTAGAGACCGACGATCCCGGGCAAATAGAAAAGGCAGCCATGATTATCCGAGCCTACGGCCATTCCACGACGGAGACACTTGCTGGAACGCCGTGGAAGGAATTCATTGCCAAGCTGTAGTTTGGAACTGACGGTATAAGATTCCTTGGGAGGCCCGATCCGCATTTTCGTTGCCCGATGCGCCAGGCTGAACGTAGATATCTCGTGCAGCGGATCATTTGACTTCTAAATGCGCATGTCTTCCCAGAGCAAGAGAGAATTCAAACCCCGCCGCAAGCCATCCGAAAGTGTATGCCACTTGGAAGACCCAAACCAATTACTCCGCGTCAATTAATTTGAGTAGAAGCTATTGCACATCCCTCCGTAAGACGATCATGAAGCAGGCGATATGAAAGAACGCGCCATGGATCGTGAGCGAGCGGTCGTAGCGCACGACCAATTGTCGGAAGTTTCCAAGCCAAGCATTGGTGCGCTCCACGATCCATCGCCTGCAATAGCGCCGCAGGGCCCGACCGTCTTGGGTCGCGGGCCGAACGCGATTTCTCTTGTGCGGGCAGATCAATTCGATTCCCCTCTTCTGCAAACGTTTCCGCAGCGGCTTCTGTCGAGGACGGCCCGCGTGATGACCGCGTGCTACGCGGATCGTCGCCAACGTGGTCCCCGCGAGTTTGACTTCCGCCGGGGATGCAGTTCGGAACCGAGAGGTGGGCCCTAATTGTGGAACGACGGGGCAACCGAAGTATGAATTTGTTGGCCATGGAACGGGAGAGAAGGCGAAACCACGAGTCTCTAGATTAACCCCGAAGGCGTCGGCTACTTGGAAGATCTAGACCAGCTCTTCAGCGTTGACGTACTGATGTGGCATGGTCCAACTACCGCGCTTTTCAGGCAAAAGACATGGAAGGGTGAGCTATCTGGCCTGCGCTTGTCTGATTTTGTTACTCCAACGTTTGTTCTTGAGGCAAGAACAAGCGTGGGCAGTTGTTCTAAAGTCGTTCACGATTCTGCCGGAGTATGTGTACCATTCTTACTTGTGTGTCAAGATGCTTGTGCGGGAAATGCGAAAAGGCCCTGAATACGCGTCTGGGGTGAGCACGGAAGGGTACGGGCATGCAGCTTAATTTTCAATCCGGGGCGCAACTGCTTTTGATCGCCGCTATCGTGGCGATGCTGACCCGGCGTCTGCGCCTCCCTTACAGCGTTGGCCTGGTCGCGGCGGGGATCATTCTCGCCTTCTTGCCCTTTGCGCCCAAGGTCAATCTCACCAAGGACCTTATCTTCACTGCGTTGCTTCCTCCGCTCCTTTTTGAAGCTGCGTTCTACATTCACTGGGAGCAGTTGCGGCGAGACTTTTCGGTCATCATCGTTCTGGCGACAGTCGGTGTTCTGCTTTCCGCTAGTGTTACCGCGGCCGGGATGCACTATCTGGCGCACTGGCAATGGCTCGGCGCGCTTGTTTTCGGCGTTCTCATCGCCGCCACCGACCCGGTTTCGGTGATCGCCATTTTCAAGGAAGCCAAAGCGCACGGCCGCTTGCTGGTGCTTATCGAGGCGGAGAGCCTCTTAAATGACGGCACGGCCGCGGTTGCTTTCGGAGTTGTCGTTGCCCTGGCTTCGGGGCAGCAACTTACATCGCTTGAAATCACTGCAACGCTGTTGAAAACAATCGGCGGTGGGATCTTGTGCGGCGCGGGCGTTTCGCTGGGTGCGTTGTTACTCGCCGGACGAACCGACGATCATCTGGTTGAAATTACTTTGACGACCGTGGCAGCCTACGGCTCCTTCCTGCTGGCCGATCATTTCGGTTTGTCGGGTGTTCTGGCGACGATCACGGCGGGGCTTGTCATGAGCAATTTCAAGTCGCTCAGCACCATCTCTGACAGAGGAAAGGAAGCGGTTCAGACATTTTGGGAATTCGCGGCCTTTGTCGCCAACTCGCTAATTTTTCTTTTAATCGGAATGCGCGAAGCCCATCAAAACTTCATGGCTACATGGCTTTCGGCGGGAATAGCTATTGCCCTCGTAACGCTGGGCAGGGCAGTGGCGATCTATCCCTGTTGCCTCGCTTTTTCACGATCCTCGCTTCGCGTCACGATGAAACATCAAAACGTGTTGTTCTGGGGCGGCTTGCGAGGGGCGGTGGCGCTGGCTCTGGCCCTTGGGCTTCCACCGGAAGTCCCGCAGCGCGAGGAAATTATTGCCATCAGTTTCGCAGTGGTGGCCTTTTCCGTTTTCGTTCAAGGCCTGACGATGAAACCGTTTCTTTCCAGGATGGGAGAAATTCCGCGCTGATTCCAGCGGCGCAGTTGCTGGCCGTTTTCCGGAAGTTTTTCCCTTGCGAAAATTGTTTATCTATCCGAGGGCGGCGTGCCACGCCCGCAATACTTCCGCCACGGTCCATGCTTGCGCGATGCAGCCGTGAGGGGAAAATGGTGTGTCGCCATCGAAAATCTCGCTCAGCGTTCCCAGGCCGTGCGATTCGATCTGCATTCCAAGGGGTTCCAGAAAACTCATCGCCGCCTTGCGATCTTTGTAGACCCGCAAATGGGCGTCCACGAATGGGCCGATCAGCCATCCCCAAACTGTCCCTTGATGATAGGCGGCGTCGCGTTCTGTCGGATTTCCGCCGTAATGCCCCCAATAACCGGGCTCGGCCTGCGCAAGACTCCTGAGTCCATGCGAGGTCAATAGGTGGCGAGCGCAAATGTCCACCACGGCTTTTTGGCGATCAGCGGAGAGCGAGCTGTTTGGCAGCGACACAGCGAAAATTTGATTGGGCCGCAGCGCGGCGTCATTTCCGAGGCCGGGCGCATCGATCACGTCATAACAATAGCCGCGCTCTTCATTCCAGAATTTTGCAAAGCTGCTTTTTGTTTTCGCAGCCATTTCGGCAAACGGCGCGGAGTTTTTGCCGACCAGCGGGGCTAGCGCCGCCATCGTTTGCAGAGCGTTGTACCAGAGCGCGTTCACTTCGATTGGTTTTCCAATTCGCGGAGTGACGACCCAATCGCCAACTTTCGCGTCCATCCAGGTAAGCTGCACGCCCGGCTCGCCCGCGTAGAGGAGCCCGTCGGAGTCATCGACGTGGATGTGATAGCGCGTACCTTTCACGTGCCAATCGATAATCTGATCGAGGGCGGGGAAGAGTTTGCCAAGAGTGACCGCATCCTGCGTGGCCGCGAAATATTGGCGCACAGCCTGGAAATACCACAGGGCGGCGTCCACCGTGTTGTACTTCGGCCGCCCGCCGGCATTCGGAAAATTGTTGGGCAGCATTCCTTGATCGATATAGGGCGCGAAGGCCAGCAGGATTTGTCGCGCGATTTCGTGGCGGCCCGTGGAAAGGGCAAGCCCCGGGAGGCTGATCATGGTGTCGCGGCCCCAATCGCCAAACCAGTGATAGCCGGCAATGATGGATCGGCCATCGGGTTGTTCCGGCAAGCTGCGCTGAACGATGAATTGGTCGGCGGCAAGCACGAGTTGGCGAATCCAAGCGGGCGCGCACGATGCTGCACGAGGATCACGGCCGGCCCACGTTGCCAACAATTCCTGTTCGTGGTCGGTGTGTTCTTTCCATGCGCGCGCTGCATCGGTTTCCGCAGCCGGCTTCAAATTGGATTGTGTTGTGAGCGTGATCGTCACACTTTGACCCGGCTGCAAACTGGCGTGAAAGATCGCAGCCAGCAGGTGATCTTCATGATCGTCCAGACCGCGTTCGCGCTCGCATGGCAGGAAAAAATCGCGATACCATTCATTGCAGATTTCGTATGTGGCGTTCGCGCACATTAAATAGAAGGGCACTGCGCCGTCGAATGCCGTCACGCGCAGGCCGTCTTGGACCCGCTCAATCCGCGCACGCCAGTCGCCGGCATGAGTTGCAGAGTGGAAGTCACGGTAGTTTACGAGCGCCTTCAGGCTCATCGCCACGGGGCCCGTGGCTCGCACGAGCGTATATTGAACGTAGGTGGTGTTCTCGCCCTGCTGCATCCAGATGCGCTTTTCGAGGAGCGCATCGCCGAGGGCGAAACTCCAAACAGGAATGGTTCCTTCCAGCCGGAAGCCCTCGATATTCAGATACCCTTTTGGCGAGACATCTCCGCTTAACCATCGATTGGCGGAGAGGTCGTAGTCGATCCCGTCGTAGTGGGCCGTCTCGTCGAGCTTTGTAACGAGAAGGGTTCTGCCAACAGGAGGCTGCAGCGCGGCGAAGAGGAGACCGTGATAGCGGCGCGTGAGATTTCCGCTAATCGTGCCGGAGGCGAACCCGCCGATTCCGTTTGTCACCAGCCATTCGCGCTGCTCGGCCGCATCAAGGGAGCCGCAGATGTCGCGATCGAATTCAATGGTCCGCAGTTCTCCAGATGCGGCGGTGGCCGTGTTTTCCTCGGGCGAGGCGGGTTGTTCTTTCGCTGACATGATTGCGCGCTTTGCCTGGGAAAACCTATCAAGTGCCCATCACACCTTGAAAACAATATTCACGCTGGCTCCGCAGGCAGCGGAAAAACTCTCAAAACATTTTGTCATTCCGAGCGGAGCGAGGAATCTCTCTTCGGTTTAGACCAATGAAAAGAAAGAGAGATTCCTCGCTCCGCTCGGAATGACAAAATTAGCTACCTTTTCCGCGGTCTGCCCAGAGTGCCGATATCTCGCGGGCCAGCCCAAATTGTTTTGAATGAGCGATTCGAATGATACATTAAAGGCCGCCGCATGTCGGACGGTATCCATAGTTCACGGATTTCAGGCAAGGGAAAAAGAAGATGGCATCTATTCAGCAAACTGCGATTGCTTCGCCGCGCATCGAGCGTCTGCGGGATTTCGTGGTTGCATTCAGCACTCTGGTGGAAACCGCGGCCGGTGAGCCGGACATCCTTCGCGAGGGATCGCGCCTGTTGAAGGAACTTGTAGCCGTGGATGATTGGCTGCCTGAGCGTTACGCGCAGCCTTCCCTGAGCGGGTATCAGCAATATTTGCTGCATGCCGATTCGCGGGAACACTTCTCCGTGGTGAGTTTCGTTTGGGGCCCGGGACAGAAATCGCCGATCCACGATCATACCGTTTGGGGGGGCGTGGGGATCTTGCGTGGCGCGGAATTCGAGCAGAAATATGCGCGCACGAGCGATGGACGGTTTGTGGAGCAAGGCAGTCCGTCTCGCATGGAAAAGGGTGAGGTAACCGCGGTTTCACCGGCAATTGGCGATTTTCATCGTGTCTCGAACGCGCTGCATGACCGGCCGTCCGTCAGCATACATGTTTATGGGGCCAACATTGGGGCCGTCCGGCGGTCCATGTATGAAGCGGACGGAACGAGCAAGCCGTTCCAATCGGGATATTCGAATTCAGAGATGCCCAATTTATGGGACCGTCCGAGAGAGCGATTGGGGGCGTGAGTTTTGCCTGCTCAATTTCATAAATCATTTTTGTTTTTCTCGATCTTTGCGTGGATGTTTGCCATCCCGCTCCGTGCGGCGGAGCTGAAGCCGGAAACGGTGGCCGCTTTTGAGCGATATGTCCGGATTACCGAAGCCCAAATGAAAGACGATCTGCGCGAGGATCGCTTTCTGATCGTCGATCGGCTGCCGGAATCGGAACGCCGGAGAGTTTATGCCCAGCTTCATCAGGGGCAAATATTTATCCAGGAATTGCACACTCAGGAAGACCACCTTCCCATTCGAATCCCCAGCGGTCTGATTCACCACTGGGCGGGCGTGATCTTCATCCCTAATGCCACGCTGGCCGAAATAAACGCCGTTCTTCAGGATTATGAGAATGAACCCAGCATCTACAAGCCGGAAATCCGCCAGGCGAAATTAATCGAGCAGGATGGAAATAGATCGAAGATCTTTCTGCAACTTTACAACAAGTCGATTATCACGGTGGTTCTAAACGGCTATTTTGACGTCGTGGAAAGGCCCTTGGGACGCACCCGCAGCGAAAGCGCATCGCGATCCACGCGAATCGTGGAAGTTGTAAATCCGGGCACCCCGGACGAACACGAGCGCACCGAGGGTGGCGATCATGGATACATGTGGCGTCTCAACAGCTACTGGCGAATCGAGGAAAAGGATGGAGGCGTTTACGTTCAAAACGAATCGATCTCGCTGACCCGCACGGTTCCCGTATTGCTCGCCTGGCTGATCAATCCATTGACTAAGAGTATTCCCCGCGACGTTCTGGTCCACATGCTGACCGACACGCAAAACGCAATCCAGAAGTTGAGGTAGCCGGCAATGATGCGCTTTCCCGAGCGCCGCACGCCTTCGGAAGCCTTTCTTGCGCATCAATAACCGTGACTAGGAAGCAAGCTTGGCATATTGAGCTGGAAATAAGCTTCTGCGATTGTCTTAACTCAAATCGCCAAATCCGAATATCCTCACTCCTATTTTACTTTTGGGCTACGGCCTTTTCGATTTCCTTTCGCAAGTGCACGTAGCCAACTTTTCCGTAGGGCTGCGCGCCATACCAGATTCGGCCCTGCGCGTCTTCGAACATGTCCCGGGTTCCGCGCTCGCCGTAAGGCGTCGGATACTCGATCACCTTGCCGGTTCTGGGGTCCAGCTTTCCGATCACGTCGGTGTACATGGAGGCGTACCAGAGATTGTCGTTGTGATCGACGCCGATTCCGTATGGGGTGGGCATGGGTCCGGGCAATTTGAATTCCTTAAACTGTTGGGTCCTTGGATCGAAGCGCGTAAGGTTGCCCTGGAAATAGTCGCCGAACCAGATCATGCCTTGCGAATCGATCTTCAAGCGGCGCGGACGCGTGTCTGAATTTGGCGGAGTCCATTTGGTGACCTTGTTGGTTTTCACATCCACTTTGCCGATGCTGCGATGATCCCGCGAGTTGAACTCGGCGAACCAAACGTTTCCTTCCTTGTCGACCGCGATTCCGTAGGTGTCCGGCACTTCCGGGAAGAATGTGAATTTTTTGGTTTCAATATCGAACTTGCTGAGTGGGCGGCCCGAGCTCCAGATATTTCCCTGCAGGTCGGCCACGGCGGTATGCCTGCGCGGGTCGCTGGTTTGATTTCCAGAGGTGTAGCGTAGATTGGGCCAGGGCGCGTTCGGCTCCATTTCCACGGGCGGCGGGCCGTCGTAAGGCTGGCGGTAGACATCGAATTTGTCCGTGCGCGTATCGAATCTTGCCAGCGCATTCTGCTTTTCAATAGTCAGCCAAACGTAGCCGTCGTTTGTGGGCAGAATTTCGTGGATGAACGGGCGCGTCGCATCGGGCAATCTCCAGGTATGAAGCTCGCCGGTTTCAGGATCGAGCTTCGACAGGCCGCCGCCCATTTCCATCCAGATGTTTCCGTCCTTGTCCTGTTTTCCGCTGCCCGGGCGATCCTTGGGCTCTCCCGTCAATTGGTAGTCAACGTACACGATGTTCAAAGCCTCATCGGAAAAGTAATCGTGTTCCTGCTTGACCTTTTGGTATGCGGGGAGTTGCGCGGGAGATGAGGGCGTCTCAGCGTCCGGCCCGAAAACCGTGCTCAGGTATTCAGACACCTTAGCGGCAACATCCGGCTTTATTTCCGCGACTCCCACCTGGCGCATGTGGTCGATGGAATCGAGCCAGCCTTCGCGGTCGCGCCCCATTACCCCGATTTTGCTCATGGCGTGGCAATTAAAACATTCCTGGAGCAGCACATCTTTTCCCTTCATGTCAGGCAGCAAGATTCCCGCTTGATACTTGGTCAACTGGGACCACTGCACCGCGCCTTTTTTCATGGTGAAGCTGGCCGGAGAAGTTTTTCCATCCTGCACGGTGATATCCATGCGGCGCGAAGGATCGCTTCTGTATCCGGTTGAAGTTGCCCAAACTTCATAGGTCCCGGCAGGAAGATTGTCCGTCCGATACTGGCCCTGATTGTCGGTCAGGACCATCATCAGCATTTTGGTTTTTACGTTTTGCGCGCGCACGAAGGCAGCGCGAAAGGGAGAGCCGTCCTCCCCTTTGACGGCTCCGGAAATGTCGCCGCCCGGCGAAGCGTATGTGGAAGTTACAAAGAGGATGGCCAAAAATGCGCAGCAGAGAATCTTTTTCATTGCTGTCTCCACGTCATGATATTGCGGTCAGGTTGCGCTTCGGCAGGAGTATACCGCAACGCCGCGCACACACATGCAGATTCCGTGGCGCGATTCGCACATCTTACAAATGGAATATGGATCGGATCGGGTTCGTTTACTGGGCTGTGACGTAAACCGGATTTGTAAACACCCAGAGGGTCCAGCGCCGCCAGCCGGTTAGGCCGGGCTGCCGCAAATACACTTCTGTGCGATAGCGTCCAGGGCCGGTGATGGGCTGATCGATGGAACGGGTCTGCTGCTCGTCAATCTCGCGTCCGTCGCGAAAAATTTTAATCAGCGGGAGACTTGCGCCGGAAGGAACCGAAATTTGCATGCGCTCGGCTCCCGTCCAGTGAAGCACGTCCCCAGGTCCGCCTGAGCTGTTGGCGTTCGAGACGCGGAATGAGAAACCGTCAGCAGGGTAGAGAGAATCGAGTCCGCAATACGAATGGCCCTGCCTGAGGGCATCGACCAATTCCGCGGCGCTTGCCAGAGCGGGGTTGCCGCCTCCCGCATCCGGCGAGAGCAGCACATGTTCACGGGCAACTTCGAGGGACGGCACGTAGCCGGGGAATCGCCAGTCTTTGCCAAACGCCAGGCGGATGCGCGCATGCGTGTCTGCTGCGCAAATCCCCGCGACCGGGCGCTCTTGAAGAAGTTCATCCCACTTCGCAAAATTTGCGGTGGGCGTCTGCGCCAGCCTCACCAGAGCCAGTTGATCGTTTTCTCCATACATGATCAAAGCATTCAGCAGGCCCAGGAAATTGTTTTGGCGCCAGGTGGCGTCCTCATTCCAGATTTCCATGCCGTCGAAATCGGTGGTCTTCCAGTCGGTCCAGGGCGTGTGCGGATGGAACGGATGCGCCAGAACGCGAAACGCGCCAACGGCCCCTGCCGCAGCCAGCAGTACGCGGTCATCCTTCGATTTCGGTTCAACCCAAGAAACGGGAATTCCAAGCGCGAGGAAATGCCCGGCGGTCGTGCCGAGTTCCTCACCCGAAATGATGGGCAGGTCTGGCGGATCTTCGTCCAACTCGCTTTGGGTCAGCGCGACATTGTGATCGGTGATGGCGATAAAGGAAAGATTGGCCTGTTCTGCGGCCGACATCACATCCGCAACCGTGCCGCTTCCATCGGACGCACGTGTATGGATATGGATTACACCAACTCGCTCGGATGCAATCTTGTCTTTGGCGATCTTTGGAAGCTTGACGAGCAGTCCATCCAGCAGGATTCCGGCGACAAATAGGAATGCAGTGAAGAGAAGTGCCGCAAAGATTCTACGTAATCGATTGCGTGTAACTAAACCTGTGATTTGGCCCTCCTTCTACGGCTTTTTCGCTCCCAATTGTAGCATTATACGCTGCTTGACTCAGACCACGATGGGCTCCAGTAAAAGTTTGAGCAGGTAAAGCGAATCTGTCAAGCCTCAAGCCAGATTGTCATCAAAAAGGTACATGGTTACCACCTGCCAAATGCGGGACAGCTGCGCCTTTTGACACGGGGATTAGATTCAAGGACCTGGATTTAGGTTGTGTTACAGTTGCTTGCAGTTGAATCGGAGGAATCTTCCTTGAAATCTTTCCCGCAACGAAGATGTGACCGCAAGCTTGCCCTTTTGATTTATGGCGCGTGGATGATCTTAAGCGCTCCTGCGGCGCGAGCACAATCGCCAACGGCCGCGGATGGCGGCGATCGGCTTCCCGTGCGCGGCACGGAGATGGAAGTATGGACCGGCGGAGGCGCAGACCCAAACGGCTCCGTGGGCGTCACCCGGGGCATTGCGCAGTGGTCGGCCGGCTTGCGCTATGGCTGGATACTGACCGATGCGCACGGGCGGGGCATTCTGCGCGGGCGGTTCGAATATGCGGTGGACGCGCTCCCAGTCTTCATGGTGTTTCAACCGGGCGGCCGGGCGTATGGGTTCGGTTTCGATCCCTTTATCATGAAATGGAATTTTGAAACGCATCACCGAATCTCGCCTTACATCGAGCTGGGCGGCGGAGGTTTGATCACCACGCGCGAGATACCCGTCGGTGAATCCAGATTCAATTTCACGCCTACCGCCGCGGCCGGCATCAATATTCTTCGCGGGAAATATCACTGGAGCGTGGAATTCCGGTACTTGCACATATCCGACGCGGAAATCACCAAGTTTAATCCCGGCACCGATACGTTCGGGTTGCGCTTTGGCTGGGGCGCGTTTATCCCCGCGAAGTAGATTGCGAATGGGGCCTCTGTTTCAGTTCATCAGACAGGCTGCGGAGAAAGTGCCCCACCCTTTTTGTCATTCCGAGCGGAGCGAGGAATCTCTCTTGGGTTGCTCCCGGCAAAAGAAAGAGAGATTCCTCGCTCCGCTCGGAATGACAAAATGAATTACTTTTTTCGGCAGCCTGTAAAGCAAAATTCAAGGGTCCTTCCGGCGATTTCCTGGCGGGCACACGTGCGAGGGGCAGCAATGAGATTTACAATTCCCCGGAGGAGAGCGCACTGCATTTCTTTTTCTTGACACGGAAGTGGCGTGGCGGTACAGAAGGGCAGTCCATTCCAGGCGTTGTTTTTGCCTAGCAATGCATCACGAGGGTAAATCTATTTTGAAAATGAGAACAATCCTGACCGTTGTCAGCGCGATTGCGCTACTTTCATTCGGCGGAACGGCTCTTCCGCGGGCGCAGAGCAAGTCCGCCACAGCTGCTCCCGCCGCGCAAAAAATGAGCGACGAGCAGAAACGCGGAGAAGGATTGTTCTTGCAGCGCTGCTCGATTTGCCATCTCCCCAGAAAACTTAAGTTTGGATCTCCGCCGGTGGTCGGGCCGAGCTTGAGCGGACAATTTAGGGATGCCAATTCCGATCAGATGAAAATCCTGCGAGGCTTTATCTTGAAGGGCGGACCTGATATGCCGGGATTTCAATACGGACTCGATCCCAAGGAAGTGGACGATCTGATCGCATACTTGAAGACACTTTAGGTTTTTTTTCGGATGCTGGAGGCGCATTGTGCTGAGAAGGAAGCCGTCATTCACATTTAGTCTCGCTCTTGCGGCGCTCGCACTGTTTTTCTGCGCGCAGGATGGTTCTTCTCAGTCCGCGCGGGCGACTGGCGGTTTGTCGGGGACAGTAAAGTCCGTGGAAGGGAAGCCTCTGGAAGGAATCGGCGTTTCCGCTCGCGGCATGAGCGATACGTTTACGACCACGGTGTACACGGACGAATCCGGCCGATACGCATTTCCTCCCATGAACGCCGGCCAATTCAAAGTTTGGGCGCAGGCTGTAACCTTCGAGACATCCAGCGCGGAAGCGAACCTCTCCAGCGGGGCGAAGAAGCAAGTGGACTTGACGCTCACGCCTCTCGCCGATTTTCACAAACAGCTTTCCGGTACGGAATGGGCCGCCAGTTTGCCGGAAGATACGCCGGAAGACCGTCGCATGAAGACGGTGTTCATCAACAATTGCAGCGGATGCCATCAAGTCAGCTTCCTTTTGCAAAACCGATTTGATGCGGCTGGCTGGGGCGCTGTGATTACCCTGATGGAAAAAATGCAGTCCATCGGATATGCGCCTGCGGATATAAAGCCCAACGCCGTGATTCACGCCTACAAGCCGGAGCTTGCGGAATACTTGGGGCGTGTTCGTGGCCCTGGAAATGCGGCGCTGAATTTTAAGCTGCTGCCGCGTCCCACCGGCGAATCGGCCCGCATTGTGGTGACCGAGTACGACTTGTCCAGGCCGGACATGCCCGGTTGGATCATGGAGCACAATGGCACGGACTGGTCGGAGGGTACTCCCTCCCGATGGCATGGGCGCGCCGCGCACGATGTGGCCATCGACAAAGGCGGCTACGTCTGGTTTGCGGACGATGCCACGCCGGAACGCACGCTCGGAAAACTCGATCCGCGCACGGGGCGCATCGTTGACTACAAAATGGCGGATGAGGCAAACGCGGCGGAAAGCTCGCACGCGTTGGTCTTCGACAAAATTGGCAACATCTGGTTTGCCAACGGCACGGAAGGAAGTCCCACAAAGTTCGATCCCGAAACCGGCAAGTTTTTCAGATACCCGCGTCCCAAAGACTTTCCGTTTTCAGGCGATTTCATCACCATGGACACCAAAGGGAATGTGTGGTCGCCCCACCGCGAAGGCGCCTTTAAGTTGGATCCGCAGACAGGAAAATATACCAACTTCTCGCTCGGGCCGGGAAAGGCGAATTACGACATCGCCGCGGATGACGAAGAAAAAGTTTGGATTTCACAGCCCGGCGGCAACGACATGGAGGTTGTGGACTCGATTACCGGGAAGATCGAACGGCTGGATTTGAATCCGGTGATTTCGCAGGACTACGAAGCCACGGCGAAAGACCGCGAACTTTCCGCTGGACTCGACCTGACGCCCAATACCGCGACGCCGCTCGACAAAGGCCCGCGCCGGTCGTCGGCCGACCGGGATGGCGACTTAATTTGGGTCTGCGAATTTTTTGCGGACCGGCTGGCAAAAATCGATGCCCGCAGCAAGAAGATCACGGAATATCCGCTGCCGCATCGATTCAGCCAGCCGTATTCAGCAACCGTCGCCAAGGATCACACGGTGTGGATCACCATGCTGAATTCGGACAGGATCGCCAAGTTCGATCCCGCCACCGAAAAATTCACGGAATACACGCTGCCCACGCGCGGCACGGAAATTCGCCACATCCAGGTCGATAGCAGCACGAATCCTCCGACGGTCTGGCTGCCCTACGACCGCACCAATAAAATTGCGCGCATTCAGTTCAGGTAGGACAGGCTTCAGCCTGCCTGGTTTTGTGCCGTAGTCGCGATAATCATAAAAAGAAGACAGGCTGAACAGGCTGCGGAACACCTCCCCATTGTTTGTCATCCCGAGCGAAGCGAAGAATCTCTCTGCGGATTTGTCCCGTCAAAAGAAAGAGAGATTCTTCGCTTCGCTCAGAATAACAAGAATGGCAGGAGACTTTTTCCTAGGGAATCAGAATCGTCTTGCCCAGCGCGCCCGTCTCCAGAATTTCCTTGTGTGCGCGGGGAGCTTCGCCAAGCGGCAGTTCCTTGCCCACCACCGGGCGAATCGTTCCATTTTCAAGGCCCGCAAAGAGGCCTGCGTGGACATCGGCCTCATCGGCTTCCGAAATGCCCCAGAGCACGAAGCCGCGCACGGATGCGGTGCGCGCCATCAGATCGCGCGGCGTGATGGTCACGTCTCCGCGGCTGCCAATAACGATCACGCGTCCAAATCGCGCGAGCAGTTTTAAATCCGCGGCGAGATTTACGTTTGCCAGCATTTCGAGGACTACGTCCACTCCGCGGCCGCCCGTGGCTTTCAGAATTTCATCCGTGTATCCCGCGTTGCGGTGGTTGAAGGCGTGGTGCGCGCCCTCCCGCCGCACGAGATCAAGGCCTTTGTCCGTGCCCGCCGTGCCGATCACCGTCATGCCCATGGCGCGCGCGATCTGCACCGCGGCGATTCCCACGCCGCCGCTTGCGCCATGCACCAGCAGCGTCTCCGAGGCGTGTGCCTGCGCGTGATGAAAGAGCGCATGATACGCCGTGCCGCAGGCCACATAGATTCCCGCGCCCTGATTGAATGAAATGCGTTCAGGCAAGCGGTGCAATTGCGATTCCAGCGCCAGCGAGTACTCCGCGTACGTGCCGGTGACGGGATGCCCCACGTATACGCGGTCGCCCACCTTGAATTTCGTAACGCCTTCGCCGACGGCGTGCACCACGCCCGCGCCTTCGCCGCCAGGGACGTAGGGCAGCGGCGGCTTGATGGCGTAGGTGCCGGCGCGCATGTAAGTGTCGAAGGGGTTTACGCCCGCGGCATGAATGCGCACCATCGCTTGTCCCGGGCCGGCCTTTGGCGCTGGAAATTCCTCCAGCTTCATTACCTCTGGCCCGCCAAATTCATGCACGACGATGGCTTTCATTTTGGGTTTCTCCCTTGCGCTAAAAAATGGATTTGCAGATTCTGACGAAAATGAATATTGGCGGCTCCCCACTTCAATGTCAATCCGCGTCCAGTAGCACAGGCTTCAGCCTGTGGAATTTCTGGAGTCGCTCCGAGAAGAAAAATCCACAGGCTGAAGCCTGTGCTACCCAGGCCCGCAAACCGCGCGCCAAATTGTGATACATTAGCTCGCCCTGCTTCAATTTTTATTTGGCATCGCGAGCAAGCAAGCTTGCTGCCGGCCTGAATTTACAATTTATCGGAGATTCAAATGATCATCGATTGTCACGGGCATTACACTTCCGAGCCGCCGGCCTTTCTGGAATTTCGCAAGCAGCAGGTCGCCGCGTTCGGCAATTCCTCGGCCGCGCCCGCGCTGCCGCAAATCAGCGACGATCAGATTCGCGAAAAACTGGAGCCCGCGCAGCTGAAGTTTCAGCGCGAACGCGGCACGGACGTCACCATCTTTTCTCCGCGCGCTTCCGGCATGGGCCATCACGTTGGCGACGCGAAACTGAGCGCTTCGTGGACGCGAATCTGCAATGACATGATCCATCGCATCGTCAATCTCTACCCCAGGAATTTTATCGGCGTCTGCCAGTTGCCCCAGACGCCCGGCGTGCCGCCCGAGAATTGCATTGCGGAGCTGGAGCGCTGCGTCAAGGAACTTGGGTTTGTGGGCTGCAATCTGAATCCCGACCCGTCCGGTGGCTACTGGAAGGAACCGCCGCTCACCGATAAATGGTGGTACCCGTTCTACGAAAAAATGGTGGAGCTGGAAGTGCCCGCGATGGTCCACGTGACAGCCACTTGCAATCCCGCATTCCACACCACCGGTTCGCACTACATCAACGGCGACACCACCGCGTTCATGCAGTTCCTGACTTCCGATCTGTTTAAGGATTTTCCGACGCTGAAATTCGTCATTCCGCATGGCGGCGGCGCGGTGCCCTATCACTGGGGCCGCTATCGCGGCATCGCGCAGGATATGAAGCGCCCGCCGCTCACGGAACTTCTGCTCCATAACGTGTACTTCGATACATGCGTGTATCACCAGCCGGGAATCGATTGCATGACCAAAGTCATTCCCTCGGACAACATTCTTTTCGCCTCGGAAATGGTCGGCGCGGTCAAGGGTATCGATCCTGAGACCGGCAATTATTTCGACGACACTCGCCGCTACATCGACTCCTCCACAATCCTTGGCGCCGCGGACAAGAAGAAAATTTTTGAATCCAACGCGTTAAAAGTGTATCCGCGCCTGGCGAAGCAGATGCAGAAGCAGGGCATCGCCGCAAGCGCGTGAAATATCGCTGATTCGTGATTTGTGAAAAACATCTGCTGAGCATGCGGTTGGGTGCACACGCTCCACCTTGGATGTCTGGAGACCTTGTAAGAAACCCAACTGGACACCGAATATCGGCCCAGGTGAGACAGTTGTTCTTGACGAACACAAGTGCATTCCGCACAATCAAGCCATCATTTTCGTGATCGATATCGGATTGTGCAGAGATCGAATTTCCAAGCTTGCGCGGCAATCGCGCACGGTTCTTTGGACGAAAGCGAGGTAACGGACATGGGAAAAATCGTATCGGCATTCGGAGTGGTACACGCGCCTCAACTCTTTGTCAGGCCCCCGAGCGAGGATCCCGCTCAACTGGACGCGGATATTGCGGCCATGCGCCTGCTTGGCAAGGACCTGGACGAAACCAAGCCCGACGTCGCCATCGTGATCGGCAACGACCACATGGAAACATTTTTTCTTTCTTCTGTTCCGACCTTCGCAATCATGTCCGGCGAACGCGCGAGAGCGGAATTTGCGCGCAAGGTCTACGACCTTCCGGTGCATCAGGGGCTTGCGGAAGACCTGCTCGACAAGCTGGTCAACGACGATTTTGACATGGCCTATTCGCAGGACGCTATTCTCGGCCACGCCTTTGCGGCCATGTACGAATGGGTGATCGAAGGCAGAAACATTCCCGTCGTTCCCATTTTCGTGAACGCCTACTTGCCGCCGCTGCCGACCGCGCGGCGCTGCGCGCAACTGGGCAAGGCCATCGCCAAGGTGATTGCTTCTCGTCCGGAACGCGTGGCAGTGATTGCCAGCGGAGGAATGTCGCATTTCCCGGGCACATGGAAATATCCGACGCCCGATTTCGAGTTCGATTACTGGGCCATCGCCCAGATGGAAAAGGGCAACCATGAGGCGCTGCTGAATTTGACCTCGCAGCAACTGGACGTGGTGGGCAATACCGAGATGCTTTCCTGGATGATCATGTTCGGAATGATCGGCGACCAGCCCGGCGAACTCATCACCTACCAGCCCACCTGGCATCACGGCCACGCGGTGATGCGATTCCTGCCCGACAAACGAACGGGAAAGCTTTCCGCGGAAGGGGCAAAAGGTCCGGCCCAATATAAATTCAAAGGTTCGGAAGGGTACGAATTTTACAAGCATCCTGCGCCTTCGGCATACAAGCTGAACAAGATTCTCTACGACCTGCGCTTCAAGTCCAGCCTGCGCGTTCGCTTGATCAACGATATTCCGGGTGTGGCGGCCGAGTACGGCTTGCCATTGGAAGAAGCGAAAGTTCTGGAAACTTTGCAGGATGAGGACATCGAGAAATTCCGCAATGGCACGGTTCATCCTTTAGTGAAGGCGGGAGCGCATCCGCTGGGAATGTGGATGAGCGTGATCGTGTTCCACGCGGAGCTGCGCAGGCTGCGCGCCGCGGCTGCCAAGGGTGATGCGGAAAAGGCAAGTGCCACGTCCTAAATCATTTTGTGGCACGGGCTTCAGCCCGCGGGAATGATAGTTAATTTTTTCATTCTGAGCGAAGCGAAGAATCTCTCCTCGGTTTGGGGCTAGGAAAAGAAGGAGAGATTCTTCGCTTCGCTCAGAATGAAAAAAATGATGGGGTACTTTTTCCGCAGCCTGCAAAGCCTATGCTACTGAACCCGCCTTTTCAGTTTTCTCGACATACTGATATTTCTTCGGAGGAATCATGGCCAAAATGCGTGCGTTTCAAATCCCCAGCGCAAAGGGACCGTTTCAACTTGTGGAACGCGAAGTTCCCGAGCCCGCTGCGGGGGCTGTGCGCATCAAAGTGCAGGCCTGCGGCATCTGCCATAGCGATGAATATGCAAAGGAAGGCTCGCGCCCGGGCATTACTTACCCGCGCGTCCCAGGACACGAAATCGCCGGCGTGATTGACGCTGTCGGAGCGGGAGTTCAAGGATGGGAAGTGGGGCAGCGCGTGGGAGTGGGCTGGCACGGCGGCCATTGCGGCTATTGCAATTCCTGCCGCCGAGGCGATTTTGTGACTTGCAGCAAGGGGCGGCAAATCACGGGCTTGACCTGCGACGGAGGCTACACCGAATTCATGCTCATTTCCGCCGCGGCGCTTGCCTCCATTCCGGACGAAATTTCCGCCACGGACGCGGCTCCGCTGTTTTGCGCGGGCGTCACCACATTTAATTCTTTGCGGAATAGTGGAGCGCGGCCGGGAGAGTTAGTCGCCATCCTGGGACTCGGAGGGCTGGGACATTTGGGTGTGCAGTTCGCCGCCAAGATGGGATTTGAAACCGTGGCCATCGCGCGCGGAAAAGATAAAGAGGCGTTCGCGAAAAAACTAGGCGCGAAACATTACTTGGATAGCGAATCACAGAACGTCTCTGCTGAACTCGAAAAATTGGGTGGAGCGCGAGTCATCCTCTCCACGGTGACCAGCGGAAAAGCAGTGAGCGCGGTTTTAGGCGGCATGGGAATCAACGGGAAAACCATTCTCGTCGGCAATCCCGATCAGCCGCTTGAAATTACGGGACGCCTTTTGATTGCCGGCCGACGTTCGATCAACGGCTGGCCTTCCGGCTCGCCCATCGATTCCCAGGATACGCTGGCCTTTTGCGCGCTCACCGGAGTGCGGCCCATGACCGAAGTCTACCCGCTGGAACGTGCCCCCGAAGCCTACGAACGGATGCTGAGCGGGAAGGCGAGATTCCGAGCGGTCTTGTCCACAGGCCTCTAAGAGGAGGCGGAGGATCTAGTTGCCGTCCTCGTCGCCCCCCTCGGATTCATACACTTCGAATACTTCGACCACAGGCTCCAGGTCCAGCTCCACGAATTCAACCGGGGCATCAAATGCGGCTTCCATGATTTCCTGCTCGACTGCAACGGGCTGGGGTGTTTCCTTCTTGCCGGCGTGCGCCGCTGCGCGGGAGTGCTTCTTGCCTCGAACGCTCTTCCGCATTGGTTTTGCGTGTCGCGCGGTTTTTCGGGCCATTTTGGCTTTCATTGTCGTTTACCTCGCATTTTCTTGATTATTTCGTCTTACGGATCGGCTCGCCTCCGGTTTCATTCGTAACTACTGGGCACTGAAATCTGGGCCTCCGTGCCCGGACATTGCATCACCGTCTCAACGTATAGAAGATTCCTCAATCGGCAGCGATGACGGCGCGCACGCCGCCTCGTGACGACAGTCACATCTTGAATTATTTCCAGGCGGTAGGTTTGCGCTACGAGGAAACTACCATGGCAAAGGCTCAGATTGTCTCTCGCAGGGAGCGGGAATTGAGCATCAACTGCGAGGACCGACCCGGCACTCTTTCTCGACTTGCGAAGATTCTCGGCAAAGCAAAGATCAATATTCTGGCGACCAGTTGTACCACATCGGGTGTGCAAGGCGCCGTGCACGTCATTGTCGATGATTTCGAGCGAGCAAAGAAAGTCTTCGATCGCGAGCATATTTCCTATACCGAGCACGATGTGCTTTTCACGGAGTTGCCGAATCTGCCCGGGGCTCTGGCGCAATTTTCAGGAAAGCTCGCGGCGCGAAATATTAATGTAACCAACGCTTACGGCAGCGCGAGCAAGGGGAGCAAGAAGGCCATTGTCATCTTCAGAGTTTCCGATCTCGAAAAGGCCGCCAGCATCACATAGGCGGCGGACCGCAAATGCCCAGAGCGCATGCCCACTCCCCGGCTGGACCGCATCCCGGCGGAGTTCTATACTCCTTCTGTGAATTCCGAGCCTGATCTCTTTACACCCCTGCGCCGTTACTGGGGATATGACGCGTTCCGGCCTTTGCAGGAGCGCATCGTGCGCAGCCTGCTTGCTGGCCGCGACGCTTGCGTCGTCATGCCCACGGGAGGCGGGAAATCCCTCTGCTATCAATTGCCGGCGGCATGTCGCAGGACAAAACCGTCATCGTCATCTCTCCACTGATCGCGTTGATGGAAGATCAGGTCGCGCAGCTCGGCGCAAATGGGAATTTCGGCCGGGCTGCTCAACAGCTCGATTACGCCGGTGCAGCAAGGGCGAGTGATCGACAAGGCCCGCGCGGGAGGCTACCGCCTTCTGTATCTTTCTCCGGAGCGGCTGGCGCGCGAGGACACCATCGAATGGCTGCGCGGCGTGCCCATTTTATTTTTTGCCATTGACGAAGCGCATTGCATATCGGAATGGGGCCATGAGTTTCGCCCCGAATACCGCCTGCTGAGCCGCCTGCGCAATCACTTTCCGGATCGCGCCATTGCGGCCTTCACGGCCAGCGCCACGCAACACGTGCGGCATGACATCATTCGCCAACTCGCCCTGCGCGAGCCGGATAAATACATAGCCAGCTTCCACCGTCCCAATTTGCGTTATGTGGTGAGGGCTTGCAGCGCAAGCGCTCAGACGGAATTGCTGTTGCGCGCAGTTCGCAGCTACGAGAGCGGGCACATGATTGTTTATGCGCCCACCATCGCCTCCGTGGAGTCCACTGTGGACCTGCTTGAGGAAATTGGAATTCCCCCATTGGATATCACGGCCAGATGAGCGCCGCCGATCGCAGGCGCAATCAGGAGCGCTGGATGGCGGACGAAGTGCGCGTGATGGTGGGCACCATCGCCTTCGGCTTGGGCATTAACAAAGCTACCGTGCGTGCGGTGATCCATCTTTCGCTGCCGAAATCCATCGAGCAGTTTTATCAGGAAGCTGGGCGCGGCGGGCGCGATGGCCTTCCGGCGGACTGCGTAATGCTCTGGCAAAAAAAGGACGCGGGATTGCATGCGTACTTCATCGAGCAGATCAACGATCGGGAAGAAAAAGAGCGCGCCTGGCAGCGATATCACGAGATTCGCGGATTTGTGGAGTCGGACCTCTGCCGGCATCAGCGCATCTGCGGACATTTTGGCGAGAATAAAAAATGGGAGTCGTGCGGGGCCTGCGATGCTTGCGGCTATGAACCTGCCTGGCTATCGGCGCCGGTGAAAGAGGCCCCTCGCAAAGGGAAGCGCAGCAAGTCGCGCACCAGCGCGCCTGCGCCAACCACCGCGACGCGTTCGTGGGAAAGGCCCGCGCCATCGATGCAGGCGGCGCGCACGCAAGAAGCAGCGGACATGGACCCGGGCTTGCGAGAATTTTTGCGCGAGTGGAGAAGAGAAACGGCGAAAGAACAAAATGTCCCGGCATATGTCGTGATGCATGACACCACCCTGGACGAGGTGTGCCGCAACCGTCCGGCCACGATTGGCGGGCTTTTGAAAATCACCGGCATAGGCGAACGAAAGGCGAATTGTACGGGCGCGCAAATTTTAGACGCGCTGAAGCGATTTAGTGACGGGGCGCGCGCTGCGGCTCCTGACAAAAAGATCACCCCGAGCGAAGAAACGATTCAGTTGATTGAAGCAGGCAAGACTCTGGATGAAATCGCCGTGATTCGCGGGCGCAGGCGCTCGACCATCGTGAGTATGGTGTCCGACCTCGTGGAGCGCGGGTTGTTGGAATTCGATGACGATTGGGTTCCGGAAGACAGGCAAATGCAGATTGAAGCTGTTGCCGCCAATCTTGGGTTGGAAACACTTTCTCCGATCAAGGATGAACTGGCAGAGGATTTTACGTACGACGAAATCCGCCTGGTGGTTGCGAAGCTACGCTGCCGCAGCGGAGACGATGGCGACGAAAAATCACTGGCTGCAGCCACATGATTCTGGCCACGTGCAAGCGCTGGTTAAGCGCGCGAAGGCGCGAGCGAAGCGGAACGCGATTCCTTTATTTCGAGCGACACCATTTCGAGATCGCCCATCATTCGGTGAATGATGATCCACGCGATGATGTAAAAGAAGCTCATCCCCATCAGCACAGGAACGTAGCCGATATGCGGGATCACCGTGCCGGGAATGATTCCGGAAAATAACGCGCCGCCAAGCCCTCCGAGGCACACGCCGAATCCATTGGCGCTGCCCACGGCCTGAGAAGGGAAGACATCGGCGGGCATGATAAACAGATTGGTCATCCAGGCCTGATGCGCGGCGGTGGCCAGCCCAAAAAGGAAGACCGCTAATCGCGCGTCCTGCACCACAACGCCAAGTGTGCACGCCGGCATCACAACAGCGCAAAACAGCAACGTCATTTTGCGCGCCTTGCCGACCGTCCACCCGCGCTTCATCAGGAAACTGGAAACAACGCCTCCCATCAACGCGCCTACCGCTGAAATGCTGTACACAATCATCAGTGCGGTGCCGCGCTGCTGCGGCGTGAAGTGGCGCACGTCCGTCAGATAGGTGGGCAGCCAAAAAAGATAGAACCACCAGACGGGATCGGTCAGAAATTTTGCCAGGCCGTAGCCCCAGGCCTGCTTATATTTCATCACTTTGCTGATTGTCAGCTTCGAGCCCGTCAATGCTGCCGCGCTGGCCTGTTTCGGCAGGCGGTAGGAAAGAAACCAAAAGGGAAGCCAAAGAAATCCGAGGCCCCCCATGATGGCGAAGCAGGCCTGCCATCCCAGCGTAAACGCAATCAAGATAAATAGAGGCGGGCCGAAAATATTGGCCAGATTTGTGCCCATGTTCACGATGCCCATGGCCGTGGCGCGCTCCTCGGGAGGGAACCACTCCGCAGCGGCCTTGCTGCAAGCGGGAAAGTTGGCGGATTCCCCGAAGCCCAGCACGGTGCGAAACAATCCAAACTGAAACGCGCTGCCTGCGAAGGCGTTTAGCGTTGCAGCCAGGGACCACAGCGCCGCCGCAAGACCATAACCGATGCGCGTGCCGTAGCGGTCCAATAGCCTGCCGCCGAGAAGCGATCCGCCCGCGTAGGCGAGTTGGAATACCATTTGGATCGTGCCGTAGATGGGCAGGCCGAAATGGAACTTGTCGCGGATCTCCGGAAGAATCACGCCGAGAATGGCGCGGTCCAAATAGTTGATGGTAGTGGCAACAAATAGCAGGCTGACAATCACCCAGCGCATGCGCATTTGCCCGGTATCATACTGCATGTTTCCACTGGAATGGTTTGAAATTCAGCAAGCGTGGCGCAGGCTGAAGCCCGCGCCACATGAGCCGGTCAGCTGTGCGCTGCGAAGGCCTGCGGCGGTTCGCCGACGCGCCCCGGCGAGAATTCGTAGCGCTCTTGAATCAGCGTGGCGATCGACTTGGTGAGGTCGTGGATGTGGCCGAGGCGAAATCGCTGTTCCACTTTGCGGATCTCCGAGGCCAGCGCGTGATCGTGGAACACATCCGCAATCCATCGCGAAAAATCTCCGCGCAGGGCGTGTCCGGCTAACATGGCCGGAGCAGCAAGCCCCGAGAGTGCCAGGAAATGCTTGAGAGTTCGCGCCGGACCGGCAACCATCTTCCCATCATCCGTGAACGAGAACCCTTGCTCTTCGAGCAATTGCACGTCGAGGTATTTTGCCTTGTGGCGGACGTGCGATGTCAAACGCGGGAATAGCTTGAATTTCAGGCATTGCCCGCCGGCTTCCCGCACTCCCGGCAAGAGGATCGCTTCATCGATGCCCAGTATTTCGAGAGCGGACATGGCCGTGATGCAACCGCCCTTTGCTTCCACCAGATTTATCAACGTCTGAATTTCGCGCGGTTCGCTGGTGCGCTTGACGATGACGCATTCGATCGCGCCGCGCAGATCGGGATGCAAGTCGGCCAGCCTGTAGGTCGCCAGCGTATATGCGCCTAGCGTGAGGTCCAGCAATTCACCCACGTTCGGCTCATGCAGAAAATAATGCGCTTCATCGATCACGATCCTGTGCGGCAAGCCCGTATTTCTGCGGATCGCCGCCAGCATGGGCAAGAGCGATTTCATGTAGCTCATCTTTTCCTGATACGGGGCATGCGATAGATCGATCACCACGCTCATATCGGGTGGCGCAGCACGCGCGCGATATCCGGCAATTCCGGCGGAGGATCCTCTCCCCCAAACACGACCACTCCCGGCAAAGTTTCCAGCGTGCGGTAGTCGCCCTCGGGATCAATGACGCACACCGAGTACCCTTGCAGAATTAATTGCTCGCACATCAGCCCGGTTACCCAGGATTTCCCGGAGCGTGGATCGCCTGCAATGAGAGTATTCAGCCCGCGAACGGCAAGCGTCACCTGGCGGCCATCTTCGGCGATGCCCAGCGATAATTGATGCTGCCCAATTTTTTCCGGCGGTAGCCGCAAATCCCCCGCAGCCTGCCGTATATAGCCAGCCACCGCGGTTGGCCCGTCGCCTTGCAGGACTTCATCGGCGGCTTCCTGGAGGAGATGGCTGCCCCAGCTTACAGCAACTCCCAACTCGCACGTTGCCAGGAGATCGTGGTCGTTCTCCGCGTCTCCGATGGCGATTGCATTGTGAACTGACATGCGCAGTGTGGCCAGCGCTTCGCGCAAACCCGCACCTTTGCTGACGGCCTGAGGAAGCACCATCAGGCGGCCCCGGTTAAACAGCAAGACCAGAGGCAATTCGAATTCACGAATAATTGCCAGGACTTGAGGGGACACGCCCGCGTCCAACTCCACCACGCATTGCCCCGCCTTGAATTCGAGGCCGCGCCGCCCGAGTTCCTGAAGAAATTGGAGGGAAGTCGAATAGGCAAGTTGCCTCTGATGGCCGTTGGCAAACCACATCACCGCGCCATTTTCCGCGACCACGGCGTCCACGAAATGAAGGTCTCCCGCCACCCGCTCCAGTTCCGCGAGAATGCGCCCCGTCACGATCACAACGGCAATTCCGCGAGAGCGAACTTCACCGATGGCGGCACGGACCTCGGTATCGAGAACGCCGTCTCGGGCGATCGTCCCATCGTAGTCCAGCGCCAGTACTCCAAATTTCATATCGCACTTCCGCAGCCTGCATTGAACGAAACAAGAATCAATTGCATCATACCTTACAGGTGTTTCGGATTTATGCTAGTGAAGGGAGTCACTTTAGACAGTGATGTCAGTCACATCGCAAGACGGATTTTCAGCGAGAATGAACGAGGGGGTAGAAAATAAAAGTAATCCGATTTGAGATTGCGCAGAGAATACATCCGAGGGAGGGGCCATGACGCTTCCACTGCAAGTTACCTTTCGCAATATGAAACATTCCAGCGAAGTAGAGGATTGGATCCGCGAGGAAGTGGAAAAGCTCGAAACTTTTTATCACCGCATCATTGGTTGCCGCGTGGCAATCGAAGTGCCGCACCGCCATCACAAGAAAGGCAAGCCCCTCCACGTCCGCATCGACCTGACATTGCCCGGCAAGGAAATTGTGGTGAAGCGCGAACCCGTAGTGAAGCATCGCGCGCCGGTGAATGGGGAAGCGGCTCTATCGAGCCACGCCATCGTTCCATCGCCGCACGGCGATCTTCAATTGGTGATTCACGATGCGTTCAAAGCCGCGGGACGCCGCGTGCAGGATTTTGCGCGCCGCCAGCGTGGCGAAGTGAAAAAGCATCAGGCTGCTTCTGCCAAGGTCATTCCGGAAATGGCTTCCTGAAATAAAGAAGCCGTGCCGCTGAGCGTTTCCGGAAGAACTGGCTCAGCGGCACGGCCTCTTCAAAAGTCATTGTTCCTACGCGTTGGCAAAGTTTTCGAGAGCGGCGCGGCTGGGGATCATGAGAGTCGATCCATTAATGGAAACCAGGTGCCGCACTTTGAAATCGCTCAGTGTGCGCGTAACCGTCTCGCGAGTGGTGCCAATGAATTCCGCAATTTCCTCGTGCGTCAAAGGCAGCGTAATGCGCGTGCCTTCTTTGGTTTGTTGAAGCCCTTCGGACCAGGTGAGCAAGAGGCGCGCCAGCTTTTCGTGCGCGGAAGCTGAGAGTCCCACCGTGCGCAACTGTTCGCAAGCGCCGCGGTATTGAGCGCTCATCTGCTTCACCGCGTTTTGAGAGGCTTCCGGATGATTGGCAAGGAAGCGCAGGAAATCTTCGCGGCGCACAAAGGCGACCTGGCAGGGATGAATGGTTTCGGCCGTCACTTCATAGGGCTGGCCCGCCATGGCGGCCATCAGTCCGAGCAGTTCTCCGGCCCTGGCGACTCTCATGATCAGGATCTTTCCCTCGGGCGAACTGATGGAGAGCTTTACCTCGCCTTCGCACAGGACGATAGACCCCCCGTGAATCCTGTTTCTCGACGAATAAAAGGGCGCCCTTTCGGATAGGTGGCTGTGGATTTGATGGCATCGAAATCCTTCACTGCGGAGAGCGGTAACTGGCAAAAAAATCCCGCTGCCTTATTCTTGCAAGTCTTGCAACCATCGTTCAATTCCAATCCGTATGGACCTCTCATGATTTCCTCCTCAAGCCATCGTTTGGACCGAATGTCGTTCGAATGCCTTGCTGTGCCTGCTCCGCGAAATATTTTGTCAGCGGCGTGTCCGCCATGAATTTGGCTCGCGTCTTGGCGTGAATTTCCGCCAGGAGATTTCTTCCAGTTCTCGTCAACATGACGTCACGCCGCGGAGGTCCACGTGTAATATTCTCTCTCCCAGAGAAGGCGCCAATTCCTGCCATGCACGGTGCAATTCCGGAACGTTAAGCCCCGCGATCCTTCCTTCAATCTTGAGTGTTAGGTGGTCGGCCTCTGGCTGGTGGATCGTCACTCTCACTTGTGTCATCGTCCCTCTGTCCCAACGCCTTTCTAAAGGCAATCGAGCGAGCCAAATTTTTCCCGCAGGCCGCAGTTCAGCTAACGCTGATACTGGAAGCATTGGTTTAGCGAGGAAATAGAGTGCTTTCTGAATGAGCTGGCGCACAGCCTTGTGACGAAGATCACTGACGACTAATCGTCACCACTGACTAGATGTAGTCTTTTCGCTCGATTCCAAGTTTTTTCATCTTGGAATTCAGCGTGGTCCTGATGAGTCCTAGCCGAGCGGCCGCTCCTTCGGGGCCGCGATCTTGCCTTTTGTTTCGCGGAGCACGCTGCAGGATATGCTCCCGCTCTGTCGCTTCCAGCGAAGAATCCTGCGCAGAGCTTGTTTCTTCCGGGACTTCGAGTTCGCCAAGTGGAGCGCGCAAGACCGGCCCATTGGTGAGGATGACGGCCCTTTCGATGAAATTTTCAAGTTCGCGGATGTTTCCGGGCCAATCCCAGCGTGTGAGGGCGCGCATGGTTCTCCGGGGAATGGTTTCAATTTTCTTATACTGTTGCCGGGAATGCTTATCGACGAAGTAGCGGACCAGAAGGGGAATGTCCTCGCGACGCTCGCGCAGCGGTGGGAGCATAGATCGGAAATACTCTCAGAGCGGTAATAGAGGTCGCTGCGGAACTGCTTGTCCGCCACCATTTGCGCGAGGTCGCGATTGGTAGCCGCCACGAGTCGCACATTGACTGGAATCGTCCGCGTGCTGCCAAGCCTTTCAAATTCCTTTTCCTGCAACGCACGCAGGATTTTCGGTTGAAGCTCCAGCGGGAGATCGCCAATTTCGTCCAGAAACAACGTTCCTTCATGCGCCAGTTCCAGGCGGCCAATCTTCCGGTCAATGGCGCCCGGTAAAAGCTCCCTTCTCGTGTCCAAACAATTCGCTTTCCAGCAGTCCGGCGGGAATGGCCGCGCAATTCAATTTGACAAGCGTTCGCTCGCTTCGTGGGCTCAGTTGGTGAATGGCTCCGGGCGATCACTTCCTTTCCCGTTCCTGTCTCCCCCAGAATCAGAACCGTTACGTCCGTCACGGCCACGGTTTCGACGTGCTTCAAGACCCTTTTCAACCCGATGCTCTCGCCTATGATTTCCTTGAATCGAGACTCGGTTTCAGTTCCTCTTCCAGATACCGTTTCTCCTGTTCGGTTCGCCGTAAGGCTTCCTCGGCCTCTCTTTTTTCCGTGAGGTCCCGGATCACGCACAACACGATTCGGCCCTCTGCCGTCTCAACCGGACCAAGCATGATGTCAACGGGGAATTCGCTGCCATCCTTGCGTCTGCCATAAAGTTCCAGGCCGGCGCCCATCGGGCGGGCGCGAGCGACGGCTTCATATCTTTGCGGTGGGCGGGATGCGCCTGGCGGAATCGCTCGGGAACAAGGATTTCGATCGATTGGCCCAGCAATTCAGCCCGCGGGTAGCCGAACATGGTCTCTACGCGTGAG
Organism: uncultured Acidobacteriota bacterium; assembly: GCA_963710315.1. Classification (GTDB taxonomy): domain Bacteria; phylum Acidobacteriota; class Terriglobia; order Acidiferrales; family UBA7541; genus Palsa-360. Next base: position 356,766 of record CAVPZW010000009.1, on the reverse strand, counting down.
TTGGCCTGGGTGATGCGACCTTGCTGGTCGCTGGCGACAATGGCGTCCGGCGAGAATTCAAAGAGCTTCTCGAACATGGCCCGAGGATCAGGGGGCTGAGAAATGCTGGGAGTAGGCCCACTCATAGTTTATCGGCTCACAGGATAGTCGATCGATATCCGATTTTCCGTACGAAACTCGCAGGAAAATGCACGAAACCCCCGGTTCTTCAATACGCCTGGGGAGTTCCAAATGCCAAATCACCCAACCCGCCTCATTCTACCAAACTATTCGAAAAGTGACCTGGAATTCATCATTCTGTGATCAAAATCACTGCGAAAGGATGCAAAGTGGAAGAATCTGAAATTGAGAGTTGGTTAGGTTGCCTCTTAAGAATCACGCTTCTCGCAGAATACTGAGGTCTGTCGTCCTTTTCAGGGGCCGCAAAGCCAACTACTCTCGACATGTCGAAGGAGAATTGAAATGACAGCGCAAACTGCAACTGCAATGCAACCCGCAAAAACATCGGCGGTGGCAAAACGGAGCGAGACCGAAAATGTTTTCGATCGCATGCAACAAAGGTACGACTCGATCGCAAAACGGGCGTTTGAAATCTTTGACAATAACGGGCGGTGGTTCGGCAATGAATTGTCAGACTGGCTCCAGGCCGAATCCGAACTGCTCCATCCGGTGCATCTGGAAATCGCGGAGACCGACGAATCGTTGACCGTGCGGGCCGAAGTGCCGGGCTTCACGGCCAAAGAACTTGACATTAACGTGGACGGGAACCGGCTCACCATCTCCGGCAAACACGAATCCAAGGAAGAGAGCACCAAGGGCAAGACCATCTACTCGGAGCGCTGTGCGAAGGAAATCCTTCGGTCCGTGCAACTGCCGTCGGATGTTGACAGCTCAAAGGTAAATGCGACATTGAAGGACGGGGTTCTCAACATTGAACTCCCCAAGGCTCCCCATTCCAAGAGTGTTCATATCGAACCTAAGGCGGCCAGTTAGGAAATCTTTGAGAGGGCGGGCAACGGTTTGTGCGATGCCCGCCCTCTAAGGTAAGAGCTAGAAAACCGTATCGCGCATCTGAGGGGAGGCGGAATGATCACCAAATGCTTCAATCCTAAGTGCGAAGCGGCGTTCGACTATCGCGAGGGCCGTTTAGTTCGGTCTTCCAGAATCCTGTCGAACAGCCAATCTTCTGGAAATCGTCCCGTGATCGAACATTTTTGGCTTTGCGCAAGTTGCACGGCAATTTACACATTAGAACTCGATTCGGAAATGAATGTAGGGCTGAAACCCCGCAACTTGGGACTGCGCGAAAGAAAACTTCTTCACTCCATTGCCGCCGCGTAGGCCCTGAAAAGCAATCAAGAATAGATCCTTCATTTTTTGCGGCAGATTCTTTTTTGTGTGGCCCGTGTCACACTCAAAAGTGACGGGCATCATAGTCTCCTTCCTATTTCCCCCTCAGAATTAATTTGTACGGAATTTGCTGATTGTCGTTCGTTGCAGGAAGAGTTCGCAAAGTGGCAGCCGGGAAATGCGGTATGACAATGATCTTTCTAAATCGAGATGACGCCGGCAGCAGGCTCGCCAAGAAACTTCATGCATATTCCGGTCGAAGTGACGTGCTCGTTCTAGGCATTCCCAGGGGAGGCGTCCCAGTCGCGTTTCAGGTGGCCGCTGATTTGGGTGCGCCGTTGGATGTGTTTGTGGTGAGGAAACTTGGAACTCCCGCGCAGCCTGAACTTGCCTTCGGAGCGATTGCCAGCGGAGGAATTCGCATTCTCGACGCGCAGATTGTGGAGTCCATGGGAATTTCCGAAACGGCGATCGAGCGCATCACGGCGGAAGAGAGCAAGGAGCTCGATCGCAGGGAGCGCGCATATCGGGGAGGGCGCGCTCCCCTGAATATCAGGAACAAGACCGTCATCCTGGTGGATGACGGAATCGCCACGGGGCAAGCACGCGGGCGGCGATCGCCGCACTGCGGGAATTGAAGCCGGCGCAAATCGTTCTGGCCGCTCCCGTGGCTCCCGCTTCCACTTGCAGACACCTACGAAGCGAGGTGGACGATCTTGTTTGCCTGGAGACGCCTGAACCCTTCTACGCCATCGGAGCATTCTACGAGGACTTTTCGCAAGTATCCGACGAGGAAGTGACGACGTTGCTTCGCCTCAACAGCGAGCAACGCGGCCAGCAAGTCGCGGCGGCCGCCCACGGCGCCCGGAAAGGAGTTCACTCATGACTCCCGCGCGCATGACGGAGCATTCTTCCTCCGCGTGCCCGGTTTCTATTGCTCTTGGCAGGGCTACTCTGGAAGGCAACTTGGGCTTGCCTGCCCATCCGTGCGGAATCGTTTTATTTGCACATGGAAGCGGAAGCAGCCGTCTCAGCCCCCGCAATCGATTTGTCGCCGAAACATTGCAATCGCGTGGCATCGCCACACTGCTGATGGATTTGCTCACGGCCAGCGAAGAGGAGATCGACCTGCGAACCTCGCAGCTTCGTTTCAATATTCGGCTGCTGGCCAAGCGGCTAGCCGGCGCCACAACATGGACTTTGCGCCAGCCGGACCTTCGCGGGCTGAGCGTGGGTTACTTTGGCGCAAGCACAGGCGCGGCGGCTGCGCTTGTGGCCGCCACTCAACACAGCGGCGCTGTTGGGGCCGTCGTTTCCCGCGGCGGCAGACCCGACTTGGCTGGGGACGCTCTCGCTTCCGTGGTTGCGCCGACGCTGCTGATCGTTGGCGGCAACGATGGGCCGGTGATAGACTTGAACGAACAAGCGTTGGCGCGGCTAGGCTGCAGTGAGAAGAAACTGGTCATTGTGCCCGGCGCCACGCATCTCTTCGAGGAACCAGGAGCGCTGGAAGAAGTGGCCAGCCTTGCGGCAGAGTGGTTCTCTCGCCATTTCGCTTCGGGACGCCAACCTTCCAGCATTTGAACTGTTTTTTTGTTAGGAGGTTTCATGGCTTCCAAGCGCTTACTTTTCCGATCTGCCGCGCGAGAGAAAATACTGGCCGGTGCTTCCGCGCTTGCCGACGCTGTTCGCATCACGCTGGGCCCAAAATCCAAATGTGTATTGATACAGAAGAAATGGGGCAGGCCTCTGGTCTGCAATGACGGGATCACCATTGCAAAAGAAATCGAACTCGAGGATCCGGAAGAGAATCTCGGAGCGCAGATGATCCGTGAAGCATCGGAGCGTACGGGCGATTCTGTTGGGGACGGGACCAGCACCGCCGCGATTCTGGCGCATGCCATTTTCGCCGAAGGGCTGCACAATGTGGCGGCCGGGGCCAGCGCCGTCGATCTCAAACGGGGTCTTGACCGGGGCCTCCAGGCGGCTGTGAAGTTGCTGAAGGGCCTCTCCCGCCCTGTTGCCAGCCGCCTCGAAAAAGCCCAGGTGGCCACGATCTCGGCGCACAACGATCCCTCCATCGGCGAACTGGTGGCCGACGCTTATGAAAAAGTTGGAGCGGAGGGAGTCATCACCGTCGAAGAGGCAAAAACGACGGAATCGGCGCTGGAAGTTGTGGAAGGGATGCAATTCGACCGCGGCTTTATTTCGCCTTACTTCATTACGGATCCGGAGAAGATGGAAGTCGTGTTCGAAGATCCATTGATCCTTCTGCACGAAAAGAAACTTGCCAACATGAAAGATCTGCTTCCGCTTCTTGAGCAGGTAGCCAAGGCGGGACGCCCGCTTTTGATCATTGCCGAGGACGTGGAAGGCGAAGCGCTGGCGACCCTCGTCGTCAACAAAGTACGCGGCACATTGCTCTCCGCCGCCGTGAAAGCGCCCGGATTCGGCGACAGGCGTAAGGAAATGTTGCAGGACGTGGCCATACTGACTGGCGGCCAATTGATTGCCGAGGAACTTGGGTTGAAGATCGAAAACCTCACCATTGCCGAACTGGGCCAGGCCAAGCGCGTGTTGATCGACAAGGACAAGACCACCATCGTGCAAGGGGGCGGCTCCAAGGCAGCTATCGATGGCCGCTGCGCCGAACTGCGCAAACAAATTGAGAAGGCCACTTCCGACTACGATAAGGAAAAGTTGCAGGAGCGCCTGGCAAAACTGGCGGGAGGAATCGCCGTCATTCGGGTTGGCGCGCCCTCGGAAGCGGAAATGAAGAACCGAAAGGAAGCGATTGAAGACGCCATCAATGCGACAAAGGCGGCACTCGCAGAGGGGATAGTGCCAGGCGGAGGACTTGCATTGCTGCGGCTCGTCGAAGCCGTTCACTCGGAAGAGGCAAACTGCTCTGGGGATGAGCGCACGGGTCTCCTGATCCTGCGGCGCGCGCTGGAATCCCCCACGCGCCAGATTGCGGAGAACTCCGCCGTGGACGGAGGCGTTGTGGTGGACCGCATGCTCAACGGCAAGGGCAATTACGGTTTTGACGCCGCTCGCAGCGAGTATGTCGATCTGGTGGAAGCCGGCATCATCGACCCAACCAAAGTGGTTCGCATTGCGCTCGAAAATGCGGTTTCCGTTGCCAGCGTTTTGTTGTTGGCCGAGGCCACGCTTACCGAGAAGCCTGAGGAAAAGAAAGAGCGTGCGCCGGGACACGAGGCATACGACTGAGGCAAGTAGAATTCGCTCGAATCTATCTCGCCAACTTCCCAAACAAGCGGCGTTTTGCTATCTCCACCAGAAATAAATAAGTGACCACAGACAGGATTAAGAAGGCGAAATAGGGGGCGGGAAGCGGCACGAAGCCGAGTATCCCGGCCAGTGGCGAGAAAGGCAGATAGGTTCCGATGGCCACGATCGCGATTGTGGTGGCAGCGAGAGGCAGGCTGGGGCGGCTGCGGAGCGGATTGCCCATGGTTCGAATGACGAAGAGCACCAGGGTTTGCGTTGCCAGCGATTCCACGAACCATCCGGTATGAAACAGCGGCTCGCTGGCATGGAAATAATGCAACAGCACATAAAAGGTAAGGAAATCGTAGATCGAACTGATCGGGCCGATGAAAATCATAAAATTGCGAATCAGGCGCATGTCCCAGCGCTGTGGAGTGCGGATGTAAGTGTCATCCACATTGTCCGAGGGGATGGTGATCTGCGCGGTGTCATACATGAAATTGTTCAGCAGGATTTGTGTCGATAACATGGGGAGAAACGGGAGAAACAGCGAAGCGCCCGCCATGCTGAACATGTTTCCGAAATTGGAGCTGGTTCCCATGAGCAAGTACTTCAGCACATTGGCGGAAGCCTTGCGTCCCTCGATGATGCCGCGGTGAAGAATTCCCAGGCCGCTCTTGAGCATGATGATGTCCGCGGCGTCGCGCGCCACGTCCACGGCCGTGCCCACGGAGATGCCCACATCCGCCGCATGAAGCGAAGGCGCGTCGTTGATTCCGTCGCCCATGTAACCGACAACATGCCCGCGGTGCTTGAGCGCCAGGATGATGCGCAGCTTCTGCATGGGCGAAACGCGCGCGAAAATGGAAGTTTCCTCGGCCACGTGGGCAAGCGCCGTGTCGCTCATCTGGTCGATTTCGCTTCCAAGTAAGGGCACGCCCGCTTCCAGGCCCACCTGAGCGCAAATATATTTTGCGACCAGCTCATTATCCCCGGTCAAAATCTTCATCTGCACGCCATCTCGTTTCATGGCAGCCACGGAAGCGGCGGCGTCTTCGATCGGTGGGTCGGCAAAGGCAAGAAATCCAGCCAGGATGAGCGAGTGTTCGTCTTGCGCGGTGAATGCGTCTTGCGCTTGGACATTCCGGTAGGCCACGGCAAGAATTCGAAATCCTTCCGAGCACAAGTCTTTGTAGACTTTGTTCACGCCTTCGAGCGTCACGGATTCGATAGCCCGGATTTGGCCATTTTCTTCGTAGGATTCGCAGACTTCCAGGATCCCTTCCGGCGCGCCTTTGGTGATGAGAATCCGCTCGATTCCCCCTGTGCCTTGGTGCTCCACAACGATGGAGAGGCGTCGTCGATTGAAATCGAAAGGAATCTCGTCGATCTTGCGATAGCTATCCATTTCCCGCCGCTCTATTTTCAAAATGGCGGTGTCCAGCGGGCTGCGAATCCCGGTTTCAAATTTGCTGTTGAGATATGCCAGTTCGAGGACGCGATCGGAAGGCAGCCCAAGCGGGTCGAGGGAGCGGCTCAATGTCATTTCTCCCTTGGTCAAAGTCCCGGTCTTGTCGCTGCAAAACACGTCGATGCTGCCAAAATTCTGAATGGCCGGCAGATGCTTGACGATCACCTGCTCGCGCGCCATTCGCACCGCGCCGCTGGCCAGCGTCACGGAAGTGATCATGGGGAGAAATTCCGGCGTCAGCCCCACCGCCAGAGCAACGGCGAAAATGAAGGACTCAAAAGCATCCTTGTGAAGGGCGAGTCGAACCACAAGGATAAAAAGAACGAGCAAAAACACGACTCGCATGATGAGCATGCCGAAACGCCGCAGCCCTCGTTCAAATTCGGTCTCTTCCGGACGGACCACCAAACGCTTGGCAATGGCGCCGAAGGCGGTTTGCTGGCCCGTCTTCAGCACGCGCGCGGTCGCCGTTCCGCTCACTACCGAGGTCCCAAGAAAGACCAGATCAGGAGCGTCGGGCGTCCCCTCGGCATCTTTTTCCCCGGGATGGGCGTGCTTTTCAGTGGGCATGGATTCGCCCGTGAGCGCCGCCTGCTGCACGTACAGGTCTCGCGCCTGTAGAAGCCGGGAGTCGGCTGGAACCATGTCCCCCGCGGACAGGCGAATCAAATCATCGGGAACAACTTCATGGCGTTTGATCTCCTCCCATTTTCCATCACGCAAAACGGTTGCGCTCAGGCTGACGTGTTCGCGGAGTCTCTCAATCGCCCGCTGCGAACGATAGGTTTGCACAAAATTGATAATTACGCCGAGAAGGACCAGAACAATGATGATTCCTGAATCAGCCTTCTGGCCCAACAAGCCCGAAGCGATGCCCGCAACGAGGAGAAGGATTACCAGCGGGTTGACGAAGAGGATTAGGAGTTCATGAATCAGAGCGCCGCGACGCACCGGCGTGGGATCGTTTGGCCCGTATTGAGACAGTCGTTCCCGCGCCTCTTGGCTTGTCAGCCCGCCGAGGCCGTTTTCCGCGGACTCATTGTTTCCTTGGGATTCGGGGGAAATGGAATTGCCTCCAAGCCTCAGGGTCCATGTATACCAGACCACACGGGAATCGCCTCGACGTTTCTCCGCAAACAACTTAGGACTTGGCTGAATCGTCTACTGTGACTACCCTCACGACCGAAAGTGAGCGACGTCACATACGTCCCGCGCTTCCGCCGAGGAAAATGTCTTTAGCGCTGAATTCCGAATCCCGCCGGAACGAATGGTCTTCATCTCCCGGAGATGGGAGGACAGATTTATGGTCTCCGATAAGCCGCAGATCGTCATTCGGCAAATGACAGTCAATGACATTCCCAAGGTAGTCGAATTGCAGCGGCGCGTCTTCCCTGGAATGCCGATTTGGGAGGCCGAGGAACTGGCGCATCATCTCGCCGTTTTTCCTGAAGGGCAACTTGTTGCAGTCGATGAGGCCGGGCAAATTGTGGGCTCGGCAAGCTCTCTCATCATTGATTGGGACGACTATTCCGAGGATGCCAAATGGTCTACCATCACCGGAGATGGAACCTTTGACACGCACAATCCGCTAGGGAAGACGCTATACGGAGCCGACATGGGGGTCGATCCGGCCGCGCACCGGCGGGGCATCGGAACGATGTTCTACGAGACGCGCAAGAAGCTTGTTCGGGAGCGCGGCCTGAAGCGTTTGCTGACGGGAGGGCGGATTCCGGGATACGCGCAAGCCTCGAGCGAGATGACGCCCATGGAATATGTGGCGGAGGTGATCAGCGGCAAACGAAAAGATCCAACGCTCAGTTTTCAACTGGCCAACGGGATGGTGGTGTTGGATGTGGTTCCCGAGTATCTCCAGGATAACCAGTCGCATAGCTTCGCCACGTTGCTGGAGTGGCTCAATCCCGAGTATGTGGCCGCCACCAGTTTGCAGACCAGCGAGCAGCAGGAAGTATTTGGAGGTTTCGCGGAAGAGCCGAAACCCATCCAGGCGCGGCCCTCTCGCGTGCGAATTGCCACCATGCAATATCTGCTGCGCCCGATCACCCGGTTTGAGGAATTCGGAACACAGGTCGAGTTTTTTGTCCGCAGTGCCAGGGAGTATCGCTGCCAGTTCGTTCTGTTCCCCGAGTACTTCTCCATGCAACTGCTGAGTTTCTTGCGCGACCCGAGTCCTGCCCGAGCGGTGCGCCGCCTGGCGCAACTCACTCCCGAATATGAGGCCCTGTTTACCAGGTTGGCGGTGGAAAGTGGACTGTACATCATTGGCGGGACGCATCCCATAATTCAAAGCGGGGAATTGTTCAACGCGGCCCACTTGTTTACTCCGAACGGCCAAGTTTTCCGGCAGAAGAAAGTCCATCTGACCGCCACCGAAAAAGAATCCTACCAGATGAGTCGCGGCCACGGCTTCTATTGCTATCACACCGATTACGGCACGATCGGAATTCTGGTGTGCTATGACGTGGAGTTTCCGGAGGCAGCACGAGTGCTGTCCGAAGCGGGGATGCAAATCCTCTTCGTTCCATCCTGCACCGATGAGCGGCAGGGATATTGCCGGGTTCGCTACTGTGCCCAGGCGCGAGCCAGCGAAAACCAAATCTATGTGGTGATGGCCGGAACCGTAGGCAACTTGCCGGACGTGCCCTGCATGGCCACTCATTATGGTCAGGCAGGGATTTTCACGCCTTCGGATTATTTCTTTGCCCGTGACGGAATTGCCGCCGAAGGGAACGTAAACCAGGAGCAAATGGTCATCTCCGACGTGGATTTGGACCTGCTCGACGAGCAGCGTGTGAATGGCACGGTGATCCCCCTCAAGGACATGATCCGAGACGCCTATGACCGGGTGATCCATTATTCCGACCATCGACCTGCAGAGAAGGGGCCCGAAAGGACTCTATTGACCAAATCATCGTCTTGAATCAGGGCTGCCGCAGGAAGTTGCTGGCCGAAGGGAAAGTGGTGTGACCAGACGAACCTCGGAATGTGAGGACCATCACAGATGCAATTCTTCGAGAGAGATAGTTTGGAATTGCGGAAATTGAAAGGCGGGCGACAGGACATGGCGACGCAAGCGACACCCAAGCCAATTACTTTTGGCAATATTCTCTTTGCCACGGATTTTTCCACTCGTTCGAGCGTCTCCCTTCCTTTCGCCCTCTCCATAGCGCACAAGTACGGATCGAAGATTTTTGCAGTGCATGTAGTCGCTCCGCCGCCAATGGGAAAAATCCCGACCATGGAAATGCAAGCGATCGCGGCGCAAGCCCTTCGTGAAGCGCGCGAATCCGCGAAGATGCTGGAGCCGAAACTTTCCAAAATTCCGCACGAGACTCTGCTGAAGAAGGGCGATATTTGGGACGAAATTTCCGCCCTCGCAAAAGAGAAAAAGGTCGATTTGATTGTCCTCAGCACTCACGGGCGCGAGGGTGTCAGTAAGTTATTGCTCGGCTCCGTTGCGGAAAGAATTTTTCGGCAATCCACATGCCCGGTTCTCACGGTCGGGCCGAATGTATCCGCGGAACCGGGCAGTGTCGCCGACGTCCATACAATTTTATGTCCCATCGATTTCACCGCCGCATCCCTGGCCGCATTGCCCTACGCCATATCGCTCGCGCAGGAGAATCAGGCGCGCCTTTATCTAATGAATGTTGTCCCCAACCCTGTGATTGAGGACGAAGAGATTTCCCTCACCAAACGTTTGAAGGCGCTGGTGCCGCCGGAGACGCAGTTATGGTGTGAGCCGAAAGCGATTGTCGAGTCCGGCGAGGCAGGGGACAAAATCATGGAGCAAGCGGAAGAGCTGGGAATCGACGTGATCGTACTTGGGATCAGGCCTGTATCCACGCTGGCAGGGACCAGAACTCACCTTGGAACGGCGACAGCCTATAAAATAGTGAGCCATGCAATCTGTCCGGTGCTGAGCGTTCGCGGCTAGGCGCTGCATTTGCCGCGGCGCGACGGCACCGTCGTTTCCTCTACTCAAATCCCCAAAATTCGTCTGCCCGATGATAAATTGGGTCCATGGAAAGTCGGAAGGGTGACGAATTGGCAGGTTATCCAAGCTGGTTGTGATCTATTATATTGAGGGCTGCATCCCAGATTCGTGGAGTGTAGAAGATTGGAAGGGATGGAGGTGCTTCGTGCGGAGCAGCGTACTTAGTTTTCTTATTATTGCCGCTGGTTTTGCATTGGTTTCGAGCCCGATTTCCGCGCACCATGGCATTACGAACTACGACATGAAGAAGACGATCGTGCTGACTGGAACGATCACGGATTTCGACTGGGCCAATCCGCATTGCCTGGCCCACCTGGATGTAATGGATGATGGCGGCCACACGAGTCACTGGACTCTGGAAATGTCCTCGACGTTCACCATGTCTCATCGCGGATGGGACAAGGATACTCTGAAGCGTGGAGACCACGTCACGCTTGAAGCTCACCCCGCCAAGAATGGCGCCCCTGTCGGCATCAACTCAGGCCCCGGGTTTGCCTTGAAAATCGCAGTCAACGGAAAAGATATCCCTTCCAAATGATATCGGAGCCGCCCGGCTGGATTTGATTTCGATTAGTTGGCAGTCAATGGGATAGCCGTGCAAAGAATTTACAAGGGAGCGTTAAAATGGCTTCGAGGAAGTGCCCGGACAATGCTGACTTGAGTTTTTCAACCGGTGCCGCATCTCGCCTGCGTCCCGGCAGGGGGCGATGCATCCGTTTTCTGCTGACACTCGCCACAATTGCATGTCTCGCGATTGTTGTGCGGGCGGACACCGGTGGAAGCATATCGGGGACGGTCACGGACCAAACTGGCAGCGTAGTTCCGGACACCACGGTTACCGTTCTCAACCTGGACACCACGGTGCAACAGAGCACCAAGACCAATACCAACGGCTTTTACAACTTCACGGCATTGCCCGTGGGGCGCTACGAGATCGAAATTGTTCGCGAGGGATTCAAACCGTATAAACGCACTGGCCTGGTGATCGACATTAATTCAGAACTAAGGGCGGACGTAAGCCTATCGATGGGAGAACAGTCGGAGGAAGTGGTGGTTTCCGGGACTGCGGTGAGCGTGGAAACGGTTGACACCAATTTGGGCGATGTAGTGACCGGCACGCAGATTGTGACCATTCCATTGAACGGGCGCAGTTACACGGATTTGCTTTCGATTCAACCGGGCGTAAGTCCGGTAACGTCTCTGACACCGACTTCCGTGATTATGTCCGGTGTCACGGGAACCATTAATCCTTCCGGCGATTTGAATCCCGGCAACGTTTCCATCAATGGACAGCGCGAATCCTCGAATGGTTTTTTTGTGGATGGAATTGACGTGAAGGAGTACATGAACGGCGGCACGTCGGTGATTCCCAATCTCGATTCGATTTCAGAGTTCCGACTTCTGACCGACAATTTCGACCCCGAATACGGCAACTACAACGGCGGCTTGATCAATGTGGTCACGAAGTCCGGCACCAACACTTTTCACGGAGACGCGTTCGAGTTTCTAAGGAACACTGCTCTCGACGCCAAGAATTATTTCGCAGCTACTCGGAGCGAGTACAAGCAAAACCAGTTTGGCGGAACGGTCGGTGGGCCAATCAAAAAGGATAACGTTTTCTTTTTTGGGGACTATCAGGGAACGCGCACCAATCAAGGAATAACGTCACCGGTCATCTCCGTACCGTCCCTCGCGGACCGCCAAGGCAATCTGATGGACATCGCTACTTCCCTCACCGGAACAGTGGACACCACGGGCAGGGCGGCTTATCTGGATAACGAGCTAGGGTACGCTCCCAATACGGTTTTTGTCGGGGAGCCTTACTACACGGCAGGCTGCACGACCACAGCGCAGTGCGTGCTTCCGAACGCCGCGATTCCTCTGAGCGCGTGGTCCGCGCCAGCCAAAAATTTACTGCAATACATTCCCGCGCCCAGTAATACTACGAACGATACATTTTCCACGTCCGCCTTTTCCCAGACGGTGCGTGACGACAAGGGTTCCGCGCGAGTCGATGCCAATACCCGATGGGGACAAATTTCCGGCTACTATTTTATCGATAGTTACCGATTGGATAATCCATATCCCGGTGGACAGGGCGGGGCAAGCGTTCCCGGATTCGACGCCCTCACGATCGGCCGCGCCCAGGTGTTTACCGTGGGCGATACCAAAGTCATTGGAATGAATACGGTGAATGAATTCCACATCGGAATCATTCGAAACTCAAACATCATCGGACAACCCAGTGGCGGTTTGGGAGTCAGTCTCGCCTCTCAAGGTTTTGTGACGGGGCCGCACTCAACGGGAATCGATGTGCAGGCGCCGCAGTACGAAGGCGTAATGAATCTCGTTTTTCCTTCCTTCGCGATTGGCGTGCCGGTCACCAACACAAATCAGTGGAACAACACGCTGTATGGCAGCAATGCGCTCACCAAGATTAAGGGAAATCATTCGATCAAATTTGGCGGAGAGTTCCATATCGATCAGGTTAACGAGCATCCGAATGCGACGTTCAACGGAACATTTAACCTTGCCAACCAAAACTCGGAAACGGGTTCGGCTTTCGCCAATTTCCTGTTGGGCGTTCCCAGCCAATACACCCAATCCACCGGCCAGCCTTTCTACCTTCGAAACCGCTACGCTGGCGCCTTCGGAGAAGACAGTTGGCGAATGCGACCCGGGCTGACCTTTAACTATGGAGTCCGTTGGGACTTAATCAGGCCATGGTCGGAGAAGTACAATAATATTCAAACAGTTGTACCTGGAAGGCAGTCGGTTCTGTATCCCAATGCAATACCAGGATTGCTGGTGCCCGGCGATCCCGGAATTCCTTCCACTCTTTCGCCAACCAAATACGATAAGTTCGCTCCAAGAATTGGTTTGGCGTACGCGCCGAAATACGATCACGGGATCTTGAGAACTATCTTTGGAAAAGATGGTGACAGCAGCATTCGAGCCAGCTTCGGAATGTTTTACACCGCGTTTCAAGGACTGTCGGCGGGAGTCATGTATTCCGTGCCTCCCTTTGGATACAACTATCTGAGTCCGCAGGCTCCGCTTTTTGCGACACCTTTTGTTAATGCGGCGGACCCGTATGGCACACCGAATACCAACCCATATCCAATTGTCTTTCCGCCGCACAATGTCTCAGCCGGTAATCCTTACACCGCTTTCGATTGGTCGGCTGTCACTCCAATCAGCGCCGACCCTTATTTTTACTACCGAAATACAGTGCCGTACATTGAGAACTACATGCTATCCATTCAGCGGCAGATCACCGCGAGAATGGTTCTAACCTTGAGCTATGTGGGGAATCAGGGTCACCATATTCTGGTTGACCAGCCATCGAATCTTGGCAATTCCGCCCTATGCCTAAGCCTCAGCCAGCCAAGCGAAGTTGCCCCAGGTTCACCCACCTGCGGGCCTTATGCGGAGGATGGCACTTTCACGTCAGCCTCCGGACAGGTTTACTATGGAACACGAAACGGCTTGCTAGGTTCGACCTACAATGGAGTAATTTTCAACGGGACACCGACCGAGTTGTACGGGGAAGACACCGCGCAGAAGACAATCGAGAATTCGAATTACAACGCCTTTGAGACCACCCTTCGCTACTCCTGGACCCGAACCACTGTTTCGCTAGCCTACACCTACTCGAAATCGATCGATCAGGGGTCCAATCTTGGAGAAGAGATTAACCCTTATAATCCCAGGCTCAGCCGGGCTATTTCAGCTTGGGATATGAAGCACAATTTCGTGGCGACTTACAATTACAACTTGCCATTGGAACGCCTCTTCCACCGCACCAACCGGTTGACGGAGGGTTGGAGCATTTCGGGCACAACGCGGTTCAGCTCGGGATTTCCCGTCACGCTATATGATCAATCCGATAGCTCACTGCTGGGGTCGCTTGGCAATGGCGTCAACAATCAATTGATCGACACTCCGGTCTACACGTCCGGTCCCTTGAACATCAATACAAATCCGCGCAACGGGCGTCCTGAGTTCAATACCGCATTGCTTCAACCGGAGAACCTAGGTCAGCTAGGGAACGCGGCCCGCCGGTTCTTCTATGGCCCCGGGATCAACAACTTCGACATGCAGCTCAGCAAGAATGTGCGCATTACGGAATCCAAGTCATTTGATATCCGGGTGGAAGCGTTCAATGTGTTCAATCACGCACAATTTTATGGTCCCTCGGCGGTGGATGGCGAGGTCGAGAACAGCACGTTCGGGCAGGTGGTTAGCGCGCAGGATCCACGATTGATTCAGTTGGCGGCAAAGTTCTACTTTTAAGCGAAATCAGTTTGCGAGCGGGAATTCGGTGGGTACGCGGAGGTGTGCGCGTTCTTGTGGCGCCGGCGTCCCGCCGGCGGTCTTGCGGTGTATCGAGCTCTGAAAAAAACGCCGGCGAGACGCCGGCGCCACCAAACAGTTGTATTAGTCTTGCGCAAAGTCCGGATCGGCGCGCGTGTCGCGAAATGCGCCGATCCGGCTTCGCCGATTGGCTGCTAGTCCGCCGCTGGTCTGGCTGGTGGCGGTGGAGGAGGAGCGGGTTTCGCGAACTTGGCATCGTCTGCCGGAGCATTCGCGTCTACCTGCGACCACTTGAAGGTTTGATTTCCTTCCGCGCCCACGACGCGCGCGGTGAAGGGAACCTTTACGCCGCCCGCATCGCGGTAATCTTCATAATAGGTATCCTCTGGAAATCCACCGATCACGCTTTGCATGGTTGTGTAGGTTTTTACAAGTAATCCTGTTTGCGCGTCGAAGTTGAGCCGGTCGATTACTGGAAATCCAGTCTTGCGCGTGCCCACTACGCGGTAGGTGTCGCGGTCGCCGATTTTTTCCATGGCGTCAACCTGCACGTTGCTGTGATCTTCCCTGAATTCCAGGCCGGGAAACTTCTCGCCCAGCTCGACCAGCATGCGCGCCTCATCGCCCACATCTTCGCGCAGCGGGGTGTTATGCCAGGCGATGTTTCCGTCAAAGCCCATCGCTACCGTGGGCCTGCCAGGGAATGTCCAGGAGATGACTCCCTTGGTGCCCTTGACGTAGTGTTCCGCCGGGACGGTTCCCATCGCGGCAGGAGTCGGAGGTGTTCCCGGAGGTGCTGGCGGCGGAGGAACCATCATGTCCACTGTTCCCTTGAAGGAGAGAGCGGTGACTTTTTCCACTGCGGCCTTGCCGCCGAGGGCTTGCTCATACTTGTTGAAAACGTCCGCCACGGAGGGAAGCGGCGCGGCGGCGGGCTTCGGCGCGGGAGCCGGGCCGGTCATGACGGTCGCAGGCGCCTTGCTCGGCGACATGTTCGAATCGATGTTCATCAGGTTCTTGATGACCAGCGCGGGGAAAAGTTCCGCAGCGCTCGGTTCGGTGGGAATTTTGTCGCCGGCGAGCAACATGGTTGACGCGGCCTTTGCCACGCCGTGGTGGCATGTGTAGCAAGTGATTTCTCGCTTGCCGTCGAACACGGTGTTGTTCAGAGCCATGGTCATTTGAATCATGCTCCGCGCAACATGCTTTTCGCGCTTGTCGTCCGAATCGAACCGGGGGACCGCGTGGCAGTAGCCGCATCCGACGCCCAGCGCGGTGGTGATGTATTCCATTGCCGGGTGAACTTGCTCGGCCGGAATGCCCTTGAACACTTCGATCTTCTTGTAAACTTGCTCGGCGGTTTTGCCCTTCATGTCGGCCGCAAGCAGCGGCGCCGGTGGGGGAGCGGCGGCAGGGGCTTGCGCGTGGAGACTCGGCGCGCTCGTGCTGAGCGCAACAGCGGACAACGCCAAAATTCCCAGGAGCCCGGAAATATCGCGTACAGAAAATTTCATGTTCATACTTTTTCGTTTATCCTCTCGCTGATTTTTTTCTTGAATCGAACTCGTATTTCCGCAACGCCGCGCCACTCGGTTTTTCGCTTGCAATGCCTCAATATGGGCCTAATCCTAAGTCATGGCAAGGCTCAAAAGCAATCAGGGAACGGGCGTGGTGCTGTCCCATTTTGCAGAATGCTTGGATTTCGGAGGTCGGGGCTTCAGCCCCGACGAAACGTATCGCCTTGGAAGGGGTTTTAACCCCTGAAGCTTCAGGGGCTAAAGCCCAGATCAAGCCAAGCTTGAATGTCCGAGCTGAAGCTCGGACCTCCGACTGCTCGAAGGAATTTCAAATTAGGACAGTGCCACAAGCGGGCCTGATGCGCCGTGCATTCGTGGCCGCATGGCAGCAATTGGCCTAGTGACATTTGAGGGCGTTTGGTACTACCCTCTGACCACGAAGAAAGCCTCTCAGTAAATTTAATTTGCCGCAAACTCTGGAGGGATGCACATGAATCGTCGCGTCAAAAGGCTTGTGAGATTTCCATCGTTGGCCGTGCGGATTGCGCTGGCCGTGCCGCTTTGCGCCGCATTCGCAAGTATTCCGGCGCGGGCGGATTGCAGCGTGACATCTCTCAACGCTCTCAAGGTTCCCAACATGACGATTACTTCCGCCTCGGTCGTTCCGGCGGCCCCGCCCAATCCCGAATATTGCGACGTGAAAGGTTCGGTCACAACTTCGGGCGAAGGCGCGGAGCCCGGCTCTGCCAATTTCGAGGTGATGCTTCCTGCAAACTGGAACCAAAAATTCATCTTCAACGGTGTCGGAGGCCTGGCGGGCTCGCTGACTTCCTCGGCAAACCCAGCAGACCAGCCGCTCTTTCTCGCCAGGGGTTACGCCACGGCGATAACGGATACGGGCCACCTCATTGCCAACCCCACCTGGGAATACACCGCGCCGGGCGTGCCGGACATGCCGAAGGTGATCGATTATTTTTATCGCGCGGTGCACGATGTGACGCTCGCCGCCAAAGTGCTGGTGAAAAGTTACTACCGCGCGGACACCATCCGGCGCTCCTATTTCGATGGCTGCTCGAACGGCGGCAAGATGGGCCTGATCGAGGCCACGCGATTTCCCAGCGACTATGACGGCATTATTTCCGGATCGCCCTGGCTCGATCCTGTCGGCACATCGCTTTGGAGTTTAAAAAACGTAAAGGCGCTGCTGGAGGGCTACATTCCTCCCGCGAAATTCCAGGCCGTTAACGCGGCCATCTTGAAGCAATGCGATAAGGTGGACGGTGTGGCCGACGGCCTGATCCAGAATCCCGCGAAGTGCACGTTTCAGCCGGACGCGCTGGTCCCCGAAACTCTTACGCAGAAACAGGCCGACGCGCTCAAGTTGATCATGAGCCCGGTCCGCGACGAGCATGGCAAATTGATTTATCCAGGTGCATCCGTGGGCAATCTCGGGCAGGACAACGTGACGGTGCGCGGCGCAACCAACTATCTCGAAACGCCGCCCGCCGATCCCACTTCAGCCAAGCCATGGGGCGATGCCACTGTTCCCGCAAATTGGTCCCTCGCGCAAAACATCTTGATGAAGCTCGGCTACTACGACGCCGGCAAAGACATGAACAATTCCATCGAGAGCAACGGTGTGGTGAAGGCCGATGCGCTGAATCTAGTCTACACACGCCTCGCCGAGGATATTCCCGACGACCCCTCGAAATTCGGCGCCTATTTTGCAAAGGGCGGAAAGCTGCTGATGTATCACGGATTCGACGACCTGGTTATTTCTCCCTACAGCAGCATCTGGTTCTACGAAGACTTGGCGCAAGAAACCGGAGGCTACGCGAAACTTCAGCAGAACGCGCGCCTCTTCATGGTTCCCGGCATGCAGCACTGCGTTCTGGGCGCGGGGCCAAACTCGTTTGATACGTTGAGCGCTCTCGAACAATGGGTGGAAAAGGGAATCGCGCCGGACTCGATTCCTGCGACGCACTCGACCAACAATGCCGTGGACCGCACCATGCCGCTCTGCAAGTTTCCCGAGCAGGCTCACTACAAAGGCAGTGGCGATCTCAAGAGCGTGAGCAGTTGGTCTTGCCCGCAAAATGACAAGTCCCTGCTGGCCGTCGGCCCCAACGGCGTTCTGGCGGGGCTGAGCGCTACGCCGCCCGCGCGCGTCAGCGTCCCGGCAAAATTGGCTGTGAAGATGGGAGATTGACAACTATTTTGCGGGGCTTCCAGTAGCATCCGCCGCGGCGGACCTGTGCGATTTTTGCGATTGATTAATTTGTGAGTGCGCTAAACCTTTAGAAAAGCGCACAGGCAGAGTGCCTGTGCTACTTCGATCCCTCGGACTTTTGTTGCATGTCGCCGTAGGAAATATTGTCCTCGCAAACGACTTCTCCGAGATTCCATGTCGGCTTCAATTCGAAGACGGCGTGTGCTGTCCAGGGTTTGGGGTAGGCCTTGGGGTCTTCAATCGTGGTGTCAATCGTCAAGGTATCGTGATTCACGCGGCGGACGCGTTCCACGACGTGCAGATCTTCGCTGTGCGGCAGGCCGTCATTGTCGAGCCAGGTCTTGTTGTTGAATCCCACCGTGTCCACTACCAGCGTATCTCCCTCCCATTTGCCAATCGCGTCTCCCATCCAGGAAGGAGATAAATCGCTGGGATGCTGGCGCCCATCGGTGAAAATATTGCGCACGAAATGGTCGTACTCGAAAAGCATGAGCACGCGGCCGGGAATGTGCGCGATCTCCATGGGCTCTCCGCGGATGAGATAAACCCGCGGAACACCCGGGGGAGCGCATTGCATGATCGGGTCGTTCGTTTCCGTCAAGGAAACCGCTCTCGGCCCGATATTTGGTTTGTTGGCATCGTATTTTTCTTGCGCCCAGGGAGTCATGGGCGGCAGCACGTTCGTTAAGGAAAACGCGAGTTCGTAAATTGTGTATTTGCGGGATTTGTCTGGCGCGCGCCGCGATCGTCTCCAAACTCCCGACAGGTCCGCCGGCGCGGCTGCAGAATGAGTTTTTGCAGCACTGGACTGGATTGTTTGAGCGAAAATCGCGGGCGAGGTGGCCAGAGTCGCCGCTAGCGCTACAAGTGCCAAACCCCAAAAGCGATTGCGCATTTCGGAAGCTCCCTGGGCGGCTGTTACTCCGCGTAGTCCTCGCCGCGATCCATCACGGATTCCTTGCCATTCGGGAAAACCACTTTGCGCAGTCGCATGATGTGCGAGCCGCTTTTGGCGAGATTGCCGATGAATGTGACCTTGTCCCCGGCCTTCATAATGTTTTTGTTCCATCCCGCCCGGGACATGGTGGTCAGGCTGGGCGCTTCGGCCGTCCATTTTTCGGTTTTGCCGTCGGCGCCAGTCACTTCGAAAAGGATTTCCGTGTGCGGATTCATGAACTGAAAATCCGTGACCGTGCCCTTCAGCGTGGACAACTTCGTGGAGTCGTATACAGAAGATCCGTGGTGAGCGAGGATTGCACTCGATGGGATGAAGAAAACAAAAGCCGACGCCAGGAACGCTAAATACTTAATTTTCACGGAGCACCTCGCAATTGCCGCGACTATCCCACCGCTGCCGGACACTGTCAATGCAAAACCGTCTGGTGAGGCGCGGCATGCGAATAAATGGAATTACTTGGAAGAGCTGTCCGGCGGCATCGCCTCCGGAGCATCTGCTGGAGCTGGACCCACACGTTCAATGACCACGCGCTGGATGTGCAAGGGCGTGACCGGTGTGTCGCCGGCGTCGCGCGGCACTCGCGCAATCGCTTTCACTACGTCCACGTTTTCGCATTCTCCCCAGATCGTGTATTTCCCGTTGAAAGCCGGATAGGGCGCCTCGGTGATGAAAAAATGCGTATCGTTTGTGTCCGGGCCGCTGTTGGCCATGGCCAAACGGCCGGGCGCGTCGAATTTGAGCGACGGCGCAATTTCGCTCTTGTAAGGAAATCCCGGGCCCTCGGGATGTCCAACGCCCGTGCCCAGCAAATCGCCGCCCTGAATCAAGACTCCGGGAATCACGCGGTCGAAGACAAGGCCGTCAAAAAATTTCTTGCGCTCGGTTTGTTTGGTTTCCGGATGAACGTACGATATTTTTCCGATCGCCAGGCCCACCATCGTGCGCACCGTCACCGGCGCTTCCGTCTCGAAAAGTTTGCAGGAAATTTGCCCCTTATCCGTTTCGAGCCTCCAATACAGGCCCGGTTTGCGCTTGTCTGCGGGCGCAGCCGTTGCGTAGGCTGCAAGAAGTAGACTCGCTGCGAGCGCCGCAATGCTCAGGAGCGCGGCAATACGCGCTCTGGTATCCGCAGTGTACGTTGGGCTCGGCATCGGAGAATTTCCTCTGTGGTATTTCTCTGTGTCCTCTGTGTTGAGCTTTTCGGAATTTAACACAGAGGACACAGAGAAATACCACAGAGTTCAGGGAGAAATACAGAGCAACTTAGAGGATGTTTCATTTGAAATGGAAATTTCTGAATTGAAAGTTTTTTGCTATCTCGAACTGCCTGTATCTTGAGACGCGCTAACCGGTCTTGGACTCTTATTCTATTTCTTCACATACTTTTTCAAATCCATGGAGCCGACTTCCGCGCCATAAATGTTGCCCTGGCGGTCCACGGCAATGCCTTCCGCCGCGCTGGTCGAGCCGCCTGGAGCAGGATCTGGAATGAAGGCGGTTACTTTGCCGGTTCGCGCGCTTCCGATGCGGATGCCTCGTTTGCAGCCGGGGTTATAACCATAGCCCGGCTTGTCCGTGGACTCCGAGTCGGCCACGTACATGGTGTCGTCCTTGTCGATAAAAATTCCGCTGGGGCGGCCGAACTGTTTCCATTCGTTGATGAACTTGCCGTCCTGCGTGAAGATTTGGATGCGGTTATTGGCGCGGTCGGCTACAAACAATCGTCCCTTGGAATCGAAGGCCAGCGCGTGTGGCGTGTTGAACTCGCCGGGAGCCGTTCCCAGCTTGCCCCATTCCTTGATGAATTTCCCATCTTTGGAAAACTTCACGATGCGCGCATTGACTTGCGAATTGGGCGGGGAATTGTGGCCGTCGGCAACAAAGATGTCGCCGTTGGGGGCCACCACAACCGCCGACGGCCGGTTGAAGGTGTCCGGACTATCGCCGGGGACGCCTGCCTTCCCGAGCGTCATCAAAACTTTTCCGTCCGGGCTGAATTTGAATACCTGGTGGCCTTTTCCGTGTTTGCCCGCGTCGTCGCTTGTGGTGCCGCCGCCGATTCCGTCGGTCACCCACACGTTTCCATCCTTGTCCGCAAATATGCCGTGGGGAAGCACGAACAATCCCGCGCCAAAATTTTTCAGGAGTTTTCCGGATAAATCAAACTCGAGGATGGGCGCGACGTTGGAATCCGCGCAGCCGTTTCCACCGCATCGCTCATAGGTCCAAATGTTGCCGTCAGGGCCGATGGCCACTCCCGACGTCGCTCCCCACTTCCTCCCATCGGGCAATTGCGCCCAATTGGTAACCGTGCGATACGGATTGGGCAGGTCGTTCCAGGGCGGATAGCTTTTCTGGGCTTGCGCATTCAAAGTGGCAACTGCGAGAATCGCGAAGCACGCTGCCAGCATGACTCCCAAACGGAATACATAGCGCATGATCGTCCCCCCTCGGATATCGTTCGAATCAAGAAGCTCCACCCGAAACTTCCGCTATTTGCTTTCGATGTTGATTGCGTAGTAGCCGACCGTTTTCGTCGAGAGTTCTTTCCACCAGTGAGGCGTCTTTGCCGGAATGGTGATGACGTCGCCCTTGCTCAAATGGAAAGTCTGTCCACCGTCGATGGACGCCGCGGTCATCTGTTCAGGGCTGGTTCGCTTTGCGCCAACCATTGTCCCGCCGGTGATAAATGTGGCCTCTCCATCGACCATGATGAAGATGTGGTTGGTATGCGCGTGGTATTCGACCGCGCCGGCATCCCGTCGATTGGCCAGCACGACGAGGCCCGGGTCACTCACGATGGGACCCCCTTTGGCCATCACGGCCGCAACTTGATCGTGGGGGATATAGTGAACAGCCGCCGGCACGCCTTCTTCCGTGGAAGCGGCGGATGCGGCGAGCAATAAGGCCGCCGCAAACAATGCAGTTTTTGCGAAAAAGGATTTCATGGTTTCCTCATTTCAATTTGAATTCCAGGATCGGGCTGATTTGCAGATGAACAGAGTCATTGCGCGCTTGGCGCTGGCCTCGGCACATGCATGGTCATCATGACCAGCGGGCCATTGGTGGGCTTGAACTGGTGCGGCGTGCCTTCCGGAATAATCGTGAAATCGCCTTTGCCGATGTTCCGCACGGTTCCGCCATCGATGGCCGTGCCGGAAAGATTCGCGGCGTTGGTGCGCTTCTCGTCCAGTACGGTGCCGCCTGTGGTCAGCGTCCCGCTTCCGTCAATCACATACACCACTTCCGCTTCTTTTTCGTGGACGGCCACGGCCCCTTCGATAGGCCTGTATTCCAGATTGGTAACGTAAGGCGCGAGGGAAAGAATCGGTTCGGCGACCATCACCTGGCCTTCCTTGCGTTCGCTCTTGGCTTTGGCGAGTAGCGCCTGCACATCGGCTGCGGACGAAAATAGTTTCATGGCAGCGGGGCCTGCCTGCGAGGCAGGCGCCTGCGGCAACGCGGTTGACCCTGCTGATGCGCTTGCTGGAGATGTGACCGGCCGCCCGGCCATCGCCACCGCAGCCGCAACCAGCGCCAATGCAATACTAATTCCAAAAGTGCGCATCCTAAACTCCCTTGATCGGCATTTCCGTTTTGACTTTACGGATGGGCACATTTATACACCGGAGGGCAGCCATCATGAACCCAAAATGATTTTTGTCGCGCACCTCACGACATACTCCATGGGGGCGATTTCCGGAAAATTTGGAATTTCACGGAAATAGTGTACGCAGCGCCCGTCGCAGCGTACTATTTCTCTTGTTGTGCGGAATCGATCCAGAGAACTACCTGACTTGTTTGCGGAGAATCAAATGACAAGATTACTGGCACATTGGGTTTTGAGCGCGCTGTGCTTGCTGCTGGTGGCGCATTTTGTACCGGGATTTTTCGTACGAGGATTTGGCACGGCGCTGATCGCGGCAGTGGTCATTGGTCTCGTCAACGGCACCATTGGCATGCTGCTGAAAATTCTTACCTTTCCTCTGACCATCCTCACCTTTGGAATCTTCTGGCTGGTAATCAATGCGCTGATGCTGAAGTTCGCGGCGCTGTTTGTGCCCGGTTTCGAGGTGCGGGGATTGTGGCCGGCGTTCTGGGGAGGGCTGATCTTGAGCGTCCTGAACATGATCGTCCGGCAGCTTCTGAAGAAGAGCAACGAACCGCTCTAAGAATTCCCGCTTTCCATGTTGCGGGCGTGGCCTAGCTGAGCCGGTTTTCCCGCCGGATGTGTTCCGTGCATACCGCGATTTCATCGTCAATGGCTTTGATTTTTAAGGCCAGGACCACGTCGCTCGGGCAGTTCTCAAAACTTCCCACCAGCGGGCGGCGCTCGCTCTTCAAATCTTCCAGCTTGGACTTCCAAACACTCTCACTCGGCAGCATGGTCTAAACCTCCCCAATCAAACTTGTCTTGCTGCGTTCGCGGCGCACAGGTGTGATTGCCCGGGGCCCTTCAGTAATCTTCCACGGGCTTGCGGCTGAACGGAGACTTGGGCGTGCGTGGCGCGTGCGAGCTGCGATATTCTTCGAGTTCCGCGTTGGTAATGGCATAGTGTGTTTCGGGCGGATGGTTCTCGTAGGTTGCCAGTTCGCGGCGCAGCTTGCGCGAGCAAACGTCCGGCGCATCTTGAATGCGCAGAAGGCGCTCGTTGAATGCCTGGGCGGGAATGGTCAGAGTAAACTCGCGAGGCTCGCTGGCGGATTCACGCACGGCGAAGGTGTACTCGCGGACCAGCGTCTTCACTTGGTAGCCAAGAAATTGAACAATGATTTCGTGGCTCACTTGGCGCCTGCGGCCAGCTCGAGAGCTGGGACCGCTGCGATGGCCTTCTTGGCCTTCTTCGCGCGCCGCCGTCTAGGCGGTGTGCCTTCCGCGGCATCGACGACCATGAGGCTGGTGACGAATTTCTTCATGCCATGAACGTCGAAGTCGATGGACGTGCGTTCCGAATTGGATTCGGTGACGACACCCAAACCGTACTGGAAATGCTTAATGTATGCGCCTTCTTCGAGAGCTTTCAAGGTGCCTCCTCGCGTGGAACGCGCTTGGCGTGCTTGGGCGATGGCCTCAACTTCGCAGGATCGAACCCAAAAAAATGGCCCGCAAGTGTGGACTTGCAGGCCTCCAAGAAAACTAAAGGTTTACAAGAGCTACAATAACATCTTTATATTAACACGTTAATCCTTCATAGCCTAATGATATCAGGGGCTTGGCGCGGATCAGGCAGTGGCTGTCCTGCCAAACAAGCCACTGCACCATCCAAGGCACAGAAAAGGGAAGCAGCGGATCGATTTACTGGATTATTGGACAGCTGGGGAAAATATCCAATCGAAAGGCAATATCCGCAGAAGCCTGGTTTTCGACGCTTTTCCGCTCCAGCCGCATCTCGGGCTTTCGCAGACAATCTCCACTTCGCCGAACATCTTCATCGCTTCGTTTTCCGAAAGCGCCGGCTCGGAACATTTCCGCTGAAAATTGATATTGTGCCCACCTTTGGGGCACGCAAAGACAATTCTGTACGCGTTGCTCATAAGCCATCATAGCACCTTATGCCGTTTCTGACCAATGAAATGACCCATTTATGCTGCAATTCGATGCATTTTATGCGAAAGGCGGAGAATTTCTCTCCGAGTTGGGGTAATTTAACCGCGCCATCCTGCCTTTTTCGGCTGAAAACGCTATGGCTTCGCCGCGTATTCCTTTTGAAAACCGTTCCGGCTGTTCTTCACCGTGAAGCTGCCATCGGGCCGCGCCGTCAGTTGAATGTAGTTCACGGGGCCTTCGTCGGGGACGCCGGTTGCGGACGTTCCGCCGGTGCCTTGATTGGCGATAAATTTTTCGGGCATGTTGTGATCACCGGCGTCAACGGCATAGTGCAGCTGCCAGAGGTCTTCCAGTCCGGGCGACGACTTCAAGGTTTCAAAGGTGGCCACCGCGCCGCCCTTTTTCGCTCCATTGTCCATCACCGCCACGCGAGGCCGCATGGCATGCACCAGCATCGGCAGGCTGGAGATGTCCTGCCCATGATGCGAAACGACATAGGCGTCAATCGTGCCGATGAGATTCTTCGGGCAAGCCAGATCGTGCTCCTTATTCCAGGTCAGATCGCCAAAATCCGCGATGCGGAATTTTCCCAGCGAGATCACCATGCCCACGGACTGCTTGTTTTCTCCGCCGATCAGGGTTTCCTTCATTTCGTCCTTGGGCACGAAATTCGAGCATTCCGCGTTTGCGGCTCCCGCGCCCGGCAGCGGTTTGGAAATCGTTTCCGCCGCCGCGGAGATCACTTGAATGTCCAGCCCCGAGACGGGAAGTTTGTCGCCGGGCTTAACCTGAATGTGCTGGCCTTTGCCGCGGACTGTGAGATAGGCGGCGTAATTTTGCGGAACATTCAAAGTCTCTTCCGCGCCGGGACCATGATCGACAAAGTTTTTGATGGGG
Source organism: uncultured Acidobacteriota bacterium (assembly GCA_963710315.1). GTDB lineage: Bacteria > Acidobacteriota > Terriglobia > Acidiferrales > UBA7541 > Palsa-360. The sequence goes on along the minus strand of CAVPZW010000009.1, from coordinate 331,232 downwards.
ATGAGTCTCGCGAGATCGACCACGCCGCCTGCATGGTCGCCATGATAGTGGGTCAGCACCAGGTAATCGATTTGGCTGACGCCCGCCAGTTTCGCGACGCTCACGATGCGGCCGGCATCGCGCGCTCCTGCCCAGCCTGTATCGACCAGCAGGGATTGCCCGCTAGGCGAAACGAACAGTGTGGATTGCCCGCCTTCCACATCGATGAAATACACTTCCAGAGCCTTCTTTTGCTGGGCCCACAGGACCGGCGATGCCAGGACGATGGCAGCCGCCATAAGAATCAGTAGCCTCTTGCGCATGATGCCTCCTACAGTCTGAATAGTGCTGAGCATAGCGGGGAAGGGTCGAGCGGCTTCCGATTCAAGCCTGGGCTTGAAGGGCTGCGGAAAAACTCCCCAAACATTTTGTTATCTCAACCGTTTTGTCATTCCGAGCGGAGCGAGGAATCTCTCTTTCTTTGTCATGAGATTAAACCGAAGAGAGATTCCTCGCTCCGCTCGGAATGACAAAATAAATTATTTTTTCCGCAGCCTGTCAAATCGGCAGCGAGACGGTTCACGTTCCGCCGTTTTTCAAATTACCTGGACTTCGGCCACAGGACGCCTTGATCGTCCTTGGTGATCGGTCCCATGCCCTTGTAGACGAACTTTTGCACGCGCTGCCCGCGATAGGTTTCCGTGGTGTAAATGTTGCCCTTGGAATCGGTGGTGATGCTATGCACGGCGTAAAACTGTCCCGGCTGCCGCCCGCCATCCCCGAAGCTGGTCAGCACTTGCAGCGTGTCGCGCAGCAGGATGTGCACTTTTTCGTTGGAGCCATCGGTGAGAAAGATAAATTTCTGTTGCGGATCGCGCGAGAAGGCGATATCCCACACCGAGCCGTCGCCCAGCGTCTTTTTCTCGATGATCTGTTCCTTCACGAAGGTGCCGTCTTTCTTGAATACCTGAATGCGGTCGTTGGCGCGGTCGCATACGTACAGCAATCCGTCATTGGCCAGTTGTGCGCAGTGCACAGGATTGCGGAATTGCTGGTCGATCGGCGCTTCCGGATCGTAGGCCGGCTGGTCGGTATCGTCCGGCACGTGGCCGTAGGCGCCCCAGTGCCGCTTGTATTTTCCGGTGTCCGCGTCGAACACGATTACGCGCTTGTTGCCGTAACCGTCCGCCACGTAGAGTTCGTTGGCCGCCGGATCGACGAACATTTTCGCCGGCCCTTTGAGGTTTTCGGTATCGTTGCTGCCTTTGCTCTGGCTCACGTGGCCAATCTGCATCAGGAATTTTCCGTCCATGGTGAACTTCAAGACCATGTCGTCATGCTGAAGCTTCGCGCCCAGGCCTGCGTAGGCGTTGCCATTGCCGCCAATCCACACGTTGCCCTTGTAGTCCACGGTGATGCCATGGTTCGACATCGGCCAATCATAGCCCTGCCCTGGACCGCCCCAATGTTGCACCAGGTTTCCCGCCTGATCGAAGGCCAGCACCGGCGGCGCGGGCGTGCAACACGTGGCTGCGGGAGGATTCTGAATCGAATACGTTTCCTTTGGCTCGAGCGAACCCGCGCGATGGATGATCCACACATGATCCTGCGCGTCCACCGAAACGCCGATGGTTTGGCCAAGGATCCAATGATTGGGCAGCGGCTTGGGCCACATCGGATCGACTTCGAACATGGGCACCTGGATCGTGGCGGCCTCGACGGCGGCTTTCTTCTCCAGCGCTCTCGATCCCAATCCCAGCGCGGCGATAAGCGCGAGAAAACCCGCGCCAATATACAATTTACGCTTCATAAAATTCGTCCTCCACAATGCGGTGCCGATTTGTTTTGATTGCCGCTGCTCAGGGATGAATTGAATTCACCCGCCCTGGGATCGCGGCGCGGATAGCGCAAGGAAGTATACACAACAATTCCAACGCGCATGATCGTGAATTTTGGCACTGTCCTAATTCTAAGGTTGTTGACACTATGCGATCTTAGGAGGTCGGGACTTCAGTCCCGACGCAAAGCATCCTCCCATAAGGGGTTTTAACCCCTGAATTTTCAGGGGCTAAAGCCCGCAACGAAATGTGACCTGAATGGCCGAGCTGAAGCTCGGCCCTCCTAAGAGCGATAACCTCTAAATTAGGACAGCGCCCGAATTTTCCTTGTCAGCGGGTGCATGCAACGACTACGCTTTCCCTCCATGCCCCGTAACTTTGCCGCATTTCGTGCCGCCACTAATGCTGCGCTCGTGGTGTTCCTGTTGTTTGTGCCGGCGCAGCGCGCGGCGGCCCACGACATTCCCAGCGACGCCACGGTGCAGATGTTTTTCAAGCCCGCGGGGAATCATCTGAATATTCTGGTGCGCGTGCCGCTGAAAACCATACGCGACGTGGATTTCCCCGAGCGAGGCCAGGGCTATTTGGATTTTGACCATGTCGATCCGTCGCTGCGGGAAGCCGCGACGCTGTGGATCTCCGATTTCATCCAGGTGTATGAAGGCGACGCGCGCTTGCCAAAGCCGCGTGTGGTCGAGACGCGCCTCTCGCTGGAATCCGATCCTTCCTTCGCTTCGTACGAGCAGGCATTGGCGCACGTCACTGGTCCAAAGATCAGCAACAGCACGACCATTTTCTGGGACCAGTTGATGCTGGATGTGCTCTTCGAATACCCCATCCAATCTGACCAGTCGCACTTTTCGATTCACCCGGCGCTCGACCGGCTGGCCGCGCGAGTGGTGATCGCCCTGCGTTTCCTTCCGCCGGGCGGAGCGGTGCGCGCCTTCGAATTTCTTGGCGACCCGGGTCTGGTTCGCCTCGATCCACGCTGGTTTCAGGCCTCCGCGCAATTTGTGAAGCTGGGTTTCTTTCACATCCTCGACGGGACCGACCATCTGCTGTTTCTATTCTGTCTGGTGATTCCGTTCCGGCGCTTCCGCGCGCTGATTCCCGTGGTCACATCGTTCACCATCGCGCATTCCATCACGCTCATCGCCTCGGCCTACAATCTCGCTCCGGACGCGCTGTGGTTTCCGCCGTTGATCGAAACGTTGATCGCCATGTCCATCGTGTACATGGCGCTGGAAAATATTGTCGGCGGCGCCACCGTGCAGCGGCGGTGGATGATCACATTCGCCTTCGGCCTGGTTCACGGTTTCGGCTTTTCATTTGCGCTGCGCCAGACCATGCAGTTCGCGGGCTCCCACCTGCTAGCATCGCTGCTTTCGTTCAATGTCGGCGTCGAGTTGGGGCAACTTCTGGTGCTCGCGCTGATGATCCCCGCTCTGGATTTCCTCTTCCGCCGTGTGGTGGCCGAACGAATGGGCACAATTATTTTGTCCGCAATAGTGGCCCACACGGCCTGGCATTGGATGATCGACCGCTACCAGGTGTTCAGCCAGTACCAAATCCGCATGCCCGCGCTGGAAGCCGCACCCTTGGCGAAAGCGCTGCGCCTGCTGATGCTCATCGTGATCGCGGCTGGCTTGGTCTGGCTAGTGTTCGGCCTGCTCTGGCCGCGCATGGGACGTGCTGAGGAAGACTCCGCCGTGCGAACTCGCTGACTTATTGGACAGCCACTCTTGGCTGCCCTGCCGCGTTTGCTTGACAACGTCCGAGACGCGTTTACACTGAGCGGGTCCCAGAACATTTATGTGCGCGATCTGAATTGGCGTCAGGCTGAGATGCGACAAAACGAATCATTTGAAAAGCTATTCGATGGTCGCGCGCGGGTGCGCACGCGATGATTGACGTGCGCGAAGAAATCGCAAGCGCCCCCATCGGGCGCTACCACCGTTTTCTCGCGCTGCTCATTGGCATGGTCGTTTTCTTTGACGGCTACGACACGTTCAATCCAGCCTACGTCATCCACTATGTCGCCAAGCCCTGGCATCTGGCGCCGGGCCAGGCTGGGCTCTTGGTTTCCAGCGGATTGATCGGCTTCATGATCGGTTCGCTTCTGCAGGGAAAATTTTCCGATCGATACGGGCGGCGCGCGACGCTTCTGGTGGCCTTGTGGATCGTTACCGTATTTAGCTTTGCCACCGCGACGCTAGGGAACTCTTTTTTCACTTTCTGCGGCTTGCGATTGCTCACGGGTCTCGGCATGGGCGCGCTCTTGCCCCTCGGCGTCACCTATGTCAACGAATATGCGCCGCGCCGTTTGGCCAACACGTTTTCCATGTGGGGCTGGGCGCTGGGTTGGGCCATGGGTGGAATCGTCGCAGCGGCCGTGGGTGTTTATCTCACGCCAATCTTCGGCTGGCAGGCGCTGTATTATTCCGCGTCTTTGTCGATTGTGCTGATCGTGGTTTGTCACGTGGCGCTTCCCGAGTCGCTGCAATTTTCCGCGATGCGCGGCAATTGGCAGGGAATTGCACAACTTCTCTGCCGCCTGAATCCTTCGCAATCCGCGCGCTACACCGCGGCAGGAGAAGAGTTCATGTTCCCTGAGCCGAGCGATCGCCCCGCCTCGGTTTCGCTCCTGCTTTCCGCGCGCTATCGGCGAACCACTCTGTCCGTCTGGGCTTCGGCCTTCTGCATTTTGTTCGCCATATGGGGCCTGTCGGGTTGGGTTCCCACGGCCATGATGCAGCGCGGCGAGGGATTTGCGGCCAGCTTCAGCTTCGGCGCTTTGATTCAGGCCATGGCCTTCGTAGGCTCGCTGCTGTGCGGCTACATCGCGGATCGCACCGGCTGGGATCGCGGAGCGATGGCCATATGGTGGCTGGGCGGCGCGATTTCCGTGGGCATTCTGGTGTTCTTCAATATTCATGCGCTGAACGTAGCCTGCGTGGGCGCGGCCGGCTTCTGCATTCTGGGCGGGCAAAACGTGCTGAACAATTTCACTGCGGCATCTTATGATACGGAAGTGCGCGGCACGGCTGTCGGCATGATGCTGGGCGTAGGACGCGCCGGTGGGATTCTCGGCCCCTTCGTCACCGGCTTGCTGCAGCAACATACTCCTGGCACGGCAGGGCTGTTTGTTGCTATTGGCGCGGCGTCCCTGATCGGGGGCTGCGCCATCACATTTGCCAGCCCTAGAACGTCGCGCGAATCTGCGGCGACGCCCGAACCTGTTCGAACGTGATGACGGGCAAGCGGGGTGCTTTTGGGAAAGTTTCTTTGAAGTTGGGGAAAGACCCCGGGTCTGAAGACCCGGGCTACAACAATCGCGCAAACACCCGAGGTCTTTGTAGCCCGCCTCTTCAGAGGCGGGGCCTTTCGTGGCGCCAAGCAACAGTTTCCTGTGTGGCAAGATTCTTCCGCGCCATTTTGAAATTTGAATAGGGAGTTGAATTCATGACGCAGTCGAAGCCAGTCGCATTGATCACAGGGGCAGCCACCGGCATCGGGCGCGCCGCCGCAGTGGCTTTGGCCGCGGCCGGCTACGACGTGGCCATCAATTACAGCCGCAGCGAAGCGGCAGCTCGCGAAACGGCGGCGCTCGCGCAGGCAAAAGGCGCGAAGACTTTGCTCTTCCAATGCGACGTGAGCGACGATCCCTCGGTGCGCAAAATGCTCGCCGCCGTCGAGAAAGAATTCGGGCGCCTCGATGCCCTGGTAAACAACGCGGGCACCACATCGAACGTCAAGCCCGGCGATTTCGAGGCCATGACGGCCGAGGAATGGGACCGCGTCTTTGCCGTGAACGTGCGCGGAATGTTTCAAGTGACGCGCGCCGCCACTCCGCTTCTCAAGGCCGCGCACGGCAGCGTCGTCAACACGGCCAGCATCGTGGGCCTGCGCCCTGGGCCGCAGCCGCTGCCCTATGCCGCCAGCAAGGCCGCCGTGGTGAGCCTCACCAAGCTGCTGGCGCTCAATCTCGCTCCAGATGTGCGCGTCAACGCGGTCGCTCCCGGATGGATGGAAGGCGATTGGATGAAACGCATGCTGGCGGACAGGTATGATGACCTGATGGCGCGCCGAGCCAAGAGCACGCCGCTGCGCCGATGCGCGACAGCGGAAGACGTCGCCGAAGTGATGGTCAGCCTGATTACAGGCAATCGTTTCGTCAACGGCGAGATCATCGTAATCGACGGCGGCTTTTCCGCAACAACGTAGCGTCTTCTTGTGGCGCCGGCGCCACGAGAAGCTTGCGTTCCGATCGATGAAGCTTGTGTCGAGAATTATGGGTTGAGGGAGGGTACTTCGTGCTGGAAGGGGTCGTTCCATTTCCACCTGAATTTGCCAAGCGATATCGCGAGAAGGGCTATTGGATCGACAAGACGCTGGCGCAGGAATACAGAATCGCTTTTGATAAATATGAAAAGCGATTCGCGCTGCTGGACCGTGATCGTTCCATCACCTACGGCGAACTCGACCGTATGTCCGACAATCTTGCGCTGAACCTTTTGGAAGTCGGCTTCCGTCCCCTGGACCGTTTCGTTGTGCAGTTGCCGAACGTTGCCGAGTTTGTGGTCCTGTATCTGGCGCTGCAAAAGATTGGCGGCATCCTGATTGCCGCGCTCATGCCGCACCGCTTCGCGGAAATCAGCCAGTTCGTGGAGCTTTCCGGCGCGGTAGCTTGCGTTGTTCCCGACCAGCAGGGCGATTTCGACTACTGCGTCATGGTCGAGCGCATTCGACAAAAAGTTCCCAAGCTGCGCCACGGCATTGTTCTGGGCCCCGCGCGTCCGGGTTTTCTATCGCTGACGGACCTAATCGCAAAGCCGGCCGCCATGCCCGCGTCAGCATTGGCCGAGGTTCCTATCGACCCGGTGGACCCGGCGATCTTTCAACTTTCCGGCGGAACCACTGGAATTCCCAAACTGATTCCGCGCACGCACAACGACTACGCGTACAACTCCAAAATGGCATCTCAGGTTTGCGCCGTGGGCGAACACACAGTCCTGCTCGTCATTCTGCCCATTGCGCACAATCTGCCGCTCGCGTGCCCCGGTGTTCAAGGTGTTCTTTTTAACGGAGGCCGCGTGGTGCTCAGCACCAGCGCGCGGCCCGAGGACGTTTGCGCGCTGATCGAGAAGCACCGCGTCACGCACATCAAAGTAGTTCCCGCGCTGCTGATTCGGCTGCTGCACGATCCGGCCGTGACCCGCCACGATCTTTCCTCGCTGAAAATCATTCAAAGTGGCGGCCAGTCCATGCTGCCGGAAGTGCGCCTGCTCTCGAAGAAACTGATTCCCAGCGCGTTCGTGCAGGAGAATTTCGGCATGTCCGAAGGCCTTCTGATGTTTGTGCGGCTGGACGATCCGCTGGACGTCACCCAGGAAACCGTTGGCCGCCCAGTCTCCCCTGATGACGAAGTGCGAATTCTGGACGACGACGACCGCGAAATTCTGGGCGGCGAAGTTGGCGAATTGTGCTGCCGCGGCCCATACACACTGCGAGGCTATTTCGGCGTTCCCGAATACAACGCCCGCACATTCACCTCGGACGGGTTTTACCGTTCCGGCGATCTGATGCGGCGTCACAAATCCGGCAACTACATTGTCGAAGGACGAAAGAAAGACCTCATCAACCGTGGCGGCGAAAAAATCAGCGCAGAGGAAATCGAAAACCTGATCCTCTCGCATCCCTCGGTGAAGAATGCCTCCTGCGTGCCCATTCCTGATCCCGTGCTGGGCGAGCGCATGTGCGCGTGCGTTCTGCTGCGCGAAAACGCGCGGCTGGATTTTGCTGAGTTGAAAACATTTCTGATGGCCAAGGAAATCGCAAAATATAAGCTTCCCGAGCGATTGGAAATCATGCAGGATTTCCCATTGTCTCCATTCGGAAAAGTTTCCAAGAAAACGCTAACGGAAACGATTTCATTGAAAATGGTCGAGGAACAAAAAGGCAAGGACGGCGCATCGGCGTAGCAGCAGAAAATCCCCGGGTCTGAAGACCCGGGCTACAATCTTTCGAGGAAATTGAACATTGTGCTGTAGCCCGCCTCTTCAGAGGCGGGGTTTTTCGTGAGGCGCATCGGCGCGCCAAACAAGGAAGATGGCATGAGAATCATCGACGTTCATTGCTACCCAAACACACGCGAGTGGACCGCCTGCCAGCAGCCCTACGTGGACGCGCTGGCCAAATATTGGAACCGCCCCTGGCTGCCCAAGGAAGAGCAAGAGGTCGTCCAGGAATTCGAAGCCGCGGGCGTCGAGGCCATCCTTGTGGCGCTGGACCTCGAGACCACCATCGGCACGCCGCCCTGTTCGAACGATTTTGTTTCGGCCATGCAGAAACGCCACCCCAAGCGGATCATTCAGTCCTGGGCGGCGGTTGACCCGTTCAAAGGGGAGGCCGCTCTGCGCGAGGCGCGGCACGCCATTCAAGACCTCGGAATGTTGGGTTTTCACTTTCACCCAATCATGGGACATTTTGCGGTCAACGATCGCCGCCATTACCCATTGTTCGAACTCATTGACGAATTGAAAGTGCCGGTCATGATCGATGTGGGCACCACAGGAATGGGCGCGGGAATGCCCGGCGGCATGGGCGCCAAAATTCGCCACGCGCATCCATCGGCCATCGATGAACTGGCCGCGGATTTTCCAGGCCTCACGATCCTGGCCGCGCATCCCGGCTGGCCCTGGGTGGACGAAATGACCGCCGTTGCTCTGCACAAAGGAAACGTGTTCTGGGAACTATCGGGCTGGGCGCCGCAATATTTTCCCCCGCAACTGAAAAAAGATATTCGCGGACGCTTGAAAGATAAAATTATTTTTGGCAGCGACTACCCGAGCATCCCGTATGAGCGCGTGCTGCGCGAATGGGAAGAGCTAGGCTACGCCGACGAAATCAAGGAGCGCATATTCCACGGCAATGCCGAGCGCGTTCTAGGCCTGTAGTGCCTGCGTTGACGCGAAGAATCAAGTTGCTCCAACACTTCTCCGTGGCTCTCAAGGTTTTCTCTGTGTCCTCTGGACTACTATTCCGCAGATTCTTTGCGGGACCCGACGAATTTAGTGTCGCTTCGGTCTCGGTGTGATCTCGCTCGAAGTCCCGGAGGGACGGCACATCGTAGCCCACCGTGAAACGGTGGGGACACGCCGCGATTCTTTTAAGCCCCGTAGGGGCGACACATGCTCTAACGTGTGCCGCCCCTACGGGGCTCAGGCTTGTTGGGCCACGCGTCCCCACCGTTTCACGGTGGGCTACGATCTGTCGTCCCTAACGGGACTGGCTGAGAAAACAAGGGCAATTCGCAATTTAGCCATACAAGTTGCCTTTGGTTGCCGCTCCGCCGTGCTGTGTTACGTATTTTATCGAAAGTTAAATTATTTCTTTTCGTACCGCTTGAAATTTCGCGGACCGACTTCCGCCCCATACACGTTGCCCGCATCATCCGCCGCCACTCCCTCCGCCGCTGTCCCATTGGTCGGTTCCAATCCCTGGCCGGGATTCAGCACCGGGTCGGGAATAAAGGCCGTGACTTTGCCGTCTTTCACGCTGCCAATTCGAATGCCGCGCCGGAAGCCGGGATTGCGCGCCAGATTCGATTCCGAGTCGGCGACATACAGAACATCTTTCTTATCGATATAAACGCCGCTGGGACGACCAAATTGCCGCCACTCCTCAAGAAAGTTCCCGTCCTGGTCGAAAATCTGTACGCGGCTGTTTCCGCGGTCGGCCACGAATAGCCGCCCCTTGGAATCCATGGCCAGCGAGTGCGGATTGTTGAATTCCCCCGGCCCCGTTCCTTCTTTTCCCCAGGCTTTGATGAATTTGCCGTCCGCGGAAAACTTCACGACGCGCGCGTTCGATCCCGGCCCGTGACCATCCGCGACAAAAATGTCGCCGTTCGGCGCGATCGACACGTCGCTCGGTTTGTTGAATGTGTCGGGGCCATCTCCCGCGACTCCCGCCTTGCCAAGTGTAAGCAACACTTTTCCGTCCTGGCTGAATTCAAATACCTGGTCGCCCTTTCCGTTCTCGGCGTCTCCGTCTGTCACCCAAACATTGTTCTTGCGGTCGATGAAGAGGCCATGAGGACGCACGATCATTCCCGCGCCAAAACTTTTCACCAGATTGCCGGACGAATCGAATTTCAGAACGGGCGCGAGATTGGAATTGGCGCAGGAAGTTCCGCCGCAGCGCTCCACCACCCAGACGCTTTTCCCGTCGCGATCGATGTCCGCGCTGATCACCTGCCCCCACGTTCTTCCCTCGGGCAGCTTGGCCCAATTTTCAACGGTGCGGTACGAATTGGGCGCGGAATTGGGATCGTCTTGCGCACCGGCCCTCCCGCCGAACATCGCCGCGGCTGCCGCGCAAGCAAACCCAAGCGTGAAAATGGTGCGATTCCAATGTGACATGACACCCTCACGAATTTTAATTTCTATAAATGTTCCGCGATTCGCGCCCATCTTACTTCACTCTCGCCTATTTTCTATATTGAAGATGAGCAGAAGGGAAAAGCTGCCCGCTCAAAATTCCGGAGGACTCTAAAAAACCGCGTGTGGCAATGGCCGGAGCTTTTGTAGAGGCCTCTCCATTCCGTGCTCTTCGGGACGGAGAGCGCAGATTTCATCCCGGCTACTCCGCCGCTTTCACAGGCACTGCGTTGAAGACAGAACGTGATATAAGTTTTGGCGGCAATCTAGCGCTGGCATGGAAGGATTGGAAAATGTCGCAGACCTCGCAACCGAAGAACGCCGATCGCAAATGGCTGGGCCTCTACGATAGGCCGCACCGCGATCTGCGAGAATTTCTGGAACGCGCGGAAAGTGTGGGCGAAGTCACGCACGTGAAGGGCGCCAATTGGGATCTGGAACTGGGCGCGCTCGCGGAAATCGTAAACCACAAGAAATCGGAAGCGCCCGCGCTGTTGTTCGAGGACATCGCGGGATACCCAAAAGGGTTTCGCGTTCTCTCCGGCTCGGGAAATTCCTCCAAGCGAATGGCGCTGATGCTGGGTTTTGGGATGCCAAGAACGGCCATCGATGTGGTGCAAGCCTTCCGCGATCGCATGAAGCAGCACAAGCCCATTCCTCCGGTCACGGTGAAGCAGGGCCCCATCCTGGAAAATATCGACCGCGACGAAAACGTGGACCTCTACAAATTTCCTGCGCCTCGAGTGCATGAGAGAGACGGCGGCCGCTACATCGGCACAGAAGATCTGGTGATCATGCGGGATCCGGAAGAGGGTTGGGTGAACGCGGCGACCTACCGGGTGCAGGTTCATTCCAAAAATACTACCGGCCTGTGGATGTCTCCAGGCAAGCACGGCCGTCAAATTCGCGACAAGTATTTCAAGCAAGGAAAACCCTGCCCCGTGCTGGTGTGTTGCGGCCACGATCCGCTGCTGTTTCTGGCGGCCGCGAATGAAATAAAATTCGGCGTTTCGGAATTCGATTACGCCGGCGGGCATCGTGGCGAGCCGTTCGAGGTGATCCCCAGCGAAATTTACGGCCTGCCCATGCCGGCGCACGCGGAAATTATTTTGGAAGGGGAACTAACCGAAGGCGACGTTCACACCGAAGGCCCTTTTGGAGAATTCACCGGCTACTATGCCAGCCCATCCAGCGAGCAGCCGGTCATCCGCGTTCGGCGCGTGTATCACCGCAACGATCCTATTCTTACAATGGCCACGCCTATGCGCCCGCCGTCGGATATGTCCTTCGGCAGATCCATCGTGAAATCCGGAATGATTTGGGACGCCATCGAGCGCGCCGGAATTTCCGGCGTGCAGGGCGTGTGGTGCCACGAAGCGGGAGCCATGCGCTTGTTCAATGTCATCTCCGTGAAGCAAGCCTATGCCGGCCACGCCAAGCAAGTGGGCCTGGTCGCCGCTGGATGCCAGGCGGGCGCGTATCTCGGGCGCTTCGTGGTTGTAGTCGATGAAGATGTCGATCCCACGGATTTGTTCGATGTGGTGTGGGCGATTTCCACGCGCTGTGATCCCGCGCTGGATATCGAAGTCATCAAGCGCATGTGGAGCGGCCCGCTGGACCCCATCATTCCGCACGGCTCGCCCGTGAATTACAGTTCGCGCGGGCTGATTGACGCCTGCCGCCCATTCGAGCGCCTCAAGGATTTTCCTCCGGTGGTTGGGGCGACGCCGGAGCTGCGCGCCAGAGTTGCCGCAAAATTTGCGGATATTCTCGGTAAAATTTAGTCAGGGAATGAAATTTGAGGTGAAAGTGTTTTGGTGGCATAGGCTTCAGCCTGTGGGGTTTAGTCCTTGCAATACCTAAAAGCCACAGGCTAAAGCCTATGCCACGGACCCGACGCCATGACCAATATAACCACTGTAAATGTTCCTGAATTGATCGACAGGCAAAATGTCGGCGCGTTTCAGATTCGCATCATGATCTTGTGCGCGCTGGCGGTGATGCTGGACGGCTTCGCCGCACAGATGATCGGTTACGTTGCGCCGTCCCTGGCGCGCGAAATGCATCTCGGGCCGTCCGCGCTTTCGCGGATTTTCGCCGCGAGCCTGATTGGCTTGATGCTGGGCGCGCTGACCTTCGGCCCGATTGCCGACCGCTATGGGCGCAGGCGAGTAATCGTTACTTGCACGCTGATCTTCGGGTTATTCACGCTGGCCACTGCCTTTGCAAATTCGGCGGCCAGCCTCACCGCGCTGCGATTTCTGGCCGGCTTGGGCTTCGGCGGGGTGATGCCCAATGCAATCGCTTTGATGGCGGAATACGCTCCCCATCGCCGCCGCGGCACCATGATCACCATCATGTTTTGCGGATTTCCGATTGGCGCAACCATTGTGGGTTTTGCGGCGGTGCCCATACTTCCCGCATTTGGATGGCGAGGGATTTTCATTCTTGCCGGTGTGATGCCGCTACTGTTGGTTCCGGCGCTGGCGTTGCTGCTCCCGGAATCGATCCGCCATCTGGTGATTCACGGAAAGGAAACCGCGCGCGTGAGGGAATTGCTCGCTCGCGTGAATCCTCAACTCGTTTTCGGAAGCGATGCCAATTTTGTAATCAGCGAAGAGCGCGCGCCTGGACTGCCTGTCCTGCACCTTTTCCGGCAAGGCCGCGCCCTCTCCACAATTCTGGTGTGGATTGCGTTCTTCGTCAGTTTGCTCGATATCTATCTGCTCTCCAGCTGGCTCCCCACGGTATTTCACAACGCGGGGATCACGCTGTCACTTTCCGTCGTTGCCACCGCCGTATTTCAAGGAGGAGGTGTGGTGGCCAGCCTCATCCTGGGCATCTTCATAGACCGCTTCGGAGCTTTTAGGACTGTGTCCCTCATCTATATGCTCGGCGCGGTTTTTGTGGCACTGCTCGGCTACAGCCATTCCATTGGTTTCATCATGGCTGCCGCATTTTTTGCGGGCGCGGGAATCGTGGGCGGGCAGACCGGAACGAATGTTCTGGCGGCTTCGCTTTACCCAACCTACATACGTTCCACGGGCGTCGGATGGGGTCTCGGGATAGGGCGCATCGGTTCCGTCGCCGGGCCCATCTTTGGCGGCCTCATGCTTTCGATGCACCTTCCGCTGACGACAATTTTTATGGCTGCGGCGATTTCCGCATTCGTGGGCGGCGCGGCCATCTTCTTGATGGGCCGCGCACAGGCTGCCGCCCATGCGAAGGAAACGCCCAGCCCCGAATTTTCCTGATGAATCCGAGCAGGCTTCAGAGAGTTGAAGTCGTTTCTCGAGACTGCGATAGGCGAGTCTGCAAGCCCGTAAGTCAGTTTGCAGCGGGCGCGAGATTTTGAGTCAGCTCAATGCGCGTGCCCCAGGGGTCGGTCAAGTAGGCGACCTTGGTCGTCCCGTTGGGAGCCAGGCGAATGGCCTCGTCCAGCTTGGTCCCTTGCGCATCGAGTTTCTTCACAAACGCTTCCAGATCTTTCACGTCGAAGCCGATATGATCGATGGAGCGCCCCTTTGTGGGAGCCAGCGCCGTTTTCCCCTGCGAGAAGGAAAGATTCACGCCCGGAAGGTCGTCGCAATCGACCCATCCCGGCGATGACACGCGCGCTCGCTTGCCAGGCACCCCGCCAAACATCTTTGCGTACCAGGCCTGCATCGCCGGAATATCCATGGGATAGAAATGGATGTGATTCATTTGCACAGGAACGGAAAGGGAAGGGTCGCCAAAAAACTCCAGGCGAATGCCGTCGGGGCCGTGCACGTAGCCCTGGTTGGGATTGGCGGCCTGCTCGATCTCCACGCCGTCCGCTTTCCATTTTGCCAGCGCCGCCGGCAGATCTTTCCACACAAAACCGAAGTGATCCACGATCGAGCCTGCCGGCGGCGTGGTATTGTCCGCCTGCCGCAGCATGATGTAAACGCCGGGAAACTGGATCAGCATGAGCGGCCCGTTCTGCACGACCGTGCCGCCTATCTCCGCCGTCCAGAAATGTTTCTGCGCCTCGACATCCTTCACGAATAAGTGCATGTGCCCCATGGTGACGCCCGCGCCGTTCGGCGGCGCGAGCTGCGCGCATGCCGGCAAAACCGCAAACGCAGAAATGATCAGTGGAAATAAAAAACGAACTTTCCGCGCAATATTTTTCATGGGGTTTTCCGTTTCTTGTGCAACGCTGGCCGTAACATACATCGAATTCGCGGGCCTCACAAGCTTCCACAGGTTCTGGCACTGTCCTAATTTAGAATTTCTCGTGCCTAGGAGGGCCGAGCTTCAGCTCGGCCATTCAGGTCACATTCTGTTTCGGGCTTCAGCCCCTGAAGCTTCAGGGGCTATTGATGGGACGATGCTTTTCGTCGGGACTGAAGTCCCGACCTCCTAAAACTAGCCTGCAGCAGCTTTGACGCGCTGGCCGACAGAGACCAGCGTCGCGGCGGCGTTTGCCATGATCTGCTCCTGCGCAAGAGCCGTGAACTTCCCGCCGCGCTTCAGAATTCGCCCATCGACCACCACGGTATCGATATTGGACGGCTCGGCGGCCTCGACCAGCATGTGCGTTGGATCGCTGAAGACGCCCATGGTGATGGCATCGGTCCGCACCAGGATCAGATCGGCGCGTTTTCCTGGCGTGAGCGAGCCAACCAGGTGATCGATGCCCAAGGCGCGCGCGCCGTTGATGGTGCCAATTTCCAGCGCGCGCCGCGCCGAGAGCTTGAACTCGTCGAACGCCTTGGCGTTCACAGCGTTGCGCAGCAATTTCAGGATGCCGAACATGTGGCAATTCCCGGTGAGGGGCGCGGTGTCCGCGGAGGCGGAAACATTAACTCCGGCGTCCAGAAACTCGCCGACTTTGGTCAGGCCGTAGCCAATGCGCAGCTCCGAGCCTGGCGATGTGCTGATGGAAGCTCCCGAACTGGCTACCAGCTTCATCTCATCGGGCGAAGTGGCCAGCATGTGGATGAGCAGCATATCCTTGCCCAGGTAAGCGGCCTGCGCCTGCACTTGTCCCGCAGGCGTGTTCTCCCTGGAAGCGAGATGCATGGTGATGGGTGCGCCCAGGCGGCGCGCCGTTTCGATTTCCTTCCGCGCCGCGTCCACTTTTTCTTGCGACGGAGGTGCGCCCTCGGCGCTTGCGCCCGGCAAGCCTCCCCAGGTGTAACCGAGCGTAATCAGTCCATCAGCGGAGTGCCTGGACCATTCGCCGTGCAGCTTTTCAAAACTCTCGATATTGCGCGGCTCTCCCGGCGGCATTCCGCGATAGGCACCATAAGAAAATCGTGCGCGTATTCCCGTTTCGTGCAGGGCGCGAATATCCGCCACGGCGTAGTCAAGGCTGCGGATATTGTGGCATTCGTCATTCACTGTGGTGGTGCCGGAGTAAATGGCCTCGGCCGCCGCGAGCCGCGTGGAGTGGTACATATCCGCTGGCTTCATGGCCTGGCCGTAGCGCGTGGTAATAGGGAAGTAGCCGTCTGCAGGCTTGTCTCCGGCCATGCAGCGCATGAACGTGGTCCACATATGCCAGTGCGTGTCCACGAATCCTGGAAGCACGATCATGCCGCGGGCATCGATGATCCGCGCGCCGGGAGCTTTGAGATTTTTGCCGATGGCGACAATGTTGCCATTCTTCACATGGACGTCAGCGTTAGGAATGTCGCCCAGCGCGGAGTCCATGGTAAGCACGTAGCCGCCGCGCACGATAAATTCACCGCGCGCAGGCAATCCGTTCGCGGAGCGAGTACCCGCGCCGCGCACAGTTCGAGTCGAGCTCCGGGTTTGAGGGGTTGCAGCCGACAAGGGAGACGATCCAATCAAGCCCGCCGCACTAAGGCCCGCCACGCCTGCCATGAATCCACGCCTTCCGAGTTTCCCGCTCACCATGACACTCTCTTTCTTGCCTGTCATCGTGGAGCAATGAAAGAACATGCTCTTGGAGGCAAACGGAGTGGACGCCGGGGGCCGTTGCTTACGGACGCGGCGCGACATTCAGCCGATTCAACGCGATCCTGCCGTTGTTCACCACCATAACCACGTCGCCGATATGCCGGATATTTTCCAGCGGGCTGCGATCGATCACAACGAAATCCGCTTCGTAGCCCGTGCGAATCGAGCCGGTGCGCTTGTCCACGCCCAATTCTTCCGCGGAAACGGAAGTGGCCGCCTTGATCGCATCCATCGGCCCCAGGCCCGCATCGGACAGTTCGATAATTTCGTCCGCCATGGTTCGATTGTTCTTGTCGAAATAGGAAGTATCCGTGCCCGCCACGATCTTGAGGCCCATCTTCCAGGCGCGCGCCGTCATTTCGCGCCCCGTGGGCAGCATGGCTTTTCCTCGCATCTGCAAAATGGGATTGTCGTACTCGCCCTCGGGATCGGACATGTCCACAAGCGCCGTGATGGTGGGATCGAGATAGACGCCCTTTTCCTTCATCAGCTTCATGGTGGCTTCGCTCAAGTACGTGCCGTGCTCGATGGCATGCACGCCCGCGCGCACCGCCGCAGCCGCGCCTTCATCGCCGTGCGCGTGCGCCACCACCCACAATCCCGTCTTGCTGGCTTCGTCAACCACCGCGGCCATTTCCTCTTCGGTGAGCACTCGCACGCGCGGATCGGTCTCTGGCGTTCCCGCGCGCTCCGTGGCCATCACTTTGATGCGGTTCACTCCGCGGCTCACCATCTCGCGCACCATTCGCCGCGCCGCTTCCGTTCCGTGCACGCCGCCCATCAGATCGATGTCCTGTGGAAAATCGGTGAAGTAGTCGTCCGCAGGATGCGTGCGAATGTGGTAGCCCGCCGCCACCACGTCCGGCACGTCCACCACGCCCTTGTGATTCATTTCGCGCATGCCAACGTCCGCAAAGTGATTGACGCCCGCCTCGCCAATGGTGGTCGCGCCGGAGCGCAGCGCCCGCCTGGCGTCCGCAAGATTGCCGACGTGCACATGCGCGTCCACAAATCCGGGAAGCAGCCAGTGTCCCGCAAGATCGATGACCTTGCCCGGGCCTGTATTTAGCGGCCCGCGCGCGATGCTCTGAATATGTCCGCTCACCACAACCACGGTGGCGTCCATCACGGGCGTGTTGGAAATTCCATCGATCAAATTTGCGTGGATGAAAACGAACGAATCGTCCGACGCGGCCTGAGCGCCGCAGGGAATCGCCGCGAACGCGGCGCACACCATCGCAAGCCCCGCAAAGCCGCATCGAAGCCAAAACGTATTCTTCATAATCGCAATCTCCATTCGCAGTAACGTGGCATAGGCTTCAGCCTGTGGCCTTTAGTTGGTGCAAGGTTGCTCTTAATGCAAGCAAGCCCCACAGGCTGAACTGGCTGCGGAAAAAGTACTTTTTGTCATCCCGAGCGAAGCGAGGGATCTGCTTTTCTTCTCGGCTTCCAAGAAACAGCAGATTCCTCGGGCAAACCCCGCCCTTCGGAATGACATGTTTCGAGTTTTTCCGCAGCCTGTGAAGCCTGTGCTACTGGAAAACCTTGGCCTCGCCGCCGATCTCGACTGCGAGGCCAACTTGAGCGTGAACTTGAGAATCCAGGAACGTCTCTAATTCAAGCAGCTACTCCGTAGCCATCACCGGCACGGCCGCATCCGCTGCAACTTTCCACTGCCCCTTTTCCTTCACGAAAACCAAAACCGTGCGATGCGGCGTGCTCACGATTTTTCCGCTGGCGTCGGCGATTTTCCTGATCCTGCGATCCGTGGCCAGCGCCACGTCTCCGTACACGGACATCAGCTTGAACTGATCCGCGAACAGCCCTTCGCCCGGTTTGTAATTGAGGTGCGCCACGCGCTCCAGCGCCATGGGCTTGTTCAGCACCACGGTGGGAATCCATCCGATAATCTCGATCCACTTGTCCGCATACATCTCTTTCAAGTAATCGGTCTTGGCCGTGCGAACCGCGTCCATCCACTTCTGGTCGATGGCCTCCAGTTCCTTTTCCAGCTTTTCGTCCGGGCTCTTGGTGCTCACCGCGCCGGTCATCTTGGGGTTGGCCTCGGTCGGTGGAATCACCGGCACAAGCCCCGCGGCGGCCGGGCGCCACGCGCCATTCTGCTTCACAAACACGCGCAGGCAATGGCTGTCCGCCGTGAACGCATATTTGCCATCCGCGCGCAGCGTCTGAAAATCGGTGTGATCCGTTCCGATGGCTACGTCCCCGTAAACCGCCACCAGCTTAAAATCGGCAGGGAAGGGCCGCACGCCTGTCGCCGGATTGGCCGCCGCCTGCGACGCCACCATCTCCTCCTTGTTGCGCAGCGTCCCCCCGGATTGCACCTCAAAAAATCCGTCCACCCAATAATTGCTCCGGAACTTCACGCACTCCGCATACGGCTTCTGATAAGGCCCGTCGCAAAGCCACTGCTGATCCACATCCCAAAGCGTTTTTTCCATATCTGCAAACTTCGCATCCTGCGCCGCAGCCGCTTTCGGCATGCCCAGCCCAGCCAGCGCACCCAATACAACCAACATCATCCCCACAACCCATGCGCGTACCCTGTTCATTCCGTCCCTCCGCCAAATTTAGGTGCAATGCCTCGTATCATAGTTCAGTTCTTCGCGTCAACGAAGGGGAAAGCCTTTCGTGACAGCGCAATTCGCTATGTTGTTCGTGTGTGCTGTACTCTTGAGTCGTGGCTGGGACTGTAGCGCGCGCAATCCCTCTTGGTTTGTCAATAATTGATCGAGAGTGTCAACTCGAAGCAGGACTATGTTGTCGGATGAGGTTTTTGTGCAGGAAAACCAAGTGCCCTCGAATCAGACGCCATGTTCGGGGCAAAATGTTCGAGCCGATTCTGCGCGATGAGCGCCCACCACGATGCCAGGTAGAGTAGCCCAGCGATGATCAGAAGCGACCGGATTCCCGTCCACATTGAAAGCGATTCCAGCAATCCACCAGTCAAAGCCCCAAGAAGGTTCGACCCAAGCGCCTCACTGCGGAATCCTTCGAGCGCGAAACTCCGAATAAATACAATGCCGGCGAAGAAGACAGGGAGGCAAAGCACGGCGGTTGCCGCCAGCGCCTTTACCCAAAACGATTGGAAAAAGAGCCGTTCGAGAGGCATGAGGTACCCTACGGCAACCGTAAGCAGTATGCCAAGATAACCGACCTTCACTGGAATTTGCGGCATCCATTGGACGATGAAGTTCGAAGCCACAATCAGCAACATGAGGCCTGCAATTACAATCGAGTTCACCAGCCATGTCGTTCCGAATAATAGCGCCATCTTGCTGACAATTTGTGCCTCCAGCAGAAGGAACCCCGCGCCCAGGAAAAAGAAGTGCCAACGAAGAGAACTCACGATGGCCCCGGTTTGGCGCATGAACGACCAGCAGAGAAGGATGAGCACCAACGAAAGTATGATCACCGATCCCGGCAACCCGGGCTCATGCTGATAAAAGTATGGCCAGTCGTCGGTTGTTAGCGATGCCTTGGCAGTTGGGAAATCCCGATGTGTTTGCACATAGGCAGCCAGGGAAGGTTCGGCCAATGCTCGATCGATTCTCGCCTGTGAACCAGCTATGTAGAATCGGCCGCGAGTACCAAGCATGGATTTACTGGATTGCACTTCAAGCGGCGCTTGGCCAAACACAGTTTGAAGTAAACTGCTTAGGCGCCCCGCAATCCACGGGGTCAGAACGTAAAACTTAACGACCATAATACCGTCAGGCTTAAGCAATCGCTTGGTGGCTCGAAGCGCTTCGGCCGTGTAAACGTAGTTGTCGATGCGGATGTTGGAGTAATAGGAGCTGGTGGTGTGGGAATCCAGAAGTGAGAAAACTACCATGTCGTAGCGATCGTTTGTGGTCTCCACGTAGCTGCGCGCATCGTCGAGAACGGCCGTCACTCGCGGTGAGTCATACGGCTTTTCAAAGTGGAGTTCCTTCCCCAATTTCAAGATCAGCGGATCGATTTCCACAGCGGAGACGTGTCCAGCGCCGTTACGAAGCGCGGCGGCAACATCGTTTCCCGTCCCTGCGCCAAGCACTAAGACTGAGGGTGGCTCTTTGTAAAAATGGTAGGGTACGTTATACGGGTTCCACTCAACGGGATCCTGCTTGAAGTATTTTGGGTGTGAAGCAACAAAGGAAGGCGACAAATTAAAGATTTGTTGATACCAGCTATCGTTGGTCGCGAGCTGGTAGCCGATAAGTTCGCCATCCTGCTGCACCGGTGTCACGGTCAGCTTCTGATACGGTGACCAGTACACCTTGCTTCCGCCTCCCGGTCCGAGAGCAGTTAAGGCCATGCAAAAAGTTACAACAATCGCTGAGGTCCATCGCAATCGGGGCAGAGGCCAAATAAACCATACCAACATTGCGCCAGCCACAAGGAACCATACCGGCGGCGGTTGGAACAAGAAACAGAGCAACGTATAGAGGCCAATTCCGACCAAACTTCCGACAATATTGACCGTGTATCCGAAAATGCCGTTGGGAGCGTTTTCCAGATACCAGCCCACTAATTGGCCGATGGGAACGAATGCAAATGAAATCAAAGCAAAGATTGGCACAACTACAAATGTAGCCGAAGCCAGAAGGACCAATGAATTTGAGCCCACTGGGATGTAAGGTACGCCCCAGACGTTTACCTCCGAAGTTGCGCCAATATATCCGGGCAGACTGCTGATGAGCTGGCGCAGGGCAGGCCAAGGAAGCTTAACAATGACGGCAATCGTTGCCAGCGGGATTAAAAGGGACAATAAACTGATCCGGCGACGCACCAAGTAGCATCCCAGTCCAAATCCCAAGAAGCAGGCAATCAAGACGAAATTCTTGAAATATGCAAAGACTTGGACCTCAGAAGAAATCCAGCGGATCATCAGCAGTTCGAGAAATAACCCCAGCACGCTCACCAATGCCAATTTTCCATGGCTGAAACCACCGAGTTCCTGCGGTGAGAATTCCCATTGCCCGACCCAATGGCGCATGGCTGCGGAGGAAGTCCTGCGATTTTTGACTCCGTAAAAATTAAACAGCCAGAGACTCACAATGCTGCTCAAGCCCACAACGAAAACAAAGGCGGCCATCGTATTTACCATTTTACTTGCCTTCCTCATTTTTCAGGTTGCGCGCAAGATTTTTCCTTCGCGGCCGAGAAAGAGGGTCGTTGTGAGCGGACCTTTCGCCCAGATTCCTTAGAGTTCTAGCGCAAATCATCAAGAATACGTCTCGCACTCCAGGAGCCACTGCCACAGTTAAATAAGCTTGTTTGATCCAGATACTTACCCGATCCTTAAGAGGCATGGGCCATCAGCAGTGCACGAATGGTTACACCAAATCTCCCGAGGAATGCCTTTCAGTGGACACATAGAGAACAGTTCTGCCAGTGCTCGCCTCAACCTTTTCTTTTCGCGGTCGATATTGACAACGGTTTTGGATACCGTTCGATTACGGCTATCGTTACAAACGGACTATTAGGAGGATTCCCAGCGAACACCGCTATTGCGTGTTTATGAAGAGGCCCATAAATACGTTCCAAATCTAGCGGGCGCAAGATACGCAGCATATCCTAAGCGCTTAGGTAAAAAGATGCACATCGAAAGTGGGCTGCAAAGAACGGGCCGCACTCATTTTGTCATTCCTCGCTCAGCTCGCGAGGCAAGAGCCAAACTACCCCCACGCATCCTCGGGAAGATTGACGACGATTGGCTCGGACGTGCTTCGGATGACGACCCAGCGGAAGGGCGTGTCCTTGGAGCGGTTGATTTCGCGGTGGACCAGCCATGCGGGGACGTGCAGAAAATCTCCGGCGCGGGCGGTGAGGGAATGCTCTCCGCGCTCTCCCCACTGGATGAACGATTCGCCGGCCAGGACGTAGGCCACGGTTTCCTGCGGGCCGTGATGATGGATGCCTGTCTGCGCTCCGGGCTCGACCAGGAATGTGCCGCCCCAGAGCGCCGAGTGGATGCCCAGGTCGGGAGAGATGGCCGCGAGGCGCAGCGAACCCGGCGTCTGCGAAGTGCCTTCGCTGAACTGGTTGGGATGGACGACGCTGATGGAGAGCGAATCGTTTTTGTTCACGTTGTTCATGTTGTTCATGGCGAATATGATGTCGCGAAGGGCCGGAGATTGCAACGCGGCGCGAATGGTGGGTCGGTAGGACAGGCTTCAGCCTGTCTTCTTTTGATTTCTGCCAGCGCTGTAAAAAAAAATTTGAAAGCAGACAGGCTGAAGCCTGTCCTACTTGAGTCAAAATCCCGCGAGCCGCTCTCATGTTTGGAAAGTGTTCGCCGCCATGCAAATTTGGCGCGTTCGGGTGTATCCTTTAAGCGCGCGGCTCCATGACACCGGGACGTGCCAGCGCCCGCAGGAGAAACAACCATGGCACTACAAAAATCGGATGTGTGGTTTATTACAGGCTGCTCGACGGGATTTGGGCGTGAGCTTGCCAAGCTTGTTCTGGAGCGCAACTATCGAGCCGTGATCACGGCGCGCGATCCGAGCAAGATTCAAGATTTGAAAGTCGGCCATGAAAACCGCGCGCTGATCCTGAAGCTGGACGTCACCAGCCGGGCGGAAGTGGAAGACGCCGTGAAGCGCGCCGAGTCCGCCTTCGGCAGCATTGACGTGCTGGTGAACAACGCCGGCTACGGCTACGTCGGCGCGATTGAGGAAAGCGATGAGACCGAAGTGCGCAACATGGTCGAGACAAACTTTTTCGGCCTGGCGCGCATGATTCACGTGGTGCTCCCGGGAATGAGGGAGCGGCGGCACGGCAACATCGTCAACATTTCGTCCCTCGGCGGCCTAGTCGGGTCTCCGGGCGTGGGCTACTACAACGCCACAAAATTCGCGGTGGAAGGCCTTTCCGAATCGCTCTCAAAAGAAGTTGCGCCGCTGGGAATCAAAGTGTTGATCGTGGAGCCGGGCCCGTTCCGCACGGATTGGGCCGGCCGTTCCCTGAAAAAGAGCAGCAAGCAGATGCCGGAGTATGCGGATACAGCCGGCGCTTTCCGCGAGCGCATCATCGGCAGAAGCGGCAAGCAGATGGGCGACCCGGTGCGCGCGGGCCTGGCGATCATCAAGGTGCTGGAGTCCGAGCACGCGCCCCTGCACCTGGCGCTGGGCCAAATCGCGCTGGAAACCGCTCGAACCAAAGTAGAAAAATTGCGCGCCGAGCTGGATGCCTGGGAAGAAACCTCGCTCAGCGCGGATTACCCTGAGAGCCAGGCCGCCACAGCCTCAGATTCGCCTGAATCAGGCGCGCGTTTTGCCAGGGCCTGCGCGGTGCCCCCGTCACAATTTCTTCCTACCAACCGAATGTTTGGGATCGTTGCGATATTCTGGAGCGGGCGATGGGAATCGAACCCACGTCTAGAGCTTGGGAAGCTCCTATTCTACCATTGAACTACGCCCGCACTAGGCTAACGCTACCAAACCTGCCGATGTCTTGCAAGAATTCAATGAGCGCCGTTTCATGTTAGAGTGTCGCGTTGCGTTTCAAGTAGATCGTCTTAAACGACGGCATCGGGCCTTATAGGGAGGATGTTTTGGCGTACCGGGATTTGCGTGAATTCATTGCCAAGTTGGAAAAAGAGGGTGAACTGCGCCGCATTAGTGCCGAGATCGATCCGGTCCTCGAGATCACGGAGATTACGGATCGTGTGACGCGCGCCGGCGGCCCGGCGCTTTTGTTTGAAAAACCCAAAGGCTCGCGCGTTCCTTTGCTTATCAATATGCTTGGCAGCGAGCGCCGTATGAATCTGGCGCTAGAAGTATCTAATATTGACGATGTGGCTGCGCGCATCCGCGGGTTTCTGGACATGCAATCGCCGCAAGGCCTTCTCGATAAAATCAAAATGTTGCCGAAGCTGGCCGAACTGGGATCGTTTTTCCCGAAGTCCGTGAAGACGGGGCCGTGCAAGGAAATCATTCGCCGCGAAAGTTTCTCGTTGCTGGATTATCCGATCCTGAAGTGCTGGCCGCAGGATGCTGGGCGCTTCATCACCTGGCCACTGGTTTTCACACGCAATCCCGAGACAGGGAAGCGCAACGTGGGCGTCTACCGCATGCAGGTGTATGACGAGCGCACCACCGGAATGCACTGGCAGACGCAGAAGCATGGCGCCGAGCACTTCCGCCGCGCTCGTGCAGCCAATCCCGACGGGCGCATCGACGTGGCTGTGGCCATCGGATCGGACCCCATGACCTGCTTGTCCGGCATCCTTCCCATTCCGCCCGACCTCGATGAAATGATGTTCGCGGGTTTTCTGCGCCGCGAACCCGTGGAGATGGTTTACTGCGAGACCTGCGATCTGGAAGTCCCCGCGAATTCCGAAATTGTTCTGGAAGGATATGTAGACTTGAAAGAGATGCGCACGGAAGGGCCGTTCGGCGATCACACCGGCTTTTATTCGCTGGAGGGCGAATTTCCCGTTTTCCACGTCACCTGCATTACGCAGCGCCGCGACTCCATTTATCTCACAACTGTCGTGGGACCGCCGCCGCAGGAAGATTTTTTCATGGGCCACGCCGTCGAGCGCATCTTCCTGCCGGTCATGAAAATGCAGTATCCCGAAATTGTGGACGTATCCATGCCTGCCGAAGGCGTCTTTCATAACCTGATGATCGTCTCGATTAGGAAATCCTATCCCGGCCACGCTCGCAAGATCATGCATGCGATTTGGTCGCTGGGGCAGGCCATGTTCACCAAGGTGGTGGTTGTCGTGGACCACGACGTGAACGTGCAGGACCCCCGCGAGGTGGTTTGGAAGTCCTTATGCGCCATCGACCCTGAGCGGGATGTGGAGTTCGCAATGGGTCCGGCCGACACCCTGGACCACGCCTCGCGGATCCAGGATTACGGATCGAAGATGGGGATCGACGCAACGCGCAAGTGGGAGGGCGAGGGGTTTCGACGTCCGTGGCCGGATGAAATTGTCATGGACCCGGCAACGAAAAAGCGAATCGATTCGATCTGGCAGTCACTGGGTCTGACGCGGTAACACAATGTCCGCGAAAAAGTGTCCGGAACGCCCATACTAGTAATAGTAGTCCTAGTATCACTAAGACCGTATGAATTGCGGTTTTTGCCCTTTTCCTGTCCGCGGGGTCAGTCGCCTAAGCAGTATTCTTCAGAACAACTTGCGAATCCCATTGCTTGACACTCCCTGTGTGGGATGCCAAATTCGCTTTACGCGGCAACCGCTCCATAGGGCGAGGGTTCCACGCCGCACTGTGTTCCTGAACCATATGGGCCATTGCGCGGGTTCCAGATAGGGGACCTAAGGCAAAACGCTGGGACCAGGCGACGGATACGGTCAAGTTCTTCGTCACGCAAAGCGCAGGTGTGAGGGCGGGCTGGATTTCCGAGTTTTTCGAGCCGGTCGCTTGAGTGGATCACGAAGCAATAGTGGGAAGATCCGGCAAGCGTTGGATTTCTGAGGGGTCTGGACATGTTTGGTGGCTCTCGACAAAAGGCTCTGGTCGGTTTGGATATCGGTTCCAGTTCCATCAAAGCCGTTGAGCTGAAGAACACGAAGCACGGCTATGAACTGGTAAGTTTTGGGCTGGAACCGCTAGCCCAGGACACAGTGGTAGACGGCGCGATCATGGACGCGCCCCTCGTCGCCGGCGCCATCAGCAACATTTTCGAGGCGCAAAAGATTAAGACCAAGAATGTGGCCACTGCCGTTTCAGGGCACTCGGTGATTGTGAAGCGGGTTTCGCTCCCTTCCATGACCGAGGAAGAGCTCTACGATCGCATTCAGTCCGAAGCCAGCCAGCACATTCCCTTCGATATCGCGGACGTGAACCTGGATCACCAGTTGCTTGAGTCCACTGACTCGCAAATGGATGTGCTGCTCGTGGCGGTCAAAAAAGACAAGATTCTGAACCACACCAACGTTCTGGCGCAGGCGGGGAAAAACTCCACGGTCGTGGATATCGATGCTTTTGCGCTGCAGAACTGCTACGAAGTGAACTACGATCCCGATCCCGGCCAAACCGTGGCGCTGCTGAATATCGGCGCCAGCGTGATGAACATCAACATCGTGCGCGGCGGAATTCCATTGTTTACTCGCGACGTTTCAGTCGGAGGCAATCAATACACCGACGCGCTGCAAAAGGAACTGGACCTGAGCTTTGAGGATGCCGAGCGCTTGAAGCATGGCGAAGACGTCGCCGGTGTAGCCGAGGAACATCGCGCCACCATCCTGCGATCGGTTACCGACATCCTGGTCCTCGAAATTCAAAAGACTTTCGACTTTTTCCGGGCCACGGCGACGGGAGAAAATATTCAGAAAATTGTGGTGGCCGGCGGCAGCGCGCGCGTGCCCGGCTTGATGGATGTGCTTCGGGAAGAGTTCTCCATTCCGGTCGAAGAAATGTACCCGTTCCGCAAAATCGTGATCAACCCGGCGCGTCACAACGAGGATCAGATTCGCGAACTTGCTCCGCGCCTGGCAATTGCGGTGGGGCTCGCGCTCAGGAGTTTTGACCAACCATGATTCGCATCAACCTGCTTGGTAGATCGCGGCCTAAGGCCCAGCGCACAAGCGTGCCTCTCGAAGCCACGCTGCAATATGTGATGCTGGCAATTGCTCTGGTGGTCAGCCTGGGAGCGCTTTACGGCCACTACCTGCTCCTCGATCGGCCAATACCAATATTGCGACGCACATCCAGAAGCAAAAGGGTGAAAAGGCGCGTCTGGAACAACTGAAGCAGCAGGTGGATAATTTCGAAAAGCAAAAAGCAGTCCTGCAACAGCGGATTTCCCTTATCGAGGACCTTCAGCGGAACCGCACCGGCGGCCAGGAACTACTGGAAGCAATTGCCAATACCGTCAGCCGCACGGACACTTTGTGGCTGAATTCCGTGGAGCGTAAAGCGGATGCGCTGACCATTAACGGTTCGGCGGGTTCGATCAACGCGGTTGCCAACTACATCACGCAACTCAGGCGGTCGGGCTATTTTCAAGCAGTGGAAATCAAGGAATCGCACCAGGATGAAAATAGTAAGAACGTGCAGATTTTCGTTTTCAGCCTGACGGCACAGTTTGGCCTGCCGCAGTCCACCAGCGTTGCGCCGTCTGCTAGCACGCCGCCGGCTGCTCGCAAGAGCGGGAATATCTAGGGGGAGCGATGGCGATTTCGTTCCGAGAATATCCGTGGTATCTCCAGGCGCTGATCTTATTCGCGCTCGCACTGGTCATTTTTGGCGCAGGTGAGTACTTGCCCATGTCTCCGGTATCGGCCATGCGGAATACCTTGGATTCCAATAATACCGAGGATGCCAATCTAAATCGCCAGGTCGCGGAATTGCAGGTTTACGAACGACGCAATGCCGAATTTAAAGTGGAAATGGCGGCTCTGGAAAAGCAATTGGAAACGCTGAAGACCATCGTTCCTGAAGATAAAGAGATTGACGAATTCATGCGCCTGCTTCAGGAAGCAGCTTCGGCATCGGGAGTGCAAATCCGTAGTTTGACGGCACAGGCAGTTGTAGCTAAGGAGTACCACTACGAATTGCCTTTCTCGATCAATGTGGACGGGCCCTACTTCAGCATCGAGGATTTCTTCACCAGGCTCAGTCGTCTGTCCCGCATCATCAATGTGGGAGACCTGACGTTTACCGGCCTGGCGGATTCGTCCAAGGCAAAATACCCTGTGCGACCCGGCACTACTGTTTCTGGAACATGTACGGTGACAACATTCTTTAGTAATCCGGCGGATTCGTCCGCGGCAGGCAAGAACCAGCCGGCGGGCAAGAATCAGCCCGCCCGCAAATAGGCGGAATCGAGCCGACTGACTATGCAACTCGCAAAATCATCGCGAACCCTGTTGCCGCTGGCCTTATCGGCGGTCCTTGCGACTTGTGCTTTTGCGCAAGACCATCCGAATGTTCAGCCAAACGCTGTGCGCGACCAATTGACGAAACAGATTTCCGCGGCGGCCCAGCCGCAGGGCGCTCCACCATCCCCAGCAAAAACCCCGGCTCCGCCCGCAGCGAAAGCTCCGGCGGCGCCAAAGGCGCAGGCTCCCGCAAAATCTTCGACACCGGCAGCTGTGAAGGGGCCGGCAAAGGCTCCTGCGGCATCGACGCCGACGAAGGCTTCGGCCACACCACAGGCGAAGGACGCCAAGAAGGCGGCCGCAAACGCCGCTAAGTTGCCTGACGCAGCAAAGCCCGCGGAGGAAAAGCCGGTAGTGAAGCGCGATCCATTCGATGCTCTGCTCACCAAACCGAACGCGGCGAGCGCTACACCGGAAAATCTGCCGCCCGGCAAAGCTGGCCTGATTATCGACACATTGCGCATTGATGGAATTGTGCGCAGCCCCAGCGGGATGATTGCCATTGTTGCGAATTCACAGCAGCGGGTTTATTTTCTGAGAGAAGGCGACAAACTGTACGACGGCTCCGTTCAGAAGATTTCCCTCTCTAGCATTTCATTCCAAGAAATTGGCAAAGACGCATTTGGAAAGCCGCTGGAACGCACGGTTGCCAAGAACCTTTACCAAAGTTCAGGAGAAAAGCAATGAAGACCATATGGCCGGCTTTCGGGTTCAGCTGCCTGTTGCTGGCAGGCGCCGCGGTTGCGATTTCACCCGCGAGCGCGCAAGTCGCGCATCAAACATCCGTGAACGCGGGCGCACTGGCGGCCTCCATCTCGTCTGTCGAGATCGCCCAACCGGGACAGCAGACGACCGTGCGCATCAGCGGAACCGGCGACTTGCACTACCAGACTTCGCGTCTGGACTCTCCGCCTCGGCTGGTGCTGGATTTCTCCGCGACGACCTTGAATGTTGAGAAGAACAAAGTTCGCAGCGAATACGCGCCGGTCCTGGATGTGCGCTTGGGGCAACCCGCGCCTGGGCAGGCCCGAGTCGTGATTGATCTTGCCAACCAGGTTCCGTTTACCGCGCAAGCCGACGGTTCGAACATTACGATCTCTTTCACCACCCCGGCGCCGCCTGCCACTCCCGTGGCGCTTCGCCCGTCCAAAAAGTCAGCACAGCCGAAGATAGTGGCGGTAAACGTGCCGAACATGCCACTTCCAACATGGCTGACCGGAAAAGATATGGGATTCGCGAGACCTGCTGCCGAGCCTGCTCGACCAGAGCCGCAAGGCCCGCAAGCGGAGGAAGGCCAGACTCCTTCCGCCATGCCGGAAAAGAAATACACAGGCGATCCGATTTCGGTGAACCTCAAGGACGTTGACTTGAAAGATTTCTTCCGTCTGATTCATGAAATCAGCGGGCTGAACGTTGTGCTGGACCCATCCGTTCGTGGAACCGTGACGCTGGTTCTGGATGAAGTTCCCTGGGATCAGGGCCTGGACATCGTGCTGCGCAACAATGCGCTCACCAAGGAAATTGACGGAAATGTTTTGCGGATTGCAACGCAAGAGACTCTGAAGAGGGAAGCGGACCAGCGCCGCGACCTTCTCAAAGCGCAATCCGAGGCTGTCGAAATGGTGACCGTTACGCGGGTTCTGAACTATGCCCAGGCCAATACCATGGTGACCACGCTGAAAAAATTTCTGAGTGCGCGTGGCGACATACTTGCCGACACTCGCTCCAACACGCTGATCATTCGCGATATTCCATCATCGATTCCGAAGATCGATAACCTGCTGCGCCAGATCGATCGAAAATCGCAGCAGGTGGAAATCGACGCTCGTGTGGTGCAGACTTCGCGATCGTTCGCGCGCGAAATCGGAACGGAGTTCGGGTTTTCGGCTCCTACCGGGGTAACTGGAAACACGGTCTTTGGCGGGTTGACGGGCGCGCAGGGATTTTTAAGCCCCGTCGTTCACTCCGTGACCCCTCCGCTGTCATCGGCGGGTTCGATTCCGCTGAACACCAATCTGGGCGCCACTGCGCCAACCAGCGGCTTTACCTTTGCCACGCAAGGCCACAACTACGCAATCGATTTTGTACTTAGCATGATGGAAAGCCATGGAGTCGGCAAGATTCTCTCCGAACCCAAGGGCATAACACAAAACAACGAGAAGCTGACGGTAAAGCAGGGTCAACAAATTCCGATCCAAACCAACATCAACAACACCATTTCCACGCAATACGTCGATGCGGTTCTGAAGTTGGAAGTAACTCCGCAGATCACTGCGGAAGGCACCGTTTTCCTGGACATCACTATCGAAAATACCCAGATCGATAAGAGCATTCTAGTGGGAAGCGAACCAGGCCTGGATACGCAGTCCACCCAGACCAAGGTTATCGTCAACGACGGCGGTACCGTCGTCATCGGTGGAGTGGTCATCACCAATCAGAGCACGACCATCGACCAGGTGCCTCTGCTTGGTAACGTGCCATTGATCGGCAACCTCTTCAAACACACATCCATCAGCGTGTCCACGCAAGAGCTGATGTTCTTTGTGACGCCCCGAATCTTGCCGGGCTGATCGCTGCAAGGTACAATATCGCGCGACCTGGGAGGAAACCTCGGTTTCCTCCCTTTTTTTATGCCGACTGACAATTCCAGCCGCCTAAAACGCCTGCGCCATGCGCTTGATTCCGCAGGGGCTGGCGCGCTGCTTGAGACCCATCTTCCAAACATCTATTATTTGTGCGGGTTTTCCGGGGATTCGGGAGCCTTGCTGGTGGACGGCACATCCGCCACCTTGTTTACCGACGGCAGGTTCACGATTCAGGCCAAGGAAGAGACGCGCGGAATCCGCGTGCACATCCACAAAGGCTCGCTCCTGGTAGCCGTGGGCGAACACCTGCGAGCCAGGAAGCGGCAGAGGATCGCGGTTTCTCCCTCGCGGCTCACTTTGGGCGGCTGGAAGACGCTCAGGAAGGCCGCAGGTGGCAATTTAAAGTGGGTCGCCATTGATGGCCTCGTGGAAAATCTACGAGCCGTCAAAGACGCTTCTGAAATTGAGAGAATTCGGGATGCGGCGCGCCTGGGTTCCCATGTTATGGAAGAAACCATTCGCATGATCCGGCCCGGTGTCACGGAACTGGACATTGCCGCCGAGATTGGCTACCGAATGCGCCGAAAGGGCGCTTCGGGCGAGTCCTTCGAAGCAATTGTGGCCGCCGGGCCGCGCTCGGCGTTACCTCATGCGCGTCCCACGGCACGCCGAATCGGGAAAAACGAGTTGGTCGTGCTGGACCTGGGTGCTATACTGCGCCACTACTGCAGCGACCTTACGCGCACTGTGCACGTAGGCAAAGCTTCAGCTCGCGTCCGGCAGTGGTATCACGCGGTTCTGGACGCGCAGGCGGCAGCAAGGGACGCACTGAGATCGGGAGTCAGCTGTGGGGCGATGGACGCCGCAGCCCGAAACGTCCTGCAACACAAGGGGTTAGGCCGTTATTTTGTCCACAGTACCGGCCACGGGATTGGCCTTGAAATTCATGAGCATCCCCGGATCGCTCGGGACCAAAAAACGATTTTGGAGACAGGCAACGTGGTGACCTTGGAGCCGGGTGTTTATGTGGAAGGCGTTGGGGGAATCCGCATCGAAGACGATGCCTTGGTGACCCCGCGCGGATGCGAAATTCTTACGACTACTCCCAGGGAATTCCTAGAGCTTTGAGCAAAACGATGAAGGGACCCAAAAAACAGCCAGCCAGTTCCGATCTTTCCGTGCCGGGAGTCGATCTCGGGCAGTTAGAGCGTTTGCTTTCCTTCATGACCGATCACGGACTGGAAGAGTTCGAATATGCGCATGGAGACCTCAGGATACGCCTGAAGAAGGCCCTTCCGCAGGGGGCTGCGGCCCCGGCTCTGACGCTTCCCGTAGCGCAAGCCAGCGCACCGCAGATCGCCGCGGCGCAGGCTGCTCCCAGCGCCTCCCAGCCAGCGGCGCAAGCCGTCAGCGCACCCGCACAGGCCGCGGCTGCAGCCGCAGGACGAGCACATTATTAAGTCGCCCATCGTCGGCACGTTCTACGCCGGGCCGAGTCCTGAAGCCGGGCCGTTTGTTCGCGCGGGAGATATCGTCGAAGCCGGCCAGACCGTCTGCATCATTGAAGCGATGAAACTGATGAACGAGATTGAAGCGGATATCAGCGGGGAAGTGGCGCGAGTACTTGTCGAAAACGGCCAGCCTGTCGAGTACGGCGAGCCGCTGTTCGCGATGCGGCCCGCGGGAAAAAAGAAATAGGCCGCGCCTTGCCTTCACCGACCTGAATGTTTCGAAAAATCCTCATCGCCAATCGCGGCGAAATCGCCCTGCGCGTGATCGATGCGTGCAAGGAACTGGGCATCGCCACGGTGGCAGTCTATTCCGAGGCGGACCGCAACGCGCTGCACGTGCGATTTGCCGATGAAGCCGTGTGCATCGGGCCCGCCCAGTCGAGCGAGAGCTACCTGAACATTCCGCACGTGATCAGCGCCGCGGAAATCACCAACGTCGACGCCATCCATCCCGGCTACGGATTCCTTTCCGAAAACGCCAATTTCGCCGAGGTCTGCGAAGCTTCGCACATCACCTTCATCGGCCCTTCGCCGGATTTGCTGCGCATGATGGGAGAAAAGGATCAGGCGCGCCGCGAAATGTCCGCTGCGGGCGTGCCGGTCGTGCCCGGCTCGCAGGGAATTGTTGCGGATGAGGCGACGGCGCTGGCGGAAGCCGCTCGGATCGGCTACCCGGTGATCATCAAAGCTTCCGCGGGAGGCGGCGGACGCGGCATGCGCGTGGTGCGCAGCGAGGATGAACTTCCCCGGCGCTTTTGCCACCGCGCGCAACGAGGCGCAGCAGGCTTTTGGCGTCCCCGATCGTCTATCTGGAGAAATTCATCGAGCGGCCGCGGCACATCGAATTTCAGGTGCTGGGCGACAAGCACGGCAACGTGATGCATCTCGGCGAGCGCGAATGCAGCATCCAGCGCCGCCACCAGAAGCTCATCGAGGAATCTCCCTCGCCCGCGGTGGATGCCAAGCTGCGCGCCGAACTGGGCGCGCGCGTGGTCGACCGCGCTCGAACAAGTCGGTTACACCAGCGCCGGCACCGTGGAATTTCTGATGGACGAAGATGGCTCGATCTACTTCATCGAAATGAACGCGCGCATTCAGGTGGAGCATCCCGTCACGGAAATGGTTACCGGCGTGGACCTGATCAAATCGCAGATTCGCCTGGCCGCCGGCGAAAAGCTCGAGATGTCGTCGGCCAGTTGGCGTTCCGCGGGCACGGCATCGAGTGCCGCATCAACGCCGAAGACCCCGAAACCTTCGTTCCTTCCGCCGGGCGCATCACCGCATTTCAGCACCCCGGGCGGCACCGGCGTTCGTGTGGATACCGCCGCGCATGCCGATGCCGTGATTTCGCCGTACTACGATTCGCTGGTCGCCAAGCTCATCGCCTTTGGCGCGACCGCGCCGAAGCCATCGCGCGCATGCGCCGCGCGCTGGAGATGTTCGTGGTCGAGGGCATCAAGACTTCCATTCCCTTGCACCGCAAAATCATGGCGGACCCTGACTTTAGCGCCGGCCGCCTGGACACCCACTTTCTTGACCGTTTCGCCACATCGCGCGCCGGATAAACGCATATGAACCTTGTGTTCCCTCGGCTCTATGCCATAATCGACGCCACTTTGCTCACGATTTCGGAGCTGGCTTTGGCCGAAGCTCTGGCGCAATCCGGGGTCGAGCTGATTCAATACCGCAACAAGCAGCCTCTTCTCGCCAATTTTTTGAAATTTCGCAGCTACTTTGCCAGTGGCTCTTGGTCCGCGCGGCGTGCGGCTCATCGTGAACGATCGCGCCGGACATCGCATTGCTGGCGGGCGCGGGCGGCGTGCATGTGGGGCAGAACGATCTCGGCGTCGAGGAGGCTCGCGCGATCTGCGGCCCGGAGCGCTGGGTGGGAATTTCGACGCACAATCTCGAACAGGTTGCAGCCGCGGACCAGACTTCCGCCGACTACATCGCCTTTGGCCCGATCTTTCCGACGGCGACCAAACAAAATCCGGACCCGGTTGTCGGGACGGAATTTCTGCGCAAAGCGCAGCAGATGACCAGGAAGCCACTGGTTGCCATTGGCGGCATCACGCTGGAACGCGCCGCGGAAGTGTATCGCGCGGGCGCCGATTCGCTGGCCGTGATTCGCGACTTGATCTGCGTACCGAACCCCGGCGCACGCGTCCGTGAATATCTCAAGTGGCGGCTTCCAGCGCAGCGCGCGGAGCGTGATCGCCAGCGGGAACTGCTTTTTTTGCGCGGGACTTTAACGCCGTGAGAAGCGTGAAGCCCGCCGAACTAAAAAGGGAGCGGCCCGGTGTCTGAATCGAAATCGAACACGGCGACAGCGCTTCCTGTGGAAGCGGATTCCTCGGGATTCGTTCGCGGCCTGGGCCTGTTCGATTCGACGACCATTGTTGTCGGTTCGATGATCGGCTCGGGCATCTTCATTGTTTCCGCGGACATCGCGCGCAACGCGGGATCGACCGGCGGATTGCTTGCCGCCTGGGTGATCGCCGGTTTAATGACCGTCACGGCCGCGCTTTCCTACGGCGAACTTGCGGCCATGATGCCCAAGGCCGGCGGGCAATACGTTTATCTTCGCGAAGCCTATTCTCCGCTCTGGGGTTTTCTGTACGGCTGGACGCTCTTCCTCGTTATTCAAACCGGAACGATTGCCGCGGTGGCCGTGGGGTTCGCGCGATTTCTCGGCGTGGTGTGGCCCGCGATTTCTCCCAACACCTGGATCGTTTCTCCCGTTGCTCTCTCCGATAAATACGCGGTCAGCCTTTCCCTGCAGCAACTGGTGGCGCTGCTGCTGATTCTGTTTTTGACGGCGCTCAATACGCGCGGATTGGAACTCGGGAAACTGATTCAAAATGTTTTCACTTCGGCCAAGACGATTTCGCTTGCCGCCTTGATCCTTGCCGGGATTTTTCTGGGACGCAATGCCGCCGCGATTCACGCCAATTTCAGCGGCATCTGGGCGCTTCACGATCCTCAGACCATCGAGCCGGGCGCCGGTTGGCTGAAATCGTTCATTCCTTCGGTGACGGCGGCGTCAGGGACGTTCGGATTGCTAATTGCTTTTGGCGTTTCACAGGTGGGGTCGCTTTTTTCGGCGGACGCCTGGAACAACATCACCTTTACCGCCGGCGAAGTGAAAAATCCCAAGCGTGACATTCCGCTCTCTCTGGCCGCCGGCACGGCGATCGTCATCACGCTCTATTTCCTGGCCAACATTGCTTATCTTTCCACGCTCACGCTGCACCAGATTCAGACCGCGCCGGATGACCGCGTGGCCACGGCCACGCTGGCCGTGATCTTCGGCCATAACGGCGCGACGCTGATGGCGCTGGCCATCATGATCTCCACGTTTGGCTGCGCCAATGGGCTGATCCTGGCGGGTGCGCGCGTCTACTACGCCATGTCGCGCGACGGATTATTTTTTCGCGAGCATCGGAAAGCTCAATGCCAATCACGTTCCCGCGATGGGCCTGGTGCTGCAGGGAATTTGGGCGGCGATTCTGGTGCTCTTGCGCACGCGGCTGGTGAACGCAACCACCGGCGCGGTGAGCTATGGAAATCTCTACGGCGTCCTGCTCGACTACGTGATTTTCGCCGTGCTGATTTTTTACGTGCTCACCATTGGCGGGCTATTTGTTTTGCGACGCAAACGGCCGGATGCCGAGCGGCCTTATCGCGCCTGGGGCTATCCTGTTGTTCCGATTCTTTATATTGTGACCGCGTTGATTATCATGCTGATTTTGATTCTGTATCAGACGCAGGATACCTGGCCGGGCCTGGTGATTGTGCTGCTCGGTGTTCCGGTATATTGGGCGTGGTCGCGGCGTTCTCGGGGAGATGCGCGGGAGCAAGAGTAGGACAGGCTTCAGACTGTCTGGGTTTGACTTTCGCTGGCGGGGAAGAGCGGACAGGCTGAAGCCTGTCCTACAAAGGTGAGTATGGCGAATCAACTATTCCAGATCAAAACGCATGAGTCGCTGGTTGAGGAATTGCAGGGCGAGAACCGCCTGCACCGCGTCCTCGGCCCCGTGCAGCTATCGAGCCTGGGCGTGGGAGCGATCATCGGCACCGGCATCTTCGTGCTGACCGGCGTCGCGGCGCACGATTTGACCGGGCCGGCGCTGATGCTTTCCTTCGTGGTGTCGGGCTTGACGTGTTTTTTCGCGGCGCTGTGCTACGCGGAGTTCGCGTCGATGGTGCCTGTTGCTGGGTCCGCGTATACCTACGCCTACGCGACGCTGGGCGAACTCTTCGCGTGGATCATGGGCTGGGATTTGATTCTGGAATACGCTGTGGCTTCCGCGACGGTGGCGCACGGCTGGTCGCACTACTTTCAGGATTTCCTGCGCTTCTTCCACATTGGATTGCCGCACCAATTTACGAATGCCCCTTTCGATTACGACCTGGCAACGGGGCAATTCGCGATGACCGGAACCTGGTTTGATTTTCCCGCCATCGCCATCGCGCTGATCGTCACCGTGATTCTGGTGAAGGGCATCCGCGAAAGCGCCAGCGTGAACACGGCGATCGTGATCGTGAAGCTGGCCATCGTATTCTTCGTGATCGGCGTTGGCGCGTTCTTCGTGCACCCGGCAAATTGGCATCCTTTCGCGCCGTTTGGTTTGAGCGGGCTTAGCTTTTTTGGCCATACGGTGGTGGGACGAACGGGCCCCGGCGGACAGCCGCTGGGTATGCTGGCCGGAGCGGCCATCGTGTTCTTTGCCTACATTGGTTTCGATTCGATTTCGACGCATGCCGAGGAAGCTCGCAACCCTTCGCGCGACGTCCCCATCGGAATCATGACATCGCTTGTCCTCTGCACATTCCTGTACATCGCCGTCGCCGGCGTGCTCACCGGGATGGTTCCTTATGGGCAGATCAACATCGATGCTCCAGTCTCCGACGCTTTCCGGCAAGTGGGCCTGCCGTGGGCGGAACTGCTGGTTTCCGTGGGGGCCGTCGCGGGAATCACCTCGGTGCTCCTGGTGATGATGCTGAGCCAGCCGAGAATATTTTTGGCAATGGCGCGCGATGGCTTGCTTCCAACCGGTTTTTTCGGCGCGGTGCATGAGCGCTTTCGCACTCCCTGGAAATCCACCATTCTGACCGGGCT
The DNA here is from genome assembly GCA_963710315.1 of uncultured Acidobacteriota bacterium. Classification (GTDB taxonomy): domain Bacteria; phylum Acidobacteriota; class Terriglobia; order Acidiferrales; family UBA7541; genus Palsa-360. Next base: position 293,941 of record CAVPZW010000009.1, on the reverse strand, counting down.
GTGTGTCGCCACCATGGGCGCATTTCTGCCGCTGCGCATCCTGGCCGAGCTAGTGAATATTGGAACGCTGTTGGCATTCGTGATTGTATGCGCGGCGGTCATGATCATGCGGCGCACGCATCCCGAAGTGCGCCGTCCATTTCGTGTGCCGTTTGGATCGGTCATTCCAATTCTGGGGATTGCGTCCTGCCTGTTGCTGATGTTTTCCCTGCCGGTGGCAAACTGGGTGCGCCTTGCGGTGTGGCTGGTGATCGGCCTGGCAATTTATTTCAGTTACGGCATGCAGCACAGCCATATCGCGATCAAGGCTCGCGAGGCCGAAGCAAAGGCTGCGTCCGGGCGGAAGTAAACTGACTTGAACGTCTTGGCGCGTTCCATTTGGTCAACGATCTCTGGCAGCTTTCCTTCAGGAAGTGGTACCGTCTTGTGGAAAGAGCAATCCGCGGAATTTAAGTTGGGGTTAGTGGCGCGGGCTTCCGCCTGCGGGTTTTAGTGCTTGCTAGGACCAAACCCCGCAGGCTGAAGCCTACGCCACGTTAAGCCGCGACACATCGGAGATGTATTCAACTAGCGTGAGGATATGGCATCGGCACTGACAAATCGGATACGCGCAATTTGGCTGGGCACGGGTCTGCCCGATTGGATTGCGCTGGCGATCCTGCTCTTGCAGGGATCTCTTTTGGGATTGCGGGAATTCTATGCGCAGATTCCGCTGCCCGGCTTTCTGTCTTTCCTGTCCATTTGCGCCGCGATCTTTTGGATGGTGCGCGGATGGATCTGGGCGCGTGACCATCTGCTGTGGAGCCTGCGCAACCGGTTGGTGGCGGCGTATGTCTTCATCGCGGTTGTTCCTGTGCTTCTGCTGCTGGCGATTGCAGGACTCGCTGCATACCTTCTGTACTGGCAACTCGGCGCGTACGTGATTCACACCGAGATGGAAGAGCGGGAAGAGCGCGTGGGCGTGGTGGCGACTGCCATGGCCACGTCCTACGCCGCGCAGGCCGCGTTAGGAAGCAAAGCGGCGGCTCTAACATTGCCGGTGGCCCCACGAGGCCTATATTAAGAACGCCATGACCGAATTGCCCGGCTTGAAAGTGGAAACCGGTGTGGGCGAGGAATTGTTGCACGCCAACGGCGCGTCGGGCAGAAACCGATTCCGAGGGCTGGTATTCAGCGATGGGCAATTGGCGTTGCGGGCCGTGGTCGCGCGCCCTTCCGCCACGGGACGCATTGTGGTTTCCGCTTTCGTTCCCGTCACGCCGGAGCTGATCGAAACGCTTGCGCCGGAACTTGGCCCAATTCAATTCAGAGTTCTGCGCCCGGGTACAGGCAGCAATAAGCCGGGACTTCCGATTGTGATCAGCACGCGGCGATACATGACCGAACAACAAATCGCCACCACCGAGCGCTCCATTCCCAAGGCCGTAAATCCGCTCGACAAATTGATCAACGGACTGGTGGGCCTGGAGGTGCTGGACCTGGACCAAAAACCAGGACGGAACGATCCGGTGCGAGTGATCGCATATTTCAGCACGCGCCCCTCGCTTCTGAACCGGCGGCTCTTTAGCCCGCTGGGAGATTTGGGAAGCGCTGCCTCGACGGCGCTGCTTGTGGTTGGCGCGATTTTTCTGGTCATTGAGATTAGTTCGCTACTGACGGGCATTATCATGACGCGCACGATCACCACGGCGGTGGACAGTTTGTACACTGCCACGCAGCATGTGCAGGACGGCGATCTCACCTATCGCGTGCGAATCCCGCATAGGGATCAGCTGGCCGCGCTGGGAGAATCCTTCAATTCCATGACGCAATCAGTTTCCACGCTGATCGAGGAACAGCGCCAGCGGCAGAAACTCGAGAATGAATTGTCCATCGCGCGTGAAGTGCAGCAGCAGCTGTTTCCGCACTCGCTCCCTAAAATGCCTGGAATCGAGATCGAAGCGATCTGCCGCCCGGCAAGGGTGGTCAGCGGCGATTATTACGATTTCATTCGCATTTCGCCCACGCGGCTGGCCATTGCCCTCGCGGATATCAGTGGCAAGGGAATCTCCGCGGCGCTGCTCATGGCCAACGTGCAAGCCGCGCTGCGCAGCGACGTGCTTCGCTACAGGGACGCGCAAACTGGAGTTCGCCGCGAGCAGATCGACACCGCGGAAATCGTTTCCCATCTGAACCGCCATTTGTTCCGCAACACTTCCGATGAGCGCTATGCCACATGTTTTTTTGGCGTGTACGATTCAGAGACGCGCCAGCTTCACTACACCAATGCCGGGCACCTTCCTCCCGTCTATATTTGCGGCGAAAACGTGCGGCGCCTGGAAACGGGCGGCATGGTTGTGGGGCTGTTCAGCGATGTGCCGTTTCAGCAAGGCGCCATAGAGATCGAACGCGGCGGAATGCTTGTGGCCTACAGCGACGGGTTGATCGAGCCGGAGAACGCCTACGGCGAGGAATTTGGCACCGAACGCCTGATCGAGGTGGCATCCAGCAACAGGCAGAAATCTCCGCACTCGATTGCCGATGCCATGGTGCTTGCCGCGGAGGAATGGTCCGGATCGCCCGAGCAGGCTGACGACATGACCGTCATCGTAATGCGCTTTTCCGGAAACTCAGTGGAGAACCGCGCATGAAAGTCCTGACCGCGGCGCAGATGCGCGAGGCGGACCGGCTCACCACCGAGCGATACGGCATTCCCGGCAGTGAATTGATGGAGAACGCGGGAACGGCCATCGCCGAATTTCTGCGCGACAAATTTCCGGATATCGCCAGCCGGAAAATTCTGATCCTGTGCGGGAAGGGAAACAATGGCGGCGACGGAATGGTGGTCGCCAGGATGCTGAAGAATTTCGGTTGCACGGCGGTGGTTTTTCTTTTCGCCAATCCAGGCTCCGTCGAGGACGATGCGGCGGCCAACTTGAAACGCTGGCAGCAGGGGCTGGGCGAATTGTATGTGGTGACCAGCGAAGCGGAATGGGAATCCGCGCGCGCGGCGCTGGACGAGGCGGAGCTGATCGTCGATGCGCTGCTGGGCACCGGACTGCGCGGGCCGGTCGAAGGATTGCTGGGCGCCGTGATCGAAGATCTGAACGCGGCGCGGGCCAAGCGGCGCGGCAAAATGATGGTGGTGGCCGTGGATATGCCGTCAGGCCTGGCTTCCGATTCGCAGGATTTTGGCGGGCCGGTGGTGGCCGCCGATTTCACCGTGACGCTGACTGCACCCAAGGTCGGGCAGCTGGTCTTGCCGAATTCGCCATGCTGCGGCGTGCTGGTGGTAAGAGAAATCGGGACGCCGCCGGATCTGCTGGAATCCGACCCACATTTGAAAATTCACTGGATCGAGCCGGCAGAATTCCGCGCTTTGCCGCTTGCGCGCGAGCGGGCCGCAAACAAGGGAACCTACGGGCACGCGCTCATTGTTGCAGGATCGCTCGGAAAATCGGGAGCGGCGATTCTGGCGGCGCGTGGAGCGCTGCGCTCCGGCGCGGGGCTGGTCACTGTGGCCACGCCGATGGATGTGCTGCCGATTGTAGCCGGGGGATTGCCGGAAATGATGACGGCTCCTCTGGGTTGCACCGACTCGGGGACCGCCAGCCTTGGCAATCTCGATTACGGCAAGTTCGCGGAAATCCTGCGAGGCAAATCCGTCCTGGCCATTGGCCCCGGGCTTTCCATGCAGCATGAAACACAGCAATTCATCCGCCTGGTTGTTGGGCAGACGGAGCTGCCTATTATTTTGGATGCCGATGGCCTGAACGCCTTCGCCGGCATGGCCGACACTTTAAATGAACGCCACGCGCCCGCGATGGTGCTAACCCCGCATCCGGGAGAAATGGCGCGTCTTTTAGGAATCACGGTGAAGGAAGTGCAAGCGCGGCGTTTGGACGTGGCGCTGGAAGCGGCGGGGCGCTGGCGCGCGCACGTGATCCTCAAGGGTTTTCACACCATTCTCGCCACGCCCACGGGCCATGCCTACATCAACACCACAGGAAATCCCGGAATGGCGACCGGAGGAACCGGCGACGTGCTTACGGGAATTCTGGCCGGATTGACGGCGCAGTTTGGCGTTGAGGATTGGGCGCGCGTGCTCGGCTTTGGAGTGTACCTGCACGGACTTGCAGGCGACATCGCCGCATCGCGCGTGGGAGAAGCGCCACTGATCGCATCGGACCTGGTCGATGCCATTCCGGAAGCCTATTCGCGCATCTTGGCGGAGTGGGGACATGCCCGTTAGCGAATTTGTCACGCACACCTCCGAAGAAACCATCGCCATCGGCAGGGAAATCGCTGCCAAGCTGCGCCCGCCCGTCCTGGTGCTGCTCAAGGGCGACCTCGGCGCCGGAAAGACTACGCTTACCAAGGGAATCATCAGCGGACTGGGCGCCGCCAGGGAAGAAGACATTACCAGCCCCACGTTCAATCTCGTTCACGAATTCCGCATCCCTCTTCCCGCGGGATCGCCGGCGAATGGGCATACTTGCAAGGTTTACCACGTCGATCTCTACCGCGTGGAAAACTTCCACGACCTGGAATCGCTCGGCCTGGAGGACGCGCTCTCTGAAAAAGCCATCGTGATTATCGAGTGGCCGGAGAGGTTCACGCTGCGCACGGATTGGCCGACGATTGAAATTTCCCTCGATCATGCCGGCGGAGATGCCCGCCGAATCTCTATTTCGGATTTGGCACCAGGAAAATAGCCGGCGCAAAAAAACCGCAGCGTTCTAAACTAAACGGAAATTTCAATTGAAATCAGGCTTGCCGCGAGTATAGCCTTCTATGCAACTGAACGAATTCGTGGACCGTGCATGTTGGATCAGGGGTTTTCCGTGAAATTGAACTGCGTTTTCTGCGTGGGAACGATCTTGATCGGGTCGCTGGTGGGTCTTGGTTTTAGTTCCAATGCGAGCGGCCTACCGCAGTCCGCATCCAGCGCGCCTGCACCAATCAAGTTTGACCATGCTTTGATCTGCGTATTTGACCTGGCCCCCATGCAGCAAGGGCTTGCTGACGTCGGCTTGCAACCCGACTATGGCGGGCATCATGGGCACGCCACAACGCAGATGGCTCAACTGGGTTTTGCGGATGGCTCGTACATTGGTGTGGAAGCGCCCGTTAACGCATCGGTCGAGACCGGCACTCCACAATCCAGCCTGATGAAAGCAAACGCAGGCCCCTGCGGTTGGTCGGTCACTTCGACCAATCTGAAAGCTGATTTGGAGCGAATCTCGCGCCTGGGTGTGAAGGTTGGAGAGCCTGAGGCGCGCAGCAGAAATCGGCCCGATGGGACAATGGCGGAATGGCGCAGCGCATCGCTCGGACCAGGCGCGCCGGGTTCCAATCTTCCGTTCTTGATTGAAGATAAGGGACCGCGCAGCAACCGCGCGCCGCGCGCTTCGGCCAGCACTGAGGGGACAACATTGTCCGGCGTGGGTGTGGTGGTGCTTGGAGTGAAAAATCTGGACGAAAATATCGCCCTCTTTCGAAAAGTGTATGGCTGGCCTGCGCCCCAAGTGGAGGACCATCCCGAATTTGGCGCCAAGATCGCTTATTTTGCTGGAACGCCGGTGATGCTGGCCGCTTCCTCCGCTCCGGACTCCTGGGTGGGGGAACGGATCGCGCGCCTGGATCAATGCCCGGTTGCGTTTCTGCTGCATGCCGACGACTTCAAAACGGCGTCGAAACATTTCTCGCTGCCGGCGGGGAAGCGCTGGTTCAATCTGGATGTGTCCTGGTTCGACGCGAAGAAGTTGCACGGAGTGAGGCTGGGGATTGTCGGCGGATAGATTTCAAAAGCGTTTCAGTTTGTGTGAGCCGCGCACAGAGGAGTTCAGATGAGCGAAATCACTCGACGTGGATTTGTGAAAGGGGCAGCCATCGTAGCGCCCCTGGCCTTTACGCCTTTTACCATGGCGCAAACTTCTTCCGCCCCTCGATATGACGTGGTCATCGTCGGGGCAGGGCACAATAGCCTGATTACCGCTTGCTACCTGGCCAAGGCCGGCTTCAAGTGCCTGGTCCTGGAAGGCCGGCCAATGATTGGCGGGGGCACCAAGACCGCGCAATTGACGCTGAGCGGATTTCATCACGACGTGTGCTCCTCGATTCACGCCCGCATCCAGGCCAATCCGCTGATGAAGAACAACGAGTTGAACCTGGGGGAATACGGGCTGGAATATATCTATCCCGATCCCATCTATCACATCGCGTTTCCCGATGGCAGCTACATCACCAAGTGGCGGGATTTCGAGCGCACCTGCGAGGAGATCGCCAAATATTCCAAGAAAGATGCGGAGACCTGGCGCCGCATGGCCACCGAAGCGGATGAGATCAGGCCCATCGTAAATCAAGTCGAATACACGCCCATCGGATTCGGGAAGTCGCTCGCCGAGCGGCTGGCCGAGCATCCGCGGGGAAAAACGTGGCAGCGGCGAATGGCCATGTCCAAATGGGACGTGCTGCACCAGAATTTTGAGGATGAGCGCACCATGGTGGCCATGATGCCGCCATTTCCGAAAGAGCTGACCGGTCCGTATTCAGGATTTTCCGCGTATCCCAGCAAGAAAGAAGAGGTCCCGCAGCCCAAAGGTGGGTCAGGGATGATTGCGCTGGCGCTTTCCCGTTTCCTGGAAGCGCACGGCGGCGAAATTTTGGTGAACAAGCCGGCGGAGCGCCTGATCGTGGAAAACGGCAAGTGCGTGGGCGTGGAATGCGCCGACGGCAGTTCGTATCGCGCCGAAAAGGCGGTGCTCTCCACTGTTCACATCAAGCAACTCGTGAATATGGCGCCAAAGGAAATGTGGCCCCAGGAATTTCTGGAGGGCGTAAAAACTTTCAACACAGGGAATGCCTCGTTCAACTCCCATTTCGCCACCACCGAACCTTTGAAATTCGCGGTCAAGGGCGGAACCATCGTGCCGGTGCACATTTCCAACATCCAAAGCTGCAAACGCGCGCTACGCTATGAATCCGAACTGACTGCGGGCGAGTTCCACGTGGAAGAGCCGGTGCTGCACATCGTGCAGACCAGCGTTGCCGATCCCACGCGCGCTCCGGCAGGCATGCACACGATTCGAGTTCTCTGCGAACAGGCTGTTTACAATTTGCCGGATGGCGGACCGGGGCGATGGGCGGAGATCAAGGCGGAGGTTCAGGAGGCGCATCTGAAGGCCGTGCGGCAGATAGCTCCCAATCTGACCGACGACAAGATCCTTGCGCGATTCTCCACCAGTCCGGTGGACATCGAGCAAATGAACGCGGCCATGTGGCATGGATCCTGTCACAGCGGCACGGACGGCCCGGCTCAAGCGGGTGCCCTGCGTCCCGTTCCCGGCTGGTCGCAGCATCGCATGCCCATCCCCGGCTTGTATCAAACCGGTGGCACGACGCATCCGGGAGGCGGCGTATCGGGAGGGCCCGGGCGAAATGCGGCGGTAGTGATGCTTAAGGATTTTGGGACGAGCATGGAGGAAGTGCTCAGCAAGAAGGGTTAGAGACTGTCGAGTAGATGGGCTGGCGCATGTAACGCTCGTCCGCCCCGGCGGACCAGCATCAGCGGGCCATGAATATCGAGGGGGAATCGTGAAGCGAATGGAGCGAAATTTTGGATTGCCGGCGCTGGCCACTGTAGCCTTGGCGATGCTTTTTTTCGGAGGCTGGCAATCTGCCCTCCACGCGCAATCAGCCCAATCGCCGGCGATCGGGCAGGACGTGCATGACACTCCCGTACCGCTCCCGGCGCCCGAGCAGCCGCTTCCATATAGTCACAAAGCTCATTTGGCACTGGGCCTGGAGTGCAATCTGTGCCACAGCAATCCTGGTGGCGGGAGGCTGATGACCTTCCCCGACACAGCCACCTGCATGAAGTGCCACGCCTCCTTCGGAAAAAACAGGCCGAGTATTCAGAAGTTAGCGGCGTATGACAAATCGAAAACGGCGGTGCCCTGGGTGAGAATCTACACCGTCCTGCCAGGTGTGGCCTGGAGCCATCGCACGCATTTGGACGCGGGAATGAAGTGCGAGACCTGCCACGGGAACGTCAGCCAGATGCAGACCATGACCAACGTGAAAAGCGTGAACACCATGGTCGGCTGCCTGGACTGTCACAAGCTGCACAATGCCAAGACCACCTGTACCACCTGCCACCCCGCTTGGGCTCCTGAAATGGTGGTCGAGAAGAAGCAGTAGAAGCGATCAAGGTAAGCGGATTTAGTTCGAGTCGTTCCATTTCCGAGTTTCGCGATTCCGGCACGAAACCCGTTCTCCAATCCACGAAGGACGCGGCGTCAAAGGTCTAAACTGCCCAAAGCACTGGAACACCAAAAATGTCCGATCTGCTGTTAACGGGTTGGATTCGCCACCTTGTTCGCGCATGGGCTGCTTGTTAACCTGAGAGTGAGCTTAGCGCAGCCTCTCATGCCCGATCGCACATCCATGCTCTCTTCCGGTACACCTGCCCGTGTCAACCTGGCACCCTATTCGGCAGAGCTTCCCCTCGGCACACTGGCTGTGGGCGTGGACAACATTCATCATGATGTCTTCCTGAGTCCCACTTTTGTCGAGGCAACCGAAGCCTATCTGTTGGAATTCATCCGCCAAACCGCCAATCTTACTTTCCTTTCGCAGACGGACCGTGCTCCGGCGGAACGGCGGCTGGCTTCACGCAGGGAGAACGATAAGAAAGGTGTGCGTGCGCCGGAAGCCACTCCATGGAAGAAACAGCTTTCAGACCTATTGCACGCGGGACTTCAAAAGGCAAAATTCGAAAAAAATATTGAGATTGACCTTATTCTACGGGCAGCTTTGGTGAAGTATCTGACGCAGGAGATCAGCAATCAGTTCGCCAACCTCTTGCTGGAAGCCAAGGAGTGGATCCGCGCACGCGGCACGCATTTCGACCACACCGAACAGGCCCACGTGATTAAGGCCCGGCTCGCTGAGTTGCAGGCGGACCGGCGCAATCACTTTCGCAGCGCCGGCCAGCATGTGTATCAGGCCATTCTGGAGATCGAGGAGAGTAATCTCGGAAGGTCCAGAAAAGCGCTCTTTGGCGAGGAGGGAGCGGCGGCATACGACATTTTGAACAATCGGCTGGCGTTCGTCGAAGGAGGCAAGGACGACGTCCTTTTTCTGGAGCAATACGTCCTGTTGGGAAATTACATACGCGATCAGGACCGCTTCGAGACCTTCGATGCACTGCTGCTCGATTTTCTGAGGGAATCCGTGCTGGCCGGGGATCAGGGAAGTGAGCTGAACGATTCCTGGCGCGAGCACCAGAAACTAGCGGATGCCGCCGTGGCTTGCCAGGCGGAAATCGCGCGCCTGGATGAAGAGCACGCCGCTCTCGCGCGCAAGTTGGAGCGCTCCGATAGCCTGATGGGGCGAGTGGGATTCGGGTCCGATCCGGCGACGCTGCGCGCGTCCATCTCGGATGTGGAGAAGCGGCTGCGCCATGCGCGGAACAAACTTGAGCAAATAAATCCGCGCTTGGAAGTGTCCCGCGGTGAGGCCGATTTCATGGCCAAACAGTATCAGGAGCGCCTGGGCGACTACTTGAACCAGCCGGAAAACGCGCGGCGCCTCTTTGATCCCGGCCGCTCCGAACCGAGGTTCGGATGAATTGTGTGCGCGATTGCTGGAGGAGTTCGTGGTCGCCGGCTCGAACAGCGCGATTTGCTGGTGCATATTCTGGCCAGCTACCAGTTGCGGAACATTTGCCACGATTACTGCCCGCCGATTCATTTGCAGCAATTGAAAAAGTCGCTGGTGTCGCGCGAGGAATTCAAGCGCGTGGAGGAGATCCTCAAGCAATTTCCCGCGAGGCAGTATTCCATGCAGCGCATCGACGACCTTTCCAAGAAGATACGCGAAAACGCCGCGCGAGGAGGTGCGCGCAGTGGTCGCTTCGCTTTGCCGAGGACTTCATGCGGCTGCGGCGCGATACGCGCAATTTTGAGCGGCTGACAGCGGCCATGGAACGCATCATCCTGGTGCGCAACGAGCGCACTGCGGGAACTTTCCGACATAAACCACAGCCTGTACGAGTTTCTTTTGCCCGAAGAGGCCCGTCCCGCGGAAGATCAGCGTGGTTTCCCACACCATCATCAAGGCGGACGTGCGAGGCTCGACGAAGATCACGCAAGAACTGCTGGCGCGCGGGCTCAATCCCGCATCGCTCTTCAGCTTGAATTTCTACGAGCCGGTAAAACGCATCCTCGAACGGTACGGCGCCGCGAAAGTATTCATCGAGGGCGACGCGCTGGTATTGGCGATTTATGAAACCGAGTCGAACCGCGTGCAGCAGCGGGCCGTGTCGAAAGCCTGCGCGCTGGCACGGCAAATCCTGGCAGTCTCCTTCGCCTACAACGAGCGGCCGATTCAATGGACTTGCCCCGGCTGGAACTGGGCGTGGGCATCGCATTTCAGGATTCCGCGCCGACCTATTGGATGGACACCGATTCGCGCATCATGATTTCGCGCGCGCTGAATCTGTCGGACCGCCTTTCCAGCTGTTCCAAGGCCGCCAAGCGCATGCTCTCGGAAAATACCTCGCTATTCCGCCTGTTCCTCTTTCAAACCATGATGGAAGGCGTGGCAGAAGACGAAGCCGACGAATTTCTGGTTCGCTACAACCTGAATGGCGTGGAATTGAACGAGGAGGGTTTTCAGAAGTTGCAGGAAGAAATCGCATTGACGCCGCTGGAGGCCGATTGCATCATGCCCTGGGGCAAGGAACGCGTCACATTTTTCCGTGGAGAAACTCCCGTGGGCGAGGGAGCTCGAACCCGTCCTGATCCGCCGAGGATACGTCCGGCAGTTGCTGCCCGGCGGCAAGATCGGGCAGGCTGGCACTCGTCCTTATTATGAAGTGTGTGTTAACCCAAAAGTAATGGACCTTGTCGAATACCTCTCGGCCTCGGTTGCCGTCAAGCGCAATTGAAATGGTAGGATGAGGGCGGAGCAAGAAAAGCTGAACCTTCGTCACTTGGGCCCGAACCGCCAATGAGCAGAAGCAAATCCAGAGCCAAGCCAAAAAAGTTTACCGCGGGAGGCGAAGCGCGCCGCCGAGCGAGGGAACTTGCAGGACCACCTCCGGCCGCGCGCGTCATCCCCGATAAGCGCCTGAAACCTCCCAAGCACAAAAAGAAAGTGGAAGAAAACGATCGATAAAGTGGCATAGGCTTCCGACTGTGGATTTTGATTTGCGGTGGATTGCGGAAACACGCAGGGTGAACAGGCTGCGGAAAAGTCGATTGGCGGAAGCTTTTAGTAGCACAGCCAAGAGTGGCTGTGCTACTAATGAATGTGCCGCGTTTTCTTCTGCATGTAATCCATCAGCAGGTACTGGCCGAGGGTGTAGGGCGTGGTGAAATAGGCCTTGCCGCGGCACATCTCGGTCACTTTTTGCACGAAGTGCACGAGGCTGTAATCGCTGGCCAGCATGAAGGTGTTGATCAGAATTCCCGGACTTGCGGCAGCTGGCCACTTCCTCAAGCGTTTGCGTGACCACCAGCGGATCGAGTCCGAAGGCGTTCTTGTAGATGCGCCCGTCTTCGAGCGTGAGGGCTGAGGGCTTGCCGTCGGTGATCATCACGATCTGCCTCATGTCTTTTTTCTGGCGGGCCAGGATGCGCTGCGCCAGGCGCAGGCCTTCGCGCGTGTTCGTGTAGTAGGGGCCGACCTGCACGCGGGCCAGTTCGCCGAGCGGCATTTCCTCGGCGGAATCGTGGAACAGCACCAGATGCAGCGAGTCGCCGGGATATTGCGTGCGGATCAAGTGCGACAGCGCCAGCGCCACTTTCTTGGCCGGCGTGAAGCGATCCTCGCCGTACAGAATCATGCTGTGGCTGCAATCGAGCATGAGCACCGTGGCGCAGGAGCTTTGGTATTCGGTCTGGTGCACCATCAGGTCGGGATAATCGAGCTCGATGGGCACCTTCGACGCCTTCGCGGCGCACGGCGTTGAACAGCGTGGCGCTGATGTCGAGATTCAGCGTGTCGCCGAATTCGTAGGGGCGCGAGACGCCGCCGGATTCGACGCCGGTCGCCAGATCGCGCGTATCGTGGCGGCCGAAGCTGCTCTTGCCGAGCGAGCCCAGCAAGTCCTTGAGCGTCTTGAAGCCGAGAAAATCGATGGTCTTGTCGGTGATTTCAAATCGCGCTTCGTTCTCCGATCGCGTCGCGGCCCTGCCCGACTTGCCCGCGCGGCGTTTTTTCCGGCGGCGGTGTGATCTGCGGCTGGCCGGTGACGTAGCCCTCTTCCATCAGGCGGTCGATCAGCTGGTCGATCAGCTCTTTCATCTTTGCGTCCATCTGCTCGGGAGTGCCGTCGAGCAGATCGTTGCAATTCCTGTCGGGAAGCAAATCGCCTTCTTCGAGCGCGCGCTGGATGGCCTGGCGCAGGCTTCCATCGATTTTCTCGGGATCCATTTCGGAGATGCCGTAGAATTGCGATTCGAAGCCGCTCTGCAGGAAAAAATCGGACAGGCGCTTGACCAGTTCCTGCATGTCCACGCCGTCGGCCGGTTCGCCGGTGTATTTCGTGTAGCGGATGTATTTGTCATAAGCATCGTCCATGAACTAGCGGAACAAGTTCGGATAGCTGCCCGAAAAACCCCGCACTCTGAAGAGGCGGGCTGACAGCAAACCGTTCCTCAATTAAACTGGCGGCGCGGCGGGCGAGGTTGTCTGCTGCTCGCGCGGTTCGGGCGTCTTGGGGCGCTCCGCATGAAAGCCGCGCTCTTCGTTGCGGCTGATGCGCTTGTGCGCCCACAGTCCTTCGAGAATGAATTCCGCCGCCGCAGCCATGCCGGCCGGGCCGCTGCGCCCATCGGCTCCCAGGCGCTCGATTGTCTCCATCAGGCCCTGAATCTTCTTGAGCTGCGCGAGGCGTCCGCTGCGGGAGCATTCTCCGGAACTTTCAACTCGCCGCCCAGCTCAAACCATTGGATGACCGGCTGAAGATTCGCGCCCTCCATGTGGCTCGTGAACACTTTTCCCACCGCGCCGCGAATCAGTTCGCGCGCGATATTTTCCGCGCCGCGCAATTCGCCTTCGTATTCGAGCTCCATTTTTCCGGTGATGGCCGGAAGCGCGGCGTAGACATCCGCGATGCGCGCCGAGGAGCGCGATTCGCGATTGCGCACGGCGCGCTGCTCCGCGCTGCTGACCACGCTTTCCAGGCACGCGATCGGCAGGCGCTGGCTGACGCCGGAGCGCTTGTCGATGCGCTTGTCGTCGCGCGCAAGAAACGCCATCAGTTCGACGACTTCGCGGATGTAATCGGGAACATCGACGGTGGATCGTCCGCCGTCGCGCGCCACCCACGCTTCCTGCGCGGTGATGGAGACGCCTTCCTCGACCGTGGCGGGATAGTGCGTGCGAATTTCCGAGCCGATGCGGTCCTTGAGCGGCGTGATGATTTTCCCGCGCGCGGTGTAATCTTCCGGGTTCGCGGTGAAGACCAGCAGCACGTCCAGCGGCATGCGCACCGGATAACCCTTAATCTGAATGTCGCCTTCCTGCATGATGTTGAACAAGCCGACCTGAATTTTTCCGGCCAAGTCGGGAAGCTCGTTCACGGCGAAGATGCCGCGATTGGCGCGGGGCAGCAGGCCGTAGTGGATGGTGAGTTCGTCGCCCAATGCGCGGCCGCGAGCGCGCCGCCTTGATGGGGTCCACGTCGCCGAGAATGTCCGCGATGGTTACGTCCGGCGTGGCCAGCTTTTCGACGAAGCGCGCGTCGCGCGGCCAGCCACGCAATGGGCGTGGCCTCCCCCTGCTCCGCGATCAGGTCGCGGCAGGCGCGGCACATCGGCGCCAGCGGATCGTCATGAATTTCGCAGCCCGAGATGTACGGAATTTCCTTGTCCAGAAAATCGACGAGGCCGCGCAGGATGCGGCTCTTGGCCTGCCCGCGCAGTCCAAGCAAAATAAAATTGTGCCGCGCCAGCAGCGCGTTGGCGATCTGCGGCAGAACGGTTTCTTCGTATCCGTGAATGCCCGGAAAGAGCGGCTCGCCCGCTTCCAGCTTCCGCAAAATGTTGGCGCGCAGTTCGTCCTTCACGGTGCGGCGTGCCGATCCAGGCGCGTAGCCGGGAATTTTTCTAAGTTCGCCGAGAGTTGCAGGTTTGCTGGTCATCGAAGGCCCTCTGGTTGGATCAACAAAAGCATTATATGACACTGTGCGAATTGATGCAGGATTCATCGAAGTACGCAGGGCCTGAGGATTTTACGTGTTCAACGGTGATTTCTACAGCTTGCCGTGGCCGTTGCCGGCGGCTTTTCCTCGAACATGTTCGCGCTGCTGCAGCTGCGGATACCAATCCGCCAGATGCGCGACGAGCTGCGCCTGGCGCTCGGCTTCCGAGCGAATTTCCAGCAGGCGCTGGCGAATGGCAACATCCACCGGCAATTCGGAGGCGACGTGATAGGCCAGCGAAATGCCGCCCTCGGTTTCAAATTGCGCGGCGTCTTCGCCGTACAGGAGCTTATGGCATTGGTTGTAAAGCGTTTCCAGGTGTGAGGATACGGCGGAATCGAGGCCGGTAAAATCCTCTTCCAGAAATTCCACGTCGGCTTCCATGTAGGGTTTCTCGTTGTGTGTGCGCAGCAGTTGGAATGCGCTTTGCCCGGCGGTCAGAATGTCGGAGCGGCCATCTTCGTATTCCTTCAGAATTTTCACGATCATCGCCGAGCAGCCAATCTGACCGAGACGGACTCCGCTTACGTTCACGATTCCGAAGGGCGATTGCGTGTCGATGCAATGGCGTGTCATTTGCCGGTAACGCTGCTCAAAAATATGCAGCGGCATGGCCTGGCCGGGGAAGAGCACGACGTCAAGGGGGAAGATTGGAATGCGCGCCGGATTCATGGATGTCAGCGAGGCATGATAGCAGATGAAGGCCAGAATTCGCCGCACGATTCCGCGAATTTGTAGGACAGCCACTCCTGACTGTCCTACAACGGCGGAGGGTGCGTGCCTAATCCTTGCCAAGATATAGCGTGTCGTAGAGCCAGCCGGCCGCGATGCCGCCCGCCAGCGGGCCAATCCAGTAGACACCGTGATTGTTCCAGTGATTCGAGGCAAGTGCGGGGCCAAGAGCGCGCGCAGGGTTCAACGCTCCTCCGGTGAAAGGCCCTCCCAGCAGCACTCCCATGGTGACCGTCAGCCCGATTGCAAATCCTGCCACTTTGTCAAAAGCGCCGTGCGTGTCAACGGTCGTCGCGAAAACCACGAACACCAGAAAGAAGGTCATCACCGCTTCGAGAAGGATTCCGTTCAGCCGCGAAACGCCGTTGGCCAGGTTCGGAGTGCCCAGTTGCACGGAGCTCCAGGCGTCGAACGGAAGCGTTCGCAACAGGTATGCGGCGGCCACGGCCCCTGCGGCTTGAGCAATCCAGTACGCCAGCAGATCGAACGTGGAAAATTTGCGAGTGACCCAGAAACCGATGGTCACCGCCGGATTGAAGTGTCCGCCGGAGATGTGACCCATCGCCGTCACCATGATGCCGATGGCCAAACCCTGCGCCAGGGCGATGCCCAGCCATCCGAAGCCAGTCTGCCCGTTGCTGCTCGATCGCAAAAACTGGTCCGCGCTGATCGCACCCACGCCGAAAAAGACCAGTGCGAATGTTCCCACAAATTCAGCGACCAGTTTTTGAGGCTTCGAGTACATGAAAACTTCTCCTGACAAGCCCAATGCAAGCCGGGCCACCCTTAATTTCAATTGGGGAGGACGATTCTATGAGAAGAGGCTTCCCGAGTCAAAGAATCAATGTGTCAATTTGCAAAAGGGTTTATTTTGCAAGCCGCGAAACGCGCGGTTGCCTTTCGGGAGGCAACCGCGGCGGCGGGTTCCGTTCGATTTCCTTAGCGAGTGCCGGCGCCCAGCGGCACGTTGACCGGGGTCAGCCAGTTGTGGCGGTCGGGCTTGTCTCCGCTGAGGATCGCGAAAAATTCCTCCTGCAGCGCCTTGGTGATGGGACCGCGCGATCCCTTGCCAACCTTGATTCGGTCGACCGAGCGCAGCGGGCTGATTTCCGCCGCCGTGCCGGTGAAGAAAACTTCATCGGCGATGTACAGCATCTCGCGCGGAATGGCCTGCTCGCGGACCTGGATCTTCATTTCCTCGCACAAAGTGATGATGGAGGCGCGCGTGATGCCCGGCAGGACGCTCGATCCCGCGGGCGGCGTGTACAACACGCCGTCCATGGCCAGGAAAATGTTTTCGCCCGAGCCTTCGCTCACAAAGCCATTGGTGTCCAGCGCGATTCCTTCGGAGTAGCCGTTGGCGTGCGCTTCCATGTGAATGAGCTGCGAATTCATGTAGTTCGCGGCGGCCTTGGCCATGCTCGGCAAAGTATTGGGCGCCATGCGGTTCCAGGAGCTGACGCAGACGTCCACTCCTTGTTCGATGGCTTCCGGACCGAGGTAGCGTCCCCATTCCCAACAAGCGATGTACACTTCGGTCGGGACGGACAGCCCGCCAACGCCGATGTCGCCGTAGCCGCGCAGCGCGATGGGGCGGATGTAGCAGGAATTCATCTTGTTCACGCGCACCACTTCCGCGGCGGCCTCGGAGAGTTCCTCCGCCGTGAAAGGCAGGTCAAGCCGGTAAATCTTTCCGGAATTGATCATGCGCTGCATGTGTTCGCGCACGCGAAAGATGGCCGGGCCGCTCTTGGTTTCGTAGCAGCGCAAGCCTTCGAAGACCGCCGAAGCGTAGCTGACCACGTGGGAAAGGACGTGAATCTTGGCGTCATCCCACCTGATCAGTTTTCCGTTATGCCATATTTTTTCCGTCGGCTTCATCGGCATTGGCGTTCTCCCTGCTGCATTTCAACGCAAGATTTGTGCTGCAATAAGAATAACTGGAAAAATTATAGCACAGCAGTTCCCGCCGCCCGTTGGGAGCGATGGCGCGAATTCCGCGCCTGCAATGCCAATTTGGTTGGTGGTAGGACAGGCTTCAGCCTGTCTCATGAATGGCGGGTACAATGGCGAAAAAGCATACGGGCTGAAGCCTGTCCTACTAATGGTCAATGCGTTCGATCGAATACGGCTCGCGGATCGATTGCAGATTTTTCATGGCGTGGCCGCGCAAATCGCCGTTGACGGTTTCCCAAACGCCCAGCAGCAGGAAGGGAACAATCGCGGCGGCGGCCCAGAGCTTGGCGCGGCGGGGAGCTTTGGCTTCAGGCTCCCAGCGGAAGAGCTGCGCGGCGACCAGGAAGGCGATCAGGGCGCAACCGCCAAGCGACGCCAGGTACATTCCGAGACCCGGAAGATCGGTGTGATCGATCATGGCGCGCTGCAAGCCGCTGACCAGGTAAGTCGCGGGCAGGAATACGGCGAAGGCCTGCACCATGCTCGGCAGCATGGGAAAGGGAATCGTCGCTCCGGAGATAAAAAGAAAAACGAACCAGATGATCTGGTTGATGATCTGGGTTTCCTGCATGGTGTTGGTGACGCTGGCAACGATCAGGCCAAGGGAAGCGAAGGTCACGGTTCCGAGGGTCACCAGGACGAATATCGAAAGAATATTGCCAAGCCCCGCCATGTGAAACACCGATCGCGACAAAAAAAATTCGACGGCGATGGTGGGCAGCGTCAAGAAATAGTTTGAAAGCAGGCTGGAAGCGAGCATGGCGCTGGCGCCCACGGGCGTCACACGAAAACGGCGCAGGATGCCCTGTTCGCGAAATGTCACCAGCTGCACGCTGAGGCCCCAGAAGCTGCCCATCACGGTAAGCGCCAGCACTTCAGCCAGCAGGTAGGGCACGGCCTGCACCTTGCCGCGCCCGAAAATTCCGGCATAGATGAACAGGAAAGCCAGAGGCATGATCAGGCTGAAGAACAGGAATGCGCGGTTGCGCATGGCCAGGCGCATGCGGCTCACCGTAAGTGCCCAGGTATGGCTCAAGACGTGGCTCAATCGCGCAACCTTCTTCCCGTCAGCTCGAGGAAAATGTCTTCGAGCGAGGGGGCGGAAATTTCCAGGCTGACTAGTTCATTGTTTTGCTCTTCGAGATGCTTTACCAGGGCCACGATGGTGCGCGGCACGCGCGTGGAGTACAGCAAGTAGTCGTCGGCTTCGGAGCGGCATTCGGTCACGCCTTCGAGGCTTCCCAGCGCGCCGTTGGTTTCGGGCTGGGCCATGCGCACGGTGATGCGCGTGACCGCGCCGGAGCGCTGCTTCAGCTCTCGCGGCGTGCCCAGGGCGATGACTTTTCCGTGGTCCACGATGGCCACGCGGTCGCACAGTTTTTCCGCTTCCTCGATGTAGTGCGTGGTGATCAAAATGGTTTTCTTTTCTTTCTTGAGTTCCTCGATGATGTCGTAGATTTCGCGCCGCACCTGAGGGTCGAGCCCGGCCGTCGGCTCGTCGAGGAACACCACGCGCGGATCGTTCACCAGCGCCATGGCCAGCGCCAAGCGCTGCTTCTGCCCGCCGGAGAGCTGCGAATAGAAGGCGTTGCGCTTTTCCTCCAGGCCGAAGCGCCTGAGCAGTTCCGTGGTGCCGCGCCGCTTGGGGTAGAAGCTGCCAAACAGATCCAGAGCTTCCGCCACGCGCATTTTGTCCGGCAGGGCGGTGGACTGCAGCGCCGCGCCGATCACATATTTGTACTCGGCGCCGCTGGTCTGCGGATCGAGCCCGCAAACGCTTACGCTGCCGCTATCGGGAGTGCGCAGCCCTTCCAGAATCTCAACCGTGCTGGTCTTCCCAGCGCCGTTAGGTCCCAGCAGGCCGAAGACTTCGCCTTCGTTCACGGAAAAGCTCACCCCGCGCAAGGCGTGCACGTCGCCGTAACTCTTGGTCAGGTTGAGCACTTCTATCGTTGAACCGGTCAACATAAGCCCCTATCTATAACACAATCTGCACACGAGGCGCGAACCTCGCCGAATCGAAATTAAGAAGAGTGGCAGGTTTGTGTGGCATAGGCTTCAGCCTGTGGAATGAAGTCCTTGCAAGGACTAACCTCCACAGGCTGAAGCCTATGCCACAAAAATCAACTGCGCATGCGCGGCTTGCCTGGGTTCCACTCACAATTTCTAAAATTCAGGATGCGCTTTTCGGCCAACTGCAGGCCTTCCGATTCGAGCAGCTTGCGCTGCAGGGAAGCGTGGGGTTCGCGAATGAGCAATCTGCCGCCTGCGCCGACCACGCGATGCCAGGGCACTCCTTGCCCGCTGGGATTTGCGGCCATGGCGCGTCCGGCGGTGCGCGCGCCGCCCGGGAGTCGTAGCGCTTTGGCAACCTGGCCGTAGGTCATGACGCGGCCGCGCGGAATCTTCTTCACCAGCGTGTATACGCGATTCCAATTCATCGAATTCGTTCTTTCAATGAGTGATTATAGCCGCACTAGCACGAAGGGACTAGCGCCTTGAACCCTTCGCGCCATGGCGTGTTGCGCGTGCACGGCGCAAACTTACTATCGAAATCGCAAATCGAGCATCTAAATAAATAGGAGCAGCGCAACAGTTAAGAAAATTCGGAAAGATGCCGATAGTGGGAAGCAGTTGGCCTGAAACCGATTCGAAGCACGCTTCGAAGAGAAAGGAAAGGGAGTTACTGATAGGAGGCAACTTTCCGAAGAATTCGATATCGGAATTGACAGCCGTAGTGGAAGAGTCTTACACTACGGACCTGATGTAGGACCCAGGAGCGACGCATGGCTTTTCTTCGCCGAAAAGGGAACACTTTCTACCTGGTGCACAACGTTCGCGAGGGCGACCGGGTGAAGCAACTGCACCTGGCCAAGCTCGGGGAGCGTCCCCGCATCACCGACGATGTCGTGAAGCAAGTCACCCGTTCCTATCCCTCTGTCGATGTGAACTGGAACGAATTGCGCGAGCAGGTCAACAACAGCGTGGAGCTGTTCGACCCGAAATCCAATCAAGTTCAGAAACTTGTTTCCTCCCTGCGCAGACTCAACCTCGATCTGGCGGATCTGTTTCCGCCATTGCTGGACGTTTCGCATGCGCCGGAAGCGGGACAGGAAATCATCACGCAGCTCCGTCTGCTGCACTCCACCGTAGGAGTCAAACTCGACCAGTTTGATCGTGCCCCACGCCGGGGTTTTTCGGCGGACCGGAAATTCCGGTAGGAGAATGGTCATGACCAGCAGCCGCACCACACAATCGCAACTGGACCCCACACTGAGAAGCGTGGAGTCTCAGGAATTTCAGGCCTCCCTCAAAAGCAAGGTGGTTGGCCAGGAAGAGGGAGTCCGCGCGCTGGTGGACCTGTATCAGGTCTTCTGCGCGGGGATGAGCTCGACCGGACGCCCGGTGGGGAACCTGCTGTTCCTCGGGCCCACAGGCTCGGGCAAGACGCGCATCGTGGAAGCAGCGGCGGAGATCCTGTTCGGAGACCCGCGCGCGGTGATCAAGGTGGACTGCGCGGAGTTCCAGCACTCGCACGAAATCGCCAAGCTGATCGGCTCGCCCCCAGGCTATCTGGGACACCGCGAGACGCATCCGCTGATTACGCAGGAAGCCCTTGCCCAATATCATAAGGAAGACCTCAAGCTGAGCTTCCTGCTGTTCGACGAGATCGAGAAAGCGTCGGACGCACTGTGGCAATTGCTGCTGGGCATTCTGGATAAAGCTACGCTGACGCTGGGCGACAACCGGCGTGTGGACCTGTCGCAGACCATGATCTTTCTGACCTCCAACCTGGGCGGCGGAGAAATCACTGAGCTGATGACCGGCGGCATGGGATTCGTGCAGCCCAAGGACAAACTGGAAGACAAGCTGGACGTGAAGGTCGAGCGGACGGCGCAGGAAGCGGCCAAGAAAAAGTTTTCGCCGGAGTTCATGAACCGCCTGGATAAGGTGGTGGTGTTCCATCCGCTGCGGCACGAACAGCTCGAGCAGATACTGGAGATCGAGCTGGGCATGGTGCAGCAGCGCGTGCTGGACACCGGGCGAGGCCAGTTCCTGTTCCGCGCCACTTCTTCGGCTCGAAAATTTCTGCTGCGGGAAGGCACGGACATCAAGTACGGCGCGCGGCACCTGAAGCGGGCCATCGAGAAGTTCGTGGTGTATCCGCTGGCCAACCTTTTGGCCACCGAGCAGATTCGTTTCGGAGACATGCTGGTGGTCGATTGGGACGGCGAGTCCGAACATCTCTCGTTTCAAAAGGAAGGCGAGGGTGCGGTTGTGCCGGCACCGGCCAAATCGGCTCGAGCCGCGGCCGCGCAATTGGCCAAAGCCACGGGCGGAAAAATAATCGAAGCTCCCACTCAGGTAATCGTGCGCGAAGCAAAGGCGCCATCGGTGTTGCCGACTGGCGCGCCTCCTCCAGTGGCCTCCGGCCGCAAGAAGGTGGACACACAGTAGCTAGGTCAAGCAGCACAAAGTATCGATCACGATCGGGGCGGCCGAAAAATAAACGGCCGCCCTATTTTTTGCTCGAGCAAAGGAGCGCAGCCAATCTGCGCGGCTTCGACTTGTTCCAAAACGTCGGGAAGTGTCCTGTGCTGAAACACTGGGAATGAGATTCCGATGCGCTGTGCGAAGCTAGACGTTCCTTCGGATTTGCAACCCGTTCTAATTAAAAAACTTACAGATGGCAATGAGCTGGGCCTCGTTTGGTCCCTGGGTTGCATTTGCCCATGCCTGTGCCTGGCGGCGAATCGATGCGCGGCGCTTGGCAAACTATTGGGGGAATGATGAGGCCTGAAAAGATGAAGCTCGATCCGAGCCGTCACAGCTTTGAGTCGAAGGAGTTCGAATCCGCCATCAGGCGGCGGATCGTGGGGCAGGAGGACGGCGTTCGCGCGCTTTCCGACCTGTATCAAGTGTTTCGAGCGGGGATGTGCTCGGGCGGGCGTCCAGTGGGCAACATCTTGTTTCTGGGGCCGACCGGCTCGGGGAAGACGCGCATTGTGGAAGCGGCGGCGGAGATTCTGTTTGGGAATCCGCGCGCGGTGATCAAAGTGGACTGCGCGGAGTTTCAGCACTCGCACGAAATCGCCAAACTGGTCGGCTCGCCTCCGGGCTATTTGGGACACCGCGAGACGCATCCGCTCATCACGCAGGATACGCTGGCGCAATATCACACCGATAAGCTGAAGCTGAGTTTTCTGCTGTTCGATGAGATTGAGAAAGCGTCCGATTCGCTGTGGCAGCTGCTGCTGGGCATTCTGGATAAAGCCACGCTGACGCTGGGCGACAATCGCCGCGTGGACTTGTCGCAGACCATGATTTTTCTGACCTCGAACCTGGGCGGCGGAGAAATCACAGAGCTGATGACCGGCGGCATGGGATTCGTGCAACCGGCGGACAAGCTCGACGATAAGCAGGGAGACAAGCTGGACTGGAAGGTGGAGCGCACGGCGCAGGACGCGGCCAAAAAGAAATTTTCACCGGAGTTCATGAACCGCCTGGATAAGGTGGTGGTGTTCCATCCGCTGCGGCACGAACAACTCGAGCAGATACTGGAGATCGAGCTGGGCATGGTGCAGCAGCGCGTGCTGGAAACGCCGCGGGGGCAGTTTCTGTTCCGCGCGACGACCCCGGCCAAGGATTTTCTGCTGCGGGAAGGCACGGACCTGAAGTATGGCGCGCGGCATTTGAAGCGGGCCATCGAAAAATTTGTGGTCTATCCTATTGCGAACTTGTTGGCCACCGACCAGATTCGTTTCGGCGACATGCTGGTGATCGATTGGGACGAAGAGGATGAGCACATCGTATTTCACCGTGAAGGGCAGGGAGCTTTTCTTCCCACTGCGCTGCGGCGTCCCGCGCGTACGGCGGCGATGCGAAGCGCTGCCGGCGCTTTGAGCGAAGAGAAGATCAAGATTGTTGCGCAAGATTTGGAGCCGTTTTTGTCGCGGTAGGGATTTAGTAGAACAGGCTTCAGCCTGTTGGGTTTTGAGTTTGCTTAGGATGAATTCAAAACAAAACAGGCTGAAGCCTGTTCTACTTTGGTTTTGGTTTCCAGCGCAGGATTGGTTTGCGCGCGGCGCCGACTTCGTCCAGGCGTCCGATTTTGGTGGAATGCGGCGCGGTCTTGACGATTTCGGGATTGCTGGCGGCTTCCTCGGCGATGGACCGCATGGCGTCCACGAACAGATCGCACTCCTGCTTCGATTCCGATTCCGTGGGCTCAATCATCATGGCGCCGGGCACGATCAGCGGAAACGCCGTGGTGTACGGGTGGAAGCCGTAATCGATCAGGCGCTTGGCGATGTCCATGGTGTTCACGCCGTTCTTTTTCTGCCGCGAATCGCTGAAGACAACTTCGTGCATCGAGGGCGAGTTGAACGGCAGGTCGTACACATCTTCAAGCTTCTTGCGAATGTAGTTTGCGTTGAGCACCGCATCTTCCGTGGCCTGGCGAATGCCCGGTCCATAGGCCAGCGTGTAGGCCAGCGCCCGAACCAGCACGCCGAAATTTCCGCCGAACGCGCGCACCTTGCCAATTGATTTCGGCTTATGACTTTCCAGCGCCAGTTGGCCATTCTTTTCCACCAGCACGGGAATCGGCAGGTAGGGCTCCAGAATTTTCTTGATCATCACCGGGCCGGCGCCTGGTCCGCCGCCGCCGTGCGGCGTGGAAAACGTCTTGTGCAGATTGAGGTGCATCACGTCCACGCCAAAATCGCCGGGGCGAGCCACGCCGGCCAGCGCGTTCATGTTGGCGCCGTCCATGTACAGCAGCGCGCCGTGTTCGTGCAGGATTCTTGCGGCCTCGGCGATATTTTGCTCGAACACGCCGAGCGTTGAGGGATTGGTGACCATCATGGCGGCCACGTCGTTGTTGACAATTTCTTTCAGCCGCGCGATGTCGATCTGGCCTCGCTCGTCGGAGGGAACGTTTTCGACTTCATATCCGGCGATCACCGCGGTGGCGGGATTGGTACCGTGCGCGGAGTCCGGGATCAAAACTTTTTTGCGCGGGCGGCCCTGCGTATCTTCCAGGTAGGCGCGAATCAGCAGCAGGCCGGTGAGTTCGCCCTGAGCGCCCGCTGCGGGATCTAAAGTTCCGCTATCCATGCCCGTAATTTCGGCAAGGCTCTTCAGGAGCAGTTGCAGAATTTTCAGGCAGCCTTGGGAAATTTCCTGCGGCTGGTAGGGATGCTCGGTGGCGATGCCGTCCAGGCGCGCCACGAATTCGTTCACGCGCGGGTTGTACTTCATGGTGCAGGAGCCAAGCGGGTACATGCCGAGATCGATTGCGTAGTTCCATGTGGAAAGCCGCGTGAAGTGGCGGACCACTTCGATTTCGCTGACCTCCGGGAATCCTTCGATGGTCTCGCGAACGTAGTCCGAGCCCAGTGCGGTTCGCGCGTCCACGGCTGGCACGTCCAGCGGAGGCAGGTCGAAGGCGCGTTTTCCGGGCGCGGACTCCTCGAAGATCAATCCTTCGTTCTGGCAGACGTGGCGTCCCGCTTTCCTGATGTGCTTGGTCGATTCCATTTCTTCCTTTTCGTTCGCAGGTTCTTGTGGCGCTGTCGCCACGCACCAGCTAAATCGGCTTGGACAAAATTTCCCGGACCGCTTCGGCCATGCGTTCGATCTCCGCGCGCGGCATGGTTTCCGTCACGCAGAACAGGCCGCGCTTGGTCAGGTCGGCGAAGTAACTTCCGATGGGCAGCGGCCCGATAATGTTGTGGCGCAGCAATTCCGCGTTGACCATTTTCACCGAGCGCGGGAACTCCACCACGAATTCGTTGAAAAACGGCCCGGAAAACGAACGGCGCACGCCGCGAATTTTTTCAAGTTCTTCCAGCGCGAATCGCGCCTTGGCCAGGTTCTGCGCCGCGACTTCCTTCAAGCCTTCCTTGCCCAGCAGGCACAGGTGAATGTTCACGGCCAGGGCGCAGAGCGCTTGGTTGGTGCAGATGTTGGATGTAGCCTTTTCGCGGCGGATGTGCTGCTCGCGCGTGGCCAGCGTGAGCACGTAGCCGCGCTTTCCGGAGATGTCCACCGTTTCGCCCGCAAGGCGGCCGGGCATTTGGCGCACGAACTTCTCGCGCGTGGCGATCACTCCGGCATACGGGCCGCCGTAACTTTGCGGCAGGCCGAAGCTTTGCCCTTCCATGGCGACGATGTCGGCCTCCACGGGCGGCCTGACGGCGCCGAGCGACACGCCCTCGGTGATGGCCGCGACCAGCAGCGCGCCCTTGGAGTGCGCCAGAGCGGCCAGATCGGGCATCTGTTCGAGGACGCCAAAGAAATTGGGCGACTGCACGACTACCGCAGCGGTTTCGCTGTTGATCGCAGCCTTCCAGGCGGTCGGCATCCAACTGGCCCGTGCTTGTAAATCCGATTTCATCGATGCGCAGTCCGAGATTGCGCGTGTAGGTTTCCAGCACCTGGCGATATTCCGGATGCAGCGAGCGCGCCACCTACGCACGCGATGCCGCCCCGTCAAGCGCTCGGCCATGAGCACGGCTTCGGTGGTGGCGGTCGAGCCGTCCCACATGGAGGCGTTGGCGACTTCCATGCCGGTGAGCTGGCACATCAGCGTCTGGAACTCGAAGATTGCCTGAAGCGTACCCTGGCTGATTTCCGCCTGATATGGCGTGTACGAAGTGAGAAATTCGCCGCGCTGGATCAGCGAGTCGGTGACCACGGAGCGCAAATGGCTGTACACGCCCGCGCCCAGAAAACTTGTGTAGCCGCGGGAATTTTCCCGCCGCGCGGGCGCTGAAATATTCGATGATTTCCTGTTCGGAGAGCGCGGCCGGGCAAGCGCCAGCGGCTGCCTTCAGCCGGAATTGCTCCGGGATGGATGCGAACAAGATCTTCGATGGACGGCGCGCCTATGGCTGCGAGCATTTCGCGGCGCTCGGCTGGGCTTTTCGGAAGATAACGCATCAGGCCGAGGCTTCCTTTTCGGAGATGAACGCCTGGTAGGCGGCGGCGTCCATCAGGCCGGAAAGTTCGGCGGGACTCGCGAGCTTGATTTTCACCAGCCACGCGGCGCCATGGGGATCCGTGTTCAACGTTTCAGGAGCGCTGGAGAGTGTGGCGTTGGTTTCGGTGACTTCGCCGGATACGGGAGCGAATATCTCGCTGACGGCCTTGACCGATTCGATGGTGCCGAATATTTGCCCCGCCGTGATCTTCGCGCCGACCGCGGGGATTTCCACGAATACGACGTCGCCCAGTTCATGCTGCGCGTAGTCGGTGATCCCAATGGTGCCCGTGTCGCCGGACACCTTGATCCACTCGTGTTCCTTGGTATAGCGGTAGTCGCTTGGGTACATTACGGCTCCTTGTATCTGGTGGGACAGGCTTCAGCCTGTCCAGTTTACATTTGTGCGGCGCGATAAGAAAAACGACAGGCCGAAGCCTGTCCTACTAAATTCTACTTCGCCCGCTTGTAAAATGGCATCGGAACAATTCGCGCGGGTGCCTGATTTGCGCGGATACCGATGGTGATC
The DNA here is from genome assembly GCA_963710315.1 of uncultured Acidobacteriota bacterium. GTDB lineage: Bacteria > Acidobacteriota > Terriglobia > Acidiferrales > UBA7541 > Palsa-360. The sequence goes on along the minus strand of CAVPZW010000009.1, from coordinate 267,544 downwards.
TCCGTGCCCACGGCTTTGTATGCCGCCGGAACATACGCCATGCCCGATATTCTTTTTCAGAAATGGCGCGGGCGATCCGCTGGTGACGCGGCCGGCCTGCGCGCCGCCGATCGAAACAGCGCAGCCGTCGCGCGCGATGAGCCGATCCAGCATCTCGAATCCCACGAGCATGCGCGCTCGATTCCTGTTGTTTTTGCCGGACCAGCCTTCGCGGCCCAGGAATTCGCCCTTGGCCAGCTTGCAAATCCAGCCCAGGCCCGCTTCCCATGGCGTCGTCGTATCGTCAATTTCATGGCCATAGAGGCACATGGAGGCTTCCAGGCGCAGCGTGTTTCGCGCGCCCAGGCCGCAGGGCAAAAGTCCTTGCTCTGACGCCTGCGTCCAGCAGATCGCTCCACAGTTTTTCGGAATGCTCCGGCGCGAAATAGATTTCGAAGCCGTCTTCTCCCGTGTATCCGGTGCGCGCGATCAGGCAATCCACGCCGTCCACTTCTCCAAATGTAAAATGATAGTAGCGGATCGAATTGCAGCGGCACGGCCGTGAAGCGTTGCAGGATGCCCAGCGCTTTCGGCCCCTGGATGGCCAGCTGTGAATATCGTCTGCCGGCATTTTCGATTTGCGGCGTCCGATGCCATTGTGCGCGCGGATGTGCTCGAAATCGCTGATCCTGGTTGCCGGCGTTGACGCACAGGAAATAGTGCGTGTCGGAAACTTTGTGCACCAGCAGGTCGTCGACGAACGTGCCTTGTTCGGTCATCAGCCCGGAATAATGCGTCTGCCCGATGACGAGTTTCGACGCGTCGTTGCAAGTGACGTGCTGGACCAGATCCAGCGCGTCGCGCGCCCGCGAATTTCAATTTCGCCCATATGGCTGACGTCGAACAGTCCGGCGGCGGTGCGCGTGGCCATATGCTCCGCCACGATGCCCGAATATTCCACGGGCATATCCCACCCGCCGAAATTGACCATTTTGGCTTTGAGTCGCCGGTGCTCGGCGTTCAACGCAGTCTTGCGAAGCTGTGCAGTGGTCGGAGATGTCACTCGGATTTCTCAGCGAATCAGGAGCAAAATCGAAACTAACACGCGCCTTCGAAAGGTGTCAAGAATGCGGGCGAGAATGTGATGACGTAGTTTAATAGCAAGCGTGCCCTCTCCGTCCCAAACGGCTTGGGACGGAGAGGCCTCTACGAAACCTTCGCGCCCGAATGGTTGCAGGTTTCGTAGAGGCTGCCCGTATTTTGGGCGGGCATCCGGTCAGATATTCAATCCCAATTGGTTGGGTAACGGGCTACGGGAAATCAATTGAGGTGGGCGGAGATTCGCCGGAGTTGTGCAGCAGGGCACTAGCGGCTTGTTCTGGCGCGCTGGGCTGTCCTATAGTTGGTTGTAGAGTGCTTTGCGGCTGGGCGGTTCTGCCAGTCCGGCGCAAAGACGAAGGAATAACATGCAGACTATAATTCTCTGTTCGCAATGCGATTTGCCGGAGGGCACTTGCAAGTGCGATCGCTTTTGCTGCTTCTGCCAGGGGCAGGAACGCATTCGCCTGTGCATGGACGGGAAATACTACTGCCCGGATTGCCGGGAAGCTTGCGAAATCAGCGTGGTTCCAGATGCATGATGAGCGCGTGCGCGTGGTGTTCCACATGGATCGGGACCCGCGCCTCATGAGCGCCTTTTGTTCCGCTGTGGAACATCAAGCGGTGCACGCGGGTTTCGAAACGGACGCGGGAGCGCAGTTTGCCAAGGCTGCTGGGGACGTTTGCCGCGAAGCCATTTCGCAACAGGTTGGAGATGGCGCGGGCGTTGACGTTACGCTCGACACCTATTCTGACCGCATCGAAATCGCCATCCATTCGCGCGGCGTGGCGCAGCCGGCGGTTGGGTTGGAAGCGTTCGCTGTTTCAAGCACGCAATCCGGCGGAGCCAGCGGTTTCAACGGCCAGGAATTGCTTTCGCGCGTGGACCGCGTGCTCTACAACAATGAGGGTGGCGTGGCCCGGACCACGCTGGTCAAGTTTCTTCCTGCCCATCCTTAGATAAGTTTCCCGCGCAAGACAAGCCTCATGCTTGTCTGGGTCTGAGTTTCTCAATCACCTACAAGAAGAGATGCTGAACGGGCTGCGGAAGGTTTTGGTAGCACAGCCAAGAGTGGCTGTGCTACCAAGAACTAGTTTTGATTCAGCAGGATGTCGATGGAACGCATTACTTCGGGGGATTGCCAATCCTGCGGTCCGACGATCTTGCGGGCCAGGCGGCCCTGGCGGTCGATCAGATACGTTTCGGGGAACATGGATGTGCCGTAATCCGCGGCGGTTTTCTTGGAGGCATCGCGGTAGGTGGGGAAGACAACGTGGTTATCCACCAGAAATTTTTCGTAGGCGTCCTTGTCTTCGTCCACGCTGATGCCCAGGACTACTCCGCCTTTGGACGTGATGGCCTGCTGCAAGGTGTTAAGAGATTGAGTTTCTTCCAGGCAAGGCGGGCACCACGAGGCCCAAAAATTCAGGATGACCACTTTGCCGCGCAAGTCGGACAGATGCGAGGCGCCAGCAATCTGCATGTCGAAATCCTGGGCCTTGCGCCCGGCCAGGCTCGGTTCGCCCTGGCGATAGGACGGGGCGGCAAACACATACAGCACCGCTGCAACAAGAATCAATGCGATAGGGCCTAGAATCTTATGTTTCAATGTTTTTTCTCCAGCCCTTCTATAATACAGTCTTCACCCGGCTTGACGCGAGCCGATTCGCCGTCTACTTAACCAATGAATCTCCACCCCAATGTTTCCGCCATCGTGCCGGCACGCAACGAGGAAGCTACCATTGCGGCCGCCGTGGAGTCGCTTGCCGCGCAGCCTGAGATTAAGGAAATCATTGTCATCAACGACCAGTCGAAAGACGGGACCGCCGCCGCGCTGAAGCGGCTCTGCGAGCGCTATGCGCAACTGCGCGTTCTGGAAACGAAGGATCTGCCCGCCGGATGGGTGGGGAAGAACTACGCGGTATCGCTGGGAGCGGCGCAGGCAACGGGCGACTGGTTGCTCTTTACGGATGCGGATGGCGTGCACCTGCCCGGTTCCACGGCGCATGCACTGGCCGACGCGGCGAAGTATGGCGCGGGCCTGGTCTCCTATTCGCCCGAGCAGGAAACGCTTTTTTGGTGGGAAAAGGCGCTGATCCCTTTCGTGTATACGCGCCTGAGCCGCAAGTATTCCTATGACGAGGTGAATCATCCCGATTCTCCGGCTGCGGCGGCCAGCGGGCAATATTTGCTGATCCGGCGCGAGGATTACCTGCGCATCGGAGGGCACGGGGCGGTGGCGGGCGAGGTGCTCGAAGACGTGGCTCTGGCGCGCATCGCCAAGCAGGCCGGCGTGGGACTGTATTTTGCGTCGGGAAGCGGCATCATGCGCGTGAGAATGTACAGGACGTTCGGGGCTATGTGGGAGGGTTGGACGAAGAACCTGTATCCCCTAATGGGAGAAACGATGGGAGAAATGACGGGAGGAAAGCCGGGTGGTGTCTCCCGAGCCGTGGGGCGCGAGCTTTTTCGGGTAGTGCCGTGGATACCTTTGTTGCTACTTCCGCTGGCGTTTGTGCATCTAATTTGGGGCGTGCTGGGTGTTGCTCTGCTGGCGGGCCGCCACGCCGCCTATGCGGCGGACCTGCGGCGAAATCGTTTTCCGGGGGCGCTTGCCATATACTACTTGCCAGGTGTTGCGCTTTACGCGGCGGCGTTATTGAACTCGGAATGGCGCTATGCCAAGGGCAGCGTGGCTTGGAAGGGACGCGAGTACCCCGTAAGCCGTGACTCGTGATTCGTGAAAGACTGTGATCGATTTTCCGGCAGGGTTGGCCGGCGACTTCCTTCATCCTATGGTCTATCTAACGCGCAAGATTGAATTCTCAGCATCCCATCTGTATCACAATCCGGCGTTTTCGGCCGAGGAGAACCGGCGCGTCTTTGGAAAGTGCAATAACCCGCATGGGCACGGGCACAACTATGTGTTGGAAGTGACCGTGGCGGGCGAAACCGACCCGGCCACGGGCATGGTGCTGGACCTGAAGGAACTGAAAGAAATCTTGCAGCGCGAAGTTTCCGACCGCATGGATCACCGGTTTTTGAACTATGAGGTTCCGGAGTTGGCCGGGCAAATTCCCACGTGCGAAAACATCGCTGCGGTAATTTGGAGTTTGCTGGAATCGAAAATCACGCGCGGGCATTTGTATCGCGTGCGTTTATACGAGACTCCGGACCTGTTTGTCGATTGCTATGGCGAATCCAATGGTGCGCCAACGCGCATGGGAGAGGCGCGATGAAAGCGCCTATGAAGCTCCACCTGTGGCGGCGATACCGGTTTAGTGCTTCGCACCGGCTGCACAGCGCGCAACTCGGAGACGAAGAGAATCGGCGCGTGTACGGCAAGTGCAACAATCCGTACGGGCACGGGCACAACTACGTAGTGGAAGTGGCTGTCTCCGGCCCTGTAGATCCCGCGACTGGAATGATCGCGAACCTGGCTGAACTGGACGCCTTCGTCGAAAGGGAAGTCATCGAGCCATTCGACCACAAGTATCTGAACGAGGAAATCGCGGAATTTCGCGCGAGCATTCCCACAGCGGAAAATATCTGCATTGAGATATTCAACCGTTTGCGCCGATTCCCTCAGGCCCGGCTGGAGCGTGTGCGCGTCGAGGAAACTGGGCTGAACAGTTTTGAATATGCGGGCGAGCTTGCGGGGGTGACCCATGAGTGATGACAGGAAACGAGTCGAGGAATTGCTTCTGGCCGAGCCGGGAGGCGCAAAATCCTCCAAATCCGTGGCGGATGCCGTGCGCCACATATTGCAATCGATTGGAGAGGACCCCGAGCGCGACGGCCTGCGCCACACCCCCGAGCGATTTGAGAAAGCCTTTCGCTTCCTGACCAGCGGCTACCAGCAGGATCCCGAAAAGCTGCTGAACGGCGCGATGTTTACGGTGTGTTACGACCAGATGGTGCTGGTGAAGGACATCGAGTTTTACAGTTTGTGCGAGCACCACCTGCTGCCATTTTTCGGGAAATGCCATGTGGCCTATATTCCGGACAAGAAAGTGGTCGGGCTGTCAAAGATTCCGCGGCTGGTGAACATGTTTGCGCGACGGCTGCAAATTCAGGAGCGCCTCACCAATCAAATCGCTAACGCAATCCAGGAAAAAATAGCTCCGCTGGGCGTGGGCGTGGTGATCGAAGGGCGGCACCTGTGCATGGCCATGCGCGGGGTGGAAAAGGAAAGCTCGCAGACCGTGACCAGCGCCATGCTGGGCTCGTTCAAGGAAAACCCCAAGACGCGCGAGGAATTTCTGTCCTTGATCCGTTCAAAGTAGTGGGGAGGTTTTCTCCGTTTTTCTCTGTGTCCTCTGTGTTAAGGGTTTTGCATTTGCTGCGATAAGTAAGGCTTTAACACAGAGGACACCGAGAAAGACGGATGGCGCGGAGAAGGCCTATTAGGCCAATACGGGAACGGACCGGCCCGGACCGGCTTCCATGGAAGAAAAATTTTGCATGTCACTGTGGGCCTATGGTACCCTCCTAGGGTCGAAGAGAAGACAAAACGAGAGCAAAAAAAGTGGGTAAGGCGGAGAGGGCGATTTGAGAGAAGCGAAGTCAATGTTGATCGAGCAGTATCGGGCGCATGTGAAGGATACGGGCTCACCGGAAGTGCAAATTGCTTTATTGAGCGAGCGGATCAACTATCTGACATCGCATCTGAAAGCGCACCTCAAGGACCACGCATCGCGACGCGGGTTGATCATGATGGTCAACAAGCGCCGCCGTCTGTTGGATTATCTCAACCGTCGCAACCCGGATCGGTATCGCGAGATTGTCGAACGCCTTAGTTTGCGCAAGTAGTTGCTCCTCAGGGGGAGCAAAGTCGCGCCAACAACATCTCCCGACGTACGCGGAGTTCGCTAAGCTTCCGGCGGCCCCAGGCATTTGTGCCCGGCCGCTTTTTTTGTAGCTGGACTTTGTAACTGAACTCCGTCCGCCGCTCGCAATCGTCCATCGTTTTCTCTTCCAAACAAAACGGGAAATATTTCTCCCGCACTCGAATGGCTTTCCGCACGCGTACGCCCCGATGGTTCGGGACGCGGCGGGGAGTCGAAAGGACCTCCGCATATGTCGCAAGCAGCACCCGCTCCCCATCAGGTTACAGTCGAAGTCGGCGGACGCACGCTGACGCTGGAAACCGGAAAAATTGCAAAGCAGGCCAACGGCGCTGTACTGGCGCGTTATGGCGATACCGTCGTGCTGGTCACGGCGTGCATGGATACCAAAGCCAATGACCGCGATTTTCTTCCCCTCACGGTGGATTATCGCGAATATACGTATGCGGCCGGAAAGATTCCCGGCGGCTTTTTCAAGCGCGAAGGGCGCCCCTCGGAGCGCGAAATTCTTACCTCGCGAATGATTGACCGGCCCCTGCGCCCCTTGTTCCCCGAAGCGTGGCGCAACGAAACGCAAATCGTGGCCATGGTGCTTTCGGCGGACAGCGAAAACGATCCGGACATGATCGGCATCACGGCGGCATCGGCGGCGGCGTTTGTTTCCGACCTGCCATTTACGACGCCTGTGGCCGCGGTACGTGTCGGCCTGGTCGATGGCAAGCTGATCGCCAACCCCACGACTGCCGCGCAGAAGACCAGCCAGCTGAACATCGTCGTTGTGGCCACCGAGCAGGCCATCGTGATGATCGAAGCTGGTGCCGTGGAAGTGAGCGAGGATACGGTAGCCAGCGCGCTGGAATTTGCGCACGAACAGATCAAGCTGATCATCGGCGCGATTCGCCAGCTGCATGACAAGATCAAGCCCAACAAGGTTACCGTTCCGCCGCTGCCCTTTGACGAGGCGCTGGCCAAGCAGATCGAGCAGAAATTCGGCGCGCAACTGCACGACGCGCTGGACACCAAGAAATATCCCAAGAAGGAAAGCTATCGCCTGATCGACGAAGTGAAAAAAGCGGTCAAGGAATCGATTCCGGAAGAGGATGAAGAGAAGCGCACTCTGGCCATGCGTGCCTTTGAACGCATGCGCGAGGGTTTCTTCCGCGAGGACATTCTGCAGCGCAATCGCCGCCCGGATGCCCGCGCGTTTGACGAAATCCGCGACATCACCTGCGAAGTGGGAGTTTTGCCCAGAGCGCACGGCTCGGCGCTCTTCACGCGCGGCGAGACGCAAGCCCTGGTGACCACCACTCTCGGCACCAAGGAAGACAAGCAGCGCCTCGACTTGCTGTTCGAGGAAGAATCCTTCAAGCGATTCATGCTGCACTATAACTTTCCGGCATTTTCCGTCGGCGAAGTTAAATTCCTGCGTGGGCCGGGACGCCGCGAAATCGGCCATGGCGCGCTTGCCGAACGCGCGCTTCTGAACCTGCTTCCGCCGGAAACCGATTTCCCCTACGCCATGCGTATCGTTTCCGACATCATGGAATCGAATGGATCGTCCTCCATGGCCACCGTTTGCGGCGGCTCTTTGTCCCTCATGGATGCCGGTGTGCCGATCACCTCGGCGTGCGCGGGCATCGCCATGGGCCTGGTTGTGGAGGGCGATAAGCACGCCATCCTCACCGACATCGCCGGCGCGGAAGATCACTACGGCGACATGGACTTCAAGGTTGCCGGCACACGCGCCGGAATCACCGCGTTGCAGATGGACATCAAAGTCGGCGGCATCAGCGTCGGCTTGATGCGGCAGGCGCTGGAGCAGGCAAAGCGCGGGCGGCTGCACATTCTGGACATCATGGACCAGACCATTTCATCGGCGCGAGAGAAGATGTCCACCTACGCTCCACGGCTGCATCAATTGCAGATTCCCACGGACAAGATTCGCGACCTGATCGGGCCGGGCGGAAAGAAGATCCGCTCGATCATCGAAGCCACGGGCGTGAAGATCGACGTGATGGACGACGGCAAGGTGCACGTGTTCGCCAACAGCGGACCCGCGGCTGAGTCGGCGCTGCAAATGATTCGAGACATCACGGCATCCGCCGAAATCGGCAAGACCTACCTCGGCAAGGTTGTGCGGCTGGCGGAATTCGGCGCATTCGTGGAAATTTTCCCGGGCACCGACGGCCTGCTGCACATCAGCGAAATCGCCGAACAGCGCCTGCGCGACGTGCGCGACGCCTTGAAGCTGGGCGACCAGGTTCTGGTCAAGGTCCTGGCCATCGAAGGCAACAAGATTCGCCTGTCACGCAAAGCCGTATTGAAGGAGCAGCGCGAAAAGCAGGAGAAGGAATCCGCTGCAGGAGCAGGCGGCGGCAGCACCGCATCCAGTGGCGGCGAGCAGAGCTAGCGGGAAGAAGTGACTGGTGATTCGTGAATCGTGATTTGTGATTCGTGACTTGCGCCAGTCGGCCAGTCTTTTGGCGAAATAGGAAAACAGAAGCGGGGAGGGGAATCATCGCCTCCCCGTTTTGTTTTTCATGGGTTTCACATTGTGCAAAATGCGGTCACGCGTCCGCCCAACGTCCCCACTCGGCAAGGATCACCCGCGTTTCGGAAAAATTCTGTTTTTTGAGAAACAGCCTGAAGCGTTGCAAAGCGATGCGCTGGTGTGTATTTTAACTGGCGGTGGGAAGACGAAACACGCTGGCCAGTCCAGCTTATTTCAAGCTTGGATTTTTCGTGATCCGAGTTGATGCTGGGTCGGAATTCCACACACATAGTTGAGCGAGCGGATCGCAAGATAGCGAGACGCCAAAGAGGGTGATATGGGCTACGAGAACATCAGCTTCGCAAGCGAAGGCAACATCGCAATAGTCACTCTGAATCGGCCGCAGCGCCGCAACGCGCTTTCGCTCGCGCTGATGCAGGAACTGATTCACTGTCTGGGTGAGATCGGCGACCGGCACGATCTCCGTGCTGTGATTCTTGCGGCGTCGGGCAAGGTCTTTTCCTCCGGCCACGATCTTTCGGAGATGGTTGGGCGGGACATCAACGAATACAGGCGCCTGTTCGACGTCTGCACGGAACTGATGACCAAGCTGCAATCGATTCCGCAGCCCGTCATCGCCGAAGTTCAAGGAATCGCCACAGCGGCTGGATGCCAGCTGGTCGCCACCTGTGACCTAGCCATCGCCGCTGAAGAAGCTTCGTTTGCCACGCCTGGCGTCAAGATTGGGCTCTTCTGCACAACGCCCATGGTCGCTCTTAGCCGCGCGGTCGGCCGCAAGCGCGCGCTACAGATGCTGCTCACTGGCGAAATGGTCGATTCGCATAAGGCGGCGGATTGGGGGCTGGTGAATCGAGTGGTTAGCGCCTCCGAATTGCGAGCGGAAACACGCCAACTCGCGGAGCGTATCGCACAGGCAAGCGAGCTGGTACTGGCCCTGGGCAAACAGGCCTACTATACGCAGATCGATCTGGACCAGCCGAAAGCCTACGCCTACGCGAAGGAAGTGATGAGCATGAACTCGCTGACGCACGATGCGCAGGAAGGCATTTCGTCATTCCTTGAGAAGCGCACTCCATGTTGGACAGGACGATGAGCGATCCGGTGTTCAGCCGATCGCGAACTATTTTCTCTTCGTTTCACAATTTATCGGCCACTTTACCGTTTTTGGGGCAGCGCCCCCGGAAATAGGGAAACTACTTGCCCACGAGGATTACTTCCGCTCCGGCGCAAACCATCTCCGCCGAAAAAGCCGCAAGCTTCGTCAAGTCGGACATGTGGCTTGATTATGGCGTTGGGCTGGCCCAGCCCGACGTTTTCGATAAGGCGCTCGCCCAGCGGAAAGAAGCGCTGCGGAATGTAAAGTTCCGGTCGTGCCTGACCATGAGGCCGCGTGCGGTGCTGGAATGCGATCCGGATGGCAAGCACTTCTTCTGGTTCAGCTGGCACTTCTCCGGTTACGATCGAAAGAAACATGATGAGGGGCGCTGCAACTACATTCCGCTCAACCTTGGCGAGGCGCCGGACTACTACCGCCGGCATATGGATCCGGTGGACATTGTCATTCTCAAGACATGTCCAATGGACGAGAACGGCTTCTTCAACTTCAGCGCTTCCAATATGTGGCACCGCGCAATTATTGAACGGGCCAGGATGGTTATCGTCGAGGTCAGCCGGGGTGTGCCCTATGCCCAAGGGGAACAAAATGGCGTTCATGTCAGCGAGGTCGATTACATTATCGAGGGGGACGATGAATCCGCTCCAGAATTGCTAAATCCTCAGCCGAACGATGTCGATCGCGCTGTGGCACGCCGTATCACTTCCGAGATCGAAGATGGCTCCTGCCTGCAAGTCGGCATCGGGGGAATGCCTAACGCGGTCTGCACGGGACTGCTGGAGAGTGGCGTCCGGGATCTTGGCGTTCATACCGAAATGCTGACGGACGGCATCGCGGAACTGTATAGGGCGGGGCGCATTTGCGGTTCCAGAAAGACGCTGGACCCCGGAAAGATTACGTACACCTTTTCGCTCGGTTCGAGCGGCACGTATGCAACGGCGGACCGCAATTCGGACTTCCATTGCTGCGCGGTTGACTATACGAACGCTCCGCACATCATCATGCAAAATGACCGCGTGGTTTCAATCAACAACACCACGCAAATCGACCTGCAGGGGCAGGCCGCATCCGAATCGGACGGCCACCGCCACCTCAGCGGTACGGGTGGACAATTGCAATTCGTGCGCGGCGCGTATGCCTCGAAGAGAGGCAAGTCATTCATCTGCCTGTCATCCACCTATGACAAGCGCGGCGAACGCCGCAGCCGGATTGTCCTCAACCTGACACCCGGCAACATTGTGACCACACCTCGCTCCGACGCGATGTATATCGTCACGGAATATGGCATGGTCAACCTCAAAGGAAAGTCAGTCGCGGAGCGCGCCAAGGCGCTCATCCTTCTTGCTCACCCCGACTTCCGCGAACATCTTGAGCGCCAGGCCTATGAGCACCGCCTGATCCCACACGGCGTTTCGTTTTAAGGGCAGAAATCATCTTCGCGCATTCGAATTCGGTTAAGGCTTTAGCCCTAAGGCGAGTGCCGGGTTGGTTTTGGTCATGAGGTTGATGTCGGCCACGGAGATTCCTTCCTTGTGTAGGGCATTCATGAAATCGAGCAGGCCTTGGGGTTCGAGGGGGCGCTGCGGTTCCGGCGGTTTTTGGACTGCGCCAAAATCCGTTGCAACGATGCAGGACTTTGGGCCGATGGCGCGAATGGCCTTGGCATAGTCGCTGACGCTGACAACCGGATTTGTCCCCAGCGTTGCGCCGTATACAAATTCGATAAAGGCGCCGTCCTTGGCGGCCGCTTGCATTTGCGGGATTGTCATTCGGACGGAAGCCGCCATGGCGTGGGTGACCACGATGTGCGTGACTCCGCGTTGGTGCGCCTCGTGAACCACCAGGTCGCCTTCTTCCCCGGAGATGTGCCCGGTCTCCAGCACCAGGTCATGATGCTGGGCGATGAAATCGATCAGCTCCAGCACGCTGGGCAGCAGGTGGCCATTTTCGGAAACGCGCACAAATGGCCCCTTTCCGCCCGCTTCCTTTACGGCGTGCTCGGCATCGAACGTGGGCAGCCAGATGACACGGCCCCAGCCGCCCTTCATGGCCGCCATGTGTTTCACCGCTTCCAGATTGATTCCGCCCACGGCCAGGTCCTGGGTAATCCCTCCGAATAGCTCGATGCCGGGAACTTCCTTGCGGACCATGTAGACCAGAGCGGCCGTATCTTCCCAGTGATTCTTCATCACCATGCCGCGCATGCCCATCTTTTGGGCAAGCCGCGCCAAATCGTCGGCATCAATCGCGCGGTCCACGCTGTCCGGCCCTTGATGCACGTGGAAATCAATCGCACCCTTCAGATTTATTTCCGGTTCCGATTGCCCAAACGACGGCACTGGCAGGAAGAATAAAACGATCCAAATCCAGCCAAGCTGCTTGAAGGAAATGCGCGACAGGCGTGAAAACATTTCTTCCTCTTTTCGATGGCGTAGATTTCGGCAGGACAGCATAGTGCGATTCAAGGACATCCGAGCGATTTCATATCATGAAACCGCTCCGCCGGCCACTACCGGCCAGTATCGATGCGCTATCGCTTGAACCTGGGCTGTGCGTATATCGAGCGGATTGAGATTTCTGCTATTGTGCCCGCGGTTCTTACACCCGGCGAATGTGCGCGCCCACCGCCCCTAGCTTTTCCTCGATGCGTTCGTAGCCGCGGTCGATGTGGTAGACGCGATCGATCAGGGTTTCGCCGCTGGCGACTAATGCAGCCAGCACCAGGGAGGCGCTGGCGCGCAAGTCCGAGGCTATCACGTTAGTGCCGGAGAGCGCAGTGGGGCCATGGACTACCGCGCGGTGGCCTTCGATGGAAATGTTTGCGCCCATGCGAATCATTTCGCTGGCGTGAAGAAAGCGGTTCTCGAAAATTGTTTCGGTGATGACCGAGGTTCCTTCGGCCTGCGTGGCCAGGGCCATGAACTGCGCCTGCATGTCCGTGGCGAAGCCGGGATATTCCTCGGTAGTTATGTCGGCGGCGACGAGTTTTTTTGCGCCGCGCACTTCCAGCGTGCCGGGAGCGGTTTCGCGAATTTCGACGCCGGTTTCGCGCAGCTTGGCGATAATCGAAGTGAGATGTTCGGGCGCGCAGCCGGTGAGCTTCAGGTGTCCGTTGGTGATGGCTCCGGCCACCAGGAATGTGCCGGCCTCGATGCGGTCCGGGATGATGGTGTGCGTCGCGCCATGCAATTCTTTTTTTCCGCGCACGCGAATGGTGGATGTTCCCGCGCCTTCGATGTCCGCGCCCATTTTAATCAGCAGCTCGGCGAGATCCCAAATCTCCGGTTCGCGCGCGGCGTTTTCAATGATCGTTTCACCCTCGGCGAGAGATGCGGCCATCAAAATATTTTCCGTTCCGGTGACGGTAATTTTATCGAAGAAGACGCGGCCGCCAGGCAGGCGGCCTCCGCGTGGAGCGCGCGCCTCCACGTAGCCGTGGGACATGCCGATCTCCGCGCCCATCTGTTCCAGCGCTTTCAAATGAAGATCCACGGGGCGCGCGCCGATGGCGCATCCGCCGGGAAGAGAGACGCGGGCGTGGCCGCTGCGCGCGATGAGAGGCCCCAGCGTGAGAATCGAAGCGCGCATGGTTTTCACCAGTTCGTAGGGCGCTTCGGCACCATTCACGGTTTCCGCCTGAATGATCATTGCCGTGGGCGGGATCGCCGGCGTTTCGACGGTTGCGCTCAGATACGCCAGCAGCTTGCCCATGGTGATGATGTCGCGCACACGCGGGATGTTTTCCAGCACCACGCGGTCGCGCGTCAGGAGCGCCGCGGCCATCGCGGGCAGCGCGGCATTCTTCGCGCCGCTGATGTGCACCGTGCCTTCGAGTGGCCTTCCGCCTTCAATTAAAAGTTTATCCATGTTCTTTGTGGGAACTGCTTGTGCTTCGACTAGTTCGATCAATTGCGCTGTGGACATGTCCCTGGGTATCGCGCAAGAGGCGCATGGCCTGTTGCACGCTTGCTCCTGTCTTTAACATTATGAGTGCTGCGCCGAGATTGTGTCCGGATTGACGCAGGGCGCGTGTCGATTCGGCCACGCCCGCCCCGGAAGCCTCCATCAGGATTCGCAATCCCCGCGCTTGCAACTTGCGATTCGTCAACGCCACGCCGATCATCCAGTTGTCGTAGACGCGTCCGAGACGAATCATGGAGGCTGTAGAGAGCATGTTGAGTACCAACTTTTGCGCCGTGCCGGCCTTCATGCGCGTCGAGCCCGTGATGACCTCCGGACCGGTTGGCGTGACGATGCTGATTTGCGCGGCTTGCGTGATCGGCGTGCGCGGGTTCGATGTGATGCCAATCGCAATTGCGCCTTTTTTCTTTGCGAATTCGAGCGCCCCGAGGACGTAGGGCGTTCCGCCACTCGCCGCGATTCCTACGACTACGTCTTTGTTGTTCAGTCCGCGTTTGCTCAGGTCTTTGGCGCCCTGCGCGCGATTGTCTTCCGCGCCTTCTACCGCCTGTGTGAGCGCACGGCGGCCTCCCGCGATCACGGCTTGCACCATGCGTGGAGGCGTTCCAAATGTTGGGGGAAGTTCCGCTGCGTCCAGAGCCGCGAGGCGGCCGCTGGTTCCCGCGCCCACGTAAAAAAGGCGCCCGCCTTGATGAAGCGCGCCCGCAATTGCATCCACCGCACGAGCAATCGCGGATAGGGCGCGATGCACGGCCCTGGCCACGGACGCATCCTCGCGATGAATCGCGCGCAGAATCTCGATGGTGGATTTGGCGTCAATCCCGCGCGTACGTGGATTGCGTTGCTCGGTTGCTCTAGGCTTTGGGCATCGGTTGTTGAGCCAGCATGATCCCTGGAAAATTGGCTGGAGCATTATCTTCGCACGCGCAGGATTGCTTTCGGCGTAGGGAATCAAGACGCATAGCTTATTTAGTAAGGGGGTTAGTAGCGCGGGCTTCAGCCTGCGGGGTTTAGTCCTTGCAAGGACCAACGTCCGCAGGCTGAAGCCGGCGCTACTCAAACCGCGCGCGAAAATTGGCAATTGGGAATGAGGTTGCAAATATCTATTTTGCGGCTGGCGCAAGCCCGAGCGACTCGATCACGGCGTCATGCACCGCGGGGCGCACGGCCGCAATCTTGTCATTTTCGCGCGTGGGGTAGACGCGGTTGGTGAGCAGGATGACGAAAAGCTTTCGGTCCGGATCGATCCAGATTGACGTGCCGGTGAAACCCAGGTGGCCGAAGCTGCGCGGCGAAAAATAGCGGCCGCTTGTGGAATTGGGCGTGGGCGTCATCCAGCCGAGCGTGCGGGCATTTCCCGCGACGGCCTGCGGGGCGGTGAACTGGGAAACCGTGGCGCGCGTCAACATGCGGTGATGGCCGTAAATGCCGCCGTTCAGCAACATTTGGCAGAACGCAGCGAGATCGGACGCCGTGGTGAACATTCCGGCGTGCCCGGCGACGCCGCCCATGGCGAAGGCGTTTTCGTCGTGGACTTCTCCTTGGAGGAGCCGCTTGCGATACGTCGTGTCATTTTCCGTGGGCGCGATGCGCGCCAGAAGATTCTTCGGCGGATTGAACGTGGTGCCAACCATGTCCAGCGGCCCGAAAATCTGCTCGTGCGCCAGTTGATCCACTGTTCTCCCCGTGGAGCGTTCGAGAATTTCGCCCAGTAGAATGAAGCCAAGATCGGAATAAATAGTTTTCGTGCCGGGTGCGTATTCCAGAGGCTCGCGACAAATCGCGGCGATGAACTCGCGCTTGGAGTGCAGCGTTAGAAAATATTCCTTGTGCGCGGGAAGCCCCGAGGAATGAGTCAGCAAATTTCGCACCGTGACCGTCTTGCGCCAGTCGGAATTCGGGCCGTCGTTCCATTCGGGAATGTAGCGCGCCACGGGCAAGTCCAGCCCGATGCGGCCCGCTTCCACCTGCATGGCCACGAGCGTTGAGGTGACCACCGGCTTGGTCAATGACGCGGCATCGTAAATCGTATCGACGTTCACAGCCGGCGATTTTGCATCATAGGTTTGTCGGCCGAATTCGTGAACGGTCAGCTCACCCTGATAGCCAACCGCCAGCACGCCTCCGGGAAAGGCGTGATCGGCAACAGCATGGTCGAGCACATCGTACGCAGGCTGCAATTTCGCCTCCGATTTCTCATCGCCCTCGCGCAGTTCCATGCTGTGCGCGGCGAGATCTTGGCCAGCGCCCAGCGCCGCAACTCCCGGAATATTTGCCGGCAAGCGGCCCGCGATAGCCGTCTGGCCGAAGAGCGCGCGGCCCATCGCTTGCTGTGCAACGTCCACGGTGCTGAACGCCGCGATCCAAGTTTTGGCGGAGGGGAATCGCTCCGCCAAATATGGGCTTCCAAAGCAGGCGACCACCACTGGTTTGCCGGCGGCCAGCAGGCGATCCACCACGGCGGCTTGATCGTCCGGCAGGCCAATGCTGCCTTTGCGGTCCGTAACACGCACGAAGATTGCGGCGATCGCCACATCGTAAGAATCCGGCGGCGGAAGTTTTACGGTGTCGGCGCGAACGAAGCGCGTGTCCATGCGAACGCTGGCCAGCGAATCGACGCGCCAGCGAATTTCGCTTTCGAGATTTCCGGCGGGATACGGATCGTTGTCGGCCGACACGGCCACGATCAGTACCCGCGAGGGTTTCGTCGAGTCCAGCGGAAGAATGTGCTGATCGTCGCGCAGCAGCGTGATGCCGCGGTCGGCGATGTCCAGCGCCGCCTTATCGAATTCGGGCCGGTCAAAATCGCGCGCCAGGGAGTCGAGGTCCACAAGTTTCGATTTGTTCAAGCCGAGTTTGGCTTTGGCACGCAGGACGCGCGTCACGGCTTCGTCAATGCGCGACATAGGAATTCGCCCGGACGCGACCGCTTCATGCACGGCTTGCAGCGCGGCGTCCAGCACGGGCGGAACGAGCAGCACGTCGGCGCCCGCCAGGATCGAACGCACGGCAACTTCGCCGGGCGGATAGCGCACCGTCACACCGCCCATGTCTAGCGCGTCGGTAACCACCAATCCGTCGAAACCCATTTGGCCACGCAGCAGATCGGTGGTGATTCTTGGGGACATCGTTGCGGGCACATCCGGATTGGGTTCCAGCGCGGGCACGGCGAGGTGGCCCGTCATGATGGAACCCACACCGGCGGCGATGGCCGCGCGAAATGGCGCGAGTTCCACGCGATCCAGATGGGCGCGGTCGCCGGTTACGGTTGGAAGATCCAGATGCGAATCGGTGCTGGTATCGCCGTGGCCGGGGAAATGTTTTGCGGTGGCCAGGCCGCCATTTTCTTCGACGCCGCGCACGAATGCGGCGACGAATTCAGAGACGCGCGCCGGGTCTTCGCCGAAGGAACGCGTGTTGATGATGGGATTATCGGGATTGCTGTTGACGTCCGCATCGGGCGCGAATATCCACGGAACACCGATGGCTCTGGCTTCCTGCGCCGTAATTTTCCCCATGGTGTAGGCGTCTTCGGGCCGTCCTGTGGCGGCAACGGCCATGGCGTGAGGAAACGAAGAACCTTCTTCGACGCGCATGGACGTGCCGCGCTCGAAATCCGCGGCCACCAGCAGGGGAACTTTGGCGTGGCGCTGCAGCGTGTTGACCAGCACTGCGGTCGGGTACACTTGGCTGCGCACGGTTCCGACAGGTGAGCCTTGCGTCTGAATGGCAAACGAGCCGATATGCTTTTCCTCGACATCGCGCAGAAGATCCTTGTAGTCTTGGCTTTCAGTGGAAAGGAAGGAGCCGTAAGCCCACACGGCGAAGAGCTGCCCGATTTTTTCATCGAGCGTCATGGACTTGAGCGTTTGAGCCACCCAGCGCTGGCCTTCGGAGGAAAGACCCGCCGAATTGGGCGCGTCCGTTGCGCGTGCGGATTTTTGCGTGTGGCTCGTGGTAGCCATCGAGAGAAGCGCGAGCAGCAGGAGCCAGCGGCTTATTGTTCGCATCGTGCGAATTCCAGTGTGGTCGCCCGCATGCCGCAATCATATATAGCACCCGAGCGAGGGCGTTACAAATGAGATTGGAACCACGGATGCACACAGATAAACACGGATGAGACTTGCAAGCATATGAATCCACAGATGAACACAGATCGACACAGATAGAAACTGATGAAAGAAAATATAAAAGGTTGTTTGGGAAACGCTCGTCAACTCAGCGCGGCGCATGCTATGGCATGCATGAACGATCGGAGGACATTTGCGGACTGGAGATTTTTGTTAATTAGATTTATTTTATCAGTGTTTATCTGTGTTCATCTGTGGATTCAAGTCCCTTCTTCAGCCGCGCAAACGATGGCCGGGATTGATGTCTTTGAAGCGCGGGAATTTGCGCCGCTTGTCGGAAAGCGCGTCGGGCTGATTACCAATCAGACTGGAATCGATCGCATGGGGCGCAGCACGATTGATTTGCTGGCTCATGCTCCGGGCGTGAAGCTGGTGGCTTTGTTCAGCCCGGAGCATGGGATTCGCGGAAGCCTTGATGCCCGAGTTCCTTCTGCTACTGACGAGGCCACGGGGCTTCCCGTTTACAGCCTCTACGGGGAAACCGAGCGGCCAACCGACGCCATGCTCGCGGGGATCGATGTGCTGGTGTTCGATATTCAGGATGCAGGCGTGCGTTTCTACACCTACATCACCACGATGGGATATGCGATGGAAGCCGCGGCGTCGCATCACATTGCGTTTTATGTTCTGGATCGTCCCGATCCGCTGGGGGGCGAGCGCGTCGAAGGGCCCGTGCTCGACCGCGAGCGCATCAATTTTGTGGGCTATTTTCCGATGCCTGTGCGCATGGCCATGACGCTCGGCGAAATGGCCCAAATGTTTAACGCCGAAAAAAAGATCGGCTGCGACTTGCACATCGTCCGCATGGAAAATTGGAAGCGGCAAATGTGGTTCAGCGATACCGGGCTGCCGTGGGTAAATCCATCTCCCAACTTGCGCTCTGCCGAGGCGGGCATTTTGTATCCAGGGCTGGAAATTTTGCAGGCAAGCGGTGTGTCCGTGGGGCGCGGGACGGATCGGCCCTTTGAGCGCATTGGCACGCCATGGATTCGCGGCGAGGAACTCGCGTTCTATTTGAATCGCCGCGCAATTCCTGGCGTGAGATTCGAGCCTGACAAATTCACGCCGGACTCCGGCCTGTACAAGGGTGAATTGTGCCAGGGCGTAAGAGTTGTGCTGACCGATCGGGATGTATTGCAAACAATGCGCATGGGAATCGAAATTGCCGTCGCACTCGACAAACTTTTTCCCGAACAATTTGAAACGCCGAGGATGATTGAGTTGCTTGGGAATGCCGCGACGATCGAGCAGGTCGCCAATAGCAGGAATCCGGCGGCGATTGTGGCGGGCTGGAATAGCGATCTCAATGCGTTTCAGAAGATGCGCAAGAAATATTTGCTTTACCCGTGAGGCTGGAGGCAGGGAAGCAAGGAAGCACGGAAGCCAGGAAGCAAATCGCGCGGATTCGCTTGGCCTCCAAGATGCCCGTTCCGTCCCGAAGTGCACGTGACGGAACGGCTGCTACAAAACCGGTCGGGCTTTGGATTGTAGATTTTGTAGAGGCCGCCCGCTTTTGGGGCGGGCAGCATTTTGATCCGCCCAGGGTCAAACTAGGCTATGCGGGAAATCCGGGAAGCCAGAAAGCAGAATCAATTCCGTGTTAAATTGCCGAGTATGAAAATTTGCTCCTTGCTGCCGTCGGCTACGGAGATTTTGTTTGCGCTGGGACTGGGCGATCAGGTGGCTGGCGTCAGCCACGAATGCGATTTCCCGCCGGAGGCGCGAGGCAAACCTGTCCTTATTAAATCGCGCATTTCGCATACGGAGAGCGCCGCGGCGATTGACCGGCAGGTGCGCGAATTCCTCGCGCGCGGGGAAAGCCTGTACAGCGTGGATTTGGAATTGATGCAGGCCATTGATCCCGACATCATCGTCACGCAGGACCTCTGCCACGTCTGCGCGGCCACGCCGGACGATCTGGGCGCGGCGCTCGCACATCTGGAGCGCCAGCCGCGCATTGTGACCCTCAATCCACATTCTCTTGCGGACGTGTGCGCGGATATTCGCATGGTGGGCGAAGCCACGGGGCGTGTGGAGCAGGCGAACGCACTCGTCGCTGAATTTGAGAGAGACGTCGCAAGCGTGGAGCGATCTGTTGCGGGGCTCAACCGGCCACGCGTCCTGTGCCTCGAATGGCTCGATCCGTTTTACGTGGCGGGACACTGGGTTCCGGAAATGGTGCAGCGCGCCGGCGGGATTGATGTTCTGGGGCAAGCCGGGAAGCCATCCTTTCGCATCGATTGGGAAACTGCGCGTGCGGCACGGCCTGAAGTGATCGTCATCATGCCGTGCGGTTACAGCCTGGCAGCCGCGGAGATGGAGTTTCGCAGTCTGCCGTTGCCTCAGGGATGGCAAGATTTGCCAGCGGTGCGGAATGGGCGCGTCATTGTTGTTGAGGCATCGGGCTATTTCTCGCGGCCTGGGCCACGACTGGCCGCAGGGTTGGCGATTCTTGCCGATGCGATCCATGGAGGGCAGAGGGCGCGCCTCGTGTCGCCTGATCCGGAAATGCGCCTCACGCGAATTGCCGCTGCTGGATGATTCTCCTCGCCTGGAAATTGCCGGCAAATCCAAATACGATCCGGGCAAGTAGGAAATCGGAATGGGGCTGCGAGCGCGGCAGAAAAGCCCCGCCTCTGAAGAGGCGGGGCTACAGCAGATGCCTGCAGCGATGAATGCCGGTTACGATGAACGCCTGTTGCAACGAATGCGTACGGGTGGCGTTGCTGCTGTAGCCCGGGTCTTCAGACCCGGGGATTTTATGTGGCTCGGCCTACCCTTCTGGGGTTAGAGCCTGTGTTGCCAGGCTCACGACCGCGCCTGTCAGAAAAGTGATGGAGGCGCTGAGCGGGACATACCAAGTCCACAGGAGCGGCGTGCGAAAGTGAACGTAGACAATCGCGGCGAGTCCCACGAACATGCCGGTAAGGACTCCGGCAGCCGTCGCTCGCGCAAATAAAAATGCCAGTAGAAAAAGCCCCAGCAAGCTTCCCAGGGTGATGGCGGCGATGGTCAATCCCGCTTCGAGCATCGGTCCCCACCTCACTGTTCCGAGGACAGCTAGCGCAATCCCCCAGACCAGCGTCATCCACCGCGAACGGCGCAGCAAGCGTGCAGGATCTTCTTCCAGTTTTTGCAATCCGCGCAGGTGCTGGAAATCGACCACGCTGGATGCGGCCAACGAATTCAGCGAGCCGCTGGCGTTGGACATGGCCACGGCAACAATCGCGGCAAGGATTGCGCCGCGCGCTCCGGAAGGCATGGCGCTGACGATGAAGTCGGGGAAAACGGAATCGTAGCTGCGGCCGGCAACGATGGCAGGCGCGCCGTGCCACGCGAAGAGCATCACGCCCAGCACCAGAAACAGCGCGAACTGAACAAGAATAATCACTCCGCTGGCCAGCAGAGCCAGCTTGCTCTCGCGTTCGGATTTGGCCGCGAGCAGCCGCTGCACGATGGTCTGATCCGTTCCGTGGCTGGCCATGGTAAAGAATGTGCCGCCGACCACGCCGGACCAAAACGTGTACAGCTTCGCGGGATTGCCGAAGCTCAAGGAGAAATCGAAGACGCGGAATTTTTGTGCAGGGGCGGCTGCTTGCAAGATCGCGCCCCACCCACCGGGAATCCTGTGCAGCAGCAGAAAAAATGCGGCCAGAGAGCCGCAGAAATAGAGAATGAATTGCACGACGTCCGTCCAGATCACGGCCTTCATGCCGCCTTCGAAAGTGTAGATCAACACCAGCGCCATGATCAGCAGGATGGAAGTGCGCTGCCCGGTGCCCAACGCGGCCGTGACCACCAGCGCGATGGCCGCCACGCGCACGCCTTCGGCAAGTACGCGGGTCACCAGAAATGTGCACGCCGCGACAGCCTTTACCTTTGCGCCAAAGCGCCTTTCCATCAGCTGATAGGCCGTATAAAATTCTCCCCGGAAGTAGTGGGGAAGAAACAACAGGACGATCACCATGCGGCCGACGAGGTATCCGAAGACGAATTGCAGGAAGGTGAGATTTCCTGCAAAGGCCAGCGCGGGCGTTCCGACAATGGTGAGCGTGGACGTTTCCGTTGCGACGATCGAAAGGGCCAGCGCCCACCACGGCGCCGTGCGCCCTCCCAGAAAATAATCGCGGACGGTGCTTTGTCCGCGCCGGAACGCCATGCCGAACAAAGTGATGCCGGCCAGATAGGCAGCGATGATCGCAAGGTCCAGAGAGGTCAGGCGCATGTTGAAGGCGTGGCGATGATAGGTGCACATGCGTGCGGCGTCAAGCGCGTGCGCGTACCTTTCGCCGACGCTTTGAGCGTCAATGAGGTGCCATGGGCTACGCACTAGGATTTGACGGCGGCGGTACAAAGACGCACTGCGTTTTACTCGACGCGAGCGGCACTGTAGTCGGCGAAGGGCTCGGCGGGCCCGCAAATCCCTTGCGATCTGGCGGATTCGACGGCGCATTTGCCTCTCTGCGCGAAGCGGCCGCAGCGGCGTTTTCAGCCGCAAATGTCAAAGCCGCGGATATTTCAGCCGTTCACGCAGGCCTTGCCGGAGCGGGCCGCCGCAACGTGGTGCGCCGCGTGCTTGTCTTTCTGGCGCAGGAGTTTCCCTCCGCGCTGGCGCAGGTTTCCACCGATTATGAAATCGCGCTGGAGGCGGCTGTCGGCCCCGGGCCGGGTGTTGTACTGATCGCGGGCACGGGATCGGTTGCGTTCGGGCGCAACGCTGCTGGAGAAACCGCGCGCGCGGGCGGCTACGGGCCGCGGATCGGCGACGAAGGCAGCGCGTTTGAGATTGGACGGCGAGCCGTTTCTTCCGTGGCGCGCGCTCGCGATACGGATGCGCCCGCCAGCGTGTTGCCGGAAATGATTTCCGCCGCGCTGGATTGTCCGGACTGGGACGAAATGATGTTGCGCATCGCCAAAAATCCAGACGATGTGTTTCCGGAATTGTTTCCGGTCGTCGCGGCTGCCGCAAATTCCGAGGACAGCGCGGCAAAGGAAATCATGTTTGCGTCGGCCATCGGCCTCGGCAACCTCGCCCTGATCGTGATTCGCCGCCTGGGAATGAAAGGCCAGGAATTTCCGCTGGTGAAATGCGGCGGCGTGTTTGGCCACTGCCACATGCTGGATGCGCTGCTGGACTCGGTGCTCACCAGCGGAGCATTGCGCGCCAAAATATCGCGGCTGGAAATTTCTCCGGCGCTTGGCGCCGCGCGCATGGCGGCGCGGCTATCCGAATCGCCGGCGCAATCCGCTTCTCATGGCGCTTGAAGAACATATCGACACACAGGCCGCGCGCACGGCGGCCCGTGACGAAATTTCCACGCTGCTGGCCTCTGGCAACGAAGAATTGCTGCGCTCCCTGATCGACAATCCAGCATTTGACGAGACTCATGTTTGCCTGCTGCTTGAGCGCAAGAATCTATCGGGTTTGCTGCTGGAGGAAATCAGCAAGCGCAAGTCGTGGCGCGCCATCTATCGCGTGCGGCTGGGCCTCGCGGCGCATCCGCATACGCCGCGCCTCATCGCCATGCAGCTGCTGCGCGAATTGCACTTGATGGATTTGGTGCGCATCAGCCTGCTGACCACTTCTTCCATGGAGCTGCGGCGGCTGGCGGACGAGCGCGTCCTGACACAGCTGCCGCAATTGCCGCTGGGGCAGAAATTGACTCTGGCGCGCCGCGGCTCGGCTCGCGTCGCCGCGGGGCTCGTTGCGCACGGGCCGGAACAAGTGGCGCGCGTTGCGCTGGACAATTCTTTTCTCACCGAATCGCAGCTGCTGAAAACTCTGGCCAAGGAGACGCTCGCGGGGCGCATCGTTGCGGCCGTGGCCAGCCACGGCAAGTGGTTGACACTGGTCAACATCCGCGTGGCGTTGCTGCGCCACCCGCAAGTCCCCGCGGACCGCGTACCTGCGCTCGTCGCCGGCTTGCCGCGGCGCGACATCCAGGATTTGCTGGAGCTTACGCGGCTTTCCGCACACGTGCACGACCACTTGCGCAAGGAACTTGGCAATAAAAAATAACGGCGATCCATCGGCGCAAAATCCAAACGCGGTGAGACAATTCCTATCGACATGCACATTTCAACCGTTACCATCCCAAACTTGACACTCCGCCACGCGCCACTTAGCATCCTGATTGAGGGCAAGAGATGACCACACAGCCTATGGATGAATCGCCCGCCAGGCCTGAACGCCGCAGTTGGCAACGCAAGAAATTTCGAGGAAACATTGAGATCGAGTGGGGATCCACCGTATTGAACGGGGAGGTTCGAGACATCGGCCCGCGCGGGCTCTTTGTCGAAATCGTGCCTCCGCTATGGGTGGGAGCGGCGTTCCGCGCTCGGCTGAATGTGCGTCCCGCGCTTTTGTTGGATTGCACGGTCGCCAGGGTCGAGCCGGGGAAGGGAATCGGCGTGGTCTTCAATGTTGCGGAGGAAAATGGTAAGGCGCAGCTCGAATCGCTCTTGTTGAGTTTGCCCGCCGTATGACGCGATGCCTCGATTGCGGCTCCGAACGCATCGCCGATCAGTGCCCCGCGTGCGGACTGACTTCCGCCGCGGCGGAACTGGTGGTGCGGCAGCGAATCGTGAAGCGCACGGCAATTTTCCTGGTGGGTATCATCGTGTTTGTGGCCGCCAGCCAGGTGTTTCCCGCGCTGGAACTCGATACCATCCAGATTCTTGGCGGCCTGGTATTTTTTCTTTCCCTCGCACTGGGCTATTGGATCGAGTATCGCGCCCGAAAACATCAGGAAATCGAGGTCATGAAGCGAATCTATTTCGGCATGATTCCCGTGCCCTGGATTCTCGCCGGCCTTCTCTTTTTGAACGGAAAGCTGGACAATTCGCGCCCCGTGCGCGTTCCCGCCACCGTAGTCGGGAAAGTCGCCACCGGCGCGTTTCCGCGCAGCCGCCGACTCATCGTCACCTCCTGGCGCTACGGCCGCCGCTTCGAGCACATCGCCGTCGATCAAAACGATTTCGACCGCTTCCAAAAGGGAGACGACATCGTCATCCAAGCGCAGAAGGGCGCTGCGGGAATTCCGTGGGTATACGGAGTTTTTCGGCAATAAGAGATTTCGCGCGGTTTGGGCGCGCGGCGATGGCTAGCCAGTTGCCAATAAGCCGGGCGGTTTCTCTGGACTTATTCCTCGTGCTCGCAATTTCATACGCTTCCTAAGCTTATGGATTGGTTTTGTTATCTGTCTTCGATTTATCGGTCAAATGCAATGATCCTGCGCTAGTGAAAGGTTCCCCTTTGGCCTGATTTGGTGGACGGGGAACCAGCATCCCCAAGAGAAAGTTTCCCAAGAATCCCAGGAGATAAGTGAGGCAAAGCACGACGAACAGGAACATCGCATTTTTGTCTAGGGACTCCTTGTAGTATCCAAGGGAGAAGGCGATGACATTCGCCAAGGCATAACTGACTGCCCAAATTGCTGGGGAATAACGATTGTCGTAAGTGAACCAAACCATCCTCTTATATCGCTTGACCGGAGTTGGAATGAACATTCCAATGAGGGAGGCGCTGAGGATCCATATCAGCAATGTCGCAGTAAGCACGATCAAGACAAATGTCGTATCTCGATACCCAAGACTCCATGCCGCGAAGATCGCAACTAGGAAACTAACAGTCCCAATTATTGGGAAATTGGAGGTGTCATACATCAACCACTCGCCACAAGAGGGGCAAGAAAAGCTATTCCGAAGTCTGACTGGAATCTCAGAAGGATGAATAGTCCTACCGCAAGCTGGACAGTATTGCGACATAGCTTCGATGGGAGCCATTTGAGGGGCGACTTGGCACATTGTAGCTCATGACTCGTTATCTAGGACTCGCAATTCCTCACCTGCATACACTGGTCCCAAGTCCTGAGAAGTCTTATCGGAAACTGGCCTGACACGATCGCCGGGAATGTTCCAGTGCTCTATCCAGCGCCAGAGTAAGTCTTGCGGCGCAGAAATTCGCCGGCGCCGGGCTTGCCTGTAAATGTGCCCTTGTCGATGATGACTCGGCCGCGGGAGAGCACGGTTTTGGTTACTCCCTTCACGCGCATTCCCTCGAACATGGAATAGTCCACGCGCATGTGGTGCGTCTTCACGCTGATGGTTTCCTCGGCGTTGGGATCGAAGATTACGATGTCGGCGTCCGAGCCGACGGCGATGGTGCCTTTGCGTGGGTACAGACCGAACAGCTTTGCCGGGGCCGTGGAAACCAGCTGCACGAAACGGTTGGCTGAGAATTTTCCGCCGTGCACGCCGCCGGAGTAAATCAGGCTTAGGCGGTGCTCGACGCCCGGGCCGCCGTTGGGAATTTTGGTGAAATCGTTTTTGCCCAACTCTTTTTGTTCCTTCATGCAGAAGGGGCAGTGGTCGGTGGAAACGACTTGCAGCACGTCGCGCCTCAGTCCCTGCCACAGTTTTTCCTGATTCCATTTTTCGCGCAGCGGCGGAGTGAACACGTATTTCGCGCCCTCGAATCCCGGCGCGTCCATATTGTCTTCCAGCGAAAGGTACAGGTATTGTGGGCAGGTTTCCGCGTAGGCGGGCAGGCCGCGATCGCGCGCCTCGCGCACTTTTTCCAGCGCGTCGTTGCAGGAGAGATGCACGATGTACACGGGCGCTCCGGCCATTTCGGCGAGCGCGATGGCGCGCGAAGTGGCTTCGCCCTCGGCGGTGGTGGGCCTGGTGAGCGCGTGATATTTCGGCGCGGTTTTTCCCTCGGCCAGGGCGCGCTGCACCAGCACGTCAATTGCGCCGCCGTTCTCCGCGTGCATGCAGATCATTCCGCCGTGCTTGGCGGCCTGCAGCATGGTCTTGAAGATGGTGGCGTCGTCCATCATGAACACGCCGGGATAGGCCATGAAAAGTTTGAAGGAAGAAACGCCTTCGCGAACCAGCGCGCCCATTTCTTCCATCTGCGTGTCGCCCAGGTCGGTGATGATGCAATGAAAACCGTAGTCGGCCACGGCTTTGCCTTCGGCTTTTTTCATCCAGGTGTCGAAGGCGTGGCGCAGCGACTGGCCCTTGTATTGAATGGCGAAATCGATCAGCGTGGTGGTGCCGCCAAAGGCAGCGGCGCGCGTGCCGGTCTCGAAATCGTCCGCGCTGGTGGTGCCGCCGAAGGGCATGTCCAGATGCGTGTGCACGTCGATGCCGCCGGGAATGACGATGCAGCCCGCGGCGTCAATTAATTTCCCGGCGTTCTCAATGGGGAGACTTTTGGCGATGGTGGAAATCTGTCCGCCGGTGATGCCGATGTCGCCCGCGTAGGTATCCGTCGCGGTGACGATCGTGCCATTGCGAATAATTGTGTCGAAGCCCATCGTTCCCCCAGTGCCGCCGGATTGAAGACATCGGCATCTTAGGCCATGCGGGGAAAGCGTGGCAAGTTTGAGTAGCGCGGGCTTCAGCCTGCGGGTTTTGGTCCTTGCATGGACTAACCCCCGCAGGCTGAAGCCCGCGCTACTTAAACCCGCATCGCTTGAGCGGCGGTGATGCGGTTTATGCCGCATGGCTGCAAATTCGTTCACAGTAGCGCTTGTCTTGCGATGCTAGAATGGCGCTGGAAATCTGGCCCCGATGCCCGGTGGGAAAATCTGTCCACCGGGTTGTGCGTTTCAGGGCAGACCACGAACTTGAGGTGAGCGCATGACCCTTCGCGAAACCGCTCCGAAATTATCACCGGAACAGTACGAACAAAATTTTGCGGACATTGCGCCGCCGATGAACGCCCGCCAAGCGGCCATCGAAGCCGCGCGCTGCCTCTATTGTTTTGACGCGCCCTGCATGCAGGCCTGCCCTACGCGCATCGACGTGCCCGGCTTCATCAAGCGCATCATGACGGGAAATGTGCGCGGCGCGGCGCGCGTCATTCTGGAAGCGAATATCCTCGGCGAAAGCTGCGGCCGGGTTTGCCCCACCGAAGTGTTGTGCGAAGGCGCGTGCGTGATGGTCGAAAAGGGCGAAGGGGCGATTGAGATAGGCCGGTTGCAGCGATTTGCCGTCAGCCATGTGCAGGACCGCAACATTCGGCTGTTTCAGCCCGGCGCGTCCAATGGACGGCGCGTGGCCTGCATCGGTTCGGGCCCTGCATCGCTTGCATGCGCGGCAACACTTGCGCGAAAGGGTTACGCGGTGACTGTGTTTGACCGCCGAGAGCTTGCCGGAGGATTGAACACCTACGGCATCGCGGCTTACAAATCGCGCATCGCCGATTCGCTGCGCGAAGTGGAACTCGTAAAATCGCTAGGTGTGGAATTCCGCCAGAATGTGGATATCGGAAAAGATATCAGTTTCGAGAAACTCGAAAAAGATTTCGACGCCATCTTCATTGGCGTTGGCCTGGGCGAAACGTGGGCCATGGATATTCCCGGCGAAGAGTTGCACGGAGTGTGCGGCGCTCTGGAATTTATCGAGCCTACCAAGTCGCAGCCGTTTTCGCAGGTCGCCATAGGGCGGCGCATCGCATGCATTGGCGCGGGCAACACCGCGATTGATGTGGTTACCGCCGCGCGCCGCCTTGGCGCGGAGGCCGTGTACCTGGTCTACCGGCGCAGCGAGCAGGAAATGCCGGCATTCAAGTATGAATACGATCTGGCAAAAAAAGACGGCGTGCAATTTTTGTGGCAGACGCAGCCGGTGCGCATCCTGGGTTCGGACGGCGCCGTGATAGGTCTCGAATGCGTGCGCACGCGCCTGGGCGAGCCCGACGCGCGAGGCAAGCGCGCTCCCGAAACGATTCCCAACAGCACATTCAAGATCGATGTGGATATGGTGGTCCGCGCCGTGGGACAGAAGCAGGCCACGGATTTCTTGCGCGCCGTGAAGGGGATTGAAGTCCACAAGAATGGCACCGTGGCAACGGACGCGCAGCACCGCACCGGCAACCCAAAATATTTTGCGGGCGGCGATTGCGTGAACGGCGGCAAGGAAGTGGTGGACGCCGTCGCGGAAGGCATGGCCGCGGCGCGCGGAATCGATGCCTGGCTGGCCCCGACAGCTGTAGGCCAGCGCAAGGAGAATTAACCTCAAATGGAAATTCCCGCAACGCTCAGCGAACGCTTTCCGTTTCTCGACGCGCTCGAGGAAAACTGGGAGCCAGTTTCGCGCGCCGCTTTTTACGGTTGGCTGGGTTTCTACGCGCTGCTCATGGGAAACGCGCTTTTTGGCGGCCATTTGTTTCAGTGGTTCGATCTGGTTTTTATTCCCATCCATGAAGGCGGCCATCTGCTCTTCCGAATTTTCGGCGAATGGATCGCGGTGGCCGGAGGAACCTTCCTGCAATTGTTCGTTCCGGCCGCGCTGGCCGCGAATTTCGCCTTCCGGCGCCAGGTGCCCGGCACGGTCTTTTGCGCCTTCTTTTTCTTCGAGCAATTTCTTCCCATCGCGGTTTACATGGCCGACGCGCGCGCCCAGGAACTGCCACTCCTGACCGTGGGCGATTCCGAAGACGTCATCCACGATTGGTTCTATTTGTTCTCGCACGCAGGCATGCTGGAGCACGACACGAAAATCGCCGCCGCTTTTCGCATCATCGGCTGGCTGGGAATGTTCGCCACGGTCGGATGGTTCGCGTGGCGCTCCTGCCAGAAGAATTGAATCCACAGATGAACACAGATTAACACTGATAAAAGGCGATAGGTACAGAACGGAAGGATTGTATAGAGATGGAATGCGTTCCCAATGCACCCCTTTATCCTGAGCAGGAGCTAACTGGGAGAATATTGGAGGGCGCGTTTGCGGTTCACAACACTTTAGGCTGCGGTTTCCTGGAGGCAGTCTATGCAAATGCTCTTTCGTCCGAACTTCGGAGCGCGGGGTTACAGTGTGAACGAGAAGTTTCATTCAAGGTGAAGTACAAGGATATTGTGGTAGGAGATTACTGCGCGGATTTAATTGTCGAGAAGCGTGTTCTGGTCGAGTTAAAGGCTTGCGCTGGTTTGGATTCCGCGCACGAAGCGCAAATTCTGAACTATCTAAAGGCGAGCAGCATCCAAGTTGGCTTGCTAATGAATTTCGGCAAACCAAAATTGCAGTACCGAAGGTTTGTTCGGTAATCAGTCAGAATTATCTTTTTGTATTTATCGGTGTTTATCTGTGTTCATCTGTGGATGGAACTGTTTTCCGAGAGGTGAAAGATGGCTGACCTGCGCGTAAAGTTTTGCGGCATTGAATCGCCTAACCCGTTCTGGCTTGCCTCTGGTCCGCCGACGAATACGGCTGG
The DNA here is from genome assembly GCA_963710315.1 of uncultured Acidobacteriota bacterium. Classification (GTDB taxonomy): domain Bacteria; phylum Acidobacteriota; class Terriglobia; order Acidiferrales; family UBA7541; genus Palsa-360. The sequence continues at coordinate 237,719 of CAVPZW010000009.1, read as the reverse complement.
GCAAGTGATGCGCGCGTTTGACGCGGGATGGGGCGGCGCGGTCTGGAAAACGATTGGCGAGCAAGTGGTTAACACGTCATCGCGCTACGGCGCCATTGACTACAACGGCGCGAAGATGGCTGGCTTCACGAACATCGAGCTGATCAGCGACCGGCCCGCCGAGGTGAACATCCGCGAAATCGCCGAAGTAAAGAAACGCTATGCGAAGAATCTGGTAATCGCCTCGCTCATGGAGGAATCGAAACGCGAGAAGTGGCACGAGATCGTTCACCGCGTGGAAGACGCCGGTGCGGACGCGCTGGAGCTGAATTTCGGCTGCCCTCACGGAATGAGCGAGCGCGGCATGGGTTCGTCCGTGGGGCAGGTGCCCGAGTACACGGAGATGATTACCTCCTGGGTGAAGGAAGCCGCGAAAACACCGGTGATTGTAAAGCTTACGCCCAACATCACGGATATTTCGCGCGTGGCGCTGGCCGCGGAAAAGGGCGGCGCGGACGCCGTCAGCCTGATCAACACGCTCAATTCGATTATCGGCGTGGACCTGGAAACATTTGCGCCGAAGCCCGATGTGGGCGGGAAATCCTCGCACGGCGGCTATTGCGGGCCGGCCATGAAGCCGGTCGCCTTGCACCTGGTTTCCTGCGCCGCAAGAGCGGTGAAGATTCCGGTCATCGGCATCGGAGGAATCGGTTATTGGAATGACGCCGCCGAGCACATCGCCATGGGAGCGTCCATCACGCAAGTTTGCACCGCGGTTATGCACTACGGCTTCCGCATCGTGGAAGACATGATCGACGGCCTCTCCGCGTACATGGACGATCACGGCTTTCGCACCATCGCGGATTTTCGCGGACGTGCACTGCAAAACGTGAAGGATTGGGGAGACCTGGACCTCAATTACAAAGTCGTCGCCGACATTCGACAGGACCTGTGCATCGGCTGCCAACTGTGTTACGTGGCCTGCGAAGACGGCGCGCACCAGTGCATCGAGCCGTATACCGTGGCAGCAAGGAATAAGAGCAATCCGAATGGAATGGGCGTGCACGTCCCGCGGATCATGGAAGAGAAGTGCGTGGGCTGCAATCTATGCGCGCTGGTTTGCCCCGTGGACAAGTGCATTTCGATGAAGCAGATCGATACGGGCCTGCCGTTTGAAAGCTGGAAGATGCGCGTGAAGAGGCTAGGGGCGGGGGCGGCTCAGTAGCACAGGCAGAGTGCGCGTGCTATTCATGCGACGGTCGCATGATCGCCCAATACACAACGAAACTCGCGGAAAATCCCACGAACCACGCATAGTCGTACAGCACGCGCAGCGTCGGCACGATCAATCCGATGAACGCTACGCCCGCTCCGGCAGCCAGAGCCGCCATGCCGCGCCAGTTGATCCCGCCTGAAAATTCATAGAACCCGCGGCGCTGATACAAATCTTCCACTAGAATGATTTTCTTGCGCACAACAAAATAGTCGCAAATCATCACTCCCGCGATCGGCCCGAGAAATCCGGAATAGCCGAGGAGCCATCCAAAAATATAGTTGCTGTAGTTTGCCAGCAGCTTCCACGGCTGGAAGACTACAACTCCCACGACGCAGGCAATCAAGCCTCCGGTGCGAAAACTGATGAGCCGGGGCGAGAGATTGGAGAAATCGTTTGACGGAGAAACCAGGTTGGCCGCGACGTTGACGTTCAATGTTGCGAGCAACAGAGCCATCATGGCGATCACCACGGCGAACGGATTTCCAAGGCGGGCGAGAACTTGCACAGGGTCCCAAATTGTCTGCCCGAAAATAATTGCAGTGGCGGAAGTTACGGCGACGCCGATGAAGGAATACAGCGTCATGGTGGTCGGCAACCCCATCACCTGGCCGAGAACCTGAGCGCGCTGGCTGCGCGCATAGCGCGTAAAATCAGGAATATTTAACGCGACGGTAGCCCAAAATCCCACAACGCCCGTCAGCGATGGAATGAAGAAACGGAAGAATTCCGCGAAGGTCTGAAACTTGGACGGCGTCGCCAGCATTGGCCCAAAGCCGCCAGCCTTCACAACGGCCCACGCCAACAGGGTCACTCCGATGATCAAAAGAAATGGCGCCGTGACGCCTTGCAGAAATTTAATCGTGCGAATTCCCAGCACGATGACGATAACATGCAAGAGCCAGAACACGGCGAAGCAAATCCACACTCCCGCCGCGTAGGTGCGCCATGAAGGAAGCAGGACAACAACCATTGCGTTTATCGCTTCTCCGCCGATCCAGGTATTGATGCCGAACCAGCCGCACGCCACCAGAGCGCGCAAAACGGCCGGAACATTTGCGCCCAGAACTCCGAATGACGCGCGAGCAAACACGGGGAAGGGAATTCCATACTTCGCGCCCGCATGGGCGTTGAGAAGCATGGGCGCGAGAACCAGCACGTTCCCCAGGAACACGGTGAAAATGGCCTGTTTCCAGCTCATTCCGCCGGCGATCATTCCGCTAGCCAGCATGTAGGTGGGAATGTTGACGCTCATGGCGATCCACAGCGCGGCATAGTTGTATGTGCCCCAGCTGCGGTGCGAGGAGGGAATTGGCGCCAGGTCTTCGTTGTAGAGCGAACTGGAGCGAATGGTTTCGGCGTCAAGGACGCCGGAGTGGATGCTTTCCTGGCCTGGATTTTCCGTTGCGCTCATCGCTCAGTAAATTCCGCGCCGCAGATCGGGCATTTGTGGAACTTGGATGTCGATCATGCGGCCTTCTCCCGCAAGTTTCACAAGAATGCGCGATGCCGAGCCCACATCCTTGGTGCTCCAGTCCGAGGTCGCCAAGGGTTTGGCCGGCTTGTCCGCTTCACGCCACAAAAGGTCTTCGCCCTTATGATCGAGCTGCTCCGGCATGATTTCATAAATTTCCATTTTGCGCACGTAGATCACCAGGTAGCGCGATCCGATTTGCAGCAGCAACGGATCGAACTTTTTTCCGGCCTGAAATACATTCCAAATCTTGGGTGCGCGCGAATCCACTTGTAAAATTGCATTGGGGATGGATTTCCAGACGATCTGGTCTTTATCGGCGGAATACGAATGCGCCGCCAGGAACAGCAGCAACGCAGCGAGAGATACTGTCCATTTCAGATCGAATCTTTTCATCGTGACTTCATTCTCAACGCAGCCGTTTGCGCGGTCTTGCAGTCGAATATTTTTGTAGCCCGCCTCTTCAGAGGCGGGGGGGTGCGACGCACCGGCAAAAAACCCCGCCTCTAAAGAGGCGGGCTACAGCAATGCCGATGCGCATGCCTCATGGCCAGTTGACGGGCAACTGGCGCGATTTCACGACCACATATCTATTCCTGCGCGCGAATTCCACCAGATCCACCAGCAATTGCACGTCATTCTCGCAGTACTTGCAAACTTCTTCCTTGCGGCCCTCGCGCCACCACTGCACCACTTCCAAACCGTCACCGGTTTTTTTATTCCCCAGAGTTTCCTTCGCCAGGTCATCGAGTTTGATTCGATGTCCCAGTCGGCGGTGCAAATCCACCAGCAGGTCGAAGGATTTGCCGAGCAGATGTTTTACGGGCTGATAGGCGCTGAGCACTTCAAAATCGAAGCGGTCTCCGTTGAAGGAAACGATGCGGTCAAATTGTCCGAGTTCGGCGATAAGCGCCTTTGCATCCGGCTCAAACCACCGCCGGAAACGGTTTTGCGCGTCCCAGGTCACTGCCACCGCCAGGCCGAAGCGGGCAATGCTCGACCAGCCTCCATCGACCTCATGTGAAAGACGCAAGGTTTCAATATCAAAATAGATTTCGCGTGTCAGATCCGGGAAAAGGCTGGGTGTCGTCAACATTTGGTTTTGAGGATCGGCCAATCCAAACTCCACATTTTCGGCTAGTTGAGAATCTAGATTGTAGAACATCGCGTCGGGAATATTAAAACTTTATGCGCAAAATCCGCTTAAACCTCCATTCGCGCCGTGTGGAATTTGGCGAATAGCGATTGCCTTCCAGAGATGTCTTACAGGGTTTTCTTGCGCAAATTTTGCCGAAATTCAACGGCGACGCCCCAAAATTGGTCCGGCAGGCGATCTAGGCGGGTAACCCGCGCTGAATATTCCTTGTTTATGCTTCCGGGGTCGGTCCAGTAGGGATAAGTGATCTTCAAAGGTGTTCCGATCTGGTAGGTTGCCTGAGTCCTAAAATAGATGCCGGTCATGGAAACATTCTGCGTGCGGGTGGTCTCTTCGCCGGCACTTTTTTCCGTTGTGCAGCGAACGCGAATTGGCAGAGCTAGCCGATTGCGGCCAAATTCGCGGCGTTCGCCTTCACGTGTCTCCGCAAGCGCGGTTGGTTCGGGCGCGCTTACTTCGGGCGGCAAGGCCGAATTGCTTTCCGCTAGCTTCGAGTAATTTAAATTATCGGAAATAGTCCACGATACCTTCCCGCGAATTGCGAGCAGTCCCTCGTTGATCACGTCGTCGATAGCGGAAAAGACGTCTTCGTCCCACCCGTCGATTTCAATCGCCGAGCGGCGGCAGATGCGCAGCAATTGCAGTAAATCTTCCAGCTCGAAGTGCTGCGTCTCCGCCAGACACGCCTGGCGGCGAATCCATTCATCGAGCGGCCCGTAATTGCCGCGAAGCATGGCTTCCGCGCAAGCGTCATACCATTTCGCGGCCTGATGAACTCGTTCCTGATAGGGGAGAAGGGAAAACAGGCAATTTGCAGAGGTTCCGATCGAATCCGCGGCCCCTGCGGCGAATCGCTCGCAGCGCTGCCGCTGCCGGGAATCTTTGGCCTTCGTGGTTTCGATCTTTTGGACTCTCATTTCCCTCATTCCATGGAAGTAATGGAGCGGCATGGGCCGACGGAAAATGTTCAGCGGTCTGCCTTGCCTCATCGGCACGCATGAATTAGCTAGGTGTTGTGTGTCAAGACCGCAATTTCATCTTCAATTGCTGCAACGTACTCAGGAGAAATATTGATGAACTCGACGCCAACTCCCACCTGCTTGAGGCAATAACGAACTTCGCCTCGCGTCTCAACCATAATGCCGCTTCTCGACACCCGGAAGCGCAGTTTCAGGACCGCTCCTTCCGGGAACTCCCTTGCCGTATTGACGAACATGCCGTGGGGACTCAGGTCTGGCGGCCGCACGTTGATATTTTCCGTGCACCCTTCGTAGTTCACGGAGAGTTCGCTGAGCTGCGGATGGCGCGCATCCCGCCTGATTGTGGTATTCGATTTGCCTTCTTCTTTATTCATTGTTAGAAGACTCCTTCAAGCATCAATTCACCGAGGTGGATAACCTTCCCCTGCTGATCCCCAATCACCTTATGCAAGGCGGCAATGGAAATCATTCTTCGTTCGCGCGGCACTTTCTCAAGCTCTTTCTTCTTCATAAATCGGACACCTTGGCCGAAACTATCCCCAAAGAATGAGATCTTATGGAATTGTTGTCATTTTTTTGCGATAGACAGCCACAATTCACGGTAGCAGTACCGGTGATAATTAGGAACATCCCTGTTTGCGCAAGGTTCTAAGGGGGAACTTGCTGACTTGGAGTCGGGTAAGATGCTGATAGTAATTCGGTTAGGCGACTGGATGCGATCTTCCTGGGCTGGTTTGCTCGGGAATACTTGCGGAGAATATGGGTCGGAAACGCAATTTGTGACAATCTTTTTTGCGGGATTGCAGCCAATTTGGCGAAGCTACAATTGGATTTCTGCGAATGATTGATCGAGAATCCGGACGGCATCGTCCACGTCTGCCTTGCCGATATTCAGCATGGGAGAGAGGCGAATGACGTTGCCGTAAAGGCCGCCCTTGCCGATCAGCAATCCGTGCTCGCGCGTGCGTTCCAGAAGTTGCGCAGTGGCTTCCGCGGCAGGCTCTTTGGTTAGGCGATCTTTCACCAGCTCAAGCCCCAACATCAGGCCCTTGCCGCGCACCTCGCCAATCACCGCATATTTCTGCTGTAGTTCGTCGAGCTTCCCGCGGAAATAATTCCCGACGGTCTCCGAGTTCTCCAGAAGTTTTTCTTCTTCGATGAATTCGATAGTCGCCTTGGCCGCTACCGACGTCACCGGATTTCCCCCAAACGTGGAAATCGTCAGGCCCTGGTAGGATGCCGCCAATTCCTTAGTGGTGATTGTGGCGCCGATGGGCGTGCCGTTGGCCATGCCCTTGGCGCAGGTCATGATGTCCGGAGTCACTTCCCAGTGCTCGATGCCAAACCAGTTTTTCCCCGTGCGCCCAAATCCGGTCTGCACTTCGTCCGAGATGAACAGGCCTCCGTATTTCTTTACAGCTTTGAAAACGATCTTGAAATATTCCTTTGGCGGCGTGATGAACCCGCCCACTCCCTGAATGGGCTCGGCCATAAAGGCTGCAATGCTGCCGCTGGTGCCCGTCTGAATCAAGTTCTCGACGTCCTTCGCGCAGGCAACTTCGCAGTCCGGGTATTTCAAGCCAAGCGGGCAGCGGTAGCAATACGGGTTGATCGCGTGAGCGATGCCCAGGCTGATGATGCCCGATTTCCGCCAAGGGGCTTGCGCCGTTACGCTCTTGGTGAGCGATGATCCGCCGGAATAGGCGTGGCGCAGCGCAACAATGTCGAATGAGCCGGTGGCCATGCGCGCCAGCAGGATTGCGGCTTCGTTGGCCTCAGTGCCGGAGCTGGTGAAGAAACTGGATTTCAGCGCGCCCGGCGTGATTTGCGCGACTTTTTCCGCAAGCGCAACAATCGCTTCGTTCGGATAGAGCGTGGAGAGATGCTGCAGGCGGTCAACCTGCGCCTTGATCGGCCCCGTGACCCTGGGATTGGCGTGGCCTACGGAAACGGTCAAAATGCCGCCGAAAAAATCGAGATACTTGCGGCCTTCAACGTCCCAAACATGCTGCATCGAGGCGTGGTCCGCCACCAGCGGTTCCTTGTAGAAATTGGTGACCGCAGGCCACAGATATTCCTTGTGTTTGCGAACCACTTCTTCACTGCGCGTAGCCTGCTTAGGTTGCGTCGTCATCGAAGTCCCTCTGGAACCACGGATGCACACGGATCAACACGGATCAACACGGATAAAACCAAAACAATAGAAAAAGGAATTATCAGCATGCGGGAACCTGATTTGCTCATGGACGTCCGTATATTTTGCAGTTCTCATTTTCTTTCAGCTGTGTTCATCCGTGTGCATCCGTGGTTCCGATTCCTTAGTCGGCGGCTTGCGTGCCGCGTGCCGTTAGCGTGCGCGTGATTTCGCCGTACGTTTCCGGGCGGCGATCGCGGAAGAATTGCCAAGTGTCGCGCACTTCCTGAATCTCGTCGAGGTTCAGGTCGGCCACCAGCAATTCATCCTTGTCGCGGCTGGCCTGCGCGATGATTTTTCCGCGAGGATTGCAGAAGTAGCTCTTGCCGTAAAATTCGCCGATCTGCCAGGGTTTTTCGATGCCCACGCGATTGGACGCGGCCACGAAATAGCCGTTGGCTGCGGCGTGCGCCGGCTGCTCGAGTTCCCACAGATATTCGGATAGCCCCGCCACGGTGGCGGATGGATTGAACACGATTTCCGCGCCGTTCAGCCCGAGAATTCTTGCGCCCTCGGGGAAGTGTCGGTCGTAGCAGATATACACGCCCACCTTGCCAAAGCGCGTCTCGAACACCGGGTATCCCGCATTGCCCGGAGTGAAATAAAATTTTTCCCAGAACCCCGGATGGCAGTGCGGAATGTGGTGCTTGCGATATTTGCCGAGATATTTACCGTCGGCGTCATACACGGCAGCCGTGTTGAAATACAGCCCGGTCATTTCCACTTCGTACACCGGGACCACCATGGCCATGCCGTATTTCTTGGCAAGCTTCTGCATGCGCGTGGTAGTGGGGCCGCCCGGCACGGGCTCGGTCAACTCGTACCACTTCTGTTGTTGCTCCGCGCAAAAGTACGGGCCATAAAAAAGTTCCTGCAAACCAAGAATCTGCACCTTGCGCTTGGCCGCCGCGGCAATCAGCTTTTCATGCTTGGCGATCATTTTCTCTTTGATCTGTGCAAGGGAAAACTGGGTGGGAGACCATTCGCAATGCGCCTGAATAAGACCGCAACGGACGATTCGTGCCATGCCGCACCTCCGCGAATTTAAACTGCGAGTGTACTCCGCGGCGGCGGCGCGCGACAAGTCCTGTGCTTAAGGCATAATGGATTGGTTTCGGATCGTTCGATTTGTCGGGGCTTGGTGAATGGTCGATAGAATAGGGCGGTTACCGATTCGACCTGAACCGCCCCACAAATCGGGCTGAATTTACTCTTAGGCTGGCAACTTCATGATGGACTACGAACTTCATGGAGTCGAGCAACGCGAATGCTTTCTTGCCGCTGCACACTGATCCTATCTGCCAGGAGGAGCGTAGGAGAAACCCTTCTTAGACGCCTGATCGATCTCTTCCGGCGTCAGCAGGACCGTCGTTCTCACGCTTGCTGCTCCGCTGGCATTCACTACCAAAGCCGAGGCCGCGGCACTCACATGATCGGGGACATCCACAATCAAATAGGCATCCGTCTTTCCAAAAGCAAAATAGAACGCTTCCAGCTTCCCGCCGTTCGCATTGATTGCCGCCTCGACTACTTGACGTCGCTTGCTGCCGCCTTCTTTCAAAATGCCCTTGGCGCCCTCAGGCAAGTAAGAAACTTCCAACAGATATTTCGCCATAGATGTCCTCCTGAATTGATTTTGGTTTCCAGGCCGCTTCATACGAATTTTCGTTTTGTCCCCTGGCCGGCCGTTACCATATACCTGGGCTCATCTACATGCAATTCTTCCGTGTTTGGAGCGTATTGGGATTTTGGAATGTCGGGCCGCCGGCGACGATGTGAGAACGCGATTGTGATTTATGTAGCGCCCGCCTGAAGGCGGGCGCTACATAAATCTGCGAAAGCTTCAGCTCTTCTTCACTTTCCGGGACCAAAGATCCCAGTCCTTTGGGAAGTCCTGGTTGCCGGCTTCGGCCAGACGCGACTCTTCCGCGGAAAGCGTTTCAATCTTCCTGCTGCCCGCCTGGAGATGCATTTCCGCATTGATCTTCAGATATACGCTGCGACCCACGGAGTGCATGATGTTGGTTCCCACGGTGACGCCGCCGTGTCCGCGCATCAAAGCCGCGGGAGCCGTACCGAGCGATTGCGCGAGCGCCTTGGCTTTAGCGGCCTCGTTGATCAGCATATTGGTATTTCCGAACGTCTTGCGGATGTCAAAAGTGGGCAAGCCCGTGCCGATAAATCCGCCCATGTGGTAGATCGGCAGGAGCGTCTCGTTAATTGTTCCCATCAGCACCACGGTTGGCGCATGCGTGTGCACGATGGACTTGACGTCCGGCCTGGCCCTGTAAATCTCGGCGTGAATCCAGCGCTCGCTATACATCCTTCTATTGTCGCCGCCCGTTGGAACGCAGTCGAAATCCAGTTCCATGATGTCGCTGACGGTGACCAAATCTGGGGCCAGCCAGCGCGAAATGAAAAAGTGATTGGGATTGGCGGGATTTCGCACGCTCACGTGCCCGTAGCCGTCCACCACTCCCTGATCCTGCAGAATGTGGTTTGCCGTGACCAGGTCCTCTAACAGAGCTTGTTTGTCCTGCTTGTCCTGCGGCACGGCTTGTGGAAGCGCAGGCCCCGGCGAAGGATTTGCTTTCGTTTCTTCCGTTGCGCCCAGCAAAGCGCCCGTCAGCAACAGGCCCGAGCCGGAAAGAAAGCCTCGGCGGCCGAACCCGGCTTTTAGCAAATGATTCAATTCCATTGAAATCTCCTTGGAAATCGATTTGATAGAGTCGCCTTGCACGGAAGCCCCCCATGCCACACTCGAAGGGATCGTTTGCAAGACTTGACCAAAACTTGAAATGATTGGCAGCACATCGGATACACCGATTTGCCGCTCCATGTCAATCATCGAATGTGTACGGTTTGACATCCGGCAAAAATATTCAATGCGTTTCCCCAATCGCGCCAAAGTAAGCTATCCTGACGGCGATTGGCCTGAGAAAACATTGAACCCGCAAACGATTTCAGCGTTTTTGCATCGGTTCTACCGCGCAGTCCTTCGCGTCGTTCCAGGCTGCATCACCTTGTCGCAAGCCGTTGCCTTCAACATGTTTCTGGCGTTTTCTCCCATGATTCTCGTTGTGCTGGGGGCGGTGGCCGGGTCCGCCGCATTTCGCCAGGCGCTGCAGGGCATGATCGACCGCCTGCGCATCGTCCTTCCTCCAGGGACGCTCGGCATTCTCAACAATTTTCTCGGGCGGCATGGCACGCAATCCTGGCAGTGGGTCTTGCTGGGACTTGGCGGAACATTGGTTGCGGGAACGCAAATGATGAAGCTGCTGATGGAAGGCTTCCGCATGATTTACGGCGACCAGAAGCGGCTTGGTATCGTCAGCATCCACGTGCGGGCTTTGCTTTTGCTGAGCGCAACCATTGTCCCGTCGATTCTCATCGTGAACCTGGTTGTTTTCGGCAGGACAGTGCGCAACCGAATGCTGCACATTTCTTCGATGCCCGTGCTCATTCGGCTGGCCTGGAGCGGTTTGTATATCATCGTTTCCTTGCTGATTGCGTTGATGGTTCTCACGGTGATCTACCGTGTGGGGCGGCCTGGCCATCATGGCCTCAGGGCCCACCTGCCTGGCGCTGAGGTTGCCACGGTTTTGTGGTGGACCGTCAGCATCGCCCTGGGATTTTATTTGCGAACCGTGCCCTACAGCCTCATCTATGGAGGCTTGGCCGTGACCATCGGCCTCATGCTCTGGATGCAGATGACGGCCACAATCCTGCTGATTGGCGCGGCCTACAACGCCGAGTTGGACGAATCATCGAACTGACCTTCTGCCCTCATCGGAGTATAATGGCTTTGTATGGGTTCCGTCATTGGAGGCAGCGATGGGCGAAATGCGCGTCGAATGCTATGCCGGTTATCGGGCCGATGAGCGTCCTACCAGGTTCACCTTGCGCGGGCATACCTTCGAAATCCGGGAAGTAGAAGACAGGTGGTATTCGCCTGGCGCGATCTATTTCCGCGTCCGCACCGAGGACGGCGATTATTTTGTCCTGCGTCACGATGAGCCTCAGGATGTCTGGAGCGTGGATGCCTTCCGGTCTGCCCGAGAACGCTTGAATTTGCCCGAGGCCGGGCCAGTTGGCTTGGGCTGAGCGGACCGGCCTCGAAAATTTCTACTGCTCCGGACGGGTTTTGTGCGCTCGGATATATCTCTGTATTGCGTACTGTAAAGGCACGGGTTCATTCCACATCGCAACTTTTCCTTTTCCATGGGGTTAAACTGATTGCGCAAGAACTGGCCGCCACTATACCGTGCCAGCCGCGCATACTCCCACATGGGGAGATGTGAAAATGAAGCGAGTTTCTTCCCGCAAAGCCAATTCGAGCCCTACTCGTTCGGCATCCCTTGCCGGAATGATCGTTATCTTCCTTGTGGCTGCGGCCACATTCGCGGCGCCATTCCTTCTGGCCGCGCCCGATCAAAAAAACAGCCAGGCGAAGTCGTCGGAGTCTTCAAGATTGGGGAAGGGCTTGCCCACCGAAGGGCTGGGCGATGAGGAAGCCATCCTGCAGGCGCTCAACCGGCTGGGTTTCGGGCCACGTCCTGGAGATGTCGAGCGAGTCAAGCAGATCGGCTTGCAAAAATGGATCGACCAGCAGTTGCATCCGGATTCGATTGACGACTCCGCGCTCGATGCGCGCCTCGATCGTTTTCCCACCTTGAAAATGTCTTCCGCGAAACTGCTCGATGAGTTTCCAGAGCCGCAAGTTGCCGCGCGCCGCGAGGGCATTTCGCTTGAGCAATACAAACAAGAGCAGCAGCAACGCTTACGTGCAGCCATGCAGCCGATGCAGGCCGAGGCTCAGGCCGGCCCCCAGAGAGATATGCAAATGGCCGACGCGCTGCATATGCCCAATTTTGACACTGTGGACAACGACCTGAACGCCAACCCCGCGAAAGACAAAGCGCAAGCCAAGGGCCAGGGCGGCTCCGGCAACCGCATGATCAACTACGAGCAAATCCGCCTGCCGCAGCGTATTGTGGCCGAACTGTCCATGGCCAAGATGACGCGCGCCGTTTACAGCGAGCGCCAGCTTAACGAAATGATGGTCGATTTCTGGTACAACCACTTCAATGTGTTCGCCGCCAAGGGCGCGGACCGCTGGCTCATCACCTCATACGAGCGCGACGCCATTCGCCCGTATGCCATGGGCAAATTCCGCGATCTGCTGGGTGCCACTGCCAAGAGCCCCGCCATGCTGTTTTATCTGGACAACTGGCTCTCCGCCGATCCTGTAGCCTGGCAGAAATTGCAGGACCAACAGCAGGCGCGGCGGCAAATGCGCGGCGGGCAATTCGGCATGCCTCGCTTTCGGCAAGGGCAGCCCGCGGGAAATGCAGGCGCGAACGAACCGAACGCCAAGCAAAAGCAGGAGCGCGGCCTGAACGAGAATTACGGCCGCGAACTGATGGAACTGCACACGCTCGGCGTGGATGGCGGATACACGCAGGACGACGTCATCAACGTCGCAAAAGCATTCACCGGATGGAGCATCCGCCAGCCGCGACGCGATCCGGAATTTTTCTTTGACGATCGCATCCACGACAACAGCGCGAAGACCGTGCTCGGACACCAGATCCACGCCGGAGGAATGAAGGACGGCGAAGAAGTCCTGGACTTTCTGGCGCGCGACCCTCACACGGCGCACCATATTTCCTTCGAACTGGCGCAGCGCTTTGTTTCCGACAATCCGCCGGAGGCGCTGGTGAACCGCATGGCGCAAACATTCTTGAAATCCGATGGCGACATCCGTGAAGTTCTGCACACGATGATCTATTCGCCCGAGTTCTGGTCGAAGGAAGCGTATCGCGCGCAAGATCAAGACGCCGTTTGAGCTTGTGGCATCGGCCGCGCGCGCGGTTGGCGCGGAAGTGGAAATGCCGCTCCTGCTGGTGCAATGGACCAGCCGCATCGGCCAGCCGCTCTATCAATGCGAGCCTCCGACCGGCTATTCCGACAAGGCCGACGCCTGGGTGAATACCGGCGCGTTGCTCAACCGGATGAATTTTTCGCTCGCGCTGACGGCCAATCGCCTTCGCGGCGCGCAGGTGGACGTTGAGTCTCTGCTGGGCAGCGATACGGCCGCCGAATCCGCACGCGACGCTCGACCACGCGATTCAAGTGTTGCTGGGCGGCCAGGCGTCGCAGCAAACTCGCGACACGCTGGAAAAGCAGTTGGACGATCCGCAGATTTTGCAGGCGAGCCTTGGACGACCCGGTCAAGCACGTGAACGCGGCGATGATCGCGGGATTAGTCCTGGGCTCGCCCGAGTTCCAGCGGCGGTGAGGATAGCGATAGGCTTCGGCAGCTTGTCGCGCCGATTTTGCGGAACTACAGAAGACAGTGCGTGCTGAATGAGCAGGTGCGAAGGAGAATCGATCATGAAAGTTTCTCGGCGCGTTTTCCTGAAGAGCGGCGGCGTGGCCATGATCGGCATGAGCACTATTCCCGCGTTCCTGCAGCGCGCCGTGGCCGCGACGCCCATGCCGAACAAGAAAAAGCTGATCGTGCTGTTCCAGCGCGGCGCGGCCGACGGGCTGAATATCGTGGTGCCGTTTGGCGAAGAGAATTACTACCACATTCGCCCGACCATTGCGATTCCGCAGCCGCGCAGCGGCGGCGAAGACGCCGCAGTCGATCTCGACGGCTTCTTCGGCCTGCATCCCAGTCTCGCGCCGCTCGCGCCGCTGTTTCACAACGGGCAACTCGCCATCGTGCACGCAGCAGGTTCGCCCGACACGACGCGCTCGCATTTCGACGCGCAGGATTTCATGGAGTCCGGCACGCCGGGCGTAAAATCCACGGACGACGGCTGGCTGAATCGCACACGTCAATGGCATGAGCGAGCAGGACGCCTCGCCTTTCCGCGCGGTGGCCATGGGTCCGAATCTTCCGCTCACGTTGCGCGGCGCGGCGCCGGCAATCGCTCTTGCCGACGTGAAACAATTTCGTGTGATGAGCCAGTCCAACGCCGTGCAGGGCGGCTTCGAAGCGCTGTACGCGCAGACGGTCGACAAAGTTCTGCGCGGCACCGGCACGGAAACATTTGAAGCGATTGACATGCTGCGCAAGGCCGACCCTTCGCGCTTCCAGCCCGAAAATGGCGCCGACTATCCCAAGAGCCGCGTCGGCCAGACGCTGCAACAGGTCGCGCAACTGCTCAAGGCCGACATCGGCATGGAAGTCGGCTTCGTCGATACCGGAGGCTGGGACAATCACGTGAACGAAGGCGGCGCGCAGGGACAAATGGCGAACCTGCTGCGCGATATGGGGCAGGGCCTCGCCGCGTTCCACCAGGACATGGGCGACCGCATGGAAGACATCGTCGTTGTCACCATGTCCGAATTCGGCCGCACAGCGCACGAAAACGGCAATCGCGGCACCGACCACGGCCACGCCAATTGCATGTTTGTGATGGGCGGTCCGGTGAAAGGCGGAAAAGTTTACGGCAAGTGGCCGGGCCTCGCTCCGGGCCAGTTGAACGAAGGCCGCGACCTGGCGCTCACCACCGATTTTCGCTCCGTCCTCGGCGAAGTCATCGCCGGACACCTGGGCGCCAACAATTTGCGCGGTGTTTTCCCTGGTTTTGACAATAGCCCGGTGAAATTTCCTCGCTTGCTGAAAACCTAGTTGTTTATTGAAAGTGAAGAACGGCCACGCGGCAACCAAGCCTGGCCGTTATTTTTTTGGGGTGCCGCACCCTTGTGGGTTTCAAGGGTGCGGATTCTCCTCTCCGTCCTATCTTCATTGCTACCTGTCCTGAATCGTTCACCCGCATTGAGTTGACTTAAATCGCCTCGATTCCGAATCAATTTTTGGTACTATCTCCCATTCATATTGAGCATGGATCGGATCAGGGCGGTGGCTTTGGTTGGACAGCCACTCCTTGCTGTCCCTGTAACCCCGTGCTGATTCAGCAATGCAATGGAAGAGGGCAGCCAAGAGTGGCTGTCCCACTGAACCCGCGTTCAACGTGGTTTTCTTGGGAGGATACATCGAATGAATCGCTGGGTGCGCCTGATCGGCTCCATCGTCGCGATGGCCATGATCGCCAATTTCCAGTACGCCTGGGCTTTGTTCGTGAAGCCCATGATGGGCGCAACCGGCTGGAAATTGTCCGATGTGCAGTGGGGCTTCACGCTATTCATCGCGTTTGAAACCTGGGTGCAGCCGTTCACGGGCCGCTTCATGGACAAGCTGGGTCCGCGCTTCTTCATGTCTGTGGGCGCAGTGATGTGCGGGGTGGGATGGGTGGGGATGGGCCGGGCCCATACCCTGATGGGCTTGTACGAACTCTATTCACTGGCAGGGATCGGCGCCGCACTGGTTTACTGTGGTTCCACTATTGTCGGATTGAAGTGGTTTCCGGACAAGCTAGGCTTGGCCTCAGGCCTGATCGCCGCGGGTTTCGGATCGGGCGCGGCGCTATTTGTTCCTTTTATTTCCCGCATTATTCGTACGCAAGATTATCGCTCCGCCTTTTTGTACACCGGCATCGGGCAGGGAATTATCATCTTGCTGGTTTCGCAATTAATGGTGAATCCGGACCCCAACGATCCACAGATTGCGGGGAAAAAGGCTGGAAGCAGGTTCAAGGTTAGAGCCAACGCGGAGCAATTTACATCCTCGGAAATGCTGGGCACGTACCAGTTTTATATGCTCTACGCCATGATGCTGATGATGGGCATCGGCGGATTGATGGTCACCGCTCAACTCGGTTCCGTGGCGGACACGCTCGGCATCGCCAAGGCCGTCTTCACCTTGGCTATATTTGTGAATTCCCTGGCAAACGGGGCGGGCCGGATTTTCTGGGGCTGGGTATCGGACCACGTTGGCCGCGAGCGAACCATGATCATCGCCTTTCTGATTCAGGCGCTGGCTCTTGTCAGCGTCCTTCGATTAGGCCGCAACTCTCCCTTCTGGTTTGTCAGCCTGCTGGCGGTGGTGCTTTTCACTTGGGGAGAAATCTATTCGCTCTTCCCAGCCGCCATGGCGGATTTTTTTGGAATCAAAAATTCAGGTTCCAACTATGCGTTCCTTTACAGCTCCAAGGGACTGGCTTCGATCCTGGCCGGAGGACTTGCCGCGCTGCTCTTCGAAAAGATGGGCTCCTGGACCATCGTGTTTTACGGGAGCGCCACGCTGGCCCTCATTACCGCCATTATGGCGGCAGCGTTGATCGCCGTGCCGCATCCAACCAAGCTGAAGGAAGCGCCCATCGCGGCCCCCGCGAAGACTGTGGAATCTTAGGACAGCCACTTCTGGCCGCCCTCATTATTTCCATATCCGGGCGTGCCCGGAGCAGCGGCGACAGCCACGAGTACCTGTCCAACAGAGACGCCTTGTATGTCTCCCGCGTTTTTTCATCCAGGCGCGTTTCTGGTAGGATTAGTGCACGCACCTTACGAATTCACAATCCAACTGGAGGTAGGTCCGAATGGCAAGTCCAATCATTGAGATCCAGATTACCGCGCCGGTTTCCGACGCTCACAAATCCGTGCTGACTCCCGACGCGGTCGCGTTTCTGAAGAAGCTCTCTTCTACCTTCGAGGGGCGCAGGCAGGAACTGCTCAGCAAGCGGCGCGAGCGGCAAGCCAGAATTGACAAGGGCGAATTGCCCGACTTTCTTCCCGAAACCGCGGACATTCGCAAGGCCGAGTGGTCCGTTGCTTCCATTCCCGCGGACCTGATGGACCGGCGCGTCGAAATTACAGGCCCAGTTGACCGCAAGATGATCATCAACGCGCTCAATTGCGGCGCGAACGTGTTCATGGCCGATTTCGAGGACTCCAACTCACCGACCTGGACCAACAACCTGGACGGCCACATCAACATTCGCGACGCCATCAACCGCACCATCACCTTTACAAGTCCCGAAGGCAAGAATTACAAGCTCAACGAGAAGACCGCCACGTTGCTGGTTCGCCCGCGCGGATGGCACCTCGATGAAAAGCATTTCCTGGTGGACGGCAAGCCCATATCCGGCGCGCTGTTTGACTTCGGCCTGTTTGTCTTCCACAACGCCAAGAATCAGATCGCTCGCGGAACGGCGCCCTACTTCTACCTGCCCAAGATCGAGAGTCATCTGGAAGCGCGCCTGTGGAACGACGTTTTCAATTTCGCGCAGGAATTCCTGGGTATTCCTCGCGGCACGTTTCGCGCCACGGTGCTGATCGAAACGATTCTCGCGGCCTTCGAAATGGACGAAATCCTGTACGAGCTGCGCGAACACTCCTCCGGCCTCAACTGCGGACGCTGGGACTACATTTTCAGCTTCATCAAGAAGTTCAGCAGCCGCCCCGATTTCATTCTGCCCAATCGCGCCGAAGTCACCATGACCCAGCATTTCCTGGCTTCCTACGTGGAACTGCTGATCCACACCTGCCATCGACGTGGCGCGCACGCCATGGGCGGAATGGCCGCGCAGATTCCCATCAAGAACGATCCGGTCGCCAACGAAAAAGCCCTGGCCAAAGTTCGCGAGGACAAGCTGCGCGAAGTGCTGGCTGGGCATGACGGCACGTGGGTTGCGCATCCCGGCCTGGTCTCCGTGGCCAAGGATATTTTCGACGCGCATATGAAAGGCCCAAATCAAATCGACACCAAGCGCGACGTGGTGAACATCACCGCGAAGGACCTGCTGGCCATTCCCAAAGGCACCATCACCGAGGAAGGCCTGAAGTGGAATATCGACGTCGGCTTGCAGTATCTGGCCGCATGGCTGGATGGAAACGGCTGCGTTCCCATCTACAACTTGATGGAAGACGCCGCCACCGCGGAAATCTCCCGCACGCAGGTCTGGCAATGGTGCAAGCACGGCTCCAAGCTGGAAAACGGACAAACGGTCACGCCGCAATTGGTCCGCGAAGCCACGGCTTCGGTGCTTGAGAAGTTGAAGAACCAGATGGGCGCGGAAAAATTCAACGCCGGGAAACTTACGACCGCGGGGAAGATTCTGGTGGAACTCATGACCAGCCCCACGTTCCACGAGTTCCTGACCACCGACGCCTACGCCTATCTGGCGTAGCATCGCGCTGTAGCTCGCCCGCCACGGCGGGCCAGGATTTTCCTTCTCCAATAACGCAAAAAGGCCCCGCGTGCTTAAAGACGCGGGGCCTTTTCAATTACGATTCACGATCTTGAGTCTTTCAGGGGCAGATGCCTTGCTTGCAGCCGCGCTTGTGTTCGTCGGGGATGTCTTCCAATCGCGCGGGAACGAACCCATCGCGATTGGGCATCTGCACTTTCGGCAATGTTTTGGCGTCCAGCACTTCGCCTTCCTGGATGATTCCGTTCTTGTAGAGGATGAACGCCGTCACGGAATATATTTCGCTGGGTGAGAGCGTCCCAGTCTGATTGCGCGGCATGGCGCGGTGAATGTAATCCCAGACCATCGTTGCGTAGGGCCAGTAGGCTCCCAGCGATCGTACCGGCTTCATGGTGGTCAACGTTTCATGGGCGTTCTTGTCCGTCACCAGCGCAGGACCGATCTTTGCGCCTTCTCCATTGGGCCCGTGGCACACCGCGCATTTCGCAAGATAAATTTCCGCGCCTTCTTTTGCCGAACCGCTGCCCGCAGGCAGCCCTTTGCCTTCACGGCTGATGGAAAAATCTTCGGCTGCGATTTCCTGCTTCGTTGCGGGAGCGCCAATCCCTTTGTAAGCGGGCATGGGACCTTGCGCTGCAGCGGAAGATGCGGCGAGCGCTAGGCCCGCCAGAAAAAATTTAGAAAATCGCATTCTTCACGCTCCCGTCGCGATTCACTTTCCAGGGCTGAATGGCATTCATGTCGCTGGTGATCAGCGTCGTCTTTTTGAAGAAATCAATGTCCGTTCCCCATACCTTGGACACTTCCGCCAGGCTCGGCTGCACCACGCCTTTATCGTCGGTGCAGCGAGACATCAGCAGCGCTTCCTCGCCATTCCAATCCCACGGCAAAGTGAATCGTGTATGCGCCTTGCGCTCGATGGGCCCCTGCAGCTTGGCATCTTTCCAGACTTTTCCGCCGTCGGTGGACACTTCCACGCGGCGAACCGCTCCGCCTCCGGACCACGCCAGCCCGCTGATTTCGTAAAAGCCCGCCGCGGGCAGATGATGCCCGCCCGAAGGCCGCGTGATGACCGACTTAGGCCCCAACTCAAATTCGAACCATCGCGATTTTCCATCGGGCATGAGCCGCGGATAGCGGGTGACTTCCATCATGCCCATGTAAGGCTCGTCCACCACATTGATCCGGTGCAGCCACTTCACGTTGTTAATCCCTTGCCAGCCGGGAGTTACCAGGCGCAACGGGAAACCCTGCTCGGGCCGCACAGGCTCTCCGTTTTGCGCGTAGGCCACCAGCGCGTCGTCCAGAGCTTTTCCGATGGGAATGCTCTTCATGTGCTTGTAATCGTCCGCGCCTTCCGCAACGATCCAGGTCGCGCCCTTTTGCACGCCCGCTTGTTCCAGCAGCAGGGAGAGCATCACGCCGGTCCACTGGCTGCAGCTTGTATATCCGTGCGTGTCTTGCGCGGTGGCGTCGGGAGAAACTCGCTGCGGGCCGCCGAGCCCTCCGGTGGTGCTGTTCCCGTGGCACTCGATAAAATGAAAGCGCGAGACGGAAGGAAGCCGCTTCAAATCATCCACGGAAAGCGTCATGGGGCGGTCCACCATGCCGTGAATCAACAAGCGATGTTCCTTGGGATTAATGTCCGGCGGCTCGTAGCCGTGCGAAATCACGAAGTGAAGCGAGGCCGGCGTAACCATCCCCGCCGAATCCTGCAAGGGAGCGCTAAGGCCGAAGGCGCGAGGCTCATCCGGCAAATGCCGCTCCGGATTGTTGATACTGCCGCGCCGGATTGAATCGACAAAGTGGGAGCGCTCGCCATGCTTGTGCAACACATCGACGCGTTCTTCCGGCACATCGGCAGCGGTTGCTGAGTTCGCCGCGGCGGATGCCCCCACTGCCAATCCAGCCAGCGCCGCGCTATTTTTCAAAAACAGCCTGCGGCTAGGTTTCTTCGGATTCATGCGCTCCCCCATTCAAATTTTGTCGAAATGGTATCACACGATTCAGTAGGACAGGCTTCAGCCTGTCTGCTTTTGACTTCTTTCACGCCGGCAACATGCAAAAGAAAACAGGCTGAACGGTCTGCGGAAAAAGTAGCACAGCCACTCTTAGCTGTGCGGTTTTCTCAACTTTCGCGCACTCATAACGCCATACATGGCAAAAACCGCACAGCCAAGAGTGGCTGTGCTACTCAAACCGCCAATCTCAAGGGCAATGCCCCAGCTTGCACCCGCGCTTTTTCCAGTCGTGAATTTCATCCAGATTCTGCGGAATGAACCCGTCGCGGTTGGGCATCTTGATTTTGGGCAGAGTCTTGGCGTCGATCACGTCGTCTTCCTTGATGATTTCATTGCGATACAGGATGAACGCCGTCAGCGAATAGACCTCATCCACTTTCAGCGTCCCTTCCTGAAATCGCGGCATGGCCCGGCGGATGTAGTCGAAAATGGTGGTTGCGAAGGGCCAGTAGCTCCCGGCGGTCATCATGGGGCGCATGGAAGTGAGCGTGCCCTTGCCGCCGACCAGCGCCGGAGCCTGCGCGCTGCCTTGCTGATTCTCGCCGTGGCACACCATGCACTTGTCGGCAAAGACCTGCGCGCCCACCTTAGCATTCCCGCTGCCGGGCGGCAGTTCCTTGCCATCCGTGCCGATGGCGATGTCCATGGCCTGCACTTCCTGTGCGGTGGGAGTGCGGCCCACATTCTTGTAGCTTGGCGTTTGCGCCGCCGCATTGACACACGCAGCCACGCCCAAGACCGGCACAAGATAACTAAAATGAAATCGCATTTTGCACACTCCCGTCGGCATTCACTTTCCAAGGCTGAATCGCATTGAAGTGCCCGGGAATGGTTCCCGTTTTAACGAAAAAGTCCGGCTCGACTTTCCAGAATTTGGCCAATTCGGCCACCGTCGGCTGCCTTTCGCCTGCATCGTCCGTGCAGCGCGATTGCAGAATGGTTTCCTCTCTGTTCCAATCCCAGCCGAATCCGAATCGCACGTGCGCCTTGGGATACACGGGGCTTTGAATTTCAGCCTCGCGCCAGGTTTTTCCATTGTCGGTGGAGACTTCAATGGATTTGACCGCGCCGCCGCCGGACCAGGCCAGCCCGCTGATTTCATAAAAGCCCGGCCCATTCAGTTTTTGCCCGCCCGAGGGGCGAGTAATCACAGTCCGCGGCCCCATCTGAAATTGAAACCAGCGCGAGAGCCCGTCAGGACGCAGGCTCGGATACTTGGTGCTCTCCCACATTCCCATGTAAGGCTCTTCTACCAGCTTGATCCGCCGCAGCCATTTCACGTTGTTGATTCCTTCCCAGCCCGGCACGAGTAGCCGAATCGGATAGCCCTGCTGCGGCCGCAGCGCCTCGCCATTCTGTCCGTAGGCGATCAGCACGTCGTCCATGGCTTTCTCAATGGGGATGCTCTTGGTGTGTTTCCCCTTTTCCGAGCCTTCGCCGATGATCCACTTCGCTTCCGTTTTCACTCCCACCTGCTTCAAGAGGGTCGAGAGCGGCACGCCCGTCCACAGGCTGCAGCTGGTGAAGCCGTGCGTATCCTGTGCCGTGGCATTCGGCGTCACGCGATATTGGCCGGTAGGGCCGGATGGCGCGCCGTTGGCGTTGCACTCCAGAAAATGCGCGCGCGTCACGGACGGAAAGCGCTTCAGATCGTCGAGCGAAAAGATCAGCGGCTTTTCCACCAGGCCATGAATCAAGAGATGATGCTCCGCGGGATCGATGTCGGGCGGCTCATACCCGTGAGCAATCACGAAGTGAAGCGATGCGGGAGTGATATATCCGACCGAGTTCTGAATCGGCGTGCGAAATCCAAAATCGCGGTGGTATCCCGGAGGTGCGGGATCGTACAGCCCAGGCGCGCCCAGTCGCGCGGCAGTCTCAAACCGCGAGCGTTCCCCATATCCATGCAAATCCTTCGCTCGCGCCGGGGAAGCTTCCGCCGGAGCGCTCTGCCCGCTGGCAGTCCGCACAGCTCCCACAGCCAGGCCGGCAAGCGCGGCGCTATTCTTCAGAAAATTCCGGCGCCCGGAATCTTTCGGTTTCATGGGTTTCTCCTATGGAATTCGTACCTGAGTCTTAACCAAGGCGGCGGGTATTGTCAACGAATTGGTGTGAGCGTGCACCCTATTTGTTTAAACAAACGCTCAAAAGAAAACGGGGCGCCCGTCGATCCGGGCGCCCCGTTCCTTTTGCAACCTTGCGGAGGCGAACTGTTTTGACTAATTCGATTGCCGGATGCGCATTCCATAGAACGACCGGTAAACGAAGATGAACGAGACCACGAAGAATGCGGCCGCAAGCGAACGCGTCAGCATGCCGCCGGAGGTGGCCGTCAATTTCACGGCCAGCGATACGGCCAGCAAGCCGAAGAGCGTCGTGAATTTGATGACGGGATTGAGCGCCACGGAAGACGTGTCCTTGAAGGGATCGCCAACCGTATCGCCGATGACGGTTGCGTCATGCAGCGGCGTTCCTTTTTGCTTCATTTCCACTTCCACGATTTTCTTGGCGTTGTCCCACGCGCCGCCGGCATTGGCCATGAAGATGGCTTGATACAAACCCGAAATGGCGATGGAGAGAAGATAGCCGATGAAAAAGAATGGATCGAGGAAGGAAAAAGCCAGCGTGGCAAAGAACACCGCGATGAAGATGTTCAGCATGCCCTTCTGCGCATATTTCGTGCAGATCTCGACGACCTTCTTGCTGTCCTCGACGGAGGCTTTTTCCGCGCCCTCCAGCTTGATGTTGGCCTTGATGAACTCCACGGCTCTGTACGCGCCCGTGGTCACGGCCTGCGTGGAAGCGCCGGTGAACCAGTAGATCATGGCGCCGCCGGTAATCAGGCCGAGCACGAAGGGAGCGTGCAGCAGGGAAAGTTTTTCAACGTTGGTGGTAAGCCCGTTGGTCAGCGCCATGATGATCGAGAAGATCATGGTCGTGGCGCCCACAACGGCCGTGCCGATTAGCACAGGTTTCGCGGTGGCTTTAAAGGTGTTGCCGGCTCCGTCGTTCTCTTCGAGCAAATGCTTGGCGCGCTCAAAGTTGGCATCGATGTTGTAATCCTTCTTCAACTCCTCCTTGATGCCCGGAACCTGCTCGATCAGCGAAAGTTCGTAAACCGATTGCGCGTTGTCCGTGACCGGCCCGTAGGAATCGACCGCGATGGTTACCGGCCCCATTCCCAGAAAGCCGAAAGCCACAAGCCCGAAAGCAAACACGGGCGCGGCGATCATCAAGCCGCCTAGCCCCATGCGCGCAAACAGGTAGGCCACGGACATCAGGAAAACCATGGCCATGCCCAGATAGTAGGCCGAGAAATTTCCGGCCACGAAGCCGGACAGAATGCCCAGCGACGCGCCGCCCTCTTCCGCCGAAGTCACCACTTCCCTGACGTGCCGCGATTCCGTGGAGGTGAACACTTTCACCAGTTCCGGAATCACCGCGCCCGCCAGCGTGCCGCAGGAAATGATCGACGCCAGCTTCCACCATTGCGAAGTGTCCCCGTTAAGCTGCGGAATGATGATGGCCGAAATGGCATAGGTCATGGCGATGGAGATAAACGAAGTCAGCCAGACCAGCGAAGTGAGCGGCGTCTCGAAATTCATTTTGTCGACATTGCCGAAGCGGGCCTTGGCGATCGCGCCGTTGATGAAGTAAGCGGCCGCGCTGGAAACCAGCATGGCAATGCGCATCACGAAGATCCACACCAGCAACTGCACCTGCACGACCGGATCCTTCACGCCCAGCAAGATGAAGGTGATCAGCGCAACGCCCGTCACGCCATAGGTCTCGAAACCGTCGGCGCTGGGCCCAACCGAGTCGCCCGCGTTGTCGCCCGTGCAATCGGCGATCACGCCGGGGTTGCGCGCGTCGTCTTCCTTGATCTTGAACACGATCTTCATCAGGTCCGAGCCGATGTCGGCAATCTTGGTGAAGATGCCGCCGGCGATGCGCAGCGCAGCAGCGCCCAGCGATTCACCGATGGCGAACCCGATGAAGCACGGCCCCGCATACTCTCCGGGAATAAAAAGCAGAATGAAGAGCATCATCAGCAATTCCACGCTGATCAGCATCATTCCGATGCTCATGCCCGCCTGCAGCGGAATCTGGTAAATGGGAAACGGTTTGCCGCGCAGCCCTGCAAACGCCGTGCGCGAGTTGGCAAAGGTATTCACGCGGATGCCGAACCAGGCCACGCCATAGCTGCCCGCAATTCCGATCAAGCTGAACAGCAGAATGATCGGCAGCGTGGTGCTGACCGGCGCAACCGGCGACAACACGCCGAAGTACAGCACGATCACCACGGCAATGAACAGCCACAGGAAGAGCAAAAACTTGCCCTGCGTGATGAGGTAGGTTTTGCAGGTCTCGTAAATCAGCTCGGACACCTCGCGCATCGAGCGGTGTACCGGCAGGTTCTTCAGATGGCTATAGATGGCTAGCCCGAAGATCAGCCCGAATACGCAAAACAAAATTCCGATCAACAGCAGCTTGTGCCCGTCGATCCCCAAAAATGAAACCTGCGAGAGATCGGGCAGTTTAAGGGCTGCCTCGCCGCCGGCGGTTTCTTGAGCCGAAGCGGCAACAGCGTTCAAAAAAGTCAACAGGGCAACAGCAGCGCCTGCAATCGCAATTCGGCTTCGAAGCGGGTTAAGGCCCGCGAGCCACGTACGCATCAGAGTTCCTCCGTGGAAATCATACGAATGGTCTAACGTCCGCTATCACGCTAAGTCCTTCCGGCACAACACCGCGCCCTGCATTCTACGCTCAGGGCGAGTAGGGAATGGCTTGCCGGATTTGATACAGGTTGCCACTTCAAGAAGGGGCGGAAATACCTCGCTTTGTCCCGGCCGTTCAACAGTTTATTCTATCAATTGACAACACCCATAGCCAATTGCTCGGGCGGCACAAAGCTTGCTTTTATAACACGCTGGGATATGGGGGTCAAACCGTTTCACACATCATTGTCGAGACTGCCAACTTGGCCCGCAACAGCCTTCCAGCCTGGAAATGTTCTTCCAGACGCCTGCCAGGCCAAGTACCCATCGTGCTTAACTAATAACATAAGGGTAACTCTTCCGCCGCGCCGTCTCTCTTAGCAGTTTCACCCTTAGCAAAAGTGCCCCACAATGGCTTAACGTGCCGGGACGCACCGCTTGCTCCCAATAATTGCCGTCCCGACTTGGTGTGTTCGAAGATTGTACCCCGCATGAAAGGACCATTGCCGTAAGTTTACTGGCAGGAGGCGCTCGAAATGCGTAGGGATACCGCGGGACTCAAGGTGGGACTGGCCTTTGCTTGCCTTGTTGCGCTTCTGGTCGGTGTCGGTTGGTTGGGCTTGAGCCGCATGGGGCAGATCAGCGAGTCCACCCATCGAATCTTTGCCGAGCGATGGGAAAGGCTTTACACGGCCCGCCAGGCTGAGTCTTCCTTCAACGCCAAAAACCGAGCGATCAATCGTTTCCTGCTGATGGAGCATGGCAAGAAAGAGGAAATCCCCGGGTTCGTGGCCCAGATGAACGAAAACAACGCAAAAGGAGTAGCTGCCTTAAAGCAGATCGAATCGGAGCCGGTTTGCAACGTCGAAAGGGAGATCCTCGGCAAGATCGAGGCAGCCAAGAAACCCGCGGACGAAAGTCTCGCCAAGGTAATGGATTTGATGGTCAATCAGGGCAAGATCGACGAAGCAGAACAACTGATGGCCAGCGAAACCCTTCCTCTGTTGTACAAATTTCGCGACACCTGGGTTGAATTCACCGATTACGAGAAAGATCAAGTGAATCGGGCGGGCGACCAAAGCAAGGCCAGCTATGCCGCGGTCTGGAGGCTTTCCGCAACGTTGATTCTGCTGGCCATTGGATTGGCCGTTTGTATCGCGGTGTTTGTAACTCGCAAGCTGGAAGGCGAGGTGCGCAACCGGGAACGCGCCCAAATCGCCATCCGGGACATCAACGAAGGCCTCGAAAAGAAGGTGGCGGAACGTACCGAGGAATTGGCTCGCGCGGTGGAAACGTTACGGGAAGAAATGGAAGAGCGCAGGAGGCAGGAAGTGGATCTTCGCCGGTTGGCGTCCATCGTGGAATCCTCCGACGACGCTATTATGGCGGCCACGGCGGAGGGCATTGTAACCAATTGGAATCCCGGCGCCGAGCGCATTACGGGGTATCGGCAACATGAAATGGTTGGCCAGCCGATTTTGCGGGTTATTCCTCCAGACCGGTTCGGTGAAGTCGGCAGAATTGTTCAACGCCTGAAGGAGGGTGAACAAGTTGTCCGTCAAGAAACCGAGCGTATCAGGAAGGATGGGAAACAGATTCGTGTTTTCCTGACCGTCTCTCCTCTGCGGGGCGAGAACGGCGAATTGATCGGCACCACCGCGATTTACCGGGACATTACCGAACATAAGCTGGTGGAAGACGCTCTACGCAGATCGGAAGCCGCATTCCGCTCGATGGTCGAGAATGCCCCGTTCGGGATTTTGCGAACCAAAATGGACGGCAAAATTGTTCAGGCCAATCCCGCCATGGTACGAATGCTTGGCTATGACTCGGAACAAGAAATTCTGGTTCTGAACATGGCGCAGGACGTGTTTCGCTTCCCCGAGCAACGCGCCGAAGCCATTGCCTGGAGCAAAAAGCAAGATTCAGCGCAGGGCATTGAACTGGAGTGGAAGCGCAAAGATGGTTCCATATTTGCCGTGCGCTGCGATACGCATATTGTGAGGGACAAAGCAGGGGCACTGCAGTTTTTGGAAACCTTCGTGGAGGACATTACCGAACGGCGCGAAATGGAATTGCAGTTGCGCCAGGGGCAAAAGATGGAAGCGATTGGCCGATTGGCCGGCGGAATCGCGCACGATTTCAATAACTTGCTTGGCGTGATTATCGGCTTTGCGGAACTGGTCTCGGAGCAAATTGGCCCCGAAAACGGGATGCACAGCCACGTGGAGCAAATCCAGAAAGCCGCCGACCGGGCCTCATCCCTCACCCGGCAGCTCTTGGCTTTCAGCCGGCAGCAAGTTCTGGAAACCAAAGCGTTGAACCTGAATTCAATCGTCGAGGATATGGTCAAGATGTTGCCGCGCCTGCTCGGCGAGGATATCGAGCTTCAGTTCGCGCTCGATCCTGATCTCGGAGTGGTGAAAGCCGATCAAGGGCAGATTGAGCAAGTGATTATGAATCTGGCCGTCAACGCGCGCGACTCCATGCCCACTGGCGGCAGATTGGCGATACGAACGGGGAACGCTCGACATGATTCCAACCTTGCTCTAAAACACCCCTCCATGACTCCGGGGGACTACATCTTGGTCTCTGTCAGTGACACGGGTACTGGCATGGACGAACAAACTAAATCGCACATTTTCGAACCGTTCTTCACCACCAAGGAACGAGGGCGCGGCACCGGCCTTGGGCTTGCCACCGTCTACGGTTTCGTGAAGCAAATCGGCGGATACGTTTGGGTGGAAAGCGAGCAGGGAGTTGGATCGACGTTTACGATTTATCTGCCGGTGTCTCGCGAAAATGTGCATGAAGAATGCGAGAGTGTGCCAACGGCAGTTTCGGCGCCCTGCGCAGGCACAATCCTTTTGGTGGAAGATGAGGAGTCTCTGCGCAGCTTGATCCGCAGCATCCTTGAGCAGGGCGGCTACACAGTTCTGGATGCCCCCAATGGCATGGAAGCGGTTGACATTGCCAGGGAATATCCCGGCACCATCCACCTGCTGCTGACGGATATGGTGATGCCCGGAATGAATGGCTATGCCGTAGCCGAAGAAGTGCAACGATTGCATCCGGGAATTCGAATTGCTTATATGTCCGGGTACAGTGGGTTTACTTCGACGGACGCCACCAGCTCAGGCACGGTTATCGTGGCCAAGCCTTTCACTCGCGCTGTGTTGCTGCAAAAATTGAGCGAAGTATTGGACCTGGAGCTGAAATCAAGCGAAGCCTAGCTGACAACCTCTAACTCTAAACAGGTTGCGGAAGAAGCGATCTATTTTGTTGTTCCGCGTAGCGACCGAAAAAGAACAGGGGCAGCGGGGAATCTAACCCGGCTGCCCTTTTTGTTTCCGCGAAACTTTGCTGAATGCTTACATTTTCTTTTGCGCGGTGGGCGGCAGCAGGCCGTTCATGCGCAGGTGAATCGAGAGCCCTGCGTAGTGATCCGCGAAATCGATGATCACCGCATTGGCTGCGCCAAGTCGCGTGATCTTTTGTCCGCCGAAAAACGGCACCATTTCAGACAGGTTGGCATCCGTTAACTTTGAGAACTGTTCTCCGCAATAATCCATGGACGCTTGAAGCCCGGCGACCAGCTTGGCTTTGGAATCGGTCTCGGAGCTTTTTGCGAAGGGCGTTGCAGGAGGCGTGAAAAGTTTGGAGCACACGTTGTTGTTCACATCGGCAATGTGGCCAATCGTCTTTCCAAACGTCATGTTTTCGGGCGTCGGTTTGAAACTGTATTTTTCCTCGGGCATGATCTGCGCGGTGGCCACCAGGTTCTTAGCATAGTCGTCGAAAGACTTGCGAAGGGTGGCAGCTAGTGGATTCTTGGCCGCATCTTGCGCATGCGCAATCATGGGCGCTAGCAAACAAAAAATTACCAGGGACATTAATCGTTTCATTCCTATTTTCTCCTTTGAGATCACTCGGTCTTGGCAGGATACGACGGATGCAGGGCCGGTTCAAGCGGAAGCGCATCGCCATGTCCCAATCGGCTCGGGTTGTGACGTTACCGTCGCATTTTTCTTTTGGCGGCACATGTGTTTTTCTTGGCCCGCTTGGAAGCTTTTCCCTTCCTTTCGCTTTTCGATTGCGCGGCCCGCTTCGCTCCCGGTATTTTGCCGATCCGGGGATCTCCGGCCACAATCAACTCGCAGGCGCGAAGCGCCGCCTGCTCGAAATCTTCCTCCTCTGCGGGAAGCACTTGCCAGCCGGTCGTGCCGCTTCCGAAAACTTGAATGGACCGCATGGAAGGGAATTCTCGGCGCAAGCTTTCATGGTGCTCCTCGGTCGTGGCCAGCCACACACCGTTGTCCTCGTCGTTGTCTGGCTTGTCGCGCAAGATGAGAACAATCTTGTCCTTCACATATACCGCCAGGCAGCCAAACATGGAATGGGTCCTGGGAGCCAGCGAAGCGATCGCGTCCAGGACGAACTCGTGCGGGATGGGCTTGCGCTTCTTCGGGGCCAAGCGCTCGCTGCCAGGCATGGGGAAGAAGTTGTTGGCGGAGGTTTTCGGGAATCGACGCACTATTCTTTTCCCCGATTCGATTCGTCTCAGAACTCAGTGCACCTATGTTGCCCCATAAAATAAAAATCGTTCCCCGCATCATCGCCAGTCCCATAGGGACGACATATCGTAGCCCAGCGTGAAACGGTGGGTGATGGAGCGTAATCAACCTAAGTCCCGTAGGGACGGCACAATCCTTTGAGCTAATGATTGTGCCGCCCCTGCGGGGCTTCACTCTCTCGGTTGTGCGCCCCCACCGTTTCACGCTGGGCTACGATATGTCGTCCCTACGGGACTTCGGGCAATTCATGAAATGGATGATCGATAATCGTTTGGGCTGAAAATTCCGAAAAAGTTCGTGGCAATTATTGCGCGCTATTTATTTTTACACAGACCATTCTTCGTCCGCGCTTCCATCCACTCAACTGTACTTCACCGGCGCCATGAATCCGAAATCCATGTGCAGCTGCATGTGGCAGTGGAACAGGGAGGGGCCGGGATGGTTGGCCACGAAATCCACTTCCGCGTCGCTGAAGCGCGCAATGTTGACGATGTCCTTCTTGATGCCGGTCGTGTTTTTCGTGCCGATTTTCACGATCTCAAAATCGTGCCGGTGCAGGTGCAGCGGGTGCGTGTCGCCGGTATGATTGTGGAAGATCATGTTGTATCCCGTGGTCTTGATCACCACGCCCGGCGCAATGCGCAGCGTAAGATCGGGCTTGGCCAGCGGCAGCGCCGCCACCGAAGAAGATCGCGGCACGGATGGCAAAGCCGCCCCCACAGCGCTCACCCCAGTTACGGCCAGAAATTCTCTGCGATTCAGCATGGCAATCATCGCGTCCTAAGGAATGGTCGAAGTGGAAGTGATTATGAAGCGCCATAATCCATTCGGCGTCTGATCGTGTCAAGCAGGAAACCCTCAAGTTTCTTGCCACACTCACAGCACGTGCTGGCGGATTCACTCTGATACAATCTCACTCTTTCAATTTCGTTTATGAACATGCCGACACCAAAATTTCATCTGCCTCACTGGCTCCAGGCGATTGTCGCCTCAACCGGAGGGCTGGGCCTTTTCCTGATCGCGTTTCTGGACTCCTCCGTGCTTTCCTTTCCGGTGATTAACGATCTGTTATTGATCGACCTTTCCGTGCACAATCCGGCGCGCATGCCGTATTACGCGGCGATGGCCACTCTGGGGTCTGTCGCGGGCTGCCTCTTCCTGTATTACCTTGCGCGCAAGGGCGGGGAAGCCATGTTTCACAAGCATGCCGGGCCACGCGCCAAGCACATTCACGCCTGGATCAACCGCAACGGCTTCCTCAGCATTTTGGTGACGGCCCTTCTGCCTCCTCCAACTCCCTTCAAAGTATTTGTGATTGCGGCGGGCGCACTGGAAATGCCGGTGCAAAAATTTGTGCTGGGTTTGCTGGCTGCGCGCGCCATTCGATATTTTGGCGAAGGTTTTCTGGCCATTCGTTACGGCGATCAGGCAGGCCAGTTTCTGCTGACACACAAACTGGAAGTTGCGGGGATTACGCTGGGTGTTGTGCTTTGCCTCTACCTCTTGTCGTTGCTCGCATTTCGTCCGCGCCCGGCAAGTGGATCGTGATCGAGTAGAACAGGCTTCAGCCTGTTTGCTTTTGACTTCCGCCGGTACGGCAAAAATCAAAAGCAGACAGGCTGAAGCCTGTCCTACTGTGAAGCGTCAAATTCAAAACGCTCGCCAATCACCTGGCTCTGCGCGTTCAAATCAATGACGGCGACCACCCCGCGCCGCCCGGCCAGTTCGGACTCGAAACGCATGTCGCGCAGCCGCACCTCAAAACCGTCGCCCTTGGGTTCCACGTTAGCCAGTGGAAAACGCGCGAAGTTCAGAAAATCGATCGCCGCGGAACTGGCGACGGCGTTCTGGATCGTCACGGATGGCTGCGGCTTGAAGTGCACATCCGCAAGTTCAGGGTCGAACGCCCGCCCCGGGCCAAGCGGGACTTCCACGTTGAAAAGCGCGTTGTCCGTTTCCACCACTCCGGACCACAGAAGCGGATTCGACGGCCTGGGAAACGCCGCCACCACCAGAGGAGTTTGCTCGCGATACACGCGCGCATCGAGCAGCGCAATGGCCCGCTGGTGCGAAATTCCCCGCCCCGCGATAACCAGCGCCACGCACGCAAGGCCGAAGATCGCTCCGCGCTGGCGCCCATTGCGTTTCGGCCTCGACCCAATTTCTTCGTGAACCAGCCGAAATAATTCTGGAACGAGCAGTCCCACAATCAGGAAGAATAAAATCCAGGAGTCCACCGAGTCCGCCAGATCCCACGCATACCACCGGGCGCGAAAGGGCCATAGCAGCATCACCCCGTAGCCATTAAGCAGGTCCAGCAACAGATGCGCTCCCGCGCCAATCGCGCAAATCACGAGAGCGGGCAGCAGCCCCACCGCGTATTTCGCATGCTTGCGCCCGACGAGCCACGCGGCGCCCGCAACCCCCGCGGCGATTGCCGCCGTGCCGACCAGCGAATGCGTCGCCGTTCGATGCCCGTGCAGGAACGCGGAAGCTCCGCCGAGCCGGGTGACCCAGTCCACATCCGCAATCAGCCCGGAGACGAGCAGCATTGGCGTTGCCGCGCGCGAAATTTTATTCAATCCCGCGCGGCTCAGCGCAAAGGAAGTCAGCGCATGTGTGATGGGTTCCATTGCAAGTGAATTCGAATTTCTCGGCTCAGTAGCACAGGCACTCTTGCCTGTGCGCTTTTCTAAAGATTTAGCGCATCCGCAAAATAATCAATCGCAAAAATCGCACAGGCAGAGTGCCTGTGCTACTAAAAACCGCCGCGGGAAATACTACACCGGATCGGGCATGGCGAGGGTAAGGGCGTCGGGCACAATCCGGAACTCGACCGGCAGGCACCCGGCAGGTTCTCCATCCACCTGGATCTGAACTTGTGACGCGCTGTTGGAAACGCAGTGCAGGGAATTGGTTTTAATAAACCGCACGTATCGCGCGCCGCGCAGCTTTCCCGCCCAGATCAGCGGCAAGTACGCGATGTATCGCCAGGCGCTGCGCGTGGTGACGAACGCCAATTCGAAATCAGGCTGCGTCAGCCCGGCTTCGGTGGTGATTTTGAAAGGCCCGCCATAATTTTTTGTGCGGCCCACGATCACCAGCGACGCGTCAATGTCAGGCGCGCCACCCGCCATGGATGTTCGAAACATGGGGAAATCGTATTTCGACAATTGCCGAAAGCCTTCCTGCCAATAAGCCAGGATGCCGGCCTTCAGCTTGATTTCCGGGCGCACGGCGGACACCAGAGCGCCGTCGGCTCCCGCTCCCGCCAGGCTTAGGAAGTAGCGCGGCTCACCGCTCGATTTTTCCGGGATGGCCAGGCCAAGCGCAATGCGCCGGTAGGGAGCGCGCACGATGAGCTCCGCGGCGCGCGGCAAATTCCAGGGCAGGGACAATTCCTTCGCCAGGACATTGGCCGTCCCCGCCGGCAAAACAGCCAGCGGCACCTGGCTGCATGCCAGGCCGTTCACAACTTCATTCACCGTGCCGTCGCCTCCGCAGGCGATCACCAGTTGGCGCGATTCTTCCACCGCGCGGCGCGCCATTGCGGTCGCCTCGCCCGCAGCTGTGGTGTTCTGAAGCTCTGTCTCGATTCCGGCGCCGCGGAAAATGCGGCGCGCTTCGTCCAACTGCGGCACCCGGCGTCCGCCGCCGGCTGTGGGATTGACGATCAGCACTGCGTCTCGAACCTGCATAGGCACCCGGTTCGACTCCATTCAAACAGCGCGCAATCAAAGAGAACGTAAGATAACTTACCTGAACGCAAAACGCACAGCCTGTTTCGCGCGGACGATCTAATTTTACAATGCCAGAAGGAAAAAGCTCTAACACAGAGGACACGGAGAAAAGAGGAGAACGGCGGAGAAAGACAAAAAAGATAGAGAAAGGCGCGGGAATTAAGATTACTTCATGCAAAGGTTTGGCATTCTCAGCCTTTCTCCTCTTTTCTCCGTGTCCTCTGTGTTGAGATACGGGTCTTTGGGTGGCATGTGCCGCCGTCCGGTAAATCCTTGACATTAGGCCCGCAACTGCGTATCCTCACACTCGCATGCATTCACACTATTATTCTTGGTTCGCCTTTACGTACCGCTTCCCTTGGTTGGGAAGCGGCCAGGGGCGGATCGCGCGCAGGACGAGGTAAAGAGACAAGTCAGATAGCGCGAAAAGAATCCCAGAACTGGCCGCGAGAACCCACAGGGTCCGCGGCTTTTTTATTGCCCTGAATTGTCCCTGAGGGTCGCGCGCAGGCTACCGCAAGAGCCGGCCGCAAAGCAGATAGCCAAAGGAGCTTTTCCGATGATCGTCAACATGTCAGCAACCGCAACGAAAGAGCAGGTGCAGCACGTTATGGAAAGAATCAAGGAATGCGGGTTTCTCCCCCATCTGATTGAGGGAGCCGAGCGCACCGTCATTGGCGTAGTCGGAAAGAATCGCGGACGCCGCGCCGAAGTCGAAGCGCTCCGCGTGGCCCCTGGCGTGGACGATATCATCTCCATTTCGCAGCCTTTCACGCTGGTCAGCCGCGAACTGCAGCCCAAGGGCACGGTGGTGGACGTGCGCGGCGTAAAGATCGGCGGGCCGAACCTCGTGGTGATCGCCGGGCCATGCTCGGTCGAGTCGCGCGAGCAATTGATGGAAACAGCGCGCGGAGTCAAGGCGGCCGGAGCGCACCTGCTTCGCGGCGGCGCCTACAAGCCGCGCACTTCGCCCTACGATTTCCAGGGCCTTGGCTTGGAAGGGCTTAAGATTTTGGCGGAAGCTCGGGAAGAGACCGGCCTGCCCATTGTCACCGAAGTCATGGGCGTTGAGGATCTCGACGCAGTGGTCGAGTACGCGGACATGATGCAGGTCGGCGCCCGCAACATGCAGAATTATCCTCTGCTGCGCCGCCTGGCCACTGTGCCGCGGCCTGTGCTGCTGAAGCGTGGCCCTTCGGCCACCATCAAGGAATGGCTGCTGGCGGCCGAGTATTTGCTGTCCGGCGGAAATCCCAACGTTGTGTTGTGCGAGCGCGGCATCAAGACCTTTGACGCTGAATTGAGGAACACGCTGGACCTCGCTGGCGTGGCGCTGGCCAAGGAACTTACCCACTTGCCCATCATGGTCGATCCGTCGCACGCTACGGGACGCCGAAGCCTGGTGCCTGCTGCCGCGCGCGCGGCTGTGGCCATCGGCGCCGACGGCATCATCGTCGAAGTGCATCCGTGCCCGGAGCGGGCGCTGTCGGATGGTCCGCAATCTCTCGATCTGGCAGGATTCGCCGCGATGATGAAGGGCCTTCAGCCAGCCATGGCCATGGCCGCAGCAGGACGATAAAGCTGGCGATTGGTTTTACGTAGCACAGGCTTCAGCCTGTGGGGTTTAGTCCTTGCAAGGCTTAAACCCCACAGGCTGAAGCCTGTGCTACAAAAGGCCAAATCCTACGCCACTTTAGCGTACGGACCACGCAACGCCGTCCGGGTCGGTGCCGATGGGCATCGTGCTCAAGATTTTCCTGGAAGCCACATCCACAAAGCTCAGCTCATTTGCGTTGGCATTGGTGATATACGCGCGGCGTCCATCGCCGGAAAAATAAACGCCGCTCGGAGCTTTGGACATTGGCAGTGCGGCCAGCAATTCACGCGCGTGCGCGTCGAACACGGTCGTCTGATTGCTTGCCGAATTCGTCACCCACACCTGCGTTCCATCCGGCGTGAAATCCATCCGCTTCGGACCCTTTCCGCCGCTGGGAAATGTCGCCACAATCGCGTCCGTCGCCGTTGAGATGATGGAAATTTTTGCGTCGATGCGACTGGCCGCCCACACCTCTTTTCCGTCCGGAGAAATGGCGATGCCCTCCGTGCCCGGGCCGGTCGCAATCACTTTCACTTCGCCCGTGGTTTTGTCGATTACGCTCACGCTTCCCGAAACCGTGTTGGTCACGTAAAACTTTTTCTCATCGGGCGTGGCCACGATCATGTGGCTGCGCTCCTGCGTGGTGTTCCACACGTGCAGAATTTTTCCGTTGGCGGTGTCCAGTTCCAGCACCGCTTGCGGCGTCTCCGTGGTGACCCACATCAGTTTTCCATCATGGCTCACGATCATTCCGTGCGGCCCGGTGTGCGTGCCCAGGTCGAAGGTGGCCTTCACCTTTCGGTCCACCAAATCTACGACCGTGATGGTGTTGCCCGCCTTGTCGTGCTCCGTGTCCCCCGCCGGGTAGACGCTATACCGGCCAAAGTTGGAAACGTAAGCGCTGCTGCCATCGGGCGAGACCGCCACTTCGTGCGGGCCCAGACCCGTGGGCAGCTTTGCCAGCACATTTCCGGTTGCAGGATCGAGCAGCACCAATCGGAAATCCGATTTGCAGACCACGGCGAGTGTGTCGGCCAGCGCGCGCGGCGCAAGCGCGCAGAAAGCCAGCAGTGCAGCCAGCGCAAATTGGCTCAATCTATTTTTCATTGTGTTGTTCCTCGGTCTGTCCAGGATGTCGATCCGCACCGCTTCGCGACCGTACTCCGCTCAAGGCCCCATGTCAATCCATGTGGCATAGGCTTCAGCCTGTGGGGGTTGGGCCTTGCAAGGACTAACCCCCACAGGCTGAAGCCTATGCCACATGATGCCAAATCATTTCATTTGGAAACTCAAATCACCTGCATTTCTTGGACCTCAGTCGCGGCACTCCTGATATGATTCTGAAAATCGAAAGGAGCATGATGAAATTACAATTTGCACTGGTGCTTGGTCTGCTGGCGCTGCTCGCGATTGCATATGGGTGCGGGAAATCTGAAAAGGCCAGCACGGCTGGGGCGTCCAGTCCGGCAAAAGTGAACGGCCAGCCGACCACCACAGCGTCCGGACTTCAGTATTGGGACATCGTCGTCGGTACAGGCGCGACAGCCGCATCCGGAGATATGGTCAGGGTGCACTACACTGGTTTTCTGACCAGCGGCGAAAAGTTTGACAGTTCTCGCGACCGCGGCGGAGCCCTTTGCATTTCCTTTGGGCGCAGGGCAAGTCATCAAGGGATGGGATGAGGGAGTGGCGGGAATGAAGGTTGGAGGCCAGAGGCAATTGCGAATTCCCCCATCGCTCGGATACGGAGCGGCTGGCGCGGGCGGCGTGATACCGCCGAATGCCACACTGATATTTGACGTGGAGTTGCTGGGCGTTGACAAGTAATTTGGAAATTGTTTTTCGAAACTTCGGCTTCGGGCGGAGTCTGGCGCGATTGCCAGAGCCAAGCGTCCATTCCCCCGAAGCCAAAACGACCAGGGAGGCCAGATTTTTTCATGGCAAATGATTCATTAAGAAGCGCGGGCGTCTCGCGCTTGAAAGTAATTCCCTCGGGCAAAGCGCTCGGTGCGGAAATTCAGGGTGTCGATCTGCGAGCAGTGAGCGGGGAAGATTTCGCGCGTATCCATCAAGCCTGGCTGGATCATTCGGTGCTTCTGTTTCGCGGACAGAAATTGAGCGACGACGATCTCATCGCCTTCAGCAAAAAATTCGGAGAACTGGATTGGGCGCCCATTCAGGAAACCGGTCGCCGCTTTGTCGGGGGGCATCCGGAAATCTATGTGGTCTCCAACGTGATGGAAAACGGCGTGCCCATCGGAAGCCTGGGAGCGGGCGAGGCCACCTGGCACACGGACATGTCTTACCTGCAAGATCCTCCCAAGGCCAGCATCCTTTATGCGCTGGAAGTTCCGCCGTCCGGCGGCAACACCTATTTCAACACCATGTATGGCGCATACGAAATCTTGGCCGACGCGCTGAAGAAGCGAATCGAAGGCAAAGAGTTGAAGCACGACGGCACCTACAACAGCGGCGGCTATGTGCGGCAGGGAGTCACTGCGGTGGACGATCCGGTTACGTCTCCCGGAACGTTTCACCCGCTGGTGTGCACGCATCCTGAAACCAGGCGGCGCGGGCTGTACCTCGGGCGCAGGCGCAACGCCTACATCGGCGGACTATCGCTTCAGGAGTCAGAATCGCTGCTCAATGAGCTGTGGTCCTATGTGGACCGCGAAGAACTCACCTGGCACAACGAATGGCGCGTCGGCGACCTGGTCTTCTGGGACAACCGCTGCACCATGCACCGGCGCGACCCTTTTGACGCAAGCTCGCGCCGAGTGATGCACCGCACGCAGATCAAGGGCCAAGCCCGCCCAAGCGCATGATCGAAATTCGCAATCGTTGTCGAGAGATTGGCCATCCGCGCAATGGTGTGTGACCAGCCTCAATCCTGGAGGAGACGGTACGATGGGCGCGAAAAAACTTTCCATAGCGATTGTTGGCGCGGGAATCGGCGGCATGGCCGCCGCAGCCACGCTGCGCCAAATAGGCGTCGATGTCCGCGTGTATGAGCAGGCGCCGCGCTTCCTGCGCATCGGCGCGGGCATTCAGATGATGCCCAACTCAATGAAAGTTTTGCGGCGAATCGGCGTGGAGGAAAAAGTCCGCAATACTTCTTTCATGCCCTATTCGCATTTGAATCGCAAATGGGATAGCGGCGAGGTCATGCGCGAATTGCCTATGCCGGAAAGCCTCTTCGGCGCGCCCTATTTGTGCATGCACCGCGCGGACTTGCACGCCGCCCTCGCAGCGGTTGTGCCTGAAGACGTTGTCCATCTCGACAAGAAGCTGGTCGGCTTGGAGCAGCGCGATGGCCAGGTCACGCTGGCATTTGCCGACGGAACGCGCGCGCAGGCCGATGCCGTGATCGGCGCGGACGGAGTGCATTCTGTTGTGCGCGAAATTATTATCGGCGCCGATGAGCCCATTCATAAGGGGCGCATCGCCTACCGCGCTATTTTCCCCTCGTCATTGCTGAAGGGAATGGATATCGGCCCCTCACGCACAAAATGGTGGGGAATCGACCGCCACATCGTCATCTATTACACCAAAGCCGACCGCAGCGAGCTTTATTTTGTGACCAGCGTGCCCGAACCGGCCGAGTGGCTGACGCGCGAATCATGGTCTGCAAAGGGCGATGTGAACGAACTGAGAAAAGCTTACGAAGGCTTTCATCCCGATGTGCGCGCCGTGCTGGAAGCCTGCCCGGATTGCCACAAGTGGGCCATTCTCGAACGCGAGCCTCTGCCGCGCTGGAGCGACGGGCGCATCGCGCTGCTTGGCGACGCCTGCCATCCCATGACGCCTTACATGGCGCAAGGCGGTGCCACGGCGATCGAAGACGCGGCCGTCCTGGCTCGTTGCTTGGCGGAGACTGGCGGAGATGATATCCCGGGCGCGTTCCAGCGCTTTGAGGCTCATCGCAAGCCGCGCACTTCGCGCATCCAAGCAATCTCCAGCGCCAATACCTGGATGAAAGGGGGAGACGAAGACACCAGCTGGCTGTACGGCTACGACGCCTGGAATGTGCCTTTGACTCCCTCGGAACCATACGTCAAGGCCACCTAAGGAAAACATTCAATGGCAAACGATTTTCAGAAAAAAACTTTTCAAACATCGGACAACTGCGCCATTTCTTATGCGCTGCGGCCTGCAAGGAAGCAGGGCGCGCCACGATTGGCGCTGGTGCACTCCCTTGCGCTGAGTGGAAGCATCTGGGAAGGCGTAGCCGCGAGGCTTGCGGACCAGGCCGAGATTCTCACTTACGATTGCCGGGGGCACGGCCACTCCGGCCGCGCCGCCTCGCATTTCAGCACCGATTTGTTCGCCAGGGATCTGGCGGAGTTGCTCGCTCATGTGGGCTGGCCCACCGCCGCTGTGGCGGGATGTTCCATGGGCGGATGCGTCGCTCAAGCGTTTGCCGGCCGCTATCCCGCTCGCGTAAACGCGCTTGGACTCATCGATACCACAGCGTGGTACGGCCCTGATGCTCCCAAGAATTGGATGGACCGCGCCGAAGTGGCCCGCACCAAAGGCCTCGCGGGCATGGTTGAATTTCAGGCTTCCAGATGGTTCAGCGATCGATTTCGAGCCGAGCACCCTGGCCCGGCCAAGGAAATGACCGAAGTGTTTTTGGCCAACGATGTGGAATGTTATGCCTCAACCTGCGTCATGCTCGGCGAAGCCGACCTGCGGCCTTTTCTTCCGTCGATGCGCATGCCGGTGGCGGTGATTGTTGGCGACGAGGATTACGCGACGCCCGTTGCCATGGCGCGGCAGTTGCACGAAGCGATCCACGGCTCCACGCTGTCCATCATTCCCGGCGGGCGCCATTTGACTCCCGTGGAGTGCCCAGACCAAATCGCCGAGCAGCTGTCGGCGCTTTTGCGCCGCGCCAATTCCTGACTTTATGGGCAAGTTGCGCATGAAAAATGTTTTGTCATTCTGAGCGAAGCGAAGAATCTCTCTTTCTTTTCCAGGGCGCAAGCCGAAGAGAGATTATTCGCTTCGCTCAGAATGACAAATCGGTGGCGTGGCGGCACACGCAAGACGGTATGTAAGCTGCGGCACGCGCGAGGAGGTACCTATGCTGCAGCACACGCGCAGAAGGACATGCGCGGTAGCATCTACTTCGTAGCGCCCATGCGGCAGCACCCGCGGTTGAAAGAAGCCCGCGCCTGGCGTATGGTCATAAGAAGCGTCGAAGCGCGAAGCTGATTGCGCCATCAATCCCATGAAAGACTTCCTAAAACGCTACGCTAAGTTGGCCGTGGGACAGCCCTTCACACCCGCCATGCTGAATATTCTGGTGACTTCGGTGTGCGACATGCGCTGCACGCATTGCTTCTTCACCGAGCAACTCGACGACGGTCCGCGCAAGAAGCTTCAGATGACCACGCGCGAAATCGAAACGATCTCCGAAACGCTAGGCGGAAATCTTGGCGTGCTAGTGCTCGCGGGCGGAGAGCCCTTCACGCGAAAAGACTTGCCGGAAATTGCGCGCGCCTTCTACGCAAATAACAAACTGGAATCCGTGTACATCACTTCCAACGGCCAAATTCAGCAGCGCATTCTGCCCGACGTAGCCCGCATGTTGCGTGAATGCCCGCAACTGAATGTCACCGTGGCGCTGGGCATCGACGGCCTGAAAGCACAGCATGACAAGATTCGCCAAAAGCCCGGCTCGTGGGACATCGCCATGGACACGGCGCGCCAACTGCAAGCGATGAAGAGGGAATACCCGCGCCTCGACCTGCAAACCTGTACCTGCTTCATGAACTCCAACCAGGATGCCATTTTTGAATGGTACGATTTTCTGAAATACGAATTGAAGCCCGACAAAATTAATTTCAATTACATCCGTCCACCCGCTGCGGATTGCAGGGAATTGCAAATCGACGGCGCACGCTACGCCGCGCTTGCCGCGAAAATCGATGAAGATTCGCGCAGCGGAGCGATCAAGAATCATTACGCCGGTGACAACGGCTTCTTCAAGGCGGCCATGGATGTTTATATGCACGGCCTGATCGCCAAAACGCAGGAGACGCAGCAGGCCCAGTTGACTTGTTACGCCGGAACCGCCGGCGGGGTGATCTACGACGAAGGAACCGTTTCGTCCTGCGAAAATCTGGAACCCGTCGGCAATCTGCGAGACTATGGCTGGAATTTCCAGAAGCTGTGGTTTTCACCCGCCATGCAGGCGCGCCGCAAGAAGGCCGCCGACGGATGTTTTTGCACTCACGAATCGAATTGCTACTATCCGTCTCTGCCTTTCAACCCCAAACATCTGATCCAGATCAAAATGCTGGAACGAGAAATGAAGAGTACATGGAAGGGCATGGACCATCCGGAAGAATTAACGGACCGCCAAGCGAAAACCACCGCCGCGGCAGCAGGCTGAACGGAATGCGGAAAATGTACCCGGCCCTTTTGTCATTCCGAGCGGAGCGAGGAATCTCTCTTCGGTTTGCGCCCCGCAAAAGAAAGAGAGATTCCTCGCTCCGCTCGGAATGACAAAAGGATTATTCTTATCCTCCGTTCGTAAACAATTCCGCAAGCTCTAGTAGGCGAGTGGGTTGTTGTACCGCCGGGGCTACAATGGCCGATCCAAGAATCGAAGGGAAGAATCATCGAGTGGTGGACTGCCAAGTTCTCATCATCGGCGCTGGGCCCGTGGGCCTTACCCTCGCGCTGGATTTGGGACGCAGGGGAGTGCGCTGCACGCTGATTGAGCGCAACCGAACCACCATCCAGCTGCCGAAAATGGAGCGCTGCAACGCGCGCACCATGGAAATCTATCGGAGGCTGGGCATCTCGGAAAAGGTGCGCGATGCGGGACTGCCGCGCAACGCGCCGATGGACGTCTTCTTGGCACTCTCCATGGCGGGTCCTCCGCTAGCGCACTTGGCATGCCCTTCCGTGGCCGAGGCCACCGCGGAGATCGCGGCGCACAATGAAGGCGGCTTGCTCGAGCCCTATCAACTGATCTCGCAATACACTCTCGAACCGCTGCTGCGTTCGATCGTGCAAACGCTTCCCAGCGTGACCGTGCGCTTCGGCTGCGAACTGACTTCCTTCACGCAAGATGCGAACTCCGTCGCGGCCGAAGTCCATTCGAATGGCGCGCCACAGGAAACGATTCGCGCCTCGTACTTGGTGGGATGCGACGGCGGCTCCAGCACTGTCCGCAAGCAGCTAGGGATTCGCCTGGAGGGCGACGGCAACATCCGCAAGCTGCGCCAGGCCCTTTTTCATTGCGACGATCTCTACCAGCGCATTCCCATGGGCAAGGGCCGCCATTATCACATCGCCGAAGGGCCGCTCTTCCCATTCCTCATTCTGCAGGACAGCACGCGCCATTGGACGCTGCACGCAGCTGCATCCAGCGATGCGGAAATGGCCGAAATCTTCAGAAAATCGCTGGCCATGCCCATTGCCTTCGAAATGCTTTCTGTCAACGAGTGGACGCAGCATCTCTTGTGCGCGGAGCGTTACGGCGATGGCCGTGTGTTTGTCGTCGGAGACGCGGCGCACTTGGTCATTCCCACTGGCGGGCTTGGAATGAATACCGGCGTGGGAGACGCCGTCGATCTTTCCTGGAAACTCGCGGCCGCGCTGGCTGGATGGGGCGGCCCGCAATTGCTGGCCTCCTACGAAGCCGAGCGCCGACCCATCGGCCTGCGCAACGTAAAAGCTTCCCGCGCCGCCATGACCGGCCGGCTCGGCTGGCGCGCCGCCTATCAGCCAAATATCAAAGACGACACGCCGGAAGGAGCCGCCACGCGCGCTCGCATGGCCGCGCTCTTCGACACCGAGCAGCGCAAAGTGACGGAGATTTCCGGGATCGAGGCGGGTTACCGCTATGTCGGCTCGCCCATTGTTTGGAACGAGCCCGGAGATGGTCCCGACCCGGACAACCCTGCCTATGTGCCCACCTCGTGGCCGGGCGCGCGCCTCCCGCATGTCTGGCTGAATGACGGCGTGGCGCTGCACGACCGTCTCGGCGCCGGATACACTTTGCTCCGGCTCGATGGAAAGAATGCCGATACTTCCAGCCTGGAGCGTTCATTTCACGAAATGCGCGCGCCGCTCGAAGTACTCGACCTAACTAGCCAACGTGCGCGCGAAATCTACGAATACGATCTGCTCCTCGTGAGGCCCGACCTGCACATCGTCTGGCGCGGCAATAAGCTTCCCGCCGACGCAGCAAGAATCGCGATGATCGCCACTGGAAATTTCTCGCCCGGCATTTAGATCCTGAGTCACACCGGATGCTTGGCATCGCGCCAAGCATTCGCAACTTGCCCGCTCGCCAGGAACTAGCAAGAACTGCGAATTAGTAAACTCTAAGCCCTCGCTATCCCTAGTACCAGGACTTGGGTACCGCAAAAATTGGCTCTTCCCACCCATTGAGACACGCGTTATTGATTGCCAATATGCATCGCAGGCCGCCGTACTTGGGTAAATGATTCGGGCGGCACAACCTGACTCGGAGGATGTCCCAAGACATGCAAAATCAACAGGTTAAAGTGAAGACGGAAGTTCAGCCCATGCAAGCGCCTGCTCAAGGCACAAATCTGAAATCCAGATTCAACGATGCCGAATATGAGCGCTGGTCAGAGAAACTCCGCAGCCGTAACAAAGGGAAGTAGACAGGAAGAAATTAAAGCAAGGCACCAAAGCACCCCATTCCGGTCACGATTGACCGGATGGGTGAGGCCCGGCTCAGAACAATCCGATGCATATGTCCTCGGACCGGTCTGCTAGGCATGTCCTGAGCCCTGATACTGGACCGTAGTCTTGGACCGTGTCAACCAACAACACATCGGCTTAAGCCATAGCCACGTAGGACCCCAGCCGGTTTTTGGCCCTGAAGGATTCGCGCTCCTCGACGGACATGTCAACGGCCATCGTCCTTCTCTTATCTTCCACCAAGCTGATGCTTCTGCCCGACTACTGATTGGAATAGTTCGCTGTCTTTCTTCAAAGAGGAATAATCCGTCCGGGGATAGTTAGTTCTTAGCTCAGCCATCAGGAAGGATCGTCGCGCGGCGCTTGCGTTGTTCTTCTCGGTCTGGACGGGATCGGGCTTCGGGGAAAGCTGCGTATGGTCGGGGTGCATGAGCGCATACACTTTGTAAGAGCGTGGCGCTTCGCGAATGTCATAGCCTCCCGCCAGCATCCATTCCAGTGCGAGGCGGTCTTGTTGATTTGACAACAAGTCCGCGAGGTCGCTGCGCGTGAGGGCGTACATTACACCTCCAAGCATTGTCCCGCCAAACACCATCGCACTGGATGTGGCGGCGGTTGCTAATATCCTTTTCTTACTCCTTGCGTCGCGAGTTATGCGCCAGGTATCCATCTCTTCCACCACCGCGATGGCTCGTGACAAATGAAACGCCAGTTGCGCCTCATTTTCCAGGCCGTTGAATAAACCCGATTTCACAACGATTACACCGTTCGGAAACGAAACGATGTCAAGATTCTTGTCCTGCGCCAGAAAAAACCTGTAAGAAATCTTCAGAGGACTGTCATTCGGCAAATCTCTTTGGTGAATAGGAATCAGACTCTCGCCCAG
This sequence comes from uncultured Acidobacteriota bacterium, assembly GCA_963710315.1. Lineage (GTDB taxonomy): Bacteria > Acidobacteriota > Terriglobia > Acidiferrales > UBA7541 > Palsa-360. Next base: position 193,373 of record CAVPZW010000009.1, on the reverse strand, counting down.
CTTTTGCAGATAATCTTGTGCATGGTGCTGAGCTACCAGCTTGTATGCATTTCGGCCAACGCGAAGTTCATCCAGCTGCGAGATGAGTGCATCGCCCTTTCGAGTCCTGGGAGTGAGTTTTTGCAAAAGTTTGCTTTCGCCGGGCCGCAATTCAAAGTCCTCGAATTCCACTTTGGAGGCCAGGACAGATCCGTCACTCTGGCTGGCTCCTTGGAAATGAACCATGGTTTCCGGCCCAATTCCTTCGAGCGATGTAAGCGCAGATGTTTTCGGGGTGATTACAACTTGGTTTTTGGAATTGGGGTCTTGCAGGACGGTTTTTTTCTTGTGGTACGTCACCGCGGTCGAATCCGTAATATGAATGCGCATACCCTCCACGAAAATGTAGCCATTCCATCCCGTGGGTGTCTTTTGCAACTCTGGAGGTTTATCGGAGAATGCGGCGCTATCGAATCTTCTGGAATCATTGGACAGAATATTCACCGACTTGACGGTCATTTGGTTGGTAGCAGGTTTGATGTCACCATTGATTTCGATCTCATCCCCAATCCGCACGTCTCCCGGGTTGAGCGACTTCCGTGAACTTCCAGAAGTGATGGAATCGATTTTCAGAGAAATCCGATTCTCGCGCGTAACGCTGAAGTCGTCGAGGGTGACCGTATTGGGTGCGGCAGTGCCGACTACAAATCCGTGTATTGTTTCGTCGGCAGCCGAGCAGATCTGCGCGAAGCAAAATAGAAACATCAATATCAAGGCTTTACAGCGCATCGATCCCTCGCCTCAGCGCGGCGCCACAGGCAACGCGAACGCCGTAAACGTCAGCCCTGCGGTGGTCACCACCCATTGCCGCCCATCGAGCATGTAAGTGACAGCCGCCGAGCCCCACACCGGCGCGCCGGTCTGAAATTTCCATAGTTCTCTACCTGTGGCTCCCTCGAACGCGTGGAAATATCCTTCGTTATCGCCGGTGAACACCAAACCTGAGGCCGTGGACATTACGCCGCCGGTCAAATCGAGAGCCTCGGTGGACGGATAATCGCGGTACTTGTGCTCCCATCGCCGCTGGCCCGTGGTGGGATCGATTGCGCGCAGGGCGGAGAATTGGTTGTGGCCTTCGACCAGGCTTCTGTTGCCGCTGGGAACGCGCACGCCCATCTCAATCGGCTCCTTGGGCTTCATTCCCTGCCAGGTGGCGCAGGTTTCATGTGCGGTTACGAAAAATAATCCCAACTCTGGATCGAAGGTTGGCGGCTGGAAGTTCGTTCCGCCGTGATTGTCCGGAAGGCATTTTTCCTCCGTGCCAATGTTGTCGAGAACGATCGGCCGCCCATCCTTGCCGATTTCCTTGGCCCAATTCGATCCGTCGATGAACGTTTTGGCGACCAGCAGTTTTCCGGATTCGCGGTCCAGCGTATAGAAGAAGCCGTTGCGGTTGGCGACCATGATGACTTTGTGCTGCTGGCCATTAATCTTGAGATCGGCCTGCACAGGGACGTGCGCCGAGTCCCAGTCATGCACGTCATGCGGCGTGAACTGGAAATGCCACTTCAATTTTCCAGTGTCGAGGTCCAGCGCCACGAGAGAACAGGTGTACAGATTGTCGCCCTCACGATCGTCGCCGTAATAATCGGGATTGGGATTTCCCGTCCCGTAGTAAACCAGATTGAGCGCCGGATCGTAACTGCCTGTCACCCAGACAGCGCCTCCTCCGCGCGCCGCGACATTGGCGTTCGGCCAGGAATCGCTGCCCGGCTCGCCGGGCATGGGAATCGTGTCGAAGTGCCACACGCGCGCTCCCGTTTGCGCGTCGAACGCTTCAATGTAGCCACGGCTGGAATAATCTCCACCGGACACGCCGATGATCACCTTGTCCTTGATGACCAGCGGCGCCGCCGTGATGGCGTTGGCCTTTTTCAGATCGCCGACGGCAACGTCCCAAATAACTGCGCCGGTTTTCCGGTCCAGCGCGATGAGGTGCGCGTCCAGCGTGCCCATGTACAACTTGTCGCCCAGAATTCCGAATCCGCGATTCACAGGCCCGCAGCAAACGGAGACGATGAAATTGGCAGGCAGCCTGCGGCGGTACGACCAGATCGGTTGGCCCGTCCGCCCATCGATGGCCCACGCCGTGTTGTTGTTTCCGGTGACGTACAAAACACCGTCGGCGACGATCGGCGTATTCTCAATGCCGCGCCCTGCAAGGCCCGGAATGTCGGTCTGAAAAATCCATTGCGGAACGAGTCCCGCGACATTCTGCGGCGTCAGCTGTTTCAGCGGACTGTGCCGCTGCCCCGTGTAATCGCCCGAAAAGGTCAGCCAGCGCGAGGGATTTTTCAGGCCGCCGAGCAGGTCCTGCTCGGTAATCGGAGCCGGCGTGGACTCCTGCTGCGCGCCAAATGCAGGCGCGCCGAGCACGAAGGTAAGCGCCGCAACGGAAATGATTCGCCACATTGTCATCGTTTTTTTCATGAAACCTTCCGCATTCAGGATTGAGTCCGGTCACGCAGTACCCAATGTTCGTTACACTTCGCCAAATCGGCGGCTGCTTTCGCTCAGCGGAAAGATCTAGTCTATGAGACTGCCCATTGTCGCGCTCTTGCCAATTTTGGGCCCCATGTCGAGGCGCGCTTTGATCCATGGCATCACGATTTCTTCCGTGATTCGGGAGCCTGGCCATTCATCGGAGCGGCCGGTGTGTCCACCATCGGGATTGACCCAGGCTTCCTTCGCCGAGCCGCCCGACATCAACAGCAAATAGAGATCGGAAATCGGCACTTGTGTATCTTTTGCGCCATTGATAATGAGCATTGGTGCGGAGGGCTTGCCGAGATAGCCCTCTGTCTTCAAAGAGAGGCGCGGACCGTAAGCCAGAAACTCGTCCAGAGTGTTCACGCCATATGCGAAGGAACGCGAAGCGAACAGGTCGAATAAATATTCGGTCGTGGAGAGCGACTTCCTCTGCCACTCGGGGCTGTAGTAGGCGTCCACAGGACCGCCCGCCAAAACGGCGCCGCGCAAGCGATCCTTCTCCACATAGGCCAGCTTCGCCGACCAGTAGCCGCCCCAACTCCCGCCCCTGACGACAATGCGCTTGCTGTCCACATCCGGCCGCGTGGCAAGGTAGTCGAGAATGCGCGAAAAAACTCTCTCCGCTCCCACATCCGCCTTGATCGGCATCTCGCCGGTTCCGGGCATCTCTTCCGCGAAAAAGCCGATCCCATTGGCGAGCAGGATTCCATCTCCGTCGACGCCGTCTTCCTTGCGCGTATCGCCACCACTAATTGTTAGCACCAATGGAGCGGGGCGAACTCCCTTTGGCAGCCGAAGATAGCCGACAATTTCTTTTCCCTCAAAGGGAATGCGCACCGTTTCCAGCGGGGGATCCAGCAAGCGGCCATAATTGCGGAAGGCCGCGAGAGCATTCTGATAGGCCTTTTCCTTCCCGGGAGAGTTCGGCACCGGCCAGCGAGCGAAGTTGTAATAGCGCCATGCCATTCGGTAGTCGGATTGCGCGGCCTTGATGTCCTTTGCGCCTTCTTCGTTCTTGGCGCGCTCGTTGTATCGGTCGCCGATCACGCTCCATGCCGCGGCCCATTCATCGCGGTCAAGGCTATGAATGTTGGAGAGCGCCTCGCGCGCGTCATCCGACTTCAGTGCGAGTTGGCCCTTGTCCACACGGCGTTGAGTCTCTGCCTTAAGCTCTTCGATGGTACGTGTCGGCGCAATCTGTGCGAAAACCGCAAATGCCGGGAAAAGCATGAATATAAAAACCGCAAGAAAATGGCGCGCGCGGATGATTTGGCTGTAATGGGACATCAAAACTCCTCCATGCGTAGGTAGCGGCGTGACAAACTCATCGTCATGGTATCGGTAATTTTCACTTCCAAGCTGGGCGTTACGGTACACCTACACCTGTCTACTTGCAACGATTCTGAGGTATATCAACACATCTTGTTTGGCTGTCCAAATCCATGCCAAGCGTCTCAGCGATTCGTCCAGGTCTCCGTTGCCAGAAGGGGCAAATCGTGCGCCCAATCCTCTTCGCTCACCCCTCCGGGGTAAATGACGTGGGCCAGATTGTCTTTCGTGTAGGCCAGTACAAAAGCAGCGTGACCCACTTCGTAGGCCCCATCAGGACGCACTGCCGACTTCTTGGCGGGAGAAAGGTTCGCGGCAACCTGGGCGGCGTCGATGGCGGCCTGGCTTCCCGTGAGGCCGATGAAGCGCTTATCGAAATGATCGAGCCACGCGCGCAGCACCTGGGGACTATCGCGTTCGGGATCCGTGGTCACAAACACCACCTTGAATCGATCCGCGGAGGCAGGTGGGATCTTTTTTAGGGCCTGAGCGATTATGGACATTTGCAGCGGGCACATATCGGGGCAGTGCGTGTATCCGAAGAAAAGAAGCGTCGTGTATCCCTGGGTTTTTAATGCGAAATCGAAGGGAGCGCCGGAAGTATCGGTCAGCGTGAATTTCGGTTTGGCAAGGGCAGGGGAAACCATGCCGCCGCGATATTTGGCTTCCGGGCCGCCCGCAAGCGCGGGCACAGGCGCATTTTTTTGCGCCTGTGCCAACACACCGCGGACCGTCCCTGCCAGAAGTACAAAGGCCAGCGAGGTTCCGAAGAATAATCGCAGCTTCATGCCAGCAGCCGCTAAATTACTCGACAATTACTGACCCGTACATGCCATCCACGTCGTGAAGCGCGCAGTGGTAATAGTAAGTCCCCTTATTCGGGAACGTGATGCGGATTCGCGTCGTCCCGGGAGGCACTTGCGCCGAACCGGTGCGGTCCGGGATCGCCGCTTGCAGGAATCCGGAGTTCAGGAAACTGTTCGGGGCAAAGGCCGGAGGCGGCGGAGCAACCGAGTTCTCCTGCGGAGTAAATGCAGCGTTGCAGGGAGTCGTCCCAGCGGTTGCCGTCGGTGTCGTCGTGCAGTTGATGGTCCCGATCACCGTGCCTGTATCCGCATTCTGGCAATCGGTCGTCAAGGTCGACGAACATGGCGCAGGCGGGTTAGGGATGGGCGGCCCGGCAGGCAGGAAAAGAGTTGGGGGCAGGGAATACAGCGTTGGGACAAAGCCAGCGGGCTCTTCTCCGAACGTGACGGTATGCGGCTCGGTCGGATCCAAGTTCGTCCACACTACGGAATCTCCCGCATGAATGCGAATCGTGCCGGGCAAGAAGCGCACCACGGCGCGGTATTGCGTTCCTCCACCGGTGGCTACGATTTCGCCGATGCCGGCAGTCACCGCATTTTCACCATTCCTGCCACGTTCCCATCCGCGGCGATCCTCTGCACGATGGTCGTCGTCGGAAAGGATTGCCTGGGCTTCATCGTGCGCCACATCGTCATAGAAACGCTGGCTGCGGATGAGGCTGCTATTCGCTGCGTTATTGACAAGAACGTGAACCGCTCCGGTCATGTCCGTGTGAATCAGGCAAACCACTTTGTAATTGCCCGCTTTGGGAAATGTCACGGTGAAGGTTGCGCCGCCGCTCAAGCCGGTGGCCGTGGAAACACATGCGCTGCCGTCATAGGAAGCCGCTGGGCCGCAATTCACGCCCTGGGCAACGAAAGGTGGTCCCGCTGGCGGAGGCGCCGCCGGACGTACCTGTCCGGGCAACAGCAATGTAACCGTGTGGACTTCGTTCTTGGGAACGAATGTCCACTTGATGCTGTCGCCTTCCAGAATCCAAAGTTCATTTGGGAAAAAAGCGTCCGCCTGAACGGACTGGTCTTTCGTTTCTCCTCCGACGTTTGCGTTGTACGTCGTCTGCGCTTTCGCCAGCGACGGAATGATGAAGACCGCTGCCAGCAACATCCAGCAAAAACTGCCTGGGAACAGTATGCGTTTCATTTACCCCCTCATTTTCTTCAAGTTAATTTCCCATGCAAATGGGATTGTTTTTCTTCGCGGATAATTCTTACCACGTTCCGAAGAACGTAAATAGTGCGTTGCGTCGTATTCTGTCAAGCTGAATCAGAAATAAACGCAAAATTTAATATTCGATGTACCAGAATTACTAGTACGAGGCAATCCCGCGCCCTCAGTTGTGCGGCAAATCGATTGACCTGTCCTGCCAAACCATCCACGACCGAAGGGTGCTTTGCCGACATGCGTGCGGGAGGCTAGTATTGTGGGCGCAATCCAATCGAGAGAGGGAAGTGGATGGAGAACGTGGCAAATCGGAAGAAGACAGGTCCGCTGGATGGGCTGAAGGTGGTCGATCTTTCCCATATCATGGCCGGCCCGGCCTGCTCAATGCTGCTGGCCGATATGGGAGCGGACGTCATCAAGGTGGAAAAAATTCCGGGTGGCGACGATTCGCGCCGCATGGTGCCGCCCACCGTGGCCGATGAATCCGCTGCGTTCCTGATCATGAATCGCAACAAGCGCGGCATCGCGCTGGACTTGAAGACGGAAGAAGGGCGCGCCGTGCTGACTCGCCTGCTGAAGAACGCCGACGTGGTGATCGAGAATTACCGCCGCGGCACCATGGAAAAAATGGGCTTCGGTTACGACGCGCTGCATGCTCTGAATCCAAAATTGATTTTCTGCTCGATCTCCGGTTTCGGCCGCACGGGCCCCTATGCCGATCGCGGCGGATTCGACCTGGTCGCGCAGGGCATGAGCGGACTGATGAGCATCACTGGGGAGCGCCAGGGCGGCCCGCCGATGAAAGCGGGAGCGCCGGTTACGGACATCACCGCCGGCATTCTGGCCTGCGTGGGAATCCTGGCGGCGCTGCACGCGCGCGAGTCCAGTGGGCAAGGGCAGATGGTGGACACATCCCTGTTTGAAGCGGGGATCACGCATACCTACTGGCATTCGGCCATTTGCTTTGCCACGGGAAAAGCACCGGGGCCGATGGGCTCGGCGCACCCGTTGAATGGTCCGTATCAGGCATTTCCCGCGTCGGACGGCTGGATCACCGTGGGAGCCGCGAATCAGGAAAATTGGCTGCGTCTGCTGGAGGCGCTGGAAGCGCCGCAGCTGCGCGACGATCCGCGCTTTGTGAGCAACGCGCAACGCATGCGAAATCTCTCCGCGCTGACCGATGCGCTCACGCCGTTGTTTCAGCGCCGCACCGTGGCCGAGTGGCTGCGGCGCCTCGAGGAGGCCGGCGTTCCGGCCGGGCCTGTGCTGGACATCGCGCAGATGCACGCCGATCCGCAAGCGCTCGCGCGCGAAATGATAGTGGAGACCACGCATCCCGTGGCTGGCCCCGTAAAGGCCATCGGGCTGCCGATAAAATTTTCGGACACGCCAGGCGGCGTGCGCAGAGCCGCGCCCGTCCTCGGGCAACACACCCGCGAAGTGCTGCGCGAGAACGGCTACACCGATGCGGAAATTGACCGGATGGCGGCGCAGGGCGCGATTCAAACTCCGGAATCAACCAGGAAAGGCGCGACACAATGAGCCAGGAAGTTTTGTATGAACTGAACGACGGCGTGGGCCGCATCACGTTCAATCGCCCCGAAGCCCGAAATGCGTTCAACTTTGGCATGTACGAGCGGCTGGCGGAAATCTGCAAGGCTGCGTCCGCCGATCCGTCCGTCAAGGTCTTGCTGTTCACCGGCGTGGATGAAACGGCGTTCGCGGCGGGAACCGATATTGCCGAGTTCAGGAAATGGTCCAGCGCGCAGGACGCCCTGGACTACGAAGTGCGCATCAACGGCTTGCTCGACGGCCTGGAGCGAATCCCGAAGCCGACCATCGCCGCCATTGCCGGGGCCTGCACCGGCGGAGGCAGCACCATCGCCGCCTGCTGCGATATTCGCATCGGCGCGGCCAACGCACGTTTCGGCGTGCCCATCGCGCGCACCCTCGGCAATTGTTTGTCGATGGCCAACTACGTGAGGCTGGTGGCGCTCTTGGGGCAAGCGCGCGTGAAGGACATTATCTTCACGGGCCGCCTGGTGGAGGCCGCCGAAGCGAAGGCCATCGGACTCCTGAGCGAAGTGCTTCCCGATTACGCCGCGCTGCAAACTCGCGCCGACGAACTCGCGCGCACTATCGCCTCCCGCGCGCCGCTCACCCTGCGCGTCACCAAGGAAGCCCTGCGCCGCATCAAGGAGAAAATGACCCCCGAAGAAGATGGCAGCATGATTCTCAGCTGCTACATGAGCCACGATTTTCAGGAAGGCATGGACGCCTTCCTGAACAAGCGCAAGCCCAAATGGACAGGAACGTAGCGAATTAATCCAGCCCGCTTTTCTATATCGAGTGCATTGAACGTCTCAAAATCAAAATTAGGCGGGAGGCGACACATCCCCAAGCAGCGCCTCCGGTGCGTTTTCTCTTGACTCTACAGTAACCCTGCTATAAAAGGTGCCCATTGTTTTCCGAGTAGGCTCAGGCCATATGTTTGGGATGGAATTTGGGGATGTGAATTCCGTCCTGCTGATCAAATTCATAATTGAGTAATGGGGGTATCTATGAGAGCAGTCTCCGCGATTTCCCGTTTGTTGAGCGTGTTGGCACTGCTATTCGTGTGTGTGTCCGCCTTTGCGCAGGGTGGAGACGTGGGCAGCATTGTTGGAGCCATCACGGACAAGTCCGGAGGCGCACTTGCAGGCGCCACGGTCACTGTTCTCGATACGCAAAGAGGCGTGACCAGAACGCTGTCCACAAGCGAGTCCGGCCAGTACAGCGCGCCCAACCTGACTCCCGGCACCTATACGGTGAGGGCCGAGTTCAAAGGCTTTCAGTCGTTCGAACGGCAAAATATTTTGATCGAGGTCGGAACGCAGCTTCGCGTTGACCTTTCCCTGTCACCGGGCGAGCAGTCACAGACGATTACCGTCACCGAGGAAATTCCGCAGATTCAAACCACCAACGCAGTGCTGGGTGGCGCGCTCAACAACGACCTCATCAGCGACCTGCCTCTCAACGGGCGAAATTTCAACCGCTTGCTGGACCTTCAACCCGGTCTCTATGTTCAGCCAGGCAGCGGCAAATGGAGCCAAAGCTCCAACGGCATGCGCGCCGAGCATAACGTATACATTCTGAACGGCATCGATACGGTCGAAAGTTTTTCGTCCCAGAGCGTGCTGAACTCCTCCCCCGTCTTTGGCGATGCGACTTCGATCCTGCCGGTTGACGCTATCCAGGAGTTCAATACCGAGCAGAATCCAACGGCGGAATATGGCTGGAAGCCCGGCGCCATCGTAAACGTCGGATTGAAGTCCGGGACCAATGGCATTCACGGCACGGCTAACGCTTTCGGGCGGGACTCCGCAATGGACGCCACAAACTCCTTCATCCCGGCGGGAGGTGCCAAGCAGCAAACGGCTATCGAGACCTATGGCGCAACCGTGGGCGGCCCCATCGTGAAGGACAAGCTGTTCTTTTTTCTGGGTTACGAAGGGCAGTTTAACCATATCAGCGCTCCGTCCTCGGCGGACAGTTTGCCGACTGCCGCCAACATATCGTCGCTCACAAGTAATACGACGACCCAGCAAACTTACAGCCTGCTCAATGCGTGCAACGCGCTGACATCGGCCCCCAATGCACTTAGCCTCAAACTTTCGGGCCTGACCTATGGCGGAACGCCTGGTTCTTGTGCCGTTACCGCTCCGTACACCGGTATTTTCCAAACCGCTGCGATTGCTAACGGCGCCGACCCGGTAACACCGATCGGGAACGACACCGTCACAAACGGGCTTGCCAAAGTCGATTACCATCTGAATGACAAGCAGACCATCAGCGGCGAATACTTCATGGGAAATTTCGATGGATTGGGATTTCAGGGCGCTCCCGCACAGCCTTATTGGGACATCACGTCCCATGCCAAGTCCATGATCATCGGGGCGCACTGGATGTGGCTGGCCAGTTCCAGCGTGGTGAACGAGGCCCACTTCGGCGTGAACCGCTTCTTCCAGCCCAGCTACCCGGGCGATTGCAGCAACATCGGGCAGCCCGCAGGTGAAACCGGCATCAACTGGGGCACGCAATCCACAATTATTCCCCAGACCGGCCAGCCCGCCAATTGCGGTATGCCGCCCATCACCATTCAAGGTTTCACCGCCACGGGTTGCTGCACTAGCTTCCCCAAAATCCAGGGGCCGGACTATACCATTCAACTTAATGACGCCTTCTCTTATATTCGCGGCAACCATGCCTTCAAGTTCGGCGGCGAAGCGCGCCACATGAGCACCAAGGAAGGAACCTTTAGCGCCTCGCGCGGTACCATCACCTTCGCCAACGGTGCTAATGGACCATGCTTGAGTACGCCGTGTACCGGGCTGCAAGAGTTCCTGCTGGGAACAATCTCCGGCACGACGCTTCCTTCGGAACTGGTTGGCACGCCGGACGTTCACGTGTCGGACAAGGGCTATTCGCTCTTTGCGCAGGACGACTGGCGCATGACCCCCAAATTCACGGTGAATCTGGGCGTGCGCTACGAGCGCGTCACGCCCATTCAGGAATCCAACAATCAGCTGGCTAACTTCAATCCGAACACTCCTACTGGACTGGTGCAAATAGGCCAGACCAAGAGTCTTTACCCCGCATGGAACAATTTCTCGCCGCGCATCGGATTCGCCTGGGACATCGGAGGCAACTCCAAGTGGGTGTTGCGTGGCGGCTTCAATATCATTTACGTGCTGGAAGGTTTCAACGTATTTATCTCCCAGCAGGGAACCAGCCCGGTCACAACCGGCCTGAACACCACTCCCACCGGGGCATTCCTGAATAACGGCACGACGACAGTTCCGGGTCCGGGCAATATGGAAACGGCGGTTCTCACCTTTCAACCGGCGCAGATTAGCTGGAACACAACCGGACCCGTCTTTCCCTCTGTCTCGCCAACTCAGCTTGCCTGCAATACGCCGACCAACGCCAAGCCCAACAACAATCCTTGCCCGATCCTGGCCGTGGATCCCAATCTGCGCAGGCCCTACGCGCCGGCTTGGAACTTCAGCCTTCAGCACGCCTTCACCAACAATCTTTCCTTGCAGCTCGCCTACGTCGGCAGCCACGGAGTCGGTCTGATCGGCATGAACGATGCCAACGCACCGGCGCCGGGTTCCGGATGGGAGACCTATAACGGCTTGACGGGCGCGGCTGCGGCGTGCGCCCCTGGTGCTGGGCCGGCGAGTTCCGCCAGCCAGGTCTGCCAGAACCTGAGCAGGCCGTACTTCAGCAAGTTCCCCTATCTTTCCGACATCAACGAACTCCAGAATTTGGACGCCAGCAACTACAACGCCTTGCAGGTTACGCTGACTCAGAGGCCCTGGCACGGCATGAATTACGTGTTGGGCTACGTATACTCGCATTGCCTTGAGATGGGGTCGGGCGATTGGAATGGCGCAGCTCTTCCCTCGGACGTTTTCAACCCCCGGGCCGATTATGGCAATTGCCTGACCGACGTTCGGCACAGCTTGACCTGGTCGTTCACTTACACGTTGCCGGGCAAGAAAGGTTATGGCCAGATGCTCGAGGGTTGGGGCATCAACTCCATCGTGAAAGTGCAAACCGCGTTGCCCTGGAACGTGGCGGACACCAAAAACAATATCAGCGGCACGGGCGAGTTGCAGGACCGTTGGAATTTTTATGGCAGCCCCAGCGCATTTAGCGATCAAAAAGCCGCCGGAGTTGCCTTTTTCTTGCCCGGAAAGCCTCCGGCAAATGATCCTAATCACGCAACTGACCCAGCCTACGCTATCAACAACGCCGCTTGCCTGACCCAGGCCGCAACCCTGGACTCAGGCTACACGCAGCCATTTTCGACTTGGGGAAGCGGCACACTTTGGACCAACGGTACGATGCCGTCCGTGGTAGGTCCCACTGGCGGATACCAGGCCTCACTTTACAAATTCGGCTGCTTCGCCAATGGCAGCTCAGTCATGCTTGCCCCCGCTTTCGGAACATTTGGCAACGAGTCGCGCTACATGTTCCGTGGCGAGCCGTTCCACGAGTGGGATTTGTCCGTTTCGAAAGAAGTGCGCTTCACGGAACGGCTCACCGGGCAATTCCGCTTCGAGGCCTTCAACGTTCTCAACCAGACGGACTACTACACCAATTCCGGCAACCCCTCCGTCACCGGATCGTTTGCCTCTTCCCGGCAAACACCGGACGTAGGCATCGCCAACGCCACGGTAGGCAGCGGCGGACCTCGCTCCATACAGATCGGTTTGAGACTGACGTTCTAGTTAAAACCGATATTTCGTCGCAAAAATCGGAAGAGGGCCGGACGCAAATCGCGATCCGGCCTTCTTTTTGTGTTGGCATGTGCGACCCGCGTACGTCCATTGCTCTGCGAACACGCCCTCATTACCGGATTTCCGAAGAGATCCGCTTGTGTGACATAGGCTTCAGATGCCTGTGGGTTTTAGTCATACCAAGGACTCAACCCCACAGGCTCAAGCCTATGCCACGAAAAACAAGGCAGATCACCTGCCCCTTCGTTTCTTCTCGTTTTTCCCAGCGTCCTTGGTCAGGTGCCAGGACTCGCAGTAGACGCAGATATAGGCGCGCAGCTGTTTTGGCGCATCGTTGGTGGAAATTTGATGCGCGGCTGTGGACAAGGCTTCGCCCTCGGTGTCGTACTTGCGCTTGCCCGTTACCGGGCATTTTGAGTCGTAGTCCACTGATGAATCCTACCAGCCGATTTGGCTGTTGTCCCAGGGTGTTGGCAGGGAATATGGCATGAGGCTACTGGATCAGAACCAAGAATCCCCGGGGCGATTAGTACCATCGTTGGCCTGTTAAGTCAGCAGACCTTACAAATTCCATAAGAATCATTGGGTTACACACGCCCGGATGAATGGAACTAAACTTCCCAAGGTACAGACGTACTATCGGTTTGTTACTCCCGAGCCATTGGCATGCCTCCCCCCTTGCAGCACACTTGCTCTGTTCCTAATTTATGCATTCCGCAGACGACGTTAACGCACTCCTGAAAGCACGAGCTGAGATCGATGAACAGCTCCGCAGGCACAAGAATGCCCTGACGGTCCTGTTTACCGACGTGGTGGGCTCGACCAGCTTCTTTGAGCGCAATGGGGATACGGCCGGCCTGGTGATGATCCATCGCCACGACGAACTGGCCGCGCGCGCCATCGAGCAGCACAACGGAAAAGTGATCAAGACCATCGGCGACTCGGCCATGGCGGAGTTTCCCGATCCCGCCTCGGCCGTGCGTGCAGCCGTGCAGATCGAGCGCGAATACCTGAAGCTGAATTTATCGTTGCCGGAGAATCAGCGCGCCGAGGTTCGCATTGGCGTGCACACCGGCGTTGGTTTTCGCAAGGGGAACGACCTGTTCGGGGATGTGGTCAACGTAACCGCGCGCATCGTGAAGCGCACCGCGCCGGCGCAAATTCTGATTTCCCGCGCAACGTACGAAGCGGTATCGAAAGAGAGCGACCTGCACTGCCGCTGGTTGAACAAGCTGACCATCGACGGGCGCACCGAAAAAGAAGACATCTTCGAAGTGATCTGGACCGATGCGGAAGCCTATCGAGACGTGCAGGACAGGCTGGCGGCCACTTCCAACATTCCGCCGCGATACGAAGTGCTATCTCAGATCGGCGCCGGCGGCATCGGCATTGTGTACAAGGCGCGCGACCTCGAAACCGGCGAAATCGTGGCCCTGAAGATTCTCAAGCCCGAGATTGCATCCGATCCGGAAGCCCAGGAAAATTTCAAGCGCGAGTTGTGCCTGGCCCGCAAAATTACGCACAAGAATGTATGCCGAATCCACGAGTTCAGCCGCTCCAATGGCACGGCCTTCGCTTCCATGGAATTGATCGAGGGCGAGACCTTGTCGGCCCGGCTGTATCGCGCGGGGGCGCTGCCTTTGAACGAGGCGCTGGATATTGCGCGGCAAATTAGCGCCGGTTTGCGCGAAGCCCATGCCCAGGGAATTGTGCACCGGGACCTGAAACCGGCGAACATTATGTTGGACCGCGCCGGCAACGTGAAGATTATGGATTTCGGCGTGGCGCGATTGATTCAGCGCGAAGGCCCCATGACCGGGACGATTGTTGGCACTCCTGCGTATATGTCGCCCGAGCAGGCGGAACTGAAACCGGTCAGTTCCTGCACGGACATCTATGCGCTGGGGCTGGTGCTCTACGAAATGATCACAGGCGTTCCTGCATTCACCGGGGACACGCCCGTCGCCGTGGCCTTGAAGCAAATTCGCGACTATCCAAAGCGCCCTCGTGAAATCGTGCCTCAGCTTTCGCGCGCCATTGACGCGGTAATCATGAAGTGCCTGCAGAAGGACGCGGCCAATCGCTTTCAATCCGCCGACGCATTCGAGGCTGCCCTGGTGAAGGCCGCCAAAGCCAGACCCATCAGCCCCTGGGAAGTGGCCCTCAACCGATGGGTAGCGCGCGCCGAACTTGAGATTCGCACTCGTGTGCGCCAGGGCGCAGAAGTCGCTAAAGCGTCGCTGGAGCGGCAAGACTTGAGCGCGCAGCCCAGAATTCAAGAGGATCCCAAGGCGATACTTGGCTTTGCGGGCCTTGTCGGGGCATTGTCCGTCTTTCTGTTCGTGGGAGGGTGGAGGGCCAGTCCGGTAAGTGCGCGGACGGTTGACGCCGGAGTTCATAATTCCAACTCGTCAGCGGCAAATGATTTGGGTTCGCGTCCCGTTCAACCTCAGGCGGGAAATTCATTTGTGCCACCTCAAACGCGCCAGATCAATCTGTACGAAAACATCAAGATCGACGACGTGAAGACGCCAACGTTCGATCCGCCATTGTCGATTGAAAATCCTGAATCCAAGCTTTCCGCCTCACCAGAGGCTTCTCCGAAGACGGCGCAAATTGCAAAGCCCGCGAAAGCGGCCGTTCGCAAAGACGACCGGAAAGCGCACTTGACCGCAAAGAATACGACGCAAGTCCAGGCGCTTGCCAGTCCTGCTCAGCCAGAGAGCCTGACGACAGATGGCTCCACAAAATCAGCGGCCCAGGAAGCAGTAACAAATGCCACCGAACCAAGCGCGACGGCCGAATCGACCGTCGGACAGACGAACGCGGCGACGCAGCCGAAGGCCGCTGTCGGCGAAAGCAACGCGCCCAAGTTGTACATCGAGGTAGGCTCTTTCAAGGACGAGACCTGGGCGGATAACGCCGTGGATAAATTGACGGAACTCGGGTTTCACGCCATGGTCATGCACAAGAATCTTTTGTGGATGCAATCCTACCGCGTCCAAGTCGGCCCCTACGCAAGCCGGGAAGAGATGGCGGAAGCGCAGAAGAACCTCACTTCACATGGCTACAAGGCTCATCCCGTAAATTAATCTTTCCCCTTACCGAAATCGCCGCATTTTTCAGGCCCGTGCTTCTGGCGACGCGTCCCGGCTTTCTTCGCATTGTCAACGAACCGCGCCTTGCGCCATAATCCGGAACATGACCTCGACTACTGTGCATTCTAAAGAGCAATTTGCCCCGACACCTGAATTCGAAAAAAATCTGGACCGTCTGGCGGCAGTCGCCGTGCACGCCGGATTGGGTCTCGCGCCCGGGCAAGAGCTGGTGATGACCGCGACGCTGGATGCCGTCCCGCTGGTGCGCCGCATCACGGAGCACGCCTATAAGGCAGGCGCCAAGCTAGTCACCACATTGTTTACCGACGAAGAGTCGGCTCTGCTGCGTTATCGAAATGCTCCGGACGCCAGTTTTGACGCCGCCGCGTCCTGGCTCTACGAAGGCATGGCGCAGGCATTCCGAAGCGGCGCTGCCAGGTTGGCGGTCACCGGCAACGATCCTTCCTTACTGTCGAAGGAGGATCCGGAAAAGGTGAGCCGCGCCAATCGCGCCATGTCAAAGGCTTATCGCCCGGCGCTGGAGTTGATTACGCGCCATGAGATCAACTGGACCATCGTTGCCTGTGCCACTCCCGCGTGGGCCGCGGCAGTGTTCCCCGATCTGCTTCGGGACGAAGCGGTGTCGCGACTTTGGAAGGCCATTTTTGCCGCGTCGCGCGCGGATCAACCCGATCCGGTGGCCTCGTGGAAAGAACACGACGCAACCCTGCACGCCCGCTGCAAGCGGCTGAACGAGAAGAGCTATTCGGCCCTGCATTTTCGCGGACCCGGCACGGACCTGCGCGTCGGCCTTTCTGACGGCCACTTGTGGCTGGGTGGAGGCACCACGGCCAGAAACGGAATCTACTGCATCGCCAACATGCCAACCGAGGAAGTGTTCACCACGCCGCACAAGGATCGCGTGGAAGGAAAGGTGACCAGCACCAAGCCGCTATCGCATCAGGGCACCATGATCGAGGAAATTTCCGTGGAATTTCGGGCAGGAAAAATTGTGCAGGCGCATGCCGCGCGCGGCAATCAAGTGTTGCAGCGCATGATCGAAACGGACGAAGGGGCGCGGCGGCTCGGCGAAGTTTCCCTGGTGCCGCATTCGTCGCCCATTTCGGCGAGCGGCCTGCTCTTCATGAACACTCTATTTGACGAAAACGCCGCCTGCCACATCGCGCTGGGCCAGGCCTACAGCTCCTGCCTGAAGGATGGCGACAGCCTCACGCCGGAACAGCTGGCATCGCGCGGCGCAAACAGCAGCCTGATACACGTCGACTGGATGATCGGATCGAATCACATCGATGTGGACGGAATTACAACGGCAGGGAATTCGGAACCGGTGATGCGCGCAGGGGAGTGGGTCTAGCGCCCGCCTGAAGGCGGGCGCTACATGGGCTGCCTGCGAGTTGTCAGGTCGGCTCTGGGTCGGGTGGCGAATGACCGGCTAATTCGCCCCGGCGCCGACAGGAATCTCTTCGGCTTCCTTGCTTGCTTGGCCCGAAGATTGGCTGCGCTCGATCTCGATGTGGCCTTTGAAATATGCGCCGTCCTCGATACTGATTCGCGCTGTCGTAATATCGCCAATCACCTGGCCATCTTTCTTGATCTCCACGCGGTCTCGCGCGCGCAGATTGCCGGAAGCGCTTCCGTAGACGATCACTTCGCGCGCATTGATTTCGGAATTCAGCTGCGCGCCGCGGCCAACGGTCAGCCGATTGCCGCGCATGGAAATATTTCCTTCAACCCTGCCGTCGATCTGCAGGTCTTCCTCGCTGGTGATTTCACCTTTTACAACTATGGACGGGCCCAGGCAGGCCAGTGCGCGCGCGGGGGAAGCGCTGGGCCTGTTGACAGGCGCCGCTGCGTTCAGGGGGGCGCTCAGGGGTGCGCCGGGAACCCTCGAATCCTTCGCCGGAGATGTGCCAGGAACTTCAGGCTGACTGTCCTTATTCCACATGTTTCCTCCACGTTTCGCTGTAAATTCGGTTCGGTCGGGTAGGACCTTATAGCTAACACTTTAGGAGGATGCTTTAGGCCAGGCTACAAGAAAATGGCCCAGGCTTGCCCATGTCGGAACCTGACCTTCGGTCTAGGTCGAATCGAGGGAGATTGGTTGACGGAGACGGGGGACCGAATTCCACGAAGAAACCATCGAAGGTAATTAATATATCTGGCATCCGGTCTATATGCCGATCGAAGTCCCGGAGGGGCGGCATATCGTAGCCCACCGTAAAACGGTGGGGGCACAAAGCGGAATCATGAAAAGCCCCGGAGGGGCGACACACTTGTTCGGCGATGCACCGCCCCTGCAACACTCAAATCCTTACTTTTGCGCATCTCTCAGCTTTGCGCGCCGCCTACTCGTAATACGCCGGCGCATGCTTCAATTTGTCGCTTTGCGTCTTTTCGTGATTGATCCACAGCTGCGCGTGATAGAAGGAAATCAGGTCGGCCATGCGCTGCATGGACAATTGCGTCTGAATCTTCTGCTCAGGCGGCATGGTGGCGAAATAGGGAATGCGGCGGTTGTCCCAATTTTCTTGCAGGTGAACGGCGTCGCCGCTCAGCAAAATCCAGCCGGTCTTTGCCAAGTGAACGAGGCAGGACTGATGCCCCGGCGTATGCCCCGGAGTGTAGACAATCATCACGGAGCCGTCGCCGAACACATCCAAATCTTCCTGCACCAAAGTCACCGGATGATCTTTCAGGAAAGTCGGCTTGCTGTCCGAGGCAGGCTTGGCGATGCCTGTCTTGCCCGCTGCAAAGTAGTTGTCGTACTCCGCCTTTTGAATGAGGAAGGGCACTTGCGGAAACAGTTCAGCGTTGCCGATGTGGTCGGGATGCGTGTGTGAGATGCCCACATACTTTATGTCCGAGGGCTTCACGCCGATTCCCGCCAGCTGCGATTCGAGCGTCTTGGCGCGTGTCCAGTGAATGTCCGTCGCCGGATTATTGGCCGGATACCATCCCTCCGGCATGGAAGCGACCGCGTCGGAAATTCCGGTGTCCCACAGAAAGTAGCTGTCTCCGTGATGAATCAGGTAGCAGCTCACCGAAATGTCGATGGGCTTTCCCACGTTCACGCCCACTGTCCAGCGGGACTCGTCGTTGGAGTGTCCCTGCCCGCAATCCAGCACGTAGAGGCGGTCCGCGCCCTTTCCGCCCGCCTGCGCCCACGATGCGCGGGGCAAGAGCAATCCGACAGCGGCCAACAAAATCAAGCTGATTCGCTTCATTGAAAAACCTCTCGATAAATTTTCAAACGCGATGCGAGTGGCTGCGAAAACTTTATTTGTCCGGCCCGCCGGGACACGCCGAGTTGTTGCCATTGCAATCGGCCCCATCGTGCTCGGCCATTCCTTTTCCTGCAACCTCGGTTCTCATTCCCGCGGGATCGTTGATGGACCAGCCATACCTTCCATCCGGCGTGGGCTTGTAGCCGAGCTTCTCGAGTTTGGCTTTCACCGCGGCCTGATCGTAATTCTCGACGATCAACGCGAAATGGGAGACGTACGGCTTGTTTTCGGGATGCTGGCTCTTTCGCAGATAGAGATAATTGTCTCCAAATTTTAGAAAACAAATGGGGCCGCCCTGCGCATCCACTCCGAACACATCGCCCGGCCTGTAATAAACGATCCTCATGCCAAACTGATCGGTGTAGAAATCGCGGCACTTGTCCACATCGGGGACGTACAGCATCAAGTGGCTCACGGCGTAGGCCTTAAACCCTCTACCATCCGGCCCGGGAATCGCTGCGAGATTTTTTGTGCCGTCCGATTCCTTTGCGGTGGGCGCAGCTGCGCCGGGAAACACGCCGCGCGTGGCGCAAATTTGCAGCACGATGCCGGCCGGATCCTTGATCGACCATGCATAGTCGCCATCCGGTTTGGGATCGAGTCCGCGCCGCGCCAGTTCTGCCCTCACCGGCTCCAGTTGGAAATTTTCCACCGACAGCGCGAAGTGGTCCACGTTTCCCGTGCCCATCTGCGCGGCCCAGTTTGCATTCGCTCCCTTGCCGGCGGGACGATCCAGCGGCCTGTTCAACGGGCGAATATAAATGGCGTTCGGCGGATCGCCGCATTCCACGGAGCATTGCTTGCCGTCGTCGTAAACCACTTTCATGCCAAACACATTCACGTAGAAGTCGCGGACCTTGGCGTAGTCGCTGACCTGATAATTGATGTGGTTGTAGGCCACTGCCTTGAGAGCCGTGGCGCCGCCCATGCCTGCCTGCGCGCCGCTCCCGGCAAACGCAGCGGCTTCGGGGGACACACTAGCCGCGAATGCGGCGGTTGCCGTCAGGCCCAGCGCCTGCATCAGCTGGCGGCGGTCGATCTTTCCGCTCTCGAATGCTTTGCGCAGCCGCAAAATATTTTCATTCATCGCCGATCCTCCAAGGAATGTCCGCCGAATTGAATTGATAGTTGCTGTGCCGGGATTGTACGCCCATTCCGTTTCGCAGTGATTGGAAAAATAAAGCCACCGCCGTTCGCATGCAATTTTGCTTGGCGATCAGCGAGCTTGCGGCCGCCTGGCTGCAACCACGCATATCAAGGCGATCACCGCCAGGGCCGTAGCCGTATAGAACGCCACCCCGTAGTTTCTGTATTTGTCGAAAAGCACTCCGCCGATTGTGGGCCCCAGAATTCCGGCAAATCCCCAGGCGGTGAAAACCGCGCCGTAATTGGAACCGGCATACTTCGTGCCCCAAAAATCGGACACCGTCGAGGGCACCACCGAGGCTTGCGCCCCATAGCAGAAATAGACCACAAAAATCAGCACGTAGAGCGCCGCCAGATGCGCGCCAACCCAATACAGCGAAGGCATGGCCACGCTGGATATGGCCAGCACCACGCGCAGCGTATTGAGCCTGCCCAGCAAGTCAGACAGCCATCCCGACAAGACACGGCCCGAGACGTTGCCAAAGGCTCCCACCACCAGCCCCATGGTGGCGATGGTGGCGCTGGAGATCCCCTGATTGCGCGCAAAGGGAATGAGCTGGCTGATCACCATAAGCCCCGCGGTGGATCCCAATCCAAAGCCCAGCCACAAAAGATAAAACGCCGGTGTGCGCACCACTTCGCCGGGAGTGAATTGATTGCGCGCACGAATGAGTGGCGAAGCGGAATCCTTGCTTGCCGCGTGCCGCACTGGCGGAGGGTTTTTCATCAGGAACGCGCCAGTCATGGTCATTAAGAAAAAAATGGCGCTGAGGATGATGCAGGACGTGCGCCATCCAAAATGGGGAAACAAAACCAGATTGGCAATCGTTCCGAAAATGGCCGAGCCGCCGCCGTAGCCGGCAAGCGCCAGGCCGATGGCCAAACCCATTCGGTCGGGAAACCACTTGGCCATCACCGGGACCACCGTCCCGTAGCCGAACCCATTGCCAATGCCTCCGAGCACGCCGTAAAAGAAATAGAGGAAGTAGAGGCTGGAAGTGTAGGAGAAAAGAAAAAAACTCAGCGTGATGAGAAGGCTTCCGGAGACGGAAATCCAGAAGGGACCGAAGCGGTCCTGCAACCTTCCACCGACGAGCAGGGAAGCGGCAAACATGACCGCGGCGAACGTGAATACCGTGGAGGTCTGCGCGCGGCTCCAGCCGAATTCGCGCTCCAGCGGCGCGACGAATACGCTCCAGGCGTAAAGAGTGCCCAGCGCAAGATTCATCAGCACGCCGCCCACCAGCCGCCACCAACGGCTGATCTGCGCCCGCTCGCCACTCGCATCAGTGGAAGAAGTTCGCGCTTGCGCCAAGGATTCGCC
The DNA here is from genome assembly GCA_963710315.1 of uncultured Acidobacteriota bacterium. GTDB lineage: Bacteria > Acidobacteriota > Terriglobia > Acidiferrales > UBA7541 > Palsa-360. The sequence goes on along the minus strand of CAVPZW010000009.1, from coordinate 172,327 downwards.
GGGCAGTGAAGTGGCCGTCATGGGCTCTCTCTAGTTCATGCATTCTTCGGCGCGATTTTCGGGCCTTTCAATGTTTCGGGGACCTGACCTCTTTTGTAAATCATGATGGTGCGTTTGAATTCGATCACCACCGTGCCCTCTTGCGTGTAGCCCGTGGTCTTGAATCGCACGATGCCCACGTTGGGCCGCGATTTCGATTCGCGCTTCTCCAGCACCTCGCTCTGCGAGTAAACCGTGTCGCCCTCGAACACCGGATTGGGCAGGCGCACTTCGTCCCAGCCAAGATTGGCCATGGCGTTCTGGGAAATATCAGCGACCGACTGGCCGGTGACCAGCGCTAGCGTGAATGTGGAATCCACCAAAGGTTTTCCGAATTCCGTTTTCGCCGCGTAAGCGCGGTCAAAGTGAATCGGATTGGTATTCTGCGTCAGCAACGTGAACCAGATGTTGTCCGTAGCCAGAACCGTGCGGCCGAGTGGATGCCGGTAAATATCTCCCACCTCGAAGTCTTCGTATACTCGCCCGGTCCAGCCTTCCTTGATTGCCATGATGACCTTCCTTTTCTTGGATTAGCGAAAATTAAATAACGCCCGCCTGCCGCCACGCGGCAATTTTTCCTGAATCAAAACCCAGTTCGCCGAGGATCGCGTCGGTTTGCTGGCCAAGCGCAGGCACTTCGTTCATCACCGGCTCCACATTTTCCATGGTGACGGGAGGGAAAAGAGCCTTCAGCGGCCCAACCGGCGAATCGACCTTGCCCCAGCGCTTTCTGGCCTCGAGCTGCGGATGGTCCGCGAATTCCAGCACGGTGTTCATTCTTGCGTTTGCGATTTGCGCCGATTCGAGCCGCGCAATTATCTCCGCAGCGGTCAATTTTTGAAAAACTTCCTGCATGGCCTGGTCGAGCTGCGGGCGATTCTTTACTCGATTGGCGTTGGAATCGAAGCGAGGATCCTGAGCAAGCTGCGGTTTCTGCAACACCACATCGCAAAACTTTTTCCATTCGCGCTCATTTTGCAAGCCCAGGTACACGACTTTATTGTCACCGGACTGAGCAGGCCCATAGGGCGCGATGGTGGCGTGGCTTGCCCCGGTGCGCGGCGGCGCAGTTCCGCCATAGGTCGTGTAGTACGTGGCGTAGCTCATCCATTCTCCGAGCGAATCGAACAGGGAAGTTTCCAGCGCCACACCTTCGCCGGTTTGTGCCCTCACCAGCAACGCCGTCAGAATTCCGGAATAGGCGTACATGCCGCAGGAAATATCGGCGATGGAAATGCCCACCTTGGACGGCGTTTCGTTGGTCCCCGTAATGGAAATCAGTCCGGTCTCGGCCTGAATCAAGAGGTCATAGGCCTTCTTGTCCCTGTACGGGCCGGAAGAGCCGTAGCCGGAAAGATTGCAGACAATCAGGCGCGGATATGTTGTTCGCAATTCCTGCGTGCCGAAGCCCAGCCGCTCGACGGCTCCGGGCGCCAAATTTTGCACAAACACGTCGGCCTTTTGCAGCAGGCGCTGCAGCACCAGTTTGGCTTCCTCGCGCTTCAAATCCAGCGTGAGGGATTCCTTGGAGCGGTTCAGCCAAACGAAGTGGCTGGACATTCCCTGCACGGTTGCGTCGTAGCCGCGCGCAAAATCCCCGGCGCCGGGGCGCTCGATCTTGATGACGCGCGCGCCCAAATCCGCCAGTTGGCGAGTGGCAAACGGAGCGGCCACCGCCTGCTCCAGCGACACAACCGTGATTCCTTCGAGCGGCCGCATCAGTAGGACCTGGGGAGTCCCAACACGTGCTCTGCCAGATAGCTGAGAATCAAATTAGTGGAGATGGGCGCGACCTGGTAGAGGCGCGTTTCGCGGAACTTGCGCTCGATGTCGTACTCCTCGGCAAAGCCGAAGCCGCCGTACGTCTGCACCGCGACGTTGGCCAGTTCCCAGGAAACGTCCGCCGCCAGCAGCTTGGCCATATTTGCTTCCGGGCCGCACGGTTTCCCTGCGTCGAATAACGTGGCCGCGCGCGCAACCATCAGCCGAGCCGCCTCCAGGTTTGCGTATCCGCGTGCGATGGGGAATTGAATGCCCTGATTTTTGCCGATGGGCCGCGCGAAAACCACTCGCTCGTTGGCATAGCGGCAGGTGCGTTCCAGGAACCAGCGCGCGTCCCCGATGCATTCCGAGGCGATCAAGATTCGCTCGGCATTCAAACTGTCCAGCAGGTAGCGGAATCCCTGGCCTTCCTCGCCCACCAGATTTTCCACGGGCACTTCCAAATTGTCGAAAAACAATTCGGTGGTGGCGTGATTCATCATGGTGCGGATGGGGCGAATCTTCAGCCCGTGCCCCACGGCCTTGCGCAGGTTGACCAGAATTGTGGACAGGCCCTCGGTGCGTTTCTTCACCTGATCCGCGGGCGTGGTGCGCGCGATGAGCAGCATCATGTCGGAATGTTCGGCGCGCGAAATCCAAATCTTCTGCCCGTTGATCACGTAGCGGTCGCCGTTTCGCACGGCCATGGTCTTCAGTTGCGTGGTGTCCGTGCCGGTGTTGGGCTCGCTCACTCCAAACGCCTGCAGCCGCACGGAGCCGTCGGCGATCTTCGGCAAATACTGGCGCTTGTGCGCCTCCGAGCCGTGCCGCAACAGTGTACCCATGATGTACATTTGCGCGTGGCAGGCCGCGGCGTTTGCGCCGGAGTGATGAATCTCTTCCAGGATTGCGGATGCTTCCGTGATGCCCAGGCCCGCGCCGCCGTACTCTTCGGGAATCAGCGTGGCCATGTACCCGGCATTGGTCAGCGCCTGCACAAACGCTTCAGGGTAGGCGCGCTTCTCGTCCAGCTCTCGCCAGTATTTGTCGGGATAGTCGCGGCACAATTCGCGTACGGCGGATCTCAGTTCCTCGTGCGATTCGTCAACAGAGTTGTTCATGGTATTCAACCTTGGGCCTCGTCCTCTCGCATGTGTTGCTGGTTGCGGAAAAAGTACTTTTTATTATCCCGAGCGAAGCGCGGAAAAAGCCCTGTTTGTCATCCCGAGAGAAGCGAGGGATCTGCTTTTCTCCCCGTGTTCCAAAAAACAGCAGATTCCTCGGGCAAGCCCCGCCCTTCGGAATGACACAGTGCGGCATAGCCGCAACCAAAGGCAAGTTCCATTGCTAACTGCAAATTGACTTGGTTCTCTCCGCCAGTCCCGGAGGGACGACACACCGTAGCCCACCGTGAAACGGTGGGGACGCAAAGCCTAACGATCCGGAGTCCCGGAGGGACGGCACACTCGGTTGATCCTTCCAACCCAGTGTGCCGCCTCTCCGGGGCTTGACTCTCGGGTTTACGCTACCCCCACCGTTTCACGGTGGGCTACGGTGTGCCGTCCCTCCGGGACTTCAAGCGAAGCCAAACCGAGCGCGAAGCAACACTAAATTCGTCGCGCCACTCAAAGAATTTGACAACTAGTAGTACAGTGCGAGTTTTTCCGCAACCTCGCTAGCGTAAACTCTGCATGAGAGAATACGCAATCGCTTAAAAGTTTCAATTGGCAAGACAGCAGGATAGCAAAAATAAGTTTGTAATGTATCTTAATGGGATGGCTGTAATCCGCGAAACGGTGAATGCATGGAACCCATAACACGCACGCTCGTTCATTTCTGCCACGGCCTCGATTCCAGGGAATTAAGCGCTGAAGTTGCCGATCGCACAAAGTACATGCTGCTGGACTACCTGGGCGTGGCCATCGCCGGATCGCTGGCGGACTCCTCGCAGCCGATTCACAAAATGCTTGCGCGCACTGCGCCCACGGGTCCTTGCACCGTAATCGGCGCCTCGGCGCGAACCACACCGGAGGCCGCCGCGCTGGCTAACGGCGCCGCCGCTCACAGCGTGGAGCTGGACGACACGCACCAGGCCGGCTCCATTCATCCGGGCGTGGTGATGTTTTCGACGGCCATCGCGCTGAGTGAAATTCATCCTGAAATTGACTTCGCCCAATTCGTTTCGGCAATCGTCGCCGGATACGAAGTGGCCACGCGCCTGGCCATCGCGGTCCAGCCGAAATATCATTACGAGCTGGGCTTTCATCCCACTTCCACGTGCGGCGTATTCGGCGCCGCCGTAACCGCCGCAAAACTTCTGCGCCTCAGCGAAGAGCAAATGCTCTCCGCCGTGGGCATCGCCGGCAGCATGGCCGCCGGCTCGCTGGAGTTCCTCGCGGACGGCACGTGGACCAAGCGGCTGCACCCGGGCCTCGCCGCGCAAAACGGAATTCTGGCTGCCAATCTGGCCGCCGAGGGCTTTCGCGGCCCCACCACCATTCTCGAAGGCCGCGACGGCTTTCTTTCTGGATATTCTCGAAAAGCGATCCCCGAGCTTGTCACCAAAGATTTGGGCAAGGACTTCGAGATCATGCGCACCAGCATCAAGCCTCACGCCTGCTGCCGCTACATTCAGTCGCCCATCGACGGCCTGATCGAGCTGGCCACCGCGCATGACATCCATCCGGAGCAAGTCGAGCGCGTGGAAGTGGCTGTGCTCGAAGCCGGGTGGTCGCTGGTGTGCGAGCCAAGAGAGCGAAAATATTCGCCGTCCAACGCCGTGGACGCGCAATTTTCCGTTCCGTTCGGGGCTGCCGTTGCACTGACCTACCGAGCGGCCGGCCTCGATCAATTTTCAGAACAGAACATTCGCTCGCCGCAAATCCGCAGCTTGATGGGGAAAGTGGTCATGGTCAAGGATTCGCGCATCGAAAAAAACTTTCCCGTGCAATGGCCGGCCATCGTGAAAGTTCATCTGACGGATGGCAAGCAATTTGAAAAATTCGTTCAATTCCCAAAAGGCGATCCGGAAAACCCGCTGACCTGGCAGGAATTGTCGGCCAAGTTTCACTCGCTGGCCGTGCGCGTATTTCCAAGTACCCGTTGCGACCAAATCGTTAATTCCGTAAAGGGCATGAATTCGTCCTCCGCACTTGGTGACATCTGGAAGCTGGCGGCTGGCCCGGCTCCGCTTTCTTCGCGGGGAAAGTGATTCTCTAAATGGAAGACGTCTGGCGGATGGCGGCAGGCAAATTGCAAGTCCGCTGCGAAACAGAAAAAAGAATTCGTGGCAGCCGTTTTAAGGGGTGTAGAATGCCCCGTATTGCAGGCGGATCGAACCAATGCCCAAGTTTATGGAGAGACAAATGAAGAACATGTGGATTGTAGCTGTCGCACTATTCGCGATTTCAATTGCGCTTCCCGGCGTGGCGCACGCGCAATCGGCGCAAGCCTTGCCGATTCCCGGCGTCGATGCGGCCATCGATTTTCCCAACGAGCACGAGATGCCCGACCCCAGCATCGTCTACAAGATTGTGTTCGATATCGGCAAAGCCTCGCCGAAAATCGATGACGTGAATCCCGGCCTGACGGCCATTTCGCGCTACTTCAACACGCTCGCCAAGGGCGGCGTGCCGGCCGATCACCGAAAATTCGTGGTGGTATTTCACCAGGAGGGCACTGAGTTCGCCCTGAACAATGCAGCCTATAAAGCCGTCAAGGACGGCCACGACAATCCCAACATCGCCCTGATGCACAGCATGAAGCAGGCAGGCATCGACTTCCGTGTTTGCGGCCAGGGAGTCCTTGCAAAGAAAATAGACGTGGCCACCATCCAGCCCGAAGTCCAGGTCGATCAGTGGGCCATGACCACCATCACAACTTTGCAACTGCGTGGCTACATTCGCGTGCAATTGAATTAGAAGTCGGTCCCACGGGAAATGTGGCCACTATCGATTTGATGGGAGGCCTCAGTCTTCTCTCGGCTTGCAGCCCCGGAAGGGCGGCACAATGTTCACTTTGTGCCACACTCTTCCGGGGCTTAGTTTTGTCCACTTCATGTCCCCACCGCTACTGCACTGCAGCCCGGAAACCTGTTCCGCTGTATGCCTGCCCAATCTCCCGCTTGGCGGCAGGCTACCCGCCAATCGGGGAATTGTTTTTTGGGGGCCTCTAAATTCTAAGTCTCTATTATTTATATCGTTGACAGAGGTTCGCTTGCCGGAGTATATCCATTCAAATCCTTTTTCAAGGGAGTTCCGATGGCAGACCATGAACAGACGGAACCCGGCTGCACTCCTTCGCTTAAACTTTCCCGGCGGGACGTGATCAAGAGCGTGATTGCCACGGGCGTGGTGTCCTCCACCAGCTATCTTTTCCGGGTGTCCAAGGTGTGGGCGCAGGCTTCGGCGCCGGGCGCGGTGGATCGGCTGATTACGCTGAACGTCAACGGGCAGCAGCGGCGCGTCGATGTCATGAAGCAAGAGACGCTGGTGATGACGCTGCGCTACAAGCTTGGCCTTACCGGCACCAAGATCGGCTGCGACCAGGCCGAATGCGGCGCTTGCACCGTGCTGATTGACGATGTGCCGCAATACGCCTGCTCGGTATTCACGCACACCGTGCGCGACAAGAAAATTCAGACCGTGGAAGGCCTGGCCAAGCCCGATGGCACGCTGCACCCGGTGCAGCAGGGCATCGTTGACGAGCAGGGTTTCCAGTGCGCCTTCTGCATGTCCGGCTTCATGATGTCCGCAGTCGGCTTCCTGAAAATCAATCCCAATCCCACGCGTGAGCAACTCGCGCACGGTATTTCCGGCAACATCTGCCGCTGCCAGGACTATGACAAAATTCTCACCGCCTTGATGCGCGGGGCAGAGAATCTGAGGAAGGCGTAAACATGCCAAACGTAACGCCCCCAAATAAATTCAAATATATCGGCAAGAACTACACCACCGGCGACCTGCACGCCAAAGTGACAGGGAAGTCCAAGTACGCCGAGGACTATCGCGCCGACGGCATGCTCTTCTGCAAACTGCTGCTGAGCCCCATGCCTCATGCGCGCGTGCGCCGGATTGATACCAGCGCGGCGCTGGCCATGCCAGGCGTCAAAGCCATTCTCACCGCGGACGAATTGCCGCCTCCGGCCAACAGCATCAACGACAACGGCACCGTGATTTTGGCCAACCAGCGCGGCTATCAGGCGCTGACCAACGAGCCCTTATTTCAAGGCCAGCCCATCCTGGCCGTGGCCGCCATCGACGAGCTGACCGCCGCCGAAGCCATCGAAAAAATAAAGATCGATTTCGAACCGCTGCCGTTTGTCACCGATCCGCTGGCCAGCTTGCGCCCCGGCGGACCCAACGCCAGGACGGACGGAAACGTTTGGGTGCGCGTGCCGCCCCCTCCGCCGAAGCCCGGCGAGAGGCCACCGGTGACGCCTCCCGAGCTGCACACGCTCAAGTGGACCAATGAAGATTTCGAGGAAGCCAAGCAGGGCCGCCTGCCGCTGGGCAAAGAGACAGAAGAGTGGCACGTGGGCGACATTGACGCGGGCTTCAAGAACGCGGCGCTGGTGCTGGACGAAACCTTCGTCACTCCCAACACCAGCCACCAGTGCATGGAAACGCGCAGCACCATGGCCTACTGGCAGAACGGCAAGGTCTACGTGCACACAGGCACGCAGAGCACCGCGCAGACCGTTCCGGCCATCGCCCGCTGGCTGGGTATCGATGTGGCCAACGTCGTGTTTATCAGTGAGTATACTGGCGGTGGATTTGGCAGTAAGATAACCGGCGACATCACCCTGGTAATTCCCGCGCTGCTGGCCAAGAAGACCGGCGCCCCGGTCATGATGCGCATCACGCGCGAAGAGGAAAATTTCATCGGCCGCGCGCGCCCCAGCCTGCACGGCCGCATGAAGGTGGGCTTCTCCAAGGAAGGCCGCATCACCGCGCTGGACATGTTCGTGGTCTGCGACAACGGCCCATACGACATGGTGGGCGACGCGTTTTCCTCTGGCCGAATCGTTTCGGTTTTATATCAACCTCAGGCTATGCGCTGGCGCGGAGTGACGGTGCTGACCAACACGCCACCTCGCAGCTCGCAAAGTTCTCCCGGCGGCATGCAAGGCATCGCCATCATGGAGCCGGTGCTGGCCAAGGCCGCGCGCAAGCTGGGCGTGGATCAGGTGGCCATCCGCCGCATCAATTGCCCGGAAGGAAAAGCCCCCTTTGGGCCTTTGGTCGCCGGCAAGCAGCAATACGCGACCAGCGCGTTCATCAAGGAAGCGCTGGACCGCGGCGCCGAGCAATTCAAGTGGCATGAAAGAAAAGTGAACACCGGCAAGCGCAACGGCTCGAAAGTGCGCGGCGTGGGCGTGTCGGTCAGCAGCTACTCCGGCGGCACCGTCGGTTTTGACGGCCTCTTTATCATCAAGCCCGATGGCCGCGTGTACATCCAGTCCGGCGTGGGCAACCTGGGCACGGAGTCCTGGACCGACGTGCACCGCGTGGTCGCGGAACTCCTCGGCGTGCCCTGGGAAAAGTGCGACATCACCTGGGGCAACACCTCGAAAAACCTGCCGTGGACATGCCCCTCCGGTGGCAGCCAGACCACACATGCCATGACGCGAGCGGCAAATGCCGTGGTTGCGGACGCCATCTCCAAGCTGCAACAAATTGCCGCAAAGGATCTCGGCGGCAAGCCCGAGGACTACGTGGTTGCCAACGAACGAGTCGCCCGCAAGGGCGGCGGAGCCGGAATGACGCTGGCTCATGCCGCTCAGCGCGCCATTCAACTCGGCGGCATCTTCGACGGGCACGAATTGCCGCAGGACATTAATAAATTTACAACCGTGTCAGCCACGGCGCTGGCAGGGCAAGGTCTGCTTGCCGTTGCCAAAGACAATTTCAAACACGACGGCAACACATTTTCGTTCGTGGCCACCTTTGCCGAGATCGAAGCAGACGTGGAAACCGGACAGTATCGTGTTTTGGATTTCCTGGCCTACGCCGATGTTGGAACGGTGCTGCACCCACGCGCGCTGGGCGGTCAAATTCTGGGGCGATCAATCCTCGGGATCGGCCACACGCTCGGCCAGAAGTGGGTCTACGACCAGCATTACGGCCTGGCACTTTCACGGCGCTTTTACCATACCAAGCCGCCCTCAATTCTGGACATCCCGGCCAAGATGGATTGGGCCGCGGTGGAAATCCCAGACCCGGAAACGCCCATCGGCGCGCGCGGCGTTGGCGAGCCACCGGTCGGCGGCGGTTGCGCCGCCATCTTGAACGCATTGTCGGACGCGCTGGGCGACGAAATTTTCCGCCGCGCGCCCGTTACTGCCGATGTGATCCTGACGTCTCTCGAAGCGGGCAAGCCGATGCAGGATCCGCTGAGAGCCAATATTTAGGACTCGCGGCAAGGGCATTGAGAATCAGTTGGGCCATGACCCGAACGGCGCGACCGCAACAAATGAGGAGAACGGAAAATGGCTGTCATTCGTGACGTAATACCGGCGTTCGAACTCTTTCAGCCCACGTCTGTCGATGATGCTCTGGCCTTGCAGTCCCGGCACGGCGCAAAAGCCTGGGTGCTGGCCGGCGGCTTGGACAGCTTTGACTGGTTCAAGGACCGCATCAAGCGGCCCGAAGTGGTGATCGATCTGAGCCAGGTGAAGGAATTGCGCGGCGTGCGCGCTGCCGGCGACGGACTGGAAATCGGTGCCATGACCACGCTCACCGAAGTGGTGCGCCACCCCGTGGTGCGCGAAAAGTTCAGCATTCTGCCGACGGCAGCCGAGGCGGCCGCGTCTCCGCAGATTCGCAATCAGGGCACAATCGGCGGCAACGTTTCGCAGGATGCCCGCTGCTGGTATTACAGAGGCGGCTGGCCGTGCTATCGCGCCGGCGGCAACATTTGCTACGCGGATACGCCCACGGGCCTGAATCGCGAGCACGCCATCCTCGATGCAGACCGCTGCGTGGCCGTCAATCCTTCGGACACGGCTCCCGCGCTGATCGCGCTGGACGCCAAGATGGTGGTTCGAACGCCCAAGGGCGAGCGCGTGGTGGACGCTGAAAATTATTTCATCGGTCCCGCCCTGGACATCACGCGCATGACCATCCTGAAGCCCGGCGATCTGCTCACTTCCATTCGAATTCCGGGCACATGGGCCGGCGCGCAATTCTATTTCGAGAAAGTTCGCGACCGCAACGTGTGGGATTTCCCGCTGGTGAATGTGGCGTCGGCCATGGTCATGTCCGGGAACACCATTCAGCGCATTCGCCTGGCGGTGAACGGCGTGGCCGCGCATCCTGTCCGCCTGACGGCCGTGGAAGCCGCTGTGGCCGGGAAGCCGCGCAATGAAGAAACGGCAAAGATGGCGGGACAGCTTGCCATTCAGGGAGCGGAACCGCTGCAATACAACGGCTTCAAGGTGCCGTTGCTCAGGAATCTGGTGCAGCGCGCCATTCGCGGTGGGGCCGCGTAGGAGGAATCTTGAATCTCATTCAGTGGGCGCAAAGTCCGTGGGGCGGGGAAGTTCCGATCCACATTTCCTGGACGCTGCTGTATGTTTTCGCCGCGGCGGGAGCGCTGTTTCTGATTGTCCACGCGGTGTATGTGGGCATTTGGGGAAAGTCGGCCGCTCATGCGGGAAATTCCTCCGGCGCTGCCGGTGTGAACGCCGCGCAAATTCCGGAACGCGTCGCGCGGCACTCCTTCGGCGCGCGCCTGTTTCACGGAATCATGGCGCTGTCCATGCTGGCGCTGCTGTTCACGGCATTTCTTCCCAAGGTTGGCGTGCAATTTGCCTGGGTCAAGTGGCACTGGATCGCCGGCATCGTGCTGACCATCTCCGTGATCTACCACATTATTCACGCGTCCTTCGTGCTGGATTTCTGGTCGATCTGGCCGGACTCGACGGACATCGAAGACGCCTCGCGCAGATTCAAGCTGGCCATGGGGCAGTCCGCTCCCGAGCCCAGGAAATTCGCGAAATACCCGCTGGAGAACAAGCTGTACCACCTGATCGTGCTCTTGGCTGGGATCTCCGCCATCATAACGGGCCTCTTCATGATGAAGCGGGTGCGCACGCCGTTCTTCACGCGCAATCCCTACCTGTTCGGGGACATGACCTGGGGCTGGATGTACGTGCTGCACGGCCTGGCGGGCGTCGGCTTCGTGGCTCTGGTTACGGTGCACATTTATTTCGCCATTCGCCCCGAAAAGCTTTTCATTACCAAGTCCATGATCTTTGGCTGGATCAGCCGCGAAAATTATATTGAGCACCACGATCCGAGCCGCTGGCCGGTCGCGGGGCAAATCCCGGCAGGTGCGGAATCGAAGAAGGCTTCGGCATAGATGGGCCGCGAAGAGGTAAGCGCCCGTTGCAGCGCCATCGAAGAATGCTATGAGTTCATGCTGGCTTACGCAGGTCAGGGGCTTTCCGGCAAGGAAAATAGCCAGGCCTGTGGGCAGGTGCGCGAATTCCTGAACCGCTCCGTCGAAGCGCTGACGGGTTTGGCGGCGGCCTACTCGAAAGCGGTGAAGGACGATAATCTCCAGCCCGCGGAACGTTACCTGGCATTTCTGACCGTGCTGGAAAGAGACGCACAGGATTCCCTGGCCAGCATCCAGTTGGTTCTGGCGCAACCAACCATCAGTTCGCAACTGGTTGACAACCTGAACGCCTCCATCCATCTGCGCGCGCTGCTCACGGACCTTTTTCTCATCGACGAAATTTTTAAACCGCAGCCGCTCGCCGCCAAGCCCAAGAGTGCCAGTTAGCGGAATTGGTTTTGAGTAGCGCGGGCTTCAGCCTGCGGGGGTTAGTCCTTGCGAGGACTAAAACCCGCAGGCTGAAGCCCGCGCTACGTCTTACCCGGATCATTCCGGCTGAAGGAGAATGGATCATGACGTCAGAAACGAATTGCAAAAGATGGGCGGCAATCTTCGTCGTGCTCGTTGCCTTGAGTGTCCTCGGGGCGGCAGCTACCCGCGCAGCCAGGGAACCTCAGGAAACTGCGCCCCTCGGCCACAACCAATCGCAACCCGTGCCTCTGGTGCAGGAAAATAAAACCATAAAAGTTTCGGAGCACGTGTACGCAATCCCGGACGGGCGCGTGAATCTGGTGCCCAACATCGGCATCATCGTTGGCAGCCGCGCGACGCTGATTGTGGACGCGGGCATGGGGCCGAAAAATGGAGAGACAGTTCTGCGCGAACTGGCCAAGGTCAGCAAGAATAGCGAACTATATTTCACCACAACGCATTTTCATCCCGAGCACATGACCGGCGGCCAGGCCTTTCCCGCGAATACCATCGTGATTCGCCCCGAAGCGCAGCAGGAGGAAGTGGATCGAAAGCAGCCGGAATTCATCCGCAATTTCAGCCGCAGGACGCCGGAAATGAAAGCGCTCTTGCAGGATGTGAAGCCCCGCCCGCCCGACATCGTTTTCGATCGCGAAGCAAAACTCGATTTGGGCGGAGTTACGGTGCGCCTGCTCTGGCTTGGGGCCGCGCACACGCGCGGCGATGAATTCATTTTGGTCGAGGAAGATGGAGTGCTCTTCACGGGAGACGCGGTGATCAACCGCTTTTTTCCAATTTTCCCCGATGCCGATGCCAGCGGGAAAAACTGGCTGTCCATTCTGGACAAGCTCGATGCGCTTCACCCGCGCATCATCGTCCCCGGCCACGGCGAGGTGGGCGAAGCCTCCCTCATTGGCACGGAGCGCACGTACCTTATGGCCGTGCAGTCGCGCGTCGCGGAATTGAAGGCCCAGGGAAAGTCCGCGGAGGAAACGGCAAAAGTATTGTCCCCGGAATTTCGCGCGAAATATCCTGACTGGGAAAATCCGGGCTGGATCGCTGATGCGGCCGAGCGTTTTTACGCCGAAGCGAAATGATTTTTCCGGGGGTTTCGTAGCGCGGGCTTCAGCCTGCGGATTTTAATTCTTGCAAGGACCAAAATCCGCAGGCTGAAGCCCGCGCTACTCGATCCCGATCTGGTTCAATTTTACGGAATCGGCAGCAAGGGTTTTTCACTGGGGCGTACGTGCTGATCGAAGGCATTCAGCAGGATTTCCGTGGAAGCATAATCGCCCATCAGGGAAACAATATTGACGAGCCCCTGTTTGCCGAACAAGCTCAGGGCGCGGGCGGCCGTGGCGGAACTTACGCGATGCTTGCCGAGCACTTCGCGGCCCAGCTGAATGATCGCCGCGTCTTTTTCCGCGACGCTAACAATCGGCTTGCGATTTCTAATGATATCGATTGTTTCCTTGGGCAAGCCTGCCTTCAAACCTTGCGGCTCGTGCGCGTTCCACACGTAGGCGCAATCGGCTTCGCGCGCGGTCACCAGAATTACAAGCTCCACGATTCGCGGATCGATCCCAGCCTTGTGGCGCAAAAAATCGTTGCTGGTTTCCGCGTATTCCGCTACCGGCAAACTGTAAAGACGAATCGATCCCGGGCCATAAGTATCGGACGGCCCTTTGGCATCGAATAGTTTTTTTCCCGCGTCATCCAGGTCTTCGCGCTTGATGGCAGGAAGGCGATTGCCGGTATCCGCATAGATATCTTTCGGAAATGTTGCGGAGTCCGCAGTCGTCTGCTTGGTTTGGGAGCGCGGAGCCCGATCGGCAGTTGCGCCAATGCCAATGAACAGGAGAAGCGCAATCGAATATTGAAATAATTTCATGCGCTTCTCCCGGCCGCTTTCTTGTGGCGTCCTCAGTTGGCTGGCGGCCACGAATGGCAGGTTTGGCAGACCGTCGGCGCGCCGTGGTCCTGATGGCACTTGAGGCAGACGCCCATGGTTGTAACGCTGGTGGCCTCGGACATTCGTTCCATGTCCTGAACCTGCCCGTGGCACATCTGGCACTTCATGCCCGCCTCCAGATGCTTGCGGTGGGTCCAATTCACGCCGGGAAGCACTTTGTAAACGCGCACCCAGGGAATGGGCTGGCGGGATTTTGAATATTCCGTGAGCTTGATGATCGCCGGCTTCTTGGTGGCCACCGTAAGATGGCAACCCATGCAAGTGGTCGTGGCCGGAAAGGTCATCAGATTTCCGGGAGCCGGATTGGTGTGGCAGGTAGTGCATGGCAATCCAAGAGCTAGGTGCGTTTTGTGACTGTAGGGAAGCGGCTGGTCCGGCGGCGCGTGCTCCATTGGATTGTCTGGAACCACTTGTGGCACCGCTTCAGCAGGAGCCGCGGCTGCGGCCTGTTTTTGGGCACTGGCGCTCTGCACAAAGAAAAACGGCACAGCGAATAAAGCGGCATTCAGAGCAACGGCCAATACTTTCTGGGTCCCTTTCAAATGCCCACCTCCTCGGTAGCCTGGCAAGAATTGCAAAAAATAAATTTGGACTGCTAACCGCGAATTCTTACGACGTCTTCTTTTCCTTCTTGCCCACAACTTCCTCAAGGCTGGTGCCCAGATCCTTGAGCATAACCATGGCGGCGTTGCGCCCGGGCTGTCCGGAGACCGAGCCTCCTGGAGCGGTGGTCCCGCCAGTTTGATACAGCCCCGGAATCGGCATCCGATAATTCGCCCAGCCGGGCATGGGGCGCATGGCTCCCGTTTGCGCGGGGCCCGAGCCTCCGGCGTGGCAGCTGCCGTGCCAGTTATGCGGGTTCATGCGCTCCAGATCGAGCGGGCTGTGCACGATGCGCTCGAGGATCTTGTCATCGGTCAGATTCGGCGAATGCTTCTGAATATATTTCAGCGTGGCATCGGCAACTTCTTCCTTGATGTTGTCCCAGTGGTGCGGGCCTTCCTTCAAATCGTAGGGATGATATCCGACGACCTTGATGGTGTGCATGCCGGCCGGCGCGCGGGTTGGGTCAGCGACGGAAGTTTGAATGAGATGGACCGGCGGATTTTCCAGATTAACGGCTCCAACCGCATAGTCGTATGCGAATCGCAACGCTCGATCCGAGCTAATCAGCAATTCGGAGTGCACCGGCGAAAGCGGGCCGTCAGCGGTCGGATAAGTGAGCGGCGTGGAGGTCGCATAATTGGTGCTCATCATCTGGAATTCCGGCTGCCACGTCTCGACGCCGTCGACGAAGTCCTTGCCCCACGCTTCCTTTGGCGCCATGTCCACCAGGTGCTTGATGTGAATGGTGGAGAGCACCGCTTTGTCGGCGCGAAACGCGCTTCCGTCCATGCACTCGACGCCGGTGCATTTTCCATTCTCAATGATGAGCTTGGCTACCGGCTTGTTGGTGAGGATCACTCCGTTGTGCGCTTCGATATATTTCGCGAGGGCCTCCGCCAATTTCCCCGAACCTCCCTTGGGAAGCGGGCGGCTGTTTCGCTGCTGGTTGAATGTGCCGTAAGCGACGCGCCCGGTCATCGGGAACTGCGGGGGCTGCTGAGACCAGGGACTTGCCAGCATAAAGCAGCGGGAATGTTCATCCTCGAAATTCATGCGGATGACGTCCCAATACGACATGGCCAGCCGGCGCTGCCAGAATTTTGCGGTCGGATCGATATGCTCCGACTCCTTGAACATGCGCATGTAGGCGTCGCCGTCTTTTTTGTTGATCCTTGCGAATGTTTCGCGCGTGCGTTCCGGGTCGCGCCATTGCGTGATGTACGCGCCGTCCAGAAAAGGCATGTGGAAGACCGGGTCCGGAAAAATGTATTCCAATCCATACGGGGCCAGGTCGATTTCCTTGTCGCGCAGCATGGGATTTTCGTTAATTCCGCCGTGAGCGGATGAACAGGTGTCATGAATAAATCCGCGCAAGGTGAATTGCGCCGATTTCACTCCGCCGCCCACAGTGGGCCTGCCCTCGAGCACAACGCAGCGGAATCCTGCTTTGGAAAGATATGCCGCCGTGACCAGGCTGTTGTGTCCCGCGCCCGCCACCACAATATCGAAACGATCGGACGGTGCCGCTGCCGGCTGCTGCGCCATGGTCGTCAGTGGCGAAAGCGCCAAGGGGGCAAGCGCCGCGCCCTTCACGAATCCACGCCGTGTGATTCCGCTCATCCTGTGCCTCCTGCTGCGAATCGATTGCTGGTGGGGTCAATCTTTCCGGTGCAGAGCTTGTTTCAGTTTAAGTGTTTTGTCAATAATTTTTCGCAGCCATCGCTGCCGCTGCGTCAATTAGCAAACGACAAAATTTCCCGGCAAAGCGGCGATTTGGCGTATGATTGCGCCGCAAATCCACCAATCGTTCGCCTGCACTAATTTCGGCGCGGAGGATACAATGAATTTCTCTAGGATCGTCGCGGCTCCCGTTCTTGCTTTGCTCCTTCTAACGCTGCCTTGCGTGGCGCGCGCTCAAAGCCAGCCTGCGGGCTCCGATGCGGATTCCGCCGCCATCAAACAGACCTGCGCGGATTTCTCGGAAAATTTCACGCGTCACGACGCCCATGCCGTGGCCATGACGTTTGCGGACGACGCGGACTTCACCAACATGCGCGGCATTCACAGCAATGGCCGCAAGGATATTGAAAAGTGGTTCAGCGGCCTTTTCAGCGGCAACCTGAAAGACTCCGTTCGCACGGACACGGTAAGAAGTATCCGCTATTTCAGCCCTGATCTGGCGGCCGTGGACGCCGACACCGTCATCACCGGAACGAAAGCCGCGGACGGTTCGATGGTTCCGCCTCGCAAGGGGCTCATGGTTGTTCTGATGGTCAAGAAAAACGGTCATTGGTTTATCGGCACGTTTCATGAATCGGAGTATCCCGCAACTCGGCCGGGCCCAGCGAATGGCTCCTCCGCCGATTCCGCAAAATGAACCGGCATTTTCAGCTTCAGACTCTTTCGATGGCGGTCTGATTCCAGTTCGCGAGTTGCATGAGCGACCCGCGGCAAGTCTTGAACAAGCAGTCCACGCTGGCCGGTCTACTGCCATTTGCGTCTATCGGAGAGTCGCCGAAGGCGAAGGCGTTCCGCGAACGATCTTGGCGGTGGTGATGGCTTGGCCGACGTGGCGCTGCGTGTGGTCCGCAACGTGGACGAGCAGCCCGCCCAAGGTGGCGGGAAGTTGCTGCTTGCCGACCGTGCGGGGTTCTTCGAGGCGCGAGGCGTCCATGGCTCGCACGCGAGCAGCGCTTTTCGTGAAGGCCGCTGAAAGTTCGGCCAACACCGATTCGCGCTTGGCATCGGGAGCGAGCTCGGCCCTCAGCGCGCTGAGCTGCTCGTCGCTCAGTGAATGGCCTTCCGCGTACGTGAGCAGTCGATCCAGGCTGCGCGCGATGTGCCGCAGATGAAACGCCACGGGCGCGGCGCCAGCCGGGCGCGCATTGAGCTGCTCTTCCGTCAGGTCGCCGCACCACTTATCGATGTCTTCAACGGCAAGCGCGAGCGCGTGCAACACGGCGCGTTGCACGGCCGGCACGTCCCGCAGATCGTCTCGAAGCCATGGCTCAGGCTGATTGGCCGCCACTGTATTATCCCGCCTTTTTCAGATCGGACATTAGAAATGAGATGAGGGTTTACGTAGCGCGGGCTTCAGCCTGCGGGGTTTCATACTTGCAAGGACAAACCCCCGCAGGCTGAAGCCCGCGCTACGTAAGGCTACCTGCCGTAGATCAACACTGTGAATGTGCCGGGAACCTGCACCGGCCGTGGATTCGGATTCTCGGGCGTGGCAGCCGGAGCCGGACCAAAATCGGACGTGACCGTGAAGATGTGATGGTTGCCCGTGTCCAGGCCCATAGTGCGTGCGCCCCGCTGCGTTGCAACCGTGTCCACCACGGTGTATTTATCCGGCGAATCTTCGTGCGCCACGGTGATCGTGCCGTCGCCGCAAGAGGCAAATACAAACCCAGTCGCGGGATCGAAGGTTGCGGCATCCACGCCCTGCCCGATGGGCACGCTGGCCACAACTTTGCCTGCGTAATCCGCCACCAGCAGGACCTTGCTGTGGCAGCCAATGAACAGCCTCTTGTGCGCTGTGTCGATGGCCATTCCTGTTGGCTCCTCGCACGTTGCCAGAGGCCAGGTGTTGAGAACCTTGAATGTTTTCGAATCGAATTCCACGAGTTGCGCCTTGTCCTCGATGTTTACCCACACGTGGCCCGCGCCATCGGCGTTGGCGGCTTCGGGCTTGCCTCCCAGCGGCACCGTCCCCAGCACTTCTCCCGTCATGGCGTTTACGGCAGTGGCATCCTTGCTGCGCGCGTTGAACACGAACACGCTCTTGGTGGCGGGATCGTACATGAAACCATCCGGGGCCTGCGCATCGGGCAGCTTTACTTCGTTAATGACCGCAAGTGTTTTCAAATCGAAAATGGTTACCGAATTGGAGCGGCCGTTGCTGGAAAATCCGCGTCCGATTTCAGGCACGATTTGCGCGCCGTGAGTCCCTTGCAGATTGGGGATATCGCCGACGAGTGTGCCATCGGCATCCAGCACTTGAATGTGCGTGCCGCGCGAAATGTAGAGGCGATGCGAAACGGGATCGGCGGAGAGATAATCCCATGCGCCTTCGCCGCCCGGCATCACCTTCTTCAGCAAGTGATAGCCCGAGCCCTGAGGGGCCGGTGCAGCCGCCAGTGTCGCAAAGCCGGCAGCGCAAACTACCAGCAGAACAGCCCAATTTGTTTTTCGCATAAATTTCCTCGCCACAATCAGATTTAGAATTTGTGCCTGGCCCGGTGCATATTTCCTGGTAATCCCTCAGACGCGATACTCGGCGCGGGAGTTACATTTTGTTCTTTGCGGGCGCTTGCTCCAGCCGAGCCTTGATCCAGGGAGTTACAACCTCTTCGCTGATTCTTCCTCCCGGCCACTCATCCGAGCGTCCGGTATGCCCGCCGTCGGGATTGACCCAGGACCATTTTGCCGAGCCGCCCGATTGCATCAGCATGTAAAGATCGGAGATGGGCACCTGGCTGTCTTTTTCGCCATTCAAAACAAGCATGGGAGCAGAGGGTTTTCCAAGGAGACCCTGCGTCTTCAGGGACAGGCGCGGGTTGAATGCATAAAATTCGTCCAGCGTGGTCACGCCGTAAATCGCAGCGCGCGCCGCGAACAGGTCGAACAAGTACTCGGGCGTGCCCAGGGATTTTTTCTGCCATTCGGGAGAGTAGTAGTCATGCACAGGTCCGCCCTGCACGACGGCGCCGCGCAGGCGTGCCCGCTCCGTATAGGCAAGGATCGCCGCCCAGTGGCCGCCGTAACTGACGCCCCAGGCAACAACGCGCTTGCTATCCACATCAGGCCGAGTA
The DNA here is from genome assembly GCA_963710315.1 of uncultured Acidobacteriota bacterium. Classification (GTDB taxonomy): domain Bacteria; phylum Acidobacteriota; class Terriglobia; order Acidiferrales; family UBA7541; genus Palsa-360. The sequence goes on along the minus strand of CAVPZW010000009.1, from coordinate 153,322 downwards.
GCCAGGTAGTCCAGCACGCGCGAAAGCATGCGCTCGGACCCGGCGTCCGCCTTGATGGGCGATTCGCCCGTGCCGGGCATGTCCACGGTAATCACGCCGATTCCGCTGCGGAACAGGGAATCGCGCCCTTGAATCTCGTCTTCCTTGCGCGAGTCGGTGCCGTTGATCATGAAAATAATGGGCGCGGGACCTGAGACTTTTGGCAGGCGGATATAGCCAGGAATATCCTTGCCCTCGAAAGGAATGTGGATTTGCTCGATGGGGGGATCTAGATATTTTCCGTAATTGCGGAATGCGGCCAGGGCATTTTGGTAGGCCTTTTGCTTGCCGGGAGAATTGGGCACGGGCCAGCGGGCAGCAGTGTAATAGCGGAAGGCCCAAAAGTAGTCGTCGCGCGCCGCGTCGTTATTCTTGGCCGCCTCTTCGCTCTTGGCGCGCTTTTCGTATCGCTCGCCGATGGCGCTCCAGGCCGCCGCCCATTCGTCGCGGTCCAGACTGTGAATGTTGGAGAGCGCTTCGCGCGCATCCTCGGACTTGAGGCCGCCCACCGGTCCCAGGTTCTTGTTGACGCGCCTTTGCGTCTCTTGCTTCAGTTCTTCCCATGTGCGCGTTGGCGCCATTTGGGCAGCCGCGGAAATTGCGGCCAGGAACACGATCGCCAGCAAAGTTGCAAATTGGCGCAAACCGAACCATCGATTCGTTATGTGCACTGAAAGCCTCCCATGTTGCGGCGAATGATTGCACAGGTTGCACGGGCGGATCAAGGAAAGAAGCCACAAACGACGCTGATGGCGGGCCATGCCCAGATGAGGTCGCGTAGCTTGACGCGCGGGGCTGAATGGCGTGAATATTGAGTGGCGCAGGGAAACACGGACCGATCCGCCGCTTTCGTTTGGCGATGACGGGCCGTTCAAGGTGGCAATTGGCTTAAGCGAACGATGGGACTCCGGCTCTGTTGCAGCCCGCCAGATGCGCCGGGCTGAATGGAAAGGGAATCGGGATTTCGGGGAATCCCGCCAGCCATGTCCGGCATGAACCAGAACTTGCCAACCAGGGAACAGATCGAGCAGCGTGCACGCCAGATCTTTATGCAGAGAGGCTCGCAAAATGGCGATCCATTGGCGGACTGGCTTGCGGCCGAAAAAGAATTGATGCAATCATCGAGTGTCCCGGAGAAACCCGCCGACACTCCATCTTCAAACTGGAAGCCGCAACGCGGGCCTACATTCATGTTTCTCGATTTCTTCGGTTTGCGGGAACAGCCATTCGGGATGACTCCGGATCCCGCATACCTCTATTCCGGCCGGACGCACAGCGAAGCGCTGGCTTCGCTCTCGCAAGGGATTGCCGACAATCGCGGCTTTTTTGCGCTGATCGCACAGCCTGGAATGGGCAAGACCACTCTCCTGTACCGGCTGCTCGAGGAATTGCGGGACAGCGCGCGAACCGCGCTTGTGTCCCAGACGCTGTGCAACCCCCGCGAATTTATCGAGTACATTCTTCTGGAACTGGGCGTTGACGCCAAGGGCATGGGGCTGGTGGCCATGCACGGCAAATTGAACGAGATCTTGTTTGGGGAGCTGCTTGCCGGGAGACGCTTTGTGCTGGTGGTGGACGAAGCGCAAAATCTCGATGACTCCGTGCTGGAAACCGTGCGCATGCTTTCCAATTTCGAAACTCACAATGCCAAGCTGCTGCAAATTGTTTTGGCCGGACAGCCGAGGCTTGCCGCAAAACTAGCGCAACCCAAGCTGACGCAGCTCCGCCAGCGCATCGCCGTTCTCAGCCACCTGGAACCGTTCACACCCGAGGAAACGGGCCTGTACATCGAGCACAGATTGAAAGTGGCGGGCCATTCCGGCGAAGCTATTTTCGATCGGGCTTCGATCGATTCGATCGCACGGCACAGCGACGGCATTCCCAGAAATATCAACAATCTTTGTTACAACTCGCTGCTGCTTGCTTCCAAGCGCGGCCTTGCCAGAGTGACGCCCGAGATTGTGCAAGAGGCCGCGGCGAGCCTCGATATGGAGTCGCTCATTTCCGAGCCGGCACCGATGAGGGTTGCCGATCCCGTGGCCGCACCAGCACCAGTTGCGCCTGCAACGCCAGCCGTGGTTCCGGAACCTCAAACCGTTCCTCAATCCGGTCCCGAATTATCCGTTCTTGAACCATCTGTCCCTGAATCATCCGCTCCAGTGTCATCCGTTCCTCCATTCGTCCCTCTTCTCGCGCCGCTAGCCGCCCCGATTGCCTTGGCCGCCCCAGCTAAGACAGCTCATCCAGCGAATACCTTCCTTTCCTATGGAGCGAAGAAGAAAACCAGTTCGCCGAAGTGGCCGCTGCGCGCGGCTATCTTGACAGTGGTTTTGTTGTCAGGAACATTGGCGCTTGCCATCCTGGGCCGTTCGCAATCCAGGAAGGGCATCGCTCCGGCCACATTTAATAATAATTCTTCCAGCCCTGTAGGCGCGTTAGTGCCTGCCGATCAATCCCAAGGCGCGCCGCCAAGCTACGATGCCGCACCCCTGGAAACAGGGAATGGAGAGGTGTTGACCGTGGTCGCCGGTCCTCAGCAATCGCTAAAAGACCTAAGCATCCGGTACGCAGGGCATTTTGATAGCGAAATGGCCAGCCAAATCCTCAACCTCAATCCCGGCCTGAAAGACCCTGATCACCTGGAGGCTGGTCAGCTGGTCCGAATCCCCTTGCCTCCAGGCGCAATCAGAAAAGTGAACGATACAGGGGAGGCAGTTACCCCGGACAAGCCGGAAAAATCGGGAAACCTTTTTTCCAGGTTCAACGCACTTCTGCGGGGCCGCAAGTAGGGCCCAAGCCCCCTCCCTTGGCAACTTGATCGCGTTGTGACCTAAACCTGCTGTTAGCAATCGGTGTTACCGAAAGTTTAGCCAAGTCAAGTTTCGGAGACACCAGCCTCGGGTCTTATTGTAACCAATTGAAAATAAGTCACATAAATCCATGAATTCGGTTCTCCGTTTGCATGGAAAAGGTATCTCTTGGGGATATGACTGCCCAGGCAGGAAGGTCCGGCTGAAACATGCGCGCAACCATACAATCCGAAACGCCCGGTACACAACTAACGATTGAAGAGCCTTTTGGCCACTCTGGATGGCAGAAAACCAAACGCCGGCGAACCGCACTGCAATCTCCGGAGGAAGACCTTGCCAGGGCATTGTTTATTCTCCTAATCCCCATAATTGCGATTGAAGCGATTTTCCGGTCGGTCGCCAAGGGGATGTGGTTCGATGAGGTGCTGACAGTTCTGGTATCAGGTCAAGCGCACATTTCTGGAATTTGGAATCTCTTGACGCACGGGGTGGATGGACATCCCTTGGGGATTTATCTCATCGAGCATGTGATGGGCAAACTTGGCGGCAACGAGCGCCTAACATTCCGGCTGCCTGCCATAGCCGCTTTCCTTTGCGTGATGACCTGCCTGTTCTTCTTCATTCGCAAACGCGCGGGAGGCCTGGTTGCGCTGATTTCCGCGGCTGTACTGCTGCTGACCAATTTATACGATCCCTTTGCGTTTGAAGCCCGATCCTACGGCATGACGATCGCTTTCATTGCCCTTGCATTGATGTGCTATGAGCGAGCGGAATCAAAAAAATGGGCATTTCTTTTTGCAGTGTGTCTGGCGGCAGCCTGCTCGATGCATTTCTACGCGGTGCTGGCGTTCTTCCCATTCGGCCTAGCCGAACTCACTCATCTGTATGCAACGCGCAGGTTGCGGCCTCAAATTTGGATTGCTTTCGGTTTTGGGGTGTTGCCCTATCTAGCATTTTGGCCGATCTTAAGCGCACAGCGGGCGCTATATGGAGCCCACTTTTGGGCCACGCCCACCTTTTGGCACTTCCTAAAAGGACTGGGCGAATTAACGCATTTGAAAGTGAACTTCTCAGTGGCGATCTTTGTCTCCGCGTTATTCTTTGTTGGCTATTTAGCCTATTCGGGAAATTTTCGCGCGCGGCCCACGGGCGCCCCTGGTTCGGGCTACTCTCCCACAGACCTCGCCCTGATTCTCGGATTTTTGCTCATGCCAATCGTGACGTTTGTTTCCGCCATTGTGGGCCACGGCGGTTTTTCAGGCCGATATGTGACTGTCGCTGATTTGGGGATAAGTATTGGCCTGAGCCTGTTTTTATCACGACTGAACAAACCTGCCCTGGCCTCGGCCGGGTTGCTTGTACTTTGCATGTTCCTAATTCAGGAGGGGAGTCATTGGGCAGAAGTGATGAAGCCGCGGGGAAATAATGATTCCCTTAACGATCCCATGAAATTGGCCACGAAAATGGACGTCCCGCTGGTTGTTTCGAACGGTCTCATATTCTTGCAGTTATGGCACAGGGAGAGCGATCAGCTTAAGTCTCGGATTTTCACCCTCGACGATCCCCAGGAGCAATTTGCGGCTTCGCAAAGCGACACTTCAACCCTTCTTCTGGAAACCTTGAAGAAATATGTTCCGATCAATCTGCAAACATTTCCCGATTTCGCCACGCAGCATCGCAAGTTTCTGCTCTATTCCAATGGGGACGCGGAGGATTTCTGGCCCCGGTGGTTGGTTGAACGAGGATACTCTCCGCGCGTGGTAGCTATTGGGGGGTCGACGAGAAGCGCGACGGATTTCGTTCCCGATTCGCCAAAGGCGATTATTTACTTCGTGGACCTCGACGAACGCAAGTAACTCCTCAGACCCACATTCGATTCTCCAGCACACGAATGAGCCTAACATCGTCGGCAATTCTTGTTTGGCGAAGCGGAAAAAGATCGTGTGCGCAATCTTTGTCAATGCAGTTTGAAATGCGGTGGGCTACCCCCATTTGGCAAGAAATGATTGTGCGGGATCGTTTGTGACGGTGGCGACGCAGCAGGTCAAACGGCTTGTCTTTCAGACATTCGATCAAGTCGTTGAAACCTGCGGGCTTTCATTTCAAAACGGGCAAGAGTTCCTGATTGGGCAAGTGTGACTTTGGGACGCAGTGAAATTGCGGCGCAGATGGCTTGTTCGACTTGCGTGCGCACATCCTCGGCGTGATCTTCCGATGCCAGCTCGATGCGGACTTCGAGCTGATGCAGCTCACGGAAACGGGTCACCGTAACTTGAAACTCCTCGACCGCCTCAAACTGGCGAACTACGTTTTCGATGGCCGTCGGGTAGACATTCACTCCGCACACAGTCACCATATCATCGACTCGCCCGAGCAGCCCTCCGTCAAAACGCGCGAACGTGCGCCCGCATTCGCACGGTGTTGAATTCAAGCGCACCAGGTCGCCGGTACGATATCGGATCACCGGAAATCCTGGACGTCCTAAATTGGTGATCACCAGTTCGCCGATTTCGCCGGGACAAACATTCTCTCCCGTCTCAGCGTCGAGCACCTCGCCGATGAATTCGCTTTCAAGAAGGTGGACGCCGCCGGGCTGCACTTGGCATTCAAAGCTGTGCGCGCCGACTTCCGTAGAGCCCGCGTGATCGAAACATTTTGCGCCCCATGCCGCTTCGATGCGCGCCTTGGTGTGCGGCACGTTGGCTCCCGGCTCGCCCGCGTGGATCAGCGCGCGAATGGGGATGGATCGCAGGTCAAAACGTTCCCGGCGCGCGACTTCCGCCAGGCGCAGCGCATACGTGGGCGTGCAGCACAGCACGGTCGCGCCCAGATCCCGCATGACTTGCAAACGCTGCAGGGAATCCCAGCCGCCGCCCGGAATCAGCATCGCGCCAATCTGCTTCGCGCCTTCCACGGTAGCCCAAAATCCGATGAAGGGTCCGAACGAAAATGGCAGGAAGAGACGATCCTCCGCCGTGACACCCGCGCCTCTCAGCACAGTTGCCCAGCAGGATCCCCACCAGTCCCAGCTTTCCGGCGTGTCCACGACCCGCAGCGGGGCGCCCGTCGTTCCGGAAGTTTGGTGAAGGCGCGAATAAGCGATCTCCGGGAAAGTGGCATTCGTGCCAAATGGGGAGCCTCCATTTGCGCGCGTTCAAGTTCGGATTTGCAAGTGAAAGGAAGATTTGCAAAATCCGAGAGGGAGCGGACATCGCCCGGCGCGATGCCTGCATCTTTCCATTTTTTCGTATAGAAACGGTTGCGGCCCGCTATGCGCGACAGAAGCGCGCGCAGCTTTTCCAGTTGTAGGGCTTGCAACTGCTCGCGAGGCATTGTCTCGATTACTTGATTGAAGTATTGCATGTACCGCTTACCTCAATTACGTTCAGACATCAGCACGGGAAAAGACGCGCCGCGTTATCGTAAAGAATCTTGCGCTTGGCTTCGGCTCCGATGGGGAGCGCATGGAATTTCTTGAGACCGCCCTGCAATGTGGCCACTCCGGGACTTGGCCATTCAGTGCCCCACAGCACCTTATCGGCGATGTCTTTTCTTCCGCAGGTGATTAATTCCAGCGCGGAAGGCTTCATCATGTGGTACGGCATGATGTGACCGTGAATGTTTGTGACCGGCAGCATGGATTTACCGATATGAAATTCCTCCATGAGCTGCTAAGTGATGACTGACCTGACCCTTACAGAATCTCGAGTGTGCAGCGATTCAGGTGGCTGTTGGCTCCGGTAGACCCGGGGCAATTCCAGCCTTTCGGGGGAACCGCCAGATTTGGCCAGTGGAGCGCTACCGCTCGTGACGAGTGCTGCTTGTCCGCCAGTTTCATATTTCCACTTATGGCCCCAGCGCACGATGGGCCTCTCGAAGTATAGCCACGACAGCTTCGCAAAAGTTATCGTGATTGCCGCTGCCAGTAAGGTGACTCCGAAATCCTTCCAACTTGCCAGGAGCCATTCGTGCGTCGTTAACAGCCACATACAGAAACAGTAGATCCCGAGATGGAACAGATAAACGCTGTACCCGATTTCTCCAAGGCTCGCCAACCATCTCACACGCATTACCCGGCTTAGGAGACTCTGAGGGTCGGTCAGCGCCAACATCAGAACGGTCGCGAAGAACAGTGACATCCAGCCATATCCCACGGACGCATATAAGAGCGTGAATGGGATCCCCTTCGAGTTCAAGAGAGGCATTCCTGCAAACAACGCGAAAAACACGATCCAGATCGTGTTTCGACCCTTGACCAGCCGACTCCACAGTCTGGGCTCGCGCACACTGTACGCGCAAAGCGCCCCCAGAAGCAGGGAGTCCATGCGGCAAGGCAATAGGACGTACGTCGCCCACAAATGGTCTCGAAACCGGAAGATGAGGAAGAGCCGCAGGAGCGGGGCGATCACGATGCCGGCAATAAACACATAAGGCAGGGTTGACCGGCGCACATATCGAATAACGATGGGCAGGGCAAGGTAAAATTGTTCTTCAACCGCCAGGGACCACGTGATGGCCAAAATTGGTGGGCCAACCGTGTTCATTTTCGCCATCCAGAAGTTTTGCGCGAACGACAGATTCGCGTACCAGGGCACGTTTCCGGCAAAGATCCAATCTACAGGCGCGCCAAACGCCGGATAAACGAAATGATAGGCAATCCCAACCAAAATGCTGAACAAAAAATAGATTGGCAGAATGCGACAAAACCGCCGCATGTAGAATGTCGGAAAGTAATTTGGAGAATCGCGCGCGTCGAGCAGAATCCCGCCGATTAAAAATCCTGACAAGACAAAGAACAGATCCACGCCTGCCCAAAATATCCGTGTGGTTGTGTGGACATACCCCAGTAATTCGGGAGGGCGAGCCGCGATTGCAATCGTTACATAGTGAAAACACAGGCATATCACGATGGCCATGCCGCGCAAGCCATCCAACTCTGGGATCCTCCGCGCGAAGTTGAGCGACGATCGCAATTCAGGCTTAGAAACAGAAGCGAATTCTCGCTTGTGCTCCGCCGTTTGCCCCATGATCTCTATCCCACCGGACATAGTTCAAACCTCGAAGCCCATGAGCTCTTGAATGTATTCCGCAATTTGCTGACCATTGTTTGGCGCGTGTTTTCAATAGCTTACAGGCCAATCTCGGCAAAAACAGCCATATATGTAACCTACGTTCCTCTCGATATGGCGGGAGGTGTATCCAATTAGAGACAACTGAATTTCCTCCAGAATTTCCCTGTACCCCCACTTCGGTGGAGCAGATCCGCCCCTGCGGGATCTGCCTCGGTTCCAAAGAGGATGAGGCGCGATCTGCCAGACTCTGCCAGCGGTTTGACATTTGGGGAAGGCAATACGTTCTGGCGCACGCAGCGCTGACGTCCGTGGCGGCTGCTCCGATCTCGGTATTCTCAATACTCCCACCTATGGCTCCAATCCAAGATGGGTTTTTCGAAAAACTTCCAGGAGAACTTTCCAAAGATTATCGTAATCGCCACACCGAGCAGGCTGATTTCAAAATCCCTCCAGGTTCTCAGGGGCCATCCATGCGGCATCGACAGCCAGTTGCAGAAAGAATAGACGGCAACATGGAATAGGTAAACGCTATAAGCAATTCCTCCGAGCCCCTCTAGCCATCGAAAGCGCATTGCGCGACTTAAGAAATTCTGAGAGTCCGTCAGTACCAAGATTAATGTAGTGGCGAAAAACAATGCGATCCAGCCATAACCCGCGAATTCCCAAAAGCGCCTGAACGGGAACGCTAAAGTATTCAGAAAACCCATTCCCGCAAGTAACGCGAAAAATGCCATCCAGATGGTGCTGCGACGCTTGACCAGCCAGTTCCATGTTCCGGGTTCGCGCACAAAGTAAGCGCAAAGTGCTCCCAGAAACAAGGAATCCATGCGGCAAGGCAGCAATACGTAGTTCGCCCACAAGTTGCCCGGAAACCTGTACGCGATGATAAGCCGCAGGATGGGAGCGATCGCAGCGCCGGCAATGAACACGTAGGGCAGGGCTGACCGGCGCACAAATCGAATGATCGTGGGCAGCACAAGGTAAAACTGTTCCTCGATCGCAAGGGACCATGTGATGGACAAGATGGGCGCACCAATGGTGTTTAATCTTGTCATCCAAAAGTTTTGGGCGAAGGATAAGTACGCGTACCAGGGCAGTTTTCCGGCAAAAACCCCATCTAGAGGAGCACCAACTCGCAGATAAATATAACGATAGGCGATCCCAACAAAACTAAGGAATAAGAAATAGGCCGGCAGGATTCGACAACAGCGCCGGATATAGAAGGTCTTAAAGTAATTCGGAGATTCGCGTGCATCAATCAGGATCCCCCCAATCAAAAATCCCGATAAGACAAAAAATAAATCCACGCCTGTCCAAAACAGTTTTGTCGATGCGTATACATAGCCAAGGAGCTCGGGGGGACGTGCAACTATTGCGAATGTCACGCAGTGCAGGAATATTACCATCCCAATTGCCACGCCGCGCAAGCCATCAAGCTCCGGGATCCGACGTGAGAAATCCAGAGGCGATTTCAATTCGGGCGGAGGAAGAGAAACGGTCTGTCGCTCACGTCGCTCCATTCGGCTCGCGATCTCTATTCCCTGGGACATTATTCCAGCCTCACAAGCGGTGCACTCTCAAAGACATTCCACAACTCTGGAGCGGCATCTTGAGGGGACAGCGTGCGGTTCGGCCTGCGCAGCGAAGACATAGATGCCAACTGCCCCGGTGTTTGCCTGCTCAGTACTGCCAATTATGGCTCCAGCGCACGATGGGCTTCTCGAAATATCGCCATGAAAGTCGGCCCACAGTTATTACTATCGTGAATGCGAGCAGAGTGACTCCGAAATCCTTCCAGCTTGCCAGGAGGTACTTGCCCTGAGCCAGCCACATGCAGATTCCATAAATCCCGTAGTGGAATAGGTAAACGCCATAGGAAATAGTTCCCAGGCCGGTCAACCACCGCCAACGCAATGCCCGACTCAAGAGACTTTGTGCGTCCGTCAGGGCCAATATCAGAGCAGTAGAGTAAAACAAGGACATCCAGCCATACCCCACGGACATCCATGAATGTGTGAATGGAATCCCTTCTCTATTCAGGGCCGGCATCCCTGCGATCAAAGCGAAAAACACCATCCATGTTATTTTTCGATGCTTGACCAGCCACGTCCAGACTTCGGGTTTACGCAGGCAATAGGCGCAAAGAAGCCCTAGAAACAAGGAATCCATGCGGCTGGGCAGCAAGAGATAGGTCGCCCATATGTTGGCCGGAAACCGGGAGGCAAAATGCAGCCGGACGAAGGGGGCCATCACGATACCCGCAATGAACAGATAGGGCAGCACCGACTTGCGCACAAACCGGATGATGGCGGGCACCACAAAGTAAAACTGCACCTCGACAGCGAAGGCCCAAGTGATGGCCAAGATTGGCGGACCAGGGGTGTTCCATTTTGTCATCCACAGGTTTTGCGCGAATGAGAGATACCAGTACCAAGACAGCCTTCCGGCAAATAGCCAGTCTAGAGGAGCACCAACCGGCCGATATAGAAAACGGTAGGCAAGGCCAGTCAAACCGATGAAGAGAAGATAAATTGGCAGGACCCTAGAAAAACGGCGTATATAGAATGTCGTGAAGTAGTTCGGTGATTCGCGCGCGTCGAGCAGATTCCCCCCGATCAGGAATCCCGACAATACAAAGAACAAATCCACAGCCGACCAAAATATCCTGGTCGATATGTAGAGGTAGCCTAACAGCACGGGAGGGCGAGCCCAGATTGCAAACCACACGTAGTGGACAAATACAACCATCCCAATGGCCACGCCGCGCAGGCCGTCAAGCTCAGGGATTCGCCGTGAGAAGTTCAGCGGTGATTGCAAATGAGGCTTACTAGGAGGAGCAGTCTCTCGCTTCGGCTCCTCTATTTGACCCACGATTTCAATCCCGACGGACATTGTTCCAACCTCGGAGGCCAAAGACCTCTCGAAAATAATTTGCAAGTCGGCGGCCAATGGCAGGCGTTCATTTTCAATAACTTACAGGTAAATCCGGGCGTTAAATGGCATCCATGCAACCTAAACTCGTTAAAAACGGACGGAAGGTGTATACGAATGTTGACAGGTCATCGGAGAGGGCAAATTGACCGATTACGCGCTCTGGAAGACAAACTAAAGGAATCTTTGGAGAAGTCCGAGGATTCCCTGCTTGACCGGCGATCTATGGCGGCTTGCATCGCTATTGGACTTCAATACTTCATCTCGATTTCGGACATACCAATCGTAACTCTCGACGAACATGGCGTCATTCGAGTACTTAGGTTTCCAATGTAATTCTCGCGTTGCCTTTGAGATATCAAAGTACATGGATCGGCCGTACATCAGCGAATGGTAAGTTCCCAGTGGAGAAAGGCCCAAAGCTGAAAAGACATTCATGGCCGGCTCCATCAGCCACATGGGCAGCGACTTTATCCGTGATCCTGTGCCGGCATGGCGGAGCAGATTCTCCAGCGCTTCGCGCATGGTGCCGAAGGAGTTCGTGCCACAGTTGAAATCCTGGGCTCCCAGCTTTTCTCCTGCAAGGATGCACGCTTCGGCCAAGTCATCCGCGTGGATAAATTGGTAGATGTTTTTCCCGCCGTTCAAAACTGGGATGTTCTTGCCCTGGTAAATCCATTCGAAAAGTATTTGGAAAAGTCCCAATCGGCCATGCCCAAGAATTGTCCTCGGTCGAATGATGGAAACGTCCAGTCCTCGCTCCACAGCCTCTCCGCAGAGTTTCTCGCCGGCCAATTTTGCCCTGCCGTAGTCTTCTCTGGGTGAGGGTACAGTTTCCTCGGTAACCGGATTGGTCTTGGGCACTCCATAGATTGCGCTGGAGGAAGTGTAAATGACTTTCTTTATGCGTTGAGTTAGGCAGGCATCCAGCAGGCTGCGGGTTCCGTCGCGGTTGACGCTCCAGAACAGTTTGGAATCCTTTGCCAGGGGTACCTGGGCCACGTTGTGAAAGACGAACTGCACGTCCCGGCACGCGGCGCTGACCGCCGAAGAATCGCGAATATCTCCCTGTTGGAATTCCAATCCAGGGCTGAGGGATTGCGGCTTCACGGTGTCGAAAATCCGAACAGAATAGCCGCGTTCGAGAAGTCTCTGAACGAGTAGACTTCCGAAATATCCTGAGCCGCCGGTGACCAGTGCAGTTGTCATTGGGATTGGTCAGATTGGAATGCCGTGCTCCATGCAGAATCGCAGGGATCTTCGCATGCCTTCTTCCAAACTCACCTTGGGGTTATAACCCAATTCCGATTCCGCCTTTGCGATGGTGCAAGCGATCGTTTTGTTCATCTCGGAAAGCACGTGAATCTTTTGATTGTACACGCCGAGCGACTGCAATAGGTTGTCCGCGAGGAATGCCACTTCGCTTGCCGCGCTGGGGAGCCGCATTCTCTTGTGGGCCACCGGCAGATGGAATTCCTGTTCGAGCAGCCGTTCCACCGTATCGATAATTTCATTCATGGAATACGGGCGGCGGTCGGCGATCCAGTAGGTCTGCCCGGCGGCGCGCTCTACGCAGGCCGCCAGCAAGAGCCCTTCGCACAGGTTATCGATGAAGGCCATCGAGCGCAGATTATTTCCGGAGCCGACAATGGGCGCCTTTCCATTTTTGATCATGGTAAAGAATAGCGTTTGCCGAGCAGGCTGGTCGGGGCCGTAGAACCACGGTGGGCGCACGATCACGCATTCCGGCCCGCCCTCCTTTTCAAATTCCTTTACGAACAATTCCGCCTGCATTTTGGAGCGGCCATAATTCATGTAGGGGTGGTACTCGGATCGCTCGTCGAACACGTCCGTCGGCGCATGATTCACGCCCATGGGAGAATTCGACGAAACAACCATCACTCGCCTGACGCCGGCCGCGCGCGCGGCGTTCAAAATATTCCGCGTGCCGCCCACATTGATGTCGTAAAAATCCTTCACTCGCCGCGGATGGATCACTCCGGCAGTGTGAATGAGAACGGCGCCCTTCGCGCCTTCACAAAAGGCGGCGCAATCGGAAGGGTTGCGGATATCGCCGCTAATGGCTTGCGCGCCGATCGCGCGAAGCTCGCCGGGCTTCTCCCCTGGCAGGATCAGGCAACGCAAAGAGGGATCCGGCGGCAGCATGGAGAGGATACCTGCATCGATCTCTCTCCGCGCAATGAGACCAGCGAGCCGCTTGCCGAGCCATCCATTTGCGCCGGTAATCAGGATTCGATTCACTGAGTTTTCCATCTCCTGCAATCAGGATGCGTTGTCCGCAAAGTGAATTGCGTTGCGCCGCGCGATTCCCATGATGGTTCCCTGGGGATTTACTCCCGGCGCCGTGCACAACAGACTCGCGTCATTCACAAACAGGTTCTGATGTCCGTGTGCCTTGCCAAACGAATCCACCGCGCAGAGATTCAAATCTTCGCCCATGGGACAGGAAGAAAACAGATGAATTGTCATGAGATTCGTCGTACTCGAAGACAATTCCGCGGGAAGCCTCTGCAAATCGCCCTCGTTCGTAAGGGGTGCGAAGCCGGAGATGCTGGGGTACAAGACTTTCGCGCCGGAAGCGAACAGCACGCGGCACAGGCTGCGCAGGGCTTCGGAAAGGCTCTTCATGTTTTCCGGGGTCAGAGAATAGCGGATGAGCGGAGCGCTCGAATAGGGAATGTTGCGCACGGTTCCCGTTGCGGGGCCCTGAATCATCGCATAGTAGATTGCCATTTGCTTCCAATGCGGCCGGATGGTTTCCTGCAATTCGGGATAGTCCGTCATGGCCAGTGCCAGATGGGCCTTCGAGGAAACGGAGCAGCCCATGCAAATTCGCGGAGAAAATTCCGTAACTTGGTGTGCCGGAACTTCCGGCTGCAGCGAATTGATTTCTTCATCGAAGACCGCGGCGACTTTCACAGTGGGGTGCATGGCCAGCGAGTTGCCGACGTTGTTTCGGATGCCGCTGCGGCGCAACAATGCGGGAGTCTGCACGGCGCCCGCGCACACAAACACGGCTTCGGCGTCTATGAGGATTGGCTCATTGCCGCGAACGGCGACTACCCTCCACTGGCCGCGCTCCCATTTGAGCTTTTCCGCACGCACGCCGGACATCAGGCGGCCGCCGGCTTCCAGGAACGACGGAACGAATGTTTCGGACATCGATTGGCGTGTTCCCACCGCCTTATGCTCACGCGAAGCGGGCTCTGAATACTTATACCACCGAGGAATCTCGCGCGATTTCCAACCCAGGCAATCGGCACCGGTCTTAAGTTTTTCAGCGGCGGCAGGGAGGCGGCCCGGGTTCAGTTGGACATGAAGAGTTTGTTCGCAAAACTCGAAATGCGGCTGCAGATCTTCTTCCAGCAAACCGCGAACTTGATAGCGATCGCGCCATAGTTCCAATATTTTGGGGGGAGTGCGGTGATACAGACCGCTGTTGATTTCGCTTCCGCCGCCCACGCAGCAGCCTTCCACGAATGGGATGTTCGGTTTTCCCAGCGCCGGATTCAAGCCGCCGGAGCGATATTTTTGCGCGATCTCATCGGAACTGAACTGCGCGCAGGAATCGCTTCGAAGGTTCGCGCCCTCTTCCAAAAGCAAAACATCTTTTCCACGAGCGGCAAGAGTGGAAGCGGTAATGCTTCCGCCAGGCCCCGAGCCGATGACCAGAACCTGGCAACGAATGCTTTCGCCGCCCATCAGAGACCCTCACGATCAAGGGCTCTTGAGTCCGAATACAGGGAGAGAACCACCATTCCCGCGTAGAATTTCACGAAATCCCTGCATGGGCGCAAGGTGGAACGGCTCCACGCCTCCAGATGTTTCCTGCACGAGTTCTCCGCGCCGCCAGGAAATGTAGGCCTGCTGTAAATAGACCCCGTAAGAGCAAAATACAGCGTCATGGTCTTAACGGCGAACCTGGTAAACCAGGGCATACGATCCAATTGATCGAGAACGAATTGAAGGACATCGTGAAAGCGAGCGGAGGAAGATGAATTGGATTCGCCATGGATGGCCAATAAGGCCCTTACCATCGCGGAAATCTTGCTTTTGAGATATCCGTCCATTGGCTAGAAACTGATGGTAGCAGCAACGACGATAGCCACAACCAAAATCGCGATGCAGTAGGTGGATGCCGACTTTGCCGTATACAGAATGGGATCGTCGTCGAGTTCGCCCCGTCCACAAGCGATCCATATCCGCAAAATGTAATAAAGCAAGAGAGGCAGAATGCCCCAAAGGACGGCGGGGTGGCGATACAGCAGTCTCACGCTCTCGCTGTTGATATATAGCGCGAAAACCAAGGAAGAGAGAAAACCGCTGCCCAATCCTGCGGCGCTGACGATTGGAAGGTCGTCCGCTCTGTAGCCGCGTCCGGGGACAGCTGCGTCCTTGCCTGCTTCAGGGCGCTTATTCAGCTTGAAAAGCTCGGTGGCCCGTTTGCAAAACGCCAGACTCAGGAAGAGGAAAAACGCAAAGGTAAGAAGCCATACGGAAAAGGCAATATCGGTAACCACGTGTCCGGCGATGACCCGCATGGTGTAGAGAATTGCAAGCGTGAGGACATCGAGCAACAAAACGCGCTTGATCCGCGCGGAATATGCGGTGGCAATAGCGATGTAGAGCAAGAGAAGTGACGGCAGCGCTGGCCCGGAAATGAAGGCAACCGACATTCCAGCAATAAGGCAAACTGCCGCGGCCAAGATACCCGTGGAGATGGAACACTCTCCAGAAGCGAATGGCCGGAATTGTTTGCTGGCGTGCGCGCGATCCTCTTCCAGATCGAGAAGATCGTTAACAATATAGGTTCCAGAGGCGCACAGGCTGAACGCCACAAAAGCAATTAGGGAGTGGAGCAAGATCGGCCAGCGGATGCCTTCATGCGAAGTAAAGGCCGGCACGAAGACCAACAGATTTTTAACCCATTGATGGGGCCGGAGGGAACGCGCCAGGGCTGCAAGGCTATTTCCCGAGCCCGCAAAAACTTTTGTAACTTTGCCAAGGCGCTGCGCCCGCGCCTGCACCCGCGCGCCCGCCTCCACTACAATCGCTTCCTTGCTGAGTTTCCAAACCGCGAAATCCGCGCTGGAATTTCCAGCGTATGCGAAGCCTGAAACGCACATGCGCTGGAGGACAGCCGCTTTTCCCGGTCCCTTCAAATTATATTTTTCATCGCTGCCAATCACGACATCGAAAAGATCGAGGTGCGCAACAGCTTCCACGGCCATTTGTTCATTGGAAGCCGTCGCAAGAATGAGCCGCCGCCCCTGCGCTTTTTCCTCACGGAGCCATGCCAATAATGGCTGGTGCACTGGGAGTAATTTATAATCCAACGTGACGGACTCGCAGACACGTCTCTTCAAATAAGCTTTGCCACGCAGCAGCCAGAATGGCGCCAGCGCCAGGAGCCAGGGTTTTTGCTTTACCAAACGCAACAGGCACTCGAAAAGAAGATCAGTTCGAAATAACGTTCCGTCGAGGTCTACAGCCAGGGGGGTGCTGACGGAATGGTTTCCATCCCCCGGCCCGGCTGCCGAAACTTGCCCGGAAATCGCGATTCCAGTGGACATGGCTAGACTCACGTAAACGACACGTTCCCAATCCAATATGGCAATTCGGCGGCCAATGGGAGGTATGCATTTTCAATAGCTTAGAGGGGAATTTAGCTATCCATGAGGGTTTGTGTAACCGAAATTCTTCGCGAACGAGTGCCGGATGTAATCGATTGTAGACAGGCCAAATCTTTCGTTTAGGTATGCTTATTGGCAAGATTGCGATAATTAAAACCCGGTTTCTACGGTCATTCTGTCTCTTGTATTTATTGCCCGCAGTCTAGTTGAAGTCGCGGCTAGGGCTATTTTGCCAAGGCCCCTTTTTCCGATAGACGACGAGCGAGTCGCTCCGCTCTATCAGAACCCAATCTCGGTCCAGGTAGCTTTTTACTCCCATCGGAAAGACAGAGTCATTGTCAAACCAGAATGGATCGGCGACAAACAAGCCCGCGCCAGAGCGCTCAATGGCATCGATGATTCCGTGGATATTGGAATCGTGCCACGTGACCAGGCGATGGTACCACAATGGAAATGCCGGATCGGTGACTCCGCCATGGATTCGATTCATCGCCTCGAAACCCGGTCCCCAATACACGGGAACACGATTGTTATTCTTTAATACAGCGCTGATGGAAGCCAGTTTGATGGAGGCTTGGCGCGACAATTCCACGCCACGAAGGTACGAAGGCTCACCATTGTTTGCTATCGTGTCGCCGGGAAATACGTTCGCTGCATAGGAAATTCTTCGAGTGCCGGGCCAGGGACAATCCGCCGACCAACAGAAAGTACGCCGCAAGAACCATTGCAGAAATTTGAAGAGCCTTCTCCCACTTCTCCCCGGGAAACTGGCCCGAGATTCTCATTCCAGCCACGCCAACCAGGCAGAAACACAGGCAAAGCGATTCTATTTCCACGTTCGACAACACCAGAATCAGCGTCGCTCCCCAGAAGAGGCAAATCATGCCAATCCGTACGATTAGCCCTTTAACATCCCTGTGTTGATCCGCACGAAAACGTTCCTCAACGGAGTATGCGAGGAAGCCATATATCGCAAAACAAAAAAGGACTGCCCCCCTCAGCACGGTTCCTGGATACCACGGGTTCTGTTCCTGAAAGTAAAAAGTGGGGTTGAGGGCTATTGCCAAAGTTCCTGTTCTCGTTGAGGCTGGCAGGAGGATGACTTGTCGAAGCCATGATGCCAAGGCGACGTGATTGGCGAAGGACTCGATCAAGGGCGGGGCGCAGCACACAGCTACCGCAAGAGCACACATGCCGGCGATATTTTTCTTATTTTCGAATCGCGGGCCGCTGATGGCGCGCGCAAATGCGAAGCAGGCAACCATGCAGATTGCCACAAGATAGAAATTCATCTTGGTCATCCCGATCAGCAGGAGAAGCGCCGCGACCATGCAGGCGTCGCGAGGGCGGATTGCCTGGGAGCGCAGCAAGTCCGCACACTTGAGGGAGATGGCCGATAAGAGCAGTAAGGCGATGGAGTTATACCAAATAATTCCATGTTGCAGCGAAGAGGCCACCACAACAGCCATCCCTATCAGAATCGCTGAGGGGAATGAAAATCCTTTTCGCGCATAGTGCACCACTATAAAGAATAATCCAAGAGTCAGAAGCAGGTTTCCGTATGCCAGGGCAAGATAGCGCGGGCCGAACAACAGTTCACAGGCATGCGCCAGCCAGATCGGCAAGGATTGCAGGGGCGAGACAAAGTCGCGAAAGGGACGCAGCCCGGCGGCGAATTTGCCCGCTGCGTCCGCCATGATCGAGTAATCGTAGAAACTCCCCAGCTTGTTGTAGTTCAGAGTCCAGAGGTAAAACAGACAGACGATCGAAGCGGCCAGTGCGAGGCCATTGGTTATTGGAGCATCGGAAAATGCTGAAGGCCTTGTCGGGCGCGGTATGTTGGCCTCCATGTTCCATTTATAGCAGCAGTTCATCCGCCGGACCACCTTTGTCGCTCTGGTTGGATTCAAGATGGTCAATATCGAACCCCCAACCCAGCGTCTAGCGGTGTGCAGCGAAGCCTCCGGACAGTGTCCCAAACGCCATCGCCCTCAAATGCCTGTGAAGCCGCGGCAAATCGAGGGTTGGTTCTTGAAAAATTCCGCCCGTAGGGAGCCATTTCGTTTCCGAATACATACCATTCGTCTCCCAATCGCTACATTTCTGATTGCTAAGAGAAAAAGTATGAATTGGACGCGTGTGGTTAACAGAACGTAAAGTTTTCGTGCTGGTCGGGGCCCTCGTTTACTGGCCTACCAGCGGAAAAGGAGTCGTTCATTCTATGAAGAAGACTTATGGGGTGTGTTTGGGAATTTTGGCACTTGGGTTGGTAGGACTTGGGGCTCCAGCCAGCCATGCAGCAAGCCGCTTGGCGGTAAGTGCGGCGGGAAACGATACCGATACGCCCGCAGTTGTTGCGGCGGCGCCGGATGATCAAGGTACACCGGCACCGGCGACCCCGGCAGCGGCGCCAGCAACTACTCCGCCTGCCCCGATGCCGTTATCAAGCCCGTCAGTGACTGCGCCGCTTTCAACCGCGATTCCGCATGAAATTTCAGCTGGCCCGTTTGGCAAGCTGGAAGTTACGGGGATCCTGAGCGGCGGTGGCATGACCGAAGGAGACGAAGTTTTTTCCGGACCGAATACGCACTGGGACCTCAGCAACGCTCAGGTGTTCGTCCAAAAGACCACCGGATGGTGGCAGTTCTACCTGCAAGGTGGGGCTTACAACATACTCTCTTTGGGAACGCCCGCTGCTTCTACAAGCTTCACGAACTCGGTCTACGGGCCTCTCCCAGTGGGATACTTAAAGCTGGTCAAGGGGAATTTCAACGTAGAGGTCGGCGAACTGCCAACGTTGATCGGCGCGGAGTATACCTTCAGTTTTGAGAATATGAATATCGAGCGTGGACTTCTGTGGAATCAGGAACCCGCCATCAGCCGTGGCATACAGCTCAACGAGACCTACAAGAAGCTTACCCTCGCGTTCAGCTACAACGATGGTTTCTTCTCCAATCGCTACACAACCCTGTCGGGTTCTCTGGCGTATGCCTTCAATGCGGCAAACACGCTGTCCTTTGTGGCAAGCGGCAATGCCGGGGCATATGCTAGGACTTTCAACCCCGCGACGCCACTCTTCCAAAACAACTCACAGGTCTACAACCTTATCTATACGTACTCCAAGGGGAACTGGATGATCACGCCGTACTACCAGTACACCGGCGTGAAGAAGAACACGAATGTATTTACGCCTGAGGGCGCACACACCAACGGCGGCGCTCTCCTGGCCAACTACAACTTCAAGCACGGGATTTCACTGGCAGGCCGTGCGGAATATATTAAGTCGGCTGGCGGATCTGCCACGGACCCTAACTCCATCAACTTGCTTTACGGTCCCGGCAGCGATGCATTCTCCTTCACCGTGACTCCGACTTACGTCAAGGATGGCTTCTTCATCCGAGGTGATTTCTCCTACGTCCACCTCGGCAGTTCCACTCCGGGCTTCGGTTTCGGCCTTCTCGGAACGAAAACTGACCAACCGCGCGGCGTCATTGAAGCCGGCATCATGTTCTAAGGTTCATCCAGGAAAGAGAAAGATTGCCGCGCGGCGGAGCTGGAACTTAAAGCTTCGCCGCGCGGCATTTTTATTTGTACTGGTGGCATGCCGAGATGTTTCCGGTTTCGGTTGGAAATAGAATCAGTGGGAAATTTTTGTAGAGGCTCTTATGGGCACTTGCTCGCAGCCTTTGCGGCGGTCTTAATCTTGAAACATGCCTGGTCAAAGTAAGCCTGTTTTCCCAATTGCTGGTACATGAGAATTGTCTTCTTGCCGTTGGAGGCGCTGCCAGAAATAGCGGCAAGCCGTTTGAACGGAAGCGATGCCGGGCCGCCTGACAGAGCCTCTTGCAAGACTCGTCCTTTCAGGTTGCCTTTGCTTGCGATTGCAAAACCAAGAATTTGCGCCAGCGTGGGCGCAATGTCCGCGTTGCTGACCGGCGCTTCATCGACGAACTGCTTCTTGAAGTCCGGTCCGATTGCCGCCATGAAGTTGAAGGTACTCGCGCGAGAGAAGCTGCCGTGCATTCCCTGGCCGTGCTGCAACGGGTAGTCCGTGATCTGCACGTCGCTCATGATTGGTTGCTTGGGGTCAGTGTGGAAAGTTTTGAAAGTGACGGCGATGGTTGGCGAAGGAGTTAGCGACGAGCCGATCAGGCGAATGGAGCTTGTGGGCAGCGCGCCGGGCACGTTCTTGTACTCGTCGTTCACGAACAGGCCGCCCACATAATCCTGCTGAGCGAGAAACGCCACAATTTTTTTCACCAGGTCCGCATCGTGCACAGGAAGATAGATCAGATCGGAGCCGCCGTTGGCGGCCACCACCAACTTTGCATCCGTTGTCTTCGTAATCTGCCCCGTGCCCCCAATTAATCCGTTGCCCGATGCCGCATGCTGCCGCACATTTGGCATCTGCTGCGCGATGGTCGGATCCACTGGCTCAAACATTTTCTTGCCGTCCGGCCCGTCGATCTGGCTGTCTGGATCGAAAAGGGGTAGGCCCAACTCGTGAGCGAGATCGATGGCCAGAAAACCGACCGGCAGAAATCCTGTGTTCACCTCTTGCCGGCCCTGGGCGTCCTTGTAGGTCCACTTTGCCGAATAGCTGGACGTGGCGTGGCCCGCGGCGTCAATGTCGCGCTTGCTGATGGTCGCGAAGCCGTGATCCGCGGTCAAGAAAATATCCGTGTTCGCGGCCATTGCGGGATTGCTGTTGATGTAGTCCAGAATTTGCTTCAGGTTGTTATCGGCATTTCTTAGCGCGGCTCTGGAAGTCGGCCCATTGATGCCGGGGATGAGCGCGTTCAAACTGTCACCCTGATAGTGCTGCGTCCCGTCGGGATCGCGCGACCAGTACAGCAGCGCGAAAGGTTTTCCGTTTCTCGCGAACATGGGCAGAATTACTTTGGTCGTGGCATCCGCAAAATATGCCTGCTGCACACTATTTGGATTTTTCGTTCCCGGCGTGATGTTGTTTCCCGTGGGCTGGCCGCGCGCGGGAGCGGCTGTGGGAAGCCCAGCGGCGGCCAGCGCCGCAGAAACCTCGGGCGCAAGCGGCACTCCATCCGCTGTGCCTGTCCCGTCATCGATCATGATTGTCTGAGGAATCGCGAATCCGCCATTCACCGGGTTCAGCTGGCTAACATCCTGAATCGCGGCAGGCCCCATTTTCCCGACCGTCGCGGTGTTAAATCCATGCCTGCGCGCGGCGGCCAGCAACGATTCCTCGTTCAAATAGTTTCCGCCAAAGAGGGCATCCAGATCGCCAAGAACGCGATCGTTTTCGATGTAAGGCGCATAGCTTCCCGGCGGGCGCCCAAAGTTGCCATCCAGAAACACAGGCTGCCCAATATAGATTTGATTGTTGTAATCGCCGGTGTCGCCGAGGTAATGGCCCGTGGCAATGGCCGAAGCGTTCGCGGTGGTAAAGGTCGGGAAAAGCGAGTGGCTGTTGGCAAAGCTCACTCCGTGAGTGCGAATCCAAAACATGGTGGGCGTGTCTTCGGCGTTAACGGAGCCGGCGCGCAGTCCATCGAAAACAAAGATCACTACATTGCGGGAAGGAGGGGCCGCGGATTTTTCTTGCCCCGAGAGGAATACGGAATACGCCGGCCACAACGCCAGCGCCGCGGCCATCAAGAGTAATTGCTTCTTCATATCAAGTCTTTTAACACGCCGCGCAAAAAGCGCCCCCACTTTTTGTCATGCAAGATGCACCCCCACCTGTTGTCATTCCGAGCGGAGCGAGGAATCTCTCTTCGATTTAGGCCCAAGAAAAGAATGAGAGATTCCTCGCTCCGCTCGGAATGACAAAAATGTGGGGGGCGCTTTCCGAAGTCTGTATAATGCCTGCCATCATCTTGAGGTCGTTCGGGGGCAACTTTTAATTTAGGGGCGGTTTGCGGAGCAGGGTAGCTCTCTGTTTGCCGCAATGTCTGCAATCTGATTGAGGAAGGAGCGTTTTGATATGGCGAACGCCGGTCGGACACGAAGCTTTCAGATGTTGGCCTTGGGCATAATTCTCGGCGGCCTGATCGTATTGTTGTGGGAGCGCCCCACAGCCATCGCGCAGCAAAATGGCCCGCAGGCAAATCCCGCCGCATTGCAGGCGGACGTGGCTCGCTTGAAAGACATTACGCCGCCGCATTCTCATCCCATGGTGGAGGTTGGAATGTTCGCCGCCAATCTGTGGTTCGCGGGGCAAAGAAAGAACTGGCCGCTGGCCGGTTACTATCTGAATGAAGCGCGCAATCGCATTCGGTGGGAAGTGCATTTGTTCCCCGATCCCAAAGGCCCGGACGGAAAAACCGTAGACGTGCAGGCGATCTTTGACTCCATCGATAACGGCACCTTGCCCAAGGTGCGCAAAGCCATCGAAGCGCAGGACAGCAGGGAATTCGCCGTGCAGTACAAACATTTGCTCGAGGATTGCTACGGCTGCCACAAAGCGATTGCCCGGCCGTACCTGCGGCCCAGGGTTCCGGTTGCCGGCGCGCAGCCCATCATTAACCTCGATCCCGCAGCCACCTGGCCGCAATAGTAGCGCGGGCTTCAGCCTGCGGGGGTTAGGCCTAGCAAGGATCAAAATCCGCAGGCTGAAGCCCGCGCTACTGGCCCGCCGGAACATATTCGCATTGCGAGCGGCATGCGTCGGGTGTACGTTAGCGCTCAATGAAAAACAAAATCGATCTTCAGACTACACACAACGAATTTCAGTTCGCTTCCACCAGTGTAGCGCGGCGGCGATTTCTTATGGGTCTCGCCGCGCTGGGCGCATCCACACTTCTTCCTGAAAATTTATTGCGTGCGCAAATGACCGATGCAGATGCGTCAAAGCCATTTCGCATCGACGCCCATCACCACTTTTCCGCGCCCGGATTCATCGCCGCAATTTCCGCAAGGAAAACCAACCAGCGCCCCCTGGAGCTCTGGACGCCCAACAAATCCATCGAGGATATGGACAAGAGCGGCGTGGCCACCTCCATGATTTCCACCAGCGAGCCCAGCGTCTGGTTTGGCGATAACGAAGCGGCGCGCAAGCTGGCGCGCGAATGCAACGACTACGGCGCGCGCCTGATGGCCGACCATCCAGGCCGCTTCGGAATGTTTTCCACCATTCCGCTGCCGGACGTGGACGGCAGTCTGCGCGAGATCGAGTACAGCCAGGACACGCTGAAGGCCGACGGCGTGTGCATGATGACCAGCTATCAGGGAAAATATCCCGGCGATCCTGCGTTCGCTCCGGTGATGAGCGAACTCAACCGGCGCAAGGCTGTGGTTTTCTTCCACCCGGTAAAGGCCGAATGCTGCAAGGACCTGCAGCCGGAATTGGCTCCTGGCTTGATCGAACTTGGGACCGACACCACGCGCGCCATCGCCAGCCTGCTATTTGACGGCACAGCATCGCGCTATCCGGACATTCGATTTATTTTTTCGCACGGCGGCGGAACCATGCCGTATTTGATGACGCGCTTCACGGCGCTCGCGGCCCGGCCGGACATCGCACAGCGCCTGCCAAACGGCCTTCTCTACGAAGTGCAAAAGCTGTATTTCGACACAGCCAATTTTTTCAATCCATATCCATGGCCCTCTCTGCTCAAACTGATGCCGGTTTCGCACATCCTGTTTGGCACGGATTTCCCGTTCTCCAGCGCATCGGAAGTCGCCAAGGGGCTGAGAGACGCGGGGTTGACCGCAAGCGACCTGCGGGCCATCGAACGCGAAAATGCTCTGGCTTTATTTCCGCGAATTGAGAAAATCGCAGCGCGAGATTCCAGGTAGGACAGGCTTCAGCCTGTCTGGGTTTGAATTTGCCCGCGCCGAAAAGCAGACAGGCTGAAGCCTGTCCTACTGCAAACCTTTGCAACGATGCCGGGCGGGTGTATATTTCGCGGTGCAAAATTAACCTGCACATTTCCAGCCGGAAATTTCGGCTTAAGCGAGGGAACTTCCGTGAAAAGTCGCTGTCTATCATTATGCGCGCCGGCGTTTTGCGCAATGGTTTGCGCCGTTTGCATGCTGTGCGGGCCGGCTGTTCGCGCACAGGGGCAGGATCGCGCTCCCGAGTACTATCAGTCGGACATTCAATTCGGCGCGCAGATTTTCGCCACGCAATGCACTCCATGCCACGGCACTTCCGGCGATCAGATTCCCGGCGTCAATTTCCGCGCGGGGCAATTCAAGCGCGTCGTCACCGACAACGATTTGCGAGCCACCATCACCACCGGCGTCCCTGGCACGGCCATGCAGCCATTTGCGTTTGGCGCGGCCGAGTTGACGGGCATCGTGTCTTATCTGCGTAACATGAACAGCTTCGATGCCAAGGGCCTCATGGTTGGCAACGCGGGGCGCGGCCAGGCGCTGTTTGTGGGCGCGGGCAAATGCGCGACCTGCCACGCCGTCAACGGCAAAGGCCCGCGCGTGGCGTCCGATTTGGGTGACATCGGCACGCTGCGCACCGCCGAGCTTCTGCACCGCACGCTCATCGATCCGGCCGGTTCGATGCTGCCGCAGAATCGCTCCGTGCACGCGGTGACCAAGGATGGCAAGACGATCAACGGCCGCCGCCTGAATGAAGATACCTACACCGTGCAGCTGATCGATGAGCAGGAGCGCCTGGTGTCGCTCACAAAATCCGACCTGCGCGAATTCACCGTGCTGAAGACAACGTCCATGCCATCGTACAAAGATACGTTCAGCGCGCAGGAGCTGGCCGATCTGGAGGCCTACCTGCTTTCCCTGAGAGGTGTGAAATGAATCGCTCGCGGCGCACTGTATTCTTGCTGTCCCTCGCTTTGCTGATTCCATTCGCGATGCGCGCGCAGGTCACCAACGAGCGCCTGCTGCACGCGAGTGACGAGCCGCAAAACTGGCTGACCTACTCGGGCAGCTACGCCAGCCAGCGCTACAGTCTCTTGAAACAAATCGATCCCGCAAACGTGAAGAACCTCGAGCTGAAGTGGGTGTTTCAGGCGCAGTCGCTGCAAAAGTTTGAAACCACTCCGCTGGTGGTGGACGGCGTGATGTATATCACGCAGTCGCCAAACGATATCGTGGCGCTGGACCCCAAGTCCGGCCGCGTTTTCTGGATTTATCACTATGTCGTTTCTCCCGCCGCGCGTCCCTGTTGCGGCGTGGTGAATCGCGGCCTGGCTATCCTCGGAGACACTTTGTACATGGCCACGGTCGATGCCCATTTAGTGGCCGTCGATTCCAAGGATGGCCACGCAATCTGGAATCAGAAGGTCGCTGATGCCGCGGCAGGCTATGCCATGACCATGGCTCCGCTGGTGGTCAAAGATAAAGTGATCGTGGGCGTGGCCGGAGGCGAGTACGGCATTCGCGGATTTGTGGCCGCCTTCGAGGCTGGAAGCGGCAAGCAGGTCTGGCACACGGATACCATTCCCGATCCCGATCAGCCCGGCCACGACAGCTGGCGCGGCGATGCCTGGCAACACGGCGGAGCGCCGGTGTGGATGACCGGCTCCTACGATCCCGATCTCAACTTGACCTATTGGGGCACGGGAAATCCCGGCCCGGACTTCAACGCCACTCAACGCACGGGCGACAATCTGTACTCCGACTCCGTGCTGGCGCTCGATCCCGACACGGGCAAGATGAAGTGGTATTTTCAATTCTCGCCGCACGATCCTTACGACTATGACTCGGTGCAGGTTCCTGTCCTGGTGAATGCGGATTGGAACGGCAGTCCTCGCAAGTTGATGCTCTGGGGCAATCGCAACGGATTTTTCTACGTGCTGGATCGCGCCACGGGAAAATTTCTTATCGGAAAGCCGTTCGCAAAGGTGAACTGGGCGAGCGGCCTCGACGCCAACGGCCGGCCCATTGCCACGCCGCAACCCGCGGGACAGCCGACCTTTCCCGGCATTCAGGGCGCAACGAACTGGTATTCGCCGTCCTACAGCCCGCACACGGGACTCTTCTACCTTTCAACGTGGGAAGATTACGGCACGATTTTTGCCGAGGTGGATGTGGACTACAAGGAAGGTACGCGCTTTGCCGGCGGCGCAAACACCAGCCCCATCCCCGGCGCCGATAATCCCGGTGGAATTCGCACGGGCCCTATAGACATGTACACCGAAGCGCTGGGCACGGGAGGCGTGGTGGCCATCGATCCGCATACCGGCGAGAAAAAGTGGAAGTACGCCATGCACGACGTGAACACCAGTGGAATTTTGACCACAGCGACGGATGTGCTGTTCGTTGGCGGCAGGGAAGGATACTTCCAGGCGCTGGACGCGCGCACCGGGACGTTGCTGTGGAAACAAAATCTGGGCGGAGACATCATCGCTGGCCCGATCAGTTTTCAGATTGACGGCAAGCAATACATCACCATCGCGGCGGGGAACGGCCTCTTCACCTACGCGCTTAGGGAATAATTGTGCAATGCGCATTGGGCAGGTAAGAAAAGTCTGTTTTTTCAGGCCTCATAGGTCTGGTTTTTGGCACAAAGAGGTGCTATGCTTTTGCGGTTGTCACGCGGGGGTAGGGCTGTGCTTAGGGTGAGGCACGGATTCAAGAACCGCGGTGGTGACTTCAATATGCGTGTTTGGCCCGCTTCGCCAGTATGTCCCTAAGGCGCTGATAGGCCACAGTTTACCGCTCACGATAGAGCGCGGCGAGATCAACCATGAGAGCTTTTGAGCTTTATTCCGCAAAAGATTCGCACGATGCCGTGGCGCTGCTCGCCAAGCACTCCGCTTCTTCCAAAGTCAGGGTCATCGCCGGCGGCACCGACCTGCTGGCCGACCTCAAGTTCTCCGCGCATTCGCCAAACGTAGTTGTCGATATTTCGCGCGTCGAAGAATTGAAATCTATTGTCGCGAATGAAGACGGATTGCGCATCGGCGCGCTTGTCACGCACTCGCAGATCATGCGCTCGGTGGTCATCAAGGATATGTTTCCTGCCTTGGCCGATGCGGCGCACACCATCGGCGCCGTGCAGACGCGCAACCTGGGCACACTGGGCGGCAATCTGGTGACTGCCGTTCCGTCCATGGACAGCGGACCGACGTTGATTGCGCTTGAGGCCATCGCCAGCATTCAGGGACCCAGCGGCCGCCACGAAGTGCCGCTCTCCGAATTTTTCCTCGGACCGCGCAAGACCGTTTTGAAACCGGACGAGATTCTTGCGGAAATTATTATCCCCAAGCAGAACCTCAGGAAACCAACTCACTTTTTGAAATTCGGATTGCGCAAGGGGCAGGCGCTGGCGCTTGTCAATTCAGCGGCCAGCTTCTGGGTCGATTGGGATAAGCACACGTTTGTCGCGCCGCGCATCGGGCTTGGCGCGGTTGCTCCCAAGGTGATTCGCGCTACGCAGGCCGAAGCCTTTCTGGAAGGCCGCAAAATCACGCCGGAAGTCATGGCCGAGGCGGGCCACATCGCCGCCACGGACGCCAAGCCAATCAGCGATTTCCGCGCATCGGCCGAGTACCGCAAAAATCTGGTTGCAGTTTTGACCAAACGAGCCTTGGAAGGCGCGTACGCGCTGGCGCAAGCCAGGCGATAGGGAGACACGCAATGGTAACCGTCACACTCAAAGTAAACGGCGAAACCCGAACGGCCAGTGTGCCGCCGGAAACGACTTTGCTGCGCATGCTGCGCGATAATTTGTTGCTCACCGGGTCCAAGCTCGGCTGCGACGTCGGCGATTGCGGCGCCTGTACGGTGATCGTCGATGGCAAGCCGGTCAACTCCTGCCTGATGCTTGCAGCGCAGGCCGATGGCCGCGACGTGCTGACCATCGAGGGGCTCGCCTCCATGGATCGCGTGCACCCCATTCAGAAGGCTTTTGAAGAGTGCGCATCCTTGCAGTGCGGTTTCTGCGGGCCGGGCGTCATCATGTCGGCCAAGGCGCTGCTGGACGAAATTCCTAATCCCATCGGTTCCGCAGATCCGCGACGCGCTGGGCGGAAATTTGTGCCGCTGCACCGGATACGTGAAAATGATCGAGGCCATCCAGATCGCCGCGCGCAACATGCGCGGCGAAGCCAATGGAAGCCGGTCGCTAGTCAAGAGTTCAGGATCGAGAAGCAAGACGTAGGTAGGGAGGCTAAACGGTGGATAAGAAACCGAAAGTTGCTGAGAAAGTTTCTCCTGCGGAGACAGTGAAGATGAGCCAGATACTCTGCGCGAGTCGGTGCTCGCGCCGCTGGTGACCTATCCGATCGAAGTGGTGGTGCCCAAGGCCCGCCAGCAGACTCCCGCCGTCGGCCAGCGCGCAACGCGCCTGGACGCCCGGCTGCATGGGCTGGGCCAAACCGGCTACATCGACGACATGGTTTTCCCGGCATGTTCTTCGCCAAGATCAAGCGCGCGGGCGTGGCCTCGGCGACGATCAAGAGCATCGACACCAAGGCAGCGGAAGCGATGCCCGGCGTGATGGCGGTGATGACCGGCAAGGATGTTCCCAACAACTCCTTTGGCCCTTCCTGAAAGACCAGCCAGTCTTGGCCGACGAGCGCGTGTTCCATGCGGGCGACGGCGTCGCCGCAGTCGCCGCCGTCACCGAGCAGATCGCGGCGGAAGCCTGCGACAAAATCAAGGTCGACTATGAAGTTCTCGTGCCCGTGCTCGATCCGTCGAATCGCTGAAGCTGGAAACGCCTGGCGTGCACGCTCCTTCCGCCAATATCTACGGCAACAAGTTGATCAAGAAAGGTGACATCGAAAAAGCTTTCGCGAGTCCGACCACATCTTCGAGGGCCACTTCACGCACGCAGATGGTCGAGCACGTGCCTCTGGAGCCGCATGCCACCATCGCCATGTGGGATGCCAACGGCCGCCTAACGGTGTATTCGACCTTGGGACGCATCACCCTTGGCCGCGCCGATCTCGCCAGCACGCTGGGAATTCCCATCAGCCGCATTCGACTGGTTGCCACCATCGTGGGCGGCAATTTTGGCGGCAAGAACGAAATTACAACCGAGCCGGTGCTTGCGCTGCTCTCCAAGAAAACCGGCAGGCCGGTCAAGAGCGTATTCACACGCCCGGATGAATTCATGTCCTCCACCACGCGCCACCCGATCATCATGGATTACAAGACCGGCGTGACCAAGGATGGCAGGATTCAGGCGCGCAAATTGCGCCTGCTGCTGGATGGCGGCGCTTACTGCTCCTGGAGCGAGACCACGCTCAGCAAGGCTTGCATCTTGTCGGCTGGCCCGTACAACATCGAAAACATTTACGCGGAAGCCTACGTCGTCTACACCAACAAAACCATGACCGGAGCCATGCGCGGATTCGGCGCGCCGCAAGTTTGCTTCGCGTATGAATCGCATATGGACGATATCGCCAAGGTGCTCAACATGGATCCGCTGGAAATCAGGCTGATCAACGCGTTTCACGAGGGTTCCATCAGCCCCACCGGACAGAAGTTGCAGAGCGTGGTGGTGAAGGAATCGCTTCTGCGCGCCGCGGAGCGTTTTGGCTGGAACACCAATGGAAACGGCGGCGCGGGCTCCAAGCTCCTGCCCAAGGAAATCACAAACGGGAATACGGTGCGAGTATGAAAAAGCGCGGACGTGGCATGGCTTGCATGTGGTATCCGATTGGCTTCACGGTTGCGGCCAATCCCAGCTCGGCTGTCGTGAAGCTGGATGAAGACGGAACGGCCACTCTGCTCACCGGCACGGTGGAAACGGGGCAGGGATCGCTCACCATCCTGGCGCAGATCGTGGCGCAGGAATTGGGCATCTCCACGGACGACGTGAACGTGGTTTCCGCCGACACCGATTCCACGCCCATGGACACGGGCGCAATCGCCAGCCGCACCACCTACGTGACCGGCAACGCCGCCAGGCTGGCCGCGGAAAAGGTCAAGCTGATGCTGTTCGATGTGGTCGGGCCGCTACTCGGCGTGAAGCCCAATCAGCTGGAAGCCAAGGATCACAAAATTGTGGTCAAAGGTTTTCCGCAGCGCAACATGCACATCGGTGACGCTGCAAATCATGCGCGCACGGTAACCGGCGAGCCGCCCATCGGCAGCGCTTCTTTCAATCCCGCGACTGTCGCTCTCGATCCGGAAACCGGGCAAGGCAAGCCCTTCGGTACGTATGTTTACGCCACGCAAATCGCCGAAGTGGAAGTTGACGACGAAACGGGCGACGTGGAAGTTCTGCGCATCGTGGCGTCGCACGATTGCGGCACGCCCATCAATCCGATGCTCGTGGAAGGCCAGGTCGAAGGCGGCATTTCCATGGGGGTAGGATTTGCGCTGCAGGAAGAAATCCTGTTCAACGCCAATGGCGTGCAGATGAATCCCAACCTCACCAACTACATCATGCCGACTTCGCTGGACATGCCCGAAGTGGAAGTCGATATCGTGGACAACTACGATCCGTCAGGGCCGTTCGGCGCCAAGGGCGTTGGCGAGCCGACCCTGGTGCCCACGGCGGCCTGCATCCTGAATGCGATCTATGACGCAGTCGGCGTGCGCATCACTTCACTGCCGGCTACCGCTGAAAAAGTGTTCAACGCCATTCAAGCCAAGCGCGACGCAGAGCCGAAACAAATTACCGCCTGAGGGTTTAGTAGCACAGGCTTCAGCCTGTGGGGGGTAGTCCTAGCAAGGCCTAAATTCCACAGGCTGAAGCCTGTGCTACTTTAGTCGGCAGCCACGAGCATCTTTTTCCGCGATTTTGGAACAGAGGGAGCCGCCGCAGCGGAATCCTGCATGGGCAGCTTGAAGCGGCGAATTCCGTCGTAGGAATATAGCGCGCTGGCCACCGCCCCGGTGGTCGCCACGCATCCGATTTCGCCCACGCCTTTCGATCCGTACCCGCCAATCTCATCGGGCACTTCAATCAGGATCACGTCGATCCTCGGCGTGTCCTTGGCGCGTACGATTCCGAAATCGCGCATCAGCAGGGAGTCCGGGCGGCCACCCGTGTACGGGAAATTTTCGCTGAGCGCATAGCCCAGTCCCATGTGCACGCCGCCCTCCATCTGCTCGGCGCACAGGCGCGGATTCAGCGCGCGGCCCACGTCATGGGCGGCCACCACGCGTTCCAGCTTTCCGTGTTCGTTGAGGATCACCACTTGCGTGGCGTAGCTGAAGGTCAGGTGCGTGGTGGGATTGGTAAACGATTCGGGCGTGCCAGGTCGCGTCGTGAAGTCGCAAATAATTTCACCGTCATACTCGCGGCCAACCAGATCTTCGAGCTTGTGCTCTTTCAGATCGGCGGCGAATTTCTGGCCGGCCCTTTGTGCCGCTGCGCAACTCAGCGTGGTGCCGCGCGAAGCCCAGGTCTCGCCGCACTTCCTGCCAAGTTCCTTGTCCCATCGCACGGACATGATCTCCGCCGGCAGCCCGGTCTCCTGGCACACGGCCTGGCGGGTGGCCGTGTAGATGCCCTGTCCCATTTCCGTGTAGCCGTTGAGGATCTCCACGCGCGCGCCTTCCAGCACGCGAATTTTGATGTGCCCGCTATCGACCGTGCCGTTTCCAATGCCTGTGCTCTTGATCCCGCAGGCGATGCCCGCATACTTGGCCTGCTTGTATGTATCCCTCGCGGCTTCCAGCGTGCGCCGCAGGCCCAGCACGCTGTCGCGCATGATCTGGCCGGTGGCGAATGCGTCGCCGGGATTCAGAATGTTGCGCATGCGAATCTCGTAGCCGTCGACGCCCACTTTTTCCGCCAGCAGGTCCATGGCACCTTCCATTGCGAATTGCGCCTGATTGCTGCCGAAGCCGCGCATGGCGCCGCTGGTGGGATTGTTGGTATAGACAGCCTTGGATTCGACGTCCACGTTAGGCACGCGGTACGCGCCGCAGGCGTGGCAGGCCGCGCGCAACATGCATTTGGCGCTGGTGCCGGCGTAGCCTCCTGCGTCGCCCACGATGCGCGCACGCACCGCCAGCAGATGCCCATCGGCATCCGCTGCAACGGTCAGGTGAATGTTCACGGGGTGGCGCTTCACGTGATGCTGCGTGGACTGCTTGCGCGTGAGCACGGTTTTCACCGGCCGCTGCAGTAGAAACGCGGCAAGCGAGGTCTGCGCTTGAATCGACAGCTCTTCCTTGGCGCCGAACGCACCGCCGCTGGCAGCCAGCGCGATTTCCACATCTTCAATCGGCAAATTTAAAATTTTGGCAATCTGGTCCTGATCGTGAATGGAACCCTGGCTCTGCGTGTGGACCTTTATGCCTTTTCCTTGTGGCAATGCCAGACAAGCTTCCGGTTCCAGGAAGGCGGGGTCAATCGCTTGCGTTTGCCAGACGCGATCGATGATGTGTGTCGCCGACGCCAGCGCCGCATCCACATCGCCGCGCGAGTATGCCGTGGTGCCCACCAGATTGAGAGCGGGGCGCAAGGTGTCAGGCCCATGCACCTGGATTGCGCCGGGCTTCAGCGCCTCGAACGGATCGGTCAAGGGAGTCAGCACTTGGTAATCGACTTTCACTTGATCCGCCGCCTGGCGCGCATGAAACTGCGTATCGGCCACCACCATGACCAGGAAATCGCCCACGCAGCAGGTGTCTTCGCCCACAGCCACGAAAATCGGCAGATCGGGCACGGCAATCCCCGCCCCTCTTTCCGCGAACACATCTGCTGCCGTAAAAATTCGCACGACGCCCGGCATGGCCAGCGCGCGTTCCGTGTGCATGGCCAATACTTTGGCGCGCGGGTGCTCGCTCAGCACCATGGCTCCGTGCAGCATTCCCGGCGCTTTCATATCTTCCACGAAAGCTTTTTCGCCCAGCGTCTGATCGAGTCCGCCGTAGCGCAGCGGCGACTTGCCAATGCCATCGCGGTTGGCCGGTTTTCCGTTGCCGGAGGGCGCGAACTCCGGATTGCGGGTCATCCCGAATTCTTCGCCAAAGAAGCAGTGCCGCCTGGGCTGGTCGCCATGCACTTTCTTATCGCTCTTCCAGGCCTCGCCGGCGGTCTGCACCGCATCCAGGATTCGCTCGTAGCCCGTGCAGCGGCAAACGTGGGCGTCCAGCGCCTTGGCCACGGCCTCGCGGTTATCGGCCGTGCCCTGCTGCATCAGCGAAGTGGCGCGCACCACGATCCCGGGGATGCAGAAGCCGCATTGCACTCCGCCTTCCAGCACGAATGCCTCGCTCAGCACCCGGCGCATGTCCTCGGGAATGCCTTCCAGCGTGACCACATCGCGGCCTTCCATCTGCTCCGGCTTGCGCAGGCAGGCCATGGCAGGCCGCCCGTCCACAATGATGGTGCAGCAGCCGCAGGTTCCTTCAGGGGCGCAGCCGTTCTTTGCGGAAACGATGCCGCACTCTTCGCGGAGCACCTCAAGGAAGTGCATGCCCGGCTCGTAGGAGCAGGTGGTGGGTTTTCCGTTCAGCGTGAAGCTAAGATTCGGCATAGTTTGGCCAGTGTCTCTTTTGGACGAACAAAATTACTTCATCGCCTAGGTCGCTTTTGGTTTTGTGCAACACGGTTCTGCTACTTCAATTAATTAGATGTTTTGGATCGACCGTGGTTAGAAATGGGTCCCTCAGATACTCCGCCCTTGTTGGGCTGTAGGTGGCCGCAGGCCTAAGCTGCTTGTTGTCAGTGTGTTGCATGAAGTGCCGGCAGGAGCTGAAATGGCTGCGGCAAGAATGAATTTCTTGAAATTAGCGATTGGGGGAAAAACTGGGCAGGGAGAATATGTCGCTTCAGGTGTTGTATACTCCCCGCGTAGGAAATTCCAATTCAAATTTTGCAACAGGCATTTCACACAAGGGGATGGATCATGAGAATGAGGACATGGGCTGCCGTGCTGCCCGCATTGCTTCTTGCTATCGTTGGCATTTCTTTCTCGGCGCGGGCGCAGAGCCGCGCATCGGGCGCACCTCCTTCGGCGATCCACACGTTTTCGACGGCCGATGTCGCCAGCACGGGCTTCTTTTATGTGGGTGGGCAGTATGTGGGCGCGCCCGGCAAGGAAGTGATGGACGGCGCGGAATATGTGGAAGTGATGGTGCCCAAGAAGATTCGCCACCCCTATCCGATCGTGTTTTTTCATGGCGCGGGGCAAACCGGCACGGATTGGCTGCAGACGCCGGACGGGCGCGCGGGCTGGGCATACTTCTTCCTCAAGCAGGGATACACGATCTACATGGTGGATTTTCCCGCGCGCGGGCGGTCCACGTACAATCCCAGCGCGGATGGCGATGGCACACTGACCATTCGCACCGCCTTGCAGCTTGAGCAAATTTGGACGGACATCGGCGCGCAAGGGAACTGGCCGCAGGCCAAGACGTTCTCTCAATGGCCGGGTGACGGCCCCAACAAGGGCAAGATGGGCGATCCTGTGTTCGACGATTTTGCGCGCACGCAGGTGCAATTTCTACAGGGCGGAAAACAGGCCAAACTGAATCTCGACGCGCACGTTGCGCTGCTGGATAAGATCGGCTCTCCCGTCATTCTGATCACGCATTCGCAGGGAGGGGAATTCGGCTGGCAAGTGGCGGATGCGCGGCCCAATCTTGTGAAGGCCATCATCACCGCTGAGCCGGCAGGTCCGCCAATCAAGAATGTGGACACTTCCAAAATTACTTACAGCGGCCCCGGCAGCCTGGTCTGGGGCGTTACTTCGTTGCCGCTGCACTACGACCCTCCGGTCAGCGATCCCGCCGAACTACAGCCCGTGCTGGAAGCAAAGGCGGATGATCCGGGCACGGTTCCTTGCTATGTGCAGAAAGAATCCGCGCACAAACTGGTGAGCATGAAGGATATTCCGGTGCTGGATGTTTCCACTCAGGCCAGCTACCACCGCGTATTCGATTCCTGCATTGCCAAGTGGCTGAATCAGGCGGGCGTGAAGACGCAATACGTCAAGCTGGAGGATGTGGGAATCACGGGGAACGAACACGAATTGATGCTCGACAAAAACAGCGATCAGATTGCCAAGTATTTTGCGGATTGGCTCGCCAAGAACGTGCACTAATCAAGTAGCACAGGCTGAAGCCTGTGCTACAAAAACCTACTGCTCTTTTCCGGCCTTCTTCAAATCGTTGAAGGTGATGTTGTCTTCGCAGATCATTTCCGTGAGCTTCCAATCCGGTTCCAGCTCGTAGATGCGCTCGCCTTCCCAGGTCTTTACGTATGTCTTGGGATCGTCGATGGTGATGTGCACGACGAGCGTCTTGTGGTTGGGGCGCGCTGATGTGCTCAATCACGTGGAGTTGATCGGAGTGCGGCAGGCCTGCGCGATCGAGCCAGGTCTTGTCGTTGAATCCCACCGAGTCCACCACCAGCGTGTCGCCTTCCCACCAGGCAACCGCATCGCCCATCCAGGTTGGGTCCAGGTCCTTGGCGTGTTCGTGCGAACCTTTGGTGATGTACAGCTGGCGGACGAAGTGATTGAATTCGAAAAGCTGTACCACGCGGCCGGGAACTTGAAGAATTTCCATGGGAAACGGATGCACATAAATGCGCGGCACGCCGGTTGGAAAACATCCGATTTCGTTGCCCGTGGTTGGATTGACCATGTCGGTGGAATCTTCCACGGCGCGCGGGCCCCAGGACGGCTTGGTCATTTCATATTGCGCTTTGCCCCAGGCAGTCATCGCCGGAATGTCTCCAGTGAACGAATATCCCGCATACTTGCGGGCGCTGGGCGGCATGTGTCCTTCCCAGACGCCGGAAAAATCGGGCACGCCGTCCGAGGTTCGGGCCACTTTTTCCATCGCTGCC
Source organism: uncultured Acidobacteriota bacterium (assembly GCA_963710315.1). Classification (GTDB taxonomy): domain Bacteria; phylum Acidobacteriota; class Terriglobia; order Acidiferrales; family UBA7541; genus Palsa-360. The sequence goes on along the minus strand of CAVPZW010000009.1, from coordinate 117,150 downwards.
GGCTTTTCGGTTTTTGCCGCGGCCTTCGGCGCGGTCTGCGCGCACAATGTGGACGAGAAGATCATGGTAGCTGCAAGAGCCAATGCCTGACCCACGAAATACTTTCGCATATCTGCAAATCCTCCTGTCGTTCGGAACGAACTAAACTTTTGAGGAGCACATCCTATTCAGTTTGCGGAAAAAGTGTTTTCACCATTTTGTCATTCCGAGCGAAGCGAGGAATCTCTCCTTGGTTTCGGCCCACGAAAAGAAAGAGAGATTCCTCGCTTCGCTCGGAATGACAAAGTATTTTCCCCGTATCCCGTCTATTACTGCCCCCGTGGAAGCGGCGCCGCCACGCGATTCGATGGAAACGGCCCGACCTACTGCTGTCCCGGTTCCGGCGGCGGGCCCAGCGGGATTTCCGCGCCATTGGTGTAGGAAATTTTCCGGAGATTCAAAACCTTCAGTCCGTTCTTGGAAGGGGATCCCGTGACGGTAATTTGATCGCCGGGCTTGAGTTTTTTTCCGCTCCAGCCGTAATGGACCAAATGATTGGGCGCGGTCATTTCCACGGACCAATCGACCACGTTGCCCTGATCGTCCTTCACGGAAAGAGTGATCAGTGGGTGTGGCTGGATGAATTGAAAATCCTTCACCGTGCCAACCAAGGTAAGCGGATGAGCGGTGTCATACGCGGAGCCGCCGTGATGCGCCAGCGCGGGCCGGGAATACAGGGATAGACATGCAGCTGCGAAAACCACAGTGAGCAGAGCTTTTTTCATTGGAGAATTCCTCCCGTTGGGGCGGAGTGTGGCACTGTTCGCTTGTTTATGTCAATGAAAATAGCCGCGACATTTTAACCGTTTGGTTCAATTGCGAATCGCGATATCCCAGGCAATCAGCAGCAATAAGTTATGTGCGGAAATAGAGAATATCGGACAAATGGGCTGGAAACACGCGCTTGACACTGGGTAAGGGCTGCCGTAAGGTCTTAGAAAATTCGCTTTGCCTGCGGGGTGCGCATTGAGTATCGCGGCAGAGCAGCGCTTGGAAATATTTGAAACGGGCACCCCTCCGAGCACAGTCTTATTGCACATGACCCGAAAGCGGGAAGAGCATTCACATCCAGCATCGAAATTTACGCGGTAAATGGAGGCGAGAAAATGGATTCACTTTTGAACGTAAGCCGTAGAGGCTTGGTCAAGATGGGGCTGGCGGCAGCCGGACTTCCCATGTTTAGCAGGGCTTTCGGATCGAGCGCGTTTGCACAGGACGCCAGCAGCGAAGCCGGAAAAAAAGGTGCAATCGGCGGCCGGGACGATAAAGCGCTGTACACCGGCAAGGGCTTGCAGGGAGGCGGGCAGCTGGAAATTCGCCTGACGCAGACCATCTACACCAGCGATCCTGACGCGCTGGAAGTTTCGCAGCGCATGAAGCCGTTCGATCTGGAATCGTGGATCGTGGAGTGGACACGCGTCGCGGAGAAGAACGAAATGGAGGCCGACAAGCTGGCCGCCGATGGCTACAAGGTCACGGCCAACGAGTTCTATCTGCGCGCTTCGCAATTTTACCGCGAGGCCTGCTGGCCGATGCCCGTGGATGAGCCGCGCATGTTGCCCAGCTACAAGAAAATGCGCGAAACCTACGACAAGGCCTGGAAGATGACGCGCGCGCCGTTCGAACGCGTGCAAATCAATTATGAAGGAAAAATGCTCGATGGCTATTTCCGCAAGCCCAATGGACCCGCGGGCAAGAAATATCCGGTTGTGATTCCATTCCAGGGCGCGGACACCATGGCGGAAGCCACCATCCTGGGCGGCGGCGCGTACACGGCTCGCGGCATGGCTTATATGGCCGTGGATTTCCCGGGGCAGGGCGGAGCGATGCGTTTGCATGACCTGCACCTTCCTCCGGACACGGATAGAGTTGCCAAGGCCATGATCGATTATCTGGAGACGCGTCCGGATGTGGACGCCACGCGCGTGGGCATGCAGGGAATCAGCATGGGCGGGTATGGGGTGCCGCGCGCCGCAAGCGGCGAGAAGAGAATCAAGGCTGCCTTCATGAGCAGCGGCTCCTACGACCTGAAATCGGATTTGTTCGAATACTATCCGCCGATTCAGGAGCGCGTGCGCTGGATCATTGGTGCGCGTGACCTGGCCGATGCGCGCAAGAAGCTGGATGAATACAACCTCGGCGGCGGAAGGGCGGAGAAGATCGAAGCCCCCATGCTGATCGGCTACAGCAAGGATGACCGCATCATGGATCCCGCTGGGGCTTTGCGCCTGTATGAGGCTGCCAAGAACTCCAAGCGCGACATGGTCGAAGGCACGGGCCACGTGCAGGCCTCCAACGCCGGCGGACCGCGCTCCATGCGGCCCGTTGTGTTCCCCGATTGGGCGGCGAAAACACTTGGGGCGGAAGTTTAGCTTTCAGTAGGACAGGCTTCAGCCTGTCTGCTTTTTTGAGCTGACGACAATTAAACCAGACAGGCTGAAGCCTGTCCTACAAAAACAAAAGGCCGTCCCGATATTTCCGGGGCGGCCTTTTTGTTTTTGATGGCGGCGTCTAAGCTTTCTTCACCACTTCTTCCAGGCTGGTGCCGAAATCCTTGAGCATCACTATGGCCGCATTTCGCCCGGGGGTTCCTGTTACCGAGCCGCCTGGGGGCGTGCATGCGCCGGTCTGGTACAGGCCGGGGATGGGCATGCGGTATTGCGCCCAGCCGGGCATCGGGCGCATGTTGCCGGATTGCGCAGGCTCGCCCGATCCTGCATGCACGCTGCCGTGCCACATGTGCGGATTCCTGCGCTCGATGTCCAGCGGGCTGACGATGAACTTGCCAAGGATCTTGTCGTCGGACAGGTTAGGCGCAAACTTGCGCAGATATTTTAGATTGGTTTCGGCCACTTCGTCCTTGATCGAATCCCAGTGCTTGGGGCCTTCCTTCAGATCGTAGGGCTGCAAGCCGATCACTTTAATGGTGTGCATGCCCGCGGGCGCGCGCGTCGGATCGGCCACTGTGCTGCAGAAAATCGTCAGCGGCGGATCGTCGAGGCCAACGGTTGCGTTGGGGAAATCGTGCGCATAGCGCAGCAGCCGCGCGGGCGAAACGAGAATGGCCGATTCGCAAACGGCCAGTGTGCCGCCTTTGACCGGATACTTGGGCGGTTCCTTGGAAGCATAGTGCGCCACGATTTCGGAAATTTCGCCTTTCCAGGTATCCACTCCATCCAGGAAGTCGTGGCCCCACATCTCACGAGGGGCCATGTCCACGAGATGCTTGATGTGGATGGTGGACAGCACAGCTTTTTCGCCGCGATAGGAGCTGCCGTCGGCGCACTCGACACCTACGCATTTGCCGTTTTCGATAATCAGGCGCGCGACGTTCTTGTTGGTGAGGATTACTCCATTGTGCGCTTCGATGCATTTTGCAAGCGCTTGCGTCAAGACTCCCGACCCTCCCTTTGGAATAGGCCGGCTGGTGCGTATCGCGGAATAGCCGCTGCGGCCGGACATGGGATATTGCGGCGGAGACATGCTGGGCGGAGTGCCCATCATAAAAGAACGGCAGTGGTCATCCTCGAAATTATCACGGATGATTTCCCACTGGGACATGGCCATGCGGCGCTGCCAGATTTTTCCCTGCGGATGCGCGGCCAGCTTCTCGGCCACCGACTTTCCATCATTTCCGTCGAATACGGATCGCATGGCTTCGTTTTCATCGTGCATGCGCCGGTAGGCTACCCCGTCTTTCTTGGAAAACTTGGCGAATTCCTCGGCGGTGCGATCGATATCGCGCCACTGTGTGATGTAGCTGCCGTCGGGGAAGGGCATGTGGTAGACAGGATCGGCCTGAATGTACTCGATGCCGTAATCGCGGATCAGGTGGAGCTCGTCGTTGCGCATGACGGGATTTGCCTGGATGCCGCCGTGCGCGGTGGAGCAGGTATCGTGCTTAAAGCCCGGCAGCGTCACCTCTTCCGTCTTCACGCCTCCGCCCACCTGCGGGCGATACTCCAGCACCACCACGCGGTAGCCGGCCTTGGCCAGATATGCCGCGGTGACCAGGCTGTTGTGCCCCGCGCCGGCCACGACGATATCGAATTTGTCGGACGGTGCGGTTTGCGCCGTGAGGCTAAATGGCGCGAATGCCAGCGGCGCGAGGGCCGCCGCTCCTTTGGTGAAATCCCGCCGAGACATTTTGCTCATGTGATCCTCGCATTTCGTAGCACAGCCACTCCTGGCTGTGCGGTTTTCGCCGCGTTAAACAAAGGCGCACAGCCAAGAGTGGCTGTGCTGCTTAAGTTCGTTTGGAAACAACCTGCTCGATGCTGGTGCCAAAATCCTTGAGCATCACGACGGCGGCGTTGCGTCCGGGCGCGCCCGTTACGGAGCCGCCGGGATACGTACACGCGCCGGTCTGATACAAGCCGGGAATAGGCATGCGGTATTGCGACCAGCCGGCCATGGGCCGCAACGCGCCGGCCTGCGCGGGGCTTTGCGCGCCTGCGTGGCAGCTGCCATGCCAGTTGTGTGGATTCATGCGCTCCAGATCCAGCGGGCTCTGAATCACTTCGGCCAGCAGTTTGTCATCCGTCAGATTCGGCGAGAAGCGGCGCAAATGTTTCAGGCAGGCATCCGCCACTTGCTTTCTGATGTTGTCCCAATGCTGCGGGCCTTCCGGCAATTCGTAGGGCTGCCAGCCAACAACTTTTATCGTATGCATGCCATTCGGTGCGCGCGTGGGGTCAGCGGAAGTCGGGCAATGGACCGCCAGCGGCGGATTTTCCCAATTCACGGCGCCTCGGGAGAAATCGTAGGCAACGCGCAAAATGCTGTCCGAACCGGCCACGATTGCGGAATTGGCGGGTTTGATGACGCCTCCCTCGACCGCGTAAGTGGGAGGTTCGGTGGCGGCATAGTTGACGACAAACATTTGCGCTTCAGCTTGCCAGGTATCGACGCCGTCAACAAAGTCCTGGCCCCACATTTCGCGCGGCGCCATGTCCACCAAATGTTTGATGTGGATGGTCGAACAGGACCGCTTTTTCGGCGCGATAGGAGGAGCCATCGCCGCATTCCACGCCGGTGCATCGGCCGTTTTCGACAATCAACTTAGTGATCGGCTTGTTGGTGAGGATTACGCCGTCGTGGGCCTCGATGTACTTTGCCAAGGCTTCGGTCAACATGCCCGAACCGCCCTTGGGAATGGGGCGGCTGTGGCGCTGCTGCGAGAAAATTCCGTATGCCGAGCGGCCCGTCATGGGTTGGATGACCGGCGTTGTGGGTAGCGGGCAGCCCATCATGAACGTGCGCACATGCTCGTTTTCAAAATTGCTGCGGATGATTTCCCAGCAGGACATGGCCGACAAGCGCTGCCACAGCTTGCCCTTTGGATGTTCTGCCAGGCGCTCGGCCGCGGATTTTCCGAATCCGAGCGGGGCGTACGTGGTCAACTCAAAAATCGGCGACACCGATTCGATTTCCGCGAACATGCGGCGATAGGTGGCCGCGTCTTTCTTGGAATGCTTGGCTATCTGCTCGCAGGTGCGGTCCAGGTCGCGCCACTGCGTGATGTACGTGCCGTCGGCAAACGGCATGTGATACACGGGGTCGGGATAAACGTATTCGAGGCCGTAGTCGGCCAGATTAATTTCGTTATTGCGCAGCATGGGATTGTCTTGAATGGCGTTGTGCGCGGTCGAGCAGGTGTCGTGCCTGAAGCCCTTGATGGTGAACTGTGCCGTCTTCACGCCGCCGCCAACTTCTGGCCGGCCTTCCAGCAGCACAATCTTGTAGCCGGCTTTGGCAAGGTATGCCGCGGCGATCATACTGTTGTGGCCCGCTCCGGCCACCACCACGTCGAACTTGTCGCGCGTGGCGGGGCGATCGCCCTGCACGGAGGCCTGCGCCATCTCGTTAAAAGAACTGAGCGCCAGAGGAGCCAGCGCCGCACCCTTCACAAATCCACGTCGAGTGATCTTGGTCATTGCATCCTCCGGCCTTTGTAGCACAGGCACTCTGCCTGTGCGGTTTTCGCAGCATTGAACAAAAGCGCACAGGCAGAGTGCCTGTGCTACTCAAGCTCCTTTGGCCACTACTTCTTCGATGCTCGTGCCGAAATCCTTGAGCATGATCATGGCCGCATTTCTTCCGGGAGCGCCGGTGACGGAACCGCCCGGGTAGGTTGTCGCGCCAGTCTGGTACAAGCCCGGTATGGGCATGCGATATTGTGCCCAGCCTGCCATGGGGCGCAGCGCACCCGATTGCGAGGGGTCCGACGACCCGCCGTGAATGCTGCCGTGCCAGAAGCTGGGATTCTTGCGCTCGAGGTCCAGCGGACTCATCACGAATTTTCCGAGAATTTTATCGTCGGTGAGATTGGGAGCGAAGCGGCGCAAATAATTTAGCTGCGCGTCGGAAACTTTATTTTTTAGGGCGTCCCAGTGCTGCGGGCCTTCCTTGATGTTGTAGGGATGGAAGCCCAGAATTTTCAGCGTGTGTTTTCCCTCAGGTGCGCGCGAAGGGTCGGCGATCGAGCTACAGAAGATGGAAATGGGCGGCTCATCGATGCTGGATATGCCGCACTCATTCTCGTACGCAAAACGCAACAGACGTTCCGAACTTGCCAGAATTGCGGACTCCACAGGGGAAAGCGTTCCGCCCTTTACCGCGTATTTCGGCGGCTCCTTCAGCGCGTAGTGCGTCACCACTTCGGAAATTTCGCCCGACCATGTGTCCGCGCCGTACAGAAAATCCTGGCCCCACAAATCGCGCGGCGCCATTTCCACAAGATGCTTAATGTGCAGCGTGGACAGCACGGCCTTTTCGGCGCGATAGGAGCTGCCGTCGGCGCACTCCACGCCCACGCATTTTCCATTTTCCACGATCAGGCGCGCCACCACTTTCTTGGTGAGTATCACGCCGTTGTGCGCCTCGATATATTTCGCCAGCGCCTGCGTCAGCGCTCCCGATCCGCCCTTGGCGATTTTTCGCGGCGTTGTGCGAATGGCCGAATACGCGGCGCGCCCCGTCATGGGGTATTGCGGCGGCTGCATGCTCCAGGGCGTGCCCATCAGGAATGCGCGGATGTGGTCGCTCTCAAAATTTTCGTGCAGCACGTCCCACTGGGACATGGCCAGCCTGCGCTGCCAGAATTTTCCCATGGGATGCGCGGCCAAGCGCTCGTTGAGCGGCTTGCCCATGCCCGGCGGCAGGAACTGATCGCCTCCCAGGAGATCGCGCGCGGCTTCGCTTTCGTGATACATGCGCCGGTAGGCTTCCGCGTCTTTCTTGGAAAATTTCGCGAACTCATCGGCGGTGCGGTCCAGGTCAGCCCATTGCGTGATGTAGCTGCCATCCGCAAAGGGCATGTGCATGATGGGATCGGGAGAGATGTATTCCAAGCCGTAGTCTCCCAGCTTGATTTCGTTGTTACGGAAGAGCGGGTTGCCCTGAATGCCGTTGTGCGCGGTGGAGCAGGTGTCGTGCTTGAAGCCGGGCAGCGTCAATTCCTCGGAGATCACTCCGCCGCCGACCATGGAATATCCTTCCAGCACCAGGCAGCGGTAACCGGCTTTTGCGAGGTAAGCGGTGGCGATCAGGCTGTTGTGTCCGGCGCCGGCTACGACGATGTCGTAGCGATCGCCGGGTGCGGCCGCCGCGCGCGTTTGAGAGGGTGATGGAGAAACGGCGGGCGGCGCGAGCGCTGCCTCTCTTACGAATTCGCTGCGCGTAATTTCGCTCACGTGATCCTCCCCGATCCCACATTTTTCACTTGCACACAGCAACGCGCGGATTCTTGTGGCGCGGTCCACCGCGGCGGACCGCGCCACGTTAAAACTTACTTCGCCGTCGGCGCAGGCTCGCCCGGGCCTGTGTAGCGCAGGACGAACAGCCCTAACTGGCGGTCAGTGACGAAGATGTTACCGCGAGTATCGACCAGCACGTTCTCCGTCTGGTTCACCAGTTTATCGTAAGGGTAAGGACCCAAGCGCTTGGTGGGCGTGGGCGGAATGAACCAGCCGACTTCCTTGGGCAGGCGCGGATCTTCCACGTTGTAAATCCGCAGACCGGCGTTGAAGTAGGTCAGATAAATCAGGTCGCCCTGCTTCTCCACGTCCGGCGAATGCTGCAGGATGTTGGTGTTGTGCGGTCCGAATCTGCCGCCCTTCTCGCAAAAATCCTTGTAGGGCACATCCGGAGGCGGCACCGGGGTGGGGAAGATGGAAGCCAGTTTCGGCTTGGTGGGATCGTTGATGTCCACCATCGCCGTGAGATACATCGGCCCCGTGCAGGCGCGCGGCCCTGTTGGCGTGTCGGCGCCTCCGGTTCCTTCCGAATGCACGAACACGAACGGTTTGCCGGGGAGCGGCATTGCGTCATGCACCTGAATCCCGCCGAATGGCGGATCGAAGCTGAGCGAACCTATCAGCTTGGGCTTCAGAATGTCGCTGATGTCGAGCAGCACGAACCACGGTGTGTAACCCAAATAGGCGCGGTCGCCATCGATGAATGCCGGGCCGTGGAAGCCGTAGATATTTTTGCCGATGGGCGGCTCGCCGTCTTTTTGGCCGGGCATCCAGAAGCGGCTGGCTTCTTTTGGATGCGCGGGATCGCTGACGTCCAGGAACACCAGAATTTGCCCGTTGTAGCCGGGCATGCCCGCGGCCAGGTTGGCATATTTGCCGCCGGGATAGCCGTTGCGGTGCGTGCCGGTTCCTTCGGTCTTCCAGCGCGACAGCTCCTTGGGGTTCACAGGATCGCTAATATCCCAAATGATAACGCCCTCGTCGCGCGGCACGTCCATATCGTGCGAGAGGTAGGCCGCGCGGTTCTGCAGCGCGGTGATCATGATGTTGTCGTGCAGGTCCACTTGATTGGTGTCGCCATTGGGCGGGCCGGGAATGAATTTCACGACTTTGGGATTAGTGGGGTCGGTCACGTCCACGATGGTCCAGCCGTGGACCCACAGATGCGCGACGTACAGATACCACTTGTCGCCCACATGCTTGATGGCCATTTTGATGTTGCCAGCGTGGCCGTCCATATCGCTGTAGCCAATGGGTTTCATGTTGCTGGCTTCCCAACCCTTGGGAATTTCGTCGGCATATGCGCTCTGTGCCAGCAGCGCGAGGCTTGCCACGGCCAGGGAAGCGGCCAGCAGAATTCGCACCAGTATTCGGCCTGCGGTCGATTTCATTTAAGGGCTCCTTTTGAACAATTCCGGGCGCATCAAATTACACATTGGTCTTGCTGGCTCGTAAATTGCTTCGAAATATTGCTGCATTCTCTCACGGACTTGCGGGAGGCGCACCTGGATTTCGCATATTTGCCCGGCAGCCAATACGCAAATTTCAAAAGCTCTTGCAAAACGCCCGCGTCCATTTGTTGGACGCGGGCGCACGCAGATTGTGTTTCAATGAGAAATAAGCTTTGCAGGCTGCTGCTATGGCTCCTGCACCATGCTGGGCTTTTCGGGATTCATGGCCTGCCGCTCGCCGCCCTGCCACAGCAGGGAAACGGAGAGAGCCTTGCGCGAGTCCTCGAATTTGAAATCGTGAATCTGCCCGCCGGAGTCCACCTTCATGAGCTTGCTGGGCATGGGCTTTCCGGCAAAGCGGTCCGCAAACCAGTCGGCCATGAATGTGCCCGTGGCGGGGCCGTTGGTGGTGGAGGGAGCGCCGCTGACGCTGTGCAGAGCGCCTTCGTACAGGATCATCTGCTTTGGCGAATTGATCAGGTCCATCAGTTGCAGGCCGTATTCGACGGGAGAAAGCTGATCGTCCTCGCCGCCCACGATGAGGTAGGGGCACTTGACCTTTTCGGCCACGCCGTGCAGCGTCCAGGTTTGCAGGAACTTGTCGAGATCCGCTTCCGTCTCGATGCCTGTGTAATACAGGAAGCGCAGCTTGAAGGAAGGCGAAGCGGTTGTGAAGGCTGTGTGCATGGTTGGCTCGACGGCCATGGCTTGCAGGGCCGCGCCCTTTAGCCGTGAGTCGATCGAGGCGACCTGCGTGCCGAGGTAGGAGCCCAGGCTCGCGCCGCGCAGCGCAATTTTGTCCGGATCGATTTCCTTTTGCGAGCGCAGCCATTCCAGCACCACTTTGCCCGCTTCCTGCCAATTGGTTTGCGTCAGGTAGATTCCGCGAATGGCGCATTCATTTTGACCGGGCCCTTCCAGGGCCAGCGTGGCGATGCCGCGTTCGCGCAGGGGGTCGCCATAGATGCCGGCTCCGCCTTCCTTGTTGCTGTCCAGTCCGGAGATGGACCACACGCAGGGCACGCGGCCCGACGCGTTGGGCGGCAGGTGCAAATATCCGGGCAGCGTTTTTCCGCCTCCGCCGAAGGGCACTTCCACGCGGCGAATGGGATGGTCCGCGTACTGGATGTACTTGGCGTACATTTCGTTTTTCTTGTCGTTGAGCAGCAAATTGTCCGGCGTGTTTTCGAAGATGGCCCACTGCGCCCCGGCGTAAAGATGCGCGGCCAGGAAATAGGCTTCGCGCGCGGCCACGTTGCGGCCTTCTTTTTCGGACTGGCGGGCTTCCTTCTCGCGGCGCACGGCGGTGCGCGCGAATTCGCGCGAGATGTCGTTGAACTTGTGGATGCGCGCGCGCAGCCCCGCGGCGTTGGCTGCTCCGCCGGGGATGCCCATGAGGCCGCCGAGGCGGCCCTGATCCCACTCCGGGCCGACCGTGTTGATCACCGCGTCCAGCAGCCAGCGCTGATCCTGCCAGCGCGCCAGCTTGCGCTCCACCGTCGGCGTCATGGACGGAGGAGGCGGCTTGGGCAGAGGAGCGGCGCTTGCAGCGCTCTCCAGCAGGGTCGATCCCGCGCCGCCCACCAGTGAAGCGCCGGCGAGGGTCGCCGCGCCGCTCAGAAATTCGCGCCTCTCAACCAAATTGTTTCTTGATGGTACTGGAAGCTTTTCGCTTGGCATAGTCCGTGTTCCTGCCTTTCCTGGGAGGAGTTCTTGTTCCTTGCCTTCTGACATTTAGCTCGGCAACAAGCGCATTTGCAACAATAAACACATTTTCGACAACAAACATTTTTTCAACGACGAAAATGTTCTCAACGACGAAAACTTTTTCAACGGCGAAACTTTTTGTCATTGAGAATATTTTGTCATTCTGAGCGGAGCGAAGAATCTCTCTTTCTTTTTGCGCCGCGATGAAATCGAAGAGAGATTCTTCGCTACGCTCAGAATGACAAAAATAATTACGTTTGCGTCCCGCACAAATAAAAAAGGGGCCGGAGGTTAGTCCGGCCCCTTGTGTGAGACGTACGAACTACCAGCTGAGTTTCAAGCCCAACTGCATTGCGCGAGCGCCGCCAGAGCCAAGCTGCGGGTTGGAGCTGTAAGTGTCCGGTGTTAGGCCAATGAAACCGAACGGCTGACCGGAAGGATCCTCGATGCCGCCACCCGGTCCGCCGCTGGGGTTGGACCAGATGGGGTGATTGAGAATGTTGAAGAACTCGACCTTGGCTTCCGCCTTGAACCGCTCCTTGAACGTGAACTGTTTGGTAACGGAGAAGTCCATGTTCTTGAAGCCGGAGTCGCGCCAGATGTTCGGCTTGGTGTTGCCGTAGGAGCCGTAAGCCGCAGGGATCAGGACTGAATTGCCAGCCGCATAGCAACCCAGGTTGCTGAGGGAAGCCTGCGCCAGAGGCCCAATAGCCGCTGCTTTGGCATTGCAGGTAGCATTGGCAGTCTCATCACCCTGTGGTCCGCCGCCGCTGAAATAAGGAAGGCCGCCGCCGCCGGATTGCCAACCACCGTTGGTATCGGTCCAGCCATGGACTGGTGTGAAGTCGCTGGGCTTGCCGAAGAAGTTCCATTGCTCACCCAAGCTCTGCGCGGAACTGCTGATTACACCGGTTCCGCTGAAGTCATCCGACTGATCGGACAGGCCCCAAGGCAAACCGCTGGTGACGATGATGATGGAATTGACTCCCCATCCTTCCAGCATTTGTCCGTAACCCTTCTTTCCGGGAATCGCATAATTGAGCGAAACCGTCAAGCGATGCCGGATGTCGAAGTCGGTGTTGGCATACATTTGCTGGCGGATGCTCCCGTAGCTGTTCAGAGGAACGGGGAAGTTGGCGGAAGTTCCCTGGTCGGAAGCGTCGCCCAGGGCGTGGGAATACGTATAACCCGCCGTGAACGAAAGACCGTGGTAATTCCGACCCGTTAGAGTCATTTGCAAGCCATTGTAATTGGACTCGTAACTGTTGTTAATCATCGTGATGTAGCTCAGGTAAGAAAAGCATGAATTGGTGGGGTTGAATGGACCACCTGGTTTATTTGCTGCGCCCAACGCCGCGATGTTGGCAGCGCAGGGTGCCGTGAACGGCAGGGCCGCCTGCTCTGCTTTAGCACTAGGTGCACAATTGTCGAAAGGAGTTGAATCAGTGGCACTTAGAATGCAAGCAGATTGGGCGCCGGCTGTCCACCCAGAACCCGGCAAAGGCTGGTTGATGTCGGCTTTGCCAAGCAGTTTAGTGCCGTGGTTGCCAACGTAACCGATGTCGATCGATAGGTTGTTGGTGATCGCGTGTTGGATGTCCAAATTCCAATTGCTGACGTAAGGGGTGCGGATATTGGGATTTACGCCGTAGACTTCGCAGGGAGCCGGAGCAGCTGCGTAGCCGCTAGGCAGAGTGTGACCATCTCCGCAGGCAGGAGTGGCTACACCGGCGAAGAGAGTTGTTTGTAGGGAAACCGGAACCGTAGGATTGAAATTTTGCCACGCTGTGTCGATTGGGCCGAGCGACGAACTTCCCTTGGCAAACGCAATGGATTGCAGCTGGATGTTGCCAACCAGAGGGCCAGCTGACGGGGTCGTCCCTGCTGGACCAGTTGCGTTAATGAGGGGCAATCCAGTCGGGAAAGTGCGCAGGCCGAGCAGATTGCCTTCGCCGTTCATCACGTCATAGCTGAGCTGCTCGTAGAGGATGCCCGCTCCACCGCGAACCACGGTCTTCCCAGTGCCATTGACGTCCCAGGCAAAGCCCAGGCGCGGCGAGAAGTCATCGTGATTGCCGTGGTATGGATTGTTCGTCTGGATCAGACCTTGAACGGGATCGAAGTTACCCATTTGACCGTTCTTCTCATGGACGACAGTGTTCAGTTCGTAGCGTACGCCCAGATTCAAAGTAAGATGTGGCTTGATGCGCCAGTCATCCTGCAGGAAAGCGGCATACCCTTGATTGGTGAAGGTTCGATTGCCGTTTCCGAGGAACAGGGCGCCCTGTTTGAGTTTCCCTAGAAAGAAGTTGTTCAAATTGCTGAAGCGAATTTGCGACTTGGCGTTGGCGGTCTCGTTGGTGGTCGACATGTTGCTGATGATTTCTCCGCCCATCTTGAAGGAATGCTTGCCCTTCAGGATTGAGACGTGATCGAGGAACTCGAGGACGCCATCCGGCCCCACTTGCTTGGGCCAGCCGACGCCGATTCCGTTGCCGCCGGCATAAAAGCCCTGGAATCGAATGTCCGGAGCTCCACCGTAACTCAACCCGCCTTGACCTGCAGGGTTGATTCCAGTTGGCAATTCGTAGGTTTGTCCATTGAAATTATACGTAGCGGCGTTCTGGCTGGCGTCCGTGCCCAGGAACAGCTGGTAGTAGTGAGCGTATCCAAAGCGGACCTCGTTCACCACAGTGGAACTTGGCGTATAGGCCCAGTCAGCGGAAATCGCTTGCGACCGAGCATGCTGCGCACTGATCCAGTTATTGGAAACTTCGCTGGTGGGGCCGTCAACGGCAGTATTGTCGCCTTGGCTGATGAAGTACATACCTTCCAGCTGGTTTTTGTCGTTGACGCGATAGTTCACCTTGCCCAACCCGCCGTTGACGCTGTTGGTGCTCAGCAAATCGGTGCCGACGGCTCCCGTATTGTTAACTGGGAATAGGCCCTGAAAGGCAAGGCCGCCCTTATCCACAGTGGCCTTTGTTGGATCAAGCGCGCAGGTGGGGGTGAGACCGGCGATAGAGGCGCTAAGAAGAGATAGGCCAGTGCCGCTGGCGCTACCAGTGCCGGGCGCAGCGGTTCCCAAAGCTGCCGAGCAGGCCGCCATTAGAGCCGCTTGCGTTGGCGTGGAAACGACATTGGGATTTCCGATCGAATAGCGTTGGCCCTCAAAGTTGACAAAATAAAACAGCTTGTCCTTCTTGATGGGTCCGCCAAATGTGGCGCCAAACTGCTCGAGACCTACTGGCTGTTTTACCGTGGAAATGGAAGAGCCGGCGGGAACTGTTGCCGGGTTGAAATAGTTACGCGCATCGAAAGCCGTGTCGCGGCCATAGGCATACGCCGAGCCGTGAATAGTATTGGTACCGGACTTGACGCCGACGCTGACGATTGCGCCGGGCTTCCAGCCGAATTCCGCACGGGGATTTTCCTCGGTCTTGAATTCGTCGATTGCGTCCATGGGCATGATGGTGCCCGCGTCGCCGGCGGCCATAACTGCGTTGAACACGCTCTGGCCCATCCAAGGATCGCTGGCCATAATACCGTTGACCATGTAGACGTTGTCATGCGGGCGCTGGCCGTTGGCGCTCTGGGCCATGCCGGAGCCGCCGGGGTAGATGGTGACGCCGGGGTTCAGTTGCAGCAAGTTTTCGAAGTTGCGGCCGTTCAGGGGAATGTCCGCGATGATGGCGCTTTGCAGCGTGGCGCCGAGTTCGGCGTTGGTGGTTTCCACCAGCGGCACATCTTCATTGACGGTGATGGTTTGTGAAACTTCGCCGGGCTGCAGTTGAACGTCAACGCGAATTTCAGCGCTGACTTCCAAAGTAACGCCAGTGCGCTCGAAAGCCTTGAAACCCTTTGCTTCGGCGTGAACCTTATATTGGCCGGGCAAGAGGTTTCCAGCGTTGTACTGACCCGAATCATCCGTGGTCAATGTGCGGGGAACGTTTCGGTTTACGTCGGTGACGATGACGGTTGCGCCGGCAATGGAGCCACCGCTCTGATCGGTAACCGTTCCAAGAATTCGGCCGGCAGTGCCTTGCGCGAATACTGGAGCGCTACTTAGCGAAACTAATGCAAATGCCAAAAGAAAAACTGCCGCGGCAGTCTTCCACTTTATGGAACTTAGCACCCCTTGCTTCATATGACCCACCCTCCTAGGTTCGTTTTGCAGTCGCAGTGAATACTTGAAGGATCGCGGCCCTATTTCATTTCTTCCCCGAAGCCGCGCCTTCACCTGGTCAATCCATATCTGGATGGCCAGGATTCGCCACGATCTGCTACCCACAAAGCAAAATAAAAAAGGAACAACCCACAATTATCCTAAGTTTTTTACGACGCATTGGTGCCCAGACGACTACCCCAATACCGGGGATACTCTTTCATTCAAAAATAAATGTCAAGTTATGTTTTACAGCTTGAGGAAAAACCGGGGAGGCGGCGGTGGATACGCGGCTCGCAGTTCGTTTGAGGGTGATGGTACTGGAGGAGGATATTGCCGTTTTTGAGAAATGGAGGCTAGTTGAAACGACGGCCTGGGCTTATAGGAGCTTGCCTCGACGAAGGGTTTGAGCGCGATTTTCATGACGCGATGGCTGCCTTTTTTCTGTAGATGCCGGAGGGCATTCCACCGTAACCCCAAATGGGAAAGGTGGGAAACTGCGCGCAATCGTGTAGAGCCAGGAGGGCGGAGGATTCTTGACCCGCCAACTTGTGCCGCCCCTCCGGGGCTTGGTTTTCTTGCTCGCGCGTCTTCCCACCTCTGCGCAGTGGGCTACGGTGTTCCGTCCCTACAGGACTGCACAACCCTTAAATTAAAGGGATTTTTGGAAAAGAGAAATTTTCGGACATTGCCAGAGTGAAATTGGCTTGCAGGTTTTGCCGGGGATGGATGCGAGGGGTTTGCGCCTTGCGGAAAATTCCTTCGGGCGGCAGGGGCCGGACTGGCTTCCTGCCGCCCGAGGGGAGATTGCTTACTTTTCGAAATCTTCGAACGCTGCGTTATCGGTGCAGGCTAATTCCATGATGTCCCAACCCGGCTTGAGCTGGAAGTTCAGTTCGGTCTTCCATGGCTTGGCTAGGGCTTTGGGATCATCCATGGTGATTTCGTTGACCATGTTTTCGGCGTCGACGCGGTGGAATCGTTCGATGACGTGCAGTTGATCGCTGTGCGGATGGCCATCGCGGTCAAGCCACGTCTTCTCGTTGAACCCTACCGTGTTGACCACCAGTGTGTCGCCTTCCCACTTGCCAATGGAATGGCCCATATAGGTGGGAGTTACATCCTCGGGATGCGGACGGCCATCCATGAAGATTTGGCGTACTGTATGGTCATATTCAAAAATCATCAGCATTTCCTTGGGGGTCATTACGATCTGAAAAGGAAACGGCTGCAGGTAGATTCGCGGTGTTCCCGGTGGAAGGCAGAGTTTCAGAACCGGGTCGTCGGTATCCTTGAGCGAATGCGTGCGGGGACCGTTGGACGGCTTGTAGGCCATGTATTTCTCCGTCCCCCAAGCCGTCATTTCGGGCGGCTCGGCCGTATAGGTGCTGCCCAGAAACTTTCGCTGGGCGGGCGTGGCGCGCATGTTCCAGACACCGGAGAAATCATGCATCTGCGCCGCAGTAGCCGGCGTGGCGGGCTTGGCCATTCCGGATTGCGGAGCGGCCTGAGCGTGCATCGCGGAGGGGACCGCCACGGCGGCTACCCCCGCTAGAAGGATGGTGCCAATACGACTACGCATGCTGAAACTCTCCTTTGAACCACTTATGTTTGTCGAACTGGTGCGAGAGCAGCGATGAAATTATTAGTTTCCGCCGCCGCCCGTTGAAAGTTCCTGGCCATCGTTGCCCACAACTTTCTGAATCCAAATTTCGTGTGAGCCGCTCTTGGTCGGAAAGCCGGTGATGACCACGGAGTCGCCGGGCTTGAGCGTGCTCTTGGTCCAGCCAACCCTGCTCAGGCGATTGGGGCTGGTGAGTTCGCCCTGCCACTTTGACGGCGCCCCGGAATCGTCCTTGGCATCCCAGAAAATTTGAACGTGAGGATTGACGAATTCGAAGCCAGTCACCGTACCCTTTACCGTGATCTGCCGGGTGGTATCGTAATTGGCCGTGCCGTGATGCGCGAACGCCATGGGCGCCAGCGACAGAAGTCCTATGCATACCGCAAGAAAAGCAACTCGATAATTTTTCATGTTATCCCTCATCCGTTCGATTCGTGAAAGTTTTCGTCATTCCTGCCGGAGGACGAACATTGCCACTACTGCAATCATTATATACGACGATTTATAAGGCAAGAATGTTTCAAGAAAATTGTACTCGTGCGCGGGCTCCCGGAAGCGGCGCACCGCGAGTCTCTGGAGCCCATCAACATACAAGATATTATTGACACGTGTTTGTGGCAAGCATATAAGGCTTGGGGGCGGGGCCAAGCGGCTAGCCGCGCCGTCAACATAAATCTCATTGTCGAGGGTACGGGAAGGGGAGTCATGCGCAGAGTTCTGCTGACAGTTTTAGCGATTGGGATTGGATGCGTGGTTGGATTTTCGTTTGGGAGCAATCCCTGGACGGTGCAGGGGCAGGGAACGCCGGCAAGCATAGCGGCCGTTTCGGGTCAGGTGGGCGGCCAGGACACTTTCGGTCCTTATGAAGTGGCCAAGGATTGGCCGGCCAACATCAGCACGCTGCCGGGAAACGATGCCTGGACATGGGGAGCGGGGCAGAGCATTTACGCGGAGAATCCCAACCGCGTGTTCCTGCTCTTCCGCGGAGAATTGCCGAACATCAAACGGCCGAATGCAAAGTTGATTCCTGAGTTTGGCCCGAGCTTGATCTTTCCGATTGGCCGCCTGCCGTGGCGCGATGCCACGGTTTCAGCTCTGCCTGGGTCGGGCGGAACGGGTCAGGAGCCTGAGGATGGGCCGAAGAATTGGATGGAGGGAAAAGGAGTGGTGGGAGTGGATGCCAAGTGGGAACACTGCCTGACCATCGTGGACGCCAGCGGAAAAATCATCGAGACCTTTCCGCAGTACGATCATCTGTTCAAGCGCCCTCACTATGTGACCATCAATCCTTACGATCCCGAGAAGCACATCTGGATCGTGGACGATCACATGCACGCCATCTACATCTTCACGCATGACATGAAGACGCTGGTGCAGACCATCGGTACGCCGACCGTGAAGGGCGCGGACGGCACGCACTTCAACCGGCCCACGTTTCTTTCCTGGCTGCCGGACAGCACGCTATATGTGGCCGACGGATACAACGGTACGCGCGTAGCCAAGTTCGACAAGAATGGGAAATTCCTCATGGACTGGGGCATGAAGGGAATGCATCTGAAGGGCTCGGACCCCTTCGATACCCGCCCCTACTACATGAACAACGTTCACGGCGTGGCGCTCGATCCGGTTACGAAACATGTTTATGTGAACGATCGCGGCAACCATCGCATACAGATATTCGACGAAAACGGAAAATATCTCTCCGAATTTAGCATGGGCACGGATCCCTCCGACGTTCACCTGATCTACATCGGCGCGGACCGCATGCTGTGGGCCTATGATCGCGGCACGTCCAAGATGCTGAAGTACGATCTCCAGGGACACTTCCTGTACTCCTGGGGCACCTGGGGAGATTTCCCGGGCGGCTTCTGGGGAGTGCACGGATTCAGCGTCGACCAGGACGGCAATTTTTATACCGCCGAAGTGGACAACGGCCGCGCGCAGAAGTTCACGCCGCGTCCGGGAGCGAATCCTGCCTACTTGGTCAGCAAGCCGCTGTACTCGGCTTGGAAGTAGCGCTCTGCTGGCCGCACGCGAAACGTTTGTGTTGAATGTTTTTGCGCCGGCTTGAATCGAACTCCCCGCCTTTTTCGCTGCGGCGGAAAAAGTTGGGACAAGTTAATAAATAGAAGCTTGAGACCGCCCCGATGTCACGGTAATCTTTCCTGGGCATCGGGGCGGTTCTGTTTTTGAATCGATCTGGAAACGGAGACATCGATCATCATGAGCAATCTTGAAAATAAGGATGTCGCCAATTTGCGCGATGAAGTTGCCGCGGGAAATGGATTGCTGAATCGGCGCGCTCTGTTGCGCGGCGCGCTGTTTGGCGCGGGAATAGCGGCCGCCAGTGCGGGTGTTGTCGGCGCGCAGGACATTGCTGGCGCGGACGCTCCGGAATGGATGAAGACGCCGGGGCGGCCATTCTCGGCCTACGGCACGCCTTCCAAGTGGCAGGAAAAAGTGCAGCGCATCTTCACCATCGCGCCGGGACGCGCTGGAACAGGCGTTTCGCGCACGCCTCTGCATCTGATGGAGGGAACGATCACGCCCGCCGGATTGCACTTCGAGCGCCACCACAACGGCGTTCCCGACATCGACCCCAGCCGCCACGAATTGTTGATTCACGGAATGGTGAAACGGCCGCTGGCATTTTCGCTGGACGCGCTCATGCGCTATCCCATGGAGACGCGCATTCATTTTGTGGAGTGCTCCGGCAACAGCGGAGCATACGGCGCGCCGCAACCGTTGCAAATGACCGCCGGTGAAATGAATGGGCTGCTCTCTTGTTCGGAATGGACCGGAGTGCGCCTCTCTACGCTGCTGGCAGAAGCTGGAGTGAACAAGGAAGCGAAATGGGTGATCGCTGAAGGCGGCGATGCGGCGGCAATGAGCAGGAGCATCCCGCTGGAAAAGTGCATGGACGACGCCATGATTGCCCTGTATCAAAACGGCGAAGCGATTCGCCCCGAGCAAGGCTTTCCGATGCGCCTGCTGCTGCCGGGCTTTGAAGGCAACATGAACGTGAAGTGGCTGCGCCGATTGAATGTGATCGATGCGCCGGTGGATGCAAGGGACGAGACTTCGCACTATACGGAGTTGATGCCCAGCGGAAAGGCGCGCCAATTCATGTTTGCCATGGGCGCGAAATCCGTAATCGTCAAGCCGTCGTTTGGAATGACCATGAAAGGCGCCGGCCTGTATGAAATTTCCGGGCTGGCGTGGTCTGGCGCAGGCCGAGTTTCGAAAGTGGAAGTTTCCGCGGACGGCGGCAAAACCTGGGCGCTCGCTGCCTTGACCGGACCCGTGCTGCCCAAGGCGGTCACTCGCTTCCGCTTGCCCTGGCATTGGGATGGCCGGCCCTCCACTCTGATGAGCCGGGCCACGGACGAGACTGGCGACACACAGCCAACACGAGCAAGTTGGGTGGCTCAGTATGCGCCGGGACAGGGATACCACAATAACGGGATTCAAAGCTGGGGCGTTGATGCGGATGGGACGGTGAAAAATGTATACGCTTAAAGAAAAACTTCAGCTTAAAGCTGTGCTTAAGGCTATTCGTATTTCCCCTGTGGTTGCATTCTGCCTCGCGGCATCCGTTTGCAGCGCACAAGGTCCAAATCTTGGCCGTGCGCTCACGCCCGAAGAAATTCGAAAAGTGGATATCACGGTTGTTCCGGACGGAAGGGGATTGCCGCCCGGGAGCGGGTCGGTGTCGGCGGGCGCTGCGGTTTATGCCAAATCTTGCATGGTGTGCCACGGGGAGAAGGGCGCGGGGAAACCGCAGGATCAGCTTACCGGAGGAGTTGGGACGCTTGCATCCGGCAAGCCGGTGAAAACAGCAGTGAGCTATTGGCCGGTTGCTACAACGCTATTTGATTACATTCGTAGGGCCATGCCCATCACTGCGCCGCAATCGCTGAGCAACGACGAAGTCTACGCCGTGACGGCTTACATTTTGTCCATCGACGGAATTGTTCCCGCGGATACGGTGCTCGACGCCAAGTCTCTGCCGCGCGTCAAGATGCCCAACAAAGATGGCTTTGTGAGTTGGTGGCCCAAGCCGCCGCGCTAGATTGCGATCGGGTTTGGTAGCGCGGGCTTCAGCCTGCGGGGGTTAAACCAAGCGAGGACTAAAACCCGCAGGCTGAAGCCAGCGCTACTTAAACTAGATTTTCCAGTCGGGCGCGGAAATGTAATCGCGAGTGATGTCCGCGACCGTGCGCGTTCCGCAATTTCCCATCACCAGTTTCAATTCACCCTGCATAATTTCGATCACGCGATCGACTCCCGGCTGGCCGAACGCTCCCAATCCCCACAGGAAGGGACGGCCGATCCCGACGGCCTTGGCCCCAAGCGCCAGGGCTTTGAACACGTCCGTGCCGCGTCGAAATCCGCCATCCACGAAGATGGGAATTTTGCCGTCAACTGCGGCAACCACTTCCGGCAAAGCTTCCAATGTTGCGCGCAAAGTCTCCGTGGAGCGCCCGCCGTGATTCGACACCAGTATCCCGTCAACGCCGTGCTCGACGCACAGCCGCGCGTCCTCCCGCGTATCCATTCCCTTGATGAAAAATTTTCCCTTCCACGTCTTGCGCAGCCGGTCGAGGAATGCCCAATCCATGGAGGGATTTTGCGTTTTCACTCCGGTCAAGTCGATCCCGGCGTACATGGGCCGCTCTTTGCTCGATGGCCCGTCGCCATTTTCATGGCAGTCGAAGCACCCGTCCTTACCGCGCGTGCGCAGATAGGTTTCGCTGTTGCGCCCGGTGGTGTTGTCGACGGTGAGCGCCACCACAGGGCACCCCGCGGCTTCCACGCGGCGCAGGATTTTTTCATTCACATCCCAGGAAGTCGTCGCATACAGCTGATACCAGACCGGCGCGCCTCGTTCCTTGATTACATCTTCGACAGCGGTCGATGTGGCCGTGGACAAAAACTGCAAAGTGCCATGCGCTTTTGCGGCGCGCGCAACGGCCAGCTCGCCTTCGGGGAAGAACGATTTCTCGCCGCCGGTGGGGCACAGGAAGATGGGGCTGTTGTATGTTGTGCCATAGTAATCGACGCGCATGTCCACTTTGGTGGCGTCGTGCAACCGGCGCGGGCGCAATTCCACATGCTTGAAAGCCTCGCGATTGGCGCGCAGCGTGCCGTCGTCGTCCACGCCGCTGGCCATGTACGCCCAATGCCCCTGCATGACTTTGCGGTGCGCGGCTTCCTCGAAATCGAAAACGTTGAGAGCGTCGCCGGGCTTGGTAATGACGTCGGCGGATTGCGGCATGCTCTGGGCAAGGCCGGTTTGCTCGAAGAACGCGGCCACTCCGCCGAGCGCTGCGACGTAAGGGCTGGCGGCCAGAAACTTAATGAATTGGCGGCGTGCCGCTGAAGTGGTTTGGATCATAATGGTTGCAGATTGTAGCGCTATCGGTTCTTCGTGACCAGTCAGAATCTTTTCGGGCCTGATGTAGCACAGACTTCAGTCTGTGGGGTTTCGTCGCGCACAATTTCAGATTCGCCAGGCTGAAGGGGCCGTAACTTAAGGAATGGAAAACGACAACTTCGTTTCATCGCAACAACGCTGGGTGTATAAGATAGCGCGGTGGGATGAGCAAGACGGGAAACGCGCTTCCGTGGAAGGAGCCGACGTGAAGAAGAACGATGAAGCGGCCATGCAGCAGCGCCGAACTTTCTTGAAAACTGCGGGTGGAGCGGCAGTTGCTTTGGCCGCTGCAGGAAATGCTTTTGCGCAAAGCGCAGGCAAGGATTCCGCGCCGCGAAAGAATACAGCAAGGAGCGCGCCGCCGGATCGAGGCATGTGGATCACCTGGTACGACCTGCCCGCGGAAGGCCGCGACGATTATTTTTCCTGGCTGCACGGGACCTATCTTCCCGGCCTCCTGAAGCGGCCCGCCTATCTGTGGGCGGCGCATTACGCCTCGCAGGACCTCGAAGGCGGCGCCGACAATTCCAAGCGCTACAAACACGTTGACGACCCCAAGGTTGGAAAAGGTTTCCATTACATGCTGCTGATTGCCGCAAGCGATGCCAACGTGTTCGGCGATCCCGTCCCAAGCGTGCTGAACGCGGCGCTGCCCGAGCAGGGCAAGAAAATGCTGGCCATGCGCATGGGCGAACGCACCAATATTTTTACGGAAACCGGCAGGCGCGATGGCAGCGCGCTGGGCGCGTATAAGGAAGGCATGATGGGCGCTCCCTGCATTCAAGTGGGAAGCTTCAATTGCCCAACGGAATTTGAAGAAGAAATGCACGCCGGATACGTTCTGGAGCGGCTGCCGAAAATGTGCGCCACGCCTTCCTGCCTCAGGACCAGGAGGCTGAGTTCCGTCGCCGGATGGGCCAAGCACGGTATTCTTTATGAGTTCGCGTCCAAGGAAGGTTTCGATCGGGACTACGCGCCCGCTGTGGCCAAGTCTCCGCTTGGCTTCAATGGACATTCCGTGGTTCCGGAGTTGGTCCACGCGCCCAACGGGCCCAACAGCGCCGTAAGAATTTGGCCGCCAGTGCCGAAGATATAGGGGAAGGTTTGAGTAGCGCGGGCTTCAGCCTGCGGAGGTTAGCCCTAGCAAGGACCAAACCCCGCAGGCTGAAGCCCGCGCTACTCAAACCGCAATCAAGGGGGATGGAATGACCACAATTTCCAGAAGAGAAGTGCTGCTCACTCCTGTAGCCTTGGCCGCGACAAGCGCTTTATCAGCGGCCGCGAGCGACAAGAAAATGTCGCTGGCCTTGCACCAGAACACCTCCAACGGAGCGGGCTACCGCAAATCGCTGGAAGGCTGGGCGCGCGCCGGAATCAAGAATGTGGAAATCACCAATGTCCTGCTAGACGAATTTCTGAAAACCGAAAACCTGGCAGCCGCAAAGCGCGTAATCGACGATTTGGGTTTGAACCTCGTGCATGCTGCGACAGGTGTCACCGAACTGTGGGAGCCCAATCCCAACCATGATGCCGCGCTCGACAATCTCAAGAAGCGCTGCGAGATGTACGCGACCATGGGATTGAACCGCATCTACGCCTCCACAGCCACCAGCAAGAAAGTTACCGAGGAGGATTACAAAGCCGCTCCGGACAACATGTACGACGCGGGAGAAGTCGCCAAGCAATTCGACATGAAGCTCAGGATCGAATTCTTGCGCACCTCGACATTCATTTCCACGTTGCCGACCTTGCTCAAGCTGATGCGCGCGGCGGCCCATCCCAATATCGAACCCCTTCTGGATTGCTACCATTTCTGGTCCGGCCTCAACAAGCTGGAGGACCTGGACATGATCCGCACTGGCGAAATCGGCCACGTGCATTTTCAGGACGTGCCCGACATGCCCCGCGAAATGCTGGACCTCACCACGCGCTTCATCCCCGGCGACGGAATCAGCCCGCTGACGCGAATTCTCGGCAAGCTTGCGGAAAAGGGATACGCAGGTCCGCTTTCCGTGGAACTTTTCCTTCCGAAATTCCAACTGGGCGATCCATACGAGGTTGCGCGGGAAATTCGCAGCAAGTCCGAAGCCGTGATGCGCCAGGCGGGCGTGGCGTAAATGCAGCCGGTGCATGGTTTCTGTCCCGGAAAACAATTAAGTCTTGATACAATCTTTGAGCGGGGATTTCGGCACGGATTTGTGATTTGCATGTTGGGAGAGAAAATTGGCGGCAACGCAAACGGAATCTTTGGTGGACGTGGGGCATGAGGTTGTCTTCAAGGTGTTGGGCGCGATCAGCGTCTGCCACCTTGTGAACGACATGCTGGCGTCGCTCTTGCCGGCCATTTACCCGCTGCTGAAAACTTCCTTCAATCTGAATTTCGCGCAAATCGGCCTGATTACGCTCACCTATCAGACCACTGCCTCGCTGCTGCAGCCGCTGATCGGATTTTATACGGACAAGAATCCACGCCCGTACTCGCTGCCTGTGGGAATGGGCGCGACGCTCGTTGGCCTGGTTTTATTGTCGATCGCGCACACCTTTCCGGCGCTGCTGGTTGCCGCGGCGCTTGTGGGAACCGGCTCTTCGGTATTTCATCCGGAATCTTCGCGAGTGGCGCGCATGGCCTCCGGCGGGCAACACGGCCTGGCGCAATCGCTATTTCAAGTGGGCGGCAACGCGGGACTTTCGATGGGGCCGCTGCTGGCGGCATTCATCGTGATGCCCAGGGGGCAAGCCAGCATCGCCTGGTTCACGCTGGCCGCATTGCTGGGCATGATTCTGCTCACTGGAGTAAGCAGCTGGGCCAAGAAGCATCGTTCCACCTGGAAAAAATTCAGCGCCAAGCACGTGGACGGGGCTCCCAATTTGTCAACCGGCCGGATCACGGCGTCCATCGCCATTCTGATGGCGCTGCTATTTTCAAAATTCGTTTATCTGGCCAGCCTGACCAGTTACTACACCTTTTATTTGATCAACAAGTTTCACTTGTCGGTGGAAAGCGCGCAAATTCACCTGTTCGTTTTTCTGGGCGCAGTTGCGGCGGGCACGCTGATTGGCGGCCCTGTCGGCGATCGCATCGGGCGCAAGAGCGTGATCTGGGTATCGATTCTTGGCGTGCTGCCGTTTACGTTGCTCCTGCCATACGCCAATTTATTTTGGACGGAAATTCTCAGCGTGGTGATCGGGCTGATCCTGGCGTCGGCCTTTTCGGTGATCGTGGTGTACGCCCAGGAACTGGTTCCGGGAAAAGTGGGAATGATCTCCGGCCTGTGCTTTGGTTTTGCGTTTGGCATGGCCGGACTGGGCGCGGCGGTTCTGGGCTGGCTCGCGGATTTGACCAGCGTCAATTTTGTGTACTTGGTTTGCTCGTATCTGCCCGCCATGGGTTTGCTGGCGGCCTTCCTGCCCAACATCGAGCGCCCCAGGGTGAAGACCATTCACGAAGAGGCAATGGCGGAGTAGCAGGTTTACGTGGCATAGGCTTCAGCCTGTGGGGTTTGGTACTTGCAAGGACGAAAATCCACAGGCTGAAGCCTATGCCACATCAAGTCAATTTCAAATTTCAAATTTCAAATTTCAAATTTCAAATTTCAAATTTCAAATTTCAAATTTCAAATTCTCATCCCCCTGCCCTGGTCAGTTCCGCCGCGCGATGAATGGCGTGGCGAATTCGCGGATAGGTTCCGCAGCGGCAGATATTTCCGGACATGGCGCGGTTGATGTCGTCGTCCGCGGGGTTGGGATTTGTCTTCAGCAGGGCCGCCGCGCTCATGATCTGCCCGGACTGGCAGTAGCCGCACTGCGGGACTTCTATCTCGATCCAGGCGCGCTGCACAGGATGATTGCGGCCCTCTGAAAGCCCTTCGATGGTGGTGATTTCCTTGCCCACAGCGCTCGATACCGCAGTGCTGCACGAGCGCACCGGCCGGCCATCCAGATGCACGGTGCAGGCGCCGCATTGCGATACGCCGCAGCCGTATTTTGTGCCGGTCAGGCCAAGGTGCTCGCGCAAGACCCACAGCAGGGGAGTGGAGGGTTCGACATCCAGCTGCACGCTGCGTTTATTCACCGTTAGAGAAATCATCGCAGTGAACCTCGTTTTCTGAATTCCATCGAAGAGAGATTCCTCGCTTCGCTCGGAATGACAAAAATAAAATGCTCCATGCGCAGGCTTTTCATTTCGCAATAACTTTTAACTTTTCAGCGCCGCGAGCACGCGCTCCGGCAGAAACGGCGATTGGCGCAAGCGGCGTCCGGTGGCCGAAAAGAAAGCGTTCGCCACCGCGGGGCCCACGCCAATTCCCCCGAGGTCGCCGATGCCCACGGGATTGCGCGTGGACGGCACGATGTGCGTGTGCACTTCCGGCGCTTCCGACATGCGCAGGACTTGGTAGTCGTAATAATTGGATTGCTGAACCGCGCCGTTCTTGAACGTGATGCGCTCCTTGAGCAGATTGCTCAGAGAGTGGATGACGGCGCTCTGCAGTTGCGCGTCGAGATTGCGCGGCATGATTGGCACACCCACGTCGGCGGCGATCCAGATTTCGGGCACGCGGATGACGCCGCTATTGTGGTCGATAATGACGCGCGCGATTGTGGCCATGTAGGTTCCCGCGTTGGTCACGTACGACACTCCGCGGCCAGTCTTCTCGCCCTTCTTCCAGCCTGCCATGTTGGCAACGGCGCGGAGCACTTCCTGTTCAACAGGAGATTTCCGCAAGAGTTCCAGCCGCATCTCGACGGGATCGTCGCCGCGCGCCATGGCGATCTCATCCACGAAACTTTCCGCCGCGAATTGATTGACGGTGGAGCCCACGCCGCGCACGGCCGACATGCGTACTCCCAGCTTGTTGCGCACGGCTTCCACCAAAATGTTGGGAACGTCGTAATCGGTGCGAATTCCTGTGGTGGAAATTCTGGGGAACTCTTTGCCTTTTTCAAAGCGGAGCGGATCGGTCATGGCCAGCGCTTCGTCCGCGACCAGGCGATGATGCCAGGCAGTCAGCCGGCCGCTGCTATCTTCCGCCGCCTGCAAAAATTGCGCGGTCATGGGCTTGAAGCGGCCGAAACGCACGTCGGATTCGCGGCTCCAGATTACTTTCACGGGCATGCCCAATTCCCTGGAAACCAGCGCGGAGTCTACCGCCCAGTCGTGGTCCATTGCCGAGCGCCTGCCGAATCCGCCGCCCAGATAGGTGCGATGCAGCAGCACATTTTCTGGAGTGATGCCGAGCGCCTCGGCGACGGAGCGCGTCAGATGCGTTGGTGTTTGTGACCCGGCCCACACTTCCACGCTTTTGCCGCCATCTTTCACCCAGGAAACGGAATTCAGCGGCTCGAGCTGCGCGTGGTAAACGAATTCCGTGCGGTATTCGGCTTTGTAAACTTTGGTCGCGCCTTTAATCGCGGCACCGACGTCGCCGGCGTTTTGTACTTGCACCCCCGCCTTGCCGAGGTCGCGCGCGATTGCCGATTGCTCTTCCATGGCGCGCTCACTGTCAAATTCACTTTGCGCAATTTTGCTCCAGGTGATTTTCAGCGCGCGTTCGGCGGCCAGCGCCGCTTCGTAGGTGCGCGCTGCAATCGCAACGCGATCGGGCGGCAACTGCATCACTTTGATCACGTCGCGCATTTTGGAAACTTCCGCATCGTTGACTGAAGTCACAGCAGCGCCCAGCACGGGTGCGCGCAGCACCGTCGCATACACCATTCCGGGAAGGCGCACGTCGATGCTGTAGGTTGCCGAACCGTCGGTCTTGGCCGGAATATCCACGCGCGGAATTTCGTGGCCGATCAGGCGAAACTGGCTGGGGTCCTTTAGATCTTTTTCCGAAAGTGCGGGCAAAGTTTGCGGCAGTGTGGCAAAGCCCGCGATCTCGCCGTAGGTGAGCCGCTGTCCACTTTTGGCGTGGACCACCACGCTGGGCTCGGTCGTGAGTTCCGCCACGGGAGCATTGAGGCGGCTCGCTGCCGCGTCTAGCAGTACGCGCCGCGCCTGCGCGCCATACAGGCGCATGTTCTTGTAATAGGCCATCACCGCCGTGCTCGCCGCGGTGACCATCACCCCGAAAAAGAAAGGCAGCGGGTTCGCGTAAATGGCATCGTCGGCGGGGCTGAATTCGACGGCCACCCTATTCCAATCGGCATCGAGTTCCTCGGCGAAAACCACAGCCAGCGCGGTCATGGTGCCCTGGCCCATCTCCGCAGCGGGCGCCATGATGGTGATTGCGCCATCCGGAGCGATGCGCACCCAGGCCATTTTTACGCCCGCGCCGGTGGCCTGTGCATCGACTTCCGTGCCCGCGATCGCCGGTTTCAGATCGAGGCCAAAGACCAAGCCCAGCCCGCTCACGCCAACGCCAACGAGGAAGTCACGACGTTTCAAGGGGAATTCGGTCATGTTGGTGGCACCTCCGAAGGCGTAGGAAATCGTATGGAACCGAATATACGCCAGCTCGATCGCCCCCGACAACCGATTGTGCTGCTCCGGCCCTAAAAGTTGCAGTACGGATACGTCGAAGAAATGCGACTACACGGGAATGGCCGTTAAATTGGCTTGGGCTTGAATGCCGCTGAGACAAACATGCTGAAACTCGTAAGAAGGCCAATGATCCATAGGAGCAGAAAAGCTTGCCTTACTGGGATTGCAAACTGATTTAGGGCCATTGGAGCAAACCTTGAAACCATCGATCTTAGAAACTCAAGCAAACCTAGGCACAGAATAAGTCGTTCTCGAATACACCGGAAATTGGTAAATGATTCGCAAATCACCAAAATGCAGATCACCATCCAAAATAAATTGTAGTTACTTAACCTATGAAATGGTTTGCCCAAGTCTCTCCAATTCACATAGGTCATCAGAAGGCAAGCCCCGACAAAACATATGGAACTTCCTGCGTTTCTGACCGCACAAAGTCGCGCATGTTCATCTGCTTTGGGTTTGGTTTGGTTCATATTCGATCTGCAAACCGAAATGTCTGCTGCGCGTCAATCCTGATATTTTTGGCGGAGTCGGGGAGTGAGTCGCAGCATCAGTTGCACGCGCTCGACTTCGTTCAGCCAATCGGCCAGCGTGGCGTCGAGTTCATCCTTGTCGGGAGCCACAATGCCGGTGGGGCACAGCGGGCCAAGCTTGGCGCGGGCGATGGCGCGGTAACGGTTGATGGTGCGATCGCCGGCGGTGGCGCACCATTCGTTGTCCTCGGACAAAAATAGGACCACGGGCACGCGGCTGCCTGCGTTGATGCGCAGCTCGGGGAGCAATTCGCTTTCCTTGGGGCGCTCCACAAATCGCAAATCGATTTTTGCGGGATTGCCTTCGGCGATGCGCTGGATCAGCGGGCATTGTTGAACGCAGTCTCCGCACCAGATGCCGCTGAAGATCAGAATTTTCATTTCGCGCACGAAGCCGCCCACCAGCTGCTTCTGGGCGTCGCTAAGATGCGCGGCGTCGTAGACCTGCTTCCAGCGGCGCTGCTGTTCTTCGCTGCCGGTTTGGATGTAGCGGCTGTACGGGAGTGCTGATGCAAATTTGTCAACGAGGTAGGGTGCGTTGTTCATGGCGTGGATTATACACCGCGCGATCTGTGTTCATTGCGGGGCGCGGTTTTACGCGATTTTTGTAGGACAGGCTTCAGCCTGTCTGGGTTTGATTTATTGCCGAGTTGACGGAAGTCAAAAGAAAACAGGCTGAAGCCTGTTCTACTTTTGCTTCCCGGCGTCTTTTTCCAGTTTTTCCAGTTCTTGCACTAGCTGCTGGGCTTGATCGCGGATTTGGCGCACGCGCTCGGCAAGGGCGGCGGCGCTGTTTCCGGATGCGGCGGGCGGCGCGGCTTGCGCGGACGCAGCGGTTCCGGGCGCTACCTTCGAGGGCATTGCGCCTCCCACCAACTCGGCTAGGGCTTGATCGAAGGTGTCGCGATAGATCAGGCGGTCGCCCATGGCCAGCACAACTTTTTTCAGCTGGGGCATGCGCGCTTCGGTGGCCTGAATGTAGATGGATTCGACGTAAATGAATCCGCCCGTCACCGGCAGGGAAATAATACTTCCGCGCAACACGTGCGAGCCTTGCTGGTTCCACAGCGTCAGGTCCTTGGAAATATTTTGGTCCTGGTCGATGCGCGACTCGATTTGCATGGGGCCGTACATCAGTTGTTGTTTCGGGAGCTGATAGAAAATCAAATTTCCCAGATGATCGCCGTCGGACCGCGCGGCCATCCAGCCGATCAAGTTATCCTTGCCGCGCGGAGTGAAGGGAAGAATCAGCAGAAATTCAGGCGATTTTTCTCCCGGCAAAGTGGCCACCACGTAAGTAGGCTGCACGTTTTCCGGCTGCCCGGACTGGCCCAGCAGATTGTGCGCCACGTCCCATATGTCTTCCTTGTTGTAAAACACCTGCGGGTCGCGCATATGGAACGTGCGGTAGGCCTCGGCTTGCGCCTGAAACATGGCTTCAGGATAGCGCGCGTGGCGGCGCAGGTCGGCGGGCATGTCCGATGCGGGCAGAAATAATTTGGGGAATAGATGCTGGTAGGCCTGAATGATGGGATCGCTGGGATCGAACACGTACAGCGATATTTTTCCGTTGTAGGCATCCACAGTGGCCTTCACCGCGTTGCGTATGTAATTGGCGCCGTCCGGCAACCCGGCTACTGGAAGCGTGGCGGAGTAGGGATGCGAGAGGGAAGTGGTGTAGCCGTCCACCATCCACACCAGGCGGCCGTCATCGGTGATCACCAGGTAGGGGTCCTGGTCCCATTGCAAAAAGCCCGCAAGGTATTGCAGCCGCTCCTGCACGTTGCGGTGAATCATCATGCGGCTTTCGCCGGTCAGATAGCTGGTGAAGACGATATTCGGTTCGCCCTGCGAAATTGCCGCAGCAGTCTTCAACAAGATAGACCCGACCGGAAAGCCTCCCGAGCCCTGGTAAGTCGAATATTTGTTCTGGTCGCCGGAAGGATAGTCGAACTCCTCGCGCGCGGTGTGCACAAAGACCGGGTCCTGCGTTTTTTCGCCGTAATAAATTTCCGGGCGGGTGAGCTGAAAGCCGGGCGTCTTGATTTCCGGCGGCGCATTTTCGATCAGCAGGACGGGCAGGCCATCGGGCGTAATTTTATTGACCTCGGACATGACCGCGCCAAAGCCGTGCGTATAAATAAAGTGAGGATTGACCCAGCTCTGGCTGGCCTCGGCGGATAATTGATTGACGTCGATTTCGCGCGGAGACAACAGTACCTGCTTGATGCGCCCGTTGGGGAAGTATCGATCCACGTCCGTGGCCGGAAACGTGTAATAGGGGCGCAGCGCCTGAATTTGCGTGATGGTGGCGTTGTAGGCGCGCAGGTCCCACAGGCGAACGTTGTCCAGCAGCGTGGCATCCTGCACGGGATCGACCGTGGCTTGCGCGGCGGGAACAAAGGGGAGTTCCTGTGCGTTGCGATTCAGGCCAAAGGCAATCGAGGTGGCCTCAATGTGCCGCTCAATATAGGGCCGCTCGATGGAAATTTCATTGGGCCGCACATAGACGGCGTGAACGGCCAGCGGCAAAACGACTTGCAAAACAAAAAATCCGCCAACAATGATGACCGCCCTCTTGTATTGCCGCATCCAGACCAGCGGCAGCGTGCCCAGCGTGACGGCGATGAGCAGCCAGCGCAGCGGGAGCGTAACCTTTTCGTCCACGTAATCGGCGCCGGTCATGAAGGCGTGCGAGTTGAGCAGCAGCTCGTAGTTGCCCAAATAGACCCAGACGGCAAAGCCGAGCAGCAGAATCACGGTGAGGATGCGCACAAAACCGGCGCGACTCGCGCCCGGCAGCAGCAGTGAACCCGGCTCGATGGTCAGAGTCTTGTGCGGCCCGCCTTCCAGCGCCCCGTAGCGAAAGCGGTCCGCCAGCTGCCAGCCCCGCGCCGTAATCCAAAAAACCAGGGCGCACAGAATGGCCAGCACAAAAACGAATCCGAGAGCTTGCGCATAGAAGGGCAAATCGAACAGATAAAAAGGCAGGCCGCGCGAAAAAACCTGGTCCTTCCAGGCATCGGTGGGCGCTGTGAGTCCGCGCGAGCCGAAGAAGCGCATGACCGTCCAGTAGTCAATCGAGCTGGAGGCGAACAGGATGGCCACGATCGCCAAACCCACCGGGACCAGCTTGGAGTAGATGGGGTGATCGCGCTTCAGAATTCCGGAGAAGTGCAGCCCTCGCGCATGGGCCACCCACAGCGCGATAAAGGCCGCCAGCGATCCAGCGGCGGCCGGCGCAATGCTGTACCACAGCATGCCCACCCAGGTATTGACCTGGCCGATCTCTTTCCACCAGTTGTACTCGATGATGAAATCGGCTGCCGTGGAGCTGGCCCAAAGGGCGATGGCAGCGAGTACTCCGAACACAACAAGGTTGCGAATCTGTGATGGGCGCATAAAGGACGGTTTCTAAGTGTGGAGCGTTGGCGCGGGCCTCAAGCCAAAAAATCGTGAAGCGAGCGCCACGGCATTATAGTCGATGTAGGTCACCCAGATCGTATCACAGGCTTCAACGAGAATGAGAGATAAGCCCAGCAGGGGTGGAGGGCCGCCTTGCAAACTATCGTACTTTTCAATAAGGGCTGTAACGCTTGGCATGCCTCGTTTTTGCAGCGCCCGCCTGCCTTTTGGGCGGGCAGCCTTTCCCTCATATGCAATCTCAAGGGACGTGTCCCGCGGAACGGCTGGCTGCGTCCATAAATCGCTCCTTGTAGTGGCTGTTGTAGTGGAAGTCAGCGGAGCGGTATCAGGCGTGCTAGATGTGTCTGTAATGCATTTATTATAAAAGACTTAGTGTGATAATTCAGCCTCATTCCCTGCTGCCCAAAACTGCATATTCGTGGGCTCTAATAGTCAGGTAGACACACGTGACCTAACTCTAAATTGACCCTCATATGGAAGGCCCGTAGGGTATGGAAGAAGGCGTACGCGCCCAGTCAATTGAAGTCATCACGGCTGTCAATAGACCATGCGGGCGTCGAAGGAAAGAATTGAGACTCGCGTCCACTTGAGGTGGACTCCCGCGCGGCGAATTGGGTGCAAGAGGGCATAAGGCGTTGACGCGAAGGCACGAAGGAGCAATTCATCTCCATGAAAATCTTATTGAAGTCCGGGCTATTTTTGTCCCTGGTGCTGACCACATTGTTTATTACATCCTGCTACCCCGCGCACAGCGGCTCGGGCGGCAATGGCGGCGGAGGAGGCGGTGCTACGCAGAGTTACACTGTCGGCGGCACGGTTTCCGGCCTGACTGGCACCGGTCTAGTTCTGTTGGACAACGGCGCCGACAACCTTACGATCATCGCCAATGGCTCCTTCACCTTCAAGACTCCCATCGCCAGCGGTGGAACTTTTAATGTTTCAGTTTTTACTCAACCCTCGGGACAGACCTGCTCCGTTACCGGAGCCACTGGGACAGTTTCTGGTAACGTCAGCTCAGTCCAGGTAGCGTGTGCCGCAAGCGGTACCCCCGGCAACTACACCATCGGTGGACAAGTCACCGGACTGGTGGGCAGTGGACTCGTACTCCAGGACAACGGTGCGGACAACCTTGCGATTGGCGCAAACGGCGCCTTCACCTTCGCAGCCACCGTGACCAGCGCCTACAATGTGACCATTAAGACGCAACCTTCTAATCCTACCCAGACGTGCACGGTTACCAACGGTACCGGCACAGCCGCCGGCAATGTCACCGATGTTCAAGTTGCCTGCGGTAACGTCTTCACTGTCGGCGGATCGATTACTGGACTGATTGGAAGCGGGATGGTCCTGCAGGACAATGATGGCGATAATTTCAAGGTCACTGCTGCTGGCAATTCCACTTTTACGTTTGCAACGCCGCTGCCCACGGGAGCCACTTACTCCGTCACCATTTTGACTCAGCCCTCTAATCCGACGCAGACCTGCTTTGTGGCCAACAACACCGGCACCATAAACGGGAATATCACGAACTTACAGATTACTTGCTCGCAGCCGGCCTACTCTATTGGCGGCTCGGTGGTTGGCCTAATCACCGGCCCTGGCGACACCCTGGAATTGCTGCTCAACGCGGGCGACAATCTTTTCGTCAGCGGCGATACCTCCTTTACGTTCTCTACGCCCGTGACAAATGGTGGCATCTATGACGTTGGCGTATTCCTTGAACCAACCAGCAATCAGGGATACGCTTGCAATCTGTTTTATTACACGGGATTTGCAACCGGGAATGTGTCGGATGTGGTTGTCGATTGCCAGCACAACGATTGGGATTTCGCATCTTACCTTTTCCCATCTACGGAAGCCTCTAACAATTACGCCACGATCACCACACCGCTTTTCCCTCCAGGTGTTGTTCCAGCTCCTACGAATATCGGCACACCCGGCGGCAGAGACTTTGCAGCGGCATGGACCGACAACATTGGTAGAAAGTGGCTCTTCGGTGGACAGGGTTACCCGTATCCCTCTCCCTATGGGAATCAGGTTCCAGGTCTGCTAAACGATCTTTGGGTTTACGACGGGACTTGGATTCCCGCCAATCTTCCTACCGCCGTCAATACAGCCGGCAACTGGGTGGTGGATCCTACGCCAATGGAAGCGGTAGGCGCAAAAGGTGTGTACGGGACACTCAACACCGCCACGGCTGGGGCGACTCCGGGCGCTCGTTGGGGCAGTTCGACATGGACCGATGCTTCCGGCAACCTCTGGTTGTTCGGCGGACAAGGCGCTGATGGTCTGGGCAGTTACGGCGTTCTCAATGACGTGTGGGAATGGATTCCTGGAACACCTCCTAGCCCCAATCCAATTGGATTTCCCAACAACGCCGGCACATTCACGGGCCAGTGGATATGGCGGGGCGGTTCAAATTTCGCAAACGCGAACGGTACCTATGGCTCTCTGGGTTCCGGTTCCACTTCCAATATCCCAGGCGGACGCTGGGCGGCAGCCACGTTTACAGATACAACAGGCAATGTTTGGCTATACGGCGGCCAAGGCTTCGATTCGGCCGGCAACATAGGCTTGCTCAACGATCTTTGGGAATACAACATCGCCAGTGGGCAGTGGACATGGGTTTCCGGCTCGAATACTGTCGCCCCGAACGGCATTAACGGAGTTTACGGCGCAGTGGGAACTCCCTCGGCCACAAATATACCCGGCGGTCGTCAGAACGCAACCCTCTGGTTGGATTCAACAGGCGTCGTCTGGCTCTTCGGTGGGTTCGGTTTCGATTCAACCGGAACCGGCGCCCCTGAGGGAGCGATTCTCAACGACCTTTGGAAGTTTACGGGCGGACAGTGGACCTGGGTGTCGGGCAGCAACCTCGCCGATCACAACGGCGTGTACGGCACACAGACTATGCCTGCGGCAACGAATTTCCCCGGCGCACGATGGGGCGCAATGGGTTGGACCGATGCTTCCAATAATCTCTGGTTCTTTGGCGGCTGGGGATACGGCTCCGTCACGACCGACCCGGTCGGATTCCTGGATGACATTTGGGAATATCAGCACAGCACTGGACAGTGGATCTGGTGGAAGGGTTCCCTTGGTGTAAATCAAGCGAGCCAATACGATCCATCTACCGATGGAATACCCTTTGTGAAAGACCAGGCTGGGGCACGCAGAGGAGCCGCCGTGTGGCAGCCGAATGCCTCCGATGCCAGAGTCTGGGTATTTGGCGGAGAGGGTTATGATTTCGCCACCGGCAACCCTCCGGGCTACCTCAACGACATATGGAATTATCTGCCGTTCCCGTAGACCTGTGAACTACAACTGCTCCTGCCCGGAGAGAGCGCTTTCTCAGGCAACGATCCTGGCTGGAGCACCGAAAATGAAAAAGCCGGACGCGAAAGCATCCGGCTTTTTTTAGGTGCAGGCGGGTGCTTGCGCATCTCGGCCTTTGTCCAATTCTTGAGAAAGCCTGACTATTTCTTCCCTGTGAGTTCCTCCACCAGCCGATTTGCGGAGTAGATCTTTCGCAGAGCCTCCAGAATGCCCGCGGAATGGACCGCGATGGCCCGCGCTGCCTGGTCGGTATAGGTGTAGTCCAGCACCAGCGATTCGCTGTTGCCATCGAAAATAAGCCCGACGACCTCGCCCTGGCGGTTGATCACCGGGCTGCCGGAGTTGCCGCCGATGATGTCGGCTGTGCTTACAAAATTGAAGGGCGTTGAAAGTTTGAGCTGCGATTTCCGCTGGTTCCAGATTTTCGGAAGCTCGAAGGGTTCCTTGTTGTTGTGCTCGGCGGCGTGTTCGTACGTGCCGCCCAGCGTGGTGGCCCAGGGAATCTGCTGGCCGCCTTCCGTGTAGCCCTTAGCTTCACCATAGGCGAGACGCAGAGTGAACGTAGCGTCCGGATAGACGCTCGATCCGTACACTGCGAACCTTGCATTGGCGATTTTGCCGTAGGCCTGGCGTTGCGGCTCGTCAACCTGCTGCTCGAAGGCTTGGCGGACGCGGCGCGTCTCCGGATCAATCAATCTGGCCAGCTGAATCATGGGATCGCTGGAATCCTGAATGGCCTTCAAGCCGCCGTCCGCAAGGCGCTTGCGGACCGCCACATCCTTGAGCGCAGTGCCTTGCACCAATTCCGCGGCACGATCGCGCGGAGATTTCCCCGCCAGCACCATTTGCACGATTTCATTTTCTCCGCCAAGGACCTCGGCCATCATTCCCAGCGAGTCGGCAAGTTGCACGGTTTCCAGGTCTTCGTAAATCGGCGCGTCCGAAAAAAGCTGGAACTTTAGCGAATCGAGGCCGGTCTCGGAATACTCGCGCAGGCGCTCGCCGTTCGGCTTGGAACTTTCCTCGGCCAGGCGCACCAGCTTGATGGCCATGTCGAACAAGTCGCTGTTGAAGGACTGCGCGCGCCTTTGCGGGCCGATGGCGAAGAGGTTGTATTCATCGCGAATCTTGATCATGGTTTTAAGGCTTGCGGCCACCTGATCCCAGCCGTCGCCAAACTGCCGGCTCAACTGCGGATCCTTGGCAACCGCGTCGCGCAACTCTTTTTCGGCCTGGCGCTTTTTTTCAATAATGGCCGGGTCTTGCAGCCCGGCCAGCATTCCCAGCAAGGCTTTGCGGCTGTTGATTGTGCTGAATAAGTCGTGCTCGGCGCGGCGGGCGTTTTCAGTGCTGTGCGAGGAGTAATTGTTGAGCAGAACTTCGCGGCGGCGCAAAAGATTCAGCCCGCCCGGTATGGCGTAGTCGCGCTGGTAGAGAAGATGCGCAACGGTGTCGCCCCGCTCGGTGCGGCCGGGATGGCCGGAGACGAAAATCAGCTCGCCTTCCGCCGCGCCGGATTCGCTCCACTTCAAATAATTATCGACATGCACGGGCTGATTGTTTTCGTAGACGCGGAAGAAGCAGACGTCCAGATCGTAGCGCGGGAACTCGAAGTTGTCGGGATCTCCACCATAAAACGCGATGGATTTTTCTGGAGCGAACACCAGGCGCACGTCGGTGTAGCGCTTGTAACGATACAGGTGATACTGCCCGCCGCTATACAGTGTGACCACATCGCTGCGCAGCCCCGTCTTGTCGCGCGACTCTTTTTCGATGCTGTTGATCTCGGCGCGCCGGGCCCTCTCCGCCGAAGCCGTATCCATGGCGGGCTGCACGGCTCCCGTCACGCGCGCCGTGACGTCCTCGATGCTCATCAGGACGTTCAATTCCAGGTCCGCGCACTTTGGTTCTTCGGCGTTCGATTTGGCTTGAAATCCGGTTATGAGAAAGTTTTTGTCCTTGGTGCTCATCTTCTGAAGGCAATCGGCCCCAACGTGGTGGTTGGTCATGACCAGGCCGCTCGCGGAAACGAAG
Source organism: uncultured Acidobacteriota bacterium (assembly GCA_963710315.1). Lineage (GTDB taxonomy): Bacteria > Acidobacteriota > Terriglobia > Acidiferrales > UBA7541 > Palsa-360. Next base: position 79,157 of record CAVPZW010000009.1, on the reverse strand, counting down.
GACCCGGAGCCGCCGTTGTCGAATCGCACCGAAGATTTCTGCACGTGATCGAGCCATTCTGGCGTGGGCTGAAAATGATATTTTTCCTGCAACGCTTTCAGTGGCGGATTGTTGAACAGCCACATTCCTTCGTCAGCCCGGGAGGCGCGCGCAATCAGCAGGCAGAGCGAACACAACACGCAGAGCGCGCAGCACAGCGGAATCGCGCGAAAGCGGGGCGGCGAATCATGATCGCGAGATTGTGTTTGTTCAGGCGTTCTCATGGAGTTCATCGAGGGTGCACCTCATGGGCGAAACGTTTCCGGAAAACAAAAGCAAAACAAATTCCAAATTTCAAATAGGCCGATTGGTAGACAATACGAAACGCCGTCCCCCGATTCTCAACTCTCAACTCTCAACTCCTACGACGCATTCCTCAAATCTTGGTGGCCCGCGTGATCAAATAATCCTGGCGCATGCGGTTGTCCTCAAAATATTCGCCGGCCAGCGCTTCGTATTCCCGGCGGAATTGCTCCAGCTTCGCGGGATCGCTCTCCTGCAGGGCCGCGACCAGGCGCACCACCGCGCCCGCGCCCTTCTCGGCCGCGATTCGCATATGGCTGGGGCTGAGCGCGGGAATGAACATGGTCGCGCGATCGAAATGAATGTCTTTCACGGCCGATCCCAGGCGTTGCCGGACAATGCTCGGATCGCCCCACTGCGGAGGAGGCGCAACACCCGGCGGTGGCGGTGGCAGGTAGCTGGCCGTCAACGCGAACATGCGCCCCACAAAAAGCTCGGGCGGCCAGGTGGAAAACGCAATCGTTCCGCCGGGCCTGAGCACGCGCAACATCTCGGCGATGGCCACTTCCGGACGCGGAGCAAAAATGTGGCCGTACTCGCTGAGGACAACGTCAAACGCCGCGTCCGCGAATGGCAGCTTCTCGACATCTCCTTCGTGCCAATCGATTTGCACTCCCGCGATGAGCGCATTCTCCCGCGCGCGTTCCAATAATTCCGGCGTGAGGTCAAGCCCGGTGACGCGAGCACCGAGGCGCGCCGCCGTGACCGAAACGACGCCCGTGCCGCAGGCCACGTCCAGCACGCGCTGCCCCGCGCGCACGCCCGCGCGCTTCACAAGCATCGCGGCGCAAGGAGTGGTGTGCACCTCGAACGACACAAAATTCGCCCACCCTTGCTTTTGCGCTGCTTTAAAAGACTCGAACTGATCCATGAAGCGCTCCCCACATCGAAGAATCGGCTCAGTATAACCACTGGCGGTGGATTCCGGAAGACGAGTGCAAGTTGTGCAATTCAATTGAAGCTGAAAATGTGTGCGCTGCCGAGAATTTGCTATATTCCCTGACAGCATGGCCGATGGAATGCGAAATGGAAGTCGCAGCGAGGTGCACCATGGATTCCGGCAACAATGTTAAGCGAGCCACGCGGCGGGAAATTCTGCAAGCGGCGGGAGCGCTGGCGGGCGGATGGGCCCTGTCGCATCTATTTCCCGAAACGCTGAGTGGCGCATCGCGGCGGCTGGCGCAGCCCTTTGCTGCGTTTCCTATCGATGGCGTTGCGCAAGCTCGCCTGCGATTTGAGAAGACTCCCATCGAGTCGGTGAAGCTCTCGGACAGTCTCACTTTGCTGATGGGGCCGGGAGGGAACGTTGTAGTCCTCAACGGCACGGACGGTAAGCTGATTGTGGATACGTTCACGCAACTGGCCTGGGACAGATTCAAGAAGGCGCTGGGCGAAATCAGCAACGCGCCGCTGAAGGTGGCGGTCGATTCACACTGGCATTGGGATCATACCGACAACAATGTGAACGTGCGCGCCGCCGGAGCCAGCATCATCGCGCACGAAAATACGCTCAAGCGAATGTCGGAATCGCACGATCTGGACGTCATCAACCTGCATTTCGATCCCTCTCCGGAAAACGCTTTGCCGCAGCGCACCTTCAAGGAGTCCTACCAGATGCACTTCAGCGGCGAGCACGTGTCGCTGGGGCGCTTCGCTCCGGCGCACACCGACTCCGACATCTACATCCATTTCCAGAGAGCCAATGTGCTGCACATGGGCGACGTATTTTTCAATGGCATCTATTGTTACATCGATCGCGGAACGAACGGCAGCATTCACGGCATGATCGCCGGCGCGACCAAAATGATGGCCATGATCGACAACAACACCAAGGTCGTTCCCGGCCACGGCCCGCTCGGAAACAAGGCCGACCTTAGAAAGTTTCGCGACATGCTGATCGTGGCGCGAGACCGCGTGCAGAAAGTGAAGACGGCCGGGAAATCGCTGGACGAAGCCGTCGCCGCGAAACTTTTCAGCGACCTCGATCCAGCATGGGGCGGCGGTTTTCTGAAGGGCGATGGTTTTACGCGCGTGGTCTATACCACTCTCTGATTCAAGGTTGATTTTTGTAGCACAGGCTTCAGCCTGTGGGGTTTGATGCTTGCAAGGACCAACCCCCACAGGCTGAAGCCTGTGCTACGTAAAACTCCCCAAAATCTCTCCACGGAATGTAAACCTAGCGGACGTGTTCGAGAAATTTCCGCGCGCGTGCATAGTGCGCAAATCGTTTTTCCTCGGCACGAAATTCAGGAGAGTGCGACTGCAGCCCGCAGGCCGCGGCGCGTATGGGATGCTTCACGTGCAGCATTTCGTGATACAGGATGAATTCCACGGCGTAGGAGGGCACCGCGGGATGGTCCAGCCGCTTGTTCATCACAATCTGGTCGAGCGAAGGATCGTAGCATCCGAATTGGGAGCGCCAGGGCCGCGGGCTCCATGCCAGGCGAGGGCGGGGAAGTTGTCCATCGAAATATTCCGTGTTGATGGAAGCGAACATGGGCTCCAGATCGTGCGCCGTGCCCGCCGGATTGTCCGGGATGCGCCGCGCGCGCTTCCGGCGGACGTGCGCGATGTGCTGCCGGGTGGAGTGTGCCAGCGAAAACTGCCGATAGAGATCGCGCAGTTCGCGGGGAACGCGGCGGCGATACATTTGTCCCAGCAATATCGCGGCCGTGGCCTCGATCACCGCGATGGGCGCTTCCTGCAAAATGTCCGAGAGCCTCACGTGGGCCACTTCACGCCGCAAGCGCAGCGTGTGCGAGAGGTTTGCGTAAGGGTACAGCTCCACTTGAAATTGCGGCGGGCGGCCCTGGCATCCCAAACGCGTGAAAATGCGCTGGAAAATATATTCGCCTCCCGGAAGCGCAAGCGAAACGCGGCGTTCCTTCCTCAAACTGGATGATCCTTTCACGATGGTTTGCGCCGCACGGGCGGCGGAGCCAAATCCTTGGACGCTCTCTCTACTTCCTTGGCCGCGTCCTGAGTGGCCTCGATGGCGTCGTCCAGATTTTCCTTGTACGTTTCGCGCTCCGGCCCGTTCGCGGCGAGGCCTTGCAGGTAAGGCAGGAACTCCTTGATCCCCGACTGCATCACTTTCACTCCTGCACGGATGTCCTGCTGTTTTTCGACTCCAATTCCAATTAAATCTGTGGCATCGTCGATGCAGCCCGCGTAGCTGTTGATCAATCCATTCAGGCGTTCCGTCCTTTTCTGGTCCGCCGGATCCATGTGCGCGAATTCGTATTGCAGTTTCTTGATGCGGTCCGAAGCGAATTTTGCGAAAAGCGCGATGCGCGGACCGGTCTCCCCGGCATCGCGAATTTTGTCGGCTTCCGCCTCGGACAGATACTCCTTCTTTTGCTGTGGCGCGGTGCCGGCTGGGTGAGCGGGCACGGCGGCCAGAATCGAGAGGATGAGTAATGCGGCGCCCGGATGGTTGAAATATCGCATAGGACACCTCACAGGTCGGATTTCGGCGCGTTGCGGTCCGGCTTGCGCGGAAAAAGTTTGTCGATCAGATCGTTTTGCATGGCAAACAAATCGTTGCGAACCTCGCGGAAAAATGGGCGCTTGTCCACATTCAGCGTCAGAATCAAATCGTCAATGCGCCGGATGGTTTCGCGCAGGCTGATCTGAAGCTCCTTGAACCCCGCGGGCTTGCGTTCCGCGTCCACGCCCATGCCATTTAGAGCCGCAACCGTTTCGCGAACTTCGTCGCGGTACAGTTCCAGGGTGTGAAGGGAAGCGACCTCCTCGTCCGCTTTCAGCTGCTTTCTTGCAAGGTCAACCTGTTCGTCTCCCAGCTTTATCAGTACGCGCGATTTGCGGACCGGATCCGTCTCATGCCGGTATTTTGCCAGTTCGTCCGCCAGGCGGTTTTGAGCGGCCAGCGGGGCGCACAGAGCCAGCGCGAGAATTACAGCCATCCGAATTGTGCCCGGCCTGGTCATCCTGGAAGGGAAAAGATCTTCTTATCCACGCTCACTTTTTCTTGGTCTGTCCCAATTCGCGCTGCAACACCGGGATGCGATTGCGCGCTTGAAAATCCTGAGTGTCATGCTGGCCGCCGTCCAGATCGAGGAACTTCTGGTACGCCTCGATGGCCTCGGCCCTGCGAGAAAGTTTATCGTAACAGATCGCGCGGACGAACCACGATCCGGGCTTGGGCGTTTCCAGTTTGGCAAGGCGGTCCAAAGCTTCGAGCGTGGCCGCGTAGTTTTCGCTCAAAAAGAAAGCGTCAGCCAGATCGCGCAGGGCGTCCGCGTTTTGCGGATCCCGCGCGTGCACCTGCTGCAGAATTCCCACAGCCGCTGCATAATCGCGCAGCTCGATATCCACGCGGCCAATCCACGCAGCCACTTCCGAATCTTGTGGCGAAAGCGCGATTGCCTGCTTCAGGATTTCCGCGGATTCTTTCCACTTTTTCTGCCGCATGTAAATTTCGCCGCGCATTTTTAGCGTATCGGAGGTCGGCGCGCTGCCCGCGTCGGAGCGCTCAATCTCGCCCAGCGCCTCGTCATAACGGTTGAGATTCAAGAGCGCCGAGGCCCGGTCGAAATGCGCGGACTTGTCCGCCGGGTTGAGCTTTAAGTATTCCGCCAGGGCGTCGTTGGCCGCCTCATATTTCTTTTGCGTCAGAAGAGCGTTCCCCAGGCCCAGCCTTGCCGGAGCCGCGTCTTCGCGCGCCGCGATGGCTGCGCGAAATTGTTCTTCCGCGCCGGCCGCTTCATTCGAGCGAAGCAGCGCGCGGCCCAGCGCGAAGTGAGCTTCATAATCTTTCGGCGAAAGTGCAAGCGCGGCGCGGTACTGCTCGATGGCCTCGGGAATTTTTCCGGCGCGCTCCAGGGCGAAGCCCGCGAGGAATCGCGGGCGGCTTTCCGTGGGCTGCAATTCGCGCAAATGAAGAAACGCATCCGCGGCTCCCGAGGGGTCCGAATCCATCAGCACCAGGCCAAGATTCTGATAGGCGGCCGCCATCTTGGGATCGAGCGCAATCGCGCGCGAGAATTCTGTCTTTGCATCTTGCGGCCGCTTCAATCCGGCGTACGCGTATCCCAGTTGAAAATGCGGGTAGGGCTTGTCCGGGCGCTGCGCGATGTATTTTTGAAGGGGATTGAGCGCCGCGGCAAAATCCATTTTGTCGATGGCATCATTCGCCTGCCGCAGCAGAGGCGCGAGCGGGTCTTCCTGTTCTTGTGGCGTCGTGGAAGCCGGCGGCTTGGCCGGGGTTTTTCGCTGAGCTTGCGCGGCAACCGGAACGATCGCGGTGGCGATCCATGCGGACGCCAGGGCGACTCGAAAGCAGCGCGTCGTGAAATCGCTCCCGGAAAACATGCCGTTCATTTGCTCCGTTGGGTGGCAGGCTGCGCGTCGTGATTGTTAGCCGCGCGCGCACTGGCCAGCACGCGCGAAAGAAATTTGCCCGTAAACGAATGCGAGTTGCGCGCCACCTGCTCGGGCGTGCCCGTGGCAACCATCGTTCCGCCCTGTGCGCCGCCTTCCGGACCAAGATCGATCACCCAGTCCGCGGATTTGATGATGTCGAGATTGTGCTCGATGACCAGAATCGAAGCGCCGCCGTCGATCAGCTTGCGAAACGCCGTGAGCAGCTTCTGAATGTCGTCGAAGTGCAGCCCGGTGGTGGGCTCGTCGAAGATATAAAGACGCCCTGATTGCGTCCGTGGTGAGATGCGCGGCGAGCTTCAAGCGTTGCGCCTCGCCGCCGGAGAGCGTGGTGGCGGACTGGCCCAGACGCAGATAGCCAAGCCCCACTTCGTCCAGAATTCTCAGCTTGGAGGTGACCTTCGGCACGCCCGCGAAAAAGGCCAGGCCTCGCGCACCGTGAGCTGCAGCACGTCGTGGATATTCTTTTCGCGGTAGCGGACTTCGAGCACGCTGCTCTTGAATCGCGTGCCGCGGCACTCCTCGCAGATCAGCTCGACGTCGGCGAGGAACTGCATCTCCACCGTGACGGTGCCGTCTCCCTGGCAGGCCTCGCAGCGCCCTCCGGGAATGTTGAACGAAAAATGGCCCGGCGGTGTAGCCGCGCTTCTTTGCTTCCGGCGTCGCGGCAAAAACTTCGCGGATGGCGTCGAAGGCCTTGAGATAGGTGGCCGGGATTCGATCGCGGCGTGCGCCCGATGGGCGACTGGTCCACCAGCACCACGTTTGAGTAATGCTGGTCGCCCTCGATGCGTTCGCAAATTCCTTGATGCTGCCGCCGGTGCGCTTGAGTTCCAGCGCCTTGTAAAGGACTCGTGCACGAGCGTGGATTTGCCCGAGCCGGAAACGCCGGTGACGGCCACCATCGTGCCGCAGCGGAATCATCACGTCGATGTTCTGCAGGTTGTGCGCGTGCGCGCCGTAGATCCGCAGAAATCGGCCGCTCGGCTTGTGGCGCAGCGCGGGGACGGGAATGCGCAAGCTCGCCGTTGAGGTAACGGGCCGTGAGCGATTGCGCTCGCAGAAGCAGTCGCTCGCGCGGCCCGGCGAACAGGAGCTTGCCGCCGTGCTCGCCGGCGCCCGGGCCGAGATCGAGCACGTAATCGGCGGCGGCGATCGTGTCCGGATCGTGCTCGACCACCAGGATGGTGTTGCCCAGGTCGCGCAGGTCTCTTGAGGATTTCGATCAGGCGGTGCGTGTCGCGCGGATGCAGGCCGATGGATGGCTCGTCGAGCACGTAGAGCGCGCCGACCAGATGCGAGCCGAGCGACGTGGCCAGTTGGATGCGCTGCGCCTCGCCGCCGGAAAGCGTCGAGGTCAGGCGGTCGAGCGTCAGGTAATCCAGGCCGACTTCGTCGAGGAAGACGCAGGCGCTGGCGGACTTCTTCGAGGATCTTGTCGGCGATGGCGGCTTGCTCGGCGCTGAGCTCAAGGCTGTCGAAAAACTTGCGCGCCTGCGGCGACCGTCATCGCGCAGACTTCGGTGATGGATTTGCCCGATACGCGCACGGCGCGCGCCTCGGCGCGCAGGCGCGTGCCGCCGCATTCCGGGCACAGTGGCGTATCCGCGATAGCGGCTCAGGAAGACGCGCACGTGCAGCTTGTATTTTTTGCGTTCGAGCCAGGCGAAGAAGCCCTTCACGCCGGTGAAGTCTCGGACTGGGGTCGCCTTCGACGATTGAGTTGCGCTGCGCGGCGGTCAGTTGCGGAAGGGCACGTCCAGCGGAATGTTGCGTTGGCGCGGGCGAACCGCTTCATTTCGTGCCAGCAAGCGCGCGGTAGCGCGGCTTGGTCCATGGCTCGACTGGCGCCTTCGTTGAGGGATTTTCCACGGTCGGGGATCACCAGGTCGATGTCGAAGTCGATGGTGTTGCCGAATCCCTGGCAGCGCGGGCAGGCGCCGTAGGGATTGTTGAAGGAAAACAGGCGCGGCTCGGGCTCCTGGTAAACCGTGCCGCAAGTCTTGCACTCGAAGCGCTCGTTGAAGACCATGCGCTGCGGCGGCCTGCGCGCTCCGGCGTATTCGGCGACGAAATTCCAGGATGCGCTTCGCCGCGGCCTTCGCGATAGCAGATTTCGACGGAATCGGCCAGGCGCGAGCGGATATCCGGGCCGATTGCCAGGCGGTCCACGAGCACGTAGACCGGCTGCGAAAAATCGATGTCGAGCAACGTCTCCGGGGAAGAGAATTCATGCACGCGGCCGTCTTGGTAGAGGCGATTGAAACCGCGCCGCTGCAATCGGCGAGCGCCATGCGGATGGTTTCGGCAGATGGCTTTGCCGGCTTCTTTGCGGCGCGCGCCGGCTTTTCTGGCGCGGCGCATTCGGCGCCGCGCGCCAGATCGAGCGTAGAGCACGTAGAAGCGGCGGCCCGTTCGGGAGCGCAAGGACGCGGGCGGCGATCTCGTCCATGGTGTCGCGGCGCACTTCGTTGCCGCACGCGTGCAGAACGTGCGCCCCGCGCGGGCATAGAGCAACCGCAGATAGTCGTAGATTTCGGTGGCCGTGGCCACGGTCGAGCGCGGATTGCGCGTGGAATTTTTCTGCTTGATGGCGATGGCCGGGGCGATGCCGGTAGATTTCGTCCACGTCGGGCTTTTCGATGCGCTCGAGGAATTGCCGGGCATAGGCCGAAAGCGATTCGATGTAGCGGCGCTGGCCTTCGGCATAAATGGTGTCGAAGGCCAGGCTCGATTTGCCCGAGCCGGAAACGCCGGTGACCACGGTGATGGCGTTGTGCGGAATCTCGAAGCTGATGTTCTTGAGGTTGTGGACGCGCGCGCCGTGCACATGGATGGCTTCCTGCTCGGCAGCCTCGGCCACGGAAATCGGCGCGGGATTCGTTGCCTGCGGCTCCCGAGCATTGTTTTCTCTTGCAGCCACGCGGCCTCCTCCCCAGCGCCTTCCGCGACGCGCATCTAAACCACCAATTATACTTCGCTGCGAGAGGCAGGGCAATTCAGTAGGACAGGCTTCAGCCTGTCAGCTTTTGATTTTGGTTGGCGTGCACAAAATCGACAGGCTGAAGCCTGTCCTACCAAATGCACCGCCACGCAAGTTTTGCGTTACTCTTACTGGAGCGAGGACTGATTCACTTTGGCGTCAGCATCGAAGACAGCTCCCAATCGCGCGGCGATTCATCCTTTCGACGTGAAATATGGGACGGACACGAGCGGCTATCTCGGGCCGGAAGAACTGGTCAAAGGCCGCGCCAACGATGCGCACAACTACGGCTATTCGGCCATCGCCCCTTCCGTGTTTCACGAAGCGTGCCGGCGATGGTGCGAAACTTTGCCAGCGGTGGCAGGGAAGTTGGAAGCCTACAGCTTCGTGGATGTGGGCGCGGGCAAGGGGCGGGCGCTGCTGCTTGCGTCCGAGCTGCCGTTTCGCAAGGTGATCGGCGTGGAGCTGAGCGACGAACTGGCGGCCATCGCGCAGCGCAATGCAGCGCGATGGAGCCGCGTGGCAAGGCCCAAGTCAAAAATTCGCGTGGTGCAACAGGACGCAACGAAATTTCAATGGCCGCGAACGCCGCTGCTGGTCTATCTGTATAACCCGTTCGCCTGTTCGCTTATCGCGCAGATGGCGGAAAGCCTGGCGGCCGCGGCTGCATCTGGATCGGGCCTGGTGGACTTGCTTTACGTGAACCCTACTTGCGCGGACATTTTGGCGGGGCAGGGTCTCTTCACCCGGCTGTGGACGGGGCGGATTGCGATGAATGAAGCCGACCAGAAGGCCGATCCCTACGGCACAACCTCCGACCTCGTGTCGATTTACCGGCTGAGCGCCGCTCCCGAGCGAAAATAATTTCGATTGGAATCGCCAACTTAATTGTCTTGTGACCGCAATCACATAATAGTGTGACCTGCCTCACGGCGGCGATTCGCCGGGGCTGGCTAAATAGCGCATTAGCGGTTTGACGCGCCATTTGCTAATTTCCAATTGCAGGAGCCGTGCCATGACACACGCGACACACCCGGATGTGCACATTCCGGGTACCTACATGTTTGACGGCAAAGCGGCCATGAAGGGCTATGCGCTGAACAAGATGTGCTATTCGTTCAACAATAAAGAGAATCGCGAAGAATTCTTGAAGAACGAAGACGCCTATTGCATCAAGTACGGGCTCAACGCCGAGCAGCGCGCGGCCATCAAGGCGCGCAACGTACTGGCCATGATTCATGCCGGCGGGTGCATCTACTACCTCGCGAAGTTCGCGGGAATTTTTGGCCTTACCGTGCAGGACGTGGGCGCGCAGCAGACCGGCATGACCGTGGAAGAATTCAAAAAGAAAATCATTTCTCAGGGGGACTAGCGCATGGCTCGCATCGTTGGTGGACTGACCACGTCTCATATCCCGTCGATTGGCAATGCCATACCGAGGGAATCCGTGTTGCGCGACGACCCGTATTGGAAACCTTTTTTCGCGGGCTATCCTCCGGCGCGCGAATGGCTGCAGAAAGTGAATCCAGACGTGGTCATCGTCATCTACAACGATCACGGCCTGAATTTCTTTCTCGACAAAATGCCCACCTTCTCGATCGGTGCGGCCGACGAGTATCGCAACGCCGACGAGGGCTGGGGCATCCCCACCATTCCGCCGTTTAAGGGCGACCCCGACCTTTCCTGGCATATCATCGAATCCGTGGTCGAGGATGAATTTGACGTGGCCTCTTGCCAGGAGATGCTGGTGGACCACGGCTTCACCGTTCCCATGGCTTTGTTCTGGCCCAATAATTCCTACTACAACGTGAAGACCATCCCGATCTGCATCAACACGGTGCAGCATCCGCTGCCTTCGCCCCTGCGCTGCTACAAGTTCGGGCAAGCCATTGGCCGCGCCATCGAGTCCTACCCCAAGGACATCAAGGTCTTGGTGATGGGAACGGGCGGATTGTCCCATCAACTCGACGGCGAGCGCGCCGGCTTCATCAACAAGAAATTCGACCTGCTTTGCATGGACAAAATCGTCAACGAGCCGGAAGCGCTCACGCGCTACTCCATCCCGGAGCTTGTGGAACTGTCAGGAGCGCAGGGCGCCGAATTTATTCTTTGGCTGACCATGCGCGGCGCTCTCGGAAACAATGTGAAGAAGATTCACAGCAACTACCACGTGGCCATTTCCAACACGGCGACGGCGCTGATGGTGCTCGAAAAGGCGGCATAGCAGCAATCCAGGTCGGCGCACGGCCGGGCAATCGGTCGTGCGCTTTTTTTATTGAATAATCCGGGGGCCTCGCTCCGTCTGCTGTTATTTCCCTCACGCAATCCAGGCTGTATACTTTTCTCCGAGGCGCAGCATGGCTCCATTCGAACGAATCATCTGGATCGTGCTGGACAGCGTGGGCATCGGCGCGCTGCCGGATGCGGCGGATTATGACGATGTTGGCCGCGACACGCTGGGACACATCGCTAAATTGCGTCCGCTTGCGTTGCCGAACCTTGTGCGCCTCGGTCTCGCAAATATTGTTTCGCTGGCCCATCTGACTCCTCCGGCCGTTCCTGAAGGCTGCTACGGCAAAGGCGCGACGCATTCTCCGGGCAAGGACACCACAACGGGGCACTGGGAGATGGCCGGAATCTGGCTGCCGCAGGCATTCCCCGTATACAAGCAAGGTTTTCCGCGCGAGTTGATCGACGAGTTCGAACGCGCCATCGGCCGCAAGACCATCGGCAACAAGCCTGCCTCCGGAACCGAGATCATCAAGGAACTGGGCGAAGAGCACGTTCGAACCGGTTTTCCCATTGTCTACACCTCGGGCGACAGCGTATTTCAGATCGCCACGCACGAAGACGTGATCCCCATCGCAGAGCTGTACCGCATGTGCGAAATTGCCCGGAAGATGCTGGACGGGCCGCACAAAGTGGGCCGCGTGATCGCCCGCCCGTTCACGGGAGCGCCGGGAAATTTTCGGCGCACCGAACGCCGCCACGATTATGCGGTCGAGCCGCCGCATCCGATGTTGATGGATGTGCTAGTGGAACGAAAAATTCCAATCTTCGGCATCGGCAAGATTCACGATATTTACAATGGCCGCGGCGTCAACCAGTACGTTGCGACCAAGAACAACGCGGACGGCATGCAGAAGCTGCACGACACGCTGGGCAGGCAGAAAAGCGGCCTGATTTTTGCCAATCTTGTGGATTTTGACATGCTCTACGGGCATCGCAAGGACGTGGAAGGATTTGCAAAATCGCTGGAGGAATTCGACGTGCTTCTCGCGCCGCTGCTGAAGGCAATGCAGCCGCGCGACTTGCTGATGATCACCGCCGATCACGGCTGCGATCCCGATCCCGCCTGGCCTACCACCGATCACTCGCGCGAGTATGTCCCCATCGTCACGTACAGCCCGGCAGGGAAGCGCGGCGTGAACCTGGGCATTCGAGACACGCTGGCCGACATGGGCCAGACCATCGCCGAAAATTTCGGCGCGGCAATCCCCCACGGCAAAAGTTTTCTGTCCCTGATTTCAAATGCTTGATTTGTTTGGACAAATGCAAACAGTATGGCGTGGGTTTTTGTAGCGCGGGCTTCAGCCTGCGGGTTTTAGTCCTAGCAAGGCCCAAAACCCGCAGGCTGAAGCCCGCGCTACTCAAATCGCCTGCATGAAGAGATATCGGGCTAGTTGCCGGAGGACGGCGCGCGGGCGGCGTAATACCCGGTGCGTGTGCGCACGGTAAGCTTCCCCATGTTGCGCTGCGGCGTTACCTGGACCTGCACGGCGCGGAAGGTTCCGTCGTGCGCGGTGTTCGTCGAGTAGTAACCCATGGTGTACTGATTGCGAATGTCGTGAGCAATCTGCGTGCAGATCGCTTCCGTATCGTCGGCGGTTTCCGGAAAGAACGCCAGGCCGCCGGTGGCGTTAGCCAGTTCGCTCAGCGCGTTGCGGGCCTTCTTCATGGCGCGATGGTCGTGCTTAATATCGTCGTCGCTGAAGACGCCCACGGCGTAAATCACGGCGTCGGAGCGTTGCGCGCGCTCGATGGCGTTTTCCAGGCTGTGCGTGCTGGCATTGTCCTCTCCGTCGGTCACCACCAGCAGGACTTTCTTGTCGCGCGTGCCCTTCTTCAGGTGATCGAGCGAACCGATGACGGCGTCATACAGCGCCGTGCTGCCGCGCGCGTCAATGCGCTCGAGAGCGGTTCTCATTTCATCGAGGTCGCTGGTGAAATCGTGTTCGGTATCCAGATAGTAGTCGTCGTTAAAGTTGACGACGAAGCCCTCGTCCTGCTGATTGGAGGTCTTGACGAAAGTGAGCGCCGCGGCGTTCACCTGCGGGCGCTTCGCTTTCATGCTGCCGCTGTTGTCCACCACCAGGCCGAAGCTGACGGGGACATCCTCCTGCTTGAATACGGAAAGCTTTTGCTCGACTTTGTCTTCCAGCACACGGAAATTTTCCTGCATGAGCCCGGGGACAAACACGCTGCGATCGTTCAGCACGGAAACATGCAGGACCACCAGGCTGACCTGCGACTTGATACTGTAGGTTTCCGGCGAGATTTCCCGCGGCGGAGCATTGGGCGCGGGCGGCTGCACCGATGGAGAAATGGGAGCCTGCTGCTGTTGCGCGTCAGCCACCGAGGTAAAGAGCACGGCCAGGGATGCAAGGGCAAAGGCGACTAGAAAGACCGCAAGGCGTCCACGGCTACTGGTTCGGGGCGTAGTAGCCGGTCTTTGCAAATACATTGAGGGGAGGAAGCCCCTTAGGCGGGCGAAGCTTGACCTTGATCTTTCGCCACGCGCCGTTGTGTTGCGGGTTGCTCGATTTGTATCCGAGGACATATTGGTTTCGCAGCTCCATTCCAATCTTCGCGGCAATGTCGGGCAGCTCGCCTAGATTTCCCACAGGGAAGACACGGCCTCCGGTCATTTCCGTCATTTCTGAAAGCAGGGACGGCCCTTCCAATTCTTCCATGGTTCGACGATCGCCGACAGGATCGAAGATGCCGATGGCGTACAGCTGGCAATCGGCCTCTTTCAAATAGTTCTTAACGTCGGCCTCATTGTACCGACTATGATTATCCCCTCCATCCGATATGATGAGCAAGGCCCGCTTGCCGTTGTGTGCACCCCTCATTTGGCTAAGCCCTAGATAGATGGCATCGAGCAGCGCGGTCCGTCCGCGCGAAGCGGTGAACATCATGCGGTTCTGCAACTCGTCCACGCTAGTAGTGAAGCTGCTGGTGAGTTCGGCGCGATCGTTAAAACTCACCAGGAAGAATTGATCCTGCGGATTCGCCGTGCGCATGAATTGCACGGCCGCCTCGCGCGCCTTTTCGACCTTGTCCTTCATGCTGCCGCTCATGTCAAAAACCAGGCCAATGGAAACCGGCACGTCCTCGCTGGACAATGTGAGGACTTCCTGCTCGACGCCGTCTTCATACACGCGAAAATGTTCTCGCTCGAGTCCCGTGACGAGGCGGTCCAGCGGATCCGTAACGGTAAGATTCACCAGGGTCAGGTTGACGTCAATCTTGATGGACTGCCCTGGCTTGAATTTCGGTTCAGGAGATTCTTTCGGAGGTGCGGCGGGGCCCTGCGATTGATTGTATGCGCTGGTGGACACAAGAGCGCACACAACTAGAGCAAGTGCGCGGAGATAAACTTGTTTTTGTCCTGCCATCACCGCATTGCCTGCCTTCGCCGGCGCTGCCCGGGCGGTTACGGCTGGTTCCGAATTACAAACCTTGTAGACATTCTATCATTGGTGGCGGCCCGCGCAATATATCGGCTTTGATTTGACAATTTGTTTACTTATGGATTCGCATTCGCAGGCCTCATCGTTCCACTTGGCGCGAGGTGCGGATTCATGCCAGCAATGTGATACGATTTGCAAATGTCGCCGATCGTTTTGTGAAACGGCGCGAGGAAAAATTATGGCCATTGCTGTGATTCCCGCACGATATGCCGCCACGCGCTTGCCGGGCAAGCCGCTTGTTTCTCTCGCGGGAAAACCCATGATCCAGCGCGTGTGGGAGCGGGCCAAGCAGGCCAAGCGAATCTCCCGCGTGATTATCGCGACCGACGACGAACGCATCCTCAAGGCAGCCGCCGGATTTGGCGCCGAGGCGGCAATGACCCGTTCGGAGCACCGTTCGGGGACCGAGCGAGTTGCGGAAGTAGCGGTAGGGATTCCAGGCGGCGGGGAAGAAGTTTTCGTAAACGTGCAGGGAGACGAGCCGCTGGTCGAGCCGGAAGCGATTGACACGCTGGTTGAGGCCATTGAATCCGAGGAAGGCGTTTCGATCGCCACGCTCATGGTTCCCATTGCAAAGCCCGCGGACATCATGGACCCCAATATTGTGAAAGTGGTTCTCGATTTCGATGGCAACGCGCTCTATTTTTCGCGCGCGCCCATTCCCTGGGTGCGCGACCGCGAAGCTCCCGTGCACGCGCGGCACATGAAGCATCTCGGCCTCTACGCCTTTCGCCGCAGCGCTCTGCTTGATTTTCCGACTCTTCCGGTGGGAGACCTGGAGCGCGTCGAGCAGCTCGAACAGCTTCGCTGGATGGAGAATGGCTATAAGATTCGCGTGGCGGAGACGCAGCACGATTCGGTCAGCGTGGATGTGCCTGAGGATGTCGCGCGCGTCGAGCAGTTGCTCGCTAAATCCTAGTTCAATATTATTTCTTTTGTAGCGCGGGCTTCACGGGCTGCGGAAAAGTATTTAATTTTGTCATTCCGAGCGGAGCGAGGAATCTGCTTTTCTTCTCGGCTTCCAAGAAACAGCAGATTCCTCGGGCAAACCCCGCCCTTCGGAATGACATGGTGCGAGTTTTTCCGCAATCTATGAAGCCTATGCCACGTAAACCGATTAGAATTGGCGGAGCAGAGCGCCTGCGGCGAGTTGTCCCGGTTGGATTCCCAATAGGAAAACCTGAGTGGGGCTTACCACATAGCCGGCATAATTTAGAGTTCCGGAATTGAGCGTAAAGACCGCGCGTCCGTTTGCCGCGGGCGCGGTATACAAGCCAGTCACTGGTTGCCCTTGCGAAGGTGTAAGCGAGCCGCCGGTGTTGACGTCCAACTCTCCCGTCGTTACCGCTCCCGCGCCATTGGCGCCGAACTGGCCTGAGCTGTCCTGCAAGGACGCTCCGGAAGTGCCGCTGGTTTCCAGCGCGTAGTTGCCCTGGATGGACGCCAACGTAAAAGGCGCACCCTGCTGCAGGGTGAAGAGTCCATCACTGGCAATCCCTGGATCGGTTTCCTGGAACACGGCGGTGGCATTGCTTCCGCCCGGCCCCAGATAAAAGACCAGCGTATATGTCCGGCCAGAGGTCTTGAAAGTGGCCGTGCCCCGGCCATTCGAGGCCAGCGTATAGGTGCCGGCGTTGGTTCCGCCGGACTGAAACGCCAAACTTGAACTCGGCGTTCCATTCACGTTTTCATCGAGCAAGCCGCTAGTGATGTTGCCGTTTCCATCCGCGAGGAAGCTTCCCGCTGTTGCGATTGGCCCGCTCGGAGACGATCCGGCCAGCAAAAATGCGTAACTGCCGTTGAGGGCCGTGTTGTCGAAAGTCAGGTTGGAAACCTGCTTGGAGGTAAATCCGGCCACCTGCTTCACTGCATCCGTGCCCACGAATTTTGCCGATCCGCGGGAGACGACATAGAAATTAAGCGTCAAGGCCGGGCCGCCCGCGCAGGTGGTAAGCGTCAAAGTCCCTCGCCCGTTAGAGGCGACCGAATAAGTGGAAAGAGAAGAAGGCGGCGCAGCGCACGCGACAGAATTTCCAGCGATCTGATACTGGCTCAGCGTACCGCCATCGTTGATGTCGATGGAGCCGGTGGTAACATTGCCCGCCCCGTTAACACTGAATTCGCCGATTTGCGAAAGTCCATTCGATCCATCCACGCCGGCAAAATCAAAAACATAGGTCCCGCTGAGGGCGGAGAGCGGCGTGTTTGCGAAGGTCGAGGCGTCCTGCGCGTTGGCCTGGCCCGCTGCCGTTCCTGATGCGTCGAATCCAATGATCTGCAATTGCGAGCCGTTCACGAGTACAAAATCGAAACTTGCGGGAGTCAGCCCGTCGTTGAATTGCAATGTTCCGCGGCCATCCGCGCCCAGTGTGTAGGAGCCGGTCGTGAAAATCGGCGATGAGGGCGATGAAGCGCCGCTGTTGACGTCTTCGATCACGCTGTTCAGTCCACCTGCCGCATCGGCCACAAAACTACCGGCCCGGAAGAACCGGCCCGATGCGTTGCTTCCCGATAGCGAGAACGCAAATCTTCCCTGAAAGGAAGAAGTAGAATATCCGGCGATGGTCACGGGCAGGCTGGCGGTGGAGCCGGGAGAATCCTGCGCCACCGCGGTAACAGTGATGGTCTGGCCGATGGGCGGCGTGAGCGGCGGAGTGTACACGCCATTGGCGTTGATCGTGCCGACGGTGGCGTTTCCGCCCAAAACTCCCAGGCCTCCCAGCGGCCCCGCGTACCAAAGGATAATGCCGGTCGTTCCGCCGGTTTCAACCGCGCTGAAGGTCAAGGAATTTGCCGAGCCAGAAGTTACGGTGACCGGGCCGGATGGGGAAGTGATCGTCACGGACGGAGCAGGAGTGATGGCCACTGTGGCCGACGCGGACACGGTTTCATCTTCAAACGAGATTGCGGTTACCGTCACGATCGCGGGAGAAGGGATCGTGGTTGGGGCATGGTACAGGCCGTTTGAATCGATCCGTCCAATCGTATCGTTCCCGCCTGTAATTCCGTTGACCTGCCAGATGGTCACATTGTTGGTGCCGCCCTGAATGGCATCTTGGAATTGCTGGGTGGTCACCACGTTCACGGAAACCGTGGCGGGTGAAATGGTGACGCTGATACCTTTTACAGGGTCGGTGCAGGTGTTCGTCGAGCTGTTGCTTGCGGTGGTCGAGGTGGAGACCGTGCAGGTCACCGCCGTGCTCGCGGGCGCCGCGCCGCAGGATGCCAGACCGAAGAGGGCAATGAACAATACAAAGAATAGGAGGTGCTTCACCGCGCCTCGCGCTTTGCTGTTCGAGATTCCCAACACATGCGATTCCGTCACAACACCGATCCCCAAAACATGGAATTCGATCTTAGATCTTGCAGTTTGCCCGCCGCGATGCGGCGGTTAGTGGTCGCCTGTATCGCGCTGGCGACTCTCTGTGGCGCTTGCCGTTCTCCGTGCCTGGCTTTCCATTAAGCCGCCGTGATAAATACTCTGGCATATCGGACAGCGGAAACAGCGCTCCACCCTTTTGTAATTCCGAGCGGAGTGAAGAATCTCTCTTTCTTTTCTTGTGCCCGAGCCGAGGAGAGATTCCTCGTTCCGCTCGGAATAACAAAACAAACCACTTTTTCCGCGGACCGCTAAAACTGATTGTAGACTGCGCCAACCGCCGTGCCCGTGGTGTCCACATCCAGGGCATAAAACAGCGTAGGGCTAATCTTATACAGCACGAAATTTCGCGTTGTCGCGCTGGGCGTTGTCGCCAGCGGGAGGGACATCGTTGCTCGCAGGCCTCCCGAAGGCAGGTAAGTTCCATTGGCGATGGCAACGGGCGTTTGCGTCGCGCCAAAATCGTTGAGATCGAGCGTGCCCGCCAGCCCCGTGCCTCTGCCTGTGCTGGTAACCTGCCCTAGAAAATCTTCCCGATTGCCCGCGGTTCCCGCGGCGTCTGTTCCGCCAAGCCGGAAAGCGTAGCTGCCAGTCAGGGTGCTGTTCGCAAATGGTCCGCCCTGCGAAGGAACGAGGAAGCCATGAGAGATGATCCCGGTTGTCGTTTCCTGGAGCACTGCGTAGGACGGCGAAATGACGTAAAAGACATAGCTGTGGGCGCCAATTGCCAGAGTCCCTCGGCCACAAGCATCCATCGTGTAGCTGCCCGCAAGCGTTCCGACTGCGGAGGAAACCGTGCCGCCACTATTTTCGTCAATCGAAGCGGCGGTAACATTGCCGGCCAATCCGTCAGCAGTAAAGCTGCCTATATCCGCGATAACGACTCCCGGCAAACCGCCCGATGCGTTTACACCAGAGGTTTGAAATACGGTTGAGCCGCTCAGCGCATTGAGCCCCCAGCCGCAACTCACGCTTGTTTGCTGCAGATATGCATCGCCAAGCAAAATGGAGTCAGGGGTGGTCGCTGGGGCCGCGGGCGCATCGATTTCGATAAATTTCGTGCGGCTGGCCGAAACTGGATAAAAGCTGAACGTGAAGCCGTCAATCGTCACGGTCCCGCGGCCGTTCGAGCTGACCGTGTAGGTAGTACCTGCGAGAGGTGTCGGCGAACTGCTTGGAGTGGGATCTATGTCGATTTCGCCCGGCACGTTCGCGGCGCCCGCGCTGATGGTGCCATGCCCATTGGCGTTAAATTCACCGATGACAGACTCTTCCGTCGCGCCTGTGGAAACGCCGGCGAAGTTGAACGAGTAGGTGCCCGATAGATTTCCGCTGCCGGCTGTAAAGACCGACTGGTTCTGCGAAATCATTTCGCCGCCCGCAATGATGGTTGCGGATGCCGATCCCGGTTTGCTGAATTCAGCGATTTGCACCTGAGTGGGGGAAACAACCACGATACTAAAGTAGGCGGTTGCCGATCCACCCTGAGGGCATGACGAGCTGGTGTCCTCGCAGAACTGCATTGTGCCGCGGCCGTCCGGATTGATGGAGTAAGAACCGGTAAAGGTGCGCGGGGAAGGGGGATTCGTGTTGCTGGTCTGGTTGTTGACGATGTTGGGAGATCCGCCCTGATTGGTGTCCTCCAAACCGCCTCTGATGGTGCCGCCGCCCGCTGAGAAACTTCCTGCGCGAGCCCAGAACGCGTGTGTTGGCAGCCTGCCGCTCGTGGAGAAAACGTACTGCCCGCTCAGGACTGCATTCCCGTACACCACCGTGGCGGTTGTGCTCAATGTTAATGTCGCGGAAGCTTGGGAAGTGGCTGTGATGGTGACGGACTGCCCCGGCGGTGGAACCAGTGGCGCGCTGTATATGCCTTGCGCCGAGATGCTGCCAAGATTGGTAGTCACAGTGGGGAAATTTGTGTTTGTAACGCTCCAATTGACTGCGACGGTTGCATTAGTAGAGGAAGTAGCCGTGCAAGAAATTTGATTGCCGGAAGATACGGTCGGTGCAACCAGCGAATTGTTATCCACGCAGATGACGTTGGCAATGTTGGTGGGCGGGATGAGCGTCAGGTTTTGCGTCGCAGTCAGTGTGGAATCCACTTGGGAAGTCGCGGTAATGGTCACGGCGTTATACTGCTGGCTAGGTCCTGGAATAACCGACGGAGCTGTATACAATCCGCCAGTCAACGTGATGGACCCAAAGTTCAGCCCGGCGGGCGCCCCACTGGCCCCACTCACGGACCAATTCACCAATGTGCTGCTCAGGTTCAAGACGGTGGCCGTGCACTGAGAAGTTGCAAGCAATTGGACATCGGAGGGAGTGCAGGACATGGTAATGGTCGGAGTCGCGGTTGTGGAACTCGACCCGCAGGAACTCAGAATTGCCAGCGTCGCTGTCAGCCCGAAGAAGAAAAGAACTCTCTCCCAACGCACCCTGCCGCGCCCCAAATGAAAAGTTGGCTCAAACACTAGAAATCCCCCCGCCCGCTCAACGCTGATTTTCCCGAGGAAGATACGGCCCCTCGCACCCGTCGGGCCCCAAGCAGGCCCGCATCCACACACCTGCAACCAATGGTGGTCGCAAAAACCGTTTAGGAAACTGGACTGAAACTCATTCCCCGCGAGGCATAGATGCGGCGTCGCATCATAGTGTCGCCTGCACAGAAGCGGAATGTGACAATAGACCGTTGCCCCCCGATAAAGTCAAGAAGAATTTGCACTTCCCCTGAATCCCAGCAAGCGTTTCGCGGCCCGCTGCCTTACGCTTTCACGCCAAAATGAAGAATCGATTCTAGACCATCCGAGCTCAGTTGAACACCACGAAACGATGCGAGAATGGAATGGAATCAAAAGCTTGCCTTTTCCTCCGGCGGCCTCGTTTACCAAATATTTGCGCTGTTGTAACCCTGGGGCAATGAGCGGATTCCAGAGTACCGCTGGTCGCGCCAGCCCTCTCTGCGTCCTCAGAGTGGCGGCAATCCCAGCTTCCCGCACAAGAAAGGTGATTGACATGTTTAAGAAAGCCGCAGCCCTGGGGCTCGCATTTGCCATGATGGCAGCCCCCATGTTCGCCAATGAGGGAGATGTCCCCAAAGGAGTACCGCACCTGGATCACGTTTTTGTCATCATGATGGAGAATCACGCGTACGGCCAGATTGTCGGCAACCCCAGCGCGCCGTTCGCCAACAAGTACATGCAGTCGGCCAACGCGGCCAACAATTACTTTGCCGTGGCCCACCCCAGCCTGACCAACTACCTGGAAGTGGCCGGCGGATCGAACTTTGGAATCCTGAACGACAATTCCCCGGACTGGCACAACACTAATTGCGTCACCAACCTGGCCTCGGGAATCACGCACTTTGATAACGACTCCGTTCCGAATTGCCCGATCTGGGGAACCGGCACCGATGCAGCGACACCGGTGTTCGATTTCAGCAATGAAACCGCTCCTCCGGCAATCACCGAAGTGACCGAAATCGACGGAATCCAATCGATTCCCGCGGCAACCAATATCTCCGGGAAGACCATTGCGGATCAGTTGGTCGAGCGGGGAATGAGCTGGAAGAGCTATCAGGAAAGCTTGCCCGCTGCCGGAGCCGATGGCGTTAACAATGCCGACGGTTACTTCTCCAACCTGATTTCGATAACCAGCGTATTGCCCGCCGAAACGCAAACACTGATCAATCTTTACGCCGTAAAGCACAACCCGTTCGCTTATTTTCTGAACGTCGAACAGGGCGGCAATTCCGACAACAGCCTGAAGAATGTGGTGGGATTCGAAGGCAAGCAAGGCCTCTTTGAAGACCTGGAGTCCGGCCACGTGCCCAACTATTCGTTCATCGCTCCGAACCAATGCAACGATCAGCATGGTCGCCCCAATGCCGGCCCGGTGTGCGACTACGATCCGAATGATAACGGCACACAAGTTGGACTAAATCCGGCGTTGATTTATCAGGGCGACCTGGCCTTGCGGAACATCGTGAAAGCGATTCACGGTTCGCCTGTCTGGAAAGAAGGCCACAACGCCATCATCGTTCTGTGGGATGAAAACGATTACAGCGCCACGCCCATTGCCAACCAGGTGCTCACGATTGTGGACACCAACTACGGCGTTCACGGCGTGCAGAGCGCGCAGTTCTACACGCACTTCTCCTTGCTCAAGTCGGTGGAAGCGGGTTTCGGCCTGCCTTGCCTGAACCACGCTTGCGACAGCAACGTCAAGGTCATGACCGATCTGTTCGGGCATGAGCACGATCGCGATCACGACGGCAAGTGGTAAGACCTATTCTCCAAGGCGGATTGCGCGAAACGTTTGTTCGTTTCGCGCAATCTCCCGGAATTCGCCGTCGATTGCGCCCGATAACAGTTCCGTTCTCGGAAATTTTGCAAAATTTTTGCCCTTCTGCGGCTTCACATTGACAGCGACTCACCTTTCCCCCTAGAATGCGTTGTACGCCAACATCTTTTTGGAGGATTGAACCCAGTTCCGCGTCCGATTTTATTTTTAAGCGGCTGGAACTGAGCGGATGGCGCCGAAGTATATTTTTGTTACCGGTGGTGTTGTATCCTCCCTGGGCAAGGGTGTTGCAGCGGCGTCGATTGGCTGCCTGCTTGAGAGCCGTGGTCTCCGAGTCACTCTCCAAAAATGCGATCCTTATCTGAACGTCGATCCGGGCACCATGAGCCCGTATCAGCACGGCGAAGTGTACGTCACCGACGACGGCGCTGAAACCGATCTGGACCTCGGCCACTACGAACGCTTCACACACGCCAAACTTACACGCGATCACAACTGGACCACCGGCAGAATCTACGAGTCCATCCTCACACGGGAGCGGCGCGGGGATTACCTCGGCAAGACGGTGCAGGTGATTCCGCACGTCACCGACGAAATTAAATCCGCGTTTCGCAAGATTGCGGTGGACACCGACGTGGTCATCGTGGAAATCGGCGGCACGGTCGGAGACATCGAATCGCTTCCATTCCTCGAAGCGGTTCGACAGATGCGCCTGGAGCTTGGCCCTGAAAATTTTGTGCACGTGCACGTGACGCTGGTGCCGTACATCCCGACGGCCGGTGAATTGAAGACCAAGCCCACGCAGCATTCGGTGAAGGAACTTCTTTCCATCGGAATTCAGCCTGACATTCTGCTATGCCGCAGCGACCGCACCGTGCCGCAGGATCTGAAAAAGAAGATCGCTCTCTTCTGCAACGTGCCGGAAGCGCGCGTGATTTCCATGCCGGACATGGACACCATTTACGCCGTGCCCGTGGCGCTGGCGGACGAAGGGCTGGACGACCAGATTCTTAAGCTGCTGCATCTGGAAGCGCGCGAACGCGACATGAGCGCGTGGTTCGAGTTGCTGGAGCGCATTCGCAAGCCGCAGGGCCAGGTGCGAATCGCCGTGGTGGGAAAATATGTGCAGCTGGAGGACGCCTACAAAAGTTTGCGTGAATCGCTGATTCACGGCGGCTTGGCGCATAAGGACCGCGCCGTGATCGAGTGGGTTGAGGCCGAGGACCTGGATTCGCGCGAGACTGCGGCCAAGCGATTGCAGCACGCCGACGGAATTCTGATCCCCGGCGGCTTTGGCAAGCGCGGCATTCAGGGAATGATCTACGCCATCGAATATGCGCGCACGCACAAGGTTCCGTTCTTCGGCATTTGCCTCGGCATGCAGTGCGCCACCATCGAATATGCGCGCGACGTTGTGGGCCTGGCCGGCGCGGACAGCACCGAGTTCGATCCGCAGACGCCGCATCGCGTGATTTACAAGCTGCGCGAACTCTTGGGCGTGGACGAAATGGGCGGCACCATGCGCCTGGGCGCCTGGCCCTGCAAGATCGAAAAAGATTCCACTGCCTTCAAGGCTTACGGAACCAGCGATATCAGCGAGCGCCACCGCCACCGCTACGAATTCAATTGCGAATATGAAAAAGTTTTGACGGATGCGGGTTTCCGCATCACCGGCCGCTCGCCCGACGGCAAGTACGTGGAAATCATCGAGGCCCCGGACCATCCCTGGTTCCTGGCCTGCCAGTTCCATCCGGAATTCAAGTCCAGGCCACTTGTGCCGCACCCGCTCTTCTACGCTTTCATGGGCGCGGCGCACGCGCATCAGCACCGCGGTGACGCTGCGCCGCCGGGAAGACCTTCCACGATCTCCATGTCAGCCAAGCCCTCGCAGGCCGACTAGTAGATTTTTAATTTCGCAGCTGCTCCCGTTGCAAAACTTGCCTGTCCCGCATAGGCTATGAATCGCCTCGATTGTTAGAGAGAAAATAGAATGCAAATAGCCAGGGAAATTTCGATTGGAAACGTGCGCATCGGCGGCAATCAACCGCTGTTTCTGATTGCCGGACCATGCGTGATAGAAAGCGCGGACCATGCGCTGATGATGGCCGAGCGGATCGCGGAAATTGCGGCCCATGCCGGCGTGCCCTATGTCTTCAAGGCCTCCTATGACAAGGCCAACCGCTCGTCGGGGCAATCCTATCGAGGACCGGGTCTTGCGGAGGGATTGCGAATCCTGAAACTCGTCAAGGAGCGTTTCGGGCTTCCGATCCTGACCGACATTCACGAAGTCTCGCAAGCGGCTCATGCGGCGGAAGTGGCCGACGTTCTGCAAATTCCGGCGTTTCTTTCGCGGCAGACGGACTTGCTGATTGCCGCGGGACTCACCGGCCGCGTGGTCAACCTGAAAAAGGGGCAATTCCTTTCGCCATGGGAAATGGCCAACGCCGTGGAGAAAATTGCCAAGACCGGCAATAATCAAATTTTTCTCACCGAACGGGGGGCTTCCTTCGGCTATCAAAATCTTGTGGTGGATATGCGCTCGTTTCCGATCATGCGAAAGACGGGCTGCCCGGTGGTCTTTGACGTGACCCATTCGGTGCAGCTCCCTGGCGGAGCGGGAAAATCGAGTGGCGGGCAGCCCGAATTCATCGAGCCGCTGGCGCGCGCCGGCGTTGCCGTGGGCGTGGACGGCGTTTTTCTGGAAGTGCATGACAATCCGGCCAAGGCTCTGTCGGATGGAACGAATGCTTTGCCGCTTGCGGAATTGCCGGCGCTGCTTGGAAAGCTGAAACAGATTGCCACATTGGTTCGCGGCTGGAGCGTGCAGTGAGCCTGGATACGGCAAGGCGCGTTCTGCGCATCGAGGCCGAGGCGCTCACCGAGCTGCTGCAGCGGCTGGACGCCAGTTTCGAGCGCGCTGTCGAGCTTTTGCTGGGCTGCAAGGGCCGCGTGGTGATCATCGGAATGGGCAAGTCGGGATTGATCGGCCGGAAAATCGCGGCGACATTTTCCAGCACGGGTTCGCCTTCGGTTTTTCTGCATCCGGCGGAGGCCGTGCACGGCGATCTGGGCATGCTGATGCGCGAAGACGTGGTGATGGCCGTGAGCTACGGCGGCGAGACCGAGGAAATCGTGGCGCTGCTGGAGACCATCAAGCGGCTGGGGCTGCGCATGATCGCGCTCACCGGGCATCCCAAGTCCACCATTGCCTCGGCCAGCGATGTGGTGCTGGACGTCAGCGTCAAGGAAGAAGCCTGCTCGCTGAATCTGGCGCCGACTGCTTCGACGACCGTAGCAATGGCCATGGGCGACGCGCTGGCCGTGGCGCTGCTGGAACGCCGCGGGTTTAGCCCCGGCGATTTCGCCGCGTTGCATCCCGGCGGGCGCCTGGGCAAAAAACTCTTGCGCGTGGAAAATCTGATGCACTCCGGCGAGGACCTGCCGCGCGTTCCCATCACCGCGAAAATGCCGGACGTGATTTACGAAATCAGCAAAAAGGGATTGGGCATGACCACGGTTGTGGACAGCGAGGGCCGCCTTGCGGGAATTCTGACCGATGGCGACTTGCGCCGCCTGATGCAGCAGCGCGGAGCCGCCACCATGGAATTGGTTGTGGGCGATTGCATGAACAAGACGCCGCAAACATTGGCGCCCGGCGAACTGGCCGGCAGCGCCTTGCGCATCATGGAAGAGCGGCACATCACTTCACTGGTGGTGGGCGATGCCGCGCGAAAGCCGCTGGGCGTGGTGCACCTGCACGACCTGTGGACGCTGGAATTGTTCTAGTTTCTCCGGTTTTCTCCTCTTTTCTCTGTGTGCTCTGTGTTAAGGGTTTTCCGGCGTTGCGGCTAAAAAGCTTTAACACAGAGCACACAGAGAAAAGAGGAGAAAACCGGAGACATGGAGAGGTCTGATTTCAATGGCGAGAAAGCTTGCGGGAAAGAAATCGGCGACGACTCTTACGGCGCGGGCGAAAAAAATTCGCGTGCTGATCATGGATGTGGACGGCGTGCTGACTGACGGCCATATTTGGCTACTCTCGCGGAGAGACGGCACGGCCAGCGAAATCAAGGGATTCAGCGCGTATGACGGGGCGGGACTGAAGCTCGCGCGCGCCGCGGGAATTCGCACAGGGATCATCACCGGCAGGGAATCCACGGCCGTCGCGCAGCGCGCCCGCGAATGCGAAATCGAGTTTGTCTACCAGCACCGCTCCACGAAACTCGGCTCCTTCGAGGATATATTGCAGATTACCGGGGCCGGCGATGCGGAAGTAGCCTATGTGGGCGACGATCTGCCCGACATTCCAATCCTGGAGCGCGTGGGTCTGGCGGTTGCGGTGGCCAACGCCGCTCCTGAAGTGAAGCGCGCCGCGCATTTTATTACCAAGCGCTCGGGCGGCGACGGCGCGGTCCGCGAAGTGATCGAATTGATCGTCAAGGCGCAAGGGAAGTGGGAAGCGGCTTCGCGCGAAGCCAAAGCATGATGGCCCAGATCATCCGCGAAATTTGAACGACCCGCCTTTCTAAAATTTCATCTTCTATTTATTGTGGCGCGGTTTTTAGTGGCGCGGCGGACCGCGCCACTTTACTTGCGAGGAAAACGAAGCAGATCGTACTGCACTTTGAACCACACCAGAATGCAGGGGGCCGCTTCCGCGTAGCCCACTTTGAATTGCTGGCGAAGCGGGCGAGGCACAATATCCGTGGGGGCGAGGCACGTGAAGACGAAGGAGATCAGAAGAAGAATTCGATTAGCAGTGCTCGCGGGTTGCAAGAAATACCAAAGCGCCACGCCCGTAACGGCAACGATCATTGTGGGCGACTCGGCCATGTGATTGAAGATGATCACCCAAATCAGCACGGAAGAGACCACCAGCAGCCTGAAATATAAGTCCTGATGCGCGTCGCGCCGGGCGATCAGCACCAAAATGAGGATGGCTGCTCCGGCGGGCAGGGCAATGTGTCCTGGAATTGTAATGTGAAACCAAGTTTGCATCACGCCCATCAGCGACAGCCCGATGTGTGTGGTCCCGTCGCTATGAAGCCGCGCGTACCAGGAACGATAGAGAAACATGAGTTGTGCCGGTGAAACCACGGCCAGTGGCGCAAGGGACATGAGCGCGGTCCACATCGCCGAATAGGCAATCAGTTCATTCATGCGCTTGCGGGACAGCAGGCAAGGCAGCAGTGCGAGGCCGCCGAATAACTTGGTGAAAACGGACAGGACCACGCAGAACGACGATGCCAGCGGATTATCGCGCTCCTGTGCCACCCAACTTCCCAGCATCAGGCCGGCCATCAACGCGTTGCTTTGCGCGTTTTGAATGTTGACCATCAGACTGAGCAGGACAAACCACAGTACCCAGGCTTTCCGTCGGTCGCTTTCGCCGGGTATGAGCCAGACCGCAAAGAATAGGGCCAGAGCGTTGGCCAGGTTCCAGGCGATCGCTCCCAGGCCGTATGGAAGAATCGCGAACGGGCCCATCAGCAATGCAAATGTGGGGCTGTATTTGTAGAAATCGAACTGCTCCAAGGGAAATGTTGTGTAGAGATCCTGCTGGTGAATCAAATGGAAGAACGAGTTGCGAAAAATAGCGAAGTTTTGAAGTTGCGGGTAATGCAGCCCGTTGGACTCGAAAGGCGGAAGGAGAAGTTTGGCGACCGTGCCGATGACCGCTGCCAGGATGTAAACGATGAGCAGCGTATTGCGGCTGAGCAGCAGATCCTTCAGGTTGAAATTTGTTTTATCGTGCTGCGTAGGCATATCGGCGAAGGCGGGAGCGAAATTAACACATCATGCTTGCATCAGTCAAAATGGATCAGCCGCTGCATCGAATGAAAACGCAATCGAATGAGATGGTAGAGGTACTCCAGATAGATTCTGGAGGTCACCTTGCTCTTGCCGTCGGCGCGCTCTCGGAAGGTGTAGGCAACTTCGGAGATGGAGCGCGCGGGCGCGCGGCCCAGAAGTTCGATGAGGATTTTGTATCCCACCGGGTGCAACTCCCGTTCTTCGAGAACCGACCGGCGAATCATGAAGTATCCGCTCATGGGGTCTTTCACTTTTGCCAATACCTCGGGCAATACCAATAGGCCCGCAAACTGCGCGCCGCGCGAGATCATCCTGCGATGCAGTTTCCAGTTGCTCACGCCGCCGCCGGAAGCGTGTCGGCTGGCCACCGCCAGATCCACACCGCGCGCCATTTCTGCCCATAGTTTTGCCGCGATATCCGGCGGATGTTGCAGGTCGGCGTCCATCACGCCAAGAATTTTTCCCCGGGCGATTTGCCAGCCGCGAACTACAGCGCCCAAGAGTCCGCGCTCGCCCTGACGGCGCATCACGCGCAGGCTGGGAAACTTTGCGGCCAATTGAAGAGCGAAGTTCCAGGTTTGGTCCGGGCTGTCGTCATCCACAACGATGATTTCGTATTTCAGATCGCGGATGGGATCGAGCACAGCGGAAAGCTGCTCGACCACCGCGGCTATGCTCTGCGCTTCGTTGAAGGTGGGAAGCACAATCGACAAATCAATGGGAGACTCGCCGCGAAGTGCAGCCACCGTCATTGGGCCTGTGCTTGCGGCGTGCAACTCCGGCAAGGGAGATTTTTGCAGGGCAGGTTGAGTTCCTTGGGTGGTCAAGAGGTCCAATGTTGGTGGGCTGGAAATGCAGTTTCGTCCACTCGAATAGGCATCGTACGCCTCTCCTTTCGGCCTGACAACTGCTTTCCCTTCACGCGAAATCAAAATGGACAGACGGAATCTGCATTGGCGCAACTTGCGATACGGCTGCGGAAAAAATGCCCCACTAATTGTGTCATTCCGAGCGGAGCGAGGAATCTCTCCGCGGTTTAACTTCAGGAAGAGAAAGAGAGATTCCTCGCTCCGCTCGGAATGACAAAATTGACTATTTTTCTTACAGCTTGGATAGGCCATGGGGACAGCTGTCCTTTCCATGCCCACGCGGACAGCTGGAATCTCCGGCGCATCGGCCAACTGCGGAACTAATTTTCCTGTGCAGTACTTTGGTACTACAAACTCATTTTCATTTCAGCGCAACTCTATTCCCGCTTCCGTGTTTTGTAGAGTGCCGGATGGAATTCGTGCCCGGTCTTCGGGGGCCCTGCGCACGAACGTCCAGCGTTGATTCAAACAATCGAGTGGAGACCATTGAGTCTTCGCAGGAGACGAAAATGAAATCCAGAGTATCCCGAATATTTTTTGGGTTAGTGGCAGCGGCGATTCCTTTATTTTCAGTGGCATGTGGCACCAGTTCAGGCGCCGGTATCGGCTCGACAGGAGGCTCGCAATCCGGAAATGTGAACATGCTGATCAGCGATGCTTCCACCGAAGACTGGGCCACCATTGGTGTGAAGATCTTGAGCATTTCACTGGTTCCGCAAGGCGGAGGCAGTCCCGTCAACGTTTTTACGGCTGGAAGCACTGTGCCTACGCTTAATTTGGTGCAGCTCGATCAGCTTGGCGAACTTCTGGGAACGCTTTCCGTTCCGGCCGGCACATATACAAGCGCGAATCTGACGGTCAGCGCGAATCCGGGCAATGTCACTTTGATTGTGGCCGCGGATCCGGAAGCCGGTTTTGCGGGCACCGCGGGAGCGACCATCCCTGCAACACAGATTCAGATTCAGGGCGCCAGTGGCAGCGCCGGGAGCAAGACCGTGCCGGTCAACGTGAATTTCGATTCGCCTCTGGTTGTGTCCGCCAATCAAACCACTTCCGTGGACGTGGAATTCGATCTTTCACATCCGGCGTTCCTGGTGGGGCATGAGCCGCCATCCGCCCAAGGACAGACCATCTGGGCCGTGAACTTTAACAAAGGCCCTGTGCACCACCATCCCATTAAGGACATCACGCGGCTGGTCCTTCGCCACGTGTACGGTACCGTGACGGGCGTTTCCTCGGACAATAGCTCCTTCTCCATCACAAGGGATTTCCCGGTTGAGCCTGCGACGAATCCGGAGATGCCCATCGCCACGTCGCAATCCCTCACGATTCTTGCCGACGCAGCCAGTGGCACGCTTTTCTACGACGTTGACGCCAAATCGGTGGTCACCATCAAGAACTTTTCCACCGTGGCTGCCACGCTGCCCAGCCGGTTCGTACGCGTTGCCGCGCGCTATCAATCCGATGGATCGCTGGTCGCCGTGCGCGTTTGGGCTGCCAACTCCTTCAATAGCGTCTGGGTTAGCCCCGAGGGCCACGTGCTTCACGTCAACGCCGGCGGGATTGTCGTTGAAAACGAAGCGGGCGCACCTGTCAATTTGACCGTGAATGCGAACACCGAGTTCTTCTTCCGCACGCCGTGGAACGCCGTTTCGGACTCCACACCGATTGGGCAGGGAACCGGTTTCCTGACGAACCTCGTCCGCGGATTCAAAGTCCATGCCAGCGTTGTGGACCCGCTTGCGAATCCGCTCGTTGCTCAGACAATCGATATTGAAATCGCCAGATTTGACGGCAGTATCTCCGCCGTAAATGGGAATACTTTCACCTACACGCGCACATTCAACACAAAAGGCGACAAATACACCTTCACACTCCCTTATATTTCCAGCAACACGCCGAATGGGAACGATCCTGTGAGTGGAGCGGCAATCACTGGCTTCAAGTGGTGGAACTTCACGTACCCAACCATCGTTGACGGCGGCTCGAACGCCATTCTCGATTTCGAGAACGCCACCAACGGCTCGGTAAATTTCGGCGGCACTGCGGGGGCGTATCCGGCATGGGGTGTAACGTTCGCCACCTGGAACGATCCAGCCCAGGCCAATGGCTGGGCCGCGCCGTGGACCGTGCTCTTGCCAACTACCGTTCCGCTTGGTACAGCTGCGACTGGCTACTCCAACGGAGTCTTCTCATTGTCCGAGACTGGCGGCGTTAACGCTGTTCCAGTGGACCTGAGCACAACTTCGGGTTCGGGAACTCTCGTCTATCAAGTGGATCGAACCAACGGCATCGTTTCAGTCAGCGCCGTTGATATCACCACCAGTGCTGGCCAAACGACAGTCACGAACAACCTTATCGCCGGGACTCCCGTGAAGGTCTACGGAATCCCGCAAGCAAATGACACCATAAAAGCGTACGTGGTCATCTACTACACGGGAACGCTGCCAACCGCAACAGCTGTCGATTGATCGGCCGCTGTCGACACCGTTGAATAAAAAATGGGACGCCAGCAATGGCGTCCCATTTTTTTGCGTGTAAATATTTGGAGATGGTTTTAAGTAGCGCGGGCTTCAGCCTGCGGGTTTTGGTCCTTGCTAGGCCCAACCCCCGCAGGCTGAAGCCCGCGCTACTCAACCCCAATCATGCGTAGGCCAACACCACTGCCCCCACAAAAATTAGCGAGCCGCCCAGCCAGTGGTGCCAGGTCATCTTTTCATGCAGAAAAATTGCGGCCAGCGCAATGGCGATGACCACGCTGAGCTTGTCCACCGGCGCGACTTGCGAAGCTTCGCCGAGCTGCAGGGCGCGGAAATAGCACAGCCAGGACAGGCTGGTGGCCACGCCCGAAAGAATCAGGAAAATCCAAGTGCGCTTGCCGATGGCCGAAAACGATTCGTTCTTGGTGGCCAGCGCAATGGCCCAGGCGAAAATCAGAATCACCACGGTGCGGATGGCCGTGGCCATGTTGGAGTTGATTTGCTGCACGCCAACCTTGGCCAGCACCGCCGTCAGCCCCGCAAAAAATGCGGAGAGCAACGCCCATAGGAACCAATTCATGAGTTCTCCTTACCTGATGAAAAACACAATCGTCATTGGCGTAGGACTCTTGGACCTTCGGACAACGTACCAGCAGGGAGTGTACCCGTAGTGAGGGAAAAGGGAGTGAACGCAGGATTCCGTTTCCATCGGCGACTGCGCATCCAGCGCGTATTCCACTTTGTTGCCTTTTTCCGGAATGGCCAGAATGTGCGGGTAGGTCACGGTGTCGAATGGGTCGCCCGGTTTTTGTGCGTTCATGCGGCGGCGCACCGAAGCGTAGTCGTAGCCGTAGGTCACGGCGATCACCATCAGCAATGCGTAAATTACCTTGCCCAAGTATGTGCGCATAAGAAAGGTTCAGTCAGTATAGTCGCACATTTTTGCGGGGTTTGCTTTTTGTAGCGCGGGCTTCAGCCTGCGGGGGTTAGGCCTAGCAAGGACCAAAATCCGCAGGCTGAAGCCCGCGCTACTAAAAGCAACCGCCCCGCGACGTTTGGTCGCGGGGCGGTTGGGCTAGCGTTGAGAGGGGAGCCGAAAAATCGACTTCCCGATGCGATTACTCGGCCAGGAAGATGGTCGAGCCTTTGCGATTCACGAGCAGCAACGGATTATTGCCTGCCTTGCGAATCGCTTCCTCATATTGCGTGACGTTCTTTACCGGCTGATGATTCACTTCCTGAATCACGTCGCCGCGCTGCAGTCCCGCGGATGCAAGCGGGCTTGACGGGCTGACGTCCGTGACCACGACTCCAGTGGTGCCCGAGGGCAATCCCAGTTCTCTCGTCGTTCGAGAGTCGAGATTTTCCACGGTCACTCCATCCAGCGCCTGTTCGGACGGCCCATCATCGGCCTTGGCTTGCTCCTTATCGGAAGGCAGATCGCCGAGCTTTACGCTTACGTTGGTTGGGTTGCCATTGCGCAACAGTTTCAGATTCACGGTTGCGTTGGGATCCATCATGGAGATGGTCATGCGCAGCTGGCGGCTGTCTTCGATTTCCTTTCCGTTGACTTCCAAGACCACGTCGCCTCGCTGCACGCCGCTCTTTTGCGCCGGGCCATTGAGGCTGACGTCGCCCACCAGAGCGCCCTTCATTTCCTTCAAGCCCATGGCCTTGGAAATGCCCGGGGTAATGTCCTGAATCATGATGCCCAGGTAGGCGCGATTCACTTTGCCGTGATCGAGAATCTGGCTCATCACGCTGCGGGCCAGGTTAATGGGAATGGCGAAGCCGATGCCTTCATTGCCGCCGGAGCCGTGCGAGAGGATGGCCGTGTTGATGCCGACCAGTTCGCCGCGATCGTTCACCAGCGCGCCGCCCGAATTGCCCGGGTTAATCGGTGCATCGGTCTGAATGAAATCTTCGTAATCTTCGATCCCCAGATTGCCGCGGTTCAAGGCGCTGATGATTCCCATGGTTACGGTCTGCCCGACGCCAAAGGGATCGCCAATAGCCAGCGCGTAATCTCCGATTTGCACCTTGGAGGAATCGCCGACGGTGATGGCCGGGAAGCCGCTGCCCTCAATCTTTAGCACGGCAACATCGGTCTTCGGATCGCTGCCCACGATGGTCGCTTTCAATTGCCGCTTGTCGGAAAGCGTTACGCGAACGTCGGTGGCCCCGTCGATGACGTGGTTGTTGGTCAAAATGTAGCCGTCAGGGCTTACGATCACGCCCGATCCCAGGCTATCCTCGCGCTGATCGCGCGGCTTGGGCGCGCGATTTCCGGGATTGGGCCCGAACTGCTGTCCGAAGAATTGCTGGAAAAAGGGAGGGATATCGTCGGGCATGCCTTCCTGATTGTTCATGCGGTCCGAGGCCTTAACTACCTTGGACGTGGAAATATTCACGACGTCCGGCAATACCGTCTTCACCATGGGGGCGAAACCCGTCCTGCTGGGCCCCTCGGCAGGGTCCGCCATCTTCATGGAGATATGCATGCCGGTCGCAAAAATGTGCTCGCCGGCGCGCGCCGCTCCCCATCCGGCCATGGCCACCAAAAGTATCAATGCCCCTGAAAGAAATTTTGATTTTGCTCCAAGTCTCTGAAAATTCATGGTTTCTCCTTAAACGCATTGCGAGATTTCACAGGCCAAATCCTGGCCGAGCGTTGCCAGTTTTGTGCTCCCTATATAAGACGGATGGCGCGGCAGTGGGTTAGCCTGCTTTTTTCGTGGCATAGGCTTCAGAGGTTGCGGAAAAACTCGCACCGTGTCATTCCGAAGGGCGGGGTTTGCCCGAGGAATCTGCTGTTTCTTGGAACCTGAGGAGAAAAGCATATCCCTCGCTTCGCTCGGGATGACAAAATGTTTTGGGAGTTTTTCCGCAGCCTATGAAGCCTATGCCACATTATAGCGCACGGCCAGCTGCGGCGCCCGATGCCCAAGCCCATTGAAAATTGAATCCGCCGAGGTGCCCGGTGACATCGACCACCTCGCCGATAAAATAGAGGCCCGTCACGCGCCGGCTTTCCATAGTCTTGCTCGATAATTCGTCGGTGTCCACGCCGCCCGCGGTGACTTCGGCTTTTTCATAGCCTTCCGTGCCGACTGGTTCGACGACCCATTCGTGCGCTTGACGCTCCAGCGTTTCGAGCGCCAAGTTTGTCCAGGCTTGCGGAGCGTGCAAATCCAGCCAGCGCGTGGCAAGGCGCTTGGGGAGAATCGCTTGCAGGGCGGCTCGCGCGGCGGCCATGTTTCTCTCTTTGGCCTCGCGAATGGCGAGAGTGACGTCGCGGCCCGGCGCGAGGTCAATTCGGATCGCGGCCGGCTCCCGCCAATACGTGGAAATTTGCAGGATGGCAGGTCCGCTCAACCCGCGATGGGTGATCAACATTTTTTCACGGAAAGATTGGCGGTCCGTGGAAACCTCGACTTCCGCGGAGAGGCCTGCGAGGTCGCAATAATGCGTGCGATCCGCCGCGTTCAGGACGAGCGGAACCAGCGCGGGTTTGGTGTCGCGGATCTTCAATCCGAATTGCCGGGCGATGTCGTATCCCAGGGAAGTGGCTCCCATCTTGGGGATGGAAAGTCCGCCCGTGGCCACAACCAGGACCGGCGCATGAAATTTGCCGCCGCTGGTTTCGACGACGAATCCGTCGGCGCGGCGAACCTCCTCAATTTTGCAATTGAGAATGATTTGCGCGCCCGCGTCCCGGCACTCGGCTTCCAGCATTTCCACAACATCCTGCGCGGAGCGGTCGCAAAAAAGCTGGCCGAGCGTTTTCTCGTGATACGGAATGCCATGCTTTTCCAGCAGCGCGATGAAGTCGGAAGGCTGGTAACGGGCCAGCGCCGATTTGGCGAAGTGAGGATTCGAGGAATAGAAATTTTCCGGCCCACAGTCGAGATTTGTAAAATTGCAGCGGCCTCCGCCGGAAATGAGGATTTTCTTGCCCGCGCGATCGGCGTGTTCGAGGACCGCCACGCGGCGTGTGCGCTTGCCCGCCTCGATGGCGCACATCAGGCCGGCGGCTCCAGCGCCCAGAATTAAGGCATCGAATTTGTGGACCATTTTTTCAGGGGCCATGATTAATGTGATCGGGAAGCTCGAACATCCAAGCGCCACGAACAATTATTGCATTCCAGAGGCGCATTTGCCCCGGGGTCGCCTCTTTCAGGCAAGCCATCCCAATTCCAAATGTTTGCTATATCGCCGATAGATTTTGTCGATTGGACTTTCCTTGATGCCGGAGCGACAGTAGACGCTCAATATTTGTGGACGGAATGATTGCGGGAGTTAAGGGGACTTGAATGGCGCAACCTGGCGCGGGAACGCAAGAGAACGAAGAGGAGCTTCCGATCATAGCAGCAGCATCGAATACCAGGCATTCGAGCTTCGTCCTGACGCTGGAAGAAATTGGCAATCTTGCGGCGGAGGGCGGCAAGCCCGCGGAGACGCTGACCAATGTGGTGGCCCTGATCGGCAAGCGTTTCAAGACGGACGTCTGTTCCGCTTACTTGCTGGAGCCGGACCGGGCCAATCTGGTCCTGGCGGCGACCGTCGGACTGCGCCAGCAATGCGTCGGCACCCTGCGCATGGCACTCACCGAAGGACTGGCGGGCATGGTTGCCGAGCAGGTGCAACCGGTTGCCGTGCAGCATGCCCGAAACCATCCCCGCTTCAAATATTTCAGCGAGGCCGGCGAAGAGTCCTACCAATCTTTTCTGGGAGTGCCTCTGATCGACAGCGGAGTCCTGCAGGGCGTTCTCGTGGTGCAGACGCTCGACGCGCGCGCCTTTGCGGACGACGAAATCAAGATGCTGTCCGAAGCGGCCGCGCAGCTTGCTCCGGTGGTGAGCGAGGCTCGCACTCTGGATCGCTTCGTGGCGCCCCTGCAGGAACGGCTTTGGTCCCTCGCGCGCAACCTGTGGTGGAGCTGGGATAACGACTCCACCAGCCTATTTCACGACCTGGACCCGCAGCGCTGGCGGCAGCTCAACCACAATCCCATCGCGCTGCTTTCCGAACTCCCACTGGCCTCGGTCGAGCGCCGCGCGCAGGAGCTTGTCCTGCACGGCCGCATCAACTATGCCTTTCGCCGCAAACGCGAATATCTCGACGCGGACCGCACCTGGGGCGCGAGGCACGCCGGCATCTTGCGGCCGCGCCCGGTCGCCTATTTCTCCGCCGAATTCGGATTGCACGAATCGCTCCCGGTGTATTCCGGTGGCCTGGGCATACTTGCCGGAGACCACATCAAGAGCGCCTCCGACCTGGGCATTCCCCTGGTCGGCATCGGCTTGTTTTACGGGCAGGGTTATTTCCGCCAGCGGCTGGACGAGAGCGGCTGGCAGCAGGAAGAGTATCTGCAAACGGACGTCAGCCAGATGCCCATGGAGCCGGCCATCGGAGCCAAGGGCGAGCCGGTCACGGTGCAGATCGAGACGCGAAGCGGCGTCGATTCAGCGCCAAAGTGTGGCGGGTCAAGAGTGGGCCGCTGCGATCTGCTGCTGCTCGATTCCAATGTGGAAGGCAATGCGCCCGAAGATCGCGAACTCACCTCGCGGCTCTACGGCGGCGACGGCCGCGTTCGCATCCGCCAGGAACTGCTGCTGGGCGTCGGCGGATTCCGCGCGCTGAGAGCCATGGGCATCACGCCCGGCGTCCTGCACTTGAATGAAGGGCACAGCGGTTTTGCCGTGCTCGAAGCCATTCGCAGCCGCATGGAGGAGGAAGGGCTGGATTTCGAGCAGGCCGTGCCGCGCGTTTCCCGCGAAGTGGTTTTCACCACGCACACGCCGGTGCCCGCCGGGCACGACCGCTTTGACGCGGCGCTGATCGAAGAGCATCTGGGGCCGCTGCGCGAGTCCCTGGGGCTTTCCCACGAATGGCTGATGGCGCTGGGGCGCGAAAATCCGGCAACGATCCGACGAGACGTTCTGCATGACGGTGCTGGGCTTGAAACTGTGCGCGGCGCGCCAATGCCGTTTCGGCGCTGCACGGAGAAGTTTCGCGCGCCATGTGGACTTCGGCTCTATCCGGGCAGGTCCGAAGAAGCCGTGCCCATCGGCCACATCACCAACGGCGTGCACGTTCCCACGTGGCTTGCGCCGCAAATGTTTCGCCTCTATGACCGCCATCTTGGCACCGGCTGGCACGAACACAGCGGCGAGCCGCGCATTTGGGAAGGCATCGAGAACGTGGACGACGGCGAGCTTTGGGAAACGCACCTCAGCCTGAAGATCGCGGCTGCTGGAATTTGTGCGCATGCCGCGCCGTGGAACAGGCCGAACGCCGCGGCGAATCGGCCGAAGACGCTGCAGAGCCTGGGCCGCGTACTCAGCCCCGATGCGCTGACCATCGGATTTGCGCGCCGCTTCGCCACCTACAAGCGCGCCAATCTGATTCTGGCGGACATCGAAATGCTGGCATCGATGGTCAACGACCCCAAGCGCCCGGTGCAGTTCGTGTTCGCCGGCAAGGCGCATCCGCACGACGAGCCCGGCAAGCGCGTGTTGCAGCAGATCGCGGAGTTGATGCGCGACCAGCAGCTTCGCCGACAAGTTCGTCTTCGTCGAGGACTACGACATCAACGTCGGCCGCCACCTGGTGCAGGGCGTCGACGTGTGGCTGAACAATCCGCGCCGGCCGCTGGAAGCCTCCGGCACCAGCGGCCAAAAGGTGGTGCTTGAACGGCGGCCTGAATCTTTCCGTGCTCGACGGCTGGTGGGCCGAGGCCTACGACGGCCTAAACGGTTTCGCCATCGGCACCGGCCGCACGCACTCCAACATGGACGTGCACGACACGCGCGACGGCGAAGACCTGTATCGCGTGCTGCGCGAAGAAGTGATTCCGCTCTTTTATCAGCGCGACCGCGACGGCCTGCCGCGCGGCTGGATCAAGCGCATGAAGCGCACCATCCGCACGCTGGGCTGGCGATTCAACGCCAACCGCATGGTGATGGACTACACGCTGAAGTGTTACATCCCGGCTGCGGGCGGCACGTCCAGCGACATGCGCGCCGCGGGCTGAAGAGGGTGCGTAAAAAGTAGCACGGCCACTTTTTGCTGTGCGATTTTCTCAATTTTCGCTCATAAGGCCATACATCGCAAAAAACGCCCAGCCAAGAGTGGCTGTGCTACTAAAACCTTCCGCGTTGCTCCTTTCTGAAACCGTTAGAAATTTTTAATGTCGTTTCTGCTGGCCTGCCTGTAGCAACGGGCCGATGTTTGCATTGTGTGGCTGCATACAGCAAAGGCAGAACTGTGCGAGTTCGCCAGTCATCTGCTACCCGAACTGCATACCTATATTCCGGAGCGACTTTTTCATGCAGACAATCAAGAGCCGTCTCGATGTACGAAAAAGGCCAAAATATCTCTCTTACCTGAGCTTGCCGTTTGGCAATGGCGGAACCGTAACCGACGTCTCCGCGGGAGGGTTGGGCTTTGAGGCCATCGCTCCGGTGAAGGTGGATGGGCCGATTCCTGTGCGGTTCTCCATCGATTCAGCCACAAGGATCAGAGCTGTCGGCGAATTGGCCTGGCTGGATGAATCGGGGAAAAAAGGCGGTTTGCGATTCACTGAATTGCCGGAAGAGGTTCGCGAACAGATTCGCGTTTGGGCCAGCCAATCGGCGGCAGAGGCGAAGTCCAGGGGAGCGGCGACCGATCGGGGGAAAGCAAAAGCCCGGATCGATCATGTCCAGGTTGCCGAGCCTGTGGCCGCAGTGATAGTAGAGCCCAGCGGGGAAATCGATTTAGTTTCTTTGCAGCCGCCCAAACGTGTTCTATACAATGTGGAACCTCCCATCTACAGCGCGCCATTTTATGAGCTTTCCATGTTTCCGCTGGAGTTGACCTACAGCCCGCCACCCGTTGGCAGTACCGCCATCGATGCTGTTGCCGATGTGCTATCCTCCGTCCGAAAGCGCCCCATTGCAGCAGTCGGGCTGGTCGTTGCCTTGGAGTTGCTGCTTTCCATAGGAATTTTTGCATTGGTTTCATCGAGCTTGGCCGGCGAATCGCTTTTCGATTGGGGTGAAAAAGCGTTGCAAGGATCGCATTCGCTGCCAGGACCACGAAGAATCGTGCAGCCTTCGAATTCCATGCCGGACTCTTCCAGGACGGCTCGCAGGTAAGCATCGCGATCGAATTGTTGGGCAGATTCCAGTAGCACAGGCACTCTTGCCTGTGCGGATTTTGCCGGACTTAACAAAAGCGCACAGGCAGGAGTGCCTGTGTTACTCAAGGCCTCGATCCACGGAAAACTGGCTTTTCTGACCCAATCCACCAAGCTAGCCCAATGTTTTCTAAATCCGTCCGGTCCTGCTATGATGGCGCCCATCGCTCGATTTCCAAATGGCCATTCAATCAATTCATTGCGCATTTCGTGGGAGGTGCTTCATGAAGAGGAAGCTGCTGGCGGTTCTGGCCGCAATTGCGGGCCTCGCGCTGTTTTCCGGCGCAGCGATGGCGCACCACGGTGTGGCTGGATACGACTTGACCAAGACGGTCACTCTGCATGGAACCGTAACCAAATTCGATTGGAGCAATCCGCACGTTGTCGTTTACCTGGACGCCAAAAACGATGGCGGGGAAATGCAGCATTGGACCATTGAGTTTGCCGCCCCGATTCATATGGTGCGCGCCGGATGGACCAAGAACGCCATGAAGGCCGGAGATGAGATTGCGATCGACACGCATCCTTCGCGAAATGGCGCGCCCGTGGGACTCAGCAGCACCATCACATTCATTTTGAAAGTCGTTGTCAACGGGCAGGCGCTACCTGGCCGAGCTGACTGAGTTGGCCCGATGAGTTGGCCTGATTCGTTGGGTCGCGGAGTATGCCGAGGACCCTGATCGGTGGAGGAATCCGAAGATGCGAATTCGCGTGGCGGTTGTGATGGTTGCCTTGCTTGCGGCGCTGGCGTTTTCTTCCGTCTTGCCGGCGCAATCCGTCCCTGCTTCGGGCGGCGCAAAGGACAAAAAGCCGGGACTGATGTCCGGCGGCATCCCGGACTTGTCCGGCCTGTGGGACCCGGATTTCAGAGGCCCCGAGGCCGTCAGGCTAAACACCTGGGACTCCTCGGACCCTTACGCTCTGCATCCCGAGCAAGCGCCCATGACGCCCTGGGCCGCCGCAAAATTCAACGAAGCCAGGCCGCCGTTTGGCGCGCGGCAAACGTTTGGCAATACCAACGATCCAGTGCAGAGGTTCTGCGATCCGCCGGGCATTCCCCGCATCTACATGTATCCTTGGACAATCAAGTTTATTCAGACGCCCACGGTTGTCTACATTTTGTACGAATACACCAAGGTCTGGCGAGCCGTGGCCATGAACAGCGAACATCCAAAGGACCCGGACATTACATGGATGGGCGACGCCGTCGGAAAATATGAGGGCGACACGTTTGTGGTCGATACCGTCGGCTTGAGCGACAAGACCTGGCTGGATCAATCGGGGCATCCGCACAGCGACGCGCTTCACGTCATCGAACGATTCCGCCGGCTGGATCGCGACAGGCTGGAGCTTTCCGTCACCATCGACGATCCCAAGGCCTACACGAAAACCTTTTCGGCCACAAAATATTACAATCTATCTCCAGGGCCCATGGGAGAAACGCTGTGCGCCTATTCCGAGATGAAGGAGTTTCAGGAAAAGGTTGTGGACAAGACGCAAACGCCGCCTGGCAAGTAGATTTTGCTGAAGTAAGCTGAAGTGAATTGACCAAGATTCGGTTCTGGATATGCGTGAAGGATGTCCGTGCTTTTGAAATCGGATCGCAAGCCAGCCTCCCCCGCGGCGTTTTTTTGTGATCCGGATCACGAGCAAGGGTTCCCTTGATCACATCGCTGCATGGCGCAAAGTGGCAAGCTAAATTTGGAAGTTAAGGATAAGCAAAAGGAGGGCGTCATGGTCAGACAAGATTATCTTTTCATGGCGTTACTCATGTTGTGCCTGTTTTTCTTCATGCATTTGGGAGGGCCACACCACTTTCGGCACTAAGATGGGGGCGCCGAAGCTTCTTGAATTGTTTTGTGCGATTTGATGTAGAGTTGTGGGGAGAATTGTGCGACTAAGCTTCGGCGCTCGGCGCTTTTGAATATGCTTTCGATTTGGTTTGCAGGAGGGAATGTGAGCATGCGTCCGGTTTTGCGCATTCGGGCAAGTCTAGCTTTGGGAGTGTTCTTGCTCCTTCCGGGCGCTGCCTCACCGCAGACAAAGCCGGCACCGCAGAAGCCATATGAAGATCTAATTTTTTCAGTGCGAGGGCCAGACCTCTTTCATGCGCACTGCGCGGCCTGCCACGGTTCCCAGGGCAAGGGAGACGGTCCGGCCGCATCGTCCTTGAAGACCAAGCCTGCCGACCTGACCGTGCTGGCCAAGAAAAATGGCGGAAGATTTCCCGTGGAGCGAGTGCAAAAGTTCATCTCCGGAGACGATCCGGCATTGTCTGCCCACGGCTCCCGTGAAATGCCCATCTGGGGCCCCATCTTCCATCAGATTGAAGATGACCAGGACCTGGGCAACGTGCGTTTGCAAAACTTGGTCAAGTTCTTGGAGACAATTCAGCAGAAATAGCGTGACGCTGATTTCGTGCTGTTCCACAAGGCCTATGCTGCTGTTGCTTACCCTGCGCCGTGCCGTTCTTAATGTCCCCATTCAGTTTATAATAAACAAATGCAGCGAAAGATCTTCTGGACCCTGTTCAGCGGGCTGGGCATTGTGGCCGATCTGGCCTTGCCGTTTTGGTGGGCGCTGGGCGCGACGCTCCCTCTCTTGTGTCTGAGTTGGTGGGTGGCCTATCGCAGCGGCTGGTTTTAGTAGCGCGGGCTTCAGCCTGCGGGTTTTGATCCTAGCAAGGACTAACCCCCGCAGGCTGAAGCCCGCGCCACGTACTGCCCGCGCCGCTTGTTTTGCGCCTGCCTCGTCTTCACGCTACACTGCTTGTGGGAGAAAACTTAGTCATTTGCCTCCGATCATCGCTGCACAAGGACTTTCCAAGAGATACGGCGCCGAACCCCTGTTTCAGGATATTTCGTTCACGGTTTCCGAGGGTGAACGGATTGGCCTGATTGGACCGAACGGTTCGGGCAAATCCACATTGCTTGCCATTTTGCATGGCCGTGTGCGGCCGGATACCGGCGACGTGGCCATCCGCAAACGCATGCGCCTGTGCCTGGTCGAGCAGAATTCGGAATTCCCGGAAGGCGCCACGATTCGCTCCGTGATCACCGACGCACTGGATCGCGCGGAAGTGCCGGAGAAGGAGCGCGCCGCACGCATCGCCGAGCCACTGGGCCGCGCCGGGTTTACGGACATGGACGCGCTGACGGCATCGTTATCCGGCGGCTGGCGCAAACGGCTGGCGATTGTCGAAGGGCTGGTGCAGGCCCCGGACGTTTTGCTGCTCGACGAGCCTACCAACCATCTGGACCTTGCCGGAATCCAGTGGCTGGAAGCGCTTTTGCAGAACGCTACATTCGCGTGCGTGCTGGTCAGCCACGACCGCTACTTTCTCGAAAACGTGGCCACCGCGGTGGTCGAACTGGCCCGCTCCTATGAGAATGGGTATCTGCGCGTCAACGGAAACTACAGCACCTTTCTGGAAGCGAAAGAGGAGTATCTGCACGCGCAGCGCAAGCGCCAGGAAGCGCTGGAAAATTTGGTACACACGGAAATCGAGTGGCTGCGCCGCGGCCCCAAGGCCAGAACGACCAAATCGAAAGCGCGAATCGATACCGCACACGAATTGATCGGCGAACTGTCCGACCTCAATTCCAGGACGCGCACAATCTCCGCCAAGATCGATTTCTCCGCGACGGACCGTAAAACCAAGCGCCTCATTGCTCTGGAAGATTTAACCTACGAAATTGGCGGGCGCACTCTATTTGCCGGGATCAACTTCGCTATTACTTCGGGAATGCGAGTAGGGCTGGTAGGCCCCAACGGAAGCGGCAAGACCACGCTACTGCGGCTGTTGCGAGGTGACATCACGCCAACGCGCGGAGAAATTCGCAGGGCCGATGCGCTTCGCATCGTTTATTTCGACCAGAATCGCGAGCTGGATCCGGACATCAGCCTGCGCCGCGCGTTGGCCCCGGACAGCGATTCCGTAATTTTTCAGGACCGCGTGATTCACGTTGCGGCGTGGGCCGCAAAATTTCTCTTCGATCCAGAGCATCTGAGCCAGCCGGTGGGAAAGCTCTCCGGCGGAGAGCGTGCGCGCGTGTTGATCGCGCAGCTGATGCTGCAAGCCGCGGACGTCCTGCTGCTCGACGAGCCCACCAACGACCTGGACATTCCCACGCTGGAAATCTTGGAAGAAAGCCTACTCGAGTATCGCGGCGCGCTGGTGCTGGTCACGCACGATCGCTACATGCTCGATCGCGTTTCGACCATCGTTCTGGGCCTTGACGGACTGGGGGGAGCGGAGCGTTTTGCCGATTACTCTCAATGGGATGACTGGCAGCGCGCGCAACAGAAGGGAACCACCAACTTATCGACCGGGACCAAGCGCGCGTCCGCGGGCGGAGAGGCGCAATCCTCCAAATCGAAGAAGAAGCTTTCCTATCACGAAGTTCGCGAGCTGGAAACCATCGAGGAGCGCATCGCCGAGGCGGACAGGAATCTTGAGGCCAAGCGCGTGGCGCTTGAGGATCCCGCGGTTACCGGAGATCCGCCGCGCCTGAAGGCCGCCTGCATCGAAATGGATGAGGCGCAAAACATTCTGGATCGCCTGTACGAACGGTGGGGCGAACTCGAAAAAAAGAAAAGTGGCGCTTGAAAATGTGCTCTAAAATTCCGCCTTGCGGAAATTGTCGATTGCGATTGATTATCTGTGTCCAGGTCTTGAGGCGCCCGAAGTCCCGGAGGGACGGCATATCGTAGTTCATTGTGAAACGGTGGGGCAGGTAGCGGGATAATGTCGAGCCCCGGAGGGGCGGCACATTTGCCCAAACATTTGTGTCACCCCTCCGGGGTTTTGCTTTATGCCTTTGCGCGGACCCACCGCTCACGCGGTGGGCTACGTTGTGCCCTCCCTCCGGGACTGGTTAAGACGAAAAGAGCGATTTTCTTGATCCGTTGGATGGACGACGAATCTCTGTGCAAGAACCGCTATTCAGGGTAGTCTCGCGCTAAGGAGCAGCCATGCAGAAACAGCAGAAAAGTATTTTGGCCATCGATGTGGGCGGGACGAATGTGAAGGTGCTGGCCACCGGGCAAAAGGAGCCGATCAAG
Source organism: uncultured Acidobacteriota bacterium (assembly GCA_963710315.1). Classification (GTDB taxonomy): domain Bacteria; phylum Acidobacteriota; class Terriglobia; order Acidiferrales; family UBA7541; genus Palsa-360. Next base: position 34,583 of record CAVPZW010000009.1, on the reverse strand, counting down.
ATTCCTTCCGGCCCGAAGATGACGGCGAAGAAAATGGTGCAGGATGTTTGCCAGGCGACGAAGGATTGGAATTACTCCCTCGTTTCCATCGGCTATCCCGGCCCCGTCGTGCATGGGCGCCCCTTGTGCAATCCGCACAATCTTGCAGGCGGCTGGGTGGGATTCGATTTTCGCAAGGCGTTCGGGCGGCCGGTGAAAATTGTGAATGACGCCGCCATGCAGGCGTTGGGAATTTATCGCGGCGGAAGGATGCTTTTCCTGGGCCTGGGCACCGGCCTCGGTTCGGCCATGATTGTGGATGGAATTCTTCGAGCCCATGGAAGTCGCCCATCTTCCTTACAAAAAGGGGCGGACTTATGAAGACTACCTCGGCATTCGGGGTCTGAAGCGCCTGGGAAAGAAGAAATGGCGGCGCCATGTGGCAGACGTCGCGGAGCAACTGAAGAATGCGCTGGAAGCCGATTACGTGGTTCTGGGCGGCGGAAATGCAAAGTTGTTGAAAACGTTGCCGCCAGGATGCCGTTTGGGGGACAACTCCACGGCATTCACGGGAGGATTCCGCCTTTGGGACGAGGCGGCCGAAAAATCAAAATGGAACCAACCGCGCATTCCGCAATCGATAACCAAAACCAGCTAAACTTGTTTCTGTTTTAACCGATGATTCCTTTCGGGAGTCATCGCATGCCCGAATTGAATGATCCGTCAATCTATCAAACCGTTCTGGATGGCCTGGAAACCGGCGTCTACATTGTGGACCGCAACCGCCGTATCCGCTTCTGGAACGAAGGCGCCGAGAAGATTACCGGATACCTGAGGCAGGACGTCGTGGGCCATTTTCTGCGCGACCACCTGCTGACCAACAGCGACGCATCGAAGGACCTCGATTCGGATCCGGACGATCCCATCAATCTCGCATTTCGCGACGGAAAACCTTCGCTTTTGAATGTGTCCATCCTTCACAAGGATGGCTATCGCCTTCCCATCATTCTTCGCACCAACCCGATTCGCAACAGCCGCGGAGCGGTGATCGGGGCGGCGGAAAGCTTCGAGAGAAACCGTTCGTCCGCCGAATCGACTCGAAGGCATTCCGCTCTTGCCGATTTTGGCTGCCTGGACGTTGTGACCGGAGTTGCCGCGCAGGGCTTCATGGAAACGCAGATTCGAGAGAATCTCATCACCTTTAACGAGCACCACATTCCCTTCGGGATACTCCTGTTGCAAATCGACGATCTGGATAACTACCGAGCAAGCCGGGGCCCGGGGGTTGTGCCCACGATCCTGCGCATTATCGCGCAGTCGCTCGAGAACTGTTTGCGGCCGACGGACGTTCTGGGCTGCTGGGGAAAATATCAATTTCTGGCGATCCTGACGGATTGCAAGGAATCCGAAGTGGCCCTGGTTGGCGAGCGAGTGCGAAGAATCATCGGCCGCTCGGAAATCGAGTGGTGGGGCGACAAGTTTGCGGTCACCAGTCCGGTGGGCGGAGCCGGATGCCGGGTCGGGGACAACGTGGAGACGATCGTCGCGCGAGCGGAAACGTCTCTTCGGGAAAGTATGGTGAAGGGCGGAAATTGCGTCACCGTCCTTCCATGACAACTCCCTGAAAGTTCGGGAGCAATCCGGAGGTTTGCACATCGATGTTTTCAATCATAGGAATCGTGGTTGTCTTTGGCTGCGTGGTTGCCGGCTACCTGATGGAGCACGGCAATTTAAAAGTGCTGATGCAGCCTGCGGAAATGGTTGTCATTTTGGGCGCCGCCATCGGGACGGTGCTGATTGCCAACCCGATTCACATTCTCAAGAAAATCGGCAGTGGAATCGGCGGGGCATTCGGAGGCTCGCCATTTAACAAACAGAGATACCTAGACACCTTAAAAATGATGTTTGAACTGTTTTCGCGGGCCCGCAAGGAAGGGCTAATGTCGCTCGAAGCGGACAGCGACGCCCCCGATCAAAGTCAGGTCTTTTCCAAGTATCCCAAGTTTTTGAAAGATCACCACGCATTGCATTTCGTGTGCGACTCCTTGCGCATGGCGGCCAGCGGCGGAATCGAACCATTTGACGCCGACCAAATGATGGAACTGGACATGGACGTTCACCACCATGAGGCTCAGCAGCCGGTGGCGGCGCTCTCCTCCATGGCCGATTCGTTGCCGGGACTGGGTATCGTCGCGGCCGTGCTGGGCGTGGTCATCACCATGGGCGCTCTGGGCGGCCCTCCGGAAGAGATTGGAAAAAAAGTGGCCGCGGCTCTCGTGGGAACTTTTCTGGGAATTCTCTTGTGTTACGGGCTGGTCGGTCCGCTGGCTGCAAACATGGCCAAGATTGCCGATGACGAGCATGCCTATTACAACGTCCTGCGCGTAATGCTGGTGGCATTGCTGAAAGGATCGGCTCCGACCGTGGCCATCGAGGTTGGCCGCAGGGCGGTTCCCGGACACGTTCGGCCAAACTTTCAGGAAGCCGAAGCTTACATCAAGGACAAGGGCGCAGCCGCGCCCGCCGCATAGCAGGATTTAAGGGAACCCTATGTTAACAGCGAAACCTCCGATCATCGTTATCAAGAAGAAGGGCGGCCATGGAGGCCACCATGGCGGCGCGTGGAAAGTTGCGTACGCGGACTTTGTGACCGCCATGATGGCCCTGTTCATCGTGCTTTGGCTGCTCAGCAGCAGCAAGCAAGTTCAGGAAGCAGTGGGCGGATATTTTCGCGATCCCACCGGCAACTCCAAAAAAATCGGCAGCGACATGCAAGGGGCCGGAGAAAGTTTCAGCGTCTCCAAGGACAACATGTCCGCATTGAAGGAAGAGCTTCAGAAAACCATGCGCCAGGTTCCCAATTTCGACAAAATGAAAAATCACATCGACATGACCATCACGTCGGAAGGCCTGCGCATTGAGCTTCTGGAGTCCGCGACCAGCACGTTTTTTGACAGCGGTAGCCCTTCTCCGAATCACGACGGTCAGGAAATTTTAGAAGCGCTGGCCAAGGAACTAGGCACGATTCCCAATAAAATTGCGGTGGAAGGGCATACCGATTCCAAGCCCTATTCGGGGAAAGGAAACTATTCCAATTGGGAACTTTCCGTGGATCGCGCCAACGCGGCCCGCAGGCTCATGCAGCAAAATGGCATACGGGACGATCAAATTATGCAGGTCCGCGGCTTTGCCGATCAACGTCTTCGGAAGGTGGAGGATCCGCTGGATCCATCCAACCGGCGCGTGTCTCTCATCGTGCAGTATTTGAATAAGTCAAAGGAAGATCCCGACGACAAGCCCGCGGGAGAAGGCAAAGAGGGAGAGAAACCCGTGGCAGCTGGAGAAGAAAAGCCCGCTGCGGGAGAAGCGGCCAAAGCGCCTGCAGAGGGAAAGTAGATCCGAGATCGTCGCGGCTAATATATTTTCGTGTGTGTGAATTTCCCGAAGGATTGCTTGGGGAGATTGTAAGTAGCACAGGCTTCAGCCTGTGGGGTTGTGTCCTTGCAAGGACTAAAATCCACAGGCTGAAGCCTGTGTTACTTAAAGCATCCGCGCGGAAGCGCGACGCGATGCAACAAAGCAACGCTTCCGTGCAAGTCCATCAAGCTCTCGTAAACAAACTGGCCTAGTGCGCTGTCCGTTGATTTGGCCCGATGCGGTAGCCCGCTCCGCGCACCGTGTGAATGAGCCTCTCCGTTGTGTCCACATCGATTTTCTTGCGCAAATAGTTGATGTAAACATCGACCACGTTGGTCATCGTGTCCGAGGAAAGTTTCCAGACGTCGTGGATGATCGAGGAGCGCGACACATTCTGGCCGGCATTCAGCATCAAGTATTCCAGTAGAGCGAATTCCTTTGGCGTGAGTTCAATGAAGTTTCCGTTGCGCCGCACCACGCGCTTCACGCGGTCCAGCTCCAGGTCCATGCTGTGCAGGACGGACTCGAAAGGAAGAGTTCCCCGCCGCAAGAGGGCGCGCACGCGTGCCAGCAATTCCGAAAATGCGAAGGGCTTGGTGACGTAATCGTCCGCGCCGGATTCCAGTCCGCCCACGCGATCTTCCACTCGCGCGTTTCCCGTAAGGATCAAGACGGGCAATTGAGGCACCTTGGAACGCACTTGGCGCAGCACTTCCAGACCACTCACGTCCGGCAAATTTAAATCCAGAACCAGTAAGTCGCAGGGCCCTGTATCCAGCATCCCCAGGACATCCTTGCCGCTTGTGGCAAGGCGCACGTTAAAGTGTTCCGCTTCCAACCCGGAGGAGAGAAACTTGGCCACCGGCAGATCGTCTTCGGCAATTAGAATATGCATGGTCTATGGCTCGCTTGAAATGGATTGATAGTATTTTTTTATCGAAGGGGAAAATTAGTTTCCCAGTGAGGCAAAATATTGTCAAGAGATCATTAGCTTTTTCTTGCACTCGTTATTCAAGATGACACGTACGCTGGAAAATAGTTTTTGTGACCTAAGAATCGCTACATGAAAATATTTTCATGTTCATCCGGGGCGAAATTGTCATTTTAGGATGCGCTATCCTCTTTTGGTCCTGCATAAATGGAAGAGCGCCGCTATCCCGATTGTTTCTCGCGCCATTTTTCAGTTCCGTTTGGAACTGTAAACGCTAGGTCTGCTGGGCCAATTGGGGAGGCGTTCGGAGATCTCCCAATGGAATCGCATGAGATATTTCTAATTTTGGGTGTGGACAGAGTTAACGGGGAGAATATATGGCAACAGCGCAGACGTTTTCGGCGATTCGGAACTCGCGGGTTCTGGTGGCAAGCTCGAACGAATCCTTTCGCAGGCTTTGGGCCGGGAAGCCGGAGTATGAAACGGTGGAAATGGAAGAGGCAGCCGGCGGCGCGGACGCGCTTGAAAAATTGGAATCCGAGGACTGGGGCGAAGTGCTGCTGGACCGGCACTTGCACGATCTGGACGCAAACGAAGTGTTGCAAATCATTCGCGGGCGCCATCCCCATCTGCTGGTCCGCGTAGTGGATTCCGCGTTGGATCAAGCAGAGACAGGCAACGCCACGGATTCGCGCGTTGCCGATTCTTCCTCTCCCTTGCTTCTCGATTCGGATTTCGATCTGAGCGAATCCTTTGGCGGCGCCGCCGTCGCATTCGAGGACGACGAGAGGGAGATTGCCAAAGCTCCGCCGCGCGTCGAGCCATTGCCGGGGATGATGGGCAACGGGCCGGGCCTGGAACAAATTTATCGATTGGCGCGGCTGGTTAGCCCGCGCCAGACAACCGTGCTAATCAATGGCGAAACTGGAACGGGCAAGGAACTTGTGGCCCGGGGGATTCATCAGATCAGTCCACGCGCAAAATCTCCGTTTGTTGTCGTCAATTGCGCGGCCATCCCGGAGCAGCTTCTGGAAGCGGAACTGTTCGGCCATGTGCGCGGGGCGTTTACGGGCGCGGTGCAATCGCGGCTTGGCCGTATTCACGTGGCGCAGGGCGGAACGCTGTTTCTGGATGAAGTCGGCGAATTGCCGCTCAGCATGCAGGCCAAGCTTCTGCGCTTCTTGCAGGACGGTGAAGTGCAGCGGCTGGGAAGCTCCGACGTGTTTCGCGTGGACGTGCGCGTGATTTCCGCGACCAACGTTGACCTGCTCCGCTCCGTGCAACAAAAAACATTTCGCCAGGATTTATATTATCGTCTTGCCGTGTTTCCCATCGAGCTGCCTCCTCTGCGCCAAAGAAAAGAGGACATTCTTCCGCTGGCCTCCCATTTCCTCGAAACGTTTTGCGAGCAAGCAGGATATCCGGCGAAGGAATTCGCCCCTTCGGCCGCGACGGTTCTGCGCCAACACGGCTGGCCGGGAAATGTGCGCGAATTGCAGCATGCCGTCGAGCGCGCATTTATCCTGTCGGGAGACGACCTGCAAGTGCGGCCCGCGCATTTCAATCTTTTGGATGCGGGTATCCCCGTTAGAGAAATCTAAGCAGCGAGGCGCAAAGTTGGCCACCGCCGTGCAAGTTCGTACGGCATGCCAATTCTGCCTAGTGCCCGGCAAAAAGCGCGTAGTCCTCGCCGCGGGACTCGTTCCCGCGACAACGCGGAACGATCGCTGGTTCACGCCTTTGCCACATTCACGCAAGCCGCGGATTCCCTTGAAAAATCCTACGGGCAACTGCAAACGGAAGTGGCGCGCCTCGGCAGCGAACTGGAGCGCGCCAACTCCGAACTAACAAATAGCCTGGATGAAAATAATCGCGTTCGCGGTTTTCTTGGGCAAATTTTAGAAGGTCTGCCTTGCGGCGTGCTGGTATTTGAGGCCGGAACGCGCCTGCGCGTCATCAATCCGGAAGCCCGCCGCTTGTTGATGCTGGATTCAACGTGGCTGCCTGAAAAGGACGCGGCGTTGCCGGCGGTGATCGATCGGCTCCTGGCGGAATCTTCCTCGCAAATCCCCGCTGCGGAAAGGGAATGGTCGTTCGAGGACTCCGCAGGCACACACTTCCTTGGAATTACGCAGGCGCAAGTGGTTGGAAAAAATGGCGCCGCCGGAGAAGCCATCTGGATTCTGCGAGACATGACGCAGGAAAAAATGGTTTTCAGCGAGCGGGAAAAGTCCCGGCGGAACGAGTCCCTGGCGGAAGTGGCCACGGTCCTGGCGCATGAAATTCGCAATCCATTAGGCAGCCTGGAACTATTCGCGGGCCTCCTTGCCGACACCACGCCGAGTACCTCGGAGGCCAGCCAGTGGGTTGGGCAAATTCAGGCGGGATTGCGCACGCTCGCGGCCACCGTAAACAATGTGCTGCAATTTCACAGCCAGCCGGGCCCGGAGCCGATTCCCACGCACCTGGACCGCTTGCTGCGCGAGACGCTGGATTTCCTTGGTCCACTGGCGCGGCAGCGAGGCATGCAGGTGCGTCTCGACAATCGCGCCGGAAAAGTGTTGCTTCATGCCGATCCGCACCGCCTGCAACAGGTGTTTCTGAATCTTGCGCTGAACGCCTTTCGGGCCATGTCGCCAGGCGGCTCGCTCATGGTGAATGTGGTTCGCGCGCTTCCGGTGGATAGCTCGCAGGTGCAAATCGAATTTGAGGATCAGGGCAGCGGCATCTCGGAAGAAAATCTGGAAAAGATTTTTGAGCCTGGATTCACAACGCACGCGGGAAGCTCGGGATTGGGGCTGGCCGTGTGCAAGAAAGTAATCGAGCAGCATAACGGAACGATTCGTGTACACAGCGCCATACGGCTGGGCACGACCTTTTCAATCATTTTACCCTTTGCAGGAGAACATGAATGAGTTCATGCGCAGTGCTGGTTGTGGATGATGAAGCCGCGATGCGGACCGCCCTGGAAGCAAGTTTCCGGCGGAATGGCTGGAGCGTAACCACCGCGAGCGGCGCCAGTGAAGCGCTGGCTAAGTTTCGACTCTCGCCGTGCCCGCTGGTTGTAACCGACGTGCGCATGCCGGATGGAGGCGGCTTGCAAGTCATGCAAGGCGTTCGCGAAATGGCCCCGGAGACGGCGGTCATTTTCCTGACGGCGTACGGCACGGTGAACGAAGCGGTGCAGGCCATCAAGGACGGCGCTTGCGATTATCTGATGAAGCCGGTGTCCTTTGACAAGCTGAAGGAAACCGCGGAGCGCGTTCTCTCCATGGCCCGCATTTCCACAAAGTCAAAGCTCCCGAATGCAGCCGCGGGAAGGCTCATTGGGGGATCGCTGGTATTCGCGGGCCTTCTGGAAAAGGCGCGGCAGGTGGCGCGCACTGGCGCGGATGTGTTGATCGAAGCGGAAAGCGGCACGGGCAAAGAACTGGTTGCGCGGCTGATTCATCGGAGAGCGCGCGCCGCGAAGGCCCGTTTGTGGCCATGAATTGCTCGGCTTTCCCGGAACATCTGCTGGAAAGCGAACTCTTCGGACACGTTCGCGGGGCATTCACCGGGGCCAGCATGCCAAGCCCGGAAAATTTGAGATGGCCGATGGCGGCACCTTTCTGCTCGATGAAATCGGCGAGATGCCGCTGGAACTTCAGCCCAAACTCCTGCGCGTGCTGCAGGAGCGCGAAGTCGATCCGCTGGGCGGCACGCGCCCGTGCCGCTCGATGTGCGCGTGATCGCGACCACAAACCGTTCGCTTTCGCACGGGCATAGAGGCGGGCAAGTTTCGCGCGGACCTGTACTATCGCCTGAATGTTATGCCGCTTTACGGTTCCTCCTCTTCGCCAGCGGCGCGAAGACATTGCTGGATCTCGCCGACTATTTTCTGCGCAAGCACGGGCCCAAAAACCGGCGCCGGCGATTTCGCATCACTCCGGAGCTGGCGGACGCTTGCAGGGCCATGGCTGGCCGGGAAACATGCGCGAACTGGAAAATTTCATCCGCCGCGCATTGGCGCTCTCGAGGGTCACGTGCTGGGCGCGGATCTTATTCGGCACGGTTGAATCGTCGCCCGAAGCGCACCGTTCGCCAACGACTTGAACCCGGAGTGACGCTGCAGGACCTGGAGCGCTCGAACTTCTGGAAGCGACGCTGCTCGCCACGGACGGAAACCGCACGCGTACCGCGGAATTGATGGGCGTCAGCCTTCGCACCGTGCGCAACAAGATCCGCGAATACGGGCTGCCGGCCCGGAGGTCGCTATGAGCTGGCTGAACAGTGCGTCACTTGATCGCTCGAGCGTTTTCTGGATCTTCGCCACGCGCCAGGAGTCTCTTCTCTCAGCAACATCGCGAACGTCGATACGCCTGGGTACCGCACCAAGGACATCGATTTTCGCGGGGAGATTGGCGCGCGGCGCGAGCGAATGCCGACGATGACCGAGCCCTTGGTACGCGAAGTTCCAGGTCTCCTGTCACGGCCGGACGGAAACAACGTAAGCGTCGACCGCGAAAGCCTTGTGCTGGCTGAAGTTCAAATGAAATTCCAGGCCGCCACGCAGCAGCTGCTCAAAATGCAATATCAGGAACTTACATCCGCAATCAAATGAAGGGAATTCCGCCATATGAACTTTTTCGCGTATTGGAGATTAGCGGATCGGCTCTGCTGGCCGAGCGCGAGCGGGCCGAAATTGTCACCAGCAATTTGGCCAATGCCGAAACGACGCACGCGGCGAAGGTGGGCCTTACCAGCGCATGCACGTGGTATTTGCGGCGCCCAATCAATGACCAAGGCGCTTTTCCAGCGACGCTGGCGTCACTTTACCGATATGCATGCGGAAGGTGTGCGCGTCGAACGCGTGGTTGCTGATGGCGCATCCGGCCGGTTCGCAAGTTCGAGCCGGGTCATCCCGACGCCGACGATCAAGGATATGTTTCTTATCCCGCCGATAATCCCGTGGAAGAAATGGTGAACTTGATGGGGGCGGCGCGCGTCGTATCAACTGAACGCCGCGGCGGTGCAGAGCACCAAGAACATGATTCAGTCGTCCATCGACATCATTAAGTCCTAGCGACCGGGAGAAATACGCGAGGAATCATGACGACTCCGATTCAAGGATTACCGCCGCAGCCGGACGCAACGTTTACGTCCAGCGCAGCAAACGCAGCCTGAGAATGGCGGCTTTCTCGACACGCTGCGAACGGCCGTCGACCAGGTGGGCCAGATTCAGTCCGAGGCCGATGCCCAGGTGGCCAGCATGCTGAATGGCAATGGGCAGGATGTGCACTCGGCGATGATCGCCGTGGAAAAAGCCAACCTGACGTTCGAGCTGATGGTGCAGGTGCGCAACAAGATCATTTAGGCGTACCAGCAGTTTCACAAATTCCATTTTGACCCGTGCATTGGCTGGCGTCCGGCGCAGCGAAGATGCCGGCGGGCTGTAGTCGCGGAACCATTGAAACGCGAACATGGACAAATTCAGAACAGATACGGCCTTCCTGCGCGGTCTGACCACAGCCAGGTATTGCTTGTGACGGCAGCGCCGTGCTTGTCGGGCTGACCGTCTGGGTATTCGTCTGGCTGGTCGGCAATAGCGACTACAAGCCTCTGTATACCGGCATGGCGCCGGCCGACGCGCAGAAGATCACACAGGACCTGGCTTCGCAGAACATCGCCTACCAGCTTTCCAGCGACGGCACGACGTTCGAGTCCCAGCGGGCGGGCTGGACAAGGTCCGCGTGGATATGGCTTCGCAGATCTTCCGCATAGCCAGGGCGCATGGGATTCGAGCTTTTCGACAAGCCCAATTGGTCCGGCAGCGATTTTTCGGAAAAAGTGAATTACCAGCGGGCGCTCGAGGCCGAGCTCGAAAGAACCATCTAGACCATGGACGCTGTGGAGCCGGTGCGCGTACACCTGGTTTTGCCGCACGATTCTCTTTTCACTGACCGAAGAGCGCCCCGCCAAGGCGGCCGTGGTTGTGAAGCTGCGCGGCAACGCCTGGCCGAATACGGTAACCTCGATCGCCAATCTGGTTGCCAGCGCCTGGGACAATCTTTCTCCCGACGATGTAACGATCGTCAGCGCGGATGGGCGATTCCCGTTGACCGCTGGAAGATCCAGCGGCAATTCCGCGCGCCGGGGAATGGTCGATCTAGAAACGACAATCGCGGAGCGGATTGTGGACACGCTGGCTCCGGTGGTCGGCGCGGAGCACGTCAAGTCCAGCGTCACCATTGAATACAATCCAGATTCCGGAGAGACCACGCAGGAGCTTTACGATCCCAACGCCACCGCGGTCCTGACCTCGCAAATGTCCGAGGATCAAACCACCGGCGCCGCTCCAGCAGGCATTCCCGGCACGACCAGCAACGTGCCCAGCGCTCCGCCCACGCCTGCGCCTGGCAAAGCGCCCGCCGCCAATCCGGCACAGCAAAAATCGACAGCGGTGACGCAAGGGATGCGCAGCGAGAGCAAAACGTTTGTGGTAAGCAAGACGGTGCACCACACGCTTGAGCCGGCCGGCCAGGTCAAGCATCTCGCGGCAGCAGTTTTAATCGATGATGTGGTCGAAGTGAAAGACGTCGGCGGCAAGCCCCAGGAAACCCGGCGCAAGAGAACGCCCGAGGAATTGAAACAGCTCGAAGATCTGGTGCGAGCCGCGATTGGGTTCAACGCGCAGCGCGGCGACGAATTGTCTCTGCAGAATGTTTCTTTTCAGGTATTGCCCGTGGAAGCTCCCGCCGCTCCCACTCGCGTGCAGCGCACTCTGAAGCTTGTTGGCCCTTGGATGGGCATGCTGCGATACGTTGGGATCGGAATTTTGTTCCTGCTGGTTTATGCGCTGGTCTTGCGGCCGGTAAAGAATCAGGTTCTAGCCACAATCCGAGCGCTTCCCGAGAAGAGCAAGCTGGCCGCTCTAGGCGTCGCGAATGGCGAACAGCTCTTGGCGCAACCAGTAACTATGGCCGATATTGAAGGCGACTTGCAAAAGGAGCTGTCGCAAAGCAGTTCGGAAATTATGCGCACCGTCGCGTTGAAACGGCATCTGGTGGAAAAAATAAAGAAAGAGCCTGAAAGCGCATCCCGCCTGATTCAAGGCTGGGTCCGGCAGAGCTAACCATGGATAAAGCAGTCGAAGATTACAAAACCCTGACCGGAATGCGCAAGGCAGCCATTCTTTTGGTTGTCCTGGGCGACGAAGCCGCCAGCGCGATCTATAAGAATCTCAGTGAGGAAGCGCTACGCCAGATTACCCAGGAGATTACGGAACTGGACTTCGTATCTCCCGACTTGGCCGTGAAAGTTTTGCAGGAATACCATCGCCTGACGCTGACGCAGGAATACCTGGCGCAGGGAGGGCCGACGTATGCAACGCAGGTGCTGATGAAAACATTCGGCGAGGCTGGCGCAAAATCGCTGCTGGAACAAGTCATGAAGGCGCAGGAGGGAGCCGCGCACAATCTGGTGACGCTGCAGAAGGCGGACCCGCAGCAACTTGCCAAATTCATTCAGGGCGAGCATCCGCAAACGATTGCGCTGGTGCTGGCTCATATGAGCGGTAAGGCGGCTTCCGCTGTGCTGGCCTTGCTGCCGGAAAAACTGCGTGGCCAGGCCGTCGTGAGGATGGCGCAAATGCAGCAGTTTTCCCCGGAAATGGTGCAGAAAATTTCCCTGATCCTGAGCCGCAAGATGATGTCCCTGGGCGAACAGAACCGCCGCGGGTTTGGCGGCATCAAGGCGGTGGCCGATCTTCTCAATACGGTGGACACCACCATGAGCACGGAAATTCTTGGAGCGGTGGAAGAGGAGAGCCCTCAACTTGCCGTATCCATCAGGAATTTCATGTTCACGTTTCAGGATTTTCTCATGGTGCCGGAAACCAGCCTTCGCGAACTTCTGGGGCAATTGGAAAAGAAAAGCCTTGCCCTCTGCCTGAAGGGCGCTTCCGAGGAGCTCAAGAATCATTTTTTCAAGTGCATGTCTTCCCGCGCGGTGGAGATGTTGAAGGAGGACATGGAGTCGCTGGGCCCCACGCGCTCTCGCGACGTCAATGCCGCGCAGCAGGAGGCCATCACGCTGGCGCGAAAGCTGGAAGCCTCCGGGAAAATGATCTTGAAGAGCGAGTCGGAGGAAGCTTTTGTCGTCTAAAACAAATACGGTTCAAGAAGATCAGGGCGCGGAAGTATTCAATTATCCCCCGGCGCCCCCGGTCGCGTCCGCCAATGCAGGCGATGCCTCCCAGGTGAAGCAAATGTGGGCCGCAAAAACGGCAGGGAATGGGCGGCCCGATGCGAATGTCATCGCGCAAAAAGAACAGCAGGCATGGACGGCGGGACACGAAGCGGGCAAAGCGGAAGCGCGGGCCGCGCACGAACAACAAATCGCCAAACTGCGCGAGGAAATTTCCAAAGCGGTTCAGGATTTCAGCGCCGTGCGCGAAACGTATTTTCAGCGAGTCGAGCAGGAAGCGGTCCGGCTCACGCTGGCCATTGCCCGCAAGGTCCTGCACCGCGAGGCGCAAGTGGACCCATTGCTTCTCACCGGAATCCTGCGCGTGGCGCTCGATAAGATCGGGTCCAACACCAACACGAGGCTCCGCGCCAACCCTTCCGACATCCGAGTGTGGCGCGACTACTTCGCGCAAGCTCGCGAACATTTTCCCGCTCCCGAATTGATTGGCGACGCGGAAATTCAGCCCGGCCGCTGCATTTTGGAGACGGAATTGGGCACAACGGAAATCGGGCTTGAGACGCAATTGAAGGAGATCGAGCAGGGATTTATGGACCTTCTCGCCCAGCGGCCGGGTTCAAACTGATGCCGCCGGCCGATTTACTGGAACCCTATTTCAAACGCCTTGATGAGTTCTCGACTCTCCGTTGGGTGGGCCGTGTGACCAAAGCGGTTGGCAATCTCATTGAATCCGAGGGTCCATACGGCTCCGTGGGCGAAGGTTGCGGAATTATTACCGCCAATGGAGAAACATTCGCGGGTGAAATCGTCGGCTTTCGAGGGCGCACCGTTCTTTCCATGCCGCTGGAGCGTCCCGCCGGAATTCGTTACGGCGATCAAATTGTGACACGGGGCACGCGGCCTTCGATTCCGGTTGGGCCTGGCCTGCTGGGGCGCGTTGTGGACGGTGTGTGCCGGCCGATCGACGAGAAGGGGCCCTACTTCACGCGTGAAAGCTGGCCACTTTATTTCGAAGCGCCGCTTCCCTTGGCGCGAACTTCCATTCACGATCCCATCGGATGCGGCATTCGCGCCATCGACGGATTTATCACCTGCGGGCGTGGGCAGCGCGTGGGCATTTTTGGCGGCAGCGGAGTGGGCAAGAGCACGCTCATCGGGATGATGGCGCGCAACACGTCCGCGGACATGACCGTGCTTGCGCTGGTGGGAGAACGCGGCCGCGAGGTTCGGGATTTCCTGGAAGATTCGCTGGGCGAAGAGGGGCTGCGGCGATCCGTAATGGTCGTTTCCACTTCGGACCAGTCTCCATTGTTGAGAATTCGCGCCGCGCTGACGGCCACTGCGATTGCGGAATATTTCTGCAGCCAGGGAAAGCATGTGTTGCTGGTCGTCGATTCTCTTACGCGATTTGCCATGGCCCAGCGCGAAATCGGCCTGGCCACCGGCGAGCCTCCCACGGCGAAGGGTTACACGCCCTCCGTGTTTTCGCTTCTCGCGCAGTTGATCGAACGCGCGGGTCACTATGGAACGGGAAGCATCACCGCGTTTTACACCGTCTTGATGGAAGGCGACGATCAGCAGGACCCGCTGGTGGACGCCGTGCGCGCCTTGCTCGACGGCCACGTTATTCTTGACCGCAAGCTGGCGATCCAGGGCCACTATCCGCCGATTTCCATTCTCGATAGCCTGAGCCGCTTGATGCCCTCGGTGACTTCGCCCGAACATCTGATAAAGGCGCGGCGCATCCGGCAATTGCTTGCGTCCTATATGGCGTCCGAGGATTTGATTCGCATCGGCGCGTATCAGAAGGGTTCCGACCGCGTGCTCGATCAGGCCCTGATGATACTTCCCGCGGCCAACGCGTTTCTGCAGCAGGATCGCAAAGACCGCGCGCCGCTCGCGGAAAATATCAAATCGCTTCTTGCGCTTCCCGGTTAAACAAAAATGGCATTTCATTTTCCACTCGAAGCAATTCTGCGTCTGCGGCGCGGACTGGAACGCATGGAGCGCCTGAAACTCGAAGCCCTCGCTTCCGAGCAGGCCCGCGCGAAAAGGGAACTGGAGATCGTCACCGAACAGTTCATCGAATCGCGCCGCAAATTCCAGGAGCGCCTGGTTCAGGAAACGTATGCGTCGGAACTGCGATTTGAAGACGCGCGTGTGGACCGCGTGGCCGCCGCGCAGCGCGGATTAAAGATGAGAATTGCCGAACTGGAACAGTTGCGCCTCAAGCAGGTACAGATCTATACAAAAGCTCGCCAGAGCCGCGAAGTCCTCGAAAATCTGCGCGACAAAAAGTTTGAGATCCATCGCCAGGAAATGATCCGCCGCGAGCAACAGGGTCTGGACGACCTGTTTCTCATGCGCCAGAACTTGCTGCGCGACGAATAGTTGTTGCCGGGTCGTTAGGCAAAGCTTGCCGCAGGGCTCCGCCACATACATTTTCAGCATTGTCCCCACAACTTGCCTCAATGCTTATGGCCTTTGTTTTCTTGTACTTGTTATTCCCGCTAAAGTTTTTCGAGGCAACTGCCGACGTGGCGTTCCGCTTGCAATACCCTGACCGGGAATCGAACTTGACAAACGACCATGCAGGCTACAGCCATCTCGAATCCGTCTACGGCGAACACGCCGAACACAGCCCCGGCGGCTGCGTCCGTGCTTCCGTTCGACCCTCAGCAGGCTTCGCCATTCTCGGCCGCTTTCCAAACTGCCCTGAAGGGCGCAGCAACAACCGGAAAAGCTCCAGCGGCGAGCAAGCCGCAGGATTCCAGCCGGGGATCTGCAAATGCAACGGCGGCAGGCAACAATCCGCTCGGGCTTTTTCTGCCGGGAATGGTTGCTCCCGCACTCGCGCCAATCCCCATCGAACCTTCTCTCCCGGCGGGTGCCCCGCAAAGCTTAGTTGGCGCCTCTGGGCTAAACGGTGAAATCAACCAGGGAACGAATGCCTCCGGGAATCTATTTCCCCTAAATTCGGGGATGGACGTGCCCGCGGGCGCAGGGCAGGCAAATGCCTCAGCGCCAAATTCCTTGGGCAGTTCGAGCGCCACTTTGGACCCAATGGGCAGTCTTGGCGACGACGAGACTGCACCGGAAGCCGGCGCGTCACCGCAAGATTTAAAGAGCGCGCTGCAAATCGCGGCGAATCAAATCGATTTGGGGGCGATCCCAAATTCTTCCAACAATGTTTCCCAGGATGCTCATTCGCCGCAAAGCGGAGCTTCCAATTCGACTAGCGTGCCCGATCCCACGAACGTTTTCTTGCCGGTTGCAGCGGAACAAAATATTTCAAGCGGGCGCATAGCCGATTCAAAATTAGTTCCCCAAGATTCCGCGTCATCGGCAGTTCAAGAGGGAAGCGTCAATAAACTTTTCGAGAATTTGTTGCAACCAAGTTCTGGACCAGCTTCGCCGCAACCCGGTCCGCAAAATATTCTCGCGAACAGCGCGACCCCGTCCGCGGACAAAGCAGCGCAGACCGCTCGCACAGGCATGAAATTCCTGAACCTGCAAACGCTTATTCCCGCGGGCGCAGCCACCAAGGCTTCGCTTTCGGCTTCCGCGCAGCCCCCGTCAAATCATGACCCGCAACCGAATTTTCCGGCGCCAGCTATTACATCGCCCACGCTGACGGAAACTTTAGAGCATTCCGCCGCAAAGTCAGCGGCCGTCGGCGCTCCAACGCTAAAATTTCACGACAACGCGAAATCGCAATCGGACAATTCCGCGCCGTCCGTGCCCGTGCCGGCTGTTTCCGCAAAATCGCAATCGCAGGACGGTTCCAACTGTTCGGCCGGAAACGATTCCAATTCCAAGCAGGATCACTCTTCGACCGTGGCCAGCGTCCGCGCGGATGACAAGGGATTTGTGCAAACACTGGATGCAGCCGCGGCCAATCCAGCCACTGGCCATGCGGCTGTCCCGGATCCAACCGCAGTGGCAGCTGCAGTGCCTTTGGCAGTTCCCGTTCAGCCGCAAGCTGCACATTCCGGCGCGCAGCAGCCTGCCGCGGCGAACGGCGCGGATTTGCATCCGTCAGAGTCCCTGCCCGCCGCATCGCAAGGCTCGGCAGTCGTGAACGCAGCGCACATCACCGTACAACCCGGGCAAACGGAAATCCGCATCGAGATGCAGGCGGAATCGCTGGGCGGCGTGGAGTTGCGCGCGCACATTGCAGGTGACCAGATTGGCGCGTCCATTTCCGTCGAGCATCATGACGCTCAAGTGGCGCTCACCACGGACTTACCCGCGCTTCACAACGCCCTCGCCGAAAAGAATCTTCGCCTGGAGAGCTTCACCGTCTCACAAGGATCGTTTTCATCGTTGAGCGGCGGTCTGGGGCATGACGCGGGCCAGAGAGGTTTTCCGCAAGGGCATACTCCCGCAAAATTTGCGTATTTGGAACAACCGGAGACTCTGCAATCCTATGCGGAAACTCCGGCGGAAGGGTCAGGCGCCGCAAGACCGGGCGCAGGGCTGAGTGTCGTCGCATGAAACGCGCCATTGTTTTGGAGGAGGGAAATCATGCAAGTTAACAATCCCTTGGGATATGCGGTCGCAGCATCGAATGCGAGCGGGACGTCGTTAACGAGTTCCACCAGCTCGACCAACTCAACCAGTTCGTCGTCAACCGCCGGTGGCCTGGGAGACCCCAATCTGTTCATCTCCCTGCTCACCGCGCAGCTTCAAGCGCAGGATCCATTGAATCCCATGAGCCCCACGGACATGGTGAATCAATTGACGGAAGTCAGTTCACTGCAGCAGCTGGTCAACATCAACCAGACGCTTACAAGTATTTCCACCGGGACCACACCCCCGGCTACTACACCAACGAATCCACTAGGATAACTAAAGGAGAAGACGATGCCATCATTTTCAACACCGCTTTCCGGTTTGAACGCAGATTCGCAGGACCTTTCGGTCATTGCCAACAATCTGGCAAACCTCAACACCGTCGGGTACAAGGATGCCACGACCAACTTTCAGGATCTGTTCTATCAGCAGATCGGCACGAACGGCGCCGGCGATCCCGTGCAGGTCGGCGTCGGAACCCAAATTAGTTCGATCTCGGGAAATTTCACGCAAGGCAGCATCTCGGCAACCGGTGTTCCCACGGATGTCGCCATTCAGGGCAACGGATTTCTTGTCACGAACAACAATGGAGTGCAGGAGTTCACGCGCGCCGGAAATTTGTCCGTGACCGCAAATGGATCGCTGGAGACAGCCGACGGCGGCCTGGTGCAGGGCTACGAAGCGATCAACGGTGTCCTCAATCCAAGCCAGTCATTGGGGGCGGTCTCCATTCCGCAAGGATTGATCAGCCCGCCAAACCCAACTTCCAACGTGGCGGTCACGCTGAACCTTGACTCGGCAACGCCAATTGCGCCAAGCCCTGCAAGCCAGCAGTCCGGCACGGGAATTGCCCCTGCCACTGTGCTCAAGACAGGCAGCGTCCTGGCCATCTCGGATGGGACGAACACCTTGTCCTACACGACGGTTGCGGGCGACACGCTGAGTAATGTCATAGCCGCCATCAACGCCAATCCCAATTTCACCGCCAGCCTTAACGGCAACTCTCTGGTCGTCTCCGCGGTCAGCGGCACACCGGTCACATTCACGACCAACACGCTGACCGATGCCGCCACCAGCCTTCAAAAGGAAGCGTTTGCCGCTTCCGGAAATTCCACCGTAGGCACTTTCAGCACCACCGTTGCCATCAACGACGCCCTGGGAGGTTCCCACGTCTTGACGTATACGTTCACGAAGACGGCCGCCAATACCTGGAATTATTCCATCTCCATTCCGGCCGCCGATGTTGGCCAAACCGGCAATCCCGTTGTGCTCAAGACAGGCACGTTGGCTTTCAACGGAAATGGACAGTTGACAACTCCGGCGGCAAACGTGACGGGAATTGGCATCAGCGGATTTGCCGATGGCGCAAGCAATCTTTCATTTAACTGGCAAATACTCGACCCCAACGGTTCGGCTCTGATCTCGCAGGTGGCGGCCACGTCTGCTGCTTCCTCCACTTTGCAGAACGGCTACCCCAGCGGGACGCTGTCGACCTACTCAATCGACAACACGGGTACAATTCAAGGCAGCTTCAGCAACGGGCAAACCGTTCCCATCGGTCAAATCGCGCTGGCGACGTTCTCCAACGTGCAGGGTTTGGCGCGTAACGGCTCAAACGAATTCCTTCCTACGCTTTCTTCCGGAGTTGCGAACATTGGAGTCGCCGATGCAGCCGGTCGCGGCTCGATAACCGGAGGATCGCTTGAGGAATCGAACGCCGATATCGCCACCGAATTTTCCCAACTCATCCTGGCCGAACGCGGCTACGAAGCCAACGCCAAAGCCATCACAACCTTCGATCAAGTGACTCAGGACGCTATCAATCTGAAACAGTAAACGATTTTCCCCGTAGGCCCGTAAGAATCCGTCCCCCGCGCCGCGAACGCGGGGGGCGGACCCACCTTATTTCGAAGAGATTTCTAATGAGAGTTTTCCTATTGCGCCGTGGGCTTTCAATGCCGATTATGAGTTTTCTCTTTTGGTTTTAGGTTTGCAATTAACTGCTGATTCTTCAATGAGTTGCCCTCGCTGTTTTGGAACAATTCTTCGCCTCTTAAGTCCACGTTCGGCGCGTGAATTGCTTTCCTTTCTGACATGGCAACTGCCACAGAAAATCCGGAGTCCACCACGTCGTCCGCTAAGACCGCGTCACGCAAGAGCGGCTCGCGGAGCTTTACAACCGTCGCCATCGTGCTGCTCGTAATAGGGGCAGGCATATGGTGGGGATTCGTGCGGCCGCGCGACGCCGATTCGGCCAATCGCACGGATGCGCCGGCCGGCAGAGCGGTTCTGCCGCTGGATGCCTTCACCGTGAATTTGGCCGACCACGAAGAGGGGCGCTTCCTGCGCGCAACCCTGGCGCTGGGCGTGGATGGTCAACTGCCCGCGATTACAAAAGGGGAGAACAAGCAGGTTGAAACCGGCCAAGTCTCCATGGCCACGATTCGCGATTCCATCATCACGGTTTTGGCGCAGTGCACCTCCGACCAACTGCTGACTCCCGAGGGAAAGACCAAGCTCAAGGCCGACCTAATTAATTCCTTGAATCGAGATGTTCCCGATTTGCGCGTACGCGAAGTTTATTTCACTGAATTCCTGGTACAGCGGTGATTCATGTCGGTAACTGCTCCCATTTCCGCACTGGCAAAGCCGGAAACGCCGGCCGCTCTCTGGGAAGAGGCGGGATGGCTGCCCTGCGCGTTGAGCGTGGAATTGTCGGTTCGCAATTTTTCGGTGCGCGATCTTCTGGCGCTCTCCGCCGGGTCGCTGGTCGAGACGCATTGGAAGTGCGGCGAGGATGCTCCGCTGCACGTGAATGGCTGGCAAGTCGGATGGGTTGAGTTTGAACAAATGGGCGAGTCGCTGGGTGTCCGGTTGACGGAGCTTTTGTGAATTATCCCGCGGAGGAACTGTGAACGTTTTTGCGCCGAGCGCTGTAGCAAAGCCCGGTATTGCCGAAGCGGCAGGCTCAAGGATCGCCTCGTTTGTGAGCCGAATGTTTTCGCTGGCTTCCGCGCATCGGCGCGAACGGCGCCTGCGCCTTTGCGAAATGCTTTCGCTTGGAGAGAAGCGATTTATTGCCGTGGTGGAGTACGGACAGGAAACATTTCTACTGGCCGGAACGCCGCAAAACATTTCGCTGCTCAAGAAATTCGATGGGAATAGCCAAGAGATAGAAGAGGCGCAGCATCCGGGATGCAATCCCGAGTAAGCATTCGGCACAAACATGAACATACTCCAAATTAGTCGCGGCGCGCTCCTGGCCTTTGCCGTCGTTTTCATGCTGGCGGCGTTCGCGCCGGTACGCGCTGCAGCCGTTCCCGCGCCCAGTCCCGTGCCGCAGGCGCGCTCCATCCAGATTCCGGGGCTCAATTCGCGCAACGATTCCATGCCCTGGACGGTGATCGTTCTATTTACGGTGCTCACGCTGCTTCCGGCGATTCTGCTGTCGATGACGCCCTTTGTGCGCATCCTGATCGTCTTCCATTTCTTGCGCCAAGCTCTGGGCACGCAAACCGCGCCGACCAATCAAACCCTGATTGGGCTGGCCCTTTTTCTCACCTATTTCGTGATGCAGCCGGTGGGATTGCTAATCAACAAGGTTTCCGTCGAACCGTTCACGAGCGGCTCCATCACGGCCTGGCAGGCGGTCGAGCGAAGCGCCGATCCCATCCGGCAGTTCATGCTCAAGTACACGCGCGAAAAGGATTTGGCGTTGTTCGTGGAGCTTTCGCATGAGCCACGGCCCGCCCAGCCAAACGATCTCTCCATGCGCGTGGTCATTCCCGCGTACATCATTTCCGAATTGAAGACCGGGTTTCAGATCGGAGCGGTTCTGTACCTTCCGTTTCTGGTGATTGACATGGTGGTGGCCGCGATCACCACGTCGGTCGGAATGTTTCAGCTTCCGCCCGTGGTCATTTCCACGCCGCTCAAGATTTTGCTGTTCGTGGTGGCCGACGGCTGGAACCTGGTGGTCGGTTCCACGCTGAAAAGTTTTTACTAAGGAGCAAGTTTGACGGTCGATTCTGTTGTGCATCTTGCGCGCCTGACGTTGCAGGCGGCTTTCTGGATAACCATGCCCGTTCTGGCATGTGCCACCGCGGTCAGCCTGGTGATCAACATCGTGCAAGTGATGACTTCCATTCAGGACGTCACGGTCACCACCGTTCCGCGGTTGACCGCCGTGGGCGTGATCCTGTTTTTCATGACGCCCTGGATGCTGAATCACCTGGTATCGTTCACGATTTTGCTGCTCGCGGACTTTCGTCCGTATTGCCACTGAGAGGCGGAAAGGGGAGACATTGGACAACGATATTTTGAGATGGCTGTCGCAAGTCCTCCCCGTGGCGCTGCGCGTGGGCGGGATGTTCACCTTTGGCCCATTTTTTGGGGATCGCGCCATCCCTAACCGGATTAAGGCGGGCTTGCTTCTTGTGCTTACGATTCTGCTCGTCCCTGTGACTCCGATCCGCCCGATGCTGCTCAGCTCCGTGGACTGGGCTCGCATGGTTCTGGGTGAATTGCTGGTTGGATTGCTGATGGCCATAAGTCTGGCGGTGGTGTTCGAAGGGATGCAGTTTGCCGGGCAGCTTTGCGGCATCCAGCTGGGGCTTTCCCTGGCGACGCTGTTCGATCCGCAGAGCAACGCGGATTCTCCGGCGCTTTCCGTTTTTTACAATCTCATGACCCTGCTGCTGTTTTTGCAGATGGATATCCATCATTGGATTTTGCGGGCGCTGACGCGCAGCTTCGAGTACCTGCCCGTGGGATCGGCCGTGGCCAATCAGTTGGTGACGCGGGAACTGGTCAACGTGGTTGGCTCGCTTTTCGGGCTGGGAATTCAAATCGCGGCACCGGTCCTTGTGTTTACGATGATGATCGACCTGATGCTGGGTTTCATCAGCAAGGCCTCGCCGCAGCTCCCTGTTTTGCTGTTCGGAATTCCAATCAAGAACTTGACGGGCTACGCAATTCTCATGGGCGCCTCGACCATGTGGCCCGGAATTCTTGAGCGCCGTTTCGCCATGGCGATCGGCGCGGCGGAACGAATGATGCACATGGCCCACTAAAAGGAGGCGAATTGGCGGATCCAAATCGCACAGAGCAGCCTACAGGCAAACGAAGGCAAGAGGCGCGCTCACGTGGGCAGATAACTCGCAGCAGGGATTTGACCAGCGCGCTCGGGCTGCTGGCCATCGTTTTCATGATCGGCGCGCAGGCCGGGATTCGAGTCGGTCCGTGGAGAAGTTTGCTGGGCCAAATGCTCGACAACGGAATGAGGGGAAATAAGGAACTCGTGAACAGTATTGTCCCTGTGATCGGAGCATTGATGGTGCGCTGGCTGACGGCGCCGCTGGCTTTGTTATGGTGCGTGGCCTTCAGCGCCAGCGTGGCGCAAGGCGGAATCGTGTTCAACGTGGGCGCCATCGCGCCCAACTTTGGCCGCCTGAATCCCATCGCCAACATCGGCAATCTGTTTTCACTCGGCGGGTTGAACCGAATGATGAAATCGCTGTTTCCGGCGATCGTGATGCTTTATCTGTCGTACGCAATTGCGCGCCGCGATTGGTCTGACGTCATGTCTTCCTCGCGAGCCGCCGTTCCCCCGCTGCTCAATTGGATGTACAGCCGCTGGTATGAGATCGCCTGGAAGTGCGGCCTGGTCCTGCTGGCGTGGTCCGCCATTGACTACATCCTGCAAAAGCGGCAGCTGGAAAATTCCCTGAAGATGACTAAGCAGGAAGTCAGCCGGGAAATGAAGGACGCCGAAACCAGCCCGCACGTGCGCGGAGAAATTCGCAAGCGCCGCCGCGCCATGCGCAAGCGCTGGGCCATGAAGGATGTGGAGCGCGCCACGGCCGTGATCGTAAACCCGCAGCACTTTGCCGTGGCGCTCGAATACCACCCGCAGACCATGTCCGCGCCCATGGTAATCGCCAAAGGCTTGAACGATATCGCTTTGAAGATCAAGCAAACGGCGCGCTGGCACAACATCCCCATCGTTGAAAACCCGCCGTTGGCTCAGGCCTTGTACAGGGCCGCGGAAGTGGGCGAGGTGATCCCGGCAAAGCTGTATACCGCCGTGGCCGAAATTCTGGCCTTTTTGTTCCGCACGCAGGCGACTTTGCGCAATCAGGTTCTGGCCGCGCAGGCCGCCGCGAGATCCGCTTCGGGAATGAGGAAATAGCATGGCAAGCGAAACAGCCGTGATCGGAAAACCGCGCTCCACCGATTGGGTGGTCCCGGTTGCAACCGTAACGCTGATCTTTGTGATGATCGTGCCGGTGCCGGCGTTTTTGCTGGACCTGCTGCTGGCGACCAGCATCACGCTCGGCGTCATCGTGCTGTTGTCCTCGTTGTATATCTTGAGGCCCGCGGAATTTTCGGTATTCCCAACTTTATTGCTGTTTCTCACCTTGTTCCGAATCTCTCTGAACATCGCCAGCAGTAGGCAGATTCTGCTGCACGGAAACGAGGGGCCTACCGCAGCCGGCAGCGTCATCGCTTCCTTCGGGCAATTCGTGGTCGGCGGAAATTATGTTGTCGGCTTCGTAATCTTCATCGCCTTGATTTCCATTCAATACCTGGTGATCAACCACGGCGCGGTGCGAACCGCTGAAGTCGCTGCGCGCTTCACCCTCGATGCCATGCCTGGAAAGCAGATGGCCATCGATGCCGACCTCAACGCCGGAACGATCAACGAGCAGGAAGCTCAAGCCCGCCGCGCAAAAATCGCGCAGGAAGCGGAATTTTACGGAGCCATGGACGGCGCGGCGCGCTTCAGCCAGCGCGATGCCATGGCCACGGTATTGATCACCGCCATCAACATCCTGGCCGGATTTTTGATCGGCGTATTCCAGCTCAACATTCCGTTTCAGGACGCGCTGAAGACCTACACGATTCTCACCGTCGGCGATGGACTGGTCACCATGATTCCGTCGCTGCTCGTTTCGGTGGCGGGCGGTTTGGTGGTGACGCGCGCCTCCTCCGACAAAACGATTGGCGTGGACCTGGCCCACCAGCTTTCCAAGAAGTGGCCGCTGCGCATTGCCGCCTGCGTAATGTTCCTGCTTGCGGCGTTCCCGGGACTGCCCAAATTTTCATTCATTCTTGCCGGGTCCGTGGTGTGGTGGATTTCTACTCGAGCTCGCGAAGGCGATGCCCCGGTCGAGGAATTGGCAAAGGACGCGGCGGGCAAGAGCAAGGAGCCCACTCAACAGCAGCAGCTCGAAGGCGTGATCAAGCTGGACGAAATTCACCTCGAGGTCGGCTACGCGCTGGTCCCGCTCGTGGATCAGAGCACGGGCGGACAACTGTTGCAGCGCATCCGCGCTTTGCGCCGGCATCTGGCCACGCAGCTTGGTTTTCTGGTTCCCTCGGTTCACATCACGGACAACATCCGCTTGAAGCCGCGTGAATACGTGGCCGAATTGCGCGGTGTGGAAGTTGCGCGATACGAGATCGCTCAGGATCGCGTTCTGGCCATCAGCTCGGACCCCAACGCCGCTCCGCTGGAAGGAATCGAAACGCGCGAGCCTGCCTTCGGAGTCGCGGCCAAGTGGATTGAACCGCGCCTGCAGGAAAAGGCGCTGGCCTCCGGGTACGCAGTGGTGGACCAGACTTCCATCATCGCCACGCACCTGGCAGAAATTGTCCGCCAGCATGCGCACGAGCTTCTCACGCGTCAGGAAACCAAGCGTCTGCTCGACGCGCTTGCCGAATCGCATCCCAAACTTGTCGAGGAACTTGTGCCGCGCCTGATCTCGCTCGGCGAATTGCAAAGGGTGCTGCAACTTTTGCTGCACGAACAAGTTTCCATCCGCGACTTGCCGGCCATCCTGGAGACTCTCTTGGACAACGCCGCGATTAATAAAAATCCCATTCACCTTGTGGAAATGGTTCGCCAGGCGCTGGGGCGATCCGTGGTCACTCCGCATCTCGGGACAGACCGCAAGCTGCGAGTGCTTACACTGGATCCTGCCATCGAGGACGAACTGACGCGAAGCCTGGAAGCCCCGGGCGCGTCCGATCGCTCGCTCGCGCCAGCCACGCCGCTCTTGCGCCGATTGCTTGACGGATTGCAACGCCTGGTTGGCGATCCGGATTCCGCTTCCTCAACAATTTTGTTGTGTCATAGCCCGGCACGCTTCCACTTGCGGCGTCTGCTTGAGCCGTTCCTGCCACGCGTCGTGGTTCTTGCTCCCGCGGAAATTCCGCCGAGTGTCACCATTCAATCCCTTGGAGTGATCCGATGAGTACCCTTGAAACGCAAACGGCACTGTCACACGGCTATAAGGACGAGCAGGAACGAGAGCAACTCCTGCTCGAACATTTGCCGCAGGTGAAATACATCGCGCGGCGCATTCATGACCGGCTGCCCGCGCAGGTGCCGCTGGACGATCTGATCCATGCCGGCGTGGTGGGGCTGATCGACGCGGTTGAAAAATTCGATCCTCGCAAGAATGTGCAGCTTAAGTCCTATGCCAAATTTCGAATTCGCGGGGCCATCCTGGATAGTTTGCGGGAAATGGACTGGAGCCCGCGACACTTGCGGCGCCAGGCCCGCCGGATTGAAGAAGCCCATCGCGATTTGAAACTGCGCCTGGGCCGCGTGGCCACCGAGCCGGAACTGGCCGCGGAACTGGCAATGACGCTTGACGATTTTCAGCACCTGCTGGGGGAATTGCGCGGGCTCGATCTGGGCAGCTTGCAGGCGGAGTCCATGGACCCGCAGGCCGACGAAGATGTCCTGAACTATCGGCCCGGCGGCATGGAAAAGGATCCCTTCTTCCAGTGCCTGGATGGAGAAATGAGGTCGCACATCGCCACCGCTCTGGAAGACCTGGACGAGAAAGAAAAACAAGTGGTGACGCTGTATTACCTCGAGGAACTGACCATGAAGGAGGTTGGCGCGGTTCTGGGCGTGGGCGAATCTCGCGTCTCGCAAATTCATTCGGCGGCGATCGTTCGTCTTCGCGCGCGTCTCGGAGAATTGATGCAGTCCCGCAAACAGAAACTGGCGGTTCCGCAGGTGAGTGAATCCGTCGGTGGAGGAGCGTCATGGAAAAGATCCTAAACCAGGAGGAAATCGACGCCTTATTTCGGGCCACGCAGAAGGGCGGGCTGCCAACGGATACGAAAGTGGCGGCGCCTAAAAATATTTCCAACTTCAATCTTCGCGAGACCAGCCAGATCAATAAGGAACAGGTGCGCGCGCTGTCCACCTTGCATGAAAGCTTTGCGCGCAACATCACCAATTCGCTAGGCGCCTATTTGCGCGTGGGCTTCGATTTCACACTGGTTTCGGTGGAGCAGTTGACGTACTCGGAAATTCTTTCGCGCCTGCCGGAATTGACCTACCTCTGTTCCATGCGCATGCAGCCGATTGAAGCGATTGGTTTGCTGCAAATGGACCTGGCGGTGGCCTTCCCGATCATGGATCTGGTTCTCGGTGGCCCCGGAACCGGATCGATGGAATTGCGCGACTTGACTGAAATCGAGGAGCAAATTTTGGAATCCGTCATGCGCATACTTACCAGGGAATTGCAGTCCGCCTGGGCTCCCGTCCTCCCCGTCGAAATCGATTTTGAACAAAGGCAACAGAGCTCACACGCGCAAGTGTTGA
This sequence comes from uncultured Acidobacteriota bacterium, assembly GCA_963710315.1. Lineage (GTDB taxonomy): Bacteria > Acidobacteriota > Terriglobia > Acidiferrales > UBA7541 > Palsa-360. The sequence continues at coordinate 7,866 of CAVPZW010000009.1, read as the reverse complement.
TGGGGCCGACGGAACGCTGCCTGGCTCTGAGCTTCGAAATCAAAATGCCCGACACGCACGGAGTTCTGAACGTAACGTTGCCCGCGGTGGCATCCAATGCTTTGCTTCGAAAACTGACGGCACAAACGGCCTACTTGAAACGCGGAGGTTCCGCCATTCACGTAAGCCGAATTCAACGGCTTCTGATGGATGCGGGCTTTCATCTGGAGCTTCGTCTTCCTCCCATTCCGGTGAGTATTCGCGATCTGACGGACTTGAAGGCCGGGGATGTCCTCCCTCTGCAACAGCCAGTTGAGCAGTCGGCAACCCTGTATGTGGCCGAAAAAGAAATGTACGCGGTATATCCGGTCGCTTGCGGCCACGCACGCGGCGCACAAATTTTGCACAGAAATTCGATTATTCCAATTTCACGCAGGGTGGACGCATGACAAACGAGACTCCCGTTCCGGCCGATCCGCAAGCGGCGCAATTGCAGAAAATTTGGGTGGATTGCCTTGGCGGCGTGATCGGCCAGGTGGCGGGATTTCCCGTCACGGTCGAGCCATCCGTCCTCGCGGAAGCCGCGCCGGGGGATAAGCCCCCGGTCTGCATGGTGATCACCGCGTCCAAGGCGCTTCAGGGAGACATGGCCATCGTAGTGTCGGAGCCGGATGCTCTGGTGCTGGCGCAGATTCTGGTCACGGAACCTCCCGACAACTCGGCTGCATTCGACAAGGATCGCCGCGACGCGTTCGAAGAATTGATTCGCCAGGTGCTCGGGCAAATCGCCACAAGTTTGAAGAAAGCCGCCGGAGGCGAAGTCGATGTCAAACCTTCGGGCAGTGAAGTGCCTTCATGGGCGGGCGCAAGCCGGATGGGAATTCGAATTACCAGCGAGAAATTCGGTCCCATCCAATTGACGCTGATCATTAGCCCGGAACTGATAAAGAGCCTCCAGCCGCGCCCAGCCGCCGCGGAGCCTCCTGCACAAAAGGCGGCAGCAACCGCAGCAGGCGCTTCAGCGCCAGTGGCCGACGCGGTGGCGCAACTGGCCGGCGGGCGCAGCTCCAATCTGGAACTGCTGCTCGACGTCAAGCTGGACGCCACCATTCGATTTGGCCAGAAAAACATGCTGCTGCGCGAGATTTTGGAGCTGCATCCCGGCACCGCCGTTGCGCTCGACCGCCAAGTACAAGAGCCTGTTGAACTGCTGGTGGGAGGGAAAGTGGTCGCGCAGGGTGATGTGGTCATAGTCGATGGGAACTATGGCATTCGAATCACGGAAATCTTGAGTCCGCTGCAAAGAATCGAATCCTTAGGAAAATAACAATGAGCCAACCACAAAAATATCCGGGATCCAAAATTGTCGCAAAGGGACGAAACTGGCTCTCCAGCAGTAGCAGCCGCTTCGAGAAAGCCTTTCGCCGCTGCGAGAATGCAGCCTGCCGTCAGCCGCGCGATCCATGGACCGCCTGGTTGCGAAACGACCTGGGAATCAGCCTGCAAGGACGGTGGTATTGCGGCCCAGTCTGCTTTGAACATGCCGCGCAGTTCGTCTTCGCCCGCTTGCTCCCGGGCGATGAAGTTGTGCCCAAGAACCGCCACCGCATCCCTATCGGTTTGCTTCTGCTCTCCCGCGGGACCATCAACGACGGCCAGCTAAAGGAAGCGCTACTGCTGCAGCGCATGCAGGGTAGCGGCAAAATCGGCAAATTCCTCCAGCAGATCCAGGCAGCCAGCGAGCAAGACATTACCGAGGTGCTGGCGGCGCAATGGGGATGCCCCATATATCCTTTAGGAAAAGCGCGTGAGTTTCTGCAGTGCGCGTCGCTATTGCCCCTGACCATGCTGGAAGCGGGACGCATGCTGCCGGTGCACTACTTGCCCCTCCAGGAGACCCTGTTCATGGCCTTTGTAGAGGGGGTAGACCGCACGGCGCTCTATGCGGTCGAGCAAATGCTGCATGTGCGGACCGTGCCATGCATCGTCTCGGAGTCCGACCTATCCTGCGCTTTCGAGTCATTTCGGCCTCTGGCCAGCGCTCCGGCAGCTGTGTTTGAGAGTCCCAGCGATCCTCTGGAGATGGCCCGAACCACGCGAAGCTATGCCTGGCAGTTGGGTGCCAACGATGTGAGGGTGGTTCGCTCGGGGCGATTTATTTGGATTCGCATGAAGACCCGGCAAGGGGATCGAGACATTTTGTTTCAGTCCGCCGGCAATGTCGAATAGAAGTTCAATATTGGGACACCTGCCCGCCGAACATTCTGGTCCACTCGGTCCTTCTCTAATGAATTTGCAGTCTCTGCCGATCTGAGTTCTTGCACGCCAATACATAGGAGGCGGATGCAAGTCTACGAGCATATTCGGACATCCGCACACATATTCGTGGAAATAACTTCACCAGAGCGGCAGAAGCGACGAAAAGATCGATTGACGTCCATTCTTACCGAAGGACTTCCGACGCTCCCGAGTTATGTGCTGGAGCTGAACACGCTCCTGAGCGCTTCCTCGGTGGATCTGAAGCGCGTTGGAAAAGTGATCCGAAATGACCCAAGCCTTTCCGCGCACGTTCTTCGAATGTGCAATTCGGCGCTATTCAACCTGCGCCGGCGCGTGTTGAGCATTGAGGAAGCCGCCGTCCTGATGGGCGCGGAGCGGCTTCGCACACTGGTCCTGACCTCTTCGGTGATGGAGTTCGCGGGCAAGCAATTGTCGCGGGACGCTGCGCAGACCTTCTGGACGCACAGCTTCATGACCGGAATGCTCAGCGAACGCATCGCGCGGTGGTTGGAGTATTCGGAGCCGGAGCAGGCTTATCTGGGCGGTTTGCTGCATGACATTGGCTCCTTGCCACTGCTCATGGTGGCGGGGGAAGAGGGCTCTCTTAAGAATGAAATGAGCACCGATCCCTGGGGCGGGTCCCTGGAAATCGAAAAAGACTATTTTGGGATGAATCATTGCGAGGTGGGGCGGTCAATCGGTGAATCGTGGAATTTTTTCCCGTCATTCATCGACGTTTTTGAAAACCATCATCACCCGGAGCAAAGCACACGTGATCCGCACATGGTCGGGATCATAGCGGCGGCGGACCATTTTTGCGAATTTCACAAGTGCAACCCCGTTCCAGAGGGTGAGCCGCTGGAACTGACCGAAATGGACCCAGCATTCGAGGACGAGTTTCTGGCCATTTGTTTTCCGCGGCTGGATGCCAAGGAGCGAGCGGACCTCACCGAGATGCTGGAGACCGAATATCTTCACCTGCTTCCTATGATTGAACTAAACGGCATGGGGGAGACGCAGTTGGCTGGAAAGAAAGTCTAGGCTGCAAGACCGGAGAAAAAGATGAAAAGACCTCGTATTTTGATAGTGGATGATTCTTCTGTAATGCGCAAGATTGTGGAGCGGTCCTTGCGCCAGGCCGGATTGGAAATCGGCGATGTGGTGGAAGCGGGCAATGGGGTGGAAGCGCTTGCGGCAGTAAAGGAAGCGCCATTCGACCTCATTCTGTCCGACATCAACATGCCGGCGATGGATGGCTTGGAATTTCTTCGTCAACTAGCCACCGTGGAAGGGGGTAAAGGCACTCCCGTTATCATGGTGACTACCGAAGGTAGCGAATCTCGCGTCGTGGAAGCGCTTTCGATCGGCGCGAAGGGCTACATCCGAAAGCCGTTTACCGCCGATCAAATCAAGGAACGAGTTTCCCCGCTTCTGGAGGTATTGCGATGAATCCAGCATTGGATAGCAAAGTGCAAAATACGGTCCGGCCGGATTCCAGTTGGGGCATGTTGCTCGAGGTCGGAGCGAAGGAAGTGTTTCAGATCATGCTTCAGAATGAACTGAAAAATTTGCCCAACGCGGAAGAACTGCCTGTCTCCGGTGACGTCACGGCAATGGTGGGTTTGGCTGGGGCGTTGTGCGGCGTCATGACCATTCGCTGTGAATCGCGCACTGCGGAGAGAATCGCGGGCCGCATGCTGGGTTCGGTCGGGCCCGTCAGCCCGAATGATGTACCCGATGCAATCGCCGAAGTGTGCAACATGGTTGCCGGCAACTTTAAAGCCAAGATTTCTCAGCTTGCCGAGAATTGCCTGCTTTCCGTGCCCACTGTGATCCGCGGAAATGACTACGAAATGGTCACCGTGGGGGATGGCGAGCACATCACCGTTGGGTTGACCTACGATTCAGCGCCAATTTGGTTTTGTCTGGCCATTCATCCTTAGACTTAGATTCATCGTGCGCCGCCGCGAAGAGTGTGCCAGGTGTTTCGCGGCGACGCACGGCAAGACTTGCCTACTGACTTCGCATTGCCAGGCAGAATTGGCCCATTGCGCGGAGCCCTTCTGCAAATGATTTTTTCTTCCTTATAACGTCCTGCCTGTCAGGGATTTGCCCTCAGCGGAATTTAATTTCAATTGGACTTTCGATTGCTCCTTTCTCCCGCGAGGGAAACATATGGACAGCGGTTTCTATGTGGCGTATGCGGGTTTCGCGGCCCGAATGCAAGCGCTGGACGTTGTGGCAAGCAATCTGGCCAATGCTTCGACAACCGGATACAAATCTCAGTCGCCTTTCTACAGGGCGCTCTCCGCGGCACAGGACGGAGAGGTTCTAAGCCCGCTCAATCAGGCGGTCAACAATTTTGGAATTCTTGGCGGCAGCCAAGTGGACGTTCGCTCCGGTTCGCTTCAGCCCACCGGCACTCCCACCGACATGGCCATCGAGGGCGACGGCTACTTCACTTTGCAAACCAAAGCCGGTACGCGCTACACGCGCAACGGCAATTTCCACGTGAACGCAACCAACCAACTGGCAACTGCAGACGGCGATCTTGTGCTCGGCGAGCAGGGAACCAAGTTGACTCCGATTACGGTGCCAACGGGGGCTATTTCCGTAAGCCCTGATGGCACGCTTTCCGTCAACGGCGCTCTGGTCGCCAAGCTGCACATCGCTCAGGTTGCGCCCGGCACGGATATCCAGCCGGAAGGCAATTCCAAATACATTGCGCCGGACGGCAGCGAGCAGCCCGCGGTCGGCGCCAGCGTTCGCCAGGCAATGCTGGAATCTTCCAATATCAGCCCGGTTGCGGGCGCTGTCGATTTGATCGTCCTGCAACGCCAGGCCGACATGATGAGCAAAACACTTTCGATCTTGAATACGGACTTCAATCGTCCGGCCACACAAGACGTTCCGCGCGTTTAGCGCCTGAGAGGATAAGAGAAATGATTCGAGCCCTATACACGGCCGCCAGCGGCATGCTGGCCCAGCAAATGAACCTGGACAACATTGCCAACAACCTGGCCAACGCCTCGACCACCGGATTTCACAGCAGGCTGCTGCAGTTTCAAGATCTTATTTATCAAAATACCGTCACTCCGGGTGCGGCCGCCACGCAGCAATCCACGCTTCCCGCGGGATTGCAAGTGGGGCTTGGCGTGCGCCCCGCGTCTTCCGAAGTCATCCAGACCGAAGGAAATTTCAACTCCACGGGGAACCCGCTTGACCTGGCAATTCAGGGCAATGGATTCTTCCAGGTCACCTTGCCCACCGGCGATCTGGCGTATACACGCTCCGGCGCATTCCATCTGGATCAAAACGGAAACGTGGTCGATGAGCAGGGCGACGCCCTAACGCCGAATATTACTATGCCAACTAATGCACTATCGATTACAGTCGGGACGGATGGGACGGTAAGCGTCACGCTTCCGGCGCAAACGGCGGCGCAGCAGGTGGGCGCCATCCAGCTGGCCACGTTTGCAAACCCCGGCGGCTTGAACAGCGTTGGCCAGAGTTTGCTTCAGCCGACCACAGCATCGGGAGACGCCATTCTTGGCACTCCCGGCGGATCGGATGGAGTGGGAAGCATCATGCAGGGCAACCTCGAGGAGTCCAACGTCAGCGTAGTGACCGAGTTCGTGAACATGATCATCGCGCAGCGTTCTTACGAGGCAAACTCCCGCGTGATCCGCGCGGCCGACGAAATGTTTCAGACCGTGAATGGCTTGTCGCAATAATTCACGGTAAGTGAGGGGCGTCAATGAAACCGAAAAGCAGGTGCGCGCTGTTGGGAATTGCAATCTTTGCAGGCGCGTGTTTTGCACCATCCACGAATGCCATGCGCGTTCCGCGCATCGAGCTGTTGCGCGAAGTGCGCATCACGGGGGCCGGAGTGCTTCTTTCCGACCTCCTTCCAGCGGGCGCTGGAAAATCACTTCGCGCGCGCGCCGAGGAAATTTCCCTCGGCGCGGCGCCGCAGCCCGGCAATACGCGTGTACTGGAACGCAGCGGAGTGCTGGAAAATATCAGCCTGACCAACGGCGTGGCCGAGGAAATTAGCGTCCCCGAGCGAATCGTGGTTTCTCGCGAAGCGCGTGCCATCACCGTGCAGGAAGTGTTCACGGCAATCCGAAGCGCGCTGGATCACAGCGGAATTTCGGCGGCGGCCAATTTGCACCCCGACGACATCCTTCTGCAAACGCAGATTCTTGTAGGGCCGGGGGATGCCGGGCTGGAGGTTCTGCGATCGGACTTCGATACAGAGCTGAAGCGCGGGCGATTCCTGCTGTGGGCTTCGCATGACCCGAAGGTGCTGCCGTTTTTTGTTGCGGTGCGCTTTTCGGGAAACGCGCCGCTGGAAGGCCTTCACGCGATTCCTGAATTGAGCCGCGTGGTAAGTGCTCCGAAACTGCTTCCAGTTCCTGTGCAGGTTGCCAAGGCGGAAGTTCTGGTATCTCCCGGAGAACAGGCCACTCTGGTTCTGCATTCCAACTCGTTCCGAATGATTGCCGATGTCGTTCCGCTGCAGCGGGGAACGATGGGTCAGCGAATTCAAGTGCGCGTGGTGGACACAGGAAAAATATTCAGCGCGCTGGTGGACGGCCGCGCGCATCTCGAAGTGAAATTTTAGAGCGAGGACTTGGCATGAGATTGAAATGGCAAACAATGCGAATGGCGCGCCCGAACATTCTCGCGGCAATCGTGCTGTGGCTCTTCATGCCGCACGTTTCACACGCGCAACTGAATATTTTTAGAAAAAGTCCAAGCCGACCCAACTGCAAAGCTCGACGGACGACTACTTGAAGCGCGTTCATGGCCTTGACGCCGAGCCGCCGCGAACTATGGGCAGCTTGTGGTTTCCTGCCGCGCCCATGACCGAGACGTCCGGCGATTACAAGGCGCGCCATGCGGGAGACCTGCTGATCATCCGCGTGGTGGACAATTTTTCCGCCACCGCCAACGGCACTGGCTCACAACAACGATCTTTCAATGCTTCCTCCGGGATCAGCGGTTTCGTGGGGAACATTGGAGCGGCCAACGGTTTACAAAATTTATTTTCTCCCACTTCCGCGGAGACGCTGAGCGGCAAGGGCGCATCCACGCTGGCTTCGACCTTGTCGTTAAATTTTGCCGGCCGCGTTGTGGAGGCGCTTCCCAACGGAGTGCTGGTAGTGGAAGCCGTGCGCGATCTGACCGTGGGGAACGACCGGCAGACCATCATTCTTCACGGCCTTGTGCGGCCTGGAGATGTGGCCTCGGACGGATCGGTGCTTTCTTCCTCGGTCGCAAATCTGGAAGCGGAGATTCGCGGCAAGGGTCTTGTGGCGGACTCCATTCGCCAGCCCAATGTGGTCATACGCACTTTGCTGAAAATTTTGAATTTCTAAGGGAATTTATGTCCATGGTTCGAAAACTATTACCGCTGATCTTGCTGGTTCTGGCGCCGCTCGCGCAGGGCATGCGAGCCGATGAAACAAAAATTCACACCGCGCACTTGAAGGACATTACCGCCGTCGAAGGCGTGCGCGACAACATGCTCATGGGATATGGATTGGTTGCAGGGCTTAACGGAACAGGCGACCGCCAGCAAACGATCTTCTCCACGCAAAC
>CAVPZW010000008.1:0-1197033 GCA_963710315.1 uncultured Acidobacteriota bacterium | reverse complement strand
CACCGTGGACTTCACGGGAAATGTCGCGCCAAATTCGCAAAGCATCGCGATAGGCGGCAGCGCCCAATACACGATTTCCCTCAGCACGGTTGGCACGCTTCCCTTCGGCGGCAGCGTGGCGTTTTCCGTCAGCGGATTGCCGCAGGGCGTAACGGCAAGCTTCAGCCCTGCAACCGCGGACCCGGATTCCAACGGATCTTCGGTGATGACCTTGACATCCTCGGGCACGACACCGGAAGGAATTTATACGCCAGTGATTACAGCGACCGGCGGCGGAGCCACCCACGCCCGAAGCGTGACTTTGGTGGTGAGCACCGGGTCGGCGTACGGAGATTTCTCAGGCACATTCGATCACACCACTGCATCGGCGAGCCCTGGCGGCCAGGCGAATTACCTGCTGACTCTGACTCCCTCGGGAGGATTCAGCGGCGACGTCGCGCTGACTGCGGCGGGGCTGCCTCAGGGAACAACGCTGAGTTTCACGCCAGCCATCGTTCCAGGCGGGTCGGGCGCTTCCACGATCACGGTGACCACATCGGCCACTACGCCGGCGGGAAGCTACTCGATTACCATCATGGGTAGCAGCGGAACTCTCGTGCACTCGACCACGATTACTCTTCTCGTCGGTACGGTGGACTTTACCGGGAACATTTCGCCGACTCAGCAGAGCGCCTCGGCATCGGCTGGAGGCAGCGCACAGTACACAATCACTCTGTCAACCGTTGGAACACTGCCTTTCGGGAACAGCGTAACGCTCTCCGTCAGTGGATTGCCGACGGGCGTAACGGCGAACTTTAGCCCGGCTTCGGTGAACCCGGATACCAACGGATCGTCAATCCTGACCCTGACCGTGTCGGGCACTACGCCGCAGGGCACCTACACGCCTCTCATCTCGGCAACCGGCGGAGGAGTCACCCACGCCAGAAACGTCACTCTCACTGTTACGCCATAGCGCTCCGCATAAGTTCGCCATGAAGCGCTAAAAAACGAGATTTCCGTTCGCAGGAGCCGCCGGAAGAAGTTGGCGGTTAATTATCAGGCGGCTCCGCCACCTTCAGACCTTCAAGCGCACGCCAGATTCATGCAATCTACCATCCGCGACATCCTAAGAAGCAAAGGCAAATAATATATTCGCTTTATTTTCGCCTTTGTGTATAATCCCCTGCCATGGGGACGTCCATGATCAAGATGACCAAGAAACTTCTCTGGCTGACTTTCTACTCACTGCCTGTCATTGCCTTTGCCGCCAACTTCACGGAGCCGCGCGCTCAGGCGGTTTCCTCGCCAAGCGCGCCGGGCGTTTCGCGGGCCGCGACTCTCTCTCTGCCCGTGAAGGTCACCATTTACAAGAGCCATGGGGCGCAGCTTCTCGGCCTGCCCCTTGTTTCGGCCAATCCTACGAAGCTGCGCGGCGACAGGCCAACCGCCCAGCAGGTGAAGGCGTATGTCCAGACGGAAGCTGTAGAGCATGGGGTGAATCCCAAACTCGCGCTGTGGATCGTGAAACACGAATCGCAGTTCAACCCGCGCGCAAAGGGTGACGGGGAAGCCAGCCGGGGACTGTGGCAAATTTCAAAGATCTATCATCCAGAGGTTTCGGACGCCATGGCCTTCAATGTAAGGTCCAGCACGGAATGGAGCCTGCAGCGGATTCGCGCAGGGAAAGCAAGCGAATGGTCCACCTATCGGTTTTGCAGAACGCTGTATGAGGATTGCCCGTTTTAACGGTGCAGGCTTTGCACATGCTGCGGAAAAACTCGAAACATGTCATTCCGAAGGGCGGGATTTGCCCGATGAATCTGCTGTTTCTTGGAAGCCGAGAAGAAAAGCAGATCCCTCGGTTCGCTCGGGATGACAAAAAAGTAGCCCAGCCACAAGTGGCTGCGCTACTAAAACCGATCTCCCTACGAAGCCTGGCCGGTTTGCACAGGCAAGTTTGCGGATTCCCAGCTGACGATGCCGCCGGCGAGTTCGCTGACTCTTTCAAATCCTTTGCGCTGCAACAGGCTGGCTGCAATAGACGACCGGTATCCACCCGCGCAGTAAACTAAGAGCGGGCGGCCCTTGGGAATTTTCCCCGCTTGCTCCACTAAGTGATTGAGCGGAATCCCCAGACTTCCCGCGATGCTCTTCTGTGCGCGTTCGGAAGGCGCACGGACATCTATCGCCACCGGCGGCTCCGGCGATGACAAAAGCTCCGCCGCAAACGGCGCGCTGATGCGCTCGGTCTTCACCGTCAATTCCGGCCGCGATTGCAGGCTTAGCAATCCGTCTTTCAGATATCCGACCACATGATCGAAACCGATGCGGCCGAGGCGAGTCGCCGATTCACTCTCCCGGCCGGGGTCCGCGATAATCACGATGGGATGTTCGCGGTCCAGCACGGTGCCGGCCCACGTCGCATACTGGCCCCCGAGGCCGATGTTGATGCTGCCTGCCAAGTGGGCCGCGGCGAATTCGCCGGAATCGCGCGTGTCGAGGATTTGCGCGCCAACCTGCTGCAAGGCAAGCACATCGTCCAGCGTCATGGGAGTGACGCGCGCCAGCGTTTGGTCGAGCGTGGGGCGCTCTTCGCTGTTCATCACCGCGTCATAAGTAAAGTACGCCGGAGCTTCCGGCTGATCGGCGGTAACCACTTGAAGGAACGCTTCCCTGCTCATGGGCTGCAGCGCATAGTTCAAGCGGCGCTGCTCTCCCATGGTGGAAACCGTCTCCTTGCTGAGCGACTTGCCGCAAAGCGAGCCCGCGCCATGCGCCGGATACACCAGGCTCTGGTCCGGCAGCGGCAACAGCTTGTTGTGCAGTGAATCGAACAGCATGGAGCCAAGCTGTGCGGCCGACCAGCCCAGTGCTGCGCGCAGATCTGGCCGTCCGACATCTCCTATAAATAAAGTGTCGCCAGTGAGCACGGCATATGGCTGCTTATCATCGGAATCGAGGTCGTAAACGAGGATAGAGATCGACTCCGGAGTGTGGCCCGGCGTTTCCAGAACCTTCAGGCGCACTCGTCCAAAGTCAAGAATTTCGCCGTCGCGGATCGGAGTAAATGCGTAGCCTGCTTTCGCTGCTGCGCCCAAATAGATTGCAGCACCCCCACGGTCGCGCAATTCCAAATGCCCGGCGATGAAATCGGCATGAAGGTGCGTCAAAAATACGTATTTGATCTTGAGTTTGTGCTCGGCGGCAAAAGCAATGTATTGATCGGTGTCGCGTTGGGGGTCAACGACAACTGCCGTCCCTGTCGCCTCGTCTCCAATCAAATAGGAAGCGTGCGCCAGACACGGCAGATAGAACTGTTTGAAGATCACTTTCGGTCACCCTTGTAAGCGGACAATTACTTTGGTTGTGGCACGATCCGCAAATAGGGCTTGGGAGCTTTCCAGCCGCCGGGATATTTCTGCTTGGCTTCATCGTCGGACACGGCGGGCAGGATGATTACGTCTTCGCCCTGTTTCCAGTTCACGGGCGTGGCCACTTTGTGCTTGGCCGTAAGTTGCAGGGAATCGAGGACGCGCAACACTTCGTCAAAATTGCGGCCCGTGCTCATCGGATAGCTGAGCATCAGCTTGATTTTCTTGTCGGGTCCCACGACGAACACGGTGCGCACGGTCTGGTTATTCATGGCAGTGCGGCCCTCGCAGGAATCGCCCGCTTCCGCCGGCAGCATGTCATAGAGCTTGGCCACCTTCAGTTCCGGGTCGCCAATCATCGGATAATTTACCTTGTGGCCCTGCGTCTCTTCAATATCCGAGGCCCACTTGCTGTGGCTGCTGACCGGATCGACGCTCAAGCCGATAATCTTGCAATTGCGCTTCTTGAATTCAGGTTCCAGCCCGGCCATGTAGCCCAGTTCCGTGGTGCACACCGGCGTGAAATCCTTGGGGTGCGAGAACAGGATGGCCCAGCCGTCGCCGATCCATTCGTGAAAATTGATTTTCCCCTGCGACGTTTCCGCGGTGAAATTGGGTGCTTCATCGCTAATGCGCAACATTTATTTTCTCCTCTCGAAATAATTTCGGATAGCGAACAACTTAAAATCGTGGTTCCATCCATCCCATATTCTAAGCCAGTACCGGCGCTTCGGGCAGAGAAACGCTTTCGCGGCGCGTGCAGCCCTAATCCCTGGGCTGCACGCGCACCAGATAACCATTATAGTCAATATACCATACGGTAACTGGATGAGTGGAAGCGTCAATGTAAGTCCGACGGTCATAGGCAAACGGCTCGGGCAACTCGTAGACGTGCCACTCCCCGGTGTGCTGGTTATAGCGAACCATCTGCCGCCCGTGCAGCACGCCGGCCCACACTTCGCCGTTCGCGTCAGGCTGTGCTTCGTAAAAGTCCGTGTAGGGGCTTGGAGCGAGCGGCGGAAGGTGCTCTTCGATCAGGCCCGTCTTGGCGTTCAGTTCGATCAGTGCGCCGTCGCCGCCGCCGAACCAGGGATTGTCATAGGGATCGAACCCGCCGCGCTTCCCGGTCATCATGTGCACGCCCGAGTTGGCCTTGATCCACTCGCCCGTCTTCAGGTCCATGCGCTCGATGGTGTTTCCCCAAGCCGGCAGGCCGCCCCCTCCGTAGTACTTCCCGTCGGCGGAGATCAGGTTGTCGTAGCTGAAGCTGACTTGCAGCGGAAAGCGTTGAACTACTTTGCCGGTTTCAGGGTCAATCTTCCGGACACTGTCGTCGCGGCTATCCCAAATGTATCCGTCAGAGGTCATGGAAAAATTGCCAAAGCCCGGCGCGTTCAGAGGCACGGGATCGTCAATGTGCACCTGCGTGATTTTTCCAGTGGCAAGATCGAGCCGGTTGAGATTGTGGCTCCAGTTTTCGGAAAACCACGGAACATCGTTCTTATCGAGCCTTACCGCGTGCGTTCCGGGCATGCCCTTGGGCGTCATCGGAATGGTGTACTCGGTCACGATGCCGGTCTTGGGATCAAGCTTTCCGACCAAGTCGGTCTTGTGACTCGACCACCAGATGTTTCCTTTGGAGTCGCCCTGCGCGTCGTGCAGCGCCAAGAGCGCTTGCGGCAATTCGTACTCGGTGACGACGACGTGCGTGTCGCCGCCGCGTGGCTTCGGGAACACGCGTAGCGGTTCGTCCTGCGCATTCGGGCCGCGAACGCGCGTCAGGAACTTCACCAGCGTATCGACTTCCTCGGGCGAAGTGCCGTCGCGGCGCGTGACCGAATTGGCTCCACCGCCGGTCGTCGTGGTTCCCTTGATGCGAATTACCAGCGAAGTGCCGGAATATTGCGTCATGCGGTCAACGATCAGCGCCCAGCTGTGCTCGTCGTAGCGGTTGCGGAAAATCTGGTTCCAGGAGTGGCAGGCGGAGCAATTCTTTTGCAGCGTGGCCTTCTCGTTCGCCGTGCCCGGCATGTTCCAGAGAAGTTCGGCGCCGCTGAGTTGGCGCTCGATCTCGGGAGTAGCGGGCAGCGCATCGCTGTCCGAAACTCTCTCCAGCTCAATGTCATTGAGCTTGGTCGCTCCATCGATATGCACGGAATTTATAACGTAGGGTTTGAAGAGCAGCGGGGTCGGGACGCGCAAGACGTAATCGCCCGTCTGCATTTTCGGAAATTCGAAATGCCCCTTTTCATCCGTATACACCGTTGTGCGGATGCCGTTGGGCGCGATCAGCTGCACGCCGATGCCCTCGGGCGAATCGCCCGTTGAATTCTTAACGGTTCCCGTCGCGCCGCCATTGAGCCCGCTTTGCACGGGCCACTTGTTAGTCTCGGCGCGATACCACGGATTCGGTCCCGGATTTTCGCCTTCGACGCAGCACTTACCTTCCTTGATGTAAGTGACCAGGTCGGCGATATCGTTGTCCTTCAGCGTGGTGCCGAACGCGGGCATGCCCGGCCCGCCTTCCTTAATTTTCGCGGCCACGTTTTCCGGGGTCACTGGATCGCCGGACATCAATTGCGAATGCTTAAAAAGCTCCTTCAAATAAGGGCCGGTCTTGGCGTATTGGTTGTGGCACATCCAGCACTTGTAGAAATAAATGTTTTCGCCGCGCCCAGCGCCGCTGTCGGCAATCACTCGATAGGTATCCAGCCGCGCCGATCGCTGGAAATCGTCGGTGTGGATCACCTTGCTCGATGCAGCCTGAGGCTGCGGAGGCGCCGCCTGCGAGCGGCTGGCGTTGCCCACCACAAGCAGGGCCAGCGCAAGTGCGAATGTGGCCAGAATGGTGACGCGCGTATACATGCGGCTTCGATTTCTCATGGTGTCCTCTGTAATGGGCGATCGCTGTGCGGGCAAACTTCTCCGCCATCTAAAATTGCTGGGAATAGCTATAGTTCATAAATCAAAAGCTGTCAAAATATTTTCGCTCGCGCGGTGAGGATGCGCGAACTCCGTCTCTCGTCACCCCAAATGAGCTGTGCACCAGCAGGAAAAAAACTTAACACAGAGAACACAGAGAAAACCGTTGAGAAAAACAGAGGCGTCGGACCGCCATTGTTGAGTCCCATTTCTCTCAAATCTCATTCCGCAATCCGCGCTCGCTGTATCCCTTGCTTCCCCTGCTTTCTCTGATCTTCTCTGTGGCCGTTCTCTGTGTCCTCTGTGTTAAAAGCCTTTTCCGGACGGGTGCTGAACCCTTTGGGTTTATTTAAAGCGTCCATGTTTTCCTCTTTTCTTTCGCTTTCGCCGATTTTACGAAACTGGATACTTCTTCCCTACGTCACTCGTTAACAGAAATTAGTACGTAGTTGACCTTCCAGTTTGCGGGGAATAGACTGCGCGCAACAGTCCCTTGGGACAAGGAATCGTCTAACAGAGTCTGACAGAGGAGGAAGCATCGATGTCAAAGTACAAGTGGGTTTTTGCGGGTGTACTCGGTCTTGGTTTCGCGTTCTTGTTAGTGAAAGGTCCGGCCGCGCAAACAGAATCGGCGCCAAAATTCAAGGTCGATTGCACTTGGCCAAAGCCATTGCCGAACAAATGGAAGATGGGAGGCGTCACGGGCCTGGCCGTGGACAAGGATGATAATATTTGGGTGTACGACCGCCCCAACGACTGACCTCCATTGAAGTTGAAGCCGAACTGAATCCTCCGATCGCGGACTGCTGCGTGCATCCTCCGTCGATGATTCACATCGCGGGCCATGACGGTCCCGGTTACAAGGATGGCGACGTCATCGGCTCCTTCGATGCGCCGCAAGGGCACGGCATGGCGATTGACAAGCAGGGCTTTGCCTATCTCGGTCAGAACGACGTACGCAAGTACGATCCCAAGACCGGCCAGATGCTGATGGCTGTGCCGCACGTTCCTGAAAATCCGGACGGCACGCCGTTCAAGGAGCCCACACTTCCCAAGCGCGCGCCGGGCGAAGGCAGCGCCGGCCCAATCGCCGGATTCCTAACCATTCCCGGCGCCCCGGAACGCGCGCGCGGCGAGGCGGCAGGGACAGCAGCAGGCTTGGCGCGGACCGCATTCATCGCCAAATATCCGCCGACCACGCCCATGATTATTGGTGGAATCGAAGAGATCCGCACCGACGACGCGGCCAACGAGATCTACATCGCGGACAACGCCTTTGGCGGCCGCGTGATGGTCTTCTCGCTGGACAAGTTCGAATTCAAGCGCGGCTGGGGCGCCTACGGGCACAAGCTCTCGGAAATCAGCACCGCTCCCGCCGACCACGCTTACAAGCCAAACGGCCCCATGGCCAAGGAATTCGTCGGCCATCTGACCTTTAATTTCTCCAACGATGGCCTGGTCTACGCGGCCGACCGCGGCGGCAACCGCATCCACGTCACCGACAAGCAGGGCAACTTCAAGCAGGAAATTAAAATGGCCGAGGGCACGGGCGTCGGCGGCTCGACCGGCGGCGTCATGTTCTCCAACGACAAGGAGCAGAAGTTCCTGTACATCTCCGACCTCACCAACAACCACGTCTGGTTCCTCGACCGCAAGACAGGCAAAGTCGTGGGTACGCTGGGCAGCATGGGGCACAACGCCGGCCAGTTCTTCGGAGTGCACATGGAAGCCACCGATTCAAAGGGCAGGCTCTATACCGGAGAAGTATTCTACGGCGAGCGCGTCCAGAGGTTCCTGCTGGAGAAGTAGCAAGAGTTGTAGGCAACTCTTGCGGTTGATAACTGCTTTTACTTACAACCAACCTGGGCGGGTGGCATTCAGAAGCGCGCCACCCGCCTGATTTCCCTGCCTGGTATTCCTCAGGAGGATTTCATGTTCCGAAAAATAATTATTATTTCAGCGGCTGCGGCGATCTTTGCCGCCGGTGCGATTGTGGGCACTCGCATTGAAACGGTCCACGGACAGGCGCAGCCCGGCGCGGGATTCGCCGCGGTTCCCTCCGAAAGGGGCGGCTGGGATTTGACCGGTCCCTATGATGTGGTGCGCGATTGGCCCAAGCCGATGACGGAGCTGCCCAACCATGACGGCTGGAGTTGGGGCTCAGTGGAGGGAGTCTTCGCCGAGAGCCCCAATCGCGTCATCGTGGTTCAGCGCGGAGAGCTTCCCGTTGTGAAGCGGCCGCCGCAGACTCCACTGCCGCAAATTGGCCCCAGCCTTTCGTTCCCCGTGGCGCAAGTTCCCTTCCGCAACGCTTCGCAGGGCCCTGTCGCGGCGCTGCCCGGCGGCGGCGGTCCCGGACAATTGGCCGAGGACGCAGAAAAAAATTGGCATGGCCGCATGGGCGTGGACGCGCGGTGGGAAGACAACATCGTGGTGGTGAACGCGCAAGGAGATATCACCGAGCGCTGGACGCAGTGGGATTCCATGCTCAAACGCGCGCACGCCGTGTACATCAGCCCCTACGATCCTGAAAAGCGCGTGTGGGTGGTGGATGATTTCAGCCACGCCATTTTTATTTTCTCCAACGACGGCAAAAAATTGCTGCAAACCATCGGCACACCCGGAAAGCTGGGCGCCGATGCCACGCATTTTCACCGGCCGACGT
This sequence comes from uncultured Acidobacteriota bacterium, assembly GCA_963710315.1. GTDB lineage: Bacteria > Acidobacteriota > Terriglobia > Acidiferrales > UBA7541 > Palsa-360. The sequence goes on along the minus strand of CAVPZW010000008.1, from coordinate 1,188,096 downwards.
TCATCACCTGGCTGCCGGACGGCACCTTCTTCGTGGCGGATGGCTACAACGGCACGCGCGTCGCGAAATTCGATAAGAACGGAAATTTTCTGCTGGATTGGGGCATCAAGGGCACGCCGCCCGATACGCGCCCGGGCTACTTCAACGTAGTGCACGGAATCGCGGTTGACCCGGTCACGCGCCACGTGTATGTGAGCGATCGAGGAAATCGGCGCATGCAGGTGTTCGACGAGAACGGCCATTTCCTAGATCAGTGGCCCTTCGCGCAGCCTTCCTCGGTGAACTTCGTCTATATTTCAGGCAGCCGCCAACTATGGGCGTTCGACGACACCACAGCCAAAGTAGTCCGCTACGATATGCAGGGCCACTTGCTGTACGCGTGGGGTTCCCTCGGCGATTATCCGGGAGGACTTTTCAATATGCACGGCGCAAGCGTCGATCAGGAGGGCAATTTGTACGTAGCCGAAGTGGCCAACGGGCGCGTGCAGAAATTTCACCCACGGCCAGGCGCGAATCCCGAGTTCCTGGTCGGCAAGCCAGTCTACTCGGCGTGGAAGTGAAGGTTCGCCAGCTTCATGGAGTTTATTTTACCGGGCCGAATCCGTACTCCCTGTAGACAGCCTGTGCTTCTGGGGTATTGAGAAAGGCCACCCAGGCGCGCGCAGCTTCGGGATGCGGAGCATTGCGCAGAACGGCTGCGCCGTAGACGGCCGTAAAGTTTTGGTCCTTTGGAATTTCCACGCCCGTGATCGGATTGCCGATTTTTTCCTGAAAAATAACTTCCGAACTCCAGGTGACGCCGGCGTCCGATTCGCCTTTCATGATTCGCATGGCGGTTTGGCGATGGTGAATCTGCGTCAGGTAGGCCGAGCCCTCCTGAACTTTCGCCTCGTAAACGGCGTGAAACAGCGCTTCTCCACCCGCTTTGCGCAGGGAGTCGCCAATCTGTTTGGCAATGCCCTCCCATTGCGGATTTGGCATGGAAAGCCGCACATCGGGACGGCCCAAATCCTGCAGCGAATGAATCTGCCGCGGATTGGAGGCCGAGACCATGATGGACAGGCCGTTTGTCACATATGGCAACAGTTTTTCCACCAGGTTCTGGCGTTCTATCCCGGCTAAAACCCCAAAATCGGCTTCATACACGTCGGGCTGGATTCGCAAGGTAAAATTGCCGAGCGTAATCGTGTTGTTGTTCTCCATTTGCTTGAGCAGGATTCCGGGCGGCAGGGTTTCGTAGAAGATGTGCCCTTGCAATTCCGGATGTTGTTTTTCGAAAGCGTTCAACCAGCTCCGGCAACACGAAGAACTGATTGCCTCCGATAAACAGCACAAGTTTGGCGCCTTCGGGATTTCCGTGCAGGTCAGGCACATTGTCCACATCCGGAACCTGGAACACGTAGCCTTTGTCCGCGGCTGGATTATTTTTTCCTTTGCTCCAGGGCGGAACGGATTGCGAAAAAAGCGAAATAGCAACCGAGGCCGAGATGGCAGCGGTAACGAAAATATGCCGGATGATCCTCATGCTTTTTGAACCACGCCCTTCATCCCGATTAAACCGTGATATAGGAATAATGCCCTTCGCTTTGCAGCAATGCGATGGCTGCAACCATTGCCGCCACAACCAGCACCCCGGGCACGGTATGCGCCAACAGGTCTTTTGCGATTTCTTCCGGCTGCTGCGCAAGCCCATATTGCTTGATCAGCGCCCGAGACTGCTCTTCCGTGGCGGTATGGCAGCAGAGGAACTGCACTCCGCGGTCTTGCAGGGCCTGAATGCTGGCGTCCTGGTACGATGAGTTTTCATCGCTAGGGTCCTGAGAAGCGCGTTGCGCGTCCGTGCTGGCCTTCCTCATCAGAAAAGGATTGCGCACCGCTGGCTGTCCGGTCAGCGGGTCGTCTACTTTCAGCCATTCTCCAATGCGATATTTTTTCCAAACGTAGTCGTCGAAATTGAGCATATTCGCGGGACCATGCATTGCGGACACAATTTTGATCTGGTCCGCGGGAATATTAAAACCGAATTGCAACCCGTTCAGCGAATTCTTGATGTTGTTCAGGAACCTGCCGCCGCCAATTTGAGTCTCGTCAAATACCTGCTTCACGCGAGCGCGTTTCTTGATCAAGAGGTCGAAGTCCGCAATGTTCCAGTCCGTCAACTTGTAAACCAGCTGCGCCTCCGCCGGCGCACTCATCGCGCCGAGCGCGGCAAGCCCCAGCGCCGCGTGTCCTACGAGGGATCTTCGAGTGAACTTTGCCATATGCTTCTCCTATGAATTCTTGAAGGGCGGGTTGTCGGTAAATTCCTCTGCGCGCTTCAAGTTCAGAATCTTAACCTCAAGCGGACATGCGGGGTACCATGAAAATGTGCGGGGTGATAATTTCGCCGGATAGCAAAAGTTAGGGTCGCGCCGTATGATCGCGGCGAGGCGTAGAATGGCATGGATGACCGATGCCCACAATTTGCAGCGCTTCGTGGATGCCCAAAAGCCTCTGTACCAGCAGGTATTGAGGGAACTGCGCAACGGACAAAAAGAGAGTCACTGGATGTGGTTCATTTTCCCGCAGCTTCGCGGCCTGGGGCACAGTCACATGGCGACTGTTTATGGAATCGCCTCGCGGCAAGAAGCCGAGGCGTATCTGGCGCACCCTATTCTGGGACCTCGCCTGAAGGAGTGCACTCAACTCGTGAACCAGATAGAGGGGCGCTCGATCGAAGAGATCTTCGGATCTCCTGACGATATGAAGTTCCGATCTTCAATGACATTGTTTGTGCGCGCCGCGCCCGACAATCAAGTTTTCCAGGATGCTTTGCAAAAATACTTTGCGGGCCAACTTGATCCGCTGACGTTGCAACGACTCTGAGCGATTGTGCTCGGCAATTGCGAATGAATCCGCGTGGATGGTTCTAAGTAGCACAGGCTTCAGCCTGTGGGGGTTGGGCCTTGCAAACACTAACCCCCACAGGCTGAAGCCTATGCCACGGGAACACTGCGGCACCTTACCTATCGGGCCAGCGGTGCCACGAGAGCGGCGTGGCCAGCGATGTGGCCATCCATGGCCTTTAGCAAGTCGGCGCGCGTAGCGGTTGCGGGCAGGTCGAGCTTTTGATCCAGGGCAAATAGTTCGAATGCATAGTGGTGCGCCACGGGAACATCTTGCGGCGGGCACGGGGGACGGTAGCCGAAGTTTCCGCCCTGGCCGGGGTTGCCGTTGGATTGGTGGCTGCCGTCCGGCAAATCCGCGCTCGCGGATGAAACGCCCGAAGGAAGCGAATTCGCGGCTGCGGGCATGTTCCAGACCATCCAGTGCAGAATGTCGTTGACGCCTTTGCGCGGGCGAGGCTCCATGTCATGCACGATCAGGGCGAAGCTGGCCGTGCCACGCGGCGCCTGCATCCATTGCAGCGCGGGCGAGACGGCATCCGCCCCCGCCGAGCAGGTGAATTTTGCGGCCAGGGTTTTTCCGTCGGAGATATCCGTGCTTACCAGCCTCATGGGCGGAGGCGGACCTCCGGCAGCGCGCTGGCCGCCCGCCGCTGGAGCTGCGCCGGCGGCGGGCGCAGGGGCGTTCTGCGCAGCAGCCGTGAGACTCCACGCAGCCAAAACGATCAGGCCGCTCATCAGGAAAAATGATTTCTTTCGCATTCGCGTTTGCCTCCGTACATTGGCAATCCCTGGATTGCAGCCACGAAAAAAATTAACTACTTATTCCGTAAACCGCCCAGCAATTCCTGCATCAGTAATAGATATACGCCGCGCCCGATTCCTCGGCTGGCTTGGCAGTTTTAGCCGGATTAACGCCCACGCCGCCGCCGCTATCCTTGAAAGCGCCCACGGCCAGCACTTTGCCGTCGCCATTCAGCGCCAGGGAAATTCCGAATTCGGCGCCGGCATGCAACGGCGAAGCCTTGACATACGAGGCAGGCGCCCACGTGGTTCCATTGCGCATATAGACGTAGACCGCGCCGGAATCTTCGGCTGAGGCGTCTTCCTGGTCGCCGTTGAGGCCGGCCGCGCCGCTGTCCTCAAGATGAGCGCCAACGGCCAGCGTGTTGCCATCGCGGCTGAGGGTAAGCGCCCACGCGAACTGGTCATTGAGTCGCGTGTTGGTGGCCTTGATGAAGGCCTGTTGCGTCCAGGTCGAGCCGTTTCGAACGAAAACGTATGCTGCGCCGGTGGAAACGTCCGAGGCGGCGTCATTGGAGCCCTCGTTTGGCGGCTGGATGCCTCGTAGCAGGCTGTCTTCGTCGAACGCGCCCGCCACCATGGTGTTGCCGTCATCGCTGATGGCGATGGAGCAGCCTAGCGAATCGCCTTCCTCGGCATTGGAAGCCTGCAAGCGAATCTGCTGCGCCCATGTGCTGCCGGTGCGCGTGAAAATATAGGCGGCGCCTTTTCCTCTCTCTTCGTCATACGAGCCCACGGCCATGGTATTGCCATTGCCGCTCAAGCCCACGGAATAGCCGAAAAGGTTTCCTCGGTTTGTGGTGTTCCAGGGCTTTACGTAGGCCTGCTGCGACCACTTGTCGCCCGCGCGCGTGAAAACGTAAACCGCCCCAGCGCTATCGGCGGAATTGTCAGCCTGATTGCCGTTGATTCCGGAGGCGGCGCTGTCCTCGGAAATTGCGCCTGTGGCCAAGGTGTTGCCGTCGCCGCTCAAGGCCACCGAGTAGCCGAATTGGTCGCCATCGGTTTTTTCACCAGTGTTGGAAGCCTTTACGTAGGCTTGCTGCGACCAGGCAGTGCCAGTCCGCGTGAAGACATAGACCGCGCCGGCGCCTGGCATCGAGGTGTCTGCCTGGTTTCCGTCCACGCCCGTAGCCGAACTGGCTTCGCCGACGGCGCCGACAGCCATGGTGTTCCCGTCATTGCTCAGGGCCACGGCAGAACCGAACTGGTAACCCTTTTGCGAGTTCGACGCCTTCACGTAAGCCTGCTGAACCCATGTGCCGCCATTGCGGACAAAAATATAAACCGCTCCGGAACTGATCGCGGAATGATCCGCCTGATTCCCGTTGATGCCTTTGGCGGCGCTATCTTCCGCAGTCGAACTCACGGCCATGGTGTTGCCGTCACCGCTAAGCGCCACAATGAATCCCAGCTGGTTGAAATTCTTTGAATTGGAAGCCTTGATGTAGGCGATCGATTTCGGATTCCATGCGGAGCCCGACGCGCGTATGGGAGTGCCCCGTGGACCGGCGGCGGCTTGGGGAGCCGGAGCGGGGGCGGGCGCCTGTGCAAAGCTCACCGCGCTGCAAATGCTCAGCCCCGCGAGCGCTAGGCCGAATAGGCTGGCTGCAAAAATGTTCGTGCGCAAACTCATTCTGGCCTCCGTTGAAGACCTTCGCAAATTATTTCAAGCAGATAGAGGGGGCCCCGTGAAAACACAGCACAAGCGTGGCCTATCCGTGCGGCGATGAAGCACAGAACCAGCGGTCACGATAAGCCTGTCTATTGAGCTTGCGCGACTTTGATACTGTTGTGGATTTCCTTCCCGGTATCCGTCATCGTAATTTTGCTTTCGTGGGAAAGATTCATGTCGTTGGAGCCGTTCTTGTTGCGGGGGCCAACGATGGTGATTTTGTCCCCAGGCTTCAACGTGTCGCGATCCCAGCCATCGGCCCGGTGCAGTGCGTTGGCGCCGCCCAGTTCGGCATGCCAGCGCTGCATGACGCCATTCTTGTCCTTCGATTCGAAAATAATCGCCGCATGCGGGTTCACAAATTCGAATTCCAGGACGGTCCCTTGCACCGTGACGGGATGTTCCTCGTCATAACGTCCAGCAAAGCCATGGTGCGCGAGCGCCGGGACGGAAACCACGAAAAGCCCGATAGCTGGGAGTAGAAAAGAAACTAGCGACTTTAGTTTCATTGGTCACCCCTTTGATTGGCCGCGAATATCTCACCGCCAGGCGTAAATTGTCAATCCGCACAACTGCCCGTCTACCTACTTACCGACCCGTGCACCCTTAACGGCAATAAGCGCCGACATGCCATTTCACATTTTACGGGTGCGAAGTCCGGAGAATATATTTTTATGGACGTGCGCGCACCGCAATAGGTTTCAGAATATGTCCAACTAAGGGGGTACATCAAAATGCGGGCGGGTTCGAACTGGCGTGCTCGCCAAGTGTCGCACAAAAGTAAGAAAGGTTGAAGCGGGAGGATGGGAGAGAGGCACAAATTCACACTCCGAACCCAAAAAAGATCAAAGAAATTTTATTCAGATAATTTTCATGTGGGCTTGCTATGCTTCGGGCATCTTCTGAGCGGGAACGTGGTCGCAACGTTCAGATTTTGCTTTTCTAATTCAAGTTCGATAGATACACTCCGGGGCGGCATCCGGCAGGGGCCGGGGGCAGGAGGAGAAGGAATTCATGGGTGCTTCATTCGATTTTGTAGATAATGCCATGCCTAAAGGGCGGCTTGCTGCGCGCACAAGCGGTTTATTCCCTTCAATCAAGCGGTTTTCCCTGGTGGCGCTGGGCCTGGCTGCGGCAGTCATGCTGTCTGGAGCGCCGCGAGTTGCCGCGCAGGGCGGAGAAACGGACGTCAAATTCATCCAGGCTCCGGGGCCGGCGCAAGCAGCGGCGCCAACAACCGTGACCTTGCAAGACGCGCTGGAGAGAGCGCGCAAGCTTGACCCCACGCTGGCAGGTGCGGTTTCCGATGCAAAGAATGCGCGGGAAGACCGCATCCAGGCGCGCAACGCCATGCTGCCCACGATCACCGCAACATCGCAATACTTGAACACCGAGGGCAACGGCGGAAGGGTTTCCGACGGAAGATTCGTAACCAACGACGGTGTGCACATCTACCGCGACTGGGCCATTTACCATCAGGATCTTTCCCCGGGCCTGCTCATGGGCACGGGATTTACGCGAGCCAAGGCAGCAGAAGCCATGGCTAACGCCAAGGCGGAGATAGCACGCCGCGGGCTGAATGTGACCGTCACAAAGAGCTATTACGGACTGGTTGCGGCGCAGCGCAAATATGCAACCGCGCAGGCCGGGCTGGATCAGGCCAAGCATTTCCTGAACGCCACGCAGGACTCGGAGCATCAGGGGCAGGCTTCACACAGCGATGCGGTGAAAGCGGAAATCCAATACCGCATTCAGAAACAGGCGTTTGACGAGGCTCGCTTCGCCATGGAAGACACCCGCCTGGGCCTTGCCGTAATCCTTTTTCCCGACTTCAACGAAAATTTCACGGTGGTGGACGATCTGGATTCCGCGCCGGCGTTGCCGCCTTTTCCAGAAGTCCAAGAAATGGCCGAGAAGCAAAATCCCGACCTGCGCGTCGCGCTGGAAACGGCGCGGGAAGCGGAACTGGACGTCAAGCTGGCCAAATCCGCGTTCCTGCCGACAATAACTGTGGACACGGATTTCGGCATTGAAGCCAACTGCTTCGCGCTTCACTGCACGCGGGCCGCATTTACGGAAGTGGGGCCTCTCCCCAACCTCGGTTATTTCCTCACCGCTGCATTGACAGTGCCTGTGTGGGACTGGGGCACGCTGCGCAGCAAGCTGCATCAGGCCGAATACAAGCAGCAGTCCGCCAAGGCTGCACTGAGCCAGGCGCAGCGCATGGACATCAGCGAACTCTACGCCACCTATGACGAGGCCATGGTCGCGCGCGGCGCGCTGGAAGAAGCGCGGCGCACGGCGGAACTTGCGGCCGAGGGCCTGCGTCTCACCAATTTGCGTTATGAAGGCGGGGCTTCTCCGGCATCCGAAGTGGTGGATGCGGAGACGTCCCTTGTGACCGCGAGAAACGCCTATGCCGACGCGCAAGTGCGCTATCGTACGCTGCTGGCAACGCTGCAGACATTTACGGGAAGTTTCTGATGGACCGAAAACTCAACGGCAAGCAAATGAATGGGAGCAAATCAATGTCTTTTCCCCTAATGAATACCTCGATGAACGACGGCGCGCAAAATAGAAACGAGGCACGTCCGGCTCTGGAAACGGGCAGATTGTTCCGCTCGCTCACGATCCTTGTGGCCGCGGGCATTCTGTTCTCAGGCTGCGGCACGAAGGAAGCGGCCGAAGCGACGCCCACCGTAACGGTGCAGGTGGACGGCGCGGAAAAAGGGATCATCCAGCGCAAGGTGGTCACGGACGCGGTGCTGTACCCGCGCGATCAGGCGGCCATTGTGCCCAAGGTCGTGTCGTCCGTAAAGAAATGGTATGTGGACAAGGGCAGCCACGTGAAAGCCGGACAGCTGCTCGGCGAGCTGGAAAATGAAGATCTGACCGGCGCGCAGTTGAAGAGCCAGGGCGGCTTGTCACAGGCCGAAGTCACCTACCAGATGCAGTTGCAGAAGAGCGGACAGGACCTGAAATTCGCCAAGCAATCGCTGGATTCGGCGCAGAAGCTGTATGACAGCCGCGTGACGCTCTACAAGGAAGGCGCTGTTTCGGCCAAGGATCTGGACGATGCCTCCGTTGCCCTGACGCAGGCCAAAAACACCTACGACCTGACGCAGAAACAGTACGACCTCAAAGCCGCCGAAGGCGCAATGAATGCCGCCAAGGGCGACACGGCAAACACCACTGCGATGTTGAGCTACTCCAAGATCACCAGCCCCATTGATGGCATCGTCACTGACCGGCCGTATTATCCTGGTGAAACGCCGGCGACGGGTGCTCCGATCATCACCGTGATGGACCTCTCACAGATCGTGGCCCGCGCGCACGTGGCGCAAGCCGAAGCGGCGTCTCTAAAAATTGGCGACGAAGCCACCATATCCATTCCTGGCGAACCGGTGCATGTAAAGGGCAAGATCACGCTGGTAAGCCCCGCGGTGGACCCCAACAGCACGACGGTTGAAGTTTGGGTTCAGGCGCCCAATCCAAAGGGGAGCCTGCGGCCCGGAACCAGCGTGCGCGTTGTCATGGTCGCGGAAACCGTGAAAGACACGGTTGTAATCCCGCAGGCGGCCCTGTTGACCACGCCGGACGGGCTCAACCAAGTGATCGTTCTGGATACGGACAATGCACCCAGCAAGAAGAAGGTGAAGATCGGCATCAAGGACGGCGAGGCCAAGACCGTGCAGATCACGGATGGCCTGCAAGGCGGAGAGCGCGTGGTCACGGTTGGCGCGTTCGAACTGGCCAACGAGGACGATCCCGTTTTGGCCAAGACCAAGATTCAAGTTCAAGCGCCGAAAATGCCGGACGAGGACGAGGACGAGTAAGGTTATGTTCGCGGCCAACGGCAGGATGATTGGAAGCACAAGCAGATTTGCAGGACCGGCCGGAATCTGCACGGCCATTGCACTCGGATTTTCAATCACGACTTTGCGGCAGGTAAAATTAAATGTCAGATAAGACAACCAGCCATTCCAAGGTATCTGCAAATCCGGAGTCGCGTTACTGGTTCGCCCGGCACTCCAAGTCGATCATCTTCTTGATCCTGACGCTGGCAGTGGTGGGAGCCTACGAGGCGCTCTCGCTGCCCATCGCCGTTTTCCCGTTCGACGCAGTTCCCGCGCATCATCGTGGGCGTGGATAACGGCGTAATGCCCATCGAGCAGATGGAAGTCACCATCACGCGCCCGCTGGAAAACGCCGTGAACAGCGTTCCCGGACTGGAGGACGTTCGCTCCACCACCAGCCGCGGATCGGCGGAAATCGATCTATCCTTCAACTGGAACGTGGATATGATCACCACGCTGCAGCTGGTGAATTCGGAGATCGCGCGCATTCAAAGCACGCTTCCGACCACGGCGCAGATTGAAACCCACCGGCTGGATTTCGCCAGCTTCCCCATCCTGGGCTACAGCTTGACGTCCGACAAAGTTCCCCAAACACAACTCTGGGAAATCGCCACGTATGACATCAAGCCGCGCTTGAACAGGCTGAATGGAGTTGCCACCGTTCTGGTTCAGGGAGGGCAGACTCCTGAATTTCAAGTGACGCCCGATCCGTCCAAGATGCTGCGCGCGCACGTGACCATTCAGGATATTCTGGATGCCGCTAATCACACCAACATCGTCGATTCGCCAGGCCTGCTGACCCGCAACCACCAGTTGTTCCTGGGCCTGCTGGATTCCCAGGTCCACAACGTGGAAGACATCGGCAACATGGTGATCAAGAATGTGGGCGATGCGCCAGTGCGGGTTCGTGACGTTGGAACCGTGGCACCTTCGTCCGCGCCCAATTACACGGTGGTCACGGCCAACGGAAAACCCGCCGTCCTTGTCAGCGTCAGCAGGCAACCGGACAGCAACACGGTGGAAGTGGCCAACCTGGTGCACCAGGAAATTGACGCGCTGCGCTCCAGCCTTCCCGCCGGCGTTGATTTGAACGTTTTCTACGACCAGTCCAACATCGTGCGCGAGTCCATTGGCAGCGTGCGCGATGCCATCATCATCGGGCTTTTGCTGGCCGGAATTATCATCTACTTGTTCCTGCGCGACATTGGAACGGCATTGATGACCGGGCTGGTTATCCCCGTGGCCATCTGCGTCACGTTCATCGCCATGAAGATGCTGGGTCAGAGCTTTAACATGATGACCCTGGGCGGCCTCGCGGCGGCCGGCGGATTGATTATCGACGACGCCATCGTGGTGGTCGAAAACATCATTTTGCACAGGGACGGCGGAGAAGGCCGGCTGGAAGCGGTCAGCGCCGCCCTGCGCGAATTGACCATTCCTCTGATCGGCTCGACGCTCACACCGATCGTTGTCTTCCTTCCTTTGATCTCCATCACTGGCGTCACTGGTACATTCTTCCGCGCACTGGCCATTGCCATGAGCGTCTCGTTGCTCACTTCCCTGGCGCTGGCGCTCACGTGGTCCACCAACCTGGGCGTGCACCTGATTCGCCGCGGAAAAGAGGAGCCGGCTGCCGCTGCCGAGGTCGCGGAAACCGCTGGCATGGACGCGGAAGCCGTGGAACTTGCGCGCATGAAGCGAATGATGGAAGCGGAAGAAGAATCGCTGAGGGGCGGAGTGTTCGAGAAGGTGGTCATCTTCTACGAACGCTGGCTGCGCCGCGCGCTGGAGCATCCCGTCTGGCTGGGCGGCCTCTGCGCCATCCTGATTGCGGTTTCCTATCTCTGCTTCATGCAACTGGGATCAGACTTGCTTCCACACATGGATGAGGGCGGATTCATTCTGGACTACGTCATGCCGCCGGGCAGCTCGCTTGCGGAAACCAATCGCGTCGTCACGCACGTGGAAAATATCATTAAGTCCGTCCCTGAAGTGGAGAACACTTCGCGCCGCACTGGCTTGCAGCTTGGGCTTGCCGCCGTCACCGAGCCCAATACCGGGGACATCGCGGTCAAGCTGAAGGACAAACGCAGCCGTGGAATCGACGACATCATCAGCGAAGTCCGCTCCAAGGTGACCACGCAGGAGCCCGCGCTGGACGTGGAATTCACTCAGGTGCTTCAGGATATGATCTCGGACCTGACCGGGGCTCCCCAGCCAGTGGTCGTGCAGCTATTTTCGCCGGATGTGGATCAGCTGACTTCCTGGGCGCCAAAAGTGGCCGATGCCTTGGGCCGCATTCAGATTAACTACAAGAAACCGGTGGTAGACGTCGAGGATGGAATCGACAACACCACCAGCGGACCAGCCGTGGTGTTCAAGATTAACCCCGCGGCGTCGGCCAAGGCCGGCTTCACCACCGATCAGCTCACCGTAATCGCTTCGGCAATCGTGGATGGCGAACCCGCAACTGCGCCGCTGATTATCGACTCCCGGCCCTACACGCTGCGCGTGCGTTATGCGGCGGCCAATCGGGCGTCTTTGGAAGCCATGAACAACACCATGATCGTCAACGGAAATGGCGGCTCCGCCACCCTCGGCTCCGTGTCACAAGCCATGGAAGTTCCCGGGCAAACGGAAATCCTGCGCGACAATTTGCAGCAGGAAAAGGAAGTGACGGCGCGGCTGGAGGGCATTGACCTCGGCCGTGGTATCGCCGCGGTGCAAAAAGCGGTAAACGATTTGCACTTGCCTCCGTCTATTCGAGTAGCCTATGGCGGAACGTACAAGGAGCAGCAGAAGTCGTTCAGCGATCTGGTCACCGTGCTTTTGCTGGCGCTGGTGCTGATCTTCATTGTGTTGCTGTTCGAGTTCCGGTCGTTCTCGGCGCCGCTGGCAATTCTCTCTTCGGCGGTTCTGTTGACGTCGGGAGTGTTTTTCGCGCTGTACATTACGCGCACCGATTTCAACGTCTCGTCCTTCATGGGGTTGATCATGGTGCTCGGAATCGTAGCCAAGAACGGTATTCTGTTGCTCGACGCCAATCAGAAATTTGTGGGGGTTGGATTCGAGGCGGAAGAAGCCATGATCCAGGCGGGACGCCGTCGTCTTCGACCCATCGTCATGACGGCTATGGCCGCCGTGGCGGGTATGCTACCGTTGTCGCTGGCCCTCGGGGCCGGCTCGCAGATGCTGCAGCCCCTGGCCATCGCGGTCATCGGTGGAATCTTGATTTCAATGGTGTTGTCGCTCATTATTACCCCGGCGATTCAGTACTACCTGACGCGCAACAAGCACGCGGCGGTGAAGACTGGCGAGCCGGTAGAAGCGCGGTAAGGCTGGACCGCTGGGTGAAATTTATGCGGCCATGAAACGTATTATGGAAGTAGAACCAGGCATGTTGCTTTCTGCTCGAATGAAACTATAAGGAGATGCTTCGAATGTCACAAAATAAGATTGCAGGATGGATGCGCCGGATAGGGCCGCTGGCCGGTCTGGCACTGATTGCTTCCGTGGTCGTTTACGCCGCGCCGCAAGCATCGGGCTACAAGATCCTCAAGAGGATGCCAGTGGGAGGCGAAGGCGGATGGGATTACATCACGATGGATCCGGACACGCACCGCCTGTACGTGGCGCGCGGTTCGCACTATCAGGTGGTGGACGTCACCACGGGTAAAGTGATCGGCGACATCGCCATTGCCAATTCCACGAACTCGCATGGCATTGCGCTGGCCACCGATTTGGGCAAGGGCTTCACGAGCAACGGCGACGCCAATACGGTTTCCGTCGTTGACCTGAAAACGCTAAAAGCAACCGAGGTCATTCCCATACCCGGGAAGAACCCCGATTCGATCCGTTACGATGCGGCAACCAAGAAGGTTTTCACCTTCAACGGCAAGAGCATGGACTCCACCGTCATTGACGCGACCACCAATAAAGTCATTGGCCGAGTGGACCTCAAGGGCAAGCCGGAAGAGGCCATCGCCGATGGACGCGGCAATATGTTCGTTAACCTCGAGGACAAGAGCACCATCGAGGAATTTGACACCAAGACCTACGCGGTCAAGGGTTCCTGGCCGCTGGCGCCATGCGACGGCCCTTCCGCAATGGCCTATGATGAAGCGCACCACCGCATTTTCGTGGCCTGCGACAAAGTCATGGCGGTCGTGAATGCCGACAACGGCAAAGTTGTTGCGGCTCCTCCCATCGGCGGCGATCCTGACGGCAACGGATACGATCCAGCCACGGGCTTGATCTTCGCCTCCTGCCGCGAAGGACTTGTCTCCGTAATTCACGAAGACTCGCCGGATAAATACAGCGTCGTCGGCAACATCACCACCCAGTTCGGCAGCCGCACGATGGCCATGGACCTCAAGACGCACCGCGTCTACACGGAGACCGCGGATTTCAAACCTGCGGCAGCTCCAACACCGGAGAATCCGCGACCGCGCCCCACTGCAATCCCGGGAACGTTCGTGATTCTCGAAATCGGACAGTAACTGCTCTGAAAGGAAATCGCCCTGGGCTCTCAAGAGCCCAGGGCGATTTTTTTTGGTGGCATAGGCTTCAGCCTGTGGGGGTTAGTTCTAGCAGGGACTAAAACCCACAGGCTGAAGCCTATGCCACCCACTCACCCGGCTTGCTTCTTCCCCCTCGTCACCAGCTTCTGCGCGCGCCAACATATGAATTCCCGCGCCCGGGCATCGGCGCAAAGCGTGTTTGGTATATACTCTCGAACAGCAACCCAAGTCAAAATCGCATTTTCCATCAGGAGCAAATGCCAATGAACTTCTCATTGATTCGACGCGCCCTCGCTGTGCCGGCGGCCTTGTTGATCGTTTCCCTTTTCGCGACGGCATCGGCACGCGCCCAGGCGCCCGTGGACGACAGCAAGACGGTGGTCAAGACCAACAAGATTACGGACAGCTTTTACACGGTGGACGGCCGCGGCGGCACGATTGGCGTGCTGGTGGGGCCGCAAGGGACATTCATGGTAGATACGCAATTCGCGCCGCTCACGGATCGCATCGTTGCGGCCATCAAGCAAATTTCGCCCAACCCCATTCGTTATGTGGTCAATACGCACGTGCATCCCGATCACACCGGCGGCAACGAAAACATGGGCAAGCTGGGAGCCACGATTTTCGCGCGGGACGAGTTGCGCGATCGCCTGATGCATCCTGCTCCAGGCGCAAATGGCCAACCGGGCATGCCCGCTCCGGAAGCCGCGCTTCCCGTCGTAACCTATGAAAGCAAAATCACGTTCCACATGAACGGAGAAACCATAGACCTCATCCCCATCCGCAAGGCGCACACCGATGGCGACACCATGGTCTACTTTCACAATGCGGACGTCCTTATGACCGGCGATTTCTACCGGTCGATTGGATACCCGAACATCGATCGCGCCAATGGCGGCTCTCTCAACGGGATGATCGAGGGACTTGCCGAAGTGATCGCGCTAGCGGGTCCCAACACCAAGATCATTCCGGGACACGGGGCAATTGTCGATCGCAATGCAGTCGCCGCTCATCGTGACGTGATCCTGGGCGTGCGTGATCAGGTCGCAAAACTCATTCAGCAGGGGAAGTCATCGGATGAAGTGGTTGCCGCGCATCCCACTGCCGCTTTCGATGCAAATGTTCTTCCAGCCGCTCCGAACGGGGATCGCATGGCGGATCGTTTCGTTGGGCAGGTGTACGCTGAGCTGAAGGCGGCCAAGTAACGCAAGCTTGCGTGGCGCGGGCTTCAGCCTGCGGGTTTTGGGCCTTGCAAGGACTAAAACCCGCAGGCTGAAGCCCGCGCTACATAAACCCAAAACTCGATGCCAACCTTTGTACTGAAATCCATGCACTCGCTGAAGGATCAGGTTGGGCGGGAAATCGCCGTGACCGATTGGCTGCCGGTGACTCAGGAGCGCATTGCAAGTTTTGCGGAAGCCACGGAAGACCGCCAGTGGATTCACATCGATCCCGAGCGCGCTCGGCGCGAATCTCCTTATGGCACGACCATCGCGCACGGATTTCTGACGCTTTCCTTGATGAGCCGCCTCGTGAAGGAAGCGATTCAATTGCCTGCGGATGTGCGGCGGACAATCAATTACGGCTTGAATCGCGTTCGATTCCCGGCACCGGTTCGTGCGGGGGAAAAGATTCGCGCGCGCATTCGCTTGCAATCGTGCAGGGATTTGCCGGAGAGCGTTGAGGCCGTCTTTGAAGTCACGATCGAAACGCCGGATGCCGAAAAACCTTGCTGCGTCGCCGAATGGATCTTGCGCTATTTTTCCTAGCATCGCCTGGCGGCTGCGCTCGGCGAACGGTTTGCTGCGCCGTCCTGGGGCCTGAGAGGGATTGCAAATTGCGGCTTCAGTTCCCCTTCTTGGAATTCATCGAGGCAAACATGGTCCACGCCAGATCCACAACATAAAGCACGATAACGAGATTGCCGAGCCGCAGCGCCAGAGCATTCTGCGGCATGAGCTGAATCGCTCCCCAGAGCAGGAACGTCCCCGCGAGCAGCACATTTTTCAGCAGCTCCGGCAATCGAGGGCGGATAATCGGCTGCACGATCAAGAACGAAATGCCGATCAGCAGCAAGGGTGCGGACGAAATCGCCGCTGCCGAGAGCCCGGGAACAATCCAAATTTTGGCATCGCCAATGAGCAAACCCGCGCCGGCTATCAGCGCTGCAACAGCCAGGCCACAACCAATCCAACGCAAGAAATTATGGAACATGGATAAGAATGGCACCCCTCTTCAATTTGATTTCCACTTCACGATTTCGACTTGGCAATCGCTTTTAACAGTTTACCGGCTAC
This sequence comes from uncultured Acidobacteriota bacterium, assembly GCA_963710315.1. GTDB lineage: Bacteria > Acidobacteriota > Terriglobia > Acidiferrales > UBA7541 > Palsa-360. The sequence goes on along the minus strand of CAVPZW010000008.1, from coordinate 1,172,058 downwards.
AGGCACGTGGGTGCGCTGGAGTTTTTTGATTGCGCAAGGAACGCGAAGTGTTTACTCCTTCCAGTTGGACTCTTTCGAGTACAATTCCATGGATGTTTGAAGATTTGAAGGAGCTATCGTGAATCAAAGCGCCATCCTGCAGGTGCAATGCCCGGACGCAAAAGGCCTGGACGCGACTCTCTCCGAATTTATATTTGGGGCGAACGGCAATATCCTGCATTTCGAGCAGCACATGGTCGCGGACCTCGGCCTTTACCTCGCACGCATCGAGTGGGATCTGTCCGGCTTTAAGATCGAGATGCCGGAGTTCGCGCGCCACTTCGCTCCGATCGCGGACCGCCTGAAGATGGAATGGCAGGTCGCGCTTTCCAGCGACCGCCTTCGCATGGCCATATTCGTTTCCAAATACGACCATTGCCTGGTGGATCTGCTGTACCGCTGGCACTCCGGCGAAATGGCCTGCGAGATTCCGCTGATCATCGCCAACCATCCCGACGCCAAGCGCCACGCGGATTTTTACAGTATTCCCTTTCATGTAATTGAAGTCACCAAGGAAAATAAAGCCGAAGCGGAACGCCGCCAACGCGAGCTTCTTGAGCGGCATCAAGTCGATTTGATTGTCCTGGCGCGCTACATGCAAATCCTGTCTCCTGAATTCATCGCCAAACATCCCAAGCGAATCATCAACATTCACCACTCTTTTCTGCCCGCGTTTATCGGGGCCAAGCCACACCACCAGGCATTCGAGCGCGGCGTAAAGCTGCTCGGCGCCACCGCCCACTACGTGACAGAAGTGCTGGACAACGGCCCCATCATCGAGCAGGACGTCATACGAATCTCGCATCGTGATTCGCTGCAGGACCTGGTGCAAAAAGGCCGCGACCTTGAAAAAATCGTTCTCTCGCGGGCCGTCCGATGGCACCTGGATCATCGAGTGCTCCAGTATGCGAACAAGACGGTTGTGTTCGACTAGTCCGAAATTCCAGAAGTCATGCGATGGGATGCTGGCTTTTCGTGGCTCGGGCTTCAGTCTGCGGGTTTGCTCTTCGCAAGGACGAAAACCCGCAGGCTGAAGCCCGCGCTACCGGTCCGCGACAAGAAAAAATCGGGCGCACACTCTCTCGCGATTGGAACGATTCTGGTATCCTCGTGAGAGTGCCCAGCAAATCGATTTGCCTATTTTTTGTGCTGACGATCGCGGCTGCCCTGACACTTTCGGCGCGGGCGCAATCGACGCAGACGCCGGCACCGCCCGGCCAGCCCGCGCCGCAAGGTTCGCCTGCCGTTCCGCAGCAACAGGTTCCACCGCCGGCGCAGCCTGCCGTCGAGCAGCCCGCTCCTCCTCAAAAAACTTTGTCCGTTGTAGTGCTCGATCCGGCGCACGGCGGCTCGGACGCGGGCGCTCGCGGAACGTCCGGGATTGCAGAAAGCGACGTAGTCCTCAGTTTTGCCCGGCTGGTACGTATTTCCCTGGAGGCTCAGGGATTGCGCGTAGTGCTCACGCGCCAGGCAAATGACGACCCCTCGTTCGACGACCGATCCAAGCTGGCCAATGCGCAGCGCGGGGATGTTTTCATATCGCTGCACGTTTCCTCCACGGGCCAGCCGGGAACGGTGCGTGTGTATTCCATGCAGCGCATGGCAATGCCGGCCGTGGCGGCTGCCGCTCCCCACGGAGGGCTATTGTTGTGGGACCGTGCGCAATCTGGTTTCATCGATCAGAGCCGCAGGCTGGCCGAGCTGATCCAAATTCAAATGGCGCAGCGCTTTCGCGGATCGTCGGAAACTCCCTTCGAATCTCCCGTGCGGCAATTGAGAACGGTTGGGGCTCCCGCGGTGGCCATCGAGGTATCGAGCGTCAGCGTAGCGGACCGCAGCACGCTCGATCAGATGGGGCCGGGCCTGGCGGATGCCGTGGCGCGCGCGGTTGCCGCGTTTCGAACCATTTATGAAGCAGGAGGAAGGTAGCGTGTTGTCAAAGGGGCTCAAGACGACAATCGCGATCCTCGTGGTGATGGTGGTGGCGGGCCTCATCACACTACCGGGATTGCGCCGGGCCGTTCAGGGATTGCGCAGGGTTCCCAAGACCGAGGAGCAGGCGCGCCGCGAAGTCATGCAGGAGCCCATCTCCACGCCCACCGACGTGCAGGTGAAAGCGCAAATGTATTGGCTGTCAACCGCTTCCCCCAATTCGCTGGAGCCCACGGCCATACAGCTTCCTCTTTCCGCCGATCCCGTGGAACGCTCCAAGCAGCTTCTCAACGCCCTGATCGCGCGCGCGCCCGCTCCAGAAATACGCACGCTGCCCCCCGAAGCGAGCCTTCTGGCTTTTTATATTCAGCCGGACGGGACGGCCATCGCGGATTTTTCGGACGAAATTTCTTCCGCGATGCCGTCGGGAATTTTGAGCGAGCAGCTGGCGGTGCAATCGATCACACAAACGCTGGGCGCAAACGTCATTGGCATCCGGCAATTGAAGATACTCATTCACGGTCAGGAAGCGGAGACACTCGCGGGGCATCTGGACCTCTATGGGCTATTCCCTGTTGCCTCGCTTGCGCCTGCTGCTGCTCTTCCGCCGGCTTCTGCCGCTTCTCCGGCTCCGGCAACACCAGCGCCAAAGAAGTAAGTCCCGCGCTACCCCCGATTGGTTGCAACAATTCTGCGTAAGTTTGAAACTGATGTGGGAAGTGCATTTAGTAGCACTGACTTTAGTCTGTGGGTTTTTGCGCGTGCACGCATAAAACCCCACAGGCTGAAGCCTGTGCTACGACCGCGCTAAACGAGCGGGCCGGGCCTGCTCTTGTAGCGCTTCACGATGGCGTCGGCGCTCATGTAGGCGAGCGCCTGGATGGTCAGCGTGGGATTGAATCCGCTCATGGACGGAAACGTCGAGCTGCCGATCACGAAGAGATTCGGAATGTCCCAGGTCTGGCCGTATTTGTTGACGACCGAGGTCTTGGGATCGCTGCCCATGCGCGTGCCGCCTTCGTGGTGCGCGCCCGGCGCGCCCTGACTCGAGCCCTGCGCGCCACACTTGTTGGCGCCCATGGCGTGGCCGATTCCTTCCATCTTCTGCATCAGGAATTCGATGCGCGCGCGCTCATTCGGGCGCCGCCAATCGTAGGTGAGGCGCGGCGCCGGCAGGCCCCAGGCATCGCGCACGTTGGGATCGAGGTCGATCGTCTGATCGGCGTAGGGCAGGTTTTCGGTCTGCGCGGTGATCGCGGCGTAGCGCGTGAAATACTTGGCGAGGAAATCGCGATAGGCGGCGCCCCACCTCGGCACGCCGGGAGGCGGGTCCATGCCCATGGCCGCGCCGATCGGGCCCGCTTCGAGATCGGCGGACGCGACGGAAATCTGCGCGCCGCGAATGAAGCCCAGGCCGCTATGATCGAAATTGTCGGCGTTGAAATCGTCGATGGTGTGTTTCTGCGCGCTCGGACCCATGTAGACGTTGACGAATCTGTCGTCGAAGGCGGCGAACACGTTCGGCCATGATGTGCGCCATGAGGTGCTTGCCGACCTGGCCGCTCGAATTGGCGAGCCCGTTGGGGAATTTGTCGGTCTTCGAAAGCAGCAGCAGCCGCGTGTTGTCGTAGATGAATGGGGCGAGAATGACGAGCTCGGCCTCGATCGTGTTCTCCGAGCCGTCCGGGCCGTAATAGGAAACGCCGGTCGCGTGGCCGCTGTTGTCGCTGTTGACGCGATAGCACATCGCGCCGGTCAGCAGCTTGAAATTGCCGGTCGCGTCCGCCTCGGGCAGCTTGGTGACGAGGATGCTCGACTTCGCGCCGACGTGGCAGCCGAATGCCTGGCAGAAGCCGCAATAGGTGCAGCTGGCGCGGTCGTTGTAAGGCTGGGAAAGAATGGCGCGCGGCGAAGAGAACGGATGATAGCCGAGCTTGCGCGTTCCCTCCGCGAACAACACGCCGGATTGTCGTCCAGCAATGGCGGCAGCGGATATTCGCGCTTGCGCGGCGCCTCGAACACATTGCCGCCGTCGATTTTGCGGCCCTGCAAATTGCCGGCCTTGCCGGAGACGCCGAGTTCGTATTCGGCGCTGATCGTAGAAGGGCTCGAGGTCGGCGTAGCAAAGCGGCCAGTCGGCGACCGAGGAATCTTGCGGAATGGCCGACGCGCCGTAGCGCTCGATGGTGTGGGAGCGCGCGCGAAAATCGTCTTCGTGCATGCGCCAGGAGAGCGCGCCGTAGTGGACCGTGCCGCCGCCCGCCTGATTGCCGTAATTGAGAATATCCATGGGATGGGCGGTGGCGCTTGGCATTCGGCCGCCAGGTTACGGGCTGGCGCTTCCAGTTGGGACGCAGATCCTGGCGCTGGAAATAACGCAATTCGTCATGCGGATTGAAGTCCGCCGTGCTGAGACGCGGGCCGCGCTCCAGGCCAATCACTTTCATTCCCGCTTTGCCCAGCTCGGCCGCGAGGATTCCGCCCACCGCGCCCATGCCGACGATCACGACATCTGTTTTCTCGGTTGCCATGGCTTATGCTCTCCCCATCGGGCCTTTGGCCGTTGTTTGCAAACCGATGAAGGGCGCGCGAGTGAACGCCTGTTTGCTCTGCAATGTCCGTCGGCGTGAAAATTGCCTGCGCGCCGGGAAATCCGACCAGCCGCCATCCGGAGAAATCTTTGTTGCCTCCATAGAGCGGGTCGGCAAACATGCCTTCCATGGTGTGAGTGCGGAGTGTGTTGAAAAATTCCCTGGCCGTTGGCCACGTAAATCCGGTTGCCTTGCTTTCTTCGAGCGCCGCGATGACTTCGTCCTGCTTTTCAGGCGCGAGATGCACGAAGGATTCTTTGTAAGCGCCGCGGCAATAGGCGTCGAGCTGCGCCAGGCCGTGGCGATAGAATTCCTGCAGTTCGGAATAAGCGCCGGCGAGGGCCAGATCGATGTAGTTCAGGACGTCCGCTTCGCGCGCTCCGGGCTTGTCCGGAGCGCTGGGCATGATGCGCTCGGTGAACGCCGCGATGGTGGCGGCGTCGGCGTGGTTGAAGAACGCGCCGTGCTCGGCGCCGCTGGGATGCTGCGCGCCAGGAGTCGCTGCGCCTCCCTCCATTTGCTCGTGAGTCTGCGCCGCGGCATCGGGCACAAGTCCCGCGCCTGCAACAACACTCGCGGCAGCACCGGCTCCAACAGCCGCGCGCACCAAAAATTCGCGGCGAGATTCATCGTGCTTGGTCATGGTTATCGCACTCCTTCTTTGCAACACACAGATTTTCTGGATGAGTTCGCGACAGAGATGAACAATATCAATTTTTTGCGGCGATGTCATCGGCGATGCTTGAAAAAGTGCGCGTTGCCAACTCTTATCCGTGGTTGACAGTGGCGTTGGCTGCGGGCAAACTCTGGGCCATGTCACGAGGAGGAAACTTGCGAAGCGATGGACGCGCGCACGATCAAATTCGTCCGGTCACCATGACGCCGAACTTTATCACCAGCGCCGAAGGGAGCGTGCTGATCGAAGTTGGCAACACGCGGGTGATTTGCACGGCGACGGTGGACGATGGCGTCCCTTCTTTTTTGAAAGGCCAGGGAAAGGGTTGGGTGACCGGCGAGTATGGAATGCTGCCGCGCGCGACCGAGCAGCGCACGGCGCGTGAAGCCATGCGCGGCAGGCCGTCCGGACGCACGCTGGAAATTCAGCGGCTGATCGGCAGGTCGCTGCGAGCGATTGTCGACCAGAAAAAACTGGGAGAAAAAACCGTGTGGCTGGATTGCGACGTGATCCAGGCGGATGGCGGCACGCGCACCGCTTCGATTACTGGCGCATTCGTAGCGCTGTCGCTGGCCATGGAGCGGCTGGTGGCTGCGGGAATCCTGAAGACGGTTCCGCTGATCGATTCCGTTGCGGCAACCAGCGTTGGCGTGGTGGATGGCGTTTCGTTGCTCGATCTCGCCTATGAAGAAGATTCCAAGGCCGAGGTCGACATGAACGTGGTGATGACCGGAAGCGGAAAATTTGTGGAGGTCCAGGCGACGGCCGAAGGGCAACCGTTTGGGGGCGCCGAGTTGCAGGACATGCTTTCGCTGGCAGCGGCCGGAATCCGCCGCATGACCGAGCATCAATCCAGGCTCGTCAACACCGATTTCCGTGCGCGCGCAAAGTAGTCCTCTCCGGCTGCTGGTGGCTTCCTCGAATCAGGGAAAGCTGCGCGAATACCGCGCGCTGGCCGGGCCGGCTGGCGCGTCCGTTGATCTTGCTTTCGTACCCGACTTCGATTCCCTGCCCGTATTTGAAGAAATCTGGCCGACCTTCGCGGAAAATGCGGCCGGCAAAGCTCTGCATTACAGCCGGCTTGCCGAGGGAATCGTGATCGCCGACGATTCAGGGCTGGTCGTCCCGGCGCTGGGCGGCGCGCCAGGAGTGCTTTCCGCGCGCTACGCCGGGCCGGGGGCTTCGGACGCGGACCGCATCCGGAAATTGCTCGGCGAAATGCGCGGCAAAGAGGGACAAGAGCGGCGGGCGCGATTTGTTTGCGTGGTGGCCGTGGCCGAATCAGGAGAAATGCGCGGATTGTTTTCGGCCTCGGCGGAAGGAATACTTTTGCACGAGCCGCGCGGGCAGGGCGGGTTCGGCTACGATCCGATTTTCTTTTTTCCCGCTCTCGGAAAAACGTATGCGGAAATTTCGCGTGAAGAGAAAAACTTGTACAGCCATCGCGGGAAGGCGTTTCACAAGGCGCTCGATTTTCTAGTGGGTGGGCGGTAAGTCTGCGGGGGCATTGACGTGGCATAGGCTTCAGCCTGTGGGGTTTAGTCCTTGCAAGCACCAAAACCCACAGGCTGAAACCTATGCCACTCAAACCCTACCCATCGAGTTTGATGTGCATAGTTGGAAGGAAGTGAAGAAGCCTCAATGAAAAGACAAAAATTAAAAACAAGAAAAACTGCTGCACAATCTGCAAAATCCGGGCGGCCCGCTACCGGAAACGCAAAGCTCACGGGAACGAATCCTGAGCGAGTGCGCGAAATCCTACAAAAGCTGGATCAAGCCTACCCCAAAGTAACCTGCGCGCTCGAACACCACACGCCGTTTCAACTGCTGATTGCCACGATTCTTTCGGCGCAATGCACCGACGAACGCGTCAACCAGGTCACCAAGACTCTCTTCGCGAAATATCGGACGCCAAAAGATTTTGCCTACGCAAACCCGAACGAACTTGAACAGGACATTCGCCCCACGGGCTTTTTCCGGAACAAGACCAAGTCCATCATGGGCGCTGCCAAGAAGATCGTGGAAGAGTTCGGCGGCGAAGTGCCGCGCACCATGGACGAGCTGCTGACGCTGCCGGGAGTGGCGCGCAAGACGGCAAATGTGGTCCTGGGCACGGCGTATGGCATTGCGGTGGGCGTGGTGGTGGACACTCACGTGATTCGCCTCTCGAACCGGCTCGACATTACTCACAACAGCGATCCGAAAAAGATCGAGCAGGACTTGATGCAAGTGATTCCCAAGGAAAAGTGGATCTTAATTTCGCACCAGCTGATCTGGCACGGCCGCAAAATATGCCAGGCGCGCAAACCCAAGTGCGCGGAATGCACGCTCGAACATCTCTGCCACGCAAAAGACAAGACGATTTAAGGGCTGTCCTTTACGCCGCATCGCTTCGCCCGGATTGTGGACGGCATGAAACCGATTGGATATAGTCCCTCTCATGCAACTTTTATCCGGGAAAGACGCGGCAGACCGCATTTCGGGGATCATCCATGCCAAATATCAGGTGCATGGATTTTCCGTGCACCTGACGGTGAAAAAGATTTATGCCGTCGATCCGACGGGAAAACTGGATTTCGGCGGCTCCGAATACGTTCCCGCCGGGCGAGTACCGATTGAGGCGCACCGGCTTCGCCCCGAGGACAACTATTTGTGGTGGGACCTGGACAAGGAAACTTATTTCGTCGAATGCAATGAAACACTCAACCTTGCGAAGGACCAGATCGCGCTAATCGAACCCGACGACCGTCTGTTGCGCGCTGGAGCGTGGCACGCGCCGATTTTCGTCCGAGGACATGTGGACCCGGTGGAATTGCTGCTGACGGTGGGAGTCTCTCAGTTACGCGTAAAGGAAAACGCGCGCATCGCACGCGTGCGATTGTTTCGCCTGGCCGACCTGGTGAAACCCGCCAAAACCGCTCGAAAGAGCGCTGCTGGAAAACCTGCCCGCTCAAAACGGAAATAGCTTGGCAATTCCCTTCACTCTAAATTGGCGGACTTATGGTACATCTAGGTAACGTGAACCTTACTAGCCTCGCGGGCCGTAGTGGCCAAAGGCCGCGCAAGCGCCGCGCGGACAATCTCCACCAGGGAAGCAGGTGAAAATGGCTTTTGCAAAACGGGTGCTTCCGGAAATTCCTTGCCCATGTCGCCCCTGGAAAATTCGGAATAGCCGGACATGAACGCTACGCGTATCTCCGGGCGGATGGCTTTCAGTTGCAAGGCGAGCTCTCCACCACTCATCTTGGGCATGACCATATCGCTCAACAAGAGATGAATCGCCCCCATATGGCTGCGGGCCATAGCCAGCGCCTCCTGGCTCCCTTCCGCTTCCAGGACGGTGTAACCTTTGACCCGCAAAAATTGGCAGGCCAATTCGCGCACTCCCGGTTCATCCTCGGCAACGAGAATTGTCTCGCTCCCTCTTGGAATCACTTTGGGTTTCCCTTCGGCCTCGGATTTTGCCGTTTTTCCTATAGCGCGCGGAATGTAGATTTCAAATGTGGTGCCCGCGCCGGGAGAGCTTTCCACCCATATGAAACCGCCGCTCTGTTTCACTACGCCGTAAACGGTAGCCAGCCCCAGGCCTGTCCCTTTGCCGAGTTCCTTGGTGGTAAAGAAGGGCTCGAAGATGCGTGCTCTTGTGGCCTCGTCCATGCCGTCGCCCGTGTCGCTGACGGAAAGCAGAATGTATTGCCCGGGAATCATTGGAGGGCGCTTTTCCGCTCCCGCTTCGTCTACCACAACATTGGATGTCTTGACCGAGAGGTTGCCTCCCCTGGGCATTGCGTCGCGCGCATTGGCGGCCAGATTCAAGATGACCTGCTCGATCTGGACAGGATCCGCTTTCACCGAATCCAGCTTGGGATCGGGCGAGAACGAGTATTCGATGTGCTCGCCGATCAGGCGCGGAAGCATCTTGCCCATCTCCGCGACGGTTAGATTCAAATCCATCACTCGCGGCTGCAACACCTGCATTCGGCTGAAGGCCAGCAATTGGCGCGTCATGGTAACTGCGCGGTCGGATGCCTTCTGAATCTGCTCCACACACCTTTGATGAAAAGCGTCCACGCCCTCGCGGTCCTTGAGCAGATCGCTATTGCCCCGGATGATCGTCAGCAAATTATTGAAATCGTGCGCGATGCCGCCTGCCAGCCTGCCCACCGCCTCCATCTTGTGGGCCTGTCGCAATCGTTCCTCGAGTTGTCTTTGCTCTTGCTGTGTGCTTTCCAGACTGCCGCGCATTCGCGCAAAGGCCTCGGTGACTTCCGCGACTTCATCGCCGCCATTTGTGTCCAGCGGATAACTGAAATCGCCCTGGCCGAGAGCGCGCACGCCGGCAACCAGGCCAGCCAGCGGCTTTGTATACGAATTCGAAATCCAGAAAACCAGCGTGCTGCCCGCCAAAATGCTGAATAGACCCAGCCCGATCAAGACCCTGTTCAATCCATTAAGGAACAGTGTGGCCTTGTCAAAAGATTTGAGGACGGTCAGGGAAACGCGCGGGCCGCCACTCTGGGAGAGACTTACGGTCCTGGCAAGGTAATGCTCCGGGCCCAGCTGAATTTCCTGCGCGTCATCGGAGAGATTTTGCGATTGCTCGCGGATACGGCGCGCGAGTTCGGATTGCAGCGCGGGAGGCAACGTGCTGGCGACGGGCACTCCATCAAAATTGAAAGTCACTTCGCCCGACGCCACGCTGGCAAATTCGCCCGCCGCCCGCTGATTGACTTCGTGACCGAGCGCTAGCAGCCCCAGCGTCGTATTCTGGGAAGGCAGCCCGAAATAAATGGGCTGCAGCCACACTTCGTACAAGTGGCCGCCGCCGAACCACCAGCCCCTGGATTCGCCGCGCTCAAGCGACTGGCGAAGCAGCCCTTGCGCAGTGCCTGGATCAAATCCGCCGGAGCTAGTGCGCAGCGCAACCACGTTCCCCGAGCGATTCGCCAAGACCAGCAAATCGCTTCCGCTCAATTTCCAAACGTCCGTCGATGCGTCCTCAATGGTCGTCGAGTCTTCGGTGGACATCAGCGCGCGAACATCGGGGAGATTGGCGAGAAGGGCGGCGGCGCGGGTTAGGGATTCCTCCTGCTGCGCCTGGAAACTTTGGTAGTTGGCTACGGAGCTGCGGACTTCCTCGCGGATGTTCTCTCGCACCCGTTTGTGCACGCTGTAACTGACAATGAGCAGCGTAGCGGCCGTCAACCCGGCGGAAATCACCAGAAGGGACAACAAAAATTTCGTTCGCAGACGGATATTACTCACGCGAGGCCTCCATCTCAGAAACTGGCCCAGGCAGGAGAATCCCAGCGCGTAGGAACGTGATGGACCCCACCTATAGTCAACTTAACATCGCGAGAGCCGGCCGGTTCAAGTAGCTAATTTCTTAGTTGTCGAATTAGCTATGATTTCAATCGCAAGGCTGCGCCGGAAAGGATTGCGCGATTGCTCGGTGAGGAATTTTACTTCGATTAAATGGCAAGAAAAGAAAGAGAGATTACTCGTTCCGCTCGGAATGACAATCAGTTTTGGGGAGCTTCTTCTACAGCCTGCGAAACCTGCGCCGCCGCTGCCCCTAAAGCAAAATTATTTAGCGGGCAGCCTTCTTGGCTTTCAATCCCAAATGCGCCATCACTTTTTGCAGATCTTTCCAGACGTCGCCCTTGGCATTGGGGTTGCGCAACAAATAGGCAGGGTGATACGTGGCGAGCAGTTTGGTGTTGCGATAGTCAAACCATTCGCCGCGAAAACGCGAAATAGGGTCGTTGGTTTTCAAAAGCGCCTGCGCGGCGGTTAGGCCCAGGCAAACAATGGCCTTCGGTGCGATCACGTTCAATTGGCGATACAGGAAGGGCGAACAGGTTGCGGACTCGTCCTCTTCCGGCTTGCGGTTTTCCGGCGGGCGGCATTTCACCACGTTGCAGATGTAAACCTGGTCGCGCTGCAGGCCCATGGCCTCGATCATCTGCGTCAGTAGCTTTCCGGCGCGGCCCACAAACGGCAGCCCTTGCATATCTTCGTCACGGCCGGGGCCTTCCCCGACAAACACCAGCTCGGCGCGCGGATTTCCCACACCAAAAACAATTTTATTGCGCTGCTTGTGCAGGCGGCAGCGCGTGCATTCGCCTAAATCTTCGCGGATGCGTTCCAGCGTGTCGCCCTCGACGCGGTCAATAACCTCGAACATGGAGGGAGCATTCAAAACAGGCAGCAGTGGAGCGGGCGCAGGCGCGTTCGGAGGCGCAAGCGGCGCGGCGGGCGCGGCATGCTGCAATTCAGTTGTTGCGGCAGGGGCTTTTTGCGCCGCTCGTTTGTTTGTGCGTTTTCCCATGGTTCTCCGGTCGGTGTAAAACGCACCGAGATTCAAATCGTCGTAGTAGCGAAGCCAGGCTTCCAGTTTTTCGCGTGGTGTTTGCGTGGGCGTGGAATCCATCGTCGGGTCAGCGGGTCGGCTGCGATTCCGCGGGCCGGCCCATTGCCTGGCGCAAGCCGATCAAATGGTCGAGTATGCGGTGCGCCGCGTCTATCTTGGGCATGCGCGCATAGGCCTTTTCGCTTCCGTCGCGGAAATAGAGAGTAATAATATTGGTGTCGTGATCGAACCCCGCGCCCTCGGCCGTCACGTCATTGGCGACGATCACATCGGCTTGCTTGGATTGCAGCTTGGCCCGAGCGTGTTCGGCCACATTCTCGGTCTCCGCGGCAAAGCCGATGAGCAAGCGTTCGCCCTTGGCGCGCGCCACATCCGCCAGAATATCGGGCGTGGGCTCCAGCTCCAAATCCAGGTGGCCGCTCAGCCGCTTCATCTTTTTTGCCTGCGGGGCCACCGGCCGGTAATCCGCGACGGCCGCCGCCATGATCAGCGCGGTCGAGCCCAGGAAATGTTCGACCACCGCGCGGTGCATCTGCTCGGTATTGCGCACGGAAATAAATTGCACGCCCTGCGGCGGATCGAGCCGCGTGGGCCCGCTGATCAAAATCACGCTAGCGCCGCGCCGCACCGCCGCTTGCGCCAGGGCATAGCCCATCTTGCCGGAAGATCGATTGGTGATAAACCGCACTGGGTCTAGGTCTTCGCATGTGGGGCCGGCCGTTACAACAATCGTTTCTTCCTGCAAGTCGTGCGTGATTCCCAGCTGCTGGAGCACGGCGACGGCAATGGCGTCAACACTGGCGAGGCGACCGGCGCCCGTCATGCCACAGGCGAGATAGCCTTCATCAGGCGGCACAATGTGCACGCCGCGCGCGCGCAGCGTCTCGATATTTTCCCGCGTCGCTGCGTGCTCCCACATGTTGACGTTCATGGCGGGAGCGACCACCACGGGCGCGGTCGTCGCCAGATACAGAGTGGTCAGAAAATCGTCGGCCACGCCGCGGGCCATCTTGGCGATGGTGTTCGCGGTAGCCGGCGCCACGACCAGCAAATCGATGCGCTGGGCAACGGCAATATGCTCGATGGCGCTTTCCACGTTCGCGCCCGAGCCTGCTTCCCCGCCAAACATTTCGGTGATTACTTTTTGCCCGGTGAGAGCGGCAAAGGTGAGAGGTGTGACGAATTCCCGCGCGCTTTCGGTCATTACGACCTGAACATCGACGCCTTCCTGCTGGAGCTTACGCACAAGTTCCGCCGCCTTATAGGCAGCTACTCCGCCGGAGACACCAAGTGCCACGCGCATAAACGTTTCGGCGCGCTAGACCTTGCGCCGCTTGCCATCCTTATCGAACATATCGGCCGGAATTTCGGGCAGCTGGTATTCGAGCACGCCCGCCCTCAGTTCCTCGACCGCCACGCGCGTGGATTTCTGCGAGTGCGGATTGGCGATCAGCGGGGTGGCTCCGAGCATCAATTGCCGCGCTCGTCTCGCCGCCACCACAACAAATGCAAACTTGCTATCCGGTGCCTGGCTCTCGGGTGTCATAAACTGGTCATCCTCCAAAAGATTCCAATATCTTGAGTGCGCGCTGGCTCAAGCAACTGCGAAGACAACGCGCGGCCACCGTGATGGCCTGGACTTCGCGTCCGGCGCGGTCCATGTCGTCATTCACAACCAGAAAATCGTACGCCGCGTAGCGTTGAATTTCCTGCTCGGCCCGTTCCAGCCTGCGCTTGATCGCGCCTTCCGAATCCTGCCCGCGCGCGCGCAGCCTGCGTTCCAATTCTTCCTTGGCGGGCGGCAGAATGAAGATGGCCACCGCAAACGGCAGCTTCTGTTTTACCTGTTCCGCGCCCTGCACGTCAATTTCCAGCACCAGGTCCAGCCCCTTGCATTGCGCCTCTTCCAGCCAGCGGCGCGGCGTGCCGTACTGATGCTTTCCGAAAACGCGGGCGTGCTCCAGAAACTCACCGGCTTGCACCCTGCGGTCGAATTCCTCTTCGGATATAAAATCATACCATTTTCCGGCGCTTTCCGTGGCGCGCGGGGGCCGAGTGGTACACGATACGGAAACCATGGTGCCCGGCACCTCCAGCATCTTCTGCACCAGCGTGGATTTCCCCGACCCGGAAGGTCCGGAAACAATGAACACCAGAGGCTGCTGTGCTTGGGCCAGCGTCATTCGACGTTCTGCGCCTGTTCGCGCAGCTTCTCGATATCGGATTTTACTTCCAGCGCCAGGCCGGTGATGGCCAGGCCCTCGGACTCCACGCCCGGCGTCTTGGACAGCAGCGTGTTGGCTTCGCGCTGCATCTCCTGCAAAAGAAAATCGAGTTTCTTTCCCGTCTCGCCCGCTCCTGAGAGCAATGCGCGAAACTGCTCCACGTGGCTGCGAAGCCGGGCCAGCTCCTCGCTGACGTCGCCGCGCTCGGCCAGAATCGCAGCCTCCTGCGCCAACCGCAGGGGATCGACCTGCACGCCCTTCAGCAACTCTCCCAGCCGTTCTTCCAGGCGGCGCGCGATGGCCGGGCGCACTCGTTCCGAGAAAGTTTCGATTTCCGCCGTCCTGGCGGCAATCTGCCCCAGGAGCCGTTGCATTTCGACCGTCAGCGCCTGCCCTTCGGACCTGCGCATGGTCTCCAGCTTGTTGAGTGCCTGCTCCAGGCATGCGTCCACTTGCTTGCCGAGCTTCTCCTGCTCTTCTTCGCTTTGCAGCTGGCCCGCGGAGCCCGGCGCGGCGACCACGCCGGGGAGCCGGAGGAGCGCCACCAAGTCCGGCTCGGTCTTTACGCTGAACTCATTGCGCAACCGCTCGACGGCCTTCATATAGGACCCGACCAACTCGTGATTCACTTCCACCGCGCCAGCCCCAACCGCCTCGTAGTAAACATTCACGTCCACGTGGCCGCGGCGCAATCTGTTTCGAATGGCTTGCCGGATGCGCGATTCGAACACTTCAAATCCATCGGGCATTCGCAGATGCAAGTCCAGGAAGCGGTGGTTCACGCTTCGCAGGTTGATGCGCACGGCGCTACCGTCTTGCTCCACGCGCCCCTGCGCAAAGCCGGTCATGGAATAAATTCCGGTGAGTGCCGTAGTAGCCTTCATTAATCCGCCTTGGGCGCGGGAGTCGCCGCGTCGTCCACGTCCGCGAACTGCATTTCGTAAAGGCGCGCGTAAATTCCGCCTCGCGCCAGCAATTCCTGATGAGTCCCCGTTTCCGCGATCGTGCCTTCGTCGAGAACGATAATCTTGTCCGCGCGCCGGATGGTCGAAAGGCGGTGCGCAATGACGAACGCGGTGCGATCCATCATCAGGTTCGAAAGAGCGCGCTGCACCAGCATTTCGGACTCGGAATCCAGCTCCGAAGTGGCCTCATCCAGAATCAGGATGGGCGAATCCTTAAGTATGGCACGGGCGATGGCGATGCGTTGCCTCTGTCCGCCGCTGAGGCGCTGCCCGCGGTCCCCCAGCATTGTCTGATAACCCTGCGGCAATTCCAGAATAAATTCGTGCGCCAGGGCGGCTTTTGCCGCGGCTTCCACGCGCTCTTGCGGCAGGCCCGGCTGCCCGTAACAAATATTGTTCCACACTGTGTCGTTAAACAGAATGGTCTCCTGCGTCACAATGGCCATCTGTTCGCGCAGGGAGCGCAGCGTCACTTCACGCGCGTCCATTCCATCGATGCGCAGGACACCCGAGGTCACAGGGTAAAATCGCGGCAAGAGATTCACGAGGGTGGTCTTGCCCGCTCCGCTCGATCCCACAAAGGCGATCACTTCTCCGGCGCGCGCCTGGAACGAAATATCGCGCAGGATGGGCGTTTCCGGATCGTAGGCAAAACCCACATGATCGAATTCCACGATACGAGAAAAGGGAGGCAGCGCGGGGAGGCCCGGTTCCACGGCCGGTTCTTCCGCGCGGCCGATGTATTCGAAAACCTTGGCGGTGGCTCCGAAAGCCAGTTCGAATTGCTGATAGACATTGCCAAGCCCCTTCACGGGCTCGTAGGATTTGAAGAGTGCGTAAATAAATGTGACGAATATTCCCGCCGTCATGGCTCCGGCCTTGATCTGCACGCGAGCGTACATCAGCACCAGCACGATCACCACGGCGCCAAGCAAATCCATGACCGGAGATGTGGCCACAGCGGCGCGAATCCAGCGCATGTTCTCGCGCATCAATCGTGCGGCCGAGGCGCGAAACTTTGCGATCTCGAAATCCTCCATCCCGAAAGCCTTCACTACGCGGTTGCCGCTGACCGTCTCTTCCAATATTTGCGACAGCTCGCCTATGCCAGCCTGGATTTTCTCGGTGGAGCGGCGAATGCGTTTTCCTAGCGTCCTGACCGGCACTACGACCATCGGAAGGAGAATGATGGAGCCGAGCGTCATCTTCCAACTGGTGGCGAACAGCACGGCCAGAAGAAAGAACAACGTAAAGGTGTGCCGGAATGCCAGCGCCAGAAACTCCGAAAACGTATTGCGCACGCGCTCCACGTCGTTAATTACCGTGGAGAGCAATCGCCCGGTCTGATGGTACTGGAAAAATCCGATGGGCTGCCGGATGACCTTTGCATACACTTCATTCCTGAGGTCCGTGACTCCCGCAATTCCCGCGTGCTGCACCAGGACGTTTCCCAGGAATTCCGCGAGACCCTTGCCGATAAATACGATCAGAATTGCAATCGCAAAAAGAGTTCCGACGCTGTGAATTCGCGAGGGAAGAAAGGAATTCAAATAAATCGCTTGGTGGTTGAGCGGATTTCTGAGCAGCAGAAGCCTGGAATCGGGGGATTGAGGATTGAGGACGCGGTCAAAAATAGGGGTGATCATCAAGGCGATCAACCCTTCCGCCAGCCCCACCACGGAAAGGCACACAACCCCAGCCGCAAGCCGTATCTTGTACGGCATGACATAGCGCAAGAGCCGGCCGAGTTCTTCCCGTTTATTCAAAAAAGTTGTCGATCCCCTGTGAGACGAACAAATACCCCGGGCCTTGGTACGCTACGAATCGCCCGCGCGTTTGTCAAGCCGCCGCACCTATCAGAATTGTCACCGCTTGCGAGGAAACATGCCCTCTCCGTCCAAAGAGCGTGGGACGGAGAGGCCGCTACAAAACCGCTGCACATTGCCAACAATGGTTTTGTAGCGCCCGCCCGCCTTCAGGGCGGGCAGCTTTTCCTTCACTTCCTATAGTTCCTTCACTTCCTTATTTCGCCAGGTCGCGATGCACTACCTTGGAAGCGTATCCCTTTTTGTGCAGCGTCTTGCGCACGGCTTCCGCCAGCATCACCGAACGGTGCCGCCCGCCGGTGCAGCCGAAGGCAATCGTCAGATAGCTCTTCCCTTCCCGGATGTAGTGCGGGATTAAATAGACCAGCAAGCCTTCGACGCGCCGCAGGAATTCCTCAGTCTGCGGAAACGAACGGATATAGCGGGCCACGCGCGGATCGCGCCCAGAATATTTTCGCAGCTTGGGAACAAAATGGGGATTGGGCAGAAAGCGCACGTCAAACACCAGGTCGGCATCGGCCGGAAGCCCGTGCCTGTACCCGAAGCTCACCAGGGAAACCATCATGGGGCGCCGGTCCGTCTTCTGAAAACGATGGGTGATGAACTGGCGCAACTCGTGAACGTTGAATTTGGTGGTGTCGATGACCACGTCGGCCAGCTTGCGGATAGGCTCCATCAGCACGCGTTCGCGGCGCAGACCCTCCAGCACGGGACGATCATGCCCCAGCGGATGCGGCCGCCGCGTCTCGCTGAAGCGGCGCAGCAAAGCATCCTCGGTGGCTTCGATGAAGACCAGCGTGGCGGGGTCTTCGGCGCGAATCTGCCGCAGAATGGCGGGCAGCTTTTCCAATTGCTCGCCCTCGCGCACGTCCACCAGCAGCGCCGCGCGTTGAATTTCCCCGCCGGCGCGCATGTGCAATTCGCTGAATATGGGGATTAGTGCGATAGGTAAATTATCGACACAGTAAAATCCGAGGTCTTCGAAAGTCTTGAGGACGGTGCTCTTGCCCGAGCCGCTAAGCCCGGTGAGAATCACCAGCTGGCGGGCGTCGCGCGCGCTTCTGCGCTTCACGCGGCCCAGCCTACACCTTGACCCGGCGCTGGTGCGTGCTGGGAATGCGGAGGTCTTCGCGGTATTTGGCCACGGTGCGCCGTGTGACGTGGATTCCGGCGTCGTCCAGCTTCTTGGCGATCAGGTCGTCGGTGAGAGGGTGCGAGGTGTCTTCCTCGTCAATCATCTTCTTCACCAGCCGCTTCAAAGTCTGAAGCGACATGCTGCTGCCTTCCGGCCCGTTGACCGATTCCGAAAAGAACGAGCGCAGTTCGAGAACTCCCTGCGGCGTGTGCGCGTACTTGCTGGAAACGGCGCGACTGACCGTGGAGGGATGCACGCCCACTTCCTCGGCGACTTCCTTGATCATCATGGGTTTCAAGTGGTCC
The DNA here is from genome assembly GCA_963710315.1 of uncultured Acidobacteriota bacterium. Classification (GTDB taxonomy): domain Bacteria; phylum Acidobacteriota; class Terriglobia; order Acidiferrales; family UBA7541; genus Palsa-360. The sequence continues at coordinate 1,153,991 of CAVPZW010000008.1, read as the reverse complement.
GCGCCATGATCCAGGTATTCGGATTGCCGCTGAATGATGATCTGGCAGACGCGCAGGATGGTGTGCTTGCGCTGCTCGATGCTCTTCATCAACTGCATCGCGGCGGTCACGCGTTCTTTTACGTAGTTGCGGACTTCGCGGTCGGCCGCGTCGCGCGCCAAGAGGCGGCGATACACGGGCGAAAGGCGCAGTTGCGGCACATCATCGTCGTTCATGAACACTTGCCACTGATCGTCCACTTTGCGGAAATATACGTCGGGTTCGACCAGGCGCGGCTGCGTCTTGTTGTAGCGCAGGCCGGGGCGCGGATCGAGCTTCTTGATCACGTCCACCGCGCGCTTGACGAGTTCCACGGGGCGGTTCAGTGCGCGCGCAATTTCCTTCAACTGGTTGGCCTGCAAGAGGCGCGCCAGCGGCGTTTCCGGATTCAACTCTTCGGCTTCGCTGGCAGCGAGGGGCCGCTTGGGCAGGCATTCGGACACAATCTGCATTGCCAGCGTGTTTTGATCGTCAAGAGTGCGGAGTTGCGTCAGCAGGCACTCGCGCAAGTTGCGCGAAGCCACGCCCAGCGGATCGAATTCCTGGACGACGGCCAGGGCTTCCTCGACGTCTTCCATCGAGTACTTTCCGTTTTGGGAAATTTCTTCGAGCGAGGCGCTCAGATAGCCGTTTTCATCGAGGTTGCCGATGATGGCTTCGGCGATCTCGCGCACCACGTCGTTGCAAACCGTCACGCTCATTTGCCAGGAAAGATGTTCGGTAAGGCCCTGCGCCGAGGAAAGAAACTTGTCGAAGGATGGCCGCTCGATGACTTCCTGTTCGCCGCGCTCGGGATTGCCGCCACCGCTGTCAAGATACTGGTTGAAGAAGGAGGCCACATCGAAATCCTCGAAGGGGCTGACAGACTCGGTGGTGGGAAGTTTTTCGGTTTCCGCTTTCAGGAAGGTTTCCGCGCTGTAGTCTTCTGGAGTGACGCTTTCTTCCGACAACTCTTCCAGCACCGGGTTCTCAATCATCTCCTGATTGATCATCTCGCGGAGTTCGAGGCGGTTCAGCGCCAGCACGCTCACCATTTGGACGAGGCCAGGGGTGAGGATCTGCTTCTGCGCTACTCGTAGGTGAAGTTTTGGTTGCAGCCAGCTCATAGGCGTCAATTCAAACGGAAATGATCTCCTAGATAGACACGGCGGACTTCGGCATTGCCGCTGAGATCATCCGGCGTCCCGGCGGCTAGTACTTTTCCGTTTTGTACGATGTAGGCGCGATCGGTAACGTTCAGGGTTTCGCGAACCTGGTGGTCGGTGATCAGGACGCCGATTCCCTCGCGGCTCAAATCGGTAATAATTTTTTGGATATCCACCACGGTCAGCGGATCGATTCCGGCAAAAGGCTCGTCCAGCAGGATGAAGGCCGGCTCCAGGACTAGCGAACGCGCAATTTCCAGGCGCCGCCGCTCGCCTCCAGACAACGTGTAAGCCCCGTTGGATCGAACCGTTTCCAGCTTCATCTGCGCCAGTAACTCCTCAAGCCGGTCGCGCTGTTGCTCCGAAGTCAAAGGCAGCGTTTCGAGGACCGCTATCAGGTTCTCTTCGACCGTAAGTTGCCGGAAAACCGAAGGTTCTTGCGGCAAATAACTGATTCCACTGCGGGCCCGGAGGTACATGGGGAGGTCGGTAATGTCGTCCCCATTCAGGAGAACACGCCCGGAATCCGGCCGGGCTAAACCAACCAGAATGTAAAACGTGGTCGTCTTCCCAGCGCCATTGGGCCCTAAAAGCCCCACTACTTCACCCTGGCTAATCTCCAGGTTGACGTCATCTACGACCTTCCGCCCTCGATACGACTTACTAAGTTCGACGGCCTGGAGCTTGAGCATGCCACATCATTTCTCGACTTGATGGAGTGTTACAGTTTTCACGCCATCCGCCGAATCTACAAGAATCCTATCATCCGCAAAATAGAAGGTCAATTGACGCCCCGTAGTCATGTCGCCAGTTGAGCTATATAGAGTTGGTTTACCTTCCGAAAGAACAAACTTGCCTTCCGAGGCCGTGTATTCGGCCCGCTCCGAGGTTCCCCGGCGGCCTTCCTGCCGGACGGTCACGGCGCCATTGGCCACGGAACGCGACAATTGTTTGCTGCCGCTTCCGGCACCGGCGTCGGAAAAATAAAGATCGATTCGGTCGGCTTGGAGAGAACCTTGCTCGGAGTCAACCCTGGCGTTCTGCTCGATACGGCCGCGCGACTCCGCATCCCAATAGGTCAGCATCTCGCCGCGAACATGCCCGAGCTGCGGGCCGGATTGCGCCAACTGGCCAGCAGCTTTTTTCGGCGAAGGCGCGGAATTGGCAAACGACTTGCTCGATGATTGGGCAGACGTTTCTCCCGGCTTGGGAGTCCACGCCGCTTGGGGAAAAACGCCGCGCACTTGGCCCTTGGCCACCAAGGTTTGCGCCGTGCGGTCCAATTCGATGGTGTCTCCCTCGATCACGGACTGACCCTGCCACAATCTTGCTTTCCCCGAATACACGGCATGGCCTTGCGCGGTGTCCGCCACAAGATGCTGCGCCGAAATGTGCGCAGGCCCCTGAGCAAGATTGGAAATGCTCGAGGCTGAGGTTTGCAAATCGGTGGTCAGCACGTGCCCGTCGGCGCGCAAGGTATTTGCCGCTTGGGCGAAAGATGCGGATTGCGCCGTGGTGCGCGTGGTGGCATCCGAAAAGACCACGGACCCATCCAGCGCCACGGTATTGGCGAGGCGATCCGCGTGGGCGCGGTCTCCCTGGCCTGCGTGCAGGGCATCGTGGAAATGGACGTCGCCGGTTTGGTCGATGGTTGTCCACTGGCCTGATTTGTCAAACTTGGCCGTAAGTTCGCGCGATGCGGTGACCTCATTGGGGGCGTCGCCAAGCTTGCGCGTAACTTCCACGCTGCCGGAACTCACAAGCTGCTGCAATTGGTTCTGCCCATCGAATTTCAAGTTCATGCGGTTGCCGGCCATGCGCGTCGATTGCGGAACCGACTTGCCGTTTACGATTGCCACGTCTTGCCAATCGATTCTCGCCGGGGCCAGCGTGTTGATGCTGTCCACAAGGCTCTGCCCTGGGCGGGAGTCCTTGGAAAAATGCATTTCGAGCGCGTCGCTCAAAACGTGTCGCGAGCCGCCATTGAAGGCCGCGCTGGTCGAGGTGAGCGTGACGCCGCCGCTGGCCGTCAGCAAGCGAGGTATGTTGTCGCGCGAGGCCAGGTCCACCTGTATGCGTCCGGCATCGATTGCGTCGCCGCCGACGGGAGTGTTGCGCGTGCCGTGCACGCTTCCCGTTGCCACGATGGCCTCGACCGAGCCGTCCGGCCTCATTCGCGAAACAATTTCGTCGGAGCTGAGCGCAATTGGTCCTTGTGCGCTCGCCAAATCATGCATTTGGGGATGGCCGCTGGCAACAAAGCGCTTGGCTTGAAACGCGGCATCCAGTTCCATCTGCAATTTTTCGGCGGTCAGCTCAATGGTCGCCTGCTGCGCGTGAACATCGCCATCCACCAGCACAACTCTGGCTTCGCGCTGGAATAACAAACTGTTGCCCGACACGTGCACAATTTTTTCGGGCAGCGCCTCCGCGCTATTGGGAACCGCCGCACTGGAAGGGGTCAGGCTCAATTCGACGCTTCGCAGCAATCGCAGCGTTCCGGCGTTTGAATCGTAGGCCACGCCCACGGCGCGGCCTTCTCCCGCGGGCCAGTGAAACTTTACTGGCTTTTCCGTGCGCGCCTCGCCGGTATCGCGGTCAAACGTCAAGGCCGAAGTCACGACATGGATGGCGTTGGCCTTCGGAGCACTCGCGGCCTGCAGGTTGATTAGAACTTCCCCGGCGCAACTGACTTTTCCGGTGTTTGAAATTAAATCGCAGGCTTTGGTCAGCATCGTGTCGTTGCGGTCCCCTTTTTTTCCGTACACGACGATGGTGACGTCTTCGAGCAGATCCCTGCTGCCTTCCTTGAACTCCGTGGCGCGCGACGCCCGCACCGTGTAAATCGTTTTCTGTCCCTCGACCTTGGAATAGGAAAACTCATTGGAACGCGCTTCGACCGTCGCCGGAACGGCCGGCGGCGCTTTCTTCTCCGCCTGCCGCGCCAGCCAGATATTGCGCAGGTACACCCCCGCGACTATCACGGCCAGCAATCCAGCCGCCGCGAGCGACCACCGCGCGTATTTCTGCGCTTCGCTATTTCGCATCTGTTCGAGAGCCTCGAAGACTTAGACGCCGAGTATAGGGGAGGCGTTGGCAGCGAACAACTGGGGATGGGAGAGGAGATCGCGCACGCCTTGGAGACAATTCGAATTAGTGCTTTGGAGGCGCGGGGCGGAATCGAACTGCCGATAAAGGTTTTGCAGACCTTTGCCTTACCACTTGGCGACCGCGCCTTTGACACAAACTGTTTTCATCCGGGTAGTTATCCCGGCATCGCCCGTCTAGCAACGACCGTCGATGCCGGGATTCCCAGGCCTAAGGGAAACTCGATCCGATGCTCACGAATTCAACTCACCACAGCAGCTTCAGCCCAAACTGTACTTGGCGTGAAGTGGTGGAAGTCGAGGTGATAACGCCTGCCGTGGCAGAGGGCAGAACGGTGGTCGCCGAAGTGAAGACCACCGGGTTTGGATTGTTGAAGTTGGCGCGATTGAAAATATTGAACAGCTCGGCCCGGAACTGCAGGTTGAATCTCTCCGTGAACAAGAATTTCTTGGACACGGAAAAATCAGTTGTGGCGAGTCCGGGACCCTGCAAGAAATTGCGGGGCGCGTTGCCGTATGTGTTTGCCAGAGGCTGAATGAACGCGCTGGGATTGAAATATTGCCCGGGGCCGCCCTCGATGATGGAGCCCGTGAAGGCTGGATTCAAGGATGGCCGGACAGGATTGCGCGAATCGCCATCGTTGGACGGATTGTAGGAAAGCTGCGGAGTAAATGGCAGACCGGAAACCAGCGTCTCGATTCCGCTCAGTTGCCAGCCGCCAATGGCCGTATTCCGCCAGCTATTTGCGCCAGAGGCGTTCTTGCGTCCGAATGGCAGGTCGTACGTCGCGTTGATAACGGCGGCATGCCGGACATCGAAGGAAGCGCGCCCATAATCCGACTGCAACGGATTGAGCGGGTTTGAAACGAATGCCGGAGAGTTGGTTGCGACGCTGGTGTTCATGCTGTCGCCATCGTCAAGGGCTTTCGAGTAGGTATAAACTCCGCGAATTTGCAGCCCATGGCTGAGTTGTTGTTTTACATCCACTTGTAGAGCGTTGTAAGAGCTTACGCCTTCCGAAAACCAATGCGTTGTGTTGGCCACTGCAGGGTTTGCCAGCGCTGTTTCGTAATAGTAATAGGCACCCGAAGGATAGTTTGCCGGGCACGGCGATGCCGGGCAGATGACCACGTTGCTTGGCACGTTGGCGTCAATGGAAAGAATTTCGTGATAGCCATGTGAACCGATGTAGCCGACGCTCAGGGTTGTCTTGGGCAAGATCTGCTGCTCGATTTTCAGATCGTAGGAAATTACCGTGGGTGTTTGCAGATTGGGTTGAACTCCGCTTGGAATGACCAGTGGCGTGGGAAGCGTGCCCGTGCCCTCGATTTCCGCAACCGTGGCCTTTTTGGAAGCTTGCACTGTGTTGAAGGGGCCATTCTGGTCCAGGCGATAACTGAGATTGTCGATCAGCGCGTAGTAGAGCCCAGCGCCCGCGCGGATCACGGTTTTCTTCGATCCGAACGGCGACCAGGCAATCCCAGCGCGCGGAGCGGGCAGGAATTTGGCATTGTTAACGGTGAATGCGGAATTGCCAATCGTGGGATTGCTCTCGATCACTCCGTTGCTGAACAAATAATTTGAGGCTCGGCCGTAGGGCTCGTTCCAGCCATTTGTAAATTCGCCGCGGAATCCCAGCCGAACCTCAAGATTCGGCGTCAGCTTGATTGAGTCCTCCGCAAAGAACGCGCCCTCCAGTGAGCGCCATGACATCGGCGTTGGGTTTGAGGCGAACGTGTAGGTGCTGATCGAACCCTGCAGAAAAGTTTGCAAGTTGCTGAACGAGGCCTGGCCATATTGATCCTGGATCAAGTTATCGTTGGCCTGCACGCGCTCGAACCAGACGCCGAAATTAATCAGGTGCTTGCCGTGCGTGATGCTGACCTGGTCTTCATAGGTGAAGAGATTGCGCACGGCCGTGAGATTGCTTCCGGCATTGGTGCCGCCGTTGGTCAAGGCCGAAGCGCCATTGAGCGTTGTGCCGCCGCCGATCACCACGGCCCCAGGCACATTCACTCCCGTGGTATTTACCCACGCACCCGTTACCGAGGAGGCTGTTCCCGTAACGCCGCTATTAAAATAAAATGCTCCTCGGGAAAATCCGAACGTGGCTTTATTGAGAATGCTGGGAGAGAAAATGTGCGTTTCGCTCAGACTGGCAACCTGCTCGCGTAGGAAAATATCAACAGTGCTAAGAGGATTGGTGGTTGGGGAGAAGGATTGGCTATCGTCCCCAGTGTAGACGGCCGCGAACGTATCTTTGCTCGAAAAAATCTGATCGAATCGCGCCGTGCCAAAATCCTCGCGGATATGTTGCTGCGGGCTGCTCAAGGATTCGGCTATCCCGCTATTCAATCCGTTGACCGTCAACTCCGGCCCGTTGGCCACGGGCCACAAGTTCAGCAAATTGGCGACGCCACTTCCCAATGTGACATGCGTCGCGGGTGTCGATGCGTTGCAAGAGCCGGTGACCGTGGTCAGCGCGGCGCATGGCAATATTCCCAGCCGCGCATTGGCGTCGGGAACGAGCGTGACGTCGCTCAGCCCAAGGCCTTGGCGAAACCCTTCGTAATTCGCGAAGAGGAACGACTTGTCCTTCTGAATCGGCCCGCCCAGCGAAGCGCCAAACACGTTGCGCTCGAAGTGAGGAATTTGCGGCAGATCGAAGAAGTTTCTGGCGTCCAGCGCGCTGTTGCGCAGGAACTCGTAGGCGTCGCCGTGCAGCAGATTAGTGCCGGAGGCTGTCACGATATTGATCTGCGCGCCGGGGCGCTTGCCATACTCCGCGCCATACGCGTCCGTGACAACCGAAAATTCCCGCACGGCGTCCACTCCGAGTAGCTGGCCGCTGGTCCCTCCCGGCGTATTGTTGATTTCCGACGCGCTGGTGAATTCAACGCCGTTGAGAATGTACAGATTCTCCTGCGGCCTGCGGCCCGAGGCCGAGAACATGTTGCCGACCACGGAATTGGAGGTCCCAATTCCGCCGGCCCGCTGCGACGTGTAGTTGACCACTCCCGGATTCAACGTCAGGAGCTGATCGTAACTGCGGCCATTGAGCGGCAAATCTTTTATCTGTGTTTCGCCAACCAGGCCCGAAAAATCGGCGGTGGTCACGGCCAACTGCATGGCCGTTTCCTCAACGCTGATCGACTGCTGAACGTCTCCCACCGCCAGCATCAGGTTCACTTCGGTGCGCTGGCCTATAGCCAGGGTGATTCCCGTTTTCACCTCGGTGCGAAACCCGGCTTGTCCGGCGGACACTTCGTATTTTCCGACTGCAAGCGACGGGGCGTCATATCGCCCGCCGCTGTCGGTGACCACCGTGCGGACCGTGCCGATCTCCACGTTTTTCACTTTCACGGTGGCCCCCACGATGATTGCGCCGCTGGTATCCACGACGGCTCCGTTGATCGAGGCCTCTCCTTGCGCCATAGCCGTACGGGGGTTTGCCGCGGCAAGCAGCAAAAATAAACTTAAAATCGCCTTCCAAATCCATCTGTCTGTGTTCATTCGGGGCATGATCTTCCTCTCCTCCAAAGTTTCCGGCATCGCCTCAATTCCCTTTCACAAAAAAATCGGGCCTAAAAAGAAAAATCCCACCGCCAGCGTGTACCTGGCGGTGGGATTCTAAAATTGCCCGGCTTATGATCGGATATCTAGATCGTCAGCCTCCCGGCGCCAGAAGACACACACAGACAGCAGGAACATGATGTACAAATCTGCTGGTTCTTCTGGACGTCGCGATTCATATGAGAGCTAATTAGTAGACGAAACGATTCCAAATGTCAAACCAAGACTAATTCGGTGTCAGTAGCAAGTGATATGTTCGGCCGAGAGCCTCGAAGATTTAGACGCCAAATGTAGGCTGCCCGTAAGGACTGCTCGGGGCCTACAATTCGTAAATTTCGCTGTACTTCTTCGAGATGTAGTCGGTGAAATACTTACTGTTCAATTTTTCGCCCGTGGCTTTTTTCGCAAGATCTTGTGCGGAATAGCGCTTGCCGTGGACGTGAATTTTTTCACGGAGCCACTTGAGCAGATTGGCAAAATGACCTCGCGCCATTTCATCGTCCAGCGCGGAAATGTCGCGCCGGGCGGCGGCAAAGAACTGGGCCGAGTAAAGATTTCCCAGTGAATATGTGGGGAAATATCCGATCGATCCGCCGGACCAGTGAACGTCCTGCAATACTCCCAGCGAATCGTCCGGCACATCAACCGTCAGCAGTTCCTTCATCTTCAAATTCCAAATGCGGGGAAGATCCTCGACCGCGATGTGGCCTTCGATCAAGGCTCGCTCAATCTCGAATCGCAGGATGATATGAAGGTTGTAGGTGACTTCGTCGGCCTCCACGCGAATGAACGACGGCTGCACGGCATTTATTGCGCGATAAAAACTGTCCAGCGAAACGTTTTGCAGCGGAGCGGGAAATTCCTTTTGCAGCAATGGATAAAAGTAGGTCCAGAAGGCGCGGCTCTTGCCGACCATATTTTCCCAGAGGCGCGATTGCGATTCGTGGATGCCGAGGGAAACCGCTTCGGCAAGCGGAGTGCCGAAATGCTCCGCGGGCAGGCCCTGTTCATAAAGGGCATGGCCCACTTCGTGAATCACGCCGCTGACCGATTCCATGAATTCGGAGCGGCTATAGCGCGTAGTGATGCGCGAGTCCAGCGGATGAAAACTGGTGCTAAATGGATGGGCGCTGACATCCAGCCGCCCGGCGTCGAAATCGTAGCCAATCTGCTTTGCGGCCAGGGCGCAAAATGCTTTCTGCTTCTCGATATCGTAATCGCCCGCGATGATGCTTTGCGAAACCTTGGCCTTGGAGTTCTTGATCTTGACCAGGAAGGGCACCAGAAAATTCTTTAAATCGCCGAGCGCAGTGGCGATTTCCTCAGTGGTCGCATAGGGCTCAAAGGTATCCAGCAGCGCGTCGTAAGGCGAGTGCTGAAATCCAACCAATTCCGCTTCCCGCCGCTTCAGCGCGACGATCCTGGACAAGTGGGGCGCAAAAAGTTTGAAGTCTTTTTTCTTACGGGCGTCCATCCAAACGTGATACGCCTCGGACGTTACTTGCGTGAGCTCCTTCACGAATTCCAAGGGCAGTTTTTCTTCGCGCGTCACATCGCGCCAGACTTCGCGCACAATGGCGCTTTCGCCGGGAGTCAGGCCAGCCGCGTCCGCAGCCGCTTTAGCCTCTTGCAACAGCTCGCGAAATTCCTTGGAGATGACTTTATCGTGCAGCTCGCCCGCCAGATATCCCAGCATCGCGGCGCGGGGTCCGCTGCCTTTGGGAGGCATGAAGACGTCCTTATCCCAGTTGAGGACAGCGATAGCGGATTTGAGCTGCGAGATATCGACTAATTTTTGCTGAAAAGCCGAGAATGAATTTTTCACGATGATCACCGAAAAAGTTTAGCTAAATTCGCTTCACGCAACCCATTCAATTCTATATACGCATCCTCGCCACGATGGTAACAGCCCAAGGGGGATCGGCGAACGCAGCCGCAAGTCGATCTGGCCGCACATTCACTTAGCGCGCCTCGCTGCCCGCCGTCGCTGCCGGATAGACCGGCAACGTGGCGTGATCGCCGAATGCCGCCTTCAGGCCTTCGATGGCGCAATTTTCGTCGCCGCCGCCCGCGCCGCCGCTTACGCCGACGGCGCCGATCATTTGTCCGTTGACAACAATGGGAATGCCGCCGGGGGCCTCAAAGAAATTAAAGAACGCGGTATCGCGCAGCAGGCCGGCCGGATTATTTTTGACCTGCGCCGCGCCGATGGAAGTGGGCTGGCGCGTCTTCAAGGCCGTCTGCGCCTTCAAGAGCGATGTGCGCAACTCATTCGGGAGAATGCCGTCCATGCGCTCGATGTGCACGAATTCGCCGGCCGTATCGAGAACGTAGGCGGACATGATCCCTCCCTTGGAGGCCGCCCAGTCGCGGCAGGCGCGCGCGATTTTCTTGGCGGAAGCCAACGAAATCTGATTGCCGTCAAACACGTTGGCCGCACCCTTGCCTCCGACCACGAACTCCGCCGGCACACTCGGCTTGGGCGGCGCGCTAGCCGCAAAACGCGGAACAGGAGCGTTGCCCGGATTGGGATTGCGGCGCGGCGGAACGTCTTCGATAAGCGGCGGGACCGACGGGCCGATCACATCGACAAGCGCCGTGTGCGCGCAAATTTCGTCGCTCCACACAGGCGGGTTGGGCCGAAAGCCGCCGGCGCCAACTACGCCGATCAACTGATTGTTGACCACGATGGGAAGCCCGCCGGCCACGGGATAGAAACCCAACTGGAGCAGCTGAAATTCCTGATTGGGATCTTGGATAATGGCATTCATGTAGGTCTTGCTGGGTACGCGCCCAAGCAGCGCGGTGCGCGCCTTCATCTCGGACGTAATGATATTGAGATAGCCTTGGCCGTCCATGCGGTCCATGTAGACGTGGTTGCCGGCCTTGTCGAGGATCGTGATGGTGTGCTGGCCGCCTTGCGCGGTCGCTCCTTGCTCACAGACGTCGGCGATGCGCTCGGCAGTGGCCAGATTGATGGTGGTGAAATCCTGAATCTTCTCCGCGGCTTTACCGCTGACCACGAATTGCTGCGGTACGTTTTGAGCAAACGCCACACTGCTCTGAGCGATTGCGCCCACTAGCGCCAACACTAATGCCATCATACGAATTTTCATGCCGCCTCCTGATTATGAGGCGCAAGTTTGCTCCGGGCACAGCCGGTGTGTCAATTCTTCTTGGTGAGGTGCTTTAAATGCGGCTGGATTTTCGCGCAACATTGCACACTGAGGCGACCAGGTATAAATTATCGGCCGGCCGGAAATGTGAAATGAGAATTTCCAGTCCGAGCAGTTCTACATATTTTGTTCCATCTAGCCGTGATGCCATGGCATTCAGGCGCCTCACATAGAAAGAGATTGCAATGCTTGTAAATGAATGGATCGACGTACATGCGCACTTCTTTCCGCCGGAACCAGATTCCGTGCGCGAGGCTCGCCGCGTAGCCATGACCGAGGCGGGCTGGATCATTTCAGAGCCGCCTCGCTGGGACCCGGAATCCATGCTGAACTACATGGATCGTACCGGAATTGCCATGCAAATGCTGAGCAACATCCCGAAGACCTTGGGCGCGCTGCGTACTTCCAATGAATATGCGGCATCCCTCGTGCAAGAACATCCGTCGCGCTTCGGATTGCTCACCGCTTTGCCAACCGACAGCCCTGACGATGCCCTTGCGGAAATTGAACGAGCTTCGCGCCAACTGCACACGGACGGGTTTGCCGTAACCTGCCATTACAATGGCGTCTACCTGAGCGATGCGCGGCTCGACCCGGTGTGGAAGGAATTGGATCGTCTCCACGCCGTGGTCTTCGCGCACCCAAACGCATACGCTCCGGCCGCGATGGGCCGCCCCAGCGCGTTAATTGAGGTGGCCTTCGAGACCGCGCGCACCGTGGTTGACATGCTGTACGCAGGGATATTCCGCAAATTTCCAAACATTAAATTGGTGCTGGCGCATTGCGGCGGAGCGCTGCCCGCGCTTTCCGGCAGGCTGATGATTCTGGGCAACGAGAGATGGATTCCGAATCCCAATGGCGTAACACCCACTGAATTTCGAGAGCACCTTCGCCGCCTCTATCTGGATACCGCCGCCACCTGCCCCACCACACTGGGGCCGGCGCTGGCCATGACCACGCACGATCATCTGGTCTATGGATCGGATTGCGGCGTGCCCTGCACCACGGATTTGACCATGCAAGCGAACATCGAGGCGCTGCTCAGCTATGCGGGGCTTGCGCGGGAACATATCGAGGAGATCGGCCACAACGCGCTTCGCTTGTTTCCAGCCGCAGCTGAACGCATCAAGAAAGGTAAATAGGCGATGATTGTCCACAAGCACAAGAATCGGTGGCGAGAAATTCGCACTGCACAATCATGCTGCGCAGACTGCAATCCCGCGAAATAATATTTACTAAATGCGGCTTGCCGACTTATCGATCCGTAATTGAATAATCCCAATTTTCGAGAGCTGGGCATATACTATGGCCACGCATTGACCCTAAACGGAGAAGGAGAACATCCTCATGAACGCAAAATGGTTGCAATCTTCGATGGCGCGGCGGCTATTTCTCACGCGGCTGGGCGTGGGAGTTGGCGTGGCGAGCGCGGCTGCGGTTAGTTCTCCCGCGGCGATGGCCCAGGCAGCGGCGGATGCGCCGTTTCGACCTGCACGCTATGCGCAGGACGATTGGTACGACAAGATTCCCGGCTCGCATCGCTACGTATTCGACGCATCCTCAGGGGATGGCCTTGGCTGGGCGCTGCAATTTGCCAGCAATTATTTCAATACCAGTGAGCAGGCGTACAGCCTGAAGGATAGCGATCTGGCCGTCATCATCGTGGCGCGCCACAAGGCCACTTCGTTCGCATACAACGACGCGATTTGGGCCAAGTATGGCAAACAAATCGCCGAGCAGGCCGAGTTCGTGGACCCGAAAACGAAAGAAGCGCCCAAAATCAATGTATATGGCCCCGCCGGAGAAACAGCGCAAGCCGGAAGAATGGAATCGCTGATCAAGAAGGGCGCCCAGTTTGCCGTGTGCGCAACGTCCACTCGAGGCATCGCCACCCGAATCGCTAAAGCCAATAACCTCGAAGTAGACGCCGTGGTCAAGGAAATCACCTCTAACCTGATCGGCAATGCGCGCATGGTTCCCGCGGGAATCCTTGCGGTGAATCGCGCGCAAGAGCATGGCTATTCGTTCGTCTCCGTAATGTAAACGCTCGCAAGTGGCGCGGGCTTCAGCCTGCGGGGTTTTGTGCGAGCACACTTGAGCGTGCTCGCCGCCCAAAACCCGCAGGCTGAATCCTGTCCTCCTGTTTATTTCGCGGGCTTTGGCGTCGCCGGGTTTCTGATTCTCTGCGCGAATTCGTTTTCCTGGGACCACACGCAGGGCTGCTCGCTGATCTCTTCATTGGGCTTGAGTTTCATGATTCGGTGCGGCGTAATCACGGGCTTGCTATAAGCCTTTGGGTCGGTAATGGTCATGTCGTAGGAGAGCGTGTCATGGTCCACGCGGCGATAGCGCTCGACGACGCGCATCTCTTCGCTGTGCGGATATCCCGTCGGGCCGAGCCAGGTCTTGTCGTTGAAGCCGCTGGATTCCACCACGAACGTGTCATCAGCCTCCCAGTGCCCAATTGCGTATCCGTACCACGTCGTGTCGGGATCGCTGGGAAGCGGGCGCCCATCGGTCCAGATGCTGCGCCATTCGTGTTCGCGCTCCCAAAACTGAAGCACGCGGTCGGGCAGCTGAACGATTTCATTTGGCGTGGGCATCAGCATGATGCGCGGAAAACCAATGGGATCGCATTGCAGGATGGGATCGTTGCCGCCCGGCGCGCCTCTCGCTCCGTATCCGGGCTTCTGCGCATCGAACCTTACCTTTGCCCAGGGCGTCATCGGTGGCATGTCCTTATCCGCGGCGATAGGCTGCGCGCCGCCATCGCCTCCCTGAAGCTGCCAGACGCCGGTCAAGTCGCGTTTGGAATCGGGAGAGGGTGCGGATTTCGCCGCGGCTTGCTGCGGGGAAGGCTGGCCGGGCGCGGCACTTGGCAAGGTAAGTGCTACGGTCAATGCCACCATCCAATATGCTGGTAAAAACGTAAGGCGACTTTGCACTTTGCTCCCTCAGATATTCGCGGGAAAACAGAATTGCTGACCACCCATCAAACAGTTATGCGGCAAGAAACTTAAAGCAATAAGTGGCTATGCTATCGCTACCTGTTGTTCATCTTCAACACGCGGCCATCGGCAAAAACCACTTTCCCGTCATTGTTGCCGGAAAAACCGACCGGCGCTCCGTTCTTGGCGGGAGCAAGAGTAACCGTGATTTGGTCCCCGGGCTGGAGAGATGTCCTGGTCCAGCTGTTCCGGCGCATGATGCCCGGGCTTTGACTTTCAATGGCCCAATTGACGACCTTGCCTTTATCGTCCTTCACGTCCATAAAAATCTGGCAATGCGGGTTGGCCCACACGAATTCCGTCACGGTGCCCGAGATGGTGATCCAATGCGCCTCATCGTAGGCGGCATTCCCGTGATGCGCCCACAGCGGAGCGCATGCCATGAGAAGGACCGCACTCAAAACGACGGAAGCGACCGGCTTGATGTTCATAGGACAACCTCGCAACTGAAATCGGCGTGCATTCGCTAGGCCATGAGGCCGGAGACCCGCCACAAATTTCTATAGATCGGGGAGTTCCTTGCCGTTGGAAAGCACGATCTTCTTGAGGCGCAAGATGTTCGTGCCGTTTTTGGCTCGAAAGCCGATCGCGGTAATGACGTCGCCGGGCTTGAGCGTGTTCTTATCCCAGCCACCGTTGCGAACGAGCATCGCGGGGCTTCTCGCTTCACAGATCCATTTTTCGACCTCGCCCCTGTCGTTTTTGGCTTCCAGAGTAATCTGCGTATGGGGATTGATGAACTCAAAGTTCGTCACCGTGGCCTTCACAGTAAACAATTTTTCCGTGTCGTAATTGGTTTCCCCGTGATGCGCGAGGATCGGCGCCGAAACCAGAAGAGCGGCGCATGAGATGGCCAGAAAGAGCGCCATTTTTTTCATTTTCCAAGCCTCCGGAAGATTGTGGATCCAAGTACACAGAAAATGCGCCGGCAAAACTCTCACCCCGCAATCAACTGAGGGAAATATCCCACCGGGGTTATAGATGTGTCAATCCCAAAGTCCTTACTTCGCCGGGGCCGCCCCTGCATCATCGATATCTTGAAAGCTCTGCTCATCCTCGCAGAATGCTTCCGCGATGGTCCACGTGGGCCGCAACGCAAATGTCAGATGCCCGGTCCAGGGCTTGGTGTAGGCCTTGGGGTCGTCAATGGTGATATCGTCCACCAGGTGATCGTGGTCCACGCGCCGGATGTGCTCGATTACGTGAAGAGCGTCGCTGTGCGCGTGCCCCATGCGATCCAGCCAGGTCTTGTCGTTGAAATTCACGGTGTCGGTGACCAGCGTGTCTCCCTCCCAATGCCCGATGGAATCGCCCATCCATAGAGGGCCGAGACTGGTGTCATGCTTCCGCCCATCGGTGTAGATCTGGTGGCGGGCGGAGTCGTACTCGAAAAGCATGATGACTTCGCCGGGCGTCTGCACAATTTGCAACGGCAACGGGTAAAGAAAAATGCGCGGAAAGCCGAGCGGAGCGCAGGTGTGGTAAACAGGATCGTTGGTTTCCGCGAGTGGAAACGTGTGAGGTCCGAAAGAGGTCTTGGCTGCGTCCAACTGCGCCTTGCCCCAGGCGGTCATCGGAGGCTCTTCAAAGGTGAACTTGTAGACCCAGTATCGATCCGCGACTCTGTCCGGCCGAGGGTGATCGTCGAACCAGACCCCTGACAAATCATGCGGATCGAAAGGTTTCTGGGGGGCCGCTTTCTCGGATGGCTGCTTACTTTGAGCGAATGCCTTGGACGAAACACCTAATGCAATCGCCAGCGCCAGCGCTACGCCCAGTGGACACTTTCGCATTTCAAAACTCCTCCGCGCGATTCTATTGTTGGAGCCTTCGTTTCGCGTAAAGAACGATTACAAGTTGTCCTTCACCGTGCCATCGGCCAGCGTGAGCTTCTGAAGGCGCATCACCAGCGCCCCGTTCTTGCCTCGATAACCGTACACGGTAATCACGTCGCCCACCTTGAGCGTGTTTTTGTCCCAGCCGCCGGCGCGGACCAGCATCCCCGGGCTGCGTGCTTCGCAAGCCCACTTTTCAATCTCGCCCTTGTCGTTCTTTACATCCAAGTTGATCAGCGTGTGAGGATTGATAAACTGAAATTCCGTCACCGTCCCTTTGACGGATACAATCTTCTCGGTGTCGTAATTGGCCTCTCCATGATGCGCGAGAAGTGGAGCGGAAACCAGAAAGAAGCTGAATGCCATAATCAGAACGAGCGCGAGCTTTTTCATATCCAATAGCCTCCCTAAAAATGCGGATCGGGCAATAATCTTCATCGCCGAAAAGTTCCGCGTTTGAAAAACACACTGATCAAAATAATCCATTGAGACCGCAAAAACGCCGATCCGTTTATCTCCTCTCATCAATCGCCAGCAGATGGCATGCGATCGACAATTTTCGCGCAAGGTACGGACCGGCTATTTCGCCCCCGCGGCGCCCTTTTGGTCGAAGTTTTCAAAGCTATGCTCGTCCTCGCAGAACTGCTCGCCGAGAGTCCATGTAGGCCTCAGCACAAAATCCAGATGTGCCGTCCAAGGTTTGCTGTAGGCCTTGGCGTCCTCAATGGTAATGTCATCCACCAGATGATCGTGGTCAATTCTCTTGAAATGCTCGACGACGTGCAGGTCGCCGCTGTGCGGGTGGCCCACGCGGTCGATCCAGGTCTTATCGTTGAAATTCACGCTGTCGGCAACCAGCGTGTTTCCCTCCCAATGGCCGATCGAATCGCCCATCCACAAGGGGCCAAGGGTCTCGTCATGCTTTCGGCCGTCCGTGAAGATCGGATGCCGGAGGGAGTCGTACTCGAAAAGGATGATGATTTCGCCCGGCATCTGAACGATTTCCATGGGAAATGGATGCAGATACACTCGCGGCAGGCCCGCCGGAGTGCAACTGTGGTAAAGCGGGTCGTTGGTTTCCGCGAGAGGATAAGTATGCTGTCCGAATGAGGACTTGGCGGCATCGAATTGCGCCTGTCCCCAGGCCGTCATGGGAGGCTCTTCCTTGTTGAATTCATAATTCCAGTAGCGCTCCACCACCGGCAAGTTCCGGGGATGCTCTTGACTCCAGACGCCTGACAAATCATGCGGATCGAAGGATGTTGACGCTGCCGGCGTATCGGACGGCTTCTTGGTTTGAGCGGACACCGCGCAGCAACAGATCAACAAAATGGCGGACGCCAGCGCAGCGGCGCATGAACGGCTTGGCATTTCACAACTCCTCCCGGCTTCCAAATTTCCTTGTTCAAATTGAATTTAATTGAATCATACACTGCCAGAGTTCCATGGCGTCAAGGCCAATTCGAGTTAAGGGACAGTTACTCGCACCCAGCATGAAAAATTGCGCTAAGGAGAAAGGGGCCTTCGATTTCAACAAAAAACCCCACCCTTGCAAAATGCGCAAGGATGGGGCATCCAAATTCTTCAACAGCTGCAACGAATTGCGTCACTCCAAATCGGACGGGATGAAGTATCCCACTTTGTTGTTCGGAGCGGAGCCGTACCACATGCGGCCCTGCGCATCGAGAAAAAATTCCTTCATCATGTTTTCGGATTGCGCGTAGGGAAACTCGGTGACTTTGCCGGTTTTCGGGTTGAGACGGCCGATGACGTCCATCTCGTCTGATGAGTACCAGATATTGTGATTCCTATCGATTCCCAGCGCGTAAGGAGTGGCTCTTGGACCCGGCAATTCAAATTCCTTGAAGGTTTGCGTTTTGGGATCGAACCGCCCGATTTTGCCGCCCTGATATTCCGCGAACCAAACGATTCCGTCGTCGTCGATTTCGATGCGGCGCGGCCAGCCGCCCTTTGTGGGAGGGTCCCATTTGGTGACCTTCCCTGTTTTCGCGTTGACCATGCCGATTTTCCCTTCCGGATAAAATTCCGCAAACCAGACATTTTCATTCTTGTCGAGTTCGATGCCGTAAGGTGAAAAGGTGTCCGCAAAATGTGAAAACTCATTATTTTTGGAATCGTACATGGTCAGGTTGGCGAACACGGCGGATCCCCACACGCGCCCTTTGGAATCGACGCGCACGGTGTGCTTCGAGCCGCCGTCCTCCAGGCCTTCCATTCCCTGCTTGTAGGTGTCCTGATATTCGGTGATCAGTTTTGTTTTCGGATCCCAGCGGCCGACTTTATTGGCGGCCTGCTCGGAAATCCACACGGAGCCATCCGGCGCGGGAACGGCTGAGTGAATGCCCGCGGCAAAGGAATTCGGCGCGGTAAATTCCTGGATCGCGCCGGTGGCCGGGTCAAGATGGCCGAGCGTGTTTACCGAGCCCATGTCCGGAATCCACAGTTTGCCGTCTTTGTCCGGCGTGGCGCTGAAGGGCATGCGATTCGGACCGGGCATATCGTATTCGACGTAAGTAATTTTCAATCCGTCGTCGCTGACGGGGCGAACCGTGGCCTTGTATCCCGGCATGTCGGCGGGAGACTTGGGCAACTTCGCTTCCGCGCCAAAGGCGTCATCCAAATAATTCGCCAGGACTGCGGCATCCTCATCGTTGATGTGATTGCCCAGGCGCGCGTGGCGCGTGGTGAGCATATAGTTGACCGCCTGCGTCCAGCCGTCGTGGTCGCGCCTCACCGCGGCCATGCGGGTCTGAAAGCCGTGGCACGCAAAACAGTTCCCGGTCAGGATGTCCTTGCCTTTTCCTTCAGGCATCAGCGTTTTGCCTTGATAAAGGGAAAGATCGTTCCAGCGCACCGCGCTTGCTTGCAACGTGAAATCGAGCGAGGAGGAACCGCCCGCGGAAAGTTTCACTCCCGCGCGAGGCTCGGCCTTGTAGCCGGTAGCCGTGACTCGAATTTGATATTCGCCCGGGGGCAGGTCTTGAATCCGATAGCGGCCCTGATTGTCGGACATCACGTTCACGGTAATTTTGGATTGCACATTTTGAGCGTGAACAAACGCGCCGCGAAAAGGCGCGCCTGCCGGGTTTTTCACCACGCCGGAAATCGATGCGTCCGTGGCGCCGTGGGCGAGAGCAGCGCAAAGAATGACGAGGCCTAGGGCGCTCCAAAATCGCTTCATGAGTCGTCTCCCTCTTGGCTTCGCGGATTGCGAAGCGTTCAACGCCTGTCGGCACGAGGATTGCATTTCGATCATGGGAACTGGATTTGCTGCTCGAGCCGAATTGCCGCCATTCTACCATGCCAAACAGCGCCCCGGTCGAATTGCATTCTCGTGGCAGGGGCGTCTCGCCGGTGGTTTTGCGGCATTTGAGGGAGAAAACCGCCGGCGAGACGCCCGCGCCACAAGTTCTCGTTTCAGCATGACGCGCAGTTTCCCCTAGTGCGCCTGCATGCCTCTGGCCTTGATGGACGCGAGTGCGTCCGGCCCTGCCAGGAATTTAATCAGCGCGGCCGCAGCTTCTGGATTTTTCGCTTTCGTGCCGACAGCAGCGGAGAAGCGCACGTAGCCCTGGAATTCATCGGGAAATGGCCCCAGCAGTTCAACGCCTTTTGCCGGCAGGATCTCGCTGACCAGCGTCATGCCGAAATCCGCCTTGCCCTCCGCCACGGCTTCGTTCGTTTCATCGGAGGTATTGAAAAATAAAGTCTTGGCCTTCATGGTGTCAGCGATCCCCAGCGTATCCAGCATTTTCGTAATGTAAGGAAAGCTCGCGCCAACGGGCCCGTAGGCAATGGCTTTGGCGCCCAGCATGGCGCGCTTCAACGCTTCAGGAGTGCCGATATCGGGCCGAGGCGCACCCTTGCGAATGCCAATGCCCACGCCAACGCGGCTGATGGGCGTTCCCTCGCCGCCCGTAATCTTCCCTTCCTTACTCAATTGGTCGATGCTTTCCACGGTCACGATCACGGCATCGAAGGGCGCTCCCGCATCGATCTCTTGTTTCAAAGCGGCAGTGGGACGGTATTCCACCGAAATCGGGTGGCCAATCACGAGCTCACTTTGCGCGCGCAAATCCTCCACCACGGCTTTGATCCCGTTGGAGGCCAGCACTCGCACTTCGGAAGTCTGCGCCGCTGCTCCCATCGAGAACGGAAACACGCAAGCCAGCACAATTGCAAAGACCAAAGCTTTTCGCATGTCAGTTTTTTCCTTTGCCGCTATTTTCCAAGCGAGTTGTCCTGCCGTAAGGTAGCACAGGCTTCAGCCTGTGGATTTTGATTTTGTGCATGGACAAGACCCCATAGGCTGAAGCCTGTGCTACAAACCCCCTCAGCAAGATGGCGATTTAGCGGATCGATCCGGTTTCCGTTTCCACGAACACTTCGTGTTCCATGCCCAGGTCGCGCGCGGAAGGCGTGAGGATGGTCTTGCGGCCGATAAATATTTTTTCGCTGCGAGTCATCGCGCGGCGCACATCATTTTCGCTGACGAAAACCTGAATTTCGATGGCGTTCTTTGCCGGCGTTTCAGGCTTCTTCGTGGCAGGGGAAGCAGGAACCGACGGAGCCGAAGCTTCCGCTTTCTGAGATCGCACCGATTCAGCGGAATTGCTCCCATCCGTCGCAGGCGATGGAAGCTTGCTGGATGCATCCGTGCCGCCTTGGGCGGTGCAGCCACAAGAGGCTTCCTTCGATTTCGCGGGCGCGCCGAAAAGCCGGTCCGCAATTTCCGATGCAATGGCCGCGGGGCTTGCCAATTCTTTCTCTGAGGCTGTGGTTGCAGCCAACTTTTGCTCCGGCGCGGGCGCAGAAGCAGGCATGGATTTTGGCGCGCCGCTCCCGCGAGCGATCCCTTGCGCCGCAAGCACATTTTCAACGATGCGAGCGATGGCCGCGCGATCCACGCTGCCGGTGGACGACGCCTGAGCGAGCGCGACATGTTTCGTTTCCGCCGGCTTTCCTTCGGCAGAAGCCGCCTTCGCGCTCGGCGAAGTTTCCTTTGGAGCTGACATGCTCACCTCCGCTTGCACCGCTTTGGGCGCGGGCGAATTCGCGGCGCCCGCCATGCGCTGATCCGCGGGAACGGTGCGGTGCTCAACCGCGCGCGCTTCCCAGGCAATGCGTTTTACGTTCATCAAGTGCTGCGGGCCGATATTGTCCGAAGTGATGTTCCCGCCGGGCGCGCCGCAACCGAGTGTCATCGCCGGAAAAAGATTAGTGGAATAGCCGATCGAGCCGTGCACCGACGCGCTGTTGACGATCACGCGAAACGCGGGCATGGCCTCGCCAAATTGCAAGATCGCCGCTCGATTTTGCGAGTGAATCGCGCAGGTGTGCCCCAGCCCGCCGAATTCCAGCAGCCGCCGGCAAAGCGAAATCCCCGCAGCAAGATTTGTCACCGTGTAGAACGCCAGGATCGGCGACAGCTTTTCGGCGGAGAGCGGAAAATCGCGCCCCACCTGTTCCGGCTGGAGGCGCGCGACCAGCACGCGCGTCGCCGGCGGCGCTTTGACGCCCGCCATCTCGGCAATCACGGTCGCGGCGCGGCCCACAATTTGGGTGTTCGGCGTGCGCGAGCCCGGCAGGAACACCACACGCGTAACTTTTTCGATTTCTTCAGCGGAAAGAAAATACGCGCCCTGCTTGCGGCATTCCTCAAGCACAAGCTCGCGCACCGATTCCTCGGCAACGATGGCCTGCTCGGACGAACAAATGGTTCCGTAGTCGAATGTTTTTCCGGCGATGATGTCCGCCACGGCTTTGCGCACGTCCGCGGTGCGCTCGATGAACGCGGGCACGTTGCCCGGCCCGACGCCGTAAGCCGGCTTGCCCGAACCGTACGCGGCGCGCACCAGCCCCGTGCCGCCCGTCGCCAGAATCACTCCAATTTCGGGCTGCCGCATCAGTTCGCGCGTGCCCTGCAGCGTGGTGTGCTGCATGCACTGGATCAGTCCCTCGGGCGCGCCCGACGTGAGCGCGGCGCGATCCAGCAAAGTGGCCGCGCGGCAAATGCACTGGATTGCGGATGGATGAGGACTCAGCACAATGGCGTTGCGCGCTTTGATGGAAATCAGCGTTTTGTAAATTGCCGTGGAAGTGGGATTGGTGGACGGAATCACGGCTGCAACGACGCCGATGGGAGACGCAACTTCGACAATTCCTTTTTCGCGGTCCTCGCGCAATATCCCCACGGTGCGCATGGAGCGAATGGCGCGCGGTACATTCACCGCAGCCAGCATGTTCTTTACAATTTTGTCGGGGACGTTTCCGAATCCGGTTTCTTCCACGGCCGCGCGCGCCAGGGGCTCCGCGTTTTCGGCCGCAGCCTTTGCGCAAGCTTCCACGATTGCGTCAACTTGTTCCTGGGAAAATTCCGCGAATTTCTTTTGTGCGGCGGCGGCTCGTGCCGCCAGTTCGCGGGCTTCTTGAATGGAGATGAGGTCGCGATCGCGCAGGCTCAAAACGCTTTACCTTCTCCTACAAACATCATTGCCGTGGTTCGCACTCTGTAGCGGTTCGCCAGGTATTGTAGCTCGTCCGCCGTGGCGGACGAGGGTCTGGATGGCAGAGCGCCAAAAACCCCGCCTCTGAAGAGGCGGGCTACAACACTGCTTCCTACAAAATTACTTCATTACTTCTTCGCTGCAGGAGGCGCGCCGCCCCCGGGCAAAATCTTTTCCACGTGCTCGTGCGGCCGCGGAATTACGTGCACGGAGACCAGTTCGCCGACGCGGCGCGCAGCAGCCGCCCCCGCGTCCGTGGCCGCTTTTACGGCGCCCACATCTCCCCGCACCATCACCGTGACATACCCCGAGCCAATATATTCTTTTCCGATGAGGATGACGTTGGCAGCCTTCACCATGGCGTCGGCCGCTTCAATCGAAGCAACCAGTCCTTTGGTTTCAATCATCCCCAATGCTTCGTTGGACATGCGCTCCTCGTCTCGGCTCGTCCGGGGCATCCAATCCAATCACAATGCGGCGTGCCACCGGAAGGGGTGAGCCTAGCATGGCATAGGTAGTGAATCAAGAAAATGCGGAAGGAGGGGCTTTGAGCTACTGTGGAAATCGCGGCGGTTAGGCTTGCTTACTTGGGCGGGAGAACGCCGATTTTGGCAGCCGCCACGCCGTTGCGCGTGGTGTTCTTGATGGCGTACATGGCTTCATCCGCCAAATGCAGCAATTCCACTTTGGTCTTGGCATCCGACGGAAATGACGCCACTCCAATGCTCGCCGTGAAGTGGATGTCCAGGCCCTCCGCGTTCAGCCAGTGCGTCTCGCCGATCAATTTGTGCAGCCGGCGGGCGACCACAAAGGCGCTTTCCTTGGCAGCCTGCGGCAATACGATTACAAATTCGTCGCCGCCATAGCGAAACGCAAAATCGATCCTGCGGCAGGCGCTCTTCACAAGCTGCCCCACTTCGGCCAAAAGTTTCGATCCGACCAGATGGCCGTGCGTATCGTTGACGCTCTTGAAATGATCGAGGTCGATGAAGACCACGGAGAATTCATAGCCGTAGCGCTGCGAACGGTAAATTTCCGTCTCCAGAATAAAATCCATGTGCCGCGCGTTGTACAGGCTGGTGCAGTCGTCCGTGATGGTCAGTTCATGAATGCGTTTTACGTGCCGCGCATTTTCCAGGGCGATCGCCGCGAAATCCGCCAGCGCCTCGAGCAGCGCCAGATCGTGCTCCATGAAACCGTCTCTCTCAACGCAATTGATCAGCTCGATGACGCCCAGGCAATGGTCGCGATATCGCACCGGAACGGCCACGATCGAGCGCGTTTCCATTTTTGTTTTTTCGTCGATCTGCGAGAAAAAGCGAGTGTCCTTGCTCACATCGGGCACGATCACGGCTTCGTCGTTTTGCGCCACCCAGCCGGCGATTCCCTGGCCCAGCTTGATGCGCACGTCTTTCAACGCCTGCGCGCCCTTGCCCACCGCCAACTCGAAATAAAGATCCTGCTTGGCTTCATCGACGAGCAGAAGCGACCAGGTGTCCGGGCGCAAAAATTCATCGATCTTTTCCATGATAGTGCGGAGAACCTGATCGAGCTGGAGGGAGGACGTAAGCGCTTTGCCCAATTCGTGGAACACCGCGATTTCACCGGCCTCGCGTTGTTCTCCCCGAACTGTTGCCCTGCGGCGCCGCTCGATGCCTGAAAAATTTTCAGTCGTGGTCACTGAAAGCCTTGGTGCCAGACTCCTTAGTGGGTCACCCTCCGGTTCGCGGAAGGCATTGAGGCACTCGAAATTATAGTCAGCTATTGCCAATCCGTGCAACGCCGACTTGTTGGGCTGTTGCTCGATAGTGAAGAGTATCCCAGGTCGCTCATCCGATCGTACTCCGGGCATTGTCCTCGTGTAGCCGCGAATAAGCCCTTTGCGAGTCGGCAAAGGCGGGACGGAACACCCGTCCCTATGCCGTTCTGCTCATTTGGCAGCATGCGCGCTTGCAGATCCACGAAGCCACCCGTTTTGGCATCGGTCGCCGTTAGTTCCTCACTAAATATGAGTGAGTCACACGCTGGCTCGCGGGAGATTGACACTAATGCGCCTCCCGCCTATATTCGCAGGGACTCTCGGGCCGCTGACTAACATTATGGATAAAGGTACTTTTGGCGAAAGCCTAAAACGGGAACGAGAAATGCGGGGGGTGGCGCTGGAGGAAATTTCCGCCGCCACGCGAATAGCCACGCGATTCCTGCAAGCCATTGAAAACGAGAAGTGGGATCAACTCCCCGGCGGTGTCTTCAATCGAGGCTTCGTGCGAGCCGTGGCCCGCTATCTGGGCCTTGACGAGGAAAACATCGTGGCGGAGTACACTTTGGCTGTCGGCGACCGCCCAAGTGTTCCTGTATGGACCGGCAGGCCTCCCGCGGTGAATCCGGATCAACCCTGGATCGCCTGGATTATTGCTGTTGTTGTCATTGTTGCGCTGCTGGCTGGAGGCTGGTTCGGCACACGCCGTATCCTGGCATGGCGCGCGGCAAGACGCGCGGCGCGGGTCTCCGCAATGAATGTCACGCCATCTGCTGACGCCGCCGGAGCATCTCAGCAGGGCCCCGCGGATCTCTCGGCTGCAAACAGTGTGGCGACAGATCAAAGCGAAACCTCCGGGGCCACTACCGTGCCAGCAGGTTCGGCTCCCACGGCTACGCCAAATTTGGCCGTTACTGACCGGTTTGAGCTGAAGGTCGAGGCCGCTAAGAAGACCAAGGTCACGGTTGTCGCGGACAAAGATGTGGTCTATGACGGGACGATGAAGGCTGGAGAAAATCAATTATTCTCGGCCGCGGATCATTTCCAGGTGTCCGCCAAGGATGCGGGCGCGCTGCGCCTGGAGTTGAACGGTAAATCATTACCTCCCGTGGGGCCCGCGGGCCATTCAGGGAAAATTACGCTTACGCGCGACGCCCTCAAGGGAATCCCCGGAGGCGGAAATTAACGAATCGCTCCGCGATGAAATTCGTTCGGGCCATGCGGGCCTGGACCGAAAGCTTGCAATCTGCAATGAGGCGGCCGCGCTGGAACCGGAAACGCGCATCGAGGCGCTCTGTATTCTTGCCGCGGATTCGGAATCCGCGGTTCGCGAGAAAGCCGCGGGAGTATTGGCGACACAGCCTCTGAAGAATGTGCTCGCCGCGCTCGCCCGGCCCGGCGCCGCGCCGGAAATGTTCGCCTACTGCGCCGCCGAGTTTTCGCGCAGGCCCGGCGTGGCTGACGCGCTGGCGAACAATCCCACCTGCCCCATCGAAGTCCTTCGGCCTGTCCTCAATCATCTCTCGGTCACCGGCGTTCAAGATCTATTCGAAAATCTGGACCGGCTGAGCACCTCTCCCACGCTGGTTGCCGAACTGATTGCCTCCACGGTGATTAACGCGGAGCAGCGCGCGCAACTCGTGGAGCTGCAACGCGACGAACCCGAACCCATGGAAGCATTTAAGGAAGCGGCGGAAGCAGCCGAGCCAGACAAAGCGCAGCGCGAAACGCTGCTGCAAAAAATCGGGCGCATGCGCGTGGTCGAGCGCGTGCAACTGGCGGTCAAGGGAGGCCGCGGCGAGCGCCTGCTGCTGATCCGCGATCCATGCAAACTGGTGCAGCGTGCCGTGCTTCAATCGCCGCTGCTGACGGAACAGGAAGTGGAATCCTTCGCCAGCATGGCCAGCCTCACCGATGAAACACTTCGGCTGATCGCCAACAACCGCAAGTTTCGCAAGAACTATGCCATCACCAAGGGGTTGACGTTCAATCCCAAAACGCCGCTGGAAATTACGCTGCACATGCTGCCGCATTTGAAACCGCAGGACCTCAAATTTCTGACCACCAACAAGGGCGTCGCCGAAACCCTGAGGACAGCCGCGCTGCGACTGCAGCGCCAGCGAAGCGCGGAGCGCTCTTCGTCGTAAGGCGGCCCGGGTCCTGTATCGTGATTTGTGAATCGTGATTTGTGAATCGTGATTCGTGATTTGTGAATAGCATTCCCAAACTCAAGAATATTTAGCCAAGGATGGCAATCGAAATCCGCGTCGGACATAATCGACCCATCAGGAATCTTTGAGCCTCGCGAACCGCAAGTCAGGAGCTACAGCCAACGAATTACAAATCGTGCATCGCCATCGCCAAACTACAATTCGCGATCCACGAATCACGAATCACAATTCACGATTCACAGGAACTTTCCATCGAAGGGTTTCGGAAAGAGCGCGGACATGCGGTAGCGTTCGATTTTTCCGTTCAGATTTGCCAGGACCACTTCCGCGTCGCCGCAAAATTCCCAAATGATCTGGCGGCACGCGCCACAGGGTGGCGTGAGAGCTTCGGTGTCCGCGACGACGGCCACGGCGTCGAAGCCGCGCTCGCCTTCGGAGATGGCCTTGAAGATCGCCACGCGCTCGGCGCACAGCGTCAAACCGTAGGTGGCATTTTCCACATTGCAGCCGCTGAAGATTCTTCCAGACTGCGCGCGGACCGCCGCGCCCACTCGAAAATTGGAATAGGGCGCATGTGCGTGTTCGCGCGCGATGCGGGCAGCGGCAATCAATCGGTCAAAACTGGAGTCGCGAGAAGCGTTTTGTTCGCTCACGGCAAG
This sequence comes from uncultured Acidobacteriota bacterium, assembly GCA_963710315.1. Lineage (GTDB taxonomy): Bacteria > Acidobacteriota > Terriglobia > Acidiferrales > UBA7541 > Palsa-360. Next base: position 1,126,991 of record CAVPZW010000008.1, on the reverse strand, counting down.
TCCTTATTCATGCGCGGAATCGCGGCGCGCAACAGAGCCACAAAATCAGCCTTCACCCGCTCGCCCGTTTCCATCACTTCCTCGGTGGTAATGGGCTGATCGAGAATTCCGGCGGCCATGTTGGTGACGCAGGAAATTCCAAGCACTCGAATCCCCATGTGCGCCGCGGCAATCACTTCGGGCACGGTGGACATTCCCACAAGGTCCGCGCCAATGCTGCGCAGGTAGCGAATTTCCGCCGGCGTTTCGTAACTCGGTCCGGAAAGCGCCGCGTAAACGCCTTCGGCAATCTCGATGCCCAGGCGCTTCCCTTCCTGCAGCGCCGCCGCCTGATAGGGCTTCCAGTACACCTGAGTCATGTCCGAGAAGCGCTCTCCAAAACGCTCGTCATTCGGGCCAATCAGCGGATTGATTCCCTGCAAATTGATGTGATCGCGCAGCACCACCAGGCATCCCTGCTTGAAATTGGTATTAATTCCGCCCGCCGCATTTGTCAGCAAGACGGCGCGAATCCCCATGCGGGCCATCACTCGCATCGGAAAAATCACTTCGCGCGGCGTGTAGCCTTCATAGAGATGCACGCGCCCCTGCATGACGGCCACCGGCACGTCCGCGACTTTGCCGATGACCATTCGCCCGGCGTGGCCGATGGCGGTCGAGCGCGGGAAATTGGGAATATTCCTGTATTCGATGCGCGCCGCGCCCGCAATTTCGTCGGCGAACGCGCCCAAACCGCTGCCCAGCACGATGCCAATCTGCGGACGCAGCTTGGTTTTCGTAAAAATAAATTTTGCGGCCACATCGGCGCGCACAAATTCCACGCTTGGTTTTGATTTTATTGCCACGGTTGCGCTCATTTCAAAAACATCCCCACGATCGAGGCGGACATCAGGTTGGCCATGGTCCCCGCGAGCATCGCACGGATGCCGAACTTGGCGAGCTGCGCCTTCTGATTCGGCGCAAGCGCGCCGATGCCGCCAATTTGCATTCCAATGGAACTGAAATTCGCGAAACCGCACAGCGCGAAAGTCGCAATCGTAAACGAGCGCGGGTCGAGGACTCCCTTCATCGGCCCGAGAAACGAAAACGCTACGAGTTCGTTGAGCACCATGCGCGTGCCCAGCAGATTGCCTATCTGCACGCAATCATGCCAGGGCACGCCGATGATCCAGGCCACCGGGGCAAATGCCCAACCGAAAATCTTGCTGCAGGCTGGTCGGAAACCACATCATGCCGTGCCCGCCCAAAAAATTGTGAATTCCGCCCATGATGCCGTTAGTGAGCGCGATCAGCGCCAGAAACGCCACCAGCATCGCTCCCACGTTCACCGCCATGCCCAGCCCTTCGCCCGTGCCGCGCGCGATGGCCGCCAGAAAATTCGAGTCGCGCTCCACATTTTCCATGTGCACCACGCCCATGGTTTTGGGCTGCTCGGTCTCCGGCACCAGCATTTTTGAAATGAGCAGCGTGCCGGGCGCGGTCATGATCACGGCCGTCAGCAGGTGCCGCGCTTCCACGCCAAACGCGATGTAGGCCGCCATGATGCCGCCCGAAACATGCGCCATCCCGCTGGTCATGATGGTCATCAACTCGGACTGCGTCAGGTCCGGCAGAAATGGCCGAATCGTCAACGGCGCCTCCGTCTGTCCCATGAAGATGCTGGCAGCGACGTTCAGCGACTCCGCGCCGCTCGCACCCATCACCCGCTGCATCACCCATGCCGCCGCTCGAATCACCACCTGCATCACGCCGAGGTAATAGAGCAGCGCAAACAGCGAAGCGATAAAAATAATCGTGGGCAAAACCTGAAACGCAAAGATGAATCCGATCGAGGAATGCTGCTTGCCCATCTCGCCAAAGACGAATTCCGATCCCACGAACGCATACGCCAGCAGCTTATTCACTCCGTTGCCGGCGCGATAAAACAGCTGCTGCCCAAACGTCCAATAAAATACCAGAAACGCGAAGCCGATCTGTAGCGACAATCCCCAAATCACCATCTTCAGCTTGATGGCGCGCCGGTTGGTCGAAAACACGTAGGCCGCCCAAGCATCGTCAGCAACCCCAGCACGCCCGTGAATCGGCCCATTCGACGTCTCCTAGCATCCCGGATGCAGCCCCGGGAAATCCCCGCCACATTAGCACGCCGGCGAGCAAGTCTGGATATGGAAATTGTAATCTGCAGGATTCGCGTTGTTATGAGAAAACATATGACAACGCCGCCCAGCCGGGTGATTCTCATGGAGAGTTCTCATACATAACGGCGCGCGACCCAATCGGCCAAAATAAGATATCGTTGTGAGACTCTACCCTTGACGCGTGGCTGGTATTACGTTCTTATACTTCAGGGCTGGCGCTGGTGAGTGGCAACTGAATTCACTTGGTTTTGTGAGGGAATAAGAGATTGGCGACTGCAACGCAGCAGAAAGCATTGGGCGCGTTCTATACAGATGAGCCCGTCGCTCAGCATTTGGTCCGATGGGCTCTGAGGAATGCCTCGGACACGGTTCTGGACCCAAGCTCCGGCGGAGGGGTTTTCCTTTACGCTGCTATTGGGCAACTCAGAACCTTGGGAAACAATACTCCCGAAGTATGGGGAATAGACCTTGTACAGGATGCAACCAGCCCGGTTAGGGTTCTCGCCGACGATTTGAAAGTCTTGCACAGGGATTTCTTCACAATTCGCCCCGGTGAGATACCTGCTTTCTCGGCCATCGTGGGAAACCCACCATATGTTCGATACCAAACCTTTAGCGGCGCGGCGAGAGATCGCGCGCTCGCTTGCGCCCGCGATGCAGGCGTGGAGCTGCCGCGACTTTCTTCGTCCTGGGCGCCGTTTCTGGTACACGCGACTCGTTTTCTTAAAACTGGCGGAAGAATGGGGATGGTTGTTCCAGCCGAGCTTGGCCATGCCCAATATGCGAGAGGCGTTCTGGCTTTTCTGTTGCAGAAGTTTTCTCGAGTTTCAGTCATCATGTTTCGTGAAAGTTTATTTCCCGAACTTAGTGAAGAGACCTACCTTCTTCAATGTGAGGGGTACGGCTGTCCCTGTAAGTGGCTGTCCGTCTCCACATGTCAAAATATCCTTCAGGCTGAAAACGCTGCGGATCGAGGACTTCCTGTAGATATTGATGCAATTACTTCCGGCAAGACCCGCCTTGCGCACTATCGGATTTCACTGAAGGCGCGAAAACTCTATGAACACTTGTCAGAAATGCAGGGAATTGTTCGGTTCCAAGAGAAAGCGGATATCGGAATCGGCTATGTGACGGGATTCAACGACTATTTCCACATTACGGATAGAGAAAGAAGGGATTGGCGAATACCAGCAAAGTATCTGAGGCCGGTGATACTTTCGCTTGCAGCTTGCGATGGCGTCGTTCTTCGCGACGAAGATTGGACGAAGTTGCGAGATATGGGGGAAAAGGCATACCTCCTGCACCTACCCTCAGGGGATGGCTATACCTTCGCACAAGGGATCGCTGCCTACTTAAAGCACGGCAGGCACCTTGCGGTTCATGATCGATTTAAGTGCCGCGTTCGACAGCAATGGTACGCAGTTCCACACGTTAGGCGTGGGGACGCACTACTTTCCTACATGACTGGCCAAATCCCAAAACTCGTGGAAAACCGGGCCGGTTTGTTTTCTCCCAACACCTTGCACGTTGTTCGATTCGCTTCGAAGGCGAACGCGAAAATGTTCGTTGCCGGTTGGCACAGTTCTTTGACCCGATTAAGCTGCGAGATGGAAGGGCATGCCCTGGGTGGTGGAATGCTCAAACTTGAGCCAACCGAAGCGGGACGCGTAACGATACCCCTGCCCAAGAAAAACGATGCGGCTCAATTGGTAAAACGTGTTGATCAGCTTTTTCGGTCAGGCGATTCGGAAAAAGCGACTGAATTGATCGACCAACAAATTCTTCGGAAAAGATTTGCGTTAAGCGCCACAGAATGCCGACTACTTCAGTCCGCAGCGGAAGAGTTGCGCGAATGGAGGCTTCGCAAATGAAGCCCCCACCAAATATCCCTTCCCTTGAATCAAGCCTGCCAAGTCTGTGCACAACAATAGGAACCCAGTCGGGTGAACATATAAAACCTCTTCATGCATATTGTGCGACGAGGCTTGTCCTGGAGGGCGGCTTTTCACCCGAACATATTTTCCCGGCCACTCCCTTCAAGGGCGTGAAGATAAATAACTCCACCCATGAGTTGGGTTTCTCAGATAAAACGCTCAAGAGATCGGAACACAGAGTGCTTGGAGGAATAAAATATAAAGCTGTTGACGTTACGACCGTCATTCCAGGGATTGGGCCTGCTCTTGGCATATCGGCGAAGAGCACTGGCAATGCCTTCCGAAATTTAACAAATAGGATGGAAGAAGCTCTGGGGGAGTGCACCAACGTTCACCTCATGTATCCCGGCTTCGTCTTTGGTTTTCTTCACTTGATCAGATTCAGAAAAGAGTCTGAAGTGAAGAGCTCCAATGATGCGTCATTTGACGAAAACAACGATCCGTTGCCTGCGATTCGCCGATATCACGAAGTCTTGACCGCTCTTGCCGGTCGGCACGCAATAACCGATCCTGGAATGCGGTATGAATCGGTCGGATTACTAGTGTACAGATGTTCTGGGGAGAAGGCCGAGATTTGGAAGGATTATCCACCGAAGGAAAGTCCGGTTCACTTTTCGAATTTCTTCCAAAGGCTTTACGACTTGTACGACCTCCGCTACGCCTATCCCGATCCTGACAGTTCCAATATTCGTAAGGGTTGGCAGCCAATGACCGCGGCGATACCCACCAAGTACGACGTCAAAATTGGCTTTCCGTGGGAATTGAGACTGGCTGCCTCTTCTCATGAGGCGCAGGCTGAATGAGCGATTCGAACTTTGTGTTCGTGCATTTTCACTGCTCGGCGCACCCGTTCTGATTCACGCCACGCCTTCACCTGAATCGAGAATTTTCGCTGCTTTTGGGGCAATAATACAGTTTGCAGGCGAAGTGCTGAATACACAGTCGCTGGATTACGCGCCAATGATTTGATAAATGAGCGGCGGAAGCAGTATTGGTTTCTCAGGCGCGATGAGGTAAGCCGACTGGACAAGTTGCCGCGCTTCGGCGAGGCGAGCGTCGGAGTTGTAGTGCAGCGTGCACAGCGGCTCGCCGCGCTCCACGGCATCGCCGATGCGCTTGTGAAATTCCATGCCCACGGCGGGATCGATCTTGTCTTCCTTCTTTTCGCGGCCGCCACCGAGGACCACACCAGCGACGCCCAGCTGTTCGCATTGGATTGCAGCAACATATCCGGCGGCGGAGCTGCCGATATCGAGCGTCTGCCGAGCGTGAGCCAGGCGGCGCGGATCGTCCACCACGCCCGCATCGCCGCCCTGCAAGGCCACAATTTCTCGAAATTTTTCGCGCGCCTGGCCATTGGCAATCAGGTCCGAGGAAAGCTTCTTCCCTTCGTCAATTGTTTTGACGCGCTCACCGAGCAGGAACATCCATGCCGCGAGGTCCAAGGAAAGCTCGCGCAGATCCGCGGGGCCTCCGCCTGCCAGCACTTCGATGCACTCCGCAACTTCCATGGCGTTGCCGGCGGTGCGCCCCAGCGGCTGATTCATGTCGGTCAGCAGCGCCACAACTTTCTTGCCCATGCGCGTTCCGGTTTCCACCAGCAATTCCGCCAGATTCGCGGCATCCTCAAGATTCTTCATGAACGCACCCGAGCCGGTCTTTACGTCCAGCACCAGCGCGTCGATGCCCTCGGCCATTTTCTTGCTCATGATGGAGGCGCAGATCAGCGCGGGGCTTTCCACCGTTCCGGTCACGTCGCGCAGCGCGTAGATTTTCTTGTCGGCGGGAGCGATTTCGGCGGTCTGCCCGATCAGGGCGCAGCCGCAGGTTTCCAGCACGCGGCGGAATTCGGCGAGCGACAGGTTGACGTTAAATCCGGGGATGGATTCCAGCTTGTCCAGCGTGCCGCCGCTGTGTCCCAGGCCGCGCCCGCTGATCATGGGCACTTTCAGGCCGCCGGCCGCAACGAGGGGAGCGATGATCAGCGAAGTCTTGTCGCCCACGCCTCCCGTGGAGTGCTTATCCACCTTGCGCCCTGCCAGGTCGGAAAAGTCCAACACGCGCCCCGAGTGCAGCATGGCTTCGGTGAGCGCGGCAATTTCGGGCCGGCTCATTCCGCGAAGCACAACGGCCATCAGCCACGCGGACATCTGGTAATCGGGAACGTCGCCGCGTGTGTACGCGGCAATGAGTTGGTGAATTTCCTCGGGAGTGAGTTCGCCCGAGTCGCGCTTGCGGCGAATCAGGTCAACGACGCGCATGAGCTTCGATGATCAATCCGCGGCCGCCGATTGGGAAGAGTCAGAGGCGCCTTGCAGCAGCTCCAAATGCGTGATTTCCGCGGGGCAGCGAAATCTCCAGGGCAGGACGATCGTACCGATGCCGCGGCTTACATAGATTTGCGTGGCTCCCATGCGGTCCCAGCCGATCTTGTAGCGCAGCCGCTCCGGGGAGCGCCCATAAACCGTGCCGAGCAGGGGCACATTCACCTGGCCGCCATGAGTATGCCCGGAAAGAACAAGGCTCACGTTGTGCCTGGAGGCTAGGTGAATAACTCTGGGATTGTGCGCGAGCAGGATGCTGGCGGCATCGCTCGGAACGCCGCGCATGGCGCGCCGCAAATCCGCGCCGTACCCGTAATCGTCTACCCCAGCCAGGTATACCGACTCTCCACCATGGGAAAACGCAATGTGCCGGTTGCGCAGAACTTCAATGTGCTGCCGGCTTAGCGCAGACGCGACGGCATCGGCATCCACGCGGAAATCGTGATTGCCCAATACGGCGTACACGCCGTAGCGCGCCCGCAGACGCCCCAGCAGCTCGGCGGCCGGCTCGATGTTCCGCCGGGAATACGTTACGAAATCGCCGGTAAGAGCAATGATATCGGGATTCAGCCGATTGGCCTGGCGCACGGCCTCGGAAAGCCATTCCTTGGGGAGAAAGAGGCCATGGTGAATATCTGAAATTTGCACCACGCGCAGGCCGTGGAACGCGCTCGGCAGCGCATCCAGCCAGATACGCTCATCGTTTACGGTGAAGCGATTGCCGGAACCCCAACCCGTGTAGGATTCGAGTGTGGGGACCTCCGAATAATGTTCGATGCCGCCCCGGCGCCATCGGCCGAGCCAGCGAGACAGTTTTTCAGCGGCGCCCGGATTTCCCGGAACCGGAAAAATAAGGCTATTCCCCATCATCCCTCAGTAAATACAGAGCCACTTTTGTGAGCCTAACACTCGTCAAAACATGCGTCAATGCAACGTATTGCAGGTTCGTGTGCAAAACGGAAATGACGCATCCGAAGCCTTAGAAAACCCTGGATGGTAATGATCCAGTTACTGAAGCGGAGTCTTGGACGCCGCTCTTTCGGCAATGCCGGTGGCGACTTCCTTCATTTCCGAGTGTACCCGGCCGTTGGACGCCAAAAGTTCCCGGTCTCCCAGCTGATAGGGCTGGCCATCGAACCGAGTCACCGTGCCTCCGGCCTCGCGCACCAGCAAAATACCGGCTGCGGCATCCCACGTACGCAGGCCGAACTCCCAGAAAGCTTCGAAGCGGCCACAGGCTACTGCGGCAAGGTCCATGGCGGCCGAACCGTCGCGGCGTACGCCGTGGGAGCGCAGCGTGAAATCCCAGTAATAGTGGATGTTCGGGTTCTGGGCGCGCTTCACGCTGGGAAAGCCGGTGCAGAGCAAACTTGTCGCCAGCGTATCGATCCGGGACACTTCGATTTTCTTTTGGTTGAGGTACGCACCTTCTCCCTTTACGGCCGTGAAAAGCTCTCCGGTTACAGGCTGAAAAACCACGCCCACCAGCGGCTCGCCCGCTTCCTCAAGCCCAAGGGAAACCGCGAAGCAGGGATAGCCATGGGCAAAATTGGTGGTGCCATCGAGGGGATCGACGTGCCAGCGGAATGGGGAAGCGCTTTCCGTCCCGCCTCCCTCCTCTGCCACAATCGCGTGTTTCGGGAAATGGTTTCGCAGCCGAGTGACGATGGCCTGCTCGGAGCGCTTATCGGCCTGCGTTACGATGTCCACTTCGCCCTTGTAGCTGATGTTGACGGGGCGATCGAATTCCTCAAGCAGGATGGCTCCCGCTTCCCGCGCCGTTTCGATGGCCACGTCCAGAAATGAGTTCATTCGATTATCCAGTCCTCACAATAAATCATGCCAGAATTCACGCGCCTTAAGTAGGCCAGATTGCCAGGAGAAAAGTTGGGTATTCAGAGTTGAACTTCACAATTTGATATTTTGAATTTTGAGATTTCGAATCACAGCGGCTCTTGGCACGCGGAACCTGATTCGCGCAAATCACAAGCCGTGAATATCAAGTTGCGAATGATGAGCCACGATTCGTCATTCTTGCTTCATGATCCGCGGGTCACGAACCACAAATCACGAGTCACGAATCACGACTCCTCCCCGCCTCACTCCATGCGCCCGCCCGAATAATAAGCCTTGCGGCTGCGCACCTTGCATTGGCAGGTGGCGCGAACTTCGAGATTGCGAAATGTGCCGGCGGGCGGGCGCGGATCGGGATAGTAGGCGATGCGGTACTGCGTGCGCAGTTCGCGGTCGATGCGGTCAAACATATCGCCAAGCTGAGCGATGGTGTCGGGAAAATAAGTGGCGCCGCCGGTGGAATCCGCAATGGTTTCCAGCGCGTGCTCGCCGGCCGTATTGCGTCCGCCTTCCGTTTTCACGGCGCGCACCACGATGGTATACAGGAGCGCATCGGCGCGCAGAGCTGCGCGGCGCGCCGTTTCAAAGTCGGCGCGGCTGGTGGTCTCGCCGGCGTCGGTGACCAGCACGATTGCCCGCCGCCTGCCCAGCGGATTTTTTGCCAGCCCCTGCGAACCCAGAAAAATCGCGTCATACAAGGCCGTGCCGTCTCCCGGAACGATGTGATGCACCGCCGCTTGCAAGGACGGAACATTCGAGGAAAACGGCGCGAGCTGGGTTACGGTGTCGGCAAATTCGTACACGGCCAGGCGATCGCCGGGACGCACCAGTTTTTGGATGAATCGCGAAGCCGCGTCGGCCTCAAATTCCAGTTCCTTGATTTCGCTTAGGCTCGAATCGATCATCAAAGCGAGGTCGAGGGGCTGCTGCGTTTCCGGGTCGAGGTTTGCGATCTGTTGCTTGACGCCTTCCTCATAGATCTCAAACTGGTCCGCCGTGAGGCCGAGTACGGGACGGCCATCCTTGTCGAGCACGCTGGCCAGCACGCTGACCAGGGTGACCTCGGAGCGAATGCGCCCGCGCTGGTCCTGCTCGTCTGCTGGGTGCGCTGCGAGAGGCCTGAGCGCAGCCGTTGCGAGCATTGCCAACAACACGCAGCAACCCCCTAGAGCCATGGCCCTGCGGAAAGATTTCGCACGGCATCCGGCCAATTTCGGCGCACTTTTGCGATGGGGGGAGCAAGGAAGCGATGGCTTGGGCACAGAGATAAGATTCCTGCTCCCGCGAAAAGGATTGCTCAGGCGGAAGGAATTTCTCCCTCGGCCCAGACGGCGCCGTCGCGGAAAAACTCCTTCTTCCAGATGGGCACGTTGCGTTTCAGGGTGTCAATACCGAAGCGGCAGGCGTCGAAAGCGGCGGCGCGATGCGCCGAGCACACAGCGATCAACACCGCCGTCTCGCCGATTTCCAGGCGGCCAAGCCGGTGAATCATGGCGAAGCGCCGAATCGAAAATTTCTGGCGCATTTCCGCGCCGATTTCGCGCATCTTTCCGATAGCCATGGCCTCGTACGCTTCGTACTCCAGGTAAAGCGTGGTGCGGCCGGCGGAATGATTGCGAACGATTCCTTCAAACACGACGACCGCGCCATCGGGCGCGGCCTTCAGTTGCGCCACAATTTCCGGCGTCTCGATGGGCTTTCGCACCAAACCGTACAGATCGTCCTCAACCGCGGCCCCGGCGGACATTGCACCGCCGCTGACGGGAGGAAGAAACGCAATTTCGTCGCCCGAGGCAAGCGGCTTGCGCCACTCCGCGAATTCTTGATTCACAGAGGCCACGACCGAAGCGCGAAACTTTGCAAGCTCCGGAAAATTCCTGCCATAGCGCTCGAACAGGTCCTCGACACGCGCTCCTTCGGAAAGCTCTGCCTGCTCCTCGGCAGTGCCCACAATGTCTTTTAGCCGCCCGAAAAACAGCACACGTACACGCATGCCAATATTCTATCTGTGCGCACAGGAAAGTTCCACTCCCCTCAAGGTGGGAACGCTTCACAGGGTGCGGAAGATGGGCCCATGCAGTTTCACTTTGAATCACCTCTGGCAGCCCAACTTGGTCATAACTCTTGGGACACGATAGCACGATGTACTATCGCCAAAGCCCATCTTTCAGTGGATTCTGAGAGGGTAAAGAGGCTTCCCCCTTATGTTACGAAGCTCGAAATTATGCCTAAATATAGCAATCGCGCTGGTCTTGTCTTTTCCCTGTGCAGCGCTGGCCGGCCAAAAGCATCAGGGCTATGTGCGTGTCCTGGATGATCTGAGAATGGCCCGTGCGCTGCTGCAACGGACCGGGGATCAGAACCAGAATGGGCCTCAGGACGAAGTAAGCCTGGCGATTGCCAACATTGATGGAGCGATCGACGAGATCAATAAAGAGGCCAACGTGAAAGGCGGCAGTTCCCGCGACCTTCCGGCAATTGACGCGCACATGCAATGGGCGGATCGCCTGTCCACGAGCATGCGCATGTTGGACAAAGCGATGCTGGACTGCAGCAAGGAAAAGGACAATCCCGGAAACGCGGGATTGCAGGCAAAGGTTTTGAGCCGCCTGGACCGGGCGCACGATCGCATCCGGGTTGCGATTGACACCGTCAATTTCGACTATACGGCCAGGAATCTTCCCACTCGAAACGACTAGAAGAGCGGAAAGCTGTGTACCCGCCCGCGATACCCGTTTTCAAGTTTGATCGAAGCGTGGCTGGATAGCGACTTGCTCCCGCCAGTTAACGTTAGGACCCCTGGCAACATGGTTGTGTTTACGACCCGGAGTTGTAGCGCTATCCTGAATAAGAACGAAGCGGCTTTGCAGGGAGAACCAATTGGAAATTCCGGATTACTACGAGTTCCTACAAATCAGCCCCAACGCCGAACCCGACACCATCCACCGTGTCTATCGATTCCTGGCGGTCCGCCTTCACCCGGACAACCCGGAGACCGGCGATGCTGAAAAATTCTTCCTGCTGAAACAAGCCTATGACGTGTTGTCCAATCCGGCGCGCCGCACCGAATACGACGCGGCTTTCAAGAAAGAGGGGCCTCAACCGGTCCCCCTGTCCACCTCGATTGATTTCATGGACAGCATGGAAGGCGAGTTGAACCGGCGCCTGGCGGTGCTGGCGCTCCTGTACATCCAACGGCGAACCAACCCCTACACACCGGAAGTTTCGCTTTTGGAAGTGGAAAGGCGCATGGGGTTCCCGCGCGACTATTTGGAATTTACCATGTGGTATCTTAGAAATAAGGGCTACATCAGCCGGTCGGACAACTCCGACTTCACGCTGACCGCGGATGGCGTGGATTTCGTGGAATCGCAGCGCGTAAATATCCCCATCCTGAATAAATTGCTGACCACCGGCTCGGGCCCGTCAACCGCGGACGGATCGTCTGGACCGAAAGCCTTGACTCCCTCCCCCACGCCAATCATTGTGCCCGCCAGCCATGGTGCATCCGATGAGAACGGTGCAGCTGGAGATAAAAAGGCCTGACGGCCGCTTAGCGAAACTCGCCCGGCCATTGGCACCCCCCGCCGTTTGCGGATTTCTTGGTGCTACCTCGATCGGCCCTTCGTGGATCGCCTGAACCTCCAACTCATTCAAATTTTGCGAAGCCGATGAAACTTGTATTTCCAAAATTCATTAATTGACCTGAGGCATGCCCGCAAAGTAGCGTGTATATGCGAGCGGAGTGAGTTTCCATATGCGTATACTTGTTTCGGGTTCGACGGGATTCCTCGGAACGGCGCTGATCGAAAGGCTGCAAGGGCAAGGCCACTTGATCGCGCGGCTGCTGCGGCCCGGAACGCCGCAAAAAAGCGCAGGCGGGACCGGCGCACAAGACATCGCATGGGATCCCGTGGCGGGGCAATTTGGCGCGGCAGCGTCCGAGGGCGCGGACGCGCTCATTCATCTCGCGGGCGCGTCCATTGCCGGCGGCAGGTGGAACGCTCCTCGCAAGCAACTGCTGCGCACCAGCCGTATCGACGCCACGCGGCAACTCATCGCAGCGCTTGCCATAATGCAGCGGCCGCCGCGGGTGATCGTGGCTGCATCGGCCATCGGCTACTACGGCAATCGCGGCGATGAAACGCTCACGGAGGCAAGCGCGCCGGGCAATGATTTTCTTGCCGAACTTTGCCGCGAATGGGAAGCGGAAACCGCGCGTGGGGCCGAATTCGGCGCGCGCGTGGTGAGCCTGCGCTTCGGAATCATTCTGGCGGCACACGGTGGAGCGCTCCCGCGGATGGCGCTACCCTTCAAACTTGGCGCCGGCGGACGTCTTGGCGATGGGCGGCAGTGGATGTCCTGGGTGACCTTGGCGGAAGTCATCGGCATCGTGCAATTCGCGCTTGCCAATTCAAGCCTCAACGGACCTGTCAACGTGGTGGCCCCGAATCCAGTTCGCAACAGCGAATTTACCAGCGTGCTGGCAAAGACGCTGCACCGGCCGGCCATTTTTCCCGCGCCCGCATTCGCCTTGCGGCTGGCGCTAGGAGAAATGGCGGACAGCCTGCTTCTGGTCAGCCAAAAGGTGAAGCCGTTGACGCTGACGGAATCCGGCTACCGGTTCCAACAGCCTGACCTGGCAGGCGCTCTCGCGGAAATATTTCGCAAGTAGAATCTCGAAGGCGCTCTCTGTTCGAAAGGAAATCCACGGCTTTCTTCGATCTACGGGCATTTTGCAGCGGCTTGCGTTGACATCGAATGTGACTCTGCTAGGATTGAACGCGGTAGAAACACGCCCCCGACTTGGCAACCTCGCAGCAATCGAAGCATTCTTCCAGGTAAGCCAGTAGGTTCAGAGATCCAATTGCGCCAAGAGCGCGTCGAGGTTTGATTCATCGACCGTGAGGTCGGGTGTTTTCGTTGAAAACCCTTGCAACTCGTCGAACGCTTGAAACAGGCGCATTTTGGCGACGGCGTATTCTTCCGTTCCGGTGAATGCGCGTCCGGTGCGGGCGGACCATCTTTCCAACGAGTCCTTCAGCACAAAAATTCGCACGGGAAAAACATGCTTGCGGTCGACCGAAGCCATATACACGTACTCGGTCCCCGCTGCCGCGCCGCGCTTGGACTTTTCCACTTCGTAAAAATAATATTGGTACACATAGCCTGTCGCTGCGGAATAACTTTTGACGCGGTGCGCGGTTTCTGGACGAGGCATATAAAGATTATTCAATTGACAGGCAACCATGTCAACTTTCCAGTAGTGGGTCAGTTTGAGTTCACAAGCCGTGCAGGAGTTTGCATCCCAAATCCAAAGTGGGATGCTGTAAAATCTCCCTCGAATCGTGAGAGGTGCTCGTGAACGCGACAATAACCCTGGTGATAGTGTCTTTGTTTCTCTGTGCAGGAAACGCTGCGGCGCAGTCGGTCGAAGTCGATAAGGAAATTGCGGTCGTCGAGGTCGGGGCTGCTGCTAGCCAGAGCCTGACAGGCGGCGGTTCGAGTTTCGGCCCTGACTTCGCGGTTGAAGTTACGCCTATCGAGCATTGGCTCGAACTTGAGGCAGGCGTTACGCCACTCTTTGGCCCGCACTCGACAGAATGGGATGTTGACCTGCTGTTCAAGAAGCCTTGGACTCTCTCCAAAAAAGTGGAGTTTATGTTCGGCGTTGGTCCCGAGTGGGTTCATACGAGACAAAACGGGATTACCACAAACTCAATCTCCGGTGAAGCCATAGGGGATTTCATGTTCTGGCCTTCTGTAGGGAAGCATCGGTTCGGCTGGTACCTCGAACCGGGTTACGACTACAACTTTGGGCGCGGACATGAGCAATCGCTTGGCATAAGCGGCGGGTTGCTCATATCCATCCGATGAAGCTTTGTTTCGGTTGGTGTATAGCAAAACGTCTCAACTTTGCAAACTGACCCACTACCAACTTATCGTATCAACTAAGGATCTGCCGGAAGCAGTAGCCGCACGTGAGCGCGCGAAGAAATAGCAGCCTGCCCCAAATTGAATCACGCTTCCCGATTGCAATTCCCAACTCGGCACAAAATATGTTTCAGCTCGGAATGTGATTGGCTCTGAAAAGTTTTATCGCGCATTGAATTCCGCGGACCAAAGTCCGGCAACATACTGAACGCGCAAGCGTTGCAGAAATTCCTGCCTACTTCCAATCCCAAAAAATATTTGCAAGGAGCGCAATTTTCTCGATGCACCACGTTGGCACACCGCGTGCATTCCACGAGGCAATGGAAAGAAGCACGAAACTTCGCGGACGTTGCCACCCGGCTCGAATGGCGTTTCATTGGCGTCCAGCGCTGCTTCTCGTCGCGTCATTCCTGGGCTGTAGCGGAGTCGTGGGAACAGGCCCGTCGCAGCCCCCCCCCAATATTACCGTGCAGGTCGCGCCCCCGATCGCAACCGTGCTGTTGGGCGAGCCGCAAACGTTCATCGCGGTCGTAAGCGGTACAACAAATACGTCTGTTACCTGGAGCGTGAATGGAATTCTCGGCGGAAATGCCGCCGTCGGAACCATCAACGCGAACGGCATCTACACGGCTCCGGCAAATCTCCCCGCGCCCAATGCCATATCCGTGACAGCCACAAGCGTGGCGGACCCCAGCAAGAGTTCCACCGCGCAAGTGACGATTGCCAGCGACATCATCGTGTCCACTTCGCCGCAGGCAGCGCCAGTCGAGCTGGGAGCCGTGCGGCAATTCACGGCCACCGTGAATTCAGCGGGCAATCCAAATCGATCGGTAACATGGGCTCTTTCCGGTACCGGATGCACGGGCGCCGCATGCGGAACGGTGGATTCAACCGGAGCGTACACGGCGCCGCAAATTCTTCCCGTGCCAGCGACCGTTTCTCTGGCCGCCACGAGCGTGGCCGATCCATCCAAGAGCGGCGTTGCCACGATTAGCGTCACGAGTACATTCACTCTGGGCGTGACGGGGCCATCTTCAGTCAACGCGAACAACACCGCCACGTACGTGGCCACGCTCACGCCAGCCGCGAACTCCAATCCCAGCCGGGTGATTTCCTGGAGCGTCACGGGAACGGGCTGCAGCGGCGCGGCGTGTGGAACAATTTCCTCGAGCGGCGTGTATGCCGCACCTGCGACTCCGCCTTCGCCAGCAACTGTGCGAATCATTGCCACGCCGCAAGCCGATCCAACCAAAGCCGCGTCTGTTTCCGTAACCATTCTCCCGGTGATCAGCGTCTTGGTATCGCCCACGGCTGCGACCGTGCCGCTTGGAAGCACGCAGCCGTTTCAGGTCACGGTAACGGGAGCGCTCGATTCGACGGTCACGTGGGACGTGAACGGAGTGGTCGGCGGGAACTCAACGGTCGGCTTCATCCTGAATTCACAAATCACTCCGGACAGCACAACGTACACGGCTCCGCAAACACAGCCGGCGGGCGGTTCGGTGACCATCCATGCGCGCAGCAATGCGGATCCCAACATTTCCGGCAGCGCTACAGTCACCTTCACTGCCCCCATAAGCGTGACGCTGACGCCCGCGAGCGCCTCACTGGCCCTAAACGAGAGACAAACTTTCACCGTGCTGGTGAACAGCACGCCCAATCAAAACGTGTCCTGGTTAGTCAATGGAATCGCTGGCGGAAATTCTGTGACCGGGCAGATTTGCGTGACGGGGTCCAGCCCGTGCCAGCCGGTTTCCGCCAGCAACGGCGGAAGCGTCAACTATATTGCGCCGGCTGGATTGCCTTCTCCCAACCCAGTCACAATTACGGCAACAAGCCAAGCGGACGTCACCAAAAGCGGCACGGCCAGTATCACGATTCTTCCCCACGTTGTTGTCAGCATTCAGCCGGGCAGCGCGGCATTGGCAGGCACGCAGCCTTTGCGCTTCACGGCGACCGTCACGGGCACGCAGAATCAACAAGTTATCTGGCAGGTCGCGGGAACTGGATGCGGCGTTTCGGGGGCTTGTGGAACGATCGATGCCAGCGGGCTTTTCATTGCGCCAGCGGCCGCGCCATCGCCCAATCTGATTGATATTGTGGCCATCAGTTCCGAAGACATCACCCAGTCGGGAATTGCAACGGTCACGATTACGAGCAACCCGGCCATCTTCTCTCTCGCTCCCACCAGCGCTTATGCGGGCACGGCCGGCGGCTTTACTTTGCTGCTCACCGGAAACAATTTTGCTGCGACAATTCCCGGACCGGGTTCCACGATCCTGGTGGCGGGCACGGCGCGAACCACGTCCTGCGCGTCGATCACGCAATGCATTACGTCGCTTGGTTTCGCCGATCTGCAATCGCCGGGAAATCTTAGCGTGCAATTGAGGAATCCTGACGGAACGCTCTCCAATACGCAAACGTTCGTGGTGCTGGCGCAGGGCTCTGGGACGGGCACGATCCCTCTCACGCCGAGCGCGCCCACGAGCACTGGTGACGACATCGTAGTAGTGGAACTGAGCACCAACGGCGGATCGGGAGCTTCAAGCAATGTAAGCCTGAACATCGCCGCCATCGGTGCCTACTCCGTGGCGACAGGCTCCTGCACTCTGGCCGGGAGCCCTGTGCTCATCCAGCGGCCCGCCACGGGAAATGGAACTGGAGACCTGTGCGTTTTTTCCGTAAGCGGACTCTCTACTTCCTACACGTTTACGGTCAGCGGACCGCCGGCTCCGGACATCACGGTCATCAATCGCGAGCCGCTGGGCCTGGGGATTGTCCATTTGACGCTGCTGGTTCCCGCCACGGCCGCCCCGGGCCCGCGAACGCTCTTTGTGACAGACCCGGCAGGCGATGAAGCCGCCGGAACCGGCTCGATCGAGGTGCAATAAATCATGCGCATCAAAAGGCAAATTTTTCTTTCTCTATTGCTCGTAGCCCTGTCGCTGCCGACCGTTCGCGCCACCACGCTGCTGCGGCTGAGCCTCGATCAACTCGCCGCGGGATCGGACGCCGTGGCGCGCGTGAATTTTGCGGGCGCCGAATCGCGCTGGGAAAACGGCACGATCTGGACGGTGACCACGGTCAAGGTCGTGGAAACCATGAAGGGAAATCTACCTGCGGAAATCTTGCTACGCTTGCCGGGCGGACGCGTGGGCCATCTGACCGCCAAGGTGGATGGCACTCCGAAATTCAATCCCGGCGACGATGCCGTGGTGTTTCTGAAACGCACGCCCGCCGGCGGATTCACCGTGGCCGGTTGGGTGGAGGGAACTTTCCGAATTTCGCGCGACCCGCGAACCGGCAGCCAAACCGTGACGCAGGATTCCAGCGCCTTTGCCGTGTTCGACACGGCAACACGCACGTTCCGCACCGAAGGAATTCATCGTATGCCGATCGACGAGTTTCGAGCGCGCATCGCCTCCGCGATTGCGCGCAGCGAGGGACAAATCAGATGAGCGCAAATTGCCGCCAAACTTTTCGCAACACAATTCGCAACACAATTTCCGTAACGGTTGCCTTCCTGTTTCTTTTGCAAATCACCGCCGCGAATTCCGGAGCCTACGACCTGGGAACGACGGTGGCGGACATGCGCCAAGCCGCGTCGTTATCGGGCGGAATAGCCTGCCCGCAACTTACGCGCTTTGACGACACCATGCCGGGTTCGATCAACCGCCAGTGGAGCACCTCGCTGAACGGAAGCCCAGTCACGATCATCACGGCGGACCAGACGCCAACCGGACAAATCGCCGAAATCAATACGGTCATTCAAACGTCGCTTGCCGTGTGGACAGGCGTTTCCGGAAGCTTGCTCACGCCGTCCACCCTCGGCCCGCTGCAGCAAACGCCGAATCAGGTGGCTTGCGATTCCACGGACGGATTGAATACGATTTGTTTCAATCAAAGCGACCCGGGCTTCACACTCGGAATTCTGGCCTTCACGCGCGTGGTTTCGGCGGACACCATCGGCGTACCGCTTCCCGCAACGGGGAATCCTTCCACATTCGTCGGCGAGATCATGGACGCGGACACTTTGTTCCTGCCGAACGACCCCAACACCACATTCGCCACTCCCGCAGCGCTGCCCGCGAACCCCAATTCCTACGACCTTGAGTCCATCGTGACGCACGAGCTTGGCCACACCTTCGGCTTCAATCATTCGGGCGTGTGGGCCGCCATGATGTTTCCCTTCGCCGCGCCGCCGGGACAAATTACCGGGACAAGGCCTACGGCGCAATCTCCCGACGCGCCGCTTGCCGACGACGACCGCACCGGTCTGCGCATTCTGTATCCGGACCCCAGCGACTTTACACACATCGGCGCGATCAGCGGACATGTGCTGCCCGCGAATCCTCTGGCTCTGCCCATTTCGCCCGCCGGAGTTACCGGCATTTTTCCTGCGCAAGTGGTGGCCCTGAACAACGCGACCGGAACCGTGACCGCCGCCGTGCTGGCCGGATGGAGTTGCAGCGGCGCCGGCCCGGCTCAATTCGACGGCACGTTCTCCATGCAGCGATTGCCGGTCGGGACAGCGCAAACCTATCAAATTTACGCCGAGCCGCTGGATGGACCCGTAATCCTCGGCAACGTCCTTTACAATTCCACCTCGCTGTGCAGGAACTCGACCAGCGATCCGGGCTGGCCCGCGCAATTTGCGTGCACGGTTCCAGCATCCGCCGCGCCATTTTCCGCGCGGTTTAAACCCGCGCCATGAAAAGCAAATAAAGGCAGTAGGTTCGATCGTTGCTATGCGGCGGGCCAGAATTTCGCACTACCCTGACCGGAGAGGCATTGCCAAAAACGCCAAGCAGAACCGTCGCTCAGCGCATGCAATGGCTGGACACTTCCTGAGGGAGTTGTATCCGACTAAATGCATCATCCGCGCCATTTCGAGGAAGTGGGTTAAATTTTCAACGGTTATTGTCGGACGTCAACCGTTTCGCGGCTGCTGCCTACGTCAGTTTTTTCAAGGCCCTTGCGTATGGTTTCATCCCAATCGCGGTGCGGAACCGGCGAAGATTGGGCAGCGGTATAGAGCTCCCTTGCATGCGGCAAATTGCCCAAACGCAGATGGATTCGCGCAGCGGAAACCAGCGAGAGGATGGATGCCCGCTCCGTAGGGTAAGCCTTTGCAAGATTTTCATATTCAGCCGATGCACGATCCCAATCCTGTTGGTCTTCTGCGTTGCGGCAAAGTTCGAACCAGGTTGCGCAAGGCATTTTGCTGGTCTCGCCTCCGGCGCGGGCATAATCTTCATAGTCCTGCCATGCCGCTTCAAAATTCTTGTTCTTGACGTGCAATCGGCAGACGGTCTCCAGTGCGGTCTGGTGGGCCGGGATATTCCCTTTCTTCCAGTAAAGACTTGGCAGTAGTTCCCAAGCTTCGATGCAATCGGGCTTGTCCTTAATTTGGGCTTGCAGTTCGGCAATTGCCGAATCGATATTGTTCTCTTCCAGAAACTCGCTGGCCTTTACGATGCGCGGATCGGCTGACCAACTTACCTGAGCCTCCATCGCCTTTTCCATTTTTGTTCCGATGCCGGAATAATGCAGGATTGCCGCCGCGGTCAACCCAATCGCAAAGCCGCCGATTTGCGACCAGTAAGAGGCTCCACCAGCTTCATGCGACAGGCGGCTGGAGACGAATTGTCCCGCCACCCACAAGGGCAACACAACGAAAGCCGGCAAACTAAAACGCAAAAGCTTCGGCCGCAAGTAAAAGAATCCCAACTGTATCTTGGAAGTGGAGAACCGCACGAGGAAGGCGCCCAGCAGCGCGGCGATTGCCCCTGAGGCTCCGATTACCGGAACCATGCCACTGCGGTTGGCGAGTGCTTGTACAATCAATCCCCCTATACCGGAAACCAGATAGATGCCCGCATAGAGCGGCGAACCCCAAACTTCCTCCAGCGCCATACCCACAAGCCATAAGAACCACAAGTTGAGGATCAGATGCAGCCAGCTGCCCTCTATGAAATTTGCCGTAATAAAGCTGACCAGAGTTGGCCGCGGCGCAGCAAGACCAAATTGAAAGATCGTGGATTGCCGCATCTGGTCCAGTTGGCTACCCAGACCGATCATCTCTTGTTTGATCTGGTCGGGCGTGGACTGGCGCATCTCAAGTTCCCAATTGTCCTCAGGATTGCGTTCCCCGGAGGCAAATTGGTCCCAGGTTGCCCGCTGGCTGCGACGGAAGTTAGACACCAGTTCCTGTTGGCCCTGATTCAGAGGTACATCCGGATAAGCAGCTGCCAGACGTAACGTGTGCGACTGCACTTCCGCGAGACGATTGAACTGCTCGTCGAGGCTATAGTGCGCCACCAAAAATAGCAGCGCGCTCAAGGCAATTAAGGTGATAGTGATGTACGGCAAGCGCCTGCCGCGGTTATTTTCATGGCGAAGTGGAACGATCACGAACGTGCCTCCATCGGGTCGCAGGCCTAGAGCCTTTTTGGAATCGCCAGTTCAGGGAACCGACCGCTGTGGCCTCGACAGCACATCCCATTTTAGTGCCTTGCGCCGAAAAATAAAAAAAAACGTGCATAGACGGGGTGAAACAGTCACTCCTCATGCCTTTTCGAATGCATTCTCCCCGAGAAACCGGGATTTTGGCGATAGCCGATCCCGGCATTTTCAGGCACCTGGCACCCGATGCACCTCACGGGGCGATTCGCTTTTTCCGCGCATGTTCGCCCCAGCCCTTTACGGCAATCATTGCGTTGTGAGAAAGGGCCTAGCAGTCGCGCCAGCCAAGCTTCAAAATTTGGTCCAACTGAAGCCGAGTGACTTGTAGCCTCCCACCTTCATTCCGGTGGCTCCCAGCGCATTGTCATAATGCCAGGGAGAACCGGAGCTATCGTTAAATGTTGAGGCGATCACGCTCCCGTAAAGTCCGACCGGAGCTCCAGGCGTGTAATAGCCGGCTGCTGGCGCGTAGATAGCCGCAGCAAAGGGCATTCCACCGAGCCGCACGGTATTCGTTCCACCGTAAACGAACTGCATGTTCGCCGGGATTCCGCTGAACGGGGTCTTGGCAGTCCCACAGGTAACATTGCCATAGCTACCGGGATTGGCTACAGTGCCTGTACCTCCCGAGGGTGCGCAGGCATTTAGCCCCCCGGCACCAGAGATATGAACGATCTCGGTTGAAGAAAAGCCCGAGGGAAGACCGGATTCCGTGGGGCAGCCCGAGGAACAATTCCCGACCATATTAAATACGACGGGGCCGGAATCAACGACGACCTGGGCGTCGTCGCTGCCCATATTAATGCTGTTAATGTTGTAAGTCCCGGCTGAAACGTGAACTACAGTGACATCCGCGCTGTTGGATGACGTATTTCCGATCGTGAGGTTTCCGTACGACCCGGGTGCCAGAGTGTATACGTTTGCAGAAATTGTGCTACCAGAGTGATTGCTACCAGGGCCGTCGTAAACATTGACCGCGGTGCCCGTAGTGCAACCAGTGATGGAAGCGCATTGGGAATTTATGTTCTGACTCGTGGTTATATTTGGCTGAGTGCTACTGATCGCAGGCGGGTAGCAAGGTTGCGCCGTACACCCCCAGGGAAGTTTGGCGACCAAAGTTGCGGATTCCTTGTACGTGCCCAGGTCAAAAGTGGCGTTGCCGGTTTTATTCGTGACCCCGTTGAGGCAAGGAGGATTGGGGCTTGTCCCCGCTTGGTTTGACGTCGCTACGATTGTATTTTCCGCCGTAATCGTCCCATTAACGGTCACACCCGGGCCCAGATAAACGTTCCCATTCGTTCCGATATTCCCGCCGCTCGTCTGGCTGTTGGTAGTGCTGTACGGGCCGTTATTGGAATTATAACTGTCCGTGTAGCTTCCGGAACTTGTAAAAGTAATGGAACCACAGGCATTGGAAGTTGTCTCCAGACCATTGGTGAACACCGGCTGAGTAATCCGGTCGAACGTCTCAACAACCTGTACAGTAGCGGTCGTAACGCCCGTGACGGTTCCCACGGAAGCGATCTGCCAAGTTTGCACGGCCGGGCCGGCCAGCCAGGAAACAGTGGCCGTGGCAGTAGGCATGCGCAGGAGAGTGGCGGTAGTCTGATAAGAAGCACCCGTAATTCCCGGAACGGTCCCAGACGCCACAGCCGCGAAGTTGGTGGCGACTGTTCCCGTTGGGTCATAATAGTTCGAGTTGCTGCTTGTCGACGAGAGCATCACGGGTGCCGTGGTGCTGCTGCAACCATTCCCCGTCGCCGTACACGTCACGGGGTAGTTGGTGACCGTGAAACCCGGGTAACTGGAGGCCATGGTTGGGGGTACGTAAGCAGTGCTGCCAGTGGAGTTGGCGAGCCAGTTGATCGTCGCCTGGACCCCAGCCTCCGCCGCATATCGAGCTTGCGCGGTCTCCCGGTAATTCAAGGACGTCCAAGTTTGCGCTTGCGAAGTAAACATGACGGTAGCGGCCAGGACACTCAGCACCAGGATTGCCAGCAGGGCGAAGATCAAGGCGGAACCCTTTTCCGATGCGTTGTGTTTCCCTTGTTCATTCATGGTTCGGTTTCCTCCCGCGGCCTGGAATTCATTGCTGCCGCGACGTTTAGTAAAGCGATACGTTTGGCGGCTGATTTTGCAGCCGGCTGGCGTCGCCCCAATAGGCTTGTTCGTAGCCGGCCAATATGTTGCGTGGCGACAAATCCAGGAATGACTTGGTCATTGGCAAATATTGGCCCGTAATCGGGTCGGGCTTCAGGGTCTGCACACTAATGGTGAGACCGACGTTTGCCACCATGTAGTATGTATTCGTAATATTGTTCACTGTGATCTGTTGCGTGGAAATGTCGTATTGGAAGCAGGGACTGGGCGCGCTACTCGGCGGATTCGCAATCAGCGTCGAGAGCAACGTCTGCGTCGCCGTGCTGCTTATGGTATTGATGCCCGGCGTGATCGTGGTCACCGACCTCGTCAGGGTTCCGGGGGTAGTTGTGGTGTTACAGGTGTAACGCACGTAAACGAGCGTGCCGTCGGAGTTCAGGTCTCCCCATAGATTCAGGACATTGCAGGTCGAACCGTCGGTAATATTATAAGAAGCGAGACCGCTCGGAATCGTCACGCATGAAACACCTCCTGGAGTTGTGGCGCTGGAAGAAGGGGATACGATTCCGTTGGGAGAAACACCGATCGCATGGATGACGGCGCCCGAGGCATGATTGTTTGCAAAGATGCCGCTGATCGAGGTCGAAGTGAGATTTGTGATCGTTACCGGCTCTTCGCTGGCTGCCGTGTCCACCAGCAGAATTTCCCCTACATACATCGAAGTGGTCGAAGAAACCGCGACGGTCTGAGCTGTGGCGCTTTTGGTAACCGCGGCGCTGAGCGTAGCGGTTGCGGGCAAGTCCACCAATCCGGCCTGCCCGATTTCTTGCGCCATCAATTCCGCGACGGCCCGCACATTTTCGTACATGTCGGACTGCTGTACGGTTCGTCCGTAGGTATTCTCATTATATGAAATCATGGAAATGACCGCGCCCGCGACTACCATCATGACGGCCATGCTAACCAGCAATTCGGGCAGAGAGAATCCCCTGCAAGTGGAACCAGAGGAATGCGAGCCACGCGCCCTTGCATTTCGTCCGCAAAAATTTCTTATGCCCTCGGAATGAGAAATCATGGATATGGAACTCCTATGCGGACGCTTCACAGATTTGCCGCCTTGATGGCAACCAGCTTCATGGAAACAGCACCGCCCTTTACGCCGGCGGCGATGGAACTGGCGACAACCGTGATGGTCTTCAGACAGCTAGTGGAGTCGAGGGATACCTGCCACTGACGTGTGTAGTACGCTCCGGTGGAATTTGGCAGGAGGTTGCCATTGGTATCCAGATAGTCAACGAAGTAGGTAACCGGCGCAGCAGGGGGAATCGAGCCAACGGTCGTGCCGGGTGCAAATGTCCCGGCGCCAGTCCCGCATCCAGTGGTTCCCGATGACGCGCCACCAAGCCCGCATATATTGGGCGAGGTGCCGGTGCAGGATGTAGTTCCATCGAGGGCATTCACCGCTGCTGGAAAGACAGTGGTATCCGTGGTGGCGTCATTAAAGCCGTCGCTGATGATATTGTCCTTATTAAGACTGAGCAACTGTTCCATCTTGTCCTGGGCGTATTCGGTGACTCTGGTGGCAACGTCTCCTTGCGCATACGTGGTTTGAGTGGCCAGCATGAATACGGGTAGAATGCCCGCGACAACAATGATCAATATCGCTGCGGCAACGAGCGTCTCGATCAAAGCAGAACCTCGCTCCAAGCGTGCGCAATCTCGAAGTCGCCGCTCTGCCTGCTCGATTCGTGGGCGGCGCGAGAGTTGCGAGCGGCAGCCTGGAAATGATCGGTTGTTCAACATGCTTGTAAGTTGTTCAGCCATTCTTTCCGCTCCTGTGCTCAGTACTGAACCCATGCCGACCCGGTGTAGGTATATGAGGTTGGCTGACCGGCAATCGATACAGCGATGGCTGCATACTTGCCCTGAATATTCGTGAAATAAATCGCGGAGTTTGCCGTGGCGTTTCCGGAGCTGTCTGTCGCCATGCCGCGCGAGTTGAAATAAATCGGCGTGGTTTGCGCAATCGTCGATTGTTGGCCCGCCGGCGTGGCAATCGATCCGTACCCAAAGGAATCGCCAGTTGCCAAATTGATCGTGGCGCCATAGATCGTCCACGTACCATTGTTTAGGACTTCAATCTGGTAAGTATTAGCCGTCGTATTAAAGTTCAGACGGCTCCTTGCGCCCGCGGAGGCCGCCCGCATGCGCGCAAGAAAGATTTGCGCGGAAATGCTCCGAATATCGTTCGCCATTCGGACATTTTGCGTTACGCTCACAGCTTTGGGGATTGCTATCGCTGCTATGATGATGGTTATGAGAATGGCTATAACCAACTCAATCAAAGTAAAACCGCGCGATGCGTCAGCGTCCGGCGATCTCGTACCCGCTATTGATCTTGTCCTTTCGAATCGCATCGTGCCTCGCATCTTTGAAAGTTTGGCGACTTCTCTCAATTTTTAATCGTGTCGTTGTATTGATTGCAATCAAAAGGCCAAGCCCCGAGTTACAAATAAACCATTTATTATGATGTGGTTACAATAGATCAAGAGGGGATCGAGAAAGCTTTCCCATGGCAGGATGAGTAGAAACTATTCAATTTAAGTCCGAGCAAAGAAGAGGGGAATGTCGCTCAGCCAAGCCCATGTCTCACGGGTCCAAAAACGCGCTGCCATTGAATCGACTTAACCTGGCATTCCGTTTCGCGCTAAGTGGTTTGTTCTCGAATGGGTGAAAATTCAATCAAAGAATTTTGGGAAAGTTTCCGTGGATTGAGGGTTCAAATCTCCGGCTGATTTTCCGGCCGAAATTAGCAAATTAGCTTTGATTGTCGAGGCAATGCTGGATGAAAGGATTGGTAGCCCGGACGGGGGTCGAACCCGTAATCTTCGCCTTGAAAGGGCGACGAGTTAACCATTACTCTACCGGGCCACAAGGAACTGCGCGAGGTGAACCTTGCGCTTTGGAATTCTAGCACATTCGGCGGCGCAGAAGTTCAGGGTTGAGAGCCAGACTCGAAAGTTCGGTGCTAAGAGTTAAGAGTTAAGAGTTAAGAGTTAAGAGGTAGAAGATGCAGGCTCGCATTTCGCCGGTCGGTTTTCACGAATCACAAATCACGATTCACGAATCACGCCTTTCGTTCATTGTGCTCTTCGAGCCAGGCCATCTGAATCGCTTCGAGCTTGCCCTCGTTGGACTGCTTGGGATCGCCGGTGAAGCCCTCGAGGGAGGTGATCATCTTGTGCAGGTCCGTGAAGCGGACCGTGAGCGGATCGGCGTCCGGATATTTTTCCGCAAGCTGAAAGCCGATTTCTTCCGCGTTGTCCCAGTCAAATGTAGCGGGCATAAGAAGTCTCCCTCATTGAGTGCGCCTGCTTGATTCCATCACGATGTTGTAGCTCGCCTCCTCAGAGGCGAGGGTTTGCTGCCGATACTTCAGAAAATCCCCGCCTCTGAGGAGGCGGGCTACAGTAGGCCGGAATCGCCTGCGTGCATTCTGAATCATCGTTCCAGCGTTCGTAAGTTCCGGCGTTCTAGTGCTCTGCTTCCTTGGCGTAATTCTTGTTCCACTCGGGAATTTCTACAACCAGGTCGCGCGTTCCGTCGGGAACGCACTGGCAACCCAGGCGCGACTTCACTTCCAGCCCGGGCGCATCGTCCAGTTGATCGAGTTCGGCATCCGTCGGTTCGTTGCAGGACTCCAGGCCTTCGTGCACGATGACGTGGCACGTGGAGCAGGCGCACACGCCGCCGCAGGCATGGTCGAGTCCCATGTGAAATCCCGTGGCGATATCCAGGATGCTTCCCGGGAGGCCTTCGCGGGCATAGGGAATGCGCTCCGGGTCCACTTCGACCGTCTTGCCCTCGCGCTTAAACGTCACCTTGAACTTTTTCGTCGCGGGCGTGTACTTGGCTTTTTCGATGTAGGGGTTGCTTCCGCCCATGGTGTTCTCCTTCTTAACCGCTTACTGCCGTGTGGCAATTTATTTTGAAATTTCTTTGTAGCGCCCGCCTTCAGGCGGGCATCCTGAACTCACGCACATACGCATCCGCCGCGGCTGACGGGCGCTACACTTCCCCGAGATTCTTGCCTTCGAGAGCCGCTCCCAGCGCGCGATTCATCATGCGCTCGGCGAGCGGAGTGGACGCCTGATTCAGCACATCGCCGAACGCGCGAATGCTTTTGTAATCCGTGCCGGCAAGCGCTTCGCGCAGTGCGGCAATCGCGCTGGCAATCGCGGCGCGTTCTTCTTCGGGCAGCTCGCCTGGAGCTTCGGCGCGCTCGCGAGCCAGGGCTTTCTCCGTGAGGTGCAGCACGCTTTCGGCTTCGTTGCGCGCTTCGATCAACTGGCGCTGAGAAAAATCCTGCTCGGCGAATTCGATGGACTCCTCGAGCATTCGCTCGACTTCGGCATCGTCAAGGCCGTAGGTCGGTTGGACTTCGATGGAGTGCGCAGTGCCAGCGCGCAGATCGGTCGCGGAAACTTGCAGGATGCCGCTGGCGTCGATCAGAAACTTTACTTCGATGCGCGCGAGGCCAGCGGGGCCGGGTGGAACTTTTAACTGGAAGCGCGCAAGGGAGCGGCAATCCTTGGCCAGTTCGCGCTCGCCCTGCAGGATGTGGATGTCGATGCCGGTCTGGTTCTCGACGCCGGTGGTAAACAATTCCTGCGCGCTGGCGGGAACCGTGGAATTTCGCGGAATAATTTTGGCCACCACGCCGCCCATCGTTTCGATACCCAGCGACAGAGGCGTGACGTCCAGCAGCAGCATGTTGTTCACGCCGCCTTCGAGAATGTCGGCCTGTACAGCGGCGCCCAACGCGACGACTTCGTCGGGGTTGAGTTCCGCGTGAGGCTTGCGGCCGAAAAATTGTTCTACCGTTTGCCGCGCAAGAGGCACGCGCGTCGAACCGCCGACCAGCACGACTTCTTCGATCTCCGCGGGAGTAAGTTTCGCGTCGGCCAGCGCCTGGCGAACCGGTCCCATGGTTCGCTCCACGATCGGGCGGATTAATCGCTCGTATTCCGCGCGCGAAATCTCGCGGAAATAGACGCTGCCATCGGGCAAAGCAAACTTGATGGTCGTGCTATCCGCGTCGGAAAGTTCGTGTTTGGCGGCGATCAGCGCCTTGCGCAATTCCTGCACAATTTCTGGGTGCGCGGTAATATCCACGCCCTGGCCTCGAATTTCCTCGCGCGCCATGCTCTGCAATGCGTTGTCGATATCGTCGCCGCCCAAATGCGTATCGCCATTGGTGGAGAGCACCTGGTAGATGTCGCCGTCGCTGGTGGAAATCAGCTTTAGAATCGAAATGTCGAACGTGCCGCCGCCGAAATCGTAAACGGCCACGCGGCCGCGCTTCTGCTCGTGCAGGCCATAGGCGAGCGCCGCCGCGGTGGGCTCATTCACAAGGCGCAGGACTTCCAGGCCGGCGAGGCGGCCGGCATCGCGCGTGGCCTGGCGCTGCGCGTCGTTAAAATAAGCGGGCACGGTGATCACCGCGCGCTCCACCGTATCCTGAAAATAATTCTCCGCCCAGCTCTTCAATTCGCGCAGGATGAATGCGGAAATTTCCGGCGGCGTGAATACGCGGTCGCCAAGGCGAACGCGAATTACGTTCTTGCTGACCGGGTCGATGCGAAACGGGAAAAGTTTCAGCTCATCCTGAATGTCAGCGGGGCCGCGGCCCATCAGGCGTTTCACGGAATAAATGGTGCGATCCGGCTGCGTCAGCAAACGGCGCTGCGCGGCCTGCCCGACCACGATCGAACCGTCCGCGTCCACGCTCACCACCGAAGGACACAGCGGCGTGCCGTACGGGCCGGGAATACACTTCGGCCGGCCATCGCGCTTATCCTGATAAGCGATCAGGCTGTAGGTGGTGCCGAGATCGATGCCGACGGTCTTTGCCAAAGTAGGTAACGCCTCCCGATGTTGACTCGTGTTCCGTGGCTCGTGATCCGTGCCCCGTGAAAACCTTCGTCACGGGGCACGGATCACGGGTCACGTTGCAGCCAATTCCTGCTTCACTCCGTTTACCAAATTCCTGATATACGAGCGGCGGTTCAGGACTTCGTTCATCCGCTCCATGAGCTTCTTTCTTGCGGCTTCGTCCGCGCTGGAATCGAGCGCCGTGTCCCAATCGACCGAGACGCGTCCCAGTTCCTGGTCAACTTCCGCGAGTGCCAATTCAAATTTTCGCTGCGCCGTTTCGAGTTTCGTGCGCAGGCTTTGCATTTGCTGCGCGTTTCCGCCGGAGGCGCGGGCTTCGCGCAGCTCGTCCAGCGATTCGTTCAGCTCAAACACTTCCTCCAGCAATTCAGGCGGCGCCTGCTGCTTCTTCTTGCCTTCCTTGCGCATTGCGGAGAGGCTGAGCAGGTATTCGACGCGCGCAACCGGTTCGCGCAGCGTGCGATAGGCATCGTTCAATTGCGATGACAAGTCCAGTGAAAGCTGGCGCTCCTCTTCCGATGCGCGCGCGAAATGATCCGGATGCAGCTTCCAGGAGAGCGAGTGAAATCGCTGCTCAAGCATTTCCGAATCCAGCGTCAACTTTCGCGGCAGGCCGAAGAAGGCGAAGTAATCCGCGCCTTGCGGCAGTGGCTGAATTTTTCCGCAGGCCGGGCAAAAGAGCGCGCCGCCCGTTGCTGCGGAGCAGCTTCGGCAGATTGCGGGCGTCGCGACGGTTGTTTGTGGTGCGTTCATAATTTGGTTGGTTCGGCGGGGCCAGTGGCGCGGACTTCAGCCTGCGGGGGTTAGTCCTTGCATGGACCAAAACCCGCAGGCTGAAGCCCGCGCTACCAAAAAAAAATGGCTGGCGGGCTCCCCATCCCGGCCAACCACGCGTTTCACTCGATTAGAGTTGAAGCGCCTGCTACGTTCCCTGAGAGTGAGTCCTCTACTACGGCACATAAGACCGACAGGCTGAAGCCTGTCCTACTACTACGCCGTGAACGAACTGCCGCAGCCGCAGCTGCGGGTGGCTTGCGGATTCTGAAACACGAAGCCGCGGCGCATCAGGTCTTCCTGATAGTCCAGCGTGGTGTCGTTCAGGTAAAGAAAGCTCTTTGGGTCCACGAACAATCGCGCGCCGTTTTCCTCGACCACTTTATCGCGGTCGCGCGCCTGTGTTTCCAGGCGCATGGCGTAGGTCAGCCCGGAGCAACCGCCGCCCTGAACGCCTACACGCAGTCCGCCGGTTTCAACAGCCACGCCTTCCTTGACGAGCTGCTCCTGAATTTTTATTGCCGCTTTTTCCGTAATGTGAATCATATTTTCTTCCAATCCGGCCCAATTCAAATCCGTATCAACTACAAGCCACGCCTGCCGAGCGGCGCGAAAGCAAGTTGGACCACGCTTCCGCGCCCGAAAAACTAGTTTCCGACGGTCGTCGCTGTTGCCGCGGGCGTGGAAGTTTCTTCTTCTTCTTCCAGTCCGCGATGGCTGCCTTGATGGCGTCTTCGGCGAGCACGGAGCAGTGAATCTTCACGGGAGGAAGGCTCAGTTCGCGCACGATGTCCGTGTTCGAGATGGCCAGCGCTTCCTCCACTGTCTTGCCCTTGACCCACTCGGTGGCCAGCGAAGAGCTGGCGATCGCCGAGCCGCAGCCGAAGGTCTTGAACTTGGCCTCTTCGATGATCTGCGTTTCGGGATTAATCTTCATTTGCAGCCGCATGACGTCGCCGCACTCCGGCGCGCCAACCAGTCCGGTGCCCACGTTGGGATCTTCCTTGGGCAGGCTGCCTACGTTTCGCGGATGCTCGTAATGATCGACTACCTTGTCTGAATAAGCCATTTCACACTCCCTTCGATATTTTACGAATTAATTTGTTTCCGATTTTCAAAATATTCCTAGTGTCCCGCCGAAGCTTCCCAATTCATTTTGCTGATGTCGATGCCTTCCTTGGCCATTTCGTAGAGCGGCGACAGTTCGCGCAGCCGCTGCACGACTTCAATCACGCGGTTGGTCACGTAATCCACTTCTTCCACTGTGTTAAAGCGGCCCAGGCCGAAACGGATTGACGTATGCGCCAGGTCTTCGCCGACGCCCAGAGCCTTGAGCACGTAGCTCGGTTCCAGCGTGGCCGAAGTGCAGGCCGATCCGCTGGAGACGGCGACGTCGTTGATTCCCATCAGCAGCGATTCGCCTTCGACGAACGCGAAGCTGATGTTGATGTTGTGCGGCAGGCGATGCTCCATCGAGCCGTTGATGTAAACCTCGTCCAGCTTGGCGAAGATGGTGTCCTTCAAGCGGTCGCGCATTCCGCGCAGGCGCGTGCTTTCTTCCACCATTTCGTTCTGGCAAAGCTCGGCCGCCTTGCCAAAGCCCACGATGCCCGGCACATTCAGCGTGCCCGAACGCATGCCGCGCTCGTGGCCACCGCCATCGATCTGGGCGGAGAGCTGCACGCGCGGGTTGCGCCGGCGCACATACAGAGCGCCGCAACCCTTGGGGCCGTAAAGCTTGTGCGCGGTCAGCGAAATCATGTCGAGCTTATCCCGCTGCACGTCGACCGGAACCTTGCCGGCCGCCTGCACGCCGTCGGAGTGGAACAGGATGCCCTTTTCCTTGGCAATCTTGCCGATTTCCTGAATGGGCTGGAGCACGCCGATTTCATTGTTGGCGTACATGATGCTGATCAGAATCGTTTTGGGGGTGATGGCGCAGCGCAAATCGTCGAGATCGATGCGGCCGTCCTTGGCGACCGGGAGATAGGTCACCTCGTAGCCGTATTTTTCAAGGCGCTTACAGGTGTCCAGAACGGCCTTGTGCTCGGTCACCTGCGTGATGATGTGATTGCCCTTTTCGCGGTACATTTCCGCGGCACCCTTGATCGCCAGGTTATTCGACTCCGTGGCGCCGCTGGTGAAAACGATCTCCTTGGGCGTGGCGTTGATCAGCCGGGCGATCTGCGCGCGCGCGTTCTCGACCGCTTCCTCGGCCGCCCAGCCGAAAGAGTGGTTGCGGCTGGCGGCGTTGCCGAACTTCTCGCGGAAATAAGGCAGCATCGCTTCGACCACGCGCGGATCCACCGGCGTGGTGGCGTGGTTATCCATGTAAATCGGCAGTTTAATGGCCATGCTTGTGTCTCCCGTTTCGAATTCTTTCGATCCCCTGATGCAGTTTCTTGAAAGCTTTTCCGGCGTCCGCCGCGGCGGACTCGCAAACCTAAATCGTCAGCCCAACCAGTTCCGCGTCGGGCGAATCTTCCGTCATTTGCGAAATGGTGACCGAACGCAACACTTGCGCGATACTGTCGTTCACTCGCCGCAGCGGTTCGCGGATGGTGCAGGTGGAACTCTGGTCGCAGTTTCCGTGATTCGTTACACAGGACGTAATTACCACTGGCCCGTCCACTGCGTTGATAACATCCAGCGCCGAAATTTCCTTGGGGTGCCGGGCCAACTGATACCCGCCGCTTGAACCATGGCGCGCCGTTACCAGCCCGCTTTTTGCCAGCCGCTGCAATACCTTTGCAAGAAGCGGCGCGGAAATCCCATAGGCTTCCGCAATATCGGATGCGCTCTGGGAAGGGTCACCGCGATGCGCCGCCAAGTGCCTGACGGCGATCAGTGCATAGTCCGCTTTCTTTGAGAGCTTCAGCATTTCGATATACGACTGATTCAGTCGTAGTTGAATAATAATGCCAGTCCCGTGCCGATGTCAAGCAATTAACATATCGGCAACTCCCAATGGGCCATGAGCTTACATTACGACTCTTTTGGTCGCATACGTCAAAGTGGATTCAATGAAATGAGGTATTTAGGGGTTAATCGGTGTCTATTAGAGGGTGAACGGCGCGTGCGGAATAATCGCATAGCCCTCGTTCCTTCTCGGTGCCCTCTGTGCCCTCTGTGGTGAGCGGTTTTCTCCGGTCCGCGGAAACCGCTCACCACAGAGGGCACAGAGAAGAAGCACGAAAACTTAATTCCCCGCCAGGACCTCCACAAAGCCCATGCGGCTGGAAAGATTTCCGCTCCACCAGACGCGGTTGGGATTTGTAGGATCGATCTCAATCCTTCTGGGGTCGGACTCGGAATCCGGAAGCGGGAACTCCACCCATTCGCCGGTCTTGGGATTGAAGCGTGCAATTTTGTCGGCTTGCTGCTCGCTTACCCAAATCAAATTATTTTTTCGGTCCACGGTGACGGAATAGGCGCCATTGGTTTCCGTGGGCGGAGCGAAGAAGGTCATCTGCTTGGTTTCGTAATCGACCTTCATCAGCAGGCCTGCGTTCCACAGTCCGACCCAGATATCGCCGCGCGCGTCATGGCTCATGCGGCGCGGGTAAGCATAGCCGTCATAGGGAATCTTAAACTCCTCGACCTTGCCTGTGGCCGGATCGATTCGCGACATGCGGTCGCCCATGTCTTCCGCCCACCACACGGAGCCATCGCCGGCCACGGTGATGCCGTAGGCGCCGGTGGGATTCTGCGTGGCAAGGTAGGAAGGCGGATCGAAGAACTTGAATTCCTTAGTGGCGGTGTTGAGCATGCGCACCTGATTTCCGCTGGTCTCCCAAATGGAGCCGTTAGGGTGAATCAGCATGGAATTGCCGCCAGCTTCTGCGCGCTGATCCTTGGGCCAATCGTAGGAGGTGAATTTTCCGGTGTTGGTATCGAAATTGAGCCAGCGGAAGTTCGATCCGTCGGGAACCCACATCTGTCCCTTGGCGTCGATCTGCAGATTGCCCAGCAACTGGCCATCGGCGGCGGCGACGCCCGGCGGCAGGGAGACTTCCGTGTATTCCAGAGTATTGGGATCGAGCTTGCCCAGCTTGCCTGAACGCTGGCTGACCCATCCGTTGCCGTGAGGATCGACGGCCACATCGTGCGGTTCGGAGCCGATGGTTGTATCGCCGATGTCGTACTGCACGGCGCGGTAATGGAGCGCCTTGCCTTCCATCAAGGTGCGGGGCAGGCGGTCGTTCAGGTCAACTTGGCGAGTGGGCGCGAAATTCGTCGAAAGGTAATCGATGGCCAGCTTGGCTTCGTCTTCGGTCAGGTCGCGAATTTTCGCGGTGCGTATGCGGGCGCGCATTCTGCGCACGGTGAAGGCCCAGTCCTCGCGTGGCATGTGGAAGCCGATGAAACGCTCGGTGTCATGGCAGGTGGTGCATCGAGCGGCGACCAGTTTCTTGCCGTCGCCTTCCGGCAATTCCTTTGAAACTGTTACCATCAGCGCTTCGGGAGTCTTCATGGGCCATGCGCGCGGAAGCATGGGGCCTTGCTTGGCGGTCAGAGACAAATCCTGCTTCGCGCTCTTCCCTTCGGCGACTTCCACGGGCGCGGAAAGATTGCTCTGGAATCCGCCGCCGACGCCCTGCACGGCATACTTGCCGGCAGGCAGATTGCTCGCCGTGTAATGCCCTTGCGCCTGACTGATGACCATGAATTCAAGGTGGCGCTCATTGTTCTTCAGCTTCACAAACGCGCCGGTGACCGGCTTCCCGGACGCATCCTGCACGACGCCTTCGATGCTCGAATTATTTTCCGCGGCGCGCGCAAACTGGCCGCACAGAAATAGCAAAGCAGCCACGAAAATTGCCGCGAGATTCGATCGCGTTCCCATGAATTTCATTGCCGATCTCCTCATTTTTCTCTGGCCGTGCGTGGATGCGGAGGGCCCGCAACATTTGCCGTTCCAACCCTTACGTGCGGCAAATAGGCCTTAAATCGCGCCTTTTGATTCAGGCTTGACGCGGAGTATACGCCAATTCCGTTTCAGCGCATTCAGGATTTTTTAAACGAGCGCTTAAAGCGGTGATCGGTGACTGGTGACCGACGGACTTCTTGACGGGTCGCTGACGCTGGTGGACTCCAGGAGAGATTCGCAAATGGAAAGTTTCGTTTTGAGGTTTGGGTTCCAAACTTTCAATTTCAAGTTTGAAATTTCAAATTGCTCTCGGCCGCCCTTAACTTCTCGGCTGCGGCTTCCACTTTTTCAGGAATTCAAGCACGTCTTCCGGGCCGATGCGAACCGTGGACTCGAACTCACCCTGTTTTTGGCTCACCAAGAGATTGCCGTCCGGATCGAGAATGGCAAGGCTGGGGACGCCTTTTTTGAGAGGGATTTGGTACTTGTCGGCAAGATCGAGATTTGCGTCGTAATTGCCAACGTTGATGTGGATGACGATGTAATTCGCGTTGACCAGCGGAGCGAATTCCTTGGAGCGAAACGTGGTGTCCAGCACGTGGCAGTCATAGCACCAGTTTCCGCCGAAAACCAGGATGACGCGCTTGTGCTGCTTGCCAGCGGCGGCCAGCGCCGTGGAAATTTCCGCTTGCGCCTCTTCCGGAGGAGGATAGAGCTGCGTGTTGGGCTTGGCCGGCTCAGGCAAGCGGCGGGCTTTCTTCTCTGTTGGATCGCCACGCTGCGTCGAAACAATTTTCCAATCTCCCAGCTTTTGCATCCACACTTGCGCGGCCGAAATGATGGAGGAATTTTCTCCCGCCGTGGTCTTAAGGTCGGTTT
The DNA here is from genome assembly GCA_963710315.1 of uncultured Acidobacteriota bacterium. Lineage (GTDB taxonomy): Bacteria > Acidobacteriota > Terriglobia > Acidiferrales > UBA7541 > Palsa-360. Next base: position 1,091,764 of record CAVPZW010000008.1, on the reverse strand, counting down.
CGATGCGCAGCACTAGCACCATCATCCCCGGCTGCAGAGTCTTTACCTCGAGAACTTTAACGTCCAGCCGATTCAGACCCGCCGGCTTGAGCGAGGACCAAAACGTGGGCTCCTCACCCGCATCGAGCGATTCGCCACGCGGCGTCTTGGCCGTGGCCGGTGGATTGGTCGAGTAGTAGCCCATGAGCGCCGCCCTGTCGCCGGCGAGCACTGCCGTTTTCCAGTTGTCCAGCGGCTCAAAGACGAACGGTGCCGCCGTATTGGAAGTTTTTCTAATATGGGATTGCTGAGGAGCAGCCTGGGCAGCGATGCCAGACAGTAAGCAAAGGAAGATTGCGGCGATCCAGACGGGATGAGTGGTTTTCATGGCTCCTCGCATGATATTCAAGGTTATGCTCCCATCCTATCATGAGCCCTAACTTCCTGATTTTCGAAAGTGTGCCCAAATTCTGATAGCACCCCGCTTCTCTGTGCTGGGCAACAATTGCGTCCTACAACTCCGTGTCGGATTTTCCGCGCGGTGTCCTGCATGCCCATGCCATTTTCTCTCCTGTGGACGGGCATGGTGATGGGAACAGAATTCGCCGATTGGAACCGGACCGCCCCTGGATCTCTTTTGAGAGGTGTTATCGATAGTCGATGTGACGCTCGAACTCCGCAGGGATTTCTGGTAGGCTTTTTGTAGCTGAGATTTCGGGGCGCGCCGTAGCGGCCCACAAGATCAACAAATCCTTTAGACGAAATCGTCGATCTCGGAGACCAGGCGATCGCAAGATCAGCCGGAAGGTGGCCTGTTCACGGGGTGGAGGAACTACCTTGAAGCGGCTGATGATTTTTGTTGCACTGGTAATTACGGCGAGCGTTTGCTTGACGGCAAAAGCCCCCGCGGCAAGCGCACAATCCTGCGAAACCGCGCCTGCCCCAGACTGCCCGTACGGCTACTATGATTCTACTCCCTACGATTGCGCTCCTTACGGCTACTATGGCCCGGAATGGTTTCCCTCTGCCATCTTCGTGGGCGCCGGTCCATGGTTCAGCGGCGCTGACAAATTCCACGGCTATGTGGACAACCACCTTGACCCCCAGCACGGCTACAAGGGCCCTTACCCCAAACGCGGCGAGAAACCTGACGCATCCAAACATCCGGATAAGAATCCTGACTTCAAAGGTAATGAAGTACGCGACGGGCGCGGCCACATAGTCGAAGACAAGAAATAGCAGCCATGGAATTGATCTACGTTCATAATGCAGTGATTCGATCCAACAAAAGTTCTAGACAAGAATTCAGGGTTGCACTAAGGTGGCGTTCATGAGCAAAAAGTATCGTGTCATTTCAAGTTTAACGTTCGCTCTCCTCATGGGATTGCTGGCCACGACGCTCATGGCTGGGCAAGCAACGCAACCCGCGGGAAAGCTCGTATTGTTCGGGGACATCAACGCCTTCGCGGCGCCAACGAATCCCAATCCCTGCACCGCGAGAAATCGATTCAAGAAGGGTGAACTTGTTGGATTCCGTCTATTTGCCGTTGACGGAGAATCAGGTGCACCCGAGGCTTCCGCCGAGGTCACAGTGCACATCCGTTCCGGTGGAAAAACGTATGACCTGCCAACTCTATTTCGCGGCGTGCCGCATAAGACCCCTGAGGGAAGAGACATGCCAATGCATCCAGACATGTGGACAACCAAGTGGGTGGTGCCAGACGATGCGCCAACCGGGACGGTAGAACTTTCGGCCACGGCACGCGATAAGTTTGGCCGCACAGCAGAATGGAAACCGCAGGGCAGCGCACCGTCGTACCTAACAATCGTTCCATAGCGGAGGAATCTCTGGTCAGGAATTCTCTCCGATTCAGGATCATCGCGCTGCTGAGTTTGGCTGTATTTTTCCGCGCGCGTCCGATCTCCTCTTTTGCATCTCCAACAGAACCATTACAAGCGGGCGCAAAACCGCACGCCGATAACGTCCCCCAAAAGATCGAGCTAAAGCTTGAGTTGACGTACGACAAGCCTGTGGTCGGCGCAAAGGTTCGAGCAACTGTCGCGGGCTTGCCTCCCGGCAAGATGGTCGACCTCCAGTGGGGCACTGTCGCTGGTGGCTGGGTCATCGAAAATTATTACTTCTTCCGTGGAATGAAATACTCACCCGCGTCTTTCTCTCTTGGAAAGTTTCCGGTGGACGCCGGCGGCCGGCTGGACGCGACCTTTGCGATTCCTGAAGACTATGGCGGTGTTCACGACATCATCGCGACCATCGATGGGCAATCCATCGCACAAAATGGTTTGGAGGTCACCCAAAGCTTTGAGATGACACCGCTCGCTGGCCCTGTTGGAACGCCGATCGAATTGCGCGTCAAAGGATTGGGCTGGCGAACCATGGAAAATACCTGGGTCGTCAACTGGGATAATCGCGGAGTGGGATTTGTCACTGCGGTCAGCACTCACGGCTCCGCGGTTGCACGCTTTCGAGCCGCCGGCCCGGAAGGCGATCATCCAGTAAAGATCTATACAGGATGGCAGGGACAAAGCTATCTGAATTTCCAGCAGGCGCCGAACGCTTACCTGCCACGGCCCGATTTCACATTCCGCGTTACACTAGGCCGATCGTCCACGCCCGCCGTCTATGCCGAGGAATACCAGGCGTATGCGCTACCGGCATCCGAGGTCCACATAGCGAATGGAAAGCTGGGCGTCAGTCCATCCCAGGGGATTGTCGGCGCCCATGCCATGTTGCGAGGTGAGGATTTTCCAGCAGGCACTACGCTGGATCTTTTCTGGCAGACGTACGTAGGGAGCCGCGTGAGCGGCAATGGTTTCTCGCCGCAGGAAAAGGAAATCGCCAAAGTGAAAGTTGCAAGCGATGGAAAGATCGAATTCCCTTTGACGATTCCTTTGGATCTGGGCGGGCAGCATGGCCTCGAACTGCGCGATCACGAGAAACCGCTAGCGCGGGCTTACTTTGCAATCGAGACCAGCATCGTGAGCATGGATCCTGCCTCGGGTCCTGCCGGAACGCCCGTTACAATTCACTTGCATGGAGTCGGCTGGACGGAGTACGACAACCTTTATGCCGCGACGTACGATAACGCTTATATGGGATACGCCTGCGGCTTCAATTCACAGGGCGACGTTGTCATCACCTTCCGGGCGGCAGGGGAACCCGGGACTCACCTGATCGATCTTTTCCCGGGCATTTATCAAGGCCCGCCTACCGAAAACCAACTGCTCTATCGCATGCCTCAGTTGACGTATGCGGACGATCACCCAGGAAATAAAATTCCCGCGTTGCACTTCAAATTTGAAGTGACCCGGTAGCCTTACGCGGTCGAGCAGGCTTTGCAGGCTGCGGAAAAAGCATCCAATTTTGTCATTCCGAGCGGAGCGAGGAATCTCTCTTTCTTTTCATAACTTGAAACCGAAGAGAGATTCCTCGCTTCGCTCGGAATGACAAAATGTTTTGGGAGTTCTCACGCAGACTCTTTAGCCGGGTTGTTTGACGCAGCCGGTTCACGTTCCTTGCTGGATTGCGAATCTATGGCGGTCGTATTCGGTGGGGTTCGTGACATTGTCTATGACAGTCATGGCGGCGCCAAAGCTGCCGGGCTCTGGGAAATGGGTCACCCTATCCGCGATGTGTAAGAAGCCCCCGATGGCACGCTGTGGATGATGGAAGACGCAAATCCCGGCGCCCTGATCCATGTGACACCCAGGGGTGACATTTTCACGTTGCCGTCAAGGGATGACAGAATCATGGAGCTAAGACAGCAATCGCTCCGGCGTATTTACGCCCGAGTCCAGACATGATAAAACTCGCCAGTGAATCAATGAGGAGGATCGGATTTCATGAGACGCCTTTCAGTTCTTGCTGTCTTTATTATGCTTGCGCTCGTCCCTGTTACTTTGTTCTGCCAGGAATCGGCCAAGTCGCCGCAGTCCGCTGCGGGCGCAAACATTGAACAGGTTATCAAGCTGAATGAGCAGCTCATGGCCGCCGAGGTGCAGCCGGACATCGCCTTTGTCGAAAGCATCCTGGCCGACGATTACAGTCATACCCACGCGAACGGGATCGTACAGTCGAAAGCGGAATTCATGGAAGGCCTGAAATCCGGTTCACACGGCTACGCTTTGCTCGACCTGAGCGACGTTCACGGGCGCGCTTACGGCGCCACCGTGATCGTCGAAGGCCACGTGCACATCAAGGGAACCAGCATGGGCAAGCAGACAGCCGAAGGACACAACTTGTTTTCCGAAGTGTGGGTCCAGCAAGGCGGCAAGTGGCGCCTCGCGGCATGGCTGACGCTTCGCCTTCCCGCGCCTGCAGCAGGTCAATAATCCGGCGTCAAATGCCGCGCGCTTCCGGCTTGTACGAGACAAATAGGAGTTTTTTCTTAGTCCGCCATATTTCGAGAAGCCCTGTCGGCTCAATGGGTCGCCAGAACTTCTACAATTAGGCGCACTCCTTTGCAATTGCGCGGTGTCGGAAGCATGGGGAACGCTGGGAGCGCAATCCACTATTGCCGAGCGAGAAGGCCAGTTGGCTGAGGATATCTGCCACAATTCGAACTGAATTATTTATTTGGAGCCGGTCAGACACCTGTAACCAAATAGAGAGTATTTCCCGCGTCAGTCCATGTGGGATTTGCTTATCCAATTCACAACACAGGATTTGCATTCTATCTTTCCAATGGGTCGAAACGTGCTCATGTGTTTTCGGGGCAGCTTTTCATTTATGGAATCTAGAATCGATTCAGTTTGCATGGTTGTCTGCAATCTGCCACTGCCTGGAGATTTACGTTGACGTTTTATCAAGTAATGTTTGCAGTCTGGGCGCTTTGGGTTGCCTATGACGGTTTCTCTCGCGGGACGAAAATGGAGGCGGTTTTGTGGGCGCTAGGCACACCCCTACTTGGGCCAGTATTGCTCCCTATCTATATCGCGGTAAGGCCTCTCAAGTATGGGGAGTTGCGGCAAGGTGGCACGGCATGGAACATACTAAGGAACTTTGCCATTCTTTGGTCAGCATTAATGACAATTGCGCTTATACGTGGTTCGATAACTGTAGAAAGGCTGATGTCTTCGCTCCAAACAGACGCCCAGCGCGCCGGAGCGATGAGGGGTGCGATGGCAGGGATAGTGCTAGTAGCGGTTGTGTGGCTTTTGCCGACTGCAGTGGCCTTATTAATTGGCCTCTTTCTGAGAGACACCTCAATCATTGAAATAAAATCGAATCCATAGCAAGGTAAAACAGCTTATCCTTCCCAAGGCCTTCCTTGAGAAGGCCGGTTAGTGTCAAGACGGTTTCTCTTTTTCTTATCAGGAGGTTTTGCCGTTTGAGCCGGGTCGTCTCTGTCGCCATCCTGTGAAGTCAGCTTCTCGGAATATGGCCTACTAAGGTAGCTCCCACTTGCGTCCTTATTCAGCCAAAATGGCCTCAACCACATTTTGGGCGGCTGCCAATTCCCTTGCGTAAACTTCGGCGATTTTCGCTACAATAGTTTGGAAGCGGGCGGACGCAGGCGGACGAAACCATGAAAAATGTGCTGGCCATTTATCCGGGGTCGTTTGATCCGGTGACCAACGGGCACCTCGACTTGATCGAGCGTGGCGCGAAGATATTTGACCGGCTGGTGGTCAGCATTCTGCGCAACTTCGACAAGGAGCCGCTATTCACGGTGGAGGAGCGCACCGAGATGCTGCGCGAGGTGACGCGGCCGTGGCCCAACGTGGAAGTCGATTTGTTCAGCGGGTTGGTGGTGGACTACGCGCGGTTGCGCGAAGCCAAGGTGCTGCTGCGCGGCATACGCGCGGTTTCGGATTACGAGTATGAATTGCAAATGGCAATGATGAATCGCAAGCTCAACCCGAATGTGGAAACGGTTTTCATGATGCCTGCAGTACAGTACAGCTACCTGAGTTCGCGGCTGGTGCGCGAAATTGCGCTGCTCGGCGGGCCGATTACCGGGCTCGTACCGCCACTGGTGGAAGAGCGGCTGCGCGCGAAAGTTCTGTAGTAGCACAGCCACTCTTGGCTGTGCGGGTTTTGCAATTGTAGTTACGTCGAGTGGCACTCATGTAGTCTTAGAACTGCACAGCCAAGAGTGGCTGTGCTACTCGAACCAGACCAAAAGGAGAGTCATCCCGTGCAACTCGCTGCCCGCGTTAACCGCATCGCTATCTCACCGACTTCCGCCGTGCTGGCGGCGGCCGAAAACTGCGCGCCCAGGGCGTGGACCTGGCCGACTTCGGGCCGGGCGAGCCGGACTTCCCCACTCCCGAACACATTCAGCGCGCGGCGATTCGCGCACTCGAGAAGGGCTACACCAAATATACGCCAACGCCGGGGATTGGCGCGTTGCGCGAAGCCATCTGCAAGTGGCACGCGACACAGTTCGGTTCGTCCTACACGGTGCCGGAATGCGTGGTCACGGTGGGAGGCAAGCACGCCATTTTTAACGCTTTTTGCGCGCTATTCGAGAAGGGCGATGAAGTCCTGATTCCCGCGCCCTATTGGGTCAGCTATCCGGAGCAGGTTCTTTACACCGGCGCGACGCCCGTGCCGGTGCCGACCGAGGAGTCCGACGGATTCCGCTTGCGCGCGGAGCAGGTTTCACGCGCGATCACTCCACGGACAAAATTGCTGATTGTGAATTCCCCGAGCAATCCCAGCGGCGCGGTGGTGCCCAATGACGAATTCGTGAAGATTTACGAAGTGTGCCGCGAAAAAAACATATGGGTGATGACCGACGAGTGCTACTCGCACTTCGTGTATGGCGATCAAAAACCGTGGTCGCTGGCCAGCGTGCCGGGAACGAAGCCCAATATCATCGTGGCGGGGTCCTCTCGAAAACATTTGCTATGACCGGCTGGCGCGTGGGCTATGCGCTTGCCCCCGAGCCGCTCATTTCGGCGATGATTAAGGTGCAAAGCCAGTCCACGTCGAACGCAACCTCGATTGCACAATATGCCGCGCTTGAAGCGCTGACCGGGCCGATGGATACGGTGGCCACCATGCTGGCAGAATATGCGCGGCGGCGAGCCCGAATCGTCTCCGGACTGCGCGCTATTCCCGGAGTCACTTGCGTGGAGCCGGGCGGCGCGTTTTACGCATTTCCAAATTTCTCGGCCCACCTGAGCAGCGCCATCCCCGACTCGACCGCGCTTTGCAAGCAGTTGCTGGACCGCCAGCACCTGGTTGCCGTACCCGGCGACGCGTTCGGGACGCCCGGCCATATCCGCATCTCCTATGCAACTTCGATCGAACGGATCGAGGAAGGGCTGCGGCGTCTCGAAAAGTTTTGCTCGATGGCGGAATCGGCCAGGTGAGTTCGGAAATCAGCAACATGGGGCGGGCGCCCGCGCGGCTCGCCCCGATTTTCGTGCCTCGAATATGGGGCGCTCGCAACCTCTCTCCCTTGTTTCCGGAACATTCCCAGGAAGTTGAGCCCATCGGCGAAGTGTGGCTGACGGGCAATGAGTGCGCGTTTGCCACAGGCGAATTCGCAGGGCGCACGTTGGGCGACGTGTGGCCATCCTTGCCTGAGGAATGGACGGGCACTTTGCTGCGCGGATTGCCGCGCATTCCGCTGCTGGTGAAATTTATTTTTCCGGAAGAAAAACTTTCCGTACAGGTGCATCCGGATGACGCGTACGCCGAGCGGCATGAATCCGCGGCGGGCAGCGTGGGGAAAACCGAAATGTGGTACGTGGTCAGCGCGCGCGAAGGAGCGTCGGTGCGCGTGGGACTCCATCCAAACGTGACGCGGGAATCGTTTCAGCGCGCCGTTGCCGATGGTACTGTGGAAAATTGTCTTGGGAGCGTGGCGGTCCGTGCGGGCGATGCCGTTTTTGTGCCTGCCGGGACCACGCACACGATTTGCCCGGGCGTGGTGCTTTGCGAAATTCAGCAACACTCGGACATTACCTATCGCGTGTTCGACTACAACCGCGTGGGAACCGATGGCAAGCCGCGCGCGCTGCACCTGCGGCAAGCGCTGAACGTAATGCAGTTCGGCGAACAGAGCGGCGGGCTGTGCGACCCGGTGCGCATCACGCGCGGCGCCGTGACGGAAACATTTTATGCGGCGTGCCGCTACTTTGCGGCCGAGCGCTGGGAATTTCGCGAACGTATCGCCGCCGCTACTTCACCGGAACGTTTCGATCTGCTTATTTTTCTCGAGGGCAGAGGACGCATGGAATTCGCGGGCGGCGCGGAATCCTTCGGACCGGCGGAAGTTTGGCTGCTGCCCGCGGCGCTCGGCGCGTATCAGCTCGTGCCGGACGCCTCCACAACCTTGTTGCGCGCATACGTGCCGGACTTGCAGGGCTTCGCGCAGCGCCTGAGTGAAGAGCAAGTTTCGGAGGCGGAGTGGTCGCGCGTGGTGCATCCATGAAAAAGGAAAAGAGCAACGAAACGCTGGCTATGCACGCTGTCATCCTCGCGGGAGGACGCGGCACGCGCTTCTGGCCGCGCAGCCGAACGCGAACGCCCAAGCAATTGCTGAACATCGTTGGCAACGACACCATGCTGGAGCAAACCGCCGCGCGCCTTGCGCCGCTGTTTCCGCCGTCGCGCCAGTGGGTTGTCACCAACACCGAGCAAGCCACCACCGTGCGAAAGCAGATGCCGCGCGTGCCTGCGTCGCACATTCTCGCCGAGCCTGTTGGCCGCAATACGGCGGCGGCGATCGGCCTGGCTGCCGCGCATCTGCTGCACGCCGGCCTGGGCAAGGAAAACGATGCGCTGATGGCTGTGCTTCCCGCCGATCATTACATTGCCAAGCCTGCCGCGTATCTGAAGATTGTGCGGGCCGCGCTGCACGTGGCGCACTCCGCCGGATCGCTGGTGGTGCTGGGCATTCCGCCTTCGCGGCCCGAGACGGGATATGGATACATCGAACGCGCCCGCGCCAAAGCAGTGGATGCCGATGGCGTTCCCGTTTTTGCCGTGCGCCAGTTCACCGAAAAACCGGAGTTGCCGCGCGCGCGCAAATACGTGGCTTCCGGGCGCTATTACTGGAACGCGGGAATGTTTTTCTGGCGCGTTTCGACCTTTCTGGGCAACCTCGAGAAATTTCTGCCCGAGACGCATGACGCGCTGATGCATCTGGCGGACGACATTGGCACGCCGCGCTACCAGCGCACGCTCGCCCGCATTTATCCAAAGCTGGAAAATATTTCCGTGGACTACGCCATCCTTGAGCAGGCCACGCGCCGCGCTTCCACGCCAAGCGTTTTCGTGCTGCCCGCGGAAGTGGGCTGGAGCGATATCGGTTCGTGGGCGGCCGTCTACGAATTGCTGGCGCGCAAGGCCGGAGAAAATGTTTCCGCCGGAAAATTCACGGCGCTCGATGCGCAGGGGAATTTTCTGTGGAGCCCGAAGAAGTTCGTCGCAGCAGTAGGGATTCGCGATCTGGTGGTGGTGGAAACCGACGACGCGCTGCTGGTGTGCCCGCGCGATCGCGCGCAGGACGTCGGCAAAATCGTGAAGTGGCTGGAAGCCGAGAAGCTTTCGCGCCTGCTTTGATCAGCCCTACTATTCCACTCTGCGGCGATCGCAGCTTTTTGGTGGCGCGGGCTTCAGCCTGCGGGGTTTCGTCCTTGCATGTACTAAAACCCGCAGGCTGAAGCCCGCGCTACTTCTCGCATCAACAGGCTTCGCATATACTTTTAAATTATGAGCGCAATTAAATTTGGCACAGATGGCTGGCGCGGCGTGATTGCCGACGATTTTACATTTGCGAATGTGCGCACGGTGGCTTGCGCGATTGCGCGCTACATGGTGCGCGCGGAAAAGCCCGGGGCAGGCGTGTTGGTCGGGTATGACACGCGCTACGGCTCGGAGCGATTCGCGCGCGCGGCGGCGGAAGTCGTGTCCATGGCCGGGATGCCGGTGTGGATTGCCGAGAAAGCTTGCCCTTCGCCGGCGCTTTCTCTGCTGGTGAGGCAACGCGGGGCGGCGGGCGGAATCATGATCACGGCGAGCCACAATCCCTACAAGTGGAATGGCATGAAATTCAAGGCCAGCTATGGAAGCTCGGCTCTGCCGTCAATCGTCGCGCAAGTGGAAACGGAATTGGCCACGGTGCTGACGAATGGCGTGCCGCACTTGCCTGCGCGCCCGGAAAACATTCAATCGCTGGACATGCTTTCGCCGTATCTGGAAACCATCGAGAAAATTGTGGATTGGGACCGGATTCGCGACTCCAACTTTCGTTTTGTGGTGGACCCCATGCACGGCGCGGCACGCGGGCTTCTGCGCGAGCTGATGACCCGGCACGGCGTCGCTTGCGATGAAATTCGAGGCACGCGCGATCCGCTGTTTGGCGGCGTGAATCCGGAGCCGATTGAGCCGCACGTGGAGGCGCTGCGGCGCGCGGTCCTCGCGGGCAAATATGATGCCGGGCTGTGCGCGGATGGCGACGGCGACCGCATCGGGGCCATGGATCGCGACGGCACATTCATTACGCCGCACCAGATTTTTTCCATTTTGCTGTGGCACCTAGCGGGCACGCGCGGAATTCCTGGCGACGTGGCCAAAACATTTTCCTCGACCAAAATGCTGGACCAGATCGCCGAGAAATACGGCCGCAAAGTATTCGAGACGCCGATTGGCTTCAAGTACATCTGCGAATTGATGCTGGAGCGCGACATCCTTCTGGGCGGCGAGGAATCGGGCGGCATCGGCACAAAACTTTATCTGCCCGAGCGCGACGCCACGGTGATGGCGCTGCTGCTGGTGGAAGTGATGGCATGGCACAGGAAAACTTTGGGCGAACTTGTCTCGCAGCTGGAAGAGGAATTCGGCGAGCATCACTACGGGCGCATCGATCTGGAACTCAAGCCCGGGCAGAAGGAGCGCGCCATCGAGTATTTCAGCGGGGCGAAAGTGAAGCGCCTGCTCGATTGGGATGTGGCGTGGCGCGAGAACATCGATGGGATCAAGTTGTATCTGGGGGAAATCGGCTGGGTGATGTTGCGGGCTTCGGGGACGGAACCGATGTTGCGGGTGTATTCGGAGACGCGCAGCGCGGCGGCCACGCGGAAGATTTTGCAGGAAACCCGTTCCATCGTGGAGCGGTTGTAAACGCGATTCTCGGCGGGATCGATTTCACTGGCTGAAAAAAACCCAAACATTTTGTCATTCTGAGCGAAGCGAAGAATCTCTCTTTGGTTTGAGCCCATAAAAAGAAAGAGAGATTCTTCGCTTCGCTCAGAATGACAAAATATATTCGTTTTTCCGCAGCCTGTTCAGCTTGTTCAGGCGATCTGGTTTTGATCTTTGCTACGCTGGCAGAATTCAAAAGAAGACAGGCTGAAGCCTGTCCTACGCCGATGGAGGCTTTTCGGCGAAGGATTTTGCGGCGGCGTCCAGGATGCCGTTGATGAATGGCGCGGCTTCCTCGGATGAAAATTTCTTGGCCAATTCGACGGCTTCGTTGATCACTACTTTCGCGGAAGTGCCGGTGGTGCGGATTTCGCAGAGGGCCAGGCGAAGAATGGCGCGGTCGATGGCCGACATGCGCTCGATGCGCCAGTTTTGCGCGTGCGCGGAGATGATGGGATCGATTTCCTCGGTGCGGGCGGCGGCGCTTTCAAAAAGTTGATTGGCGAATTCGCGGGTGGATTGCTGGGCGCGCGCGTTTTTCCAAAAACCATCTTCAATTTTTGACGGCTCCTGTTTTCCCATTTCCCATTGGAACAGCATTTGCAGGGCGTACTCGCGGGATTTTCTTCGCAAAGTCATCTAGCGGCGCTTCCCGCGCGGAGCGGCCTTGGCGCTGCGCGAAACTTCCGCCGGACGAAGCTGCCTGCAAAGGTTGGCCATTTCGATGGCGGCAAGCCCTGAGTCATAGCCCTTGTTTCCGCTCTTGAGTCCGGCGCGGTCGATGGCCTGCTCCAAAGTGTCACAGGTGAGAACGCAAAAAATTACCGGGATGCCGGTATCAAGCTGCGCGAGTTGCACGCCGCGCGCCACCTCGCTGGCGACATAGTCAAAGTGCGCGGTCTCGCCGCGCAGGATGCAACCGATGGCGATCACGGCGTCAATTTTTCCGCCGGCGGCCAATTTTTTTGCAGTGAGCGGAATTTCAAACGAGCCGGGAACGTGAACGGCCAGGATATTTTCCGCTTCGGCGCCCGCGGCCTCCAGCGCATCGACGGCGCCCGCCAGCAGGCGATCCGTGATGAAACTATTAAAACGGCTTACAACCAGCGCGAATCGCAAGCCGGCGGCATTGGCTCCCGCTCGAATTTCTTTTCCGTGAAAGTTTTTTCCCATATGAATAAATTTTGCCTTATTGCGTCCGCGCTACTTTCCTTGAAATTGCGCGGGGCGCTTTTCCAGGAAGGCCCGCGTTCCTTCCCTCATATCTTCGGTGGCCGCGCACAGGCCAAATAAAGTTGTTTCCAGATACTGGCCGTCCGCGAGCGGCATGTCCGATCCGTGCGCGATGGCTTCCATCGTGAATTTTACCGAGAGTGGAGCGTTGGCGATAATCTTTTTCGCCAGGGCTTCCGCCGCGGACAAAAGTTCCGCCGGCTCATACACGTGATTGACGAGGCCAATGCGCAAAGCTTCTTCCGCGGAAATCATTTCTCCGGTCAGGCAGAGTTCATAGGCTGCGCCCTTGCCGCACAAGCGAGCGAGACGCTGCGATCCGCCGTATCCCGGCATAATTCCAAGCTTCACTTCGGGCTGCCCCAGTTTGGCAGTCTTGCTTGCCAGTCGCATGGAACAGGCCAGCGCGACTTCGCATCCGCCGCCGAGCGCGAAGCCGTTGATGGCGGCGATGGACGGCTTCCCCAAGGTCTCCAGCAAATTCAAAACGCTTTGCCCAAATGCCGCCGTTTCCTTGCCGCCGACGGGCGTTTGCACGGCAAGTTCCGCGATGTCCGCGCCGGCCACGAACGATTTTTCTCCCGCGCCGGTCAGGATCACGACGCGCACATCTTGGTCATCGCGCGCGGCGGTCAAAATATCGCGCAGCTCTTCCATAGTCTTGCGGTTGAGCGCATTCAACACCTTGGGGCGGTTGAAGGTGATGAACCCGATGCCATCCCGCTTCTCATACAGCAGGTTTTCGTAAGCCATCGCCATTCCTCAATTCTTGGCCAGTTCGAGGGCAACAATTTCATTGCCGCCGCGTTTTCGAGCTTCTTCCAGGCCCATTTCCACGCGGTTGATCAAATCGGTGACGATGTCCTCATTGTCGTAATCCGACCGCGTGATGGCCTCGGCCAGGGCCACGCTCATGCTTAGCGGTGCCGCGTTCCAAGGTGGGCGCAATCCGTCCGCCGCTTTTTTCATTTTTTTGGCAAATGCCTGCGCGCCGGAAAGCGGCGTGTCCGGCAGAACGATCGCGAGTGCCCATGAAGTGTACTTGATTGCGAGGTCCGTTTGGCGGACGATTGTGTGCACGGCCTCGCCAAGCTGCTCCATGTATCGGTCAAACGACGCCTCTCCCTGCTGGTGCAGCAACTCCGGACCGCCATCGATCTGCAGGAGAGCCAGGGTCAGAGGGATGCCCTGCGTTCGCGCGCGTTGCGATTCCTGGAGCAGGCAATCGATATAGGAACTGCGTGCAAGCAAGCCGGTTTTCTCATCGGCCACGGCCAAAGTCCGCACCAGTGTGCGAAGGCGCGTATGGTGCACGCACATCAGCATCTGATCGCCAATGGATTGCAGAAAATAAGTTTCGTTGGGCTTCCAGGAGTGCGGGCCGGAGAAACCGGCAATGATCATTCCGGCGGGCGATTGCGTTTCCGGGTCCGTGAGCTGCACGCCCAGCGCGGTTTGCAGGCCCATTTCCTTGAGGATGGGCGATACCGCATCCAGCGGCAAACCGCCGAGCGAGTCCGGCTTGGCGCCCTCAATCTGGCTCATCAGGCGCACAATCTGGTTGCCGGGGGAAGCCTCGAAACCAACGGCGCAAAACTCCGCCGCCATTTGTGGCGGCTGGCCGGGTGCTCCAACCACGCCCAGGCATCTTGCCGCTCGCAAGTAGTTGCCCACTTCGTTTACCGCAACCGAAAGCATGGCGCGCGGCGACGGCTGGCGGAACACGCTTTGGTTTATTTCCGAAATTTTCGCCAGGTCTCGCAGGGTCTCGGGTGCGTACGCTGAACTGACGGGTTCCGCTTGCGCCTCCCGCAAAGGTGGCGCCGGCTTGACGGAAACCCCGGTCTTCTCCGGCCACCAGTGTGCGGCCTTAAAGAGGTCCCGGAGGCGCTCGTTATGTTCTTCTTCCCCCGGAAATAATTCCGCAATGCGCTGAAGACGTTCGATGGCCTTGGATTGCAGCGAATACTGGATGAATATTTCCGCCTGGACAAGCAGATCCTTGAGTGTCTGGCTAGATTGTAAATCCTTCAACCCACCCGCCGAAGTGTCTTCGCTCTTGCCGCGCGGCTCTTCCTTCGCTGGGACCGCCGAGCCATGGGTCGCGGCGCTCGATAGACGGGAGCTCACACGTTTAAGAAAATTTTCATCCGCGCGGCCGTGTAGCTGGTCGAAGCGCTGCTGATTGTGCGAATCATATGGATCGATTTCGACGAGTTTTTCGAGGGCTTCGCAGGCGCCGGGAATCCGATTGTTTGCCACACTCAAATCGAAGAGACGCGCCAGAGCGTCAAAAAGCTTGGACTCGCGATTCAATTCGGCGTACAAGCCAGCCAAGAACTGCGCCAGGGGCAATGACGTTGGAAACGATTCCGCCAGTTGGTCGACCGCGTTTGCGAATTCCGATTCATGTCTGGCAGCAAGCGTGACTTTCTTGGTGGAAGCAAGAAGATCAATCGCCTTATCTTCCTGCCCGGCGCGAAGAAATTCGGTGATCAGCGAGAACCATTTTTCCGGTGAGCCCGCTCCATGATTCCGCGCGCGCTCCAGTACGGCGTGCGCGGTGTCCAGCTGCCCGGAGCGAATCAAGGCTTCGGCATAGGTGTCGAGGAATGTGGCGTCCTTTTCGCTTTCACTCAAAGGAGTAAGAATCGCCGCTGCCGCCTGGGCGTCTCCATTGCGCATGAGCGCCTGGGCGTAAAATAGCGACGTGCTGCGATCGCTCGGCGAAAGTTTATGGGCTTTTGCAAGAAAATCGAGCGCTTCGGCGTCATTCTGAGTGGTGAGCTGCGCGGCTCTCAAGTATCCGCGCGCGGCGGCCGTGATATTGCCCAGGCGCTCCGCCATGTCGGCCACGGCTACGTGCCGGTCACGATTTTCGGAATCGAGCTGCGCGATGCGCACGAAACACGCCAGCGCATCTTCTCCCTTGCCGCTCAGTTCGAATGCCAGCGCGGCGGACATAAACTGTTCGATTGCCTCTTCCGCGCGGTTTTGCTTTTGCAGCAGCAGGGCGTATCGCGCGACGCGTTCCGGAGGCTGTTGCTGCGGCTTCAAAAAGCGCGTGTACAGAGCAAGCGCCTTGGGTTCATCGCGTGGTGCCGTAAAACGGTCAAAGAGCATTCCGTAGTAAACGGCTGCCCGGTCGGGGCGCTTCTGCATGGTGTAGAGATCGCCCAGCGACTGAATGGCATCGAGATTATCGGGAGAGGAGGTCAGCACCGATTGATAGGTTTCGATGGCCTCGTCGATGCGGCTCTTCTCGACGAAGCGCTTGGCCTTATCCAATTGTTTGACGTTATCCACGCTCATGCGAACTCAGGCGGTTTCCTCGACGAAATTGCGACCGCGGACTCGCGGATCGACGTTTTAAACACCATAAAACACTATATACCGCTGTGGCTTGGCGTGCCAAACCGATCACAGCGAGGCTGCTCAATTCGGCAATTCCCCAGAGTGAGGGGAAATGGGGGTGATTGGAGATCGGGCAATGCGGTAGTCTCCCACCGCCGCTTGCCAATGCCCGGGATGGCTTGCGATTTCCCCTCAATCCAAGCACGGCCTGTTTGGTAACAAATCGCTATTAATTAATTCGTACCGCCTCGGCACCTAATGGCGGCGTCGCAATAGGAAAAGTGTCAAAATTGAATAGGTGAAAAAGTCAGAGGTCCAACCGCCAAGGGCTGCAAAATGGGAGACTCCATCATGTTAACTGCGCGAAAGCTAAGAATCCTGCTGCAGATTGCCGTTTGCTTGACGTTGGCAATAAGCCCTCTGGCCGCGCAGGACTCGATTTCGCTGGTGGGGTCGGGGTCGAATGTGGTGAATCCATTGTTTTCCGAGTGGATGTCGGAATTCGGGAAGCTGCACCCCATCTTGAGGGTCAACTATCTATCGCTGGGAACATCACAAAGCATTAATGAGATTCGGGGAGGGGCAGGCGATTTTGGCGCCGGTGAGGTCCCTCTGAGCGAAGCGCAAAAACATGGCGGCAAGTACGCTCTGGCACAATTCCCAGCGACGCTTGTGGCGATTGTGCCGATCTACAAACTCCCGGGTGAGCCGCAGCTGAAGCTTTCCGGTGACGTGCTGGCTGAAATCTTCCTGGGAAACATCAAAAACTGGAAAGATCCGAGAATTGCCAAGATGAATCCAACTGTCACCCTGCCGGACCTGGCCATTACGGTGGTGCATTTCAGCGGCATCAAAGGTTCGAACTATATCTTGTCGGACTTCCTCAGCAAGACCAGCCCGGAATGGGAATCGAAGATTGGGAAAAGTGCTTCGCCAAAATGGCCGGTGGGCCTGGAGATTGGCCGCAGCGAGGGGATGGTGGACAAAGTTAGCGCCACGCCCGGAGCCATCGGATACTCGGAATTGACTTACGCCAGGCGGAAGAATATTGAGTACGCGAGCGTGCAGAATGCGGCTGGCCAGTTCGTAAAGGCGACCACTGCGGGAATTACTGCAGCCTGTACAGTCAACGAGAAATCCATGCCGGAAGATTTTAAGATTTCGATGACCAACGCGGCGGGTAAAGAATCGTATCCCATGGTGAGCTTCACTTGGATTTACGTACCCACCAGCGGACTGCCGCAGGCGCGCAGTCGCGCTCTGAAGGATTTCTGGAGCTGGGCGCTTAGCGATGGACAGGAAGTCGCCGGCAGACTGGGATACGCGCCATTGCCCCCAGGCATTGCTTCGAAGGCCCAAAAGACTCTGAATTCCATACAATAGATCAAGCGCTGGAGCAGGTTCAGCCGCCATCGGCCAGCGCCTTTGGTGAATGAGACCTTGATCCCCACACTTGAGACAGCACGCCTTGTGTTGCAGCCACTGCAATTGGCTGACGCTGAACAGACCCAACTCCTATTTCCCCACTGGGAAATCGTTCGCTATTTGAACAAGGCTGTCCCGTGGCCCTACCCGGCGGACGGGGCCTATCGGAATATTCGCGACAGCGCCCTGCCCGCAATGGAGCGCGGCGAGGAGTGGCACTGGTCGCCTCGGCTCAAGACTTCACCAGCGCAGTTAATAGGCAGAATCAGCCTTCACGCCAAGACTGACGAGAACCGTGGATTCTGGCTGGGATTGCCCTGGCATGGGCAGGGCTTGATGAGCGAAGCGTGCGATGTTGTAACCAATTATTGGTTCAACGAGCTGAAGTCTCCTGTTCTTCGCGCTCCGAAAGCCATTGTGAACACAGCATCCCGCCGCATCTCGCAAAAACAAGGCATGCGTGTCATCGCAACAGTCGAGCGAGAATACGTGTCTGGCCGTTTTCTCACGGAGATTTGGGAGATCACGGCTGAGGAGTGGCACGCTCGCCTCGGAGATATGGGAAACAAGAGTTCAGTGCGTTAGACATTCTTCTCGGAATTTGGCCTCTCGGCAACTTCGCCGCACCGCTTCCTGACTGCGTCCACTTGTGGCACACTGAATTGTTATCGAGCGGGGCAGGAATCCCGCCAGGCTGCGAAGGTTCCACACTTGCGCCTTGCAAATTACTTCTGACAGGAGACTTTAACCGGCGTGCGGGCGCGGGCTGTTCTTGAAGCCCGCCAAATTTTCTGAAGACCGCGCGCCGGCAGGCTAACTGATGGACCCACGTTTCGTCCGCAATTTTTGCATCATCGCCCATATCGACCACGGCAAGTCCACGCTTGCCGACCGCCTGCTCGAACTCACCGGCGCTCTTACGCGCCGCGAAATGAGCGCGCAGGTGCTCGACTCCATGGACCTGGAGCGGGAACGCGGCATCACCATCAAGGCCAAGAGCATTCGCCTGCACTACCTGGCCAAGGATGGAAACGAATACCAGCTCAACTTGATCGACACGCCGGGCCACGTCGATTTTTCTTACGAAGTTTCTCGCGCGCTTTCCGCGTGCGAAGGCGCGCTGCTGGTGGTGGACGCCAGCCAGGGCGTCGAAGCGCAAACCGTGGCCAACACGTTTCTCGCGGCGCAGCACAATCTCACCATCATTCCGGTCATCAACAAGATCGATTTGCCCGCAGCGCAGCCCGAACAGGCCAAGGAGCAGATCGAGAATGTGCTGGCGATTCCCGCATCCGACGCGCTGCTGATTAGCGCCAAGAGCGGCCTGGGAGTGGAGTCCGTGCTGGAAGCGGTTGTGGCGCGCATTCCGCCGCCAACGGGCAGTTCGGACGCGCCGCTTCAGGCGCTGATTTTCGATTCCTGGTTCGACCCATTTCGCGGCGCGGTGGTTCTGGTTCGAGTGATGAACGGGCGAATCACCAAGCACATGAAGATTCGCCTGTGCTTCATGGATCAGGTGTACGAGGTCGAAGCGCTCGGCGCGCTCACTCCCAAGCCCGTAGTCCTCGAGGAACTTGCCGCGGGAGACGTCGGCTTCGTCATTGCCAACATCAAGCAGGTGGCCGACGCGCGCATGGGCGACACCGTCACGGAGGCCGCGCGCCCCGCGCCGGCGCTGCCCGGATTCGAAGCCATCAAGCCCATGGTATTCGCGGGCTTGTTTCCGGTGCTGGCAACCGACTACGAGAACTTGCGCGACGCCCTCGGCAAATTGCAGCTGAATGACGCGGCGTTTTTCTACGAGCCGGAAAATTCCGTGGCGCTCGGTTTCGGATTCCGCTGCGGCTTTCTGGGATTGCTGCACATGGAAATTGCCCAGGAGCGGCTGGAGCGCGAATTTAACATCGACCTCATCACCACGGCGCCCAGCGTGCGCTACCGCATCACCACCACGGCCGGGGACGTCGTGGAAGTGGACAGCCCCACGAAATTTCCGCCGCCTAACGAAATGGCCAAGATCGAAGAGCCTGTGATCACCGCGATGATCATCACGGCCGAAGATTCGGTGGGCCCGATCCTGCAGCTGTGCGAGGAAAAGCGCGGCACGCAGAAAAATTTCGAGTATCTTTCGCCGCAGCGCGTAATGCTCACATACGAGCTGCCGCTCAACGAAATCGTGCTCGACTTCTACGACCGGCTGAAGAGCGCCTCGCGCGGCTACGCCTCGCTCGACTATCACCTGGCGGGCTACAAGGAAGCCGACCTCGTGAAGCTGGACGTGCTGATCGGCGGCGAGCCTGTGGACGCGCTGGCGCTGGTCTGCCACCGCGAATTTTCCTACGATCGCGGGCGCGATCTGGTCACCCGCTTGCGGAAACTGATTCCCCGCCAGATGTTCGAGGTGCCCATCCAGGCCGCCATCGGCAGCCGCGTCATCGCGCGCGAAACCGTCGCCGCGGTCCGCAAAAACGTGCTCGCCAAGTGCTACGGCGGAGACATCTCCCGCAAACGCAAATTGCTTGAGAAACAAAAAGAAGGAAAGAAACGCATGAAGCGCGTGGGCCGCGTGGATATCCCGCAGGAAGCGTTCCTGGCGGTGTTGAAAGTCACCAGCACAACGGATGAATAATTCTTACGCTCGATTCAAATGAGCGATGCCGTCCTCCTCTTTTCTCTGCGTTCTCTGTGTTAAAGCTTTTCGGAAATTAACACAGAGAGCACAGAGAAAAACATTGAGAAAACTCGTCGAATGTTATGGCTCTGGGATTTCGCGAGTTCGCACTTCCGCGCCCAGGCGGCCGTGCGCGAGTTGCACTTTGATTTCAGCCCCGATGGACACCTGATCGGCAGCGTTCACCACATTCCCGGCGGCATCCGTGCAAATGGCGTAGCCGCGTTGCAGGACTCGCAGCGGGCTGCGCTCATCGAGCTGCACTCGCAGCTTTTCGAGTTGCTGGATTTTTCCCACCATAAATCTTTCCATGCGCATGCCCAGTTCCGCCGAGCGCTGCACCACGCGCAGGCCGAGCGTGCGGATTCGCGCGCGCAAATCGAAAGAGGCAATGCGCGTGGCGGCAATGGTATGGCGGTGGCGCAGCACTTCGAGGCGCTCTTGTAGCGCGTCTCCCAGCCGCAGAGTCAGTTCGTCCGTCTGCTGGCGATACAGGCGCAGCAACTCTTCCAGGCGGCGAAAACCCGTGTGCGTTGTAAGTTCCCGCAAGTGGTGCCGCCACTCCAGCAGGATGTACCGCATGCGCTGCGAAATTTTATTTTCCAGCTCCACGAGATGGCGCTGAAATTCCTGCCGCGATCGCACCACAATTTCGGCAGCGGCGGAGGGGGTGGATGCGCGCACGTCGGCCACAAAATCCGCAATCGTGAAATCGGTTTCGTGCCCCACGCCGCTCACAATTGGGATGGTGCACTCCGAAATCGCCCGCGCCACGACTTCCTCGTTGAACGCCCAGAGATCCTCAATGGAGCCGCCGCCGCGCGCCAGCAGGATGACATCCACCAATTGTTTGCGGTTGAAATATTTTAATGCGTTGGCGATCTCTTCCGCCGCGCCTTCGCCCTGCACGCGCACGGGGTAGACGATCAGGTGCAGATTCGGAAAGCGCCGCCGCAGGATGCGAATGATGTCGCGCACGGCCGCGCCCGTGGGCGAGGTCACCACTCCCACGCGCCGTGGCATCATGGGCAGCGGCTTCTTGCGCGATTCATCGAAAAGCCCTTCGGCGGCCAGGCGTTTCTTGAGCTGCTCAAAGGCAAGCTGCAGCGCGCCCACGCCGGACGGCTCGATGTGCTCCACGTAGATCTGATATTCGCCGCGCGGCTCGTACACGCCGATCGATCCGCGCACGATGAGTTTCAATCCGTCTTCGGGACGGAATTTCAGTCGCATGGCCTGCGTGCGAAAACACACGCATTTCACCTGCGCCTTGGCATCCTTCAGCGTGAAATACAGATGCCCGGATTGCGCGGGGCGATAGTTGGAAACTTCGCCCTCTACCCATAAATTCGAGAATTGCGAGGAAAGCACGCCGCTGATGCGCGCCGTCAGCTCCGCCACGCTCCAGATTTTTCGCTCCGGCGCGAGGTTGAACTCCAACTGCTTTACTTTTTCAGCCATTGCACCAGCCACAGAATCAGCGTCATGAACACACTCAGCAGAATACACGTCACCACGGGAAAATAAAACGAGCCATGTTTTCCCTGCACCGCAATGTCGCCCGGCAGGCGTCCCAGCCTGAGCGGCAATCCGCCCGGCCGCGCGGCGAGCCACACTAGCGCGCCAATCGCCGCAAGCGCCGCGCCCGCGAAGACCATCATCCTTCCGAGATCGCGCATGGGTTCCATCGATTTCAATTCTACCTAATTCGAGGGGGTTTCAAGTACGTGTCGCAAAAAGACCAGGTCCGATGAAGCTGTGGTACTCTCCGAGCAGAGTTGGAATTTCCAACAAAGGAGATTGCACAATGAAAACGTTGACGGCAGTTGGCGTGCTGTTCTTTGCGGCCATGTGCGCTCAAGCGCAAGCGGCAGGAAAGCCCTGCGAAGACTTGAAAACAGAAATTGCGGCGAAGCTGGACGCGAAAGGCGTGAAGTCCTACACGCTGGACATTGTGGCCAAGGACAAGGACGCCGACGGCAAGGAAGTGGGCACCTGCGAAGGCGGATCAAAAAAGATCATCTATCGCAGGGGAGCCGCCGCGCCCGAAGCGACCAAGAATTAATCCCGCGCTACCGGCGGATTCTTGGAATACTCAAGCAGCCGGAGCAACAAATCGCAAATAATTTAGATTAATTCGTAGCCGGCAAAGAAATAGCCCAGCTCAAACGCCGCCGTCTCCGGCGCGTCCGAACCGTGCGTGCAGTTGTTTCCGATGCTGGTGCCGAGGTCGCGACGAATGGTGCCCGGCGCGGCCTTGGCGGGATCGGTGGCGCCCATGGTTTCACGCCACTTCAGGATTGCGCCTTCCGCTTCTAGCGCAAGCACGACTACTTTTCCGGAACTCATGAATTCGGTCAGTTCGCCGAAAAAGGGGCGCGCGGCATGCACCGCGTAAAAACCTTCGGCCTCTTTCTTGGTCAGCCGCAACGACTTGATCGCCACAATCTGGAATCCTGCCTTCTGAATCCGCGAAACTATTTCTCCAGTCAGGCCGCGCCCGAAGGCGTCCGGCTTAATGATAGCTAGCGTGCGTTCGATTGCCATTCCGTTATTCTCCATGGTCTCTAAGTTTACCGTGCGAGTCTGAATCCCTTGCCGTCCGTTTTGTATTTGGATGGGCTTTTAGTAGCGCGGGCTTCAGCCTGCGGACTCTAGTCCATGCAAGGACTAACGCCCGCAGGCTGAAGCCCGCGCTACGAAACCCGCTTCCCTACTTCTTAATTGCTGCTGCCAGCGTCACGCCGATATCCGCGGGGCTTTGGATGTGAGGATGCCCGCCGCGGCCATGGCTTTGTACTTCTCTGCCGCTGTGCCCGCGCCGCCGCTGATGATCGCGCCCGCGTGGCCCATGCGGCGTCCTGGAGGCGCCGTCTGCCCGGCGATGAATCCCACCACCGGCTTTTTCACGTGGTCCTTGATGTATTCAGCGGCCTGCTCCTCGGCGTTGCCGCCGATTTCGCCGATCATCACGATGGCGTGCGTCTCGGGATCTTCGTTGAAGAGCTTGATCGCATCGAGGTGCGTCGTCCCGATAATCGGATCGCCGCCGATCCCGATGCAGGTGGATTGGCCAATGCCAAGTTGCGTCAGTTGATCCACGGCCTCATAGGTCAGAGTCCCGCTGCGGCTCACCACGCCGACGTTTCCCTGCTTGTGAATCCGCCCCGGCATGATGCCCATCTTGCATTTTCCCGGCGAAATGATTCCCGGACAGTTCGGCCCGATCAGCCGCGTCTTGCGAATTTTTCAGCACAGCCGCCACGCGAACCATGTCCAGCGTGGGAATTCCCTCGGTGATGCAGACCACCAGCGGCAATCCTGCGTCGATGCGCTTCCAGCATGGCGTCCGCCGCATACGGCGGCGGCACGAAAATGATCGAAGCGTTCGCCCCCGTCTCGCGCACCGCATCCGCCACGGTATTGAACACGGCACGTCGTCGTGCTTTGTGCCGCCCTTGCCCGGCGTCACGCCCGCTACCACCTTGCGTGCCGTACTCGATCATCTGCTGCGCGTGGAAACTGCCCTCGCGGCCGGTCAATCCCTGCACGACCACGCGAGTTTTTTCATTAATCAGAACGCTCATCGCGCACCTCCCGCCAGGCGACGATCTTCTCCGCGCCGTCCTTCATGTCCTTGCGCAATCGTGAAGTTCAACCCGACTCACGCAAGATTTCCTGTCCCTTTTCCACGTTGGTTCCTTCCATTCGAACCACGACCGGCAACTTGAGACCCAATTCCCTCGCGGCGGCCACCACGCCGTTCGCCAGCACGTCGCAGCGCAAAATTCCGCCGAAAATGTTGATGAACACGCCCTTCACTTCTTATCGCTGATCAAAATCTTGAATGCGTTCTTGACCTGCTCGGCCGAAGCGCCTCCGCCGACGTCCAGGAAATTCGCCGGCGAGCCGCCCGAGAGCTTGATGATGTCCATCGTGCCCATGGCCAGGCCCGCGCCGTTGACCATGCAGCCGACGTTGCCATCGAGCTTGATGTAGTTGAGCTTGTAGTTGGACGCTTCGACTTCGAGCGGATCTTCCTCGTTCAAATCGCGCAGCTCGGCGAGGTCCTTGTGCCGGTAGAGCGCGTTGTCGTCGAATGTCATCTTGGCGTCGAGCGCAACCAGCTTGCCGTCGCCGGTCACGATCAGCGGATTGATTTCCACCAGCGACGCATCGGTCTCCAAGAACGTGCGGTAAAGCCCTTGCAGGAAAGGACCGCAGCAGCGGCCGCATCTCCCGAAAGGCCCAGTCCGAACGCCAGCTTGCGCACATGGTAGGGCTGCAAACCGGTCGCCGGAAGAATCGTCTCGCGCAGAATCAGCTCGGGATTCTTGTGCGCCACTTCCTCGATCTCCATTCCGCCCGCCGTGCTGGCCATGATCACCGGCGCCGCCACGGCGCGATCGACCAGAATGCTCAGGTAAAGCTCGCGCTTGATGTCCAGCCCTTCCTCAATCAGCAACCGCTGCACGATGCGCCCGCCGGGGCCGGTCTGCGGCGTCACCAGCTTCATGCCCAGAATCTCCTTTGCCAGATCAGCCGCTTCCGCCGGAGATTTCGCCAGCTTCACGCCGCCCGCCTTGCCGCGGCCTCCGGCATGAATCTGCGCCTTCACCACCACAACCTTCGTCCCCAGCCTCTCCGCCACGGCCCGCGCCTGTTCCGGCGTGGTGACCATCTCGCCGCGCGGCGTGGGTACGCCGAAGCGCCGGAAAATCTCTTTTGCCTGATATTCGTGGATCTTCATCGTCCATCCATCAATGCTAGAATTTAGTGCATTCGAAACTTAAGAGTTTATAGGGAACACTCGAAGCGGGCAAGGCGAAAGGAACAAAATGCGTTCGCAAGAGTTGCCAATTCGAAACAATGCACCGCGGGTTCTCTGCCCTTAATCCGGATTTCCCATTGCAAATCCCACAACACGGATTCCGCGGTCCTGGTAGGACAGGCTTCAGCCTGTCTCTCTTGACTTCTGCCAGCGCTGCGAAATTCAAAGGAAGACAGGCTGAAGCCTGTCCTCTGGTTCGAGAGCCGCCCACATATGATGCATTCCTCATCAAAAAGGTAGAAGCCGGCATGGATCTTTCGCGCCAGGAAGCCGAAACCGCCATGGAGGAGATTCTTTCCGGGCGCGCCGGGGAAGATTCCATCGTCTGCGCTGCTCGCCGCGTTGCGCGCGAAAGGCGAAACCGTCGAGGAACTGGTCGGCTTTGCCCGCGCCATGCGCCGCCACGCGACGCCGATTTTCCGCGGAGGGATCGCGCCCCGATGAACTGCTGGTGGACACCTGCGGCACGGGCGGCGATGCCTCGGGCACGTTCAACATCTCGACCGCCGCGGCATTCGTCGCGGCCGGAGCGGGCGTGCGCGTCGCCAAGCACGGCAATCGCTCCATCTCATCCAAGTGCGGCTCGGCCGATGTTCTCGAAGCGCTGGGCGTTTCGCTCGACATCCCGCCGGAGCGCGTCGGCGAGGCGATTCGCGAGATCGGCATCGGCTTTCTCTTTGCGCCCGCGATGCACACGGCCATGAGGCATGCCATGCCGGCGCGCCGCCGCCTGGGACGCACCGCATTCAATTTGCTCGGCCCGCTCACGAATCCCGCCGGAGCGCCGCGCGCAAGTCGTCGGCGTCTTTTCCGACAAGTGGTGGAGAAAGTTGCGCTGGCTGCTCAGCGAACTGGCGTGGAGCGCGCGTTCGTCGTGCATGGCGCCGGCGGGCTGGACGAAATTTCCCTGGCCGGCGAAACGACGGTCGGCGACGTACATCGCGACGTGGTGCGCCTCTACCAAGTCACGCCCGAAGATTTCGGCCTGGAGCGCGCGCCGCTCTCGAAGCGATCTCCGGCGGAGACGCCGCGCACAACGCCAGCCTCATCCGCGCCATCCTCTCCGGCGAGCGCGGCCCGCGCCGCGACATCGTCGTCGCCAACGCCGCCGCCGCGATTGTCGCCGTCAGGCCGCGCCGCCGATTTCCTGGAAGGCGCGCAGCTCGCCGCCGAATCCATCGATTCCGGCGCCGCCCACAAGAAACTCGAAGCGCTCATCGCCTTCACAGGCAAATAACACCTGCGCGTAATTGAATTTTGCTTTTTCTGTGTTCCTGTTTTTCTCTGTGCCCTCTGTGTTCTCTGTGTTAAACGCCTTTCGGAATGCACCACGGAGAACACAGAGGGCACAGAGAAAAACTATAAGGAAAGAAAATTCTTCAGCAGCTGCATGCCCACTTCGGTGAGCACGGATTCGGGGTGAAATTGCACGCCCTCCACGCACATTTTCCGGTGGCGCAGGCCCATGATGATATCGCCGGTTCTCGCGGAGATTTCCAGATCCGGCGGAAATGATTTTCCCTCGACAATCAGCGAGTGGTAGCGCGTGGCCACAAAATCCTGCGGCAGATCCTTGAAGATGGTTTTGTTGTCATGATGAATGCGGCTAGTCTTGCCGTGCATGATTTCCGGCGCGCGGATGACTTTCCCACCGAATGCCTGTCCGATGGCCTGGTGCCCCAGGCACACGCCGAGGATGGGAACCTGCCCCGCGAATCGCTTGATCACGTCGATGCAAATTCCCGCATCTTCCGGCGTGCCCGGACCGGGAGAAATCACGATGCGCTCCGGTTTTTTCGCGGCGATTTGCTCCAGCGTGATCTGATCGTTGCGATGCACTTCCAGCTTGCTGCCCAACTGGCCGAGGAACTGCGCCAGGTTATAGGTAAACGAATCGTAGTTGTCGAGAAGCAGAATCATCGTTTAAATCTCTTTTCAGTATTGCCTGCTCACAGCCAGCAGCTACCCGTACACTCGAAACTTAAATTATATCCGAAGGAAGCCATGAGGCCGGTGTGGGATTTCAGACTTTTGTAGCCCGCCTCTTCAGAGGCGGGGATTTCGTAACGTGCGGCGGAAAATCTAGTCCGCCGGGACAGATAAGCTACAAGGCAAGAACACCCTGCGACGCGAGGAAGCGATTCAGCGCGCATCCGCCCGGATCGTGTCCGGATCGGGCTCTTCTTCTTCCTGCGCGCACTTTCGGCGCGTCTCGGAAACATAATCGTCGAGCTTGCCCTGATCGCGCATCATCACAATTTTATCCAAGTAGGGCCAGCGCGCGTCGGGCTCCTGCTTGAGGACCGATTGATAGGCCTTCAGCGAACCGAGCAAACCCGCCGTTGCCACCGCCTGCTCGTCCTTAGCCTTGTCCGGGTGCTCAATCATGAACGCCGTGCTCGATATGGCCATTTGACTGACGATTTCGCGGGAGTGCCCGCGGTTCGATTTCGAGATCGTGCCGAAATAGTCGTCGCACACCGTAACCGTAATGTCGGGAATGTCCACGATCCATTGAATGACCCATGCGCGATTGTCCTTGGCGTCCTTGCCGAGCGGATCGTCTTCCAACTCGTGCGCGATTTTCACGGCGCGCGCCCGCTCCTCTGCCGTGGACGGCCCGCGCTGATGCGGCTGCTGCGCGCGCGACGTTGTGGCAAAAAACAACCCAATCAAAAATGTTGCGATAGCGATGGTCCGAATCGAATGCGCCTTCATGATTTGCTCCCGCCGGCCATGGCCGTGCGATTGGCCCCGATTCCCCTGAAATCTAATAGTACACGAATTTAGTAGCGCGGGCTTCAGCCGGCGGGGGTTAGTCCTTCCCAGGATGACACCCCGCAGTCTGAAGCCACCCACACGCAACCGCCGCCTCGCTCGGGCGTGTACAATGAGATCGCGCGAGACCCCCACAAATATAATTCTGGAAAGAGCCTCATGGCAAAATTTGAAAGACACATCTTCATCTGCACCAACCAGCGGCCGGATGGCAGCCCGCGCGGCTGTTGCGATGCGTCGGGCAACGCCGACCTGCATCGCGCATTCAAGGAAAAGCTGAAGCATCGCGGAATCCCCAACAACAAAGTGCGCGCCAACAAGGCCGGCTGCCTCGATCAATGCGAAGTTGGCCCAACGGTGGTGGTGTATCCCGACGCCGTTTGGTATGGCGGCGTAACTCTCGAAGACGTCGATCAAATCGTCGACTCGCACATCGTTGGCGGAAGGCCCGTCGAGCGCCTCGTCATTCCGGATTCCATCTTGAACAACACCCAGAAGTAAATCTGAGTGGATTTCCCGCCAGGTTTGCAAGTTGCTTTGCGTGGCGCGGGCTTCAGCCTGCGGGGGTGAGTCCTTGCAAGGTCCAAAACCCGCAGGCTGAAGCCCGCGCCACGCAAACCATCCTCAACAAACATGCGTATGATTGACACTCGCACAGCCCCAGCGTAAATTCGCGCCACGATCTTAAGGGAAATCAAATCAGCTCAGCCGGGAGCCTATCGATGAACAAGAAATGCTTTCTTTTCCTGTTATGCCTACTGCTCGCATCGCCTTTATTCGCTCAGCAAAACGTGCCCGAACTGGCCTTTGATTCCGTTCCCGATTTCTTCAAGCTTCCGGCCGGAATGAATTTCGGCGAGGTCCCCGGCGTGGCCGTAAATTCCAAAGGGCACGTGTTTGTGTTCACGCGTTCCAACAGCGCCAATGGTCCCGCCTATGCGCCCGCCGCAGCCCAGCTCTTTGAGTTCAGCGCCAACGGCGATTTTCTGCGCGAAATCGGCAAGGGCCTCTATGCTTGGTCCGAAGCGCACAGCGTGCGCATCGATAAGGACGACAACATCTGGGCCATCGACAAGGGCTCCGACATGGTCATCAAGTTCAATCCGGCTGGCCGCGTGGTCATGGTATTTGGACGCCGCGCCGAAGGCGCCGACGAGGACAGCAAGCCGTGGGGACACCCGAATCCGCCCCTCCCCGCCATTGACGGCCTCTTCCGCCAGCCCACCGACGTGGCCTGGGATTCCGAGGGCAACACCTACATCACCGACGGATATGTAAATTCGCGCGTCGCGAAATATGACAAAAATGGCGACTGGGTAAAATCCTGGGGCGACAAAGGCACAGGACCGGGACAATTTCGACTGCCGCACGCCATCGTCATCGACCGCAACAACAATCTCTACGTGGGCGACCGCAGCAACCGGCGCGTTCAGGTGTTCGACACGGAGGGAAAATTCCTGCGCCAGTTCACGATTGACGTGCCGCCCGTTCCCGGCACGCACGCGGTGAACGGCAACACGCCCACGGGCGAGCGCCTGGCCGCCGTGCTCGGCGCTCCCAATTCCATCTGCATCACGCCCGGCGCAAACCAAGTGCTCTACATTGGGGAAACCACTTTCCCGGGACGCATTTTTAAAGTCGCGCTGGACGGAACCGTGCTCGGCGTGATCGGCCGCTCAGGCCGCCAGCTCAAGCAATTTTCCGGCGCGCATCAACTGGCCTGCGCTTCGGACAACGTTATATATGCCGCGGAAACATCGAACTGGCGCGTGCAGAAATTAATCATTCATGCGCAGCCTCAAGCATCAAGCGCAACGAAATGACCTGGTTTAGTAGCGCGGGCTTCAGCCTGCGGGGTTTGGTGCTTGCAAGATCTAAAACCCGCAGGCTGAAGCCTGCGCTACTGGACCTTAACTTCAACGACGGCAGTCTTGGTCTGCCCCGCGCCATCGTCAATCGTGAGCGTATATTTCGTGGTCTTGCGCGGCGAAACATGCACGCACCGGCTGAAAGCCGGCCACACAGGCTCTTCCGTTTGTGGCTCGATCTTCACGGCCTTCGCGTTGGACACGCTATAGCAAAGCGAACTTTTCTCTCCGCCCTGAATTGCTGGCGGATTGGCTGCAAAAACAAGAATCTCAAAGCGGTTCCCGCCCATGGCCTCAAAAGTCCGCTGATCCTGCGTGCGCTCTTTTTCCAAGGTCTTCTCTGTAATCGAGTTATTCGCCTGCCACCGCGAATAAAACACCCAGCCCACGTAAACGCCCACGAAGAGAAACGCCACTAGCGACACAACAACATAAGTTCGAAAACCTGTGCGGGATTCGGGGGCGGGATCGCTCAACAAAAGACACCATCCGCTACTTGCATCCAACGTTACCAAGTAAGCCAACAAAATAGCAGACGAATTACTTCCTTCGACTCTTTAATTTGTGTCCACCCGGCGCGGGATCGAGCCCCATGTGCGCGATTTCCAGCGCGGTGAGCAGGGCGCGCGCTTTGTTCACCGTTTCCGTGTATTCCTTTTCGGGGACTGAATCCGCCACGAGGCCCGCGCCGGCCTGCACGTAGGCAACTCCCTTTTTCACGACCATGGTGCGAATGGCGATGCAGGAATCGAGATTGCCGGAGAAGTCCAGATAGAGGATCGCTCCGGCATAGATGCCGCGGCGCGTGGGTTCCAGTTCATCGATGATTTCCATGGCGCGAACTTTCGGCGCGCCGGAAAGCGTGCCGCCGGGAAAGCAGGCGGCCAGCGCGTCGAAGCAATCCACATCCTCGCGCAATTTTCCGCGCAGGCTGGATACCAGGTGCATCACGTGCGAGTAGCGCTCCACGAACATCAGCTTCTCGACGCTCACCGAACCGTATTCCGAGACGCGCCCCAGATCGTTGCGCCCCAGATCCACCAGCATGATGTGCTCGGCCTGCTCCTTGGGATCGGCGGCTAGCTCGGCTTCCAGCGCCGCGTCCTCTGCTTCATTGGCGCCGCGCGCGCGCGTCCCGGCGATGGGCCGGTAGAATGCGTCGCGGCCCTGCACTTTCACCAACATTTCGGGCGAACTGCCAACGACGGCCAGGTCGTTGAGCTTCAGGAAATACATGTAGGGCGACGGGTTCACCACGCGCAGGGAGCGGTAAATCTCAAACGGATCGGCATCGGTCTTGGCGGCGAAGCGCTGGCTGATGGCCACCTGGAAAATATCTCCCGCGCGAATGTATTCCTTGGACTTCTCCACCGCGGCCAGAAATTTGGCGCGCGAAAAATTGGAGGTGACCTTCAGCGGGCGCGCTTTTCTGCGCTTGGGGTGCTCCGCGGTCACGGCCACATCCAGGCGGCGACGCGTGGCCTGGATTTCGCGCACGGCCTGATTGTATTTTGTGCGCAGGCTGCCTTCGCCGTCGGTGAACACGTTGCGCACAATCCACACCCTGTGCCGCACGTGGTCGAACACTACCAGGCCCAGAAAAAACATCATCACGGCGTCATCCATTCCAACGTCGTCGCGCGTGGTGTCCGGAATGCGCTCGATGAGCCGCACCATGTCGTAGGCAAAGTAGCCGATCGCGCCGGCAACCAGCGGCGGCAGGCCCGGAACGCGCACAGGACGGTAGCGCTCCACGCGGTTGCGCAAATAGTCGAGAGGATTCTCCTGCACCCACGAAGTGCGGCTGTCGCTTTCCAGCACGCATGCGCCATTCACATAGCGAAACACTTCGCTGGGGTTCGCGCCCACAAACGTGTATCGCGCAATTTTTTCCCCGCCCTCGACGCTTTCCAGCAGGCAGGCGTATCGCGCGTTGTGAGCCAGCCGCAGATAGGCGGAAACCGGAGTAAGCGTGTCGGCCGTGAACGTGTCATACACCGGCACGAGGTTTCCCTGCCGCGCAAGCTTGCAAAACGTTTTGAAATCAGGCTGGATCATAAATTTTTCCGCAATGTACAGGCAATTCCCCTGCGCCGCGACTCAAGAGCGCAGACCCTTGGATTTTTCTTCCCTATCCAGCACCGCTTGCACCACGCGGCGCATGGCGCTTTCCGGAGCGCGCCGGCCGGTCCAAATTTCATGCTGCGCAAATCCCTGCGCCAGAAACATTTCCACGCCGGAAATAACTTCGATGTGCTTCCTGCGCGCCAGCTGCAGCAATTCCGTTTCGCGCGGACGGTAAACCATGTCCATCACCATCCGGCAATTCAGCTCCGCGCTCACGAGCGGAGAGCCGCCATGCGGGTGCATTCCGATGGGCGTGCAATTCACAATGGCATCGAAGAATTCATGTTTCAAGTCGGCCCGCGCCACCACTTGCCCGCCTGCTGCACGCGCCAACGCGCGCGCCCGCTCCGGACGCCGCGCACAGATACATACAATCGATCCCGCCGCTACCAGCGCGAAGGCAGCCGCTCTGGCCGCGCCACCCGCGCCAAATAGCAGCACGCGGCTCCCCGCCAGGCGCATGCGCCGCTCCATGCTGCGCAGCACTCCGACGTAGTCCGTATTGTACCCGTACAACCGCCCGCCGCCACGCACTACAACCGTATTGACCGCTCCAATGCGCGCCGCCAGCGGATCGCAGTCGTCCAGTGCCCGCAGCATTGCTTCCTTGTGAGGAATGGTGACCGACAGGCCCGCAATGCCAAATTGCTTCATCGCGGCCAAAAATTTACGTAAGTTTCGAACGAGAAATGGCACAAATACCGCGTCCAGCTTGCGCGCGCGGAACGCCGTGTTGTGCAGCAACGGCGAGAGCGAATGCCCAATTGGATCGCCAATCACTCCATACACACGCGTGTGGCGCGAGATTCGCTGGGCGCGGTAAAGATCGACCATCGCATCCAGAGAAAGCTGTCCGGGCGCCGTGGCCTGCTGCACTGCCGCATACGCCAGAGCGCTGCCCATGCGTAGCGACAGAACGCGCCCGGCCAGCCCGAATTCGCCCATGGGAATGGCCACGACATTACGGCGGCGCCGGGCCAATTCGCAAATGCGCACGCTGTCCGAAATGGACCGGCAGTGCGCGGCGATCTTGATCGCTTGTCCACCCGCGCGTTTCAGCCGGCGAACGATTCCCGCGAGATTTCGCAGCGTTCCGCGAAAATCGTGGTGCGACACCATCACGCGCGCGGGAGAAAGGATACGCGCGAGCTCGCCTTGCGCCATGTGCTTGGCCGTTTCAATTTCAACGTCGCACCAGTCGCATCCGGAGCGGGCCGCCCGAGCTAAAATCTCAAGCTGATCTTCCCGGCTGCCTTGGAACAGCCCTCCACCTTCTTGCCGCCGGAACGTGGCAATGAGCACGGCGCGCGGCCGATGGCGTCCCAGCCAGGAGAGAAATGCTTCCCTCTCCCTCGCGCTCTGAAGATAATCCAGGCGCAGCTCCAGCGTGCGTGTCTTGCGCAGACCCAGGCGGATCTGCGCGATCATCCCGCGCGACGTTTCAGCCGCAACGACGCCACACACACGATGTTTTCCAAATAGCTCCCTCAAGCACCCTCCACCCCAACAGCTAAACTTTAGGCTTCTATCACGTGGGTGACAAATGTGTAAAGCGTCCCTGCACGTTTTCTTGACGGTCCCTGGGGCCAATGCTAGCTTTAATGGGCAGACTTAGCCGGTGTGGCGATACCTAAAGCAGCGAACGTAAGGAGCGGCCTCCATGCACAAAAATATCAGCCATCGTATTCTAGCCATTGGACTTAGCGTGGGACTAGCCCTGTTGGCCGCCACCGCAGTCGCCAGCGCTCAACAGTATAGCCCGACCACCCCAACGCAAGAGGAAATGTATTGCTCCGGCGTGATAACCGACAAAGCGGTCCCCAACAATCTTTATGTGATTTCCGGAGAGGATTCCGCCTACAAAATAACCTATGATCCCGGCGAATTCATCTATATCAATGCGGGCCAGGGGCAGGGCGTAAAAATCGGAGATCAGTTTGACGTAGTCCGTCCCGTGACCGAGGACATGCCGCAGGTCCCATGGTTCAAATACCAGGCGTCGTTGTCCCGCGCCATGGGTACGCGATATGCGGATATCGGTCGGTTGCGTATCGTGCGTGTGGAGGCGAAGACGTCCACTGCGGTTGTAGCCATGGGCTGCGATGTGATACAGCGGGGCGATCTTGTGCGTCCATTCGCGGCTCGACCGGTGCCTCAGTTCCGTAATATGAAGCTCGATCCGTTCGCCCCTCCATCGGGAAAGAAGACCGCCATGGTCGTGACGGGAAAAGATTACCAGGAGCTTACCGGCCCCGGTAAAATTGTTTACGTCAATCTGGGAGGAGAGCAAGGTGTCCGCATAGGAGATTACTTCCGCGTATTCCGTTATCAAGGGAGTCGCGCCGAAACGGATTATCAATTGAAGGATACCGCGTACAAGGGGTACGGGTTTGGCAGCGCCCCGCTCGCCTACGAATGGAACGATCTCCCGCGCGAGGTGCTCGGCGAAGGGATTGTACTGCGCGTCGGGCCGAATTCCTCCACGGTTCTGGTAACCAATGCGCGAAGAGAAATCTACGTCGGCGACTACGTGGAAGTGGAATAAGCAAAGCTGGAGTTTCTATCCAAAATTCTTTCGGAAACAATAAGAGGGTCTGATCCGCAATCCGGATCAGACCCTCTTTTATTTTCGAGAAGAGTGGCGCGGGCTTCAGCCTGCGGCAGTTGATCCGAGCAAGGACCAAGACCCGCAGTCTGAACAGGCTGCGGAAAAAGTTATTAATTTTGCCATTCCGAGCGGAGCGAGGAATCTCTCCTGGGTTTAGGCCCATGAAAAGAAAGAGAGATTTCTCGCTTCGCTCGGAATGACAAAGGTTTTTGGCGTTTTTCCGCAACCTGTGAAGCCCGCGCCAAACAAACTCACTTTCCATTTCAGGGTTCAGAAATTGTTCGCTGTCTTTTTTCCGAAAAAACTTCCGCCGTAAATCCGAAGACGTCCGTCGCGGGATCGCGCCATGCGTCGCGAGCCAGGCCTGCCTTGACGCAGGTTTCCTCGAGCAGCCGCCGGCCTGACCAATTCCTTTCCGCGGCGACTTGCGGAAGCAGGAGTCCCCTGGAAGACCCGCGCGCAATCAAGAGTCCATGCAGGCCCGCGACAATCGTTTCGGGCAATATGCGCTCCGGCGCGGTCAGCACGGAGATTTCGATTTGAAGGGCGGCAATTTCCTCGGCGGCAATTGGAGGGAAACGCGAATCGTGCAGCGCGGCGCTGATCGCCGAACGCGCGACTACATCCGCCAGCGGCCCGGGATTCTCAACCTGCCCCACGCAGCCGCGCAGCATTCCCCGGCAATAGAGGCTTACAAACGCTCCTCTGCATTCGGAAAGTGGCGCGGGGTGCGGAGGAAAATCAGGAATACATCCTTCGAGGATGGCGCTGGAAATCGCGCGGCGGGAAATCCCCACCAGGGCCAGCCAATCTTCACTGGACAGTCGGGACATCCTGAGCGTTCTTGCGCCGTTCGAGAATTCGCAGGTGACGCCGCTGCTTCACACTGTCATCGACACGGCCCCAAAATTTTTGAAAATACTGCGAAGCGGAAACAACCGCGCTGCCCACCACCAGCCACAAGAGCAGCACACCGAGCGGGCGAATGATGGTGTGCTTTGCCGCCAGCATGACCGCGCAAACCGCGACCACCTGCAAAACCATTTTCGTTTTGCCCAGCGCGGAGGCCGGAATGGTAAATCCCTCGGCGGAAGCGATATTGCGCAACCCCAGAACCACAATCTCCCGCCCGATAATGATCACCGCCATCCATCCGGGAACGAGATGCATTTCCACCAGGGAAATGAATGCGGCCGAAATCAAAAGTTTGTCGGCGATGGGGTCCAGCAGAATACCGAGCGTGGTGACTTCACTGCGGCGCCGGGCGAAAAACCCGTCCGCCCAATCCGTGGCCGCGGCGGCCAGCAGAATGAGCACACCCCACTCGGCAAAATTGATGGTCACTCCAAAAAATGCAATGTTGGGTTCGCGGGTCAATAGGACAACGACTAGTACCGGGATAAAGAAGATGCGTAGAATTGTCAGGCTATTCGGCAGGTTCATGGCGCACCCGGCGGGCTCCCTGCTCCCAATTGAATGTACCGCCCAGTCGCGAGGCGTAACCCACTATAGACGCACCTGCGCAGTCAGTCAACGATTGGTCGAGAAGAGTTCCGGAGGAGCTTGACGAGCTCCCGACTCACTTAGTTTTTGCAATGCTAATACTATGTACCCATTAGCAACAGGCACCCGCAAGGCTGTGCAAATCATGACTTTACAACCAGGAGACTTGAAAACAGGCGAAATGCTGAATGATT
Source organism: uncultured Acidobacteriota bacterium (assembly GCA_963710315.1). GTDB lineage: Bacteria > Acidobacteriota > Terriglobia > Acidiferrales > UBA7541 > Palsa-360. The sequence goes on along the minus strand of CAVPZW010000008.1, from coordinate 1,056,071 downwards.
GAGCAATTTTTCTCGCAACTCATTGACAATAATGTAGTTGTACGCACCTTGGACGGTTGGGATAACCTTGTCGTAAATGGTCCGCTGCGAGCCGGCAATGGACGGGCAATTGATTTCCACAGACATTTCCACAATCCGGAGGCCTCTTATGGGCCGCTCATCCCCCTTCAAAATTGGCCGGAATTCATTGATTTTTGAGGGTCTTTGGCGCTTTTCACTTTTCTGGCAGGGTCTAACTTTCTGGATTCAAATGCGTGAAACGGATCAGGCGGTAGCCGATTCCGGGGCGATTCTCAATTGCCGCGCCACGGATTCGGGAATTTCCGCATCGAAGGCCATGGTCGAATCCTGCACTTCCGAATGCAGCACGCGGCCCATGGCGTGTACCAGGGCAATGGCGCGCCCGTTTGAAAGCGGAAGCGTGAAGTGCAAATGAAGCACTGGATCGACGGGCATTGCCTCGTCGATGCGGGCCAGCAGCTCTTGCAGCCCTTCGCCGGTGAGTCCTGAGACGCAAGCGGAGTGATGATTTCTATTCAAAGCCGCGGCCTCCTCGGGAGAGAGGCGATCGATCTTGTTGAGCACGTGCAGGCGCGGCCGGTCCCCGACGCCCAATTCTTTTAGAATTTTTTCCACGGAGGCATCCTGCTCGGCGTGGTTCGGATTCGATACGTCCGTCACCAGCAGAATTAGCGCGGACTCTTGCACCTCTTCCAGCGTGGCGCGAAACGCCGCAATCAGTCCGGGCGGAAGGTCGCGAATGAAACCGACGGTGTCGGAAAGAAGCACGCGGCGATTGGACGGGAGACGCACAGCGCGCACAGTGGGATCGAGCGTGGCGAACATCTTTGAGGAAACCAACACGCCGGCTTTGCTCAGTGAATTGAAGAGCGTCGATTTCCCGGCGTTGGTGTAACCCACGAGCGCGACGGTTCCCAGCGGAATCGCCTGGCGCGACTCACGGCGCAGCGAGCGCTGTTTCCTCACCGCTTCAATGGCCTTGGTAATCTTGCTGATGCGTTCACGAATGCGACGGCGATCGGTTTCCAGTTTCTGCTCGCCAGGGCCGCGCGTTCCGATACCGCCCGCTTGTCTGGAAAGCTCTTTCGAGCTTCCCGCAAGGCGCGGCAGAGAATAATTCAGTTGCGCGAGCTCTACTTGCAGTTGCCCTTCGCGGCTGCGCGCGTGGCGCGCAAAAATATCCAGGATCAACTGCGTGCGGTCGATCACGCGGCATTCCGTGCCCTTTTCAAGGTTGCGCAGCTGCGTGGGCGATAGGTTGCGGTCAAACACGATGAGCGGAGCGTTGTGCAGATTCGCTTCGATTTTCACTTCCTCGATCTTGCCGCGCCCGATCACCGTTGCGGGATCGATCTTGTCGCGCATCTGAAAAATGCTGCCCGTGACTTGCGCACCCGCGCTGCGCGCCAGCTCCGCCAATTCTTCCAGCGACGCGCGTTCGGCATCGCCCGCGTCTATGCCCGGCACATGCGAGGCGCGCTTCATGCCCACGCCTACCAGGAACACGCGCTCGTGGCTTTCTGTCGGACGTGTAGTCTTCATTCGGCGGCGATTCGGAAGAGATTTACGCGAGGAAAATTGGTCAGGCTTTGCAATTTCACAACTTTATTATACACCCGAGAGCCAGTCGCAAGTAGGCTGACGCGAAGAACTGCGCCTGCCGGTCTCCCTCTGCCTACCGCACACGCGCCAGCGAGCGCCTTGCGTGACAAAACAATCCTGGCGCATAATCATTTTCGCAGTTTGAAAAAGTGTTCGGTGTTCTGATTCGGCCGCGAATCGAGGCTAGGCGATGGTCAAACTAAAAGTGAATGGAATGGAGCGCTCCTTCGAGGGAGACGCCTCAATGCCGCTCTTGTGGTACCTGCGAGATGAGCTGAGGCTCACGGGGACTAAGTTCGGCTGCGGCATGTCGCTGTGCGGCGCATGCACGGTGCACAAGGACGGCAAGGCGGTGCGCGCATGCATCACGCCGATGTCCACGCTGGCGGGCGCGGAAATTACCACGATCGAGGGGCTGGGCGCGAATGGAATGCACCCCGTGCAGAAGGCCTGGATGCAGATCAACGTGCCGCAGTGCGGCTATTGCCAGCCGGGGCAAATGATGCAAGCAGCTTCGCTTTTGAAAACCACAAAGAATCCCAATGACGCGGACATTGACGCCGCCATGTCCGGAAATATCTGCCGCTGCGGAACCTACCAGCGCGTGCGCGTCGCGATCAAGACCGCGGCAAAGGAGCTTGCATGATTGCAATTCAGAACGTAAGCAGGCGCGGTTTTCTGAAAGGCGCGGCCTCGGCGGGAGCGTTCGTGTTGTGCGTTCCTCTGCTTCCCAAGTCGCTGCGCGCGGCAGGTTTGCCGGTGAATGAAAAAGTCGATCACGCTTTGTTCCATCCAGGCGTGTACCTGGGAATCGATGCCTGACGGAACGGTGTACATCATCGCGCATCGCTCCGAGATGGGCACAACCAGCCGCACCTCCGTGCCCATGATTCTGGCCGACGAACTGGACGCCGACTGGAAGCGCGTGAAGCTCGAGCAAGCCATCGGCGACGAGCGCTACGGCTCGCAAAATACCGACGGCTCGCACTCCATCCGCGAATTCTACGAACCCATGCGCCAGGCCGGCGCCACCGCGCGAACGATGCTCACCCAGGCAGCCGCCAGCAAATGGGGCGTGCCCGCATCCGAATGCGCCGCCGATCTGCACACCATCGTTCACACGCCCACCAAACGCCGCCTTGGCTATGGCGAGCTGGCATCGGCTGCCGCAAAGCTGCCCGTGCCTAAAGTAGCGGACCTGAAATTCAAGCCCAAGAGCGCCTGGCGCTACATCGGCAAAGGCTCTCCCAGTTATGACCTCGCCGACGTCGTGACCGGCAAAGCCATCTACGGAATGGACGCCCAGATGGACGGAATGGTTTACGCTTCCATTCGAACGGCCGCCGGTGATTGGCGGCAAAGTGAAATCCTTTGATGACAAGGAAACTCTGAAAGTTGCGGGCGTGGGCCAAACGGTTCCTATCGAGCCGTTCGAGGGTCCGTGGGGATTTCAACCGCTGGGCGGAGTGGCCGTAATTGCCACCAGCACGTGGGCCGCGTTTCAGGGCCGCAAGAGCTTGAAAGTGGAATGGGACAACGGGCCGAACGCAACTTACAACTCGGACGCGTACAAGAAGGAATTGCAGCAGACGGCTCGCAGCTCCGCAAAAGTGGTGCGCAACTCAGGGAGACGTGGACGGCGCGTTCGCCAAGGGCGGCAAAATTATCGAGGCGGAATATTACGTGCCGCATCTGGCGCACGCCTCCATGGAGCCGCTGGTCGCGGTGGCCGACTATCGAGACGGCAAAGTGACGGCCTGGGCGCCCACGCAGAATCCCGCAGGCGGTGCAGGAAACTGTCGCTAAGGCGCTGGGAATCCCAAGGAAAACGTGATCTGCCACGTGACGCTGCTGGGCGGCGGCTTTGGGCGCAAGTCCAAGCCCGACTATGTCGCCGAAGCCGCAATTCTTTCGAAGAAGGCCGGGACGCCCCGTGAAAGTTGTCTGGACGCGCGAGGACGACATCCAGTTCGACTTCTACCACAGCGTCGCGGCCATGTACTTGAAAGCGGCTGTCGACGCCAAGGGCAGCCCCACGGCGTGGCTGCAGCGCTCCGCCTTTCCTCCGATCGGGTCCATGAACGACTCCAACGAGCACTATGGAGCGGATTTTGAATTGGGCATGGGCCTGACCGACATACCGTTTAACGTTCCGAATCTGCGCGTGGAAAACGGGCCTGCCAAGGCCCAGTGCGCATCGGCTGGCTGCGCTCCGTGTCGCAATATTTATCATGCGTTCGGCGTGCAATCATTCGCCGATGAACTGGCGCATGCCGCAGGCCGCGATCCAGTCGATTACATGCTCGAATCTGATCGGGCCTTCACGTCGTGATCGACATGACCAACGTGAAAAATCCCAACTATGGCGGCGATTACAAGCAATACCCCATCGATACCGGCCGCCTGAGAAAGGTTTTGGAAATCGCCGCTGAAAAATCGGGATGGGGCAAGAAGAAGTTTGCCAAGGGCCAAGGCATGGGAATCGCCGTGCATCGCAGCTTCCTGACTTACGTGGCCAACGTGGTTGAGGTCGAGGTCAGCGATGACGGAAAAATCCGCATTCCGCGCGTGCAGACAGTGGTTGACGCTGGGCTGATTACCAATCCGGAGGCAGCACGCGCTCAGTTCGAAGGCGCGGCCGTCTTCGGCACCAGCATTGCCCTGAGCGGCTCAATCACGGCTACCAATGGCGCGATTGACCAATCCAACTATGACTCCTATCCCGTCGCCCGAATGCGAGAAGCGCCGCATGCAGACCGATGTGCATCTGGTTGACAGCGATGCGCCGCCCGCAGGAATCGGCGAGCCAGGCGTTCCGCCGTTCATTCCGGCCCTGTGCAACGCGATCTTTGCGGCCACTGGAAAACGCGTGCGCGAATTGCCGCTCAGCAAAACCAAGTTGGTTTAGAAATTTGCTCCGCACAAAATTTCGGCAAAAGATCTAGCGCAGCGACTCGTAGTTGTTTCGCTTGAAGCTGTGCCTTCTCTGGACGCGATGATTTCTCCGGAAGTCCCGGAGGGACGGCACAACGTAGCCCACCGTGAAACGGTGGGAATTTGTCATAAAGAAAAGCAAAGCCCCGTAGGGGCGGCACAAAATTGAACCTTGTGCCGCCCATACGGGGCTTCTAGCTATAGCGTCAAGAATCCCACCGTTTCACGGTGGGCTACGTTGTGCCGTCCCTCCGGGACTAAACCGGATAAAAAATACAAATTACGAAAATCATTCGGCGAGAAGAATTGTTAGGCGGCTGCGCTGGAGTGCGCCTTGCCCAAAACCAATTTCTCCGCGGCGGCGACAATTGCAGGATCGTCGCCGAAGCCGGGGAGCCAGTGCACGAGCGGTTCCTTGCGGAACCAGGTGAGCTGGCGCTTGGCGTAGCGGCGCGTGGACTGGGCGATGGCTTTGGTAGCGGCAGCGATTGTGACAGTGCCTTCCAGGTGCATGTGCAATTCGCTATACCCAATGAAGTCGAATGGCTTTGAATTCTGCGGAACCCCGCCGCGGACCAACCCGGCAACTTCATCGAGCCATCCCCGATCGATCATGGTATGGACGCGCCGCTCGATGCGCTCGTAGAGCGCGGCGCGCGCAGGCTGCAGGCCGATCTTGATTGGGCGATAGCCTTCCAGCGGCGTGCGGCCCATGCGGTGAACCTCCGACAGCGGACGCCCCGTGAGCATGCAAACTTCGATGGCGCGAATCATTTTGGGCCGGTCGCGGGACCCAATGCGCAGCGCGGCCTCGGGATCAAGGCGGCGCAAGACTCGATGCAAATATTGCACGCTGTGCGCATCGGCGCCCGCTTCCAGGCGCGCGCGCAATTGCTCCGATCGCGCGGGAGCGTCGGCAAGCCCTTCGAGCAGCGCGCGCAGATAAAGGCCTGTCCCCACTGTAAGGATAGGCAGCCGTCCGCGCTGGCGCAGGTCTTCCAGGGCGGCAACCGCTCGGGCGCGATATTCGCCGGCCGTGAATGGGAAAGCCTGGGTCCACCAGGTCCAACAGATGATGCGAAACGCCTCCGCGCTCCTCGAGTGTGGGCTTGGCCGTGCCGATATCGAACCCGCGATAAACCTGCGTGGAATCGCAGGCGAGGACGTCGCCGCCCAATTTGCGGGCCAGCGCCACGGCGAGCGAGGATTTGCCGGACGCCGTTGGCCCCACAATGGCAACAAGCGGAAGAGAGTCGCGCCCGTTTGCAGGATGTCGCTTCGGACGAATTGGGCGTCGAATGTGGAGCGGTGCTCATTGCGCTAAGGTATTTCCAATACCGGATGGCCAGGTAAATTAAACACAGCAGCCCAGCAATAGGAACCCCGCCACTTGAGTGCGGGATGGCTTCACTGGGCGTTCTGTGAATTCATGGGAATATTATACAGGAAAATGAAGCGCAGCTCGATATAGGGACCGCTAAAGGCGGTCGGCAAGGGTTCGAACGGTGTGGAAGCTCGGATGGAGGATGCTGCGGCGCGGTCCAGGGGTTCCTTTCCGGAACTCCCCATCATGACGGGCTCCGCCTCCGGCACCACGCCATTCTTCATGATGCGGAATTGCAGCACCACCTTGCCCTGATCGCCGAGGCGTGCGGATTCCGGCATGACTGCGTACCAGTTGCGCTTCACGCTGGCCAGGACGCGGGCAATGTAGGTCGAAAAATCGACACCCTCGGTGGGCGTGAGCATTTCCACGGCTCCGCCCAGATACCCTTGACCGCCTCCACCGCCGCCATATCCGCCGCCACCGGGCGATGTCCTGCCCGTCGGTCCTCCAAAGGTCTCGGCTTCCGTCCCGCCGCCCCTGCTCGCCTCGTGCATGGATTCCTGCAAGGCCTTGCCGGGAGAAAACCGCGGCAATACCAGGCTGGGCGTCATATCCGGAGGCGGTGTTTGCGGCCGTATGGGGCTCTCCGCAGGATGCGGCAGAGACATAGGAGCTACGGGTGTGGGCTTTGCGGGCGCCGGGTTCTCCCGCGGCGGCTCGGGAGCCACAGGAGCCGGAGCGGGTTGCGATGCGTGCGGAGGCGCCAATTGGCGCAGAAGGCGCGGATCGACCTTCATCACCGGGCTTCTCGGCTGAGGAGGCGACGCCGTTTTAGGGTACCGATTAAAGTCCGAAGGCAAATAGAGGTTGGTGATGTTCCGGGCGATTTCCGCATCCGTGGGCGGATGATACGGAAAAATTTTCGGCGAGAGCAGCACCAGCACAATCACAACGACGTGAAAGGCAATCGATGCGAAGCGCGCCACGGCGTTCCAGGCGGCGGTGCGCGCCTCGACGGGCCTGGCCATGAGGTTGACTTCGCCGGTGGTGAGCACGTCGGGATCGAGCACATCGGGCAAATCCTGGATGGCCACGATTTGCTTCGGTACGAGCTTGCCTGCATGAGCGTCTTTCGGCACTGCCGTGCGCGAATCCAGGATTGTCAGCGGCACGTAGCTTGGCATCTTGCTGGTGGCATCCAGCGGAGTGTTGGGCATGTCGCGCGGGACGACAACGGCGCTGCCAAGCACTTCCAGCTTGAAATACGAAGGAATGGAGGAGTGCGGATCGAGTTCAAATTGCGGCAGGTCCGACGGCACAAGCGTGCGCGCGTCGAGATCCGAGCTCAATCGACGGGGCGGCGCGTCGGTGGGAGACACAACCGGCGGCTGGGCATTTTTTGGAACCAAGAACCTGGGAATCATAGATTTGGCTGCGGGGCAGCAAAGGCCCCTAATTGGACGCGCCGGGCGTGCTCAAGGATGCCTGCCATTACCTGGTCGGCAAGCTCCAGGGCGCGGCGGCCGGCTGCGCCGTCCACGGCCGGAGTGCGGCGCGTTCGCACGGACTCCAGAAACGCGCGCAATTCGGCTCTCAGAGGCTCTTCGCGCTCGGCGGGAAGGACCGCGAAATCGAATTTGGGCTGCGGACCGGGTTCGGCTACGCGCACGCGCAGCGCATCCTGGCGCGTGTAATCGACGGAAATATACTCGTGCTGCTGGAAGAAGCGCATCTTACGCACGCGCTCGGTGGAAACGCGGCTGGCCGTGATGTTGGCCACAGCGCCGGTAGCGAAATCCAGGCGCGCGTGGGCGATGTCCACTTTTTCGGTCAGCACGGGAATTCCGATGGCTTTGATGTCCACCACGGGCGCGTTGACGATGGCCAGCAGAATGTCCAGGTCGTGAATCATAACGTCATAGACTACGTCGATATCGAGGCTGCGCGGGGTGAACACGCCCAGGCGATGAACTTCAAAGTAAAGCGGACGGTTCAGCACAGGCATTACCGCGACGATTGCGGGATTGAATCGCTCAAGGTGTCCCACCTGCAGGATGCGCCCGGCGCGCGAGGCTGCCGCGAGCAATGCATCGGCTTCCGCGAGCGAAGCGGCCATGGGCTTTTCGACCAGCACGTCGATGCCCAGCTCCATCAAACGGCAGCCCACGCGGGCATGTTCGACCGTGGGCACGGCCACGCTCGCGGCGTCCACTTTGCCTGCAAGCGATTCGATATCCGGAAAAAATTGCGTGGAGAATTCCGCGGCGACTTTGGCGCCGTGCTCGGCGCGCGCGTCCACAATGCCAACGAATTCGGCATCGGGCAGCTCGCGATACACGCGCGCATGATTGCGCCCAAATTCCCCCGAGCCCACAACCGCAACGCGCACTTTTTGACCTGCCTGAATTCCCGAACTCACGACTTCCCCTCTTTCGCCGGGCGCTCCGCCGTTGCTGCCAAAGCTTCCAGCGGAAATGCTTCGATGGCGATCCCGGCGGCGTCCGCGGCTTCGATGATGCGCGCGCGGTCAAACAGCAAGGTGCGGCCCGCGTCCATCCCCAGCGCGGACACGCGGCAACGCTGCATTACTTCGACGGTTTTGAGGCCTATAACGGGTACATCGAATCGCATATCCTGGCGCGGCTTGCTGACCTTAACCACCACCAGAGAGCCGCCATCCACGATGCGCGCGGCGCGCTCGATGGTTTCGTCCGTGCCTTCCATGGCTTCGACCGCAACGCAGGCGCGGTCGCGAATCACAACGGTCTGCCCAAGATCGAGTCCCGCAATTTGGCGGGCAATTTCCCGGCCGTAGGCAATGTCCCCGGCTTCGCGCGCGTCCGGCGCGCGGCGCGTAAGGACACCGGGAGCGGGTAGCAGCGGTTTCAGGAATGAAGTCGAGTCCACCAGCTTGATGCCTTCCGATTCCAGGACGCCGGCAACCGCTCCGATCAACGAATCGGTGTTTTTCAGCGGCAGCGAAAACAAAAGCTTGGCCAGTTTCCAGTCGGGGCGAATGGAGCTAAAAATTTTATTGTGCTTCACCTGCCCGGCCATTATGGCGTGGGTCACGCCCTCCTGATGCAGCAATTCCAGGGCGCGCGACAATTCGCCCAAACTCACCCAATGAAAACGGGTGGCGATTTTTTCAAGCTCCGGCGAAGCTTCCTCCCGGATGGCGATCACCGCCATTTCAATTCCCCGATCGCGCGCCGCCTGCAAAACCAAAAACGGAAATTGTCCGTTGCCGGCAATCAATCCCCATCCGGCGGTGGCAACCGGAATGGAGGCGGAACCCGTGGTTGCGGAGGAATTCACTTGTGCAGACCGCGCTTGGCCGATTCGATAAATTCCACGAGTTCCCGGACATCCGGGGAACCATCCAGCTGCGCCCGCATTTGTTCGAGCGCCTGCGTGGTATTGAGTTTGGAGCGCAGCAAAAGGCGGAAGGCCTGCTCGATATTTTCCAGGCGACCGCTATCGAATCCGCGCCGCTCCAGGCCAATCTTATTCACGCCATAGCATTTGGTTTCGCGTTGGGTAACTACACGCGAAAAAGGCGGAACGTCCTGCGTGATAACCGTGCAGGCGCCAATGTAGGCGTAGCGGCCCACGCGGCAAAATTGATGCACGGGACTGAACGCCCCGACATTCACGCAATCTTCCACGATCACGTGGCCAGCCAGCGTGGCGCCATTGGCAAAGACGGTGGAACTGCCCACGATGCAGTCGTGAGCCACGTGCGAATAGGCCATGAAAAGGTTATCGTTGCCGATGCGGGTGACGCCGCCGCCCCCGGTCGTACCGCGGCTCACCGTGCTGAATTCCCGGAAACGGTTGCCGTCTCCGATGATCACTTCGGTGTGCTCGCCGCTGAATTTCAGGTCCTGAGGATTGCCGCCCACCGAACTGAACGAATCGAAAACATTCTTGCGGCCGATGCGAGCGGGGCCGCGCACCACGGCATGGGGCTCGAGAACGGATTCGTCGCCAAGCTCGACGTCGTCGCCCACTACGGCGAAGGCTCCAATCTTCACATTTTGGCCAATCCGAGCGCTGGCGGATACAACCGCGCGGGAATCGATTTCACTCATCGCGCGCACCAACCGCTGCATCGGCGGGAGCGCCGCCCGGCGCGGCGTCCGGTTCGCGATCCACCAGCATGCAGCGCAGCGTTGCTTCCGCGGCGACAGCGCCGTTCACGGTGGCCACGCACTGCAGCTTGCAGAACTTGACTTTCCACTTCAGCACCGTTACTTCGATGCGCAACTGCTCTCCGGGCACCACCGGCCGACGGAAACGCGCCTCATCCACGGCGGCAAGATAGAAAAGCTTCGAGTCTCTCCGCGAAACTTCCGAAAGGAGCAGGATGCCGCCGGTTTGCGCCATTCCCTCGACGATCAGAACTCCCGGCATGATGGGTTTCCCCGGGAAATGCCCCTGAAAATAGCCTTCGTTAACGGAAACATTTTTCACGGCAACGATGCGTTTGCCCGGCTCGATTTCAAGAACGGCATCCACCAGCAAGAACGGATAGCGATGCGGCAAAATTTTCTGGATGCCCACGCTGTCAAGAATCATTTCATTTCCCCAAGTTGCGCCCGTAAGAACGCTAAAGTGCCGGACGACGGTGCATTGAATTATATGCGAAATGTGCCGGTCGGCAAACGAAGTTGCCCCCTGTCCGGCGCATTGTTAGCATAGCACCGCGATGAAGACATGGACTCGAATGTTGTCGCTATTGAAATGGCTGCGGCCGCGAGAAGCGGCGATGGCGCGGCTGGTCGGGAAATTTGTGCGCGCGGAATCGCCCAGCATGGACAAAACCGCCGTGGACCGCTTCGGCAAGATGGTCGCGGCGGAATGGAAGAGGCGCGGAGCTGCGGTCAAGCTCCTGCGGCAACGTGAACGGGGCGATCACATCCGCGCGGAGTGGAATCCGCGAGGCAATCGCAGCGAGGAGCAGATTCTCGTTCTCGGCCATTTGGATACGGTCTATGGCCTTGGGACGCTGGCGAAAATGCAGTTTCGATCCTCACGAGGACGCGTCTATGGCCCCGGCGCGTTTGACATGAAAGGCGGGCTGGCGATCGCCTTGTTCGCCGTGGATGCGCTTGTCGCGGCGGGCCTCGCGCCTGAAAAGCGCATCATCTTTTTGTGGACCAGCGATGAAGAAATCGGCAGCGGAACTTCGCGCGCCATGATCGAGCGCGAAGCCAGGCGCAGCGACGCCGTGCTGGTTCTCGAACCGGCGTTGGGGCTGGATGGCCGCGTCAAGACGGAGAGAAAAGGTGTGGGCGAGATCGAAATCGTCGCCACCGGACGCGCGGCACATGCGGGACTGAATCCGCAAGACGGCATTAACGCCATCGAGGAAATCGCGCTGCAAATTGCGCGCATCTGGCGCTGGAATCGGCCCGGCCGAGGAATCACAGTCGGCGCCGGAACGATCGAAGGCGGGACGCGCACCAACGTGATCCCCGAGAAGGCGCGAGTCGTGGTGGATGTGCGCGCAACACGCGCCGCGGACATGCGCGCGCTGGAGCGGAAATTCCGCGCGCTGCGACCCATCCTGCGCGGAGCAAAGCTGGAAATTCGCGGCGGGTTCAACCGCCCGCCCATGGAGCGGAAACACTGTGCCGCGCTGTACGCCACGGCGCGAACCCTTGCAAAAGAAATGGGCGTCACGCTTGGCGAAGCCCATGTCGGCGGCGGCTCGGACGGAAATTTTACGGCGGCGCTGGGCGTTCCAACACTCGACGGCCTGGGCGCCGTGGGCGAAGGCGCGCACAGCCCCGAGGAAAATATCGTGATCCGCGCGCTGCCGGAACGCGCCGCGCTGCTTGCAGGTTTGCTCTCTATAATTTGAACAGAACATAGCAAATGCATAAGCCTTATTGTCATTGCCCTCGACCAAATTTCTTTCATGGGCCGCATCACTGATGGTAGGATTTGCCAGCGCAACTCTTTGATCTGCGGTATGGGGGTATCCTTGCGACGTCTTCTGATTGCCATTACTCTTTTCATTTGTTTCAGCGAGGTTGCATTGCACTCCCAAGAGAAACAAACCAAAGCATCTGGGCACTACCTGTTTGCCTGGACAGGGGATGCCGCGAAGAAAGGAAACGACTTCCTCGCAGTGATCGACGCGGATCCCGGTTCCGCATCGTACGGACATCTGATAACTACCCTCGTAACCGATCAGCAGACCATGAGCGTACATCACACGGAGTACGTGATGCCCGCTAGTGGAATGCTTTTTGCGAATGATCACAATGCGGGACGAACCTTATATTCGACCTGCGCGATCCGCTGCATCCGAAAATCGTTACGTCATTCACAGACATGGACGGCTACATGCATCCGCATTCCTACTTGCGGCTACCCAGTGGTCATGTGTTGGCAAGTTTCCAGCATACTCATCACGACATGATGATGGAAGGTCAGGTGGGGGGCAGCGGCGGCTTGGTGGAAATTGACGATCAGGGCAAACTCATTCGCTCCGCCAGTTCAGCCGATCCCGCATTTCCTGGGGCACTCTTGACCCCGTACAGTCTCGTCGTTCTTCCAAAGATTGACCGGGTCGTGTCCACGAATTCCTCCATGGATACCGAGAATATATTTAGCGGCGTGACGTATCAGGTTTGGCGCCTGTCGGATTTGAAACTGCTGAAGACGGTCAATCTGGACATAGGGGACAATCATTACAGCCATGTGAGCCCGGAGGAACCGCGACTTGGGCCTGATGGAGCCGTCTACGTGCAAACCCTCGGCTGCGGGATTGAGCGGATTAGCGGCATGGACAAAGACGCGGCCACATCGAAATTGGTTTACACATTTCCTGGCTCGTTTTGCGGCGTGCCGACAATTGTCGGTCACTATCTCGTCCAGAGTGTGCCGGTGATGCATGGTCTGATTGTGCTGGACATCTCGAATGGGATGAAGCCCGTGGAGGTTTCCCGGTTGAAGCTCAGCGACCACTTTTTTTCGCACTGGACAGGATGGGACGCGAAGACGCACCGGATTGTGGTGACCGGATCTGAGAATCGCCTTTATCTCGTGAAGCTGGACGAAGCAACAGGGGCGATTCAGGTGGACTACGCGTTCCACGATGCCGATGGCAAGCCGGGCTTTAACTTCGCCGATCGCGAGTGGCCTCATGGATGGAAAGGATCGGGAGTGCCTCATGGAGTGGTCTTCTCGCGTTAAGACGAGTGTCAGGACTTGAGTTCATGGTCCTGCAGAAGGGCTGACCAGCGACGGTCTGGTTTACCCTGAAAAATCTTTGCTGTATAAGTTCGCCCTAGTATCTCCGAAATTCGGCAGGAGAATATCAATGACTACGTCAACAGTTGCGTGTATCGGTCTTGGCCGCATGGGTTCCGGCATTGCCGGCAATATCCAGAAACATGGATTCCCGCTCACCGTTTACAACCGCAGCACAGAGAAGACCAAGCCATTTGTCTCCGCCGGCGCCACAGCTGCGCGGACGCCAAAGGAAGCTGCGGCAGCAGCGGAAATTGTAGTCACCAATTTGATGGATGACGCTTCCGTGCTCGACACGGTGACAGGCGAGAGCGGCATCCTCGCCGGAATGCGCCCGGGCTCGATCCACATTGGCACCACCACAATCTCGCCAAGCCTCGCCACGCGGCTTGCGGCGCTGCATGCCGCTCACGGCAGCCAATACGTCGCGGGACCCGTCGCAGGGCGCCCAGACGCCGCTGCCGCTGGAAAATTGTTTACGTTTGTCGCGGGCGCACCGCAGGCGGTCGAGCGCAGCCGCCCGGTGATAAGCGCTTACGCCGACCGAATCATTCCGATGGGCACGGATCCCGCGGTTGCCAACAGCATGAAACTTGTGGGCAATTTCATGGTTGCAAGCATCATCGAGCTGATCGGGCAGGTTTACGTGTTCGCGGAGAAACGCGGTGTCGACCCTTCGATTATCACCGGCATGTTCAAGCAGTTCATGCCGGCTACATCGGAATATGTTGACAGAATCAGCTCTCGCAATTTCGAAAATGCAGGCTTCACTCTCGACGGCGGGCTGAAGGATGTCACGCTAATTCTCGCGGCTGCGGGCGAGGTTAACGCGCCGCTCCCATACGCCAGCATCCTTCGGGACAAATGCCTGGCGGCTCAGGCCCTCGGCATGAGCCAGCTGGACTGGTCGGCCCTGACAGAAATTTCCCGCCTCAATGCCGGACAGAAATAAGTGGAGTGTAGCGCTTCACGCAACGCAGGTTTCAGAGTCTGTGTGAGAACTCGGCATTGGTTTATGTAGCGCCCGCCTTCAGGCGGGCATCTGCTTGATTGCAAAGTGCCCGCCTGAAGGCGGGCGCTACATAAAACTCGCAATGCGGGGATCTCGCACAGACTCTTCAGCCTTTGGGGGTCAATTCATGCAATGACTAAAAACGCACGGGCTGAAGCCTATGCCATGGGTTGCTAAGGATCGCGCGAAGTCCGGATTACTGGTAGGCCTTACGCAGAAATTGCGCGGTGGACAGCATCAATTCCGAATAGTCTTCGTGCAGGACAGCGTGAATGGCGTCTTCCGTGGAGGAACCTGCGCCGATGCGCTCCAGAATTCGCTCCATGTCATCGACGCCATTCTCGGTCATCATCTGCTCGACGACGGCCAGCGACCAGGCGTAAGCATTGGATGCGGCATCTTTCGGCAAATTCAGCCACGAAGTTTCGTAGGATTGCAGGGAGAATTCCATGTGATGGTCGTAGGCCGCGGCGAGAGACGCTGCATTGACCCGGCTGCGCTTTCCTTCCATGTATTGCGCGAGGCCCTCCTGCAGCCACACGGGACAGCGCCCTCCGGTTTTTTGGCCGACGAAACTGTGCGTGAGTTCGTGCTTCAGGACGCGCGCCAGTTCGTCGGTCATGGTGGACAGTCCCGAAACCGGGACGCGTATGCGGCCGTCGTTCAGCGCGCCGGACCAGCTTGGCGCGCGTGTGATGTCCATGAATGCTTGATTGGTGTACAGAATCACGCCGATCGGTTCCGGGGGAACGTAGTTGAGCGTCGCGGAAATTTGGTCGAATTCGGACTCCAGGGTTTGAAGCACGTCGCGGGCCAGGGCCGGAGTGGCCGTGCCGTTGTACTTCAGGCGAAAATGGGTTGTCTCGCCTTCGTGATACTCGGACTCTTCGCGCGCATCGCGCTCCGCTTTTTCCAGCGCCAGGCGAGTCTCCTCGTCCGGCTTGAGTTCCATGGCGCGCTGCCATTGCGTTACCGCATCGGCAGCGCGGTTCAATCCGTAGTACGCCCAGCCGGACAATTTGGCCACCTCGGCTGAGTCCGGATCGATGCGGCGGGCGCGGTCAAGCAAATCGGACGCCGCGGTGTACTCGCTCCTCTTCAAATGCAGGTACGCGGCTTGCAACAACAAATCGACGTTATCCGGAGCGAATCCAAGGCCAACATTGTAGTGAGCCACGGCATGTTCGAAATCGCCTAAGCTGATTTCAAATTGCGCGGCGGCGCTTTCCGCCGCAATCACCCGAGCTATGACCGTCGGAGAAGGATTTGCCGAGGCCTCGGATTCAAGTTTCAAAAGCAAGTCGCTGTTTATTGAGCCGTCGCGAACAGCGGCGCCGGCAGCCGGATCGGCGGGCGGCGCGGCCAGTGCAGTGGGCGGCGCAATGGGCAGGTTTGCGGCGCGATCCGCTGGGGTTCCGGCGGTGGAAATCGGCGACGAATCGTCGTGCGTGACGCGATCGACAATCGATTGCGGGAAGCTGAACCGTCCAGCGGAAGTTTCGTAGCTTACCTGGCCGTTTTCCTCGGTCACGTGCGTGGCGTTAATTTTTCTGCCGCTCTTCAGATAAATCGTATCGGCAAATACACCCCCGGGTACGGCTGAGACCAGCCATAGGACCGCGAAGAACTTCAAGAGATGCGCCGCTGGGGACCGCATACTTCTATTTTACCAAGAAGCCTCCGTGGCACCGGGCGGACCTTTCCGCCAGATGCCTAATCTTGCTATAGCCTATGTTTGGCAAATCCAGCGCGTTTCCTACGGCCTGCTCTTCGCCGGGGATCGAAAGATTTGTTTTGGAGGGAGGGGACGCCCTAAGAAGTCACAATTGGGGAACTGCAGAAGCCGGAGGACTCAAGAAGAGGCCACGCGCGGATGGCTTCTCGCAGAAACCAAAAAAGGGCGGCCCGTTTGGGCCGCCCTGAAATTTCCGAAATTATTCTGAATTGTGCCGCAGGCCGCCGGCCCACTCCGTTAACTTTATGGAGCGGTGGGGCTGACCAGAGCGCGCCAAATGACCACGCCGGTTACCGCGGCTAACGCGGGAATTGCAATCCACAGAAAGCGGTTTCGCGCGGTGGGGCGCGGAGTCTGCGGGTTCGATGACGAATCATCGGCTTCCACTTCCAGGCGATACGAACTGCCGGCTTCCAGGGTCTTCACTTCGTCGCCCATGCTGACTTCCAAGGTTCCGCGAGTGGCGGTCAAAACCAGTTCCGTGGGGCTGACCATGCTGACCTGGCCGGAAGTCGGCTGCGCGTTTGCAGGACGAATCGTTGCGCCGTCGGCGATCAATTGAAATGTTTGTCCCTCGGGTGAGGAAACAACAACGGTTCCACTATTCAGGTTGGCCACAAATCCGTTGGGCAATGCATGCACATCGGCGGAGGTGCTTTGGCGCAAAATAATTTGTCCGGATCCGAGCCGCGCACGAAGAGATGCATTTGCGGGAGTACTCAGGCGGTCGCCGTCATAAACCGTGGCGCCACTATTTGTCACACCCGCCGCGACATTGGCATTTTCGGCGGAGAGAATCACGCCCAAAGGAATTGCTGGAGTCCCTGCGGGCGCGGCCATTACGGGCGCTCCAATCAGCACGGTACTCAGCATTGCACTCAGAACTACAGTAGACAGTTTTCGCACGTAAGCCTCCTGAAACTCTTGCGATACAAGAGTATGTAGAACGGACAATCGTGTCAACACGTAAATGACTGTGTACGCGAAAAATATACCCCCTGCAACTGACTGGGGCGGCGGGACTAAGGTGGCAAGAATCGATGTCTTCAGGGGGCCAGCGCATGTGCCTCGATCGCCTCACGGAACCATTCCTGCTGCCTTCTGGGTCGTCTCCCGAATGGCCTTAAATTCGGCTCCGGGCTTCCACTCCGGCATGTGCGAATCGTTGGCGACGCGGTATCCAACCAGAAAGTAAAGCTGGGCGTCCTCGACGGCGCCGCTCAGGTCCCAGTCCGGCTGAATCTTGTCGGCCGGCTTGTGATACCTTTCGGCCGTGTATTTTTGGCGCTGCTCAAGTCCCCAGCCCTCGGGCCTGCCGATGAACTCCACGCCTTCGTCCGGATCAAATGCGGGGATGCCATGCTTGGCGAATTGGAAATGGTCGGAGCGGTAGTAAAGGCCCTTCTCTGGCTCAGGATCGAACTTCACGGCTCGGCCCTGATCCTTCGCCACTGCCTCGACCACATCATCCAGCGTGGACGCGCCGCGGCCGATTTGCACGATGTCTCGCGTGCGGCCGTTGACGTTCATGCCGTCCATGTTGATGTCCAGCGCGGTGCGCGCGAGGGGATACAGCGGATGCTCCACGTAGTATTGCGAGCCCAGCAGGCCCTGCTCCTCGGCCGTGACGGACAGGAAAAGAATCGTCCTGCGCGGCGGCCTTAGTAGGGCTTTGTAGGCGCGCGCCATTTCCAGGAGCGTGGCGCTGCCCGAGGCGTTGTCCACCGCGCCGTGATAAATCTTGTCGCCGTTTACTTCCGGGCCGATGCCGAAGTGATCCCAGTGCGCCGTGTAGATGACGTATGTGTCTTTCAAGGCGGGATCGCTGCCGGTGAGCTTGGCGATTACGTTGTGCGAATCGATGGTGCGCAGCGAGTTGTGGATGGTCAGCTTGGCGTGCATGCCCAGCGGGACGGGTTTGAAATCGCGGCGGGCTGCGGCCGCGATCAGCTTGTCGAGATCCTGGCCGGCGGCTTGGAATAACCTTGTCGCAAAATCCGAGGTGACCCAACTTTCCATGGCCAGGCGGCCCATATTCTTGTCGGGCGTGGCCAGATCGAATTGCGTGCCGCTCCAACTGTTGCGCACCACTTCCCAGGGATAACCAGCGCGGTCGGTCTGGTGGATGATGACGCATCCGGCGGCGCCCATTTGCGCGGCCTTTTCAAATTTGTAGGTCCAGCGGCCGTAATACGTCATGGCCGCGCCGCCGAATGTCTTGGGATCGAGCTTTGTGGGATCGGCCGGATCGGGCACCGGCGGATCATTGACCAGCACCACGAGAATTTTGCCTTTCACGTCCGCGCCCTTGAAATCGTCCCACTGAAATTCCGGGGCCTGTACGCCGTAGCCTACGAAAACCAAGTCGGCGTCGATTGAGGAAGTTTCCGTCACGCGCTTGGACCACGCCACGAACTCGTTTTCAAATTTCGGTTCGAGCGTGCGCCCGTGGCCGGTCAGCGTAAGCTTCATGCCCCTATCCGGAGTGATGCTCACGAGCGGCACGCTCTGCAAGTAAGTCCCATCCGGATTGCCTGGCTCAAGGCCCGCCGAGCGAAACTGGTCTTCGATATATTTAATGGTGAGCTGCTCGCCCTTCGATCCCGGCCCGCGCCCTTCAAATTCATCCGAGGAAAGCGTGCGAATGTGATTGAGAATGCGTTCGCCAGAAAAGGATGCCAGTGCCGCCGGGGGAGGGCTCGGCCCGTGCGAGCAACCGGAAAGAGCGGCAATGGCTGCAACGCTCGCCAAGCTTAGAATTATTTTTGTTGGATGATGCACTCCGAATGGCTTCATGGACATCTCCCGCGCCGCACGAAGTAACCAATTGGGCGCGCCGATGCATATTATCCCGCGCCGCGCGGAGAAACAATTTCAGGCGTGTTGCGGGGGCGGGGCAGATTTCGAGAAGACTGAATCTTATGACATGGCCGATGAATTATATAGCTTTTGTTGTACCTAGTGCCGAACGGCGCTAAGATGCGCAGTGAAGGAACATGCGTTTCTCTACCAACCTGATAGCGGCTAGTTTTCTGTTGGCAATCGGCTTGCCAAGTGGTCACGCTCAGCAAATACCATTGAGCGAGGTGGCCGACCGCGCTGTCAATCAGTCGAAGCTTAGTCTGCCTGGCAGCCCACCATTCCATTTGAAAGCGAAAATCGCCGAGAAAGACAGCCCCGACTCTGATTTCAAAGCGGATGTCGAAATCATGTGGCTATCTCCAGAAAAATGGCGCCGGTCAATCCAATCGCCGGATTTTTCGCAGACGCTAATCGTCAACGGTGACAAGATTTCAGAGCAAGATACCGGTGACTATTATCCGTTTTGGTTACGCGAGCTAGTGACCGCCCTCGTCGATCCGTTGCCAATGTTGGAATCCTTGAAACGGTCAAATTCCCTAATTGCGAAACCAAATGGGTCTGCTGGATCGACTTCCTGCGCACGATTTGAATCCAAGGTAGGTTTGCCGCCAGCACAGATTAGTGCGTTCTATGTATTTTGCTTTGAGGGCGGCGGCTTACTAGAAGACGTTACAACACCGCAATACGCAGTCGAATTCAAGAACTACAAGGCTTTTAAGACTAAGCGGGTCGCACGGCTTTTGGTAACTGACCCTGAGCCGGGCGTCACCATTGAGGCGAACGTTACCGAATTGAGTGAGCTTGCTAATGCGGATGAAGGTCAATTCATGGTTTCGCAGCCGACTCCCAAAGAAATGCAATTGCGAAGTGTGGGCATTTCAGAATCTGAGATGAGAAGCATGTCACTTCAGAGCCCTGATATCGTTTGGCCTTCCATTAGACTCGGCAAGACGTCTGGAGTTCTCAGCATGTACGTCTCGGTAGACCGAACAGGTCACGTTAGAGAGACGTTCCCTCTCAATTCAGACAATTCTGACTTGAACCCCATAGCGCGGCGGCAAGTTGAAAAATGGCAATTCAAGCCAGGAATTTCCAATGGTGGGCCGGTCCAGGTCGAATCGATTTTGACTTTTGCATTCAAGACTACGGTAGAAGACGCGGTGTCAATTTTATCGGATGCGGATGCACGCAAGTTGGCTACTAACACGGTTGAACCCCAAATTAAGGCCGGAACTGCCCCAGCAGGAACATCATTCACAGTCAGAGTGTTAGTATCCGCCGAAGGCAAGTTGCTGACTGTTGGAAATCCGAACAATTTGCCTTCCGCACTGTTTCTCGCTGCAAACAACGCCTTGGGAAGATGGGAATTCAAACCTTATATCAAAGACGGAAAACCGGATATGTTTTGGGCTGACATCACTTTCCAGGTACGCTGACTTTGCCACGCGCATTTGCAAACATCATGGCGTTCCGTTCACAAGAATTTTGACGGCGGGCCCAAGTCCGGTGAAGTTCGCTTATCGCAAATCGATTCACCATTCAAAATATGACTGTCAGATTGCCTCCTTCGTCACCAATTATTTCCCGGGCGCAGCGCTGTGCGGCTGAGCTGAGTTAGAATATCGGCGCAGCGCGCGAGAAGCGGCGCACGAGGTTCTCTTGATTCATCGCATGATTTTTCATAATGACCGGATTGTTCCCGTGGACGAAGCGCGCCTTTCGCCCGGCCAGGCTGGGCTTTTGAATGGCTGGGGGCTGTTCACGACGATGCGCGTTTTTCAGGGCGAGCCATTTGCCTACGAGCGGCACTGGCGGCGGCTGGAAAAAGATGCCGGGCGCGTGCGGCTGCCATTTCCATTCGATGCGGCGCAAGTGCGGCGTCAGCTGGGCGAATTGCTGGCGGCCAATCAAGTGGTCGAAGGAACGGCTCGCATTTACATGATCTACAACCGCGTGGGATTCTGGCAGAGCGGCGAGCCGATGCCCGAGGTGGACTTGATTTTCAACACGGCTGGGCTTCCCGCGCCTACAGATCAGGCGCGGCTGAGCGTTGCCGAGCATGGGCGGCATGCGGCGTCGCCTCTGGCCGGCGTGAAGACGACCTCGTGGTTGAACAACGTGTGGCACCTGGCCGAAGCGCAAAAGGCTGGCTGGACGGAAGTGATTTTGCTCAACGAGCGCGCCGAAGTGGCCGAGTGCACCTCCGCGAATATTTTTTGCGTGAAGGGCGGCGCGGTTTTTACGCCGCCGCTTTCCTCGGGATGCCTGGAAGGAGTGACGCGCAGCGTGTTGCTGGAAATTGCGCCGCGCGCGGGCGTATCCATGAGCGAAAAAACGCTGAGGATGGAAGATCTGTACGCGGCGGACGAAGTGTTCATCACCTCCACCAACCGCACGCTGCTGGGTGTGAGCGAAATTGCCGGGCAGCGCTATTCCACCGTGATGGGGCCTGTGGTGCAGAAACTGGAACGCGCATTCGACGCCACCATGCGCGAGTATGTTGCGGCGCGGGCGGCTGCCGCTCGCGGTTAAAGTAGCACAGGCTTCAGCCTGTGGATTTTTCCTGCGCACTTAAATTCAAAACCCACAGGCTGAAGCCTGTGCTACTAAAAACCTTACCGCGGCTCCATGCCTTTGGCTTTCATCACTGGCGCTGCCGCGGAACTGGTCAGGAACTTGATCAGCGCAAGGGCACCGGCGGGATCATGCGCACTGGCCGCCACGCCGCCTGCGGTATTGATCTGCGCTTGAAATTCGGCGGGAATCGGGCCTACCAGATCGACGCCCGGGAAAAACTTGATCTCGGGAATCAGCGAGAAAACCACTTCGGCCTTGCCATCGGCGACGTTCATCTGAGGGCGGCCCGGCTCTGAATCCAGCATCAATTTCGACTTTACGGCCTGTGCGATGCCCAGGCGCGCCAGCATATCGTTAGTGTGCGGAGCGCTTGCGCCGGTGGGGTTGAAGGTGATGGCTTTTGCATTCATCAGCGTCCGCCGCATCGATTCCGCCGTGCTGATGTCGGGCTTTGTGGCGCCTGCGCGAACGCCCATTCCGATGCTGGTGCTGGCGATTTCGGCGCGCCCTGCGGGAGCGATCTTCCCCTGCTTGATCAAATCGTCCAATACGTTGGAAGTCACAATTGCGGCGTCGAACGATTCCCCGGCCAGAATTTTATCTTTCAAATTTTTGGAGGAATTGAACTGCGGCACGAACTTGCGTCCGGTGGCCTGCTCGATCTGCGGAGTGAGATCCTCCACCACTGTTTTCATGCTGTCCGAAACCATCACGTGAAGCTCGCCCATTTGCGCAGCGGTCCTATGGGCAAACAAGGTAAACAATCCGGCAGTCAGCGACAGGATTGCTGCGGCTAGGACCAACGAACTTCGCATTTTCTTGCTCACAATTTTCTCCTTCTTGTTTAACACTCAAGCTTGCGAACAGTACAGCGCAGGTTCTTGTAGCGCGGGCTTCAGCCTGCGGGATTTGGGCCATGCAAGGACTAAAACCCGCAGGCTGAAGCCCGCGCCACTAGCTCACAGCGGCTGATCGGGCCTGGCGATTGTCCGCCACATGTGAGCCACCGGACTTCCGTCGTTGCCGAGACCTTCTTTTGGCTGCTTGAAGTGGCGCCCGATTATATCGACGAATGGGTCGATGGACACCACGGCATTGGGATCGAAGGCATATAGATCGTTCACCGTGACCAGTCGCGCGTCCATATACCAGGGGTGCTTGCGAACCATTTGGTAGGTCGCTTCGATATAGGGCGGCGGCACGTAGTCCGAGCCAAACAATTGCCTGTAGAGATCCGGATATTCGTAACCGACGGATGGATCGGGATAGTAGCGCAGCGCCTGATGGTAGCGAATGGCGAAGCTGACTTTTTCCGGCACGTACGGCTCGAAGAGTTGCGCTCCCCACCAACCGTGATCGGTGCGAATAATTTCCTGCACCACGTCATGCAGCAGGCAGGCCAGAATAATTTCCTCGGACATGCCGTTCTTCATGGCCAGGGCTGCGCTTTGCAGAACGTGGTTGGATGTTTCCATGAAGCGCAGTTTGAAAAAATCGTACAGCGTGGGATTGGCCGGCATGGGCGGAAGTCGTCTTACATTTTCACCGGTGCGCGGAACGTACATGAAGCCCACGCCCTCGCGATACTTCTTCGTTTCGATTTGCTGTTCGACTTCGGCTACCGTCGGATATTTTTCAAGCTTTGGTTTGTCCCACGCGGGATCGCCAGTTTTGGCCCGGTTCAACTGCGCCATCATATGGGATTCCAGCGCGTCGGCTCGCGCTTCGGAATCCATTCTGCCGGCCGCTTCCGGACCGCCAAGGCTGTCGAGAAACGTCTTCTTGTCAATTTCCATGAGACCTCCTGACGGAGAGCGGAATTGCAGTTTTTCTTTTCTAAATAGAACGGTAGACCTGGCAGTTTGCAGTGTCAACCACGGTTGCCGTGTCGATTGCTCATGGCGGGGTTGTAAGACAGCTCTGCTACGCTAGGTCTTCCGGCCGCACCGGGAGACGGCGGACGCGCCTGCCTGTTGCCGCGAAAATGGCATTGCACAGCGCGGGCGCAACCGGCGGCACAACGAATTCACCGGCTCCGGTGGGCGGCTTTTCGCTGGGAATGATGTGCACCTCCACTTCGGGCATTTCATCGAAGCGCATCATCTGGTAATCGTTGAAATTGTTCTGCTGCACGCGCCCGCGGTCGATGGTGATGGCGCTGTGCATTGCGGCCGTCAATCCGTAGACGATGCAGCTGCGCGCCTGTGCCTGAATACTGGAGGGGTTCACGATTCTTCCGCAGTCCAGCGCGCAAACCACGCGATGCACCTTCAGCGTGCGCTGCTGGCGATTCACGGAAATTTCGATGGAGTGGGCCACGAAACCTTCATACGAAGTTACCACCGCAAGGCCGCGAAATCGGCCCGCGGGCAGCGGCTTGCCCCATCCCGCATTGTTCGCCGCGGTTTCCAGCACGGCCAGGTGCCTCGGCGATTTCGCAAGCAAGCGCCGCCGCAATTCGTAGGGATCCTTCTTCCCTGCTGTGGCCATTTCGTCAATAAAACTCTCCAGGAAAAAACCGTTTTGCGAAGCGCCCACCGATCTCCAGAATCCGATGGGGACTCCTGTATTTACCAGTTGAAAATCAATCAATATATTGGGAATCGCGTAAGGCACATCGTCCAGGCTCTCCACGCTGCGATGGTCGTAATTGTCCTGCAGCGGACCGAATCGCGCGAGCAGGGACGGCGAGGACACGCGGCTGGACCAGACCACCGGCCAGCCCTCCGCGTCCAGTCCGGCCGTGCATCGCGCGTGGGACACCATGCGATAGTAATCGTGCTGCATGTCGTCTTCGCGCGACCATGTGACTTTGACCGGCGCACCAGTAGCTTTTGAAATTTCCACCGCTTCGCCGATGAAATCGACTTCAAATCTGCGGCCAAATCCCCCGCCGAGAAACGTGGTGTGTATGAAAACGGCGCTGATATCGAGACCCGAAAATTTGGCCGCCATTGCCTGCGAACCGGTCTGCGCCTGCGTGGGAGCCCACACGTCGCAGCGGTCTGCGCGCACATGCGCGGTGCAATTCTGCGGCTCCATGGTGGCGTGCGCCAGGAAAGGAACTTCGTAGTCCACCACAAATTTGCTGGCCGCCGCTGCCAGTCCGGCTTCCGCGTCGCCCTCTTTTCGCGCAACGTGTCCGGGGCGCGCAGCTGCATCGGCCAGCGATTTGCTGATGTCCGCGCTGCTGAGATTTGCGTTCGGCCCTTCGTCCCAATGCACTTCCAGCGCCCCGCGGCCCTCCATTGCCGCCCAGGTATTGCCGGCGATCACGGCAATGCCGTTGGAAATCTGGATCACATCTTTCACACCGGGAACGAGCTTTGCTTTGGCCGCATCGAAGCTGGCAACTTTTCCGCCGAACACCGGGCAGCGCGCAACCACGGCATACAGCATTCCCGGGATGCGCACATCTATTCCATACTGCGCGCTTCCGTTTACTTTGGCCGGAGTATCGAGGCGCTTGGTGGGCTTGCCAATAATTTGATATTGGCTGGGAGTTTTGAGCGGCACATCCTGAGGAACGGGCAGTTTGGTCGCGGCTTCCGCCAGGCTGCCATACTTCAATCGCCGCTTGCTGGCGGTGTGCACAACCTCGCTGTTTTCCGCGCTGCACTGCGCAGCATCCACGCCCCATTTTTGCGCCGCTGCCTGAATCAGCATGGCACGCGCCGTGGCGCTGGCTTTGCGCAGCGGGTTCCACGACGTAGGCGTGCCGGAACTGCCTCCCGTAGCCTGCGCGCTGAATCGCGGATTCAAGTACACCTTGTCAGCGGGCGCAAATTCCGTGCGCACATTTTTCCAATTGCAATCCAGTTCATCCGCGGCGATCATTGCCAGCCCGGTCAGGATGCTTTGGCCCATCTCCGATTTGTCGATGAGAACTGTCACCAGGTTGTCAGTGCCAACATGAATCCAGGCGTTGAGCACAATGGGCGCATCGGCCGCCGCTGACAACGTTTCCACGTCGCCGTAAAAATAGAAACCGACCAGCAATCCGGCTGCTCCGGCGGCGCCCGTCTTGAGGAAGCTGCGGCGATTGATGCCTTGTATGTTGAGACCCATTCTCATCCTCCAGCCTACTGAACTTCTGGAGCGCGCAATAAAACAAAGTGCGTCTCGCATAAGTGCGATGATTGAATTTACACGAAATCGTATGGCCGCGTCCCTCTGGTGTCAACCAGATACGGGCAAGACTTTCTCTGTATTCTCGTCTTTCTCCGCGTCCTCCGTGGCCTCTGTGTTAAAGCTTTTGAATTCTTAAATCCCAGGCAAATTCCATAACACAGAGGGCGCAGAGAACACCTGGCGAACCTGAGTTTTGTGCGTGAGCGGACGGAACTTTTTACTGTGTTCGGGGTTGAGATTCACGGGGATAGGGCGTATGAAATTGAGTGTGCTGAAATACGCGCGAAATCGACACATGATTGCCGGCAAGGAAATGAGATGACGGAGCGATGAAGCGCTGGCCCGAAATCGTCGGTGCGGGACTATTGGCAGCGCTGGCGCTCGCGGCTCCGCTGGCATGGGCCGGGCCTCGCCGTGGCGCCGCGGAATTATCTTCTCCTGCATTACCACCAGGCGGGAACGACAAGAACGGCCACGCAAACTTTGCGGGAAAGCTTCCCATCCGCGAATTGAACGAACAAGAAGCCATCCTGCACGCCCTCAATAGACTTGGATTCGGGCCACGCCCCGGGCAGGTGGAACAAATTGAAAAGACGGGACTCGATAACTGGATTCAGGCGCAGCTTCATCCGGAAAATATCGGCGACACGGAGATGAATGCGCGCCTGGCGCAATTCCCCGCGCTTGGACTCAGCGCCGCCACGCTGCTCGATCAATATCCGCCGCAGGATGTTGCCGCCAAGCGATTGGGCCTGAAAATCGAGGAATACCAGAAGCGCCTGCAGGATCTGGCCAAGCAGCCCGGAGGCATGAATTCCCTTCCGTTCAAGGATCAGAATGAAATCGTAAACGAATTGATGGACGCAAAAATAATTCGCGCGGTTTACAGCGAGCGGCAACTTTCCGAACAACTCTCGGATTTCTGGTTCAACCACTTCAATATTTTTATCTACAAGGACCCCGAACGCTGGTATTTGATTCCCTACGAACGGGACGCCATCCTCCCGCACGCGCTCGGCAAATTCCGCGATCTGCTGGAAGCCACGGCCAAGAGCCCGGCGATGCTGTTCTATCTGGACAATTCCTCGAGCGCGGACCCGCATGCCTTCGACCGCTTAAAACTACATCCGGTGCGCGCGCGGGCCGGCGAAAAACTTCCGCCGCTCGGCGGCCGGCGCGGCCTGAACGAAAACTACGGCCGCGAACTGATGGAACTGCACACGCTCGGCGTGGATGGCGGGTATAAGCAGGAAGACGTGATCGAAGTTGCGCGGGCCTTCACGGGATGGGCGATCGAATCGCCGCGCGAAAACCCGGCATTCTATTTTGATGAACGAATTCACGATCCCGATGCGAAACGCGTGCTCGGAAAAAAGATCAAGGGCGGTGGGATCAAGGACGGAGAGGAAGTTCTCGATCTCCTAGTAAAGGATAAGCACACGGCGCGGCACATTTCGCTGCAGCTGGCGGAGCATTTTGTGTCGGACGATCCGCCCGCCTGCGCTCGTCGCGCGCATGGCCAAAACATTTGAAAAATCCAAAGGCGATATCCGCGCCGTGATGGCCACCATGATTTATTCGCCGGAGTTCTGGTCGCGCGCCGCCTTCCGCGCAAAAGTGAAAACGCCGTTTGAGCTGGTGGCGTCCACGGCGCGCGCGCTTGGCGCCGACGTGGATCAGCCCATGCAACTCGCGCAGTGGGTCTCGCGCATCGGCCAGCCGCTTTACCAGTGCCTACCGCCCACAGGCTATTCGGATAAGGCGGCAGCCTGGGTCAGCACGGGAGCGCTGCTCAATCGCATGAATTTTGCCATCGCGCTGACCAGCAACAAAGTGCGCGGCGCGCGGGTGGATATCAATTCCCTGGTGGGCAGCGATCTTGCCGGGAGCCCGCAAATCGCTCTCGACCGCGTCGAAACCGAATTTCTTGCCGGACAGGTTTCCGACTCGACCCGCGCGACGCTGGAAAAAGAAATGATCGAACCGCGGATACTGGGCGCGAAGCTTGACGATCCCGTGAAGCAAGTAAATGTCAGCCTGATTACCGGCCTGGTCCTCGGCTCGCCGGAATTTCAAAAGCGCTGATCCATATTTCTCGGATGCAAGTAACATGGCGCGGGCTTTAAGTAGCACAGGCTTCAGCCTGTGGGGGTTCGTGGTCCTAGCTGGACCAGAACCCACAGCCTGATGCCTGTGCTACTTGAAACCCTGCTTATCAGGGTCGGATTGCAAATTTCGCCAGGCTAACGGTGACCTCTGCTAGAATCCCGGCATGTCACTGCCTGCGTTCCTTCGCTCCAGTTGTCGTAAATGCTCGATCTATGCGGCAACTGCTGCCTTGCTTTCCCTGATTGTTTTTTGCGCGGGAATTTGGACGATGAAGGCGCAGGAAAGCAATCCCGCGCGGGCAAGTAAAAACATTTCTCCCGGTGAGCGGAAACAGGTTATCGCGCCAAACCTGGCGAAGGAACTCGCCAAATTCAAGCCGGTGCGCATGCCGTTCGACTCCACGCACCTGACCGCCCGGGAACGGCACATGATAGAAAAGCTGGTGGAGGCGTGCCAGCATCTGGAATCCATCTACTGGCGGCAAAGCGATCCCGAAGGTCTGAAACTGTATCAATCGCTGGCCGGCAGCAGCTCGCCGAAAGACGTGCAACTGCGGCGATTTCTGCGAATCAACGGCAGCCGCTTCGACCTGATCGACAATAATGCGCCGTTTGTAGGAACCGCGCCCTGGCCGCCAGGCCGTGCGATTTTCCCCGCCGACTTGACCCGCGAAGAATTCGAGCGCTATATCGCGTCGCATCCCGAACAGAAGAATGCGCTCTACGATCCATTCACCGTGGTTCGCCGCAAAGGCGTCGCACTCGAAGCGATTCCGTATCATCTCGCCTACAAGCAGTGGGTCGATCCCGCGGCGAAAGCGCTGCGGGACGCCGCCGCGCTTTCCGACGATCTCGCATTCGCAAAATTTCTGCGCATGCGCGCGGACGCGCTGCAGTCCGACAACTATTTCGAGAGCGACATTGCCTGGGTCAGCCTGGTAAATCCCAAATTCGATATTATTTTCGCGCCCTACGAAACCTACCTTGACGATTTGCTGGGCGTGAAGACTTCCTACGGCGCAGCCATCCTTGTCCGCAACGAGGCCGAAAGCCGCAAGCTGGATGTGTTTCAGAAATATGTTCCCGACATTCAGGATAGCCTGCCGCTGGCTGCCGAAGATCGCCCCTCGAAACGCGGACTGTTCTCTCCCATGGAAGTGATGGACGCGCCGTATCGAGCGGGCGATCTGCGCCACGGCTACCAGGCAGTGGCCGACAATCTGCCGAACGATCCGCGCATCCACGAACAAAAAGGCTCCAAGAAAATCTTCTTTAAGAATTTCATGGACGCGCGCGTGAATTACGTGATCCTGCCAATTGCCAAGCGCCTGCTGCGCGCCGACGAAGCCGCGCTGGCCTCCGCGGATGGCTATCTCGCGTCCACCATGATGCATGAAATTTCGCACGGCCTTGGCCCGGCATTCGCGCGCACCTCCAGCGGGCGGCAGGATGTTCGCGAGGCGATCGGGCCAACCTATTCGGCGCTGGAAGAGGCCAAGGCCGATATCGTGGGCCTGTACGGCTTAAAATGGCTGGTGGATCGCGGCGACCTGCCGAAAGAAAAATTGAACGGATACTACGCCTCCGAAGTGGCTGGAATTTTCCGGACGGTGCGGTTTGGAGTGGCCGAGGCGCATGGCCGCGCCGAAATCATGGAGTTCAATTTTTACTCGGAACGCAACGCCATCGCGCGTGACGCTTCAACGGGCCGCTATGTGATCGATTTCGCGCGCATGCCGGATGCCGTCGCGGCGCTCGCGAAAGAATTGCTGGAGCAAGAGGCCACCGGAGACCGCGCTCGCGCCGAGACCTGGTTTGCAAAGTACGGCACGATTCCGCCGGAACTCGGAAAGGCGCTGCAAGCCGCTGCCGACGTTCCAGTGGACATCGATCCGATTTCGTCGTTTCCCGAACCCATGCGCTAGAATTTCATTTCACAATCGAAAGGATGACGGACACTCATGGCTAATGAAAAACCGCAGAATTTTCAGAATCACACGCGCCAGGTACCATTTTTCGTGGCCGGGCAATTGGTGTTGATTGTGAACTTTATCGGCCGGCTGGTTGACCTTCGCCACGGCATTTCGTTCGGTTCGGTGATGGACGTCCTGGTGGGGGCGGCGTTGATCGTGCTCTTCGTAGTGGCGCGCAATTCAACGCTGGCGGTGCAGAATCGCGTAATTCGTTTGGAAATGCGGCTGCGCCTGGCCCGCTTGCTGCCCGCGGACTTGCAACCCCGCATCCCTGAATTCACGCTGGACCAGCTGATCTCGCTGCGGTTTGCGAGCGACGCGGAATTGCCTGGGCTGGCGCGCAAAGTCCTCGACGAAAAGATGAACGATCGCAAGGCCATCAAGCAGATGGTGAAGGACTGGCAAGCGGACTGGCTGAGGGCTTAGTAGCACAGCCATTCCTGGCTGTGCGGTCTTTGCGATCGCAGGTGAATCGGCGGCGTACGTCGGCCCGCAAAACCGCACGGGCAGGAGAGGGTTTTCAGGAAGCAGGCGGCGTGCGCGATCACACCTGAATTGGTGGCGCGCCGGCAGCTTGCAAAACCGCACAGGCAAGAGTGCCTGTGCTACTCACCGCTTCACCTGCGAATTTTCGGCGAAGCACCAGTGCACGAAATCGTTTCCGTAGCGTGTCGTCACCGATGCAGGGATATCTTTTTCCTGTAGTTCCTGAAACGCGAAATTGATTTCGCCGTCAGGCCGCACAGTGGCCAGCAGCGAACCGTAGGTGTTCGGCCTGGCGGTGGGCGGAGAGTTCGGCGGAAGTTCATAGCGCACAGCTCCCGCCGTGCCCACAATCCATCCCGGCAAAACGCCGCCGTTCTGCTTCCAGTAATCCGTGTTGAAAATTCCATCCATGAAATAATGCGAATGGCTGGCAAGCACGTAAACATGCTTGTGCGATTCATCCCGCGCGCGCAGCAAGTCGGTGTACACGCGTCGCCCGCTTTCAGTTCCCGTCGGCGACTCGTTCATGCTGTGCCCGGCGGAAATGCTTTCGGGCAGCGCCTTGTGCATTCCGACGACGATGGTCTTAATCTTGGGATTGGCGAGATCCTTTGCCAGAACGCCTTCGAACCAGCTCATCTGGGCAGAGTCAATTTGTTCGGCAGTGGCGTTGTCGAGGTAATAGAAAGAAATGCCGCGATCGATCCAGTGAAAATACGCCCTCATGCGATGGTTCTTGGGATAGTCCTTCAGGCGCTGGGCGCGCAGCACCGGAGAATCCAGCCAATCGGCAAATTGCAAAAGAAACTCTTCTCGTGTTTTGCGCGACGGAACGGTCTCGTGATTTCCAATTCCCACAAAGAACGGCATGGAGCCGAACGGGCCGATCTGATTTGCGATGTAGTCGTCCCACTCGATGTCGCCGTATTCGGCCATGGTAAGTGGCTTGTTGATATGCTCGGGCTGGTGCTGGATATCTTCATCGACATTCGTGGTCAGGCGCAAATCGCCCAGGTGCCAGTAAAACGCGGCATGATTCTTTCGCGCGGTTTCCGCGATCCCGGGCATGACCACGTCGCCGCAATTTCGGGAGTCTCCCGACACAAGGAAGCGCCACGTGCCTTTGGCCGGCTGTTGCGCATTTGCAGGCTGCCCCGCAAGCGCAACGGCGAAAGCGACAATCATTGCCAACACGATTCCGCGAGTCGTTGCCATTTTTATCCAGGCTCCTTGTAGCGATGCTAGCAGAACACAATTTGGCGGCACAGCGCGAGGATGGGATTTAACCATGAATTGACAATCCTCGTCCGTGGATTGTTTGTGGTTCAGTGGCATGGGCTTCAGCCTGTGCGGTTTGCTGCGACATGAGCGAAAACCGCACAGGCTGAAGCCTATGCCACGAAGTGCCAAACCGTCGGCGATGATTTACGGCGATTTCCGAATACGATAAACCTCCAGCGGGCCGGAGGAGTAAATTCGTTCGCCGATACCCGCGAGGGACGCTGAAAATCGAGGCACGTCGTATGCCCAAACGTAATCGTAATCGTCCTGGACCTGCTGCCAATCCGGCGCCTCGTCATAAACGAGATTCCAGAATCCATCGGGCGTGTAGGAATCGTGAACGATGCGCATGGGCGTCTCGCCGGGCGCGTCCATCAGGTAGGGCGAGAACCAGCCGCGGCGAATCACTCCGTAAGCCCAGAAATGGGTGAAGGGACGCTCGATGGGATCCTCGTCACCCTCCACAATGGGCAGAACCAGCGCGCCGCGCGGCACCACATCGAACGAGCGCGCCAAGCCGGCAAGCGCGGGCTGCGCTTCCCTGAAGTGCCGCGTCACGCCCACCGTCTGCGCGGCGAACAGCAGGAGCGGTATCACGGCGAGTTTTTTTGCGCGCCGCCCAACGTGCACCGTGGCCAGGATTGCAACGGCCAGGAATGGCAGCACTCGAATGTCGAGGTCCGACCCCTCACCCCACATCCACGGGATTGCCCAGAACAGCACAAAAAGAAACGCAGCAATAGCGACCCATTTATAATCCCATCGAAATTTGACGCTGCGCCACCAGGCCGCCAAGATCCAAATCCCAAGCGCGAGCATGGAAATCCAATCCAGCCAGGACCAGTATCCGTGAAGAATCATGCCCAGCGAGTCCAGCTTGTCATCCAAACCGTGAAAGACGATCTTGTTCGTGCTCAAGCCCACTCGCGAGGAGTGCAAATAAAACACCAGGCCCGGCAGAGCCAGCGCGCCGCTCCACAACCAGTCATGAACAGACCTGCGCGAGAGTGCGAGGTAGGCCACAACAATTAACCCGGAGATGCCGAAGCCCAGCAAGTGCGTGAAATACACTCCCGTGAATGCCACCAGCGCGGCGATCCATCGTTCCCTTGTTGGATTGCCCAGCCATCGCAGCCATAGCCCCAGCGCCAACAATCCCACCGCGATGCTCAAATCGAAATTCAAAAATCCTTCCAGAAAGAAAACATTGTAGGCAAGCAGCAACGCCCACAAAGAGGTGCAATCCGAATTAGGCTGCGCCTGCGAAAGAAAAAACCACGCCGCTGCCGGAAGCGCCAGGACACACAGGCTGAGATAAATGCGCCCCGCCGTCTCGATGGGAAACAACCGCCCGAGCACGGCCAGCGACGCGTCCATCCCCAAATAGGGATAGGCTCCCCAATCGGAGCGGTAAAACTGCCGAAAAGAAAAATGCGCATCGTTCAAGTGCGCAAGAACGAATGCGCGCGCCAGATGATTCGGATAATCGAGCAGTGGAGGAAACGCGGCAATCCAAATGGGCACGAGGAGCATCGTGGCCAGAAACAGCACGCCGACACAGCGAAGAATGCTCTCCGAGGAAAGTGATTGCGCCGGCGTAATTTCCGATGAGTTCATCTGGAGTTCCTAGCGGACGATCCAAAACAGAGGAACGAGACCCAACGCCGTCAGCGCCAGCATCAGGATCAGGCTTTGCCTGCCAGTCCTGGAATCGGCAAGCCCAAGCGCGATAAACGCCTTGGCAAAATTATTGCTGGCCGCCGCGACCACGATCCCAGCCACGGCCAGGCCCATGGCAGTCGCTTTTCCAGCGGTCTGCGTGAGTCCCATGATAAAGGGGTCCACCGGGGCAAGGCCGGAAATCACGGCCATCCCGTAAATTCCCGCTTTGCCTAAACGAGTCAGCGCAAAATTGGTCGCCACCAGTACAACCACAAATACCAGCCCCAATAAAAATGCGGAAGTCAGTTCCAGTGGATTTTTGGTCAGGTAGGCGGGTTTCGTTTCCGTTTCCTGGGCTTCGGAAATGCTGGACCATGCCCAACCGCCGGCAACGCCAATGGCTCCCAGAATCAGAAACGGAACCATGAGGCGATTCATGAGCTGAAGATTAAAAATGCCGATCAAGGCCAGAAAGCGAAAATACATCACGCCGGAGGCAATCAGGATCCCGCCCGCAAACGTGTGCGGAGCCGAAGCCGGCTTGGCTCGTTTTGCCATCACTACCGTGGTAAAGGTCGAAGAATACAGCCCGCCCAACAGCGCCGAGAGCCTTATGCCGCCCTTTCCCTTGGACAATTTCTCCAACAGGTAACTGCCGTAAGACACGCCGCTGATGGCCACCACGACCAGCCACGACTTGAACGGGTTCACCGCGAACGGTCCGTACTCGTTGTTCGGAACGATGGGCAGGATGACGAAGGTCAGCAGCAGAAACTTGGTAAAGGTGAGGATCTCGAAGGCTGGAATTTCCGTTGAAAGGCTCTCCAGAAAGTCCTTCAACTCAAGCAGCAACATGCTGATCACGGCGATGGTCGTGGCGATCCACAATTGGTCGCGCGACACCAGAGCGCCAATCACGTAGGTGACCAGCCCGGAAATTTCCGTGGTTACTCCGGCTTCGTTGTAGGTTTCCAGTTTGTGCCGGTAGGAGAGCCACAAGAACGCGCCAATCACGCCAAATCCAAACGTCAACGGAACGAGTTGCCCGCCCGACAGAAGAGCCATGGCATAGCCGATCAGCCCGATCAACGGAAAGGTGCGAACCCCTCCGAAGCCAAACCGCTGCCCCGCGGCGCGGTGCTCTTCGCGCTCCAGCCCAATCAGAAAACATAGGAAGAGCGTGAGAAGAATCTTCAGCCCTTCCGGCGGCATAAGTTGTAGAAGTTTATCGGTCACGGATCCCTGTTCGGCGGCCCTTTCGCCACCGCGAGCCTATCGGGAATCGCGCGGAAACTCAATGCCGGAGTGCAAAGTAGCACAGGCACTCCTGCCTGTGCGGTTTTCGCGATTGCAGCTTGATCGGGAGCGTACTGGCGGTCTACAAAACCGCACAGGCAGGAGTGCCTGTGCTACGCGAGGTTAGTATTCCCCATGAGGTATTTGTCGATGGAGGCGGCGGCTTTGCGGCCTTCGGAAATTGCCCACACAACGAGCGACTGGCCGCGGCGCATGTCTCCCGCGGCGAAGACGCCGGGAACCGAGGTCATGTAGTCCGCACCTGTGGCAATGTTGCCGCGCGGATCGAGATTGACGCCCAGTTGCTCGATCATTCCCTGCTTCACGGGGCCGAGGAAACCCAGTGCAAGCAATACAAGATCGGCATCCATTACAAATTCCGTGCCGGGCTGCGCCTCGAATTTCGGCGGCGGGCCGACGCGAATGCCGTGCAGTTGCTTCACGTTGCCCTTTTCGTCGCCCGTGAATTTCACGGTATTGAGCGCCCAATCGCGCTTGCCGCCCTCTTCGTGCGCGCTTTCCGTGCGCAGCTGCAAGGGCCACAGCGGCCAGGGCGTGCTCGGAGCGCGCTCGGCGGGAGGCATGGGCATGATTTCAAATTGGTGAATGGACTTAGCCTGATGGCGGTGTGCGGTGCCCAGGCAGTCCGCCCCGGTATCTCCGCCGCCGATGATTACCACGCGCTTGCCGGTGGCCATAATCTGATCCGGAATGGTGTCGCCCGCGACGACTTTGTTCTGCTGCGGCAGGAATTGCATGGCGAAATAAATGCCCTTGAGTTCGCGCCCCGGCACGTTGAGGTCGCGCGGATTTTCCGCGCCGCCCGTCAGCGCCACGGCGTCAAACTCCTTGCGCAAATCCTGCGCGGGAATGCTGCCGCCCACATGAGCGTTGGTCTGGAACTGCACGCCCTCGGCAATCATCTGCTCGATGCGCCTGTCCAAAACGCGCTTTTCCAATTTGAAGTCGGGGATGCCATAGCGCAGCAATCCGCCAACGCGATCGGCTTTTTCAAACACGGTGACCGAGTGCCCGGCGCGATTCAATTGCTGCGCGGCAGCCAGGCCCGACGGCCCTGAGCCAACGACGGCAATTCGCTTCCCGGTGCGCGTCTCGGGCAGTTCCGGCTTGATCCAGCCTTCCTCCCAGGCGCGGTCGACAATGGTTTTTTCGATCAGCTTGATGGTGACGGGCGGCTCATTAATTCCAAGCACGCAGGCCGCTTCGCACGGCGCCGGGCAAATGCGCCCGGTAAACTCCGGAAAATTATTGGTGGAATGAAGGACGCGAATGGCATCCTTCCAGCGGTCGCGATAGACGAGGTCGTTCCAGTCCGGAATGATGTTGTTGACCGGGCATCCTGTGTGGCAGAACGGAATGCCGCAATCCATGCAGCGCGCGCCCTGCGTGCGCACTTTTTCTTCCGGGAACGGCTGGTACACTTCGAAATAATCGTGCACGCGCTCGGCTACGGGACGCCGCGCCGGCGTTTCACGCGCAAATTCCTTGAAGCCGGTTACCTTACCCACCGAGCACCTGCCCCTGCACGCGCATCGGTCCAGCCTGCGCCGCCACAACCGTCGCGGGAATTCGCGGAATGCCCAGCACGCGCTTGTATTCGTGCGGGAACACTTTCACAAACTTGGGCAGCGTGGCGTCCCAGTGCTTCAATACCCACTTGGCCTGCGGGCTGTCGGTGAGTTCCGCGTGGCGCGCAACGAGGCTCTGCAAAGTCTGCACATCTTTCGCATCGGACACGGGCTCCAGGTCCACGTCGGCTCGATTGCAAGAGGCCGAGGCGAATTCGCCGCTCTGATCCAATACGTATGCGATGCCGCCCGTCATTCCGGCGGCGAAATTGCGGCCCGTTTTCCCGAGCACCACGACCAAGCCGCGAGTCATGTATTCGCAGCCGTGATCGCCAACGCCCTCGACCACCGCCGTTGCGCCCGAATTGCGCACCGCGAAACGCTCTCCGGCCATGCCGTTGAAGAACGCTTCGCCGCTGGTCGCGCCGTACAGGCACACGTTGCCGACGAGAATATTTTCCTCCGGCACAAAATGCGAATTGCGCGGCGGATAAATCACCACTCGTCCGCCGGAAAGTCCCTTGCCCACGTAATCGTTGGCTTCGCCTTCCAGCGTCAGCGTCACGCCCGTGGCCAGGAACGCTCCGAAGCTTTGCCCCGCGCAGCCGTGAAACTGGATGCGAATGGTGTCATCCGGCAAGCCCACCGAGCCGTGCTTGCGAGCGATGCGCCCGCTGAGCATCGCGCCAACCGTGCGGTGCACATTGCGTATGGGCAGATTGAGCGCCACGGGCGTGAGGTGCTCGATGGCGTCGCCGGCCTGCTCGATCAGCTTTCCGTCGAGCGAGTCGCTCAG
Source organism: uncultured Acidobacteriota bacterium (assembly GCA_963710315.1). GTDB lineage: Bacteria > Acidobacteriota > Terriglobia > Acidiferrales > UBA7541 > Palsa-360. The sequence continues at coordinate 1,019,413 of CAVPZW010000008.1, read as the reverse complement.
ACCGTGGTCCTGCGCCTGCGTGCAGCGCCGCCCCACGTGGCTGGGCATCGGGGGATTGTAAAGCACCGAGGAAAGGTCGATCCCCTTGGCCTTCCAATGCTCCACGTCCGTGCGCTGCACAAGGCAATCGACACGGCCAATCATCTCGTCCATTTTGCGGAAGCCGAGTTGCGCCATGAGCAGGCGCAAGTCTTCCGCGACATAGAACAGGAAATTAATCACATGCTCGGGCTGGCCCTGGAACTTCTTGCGAAGCTCCGGATCCTGCGTGGCTATGCCCACCGGGCAGGTATTCAGATGGCATTTGCGCATCATGATGCAGCCCATGGCGATCAGCGGCGTGGTGGCAAATCCGAATTCCTCCGCGCCCAGCAAAGCGCCGACGGCAACGTCGCGCCCGGTCTGCAGCTTTCCGTCCACTTGCAGGCGTACGCGGCTGCGCAGATCGTTCAACACCAAAATCTGCTGCGTCTCCGCGAGGCCGAGCTCCCAGGGAATGCCCGCATGGCGAATCGAACTGACCGGCGAAGCGCCCGTCCCGCCGTCATAGCCGCTGATGAGAATCACGTCGGCATGGGCCTTGGCAACACCCGCGGCCACCGTGCCAACGCCCACTTCGGCCACCAGCTTCACGGAAATGCGCGCTTCGGGATTTACATTTTTCAAATCGAAGATGAGCTGCGCCAAATCCTCGATCGAATAAATATCGTGGTGAGGCGGCGGAGAAATCAGGCCCACTCCAGGGATGGAGTGCCGCACGCGTGCGATCACGTCGTCCACTTTGTGGCCCGGCAACTGGCCGCCCTCGCCGGGCTTCGCGCCCTGGGCGATCTTGATCTGCAAGTCGTCCGCGTTGATCAGATAATTCGTGGTCACGCCGAAGCGCGCGGAGGCCACCTGCTTGATGGCGCTGCGCCGCAAATCACCGTTGGCGTCCGGCTTGAAACGCGCCTCGTCCTCGCCGCCCTCGCCGGTGTTCGATTTTCCGCCGATGCGGTTCATGGCAATGGCCAGCGTTTCGTGCGCTTCCTTGCTGATGGAGCCGAAAGACATCGCGCCGGTCGCGAAGCGTTTCACAATTTCCGAGGCGGGCTCGACTTCCTCCAGCGGCACGGCCGGACCGTTGGGCTTGAAATCGAACATGCCGCGCAGCATTTGCAAGTCGCGGTTCTGCTGGTTCACGATGTCCGCGAATTCCCGGAAAGTCTCAAATTTTTCCTGCCGCACGGCGTGTTGCAGCTTGCTGACCGTCGTGGGATTCAATAGGTGACGCTCGCCCTTGACGCGGTATTGATATTCTCCGCCGACGCGAAGTTCCGTGTCGGACAGATGCGGCGGCTGCATGGCGAAGTCGTGCTTCATGATCGATTCGCGCGCCAAAACTTCAATGCCTACGCCCTCGATGCGCGAAGATGTCCCGGTAAAATATTTCTCAACCAGAGCTTCATTGAGACCGATGGTCTCGAAGATTTGCGCGCCCTGGTAACTTTGCAGCGTGGAAATTCCCATCTTCGAAAACGTCTTCAGCAGCCCCTTGTCAATGGACTTCATGTAGCTTTTGAAAACCTTGTCCCAGGTGGTTTCCGCGGGAAACGCTCCGGCCCGGTGAAGATCCTCGAGCGTTTCGATGGCCAAATAGGGATTCACGGCGCTCGCGCCGTAGCCCAGCAGCAGCGCAAAATGCATCACTTCGCGCGGCTCGCCGGACTCCACAATCAGGGCCACCTGATTGCGCGTTCCCTCGCGAATCAAATAATTGTGCACGGCCGAAAGAGCCAGCAGGCACGGAATCGGAGCGTATTCGTGATCCACGCCGCGATCGGTCAGAATCAGCAGCGTGTAGCCGGACTTGATGGCCAGCGAAGCGCGCCGGCAAAGCGTTTCAATCGATTCCTCCAGCTGCTTTTCGCCGCCGCTCACGCGGAACAGCATGGGCAGGCTGGTGGCCAGGAAACTTCCCCAGCTCACTCGCCGCAACTTTTCCAGGCGCCAGTTGGAAATCACCGGATGGCGCAGTTTCAGCGTGTGGCAATTTTTGGGTGTCTCTTCGAGGATGTTGCCCTCGCTCCCGATGTAGGAATTGAGAGACATCACCAAGCCTTCGCGAATCGAATCGATGGCCGGGTTGGTGACCTGCGCGAAGGTCTGCTTGAAATAACTGAAAAGCATTTGCGGCTTGTCCGACAAACAAGCCAGCGGCGTATCGATTCCCATTGAACCGATGGGCTCCTCGGCATTCAGGGCGGAGGGCAGCAGAATCGTTTTCAGGTCTTCATCCGTGTAGCCGAAGGCGCGCTGCCGCATGCGGATGGTGTCGTGATCGGTCTGGTTTACGTGCGTCGGGTCCGGCAAATGGTCGAGCGTGATCTGGTTTTCCTTGAGCCACTGCGCGTAGGGCTGCCGCGCGGCCAATTGCTTCTTCACTTCTTCGTCCGTGATCAGCCGCTTCTGCTCAGTGTCCACCAGGAAAATGCGGCCGGGCGCCAGCCTGCCCTTCATGCGCACTTCCTCGGGCTTGAAGGAAAGCACTCCGGCTTCCGAAGCCAGAACCACCAGGCCATCGTTGGTGACCAGGAACCGCCCGGGGCGCAGGCCATTGCGATCGAGCTTCGCGCCGATCACTCGCCCGTCGGTGAACGCCACTGCCGCCGGGCCATCCCACGGCTCCATCAGGGACGCGTGATACTCGTAAAATGCCTTGATGTCCTCGGGCATGGTGTCGTCGTGATCCCAGGCTTCCGGAATCAGCATGGACATCACATGCGGAAGCGAGCGCCCGGAAAGAGTGAGCAACTCCACGGCGTTGTCGAGCATGGCCGAATCGCTGCCGCCCGCGGTGATGATGGGCATCAGCTTCTTCATGTCTTCGCCAAACAACGGGGATTTCAGCACGGATTGCCGCGCATACATCCAGTTCATGTTTCCGCGCAGTGTGTTGATCTCGCCGTTGTGGCAGATGTAGCGATACGGGTGCGCCAGCTTCCAGCTTGGAAACGTGTTGGTCGAGAATCGCTGGTGAACCAGGCACAGCGCGCTGGTCAGTTCAGGGTCCAGCAGTTCTTTGTAAAAATCGGTGATCTGCGGCGCCAGCAGCAGCCCCTTATAAATAATAGTGCGCGAGGAAAGAGAGGGGATGTAGAAGAAATCCTTCTCCTTCAGGTCGGTCGCCGCAATAGCAGATTCGGCGCGCTTGCGAATCACATAAAGTTTGCGCTCCAGCGCGTCCTGATCCATGCCCGGGCCGCTGCGCACAAAAATTTGCTCGATATAGGGCTGTGAAGCGCGCGCCAGCCGCCCGATGGTATTCCCGTTGATCGGTGTGTCGCGCCAGCCGAGGATCGTCAATCCTTCCTCGCGCACAATCTTTTCGATAATCCCTTCGCAAATCAGCCGGTCATGCGTATCGACCGGCAGAAAAACCATGCCCACGCCGTACTCACCCGGAGATGGCAGCGTGAAGCCCAGCGTTTGCGTTTCGCGCGCAAAAAAAGTGTGGGGAATTTGGATCAGAATACCCGCGCCATCGCCGGTTTGCGGATCGCACCCGCAAGCGCCGCGATGCGCCAGGTTGATCAGAATCTGAATGCCTTTCAGGACGATATCGTGCGATTTTTGCCCCTCGATGCTGGCGACAAACCCGATGCCGCAAGCGTCATGCTCATGCTCCGGGTGATATAGGCCCTGAGCGGGCGGCACGCCTCGAAATGGGTATAGTTCACTCATGAGAGCAGGAATTAACGATCCAAGGGGCGCGCAATCAGGCAACGAAACGCAATTACCCGGCTCCGCTGATCTAGTTCAACTTCATTCCCTGGAAAGCCCTAGCCTCCTTGGCCTGACCATTTGATACAAACATGTAAATAAAGATTCCCAACGATTCCCTGAATCACGGCTCGAACCCGGGGTGCCCTGCCTCAGACACTTCCACGCCGTCCCCTGAACGGCTTTCGGGAAAGTGGCTATCTTACCATTCTCCCGGCCCGCTTGTCCTCAGGGCATTAGCCATTTCAATTTGTAATCCTTGCCATTATTTTTTTGGATTTGTTGCAGGCCAAGGCCTTCGTTCTGCTATAATCCCGCTCTCAGTCATGGACTTCGACCAGCTCACTACTTTCATTGAAATCGCCAAACTCGGCAGCTTTTCCCGCGCCGGGCAGAAATTATTCCGCTCGCAGCCTGCCGTCAGCGCGCAGGTACGCCAGCTCGAGCAGGAATATGGCGAGAAGCTGTTTGACCGCGGTCGCAAATCCGTGCGCCTAACCTCGGCGGGCGAGACCCTTTTTGAATACGCCGTGCGCATGGTGAATCTGCGCGCCGAATCCCAGCGCGCCGTGGCCGACAAAGCCACAACGCCGCGCGGTGTCCTGGCCCTGGGCGCCAATGAAGCGACCTGCCTTTACGTTTTGCCGGAAATTTTCGCGGAATATCACCGCCTCTATCCCTCGGTGCAGATCAGCATCTACCGAAATTTCAGCCATAAAGTTTTGCAAAAGGTGGAGGACGGATCGATTGACGTGGGCATCGTAACGCTGCCCGCCAAATCCGCCAGCCTGAAGTTCCATCCGATTTTTCGGGACCGCGTCATGCTCATGGTCAGCCCGCGTAGCCCGCTGGCAAAGCTCAAGAGCGTGCGCATGAAGGATATTGCCGAGCAGCCTTTGATTTTCCCGCGCACCGGATACACCAGGCAATTGCTCGATAAACACTTCCGCCCATACAAACCGCAACTACAAATCACCATGGAACTGACCAGCGTGGGCATGATTAAGTGTTTCGTGGCGGCAAATCTGGGCGTGTCGCTCATCAGCGCAAGCTTCGCGCGAAACGAAGTGCGCGCCGGCGAAGTGAAATTGATCCCCATCGCGGACGTCGAACTGTGGCGCGAGCTGGGCATCGTCTACCGCCGCGACCGCACGCTGCCGCGCTCCTCCGCCGCGTTCATTTCTCTTGTCCGGCAACGCGCCGCGGAAAATCCAGAGCTGGAAGCCGCTCACCACCGCAAAGCTGTGCGCGCCAGCGAACCCGCCCAGCTAGCCTGATTCATTCCTGCAATTTTCAAATTAAACTGTCTTAGTTTTCCGCGGGTTTTCTCAGTGCCCTCTGTGTTCTCTGTGTTAAAGATTTTCAGGGGGCAAGCACCTCGGAAAAATTCAAAAGCTTTTAACACAGAGAACACTGAGGGCACTGAGAAATTCGGAAGCCCGATTATCGAACCGCAATCGGAGCGATGGTCGATCCCGTGCCTCCCTCGATTTTCAAGGGAGTCATGATGTAAGCCGTCTCGTAAGCATGCCCCGCCGCGAGCTGCTCCAGCCGCAGGTTCTCGACAAGGTACACTCCATTGGCAATCAGAAACATGGCATGGATCGGCAAATTCATTTTTTGTTCCGGGTACGGCCGCACCTCGACGCAGCAGGTGTCCGTCCCCACCAGCATGGGATTCTGCTTGGTCAGCCACTCCCCCGCCTCGATGCCTATCCCGGGAGACGATTTCAAATATTTGTCCTTGTCCTTCTCGTTATAGAGCTTGCCCCAGCCCGTGTTGATCATCACGGCGTCACCTGCTTCCAGCTTCAGCTTTTCCTTGGCCAGCGCCTGCTGCAAATCGTCCGCCGTAATCACGTAGCCGCCGGGCAGCATCTCCACATTCTTCAGCCCCGCCACGTCGATCAGCACGCCGCGCGTCATGATGTCCGGAATTTTCTCCACGCCAAGTTTCGGAAAACCTTGCCGCGCGCCGGCGGTCAGATCATTGGAGGCGCCGCCACCGTCAAAGCTCATTTCATGATCGGTGATGCAGTTGTAGTATTTGCCGCCGTAGATCTGGTGCGCGAAGGCATCCAGTTGCGTGCCCACCTGCCCAAGCTCGGTGATGACAATTTCTTCGTTCTCGCCGCGCGTGCCCGGGTCCGTAGCCGTGCTGCGCTTCATGTGCAGATCGAAACGCCGCGAGCCAATCAAGGGCAACGCAGCCGAAAGGTGAAACCCCAGCGAGAAAACTTCTCCCGTGCGAATCAATTTCGCCGCTTTCAGGGCCATCTCCGGCTTCATCAAGTTTCCGGAGCCGATTTCATCCTTGGCGCCCCACTTCGACGGGCAGCGCTGCGCATCGCTGGGCATCTCCCACGATTGCGCGCAGAGCGCGCCGCCCGCAAATCCAAACGCCAGCACAAACATCGCCACCCGGACCGGCAACATCGCTCGCATGTTTTCCTCCCATAAATTGATTCTGGATTCGCCCGAGTTTCTCACAAGCAGGCATTCCCGCGAAGGTTTTTAGTAGCTTTTCGTTGACAGGTTTACGTAGCGCGGGCTTCAGCCTGCGGGGTTTAGTCCTTGCAAGGCCCAAAACCCGCAGGCTGAAGCCCGCGCTACGCAAACCACATACAAATTTGCAAGAGGTAGCAATTCCAAATCTACGCAGGCGGGGTGCGCAGCAGGCGCAGCATATCCGGATCGGAATTTTTCGATGAGGCGCGGCCCGCTTCGGCAGGCTCGGGAATTTCTCCCTCGCCGGTGGCCAGAAACAAATTGGCCTCCAGGCCGTGCTGCTTGTCGTAGAGTTCGCGATACCGCCCGGCCTGCGCGTACAGCGTGGCGTGCGTGCCGCGCTCCACAATTTTTCCGCCTTCCACCACAAGAATCTGGTCGGCGCGGCGAATGGTGGAGAGGCGGTGGGCGATGACGAACGTGGTGCGCCCGCGCATCAATTGCGCGAGGCCTTCCTGAATCAGCATTTCCGATTCGGAATCGAGGCTGGAGGTCGCTTCGTCCAGAATCAGGATGCGCGGGTCGGCCAGGATGGCGCGCGCGATGGAAACGCGCTGGCGCTGCCCGCCGGAAAGTTTCACGCCGCGCTCGCCGATAATCGTGTCGTAGGTTTCCGGAAAGCGCTCGGCAAATTCATCCACGCGCGCGATGCGGCAGGCCGCCAGAATTTCTTCCTCGCTCGCGTGGGGCCGTGAAAACGCCACGTTCTCGCGAATCGTCCCGTCAAACAGAAACGATTCCTGCAGCACCACGCCGAGGCGCGTGCGATACGAATCGAGGCGCACGGTGGCCAGGTCCACTCCGTCCACAAGAACTTTCCCCGAAAGCGGCACATGAAACGCCGCAACCAGTCCGATGATCGTGGATTTTCCCGAGCCGGATGAACCCACAAGCGCCGTGACCGTTCCGGGCTTCGAGAGAAAGCTCACGTCCTGCAGCACCGGTTTGCCCGGCTCGTACGAAAAGTTGACGTTGTCGAACGCCAGTTCGCCAACAATGTCCGGCAGCGTAACCGTCCGCCGCGGGTCTTCATCCTCCGGCCTCTCGTCGAGCACTTCCCGCGTGCGCTCAAGGCCAGCGACGGCCTCGGTCAGCTGTGTTCCGATGCCAACCACTTGAAACACGGGTGCGATCATGAACGCAAGAAATGCCGTGTAGCTCATGAATTGTCCAACCGTGATTTTTCCGTCGAGCACTTGGTGCGAACCCACCAGCATCACCAGCGCGCCAACCACGCCACCGAGCGCCGTGGTGGAGAAACTCATCATGGACATGGTCGTGAGCGATTTGATTACATTGTCGAGCAGGCGCTGCACGCCTTTGGTGAATACGTCGGCCTCGCGATCCTCCGCGTGATAGCCCTTCACCACGCGCACGCCGGAAAGCGATTCCGTGAGCCGCCCGCTGACCTCGGCGCTAATCTTCGCGCGCTCGCGAAAAATCGGGCGCAGTACGCTGAATGCCTTCCGCAGCCCAAGCATGCTGGCAAGCAATAGCCCGGCCGCGAGACCCGTCATTACCGGACTGATGCGCAGCAGCATATATAGAGCGATGGCCGCCGTCAGCAAGCCGCCCAGAAATTCCACGAGACCCGTACCAATCAAGTTGCGCACACCTTCCACATCGCTCATGATCCGCGAAACCAGCGCGCCGGTCTTGTTCGCGTCATAGTACGCCACAGGCAGGCGCCCAACGTGCTCCTGCACTTTCCTTCGCAGCTCGGTGATCATGCGCTGCGCTGCTTTGGACAGGGTTTGCGTAAGAGTGTAGGAGGTCACTCCTTGCAGAATTGTCGCCAGAATCACGCCACCAACCAGCGGCATCAGGAACTGCGTCTGGTGATGGATCATTACGTTGTCCACCAAATATTTCGTTGTGAAGGGAAGCGCCAGGCCGGATACGCGGTTGATGGCCATTAGCACCATGCCAATCGCCAGCAGCCCTCGGCGCGGCTTCATCAGCGCCCAAATTTCAGGCAGCTGATCCATCACACGTGTCGCTTTTTTCTTGTCGGTGCCGGCGTCGCTTGTCCGCCCGCGTCCGCTGCCGTGTCCGCGCTCCGCGCGCGCAGACATGCCGTGGTGCGCACCCATACCGCCCATTCCGCCAGCCATACTCATATGCAATTCATCTTAGAGGATTTGTCTCCACGCCGCTACCTGCCGCCCCATGCAAACTGGCTTGCATGTGCCAAGCGGTGCACGATTCGATTCCGCATTCCCAAGTCACTATCAAGCTAAACTTTCTGCCCAGAATTAGATGGCATATTATTCGGCGGGATTCGGAAATGGTTGACGAATCGCCTGTAGACGAGCCAGCGCGTCAATTCTCCCAAATTGGCACTGAAATCAGCCAAAAAGTTACTATTTTCTGACGTAGCTTCGAATCACTGCTAGTATTTCGGAGAATGTTCTGACCCAAATTGGGAATGTTTCTTCTTGACACGTTCTGATACCCCACCTAGATTACAAAAGCACTGAAATTTGGGGCTGAGTGTTCGGCATTTTCGCTCGAACCCATGGGTCCGAGCGATCAACATGAGGCAGCCCGCCGGTTGCAATCGGGCAAATCGCAGCGAAATTAAACCATTAAGGTGGTCGCATTTGAATCAGCGACGTGGGAACGGTGATTGGATCACTCAGCTCGAGCAACTGAAACTGGCCGGTGAAAGAAAAGCAGATCCGGGCAAGGATACCAACTGGAGCCAAATCGAGGAATTTGAGTTAACGGAACGAATCGGAAAGCTGGTCACGGAAGTCAACCGGGCAGCGGGCTACCACATCCTGGGCATGGTGGATTTCCTGCCCCCGCAGAAAGATATATTGCGCGTTTCCTTTGACAAGCAACACGTCAAACACTGCATGGAAGTTGCGATCCAGGAGCGCGGAATTGTGCTGACGTTCTCCTCAAGAAAGCGCGCGCGGAATATCCTGGGCCGATTCTTCTCCTCGAATCTTACAGGGATTCGCTCCACGATTGTCTGGGAGCAGGTGATTCGCCCTCAGGAAATATTGGAACGAAATATTCAGGCCTGGCTTTCCTACCTTCTTTCCGGGTTCGACAAGCAATTCAGGCTGGATCAAATCCTGCAAGCTTCCCTAGAGAATGAGTCTGGCCTCGCAGTGGCCGTTCGAAAACTTTCCGCGTAGTCCGATACATCTTTGGAGCCAGGGTATTCACCCTGCGCGCCAGGTGGCGTGAGCAAAGCCTAAGCCGCCACGCAACCGTGAAGCAAGCCATCGTCCTCTCCCCCTTCTCGTTCCTCAGCAATGGCTCGAGTTTTCGCCTGCCTTGCAAATCACGGTGGCGAAACCAAAATAATTTCAAACGCGCGCTCAAATTCATCGGTAAGATGTCCAAGCCGTGGTTCAGCCTCCGGGTGGACGGCTCATTTCCCATGCGGGGCGATGAGGCGCAAACCAATGGATCGGCCTGACGCGGGACGCACGCAACGGGGAGACTTGAAATGTCCAAGCTTCGTTTATCGATGGCCTGTTGGAATTACGACCGCACGCGCGCACTGCTCGAAGATCGCATTCCCATCGACGGGATCGACTTGAACTACATCAACATCCCCGTCGAGGAAACTTTCTTCCGCATGATCCGCCACCAGGAATTTGACGTCGCGGAAATGTCCCTCTCCTCCTACACGCTTTCCCTGTTCCGCGACCCCAAACCGTTTGTGGCCATTCCGGTCTTCCCTTCGCGCTATTTCCGGCACTCCTGCATTTTCATCAATCGCAACAGCGGCATCCGCGAGCCCAAGGATCTGATCGGAAAACGAGTCGGCAATCCGGAATATCAGCTCACGGCCTGCGTGTGGATTCGCGGCATTCTGAGCGACGAATACAAGGTCCCCGTTTCCAGCGTCACGTATCTGCGCGGCGGAGAAGAAACTCCCGGGCGAACCGAAAAACAAACCGTTTCCCTCCCGCCGGAAATTCACCTGGAAAATATTCCCGAAAACAAGACGCTCTCTCAAATGCTGCGCGACGGAGAAATCGACGCGATCTATTCGCCGCGAACACCTTCCTGCGTCGCGCAGGGCGCGCAAAGCGTCGGCCTGCTGTTCGAGGACTATCAGGCTGTGGAACGCGAATACTACAAGCGCACCAAAATTTTCCCGATCATGCACACCGTGGTCATTCGCCGCGAAATTTACGAAAAATATCCATGGGTGGCCCAATCGCTCTACAAAGCGTTCGTGCTGGCGCAGCGGGAAGTCTACGAGGACTTGTTCGAGACAGCCGCGCTGAAATACATGCTGCCCTGGCTGGTGCGCCACGCGGAAGAAACGCGCGCCCTGATGGGCAAGGATTTCTGGCCCTATGGCGTCGAGCCCAACATGCATGCGCTCAGCACGTTCCTGCGCTACTCCCACGAGCAGGGCCTGGCCAAGCGATTGCTGACGCCGCAGGAACTGTTTGTGCCAGAATCGCTGGAAGCGTTTAAGATTTGAGATTTGAAATCTCAAATTTGAAATTGTTTTCTTAAATTTGCAATTGTGATGCTGCGGAGAAGGCCCCAAGGGAGAAGATCCAAATGGCGGAAAGCGGACAGCCAGGTGCGCCCCGCTGGTGGGCGCTGGAACGCGGAGACATAGACGCCACGGTTGCGCAGGTCGGCTTTAACGTGGCGCAAATGATCATTCCCGTTTTTCTGCTTGTGCCCGTTGGCATTGCCATGGGGTTCAGCGTGGGCCACCTGCTGCCCGGCTACGCCCTCGGATTCTTCGTCGGCTCCATGGGCCTTACGATGCTCGGGGTGGGACTCGCAAAGCGCGAGGGCCGATCGAACGTCACGGCCCACGTGTACATCAACAATGTGCCGGGGATCATCGCCTACACGCTGTCCATCATGCTCCCGGTGTATTTGCAGACGCACGATCAGGAGCTTGCCTGGAGGCTGGGAGCTGCGGCCGTCGTGTGGACAGGAATCATCAAGCTCGTTGCCGCGCCTCTTGCCGGCACGATTCGCAAATTCATTCCCAAGCCCGCCATGATGACGGTGTTCGGCGCGGCCATGTACACCTATCTGGCGCTAGTCCTGATCCAGCGCATCTTCGACCAGCCGCTGGTGGGAATCGTTGCGCTGGCCATCGTGGCAACCGCGGTCCTGGCCAACGTTCCGATTACCAAATGGAGGATTCCTCCCTTTCTCGTCGCTTGGCTCGTTCCTCTGGCGATTGGATTATCCATCGGCTACGTTCATCCCGCGTGGCACGGCTTTTCGTTGCAGCTTCCCTTCGTGCGAACTCCCGGCCTGTTGCAGGCCATGGGCCTGGCGATTCCCTATCTCTCGGTGATCGCGCCCATGTCGATTTACCAGGTGCTGCAGGACATTGCATCGGTGGAAGGAGCGAACTCGGCGGGCGACAATTACGATGCCCGGCTGGTGGTCGCTTGCGACGGCCTGGGAACTCTGCTGTGCGGCTTGGGCGGAAGCATTATCACCCCGGTGGTCGCCGCGCTGCACCCGCCTTACAAAATGATGGGCGCGCGCATTGGATTTTGTTTCTGGACGGGCGTGATTTTCCTGGCCGTGGTCATGAGCGGAATCTCAGTGTTCATGTCCCAGCTTTTCCCTTGGGCGATTCTGGCCGCAATGATCGCCTACGTGGCCATCGGCGTGGGCCGCGCCACGCTGCACCATGTGGAACACAAATACATCAATGCCGTGCTGCTGGGATTGGTCTTGCCCGCTGGAGCCGTGGTAGGTTCCGCCGTGAGTTCCGCGCTGCCCGCGCTGAAGCTTTCGGCCGCGAATCCGGAAATTCAGGCGGCGCTGAATCGCTCCATCTATTGGTCCTCGATTCAGGGACTCGGCAACGGATTTCTGTTTCTGGTGCTGGTGGTCTCCGCGCTCATCACTGAAATGATTGATAGAAATTTCGGGCGCGCGGCGGCTTGGTGCCTGATCGCTTCCATTTTTTCCTGGCTTGGATTGATGCACTCGCCGATCTTGCATTGGGGCGCGCAGCCAATGTACGCAGGCGGGTGGCTGGCCGCGGCATTCATCACATTCTCGGCAAAATGGTGGCGCGGGGACCTAGCAACAACCAGCTAAATTGCGATTTAGGTAGGACAGGCTTCAGCCTGTCTTCTTTTGACTTCTGTTACACCTACAAAAATTCAAAACCAGACAGGCTGAAGCCTGTCCTACAAAAATCAATCCCCCGCGCGCTGCATGGTCCCCGCAAGATAGAAATATCCCACCTTATTGTTGGCCGGCGTGCCAAACCACATGCGACCCTGCGCATCGAGGTTGAACTCCCGCATGGTGTTTTCCGCCTGCGGAAACGGGTACTCAGTCACGTGGCCGCTCTTTGGATCAAGATTGCCGATTACGTCCAGATGCTCGGACGAGTACCAGAGCGTGCCGTTCCTGGCGATCTCCAGCGCGTAGGGAGTGGCCTCGGGCCCGGGCAAAGCATATTCCTTAAACGTTTCGGTCTTGGGATCGAAGCGCCCAATCTTGCCGGCTTGAAATTCCGCGAACCAAATCGTGCCGTCGTTGGCAATCTGAATGCGCCGAGGACGCGCGTCTTCCGTGGGCGGCTGCCACTTGGTTACCTTGAGAGTTTTGCCGTCCACTTTCCCGATTTTTCCGTTGGGCACGAATTCCGCGAACCAGCAATTTCCGTCCTTGTCGAGCGCAAGCCCGTAGGCGGAAGGTATTTCCTCGATCCGCGTGAACTTTTGCGTCTTCGGATCGAAAACGGTAAGCGGGCCTCCGGTCGCCCAGACTCTTCCCTGCGCGTCGATCCGCAGCGTGTGCTTGGATCCGCCCGCAACTGTGCCTTCCTTGCCCGGCACGTACGCATCCTGAAATTCCGTAATCGTTCCGGTCGCGGGATCCCAATGCCCCAGCTTGTTCGAACCCTGCTCGGTCAGCCAGACGCTGCCGTCCGGCGCGGGCACGGCGGAATGAATTGCGGCCGTGCCGCGGTTCGGCACCGGATACTCCTGCACTTCCCCCGTCCTGGGATCCAGCCTGCCAATCTTGTTGGCATTACCGTAGTAAGGCATCCAGTAATTCCCGTTTTTGTCCGGGAAAGCGCTCCACGGCATGCGGCTCGGACCGGGCAAATCGTACTCGACGTAAACAATCTTCATGGCCTCGTCGTCAAAGGAGCGCAGCAACTCTTTGTACTTAGGCATCTCGGCGGGAGATTTCGGCAGGACGGATTCCTCGCCGAAAAGTGAATTGATGTACGAAGCCGTGTCCGCCGCGTCCCGATCGTCGAACGAGCCGCCCACAGCACCGAGGAAAAAATGCATGGAATCCTTCATGTAGGCAACGCGGTCCCGCCATCCCTCTTCATCGCGGCGCACGGATGCCATGCGCGATTGAAACCCGTGGCAGGCGAAACAGCGGCCAACCAGCAAATCTTTTCCTTTTGCCTCCGGGAAAAGAACTTCGCCCTGATATTGCGAAAGATCGCTCCAGCGCACCATTCCCGGCTGCAGCGCGAAATCGTAGGAAACGTTTTGCTCTGCGGCCAGGCTCACATCCCTGCGCGGATCGCTGCGGTAGCCTATGGCCTTCACTTGAATTTGAAATTTTCCGGCGGGCAAATTCTCAATCCGGTAGCGGCCATCCTTGTCGGTCAGCACGCTGACCAGAACTCGCGTGCTGGTGTTCTGCGCCTGAACGAATGCGCCGCGAAACGGAGTTCCCTCCGGACTTTTCACGGAACCGGTCACTGTAGCGGCATGTGAAATCGTGGAAAGAAAAAGAAATGCGGTCAATAGACACGCGAATCTGGAAGCTGGCTTCATGGCTCCCCCTTTTCCCAACGTCTAGGTTGGATGCTGGCAAGTAATCGAGAGCGAGCGCCAGCCACGCAAAAGCGTGGCTCGAAATCAGCTGGCTCGCCTTCAACATGGCCCGAATTCTACAGCAACTCTAATCCATCAGAATAGGCATGCAAAGCACAGGCTCCACATGGAAGTCGAGCCGATTGATTTCCTGCAAGGCGCAGCCCAGTTGGGCGCTGCGGGCGGTTTCAAGGGTCATGATAAAAGGCAGGGCGTTATGCGGGTATCCCGGCCGTTGCAACACTGCGTCAATGCCAATTCCGTATCGCGACAAAACGGTTGCTACAGCCGCGATAATCCCTGGCCTGTCCTTGACCACGAAGCGCAAATAGTAGGGCGCGGTGAATTCTCCGCTCACATCTTTGGGCGTCTCGACTTCAGGCATGCCGCCCGACGGCGCCGCGCCGGTGCGCGCAATCGAATACAAATCGGAAACCACGGCAACGGCTGTAGGATCTCCGCCCGCACCGAAACCAGAAAACACCATTTGCCCCGCGTATTGCCCGGTAGCCATCACCAGATTCTTGCTGCCCTCCACATGCGCCACAAGCGACGACGAGGGCACCAAGGCGGGCCGCACAAAGGCGCGCACGCTCAATCCATCTTCCGTTTCTTTTTTTGCCAGGGAAATCTGGCGAATGGTGCAGTTCAATTCGCGCGCGTAGGCAAAGTCCACGGCCTCCACGGCGGAAATCGGCCAGCACGGAATCTGCTCGCTCAGCAGGCGGACGCGCAGCCCGGCTTGCGCCAGAATCACCAGCTTGGCGCGCGCGTCGTATCCTTCCACATCATTGGTCGGATCGGCTTCGGCGTAGCCCAGTTCCTGCGCCTCCCGCAGCGCAGATTCAAAGCTCGCGCCGGTTGCTTCCATCTTGGTCAGAATGAAATTGCAGGTGCCGTTGAGCACGCCGGCAATCTTAAAAAGGCGATCGCCCGCCAGCCCATCCTGAATGCCCATGATCGCCGGGATTCCTCCGGCCACCGACGCTCCGAACTCAAGACGCCTGCCCTCTTCGCGCGAGAGTTCCACAAGCTCGGGGCCGCACTCCGCGATCAATTGCTTGTTCGCCGTGACCACGGATTTTCCGGCGCGCAGCGCCTTGCGGATCCAATCGCCCGCGGGCTTCACGCCTCCGGCCAGTTCCACGAAAATGTCGATGTCCGAAGAAAGCACTTCGTTGATGCTGTCCGTCCAGCGCACGCTCGCGGGCACCCAATCCACTTTTTTGCGGGCCACATCGCGATTGAAAATGTGCGTCAGCTCAAACGTGTCGCTGGATTCCTGGCAAAGCAATTTCGCCACGGACCTGCCCACTGTGCCGAAGCCAGCAATCGCAACTTTCAGCTTCTTCCGGCGAACCACCGGCTTCTTTGCAGGAACGGTCTTGCTTCGTGACTTGGATTTTGCGCTCTTCGATTTTGCCGCCACTGCCTCACCTCGCTGGGGACCGCCAACAGAATATCGCCCACACTTCAGGCCGCAAGGATTATAAGGTATTTTGGTAGCCTGACGGCGAAGTCTGATGCAATCGCAGTCTGGCACGAATTGCCAAGCCGGACGGAATCGAATCACCAATGGCAGAAACTCATGGCACAGATTGACGAGCGGCTCCCACAAAATGTCGCGGGCGAATTCTACGTTAACGCCAGTTGCATCGATTGCGACGCCTGCCGCCAGATTGCGCCGGCCAGCTTTCGCGATCATGGCGGAAAATCCAGCGTCTACCATCAGCCGCAAAATCCCGGCGAGTTGCACCGCGCCTTCATGGCGCTGGTGGCCTGCCCGACGGCTTCCATCGGCACGGTGTCGCGGCGCAGCGCCCGCTCCGGCGTTGCGGCTTTTCCCGTTCACGTCGTGGATGACGTTTATTTCTGCGGCTTTACTTCGGAGGCAAGCTTCGGCGCGTGGTCCTACCTGATTGTGCGCCCGCCGGAGCAGGGCGGCAACGTCCTGGTCGATTCGCCGCGCTTCAACAATCCTCTAGTGAAGCGCATGGAAGAAATGGGCGGCGTCAATCTGATGCTGCTCACGCACCGCGACGACATTGCCGACCACGCCAAATTTGCGGCGCACTTTCATTGCCCGCGCGTCCTGCACGAAGCGGAGGCCGCCGCGGCGCGAGGAATCGAGCGCGTCATCACAGGAACAGCTCCCCTGCAAATCGACGGCGATCTTCAGCTCATCCCCACGCCGGGACACACGCGCGGCCACCAGGTTTTTCTCTATCGAAATAAAGTTCTCTTCACAGGCGACCATCTCTCCTGGTCTCCCGATCAGGAATCTCTCACGGCCTTCCGCGATGTCTGCTGGTATTCCTGGCCGGAACAAACGCGCTCCATGGAAAGACTTCTTGCCTGCCAATTCGAATGGGTTCTCCCCGGCCACGGCCGCATCGGCCACGCCTCCGCCGATGAAATGCACAAGCATCTGCAGCGCTGCATCGCGCAAATGAAACAGCAATAGAGGGTTTAGTAGCGCGGGCTTCAGCCCGCGGGGGTTAATCCTTGCAGGGATTAAAACCCGCCGGCTGAAGCCCGCGCTACTACCCCCCGCCAAATTTGAATTGAAAGATTGCGCGGACAAAATTCTTGCAGCTTGCCAGCAGAATTGCCTAAACACGTTCAAGCAGAATCGCAATGCCCTGCCCGACACCTATGCACATGGAAGCCAGCGCGTAGCGCCCCTTGATGCGCTGCAACTGCCGCGCCGCAGTCAACACCAGCCTCGCCCCGCTCATTCCCAGCGGATGCCCCAGCGCGATGGCGCCGCCGTTGGGATTCACTTTTGCGCTGTCATCGGGCAGGCCCAGTTCCCGCGTCACGGCCAGCGCCTGCGCGGCAAACGCTTCATTCAATTCGAACACGTCCACGTCGTCCATGGAAATCTTCCAGCGCGTGAGCAGCTTTCGAACTGCATGGATCGGTCCGATGCCCATGTAGTCCGGCTCGACGCCGGCGGTTGCTGCGCCCACCACCCGCGCGATCGGTTTCAGGCCAAAGCCAGCGGCGGCTTCTTCCGAAGCCACGAACATGGCGCATGCGCCATCGTTGATGCCCGAAGCGTTTCCGGCCGTCACCGTTCCGTTTTCGCGAAAGGGAGTGGGCAACTTGGCCAAAGCCTCGATCGTCGTGTCGGCGCGAATGTGCTCGTCCTCGTAAACAGTCTTCACCGTTCCCTTGGGGCCGGGGATGTACACGGCGATAATTTCCTCGGCCAGGATCCCGGACCGCTGCGCCGATGCGGCTTTTTGCTGCGAGCGCAGCGAAAAGCGGTCCTGCGCCTCGCGCTCGACTTTATATTTTTCGGCCACGTTCTCGGCCGTTTCCGGCATGGAGGCATTCCCGTACAGTTTCACCATGCGTGCATTCGGAAAGCGCCAGCCGATGGTCGTGTCGTAGATCTCCGCGGTTCGCGAGAACGCAGTCGCGGCCTTGGGCATCACGAACGGCGCGCGGCTCATGCTCTCGACGCCCCCCGCGATGGCCAGAGAAATTTCTCCGGCGGCGATTGCCCGCGCCGCCACCGTGACCGCCTCCATCCCGGACCCACACAGCCGGTTCACGGTCATCGCCGGGACCGTGAAAGGAATGCCGCTGAGCAGCGAGGCCATGCGCGCCACGTTGCGATTGTCTTCTCCCGCCTGATTCGCGCAGCCGAAGATCACTTCGTCCAGCGATTCCCAATCGCTCTTCTGAAACTCGTCCCACAGCGCTTTTAGCGGAATCGCGGCCAAATCGTCCGTGCGCACCTGCGCCAGCGCGCCGCCGTAGCGCCCGATGGGCGTGCGAACTCCTTCACAAATGAATGCAGCAGGCACGATTGGCAATTTCCTTCCTCACCCAAATTTTCAACGGGCCACTAAGCGATTCATGGGGCTGCGCGGAAGCCCGCATACCGCACGGTCTTGTAGCGCCCGCCTTCAGGCGGGCACGCCCTTGAACACAAAGCGCTCGTCCACCGCGGCGGACGAGCGCCCCATTCACTGCCCCGCTTGTTTGCCCGCGAATCTTGCAGCGATCTTACTTAGCAGGAGCGGCATCGCTTCCCGCATTCCCCTGGATGCTTACGGCTTCCACTTCGAAAATGAGCATGGCGTTGGGACCGATGGCGCCGTTGCCCGCGCCGCGCTCACCGTAAGCCAAACTTGACGGAATGAATACCTGCCACTTGGACCCCATGGGCATCAGCTGCAATACTTCCTTGAATCCGGGAATGACGTTTTTCACTTCAAACGGGACAGGACCGCCTGCCCTGGCTGAACTGTCAAACTCGGACCCATCGATAAATGTTCCTTTGTAGTTGCACAGGACCGTGTCCGTCTCGGCCGCCTTCTTGCCCTGCCCAGCCGTCAAAATCTTGTATTGCAATCCGTCAGGAAGGACCACCACTCCATCCTTCTTTGCATTTGCAGCGAGGAACGCCTCACCCTTGGCCTTGTTTTCCGCCGCGGCCGCCTCCTGCAACTGCATTTGCTTCTGCCGCATCTCCGTTTGCAGCTCGGTGATCACCTGGCGAAGCTCCTCCTCGCTCATCTGCGACTTTGCATCGCTAAGCGCGTCTTTCAAGCCCTGAGTCAAGATCGAAGGATCCACGTCGATCCCCTGGGCCTTTACGCCTTTGCCCATTTCCATGCCGATCGCATAGCTGAGTTTTTCTTTTTGCGTCTTGAACGCCGGTGCCGCTGCGGCCGGTGCTTTCGCAGGCGGCGTGACCGCGGGCGCCTTTGCCGGCGGCGCTGCTGGAGCCTTCGCAGGCGCTTGCTGTGCACTCACGCTGCAGGCCAGAAGCCCGAGCGCCATGACTGCCATCCCCATCCGCTTCATCCGTCCTCCTAGAGTGAACGACGAGCGTTGGTTCAGCGCCCATCTTCAGCCATAGACGGTAACCGATTGCATGGCGGTGCTGCAAGTTTTCAACCGTGAATTGTCGGTTACAAAAGCGGCTGTGCAGGCTTTCGCGATTGCATTCTTCTCAATTGTTCACCGCCAACAATGTGATATCATGATATCTATTGTAAGGAGGAAACCATGGCCCAGTTGGTGGTGCGAAATATCGAAGCCACTGTAAAGTCCCGCTTACAGCGCCGTGCCGCCAGGCACGGACATAGCATGGAAGAGGAAGTACGCGACATTCTGCGCGATGCCGTAAAGGAGGAAGATACATCCACCGAGGGACTGGGAACCGCGATTTCCTCTCGATTTCGCAAGCTTGGCCTTGAATTTGACATTCCCGAGTTGCGCGGCCACAAAATCAAGCCGGTTTCGTTCGATTGATGATTATCCTCGACACCAATGTGCTTTCGGCAATGATACGGCCAAGGCCGGACGAGCAGGTCGTGGCATGGCTCGACAAGCAGCCTCGCACCTCGATGTGGATTACGTCCGTGACCATTTTCGAAATCCAATTTGGACTGCATATTTTGCCAGTGGGCAAGAGGCGCTCCCTTTTAACAAGAGCATTCGAAGCCGTCTTATCGGAGGATATCAGAGGGAGGGTGGCTCCCTTCGACACGACCGCCGCGGAATACTCCGCCGAATTGATGGCGTCGCGCCATAAGAAGGGACGACCCGTGGAATTGCGCGACACAATGATCGCGGGGATCGCCCTTGCGTGCCATGCCTCGATCGCAACGCGCAATGTCTCCCACTTTGAAGAACTTTCCGTTCCTGTCGTCAATCCGTGGGAAAATAAATCCTGAAACAATTCCGCGAAGAATTCCCTTGAAGGTTTTCCGCAAGATTAAATCGCCCCTGCACTCCCCTCGTACAAATCGCGATTTTATGGCACAGTAGTGTCCTCTGATGGCCGAGACCGGGAACTCCTCTAACGCAGGGCGCGTCGCCTTCACCTATCCTGACTTCACCCTTTACCAACTGGCCCGATTTCTCATTGTGGCTGGGCTGGAAATGCAGTCCGTCGCCGTAGGCTGGCAAATCTACGAGATTACCAAGAGGCCGCTGGACTTGGGTCTGGTGGGGCTGGCCCAGTTCTCCCCGGGCATCCTGCTGTTCCTGGCCACGGGGCACGCGGCGGACACGTTTAACCGGCGAAAATTGCTAATGGGTTGTTACGCGGGATTTGGCGTGTGCTCGGCGCTGTTGCTCTTCTACGCGCTGAGCGGATTGCGCGCGGTCTTGCCCATGTACGGCGTAGTGGTTTTGCTGGGCGTGGTGCGGTCGTTCAACAATCCGGCCAGCCGCTCGCTTTTGCCTCAAATTGTTCCCGCAGAGCATCTGCAAAATGCCATTGCCTGGAACAGTTCCGTGAATCAGGGCGGGACGATTCTCGGTCCATCGCTGGGCGGCTTGATCTATGCCGTCGCCAAAGGTCCGGCGGCGGTTTACACCGCATCGATGCTGGCTGCGGCGGGAGCAGTTTTCCTGATGTCTCAAGTCAAGCTCCGCGCCAGGGCTCGCTCCAGGGAACCGCTCAGCCTGAAATCCGTGCTGGCCGGGCTGCGCTACATCGCGGAAAAGAAAATCATCCTGGGTTCCATTTCGCTGGACCTCTTTGCCGTGCTGCTGGGCGGCGCTGTGGCGCTCTTGCCCGTGTTCGCGGCCGAAGTACTTCGCACAGGACCCTGGGGACTGGGTCTGCTGCGCGCGTCTCCCGCGATCGGAGCAGGCAGCATGGCGCTACTCCTGGCGCACAGGCCCTTCCGCAGCCGTGCCGGCGTGACCATGCTGTGGTGCGTGGGCGGCTTTGGCGCCTTCACCGTGCTCTTCGGCATTTCTCGAAGCTTGGTGCTCTCCATGATTGCGCTCATGCTGGTCGGGTGCATGGACATGGTCAGCGTGGTGGTTCGTTCGACGCTCGTGCAACTGGCCACCCCGGACGAAATGCGCGGGCGCGTCAGCGCCGTTGAAATGATTTTCGTCGGCGCATCCAACGAAATCGGCCAATTCGAATCGGGCCTCACCGCGCAGTGGTTCGGCGCCGTCCCCGCCGTAATCATGGGCGGAATCGGCACCCTCATCATCACCGCGCTGTGGGCGTGGAATTTCCCCGAGCTGCGCCGCGTGGAAAAACTCGGCTCCCTCAAGCCATAAGGTCTTAGTAGCACAGCCACTCTTGGCTGTGCGGTTTTCTCAATTTTCGCTGGTTTATAACGCCACACATCGCAAAAACCGCACAGCCAAGAGTGGCTGTGCTACTTTTTTCGCAATCTATTCAGCATGTCCTGCCAAAAAATGATTACGATGTCTTGGCTTTTTCGAGCTCTTCCGTAAGGGCGGGAACAATTTCGAAGAGATCGCCGACAATGCCGTAATCGGCGACTTCAAAGATGGGGGCGTTCTGGTCCTTGTTGATTGCCACGATGGTGCGCGAGCCTTTCATGCCCACCACGTGTTGGATGGCTCCGCTGATTCCGAGGGCCAGATACAACTTGGGTGCGACCGTCTGTCCCGAGCTGCCGATCTGGCGGTCCATGGGCAGCCAGCCTTCGTCGCAGATGGGACGTGAGGCGGCCAGTTCCGCGCCGATGGCTTTGGCCAGCTTTTCGACGAGAGGCAGATTTTCCGGCGCCTTGATGCCGCGCCCAACCGCCACCAGGATGGGCGCCTGCGTGAGGTCCACGGCCTGCTTGGCTTCGCGAAATAATTCCAGGGGCTTGGTTCGAATCTGTTCGGGCTTGAGGTCCACTGAAACGGACGTCACCGGCGCCTTCGCTGCGCCCTGCGCGACCAAATCCGCTCGGAACGCGCCCGCCTGAAACGTCGCGAACCAGGGGGCCGCGCCTTCGAACGCCACATCCGCCGCGGTTTTACCTTGAAACATCTGGCGCACAAAAATCAGTTTCCCGTTTTCATGGCGGTAGCCGACGCAGTCGCCAATCATACCTTTGCCGAGCGATGCGGCCAGTTTGGGCGCGAAATCGCGCACCTGATAGGTGTGCGGCAGCAGGATCAGATCGGGCTTGGCCTGCGCGATCACCTGCTTCAGGGAGATGGTATAGCCGTCGGGCGTGTATGCCGCGAGCAAATCGTGTTCGACGAGGAGCACTTCATCGAGCTTGCTGGCAGCAAGCTCGCCGGCCAGCGCCGCAACGCCTTTGCCGATGACCACGGCAACTAATCGGCTTTGCGTTTGCGTGGCAACTTGCTGGGCGGCGGCCAGCGTTTCAAAGCTGGTCTTGTTCCATTGCGCGTCGCGCTGTTCGGTGATCAGTAGAATATTCATAGTGGTCGCACCCGGCCTAAATCACACGCGCTTCGTGCTTCAATTTTTCGACCAGCTTTGCGGCAGCTTCTTTCGGCGTGCCGGTCAAAAATTCCGTCTTCTTGGTCTTTGACGGAACGTAGATGCGCTCGATGCGCTGCGTTGCTTCGTGCGTGACGCCCAGCGATTCGCGCGCGACCGTGGCGATCTCTTTTTTCTTGGCCGCCATGATTCCCTTGAGCGTCGCGTAGCGCACCTTGTTGATGCCGGACTGAATGGTCAACACGGCGGGCATGGGCAGCTCGACCCATTGGAACCATCCCGCTTCGAGTTCGCGCTTCACGCGCAAGCCGCCGCCCTGCGCGTCAATCTGCATGATGATCGTGCCGTGCGGGTGGCCAAGCAATTCCGCCAGCAGCACGCCGGTCTGGCCGAAGCCCTGATCCTCGCTCTGCAATCCGGTCAAAACGAGATCCGGTTTTTCGCGCTCGATGGCCGCCGCCAGAAATTTTGCCGCGCCCAGCGGATCGAGCGTGTGCGCCTTGTCGTCCGCGATGTGCACGCCGCGGTCCGCGCCTTTTGCGAGCGCTTCCTTGATTGTCTGCTTCACGCGTTCCGGGCCCATCGACAGGGCAATCACTTCTCCGGTGTGCTTTTCCCTCAGGCGCAGGGCTTCCTCGAGCGCGTAACTATCCGGCTCGTTCATCTCGAAACCGATATCGGTTTCGCGGATCCAGCTTGAATCGGTGATGGCCAGTGGAGCGTCCTTGGCGGGCACTTGCTTGATGCAGACAACAATCTTCATGCGTACCTCTTGTGACGATTGGCATCTGTAGCGGCCGTCCGCCGCGGCGGACGGGCACATAGCAGCGGACTAGCGGGAATCCCAGCGCTTGAAGAGCAGCGCGGCGTTGGTTCCGCCAAATCCGAACGAGTTCGATAGCGCGTGCTGCACGGCAGCCTGGCGCATGTGATTCGGAATGTAATCGAGATCGCATTCCGGATCCGGCGACTCCTGATTGATGGTGGGAGGCAACACCTGATCGCGAAGCGCCAGCACGCTGATGCCGGCTTCCAGGCCGCCCGCGCCGCCCAGCAGATGCCCGGTCATGGATTTGGTCGAGCTGACCGCAAATTTCTTGGTGTGCTCGCCGAAGACGCGCTTCATGGCCTTGGTTTCGATGGCGTCGCCTAGAGGCGTGGATGTGCCGTGGGCGTTGACGTAATCGACTTGAGTCGGCTCGATCCGTGCATCGCGTATGGCCGCGCGCATGACGCGGTAGGCTCCATCGCCGTTCGCCTCGGGCGCGGTGATGTGATGCGCGTCGCCCGACATTCCGTATCCCACAATTTCCGCCAGAATCTTTGCGCCGCGCCGCTCCGCGTACTCCAGCGACTCCAGAATCAGGATGCCCGCGCCCTCGCCAATCACGAATCCGTCTCGGTTGGCGTCAAACGGACGGCTGGCGCGCTCCGGTTCATTGTTTCGCGTGGAAAGCGCTTTCATCGCGGCGAATCCGCCCACGCCCATGGGCGTGATGGCCGCTTCGGCGCCGCCGCAAATCATGATTTCCGCGTCGCCGTGTTGGATCAGGCGGAAGGAATCTCCCACCGCATGCGCGGATGCCGAGCACGCCGTAGCGGTCGCCGAATTCGGCCCCTTCGCTCCGTAGCGGATAGAAATGTGCCCCGAAGCCAGATTGATGATTGCCGCGGGAATGAAAAACGGGGAGATGCGTCCGGGGCCGCCTTGCAGCAGTTTGGAGTGCTCGCGCTCGATCACGTCGAATCCGCCAATTCCGCTGGCCACATATACGCCGGTCACTTCCGCGATGTCCGGCGAGATTTTCAGTTCGGACATGCGCATGGCGAAATCCGTGGCCGCCAGCGCAAGCTGGATGAACCGGGCGATTTTCTTGAGTTCTTTCTTTTCGGCCCAGTGCAGAGGATCGAAATCGCGGACTTCCCCGGCGATGGTGCAATCGAAGGCGGAGGCGTCAAAATGAGTGATCGAGCGGACGCCGCTCTTTCCCGCCAGGAGATTTTTCCATACGTCATCGGTGCCGATTCCCAGACCGCAGACTAGCCCGACACCCGTTACTACAACCCGGCGGCTCACTTGATCCACACTCCCCTGGCGATTTTTGCAGCGGCCCGCGAACTACTTCTTGCCGTGCTTGGTGATGTATTCGACCGCATCCTTCACGGTGGCGATTTTTTCGGCGTCTTCATCGGGAATCTCGATCCCAAAGGCCTCTTCAAAGGCCATCACCAATTCGACCGTGTCCAGGGAGTCCGCACCCAGATCGTCCACAAAAGAAGCGGTGGCGGTTACTTCGCCTTCATCCACTCCAAGCTGCTCCACAATAATCTGCTTTACGCGTTCATCGACACTGGCCATTCTGTTTTGCCTCCGATAAGCTCTATGCCCGTCTTCGCGCGGGCCGTTCCTTCACTACTATGGGTGCAGATTTTAAGCACCGATATTCTATGTACGGCATCGCCCCAGGTCAACTTAACTCTGAATCTTGTCTTTAGCAAATTTCGTCCCGGTAAACTCCGCGAATTCCATGCGTCCCCCGGGAACGATTCTCAATTCGCAATCAGCGGAACTTTTCGCTGACGGAAAATCGCCCGGCTATCCCATGCGCAAGCCGCCGTTGACGTCCAGCACGGCGCCGGTAATATAACCCGCTTCTTCGCTGGCCAGAAACACGATGGCCGCCGCGACTTCCGCGTCGTACCCCATGCGGCCGAGCGGCACTCGCGCCAGCAGCGCGTCCTTCACGTTTTGCGGCAAAGGATCGGTCATGGGCGAAACCACAAAACCCGGCGCCACTGCGTTCACCGTAATGTTGCGCGAAGCGATTTCCAAGGCCAGCGCGCGCGTCAATCCGATCAGCCCGGCCTTTGCGGCAACGTAATTTGCCTGCCCGGGATTTCCGGTCTCCGCCACCACCGAAGTCACATTGATGATGCGGCCATAGCGAGCGCGCATCATAACAGACATGGCCTGCTGCGCGCACAAATGCGCGCCCGTCAAATTGGTGCGCAGCACCGCGTCCCAATCTTCCGCCTTCATGCGCACGGCCAAGCCGTCTCGCGTGATGGCTGCGTTGTTCACCAGAATATCGAGCTTGCCGAATTTTTCGTTGGCCTGGCGGAATCCCGCCTTCACTTGCTCGGCGTCGGCCACATCCATGGACACGGCCAGTGCTTCTCCGCCGGCCGCCGCAATTTCCGCGACCACGCCCGCCAATTTTTCGGCGTTGCGCGCCGCCACGGTCACGCGCGCTCCGGCCTGCGCCAGGGCAAGCGCCGTGGCGCGCCCAATTCCTTGCGACGCACCCGTCACCAAAGCTACTCGATCTTTTAGGCTGAACATGGGTTGTTTATGTAGCACAGGCTTCAGCCTGTGGGGTTTGATTCTTGCTTACTATTAAACTAAGAACCACAGGCTGAAGCCTGTGCACTGCTACACCTCGGCCGATTCGGTCTGCGCCTGCGTGAGTTTCTCCAGCGTCGAACGCAAGGATTTTTCATCTTCCACGTTGAACACGTGCACCGACCGTTCAATCTGCCGCAACAATCCGGTGAGAACGCGACCGGGCCCTACCTCGACAAACGTATTGACGCCCTGATCGATCAGTTCGCGTATGGATTCTTCCCAGCGAACGGGCAAGGTCACCTGGCGGATCAATCCCTCGCGCGCTTCATCGCCGCTGGTGGTGATCTCCGCGTCGGCGTTGTTCACCAATGGAATGCGCAAGGTATGAAACTTGATGGCCCGCAAATCGACTTCGAGACGCCGCGCAGCCGGCTCCATGAGCGCGCTATGAAAGGGAGCGGAAACCGCCAGCATTACGGCGCGCTTTGCGCCTCCCGCCGACGCCATTTCCACGGCGCGCTTGACGGCCTCGGCGTTGCCTGAAATAACAGTCTGCTCGGGAGAATTCAGATTTCCCGGCGCAACCACTTGTCCGTCGGCCGCTTGCTTGCAAATTCCCGCGACCTGGGCGGGCGCCAATCCCAAAATCGCGGCCATCGCGCCGACGCCTTCGGGCACTGCCGTTTGCATGTATTCCCCGCGATGCCGCACCAGGCGCACGGCGTCCGCAAAATCCAGGCCGCCTGCCGCAACCAGCGCGGAAAATTCGCCCAGGCTGTGCCCCGCGACAAACGCCGGCTCAATTCCATGCTCCGCGAGCACGCGATATGCTGCTATAGATGTCGTCAAAATCGCCGGCTGCGTATTCGCGGTCAGCTTCAGCGCTTCTTCACTGCCGTTGAAGCACAGGTCGGAGATTGAAAATCCCAGGGCTTTGTCGGCCTCGTCAAACACACTACGAGCGGCCGGATGGTTAGCGGCTAGCTCCTTGCCCATGCCCGGGTATTGAGAGGCCTGCCCCGGAAACAAAAACGCTAATTTTCCCATTGGATTTACCGCCGTTTCGTCGCTTATGCTTCCACAGGAACGGGAATCGTGGCAAGCTCCTGCTCGATTCTATCGTTGACCCCGCCCCGAACCAATTCCGTCGCCACCCGGATTGCATTCTTGATCGCCAGGGGATTGGAACTCCCATGCCCGATCACGGTGACGCCCTTTACGCCCAGCAAAGGAGCGCCGCCGTATTCCGAGTAGTCGATCTTCCTTCGAAAACTCTTATAGGCCTTGCGCGAGAGCACATATCCGACCTTGGAACTGATGGTGCTCGAAAGAGCCTCCTTCAGCATTCCCGCGATATGCTGCGCAACTCCCTCGCTGATCTTCAAGGCGATATTTCCGATGAACCCGTCGCAAACGATAACGTCCACGTTGCCGTTGAAGATGTCCCGCCCTTCCACGTTTCCAATAAAATTTAGCGGGGAGAGTTTCAACCGGCTGTATGCCTCGCGCGTCAATTCGTTGCCCTTTGATTCCTCTTCGCCAATCGACAGCAGGGCTACCTTGGGCCGCCGCGTTCCGAAAATTGTGCGGTAGTAAATCTCGCCCATCACTGCAAATTGCACAAGGTGAGCGGGCTTGGAATCCACGTTCGCGCCCACGTCCAGCAAGACCGCCGTGCCGCCCTTGGACGTCGGAAACGGAGCGGCGAGCGCTACACGGTCCACCGAAGACAGCGTGCCGAGCCCGAATCGCGCCACAGCCATCATCGCGCCGGTATTCCCCGCGCTGACCACGGCATCGGCCTGGCCGCTTCGCACCAGCTTGGTGGCGACGTGCGCCGAGCTATCTTTCTTCTTCCGGAATGCCACCGTGGGCGAATCGTCCATGGTGATCACTTCGGTCGCCGCAACGATTTCAATGGGCAACCCACGATGCGAGTGCTTGGCGAGTTCTTTCTTCAGCTCGGGCACAAGGCCCACCAGGAGTATTCGAACGCCCAACTCCCGTGCCGCCTGCACTGCGCCCTCAACTTCAGGACGCGGCGCATGGTCTCCACCCATCGCATCTACGGCTATGGTGATCATTCATACTCCGGTAGGGAACCGTGCAAAGGCCTTAAATGACCGGGCTTCAGGACCCGGTGTCCACGACTTCCCGGCCTTTATAGTAACCGCACTGTGGGCAAGCTTGGTGAGGCTGTTTCATTTCGTGACAGTTGGGGCACTTGGCTAGCGCCGGAGGTGTCAGAAAATCATGCGCGCGCCGCTTGTTCTTTCGCGCGTGCGAGTGACGTCGTTTTGGATTGGGCATGCAAACTCCTTCTTATGGCCCCAAATTGCTTGAGGCATTCTATGGTGTTTCGTCTGGGATTCCTATTGCTTTTTGAACCAGTCCTGTTTCAGACGCGCCAGAGGCGCAGTACGCGGATCAGCTGTGTGACTTTCACAGCGGCATTCCTCGTTATTCAAATTCACACCGCACTGGGGGCATAGCCCGCGACAATCGCTGCGGCAGATGGCCTTCATGGGCAAGGCCAGAAGGACCTGCTCGGCCAGAACATCGGCCAGGAACATGCCTTCGCCCTCGAAAAAGGCGATTTCCGTGTCGTCCAGCTTCAGACGCTCCTCTTCTTCCTTGGTCATGGTCAGCACAGGCTTGTAGAAGAGGTCAAATTCGCGGGCAATGTCCTCATGAACGGGTTCCAAGCAGCGCGCGCACACCATCTCCAGCCGTGTGTGCAGCTCGCCAGTTACACGGATCTGCCCTTCAACGAGTTCCGCCGTGGCGCGTACCTCGAGAGGCTCCGCTTGACGGAAGTCGCCGGTGCGGTAGTCCACCGTTCCCGGGGCGTAACTCTTCCGGATGCGAATTTTGCGAACTGCCAGCTCTTTGACGTCTAGGAACATCGGTAATCACCGCTAGTGAGGGGTTCCCTGAAACATTCCCCTAAAAGCCATTATATGTCCCTCCCGAGTGATGTCAAGGAAGGCACTTTGCAGTTCTCAGCGAGTGATTCGAAACAGGCACCAGTAGGACAGGCTTCAGCCTGTCTTCTTTTGACCTGTGCCAGAACAGCAAAGACCAAAACCAGGGAGGCGGAAACCCGTCCTACGCGGATCGCGCCGAGCCTGATCCGAGCAACTCTGCATGCAGGCGAAGCAGGTAATGATCGGTCATGCCGGCGATGTAATCGCAGATGACACGATACTTGGGGCCACGTTCCGCAAGCTCGGCGTAGGCTTTGGGCATTGCGGCAGGATGTTCAACGTAAAAATTGAACAGTTGCGCGAGGGCCTCCACGGAGCGCTCGCGATCGACGACGATTGCGGGTTGGCTATAGAGACGCGCGATGAGGAATCTCTTGAGCGCCGCGTTTTCGGCGGCCAGGGACGCGCTGAATCCCGCGAGGCGGCGCGGCGCATGGCGGACGTCTTCGACACTTTGCGCGCCGGAAGCCACGGCGGCGGATCGCGTATTTTCAATCAAATCGGTTGCCAGCAGATTCAACATGCGTTTGGCGGCTTCGTTGAATTTCAATTTTTCGATGCCCTGCGGGTGGCTGCGCTCGACCTCTTCATAGAACCGGGCGAACAGCGGAACTTCCGCGCGGATCATTTCTATGTTCAAGATATGCGATTCGTAGCCGTCGTCCAGGTCCGCGGTGTTGTAGGCAATCTCGTCGACGAAATCGATGAGTTGCGCTTCCAGGGGCGGGCGCTCGTCCAGCAGATATTCCGAGAGCGCCGGGAATTTCGCCGCGTCGTAATCGCGCGAATGTTTCACGATGCCTTCGCGGACTTCAAACGTGAGATTCAGGCCGGGGAAATCCAGGTAGCGCTGCTCGAATTGCTCGACGAGATGCAGCGCATGCAAATTATGATTGAAGCCGTCGCCATGCGGGCGCAGCAGTTCATCGAGCTTGCGCTCTCCGGCGTGGCCGAAGGGCGGGTGACCAATGTCATGCACCAGGGCCAGGGCTTCGGCCAGATCGGAGTTGAGTTGCAGCGCCCCGGCCACGGTACGCGCGATCTGCGCGACCTCCAGCGTGTGCGTCAGGCGGTTGCGGAAATGGTCGGAATAGCGCGTGGTGAAAACTTGCGTTTTCGCTTCCAGTCGGCGGAAGGCCCGCGAATGAATCACTCGGTCGCGGTCGCGCGCGTAGTCGCTGCGGTAGGGATGCCGCGGCTCGGGATAACGCCTGCCGCGCGATTTCTCCGCATCCATCGCATAGGGAGCCAATGCCATGGCACGATTCTAAGCCAGCAAGGGGGCGATGCCAAACGGTAGGAAAGCCACTCTCCATTTTCCCGCATCGCAACAATCCTCCATTGATACGTAAGGGGTGATTTTTATTTTCCGGCGGGTGTATAGTAAGTTTTAAGTGGACATTCAATTTGCTGATTTTCAATTGCTGAAGCGCGGGTGTGACCATGAAAACAAAACTGATATTTGTGTTGTTCCTTGTTGCGATTGCTTCTCTGGTTTCGCAGCCGCTCTTCGCCCACCATTCCAGCTCGGCTTACGACATGAATCATCCCGTTGACATGAAGGGCGTGGTGACGAATTTGGAATGGGGCAATCCTCACGTCTTCATTTACATGGACATCAAGGACGACAAAGGCGGCGTCGAGCAATGGCGGGTGGAGGGCAACAGCCCCAACATGCTGCTCCGCGCGGGCTGGAAAAAGGAAATGATCAAGGTGGGAGATCAGCTCACCGTGAATGGCGCCCCGGCAAAGAATGGAGCAAAGTCCTTGCGCCTCATCACCCTCACCCTGCCGAACGGACAAAAGTTCGACGGGCAAGGATTCAAATAAAATTGATTTGGCTTTGAAATTTAACGCGGAGTCCAGAGTGCGAAATTATTCCGTCGTTGCAATCCTTGTGGCTGCAGCTTTCGCATTGCCGCCGGCAATTTTCGCGCAGACCGCGCCGCACAAGGAACCTGCGAAAGCGCACGCCGCAGCCGCCACCGCAAGGCCCGATTTTTCCGGCGTGTGGTTTATCGACGAATACCACAGAAACATTCTCCCCAACGAAGACCCGCCATTCCAGCCCTGGGCCGAGGCGCTCTTCAAGCAGCGCCAACACGACAGCGAGAACCGCACACCCGATTCGGGGCCTGATCCAACGGAGAGATGCATCCCGCCCGGCATTCCCCGGGAGATGCTGCAGCCGTTTCCATGGGAAATTGTGCAGGCGCGCGACCGGGTAATCATGATTTTCGAGTATCAATCCCTGGTGCGCCAAATTTTCACCGACGGGCGAGGCCATCCGAAGGACCTCGAACCAACCTACATGGGCCACGCCATCGGAAAATTTGAGGGAAACACCCTGGTGATCGACACGGTCGGATTTAACGACAAGACCTGGCTGGACCCCATGGGCCTCCCACACTCCGACGCCATGCACATCACCGAACGCATTCGCCGCGTGGACCACAACACACTGGTGGACGAATACACCATCGACGATCCCAAGGCCTACACCAAGCCCTGGAAGGCGCAGCGCACCTTCCAGCTAAAGCCGGACTGGCAAATTTCGGAATACGTCTGCACGGAAAATAACAACGTGAAGTAGGGTCTTTCGGTGGCATTCCTTTTCGCAGGCATTGCTTATTTAAGGGCGCCGAAATCCTTGAGGTTGAAACGTCGAACCCCTATCTCTTAGAATGGAATTTAATAAGATGATCCTCAGGCGCATCCTTGCGGGCTCGATCCTGGCCCTATTGCTGTCGGCGTCCTCGCTGGGCGCGGCCTGCGATCTCTCCTGCGCATTCGCTTCGATGAACTCGGATTGTCATTCGGCGCGGGCAGACAGCGAAGCCTCAGAGTCGGGCAGCATGAACATGGCCGGCATGGCGATGGCGGCGGGGATGATCATGCCGGAAATGGGCGGCAGCCAGGACCAGCAAGCGATCCCCGTGATTTCCGAAGCGAAGCCGCAGCACACTTCCATTGGCGCAATGGGGCCATGCGAAAAGCAGGCTTGCGATGGCAGCTCCACCATTTCCGCAAGGATGAATGGTTCCAGCGATTCACGTTTTCATCTCATTCCAGCCGTGTCTGAAACTCCCCGCGCGGTTGGCGCACAAACATTATTTCGCGACGCGCGGGACGACGTCGCAAACGATCATCTCAAAGACGAAAGTCCCCTGCACCTAAGTTTGCGTATCTAGCCCCCCTCCCAATTTCCTTCTTTCCGTATTTCTCTGTGATCTCTGTGCCCTCTGTGTTGAAAGCCTTTTCATGGCTCGAGCAAAGCACTTAACACGGAGAACACAGAGTACACAGAGAAACCAAGCCCATCCTTAGATTGAGGAAACATCCTCGGGAGATATGTTCCATGCGCCACCGGATCGCAATGTTTGCATTGTTCCTGCTGATTCCCGCAGTCGCTGTTGCGCGGCAAAACGGCAAGAAGGACGACGATATGCAGGGCATGCCCGGAATGGACGGCATGCCAATGCAAGGAATGAACAAGAATGAAAACGAATTGATGACCATGCACCCGGAAACTTTTCCGCAGGAAATCGTCCGCCATGTAGGATCGGGCACGAGCGCCGAGCCGGACTCGACGCCAGTTCCAATGCTCATGACGACGAAAGGCAAATGGACGCTGATGTTTCACGCGAATGTGTTCGTGCTGGACCAGCAGCAGTCGAGCCCGCGCGGCGGAGACAAATTTTTCTCGACGAACTGGTTCATGGGCATGGCGCAGCGCCCTCTCGGACCCGGCGTGTTCACGTCGCGCGCGATGCTGAGCCTCGAGCCCGCCACCATTACGGGGCGCCAGTACCCGCTTTTGTTTCAGCAAGGAGAAACGGCCTACGGGAAGCCCATCGCCGATGGACAGCATCCGCACAATTTTTTCATGGAGATTGCCGCGCTGTACGATTTGAAATTGGGAAGCAACGGGCTGCTTTCCATTTACGCTGCGCCCATCGGCGACCCGGCGATAGGGCCGATTGCTTACCCGCACCGCGCATCCGCTTCGGAAGACCCACTAGCCACGCTCGGACATCACCAGGAAGACTCGACGCACGTCGCCGAGGACGTGGTGACCTTGGGCGTTGCCTATCGCATCGCGCGAATCGAGGCCTCCGGCTTTCATGGGCGGGAACCGAATGAAAATCGCTGGAATATCAGCCAGGGGAAAATCGATTCGTGGTCCGCACGATTGACGCTACAGCCGGGAAAAAATTGGAGCGGGCAGTATTCGTACGGGCGCATCGCAAGCCCAGAAGCCCTCTTTCCCAATGAAAACCAGGAACGAATGACGGCGTCTGCGATGTACAACCGCCCACTGCGAAACGGCAATTGGGCCAGTTCCCTGATTTGGGGGCACACAAAGTCACTCGAGGATAATTCCGCATTCGACAGCTATGCGTTCGAATCGACGGTGCGCTTCTTAACGCGCAATCACGCCTGGACGCGGATCGAAAACGCGGAGCGTTCAAACGAGCTGCTCCTTGGCGAAAACGCGCCGCCGCCAAACTTTCAGGAAAAGCCTATCGGGCAGGTGCAGGCCTATACGCTCGGGTACGATCGCGATTTCGATGTGATTCCGCGAATGGCCACAGCTATCGGTGCGCAGGTTACGTTCTATGGCGTGGGAGAAAATCTAAAGCCGGTTTACGGGTCGCACCCCGCGGGAGTGGCGCTGTTCCTTAGAATCCGCCCATTTTTCGGGGCGGAACGGTAGAAGCTAAGCCGGAGAGAATCGAGCACTCAGCTTTTTGCGTTCAGCAATTCCAGCCCCTGGTCCGCTTGCGCGGCAGCGGACGGGAATTCCTGTTTAATTTGATTGTAGAGTTTGCCGGCCTGCGCGGGATCGGTCTTGCGGTAATAATCGGCGAGAGCCAGCATGGCCATGGCCTTGGGAACAAATTCGCTGGGCTTATCCATTAACTGCTTGTACAGGTCCACCGCCTGAGGACCTTTGTTTTCCCGGAGGTACACTTCGGCCAATTGGAATTTAGCCAGGCTGGTCAAATATTCATCGCCGGCCGAGATGACCTGCGAAAGATTCTTCTCCGCTTCCGGATAATTCTTCAGTTGGACCTCGGAAAGGGCCGCGTAATACTGCGCCAATTGTCCGGGCTTGGTGCGACCGTATTGGCCGGCAACCGCCAGGAACTTCTTGTCGGCGTCGGTGAACTTGTTCTTTTCGTCCAGGTATGTGACTTCGGTGGGATCGACCGGTTCTCCGGCGGTGCGAATGCGCGCCTGGAAAATTTTCAATCCATCATCCAGCGCCATGGAGGCCTTGGCCGTCTGCCGCCGCGCGTAGGTGTTCCAGCCGAACGCAGCCAGCGCCACCACCAGAAGAGCCGTTAACACAATCCACACTGCCTGTTGATGCGAAGCGACCGATTCGACGCCCGAGACCAGTTTCTCCCGGATTTCGTCCTTCTTCAGGTCCTTGCGCAAGATATGCTGCGCCACAGAGTCACTCCTCTAATAATTCGATTTGAGTATTGAATCTTAGCATGAATTCGATTGGGCCGGCCTACGGGCATTGAAAAGCGAAAGGGCCCTGCCCGGTTGCGCCGGGCAAGGCCCTCAGAACGCGTGTACGCCGTTCAGGAAGCAGCGGTAACGCTTTCAGCCTGATAGCCCTTCGGTCCTTGCTTGACCTCGAACTCGACCATCTGGCCTTCGTTCAGGGTCTTGTATCCATCCATCTGTATGGCGGAGAAGTGAACGAACACGTCTTCGCCCGACTGGCGCTGGATGAATCCATAGCCCTTTGATGCATTAAACCACTTCACTACACCTTGTTCTCTGCTCACCTTCTTACTCCTCTATCGCGAGCGGTCGCTGTTTGCCGGGCGTAACGCCAATCGGTGGTAGAAATTTGTCCGCCGTTTCCGATGACCGTACCCGGTTCGACCTGCATTCGCTCCAGGGGCGGTGGGCCGTAGCGGGTCTTCGAACACCTACGGAATTACTGGTCCCACAAAAGCGGGCCATAATTACAACAAAATTTCTTCGCTGTCTAGGATTTTCCCATTACGGAATTCAATGCCGAGTGTTAAGGGGAGGGCACCGCTGTCGGCTTACTTCGCGTATCGGGCAGAAAGCAATGGGCTAAAGAATACGATGTACCTATGACTGAAAACTTGCTACCGCCTGCGCTTCTTGATTGTGAATATCGAAAACCGTGTACAGCTTGGTGATTTGCAAGAGGTCGGTAACCTTCTTGTTCAGGTTCAAAAGTTTTATTTCCCCGCCCCCATTTTTCACCAAACGGTACCCGCTGACCAATTCGCCCAGCCCGGAGCTGTCGATGTAGTTGATTCCGGCAAGGTTCAACACAATTTTCTTATGGCCCTTGGCAAGATTTTCGCGAACCAGATCGCGCAGAAGGGCGCTGCCCTCGCCGAGCGTAATCCGTCCGTCCATATCGATCACCGTGACATCTCCTACTTCACGGCTGGCCGCTTTGAAGCTCATCTAAATACCTCTCCAGGATATTTTTCCTTCTCCAGCGATACACGACTGCGGGCGCTGCTGTTCGGCGGGAATCTTACCGCTTGTGGAGCTTGGCCATTACGACTTCGGCGCCACCGGTTGCACTGGAGAGAACATCCACTTCGTCCATGAACGCTTTCATCAAGAGCACGCCGCGGCCGGAATCGCCCAGGACATTTTCATCGTTGCGGGGATCGGGCACATCTTCGATGCGAAAACCCGCTCCCTGATCCACCACGTGGATCACCAGCTTCTCTTCGCTCAGTTCGAAGATCACGTGGATTTTTCTCTCGCGCCGCTGCTGGTTGCCGTATTGAAAGGCGTTCATGACACCTTCGTGCACCGCCAGGCCGATCTTGTATTGATCGTCCTCGCCAAATCCTGCCTCTGCGGCCACACGTGTACCCATTTCTTCGGCGAGAGCTATGCTCTCGATCAACGTCTCCAGAACCACTTCAATCCGCTGAGGTTTCGAAAGCATCCAGCTGTTGGACCCCACCATGGACTTGTATGGGTAGCACAGCGCCATCGCGCAAGTCAATGCAAGACGTACAGTTGGGGGAAAAGGCGATGCATGGTTTTTGGCGGCCCCGGAGAACAAAGAGTGTTAAATTTGAAAGTTCGGGGTGCTCATGGGATCGTATCTGCTGCTCATTGTCGCTGCGCTTGCGGCTGGGCTTATCAACTCGGTTGCGGGCGGAGGCATGTTCCTTACGTTTCCCGCGCTGGTGTTTACCGGAGTGCCGTCGATCATTGCCAACGCATCCAGCACGGTCGCACTGATTCCGGGAGTGCTAGCAAGCGCCGGGGCCTATCGCAACGATTTCCGGAAATCTGA
Organism: uncultured Acidobacteriota bacterium; assembly: GCA_963710315.1. Taxonomy (GTDB): domain Bacteria; phylum Acidobacteriota; class Terriglobia; order Acidiferrales; family UBA7541; genus Palsa-360. Next base: position 983,460 of record CAVPZW010000008.1, on the reverse strand, counting down.
ACATTTTCCGTTTTGGCCGCTGCTGATTGTGAGCGTGGCGGGCGGCATTGTGGGCGCGCTGCTGCTGCTCTACACGCCGCAAAGCACCTTTGACTCGGTAATCCCATGGCTGCTGCTGGTGGCAACCCTGCTCATCGCATTTGGCCCACGCATCTCGCCGATGCTGAAGAAAGTAATCCATATCGGGCCGGTAACCGTGGTTGTCATCCAGTTTTTTATTGCCATCTATGGAGGCTATTTCGGCGGGGCCATCGGCATCCTGATGCTCGCGACGTGGACCGTTTTCGGGCTTACGGACATCCACGTGATGAATGCCAATCGAACCATCATGGGGGCGGCGGCCAATAGCATCGCCGCAGTGCTATTCATTTTTGCGCACAAAATCTGGTGGCCGCAAACGCTGCTAATGCTGGTGGCCTGCAGCGCCGGCGGATACGTTGGAGCCGTGGTGGCCAAGAAGGTGCGTCCAAGCTATGTGCGCGTTTTTGTGATTGTGATCAGTTCCGCCATGACCATCGCGTTCTTCATAAGGCACCACTAGATCTGGGACAACGATCATTGGAGGAAAATATTATGTCAAGGCTAGATGAGATCAAGTCAGAAATCGAAAAGCTTTCCAGCGAGGAGTTCACAGAGATTTTTCATTGGTTGTCGGAAAAGGAGTGGGAACGCTGGGACAAGGAAATAGAAGCCGACTCTAAAGCTGGAAAACTCGATTTCCTCATGCGTGATGCTCGTGATGAAAAATTACATTGAAAGCCTCCTAGCATTGCAGGCATTTCGCGTCAGACCGCGGATCTTTCATTTAGCCGAACGGTCTTCCGAAAAGAGTCAATAACCAAAGTGCAAGAAGCCCCACGCAGAGAATTGACTGCAGACCAGCAACCACTCTCGGCCAGCCTAACGCGAGAATGTCGTAATCGCGCGTAGTTAGAAGGCGCACCCAGCGCCCAGCCGCAACTCCCTTAAAACCAATATTAAGAGCACTCATTGTGCTAAAAAACAGGGAAGTTAGAAACAGACCCCACTCGTCGTCAAGCCTTCTAAATTCTCGGAATAGAATGGCCTTCGAGTTCGCACCGATTCTCGACCAATCACTTCCAGATGTCGCCGTTGGGTAAATCAAAGGCGTTCTCGGTCGAAGACGCCGAATTCTCATGTGTCGGAGCCTGCTAGTAATGGGAAGTCCTGGCGGTGTGATATAAAGCCCCCCACTCCTCGGAAACCTGATTAGTATCCAATAGATAGCCCCACAAAAAAACCACACTCCTATAAGAATGCGTAGTGCCCTCTCTGGATTAAGACCATACTCACACGTCCAGTCAAAAAGAAACTCGTTGATGGCAAATTCAAAGCATTCAGACGCGGAACCCGAGACGCACTGCAACCAATACCCTGCGGCCTCGTGCTGTTTGATCGCGTAAGTCAGCTTCCTCTCCTGGTCCCGGAAACCTTGATCCCTAAATCTCCCTCTCAGCGCGACTAGTGCGTACGTGCCATTCTTAGATTCTAGAAACTGTAGACCATGCGCAGACGCGAGGGAGGGAATATCTGAAGGAATCGTTTCAGGTTCGAAGTTTACCTTGCATACTTCGGCTTCAGAAAAATTAGAGTTGTCCAACTTCGCGCCTGTCAAATCGGAAACGTTGAGGTCAGAACCCCAAAAACTAGTGGACGTGAAATCTGCATTCGATAAATCCGCTGCGAAAATATGGCTTTGGTATATGAGCCCATGGTTAACAAACGCACCGCTCATCTTGGCGCCCCTAAATTCGACCCCGACGAACTGCGCACCACCCATCTTTGCTCCTGATAGATCGGCGCCGGAAAGATTTGTATTATAAAAATGAGTATTTTTGAGAACAGCTCCCACGAGACGTGCTTGTGATAGATCGGTCGCGTTTGGATGGGCGACAGATTTCCAGTCGCATTCGTTGACGGCTTTTGGAGAGGGGCGTATCAAAGCCTTTGCGAAGTAAGCGAGCAAGTCTAGGTAAGTCGAATTCGGGGGATTCGGATCCGGCATAGCGCTCATAGATAACATCATCGGCGGATTCGGCACCGGTGGACCTGCTGATGCTTCGCCTATTATTATTCCACTCATCTCGGCGTTACTCAGGTCAGTTCCACTCAGATCGAGCCCCGACAACTCCGCTCCACTTAGGTCCGCACCGGCCAACTTGGCTCCCTGAAGGTCAGCACGTTGACCCATCTTGTGTCTGGAGTTGACCCACTCGCGATGTAGGTCCAATATTCTGTCTAGTTCGGTGCGGTCGTAAGAATGCCCATTTCTGTCGCTCCAATACCAGGTTTTGTCATTCTTTGAGTTTGCATGGGTTGACGGTGCAATCGCGATAAGGATCGCGAAGGCAATGGCTAGGATACGGATAATTTTTCGCCTCACGTGGACAACACCATTTAACATGGCGGCGTTCCAATTACCAAACAATTATGTGGAATTAGCAATAAGAATGAGGACTTCTCTTAATCTATTGCATTTAAGAAGGCGGCCAAAAGCTACGAAGCCTTCTGCTTGGCGTATACCAGAAAATCCTCGTAGGGCCCCTTGAAGTCCTCGACGTGGCCGCCCTTGCATTGCCAGATGCGCGTGGCCACTTCGTCGATGACGTCGTGATCGTGGGTGACGAACAGCACCGTGCCGGGATATTTCTGCAGCGCGATGTTCAGAGCGTTGATCGATTCCAGGTCCAGGTGGTTGGTGGGCTCGTCGAACACCAGGACGTTGGGCTTTTGCAGCATGAGCTTGCAGAAAATCAGGCGCGCCGATTCGCCTCCGGAAAGCGCGCGCGTGGATTTCTCGGCGTCCTCGCCGCTGAACAGCATCTGGCCCAGCACCGCGCGCAACTCCTGTTGCGAGGCCTTCGGATCGAACTGGTGCAGCCATTCGATCACGTTGGTATCCTTGGCGATTGTATCCGTCGTATCCTGCGCGAAATAACCGACAGTCGTTTCGTGGCCCCACTTCACGTGGCCGCCGTTGACATGAAAGTGGCGATCCGCGTCATCGATAAATCCGGTGGCATTGCGAATAAGCGACTTGATCAGTGTCGTTTTGCCGGAACCGTTGCGGCCGATGATGGCGATTTTCTCGCCGCGCTCGACGTTTGCCGCAAACTTCTCGATCACTTTGTGGCCGTCGTAAGACTTCGTAAGCCCCTTGAATTCCAGCGGGTGGCGCCCGGAGGGAGCTTTCAATTCAAAGCGAATATAGGGCCGGGCGATGTTTGACCGCGCCAGCTCGGAAGTCTGGATGCGCTCGACTTCGTTCTTGCGCGATGTAACCTGCGAGGAACGAGTACCGGCCGAAAAGCGCGCAATGAATTCATTCAGCTGAGCGATTTTCTTCTCGCGCACGGCGTTGTCGGCTTCGATGCGCGAACGAATCTGCGTCTTGGCCAGAACCATTTCGTCGTAGCCGCCCGTATACATGATCACCGTCTGGTAGTCGATGTCCGCGGTGTGCGTGCAGACGCTGTTCAGGAAATGGCGGTCGTGCGAGACAACGATCAGCACGCCCGGGTACTCGTGCAGATAGTCCTGAAGCCAGTGAACGGAATCGAGGTCCAAGTGGTTGGTCGGCTCGTCCAGCAGCAGCGCGGCGGGATTGCCAAACAGCGCTTGCGCCAGCAGGACGCGGACTTTTTGTCCGCCCTGCAACTCGCTCATCATGCGCTCGTGTAGCGTCGATTCAATGCCCAGTCCGTCCAACAGGATGGCGGCGTCAGCCTCTGCCGTATAGCCGCCCTCGTCGCCTACGATTCCTTCGAGTTCGCCGAGGCGCATGCCATCCTTGTCGGTCAGCTCCTCGTGGGGCTTGGCATACAGGATATCGCGCTCCTGGAGAGCCTTCCACAAGGCGGAGTTGCCCATGATGACCGTGTCAATGACGCGAAACTGATCGAAGGCAAACTGGTCTTGCCGCAAGATACCCAGCTTCTTTGGCCGCGAGACCGAGCCTTTGGTCGGCTCGAAATCGCCTTCCAGGATCTTCATCAAAGTGGTTTTGCCGGCGCCGTTCGGGCCGGTGATTGCATAGCGGCGTCCTTCGAGGAACGAGCAGGTGACGTCCTCGAACAGGAGCCTGGCGCCGTAGCGCATGGTGACGTTATTTAGCGAAAGCATATCTTTTTATTATATCCAAAAATCGCCAAGTCTGCTTGGCGATCGGGGCCACGCGAGCGTATTCTGGGTCATAGTGAAACCGCTGTCGCTTCAAGATTGGCGCTTATTCCGATTGCCGGAGATGATTCGACCATGAACAAACATATGTGGGCGTGCGCGTTTACGATCCTTCTTGCCGCTGTGTTCACGCCGGCCAGCCAACTTGAGAACACCAAAGCAGGGTCCTGGTCCGGCGTGATTGTCAACGCTTCGTGCAGCGCCGATGATGCCTTCGCCGAGGCGGCCAAGTGCACAGCCGAGACGCCCGGCGCCTCGCTGGCACTGTATGACGACACGATCCGGCAAGTCTACGCGCTCGATTCGCAGGATCAGGCCAAGGGACACTTGGGAGACAGCGTCACGGTGCAAGGGACTTTGCAGGGGAATGCGATTCATGTGGCTTCCCTTCAGATGTTTTCCGAGGTGGGACTGCGCGCGGGTCAAAAGGCTCCCGACTTTTCGGCGCGCGACCAATTTGGCAAGACACAAACTCTCGATACGCTGAAAGGGTCGAAGGGAACCGTTCTTTTGTTTTACCGCTCCGCCGACTGGTGCCCCTACTGCAAGGACCAGCTCATTCAGTTGCAGGCGGCCAAGAAGCGTTTCGAGGAACAAGGAATCAAGCTGGCGGGCATCAGTTACGACAGCGTGGAAATCCTGAAATATTTTTCCGACCGGCGCAAGATTGACTTCCCTCTGCTTTCCGACCCGGATTCAAGAATCATTCGCATGTATCAAGTGTTGAATTCGGAGGCGATTGGGCCGAATGCTGGTATGGCGCGGCCGGAGTATTTTTTTATCGACCCAAAGGGCAACATCCGAGAAAAATTCTTTGAGGCTAAGTATCGTGAACGGCTCACTGGAAATACGGTGCTCTCCAAACTTTTCCCTGAGCTGGGCGAGGAAGTCAGCGACACGGTGGAAGCCCCGCATTTGCAGTTGCGCGTGGAACAATCGGACCGCGTGGCCGTTCCCGGCAACCTTGTGACGCTGACGGTCGAAGTGCGGCTCCCGCAGGATGTGCATGTCTATGCCCCGGGAACGAAGGGATACAAGACCATCAAGCTTGCCATCGATCCCCTCCCGGACTTTGAATTGAAACAGGCCAGCTACCCCGCCGCAAAAATACTGTACCTGCCAGCTATTAAAGAGCGCGTGCCCGTATTTGAAGGCGCATTTCGAATCCGGCAGGAGCTGAAAGTAAACTCCGCGACCGACTTCAGCGGCGCTCTGGGAGCGGATGGGAAAAATATTACGGTGAAAGGAAAGCTCGAGTATCAGGCCTGCGACAGCAAAATTTGTTTCCTGCCGACGTCCGTGCCCGTCGAATGGCAAATTCAGATCGTGCCGCTCGATCGACAGCGAGCGCCGGAAGATATTCGCCACAAGTAGGCCTTAGCCGCACTATGGTCAAGAGCTTTAACACACAGAACACTGAGAAATGCCACAGAGGACACGGAGAATTAGTGGAGAAATTTGGTTTTCTCCGCTCTTCTCCTCTTTTCTCTGTGTCCTCTGTGTTGAGGATTTTCTCCGGAGTTCCTACGCCCAGTACGTGCGGTCGAGCGTGCGGTACTGGATGGCTTCGGCGAGGTGGCGCGTTTCGAGGTTTGCCGACGCATCGAGATCGGCGATGGTGCGCGCGACTTTCAAGATGCGGTCGTGGGCGCGCGCGGAAAGTCCCAGGCGCGTAATCGCGTTCTCCAGCATCTTCTCGCCGTCTTCGGAGATGGCGCAGATATTTCCGGATCAGTTTCGGCGGCATCTGCGCGTTCGCGAAAACTTTCTTCTCGCCGGTGAATCGCTCGATTTGGCGCGCGCGGGCGCGCAGGACGCGTTCGCGCACCAGGGCGGAATCCTCGGTGGCCCTGGCGCCGCGCAATTCCTTGTACTTTACGGCAGGCACTTCGATGTGGATGTCGATGCGGTCGATCAGCGGCCCGGAAATTTTCGATACGTAGCGCTGAATCTGCGGCGGCGAGCAGTGGCACTCGCGCGTCGAGTCGCCGAAAAATCCGCACGGGCAGGGATTCATCGCCGCGGCCAGCATGAAGCGCGCGGGAAACGTCACCGAAGTCGCGGCGCGCGAGATCGTGACCGCGCCGTCTTCGAGCGGCTGGCGCATCACTTCGAGCACGTTGCGCTGGAATTCCGGCAATTCGTCGAGAAAGAGCACGCCGTGATGCGCCAGCGAAACTTCTCCCGGACGCGGCACCGCGCCGCCGCCGATCAGTCCCGCGTCGCTGATCGTGTGGTGCGGCGAGCGAAACGGCCGCGTGCCCACCAGGCCGCGCGAATCGTCGAGCAGCCCCGCAACGCTGTGTATGCGCGTGGTTTCGATGGCCTCCTCGAGCGACATCGGCGGCAGGATCGTGGGGATGCGTTTGGCAAGCATCGTCTTCCCCGCGCCGGGCGGTCCGATGAAGATGATGTTGTGCCCGCCGGCGCAAGCCACTTCGAGCGCGCGCTTGGCGGCCTGCTGGCCGCGGACGTCGCGCATGTCCACCGGCATATTGCGCGGCATCGGCCAGCATCGTGCGCGCGTCCACGCGCACGGGGGCAAACGATTCGGGCGCGTTGATCAAGTCCACGGCTTGCGGGAGCGTGCGCACGGCGAATACGTCGATCCCTTCGACGACGGCTGCCTCGCGCGCGTTGGCTTCCGGGACCACCACCGCGCGGATGTTGTATTCGCGCGCGGCCAGCGCCGCCGAGAGGGCTCCGCGCACCGAGCGCACTTGCCCGTCGAGCGATAACTCTCCGAGAAATATGAATTGATCGAGCCGCTTGCCGAAAAATGCGCCCTGGCAGCCCAGAATCGAAAGCGCCATCGGGAAGATCGAACGCCGAACCTTCCTTGCGGATGTCGGCGGGCGCCAGGTTGACGGTGACGCTCTGCGGGGGAAAATCGTGGCCGCAATTCTTGAGCGCCGCCTTGATGCGCTCGCGGCTCTCCTTCACCGCGACGTCGGGCAGGCCCACGACGTTGAAGTCGCCGGGGCTGCCCGAGCCGACGTCCACCTCCACTTCCACCAGATAGGCGTCGATGCCGAAGACTGCGGCGCTGAAGGTTTTAAAGTGCATGTGTCATCGGAAGTGACAGCTTCCAGCGGGCGCAAGAGTAACGCAAATGGCACTTCTATACCAGAGTAAGAGTTAAAGATTACGGCCGTGGCGGCTTGCGAGCGGGATATGGAACCACTCTCTCGATTCGTGACTTGTGATTCGTAATTCATGACTCTCGGAAACCGCCACGACCCAAGAAGGCCTGTTTTTTGTAAGTTCTGATTTATCGCTAATTCCCCGCCTTATTGTGGGCGGCCAGGTACGGCTTGAAATCGTTCCATACGCGGTTAATCGACTTTTGGTCCAAATCCTTCGATTCGTATTTTTGGGGATCCTTCTCGGAAAAAATCTGCAGGGTGACTTTGCCGCAAGACGGAGAGATTGCATCCGCCGGATAGGAATAGATGCCGACGTAAGTTGCGTCCGTAACATTCACGAACGAGTCGTGCGCGTTGACTACGGTGGCGGCCTTGCCCGGCTGGATGGGCTCGACTTCCTTCGCGCCGCAAAGAAGTTTCATCCTGTAGAAGTCCGCCCGGAATTTCATGCGCGAGCCGCCCGCGTAGGTCACGATCGCCGGAGCCAGCTGGCGGCCCAGCGTGGACATGAACGTCTCGCGCAATTGGGGCGCGGCCTGCACGTGCAGCACAGGCTTATATTCGCCAATGTATTCGGACCATTCGTGCAAGTCCTGCAGCGGCTCGAACGTGTTTTGAGACGATTCGCCGCGCCTGTTCGTTCTCTTCCCCTTTTCGTTAGCGGCGGTGCGGTCCACTTTCCCATCGACCTCATATTGCAAAACCGGAGTGATCAGAGCCACATCAAAACCGCCTATAGTAAAAATATACGGCTTCCTATCAATTTTGGCCGGCTTGCTCATTTCCTTTAGGGCGTCCAGCGGATAGGGATCGCTGGGCTCCACGGGCAGCAACCTTGCGCTGGGCGGCGTCGCGTCTTTCATCTTTTTCCGCGCTTGACCCAGCACCGGCAAGGTCTGATCGATGCGCACGATGCCCGCAACGCCAGGCCCGTTCGCTCCCGGAACCAGGAATGTGGTGATTCCGATGACCTCGCCCAGCGAATTGAAAAGCGGCCCGCCGGAATTGCCGTGATTAATATTTACGTCGGATAGAATGGCGCGCGCCTCGACCTTGCTGACGATGCCGCTGGTGATGATCTTCTTCAGGCCAAGCGGGCTGCCGATGGTAAACACCTTCTCGCCCTCGACAGCTAACTCATGCCCGGCACGCGCGCTGGCGAATGGCACGGCCATGGCCTCGGGAAAGGCGCTGAGATCGGCATAAAGAACAGCTACGTCCCGGTCCGCGTCAAATGCCAGGACCTTTGCCGCAACCTTCCTCTTGGAATCGAACTGAACGGACACCAATTCTGACGGCCCAATCACATGCTGGTTGGTCATCACCAGGCCGGAGGAATCCACGATGAAACCCGTGCCGGAACCGATTTCGCTCCACACGGTCACCACCGACTTTTGATACTTCTGAAACATCAGAGTCAAATCATCCGTCTTGGACGCGGGTTCGGCGGAGGGCGGGTCGGCGGCTCGGGCATTGTCGTTGCTCATGTCCACGGAAAGCGTTTCGCCGCGAACTTCGATTTCTAACTCCCAAGCGTAGTGACGGCCGGCGAAATCCACGCCTTGAGGAGTGGTCAGCTTGTATTTTCCAGGCGACGCCTGAAACTCGGCATTCCCGCCAAAATCGGTTTTCACTTCGCCGGGAGCATCGGTATCGCCCGATTCCGGGGAAAACAAAAGCGTGAGATGTGGAACGGGCTTCTGATTCAAGTCCTTGTCCACCAAAATGACTCGCACCTTCACCTTCGGTTTCTGCACAACTTGCGACCGGAGAGACGCACCAAGGAGCAGTAGCGCCACTGCGGCGAAAAACGCTTTTTTCATTGCCGGGACCTCGAGACACACATAAGGCCCTGGAGAGGTGGGAGCAAGTTTCCGGCCAGCGCATTGGAATGTCAACCGGAATAGCAGGAACTCGCCGAAGTCAGGATTGTTCTAACTTATTTGTTATGGAAGATGCTCATTGGATTGGGCTTGCAACGGGCTGGGGGCGCTTACTACACATCGAAAACAGGCAATTCTTTACTGTGCGCGAGACCTCTCCTATATTGAAATGAGGCCCGGGTGAGGCCATTTCTCCGATCGCGAAAGGAATCTCCATGCTGATTGGCCTGGTAGTTTTTGTAGTAGCCGTGGTGATGTACCTGATGTTCACCTACAACGGATTGGTGCGGCTGAAGGTGCAGTGCGACAACGCCTGGTCGGACATCGACGTGCAACTCAAGCGGCGCTATGACCTGATCCCCAATATCGTGGAAACGGTGAAGGGTTACGCAGCGCATGAGAAGACAACCCTCGAAGGCGTCGTGGCGGCTAGGAATCAGGCCATGTCGGCGCAGGGCCCAGCTGCCAAGGGAGAAGCCGAAGGCATGCTGACCGGGGCGCTGCGGCAAGTCTTCGCGCTGGCCGAAGCGTACCCGCAATTGCGCGCGGTGGAGAGCTTCACGCAGTTGCAGAGCACGCTCAATGAAATTGAAGATACGGTGCAAAACGCGCGGCGCTACTACAACGCGGTGGTCCGCGATTTCAACACCATGATCGAGCAGTTCCCTTCCAACATCGTCGCCGGCATGGGCAACTTCAAGGAACGGGAATTCTTCCAGATCAGCGCTCCCGCGGAACGCGAAGTCCCCAAGGTCAGCTTTGGCGCGCCGAGCGCATAGCAGCAATGAACTCATCTACCATGCGGAATCACATGCGAGCACTGTTTGCCGCCGGGCTGAAGCCCGGCCCTACAGAGGCAAACCGCTTGCTGAGTAACCTGTTCCAGCGCGCCGCCATGCTGGCCTTGCTAGTAATCGCGTTCGCCGCTTGCGCTTCCGCACGGCAGCTTAAAATTGAGAGCTTCTCCGCCGAAATTTTCGTCCAGCCGGACTCCTCGCTGGACGTGACCGAAACCATCGAGGCTAATTTCATCGGCGAGTGGCACGGCATGTATCGCACCATCCCCGTCGAATACGTAACTCCGCAAGGGTTTAACTATTCGCTCTTCGTGAAGTTGATTAGCGCAACCGATGCCGGGGGGCAGCCCCTAAAAGTCGAATCCTCGCGCCAGGGCCATTACCTGAGATGGAAGATCTACATCGATAATGCGATCGACGTGGACCGCACCATCCGCCTGCACTACCAGGTCCGCAACGCCTTGAAATTTTTCGAGGATCATGACGAGTTGTACTGGAACGTGACCGGAGACGAGTGGGACGTCCCCATCGGCGACGCCAGTGCTCAAATCCTGCTGCCGCCGGGTGTGACTGGTGTGCGCACCAATGAATTTACCGGCTCGTATGGCTCGCGCTCACAGAATGCGGGAATCAAGGCGTCGGACAACACGGTGGAAGTGTTCATGCTGCAGCCTCTCTCGTTTCACGAAGGGTTAACCGCCGTTGTGGGCTGGGACAAAGGCTTCGTGAAAGAGCCTGGCACAAGCGATCTGATCGGACAATTTCTGGAAAGCAACTGGCCACTCTTCTTTCCCGTGCCGGTATTTCTGTTGATGTTCTGGCTGTGGTCCGCGCGCGGACGCGACCCGCGCATCGGCTCGGTCGCGGTCCAATATGCGCCCCCGGAGGGACTGACGCCAGCGGAAGCCGGCACTCTGGTGGATGAACAGGCGGCCATGCGCGACATCACCGCCACTATCGTGGATCTTGCTGTGCGCGGCTATATCGTGATCGAGGAAACGGAAAAGTCGGGAATCGCCGGGATGATACTGCACTCCAAGGAATATATTTTTCATTTGAAAAAAGGACTTGGAGAATGGGCCGGCTTGAAAGCGCATGAGATGGCGCTGCTGGCGGGAATTTTTTCAAACGGCGCGGAAACCGATGTAAAGCTTTCCAGCCTGCAGAATGTGTTTTACAAGAGCATCCCCGGCATCAAGAACAACATTTTCGATGCGCTGATGAAACGCGGCTATTTTCAGCACCGGCCCGATTACGTGCGCGGAGGCTTCGTCTCCGGAGGGCTTGTCACCGGAATTCTGCTTATCTTCCTGGGCAACTCGCTCTCGCAGAAAATGGGAATAGCGCTGCCGCCATTTTTTATCGCCGCGATTCTTTGCGGCGGAATCATCGCCGGATTTGGATGGTTCATGCCGGCGCGCACGGCCGACGGCGTAAAAGCCCTGGCAGGCGTGCTGGGCTTTGAGGATTTTCTGTCGCACGTGGAATCCGATCACCTGGACCGCATCAGCCAGACTCCCGAAACCTTTGAGAAGTTCTTGCCATTCGCGATGGCGCTGGGCGTGGAGAAGAAATGGGTCGGGGCGTTCCAGCATATTTATTCGCAGCCGCCCTCATGGTACCAAGGCAATTACTCCAGTGGCGGCTTCTACCCGATCATGTTCATCAACAGTCTGGACAATATGACGGCGCAGGCGGGTTCCGTGTTGACCTCGGCTCCGCGAAGCAGCGGAGGTTCGGGCTTTGGCGGAGGCGGCTCTTCAGGCGGGGGTTTCGGCGGCGGTGGCGGCGGTGGATTCTAGATTGTGGCGCGGGCTTCAGCCTGCGGATTTTAGTTCTCGCGAGGACCAAAATCCGCAGGCTGAAGCCCGCGCCACAAAATTCTACTGCCTGCTGGAAAGTTCCTCGATGCGCATGGCGACTTTGCGCCCACTCTCTTTCCGGTAGCTCACGCGAACTTCATCTCCCAGAAATACTCCCCGCACTGGCGCGTCCAGCGCAAATTCTTCCGGTGTGCCGCTCGAATCCGAATTCAGTATGAGCAATAGTTGATCGTCCGCGAGCGATTCAACGCGGCCGGTGGCAACACCGGCAGGGCCTTGATTCTCTGGAACCGACCGCAGATTTCGCAGCCATCCATGTTCGCGGACCGACTCCGCGTGCAGGTGGCCTCGCCACGAACCCATGACATTGGCGCGATTGATATAACCGACCATCTTTCGCGCATCGTTACGATCCACCACCGGCAGGCGGCCAATATTGTTTTCCAGCATTTTTGTCACGGCATCGAAAACACGCTCGTCGGGATAAGCAACCACGAGCGAACGCGTGCCGGCGTCCAGCACGCTCACGTTGCCGTGCGGGTCCAGTTGAAGCGCGCGCAACAAATCTCCTTGCGTAACGATTCCCTGCAGGAGGCCGGCGGAATCCACGATGGGCAGCGCGTGATGGCGCGAGGTTTTCAGGTCTCCATCTGCAAATCGGTCGGCGGCTTGACGAACGCTTTCATCCGGAGCGACTGTGGCAACATCGCGCACCATGACGTCCGCAACCTTGAGCTGCTTGAGCGAGTTCGCCTCGTAGTCTTGCCCCGCGCCGAAGCCCATCCTGGCAAGTTTTTCCGTCATGATCGAATGCGGCATATAGCGCACCGCTATCGCATCGGCGACCACGCACACTAGGATGACCGGCGCCACGGCGTGAAAATCGTGCGTCGTTTCGATCGCGCAGACCAGAAAGGTGAACGGCGCGCGGGCGCAGGCGCACAGAAGAGCTCCCATGGCCGCTACGGCGTACGCGCCCACGGAAAGATGCGCGCTCGGAACCAAATAGTTTACGGCCATTGCAAAAACGCTGCCGATCGCACCGCTCATCATGAACATGGGAGCCAGCGTGCCGCCCGATGTGCCCGACCCCAGCGAGAGCAGCACAACGGCTGCCTTGAAAATCAGAAGCAGCGCCACGGCGGTGAATGCCAGGCGCGTGTTCAAGACGTCCACGATGGTTGCGTAACCGGGGCCAAACACACGCGGAAAGAAATAACCGGCCACACCCAGCCCCAGCGCTCCCATGGCCGGGTGCAAAACAGCAGGCACTTTCTTCATGCCATCGAAGAAATCTTCCAGGCGTTTCAGGGCGGAGGCAAAACCGATTGCAGCAATTCCGCAAATAAGACCGAGAATTAAGTAAAAAGGAATTCCGTGAATAAGGTCGTAGTCGAAAGCGCCGACGCGAAACATGGTTTCGTCGCCAAACAGGCGAAGCCGAACCACCACAGCCAGCGCGCTGGCAAGCATGAGCGGAATAAAGGAACGCGCCTGAAATTCAAAAAGCAGAAGTTCGATGGCCAGCAAAGCTCCGGTGATCGGAGCATTGAACATGGCCGCGAGACCCGCCCCCGCCCCGCAGGCCAGCAAAACTTTTCGCTCCGAGGCTGTGGTCGAAACAAGCTGCCCGACGAGCGAACCGAGCGCTCCACCGGTTTGAATGATCGGCCCCTCGGCGCCGAATGGGCCGCCCGTGCCGATCCCGATGGCCGCGGAAATAGGTTTGAGAATGGCGACTTTGGCTTCGATGCGGCTTTTGGAGATGAGCACGGCTTCCATAGCTTCGGGGATGCCGTGGCCTCTGATCTTCGGCGATCCGTATTTGGCCATCAGGCCAATGAGCAGCCCGCCGATGACGGGAATGAGGATGACCCACGCTCCGCGTTGATTTTCCGCTGCGCTGCGGAAATGGAAAGACCAGACGCCGTAGAAAGCGAGGTTGGTGAATAATCCGATCAGATTGTAAAGGAGAAATGCGGCGAACCCAGCAATGACGCCGACTATCGAGGCCAGCAGCGAAATAAAGCCGACACGAAATCGAACGGGGCTTTCTCTGCTTTCGTCGCGCTCGCTCATTCGAGCGAAAAATGTCACAAGAAAAAACCTCCCAATTTGCTCTCTACGATTGAGATCGCCAGATTACTTGCACTTAGCACGGTAAATTTTCAGCTTGAGGAGCCGTTACCGGCGAACGCGTTTATTTGCTTGCGTTGAGCGGATCACCGCGGTCAACGCGCGGACCAGCTTCGGAGCCGCCGTGCGAAGCTCCGAGATACGCTGCTTGGCAAGCTTCGTGAGAATTTTTTCGCCGCGCGGGGTGAGATGCAGGAGGACCTGCCGCCGATCCGTTCGCGAGCGTTCCCTGCGCAGAAGCTGCCTCTTCTCGAGGCGGTCCACCAGCTCCACAACGCTGTGGTGCCGCAATTGCATTCGCTCTGCCAATTCCTGAATGCTTGGCTCGCGGCCTGTGGGCAGTCCGCGAAGGGCCAGCATCAGCATGTATTGTTGCGGCTCAAGGTCCGCCTTGCGCGCGGCTTCCTCGCTGCCGTTCAGGAATATGCGAATTTGGTATCGAAATTCCGCAAGGGCACGAAATTCCGCGGCAGTCATCGTTCCGGTGGACACCGCCATATTGTATCGCCCTCCGATATAAATGCCAGCACGACTTCAAGAATGAATCCCGATTGGGACTTCCGTGCCATCCGAAAAATCGGATACTCAAATCGATTTTTCGGAATCGAGCAAGATGGTGACCGGCCCATCGTTCACCAGCTCCACCTGCATGTGCGCCTGAAATACGCCGGTTTCAACAGGGATGCCGAGCCCGCGCATCGAGCGCACAAATTCCTCGTAGAGCCGATTGGCTTCCTCGGGAGGAGCGGCCTGAATGTACGAAGGCCTGCGCCCGCCTCGCGTGTCCCCATACAGAGTGAATTGAGACACCACCAGCGCGGCTCCACCGACATCGAGCAGGGACAAATTCATCTTGCCCGCATCGTCGGAAAAAATTCGTAGGTTTACGATTTTCTCAGCCAGATAGGAGGCCGATTCCGGATTGTCCGTCCGCCCAACGCCAAGCAGCACCACAAGACCCGCGCCAATTTCTCCCGTGATGCGCCCCTCCACCACAACACTCGCGCGGCTAACTCGCTGAATCACAGCACGCACAATCCCCTCCGCCCGCTGAATCCTAAACTAAAGTGCAAACGAAACCACGGATACACACAGATAAACACGGATAAAACATAAGAAACAACTGCTAAAACTAAGGCAATTGCTTACCCATGTCCGTAGCTTAAAGTACTTTGCTTCTTGAACTTTTTCTTTATCCGTGTCGATCCGTGTGCATCCGTGGTTTCGATCTCTTCTTCGCGCGAGCGCGGGGCGCGGGCTGGCAGCTTGGGCAGAAATGACTGCCCCGCCCTGCCACGATTGCCCGGCGGAGGATTGTTTTGCAGCGAAAACAGGGTTTTCCATTTCGTTTGTAAACGCGGTGGCGGAGTTGGAACTCGCCGCGCTTGCCTTCGGAATCGAAGTAGTCGGAAATTGTCGAGCCGCGGAAACGGATCGCCTCTTCCAGGACTCGGCGAACAGCACGATGAAGAGCCAGCAATTCTTTCTTGGTTAGATTTTCCGCGATGCGGGCTGGATGCAGTCGCGCGCGAAACAGGCTCTCGTCCGCGTAAATGTTGCCGACGCCGCACAACACGCTTTGGTCGAGCAGCAACGCTTTAACTCGAGCGTGCCTCGATGCAAAAGCCGCGCAAAATTCTTCCGCACCGATCTCCAGCGGCTCTTTTCCCAACTTCCCCTTGAACGCCGCAAACTCCGATTCCGGCAGGAGAAGCATCCGCCCAAAGCGCCTGATGTCCGTATATCGCAGCTCGCGGCCATCGTCGAGATGAAAAAATACGTGCGTGTGCGGCACAACGGATTCGCTGGAGCCAAGCACGGTAAGCCGCCCGGTCATTCCCAGATGAACAATCAGATAGACGGGCAGGCAGACCGGCAAAGAGGAATCGCCCGTCCCCGCGCTCGGCGCGCCTGTCTGCAACCTGATGCAAATAAATTTTCCCAGGCGCGTTACTTCTGCAATTCGTTTTCCGGGGAGCTGATCCGCGATCTCGGCAGGATTGTCCGCGAAGTCGGTCTTCCCAAACCGCACATCGGCAACTGTGCGGCCCGGGAGCGACAATCGCAATCCGCGCACAACGGTTTCAACTTCGGGAAGCTCAGGCATGATGGATTCCCATTCAAAATAGCAAAATCATTTCACGAATGCGCAAGGAAGAACTGACGGGCGAGATTTTCCGCAGGGAATATTCGGCAACCCGTTGGTGGAGAAAGGAGGGTCACCAGGCACTAGTCACCGGTCACGAAATCACGGCAGCGGCAGCCCCGGAGTCGCCACAATGCCCGCCATTCGCAGAATCTCCTGATACTCTTCCTCGGTAACCTGCGAAATGATCAGACGCACGCTCTTCAGGAACTTGACCTTGCGCACGGAGGCATTGGTCCGGAGTTCATCCAGAGTAATCTGGCGGGGCAGGCGCTCCATGGCGCGCAAGTCCGCAACCATCATCTTTGACTCGCGGTCGTGCGGGTCCGGGTAAGGATCGCGCGTCACTTCCGCGATCGCGTAGAGAGCCCTCTCGGGCGCGGAGTGGTAGCAAAGCACACGATCGCCCTTGCGCACCTGCTTTAAGGCGCGGTTGGCGTCGGCACGCGTTCCGGCACCCCTCCACATCTCCTTGCCCTTCACAAACAGCGTATCCCAATGATAATGGTGGGGATTGACCGAAAAAATCCAATACCCTCTCTTTGCCGGTGGGCGAGTTGTCGTCAAACCGGGCAGCCTCCGAATTGTTATCGTTCCCCGAACTTTGAGTCGGTCGGACACTATACACGGGACCTCGCCCGTTGTGCAAAAATTCGTACATTTCCGGGATTTCCCAATAGGGAAAATCCCTTAAGATTCATCCTACCTGCATAATTAGACGCATGTCCGGGCAGATTGGACACAGAAATATTCTCGCGACAAGCCCTGCCCTTAAAAATATTAAGTCTTTACTTTATAATAGTTTAGAAAGGACTCTTCGGATTTTTGGATTCCGATACTAGCTGGCTTCGATCCAGAGGTCTTCGCCTCGCACCTCAATCGCGTAGGTTTTGACCCCCACAGCTTGATTCACGGTGTGTTTGCCAGTGGTCACATCGAATTGCCAGCCATGCCAAGGGCAGGTCACAGCAACGCCGTGGAGTTCTCCCTGCGCCAAAGGGCCTCCGCGGTGCAGGCAGGTGTTATTGATTGCGTAGAACTTGTTTCCTACGTTAGCGATAGCCACGGTCAGGCCGTCCACCTGAAACTCGCGGATCGAGCCCGCCGCAATCTCATCTTTTCTCGCCGCACGCACAAAACCCATTTGCCAGCTCCTTAAAGCGGTCTACCCAAAATGTGAGGCTGTAAAGCTCGGTTTTTGTAGCCCGGTGCTTATAGCTCGCCTCTTCAGAGGCGAGGTTTTCCTCGAATTCGCGAAAAATCCCCTCCTCTGAAGAGGCGGGCTACAGCAATTAGCGCGGTGAAGGCGTCTGCGCGACCATCACGTTGCGCTTAAAATCCTCCGCCATGCCCGGGTGCAACCGGATTTCCGTTGGCCGCTTGGCCAGGGACATCTGGTCGATCTTGTCCTGCAGCTTCAGCAGCGCGTAGATCAAGCCTTCCGGGCGGGGCGGACACCCAACTACATAAACATCCACGGGAACGATGCGATCGACGCCCTGGAGCACGGAGTAGGCGTTGAATGGCCCTCCCACGCTCGAGCAGGCGCCCATCGAGATGCACCACTTGGGGTCGGGCATCTGATCCCACACGCGCTTCAGGACCGGCGCCATCTTCAGGGTCACCGTGCCGGCCACGATCATCAGGTCCGATTGCCGGGGAGAAGGACGAAACACTTCGGCGCCGAACCGCGCGATGTCAAAGCGCGAGGTGGTCGAAGCGATCATCTCAATGGCGCAGCATGCCAGGCCGAACGTCAGCGGCCAGATGGCGGACTTGCGCGCCCAGTTGAATACGTAGTCCACCGAAGAAATCATGAAGTTTTTTTCAAAGCGCTGATCGATGACGCCCATGTGTCTCCTCTAGTCCCTTAGGAATGTGGAGTATATCCATGCACGGCGATGAGAGTCAAACACGAACAATCGTAATTTCCGGGGGGATTGGGAGGGGGGCTGTCCTACAAAACCAATCGATCGACCGTTTCGCGTTTCACTTTGTCCCACGAACCAGCAGTGCGCCCGCCTCGCGGAAAGCGCGCATTTGGGCCGCATCCTGGAACCATCGTCCTGTGTAGGATTCGGGCGCGGGAGTCGGGTCGGGAATGCGGCGATGCGCGATATCGATAAAGCCCGTGTCGCGGAACAATGCCTCCCATTCATCAGCGCTGAGCAAATGTGTAGGCGTGGCGAAATGATTGGCCCACTGGTGGGAATGCGGATTCTCGATATAGTAGTTGATTACAATCCACGCGGTGCCGCCTTCACGCAGCACGCGGTGAACTTCGCGCAGGCCGCGCGCCGGATCGGGCCAGTAGTAGGCCGATTCGACCGAAATCGCATGCGTAAAAAAATTGGCGTCCCAGGGAATTTCGTCGGCCGCGCCCACCACGAACATGGCATTTTCCACGTCTACATAGTTGCGGCGTGCGCGGCGCACCATCTCGTCGGAAATATCCATGCCGATCACGCGGCCCTCGGGTATTCGCTCAGCAATCAGCCTCACCAGCCAGCCCGCGCCGCAGCCCACGTCGAGCACATTTTCGTCAGGGCCAAATTTCATTTGGTCGAGCACAGGCAGGACGATGGGCAGATGCCCTTCTTCCATGCCTTCGCCGCGCCCGGCCTCGGCCCAGCGGTTGAATTCTTCGCGCAGCGCTTCGTTGTCTGTGGATTCGGGCATTGGTAGGACGGGCTTCAGCCTGTCTGGTTTTCGTGGCGCGGGCTTCAGCCTGCGGGGGTTGGTCCCAGCAAGGACTAAAATCCGCAGGCTAAAGCCCGCGCTACTTGCTACTTCTCGATTCTTGCCAGGAGCTCCACGAATTTCTGCTGGCGCTGCGACTGATCCTGCCCGCCGGCCGTTTCCGCCAGCTGCGTCACGTTCATCGAGCAGAATTTCGGCCCGCACATCGAGCAGAACTTGGCGTCCTTGTAAAAATCGTCCGGCAAGGTTTCATCGTGCATGGCTTTCGCCGTCGCTGGGTCCAGCGACAACTCGAACTGCTTGTTCCAATCGAACAAGAACCGCGCGTACGACAGCGCATCGTCTCTGTCCCGCGCGCCCGGCCTGTGCCGCGCCACGTCCGCTGCGTGCGCCGCAATCTTGTAGGCGATCACTCCCTGCTTCACGTCTTCCGCGTTCGGCAATCCCAAATGTTCTTTCGGCGTCACGTAGCACAGCATCGACGCGCCGTGCCAGCCCACCATGGCCGCTCCAATCGCGCTGGTGATGTGGTCGTAGCCTGGCGCGATGTCGATCACCAGCGGCCCCAGCGTGTAGAACGGCGCTTCGTGGCACAGCTCCATTTCCTTCTTCACCTGCATCTCGATCTGATCCATGGGCACGTGCCCAGGCCCTTCGATCATCACTTGCACGTCCTGCTCCCAGGCCTTCTTGGTCAACTCGCCCAGCACTTTCAACTCCGCGAATTGCGCCTCGTCGCTGGCATCCGCCAAACATCCCGGCCTTAATCCATCGCCCAGCGAATAACTCACGTCATGCTTTTTGAATATCTTGGTGATCGCATCGAAATTCTCGTACAAGAAATTTTCCTTCTTGTGCGTGTTCATCCAGTGCGCGAGCAGCGCACCGCCGCGGCTCACGATTCCCGTGATGCGATTGCGCACCATGGGCACAAACTCGCGCAGCACGCCCGCGTGAATGGTCATGTAATCCACGCCTTGCTCGGCCTGCTCCTCGATCACTTCCAGCATCAGCCCAATCGACAAATCTTCCGTGCGCTTCACGCGCGAAAGCGCTTCGTAAATCGGCACCGTTCCGATGGGCACCGGCGAGGCCTCGATGATCGCCTTGCGGATCGACGCGATGTCTCCGCCTGTCGACAAGTCCATCACCGTGTCCGCGCCGTAGTGCACCGAGTGATGCAGCTTCTTCAGCTCTTCATCGATGTGCGAGGTCGTCGCCGAATTTCCGATGTTGGAATTAATTTTGCATTTGAAGGCGATGCCAATGCCCATCGGCTCCAGCGCCTTGTGATGAATGTTCGCGGGAATAATGGCCCGCCCGCGCGCAATTTCGCTGCGCACCAGCTCCGGCTCAATCTTCTCGCGCCCGGCAACGAATCTCATTTCTTCCGTAATAATATTTTTGCGCGCGTAATGCATCTGCGACACGTTGCGCGTCCCATTCGCCGCCGCTGCTTCCACCATCCGCTTCTCAAGCCAAGCGTCTCGTACTCCCATCGCTTCCCCCTATCGTGCCTTCACTCGCTCGCGGAGTGTCTCCATCTCGTAACGCCGAATTATCGCACCGCTCCGCGCGCGCAGCAACCGCGACGCAGCACTCGGACAAACGCGGCGCGGTTTTACGTGGCATAGGCTTCAGCCTGTGGGGGTTAGTCCTTGCAAGGACTAAAACCCACAGGCTGAAGCCTATGCCACTTAAACCGCGCGCCGCAATGTGATGAGGGTGATTTCCGGGGGGACGCCCAGGCGGACTGGGGCGCCAATCGTGCCAAGCCCGCGATTGACATAAATTATGCTGGAATTCTGCGGCTGTGCCGAAGCGGCCTGGGGGATACGCAACTCGATGGGATATTGCAAACTGGCTGGGGCCAGAAGAGGCCTCTGGTAAAGGCCCGCGACATACGGAGTGAGAAATTCTGCGGGGCTCCAGCGATGATCGAGAATTTCAACACGCACCTGGCCGCCGTGGGTGTGTCCGGCGAGCGACAGCTCGATACCCAACTCAGCCGCCTTGGGGAAAGAATTTGGATTGTGCGACAGCAAGATATTAGGGATGTCGCGCCGGACAAGCGGCTCCAGGCCGGCAAGCATCGGCGGATGGGCTCCCTCATTGTCGCGCTGGCGCTGGTAATCGACGCCGATCAGGTTGAATGGGCTTCCCTGCCAGCGCAGTTCGGCATTTTCCTTGCGCAGCAATTTCATCCCGAATCTTTGGAAAAGTTCGGCGGATTTTTCCTCCGCTTGCGCGTAGATCTCATGATTCCCGTTGCAACCCCAGACGCCCAGCGGCGCGCGCAGCCTCGAAAGTTCAGTGATGCAGTCTTCCAGCGGATCCCTTCGGCCGGTAATAAAATCGCCGGTAACAACGGTAAGGTCGCCCTTCAATTCATTGGCCATGCCGACGGCGCGGCGCACCTGCGCGGTGGGCATGTACGAACCGATATGAATGTCGCTCAGTTGAGCGATGCGCAATCCATCCAGCGCAACGGGAAGATTGGCGATGGGAATTTCGACTTCGCGAACAGAGAAATGAAACCGCTCGGCCACAAATCCGTAGGACGCGCTCACAAACGGAACCGCGCCGGCAATCACGCCCGCGGCCTGAAAAAAGTGGCGCCGGGAATGATCGATGTTTTCGGCGTGCTCGACGCCAGCCGCAAGAGCAGGTGAACCGGCCGGGTGCACACTCTGATCCGTGGACGACCGCCGCACGCGCTTCCAGATCCATTCCGCTCCGACGATGATTTTGATAAACAGGTAAGAAAAGATGGAGCTAGTCAGCCACAAACCGAAAAACGCGGACCACCAGGAACCGCGAGAAACTCCACCGCGCACATTCCGAGTGGCAAGCGCAACGGCTCCCAAAGCAAGCGCCGCAATCAGCGCGATCAGCGCGGAGCGAATGCCCTTGCGCCGCGCCGGACTCTCGATTCGCCCCGAAAATTTCCACGCCCGGGCAAACCAATAGCGCTGCGAGAGAAATGCCAGGAAAAGCCCAGCGATCACGCCCAGGAACCCGAGGAAAACCAGAACCCCATGAAGCAAAAGGTATGCGCCCACCTCAATAGGATACTCCATCCGCGATTCGGTTGCACGGGGAGGGGAGAGAAGCGTTTCGTGATGCAAACGCGCGCGCCCGGCATCTGGCCAGGCGCGCACGCATTGCGATTTTTCTTGCCGCGACGCAGTTTCTTATTTCGCGGCAGGAGGCGGAGTAACTACCGAGGTCATCTTTCGGATCATGCCGTCGGATTTGCTCAGGACGTAGATTTCGCCGTCGCCGCCCTTGGCAATTCGAATATCGGCTCGCCCGCCGCCGTACGCTACGCCATCGATATCGGCTTTGGGTTGTTTGTGGTCGGCATCGCGCCAGCCTGTCGTGGCTCCAGCCGCGCCGGGCAGAACGCGGTCCTGCGCGGGCGTTCCTCCCTTTTGCGAAAAGGTCTGGGCGACGATATCGAACATGCGATGCTTTGCAGCGGCGCTGTCATTGGGGCCCTTGTACATGATTTGCAATTCGTGAATTGGCGCCTGGTGATTGCGCTGCCCGCGCGTGGCGATCATATCGGCGAGGTCGGTATAAAAAATTCGCCCGGTGGTCATGTCATTGAAGATAAATTTTCCGCGCATCTGCGGCATCAGATTGCCGCGATAGACAAAGCCGCTGCCCAGCGAGTCGCCCTCCCAATGGCTGTACACCGCGGCCGGGTAGATGGGGATGACCGGCTCATCGATCCCTTCCACTTTCAAGAGATCGCGATCGGGGAAGGCCACCGGCGGAGTCACCAGGCTGCCAGTTTTTCCGGCGTCGTCCACGAAGAGCTGCTCATTGCCTTCGCGCTCCGGATATCCGTAATTCGCGCCCTTGGCCACGATATTAATTTCTTCCCAATAGTGTAGGCCAATATCCATAACCAGCATGGTCTTGGTAGCCGGGTCCCAATCGAAGCGATGCGGATGCCTCAGGCCGTACGCGTAGACTTCCCCGCGCGCGCCCGCCACTTTCACGAATGGATTTGGATCGGGGCCTGTGGACGGAATGCGATAGCGGCCATTGGGACTGAGGATATCCTTCGGGTGCAGATTGATGTCTGGAGTGATCCGCAGGATTTTCCCAAGCAGAGTATTGAGCTGCTGCGGAATGGTGTGCGACGGACCGGGCGTTTCTCCCTGGGCGCCATCTCCCACGCCAATGTAAAGATTGCCGTAATCGCTGCTGCCGGGCTTGGCGAGCGGATTGAAGATGGTGTCGTCCGTGGGGTGATTGCGATCGAATCCGATGCGCAAGAGTTCGCGCGCGGTTCCCTCAAACGTGGCGTTGTGAATGTTGCTGTCGGTCCACTCCACTAGCACGGATTCCAGGTGAACGGGGCCCGCGGGCGGATTCACGGTGTCGGTGGTCGTATAGCCGTTGAGATTCAAGCTAGGAATCGCCGTGTTTACGGGTGTCGCGGAACCGGGCAAGACCGGATTTTCCACGTGCACGGTATAGAACTTTCCATTTTTTGCGTAGCCCGGATCGAAGGTGATGGAAACGAGTCCGGTGGCATTGCCTCTGTCCGATGCAAATTTCGGGAAGATGTCCGTGAATTTCAGATACGGAATAAATTTCTTGGTGGCCGTCTCCAGAATATAGAGAGTGCCATTCTGATCGTTGACGAAAATGCGTGAGGCCGCCAGCGGAGCGTTTGCAGGCTCGGGGCGCAGAGCAGTGACTCGGCCCAGCTGCGCCTTGTAGTCGATCGCCGTGGAATTCGCTCCTCCGTGAGTCGGGCTGGATAGCGGCGGATTGGCGTAATCCTCCAGCATCACCGCAGTGCCATCCTTGGTAATCTGGAAAGTCGAGGGATACTGCGCAAATGCCGCCGGCGCAGCCGCCAGGATGCCCGACAGCAAAGCGAATCCTGCAAACCGTTTTGCCGACCGCGCAAAAACATTATCGTTGCTCGACATTGTGAACAGCTCCTTTTTTATTTCCCGCAATTCGGGCGGGCCAGCCAATGCCAACCAGGCGCGCAGGGATGCGCGACCTCAAAGTAGTTGGGCATTCTAACACCTGCCTCTCATTGAAGCGTTCATTTTTCGATTTCAGCGGCGGCGAATTTCTTTCAGCTTGCACCAAGCCTGGGAGGAGTTTGCGTGAGCAATGCAATCAGTGATTCAGGTTCGCTGACTGGCGGGCGGCACGTAGTGCCCACGCAAACCAGCGCTTGCGCGACGTCGGCGCGAAGGTGCGGCAGCGTTTCGGCCAGCGCCGGCGCAAGCGCATCGGGCGTGGCCATGCGTTCCGGGCGTCACGCGCAGCACTGCTTTGCCGAATCGGTAGACGGAATTTGCGGCACGTTCAAGCGCGGCGGCCTGCGGATCGTCGCTCTTGCCCGTGATGACAACCTCGAACGGGCTGGCGGGCGTGCAGCAGCGCGGCCAGGCCGTAGCTCGCGGCGTGAAGTCCATATTGCGGCGCGATGCCTGCAAAGGCTTCGAGTGTTTTTTCAGCGCACTCGCGATAGCGCGCGTCTCCCGTGTAGCCGTACAGGCGGTCCAGCAGAATCGCCGCGCAGGAATTTGCGCCGGGCGTGGGCGAATCCTGCAGCGGCTTGCGGCGCATTTCGAGGCCACCCATGGGCGGCGCGCCCGAGGCGCGATCGAAGAAGCCTCCGCCCTCGGCGTCGAAATATTCCGCGATGGCGAAATCCGTTGCGCGCCGCGCTGCGTCGAAATATCGCCGCTCCAGCGTCGCTTCGTACGCATCGAGCAGCGCGATGCCGGCAAAAATCTGATCGTCGAGCGATCCGTCCAGGCGCGCGCCTCCGATGCGATGCGCGAATCCGCGCGCGTCGCTCCAGGCTTCCGCAAGAATCCGGTCGAGCGTCTTGAGCGCGAAAGCGCGGCAAGCCGCGCCCTTCTCGCCGCCGAGCACCGCGGCCGCATCGAGATACGCCGAGACAAACATGGCATTCCAGGCAACGTAAAGCGTTGTATCCACAAATGGCGCGGGGCGCGCCGCGCGCGCGGCCAGCAGCTTGCCTTTTGCGCGCGCCAGCGTCAGGCGGATCGCTGGCCTCTCCATGCCGACGCCGATCGTTTGCGCCACTTCGGCATGGCCGCGCCACCCACAAACACATTTTTCGCGGGATTGTGGTGCATTTCGCCGTGCGCTTCGACGTCATAGGTAAGTTCGATGACGCGCGCTTCTTCGGGCGCGAGCACGGCGCGCACTTCCGCCTAGTGTCCACGTGAAATAATCGCCGTCGTCGTCCAGCGTCTGGTCGGCATCCTGGCTGGCGTAAAAACCGCCGCGCTGCTGATCGGAAAGCACGGCATTGGTCCAATCGATGATGCCTTCGGCGATTTCGCGAAAGAACGGATCGCGGGTAACCTGATAGCCGTGCAGAAAATTCTTCAGCAGTTCCGAATTGTCATAGGACATTTTCTCGAAATGCGGCACGCACCATCGCTCGTCCACCGAATAGCGATGGAACCCGCCGGCAATCTGGTCGTACACGCCTCCGGAACCCATTTTCTCCAGCGTCGTACGCGGCAACGGTCAGCATGCGTGAGCCGCCGCCCGCCTGATGGCATTCCAGCAGCAGATCGATTGCGGAGGTGTGAGGAAATTTCGGCGAGCGGCCGAATCCGCCGTTGCGCGGGTCGAATAAATTCGCGATGGCCTCGGCCTGCTCCTCGGCCACGCGCGAATTCGAATTCTCCGCGCGCGCCCGCAAATGTTTCCGCATTCGCCACGGCTTCGGCAAGGCGAGACGCGGCCTCCTCCACTTCGGCGCGCCGGTTGCGAAACCCTTCGGCGACGGCCTCCAGAATGCGGCGGAAACCGGGCCGGCCCATGGCGTCTTCCGGCGGGAAATACGTGCCGCCGAAAAAGGGGCGCCCGTCGGGAGCAGAAATCCGGTGAGCGGCCAGCCGCCCTGCCCTGAAATCGTGCTGATGGCGGACTGGTAACGCGCGTCCACGTCAGGGCGCTCGTCGCGGTCCACTTTCACGGGAATGTAAAGTTGATTGATGATCGCGGCCAGTTGCGGATTTTCGTAGCTCTCGCGGTCGATCACGTGGCACCAGTGGCACCAGACGGCGCCGATGTCCAGCAGAATGGGCTTGTCCTCGGCGCGCGCGCGAGCGAAGGCTTCCTCGCCCCATTCGTACCAATCCACCGGCTGGTGCACGGCGGAGCGAAGGTAAGGACTTGCGGATTGGGCGAGGCGGCTTTCGGATTTTTCGTTCACACAGTTCCTTCCCGGACGCGCGAGGCGCGGCCGCACAAAAGATATTTTTCGTTATTGGATCGGATGGCGGGGGCCGGTATCTTCGGGATCGATTGGCTTGCGCCCGGAAAATCCTTCGTCCTGGCGGTGATAGAAGCGGATGCGGTCTTCACCCAGCCGCCAGCACAAGTAAACTTCTTCGTCCTTGATGATGGAAGGAAAATCCACCAAGCCCGAGTCCAGATCTTTTACGATGCAGCCCGTGGCCTGGATTCGGTCGAGAGCATCCTTCACCTTGTCTACAGTTCGGTTCAAGTCCGCGCGCATGCGCGCCGCAACGTCGTAATCAATCGTGACGCCGCCCATGATCTGGATGCGATTGGCGATGGCGCTGAGGCTTTCTTCCAAGTCCGCCATCTGCCTGCGCCCTTCCATGGCTTCGATCAGCAACGGCTCGACCTGACGCCGGGCGCGCTCCGCCTCCGGCAAGCTGAATAATTTTGATTCGTTCTCTTCTGGGTCCATGGGCTTTGCCTTTGACAGAACCGCAACTTACGCAGCCGCGCCTTTCCCCTTCCTGATTTCCTTAGATGCGGGGCAGGGCCGCGCGGTCCCATTGTCATTCATTGCGCGGTGCATTTCCAGTACAGACGGCAAATCCAAGCCGCCCGCGCGATCTGTAATGAATTCCGCACAAACGCGGCGGAAATCGCGCGGCCCCGCGACACATCGCCAAACGGGTGTGGTAGAGTTTTTCCCCAATGCGCATCTTCGTTCTAGGGACCGGAGCAACCGGCTCTTATCTCGCGCACCTGCTTACGCGGCAGGGGCACCAGGTCACTTGCGGCGACCGCGACCTGGATCGCGCGCGCCGCTTCCTCGGCAAGAAGAGCGCCATCCCGGTGGTGCAGGTGAACGCGCGGAACCTGTGGGGCATCGTGCGCGCCGCCAAGGGATCGCAATTGCTGGTGAACGCCAGCGCCTCGGTTTTCAATGAGATCGCCCTTAGGGCCGCCTTGCGCATTCGCTCTCATTATCTGGACCTCAGCGCGCACCTCACGCGAAATCCTTTCAAGGCCGAGCAGCTTCGCTTCGACAAACGCTTTCAGCAAAAGAATCGCTGCGCGGTGATCACCGCGGGCGCCGCTCCTGGACTGACGAATCTGCTGGTGGCCCGCGCCGCCGCATTACTGGATTCCGTGGATTCGGTTTATATTCGCCTCTACGAAAGCACCGAAAGCGACGATCCCGGTTTCTCAGTGGTCGGCGGAGGTTTCCTTCGATGAGGCCATCTCGCATCCCAGGATCGTGCGCGAAGGCCGGTTCCGATTCGGCAAACGTTTCGGCGAGCGCGAAAAATTTCGCTTCCCTGCTCCCATCGGCGAAGCAAACGTGGTCCTCGCGGCGCAGGACGAAGTCGGCACCATCCCCTATTTTCTGAAGCTGAAAGAAATGGACGTAAAGATCGGCGGCAATGAAATCGACCGCCTGCGCCGCTGGTACCGGCAAGGAAAACTCTCGCAAGTCGCGCGGACTGGTCGCCGCGCGTTTCCCGAAAACACCAAGTCCGCGGCAAGTGGCGCGCCTGATCAAGAGGGGCATCTTGCAGAATGCGAGATTTGCCGCAGCTGTCATTGTGCGTGGAATGAAGCAGGATCGCCCCACGGAAGTCCGTTACGACGCACTTTCCCTTCGCTCACCAAATCCGCCAGCGCGGGCTGGCAGTATCGCCGTCTCCTATGCCACGGCGCACATGGCCTCGCTCTTCATCAAACATTTTCCGCGCGACTCTGCCGGAGTTCTCCCTCCGGGCGCAATTCCCTTGGAAAACCGCCAGGCAATCTTCAAAGACCTGAAATCGCGCGGCATGCGCCTGACATCGAAAATCACAAAG
Source organism: uncultured Acidobacteriota bacterium (assembly GCA_963710315.1). GTDB lineage: Bacteria > Acidobacteriota > Terriglobia > Acidiferrales > UBA7541 > Palsa-360. Next base: position 955,513 of record CAVPZW010000008.1, on the reverse strand, counting down.
AAAAAAACGCAGGACGAGGAAGAAGAGTTCTAATTCCTTCGCATTTATGAATTGGGATGGAAGGTCTAGTAGGACAGGCTTCAGCCTGTCTGCTTTTCGTGGGGAAAATCCAAACCTGACAGGCTGAAGCCTGTCCTACTTTACTAATGCCCCGCCTCCAGCACCTCGCCGACAGGGTTCTCGCTGCCACTTTTCCTGCTGCGCGGCGGGCGCACCAGAATTGGAAGGATGAGCGCGACGGTCATCAATCCTGCAAGAAACGTGAGCGCCTGATTGTAGTTTCCGTTGATCTGGCGCAGATAGGCGAACAGGTAGGGGCCAAACACCGAGGCGAACGCCCAGGGCAGCATCATCAGACCGAAGATGGAACCGACGTCGCGGGGACCGAAATAGTCTGCGGCAAAGGCGGGAGTGATGCCATACGCGCCGCCGTAGCACATCACCAGAATGAAGGTGATTACTGCGAGAATGGGTAGCGAATGAATGGTGTGGTAGCTCCAGAATAGAATCACCTCGACGAGATACATCGAGAAATAAGCCGTTTTCCTGGACGTCAAATCGGAAACCCAGGACCAGAAGATGCGTCCCGCGCCGTTGCCGATGCTGATAATGCCGACGAGGCCCGCTGCCGTCTTGACGCTTGCATTTCCTAGTTCCTGAAAAATGGGAGACGCCTGGGAGACGATGGACAATCCGGCCATGGTGTTGATGGACATCAGTCCGCTGATGGCCCACCACTGCCATGTGCCCAGCGCCTGGCCAAGGGTGAAATCGCGCGTGGAACGCTGCGAGAGCTGCGTGGCCGACGGTGTCCAGCCTTCCGGTCTCCAGCCCTCGGGAGGATTTTTCATGAACGCGCCGGCGCTGATGGCGATGATCGCGTAGGCCACGCCGAGATAGGCAAACGTGGGCATCAGCCCCACGTGCAGCATCAGCCAGCCGGCGGCGGGCGCGGAAAAAAGCGAGCCCGCGCCGAACCCGGCCACAGCGATTCCGGTAATCAGCCCGCGGCGATCCGGGAACCACTTCACCAGGACCGCGATGGGAACTACGTAGCCCATGCCAAGCCCGATCCCGCCTATGACGCCATACGTCAGATACAGCCACCACAGCCGATGCGCGGAAAAGCTGGCCAGAAACACTCCTCCGCCCCACAGAAGGCCCGCCGTCATGGCCACCACTCTGGGCTGAGTGCGTTTCATCCACAAACCGCCCACGACCGCGGCGCAGCCCAGAAAAAACCAGCTGATCAAAAATGTCGATGTGATTTGGGAAATCGTCCAGCCAAACTCCTTGGAGAGAGGAATGCGAAAGACGCTCCACGCGTAGGCCGCGCCCAGCGCCATTTGCAAGCAGACGCCGGCGAGAGCCATCAACCAACGATTCGATACGGGCACGATTCCTCCAACGGCGTTTCCGCGCAAACTAACTCACCACAAAGCCCATACTTTGATGGCGACTGATTTCGATTCCCGCCTGCGAACACCAATCTTCCCAGGCCCGCCACTGCGCCGCTGGCTGACTGTGCAATTCGCCGGAGAGATCGATTTCGCCCGGCGAAAGAAACGTGACCTGTTCGCCCATGGACATCGCTTTGATGATTACTTCCGCGTTCAGCCGCAAATAGAACGCGCTGAAGACGGCATCTTGAACCGTTGTCCCCACCACCACGCTTCCGTGGCCGCGCATCAGCGCCGCCTTGCTCTTTCCAACTGTTCCGGCGAGAGACTCTCCCATTTCATTCGAGGTCACCAGCATGTTGGTATCGCCAAAACGATCGCGAATGTCCCAGACAGGCACTTCCTGGCCAATGACGGCCGCGGTGTGCAGCGCCGGGCGCATCGCCGTCTTGGTTACCGCCAGCGGAAGCAATTCGTGCGCGTGATTGTGGCAGATGGCCATGACGTCCGGCCGCGATTTGTAGATGCACCCGTGGATGAAGCGCTCCGAATACGGCCGAAGCCCGCGCAGATCGACCGGCGTGCTATCCAAATTAAATTCGAGAATATCTTCCTTGGTCACGAGCCTTGGCGCGCGCGCCCGCGACATGAAAAACCGCTGCGGATTTTGCGGATTGCGCATGGTGACATGCCCAAAGGAATCGACCAGCTTCAGATGCGCAACGACGCGATTGGCAATCACCAATTCCGAAATGGCCGCACTGGCATTCACCGCGGGGCTCCTCTTAATTCCACATTTCAAGGCGAAATAATGCAGGAAGTTTGCACGCACGGGAAAGATACTGCAAGCACTTAAGTAGCACAGGCTTCAGCCTGTGGATCTTTGGCATGATGGATGAAGGACGAAAACCCGCAGGCTGAAGCCCGCCCCACTCAACCCAATGCGGGCTATCCGCCGCGGGTGTGCATTTCCAGGTGCGGGTCCTGGCGAAGCTGTTCGATGCCAATCAACGCGCCGCGCTTGCCTGTGGCGGCGCGCAGCTCCGCGCCGCGATCCGTGCGCGCCCGCCAGATGGAGGAAATGTGCGCGGCAAGCTCGTCCGGTGTGGCGCCGGCGCGCAGTAGCTTGCGCAGATCGATCCCTGCGTGCGCGTACAGGCACAAATACCAGAGACCGTCAGCGGTCAAGCGGCTGCGGTCGCAGGTCTTGCAGAATGGCGTGGTGGTCGATGCGATGATCCCGAATACGGTGCCGTCAGGAAGCTGGAAGCGTTCGGCGGGCGCGGAGGAATTCTCGTTCAGCGGCGTAATTGTTCCGTAGCGACTGGTCAGCTGCTGCAGCATTTCCGCGCGTGTAAAAACTTTTTCCGCTGACCATTCTGTGGCGCCGCCCACGTCCATGTACTCGATGAAGCGCACTTCTGCTTCAGCGCCGCGTCCATATTCGATCAAGTCAGCGAGTTCGTCATCATTCACGCCGCGCAACACAACGGTGTCTAATTTCAGTTTTGGAAAGCCCATGCTCCGCGCGGCGGCAATACCTGCCAGCACTTGCGCGTGCGAGTCGCGCCCCGCCAGCGCGGAAAATCTCTCTGGCCGCAACGAATCCAGGCTAACCGTCACGCGGTGCAATCCCGCGGCGCGCAGAGCCTCCGCATGCTCGGCAAACAAGACGCCGTTGGTGGTGAGCGCCAGATCGCGAATGCGAGGGTTAGCTGCCAGCATGCGAACCAGCTGCGGCAGATCGCGGCGTAACAGCGGCTCGCCTCCGGTGAGGCGAACGTCTTCCACGCCCAGCGATGTAAACACTTCCACCAGACGCGCGATTTCCTCGAAGGTCAGCAGCTCCTGCCGCGGCAGCCAGACGTACTCCTCTTGCGGCATGCAGTAGTTGCAGCGCAGGTTGCAACGATCAGTCACGGAAACACGCAGGCTGTGCAACGGCCTGCCAAGCTGGTCAGCGAGCGCGCCGCCCGGGGACACGTTCGCCGAGGTCTGAGAGTCGGAAAGCATCCCTACATGTTAGGTTGTGTTGGCTTGACCGTCAACCGTACAGAACCGCTTAGAATCGTACAGAATCGAATTTCCGGCTGCCGTAGCCCGCTTCTGTAGCCCGCGTCTTCAGACGCGTGGATTTTCGGCCAATCTCGAGGAATCCCTCGCCCCTTCGGCGGACAAGATCTCGAGGGAACGCACCTGAGCGTTACTTGGAGAACTTATCCGGCGCAGGCGGAGCTTCCTGAGTGGCGATGTCCTGCACAACCTTCCACGATCCATCCACCTGCTTCTTGTAGACTTCCACGTACCCGCCGTGTTCGATCACGCGCTGCTTTGTCTTGGGATCGGTGCTGGTGTAGGCGTACTTGCCTTGCGAATACGCAATGTCTCCGGACTTGGCGACTTCAACCTTGTCGGGATGAAAATCGAGCGTGGAGTTCGGATCGGCGAATTCCTCTTTCAGGCCTGCGCGGATGGCGTCCTTTCCCGTCATGATCGTCATCAAAGGGATCATCGATGTGCCGTCTTCCGCGTAGTGTGCCGCCACTCTCTCCACGTCCTTGTTTGCGAAATCCTTCACCCACAATGCCTCGCCGTCGCGGATGGCCTGTTCGTCCGCCGCGCGAGTATCGGGAGCTACAGGAGGCTGGGCCGGCGCGCAGCCAAGTTGAAACGCGAGCATTCCGCCGACCGCTGTGAGCAACAGAAACGACTTCATTGTGAGTGAGCCTCCTTCAGATATTGTCCCATTGAAATGCCAACCATTTTTACAGGCTGCAAAAAATGCTCCACCTTTTGTCATTCCGAGCGGAGCGAGGAATCTCTCCTCGGTTTAGGCCCATGAAAAGAAAGAGAGATTCCTCGCTCCGCTCGGAATGACAAAATAGTCTTATTTTTCCGCGGCCTGTCTACCCCTCATCCTTTGCCATTTCTTTAAGCTTGGCGATGACCGACGGATCGGCCAGCGTGGTGGTGTCGCCCAGGACGCGGCCTTCGGCAATATCGCGCAGCAGGCGGCGCATAATTTTAGCGCTGCGGGTTTTGGGCAGCTCGGCGGTAAAGAAAATATCGTCGGGCTTGGCGATGGAGCCGATTTTGGTGGCCACGTGATTTTTCAATTCATCTTTCAGCGTATCGCTGGCCTGAATTCCTTCCTTCAGCGTGACAAACGCGGAAATTCCCTGGCCCTTGATTTCGTGCGTCTTGCCGATCACCGCCGCTTCCGCCACGGAAGAATGATCCACCAGGGCGCTTTCCACTTCGTAGGTCGAGATGCGGTGGCCGGAAACGTTCATCACGTCGTCCACGCGGCCCAGCAGCCAGAAATAGCCGTCTTCGTCCAGCTTGCAGCCATCGCCGGTAAAATATTTTCCGGGATAGCGCGACCAATAATTTTGCACGTAGCGTTCCGCATCGCCGTAGAGGGTGCGGAACATCGATGGCCATGGCTTGCTTAATATTAAATAACCGCCACCGCCAGGGGCAACCGGCTTGCCGTCCAAGTCCACCACTTCGGCGATAATTCCGGGAAGGGGTTTTGTGGCCGAGCCGGGCTTCGTGGCCGTAATGCCCGGCAGCGGAGAGATCATGATGCCGCCGGTTTCGGTCTGCCACCAGGTATCGACGATGGGGCAGCGCCCGTGGCCGATGGTTTCGTTGTACCAGATCCACGCCTCGGGATTGATGGGCTCGCCCACCGTGCCGATCAGCCGCAGCGAGGAAAGTTTGTATTTTTCGGGAAACTCCTTGCCCCAGCGCATGAAGGTGCGAATGGCTGTCGGCGCGGTGTAAAAAATGTTGACGCCGTATTTGTCGATCAGCTCCCAGAATCGTCCTCGATCCGGGAAGTCAGGCGTGCCTTCGTACATCACGGTGGTGGTGCCATTGGCCAGCGGGCCGTACACGATGTAGGAGTGGCCGGTGACCCATCCGATGTCCGCGGTGCACCAGTACACGTCGTCTTCCTTAATGTCGAAGACGTAGCGATGCGTGGTGCTCACGCCCAGTAAATATCCGGCCGTGGTATGCACCACGCCCTTCGGTTTTCCCGTCGTGCCGCTGGTGTACAGGATGAACAGCATGTCCTCGGCGTCCATGTGCTCGGCGGCGCATTCGTCCGAGGCGTTTGCGACGATGTCATGCCACCACAGGTCGCGGCCGGGCTTCATGGAAATGGGCGAAGTGTTTGCAGCATGATGACCGATGCGTTCGAGGACCACCACTTTTTCGATGCTCGGCGTTCCGGTCAGCGCTTCATCCACACTGGCCTTCAGCGGCACCACCGTGCCGCGCCGCCACGCGCCGTCCGCCGTGATCAATACTTTTGCTTTCGCGTCGTTGATGCGCTCGCGCAGCGCCTCGGCCGAAAATCCGCCGAACACCACCGAATGCGCCGCGCCAATTTTGGCGCAGGCCAGCATGGCGATGGCCAACTCGGGAACCATGCCCATGTACAGCGCGATGCGGTCGCCCTTGGCGACGCCCAGAGATTTCAGCGCGTTGGCAAAGCGGTTCACTTCGCGCTCCAGCATCCCGAATGTGAGCACGCGCGAGTCGCCCGGCTCGCCCTCCCAAATGATGGCCGCCTTGTTGCGCCGCGCAGAATGAGCGTGCCGGTCCACGCAGTTGTAGGTGACATTCAACTTCCCGCCCACGAACCACTTGGCCCACGGCGCGTTCCACTCCAGCACGCGCTGGTACGGAGTGAACCAATCCAAATTCTTGGCCTGCTCCGCCCAGAATCCCTCAGGGTCCTTGGCCGCGCGCTCGTAAACCGCCGGATCGTTCCAGTTGGCGCGCTCCTTGAATTCCTGCGAGGGAGGGAAAGTCCGCCGTTCATCCAGCAGTGCGGACACATTTTTTTCGTTAGGCGAAGACATTTCGGCAAAACTCCGATTGGAAAATCAAGCCCGAGGCAGCCCGCCGCTGCGGACTTTTCGTCGTGACTTGTGCGCTTAGAATGTCGGAGGCGAGATAGGTTGTCAATGGAGGGGTTACTTTGATGCAGTGAGCCAGATTCCGATCATCTCGTTTCCCGCAAGCCAGGCGGATGGGAAGCTCGTCCCGCGATCCCACGGGAGGGGACACTCTCGTCATAATCAGGCCAGATTATCCAGTTAATCGCCGGGGCTTCTAACTGCGGCCAAAGGCCTTGTCCTTCCCATGGAACAGAAAAGATCTTTTCATTTCGCCGCAGGTTTCCAATCCGGGCCGTGCTCCCAAAGGGGCAGCCATGTGCCGTCCGCGTCGTCCGGCTTGAATTGTGGAGGGTCGGGATAGAATCCGTGCCGATTCGGCATTTGGACTTCCACGAGAGTGTTCTTGTTCATGACATCGGTTTCTTTGATGATGCCGTTCTTGTAAAGGATAAAAGCCGTCAGCGCGTAAACATCATTGGGGGTGAGATCCCTCGGCAAGGGCCATACCGGCATGGCGCGATTGATAAAGTCCCAAATAGTCGTGGGATAGGCCATTCTGCTCCCCGGGCTAAATACAGGTTTCGGGGTATTCAACGATCCCACGCCTCCCACCAAACGCGGGAACATGCCCATGCCCTCTCCGTTTTGTCCATGGCAAAAGGAGCACTTGCCAGCATAGACCTGTGCGCCTTCCTTGGCGGACCCGCTTCCGATCGGGAGTTCTCTGCCTTTGGGGCCTACCAAATTATCCCAGGTGCGCAGCTCGGCTTCCGTCGGCGGCCTGCCCACTTTGTAGGTAGGCGACTGCGCCCTGGCCACGCCGCAGGCCAATAGAGCAATCGCCATCAGCAGAAAATTCGACTTAGACAGGATAGTACGGGTTAGGCAATAGCCGGTTGTATAGGACATCTTGAACGCTCCCATCTGCTTTTACTTTCCATGGCTGAATCGGATTGTTGAGAAACTCCGTGATTGGCGCGCTTTCCCACCACTTCTCAATATCGGCGGCAGGGATGGGTGGCTTGAAGTCATCGCCCCACAATTTGGCCAGCCCTTCCATGGTGGATTGAATTTCACCGAATTCATTCGTGCAGCGGGACATAATCACTGTTTCCGTTCCGTCCCACTTCCAGGGCATTCGGAAGCGCGTCCAAGCCTTGGAAAATACCGGCAGTTGAAGCTTGGCGTCCGCCCAGGTGTTTCCATTGTCCACGCTCACTTCCACTCGGGCGATCTTGCCCCTGCCGTTCCAGGCGATTCCGGAAATCTCATAGTATCCGGGGCCCGGCAGCTTATGCGCGTCCGACGGGAAAGTGATCAAGGACTTCGGGCCGACTTGCGATTCGAACCAGCTGGACATGCCGTTCGGCTTGGTATTGGTGTAGGCGCTGATTTCCCGCTGCATATCGTACGCTTCGTCCACGACCTTAATGCTGGCCAGGAACTTCACGTTGCAGACCCCCTGGAAGCCGGGAACGACCAGCCGCAGCGGGTAGCCCTGTTCGCGCCGAAGGGCCTCTCCGTTCTGACCATAGGCCACGATCATGTCGTCCATGGCCTTCGCCAGCGGAATGCTCTTGGCGTGATGAATATTGTCCGCCGCCTCCGCCACGATCCAACTCGCCCCTTTTTGCACGCCCGCTTCCTTGAGCAGCAGCGAGAGGGGAACGCCCGTCCATTCACTGCACGAGGTTCTTCCGTGCATTCCCTGAATGATGGATACGTCCTTCCTGCCCGCCTTCACGTTCTCCAGCAAGGATTTATAGTGATACACGCCGCTGTTTCCCGTGCACTCCAGGAAGTGAACCTCGGAGACGGAAGGAAGCCGTTTGATTTCCTCCATGCTGTAGACCGTGGGGCGGTCCACCATGCCGTGAATGATGAGCTTGTGTTCATTGGGATTGATGTTGGGGACATGCATGTCACCTTGGACCAAATAATGGTAGGACGATGGCGTGATGATGCCGATGGAGTCCTGAAGGGGAGTCAAATTTCGCAGTCCCGCGGGGGAATTGATGCTGTTGATGCGTATGGTTTTCTCGTAGCTGGACCGCCCGCCGTACAACATATCCTCAATGTTGGGTTCTTCGGGAGCCGTGCCTACTTTGGCGTCGGCTTCGCCCTTGACCAGGCCCGGGGTGACGCTCGCGAACGCATTGCCATTCACGAACGGGATCGCTCCCGCGGCTAAGCCGGCCATAGCCGCGCTCCGCTTCAAAAACGATCTGCGATCGGATTTTTTGGAATTCATCGAGCCCCCCTCGGCAAATAATTTCCGTAAAACTCATAAAACGCTAGAAGGAGGGTCACACGCAGTGTCCTCAGTCACAGCATCGTGTGATATGTGACCGCGTGATGCACGCTGCCGTCCGTCGCCCGTCAACGCGCGATGAGTTGACGGGTGCGGATGATTGAACCGGGTCGGTCTGGCCCGTGCGCTATAGAAAGCTACTCGCCAACACTCGGCTTCCACTACAATCAGGGCGCATATCACTTGCGGAGCAGAGGAGCGCTCGACGTGGAATCCTTTGACCTGATCGTGATTGGCTCGGGGCCTGCCGGAGAGAAGGGCGCGGCGCAGGCGGCTTATTTTGGCAAGCGCGCGGCTCTTGTGGAGCGCGGGCCGAATCTGGGCGGCGCGGGCGTCAACACCGGCACGGTGCCCAGCAAGACGCTGCGCGAATCGGCGCTGTATTTTTCAGGGCTGCGCCAGCGCGGGCTTTACGGCATCGATTACTCGCTGCGCGAAGGGCTCACGGTGCAGGGCTTCATGCACCGCAAGGACGCGGTTGTCTCCGCCGAGCGGCTGAAGATTGCTTCCAATCTTACCGCGCACAAAATTGAATTGATCAGCGGCGCGGCACAGTTTGAAGATGCGCACACCATCAAAGTGGTGGACCCAAAAGGCGTGGCCCGGCAGCTGCGCGCCGAAATGATATTAATCGCCACCGGCTCGACGCCCTATCGCCCTCCGGAAATTCCCTTTGATGACAAAACGATTTTCGATTCCGATTCCATCCTCAACATGGACCGCTTGCCGAAGAGCATGATCGTAGTGGGCGGCGGCGTGATCGGCTGCGAATACGCTTCTATCTTTACGGCCATGGGCGTCGAGGTCACTCTCGTCGATGGCCGCGAACGCCTGCTGCCGTTTCTGGATGCGGAAATTTCCGAACTGTTGCGCGCCCGCCTGACGGCGCTGGGCCTGAAAGTAATTTTTCAGGAGCGCGCAAAGGGAACCGAGCGTATCGCGGGAGGAGTTCGCATGACGCTGGCGTCCGGCAAAGTTCTCACAGCGGAAACGGCGTTGCTTGCCGCCGGACGGCGCGGTGCGGTTGCAGGATTGCACCTGGAAAAGGCCGGCCTCGGAATCAACGATCGCGGCAACATCGATGTGAACAGTCATTACCAAACGCACGTGCGGCACATTTACGCGGCGGGAGACGTCATCGGATTTCCCGCGCTGGCCTCCACTTCCATGGAGCAGGGCCGCGTGGCCATGTGCCACGCATTCGGTTTTCCTTACAAAGAGCGGCTGGCTTCGCAACTTCCCATGGGCATTTATACGATTCCGGAAATTTCAGCGGTGGGCGAAACGCAGGAAACCTGCGAAATCAGAAAAATTAATTACGAAGTGGGCCGCGCCAAATACGCCAACAACGCGCGCGGGCAAATCATCGGCGAATCCACGGGAATGCTGAAATTAATTTTCCGCGCGGACAACAAGCAACTGCTGGGCGTGCAGATTTTTGGAGAAAACGCCACCGAGCTGATTCATCTGGGCATGCTGGTGCTGGAATCCGGCGGCACCATCGATCGTTTCATCGAATTGGTCTTCAATTTCCCCACGCTCTCCGAACTCTACAAGTACGCCGCCTACGACGGCCTCGGCAACCTCGCCGGACACAAAATGCGCGAGGGTTAGGTGGCATAGGCTTCACAGGCTGCGGAAAAACTCGAAACATGTCATTCCGAAGGGCGGGGTTCGCCCGAGGAATCTGCTGTTTCTTGGAAGCCGAGAAGAAAAGCAGATCCCTCGCTTCGCTCGGGATGACAAGAAGTAGATTATTTTGTCATTCTGAGCGGAGCGAAGAATCTCTCTTTCTTTTCATGGGCGTAAAACCAAGAGAGATTCTTCGCTCCGCTCAGAATGACAAAAGGTGTGGGGAGTTTTTCCGCAGCCTGTTCAGCCTGTGGGGGTTAGTCCTAGCAAGGACTAACCCCCACAGGCTGAAGCCTATGCCACTCAAATCAATCCCCCACATATCAAAATCTTGCTAGTGCAGGAATGCGCGCAGGCGATCATAGAAAGATTGTGCGGCGGAATCCGCGCCCGCCATCGGCTGCGGCAGGCCAGGAGGTGCGTCGGTAACGGTGTAGAGTTTGCCGTCGCGGAGAAAAAGTTTTTCAGCTTCGGCGCGATAGAAGGGCCTCGCGCCGCGGCGCCCGAACACGGCGAGTTGGTTGCCGCTCTCATCGACGGCGCGGTCGCGATCAATGCCGCGCGAAACGGCCAGCGCCGGGCCGGCGGTGCGATATGTGGCGATTAGTTTCGGAGTGGGCCGCGGGCTGAATCCGTACGACTCGGGCGAATCCGACGGTGAGATCACTTGCAGAATTCGCAGGCCGTTGCGGCCGTCGGCCACGTAGGCGAAGACGCTGGCATCCACCGCGCCAATCTTCACGTCATTCACATCGTTCAAGTGCGCCGCCCGCCGTGAACATTTGATCGAGGCGGGGATGCTTGGGCTGCGTGACGTTGACCAGCGCGACGCCGTTTTTCCCCGCGGAAACGTAGGCGTAGGTGCGCGACACGGTGACATTGCGCGCGTCGTCCAGTTTCACAGGCGCGCCGGGCACCATGCGCGGATGCGCGAGATCGGTCACGTCCAGCGTCTTCAGTCCGTCGCGATCCGCGACGAAGCGCGTAGCGGAACTGCACGGCGACGCCCTGCGGATCGACCAGATCGGGCGCGCCAATTTCCGCCGTCACGCGCGGCGCAAGCGGATTATCGAGATCGACCACCACCAGACCTCGGTCGCACAAAATGTAGGCGTACGTTCCGGCAATGGTGATGCGGCGCGCGCCGTTCAAGACCCCACCGGGATTGAACGTGGCCGCGCGGCCAATAAAATTATTGTCCGGATTTCCGTCCAGCAGCGTGCCCACGCCGGGACTTTTTCCTTTTAGATCGGGATTGCCGACGACCACCAGCCCTTCGTATTTGTCCGTGACGTACAGAAATCCGTACATCAAATGGATTTTCTGCTCTTCGTTTACAGGATCGTGCGTGCGCAGCGGATCGACGCCCAGCGTTGTGGGCGTGGCGACGGCTGTCGCGTACTTCGTCTTTACGTACAAGCGCTGGCCGAGCGGCGATACCGGCGCGGTCACCATCCGTTCGGAAAATCCCTTGTTGTCGATGTTGGCCACGTCGAAAACGCGGAAGCCATCCGCGCCCATGGCTGCGTAGGCGTATTCTCCGCGCAACTGAATATCGAGAATATTTCCGCCATGGCGATACGCGGTTGTGAGTTCGCGCTTTCGATCTTCGTGTTTGCGGAAATCGTCGGGATAGGCCATGCGCTGCAAGTCGCTGCCGATCACGGCCTCGGGCTCATCGTGCTCCGCGGTGACCACGGCTTCGAAAGCCCTTGTTGCCGTCGGCCACGTACACATAGCGCCCCATGAAATTCACGAAATTGGTGCCCTGCAAAAGAAGCATGGACATCCAGGCATTGTTGTCGCGCGCGGCGGACACGTGGCAATCGCGTGCATTGCTTGGTTTCGCGCGCGCGCACCGTGTGCGGCACAAATGTGGAAAACGCCTGGCCGCTGAAACCTTCGGTCGAAACGGTTTGCTGCGTGTTGTACAACCACTCGCGATTGGCGTTCTGCGAACTTACCAGAATGGCGCAGGAAGACCGCGCGGGCGCAATGCGATGTCCGGTGACCGTGCCGTCCACGGCCGAGCATGTAGCCGTCGTCGCGCAGCACCTGAAAATTGTAGGAGGTCCAGTTGCGCGTGGTCAGCCCTTCGTTGTGCAGCATGGGGCGCTTTTGGTTGGCGGTCATCGACAGGTGGCAGCCGAAACAATTGGGCGTCCACGAAGTGTGGCAGGCGTAGCAGGTCATGCTGCTGTTGGCGTGCGCCAGTTGCGATTCGTCGTTGGGCACGTCGCCCCAGGTCACGCCGTCCCTGCGCATGCGTTTTTGCAAGGCGCGATTTTTCGTTGTAGTGCGCGTTGCCCGGCGTGATGGAGTCCAACGTCTGCACCACTTCCCATTCCAAATGCGGGTCCATCATGGAGCGCTGAATCAGTTTTCCGCCGCGCCACTCGAATTGCCGCTCGCGCCAGGGCGTGCGCAAAATATCCAGGTGCGTGCCGCCGCCGGATGCCGCGGGGCCGGAAGTAATCAGCGTCGCCGGTTTCGAAATTGTGCCGTGGCAATCGACGCAATCCATTTCAATCGCGGCGCGCGGCTCGCCATAAAGTTTTCCGCTGCCGTGGCTGTCCTGCTCCAAGTGGCAATCCACGCACTGCATGCCCTTCTGCAGATGAATGTCCGCGAGGTGCGCGGCTTTCTCGAGCTTTCTTGGGATCGTCCCCGGGGACCGTTGCTCCTTTCTCATCCAGCAAGTGGCCTTCGCGGTCACGCGCAAACACCGCGCGGAACAGCCAGCCGTGGCTGTGAAAATCGGCGAATTGCGTGTCCTTCAATTTTGCGTTGAATTCAGCGCTGCCCGTTTGCGTGAGAAACTTTACGTCGCCCCACAGTCCGCGCGCCGCCGCGCCCTCTGGATTGCGCTGCGACACCTGGAATTTTTCTTCCTCGCTTGGATTGCGCTGCTCCTTCGGATACATCGCGCCGCCGTCGGATTCGTTATCCCACCAGGTGTATCCGAAATAAGTGGTCACCATGTTCGTGCCCGGATGCACATGGCAGGTCATGCATTGGCTGGAGGGAATCGAGCGCGTAAATTCGTGGCGAATGGGATGCCCGGACTCTTCGCGCGGAATGGTCGGATCGTTCGTGGCGCTGAAACCGCGATTGCCGTACGTCGAATACTGCGCGGAATGCTGGGCTGCGCGGTCGTTGGCATAGACAACGTGGCACGCCGTGCATCCGCTGGCGCGATAGTCGCCCGGCTGATCGTTTGTGCCCGGCAGGGAAAGCAGCGGATCGAGCAGGCGCGTTTTTTGCAGTCCCAGAAAAACCGGATCGGTACGCAGCAGCGTGCCAAAGCCTCGCTTGCTGAGCTTGTCTTCCGGCTTTCCGGCATCGTCGCCGCGCAATGGCTCGCCAACTTCGCCCTTCGGACCGCTGCCACGCTCGAAGACGCGCAGAACGTTTCCGGGCTGCGACATTTCCCAGCGTTCCAGCGGAGTGATCTCCGGCAACACGCCCTTCGTTCGCGTTTCCTCCGCTGACGGCGCGGGAATGGTGCGAACCGTTTGCGGCAGGCCATCGCGCGAATAGCTTTCGCCGAAGCGCGTGTCCTTGTGCGGATACCCGCCGTTGTTATATAGCGCCGTGCCCCAAAGCATGCCGCCGGTGGTCATCATGCTGGTGGAAACGTTTCGCACTTCCGAGGGATGGCATCCGTTTCTGCCACATGTTTCGGGCGCCACGCGCAGATCGCCGGGATTGACGAAGCGCACGTACTCTGGAGTTTCCTTGAGCCACTGCGTGTAGATGCGCTCGGCGTTTGCCGATCGATCCGCCAGTTTTTCATCGCGCGGCTGCGGATGAGCTGTTCGTTTGGCTTGCTGGTATTCCGGCGAAGTGGAAGCGGCGCCCATGGCCACGCGCGCGTCCGCGTTTCCCCCGTGGCAATCGGTGCAGCCCAGGCGCAGCGTGCCGGTGGCGTGCATGGTTGGCTGGTCAGTTTGCGTGTGGCAGGAAACGCATCCGGCGCTCTTGCGGTCGGCTTCTTCTTGCGTCTGGCCGATCAGATTAGGACCGGGCTTTTCATCGGCGGCGCGCAGCGCAGGCGCGGGTATCCGCGCGGCAACCAAGGCCAGGAGCAAGCTTGCGGCCAGCGCGGCCCAGGGAGAGGCATGCGCGAGCCTGCTGTGCACGCTACGATTTTTCATCCAGCGAATCATTTAACCTTCCGAAAGCAAACAGATCGTTCCAAGGAAATCATTTCTACCTAAAATTGAAAACGCACATTTGCGAAAAGCGAAAACTGTGTCGTCCCGGAAAAAATATCGCGAAACCCTTGCCCTGGGAACAAAGCTGCGCCGCCGCCCGTAATGGAAATATTCTCGGACAGCGGAGGCCTGTACTGAAAGCCCACGCTGGTATCCATGCCAATCGTATTGTGAATGGGCGATTCAAACAGCAGCAGGGCGATGGGCGCGGTGCGCTCGAACCGCAGATAATTTACGTTCAAGAAACTTTTTAGTTTTGGAGTCAGGTCGAAATTGGCGCCCGCGTTCACCAGAAAAATTCCCGGGTTCACGAAATTGGCCTGGCCCTCTTCCTTGCTGGTGCGCATGCTGGGCAACAGGCTATCGCCCGGCGTAAGAGAGATTCCCGTGCCGGGCAGATGAAGCTGTTCGCGGTCCCAGAAGCTGAACATTCCTCCCGCAAAAGAAGGATCGTCCACGATGGTGTCGAAGCCTGTAGCGCGGCCGTCGCGCGGATTTCCATCGCCGGATGCATAGAAGGCGGAGAGCTTGTAGCGCACCCAATCCTTGTCGATGGAAACTTCCGCCGCGGCCATTTGCGCGTTGATGGTCACGGCGCGCCCCGCGATGGGGTTCAAGCTATCGGTGCCCAGCGCTTCGTAAAATGCGTGATTCACGTTGATGGGGCCGAAATGCCCGTTGCCGGCCCAGCCGAGATAGGCGGCGCGAATTTCATGGGGCTGAAAAATTCCCACTGGCGCGGGGCGCACCAGAAAACCGTTGTCGTCGTAGTGCACGCTGGCATCGTCTTTGTTGTAATGAATGCTGAACTGGGTGGTGTAGCCGGGCTTGACGAAATCCTGCATGTAGAAATTGGCGACAATCACCTGCTGGTGGCGCGGCTGGAAGGTGTTCAGCCCGCTATTGGTATTTTTCTCCAACAGGTTGAAATAGGCGGCGTTATATTCCCAGCGGTCCGAGTGAAGATTTCCAAACAGGCGCACGCCCGGCTGCTCGTCAACAAAAGAAATCCTCGAAAATCGCTGGAAAAACTTTGAATCCCCGCGCGCACGGAAAGGAAATCGTAATTGGAGCTTAAATCGTGAATTTTGTATTCGCCAAAGGCTTCCTGTAGCCCGGCATGCGCGTCGAGGCGCGTTGTGCCGTCGCGCACGTCGACGCTTACGATGCCCAGTTCGCGCACATTCAAATAATTTACGTTCACCGCGGGTGTCACCTGTATTCGCCAATCGACTGGGCGGAACGAAGTATCCCCGTGAAACAGATTGAATGAGAAGCGGAACGTCTGGCTCAGCGCGAACTGTTCGCCCCTGCCGAAAAAGTCGGGGCTGCCCGGCTGCGCCGAACTGATGTTGCTTGTTGACGGTACGCGGCGTTCGTCGAGCGAAGTATCCGACGTCGCCGTGATGTTCAGGAAAGTTTGCTGCCCGAAAATCGGCTTGTCGCCCTTCAGGCGATTGTTGTTGAAGGGGTCCCACCAGTGGCTGGCGCGCACGTAGGGATAATCTCCGCCGTGGCCGTAGCGATTCCATTCCGGCATGGCCACATTCCAGCGATCCGGCATTTCGAGAAACACTTCCTGCGACGGCGGCAGAATTTCCGGCGTCATAACACCCTCGCCGGGTTCAGCGTCCGGGCGGCGGCGCAATTCGCGATAAGGCGCAGGAGTCGCCGCGGTGGCTGTAACCGCTGCGGCTGGAGGACCGAGTTCAGGCAAGCGAGGCAATCGCGAAGCGGGCGCGGCGGCGATCGTGGAAAGAGAAAGTGTCAGCTCAACCGTGAGCACGTCGCCTGCGTCGAGCTGCACTCCATCGCGCGTCAAGCTCTCGAAGCCCTCGCTTTGCACCAGCAATAAATAATTTCCCGGCGCGAGATCCGTCCACCGAAACACGCCGTCGGCGTTCGTCGTGATAGTGCGCGTCATGCCGGTGGCGCGATTGGTAAGCGCGATCAATGCTCCGACAACTCCTCGCGACGCAGGATCTCTTACGATTCCCTGCAAGGCCGCCGTTTTGATCGAGGCTTGCCTGGGTATTCGCTGCTCACTTTGCATTTGATTCGAGCTGTCCGGAAACGCGGGCATCGGAGAAGCGGTAGATATCGCCTGGAAATGCCTGCTGGGGATGCGCGCCGAAGCAAGCACATACGAAGGTCCGGGGGATAATCGCCGTGAACGGGCGCGGTGCGCGACGAGTCGCGAATGTGTGCGCTTCGCTGCGACTGCCGCATGGTGGCGCCGCGCGGATGCATGCCTAGCAGATACATTTGTGGGCAATGCGGACGCAACCGGCGCGAGCGCCAGCAAGGCGCAAAGGCAAAGCCACCGAATTGGTTCGGATGCGCAGCGCATCCTGTTGTATTGATTCTCCCGCTGACAATATCCGTTCAGCCGTCCGCTGACTAGCTAACAACAATCTCCCAGTGGCGGCAAGGCGTTTCGGCCCGCGATGCGCCCACTTGAAAACACCCTCGCCGCAGCCGGAACAAGCTGCGGGAAAACTCCAGAAGCACTTTGTCATTCCGAGCGGAGCGAGGAATCTCTCTTCGGTTTAAACGCGTGAAAAGAAAGAGAGATTCCTCGCTCCGCTCGGAATGACAAAATTGACTACTTTTTCAGCAGGCTGTGAATCCTGAGTTGAATCGTCTTCGCGGTTCCCAAAATGCGCCTCCGCCCTTATGCTTGCGGCGCGAGGAAATTCCATGCCAAACGAGCGCCCCAATCCAGTCCTGGCTTTCGACGTGTACGGCACGCTGATCGATCCATTTCACATGGAGGAGCATTTGCGCGCGCCGTTCGCGGAAAAAGCAAAGGAAGCGTCCGAGCTGTGGCGCGGCAAGCAAATCGAATACTCCTTCCGCCGCGCGCTCATGAAAAAGTATCAGCCTTTTGACGTGTGCACGGCGCAGGCATTGCGCTTTGTGAGCAGGCATTTGGGCATTCCTCTTTCCGAAGATGCGGTGGCGCAATTGATGGCCAAGTATCTGCAGCTGCCGGCCTATCCGGATGTGAGCGGCGCGCTCCAGGAATTCGCCGCGCAAGGCTTCACGATTGCCGCATGCTCAAACGGAACCGAGAACGCCGTGCGCGCTCTGCTCGATCACGCTAAGGTCCTGCCGCACTTCAGCAAAATTGTCAGCGTGGACCCCATTCGCACCTTCAAGCCGGACCCCGCCGTGTACGAATACCTCGTCGCTGAATTGCACGCTCGAAGAGACATGGTCTGGCTCATTTCGAGCAATCCCTTCGATGTGATCGGCGCGAAGGCCTGTGGCCTGCGCACGGCCTGGGTGCAACGCGATCCGAAACGAGTTTTCGATCCATGGGAATTCGAGCCTGACTTGCTCGTTAACGGGCTTGCTGAATTGCCGGCCAGGCTGAAATCGCTTCTCTAAGTATTTGCAGAAGGGCCTTTTGTAGGACAGGCTTCACAGGCTGCGGAAAAAGCACTGTTTGTCATCCCGAGCGAAGCGAGGGATCTGCTTTTCTTCTCATGTTCCAAGAAACAGCAGATTCCTCGGGCAAACCCCGCCCTTCGGAATGACATAGGGCGAGTTTTTCCGCAACATCTTCAGCCTGTCTGCCATTTGCTCGAGCAAAAATCAAAACAAGACAGGCTGAAACCTGTCCTACTCACCCCCACCTTCATTTGCAGTTCTCGCACAACGTGCCCGAGCGCCTTGAGCGCGGCGCGCCGATGTGATAACAAAGCAGGGACCTCTCATGGGCTTGCTTACCGACAAAATTAAAAAATCACAAATTTTGCGAAGTATATTCTTCGGAATTTCATTCGCGCTGGTTGCCATCGTAGCCGGATGCGGAGGCCTGGTCGGCCCTTTAACTTCCGCTCCTCCGCCATCCTCCGTGCAAAGTCTTACGTCCAGCGACGTCAACGCGCTGGTGCAGGCCGCCGCGCAGGCCGCCAATCCCAACACCATGGTGATTGCCGTGGTGGACCGCTCCGGAACCATTCTGGGCGTCTATCGCAAGCCTTCAGCGCCGTCGCTGGCCGCGGGAAATTTCAGCGCGCTAGTGGACACCAACGAACTCACTGTATCGCTGGCGCGCACCGCGGCGTTTTTCAGCAACGACCAGGCGCCTCTTTCCTCGCGCACCGTTCGCTTCATCAGCGGCATTCATTTTCCTCCGGGAATTGCGGACACGCCCAACGCGCCGCTCTACGGAATCGAAAACACAAATCGCGGATGCCCTCTTTCCACAAATTTTATTGCCGGGCAATCGCTGCCGCCGGCACGCTCGATCAGCGGAGCGACTACAGGCCTCGGCGTGGCCACGGGAAAAGTGGATGTGAATGACAGCGATCCGACGGCCGTGAATCCTGGAGGCGTGCCGCTGTTTCGCAACGGCAGCCTGGTGGGAGGCATCGGAGTAGCGGGAGTTTCGACAGACGTTGCGGAATACGCAGCCTACGCGGCGGCAACCTCAAACGGATTCGGCCCCACGCCTGCCGCGCCCGGCGTTGTGTTCATCGGCGGAGTTGCCCTGCCGTTCGTGAATCAGACAACTCCGCCAGCCGGAATCTCTGCGGGAACTTTTACCGGCAGCTTTGTTGTAGGCCCATCGGCGAGCGCCGGCACGCCGCCCGAGGGCATGCTGGTTGCGCCAGCGGCTGGTCCGCTCGGAGGTCTCGCCGCATCCGACGTCACGCAAATCATCAACAACGCGATAGCCACTGCCAACACCACGCGCGCCGTGATTCGACTGCCCATCGGTTCCTCCACGCGCATGGCCATTGCCGTCGCCGATCTCGACGGCACAATCATCGGCCTGTACCGCATGGCGGACAGCACGGTGTTCAGCGTTGACGTTGCCGCCAGCAAAGCCCGCAACATGGCGTACTTCAGCAGCGCCGCCCGTTCCGCCGCGGACCTCACAGGTGTTCCCATGGGAACGGCTGTCACCAATCGCACCATTGGCTACGGCGCACAGCCGTTTTTCCCGCCCGGAATCGATGGCAGTTCCCTCGGCCCATTTTTTAATCTCTACGTGCGAGATGTGGCCAATCCCTGCACGCAGGGATTTCAGCCCGCCGGGCCAAATCAAAGCGGCGTGGTTTTCTTTCCCGGCTCCGTGCCGCTCTATCGCAACGGAGTGCTTGTGGGCGGGCTGGGCATCAGTGGAGACGGAATCGATCAGGACGATTACGTCGCTTCAGGCGGATCGGCCGGCTTCGAAGCGCCAGCGGCGATTCGCGCCGACCAGATTGTGTTGCAAGGCGTGCGCTTGCCCTACTTGAAATTTCCTTCGAATCCCACAAATTAGCTCACGTTCCTGCGCGCCGTTCTGCGCGGCGGGTTATGTAGCACAGGCTTCAGCCTGTGGGGGTTAGTGTTTGCAAGGCCCAACCCCCACAGGCTGAAGCCTGTGCTACTAAACGGCAATTCCTAGCGCGCGCTGCCCTGCAACTCCGCCACGGAAAAATTGCTGTGCGCGGGTTTGCGCTGCGCGGGATCGTGATAGGTGTGGCACTCGAAGCAGCGCGATTCAGCCGCCTCTGGGCCGGCGTGGTGACATGAGCGGCACGTCGCAATACCCGGCAAAAGCACGTCGGAACTTTGTTGGCTGGTTGTTGCTGCGGCATGGCAGCTTGTGCAATCGACGAGGCCATGCTGCGAATGATCGAACTTGGCGTGAGGCATATAGCGCGCCGTTATATTCGACGGCGCAATCTTGGGCAGCGCGCCGCTCTCGCCCAGGATGAGCGTGTGGCATTGTTTGCAGGTCTTGCGCCACAGAAGTTGCTCATCCTCGGCGGTGCGCTCCGCGACCCACTGCGGCGGCGTGAGCAAACGATAGTCGGCAAGGAGCGGTTTTTCCGGCAGGTCGCGGCTGGGATCGCGCGGCACGCGCAAATCCGCGGGATGCGCCTCAATGTAGTCCTGCAATTTCGCGATGACGAACGTGTGAACCACTTCCGGCTTGTCGTGCGGCACCGCATCCGCGAGGCGCTTGTCGAATTGCAGCGAATGGCAGGCCGCGCAGGTCTGCGCGTACGTCGCCGGCGCCATGTAAGCTCGCGAAAGCGCGGGCACGCTCGATTCGTTTTGCGGACCATTGGCGGGCAAAACTTTCGCGGCGCCTGCCTGGCTCTTTGAATCTCCATAGGGCCACGGGCCGCCGCCATCGGCAGCCGAGCGGTGGCAGTCCGCGCAAACCATTTGCACGCGTCTTCCGTTCGGTCCCAGCAAATTCGGCTGCAAGTGGACGTAGTGATTAAGCTGAATGGTTCCAGGGTCCCGGCGATCCGGCCGCAGCGCGGCAAATTCGGGATGACTGCTTTCAAAGCTCCCGATGTTTTTTACAAAACCGGCGGAACTCCCGCGAGTTTCCAGATTGGCATGGCACCGCGTGCAATCGGCGTCGCTGGTGGCTGCAAGTCGAATCGCCCCGCGATGATCGGCATGGCAGGAAGCGCAAGTGGGCGTAAACGCCTGCGTGGCATGATGCACCGGGCCGTCATGGCAAGCGATGCATTTTTGATCGCTCGCTTTTGCGGTGTAAAAACCCATGGTGGACACGTGGCAGGCGGAGCATTGCTTGGTGAGCACCGCGTGCGCGGAGGACAAGTTTCCCGCGGAGTACACGCGGCGGTCGCTGCGAATTGCAAACCACGCGATGCACACAACAGCCAGCGCAGGCGCCGCAACGGAAAGCAAAAATCGCCAGCGGCGCAGCGGGCTTGGCCTCTTGAAGTAGTCGAGGTCGATTCGCTGCGCGAGCTTCTTGGTTGTGCGTGTTCTCGGCAAGAGCGTCCCGTCCTAGTATCTGAGCGCCATCACGGCGTGCATCGCGCCAAGCAAAATCAATGCCAACGAAAGAGGAATGTGCAGCAGCAGCCAGCCGTGCAGCCACACGTGCAAGCGGCTTTGCAAGGTGAGCTGGCGTTCCTCTTCGCAAATGCCTTCCAGGTCCTCGATCGTTGTATGCAGCGAAGCCGGCACCAGTGTTCGCAGCTGTGTGAATGCGCTGTGCGCCTGCGCGGCGTCACCCAGTGCGCTGCCGCGCGCGCCGGGCTTTTCCAGAAACGGCTTGAGTTCCTGTTCGTAGAAATTGCGCAGCGGCGCGGTCTCATCCGTTACGGCGATGGCGGGCGCGGGGGAATCCGGCTCCCTCCCTTCGGCCGGCGCCTTTTTGTCGCCGCCGGTGGCCTGCTGGATCAATTCCTCCGCCTCTTCCAGCAATTGCGCGCGCACGTGCCCGATTTCTTCGTAAATGGTTTCCATGGTCACTTCGCGCGTCATCACGCGCGGCATGTAGTGTTGCAGCGCCGCTCCAAACAGGCCGCTGGCCACCACCACGATCAGCAGCGTCATGAGCCATGCCGTCAAGCCATGGCCGTAGCGGAATCCCGAGTGAAATAAAATCAGAGGCAGGCTGAGCAGGCCGAGCCACAAATGTCCGCGCATCCAGGTTTGCGCGCGGCCAAAACGGTAGACAGGCACTCGCTTTCGCGCGCCCAGCAGCGCGGCAAAAATCATGAAAGCAAATCCTGCGCCGCCGAATGCCAATCCCATTGCCGTGCCGCCCATCGATCCCGCCGCCGCTGGAACGCGATAAAAGGCGTAGAGCAGCAGCGACACGCCAAAGATGGCGAGCGAAGCGACCAGCCAGCCTTTGTGTGTGCGATCAATGCGCACGGATCATTCTCCCAACCTCAAACATTATGTCCGTGCCTTTCCCGTTTTTCCCACGCGCTGTCCCAGCGTCCCGGCAAAGAAATCGCGCGGCTCCACTCGATGTGCGGCATCGTGCGGGCAGGCATAGACGCAACTGGGCTCCGCATGGTCGGTGCAAAGATCGCAGGTGGTGGCTTTTTTCCGGACTACGGCTTTCTTTGGCCCCGCATGCTCGTGGGCCACTTCGTGTTTAACCTCATGCTCCGGGGCCTGCGCCGCGAAGGAGTGCATGTTGATATTTCCGTAGGGACAATTTTTTGCGCACAGGCCGCAGCCAATGCACCAATCCTCGATGATCACCTCCAGCGAATTGCGCCGCCGGATGGCGCCAACCGGGCAGCCCACCATGCACAGCGGGTCGCGGCACTGGCGGCAGGAAGTGGCCACCAGAAAATTTTCAAAACGAAGGCCTTCGCGCACCAGGCGCGTCACGCCGTCATGCGAATCGGCGCAGGCCGTCACGCATGCGTCGCAGCGCGTGCATTTTGCGAGGTCTAAAACAAGCAGGCTCTGCGCTTCCATCAATCCCTGTGCCAGAAAATTTTCCAGCGGCACGCTGCGCACCATGCGCAGACGCTCTTCGTTGGCTTCCTTGCGCTCGCGGGCGGAGCGTTCTAGGCCGGAGCGCACCACCGGATATTTGTCCACCATGGCGCGAAAATCTTCCGCGGATATGCGCACCACTTCCACGTGGTCCAGCGCCGAGCAGTCCGCCGTGCGCGTTCCTCCGCCAAGCAGGCCGATCTCGCCGAAATAATCTCCGCGCGACAAATAGGCCAGCACCAGTTCGCCGCCGGGATAATTTTCCGAAACTTTCACGAAGCCCAGCCGCACCAGATAAAAACTGTCGGCGGGATCTCCCTGCTTGCAAATCGATTGGCCGGGAGCGAAGCGCATGAGTTCCACGCGGTCGCGCAAGTGGTCGATGAACTCCTGCTGAAGGCCGCGAAAGATGGTTACATCGCGCAAGTGCGAATCGAGCGCGCGCCGCCGGTAGGTTTCGTCGAGCTGCGCGCGGAATGCCTTGCTTTTTTGCAGCACGTCGAGAACGTTGCGCAGCATCTCCAGCATGGTGCAATCGGTTTCCGCGCGCACCGTCGCGGACCGCGGATAATAATTCATGCAGGTCATTTCGCCGAACAGCTCGCCCGCCCCGAGTTCCGCCACGGGATGGTCGTAAGCCAGATCGACAGGGGCGTCGATGGGAATGGAGCGCCGGTCCGCTTCATCTTCGCGGCGATCATCCTGGCGCGCGGCGAGCCTGCTGGTGAGCTTGCTGGTCAGCCGCGCAAGAAAACCCTCCGGGCGGCCTTGCGCCTTCACATGCGCGATGGGAGAGGCCAGCGCAACGCTGGCCTTGCCTTCCAGAATATAAAATGCGGTAGAGCCGAATTCGCCTTCGCGGCACACAATTTCGCCGCGCTTGAAGTGCCGCCACACCGTGGCATTGGCATTTTTCTTGAGAAATTGCGAAGAAATATCCTTGAAGACGGGCAAGCGCAGAAGGTCTTCGGCCGCCACGGGCGTCCCGTCCGGCTGCCGCTGCATGTCCTTCAACTCTTCAAAAAGCAAGCCGTTGCTCCCCGAGAAAGGCGAACCGCGGGCATGGTTGGCCTCCCACGCCAAATTTCATATAACAGACCCCAGCGTGCGAGTCCATCTTCACGAAGGCGTAGTTTTCCATACCTGTATTGGGTGAATGTAATATCTAAGCGGGTCTGATCGAAAAGTTTCGAGTACTTACTGCGAATGCTTGTTCACGCCACCTTGGATGTGCGGGCGGCCTTTTCCAGAAGTTCGTGGATCAACGTCTGGTAAGGTTTTTCCCGTTTCAAGGCCATCCGCCGTAGTTGAGAGAGGAGGCGGGGAGAAATGCGGATCGCTATGAGCTGTTTCGCATTTCCGCTTTTTGGACGGCCAACCCGGCGGGCACGGCTTAGCTCTTCATCCGTCGATTCCGGAAGGTCTGAAAAATCGATCCGGTCATTTTGCGTAGGCTTCGCGTTCTTTCGGGCTTGCGCGGCGCGCGGTGATGATACGAAGCGTTTCTTTGCCATCTTTTGTCCTCCGATAAGAACAAACCGAAGCAGCCACGAGCGCGCATTCCAAAGAAAACTAATTTATGTATATACGATAATTAAAACGAGCACGTCAACGGAAACATGTCTCGGCCTTGGTTCATTTGGACTTCATAGCCGCCTTTGGAAATTGGCCGTTTTCGATTGATTGACTTCAATTGTTGCGGGCAGTATAAAAATTCTGGCGCGGGCTGGCTGAACGGCCCTCGCGAATAAGGCGGGCTTCATCCGAGTCGCGGAATGAAAATCGGGCCTAAGGCCAGGCGTTGCACGCTGCGCTGCGCCGCGGTTTGGCTCGGCGCAATTATTGTCGCCTCCATGAATCCGGCGCGCGCCGCAAATCCTCCCGCGGACGCCGGCAAATATACGGGGCCCGGCTCCTGCAGTTCCACCAGTTGCCACGGCAGCGTGAAGCCTCGCGCCGACAATCGCATTTTTCAAGACGAATACAGCATCTGGGCGGTAAAGGATAAGCACGCCAAAGCCTATGACGCGCTCACAGGTCCCATCGGCGAGCGCATGGCGCGAATCCTGGGCCTCGGCAAATCCGAGCAGGCCGCCAAATGCCTGGCCTGCCACGCGCTGGACGTGCCGGCCGAAGCGCGCGCCAAAACTTTCGAACTAAGCGAAGGCATCAGTTGCGAGAGCTGCCACGGAGCGGCGTCCGCGTGGCTCGGCCCGCACACCACGCGCAGCTGGACGCACCAGCAGTCCGTTGCAGCCGGAATGTACGACACGCGCAACCTGGCGCGACGCACCGAGAAGTGCCTGACCTGCCATCTGGGCACGCAGGAAAAATTTGTCGATCACGAAATGATCGCCGCTGGGCACCCCGACCTGTATTTCGAACTTGATTCTTTTTCCGCCGTAATGCCGCGCCACTGGAAGACGCCGCGCGAGAGCGCCCCCGGCATCCCTGCGGAAAATGACGCCTGGGCCGGAGTGCGGGAGTGGGGTGTTGGGCAGGCGGTGCAGCTCCGCGCCTCAATGGAGCGCGTTGCTTGGCGCGCCAAGGGCAAGAACTGGCCGGAATATTCCGAGCTGCAATGTTTCTCGTGCCATCATTCGCTGACGGCGCCCGAACAAAGCTGGCGGCAGGAGCGCGGTTTCCCTGGCCGCCGCCCCGGCGATCCTCCGTGGAACGCCTCGCGCTACGCGGTCTTCCGTGAACTTGCGCATCAGGTGGACAACGACGCGGCCACGCGCCTGGACGATCAGGTCGCGCAGTTGGGAAAATCGCTCAGCCAGCTGAATCCCGACCGCGATGCTGTCGTCGCGGCATCGTCCGCCGCTGCAACGCTTTCCAATCAGCTGGCCACGCGCATCGAGACGCAGCCCTACGACGCGGCGATGACGCTGCGCCTGCTGCAACGCATTTCAGACGACGCGGATGAAATTTCGAACCAGGACGAGCGCGCCGCCGAGCAAGCCGCCATGGCGCTCGATTCGCTGTTCATCGCCTACGCCCGCACGGAGAAAGTGTCGAACGCGGCGGAAGTCCGCGCCTCGATCAATGCACTGTTCCAGCAGCTGGAAAATCCCTCCAACTACAATCCCGCTGATTTTTCACGGCAGATGCGCAAGGTGGGCTCGCTGCTTCGATAAAGTAGCGCGGGCTTCAGCCTGCGGATTTTGGTGCTTGCAAGGACAAAAGTCCGCAGGCTGAGGCCCGCGCTATCTTCCTGCGAAGGTGCCGATTTCGTGGCGTGACTGCAGCACGCGCAGGATGGAATCACGCGTGACCATGCCAACAACGTTTCCGCCGGCAATCACCGGCATCTGCTGCATGCCCACCGTGCGCATGCGGTCCAGCAGGGAAATCGCGGGCTCCTCGGGAGCGGCCCAGTGCAGCTTGTCCTTGGGGAGCATGACGGCCTGCACGGAAGTCACGTCCCAATCTTCCTGGGGAACAGTGTTCAGCGCCTGGGCCGTGATCAGCCCGACGAGTTGATCGCCGGCAACCACGAGGTGCGCTCGCCGTCCGGTGCGCACCATTTCGCGGGCATAGTCTTCCAGGGAAATCTCGCGCCCCACGGTTTGCAAATCCGGCGACATGATATCGGCCACGCGCAGCCCTTCCAGCGCCCCGCGCGCCTCGACCTGCGCCTGGCTCTGCTTCGCGGCAGACAGAATGAACCAGCCGATGAACGCCAGCCACAATCCCCCGACAGGACCGCCGAGCTGCTGCGGGTGGTTGGTCAAGGCCGTCACCACGCCCAGCGCGATCATTCCATAGGCAACCACTTGTCCCGACCGCGCGGCGATCTTTGTTGCCCGCGCGTAATCCTTGTTGAACGCCCAAACCATGGCCCTGAAGATGTGCCCGCCATCCAGCGGAAATCCGGGGATAAGATTGAAAAGGGCCAGGCTGAAATTAATCCAGGCGAGCGATCCGGCGAGTGTGCTCAAAATCGCGTTTGAGCCTGCTTCATGAGTGACGAGCCAGAAACCTCCAGCAAGAAAAAAACTGGAAAGCGGCCCTGCAATCGCGATGTTGAATTCTTCCAGGGCGCGCGCAGGTTCGCGGCCGATGCGGGATACGCCGCCGAACACAAACAGAGTGATCGAAACAACGGGAATCTTGTAGTGCTTGGCGATCACGCTGTGCGCCATTTCGTGAAACACCAGGGAGCCGAAGAATAACAGGCTGGTCATCAGTCCCAGGCCCCATAGCCGGGACATCGGAATGTTGAGTTGAAGAGCGTCGAACTCGGAAACGAAGGAGAAGGCGATCAGCCCAAAAATGATGAACCAGCTGGTGTGCAGGAATATCGGTATCCCGTAAATTCTTCCGATTTGGATTCCGTCCTTACGCATCGCGGCGCCCTTCCCCCTTCTTCAGTATAGCCCAACCTTTGCAAATGCGAATTCTCGGCGGTCCGTTCGGCAGTGAGCAATCTTCCAGTAACCATTCGCTCGGCGCGGCGGAGGTTTGCGTGGCGCCGGCGTCCCGCCGGCAGGTTTTTCGACGCCCAAGCGAACGGCAAACCCGCCGGCAAGATGCCGGCGCCACCTCAAACCCGTGCGTGGAACTTTACACAGCGTGTTTCACGGGCCACGCCTTGCCCTATCGCTGGCCACCGCAAGCCCTTACTTTTCAACGCCCGCCGAAGTGGCATGCCTCTTGCCACTTTTTCCCGCGTGGAAAGTGAGGAGCTGCAATGGACACCTTCATGAGCGGGGCAATGGCAGTCGAGGGAGCGCTGCTTTCGTTTCTGCTGGCGCTGTGCATGACCTGGCTTGCGCTGGACGGCCTGTTCCGGCTGATGCCGGCCATTTCGCGCCCGGTCGCGAGACGCCTTGCCCCGCCGGTCAGGCTTGTAGCGAATCAGCGGTAAAGAAGCTGGAAGCGCGAAGCCGTTTCGGAATCGCCGCGCCTCTGAGCACTGGAAAGAAATCGGTATTCCCCCGACGAGCGGGATCCAAGACTCGGGGAAGCAAAAGGAGCAAGTCATGCTGGCGATGAAGTGGCTGTTGATGGCTGTGGGCGTTGTAATGTTCGGCACGGCGGCAGGCGTTGTGGCCTACGACGTGTATCTGGCGATGCAGTTCCAAAAGCTGATGGGCTCGGGGGAGCCTGGGGCGGCCGAAAAGGCGGGGGCCAGCCGCCCCATCCGGTGGACTCTCGCCGCGCAGCTATTCGGTTGGGCGTGGGCGCCGCTGCTCCTGGCGTTGAGCGTTGCAATCGTGCCGGAGGGATCCGGCGGAGTGCGAATCAGCCAGATTTCAGGCGTGCAGCAGGGAACGCTGTATCCCGGCGTGCACCTCGTCCTGCCATTCGTGCAGCGCGTGGCCGTCTATGACTTGCGCGATCACCTGTTCACGACCAATGCCGCTACGGAAACCTCCAGCAAGAACCAAGTGCTGACCGTTCAAACACGCGAAGGCCTGACCATCGGGCTTGCCGTGTCCGTACGCTACCGGCTCGATCCCCAAAAGCTGGCGTACATCCACGCAAATCTTGCGCAGCCGGTGGATTCGGAAATCGTCGCACCCGTAGTCTCGACGGCGTTTCGCGATCTGGCGCCGAGTTATATCGTGCGAGAAGTGTATTCCTCCAAGCGCGACGAATTTCACGCCAAATCCACCAAGGCCATCGCCGACCGGCTTGGCTCGGACGGCATCGTGGTGAAAGAAGTGCTGCTGCGCGACGTTCACTTGCCCGCCGAATATGCCAAAGGATTGGAAGGAATCCTCCTCAAGGAACAGGAAAGCGAGCGCATGGAATTCGAGACCGCCATTCAAGAGAAGCAGGTGAAGATCGCCGAGTTGCAGGCTGAAGCGGCCAAGGCACAGCAAATCAAGCGCTCCGAGGCCGATGCGGCTTCGCGCGTGCTCGCGGCCAAATCCGAGGCGGACGCCATGCAGTACACGCTGCCGCTCAAGCAGAAGCAGATCGAGCAATCGCGTCTGGAAGCGCAAGCGCGCAAGGAAGCCACCGTGGAGAATGCCGAAGCTGCCGCGCAATCCAAGGTGATCGACAGCAAAGCGGAAGTGGAGCGCAGGCATTTGCTGGCCGTCTCCGATGCCGAAAACACGCGCCTGAGCGCCGCAGCCAACGCCGAAACCATTCGCCTCACCGCCGCGGCCGACGCCGAGCGATTGCAGGGAGAAGCGGCAGTGCTCAAGCAGAATCCCATGCTCATTCAGAAAATCATCGCCGAGCGCCTCTCCGATAAATTGCAAATCATCATGGTGCCCACGGACGGGCGCAATTTCTTCGCTTCCGACGTGCTGCGCTCGACGTTCACAGGCGGCATGAATTCAAACAGCGGCGATGACGCTGAACAGGATGGTGCCGCGCCCGCACGCAAGCAGGCGCAGGTCTTGAAAACGAAATGAGGGTGAGGGCTTTCCATTTTGCCTGGAGCCCCATTTGAGATTGAGTTCCACCGGCCAAAACCCTTGCGGGCCGCTCGCCGGAAACCGGGACAGGGACCGCCGCCCCTGCGAAGGTTTTTCCGACTGCGAGCACCGCCCGGCCGGTGGCCAATGCGCGAACCGCGTCCCTGAACAATCGGGACGCGGTGCCGCGTCTTGGTTTTCAGTAGCGCGGGCTTCAGCCTGCGGATTTTGACTTTGGCCAGGGACAAGTGGAGCCGTCCGTTGATCGATACTCATTCCGCAAGACCACGGCGGCGCTGCACAGCCCTTCCAAGAGCCTGTGCTATGATTTCCCGCAGTCATGGCCGCCGCACGAAGTTCTTCAACATGTTTGGCGAGGCCATGCGCAGCAAACCACCGATGATGGCCCCTGATCGATCCACGCTTTCCTGCCGAGCGATTCTCATCTTGTTCGTCTTGATTGGACTCCCGAGCGGAGGGCATTCCGTGACCCTTGAAGAATCGGCAAAAGAACTTGCCCGCAAGATCGCCGCTGCATTGCCGGCACGGGAGAATATTTCCTGCGAAATCCGAAATCTCTCGCCCTTGCAGCCGGCGGAGGTCGCGCGGATTGACGCGGCCCTCAAAATGGAATTGCAGGATCGAGACATGCGCATTTCAGCCAGTGGCGCGGCGACCGACGTGGTGGTCACTCTCTCGGAGAACATTGCAAACTTGGTCTGGACCGGCGAAATCCGCCAGGGCGAAGCCTCGCATGTGGTCCTGCTTGCCGTGGAACGCACTGAAAATCGCGGCTTCCCTGGCGCGATGCCGGTAACACTGCACAGTGAGAAATTTTGGGAGGGGCCGGAGCGTATTCTGGACGCGGCGGAAATTTCGGACGGCGCGGGAAAATCGTGGCTGGTCCTGCTGATGCCGCGCGGTGTGCGGATTCAAGATAGGCAAACCGCTTCCGTGAGCACCATCGAGATTGCATCCAATCAAAGTGTCAGCCGCGATCCGTGGGGAAATCTTGCCTTTGGAAAAAGTGGCAGTGAAATTGGGTTCTTTCTCTCGCCGCGTATCTGCACAGTTGATTTGGAAACGAGCAACCTGCAAGGATGCCTGCCCACGGACGGATCGCCTGGAGGGCCTCCGGCCAGCCGCTTCCCGGTGATGGTC
Organism: uncultured Acidobacteriota bacterium; assembly: GCA_963710315.1. Taxonomy (GTDB): domain Bacteria; phylum Acidobacteriota; class Terriglobia; order Acidiferrales; family UBA7541; genus Palsa-360. The sequence goes on along the minus strand of CAVPZW010000008.1, from coordinate 925,258 downwards.
GATGTCGCGCCGGCAGGTCCTCCGCAGCCGGGCAAAGGCACGGAAATCGCAATGGGAGCCGTTTGCGGCGGCGAGAGCCAGTTTCTTGCCACCGGCGCGCGCGACTATACGCAGACGGATTCGCTGCAAGTGTTCGAAATAAAGTCGGGCGTGAGCACCACGATCAGTGCCGAACTGAATTTTCCCGGGCCGATCACGGCGCTGCACACAGTATCCAAGACGCCCCGCGCCGTGGTGCGCAATCTTGCGACTGGAAATTATGAAGCGTACAGCTTGGCCTTTTCATGCGCGCAATAATCTGAACGCGGTGCTTGCGGCGCTCTTGGCACTGGGAGCGATTGCCACTGCCCCAATTCTGGCGGCATCGACGCGCCCGCAAATTGGCGGCACCTTGCGCGTTCAGATCAGCGAGCGCATCAACACGATTGATCCGCGCCAATGGCCGGCGGATTCCGTGCAAGCCGCGGCAGCCGAGCGCGTCGATTCGCTCGTGTTCGACCGCCTGGTCAGGCTGGACGATCGCGGCACGCTTCAGCCCGCGCTGGCAATTTCCTGGCAGCACGATGCGCAGTCCAAGAGCTGGCAATTTCGTTTGCGCGAAGGCGTGAAATTCAGCGACGGCACGCCACTCACGCCACCGGTTGCCGCGCTGGCCCTTCAGCAATTGCTGGGCGCATCCATTGATGTGAGCGCCACTTCCGATTCCGTGGTTGTCCTGTCGGATCGCTCGTTGCCAAATTTTCCAATGGAACTTGCCACCGGACGCTACTTTATTTTCCACACGGCGGAGGATAATTCCCTCACGGGTACAGGGCCGTTCCGCGTTGCAGAATGGCCGGCGTCTGGAGCCACCGCGAAGATTACCTTTGCCGCGAACGAAACTTGCTGGGCGGGCCGCCCGTTTGTGGACAAAATTGAACTCGCCATGGGCGTCGCTTTCCCGCAGCAGGCCAGTGCAATTTCCTTTGGCCTGGCTGACGTGGTGGAATTACCCGCGTCTCAAGTGCGCCGCGCCGCGCAGCGCGGCGTGCGCACGGTCTCCAGCGATCCTGTTGAATTATTTGCGCTGTCGTGCGATGCCTCTCGCCCCGCCATACAGGATGTCCGCTTGCGCCAAGCCATTTCACTGGCCATCGACCGCTCCTCCATCGCCGATGTAATTCTGCAACGCCAGGGAATCGCCGCAGGAAGTTTGCTGCCGAGCTGGGTTTCGGGCTACGCGCACTTATTTCCGGCGACAGCCGATCTGCCGCGGGCCAGGGATTTGCTGGCGGCTTCCGGGCGCGAACTTTCTCGTCCCATGCCCCTCGTCCTGTTCTATGATTCAAGCGATGCCGAGGCGCGCGCCGTTGCGGATCGAGTGGCGGTCAATTTGCGCGAAGTAGGAATCATGGTTCAAGTGTCGGGACAAATCGTGGATGGCAAGACCAAGCCTGCGTCGGCAGCGGATCTGCGGCTGGTGCGTCATCGCATTGCCTCGCCCGATTCGGCGCTGGCGCTCTCCGAAATTTTGAATTCGCTTGGCGAAACGGCAACGGCCCTGGAAACTCCGGAGCAAATTTATGCCGCCGAGCGCGCGCCGATTGACGCATTCCGCGTGATTCCTCTGGTTCACGTTTCCGAAAGTTACGGCCTCAGCCCGCAAGTGCGCGACTGGATGCCTCCGCGCTGGGGCGGCTGGCGCCTGGAAGATGTTTGGCTCGGGCCTGCACCGGAAACGGGAGGAAACTCCCGGTGAGCTTCCGCACAAAGCTGATGGGCTTCTTTGTCGTGACCATCGTGGCGGCCGTCAGCATGGTGGCATGGGGCGTGTCGGTCTACTCGCGCGCGGCGTTCGAGGCATTCGACCGCCAGCGCACCGAGGCGCTGGTAGCTCAGTTTCGCCGCGAATACGCGCAGCGCGGAGACGAAATCGCCCGCCGCGTGCAGAGCGTCGCCGATTCCGAAGCCTCCTTGCGCATGGCCATGGACCTGAACCGCCCGCAAGCCGATGCCTCCCAGTATTACAACGATGCGCGCGGCATCGCCCAATCGGCGCAGCTTGATTTCGTCGATATTGTCGCTGACGACGGCGCGCTGATTTCCTCCTCGGAATGGCCCGCGCGCTTTGGTTACAAGAACGATTGGGTGGCCGCGGAACCAGACTGGAACTCCAAGGGCGCATTCCTTCGCCGTGTGGACATGCCCGACTCGGTGGACTTGGGGATACTGGCAGTGCGCACCATTCGGGTTGGAGAGAAGCGTCTCTTTCTGATCGGCGGGCAGCGCCTCGATCAAAATTTTCTGGCCACGCTCGTTCTCCCCGAGGGCATGCGCGCGCTGTTGTACAGAAATCTCGAGCAAAGCTTCGTGCCGGCGGAACTGACCGACCCGCGCGGCTCAGTGGGCCAGCCCGATCTTTTTTCTTCGATGATTTCCGACGTGCAACAAAACCGGCGCGAGTTGCAAAGAACAGTGACTTCAGGCGCCGCTCCCAACACAATTTCGGAAACATTCAATGCCATTCCGCTTTCCGGCCGGGATGGCGATCTGCTCGGCGTTCTCCTGGTAGGCAGTTCGCGGCAGGGCCTTATCGAGATGCTGAAGTTCATCCGCTCCCTGGCCCTGCTTGTGGGCGGCGGAGTGATTTTGCTGGGGCTGGTGCTGGGCTGGTGGATTTCAGCGCGCGTGACGCGCCCGATCGAAGAGCTTGCCGCCGGCGCGCGCGAAGTCGCCGCCGGACATTGGGGAACGCGCGTGAATGTGCGTTCGCGCGATGAAGTCGGCCAGCTTGCCGACGCCTTCAACGAAATGACGCGCCAGCTTGCCGAGCAGCGCGAGCGCCTGGTGCAGACCGAGCGCGTGGCGGCCTGGCGCGAACTCGCGCGAAGGCTGGCGCACGAACTGAAGAATCCGCTCTTTCCCCTGCAGCTGACGGTCGAAAATTTGCAGCGCGCACGCCAGCAGACTCCCGAGCAATTCGACGAAGTATTCGTCGAGTCCACGGCAACTCTGCGCGCGGAGCTCGAGAACTTGAAAACCATCGTCAGCCGCTTCAGCGATTTCGCCAAGATGCCCGCGCCGGAATTCGAGCCCGTGGACGTGAACGAATTGGTTCGCAGCGCGGTGAAATTATTCGAGCCACAGCTCGCTCCCGTCGGGCGTCCGCCCATCACGCCAGAGCTGTACCTGGACGAAAATCTTCCGCGCCCGCAGGCGGACCCGGTCCTGTTGCGCCGCGCGCTGGAGAACCTCATCCTCAATTCACTGGACGCCATGCCCACGGGCGGCACGCTGACCGTGCGCACCGCGCAACGCTCCGGCCGTGTGCGACTGGAAATTAGCGACACCGGCGAGGGCCTTGCGCCCGAGGAATGCGCGCGCCTTTTCACTCCCTACTACACGACCAAACGCCACGGCACCGGCCTGGGCCTCGCCATCGTGCAATCCGTGGTCAGCGACCACGGCGGCCGCATCGAAGTGGAATCCGCGCCGGGCGCGGGCGCCACATTTCGCATCGAGCTGCCCATGGAACAAACGCTCTCACGGGAAGGTCCGCTTCCCGCGGCAGATCGGCCGGAAGGTCCCGCCATTTTCACGGCGGTGTGATTTGGTAAATTTTAGATGACGCCTCCCAAAGCGCACTTACTGCTCATCGACGATGATCCGAACACTCTGGCATCGCTGTCACGCGCGTTTCGGCTGGCGGGATATGAGGCCACTGTCTGCGATAGCGCCATGCGCGCGCTCGAACTCATTCGTGAGCAACGCTTCGATGTGATTTTTTCCGACGTGGTGATGCCCGGCAAGGACGGCATTTCGCTGCTGCAGGATTTGAAGGCCGCGGGAGTCGCGACGCCGGTGGTGATGATCTCCGGGCAGGCCAACGTGGAAACGGCGGTGAAGGCCACGCGGCTTGGCGCCGTGGATTTTCTGGAGAAGCCGCTCTCCACCGACAAGCTTCTGGTCACCATCGAGAACGTTCTGCGGCTGCGCCATCTCGAAGATGAAAATCGCGATCTGCGGCGACAGCTTGGCAAGCATGAAATTATCTGGTCCGGCCCGGCCATGGAGCGCCTGATGGCGCAGGTGCAGCGCGTGGCGGCCAGCGAATCGCGTGTGGCCATTCAGGGCGAAACGGGCACGGGCAAGGAACTGGTTGCGCGCACCATCCACCAGAAAAGCGCGCGCCACGCCGGCCCTTTTGTGACGCTCAATTGCGCCGCCGTGCCCGCCGAACTCATCGAATCGGAACTTTTCGGGCACGAAAAAGGTTCCTTCACCGGAGCGGCCACGCGGCACATCGGAAAGTTCGAGCAGGCCTCCGGCGGCACGCTATTTTTGGACGAAATCGGAGACATGCCGCTGGCCATGCAATCCAAATTGCTGCGCGTGCTGGAAGAAGGGGAAGTTGAGCGCGTGGGCGGCGACAAGCCCATTCCGGTGGATGCGCGTGTGGTGGTGGCCACGCACCGCAACCTCGAGGAAATGGTTCGACAGGGATCGTTTCGCGCGGACCTGTTTCACCGCGTCAACGTTTTTCCGATTGTCTTGCCGCCGTTGCGCGATCGCGCCGAGGAAATTCCCGCGCTGGCCGTCCATTTCGCCGTGCAGGTGGCCTCGCAAAACGGCTGGCGGCCGAAACATTTTTCGCCGGAGTCCATCCAGATTTTGCAGCAATATTCGTGGCCGGGAAACGTGCGCGAGTTGCGCAATGTGGTCGAGCGAGTCCTGCTGCTTTCCGTTTCGGAAACCATCACCGCGGAGGAAATGAAGCTGGCGCTGCCCTCACAACGGCCCGGCGAAGGCATATCTTCGACCGGAAGCGGCCCGCTCACGCAGCGCATGGAATCGTTCGAGCGGGAAGTGATCCTCGCGGAACTTCGCCGCAATCATCACCACATGACCAATACCGCTCGCGCCCTGGGCCTGGAACGCAGCCACCTCTACAAAAAATGCCAGCAACTGGGCATCGATTTTCAATCGGAACGCAAGTAGCGCGGGCTTCAGCCTGCGGTTTTTTGGCCTCGTTAGGACTGACCCCCGCAGGCTGAAGCCCGCGCTACCTAACTCAGCGGCCGCCCGCCATCGATGGGAATGATTCCGCCGGTAGTGAAGGTAAGGTGCTTGACCACGGCAACGATGGCCGATGCCACTTCCTCGGGCGCCGCGAGGCGTTTCAGCGGCGTGCGGCTCACTTGCTCCTTGAGCCATACCGGGTCCATCGAGCGGATGAAGTCGTTGTCCACCACGCCGGGCGCCACCGACACCACGCGAATTTTCGGCGCCAGCGCGCGCGCCAGTGACTTGGTCATGTTGTTGACAGCCGCTTTGGACGCGCAATACATCACATTGCTGCCCATGGCGGTCAGCGCGGCGATGGAGGAAATGTTGACGATCACTGCGCCGCCGGGATGTTTGCTTTTTTCCAGTAAAGACCGCAGCGCGCGCACCGTGGCGAAGGGTCCGCGCACGTTGGTGGACAAAATGTTTTCGATCAACTCATCATCCAGCCCAACCAAATCGCCATGCGGCACGAAGCGCGTTACGCCCGCGCAATTTACGAGCACGTCGCAGTAGCCGTAGCGGTCCTCAATTCCAGCGGCAAACTTGCCCAGCGCCGCGCTGTCCGTTACCGGCGCGGCGAGAGCGACATGCCCGCCTCCAGTCAGGCTTGCGGCAAGCGCTTTGGCCTTTTCGCTAGAGCGGTTGTAGCCGATCACCACGCGCATGCCCTCGCGCGCCAGCGCGCCGCAAATAATCGTACCCAGGCTCCCCGCGCCGCCCGTTACAACGGCGACGCCGCGTTCACCCTTCTCATTTTCAGGTGAAACTTTTTTGCGCGACGATTTCATCTGCCAAACCTGCTTTCCACAAACATTTAGGAATCAAAAACCTGCGGCCACTTCTCACCCCACAAGCAGAAGCCGGTTTTAGTAGCACAGGCTTCAGCCTGTGGATTTTAGTCCTTGTAAGGCCCAACCCCCACAGGCTGAAGCCTGTGCTACGTCTCAGGCCAAGACAGCTTTCTTCCCGTAGCGCCGCACGCGCAAATCGGCCTGCTCCTTGTGCGCGGAAAAGCCTTCCAGCGCGCACAGGCGCGAGCAATACTCGCCCACAAGCGCGGAAGCTTCATCCGTCAGCACGCGCTGGTACGTGCAAGTCTTGATGAATTTGCCGACCCACAATCCGCCCGTGTATCGCGCAGCTTTCATCGTCGGCAGCGTGTGATTGGTGCCAATCACCTTGTCGCCGTAGGCCACGTTGGTGCGATGCCCCAGGAACAGCGCGCCGAAATTGGTCATGCGCGCGAGGAAATAATCCGGATCGCGCGTCAGCACCTGCACGTGCTCGGAGGCGATTCGATCTGCCTCCTGCACCATTTCGTCCAGCGTGTCGCACACGATGATCTCGCCGCAATTCTGCCAGGCTTGGCGAGCGATTTCCGCGGTCGGCAGCCACGAGAAAAGTTTTTCAATCTCCGCGGGAACTTCCGCCGCAAGCTTCGCGGAATTGGTGACCAGAACGGCAGGGCTGCCCGGCCCGTGCTCCGCCTGCCCGATCAAATCGACGGCTGCCATTTCCGCGTCACAGGAGTCGTCCGCGAGGATCAGTGTTTCCGTCGGCCCCGCGAGCAAATCGATGCCCACGCGCCCAAAGAGCTGCCGCTTGGCCTCCGCGACAAACGCGTTGCCCGGCCCGACCAGCATGTCCACCGGCGCAATCGTCTCCGTGCCCAGAGCCATGGCCGCCACGGCCTGCACTCCGCCAAAGACATAGATTTCGTCCGCTCCGCCCAGGTGCATGGCCGCGACGATGGCCGGATGCGGTTTTCCTCCAAAGGGAGGCGCGCTGGCGATGATGCGCTTCACGCCGGCGGCCTTGGCCGTCACCACGCTCATGTGCGCGGATGCCACCATCGGATAGCGCCCGCCGGGAACGTAGCAGCCAACGCTGTTCACCGGAATATTCTTGTGCCCCAGCACCACGCCGGGAATCGTTTCCACTTCCACGTCCTGCAGCGCGGCCCTTTGCTTCAGCGCAAAATTGCGAATCTGCTCCTGCGCGAATTTGATGTCGTCGATCACCTGCTGCGGCAGCGCGCGCATGCACTCGTCAATATCGCCCTCGCTGAGGCGAAACGATGCCGGCGACCACTTGTCGAATTTTTCCGAGTACTCGCGCACAGCTGCTTCACCGCGCGCGGAAATGTTTTCAAGAATCGCTTCCACAGTCTTGCGCACCTGCGCGCTATTCTCGGCCTTGGCCTCGGCGGATTGGCCGCTCTTAATGTGGCGGATCATGTGGTACTCCCCAATTTGAATCAGGTAAGTATACGACGGTCCTTAAAGAATAAATACGCAGGCGACCTGCTTGACTGCGGGCTAGATTCCAAGAAGCAGGCTTAGGAGTTCGAGGATTGACACACTATCAAAAGAGCTTTATTTTGTGATATACAAGCGGTAGTTATATCTACGGGGAATAACTGAATGGCGAATTTAATGAAGGGCAAGCATAAACAAACGGGCCCCACTAGGGCGAAGAGTGGTCGGAAGACTAACAGCTCCGCATCAATGGAGGACCTGCTCCGGAAAAAACTACTGGAACGTTATGGAATCGCTGGCAAGGAGTACAAGGCCATTGAGGCTTTTCAGAAGTTAGCTGACCGCGAAAAACTAATGGCCGCTCGAAAAATTATTCAGAATTGCATTATTAGCGCTGTCGAACAACCTGACACTCGCTGCGCACTGTCAATTACCGAGAGCGAGTCGCTATTGAAAGGTTATGCAACTTTGGACGAGCCTCATCGCGCTGAGATCGCTGATCTCATCCAGCAGATAACCGCATACCTTCGAGACTCTTCGCGAAAGCGACCGTTCAACGCGCTGATGCTAGCGGCCCCTGGAGCAGGAAAATCGCACTTCATCAAACAGTTGGCGGGTGCGATGAAAGGTGATCGAGTGCAGGCGGTCACTTTCAATATGGCGACCATGCAATCAACCGAGGATATGGCACAGCCAGTTGATGAGCTACGCAATCTCAAGGTAAATGATCGCTTTCCCCTCTTGTTTCTGGACGAATTCGACAGCGATCCCTCACGCTATGCCTCCCTGCTGCCTCTGCTGTGGGAAGGGGCGCTTCATATTGGGCACCGTGACCTTAAGTTAGGTAAAGCCGTGATAGTCTTAGCCGGTAGCAACCCGGATCTCCCTAAAGCAATGGACCAGTCGGCAGAAATGCGTCTCGCGACGGATTCTCATGCTGAGTTTGTTCCGACCGGTAAGTTAGTTGACTTACTTTCGCGAATTAACGGAGGAGTCATTAACATCCCCGATTTTGATCTTCACACAGAAGATCGAGATCGTCGTGTTGAACAAAGTGTGTGTGACCATCGCGCTTCTCAAAGATCGTTTTGGAGAGCACTTAACGGGAATACCGCGGTCCCTACTGAGATTCATCGCGAACACCACATTCCGTTATGGAGTTAGAAGCATCGCACATCTGATTGATGTAATCGATAGCGGGGCATTTCGCGAGGGCACGTTGGATGGTGCGGCACTTGGTCTCCCCACCAATGATGAGAAAGCACTTAAGGGCAGTAGTTTGAGGCTCCATCTGTTGGACAAGGACCAGGGGTTTGGAATCGTGAATCGGTGGCAGGAATTTGGGAAAGATAAGGCAGTCGTGGATTTGGGCCAGAGACAATTTGAGCCATTTTTTCGATGGACATGGGCGCAGCGGGCGAACGCTGCAAGGCTGTAAACCAAATCCTTGCGAATACTCTCTATAAGCCATTGGGACTGGTACAAGCGTCGTCAGGATTTGCCACTGAAGCTGCCCCCTATTTGGGATCACTATGTTCTGGCAGCCAGGTCCAGATGAATGCGGTCATCGGAAGGCTGTATCATAGTCACTCGCAGGATTCGATTTTCAGTCGCCAGCCATTAATATGCGTTTTCAGCAGGCGAGCAGAGGAACGCGATTTCGCGCACATCTCCAAGTTCGCGGCTGGAGTGAACGTTAACTCCAGCCGCTGCGCTGTCGAATTCCCTGCTGCCGCTTCAGGGAGAATGGGTTGGATTGCTCCGCCTACGCCGGGGAATTGCCTGGCGATCTCAGGCGGCTGCCAAAGGTCACCCCAGGATCACATTGCACTGTCGGTGGCTTTTGCCATGTACTCGCCGGAGGATTTAGTAGTCGTGCCGGGATCGACCAGCCCGGAATTGAATGCCACGGCTATCGTATCGAAAGATGGCACTGGGTACAAGAATACAGGGGCCAGGCCTACTCCCACATAATCCAGGCGCCCCGCTGCAGCCTCGGATAGGTCGAGGATGCGGTGGAGGCGGAGATTAGGCCCTCGGTCTGTAATCGTCACAACCACGGATTCTCCATTTTTCAGGTTCACCACCCGGACTTTCGTTCCGAGCGGGAAATACCAACTGGCGGCCGTAAGTTTGAGGCGGTCAAATCGCTGGCCGTTCGCCATTTTCCGCCCTTGATGTTGTGCTCCGTACCACGATGCTGTTCCTATATACTGCGTTTTGAACGATTTAGCTTTACCTTGCGCCTTTGTCCTCTGCGTTGCGGCGGACATTGGGTTGATCCAGAGCAGGCTTGCTACGATTGCAAATGCCATGACCCGTAGCTTGGTCTGCATGATGTTTCTCCTTTTCCCCGGTTCCACTGACTGCTTTTAGTGTCCCCCCGGGTCCTACTGTTGCCGTCACCTCCTTTCTTTGCTCAAGTTTAAGATCGTTCTTCCCGAATCCCACAGGCACAGGCTATTCAGTTCAGTCGCAGGCCCGCGCCGGGTCCGAATGCTTGTGTCCCACTGAAGCTGAATGGTTTAGCTCGCCTTCACCGGAGGCCAAATCGACGGCTTCCGATTCGCAGACTTCGCACTGGCCGTGCTTGCCGAGCCCAACCTTCTTTTGACATTCAACGCACCACCAAAGCTTCATAAGTAAGCCTCCTAAAAAAGTATTCAATTGGGTGTATGAGAACAGTGTGAACCGGGGAGGGTTTTTTGGCGATAGGCGGTTGGGGCCATTTTATAGAGTACGCGAGTACTGGGGAAATTTTTTCCCATTAGGCTCACTCGAGGGCTTTCTCAGGACTCGCCGGCGAAGGCAACCGTCCGCCCTACCAATGATTCCAACGAAATGATCGCACCAGACAAGTTGCGGCGGCTCATGGTGGATGGAATCGTCGTCTGAGATCTAGAGACGTAGCGATCCAGCATCGAGAATTATCATAACGAGGAAGCCACAAAATGGCGATTAGCGCTGAATCGGGAAAACAGGTAAAATGGGCACGTTTGGCGGTTCCCGTTGGCTGCGCCAAATCGCCGTTCGGCCCCCTTTTCGTCCCTTTTGGCACAACATCGTGGACGATACCAGGGGTTAACGTGCAAAGTACACAGGGGGAAAGCTTTATCTAGACGCCAACAAGGCGCGCTTGATAGGCTTACCAGACATCGGGGGGGCCGGTTCCGTCAACTGAGGGCTCCCGTTCGAATTTGAAAGCTTAGTTAGTGAATCGCAATTGTGGAGGATTGTAAAAATGGCTCAATCTCTAGGGACACGTGCATGGAAAGCAATGGATTATGTCGTTTGCAAGGCCGCAGGAATCACCTTCGACACCATCCAGATTGTGAACAAGCACAACCCCAATCCGAATTTCACTCCAAAGTGGTCGGATAAGCCGCTGCTGAAGTCGTGGGAGAAGTCCAAGCCCACACTCGGCTGGCCGCGGCAGACCGATTCGCTTTGCCCGGGCTGCGTCAAGGAAGCGCGCGAAGCGATCTTTGAAGGCAAGAAGGATTGGCGCGACCTGATGCACGAGAAGGTCGGCGAGATCAAGGCGCAGATCATCGAGCGCGACGGGCAAGTCTGGATGGTGAAGGAATGCCCCATTCATGGCCACTACGAAGACATGATGGCCATCGATTCCAAATTCCTGAACTGGATCGAGCAGAATTTCCCCGGCCGCGACATCCCGGCGCACAACGACGAAGATCTGCACAAGCACGGCTCCAGCACCGTCCGCTATGGACGCGGCTCCGTGCTCACCGTAGACCTCACCAACCGCTGCAACATGATGTGCGATCCCTGCTTCATGGACGCCAACCAGGTCGGCTACGTTCACGAGCTTTCCTGGGATGAGATTCAGGAAATCCTGGACAACGCGCTGAAGATCAAGCCGCGCCGCCAAATGTCCGTGCAGTTTTCGGGCGGCGAGCCGACCATGCACCCGCGCTTCTTCGACGCCATTCGCCACGCGCGCAAGATCGGCTACAACAGCGTTCAGGCGGCCACCAACGGCATCGAATTCGCCAAGAGCAAGGAATACTGCAAGGAGGCATTCGAAGCGGGCCTGCGCTACGCGTACCTGCAATTCGACGGCATCGGCAACGACGCCAACAGCCATCGCCAAGTGGGCAACCTGTTTGACGTGAAACTGCGCGCCATCGAAAACATGCACGCGGCGGGCATCGAAATCATCCTGGTCACCACCATCGTCAACAACCTGAACAACGATCAGGTGGGCGCCATCGTGAAGTTCGCCATGGAAAACCCCAAGAAGATCTCCTTCGTGGCCTTCCAGCCGGTGTCCTTCACAGGCCGCGACGAGGAAATCACTCCCGAGCGGCGCATGAAGCAGCGCTACACGCTGTCTCACTTGGCGCAGGACGTCAGCGCGCAAGTCGGCAAAGTCGAGCCCACACGCGACTGGTTCCCCATCTCCATGATCAGCACCTTCGCGGCGTTTGCCGATCTCTCGCACGGCCCCGAATCGCAATGGGGCTCGGTGAGCTGCGGCTGCCACCCCAATTGCGGCGTGGGCACGGCCGTGATGATCAATAAAGAAACCAAGGACTGGGCGCCAGTGCCGAAGTTCCTCAATGTGCCTCAGCTGGTCGAGGACATCAAGAAGGTCACGGACGCGGCGCGCGGCAAGAATTTTTCAAATTTCATGATGGCCATGGCGCTGCTCAAGAACTACCGCCCGTATGAGGCGCCCAAGGCCTTCCGCCTCGTTGATTTGTGGAAGAAGTTCGACAAGTCCTGGGGGCTCACCAAGAATCAGCGCCAAAAGTACGGCACGGCCGGCCCGGAGCGCACGTTTGAAGACACCAAGAAGCGCCGCAGCGATCCGTGGAACTTCCTGTTCATCGCAGGCATGTGGTTCCAGGACCTGTTCAACTACGATTTCCGCCGCACCGAAATGTGCATCATCCCGTACGCCACGCAGCAGGGTGAAATTTCCTTCTGCGCGTACAACACGGGCATCGGCTGGCGCAAAATCATCGAGAACATGTACAAGAACGCGACCGTCGCCCAGTGGTACAAGGAACACGGCAAGCACGAGATTTACGCCAAGGGCAAAGCCGTGGGCCTGGACACCTACGAGCATTCGCTTGTGATCGATGCCGAGGACGCCGCGCGCGTCCGCGCCGTGAACCACGAAGTGCCCAACACGGCGGCCGAGGAAAATCGTGCACGGCGCCGGGCAGACTTCCTGAAGGAAGAAGCCCGCGTCCGCAAGATTTACGAGGAACTGGTGCTGAAGCAGACGCCGCAGGAAGTCGTGCAGATCGGATCGCTCACGGACATCAAGAGGGCAACCCCGTCCACCGCTCCCGTGACTATCAGCAATGCCAATGGCAACGGCGCGGCGGCAAAGCCTCAGGTAGCCGAGCAAGTCGCCGGAGATTAATTTTTCTCCCACGAACACTACATTTACCAACTGCCCCTGGTTCGCCGGGGGCAGTTGCTTTTTGAGGCAGCAAAAACAATATTCGAGGAGGAATTGACCCATGCCAATTTATGAATATGTCTGCAACGATTGCGAGGCGCGCTACGAGCGCATCGTGATGTCCTCAAGCCAGCAGATCGAGTGCCCCAAGTGCGCCAGCAAGCGGCACACGCTGCAACTCTCCGTGTTCAGCGCCGGGAAATCCTCGAATGGCGCGGCTGCCACAGGCTCCACGTCAGCATCAGGCGGTTGCGGCTGCACTCCGCATTCCTGCGGCTGCAACTAGCTTCCGTTTTTATGTAGCGCGGGCTTCAGCCTGCGGAAGTTAGTCCTTGCAAGGACTGAAATCCGCAGGCTGAAGCCCGCGCTACTTGCATGTTAGAGAGTAAAGCTAGTGTAGACCGAAGTGCGCAGCGCAGGCGTGAAAAGCTTGTCTGACCAATAGCGTCCGAATCTCCAGCCAATTTCCCATCGATCGCTGACCTTCTTCACTTTGTAGGACAAGGAAGAATCCAGCTCGCTGCCATAGTGAATGTGAGGGTAGTCCGAGTGATAGTCGTAGTAGATCAAGGTGGCAACGGTTCCACCGAGATATCGCATGGGCCCACTGACGGTCACATAGGCGGCTTCCAAGCCATGGCCGGCGGCAATGCTGGGATTGTTGAAAAACAAGTCCGTCCAACCGTTGCGGGGAGGGGCGAGCGGCGTGGTCAACAGGTCGGTGGCGCTCCTCCCTCCCAGAAACGCATAGCCCCCCTTCAAACTGAAATCATGCCAGCCTGGACCTAGCTCGCCCAAATAGTAGTTCTCATCTACCTTGTTGGGATTTGTGCCGTAGTTCATCTGCTTGGCGTACTCCGCGACGTATAGAAGGCTCCAATCCGGATTGAACTGGTAAGGGCCGGTCATACGAAGGCCGTAGGTCTGCGTGGACGTCGCAAACTGCGCTGGGGCCCGAAAATTCAGTAACAAGCCGTACAGGGAGGCATTGATCTTGCCGGGCTTCGTCCACATCAGGTTCATCATGTCCGAATGCATGGGCTGTTCGCCGTCGGTGGCGTTGTAGCCATCTTCCCGGTAGAAACGGTTGATGAAGGCATATGTGAAAGAGAAATTCATGGGGAGTTCCGCATCCACGCGGGCCGCATCGAAGGCGCCGTGAACCTGGCGCCAGTTCGAATAGCTCAGAAAGCGGCCATCGTTGAGCGTAAGCTCCTGGCGGCCAACAGTTAGCGCTAGTTTCTTTGTGGAAACATTGTGCGTCCATTTCAAACCGGCCTGATTCATTTCCAGGCTCTTGGGGTCGAGAATGGAAGGAAGATTGGGACGATTCTGCGAGGGCAGCAGAGGAACGCTGTAGTCGGCCGGCCCGGTGACAAACACCGCTTCGCCCTGCGCGAAAAGGGAGAACCCACGGTAGGCCGGCGTTTCGTATCCAAGCGCCAGCCTGAGAGTTGGAGCGTAAGAGGTTCCGGTGAACGGAGCCCCATCGCGTTCGAAACCTTCCAAGCGAAACCGCGTGCTAAAAGAAATTTTGCCTTCTTCAAGCCAGGACCACATCTGGCGGGAAGCCGGCTCCTGCTCCGGCTGCGTTTGCGGCGCCTGATCTTGTGTTGGCTGATCCTGCCCCACCACGCCCATCGGAACAACGCCGCAAAAAATAGCGCCGAGGCAAATTGCAGTGATTCCAGAGGCCCGTTTCAACTTCATGAATGCGTTGCCTTGCGGGGCGCAAGCAAACAGATCCCACAGCGGCTTCGCATGTGGCCTTCGACTAGACGTGCAGCACAATACTTATGAACAACAATTTCCATTTTGATTTCACCCGTGCCACATATCCTACATCAAGCCCACATCGGTGTCTCCGCCTGAAGGCGGACTTTATAGCCGAATCGCGCGATCCCAGCCGTCAATCGGCGATGGCTTTTTCGATTCTCCGGTCTGGAATGAACCACATGAGTGCGACCAACACGTACAGGGCGATGGAAATAAGGGGATTCACGCGTGAGAGAGGCACCGCCATTGCATAAAACAGCAGCGAGGCCTTACCTTTGTAATCTCTTCCCATCGCGCGCGCCAATGTCGAGTCCCGCCCCTCGCAAGCAATGAGCGCGTTGACCAGAATCGTAAATGCCAATCCAGCCATGAACAATAGGCATCCATAGAGAGCCACTGGCACGGCCGCCCAATGGTTCACACCCATCCAATCCGTGGCGAAAGGCACGAGCGATAGCCAAAATAACAAATGCAGATTGGCCCATAGTACACGGCCACTGATCTTGTGCACCGCGTGCAGCAAATGATGATGATTGTTCCAATAAATTCCGACAAATATGAAACTCAGCACATAGGTCAGGAACACTGGGATTTTTGGCTTTAGAGAGGCCAGGTCCGATCCGCGCGGCGCCTGTAATTCCAGCACCATGATGGTGATAATCACGGCGATCACCCCGTCGCTAAACGCCTCCAGACGTCCCTTGCCCATTCACGGATCTCCTTCTCGCGAACACATGGTAGCCGCACAATTGGCAGGGGACAAGCATTCGCAGACTGTCCCATGGTAAAGCTTCGGCCAAGGGCAAGGAAACAGGACGTGCCTCATGAGGTTTATCGAATGAGGAAGGTGAATCCTTGAATTGTCCGGGAATTTCACTCAATACGTGCGAAAACCAACCAAAGCCAGTGCCAGTTGCCTAGACCGTTGTCTCCGCAGTCCACGCGGAAACACGGTCACGTCCCTCGCGCTTGGCGCGATATAAGGCCTGGTCCGCGGCACTCATCACTTCATCGGTGGTGGCACCGTGGTCGGGATAAAGGGCAACGCCAATGGAAACGGTGACGGGTCCCAGGAGCTGGCCACCATACTCCACATTCAGAAGTCTAATTTGGTGGCGCAGGATTTCAATCCGCTGCAGAGCTCCCGTCGAACTGGAATCGGTGAGCACGATTGCAAATTCCTCCCCACCGTATCGGCAGGCGATATCCTGGCCGCGCGTGTTCCGCCTCAAAAGATCTCCCAGCGCGCGAAGAAGAGCGTCGCCAGCCTGGTGGCCAAACGTGTCGTTAAACCGCTTGAAGTGGTCAAGGTCCATCATGACGATGGCAACCGAACACTTTTTGCGATTCGCTCGGCTGAACTCCCGTTCCAGCGATTCCTCCATATAACGGCGATTGAAAAGCCCCGTGAGGGGATCGCAGATCGATTGATTGCGAAGACTCTCCCTCAATCTCAGATTCCCAAGCGCCAAGGCAACCTGTTCGGCCAACACGGCGGCCAGCCGGCGTTCCGCTTCCCCGGAGGAGCGAGGCGCAAGTTCCTCTCTTGTCTGAGTGGCCCTCATCTGCAGACTCACAATTCCAAGTGCTTCCCCTTGCGCCATAAAGGGGATGCAATGAGATTCCGAAACCTCGGAAGGGTGGATGTGGCGGCAAGCGGAGGCTTTTTCGCCGCGCCGGAACGATTGAGGCTGGCCTCGTCGTAGCGCCCAGCAATCGTCCGGAGCGAACAGGCGTTCTCCTGCAACGTCCTGGCCCCAGGTGGCGACGGTTTCAACCGATGTTCTGGAGGCGCTGGTGATGCACAGCGCTCCCGACCAATTTGGAAATAGCTGTTCCGCGGCGGCGCTGATCTGCAGGTAGGCTTCTTCGGTATTTTTGCAAGCCTGGAGCTGGCTTCCCATTTCGCTCAGAATATTGATTTCTTTCGAGCGCCGCTCCAATTCCTGCACTTTTTCAGCCAACTCCTGATTGGCATTGTGCAGCTGGATTTCCACCTGGACGCGGTCGGTTACGTCCTGAACGCTTCCCACCAGCTTCAAGGGTTTATGGCTCTTGGGATCGAAAATGATATCGCCTCGCTCGTGGATGTTTCGCCACACGCCGTCCGGACGGATGATCCGGAAATCGATGGCATAAGGCTTGGCTTCGCGGAGAGCGAAATCCAGCGCATTCCTTACTTCATCCTTCTCATCCGGGTGCACTATGCGGAAGAACGCCTGCCGCGACGGCATTTCCTTTTCGGGATCGTACCCGAAAATCCGAAATACTTCGTCGGACCAGCGCACCGGGTTCTTCTCCGGTTCCTCGATACTAAGGATATCCAGCTCAACGCTTCCAAAATGAGCGATTCGCTGCGCGGCCGCCAGGTTGGCTTCGCTCTGCCGCAGCCTTTGCTCCGCTTCTTTGCGCCGAGTAATATCCCGGTGCACGCCGACGATCCCGATCACTTTTTCGCTTTTGTCGATCAAGGGAACCTTGGTGGTCAGCAGCACTTTCAATTTTCCGTCGGCGTCCACTGCCGTGCGCTCAGTTTCCACGGTCGCTCCGCCGGATCTCATCACCTGCAGATCGTCGGAGTACAAGGCGTTGGCCCGTTCCTTTGTAAACAAATCGAAAGCCGTCTTCCCCAACAGTTCGTCGGGATACTTCATCCCATGAAGTGAGGCGAAGGCCTTGTTCGTAAAAATGTAATGGCCTTCCTTATCCTTGGCGAAAATACTGTCGGGAACGTTATCGGTTACCGTGCGGAGGACATTGCGCTCCAACGCCAGTTTGTTCTCGGCCTCGGCGTGCAGCAAAAGGGCCACGTCGAGTTTCCGCGTTAAATAGTATGCGCCGACTACCGAGGCGATAGTCCCTACGCAAACCGTCACAATCTGGTGTTGCAGGGAGGTCATGTGCGGAAAAAGAACATGCTCCAATTTCTCAAATGCGGATAGGCCCGCCGCAACGAGCAGGGTTAGCCAGGCGAGATCTTTCCAGTCCGTGCCTATGTCGGAGCGTACGCCGGCCTCCGGTTCGGAAAGGGGCCTGTTCAATTTTTTTGGAGCCTCGTTGGTATTCATCATACGCACCGAAGCAAATCCGTCTAAAGCTGCGGGCTACAGAAGGAAGTTTGCTTGCTATAGAATAGCGTCACAAACTGGGGAGGCCGACTAAACCATAGTCCTAGTGTGATTAAAGAGCCAATCGCGGGTGCAAATGCATGAAATAGCACGTCTTCAGAGCCAGCGCCTATTAGACATTCAATTCATTTGTTGTGTGCCCGAAATCCAAGTCTCCTGGACAGACTATTCTTTATGCGCAAGCATGCGGCTATCTCCCGCAGGTTCAAAACCGTTGCAATTCCCTGTATAGTTTAGCTATGCCACTCAGCACAAAAACGCGCAGGCGGTTGCGATCCTGGCGCACGCGTGCGCGCGAATTGCGCGGCGTGGTGTGGGGAGTTCTCTCGACGCGGCATCCCCTGCTGGTGCACATCATTCCCATCCGGCGCTGCAATTTGGCCTGCACGTATTGCAATGAGTACGACGATTTCTCGAAGCCCGTGGACACCGCGGAAATGATGCGCCGCATCGACCGTCTGGGCGAACTGGGCACATCGGTTGTCACCATCAGCGGAGGCGAGCCTCTGCTGCATCCGGACCTCGATCAGATCATCGTACGCATGCGCAAAAACGGAATCCTTTCCGGAATGATCACCAACGGCTATCTGCTCACCGCCGAGCGAATCGAGCGGCTCAATCGCGCGGGCCTCGAATACCTGCAAATCAGCATCGACAACGCCATGCCCGACGAAGTGTCGATGAAAAGCCTCAAGGTGCTCGACCAAAAATTAAAGCTGCTGGCCGATCACGCCGTGTTTCAGGTGAACATCAACTCGGTGCTCGGCAGCGGGGTGAAAAATCCTGAGGACGCGCTGAAAGTGGCGCGCCGCGCGCAGGAACTGGGCTTCACCAGCACCGTGGGAATTCTGCACGACGAGCAGGGGCAACTGAAGCCGCTCAGCGGGCGCGCCATCGAAATCTTTGAAGAAATCATGGCCATGGGCAAGCGTGGATTCTCGCGCATTAACGGCTTCCAGCACAATATTGCCAAGGGCAAAACGAACGACTGGCGCTGCCGCTCCGGCTCGCGCTATCTCTACATCTGCGAGGACGGGCTGGTGCACTGGTGCTCGCAGCAGCGTGGCTATCCCGGCATTCCCTTGGACAAATATTCCGCCGAGGATTTGCGCCGCGAATACTTCACGAAAAAACATTGCGCCCCGCTCTGCACGGTTTCCTGCGTGCAGCAGATCGCCGTGGTCGACAACTGGCGCGGGCCGCAGACGCTCAAGCCGGCCGCAGCGCCGCCGTCTTCACCGGAATCGCTGGTGCAGCTGCATTAGGAAGTGATTCGTGATTTGTAATTCGTGCAAACCTCTGGCGTCTCCTCGGTTTTCTCCGTGCCCTCTGTACTACTAATCCGCAGATTCTTTGCGTGGCGCGACGAATTTGGTATTGCTTCGGTATAGGTGTGGCCTCGCTCGAAGTCCCGGAGGGACGGCATATCGTCGCCCACCATGTAAGTGGTGGGAGCGCAACACCCCGCGAATAAAAGCCCCGGAGGGGCGGCACACCTGCTCACCCTCTTGTGCCGCCCCTACGGGGCTCCAGTCATCCCCCTTGCGTGCCCCCACCGTTTCACGGTGGGCTACGTTGTACCGTCCCTCCGGGACTTCGATCTGCGAGCAAGAACAAGCCGAGCGCGAAGCACCATCAAATTCTTCGCGCCACGCAAAGAATCTGCGGATTAACAGAGAAAAAAGAGTATTGAGGGTGGCGGTTTTTATTTCCGGTAGGAGCAGGCTACTGCCGCGCTTGGATGGAATTTCGCGGACCAGTTGTGGCGAGTCCTTTCATTCGGGATGCAACAATCTCTTTTCTGCGCATCCAGGGTTTGAGGACGCGCTTCCACCACATGATCGACCCCGTTACGAATAATGCCGCCGGTGTCAACCCCATGGCAGTCCAGAGAGTTTTCGTCCCGATGCCCGCGAAGCGCCCGAAATGCGCTTGCGCCAGGAAGGAAAGGACCTGGTCCCCGAAGCGAAGGCTCCTGCTGCCCACCTTCATGGGCTCAAGAAAATCGACGGCGGCGCCAAAAACACTTGGAATGGAAAGATAAATTCCGGAAATCGCCCACATGAAAAAGAAAGCAAAAGTCCAAAACCCGAGGGCACTGTGCAGCGTCCAATCAAATCCTTTGGGGCTCGCCTTTAGTCGAAAGCTCAGACTCCGCCGCCAGGATTCGATTCCCGGCCACCAGATGATGGCGCCCTTAAGACACAGCAGCAGAGTGAAAATTCCCCCAGCGGCATTGATCAGGCGGCCCGTCTGCGCGGCCAGAAGATTGTCGTGCAGGTCCACAAGCCAAAGCGTGAAGCGAAATCCCCAACGCAGCGAATCGCCCAAATCCGCGCCCGTGTATGGATTGAACAGGCGCTGCAATTTATTGCCAGGCCGCTGCAGCCAAATCTCGGCGGCCTGGTCCGGATTTTTTCGCAGCGAGACGCGAGTCACCTGGTAATCGGGATACGCGCGCATGGCAAATTGCCTGAGGTCGTCTTCAGCCATCCGCGCGCCCGGGCCGACGGCCACTCGCGGCTCGCGCGACAGCGACCTGGTCAGCTCCCGCCGGAAAACCACTGCGGACCCACTTACGCTCATGACGAGGATGTAAATGCCCAGACCTACTCCGGTCCATAAATGCACCTGAAAGAAGGCTTTTCGCAGCCATACCCTCTGTGGGCGTCTCCTCCACTGTTCCCAGGCGCTCATCCGATCGTCACCATCGTTGCGTATTAAATCATAATCTGAAGCAGATCGCTGCACCTCCAATCCGCGCCCAAGGGATCGCCGGCTGGTGTTACTCTGCGGCGGTCTTGATTTCCGATGCTCTCCTGTGAGATGACATTCCTGCCGGACAGGAGAGGGCCATGGAAAACCCAGCGTCAATGATAATCCTGGTAGTGCTGATCGTTGTAGCGTTTGCCGTGTTGGGCGCGCTGCTCGGATCGTTTTTCACAATCAATACGGCCGAGCGCGGCGTGGTGGAACGATTCAATAAATTTTCGCGCATTGCCGGCCCAGGCCTGTCGCTCAAGATACCGTTCATTGAAACCGTGCAAAAGGTTGACATGCGCGTGCAGGAACTCCCGTTCAAGATCGAGACGAAGACCAAGGACAACGTGTTCGTGGTCATCCCCGTCTCGGTTCAGTACCAGGTGCTTGCGGACAAGGTCAGCGACGCCTACTACAAGCTGACCGACCCGCAAAAGCAGATCGAGTCCTACGTTTACAACGTGATTCTCGGGCACGTTCCGAAATTGGCGCTGGACGAGGCTTATCTTGAGAAGGATCAGATCGCCATGGCCGTGAAGACCGAACTCGACGCCACCATGGAAAATTTCGGGTTCGCCATAGTGCGCGCGCTGGTCACGGACATTGTGCCCGACGCCCGCGTGAAAGCCGCCATGAACGAAATCAACGCGGCGCGGCGCGAACAGGAAGCGGCGCTGGCGAAAGGCGAAGCCGACAAAACCATTGCGGTGAAAAAAGCCGAGGCGGAAGCCGAGAGCAAACGCCTGCAGGGCGAAGGCATCGCCGCGCAGCGCAAGGCCATCATCGCCGGACTAAAAGAATCGGTGGAGGATTTTCAAAAGGTGGTCGAGGGCACCACGGCGCGCGACGTGATGACTCTGGTGCTTCTCACGCAATATCTGGACACGCTGAAAGAAATCGGCGCTTCCTCGAACACAAACACATTGATGCTCTCCCACGCTCCGGCTGAAATCCGAAATTTGCGCGAGCAGATCAGCCAGGCTATCGCGGTCGGCGACCTGATTGGCGACAACGTGGGAAAGAAGGCGGGGCCGGCATAGTTAAGAAGTGACTGGTGACTGGTGAAAACCTCGGCTTACGCTTCAGTTTTCTTCATGTTTTCGGTTTTCTCTGTGCTCTCTGTGTTAAAAGCTTTTGAGGTTTTCTAGCGAGGCCGAGTATTCCCCCGGTGATTACGCTGGACGCGCGTCACAATTCCGCCCATGTCCGCTCAAGGCGAATTCTAATTCGCGTCCTTACCGCCGGAAATCGCGCGATCCACCGAGAACGCGCCGCCACCCGCAATCAAAATGGCCAGCGTCATGCCAATCATCAGAAACTGATATTCCATCCCTTCGCCTTTTTGCTTTCCGGCCCAATTAATAAACATTCCGAACTTGCTGGTCACCGTGATCGCGGCAACTGTCATGTCAACCGCAATACCGAACGCGGCGATCCGGCTGAGGCATCCGAGGATCAACCCAATTGAGCCGAAGAATTCCGCCATGATGACAAGGAAAACAAGAGGGGCGGGAAATCCTCTCTGAGCAAAACCGTGGATCGTGCCTGAAAATCCGGCGCCACCGAACCAGCCGAACATTTTCTGCATGCCGTGAGGAAGCATCACGCCGCCGGCAACCATGCGAATCAGCGTCAAGGCTCCGTCATTCCTGGTGCGAAGTAACTTGTTAAACGTATCTGCCTCCCGGCCTTTCACTTTTTTTATGTCTTTCAATGCGTGCAACGATGCGTACACGCATGGAAAGCGACCCAATGGCCGCTTATTTATTTAACAGCGGGATATCCTTGCCCTTTGGCGGCATGGGAATCGATTTCAGATACGCATAGATGTCAGCCAGGTCCTGATCTGGAATCGCCTTGCTGGTGTAGGGAGGCATATTAATCGCGGGCTGTCGAACGTAGCTCAGGAATCCGTCGAAGGAAAGCATTGGAGGGCCGATTCGCGCGGCTCCGGTCTGCGTGGCGCCCTGACCCTGCCGGCCGTGGCACTCGTAGCAGCCAACCGTATTGAAAAGTTTCTTCCCGTTCTGCGCGTTTCCGGCAGGGGAAGCATCGGAAGATTGCTGCGCACGCGCCGCTGGAATATGGAATAGCGCGATTGCAAGAACGAGAAGAAGAGAAGACACGAAACTGTTGTTCCGACTGGTTCGCATGGCACCTTCAGTCGTTCCTTGCGTAGCGCTCACTCCCGCTCGTTGCTCAGCCCGTCTCATCACGCAAATCTCCTTTTTAGAAATCATCCCTGCTTTTCCCTATCGCGGCTGCGTGACCACATCCACCAGCGCCGGCTCGCCGCGCTTCACTACCTCGATCGCGCGCTTTATGGCGGGCCCCAGATCCTTGGGGTCCGAGATAGGCCCTTCGCCATACATGCCCATGCTTTCCGCGAGCTTGGCGTAGGAAACATCCGGGCCGGTGATGGTTGTGCCGATGCCGCAGTTTGCGATGCCGCGGCTGTGGCGGTCGGCCATGATTTGCACCTGCATCACTTCCTGATGATAGGCGCGGTTGTTGTGCATGATATGCAAAATGGGAATCTTGTGGTGCGCGGCAGTCCAAAGAATGCCGGGAGCGAACATCAGGTCGCCGTCGCACTGAATGTTGACGGTCAGACGGCCATATTTGCGATTGGCAAGCGCGGCACCCGTGGCTGCGGGCGCGTTGTAGCCGATTCCGTAACCTCCCGCCCCTCCAATGTACTGATAGTGCTTGTCAAAATTCCACAATCGCTGCGGCCACTTGCTGACAAAGGTTGTGGCGCCAACCAGGGACCAGTCGTAATCCTGAATTTGTCCCCAAAGCTCCATGCACATGCGCGCCGTGCTGATCGGGCTTGCATCCCAGGCAAAGGCCGCCGCGTCCCGCGAACTTTCCAGCGCGCGCAGGTGTGACGCCTTGAGCCGCGCGCCGCGTTCCTGAAAGGCGCGCTTGCGGTCGTCCGTGGTGAGGCGCTTCACCGCCTCGGTCAGGGAAGGCAGGGTCGCTTGCGAATCCGCAGCCATGGCAATGTCCGCTTCGTTATAGCGCTGGAAATCCTGGTAGTTGGCCTTAATGTACAGGTCGTCCGAATTGATGGTGATCAGCTTTGCCGCCGGCTTCATGCCCGTTCGCGAGGTGCGCTCAATTTGATCGCGATAGGTGTGCGTAATGCCGTACAAATCGGCAACATCGAGGCCCAGAACCACATCCGCTTCGGAAATCGCCGCGCGGGCGCGATCGGACTGGTTAAGCGGATGGCGTGAGGGAAAATTCATGCGGCCGGCCTGGTCGACCACCGCACACTGCAGCGCTTCGGCAAGCTCGACGAGGCAGGCAAGGCCCGCCGGCGTGCGCGCCGTGCGGTCCGCGATAATCACCGGATACTCCGCCGCGACCAGCAGGCGCGCCACTTCCGCAACGGAGCCGGAATCGCCCACGGGCGGCATTTCGGTGGTCAGCTTGGGAATGCGAGTCTTGGCGCCGGGCGAAATGGCACTCTCTTGCAAATCGCCATCGGCCACCAGCACCACCGGCATGGTCGGCGGCGTCATGGCGATTTTATAAGCGCGGACTGCGGATTCGCCAAAGTGCTCCAGCGAAATGGGCAGATCGTCCCACTTGGTGAAATCGCGCACCATGGCCGCCGCGTCCTGCACGCTGTGAAACCACTCCACTCCCGGCGCGCGCTTGGTCTCATCGATAATATTTCCGAGAATTACGTAGACGGGCACGCGGTCGCAGTAAGCGTTATACATGGCCATTGCGGCGTGCTGCACTCCCACCGTGCCGTGGGCCAGCACCGCCAGCGGCTTGCCCTCGATTTTGTAGTAACCATGCGCCATGGCCACAGACGATTCCTCATGGCAACAGGTGATGAACTCGGGGCTTTTATTGCCTCCATAGTTAATTATCGATTCGTGAATGCCGCGGAAGCTCGACCCGGGATTGGCGCAAACATACTCAAATCCCAGCGACTTGATTACATCCACCATGTAGTCCGACCCGGTGCGTTCCGCGGTCAGGACCTCCGCGCCGGAGGGCGCCTCGACTTCGGCCTTGGCGGACATGGCCGGGGGAATGCTGCGCTTCGCTTCGGCCGGCTGCGCCGCTGCTGATGCTGCTGCAGCCGCTGTGCCTGCCGCGAGCGCCGCGGCGCCCGCCGCCGCTCCCTTCAGGAAGTTTCGGCGATCCACTACGGGCTTAGCTGATTTAGCCATGAGTCTGCACCTCGATTTCACAGTGATCTGTAGCTTATATCACATGAATTGAACAGCATGCCACACTTCAACTTGCTTGATTTCAGTGCCGGGCATTGCATGAAGAACGTAGTAACTGTCCGCCGGGAAGGACGATTTGCCCCCACCATTGCTATCCCGGAACACTGTACCTCAGGATCGTTGACGCTACTTTGCCAGAGGGCTATGTTCGATTGGAAGGCAGAGCAGATTGTTGGCGGCCCCCCGGGGCAATGCTGCCTTGGCGCTGGCGCTTACCTGGCGATGCAACGATTTATGCCAGTTCCGCACACGCACAATCTTGATGGCCAGACCCCGCACGGTCATGGAGAAATTTCAGCCACGCCAGCGCGTTAAACAAAAGTGACTACCCTAGTCAAAGCAGGCCGTTACGATCTCCGCGAAGAGCTTGGCCGCGGCGCCATGGGCGTGGTGTATCACGGATTCGATCCAGTGATCGGCCGGGGCGTGGCGGTTAAGACCTTGCGCCTGTCCGAGGCCGGAACGGGGCTTTCGCGCGAAGAACTGGTTGGCCGATTCCAGACGGAGGCCCGCGCCGCAGGCTTGTTGACCCACCCCAATATCGTGGTGGTGTTCGATGCCGGCGAGGAAGATGGGCTGTTCTACATCACCATGGAGTTTGTGGAGGGGCGCAGCCTGCAAGCGCTAATCGATGCGCAACAGCGCTTCCCTTTCCCGCGCGTCTTGAAGCTCATGGAGCAGGTTTGCTCGGCGCTCGATTTCGCGCACCAGCACAACGTGGTGCACCGCGACATAAAACCGGCGAACCTCATGCTGACTCCGGACGACACCGTCAAGATCACGGACTTCGGCACGGCGAAGATTCTTCAATTTGGCACTGCGCAGACCGCGCATGTCATGGGCACACCTTCCTACATGTCGCCGGAGCAAGTGAAGGGGAAGGCCATCGACGGACGCTCGGACATTTTTTCCCTGGGCGTGATCCTGTACGAATTGATGACCGGAGAGAAGCCGTTTCCCGGGCAGAACATCACCACCGTTATTTATAAAATTATTAACGAAGAGCCTATCCCGCCGCGCTCTTTGGACTCTTCCATCCACCCGGGCCTTTCGGCCGTAATAAGCCGCGCCCTGGCGAAGGATCCAGCCGAGAGATACCAAAGCTGCCATGAATTGCTGAGCGCTTTGAAGAATTACCACGAATTGGCGGGGCCCGAAACGACTGTAAGAATGGCGCCTGTCACTTCGGCGCCTGCTGCGGGAGGCAGCCGTCCAACTGCCCAGCCTCCACGGATAGCCGCTACCCCGTTGAATGTGAATGCGAAATCCAACGTGCCGGCCGCGTCTGTCCCCCTGTTTTCACCGGTCATCATGGAAGAGGAACCCCCGAAAAAACGTGGAGACCTGCTGCTCGTGGCCGTTCTGCTCGGGATCATCGGGTATTCGGGATATCGCGTATATCCCCCAATCATGGATTTGTGGCTGCGGGCACACCAGCGAGAAGCGGAAGCCCGCGCGCCGTTAACCAAGGCGGAAGCAACGCCGGCGACAGTGCCAGCGAACCTCGAAAGCGCCAGCGCGAAGCCGGAAATCACGCCTAGCGATACGCCGCAGACGGCTGCTCTTGTTTCCACTCCCGTTGCCACTCCTGTTGCCGCTGCTGCGCCTTTGGCAAATCCCGCCCCGGTGGAAACACCGCAGCCAACAGCGGTATTGGCCACTCCCGCGAAAGCTCCCGAACTTGCTCCTGCAAAGGCCGTCGCTGCGGACAAGGCCGCCGCTCCGCAACAGCCAGCGCTTCCCGAGACTCCTTCGCCTGCACATCTACTGGAATCGAAGCTGCGCGCCGAGTTGAATGGCCAGCCGCTGGCCGACAAGGTAAAGATTCAGGCCACAAAAAACGCTCTTACTCTTTCCGGCACTCTTAACATCGCCGAACATCGCGAGCTGCTTCGACACCTGCGCACGGTTCCAGCGGGAGTTCGAATCATCGACGACATTGATCTGGCTGGAGGGGTGAAAGCAACTCCCGCTCCCGTGCCCGCTCCCGCGTCGGCTGGCTGGATATGGGTGCGCTCCTCGCCGCCTGCGGCAAGAATTGTGGTGGACGGGACGGAGACCGGATTGCGAACTCCCGCGCGATTGGAATTGAAATCGGGAGAACATGAAATTCGATTGGTCCGCCAAGGATATGGGGCGTCCAGCAGGAATGTGACTGTGGAATCCGGCCAGACCATGCAGTTCACGGAAACTCTACCTTCAGAATAGATGTTTGCTACCAGGCGATTGCGTTCGCGGGATCTGGCCGGAAGGCCAGCTCAACGATATTCCTGAGCAGTAAACGCTGCTATATAGAGATTTATCCCCCTTGTAACCATTCTATCCACGATATTTAGGCCAGTTGATTCATTGGCATCTAGCGGTCAGTAATTCCCTATATTTCAACGCTCTCGGAGCGCATCCTTACGGAAGGCGGCGTGCTCCTATATAGAAGTACCCTTATCTTTAATCCACGGGGCGCCGCGAGGTCTGCCGCCTCGACGAACTTAATAATATTATTTTGCGACTAATGCCATCGCTATAAGCGATTTATGAGAAGGAACTTTGTTCCGAATGAAAATCCTCGACAATTCGAAGGTTCAACCCAGCGAGGATACCCCGGTTGTAAGCGCCGCACTGCTCCCTCTGAGAAAGCCCGAACCAGTTCCGGCTGAAGTGGTTCCCGTCCGGCCGGCATTCTCCAATGCCGAAACAGCAATTATTTTCTTCCTGCGGCAGTTCAAGGTTTTGTTGGGCGCGGCGCGCCTGTATCAGCGAAATCATCCGCGGCTGATGGAAATCCTGGCTTCCACGGAGCAACAGCTCCGAATTGCGCTGGCCGCGCGCAGCCCGCTGGTGGTCGCAGTGGAAGCGAACGGCATGCTGCTTCCCAATTCGGAAGGAAGCACCGGCGAGGTTCTGCGCGATCCGCGCGGCGAATTGCGAGGATTGGCGGAGGAGCTTTTGCGCAGCGGAATTTGCTCGATGCTCTTCACCCAGCCCATCAACGTGGGCGAGCTGGATTTATTGGCACATGAAATCAGCCTGGTTCCGCGCAGCGCCAATCCCGGCGATACGGCATCGCGCAAATTGTGGGACAACTGGATCAAGGATCGCGGCATTGTTGGAATTCGCCTCAATATTCCCACCGAGCGGCGCGATTCAGTTCTGCTAGCGAGTTTGATGTCCGCGGTGCTGGCCTACGACAGTGCGGCGCAACATTCCTCCCATTCTCGCGCCGTGCGAACCATGCCGGAGGCGAGCTTCGAGCAAATTGTGGCCACTTTGCGCGTGCTGTCAAAACTGGCCCCGCCAAACGATCCGGAAATGAAACCTTCGACGGAGGACGTGGCGCGGCGTTTTCATTCCGTCGTTTCCGGAAGCGAGCAGTCTTCCATCTCCCTGATCGTGTACGGTGTCTCCAATGTGAGGCCCCGCGAAGGCGAATCCCTGGGCCCCTATTTGGTGAGGCTCACGGATGAACTCGTGCTGGCATTCGTGAAACAGGAATTCGATGCAGGCCGGACCACATCGCCAGAGCTTTTCCCCTTGCTCGTTCGCCTGGATGAGGCGCGCGGGCAGGCCGACAATAGCGGAATCTCACGGTATGGCGGGACGCAGTATGATGAAGTGCGCGTATCGGTTCTGTGCGAAAAATTCTGGAACGCGCAACCCGCCCGCGTGAAAGCCAAAGTGTTACGGAGTGCGGACGCATGGTCCGTGCCCGCGGCTATCGTGGCTCGCTTCCTGGAACCTCTGGCTGCGGCCGCTGAAAAAAAGAAATCGGACGCTGCGGCAAGCACGGGCCGCTCCGTGCTTTTGGCGTACGCGCGGAGTCTGGAATCGGAAGAAAGCAAACCACGGCGCACCGTAGCCGCGGGTCTCTCGGAAATCGCTCCGCAGTTGGATCGATTGTGGCCGCACCCCGCGATAGCCGACTTTGGCCGGGGAGTTGTGCACGCACTTTTGCTTGAGAGTTCACCCGGCATCGCCGGGTTGCTCTCCGCAGTGGTCGAGAATTTGGCGCGCACTGCGCTGCTAAAGCGCGAGTACGCCGAATTCGAGCGAATCGTGGATCCACTGGAAGCTGCGCCGCGCGACGACGAACACGCGCATATTGCAACCCTGGTGGGCCGCATCCTCGGCGATGAGCAGTGGCTCTATCTGGTGGACGAAGCCCTATCCAATGAGCAGCTCAACCCGGTCCTTCCAAGATTGCTGAAGAGATGCCCGGATAGATTGATTGACCGCCTGGGATTGCTGCTGACCGCGCCTAACGGACTAAATTCTCTTCCCGCGATGGTGCGCTTGATTCATGGAACGGGAGAGCCGGTGCTTGGCGCTTTGGAAACGCGATTGTACGAAGCGCGGCGGCAACGCGTGGCAACCGCCATTCATTTGCTTGCTTCCGCGGACCCCAAACGCCTGGCCAACGCGCTGCCCAGGGCGCTGGCAAGCTGGGAATGGAGCTTGCAGGACCTTGCGGCGACGGAACTGATGAAATGGACGAATCCTCCCGTGGCGGCAGCGACGGCTCAGGCGTTCCACGCCACTCTGGCGGAAGCACATGCCATGGTCGTGCCCTGCATGATCGATCATCTGGGCATTGCGCATGAGACTGCGGCGGCTCCCATCTTGCTTCAGATTGCCGAAGGGGAGCATCCCGTACTTCGAGACATTTTTTTACGGATCAAATCGATTGAAGCTCTGGGCAGAATGCGCGTGCCGGAAGCGGCCCCCGCATTGTTGCGGATGGTGAGGATGCGCAACGGCCTGTCCTACAGCGAACCGGCTGCGCTGCGCGCGGCGGCCGAAGA
This sequence comes from uncultured Acidobacteriota bacterium, assembly GCA_963710315.1. Classification (GTDB taxonomy): domain Bacteria; phylum Acidobacteriota; class Terriglobia; order Acidiferrales; family UBA7541; genus Palsa-360. The sequence continues at coordinate 895,801 of CAVPZW010000008.1, read as the reverse complement.
AGCTCTTGGGCTGCTCGAAAATCGGCCTTCTTCGGCGCGTGCTCGAGTCGAGGAGAGCGCTTGAGTCAAATCCAGTCTTGCACACTCTAGGCCTCGCCGCTACCTCCGCGCGCGTGTGCAGCAGCCGATGCAGGCGATCATTTCGGGAAGTCACAGCGGGGCCGCGCGCATTCGCGTCCTGGCTCTCGGGGGAGCGTTCGTGGAATCCGATCAACGCTTGTCGGTCGGCGAATCCATGCAACTTGAAATTCGCACGGGGCTTCGCAAGCTTCAGTTTACCGCCATGGTCCGCAACATCACGCCGACTGGGGCGGGCGTTGAATTCGTGCACATGAAACCGCGCGACCGCGAACTGCTGCGGCGTCTCATGCTGCAATTGCTCAAGTAAGTTTCCGCGGCCAACCGGAATTTCCATCACGCAAGAATGTTTGGATTGTTTTTTTTCAGTGGCGCGGGCTTCAGCCTGCGGGTTTTGGTCCTTGCATGGACGAACCCCCGCAGGCTGAAGCCCGCGCCACTGAAAACCTTCATAAATCCCAACCTTGTTTCAATCTTCTTCGGAACTGGGCGTGGAAAGCAGCGGGCGAGGAAATGTTTCGACGGGTTCAATTTGAGGGACATCCGCGCTGCCTACGCCCATTTCCCTGAACTTGCGAGCGGAGGGGATCAGCCGGCTGTCAAAAGATGCCACGGCATTGTTGTAGGCCTTGCTGGCCCGTTCCAAACCCTTTGCAATTTCGGAAAGATGCTCGGCGAATTTCACGACGCGGTCATACAATTCTTTCCCCAATTCCGTGATGCGCTCTGCATTCTCGGCCACCAATTGCTGTTTCCATCCGTAAGCGATCGCTCTCAGAAGAGCGATGAGCGTTGTCGGGCTGGCCAGAACCACGCGCTTATCGATGGCGTCCTCGATCAGCGTGCGATCCTGCTCCAGCGCGGCGCTGAAAAAAGATTCTCCGGGGACAAACAGAACCACGAATTCCGGCGTTGGCTCGAATTGCTTCCAGTATTCTTTTCCCGAAAGACCTTTAATGTGCTCGCGAATCAGGCTGGCATGTTGGACCATGGCTTCGCGGTATTCCGCATCCGAGTGCGCGCTGACGGCTTTGAAAAAAGCGTGCAGCGGAACCTTCACGTCCACCACGATCTGCGTGCCGCCGGGAAGGTAAACCATGAGATCGGGGCGCAAACGGCCTTCTTCCGTGTCCACGGATTGCTGTTCCAGAAAGTCGCAGTGGGGAGACATCCCGGCCAGCTCCACCACGCGCCTCAGGGTCAGCTCGCCCCACTTTCCCTTTACCTGCGGCTGCTTCAGGGAGTTGACCAGGCTGCCCGTTTCCTCGCGCAATTCCTTATTGGTGGTGGCAAGCAATTGCACTTCGTTGCGAAGGCTGCCGTAGGCCTCCTGCCTTGCGGACTCCACGCGGGATACTTCCGAGCGCAGGTCTTTCAGGGCCGTTTCCAGCGGGTCCACCAAGGATTGAATCGCAATCTTGCGGTTCTCCAAATCCCCTTCGGCTTCCTTTTGCAGGGAATCGAATCTGGATTTGGCAAGCTCCATGAACTGATCGCTGCTGGATTTCAGAGCCTCGCCGGCCAGCGACTGAAACGCATCGCGCAATTTCAGTTGCGCGTCATCCAGCAAACGCCGCTGCTCGGCAAGATTGGCTCGCTGCGATTCGGCATCTTTCTCCGCCGTGGCGCGCAGTTTCTGTTCCTCTTCAATCCTCTTCTGCGATACCCGGAGATCCTGCTGCAAGGCGTCATTCTGTTTCTTTAGCTCGCCAACCGTGCCGTCCAGACCTGCCGCGCGCTTCTCCACTTCCAGCCGCGCTGCGCCGCCCTTGGCGTTTGCCCATGCCCAGGCAACGGCAAAACCAGCCGCAAGGCATGCAATGGCAATCAGTATTCCTGTTCCTGTCATGATGGCGCCTTCAGCGAAGGATTTGGCGAACCGCTACGGCTGAGAAAAAGATTCTACCATGGCGGAAGTAGCGCCCGCCTTCAGGCGGGCACTTTGGAATCAATCGAATGTCCGCCTGAAGGCGGGCGCTACATGGGGGAACACTGAGATCTGAAGCCTATGCTTTGGCTCAGCGACGATCCGCGGAAATAAATTTTGCCGAAACCGAGTAGTTTCCACCCGTGACAAAATGCACCTCGATGGCAGCGACATTCTGGTCGCCGCCCGAAGTCTTGAGGCGCTGAACATTTCCTTTCGCGAGTTGGATCACTTTAGGCGATCCATTGCGAACTTCCACGTTGAGCGGCAAGGTGGTGCCGCGCGCGCGCAGTGTGAGCGTCCCTGCTGAACCGGCGCTCACGGCTCCCGCTGGGCCGCTAAATTCCAGGATCACGGCGGAGACCGGAAATTCTCCCGCGTCGGCTCCGGCCACGGCCACGTGAAGCTTGATGTCTCCGACGGGGACGTGCGGCCCGGGCAATGCCACAAGAGAAACCGGGGACGACGCCAGCACCAAACATGGGTCGCCATTCAAGAAGACGTGATTCGAATCCGCCGCACCTCGCAGGCCGGAACCTTCCAAAGTGAATCGGTCGTGAATGGCCACGACGCGCGGGTAGTCAACTATTTTCGGGCCTCCAGGCGCGCCAAGCGGGCTGGAATCTGCGGCGTCCACAACTTTTGTGGATGAGGCGATTCCCTGCCCTTCAATGTTTGCGGCCAGTGTTTCGGACCCGCCGGGGACATTGAACAGCGCCCGCCCTGTGGCGTCCGTGGTGACCTTCTGGCCTCCCGAAAGATCCACCACGATGTTGGGCATGAGTCGCCCCTGGGAATCGAGCACCGCCAGCGTGGCTTGCGCGCCGGCAATTACTTTTGAAGGCACAATAATCTGGCGAGGAACAGGAGATGGACGGGGTTTCGGAGCTCGCTGGGCCGAGACGGGCACGGAACACACGAACGCCAAAAAGAGAATTGCCAGGAGGCGGCCCATAAAATTATGGCTAGCGCGCGTGCGCATCATGACAGAGATTCTACCGCGCCTGTGCTGAGAGAGAGAAATCATCACAGGCGGGCCATATCCATGAAGATGAGCCCTGCACGCCGCGCTCGAATCTCTAACTCTTATTTGCCAGCTGGAAGATTTTTGATTCGAGGAAGAGCCGGTACAATTCCGGATCGAGTTCCTGATCCTTGACGGACATTTCGAGTATGCCGAGCGCACGGTCGGCTGCAACGGCTTTCTTGTACGGCCGGTCCGAGGCGGAGAGGGCGTCGAAAATATCGCAAATGGTCATGATCTTGGCCTGCACCGGAATTTCATCGCTTCGCAGTTTGTAAGGATAACCGGTCCCATTCAGCTTTTCATGGTGCGCGCGGACGATTCGCGGGATTTCGCGAATCTGCTTGGTCCACGGAATCTGCAGCAGAAAATTGAAACTATGAATGACGTGGGATTCGATCTGGGCACGCTCGTCCGAGCTGAGGCTTCCCTTGGGGATGGAAAGGTAGCGGACTTCTTCCGGCGTGAGAATCGGCCTCTCGACCCCGCGCGGATCGAAGTAGGTCTGCCGCGCGATCTCGAAGAGGCGTTCAAATTTTTCTTCCGGAAGCACGGTCGGCTCGTTGGCCAGCAGGATAGCCTCGAAGCCGCTTTCCATCTGGGCTTTTCGGAGCCGATATTCTTCTTCGAGAGTCGCGATACGCGCCATCGCTTCCGGCCTGTCCATTTCCATCAGGGCGCGGACTTTTTCGCGCTCCAGGCGCGCTTGGAGTTCCATGTAGAGATAGTCGAAGCGGTGCGCGATGAGGTCGCTTTGCATGGGATAGAGCTTCTTGGCCTTGACCAGCACTTCCTCGCGCACGCCGACTTTTCCAAAATCGTGCAGCAACGCGGCGTATCGAATTTCCTTCATTTGCTCGGGAGAAAAACGAATGGAGGCGTACGCCCCCGTGTCCACGCGATCCACAATCTCCGCGAGCCCCACGGTCATATGGGAAACGCGCAAGGAATGGCCCGAGGTGGTTGGGTCGCGCTGCTCAATGGCTTTCACCGAGGCCTGCACGAATCCTTCGAACAGCTTTTCGATGTCCTGGTACAAGTGGCTGTTTTCGTAGGCGACGCCTGCCTGCGATGCCAGCGAAAGCGCCAGCCGGACAGCGCGATCGGAAAACGGGCGCACTTCGCGATCGACAACTTCCTTGCTTGTAAGGCGCGCCGCGGGATGCTGCTTGCAGTTGATGAGTTGCAGAACGCCGATGACCTCGCCGCGGCCATTTTTCATCGGAAGCGTCAGCATGGACCGCGTCCGGTATCCCGTTTCCTCGTCGTAGCGCGGGTTGAATTTGTAGGGACGATTGCGGGGAATGCGCCGGGCGTCGGCCAGATTGATCACTTCGCCGTGCAGCGCCGTATACCCGGCCAGGGATTTCTCCTGCAGGGGAAGCTCGAATTCCGCAAAGGGAAATTGCACGCTGTCGTTTTGCGTCAATTTGAAGCGCAGGCGGCGCTCGCCCGGCTCGCCGGATAGCGCATCCGGGCTGGCCTCTTCCACGAGGTAGAGTGAGCCGGCATCCGCGCCTGTGATCTCGCGCGCCTTGGCAAGGATCATATTGAGCAGCGCCCCGACTTCGTGGGTTTGCGAAAGGGCGATGCCGATGCGATTCAGTTCCTCCATTTCGCGTTCCGCGCGCGCAAGGTCGGCACGCGCGGCGCGTTCCCGCTGCGTCAGCTCGATGTTGGCAATTGCGGCGTCCACGGTCTTGCGAACCTGCGAGGGTTTGGCCTTGCGCGGAAGGGTTGAAAAGCAGCCTGGAGCATTCTCAGCCGAACCATTGCGCGACACGCCTATGACTCGAACGCTCGGAGCGCGCCGCACCAGCCGCCTCGCTGCGGCCAATTCGCCCGCGCCCAGATCGGCAAAACACACTACGGGGATATCGCCCAGCTCGGGCGCGGAGGGCTTTTTCCCGCGCGAAGCGGCCGGCACCGCCCGAATTGCGAACGTGCGGCCCAGGGAACGGGCTAGGGGAGCGATCGGCGATCGCTCAAAATACCAAATTTCTGCAGGCTGCGGCATGTGAGAGGGCGCTGCAAGCGACAGAATGAGGTTTCTGCACGCTCCGCTCCAGGGGGATTATATCGTAGTTAGTATGACGTGGATGGAAAGTCAACATGCGAGTTGTCGTGAAAGGATGTAACTACTTACGTCACATGCTATTGCGGTCTCAAAATCGCTTTGCTAGTCTGAAATTCAGTGAGCGGTCGAGCTTCTTGAAGAGCGATTCTCGAAGCGGTGCTGGTTTGTGGCGCATGCGGTCCATGCTATTGCAGACATAGGACCTCACCGCCAGCCGAATGAGGCCCCTTTTGCACATCGAAGCAGGTGCGCGTACCGACCTTGGGCGCGTCCGAAAAAACAACGAAGATTGCTACTCGATTGATTCCTCGCTGCAATTGTATGTGCTGTCCGACGGAATGGGAGGAGAAGCGTACGGCGAAGTGGCCAGCAAACTTGCCATTCAGACAGTTGTGTCGCATTGCAGGCAGGGCGAAAACAGCCGCTCGACACCCCTCTTTGGCGAATCAAGCCCGGAAGTCTCCGAGCGGACAAATCGCCTGGCCAGCGCGATCCATCTGGCAAATCGAAAGGTTTATGAAACGGCCGGCGCCAATCCCGAACAGCGTGGCATGGGAGCCACAATTGTGGCTGCCTGGATAGACGGGCAGAGGCTTTCCCTTGCGCACGTGGGAGACAGCCGGGCCTATTTGCTTCGCTCCGGGTCCATGGATCAGCTGACGGCCGATCATTCCCTGGTGGCGGAAAAAGTGCGCGTGGGGATTCTAACGCCTCAGGAAGCCGAAGCCAGCGAAATGCAAAGCGTCTTGACGCGCGCCGTGGGAACCAGCGACAAGGTGAATGTGGACACCGACGAACAGGCTTTGCTGGTTGGAGATTTCCTGCTGCTTTGCTCGGACGGACTGACGCGAATGGTTACCGATCCTGAAATCGCGAGCACGCTTCTGACCAGCGCCACCGCGCAGGAATCCGCGGACCGCCTGGTCGAATTGGCCAACGAAAACGGCGGCGTGGATAACGTCAGCGTGATTGTTTTGCGCGTGCTTGAGAAATCGGAAAGCGTGTTCGGGCGCCTGAAGATTTGGAAACGATACTCCGGATAAAGCTCTACCGGCTTTGACCGGAGGAGAAACGCAATGCCCAGACTGGTCCTGAAGTTCGAGAACGCCACACTGAAAGAAATTCCGCTGGGCAGCCGTCCGGTAACCATCGGGCGCGCCCCGGACAATGACATTCCTATAGATAATTTAGCGGTTTCCAACTACCACGCACGAATGTATCTCGAAGCCGGATCCCTGGTGGTCGAGGATCTGAACAGCCTCAACGGGTCGTTCCTGAACGATATTCGCGTGGAACGCGCCATGCTGAAGGACGGCGACACCATACTGATTGGCAAGCACCAAATCCTGGTGGATCTGGAGCATGATGCAACCATCCCCATGGACGTGTTGCGCAAAGCGCCGGCTCCGCGCGTAAATGAAACCATGGTCCTGGACACCCAGGAACGCCGAAAGCTGCTCGATGCGGCTGTTGCGGCGGGAGAGCGATCCCAACTGGCCCCGGAACGTTTGCGTATCCCCACGATTGTCGTGGAGCGCGGGCGTACGGATCAAAAAGAGTATCGGATCTCAGGCAAGCTGACCATGATTGGCAATTCCAAAATGGCCACGGTGCGGCTGCGTGGATGGTTCGCGCCGGACGTGGCGGCGCAGATCAATAAGCACGAAGACGGCTACTACCTGGGCCGGGGGGACCGAGTACCGAAAATTAACGGAGCCAGCATCACTGGCCTGACCAAACTCAATGATGGAGATGTGATCGAAGTAGGCCGCGTGCGGCTTAATTTTGTGTATCGCGATTGACCCGCCGCGCCCTCGGATACAATTCCCGCATCATGCCAGGAAATTCCACGGGCGGTGAATCGCGTCGCGCCTTGTTTGTCCCGCGCGAATGGCTGCGGGCGTGGTGGCGGCGGCGCGTACCATTTGCAATCAGCGTGGGACTGACCGCATTCGCGCTGACGATTTACGCGTACACCTTCATTGGCGACCGTCCCACGGCCGTTTTTTCCTTCATCAACCGGCTGGAGCTCAACGCCCTCGACCTCAGATTCCGACTGCGGCCGGACCGTTACAAGCATCCCGATCCGCGCATTATCATCGTGGACATCGATCAGCGTTCTCAGGAAATTCTGGGACGCTGGCCATTCTCGCGCACGCATTTTGCGCACATGCTCGATGCACTGCGCGAGGACGGCGCGAAGGTCGCTGCCTTCGATATCACCTTCAGCAAGCCCGATGAAACCGCGGCGCCCATCCGCGAATTGCGGGAGACCGTCATCGAGCGGCAAAAGCAAGGCGGCCGCACAGACCCGCGGGTGGTCGCCGATCTCGACCGTCTGTCCAAGGAATATGATGGAGACGAACAATTCGCGCGGGCCATCGAGCAATTTGGAAACGTAGTCCTCGGAAATTTCTTCCTCTACTCCGAATATGACTTGAAGGGCGTGGATGACAAGACGCTGGACCGCTACGCAAACATCCTCGCCGACTTCCCTTTTCCGCAAGTGCGCGCGGCAAATCCACAAACCGGGCAGCGCGATCTCTGGCATTTGATTCAAGGCTTCGGCGAGCCGTATTCGCTGATGCCCAAGGGCACACAGGCCAATATCGAAATTCTCAGCGACGCGCTTCGCAAGGGGCACGGCGCCACCGGCTTCTTCAACGTCGAGCCAGACGCGGATGGCGTGGTGCGGCATTCCCTCATGGTTCTTCCCTACGGCCGCTCGAAAAATCTGGACGACTGGGATCTTTACGGTTCGATGGACGTGCAGACGGTACGCCTCTTCCAGGGATTGTCCGACCAGCAGATGGCGCTCGATTTCAGCGAGACGGGCATCACGGCTGTTGAGTTTGGCCCATCGCTCATCGTCCACCCGGACGCCGTCGGGCGAATGATGATCAACTACCAGGGCGACGTCGCAACCTATCCCTATGTTTCGATCGCAGACGTTGTCCGCCACAAATTTCCGCCGGGAACGTTCAAGGGAAAAATTGTTTTAGTGGGCGCGTCCGCCACGGGAATCGGCGATTTGCGCTCGACGCCGTTCGGCGGAATCAATTACCCGGGCGTTGAGATTCACGCCAACGTGATTGACAACATCTTGAACCACTATTTGCTCTTGCGGGGGGGGGATCAAGTGGTGGTGGATGTTCTGCTGATTCTTCTCTTCGGCGTGCCGCTGGGATTGTGGCTGGCGCTGGCGCAGCCTCGCTCGATGCTGTTCGGTTTGCTGCTGCTAGTGCCGTTTGGTTTTGGCGTGTGGTATGCGTTCCTGCACGGATGGTGGCTGAACTTCATCGTTCCGTCGGGAACGCTGGTTGCCAACGTGGGTCTGGTGGCCATGTATCGCGCGCTGGTTGAGGAAAAGGAAAAACGGCGCGTGCGCGGCGCGTTCCAGCAATACCTGAGCCCGGAAGTGATTCGCCGGCTGCTGGAAAATCCCGATCTGGTGAAGCCGCGCAAAACGGAAATCACGGTGATGTTCAGCGACGTGCGAGGATTCACAACCATTTCGGAGAAACTGGACGCGCAGGAACTCGCCGCACTGCTCAACGAATATCTGACGGACATGACGCAAATCGTCTTCCACCACAACGGCACGCTCGACAAATACATCGGCGATGCGGTGATGGCATTCTGGGGCGCGCCTTTTGAAAGCCGGGAGCACGCCACCGAGGGCTGCCACGCCGCGCTGGAAATGATTGCGCGGCTGAAAGAAATGCAAAGCAAGTGGAAGTCCGAAGGCAAGCCGGTGATGGACATTGGCGTCGGCCTTTGCACGGGCGTCGCGTCGGTGGGAAATATGGGCTCGGCCCTGCGCTACGGATACACGGCGCTGGGCGATACGGTGAACCTCTCCTCGCGCATCGAGGGGCTGAACAAGGAATATGGCACGCACATTCTGTTGAGCGATACGACGTACGCGTCCGTGGAAGACCCGTTTCTGATTTTCCGGGAACTCGATCTGATTCGCGTGAAGGGAAAATCGAAGCCGGTCACGCTGTACGAATTGGTTGCAGCGCGCGGCACGCCGGAAGGCGACGCGCCGGACCTGGAAGAGCGCCTGGAACTTTTTGCGCAAGGCCGCACCTGTTACCGCGAGCGCCGCTGGCAGGACGCACAAATCATTTTTGAAAAATTATTGGAACGCTGGCCTCATGACGGCCCCGCGCGCATGTACCTGAACCGCTGCAAGGAATATCTGGTCGCCGGCCCCGAGGAAAACTGGGATGGCGTCTACGTCATGACGCACAAGTAGGACAGGCTTTAGCCTGTCTTCTTTTGCATTTTCTACTTAGCGAAAGAAATCAAAAGCAGACAGGCTGAAGCCTGTCCTACCTTTAACCTGGCGGCCATCGAAAATCGCGGCCTCCGAGCAGATGCAGGTGCAGGTGAAAGACCGACTGCCCTGCGCCGCGCCCGTTGTTCAGCACGGTGCGGTAGCCGGCGGTGAGGTTGCGCTCTCCCGCAAGCTTCGCGGCGACCAGTTGCAATTTGCCTAGCATGGCTGCATCTTCCGCGGTGGCGTCCGTCAAGGACACCAAATGCTTGCGCGGGCAGATGAGGATGTGGCTGGGCGCCTGCGGCTGGATGTCTTCAAACGCGAAGATTTCCGCGTCCTCGTAAACCAATTTCGAGGGTATTTGTTTCTTTTCGATTTTGCAGAACAGGCAGTCATCCATGAGGAGCACCCCGGATCTAGGTTTTCTCAGCTTTTCTCTGTGTTCTCAGTGTTCTCTGTGTTAGGGGTCTTGCCTTAACAGCGCAAAAAACTTTAACACAGAGAACACCGAGCAAACCCGAGAGCACAGAGAGCGTAAAGCAGAGTTACAGTTCAGAGTTTACAGTTGAGAGTCGAGAGTTAAAAGATTTTCGTCATGCGCCTTGCGGCTACTTCACGCCGAGATCGTTGGGCTGGTCCAGGCGCATCACGAAGGTCTGGAAGCCGTCGCTAATTTTTAGTCGCGCGGCGAGCTGTTGCGCTGCGTCCGGATTGGGAACGCGGCCGACGCGCACGCGGTAGAAATGGCCCGTGGGCGCATCGTAATCCTGAATGAAGATCGGCTGATAGTGCGCGAGCAGGCGGTCGCGCAAGCGCTCGGCATTGCTGCGATCCGCAAAGGCCCCCACTTGCACGGTGAAATCGCCCACCGCGGGATTCGGACCGGAGAGCAATTCGATGCGCACTCGAGCCGTGCCCGTGCCAATCATGTCCAGCGACACGGCGGCGGCACGCGCGAGGTCCAGTATGCGGCCGCCGACAAACGGGCCGCGATCGATGACGCGGACTTGCACGTCGCGGCCATTGTTCAGATTGGTGACGCGCAGGATGCTGCCGAAGGGCAGCGTGCGGTGCGCGGCTACAAGCGAGTTCATGTCGAAGATTTCGCCGTTGGCGGCGCGGCGTCCGTTAAAGGGGATTCCGTACCACGACGCGGTTCCCTCTTCGATAAACATGCCTGGCACGAACGGCGTGGACCTGGTGGGTGGCTGCGCAACATTTGGCGTGGAAGGCGGCCGGGTCGGCACAGGTGCGGGAGCGGCAGCAGGAGCAGGTTCCGGCTGCGAGGTAGAGGGAGCGGGAGAAGGCGGAGTTTTCGCAATCGGGCGGCGGCCGGCGCAGCCTGCCAACAGGATTGCCGCAACAAAAGTGGGAATTAGCCGCCTCGAACGGAGGAACGGCGCCAGTCCCGCACACAGGCGCTCAGTCAATCCGTGCACCATCGTTGTGGGGAGGTTGCAATGAGCTTCCTTTCCGATTTCCGTGCATTCCATTCGAATTGGCGCAAAGCTGGTTTTGTGCCTGCAAGCAGCATGTGTCGCCCCTGCCGGGGCTCATTATTGCTCTCGCATTTTCCCACCACTTCCGTGGTGGGCTACGGTATTCCGTCCCTCCGGGACTCCCGACAAGATGCAATTGCGCGCGGGAACGAATGCCGAATGCAATGTTTCGTGTTTCGCGTCCGCGCGCGATTCCGGCTATTATAGTCGTGCGAAATTTTTCGAGCAACGAGCAAGGAGACGACGTGCCACTTCCCGTTCGATGGCGCTACAAAATAGACCGCTGGCGCAGCCAATTTGCGGAGATGTTTCACTCCGAGCCAAAGCCCCAGCGGCCGCGACTCTGCCCGGCCTGCGGGGCGCTGGTAGGCACAACGGCCACGAAGTGCTACCAGTGCGGCGCGAATACGACGTATTCCTTCGCCGCCGCCAGCCGCACCCTCAGCCGTTGGATGCCGCAGACTTCGCCGGCAACGTACGCGATGCTGGCGATTTGCTGCCTTATGTACGCGCTGTCATTCGTGATCACGATGAAGTTCACGGGAGGCGAGAGTGTTGGCGGCGGGCTGATGAACCTCGGCGGAATAGCCACGCAGGTCAGCTATCGCTTGGGCGCTTCGCTTCCATTGGCGTACAACATAAGCCAGCCCTGGCGATTCGTGATGGCAATCTTTCTTCATGGCAGCCTCATACACATCGGTTTCAACATGTGGGTGCTGATGGATATCGGACCAATGGTCGAGGAACTCTACGGCTCGGCGCGATATTTGTTCTTGTTTGTTATAACGGGCGTGGCCGGATACGTCCTCAGTTCCTCTGTAGGCCACTTGAGCGTGGGCGCGTCGGGCTCGCTGCTGGGCCTGGTCGGCGTGCTGCTGGCCGCGACAACGGGCCGAAAGAACATGGCCGCGCAGGCTTTGCGAAGCGCACTGATTCGCTGGCTGATCTATATTGCCGTGCTCGGCTTCGTCTTCAGCGGCACGGACAACTATGCTCACCTTGGCGGCGTGGCTTCCGGTTACGCGCTCGGCCGCCTGATGCCGGACCGCACTCCCGCGGACCTGAGCGAGCGGCGCCTGGCAAATTTTCTGGGATGGGCGGCGGGGATCGCCATCGCCGTCAGCTTCGGATTCATGGTCATGAATTATTTGCAGAATACGTAGAGGGTTTGAGTAGCATAGGCTTCAGCCTGCGGATTTTCGAAATGAAGCAAACGCGCAAAACTCACAGGCTAAAGCCTGTGCTACTTAGGCTGCGGCTCGCTCAGGCGGCGCGCAACCGTGAAGCAATAGTGAAACCCCGAGAAAACAGTAAATCCCGCAACCAGATAAACAATTATTTTCGTGGCGTGTTGCAGCCATGTCCAATCTTTCACCGCCAGCAGAATCACCGCAAACACCAGCAGGATTTGAAGAGCCGTAGTGGCCTTGCCGTAGATGCTCGGCGGAAAGGGCCTGTAGCCGGCCACCACCAGGATCACGGCTGCCGCGGTCAACAGGATGATGTCGCGGCTCAGCACCAGCGTGGCGAGCCACCAGCCGATCCTCTGATTCAGCGCCAACACCACATAGGAAGAAGACAGGAGCAGCTTGTCCGCAATGGGATCGAGATACGCGCCCAGCGCCGTCTTCTGATTCAGGGAGCGCGCCAGAAGGCCGTCCAGCCCGTCGGTCAGTCCGGCAACGATCAAGATGGCCAGCGCCACACCGTACCGCCGGTAATGAACGGAAATAATGAAAAACGGCAAAAATCCAAGCCGCAGGAAGGTGAGTTGATTGGGGACGGTGAGGACGCGAGATGCCATTTTAAATTTCGTTTCCGCTTACACGAATAGCGCGAGATAGTCGCGCAAAGGGCGCCCCACGCGCTGCTCGAACCGCTCGGAAAGCGAAGGGATCGATCCGTGCGGCTCGTCCAGCGCGATGCGCTCGATGCGCTGCATCGGAAAAAACAGCGTGGGAAGGCCGATGCGCTCCCCTTCCGGGTCCATCACCTGCCGGATAAAATCGTCAAACGAATTCAGGTCGATGGCGCGAACCGTTACACCCGAAGCGTTCATGGAAACCAGCGATCCCCACAATTTTTCCTTGGGCGAGTGCAGGCTCACGATGACGATGGAATTCGGTTCCAAGGATGCGCTCGCTTGGCTCCCGAGGGCGGAGCATCGATTTTTCTGGCCTTACAGCGAAAACGTCTTCACGTTTTCGCCAACAATCAATTTCGGCTCGGTCAGTTTCTGCACGTCCGCGGGCGTCACGCCCGGCGCGACTTCGCGCAGCACCAGGCCTTCCGGCGTAACCGTCAATCACGGCCAGTTCGGTGACGATCAAATCCACCACTTCCAATCCGGTCAGCGGAAGCGTGCACTTCTTCAGAATCTTGGGCTGGCCGTCCTTGGTGGCGTGCTCCATGGCGATGATCACGTGAGGCGAGCTGGCAACCAGGTCCATCGCGCCGCCCATGCCCTTCAGCATCTTGCCGGGGATCGCCCAATTGGCGAGATTACCCTTTTCATCCACTTGCAGCGCACCCAGGACAGTCATGTCCACATGCGCGCCGCGAATCATTCCAAAGGAATCGGCGCTCGAAAAATAACTCGTCCCGGGAATCTCCGTGACCGTTTCCTTGCCGGCGTTGATCAGGTCCGGGTCTTCCTCGCCCTCATAGGGAAACGGGCCGACGCCGAGCATGCCGTTTTCCGATTGCAGCACCACTTCCATTCCCGCCGGAATGTAGTTGGCCACCAGTGTCGGCGTGCCAATGCCGAGATTCACGTAGAAGCCGTCGCGCAATTCCTGCGCGACGCGCCGGGCGATCAGTTCCCGCTTGCTCTCCTCAGACTGAGCCATCGTTGTCCCTTCCAAACGTGATGCGGCGCGGCTTCAGGCGCGCTTTCGTACCGTTCTCTTTTCAATTCGCTTCTCGTAATTCGCGCCCTGGAAAATCGCGTTTACGAAAATTCCCGGCGTGTGCACGGATTCCGGCGGCAGCGCGCCCAGTTCGACAATCTCCTCGACCTCGGCGATCACGTAGTCCGCGGCCGTGGCCATCACCGGATTGAAATTTCGCGCCGTCTTGCGGTAGATCAGATTTCCCCAGCGGTCGCCCTTCCAGGCTTTGATGAACGCGAAATCGCCGCGCAGTCCGCGCTCCAAAATACATTTTCGCCCGTCAAATTCGCGGACTTCCTTTCCTTCCGCGATCAGCGTGCCCAAGCCGGTGGGCGTATAGAAGGCGGGAATTCCCGCGCCGGCCGCGCGCATGCGTTCGGCCAGCGTGCCCTGCGGATTGAGTTCCACTTCAACCTCTCCGCTCAGCACCTGCTGCTCAAACAATTTATTTTCGCCGACGTAGCTGGCGATCATCTTCCGGATCTGGTGCGTCTGCAGCAGCAAACCCGAGGCCGAAATCCATGGTGCCGGCGTTGTTCGAGGCCACGGTGAGATTTTTCGTGCCCTTGCGGCGCACGGCGGCAATCAAATTTTCGGGGATGCCGCAGGTGCCGAATCCGCCCGCAAGGATGACGGCGCCGTCGAAAAGTTTTTCGATCGCCACATCGGCGTTGGCTACGCGTTTATCCATCGATTCAGGCTCCCCCGGAACATTTTGATTGAACCGCGAACTCTTGCGATCAGTTTAGTTTACTGCATGTCGCGCAGAATTTTGTACAGTTCTCCCGCGGCGGAAAATTCTTCTTCGAGCGCGCGAGTCCGCAGATCGCTGCGAACCTGCTCCAGCGCCTGGATCATCTGGTCCAGCACGCGCTCCAGATTGTCGCTGTTCGTAAGAACAATATCACGCCACACCGAATACGGACTGCCGGCCAGCCGCAACGCATCGCGAAGACCGCGGCCCGCCAGCGTCATAGGCAAGCCCGTTTCGTCCGTCTGGCTGCGGACCACTCCCGCCAGCGCCACAGCAAGAAGCTGCGGCAGATGCGAAACCACCGCCGCCGCGCGATCATGCGTTTCCGCATCCAGCCACATCGGCTCCGCGCCCAGTTTCTTGATCAGCGCTACAAATTCGGCCACGCGCGGATCGGCCTCTTGGCCGCTTTTTTCGCTGGAGGATGCGCGCATCAGCGCGTATTTCGAGCCGCGAAATAAATTCGCGTCCGCGGCGGCGATCCCGGAGATTTCCTTCCCGGCCATGGGATGGCCGCCCAGAAAATGCGCGCCGCCTTCGCGAAAGGATTCCGCCGCAACGGCGCAGACCGATCGCTTGGTGCTGCACGCATCCGTGACCAGCGCATTCGGCCCGGCAAGCCTGGCAATTTCCGGCAGCAATTCGATGGTCTGTCCCACCGGAAGCGCCACGTAAATCAAATCCGCCCCAGCAACGGCGAGAGATAGCTCTGGATTTCCTTCGTCGATCGCGCCGCGTTCCAGCGCCTGGCGGAGCACCTGAGGCTTGTCCCAGCCGACAACAACAATATCCGGAAAATATTTGCGAAGCGCGAGGGCAAACGAGCCGCCGATCAATCCCGTGCCGACGACTGCAACGCGGCGAAAGGAGGCGGCCATGGCTTAGGCGATGGTCCGGCCGACGGCTGGCGCGATGATGCGCAGCTCGGCCATGAGTTTTTCAAACTGATCGAAGAAGAGCGATTGCGCGCCGTCGGAAAGCGCGTGCTCGGGATCGTTGTGCACTTCGAGGAGCAGCCCATCGGCGCCCGCCGCAACGGCGGCGCGCGCCATGGGAGCCACTTTGTCGCGACTGCCCGTGCCGTGCGACGGATCGGCGACGATCGGCAGGTGCGAAAGTTTCTTGACGACGGGGATCGCGGCGATATCGAGCGTGTTGCGCGTGGCGGTCTCAAACGTGCGGATGCCGCGCTCGCACAGGATCACGTTGTGGTTGCCGCCGGCCATGATGTATTCGGCGCTCAGCAGCAGCTCCTCGATCGTCGCGGACAAGCCGCGCTTGAGAAGCACCGGCTTGCTGACCGTCCGAGCGCGCGCAGCAGGAAATAATTCTGCATATTGCGCGCGCCCACCTGGAGAGATATCCACGTAGGGCAGCATCAGCTGAATCTGCGACGCGTCCATCACTTCGCTGCAGACCAGCAGGCCGCTCTTGTCCGCCGCCTCGCGCATCATCCGCAGGCCTTTTTCGCCGTGGCCCTGAAAACTGTACGGCGAGCTGCGCGGCTTGAACGCCCCTCCGCGCAAGAATTTTCGCGCCGGCTTTCGCGACGCGGTCGGCAATCAAATCGATCTGCTCGGCGGTCTCCACCGAGCATGGGCCCGCGGCGATGACGACTTCCGTGCCGCCGATCTCGCACGCCGCCCGGCAGCTCCACCACCGTTCCCTGCGGGCGAAACGCGCGGCTGGCCAGCTTGTAGGGCTGCGTGATGCGCACGACTTCGCGCACGCCGTCGAGCACTTCGATGTCGCGCGGATCGAAATCCGGGCGGAACGCCCACGGCGCCCAGCACCGTCTGCGATTCGCCCGTCGAGCGATGCATGTCGAATCCCATCGACACCAGGCGGTCGATTACGTGCTGGATCTGCTCTTCGCTTCGCGCCTTCGCTGCATTACTACGACCATGTCATTCCTCGCCTCATTCGACGCAACACGTAGCGCGCTTCAACTTTCCTTTTTCCGTCGCCGTCGTGCATCACCGTGCGCTCCACCGAGCGCGCCTCATCCAGAATTCGCTCAAACAGGCGCCGAATCGCGGCGTCCGGAAGCGGGCCGGGATTGGCGCGCACGACGCTCGTCGAGCACTTGCTTTTCGCGGTCCGGCTGGTAGAGCGCATCGCCCGTCGACTTGCTTGATCCGCCCGATCTCCACCACGCAGCGCGAGCGCTCGTTCAACAGCTCGACCAGCCGCCGGTCGATTTCATCAATTTTGCGACGCCAATCTTCCATGCTCATCGGCACGCTCATGCCGTGGCTCCCGCCGGCTCATCCCGGCCGCCGCGGCACCCTTCAGCAATCTGACGCGCGCCGCCACCGCTGCGCCGCCGCGCTTCGACCGTCTCGGCGCGCTCGATCTCCTCCACCAGCGCCGATCCCACCACGGCGGCGTCGGCCAACCCGCCGAGCACGGAAACATGCCCCGGCAGCGAAATGCCGAAGCCGACGGCAATCGGAAGTTCGGTGACGCGCCGCACGCGCCGCACCAGCGCCGGCAATTCGTCCGCGCAGCTGATCCTTGGCGCCAGTCACGCCGGTGCGCGAAATCAGGTACAGGAATCCGCTGGTCGCTTTCGCGATGAGCGCCAGGCGCTCGTCGGTCGAAGTCGGCGCGGCCAGAAAAATCGTGTCGAGCCCGCGCGCGGACATCGCCGCGCGATATTCGCCGGCTTCCTCCGGCGTCAGGTCCGTGATCAGCACGCCGTCGGCGCCCGGCAGCCTTTGCCGCGTCCGCCGAATTTCTCCAGCCCCATCTGCAACACCGGATTGTAATAGCTGAACAGCACCAGCGGCACTTCGGTCTTGCGCGCGCATCGACTTGACCAGTGCAAGCACGCCGGCAAGCGTCGTGCCACCGCGCAGCGCGCGTTCGCTGGCGCGCTGAATCACCGGGCCGTCGGCCACCGGATCGCTGAACGGCACGCCCAGCTCGATCACGTCCGCTCCCGCTTCTGCCAGCGCCAGCACAAATTGCTCGGTCGCGGCGAGCGATGGGTCGCCCGCGGTGAGATACGCGACCAGGCCCATTTCGCCTGATGCGGCGCAGAGTCAGCAAACCGTCGCGCGATGCGCGTTGGATTCGTCATGGTTGTGGTTGCGTGTGCCATTTCATTTCACGTAGCGCGGGCTTCAGCCTGCGGATTTTTGGCCCTGCAAGGACTAAACCCCGCAGGCTGAAGCCCGCGCTACTTAACCCGCTACAAATAGCGGGCCAGAATTTCCATATCCTTGTCGCCCCGCCCGGAAAATTCACAATCACAATCTCTTCGCGAGACATCTTCGGAGCGCGCGCGATCACTTCGGCCAGCGCGTGCGCCGATTCCAGCGCGGGAATGATGCCCTCCATGCGCGCCAGCGTGCGCGCGGCGGCCACCGCCGCATCATCGCTCACAGCCGTGTATTCAGCGCGGTGCCGGTCGGCCAGCCATGCGTGCTCGGGACCGATCGCCGGGATAATCGAGGCCCGCGGAAACGGAATGTGTGGTCGCAATCTGACCGTCTTGCGTTTGCAACACGTAGGAATAGGTCCCCTGCAACACGCCCGGGCGCGCGCCCGAATATCCCGCCGCCGCAGCCATGCGCGCGGCGTGCTCGCCCAGCGTCGTGCCGCGCCCTCCGGCTTCCACGCCCAGCATTTTCACATTCGCATCGTCCAGAAACGCGTGGAACAATCCAATGGCGTTGGAACCGCCTCCGACGCAGGCCACCAGCAGGTCCGGCAATCGTTTTTCCGCTTCCAGGATTTGCGCGCGCGCCTCCAGGCCAATCACGCGGTGAAAATCGCGCACCATCATCGGATACGGATGCGCTCCTAAAACCGAGCCGAGCAAATAATGCGTGGTGCGCACGTTGGTGACCCAGTCGCGCATGGCTTCATTGATGGCGTCCTTCAGCGTGCGTGTGCCGGAATTCACGCCCACCACTTCCGCGCCCAGCAATCTCATGCGAAATACGTTGAGGCGCTGGCGCTCCATGTCATCGACGCCCATGTAGACAACGCATTCCAGGCCCAGCCGCGCCGCGACCGTGGCCGTGGCCACTCCGTGCTGCCCTGCGCCGGTTTCGGCGATCACCCGGCGCTTGCCCATGCGCACGGCCAGCAATCCCTGGCCAAGACAATTGTTAATTTTGTGCGCGCCGGTATGCAGCAGGTCCTCGCGCTTGATGTAGATGCGCGGACCGCCGAGATGTTCGGTCAGCCGCGAGGCAAACTGCAGCGGCGTGGGCCGCCCGGCAAAATTCTTAAGTAGGTAGTCGAGTTCTTTTTGGAAACTCGGGTCCAGGCGCGCGGCATCGTAGGCGCGCTCCAGTTCCTCGAGCGGCGCGACCAGCGTCTCTGGAACATAGCGGCCCCCGTAAGGACCGAATCGGCCTTTCGCGTCGGGCCATGTTTGTGTTGCGCTGCTCATCGTTTCCTTCTGTCCTTCGAGCGCTAATGCCTTGCTGTGACCAACTGCCGTGGCATTCTAATGCTGCCCGCTGCTGTAGCCCGCCTCTTCAGAGGCGGGGGTCTTCTTCAAATTTAGCGCGCGCGTTATATCCGCGGAAAAACCCCGCCTCTGAAGAGGCGGGCTACAAAAACCTCAAATTTTCAAATGCTATTTCCCTGCCGATTCTACGGCCGCGAACAACGCGCGCAATCGTGCGGGATCTTTGCGCCCAGGCCGCGCCTCGACGCCGCTGGCCACATCCACGGCGTAGGGCTGCGCAACGCGAATGGCCTCAGCGATATTTTCCGGCGTCAGGCCTCCCGCCAGAACGATTCGCCCGTAGCGGCGCGCCGCGCGCGCCAATTTCCAATCCAACGTGCGCCCTGTGCCGCCATGCAAACCACGCGCAAATCCATCCAGCAGTATGGCATCGGCAACGCGGTAACGACCCAGCGAAGCAGCGCGGAAACCCGGCTTCACCTGAATGGCCTTAATCACGCGATGCTTCCGCCCCAATTCGGCAACTTCTCCAGGCGATTCCGCTCCATGTAGCTGCACGGAGCCAAGCCGTAGCGCCCGCGCCATGGCATCCACCACCAGCGGCGGCCAATTCACAAACACGCCGACGGCTTCCACAAACGGCGGCAGACGCCGAATGATGCTCCACGCGTCCGCGGGACTGATGGCGCGCGGGCTGGGCGGATAAAAATTGAATCCGAGCGCGGAAGCCCCCAGGTCGATGGAGAGGCGCGCGTCATCCCAGGTGGTGATCCCGCAAATTTTAACACGAGTCGGCATGAGATTTTTGTAGCGCGGGCTTCAGCCTGCGGTTTTTTGGCCTTGCAAGGACGAACCCCCGCAGGCTGAAGCCCGCGCTACTTTAAGCCCCCAGCAATTCTCGCAGCGCCGCCCCCGGGTCCGGCTGCGCCATAAGGTGCTCGCCAATCAGGAACGCGTCAAATCCCGCGGCGCGAAAGCGCAGCAAATCCTGATGCGAGCGCAGGCCCGATTCGCATACGGCGATGCAATCTTCCGGAATGTCGCGGATCAATTCCATGGACGTTTCGACGCGCACTTCGAGCGTGCGCAGGTTGCGGTTATTCACGCCGATAATGCGCGCGCCCACCGCCAACGCGCCCGTCAGTTCCTCGCGCGTGTGCACCTCGACCAGCGGCTCCATTCCCAGTTCGCGTCCCAGCGTGAGCAATTCGCCCAACATCGCATCATCAAGCCCCGCAACGATCAGCAGGAAGGAATCGGCGTCCGTGGCCCGCGCCTCCCACACCTGCCAGGGATCGACGATGAAGTCTTTCCGTAAAACAGGCAATCCCACCGCCGCGCGCGCATCGCGCATGTATTTCAAATCGCCCTGAAAAAATTCCTCTTCCGTGAGCACGGAGAGCGCCGCCGCTCCTGCCGCCTCGAAACCCTTGGCCAGCGCCACCGGATCGAAATCCGCGCGAATCAAGCCGCGCGAAGGCGAAGCCTTCTTCAGTTCGGAGATCACGTTCAGGGAATCGCGCGTCAACGCAGCGGAAAAATCGCGCACCGGCTTTGCGTGTTTCACGCCGAAGCGCAGCGCCGTCTCCGGCACGGTTTTCTTGCGGTGAGCAATCGCCGCTCGCCGCGCCTCAATGATGCGGTCCAGTACGGTCCCGGTTTTAGTTTCTGCCGTCATAAGCGCGTCTCCCCACTATGAATCAGGAGGACAACGGAAACCATCATGCTATCGTCCAGCGCATGGGGAGTCAATCGCGCCCGACATAGGCGGCGGAAAAGCCCCCGGGTCCAGGCCAGCGCCATGGGTCATTGTGATTGCCGTCATGTAATGACCATCCAGCGGTCACAGACGGCATGTTTGCTCCTATGGTATTAAAAAATTGGACTTTTTCGTTTGGGATTCTCCTTAAATCTGGAGGAAAAAATGTTATCGACCATCATAGGAAAACACGGGTGTTGTGTCGCCGCAACCCTAACTTTATTTCTATTTGTAGTTGCGCCTTCCGGCGCCGCTCAAGCACCTAATCTCGACAGAGGCCATATCCTCTTTGAACAAGTTTGCGCCAAGTGCCACGGAGCGGATGGAAGCAACACGACCTCCGTCGGCAAGGCGATCAAGGCGGAGGACTTACGTTCTGCCGCCGTTCAAGGTCGGACTGACGCCGAACTGTACAAGCAGATTTCCGACGGGACGACGAATATGCCTCCGTTTGGAGGCACCTATAGAAAAACGCAGATTTACGATTTGATTGGGTATCTCCGGGAACTAAACAACGAGCAGATCGCCGCTACCCAGCCGCCCGATCCCGAAATCGGTCAGATCCTTTTTGAACAAATCTGCGCCAAGTGCCATGGAGTAGACGGAAGCAAGACGACCTCCGTCGGCAAGGCGGTCAAGGCGGAGGATTTGCGTTCCCCAACCGTCCAAAAGCGGACTGACGCCGAATTGTATATGCAAATTTCCGACGGGTCGGTGAACATGCCTCCGTTCAAAGGCAACTATCGAAAAGCGCAGCTTAACGATTTGGTTTCGTATCTCCGCGAGCTAGGCAGCGGGCGAACGATTGCAGCGAAGGGGCCAAATCTTGAATCAGGCCAGGAACTCTTTGAACAAATCTGTGCCAAGTGCCATGGGGAAAATGGAAGCACGAGGACGTCCGTGGGCAAAGCCATCAAGGCGAGGGACTTGCGTGACCCGTCCGTCCAAGGTTTGACCGACTTCGAAATCTACCAGCAGATTGCCGAGGGAACGATCAACATGCCCCCATTCGAAGGCACCTATCGAAAAGAACAGATCACCGATTTGATTGCTTATGTCCGCAAGTTGGGCAAGACCAACGCGGACAGCAAGAAATCGAGTTGAGCTCCACGCCCCGGCCGGCCACGGTTCGGCGGGTAACCGCCTCTGCAGGATGAAGCTTCATCATCGCAACCGGCAGCGATGGTGGCGGCACGATTTCCCGAATAGGCGCGGCGGAAATCTGTCATCTTCTCGAAATAAACTCGACACAAGATAATTCCGGGCCTCCGAAAATCAAACTGGCTCCTTCTTTGCCAATGCACTTGACAATTTGGAACGGCGTTTGTGACGTCATATACTTCTAGGCTCACAGCATAAGAAACGGATTCGATTGTGGTCATTTTGATTGGGGAGACTTGGTGCCTCAAAAGGAACTGGCGATTCTCGAGCGCGAGATCGTCAATTGCAGGAAGTGCCCGCGCTTGGTGCCGTATCGCGAGGAAGTTGCGCGCACCAAGCGGCGCGCCTACCGCGACTGGACCTATTGGGGGAAACCGGTGCCAGCGTTCGGCGATCCCAAGGCGCGGCTGGTCATTATTGGCCTCGCGCCCGGGGCGCACGGGGCCAACCGCACGGGGCGAATGTTCACCGGCGACCGCTCGGGCGATTTTCTGTACGAGCAGCTTTATCGCGCAGGCTTCGCGAATCAGCCGCAATCGAAACGCGCCGATGATGGGCTAGTCCTGAAGGATGCACTGATTTCCGCGGCCGTGCGCTGCGCGCCGCCTGCCAACAAGCCTCTTCCAGAAGAAATCCGCAACTGCTTGCCTTATCTCGAGCGGGAACTGACGCTGATTCGCCCGCGCGCGATCCTCGCGCTGGGCGGCATTGCACTCAACACCTATCTCGATTTGCTCAAGCGGCAGGGATTGATTGCGTCGCGCGCGGCATTTCCTTTCTCACATGGCGCAAGTTTTTCCTTGCCGGGCGATCTTCCTCACTTATTCGCGGCCTATCATCCCAGCCAGCAAAACACGCAGACAGGGCGGCTGACTCCGGCAATGTTTGAAAGTGTCTTGCGAAAGATCCGCAAATTTTTAGAGAAATGTTAAAGATCCCAGCGGCAGAATTGCGGTTTTCGTGGCATAGGCTTCAGCCTGTGGATTTTAGTCCTTGCCAGGACAACCCCCCACAGGCTGAAGCCTATGCCACGAAAACCATCTTACGAAGGTGTTTCGCTGGAGAGCGAAGGAGCGGGTACCGGGCGGGCCACGCTTTTGCGGCGCGCCAGCTTGGCACGCAGCCGCTCCATGTACAGATAAACGACAGGCGCGGTAAACAGCGTGAGCACCTGGCTCACCATCAAGCCGCCGACAATGCTGATTCCCAATGGCCGCCGCAGCTCCGAGCCCATTCCTGACTCGATGGCCAGCGGCAGCCCGCCGAGCATGGCCGCCGTGGTGGTCATCATGATGGGGCGGAAACGCAGGAGACACGCCTGATAGATGGCCTCGATGGGCTTCTTCCCTTCGCGGCGTTCCGCATCGATGGCGAAATCGATCATCATGATGGCGTTCTTCTGCACGATTCCTATCAGCAGAATAATTCCAATCAGAGCGATCACGCTCAAATCTGTGTTGGTAATTCGCAGTGCGAGCAATGCGCCGACTCCCGCCGAGGGCAGCGTCGAGAGAATGGTGATGGGATGAATGTAGCTCTCATACAGCATACCCAGCACGATATACACGGTGATCAGCGCGGCCAGAATCAGGTACGGCTCGTTGCGCAGCGATTCCTGGAATGCCTGCGCCGTTCCCGAAAAACTGCGGTGTATGGTGTTCGGCACACCCATCTGAATGGTGGCCGCTTCGATTTCCGTGACGGCCTCGCCCAGCGCGACGCTGGGATCGAGATTGAACGAAATGGTCACGGAGGGAAACTGCCCCTTGTGATTTACAGCCAGCGCCGTGGTTGTTTGCTCGTAATGTGAAATGGCGTTCAGGGGTACCATGGTCCCGGTCGATGAACGAACGTACATGTCTTTCAGCGCGTCCGGGCTGTTCTGATACTGAGGATCGACTTCCATGACCACATGGTATTGGTTCAACTGCGTGTAGATCGTGGAGACCTGGCGCTGCCCGAATGCGTCGTAAAGCGCTTCGTCGATTTGCTGGGATTGAATTCCCATGCGCCCGGCGGTGCTGCGGTCAAACACAAGCGAAGCCTGCAGCCCTTTGTCCTGCTGATCGCTGGTCACATCGCGCAAGCCGGAGAGTGTCCTGAGCCGCGCCTCGATGCGCGGCGCCCAGGTCTGAAGCTCCTCAAGCGTTTCTCCCTGCAGCGTGAATTGATATTGCGAGCTGGTAAACAATCCGCCCACGCGCACGTCCTGATACGCCTGCAAATAAACGGCGGCGCCGGGGACCACCGAGAGCTTCTTGCGCAGCCGGGCAATAACGCCATCGGCATTGATCTTGCGCTCTTCGGTGTCCTTCAACTCAATGATCATGCGGCCGACATTTTCCGCGCCGCCGCCCACAAACGCGGAGATACTGTAGACGGCCGGATCGGTGCGGATGATATTTTCAAACTGAATGAGTTTGTCCATCATGGCAGGAAACGAAATGTCCTGCGCGCCGACAACCGCTCCATTCAACCGGCCAGTGTCCTGCTGAGGAAAAAATCCCTTTGGAATGACGACGTACAAATACACATTGATTCCCATGGCCACCAGGGTTACCACCAGCATCAGCGCCTGATGCGCGAGCACCCAGCGCAATCCCCTGCCGTACCCGCGATGCATGCGGTCAAAGATTCGTTCACCCAGCATGTACATGCGGCCATGCTGTATATCCTTGGGCGATTTCAGGAATCGCACGCACATAGCCGGCGTGGCCGATAGCGAGACGCACAGGGAAACGGCGATGGCAATGCTGAGCGTGACCGCGAATTCGCGGAACAATCGCCCCACCACTCCGCCCATCAGCAAAATGGGAATGAATACGGAAATCAGCGAAACGCTCATCGATAGCACGGTAGGCCCGATTTCCCGCGAGCCTTTCAGGGCCGCCGCCAAGGGGGATTCGCCAGCCTCCAGATAGCGGGCAATGTTCTCGATCACCACGATGGCGTCATCGACGACGAAGCCCGTGGCAATGGCCATAGCCATCAGCGAAAGATTGTCGATGCTGTATCCCAGCAGGTACATGACTCCAAACGTGCCCACCAGGGACAGCGGCACGGAAATGCTGGGAATCACCGTGGCCCACACGTTGCGCAGAAACAGGAAGATGACCATCACCACCAAGGCCACCGTGAGCAGCAAGGTGAACTGGATGTTTCGGACCGAAGCGCGGATGGTCTTGGTCCGGTCCGATGTCACCGAAAAATTAACCGCCGGCGGGATGGAAGCGCGCAGTTCCGGAAGAATCGCCGTGATCCTGTCAACGCAATCGATGATGTTGGCGCCCGGTTGCCGGAAGACAAACATGACCACGCCCGGCTCGCCGTTGGTGTAGGCCCCATTCCGAAAGTCCTCCACTCCCTCGGTAACATTGGCGATATCGCTGAGCCGGATGGGGGCGCCATTTCGATAAGCAATGATGAGTGGCTTGTACTTCTCTGGAGTGAGCAATTGATCCGTGGCAAAGATGGTCCACCGGTTGGTGGCGTCCTCCACCAAGCCCTTGGGTGAATTGGCGTTGGCCGCCTGCAGCGCCAGCCGTACTTGCGCGAAACCGATCTGGTAGTGCGCCAGAGCCAGCGGATTCATATCCACGCGCACGGCAGGTTTGGCGCCGCCGCCCACAAACACCAGGCCTACGCCATCCACCTGAGAAAGTTTCTGGGCCAGAATGGAGTCCGCCATGTCATAGAGATGGCTGCGCGGGATCACGCTGGATGTAAGCGAAAGAATAATAATCGGAGCGTCCGTGGGATTCGTTTGACGGTAGCGAGGCGGGCTTGGCAGCGTATTGGGCAATTGTCCGGCCGCCGCATTGATGGCCGCTTGCACGTCACGTGAGGCCGCATTGATGTCGCGGTCGAGGTCCAACTGAAGCACGATGGTCGTCGCGCCAAGCTGGCTGCTCGATGTCATCTCCGTAACGCCGGCGATGCGCCCGAAGGAGCGCTCCAGCGGCGTGGCCACGGACGACGCCATCGTCTCAGGACTCGCGCCCGGGAGGTTGGCCTGCACGGTGAGGGTGGGAAAATCGACTTTGGGCAGCGGAGCTACAGGAAGGAAAAAATACGCCACGCCTCCGGCCAGAAGGATCGCCGCGCTCAACAGCGACGTAGCAACGGGGCGTTCGATAAATGGCCTGGAAATGTGCATGGTTCGCTAAACTCTGCTTCGGCGACAGCTCGACACTTGCATACTTCTCAACAGGAAGATCACTCTCCAAGGGCGCAAACGCTGCTAGGGTGGCGACTAATCCGCCGGAGCGCCGGCCTGGGTTGCAGTTTGGATGGGCGTCCCATGGCTGAGGCGCTTGGCAAGCCGGTCAAACGCGAGATACACAACCGGGGTCGTAAACAGAGTCAGCGCCTGGCTGAAGATCAATCCGCCAACGATGGCGATGCCCAGCGGTCTGCGCAATTCCGCTCCGGTGCCTCCGCCGAGAGCCAGCGGCAAGCCGCCCAACATTGCGGCCAAGGTGGTCATCAAAATGGGGCGGAAGCGCAGCAGACAAGCCTGATAAATGGCTTCGATGGGACTCTTGCCACCCTTGCGCTCGGCCTCCAGCGCAAAGTCGATCATCATAATGGCGTTTTTCTGCACGATACCTATGAGCAGGATGATTCCTATAAGTGCGATGATGCTGAAATCGGTGTGCGTAAGCAGCAGGGCCAGGAGCGCGCCGACGCCCGCGGAAGGCAGCGTGGAAAGAATCGTGATGGGATGAATATAGCTCTCGTAAAGCACGCCAAGAACGATGTACACGGTCACCAGCGCGGCCAGGACCAGGACCAGTTCATTCGACAAGGCCGCCTGGAACGCTTGCGCCGTTCCCTGGAATCCCGCGTGAATGCTGGCCGGGAAACCGAGATCCTGCTGGGCCTGCTTGATGGCATCCACGGCCTGTCCCAGGGAAGCGCCCTGCTTCAGGTTGAAGGACAGTGTGACCACGGGGAATTGTCCCTGGTGGTTAATTGCGATGGGGGCGAGTTCCGAGGAGTACCTCGTGAACGCGCTGAGCGGAACCTGCGAGCCGTTCGAGGAGTGAACGTAAATTTGCTTGAGCGCGTCGGGATTCTGCTGAAACGTTGGATTCACTTCGAGCACGACGTGGTATTGGTTGAGTTGCGTGAAAATCGTGGAGACTTGCCGCTGGCCGAATGCGTCGTACAGCGTGTCGTCAATCACTTGCGGAAGGATTCCCAGCCTGGACGCTGTGTCGCGGTCAATCACCAGGGAAGCCTGCGTGCCAAGCTGCTGCTGGTCGCTGGCCACATCGGTCAACTGCGGCAAGGCCCTCAGCTTTTCGATTAGTTTTGGCGACCACTCGGCGAGTTCTTTTCCGTCCGCATCTTCCATCGTGTACTGAAATTGCGTGCGGCTGATGCGGTCTTCGACGGTCAGGTCCTGCACGGGCTGCAGGTATAGTGTAATTCCCTTCACGTCGTTCAACTGCGTTTGCAGGCGGCGAATCACGCCTTCGGCATCCTCGGCTCGTTCTTCGCGCGGCTTGAGGTTGATCTGGATGCGCCCGCTGTTCGGCAGCATATTGACGCCATCCACGCCGATAAACGACGAGAGGCTGACCACATCGGGATCCTTCAACAGAACTTTCGTGAGGGCCTGCTGGCGTTCGCCCATGGCCGCAAAGGAAATAGTTGCCGGAGCTTCCGAAATTCCCAGAAGCACTCCGGTATCCTGCACCGGGAAAAATCCTTTGGGAATGACCAGGAACAAAAAGATGGTAAGCGCAAGAGTTCCGACCGTGACGATCAGCGTGGCCGGCTGATGCTTGAGCACAAATCGCAGGATGGTCGCATATTGCTCGATAATCCAATTCAGCGAATTCTCGGATACGCGGTAGAACAAGCTCTTATCCGCATCTTTTTGATGGCGCAAAATTTTCGAGCACATCATCGGAGTGAGCGTCAGCGAAACGACGGCCGAAACCAAAATGGTCACGCT
This sequence comes from uncultured Acidobacteriota bacterium, assembly GCA_963710315.1. Classification (GTDB taxonomy): domain Bacteria; phylum Acidobacteriota; class Terriglobia; order Acidiferrales; family UBA7541; genus Palsa-360. Next base: position 867,952 of record CAVPZW010000008.1, on the reverse strand, counting down.
CAGCGTGATGGCAAACTCGCGGAACAGCCTGCCCACAACGTCCTGCATAAACAACAGCGGAATCAGCACGGCGATCAGCGAAACCGTAAGTGAAAGAATCGTGAAGCCGATTTGCTCAGAACCCTTGAGCGCGGCTTGCAGCGGGGCTTCGCCCTCTTCAATGTAACGGGTGATGTTTTCGATCATCACGATGGCGTCGTCGACCACGAAGCCGGTCGAAATGGTGAGCGCCATGAGCGACAGGTTGTCCAGGCTGTAGCCCAGCAAATACATCACGCCGAACGTGCCCACCAGTGAAAGGGGCACGGCAACGCTGGGAATGGCTGTGGCCGCCACGCTGCGGAGAAATAGAAAAATGACCAGAACGACCAGCGCCACGGTCAGCATCAACTCGAATTGCACGTCCGAAACCGACGCGCGAATCGTTGTAGTGCGGTCGGTCAAAATCGACAGCTGGACCGAGGTGGGCAGCGATGCCTTGAGCTGCGGCAGCAGGCTCTTGATGCGGTCCACCACGTTGATGATGTTCGCGCCCGGCTGCCTCTGAATGTTCACGATCACGGCGGGCTTGTCGTTTTCCCAGGCAGCCAGTTTTACGTTTTCAGCGCTGTCGATAACGTCCGCCACGTCCATGATGCGAACCGGCGCACCGTTCTTATAGGCAATGACAATTGGCTTGTAGGATTCCGCTGTCATCAACTGGTCGTTGGCCCAGATTGTGAACGCCTGTTGGGAGCTGTCAAGGTTGCCTTTTGCCTGATTGACGTTCGCCGCCGCCAGCGCTGTGCGCAAGTCTTCCAGGCTCAATCCATAGGAGGCCAGCGCCGTGGGATTGGCCTGAATCCGCACGGACGGCTTTTCTCCACCGCTAATGCTCACCAACCCAACGCCGGGCAATTGAGCAATCTTCTGCGACAGGACCGTGTCCGCCATGTCCTCAAGTTTGGTGAGCGGCAGCGATTCGGAAGTCAGCGCCAGCGTGAGAACGGGAGTGTCGGCAGGATTCGTCTTGCTGTAAATCGGCGGGTTGGGAAGATTAGTCGGGAGATAGGTAGTCGCGGCGTTAATCGCGGCCTGGACCTGTTGCTCGGCCACGTCAATGTTCAGATCGAGCACGAATTGTAGCGTGATGAGCGACGCCCCGAAAGAACTGGTCGAGGTCATCTGATTGAGTCCCGGAACCTGGCCGAATTGCCGCTCGAGTGGCGTGGTTACCGACGAGGCCATCACGGAGGGACTCGCGCCTGGATAAAATGTGAGGACCTGGATGGTCGGATAGTCAACCTGCGGCAGCGCGGAAACGGGAAGCTGCCGGTACGCCACGGCCCCAGCTAGCAAAATCGCGGCCATGAGCAGAGAAGTCGCGATGGGACGCAGAATAAATGGCTGAGACGGATTCATTAGCTTTGCTTTCCCTGCTTCTTATCTTTCGGTGCGCCGGCATGGTCGGAACTTTTGCCGGGAGCCGCAGCGCCACCGCCGGGAGCGCCCGGCGAGGCATCGTGCACTTCCACCAGCGTACCCGATTGCAGCCGTTCCTGCCCGTCCACCACCACTTGATCGCCCGCTGAAACGCCGTTGGCGATTAGGGCGATATTGCCCTGTGTCATATCCACTTTGACGGGCTGCAGGTTGGCCTTTCCTGCCTTCACGGTGTAGACATAGGAACCCTGAGTCCCGCTCTGAATCGCCGCCAGCGGCACCACGATGGCGTCCTGGCGAACCGCAAGCATCAAGCGAATGTTCACGAATTGATTGGGCCAGAGCGACAGATCTTTATTGTCAAAAGCCGCTTTGAATCGAACCGTGCCTGTAGTGGCATCGATTTGATTGTCAACCGTCAAGAGCTTGCCGGACGCGAGCATGGTCTGATCGTCGCGGCTGTACGCCTGGACGCCCAACTGCCCGCCTTTCATGTGCTGGATGACTTCCTGCAGGCTGTCCTCCGGCAATGTGAACAGCACCGCGATCGGCTGCACCTGGGTGATGACTACCAGTCCGTTTGGGTCCGTGGCGTGAATCATATTGCCCTGATCGACCAGCCTCAACCCGACGCGCCCGGAGAGCGGCGCTGTAATCTTGCAATATGTCAGCTGCAGTTTTTCGTTGTCGATCTGCGCCTGGTCGGCGCGCACCGCGCCTTCCAACTGTTGAACCGTGGCGTTCTGCGTGTCCACCTGCTGCGAAGCGATGACGCCTTCTTTCGCCAATTGGTCATATCGCTTGAAGTCGACTCGGGCATTGTTCAACTGCGCTTGATCGCGGAAGAGTTGCCCTTGCATTTGCTCCAGGGCCACTTGATAGGGCCGCGGATCGATCTCAGCCAGCAGGTCGCCCTCGTGCACGAATTGGCCCTCGGTAAAGTTGACCTTGTCCAGCTCGCCATCCACGCGGCTCTTTACAGTAACCGTGTTAAACGCAGTCACGCTGCCGAGCCCCGAAAGATAGTAGGGAACGTTTTGCTTCAAGGCAGGTGACACTGCAACTGAAACGGGACCCAATGCCGCCCTGGCACCAGGCGCGGGCGCGGCTTTGCTCTCCGAGGATGGGCGCGTTTTGTAATAATAATACGCGCCGCCAGCCAGGATAATGATTGCCAGGATCCACATCCAGCCGCTTTTTTTCGGCTTACCTGCTTCGCCGCCCAGAGCATGCAGGTCCGCCTGATGCCCCGCATCGTTTTGTTGTGAGGAATGTGAAATGGCCATATTTGTCCTGTCAGTCTTGTATGAATTGATCCGACGCCACATCCATTGACGTATCCTGGCAGGCTTCGGTTACGCAATTGCCCGAATAACTCAAGAATCATGAATTGGTAGCGATACCGGGATTCGAACCCGGATTTTGGCCTTGAGAGGGCCACGTCCTAACCCTTAGACGATATCGCCGTCGCGAGCCATACCCTTATGCCCCCCTGCAAACCAATGCAGCTACGCTCACCCTTGGGCAATTGGCACGGACGATTGAGTGGTGATTTTCGCACGGACACAACACAGGCGCAAGCTTCGCCTGAAAACAAACCAATTCAGGCGCGGGCCTTAAGCAAGTCTCCCGATCAAGAGGCTATTCCCAGAAGCCTGGGATGCAGCCAATACCCCTGAGGGCGGCGCTCAGAGTGAAAAGCTACTGCGCGGAGCTTGAAGAAGCCGGCGTGCCAGCGGAAGCCGGCGCGGATGCGTCCTTGGGGCCAAAATTCTTGGCAAGATACTGAACCAGAGTATCGACCTTATCCGCAGGGACGTTTGCGCCACGATCGATCATGAGCTGCACGGTATCTTTCCAGTCGTCCAGGCTCTTATGCGCTTTGGTGAGATTTGTAAGCTTGTGGCAGACCTGGCAATTTTCCGTGGCAATGGCCTTCCCGTCGCCGTCCGGCAATTCCACAACAGTTTTGGCAGGAGTGGGCGTGCTGGGGGCCGCCGCGGCCGGCGATGAAGTCAACGGGGCCTGTGCAGCCGTGGTCGCACCCGCAGCAGGCGCTGCGTCCTTGGGAGGAAAATTTGCGGCAAGATATTGCGCGAGCGAATCGATCTTGTCAGCCGGGAGGCGCGAGCCGCGATCGATCATCAATTGCAGTGTGTCTTTCCAGTCGTCCAGGTTCTTGTGCGCCTTGGTCAAATTCGTCAGCCGATGGCAATCCTGGCAATACTCCATGGCAATGGGCTTGCCATCCCCTTCGGGCAACTCCACCGGTTTCGGCGCAGTCGCCGCTGCTGGGGGCGCAGCTTGTCCGGCGTCTTGAGCGGCTGCCGGAATGAGGTTTATGCCATGAACCAGTGTCGCAAGTGAAGCGTCTCCCGGTGCGACCGCGTTTCGCGCCTGGCTATTCGACGGCGCACACAAAATTCCGAGACCGGCAACACAAAGAAGGAATGCGATAAGGCCTGAATATCGCGAGAATGGGCTATTTGGTGTGCGCACTCTTACATATCCTCCCGCGAATCTCGCGTAGGCAGCGGTACATTTCGCCGGCTTCATAGGCCCGAATACTTGCTCACTCGACCGTGCAAACTATTCGGCCAGATGAATTTACAATTTTATATGAACAGGAGAAAGAATCAAGCAGGGACTCTGCGCCAAACCCCGCTGGAAAATGGTCCCAAATTTTTATCCAAGGGTCTTTCCGGTGACGACTCCAAGCCACACCGCCACGAACCCCACGGTCACACTCATGAGGACGTACAGCAACGCCAACAAAACATCGCCGCCCCGAACGCTTCGAAACGCTTCCAGCTCGAACGTGGAAAAAGTTGTATACGCGCCGATGAAACCGATGGGAATGAAGTACAGCAGGTTTGGGCTCCACTGCGCATGTTCGGCGATCAAGGTCACGATCAGCCCAATGAAGAACGATCCGGTGATATTGATAACAAATGTGCCATACGGAAAACGCGCACCCATGCGGTAGGTGATGTAGGCTCCCAGCCAAAACCGCGCAATCGATCCGAGGAATCCACCGAGGCCAACCATCCAGTACTTGGTCATGCGCGCCCTCGCCAATACTTCGTTTATGCAGCTCTCAAGAAATTCGCGTCAAACTCATGCAACGAAAATACGAACGGATTCAGAGACGCAGAAAACGTTCGCGCTCAGTTTGCCTTGCGCAAAAATACATTTCACTTGCATGACTCGTTGCTTGCCGGGGACATGGCTCCGCGACAAGGAACTTGTCAGGAGTCATCATCTGTCCGGCGAAATGGACAGCGGTTATAAGGCGAACCCCATCGCCTTGGGCAATCATACGGATGCCGCGATGGAAGTCAATATTCGACTCGCGAATTTTCCGGATGGAAAGTTGATGCTAATGCGGTACGGGATGTGATTCCGCCCTGGTTTCCACGGGCTGTTTGGTGGGCACGATGCGGCGGTAAATCCGAAACGAGAAAAAGCGATTGCGGCAAGGCGCGCAACGATACGCGGGAACGCGAAGCAGGCGGTAGACCCAGGCGAACAATCCCATGCCGTGTTCACTGGAAATGCGCTGCACATCCAGATTGCCGCACATTCCGCAATGCACATACCACACGTAACCGATGGGAGTGGCCCAGGCGTAAAAGCGCGTGTCGCACACACGGCAACGCCATGGGCGCAACCTCGACACACCTACCAAGTAATCCCTCACCGTGCTCCTGCGCGAACGGCGGGGACTATCGCTACGGCACACCGGACAAAGCAATTTTTCTTCACCCCTGGTAAAACTACGGAGAGAATACGGTAACACTTATTTAATGGCAAGTTCCATCTCAACCTTGTAGCGCCGGCGTGTACAATGGCACCAGAGGTGACGGATGGCCGATTACACTTCAGAGCATGCGCGCGCGGGGATCAAGACGAAACTTCCGAATCTGGACACCTGGCCGAACCAGTTCCCGGGATACCGGATCGTCACGCGCTATCCCGAATACACTTCAGTGTGCCCAAAGACCGGCTTGCCCGACTACGGAACGATCACCATCGAATACGAACCGAAAAAATTGTGCATCGAACTGAAGGCGCTGAAAATGTACCTCCTTGCGTACCGCGATCTGGGCATCTTTTATGAAAATGCCGTCAACCGCATGTTGCGCGACATTGTGAACGCGATTCATCCGGCCTGGTGCGTTGTGCGAGGCGAATTCACTCCGCGCGGCGGGATGAGCACAACGGTGGAAGCTCGCTGGCCAGGAAACACGCGTCCCCGCAAATCGTAGACAACCCTTTGTGGCTCGGTAATAATCTCACGGGTGTAATGGGTGTGGGTCAGCTCTCACTCTAAGATTCCAGGCATGGCGGGGCGCGCAGCCCACAATATCCATATGGGGGCCGGTCTTGGGCCAGCCGCCAAGGAGAAAAAACGATGAGTATTTCCCCGAATGTTCCCGAACCGGGAGGATATGAGCACAATATCTACGAAGCAACTCCTACTCCTCGCTGGATCATCGTGGCATTTGTCGCGGCTTTCGCTCTATTGGGATATTTGCTGTACTCGGGCAACGCCACAAAAACCAAGCTGGAGAGCGACCTCGCGCAGGCCAATTCCAAAGAGGCCATCCTTTCCGTGCAGATCGATCAAACCAACTCGCGCGTCGCGGACCTGAAGGGCCAGTTGGAAGTAACCACGCAAAAGCTTGGATTCACGCAGGCCGAACTGGCGCAGGCGCGCGCTCTCGCGCAAAACATCCGCCAGTCCCAGAAAGATTCCGACGACAAGCTTACCGCTCAAATCGGCCAGGTGAAGCAAGACACCGATGCCAAGATCGGACAAGTAAGCACGGACCTGACCGGCGCGAAAGGCGACATCAACGCCACCAAGCAGGACCTGGAAGCCACCAAGGCAAAGCTCACCAGCACCGTAGGCGATCTGGGTGTGCAAAGCGGATTGATCGCGCGCAATCAGGAGGAACTCGATCAACTGAAGCGCTCCGGGGAACGCAATATCTTTGAGCTGCACCTTACAAAATCCAAGACGCCCACGCATGTCGGCCCGATTCAGATCACGCTCACAAAGACGGACCCAAAGAAATTCAAATACACTCTGATGGTAGTGGTTGACGACAAGACTATCGAAAAGAAAGACAAGACGGCAGACGAGCCTGTGCAGTTCTACACGAAGGGTGCGTCGCACCCCTACGAAATTGTGGTGTTCGACGTAACCAAAGACAAAGTCAACGGCTATCTCTCGACGCCCAAAGACACGGGCAGCGCGCGCGCCCAGTAAGCAGCGCGTGCTTAACAGTCTGCTAAAAAAGTAAATTATTTTGTCATTCCGAGCGAAGCGAGGAATCTCTCTTCGGTTTAGGCCCATGAAAAGAAAGAGAGATTCCTCGCTTCGCTCGGAATGACAAAACGGTGGGGTCGCTTTTACCACGGGCTGCTCGGCCTGTGGCTTTTGAATTTTCGATTATTTACTACGACTCGAAGCCCTTCAGTATCGTAGCCATTTCGTGGAGACGCCGGTCCACGTGCGCGTACACCGAACCGGCTTCAAACACACCCTTTGAATCGCGGCGCCCGGCTTTCACGCCCGTCAGAATTTCTATTCCCTGCTCCAGGGAAGATACCGGCAGTATGTGAAATTTTCCAGCGGCAACGGCTTCGATCACGTCGTCGCGCAGCATCAGGTCTTCTATATTTTCCGAAGGAATCATCACGCCTTGCCGACCTGTCAATCCTGTCTTCACGCGGCAAACGTCGAAGAATCCCTCAATCTTCTGGTTGACTCCGCCAATGGGCTGAATCTCGCCCTGCTGGCTGACCGAGCCGGTGACGGCAATGTCCTGCCGTATGGGCAATCCGGAAAGCGCGGAAAGCAGCGCGTAAATTTCCGTGGAGCTGGCGCTGTCCCCGTCGACGCCGCTGTAGGACTGCTCGAAACAAATGCTGGCCGCCAGCGAGAGCGGCTTATCCTGCGCGAACATGGTGCGCAAATATCCCGCAATGATCTGCATTCCCTTGTCGTGAAAACTTCCACTCAGGTTGGATTCCCGCTCCACGTTGATCAGGCCGGTCTTGCCCAGCGACGCCGAAGCCGTAATGCGGACGGGTTTGCCGAAGGCATAGCCTCCAATTTCCAGAACGCTCAGGCCGTTGATTTGGCCCACGCGCAGACCGTCGGTTTCAATCAGCAGCGTGCCTTCTTCAATCATTTCGCGAATTTTGGTTTCGCTGAGGTTGTGCCGTTCGATGCGGGCTTCGCGGGCGCGGCGAACGTGCAGCGCATTGACCAGCTCGGCGCCTTCCTGCCGCGCGATGTATGCCGATTCCCTGGCCAGATCCGCCAACTCCGGAAATCTTGCCGTGACCTTGTTGCGGCGCCCCGCCAGGCGCACTCCGTATTCCAGCATGGTGGCGACGGCGGTGCGGTCAAACGGCCCGATATGTTCCTGCTCGGAAAGCTGCCGCAGCCGGTCGCCGTAGTGGCGCACCACCGCGTCGCTCATCACCATTTCCTCGTCGAATTCCACGCGCACTTTGAAAATCTTGCGGAAGTCCTCCTCGAATTCATACAGGACTTCGTACATGTGGCGGTCGCCAATTAAAATAAGCTTTACGTCGATGTCGATGGGCTCGGGCTTGAGCGCCGAGGACCCGAACGGAAAGAACATTTCCAGCGGCTGAATCTCCAGCTTGGCGTGATTCAGCATGCGCTTGAGCGTGCGCCACACTCCCGCTTCGGTCAGCGCGTCGTAGGCGTACATCACAAGAAAGCCGCCGTCCGCGCGCAGGATCGACCCGGGGCGCAAGTCCATGAAATCCGAATTCCAGCCGCCGCGCGAGTCGTAGCTCCGCTGGATGGTGCCAAAAAGATTGGTATAGGTCGGGGTGGTTTCAAAAATTACGGACGAGCGGTCTTCGTCGGTGTGAGCGAGAAGAACGTTGACGCCATACACGCGAAACGGATCGCGCTCGCTGGAAGCGGAACGCGGACCGCCATCCGGCGGTGGCACTCCGCCAGGCTCTTCCTCTCCTTCGCGTTCCTTGAAGGGATCGAGGTTATCGAGAATGTTGTGGCGAACTTCTTCCAGATACTCGGCCACCGTCGCGCCCGAATATTTTTCCTTCAATTCCTCGATAAAACCGTCGACCAGCACGGAGGCGGCTTCCTGTTCCAGATAGCTCAGTTCACTGGCAAGTTCGCGGGACAGCGTCAGCGTCTTGCGGTAAACGACGGTGAATTCCTGCCGAAACTGTTCGTACTTGCGCTCCAAATCCTCGGCCACAATCGTTTCCAGCTTGCCTTCGTGGACCATTTTCGGAATGTCCTCGATCGGCACCATCTGCCCTTCGAGCACCGGAAAAATTTCCGGCAGCGCGACAGCTCCCACCTGCATGTGTCCAAGCGCGAATTGCTCGCGCGCGATGCGGTGCGTGAAATCGTCCATCAATTCTTTTTCGCGGACCGTGAAGCGGTCCACGATGCGCCCTTTTTGCCGTTGAAACGGCTCGCCCTCGAACACTTGCGGAATTCGCCGCCGCAGAAATTCGATGCCGCTCTGCATGTCCTTCTTGAAGCCGTTGGCTTGTCCGCGCGGCAGGGCCAGAAGCCTGGGGCGGTCGGGACTTTTGAAATTGTTGACGTAGCAGCGGTCCAGAGACGCTTTCGCGGGCGGATGAATCTGATCGATCAAGTGCGTGATGGTGCCGCCCCGGCTCGTCCCGGCAAGGCCGCACACAAAAATATTAAATCCGGGAGCGTTCAGTTCCACGCCCATCTTCAGGGCGCGGAATGCGCGCTCCTGGCCGAGCAACTCCTTCACCGGCTCGGCGTCCGCCGTGGTCGCAAACGGAATCGTTGCCGGATCGCACTTCCAGCGAAGTCTTTCAGGAGGCAAGCCGGCGGGCAATGTCATGGGTTCAGTGGCCATCGTGGAATCTTCAAGGTCCCAGGCGCGTTACTCTAGCACAGGCAAGACGGACCGGGCACAGTCACTGCAATCGGAATTTCCACCACCTGCAAACGTTCCAAATGGCCTCTCCCAAACCTCAGATGCGTGACGGAAACGGATTGGCACACTACCGCGCATGACCTTCAGCTCCGCGCTTCACCAAATGGGTTCCGGAATATACATCCAGAATCCCCACAGCGGTAGCCACAACGATCGGTCCAAGAACAACTCCCAGAACGCCGAACACGGCGATGCCTCCAAGCACGCTGATGAATACCAGCAATCCGTTGAGCGAGGCGCGGCCGCCCAGCAGCACGGGACGCAAGATATTGTCGATCAAGGCGCCCAGCGCGCCGCAGATAATTACCAATAGCAGCGCACGGCCCGTGTGCCCCGTTGAAAACAGCCAGATCGCCGCGGGAATCCAGACCGGCCACGCTCCCACCACCGGCAGCAGCGACAAAAATCCCATCACCGCGCCCCAGAAAATCGGCGAACCCAAACCCACCATTGCAAACGCTCCGCCGCAGATGATTCCCTGGACGACCGCGATCGCCACGCTGGTGGTGACGCTGGCGAAAATCAGTTCGCGCGCTTCCCCCAGCATTCGCTCGGTCATGTTCTCTTCGAACGGCAAGAAATGCCGGAAGCGGATCAGGATGGCATCGCCATCGCGAAGGAAATAAAAAAGCGCAAACAGCATGACAAATAATTCGAAGAGGAAAAGGATTATATTGCGAATCACCGCGCCAAGCTCCGTGGCCATGTATTCCCCGGCCCGGCTGGCGCCCTGGCGTACCAGACTCGGCAAATCCACGGTCACGCCTTCGGCCGCAATGCTGGAAGAAAGCCATCCCCAGGCGTGGCCGAACCACCCGTAGCGCCCCTCCGCCATCGCGCCTTGAATGTCCCGCGCCGCCGTGATTCCTTCGCGCACAAACATTACGGCAAAAAGGAGCACAGGAACGATTAGAATCAGGGTGACCCCCAGCGTGATCAGCACCGCCGATTGCGTGCTGCCCCACTTTTTTGCAAATCGTTTGTTCAGGGAATGGAAGATGACGCCGAATACAGCCGCCCAGCCAAGCGGCGTGAGAAACGGCTGAAAAACTCGAATGACAAAATAGGCGAGGCACAGCACGACGCCGTAGAACAAAGCATTGCTAAACCGATTGTCGGCATTTTGCGCCACGGTGGTTCCAAGTCTCCTCGGTTTCACGCGTCAAGCGGAAGGGGCATCCGCCCCGGATCGCGCCCATATGCAAGGTTTCTCTTATAACTCAGGTCGCGACATTTTGGTGGAGTTCATTGGAGAATTAGTTCGGCTTGGCGCGCCAGGACGCGTGTTAAAATTTGCGTTGATAGTTCAGGAGTAATCTTGTGAACGACACTGCCGCCTGCCGCCACGCCCGCACCAAACTGATCGCCAAGGATTCCGACGCGGAATATGTGGAATGCCTGGATTGCGGAGCCATCGTGGAGTCCAGCGAGGTGCCGGAACCATCGGCCGGCTTCAACGAATCGCTCTCCGACGCATAGTTGCAATCCTTGCCCAGCCATCGGAAGAAGCTTTAACACAGAGAACACAGAGGCCGCGGAGAAAAGCAGGAGAAGGTAAGAAAACGGCGAGACGCCTTTCACGAATCACGAGTTACAAATCACGAGTTACAAATCACGATTCACAAATTACGCGTTCACTGAAGTCCGAGTATCCCGATAATGCGCACAACATCCGCCGCGGAGACATCGTAGAGTGGCCGCTCGTCTTCCTGCTCGAGCTGTTCCTTCAAATAATAGGCGGCTACATAGCTCGCTTCGCGGTCCGAAATATCGCGCCCGGATTTGGCTTTGAATTGAATAATTCCGGGATGCGCCAGGCCCACAACCGATCCCTTGCCGTCCACCAGGAATTTGGTGTCCACAGTGTCGCTGTGGCGCGTGGCAATGCCGTTCCACAAATGCGAAAAGCGGCAATGGTAGGTCCGGTCGGTGAGCCGCGAGGTCACGTCAAATTCCCCCACAAATTGGCCCATCGCGCCGACATTTGAAATTCCAATTGCTGTGGTCATGATTCTACTTTCCGTGGCCGACGGTTACAGGCTCCGCGTGCGCAAAACTTCCAGCAGCCGCCGCGATGCCCGCGCCCACGGTCAGCTTCATGCCCTGATCGAGCAGGACTCTTTCCAGCGAATCGAGGAACAGGAGCACGTTTGCGCGCTGGCTGGAATATCCCATCAGGCCGATGCGCCACGTTGTGGCCTTGATATCCCCGAGCCCACCGGAAATTTCGATATTGAAATCGTTCAGCAGGCGACCACGCGCTTTTACGCCATCGATGCCATTGGGAATCCACACGGCAGTGACGGTTGGCAGGCGGTCCTCCGGATTTTCGACGAACAGGCGGATGCCCATGGCTTCCAGGCCCGCGATAAGGGCGACCTGATTTTGCCTGTGGCGTTCCCAGCTCGCTTCAAGCCCTTCCTCCAGAACGATCCGCAATGCTTCGTGCAGCGCGTAAATCAAGGGGATCGGCGGCGTGTGGTGATAGGTGCGCTCCTTGCCCCAATAATTCATCACTGTGGTGAGGTCGAAATACCAGCTCTGCACTTTCGATTTTCGGGTACGTACCATTTCCTCGACACGCGCGTTCACCGTCATGGGTGACATGCCCGGAGGCGCGCTGATGGCCTTCTGCGTCCCGCTAAAGCAGACGTCGATGCGCTGCCCGTCCACGTCAAGCGGTACACCGGCGAGCGTGGCCACGCTGTCCACCACCAGCAGGGCGCCCAGTTCATCGGCAACCTTGCGAAAGGGATCCAGCTTCGATACCACGCCTGTTGAAGTTTCCCCGTGCGTGAGACCCACAAACTTGATCTTGCGGCCTTGTCCGGCGCGGCGAACGTCATCCGGGTCCACGGCGCGGCCAAGCGGCGCGGGAACGCGGTGAATCTTGGCTCCTGTGCGCTCGGCGATTTCCGCCATGCGCCCGGAGAATGTGCCGTTCACGCAAACAATGGCCTCGTCGCCCGGCTCAAGAAGGTTGACCACGGCCGTTTCGATGCCGCCCGATCCGGAAGCGGAAATCGGAAACGTGGTGTGGTTCTGCGTCTGGAAAACGCGGCGCAACAGATCCTGAACACCGCCCATAAATTCGGTGAACCACGGATCGACATGCCCCACAATTGGCGTGGCCAGCGCGCGGTACACGCGCGGGCTGATACAAGAAGGGCCGGGCGTGAGCATCAGCCTTGTCGGCGGTCGTAATTCGTCCATCGGATTCATCATGGAATCAAACCTCAGCTTTCACGCGAATATTCGTGCCGGCTCATCCAAAGTTGCGTCATATGAATTCGTGCTTGGACCATCGATGATGGCTCAGTGGATCAAACGATAGCCCGGCCGCGTCCCGGAACATTTTTCGCAAGCAAACTTTCGACGCATATATAGTTTGCGCGATTCCCCGCCCCCGCGCAACCGCCAAAATGGCTGTGTCTCAACAATCATCGCCTGCTTCGCCGCATTCCATCGCACACGCAGATTGGCGCTCCTCATTCCACGCGTTTCTCCTCTTTTCTCTGCGTCCTCTGTGTTAATGATCTTGCGCCCTTCACGCGGCAATTCAAAATCCTTCAACACAGAGAACACAGAGGGCACAGAGAAAACCATACTCTGACCTGGCCATGCGTTCACAGCAACCCACGGAAACATGCACATTCTGCAAGCGCGGTCGCCGCCTGCTGTGCTATCTTCGCGTGGCACTGGAGGGAAGCGCATCGATGGCGGAAAAACTAGTTCTGGTTGGCGTAATACCCGAAATCGTGGTGATTAATTCCGACGAGCAAGTCGTCTGGCTGTCCGACACCGGCAATCTCAAGATTCAATTCGATCCCAACCGCTGCCCATTCCAATCCAACGTCTTCCAGGCTCCTCCGGGCCGCCAGCTGCAAAGCGGACCGCCGCGCCCCGGTACTAACCCTGGCGCTTACAAGTACCGCTTGTGGCTGAACGACCAGCCCGTCGGCAACGGTGAAGTCATTTTGAGGGAAAAGTAAAGTCTAGTTCCCGGCTGCCTCGGCGCGGCTGGCATCGATCGAGTGGGCCAATCCCCGGCGAACCGGAGCCAGCAGCACGGCTGGAACGGGTTTCTCAGGCGAGAGGGCCACATTCGACGACCTCGTCGGAAATTCGGTTCGGCGGTCCAGCCGCAACCCTGCCTCTCGCACAAGTTCCTCGGAAAAAGTAGGGTCGTCCGAAGATTCCACGCCCCAGAACCTCAGGCGCTCCTCCTGCCGCTGCAGGAATTGCAACACTTCTTCCAGTTTGCGCATGGCGCCGTCAAAGGTGGAGGCAAGAAAGAATACCGGCAAAACCCATTCCTTGCGGGCAAATAGCGCCCGAACGCGCACGCAGTACTTGCCATTGCGATTCACTTCGATCGAGCATTGATACTCATTGCGATGGTTGGTCTTTTCCTGCATCACGCACCTCACTCACTTAACTTTCGCCGCCTGGTAAAATAGCACCTTGCATTTGAACTTCAGCGCCCGATTGTTCGTACAGTCGAATGCCTAATGGAAAATCAATCGTCGAAATTCTTGAGAATCATCCTAGATTAGGGGCAATGGGCGCTGGGAAGGCGGCAGGCTCAAGATCTTGAACCACTGGCGAAGGGTCCGAGACTGCCAACAAACATATGCTAGCTCAGGGGAAACAGGAAAGCAAGTTCCACGGAACAACTAGTAACTAACTTATTTTCTAGACGTTACAGCCTATGCAGGATTCGTCAGACGCTTCAAAGTCTCCGCATTGAACTGAATCTTGCCGTCCTTCTGGAGGCGTGCTTTCAACCCGGCTCGGAACAATTCGTAGGCGGTTTGCCGCTTCTGTTGCAGAACCTGCGCTTCGACCTTGGACTTCTGCTTCTCGAAATCATCCTGGTTGACGGGATCGTGCTGCGCGACACGATAAACGACCCAATTCTGTCCGAGGGGTAGTGGATCGCCGGTCTGGCCGACCGTCTGAGTAAACGCGGCGGCAAATTGCTTGGCGCTTCCAACGTCTGGAATCGAGCCCGTCCGAGAGACCGGCTCGGAAGTCTTTATCTCTAACCCAAGGGCTTTGGCGGCAGACGCGAAGTTCTCACCCGACTTGGCGCGCTTGGCAAGGTCTTCGGCGCGAGTTTTCGCGAGTTCCACGGCCTTTTCATGGCGGTAATCCCCGGCCACTCGGTCATGAACCTCCGCAAGCGTCGCGGCATGCGAGGGCTGAATGTCCTTTACGGAAAGGACGACATACCCTGCATCCGTGTGAATCGGGGCACCTACATCTCCCACGCGCTGGTGAAATATGGTATCCATCAAACCCGGCGCATTGCCAAGCTCCGGCAGAGGCTGGGTTGCTTCAACCAGCTTTGCTTCCCCGGTGGTCATGTTAAATTTCTTGGCCAATTCATCAAGCGGTATACGTCCGCTGCGGCGAATTTCGTCGGCAATCTGCGTGGAAACGGTTTCTCCTAACTGCTCCGCCTTCTCCTGCTGCAACTGATTGATAATAGTGGCTTTGACTTCATCCAGCGTCTGCGTGCGCGCGGTCTCGCGGTCAATTACCTGAATGATGTGGAAGCCGTATTGGGTCTTCACCAGGTCTGAAATCGATCCCTTTGGGAGGCTGAACGCGGCTGCCTCGAATTCGGGAACGGTCTGCCCGCGAACGATCCAGCCCAGGTCGCCGCCCTTATCCTTGGTGGTGTCCTCGGAGTTTTGCTTGGCCAGATCGGCGAAATTCCCGCCATGCTTGGCCTTGTTGAGGACGCCCTCGGCCTTCTTCTTGATCTCGGCAGCCTCGGCGTCGGTCATGCCCACGGTCTTGAAAAGAATGTGGGCGACATGCGCGCGGTCTTCCAGCTTGTATTGATCGATATGGCTCTGGTAATAGACCTTTTCTTCGTCCTCGGTAATTGGGGAGCGCTGGCGAAGCTGCGCCAGGCTCAGCAGTGCGTAGTCCACGGTCCTGCGCTCGGGCACAACGTACTGCGCTTTATTCTTGTCGAAGTAAGCTGCAATGTCGGCCTCGGAAGCTTCCACCTTGGACTGCAGGTCCGTCGGCTTGATCAGCGCGTAGTCGAGTTTGATCTTGTCATTTTCGCGGCGGAATTCTTCGCGCACATCGTCGTCACTGGCCGTGATGCCATCGGTCACAATCTGCTGGAACTTCTGCTGCAGCAGCGCATTTTTCACTTCCGACTCAAACTCCGGGACGCTCATCTGAAAGCGCGCCTGAACTTCCGCGCTGTAACGGTCCATTCCGATAAAGGTGTCGCCGGTGAACGCGGTCGGGACGAGTTTCTTCAGGAAGTCGGCATGCTCTTCGTCCGAAACGGTCAGGCCCATGCGGTCGGCTTCCATTGACAGCATCTTCTCATCGACCAATTGGTCGAGCGCCTGCTGCGTGTAGATGGGCACGAGGGCGGGGGGAATCTGGCTGCCGCGCGTGCTCTTGGCCAATTGATTCTGCACATCGACCACCGTGATGGTCTGGTCGCCAACTTTTGCGACAGACTCCGCAGCGCTCAAATCATTGGTTCCTTGCGGCACGAGGTACAGCAGCATGCCGATCCCCAGAATCCCCACAACGACTCCGAGCATGATGCGTACGCCTATCTTTTTTTCACGAAGAGCATCCCACACGGCCGAAAATCCTCCCGCGCAGCGCTACATACTTTCCCAATGTTTCAGAAAAGCACACAACTGCCGCACACCTGGCGAAGCAAGGCATTATAGAGGAGCAGAGCACAAACACTCAATCTCTAATGTTGCTTGCCCGGCGGGGCTCCACGATGCGAGCTTTCGTAAGCTGTTTGGAAACGATGCGCAAGGCGAGATCGCGCACTCCGCCTGTCGCCGAAGAGGAATTTACAATGATAATGTAGGGGGCGGGACGCTCAGCGGCGACCGCAATGACTTCCGGACTCTTCAGAGCAACTTTATCGCGCACGGGCTGGCATAGGCAGTGCCAGCCGCACAAAGCCGGCTTCGAAAATCTCGGCCCCGTGCACCGTGTGCTACCAGCCTGCTGGAATTAATTTCTCCAGTTCAGCATCATCCATTGGTTGTAACGGCTTAAAAGTCGTCGTTACCTTGTAGGGCGTTTGGGTGGCATTTTGTATGGCTAGTGCCAGTTCTGTCACATGCAAGCAGAAATCGGCCGGCAGCCGAGGCGTGCGTTTTTCAGTAATCGCTCGCACAAGTTCTGCAATCCCTCGTGCGTAATCCATGCGGTAACGAACCTGCCGCTTCTTAAGGCTGGCTTTCTTCACGGAGGGATATCGTCTGCGACGGGGGCCCACCCAATGCCTAATGATTGGGTAAGTTTTGGTGATCGGATACCTTTCGACCTTAAATTTCAGTTGGGAATATTTGTCGAGATAAACGGGAGCGGAAAAGTTCCAACTCTCATCAACCGACAAGATCCCTGTTTCTCCCACCATTTTCATGGAGTGGTTGTAAGGCCCTACAAGACTGCATGTCAATCTGGCCACCACTCCAGATTCAAACGTGATGCATGCAACGGAGAAGTCCGGAGTGGTCACATGCAGAGTCTCCTGAGGCGAAATTGGTTTTTCAGGCCACATGCAACCCGCAAAACCCGTGATGGTCTTGGCCGGTCCAAAGAAGGCCGTCAGCATACTCAGGTAGTACCCCGCGTGCTCCATGGTCACGCCCATTTCAAACTCTCCACGATAATCATAGGGAGCACCACATGGAGATTGCCATGTATGCGGCTCGCCCAAATGAAAGGGACCATCTTCAAGCTCCGCATATACCACGTGAACCGGTCCTATTTCGTTCTTACGCAAAGCTCTCCAAAGTGTTTGGGCCTGCTCTCCCAACAATGTGCACGGGGCCGAGGAGAAGTAGAGCCCTCTTTCGGCCGCCATCTCCACTAATGCCTGGGCCTCTGAAAATGTGGTCGCCACGGGTTTTTCGGTATATACATGTTTCCCGGCTTCTAAACACGCCTTGGACACTTCAAAATGGCTGCTGGACTTGGTGAGATTGACGATCATCTCGATGCTGGGGTCGGCCAGCATCGCTTGCAAATTCGGGGCCTGCTTTACCTTGTGATACGCGCAAAATTTGGCGGCGCGCTGCTCATCTTTGTCCGTCGCGGCCGCCAACTCCAATTCAGGGTATCGCCTCAGGCTGTCTACATAGTGGTCGGCGGTAAATCCACATCCTACAAAGCCTATTCGCATTGTTCCCCCAAAGTGTCAAAGGTGTTCACAACTTCCGTGGTTATTTTCATAGGTGCAACCCATTCAAGCATGTTGGCCAAGACCGGCGCGAACTCACAAAGAGCGCAGTAGGAAAGGCTGCCTCCCGATGTTGCAGTCGCTAATACCAATTGCACCGAAATTCTCCTTGTGGCATGGCTCCAGGTAGAAGACCCGCATATCGCCAGCCCGCAGGCGGCTTCCCATTCAGCCTGTCCGACATGCCGGCTATCCGAGATGCCGGTAACAGAAATCGCCGAAGGATTTCTGAAGCGCGGCGGGAGCGTGCTGCAGGAGCCGCTTGGCAGCCGCGCGAAGGGCCAGACTGAGCGCTTTCGGGGATTCATCGGCTCGCGCCGACGCGGAACCCGGGAAACTAACGAAGTCAGTTAAGTCCTCTTCAATGGTGGCCCACCGGCTCTTGTATTCGAGCAAACTTGGGTTGTCCAGCGAGGTACGCCCGAAGCTGTAGAATTCCGCACCGCTGCTCTTGGCGCGCTGGATGGCCTCCCAACATAGAAATTGGTTGACGCCCGGGGGTGAGTTGTCCGCATCGCCGTTGTACTCCATGGTCCACATGTCCTTGAACTTCAAGGCCATCAGTCCCCCGACCGGCTTGCCTTCGTGCAAGGCGAGGTACAGTGAGACATTGTTCGGGCTCAGGCAGCGATAGATGGACTGGAAGAAAGCAAATGGCATAGGGGGAAGCGAGCGCCTGCGACGCGTAGCGACCAGCATGTCATGGAAGGCCCGCAAGCTTTGCTCATCATGGCGCTCTTCCGCGACAATACCTGCACGCTTGGCCTTGTCCACCCGGCGGCGCACACAAGATTGGCTGAAACTGCGGAACAGGGCATCGGTATTTTGGCTGAGCGGAAGGTAGTGGTGCTTGTATCTGGCGCTGGCCCGTAAGAAAGCAGGCATGCAGTCCGTGCTGATGCGCCTGGTGCGAATCTCGATTCGCCGGCTCCCCTGCTTTCCAGACACGTCTTCGATTGCCGGCCACAGCAGGTTGAACTCTTCCTGCGTCGAAACCAGCGGATCGCATATGGTCGCAAAAGGCACGCTGACGGTTCTGTCCTTCAATAGCCAGCTTTTCACGGTATACACAGGCAGACCAGCCTGTATCTGTCCGCTCCCATCCTTCAGGACAAGGAATCGCCCTCGGATGTGCCCAAATGCGCTCTTCGAGTACTTTTTGCCATGACGAGAGGTGATAGACGAGTCCTTGCGGATGCCTCGCGACAAAGGCATCCCACTCACCTTGCTCGTCAGGCGATAGCCAGTGAACGGTGCTCATATCAGAGTGTCTCCCAAGAGTTGCTCATGCCCACTCAAACTTTTCCTCAGCCTCCGCGCCATATGGTTTCAGCTGGGTGAATGCTTCCAGCTTTAGGCCATCAGGAAGATTCCCCGGCGGCGCTGCGCCATCCGCACAAATAAGACTTCAAGCCTCTCGAATGTGGGGAGACGATACCGCCGTCAAAACCTTCGCCGGCAAGTCGCGCTCCAACGGCAAGGTTTCTATGGGTTTTCTCCCCAGCAACCACGCCGCGCCCCTTCGAACCATGGCAAAAAGAATCATCCACCACCCGACGGCCAACAAAATGAACGCATCGCGATAGAGACCAGTACGCAGCGCTGTCTTGGTCCAATAAAAAATCAGCCCGCCAAACCAGGCTGACCTTTTAGCCCAGCGTTCTCGCCCGCCGGGATATGCGCCGGCTTTGGCCTTTGCCAATAGCGTATGAATCCCCTCTAGAAATGGCGCGACCTTATTGACCGCATTGGTCGAATGCATCCTGTACCAGACGGTATCCGGCGCAAGAACCAGAATCATTTTCCCCGCGATTTCCAGCTTGGTTAGCAGGTCCTGTATATCCTGATAGAAGATGCCGGGCGACCATCCGCCCGCGGCCCAGAATGAGGAACAATCGACGACCAGGGTGCTGGTATTAAAAACACATGGCCTGTCCTTGGAAAGAAAATTGGCATACTCGACGAACTGAATTTCGTGAGAAGAATCTGACGCATTGGCCTCGGGAATCTTTCCGTAGCACTTTGCGGACCGGCCAAAAAGAATTATGGGAGAACGTGCAGCGATGAGGCGGCCATAGACATCAAGCGCCCCAGCCTTCAAGACATCATCGCCATCCAGGAAAACCAAGTACTTCCCTCTTGCCAGTGATGCGCCATGGTTGCGCGCAGCAAGCGCTCCACCATTTACAAGGAGGTTCGCAAAGAGGATGGAATCACCAAAAGTTTTTAGAACGTCCTTGGTGCCGTCGCTGGAGCCGTCGTCCACAACGATAACTTCCTTGCTGGGATGCGATTGGGACAAAGCGGATTCGACGGCCTCTTTTACAAAGCCTTCCTGGTTGTAACAGGCGATCACAACGCTAAACAGCAATTCTGACAATTGACCGTCTCCACGATTTAGACTTCACACCTGCCATGTCCTGAAACGTGGCAGGCACACTAGCCTGCTCGGCGCTCGGCAAGGAAACCAATCTCCATTGCACTCAAATCCATTGGCAATATTTTGAGAATTGGCGCCCGGTTCGCCTCACAATTACGCGCAGTTGACCAAAAAATGGAGCGGGCGAAGGGAATCGAACCCTTGCCTGGGACTTGGAAAGCCCCAATTCTGCCATTGAACTACGCCCGCATTTGCATATTAGGGGTGGTCCAAATTCCCGGCAATGAACCGCTAAGACAAATCTTTGTAGTACTTTGGTACCACTGTGGCTATTCGATTAACTTGAAGATTCTGGGCATGTTAAAGGCTTAAATCCAATTCTTATCCGCAGCCATATAATGAATTGTGGCCATATTCTTGAAGGTACCCGCCAGCTTCTGGCGGACTGTATTGAAGATGTCCCGGATCCACGTCCGTCGCCTATTCCCGGACCCTTACGGCACTGGTCGCGAATCGTCTTTCCACAATCGGCATGCGGCACTGCCGAATTCATCGCCAAGATTTAGAGGCTCTTGAGGATGACTTCGATAATCCTGCTTGTCAGGTGGGATCGCCATGAAATGCCCGGCTACAGGGAGATGTGCATCTTCGCTGGAGGGAAACGAAATTTCAGCTTTAATCAAATTTAATAAGTTGCTCTGTCGGAGGGTCAGTCCTCGCGTTGAAGAAATGGAAGGTCCTTCAGTTTCAACCATTGCTTCTCGAATAGATTCCAGCTCGCCAAGGCGACGGCGATCGAAGCCGCAAAAGCGATGCCGTTCACAGCGACAACCGCGAGCAATTTATTCTGCAGTAATCCAGTCAGGCGATCGCTTCGAAGTCCCAATTTTGCGAAGAAAACGACAAGCGGCATGTGGCAAACATAGAGACAATAGCTATATTTGCCAAAGAACCGCAGAAATGAGGATCCGAGGATTCGATGTGTCAGACTTTCCTGTCGCAGGCTTACCGCCATAGTCAGACACGACCCAAAAAATATCCCCAGGAGGCTGATCGCAAACGTGCCCATGTAGAAGTTTGGGGACGATCCGGGACTACTGGTGGCTTCTGGATTGAGGACCCGAATTGCGATTACCGTGCAAAGGGCGGGGAGCGCTAGAAACGACGCCCATTTCTCCAGTGTCTTCCAATCGCGGGGGGCCCGGGCGCAAAGTGCCACCAGGGCGCCAATCGCGAGGGAGTCCGCCCGGCAGAAAGTCAGCGTGTAGGCTGCAATTGGAAGGTGAAACCGATACAAGACAACACGCAAGATGAATCCTAGTGCCATCAGGCCGCAGCAAAGCCCCATGAGACGCCGCCGCGCCAGCGTCAGCACCAGAAACGGCCACACCAGATAGAACTGTTCCTCGATAGCAAGGGACCAAAAATGTTGCAGCGGGAGGGCAACCACGTTAAATCCCTTCAACCCTTCGTACCAGTTTACGAGGTAGCTCCAAGCGAACAATTTTGCGGTTGGGCTGTTATAGGTGTCCGAAAACTCGCGATGATGGAATCGTATCAGGAGGTATGGAATGATCCAGAAAAAGAGGGCCAGGCTGGCATAGTAAAGCGGAAAAATGCGAATCGTTCTGCGCCCATAGAAAACTCGGTAGTAGTGTTCACTGCCCCGCGAATCGTACAGAATCCCTGTAATGAGGAATCCAGAAAGAACAAAAAACAGATCGACCCCTACCCATCCCATTCCTGCCGCACTTGAGTAAACCCGCTCCCATAGCGCCGTTCCAGTCATTATTCCGAACAACCAGAAATGGAAGACCATGACCAAGAGGATGGCAATGCCTCTTAGCCCGTCAAGGACTGGTACCCGCCCGCCTTGGGGTACTTCGGGCTTGGGCGCGGTGAGCGAAGAAGTGCTGGGCAAAGAGGCTAAGAGCGACATTACAAACTCCTACATTTGGCCGCTACGTAGGATGCCAAATTGTGGAATTGGCATTTCAAATCTTTTAGTAATGTCTGAATTAATGGGCATGAGGATCACCTCCCAAGTACGGGCAGTTGGCTAAAAATGGGGTGGGCGGAGGGAATTGAGTTCTTACCTGGAGCTTGGAAAAATTAAATTCTGCTATTGAACTACGCCCACGTATCAATTCTAAGGGTGGCCTCAAATGATGAGCAATATGTCTTTCAGTCCAATGTTCTTGGTACTTTGGTACCACTTAAGTTTCCTGGCTTAATCATAAGTTCTCAGCGTATTACATGCTCCTTCAAGCTTGCATCAGCGCCCTGAAAACCGTAGCACAGCAAAGTTGCCTCCCTCGATTCTCTCACCGCATCGTATGGAATTCGCCGTTCCGCCGCCAAAAGGTCGCAATCGTTTCCCTCGCCGTGTTAATCTATGGTGGCATTTTTGAGGGTACTGAATGAGCAACCAGACGCAACCGTCATCGGAAGGCAAGAGTCTGATTCGCGTGCGGCCGCGCGGTTTTTGCGCGGGAGTGGTGCGCGCGGTGGACATTGTGGAGCTGGCCCTGCAAGCGTACGGGCCGCCCGTGTATGTGCATCACGAAATCGTGCACAACCGCTATGTGGTGGAGCAACTTCGCCAAAGCGGCGCGATCTTCGTCGAAACCGTCGAGGAAGTCCCTCTGGGCGCGGTGCTGGTGTTCAGCGCGCATGGCGTTCCGCCAACCACGCGCGAGGAAGCGCGCTTGCGTGAATTGCGCGTGATTGACGCAACCTGCCCGCTGGTGACCAAGGTGCATCTGGAAGCGCTGAAATTCGCGCGCGAAAATCGCACAATTATTTTGATCGGACACCGCGACCACCAGGAAATTGTGGGAACCTCCGGAGAAGCTCCCGAGCAAACCGTGGTGGTGGACAGCGTCGAGGCGGTGGATGCGCTGGAAGTGAAGGACGCCAATCGCCTGTCGTTTCTTACCCAAACCACGCTGAGCCTCTACGACACTCAGGAAATTGTGGCCCGTTTGCGCGAGCGCTTTCCTTCCATTGAAGGCCCCGCCTCGGACGACATCTGTTACGCGACGCAGAATCGCCAGGAAGCCGTCGAGCATCTCGCGCGCGAGGTGCAACTGATTCTGGTGGTTGGCTCTCCCAACAGTTCCAACTCCAACCGCCTGGTGGAAGTTGCCAAGCGTTCCGGAGTGTCCGCGGAATTGATCGACTCCGCCAAAGATATCGACCCGAAATGGCTGGAAGGAATTAGCCGCGTGGGGCTGACCGCCGGCGCATCCGCGCCGGAAATTCTGGTCGAGCAGGTGAGCCAGCGCCTGGCCGGATTGGGTTACACGAATCAGCGCGATCTCGATCTGATCCGCGAAGATGTGCGCTTCACTTTGCCGGCCGAGTTGACGACCATCGCGCCGGCTTCGAATTAGAAATAGCGGAAGCGCTCACTAGCACGTTCCGATGCAGTGGATCGTCAATCAAGGGAGCTGGACTCCAACGTCAGGAGAGCTACTTTGGCGGTCAAAATTACGCGTCAGCTGAAGAATATCGTTCTGCTGGGCTCGGCCACGAGCGCGGCGGCCCTCAGCCCTGGGCATGAACGCACCCCTGCCGCGTTGCGCGCCGCCGGCATCGCGGATCGCCTGAAGGCCGCCGGCTTTCACGTCATCGACCACGGTGACACAGCCTCCTACATTTCGCAACCGGACGAGGAACATCCCCGCGCCAAAAACACGCCCACGATTCTGAAGTCACTGAACGATCTGCGCCCGCGCGTGGAAGTCGCGGTGAAGACCGGCGCACTCCCGCTCATCCTTTCCGGCGATTGCGTTTCCGTCCTGGCGGTGATTGCCGGGGCGCGCCGCTACTATCGCAACGTCAGCCTGATTTTTATGGACCGCGATGCCGACCTCAACGTGCCGGCAACGTCCCCCTCGGGTTGCGTGGACGGCATGACCGTCTCGCAAGTCATCGGACGCGGCGCGCCGGAACTGATTCGCTTCTGGGGCGAGCCTCCGCTCGTCCGCGAGCCTGACGTTGCCCTGTTCGGATTCGATCGCCTGGACCCTCCGGAAGAACAGTTTCTGCTGACATCACCCCTGCGGCGGCATCCCTCCCTGGAGGTATCGACAGTAGGCGCCGCTGCTGCCGCTCGCCTCGCGTTGGAGCGCGTCCACGCCGCAAGGCACGATTTCATCCTGCACCTCGACGTGGATGTGATCGATGGCCAAGAGTTCCCCTGGACGAAAGTCCCCACGCCCGGTGGACTCAGCCTGAACGAAGTGCGCGATGCGCTGCGAGTTTTCGTCGCCCAGCCAAATCTGGCCGCCTTCGTGGTAGCCGGCTATAACCCAGACCTGGACGCCGACGGCCAAGGCGCGCGCAAGCTGATCGATCTGCTGGCGGATGTGCTTTCCGTGCGGCTGGATACGGCTCCCACGGCTGTCGCTGCGGATGCAGCTACTGTCGCGCAGGCATCATCCTTGCCTAGCGCCGGATCTCACGAAATCACACCCACAGCGGACATGCATCCTGATTCTTCAGGTCAGGATCTGGACTCTTCAGAGCCGGGTTCGACTCTCTCGTAACGAAGTCCTACTTCAGACTATTTATCTTCTCATTAACACAATACTCTTAACTTACCTACAGCCAATATTAACTATTGACAACTAATAAATCGTTGTGAAATTATCCCGCCGTCCGATTTGTCCCCGCAAAAGTGTACGGGCCGCGATGCCCGCATTTGTGATGGCGTGTGGAATTGGCCAATGATTGGAATTCCGCCCGCTAAATCCTGTACAAAATTAAGGAGCCTCTATGATCCGGCCCAAGGCTCAAGAGTCGCACCATTCCCTGATACAACAAATACTGGCGCTGGCGCTCGCGTGGCTTGCAGTGGCAGCAAGTCTGCCGACGAACATACTTTCTTCGCCGCTACCCCCTGCGGCGCGTGTGAGATTTGCCATCCCGGCAGGGGCAGCTTTGCCGCGAAGCGAAGCCCTGCCGGAACCTCCGAATCCAGGCCCATCTCCTGCAGCGAGCAACAACGCAGACGAGGAGGCGAAAAAGTGGGGAGAAATCACCGTCGGGCAGCCGAAGATCTGGCAATACGAGCGCGTGAACTCGCTGCTTGACGGATTATTGCGTGATGTGCAGGGCGTCTCAATGAGCGATCTCATCGCTTTGGATGCCAATGCGACGAACGGTGCAGCGGTGAAGTTTGTTCAGTCCATGATCGAGATCGGCGTTCAATACAACCAGGGTGCTGCCGCGACGAATGCAATCACGCTGAAAAACTATGCCGCCACCCAGGGAATTGCCAGCGCCCAAATTCAGGCCAACAGCGCGTATTTGCAGCAGCTCTACTCGGAGCGCAGCAGCGTCACCGGCCAATTGTTGGCCGCCATGCAACTCAACACGACACTGCAGGGCCAGCTTGCCACAACAGATCCAACTACCGATGCATACAAATCTCTCACCACGCAACAGCAAGCTGCGGCCAGCCAGGTAACCAGCCTGCAAGCGGACCTGACTTCGATTAACAGCCAAATTACCGCCGCCAGCTCCGGAACAATCCCCCCTGCGCCAACCTTGACGCCGACGACCGGAGGTACTGCGCCGGAGACTGCAAACACATTCTCTTCATTTCTGGGCAATCTGCCACCCGCCCTCACAACCAATATTGTTAACCAACTTCAGTCCCCGAGCCTTCCGGCAACGAAGCGCCTGGATAACTTCATTACGCTGCTCTACGAGCGGATGGCGCGCGAGATTTCCGTTTTGCAGGACGACGTCATGCGCGATACGGAAAATGTCCCTTTTCTCGTGCAGTTTGATGTGGGGCTGTACCCGTCGAGCCGGGCAAAAAATCATGTCGGCGTTGTCGAATTCACCATGAATTGCGATGGGTGCAAAGTTTATTCGATCTATCCGGGGCAAAGCAGTTACAACCTGGCCAACTATGAGGGCACTAGCAAGCGGTACAGCCTCTATGGTGCCTTGCAAACGTTATTTGGATTCGGAATCAATGCCGATTACCGCCGTCAGACGGACACTTTGCATGGCGATCTTGTGCAGTCTGTCTACATGTCGGGATTCCAAGAGGGAGCGCCGACAACGGACCGAGACGGGAATCCGGGTGTGAGACAGCGGTTCGGATGGTATTACGGCGAAGCTCCCTTTGAGCAATTAGTCACTCCGGGGATTCGCACTACGTTTGCACTTATTTCAGTCCCACGGGCCTTTGTGAAAGAATGCTTCGATTCCCATCCTCCAATTAATTATTGGTCGTGTGGGGGCGGAATGGAAGGCGAGACCGACAATGTCGGAACTACAAAAATCATGCTCCATGTAAAGGCGCATACGGATTGGGTGCGCCGAGACGATCCCTACTACCAAAAGGCACATTGGTACGAATCCAAGAATATCGCGGGAGCAAATTGCCCTTCAATGGCCTGCAAAGAGCTGAAAATCATTCTTCCCGGCACGGACGGCATCAACGATATTCCAGATGTCGTGTTAGCGGAGCGAAACCGTTTGCACGTTCTCGGCATGGAATACAATCCCGTGTACTATCCTCTTCCCCCGCAGCCTGCGCCGGGTGCCAGTTCGAATCCTCAGCCTCCGCCCCCCGGAACCGCCTCGGCGACTGCATCGGGTGCGGGCACTGGGACAACGACCGTGACAGTTTCCGGGGCGGGAACCGCGAGCGCGACTTCGTCGGGAACGACGAGCACGACGGCAACCGCGACTGCAGCAAATCCCACCTCAACGCCAAGCGCAACTGCTGCACCACCAAACGCGCTGACGGGATGCCAATCGAATCAGTGTGCCGCGGTTCTGGTGAAGCTTGCCGAGCCGATTGACCCAAATATGGTGGTTACCGTGCGCGGACTTCCTCTGCGCCGCGTGCGCGACTGGCGAGGGCGCGCGACTTCCGTCCTGCCGCCCGCTCAATCGGCGTCTGACTTAACTTCACCGGCGACGCTGAGCACTCCCGGGTTGACTGGGGCACCGGCCAAGCCACTCGGAGCCGAGAATGCCGCTTCGGCGAGTTTGTTCGAAGTGGATGCCCCCGGCCCCGACACATGGATGGAAGTTCACTCCCACCGCATCCTGCTCAATATCTCGAAGGGTCTTGCGGGAGACAACACCGCGTTCCCAACGATTCAAATCGTCGATCCCGCAAAAAGGGCTTTGTTTCTTCCTCTTGAGTTGGATACGGGATTTTCCGAACTCATCACAAACGGATTCCATTTTCCTGCACGGGACAAAGATCAACTCGTTACGCATCTTGGGAACCATCTTAGGACAAAGTTCACCCGGGCGGAGCGGGGGGTTGCAGACGATTTGTCTTTGCATCCCTCTGGCCCGTACGCCCCTGAAACATTTCTACCGCTATTCCTGCCAAATAGTGACCCTCAGCCGATCTATGCATACCTGGGTGAGACAGGCGTTCAAATACTGATCGGACTTGAAAAAATGCCGCCCGATCCCACGAAGACAGGGCCACCCCCAACGCCGAAAAAATGGCTTGCGGGAAATACACAGGTGGTCCTGGAAGATCGCTACCTGGATCTGGCTTGGTCTCTCTCCTGCTATCCTCAAAGTCCAATGTTGGTTTGTGATGTTCCCACGAGGGAAATTCGTGACGCGTACAAAATCGTACAAAGAATCTGTAAAGACGAAAATGCGTGCCCTTCCATGCCAGGTACGTTGGATGATACTGCCCTCTCAATTTCATCGCTGCAAGTTTGGGTGGAACAATATGACCCCGACGGGAATGACTCGTTTCATTCTTCAGTTCCCGCTCATATCGGTCGATTCCCGGTGCAACCCGCTAAAGACAGCAAACGGGCGAATGTTGGTTACCGACCGTGGTATTTTGAGTCCGCAAATCCCAATTGGGTAAAACTAACCGGATGCAACTATCCGGAGTTTCCGGATAAGAGAAATGATAATGGCAACGATTTGAATCCCCAGGCCGTCACGATACTTGGGCGGGGCATCCCAGAAAGATACAGAACTCAGGTCTTGCAAATAACTCGCGCTGAAGAAGGATGTAAGTGGTTTGCTATTCCCACACTGGCGCTTACATACCAGGAAGTAGTTATTGAATACCCGCCTTTTGCGTCTAACTCCGGCGTATCCACTGATTCAACCGATATCCCCTATTCTGCAAAATCTTCGGACCTATGTAGGCAGGCCACCTCAGCCACGCCCTGCGCGCCGGAGTCACTTTCCGCGGCGTTGTTCCAGCCCAGTTTCGATGATCCGATTGCGATTCCTCAGAGGAATGCAAACGGAAGCGACGGCAGGACTCCACCGATCAATCAATGGACAATCGATATCCCGGTAAGTCGCGCGGAATGCAACGATACACTGGATATCCTTTCCAATACTTCCGGACTATCAGCGTATTGGAGGATCGGAGCGGTACCGCGACTGAAACTTCGAAGCCTGAACGATCCCTTGTCAATTCTGTGCAAAGACAGAATTCACAATTCTATTTTTGAATCAGCCGACGCAGCTATGGCGAAGGCAAAGACTGATACGGACAATGCCAAGAGGGACAGTGCCAAGGCTGGGAGTGATGCCGGAGCAAAGGCCAAGGCTGCGAAAGAAATAGCAAATGCAGAGAAGGAGACGAAGGACGCCCAAGCTTTAATGGAAAAAGCCGAGGCGGCGCAAAAGGTAGCCCCAGACTGGGACGAGGCTTCGAAGAACGGCCAATTAATGCTTGAATTTGTGCTGAATAGAGGCGATCTAGACAAGCTTCCCTTGAAAAATCCTGCCCGAGTGCTGCGCGGACCACTTCTCAGCAAGATCGGCACACTTCCCGACCTTCGGCCTTCGTTTCTGCCAACGAAATTAACCATCGTAAGTACGGGCACGAATCAATTTGTGCTCCAGGGGAGCAATGCCGGAGTAATCGATGCAGTAACAGTCCAGGGACCAGACGGGGTCACCAGCACGATTCCCACAGTCTCCGCAGGGCAAACAGCTTTTGTGACGCTCCCAAGTTCCAAATCGGACACGCCAAACAAGCCACCTGTGATAGAAAACATTGCCAACAATTCCGTTCCTGGCGGAACCCGGGTGAATATCAGCGGGAGCGGCTTCGGGGCGGCTCAAGGATCCGTGAGTTTTGGCAAAATACAGGCGGACATAGACACCAACTGTTGGTCGCCTACTTCGATTACTGTGGATGTGCCTTTGAAAGTTCAGCCCGGCCAAGTGGCTGTCACGGTCGCGACCAAGTCACCAGCATCTCAAACCAGCAAGCCATTCTCATTAACAGTCGTTGGGAAACCACTTGATCGGGTTGAACCGACGAATTGTCCTGCCCAACCTTCCGGAATTTCGGATAACACTCAGACAGGTTCCGGACCAAAGGCCGGAGCATACTCGATTGTCCCCCTGATCGCATTATCGTTTGACAAGAACGGCAAACCCCAACAATTCATGCCTCTCGATGTTTTGGATCCCAACGGCAAACCGCTCACTTTCACCGTGGCGGATTCAAAGAGCGCAGGAGCCACAACACCGAAAGGCGTTGATAGCCCAACCACCACACTAACTATTTCGAAGAAGACAACCGTCACACCTCCTGCTACCACTGGGGGTGGCCAGTAGAAACGGGCGACACGTTAAGCTTTGCGATGATTTGGGACTCGGCCCTTCGCACTAGTCTTGCCGTGGGATCGCGTCTCAAGTTTCCTCACTGTCATCAGTCACTCAGGCTTCGGGTTGCAGTTGGAGACGGGTTGCGCTACCGTTTTCTTATGTCGCGGAGGATTCCTACTATGACTGGCAAGAACACGGCACTACTAATGGCGTTGCTACTGACACTTGCGGGGGCGGGGCTGGCGCAGCTGCGTCCGGCGTTTGGCGCGGATGCGCAGGGGGCTCAGATGCCGATGGACATGTCGGGGCCGACTGACTTGGGGATTCCCTCTTATCATGCGTATGCGCTGAAGCCGCCGTTTCCGGCGACGCTCGATCCTAAGAAATTTCCCGATGCGCTGAACCAGAATGTGTATGCGCTGGCCGCCAAGATCAGGCCGGTTTTGTATCAGCAGCCCTGCTACTGCTATTGCGACCGGCATGAGGGGCACAAGAGTTTGCTGGATTGTTTTGTGGGCACGCACGGCGCGGAGTGCGATGTCTGCCAGAAGGAAGCGGTGCTCGCCTACCAGCTCACGCAAAAGGGAAAAACTCCCATGCAGATTCGCGCCGCGATTATTCGAGGCGATTGGCGCCCGGTGAATTTGAATCCTTATATGGCCGCCGCTGGTCCCCGTTAATCTTTAATTTCCTACAATATTTAGGTGAAAGGATGGCGGATTTAGTAGGACAGGCTTCAGCCTGTCTGCTTTTGATTTCCGCCATGCAAGGCATTCCATTTCAGAAGCAAAACCAGACAGGCTGAAGCCTGTCCTACTCAATGGCAGATCTCCAACAATCCCAGCCGGAAGCGCTGGACACAACGCGGCGCGGATCGCTGAAAGAACTGGCGCTTTTTTTCCTGAGACTTGGCGTCACCGCGTTTGGCGGGCCGGCGGCGCATATCGCCATCATGGAAGACGAGCTGGTTCGCCGCCGCAAGTGGCTTTCCCGCGAAAAATTTCTGGACCTCCTTGGCGCAAGCAGCCTGATTCCCGGCCCCAGCTCCAGCGAGCTCGCCATTCACATCGGCTACTTGCGCGGCGGATGGGCGGGACTGCTCATTGGCGGCGCGTGCTTTATTTTTCCGGCGGCGATTCTGGTGGGAATCATCGCCTGGGCGTACGTGCGCTTTGGGCATTTGCCTGCCGTCGCGGCGCTGCTGTATGGCGTCAAGCCGGTGGTGATTGCCGTGATTTTGCAGGCGCTGTGGGGGCTGGGCCGCACGGCGGTCAAGAGCTGGCCGTTGGCGATCGCGGGCGCAGCCTGCGTTTTGCTCAGCATTGCCCAGGTAAATGTTCTTCTCATTTTGTTTGGAACGGGCGCGATCCTTGCGGGGATTCACGCGCTGTCGCGGAATCGCGATGAACAACCAAAAACAACAGGTGCACTGACTCTGCTTTCCGTGTGGCGAGGAGTGCGCGCAAACATCGCGCGGATTTTTCCGTGGGCGGGCGCCACGGGCGCAGCAGCGGTGATTCCCGGAATGTGGCCGCTGTTTCTGGTATTCCTGAGGATCGGCTCGATTGTCTTTGGCAGCGGCTACGTCCTGCTGGCATTTCTGCGTGCGGATCTAGTTGTGCATCGCGCCTGGGTGACGGACGCGCAACTGGTGGACGCGGTCGCCATCGGTCAGGTGACGCCGGGCCCGGTGTTCACCACGGCCACCTTCCTGGGATACCTTTTGCGGGGACCGGTTGGCGCGCTGGTGGCCACGGTTGGAATGTTTCTTCCCGCGTTTATCCTGGTGGCCGTCAGCGGGCCTTTGATCCCGCTGATTCGGCGTTCCGCAACGGCTGGCGCTTTTCTCGACGGAGTAAACGTGGCATCGCTCGCGTTGATGGCGGCCGTCAGCTACGATCTGGGGCGCTCGGCCATTGTGGATTTGCTGAGCATTGGCATCGCGATTGCCAGCGCGGTTTTATTGTTTCGCTTTCGTATTAATTCGGCTTGGCTGGTGCTCGGCGGGGCTGCTATTGGAATCGCCGCCCGGTTCATTCGTGGCGGCTAGGATTGTTGCCGCGACCGCACGTCCGGTTGTCTGGGCTTGATCCAGAAATCGATTCCCAGCCAGAAGCTGTATGCGTGCCGCACTAGCAATAATGACAAGCAGATGGCAAAAGCGATCCAAATCGTAATTTTGGAATTGGTGGAGAGCGTTGTGAAGTCCGGAAACAGCAGCGACAAAAGAAAAATCGCTACGACAACCGCAGTGGTGGCCGCGTAGTTGATGATCATGGCTCCAAGGTAATATCCCTGCTCGGGAAAATACGACAGCCCGCATTCCGGACAGCGCGACATCATGCGGAAGACGCCGCGAAACAAGCCGCCACGGCCGCAATTCGGGCAACGCCAGTGCGCGGCGCGCCGAGCGATCTGCTTGAGCGGAGGTCGTAGCATGAATTTGGTCGCCTGCGATTAAGTGTCACACAGTGGCGGCCCCCAAATCATTGAATATTGTTAGGCGCGAATTACCGCGATTTTTTCCATGGCGAGCGCGGCGACGGGCGGACATGGCGCGACAGCAGCAACTGGAAGCTTCGCCGTAAATGCACTTTGGACTGCCGGCAGGCTTGGAGATGCCTATTCCACAGCGGCGCCCCTGCTCTCAGGGAGAGGTTTGCGCGCGGCCTTTATACAGGCCGCGCGCAGATGGTCGGCGGGAAGTGGCGAGACATTACATTTGAAAGTTGACTTCTACTCTCAAGTCAACCGGTGTGGGCTCTCCATCGAGGATCGTTGGTTCATATTTTCTTTCCGAAACGGCTTTGAGCGCCGCTTGCAGGAGCAATGGATGTCCGCTGACAACTTTTTCCTGGACCACGTTTCCGTGCTCATCAATAACAGCGTCGATCACGACCATGCCGTGGACATGCCCTTGGCTAGCCAGAATCGGGTAAACAGCCGCGGGCCCATAGATCAGGCGAGGCGGTTTCACATTGCCTCCAATGCGAACCGGCCGTTTTGGGCCTTCGGCGACGGGCACTGCCGCCACGGGAGCCGCAATGCTCGGCATTCCGCCTGTAATCCCGCCGATCTGCCCTCCGGGCACGCCGCCGGGTACACCGCCCATCGATGACGCAAACGCTTCATCCGGTGGAGCTACATCGCTGGAAGCCGTGGGGACAGCCTTTGGAATATAGGTTGGCGCGGTGATTTGCCCAGGCGTGAACACTCGAGGCGCAACGTGAACCGCGCGAGCGATTGCGGCAGGAGGAGGAGGCGCTGGAGCCATCGGCGGCATGGGCGCCACGAGCAATGTTGTTTCCAGCCTCTTCATGTCAATTCCCTGTGAAAAATAGAGCGGCAGAAACAGCAGCAAGAACAGAACGGCAAAATGAACCAAAAAGGAAAGGGCCCAATCCATGGGACTACGACGCTGCCGCGACGTGGAATTCTCCAGCAAAGCTTCGGCAAATACGCGTCCTTGTAGTGCAGCTGCGGGCGGTGGCAATACCACACTGCGCTTTATCCTGCCACCCGGGTACACGTCTTCCAAAAATAGATTTTGCTCAGTTAGCATGATGCCTCCCCGAAAATATAAATTTTTTGTAAAAATACAAACGCTTATGAAGAAAACAGCAAAGTTTTCTCAAAATTCACACGAAATAAATTGGCACTTGCCGGGACACTGCGCGGTGTCTGGAACAGCCTAGTTTCTGCGGGAAAGACTGGGGACATTCCCTTTCAACCATGGAAGACAAAGATTCGATCTAGCCTCTCAAAATCTTTTCCTCCTGATCCATCCTCCCTCAGGTGTTCCTGGAAGGCAAATTCAAAGAATGAATCGTTCACTTCCGAATGACTGATGTTTCATTTGTGTAAATGACTGGTGGCGATCTACGCCGAATCTACTGCGTCTCAGGCCATTCCGAAAGACACGCACCTGCGGTTCCGTAACCATTTTTCACTACTCTCAGGCTGCAATATTGTTCGCCCTGTGTTCGCCATGGTGTATATTGGCGGCGAGGAGCCATGCCCAAGTTCGTCACCTACCGTGCGAAACGCGATTCCGCCGTGGAGTCTTTATCCTCGACTTCCTTAACTTCTGCTTCCTCCACATCCCCAACCTCCATCCTTCATGTCGATATGGACGCATTTTTCGTTTCGGTTGAGCTGCTGGATCGGCCCGAGTTGCGCGGCAAGCCTGTGGTCGTTGGCGGGCAGCCGGACCAGCGCGGGATTGTCTCCACGGCAAGCTACGAAGCACGGAAATATGGGATTCATTCGGCGATGGCGCTGCGCACGGCTGGGCGTTTGTGCCCGCACGCGGTATTTCTGGAGCCGCGGCACCATCTTTACTCCCAGTGGAGCGATCGTGTGGCGGCAATCCTGGGAAAATATTCGCCGGTGGTGGAAATGGCTTCGGTGGACGAGGCCTACATCGATCTGGCCGGGACGGAGCGGCTGCACGGGCCGCCCATTGCCGCAGCGGATGCATTGTTGCGCGAAATTACGGCGACGACGGGGCTGCCGTGCTCCGCGGGCCTTGCGCGAACGCGCCTCGTCGCCAAAGTGGCCAGCGATCAAGCCAAGCCGCGCGGTTTGGTTTGGGTTCCCGCCGAAAGTGAAGCGTCGTTTCTCGCGCCGCTGGATGTGCGGCGCATTCCCGGAATTGGCAAAGTCACCGAGGAAGCTCTCAAGTCGGCGGGCATCGAAAAGGTGGGGCAGCTTGCCGCGATGTCACAGGAAAAGCTCGAGGAAAAATTTGGCCGTTGGGGCACGGCGCTGTTCAGAAAAGCGCGCGGCGGCGACACTTACGAATTTTTCGTGGATGCCGAGCCGAAATCCATTTCGCACAACCGAACATTTTCGGAGGATACGCAAGACCGCGCCTTGCTGGACGCGACGCTCAGCCTGCTATGTCAGAAAGCAATGAAGCGGCTGCGCGAAGCGGGACTGAGCGCTCGTGTGGTTACGGTGACCATCCGCTACGCGGGATTTGAAACCCTCACGCGCGCCCACACGTTGCGCGAGTCAACCCATCTCGACCCCATTGTCTATGAGACCGTGAAGAAACTCTTCGAGCAGCACTGCGACCGCTCCCGAAAAGTGAGGCTCGTCGGCGTGGCGCTTTCTTCCTTCACGCATGGCGGCGAGCAATTGGATTTGCTCGAGGCATCGCGGCGCGAAAAACTCGAACGCATTGCCAAGGCCACTGACGCGTTGCGCGACCGATTCGGATTTTCGAAAATTCAATTTGGAGGTTCGATGACAAAAGCGCGCAGCGACAAACACAAATAGAGATGTCCGACGCGAGTGCCTGAACTCATGCACAACTCCATTTACCGGAAAAGGATGAAAGGCTTTAAGCCTTGAAGTGCTCAGCGTAGCTGCACAAATCCGCTGGAAATCCACTAGATTTGGGCAGCCTGGTCCACAGCCTATTGAGCGCTGCCACCATTCGCGAGCTCTCGCGCAATTTCGACCTGATTGGGGTCGCGCCGATTGGATGCGTCTTTGGCCGCCACGACCTGTGGTTTTTGCGAATTGACCCAGGAATAGCAGGCCGAGGCGATTGTGGTGATGAAAAACAGAAGCGCTCCATTAGTGAAGGCCCGGTATCCGATCCCGCCCGTAGAAAGCGCAATCACGCTCTTAGTTGGGTCCACTATGTCAATCGCACGTGCCGTCAAAGCAAGGACAAGAGCTACGACGCCGAGGATATAACTGTACTTGCCAATGTGCTTCTCCAAGGTACACCTCTTTCTGGTCGGGCGTTGAAAATCGAGGCCTGCTTCAAACGATTCCCTTGAACTACATGTAGGTGAATTTCAAACTCCCCGACGGAGTCTTCTTCGTGACAAGGATAGTAATGGCGATGGTTTTTGTAACCAATAGTACCTCTGTAATGGAACCCCGGAATTGCCACAATTTTGCATATCTTGCGATCTGGAAGGCCTTTGGCATATATGGATCGCAACAATTATGGAATGGCATTCTGATCAGCGTTAAGAACTAATCTGTTGATTACAATACTGATAGGCGGAGGCATCTCGTTTTGAACCGATATACTCCCCCCTCTCACTTGCTCCTTGAAATTTGTCCCGATTTCCAGGCCTTCGTTCCTGGCGATGCCGGAGGATTGAGTGCGCATCCAGTGATGGCCGTCACGATAAAGTGTGATGAACGATACGGGCGGAAGTGCGCTGGTTCCAGATAATAAGTGCCTGGAATAAAAAAGACGTGAAGCGCCGAACGAACGGGGCGCCGCAAAGGGGAGTGCGATTTCTTTCAGAAATTCCCCGATGATCGTTCTCTCTGGCGGGGTTTCATTCTTCGATTTTAGCTTGGTCGTCCGTGATGGAATGGAATGGCGCATGGATCCAGGAGTGGGATTCACGCGATTGGCCATGGCAATGGTGCAAAGTTTTGCTTCGATCCGAAAGATGATGGCAGTGCTCATTGCTAGGCTACCGGAGGTACAAAACAAAAGCCGGTCCGCGGATATTCAATAAATGGGGTGAACGGCTCAAGGCGGAAAGAAAGAGAAAATTCCATGACAGAGAGTTATCCGTCCGTGGTGGGGCGATTTCATTTTGCTGGGCGCAAGAGGGGCCATACAATGTCTGTCGACACGATGCGCGCGCCATACGGTCTTGAAATCATTGAAAGCTGCCTGACCTGTCCTCACCGGGAGGACCGGCTATTTTGCAATTTAACTCCGGCCGCCGTGCAACGTCTCTCGGCCATCACGTCCGCGTCGTCCTATCCCAAAGGCGCAACGCTATTTGTTGAGGGACAGGTTGGCCGCGGCGTTTTTATCCTGTGCGCGGGCCGCGTCAAACTGTTTACCTCCTCGATCGACGGGAAAACTCTGATCGCTAGGCTTTCCGAGCCGGGAGAAGTCCTTGGCCTGCCGTCCACGGTGACCGGAATGCCATATGAGTTGACGGCTGAGGTTGTTGAACCGACCCAGGCGAATTTTGTTTCCGGCCATGACTTCCTGAACTTCCTTCGCGAGCACGGCGAAGTCGCGCTGCGCGTTGCCCAGCAGCTTGGCCAGACCTACCACACGGCGCTTGCGGAAATGCGCACCATCGGACTATCTCATTCCGCGGCGGAAAAACTGGCCCGGTTCATTCTGGACATGACGGCCGATCACAAACCGGAAAAGGGAGTCATCAAGGTCAAAATGACGCTGACCCATGAAGAGATCGCCCAGATGCTTGGCACTTCCAGGGAAACAGTGACGCGCGCGTTAGGCAGCTTCGCAAAGAAAAATCTTGTGGTGATTAAAGGTTCGACGCTTACGTTAAAGGATAGAGCGAGCCTGGAACGGATTGTCCAAGGTTAGATAGGCATTGGCGGCCTGATTTCCGCATCTCGCGGATATTACTCCAGCAATCCCTGCCCACTTCCGATTGCTCCCAACGAGAAAGTCGGGAATATCCTGGTTGAGAGTCTCCGATTGAAATGGTTTGCCCCCAGATCGCGCGATTATCATCCTTTTTCCTTGTGCTCTGAATCTTGTGCTCTGAATCCTTTGCTCGCCGCTGTGGTTGGAGCATAATCCAACCATGATCCCACGAGAATTGGCTGAACGGATCTGCGGGACGCTGCGCCGCCACGGGCATCAGGCGTACTTCGTGGGCGGCTGTGTGCGCGATTTGGAATTGGGGCGCGCGCCTGCGGACTATGATGTTTGCACGGACGCGCGGCCGGAGCGCGTTCAGGAGTTATTTCCGCGCAGCCTCGCGGTGGGCGCGAAGTTCGGCGTGATTCTGGTGACAGAGGATCAAACGCAAGTCGAGGTAGCCACGTTTCGCTCCGACATTGGCTACACCGATGGGCGGCATCCCGATCGGGTGGTTTACTCGCATACTCCGCAGGAAGATGTGCTGCGGCGCGATTTCACCATCAATGGGTTGCTGATGGACTCGGCGACGGGCGACATTCTCGACTACGTTGGCGGCCGCGCGGATTTGCATGCGGGCATCGTGCGCGCGATTGGCGATCCGCGGCTGCGCTTCACGGAAGATAAATTGCGCATGATGCGCGCGGTGCGCTTTGCCGCTCGATTCGGTTTCCAGATCGAAGCGGAAACGATGGCGGCGGCGCAAAGTCTTGCCGCACAGATTACGCAGGTTTCCGCCGAACGCATACGCGATGAACTGACCAAGCTGCTGACCGAAGGCGCCGCGCGACGAGGTTTCGAGCTGCTGGAGGAAACCGGATTGCTGGGCGTGGTGCTTCCCGACATCGCGCGCATGAAGGGCGTCCAGCAGCCGCCGCAATTTCATCCCGAGGGCGACGTGTGGATCCACACGCGCATGATGCTCGAAAAACTTCCGGCGCATTGCTCGCCCACGTTGGCCTGGGGAGTGCTTCTGCACGACGTAGGCAAGCCTCCCACGTTTGCGCCGGCGACTGGGCCGGGCACGCGCATCCGCTTCAACGGCCACGAAGAAGTTGGCGCGCGCATGGCCGAGCACATTTGCCGCACGATGCGCTTCTCGAATGATGAGGCCAAACAGATCGAGACGCTGGTGGCCAATCACATGCGCTTCAAGGATGTGAAGGAAATGCGCACCGCGACCCTCAAGCGTTTCGTGCGCCTGCCGCGATTTGACGAACACATGGAACTGCACCGCCTGGATTGCCTTGCATGCCACGGAAATCTGGAGGCGTACAATTTCGTGCAGCAGTTTCTGGTGGAAACTCCCGCCGAAAAAGTTTATCCCCCAAAGCTAATCACAGGCGATGATCTCAAAGGCATGGGCTTGGTTCCGGGACCGCGATTCAGGGAAATCCTGCTAGCCGTTGAGGAGGCCCAGCTCGAAGGACGGCTCCTGGACCGGGAGAGCGCGCTTCAATTTGCGCGGTCGCTCGGCCAGTCCTGACCAGGTCTGGCGTTTCCGGATTCAGAAGGTTTCATTCTGCTCTTGGGTGCCAAGCTAAGAAGTAGGGCCCTTACCAGATTTTGGGAACGCAGCACAAATGCCACGCCCGATTGCGCCTGCCTCACGGCGTTCTTGATCCTGCCGATGTGAGCTATGCGCAAGAGGACGGGTCGTGGGACAAGTGTGGATACCGGATCGGAATTTAGTTAAGTCCTTTATGTTTATATATTTAAATAGATTTATGATTTTTGCCAGGCATCTTCTAATTCTTTAGTGTCATGCACTAAAGAATGTTGCCAAGC
The DNA here is from genome assembly GCA_963710315.1 of uncultured Acidobacteriota bacterium. Classification (GTDB taxonomy): domain Bacteria; phylum Acidobacteriota; class Terriglobia; order Acidiferrales; family UBA7541; genus Palsa-360. Next base: position 829,121 of record CAVPZW010000008.1, on the reverse strand, counting down.
ATTCTGTATCTTTTTGGTATCCTTTGCACTTGTCATGCATCTAAAAGAGGTGTAAAGCAATTCTGACGTTGCTTGCCTTAGGAATTTTAAGGGGGGGACCCAATGAGCGAAAAGACGATTCAAATTCCAAAAGAGCTACCGATTCTGCCCGTTCGAGATACGGTGCTGTTTCCGGGAGGCGTCCAACCCCTAACCGTGGGGCGCGAAGGCTCGCTTGCACTGCTGAACTCGTTGCACGGAGATGAAAAGCTGCTTGGCATTGTGGCGCAGCACGATCCCCGGGTCGAAGAGCCGGCGGCTGCGGACCTGCATCAGGTTGGCACGGCCGCAAAGATCCACAAACTTGTGAGAATGCCCAACGGAAACGTGGTTGTGTTCCTGGAGGGGTTGCAACGCATCCGCGTGGTGGAGCTTGTTACCTTTCGGCCGTTTCTGACGGCACGCGTGGAAATTCAGCCGGACATTATCGGAGAAGAAGACGCTGAACTAATGGCGTTGGAGCGCAACACTCGCGAATTGTTCCGCGACGTGGTGGCGCGTTCTCCGCAACTTTCCGACGATTTGCAAACCGCTGCACTGAACATAGAAGACCCGGTTCGCCTGGCGGATTTCGTGGCCGCGAACTTGCCTTCCCTTCCGACGTTGCTGCGGCAGGAGCTATTGGAGACATCCGACGTGAGGCGGCGCCTGGAAACGCTGATTCGCGAACTTTCCAAGGAGTTGGAAGTCCTCGAATTGCGCAACAAGATTCAGGAGCAAGTGCAGGAGCAGGTGAGCCAGAGCCAGCGCGAATATTTGCTGCGCGAGCAGCTCAAAGCGATTCACAAGGAACTGGGCGAATCCGACGACGGCCAGGCCGAGATCGACGAGTTGCGCGAAAAGCTCGAGCTTTCCGGCATGTCCCCGGAGGCCCGCAAGGAATGCGACCGCGAATTGAAACGGCTCGCGAAAATGACGCCGGCCTCGGCCGAGTACATGGTCGCGCGCACCTATCTGGAATGGATGATTTCGCTGCCCTGGACAAAATCCTCGGGAGTGGAAGATATCGACATCGCAAAGGGTCAAGCCATTCTGGATGAGGACCACTACGATCTGGAAAAGGTGAAACAGCGAATTCTCGATTACTTGGCCGTGAAGAAACTCAAGCCGGGCATGAAGGGGCCGATCCTGTGCTTCCTTGGGCCGCCAGGAGTGGGGAAGACTTCGCTCGGGAAATCGATTGCCAAGGCGCTGGGACGCAAGTTCGTGCGCATCTCGATGGGCGGGATGCACGACGAAGCGGAAATCCGCGGCCACCGGCGCACCTACATCGGCGCATTGCCCGGACAAATCATCCAGGGAATTCGCCGCGGCGAAACCAACGATCCAGTCTTCATGCTGGATGAAGTGGACAAGCTGGGGCGCGATTTCCGGGGGGATCCGTCAGCGGCGCTGATGGAAGTGCTCGATCCGGAGCAGAATGGAACGTTCCGCGATCACTATCTGGACGTGCCGTTCGATTTGTCCAAAGTGATGTTCATCGCCACGGCCAACATGATCGATCCGATTCCGGAGCCGCTGCGAGATCGTATGGAAATTATCGAACTCGCAGGCTACATCGAGGTCGAGAAAGTCCATATCGCCAACAAATACCTGGTTCCCAAGCAGGCCGAAGAGCATGGGATCAAGGTGGGCGAGCAGATCGAGTTCACGGACGACGGCTTGCGCGAGGTCATTCACAGCTACACTCGTGAAGCCGGAGTGCGGAACCTCGAACGCGAAATCGCCACGTTGATCCGAAAACAGGCGCGGCGCATCGCCGAGGGCAAGACCGAGAAGCTGGTGGTCACGCCCGAGGTTGTGCACGAAGCGCTTGGCGTGCCAAAGTATCGCGCCGAACGGGAAGTCGAGGAACGCGTCAAGACGCCCGGCGTCTCGGTGGGACTGGTGTGGACGCCTTCGGGCGGCGATATCGTGTTCATCGAAGCGAGCCGCATGCGTGGTGGAAAGCAATTCACCATGACCGGGCATCTGGGCGAAGTGATGCAGGAGTCGATGACCGCGGCGCTGACGTGGGTTCGCGCTAACGCCGAACGCTACGACATCGATCCCGACTTCTTCCGGAAGCAGGACATACACATCCACGTGCCGTCCGGCGCTGTACCGAAGGATGGCCCTTCCGCCGGCGTGGCGATGGTCAACGCACTGGTGAGCTTGCTCTCCGGACGTCCCATCCGCCCGCGCGTGGCCATGACGGGCGAGATTTCGCTCTCCGGCATCGTTCTGCCGGTTGGCGGGATCAAGGAAAAAGTGCTGGGAGCGAAGCGAGCCGGAATCCGCGAGGTGATTTTGCCCGCGGAAAACGAGCCCAACGTGAAAGAGGACCTGCAGCCACACATGCTCGAAGGAATGCAAATTCACTACGTGCGCACTGTGGATCAGGCCCTGGACATCGCGCTCTCGAAGCCCGCGCCGGTTGCGGCGGGGTTGGCCAAGGGGCAGTTGCCGCCGGTCGGTCCCGCACCTGCGGTGCCGCCCGTGCACTGATCGGAAATACAAACAAAGCTACATCGAAAGCCCGGCTCTGCAAAAGAGAGCCGGGCTTTCCCTTTTTGTGGCATAGGCTTCAGCCTGTGCGGTTTTAGTCCTTGCAAGGTCGAACCCCGCGCAGGCTGAAGCCCGCGCCACGTACACAGAATAATTAGGGCAGTCGCATTCCACTCCGCAGTTCCCTGCTGCTAAGATTTAGCCATGGCGCGCGCGCGCAAACTCTTTCCAATTTATGGAAGCACGCTGGCCAATAACATGGTCACAACCCTGGCACGCGACCGCGTCGTCCATCGATTCGTTTCCGCCTACGTGGCCGATTACGATCGCGAAGGAATTCTTGGCGGGCCCGCGCGCGACCGCGAATTGGCGGAAACCATTGGCCGCGAGATCATACTGGCGTTGATTGTGGAAGTGCAGGAAGCTTTGCCCGCATTTTTCGGCAAGAAACTGAAGAGCAAATTAAAGGGCGCGGAGCTGGAAAGTATCGAAGCATTTTCCAGCGAACTGCTGGCTGGCCTGGCGCGCGTGCAAAATTGGAATGCCGAGGATCGCCGCCAGTTTCGGCGCGATCTTGCGTTGTACACGGAGTTCAGCGCACGGCGGGAGAAGTCGGCGGCCGCGCGCAAGAAAAGCAAATTGCCGGAAGAAGAAGCTCCCTTCATTGCGCGCGTTGCCTTGTTGCTCGATCCTTCCGTGCTGGAACAGGCGCGGCGCGCGGCGCGGAAGTTCCACGGCGGCTTGGGGCTATTGGCTCGCAAGCTTCTGCGAAAGACGCTTGGGTAGCACGGGCTTCAGCCTGTGGGGTTTCTTCTGGGCGGCGCGGCAGAAAATCGACAGACTAAATAGGCTGCGCTGCTTGACCTCGCAATTGGCACAGCCTCAATTTTCCAGAACACTGACAAGTAGAAAACATTGCTCGTACTCTACGAAATTCGCTCCACCTGCACGGCGGTGCCATAGGCAAGCACTTCCGTGACGCCCTGCATGATTTCGGTGGCGTCGTAGCGCATGGAAATAATGGCGTTGGCGCCATGTTCGGCGGCGTGCTGCATCATCAACTCGTAGGCTTCTTCGCGAGTGTTTTCGCAAAGCTCGGTGAGTATCGTAATGTTCCCGCCGAGGATGGTTTGCAACCCCGCGCCAATCGATCCCAGAAGGCTGCGCGAACGAACGATGATGCCGCGCACGATGCCGTAATTCCGCACGATACGATAGCCGGGCAATTCCAGGGCAGTTGTTACCATCATAGTCTCAACGCGGACGGGCATGGGTGAATCTCCTTGTGTACGGATTGGATTCATAGCGATAGTAACCGCCCCATCCCGCGGCCACGAGACGAAATTTATCTGATATGCTCCGCTCTGTACCTCTCAGTTACCGTTGGTTACAAGGCAGGCGATGGTCACACTGTTTTACTTGCTGGTCCTCGAACAGGTTTTGCAGGGCCTCTACAACCTTTGGGACGGCTTGGGCTGGCTGCGACTGGCCCAGCGCCGCGCCGGCACTCATACAGGATTTTATGCTCCGCGCGTGGCGCTATTTTGCCCGGTGAAGGGCGCCGAGCCGGGCTTGGAACTGAACATCTCCGCGCTCGTTTCTTTCGACTATCCCGATTACGAAATCTTCTTCACCATGGCCAGCGCGGATGACCCCGCGCGCAAAATCATCGAGCGCATAACCGCGAGCAGCAAACATAAAGTTCATATCGTGATTGCAGGCCGGCCGAACGACTGCGGGGAAAAAGTGAACAACCTGCGCGCTGCCATTTCGAAAGCCACCGAGGGATTCGACGTTTACGTTTTTGCGGATTCCGATGGGCGCCCCGGGCGAAGCTGGCTCTCGCGCCTGGTGGCGCCGCTGGCGGATTCCAATCTTGGCGCGGTGACCGCGTTTCGATGGTTTTTTCCGCAAACGGGCGGGTTCTGGAGCGCATTGGCCTCGGCCTGGAACGCACCGGCCGCAACGTATCTCGGCGAGCACGGCCGAAATTTTTGCTGGGGAGGCGGCACGGCAATTCGCCGTGAGCGCTTCGAGCAATGCAACGCCCTTGAATATTGGACCGGTTCGGTGAGCGACGATTTTTCGCTCACCCAGGCGCTGCGCCAGTCCGGGCTTCCGATCCAGTTCGCGCCGGAGTGCATGGTTCCCACGATTTTCGATTGCAACGCAGCCGGCCTTCTGGAATTCACGAACAGGCAAATCATCATCACGCGCGTGTATGAATCGAGACTGTGGGTTCTGGGCGGCTTCGCACACGCGTTCTACTGCGGCGCTATTTTCCTGGGCGTCGGGCTCTTTATCGGCAATCAGATAACAGGCGCGCCTGGAATCCAGCTTTTATTGCTGGCCCTCATACCGCCCGTCCTTTCCATGGGACGCGGGGTGCTTCGCCTGGCCTCGCTCATGGAAGTTCTTCCCGAATGGAAGACTAAGCTGCTGGCCGACGGGTGGATCTGGACGTTCCTAGCAGCGGTCGCGCCGTTCTTGGGTTTGTGGAACACGCTGGTAGCCATGTTCAGCCGGCAAATCCGCTGGCGCGGCATTCGCTACAAACTTCTCTCTCCGGGACAAACGCGCATCCTCACGCGCTGATCTGGCGCGGCACTCTCCGCTGTTCTCCTCTTTTCTCTGCGTTCTCTGTGTTGAGCTTTTCTTGCGCGCAAAACATTTAACACAGAAGACACAGAGGAAAGAGGAAAAAAGTGGAGAATTCTTGGCAGGACTGAAATGATTCCCACGAGATACCTACCCGCCGGATAGGAACGGGAAGTGCGCCGAAGCGGCCATGAAGAAAACCATCGGAAAGCTAAGCCAGAAATTGATCTGCATGGTGAGTGTGGCCAGGCGCGCCAGATTCGCGGCTTCGGGCGGCATGGGCGTTCCCTGCTGCGACGCCGCGCGAGTCCATGCAATCAAGCGCTTCTGACAGCGCCAGGCAATTCCCCACACATTCAGGAACAGAATCGTCCCCAGTCCGCCGCCAATCGAAATGCAGAGCGTGCGGTTGCTCACTCCCGGTTGCGCCAATAGCGAAACCACCAGCCACGAAACAGCTGCCATCACAAAGATTACCAGCGTGAACACCACAAACGAATTGCCCAACGCGCCGCCGGCCTTCAGAAGCGCCATTTCGATGGCAAACGCCGCGAGCCAGCACGCCAGCCAAATTCCAATCCATGCACCCCATGCGTGTGGGCGCCCCGCATTCACCGCATCGGTCTTGGCCAGGATCATGAAGTATCGAAATCCCATCAGCCAGCTGACCAGCGCGCTCCAGCGAAGCCACCAGAGGCCCCGGGAGGCAATTTCAGGAAATACTTTTGCTCGAGTCGGGGCATCAAGCAACTTGAGCGCGGGAGCAGCAGCCAGCACGAAAAAGCACAGGAACCCCATCCAGACGATGCCCGCCAGGATGTGGATATATCGTAATACGATCTGTTCAATGCTTGCAGGGCTGGCGGAAAATGCCACATCCAGCCTCCAGAGTGCAAACGAGAACGGCCATGCCGGCCATTCGATCGAAACAATCATAACGCCCCCTTCTATTGCCCGCATTTTCCGATTCGGCATTGTATGCCATGCGGACGGTAGCCAGAGAAATCATCCGTTCCACAGTGAACTTTTTTCCGGTTCAAGGAAATCTCTACAAGAAACCATGCGGCCCGATTTTTGAATTTCCGGGCAACTCCTTCTGAATGTGCACCGGAAAATTCATCCGCCGAATGGTAGCCAGGTTGCATGGAGTCTGTGTTATTTCGAATCTTGCGCAGCGGTTGGCCATGCCAAGAGGCATGGCGTGCATTTTTCCGAGCGGAAGCCAGGGACGCAGATTCGCACTCGGAATCGACCCCCTACCCCGGTCCACTGGCGTTCCAGCTTGCAATCCGTGGCGATTCTCGCTAATTGCCCGCGCTAGTTCACGTTGAACTAATAAAACTAAAATTGGTCCTTCTCCCCGGCTCGGACTGAAAACTATGAGGCCAACATTGTTACGAAAACAAAAACAATTCGTTAAGGCGCAAGATCAACAATCACCTTTTCTCATGCAAAGTTTTGTTTTGTGTGAGCGATCCTCCGGCGCGGTGCGCTTCCGAGTCGATGCGGATCCCGATGGCGGCATGCCGGTTGAAAAAGTAGCCGGCTTGCTGGCCGTGCATTGCCTGGTGCGAGGCCAGGCCCCCGAAGATTACGAACTATTGGTGGTTCCTCGCGAGTCGCTTCTGGACGCCGCCGCGGAGCGCGCTCAGGAACTTCTGGCCGCGGGCCGCGCTCTTGGAGCGGGCGTAAAAGTAAGCCGCCGCGAACAGGAAGTGCTGGACTGCGTTCTCCAGGGTTTCGCCAACAAGGAAATCGCCGCGAAACTCAACGTGGCGGAACGCACGGTAAAGTTCCACGTATCTTCCTTGCTGGCTAAATTCGGAGTCTCCGATCGCGTTGCGCTCAGCCGCGAAGCATCCCTTGGCCGCATGCCGTCTCTTCCTTCTTCCATGCAGCATGCCCCGGAAACTTTGTTCGGCTTCCCGGTTCGCCCGCAGCAAGCCGCGCAGGAAGATGCGCCCGCGCAGAGCGAGCCTGAGAGCACAATCGCTCCTCCCCGAGAAGCACCGCGCTCGCGCAACCGCCTTTTGCCGATGTTTCCACGCGAACGGTACGCCACCTAGGCCGCCAGTACTGATCAAAATCAGCGGCCCATCCGAATTTCCATCCGGATGGGCCGCTGATTTTTCCAATCATTTTGAAAATCACACCGGCGCGAAAAGCCGCGCAACTTGCCGGTGAAATTTCCGATCGAGAGAACTATTTCGCTGCCGAGAAGTGGCTTACGACTTCGTCCCAGTTGACTACGTTCCACCACGCCTCGATATAATCCGGGCGGCGGTTTTGATATTTCAAGTAGTAGGCGTGTTCCCAGACGTCCAGACCAAGGATGGCGTTCCCGCCGGCCATCAGCGGATTGTCCTGGTTCGGTGTGGATTCAATGGCCAGCTTGCCGTCCTTGACGATAAGCCAAGCCCAGCCTGAGCCGAAACGGCCAACTCCAGCCGCGGCGAATTTCGTTTTGAAATCGGCAAACGAGCCGAAAGCAGCCTTGATGGCATCCGCCAGCGCGCCCGAGGGTTCGCCTCCTCCGCCCTTCTTCATCAGTTTCCAGAACATGGAGTGATTCCAGTGGCCGCCGCCATTGTTGCGGACAGCGGTGCGGATATTTTCGGGAACTTGATCAAGGCTCTTGAGCAGCTGATCGATCGACAAAGCTTGCAGATCGGCGTGCGGCTCGAGCGCCTTGTTCAAGTTCGTTACGTAGGCGGCATGGTGTTTTCCGTGATGAATTTCCATCGTCATTTTATCGATGTAGGGCTCCAGCGCGTCGGTGGCGTAAGGGAGCGGGGGAAGAACGTGGGCCAAAGGACCCTCCTTTTGTGGCGTAGCAGCCAGTTGTGACATGGATACCTCCTTACCAGACTTGGATGATAGCTCAGTGTCACTGGGCACCTGCATTCTAACTCCGACTACCGGGCGGCACAACCGGCACGGCGGAAGCCTGTGGAAGCTTGGCAGCGAATCCCAATCGCTCCATTGCCCACAGCGCGTGCTCGGCCAGGATGGCGTCTTCGGACTCGGCCAATTCTGAAAGCCGCGCGCAGATTTCCGCATAGCGCGGCTCTCCCGCGCGCAGGCCGGAATTTCCGATGGCTACGCAGGCATTGCGCACAAGACCGCGCCATTTCGTGCGCTTCACGGGGCTTCCGCGAAATGCGGCGCTGAACTCCTCCTGGCTGAGCGAGAGCAGCCATTCCAGCTCCGGTGAAAAAAGCGAGTGCTCGGCGTGGCGGCGCGGCTGGAAATTTGGCAGCGCCGTCACCGGCGCGCGGCGATTCCATGGGCAAACGTCCTGGCAGATGTCGCAGCCGAAGACGTGCCGCCCGATAGGCTCGCGCAAATCGGGCGGAATCGCGCCGCGCAGCTCGATGGTCAAATAGGAAATGCAGCGCCGCGCGTCCAGAACGTACGGCTCGACAATGGCGCCTGTAGGGCACGCGTCGATGCACAGGCTGCAGTTTCCACACAAATCCGGCGCCGGCATTTCTGCCGTTTCGGGAGACGCCACGAGCTCCAGGGTTGTCACGATCGTGCCGAGGAACAGCCAGGAACCCGCTTCTTCATTGATGAGGCAGGTGTTCTTTGCGAGCCAGCCAAGCCCCGCATATTTCGCGGCCACGCGCTCGACGATTGGTCCGGTATCTACATAGGCTCGCGCCTCGAATAGCTCCGGAAATTCGCCACGCAACTTTTGGATCAACGGCTCCAGTTTTTCGCCCAGCACGTTGTGATAGTCGTCGCCCCAGGCATAGCGGGAAATCCAGCCGCGCGGCCCTGCTTCCTGGCCCGGCAGGGCGTGCGCTTCGGTCGATAGGGGAACCGCGGTATTGTAGTTGAGCGCGCATACGATCACGCTGCGCGCACCTTGCATCGCCAGAGCCGGCGAACGGCGGCGCGCATCGTGCAGGTAGCGCATTTCTCCCGCGTGGCCCCGATCGAGCCATTCCTCCAGGTGCGCAAGCTCGGGGAACTCGGCGGCAGGCGCGATGCCGCAAAGATCGAATCCCGCAGCGCGGGCAAGCTCGATGACTCGCGAGGCGGGGTTGACTGTTGTCATGGATCGATTTTAGTAGGACAGGCTTCAGCCTGTCTTGTTTTGATTTTTGCGGCGCTGGCAGAAGTCAAAAGAAGACAAGCTGAACAGGCTGCGCAAAAAGTCAATTGGCGGAAGGTTTTAGTAGCACGGCCACTCTTGGCTGTGCGGTTTTCTCAACTTTCGCTCACTCATAACGCCATGCATTGCAAAAACCGCACAGCCAAGAGTGGCCGTGCTACTTGCGCGCCGTGCGCCACTCCGACTCGGATATAATCCAACTCGTTCTGAGAATTGAGTAGCGCGGAAGAAAGGCTCAAGATGAAAAAGCGCAAGCTGGGCAAGACGGGAATGGAGATAGCTCCTCTGATTTTCGGAGGAAACGTTTTCGGCTGGACTGCGGATCAAGCCACTTCGTTCCAGTTGCTCGATGCCTTTGCAGCCGCGGGCTTCAATGCCATCGATACGGCGGACACCTATTCCAGATGGGCGCCGGGCCACACGGGCGGCGAGTCGGAAATAATTATTGGTAATTGGATGAGGCAGCGCGGGAATCGAAATCAAATTATTGTGGCGACCAAAGTCGGCATGGACATGGGCGAGGGCAAAAAAGGCCTCTCAAAATTGCACATCCTGCGTTCCGCGGAAGACTCTCTGCGGAGGCTGCAGACGGATTACATCGATCTGTATCAGTCGCACACCGACGATCCGGAAACGCCGCTGGAGGAAACTCTGGGAGCCTACGCCGAGCTGATCAAGCAAGGGAAAGTAAGGGCCATCGGTGCGTCCAACCACAAGGCGGAAAGACTCGCGGCCGCGCTGGAGACGAGCAGAAAATCCGGCCTGCCTGCGTATCAAACACTTCAGCCCAATTACAGTCTCATCGAGCGCGGCGAATATGAAACAAACCTTGAGCCGGTATGCGTAAAAGAAGGACTCGGCGTTATTAATTATTGGCCTCTGGCTAGCGGTTTTCTTTCCGGCAAGTACCGGTCGGAAAGCGATACGGCGGGAAAAGCGCGCGCTCGAAGCGTGACAAAATATCTGAACGAACGCGGCTTCAAGATTTTAGACGCGCTGGACAAAGTCGCAAAGAAATTCAACGCCACGCCTGCCAGAATTTCTCTTGCGTGGCTTCTGGCGCGCCCTAGCATCACCGCGCCCATCGTCAGCGCCACAAATCTTGAGCAGTTGAAGGATTTGATTTCTTCCGTGGACCTGGTGTTGGACCGCGAGTCCATCGAGCTTCTCAATCAGGCCAGCGCGCAGGTTTGAGTGGCGCGGGCTTCAGCCTGCGGATTCTTGTCCTTGCTAGGCCTAACCCCCGCAGGCTGAAGCCCGCGCCACTCAAACCTACGGCAAAACCGAGACGTGCGCGGAGACGATTCGCCAACCCTCGGGAAATCGAACCCACACCTGGCTTTGCCGCCCTGAAGTTGTTTTTGCATTCACAGTGCGCTTGAATTCCAGCGTTATGCTGCCGAAGTCGCGCCCGAATGTGACGATGTCCAGCCGCCGCACCGTTCGCGCCAGATTGGCCGCCGAGCGACCTTTGCGAAACGCCTCAATCTCCTCAATGCCGTACAAATTCTCAGTGACTCCAAAACGCATTGCGTGCGGCGAAGCCCAAAACATTCGCGTCAGCGTCTCCGCATCGTTGGCCATGAGCGCGGCTTCGTACTTTGGATAGAGCTGCTGCAACTCCGCCACTACTTCAGGATCATTGGTATTCATAATGGGTTCGCCTTGGTAGCATGAGCTTCAGGCTGTGGAATTTCCGCACCAGCAACGTCAAAACCCACAGGCTGAAGCCTGTGCTACTTTTCTAGAAAAGTTTCCTTGCGGGAAGAACTTGCTTCGAGATTGCCGCCGAAACCGTGAACATCGGCTCATTCACGACTTGGCTGAAGCGCAGGTTCATGGCCACGCTGCAAAGCAGATAGGCGTGCACCGCGCTGAAGCCCCAGCGATCGACCAGCAAATCGATCATGCGCGAAGTGGCCGCGCGAGCGGCACCCGCGGCATCGTTCGAGGACTCGACCACGATCCATTCGCCTGACGCGGACTCATGCCTGCGCCCCGCCGGAGTTTCCAACATGGGCCCGGGAAGAGCGCGCTGCTTGTGAACCTGAAAGCGCAACGTCACGTCCGCGGGGCACTCAATTCCGTTGATGCACACTTCTCCATCGCCCTGCGCACCGTGGGCATCGCCCGCGGAAAAAAGTGCGCCGCGATTGAGCACCGGCAAATACAAAGTTGCGCCGGTGCACAGCTCGCGCACATCCATGTTGCCACCGAAAATTCCGGGCGGACGCGTGCGAAACTCTCCATCTTCCGCAGGCGCAACGCCCATCACTCCGCAAAATGGCCGCAAGGGCACCACGGCAGGCGGAATCGATTTGCTGAATTCGCCTTCCATTTTCCAAACAAAGAAAAATGGTTCCGTAAAACGCTGCTTCAAGAAACCGAGGCCCGGCACCACGCTGGTCCAGCCCCAGCCCTTGTGCGCCACTTCCAGCACATCCACCTGCAAAACGTCGCCCGGCTCGGCGCCATCGACGTAAACAGGCCCGGTCAGTGCGTGAATGCGGTTGCGATCGATTTTCAAATATTCCGCAAGCGTCATGGCCGGGTGCACTTGCGCTCCGCTGGAATCCACGCATTCCATGTGAACGGTGTCGCCGGGAGCAACGTGCAGGCGCGGCTTTAGCGCGCGGTTCCAGCAGGAGTGAGTGGGTTCCGCACTTACAGAGTGATCAGCCATGGGCCTGTTTATACCTCCACCGTCATTTGCAATTCGACCAGCGCGTTGCGCGGCAACGCAGGGACGCCAATCGCCGTGCGAGCATGGCGTCCTGCGTCTCCAAAAATTTCAACGAAAAGATCGGACGCGCCATTGATGACCTTGGGCGAGTCCGGAAAACCCGGCACGGCATTCACATATCCGTTTACGGTCACAATGTTTTTTATTTTGTCGAGCGAGCCGAGGTGGGCCGTCAGCACCGCCAATTGAATCAGCGCGCAATCGCGAGCGGCGGAGTAACCTTCCTCAATCGTGCGCCCCGCGCCCACGGTTCCGGCAATCACTTCTCCGGCTCGAATCGAAATGACGCCGGCCAGATACACCATCTGCCCAACCGTCCTAGCGGGAAGATAATTGCCGCCCGGCTGAGGCAGCGCGGGAAGAACGATGCCGAGTTCATTCAACTTTCCGTCCATCCTCGCAGCAGCCATAATTTCCGGCAACCTCCATCGAAAATAATCGCGTCAGTTTAGCACAGCAATTCCCTTCGCGGATTTTCCGCTTGCCTCCCTGCAATCGTGCGCTACTATGTGCCATGCGTCTCTCTTTGAAATACCTCGCAGCCTTTGCGGCGCTTCTTGTCGCCGCGTCGATCTCTCAAGCATCTCCCGTATTGCACGAAAAGAGACAGCATCCCACGGACCTCGAAGTGAGCGGAGCGCTTGTGGGCCTTCCTCCCGATTCAACGCGCTACATCACGCACGACGATCTGATGACCATGCCCCTCGTGAGCTTCACGGCATCGGGCGACACGAACTTCGTGGGCCCAACAAGGATTCGCGGGGTGAAGCTTGAGGATCTGGCGAGCGCGCTGGGAGCGTCTCCCGCCCAGGACATGGTTGTGGCGATCTGCGATGACGAGTACCGCGCGAACTATCCGCAAGCTTATCTCGCAGCCCATCATCCCGTGCTGGTGCTGGAAGTAAACGGCAAGCCGCCCGCCGGATGGCCGAAGGATTCCCAGGAACACAAGTTCGATATGGGGCCTTACATGATTTCCAATCCGAAATTTGTGCCCAGTTACAAGATTCTGTCTCACGCGGATGAAGCGCAAATTCCCTGGGGCGTCGTGCGCATCGAATTTCGCGACGAGAAAACCGTCTTTGGCGCGATTGCCCCGCAAGGGCCGCACGCGCAGGATCGCCAAGTGCAAAACGGCTTTCGCATCGCGCAACAGAATTGCTATCGCTGCCACAACTCAGGCCGCGAGGGGGGCCAAAAGTCTGGCTTGCCCTGGGATGTGCTTGCCGCTTTTGCGGAAGCGTCACCCAAGGATTTTTCCGGCTACATTCGCGCTCCATTCACCAAGAATCCGCACGCGCAGATGCCCGGCAATCCGGAATACGATGACGCCACGATGGAGGCTCTGACCGCTTACTTCCGGACTTTCTCCGGGCAAGGCAAACCATGACCCTTCGTGCAATCAAATCCGTGCTGGTGTTTGGCGTGGCCGTTCTATATTCGCTGGTGGTCCTCAACAACGTCACGGATTACGGCTCCAACTACCAATTCGTGCGGCACGTGCTGATGATGGACTCCACCTTTCCCGGAAATCATGGCATGTGGCGCGCCATCAACTCGCCCCTGATCCATACCGCTTTCTATTTGTCGATCATTACTTGGGAAACGATCACCATGCTTTTGTGCTGGTGGGGCGCGGTTCACATGGTCGTGGCATTGCGAGGGACTCCCGCGGCGTTTCATCAGGCCAAACGAATTTCCATCGCGGCGCTAACGCTGAGCCTGATGATGTGGCTGGTCGCATTCCTGTCCGTAGGGGCGGAGTGGTTTCTGATGTGGCAATCGAAAACCTGGAACGGCCAGGATGCGGCTTTCCGCATGTTCACGGTCGTGGGAATGGTTCTGCTGATCGTGGCGCAGCCTGACACACTCGACCAGCCCTAGCCGCCCAAAGCGCCATCTACGGCGCTTTGGTCTTCACCATTTTCTTGGCCATGAACAGAAGCAAGCGCCGATCGTCTTCGTCCGCGCGGCTGAGCAATTGGCGGAACTTCGCCAGGGTCCGGGCATCCTTGCCGCTGTCGCCCCAGGCCAGTGCACTGCTCGTCTTGCGCTTTGGAAGATGGGGCATTTTAGGAGTTTCGTCACCGTCATAGAAGAGCTGATACAGGGGAACCTCAAGAGCGCGCGCGAATTTTTCCAATGTTTCAACGGCGGGCACGGTGTGCCCATTTTCAACTCGCGAGATGTAGCAGCGAAGAAGGCCCGTGCGCTTCTCAATTTCACCCTGGGAGAATTTCTTCTGCTCCCGCAAATCCCGCAATCGGTCGCCGATTATCATGGTCGATAAAACCTCCGGTGTCGGATATTCAAATATCGATAGTAGAGCGGCTCACAAATGCGACTGGGTGGCGGAAGCATACATCATAAGATTAACCAAAGACAAACTATTTCATCCCGGCCCCCAGCCGAACCAGCTTGTCACAATTCGTGACCAAATAGCAAGCGGCGCAACCCGCGCAATCTACGCTTTCAGCACAGCGAGGACGCGCTGCGGCGTGAACGGAACCTGGCGCAAACGCGCGCCCGTGGCGTCAAAGATGGCATTGGCAATCGCGGCCGTAATGGGAACGATGGACGGTTCGCCTCCGCCAAGCGCGGGCATTTCCGGCCGATTGATGAGCACGATCTCGACGTCCGGAACCTGCTCAAAACGGATGACCGGGTAGCTGTTCCAATCGAGATTGGTTTGCCCGGTGGAATCGAAGTGAACCTCTTCGAGCAGAGCCCGGCTCACTCCCTGCAAGATATTTCCTTCGATCTGGTTTTTCAGTCCGTCGGGATTGACGATCAAGCCGCAGTCGTGCCCGAGCGTGATCTTATGCACAACCACTTCGCCCGTCGCCTTATCGACCTCGATTTCCGCGACGGCAGCGGTCATGGTATTGGCGCGGTTGGCCACGGCAATGCCTCTTCCCGAAACCTTGTTGCCGCTGGAAGCGAGGGCGGGCGACGGACGATCCGTCCACCCGGCTTTCTTTGCAGTGGCTACCAGAATTTCCGAGATTCGTTTGTCGCTGGTGAGGTAACGCAGCCGGAACTGTACGGGATCGATGCGCAAATCAGCGGCAATCTCATCGATCGTGGATTCGCTGGCGAAGACGCGGGCCAAATCCCCTGGCGCGCGAAGATTGCTGGTTCGCAAAGGCCACTGGCCTTGCTGCACCCATGGAATATTTGCCGCCAGCACTTTCTGATTTTCAAACGTGTAGATTTGGCCTCCGCCGCCAGCCCCATTCAAAAACCCCGGCGTAGTGGGCTTCATGCCGATTTGCGTGGAGGCGAGCAGGGGATTTCCTTCCGATTCGGTCCATGGAAAACTGCGGTCCATGTAATCCCAGGCGATCACGTTGCCCTGCGCGTCCACCCCGGCGCGCACCGTCGAATACTGCGCGGGGCCCTTGGGATCCCAGGCGTGTTCATCCTCGCGCATCCACTGCACGCGTACGGGCCTGCCCACGGCGCGGGACATCAGCGCGGCGTCCTCGGCCACATCATCGCTTTCCAGGCGTCCGTAGCTGCCCGATCCCTCGCGGTAGAGAAGGTGAACGCTTTTCGCAGGCAGTTTCAGCATGGCGGCAATAGCGTCGCGCGTGCGGAACGGCCCCTGCGTCCCGGTCCAAATGGTGGCCTTGTCCGCGCGGACGTCGGCAACCGCGCAGGGCGGGCCGATCATTCCGTGCAACTGAAACGGCCAAAAATACGTGGCCTCATACTTTTTGTGCGCCTGAGAAAATGCCGCGTCCAGATTGCCCTTGTTGGTTACGACCGTGTCCTTGAAGCTCTTGGTATTTTTCAGATAATCGAAAACTTCGCTCGTGCCGGAGGGCATCTTCAAGGTCGGCTCGGACCAGGTGACTTTTAGCGCGCGGGCAGCCTGAATCGCCGCCCACTCCGTCTGCGCCACCACCCCCACGAAATTTCCGTCGCGCACGACTTTTACCAGCCCGGGAATGTTCCTGACCGAGCTTTCATCCACGCTGAGCGGCGCGGAAAGCGACGTGGCCGGACGCACCACGCGCCCATGCAGCATTCCCGGAACGCTGACATCCTGCGAGTAGACAAATTCTCCCGTAAATTTTCCCGGCAGGTCGACGCGTGGAATCGATTTGCCCACCACTTTATAATCTTTGTAGTTCTTGGCCGGAATTTCCGGCGCCACCTTCATGTCCCAGCCAACTCCACTGGCCACAATCTTGATATTGAAACGCTTGCCGCCCAAAAGATCCCCGTAGGCGATTTTTTTGGCGGGATTGCCGACCACGCTGACCACGCCATCGACAACGGTGAGCTTGTCCACCGACGAATCGAGGCGCGCGGAAGCCAGCTTGAGCAATTCCTGCCGCGCAGCAGCGGAAGCCTGCCGCAGTTGCGGCCCGCCACGCTCGATGGTTCTGGCGGCCGCCGTGACTCCCTGATCGACCGCTGTATCCGTGTCGCCGGACTCCATGTAGACCTTGTTGAAGGACACGTCCAGTTCCTCGGCCACAATCTGCGCCAGTGCGGTCACAACGCCTGTGCCGAGTTCCACCTTGCCCGTAAATACGGTCACTGTGCCGTCCTTGGAAATTGCCATCCAGGAATCGAGCACGGTTGGATCCATGCCGTCCACGGAGAGGCCGTCGCCCTGAGCCAGCGTTCTCGCGGCGGCGCCGAAGAAGCTGAAGCCCACGATGAGGACGCCTGTGCTCTTGAGTAGATCTCTGCGGGAGATGGATTTGGTTTCCATGTTCGGCGCTCCTTAGGCTTTCACGCTTGAATTTGCGACACGCTGAATGGCGCGGATGACCCGCAGGTGGGTGCCACATCGGCAGATATAGTTGTTCAAGGATTTTTTGATTTCCGCCACCGTAGGATGCGGATTCTTGTCCAGCAGGGCCTTAGCTCCCATCACCATGCCGTTCATGCAGAAGCCGCACTGCGCGGCCTGCTCTTCAACAAAGGCCGCTTGAATGGCGTGAGGATGAGCGACGCTCCCCAACCCTTCGAGCGTGGTAATGCTCTTATTTTGCGCCGCCGAGGCAGGCATCATGCACGAGCGCACGCTCATGCCGTCCACCAGCACCGTGCACGCCCCGCATTGCCCCAGGCCGCACCCGAATCGCGGACCATGCAGTTCCAGGTTGTCGCGCAAAACGTACAGCAGAGGCGTGCTAGGGTCGGCTTCAACGGCTCTGGACTTGCCATTCACTTTCAGCGAGATTCGCGCCATGGGGATATTCCTTTCGCGACGGATTGGTCAGGAACAATATTGCCCTCGGAGGCAACTCAATAGATCACATGTCAGCAATTCGAACTTGCCGCTAAATATACACCCGGCCTTACCGAGATGGAAATGCCGAGCTGTTTTTTTACCATGATGGAAATGGCATCGCACGGGTGCATTTGCGGGCGTGGACGTGAAAGCCAATTGCAAAACGAAACGAAAATCTCTCCATCGGAAAAGCGGCCGGGAATTGCAATTTCATTTTCGCAACCCCTCGCGGCTACTGATATTCGTTGGCGGCGTCAAACACGTAGCGGATGACGATAGGCGAGCTCGATTTTCCGTTATCGATTCGCCAGGTTTCGTAAAATTGCCGGCCATCCGGAGAAAGTTCAATGGTCCGGCTTATTTTCCTGCCCTGCGGCCCTTTTTCATCGGTGACCAGTTGAGCGCCGTTCCAATGCGCCGGTATTTCCTGCACGGCCTCGTTTTTCGATTTTTGAATTTTCCTGCCGTCCGTGAAGAAAACCATCTTATTGCCTTGGTCGTTGGTGGAATCTACTTCAGTGTCCATCAGCGCGATCGATTGCGTGTAATCCGGGCGAATCTCTTGCAGTATGCGTTCGCTGGTTTCCGTGTCTCCGCCGCCCATTCCCCGGCCGCTGCCGCCGTAGGGCCCGTTCCCGCCGCCACCGCCGCCGCCCGGATAGGGTGGAATGCCGACGCCCACGCGCGGACCACCGCCGCCATTGCCGCCCGGCCCGCCACCGGGGCCGTTGCCAGACCCAGCCTTTGTTTGCCGCGCTTCGTCCAATTTTCTTCTGGGATCGTCGCTTTCGTCTGTGTTCAATTTCCAATATCCCGCGAGCGTCTTCCTCGGCGCGATCTCCACTTTTTTCTTTGCGGGCGGTGGAGGTGGCGGCGGAGGCAGCGGATGCGAGGGCGGCAAGGGGCCGGGAGGCGCTTGCGCCACAACGCGCTTCGCAGGAATAAAACAAACCGCGGCCAGCATTGCGATGCAAGCCGAGACCTTAAATCCGCGAAGAACCATGATCGTAATCCCTCCGCACAGCCGAACTTCCCACACCAACCCAACTAGATTCAAAACTTTCTGGCTGAGTTGCTTCCGTGGTTATACCCCAAAGTATACTCTTAGCCCTGAGATCAACCAATGGAAACGGTCCCGATCATTGAGGCAAGCCGTGCGATGCAGCGGGCACTTATGGGCCAGCTGCCGCGCAATTTCACGCGAGGAATCGTTCAATGAGGTACGTGGATATCAAAACTATCCCACTGCCTGGACCGTGGATGACCATATCATCTAGCCACCTGAGGATATGGTTTGCAGTGCAAAGACCGGGATCCCCAGGCATTTTCCCGGAAACGCCCCCCTGCCAGGCTTGAAACGCAGCGATTCGCTTCTATTGCAGCGCAATAACACTCATGGAACGCCCACGCCAGGGAACGCAATCCTTCTGCTAGGATGGGCATATGCCTGTCGAACGAGAAAGGTTGGACGCGGATGTTTTGATCGTGGGAGCGGGTCCGGCGGGACTTGCTTGCGCGCTGCACCTTTCGCGGCTGATCGCGCAGCACAATGCTTCGGGGGCTAAGCCCGAACTTTCCGCTGAAAATATTTACGTTCTCGAGAAGGCCCGCGAAATCGGAGCGCACCAGCTTTCCGGCGCGGTGATGGACCCGCGCGGTCTCGCGGAACTCGTTCCCGACTGGGAGAAAACGGCGCCACTGGAATCGCCTGTTACGGATGACGGTGCCTTTGTTCTGACTTCCGCAAACGCCTGGAAGCTGCCGATCACTCCGCCGCCGCTGCAAAATCACGGCAACTACATTGTCTCTCTGAATAAGCTGGTCAAATGGCTGGGCGGCCTGGTGGAAAAATCAGGCGTAAATTTGTTCACGCAATTTGCCGGCAGAAATTTGATTTACGAAGGCGGCGGAATCGCCGGCGTGATCACCGAGGATAAGGGCGTTGACAAGGAAGGTAAGCCCAAGGACAACTTCACTCCGGGCTACGAACTGCGCGCCAAAGTGACGGTGCTTGCCGAAGGCCCGCGCGGATCGCTCACCAAGGAAATGGTAAGCCGGCTGAAGCTCGATGGCCTGAATCCGCAGGTGTACGGCATCGGGATCAAGGAACTCTGGGAAGTTCCGGAGGGGCGCATCCAACCGGGGTATGTGGCGCACACGCTGGGCTGGCCGCTCGATTCCCATTCATACGGCGGAGGATGGCTCTACGGCCTGCCGGCGAATCGCGTTTCCATCGGCATGGTGGTTGGCCTCGACTATCACGATTCGCGTTTCGATCCGCATGAAGCTTTTCAGAAATACAAGACGCATCCCTTCCTGAAGCGTGTGCTCGACGGCGGCAAACTGGTTCGCTACGGCGCGAAGACCCTGCCCTATGGCGGCTGGTATTCCATGCCGCGCCAGTATGTGGATGGCGGCTTGATCATCGGCGATTCGGCCAGCCTGCTCAATTCGCAGCGGCTCAAGGGGATTCACATTGCAATCAAGAGCGGCATGCTCGCGGCCGAAACGGTTTTCGAAGCGCTGAAAACGGGCGATGCCTCAGTGAAAACTCTCTCGGCTTTTCCGCGCAAGATTGAGCAGAGCTGGATCAAGAAAGAGTTGTGGGCGGTAAGAAATTTCCATCAGGGTTTTCATCACGGCCTCTATGCAGGGCTTTTCCACGCTGGAATTCAATTTATTACCGGCGGGCGCGGACTCATCGATCCCATGCGCACGCGTCCGGGGCACGAGGGGTATCAAAAACTAGACGGATCGGTGCCGGCGCCGGAGCGATTCAAGGGAGACGGTGCGCTGACGTTCGATCGATTAACCGACGTCTATCATTCCGGCACACGGCACGAAGAGGATCAACCCTGCCACCTTGTGGTTTCCAATCTGGACGTGTGCGCCACCAAGTGCGTGACCGAATACGGAAATCCCTGCCAATATTTTTGTCCCGCCGCGGTCTATGAAATGGTGCAGGAAAAAGGCCAGCCGCGCCTGAAGATCAACGCCTCCAACTGCGTGCACTGCAAGACCTGCGATATCGCCGACCCCTATGAAATCATCACCTGGGTGCCACCCGAGGGCGGCGGCGGCCCGAATTATGAGGGGATGTAGGCGTCATCGGGCGGTATAGGCTTCGAGATGCCTGGTTGTCCAGCAGGACCGACAAAAATCAAAAGCAAACAGGCTGAAGCCTGTTCTACTCAGAGCGCATCACGGCAAAAGTCCATACACATCCAGCTCTGTCTGCGTCCCAACATACACTTTGCCGTTAGCCACGGTGGGAACCGTAAATTTCACGGCAAGACCAGCGGTGTCGCGCAACGCTGCGGCTATCGTGCTGTTGTAAATCTCATTCGAAAGATTATTGGGATCGTAAGCGCGCAAGATGGCCGGCGCGTTTGGCGTGGCCAGCGCCCCGCTCGAGTCGATCAGCCAAAGAACGGCATTGCTGGTTCCGTTCGAGGAAATGACGGGCGTGGCCCCTTGCGGGCCCAGCATTTCCGGGGACTGGGAAGTGGACGGAGTGGAACTAAGGATCCCGCCGGACATTGCAAACGATTGCAGATTTCCGTTCCCTGGAGCCACATAGACCGAGTTATTCCAGAACAATGCAGTACTGAGAATCGCTCCGCCACCGACCGGAACGGTTTGCACGCGCGCGGATGAATCGGGGCAAGGGCCTGCGAATCCTCCCATGTTGTCGCGGTTCACCACATAAAGAGAGCCGCCGCCAGAGACGCCTTTCGATGTGCCTATCAGCAAATGCGGCTGTGACGGTGAACCCGCGGAATCCGGCAAAAGGACAGGCGCTCCGGTTCCGACGATGTGGCCGGTGCCTTCATCGCATGGCGTGAAATAATCGGAGACCGACGATGCTGGACCCGGTTGCAGGCGCAAAAAACTGTCGCCGTAATCGTAGTTTACCTCGGGCCGGCTGGCATTGAACGTCCCATCCCCCGTAGCCACATAGACATTGTGATTTGAATCCGCGGACGGGCCGCCGCCACTTTGCCAGATCCCGCCTTGCTGGCCGCCGGGAGTGACGTCGAAGATTCCGGTTGGTTGCAGCGCGGCCGCATCGTATCCAATTAGCCAGCCTTGGTAATCGCCCAATTCGCCAAATGAGCCGTAACCAACGTACACAGTCTTGTTGTCCAGAAGCAGAGCGGGGCGCTGATTCTCAAACGTCTGGAAAAATGGGTAAGTCTGCCCCGGAAGCGAGGACGCAAGAGTTCCAGCGGGCTTAATTTGAGATTGTCCAGTTGCCAAATCCAGAGCGAAGAGCAGTTGGTTGAAAGATAGATTGTTCGAATTGGTCTGAATTGCCGCCACCACATACAAATACGGCGTGGACGGGCTTAGGCTAATCACGGGAGTGCCCGTAATTCCCACAAAAGGCACGATGTCGGTATTCGTGATGATCTGATTGGGCGTGGCAATGGCCTGCGATCCTGAGGGAATAAGACTCGTCTTCCATAGCTGCACGCAAGGCTTGGCGTCAGCATCGAACGCGAATACCGAATCCATTTCCGTGGCCACGAAGATCACGTTGTGCGTCCCGTTGCCGGGAATCGCCAGATTGGGCACATACAACGGCTGCGCATAAGCATAGCCGTCGATCGGACATGAAAACAGCTTTCCAAATTTGGATGGGTTGACCGTTTCCGGAGTCAGCGCCAGTTCCTGGCTATTCACTCCCGAACGCGCGTTGTCATTGCGCCAGGTCAGCGTGCCCGGAAAATTTGTGACTTCGACCGTGGCCGAGGCCGTGGCATGAGGCAACGATGCAATGATGGTGTAAGCGCCCGGCGCGCTCGGAGGCGAGTAAGACCCGCTCGATGAGATCGCCCCTCCAGTAGCAGCCCAGCTCACATCCGTATTGCCAATTCCCGGAGTCAATATATTGAACTGCAATGTTTGCGATGGGGTAACGCTGGAAAGAGCCGGCGACACCACGAGGGGCCCTGTATACGCGCTGAACGACAGAATCGTTACGCTTGCGGAACCAGTCTTGGTCGGGTCCGATTGCAAGGCGGCCGTGACCGTAACCGTTGCTGGGTTTGGAACCGCCGATGGAGCTGTGTAGCGCCCGGTCGAATCAATCGTCCCTACCGTGGAATTCCCGCCGATGGTCCCGTTCACCTGCCAGTTGACAGCGGAACTCGATGCATTTTCCACCAGGGCCTGGAACGGTACAACGCCGCCGGGAAAAGGTTGCGCCGAATTTGGCGTGACGCTAACGGTGGCCGGTGGAGGCGGCGAGGAGCTAACCAAACCGCAAGAAGTGCAAGTTAAGCAAAGCAAGACAGAAGCGCATAGAAGCATGCGGGGAATTTTTCCCCGCCGTCCATCGCGGAACGCAGGCAATATTCCGCGCACCGGATGCACGCGGAAATACAAATCCAATGGACTGGGCATGGGCTTGGCCTAATCGTCAGAACACCTGACAAACAGGGCGAAAAGTATCACAATGCAAATCAAGCGTCAATGAATTATGTCACGAACAATGACAGGCCTTCATGCGTTGCAAGCCGCGTCCGCACGAGAGATCCGATTCGCACATGCAAGCCTGCGCAAGAAGGACCGCACGCGGTCGAGAAGGCCGGGTTGCGGCTTGGGGCGCGCATCGCTCGGAGGCGTGGGCGCCGAGGGAGGCGCGGGAGGAGCAGCCGGCTGCGAGGGCGCGGGATTCACATGCCCGTGAAATTCCACCGTCGGGCGCAGCCGCACTTCGCGCACCAGCACTATGGTTTCGGGCGCAGGGTCGGGAGGAGGTTCGGGAGATTTGGCGTCAAAGCTGAGCGGCGGCATCAGAACGGTGTACACAGGCTCTCCCGCGGAAGCGGATGGGGGCTGCGCACTTTCGGTTTTCTTGCGTTCCGGCGGCAGTGGGCGTGCCAGGGCGCCAACCTCTCGATTCGGTTGCGGTGGCGATTGCGCAGGTGGCGCGGGCTTGTGAGGCTCAAGCTGGGCACGAGGAAATTCGCACGCGCAGGCGGAGGCATCCGCACGAAGCGATACGATTTGGCCTTCGGCCAGGCTCACCGCGCCGCCTTGAGGAATAATCATGCTCTGGTCGGAAAATTGAGTCTCTACGCGCATTGCTCCGCGAGCGGTGAGGATGCACATCTCGCCGCTTTGCTCGAGTCCCAGAGTGGTGTCTCTGGGCCCCGCAGAGATTGCAATGGGCGTGGCAACAATCGTGGGCGTATAGATCGTGAATGCATCGGCCGAATCAAGCGAGGGATGCACGCGGCCATAATCCAACGCCAGCGTCAGCGATCCGGTGGACTTGACCATTTTGAAGTGTGCGGGTCCGCAAATGCTGATTTCGCCGCCGCCGTTCAGCAAGAGGAGGGCGCGCCCGGAACGCAGCGTGACGTCGCTGCCATTGGCGACCACCGTCGGCGCGGCGTCCGTTTCCATTCCTGCCGGAGTTTTGGTGACCACTTCGAGATCGTCACCTTCGATTCGCCCCACCACGACGGGAAAATCCTGAGCGGAAATATGCGCGCTGCGCAAGGAAAATGCGGCAACAATCGCCAGCAATGCGACCGCGGCAATTTTCATCCTGGCGGCCAAGTACCCTCGCGGAATCGGTAAGAAAAGCACGTTTGTCTGCAACTTCCTGAAAGGCGTTGTGATGCTATTTTATCGCCATCTTCGACTTATACTATAACGGCATGCCCGACCAAGTGAAAACGCCGCCGGGACAGGAAGAACCGCGCATCCCTGTCCACTATGACACCAGGCTGCCGAAACTTACCCCTCTGCAACGTGCTTTGATCCCCATCATCGGCTGGATTGTCTGGCTTGTGATTCGCTTGCTCGGCCCCACCATTCGCTTCGAGGTCTTGGGCGGAAAGAAGGCGGGGCGCGATTACCGGCCCGACTTGCCGCCGAACATTTTCGCTTTCTGGCATCGCTGCATCATTCCCGCGGCCTGGTACTTCCGAAACCGCAACGGCGTGCTCATGAACACCACGAATTTCGATGGGCAGTGGACCCGGCGCGTGATTGAGCGATTGGGATTTGGCACCGCCCAGGGCAGCTCGACGCGCGGAGGATTGCGCGGGCTCGCGGTAATGGCCAAGCGCCTCGATGAGGGAGTTGACGCCGGCTTCACCATCGACGGGCCGCGTGGGCCGCGCTACGTAGCTAAGCCCGGCCCGGTGATGCTGGCTCGCCGCTCGGGCAGGCCCATCGTGCTATTTCACATTGGCCTCGAACGCGCCTGGACGCTCGAAAAGTCCTGGGACCTCATGCGCATCCCCAAGCCGTATACGCGCGCGATTGTCGTTTTCGCGCCAGCAATTGAGGTGCCCAAGGACGCCGACCACGATGCCCTCGAGAAAAAACAGCAGGAAATGCAGAAAATGCTGGAACGCCTGCGAGACGTGGCAGAGAGCTGGTTTTCACTTACAGAAGAAGAACGGGAGCGGGAACGCGAGGAGTGGAATTCTTAGTTAGTACATTTGTTTGAATCGTAGGCGAATAAAAAGCTGCCCGCCCGAAAACCGGGAGGCCTCTACAAAACCGGCTGCGGCAAAGTACTAAAACAATTACCGGCTGGCATCGTTCAGCGTCACCTGCGCTGTCATTTTTTGCCCGCCGTGGTAGTACTCCACTTTCACCGTATCTCCGGGGCGCTTTCGGTTTAGGGCGAGATTGAGGTCCATTTGTCCCGTGATCGGGCGGCCGTCAATTCCCGTCACAACGTCGCCGCCAAGGAGGATTCTGCGCATACCGAGAACGGCCTGGCGGTCTCCGCCTCGCAGCCCTGCGTGCTCGGCCGGGCCGCCGGGCGTGACGCGCTCGATCAGCAGACCTTCGCTCACGGGCAGATGCAGTGCCTCCGCAACCGCCGGAGTAAGCACGCGAGCCTCGACGCCCATGGAGGCGCGCCGCACTCGGCCCTCGGTTATCAAGTCCTGCGCGATTTGCCGCGCCGTGCTGATGGGGATGGCGAACCCGATGCCGGCGGTCGTGCCCGATGGCGTGTAGATCGCCGAATTGATCCCGATCACTTCTCCGTGTGAATTCAGCAATGGCCCGCCGGAATTTCCCTGATTGATCGCCGCGTCGGTTTGAATCGCGCCGTCGATCACGGTTGTCTGCCCGGTCTGCACCGTGCGGCCAAGCGCACTGACCACTCCCGTGGTGAGCGTGCTCTGAAATCCGAAGGGGTTGCCGATGGCCAGAACGCGCTGCCCTACTTGCAAGCCGTCGGAATCGCCCATGGTCAGCGCGGGAAGTTTTCTGTCCTTGGGATCGATCTTGACCAGCGCGATATCGTTGCGTTCATCGGCTCCGATAAACTTGGCGTCGTAGTGCGAGCGATCGCCCAGCGTGACCGAAATGGCCTGCGCGTTTTGCACCACGTGAAAATTCGTCAGGATGTATCCCCGCGGATCGATCACAAATCCGGATCCCGCGCCTTCCACCGGCACAGGCTCCATAAACACATCGTATTCCAGCGTGCGCGTCACAATGTTGGCCACGGCCGGCGCGGCTTGACTATAAATCTTGACGTAAATGGCTTCGTCACCAAGAAGCTCCGCCGGTTTTGATAGGGCAAGGGCGACTGGCGTGGCGGGTTCAGCTGGCACGGCCCCAACGCTCCGCGGTTGCCGCTCTCCCCAGCGGCTGCCCGCCCAATACGCGCCAAGGACGAGCACCAGTCCCAAGGCCACCAAACGGATGACGCGCCCGCTGTCTTTTCCTTCACTCATGACGATGTCCCTCCAGCTCCCAAACAATCGGCTTGGCGATCCGGGCCAAAACTTTGTAGCGCCCGCCTTCAGGCGGGCATTCTAGATTCGCGCCATGCCCGCCTGAAGGCGGGCGCTACAGAAACTCAACATTGCGAAGTCTCCACGCACAAACTAATTCTCCGCTTTACGATTCGCGGGTTTCGCAGCTTCCATGCTCTTGAGTTTTGCAAAAAGCGCAATCACTTGCGCGCGCGTATGTTCCAGCGTGCCCGAGCAATCAATCACCAAGTCGGCCCGGCGCCGTTTTTCCTCCACGGGCATTTGAGCCGCGATGCGTTGCCGGGCTTGCTCGATGGTCAGCCCGCGTCCCGTGCCGGGCTGCGTGAGACGCGCCAGTTGCTGCTCCGGCGTGCACCAGGTGACTACCAGAAATTCCAATTTCTTGTCGAATCCCGCTTCGATGAGCAACGCGGCCTCCACCACGGCGATGGCGTGTGGGTCAGCCTGCTCGATGGCCGCAAGCTGGCGGCTCTGCTCCTCAAGGATCGGCGGGTGCACAATGACGTTCAAGCGCGCCAGGCGCTTGGGATCGGCAAACACGATGGGGCCAAGCTTTTGCCGGTCCACCAGGCCTTCCGGGGTGAGAATGCCCGGCCCAAATTCACGCACCACTTCCTCGTACGCGGCGCCGCCCGGCTCGATCACCTGGTGGCCGATCTTATCCGCTTCGAGCACACGGCAGCCCAACTCACGAAGCATTGCGACCACCGCGGTCTTGCCGGTGGCAATTCCTCCGGTGAGGCCAACGCTCAGCATCAGGGTTTGGCCGCGGCCGCGCCGGGCGCATTCCCCTGCATTCTATTGGATGCGGATTGCGCGCGCCGCAGGCGGGCTGCTTTTACAGTATTGCTCATCAACATGGCAATCGTGAGAGGACCCACCCCGCCCGGCACAGGCGTCATCGCTCCGGCCACTTCCGCGACGGCCGGGTGAACATCGCCCACCAGCACGGCCCCTTTTTCCTTGAATTGCGCCAGCTTTGCCGGGAGATTCGCGAAAATGCGCTGCGCTTCGGCGGCATCGGTGATGCGATTGATGCCCACGTCGATCACCGCCGCGCCCGGCCGCACCCAATCCGGCTCGATCATCGCCGCGCGCCCAATCGCCGCGATCACGATGTCGGCGCGGCGCACCGTTTGAGGCAGATCGCGCGTCTTGGAGTGGCAGATGGTCACCGTAGCGTTTGCATGCATCAGCAGCAGCGCCATGGGCTTGCCCACAATATCGCTGCGCCCCACGACCACGGCATCGGCTCCCTCGATCGGGATTGCGCTGCGCCGCAGAATCTCCATGCACCCGGCAGGCGTGCATGCCACCAGGCCCGCGCGGCCCGATACCAGCCGCCCAAGATTCACTGGATGAAAACCGTCAACGTCTTTCGCCGGGTCCACAGCTTCCAGCACACGCTTGGTGTCCACCTGCGGCGGCAAGGGAAGCTGTACGAGAATTCCGTCCACGTCGTCGCGGGCGTTCAGCTGCGCAACCAGAGCCAGCAATTCATCGGTCGTAACCGAGGCGGGCGGCGTGTGCATCCAGCTGCCAAGCCCCAGTTGTTCGCAAGCTGCAATCTTGCTGCGCACGTAAATCTGCGAGGCAGGGTTTTCGCCCACGAGCACCGCTGCAAGTCCGGGACGAATACCCTCGCCGCTCAGGACAGCAATTTCCTGCTTGAGCTCCGCATAGATTTGGTCTCGAATGGGGATACCGTTGAGTATGCGCGCTGGCACAATGGCTCCTAGCTTGGCGATAAAAGCCTTCTTCCCGTTAATGGTAGCACAGCCTATGCAACGAGTTCCCTCGGGGCGCGGGCATCCTGCCGGCCTTTTTTTTGATGGGTTAAGTAGGCAGCAGGTTCATCTCTGCCTCCTGCCCGTGGCGTAGCCGCGCAGGAGGAAAATTCAGGTACAATCAAATTTCTCGGCGAAAAGGAGGCAACCATGCTCTTCGGCGATAGCGGCGGTCGCAAAAAACTCGAACAGCAGCGGCGCGAAGAAGGTCGCCTGCCTCCGGGGCAATCGCTCACGCTGAAGTGGCCCGTGCTGCACGCCGGAAACGTCCCGCATGTCGATCTGAGCACTTGGGATTTCCGTGTCAACGGACTGGTTGAGAAATCATTGCGGCTCAGTTGGGAGGAATTCAATAATCTGCCGCAAACGCAGGTTCAGTGCGACATGCACTGCGTAACGCACTGGAGCCGCTTCGACAACGTTTTCGAGGGCGTGCTTTTCACCGAAGTGATGAAACTCATCGCGCCGAAACCCGAAGCGAGCTTCGCGCTGGTGCGCGGCGAAAACGGATTCACCGCCAACTTGCCCCTGGAAGACCTGATGAAGCCCACCACGATTTTTGCATTCCGGCACGATGGCGAACCGCTCTCCGCCGAGCATGGCTATCCGGTGCGCCTGATCGTCCCGCACCTGTACCTCTGGAAAAGCGTGAAATGGGTGCGCGGATTCGCGCTCTCGGCCCAGGACGAACCCGGCTTCTGGGAAGAGCACGGCTACCACATGTACGGCGATCCCTGGAAAGAACAGCGCTTCGATATGGACTAGACGGCTGTAGCTCGCCTCTTCAGAGGTGAGGTTTTTCTTGGCGCATAAGAAACCCCCGCGTCTGAAGACGCGGGCTACAGCAAACCGCCAACACGTTTCCTTGCATGACAAAAAAAGCGCCGCACTCTCCACGATTTTTGTGAAAAGTGCGGCGCCCCAATTGCAATCCGCCCGCGAGTAGCCGCTTGCCCTACTTCACATTCTTGCGCAGCCAGTCGTCGATGAACTTGATGACCACGTCGCTGTTCCTGTCCAGAAACATTTCGTGCATGTTGCCATGGATGCCCACGTCTTCGAGGCGAATGAAATCGTCCTTCACGCCGGCCTGATTGAGCCATTTGGGAATGCAAGCGTCGAACACGCGGTGGTAAGTGCCCTCGGCGGAAATAGACAGGATGCGTATATTCGCCAGGCTCACCAGCTTGTGCACGGGTTCTTTCTGCATGTAGCAGGGAACTTCATCCGGCCGGTCCGATTTCTCCTCGAGATACGTTTTCAAATCGTCGGGACTGTTGACCGGCGGATCGTAGTGCATGGGCATGTTGGTGATTCCCCATGCGTTTCCGATACGGCCCGTGTACTTCACCTTTGCGGTATCCACGTTGCCAATCTGCGGCCCGCCGGGCTCGATGGCCACCATGCCCGCCACCAGCTTGGGGCGCTGGTCGGCCACGTTAAAGCCGATGCCGCCTCCCTGCGAATGCGTGATCAGGATGACCGGGCTGCCGATCTGATCGAGCAGCGCAACACCCGCTGGCACTGCAAGCTCAGCTTGGCCGGCGATGAACTGCATCTGCCCCTTGATGAAATTATCGAAGACCGGATCGCCCATGGTGCCCTTCTTGGGCGAGTCGCTGGGCCATTGCGTGTACAGCTTCATGCGCGGGAAATCCCCTCCAGACAGGGTGGGACCGGTCCAGATCTGCTCCAAGTCGAGCGCCGTGCGCAGACCCAACTTGCCGTCCATGTCCGGAACGTAGGGCGAGCGGCCGCGCGCCGGGTAGTCCACCATGTAAACCACGTAGCCCTGATTAATTAAATAGTAAGCCCAGCCGGGCCGATTGTCAGGCGTCTGCTTCCACACCGCGCCTGTCTGCCCGTTGCCATGGAAAAACACGATGGGATACTTTTGCCTGATCTTCTTCGGCACCATGACTTCCACGTACATGGCGCCGTGCATCACCTCTTTACCCGGAGGCCCCTCATATTTTCCGCCCACATAGAAAAACGCCTCGCGCCCCACGTTTTCCATGGAAAAGGTGGGAATGGAAGCGGGCGGCATGGCCGAGTTCTTCGAGTCGCCGGCCTGCGTTCCGCGCCGGAGGCCGGCCACGGTTGCAAGCGCCGCAACGAAGAGTATTGCCAGTCCTGCTCTAACGATCTTTCGATTCATATTTTCCTCCGCCGAAATTGAGCCGTAAACTTTTCATGCCTTTAGACGCGGAAATAGCCGCTCGGCGTTTCCGCGATTAATAGCCTGCAAATCGCTTGCAGAGAATCCGAAATGGTCAAGCGGACCAGATGTGACCGGAGGGGGATAGATCGGATAATCGCTGCCATAAAGGAGCTGCGAAACCGGAATGATCTTTGTGATGGCCGCGAGAGGCGCCGGGTAGGCCGCGTGCGCAACGTCGAAATAAACATGCTTCAATTCGTTCATGATTTCGTCGGAGTCTTTCTCGGTGCGCTTTTCGGGCAGAGTTTCGCTCACGCGGTTGGCGAGCACAGGCAGCGTTCCGCCGGAATGCGGGAATATGAACCGAATATTTGGATAGCGGCGGAACGAATCGCTTTTTAAGTAGCTGACCACTGCCCGGGCAATGTCAAAATCGTATTCCACCACGCTGTCGGCCACTCCGGGCTGCAACCCGCGGCAGCAGATTGGCGGCGCGGAGTGAAGAAAGATGATGGCCTTGCGCCGATTCAGCTCCTCATAAACGGGCGCGAAGATAGGATCGCCGGGCCACTTGTCGAGGTAACTCGTCCACAGGCCGATGCCATCCGCCTTAAGCGTGTCCAGCGCGTACTCGATCTCGCGCAAGCTGCCGTCGGTGTCCGGCAACGGGATCGCTGCAAAGTGACCGAAGCGCCCGGGATAATCCCGCACGAGCTGTTGCGTGTAATCGTTATTTTGCCGCGCCAGCTTGCGCGCACGCTCGGACTTGTCGGAAAAGGAATCCTGCACGACTCGCGTCATGGGCGAAAGCATCGAGGTGGCCACGCCGTCCTTGTCCATGGTCTCAATGGCCGCCGCCGGCGACCACGCCGGCAGCGGGTGCCCTGTGGCCAAAATTTCTTTCTCCATCACTTTCGTATAAAACGGCGGCACGGTATGCGTGTGCACATCGATTCGGCCGGCAGGCGCCGCGGGACCGGGCATGCCGGCACGCGCCAGCAATTTTCCGGCAGGCAGGCACGCGCCCGCTCCGGCCATTGCCAGCCAGCGCAAAACTTCGCGCCGCGAGGAATCGCCGCCAAATCCGAAATCCGCCTCGCGCTTACTGAGGTTAAGCCCCATGGCAATATTTCTTTTCCCTAAACCGAGACGCTTCATCTACGCGCCCTCCACTGAACTGCAATTTTGAATATTGGATTTCCGCCGAACGGCAATCTACACCCCGCCGCCCCCGCAAACAATGCGAAAGTGAGACCGCCGCGGGCCTCCGTTGAAGTACGAATCAATCTTGGCCGCCGCTTCTAGCTCCCTGCGCTGAGCCGGCAGCGCATCATCCAACATTGATCCGTCCCCTACGGCCTTCAAATCTACCTTGACATTTTTTGCATGAAAATGTCAGGCTGCCTCCAATCGGTTCCCACAAGATGAGGTCTGGCGCCGGAGGAACACAGCGCAGTTCATGGCAGGAAAATTTCCAAGGAGGACTACTTATGCTGGTCGTACGAAATTGTTTCGTTGCCAAACCTGGGAGCGCAAGCAAGCTCGCTGCCCAAGTGAAAGAGGCGGCAGCCTCGGGAAAGTTTCCGCGGCACCGCATTCTTACCGATTTGACGGGTGAATTTAATCGCGTCATTCTGGAATTCGAAGTCGAAAGCGCCGCTGAATTCGAAGCCCAGCTGAAGGATTACGGCTCGAACGAAGCTTTCCGCGCGAAGATGAAAGGCTATACGGATTTGTACATATCCGGCAGCCGCGAAATCATGCAGATCCTCTAGGCAGGTCTTAGAGAAGATGTGACGATAGTTGAGCAGCCCCGGAACTGCGCTGCGACGCTTACCTCCGCAGAAAATCCAGCGTCCTGGTCCAGGCAAGCTTGGCGGCATCGGCGTTGTATTGCGCGCCGGGAACATAAAAGCCGCGATTGATGCGCGGGTAGACGAAGTATGTGAATTTTTTCCCAGCCTCGCTCATGCTCTTTTCCGTAAAGAGTGCGTTGCCGGTAGTACGGAAATCGAATTGCGCGTAGTGCGCAAGAACCGGCGCATGCACCCCGCTGAAGCTCTGCGACGGTGTCGTTCCACAGTAAATCACGGCTCGATATAAGTCGGGCACGGAAACGGCCAGCATAAAGCTTCGCCATCCACCCCAGCCGAATCCCACCGTGGAAATCCTTGCTCCATCCACGTTCGGATCTTTCTGCAGGTAGTCCAAGGCCGCCCTGGCATCCTCGACAGTCAGATTGGGAGCGAGCCGCGCCACGGCCTGCGACATCTGGTCAGGCGTTCTCGTGCCGCCCAGGCGAGAGGTGAAATCCGGCGCGAGCGCGTAATATCCCGCGGCCGCAAACTGCCTGGCGATATCCCGAATCGAATCGTCCAGGCCCACGCTATCGTGAATCACCAGTACAGCGGGATGTTTTCCTGCCCCCGCCGGCCTTGCCAGAAACCCATCGATATTGAAACCGCCCGAGTCAATGTGAACCGTGTCCGTGGCAACCGTAGCCTCCTGCGCCGGCGACGCTGGAAGAGGCCAAGCAGCAGTCGAAGCACTAAAAAGGCTGGCACAGAAAATGGCCGCAGCCGCAATCAGGCCCGACGTGACCAGCTTGCGCATCGTGAATCGCCAAAAATTCGGGAAGACTTCCCGCGTTCCCATGTGATTCATACACTCTCCAAGTAAAATGCGCTCCCGATTGCGGTACGGCGCAAGAACAATTCACAATTGCCGAGGTGAATAACGGCAGAAGTTCCCTACCGTTTGCCTGCTTGCGCCGACAAGCTCTGTGCCTGCGCCTTCAGCGCCTGCAACTCTTCCACGGAGCGAATCTGCATGCGGGCGATTTTGCTGTTCCTCGTATAACCCACAACGATGCGCGTCACTCCCTCGCGTTCGTCGAGCGAAATGTGGCGCAAATTAATTCCTCGCCCCGGCAACGGAAACTCGGTCCACTGCTCGGTCTTGGGATTGAATCGCGCCACGGAATCGCCATTGGTGAGGTTGACCCAAACATTGTGGTTGCGGTCGATGCTGGCGTCGTAGGGCGCGGATTCCGGCGTGGGATATCGGTAGATCGTGGATTTCAAAGTGCGAATATCGTATTTCTCCAGATTTCCGCCCCAATAGTCGCACACCCAAACCACGTCGCCGTTTCGGTCCGCACCCAGGCGGCGCGGCCCCTCCGACCACCATGCGCCGAAGTCGGTCAGCTCAACACCCGCCAGTTCGTACAGTTTCTTGTCGTCGGCGGTGAGCGCTCCATCGGCGCGCGCGGGCCGCGGCGGCTCGTGAAACTCCTGCGTCTTGCCGCTTTCAACGTCCGCGCGATTCACGCGGTCGATGTTGATCTGTGTCCACCAGCCGTTGCCCATGCGGTCCGCGGCGATTCCATACGATCCGCCCGGCCCGTTGTCGATCGGCGTGGGCGACTTGAATTCCTTGAACTCACGCGTGCTCGGATCGTAGCGAAACGCGCCCACCGCAGTGGTGGCCCACACGTTGCCCTTGGCGTCCACGTCAATGCTGGTAGTCGTCCCGCCCATTCCCTTGGGCGGCGGAATCACTTCGTATTTCATAGTGGCCGGATCGACGCGCAGCAGGTTTCCTCCGCCGCCTCGCGGATCGCCAATCATGGTTGCCCACATCACACCGTTCGGGTCAATGGCCAGACCGTGCGTGGGCGCCGCCAAACCGTTCATGCCAGGAACTTTGATGTCCGTCACTTTCCCCGTTTTGCTATCGAGCATACTGATCGTGCGTGTGTAGCTCGGCTCGGAGGTGGTGAACCAAATGTTGCCGTTCCTGTCCGCCTGCGAATCGTGCAGCCCGCGCGAACCGTTCAGCGCGGAGGGAGTTCCCTCGGACCAAAATGTTCCATCGTTGGTCGGAAAACCGTCGTCGGTGGGATTTGCGTCCGGATCGGCGATGGGGATGCTGTATTCCGTGATGATGGCGCGAGCCGCCTCTCCACGCGGGCGAGCGCGCAGCTTGATCTGCATGGTGGAGGGCCCGGGGCCGCGAGCTTCCGCAAGATAAGTGGCCAGTTCTTTCTTGTAGTAGGCCATCACGGGAAACGGCGCCATGTCAGGCCCGGCGTATTCGCCGCCGCCGTTGTAAACCCGTGCCATCAGGTTCAGCATGGCTTCCCAACCCTTTTCATCAAAGCGGTTTTGCAAAATGTAGCTGGGCTCGTGGCAACCGGTACAGGTGTTGTAGAACACGTCCTTCATCTTGCGATGCTGCGGAGTATCTTCCGGCAAGGAAGTTACGTATTCCTGCCCAGTCATCTGCTTGACGATTTCCAAATTGTCTTTGATCGTAACCAGAGTGAAATCCTGGCCCCCGGCGGGTCCGCTCAGATTGACATCGGCCTTCCCTGCCTCAAATCCCTCCGCCTGCGCCCAGACTCGATACTTCCCTTCTGCCATGCGAGGGAAAAAATAATTGCCGCCTTCGTCCGTGAATACACTGGTGGTGATCGTCTGTCCCACGGCCCGGGCGGACACGGTCACGCCGTCAAGCTTCGCGCCCGCGTCGGTTTTCACGGAGCCGGACAGCAATGCGCCGGCCTGCTGCGCGGCCGCGCTTCTTGCGGATATAGCACACACTGCCGCGCCCACACCTATTACCGCAATTAGGGCGATTGCCCAGAGCCGCTTGGCATTCTTCACGGTGCTCTCCTCGGACATTCCTTCCACGACATTCAGTACTTGTTCTCGGGGCGAAATTATTCGCCGGCGCTGGTTGGAGTTCCTTCCGGCGAATTCGCATTGCTTTTCGGCCGCGCGGGGCGGCTCACTGTTTTGAGATATTCGACGATCGAATCG
Organism: uncultured Acidobacteriota bacterium; assembly: GCA_963710315.1. Taxonomy (GTDB): domain Bacteria; phylum Acidobacteriota; class Terriglobia; order Acidiferrales; family UBA7541; genus Palsa-360. Next base: position 794,344 of record CAVPZW010000008.1, on the reverse strand, counting down.
ATCTCCGCGCGCTTCAGCCCGTACTTGAATCCAGGCATCAGTCCCTCGCGCCCTTCCATGATCGTTTCGCGGATATTGTCTTCATTGTCTTGCACAATTTCCTTGTACAAGGCGGGGCCATATCGCTTGCTGACCACAGTCGGCAATGTGTGGCAAACGGCGCAGCGCTGCTGAAAGATTCGCCGGCCGTCCTTTTGGGTATCCGTAAGCGAAGCATCGGCGGATTTTTGCGCGCGCATGGGAAGCGAGGTCGCCAGGAAGCAACTCAACGCAACCGAAAACATGAAGCACATACGAATCATGGTCCTCCATTGGCGCTGCCCTGGCGTGAGTGTCAAAACAGTCAGCAATATTAAGAATTTGCTTAAATTATGACGGAATTTTAGGCGTGAGCATTTGCTCTGTCAAGGCGCATTCCAGTGGCTTCCACGTGGCATAGGCTTCAGCCTGTAGAATTTCGTCCTTGCAAGAACTAGATTCCACAGGCTGAAGCCTATGCCACAAAAGCAGGCTAGGACTTCGAGGCGGCAGGCAGGAAAAGCCCGTGCTCCAGAAAATCAAGAACGGAGCGGCGGCGCTGTTCCACGTTTCGAGGATTCCAGATATCGCGATTCCAAATTTGGCTGGCCAATTGCCCGGTCGCAAAATAGTACATGATCATTCCAAAAATCGTGAACACGGTCTGGTCCGGATCGACCGCGCGAAACTGGCCGCGCTCAATTCCCTCGCGGATGGCCTTCACGGCGCGCATGTGCAAGGGCCGGTGATGCGCCACCACCATCCAATGCAGGTGCCGCCGCGGCGCCATCATCTCGCGCTGGATGAGCCGAGGATACGCGGGATTGTGCGTGACAAAGTCAAACGTCAGGTTCACCAGGGCCCTCACGCGATCGGAAGGCTCCATCGCCAGCACGGCGGGCGATTCCATCTGCGCGGAAATTTGCGCAATCATTGTTTCCAGCACAAAACGGTGCAGCTCTTCCTTGCTGCGGAAATAATAGTAAGGCAGAGCCTTGTTGACGTTCGCGACGCGCGCGATTTCGTCCATGCGCGCCCCGGCCAGCCCGCTCTTGGCGAATACTTTCCGCGCGGCCACCACGATGCGGTGAACCGTGGCGAATTGGCGCCCCTCCCGGAGGATTCGCCGCCCAATGGGGGAAAGCTCCCAATGTTGAGTGAGATTGGCTTTGGTTTTGGATTTTGTCTTCAATTTGGCCATATTGCGAGGGGAAAGATGTAATCTAAAACCGCGCCAGCGTCAAGGAATATGAGAGAAATCGCTCTACGGCGGGCGAATATCGCGATAGCGTTTCGGAGGCAATCGATCCTGTGGCACAATGGCGCCAAAGAGGGGTCCATGCACATGCCTTTGTCATTCGTGAACGTGATGGAACGCTGCCAGCTTGGCCATGTCCGGCGCTTCGCCTTGCCGGCAATAGGCGCGATCCTCCTGCTTGCGGCTCCCGCGCCGCGAGCGCAAACTGCCGTGGCGCAAGACGAAAAGGGCGATGCCGCTCCTGCCGGGAATTCCGAAGCCGGCAAGAAGATTTTCACCAAAGACGGATGCTACGAATGCCATGGCCGCGAAGGGCAAGGCGCCGCCCAGGGAGCGGGACCGCGCATCGGCCCGCCGCTACTGTCCTTCGAGGCGTTCACCAAGTACGTCCACCAACCCACAGGCCAGATGCCGCCGTACACCAGCAAAGTCATCTCCGGCCAGGAACTCGCCGACATTTACACTTACCTGCAATCCAGGCCGAAGGCTGCCCCCTCCAAGGATATTCCGCTCCTCAATTAGTAGAAATAGTAGAAATCATTCCTATTTTTCGATCTCTACAATTCAGATCATAAGATCCACATGTAAGTGATTCCTATTGGATATACGGATATGCTGTCGCGCCAACGGCGCGGAGGTGGATAGCCCGGGGCAACGCCCCGGGTAACGTGCCGAGGAAATTATTCTCCGCCCTGAAGGGGCGGAGGAGGCTCCTGCGCCCTTTCAGGGCGCCCCGAAATTGATGGGCCCGAAACCCAGGGCGTTGCCCGGGCTGGAATCCAACGGCGCTTTCAGCGCCGGAAGAACATTGAAATTCCAAATCGAAATCACAAATCAAAATTCCGAACCGAGATTCCAAGTCGAAATTACAAATCGAAAAAAGTATTGTAAAAATGCGGATGGGGAAATTTTCAGCGGGGCTGCGTGACGGCCTCGACCAGCGCCGGATCGCCGCGCTTCACTACTTCCATGGCTCGCTTGATCGCCGGGCCGAGATCCTTCGGATCCGTGACCGGGCCTTCGGAATAGACGCCCATGCCCTTAGCGACCATGGCGAAATTGATATTGGGGTCGGTGAGCGTGGTCCCGATGGAAGCGCGATCGACGCCTCGGCTGTGCCGGTCGGCCATGCGCTGCACGTGCATCACTTCCTGATGATACGCGCGATTGTTGTGCATGACGCTGAGCAGCGGAATGCGGTGATGCGCCGAAGTCCAAAGAACTCCCGGCGCGTACATCAAGTCGCCGTCATTTTGAATGGTGACGGTAAGGCGGCCGTGCTTCTTGTTGGCCAGCGCCGCGCCCAGCGCGGCGGGCGCGCCATAGCCCACGCCGAATCCGCCCGAATTGCCAATGTACTGGTGATACTTGTCAAAATTCCACAGGCGCAACGGCCAGCGATTCACCCACGGGTTCACTTCGCATACCAGTGACCAATCGTCATTCCTAATCGCGCCCCAGATTTCCGCGCACAGGCGTGCCGTGGTGATGGGGCTGGCATCCCAGGCGTAAGCCGCTTCATCGCGGGCGCGCCGCAACGCTTCATCATGCTGCGCGGCGAGTTTCTTGCCGCGATCCGCGAACAATCTCTTGCGGTCGTCGGTCAGCAATCGTTTCACGGCTTCGATCAGCGACGGCAGCGTAGCCTCCGCATCGGCCGCCATGGCCAGGTCCACTTCGGTGTAGCGCTGGAAATCCTGGTAATTGCTTTTCATGTACAGATCGCTGGCGCTGATGCTGATGAGCTTCACATCTTTTTTTGTGGCCGGTTCCGAGGAGCGGTGCAACTGATCGCGGTACGAATTGATGGTGCCCCAAAAATTGGGCGCTTCCAGCCCCAGGATCACGTCCGCGCCGCCGATCACCGCGCGCGTGCGTTCGGTCTGATTCAGGGGATGCTGCGAAGGGAAATTCATGCGCGCCGCCAAATCCACAACCGGCGCTTGCAGCGTTTCAGCCAGCTCAATGCAATATTTCAATCCGTCGGCGGTGCGCGCGGTGCGCTCCAGCAAGATGACTGGATCTTCCGCGGCCACCAGCATTCGCGCCGCTTCCGCCACCGAGCCGGAATCGCCCTGCGGCGGCATGGCTCGTGTCAGTTTTGGAATATTGATTTTGGCGTCGTCCGCGATCGGGCCTTCTTGCAGTTCCCCGTCCGCCACCAGAAGCACCGGCGCCATGGGAGGCGTCATGGAGATCTTATAAGCGCGCACGGCGGATTCCGCGAAATGATCCAGCGATATGGGCACGTCGTCCCACTTCAGGCAGTCGCGCACAATCGCCGCGGCATCCTGAACGCTGTGGTCCCATTCCACTCCCGGCCGCCGCGAATTAATGTCCAGCGCATTCCCTGCAATCAAATAGATGGGCACGCGGTCGCAAAACGCGTTGTAAATGGCCATCGATCCGTGCTGCAGTCCCACGTCGCTGTGAAGAAAAACCGCCATGGGCTTGCCTTCGATCTTCGAATAACCGTGGGCCATGGCCATGGCCGACTCTTCATGGCAGCAAGTGATGAACTCCGGCTCCTTATTTCCGCCATAATTGATCACCGATTCGTGCAGCCCGCGGAAACTCGATCCCGGATTCGCTGGCCACGTACTCGATGCCCAGCGACTTGAGCACGTCCACCATGAAGTCGGACCCGGAGCGGTTTTCCGTCAGGACATCCAATGCGGCAGGCGTATCGGCTTCCAACTCTTTCGGCATAGGCTGCGCTGTGCCCGCTCTGGAAACATCGCCGGGCTGTGCACCCGCGACTGCGGGAATCGCGGCAAACGCCGCCGCGCCCGCTGCGGCGCCCTTCAGAAATTTGCGGCGATCGATGGTTTCTTTTTTGGATTTTCGCATGGTGGCTTCCGTTAATCTCTCGGAGAGATTTTCTTCATCGCCATAGATTTTCCGTCTGGACGGCCACATTATGCCAGCACGGCAGGAGAGTCAAGCTCCCATCGATTTCGTTATTAGATTGATTTATTTCAGAAGGGGCCAAATTTTCCGGCTTCCGCGAAGCCTATCTCGGCGGGGCGACCTTGTCTTATTCTTGTAAATTCTCCCTCAGGCTGGCAAAAATTCCCGCTGATTCCGTGGCGTTTAGCATGATTTACACATCTTACTGCCGGGACAAAATTTGTCAGAGGCCGATTTTGGTGCCCAAAGAGGCAAGAGGCCGTCTCTCCCAAGCCGCGTATTACTAACGTTCCCGGAAAGACCGCCAAAATTCGTCGCACGGCTGGCCGCTTCTTATTGACCAGGATGAAGTTGTGGTCATCCAACTGCACTTATGGAGTCACTCAGCCACACAACAAATTTGCACTGGGGGCCAAAACCATGTTTCAAAGCTCGATACTTCGAATCAACGATCGGGGAACGGCGGAAGAGAGACTTTGGCGCGCCGTGATCACAAAAAGCCTGGAAGAATGGATTTGCGGGCCGCTGAGTTTTAGCCGCAAAGCCGAGCAATTTCTGTTTCACGACAATAAAGATTTCAAAGCAGTTTGCTCCTCCGCGGGAATGGACCCGGATCGCTTGAGAAAAAGGCTCAAGACCATTCGCGCCCGCGGCATCCAAAAAGAAAATATTCCCTTCCGAACGCGAACCAACCGAAGGATGGGCTTTGCACAAAATGCCGGCCTGGGAGAGCGTGTGTTTGGTGTCTAAGACACTTGCCGGCGGCCAATTGTTTTAGCAATTTGGTCTGGCAATTCGCCCTGCAGCGCCATCAAAGCAACACGAAGGAGACCCGCGACGCTCATGGCGTCGCGGATCTCGCCTCGTTTGGCCCGTTCCACTGCATCCCAGAAAGGCACGCGCGTAATCTGCAGCTTTTCGGTTTCGTCCGGCTGAGCCGGCACTGGGGAAAGTTCCCAGGCCAAAAATGTTGTGCTGCCTTCATCCGACACGCTGTTGGAAAGGTCCATCACCACGATTTCTTTCCAGCAGGCGGCCGTCAGACCGCATTCCTCGCGCAGTTCCCGCTGCGCGGATTCGAGAGCCGTGGCCGAGTGCGCCCCGCCGCCCTCGGGAATCTCCCAACTATAGGCATGCAGCGGAAAGCGGTACTGCCCCACCAGGATTACATTTCCATTTGCGTCAATCGGCACAACGCCCGTGGCCTGATTCTTGAAATGCACCGTCCCGTACACGCCCGGCCCGCCCGATGGACCCAAGACATCATGGTGGTCCACACGAATCCAATCGTTTTCGTACACCGTTTTTCGCAACAATACAGTCCAGGGATTTTTCGTCTCGTCCATATTTTCTCCGCCGAGTCACAATACTAACGCAGCGCATAAAAATAAGAAGCACAGGAAGTAAAGGAAGCGCAGGATGTTCGGATAAGGAATCAATCAGGGATTACGCAGTGCGACTGCGGTGCGGGGAAGAATTTTGTGGCGCGGGCTTCAGCCTGCGGGTTTTGGTGCTGCACGAGCATAAAACCCGCAGGCTGAAGCCCGCGCCACAAAAGACCGCATCATTCAGATTTGCGCAGCGCCGATGCTACGCGCGGAATTCCCGCAAGGTCGTTGGTCAGGGTGAGCGCGGTCCACAAAGGAGCGCGCAGCAGATCGGAAACGTGTTCCGCGGACTTGTGCCCGAGTTCCAACACCAGAATCCCGCCGGGCTTGAGCAACACTCGCCGCCTGCGCGATCAGCGGCGCGTAAATTTCCGTGCCGGTTTCGCCGCCAAAGAGCGCCGCTTCCGGCTCGTGCTCGCGAACTTCGCGCGGCAGCGTGGCGGCTTCCCAGCGGCCAATGTAGGGAGGGTTGCTGGCGATGAGATCGAAAGAGCGTGATTCGTGACTCGTGAGCCGTGATCCGTGGAGGAACGCATCCAGCAAATTGCATTCGACGAAATCGATGCGCGAGGAAACGCTGTGGCGCGCGGCGTTGCGGCGCGCCACTTCGAGTGCAGCGGCGGAAATGTCTGTAGCGACGACGCGCGCGCCGGGCAATTCGTGCGCCAGCGCGACGGCGATGCAGCCGGAGCCTGTGCCCACATCCGCGATGCGAAATTCAGCATTGCGGCGCTGGGCGAATCGGCGTCCGGCGGAATCACCCAGGCGTTCGAGGGCGACTTCAATCACATGTTCGGTTTCGGGGCGCGGAATCAGGACATCGGGCGTGACTTCGAAATCCAGGCCCCAGAATTCCTGATGTCCGGTGAGATGCTGTGTCGGTACGCCGCTCGCGCGCCGCGCGATCAGCGAAAAATATCTGCTCGCGCGCCGCCGCGTCGAGTTCACTTTCCGGATGCGCGTAAATCCAGGCGCGGTCTCTCCCAGCGTATGCATCAGCAGCAGCTCAGCGGCCAGCCCTGCGGAAGGCACGTGTTCACGTTCGAGTTGCGCGATGGCGTCGCGCAGAGCGGTAAAGAGAGACTGTTGATTGGTGACTGGTGACTGGTGGGACGATCGTGATTTGTACTCGGCATTTGAATTGGCTATCTTAATTGGCTATTTGGTCTCGGCCGGCCCACTGCCCTAATTTTGTCATTCCGTAGGGCCGCGCTTTTGGCCGAAGAATCTCTCTTCGATCTTGTAGAGTCCAGGAGCCAGAGAGATTCTTCGGCCACAAGGCGGCCTCGGAATGCCAACAATTAAACGCAGTCGGCGGGAGGTCCAACTACGCCTCGACCAGTTCCTGCTTCAGCTTCTCGGCCTCGTAATGCGTCACCAGCGCGTCCACGAACGGCCGAGTTTGCCGTCCATCACTTCGGTGAGCTGGTGCAGCGTCAGGCCGATGCGGTGGTCGGTGACGCGATTCTGCGGGAAATTGTAGGTGCGAATTTTTTCGGAGCGGTCGCCGGTCTTGATCTGCCCGAGGCGCTCGGCGGCGATCGCTTCGTGCTGCTTCGACTGCTCCATTTCGTAGAGCCGCGCGCGCAACACGCGCATGGCCTTGGCGCGATTCTTGATCTGCGATTTCTCGTCCTGCTGCGAAACCACCAGGCCCGACGGAATGTGCGTGATGCGCACCGCCGAATACGTCGTGTTCACCGACTGCCCGCCGGGGCCCGACGAGCAGAACGTATCGATGCGCAAATCCTTCGCTTCGATCTTGATGTCGATATCGTCGGCCTCGGGCAGCACCGCGACCGTCGCCGCCGAAGTGTGAATGCGCCCCTGCTGTTCGGTGGCCGGAACGCGCTGCACGCGATGCACGCCGCTTTCATACTTCAGTTTCGAGTACACTTTTTGCCCCTGAATCGAGGCGACCACTTGCTTCAGGCCGCCCAGCGAACTGGGCGAACTCTCCAGGATTTCCACTTTCCATTTCTGCGACTCCGCGTAGCGCGAATACATGCGGAACAGTTCGCCTGCAAACAGCGCCGCCTCGTCGCCGCCCGTGCCCGCGCGTATTTCGACGATCACGTTCTTCTCGTCGTTGGGGTCCTTTGGCAGCAGCAAGAACTTTCAGCTCGCGCTCGACCGTTTCCTTGCGCTCGGCCAGCTGCTTCTCTTCGTCCTCGGCCATCTGCTTCATCTCGGGGTCCTCGGCTTCAGCGACCATCTGCTTCGCGCCGGTCAGTCCCTTATCCATCTGCTTCCACTCGCGGTATTTTTCCACCATTTCGGAAAGCTCGGAGTGCCGCCGCGCGAGCTTCTGGTAATTCGCCGAATCGTTCAGTATTTCCGGCGAAGAAAGCTCCGCGGTCATTTCCACGTAGCGTTTTTCAATCTGGTCCAGCTTTTCGTACAGCGTTAACCCTGCCATGGCTTGCACCTGTCAAAGTGAATTCCAATCGGAATGGTGCATTGCTTCGAGAGAACGAATTCGTGCGGCGACCCCGCGTGGCGGGATCTGGGAAGGATTGCGGCTAATAGAATGCGGCGAACATCATTTCTAATCATCAAAATAGCGCGAAATCGCCACAAAAGCAATTCGATGTTAGTAGTGAGTAATGCGAACTGTATCAATCATTGGCCTCTAAAACCCCCTGTGAATCCTGATCTCAGCATAGGCCTCTTGAACCTGTCGGAATTTTTCAGCATTCGCTGCTCTACTATACCTGCTCCGGTCAGGATGGTACCGTTTCACAAGCTTTCGAAACGATGTCTTTATGTCGATGTCAGTCGCATTTTCATTCAACCCAAGAATGGCGTACGATGAGGCGGCGGAGGGTGGAATTATTCTTCTAGCTTCCCGTTCACGCTGTGCTTGTTGACGAACCCTTTCTGCTTCGGCCGCCGCTCTTTCGGCCCTGTCGTAGTCATCTGTGATCCATACTTGCCTACCACAAAAGATAATTGCTCCGAAAAAGACGAAGTAACTGATGCCCACTGCAAAATCTACCCTTGCCGCAGCCCGGTGAAAAAGAGCATGGATCACAGCAGGGACCATGAAGATCGCGCCGGCAACACCTAGGGTGATTAGAGTTGCTTTTCGGTGAGGCTGAGCGAATAGTCGGGCGTAATTGCGTATGGTTCGCTGAACCCTTGCTCGAAGGCCCACTTAGGTTCCTCCGGACTATGAAGCTCGCGGAATTCTCGGAGACTGGCTCGCTCCCAATTTAGTCACATAGCGTTGCTAGTGAGAACGATCAGTATATTATAGGCATGCGACTACTCATAACAATGAGCCAACCTCTCTCCATCCCGGGCGTGACCGCATCAAGCATCGACGGCGAACTGCTGTGGGGCTTCTGGTATCCGGCGCTGCGCAGCGAAGAATTGCGCGGCCGCTCGCTGGTGACTTCCATGCGCATGGACATTCCCTTCGTGCTGGGGCGCGACGCCGCCGGAAAAGCCTTTGCCCTCCGCGATATTTGCCCGCACCGCGCCTTTCCGCTCTCGGCAGGATCGTGCGACGGGCAGACGGTCGAGTGCACCTATCACGGCTGGCGCTTTGACGCGCACACCGGGCAGTGCCGCGAAATCCCTTCGATCACTGCGGATTCCAAGCTCCAGTGCGACCGCATCTACGCCGGAAGCTTTCCGTGCGAGGAGCGCGACGGCTACGTCTGGGTGTATCTGGCAAATCCCGAGGGCCGGCCCATTGACCGTACGGGCGACCGCAGCGCGATTCCGCCCGCCCCGGAGCTGCCCAAATTCAGCGAGCATTACCGCATTGCGCATCTCACCGCAGATCTCACCTGCAACATGGACACGGGCATCACCGGCCTGATGGACCCGGCGCACGGGCCGTTCGTGCACCAATCCTGGTACTGGCGCAGCCGCCGCAGCATCCGCGAAAAGCAAAAACAATTCGAGCCCATCCCGCTGGGTTTTCGAATGAGCTCGCACGCGCCTTCGTCCAACAGCGGCCCTTACAAGCTGCTACGGATTTATGGAGAAGAAGTCACCACGCAAATCGATTTCGTGCTGCCAAACATGCGCACGGAAATCATTCGCTGCGGCAAATATTTTTTCACCAACCGCACCACGGTCACGCCCATTCGCCGCGACGTGTGCCGCCTGGATTTTGTGGCCGCTTGGAATTTGTTCCGATGGTTTCCGGTGACGCCACTTCTGAAATTTTTCGGAAAACGTTTTATCGGGCAGGATCAGGATGTGATCAACCGCCAGCAGCCCGGCCTGAAAGTGCAGCCGCGCATGATGCTGATCGACGACGCCGACAGACAGGCCCGCTGGTATTTTCAATTGAAGGCGGCATATCTAGCGTCGCAGCAGACAGGCGCGCCAATCGTGCATCCACTCGATGGCCGGGTAACGCTGAAGTGGCGGAGCTAAAGTAGCGCGGGCTTCAGCCTGCGGGGTTTAGTTCTTGCAAGGACGAACCCCCGCAGGCTGAAGCCCGCGCTACTCAGATGCATCCCGGCCGAACGCGCGATGGATGAGGAATAGCACAGCCGCAGTGAGCGCAGCCACAGGCAACCCGAGCAATGCGTGGTTCTCAGCTATGCCGCGCACGCCAAGAAAGAGCAAGACGGCAACCTGCCGCCCCGCGCCCTGCAAACCGGAAGCGTCCGTGACGCGTGACGCCCAGCGCACCGCCCATGTCATCGGCAGTGAAAGAACGATGCCCGCCGCGATCCACTGCCACATGCTTTCGGCACGCAACCAACGCATGAAAAGCCGCAGAAAAAACGCAAACACAGCGGAAAGAAACGCGCAAAAAGCGAGCACCAGAAAATAAGTGGTGATGATCGCGGCGCCCGCCCCAGTAGGGCCAATCCCCATTCCCTGCGGCGAAGCCCGCTCCTGCAAATACATCGCCACGGTGAGAAACAGTCCCCCGCAGATCCAGGAGGCGAGGTAGTAGACGAGGCTGCCGCGGCGCGTCATTAGAAACTTGGGCAGATATGCAGACGGAATTTCATACAGGCATTCAGACGCACGAGAATCAAATTCGCCGCTCGATTTTTGGAAATTCTTCCCACACCTTCACGCCGCAGAAGTGCGAGCCTTCCGTGCAGATCGGCGTGGCCACCCCGGCGCGAATGTAGCAGGGCGGCCCGAGGTACCGCCCCAGCAAAGGCAGCGCGGCGCGGACCTGCTGCACCTCTTCCATCGACGCCTGGTAAATCTCCTCCTGCGCGTTGAAGCAGGTGCGCATGGTCCACTTATGCAGCAGATGCAAAAGCGAGCCAGTCTCGACCAGGCGAATGGATTTGGCGTTGGGCAGTAGGTACAGAGCGATTTCGCGAGGCGCGCCGCGGTCCAGCAATTCATTCTTGGCCGCCCAGGCGTCGGCCATGGCGCGTTCATAGACTTCGCGGGCGCGCGCGTTTCCGGCGATCAACATGGGAACCACGAAGTCCGGCGAGCGCGTGTCGGTAAGCACCAGCAGCGGACGCGAGCCGGGCACCATGCGGTGGCGCTGGTCCTGGCTGTCGGCAGTGTGGCTGATTTTTTTGGCAAAGGTAAAATTGGCGTGCTGCAGCGCGCGCATGATCGGCGCGTGTACGCCGATGTTGAGCGTTTCCAGCCGGTACGAGTTGCGCGCGGGATTCAGCAGCCGGTCGACGGCCTCTTCATCGGAGCACGCGCTTTCGGTAAGACCCAGCACGGCGCGATAGGCGTCCGCCACAACGCGCGGCGCCTGCGGAGAATAATCGGTGAGCAGCGATACGCGCCCGGCCAGCCGCGCATCGAATTCGCGCGCGAATTCTTCTCCCTGCGACGCCGAGCCCGAGGAATTGGCATGCGCCCACTCCGGCATTTCTTCCTGTTCCATCGGCGAGTTATCGAAGCGGTCGAAAAACTGTGGATCGATCTCGCGCACGCGCGCGACCATCTCGCCAATCACCGCGCGCGCCTCGGCCGGCGTGTCAGAGGCCGCAGCCATGCGCCACAGCCTGTGCAGCACGATGCCGGAAAGCGTGTGCACCATGGTGGTCGCCGCCGCCACGGGCAGCACGTAGCGCGCAACTTCAATGGCGCGTTTCTCTGCTTGCCGATCGACTTTTTGCACGCGCTTGGCGTGCGACATGGGGCCAATGTGCCAAATATCGCTGAGAATTTCGTGAGCGTCCCCGCGCAATAGCGCCGTCAGCTCCCGGTAGTAGCCCCAGGCGCGGGCAATGGCATCTTCGTAAATAGTGCGCTCGGCCGCGCCGAAGCCGGGAATTTCAGGCGGCAAATAGGCCAGCGCGTGATCCAGCTTCACGTAGCGCTGGCTCTGTTGCTCGGAATTGTAAAATGGGTGCGCGTGCAGGAAGGACCAGACGAATTGCCGGCTTACATTTTCCAGGCCGAATTCAAAGTGCGCGTGTTGGAAAACGGTGTGATGCCCGCCGTAAAAGGTGGACGCCCCGATTTGCAGGCGCTGCTTGTCGGTCACTTCCTCGGGCCCGATGAGGCGCGGCGCGTAGCAGGTGCGCGCCGCGGCGATGGCCGAATCGTAGGGGTGAGCGAAATGATTGCGCAGCGTGATGCGCGGCGCGGCGGCTTCAAACGGCACGCGATCCGGCTGCGGTGAAGTCATCGGTTGAGCGGCCATATCTCGCGCGACATTCTACACCGCTGCGCAATATAGGAATAGGCGCACGCGAATGCAGGCGCGGATATTCTTAGCGCTTCTTCTTGTTGGCTTCCAGCATGGCTTGCTGGGCTTCGGCGGCTTTCTCGTATTTCTTGGTGAAGCGCTCGACGCGGCCGGCCGTATCCAGCAACTTTTGCTTGCCGGTAAAAAATGGGTGGCAGTTCGAGCAGATTTCCACGCGCAGGAACTCGCCCTTCATCGTGGAGCGCGTGGGGAACGTATGCCCGCAGGCGCAATGCACGGTTACCGCGTGGTAGTCCGGATGAATATTCGGTTTCATTTGAAAAAATCTCCCGCCGGCTGGCCGGTCTGCGCGGCTCCCGGTCAGATGCCGGGGCTACAGTCGCGTCGCTTGGTCAGCGGACAATTTGCTATCATACGTGATTTGCGAAGCCCTGCCAACATGATATACATGCGGGTTGGGAATTCGTTTGGATGCCCCGCCAAGCACAAACGATTCAACGATTTGGCAACCTAATCTTCAGGAGGTGGACCCAGTGCCGATGCTATCGAGAGTGAATTTCACGCCAGGAGCTTTGCTTCGCGCGTGCGCTGCGCTGATTCTGGCCTCATGCGGCTTTGCGGCATGGGCACTCGCCCAGGAACCCGCGGCGCATGACAGGATCTACGTGGTAACGCACGTCGATATCGTTCCCACCGACGCTGCCGCAGGCACAAAATTAGTGCAGCAATATGTGGCGGACAGCCGCAAGGACAAAGGCCTGGTGCGCATCGAGGCTGGCGCGCAAATCTCTCGCGCCAATCACATCTCCATCGTCGAAGTCTGGCAGAACCAGAAAGCGTTCGACGATCATGTCGCCGCCGCGCACACCCGTCAGTTCCGCCAGCAGATCGATCCAAAGCTGGGAAGCCCTTACGACGAGCGCCTGCATCAGAACCTCGAATAGCGCTAGAATTTGCGCGGAGAGGAAATGAAGGACTACGTCACGAAGGAGCAACCGATGCGAGTGGCGCGGGAGCTTCCGGGCCCCTGCCCAACTTGTCCAGCTTGGCTGGCCTGATAAACGCGGCGCAGGCTGACGCGCACCGGGGGGAGTATCGGCACGTGCAGCACGGCGTGAAACGCTTCGCTAAATGCTTCCGGATTGGAAGTTTCGAATGCGACGCCGCCATGGCCCAGATCCACAACGCGAGCGGTGCGTTCGCCACCCTCGCCGATCAGCGCATAGGCCTGCGTGTTCGCCAGAGATACGCGCTCCCACTTCCGCCGTTCCGTATTTGCTTTTCTGGTTTCGCCGATCTTGGGCGTCTCGATGGGAGGCGCTCCCGGAACCGTGATGGGAGGGGCAGTTTTTTGCTTGGGCTCCGCTGCTGCCGGGCGTGAACTGGATGCAGCCGCAGGCTCGGGCGCCGGCCCACGCACCCCCTTCTTGAGTTGATAGAGCCTTTCATCGGCCACGCCGGTCAGAATTTTCTTGGACTCGCCATCCTCGGGATACACGGCAAGACCGTAATCGAGCGCCAGGGGAATGCCCAAATTTAGAGGCTCGATGGAACTTGCGTACGCGGCGCGCAAGCGGCGGCTCAGTGCGGTTGCCTGCTCCGTGTCGGTTTGAGGAAGAAGCAGCGCGAATTCATCCCCGCCGATGCGGAATGCATAGTCCGAAGTTCGCAGGGATTTTCGAAACGTGGCCGCAACCAACTTCAACAGCTCATCTCCTTGTTGATGCCCGAACTTGTCATTCGCATCCTTAAAACGGTGCATATCCAAAATGACGTACGCAAGCTTGTGGTTGTAGCGGGCCGAGCGGTTCAGTTCCTTCTCAAAGTAATCGTCGAAAAAGCGGCGATTGTACAGGTTGGTCAGAGGATCGGTCGCGGCGTTGATTTGCAGTTTGCGCAGTTCCTCGTACTCCATCAATATCGGCAAGCGCAACTGGCCCGTGGACGCCAGCACATCCACCAGCGCGGCCTGCAACCCGACTTTCTTTCCGCTGCTCTCGGAAAGTTCGCGTTTGCGCGCCAGCGCTTGGTCCCAGGTGTCCAGGCTTTGTGCTTCCGTCAATTCAATTTGCGCGATCGAGCGGAAAAACCGCTGCAGGAATTGCCCGCGGCTGGTGAGGTCCATTGTCTCAAGCGTGTCCGTTAGAAGCTCGAGGAAAGACTCCTCGGCGGACCAACGAGGTGGGTTGGGTGCACCTGTCTGCGCCATTTTTGGATACCGTTAAATTTCCAGAATACCCCAGCGCGGGACGGGCGCGGAGATCGAATACATGGAAGCATGTGCACGGGAACTGCCATGGGCCGTGCTGCCAGCCGGACAATTCTAATTCTCGTAATACTTTGATTCTATGGGAGTAGGGACTTCCTGCCCCCGCTCAGATCCATGCGCTTGAACGCAAGAAGGCACAATGCGCAAATATTTGCATACTCTTTGGGGACATTTTGTAGCTTCACTTCCCCTTGGTAGTATTTCTATCTTTCCGCCGCGAACCTAATCCAGCGCCTTCACAAATTCCACGCCCAGCAAATGAATTCCATGGGCGGCGCGATGGCGGCGCACTCGCGCCTGAATTGGAGGATTGTCCGATGGCATCGTCGCGGACGGCGAAGAAGGAGCCGGAATCGTCAAATTTACGACCTCGTTCATTTTCACCGCGCGAGGACTCGCCAAATATGCCCCGGTGGCGCTTATATCCAGCGTCTTGGTGAGATCGAGAAATTCCATTCCGGCGGCGTCTCTGCCTCGCACGAACATCGGTATCTGTACATGAATTCGCTGAGAGCGCCGTCGCTCAGCGGAGGATAAGCGCATACATTCTCTTTCCAAGAAAAAATATCTTGAGAAATTGATTTCCCATCTTCAAAAAGCATAGTACTTCCGAACTAGTACCATAAACTGAAGAGCACCTTAAGAGCCACCCAAAGTTAAAATTTTGACTTATATTAAGTTGTGCAAATACAGTAACTTACATGAATAAATGAGAGGCAGGAATTCATTTTCCACAATTTCCCCGTCCTACTTGGGCGAGTGCTTTACTACAATTGTGCAAAATAGAACCCATTTACCATTGACAGGGGGGGCGGGTTTTGACAGTATCCCGATGGTTCCCCGCGATTAAACCGAGTTGAATCAAATGGTATTCTCCGCTTTCCCAAAAGCGGATAGGTGTCCCGAGGAGAGCCAGGTGAGACGCGGTCCCGTTATCGAATTGCCGACAAATGAAGCGGTCCCAGCAAGCGTCATCGCGAGTCTTCTGGACTTGCTGGAACAGCCAATCTTGATATTCAACCGCTTTGGCCGGATCCTGCAATCCAACATTCAAGGCAGACAGCGGCTTGAGTCTCACGGTTTCTCGCCCGAATCAAGTTTGAACTTATTTTCCGACTTATTGCACATCGATCCCAAATCGATTTTAGACCGAATCGAGGGTGGAGAGCAGCAGATCGATTTGAATTTCGATTGCTGCGGGGGAGCGGCCGTCGCGCGCATCCAGTGGCTCCCTGAGGCGGACTGGCTGATCGTTCGGCTGGAAGACGTCGAAAAGCGCGCGGTCCAGGTTCAGGACGCGGCGACGCAGCATACCGTGCAAGAGCTGCTGCAGGAACGTGAGATCACCTACCGAAACTTGCTTGCCGCTTACTTGCGGCTTCAGGAAGTAAATCGCCAGAAGACCGTGTTTTTGGCCTCCGCCGCGCATGAATTGAAGACACCGCTCGCCGTCATCAAGGGTTACTACGACCTCTTGCTCTCGGGTTCTCTCGGCAAATTGACGGACAAGCAGCGGGACATCCTGCAGGAATCGAAAGAAAGCTGCGAGCGCCTGGTTCGCCTGGTTTCCATGTTCCTGAATTATTCGGCGCTGGAGAGCGGCAAACTGGTCCTGCATCTGCGCGAAAACGATCTGCGGGATTGCCTCAGCGAATTGGCAACGCGCTGGCACGAAGCGTTTGTGCGTAAGAATGTGCGGCTGGATACCATTCTGAACGCCGACATCCCCATTTTTAAGTTTGACTACCAGAAAGTGCAGCAAACCGTCGCCAATCTGCTGGACAACTCGTTGAAGCACACGCCCGCGGGCGGCAGCGTCACCTTCCGCGCGGAACTGCACTTCTGGGAACGGCGCTCGGCCGAGGAAGTGCAGACGCTGGATCGGCGGCGCGAGCGCGCCCAGCATCCCAACTGCGTCAAGGTTTCCGTGTCCGATTCCGGACCCGGAATCGCTTCCGAGCATCACCAGGAAATTTTTGAGGATTTTGTGCGCGTGGACCGCACTTCCTCCGGCATGGGTTTGGGATTGGCGATTGCCAAGCGCTTGGTGCAGGCGCATCGCGGGAAAATTTGGGTGGAGAGCGAACCGCGGCGGGGTTGCACCTTTACGTTTCTGCTGCCGATAGATAGTTTATAACCGAACTCGGGCAAGATGCAAAATGAAGGTGGGGCAAATGGCTGAAAAGGAAAGAATTCTAGTAGTTGACGACGAACCCAGCATACGAAAGTATCTGGGCACCCTCCTCGAAGTGGACGGGTATAAGGTCGAGGCAGTGAATTCCGGGCCTGAGGCAATTCAGAAGATCGAAAACGGCGACCGCCCGGACTTCATTATCTTGGACGTTCTGATGCCGGAAATGAATGGCATCGAGACCCTGAAGCAGTTGATGCAGATTGACCGCTCGCTGAATATCGTCATGCTTTCCTGCTCCAATGAAGTGACCACCGTGGTCGAGGCCATCCGCCTGGGCGCGCAGGATTACCTGACCAAACCGTTTGAAAAAGCCGAACTCGACGTGGCCATGCTGAAGTGCCGGCAAAAGCAGCAGCTGCGCCAGGAAAACAAGGCTCTGCGCGAATACTGCGACACCATCACCGAAGACCTGTGCTTTCTCGCCGCCAGCCCCCAAATGGTCCGTATTCGCCAGCAAATTTTGCAGATCGCTCCCGTCGATGTCCCCGTGTTTATCTATGGAGAGAGCGGAGTCGGCAAGGAAGTGGTGGCGCGCATGATTCACATGCGATCGACGCGCCGCCAGCAAGCCTTCATCAAGGTGAATTGCGCCGCCCTTCCCGGCGAGTTGCTGGAATCCGAATTGTTCGGATTTGAACAGGGCGCCTTCACCGGAGCGGTGCGTTCAAAGCCGGGCAAGTTTGAGCTGGCCACCAAGGGGACCATCTTCCTCGACGAAATCGCGGAAATGAGCCCGCATTTGCAGGCCAAGCTGCTGCACGTTCTTCAGGATCACCAGTTTTCGCGATTGGGAGGCCGGCAATTGATCGACGTGGATGTGCGCGTCCTGGCCGCAACCAACGTGGAGATTCAGGAAGCCATGAAATCGGGCCGCCTCCGCGAAGATTTGTATTACCGCCTGAACGTGCTTTCCATTAACGTTCCGCCACTGCGCGAGAGGGCCTCTGAAATTCCGCTGCTCTTCCGCCATTTCCTTCAGAAATACAGCGAGAAATTCAACAAGGAGCCCATGGTGCCCTCCCAGCATTTGATGGAAGCCGCCGTGCGTTATCCGTGGCCGGGAAATCTTCGCGAACTGGAAAACTTCGTGAAGCGATACGTCATCCTGGAAGACGACGAAGGCAGCTTCCGCGAACTGCTGGAAATGTCCGCCACGCGCCAGCGAATTTCTCCCAGAGAAGAGGCCGCACCGGCGCGCGAGCAGGGCTTGAAAGCGCTCGTTCGCAGTTTGAAGGACGAGGCCGAGATGGAAGCCATCGCGGATGCTCTCGAAAAGACTCATTGGTGCCGCAAGGATGCCGCGAAAATGCTGGGCATCAGTTACAAAGCCCTGCTCTATAAGATTCGCCAATTTGGGCTGGATACGGGGCGCCCGGCGCGCGCAAGTAACAAAAAGAAAGTTGTGCCTGGGGGAGAAACTCCCAGCTCTGGTTCCGCGCCATCCGATCTTGCGCCAGCTGGCAGGCATAGCTAGTGGGACTAGTACATGCAAGTGATTGGTAGCGGAAGGCGCTTTACTTGCTCCTATTTCCCGTTACCCGTTCTTGAGAGTGTTAAAAGGAAAAAGAATTGAGGCCGGCTACTGTAATGAGGGCGTAATTTTTCGTTGCAAAGTTCGACCTGGAGACTGTTGATGTGTAGCTGCAACCGGATATCTGTGGTGCACGTCGAATTGTTGCAGCAACGGTTCAGGGGAATTATCTATAGTCGTCAGAGGGGTTTAGCAGACATTTCTAGGAAATTTCACAAGCTGCCCCCCCTTTGATCGCCGTTTGGATTTAAGTCATAATGCCGGTAGTTATGATATTTTGGAGAGTCAATTGCTCCTGTTTCGTGGTAGGGGTGGGGTTACAGCCAGAATTCAGGGGTCCGGGGGAAAAGAAGATGACGGAACGGAGAACTGCGCGGCGATATGACCTGTCTTTGCCGGTCATCATTCGCGTGCCAGTTGAGAAAGAGACAGCCTCACGAAACGGAAAGACGCGCGACATTTCCACCCGCGGAGTCTACTTTACGATTGATCAGGACCTGGGCACCGGAGCGGAACTCGACATCACTCTCACTCTGCCAGCCGAAGTGACACGCGGGTCGGAAGTTTTCATCCGCGCAATGGGCAAGGTGGTCCGGGTCGATAAAAGGCCGGAAAGCGATTCCACCCGTGTCGGCGTCGCGGCGGTCATCGAGCGATACGAAATCATTCGCACCGAACCTTCCACCCACTAGCCCTTTCCTTTTTCACATGGGAATCGCGTCTTGCTCAGGGATTGGTCCGCCATTTGAGGTCTTGTAATCACTCCGGCCGGTCCCTGAGGCGCCCGCATGAATGCCATCGCTTTCCGCGCTTCGTGGACCATTTCTCTTTCAGGTGATAGAATTCGATTTCCAGGAGGCAGTCCGTTTGCCGCGCAATTCTCGGGGCCCCTTCACTCATGAATTCGCTGCCTCTAGACCTCTCCATCATTATTCCGGCGTTCAATGAAGAAAGCCGTTTGCCGAAGACGCTCGATTCCATCATTGCTTATGTGCAAGCCCAGCCCTACCGCGCCGAGATTATCGTCGTGGACGATGGATCCATCGATCGAACCGCCGAGATGGTAAACGCTCGCCAGCAAGAGTGTCCCGAGTTGCGTCTTGTCTCGAACGGTAGAAACCGGGGAAAGGGATTCAGCGTGCGCCACGGCATGCTGGAAGCGCGCGGCGAAATCGCCCTATTCAGCGATGCGGATCTGTCTACGCCCATCGAGGAAGCCGACAAGCTGCTCGCGGCCATTCGCGAGCGGGGATTTGACGGCGCCATCGGCTCCCGCGCGGTGGACCGAAGCCTCATTGAAGTCCACCAATCCGCGATCCGCGAGCTGGCGGGGATTTTTTTCAATCGTATGGTGCGATGGATCGTGGGAATCAAATTTTCCGACACGCAATGCGGATTCAAGGCTTTTCGCAGGGAGCGGGCGCGAATTATTTTTGAGCAGCAGCGCATCGAGCGTTTTGGTTTCGACCCTGAAATCCTTTTCCTTGCCAAGCGCCATGGACTTCGGGTGGCTGAAGTTCCCGTGCGCTGGTCACATGACCCCGCAACGAAAGTGAGCGTGGCGTCGGACGGAATCCGAATGTTTCTGGAGTTGGCCTTGATCCGCTGGAACGCGGTCCGGGGATACTATCCGCGAGCGCTCCAATCCTGAAAACGGGCCGCGGAACGACCGTTTCATATAAGCAAACCGCGCTTGCAAATCGTTTGCGTTCCTGGCATCGCTAATCGATCATGAGTTCCGAGTCGCACGGGCGGCCAAACGGCGGCAAACGAACCGATTTTCAGACTCCCTGCGGAGAAGCGTAAATTCGAATGAAAGTGTCGGTCGTAATTCCGGTCTATAACGAGCGCGCGTTTATCGAGGAAGTCCTGCTGCGTGTGCAGGCTTCGCCCATCGAGAAGGAGATCATTCTCGTCAACGATAAATCCACCGATGGCACGCGGGGCTTGCTGGAGGATTTTGACAAGGCGCAGTCCGAGGGCAAGCGCGAAGTCCTGGTGCAGAACGGCAAGGCTCGCCTGTCGCTCGCAAATATCCGCTTTCTCTTTCAGCCCGAGAACGCCGGGAAGGGAGCGGCGCTGCGCCGCGGCTTCGAAGCGGCCACCGGCGACATCGTCCTGGTGCAGGACGCCGATCTCGAATATGACCCCAAGGACTACGGAAAGCTGCTCGAACCAATTTTCGAGGAAAAGGCCGATGTGGTCTACGGCTCGCGATTCTTGGGCGGCCCGCAGCGAGTCCATTACTTTTGGCATTACGCCGGCAACAAATTTCTCACGCTGCTCTCGGACATCTTCACCAACCTGAAGCTCACGGACATGGAGACCTGCTACAAGGTCTTCCGCCGCGAAGTCCTGCAAAACATCAAACTCAAGTCAAACCGCTTCGGCTTCGAGCCGGAAATCACCGCCAAGATCTCCAAGGGCAACTGGCGCATTTACGAAGTTTCCATTTCGTACGCCGGCCGCACCTACGCCGAAGGCAAGAAAATCACCTGGCGCGATGGAATCTCCACGCTTTGGTACATCATTCGATTTAATTTATTCGACTGAGATCCTTCGGTCTCCATTGAATTCCCACTTCCGGTTAGGAACACAAACAGGATCGTCGTTAGCCGACGGAATGGGATTAATTATTTTGCCAAAAGCCATCCGCCGACAACGACTCCTGCAAATATTCCAAGAGGGAGGGGGAACGAAGCGAATTGTTTTTCTCCACATAGGCCAAAATCAACACGATGAGAAGCTCCTCGAAATTTCGTTCCTCGGCGGTCAGATGGCTCCACTCATGCAGTTCCAGCAAGGCGGAAATGTACTCTTCGAATTGCACATCCGACGTAATAACTCTAGGCGCCGCAGTATCCCTGAAAATATATTCTTCCATTGTTATAGGAATCATCCTTACGCCTCCAGCTCATATTCACCATGGTTCGAGATCCGCATTGCGAAAACTCTTTGCCTGTTGCGGTCGATACATCTATTCCGCCTGCACCTGTTAAGACTCACGCCAATTTGTTCCGAGTGTTTTGAGAGGCTCGGGCTAACCGCCTTCCGACACAATGCGCGCGACTATGCATCCCCTGATGGCCTGGCGAGCGCGACGGTGTTGCGCCTTCAAAGCGGAGACAGATAGGCCAAGCCGCAGTGCGGCTTCCCTTCCCGAGAAACCCTCGAAGTCGCATAGCCGAATAATCGCGGTGTAGTTTGCCGGCAAACATTCCAGAATTTTTGTGAATTGCTGGGACAACTCCGCCTGTGCGCAGGCCCGTTCCGGATCCGGCCTGGGGTCGATCGGAACTTTCAACGCATGCGTTTCGGCATCATTTTCCGTGGACTGATCCTCAATGGAAACCGTGGGATGTGCGCGCCGTTTGCGTAAATTTGCGAGCGCGGAGTTCCGGATGATGGAAAACAGCCAGGTCGAGAATTGCGCATTGCCTTGGAATTGGTCGATGTGGCGAAGAGCCGAAAGCAGGCCGTCTTGCAATGCGTCTTCGGAATCATGATTATTGTGCAGGACGCGATCCGCTACCTTGTAAAGCCGGGGCATGCAGTTTACGAACAATTCATCCAGACTCTCGCCACCTCTCGTTCCAACACAAGTGGGTCCATTTTTACCATTCTGCACTCGGCAATACAGTTGGTCGATCAAGCTTTCCTCCCACGGCTGCGAAATCTGAATGTAATCTGCTCTGCCGGAATTGTAGGCAATTGGTATGCCATCGGGTACGAAGTTGAGCCTGGCGATTTATGGGAGCGGGCCCGGTCATGAAGAGCTAACGAAAACAAAGTCAGGCCATTTACCAAGTGAAGGAAAATAAAGGGCGACTGCCTCGCGGTTGGTGACACATTCATTACTGGAGAGGTATGCGTGCGCCTCAATGGAGGATCAATCATTATCGTCTAACTGTGCGGAGTCATTTCAGAAACGTTCGCTTTTCACTCACTTTCCGTTCGCTTTTGTCACACGCACCAAGGGGAGGCCACTGCAAATAAGCGTATCGAATCTCCAAATGCATTGAAAACAAGGAATTAAATAACTCTATAATTTGGTCATTGGTTGGTCCTCCGTTTGCATTTATGCCAGCGGCTCAAGCTGGTTGAGAAAATTCTCAGTCGAATCTTTTCCTTCGACTTAAATTGGGGGGGCGAGATGAATTGGGGCATGAGTTACCAGACATTTCGACTCTTGGTCTGGCTAGGGTACGCGGCATTTGTCGCCTTGCTCGCTACCTTCAGACGCCGCTCCCATTAAATAAGAGCGGGGTTCGTATTTAGAACGCAGTCGAAAACAAGTGTGGCGGCGCGCCCAACAATTTGACCTGGAGAATTTCTCTGTCCGCAAAAGCCCTAATCCCCGAGTGGCACCAGAGGTGGTTCCCTCCTCTCCCCAAACCGAGGACCACCTCTGGCCCTTCCAACGCGTCTAATCGTGTTGGCGGAGCACCATTGGATTCGGCTCGAATGTCAGGCTTTGGGAAGCCAAGAACCCTTGTCAAAAGCAACAAAAATCGTCAACACTCATGGTGCTAGAAGGGAACTATGGCAGGTGGCAACGATGCCGTCCAACCTTTCACTAACGAAGCTTAGTTTCCGATGGCAAATCATATTGCTGGGCGCGGTCGTGGTTGTATTGTTCGTTGCGGTTCTTATAGGAACCCTCGGCGCGTTGCAGTACACAAAATCCGCGGTGCTTAACAACGAAAAGCGGCGCTTGTCCGAGGCTGCCAATGACTTGGCTCGCGATTATATGGATAGAGCAAAATCCGCCAGTGAGGGGCGGGGACTTTCATCCGTGGACCTGAATTTGATTTCTTCACGGGAAGCAACATTGGAGATCAGTCAAAACGCCCTGAAACAATTGGATGGAATCGGAGGCGGGTTTTACCAAAGCGATAGCCAACTGCTCCTTGGCTACTCTCTGGCAGCCAGCAATGGGGGCCTCCAATTCACATCACCAAGCGCAACTCCTGAGGATGTGCGGACCGTGATTCTGCAAATAGCGCAAACCGCATCCGACACCCGCATGCCCGCGGAAAAAGTTTTGACCGGGGGCAATGACATTTTCCTGATCGAGGCTACGCCCATCGGGAATGAAAAATCCAATTGGGGAAGCGCCTGGACCATAGAGCGCATGCAAAGCCTTCCCGGTTCCAACCGTCTTCGCGCATATCTGATTACCGTGGCACTGGGCATGGCGGCTCTGGTTTGCGTGATTTTGACCCTCTTGGTGGTCCGTAATCTGCAAACAGGTGTCAGAAAAATTGAAAGCGGTCTGCAAGACCTGGAATGGAACCTTGGGTCTCAGATCGCTACGGGCTCCGATCCCGAAGAAATCGAGCGGATTGCACAGGCTATTAACCGCCTAGGGACGACCTTGAAGGAGAATATCGACCGCGAAAAACAAATCGAGGACCGCTTGCGGCATGCCGAGCGTCTGGCCGCCCTGGGACGACTGGTGGCAGGCGTCGCGCACGAAGTTCGCAACCCACTGGCCACCATCCGATTACGCGTGCAGATGGCGCAGCGCGAGGCGCGCAATCCTCGCGTGGACGAATCCTGCGCAGTCGCTCTCGAAGAAATCAAGCGATTGAATGGCATGGTCGATCGACTGCTAAATTTTTCCCGGCCCATACGTTTTCAACCAGAGCTCACCAACTTGAAGCAATTGACGGAACAGAGATTGAACCGATTCACGGAAAGCGCTTCAGGGAAAGGCATTCATATCATTACCAACTTCCCCGAAGACGGCACATTGCTGCCAATCGACCAGAGTAAGATGTCCCAGGTATTTGACAACGTCATACAGAATGCCATCGAAGCAATGGCGGAATCGGGCGGAACGCTGCGGGTGAGTGTGACCTCGCAAATGAAATCCGTGTCGGGAAGTGATAAGGTCCGCGTGGAATTCCGCGATACAGGAAACGGCATCAGTTCCAGCATGATTAGCAGAATCTTTGACCCATTCTTCACCACAAAGGCTTCCGGAACCGGGCTCGGCCTTTCCATTTGCCACGAATTTGTGCGCGCTCACGGCGGAGAAATCCAAGTGGAAAGCGCGGAAGGAGACGGCACGAGCGTGCGAATTATCCTGCCAGTACACGACAACATATTGGAAAATGTGGGTATGTCTTGAAACCAGTCATGGGTCAAACGATTCTTATCGTTGACGACGAAGTCAATCTGCGCAAGACGCTCGCGGAGATTCTTTCCGGCAAAGGTTATGAAATTCTGGAAGCAGGAGACGGTTCGGAAGCTATCGATTTGCTGGCCAAAGAAATCCCCGACCTGGTGTTCACCGACTGGAGAATGCCGAAGATGGGAGGGGAGGATGTCCTTCGCCATATTCGCAGGGAACAGCGCCTTTCCTCCATCCCCGTGATCGTCATCACCGCTTTCGGCTCGAGCCACAACGCCATCGAAGCGGTTCGCCTCGGTGCTTACGATTTTGTGATGAAGCCCTTCGATCTTGAAGAAATTTCGCTGACCGTGGAACGCGCCCTGGCACATTCGTCGCTCAACCGCGAAGTGATCGATCTTCGCGCACGAATCGTGCGGCAGAACGCGCTGGGGGCAGGGCGGCTGATCGGCTCCAGCGGCCGCATGCTGGATGTTTTCAAAATGATTGGAAAAGTAGCTGAAACCGATACCACCGTGCTGATCTGCGGGGAATCGGGAACCGGCAAAGAACTGGTGGCGGAAGCAATTCACAACTACAGCCGCAGAAAAGAGCAGCCCTTCGTAGTGGTTAATTGCGCGGCTCTACCGGAAAACCTTTTGGAATCGGAACTATTCGGCTATGAACGGGGCGCTTTTACAGGCGCCGCGGCACGAAAAATTGGACGCTTTGAAATGGCCAAGAGCGGAACGATCTTCTTGGATGAAATCGGCGAATTGTCTCAAAATCTGCAGGCCAAGCTCTTGCGAGTCCTGCAAGACCGCAGCTTCCAGCGATTGGGAGGGACCGAGAACATCGTCGGCGACTTTCGTGTCCTGGCTGCGACCAATCGCGACCTGGATGCCACCGTGCGCGAAAAACTCTTTCGCGAGGATTTGTTTTACCGGCTCAACGTGGTGCGCATCACGGTACCGCCCTTGAGGGAGCGGCGGGCCGATATCGTTCCACTCGCCGAACATTTCTTGCGGCTATATAGCGACAATAATGGCCTGCCGGCGATTGGCTTTTCCGAGGAAGCCATGCTCATGCTGCAAACCTATGCGTTTCCCGGAAATGTCCGCGAACTGGAAAACATGGTTGAGCGGGACGTCTTGATGGCCGGCGGGCGGGTCATCCTTCCGGCCCATTTCCCGCAAATGGCAGCTACCTCATCGGCGTTGGGAAACGGCCATATCGAAGGCGATCTACTCTCGCTGCCGTTTCACAAAGCAATAGGAGAGCTTGAAAAAAAACTGGTAGAAAACGCAATCCGAGGCTCCTCGGGCAACAAAACGGAAGCCGCGAATCGCCTGCAAATCAATCGCCGCCTTCTTTATCAGAAAATGGTTGAACACGAAGTCAAAGAGTGAAGGCTCACGCCGCTGCCAACCGGCAAGAAGAACGCATTTGAGAATGGCTGCTCAGTGCTGACCTCATCGATCAGAATTTCAGTGTGAGCGCCCTGGAAAACTCTCTACGTCTTGTGTTCCTTGTTGGATTCGACCTGGGCTTCGGCTTGGTTGAGGCGGTCGACCAGCGTGTTCAGAGCCTGCAGGAGCGATTCGATCAAGGGGGGCTGATCGCTGTTGGCATCGGCTATGGTGGGCAGCGCCGATCCGGGCGCCGGAGCAGGCGTCTGCGCCAGAGGATCGATAACGTCCAAGTCGAAATCGTGCGCGACTTCTTCCACGATTTCAGCCGGCACGGATTCTTCTGGTCCACGAACGAACTCACCAGCGAATGTTCGCACAGCAAATTGGTGACCCTGGGAATTCCGCGGGCATATCGGTGTACGGCCGCAATCGCTTCTGGACTGAAAATATCGGGATTTTCCGCTCCCGCGATGCGCAAGCGTTCCTGAATGTATCCCTGGGTTTCTTCGAGGGTGAGCGGGCGCGTTTTGGCGCGCAGCGTGATGCGCTGCCGAAGCTGGCGAGTTCCGGCTGTTTGAGCTTTTGCTCCAGTTCAGGCTGGCCCGCAGAGCACGATCTGCAGCAGCTTTTCGGTGGATGTCTCGAGGTTGGTCAGCAGGCGAATTTCTTCCAGCATCTGCGGCGAAAGATTCTGCGCCTCGTCCACGATCAGCACGGCGCGTTCCCCGGCCTGATAGCGGTCCAGCAGCCACTGGTTCAACTTGAGCAGCATCTGGCCTTTTTGATGCGATTCGCAGGGGATGCCGAAGTCGGCCATCATGAAATCGAAAAATTGCGAGACGCTTAGGCGCGGATTGAAAACGAATGCGGTGAACACGCGCTCCTTGTGCAGCCATTCGAGGAGCTTGTTGATCAGCGTGGTTTTGCCGGTGCCGACCTCTCCGGTCAGCAGGATGAATCCCTTGCGCGTCTCGATTCCATAGGTCAAGCAAGCCAGCGCTTCCTGAGTGTGATGCGTCAGGAAGAGATAGCGCGGGTCCGGATTGACGTTGAACGGATTCTCTTTGAGCCCGAAGAACTTCTTATACATGCAATAACCTCAAATCACTCGAAACGCGGCTGCGTAAATTTCCGCATTCCACCAGTCAAAACTATCCGGCCTTCCAAAGCAACCGGGCGCAAATGCCAGTTTACCGATATTCCCACCGTTTGTTGAAGCCCGTTTCCACCGCAAAGCGCCACCGGGCAGCTTGTGGGATTGTTCTGCTTCATCGCGGCCATAGTTGAAATCGATCGCCGCGTGCTGGCCCATTTGCCGGCCGAGGTTCGCTCCCACGAACCAATTGTCGAATTGCGTGGTGGCAACGCCGGCGGGCGCAAGACTATTGTTCAATGCGTATCCGCCGTTCACCGACCCTGTCCAATACCGGGTAAATTGATAGCGGTCGCCAAAGGTAACCGTATTGGTCGTCGCGCCCAGGAATACGCCCGATCCCCCGCTGAGTCCGCGCACAAAACCGAGCGAAATGCCGTTCCTGCGGCGCTGGTAAGTGAGCGCGCTATTGACCGAAACCGCCAATAGATGAAAATTCCCGCTGCCGCCCGGCAAGACCGATTGTATCTGCTTGCGGACCCGCCGCGACCTGGAATGCCAGCCGGCCCGTTATTTTTCTCCCATAGGCCAGCGCTCCAACGTAATCCGTCGTGGAGTTGCCGGTGCCGATCGTGGAAGTTCCGCTCCCCGTGTAATTAATCTTCCCGTAGCTTGCCAGGATGGCGATGGAATTCGACGGGTCGAGAAGGTAATCGTAGCCCGCCTGGGCATCCAGCATTGTACTGTTGACGAACCCGCTGCCGGGGAAACGCAGAAATCCGTAAGAAGCCGCGAAGGTGAACGCCGACCGCCGGCTGAACGAATATTCGGCCTGGCCCAGGACCGAGTTTCGGTATCGCATGGCCGCCCCGGTATTGATGTTTTCGGTGGGCGCAAACGTCTGCGCGACGCTGTTCAAGGAAGTGCCCAGCATGCTGGCAAATTGGGCGGACAGTCCCGGACCGCCCATGCCCTGCCCGGAAAATGCGGCCCCGGGCGAGGCCGTGAAATCGTCGCGAATCAATACATGCCAGCGCGCCCAATCCGCCTGCTGACTGATCGTCAGATTGTGAAACTGATAACGCGGAGCGGTGGTGCCGAAAAAGGTTGACGCGCGGTTGTATCCCAAATTGAAAGTTTCGCCGCCGTTGTACAGAGTGGTGAAACGATACTCACTCCAGGTGCGATTGAAATTCAGGCTGCCGCTGGCCACGGATTCGCCCGTGATGGCCGTTTTTCCAGAAGTGCCGGGAACCGCCTGGCCAACTTGCGAAACGGAAATGGCCGGATCGAAAGTATTTACGTTATGCTGAAGCGATCCGAGGGTGATAGGCGCGGCTCCCGCCAGTGTATTCGTGTCCGGTGTGACTTGAGCGGGATCGTAAGGCTGTGCATTGCTATACGCAGCATCGACACCGCGCGCCGCGCCAACGGGAGGTCTATTCGCATTTCCTCCGCTTGGGGTTGTGTCCAGAGGCTGCAATGGAGCATTAGGATCGATCGGCGACTGGTCCTGTTTTTGGTCTTGTGCGATTGCCGCGCTTGCGCAAAGCAGCAGAACGACGCCCAGAGCCCAACTTATTTGCCGCAATTTCATGGCTTCACCTCTTACGGGACGACGACAGTG
This sequence comes from uncultured Acidobacteriota bacterium, assembly GCA_963710315.1. Lineage (GTDB taxonomy): Bacteria > Acidobacteriota > Terriglobia > Acidiferrales > UBA7541 > Palsa-360. The sequence continues at coordinate 765,913 of CAVPZW010000008.1, read as the reverse complement.
TCGCCCGGCTCCAGCTTGATATTTTGATCCGGATTGTCGCCCTTGAGAACTTCCCGGTAATTAAAGGGCAACTTCGTATGCTTGCCGTTGACGAGCCGCATTACGTGGATCTTCTTTACATCGGCAAAGGTCGTGAATCCACCGGCGCTGGCCAGCGCCTGCAAAACAGTCATTCCCGGGATCAGTGGAAATGCGCCCGCGCGAAGCACTTCGCCGACTACAAATACGCGCTGGCTGTTGATTGCCGTAACGATCACGGTAACTTGTGGTTCCGTCAAGAACTTGCGCAATTTATTGGTCACATCCGCGGCCAGTTGCTGCGGCGTGGATCCGGCCGCCTGCACGTCGTTGATCAGCGGCAACGAAATTTTCCCGTCGGGCCGTACCGGCACGACACGAGTCATGTCCGGCTCTTTCCAAACATTGATGTCGAGCACATCTTCCGGTCCGATCACGTAGGAGGGATCCGTCGTAGCAGGTGTGATCGGAGGTTTTGCGTTATCGCCCCCGGAAGCGCTATTCCGCGCCGTGGTTATGGACGGAACTTCCTTGCCGCCCTGTCTAATGCCGCCTGCGTATTTCACAGTGCCCGTGAGTAAAATCGCGGCAACAAAAAAAGTATTTTTTGTTTCATCGAAGTTCTCCTCATTGCTCGTCCGTCCGGTCGGAACCGTCCAGACCCAACTGCTTCAATTTGTAGAGCAACGCTTTGTAGCTGATTTGCAGGTCCCTGGCCGTCTTCTTTCGGTTCCAATGCGTACGCTCCAGCTGATTCAAGATCATGGCTCGCTCGGCCACCCGCGAAGCAGCCCGCGCCGCCTCTTTCAGGGAACGAGTCGGGGCGTGCGAGTGAGCAATTTCGGAAATTTTCGGAGCAACAGGGACGGTGTCGGGCGCCTTGGCTCCATTTTCAACCGAGAGATCGTGAGTTGCAAGATGTTCGTCTCCCAATGCCACGATCTTCCTGGCCACATTTTCCAGCTCGCGGATATTTCCGGGCCAGGAATGCCGCAGCAGCAAATTCACGGTGGATTCGCTAATTTTCGGCTCCGCCCGCTCAAACAAGGACGTGTATTTCTTGAAGAAGAATTCCAGCAGCGCGGGAATGTCTTCCTTTCGATCCCGCAAAGGCGGCAAGCGCAGGTGCACGCCGTTGATCCGGTAATAAAGCTCCTCGCGGAATCGCCCGCCCTTCATCTCATCTTCAAGGTTTCGCGTCGTCGAAGAAATGACGCGCATCCTATGGCAACCTTGCGGTGGCGCCCCGCTGCCATCGGGCAGCAGGTTGAGCAAATGACCCTGCGCGGCCGGCTCAAGGTGATTGATCCCATCCAGGAACAATGACCCGCTGCTCGCGGCATCTTCCGCCGAAACATTTTCCGCACGCTGCAAACGCGCCGAGAGCGAATCTCCCGTCAATCCCGAGCAGCCGCATTTCACAAATGGCTCATCCCTGTGCCTGGAGAGCCTGTGAATTTCCAAAGCCGCGACTTCCTTGCCCGTGCCGCTTTCCCCTACTAAAAGAACCGGGATGTCCGTTGACGCTATGTCGGCAATGGTGCGTTCCAGCGCGCGCATGGCGGGGCTCGCACCATGGACGAAATACTGGTATGTCAGCGCCCGCGATTCAGGCACTCCTACCGCTAGAAAATTTTCGTCCGCCCGAGTTGCCATTCCACCTCTTCACTGTCTATAGACACTGCGGGAGCTGAAGGTACACAGCTTACGCATGCGTGTGGCTATGTGGAATAGAGCAAAGGACGGGCCATGCCACGGCTTTCCGGACTGTAAGGCACAAACTAAGATTAAGTGCTGTTATTAGTTGAAGTTAGAGCAACGCCTTTGGTCATTTCAGAGCCTCGCTCAGGGCTAGTGCGTCAAACAAAATATTACCACATTGTGGTAATACATTTCTCCCTGCATCTAGAATTTTGAATAAGCACTTCTATCACGCACAAAATACAAGGGATATCTAATCGCGAGATGATTGCGCATTCCTCTCACGGCCTTTTATCGGTTTGACCCAGAGGGAAGAGGTTTGCCATATTTTTCCCTCACTTTTCAACAATTAGCCGTGATGGGGAACCAATTTAGATGGCATTCCTTTGGAATTATGCAGCGGGAAACTAAGCCAGCAGGACAGTAAGATTTTCGAAAATGGTTCTCGCGGGGTAGCTACTCTTCAGTTCCGGCAGGACGAATGATTTCGGCCGAGGGAAGATGCATTCCTCGTTTGCGGGGCAAGCCGGCCCGGCGAATCTTATAGAGGAGAGCGCGGTAGCTGATTTTCAGGGCGCTGGCGGTTCGCTTGCGGTTCCAACGATTGGCTTCCAAAACGCTCAGGATAATTTTGCGCTCGAGATCATGGACCGCTTGGCGAGTCACCTTTTTGAGATGGATTTGGCCCTCGATCGGAATTTCCGGAGTGGCGTGCGTATGCTCCCAGTTCAACAGCTCACTGGAAATTGCGTCTTCAGAACCGAGAATCACATACCTTTCAATCAGATTCTCCAGTTCCCGAATGTTGCCCGGCCACGGGTGCCTCTTGAGCAATTGAAGAGCGGCGGGAGAAAGCGGCCTCGCCTGCATGTTATGCCGGGTTCTGTGAGTCTGCAGGAAATAGGCAACCAGGTCGGATATGTCTTCTGCCCTGGCGCGAAGAGGTGGAAGATCGATGCTGACTACATTGATTCGATAGAATAGGTCTTGGCGGAAGCGCCCATTGGCAATCTCTTGTTCAAGCCGCCGATTGGTCGCGCAAATCACTCGCAATTGAACTCGCCGGTCTTCCTGGCCGCCAATTCTGCAAAATTGCCCATCCTGCAGCAACTGAAGCAACTTGGCCTGCAGCGACATATCGATCTCATCGATCCCATCAAGGAAGAGTGTGCCGCCATCGGCCAGTTCCACTCTGCCCGGTTTCGAGGAGTGCGCTCCCGTGAACGCGCCCTTTTCGTAACCGAACAATTCGCTTTCTAGCAGAGCCCCGGGAATCGCCGCGCAATTTACTTTTACAAATGCGGCAGCAGGGTTGGGCGACAAATTATGAATGTACGCCGCCAGCAGACCTTTCCCTGTGCCGTTGTCTCCCTGGATGAGGATTGGAACGCCGGACAGGGCTACCTTATCGATTTTCTGCCTGGCCGTCTGCATTGGGGCCGAGCGGCCAAAAATTAACTCACTCGGGGGGAGATTCCCCGCCCGATCGCCAAACCCTGCCCTGGAAATTGCTGTGCTCGCCATAGTTGGTTGGTTCTCGCTCAAACCTAGAGCGCAGATGCCGTCCCCCATTAACCAAATGCACACAACGAACCAAACTAATTGGACAAGATCTATTGACATTGGCCGAGCGGCTCATTTTAGAGATAAGTATATCTTCTTCTTTTTCTTTATTTTACGCGGCCATCTCTTTAAGTGACTCCAAGAAGTTCCAACACGGATTATTATTGAAGACACGCGCAGATGGGAAAATGTTTTCTCATACAAGACAGGTATCTTCCGAGGATTGGCCTATTTCAGCGCATTCCAGATGGACCATCAGATCCAACCCGGACCGCCCAAAGATTGCGGGCAGCTATTTCGCTGCGGAGCTATCTCCTGTGTTTGCAATCGCAATTTTGTGAAGATCGCGCGGTTTTTACGTACTGGGATTTCTTTGGGCAAGCGTATGCGAACATAATTTTCGCACTTTCGTGCTGGAGGACGTGGGACCCCGCTTCTTATAGGCTAGTCGATTCAGCAGCCGGAAGCTAAATTTTCGGTGGATCACTGCGCTATGAAGAACCCTTCTGCAGTCACCCAGTCGAGACCAAGGATGCGCTAGGCAAGTCCGAAGCAAGTGCCGGCCTGTTTATTGCTGAGAAGTCTCCATTCAGTTACCGTTGTGTGTATACGCAACTTCACTTTGACCGAGCCTTGCTCCCTGTCCGCTGTTCCGATAACCTAAAAGTCTGTGAAGAAGACGGCCAAGAAAAATGCGTTACAGGTTTGCTTGATTTCGCCGCACCCTCTGGTGATCAGCGAATTCGAGCGTGTGCTCGCGAATCCCGATTTCAAGACGATTTCCATGCACTTGGAATCGACCCTGGGGCCGGATTTGCGCCATCTGCCCGTTCCCAAGGCAACGGTTTACGTTGTGGACGCTCATGTGGCCAAGCCTGCGGCCGGCGCGCTGCTTTCCAATATCCTCGAACAACATACCGAGGCGCGCATCATCGTCGTCGCCGAAAAATTTGACACCGCGGAAAGTTATTCCATGCTGCAGATGGGCGCCAAGGGTTTGCTTATTTACGGCGAAGCGCGGGAACAACTTCCCCGGGCGCTCCCGCTAGTGGCAAATGGCGGATTCTGGGTGCCGCGTTCCGTGCTTTCAGGGTTTGTCGATTCCGTTCTGGCTGGATCGCAAAGCCGCCGTCTGAAGGTGGACACTGCGGCGGACTTGAGCCGCCGCGAGCAGGAAGTCTTGAGTTCGCTTCTGGAAAATATGGCCAACAAGGAAATCGGAAACAAGCTCAATATTTCAGAGCGAACGGTGAAATTTCATGTTTCCAATTTGCTGAACAAGTTTGGCGTCCGCCGACGGGCCGATCTCATTCTGCTTTGTTATCAAAAGCGCAGCGGCACTCCTTGAGGCTTGATTTCCGCGGCCTGGCATTCCCTTTCATGATTGGCAACTGGGCACAGAGGCACGGCGACCGTGTATTGCGTCAACGATAAAGTTGTTATAGTCGGCTCGTAATTGAATGTAGTGGAAACTTGACAGGAGTAGATGAGACATCGATGCCTACCGATCGAAGGCCGGAATATTTCAAGGGATCGCAACTGCGTGTTGGAATTATCGGCTGTGGCTATGTAGGGCTGCCACTGGGACTGAGGTTTGCCGAAGCCGGGCATCGCGTAACCGGGTTTGACACCGACCCCACAAAAGTCGAAAAGCTGAACCGAGGACAAACCTACATTCAGCATATTCCGCAAAACAAGATTCAGCAGTTCGTGCAGTCAAAACATTTTGGGGCCACCACGGATTTCTCGCGGCTGGCGGAAGTTGACGCGATCATCATCTGCGTACCGACGCCGCTGGATCAGCGGCGTGAGCCGGACCTGTCCTATGTTACGGACACGGCCCAGGCCATTCGCCCGCACCTGCAGCGCGGCCAACTGGTTGTGCTGGAATCGACGACCTATCCGGGAACGACCGAAGAACTGGTGCTGCCCGTGCTGGAAGAAACTGGGATGAAGTGCCCGGTTGCGCACGGTCCGGACAACGATCAGATCGGAACCGATTTCTTCCTGGCGTTTTCGCCCGAGCGCGAAGATCCGGGCAACAAGCAATACGGCCTGGCGCAAATTCCGAAAGTCGTGGGAGGAGTAAATCCTCCATCGGGACGCGCGGCCTGCGCTCTGTACGCGCAAATCGTGGCAAAGGTTGTACCTGTCAGCTCCACGCAGGCAGCGGAAATGACCAAGCTGCTCGAAAACATTTTCCGATGCGTGAACATCGCGCTGGTCAATGAACTAAAGATGCTGGGCATGCGCATGGGAATTGACATCTGGGAAGTGATTGACGCGGCCGCCACCAAGCCCTTCGGCTTCATGCCGTTTTATCCGGGACCCGGCCTGGGCGGACACTGCATTCCCGTCGATCCGTTTTATTTGTCGTGGAAGGCCAGAGAATACGATTTTGCCACTCGCTTCATCGAGCTGGCCGGCGAAGTGAACACGGCAATGCCGTATCACGTGGTGGATTCCGTGGCCTCGGCCCTGAACGAACGGCAAAAATCACTCAAGGGATCGAAGATCATGGTCCTGGGCGTGGCCTACAAAAAAGATGTGGACGATCTGCGCGAATCGCCTTCGCTAAAAATCATCGAACAACTGACGCTGCGCGGCGCCAAGGTCGATTACAACGATCCGCACTTCCCGCAGATTCATAAGCTGCGCCACTACAATTTCGAGGGAATGAAATCCGTCCCCATAGACAGTAAGTCGCTGGCCGCATACGACTGTGTGTTGATCGCCACCGATCACACAGCCTACGATTACCCGATGATTGTCGAGTCCTCGCAGCTGGTGGTCGATACGCGCAACGCCACGCGCCGCATCGCGCGCCATCGCAATAAAATCGTGCTGGTATAAAGCAGATTCTGACATCGCGTGCAGTTTCAGTAGCACAGGCTTCAGCCTGTGGGTTTTGGGTTTAGTCGCCCGAAAATCCACAGGCTGAAGCCTGTGCTACTTGAGGCCAGAAACATCCGCACAAATAATTTTCGGGGATTCGTTCAAGGCAGGTGCATGAGTTCGATTCGCGCGGTGCCGAATGGAATTTCGGCCTCGACGAGAACAGGCGTGTGGGCCGCGTCCTTGGTAATCCACAACCACAGCTTCGTGTCCGTCATTTCCTTGCCGTGATCGAACAATCGAACGGAAACTCGGAAGGCCTGGAAATTTCCCGCGGGCACCGTGACGGTTCCTTGCGGCGTATCGACCCGTGCGACCACGTCATACAGGCGCCGTCCATCGAATAGGGCCACGCGCAACTCCGGCGTGCGCTGCCAATCCGCGGCGCGCAAATTGTACAGAAAACCGATCGCGTCGCGCGTTCCGGGTACTACGCGAACCGCCGTGGCATCGTCCGGAGCCGGATCGCCATCGCCCGTCATGCGATATAAATTCGTTTGCGCCTTCCCTTGCTCATGAAGATACATTTCATATTGCAGGGAGAACAGATTGGCGGCGGAGGTATAGGAATCGAACTGGTCGTCAATCGCAAAGAGAGCCCGCGTGGTATCCATGGTGTGGGCGCTGGCTCGAAAATGCCACGCCGGACGCCCGAAAAAATCGCGCTGCTCCACGACTGTAGTTTCAATCTTCGCCGCGTTCACCGAGTATTTGGAGAGCAGCACGCGGTACTGCAAATCTTCTCCTGCACGAAATGGAACGGGAGCCGCAACCGGCTTCGCGGGAGCCGCCGGAGGTTTAGCGTGCTTTTTGGGTGGCTTGGATTGCTGCGCCCAGCCCGGAGAAACGCACGCCAGCAGCGCCGCCAGCAGCGGAGCAGCCGAGGCAAATCGAAGGTTCGTTGCGCGTGGCCTCAACAATAGCAATTTATTTGGTCCAGAGCAGCGAAGCCAGTTCGCTCCGGCCCTTTCCAGCATGCTAATTTAGACGCGGTGGCGCAGTGAATGCACCCAGCGGGCACGCTATATTCAGAGTACAGAAAAAATGGCCCGGAAACCAGCTGTGTCGAGCCTGCTGTTTAGATGCGCGCCGCGAGCCCGGAGTGGTTCAAAATCGCCGGAAATCTGGCGCTCGGATGTTTTGCGTCGGCAATTCAGAGGGGGCATGGAATGCGCTATCTCATAACTGGAGGGGCAGGATTCATCGGCTCCAATACGGTGGACGAATTGCTGCGCTGCGGGCACGATGTGCTGGTGCTGGACGATTTGTCCACCGGCAAGGCCGCTAACCTGGCTCAGGCAAAATCAAAAATAAAATTTATCCAAGAGAGCATCGTGAATTTGGAAGCGCTGCGCGAGGCATGCCGCGGCGTGGATTGCATGATTCACCTGGCGGCGCAGACTTCCGTGCCACGGTCCATGAAAGATCCTGTCGAAACCAATCTCATCAACGTGAATGGCACGCTGAATGTCCTGGTGGCGGCGCGCGACGCAAAAGTGAAACGCATGGTTTTCGCAAGCTCCTGCGCAGTCTACGGAAAAACAACCGTCCTTCCGATTCGCGAGAATGCGGAATTGGGCCCAATTTCGCCGTACGGCCTTTCTAAACAAGTTGGCGAGGCCTATGGGCGCATGTTTCAGGATTTGTACGGGCTTGAGTTTGTCTCGCTGCGCTACTTCAACGTGTTCGGACCCAGGCAAGATCCCGGCTCGCCGTATTCCGGCGTCCTGTCGCTCTTTAACGCAGCCCTGCTGAGCGGAACACAACCCACCATATACGGCGACGGCGAACAATCGCGCGACTTTGTCTACGTTGAAAACGTCGTGAATGCGATCTTGCTTGCTTGCGAGGCAAAGGGCGCGCCCGGCCTAGCCATTAACGTCGGCACCGGAATCCGCAGCACATTGAATCAGACGCTGGCCTTGCTCGAAAAAATTACGGACCGCCCCGCTCGCGCAAAATACGCCGAGCCGCGCCAGGGCGACATCCGCGACTCGCAGGCGGACATCAGCCTGGCGAAAGAAGTGCTCGGCTATCAACCGCGCATCTCGTTTGAAGAAGGCTTGAAGCGCACATGGGAGTGGTTCTCCGCAAGCCACGGCACATCGGGTCGCGCGTAATTAAAGAAAATAGATTGCAAATCTAGCGACGTCTGCCAGCGGGGCCAACAGGCAGGTGCGGAAGCATCTCGGTGAGATTGTCCACAAGCAAGTCCGGCGGATATTCCGCGAGGCGGTGGCTACCGAAGCCGTAGGTCACGCCGCAGACCCACGTGCCGGCGTTGCGCGCGGTTTGCACATCGACTTCGGAATCGCCCACGAACATGGCCTGCGTGGGCGCGGCGCCGAATTCCCGCAGAATGGATTCAACGCCCATGGGATCGGGCTTCTTGCGCTCGAAGCTGTTCCCGCCATACACAAGGCGAAAATGATTGGCGATGCCCAGTTCCTGGATAATGCTGCGGCTCACTCGCACGGGCTTGTTGGTGTAGACGGCCATGGGCATGCCCATGAGCGCGTCGAGCGTTTCGCGCACGCCGGGATACAAAAGCGTGTTGTCGAGCTTGTGAGCGGAGTAATACTTGATGAAAAATTCCAGGCCCAGCATGCAATCCTGCTCGGAGGCGTCGCTGCCCAGGGCGCGCGCAATCAGCGCTGGAGCGCCTCGCCCCACGTAGCTGAAAATCTGCTCGTGCGGCAGCGGATCGCGTCCCAACTCCGCAAGGGTTGCGTTGACCGAAAGGGCCAGGTCCAGCTTGGAATCGATCAGCGTGCCGTCCAGATCGAAGATCAGGGTGCGTACTTCCGTGAAGCGGGTGATTTGGTCCCCCATTGGAACTTTCGTGGTCGCTCCATTGCTTTGCTGCCGCGCTACAGTAACTTCCAATCCTGCTCGCCTGCGACCGGATGGGTGCCACGTGCAACTTTGTCGATACAAGAGCGTACAGCCAGGAGCGGCTGTCCTACTAAAAACTGTGCGGCCCTCCGTGAAACTTTAATTGTAATATAGAGAGTTGTAATTCATGAGAGCAAAGTCTCCGTGCAATATTTGCCGGGACTGAGCTTGGCGGCGTATTTTTTTCAAACTGGAGGAAGTGCGAATGGCGGACATTTTTCCTTTTCGAGCATATCGATACAACTCGGCCCTGGTGGAACCGGTGAAGGTGCTCACGCAGCCCTATGACAAGATCACTCCGGCCATGGCGGAGAAGTACGCGGCGGCAAGCCCATACAATTTGATCCCCATCGAAAAGGGAAAATCGTTTCCTGACGATACCCCCACATTCAATGTTTACACGCGCGCCGAGAAGACCCTCGATGAATGGATTCGCGCCCGTGTGATCGTGCAGGACGCGGCACCTTCGCTGTACGCATATTTCCAGGAATATACGGTGCCGGGCACCAGCGAAAGGCGCGTGCGCAAGGGTTTTATCGCCGTGGGGCGCATTGAAGATTACGCGGCTGGCGTTGTTTTCCGGCACGAGCAGACTCTGTCAGGACCAAAAGCCGACCGCATGGAACTATTGCGCCACACGCAGACGCATACCGGGCAACTCTTCATGCTTTACAGCGACCCAGCGGCGCGAATCGATGCCCTGCTGGACGCAGCCGCCGGAACCAAGGCGGAGGTCGAGCTTCGTGACGAGTATGACGTAGTGCACAAGATGTGGCCCGTGACGGACACTCAAACCATCGAGGCGATCCGCCGCGAAATGGCGGACAAAAAACTGGTGATTGCCGACGGGCACCACCGCTATGAAACGGCGATGGCCTATCGGGACGAGCGCCGCGCGCGCGCCGGCAAAGTGGATCCCAATGCGCCATACGAAAAAGTGATGATGACGCTCTTCAACACGGCCGGCAAGGGTTTGACGATCCTGCCCACGCACCGCGTGGTGGCCAACGTCCCCAACTTTTCTCTGGCGGGAATGTGCGCCGCGCTGGCCGACGCTTTCGATGTGACCTCCTATGCTTTTAATGGGGCCGCGGAGCGTCCACGAGTTTACGAACAGTTTCGGCGCGATTTGCTGCGCGGCCAGGAGCAACGGGCAATCGGCGCATATGCGGGCGACGGAGCATTTCATATTTTTGTGCTGAAGAAGGAAGCGAATCTGGAAGCTCTCCTGCAAGGCGTTTCACCGGCTCAGCGGCGGCTGGACGTGGTTCTGCTGCACCGGCTGCTTCTGGAGCGCGGCCTGAACATCACGCAGGACGCAGTGAAGACCGAGAAGAACATCACCTATGAACGCGAAATGGATACGGCCATTGCGGAAGTTGACTCTGGCCGCGCTCAGATTTGCTTCTTATTGAACCCGGTCAGCGTGGAAACCGTGGCCGAAATGGCCATGGGCGGGGAAGTCCTGCCGCAAAAATCCACCGATTTCTTCCCCAAATTGATGAGCGGAATCACCATGTACCGCCTGAAAGAGTGAGCCGGAAGTCTAAAAGAGGCCGGCGTTTAATTCTTCGCCAAACGCTCGAACCAGGCATGAGTGAATGAGGAACACCGTTTCATGCTCACTCACAACTCCCATTTTTGGAACATTGCGTTGCCCGACGTATTTTCACAGTGGAAGCAATTCGTTCCATATGTTAACCCAAGGGACTTTAGTTCCTGCCGCAATAGGCGTAAGATTCGAGCGGTTTAGATTTATTTAAACCGCTTAGCCGTCGAGATACCCACTTCGCGAGGACGATGTGGGGTTTACCCTTGTTATTTTCTTCTTCAGTATCTTTTTTCGCTGCCCGTGTGCGACGACGGGCTCGAACAAACTGCTATATAAATGCGCCTATAGGCCAAGCCGGAAGAGATTTGAACCAGGGGGCAAATTGAATACAACAAAAGGTCTTGCGCGGATCGTAGCGCTGGCCGTTGCTCTGCTCGTTTCGGCAGCCGCGTGGGCGCAAACAAGTAACGGCACGCTTGTGGGGTCGGTCAGCGATCCTACCGGGGCAGTGGTGCCGAGAGCGGACGTTGTAGCCTTGAGTCCGCAGTACGGGCAAGCCCATGAAACGCACGCGGATCAGGATGGAGCCTACCGCCTGGAAAGCCTGCAACCGGGAATCTATACTGTCACCATTGCTGTCCCAGGGTTCGAAACCCTCACGGTCAGCGGAGTTGTCATCAACGGGTCGCTGACCACGACCATCAACGGCAAACTGACGATCGCTGCGACACGCCAGACGATCGAAGTGCAAGCTCCCGCAGCACAGGCGATCGACGCACAATCTGGTCAATTTGGGGAAAACATCAGCCGCCAGGAACTGGCCCAACTTCCATACCTCGATCTAAACCCAGCCGCGCTGGCAATGACCCTGCCGGGAGTTCAGGACTCGCCAATAGGAAACGGGGCGATACCCACAGACGCTGAAACAAACGGAATCGCGTTCTCCGTGAACGGCTCGCGCCCGCAAGCCAACAATTTCCTGATTGACGGCCAGGATGACAACGATTACGGCCTTACTGGGCAGGCCTACCAGCCGATAAATTATGGCGCGATTCAGGAAGTCACCATCCTGACGAACGCCTATACGGCCGAGTACGGCCGTGGCGGCGGCTCCGTGACCAACTACATTTACAAGGCCGGTACCAATGATTTTCACGGAGACTTGTGGGAGATCAACCGCAACTCAGCGCTGGCAGCCATTCCGGCCGAAGACGTGATCGCCAATAAGGTCACCAAGAACCCGTATGACAACCAGAACACCTTCGGATTCGATTTAGGCGGCCCCCTGAAAAAAGATAAACTCTTCGTGTTCGGCGCGGCGCAATGGAATCGAGAGAGGCAAGCGGCTACCGGATCCGTGTACGATCTGCCCACTGCGGCGGGGATCGCGACCCTTAAAGCAAATTTTCCATCGAATGCCAATGTCAACCTGCTACTAAACGCGATTGGGACGTTGGTTTCGCCCGGATTGGTAGCTCCCCAAAGCATCGCGACTGGTCTAAACGGTGCATGCCCCTGCGTGAATATCGCGGAATTCCAAGTCCAGAATGTCCACACCGTTTCCAACTTCGTGGATTGGAATTACCGGATGGATTGGCACTTCACGGACGGCGATACGCTGACCGTAAGCGTCATTCGCGATACTGGCGAGCTCTCGCCAAATTCCACTTCGGCCTTGCCCAATTTTGAAACGCAGGCGGGCGGGCCCGCGGAGATGTTCCGCGGCCAATGGGCGCATGAGATTTCTTCAAATCTGGTCAACGAATTGCGGCTGTCTTACACGAACATCGATTTCTCGTTTGCAGCGACGCCTGCGGCGCTTGCCGGACCGCTGGCCAATATTCCCTTCATCAGCTTCGGTAGCGACATTAATTTTCCTTCTATTGGAGTCGACAGCATCTACCCGCAAGGGCGAACTCATGGCGCATGGCAGATTCAGGAGGCGTTGAGCTATGTGCGCGGCAGCCACGCCATCAAGGCTGGAGTGGACACCACAGTGCTTCGCCTAAACGATACGATCGCGCTGAATACGCGCGGGTCGATTTTCTATAATTCCGGAGGAGGTTTTACCTCTCTCGGAAATTTTATCGATGACTTCACCGGCCAATATCCGGGCACCATTTCCAAGGGCTTCGGAAATCCAAACATCAACAGCGCCGCCAACATGTTTGCTCCGTACATTGAGGATGCCTGGAGAATCAAGAGCAACCTCACCCTGAACATGGGTTTGCGTTATGAATACTGGGGCGCACTGGCAAATTCCCTAGCGTACCCTGGTTTCAATATCAACGCGGGCGTTGGCCTGCCGAATGCTACAAATCCGGAATACTCAAATCCAGCCACTCCGGCCTTCTTCGACAGCCTGTTTTCGTTCAAGCAGAATCCGGATAAGAGAAATTTCGCTCCCCGCCTCGGCCTAGCATACGCGCCGCACTGGGGCCGCTTCCTTTTCGGCGACGGCAAGACCGTGCTTCGGGCCGGGTATGGAATTTTCTACGATGGACTTTTCACGGAGATCACCACCGAATCGGCAGCGTCGCAACCGAATACATTTGGCGGAACAATTCCCTCCCAGACTGGTCGCGGGCAAGCGAATGCATCCGCATTCCCAGGCATTTCGCCGACGCTGAACTCGACATTTCTAATTCAATCGATCGCCAGCAACCTCCACAATCCATTAACACAACAGTGGAACGCAAATGTGCAGCGGGAATTGCCGCTGGGGCTTGTCTTGACACTGGCTTATGTCGGAACAAGAGGCGAACATCTATTCGCAAACCAGGAATTCAACCCGGCGCTAGGATCGAACCAGTTTGGTTATATCTACACAAATCCCAACTTCACGGAAATTGAAATACGAACCAACGCCGGAGATTCCTGGTATAGCTCGGGGCAGGTTGAAGTGGAGCGAAGAATCCACACCTTGGTCTTGCGAGCGGCGTATACCTATTCCAAATTCATGGACGACACTTCGGCTATACAGCCAACTACAGGTTTGAGCTCCTTTTCCCAAATTCTTACCAACCAGCATTCGGATTGGGGACCCTCCACATATGATCGGCGTCATCGATTTACCGTGGCCTACGTTTGGCAGGTCCCATTCTTTCAGCAAAACACGATTCTTCGAGCACTGACCGACCAGTGGCATTGGTCGGGCATCGCAACTATTGAGACCGGGACGCCCAACACTGTGACGCCCGGCTTCGACAACATTGGCGATGCCCATCTAAACGGCCGCCCGAATCTGGTGAATGCTTCCGCGCCTCTGAATTCGCTGGGAGTTGACGGCCGATTCGTGGGCAATGTTGCGGGGACGACTTACGACTTAACTTGTGTGCTGACGAAACCTTCGTGCAGCCCGGAACCCATTAACACGTTTCATTTCGTGGTCCCTTTTGGGGTGCCTGGAAATGTCGGCCGAAATTCGCTCTTCGGGCCGGGGCAGATTTACTTTGACACGGCAATTCAGCGCGACTTCCCGGTGCATTTCTGGAAGCTCGATCGTCAGACGCTCTCTTTCCGCCTGGACATGTTCAACGCTTTTAACCACCCCAATCTTTTCACGCCCTCGTACACCATGAACGACCCGAATTTCAACAACACGGCCATCACGATCAAGGGCGGGCGGCAAATAAAACTTTGGCTGAAGTACTCGTTTTAACAGATCTCTCCAAGCACGATTCCGCCCGGGCGGTTTTCGCTCCGGGGCCTATCTTCTGGCGCGATCATACAGAAAAGGCAATCGAGGGACGCGCTGCATGCTGACCCGCAAAAAGAAAATGCCGCCGCAGGTCAGCGACCGGCGGCGGCACGGAAAATCTTGTTTGAAAGTTTACTTGGCGAAGCTGGCGATGGCTGCCGCTTCCGTGGGAGAAACTTCAAACACGGTGACCAGCTTAGTGACCTGCAAAATTTCCTGAAATTTCGAGCCCAGGTTGGATATTTTCAGCGATGCGCCTTGTGAACGGGCACTGGTGTGAGCCGCAACCAGCGCGCCAAGCCCCGAGCTATCGATATAAGTGACGTTGTCCATGTTGAGGACAATTTTCTTTTGGCCGGAGGCCAGCAGCGACTTCACCTTTTCGCGCAGCGCGGTGCTTTCTTCCCCAAGCACAATACGTCCTTCCAGCGCCACTACTGCCACCCCATCCACCACGCGGTCCGTCATTTTAAGTGCCACGGTCTATCCTCCTGACTAAAGTTTTCTCGTAAACTTGAAATCCCAGCGCCGAAAAAACGGCGTCAATCCGTCAATAGTAGTCCGAACAAGACAGGTAGTACCCGCACTTCCCGCAAACCAGCTTGCACCGCTTCGATGCAAGGCGCTCGGAACAAACCGGGCAGAAACTGATGGCATGTTCCGGTTCGCTTTGCCGCACGCCGGAATCTCCATCGCGCGTGCAACGATTCGCTTCCATATGCAGGGTTCGTTCCATGGCCCGAAGGTTATAGCACAATCCGGGTGGCCAGGGAAGGACGACGGGACTGGGGCTGGCGCGAGGCTAAGGGAAGACCGATTCGACCACGGGATTGGCCGGGCGCGTAGTCCAAAGACCTGCCGAGCCCTTGCGAAGGGCGTCCAGAAGATTGGCGGCCGATTCGTCGCGAAGGTTGGGATCGGAGAGTTGCGCCAATACTTTCCCAAATCCACCGCCGAGTTCCAGAGCGGAGATCATGGCTTGAAGCGCGTAGCGGTCGCGCGAATCGACGATACGCCGAAGAATTTCCACGGTTTCATGTTCGAATTTCGCGAGGGCCGTGGCGGCCCTAATTCGAACCAGGCGGTTTGAGTCGCGGACTGCCTCCAGAAGAAACGGAATCACGCGCGGATGAAGAATTTGATGGAGCGCAGTGGCGGCTCGCAACCGCACAAACCAGATGTCGTCGCGAACCAGCTTGGCAAGAGTTGGAATGGCAATAGCCAGCGGCGCGGCGGCCATGGCCCTGGCGGCACTGGCCCTCACTTCCGGCCCGGGATCTTCCGCGAGATAAATCATTTCCTCGGCCATGAGAGGCGTGGCGAGCTCGCCGGCCACTCTGGCAAGGACCTCGCGAGATTCTCCCAGGGAACGCCGCAGGTACGGCATCAAGGCCTCTGGTTCGTTCTTGTAGCAATGCATCAGGGCGTTCGAAACCGGATCGCTGGGCACTTTGAGTCCGCCAACCATGTAGGCTTCTAGGATCGGTTCCGCCGCTTCGGCAAGCCCGGTTCGGCCGAGCGCCCTCACGGCGATCAACCGGGTATCCAGTTGCCAGTCATGCAGCGCTTCCATAAGAGGTGCGACCGCCTCCGGCACGCGCATCGCTCCCAGGGCAAGCATGGCGCGCCTCTGGGCCCATCCGCTTCCGCTATGAACTCGCTCGATGCAGCGATCCAGCAAGCCGCTGGTGCGCAAGAACTCCTGCAGCCCTGCCCGATCCTTGTCGGTCACCGCGCCAATTTCGTGAATCACGATGGATTGCAGGATTTCGCAAATCCGGGGATCGTTTCGCCACTTTTCCGCGGGGATTTCTCCTCTTACCATGGCGCGCCATTGCTTGTGAACCTTGAAGGAGAGCGCGTCAAATTGGCGCTCACGAAAATTTTGCCATGCGCGGCGCGCCAGCGTGTATGCGATGAGCATTGCGATTGCCGCTACGATGGCCCAAAGAACGGCGGCCTCTCCAAGCGCGATCTTTAACTGCGATAAGATTCCAGGAACGGAATTCATTCATGACTCCCAAATTGGTTCGCATCAGGACCGAATTGAAACGCAATTGCACGCGCCGAATCAGGCACGCAATTCAGCCTTTCATTTGCCGGCCCTATCAAATCTAGAAGAATGAGAAAGTTAGTGGCACGGTCGTCAAATTGAGCGCAAATCCCCAGCGCAAGCCGCAAGCATTGACAGCCCGCTAAGGCACTTGTCCCCGCTCCCCGCACCCAACAAGAGCATGAGCAGTGCCAATCGGATGGGATAGAAAGCGAATATGCGAAGTGCTTAGTGAGATTGCAGAGGGGCCGTCGGTATCTGGGGCCAAATGCCAAACTGGAACGAGCAACGGAGAAGTTGCCTTGGACGCACTTGCTATTGAGCTATTGAGTCGGAGACTTTGCAGGACCTAGGACGCGCGATCCGAATCCAATCGCCATTGCGGTGTCTTTTGGATACACGACCTCGTGTCCGCGGGAAAGAAAATGGTTGTAGACAGACTTTCCCGCGCCATACACACCGAAACCGATTGCGAATGCCCGCGAGCGGGCGAGAGCTGCCACGGCAAGCCCAATTAAATGGTAGCCAGACGCCCCGTCCAGCGTGCTATTCAGCAGGTCATCGCTTGAAAACGCCGCAATCCCGATGGAGATTCCAGTAGTCAGGTATCTCGTTTTTGGAGTCGTCGCCTTCGCTCCACCCTCGGAATCCAGACTCAGGTTTTCGTCGTTATTCGCTTCCACGCCTTCGAGGCTGGCTTCAACTTTCCGTTCAGCCGAATCGGGCGGCGCGACCTCATGGAATATGATTCGTAACTGTCCGTTCCGATGCAATCTGCGTGCAGGTTGAACTTGCTGAACGGATCCCTTCAGCAGTGTCCCTTCCGGAAGAATGAGATGGTTGTCCGTGAGCAGCGGCACGGTCATGACCGCCTCTACAGCTGCGCCTCTTGGCGAACTCTCCGAACTCAGCGGCGTTTTGAGCAGCGCGTGGACAACGCTTCCCGCCGCGGGAGCCGTCCCAACCATGCGCAGTTTTTCCGGCGCCAGCTCTTCCGTTCCAAAATCAAGTGGATCGAGAAGTTCCGCGTTGAATCGCGTTCCTGCGTCAATATATTGTGGATGGATGGGCAGCTCGGAGATGGCTATTCTTTTCAGCCGGTGCATTTTCCCCGGTGCGGTCACCTGCTTCTTTGCCGTTTCCCACTCCTGATTGATTTCCTGTTTTTTCTCATTGACCTTTTCGGAGGCAAGTTTGACGGCGGCGTTCTGCTTTTTGCCTTTGCCTTCGCTCTTGGGTTCCGGCGCCGTGGCGAACTGCAAGACTCCTTGAGACGCGGGAGCGACTTGCGTGTGCAGCGCGATGCGGCGTCCGCCGGGCAGAATTAATTGGTCGAATGTAATTTCCACGTCGCGGGTAGGAGAGAAATTGGAGTCCAGCGCGGCCATCGTTCGTTTCAGGGCGGAGACGCCCGCGATGCGCGTCACGCTGCCGGTGACCTCGCTGCCCGCGGGGACAACCAGCATGTCAAATGCGAAGATGGGCTCGGCAATTTTTCCGTGAATCGGCTGGCCGGTTTTTCGGATGCGTACTTCCCGGTCGAGGACCACTGGAAGCGGAGCGCCTACCGGCACTTCCAGATGAATTACTTCCGGCGATCCTCCGCCAGCCTCCACAACGGCCCGGCGATCCGTTTGCCCGAAAATCGATCCTGCGGAAAGGAAGATCAAAACGATGGCTGTGGGGATGGGCCGCATGCAACTCTTTCTAAGTTTCATTCTCCGATTGTCCGCCGCGAATCCGTGACGGGAGTATGCCTTCCCGGAACGCACACGGACATTTTCCGACAACGGCATCTGCAATTACAGATGCGGCATCACCATGCACTGTTGCATGCGAAGGCGGGCGGCGAGATCTTTCCTGCCGCGCGAAGCGGAGGTTAATTGGCAAGCGGAGCAGGGGTCGCAGCGGATGTGGCGGGCTTGGCCGTTGCACGCAGCGCAAAATAATTTCGCGCGAACGCCGCATAGGCCGTTCCCGCATCCACCACGATGGCTTGCACGGTATAGCGACCGCCGCTCAATCCCGCAAGCGGCAGGCTGAGGCGGAAGGACGCGATGCGGTTCTTCTCATCGTATTCCGTGGCCGCGACCATCGGCGTATCCGAGAGGCGCTGCCCGTTGCGGAAGAACACCAGGCCCGCGCGAAGCGAGCTTGCGTCGGCCTTCTGCGGCACGTAGGCCTGGAAGAAAACGTAGAGCGTTTGCTCGCCGGTGAAAACGCGCGTTACGCTGGGAATAATTCGTTCGCCGCCCACGTCCAGCGGCGACGATTTCATTTTGGCGTCCTGCCCAATCGCCTGCGTCTTGATCTGCGCCGTTTTCTGCAAAGCTTCCACCTGGCTGGACAAGAGCAGCGAACTTACCTGCAAGCGATCAAATTGCGGCGGAGCGACGGAAAGTTTCTGCTCGAATGTGCCGATACGGCCGGACTCGTTTTCGCGCGCCAGAAATTTCAGTTTATACTCGCCCGGCGCAAGAATGATGCCGCCCTGGTAGACCAGCGAACGCTGCTGAATTTCCTGGAAATGCTCCTGATCGATCTTCACCGTGATGGTATCGCGCAACGCGCCCACCACGCGGTTCGATTTCGCGTCGCGCACTTCCGCAGCGAAATCGAATGCCGTTTCCCGGCTGCCTCGCTTTTGCGCCCATTGCAGCGCGCTGGGCGCGAGTTTCGCGGAGATAGGCACGAACACCTGTTTGGCGTTCAATCGAAACTGGGACGTTTCCACTGCCAGCGGCAACTCCACTTCCGGAGTATCGGACTGGAAGGCATTTTCGAGCTGCCGCTCGCGGTCTTCCGTGGTGAAAACGCCGAAATTCTTGGCCGCATAGTAGCCTTCGCGGGCACGAACGTTCGCGCCCGCGGGAAGCGCATCGATTTTCACGTGAATGCGCCGCCACGCGCCGTCATTCGCCGAGTTCGTGCTGTAATATCCCACCAGGTAGTAGCCGGAAGTATCGTTCTGCACGCTCTGAAAAACTTTTCCAAAGTCTCCCACGTCGAAAAAGGTTCGCCCGCCAGTGTCTCCCGCGAGCGTCGCCAACGTGTCGCGCGAATCCTGGCGGGACTGGCTTTGCGAAACGACGGTCGCGCCGCTAAACATGGCCGTGCCGCTGGAAGCGCCTGTGCTGGCGTCGCCTCCCGGAGTCGCCGTCAGCAGCCCGCGCGAATCGACGCTGTAGATCGAAACGTTCGATCGGTTCGCGGCATTCGTTGCTGCAATCAGCTCCGAGCGATTTTCCTCGCCGGTTTGGGTGATGCCGCTGGTGAATTGAACGATCGATTTTTTTCCGGGAATTCCTTCGAGGACTTCGCACAGCGCCTCGACGGCCGCGAGTTTTCGGTCCGTATTGAAAATATTGAATTCCGTGTCGTCCGCGGTGAACGCCGCGCCTGTATCTTCGGTGACGGCGGCTTCCCCGTTTGCGGCGGTCGCCGCTTCGGCCAGTTGCGAAAGCGCCGCTTCGTGGCCGGGCACGAGCGCGTTGACAGCCTGCTTGAGCAAGCCTCGATCGTTCGTGAAATTCGCCACAACTTTCAGCGTGTTGCCGAAGGCCACCACGCCCACAAGATCCGCCGGAGTCATCTGCTCCTGCAAATACTTTTGCGCGGCGCGCGTGGAGCGCAGCAGGTCTTCCGTTTGCAGGGACGTAAGATCGAAAAACAGCACGATCATGCGGTGATCGCGCACCACCGCCTTGACTTCCTCCGGAGAAGTAACGGCTCCGAGCGAAACCGTGATGGGGGCCTCGTCTCCTTTGCCCGCGGTTTCCACCTGCTCGATATCGTTGTACTCGAAGGACGATATTTTTTGCGCCTTGCCGTCTTCGGTCACGGTGAACTGCTCTTGCTTCAGCCCTTTCACCGGCTTGCCGTCGCGGTTGGTCACTTGCACATCGATTTCCACAAGGCTCACGGTCGAGCGGATGGTCGCTTTTCCGCCCGGCAGCGGCTTGGCGGCGGGCGGCGGCGGTGCCGGACCTTGGCGAGGATTGACGGGTGCCGCCTGCGCTTGTTGCGCTTGCGGCTGGGAACTCTGCGCGCCAAGCGGTGCAGAGAGCGGCGCACCGAAGAGAGACACGCCGGCGATCGCCGCCACTACACGCCGCCGAATTGTTTTTCGCGCCGCCATCAGAAATTGAGCCTCGTGGTAAATGTCATCGTGCGCATTCCCGCAACGCTGGTGATTTCGCCAAACGTCTTGGACCCCAGCACGGTTGACAACCCGGAGTAGTTCGGATGATTCAGCAGGTTGCTCGTTTCCCAACTGATGTCCAGCCGCCGCAGGCCGTCGTGACCGAATTGGATTGTCTTGGTCACGCCTGAATTGATCGTGAACGCGCCGGGGCCGATCACGGAGTTGCGCGGCGCATCGCCAAAACACGAAGTGGGAATACTAAACGCGGCCGTGTTGAACCATTGCGAAACCGTCGGATTTGAAATGGAGGAAATGCCGGACTGGTCGGCGCGCTCGGAGTTCGTGCCGGGAACATTTTGGCAGGCTTGGTTGGTCGAGAACACTCGCACGGTGTAAGGAGTGCCCGAATGCGCCGTGAACGTGCCATTCATGCGCCACGCGCCAAACACGTCTTTCTGCCAGCCCTTGGTGGCAAAGCGCTGTCGGTCGCCGAACGGGAGCTGATAGCTGAACTGGCCGAGGAATTGATGCGTCATGTTGAAGGAAGACAGGCCGTAATCGGCGCGCGGATCGGCGTTATTTTGAATGACCGTTTGGCCGCCTCCGCCAATTGTGCTGGCATCGTCCAAAGACTTTGAGAACGTGTAGCGCGCCATGAACATGAGGCCGCGCGTCATACGTTTTTGCAAGCGTACCTGCAACGCGTTGAAGTTGGAGAACGCGCCGGAGGTATCGTACGTAAATCCCGCCACGTTCGGGTTTGTGGTGGAAGGCCCGTACCCAAGAAGCTCGTCGAGATGCACGCCGCGCGTGCCCGTGTACATCACTTCGAGGAATGTGCTTCGCGCCAAATTATATTCAAAGCCGGCATTCCAAATCATGGCGTAGGGAACTTGATAGTTGGGGTTCACCGCAACGGTATTGGTCACCGCGCCTGGCAGGGCCGTGGACAAGTTGGTCTGAAAACTCAAAGGGACAGTGGTTGCCGTCTGCTGCGTCAGAGTGCTCGCAGTGGCGAAGGGCGGCTGGTTGGCCATTTCACTTGCGAGCGTATTCAAATAGGACTCGACATAAAACATGCTGAAGCCGGCTCGAAACGTCAGCTGGTGCTGTCCGGAAAACCATTTGCCAGGGGGCTGCCATGCGATGGCCAGGCGGGGCGCCCAATTATTGTAGTGGCCGTGGAACAGCGACGCCGTGGGGCCCGCAGCGCAACCATTCGTCGCGACGGGCGTAACGCATTGCACCTGTGTGAAATCCGAATTTACAGAGAGATTAGCGATGTGGCCGTTGATTTCCGTGGGCGGAGTGAACGCCTCGTAGCGCACGCCGTAGGTCAGCGTGAATTTCGGGAACATGTGCCAATCGTCAGTAGCGTAGCCGATGAAGCCCCAGTTGCGAAAGTATGTGGCAGTGTCGCCATACTGCACCCGGGTATTGGCAGGATAGCCCAGCAGGAAATCCGCGAAATCGTTTCCGATACATGGCCCGGAGGAGGTAACCGTCTGGCAATTGGCGGGCGAAGGGAGCGGCGCGCCGGTGGAGGAGAGTTGGCTGGTCATCAATCCGGTAAATGAAAATTGCCCGTTCGGCGCGGGATCGGAATCGCGGTTGATGTCCATCTTGCGGACTTCGCCTCCGACCTTGACGGTGTGTTTAGTCTTGGTCCATTGGAGGCCGTCCACGTAGCGGTACGTCTGGCTGCGGCTCAGCGAAAAATTCGGATCGCTCAGTCCCGTGAAGTTGGTGAAATTGATGGAAGGCAGGCCGTAATCGAACGCGTTCGGCGAAATTCCGGTCAGGCCAATCTGCGAGCCGATGTCCGTCGTATTGGAAAATTCGTTTAGGCCCAGCGACCGGTTGCGCGAAAAATATAATTGCGAAGTATGAGAAAAGGTTTTCGTCCAGTTCTGGGTCAGCCCGATCATCACGCTCTGCCCGCGCGTGAAGGTGTTCCCTTCGATCCCCGGAAAACTGTTTAGCGAATGCGACGTGCCATTGCTGAGATTGTAGTTCACCTGCAAGCTCAGCTTCGACGAAATCTGGTGCGTGACGTTTACGTTCAAACGGTTGCTAAGGCCGGGGAGATTGGTCTGCAGGTGATAGTTGAAATTCTGCCCGGCGACATTCGTCAACGGGATATTGGGCATGGGGATGTATGCCAGCAGATTGCTGGACTGAGCGCTGATCATGCTGGTTGGGATACATGTGCCGACAGGAGGCAACGGGGAAGAGGGTGTGGCCTGGTAGCAGCCCGCATTGCTCATCAGTGTTCGAGGCCCCGTCAGGTTCGACAAGGGGTTGTAGAGCTGAACATTGTCCGCGCTGAAGTCGCCGTTTCTCTCCGCCAGCGTAGGCACGGTGGAAAATTGGTCCACCGGACTTCGCGACCATGTGCCGCCAAAATTGATGTAGAAAAATGTTTTGTCGCTGCCGTCGTACACGTGCGGAATTTTCAGCGGCCCGCCGATGTTCATCCCGGCGGATTCCGTCCAGCTGGAAATTTTGGGCGGGTTGGCCTGGTAGAGAGAATATGGCCGCGCGTTCAGCGCGGAATCTCCAACCGTATCGTAGAAACTGTAGTGCATGCGATTGATGCGCTGGCGCATCACGCGCTGCGCGCCCCACAACGCGGCAACTCCCTGCGGCGCGCCGCGCGGTCCGCGTGCACCGCCTCCGCCGCGCGGACCACCGCGCCCACCTCCGCCGGGGCCGCCGCCAAATCCCCCTCCGCCTGGACCGCCTGGTGGGCCGCCACCGCCGGGAACGCCTTGCCCCGGCATGCCATTGTCGCCGTTTGCAAATCCGCCATCGCCAGGTTGCGGAAATCCGCCCGCCGGCATCAGGCCCATCGCCACAGTTCCGATCATTTGAACGGCGTCGGCCGAAGCGACTTGTCCGAGCTGCCCGCCGGCTTCCGGAACTGTTTGATCTTCGGTCCCGATTTCGGCGGGATTTTGATCTTGGCCGTTTAGGCCCACTTGCTGAAATGCGCGCCGCCCGCCGCCCTGTCCGTTGGCGCCGCCGGGGCCGCCCGGAGGTCCGTTGCGGCCGCCACCGCGCTGGCCTCCATTGCCTCCGCGAGAAGGTGTGGCCGCACCGCTGCTTGCTGTAGTTGTGGTTGGATTCGATGTGGCGGATGCCGCGCCACTCGCGGTTGATGCAGCTGCCTGTGCGGACTTGGCGCTTTCATTTGCCGGCGGCGCGGTTGCTGCCTTGGCTGCATTCTCCGCCTCAAGAGGAGCGGCAATCTCCGCGAGCGTTGCGATATCCATTTTCAGATCGGCTGGAGTTTTTGTTCCCGAAGCCAGATCGATTTCCTTGGTTGCGGGCACGAAACCGAGTTGCGAAACTTCCGCGCGAAAATGGCCCGCGGGAAGAGCCGGAAATTCGAAATTCCCCTCTTCATCCGTCCAGGTTATCCAGGCCTTCCCAGTGGATGTCTGAATGACGCGCAAGGTCGCGCCGGGAACAGCCGTGCCATCCGCAGCGCGTACAGTCCCTGCTAGCTGCGAATCGGCGGCCGTGTCGGCGTCCGCATTGTCCTGCGCGGCAAGCGGCGCACCCATAGCTGCGAGCAACGCAAACAGCCCCGCGAGCAGCAATGCAATTCTTTTACCCGGCAACTTTCACGTCCCTTCAATTCCCAGCTTAGAAGATACCGTTTTCGCGCTCCTCTGGTTCCACTATTCGCGTGCCAGAGGAAAACCAGTTTCAGGCCCGCTTCGTTCCCCACAATCTTAGACGGGTTGGCCTTGCAAAGCGTTACCCCGCATCTGGCATGATGGGCCACGCCATGCGAAAATAAAGGCTTGGAGACGCATTGAATCTTTTTTCGACGATCGTGGCTGGTGGCGCGGCCGCCGCGGCGGGCATTGCCGCCTGGGGCGCCGTGGCTCCGTCGTCGCAATTGTTCGGTCCAACGCTGCGCCACACGGATTCCTCGCGCAAGATTGCTCTCACGTTCGACGACGGCCCGAATCCAGCGATCACTCCGCAGCTCCTTGAATTGTTCGAAAGCCATTCGGTGCGCGCGACATTTTTCCTGATCGGCAAATTTGCGCGCGCCTGCCCGGACCTGGTGCAGGGAAATTTCCGCGCGCGGCCACCTGATCGGCAATCACACGGATACTCATCCCAGTCTGATTTTTAAATCCGGCTCGGAAATTCGAGGCGAACTGGCCCGCTGCCAGGACGCGATTTCCTCGGCGACGGGAGCACCGCCGCCGCGCTGGATGCGGCCGCCGTACGGTTACAGGAGTCCTCTGCTGCGCGCGGAAATACGGCGCGCGGGAATGCAGGGCGTGGTGATGTGGTCGAAAATTTGCTGGGACTGGAAGCCGCAGCCGTCCGGGCGCTTGATCGAGAGGCTCGCTCATGTGGCGCGTCCAGGTAGGCGGAGCGGCGACATCGTAGTGCTGCATGACGGCGATCATCGCTCGCTCGGCGGCGACCGTCATCATGTCGTCACCGCGCTCGAACATTGGCTGCCGCGTTGGCGCGACGCGGGCATGGAATTTGTTACAATGGAATCGTCGTCCGCTGCTGAAACGAGCGATACGATGCGATCGCCCCGCGCCTGAGCCGCTGCGCGTGAGGACGGAGAGAGAGCAGGAACATCATGGACGAGCGACAGTTTTATATCGAAAAACAGGAAACCAAAACCATCCCTCTCACTTGCCCGGCATGCCGCAAGGAAGACAACTATCCCATTCGCTGGATCGTGCGCACAAAAAAAAGTGAATTGCCGCGCGGCGCCGGTGAAGAAGACAAGAAGCGCTTTGCGCTGGCACGCTCCTATATGGTTCGCGTGGATGAACTGGTCGCCTGCCGGAAATGCAGGAAACGTTTTGAACTCACGGGGCAGAGCGTGGTGCTGGTGTCATCGAATGCGACCGCGCCCGGCTCTCCGGATTTCGATCCGGAAAACTTTGGGAACCGGTAGGTAGAACAGGCTTCAGCCTGTTTTCTTTTGACTTTTTGAGGCAGCGCGATCAAACCGGGATTCTTCCATCATCCTTACTTCATGAGCGAGAATTCAAAAGCAAACAGGCTGAAGCCTGTTCTACTTTAGATCTCCGGATAAATATCGAAGAACGCTTCCATCGATTGCCGCAGCGTTTCCTCGATCTGCTCCTTGCTTCCTTCGATCAAGTGCATGGTCACGCGCGCCGTGCGCCCATCCTTCAGCGTGATGGTTGCTTCGCCGACTTCGCCCAATTCGTCCGCGGGGAACAGCCGCATCCCATAAACCAAAGCCAGCTTTGCCATTGTGTCTCCTGGTAAAAAGCAAGCTTATGCTGGCTTGCGCATGGCGTCAAACCGGTGCGCGGCACGCGCGGCCGCATTCATCTGGAGAAATATGCTGCTCGCTAAAAAAAATCGCCGCCTCATCGCAAGAAAAGCGATGAAGCGGCGAGTAACCCTTCATGTCAATTGAATGAGGTTCGCCGATTCTTGCACCTGCAAAATCGGCCATCCATTCCTAAAATTTGCCGTTCAATCCTTCATTCAGCTCGATGTACGTCCCCCACGGATCGGTCATAAACGCCAACGCGATGCCCAGGTCCGGCCGCTTGGTATATGGAACGTCGAACTTCACGCCGTTGGCCTCCGCCTTCTTGCAAAAGGCCTCCAGGCCCACGATCTCGAACCCGATGTGATCCAGCGCGCGCCCCTTGGTCGTCACGGTCGGCGTGTCCGATTTCGTGAAGGTCAGATTCGCTCCCGGGATGTCCGCCGCATCGAATTGGCCGCGCTTGCCGAGCTTCGCGCCAAACATCTTCGCGTACCACGATTGCATCTCCAGCACATTCGAGGTTGCGGCCGAATCCGCAATGTAGAAATGAACGTGGTGAAACGCCACGGGCACGGTCTGTGTCTTGTCCTCCAAAATCTCAACGCGCAAAAGATCGTCCGGCGTCCACACAAATCCTTGGCCGGGGTTTTGGCCAACTTCCGTTTTCAATCCGGCCGCTTTCCAGCGGGCCAGCGCCGCGGTTGTATCCGGCACGTGAAATCCAATATGACCCACGACGGAACCCACGCTGGGAGCCGTGCCATCGCCTTTGCGGACCAGAATCAAGACCCCAGGAAATTTGAACACGTCGTTCGGCCCCAGCTTTCCGGGTACGCCTCCCATGGCCGTCCAAAATTTCTTTGCGGCTTCCACATCTGGGACAAGAAAATGCACGTGCCCCATCGACGCTACTGCATCGTTCGGGCCGGCGACTTGCGCCCACGAAGCGCGAGCGGGCACCAACATTACCAGGGCAAGAATCAAGATCAGCTTTCTCATCGAATTGCTCCTTTTGCCGGCGGATTTCATGACGCCTGCGCCATTCGTCGCAGGCGGAATTCGTCTTAGCTTGTCACATGAATACTTTGAGTCGTTTCGCAAGACAGTATGTGACCCGCCAATCCATGTCAAGAAGTGCCTTCCCTTGGCAGCCCCGGAAAGCAGATGGAAGCGTATAATCGCGGCATCCTTGAGGCGAGAGGCCGCATCGAAGCTGGCATCGGAGATTCCAAATGAAGATCAACTTGCCAATTCTCTTTTTGATCGCGGCGACTGCGGCTAGCGGACCATTGTTTGCCGCACAGATGCCGGCAGGCCCGTCGCAGGGCGTTGCAGAGCAATCATCGCCGGCACAATCGCCGGCACCCCAACCGGCGGCGACTCCTACTGCTCAAGCTTCCGTCCCGAAAACTGGGCCGGAAAGATATGTGGTTCCCTCGGGCACGCGCCTGCCTTTGATCTTGCACAATGCGGTGACCACGCGAAATGCCAAGCCGGGCGATCCGGTCTACCTCGAAACTCTTTTTCCAGTGGTGATCGACAATCGAATTCTCATTCCCGCCGGCTCCTACGTGCAGGGCGAAATTCAGGAAGCCAAGCGCCCCGGCAAAGTGAAAGGCACGGGCGAAATCCGCCTGAGGCTGAATTCGATGATTCTCCCCAACGGTTACTCGGTCGATTTCAACGCGGTGCCGACCAATGCCGGGACGGGCGGCAATGAGGCCACCGACAGCGAAGGGAAAATTCACGGCGATACGGACAAGGCGGGCGATATTGGGACCATTGCGAAATCGACCGGAATCGGCGCGGGTGTCGGGGGGATCGCCACGCAGAGCGCCAAAGGCGCGGGCATCGGAGCAGGCGCAGGCGCCGCGGTCGGGCTTGCCGCCGTCCTTCTCACACGCGGCCCCGAACTCGAACTGCCGCGCGGGACAACCGTGGACGTTGTCCTCGATCGCACAGTGTACCTCGACGCCAGCCGCATCAATTTCAGCGACCCCGGCCGCGCCTCGGCGCTCCCCGGTCCGCCCAGCCGCGAACCCACGCGCAGCCGGTCTCCCTTCTAGACTACGTAGCAGCAATTCGAATTAAGCGGTGGCGGAACGATTCACATCGGCACGAGAGAACCGCATCGGGCTGAATACGTCCCAAGCCGGGCTGGTCTTTCCGTCGGCGATCCACTCGCCGATGAGCTTTGCCGTGACCGGAGCGAGCAGTATTCCGTTGCGATAGTGGCCAGTGGCGAAAACCAATCCATCGATATCCACTGGCCCCAGGATAGGCAGTTGATCGGGAGTGCCGGGACGCAAGCCGCTCCAGGTTTCGATGATTTCCGCCTTAGCCAGTTCGGGAATAAGTGCGTTTGCGCCTGAGAGGATCTTTTCGAGCCCACCAGAAGTGACAAGCTTCTCATAGCCTGCGTTCTCAAGCGTGCTGCCCAAAACCACCGTCTGCGGACTTTGCGCGCCTCGGGGAACAACATAACAGCGCTCGGAGCGCAACACATGGCGAATGGGTTTCCCAGCATAACGCAGAGCGACCATCTGGCCGAGCACGGGAGCCGTGGGCGCGTATTGCGCCGCCCCGGAAATTTGCGATGTCCAGCAGCCCGCGGCAAGCACCACCTGCGCAGCATGGAAAACTTCTCCGCTGGAAGTTTTCACGCCGGCGCATTTTTTGCCATCGAGGATCAGCGATGCAACGTGCGTTCCTGGGAATATCGACGCGCCAGCCGAGGCCGCCGAGGCGATCACCGCTGCCCCAAGAGAGCGCGGCTCAATCGAACATTCATCGGGCAGCAGCGCCGCCGCGCGAGCATCGCGTCCGAGCGCGGGCTCCATTTTATTGGCTTCATCCAGCGGCAATGGTTCGCAGGAGAGTCCAAGGCCGCGGTGAAGCGCCACCAGTGTGCTCAACTCCCGTTCCGCGTCACCAGCGCAAATGAATTCGATTGCTCCGCCCGTGCGATAGCTGGTGCGAATGCCCGACGCTTCTTCCACCGCTTCCACAAATTTTGGAAATAGACCCAGACTGGTTCGCGCCAGCGGAACCAGTGGAATATCGGTTGGGTGATGAGGAGCGGGTGACAACATTCCCGCCGCGGCCCAGGATGCTTCGTGCATCAATTCCTGGCGGTCCAGCACCGCAACGCGCAGATTGCGCCGCGCCAGATCGAATGCAATCGACCCGCCAATCACGCCCCCGCCGACGATCACCACATCGTAGTTTTTCACGCCAATATCTTATCAGCAATCAGGGTAAACGGCAGTTTCCGCGTGGCTTTGTAGAAGTCTGGCGGAGACTGGGTTGAACGCACACAGTCCACCCGGCGGGATCTGCCCCGCCGAATTTGCTGAAGACATTTGATTAATTGAGGATTTTGCAATCCGAACTTAAAACGATTTCACGAGTTCCGCGGAAAGCACACGCGCTTTTTCGGCAAGGTTTTGCGCGCGGACCCAATCGTCGGCCAGGATGGCCTCGTGTGACTGGCTGAGGAATCCTTTTATTTTTTCCGTCAAATCCTTTTGCGCCGCGCTGAGCTGCTTTCCATTGGCAAGCTGCAGATTCTGTTCCGCGGTTGTGATGTTTGCGGTGGTGCTCTTCTTTGTCGATTCCAGATCCCTCGGCGAAAGCTGGGGAGATATCTGAGGCGGGGCAGGCTTTGCCGGGGTGGGTTCAGCGGTTTCCGTCGGTGCCGGACGTCGAGGCGAAGCGGGGCGTTTCCCCGGGGCGGGCGGCGGCGCGGGAGATGGCACTTCCGGCGCGGGCGCCTCCTCGGTCGTGGCCACGGGCGGCGGCGTTGTGGGAGCGGGCATTGGCGAAGTTTCTTCCGGCGGCGGAGTGCTCACAGACGGCGGCGCCGCGCGCACAATATGTTTGCTTGCGCACCCAGCCATGGCCGCGGAAACCGCGCAGAGCAGCGCGATGAGGTAATTTTTCCGCATCACAGGCTCTTCGCCACGGCCGCGCCGGAGTCCCGTGGGCGGGAGATCGCCGGCTCCATCTGGCGAGCCAGCGGCAAATCGATTCGGAAGCTCGTGCCGCGCCCCACCTCGGACTCGAATTCTATTGACCCATTGTGTAATTGTATAGTTCTAAATGTGCTGGCCAGCCCAATCCCGCTGCCACCCGCACGCGTCGTAAAGAAGAGCTGAAAAATGCGCTGGCGGTGCTCCGGGGCGATGCCGCGGCCTGTATCCCGAATTTCGATCTCGGCCATTTCTTCGCGGCGGCGCAGCGACACAAACAGCTGGCCTCCCGATCCCATGGCTTCGATGGCGTTCACAATCAAATTGACCAGCGCCTGCTTCAATAGCGGTATATCAACCAGCACGTCCGGCACGCCGGAATCCAATCGCGCTTCCAGTTTGATATTGGCTTTGTCAAACTCGGGCCGCTCCACTGCCAGCACTTCTTCCAGAATGGCCTTCAAGCTGGTTTCTTCCTGATGCATCTCTGGTGGACGCGTGAAATCCAGAAAGCGTTTCACCACGCTGTCCAGCCGGTCAATTTCGCTGTCCAAAACGCGCACTGCCTGCAGCGGCAACCCATCGACATCGGGCAGGCTGGCCTTCAGATTTTCCAGCCAGATGCGCATCGAGTTCAGCGGATTCTTCACTTCGTGCGCCACGCCCGCGGTAATTCTCCCAAGATTGGCGAGCCGCTCGGAAACTTGCAACTGCGTGCCGATCCGCTCGCGCGACTCCAGATCCTTGAATTTTACGAGCGTGCCCATTCGCGCGTCGCCTTCGCCGATCACCTCGACGCTGACGCCAACGCGCCGCGCCGGGCCAACTATGCCCTTGAGCACAACTTCCGCGGAATCGACCGGCTCCATTTCGCCATTGTGCATCTTGATCGCTTCGCGGACATCATGATCGGGCGGAAAAATATCTTCTGCCAGGCGTCCCAGAAGCTGGTCCGAGGGCGTGGAGAGAAATCTCTCCACGGCTGGGCTCACCATCACCGCCCTGCCATCGACGGAAAATAGCAGCAAGCCGTCATCCAGCCCGCCCAGAACCTGATCGATGTTTTCACGCAAATTGCTGAAGATTTCGCGAACGCCGCGAAGTTGCATTCCAATTTGACTGATCTTGGTGCTAACCTGGCCGAATTCGTCTTTTCGCTCCAGCGGCTGCTGATCGAATTCTCCCTTTGAAATGCGGTCCAGTTGCGCCGTGATCCTCTTGAGAGGCGCCAGGGAAATATTGCTGACGATGGTCGCAAGCACCAGGGAAACTCCCACCGAGGCCAGCGCGAGCAGCGCCGCCGAACGCAACGCGGGGGTGATGGCGATTCGCAGCAAGCCAGTCTGCACGGCGACTCGCACAACACCAAAGGGGATCTGGTTGCCGGGAGGGCCGATCTGGAATGCGTAGTCCACTTCGTAGGCGCGCGGCGGGCCATAGAGCACTCGCAACTGCTGAACAAAACCGCTGGAAACAAGTTGCGCCAGATTTGTTCTGGCGGGCGCGCTTTTCCCGGGCAAGGATTTGTCGCTGGAGACCAACACTGTGCCGGCAACGTCTGTAACGGAGACCTCGTAAATGAGCGGAGAGTAGCCAACCTCGGCGTCGATCGAAGAGGCCATGGGCGCGCTGTTGTCGAAGGCCTGCTGAACATAGGCGCGCAAATCTTCGGGGCTGTCCGACGCGGGAGCTGCGCCCGATTTTGCTGCGTCCACCAGCGCGTTTTGAGCTTCAAAGAAAATGTGGCGGGAAACAAGCTGCGCGCGATCGTTGGCTTGGCGGATAACCTGCCGCGTGAGGTTTACAACATAGAGCGCGGAATTGGCGCCCACGACGAGGAGAACCAGCGTCATGGTGGCCAGCGTGATCTTCGTTTTGAGGCGAACTTGCATGAGTTGCCCTGCCCCTCATTTCGAGGGAGTTTTCGCAGCCTCGTACTCCTTCAGCTTGTTGTGCAGGGTTTTCAGGCTGATGCCCAGTAATTCGGCGGCGCGCGTTTTGTTATTGGTAGCGGCCAGTGTTTGCAGGATCAGTTCGCGCTCGACGGCTTCCACCGTGGTGCCCAGCGGAAAGCGCAGCGAGGCCAGATCCGATGCGGCCGCAGCGGGCGCGTGCCCGAAATCCGTGGGCAGGTGCGCGCGGCCGATCAGGTCGCGGTCGCAGACGATGGCGGCGCGCTCCAGCACGTTGCGCAGTTCGCGCACGTTGCCCGGCCAGGAGTAGTCTGGAAACAGATCCAGCACTTCGGCATTGACGCCGCGCACGTGGCGCCCGTGCTTGACGTTGATGTCGCGCAGATATGTGTTCCACCAGCAGCGGAATGTCTTCCTTGCGGTCGCGCAGCGGCGGCAGGTGGATGTGAAACACGTTCAGCGGAAATAGAGGTCCTGCCGCAATTCGCCCTTGGCCACGGCCTGCTCGGGATCCTTGTTGGTGGCGGCGAGCACGCGCACATCCACCGGCGTTTCCGTCTTTGCTGCCCAGGCGGCGCACTTTGTGATCCTCCAGCACGCGCAGCAGCTTGGCCTGCGTCGGCGCGGGCATCTCGCCGATTTCGTCGAGCAGCAGCGTGCCGCCGTCGGCCAGCTCGAAGCAGCCGATGCGGCGTTCGGCGGCGCCGGTGAACGCGCCGCGCTCGTGGCCGAAAATTTCGCTCTCCATCAGCGATTCGGGAATGGCGGAGCAGTTGATGGCCACGAAGGGACGGTCGGTGCGCGGCGAAAGCCGGTGAATGGTGCGCGCCAGGATTTCCTTGCCCGTGCCGGTTTCGCCGGTGATCAGCACGGACGCGGACGACGGCGCCACCTGCTCCACCAGGCGCATCACGTCCTGCATCGGCTCTTGGATTGCCCGACCAGTTCGCCCAGCTTGCCCGGCTTCGCGCAATTGGCGCGTAAGCGCCGCGACTTGCTTGCGGTCGCGCACGCGCCCCAGCGCCCGATCCAGCAGCGCATGCAGCACAGCGGCCTTTAGCGGCTTTTCGATGTACCAGAACGCGCCGGCCTCGATGGCCGCACGGCGCGCTCTTCGCTTCCCTTGCCCGTGATCACAATCGCCGGAACGTGCTGCAGTTCTTCGCCGAGCCGCGCCAAGAGGTCCAGGCCGTTCATGCCGGGCAGCTCCACGTCGGCAATCAGCACGGCGGGCGCAAATTCGGAAAATTTCGCCAGCGCGTCTTCCGCGCTGCCCACGCCCAGCACGTCATAGCCCCATTGGCGCAGCAGCGCTTCGTAGCCCTGGCGGGCGTTCTCTTCGTCCTCCACAATCAAGATGCGATCGGGAGAAGGTTTCACGATTTCAAATCGATTTGCTTCAGCCATACGGTTTATGAGCAGTCCCTGGGACGGAGGGGCAGCGCCTCCCTTCGAATCTACCAGCACAGCAGCAAAAATGCCACGCTGAGATGCGCGGCGGGCTTTACGTGGCGTAGGCTTCAGCCTGCGGGTTTTCGCACAATCACAGAAAACCCGCAGGCTGAACAGGCTGCGGAAAAAGTATTGTTTGTCATCCCGAGCGAAGCGAGGGATCTGCTTTTCTTCTCGGGTTCCAAGAAACAGCAGATTCCTCGGGCAAACCCCGCCCTTCGGAATGACATAGTGCGAGTTTTTCCGCAAGCTGTGAAGCCTACGCGACGTAAAACGCTTTTCACTTTCAGGCCAGAAATCACGCGCGAAACATAAATCTCGCAAGGGCTCTCGTGAGCAGGCCGGGCTAGTCCAAAAGCAAAGGGGCCGGGCATATGCCCGGCCCCTCCGCGGTTTGATCGAAACTGCAGCGTTCGCGTGTTTAGAAAATAAGCTTCAATCCGAGCTGAAGATCGCGTGGACCTCCCGATCCAAGCACAGGGTTGGAGCTAGCCGCATCCGGCGTGTTCAGAACGTACCCGAGACCTGACCCACTAAATGCCTTCGATGGATTGATGTCATTGGGAGTTCCAGCACCGCCTGGCCCGCCATACGGATTGACGAAGTCGGGGTGATTGAAGAGGTTGAAAACTTCGGCACGGAACTCCGCCCTGAGGCGCTCGTTGAACTTAAAACCTTTACTCACGGACATGTCCATGTTTCGGAAGCCTCCGTCGCGCCATGGGTTGCGGCCCATCGTGCCAAAGCTACCGTAGGCAGGAGGAATCAGAACCGAACTGCCCAACGCATAGCAACCAAGATTGTTCAAGGATGCCGTTGCCAGTGGGCCGATCGCCGCAGCCTTCGCGTTGCAGGTAGCATTGGCAGTCGGATTACTTAAGGAGAGTGCTGTCTTACCTCCTGGGTAATAGGGAATACCGGCAACTCCCGTGGGACCAGGGGTAACTCCCGCGAAATTGTGAACGGCCTCAAAATCGGAAGGGTTTCCGAAGAAATCCCATTGCATGCCTTCGTTGCCCTGCGGATTGCGACCATTGGCTTCGCCAATTCCAGCGAAGTCGGTGGTTGTATCGTTAATGCCCCAAGGAGTTCCGGTGGAAACTGCGACCGAGGCATTAATGGACCAGCCTTCGAGAGCTTGCCCATAGCCTTTCTTTCCCGGGGATCACGTAATTTCCTGAGATCTGTAAGGCGCTGGCGCATGTCGAAAGTTGTGCTGGTGTAGAGCTGGTGTCGCAGACTTCCATAGCTGTTCGCGGGTATCACCAGACCTCCACTCGTTCCCTGGTCGGAAGATTCCCCGAGCGCGTGGGAATAGGTATAGCCAGTGGTCAAAGTGAGACCATGGTAATCTCGCGCGGTCAGTGCGACCTGCAAGCCGTTATAGTTGGAGGAATCCAAGTTCCCGAAGTAGTCAACGAATTTGAGGTAAGGGTATTGAGCGGCATAGGGCCGCGCGTTCGTCTCATTTCCCGAGTTAACCTTGCAAGATGAAGTCGTCGCGCAAGTGTTTAGAGAGGCGGCGGTCCAGCCGGGACCTGTTACTACGGTACCGACACCAGCAACATTCAATGTCTGAAGTGCACGGCTGGTTGAGGTCCAATGCTCCGATCAATTTCGTCCCGTGATTCCCGACGTAACTGACGTCCAAGGACAGTTTGTTGGTGAGTGCTCTCTGGATACCCAAGCTCCAGTTCGATACATAAGGGGTGCGGAGATTGGGATCAACCATGATCGCGTTGCACTGCGGGGGCTTTAGACCACCTGAGTTCGGCAGCACAGTCGCGCCATCTCCACATGCGGCCAGGAAGCTAAAAATCGGAGTTGTGGTGTTATTGTTCCAACCATTAGCGATGCTACCGGCAACGAAGGTCCCAGGAACGGCAAGGTTCGGACCGTCAAGTGCCGCTCGATTGACTGGCATAACTGACATTTGCCACGGTGATGCTGCCAATGCCCGGCACACACCCTCCGGTCGCTCCACCGGTGCAAATCTTATCGCCAGTCGGTTCTACACGCAGTCCAAACGAGTTGCCAATCCCTTGGAACACGTCCAGGCTCATCTGCTCGTAGAGAATTCCGCCGCCTGCACGGACAACGGTCTTCCCGTTACCAAAAACATCCCAGGCGAAGCCCAAGCGCGGCGAGAAGTTGTTGTGATCGCCATGGTAGGGAGAGAGAATTCCAGAACCGACCTGTTGCAGGCCAACGTTAGGATTAAAGTTGCCCTGCAGTGAATCCCGCTCCACGGGAACTGTATTCAGCTCATAGCGCAATCCAATATTTAAGGTCACCCTGGAATTGAAGCGCCAGTCGTCTTGAAAGAAACCTGCATAGCCGGCGTAAGTGAAATGCCGTGTGAGGTTTCCAACAAGGATAGCCGCGCTTCCGCCATTGCTGCCGATTGCGGTGTCGGGATCGCCCTCCATAAAGCCTTGCAAGGAGTCGAATGTCAAAGAGCCCTTGCCATTCGAAGTTACGTCCGAGGTGCTTTGATTATACAAGATTTCCCCGCCGAACTTGAATGCGTGCTTGCCGCGCAAGTAGGAGATGTGATCCAGAATTTCCAGGATTCCATCCGGACCCACAATTTTTGGCCACCCGGCACCGAGATCGCCGGTAAAACTGCCAACTACGATTGTTGGCATCCCGTAATAAAGAGGATTGGTTTGGCCGGTGTTGATATTGTAAGTGTGGCCTTCAAAGCTGTAGTTTGACGTGTTATTGCCAGCGTCCTGAGCCTCGAAATTTTGAAAGTAGTGCGAGTAGCCAACCCGAGCTTCATTCACCCAGGTTGAATTCGGAGTCCAGGTCCAGCTGCCTGCAAATACCTGTGAACGTGCGTACTGATTGGTCTCCCAGACTGCATTCGTTTGGGTTCCAGGAGCGTCATTCAAGATCCCACTGCCCGGGCTGATGAAATACAAACCACTGAGGGAATGTTTATCGTTGAGGTGGTAGTTTATTTTTACCAGTCCGGAGTCAATCCGGTTGCTGTTAGACAATGTATTCGGTATCGAAGTCCCGTTGGCTCCAGAAACGACCGGGAAAAGTCCTGGGAAATTTGCAGCCTTGGAGCAATCTGGGTTGAGGCCCGCCATTTGAAGGCTGAGAGGCGCTAGACCGGGGATGCTCGAATTTGCCGCGTGAGCTGTAAGCACTCCGTTGCAGGCGTCCTGCAAGCTAGCTTCGCAGTTTCCTGCGTATGGTGTGAAACCTGAGTACCCTGTGCCCGAGTTTCCAAAACAATTCGGCGTGCTTGGCACGGCCAATCCTCCAACGCTTTCCGGGTCCGTAATTTGCCCCGTACTTCCCACCGCATAGCGCTGATCCTCGAAGTTCACAAAGTAAAAGAGTTTGTCTTTCACGATGTGCCCGCCGAGGCTGGCGCCGAACTGCTCCAACGCAACCGGCGGCGGAGTTTGAGCGGTAGCCACATGAGTAATGGGGTTCGTGTTCGGCCCCGGCGTATCAAAGTACGGAAGTGCATCCCAGGAGCCATCGCGCCCATACGCGTATGCCGTGCCATGAATGCTGTTGGTTCCGGACTTGATACCGACGTTGACGATCGAGCCGGGCTTCCATCCGAACTCGGCGCGCGGATTCTGCTGCGTCTTGAATTCGTCGATAGCGTCGATGGAGACCAGCGTGCCCGCATCGCCCGCAGCCATGACCGCGCTGATGATGGGCTGGGCCATCCAGGGGTCGCTGCCGTTCACGCCTTCAAACAAGTAGACGTTGTCATGGGCGCGCATGCCGTTGCTGCTCTGCGACCATCCCGAACCGCCGGGATAGATGGTCACGCCTGGGCGCAGCTGCAAGAGGTTGGCAAAGTTGCGGCCATTCAAGGGAATGTCATTGATGATGTCATTCTGAAGCGTTCCGCCCAGTTCCGCGTTGGTGGTTTCCACCAGCGGCACATCTTCATTCACGGTAATGGTCTGCGAAACTTCGCCGGGCTGCATCACCAGGTCAACTCGAATTTCGCCGCCGACCTCCAGGAAAATGCCGGTGCGCTCAAAAGACTTGAAGCCCTTGGCCTCGGCGTGAACTTTGTAATTACCGGGGAGGAGGTTGGGAGCGTTGTACTCGCCCGATTGATCGGTGGTCAGTGTGCGCGGCGTGTTTCGATTAATGTCCGTGACAACGACGGTGGCGCCGGCGATGGCTCCTCCGCTTTGATCCGTCACTGCTCCCAGAATGCGTCCCGCCGTGCCTTGCGCAGATAGCGGAGCGCAACTCAGGAACGCCAATCCAATCGCCAGAATGGAAACGACAACGACACTCTGCCACTTCGTGGAAAACTGGGCCCCAGGCTTCATAGGACGCACCCTCCTCGATTCGTATAGCAGTCGCGGCGAATTTGAGGCCGCCAGCCGCAAACACAGCCACGCCTCCGCCCGGCCAAATAATTGACCGAGACTCGCTACGATCAGCCGACAGCGAAAACAATAGAAAAGGTAAAATGCCCTGGGTTAAAAACTAGTATGAGTAATTAAATAACTATTTAATTCAGAGAAGGCCCGACTACCCCAATGGGCGGGATACTCTTACTTTCAAAATCAAATGTCAAGTATTTGTTTTGGAGATTTTAAGATTTCCAGAGGACTGCGAGAAGTGATCGGTCCCCATCTCCGGCATCGCCCGAACGGTGATCCGCTGAAAAAAAAGAAAAATCATACTCTACCCGCGCTTGGCCATTGCAACATGAGCATGCTTTGGGACAGACTTCGCCAATACAGGAACGGCGGAGAGCCTGCCGCCATCTCTGAAAACGCCGAGGGAGAGATTCATGCGAAATTCAAGATTGACGCTCGCGCTAGTCGTGGTGACGGCTGCCGGATTCGTGGGCGGCTTGCTGGTCGAGAACAGAATGCAGCGCGTGCAGGCGGAGGCTATGTCTAACGCCGCATTCCCTGCCGTGCCGGGACAAAAAGGCGGCGAGGACATTACCGGTCCATACGAGCCGGTGGTGGACTGGCCGCAGCCTTTGACTTCGTTGCCGGGACACGAAAAGTGGACCTGGGGCGCCGTCGAAGGAATCTACGCGGAGAGCCCCAATAGAGTGTTCATCGCGCAGCGCGGCGAAGAGCCGGCCTTGAAGCGGCCTGCCAATACACCGATTCCCGCATTCGGGCCAAGCCTCTCCTTCCCCACCGGCGAAGTGCCGTTCCGAAATGCGTCTCAAGGGCCGGTGGCCAGCTTGCCGGGCGGAGGCGCTCCGGGCGACAGGCCGGAGGACGCCGATAAACTTTGGGGCGGCAAAGTGGGCGTCGATGCGCGCTGGGAACATGCGCTGGTGGTGGTTGACGCAAGCGGCAAAATCTCCGAGGATTGGACCAAGTGGGACACTTTTTTCAAGCGTCCGCACGCCGTGTACATCAATCCATACGACGCGGAAAAAGGCATCTGGGTGGTGGACGACTATAAAGAGGCCATCTTCAAATTCAGCCACGACGGCAGCAAAATCCTGCAGACCATCGGCACGCCCGATCAATCCGGCGCGGACGCCACGCATTTCAACCGGCCCACGTTTGTCACCTGGCTGCCGGATAGCACCATGTTCGTGGCCGATGGATACAATGGCACGCGCGTCGCGAAGTTCGATAAGAATGGAAAGTTCCTGCTGGCCTGGGGCGAAAAAGGCATTCCGCCAACCGAAATGCGCCCCGGCTATTTCAACGTGGTGCACGGCATTGCCGCGGACCCGGTCACGCGCCACGTATACGTGGTTGACCGCAGCAATCATCGCATCCAGGTCTTTGACGAAAACGGAAAATTCGTGAACCAGTGGCCCGTGGACAAATACTCGTCCATCAATTTCCTGTACATGTCGGCTGACCGAAAGCTGTGGGCTGCGGATGATCGAAACTCGAAGATCGTGGAATACGATCTCGACGGGCATTTGCTCTATGCGTGGGGCACACTGGCCGACTGGCCGGGCGGGCTCTTCAACACGCACGGCATGAGCGTGGACCAGGAGGGAAATTTCTACGTCGCCGAAGTCGGCAACGGCCGCGCGCAAAAGTTCCGCCCGCGCCCCGGTGCAAATCCGGCGCTCCTGGTTGGCAAGCCCGTCTACTCCGCCTGGAAATAGCTGAAGTGAAATCGTGGGCAACCCATCCTTCGCGCTCTTCTATAAGTGTGCCAAGGGTGGGTTGTTTTAATTTCGGGATCGCGCTCCGTTTTTAGCCAGCCAATTGACAGCAGGAGCTCGACTGGAAATCGCAGAATGATTGGACGTCCGCTCCAATTCAAGCAAACTCCGTTGCTCCGCAACAGCCTTTTGTGTCCTCTTCATTTCGCCTATTTTGTCAGGGAGTGGCCCAGCCTCCGAAATCCTGAAAAATCTTCTGTGGCGTGCAATGTCAATATATAATGGCGGCCGTTCGCGGTCCGGTCGAATTGCCGAAGGGTCGAGGCCGAGAAACGCAATTACAATGATTGATTTGGCGGCTATAACGTTCACTCCGTATTTCCGATCGAGATAATCGTGGAGGGTTGTACTCATGTTGCGACTGATGATGCGTGGCGCAGGGCTATTGATTTTGATTTTCATGCTCGTACCGGCCAGCTTCTCCAAGAGTCCGGCGGGGAAGGCCTCCAAGGATTTCAACAATATCGATGAGGCGGCACCTGCAAGCTCCGCCGATACCACGGCCTCTTCCGATGCGGCCAAGTCCGATGAAGCCGGCACTTCCGCGGCAACTTCCACGGATGCGCCGTCCATTCCCGCACAAGATGCGGCGAGCGCCAAGAAAAGTAAAGACGACGAGTACAAGCCCGCGCCGCTGTTCACGCCAATGCTGGCGACAACAGGAACGATCGGCCTATTCACGCTGGAAACGGCTGATACTCTCCCCAAGGGCGGCTTTGCGTTCTCCGCCTTCGGAAATAAGTTCGGCCGCATGCCGGGAAGCGTCACCCTGTTGCAAATCGGCATCGATGCCAATTATGGCATAACAGATAAATTAAGCGTTTATGCAACTTTCGATCCCTACGGCCACGTGCACGTGGGCTGCCCCGGGCAATTGAGCCTGCGCTCGATTCCCCTGTTGACGACCTGCGCCCCGCTGGCTACCGGAACTTCGGCGCCCAATTCGTTTTTCCCGGTGGTCGCCGGCAGCGCCGCGGGATATGTGGAGGATTATCCTTTCGCCGCGAACAATACTGGCGGCGTCGGAAACATCACGCTGGGGCTGAAGTATGCGCTCCTGTCCGAACGGCATGGCGATCCCATTAGCTTTTCGGTCCGCAACGATCTGATTATTTCAACCAAGACGGACGTGGCCAAGCTGCTTGCCAACGGCACGCAGGGAAGCCCGTTGAGCGATTTGGTTTCTCTCGCGGTGAGCAAGCAATGGAGCGATCTTGTTACAGGAACGTTTAACTTTGGATACATGTTCGTGCGCGCCCCGCGCGATAACCAAGGCAACAATCTGATTGACATGCCGGACCAGGTGAAGATTGGCGCGGGTATTCTGCTGTTCCCCGAAAAGCGCTTCCAGCCAATGATGGAATACTCGTCCGTGGTATTCAGCAACGCTCCCGGAACTCCGGCCGATAACTCCTTCGGCGCTCGCGATCCCATCGACGGAGTTTGGGGAATCCGCATGTATCCCTGGAAAAATATCGGCTTCGACCTCGGCTATCGCTACATGCTGAATCTGAGGAACCTCAACGATCGCAGCGGATTTGTCGTAAAAATTGGCACCGCCTACTGGCCCGAGAAGGCCCCGCCGGTCAATCATCCGCCCACGATTTCGTGCACGGAAGATAAGAGCATGGTGTATCAGGGTTCAGGCGATGTAGTCGTTATTACCTGCACTGCGACGGATCCCGACAACGACCCGCTGACCTATACGTGGTCTTCGACCTGCGGCAAAGTGGATGGCACTGGATCCCAAGTTCGCTGGCTTTCCGCCGGCGTGCCGGTGGGATCGTGCAGCATCACAGCCAAAGTGGACGACGGCCGGGGTGGCGCCGCCAGCTCCAGCGTTTCCGTGCGCGTCGACCCCAAACCAAATCATCCCCCGACGATCACGTGCTCGGCGGATCGCACATCGGTTTTCGCGGGCGAAAAAGTTCATATCTCGACGAATGCCAGCGACCCCGACGGCGATCCGCTCACCTATACCTGGCGCACAAATGGCGGCAGGATTGTTAGCCTTGGTGCCGCGGCCGATTTGGACACAACAGGCCTCGCGCCCGGAAGTTACACGGTGACGGTGCGCGTGGACGATGGCCGCGGCGGCGCCGCGGATTGCACATCGACGATCGAGGTGAAAGCCGTGCCTCCGCCGCCGATGGCCAGCAACGTCGGAGATTGCTCGTTCGGCAAGGCACAGAGCGCCCGAATCGACAATGTTTGCAAACGCGTCCTCGATGACCTCGCGCTTCGCCTGAAGAATGACCCTCGGGGCAGCGCCGTAATCATTGGTTACTCCGATCCCAAGGAACGCAAACCCGAAAAAGTCGCCGGAGACCGCACGGCCAACGCCGTGAAATATTTGGGGGAAAGCGGCATCGACGCATCACGCGTCACAACTCGCACAGGCAGCGGCCAGGTCGGCGCGACCGACAACCGCCGCCTTGACGTCATTTGGGTGCCGGAAGGCGCGACCTACTAGAACGTTGTTTCCAGGAGGCGCTTGGGATTCACATTTCGGGCTTCGTGCCCGCCGCGTTCGCGGCAGGCACGAAGTTCGGTTACGTGTTGCAAACAAGATGTCGTTTGGTGGACACGGGCAAATTGCTCCACATTTGGAGTCGTAGCAGAGCAGCATCTCGAATATTGAGATTCAACCATGCGCAGAATTGGCTCCATCGTTTTGTTGTTGCTAGCCGCGGCCACGGCGCAAGCCCAGTCGTGGAACTCTCTCGGCCCGACGGGAGGAGATGTTCGTGCCCTTGCCGCGGATCCTTCACGGCCCGCTCGGGTTTTTCTGGGCACGGCGGACGGCCACATTTTCGGCTCGGCGGATTCCGGCGCGCATTGGACTTTGCTCGGGCGAGCCAGCTCGCGGCTGGACGCCGTGATCACCGCCATCGTTGTGGACCCGCGGGACGGAAACGTTTTGTACGCATCCTCGTGGGCGCGGGAATCCGATGTGGGCGGCGGAGTATTTCGTAGCGCCGATGGCGGGCGCACCTGGAGGGCTGCGGGCCTCGCAGGCCAGGCTGTGCGCGCGCTGGCCATGGCCCCTTCCGATCCCAATGTGCTGGTGGCCGGAACTCTGGATGGCGTCTACCGCTCGTCCGACGCCTCCAAATCGTGGCACCGCATTTCTCCCGAACATCACCAGGAATTGCGCAACTTCGATTCCCTGGCCATCGATCCGCACGATCCGCAAACCATTTACGCCGGAACCTATCACCTCCCCTGGAAGACGTCCGATGGGGGCGGCACGTGGCATCCCATCCATGAAGGCATGATTGACGATTCGGATGTGATGAGCATGCTCATCGATCGAACAGACTCGCACCGCATCTATGCCAGCGCCTGTTCAGGCATCTACAGCAGTGGCGACAGTGCGGCCCAGTGGCAGAAAATCCAGGGCATTCCATATACGGCGCGGCGGACTTACGCAATCACCCAGGATCCACAGCATCCGGCGCGCGTGTACGCCGCCACTTCGGAAGGTCTGTGGAAGACCGAGGATAGCGGGAAGGCATGGAGGCGCATGACTCCTGAATCTTGGGTCGTCAACACCATCGTATTCGCTGAAGGCAATCCAGGGCGCCTCTTGATCGGGACCGAGGGACTGGGAGTTATGGCCAGCGATGACGGGGGAGACAATTTTCAGGATGCCAACGCGGGATTCGATCACCGGCAAATTCTTGCACTAGGCCTTGACGCCAAAAAACCCGGCCACATGCTTGCGCTGCTGGCGCACGCTCCCGAGCCCGTCCTTTCCA
Source organism: uncultured Acidobacteriota bacterium (assembly GCA_963710315.1). Classification (GTDB taxonomy): domain Bacteria; phylum Acidobacteriota; class Terriglobia; order Acidiferrales; family UBA7541; genus Palsa-360. Next base: position 722,839 of record CAVPZW010000008.1, on the reverse strand, counting down.
CAGAGGACGATGGGCGCACGTGGTCTTCGCTCGGTCCCGGCCTCGGCGCCGAGCAGGCACTGCGCGTCTACGCAGCGCCGGATGGTGCCTGGTGGGTTTCCCTCGCCCGCGGCGGCCTCATGCGCTATGACGCCGACGGAAAGGTTTGGAGGCAAGCCGGAGCAATCGTCGGCGAAAGCTCGGATTTAGCGCCCCTCGTTTCCCGGTTTGTGCAGGCGCCAGTAACCGCCCGGCATGTTGCTCCCCAACATCCTCGTCAGGGTGTCCACGGATCGGCGGGCAAGATGGCGATTGCCCCACGGCCTCTTGTGGATGTTGTCACCGACATGGCTTTCAGTTCCAAAAGGTGGTACGCCGCGACGAATTTCGGATTGTTGGTGTCCACCGATCTAGGCGGAACATGGAGGCTGACCCCGGTCGGCCCGATGACCTCTGCGCCCGTGCAATCCGTGCGGGTTTCCTCGGATGGCCAGCGGGTAAGGGTCGTATCGCTTCGAGGGCTGGTCTTTTCCGAAGATGGCGGGAAACTCCTGGACCTGGCATGACCTGCCTCCGGATTCCGGCGGCGCTCTCTCCCTGGAATCCCGGCCCGGCGACGAAAATACTCTGGTGGCGATTGCCCGCAATGGCCTGTACATCTCGCGGGATGCCGGAAACACCTGGCAACTAGCGGCTTCGGGGTTGCCCTCCACTCCCGTTCAGGACTTCGCCGCGACCGGCGACGTGTTTGCCGCCTCCATGCGCACCGGCGGATTGTACGTTTCCTCCAACTCCGGCCGCACCTGGGACCGCGTTCCTGGCGCGCTGGGCGACGGTGTTTTTGCCACAGTGTCTCCCTCAAACGAGCCCGGAGTAATTTTCGCCGCATCCACCACCGAAGGACTTTTTAGAGTGGAATGGGCGGGACTTGTGGCCAGCCGCATGGCTATTCCTGATCCATCAAGAGATCGAAGCACTAGTAAAATTGCAGTTTCAGGAAATTGACAACTCACCTAGGCGGCTTGCCAGACTGGCATTCTTGGAAATAATTCCATTTTGAACTCCGCATAATTCCCATTCCTGCTTCTTCAGCAAACAAAAGGAATTATCTCCACTTAGGCCAATTTGAGCTTGCATTATTTCCCAATTCGGCAATAGAATCAGCAGCACATTTTCGACGCTGTCACGATAAGTGACTCATCTAGAGCGGCTTACGAATTTCTCCTGATTTGGCACGCGTGTTGCTCCTATTTTGGAAAGGGGTCCCAACATGGAAGCTGGAACAAAAGTTGAAGCTCTTGCAGCGCGCAGCGCCACATTCAGCCTTTTAGTCGTCGACGACGAAGTCACCACTCGAAATTTATGTCGAGATGTCGCTACCGACGCTGGTTTGCAGGTCCACACGGCTGCAACCACCGAGGAGGCGCTCGATATCCTCGACCAGTACCCCGTCGACATAGTGGTCACGGACTTGAAGGTGCCGCAAATCGGCGGCCTGGAATTGTTGAAGAAAATCCGCGCCAGCAACCCCGAAATTGCCGTGGTGGTCCTGACGCAATACGGGACCATCGCCACGGCGGTCGAGGCCACACGGCTGGGCGCGGCGGACTACGTGACCAAGCCGTTTCACGTGGAGGAATTGCGCTCCAAGCTCGATCGGCTGATGCACACGATCGAAGTGGCCCAGGAAAATCGCCTGTTGCGCGAGGAGTTGCGCAGCCGGCCCGGCTTCGGCGGCCTGGTGGGCGTTTCCCCGCGCATGGAGCGCGTCTACAAGCTGATTCAGAAGGTGGCGCAGCATACCTATCCGGTCTTGATTCTTGGCGAGAGCGGCACGGGAAAGGAATTGGTCGCGCGCTCCATCCATTTCTCCGGGCCGCGCAAAAACAAGCTTTTCGCTCCCGTGGATTGCTCTTCGCTTACCCCAACGCTGATCGAAACAGAGCTGTTCGGCCACGTCAAAGGCGCGTTTACCGGCGCGCACAGCGCGAAACAGGGCCTGTTCGAAGCCGCCGGCGAGGGGACACTTTTTCTTGACGAGATCGGCGAGCTGCCCATCGACTTGCAATCGAAACTGCTGCGCGCCCTTCAGGAGCGCGAAATCAAGCCCGTAGGATCCACCGAGCGAGTGGGCATCCGCGCGCGCGTGATCGCCGCCACCAACCGCGATCTGGAGTCAGCCATTCGCACCGGAGCATTCCGCCAGGATTTGTATTTCCGCCTGAACGTGGTGCAGATCAAGCTGCCGCCGCTTCGCGAGCGCAAGGCGGACATTCCGCTGCTGGTTAGCACGTTCCTCGAGAAATTTTCCGATCCCGCGCGCCCCATCCATACCATTTCCGAAGACGCCATGCGCCGCATCATGTCCTACGATTGGCCGGGAAATATCCGCGAACTCGAAAATGCCATCGAGCGGGCAGTGGCGCTCGGCTCGGGGCCCATTCTGCACGTGGGCGATTTGCCGTCGAATCTGCAGTACTCTGCGTCGGAAAAGCTTGCGGACGTCGATGAACTTGTGCCATTGGAAACCATGGAGAGGCGCGCCATCTTCCGCGCTTTGCAGGAAACTTCCGGAGACAAGCTGGCCGCCGCGCGCCTCTTGGGCATCGGAAAAACCACGCTCTATCGCAAGCTTAAGCAATACGAAACAGGCCAGTCGCAGGTATGAGTTTTCTGGTTGGCGTATGACGCGGGCTTACGTAGCGCGGGCTTCAGCCTGCGGGGGTTGGTCCTTGCTAGGCCTAAAATCCGCAGGCTGAAGCCCGCGCTACGTAAAGGCCTTGCAAGAAACTTGGGGTTGAGGAATAAGTTCAGCGCGCGCGCAATTGCGCCAGCACCGCGAGTATCCCCTCCGCGCGAGCCAGCACCGGCCGGTCCACCATTTTTCCATCTACTGAAATCGCCGCGCCCGGAGCCGCCGCGGACGCCTCCACCACTCGCTTGGCCCACGCTTCTTCTTCCGCAGTGGGAGCAAAGCACCCGTTGACCACCGGCACTTGCTTGGGATGAATGCACATCTTTCCGCCAAAGCCCAGGCGGCGCGCTCGCAAAGTGTCCGCGCGCACGCGCTCCGCTGAATTGAAGTCGGTGGTCACGCCGTCCACCGGAGGCAAAATTCCGGCAAGGCGCGAATCGAGCACGAGCTGCGAACGGAAATACAAAAGCTCGTCTTCCTCGGCGGACATTCCAAGATCGAGTTGGAAATCGATGGAGCCGAACAAGAGGCGCTGCACCTGTGCGGCACCGGCCAATGCTGGAGCATTGCGAAACCCGCGCGCGGTTTCAATTTGCGGCAAGATCGCCACGCCCGAGCCGAAGCTTTCCGCAAGCAGGGCAATTTCTTCCACGCGTTCCGCCTTGGGCAACAAGACGCCCGCAATTCCCGGCTTGCCCGCTAGGCTCAAGTCGTCGCGAAACCATTCGCTATCCGAAGTGTTGACGCGCACCATCACCGGCTGAGCCGCCGACAGCCACTCTGCGATCGCCGCGCGCGCCTTCCCTTTTTCCGCGGGCGCAACGGAATCCTCCAGGTCGAGAATCACCACGTCGGCTCCCGCCGCGCAAGCTTTCCCGAAGCGATCCGGCCGAGTGCCTGGGACGAACAAATAGGAACGAGGACTAAACAAAGCCATCGGGAAACTCCAAATTCCAGAAAATGAATGCTGCCGGTAACGCGCATCAGCAAAACGCTGCGCGTCCAAGCCTATCCCACGGAATCGCCTGCCGCAAGAATGCGACTTATACTTTCGCTGCCCGCGTTCGACGGTGTTGGGCAGTCCCCCGGCGCGATTTGTAAAAACAATTGGGATACCTCATCCATCGCGCACTTCACGTAGCACGGGCACTCCTGCCTGTGCTACTAAGACCTGATTTTTTCCGCGGCCTGTAAAATCTCCGCGCGCAAGGAAAGAGTAGGCGAGAAGAGGCCAGGATCGGCAGGTCAGTGAGCCGCGCTGCCGTTCCTGGATCCGGCGTTCGCTGCGGCATCCATAATTAGTTTTGCAACTTCATCGGGGTGCGAGAGGGGAGAGGCGTGGCTGGCGGAAAGCTCGATGGAAGTAGCGCCCGCGCGTTTGGCCATGAACCGCTGCACTTCCGCGCACTGCGCATTATCGTTCGCAGAAATCTGAAACCAGGACGGCTTGCTGCGCCACGCGGCTTGGCTGATCTTGTCGCTGAACGATTGGGTGGCGATGGGGCGTTCCACGGCAGCCAAGGCTCGCGCCTCGGCAACATCCAGGTCTGCCGCCCACGCTTCAGGATATGCGTCGGCGTCAAGCCACTTACGTCCGGCTTCATCCGTGTGAATCGGCAAGGAAACTTTGTGCGGACAATGTTGCAGTGAGTCTCCCGAACTTTCGCCTGTATCGGGCGCGAGGGCGGCAACATACACCAAGCCAATAACATTCGATTCGTTCCCTGCCTCGGTAATGACCACTCCACCCCAGGAATGGCCGACTAGGATCACCGGCCCTGGTTGCCGGACGACAACGCTTTTCGTCATGGCGGCGTCCGCTGCCAGCGAAGTGAGCGGAATGGGAACAACCGTGACGCGAAATCCATTGCCCTGCAATAGACGGATCACTTTGGCCCAGATCGAACCATCTTCATATGCGCCCGGAACCAAAACAATATTGGGTTTGGAAGCGGTGGCCGGGCTAGCTTGCGCCTGCGCGTACGCCGAAAATGGAAAGTACGCAGGTGCAATGAGCCAAACGAAAAGCGCGAGGACGATTGATACAGGAAAGCTACTATGAGGTCCTTGAATCGAATGGCTGCAACTCAGCTTCGCGCTCCCGCAAATCATGGCGGCCTCGTGTGCGAAACGCGTGACGCCCCGTTGGCCGCAGAATCTGGCGGCCAACGGGGCGTGACAGCGTATCCCTTAGAAGAGGAGCTTCAACCCCAGCTGGAGGTCACGCGCTCCGCCGGAACCGAGCACCGGGTTTTGCGCGGCCTGGTCAGGCGTTGCACAACCGCAACCCATTCCAAATCCGGCCGAAGGATCGTTGTTTGCGTAGCCATTTGCTCCGCCGTATGGATTGGCGAAGTTTGGATGGTTGAGGACGTTGAAGAACTCGACGCGGAACTGCGCCTTCAAGCGTTCTCCCAGTCTCCAATTCTTGTAAACGGACAGATCCCAGTTCTTGTAACCCGAGTCGCGGAAGATATTGCGGCTCATGGTAGGCAAGGTTCCCTGAGGCGGCGGAGTCATAATGCCACTGCCGCGCAAGAAACAGCCATCGGCTGCCAGGTTGCTTGTGGCGACCGTGGCCCCGTGCGCGGCGTCAGCTGCTTGACACTGAGCCCACATCGCCGATGCAGTGGAAGACGCCAGAGCGTTACCATATTGATCCACGCAACTACCGGGTCCACTACAGAAAGGGATGCCATATTGGTTTGAAGCAAAATCGCTTGTCTTTCCTGTGAAATCCCAACCCGCATCGAGTATTGCGGGGTTGTTGACCTCACCATTGCCGCCGAAATCATTCCCCGTATCTTGCGGGTACCATGGTGCGCCCGATTGAATCGTAACCAGGGAATTGATCTGCCATCCTTCCAGCAATTGCCCAAACGATTTTTTGCTGGGGAACGCGTAAGTTGTCGTCAGCGTGAAACGATGCCGGATGTCAAAATCGCTGGGACCGTAGAGGAAGCTGGCGTAGTGGGTGCTGTCGAGGGGCACACCCGTGTTGCCCAAGCCGAAGTTGTCAGACACATCATCGAGAGCGTGCGAGTAAGTGTAACCGAGTGTGAAGGAGAGCCCGTGCACGGGCCGTTCGGTCAACGCCACCTGCAACCCGTTATAGTTGGACTTGGCTACGTTCGAAAGTGAATCAATATAATTCAAATAGGGGAATTTCGCGCAGTAGGGTCCTCCGGGGCACTCCGCCCCGCCACTGTTGAGGGGAGCCTGGTTAAGATCAGTATTGCCCAGCAACTTCGTGCCATGATTCCCAACATAGGCTACGGATAGAGAGAGGTTGTTGGTGATGGCGCGCTGTATGTCCAGATTCCAGGAAGTGACGTAAGGCGCGACAAGGTTCGGTTGCACGGCAAAGATTGTGCATGGGGTATTCAGGCAGTTCAGTTGCTGCGTCACTGGAAAGATGCTGACTCCGCCGACCGTTGAAGTATTCCATTTAATCGACGGTGAATTGGTTCCGAAAACAAGTGGGGCGTACACCAGGTTGCCGCCTGCAGTTGTGCAGGGGGAAAGATTATTGAGGCAAGCACCCGTGGGAACCGAGCCCATGCCAAGTACGTTGGCCAGCGCCAGGAACGATTGCATTTCGCTCAGTTCTTCGTAGAAAAGTCCTGCTCCCGCCCGAATCACCGTCTTGCCATCGCCGGCGACGTCCCATGCCAGACCCAGGCGAGGGGCGAAATTGTGGTGATCGCCGTTGTAGGGAGATTTGATCCCGAATCCGACTTGAGCAAGTCCTGTGGTGGTGTTCGGTTCAAAATTGCCAAATTGGTTGTTGGCTTCTTTCATGACGGTGGTCATCTCCCAGCGCACGCCGAGGTTCACGGTGAGTCTGGGTTTGACTCGCCAATCGTCCTCAACGAAGAGGGCGTACCCCTGGTCGGTCACGTGTCGCGTGGGATTGCCAACCAGAATCTGAGTATTGCTCTTATTGATGCCTTCGAAGAAGTGGGTCATATCCGCGAATCGGATTTGCCCCTTGGCATTCGCGGTGATGGATGACGTGTCGTAGTCCGCCAGGACCTCGCCGCCAAACTTGATGGCATGATTCCCATGCAAGTAGGAGACATGATCGAGGAATTGGATCACGCCATTCGGACCGATGACCTTGGGCCAGTTTCCTCCCAGCCGGAAATTGGCGGCATTAAAATTGGAGAATCGAACGATGGGGAATCCGTATTCCAGTGGATTGGTGACGCCGGTGTTCAGGCTGTAGTTTACGCCATTGATTACGTAGTCCTGCGGATTGATGTTATGGTCCGCCGACAAGAATGACCGGTCAAAGCGGTCGTACCCTCCCCGCAGCTCATTGACCCAGGACGAATTGGGTGTGTAAACCCAGCTTCCTTCGCCTACGCCAACCCACATGTTGGCAACCGTCAGCCATTCCGGCTGCACTTCATAAGCCGCGTCCATATACGTTCCAGCGCCGCGACCTATGAACATTGTGCCGTTGATGTCGTTGTGGTCGTTGAGGTGATATGTGATTTTCGCCAACCCGTTATCGCTTTGCTGAGAACTGGTCGCACTGCTGACAGTTCCCGTCCCTCCCGAATTGTTGACCGGGAATAATCCGGGGTAGTTGGGGAGTGGGTTGCAGCTTGCATCGAGGCCCGCCAGCTTTAAGCTGTTGGCGCTCGGCGTATAGCCATTTGCAGCAGCCTGCAGGCAGCCCTGTTGGAGGCTCGTTGGGCCAGCCCCAGGGATCAACGTGGCACCGACGGTTGCGTTTGTGATCGGAGCGTCAATGTTGTACAAGTTCCCCACCGAGTAGCGCTGATCTTCGTAGCTGGCAAAGAAAAACAGTTTGTCCTTCTTGATCGGTCCACCCACGGTTGCGCCGAACTGCTCCAGGCCCACGGCTTGTTTATTGCAATCGACCGGTAGCGTGGCACAAATAGGCTGACTCTCATAATTGAAGAAGTTACGTGCGTCCATGGCGTCGCTGCGTCCAAACGCGAAAGCGGTGCCATGGAAGTCGTTAGTACCCGACTTGATTCCAATGCCCACCACCGCGCCCGGCTTCCAGCCAAATTCCGCCTTGGGATTTTCTTCGGTGTTGAATTCCTGGATTGCATCGATGGACACCATCGTCCCGGTGTCACCTGCCAGGTTCGTTTGGTTGACCATGTTGTAGCCGGTGAAAGGTTCCGTGTTATTGAGACCATCGAGCATGTACACCTGGTCTTCCGGGCGAATTCCGTTGGTGCTTTGCGTACGCGCCCCGCCTCCGGGATACGACGTCACGCCAGGTCGCAGGGACATCAGGTTCTGGAAGTTGCGGCCGTTCAGCGGCAGGTCGTTGATGGCCGCATTGTTCAGGGTTCCGCCCATGGTGGCGTTGGTCGTCTCGATCATTGGGAGCTGCTCGGTGATGGTGATCGTCTGCGAGACTTGGCCGGGTTGAAGCGTGAGGTCCACGCGAATTTCCTTGCCCACCTCCAGACCGATGTTGGGGCGCTCGATGGCCTGGAAGCCCGTGAACTCGGCGCGGACCGTATACATGCCGGGCGTGAGGTTGGGAGCGCTGTATTGTCCGGCGTCATCCGTTGTCAAAGTTCGAGAGACGCCCCTCTGCGTGTCGGTAATCGTTACCGTGGCCCCGGCTATGGCGCCGCCGCTCTGATCCGTAATGCCTCCCCAAATGCGGCCGGAACTCCCCTGTGAAAAAACGGGTGTACTGATGAGCAATATGGATAAGATTGCGATCGATAGCACCCCAACAAACCTGGGTCTTGCGATACCTGCCAACCAACGGAACCATGGTGCTCTGAACTGCATGTGCCACCCCCTCGGAAATATGAATTTGCTCATTCCTGTGAATCAGTCGGGCGCTAACTCCCCATATGCTTCAAGCAATAAAAAATAATAATGAGTTCCCAGTGAACACCCCTTCATACCCGGCAGCGTTACCTGCACTAGGCATGAACTTTGGATACTTTGCGGACTTTGCCATCGGCGGGTACGAACGTCAGTGAGCCAAGTCACCTCTAGGTGCGTCACTCATCACATTGCTGTGTGTCGGCGCGCGGATGCATCTTTGGCGCGGGGCTGTGTTGGTGCGCCGAGTAGTGCGTCAGTGCGTGACCTGTGTCACAGAGATCGCGCCGCGGGCGAACTAAATTTGTTTTTAAAGGAGAAGTAAAATGAAACTCCTGCTCGCAATTGACGAATCCAGATTCTCCGAAGCGGCAACGCAAGCTGTGATTTCGCAGTTTCGACCGCAAGCGACGGAAATCAAAGTGTTGAATGTGGTCGATCTGCTCTTGCCCATTCCCACCTCGGATGCGGCTGGGTTCCGCGAATTGAGCCTGAAGCACGGCCGGGAATTGGTGCAGAAAGTGGAGCGCATGTTGAATCAGGCGGGCTACAAAACGCAGACAACGGTGGAAGAGGGCGACCCGAAATCAAAGATCGTGGACCAGGCCGCGCAATGGAAAGCGGACTTGATCGTCATGGGATCGCATGGACGAAAAGGACTCGACCGATTTCTGCTGGGAAGCGTCGCCGAGAGCGTCTCGCGCCACGCCTCCTGTTCGGTCGAAATTGTCCGAATACCGGGAACTTGATTTTCTTGCCATGCCGCGCCGGCCTACGATTTCGGGTGTGGTATAAAGTGCCTGATTTGAAGGACGGCTCTCCGGCGGTGCGCGGCAAACGCCGCAGTTGTTTGCTTCAGGCGGCGATCAAGCTTAGAAAGAGGATCAAGAAAGGGTTGCTTATGAAACTTCTTTTGGCCATCGACAATTCCAAGTATTCCGACGCCGCCGTACAATCGGTGATCGCGCATCGCAAGCTGCAAGGGCTGGAAGTGCGAGTGCTTCATGCCGCGGAGGCGCCTATCGTGTTGATGACTCCCGAATTGACTGAATATATTCCCGCGACGGAATCGGCGGAGGAGGCCAAGGCGCTGGTTGCCAAGGCCGCGGACGCTTTGCGGTCAGCCGGCGCCAGCGTGACCACAGCCGTGGCGCAAGGCGACCCGAAATCCATCATTCTCGACGATGCCAAAGCCTGGGGCGCCGACTTGATCGTCCTGGGCTCGCATGGGCGAAAGGGGCTGGAGCGATTCATGCTCGGAAGCGTTTCCGAGGCCGTCCTGCGCCACGCCCATTGTTCCGTGGAAATCGTTCGCCTTCCGGCCAAATGATGCGGGGGCCGCAAACATCGCCATATTTATGAAAGTTGCGCCAACCGGCGCTATCTGGTTATGGCGGCGGGAGCTGCCTTGATCTGCGTTTCGGCGCCCGCTACCAGCAGCCACTCGCCATTTCGTTTGACCCAGACTCGCGTAAAATGATGCGGCTTGCCGGCTCGCGGCTGATGGATCGCTTCCATAACGACAGTATTTGCAAAATCAAAAAATTGCGCTGCTAGCAATGGAGCAGGGGCCGGGAAAATGTTTGCCGCCTTTTGTTTCTTGATTGCGGCAATGCGGCCCGCTTTGGTGACCAGCACGCCGGGAGTGATGCCGAAATCGTCGTCGCCGATTTCTTTTGCCCAGGCGTCAGCGTCGGAGTGCACACCCCCTACATTCATGGCCTGGAATGCGGCGATCACTTCGCGGTCCGCCTGCGTTGTCGGTTTGTAGGGTATGACCTTGCACGGATTTTCGCACTCGGGAGGATTGCCGCCGCTGCTCTCTGCCGCAGGCGTTGCCGCGGATTCCATCTCAATCGGGACCTCGTGGTAGCGCAGCAATTTCCAGCCATCGGAACGCTTCACCCAAATGCGCTCGAATCGCACCGCTGCGTGAATGCCGAAAACTCCCCCGACCTCGCCGTAGTTGTACGTCTTCAGATAGTTCCCGTCATTTTTGGCGGAAGACAGCGCTCCTACGTTCTGAAGAACTTGCTCCCTGCTCGAAATGATTCCATCCGGATCGATCCATGTGAAATTTGCATCCAGAAGACCGCCGATGGCTTTTGAATCGCCACTTCCAGCGGCCTGAACAAAAGAGCGTTCCGCTTGGACGACGGCCTGCTCATCCTCGGGCACAGCGGCGACCGCCGTTTTGACCAGCACAAGCAGCGCACTGCCGCACAATATGCTCATCATCAGCGCACATCGGACTGAGCGTTTCATAAACTCTCCTTCGCGGGCGGGCGGCCTTTTCAGATTTTTCCCGTTTCAGCGCCTCACGCCGTGATGATACTACTCCAAGGCTGTCGCACTCAGTGACTGCTTTGATTTTTAGAAGTGCGGAAGCCCTGCCGTTGCCGAGCGTTTTGAAGTTTGTGTGGAGAGTGGTCAGGTATTCGGGTGAGGTTGACCTTTCGGGTGTCGCGCACTGCGCCGCTCTTGTGAAGGGTGCGGGTTTTTCTCCCGCGCGGAACGCGCCGCGCGCGACGAAAAGACGGATCGCAATCAGCAGGCGGGAAATACGAATTGAGGATCGGAAAACCAGTAACGCTAGTTTAAGCTTTCAGAAAAGCGTTCACATCAATTCCGGCTTCGCGGAGGATGGCGCGAAGCGTTCCTTCCGCCATGTCGCTGGCATGATGCGGGATCGTGACTTTTCGTCCGGTTTCGGATTGGCGCCAGATCTCGTGGCTGCCTGCGCCCGCGCGATCGAATCGAAATCCGAACGTGCGAAGACGCTTGGTAACCTCGCGGTAGCGAAATCCGGATAAGCGTCCCATCAGGGTCAGGGCATCATTACAGGAACCCGAAATTCTCGGGCCGGGTCATGTTTTTCGCGGAATGCGGGAGGGAGCGGATCGCCGTGCTCGCGGCAGGATTCCACAATCTTTCGCGCAAGGCTCTGAGCGATTTCGATGGTCTCGGAGAGGCTGCGCCCCTCCGCCACGAGTCCGGGAACGTCCGGGCTGGTGCCCAGATACCGTCCCCCTTTTAGAGTTTGCACTCGTACGCGGATGGCCACTTCTTCCACATTCGCCAGATGCACTTTAGGTTTCATGATGCTCTCCGATACGCACTGTGAGTATATCAAACCTTGCGCCTACTAACGCATCGGCAGTTTCAAGCAGGAATAACCTGGTCCTTGACCAAATGCCGGGTGCCGCACCCTTCACCGCTCTTGTGAAGGGTGCGGGCTTTTCTCCCGCGCGGAACACGCCGCGCGCGATGAAAATTCGGATCGCAATCGGCCAGCCGGAAAAGCGATTCGAGGACCAGAAAACCCGGGCGGGTGGCCCGGGTTTTTAGTTGAACTTGGGGTGCCCCGTCCTACGCATTTTGTAGGGCGGGGCTTTTCCGTCTGTCCTTCTGCGCGTGGCAAGATGAAGCAAAAGCCCCGCCCTTGAAGAGCGTCAAGGACGGGGCACCCCAAGTTCAGAATCTGAACCGCGAGTAGACGTGCGGGAGTAGTATTAAAAAGTGTGGAGCGCAGACGATTCTGTGGATCGCGAAAGGGCGGGCCACCCGCCCTTACGGCTTTGGCACTAGCGTTTGTATGATTATCAGCATGACATTGACGCGACAGCGGTCAGCAGCGAGTTTAAGATTTTCCGGACCCGCTTGGGGATAATTTCTGGCAGATTCCCCGGCAAAGTATTCACAGGCATCACCCAGCTTTTTCGTACCTTCCTCCGAAGTTTTCCACGGTGGTGCTAATTCTTTCGGGAAACCGTCGCGCTCGCAATCAAGGAATTGCTGCGCGCGCACCAGCCTAGCCAAGTCATGCCGTTCGTCCGGCTCGGGCAGGAAGAGGCCACATTCGGTCCGCCGAGGTTTTAGGTCGGCGGGCTTGTTACTTGGGGTTTGGGCTTTGCGCTGTTGCGAATATATTGGGGTGCCAATCAAAGTGAAGAGGATAAGTACCAGTAAGAAACTAACCGGGTAGGTCCTACACATAGCGGCCCCGCCTTTCTTGGTCATTCTGTGCGGCGGATTCTACCTCTTACTTCCGAAGCACTATCAAACCCACAAGCCATCGAATTAGCATCCCTTGCCGCCCGCCCCAACGCCACAGCTTGTATTTCCACGTGCCCGGATTCGGTATCATATCAACGTGGCTCCGGCTAAAGTTTCTTACGCTGTTCCGGCGTATCCGATTCACACCAGCCCAGCGCGGGGCCTTTCCAATAGAATTCTTTGGTGCCGTGAAATGAATGCTGGCCTTCTATTCTTGCCACGGCCATGCGGCGCATCAAATCGGTACTTTTCTCCACGCCATACACGCTAACCGGCTCATTTGAATAAATCGTGTAGGAAATTTCGCACCCAGCCTTTGTACAACGAATTTGTTCGATAGCTGGCGGCATACCTTGGGGTACTGGCTCTCCGTCGCGTTTGAGGAATGCTGGCATCAATTATCTCCTTGCGGCGGATTCTACCATGCACAGTTCCGGCGCGCCCTTAGCTTTCGCGCCATACTGTTAATATGTCAAACCCCAAGTGCGCAAGCGCCGCGCAGTTCTTTCTCACTTCATCCAAATCCCATTCGTCGCGGCTGTTGTAGTAAACAAAAGCTCGCGGTGGCTCGTCAACATCCTCTTGGCCCGTCGTTGAAAATGTGGAGTCCACTCCGGGCGGATTGTTCTCATCGTAGCCGTGCCGTTTCATTTCGAGGAAGTACGCCGAAACCACCTTCCAGATTTTCTGCGGCGCATCGGATTCGCCCGGATTCAGCCCCAGCAATTCGTCAAGGATGTCCCCGGGGCGGGTGGCCCGGGGTTTTAGTTGAACGTGGGGTGCCCCGTCCTACGCATTTTTTAGGGCGGGGCTTTTTCGTCTGTCCCTCTACGCGTGGCAAGATGAAGCAAAAGCCCCGCCCTTGAAGAGCGTCAAGGACGGGGCACCCCACGTTCAGAATCTGAACCGCGAGTAGATGTGCGGAAGTAGTATTAAAAAGTGTGGAGCGCAGACGATTCTGTGGATCGCGAAAGAGCGGGCCACCCGCCCAGTCAGGGGCTGGATGTCAGAAACTCCTCACCCTCGAATGCGCAGGGAGATGTGTTTTTTCTTGACATCCCCTTTTATAGAACCCGCCCGAGTTTATTTCGACTTTCGGTCGATAAAATATCTTCGCACGAAGGGACGAAACTCCGGCTTGATCTCCCATTGCAGGGTGTATTCTTCCTGCGCTCGCGGTGGCATGGATTGACCTGAAACGTTCTGGACTAAATTTGTCTTATTCAACAACCCAGCGAATAGAGCTCCGTAGCTCTGGGCCAGTCCTTGTTTATGCAGCTCATTCAAGGCAAAGTGATCTGTAGCGTTCCCATATAATAGAAGTAGTCTGAACGCGCCGCGGTCTGTGTCGTCCGATCTGTCCAGCGTTGAACGCACCAGTTCCCATCGTTCTTCGGAGTAAGGATCTTCCAGCGCCCGCTCGTCACGCACGATGGATTCTTCGATTTCTCCCATCCGCGTGCCCAACTCCTCAATCGCAGGCAATCTCACAGCCGCCCCAAAATGCTTGGAAATCTCTTGAAACAACATCTCCAGCTCCATCGCATTAGTCAGGCTGAGAGCAGTGTAGTTGGAGAATGGAGCAGGAAGTTTACCTTTGTGCATCGCCCCTATGCAGCAAGTGACGAAATTGGGCTTCGGCCCCCACGCGGCGCCAGCCTCAAACCACACCCAATTTCTCCTCATACTGCGCACAGTCGCAATCACTATTACAATAGTTGCCCTGTGAAGGTTGTCCAGAACTTTTCTAACCCATTCGTCGCTCGGTTGCATTGTAGTCGGATCGCTGGAGTCAAAGATGGTAGCTGAAGGGAATGCGACCTCAATCGTTTTCTTGAGGAGGAGAGCCATCTCCATGTCGGCATAGGCATGGCTTATGAATAATACGTCTCGGCCTCGCGTCTTCGATTGGTCGTTTTCTTGCGCGTTTTCCATAAGTCTGGGTGCCCTATGGTTTGCGAAGCAAACCGTAGAGCCTTAGCGGATGCGAGCCATCACCCTAATAAATATCGTACTGCTCCCAATGCAGCGTGGGGTCCGACTGGATGACGATGGTTTTGCGCGTGGCGTGCTCGAGGTCCTCGATCAGGGAGGACTCGCGCGTTTTCAGGGCTTTGGCGATTTCGGGATTGACGCGCAGCGTTAAGTTTTGCGCGTCCAGGTCGGCGGCCATTTTTTTGGCTTCGGTTTGGATTTCGTAGCAAATTGTGGGGATGGATTTGACCATGCCCGAGCCGGTGCAATAGGGGCAGGGCTGGCAGAGCACGCGTTCCAGGGCTTGCTTGGTGCGTTTGCGGGTGATGCACACCAGGCCGAATTCGTTGAACGGGAGGGCCTTCGAGGGCGCGCGGTCCTGTTGCAAAGCTTGATCGAGAGCGGCCAGCACCTTGTCTCGGTTGCGGCGCTCTTCCATGTCGATCAAATCGCACACGATGATGCCGCCGAGGTCGCGCAGGCGAATCTGCCTGACGATTTCGGCCACGGCTTCGAGGTTGGTTTTCACAATGGTGTCCTCGAGGCGCGTGGAGCCGCGGCCCACGTATTTTCCGGTGTTGACGTCGATAGCCACCAGGGCCTCGGTGTGGTTGATGACGATGTAGCCGCCGGACTTGAGCCACACTTTCGGGCGCAGGGCCTTGTCCAGTTCCTGCTGGATGCCGAACTCCTCGAAGATGGGCATTTCCTTGGTGTAGAGCTTCACGCGCGGGACCAGCTTGGGCTGGAAGCGGCCCACGAACTCCACCACCTTGGCGAACTCTTCCTCGTTGTCCAGCCAGATGGCGGCGTAATCGTCGCTGAGGTAATCGCGCAGGATGCGCTGCACCAGGTTCAGATCGCGGTGCAAGAGCGAGGGCGCGCGGCGCTGCTCGGAGGTGCCGCGAATGGTGTCCCAGGTGCGCCCCAGGAATTCCACGTCGGTGCGAATTTCGTCGTCGGTGGCTTCCGAGGCGGCCGTGCGCACGATGAAGCCGCCGGGGAATGTTCCCTTGGCTTCGGTGACCAGGCGGCGCAAGCGCGAGCGGTCTTCCGCGGAGCCGATGCGGCGCGACACGCCGATATGATCCACCGTGGGCATGTACACCAGGAAGCGGCCGGGCAGGGCCACGTGGCTGGTGATGCGCGCCCCCTTTTTACCAAGTGGTTCTTTTGCAATTTGAACAATAATTTCCTCGCCGGACTTCAGCATTTCGGAAATCAGCTGCGGGCGACGGTGCTGCTCGTGCCGGGGATGTCCGTGTCGCGGCGGCTGATGCGGGCGTCCGCCGGGGCGGCGTCCACCTCCGCGCTGCGGGCGGCCTCCGCGGCGCATGGGCCGCTGGAAGCGGGCGCGCGGCTGCTCGGAAACGCGAGCGCTGGTGGGCGGCTGATCCGCGCCTAATTGTTGGGTTTCAGCCCCGGCGTGAAATTCCTCGTGCTCTTCAGCGTGCTCCTCGCCTTCCGCGTGCAGTTCCAGGTGCCCTTCGCCGTGCTCTTCTTCGTGGCCCTCTTCGTGGCCTTCCAAATGTTCTTCGCCGTGTTCCGCGGCCAGCGCTTCCTCGTGCATTTCGTCGGCCAGGGCGTCGGCTTCTTCCGCGGCGCTCTGATGATCTTCCTCGTGGTCTGCTTCGTGGTCTTCTTCCGCTTCGGCTTCTTGATCGGCGTCCAGGGCTTCCTGCAACTCTTCGAGTTCGGCGGGCTCGACAAACGATTCGGCCACGGCTTCGATGGCTTCGGGCCTGTGCTCGGCCTCTGCCTGGGCTTCCTCGTGCTTGGCCTCCACGAGCTGCTCGGCGAGAGCGTTTGTCTCATCGTCGGAGAGGCTCGATCCATTGGGAGCACTGGCTTCGGCTGTTTTCGCCTGGCCAGCTCCGACTTCCGGAACGTATGCGCTGCGCGCAATTTCCGGTTCGGCCACGGGCGAAGAGGGAGCCGCGTATTTGGAAACGCCGGCGGAGGAGTCCAATTTCACATCCGCGGCAGGGGCTTCCCTTTCCGCGGGCGCCGCGGCTGGAGGAACCGCAAAGAGCGCGCCGGGCAATCCCGCGGACAATTCCTCATCCGTGAACGTTCGCGAGGCGGCGGGCAGCGCTGCGGCCGATTCCGTGTGGTCCATCGAAGCGGGCGATGCTTGCGCAGCGGCAGGCGCGCCGGAAGCGGACGGAGCGCGATCCTTGAAAATGGAGAGCGACTCGCCCGGCAAAATGATGGGCTCGAATTCGGTGGCGGCGGGCGGCTCATAGGGCCGTGCCTCGCGCGGCTTGGAATCCGTGGGCGAAGCGTATTTGGATGGCGGCAAATCGCGCCCTTGCGGACGGCGATCTCGGCCGCCGCGTGGACCGCCCTGGCCTGGGCGACCGAAGCGCTGGTCGCGTCCTCCGCGCCCACCACGATCGCGATTGCCAAAGCCGCCGCGTCCACGGTCGTTTCTCTGACCAAAGGGCTTTTTTTCGAACGGAGGATGCTGCACGCGCTGCATGGGCGCCGCCGGCGCAAAGCCGGCTTCGGAAGCGGAGGATTGTCCGGCAGCCGCGACTTGAAGGGTTTCGCCTTCGAGAGGCGTGATGACCGGAACGGCCTCAACGGGTTCCTCGTGTTCAACATGAGAGACAGGAGCGACTGGAGCGGCTGGCGCTATCACCGGCTCGGAATAAGGGACTGGCGCCGGCGTTGATACCGCTCCGCCATTCGTGGTCGGCGGATACACTTCGTTGCTGCGCGCTTGCGGCTTCTGGGCCTTGGGCTCGGCGGGAGCGACGTGGTCGTACTCCTCGAGATGTTCCAGGAAATCGCTGACGTACAGGAAGGCGTCGCTATCGAGGCCGATATCGACGAAGGCCGACTGCATGCCGGGGAGAACTCTGGTGACGCGGCCTTTGTAAAGACTTCCGACTAGAGCAAATTCTTTTTCGCGCTCGATGTAAATTTCACAAAGCTGACCATCTTCCATGATCGCGACCCGGGTTTCGTGCTGGGTCGCGGAGATCACTAGCTCCTTCGACATGAAAACTCCTCGGAGGGCATGGCCGCACTCCGGCCTGGCACACAGATGTGCGCTGGGTCCTGTCCGTCAAAGCGGACGGGACGGCCGGGGAAGCTACAATTAATTTTGTTCTTCCGCTGGGCACTTGCCTCGCTCCAAAATTTTTGTTTCTTTGCGGCGGGCCGCTCACTCGATGCACAACGCGGCGCGGGCCGAAAAGTAAATCTGACCGCTTAGTTGACGAAACGCCGGATACGGACGTTCATCACCAGCCCTAATGCTAAAAACACAAACAATGTGGCCGACCCGCCATAACTCATCAAAGGAAGCGGAATTCCAGTGACCGGCATAAATCCAATCACCATGGCCACATTCACCAAAACGTGAAAACCTAAAATCTGCCGTTACGCCCATGATCAAAAACATGCCGGCTCGATCGTGCGCGCGCTGGGCGTTCTGAACCAGACGCAACAGCAGGAACATATATAAAATCAGCGCCACGAAGACTCCCGCAAACCCGAGCTCTTCGGCTAGCGCCGCCAAAATAAAATCCGAGTACCGCACCGGCACGAAGCCTAATTGATTCTGGCTTCCGTTGCCAAGTCCTTTGCCCCAAAACCCGCCGGAACCCACGGCGATCTTCGATTGCAGGATCTGATAGCCCGCACCCTTGGGATCGTCTTCGGGGCGCAGGAATGTTGTAACACGTTCTCTCTGATAGGGCTTAAGAAAATGATAGCCTACCGGAACCATCACGGCGGCCAGCGCCAGTATCGCCAAGGAATGCTTCCATTGCAAGCCCGCCAGATAAGCCCCCACTGCGGCCAGCGGCACCAGCACCAGCGCGGTTCCCAAGTCCGGCTGCAACATGATCAAAGCCGAGCGGCAGACCCACCAATCCCGCGGCCTTGATCAAGTCCGCAAAGGCCTAGTTCCTCGGTGCGCACTTCCGAAAAGAAGCGCGCCAGCACCACTATTATAATCAACTTCACGAGTTCCGACACCTGCAAAAGGCCGCCAAGGATGGGCAGCCAGCGCTTGGCGCCGAAACGCGAATGGCCCATGGCTAATACCGCGACCAAGGCAACGATCGCGATCATATACAGAATGGGAGCCTGTCCAGGATGGTGTGGTAATCCAGGCGGGACAACAACAGCATCAGGACGAAACCCAGGGCGATCCATTCCATCTGCTGCCTGTGCATGCCCGCAAGATGGCTGGCGTGCGTTGCGGACCATATTTCGAGAACGCCCACGCCGCAAATGGCGAAGGCCGTGGCCAACAGCCACCAATCGTAATCGCGAATACTTGTGCCTTTTCTGCTATCGAATGTTCTACCTGCCGCGGTCCTGCGCCTGCGGGTCGCACAGCCGGATCGATCACTGGAAGCTGGCAGCACTTTGGCGTTCGGCCATCGCTTCGCCGGGAATTCCTGTACCTGTGAGCTGCGACGGAGCGCCATTCTTCTTATCGTAATAAGCCTTGACGATGTCACGGACGATGGGCGCGGCTGACGTGCCGCCCCAGCCTCCAGCCTGGACGAGAGCGGCCACCACGATTTCCGGGTCCCGACGGGGAGCAAGGCCGACGAACCAGCCATTTTCCTTCATTTTCTTGCCGAGCTTACTTTGCAGTATCGAAGCTCGATCGACCTGGGCAGTGCCGGTCTTGCCGGAGAACTCGATGTTTTGCAGCTTGATCAGGCCGGAAGTGGTTCCGTCCGGCTCGTTGACGACTCCCCACATACCGTCAGTGACTTGGCGAACCGTGTCGTCTGAAATCGGGAAATAGCCGGGTTTCAGGCCCGGGCTATCTCTTGAGCAGGTGCGGCTGATCGAGGTACGCCGCCGCTGGCGACGGCGGCGATCATTAAGCGCAAGCTGAATCGGCGTGACCATCGTAGCGCCCTGGCCGATGGAGACCGAAATCGTCGAGCCCGGATACCATTTGTGATGGTAGACACGCTGCACTCCACTCCTCGGACGGAACCAGACCAGGCTCTTCACCCGGAAGATCGATGCCCGTCTTGCGGCCAGGCCAAGGTCGGTGGCGTACTGGGATATGCGATCGATGCCCAGACGTTTGCCGACGTTATAGAAATAAATGTCACAGGAATTCGACGATTCCTTTGTGCAGGTCGACTTCGCCATGGCCGCCCTGTTCACATATGAAAGGTTCGGCCGTAAAAGTTCTCGTGGCCGGCGCAAATACGTTGTGTAATCCGCGGGTATTGCCTTGGACTCGAGCATGGCCGTGGACATGACAATCTTAAAGTCGGAGCCGGGGGCGAGTTGCGCTTGGATTGCCCGGTTGAGCAGCGGCTTTTCCGGATCGGTGTTGAGACGAGCCATTCGCGCCGGGGAAATTCGCACGGCGAAATCGTTGGGATCGAAGGTGGGCTGGCTGACCATTGCCAGAATTTCGCCGGTGCGCGCGTCCATGGCGACGAGGGCGCCTTCCTTGTCGGCGAGATCGGCTTCGGCAATGGCCTGCAAATCGTAGTCAATCGTTAACTGGATCGGCTTTCCAGGAATGGCGTCCTGCTGTTCCAGGCGGCCTACTTCCTTGCCGACGCTGTTTACAATCACGCGCCGCAGCCCGTCCGTGCCCATCAAGGTGCTGTTGTACTGCCGCTCCAGTCCGGCCTTCCCCACGATGTCGCCGGGTTTCAGGCTGGAATCCGAGGCCTCCACTTGCTCCGCGCTGACTTCTCCCACGTAGCCGATGGAGTTGGCCAGCATGTCTCCATGCGGGTAGCGGCGGCGATGAACCATCAGCATTTCGAGTATGGGAATGTCGCTGCGATGGGACTCGATAAACGCAATATCGGAAGGACTTGCTTCCGGTTTGATCACCACGGGCTGAAATTTTGGCATGGAACGCATTGCATCGATCTGTTGCTTGATCTCTTCCAGCGTCACGCCCAAACCATCGGCAATCTGTGGCAGCAAGCTTTTCGACTTGATCGGGGGCGTCGCGCAATAACAGAACGCTGAAGGAGGGATAATTGTTGACAAGGACGCGGCCTTCGCGATCGAGCATGGAGCCGCGCGGCGCAATGATCGGAATGGATCGCACGCGATTGCGCTCGGCCATTTGCGCGTAGCGGTCTGAATCGTTGATCTGCAGCCGCCAGAAACCAAACAGCAGCAGCGAAATCACGCCCACGATCACGTAGGAAACAACCGCCAGCCGCTCCGCGGGCAGCCTTTTGTCGTTCATCAAAGAGATGGCCAAATCGACTCCGCGCGGTCCTCAGCCCCGCGCGCCCAGTGGGCTTTCTACACAGCTAACCATCGTCCACAGTAGCACTTGCGGCAAGGGTGTGCAACATCATGCGCATCGTATCGGATACCCCCCCACCCCCATTACCTTGATTTAAGATGGCTTCCGGAAGCGGTCCAATAAAGGGAATAAACCAATGGCGATGGTGGCATTCACGAGAGAGGCGATCAAGATTGGAATCGTAAAGTAGGATTCATCGCGCTGAGCAAGCAGCGTTCGTGTCGTTAACGTGAACGCGGCGTGATGAAACAAATAAAATCCGGCCGTCAGCAGAAATCGCGCGATGGGATGCTCCACGTCAATGCGCGCACCCAGCGAAGAGCCCAGATAACCAACCAATGTTTTTGCAATGCCGTACAGTCCAAGCGGCGTGCGGCTCAGGCTATCCTGAAGCAATCCCACCACCATGCCCAGCAGCAAACCTGAGGATGGATTGCGCTTGCTGAGCGCGAAATAAAGAGTGACCAGCAAAGGCAATTCGAGGTAATTGGCGGAGCGGATGTAGACGGGGAAAAAGGCCTGCAACACCAGCGCCAGCAATACAGCCGCGGGCACGACCCCGGCGTAGTACTTGTGCACCTCGATGTGCGGCTCCGGCCCGATATAAACTTGCGTGCTATCCATCGATCTCCTGCTTATTTTCCGCGGCCTGAATTAGTGCGTATCCGCCGCCGGCTTTTTTGCCGATAGCGCCGGCGCAGCGGGCGCCTTCGCCACGGTTGCAGCGGCCGGCGGCTTGGTTGCGGCCGGAGAGGCCACCGGCGAGGTATCCGCATCCGGGTCTTTCTTCATATTCAGTTCCTGCCGAGTCAGCAAAATCAGCACTTCCTCGAGGCGGTCCAAATGAGCGGCCGGCTTGACGCGAATCCGCATGAATGGCGTCCTGGGGTCGGCAACAAAATCCACCACGGTGCCCACGGGAAGGTCTTTTGGAAAGATGCGATCCTGCCCGGAAGTCAGCACCGTTTCACCGACAGTAACTTTTTCATCATTACTTATATAGCCTAAAGACAGCAGCGGCTCGCCGGTGCCCTTCACCGGGCCCTGCGTCCGTGTGTCCGTCAGCAGCGCGCCGACGCCGCTTTCCTTGTCCCCCAGCAACAAAACCTGTGAAATGTCCGGATACACCGCGAATATTTTGCCGACCACGCCGTCCGGCGTGATGACGCCCATGTCGCGGCGAATGCCGTCGCGCGATCCCCGGTCGATATTCACCATCAGGCTTCCGGAGTCGGGACTGGCGCTAATCACATGCGCGGCAAGCATGGGGGTTTCGGAATGTTCATCGTGAAACTTGAGCAGCGCGGCCAGGCGGTCGGCCTCCAAAGCGCGGCCCTCGAGCTCGGCGTTGCGAATTTTCAGACGGTCCATCTCGGCGCGCATGGCGTCGTTTTCTCTTTGCGCGCTGCGCAGGCCCACATATCCGCCCCAGCTGTGGGAAGCTCCGTTGACCGTCCAGGAGCCGATGCGCTGTAGCGGGGAAATCAATTCCACGGCCCATACTCGAATGAGCCGCACTTGCCGCTCGCGCTTGATCTGCACGGCCAGCAGCAACACTTGCACGACGACGACGCTTGCGAGCAGCGTCAGAGACCTGTGGCGTGAAGGAATTGCAATCATCGGGGAAGACTGTCAGCTTTCAAAATTTTTGCCGCCGCTCCGGATCAGCGCCCCGCTCCAATCCTGGAAAACTCAATCAATCGAGACAAGCCGCAGCAGCCGGAAATCGCTCAACATTTTGCCCGTGCCGAGCACCACCGACGCCAGCGGATCGTCGGCAATTGAAACCGGAAGGCCGGTTTCCTCTCGAATGCGCTTGTCCAGATTCTTGAGCAGCGCGCCTCCGCCGGTGAGCACGATTCCGCGATCACTGATATCCGCGGAAAGCTCGGGCGGCGTGCGCTCCAGCGCCACGCGGCAGGCGTTCAGAATGGTAGCCACGCATTCGGAAAGCGCTTCGCGAATTTCGCTGTCATCAATCGTGACAGTTCGCGGCACGCCCTCAATCAGGTTGCGACCCTTCACTTCCATGGTCAGCGGCTTTTCCAGCGGATAGGCCGAGCCGATCTCCATCTTGATCTGTTCGGCAGTGCGCTCGCCCACCAGCAGGTTGTACTTGCGCTTCAGGTACTGCATCACGGCTTCGTCCATTTCATTTCCCGCGACGCGCACCGAACGCGAATACACGATGCCGCTCATGGAGATGACGGCGATGTCGGTCGTGCCTCCGCCGATGTCCACCACCATATTTCCGGAAGGCTCCTCGATGGGCAGGCCCGCGCCGATCGCAGCGGCCATGGCCTGTTCCACCAGATAGACTTCGCTGGCGTGCGCTCGGTATGCGGAATCCTGCACGGCGCGTTTTTCCACGGGAGTGATCTCGCTGGGAACGCCGATGACGATGCGCGGATGCACCAGCATGCGGCGGTTATGCGCCTTTTGGATGAAGTAGGTGAGCATTTTTTCGGTCACCTTGAAATCGGCGATCACTCCATCCTTCATTGGCTTGATGGCCACCACGTTGCCCGGCGTTCGGCCGAGCATTTCCTTGGCTTCCTTGCCCACCGCCACGACTTCGGCGCTGTTCTTATTGATCGCCACAATGGAAGGCTCATTCACCACGATGCCTTTGCCTTTGGCATAGACAAGCGTGTTGGCCGTCCCAAGATCGATCGCCAGGTCCGAAGAAAACAAACTAAAGACCGAGCGAAGGTTGTAACCGTTGTTGGACATAATTCCCTCAGTACCGGGCTGTTCGCGCGGCTGCTAACTGCCGCATCAAAGGGGGCGCCGCCCGGTTACCCCTCTCCTATAATTTTTTCCCAATGGGCTCGCGTTATAAAGCGCGCCTCCCACCCGATCAAGGAATCACTACCTCTACGCGCTTGATCGCCGTGCCGCCCCGCCGGTTTTGTCCGGTCAGGACGATGGTCTGGCTGCCGCGGCTCAGCGACGACGTAAAATATTTAAACTTGCCGTCGGGCTGCACATCCGCGACTTGTTCACCGTTGATAATGAGCGCCGCGCCCGGCTCGGTGCGTCCGGTGATCTCCAACACGTTACCATGCAACTCGGTGCTTCCGACTTCCAGGAGCATCTCCTGGCCCTTGCCTTGTGTCGCGAGCGTAAACTTAAATGTATCACTGGGGGCGCTTACGCGCTTTTCCTGATCCGTGGCCACAACATCCCAGAAATAGTCGCCCTGGTCGAATCCGGTAATTTCAGTGGAAGTCCCCGCCAGTTTGCGGTCCTCCACAATGCGGGAAAACATGGAATTGGTGCTGATGCGCAATTCGTAGCTAACCGCGTCAGGCACGGGTTTCCATTCGAATCGCACCGGAGCATGTTTGGGATCCGGCACGATCAACGGCTGCAGGTTCATGGGCTGAGCCAAGTCCGGTGGCGCAAGAACATTCGATTTGACGACGCTTCCTCCGCTGGGCGGAACGGTCACGCGTTCCCATCGGCCAATGTTGACGCGCTGGCGGCCATCATTGGTCGAGAGTTGCGCGGTTCCGGCCGACACGGTGACTTCCGTTTCACTCGTCTTTGGATCGCTGCGCACTGCCGCACGGCTGTTCTGCTGGACCGATGCCACCGCATTCGAAAAGGAAACTTCCGCTTTCGATTTCGGCGAGTCCCATGTGCCGGTGGCCAGGTCCACCGCGCCGGAAGTAATGTGCATGGCGACGCGGGTTTCGCTGTCCCGCCCGACCGAGTTTTCCTCTACCGTTACTAGTGTATCCGATTGCACGGTGTAAGTTGTGCCGTCGGAGAAGGTGATGCGCGCGGCGCCGTCTCCGCCTGTCTGGATAAAGTCGCCTTTATCGAGCGCCATGCGATAATCCGCCGTGACCCACTGAACGGAATTCACTTTCTTCACTTGCACTCGCCCGTCGAGATTCACGAATTTGGCCTGCTTGGCGGTCAGCACCGCCGTGGGAGCCGCGCCCGCGCCAATCGCTTTCGATACCCTGGCGATCACCCCGCTATAGGCCTCGGGATAAATCAAATACAGTGTGGCCATCAACACCGCGAAAACCATGACCACGTACATGGCGACCGTGCGGTAGGTAACGGTCTTCCAATAGATCTCCACGTGAGAGGTCTTTGGGCGCGGCGCGAGCGGCGGTTTTTGTATGGGCATGAAGCAATCGCTAAAATTTCAGCTAACATGAAAAGTTAGCACGCCGCTACATGCTCCGCAAACCATGCCGCCGGCAGGAGTTTCTCGCAGAGCAATACACGAAGGGTATGCATGGGGAACCGGCAGAGGGCCGTTGAAGCCGGGTCGAAGACAATCCTGAGTGAAAGCGCTGAGCTTGACTGCGAATCGAGGAGAACCCCCGCACCGTTGAGACCGGCCAATGTGCGGGGTTCGTCCTGAAGTCCTTAATTCTAGCGTCCGCCCATTCCGAACATGGAATCCACGGAAATACTATTTTGTTCGAGATGGATCAGCAGGTAGTAATAAATGAAGCAGTATGGGAGTTGCAGTCCCGCGACCAGCCAATCCTGAGCGAGGTTAGTCCCAATTACCAGGATCGTCATTACCAGCGCGCCGACGACCAACGTAAATCGCGAAAATAGCCCCAGCATCAAAAGCAAGCCCAGCGTCGTTTCGACCCATGGCAGAACCGCCCCAAACGCAGGCAGCATGCCCGGTGAAATCAGATGCGCGTGTTCGAAATACTTTGTCAAATAGGCAAGGAACGCGGCCCGCCCGTTGAGCACACGGCTGAGTCCGTGCAGAAGAATATTGGCCCCGAAGGACAAGCGAAGAATGGCATAGGCAATCGCCGTATTGGTGGCTTGGCTGCTGGTGGTGCCATTGGACTGGCTCACAAATCCTCCTCGGAGTTCTCGATCTGCTACGCGCAACTGCCAAGGCGCGACGAAGCTCAAATGGCGCAGCGCGCGAACAAATGGATCGCAATTGGGCGGTTAGACGAAGGACGTTTTATAACACTAGGCTCCGGGTTGCAACATATCTCTCAGCCCGCCAAGAATGTCTTGAGTTCTTGCGTCAATTCCTCGGGCATCTGCTCGGGAAGAAAGTGGCCGGTAGGCATGGCCTTGCCCTGCGCCTGCACGGCGCGGTCTCGCCAGGTCTGCAAGACGTTGTACATGCGGTGAAACGGCCCCTTTTCGGACCACAGCACGAGCAGCGGACATTGAATTTTCTTATCCAGATCCGCCTTATCGTGCGCCAAATCGATCGAAGCGGCCGCGCGGTAGTCCTCGCATATGGCATGGATGGTGGCGGGATCGCGGAAAGCGCGGAAGTATTCCTGAAACACCGCGGGCTCGATCCATGCCGGCAGAGGGTCCGTGATTTTATTCCCTCCAAGCCAAAGTAAAGTGCATTTCAGAAAATACTCGGCGCTGTTGGCCACCATCGTTTCGGGAAACGGCGGCGGCTGAACCAGAAGAAACCAATGGTAAAAGACGGTGGCGAATTCCTGGGTAATATTCTGGTACAGCAAATAAGTGGGCACAATATCGAGGATCACCAGCTTGCTGAGCACTTCCGGAAAGTCCAGAGCCATGCGATGCGCGGCGCGTCCGCCGCGATCGTGTCCCACCAGCGCGAACTTTTCAAAACCCAAGTGCTTCATCACTTCCACCTGGTCTTTGGCCATGGCCCGCTTCGAGTATGCGAAGTGATCATCGCCTCCGGGAGGTTTTCCGCTATCGCCGTAGCCGCGAAGATCCGGCATCACCAGGAAATAATCTTTCGCCAATGCCGGAGCAACTTTGCGCCACAGCACATGCGTTTCCGGAATGCCATGCAGGAGCAGCAGGGGCGCGCCTTTTTCATTGCCGCCATACACGGTATTGATCGTGGCTCCCGAAGTCTTGATTTGCTCGCGCTTGAAGCCCGGGAAAAAATCCGCGCGAGGCTGTTGCGCAGGCGCAGGTTCCGCCGGCAGGACAGCGCCGCGCAGTGAGTTTTCCGCGGCGGGAACAAGCGCCAGCGCAATCGAACTCTTCAAGAAATCGCGGCGGCCTGGATTCGACATGGGCGCCTCCAGTGCATGAATTTCTGGATGGATGCTGGCCGCTAGAATAGCCCCAAATCGCCGCCAATGAAAAGATGGCGTATTCGATCAGGCGACGTCACAATAGGCCGTGATTAAAATCACATCACCACTCACAGGAAGCACGCAATCATCTGCCAGGAGCTTGGGAGGCACGAAGGGGATGATTGTGGCCGGGGCAATGGGAACTCGGTCTGCGAGAAAGGCGAGCGTTGCATTTTCGATGTGCTTTATTTGGTTGGTGTTTGGCTGCGCTGCCGCGTTCTCGCAAACTCCGCAGGAAAAGGCCTGGGGGATTCTTCAAGCAGGAATTAGCGAGCATGGAACCAGCAAGCGCGCCAACGCCGTGGAGGCGCTCAGGTTTCTTCAAGGCGATGCACGGGCCATCGATTTCGCGGAAAAAGCGCTGGCGGACAAGAAACCTGCGGTGCGGATTGCGGCTGCAGCCGCTCTGGGCCAGATTGGCAGAGGCTCTTCCATTCCTCTGTTGAAGATCATGATGGCCGACAAGGAAAACCGAGTCGCTTTCGCTGCCGCCGACGCCGGGATCTCCTTGGGAGATCCCGGCGGCTACGATTTGTATTACAAGGCGCTGACTGGCGAACGAATAAGCAGCGACGGATGGGTCGCAAGGAAAAAGCAACTGATCACGGACCAGGGAGCGATACTGCTCCTGGGGTTTGGGTACGGATTGAGATATGTTCCCTACGCCGGATACGGAAGGATGCTGTGGCAAGAATTATCTAGAGATTATGCTGCTCCTGTTCATGTGCTGGCGCTGAAGAAACTGGCGAGCGACCAGGATTTGAAGATTTCCGGGTTGCTCGTCAAGCTCGCCTCCGACAGGCACACAGACGTTCGGATGGCTGCGCTGGCCGCAATCGCAAACCACGGCGATCCAAGCCTGATCCCGGCGATCACCTCACACATGACGGACAAGAAACCCGCTGTAAGATACGTTGCCGCTGCAGCTGTTCTCAAATTGTCAGAGTTGGATTCAGCGAAGAAGAGCGATGGCGAGAAGTGATGCCCTCTCCGAACAGGCGGGTCAGCCTGAAAGTGATTCCACACAAGTAGCGAACCGGAGCGCTCACGAAGCCGTAACCGGGCGTAGTCGTTTTTCTTGTTGGGTGCCTTGCGCGCCTGGCAACCTCAGTCTTGAATCCCAGGCCGGCCGCCTGCTGCTCCATACGCGCGGGCTTTCGCCTTGGAGATGGCGGCGTCAAAGCGCGGTGCGCTGGTGGACTGGAAGGCCAAATATCCGCCATTTGGCGAGCCGTAGGTCCAGTTGTAGCGATACGTGCGAAATAGGAGTTCCATGTAGGGGACCAAATCCGCGACCGTTTCAGCCGATGAAGCCCCGCAGGCACCCTGTGCAACCCAGTTTTTCTTGGCGGACTTGTCACTCCAAAGCGTCATGGTCCCGGCCAATTCCAGGATGCCGCTATATTTTTGCAAGAGAGGCGCGAAGACTGCGGCGCGCTTTTCAATTGCCTGGCGAAGATCTTCGACGGACGTGTGGCAATAGCCCAGTCCCACTTCCCCACCCGACAGAACATGAAGCGAATAATGATTGCGCTGTATTTGGTCGAGTAGACCTTCGACGATGTAAGTGCCTGCAAGATAGTATGGCTGCCCATCGATGATTCGGTAATCGGGGCGCGTGAAGCCGGTGAACAAAATCCAAAGCGTCGCGCCTGGATATTCCTTCGCAGCGACGTCCGCCATTCGCTCGCCGACCTGTGCCAATGCTTTCAGCACGTCCTGCCGCGGCATGGAAGCCATGCGAGCGAGTTCGCCAACGTCATCCGCCTTGTAGTTGTTGTAAAACTCCAGATCGCAAACAACTCCCGCGACGCCTGTCTTCCGGGCAATGCCAAGCGCGTTGCGCCAGTTCTCCAGAAAATCTTTCTGCGCGCCTGCCTTGCCGTCCAGATCCAATCCCTGAAATTTCTGGAAGTAAGGAACTGTGGTTAATGGATTCCCTTCTTCGTTGTTTGCGCCAACCATGCGATTCAGATAGACCCATGGCCAGATATCCTTGGTCGTGGATTTCTTCCAACTGCTGACCTGCGCCTGCATCGAAGCGAAGGCTGGCACCGGAGAAGTGTCATAGGCGTCCGAGAAAGAGACCGCCAATCCGTCGTAAGGCGAGCGATCGAACTGCGCCATCTTCGGCGCATCCATTTGCTTTGCCATGGCCGTGTTCACAAGCATCAGGTAATGGTCGCCAAGCGTGGCGGGCAACACAGCGCGCGCGGGTGCACATGCGTCCAGCTCGAAAACGCCAAAGAGGGACGCAGTCGCGAGGAACATCATGGCGAGACGTTTCCAGTGCGGCTTGAACAAATAAGCCTCGCCCGAATACCTTCGCTGCGTGCGGCATCGCATGGGCGAATGGTACCACCATAGGGGCACGCACAGTCACAATACGTGACTATTCAAAGCCGTTGAGCAGTGGTCGTGGACGCCACCCACGCCACTCCCAAAGGAATGTGCAGCTAAGGGTGCCGGGGCGGAGCGGTGTCTGAGAAATCGATCACGCGACAGCAAGCGGGACCTGTGAGACGTGCAAGAACAAGCCGTAGGGACTCCGCCGATGTCGGACGAGCCTACTCTGCTGCGAAATGTTTTGTGGAGAGGGGACACGAGAGGGCTACAATATGCGAGAAATTGAGCGAAATCGGAAATCCCGGTTTAGAGGGTGGGATTGCTCAACACTACGATTTATGGCAACGGTAACGTAATAACGCAATACAAAGAGGCGGCTACCAGGGGCAACTCTTTGGCGAAGGGCACATCAAGCGCGGGGAATTTCGGGAAGGTATGTGCGCCGAGGAGTTTTCAAAATGGGAGAAATGCAATTCCCGAGTAAGAGAGATCTGGAAATGCTAACAGGGACCCCGCGATCCGTTCTCTTACTGCTGGTTTTGATCCTGCTCGTTGGGCTTCCCCGATTGGTTCGCGCAGCCGTCGGGGGCAGCATTTCGGGAACCGTTAAAGACCCCAGCGGCGCGGTGATCCCGAATGCCACGGTAATCGCAACCAATACGGACACTGGCACCATGCAAGTGGTAAAGACAAACGATGCCGGAGCATACTCCTTCCCCAGCCTGCCCGTCGGCCACTACGATGTCGATATCACTGTCGGCGGCTTCAAATCTTATCGGCGTGCAAACATTACGGTTGACGTCAATAGCGCCCTTTTTGTAGATGCGATGCTCGAATTGGGCGAAAACTTGGAAATCGTGACTGTGAGGGAATCGGCGATGCAGGTTGAGACTGCGAGTACTCAATTGGGAAATATCATTGCAGCTACCAGCGTGGCGGCCCTGCCGCTCAACGGACGCAGCTATACCGACCTGCTTGCGCTTCAGCCCGGCGTAATGCCCCTGACGACGATCACATCAGCGGCGGTTGTAGGGCTAGGCCAGACCGTGTTTTCTCCTTCCGGCGATTTGAACGCAGGGGCAATTTCCATCAACGGCCAAAGGGAGTCCGCCAATGGCTATCTGGTCAATGGCGCCGATGCCGAGGAGACCGGCAGCATGGCCGCCGCCATCATTCCCAATCTGGATTCGATCGCCGAATTTCGAATCTTGTCCGACAACTTTGACGCCGAGTTTGGGAAATATTCCGGAGGCCAGATCAACGTCGTTACGAAATCCGGGACCAATCAGTTGCATGGGGATGCCTTCGAATTCCTGCGAAACACCGATCTCGACGCGCGCAATCCTTTTTCTCCCACTCGCGCCACTTACATTCAAAACCAGTTCGGGGCAACCGCCGGCGGTTCCATCGTGCGGAATAAAATCTTTTTCTTCTCGGATTATCAAGGCACCCGGCAGATTGAAGGGACGGACACCGGGAATATAGCTGTACCCTCATTGCAAGAGCGCATGGGCGACTTCCTAAACCCCGACGGAACGAGCCCGCTGACCGGAATGGTGAGCCTGGACTCAAGTCCGTACGTAGGGACTGACTCCGACTCCTCCATCGCGGCTCAGCTTACGCAAAAACTAGGCTATCCGGTTTCCGGAGGTGAACCCTACTATTTCTATCAAGGGGAGCTCGACCCATTGCCCGGTAATCCGACTCATACCTATCCCTCCAGCTGCACATCGTCGGCAAATTGCGTTTTTCCGGGCGCGGTAATCCCGCAGAGAGCCTGGTCAGCTCCAGCGTTAGCGTTATTGAAATACATCCCGCTGCCGAACCCTGGGGAGGGAAATAACTTCTCAACATCAGCGTACGACCAAATTCTTCGCGATGACAAGATTGGCGAGCGTGTCGATGCCAACACGCGATGGGGCGCGATATTCGGCTACTATTCCTTCGATGATTACTCTCTGAATAACCCTTATCCAACCGGTCAGGCGGGCGCCAGCGTGCCTGGATTCAACGGTCTGAACACGGGCCGCGCGCAGTTGTACGATTTGGGCGACACCAATACGTTTGGAAGCATTGCCCTCAATGAATTTCATATTACCTACACACGCGACTCGAACGATCTGGGAAAACCAGTTGGCGGCTTGGGCGTCAGCCTTGCCTCACAGGGTTTTACAGGTATTGTTCCTCTGGCGCCTAATCAGGGTGTAGAAAGCATGATCTTCAATAGCTTCTCAATCGGGTCCGTTCCCCAGGAGTTCCATCAGATTAACAATGACTTCGGCTTGAACGACGGTTTTTCCAAAATAGTGGGAACGCACTCGATCAAAGCCGGGGCCCAGTTGGAATACGACCAGATCAATACGTATCCCTTCGCCGATCTGAATGGCAGCTTCGACATCACGGGTCAGGAGACCGGCCTCGACTTCGCCGATTTCCTGATTGGCGTCTCGAGCATCTACACTCAGAACCAGCTTAGAGCGTTCTATGGCCGCGCCAAGTATGTGGGCATCTTCGGTCAAGACAGTTGGCGCGTTACCCACAGCCTCACGCTGAATTACGGCCTGCGATGGGACCGGATCGAGCCTTGGTACGAGAAATACAATAATGCCATGACGTTCATACCCGGCGAACAGTCCGTGGTTTTCCCGTCGGCGCCTGCGGGCATCGTTTATCCCGGGGATCCGGCAGTCTCGCGTACTTTGGCCCGCCCGGGAAACAAGGACTTCGCCCCACGCCTCGGTTTGGCTTACTCGCCCCATGCGCGAGGGGATTCACTTCTCGGCAAAGTCTTAGGGGATCCCGGTAAAACTAGCGTCAGGGCCGGGTTCGGCATGTTTTATGTGGCGATTCCGGGAGAAACCCTGGGATTGGTCAGCGACAATGCCCCTTATGGATTCACCTACACGGGTTACAATCCTCTCCTTGCTACTCCGTTTGTGGACATCACCGGCCACCCGGAAGGCCAACGTTTTCCAGTGCAACTCGCGCCGACAAACGTATCGCCAAGCAACCCGGACTCCAGCCTCAACTTCTCCCAATTCGAACCGATCAGCACGATACCCGGCTATAAGACCACCAATGTTATCCCCTACACAGAGGAATTTATGCTGTCTCTGCAGCGGCAGATTGGAACCAGTAACCTGCTCAACGTAACTTACGTGGGAAACGAGGGCCATCATCTTCTCGTGCTTGAGCCGGCAAATCCCGGCAATCCCGCCCTGTGCCTGAGCATACCCGGGTGCGGTCCCGGGGGTGAGAACACTTATAGAACGCGGGGACCTTTGGGTTCTAATTTCGGCGACGTGAGCTACCAGGCGAGCATGGGCAATTCCACTTACAACGCACTGGAAGTTAGCCTGCACCACACCAGCAAGCGAGTAGAATTGTTTGCCAGCTATACCTACAGCAAATCCATTGACGATGGTTCGAACTTCGGTGACCAGGCCGACCCATTCGATCCAACCCTCCTTCGGGGACTCTCCTCCTTCGATATGAGGCAAAACTTTGTCGCCAGCTATACCTACAAGGTTCCCTTCGAGCGCCTCTTTCGCGGCTCCAACCGCTGGACGGAAGGTTGGTCGGTCTCTGGAATCACTCGTTTCAGCAGCGGTTTCCCGGTGACGTTAATCAATCCTATCGACGATTCCCTAATTGGGTCGGAGGGGAACGGCATCAACGCCACGGGCCTCGATGAGCTTACTTACACTGGCGAACCTCTCAATCTGAATTCCAACCCGCGCAATGGAAAAGCGTATTTCAACCCCTCGGCCTTCACGTCGCCAGCCGACGACCGGGCGGCCGGGAACACGATAGCTAACACGATAGGCAACAGCGGCCGTCGGCCCTTCTCTGGGCCAGGAATCAACAATTTCGATTTAACGTTGCAGAAGAACTTGAAGCTTACGGAGTCGAAATCCTTCGAATTCCGCGTGGAGGCATTTAACGCCTTCAACCACGCACAGTTTTACGGTCCTTCAGCCGTGCAGGGTAACATTGACAGCGGGAACTTTGGCAAAATCGTCAGCGCCGCCGCTCCACGGCTGCTTCAGATCGTGTCCAAGATAATTTTCTGAGCTAAAACATTGCTGAAAAGATTATGGAAGCCGGAGCTACCGCGCACCTGTTTTGGCTGCGCGCGGCGCAAGTGTTATGCTGCGCAATCCTTTTGGAGGCGTGTATGTTGCTTGCTGACAAAGTCGCGGTTATTACGGGTGGCGGGCGCGGGATTGGCCGCGCCATTGCCCTGAAATTCGCGGGGGAAGGCGCTGCTGTGGTGGTCGCAGCGCGAACCGTATCGGAAATCGAAGCAGTGGCGCGGGAAGTTCGCGATGCAGGCGGGCGCGCGCTGGCCGTGGCTGCGGACGTGGCGGACGAAAAACAATGCCAGCGCCTGATGCAGGAAGCCGCCGCTCAATTTGGAAAGATCGATGTCCTTGTAAACAACGCCGGAGAGTACGGCCCCGTGAAGCCCATCGAGGAGATCACGCCCGCGGAGTGGGACCGCGTGGTCGCCGTGCACTTGCGCGGCAGCTACCTGCTGACGCGCCTCGTGCTGCCGGGAATGTACGCGCGCGGCTCAGGGGCAATTCTGAACATTTCGAGCCTGTCGGCAAAGTCGGCTTTTGGATGGGGATCGCCCTATGCCTCAGCCAAGGCGGGCATGCTGGGCATGACGCGCGTGGTGGCCGCCGAGGCGGCCCGCAAGGGCGTGCGCGTGAACGCAATCTGCCCCGGCCCGGTCACGGAAACCAAGATGTCGAAGGATTTAGGCGAAACGCTGGCGGAACGGCTGGGAGTTTCCAAGGAAGATCAGCTCAAGGGCTTCCTGAATACCATCCTCCAGGGGCGAGGCCAGACTGCCAATGAAATTGCCGCTGCGGCGCTCTTCCTTTGCTCGGACGCGGCCAGCGCGATTACTGGGCAGGCTCTGAACGTGGACGGCGGAGCTGCTTTTTACTAATCTCCTCGGCTACGGTCAAGGCCCGCTTGGCCTGAACGCCCGCCACGCCGAGTCCCCAGCGGCTGGCCCGGTCCACCAGATACAAGATCAACGCTATGACAGCGCAAACAATAAAGATGCCGGTAAACAGCATGAGCGCGGCAAGCAATTCGCGCACAAAATAAATCTGCAGGGCGGCAAAAACGCCCAAAGCGATCCACATCCACTTGCGAGCCTTTCGCTCGCTAAGAATCTTACTGACCTTCACTGAGGCCCCCTTTTTTTTGTCGTCACCCACAATAGATGCAATTGGCCGCCCAGAAGAGACAACCGCAGCTTAAAACGTAAGCCATTCCTTTTCATATGGTACGCGGGTGGGGATGGACGAGGGACTTAACGCATAGACGTACTGGTACGGGCTTTTAGAGCAATTTTATGGGATTTGAGAACACTTTTTTGCATTTGCCGCTCGCCCTCCCTGCTCGAAGCCGGAGGGCGAACGCATTTGTCACGAATCATGCCAACTGCACGACCGGCTCAGCGGCCTTCAAACGGATAGCGATCGCCTGCTTGCACGGCTGCGCTGATGCGCTGGCGCATGGCAACCGTGTTGGCGGGTTCGCGCTTCATGAAGCGCCGCAACACGGCGAGCTGCGTGCGTAGCATGTCTCCTTCGAGCACCGCGGCCAGCGCGTTGCGCGCGCCGACTTCCACGCGATCGGCGGCATCATGCAGGAACACGCGCGCCGCATCCGCCATCACCTGGGCCGAGGTTCCGCGCCACGCGCCGCTTCCGCCTTTTGCACGCGCCGCAACGAGGACTCGATCGCGTAGCACTCCATCACGATGTCGGAAAGCGCGGCGACGATTTCCTGCTGGTCCGCAAGCCGTTCGCGATATTTTTCCAGCGCCGCGCCGGCCACCAGCAAGAACGCTTTCTTCACGCCAGCCAGTATGCGTTCCTCGCCGGCCCAGGCGCCCGAGGCGGCTCCTCAAACGACGGCCCGGCCATGATTTCGTCTCGCAATTTCGCGCCGGCCTGCATCAGGGGCAGAGCGCCGGACATGGCGCGCTTCATCAGCATTTGGACGATGAGCATGCGGTTGATTTCGTTCGTGCCCTCGAAGATACGGTTCACGCGCGAATCGCGATAGGCGCGGGCCACTGGATAGTCCTCGTGAAAGCCGTAGCCGCCGAAAATTTGGACGGCTTCATCGACCACAAAATCCAGCAGCTCCGAACCGTATACCTTGCTGATGGAGCTTTCGATTGCGTATTCCTCGAACACTTTCATCGATTGCTGCGATTTGTCCGCGCCCTCGCCCGCCGCGACAATGGCGCGGTCCATCAGGCCGGCAGAGCGGTAGATCATGGACTCCACGGCGAAAATGCGAATGGCCATCTCCGCCAGCTTGGCGCGAATCAGGCCGAAATCGCCGATGGGTTTGCCGAAGGCCACGCGCTCTTTCGCGTACTTCGAAGCGGTTTCCAGCGTGCCCTTTGCGCCGCCCGTGCAGTAGGCGCCCAGGCTGAACCTTCCGGCATTCAAGATATTGAATGCCACGATGTGCCCGCGGCCGATCTCGTGCAGCAAATTCTCCTTGGGCACCTGGCAATTCTCAAAAAAGATGGCCGTCGTCGAACTGCCCTTCAGGCCCATCTTCTTCTCTTCCGCGCCGGCGGAAAATCCCGGAAAGCCGCGCTCGACGATGAAGCAGGAAAATTTCTCGCCGTCCACTTTCGCGAAGACGATATACACGTCGGCAAAGCCGCCGTTGGTGATCCACATCTTCTGGCCGTTCAAGATCCAGTTGCGCCCGTCGGGAGAAAGCACGGCGCGCGTGCGCGAATTTTGCGCGTCCGAACCCGCTTGCGGCTCCGACAGGCAGTAGGCGGACAGCTTTTCGCCCGTGGCCAGGATGGGCAGATATTTCTTCTTCTGCTCGTCGGTGCCAAAGAAAACGATGGGCAGCGTGCCGATGCCGGCGTGGCCGCCGTGGCTCACTCCAAACGAAGCGTACGCCGACAATTTTTCCGCCAGCTGCACGCTGGAAACTTTGTCGAGGCCCGCGCCGCCGTATTCGTCAGGCACTCCTCCGCCCAGCAGGCCGATTTCGCCTGCCTTCTTCAAGCAGTTGCGCGCATCAGGCCGGGTTTGTGCTGTTCAAGGTCGGGAATAAGCGGGAACTACTTCGTTGCGAACGAACTCTTCCGCCGTCTGGCCGATCAGTTTTTGATCGTCCGTGAGATCGGCGGGAGAGAAAACATCTTCCGGGGTGCACGACTCCACCAAGAAACTGCCTCCGCGAGACGCCGCTCGCGGTAACGACGAAGTAGCCATGGTCCCTCCCTGGACCGGAAACTCTTCCGCAACCGAAAAAACCGCACAGTCGCAGCGATCAGGCCGCGCCGGCTGCCGTTTTGATCTCTCCAATGTACGATGCCGGCAAGTTGTGTTCGCCCGCGCCGTCCAGCATCGCTTGCAAATAATGCGCCGACGGGCGCAAGCCCTTTTCGATTTTCGACGCAATGTAGATCTGCGCCGCAACGGGCTGCCCGCCCTCGGGCGTCACCTGCACTTCGATGCGCCGGTAGTGCTCGGGGACGCCTTCGTAGCGATCCAGCCTTCGCAGCGCGCTTTCTTCGATCTTGTACAGCACGCCGTGCACGGTTTTTCCCGGAGGCCAGCTGAATATTGGCGCCCGCAGTGCCGCCGCGAACTTTCTTGTTGAAGCGAACTTCGTAATTCGGCAGGGACGCGTTGTGCTCTTCCAAAATTTTCCCGGCGCGGGAAAGCATCTGAGCGCGATTCATATTACTGCCATACGCAAAATGCCAAACGGTTCTGGAAGCCATGTTGCCTTTCTCGATAAACGGGACGGATTGATCAGATGCGGAGTGAACCTTTATTGTAACGGGGTTGCCGGGTGAGAGCAAATCGAACACATTCCAGGGATGCTAAAATTAAAACATCTGCCATCCCTGCATTGTCTCCGCGCACCCAAGATACAAGTTGGTATAAACTGAATTTTCTTTTGGCAAGACATTTTGCCTATCCAGGAATTCGGAGGAACGTTTGATATCCATTCCGCGCTTGAGGCGAATTCGTTTGGCGGGACTAGTGGTTTTCGCGATGCTTCTAGGCATTTCGTCTCGCGACGCACGCGCTGACGGCGCGAAGGAAGGGTCGCGGATCACGGGTTTGGCCATCGCGGGCTCGCAGCCAGCGGGAACGTTTGCGGGAGTGGCCTACAGAAGAGTCTGGGGCACCGCGTTTGGAATAGTTGCGCCAAGAGACGCCGTACAAGGCTTCGATCAGCTGCAACACGACGACTCCGGCAACTACGTTTACGAATCCGAGTTTGAAATTGTCGAACCGGAAAAGCTGGGCACAAATTCCGTGATTGTGGTCGAAGCGGAAAATCGCGGCAGTCCGGTTTTCCTCAATGCCTTGCACGAAATTGCCATGACGGGACCACCCTCGGCCACGACCAACGGGGGAGATTCCGGAAACGGTTTTCTTTTCCAGCATGGGACTTCTTACGCGCGTGTGCAGTGGCAAACCGGAATCGGCGCGAGCGTCCCGATGCAAGCGGAGGGCGTGGGCGAAGTCATCATGCGAGACTTTGGCCGCCTGTTGGCCGGACGCTCGCAGCTGGACGCAAAACCGGCCATGGATGTCGGAACCTACCATACGCTCATTCTCGGCGGCGTCAGCCTCAGCGGCTTCTTTATCGACACATTCCTGGCGGAGGGCTTCAATGCCGATCCCGGCGATGGCAGCGCGGTCTACCAGGGAGCCATCGCAGTTGACGGCACAGGCAACTGGCTGGCGCTGAACGAACTTGCAGCCGCGGCAGATTCGAAACAATTTCCCTACCTCGTACCGGACGGAAAACCTCTGGCCGCATCGCAGATCTTGAGCGGCCACTTGAGCGATCCCTTTTACATCGACATCGCCAATTACACGGATTTCTATCGCCTGCGCGCCAGCCTGACCGACATCGACACCAAAAAACCGCGCATGCGCCGCTACGACTGGCCGAGCGCTCACGCCCCTGCCCCAATCGATCAGAGCGGCAGCAGCGCCCGCACCGGCCGCTGCAACGGCGGAGTAGCGATCGACCTCAATCCCATTCCGCACTCCGCCTACCTGCGCGCTGTGACGCTGGAGCTGGAGCATGAACTCGGCGTTCCATCCGCTCGCCAAGCCCCTGGGCTTCCGCCCACGAAACTGTTTACTCTGGATCCCGATCCCGCGCCATCGAGACTGCCCAACTTCAACCCGCTTCCAGGTGTGCGCCTCTTTGTGCCCTTGATCGACGAGGACGATCAGCCCATGGGCGGCGTGCGCTTCCCGGATGCGGAGCACCCGGTTGGCCGTCCCGTTCCTCCATCTCTGCCGCCTGTGACCACCAGTTCGATCGAAGCCACGTGCGGAAATTTGGGCGGATGGCAACAGTTTTCCGCCGAGGAACTCACAAAGCGTTATGGCAGCGAGGCCAATTATTTGAAACTGTACGGGGAATCTCTGGATAGGCTGATTGCGCAGGGCTATGTGCTTGCTTCCGACCGCCAGGAAATGCTCAAGACGGCAGCAGCGCTCTACGAGCGGCGCCCAGCGCATTGATGCGCAATGCGGATTTTGTGGCGCCGGCCAGACTCCGGCGCCACAAAATCTGAACTGCATCAGCCGCGAGTAATCCAGATCAATTCGCAGCGCGCAAGACTCCTGCCAGAAATTCAACCAGCCGAAGATGTGCGGTCCAGACGGCGTGCTGGTCCGGGTCAACATGCGAAAACGCGGGGGTAATGAGGGCAGCGTGCAGATACTCGCGGGGAATTTCCTTTTCCAGCCAGAGGCTTTCCGTGGAGGGAATGATGTCGTCCGTGACTCCGTGCAGAACAAAGACGGGCGCGCGAATCGCTGCGAGTTTTCCCTCCGGTGAAAGCGCGGACAATTGCGCATCGTCCGCCTGAATCGCTTGCAACAATTTCGGGCGCAGTTGGCCGATCTGGCGCGCCATGAGAATTTCCAAGGTGGCGCGGCCGGAAGGGCTCAGCCGCGGGAGAAGCGCCTGGGCATCGTTCGGCCGCTCCCAGAGCCAATCGCGCAAGGCATCGTGCGCCACGGCCAGATCGCTTGCCGGAAAAAATTGTTCCAAGTGGGAATAGACAAGGACCGACGCGCCATAATCGTGCGCAGCGTATGGCTCGGCATGGCCATCCGGGAATTCCGCCTGGCTGGTGGCCAGAAAACGTGCAACCCGCGCGAGATTGTCATATGCGCCCATCAATACCAGGGCGCGTATGTGCGGGGCGTAGCGCGGGTCGCACTCCGCCAATAGTGAAAGTCCGCCCGCGAAGCTCACACCGACGACGGTCACGGGGCCGGTTCCAAGGCGCTGTTGCAGCCAGCCGGTGGATTCCCCGATGGTACCGATCGATGCGCCAT
Organism: uncultured Acidobacteriota bacterium; assembly: GCA_963710315.1. GTDB lineage: Bacteria > Acidobacteriota > Terriglobia > Acidiferrales > UBA7541 > Palsa-360. Next base: position 683,206 of record CAVPZW010000008.1, on the reverse strand, counting down.
CGACGTGATAATCCACGAGAGCCGCGATTTCCGGAGTCAGCACGGAATATCCGCCGCTGGCCGCCGCGCGCGCAAAATTCACCAGGCGAGGCTCGTCAATCCCCAAATGATGAATTCCGTGCACGAGCACCATGCCCGGCGGATGCGCAACTCCGCGTGGCACGTATAGCCGCGCGCGTACGGTTCCTTGCGTGGTGGGAAGCGCGATGTCCTGCACATCGAGTTCATGACCCTCAAGCCGCACGAGAAGACCTGATGCGTGAGGATCGAGAAATTGCATCAGAAAAACGGAGCTGTGCAGCTCGTAACGGAGAGCGTAGATTCCAAGTGCAAATAATAAGAAGATCGGGAGCAGCAGAATCCAGAGAAACTTGAAACGCAGGGACGAACGATTCATTTCGCGTGACACGATTGCTCTCATCAATGCCATCAGGGCCAACAGGCGGAGGTTTGCCGGAACATTGCAACTCCAAAGGCGACGCTACTAGTTGGCTTCCACGCTCGTTTTCGGCGCCGTATAGCCCTGGCGTGCGTAGACCTGGAACTTGACCTTTTTTCCCTTTTCGTTGAACACCGTAAGCGGCCCGCCATCGGGCGCGACGAGATCGACTTTGATCTTGCGGTACTTGCCATCCAGCGCTTCATTGGTGGGGGAGTAGGCCATGCTGTACTGGTTGCGCAGGCTGGAGGCTACTTCCTGCATGATGCTGGGGATTTCACCGTCGAAGCGCGGCAGCCAGGAGCGGCCGCCGGTCATGGCGGCAAAAGTCTTGAGCTGATTCTGGGCCTGCACGTAGGTCAACTGTTGGCCGAATCGACCGGGGGCCTGGTTCATAAAAAGCATCTCGCCAACGCCGACGGTGAAAATCGTGGCGTCCGTTTCCCGAATACGCTTCAACGTTTCGTCCAGATTCAGTTTGCTGAACGTATCGATTCCGGAAGCAAGCACGAGTACGGCTTTCTTGCCCTTGACGTCCTTGGTGCGATCCAGCACATCGGAGAGCGCATCGAAAAGATTCGACTCGCTGAACGGCGGGTATACCATGGAGTAAAGCCCCTGCATGATTTCTTGCCGGTTGTGCGTGAAATCCACCTCCACGTTGGAGCGCATGTTGAAGGATTCCAGCGCCACCCAGTCGTTGGGCTTGAGATTGCTCAAGAAAGCCGCGGACCAGTTGCGCGCGTTTGCCGTAAAAAATTGATAGCCCAACTTGCTGAACTCCAGCAGCAGAACGATGGTGATGGGCGCCTCGGAGGGCGCGAAACTAGTAATGGTCTGCACTCCGCCGTCTTCCGTGATCCGGAAGTTTTCTTTCTTAAGGTCCTTCAAATAATTTCCGTTGTTGTCCGTCACCACCACGTCCAGGCTCACCACCGGAACGGTCACGGAAATCGAGAATCCGGGACTCGTCTGTGGTGGCGGCGCCTTCTTGTCCTTATCCTGCGCCCAGAGGGAGAGTTCTCCGGTCGGAACCAGAAACGTGAACAGGAGTACGCTCAAGACTAATTTCCGAAATGAAAACTTTTGCATGGCTTGCCGAACCTCACGAAAGCGTTGCTCTTTCCTCAAGAATACCAATACCCAGCCCGCAAGACGGGGTGCATCGGATCGCCTTAAGTATTCGATGCTGCCACGAACCGGCGGGATGTTCAAATATTAACGCAGGATCCCCCGGAAACCGGCATCCAGCATGGTTTTTAATCGCGGCACACGAGGCCGCATGCGCGGACTTGCATCTCCGGCACGCATGGTACGATGAATTTGAAACGCAGATCGCTGAATTTTCGCTCGGAGGAACGCGCAATGTTGCATCGTGCAGGCCGGATTGTATTGACCATCGCATTGGCCATCGCGGCCAGCGCCAGCGCGCGGGCGCAGGTGCCCGTGGCGCCCCCCGATCTCAACAAGCTGGGCGATGAAGCGCAGGCCTGGCTCAGCGATATGGTGCGCATCAATTCCGTGAACCCTCCGGGCAATGAGGCCGCGGTCGCAAAATATATTTCGGCCATCTTTCAAAAAGAAGGCATCTCCAACGAAATCCTGGAAATGGCGCCTGGCCGGAGCATCGTAGTGGCGCGTTTGCAGGCAGGCCCTCTCCCCGATCCCACGAGTGCGCTGCTGCTCGTAGCGCATCAGGATACAGTGGGCGTCGATGCCTCGAAATGGACCACGGACCCGTTCTCGGCGGCCATTCGCGATGGATACATGTGGGGCCGCGGCGCAATCGACGACAAGGCCATGCTGGCCGCTAACATCGCCACCATGGTCCAGCTGAAGCGCTCCAAAGCGCGCCTCGCGCGCGACGTTTTGTTTCTGGCCACCGACGACGAAGAGCAAGGCGGCGCGGCCAGCATCAAGGTGGCCATACAGAAATACTGGGACAAGATTGCCTGCGCCTACGCCCTGAACGAAGGCGGGCGCGTGATGGTGAAAGACGGCAAGGTGCAGTACGTCGGCGTTCAGGCAAGCGAAAAAGTGGCTTACAACGTTACGGTCATCGCCACGGGCTCCTCGGGGCATGGCTCGCTGCCCAAGCCGGACAACGCGGTGGTGCACCTGGCGGCCGCTATCCAAAAATTGGGAACGTACCAGATACCGGCGCAACCCAACACCGTCACGCGGCGATATTTCGAGCAACTTGCAAAAATTGAGGATGATGAAATTGCCAAATGGATGCGCGCGCTGGAGCAGCCGGAACGCGCCGACCTGGCCGTCAAGCATCTTGGCGAACAGAGCCCCATGTGGAACTCCATGCTGCGCGATACCATTGCGCCGACCATGCTGCAGGCGGGCGTGCGAGTGAACGTGGTCCCCTCGGAAGCCACCGCCAATCTGAATATCAGAATGCTTCCCGGCCATTCCATTCAGGAGCTGATGGGGCAGTTCGTAAAGATTGTCAACGATCCGCAAATCCGCTTCCAGCTGGCGCCGGATTCCGGGGAAAACGCGCCTCCCTCGGAGCTGACGACGCCTTTGTATCAGACCATCGAGCGCCTCACGCCCCAGGAATTTCCCGGGGCAATCACCTTGCCACTTCTGGGCACAGGGGCCACGGACTCCGCCAGCCTGCGTCTGCACAAAGTTCAGGCCTATGGGCTTGAACCTTTTCCAATGATCGAAGACGACAGTTCGCGAGTGCACGCCGACAACGAAAGAATTCCCATCAATGGCTTCCACAAAGGGGTGGTCTTCCTTTATCATGTGGTGAGCGACTTCGCGTCATCGAAGTAGGCTGAATAAACCTCATCCCCCTTCCAAGCTGATCGGGATCGGACAAATACCATGAATTTTCGCAGGGCTAAGATTGTATGCACTCTAGGACCCGCCAGTAATTCGTCCGAAATGATCGAGTGGTTGATGCGCGCCGGGATGGATGTAGCCCGGCTCAACTTCTCGCACGGAACCCACGAAGATCATGCGCGGACCATTAAGCGTCTGCGGGAAGCTTCGGCGCGGCTAATGAAGCCGATTGGGATTCTGGCCGATCTTCAGGGACCAAAAATCCGCACAGGCCTGCTGAAGGACAAGCAGCCGGTGCAACTGGTCGCCGGGCAGCGCTTCACCATTACCATCCAATCGATACTGGGAACAAGCGAGGGCGTGAGCACAACCTACAAGCGCATGGCTCGCGACGTCTCGCGCGGCGACCGCGTCCTGCTGGGAGACGGCCTGATCGAGCTGCGCGTGCTTTCCACCACGTCAAATCTGGTGCAGTGCAAAGTAGTTAACGGCGGGCTGCTCGGCGAGCATAAGGGCATTAATCTGCCGGGCGTAAAGCTGAAGATTCCCGCGGTCACCCCAAAAGATCATGAGGATCTGATATTCGCATTGGAGCAAGGCGCAAACTTCATTGCCGTGAGTTTCGTTCGCAGCGCGAAAGACGTGCTGCTGGCCAAGAAAGCCATTGCCAGCGCCAAGCAGGACGTGCCCGTCATTGCCAAGCTGGAAAAGCCGGAAGCGATCGAAAATCTGGACGAGATTCTGGAGGTGTCCAACGGCGTTATGGTGGCTCGCGGCGATCTGGGCGTGGAGATGAACCCGGAAAAAGTGCCCGTGGTGCAAAAGCAAATCATCGCCAGGGCCTGCGAAGCGCGCCGCCCGGTGATCACCGCGACGCAAATGCTCGAATCCATGACGCAAAATCCGCGCCCCACGCGCGCCGAGGCTTCCGACGTGGCCAACGCCGTGTTCGATGGCAGCGACGCTCTGATGCTCTCCGCCGAAACGGCTTCAGGCGCATATCCGCTGGAAGCTGTGCAGATGATGGACCGCATCATCCGGGAAGCGGAGGCGCACAATCCCCATGTTCTTCGGCCCAGCGCCGCGCAATTCAACATCGCCGAGACTGCATCCGAACTGATTTGCCACGCTTCGGAAGAATTACATATGAAGGTGATCGCCGTATTTACGGAGACCGGTTCCACGGCGCGCTTGATTTCCAAGCACCGTCCGCGCCGCCCGATTATTGCCTTCTCCACCATTCAGGAAACGCGCCGCCGCATGTCGCTCTATTGGGGCGTCGTTCCGCGCACCATCGGAAAAGTTCAGGACATCGAAGAACTGGTGCAAGCCGCGGAAAAACGATTGCTCGAAGAGGGCCTGGTCCACCCCGGTGACGTGGTCGGAATCGTGGCAGGCACGCCACTTTTCGTGGGCGGCACTACAAACTTCATGAAATTTCACGTCATTGGAAGCGACGAAGGGAAGATTCGGCTCGCTGGGCAGTAGGAATTGGCTCTCAGTAGCGCAGGCACTCTTGCCTGTGCGGGTTTTGCTGGAGCTGACAAGAGCACACAGGCAAGAGTGCCTGCGCTACTGAAAACCTAATTCACCCAGCGGTCATCGGAATTGGGCGGCGGCTCGTTCTTGTGGTCGCGCATGTACACTTCAAACTTTCGCCGCGTGCGGCGGCGCTTCCAATCCAGATATTCGTTGCGGAAACGGTAAAGAAACAATCCCCGCCTGAGATACAAATAACCCACTAGCGCTCCGCCCAAATGCGTGACGTGGCTGACATTGTCTCCGCCAACTTCGAGCGACAGGAAAAATTCGATTGCGATCGATCCAGCCACAAGAAGCTTCATCGGAATCATGATTGGAAAAGGAATCAGCCACACTTGACGATCGGGGAACATGATTCCCGCGGCGATCAACACGCCGTAAATCGCCCCGGAAGCGCCAATCGTCGGAACCGTGTATGAAAATCCCGTCCCATGTGGATCGATGATCGACTTAACCAGGACATTGATGAAGGCGGCCCCAATTCCAGTCAGAAAATAATATTCATAAAATCGGCGCCTGCCCCAGGTCTTCTCCAAATCCATCCCAAAAAAATAAAGGAACAACATGTTGAACAGGAGATGCCAGATGGTCTGATGAAGAAAAAGATAGGTGGCGAGCTGCCAAACAAAAAATCTCCGCGTGACGTACCAGGGAACCAATCCGAAATAGTGGTTGAACAGCGCCGTATATTCCAACGGCAAAATCAGCTTGACGATCGACTGAACGAAAAACACGCAGGTGCACGCGACGATGATATTGCGTATGGCAGGCGTGAACATTCCGCCCCAACTGACGCGAGGACCGAAAGAGCCCGGGTAACGTGAGCGTGAACCCATTCTGGCCAGTGTAAGCGTGGAGAGGCTGCTAGTCAAAGCTTCGCAATTCTGTAGGACGGCCACTCCTGGCTGCCCTCCCCTCCCATAATGGAACTGCGCGGGACAACCTGAGGAGGCAGTCTTACAGAGAATGGGGCCGCGCAGAATAATCCCACGGAAAGATTGAATTTCAAGGTGCCCCGGTATACATTATTTGGCGGCCGGGAAGGGGAAAATGAGAATCCCGGCTAAATTAAAAGTTAAGGTTGATCGTAGTTGCGCAGTACATCGGCCACAGCCCACGGCTAACGTACACCCTTCATTTTTACGACTTAAACGACTATAAAGGAGAGTTATTACCTTGAGAAACAATTTTAGAAATTCGCTTTTCGTGTGCATAACCATGGGCCTGCTCTGCCCCGCGCTCTTCGCGGATACAGTATCCCTAAAAAATGGCGACCGCCTGACGGGAACCATCGTCAAGTCCGATGGCAAAGTCCTGGTGATCAAGACCGAATCCGCCGGCGAAGTAACCCTGCAGTGGTCCGCGGTTGACACCATCAACTCCACGCAACCGCTTCATGTCGGCCTCTCTGGCGGCCAAATGGTTAATGGACCGGTGGCAACAAAGGACGGACAAATCCAGGTGACCACGTCGTCCGCAGGAGTTGTTTCCGCCTCGAAGGATTCGGTGCAGGTCATCCGGTCCGATGCGGAGCAGGCTGCCTATGACGCGGCGATCGAACGGCTGCGGCATCCGCATCTGGGCGACTTCTGGAGCGGCACGCTCGATACAGGCCTCAGCGTAACGCGCGGAAATTCATCCACACTTTCCTACACGCTCGGAGGCAGGGCCGTCCGCTCAACGGACCGCGACAAGATCACGGTCTATACCACTGCCGTATATGGGAAAACGGAAACAACCACGCCCAGCCAGGTGATTGCGCACCAAATTACGGGCGGCGTGCGCGCCGATATCAATTTCAGTTCGCGATGGTTTGCATTTGCCGCGACGGATTTCAATTCCAACGCGCTTCAGCATCTGGATCTGCAAAATGTGGTCGATGGCGGTATCGGGGGCCACGTAATCAAGACCAAGAACACGCAATTCGACGTCTCGGCCGGCGCGGGATATAACCAGGAATTTTTCGGATCATTTTCCGTGACCAATCCGACGCCACCGCCACCAACTACCATCATCGCGGCAGTCACTCAAAAGAACGCGGAAGCCACCGTTGGCGAGGAGTTCGACGCAAAACTCGGCAGCCGCACAACCTTCAGCGAAACATTCAACTACTATCCCAACTTCACGGGGCCCAGCGGCTACCGTTATACGTTCAATACCGTTCTTTCCACCGCGATCAACAAATGGCTCGGCTGGCAATTCAATTTGGCTGACAACTTCCTCAGCAATCCACCGGATGGAATCAAGAAGAATGACCTGCTGATTTCCACCGGCTTGAGGCTGACCTTTGGCGGGACGAAATAGTCCGTACTTAATAGCCTCGAAGCGGCTTCAGGTTGAACATGTCAACGTGACACCGTGAACGGAATCGACGCTTCCGTCGTTTCCCAAACGAGCGCCAGCGTTCCCTGGTTTCCGCCGTCGGACCTCAATTCAATTTTGAAGGTTTCGACGGCGGGACCGGCGAGCGTTTTCAAATTCATCTTGGTGCGGCCGAAGTCGGTGGAAGAATCGTAATCCTTGTGAAATTGCCCCGTTTTCTTATTGATGATGAGCGTCCATTCGCCGGCGTTCGGGATCGTCCAGATACTGTAGCTTCCTGCGGGAAGCTTCAAACTGCCCATCTGTAAATCCGCTTCGGAAGTAATCTTGGTCGCCCAATTTGCGCCGGTACACCAGACCTCGCCGAACGGCACCAAGCCTCCCATCACTTTCCTTCCATGCATCGAGGGGGCGTAGTACTCGACGGTAATTTTCTTGCCCGCAATGGTGGCCGAAACGCTGGCCGGCGGGCTGGTGTATTTGGAGCGGCTGAATTGGCCGGAAGACCTCAACGCGAACCCGGCAACGAGGGCCAGGACAATCGCTGAACCGCCAAGCAGAAAAACTGATTTACTTTTCCTTGTGGGCATTGGCATCCTTCTTCCATCGGCCACTGTCTCCGGCCATCGTACGAAGGGACAGCATCAGATGGCCGGGCCGAAAAACACTCTATCATGACCCGAAATCCCAAAACGATTGGAGTCATCTCGGACACGCATGGACTATTGCGTCCCGAGGCCCTGCGCGCCCTGCAAGGCTCGGACTTGATCGTTCACGCGGGTGACGTGGGCGATCCGAAAATTCTGGCAACGCTGAAAACTCTCGCGCCGGTTTTTGCAGTGCGAGGAAACGTGGATACACAAGAATGGGCGCGGGCCTTGCCCGAAACGGAAGTGATCGAGACGGATTCCGTGACGACCTACGTTCTCCACGATGTTCAGACTCTCGATCTCAATCCTGCCGCCGCGGGGTTCCAAATCGTCATAAGCGGGCATTCCCATAAGCCGGGCCACATGCTTCGCGAGGGAGTACTGTTCCTCAACCCGGGAAGCGCTGGGCCGCGACGATTCGACTTGCCGGTAACCATCGCCCGCATCGACCTAAGCCAAATGCCGTTCCAGGTGACATTCATCGATCTGCTGGACCAGCCATCTAAGCCATAAACAAGAGCAGGATTCAAACCTCACTAAAACACCGGAACAGGTGGTCCGATTCTGGCCATGCGTCCAGTGTCGCCGCTCACTTAATCCGCGTACTCTTTCACGCGCAATCTCGCCGCAGTTTGAAACGGGAATTGACGGCGCGGTCTTGGGTTTGGGGGGCAGTAAGGGGAGCAGCCGTGAAACGTTCCGCACTGTTCATACTAGCTGCATTGGTGTTATTGCTGGGGGGGTGCGCCCAGGCAATTCTGCCTAGCGGCCTGGGAGCAGCGGGGCTGACAGCGTTGACCGTAACGCCGTCGGGCAAGTCCATCCCCGGTGTAACACAGCAACAGTTCGCCGCAAAAACAGGCGACGGGTCCACGCCGGCGGTTAACTGGTCGATCAACGGAATTGCCGGCGGAAATGCGACGCTCGGGACCATTGGCGCGAACGGAATGTACACCGCGCCGGAATTTCCCCCGGCACCCAACTCCATCACCATCAGCGCGGTCGAAACGTCGAACACCAGCAGGCTCGGGAATGCCAGTGCCACGCTGAATAATCCAGTGCCGCAATTGACAAGCGTGGCGCCATTGGAGGTTGCGCAAGGCGCGTTCACGATAACGCTGAACGGATTGCATTTCGCACAGGGTGCGGTCGCATACCTGGGAACCACCGCGCTTACCACGACGTATGTTTCGTTGACAAAACTGACGGCAACGGGCACGGCCACGAGCTCGCAAGCGGGAACGCAATCGGTCACGGTGCAAAACCCAGCCCCGGGAGCGAGTACTTCCGCGGGTGTAAACCTGGTGGTCGAGGGAAATGTGGTTGTGATGGTGGCGCCGGCAACGGCCATGGTGCGCCTTGGCAATCAACAAGTCTTCACGGATATGGTAACCGGAGCCTTGAACCTGAGCGTCACGTGGACGGTAAACGGGGTGGCCGGCGGCAACTCCACGATTGGAACGATCACGGCAAATGGCACCTACACCGCGCCTCTCACTTTGCCAACTCCGAACACGGTCACGGTGACTGCAACCAGCGTGGAGGATCCCACGAAGTCGAGCAGCGCGACCGTAACGCTGGAAAATCCGATACCGGTAATTAGCAGCGTGACGCCCACGACCTACACGGCGAACACGGTATTTGAAATGACCGTAAACGGAACCGGGTTCACTCCCGGGTCCATCGTGGACCTCGGCACCGTGCCACTCAGCACGACGTTCATTGCGCCGACGCAATTGATCGCCGTGGGCACGCCAACACTGGCGCAAGTAGGCATCGTGCCGGTCACAGTAGTCAATCCTGATCCAGGCGGCTCGACTTCCGCGCCGAGCAACGTGCAGGTGGTCGGCCCGAATTCAAACATCACCGTGACGATTTCTCCGAAGACCGCCACGATTGGAGCAGGAAACGTGCAGCAATTCCAAGCGAGGGTGACGGGAGCAGTCGATTTGAGCGTGACCTGGTCAGTGAATGGAGTGAACTACGGAAACACCACCGTAGGCATGATCGACTACTCGGGCAACTACACCGCACCGAACAATATTGTGGGCCTGGGAAGCGTTACGGTAACGGCGACCAGCAATGCGAATTCCGCAAAATCGGACAGCGCCGTTGTGACCCTGACTAATCCGGTGCCAGCGCTCACCTCGATCACTCCCGCGACCGTGGGACTCGGATCCTTTCAGCTGACGTTGAATGGAACGGGATTTGTAAGCACATCCACGGCAACGTTTGGCGGGCAGCCGCTGCAGGTAACCTACGTGACTTCCACGATGCTCACGGCGATCGGCAATGCCTTGAACACGCAAGTCGGCACGGTTCCCGTGATCGTGACCAACCCGGCGCCGGGCGGCGGAACTTCCAACAGTCTGAATGTTACGGTGACAACCTCGGGCTCGCCCGTAGAGTTCGGCGGCAGCGGTCCGCTTTCTGGAGGAGTCTTCCTTCGGGCCGGACATGGAAAACGTGAATCAAGTGCATGGAGACCGGCTTTGATACGTACCTGCAGAACCAATTCGCTTCGGCGGTCACACCCTATCCGAACCCGCGGCCCAATGACAGTGTCAACAATGTGCAGCAGACGTTTTTCCTGAATGCCATTGCCGGCGGGGATCAATTACGCATGCGAACGACGCTGGCGCTCAACGAACTTTGGGTGGTGAGCGCAAACACGGTGAACGACCCGCTGGGTACACGAATTACCTGCGCACGCTCAGCAAGGATGCGCTGGGAAATTACCTGAATCTGATGACGGATGTGACCTTAACTCCGGCCATGGGAACTTTCCTGAACATGGTGAACAACGACGCGCCACCGCCAGGAGAACACGCCAACGAAAATTACGCCCGCGAAATCATGCAGTTGTTCACCCTTGGATTGAACCAGTTGAATCCGGACGGAACGCCGATGCTGGATAGCAGTGGAAATCCAATCCCCACCTATACGCAAAATGACGTAATGGCCCTGGGCCGCGCGTTCACCGGCTGGACGTATCCGGCGACTCCGGGCAAGCCGTCGCAGAATCACAATCCGGAATACTTCGGCGGTCCGATGGTGGCGGTGGAATCCTTGCACGATACCGGAGCCAAAAACGATTGCTGGGACAATCGATTCCGGCGGGCCAGACCGCGGAGCAGGATTTGGCCTCGGCCCTGGGAATCATCTTCAATCATCCGAACGTGGGGCCGTTCGTGGCCAGGCAGATGATCGAGCACCTGGTCACCAGCAATCCCAGCCCGGCCTACGTGCAGCGCGTTGCCACCGCGTTCGACACGGGGACGTTTAACGCCTACGGCTCGGGGAAGCGCGGCGACATGCAGGCGATGATCGCCGCGATCCTGCTGGATCCGGAAGCGCGGCGCGGCGACAACCCTGCGACAGTGGTTGTTACGGACGGCAAACTACGCGAACCCGTGGTGATGATCGCTAGCGTTGCGCGGGCGTTCCACGCAATAACCGACGGCGGCAGGGCTGGCAAATTGGGGCGCTCAATATGGAGCAAGACCTTTTTAATCCTGCGACTGTATTCAATTTCTTCCCGCCTGTCAGTCCGATTGCGGGCACTGCGCTGAATGGACCCGAGTTCGCCATCTTCGACACGAACTCGAGCCTGGACCGCGCATAACTTCATCAATGCAGCGGCCTACCAATCGATAGGACAGTACACGTTTCTGAATTTCAGCCCCGTGATCAACGCCGGCACGACGGACCAGATGGTGGCATGGCTGGACACACTGTTCCTGCACGGAAGCACGCCGACCCAAATGAAACAAACGATTCTTACCGCGCTTGCCGCTCTCGATCCCACCGACACGACGGGACAGGCACAGGCGGCAATTTATCTCTACATTTCATCGTCCATGTACCAGGCGCAGCACTAAGGAAGAGGAGCGAAAGATGACACGGCATACACGAAGAGATTTGCTGCGATTGGCGTGCTGCTCCGCGGCGGGCGCGAGCCTGGTGGGCGGACTGAGCAAGTTCGGCCTGGTGAGTGCGCTGGCGCAAGGCACCACCGATTACAAGGCGCTGGTGTGCATTTTCATGTTTGGCGGAAACGACAGCAATAACGTGCTTGTGCCGACTGACTCGCGGTACACGCAATATTTGCAATCCCGCAGCGTGTTGGCGCTGCCGCATAGCCAGTTGCTGCCGCTGCAAACCAACGGGCAATCGATCTACGGATTGCACCCGAACATGCCGGAAATGCAGGGGTACTTCAATAATCAAAAATCGCTGGCGATTGTGGCCAACGTGGGAACGCTGGTGAAGCCCACCACTCAAGCGGCATACCGGCATTTCAAAACCTGCCGGAAAATTTGTTCTCGCACTCCGACCAGCAGAACCAGTGGCAGAGCGCGCAGCTGGCCGGAACCCCGGTATACGGCTGGGCCGGCAAGGTTGCCGACAATGTCCAGACGTTCAACGCCTCGGCGCAGTTTCCGCCGATTCTCTCGATCTCCGGCAATCCCGTCTTCTGCACCGGAGTCAGCACCAGGCCCTTTGCGATGGCCCCCGGCCAATCGCCGGGGCTTCAGGGATTCGATACATCGGCGGCGTCCCAGGCCCGCTACGCTGCGACTCAGCAATTGCTGACCTTCGACAGCGGCTTGTCCATGGTGCAGGCGGCCAACTCGGTAACCGGGCAGGCGGTGCAGTTTGCGAGGTTCTGTCGAGTGCGCTGAAGAGTATCCCGCCGTTGCAGACAAAATTCCCGGGTAGTTATCTGGGACAACAATTGCAGCAGGTGGCGCAAGTGATTGCCGCGCAAAGCGCACTGGGCGTAAAACGCCAGATTTTCTTCTGCTCTGTCGGCGGATTCGACACGCACTCGGACCAATTGCCGCAGCAGGTGGCGCTGCTTTCGGATGTCAGCAAGAGCATGTCGTCGTTTTATCAAGCCACGCAGGAACTCGGGGTAGCCAATCAAGTGACGCAATTCACCCTTTCCGAGTTCAGCCGAACGATGGAACCGGGCTCCAGCGGAGGCTCGGACCACGCTTGGGGCAGCCACCAGTGGATTCTGGGAGGGGCTGTACAGGGCAACGCGATCTACGGCACCTTCCCGACACTGGCGCTCGGCGGGCCGGACGATGCTGACCAGAATGGCCGATGGATACCAACGACTGCGCTGGACCAATACGGAGCGACGCTGGCGACTTGGTTCGGAGTCAGTCCTGCGAACTTGTCGTCCATTTTCCCGAACCTGGCGAATTTTTCGTCCAGCAATCTGGGGTTCTTGGGCTAGCCGGGAACGAATCTGACTGAGCGAGAGCAGCAATGTCTGTGCAACAAAAAAGGGGCAGCTGGCTTATGAAAATGAAACTCAAACTGTGGCTCCTGCTGGTCACGCTGGGACTTGCGTCTCAGGTGCGCGCGCAGGGGCCCGTGATTGCGGGAGTCGCGCCGGTGGTTGAGGGAGGCGTTGGATACACGTATATGAATACTCCTGTGCCATCGCAGGGCAACTTGAGGATGTACGGACTCCTGCTGTCGGCCAGCGGAGATTTGAATTCACACTTTGCAGCGAAACTGGAAGTGGGATATTCGCGTGCCTCCGATGCGTTTCAAACAGGCCGCAGCGCGGACGTCTTGACGTACATGGGCGGGCCAGCTTTCTATCCGATTCGGCGGCACAATTTCAGTTTCCATGTGCAGGCCCTGGTGGGCGGGGTGAGAGAGACCGGAGTGAATTTCGAAAACAACGGAACGCTGGTGCGTGGATTCGTGAACCATTTCGGATGGGCGGGCGGTGCAGGATTTCAATTTCGGATCTCGGAAGCTTTCTCTGTGCGGCCGGAAGTAGAGTACCTTCGCGCTGCGTTCTTCAATTCAAACGTGGCGGTCCAGGGGCAAACCAACTTGCGACCGTCGGTCAGCTTCATATACACGTTCGGGCGGCGCGAAAGGTAGCCGGCCGCCGCACAGCCGATTGGAGAGCGTTGCATCGACCGGTTGAACCGGCACGTCTTCTCGGAATGTGGCTTTTTGTGCGTCGGCCATGGTCCACAGTTTCATTCATCTCAGGCGGGCTACTCAGGCATCACCCGAAAGACAGTCGCTTTCGAGACCGACGGCACCTTCCATTGGGGATATTTTTTCCCTTTAACCTCGAGCACAGCTGCTTTTTCAGCTGGATCGTTGACAATTGCCAAGGTGCGATCAAACACTTGGTCTCCTATCTTCAGTCGCACGTGAGGATCACGCATGATGTCTTCATTCCACAGTTTGCCGGGATTCGAGGTCACATAGAGATTGCCATTATAAACAGCGCACCAAATCGTCACTGAGAGAGGCAGCAGATACGGAGTCTGGGTCTGAATCTTGATCTGTTGAATTTTGTCTGTGAACGACCAGTCTGTGACTGGGGTAGTGACGACTTCCCCCTTAAGCCAAAGCCCTGGCAGCTTGCATGACAAAGATCGATTGAATGGCGGGCAATCTTTAGGTTCGAAATCGACGACGCGCGACGCGAGCAGTAGCAAGACCAAGCAAATTAATATTGATCCACCAATCCTCAATATGACCTTCAATGGTTCACCTCCCAGCTGGCAAATAAGAGAGTTCTATCCTAACAAGATAGCCCTCATCCAGTATTTTCATCTTGCCTTCCCAGTCTTCAGCGAAGATACATCCAACCGCATCCGTCGTGCTACCTGGGGATGCGCACTTTCTCTTTAAGACGCTGGTTCGTTGCAATATTCTGGATCTTGGCGAACGACGTAAGGCTCATCACCGGCCTTGATTGGGGCCGTGTCCCGTGAAGTCCTCTTCTCGGAAACTGGCTTTTTGCATCCACTACGCAAAACACAAAGGGGAGCCTGGCGGCTCCCCTAAGTGTCACATTTGTTTTTTTGCGCCTCGGCATTTGAAAAGCTAAGCCGGGCCGCTCGCACCGCAGCAGCGGTGTTGTTTGAGCTGCAATTCACTCTAAGTCAGGTGGAGTCATTCCTCCTCCAAAAGCTCTAGAGCTAATTTTCTTTTACGCCTACGTCCGCCACGATGCAAGGGAAATTCCAAGCCCTGATAAGTCGTCTTATCAGAAACTGGCGAACTTAGGAGCAGGATAGCAGCGGCGAATGTTTCTCAATGCGGAAAGGGATTCGATCTGGAAATAGACTTGGGGCAAGCGGGATTGCTTGCCGAAGGACTGATCGAATTTACAGTCCTCCGGCAAACGGTGGTTGAAGCTAGTTTTCCAGCTGAACTTCCATGATTTCGCCGGAAAGGCGAACCATTCCCGACATGGCCGCCGAAGCGGACGCAAGCGGGAAACGATGCGCGATGGGCGTGGTGCGTTCCTTCTTTTCGGGAAGGCTGGTGCCGTCCACTTGCATGCGCTCCATGCGGATGCCAAGCGTGCGCTCCAGTTGCATCAGCTCCGAGCGCTGTTCGCGGCCGAAGAGTGTGGAAGCCACTCCGCTCTTGCCCGCGCGGCCTGTGCGGCCCACGCGGTGGATGAAGTTTTCCGCGATATCCGGAAGATCGTAATTGATGACGTGTGCGATGTCCTGCACGTGAATGCCGCGCGCCGCCACGTCCGTGGCGACCAGGATGCGATAGCGTCCCTGTTGAAAGCCCGTGAGAGCCGCGGTTCGCTGGGATTGCGAGCGGTCGCCGTGAATCACGGCGGCGGCGAATCCTTCGCGGATGAGGTTGCGGGCCAGCTTGTCGGTTCCGCGCTTGGTGCGCGCGAAAATCAGGCAACGCCCGGTCTCTTTCCCGAGCAAGTGCTGAAGCATTTCCTGCTTGCGGTCGCCCGAGACTTCAAAGGCCTGCACGCGCACATTCTCGGAAGGCTTCAGAGTGGAGCCGAATGCCAGGCGCACCGGCATTTTCATGTAGTCCTTGACGAGATTTGCCACCGAAGCTTCCAGCGTGGCCGAAAAGCACAGCGTCTGGCGATCCTTGGGAAGCACCGCTACGATTCTGCGAATCGCGGGGAGGAATCCCATGTCGAGCATGCGGTCGGCCTCGTCCAGCACCAAAACGTGAAGCGTCTTGAAGTTGAAAAGGTTGCGGCCAAGATAATCTTCCAGCCGTCCGGGAGTAGCAACAATCAAGCGTGCTCCCGCGCGAATCGCGGCAAGCTGCTTGGCCTCGGGCAATCCGCCCACGACCAGCGCCGCGGGGGACAATTGCTTCCCGCGCAACGCGTTGTACTGATCCACCACCTGCATGGCAAGTTCGCGCGTGGGAACAAGCACCAGGGCTTCGATTCCCTTCGCTTTGCTCTCCAGCAGCCGCTCGATGATCGGAATCAGGAACGCCAGCGTCTTGCCGGTTCCTGTCTGAGCCGTCGCCAGAATGTCTTTGCCTTCCAGCGCAACCGGAATGGCCGCGGCCTGGACCGGAGTCGGCGTGGCAAATTTTGCGAATGCCAGGCGCTCCTTTGTGTAATCTGAAATCTTTAGTTCCGTGAAATTCTGCATGTTTCTATTTTGTCTTTTCTGCCGGCGGGACCGTCGCGGCACACACACGTTTATTCAGCTTAGCTCAAATGGAGCCTGCACCCGTGCGGGCACGCAACTGGCATGGCCAGTCCTAGTTTTAATTACGCTGAAAACGTACGGAGGACATAAGAGGCGGGGTTATCTCGAATCAATCTCTAACCAGAGGAACCACACCAAACAACCGATGTATTAGCGCAAATGGAGTGTAACACACTTCCCGAGAAAATTGCGGAATATATTCGCGAGGCCTGTGCCCTACTAATTTCCCCGCAGCTTAGAGATGATATCACGAAGCGAGCGCACACCTGTTTCTTCGTTCGCAGACGCAACATTGGCGGCACCAGCATTGCAGATCGCCGGCAGTCGTGGCACGCTTATTTGTCGGTGCATTAGACGGATTGACGGCTAGTCTCAGGAGCCACTCCATGGAAACCGAAAAGACCATCACCCTCACGCCGACCGCAGCGGCAAGCGCGCCACTCAAGCGCCACTCCCGCGCGCAATTGGCGCTGGCGTTCGGCGTGGCCGCGGTTTCCGATGCGATTTCCTTTTGGCTCACGTTTGCGCCGCCCTTCGAGTGGGCGCTGGACATGGTCACCGCCATCACACTTTTCCTAATTCTCGGCCGCCGATGGGCTCTGCTCCCCGGTTTAATTGCCGAAGCCATCCCCGGCATGGGAATTTTTCCCGTGTGGATTCTGGTGGTGCTTTCCGTGGTCATTTACGACGGCATCAAGAAGCCGGCCAGAACCTAACAGATTTTCTGAAGATATATTTTTGCTGAAGATACATTTTGTCATTCTGAGCGAAGCGAAGAATCTCTCTTTCTTTTCTTTGCCCTAAACCGCAGAGAGATTCTTCGCTTCGCTCAGAATGACAAAAGTTGGGGGCTCGCACACTTCACAAACAATTGGAGGTTCGCATGCCCACCAAAACTTGATTGCCCGGTCACCACGAAACCAGTATGCTTCCTCAAGATTATTGGAGAATCCCATGAACAATTTTTCGAAATCGTTTTCGCGGCGAAATTTTCTTGCGGGCGCATCCTCGCTCGGAGCGTTTTATGCCGCCTCGAAATTCGCGCTGCCTTTGCCCGCGCTGGCCGCGCCCTTGACCGACGATTCGCGCATCGCCCCGCAGCCCATTGCCGACAAGGGATTCGCCTCCGTTCGAAAAATTGGCAATGGCTTGTACGCCACGATTGCAGACCGTTCGAAGGGTTTGCAGGCGCGCTGCAACGGCGGCATTCTGATCGGCCGCGATGCGGCCATCATGCTCGAGGGATTCCAGTCCACACTCGGCTCCGCATTTCAATTGGAAACGCTGCGCTCGCTCACGCAACTGCCCGTGCGCGCGGCCATCAACACGCACTGGCATTTCGACCACACCCTGGGCAATTCGGTTTACGGCGGCGCGGGAATCCCCATCTGGGCGCATGCCGATGTGCCCGCCCGCATGGCGGCGTATTACCCCAAATGGCAGGCGCAAGACTTGGCCACCTACCTTGAGCCGTGGGAAAAACGCGTGCGAGACGCCAAGACCGACAGCCAGCGCGAACACGCCAAAAGCGACATCGAAGGTTTGTCCGGGATGTTTGTACCGGTGAGCCAGACCGTTCTCGCTTTGCCCAATCACTCGCTCGATCCCGCGAAAATGCCCATGCAGATCGACCTCGGCGGCCTCACCGTGGTGGTCGAACACTACATCGGCCACACGGACACCGACCTGATCTTCCGCGTGCCCGATCAAAACGTTGTCTACACCGGCGATTTGCTCACCGGCGGCCAATACCCGGTGAACATCAACGGCTATCCCACAAAGTGGCGCGCCACGGTGGCAAAATTTGCCACCTTCGACAAGAACACCCTCTTCGTCCCCGGCCACGGCCAGGTGATGGGCCAGGAAGGCGTCGCCGAAATGCTCTCCTGCTTCGACGACGTCTCCGGGCACGCCGAAAAATCCTACAAAGCAGGCGTCCCGGTGGAAGATGCCATCGAGCAATACGTAGTCCCCGAAAAATTCAAAAATTACCGCATGTTTTCCTGGGGTTTTACAATCGGCCGCACATACGAACAGCTCTACGCAGAGTGGTCCGGCAAGCCGGTAAAGGTGTTGAATTATTCCTAGAGCTTTATTTAACTTAATAGATGCCGGAAAGAATTCAATCACGAACAGAATGCTGGTATAGCCTCACAACACATTGGTACAGATCGCATAGTTGTAAAGACAGATTCCCAAAATGGTAGCGTCATTCGGAAAGTTGTCCTACATTAGGCATGTAAGTATGGATGTATTTGGTTCCGAGCAACGCAGTTCGATAATGCGCAAGGTCCGTTCTCGCGGCACACAACCCGAGTTGGTTGTGCGAAGTATTGTGAGGCGAATGGGATTTAGATACCGGTGCTGCCCTCGAAATCTGCCAGGGAAACCGGACCTTACAATCGTTGGGCAAGGAAAGGCCATTTTCGTGCATGGTCATTTCTGGAACGGCTATGCATGTGAGGCTCAAGTTTAAAACATGGAGCTGAGCCTACAGAAAATCGCTACCCGCGAGAAGCTCATACTGGTTGGCTTATATCTCTCGAAATACGATTCACTTGGATTGAAACGCCTGGGTTTTGACAGCTTCGTTGAAGCGTTCAATGTCATTGGCTACGCGATGGGATCAAAGCCGGCGTCGATAAAGAACTATCGCGATGAATTCGATCCATTATTTCCAAACCGCCGGAAGGGTTGGCACAAGCGTAAAACCCGCAGCTACTGCCTAAACGTGTTTGAGGAGTACAAGAGCTTAGACCTTGAATCGTTCACTAGTTTGGTCGAATCTTTCGTTGGATACGACGAAAACGCTTGGAGCGGAGTCCAGCGCAAAAAGAAACCGGGTGATCGCCAATCGCATTTCGCCCAGCGACTGATTACTGGCTTAGCTGCAGAGCGATACTTCGAGTCAGTTCGACCCAATCTTTCTGAATTCAAAGGGTACGCGGTGCAAAACACGACCAGTCTTGGGTGCGGGTACGATTTCCGCCTGGAGATCGACCCGAATAAGGACTTCCTAGCAGTAGAGGTCAAGGGGTTGAACGGAATAACAGGAACTTTGTCGTTGACGCCCAAAGAGCACGAGATCGCCACTGCAATGAAGGATCGCTTCTTTCTTTTCGTAGTAAGAAATTTCCGCGAATCACCTTTTCATGAAATCTTCCGGAACCCGCTGTCAAGCAGTTTGAGATTCAGGAAGAAGGAGAGGGTAATGGTCCAGGTATCATGGCTGGCCAATGTTTAATGCCGGAACGGCGCAATCAAGCGAACCTCTGCCACGCGGCGCTAGGCACATTTGTCGAACGCAGGCACACGATACGCGGCAAACGAGCTGATTTCGACGGCAGCAGTTGATGTCGCCAACCCTTCGTATAGACGCATTGGAGGAACAATGCAGAATAGAAGACAGAAAAGCAACCCACCCCGCTTCAATTCTGTGGTCGAGGCTCGCGCGGGACTGATTCCGGCGTCCGATGATGTTGCAGACGAGATACGTGCCCGAACGAAACTCACGACCCGTATCATTCACACAGTGAAACCTAGCTTAGGATCAGTGGGGAGCGTCCCCGATGATCTAGCAATCACAAACATTCTCTCCGACCTACGACATTACTGTGACATCCAAGGTCTGGCATTTGAGAAACTCGATAGGGCAGCACATGAACTCTATTCAGAAGAGAAAGAATATGAAGCTGCGTGGCCGACATTACCTATGGATTTGAAAAGCGTAATGTCTCTGCAGCCTACCGGATGTCAGGCAAAAGTTAACAGATAGCTCCGCTTGCGCACCGCAAAATTTGATACGGTGCAACGACCAGCACATTTCACAATCTCAGTACAACTCAATATTGAGCGGAAATCTGCCCACGATTTTTCGCGCTATCTACACAATGCCGGGGCGTTTCTTGCCGAAGCCGGTGGCCTGCTCGAAGGCATGGGCCAATTGCAGGACGCTAAAATCTTCCTTGCTGCGGCCTACGATTTGGATGCCTACAGGGAGACCTTCGGGTGTGAAGCCGGCAGGGACCGATGCGGCGGGATTGCCTGTGGCGGAGATGTACCAGCAGGACTTCATCCAATCGATGTAGCTCGTGAATTTCACGCCGGCGATTTCCGTGGGGTAGGGCGTGTTGACGTCGAAGGGCGGCAGCTGCGCGGTGGGCAAAATAAAATATTCGTATTTTTCGAGGAATGCTTGAAAGCCGCGCCAGAGCTGGCCGTGGGCGGCGTCGGCGCGCGCCACGTCCATGCCGCTCAAGCGCAGGCCTTCCTCGATCTCGCCTTTTAGCGTGTCCTTGAACGCGTCCGGGTGGTCATGCAGGCGCGCGCCGTGGGCATTGGCCGAAGCCAACGCACGCAACACGCGGAAGGCGATTTCCACGCTCGAAAAATCCGGCTCGGCTTGTTCGACGATGCAGCCCAGCGACTCGAATGTTTTTCTTTGGCCATCGATCACGGCGCGCACGCGCGGGTCGAAGGGCGCTCCGCCCAGGTCTTTGAACCATGCCACTCGCACGCCTTTGAAGCTGCGCTCCAGCGGGCGCGCGAAAAGTTCTCCCGGCTCGTTGATGGAGAGCGGCGCGCGGGAATCCGGCCCGGCGATGGTGCTGAGCGCGTAGGCTAGGTCGGCCACCGAGCGGCCCAGGCATCCCGAGGTGGTCAGCGTGGACCAGGCGAACGCGGCTTGAGGATTGGGCACGCGGCCCACGGATGGCCGAAAGCCGACCACGTTGCAGAACGCGGCGGGATTGCGCAGCGAGCCGCCGGTATCGGAGCCGCTGACCACAGGCGCAAAGCCGCAGGCAAGCGAAACGGCCGCGCCGCCCGAAGATCCGCCGCACGTCTTGCTCAAATCGTAGGGATTGCGCGTGGCGCCGAAAACTTTGTTGAAGGTCTGCGAGCCCGCGCCGAATTCCGGCGTGTTGGTTTTTCCAATGATGATCGCGCCCGCGCGCCGCATGCGCTCGACAACGATGTCGTCTTCGGCGGGAATGTAATCCTTATAGAGCAGCGATCCAAACGTGGTGCGGATGCCGCGCGTTTCCAGCAGATCCTTGTGTGCCACGGGCAGGCCGTGCAGCGGGCCCAATTTCTCCTTGCGCGCCTGCATCTCGTCGGCTTTCGCCGCGGCGTCGGCTGCCATGTCCGACACTAGCGTGACGATGGCGTTTACTTTCGGATTCACGCGCTCGATTTGTTTCAGGTGCGCGGCCAGCGCTTCGCGCGCGGAAAGTTTTTTCTCGCGGATCATGCGCGCCATTTCGATAGCACTCATGAAACAGATTGAGTTGTCGGCGACCTGTGCCTCTGGTGCGCCCTTAGTGAAAATCGCAGCGGCAGTGCCCAGCAAGAGTTCGCGGCGCGTTGGTTGATTGTCGCTCATGGGCGGGAGTCTATCATGTGGGGGGTTCAAGTAGCGCGGGCTTCAGCCTGCGGGTTTTAGTCCTCGCAGACACTAACCCCCGCAGGCTGAAGCCCGCGCTACCTAAACCTACTCCAGCTTGCGGCGCGCGAAAAAGAAGAGCGACGACGCCAGCAGCAGGAACATCGCCACGCCGAGCCAATTGTTTGTTGCCAGGCTGCCAATCCACTTTTCGCCGACGTTAAATTTGTCAGGCGTGACCCATCCGCGAATTTCCATGAGCTTGATGATGATGGCCAAAAGGCCCACCACGCCGCCGGCGGCGATCAATCCGCTGGAGTAGAGCGCGCCGGGACTGACTTCGCTTTCGGACTCGGCGGTCCTGGGCTTGTTGCGCTCCACCAGCCAGCGCACCGCGCCACCCGCAAAGATGGCCGCGGTTGTGGCAATGGAAAGATAGGAGCCCACCGCGAAAGAAAGCGAGCGCACGCCGAGCAATTCAATTGCGATCACCAGAAAGACGCCCAGCATCACCAGCCTCCAGGGCAGGCGCTGCGTGAGGATGCCGTTGACCACCGTGGCCATCAGGCGCGCCTGCGGAGCGGGAGCGGCGTCGCTGCCAATTCCCTGCACCCACTGTATTTCGATCCGGCTTGAGGCGCGATCGTAGAGATATTTTCCGTCGGGAATTTCCTGCGAGCCCAGCGCGTTCACCAGCACATAGGTCTTGCCCGCATGTTCGTAATTTTGAGATTCGACTTGCACTCCCTCGGGAAGCTGCGCGAGATTGATGGGAATTACATTGGGCGTGTATTTTTCAAGGCCTTTGTTCATGCCAATCAGAGTAAGGCCGATAAAAAAAGAAGCCACCAGCACGCCCACGATCAACCCGATCTGCTGCCGCACCGGCGTTGCGCCCACAAGGTAGCCCGTCTTCAAGTCCTGCGAAGTCGCTCCGGCATTGGCCGCTGCAATGGCCACCACGCCGCCAACCGTAATCGCCAGCGCTGCGAACGCGCCGCCCGTCCAGCCCGCCACCAGGAACATGGCGCAGGTAGCCATGAGCGTGGCAATGGTCATGCCGCTCACCGGATTGGAAGACGTGCCAATCAGGCCGCAGATGCGGCAGGAAACCGTAACGAACAGGAAGCCGAAAACGATCACCAGGAGCGCAGCCATCAAATTGGCAAAGATGCCGGTGCTCGCTCCCGGAATCGGCTTGAACGTAAGCAGCGCCCACATCATGGCCACGATGACCACCGAGCCGACGAGCACAAACTTCATCGGCAAATCGCGTTCCAGGCGGTCCGCCCGCGCTGCCGTGCCGGCACGCTGTGCGCGCACGTCCTTCAATCCAGCGGTGAGCGCGCTGAAAATGGTCGGCAGCGTTCGCAGCAATGTGATCAGCCCAGCCGCAGCCACGGCCCCTGCGCCAATCGGGCGAACGTAGCTGGACCACAATTGGTCCGGCGTCATTTGTGAAATGGCAATGGTCGAAGGATAAAGCGGAGCCGTCAAATTTTGCCCGAAGAAGCGAATCGCGGGCATCAAAACCAGCCACGAAAAAACACCGCCCGCGAAAATCGTGCCGGCCGTCTTGGGACCGATGATGTATCCAACGCCGAGATACTCCGAGGTAATCGCAGCACGAAAGGACGCGCCCGGGAGCCACTTGGGGCGATACTCCGGCTGGCCCGTCCACATCTGCATGGAGTTCATCAGCCAGGTGTAGACGCCGCCGATGCCAAGCCCCCAGAACACGCTGCTGGCAAATGAACCGCCGCGCTCGCCCGCAACCAGCACGTCGGCGCAGGCCGTCCCTTCCGGGAAGAGAAGATTGCCATGCTCCTTGACGATGAGCTGACGGCGCAGCGGAATCATGAACAAGACGCCCAGCCATCCGCCGATTAGCGCCAGGAAAAAAACGCGCCAGTATTCAGTGTTGAGCGAAAAGCCCATGAAGATCAGCGCGGGCAAAGTGAAAATTACGCCCGCTGCCACCGATTCGCCTGCCGAGCCAGTGGTCTGCACGATGTTGTTTTCGAGGATGGTCGATTTTCCAAACGCGCGCAGGATGGAAATCGAAAGCACGGATATGGGGATGGATGCGGAAACCGTGAGCCCGGCGCGCAGCCCCACGTACACGGACACCGCTCCAAATAGCGCACCGAAGATCGCTCCCAGAATCACCGCGCGCCAGCTGAATTCGGTCAGCGTGCTGGATGCCTCCACATAAGGGCGAAACTCCGCTGGCGGAGTCGTGGAACTCCAGGGTTTATTGGCCAAACAACACCTCCGCGAGCGAATCCGCTTTCCATTCGTTCAGGCGCGCCGAAATATGCGAGCGCCTCCGCGTTCGTCCGGCATTATGGCCTAAAATGTTTTGGCTACGAGAAACTTTTGAGCGGCGCGTCCCGCAAGGCTCACTGCGCGCGAAGGCGGTCCTATCACTTGCCTGAATTGGAAGAGCGCGGGCAAACCAGGAGCAGGCTCGCAGCGATGGGCATCACGCGCAACGCGGCGCGCAGCTTTCCCGTGGCCAGGCGGTCCGCCACTTCGGCAATCCGCGAAGTAATTTCCGCGTCCAGGTCAAGTCGGTAAAGGTCCGCGCGGCGTCCATAGGAATATTTTTCGTAGGATAGATTTTCCTCGCAGGCAATTTCCATCAAGCCATCCCAGAAACTTTGCCGGCGAAATATTTTGCGCTTGGAAGCCATGTCGCGGTCCATGTCCAGCAAATGCCTGGGGAGCGCGCCTGCGCTGTCAAAAATCGCATTGGTGCATTGTCCCGGGGCAAATGGGCGCAATGGTTCGGCATCGGGAAACTTTGCGAGAGCTGCGGCGAGTTCCGCTTCGTCGGCGTCAAATCCGGCCCACGTATAGCGGAAGAAATGGTAGACCACCGTGCCGGATTGCAGTAGCTGGTGAACGCGCTGCTCATCTTTTCCCGCCACGCTGAGGATCATGTCCAGGAGTTCATCCATGCGGAACGTTTGCCGCACCAGAGGGCGCACGGTGACGTATCCGGCTTCCTCCTCTGTGTAGCGGACGGAAATGGTTTCAGGCAATGGCACTTTGGGAGGATACGCGGGGAAGGGCTTAAAAGTCGATACGAGAGGCGCAATAACTATAGGATTTCCCGCAAGCCCACGGTTGGGCTTTCACTGCCAACTCTCAACTCACGCCTACGCCATCTTGGACAGACGCTCTTTCACTCGGTCGGAAAGCATCTTGCCATCCACCGTCTTGCCTTCAAGGCGCGTCTTCGCGGCCTTGATCACAGCGCCCATGGACTTCGCCGAATTTGCGCCCGTCTCCACGATGGCGGCTTCGATGGCGGCGCTCATGTCGGCATCGGAGGCGCCGGCCGGCATGTAGACTTCCAGAATGGCAATTTCCTTTGTTTCCTTGTCGGCAAGATCCTGGCGGCCGCCCTTGGCAAATTGCTCGACCGACTCGCGCCGCTGCTTCAAGAGCGTCTGCAACACTTGAAGCGCCTCGGCGTCTTCCAGCGGACGGACTTTCTCAATCTCTTTATACTTGAGCGCGGACTTGATCATGCGCAGCACGCTCAAGCGCAGCTCATCTTTCGACATCATCGCCGCGGTCAAATCTTTCTGAATCTGCTCGATCAATGCCATCTTGGTATGCGCGAAGGAACGTTCGCGTCTCTCCCGATTCTTGGAATTAGTCACTCAATACGGAGAATTCCTGCTTCGCGGTCTTAACTATAGCACAGGGCCCGAACTGGGCTGCGCGATCATCAATCGCGGACCCGCGAATGGCTTGCCAAACGAAATTGCCTTCATTCGCGCGGGCGGCAGCCAAGACATTCGAAGCTTCCCCGTTATCGCACTGCGCTCTAGGATCACACGATGAGCTATGCTATTCTGATTGTTCCATTCGGGCCGCTTTTTGACGCGCCCGAGTGCGTGTCGTCGGGGCGTAGCGCAGCCTGGCTAGCGCGCCTGGTTCGGGACCAGGAGGCCGGTGGTTCAAATCCACTCGCCCCGACCATTTCCCCCGTTCCGCTCGTCATTCCTACACTTATTGGTCACAGGGGCTTTCTGGGGACTGCTTGGACTACCTTCGGGGGCGGGGCCTTATCTTTTGAGAAAGGTTTGACCTTCGAGGAGGTCCACTCTTCGTGGCTTTCGAACGTCCACGGCACATTAACTGCGGCAGATCAATTTGCTTATAGATATTCCCTTGATTAATATATATTTTAATTGATACTCTAACGTTTCGAATGTTAACAGCGTTACTTCCTGCATAAAAACGACCGTTACAGGCCAGGAAGGCATAATGAAACGTCGGGCTACATGGGGAATACTCGGGTTTGTCGCCGTTGCCGCAACTCTCGGTATTTCGCTGCAATACGGTAGCGGACGTGTTGCACCTGCCTCGGCAAACAATCAATCAACCGTAAAACCCGGCGGCACCGCCAAATTAGCGAAAAAGGAATCGGAAGAGCAGATTGCGTGCGATTCAATCTCAAAAACGCTGGCGACATTCCTTGAGATCAAACCGAAAGAGGTTCCGAAGGCCGGGTATTGTGAGCCTGATTCCAAAGTAAAGCCCTCAACCCAGGCGGACTTCAAATTTGTTGTCGCAACTTTGCCCGATCCTGTCCACACACACCTTTCCCTGCTATTCGATCGCATGATTGAAGTGGTGCAACAAGCAGCCCAGGACGAACACTTCTTTTACCAATCATCCTGGTTGCCATGGGAGGACCAGGAAAAATCGTACGAACTGTTGGCCGATGAAGATGCCGCTTCCGACCGCAAGAATTTGCGAGAAGCACAACCCGGTATCTTGATTTTCCGCGGAGACAAGGCAGGTTCGCCCTCCGTAGGATGCAGTACGCAATCCAGCGAAACTGAGAAGAATTCCAACCGTCAGGTGCTGATTGTGTTCGTTGTAGGAGAAGATCCGACAGGCGGAATCCACCCGGATCAATTCACCAATGCGGTGGATTGGGTTGAGAAGTGGAAAGTTCTGGACTGCAAGCGGTCCGCACCAACGGCAATTCTCGGGCCGACTTTTTCGGGATCGTTCGATTCTCTCGCAAGACTGCTCTCCGCCGGCGAATCCAAAGAAAACCACAGCCAGAGACGTCCCAACGCTACAGATAATTGGGCAATCTACAGTGGGACGGCAAACGGTGGAAGTTCAATAGACGAATTTGTACATGCTCAAGATGCGTTGCACGCTAACTTCCATAACTTTCTGGAACGCGATGAAGTGGGTTTAGAACGCTTTTGCCAATTTCTGGATCACCAAGGTACCAAGGCGGCCAGCATAGCGGTCCTTTCAGAAGATGAAACTGCCTACGGCGAGCGTCGAAGCGGAATGAGCGGCGACGCAGCTGCGTCATGCTTGGGTGGAGAACTTGACCATTCGGATGGTGCTTTGAGGCTCTATTATCCGCGTGACATTTCGGCGCTGCGTGCGGCTTATCAAACAAATTCGATTTTCAATGCGACTAACCCCGAGCAATCGTCCGGTTCAGGGCGCGGGCGATTGCCAACCGACTTGGCCGATCCGGAGGGCAAGGAACATGACACGGTACGATCCTATGCGGGAAACCAGACCCCACCTTCTCAAGAGGCATTCCTGTTGGGCCTCGTGGACGCCCTGCGATTCTACCACTCGGAATACGTAATCATTCGCAGCACGAATTCGCTCGACCAAATTTTTCTGGCGCGATACTTGCGCCATGCCTATCCCGATGCGCGAATTGTGATCGATAATATGGACCGCCTCTTCGAGCGCGAACGTGATTCCGCAGGGGTGGCCGGGTCGATGAGTTTGACCACCTACCCTCTCTCGGAGCTTGCCCGCAACGCAGTCAATGGCAGGAATTCAGGCCATAGGGAATTCAGCTCAGACTATTCAGAAGGAACCTACATTGCGTTCCGGCTCCTCCTGCACAGTGACTCACTCAGTATCAATGATGGCCGTGCTGACGACTGCGCACTGCAACCCCAATCTCCGCAGGTCAAATGGCCTTCGAATTCAATAAAAGGGTCGGTCCCAAGCCTTCCAATGAAGTGCAGCCTCCCTTTGCCCCTTCCGGATTACGGTGTGCCTTCCTGGGCAATGCCCGAGCAATGCCCCAAATCTGACCTCGATTGCGTAGCATCTCGCAGACCTGCAACGTGGCTTTCGGTTCTAACCCACGAAGGATACTGGCCAATCGCGGCGCTTAATGAGGACACTCTGTCCGGCGAAAATAGGGCCTACTCCGTCGGCGATGACAAAGCAGACGCGACCGCCTATCCACTCGCTTTCAAGCTTTTGTTGCTTTTTCTCATCGGATTCAGCTGTTTCCACTGCTGGTGTTGCACGCGAGCGTCCTTTACGGCGAAGCCCGCGTTTCTCGCTCACTTTGCCGGACCTGCTTCGATCGAGCACACATGTTTGGTCCAGCTTGGCAGCATCTTTGTGGCCTTCTTGGCATTGATTGCTGGATGGGGATCGGGATTGTTTGAATCAACCTCAGCCGCGCCCCTGTCCCAGTGGTGGTATGTCTGCATAGGGGTGTTCTTGGTGGGAATGATTGCCCTCCTGGCGAATATTCAGAATATCTCTAGAGTCGATTTGTTGGACCGCATACGCCAGCGGCACGAGAAGCCCGACAAACTCCCAACCAAAAGAACAAACATGGCAATTTCAATATTGTCGTCCGTGGCGTGTGCCATTGTTTTTTCTGCGCTCTTTGTCCAGCCAATTTCACAGGGTTTGCTGCCCGCAAACAGATTTCTTACCTACTATCGAAGTATGTATTTATTTAGTGGGGCTTCCCCGCTGGTGCCGCTGGCGGCTCTTTTTTTTGGATTGTACGGGTGGTTCTGGCAATCCTTGCACGGCCATGCCGTGTTCGGTGAGGATCGCTGCGTGCTTCCCAAAGCGAGTGATTTGCGCGTAGAGATTTCGCCTGATGGCCCCAAGCTGGATCTCCTGCCAATGTTCAGCGCTGAAAATTGCAAAAGGATCGAAAATTGTGCCAAACCGTTAAACAAAGAGGTAGTCTCTGCGTTTGCGATTTCATTTGCCGTCCTTCTGTCCGTAATCCAATTGCTGTCCCATGAAATACACTTGCGTAGTCTTGGATCCCAATATTACGCGGACCTTTTTCTCTACTTGCTCCTGCTTTGCGTGAGCTGGATGTTGGCTGAAGCCTGGCAATTGCTGCGAACCTGGATGGAGTTGCGGAAGCTGCTGAGATTTTTGGATCGCCTGCCTCTTCGGCGAACCCTGGCGGCGCTTCGAGGATTTTCCTGGGGCAGCGTCTGGAAAATGAGCGGGAATGTGCTCGATGTCCGGTACAAGCTGCTTTCGCGGCAGCTCGAATGCCTGGGACACACGCGCGCTGCTTTGGCTGAGCCACTGGCTGGAAGCGCCAGGTCGGATGTTACAAGGGGATGTCTGGATGCTCTCGATGCCACTCGCGCGCAGGGAACGGAATTTGCCAAGTGGTATGCCAGAAATTACTCACGTGTTGACGCCAGGGACTTCAGACGTCTTGAAAACTTTCAAGAATCCACGGCGCAGACCGCCGCCAAGCTGCTGGTGAGGGTGCTCATTCCCGAATGGCATGAGGAGAAAATTTCACTGATTCTGGACGATGCATCGAAACCAGGGGAGAGCGACGACGATCGTCACAAAGCGCCGCCATTGTCGGATAAAAAGCATATCCGCGATGCGGAAGAGTTTGTTTGCCTTCCTTATCTTGGCTTCATACAGAATATCCTGGGGCGGATGCGCACAATCGCTGTTAGCATTATCTCGCTATTCGTCGCGACCACGGTAGCGATTTCCGGATACCCATTCGATCCCCGGCAGGCGATCGGCGGCGCAATGTTCGCGCTCTTTGCATTGCTCGGGATTATCATCCTGTACGTTTACGCGCAAATGCACCGGGATACGACGATAAGCCACATCACGAATACAAGTCCCGGCGAATTGGGAAGCGAATTCTGGATGAAGGTGTTTGGATATGGTGTTGCGCCACTATTGGGACTGCTCACCACGATATTTCCCAGCATAGCTGACTTCGTTTACTCCTGGCTGCAGCCGGGGATACAAGCGATCAAGTAAATAGTCTTCAGAGGGTCTTCGGGCTTAAATCCATGTGGTTTCAGCACAGGCGCCCTTGCACAAAGGCATAGGAAGAAATAGGCCTTCCAGCGGTTATGATCTCGTGTGGGCTACAATTGCAACAAAGACAACTACAGCCTGTTTCTGACGCAGTTGTCTCCCCCAGCATTCCTGCCTGAGTTATGAAATTCCAGTACGCCATGATGGCCAACAATTCTGGGCGATCTACCCCCTTGTTTCGCTTACCGATGCAAGTGCACCCGTGATTGGGTACGTAACTATACAGTATATTTCTCGGCCATATCCGGCTCAGAAAGAATAAATCCGGGCAAGAAAAACTGGACCGAGAGAATCGGGCAAACGAAATGGGCATTGTGATTCTGCAAGCCCGCACAGCGCGATCCTGCTAAATCAACAGCTTCCATAAGAAGAAACATTTGTGTGGATCGGCAGAAAGACCCACCTCGATCGTCACTGCCTGTACTTCAAGAGCACTCAAAATAAAGTCCCTCAGCCTGAGTTGACGGTTATTACTAATCGATAATATGTTTACCGATTCTGAAGAATCAATAGCGCATTAGCGCGAATTAGTACCTGCATACCATCCGAGCGATTCGCACTCATGGTTCAAAGTGGGTCATGGTTCAAAGTGGTCCAGAGCGCAAGTTCCATAACGGAACCCAACTCTGGTTGCACATCGAGCCCGACCGATTAATTTTCGATAAGAATGGAGATACACCAGCATGTTTGCAGCAAACAAGATGAATTCGGCCAAATTGATCCTGGCAATGCTCGCACTCAGCCTGGCGGCACGGGCAGAGGTGAAGGTAAACCTGGTTGCCAACAAGATCGTGAAATCAAACGGCGCGGAAGTCCAGCAATCAGGAGCGACGGCCAAGCCAGGCGACACCATCCAATATCTTGCGGAATATCAGAATACTGACAAGACATCGGTCCGCAACGTGGTAGCCACCCTTCCTGTACCTGCCGGCATGGAGTACCTTCCCGACACTGAATCGCCTCGACCCGCTATGGCAAGCACGGACGGAACGCACTTCGCGGCTATTCCGCTGAAGAGAAAAGTGCGCAACGCCGCTGGCCAAACGACGGAAGAGCTGGTCCCCTATTCCGAATATCGCACCCTGCGGTGGGAGCTCGGAGAAATTTCCGGTGGCGCCACCAAGACTGTGAAAGCTCGCGTAAGAGTTATAACCCCAGCTCCTTAAAGAGTTTAGCTGTCAAGCCTCGCAGCAGTATCTTCAAAACATTCTTCGGAGGAGATCGAGATGATTCGCAAAGAGTCGAAGTGGCGCGTACCTGTGCTCGACGCAAGAAAGACACTCCTGATTACGTCGCTGCTTCTCGCTTTAGCAGCGTTGCTGAACCCGGGCGGCGCAAAGGCGCAGACTGCTGCGGGTACCTCGATTGGGAACCAAGCCGCGGCAACTTACACGGATAGTTCTTCTGTATCGCGCATTGCGACGTCTAACCTAGTGTCGACCATCGTGCAGCAGGTCGCCAGTTTGACGTTGACGGCAAACGGGGCCAAGACAGCCACCCCCGGGTCGCCAGTGTTCTATCCCCACACTTTGACCAACACAGGCAACGGCTCCGACAGCTTCACGCTGACGCTGGCTCCCGCGCAATCTGGTGCTTTCACGCTGACTGGGACGCACATCTATCTGGACGCGAATGGCGACGGTATCCCGGACAACTTCACCGACCTGGCGGGAACTTCCGTTACGGTTCTCCCAGGCGCGGCGAACGCTTTCAAGTTCGTCACCACAGGTACGGTTCCCCCTGGCGCAACGGCTGGCCAAACCAACAACTTCCCTGTGACCGCAACTTCGGTCTTTGACGCGACCAAGAGCGCAACCGACACGGACGTAACCACCGTTGACAACAACGCGGTCATCAACGTTAATAAAACAATGAGTTCCAACAGTGGCGCGGCCGGGAGCGGTCCGTATACGGTGACCTTAACTTACACCAATACGGGCAACAATACGGGAACCACTGTAAGTATCATCGATGCTCTGCCCGCCGGCATGACCTACGTCGCCGGGAGCGGTCGTTGGAGCGTTACCGGAGCCACGGTCTTGACTGATGCCACAGGCGACTTGCAGCCTGCCACCGGTTCTCCGCACATCAATTACAGCGTGACCGGCAACACCATCACCTCCATCATCGATCAGGTGGCGCCAGGCGTCTCTGGGCAACTGACGTTTCAGGTGAACATCGCCGCCGGTACAGCCCCCGGAGTTCTCACCAATACGGCCACGGATTCTTATAACGATGGCTCGGGTACGACGATAAACGGCACGAGCAATACCTACAACTTCGTTGTCAGGCAGAGTGCAGCCGTAACCATTAGCGATACCGGTGTAGCTGCAAATGACAACGACTCGACCGTCAACGGCATCGACACAATCAATTCCGCAGCTCAGGGCAGCACGGTGACATTTACCGATGTCGTGACCAACACCGGAAACGGCATCGATTCGTTTGATATGACTGTCGCCGCCAATACCTTCCCTGCGGGGACGGTCTTCACCTTCTACAAGAGCGATGGCGTGACACCGCTCATCGATACTACCGGCAACAGCATCCCCGATACGGGTCCGCTGGCAACCGGGGTGTCCTACACCGTCATCGTGAAAACAACCTTGCCCGCGGGATCCAGCGGTGGCCCCTTTAATGCCACTGTTACGGCGACTTCAACTGTCGCGGGCGCCCTCAATGCGGGCGCAAACGCCAGCATGACCGACCGCTTGGTCGCCATCACTGCCAATACGGTGGACGTGACAAACAACGCGGCCATTGGAGGTTCGGGAGTTTTGGGTGTCGGCGCCGGCCCTGAAGCCTCGGCCGTCGTTACCAATACCGCCAACCCTGGGACTACCACGACGTTCACCCTCTATGTGAACAATACCAGCGGCAGTGGCACGGCAGATTCGTTCAACATGGTTGCGTCTTCCACCACCACTTTTGGGAGCAGCAACACACTGCCAGCCGGCTGGTCGGCAACTTTCCGTTTGAGCATCGGAGTGGATTGCACTGCCCCCAACCTCGGAACCGTCATTAGCAACACCGGCACGATCAATGGCGGTTCAAACCTGCTTGTCTGCGCCATCGTGAGTATTCCCAGCGGATACGCAGCGGGCGCTCAAGCCGTTTACTTCCAGGCAAAGTCGCCGACTTCAGGCGCGTTCGACATCATCCACGACCAAGTCACAGTCAATACCATCCACAGCGTTACCCTGACGCCCAATGGTGCCAACCAGATTTTCCCTGGCGGTTCCGTTGTTTATGTCCACCAGTTGACCAACAACGGTAACGTGAGCGAAGCCATTACCTTCTCAAATCCGATTACATCCGACACGCAAGCGGGATGGTCCTCGGTGTTCTACCAGGATACAAACACCAACGGCGTGCTGGACGCCGCGGATCAGGCGATCTCCACTGCCACAACATTCACCTTGACCCCGGGTCAGAGCGCAACCCTATTCGTGAAGGTCACTTCGCCCAACGGCGCTGCCGTAGGGACGATCGATACCACCACCCCGCGCGCAGGCTACAACAGCACTTTCGCAACGGCGTCGGATGAATCCACAGTAATTGCCGGTGATCTGCGTTTGGTGAAACAGCAGGCGCTGGACGCCACTTGCAGCGGTACGCCAGGGGCATATACGCAGGCCAATATCACCGTGGGAGCCGTGCCAGGGGCGTGCATCTCGTATCAAATTACCGCCTCGAACGCCGGCGCTTCCAACGTCACAAGCGTCGTCGTCAGTGACGCTACACCAGCGTTTACTGTGTACTTCAATAACCCGGCGGCAAGCACCACCGTGGGCACGATCACGGCGCCTGCCAACGGAACAGCTGGAACTATTACCGCAACGGTGGGAACTCTGACACCTTCTCAGTCAGCAGTAATCACCTTCTCGGTAAAGATCCAATAAGAACACCTCTCTTGGGGAGGCGCCTTGCGGCGCCTCCCTTATTCTCCTCGCGTCGCCCGTCAATGTCTCAGCGCGAGCGGAGTATGAGTATGTGCTCCTTTGCGGATGATGGTTCCAATGGGTAAAGCCTTTGCTATCTTCGCGTTGGTGTGTTTGCTGCTGGGGAGCGTTGCCTCAGTAACTCGCGCCGGTGTGGCTCCTGGGACCCCCATTCCCAATCAAGCGGGTGCCAGTTATTCCTCGATCACAGGCAGCACAACCACCTCAGTTTCGAACGTCGTCCAAGTTATCACCACAGCCGGTTCAACCCAAGCAAGTTTGACACTCACCAAAACCGTTTCCGCAGCCACCGCCAACCCGGGCAGCTCACTTACATATTCATTGACTGCCGCCAACATGGGTACAGGGGACGCATCGACCGTGATGGTGGCCATCGATGGAACGAACGTCAATAAGATCGTGGTGCGTGACGTCATTCCAGACAACACCGAATTCGCATCGTTTGTGGCATGGGGAGGGTTGACGCCTCTTTATCACCTCTTTGGAACCGCCCCTTCGAATTACGTCAGCGCCGCCCCCTCCGACCTTACAACAGTTGACGCCGTGGCATTCGCAATGGACACGCTCGCCGCGGGGACAACGGCCAGCTTCAAATTCAGCGTCACGCTGAACAGCAATGCCTCAGGGACGATTAGCAATACCGGCGTTGTGTATTTCAATAACGGCAACGATACTTCGACGCCCTCCAACACTGTGATCGTCAGCGCCAATGGGCCGGGCCCGGGCATCGGATTCTTCACGAACGGAGGATTCAGCAAACCAGCGCCAGTTGGAACCGCTGGGCAGCCCCTCTACATTCAAGCCAATGCCGCTGCCTGCAATGCAAATCCAGTGGCGGTGGACACGGTGCAGATTGCAGTGAGCGCATTGCTCTCCGGGGACGTTGAAACGTTTACCGCCACCGAGACGGGACCCAATACCGGTATTTTTCAGGTGACCCCTCCACCGCCCACTCGGGACGCTTCCAGCAATCCTGTTATTCCAGGAAATGGGATCATGGAAGTCCTGAGTGGCGACACGGTGACAGCTGTGCTGAAGGGTTGCGGCGCGTCCTCGGTCAGCGCCACACTATCGATTAGCCCAAGCTCAGTCGTATTTGAAGGCCATTCCAACCAGCTTGTGGCCAACGCAAAAGTGACCTTGCTGGATGTGACCGGCCAGGGCAACGGCGGCAATCCGGGGCAACCAGCTGTGGTGTTCATGGCGGACGGCGTAACACCCGCCCCCAGCACCGTGACGACAGCATCCAACGGGCGCTTTCAGTTTCTGTACGTTCTTCCCAGTACCTACAAGTTCGTGGTCAATTCGCCAGGCTTCAACTATCCCTCGACGGTCACAATCGGGCAATTGCCTGCAGGACATACCGTCGATTCCAACGCCTCCTACGGGAAAAATTTTGCGATAAGCGCGCCCGGACCGGTGCGCTTCGATCAACCGATGGATTTGGCAACCACCGGCCTCTTGCTAATCGAAAAGTTGGTCGCGGAGTCCACCGCACAAATTGGCGACTACCTGGATTACACGATTCAGGTCAAGAACACGTCTGTGATTGCGCTTGCGAACGTGCAGGTCAACGACACACTGCCACGCGGCTTCGCCTATCAAGCGGGCACCACGCGCGATAATGGAGCGGTAGCGCCGGACCCTTCTGGCGCAAAAAGTCCCAGCCTCGTCTTTACCATACCTTCCATCCCGGCAAACTCCGAAGTCGATATCACCTACCGAGTGCACGTGGGAGCGACGGTGGTGATGGGTGCAAATACCAACTTCGCTACGGCAAATGCCGGAACCACCAAATCGAATCCCACCTCAGCCACAGTGCAGTTGCTGGGCGGCGCTTTCAGCAGTGAAGGCTACATCGTCGGCAAGGTGTTTGCCGATTGCAACGGCAACGGCAAGCAAGATCTTGATGAACCCGGAATTCCAGGAGTTCGCGTGCTGCTGGAAGACTTGACTTCCGCCGTCACCGACATTAAGGGAAAGTACAGCCTTTATGGAGTTTCGCCCCTCACTCACGTTGTAAAAATCGATCCCCTGACCCTGCCCGCGGGTTACGAGGGAGAGATAATGAATCACCGCAACGCCGGCGACCCCAACAGCATGTTCGTGGATATGAAGAACGGCCAAATGTTCCGCGCCGATTTTGCCACTTCTTGCAGCCCGAAATTAGCGAGTGAAATCGCTACTCGAACGAAGAAGCAAGGAAAAGGCTTTGTTGAGGCTGAAGCCGGCCTGAACGCGAATTTTACGTACGACACAATCCGCCGCGGAGAAGTGGAAGCCAAGGCCGCGCCTTCGGCTGGAATTATCGGCCATGCTCCCGTTGCTGATCAAAATTCTACTGGGGCAACTCCTGCGGGAACCACCGCTTCAGCCAGCAGTTCGCCCGCGGGACCCGCCCTGGGACCCGTCGCGGCACCGAGTGTCCCTGCGAATAGCCAATCCACAACTTCGTTGGCGCAGCCAGAAAAAACTCAACCTGAAAACCAGCCCGCGAGCACCGTGACTGAAATAGAAAGGCAGCCCTCGGAGCCTTCAGGAACGCTATTGCCTGGACCAGTCGAGAAGACCGTAGACCCCGCTCTCAATAGCTCGGAGGCCTGCGTTTCCGTTCCCCTGCAAACTGCCACGCTACACAACGCTGGATCGGCCGATCAGGCATCGGTGACGCCACCATTTACGTTTGCCAGCGTTTTCTTTCCCACGGGCTACCCGACACCCGCAAATGCCAAGATAGGCCTGCTGCCAAGCCAACAAGAAACTCTTTCGGAGCTTGCGGACAACATCAAAAGCTACGCGCAATATGACTCCACCGCCAAGCTCATCGTCGTGGGCCATGCCGATTCGCGCGGTTCCCAAGAATACAATTTGGGGCTGAGCGAGCGGCGGGCAAATCTTACTAGAGACGTCTTTATTTTATTAGGTAATGGTGAGAAAAAAATAGAAACGCGCGCCGAAAGCAGAACCAAGCCGCTTCGCGGCGAAGAAGTCGCAAACCTGCTCTCAAGCAGTCCGGACAAAGCGCCCGACTTCATGATCCGCCAGTTTGCGGCAACCACTCTGGCCTATAACCGCCGGGTGGACATCACTCTGGAACCTGTGGGCAAGCAGTCGGATCGAACCTTTCACTATTCCACGTCAGACGCGCGACTCCTTTGGCAGATGTCCACGCCAAGCGCAAAGGCAATCATCGAAGCCAATTCCAGATTTGTCTCCAGCACTGCGGGAGCCATGCAATCAAACACAGCGTCGGCCGCGTCGTCTGTGTTTGGCAGCGCCTTCAGCAATGTGGGTTTCGTCTTCCCCAAGGCGTTCACCGATTGCGACGGGAATGGCAAGCAAAGCCTGGATCGGCCCGGGATTTCCGGGGCTGATATGATCCTGGAAGATCACACTTCCGCAATGGTGGAGCGGCAGGCCGCGACTTCGGCTCGAAGCATTGGCTATATTCCCGCCGTTCAGCTGATTTCCGCGAGAACTTTTCTGACGGAAACGGCCGGCTCATCCAAGCGTTTCGCTACCAGTTTCAATGCAATGCCAAGCGCGCCCGTGGATTCCGAATCCGCCAAGGTCCCGGCGGTTTCCGAACCCACTGTGGCGTCTGCGAGTCCCGAGCCCACCAAGGCCCCCGAGGTTTCCGAATCCGCCGTGGCGATTGCAAGTCCTGAACCCGCCGCGGCGCCCGCGCAACCAGAAAAGCCAAAATCCGAAAGCCAGCCCGCGAGCACTCCAAGCACAGCTGGAGAGCAACCAGCGGAACCTTTGGAAACTCTGCTGCCCCAGCTGGATTCCACGCTTGGCTTCATCAATGTGACGGATAACCAAGTGATGCCCTACACGCAAACTCCCGTGCGCGTCAAAGGGCCATCCGGCACCACCTTCAAACTGTTCGTAAACGATGTGGAGGTTTCGGAAAAGAGCGTTGGCAAGAAGGTGGTCGATTTCCAGAATCAAGTGGAAGCCTGGGAGTTCATCGGCGTGGAACTAAAACCAGGCCACAACGCTCTTCGCGTGGCTCAGTTCGATCCATGGGGTAACCAGCGCGGAGCGGCACTCATCACGCTGATCGCTCCCAAGCCGCTCCGGAAGATCCGCATCGGCGTCCCCAAGCAAGCCGAGGCTGACGGGAAAACGCCGGTTCGCGTTGCAGTGCATCTGTTCGACGCTGACGATATCCCGGTCATGGTGCCAACCGAACTCACTTTGGAAACGACGGACGGCGAGTGGAAAGTAGAGGATATCGACGCGCGCCAGCCCGGGACACAAGTATACGTTCAGGGCGGCGAGGCGTTTTTGCCATTGATGCCCCCTTCGGATGCGGGCACTGCCAAGATTCGTATTTCCAGCGGATCAGTGCAGTCGGAGGCTCAGCTGCCATTCGTGCCGGCGCTGCGTCCGATGATTGCCTCCGGCGTGGTTGACGAAATCCTGAGCCTGCACAATTTTTCGGGCAACTCCATCTCTCCAGTACAGACCAACGACGGCTTCGAGGAGGAGTTGCGCGCCTTGTCAATTTCAAATGCCAGCGGCACCACGCAACTTGAGTCGCACGTGGGTCTGTCGCTAAAGGGCAAGGTGCAGGGTTCTTACCTGTTGACGTTGGCCTACGACTCCGACAAGGCGAATGAGCGATTGTTCCGCGACATCCAACCCGACGAGTTCTACCCGGTGTACGGCGATTCTTCAGTACGCAGTTATGACGCGCAATCGACCAGCCGAGCCTATCTACGAGTGGACCACGGGCAAAGCTATGTTCTGTACGGAGACTTTGCCACCACCGAAAATGACTCGACGCACGTTCTGACGGTCTACAACCGAAGCCTGACTGGAGTGCGCGAGCACTACCAAAACGACCGCGTCAACGTAACAGCGTTTGCCAGCCATGACACTTACGCACAGCATGTTCAGGAAATCCCTGCGAATGGCACGTCCGGTCCCTACATGCTGGCGAATGCCACTGGCGTGATTAACGGTGAGACGATCGATATCCTGGTCCGCGATCGCAATCAGCCGGCGGTGATCTTGAAGATTACGCCGGCAACGCGATTTGTGGACTACGAGCTTGAGCCTTATTCCGGGGAGATCTTGTTCACCTCGCCCGTTCCGAGTCTCGACCAGAATCTCAACCCAATCTCGATTCGCGTGACCTACGAAATGGATCAGGGGGGAGAGCGCTTCTGGGTATCGGGAGTGGACGGCACCATCAAGCTGGAAAACTGGATTCGAATGGGTGGCACGTTCGTGGCGGACCTCAATCCCGGCGATCATTTCATCATGAAAGGAATCAATACCTCCATCAAACTGGATCCCCACACGACCTTGAATGCGGAGTTTGCCACAACTCACCAGGACACGGTCGGCGATGGCGATGGCTACCACTTCGAACTTGTGCATGACAGTGAAAACTTGAAAGCGCGCGCCTACTTTGGACGCACCACCGCGGAGTTCGACAACATCAACTCCCTGCTAAATCAGGGGCGCGGTGAAGGAGGGCTAAAACTGAGCTGGAAATTCAACTCTACCACGCGCCTGCTAGCCGACGTGATCCGCACCGAGGACACCGTTGCAGGAGGCACGCAAGAGGGTGGCCTGGTAAGTGTCGAACACACCCTAAAGAACAAGATGCAACTGGTGTTCGGAGTGCGCCACGTCGATCAAGGCAGCCTTGCAGCCTCGCCATCCACGGCAGGATCCACGAATACCACCACGACCAGCATTCTCACCAAGCTGACCGTACCGATTCCGCATGTTCAGAGGCTTCAGGCCTACGGCGAGTACGAGCAAGATGTGCTTCAGCTGGACAAGAAGATTGCCGCGGTCGGCGCCAACTTTCAAATGTTCGAGCGCGCCAAGATCTATGCTCGCCGCGAGTTGATCTCATCGCTGGGGAACGAGTTTTCCTTGAACAACTCGCAACAACAGCAAGCCACGGTTATCGGAATTGACAGCAGCTCCGTGAAGGACACGCACATCTTTAGCGAATATCGAGACCGAGACGATTTTTCCGGCAGGGAAACGGAAGCGGCGATCGGGCTCCGCAGAACCTGGGCCGTGATGCCTGGATTGAAGTTCAATGGCGGCATTGAGAGCGTGAAAGTTTTGAAGGGCAGTAATGCCACGAACAATTTGGCCTTGACCTACGGCGCGGATTTCGCTCCTTCCAACAATTTGAAAGGAACATCGCGGTTTGAGTGGAGAACTTCCGCCAACACGCGCGGCTACCTGAGTACCTTTGGCGCCGCCTACAAAATCAGCCAGAACTGGACGTTCCTGGGGCGCAACGTTCTGAGCACGGAAAACTCCACCAGCGGTCCGCAAAGCGACCAAACGCAAGAGCGCGCACAAATGGGTTTCGCGTTTCGCGATTCGGCCACCAGTTCCTGGAATTGGCTGGGCATGACGGAGTTCCGCTCGGAGCGCAATCTCAATCCGACAGCCCCTACCGCTCAACAGTTTGTGGTGTTTTCTTCCAACGTAAATTATGAGCCAACCAGAAAAATCTCCCTTGCCAGCCGCTATGCGGCCAAGGTCACCACGGATAAATCGATTGGCATCAGCAACTCCTCGGGCGATCAACTGGCTTCCTTGCGCCTGACGTACGACTTGGCAAAACACTGGGACTTGGGTTTCCTGACTTCCATCATGTTCAGCAACGGATTTTCCAGCCAGCAATACAGCGCCGGCCCCGAGTTGGGCCGCATGTTGGCCAAGAACCTCTGGGGTTCGGTGGGGTACAACGTAGTCGGCTATGTGGAATCAGACCTCTCCGGAGAAAACCAGATGAATCGCGGACCTTACCTCCGCCTCCGCTTCAAGTTTGATGAAGGATTGGTCGAAAAAATTCCGGGCTTTAAATCGGAGTGATGTTTTCGATGCCGCGTTCGCTAAATTTACGGTGCTGGTCCTTGCTCGGATTGCTGGCGGCATTCTGCCTGCTTTCCAGCTCGGCTTTTGCACAGGTCTGCGCCGTTCCCGGCAAAGACGGTCCCGCCACCATCACAGGGATTGTGAACACTTACTTTCCAACCACTGGAAGCGTGGCGGCGGGATCAACCAGCATCACGCTGGCTGCGGCATCTGCCGGGGGAGCCCAGGTGCCAATTGCCCAAGGCGATCTGGTGCTGGTTATCCAGATGCAGAACGCCACAATCAATAGTAATGATTCTTCAAATTACGGCGCGGGGACCGGAACAGGAAGCGGTTATACGGGCGGGACGGCGGGAACGTACGAATTCGCGGTTGCCAACAGCGCGGTATCTGTGACGGGCGGCACGCTGACCCTTATGTCCGGATTGCTGTCTGCTTACACCAATGCCACAGCCACCACAACTCAGGGACAGAAAGCGTTCCAGGTGATCAGGGTGCCCCAGTATTCCAGCGGAACTTTGGGAACAACTACCAGCAACGGCGGGACAACTCCGGGCAGCGCGCCTCCTTGGGATGGCTCTTCAGGTGGTGTTTTCGCTATCGACGTCGCCGGGGCGCTGAACCTGGGCGGTGGAAGCATCGACGTTAGCGGACTCGGGTTTCGAGGTGGCGGCGGAATCCAACAGGCTGGCTGTGGAAGCAATGGTTGCGCCAGCAATACCGGCTACCGCCTGGTGTCTACAAATGGAAGCGGCGGTTCCAAAGGTGAGGGCATTGCCGGAACGCCCGAGTTGGTTGGCAATCAGCAGACTTCCACGGTAGTGAACACTGGGCAGGCCAACGATGGTTACCCGAATGGCAGCTTCGACCGCGGCGCACCCGGCAATGCCGGAGGCGGCGGGACCGACGGCGACCCGCCGGCGAACGACCAAAACACCGGAGGTGGAGGCGGCGGCAATGGAGGAGCGGGCGGCCAGGGCGGCTTCAGTTGGAATACGGGATTGAATGCCGGCGGCCTTGGCGGATCCACATACCCGGCTACGGCAACGAAGATTATCTTGGGTGGCGGCGGTGGCGCGTCCACAGATAACAATACTCCCAGCTACAACACCAGTGGTGGGGCCGGCGGCGGTATTGTCATCATCCGCGCTGGAAGCGTCAGCGGGACAGGCACGATCAATGCTAACGGTTCCGCAGGGCAAAACGCACTTAACGATGGCGGCGGTGGCGGAGGAGCCGGCGGCACGGTTGTGATCGCCGTAAAATCCGGCACACTCGCTGGCTTAACCATCAACGCCAACGGAGGGGTGGGCGGCAATGCTTGGCCGACTTCCGCGCCCGGCACGAACAATATCAACGAGCACGGTCCTGGAGGCGGTGGAGGCGGCGGCGTAGTGCTGCAATCCGGTGGCGCGACAGTTTCGGTAACCGGTGGAGCGCATGGGACCACAACCACCAGCCTGTTGCAATTCGGGTCTACGAGCGGCGCGGCGGGATTGTCATCAACGACGACCTACACTGCCCTGCCCGGGGCAAGCAGCGGGGTGGCCTGCATTCCAGTGCTCGCAGTAACCAAATTGACGACCACGCCCAGCGTGCCGAATGGCGGAACCGCGACCTATACCATCACGGTGAAGAATGCCGCAGGCGTAGCTCCCGCCACGCAAGTCAGCATTTCGGACACGCTACCAGAGCCGATCACCAACGGATTCACTTACAATGCAAACGTCTCGGTAACGCTGAGCGGCAGCGCCACTCGCAACCCGACCAGCGACCCTACTGCTGGCGCAACTGTTCCGGCTTGGGGGACCTTTTCCATCCCAGCCAACGGCCAAGTGGCAATCACTTTCACTGTAACCGTAGGATACGGCGTGCCCGCAGCCACGTATCAAAATCCAGCCACGGCCACTTATCTTGATCCCACGCGCACTACAACTGCGGGGACAACATCTTCCAGTTACAATCCCGCTTCCAGCACAGCGG
The DNA here is from genome assembly GCA_963710315.1 of uncultured Acidobacteriota bacterium. Classification (GTDB taxonomy): domain Bacteria; phylum Acidobacteriota; class Terriglobia; order Acidiferrales; family UBA7541; genus Palsa-360. The sequence continues at coordinate 640,619 of CAVPZW010000008.1, read as the reverse complement.
AAGATGTAGCGGTCACGACTGCGGTATTGATCACCGGCTTTGTGTACGCGGACATCAACCACAACGGCACTCTTGATGCCGGTGAAACATGGACCGGATCGACCGTCCGAGTGAATCTTGTACTTTCAGGCGCTGTGGTCCAGTCGGCAACAGTCCCCGCGGGCTCCGGAGCCTACACCTTTAATAGCGTGCCCGCAGGAAGCTACACCATCGTGCTGACGAGCACCGCGACTGCTACCACGGGCACGGTTCCTTCCGGCTGGGTGATAGTTTCACCGTCAGTTCCTTCCATTTCGCTGACCACGAGCCTCAGCAGCTTTCAGAACGAAAATTTCGGATTGTTCCAAGGCTATCAAATTTCGGGAAAAGTTTTTCAGGACAACGGCGCCGGCGCTGGGACGGCCAACGACGGAAAACTGAACGGGGGCGAAGCGGGCGTGGGCAATGTCCCCCTAACGGCAACAAACGGCGCGGGCACGACATACGATTCGCAGGTGACTGCCGGGAGTGGAAGCTACTCGTTATGGATTCCCTCCTCTGCCACGACGGTGGTCATCAGCACGTCACCACCCACCGGATATCTCGCTACTGGCGCGGATCCCGGAAACACCGCGGGCACTTATAACCGTGCTGCCGGCACCCTAACTTTTACGAACACCGGCATTGTCTACACCGGAGTAAATTTCGGCATTGTGCTGGTCAACAGCTTCAGCACCGACAACGCCGCCTCCGCGCTGCCCAACAGCACGGTCTTCTATCCGCATACATTCCAGGCCATGAGCGGCGGCCAGGCCACGTTTTCCACCGCCGCGACTCCCAGCCCCGCAGGGAGTTACTTCACCGAAGTCATTTATCGCGACGTGAGTTGCACTGGAACCATGAGCGCGGGAGATACACAGATCACCGCAGCGGTGGCCGTCACCGGTGGAACCACGGTCTGTATTCTGGTGAAAGAAACAATTGATCCGGGTACGCCGCTCGGGACCAAGGACAACATCACCGTCAGCGCGAGTTTCACCTACACCAACGCCAGTCCGGCGCTCTCAGCAACCTATACCCATACGGACTTAACCACGGTTGGAAACAGCACTTCGGCTGGGCTGGACTTGATTAAAACGGTGGATAAGGCCGCGGCCAAATCCGGAGACACACTCAACTACACTGTGACCTTTGTGAACGATAGCACCGGAGCACTCTCCAATATCGTTATCAACGATTCGACCCCTTCCTACACTACGTTTGCAAGCGCCGCGTGCCCTGGCGTCTTGCCCAGCGGCTTGACCTGCGCGATTACCACTCAACCCAGCGTCGGAGGGACCGGGTCTATTCGCTGGACATTCACTGGCACATTGCTGCCGGATGCCACCGCACAAGTCACTTACAGCGTCAAGATTCAGTAGCTCCGTGGTGGCGCCACAATGAACATTTGGGTTGCAACCTGGGCGTGCATCATTCCCATTGATAGGAGCGCCGGAGGTTAGCGACAACAACATTATATTACTGTTATATTATGTTGTTGTTTTTTATACTTTAGATTCACGCGGAACATTCCGTTCCTCACCTTGCGCAAGATTTCCACTCTCTTTGCCTTGCGGCCGCAACCCGCAACAAGTGCAGTCAGCTCCTTCCAATTTTTCAGATCCTCAGCAATTGTGGACAGCGTCCAGATGAACGGCCTTCGAATCCAGTAGGGCGCTAAGAGCAGGATATTTCAGGGGGTTAACGCTTATAGCACCGCATCTCACGAACTGGCGTCATGCGCGCCGCTTCCAGATTAATATTTGCATTGCCAATTTACGTCGCCGCAATCAGCAGCATGGCGGCCAGGGGAACTTCAGCGAATGTCTCATTCGCTGCTTTGATTTGGGGGAGGGCAAGTTGAACGCCAATAATTCTTCAAATAATCCGGCGCCTGTTCAGGCGACGGGGAAAAAGCCGTATAAGACGCCGACTCTGAAATTCGAGTCGGTGTTCGAAGTCTCGGCGCTGGCGTGTGGAAAACTTACCAGCACGCAGAGCGGCTGCCACTTCAGCACAAAAGCTTCCTAGCCGGCAGCACAAGATGCTAGCAAGCTATCAGGGGAACGCTTCGATCCGATTGGCGAGTGGGCTGGCTGAGGAAGTCGTCCACACGTTCGGGGAGATCCGCATGCGCGTATTTGGCACCAGCATGGTGCCTTCCATCCTTCCTGGCGATTTCGTTTCCATTCACAGGGCCGGCCTGAACGACATTTCTCCTGGTGAAATCATCCTATTCCGACAGATGGACCGATTATTTGTGCACCGGGTAGTGGACAGAAAAATAATGGCCGCCGCAGCCGGTACGGAAGGGCCGTGCCTGATTACGCGAGGCGACCGCCTGCGCCACAATGATCCTCCCGTTTCTTCGTCCGAGTTGCTGGGCCGGGTAATTTCCATTCAGCGAGGCAGCCGCAAAGTCGAAATGCACGCTCATGGATCGAAGGGCCCTATGATCCGGCTGCTGCAGTCTTCCGACCATCTGACGTCGCTCTATTTGCGGCTGGCGGCATACTGGCGGGCCCTTTTCCTTAGGAGGGCAAAGTGCCAAGCGTAGCGGCGGCCGCGCGAAGTTCCAGCGTGGTGGTGGAGATCGGTGGCCTGCCCATACGGTTGCACTGCGACAATGCGGATTTTGTGCGCCAGATTCACGAACGCTATACCGGCTACGTGCGTGACTCGAGCGAATCCAGTTTCGACTTTGAAATTGAGCTGGCCCCGCCGGGCACTCAGTCCGGCGACGAGGAGTTGCACGTCACGTGGGATGCCGGGCGCTGGCTGATGGACCGTGGGGATTTTCGCGCCGAGTGGAATCCCTCGACCGCGCGCGGGCGAATCCAACAGACAATCAATCCTTACTCGCTCGATTCCGTGCTGCGCATCGTGCATACGCTTTTGCTGGCACGAAAGGGCGGCTTCCTTGTGCACGCCTCCAGCGCCATTCGAAATGGCCGCGCCTTTCTATTTTCCGGCGTCTCGGGCGCCGGGAAGACCACCATGGCCAGGCTGGCCCCGCCTGACGCCTCGCTGCTGACCGATGAAATTTCCTATGTGACGCGGCAGGAAGGCCGCTACATGGCGGTGGGAACGCCATTCTTTGGAGAACTGGCGCGCGTTGGAGAGAACCTGCAAGCGCCGATTGAAGTTTTATATCTGCTGGCCAAAGGGCCTGAAAACAAAATCGAGCCGATTGAAGGCGCCGACGCCGTGCGCGGATTGCTCGAGAACGTTTTGTTTTTCGCGCGCGATCCTGAGTTTGTGAAGCTGGTTTTCGATTCGGCCTTTGAATTTGTCGCCCAAGTTCCCGTGCGGCGTTTGACGTTTGTGCCCGATTCTTCGGTCTGGGAGCTGATCGTATGACAAATTTTCGGTATGTGGCGCGAAGCAAAGCCATCGCCGCCCGCGCATTGGGCGATGAGATGATGGTCATGTCCGCCACCAATTCGACTCTGTTCACGCTGGACGAAGTGGCGTCCGTCATTTGGCGAGCGGCGGACGGCCTGACTCCGCTGGACGAGATCGTGGCCAACAAAGTTTGCGCCCAGTACGACGTTTCGCCGGAAGTGGCGCTGAAGGACGCGGAAGCGCTCGTCGAGAGTTTGGCGGGACACGGCATCCTTTTGCTTTCCGACCAGCCTTTTGCGGGGATGAGCGATTCGTGCAAGGAGACAGCATGAGTGGACTAGCCGTGGAGATGGCCGCCAAGGCCCTGAAACTGAACATACCGCTCAGCGTGCAACTGGATTTGACCTACCGTTGCAACGAGCGGTGTATCCACTGCTACCTCGATCATGACGATCATGGAGAAATGACCACGGCGGAAATCAAGGATCTGCTGGACCAGATGGCGGATGCCGGGGTGTTCTATCTCACCATCAGCGGCGGCGAGATCCTGATGCGCCGCGATTTTTTTGAAATCCTGGAACACGCGCGCCTGCGCACGTTCTGCGTAAAGCTCAAGACCAATGGAGTTCTAATTCGGGAGAAGGAAGCGCAGCGCCTGCGCGAATTGGGCGTGGAATCGGTGCAGATCAGCATCTATTCGCATCGCGCCGAGGTGCATGACGCCATTACCAAGATGCCCGGTTCGTTCCGGCAATCGATCGACGCGGTGCGGTTTCTGCGGAAACAGGGGTTGCTGGTCACCATGGCGAACGTGCTGATGGTCCAGAACGCCGCCGATTATAAGAGCGTGAAATTGCTGGCCGCCGAACTCGACGCGAAATTTATTATCGATCCCACGATTACGCCCATGATGGACGGCGACAGATCCATTCTCAAATTGAATGTGGATAAGGCCGCCCTGGAGGAGGTCTTCCGAAATGGTGACCTGGTGGGAAACGTGGAGGAATTCTGCGCTCCCCCGACCAGCGTCGATGAAGAAGCCCTGGATGCGCTGCCCTGCAGCGCCGGGCACACGGCTTGCTATGTTTCACCGTACGGAGATGTTTATCCCTGCGTGCAGTTTCCCCTGCCCAGTGGAAATGTGCGGCAGACAAAATTTGTGGACATATGGCGCCATTCATCGCAACTCAAGGAAGTTCGCTCCATCACGCTGCGGGATATGCCGACATGCTCTCAGTGCACGCATGGCGCGACCTGCACGCGTTGCCCGGGACTGGCTTACCTTGAGGGGAATATGCGCGGACCTTCCTACCAGGATTGCCAAAAATCTTACGCTCGGACGGGGATTCCCAGCGAAAACTTCAAAGCCAAGAACGCCTCGCCAAGATCCGTGCAATCACTGGGATTGATTCAGATCCAAGGTGTGCAGCCTGCTGTGCTGAATTTTTCAGCCGAAGTATCGGAAGGCAGCGCAGCGGGCGCCTAATTCATTGTTGCTCGTCCTGGCGCCCGCTCCTCGCCGTTTCCTGCTCGTCCTTCTCAACCTAAAACCGCTCTAGACAATCACTATTGCAGTCCCGACTGCGTCAGTTTTACGGCGGTATTTGATCCCAGTACGCCGAAATAAATGCTGTCGGCTTGCGCTGAAGCACTGGCGTTGTCCACGACAATTCCGGTCGTCCCGCTGCCCTCGAACACGGCATTCTCAACTCCGGACGGAAACGAGTTGATGTTAAAAGAAGCGATGCTGCCACCGGCCCCAACAGTGCTTTCAAAAAGGCGATCCTCGGTGCCGTTATAGAACTCGGTCATGGGAGATATCTCAAACACTCCAAGCGTAAAGGTTGTCTGGTTGGTTGGGGTGCCAGAGTTCATCACGTAGCTGCCGTTGAATCCTGCGCCGTAAACGGTAAATTCGTTGGTCGGAGTCGTGCTGGCTGCCACGTTGTAGAGTAACGGCGTGCCGCTACCGGTCAAGTATGCATTGTTGAAAGCCGGAGCGTGAAGATTAAAGGACGCCCCTGGACCCAAAGTCGCCGTAACGGGTGAAGTCAGATCCGTCTTGACTTGGACCATGACGGGGGTTCCCGAAGTGGAAAAGCCGCTCATGCTCGCAACATAAGCGAAGCCGTTGACCCCGTCCACCATTGGCGGGTCCACGATTCCTCCATAAGTCGATCCATCGCCCACCACCAACGATGGGGTCGCGAGCGGAGCTCCTGCGGATGTGAATCCGTATAGTTTCCCATCGGAGCATCCAACAAGAATGTGCCCTGTGCCCGGGTCTTCAACGGGCCCGGTTAGCAACCCCGAACAACCCGTGGCGACTGCGCCCGTGCCTCCCCAGCTCGCATCCAGACTTGGCGCCGCCGTAACGCCAACCGTGCAAGAAACGGTGCAAAAGACGTTTTTGATGCGGTATAGCGTGCCAGTGTCATTGCCGACATAAGCCACATCTTTGACGTAGTCAACGAATGGTGAAGACAGCGTGTCGCTGGTTGATCCCAAAGCCAGATCCGTTACGGTTCCGCTTCCCGCTGCCGGGGCTGTCGTGGCAAAGCCGCTGGTGATCTGTTTAGGCGAGGTCACGGTCTGCAAATTTGCAGCTACCCCATCGCCACTCTTCCAGGCAAGGACGTGAAAATGGGCGGTGGTCGAAGCCGCAGTTTCGACAAAAGCAATCTTGGTTCCGTCCAACGAAAGTGCGGGAGACGTTCAACACTTGACCGCCCGCTGCGGTGATGTCGTATGAAAAGATCGTGGTGGCCGAAACTCCGTCATCGTTCGCGCCCGCCGTGCGACCTCCGCTGGGGGCATTGCATATTCCAGTGCTTCCGGCCGTCCCGCTATAAAGATTGTTGAAGCCGACGATGTTCGGCTGAGAGGAGCTGCCGGTGGCATTCACGGGATATACGATGAAATCGGTGGCGCAGTTAGCAGCCGCGTTAGGATCGAACGTAAATTTTGCGGGGTACATGGACTTCGCGGTTGTCCCGCCGCCCAAGGGGATGCTCCAGTCACGATGCAAACCCAGTTGCTGATCGCGAAAACGGCGCGGCCACCGGTCTATGCGCCAATCCCTGCGCAGCGACTCCTGCCAGCTGCGAATCGCGCGCGGATCGTTCTGCAAGGCGATCAGGGTCCGAATTGGGCCAAATCGAGGATAAACGGTATGGCGTCCGCTCCAATCCTGCACGATTCCATTCGGATGATCGTTCTTTCCCTCATGGTCTTGGCCGTAAGCTCGCAAGCTAAACAGGCTAAGCGCGCAAAGTGTGTACAGAGCCAAACGGAAAAGAGGAAGTGATTTTCTCACGTTGTATCTCCAATAGATTCATTCCGGTATTCGGCCAGTGCCCTACCACCTCGGAAATCTTATCAAAGTATGTGCCATGGCTTTCGAGCGTGTAGAGTCAAGATTCGTTGAATATATTAACTACTTATATAACGCAATGTATTGCTGAATTGGCAAATATGTGCGCCGAACTGAAACAACGGGACACGTGCCGGGCAACACCCTACTCCTTCATCCTGCTTATTTGTGGAAGTGGTATCATCCGGCCATAAAGTTTGGGGAATATTTTGTATTTATAGTGAAAGGGCGGGCTAACTTTTCTAAAGGGAGGCCTTGCCGCATGGCCTAAGATGGGAATGATTTTCAATCCGTGCACCAGGGAGACAAATACAATGAGACGATTTTTCACGCGCGCAATTGCCGCCCTCTTTTTTAGTGCGGCACTGTTTGCGCTCTCAATGCGCCCGATTGCCGCTGCGGACGACGCGCCCGCGTTCCGCCAGGCGAATCGCAGTTTGGCCGAAGCCCTCGCAAAGGGTGACAAGACCGCTGTCGCCGCTCTTCTGGATGAACGCTTCCAGTGGGTCGAGGCCAACGGCAGGATACACACGAAGGCGCAGGTACTCGACGATCTGGCACAATTTGCCGCCGATAATGAAGGCGCACTGGACGTGCGAACCGTGGATTTTCTCGGGCAGGTCGAGCGGGAACTCGGAATGCATCACAACCAGCGATTCGCGCACCTCTGGGTAAAAAATCCCGCGGGCTGGCAGGCCTTTGTCTATCTCAACATTCCCATTCCTGCGGAGAGGCCGGATTATATGGCGCCGCCAAGCCCACCCACCGAGGCGGACAAGACCTGCGACAACCCGTGCAAGACACTTCCCTATAAACCCGAAAATGCGGCGCAAGAGGGAGCCATGAAGACATGGTTCATATTGAAAAACGATGAATGGCATCCCAACGCAGAAGATTGGGCCGCTCATGCGGACGACAATCACGAGACTCTCACGCCGCGCGCCGACATTCCCAAATTGCAACATGTGCACGAGTTGGAGGAAGAGCGGAAATTGTACGGCGAAAACGGCGGCTCGGGAGGCTCATCAGTACTGTCGATGCGCATGTTCGAGTTTGGAAACGTGGTGATCATGCAGGCGTTTCAGGGGCGAAATCCCTCCGCAAAACCAACCAGTTGGAATCTGCGATTGTTTCTGAATCGCGGCGACGGCTGGAAAATCGCTCTGAGCGCCCAGACGAATATTACGTAGTCTCGCCCGATGCGTCAGGAAGTTTCCCGCGCGCCAGAGGCGCGTTGTTTCCGTGTTTTCATTTGCGAACAATTTCACAAAGCATTCTTGCGAACAGCGGGGGAGAGGTTTAACAATTAGATCACTTAGTTAATACTTTCGACGAACCTGGTCTTGACCTCGCTGTGGGAGTTGAGACCCCATTTGATAGCATTCCGGCAGTGGAATAGCCGTTGCCCAAACGTCGGATTGAATCATCTGGAGATGCAGAGTGCGAAAAATTTCTTCCCCCTTCCGTTTTGCAGTATACGTCCTGTGCGCGCTTTGCCTTTTTGGCTTGCGAGCCTACGGCCAGGAGAAAGAAGAAGTAAAGGCCCGGCCGAATGGCATTGTCCAGGACTGGACCCGGCGATACACCGCGTATCCACGCGTCGGCCCTCTTCATTCTCTGATTTCCTTGCAGAACGATCCGCGAGCGATCCTCAGTTGGCAGGAATCCGCGCGGAAAGATTGGCGCCGCTGGCGTGGTCGCCGGCGCCAGGCTCCTGCGGCTAGCCTGCACCCGGACTGGAATATCCCTCTGAGTCCAACCACTGACCCCAATGTGATTCCCGCGAATATGTTCCCGGCAAAATACGTTTTCGATGTTTCCGCGGCGCCCAGTTGCGCGAACGACACCATCGCTTTTCCGGTGAATGCAGGCCTGGCCGTAGCCAGCATTACGGGAACCATCACCAACGCCAGTACGACCGTTACGATCACGGCGGGAACCATCACCGCGGCGTACGTGGGTGAACCGATAACAGGAACAGGCATACCCGCAGGCGCCACCATCGCGACCGTCACGGGGAGTCCAGCCACCAGTATTACTTTGTCAGTAGCAGCCACATCGAGCGGCTCTCAGACTCTTATCGTTTCAGGTCAGCCGAACTTGGTGGTCTTCAGCAACCTCTATAGCGGGACAACCCCCGTGGCGGGCCTGTGCAATCGCGCGCCCTCAGGAACCGACGACGGTGTGTCCGCAACGGTTTTCGCATCCTACTATATGCATGCGGGGGGAGGTCAGATCGCGACTTCGCCCGCGCTTTCTTTGGATGGAACCAAGCTCGCCATCGTGGAGACAGGGCCGGGCCAACCTGCTGTGTTTGAAGTCATTGGTCCCCGCAGCGGGGATGGAGTAGATCTCAACAATTCGCAGAATGTCCTGTTGCCTTTGGAGATCAACAGCTTTGACACTGCGGCCCCAGGAGGACATAGCGGGGCAGCCTCGGCCCTGACTCTTGGGTCATCTCCCGACTCGAATTCTGCTCCGTTTGTCGATTATCTTCCCGATCAAGCGTATGTGGGCAACGATGCGGGCACGCTTTTCCGCATCAATGACGTGTTTTGCGCAACCCCTACCTGCCAGAACACTCTGCCGAGCCGGCCAGCGCCAAGCCTCGATTCCAACTGGGGGACGGGAGGCGCACTCAGTACCGGGTGTCCCGGAAAATTGACCGGCCCAGTCGTCGATTTCAACACAGGGAACATTTTTGTCGGATGCTCGGACGGCAAGCTATATGGGTTTACTTCCGCGGGAGTCGCACTTACAGGCTCGCCGATAATTGTGGGAAATGGAGCCGCGACAGGAGGAATCGTTGATCCGCCTATGGTGGATGTGGTTAATGGCTTCCTGTACGTTGCGGCCGGAAATTCCGCTGGAGGAACCTCCGTTCTGGCCCAAATTCATGACACGGCTACGACCATGAGTCTGACAAGCACGGCGACAATGGATACGGCACCAGTCGCTGGCATTAATCTTCACGCCCCGGCGTTTAATGAAGCCTATTTTTCCGATCCTACCCCGGCGAACTGGATTCTTTTCGAATATTCACCACAACAGAACACGGAAACTTCGATCTGGGGAATGAGTTTCTCCGCTGGCCACGCGATGACCGCGGGCACCCCAACCCACCATTATGTGATACCGGGAGGTGGGCCGTTCGAGGCATCCCCGCTCACCACGTTTTTCAATGGAACGACGGATATACTCTTTGTTGGTGTCGCTAATCCGGGCGCCCCCGGCGATTCTGAAATTGACAGTATCACTATAACGGGCAGCACGTTTCCCAATTCTGACCCCGTCGGGGTTTCCGAGGGCATAGGGACGAGTGGAATCGTGGTGGACAACAATGACGTGATCGACGGGCAAACTTCCAGCGTCTACTTCGGCGTTATTGGCGGCCCTACAGGCCTAAGGGGAAACAGCGCCGTAAAGTTAACACAAGCTACATTACAATAACGGGTATCCACTAACCTGCAATCAGGCGGATAGTTGAGGCGCCTGTCGGCCAGACCACCCATAAGTTGGGGCCAACAGGCGCTTCTGCTCTATAGCGTGACGCTCGTTCCTATTCCTCGACTGACCGCCGCTCGGTTCGATCCTGGAATCGTTCCAAAAAGCGATTTTTAAGATAGCCTGGTAGGCCGTTTGTACTGCGGACTGAAATGGCGAGTGGGGCTTACTCGCGCGAAGGGATGCAAACGCCGGTTACGATTTTCGAGGCGGCCCAAGGAGAAGAAGCATGAGCGAAATAGCAAACCCGGCAACGAGCGGGCCGCGCGTGGAGATCGCAAAGCTTGTGGAATTCATCACGCGCGCGCTCGTGGCCACGGGGATTCCCGCGGAAGACGCCGCGCAGGTTGCGGCGCTGATGGCGGAAGCCGATGCGCGCGGCAGCGATGCGCATGGCGTATTCCGCCTGCCGCAATACGTGAAGCAGATCGAGAGCGGCGCAGTGAATCCGCGGCCGAACATTCGAGTGGTGAGCAGCCGGGCCGGGACGTCTCTCCTCGACGGCGACAACGGCCTGGGCCATCTGGTGATGAAGCGTGCCACGGAGTTGGCCATCGAGAATGCGCGCGCGTGCGGCGTCGGTTGGGTGGGCACGCGGCGCAGCAATCATGCGGGCCCCGCGCAGCTTTATCCCAGGATGGCCGCGGCGCAGGACATGATCGGAATCTATTTCTGCGTGGGCAACGCCAATCTGCTGCCGCCATGGGGAGGCACTGAAGTGTTGCTGAGCACCAACCCGATCGCCATTGCCGTGCCGGGCTTGCAACACAAGTCCATCGTGCTGGATATGGCCACGACCAACACCGCGTTCGGCAAAATCAGGCTAAAAGCGCAGCGCAATGAAACGATGCCGGAAGGCTGGATGATCGACCGCGAAGGAAAACCGCTGACCGATGCGAAGCGCGCGAATGAAGGGTTTCTGGTTCCCATCGGCGGGCCAAAAGGATACGGGTTGGCGCTGATGATCGGTTTGCTCGCGGGAACCATGAACGGCGCGGCGTTTGGCCGGGACGTAGTTGACTACACGGTGGACTCGAAAACGTCAAGCAACACCGGGCAGTCCATCGTGGCAGTGGATATCGCGGCATTTGCGGATGTGCAGACCTTCAAGCAGGATGTGGACGAAGTGTGGGACGTGATGAAATCGTCTCCGACGCTGCCCGGCGTGGACGAAGTTCGACTGCCCGGGGAACGCTCCGAGCAAATTTACCACCAGCGAATGGCCAGCGGGATTCCACTGAGCGAAGGGCAGCGCAAGATTCTGGATGAACTCGCTGACCGCATGAAGATTCAGCCGCTTCAGTAAAATGTTTGCGCCAAGAGAGTCTTATTGCGCGGTGATGGGCACGATGCCCGCGCCGGCGGCGCGCCAACGTCCGCGCTGCTTCACGAAGACACGAATAACAGTCTGCAGCCCGTTGTAATTGACTCCGCCGCTCATTCCTCGAATCGTGGTTTCATCGGTCAGCACGGCAACATCCGGCGACAGGTAGCGCACCTGTATTTTGTCCGGGTGAAGTTCATTGAGAGTGCGCTGGGGATCGGCAATTTGATCAATCTGCTGCTGCTTATTTACGATAAAGCCGCCGGGGTGAACCTCCACGAAATCGTCCGCGAAAAGCCATTGCAGGGTCCCCGTGTCCCGGTTGTGGGCAGCGTCCAGCCAGATGTGGTCCATGATGGCGATTGTGGCGGCAGCATCTTCCCCGGGTGCGGCTGTCTTCTTCGGCGCCTGACCAAGCGCGGCAGACCCTGAGGCGATTAGCAAGACCATCGTTGCAGCCAACCCATAAGAGCGTTTCATTGCATTCCCCCATCAACAATCTCGTGCAACTCTCGTTGCCCTTGAATGACACTCGAATTGCCAGTATGAGACTTGGGCCTGAAAACATTACTTCTTGGTGCGGTCCTCGTTCATCACCACGCCCGTAGCCTTCCACATTCCGCCTTGCTTGATGACTACCCTAAAAACATTGAACTCGCCATCCATGCTGTTCCCTTTGGCATCGTGTCCTTTGATTGTGGTGTGATCGGTAAGAATTGCGACATTCCCAAAATTGTGAACCTGAATATTTTCTGGGTTGAGGAATTGGATCGTGGGTTTATCGGTCCCACGCAGGATTCCCAACCATTCCTTCTTCGTGTAGGACTGTCCATTGGGAAGGACCAGCACATAACTATCCGCGAAAAATTTGTCCAGGTAATCCAGGTCGCCATTTCTTTCTGAATCCAGCCATTTGTGGTCGAGGGCTTTCCAGTCCACCGGGGCCTCGGCAGTCGAAGCGCTTTTCGTTTGACTGAAGGCGTTTAGCGCAAAGCTCATCATGAATACCAGGACAATCATGTGGATTGATCTCATCATCGCTTTTCCCCCAAGAGATTCTAGGTGCGAAATATCCGATTGCAATGCCACGAGGTGCGCCGAACTTACGGTCGAATGCCGGAAACATTGACTTTGAGCCTGTAAAGCCCGGTGCGTGCCGTGAAGTACAGCGTCTTGGCGTCGGCATCGCCCCAGGCCAGATTGGCGGGATTTTCGGGAGGCACGATTGTTCCGAGGTGCTTCCCGTCCGGAGATATGACCCAGACGCCGCCCGGGCCTGCGGCGTACATATTTCCCTGTTTATCAATTTTCATTCCGTCGGGCACGCCGGCATCCTTGCTTGACGATGCATCGATGAGCAGTTTTTTGTTGGCAAGGGTTCCATCGGGCTGCACGTCAAAACGCCAATACGTTTTCGTGGACGAATCGTCCACGTAAAGATATTTTTCGTCCGGCGAAAAAGCCAAGCCATTCGGCGCCTGGAAATCCTTATTGACCACCTGGAGCTTTCCCTTCGACAGGCGATAAACGCCAGAGAAGGAAAGCTCTTTCTTGGGATCATCAGCCAATTTGCGAAGGCCATAAGGAGGATCGCTAAAGTAGAGAGACCCGTCTGATTTGTAAACGAGGTCGTTTGGGCTGTTGAGGCGTTTGCCTTCGAAACGGTCTGCCAGAACGGTTCTCTTGCCGTCCTTTTCTAGCCGCACAACGGCGCGATCTCCGTGCTGGCAATACGTGACGCGGCCCTGCCTGTCGAGAGTGATTCCGTTCGAACCATAAAGGGTAACAACGACGTGCCCATTGTTCGATTGGTAGCCGGCGTCGCCGGGATCGGCGCCGGCAAAACCGCTCTTTTCGAGAAATATGGAAACTTTTCCGTTCTGAGGGTCCCACTTATCGATCACGTTGGCCGGAATATCGCTGAAAAGCAAATAGCCCGGCTTGCCGGAATGGACCCAGACTGGCCCTTCCAAAAAGCCGAAGCCATCGGCCAATTTTTCAATGTGAGCGGTGGCGGGAATCAATGCATCCAGGGAGGGGTCCAGCCGGATAATTTGACCGTCATTCTGAGCGGAGAGGGTGCCTCCAGCAAACAGAGCCGCAAACGCGAAAAGCAAAAGCCGCGGTTTTTTCCACATGAGCGAGGCACGCTCCTTTTCAAAATTCATCTCGCTGCCAATCAAACACACGACGATCCAAGACAAACATCCGCTCTTCTTAAGACCCTTTCGATTTGTAAAGAAAATTGGCGCGTCTTTCGTGTGTTTGTACCAGCTAATTTGAAAGCAAGTCAAGCCTGCGGGCGTCGCACACACAAAATCGTGGGCGGGAAGATGCGGGTTTCCGCATCGTCCGCCAGATGTATTACTTTAGATCGTTGCGATAGACTTTTCCGCCCTTCATTACAAATTTGATTCGCCGCATTTCGCTAATGTCCTTCAGTGGATCTCCGGATACGGCGACCAGGTCGGCGTACTTCCCTTTTTCCAGTGAGCCGATGTCGTTTTGCCAATCCATTGCTTCCGCGTCTACAGCCGTGGCCAGCTGGATCACTTTGGCCGGCGCCATGCCGTGACTCACCAGCCACTCGAACTCAGTATATTGATCTCCGTGGGCGTAGGGTTCCCCGTCCACTCCGCTGCCGAACATCATTTTGACTTTCATCGACAAGCCCATCTGAAATGTTTTCGCAAAGATCGAAGGCAGATCGTATTTTCCGCCGGTCTCTTTGCGATCGCGCTCGACGATTTCCGGCAGCGAGTAGCGATATCCCGTAACGTCCCAATAGATGCCCTTCTGAATCATCATGGCGAACTCGGATTCATCGAGCGCCTGCCCGTGCTCGATGGTGTCAACGCCGGCGATTACGGAATTCCGCAGGCCTTCGCCGCCATAGGCGTGCGATGCCACGCGGCGATGATGGCGGTGCGCTTCGTCCACAATGGCCTGCACTTCTTCAAGAGTCATGGTCGGCTCAACAAACAACTCGCCCGTGGGGCTGAAGGAGTATCCGCCCGCGGGAAAGATCTTGATCACGTCCGCGCCGTAGCGAATTTGCTCGCGCACCGCTTCGCGTGCCTGCGCGGGCCCAGCGATGGTCTGGTTTCCTCCGGTGATGTTTATTCCCGGCGCGCCGATGTAATCCGAGCCGGAGCTGCCAATTCCGCGCGTCGAAACTTGCAGGCGAGGCCCTTCGATGATTCCTCTATTGATTGCATTGCGAATGTCGACGTCGCCGTAGCCTTCGCCGTGAGTTGCCATATCGCGCGCGGACGTGAATCCGGCGCGCAGATCGACTTGCGCTTCCTTCACGGCCATGATCGTCCAGGCTTCCTTGGATGTGGTGACTCTCTCGGCGTTGGAAAGGCTGTCATAGACATGCGTATGCGCGTCGATCAGGCCGGGCATGACCGTGGCCTGGCTGAGGTCGATCACTTGCGCGCCTTCGGGAATTTTGATTCGATCTTCCGGGCCAACATTCGTGATCCGCTGGCCTTGAATCAGCACGACCTGCCTGGTGAGAATCTGCCCCGTCTTGCTGTCAAACAATCGCCCGGCGCGTACCGCAACCGGCTGCGATGCCTGAGAATGAAGCGCTGCCGTAAAGGCTATCGTCGCGAAAAGTGCGGCGGCCAAAAATCTAGCTCGAACCATTCGATCCTCCCGTGAAATTCTTTCGTGGATTCGGTTTGTAATTTATCACGATTCCCCGCATGTTCCACCCTTTGTCCGCCCGCCGTGCATCCAGATTCACTCCCGGAGTTCATCACTTAATCGGTGTACAATACCGCGCAATCATGGCGAAAAAGACCCAGGCTGAGCTGGCCCGCAAATTTCTAGAACTTCATCACGGCCCGAAAATATTGGTCTTGCCGAACGCCTGGGACGCGGCCAGTGCGCGCATTTTTGAAGACGCCGGGTTTTCTGCGATTGGAACTTCCAGCGCCGGTGTGGCCTTTTCTCTCGGTTACCCTGACGGAGAGAAAATTCCCCGCGACGAAATGCTTGCCGCCGTGAGGCGAATCGCCGAAGCCGTGGAAGTACCCGTCACCGCCGATATGGAAGCGGGCTTTGGCAGCACGCCTGAAGAAGTGGCGGAAACGGCGCGCGCGGTGATCGCTGCCGGAGCTGTGGGAATGAATCTGGAAGATGGAGTCGAAGGAAAGCCCGATCTTCTTGCCGACGTGAATCGCCAGAAGGAAATAATACGTGCCGTGCTGGAAGCCGCCGCGGGCGCGGGCATCCTTCTTGTACTCAATGCGCGAACCGATATTTTTCTTTACGCCATCGGCCCCGCGGAAACACGGCTGGCGCGCGCAATCGAGCGGCTGAATGCCTATCGCGCGGCCGGAGTGCAATCGCTCTTCGCGCCTGGGGTGAAGGACAAAGAGACCATCGCGCAATTGGCACGCGAGGTCGCTGGCCCATTGAATATTTTGGCAACTGTGGGAACGCCGCCAGTTGCGGAGTTGCAGCAGCTCGGCGTGGCGCGCGTCAGCGTGGGTTCCGGGCCGATGCGCGCAACGCTCGGCTTTCTGGGCCGCATGGCTCGCGAGCTTCGCGAAGAAGGCATCTTCAAATTGATGACGGAGGGCGCCCTTCCCTACGCGGACGCAAACCTCCTTCTTCGCTCAAAGCGAACCCTTCTCTGAGCTCTGCAAAAAAAGCTAAGGAAATTAAGGGTGCCTTGACAGCGGTTGACATCGCTCACGCTGCCTGTGTACCGTGTCCGCATGTCATCCAAACAAGTTGAGTTTTCCGGCGCGAGCGGCCCGAATGGCGTGGTGATCGAGCGGGCCGGCGATGTCCTGAATTTTACGTTGAACAATTCCGAGCGGGGCAACGAAGTTACCGGCACGATGTTTGACGCCATGCTGGCGGAGCTTCGCCGCGAAGCGGCGCATCCCGCCGCGCGCGTCTTGCGCATTCGGGCGCACGGCAAGGTTTTCTGCACGGGGCGCGAGCGCGCGGGGCGGGACGCAGCGTCCATTCACCACGAATCCGCGCGCCTCATCGAATTCAAGCGCACACTGCGCACTTCGCCGCTGATCAGCGTGGCCGAAGTACAGGGCGACGCCTTCGGTTTCGGCTTCGGACTGGCGATTGTGTGCGACTTCGTCTACGTGGCGGAGACCGCGGCGCTGGGATTTCCCGAGATGAAGTTCGGCCTTGCGCCGGCCGCCATCATGGCCTACCTCGGCGAGTACGCACTTCCTCGATTTGCGTTTCCTCTGGTGCTGTTCGGCGATCCCATTGCACCGCGAGAGGCGCGGGAAATCGGCCTCATCTCACATGTCAGCGCACCGGGCACGCTTGCCTCCGATGTCGATGACCTCATCGAGCGCATCCTGCGCCTCGATCCGAATGCCGCGCGCAACTGCAAGGAATTTTTCCAGACCACGCAGCAGAATTCCTTCGATCAAAACTGCCGACTGGCCACGGAAGCTTTGACGGTGGGCAGCCTGGCCGTGCTTTCGAGGCAGAAGTGAGCCGGCCATGCCCGTAAACGCGGGAGCGCGGCTGGACCGGCTGCCGATCTCCTCGTTCCATCGGCGCATCATGTGGCTGATCGGCGCGGGCATGTTCTTCGACGGATTCAATATCTATATTGGCGCAACCGTTTTGGGCGCGGCGCTCAAGAGTGGATTTTCCACGCTTGGCCAGAACGCGGAGTTCGTTTCCCTCACCTTTGTGGGAATGATGCTGGGGTCGTTCGTGACCGGCTTTCTGGGCGACCGCCGCGGGCGGCGCTTCACCTACCAGGCCAATCTCGCCATTTTCGGTTTCGCTTCCATCGCCGCCGCCTTTGCGCCTTCCATGCAGGTGCTGATCCTGCTTCAGTTCATCATTGGGCTTGGGCTCGGAGCGGAAAATGTGGTTGGCTATTCCACGCTAACCGAATTTGTCCCGCCACAGTCCCGCGGCAAATGGCTGGGCTTCATGACCGTCTTTGTGGTCACCGGTTTGCCCGTTGCGGCGCTGCTTGGAACGCTGATCGTGCCGCGCTTCGGCTGGCGCGCTATGTTCGTCATTGGCGGGATCGGCGCGCTCATCGTATGGTATCTGCGGAAGGCGCTGCCGGAATCGCCGCGCTGGTTGGAATCCGTCGGACGCAACGAAGAAGCGGAAGCGTTGCTGCGGACAATCGAAAAAGAAGTTTCGCAGCAACATTCCCCGCTGCCCGAGCCGAAACTTTTGCTGCTGGCGAAACATTCGCGGGAGCTTTCCTCCCTGCTCAGCGTCGCAATTCTGCCGCGCATGATTGTGGGCTCGATCACTCTGGTGGTGATTAACACGTTGCTCTACGGATTCGTGACCTGGCTGCCGACATTTTTTGTGCAGCAAGGGCTCAGCATTGCCAAGTCGTTCCGCTATTCGCTGGTCATGGCGCTGGGCGCGCCGATCGGCTCCGCGATCGGCGCTTTCACCGCCGACTACTGGGGGCGCAAGCCGACCATCGTGGGCGCTTCGCTGATCACCATCCTGATCGGTAGCTTTTATCCGTTCATCGCGAATCCCGCGCTTTTGATGGTGGTGGGATTTTCTCTGATCGTTCCAATTTACGTCCTGGTGGCGCTGCTCTTCGCGATTTACATTCCGGAGCTTTTTCCGACGGAAGTGCGGCTGCGCGCATCGGGCATCTGCAACACCTTCGGGCGCGGCGCGATTATTTTCATGCCCTTCGTGGTGGTGGCGCTTTTCAAATCTCACGGGATTGGCGGCGTGCTGGTTTTCATGATCGCCCTTCTCATTGTGCAAATCGCCGTCGTCCTCACGCTGGGCGTCGAACCGAAGAAGCGCCGCCTCGAAGAGATTGAAGCAGTGGCCGCCATCGCACCATTCCCTGCGGAGGCTCGAAACCAATGAGCATCCAGCCAGTTACCGGCAAACATATTTTGTGGTCTTGCGAAATGGGAATTCGAATCGCGCATTTTCTTTCCATTGATTTGCCCGCCACTGCCTGACAATGCGGGAAAAGAAAAGAGACCAAACAGGCTCCAAGGAGAATTGAAAATGAAAAAACTAGACGCACCGGCAAAAGATTCCGCGCTCGGAAGACGCGACTTCATGAAAATCGGCGCTGGCGGCGCGATGATGGCCGCGCTTCCCGGCGCACTGCCGGCGCAGACAAAAGCGAAAGGCGTGGATTGGTGGGACGCAAAACCCGGAAAGGGCGGCGTGGGAAAACCGGTGGCGATTGACTGCCACGCGCACTGGTCACCCGAGCCATACAACAAGGCCGTCGCGGACCTCGGGCAGGCCATCGCCAACAATCCTCCGCTCAATTACGATCTCGAAAAGCGCATTCAATGGATGGACGAACACGAAGTGCAAATGCATTGCCTGACGCTCTCCGGCGCGATGCCGTGGCAATGGGCGTCCGCCGAACAGGGCGCGCATCTCGCTCAGATCATCAACGACGCGGGAATCGAAGTGCACCAGAAGCATCCCGACCGTTTTGTCCTGGGCGTGGAGCTGCCCATTCGCGACCCTCAACTGGCGCTGAAGGAATTGAATCGCGTAGCCGGACAGCCCGGCGTGCGCGCCGTTCATTTGCCCGACTCCATGGAACGGCACGACTACATTATCGATGCGAACTTCGCGCCGGTGCTGGCGCGGATCGAGGAATTGGGCTATCCGATTATTTTTCATCAGATGGACGGAGAGGCAAATACGTACGGCGGAAGCCGGCTGATGGGCAAGATGAATCTCTCGGCCGGCCTGGATGCCCCCATCGATCACACCGTGCTTGCCACCAAGCTAATGATGTCCGGAGTGGTGGACAGATATCCCAAGCTGGAAATGATCTTGCCGCATGCGGGAGGCGCGTTCCCTTATCTCGCAGGAAGGATCGAGCATTTTTTCTATCACTACAATGGAGCGCAGGTCACGCTCGCTCATCCCTTTCGCGATTATTTGCGGCGCTTTTACTACGATTATTTAATTTACTATCCGGAAGCATTTCAGTTTCTGGTGACCATGGTTGGAACGGATCGCATCGTGGTGGGCACGGATATTTTCGCGGCGCAGGACGTGCAATATCCCGGTGAAGTTCTCGATCAGTTCAAGTTTCCGGCCGCGGAGCGCGATCGCATCCTGAAGGGCAACGCCATCAAGCTTTTGCACTTGTAGGCTTTACGTAGCACAGGCTTCAGCCTGTGGGGGTTAGTCCTTGCAAGGACTAAAATCCACAGGCTGAAGCCTGTGCTACTCAAACCCATCCTCGCTATCGGCCGCCAACCAGCTTAAATTTCTGGATGCGCTTGCCTGTGCCCACTTCGCTGACGTAGAGGTTGCCCTTGGAGTCCACCGCCAGAAAATGCGCGTAAGTAAATTGGCCCGGCTGGCGCCCCACGCGGCCGAAACTAGCCAGAAGCTTTCCGGTGGCATGTTCGAGGATGTCGATCTTCTCGTTGTCTTGATTGATTACGTACATGAATTTCTGTTCGCGGTCGCGTGAAAAGCCGATCCACACAGCCGATCCAAGGGCGCCGGGTTCGTGATCGGGGCCCGGCGGCAGCTTGGACATCGGCGTGAATTCCACCGGAATGTTCTTCTGAAAATTGCCCATTTTGTCGAACACTTGAATGCGGTGGCCGCGGCGGTTGCACACGTAAACCAATCCGTTGTTGTCCATGGTTACGCAATGCAGCACGGGGATAAATGAGTCGCCCGTCTCGCCATCGGCGCGATTCAATTCCCACTGGCGCAGAAATTTCCCCGCCGCGTCGAACACCGCGATGCGATGGTTTCCTCCGGGAGCTTCGCCGTCCGCCACGTACACATCGCCGTTCTTGGGATCGATGGCAATGCCCGCGGGCTTAAAGAATGCAGTGTGGCTGGAGTTCAGAGCTTTTCCTTTAGCCGTGCCGTCCGAGGAATCGACCACGCCGTGCTGGCCGATCTGAAGCAGAAGTTTGCTTCCGTCATGCGAATATTTCTGCACCATGCCGTCGCCGGTGCCGGTGATCCACAAATTATTGTCCGCGTCCACCGCGCATCCATGAGGCGTGTTCGGCGTGCTGTTCGGATCGCCGAAGGAATTCACCACGTTGCCTTCTGCATCGAACTCAATCACCACCGGCGCCTGATGGCCTGCGTCCAGATCGTTATCCGTCAAATCGCGCCGGTTCAGGATGAACACGTGGTCGCGGGAATCGATGCACACGCCGCCGACGCCGCCGGTCACCCAAAGGTTCGGCAACGGCTTTGGCCACGCAGGATCCACTTCGAACTCGGGCGCATTGCCCTGCGCGCGCAACGGCGCAATACCCAATGCCCCCAACGAGATCGCTAGCACCACAAACATCGCAGCCAATCGAACACAACGTAGTGTCTTTTTCATATTGTCCCTAGGCTGCTGGATTGCGCGGCGATCATGCAATCGAGAGCGAGATAAAATCGGGCGGACCGATTACATGTGATCTTTCATTACAAAGACGGTGTGCGGCTTGCTGTGGATGAACGCCGCGACATCGTAGGCTTCTTGCGGCGTGAGGGTGTCAGGCTTGTCCTGCGGCATATTGTGTTTCACGAACGCCGCCATCTTGGGAATTTGATTCATGCCCGCGCCGTCGCTGAACGAATCCGGTCCCCACAGGGCTGGAGCCACGGGAAGCTTTCCCGCGCCGTCCTTGCCATGGCAAACGACGCATTTCTCTTCAAAAATTTTGCTTCCCCTCGCGGCGTCTCCGTTCAGTTCGGGCAATTCGACGAGTCCTCGACCGGGAAACGGGCGGCCGGTCACTTGATCCTTGGAAAGCCACTGCGCGTAGGCGACCAATCCGGTCATTTCAGGGCCGTCGCTGGGAACGCGGTGCCCGCTTTCGCTGCGCTGGAAGCATTGCTCGATGCGCTCTTCAAAAGTGATGACTGTTTTTTCGCGGTCTCGATACATCGGAAAAATTCCGGGAAGCCCAACGATCGGAATACCTTTCGACACTGTGCCGCCATTGACATGGCAATGCGTACAGCTCAGCTTGTTGCCGACGTAACGCTCCGCATACTTGGGCGTATCGTTGAAAACGTTCATGCCCAGGCGGATGCTGTCGCCCAGCGGTCCGGCGGGAATGGCCGCCGGGTCCGGCGCTACCCAGGCTTTTGAAGAGTCGGCTGCCTGCGGAGTGCGCGGCGCGCCAAAGCTGGCCGAGCTTGTCGAAAGCAAGATGAGAACGGAAAAGGCCAGCAAGACAAAGAGGCCACTTCGCATGACGGCTGCTCGAATCATAAATATCCTCCACAGGCAGGGCGAGATTGCGATCCCTTGGCGGATATTCTACCGCTTTCGCGTTTCCAGCTGTAGCCCGTTCGAAGGGAAGATTATCTGTAGTACATCTGAACGTTGACCTGCCATAGTCCAGGACTTGCGCGTGCCTCGTCCGGCGCAATCCGCCGTTAGTGAATGAACCTGCTAGCCCCAAGCACCAGCCCAAGCGTCATGCCGGCGATTACGATTTCTCCTACCGCTCCAACCAGAAACGGGCGCAGCCCTTGCTTGCGCATATCGGAAATGTTGGTTCGAAGGCCGACTCCCGCAAACGTCAGCAGGAAAGCCCATCGCGAAAGATTGGCCACGCTCACCAGCTGAGGGCCGCTGAACACCTTAACCGTGGCCAGCGCGGAAATCAGGATGAACCCAAGCACGAACTTGGGAAACTTTTGCCAGAGGAATGCAGCCTTGTTGCCAACGCCCGCGGTGTGTTGCTTGCGCGCCCAGTGGATGGCGTAACCCAGCACCACGAAGCCGATCATGGCGTTGCGGGCGGTCTTGGCCAACACCGCAACTTTTCCGGCGGCGTCGGAGAACAACGCCCCAGCGGCGGTGGCTTCCGCGGTGTTATCCACTCCCAGGCCCGCCCAGATGCCGTAGCTGGTGTCGCTCATGCCAAGCGCGTGGCCGATCAATGGAAATGTGAATAGAGCCACGGCGCCCAGGGCAAGCACTGCGGCGATGGCGTACGAAGTGTCTTCTTCATTGGCATCGATGGCACCTTGCGACGCGATGATGGCGGAGACGCCGCAAACCGAAGACCCGATGGCAAGCAGGTCAGTAAGCTTGGGGCTAAGGTTAAATGCTCTTCCAAGGGCAGTCATGAACAGCAGTGAGACGGTAATCTCAATGAGCACCAGGACAACGGTGACCCCACCGAGTTTCAGCATGTCCCCCAGAATAAACCGCGAGCCTTGCAGAACAATGCCCGCCTTAAGCCAGAATTCGTAAGTCTCCAGGCCGGGGCGGAATGCGGCGGCGATGCCGATCGTATTGGAGATCGCCAGGCCGATCAAAATGGCCCACAGAACGTATTCAATGTTCGGAAGCGTCAAGTGATGCAGCTTGCCGTAGCGCGCAATCGACTGCTCCACGAATTTCCCTGCCCAGCCCACCACGGCCAGCAGGAGCAGGCCGGGTATGAGCTGCGCTACTCGCTTGAAAAAGTTGGTTTGGTATTCGGATGCGGGTAGAGCGATCGAACTTGCCATGGGAAATTTCTCCTATGATATGTGAATCAAAAAAATATTTTCTTCCAACCATGTCTTACCAGGGAACCTGCTTGATCCAGCCCAGCCAAACCATCAAGGCCAGGCCGAGGGCCAGCGCCACCGCCCAAACGTCGAGCGAAATTCCAAGTCCAGCGGCTTTTTGAGCGACTTTGCCGGTTTCAGTTGTTTCCATCACGGAGTTTCTCCTTTATGACTCAAGCGGCAGGCCGCTGTGTCGCCCATTTCGCGGACACGTTACGGGAGGCCGCCCAAAAACAAAAAATCCCGCTCACTGGCTTTTCGCCGATGACCGGGAGTCTCATTCCGAATTTTGATTGCAGTTACAAAGACATTCGGACCGCGCCCAGACACGAGCTGTTGGCCGTGCAACAACACGGCAAGCAGCGACGGGTATCAAGAGCACGGCGAATCATGCGCGGGATTATACTTTCCTGCCGCGCGGGCGTCAATTTCGTTTCTTACGGGGACATATAGCTGTAGCGCCCTTCCCCTTGCAGCATGGCAAGCGCCGCTGATAACGCAGGCACGAGGATGACTCCGGGCAGAATGTGCGCTTGAATATCCTTGGCGATTTCCTCCGGCTGCGCCTGCAAACCGAATTGTTTAATGATCCCCCGAGCCGCTTCCTCGATGGAAGAGTGGCAACTGATGAATCGCACGCCGCGAGCCTGCAGGCCTTGCACGCTAACATCTTGATAGGCGGAATCGGGATTGCTGGGATCGTCGGATGCATATTTCAGCGACGGGCCCGCCTTGCTCGGATAATAAAGATTGCGCGTGGCAGGCTCTCCCGTGGCAGGGTCCTTTTCTTTTTCCAATTCTCCAATTCGATATTTCTGCCAAACGTAATCCGTGCAATTCAACATGTTGGCCGGTCCGTTCAATGCGCAGACGATTTGAATCTGGTCGGAGGGAATGCCCGCGCCGAAATGAAGGCCATTGAGCGAGTTCTTTGCATTTCTCAGGAACCTGCCATCGTTAATGGCATAGCTGTGGATCACCTGCTTGATGCGGCGCGGCGAATGCGTCAGCGCGTCAAACTCCGCGGCCTGCTGCCAGTCCGTCTTTTGCCACACGTATTGGGCATGCACAGGTTCGTTCCACATGGTAGAGGCGGCCGCCGCAACCGCCCCACCCAATAAAGTTCTGCGCGAGAATTCGCTCATCATATTCCCTTCCTTTTTCGCGGCGGCAAGAAAATCGTCCGCGCGATTTCCGACCGGAACAAATCATACGCTCGCGTGTCGGACATCGTCTACCGCATGACGGAGGACGATTTGCGCAAAGCAGAGGCATCTCTGCTACAAGGAATTGTGATATCGTTTGTCGAGTCAACGGAGGATACCCATGAAAAATCGAGCGCTGTTCAGTGCGATTGTATTTGCCTTTCTAATTGTAGCCTCGCCACTATTTGCTCAAACTGGAGCCAAGGAAACCAAGGTCATGATTCGCGCCGTGGCGCGCGATGCAAAAGTTATTGGCACGCATGTGGGCGGCGCGCGGATCACCGTCAAGGACGCCGCCACCGGGGAAATCCTCGCACAGGGAATGCAGCAAGGCGGCACGGGCGATACGGACGTGATCATGAAGAAGCCGCACACGCGCGGGATGGCTGTCTATGGTTCGGGCGACACCTCAGGCTTCCTGGCCGTGCTGCACCTGGACAAACCGACCGTCGTGGAAGTTTCGGCGGAAGGACCGCTGGGAAACGCGCAGGCCACGCAACGCTCCTCAAAAACTCTTCTTCTGATACCTGGCGAAGACGTGCTCGGGGAAGGGATTCTCTTGGAGATTCATGGCTTCATCGTCACAGCGGTTGCGCCGCTGCCGGATGCCAAGGTCAAGGCGGGATCGCCCTTTGAAGTTCGCGCCACGATTACCATGGCCTGCGGTTGTCCGACGGATCCCGACGGCCTGTGGGACGCAAATAAAATCCACGTGGTCGCGCGGCTTTTGCGCGACGGCAAAGTGCAATCGGAAATTCCAATGACCTATGCGGGAGTGCAGAACACTTTTCACGCCGACGTGCCCGCCACCGCGGCTGGACCGATGGAATTGCAAGTGCTCTCCATGGATGCGGGAAGCGCCAATTTCGGAATGATGAAAGAAGCCGTCACCATTGTTCCGTAGCCGGAAGATTCTACAATTCCAATTGAGCAAGCATCTCTGGGTGTCCCATCCTTCACGCCCTTTATGAAGGATGGGGCTTTTTCCCCGCACAAATCAGACTCAGAAATTCGTCACGGGTCCAAACGTGACGCTGGGAAGTCGGCCCATTTCTCAAATCCATTCGAGATCCAAAAGCTAGAATCCCGCTACCATTCCCCCATGAAACAGTAGTATCCTGCCCTCACAAACAATCTGACAAAATGCAAAATTGGGAGAAGGAATGGAACGCGCTCCAACCATCAGTGAAATTATCGACAAGCGATCCATGGGCCGCTATCAGATTTGGACCATGGCGCTGTGCGGCACGGTCATCGTGCTGGACGGGTTCGATACCCAGAGCATCGGTTTCCTCGCACCGTCCATCGCCGAATCCCTGCACATCCCCATCAAGAACTTTGGCCCCATCTTCGTTTTCGCGCTGATCGGCTTGATGATCTCCTCCATGCTGTCCGGTCCCATCGCCGACCGCCTGGGCCGCAAATGGCCGATCGTGGCTTGCACGCTGATCTTCGGAATGTTCGCCATGCTCACGGCGCGATGCACTACTTTCAACGAACTCCTCGCCTGCCGATTCCTGACCGGCCTGGGCCTCGGCGGTGCGCTCTCCAATTCCGTGGCGCTGATGTCCGAATACGCGCCGAAACGTTTGCTCACCGTGATTGTGGGCATTATGTTTTGCGGAATGCCCACCGGCACCGTCCTCGCGACTCGAGTGAGCGCTGTGATGCTTCCGCGCTGGGGCTGGCAATCGGTCTTTTATGCGGGAGGAGTCCTGCCGCTGACTCTGACCGTGCTGCTGATCGTAATTCTTCCAGAATCGGTGCGCTACCTGGAAGTGTCCGGCGCGAATCAGCGAAAAATCTCAAAAATCCTGGCGCGGATTTCGCCCGACCTTGCGGATGCCCCGATTTCCCGCTCCGAGCAGCAGGACCAGCGAAGAAAAGCTCCCGTAGTCAACCTCTTTACGGAAGGCCGCGCGGCCGGAACGATTCTGCTGTGGATTCCCTATTTCATGAATCTTTTGATTTTATATTTTGTGGTGTTCTGGCTGCCCGCCCTGCTTCGCCAGACAGGCTACCCGGTTTCCGCGGGCGCTACGGCGATCATGCTGTTTAGCCTCAGCGGCATTGCCGGATCGTTCGTCGAGGGAAGTTTGATGAACCGCTGGGGCGCGTTCACGGTGCTGCTGATCGAGTTCGCCTGCACCACTCTGCTGATCGCCTCGCTGGCCTATTCGACTTCGTTTGCGCTTACCATGGCAATCACGTTCTTTTTGGGGTTCGCTGTGCAGGGCGCGCAGGGAGGGCTTTCCGCCGTCGCCGCCACGTTCTATCCGACTTCCATTCGATCCACGGGAATCGGCTGGTGCCTCGGCGTCGGCCGCATCGGCTCGATTGTGGGGCCCATGCTTGGCGGCTTGATGCTGAAACTGGATTGGAGCCCGCGAGAAATTTTGCTTGCCGGATCGATTCCCGCGCTGTGCGCCGCGGCGGCAACCTTTGCCAGCCTGCGCCAGCGCGGCAATGCGCCCTCGGAGCAGAAACAAGCCGGACTCGCTGAAGAATCAGCCGTGATGCACTGAAGATTTCACGGGCGGGACGCGCCCGCAACTCGCCAAAGTTTCTTGAACTCTTCGATCGTCCCGGGGCCGTATCCCGCGTAATGATTGTTGGCGAATGCCAGAATTTGAATTTTTCGCTGCTGAACTTTCTTCAAAACCTCGACCCATTCGACGAGGTCCGCCGTTCGATCCACGATAATTTTGTTCCACGTCTTGGTTTTTTCCTCGATCCCTTTGCGGTCTCCAAGCCAGCGCACATAGGTGAAATCCGCGGTGATGGGGTCGAAGCGCTCGAATTGCTGCTTGGGGCGCGGCATCCAGGCGTGGTCCACAAGCGCGAGTGCGACGTGGCGCTCTCTTAGCGCCTCTACAAACGCGGGCACCAACCAATTTTTGTTGCGGATTTCCACGGCGAAGCGATAGCCCTTGGGTATTTTCTTGAGAAACGGCACAAGCCGCGCCAGAAATTCGTTCACGCCAGCGAAGGCACTCTTGTTGAAGTAACCGAATTGCAGGAGCAGCGGCCCCAGTTTTTCGCCGAGACAATCCATGGCTTTCAGAAAAGCGCGGAAATCCTGGTCGCAATCCAGCAGTATTTTTTCGTGCGTGATGAGTTGCGGCACTTTTGCCGCAAACAAAAATCCGGGAGGAGTCTTGGCGTACCAGCCCTTCACGGTCGATATCGCCGGCGTGCGGTAAAACGTGCTGTCCACTTCCACGGTGTCAAATTTCGTGGCGTAGTAGCTGAGGAACTCCGCCGGTTTCATCCCGGCTGGATAGAATGTGCCTTCCCATCCGGCCGCAGTGAACGCGGACGTGCCTAGGCGAATACTGGATTCGGGTTCGAAAACCATGGATGGCGATTCTAGCTTGAATTTCTCGTAGCGAGAAGAAATCCCCGCCGCTGAAGAGGCGGGCTACAAAAGTCTGCATTCATGTGCGCTTGGCTGTGCGCCAAGCTAATGCTGCAGCCCGGGTCTTCAGACCCGGGGAAGTTTGTGGCGTGAAGATGATTCATTGCGGATTGCGTTGAAATTTACTGCGCCTGGCAGTGGCTCGACTTCCACACCTGATCGAAGAACGATTGTGCGCTGGAATCGACGGGGAGGTCGCCCAAATAGACGGGCTGCTCACCCTTCACATCCACAAGGACAACTTTTCCGCTATGGTTGTGAAACGTAAAGTGCAAGGCCGGCTCGCCATCCGCGGCGTCCACGGCAACAAAATGTCCATCCTGGCAATGAAATCTGCCGCCGAAAGCGTAACTGGAAAATCCGCCCGCGGACTTATCCATCGGCATGTCTCCCGCTTGCTGATAAACCAAACTGTCGCCCTTCCAGTCGAGAGTCCCCGAAACGGTTGGATTCAAATGGAATGTCAGAGACTCCAGGACTCTGGGTTGTGAAGGCCCTTTTACTTTATCCGGCAATTCCACATAGGGAGTGGTCACGACAGGCGCCGGCGGCGTAACAGGGGCCATGGCCTTGGCGATTTCGGAAGGGAGCACTGGAATATCGATTGCGCCGGTCAGGCCCGAGGAGACGTCAAGAACCACCAGGCGGATTCTTCGCGTGTCCGTGGAAGGCATCAAGGCAATGTGATCGGGAATTCCGGTCGACTGCCAGCTCTGGAATACTTCGTTGGAAACTTTTTTCGGCATTTCCCGTTCATTGACACGAAACACCGTGGGCTTCTGGGCGAACTCGCAGTCGGCCACGCGAATATTCAAGCCGCGCGAATCGCCTTCTTGAGTAAAGCTCAGCCCGGCAGCCGAGATCAGGAGCATATATTGCAGGCCGCCTTGCGTGCTTCCCAGTGACCCCGCGGATAGAGGCTGTACGGTCAAAGGAATGGCGGTCGAAGGCAGTTGGTCGGCGCAAGCCTGGCGCAGACGATCCTCGGGCTGCTGTTGTTTCGACAGCGAAGCCGCATCCAACGCAAAATAACCGCGGCGATACGACAGCTTCACTCCCGGCCGCGATGTCCTCACCACAATCTTGTGAAACCTGCCGTCCCATTTGACATTCTGTGGATAGAACGACATTTCGTAATACGAGGAGCTGTCCTTCAGTGCCGTCATGACGCAGCCAGCAAGATCATTGCCGTTCTTGCAGGCCTTTCCGCCTGTATCCTGTGCAAGCTCATCCATGGTGCCTTGCGTTTGCTGCAGATCGGCGTCCTCGACGCTCAAACGGCTGGCGATCGCAGGCCCGGTCAGCCGCGTCTCCGGAAGATTTATGTTTTGAGATGCGGATAGCGATTGCTGCGCCTGCAATCCGCGAACATCCATTGGGTAAACGGCCACTTGCGCATCCGTCAGCGTATTCCCGACGCTTTTGATCTGCTCGGCGTACTCCCGTATTCCGCCAAACGGGCTGTTGCCCGTGTCCGGGTCGGGAACGATGGAAATCGGAAACGATTCCGAAATCCAGATAAGATTTTTGCGCCCGGGGATTCCGCCGAGGTATTGCCCAATCTCAGTCAGCGCCGCGAGAGTTTCCTTCATCCGCAGATCGACCGTCAGGGAATACTCTTCCTTCTCGAAATTCTGAATCTCGCCCACTTGCGCCTCTACTCCCAGGTTCACGCCCATGCCGGCGGTTTGATTCTGCACGTAGTTGGAAGTGTCACCGAGGTCGTTGCGCGGATCCGGTTGAATCGAGTTCCCGGAAATCGATTGATCCAGAGCGGCTCGCAAAAGTTTTCCATCGCTGGTAAACCCCTGCAAGATTCGCAGGGAACTTCCCAAGAGAAAAACGGCAACCGGAGTGTCCGGCGGAAGGCTCTTTAGCAATTGGATCATGTGCGCGCGCCCCTGCTGCTGGTTGGGCGTTTGCGTGTTCAACCTGTCCATCAACAATACGGTTGGGGGAATCTTCAACTGTTCAAGCGGCAACTGATTGGAAATGACGCCGGCCGCCTTGCGAATTGCGCTTGCGGAATTGTCCGGCGAGCCGGTGCGTTTCAGATTCTCAAAATACTCGAAGTGCTCAATTTTTTGAGGCGATTTGCGGTCCTCGAATATTTGCAAGTCCTCGGGCTTGAGGTCGCGCACCGCATTTCCGTGCGAATCCGTGGCCATCACATCCAGTGTAATGAGGCGCGTGGTTACCTTCAGCACATAGCCCGATTGCCCGGCCCCTGGCTCCCGCGCGCCGGATTGTTGCGCGGACGGCGCAGGCGGCGCGGCCTGAGACGCAGCCCGCGCGGCGAGAAAGACAGCCGAAAACAGGCAAAGGGTTGCTGCGGCAAACGACCACTTGGAAAGCATGGATCTCGACCTCGGGAAATTGCTGGGATGATACCGGAGCCGCCATCTTACCCGAGCTGTCCGGCCAATGGCTACGACTCTCTCGAAACATTGCGATTTAAGGCTGATTGGCTCTGGCCAAGCGCGGCAATTCGTGGCAAACTATAAAAATGGCAAACAAAAACGCACCAAAACGCGAAAAGAAAAAACCGAAGAAGTCCAAATCAAAGTCCTAGTCACGAAAACTTCTAGTGACTCTCGCCGCGTTTCGCCAGCGAAATAGCCGGCGAAATGCGGCCCGTATTCACGCACGACACGATTCGTGCCTGTCATGCGTGGTTCTTTGCGCTGAATGATGCTTTTGTATTCTTGTATCAATGCCTCCGCTTCAGCATCAGTCGCGGCGCGGTTCATTCGTTTTTTCCCCAGCCAATAGACCTACCCCGGCGATTTTAGAATCACGGCGCGCGCTCGAAGAACAATGCCAAGTATGGATTACGCCGTATGTCATTCGCGGAAATCGGCTCTTTCTTCTTGGACAACTCAACCCCAAGGCACGACCATCAAAGATAATAGAAAGAGTTATTTGATGATTTTAAAGTTTAACCCGCAGCTATCGGGGGCTGACGGATTCTAACTGGCCAGGAGCCGGTAACATGATCCCCAAGATGAAAACCAGGACGTATCACGGATATTTGAAGTCCCTGATGGTGTTGAGTTTAGGGCTTCTGTTCTGCGGCGGCGCACTGCCGGCAGGCGCTCGCCAGAATCAGCCAAGCGACGTGCAGACTGATCCTCAAGCTCAGGGGCAACCCCAGGGACAGCAGGATGGTCCTGGGGGACAACAAATGGAACAACAGCAGAACGCACAGCCCCAAGGACAGCCGGATCCCCAAGCGCAAGGGCAGCCCAATCAGCCGACGCTTCCGCAGACTTTGACATTGCCCGCAGGGACTATAGTTCGCGTGCGCGTCGATGAATGGATTTCCAGCGATCGCAATTCCGTCGGCGATAGTTTCAGCGCCGTCCTCGATCAGCCAATTGTTGTGAACGGATGGGTTGTAGCGCGCCGAGGCCAGGCGCAAACCGGCCGCGTTTCCGTCATCAAGAAGGGCGGCCATGGCAATCCTTCGCAGTTGGGCGTCGATCTGCCGGATTTGACACTGGTTGACGGCCAGCAAATGCCTCTTCAGACGCAGCTCTATCAAACTTCCGGCGGAAGTTCGCAAGGCCGCAACGTTGCTACCGTGGGAACCACGACTGGACTTGGCGCCGTGATTGGAGCGATTGCCGGCGGTGGCACAGGAGCAGCAATAGGCGCGGGTCTGGGCGCAACAGCGGGGATCATCGGCGTGATGTCCACGCAAGGCAGGCCAACCGCGATTCCTCCGGAAACAGTTCTCTCGTTCCGCTTGCAGGCGCCCGTAACGATTTCAACGGCGAACAGTCAGTTTGCATTTCAACCGGTGACGCAATCGGACCTCGATTCGCGCCAGCCCCGTGGCCGCCCGCGCATGGTCAGGCCTGTGCCGCCGCCGTACTACCCATATCCATATGCGTACGGCTATCCGTACGCTGTCTATCCGGCGCCATTCTTTAGCTTTGGATATTACGGAGGATTCGGCAGATTTGGCGGATACCGGCGGTAGCCGATTGCGGCAGGGATTTCGTTCCGGTATTGAAATGTTTTTGGCCGCAGCCTAGCTGGTGATTTTGCTTTCGGAATGAATGGCCAAACCGGCCAGATACTCACGCAGGGCCCGGAAATCAACGGGCTTGGTGAAACAGGTATTGCAGCCAGATTCCCCTATACTCTTCAGTTCCTTGAAGGTAGCAAACCCGGTCACGGCGGCGATTGGAAGATGCGCCAAATGCCGTTGCCTGCGCGCCCACTGAGCGAGCGGGAGGCCGCTCTGATTCCCCAATTGAATATCCAATAGGACCACGTCCGGCAATGGCGTCGAGGCAATCCCCACAAAACCCTCTTCCAGATTCTCCGCAAGGATTACTTCATGGCCTTCCGATTCCAGCCAGCCCTTAAGGAGCTCGCGAGAGAGGGGATCGTCATCCACTACAAGAATCCGATGCTTCACTTGGGTCCCTTTGGTTTATTCGGAGCCATCGCCACCAAGTCGTTTGTGTGAACGGGCACACACACCCGATCCATCTATCGTCCAAATTGAGTTACGACTTGAACCGAGGCATTTCAACCGAATGGATAAAACTGAAATTCAATATGGAACACTTTGCTTGAGCTACTTGGGGCTAGTCCGCACAACGGCAACAGGCTCCGCGCTTTCAGCGCTCGATTCCAGCTTGGTGGCCCATTGAGACAGATGATTTAGAGATATCTCATGCGTGCGATCGAGATGCAGAGGCGTTATGGAAGCGGCGCCATCGAAAATGGCCGCGTAGTCGCTTTTCGGATCGAGTCCTTCGATGTGTTCCTGCTCGAGCAGCCAATAAAAGCTGCGCCCGCGCGGGTCTGTGCCTTCCTGCAACACGTTGCGCGTGACTTTCTTGGATTGGCGCGTGATGCGTACGCCGCCATTCCAAACCAGCGGCACATTCACATTGAGGACCACGCCCTGCGGCATGCCCTCGGCCAGCGCCATTTGCGCCAGATCGCGCGCGAATTTCGCGGCGTGCTCGAAGCGGAATCCTCTGCCCTTGTGCGCCACGGAAACCGCAATCGCCGGAATGTGATTGATGGCCGCTTCCATGGCCGCGCCCACCGTCCCGGAATAAAAAATGTTTTCGCCCAGATTGCCGCCGCGATTGACGCCGGAAATTACCAGGTCCGGCCGGTTGGGCAGCAATTTGTTCAGCGCCAGAATCACTGAATCCGCCGGCGTGCCCTCCACCGCCCATTCGCACTCGGCCACCTGCTCCCAAAAAATCGGCTGCCGCAATGTCAGCGACTGCGCGGCCGCGCTGCGCTCATGGCTCGGAGCCACGACGCTGATCGTCCCTAGCCCCTGGACCGCCTGGACCAGGGCGCGCAAGCCTTCCGCTTGGATGCCGTCGTCGTTGGTAATCAGAATGTGTGCCATAAATTAGATACGTGTACTGCCTATTCCCGCCAGACTCGGGAATATTTTCGGAAACTGCTTTGTGCGAGCGTCGAATCGAGGCCGCTTAGGGGCCGATCACCCGATTTGCCTTCCACCGGCCATTGGAGCTTCATCCAACCCAACACAAATAGTTTAGCAACCCGAGTTATAGCCTAACAAGCTGCTCACAGGGGATAGTTTCCTAAGTTGCGACGTGAGACGGCGGGCTCAATTCCAAAGGGAAAAAGGTAGAAAAAATGGTCGGGACGACTGGATTTGAACCAGCGACCTCACGCACCCCAAGCGTGCGCGCTACCAGGCTGCGCTACGTCCCGACGGTCTGCTTTGCAAAGTGTTTGTTGTAGCCCGCCTCTTCAGTGGCGGGGACTTTGCCCTAGTTGGAAGAAAATCCCCGCCTCTGAAGAGGCGGGCTACAGCAATTTCCTGACCCTGCCAGCGTATCACTCGGATTCTAAAGCCGTCAACAAGGAGCGCAGCGAGTCCCGCAGGTCCAGCAAGGTCTGGCGGTTGAGCATGGCCAGTTGCGGCGAGTGCGGCCCTGCTTGCTGCGTCGCTTGCGCCGCTGATTGTGGCGCGGATTCTCCGCCGCTCCCCTCGGCCCCCGCATCGACTGCGTCGGCCGGCAAGCTGCTATTCGCGCCATTCGTTCCGTCTGCTCCGAGCGCACCCAGCGTCCCCAATGATTGATCGCGCAGGTGGCGGCGCGCTCCGGCAATTGTAAAACCTTCGTTGTACAGCAGACGCTTGATGGTGAAGACGGTATCGATGTCCTCGCGCCGATACAAGCGGTGTCCCTTGGGGCTTTTCACCGGCTGCAGCATCGGGAACTCCGTTTCCCAATAGCGCAACACGAAGGGCTTGGTGGCAGTCAGGCGGCTGACTTCGCCGATCCGAAATAAGCTCTTTTCCGGAATGACCGTTTCGGAATGTCCGTTGCCGCTCGCTTCGATTTCTTCCATCGCCCTTGATCCTCGTTCAACCGACGCTCGACCAACCGATCCCCGCCCAGTTCAGGCCCTAATCCTAATCCGTTTCTGGCCAGTGTCAACGCCCCAGTAGCACAGCCACTCTTTGCTGTGCGGTGTTCTCAATTTTAGCGCGTCGATGACGCTATACATCGCAAAAACCGCACAGCCAGGAGTGGCTGTGCTACTAAAAACATCCAGGAACTACAATCTATTCTTCCTCAGGTTCACGCCCTTTGGCCCGATTATGGCTCATACCGGGATGCTTCGGTTCCGGAGTCCGCCTGGACGCTGACTTGGTCCAGTCACGCTTTTCCTTCATGCGTTGCAGGAACCGTATGGGCGTGCCCGTAAAATCGAAACTCTTGCGCAGCAAATTTTCCAGGAAGCGCTCATAGCTGAAATGCAGGCGCTTGGATTGATTGGTGAACAAAATAAATGTCGGCGGCGATGTGGCCGCCTGCGTGATGTAGTAAATCTTCACGCGGCGCGCGGCCGGCGAAGTTCCGCGGTCCAGGTCAACTTCCGAAACCCAGCGATTCAGTTCGCCGGTGGAAATTCGCCTGCGCCGCGCATCGGCCAGTTTATTAATCAGAGCGAATAATTTTTCGGTGTTTTCGCCGGTTTTCGCGGAAACAAATACAATCGGCGCATAATCCAAAAATTTAAATCGCGTACGCACGATTTTTTCGTAGTCCTCGGCAAGCTGCGCGGGATCCACTCTGCCCGTCACCGCTTTCTTGCGCACCACCGAAGTGTGCTTGCGGCTGCGCGCTTCCACCACGTGCGGCTTCATTCCCTGGTGTTCCAGTTCGCGCTCGGCTTTTTCCGCCGCGGCTTCCAGGGCCAGGTCCCACTTGTTCATCACGATGATTACGGAGCGCCCGGATTCCTCCGCGTAGCCCGCAATGTTGGCATCGTTGGCCGTCACGCCAAGGCTGGCATCCACAATCAGCAGCGCCACATCGGCTTGTTCAAGATGCCGCCGCGCCATCATCACGCTCATTTTTTCGGCCACCAGATTCGTTTTGCCCTTGCGGCGAATTCCGGCCGTGTCCACGAAGCGATAGGTGCGCTCTCCGTGCTGCACCACGGTGTCCACGGCATCGCGCGTGGTACCCGGAATGTCCGAGACGATGGCCCGGTCCGCGCCCGAGAGGCAATTGAGCATGGTCGATTTCCCCACGTTGGGGCGGCCGATAATGGCCACGTTGATTTGCTTTTCGTCTTTTTCAGGGGTAGGCGATCCCTCCTGTTGGGGCTTGGCTTCGCCCAGGCGCTCGGTGATCGCTTCCAGCAGATTGTCAAAACCATAGCCGTGCTCCGCGGACACTGGAAACACATCGTTCGAAAGCGCATAAAACGGCGCGGCCAGCGATTCCTGCATCTGTGTGTCCACTTTGTTGGCAAGGATCGCCAGGGGCTTCCCTGTGCGCCGCAGCAGGCGCGCCAGCTCGCTATCGAGCGGCGTGAGGCCCGCGCGCACGTCCACCACCAGCAGCAGCTGCGACGCGCCCTCGATGGCCACCTCCGCCTGGCGCAAAATTTCGCGCGGAATGGCGGCTTTGTCGTCAGGGACAATTCCGCCCGTGTCCACCACTTCGAACGAACGCTCCTGCCAGGTAGCCGTGCCGTAGATGCGGTCGCGCGTGATTCCCGGCTCGTTAGTGACAATCGAGCGGCGCGAAGCCGTCAGCCGATTGAAAATCGTGGATTTGCCGACATTAGGCCGGCCAACAATTACTACCGATGGCAATTTTTCAGTCATTTTTTCCAATCGCTGGGGACACAAGGAACCCTAAACGGGAGGCTCGGAAGCGTCTATTCTATCCTATGCGGCACGGAAACAGAAGGCGTCTGTGTGGAAGCCCGTTTGCTCTGGCCCCTGTGACGCCAACCTTCGAATTTCAATATCCAAAGCGAACAGATGCTCGTCCGCCGCAGTGAATGAGAGTTCCACGCGCAAAATCACGGCACAGAATCGTTCCAGCGGTGTCTAAACGCGTAGTGAGCAATTCTTGCGGGGCGAGGAGGCGGCCATGGATTGGGATCTGGTGAGCATGATGCATGCGATGAGCGTGACGGCTAAGGGCGTGGTGATTGTGCTGCTCCTGATGTCGGCGATTTCGATTGGGCTGGCGATCGAGCGAGGATTGCGTTACGCGGTTGCGCGCAATCAATCACGCGCGTTTGTGCTTCAAGTGACTCCCGCGCTCGAAGAGGGCAAGCTTGAAGAAGCGATTTCCATTGCCGTGCGCAACAAGAAAAGTCCGGTGGCAAGCATGGTGGCTACGGGGCTCGCGGAGTTTCGCTCGGCTCCCGCGCACGCATCGAGCACGGAATTGATCGACGCGGCGGAACGCGGACTGGACCGCTCGGTGGCAACGATTCACGCGGAATTGAAACGCGGCCTGTCCGGCCTGGCCACCATCGGCTCGACCGCGCCGTTTGTGGGCCTGTTCGGCACCGTGGTGGGCATCATGAACGCGTTTCGCGCCTCCGCGCCGACGAAAGCGGCGGGGATTGCGAGCGTCGCCTCCGGAATTTCCGAAGCGCTCGTGACCACCGCGTTGGGACTGCTCGTCGCCGTGCCCGCTGTGTGGTGCTACACCTATTTCACAACCAAAGTGGAAAATTTCGACGTGGAAATGGAAAACTCATCGATGGAACTGGTGAGTTATCTCGTGCGGCGGGCTGCTCTGAAGTAGCCTCCACAACGACAACGGCCAGCCAATTGTTGATTCGCGGCTGGCCGTTGTCACTATTCTTCTTTGATTCCCTATCTCATTTGCTTTACGGCAAATTCTCAATCTTGCGCGCGTCGCCCGTGAGTTGAAGGATGTGCATCCCGGTGTTGGCGCGGTCCACGATGTAGATGTAGCCGCGCTCATCCACCTCCACGTTGTTGGTCTGGATGGCTATTTTGCACTTTTCGGCGGCGCCTGTGCCCACGCAGCGCTTGTCGGTTTTGTCGGTGATAGCGGGAATGTAGTAGCCAACTTCCTTGGGAGTGTAGGGATCGCGCACGTCAACGGCGCGCACCCCTGCATTGAAGTTCGCAACGAAGATGAGGCGATTGTAGAAAACCGGCGTCATGTTTTCGTTGATCGAGTGCGTGCCGAAGCGGCCGCCGCGGCTGCAGAAATTGCCGCTAGGCTCGGGCACGTACCAGGTGGAGACACCGAAAATTTTCGACTCATCGGTGATGTCGAAAATGTGCATCATCTGCTGCATGGCCTGGCATTCGTTGTCCGTGGTCTCGCCCACGATCACCAGGAAATTTCGCTTGCTGATGGCCGGGCCGTATTTCGCGAGATTGGGGACGTCCACGCCAATCATGGGAAACGTGGTATGCGCGCCCACATCGGGCGGCAAGTCCAGACGCGCGACCATGGGAGACTCGATGTTCGCGTCGGTCGGTTCCTTGGGGCCGTGGATGAGCTTGTCGCGGTCCAGAATTTCAATCACGCCGCTCTTGGTCGTGCCATAGCCCGCGTAAATGCGATTGCCCTTCGGCCCGGTGGACATCGCGCCGTGCATGTCGGAAGGCACAGGACCGTTCGAGCCGGGTTGCTGGCCGGGCAGTCCGAAATCGCGAATGAATTGCGGCTCGGAAGGATCGCCCAAATCATAAACTTGCCCCATGCGCTTGGCGCGCCAGCCGGGCGCTCCGGAAACGAGGAAGGCCATTCCCGTATCGCATTCCCACCAGCTCTTGTGAGTATCGCGAAGGCCGCTTTCCACCACGGTCAAACGGCTTGGCTTTGCTGGATCGGTGACGTCCCACATTTCATGGGACGCGGTGCCACGAGTGCGCAGCAAATACACTTTATTCTTCGCGGCGCGCGGCAACTGGCTGCCGTCGCACACGCGCGCCATTTGCGCTCCGCCGGTTTCGCCCGGCCCGGGAATGCGCGGATCGCCGGGAATGTGCGCCAGATATTTGGGCTGCTTGGGATCGGTCACATCCACGATGGACGTGCCATTGTCTTCCATCTGCCCCGTCAGCGGGTTCATGGCCGAGCCGCCGTGATGACCGATATAGGCGATCCAGCGATTTCCCTGCTTGTGAATGGTCGGCTGGTAGGCGCTGCGCCCCTGCAAATCGTTGTACCCGAGAAGCTCCATGTTCTTGCTCTCGGGCTTGCTCTGAGCGACCGCAGATACTGCCGCGCATCCGGCAAGCAAAACACCCAGCACAAAAATGCCGGGCCTTCCATTTCGCACGCGAGCATTACTGAACATGTTTCCTCCCGTTTCGAGTCCGCAGTGATATTGTAGCTGCCGGTGCACGATAATCCGCGCAACCCAATTTAGATTTTGGAATTTCTTGGCTCCCGCAAGGGATTCCCGGCCTGAAAGTGTACACCTGTTGCCCCGTTTCAAACACAACTTCGAGTCTGTTAAAGTGCTCTCAGCCGCTATTTCGTCCGACGCTTGACCGGCCCGAATCGTTTCAACAATGAAATATTTCAACCCACCTACGCGTAATACCTGATGGATGCCAGGAGACATCCCGAGGGGATGAACCCCGCGGAACAGGCCGCCGCACAGGAGAGGATCGCCCGTGCCAAGGCCGGCAACGCCGAGGCCTGGGGCGAACTGTATCGCGAGCACGCGCCCGCGATTTTCCGTTTCTGCCGCCGGGCCATGCCCACGCGCGAGGACGCTGAAGACGCCACCATGGATATTTTCGTCAAAGTGCGGCAAAAGCTTTCGCAATATGACTCCACGCGCCCTTTCAGCGCCTGGCTGTATACGGTGGCCGCTAATCATTGCTGGGACCTCTTGCGGCGGCGGAAACTGCGGCAAGACCTTGAGACAGGCGAAGTGGAAAACATGCCGCTTGAGCATCCCGATCCCGGCCAGCTCGAACAGCTCATCGAGCGCCGCACCAGCCAGGAAGTGCGGCGAGCGCTGGACAAGCTGCCGGCACGCTCGCGAATGGCGCTGGTGCTGCGCTACTACTCGGACATGAGTTACGACGACATTGCTGCAACGCTGGGAGTTCGCCGGACGTTCGTGGGCGTGGTGCTGTTGCGCGCGCGGCATCAGTTGCGCGAAATCCTCGATGGGGGCAGCCAGGGAAAACTCGCCACGGGAGGCGCCGCTTGATTCATTTTGATGAAATGGCCTGCCTGCTTTACCTCGAAGGGCAACTCGATCCGGCGCGCTCGCGGCAACTGGCCGCGCATGTCGAAGGGTGCGCATCGTGCCGAGAACTGCTTCACGCACTGCAACACGAAACGGCGCTGCTTTCCAGCGCGCTGACCGAGGACAACGAGCCCATGCCCGCGCGCCTTATGGGCGAACGTACACACAGTCTGCCCTCTTGGGTCTGGACGCTGGCGTTTGGAGTGCTTGCGGGCGGGGCATATTGGATTTGGGCCGATGGAATCGGGCCCTGGTTCGATCAATTGAGCAGCGCAGGTTTCGGCGGGACGGATTTGTTCAGCATGGTTATTTTTAGCGGAGCTTTCTGGGAAGGATGGAGCGACATGATTGACATAATTCAAATTGGCGCATTGGTATTGGTGGCGATCGTGGCCATCGCATGGATTCGGCGGCGGGTGCGCAGTTCGGCGGCCGTTGCCGTGGTCATGTCGGCGCTGCTCGTTGCGCTTGCGATGCCGCAGCAAGCTTCGGCGGCGGACGTGCGGCGCGGGCGGTCCATTCTGATTCCGGCGGGCGATGTTGTGCATAACGACTTGATCGTCGCAGGCCCGTCGGTGCGGATCGATGGCACGGTGGAAGGCGACGTGATCGCGTTTACGCGCAACCTCACCGTTACCGGGCACGTCACGGGAGACGTGCTTGCGTTCTCTGGAGAAGTATTGATCGACGGAAACGTGGATGGAAATGTGCGCGTAATTTCGCGCAGCGTGATCCTGCAAGGGCTTGTCGGAAAAAATTTCAGTGTGATCGGAAGTTCGCTTGACCTTGCGTCCAAAGGAACTGTGAGCGGAGGAGCAATCGTCATTGCCGGCGAAGCGGACATGGATGGCAAGGTGCAGCGCGACCTGCTCGGATTGATTGGCAGAACGGATTTGGAAGGCTTGATCGGCGGGCAGGCCTGGATTCGAGGCGGAAATCTCACCGTGGCCTCCACTGCGGAAATTCGCGGACCCGCTACGTTCGAAGGTCCGCAACAGCCCGTGGTGGAGACGGGAGCGAAGCTGGCAAGCCCAATTCGAACAGAAATTACGCAGGAGATTCGGCGAAGGCGGGGCACAGCGGCGCGAGTGGCGATCCGCGCAATCTTTGGGTACGCGGCGGCATTGGCAGCCGGAATTCTGCTTCTGCTGGTCTTCCCAGGATTCTTTCGTGCGACCTTGCGCGCGGCGGGCAGCATCGGTCTGCCCATTGGGATTGGAGCGCTGGCACTGATTACGGGCGCATTCCTGTTGATATTGGGATTGCTCCTGATGTTTGTCGGCGTGGGCGCGGGAGTGGCAGGCATGATGGCCTATGCTCCGATTCTGTACATCGCGCAAGTATTTGTGGGCGCGTGGCTCGGCAACAGGATTCGCGGTGAATCGCCTGACAACACTGGCGCTGTGATTGGGCGAATGGCTCTGGGGTTGCTGATTCTTCGAGTCATGGAATTGGTGCCAGTGCTGGGAGGCCTTGTGTGGCTGGCGGTGCTGCTCTGGGGTACCGGTGCGGTGCTGCTCGGCTTCTACCGCATGTCACGCGTGGAGAGCGCGCCTCTTCCCGCGTAAATCTTTCTTAAAACTGTGCGGCCCGGGACTCGGGCCTTTCGTGGCATAGGCTTCAGAGTCTGTGTCAGAACCCCGTATTGCGAGTTTCCTGTAGCGCCCGCCTTCAGGCGGGCACTTTGGAATCAAGCAGATGCCCGCCTGAAGGCGGGCACTACAGGAACCAATGCCGAGTTCTCACACAGACTCTTCAGCCTATGCCACGAAAACCAATCACAGCTGGGTGGGGATTGGGAACTTATGGCTTCACGACGACTTTAGTTGCGAGCAATGTGCGGTTTGTCCCGCCGGTATTGAAAAGCGGGCCGCGCACCGATACCAGATCGCCAAGGATATTCGTACCCGCGCTGACTGACCCGTTAATCTCATAGTAGATCGTTGCTGGAGTTACGGAAGTCTGCGCCACAATCTGCGTGACGCCACCGTGGCCAAAAAATAGGGATGGCAAATTTGTGAAAGTGATATTCGGTGCGCCAACCGATTGCACCGTGGCCGTTATTCTGGACGACCTGAGCCGCACGCGATCCGCCACAATCGTCCCGCTCGGAGAGCTATTCCTCCGAATGGAAACCTGCTGGCCCGGAACCAGGTCGGCGGGCCCGGTGAAGGAAGCCAAAAAAGAAGAAGTGCTGACCTGAGAATTATCCACGTGAACGAAGTCGATAGCGAAAGGCGTCTGCGGAGAAGTCGCATACTGCACGGTAGCGGGCGCTCCGATACTCAGCCCCGTTACGGATGATGAAGCTGTGAGTACAACGATATTGAATTCTTGTGACGCCGCATTGGTGCTGGTGACCATGCCTTCCACTTCGACATCGCTGCTGTCCGCGTCCTCGAAGACGATATTCCGAGCGAGGATCGATCCGTCCGCCTGAATGCCGATGTCCACGCTGAGAATTTGGTTATTCTTCAGGCAAGCGAATCCCGGAGACGAGCACGCGGTGTTCGGAAACTGGAAGAAAGTGGAAGTATTATCCACTTTCAAAGAATATGATCCCGTGGCATTTGTCAGCGTAAATGTATTGCTCGACGGGTTGACGCTTGCGACGTGGCCTACGACGTCTTCCGCGCCGACTGGAGGCGCTCCGGTACTGGCGGGAGTGAATTGTGTAACTGTCGTGCCGGCGCTGAAATTCGCGCCCAATGTCGCGGTCAGCAAATTCTCCAGATTGACATCGATCAGGAGTCCCGTTGTGCTATTGGCGGTAATCGAAAAGGCCGTCAATGGGACGGTCGTTGACAGACTCTGGAGCAGCCGGTACCAAAGTGCAAATAGCGCCCACGGCGCAAGTTCCGATGGCGCTGGCCGTATCGTTTTCAATCGTGAGCGACGGATTCGCAAATGTGAGAGTCACGGAAGTGAAATTGCCCGCGGGAATATTCGCGGCCGTGGCGATATAGGCGATGTCGGTTTGAAGCCGGGTCAGCTCCACCGTGGTCGATCCGGAAAACAGGGAAACATTTCCGGGAGACAGTGTCGCACCGGTAAGCGTTACTTCTGCCGAAAGAATGCTTACGGTCGATGGGGGAGTATCCGTCATGGCCAGAACCACGGATGAGTTCCCAGTGTTCTGCGTCTGCGAGCCAAATTGCCCTACACCACCGCAGCCCGCAAGCGCCACGCAGAAAATCATCGCCAAAATTGGCCAGATCGATTGGATTCGCTTCATTTGACCCCGAGAACGACTACGCAGGGGACGCGCAAAATCGTCCCACAAATACCCGGGCATTTGAGCCCCTTGATACCACTTTAAAGCTAGCATAAAGCATGATTTAGAGTGTGACAATCCGATTGAAAGGTGAGCAAATAGTCGCTGTCCCGAAGGACAGCCACGATGCGGGTTCCGCCCGTTCTGGGAAAGAGGGGGGGACGGGGCGCCTCTGTTCTGCGAGGTGACCAGCAGGCTATTGGTGTCGTAAATTCAGCCGTGCCGCCGTACCCGCATTCTTGAATCAAACTGGCAAAAAATTGCGCAGCTAGACAATGCCCAGCGAGTGACCCACTTCCGCGATGATTGCGCTGGCGCGTTCCAAATCGGCGCGCTTGTGCGTGGCCGTCACAATGGCGCGCAGCCGCGCTTTGCCTTCGGCAACCGTGGGCGATCCAACGCCGGGAATGTAGACGCCTGCATCGTATAGGCGGCGAGAAAATTCAAATGCTTTTACGCCGTCTCCCACGTGAATCGGAGTGATAGGCGTTCTGGTGGCGCCAATGGAAAAGCCCAGTTTCTTCAGGCGGCGCTGGAAGAATTTCGTGTTGGCCCAGAGTTTCTTGATGAGCTTTTCGCCGTCCGCGGAATCCAGCAGCGTGAAGGCCGCCTGGCAGGTGGCGATCACGGAGGGAGGATGGCCGGTGGAATAAAGAAACGGCCGCGCGCGGCGGTAGAGGAAATCGATCAGATCGCGCGAGCCGCAAACATAGCCGCCCATCGATCCGATGGCTTTGCTGAGCGTGCCGACCTGGATGTGCACGCGGCCGTGGCAGCCGAGGTGATCCACCGTGCCGCGCCCGCCGCGGCCCAGCACACCGGAAGAATGCGCGTCGTCCACCATCATGATGCAATTGTATTTTTCAGCGAGGCTGCACAATTCCGGGAGCGGGGCGATGTCGCCGTCCATGGAAAAGACGCCATCGGTGATGAGCAGCTTGTGGCCGGGCCAATTTTCGGTTTCCTTGCAGAGTCGCTCGCAATCGGCAACGTCGCCGTGCTTGAACACCTTGATGGTGGCGCGCGAAAGGCGGCAGCCGTCGATGATGGAAGCATGATTCAATTCATCGGAAAGAATTAAATCGTCCTTGCCGAGAACCGCCGCGACAGTTCCCGAGTTTGCCGTGAAGCCGGACTGAAACACCACGCACGCTTCCGTTCCCTTGAATGTGGCGAT
This sequence comes from uncultured Acidobacteriota bacterium, assembly GCA_963710315.1. Lineage (GTDB taxonomy): Bacteria > Acidobacteriota > Terriglobia > Acidiferrales > UBA7541 > Palsa-360. The sequence goes on along the minus strand of CAVPZW010000008.1, from coordinate 596,929 downwards.
CTGCCGCTCCAGGGCCATGTGCAGGTCCATGGTGCCGGCGATGGTGCGCACTGCTCCCGCGCCGACGCCGTGCGTGCGAATTGCTTCGATGGCCGCGCGGCGCAGCGATTTTTGCGTTGTCAGCCCCAGATAATTATTTGAGCTGAGGTTGATGACCTCTTTGCCGTCGAAGTGGGCGATGGGCTTTTGCTCGCCTTCGAGCACACGCAGGCGGAATCGCTGGCCTTTGGCCTCCATCTCGTTGAGTTCATCGCGCAAATAAGAAAGTGGATTTGAATTTGCGGTCGGCATTTGAGATTAAATCCTAATTGTTGGAATTTTTTGCGATTAAGTTTTCGTTCCTCTGAAACGCAGTGTTTCGGCCCGTCCGTTCGTGGCGGAGGGGTTACTTACTGCAGGGCCTGGAAGAAATCCCCGCCTCTGAAGAGGCGGGCTACAGCAGTTTGGGTTGCTTCGCGGCTGCCGTAGCCCGGGTCTTCAGACCCGGGGCTTTTCTTCCGGCACTCCGGCATTCTATTGTACACGCTCGAAGGTGTAGCCCGCGGCATCGAGCGCGGCGGTCAGGTCCGCGACATGCTCCGGCCCGCGCGTTTCCATGGTGATATCGATGACGGCGTCTCCCAGCACCACGCCATAATAGGCGCGGTCATACATCGTTTCCACGATGTTGGCCTTCTGCGCGGCGATCACGCCGGCAAGCTCCTGCAGCGCGCCCGGCCGGTCAGGCAAATGAATTCGCAGGCGGACCAGGCGGCCATCCTTGACGAGCCCTCGGCGGATAATCAGCGAGAGGAGCGACACGTCTATGTTTCCCGCGCTAACCAGAACGCCGAGTTTCTTTCCGTGGTTCGGAATTTTCTTGTTAAGCAGAGCCGCCGTGGCCGCCGCGCCCGCTCCTTCGGCAAGCATTTTTTCTTTTTCCAGCAATTGCAGAATGGCGCTGGCGATCTCTTCCTCATCCACAGTCACGATGTCGTCCACATATTTCTGGACCATCGGAAACGTCAGCGTGCCCGCCGAGCGCACGGCGATCCCGTCCGCAATGGTCTTGTTCGCGGGCAGAGTGACGATCTCTTTCTTTTCAATCGCGGCCTTCATCGACGCGAGTCTCGATGATTGCACGCCGATCACTTGGATTTTTGGATTGGTTTCTTTCACCGCGCAGGCCACGCCTGCGATCAATCCGCCGCCGCCAATGGGGATGACGAGCGCGTCAAGATCGCCATGCTGCTCGAGCATTTCGAGGCCGAGCGTTCCCTGCCCGGCGATCACGGCTTCATCGTCAAAGGGGTGAATGAACGTAAGGCCGAATTGTTTTGAGCGGCGAATGGCTTCTTCGCAGGCTTCATCGTAATTCGCTCCGGCCAGAATTACTTCCGCGCCGTAGCCGCGCGTGGCGGACACTTTCACCAGCGGCGTGGTCAACGGCATGCAGATCTGCGCCTTGATGCCGCGCTTGGTGGCGTGATACGCGACAGCCTGCGCATGGTTTCCCGCCGATGCAGCGATCACGCCGCGCCGGCGCTCCTCTTCCGTGAGCAGAAGGATCTTGTTCAGCGCGCCGCGTTCCTTGAACGCGCCGGTCATCTGCAAATTCTCCAGCTTCAGGAAAACCGTATTCCCCGTCTGCTGCGAGAATTTTTCGGAGTGCACAAAGGGCGTAACCACAATCGAGCCCCGGATGCGTTCCCGCGCATCCTTGATGGAAGCAAGCGTCACCATCGGAAATGTCCTGAGTGTTGTTTCATAATCATCGAAAATGGGTCAGGCAAATTCACCGCGCGCGCCCACTCCCCCTGTCGCAATCCCCTGCGGTGAGGCGCTATAGCATTACACAAGCGGCGGGCCAAGGCCAACCGGTTCCGATGCCTTCCTTTTTGGGCAAGTCCTATTGTTTCCGCCCTCGCCGCCTCGTAGGCTTCAAGCTGAGCTTAACCATGTCCAGCAAAGCCATACCCAGAAGCCTATTTTTCCTCATCGCCTTGATGGCGGTTGCACAATGTATTCATGATTTCCCACTTCTGCCGGATCGCATGGCATCGCACTTTGCCGCTTCCGGGGCTCCAAACGGCTGGATGACCAAGCCTCAATTTTTCTTTGTTTTTGCCATCGTGTTTCTGCCCGCGCTTTTCGTGGAATTCTGGTTGCACCGCAAAATCGCAAGGACACCAGAAGCCAGACTCAATCTGCCAAACAAGGAATTTTGGCTGGCCCCGGAACGCCGCGCTGAAACATTCGCCTATTTTGAAAGCTTCCTCGCTTGGTATGGCTGCGCTTTTCTATTCGTTGTGGTCTCCGCGATGAGCCTGGCCATGCGTGCGAATTTCATTTCTCCGCCCGAGCTTGCAACCGGCCCCATCGTTTCCGTACTTGTGGGATTTGCTCTCTACAACGTTGTGGCGATAGCAGCGATGTTCCGCCGGTTTTCAAATCCGCGATAAGTTTGTGAGAGTTGCAAACCTTCCTTTTGCAATCTGGCGCGCTAACCACTCATCCGATACAATCGCGCCCGTCCCGAATGAACAGTGTTGTGCATCCCTCAATAGGAGTTTCGTTTGAGCCTTAGCCAGCGCCTGGAGGAAATTCGCGATGGGTTCGAACCTGCCTTCTGGGTTGCCAACATCAGCGAAATTTTCGAGCGGCTTTCCTATTACGGCGCGTTTTCCTCGCTGGCCAACTATCTGCATGAATCGCTGAATATCCCCACCGAGCAGACCGGCTCGCTCGCGGGCCTGTTTGGCGGAATGGTGTGGTTTCTGGCAATTTTGGGAGGAGCGGTGGCGGACCGGCTGGGTTTCCGGCGCGCGCTTTCCCTAGCCTACCTGATCCTGGCATGCGCTTATTTTCTGCTGGGATCGCTGGGAGCGGCGTGGATGGCGCCGGTGCGCGCTTCCGTACCACTGCTGGGCCTGGTGGCATTTGTTCTGGTGCTGCCCGCGCTGGGCATATCGATGGTCAAGCCGAGCGTGGTGGGGACCACGGCGCGCGCGTCTCGCGAAAATGTGCGCTCGATTGGGTATTCGATCTACTACACGCTGGTGAATATCGGCGGAGCCGCGGGGCCATACATTGCGTCCTGGGCGCACCGGCATCTGGGAGTTGAGAATGTGTTTCGTGTTTCCGCGCTGAGCGTCCTGCTGATGTTTTTTGCTGTACTCCTGTTCTTCAAGGAGCCGCGCCGCTCCGGAGAAACTCCGACGGCCACCCTGGCGGAGACGGCGCACAATCTATTCACTGTGATGACCAACCCGCGCTTCATGCTTTTTCTGCTGATTTTTTCGGGCTACTGGATCGTTTTCTGGCAGCAATACATTGTCTTGCCCATTTACATTCATGGGTACATCGATCCGCATGCCGACGTGGAATTGATTTTGATCACCGACGCCGCGACCGTGATTTGCCTGCAGTTTCTGGTCACCTACTTGACGCAAAAAATCCCGGCCTTTCGGGCCATCACCATCGGGATATTGATTTCCGCGCTGGGCTGGCTGATTGTGGCTTTCCATCCGGCGGTGTGGGCTGTGGTGCTGTCGATTTTCGTGGTGGCGCTTGGCGAAATTGTTCTTTCGCCGCGCTATTACGAATATGTCTCGCGGCTGGCTCCCCCGGGCCAGCAAGGAACCTACATGGGGTTCGCGTTTGTGCCCATCGGCATCGGATCGTTGGTTGGAGGCTGGCTGGGCGGCCGGCTGATGCATCACTACGGGGAGGTCGTGCAGCGGCCCGCGCAAGTCTGGTGGGCTATCACCGGCATCGGGGTTGGCACGACACTGCTGATGTGGCTGTACCACTTCGTGGTGAAGACGGATTTACCTGACGCAAAGTCCTAGATACTGCCCTTCATCTTTAGACCTGCAAGTAACGGAAAGACAACCTCCTTCAATATGGCCCGCGAAATTGCCGCGCTTTCACGGCATCATTGTAGTTACATGAAAGATCGTCTCAGAATCGGTTTGCTGCTGGCTATCGTGGCCATGGTCTACGGCAACGTATTGGTGAACCAGTTCGTGATGGACGATGAACTGTACATCGTGCGCAACGCGCAGGTAGTTGACCCAACCTTGCGCGGCCTGTTCTCTCCAAACATTGTCAGCTCGGTGTACCGGCCATTTACATTTGCGACCTTTGCGCTGAATTGGAAACACAGCGGGCCGGAACCGATCGAATACCATTTGGTTAATCTCATCCTGCATGCGGCCGTGGCCTGCCTGCTTTACATTTTGTTGCAGGAGCTTCTAGGGTCCACTGCAGAGGCCAAGACTGTAGCTTTTGCCGCTGCGCTTCTGTTTGCCGTGCATCCCATTCATACCGAGGCGGTGGATTGGGCCGTGGGGCGCGCGGAACTGCTTGCCGCCGGATTCATATTCGCCGGATGGATTCTGCATTTGCGCAATCACACCGTCGGGTCGCTGGGCTGCTTTGCGGTCGCAATGCTATCCAAGGAATCGGCCGTGGCGTTTTTTCCGCTGCTAATCCTGGGCGATTACGCGATTGGCAAGTGGAAGCCGCGCATCCGCTACGCGCTGGCGGGCGGCCTCATGCTGGCCTACCTCGCTTTGTTATGGAATGCTCAGGGAGGAAGGTTCGGCCAGCCGGAAATCACTCGGATTGACAACGCACTCGCCGGTCTCCCGGCGGCATGGAGAGCCCTGAATGCTTTGCGCGTGGCATGGAAGTATGCCGCACTCCAAATCTATCCTGCCGCGCTTTCCGTCGATTACTCCTTCAACGAAATTCCGGTCTATAGGGATTGGCGGCACACGCTGCCGGCGGCGCTGGCGGCGGCCGCGGTTGCCGGCCTTTGGATCTGGGCAATGAAAAAGCGGCAGGTGGGCTGGGCGCTGGCGGGCAGCATTTATTTCGCAGGGTTCGCGACGACGGCCAATATCCTTATGCCCACAGGAACGATCATGGGCGACCGGCTGGCCTATCTCCCGTCCGCTGGATTTTGCCTTTTGTTGGCGCTCATCTGGGACTGGGTTCGGAAGAAAAAGAGATGCTCGCATGGGGGCTGCTCGCCGTGATTGTTCTAGTCATGTCCGCGCGGACGGTCGTGCGGAACCGCGACTGGAAGAACGCTCTGGCCCTGTATACCTCGGGAGTGCGGGCCTCGCCGAACAGCGCCAGAATGCATTCCAATCTGGCAGCCGCGTACCTAAACAGCAATCAGCTGGAATTGGCCGACAAGGAATTCCAAGCCTCGCTGCGCATCTTCCCCGATTCTCCCGAAACTTTGTCAACGTATTCGACACTGGAATCGCGGCTGGGCCGCTATCAAGAGGCCAAAGAGAATATGGAAAAGGCGCTGAGCTTGAGCGGAAGAAACCACCTCGACTACGATTCCATGGTGGTAACGTATGCGGCGATCCTTTTGAAAACGAATCACCCGGATATGGCCCTTGCACGCCTGAACCGAGAAATTTCGGAAGTTCCTGAATACTCCCCAGCCTGGTCGGCACGCGCCGTGCTTCATCTGAGTCAGGGCGAATTTAAGGAAGCGCGCGCCGACGCGCAAAAGTCGTTGAGCCTCAATCGCACCAATCTTATGGGTATGGACGTCCTGCGCAGGCTGGACGCCCTTGCCGCTCCCGCGCCCCAACAGTAGAGCCTCAAAGAATCCGCGACACGCTTTCCCTATTCCGCCACCTCGAACGGACAGCGCAATGCCCTGCCCGCTTTCATCGCTCAGATTCTGAATCGCACGCTACTGCAGAATTTCCGTTGCCAGCGAAACAACGCGCTCGGCGATGGCCAGGCTTGATGTGAGGCCGGGCGATTCAATGCCGATCAGCTGGATGGCGTGCGGCACGCGGGCGTCGCGCTCAATCACGAAATCGATGATGCCTTCGTGCCCAGGAGCGGCAAGCTTTGCGCGGATGCCTGAGTAGGCCAGCTGCAAGTCGGCGGCTTCGATTTCGGGTAGCAACGATTTTGCGCGTCGCACGAATTCCTCGATGGGCAGGCGATTTCGTTCGTAATCGTTTTTCTCCGCCACGTAATCCGCCGTAGGGCCCACAAGCACCGTGCCCCAAAGCGTGCGCGTCAAGTGGACGCCCAGGGTAAGGCCGCCGGCATGAGGTAGCGGGTACACCAGGTTGTTGACCAGGTAAGATTTGGCGCGCACCAGTTCGCAGTATTCTCCTCGAACCGGGTAGATGCGATGATCATGATTTCCAAGCATCGCGGCAATTTCATCGGCGTACAGTCCCGCGCAATTGATGACGCAGCGCGCTTCGATGGTTTCCTCGGATTGCTGCGCGCCTTCGGCGGCATCGCCCTCAACGAGCGTGACGGCAATGGAATCGGTGCGCGGGTCAAGGCGTACGACGCGTGCACGCGTGAGGAGGCTTGCTCCCTGATCGGTGGCCATGCGCGCCAGCGTTTTGATCAGGTCTTCGGCGGAAATGATGCCGGTTGAAGGAACTTCCAGCGCAACGGCGGCTTCGATGTGGGGCTCGCGTGCGCGCACGGCGGCGCGGTCCACAAGGCGCAGACCTGGCACGCCATTGGCACGGCCGTTTTCGGCCAGTTGTTCGAGCTCCGCTTCCTGCTTGGTGTCGTGAGCCACCACAAGCTTGCCGCAATTGCGGTGCGGCACGTTGTGCTCGGCGCAGAATTCGTGAAGCATGCGGTTGCCCGCCACACACAACTGCGCTTTGAGCGACCCGGGCGGATAGTAAATGCCCGAATGGATCACGCCACTGTTGCGCGTGCTCGCGCCCATGCCCAGCTTGGGCATTTGCTCGACAAGAAACACGTCGCTCCAGCGCCGCGAAACCGCGCGCGCCACGGCGCAACCCACCACCCCGCCGCCGATGATGACAATGTTTGCGCGGTCCATGGCAAACAGCATAGATGATTTGAAGCGGGAGGCAAGAGGCAAGCGGACGAGGCGTAAAAAGATTTCTTCAGGACGCATTTTTGGTTTCAAACGCGCGCGCCAGGGTGTAGAAATATTCCTTGCCCGAATAGCCATTCAAACGCTCGAACACTTTGGAGGATTGCGATGATCTGGAAATCTTGGCGGAAGGCTGCCCTTGCGTTCGCAGCGATCTTTTTGCTTACAGGAAATTCCGTTGCGTTGCGCGCGCAAAACCGGCCTGAGGCGCCCCCGTTCGACGCGAACCGCATCACCATGCAGCCCGCGCCCGCAGAGGGAGTCGCGATTCGCGCCGGGCGACTGTTCGATCCGCGCACGGGAACGAACCTGGCAAACCAGGTCATCGTGATTCAAGGCGAGCGCATCACGGACGTTGGTCCCGCCGCCCGCGTGAAGATTCCCGCGGGCGCGCGAGTGATCGACCTGAGCAATGCCACCGTGCTGCCGGGCTTGATCGACCGGCACGTGCACCTGATGCAGAATCAGGAGCCCAACGACGCGCGCGCGCTGATCGTGGGGCAACACTACGCTTTGGCGGATTTGTACGCCGGATTCACGACCGTGCAGGACTTGAATTCGCCCTTCACCTACGCCACGGTCGAATTACGGGACGCAATCGATAAGGGCTTGATTGTCGGCCCGCGGATGCAGGTCTCGGGGCCAGGGCTTACTCCGCGGGGCGCGACTTACTATGCGGCGCCGTCCGAACCGGGGCCGTTCGGCGTAGTTCCCGGCATGCCGGTCTGGCAAAACTCCCAGAATGTAAATTCGCCGTGGCTGGCGCGCGCGGCCGTCCGCGAACATTCGCACTACGGAGTCGACTGGATCAAGGTGTATGACACGGAGGACTACGAGGGCAGCGGATATCCGGTGCCGTCGGGCGCGGGCGCGTTCATGCCGGACGGCAAAATGATTACCGTGCCATCGATCACGCTTGAGGAAAACCAGGCCATCGTGGACGAGGCGCACCGCAGGGGATTGAAAGTTGCCTGCCATGCCTACGGCGGCGAAGGATTGCGCAACTGCCTGCAAGCGGGCGTTGACATGCCCATTCACGTGATCGTCGGCGTAACCGGGGCACCGGGGCTGGACGACGAAACCATTCGCCTCTTCAAGGTGCCGCTGGCGGACGGCACGCTTCGCCCCGTGAATCAAACCATTTGGGATTTGGCTGGCCCTCTTTACCAGGCGGACATGAAGGTCAGCGGCGGGAAAACCTCGCGCTTCGCTTTGACGGAGCTGAGTTTCAAGAGGCTGGTGGCCGCGGGAGTGACGGAAACATTCGGGAGCGGCGCATACCTGGCAGGGCACGGCGTGCAGGCCTATCAATTCGGCATCTATGTGAAATGGGGATTGTCACCGGCAAAGGCCTTGCAGATGGCCACCAGCGACGCCACGGTGGGCATCAACTATGATTTGGGCAAGAATATCGGCTACGTGGAAAAGGGCAGATTCGCTGACATCGTAGCCGTTTCCGGCAACCCTCTCGAGGACATCACCGAAATGGAGCGCGTGAAATTTGTGATGAAGGGCGGCGCGGTGATTCGCAACGATTTGAAGTAGCGATTTATGTGGCGTAGGCTTTCAGCCTGCGCCAGATGAACATGCATCCACATCGTAGCGGAAGCATTACAAGTAAAGTTCTCCAAGAAAGAAAACGGGCGCGGCCTGAAAGCATTGCAGCCGCGCCCGTTTTTTATTTCCAACCAGCATCCCCGCGGCAATGCGGGGACGCCCTTATTTCTTTAAGCCGATGCGCGGCGCGAGGGAAATTGTCTCCCTCGCGCCGGACAATTGGACTTAGAAGCCTAGCTTCAGGCCGATTTGCATGTCTCGCGCGGATCCCGATCCGATGAGCGGGTTGCCTGCCGCGAGATCCGGGGTAGCTGCCGAGTAACCGAAGTTGCCCGGAGCCGATGGGTCAATGCCGCCCAAGTAGGCGTTTGAGGCGCCGTATGGATTGGCGAAGACGGGGTGGTTAAACAGGTTGAAAACCTCGACGCGGAATTGTGCAGTGTAGCGTTCCTTCCACTTAAAATTCTTGAACACAGAGAAGTCCACATTCTTGAATCCTGTGTCGCGGAAGAGATTGCGGGGCATATTGCCAAATGTTCCGGCAGCCTGCGGGAACATAAAAGATTTCCCGTTGGGTGAAATGAAGCATCCTCCCGTGTTCACTGTATTTGTGCCTGCTTCGGCCGCCAATGCCGTCGTACCGCAAGTTGCGGCGGCTGCGGTTACTGCCGCTGGCGCGGCAGCGGGCCCGTAAATGGTGTTTACAGAGCAAGTTATAGTGCTTGTTCCGTAACCACCGCACCAGGGAATGCTCTGGGGACCGGACTTAAAGTCGGCTGGGTTACCCGAGAAATCCCAGCGATCGGCGTTTTCACCGGAGCCGCTGAAATTGAATGTGCTGTCGCTGACTGTCCAAGGTTGAGAAGTTTGGATGTTGACAATCGTATTGAGCTGCCAGCCCTCCAACATCTGGGCAAATCCGTGGATACCCGGGATGTTGTAAGTGGCCGAGAGAGTCAAACGGTGCCGGATATCGAAATCGCTGCTTGCATATTCTGCGCCGGGGTTGTAGCTGTCCTGCGGGAGCAGGCCGAAGCGATTGAGGGAACCGGTATCCAAACCATGTGCATACGTGTAACCAGCTGTGAATGACACCCCATGTGACATTCGCTCGGTAAGAGTCGCCTGCAAGCTGTTGTAGTTAGAATGGTCTTGGTTCGAACCCCAGTTGATATAGCCTAGCCAGGGGTACCTGTTCGGGGTCGATGCACAGGCCACTACGCAATTCAGGCTATAGGGTGCGATGGTAGACCCGGCTGCAATATTTGGCTGGTTGATATCCTTGAAGCCAAGCAAACTTTTGCCTTGATTCCCGACGTAGCCTACCTCCAACGAAAGATTCGAGCTGAAGGCGTGGGTAACGCTCAGGTTGTAGTTGATGAGATAAGGCGAACGAAGATTCGGGTCGACGCCCATGACGCTGCAAGGGCTCGCATTCGTAACCTGAGGAGCTACGGTCTGTCCGTCACCGCATTTCGCTAGTGGAGGTGGGAAAAGGGCCGTAGTAGGGCTGTTATTCTTCCAATTGGGTGTTAGAGAGCTGCCCGAATAGTTGGCAACGCCCAGCTGAATGTTACCGCCGGCGGTTGGGCAATTATTGGTCAGCTGGCAAGTTCCCGTTTGGAGTATGGCCCCAGTAGGATCGGCAGCAATGCTCGTGGCGTTGTTATTTTGCAGTGAAAATTCCGCCAACCACGTGAACAGGACAAACGACGAGTCCATGATGCTCGCTCCGCCACGAACCACGGTCGTTCCTTTACCCGATAGGTCCCAGGCAAAACCCACGCGTGGCTCGAAGTTGCGGTGGTCCGGCTTCCACAACGTTTGATAGCCCGGTGCGCCCTGCTGAACGATTCCGGACGCTGATGTGGGATCGAAAGTGCCAAATGCATTGTTGGCTGCCGCGATTGGAGTCGTGTATTCGTAGCGCAAACCGAGGTTCAGCATAAGTTTCTGAGTTGCTCGATAGTCATCCTGCACGAAGCCGTCTGTTTGCATCCAGGTCGTCTTCACGGCAGGATTCCCACTGAGCAGGGCTCCTCTGGAAACGTTTCCGGCGTAGAAATCTTCCAGTGATGTGGAGTTGGGAATCTGCGGCGTAGCACCTCCGTTGAAGTAAATTTGTCCGCGACCCGATGAGTAGACCTTGCTATCCGCTTCAATGTGCAGAAACTCGGCGCCGAACTTGAAGGCGTGCTTACCTTTCAACACTGAAATGGAGTCGGAATAATCAAAGTACGGATTGGGGGATGACTGTTGGGGACGATTCTGGTTTGTGCCGAGGTAATTAAAGCCCGCAAGATAAATATTCGGCAGACCAAGTGGGGTGGTCACACCCGTGTTCAGGGCATAAGCCTTGGTATTCGTGGGGTCTGTACCATTCGCAGGTATCAGATCGGTGTTGAGAAAGCCGAAATCCACCCGGTCATAGCCAAAGTGCATTTCGTTCACCATTGTGGAACTGAGAGTGTGAACCCAGCTTACGACGGTTGACCATGTGCGGATCGGAGAGCTATCCACAAATTGTTGAGCGACGAAAGGGTGATCTTCTCCGATGCTGTTGTAATTGCCGAGGAAGAACATCCCGCTGATTTGATCCTTATCGTCAGGATGCCAGACGAGTTTTCCAATTCCGTTATCGCTGGTATTTGAGTTGGCGAATGGGCTGAGTTGTTGTCCTGCGTTCGGGCCTGCAATGGCAAACAAGTTGCCCGCACCGCCGCACGTCGTTGCGGATGGAGTATTCCCCAATTTACATCCCGTCAAGGCCATGCTAACCGGGCTTGGGGTCAATCCAGCAGCCACAACTGCATTGAGCGCATCCACCATGCTGCTGCCAGCTCCTCCTCCTGCTGCCGTTCCAGGAACGTTCGCGGTGGAAGCATTGCCAATGTAAGAGCGCAATCCTTCGTAGCCGCCGAAGAAAAAGAACTTGTCTTTAATAATCGGGCCGCCAACCACTCCGCCAAACTGCTTCAGCTGAGCTGGGAGCTGGGCGCAAGAGTTTGTGGCACTTACAGGGCTCCCCGCGCAGGACGAACCGTTGGGGGCAGGGTTGAAAAAGTCACGGGCATCCCAAGCTCCATCCCGTCCAAAGGCATAAGCGGCCCCGTGAATTGTGTTGGTTCCGGATTTGATTCCCACGTTCACAACGGCCCCTGGCTTGATTCCATACTCCGCCTTGGGATTCTCCATCAGGTTGAATTCCTGAATCGCATCGACAGGAAGAATTGTCGCGCCGTCCGTGAAAGGACTTGGCATATTGGCAACCGGCCGGGCGTCAAAGAAATTAGCATTGATGACGCCGTCTACCATCCACGCGGTTTCGTCAGGACGGACGCCATTAGTACTTTGCGTCCACGGTCCTCCACCCGGCTGAATCATAACCCCAGGTCGTAGACCCACAAGGTTTTGATAATTGCGACCGTTCAAAGGCAGCGAACTGATGTCTTCATTGTCCAGAGTCCCGCCCAATGTGGCGTTTGTGGTTTCGACAAGGGGAACAGATTCGGTGACCGTGACAGTCTGATTCTGCTCGCCGGGCTGAACGATCAAGTCAACTCGAACTTCGTGGCCAACCTCGATCACGATGCTCTGGCGCTCCAACCTTTTGAATCCTTTGGCTTCCACGCGAACCGTGTAGTTGCCCGGGGTCAGGTTGGGAGCGTTATACGCGCCCGCGTCGTCCGTGGTAAGGGTACGACTGATTCCCCTCTCCGTGTCGATGACGGTGACCGTTGCGCCGGATACAACGCCGCCGCTTTGGTCGGTGACCGTTCCCAGAATACGTCCGAAGCTGCCTTGTGAAAACGCAGGCAAACAAAGCAACAACACGGCAAACACACCACCCAGCAACTGCGCGGTTTTCTTACCGCGCGCATGCCAGCACTTCTTCCACCCGATCGTGACTGAATTCATGTCTGGACCTCCTGTCCAAAAACCGCCCAATGCGTCACTTCTGTATTTGGCCCCATAGCCTTAGGTTCCAAACGCTAAAGCACCGGTAACGCCACAAATATCGGCGCTTGCATCACGCAGCTCCATGAACTCCGACACCGCCCAACTTTTCTGGTGTTTTTTACCGAGCTTCTGTCCGAGGTTTGTTCAAAGCAACAATTCGACTGCACCGGAGGATGGAACGACCACGATGAGGAATCGATCGCGATTTGCCCGCCGTCATTTCTGACCGGCGAGCGCCTCCAGCAAAGAAACACGGTTTGCAATCGACAATCATTACTGTTGAATTAGCAACGCAACTAACGGACAGAGCCCCACCACTCGTATATGAGCAGATATTTTATCCAAAGACTCTTGGAGTCAAGTCTTATTATTGCCTGCTGCTTGTCATATTCCAGTAAACCGGTCGCCGGACATAGAGGGGTCCGGCTTGCGCTGTCACGGTGGTCTGGAAGTTTATTTATATACTATATTATTTTTACGGTACTAGTTTGCTGGCTCACAGGGCATTCAGGGACAGATGCGGCGAAGAGTGCCGAAGCACTCGGTCAATTTCGCTCGACAATCCCAATAAGGAATAATTCGGCGCGCAACGAAGATTCGTTCTACTCCGTTGCGCCTAGCGGAAGGAAATATTGCGTGCCCTTGACCGGCTCCTGCAGGCGGTGCAGTAGCTGTTGAAGGTCGGCATTGCGTTCGACGAAATCGATTTCCGAAGTATTGATGACCAGCAAGTCCGATGCGGAATAGTGGAAAAAGAAATGTTCGTACGCGCGGACGATTTCCTCCAAATAGGCGTGCGAAATTTGCTTTTCCGCTGGAGATTTCTTTTTGGCGATGCGCTCGCGCAGTACTTCGGGAGTGGCCTGAAGATAGATCACCAGGTCCGGGGGTTTCAGCGCCGCGGCGAACATTTCAAAGTAGCGCTCGTAGAGCTTTAACTCTTCATTGTCCAGATTGATGTAGGCGAAAATCTTGTCCTTCTCGAATAGAAAATCGGAAACGAGAGGCGCTGCGTCGCTCTTTTGCGCTTCCAGCAGACGCCGGTGCCGCTCGATCAGGAAATACATTTGCGCGCGAAATGCGGAGCCGGGTTTTTCCCTGTAAAAATCGGCCAGGAAGGGATTGTCCTCCGGATCGAACACGCGTCTGGCATGCAGGCGATCGGCCAGTATCCGGGACAGCGTGGATTTACCAACGCGGATTGGCCCTTCGATGGCGATGGAGCGCGGCGGCTCGAATGCGGGAACCGGCTGCGGAGCGGCGGATGAAGATTGGGGCATGGCCCGGAATTATAGCCGAAAGAAGCGCGATTGCGTGTGCCCGCAATCGTCTCGGCAATCGAAGAGCGGTCAGGCCAGCTTTGCAGGATTCTTTTGAGAAGGCGAGACAACGCTGCGAGGCGAGAACGGGAATGCGGCGGGCACAGCCGGAAGCTCGATGCGGAAGGTTGCGCCTCCTTCCGGCCGGTTATAACAAGAGATTTGTCCGCCATGGTCCCCGATCACTCCATAACAAATGCTCAGGCCAAGCCCTGTTCCCTTGCCAACGGGCTTGGTCGTGTAAAACGGGTCGAACACCCGAGTGGGATCGCGCATGCCAGGTCCAGTGTCGGAAAAGAGGATGACGACATTGCCGTTTTCAAACAGCGTCCGCACGGTGAGAGTGCCTCCACCAGCTTCCTGCATGGCATACACGGCGTTGTTGATAATGTTGGTGAAAACCTGAAGCATTTGATTCATATCGGCGCGAACTTCCGGGATGCCAATGCCGGTTTGCACTTCGATGCGGATATTTTGGCCGCGGAGATCGAAACGGCGAAACTGCGCGGATGTATTGACAATGGTGTTGATATTGATCGAGGAGCGCTGCTCGCTGGGCGACTGCCGGGCAAAGCTAAGCAAGTTGTTCACCAGAGCCCTGGTGCGCCGAGCTTGTTCGCGAATTTTTTCGGCCAAGTTTCTGGTCTTTTCGCCCACCGAAGGGTCATCCGCGAGCAATTCGGAATATCCCAGGATGGCGGTAAGCGGATTGTTGATCTCGTGCGCCGCGCCCCCCACCAACTGCCCGATGGATGCCAATTTCTCGGATTGAACGAATTGCATTTGAAGGCGCTTTAAATTGTTGACGGATTCCTGCGAGGCGCGCAGCAGCAGGAGACGTTCGCCGTCCATCAGTTCGTGCCGCAGGTACGCTAAAAATCCCAGCGGAACGACCGCGCCAAGGGTGACTAAAATGCGGAACTCACGCACCGCGGGAGGCGGAGGTGCCTGGCTGATCTTCATGCACCAGAAGCCAATGATTGGAAGCGATAGAAGCGCCAGCCGCGCCAGGCGCGCCTCCCAGGGTGTTTCACCAGAGGCATTATTTTCTTGCGATCGCTCCGCATCGAGTTCCAGCGGGGCACACGACTCCTCACCGCGATGCTGGTAAGCAAGAATACCCGCCCAGCCCATCCAGAGAAATGAAATCAGCAGCGGCAAATCGTATAAATTCCCGCGCGAATAGCTGCCCCGTCCGATAAGCGACTGAATCGCCAGCAATCGAATGACGTAGAGTGCCCGGGCGGCCGCTAGATGCGCATAGATCCGGCGCCAGTACCCCGTGGCTTGCTGGAACAAATATGCCGCCCCGCCAACGAAAACAAAATTCTGAAGAAAGGAAAGGGCGCTAAATGCCTGAACATAGCGCCGGCTGTCCACCACTACGTATTCCCAGGGAATCACTGCAAAAACATAAAAGTAGAGCCACCAGCAAAGGATCAGACCAAAATCCACGTAGCTGTAGATCATCTCGCGGTCATTCGAACGCTTGTGAGGCCGTAGGGCGAGCGCCGCAATCAAGGGAATGGCGTGCAGATAAAAAATAATATCCACGCTGAAATGCGATCCGTTGATCAGATACGGCGTGTGCCGGCGCTGGTAGACCTCGATATAGGTCCAGACCGCTTGTCCCGCCAGCCAAAGCGTGCAGCCGGATGCGAGCAACATCCAGAACGCCTTCTTGCGCCAGTCGGATGTAACCGAGTTGACTAGCAGAGCCCCGTTGACGAGGAGAGGCATCAGGCAAAGGAGGAGGTCCGCCACCAAGGTCCGGGCGGCACCCCCCGGAACCCATTCGCAAACAGCAATGTACGCCCCCAGCAGGAGAAGCCATGCAGTTGCGACAATCCAGTGACGTCTGAGCGTTGAGATCATGGTCCGACTGATTCATCATTCTATCGTAACCGGGAAAGAGGGCACGTTCGGTGAAGTACAGGTATGACGAAAACATAACAATGCTATATTCGTCTCGATCCATGCCTAACTAACTGATGTGCAATGACTTGAGGCATGAGAACGGATATCTGTGATCCACTAGCATAGATTTGAGAGCTGGTTTTGGTGACACTGGCGTCTCGCCAGAGGTTCGCCATGGCTCGAAGAGAAATGAAGCTGACTCAGCAGTCGTTTGAAAAGGATGGCGGGCCAGTCCATAAAATGGAGTTTATAGTCCTAATTAGCCTTTTTGGCGCTATTCGGACCTGGCGCCGACGCAAGCGCTTTTGCAACCCACCTGGACATTACCGCCGCGATTTCCATGTTGTTCTTTTCCAGCATCATCATGTGCCCATTGCCGCGAATGCCGCCGTCCGCGAGCTTAATCCAGGTCACGTGGACTCCGGCCTGCTCCAGGTACTTTACGGTGCAGTGGTCATAGGCCCTGTGATAGGACGATTCCGATGTGACCACCAGGATTGGCATTTTTTGAAGCTTGGGAAGCTGGCGCGCCGGCGATTTTTGCATCCAGCAACGGCTTACTTCCGGGTCGTCGGGCTGCTCCTGGCGGACGATCGCTAAGTCCGATGGGCTGGCGGCTGGAGGATCGTAAATGAGCGGGTCGGCAGTCGGTCCCCAGGGGCGCTGCTGATCGGCGGAATCGCGAAACCATTCGGGCGAGCCAATGTTGTCCACATTAAAAAATGGAGGCCCGTTTGGCTCAACCGCAACAATGGCCTTCACCAGGTCGGGCCGCGCGTCCGCCACGGGCCATCCGAACGCGCCGGATTGCGAGTGCGTCAGCAGGATCGCGGGGCCAATTTTTTCGAGCAGCGCCAGGATGGCGTCCCTGTTCAACCCTTGCTGCAACGTGTAGTTGGCGATTGACGGCAATTGCGAAGCGAAGAATTGGTCGAAGATCTCATCGCCCGGCACTCCTGTTCCGGGCCACTGCGTGTGCAGATGCGCTTGCGGCCATAGGTTGTAGCGTTCCGTGGCCGTAAACCGTTTCTGCGTGGCCACAAGGTCCGCGGGAGTTGCGGGTCCGTAGGTTTCGTCCTGATATGCGCTGCGGCCCCGGCCTACCTGATCCACAACGTATACGGCATAACCATGCCGCAGGAAAAATTGCGCCCAGCCTTCGCGGCCGTCCGGCGTCCCCGTGAAATTCGTTCCAGACTGGCTTCCTCCTTGAACCATGACGATTGGATAGGGCGATTTGCGATGCACAGGAATTTGAAATTCCGCGTACATTTGCCCGGCCATGACTTTCTCATCTTTGACGGTTGAATAGGATCCGCTGGCGAAGACATATCCTTCGCGGGCAATTTCCAGTGGCGCCATTTTTTCAGATTGTGTTCCCTTCGCGCTGGCCGGCTTCGCGGGTGCTTTCGGCGCGCCGCCAGCCTGCGGAGAAGCCCACCCGGCAATTGCAAATCCCAGCATTGCCGCGAGAAGAACAAAAGCTGCGCGGTTCGACTTGTTCAATTGTTTTTTCATCGCTCTCCTTGGGAATGGCGCCTTTGCAGGACAGCCAGGAGTGGTTGTCCTGCAACCAATTTTTTCAGACGCCCGTGAGCCTACACCGACTTAGGCTCGATGACACTATTTTTAAGGATGGAAAGTCGCTGACGGCTCGCGTTCGCAATGCCTGCGCGGAAGGAATAAAATGAGCGACATGGCGGGAAGCGACAGTCAGGAAAAACTTCAGGCCGAAAAAGCGTGCGCGGATTTCGTGGCGCGTTTTCCAGACTACAAGAAGACTGCCCTGCTGGACGATCTGCGGGCGACCGAATATCGCCGCCTGGACGAACGCAGCCAGGTCTACCTCGATTACACCGGCGGCTCTCTCTACGCCGAATCGCAATTGCAAAAACATCACGAGCTATTGCGCTCCAGCGTTCTGGGCAATCCGCACTCCGCAAGCCCTGCTTCGGTGGCGATGACCGAGCACGTGGAGCGAACGCGCCGCCACATTTTGAATTATTTCAATGCGCGCGCCGAAGACTATGTCCTTGTCTTCACCGCAAACGCCACGGCGGCGCTCAAGCTGGTTGGCGAATCGTTTCCCTTCGCGCCGGGAAGCCGCTACCTGCTCACCTTTGACAATCACAACTCCGTGAATGGAATTCGCGAATTCGCGCGCGCCAAGGGTGCCACCATCCATTACGCGCCGCTTGCAATGCCCGATCTGCGGCTGGACCTTGCGTGCATCGACACGTTGCTGGGCGAGGCCGATGAGTCCAGCGCCAAACTATTTGCGTATCCGGCGCAGTCTAATTTTTCAGGCGTAAAACATCCGCTGGATCTCATCGGCAAAGCGCAAAGCAAAGGGTGGCGCGTGCTGCTCGATGCAGCCGCCTTTGTGCCCACCAGCCGCCTGGATCTGACCGCCGCGCAGCCGGATTTCGTGACGTTATCGTTTTACAAAATGTTTGGCTACCCGACCGGCGTCGGCGCACTGCTCATTCGCCGATCCGCGCTGGCCAGCTTGAAGCGCCCATGGTTCGCCGGCGGAACCGTGAATTTCGCGTCGGTGCAGGGACAAGCGCATGTGTTGTCCCCGAATGAAGCCGCGTTTGAGGATGGCACGCTGAATTATCTCTCCATCCCGGCCGTGGAAATTGGATTGCTCCACCTGCAAGCGATTGGCATTGAGACCATCGCGGAACGAGTGCGCTGCCTGACGGGATGGCTTTTGGAAGAGTTGCTGGCGTTACGGCACGGCAATGGCCGCGCCATGGTGCGCATCTACGGCCCGGCAAACATGCAGGCGCGTGGCGGAACCGTAACGCTCAACCTCTACGACCCGCAGGGACACTTGCTGGACTACAGGCGCGTCGAGGAACTGGCGGGCGCGGAAAATATTTCGCTGCGCACGGGATGCTTCTGCAATCCCGGCGCGGGAGAGATCGCGGAAGGCTTGACCGAGGAAGATATGCGCGCGGGTTTCACTTTGGGCGAGGAAATCAATCTGCTGAGCTTCGTCAAAATGATGCAGGAACGCGGCCACAAGAGCGCCGGAGCCATCCGCGCTTCAATCGGCCTTGCCACAAATTTTTCGGATGTGTGGCGCTTCATGCGCTTCATCGCAGGATTCCGGGATCAGGCGCGCCTGGCAGTCGGAAACGTCAGCTTCGACATCGAGTCCTGCCGCATCATCCGCGATGGAAGCTAGTCCGTCTTGAGTGGCGCGGGCTTCAGCCTGCGGGGGTTAGTGCCAAGAACAATCGACCGTGCTCGGATTAAACCCCGCAGGCTGAAGCCCGCGCCACGAAAGGCGATTCAACACATCTTTAGTTATTGCAGCAGGATTTCCTAACGCTACGTAGCTTGCTTGCCGGCATCAAAATCGTTTTCCCACTTCGCGATCACCACCGTGGCGACTCCGTTTCCAATGACGTTGGCGAGAGCGCGCGCCATGGACAGAAAATTGTCAACCGCAAACAGGAGCGCCAGACCTTCGATGGGCAAAATGCCCGACGCGCCGATGGTCGTCGCCAAAACAATAAATGCGGCTCCCGTAACTCCCGCAGCTCCCTTCGATGTGACCAGCATGATGGCGACCAGGCTCAGCAATTGCCCGAAGGAAAGCGGAATGTGATACACCTGCGCGATAAACAGCGTGCTGATTGGCAAGGACAGAGCCAGTCCGCCAAGGTTGAATGCGTATCCGGTGGGCAACACCAGGTTGACCACGGAGCGCGAAGCTCCAAACTTTTCCAGCTTCACCATCAGTTGCGGTAACACGCTCTCCGACGATGACGTGCCAATCACCAGAAGAATTTCATCGAAGATGTAACGGATGAAATGAATCAGGCTGAATCCAAACACCCGGCAGATGATTCCCAAGACAACGAAAACGTAGAAGGCTTCGGTGAGGTACGTGCATACAATCAGCTTCGATAGCGCCAGCAGCGCTCCGTTGCCGAACTTGCCGACCGTGAAGGCCATCGCTCCGAATGCGCCTATGGGAGCGACGCGCATGATGATGCGAATAATTCCAAAAAACGCCATCATGATGCCATCCAAACTTCGCACCACGGAATGCCCGCGTTCTCCCATGCCAATCACGGCCAATCCGAAGAGCAGCGCAATCACCACCACTTGCAGCAGGTCGCCTCTTACAAACGCTCCCAGAGCGTTATCCGGAACCGTTCCCAGAAGAAAACCCAGAACAGTAAAATTTTTGCCGCTGCCGGCGTAGGCGGCGTAATCCCCTGAAGCGACGCCGGGCTGCTGAGCGTTGACGCCAACGCCCGGCTTGAAAAGGATGACGGAAGCCAATCCGATCGCCAGGGCCAGCGTGGTCACCAACTCAAAATAAACGAGCGCCTTGAGGCCGATGCGCCCCACTTTGCGGACGTCGCCGATGCGCGCAACTCCCGTGGCTACGCACAGAAAAACTATCGGGGCGATGGCCATTCGGATGAGCTTGATGAACAGGTCGCCCAGCGGCCGCATTTCCAGCGCCAGTTTGGGATCAAGCTCTCCCAGAATGATCGCCGCCACGATGGCGATGAAAACATGCAGCGTAATGTTATTCCGCCAAGTGCGCTTCTTCTTGCCATGCGTCTCGTGCCGAATTTCGTGCGCCGCTGATTCCAAGGCAGCCCCCGTTATCGCTTTCAACTAACCTCTTGCAAGCGCGTCCATTACCTTGAACAACTCTTTTTTGGATTCGAAGCCTATGCCCGGAATATCCGGCAGCTTCACGTAACTTTTTTCAACTGGAATGCCGTCCGCAAATCCGCCGAACGGCTGAAAGATGCCCGGATAAGATTCGTTGCCGCCGAGACCCAAACCCGCCGCGATATTCAGCGACAACTGGTGTCCGCCGTGCGGAATGCAGCGCTTTGGCGACCAGCCGTACTCCTTCAGCATGTCCAGTATTCGCAAGTATTCGACCAGGCCGTAGCTCAGCGCGCAGTCAAATTGCAGGATGTCGCGGTCGGAACGCATTCCGCCGTATCGAATCAGGTTACGCGCATCCTGCACCGAGAAAAGATTTTCGCCCGTTGCCATCGGCCCGGGATAATGTTCCGCAAGCTTGGATTGCAATTCATAGTCGAGCGGATCGCCCGCCTCTTCGTACCAATGCAATCCGTACGGAGCGAGCGCCTTCGCATAGGCTATCGCGGTCTCCACGTCAAAACGGCCGTTGGCGTCCACCGCCAACTGGTCTCCGCGATCCAGAATCTTGAGCACGGCTTCGATCCGGCGCAAATCTTCCGCCAGCGGAGCCCCGCCAATCTTGATCTTCACGACGAAATAGCCGAGGTCAAGATAGCTCTGCATTTCTCGCTGCAGGGCGGAATGATCTTTTTCCGGATAGTAATAACCGCCGGCCGCATAGACGAACACTTTGGGTTCAAAGACGCCGCCCCGGAAACGATCCGCGAGAAGGCGATAGAGAGGAACACCGGCGATTTTGGCGACCGCGTCCCACACCGCCATGTCGAGGACGCCCACGGCCACGGATCGTTCGCCGTGTCCTCCGGGTTTTTCGTTCTTCATGACAATCTTCCAGATCTTAAACGGGTCGAGATTTTCGCCGGTTTCGTCCAGCACTTCCGCTGGAGCCGCAGCCTTTAGCCGGGGAATAAAACGATCGCGCAACAGTCCACTGGGGGCATACCGGCCGTTGGAGTTGAATCCGAAGCCGACAACCGGGCGCCCGTCGCGCACCACGTCCGTGATCAGCGCGAGAACGCTCACGGTCATCTGGCTGAAATCGATATATGCGTTGCGAATTTCCGATTTGATAGGGACAACGATTTCGCGAATGTCGACAATCTTCATTATTCTTTGACCTCGCTGTCGCGCAACGCGTCACGATTCAATTTCAATCCGAGACCCGGTTCGTCGGGTATCTTCAGCATTCCATTCACCGGCTGCGGCGAATCGATGAAAAGCATTTCTCCAACCTGCACCATGCCCAAGTGCCACTCGACGATCCAGCCGTTCATCATTCCCGCGAACGTATGCATGTTGAACAGCGGCCAGCCGCCGCCATTTGCGATGGGCATGTTATAAATCTGCGCCAGATGCGCGGCCTTGCGCGCTTCCGTAAAGCCGCCGCAAAAACAAACGTTGGGCTGAAGAATATCCACAGCCTGCTTCTCCACGAGTTCACGCAGGCGCCATCTGTGCCCTTCCATCTGTCCCGCGGCGATTGGAATTTTGGTATGCGCGCGAAGATCGGCCAGAGCGCGGGCATCGTTCTGGTGCAGCGGTTCTTCAAACCAGGTGATGTTGCAATCCTCAATCGCGCGGCACAACATCTTGGCCTCGACCGGATTGAACAGGTAATTGGCGTCGATCATCAGGTCAACGTCGGGGCCAACCCCATCGCGGACAGCGCGGACGCGGGCCGCATCTTCGCGCCAGCCTTTCTTATCCACCGCCACCACGATCTTCAGAGCCTTGAAGCCCTTTGATATTTGCAGCTTTGCCGCTTCCACAAGCTGCTCGCGGTCATATTGCGGAAATCCATAGGTTACATAGGCGGGCACCGAAGTTCTGGCATTGCCCAGCATAGCGGCCACCGAGCGGTTGGTTGCCTTCCCATGAATGTCCCACAGCGCAATATCCAGGCAGGAAAGCGCGCTGGAAACAACTCCGGTCATGGCGCGAGGATTCAGCTTCTGCAAAACTTTTTGGTGAATGGCTTCCAGGTCGCGCACGTCCATGTCGCGAACGGTGGGCAGCACATATGATTTCAGCGCGGCAACCACGGAGCGGGCAAGAAAATGGCCTGTGATCGCAAGGCCCGTGAGCCCTTCGTCCGTTTCCACTTCGCAAAAGACGAATTCCTTTTGTTCCTCGCGCCCATAGCCTTGCACTTTCCCTTCCAGCAACGGCACAGTGATGGCCGTCGAATGAATGCTGGCCTCGATATTCTTGATCTTCATCAATTCTCCTTGCCTTTGCGGACCCGAGTTTTTGAAACCTTGGAAATTTGCTCTTCCGCGCCTTTCAGCAGCCGCGCTTTGCCTGCCTGAATGTGGCGAACCATTTCACGCTCCGCCAAATCAGCGTTTCGGTTTCGCAGCGCCTCGATCATGCGCACATGTTCGCGATTCGAGGAAACCATGGACTCGCCCTGCACAAGACCTCGCCGGCGAAACAAGTGAAGCTCCTTGCTCAAGGATTTATAAAGTTCCGCGAGACGGCTGTTGCCGGAAAGTTCCACCAGACGGCCATGAAACGCCACGTTCAATGGGTAATACTCGTCGATATCCTTGGCGCGCTCCATTTCATCCACCATGGCGCGCAATTCCGCGAGGTCGCGTTTCGTGGCGCGATTCGCAGCCAGCCTGCCAGCCAAGCCAAAGAGATGCGCGCGCACGTCATAAATCTCCGCGGCTTGCGCAACGCTCATCTCGCGCACAAACACTCCGCGATTGGTAACCACCTTCACCAACCCGCTTTTTTCCAGGCTGCGGCAGGCCTCGCGGATCGGCCCGCGGCTGATGCCGAACATCTTCGCCAGCGTGCTTTCATTGATGCGATCGCCGGACTGCAGCTCCCCGTTGATGATCATCCGCTCCAGTTCCTCAGCGGCCAGGGAGGACAGAGACTTGGAGCGGCGCGCGCGAAGCTGCGTCAGCGTATCCTCGTTCTTCATCGCAAACCTCAATTCATTCCGGAAATCGTATACTGTCAACAGTTAACAGTCAACGCAGTTCTGCGCGGAACCGCGGCTCCCTGCCTTGCCTGCTTCCTTCAAATTGGCGAGCGTAAATTTACAACTGAGAATTTCCGTAAGAGAAAATCCCGGACCATGCCAGCGCGGCAATGTATGGCGGAGGAGGGGGGATTCGAACCCCCGGAACCCTTTCGGGCTCAACGGTTTTCAAGACCGCCGGATTAAACCGCTCTCCCACCCCTCCGCCTCACAGTTTAACTTGCAGGTCCCCGAACCTCCAACAGCCAAGACGCGGACGCGGACGCGCCCACAACTGTGAATCTTCCAACATCAACAATCATTGTGATTGATTCGCCCGCCATTTATCACCGCAAATCACAGTTCTGGGCGATGTTCTTGCCCTGCAAGGATGAAAACAATTAGGTTCACGGAAATTGATTCCGGGTGTATAAATTGCGCATAAGTACGGTCTGAGCGAATTTGTTGTAATTCGCGCTACCCTCGGACGCCATTCCCGGACCGGATGCTACTCTGATCGAGAATAGGGAGAAGTGCTGATGATAAAAAGGCTTGGGGTCATTTTCTTCGCAGCCGTGATGCTTTTGGCGATGTCCGTCCCGATGTTCGCGCATCATGGCGGGGCGACGTACGAAACGGACAAATCGGTCATCGTGAAGGGAACCGTAACGGCTTTTGTTTGGTCGAACCCGCACGTTTTCGTGAAGGTCGACGTCAAGGACGATAGCGGGAACATCGTGCATTGGATCGTGGAAGCTCAAAACCCTGTGTCCATGATGCAGATTGGCTGGAGTAAAAATACATTCAAGCCCGGTGATGAGGTTGAAATCGATGCCATGCCGGCGCGCAACGGCAATCCAGTGGGGTTCCTGGGGAGTTCCAGCCCAACCGCGCCGAGAAGACGTATCGTAATCAACGGCAAGCAATTCCAGCCATAGGACAGGTTTGGGCGGCTGTGGGGTAGATTCGAGAAGCTGAGTCGAAGCTGCTGGGAGGAATCTTGGGAATTTCAAAGGGCTGGGTGGTGTCGCTATTCGCTGTGCTTGCAGGATTGATGATTTCTCCTGCCGCGGGCGCGCAATCCGCGCAAACCAAAGCGGCGGAAGAACAACAGTCAAATCCGAAGACGTGGGACAGCATTCCGCCGATCAAACCGTGGTATGCCGGAAAGAAATCGGCCCCTGCCCCGCGCCGCGACATTTCGGGGATCTGGGATGCGGCTGAACAGGATGGGGGACGCCAGCCAAGCGGCGCGCTGGAGCACCCGGCGCTGACAGCGCCGCGAGGACAGGGCGTTGAAGGGGGACGGCCCGACGAAACGGGCATCATGCGCCCTCTGCATTACACGCCAATGGGTCTGGAGGCGCTGAAGGCCAACAAGCCCTCAGGGCCGAGCGTCCGGCAAGTCCCTGCCGCGCTTGCAAACGATCCCGTGGACCAGTGCGACCCGGTTGGATTCCCTCGCATGGAGCTTTTCGAATTGAGAACCATCGAACTGGTTCAGACTGCCAGCAAGGTGATCTACTTAAATCAATTTTACGGGAATTGGCGCACCATTTGGACGGACGGACGAGAACTGCCCAAGGATCCGGAATTGCGATGGAACGGCTATTCCGTCGGAAAATGGGTGGATGATTATACGTTCGTGGTCGAAACAGTGGGATTAAATCCAAGGAGTTGGCTCGATCACGCGGGCCGGCCGCATAGCGAGGATTTGCGCGTGGAGGAACGCTTCCACCGCGTGGATCATGACAATATGGAACTCACGGTGACGATTTACGATCCCAAGATGTATACAGAGCCCTGGCAAGGTCTCAACAAATTCCCTCTGCATTTGCAGCCGCCCGGCTTCGATATGTCGGAAATGCTCTGCTCGCCAATCGATATGGCGGAGTACAACAAGCAGGTTGGGAATGCCGTTCTTCCCGCGACCGATAAGAAGTAGCCAACGCAAATCTCTAACTATGGATATGGTGTGGGCTTCACAAAGCCAGGCTTATCGATCTCCGCAAAGCACTCGCAATCGAATGGCGGCACTTGGGTTCTCGGTTAGAGAATGTGTTCCAAGTGCCACCACCCGTAACCAATAGGAGTCGCAACCACAACATCCCTGGGGCCGTTCCCGCGCAACGCAGCTAATGTAAATTTGTAGTTTTACCGATATGGTTCCAGTAGCGGGGCACGCATATGATCTGGGCGCTCGTAGTGATTCTGGGTATCGTGGGTATGGCACTGCTCCTTCGTCCCTGGCCCTTCTTCCTCAGGCCTGAAGATTCCGAGTCGTATCGCGACCGAAACGTAGCCGTGGAATTTGTATTGTGGGTGGAGCGAAAGGCTCGTGCGCGAGGGCTGAGCGTGCGCGGCGTTGCGCGTCCCATCCCGCTCGAATGCAAGAAATGCGGCAAGTCTTCCAACTATTTCGTGTATCCCGATGAAGTGTGCGAACGCTGCTGGAGCGCCACGCTCAAGCCGGTCGCCACTCCCGCAAAAGAACACCGCCCGTAGCTCTCCGCCGCCAATGGAACGCAAGCGCGCCGCTTGAGTTCCGCATCCCGCACAGTACAATGATCCTTTGTTGATCCATCTCGGAGGGCAAAATCACATGGAAGTTTTTCTGACTGGGGCTACGGGATATATCGGAAGCGCCGTTGCGGAAGCTTTGCAAAAAGCGGGACACAAAGTAACCGGGCTTGCGCGCACGCCTGAAAAAGCGAATCAGCTGGAGGCGCGCGGAATCCGCGCATGCCTCGGCGATTTGCATAAGCCGGAAGCTATTGCTGCGGCGGCCCGCTTATCCGAAGGCGTGATCCACACGGCCAACACCAACGATGCAAGCTCTCCTCAAGTGGATTTGGCCGTGGTGCGCGCGATTCTCAGTGTGCTCGAAGGCTCTGGAAAGCCGTTTGTTTACACCAGCGGCGTGTGGGTCCTTGGCTCAACCGGAGACAAACTTGCGGACGAACTGACGCCTGTCAATCCCACGCCTCTCGTCGCGCATCGGCCTGCCATTGAGCAGGAAGTGCTCGCATACAAAGGCCGCGGCGTGCGCACAGTCGTGATCCGCCCCGCACTAGTGTATGGCTGCGGCGGAAGCATCCCCGCGATGCTCACGAAATCCGCGCGCGAAACCGGCGCAACAACTTACGTTGGAGACGGCCGAAACCGCTGGCCATTTGTGGAGGTCGAGGACCTCGCGCAGCTTTACGTCCTAGCGCTGCAAAAAGCCGCGCCCGGCTCTCTCTACAATGCGGCGCACGGCCCCTCGTATCCTGTGCGTGATGTGGCCGAAGCTGCAAGCATGGGCGCTGGAGCGAAAGGCAAAACGCAGGCATGGCCCCTCGAGGAAGCGCGCAAGGCCATGGGAGCATTCGCGGATGCGCTGGTCCTTGATCAACAGGTGAGCGGCGATAAGGCAAAGAAGGAACTGGGCTGGTCGCCGCGCGCCGCGTCGATCCTGGATGATTTGAAAACCGGATCGTACGCGCGGTAGCCGTGCGGGCACGATACGCCAGGGCCGCTTGCGTGTGGTAGCCTCGGCTTGAGCTGCAGCGGCTCAGCCCGCGAGCGCCGCGGTGAGCTTGCTCATGTCCGGCAGAGTTTCCAGGGACTTCACGAGTTCGATGACCGACTCGGCCTTTTGCCTCGGCCATTTTAGAAATTCGGCGTTCCCCCGGAACTTGTCGGCCACTTCCTCAAAGGTCATGGGATTTTCCGGGCTTCCCTTGGCGGGTTCGGTGCGCCCTGAAATAACTTTCCCATCCTTCATGTAAATTTTGAGCATGCTCTGCTCCACGAGCATGGCCTGCAACGACGCCCCCTGCAGTTCCAGCTTGTTGAATTCGGGGTCCACATAATAGCGCACGCGCTTGATCATATCCTGCATGTCCGCGCGCTGCGCGACGGCGTCGGTGAATGAACTCAGCGTCGCCTTGCGCTCAAGCAGCAGGATGGCCATGGCATATTCCATGCTGAATTTTCCCTGCAGGCCGGTTACCGGGTGGTGCTGGAAGAGCGTCCTGTAGTTGCTCAGGTTTCCGCCGACCTCTACCTTGTCGACATCTGCCGCCTTGATATTGTTTTGCTGAATGAGGCGAAGCATTTCGTCCATCACCTGCTGCTGAATCGTGCCGCAGGGGAATCGCTTGATCAAATCTCCGGGAGTTACAAACATCCACGGCTTGCCCAGACGATCCACGATGAACTTCGGATCGAATCCGCCGCCGACGGCAAAAAATCCCAGCTGCGCTTCCAGAATGTCGGAGGCAGCCGTCCAGCCGATAGCTGCAAGATCAACCGCTACAGTGCCGCTTTCTCCGGCGTGCCCGGCGTGAAACGGCTTGGTCATGGATCCAAAATTGTCGCGAAGGCCGCTGGCTTCCGAGCCTGCAATGGCCAGGGCGATGGCCGTTTTGGCCGCATCGAGCCCGCGCAGCCTTGCGCAGGCTGCCGCGCTGCCAAGAGTTCCAATGGTTCCCGTTGTGTGGTATCCGTCCTGCTGGTGCCGCGGAGACATCGCATCGCCAATTTTATTTCCGACTTCCACGCCGACATGAAATGCCAGCATCAAGTCCTTGCCGCTGCGGCGATTTGCCTCGCACAGCGCAAACGATGGCGGAAGGACAGGCGCGGCAACATGAAACGCCGAACCAGTATCGTCAAAATCATCCGCGTGGATGGAGACGCCGTTAGCCAGCGCGGCAAATCGCGGATGAACTTTCATTTTCGTGCCGATGATGCTGGCGCTGCCGCCGCATGGGCCGAGCGATTCGATGTATTGCCGGATGCGCGGCCCCGCCGTGGAAGCCGAGCCGGCCAGCGCCAGCCCGAATCCGTCCAACATGGTTTTCTTGCCCAGCGCGATCACGTTTTCCGGAATGTCTTCGTACTTGGTGTTCACGATGAATTCGGAGACGTATTTGGTCAGCCCCGGCGCTTTTGCCAATTCTTCCGCGGGACTCGCCAGCGCCTCGGCTGGCCCTTTGCTCAGCGCCAAACCAGCCAGCGCCAGCGATGTCTTGCAAAAATCACGTCGAATCATCGGAGATCCCCCGTAGGACAGGCTTCAGCCTGTTGGTTTAAATTGTGGTTCAGACAATCAATGCAACAGGCTGAAGCCTGTTCTACTAAAAATCAGTCACAAATCCTCAGGCCCAGTCGAAAGCTCCGAGCCTTGCGGCGCTTCACCAAGCAATTTATCCAAATCCAGCATGCGAGTGTACATGGCCAGCTTTCCGTCCGCGTCACGCGGCCAAAGCTCCCTCGGCTTATCGCAATACAGCTCCACGCCATTGTCGTCCGGGTCGCGCAAATAAATGGACTCGCTCACGCCATGATCCGCCACGCCTTCCAGCGGGATTCGCGCGGAGAGCACTCGGCGCAACGCGATGGCAAGAGCCGCGCGCGTCGGATAAACAATCGCCGTGTGGTAAAGCCCGGTTGTGCCGACAGGAGGCGGCGAGCCGCCCAGGCTTTCCCAGGTATTCAAAGCAATGTGGTGGTGATAACCGCCCGCGGAAAGAAAAACCGCGCCGTCACCAAGCCGCTGCATGATCTGAAATCCCAAAACGCCGCTGTAAAAGCCGAGCGCTCGATCAAGATTGGCAACTTTTAGATGAACGTGCCCAATGCGCACGGCGGCGTTAACGATGTAAGGCGTTTTCGGTCCGCCAAATTTTTTCGGATGCACGTTCACGCATCACCGCCCGCGCAAAGATTCTGTGAGCAAAAGCATCGCAGAGTTTCCGACAGGGTATGGCGAGAGTCAAGGGTGCATTGAACTACAGCGAGCATCCTCGCAGGGGAAAGCCGCATCTTTTCGTTTAGGTTTCAGAAACTTATGCGCGAAGTTTTGCTCGCTTTGAAGTGACGCTCTGAAGCAAGCTAGTACGGACAGAATTTCCGGTTCTCATGAAAGGCATGAAAGGGAGAATACAGTGCGTATCCTAAAATTATTCCTGTTGATAACGGTTTTCGCTTCTGCTCCAGCGTTTGCGCAGGCTCCGCCGTCGTATTCGCCGCCGCAGCTCGATCAATTGGTCGCGCGCATCGCGCTCTATCCCGACCCGCTGGTGGCGCAGATTCTGGCGGGCGCCACGTATCCCGACCAAATCCCCGATGCCGCAAAATGGGCCGATCAGCACCACTACCTCACCGGAAAAGCCCTGGCCGACGCCATTCAGGGCGATCAACTCCCCTGGGACCCAAGCGTTCAGGCGCTGCTGCCCTTCCCATCCGTGCTGGAAATGATGTCCCGCGACATGAATTGGACCACGGATTTGGGCAACGCATTCCTTGCACAACAAGCGGACGTGATGGACGCGGTGCAACGGGAGAGGCGCAAGGCTCGTGATTATGGGTACCTGCGAAGCAACGCACAAATCGTTGTTGGTGCGGGACCGTACATCACCATCATGCCTGTCAACCCCGGCTTCGTCGTTGTCCCCTACTACGACCCTGCCATCGTTTTCTTCGCGCCGCGCCCCGGATTTTATGTTGGCGGCGCGATCCGTTTCGGCTTCGGCGTCTCGCTGGGACTTTTCTTCAGGCCCTGGGGCTGGGGCCCGGGATTTGGCCGCTTAGACTGGGGAGGCCACGCCGTGTTCCTCAACAACGCCCGCTGGGGACGCACCTGGTTCAACCGGGGAACGTACGTTCATCCCTACGAGGGCGTTCACCGATATGCGCCTGCTCAACGACCCCAGGAACAGCATCATCTGGAGGAACGCTCTGAGCACGAGCGTGGAGCCGCCCGAGAAGGCCGCAAAGTGCCTGAAGAGCATCGAGGCCACGGTGACGATCACGGCGGAGATCACGACAGGCATTAAGCTCGACTGGCAGCTAGAGTTGGCATCTTCGTAGAAGCCGCCTTCAGGCGGGCACTGTGGATTCACACAGATGCTCGCCTGAAGGCGAGCACTACACACTACAAACGCCGTGCGATCAACCCGCGTGCCGCTGTTTCCGATTCGCCGTCACCCACCCGGCAATCCCCGCAAACACCAAAATCCCGCCACGCACCGCCCAACGCGTTTGCCCCGTCATGAAACTCCCCGGCAACACATTGATCCCCTGCAAAATCCAGACGCAGCCGATAACCACCAAGACCGCACTCACGGTTTTCACGATAGCTTTCAAATTCCCTCCCTATCAATGACCAAGGTCACCGCACTCTTACACCCGTTGCAGCAATGGCCGCAGCTCTCGGATGTCCTTCACATTTTCCAGGTTCAGCAATTTCTCGACGAGCGCGTCGCACTTTTTCACGCCGAGGATGGGAATGATCAGGTCGCGCGCCTTGGCCACTACCTCTTCGCGGCTCATGGGATTTTCCGGCGTGCCGCGCACGGATTCCACGCGCTCGGTAAGCTTGGTTCCATCGTTCAGCGTGACCTCCACGATGGCCACGCGCTTCGGAATCATGTGCTCGAGTTCTTCGTCGCCGATCAGCTGCACCTTGGCGCGTTCGCGGAGCACGGCGGGATCCTGCATGCGCGGCTTGTCGTGCGCCGCTTTGAACGAAGCGGTCTTGTCCAGAATCATCACGGCGATCATGTGTTGCAGGCAAATGTCCGGCATCTCGCGATTGTTCACGGTGTAGGCGGCGCTGGTTGCGGTGCGCACCACGACTTGCTTCACCTGCTCCGGCTCGAAGGGATGCTTTTTCATGATGAGTTGCAGCGCATCCAGCGGCGATTGGATGGGGCCGCCCGTTGTCCATCGCTTGAGCGTGGTCAGCGTCACTTCGTAGCGCTCGCCCAGCGCCTCTACAAACTTTGCCGGATCGGCCTTGGGATCGTAGGACATCACAAAATTATCGGGGCCGGACATCACGTCGTTGACAGCGGTCCAGCCGAGCTGAACGACCAGCGCGCTGTTCACTCCGTTGCGCGCCGTGCTGCCGCCAAAAACAAATCCCTTCTCGATGTGATCGGTATCGCGCCTCCAGGTTGCAAAACCCGCCCCCGCCTGTTGAGCCGCGTAATCGAGCAGCCAGCGCATCTGCTGCGCATCCAGGCTCAGCGCGCAGCCGGCTGCGGCCGATGCGCCAAACGTTCCCACCAGAACGTGCGTATCTTTGAGGATGCCCGCGCCAACCGTCTTGAACGCGCGCATGCCAATGTCATAGCCGAGCGCCACCGCTCGCGTGAAGTGCTGCCCGCTGATGCCGACTTTTTCACCGAGCGCCAGCGTGGCAGGCACAACGGCGCTGCCCGGATGCGCCCCTCCACCCGTGTAGTCATCGTCCGTTTCGTCCGAATGCGCGAGTTCCCCGTTCACCATGGCCGCTTCGATCGGCCCCATAAGGACATCCGAAGCAACCACCGTGCAAATATTCGGCCCGCCATAGGCGTGAGCGAATTTCAGGGCCATGCGCCCCGGTGGAAGCTCTGAGCCGGAAATCATGGCGGCAAACGTATCGAGAATGTGGTGCTTGGTTTCTTGCAGCACTTTATCGGGCAACGCGTTGTTGCGCGCTTCGCTCATATAAGTGCTGAGCTTCAGCATCATCGGGCTGATATTCGCGCCGGCATCTTGAGCGGCAAGTTGCGCGCCACCCGGAATCGCCGCAGCCGCAAGGACCCACGCGGCACGCTGCACCAAATCGCGCCGAGTCAGACTCGTTCCAATATTTTCGACCGGCAAATTCGCGCCTCGATCACGTCCCATGTCTCGTCCCCCATGACATTGCTATTGGTTTTCATCCGAGTACGACGCCGTGCGCTTTCTTTCGTTGCGTCATTGTAGCCGACTTTCCAGCCGGGGGCGCGCCGCAAGCGATTTCATTTTGTGAATGGAAGTGTGCAGCATTGAAATGAAATGCAAATTACCTCCGCGGACGGAATCCAAACCGCGCAGTGGTAATATGCCAGTCGCCATGAAGCAGAAACGAAACGCGCGCCATCGCCAACATGTCCCGCCGCGGCATTGCATTGGCGATTCTCTCTCATTGCACCATCCCAATTGCACTTGGGCCCTCGCGCGATGACCGCAAACCGAACGCCACTGACTGCAAATCAAGTCCGCAGCTTCTGGGCGGCATGGGGCGGATGGGTGCTCGACGGAATGGACTCCTTCATCTATGCCCTCGTTCTTGTTCCGGCGCTGCGCGACTTGCTGCCCCGATCGGGAATTCCCGCCACCACCGCCAACATCGGCTATTACGGCGGAATTCTCTTTGCCTTGTTTCTGATTGGCTGGGGAATGGCGCTGCTTTGGGGGCCGGTGGCTGACCGATTTGGCCGCGTGCGCACATTGATGTTCACGATTCTTTGCTTTTCGCTTTTTACGTTGCTGAGCGCATTTGCCACGAACATTTGGATGCTCGCCGCACTTCGCCTTCTGGCCGGAATTGGCATCGGCGGAGAATGGGGCATCGGCGCCACGCTGATTTCCGAAGAGTGGCCGGAAGACCGGCGAACCATGGGCGCCGGCATGATGCACACGGGCTATTACTTCGGTTTTTTTCTGGCGGCCCTGGCCAATTATTTTGTCGGCAGCCGCTTCGGCTGGAGATGGATGTTCGTGGTGGGCGGCGTCCCGGCGCTGCTTGTGGTTTTGATCCGCAAAGGGATGAAGGAACCGGAGCGATGGGAAAGCAAGCGCGGAGCGCTAGGCGAGAAATGGAGTTTGCGGCGCTCGTTTCTGGAAATTTTTTCGCCGCGATACCGCCTGCGCACAATGATGAATCTCATGTACCAGCTGGTTTCCACCATTGGCTTGTGGGCAGGCTCGGTCTATGTGCCCGCGGCAATCACTTACCTCGCGGCGAAGGCGGGGCACACCTCATTTCAATCGGCGCGCTTGGCGTCTTATGGCACGGCGATTCTTTCCATCGGCACGATTCTGGGAGCGCTGAGCGTTCCGTTCATCGCCGACCAGCTGGGACGCAAAATGAATCAGGCCATTTTTTATTCGCTGATGTTTGTGGTCATCGTGGTTACCTTCGGCTACGTTTTCTACTTGCAAACGGACGCGCTGAAATGGTTTTTCGTGTGCCTTTTCTTTCTCGGGATTGGCGGCGCGAACTACACCGTATATTCTTTCTGGTTGCCGGAGCAGTATGAAACCGAGTGCCGCGCCAGCGCACTGGCCTTCGCGCAAAACGTGGGACGTTTTGCCGGCGCGGGCGCTACATTTTTGGTGGGTGCGGGAATACGCCACTTCCAGACGCTGGGAATTCCCGTGGCCTTGACGGCAGTCGCATTCCTTGTGGGACTTTTGCTGCTGCCATTTGGAGTGGAGACCAAAGGAAAACCACTGCCTTCTTAGTTTCTTTCCATTTTTCATGAGGATTGAAAATGACTTTGAAACCTGATGCACAATCAAAAACTGAAATCCGAGATGGAATGAAGATCGATTGGGACGCACCGATCCCCATGGACGACGGCATCGTGCTGCGAGCCGACGTTTTTCGACCAGTAGCGGAAGGTCGCTACCCCGTGCTGCTCACCTACGGGCCCTACGCAAAAGGTCTCTCTTTTCAGGATGGATATCCCGACGCGTGGGAAACGATGGCGCGCGAGCATCCCGATGTGCCGGCAGGCTCGAGCAACCTGTATCAAAACTGGGAAGTGGTGGACCCCGAGAAATGGGTGCCGCACGGCTACGTTTGCGTGCGCGTAGACAGCCGCGGTTGCGGGCGCTCGCCCGGTACCGTCGATCCTTTTTCGCCGCGCGAGACACAAGATTTCGTGGCATGTATCGAATGGGCCGGAGTGCAGCCCTGGAGCACCGGCAAGGTAGGCCTCAACGGCATTTCCTATTACGCGATCAATCAGTGGCAGGTGGCCTCGCAGCAACCGCCGCACTTGGCGGCCATGTGCGTATGGGAAGGCGCTGCGGAGTGGTATCGCGACACCTCGCATCACGGCGGCATCTACTGCACGTTCTGGGCGAATTGGTACGACATGCAGGTGAAAACCGTGCAGCACGGATTGGGAACACGAGGGCCGCTCAGCCGCGCGACGGGCGACCTGGTGTGCGGGCCGGAAACGCTGACGGACGCGCAACTCGCCGCCAACCGTTGCAATTTCGGCGCCGATCTATTGGCGCATCCGCTCGATGACCAGTACAGCAAGGATCGCTCTCCGGACTGGTCCAAGGTCACTGTCCCATTGCTCTCCTCCGCAAATTGGGGCGGCCAGGGATTGCATCCGCGCGGCAATTTCGAAGGTTTTCTACGCGCCGCATCCACGCAAAAGTGGCTCGAAGCACACGGCATCGAACACTGGACGCATTTCTATACCGATTACGGCCGCAACCTGCAGAAACGTTTCTTCGATTATTTTTTGAAGGGCGAAAAGAACGGCTGGGACAGCGAACCGCGCGTGCTGCTACAGGTTCGCCATCTCGATCGCTTTGAAGAGCGCATGGAACACGAATGGCCGCTGGCTCGGACGCAGTGGACGAAACATTATTTCGATTTCGCGAGCGGCGGCCTCGTAACCGCGCCTCCAGCAGCTCACGCCAGTCTTTCGTTTGACGCCATGAGCGATGGCGTCACATTCATGACGCCGCCGCTGCCCACTGAAACTGAAATTACCGGCCCTTCGGCGCTGAAATTATTTCTTTCCTCGAGCACGGAAGATGCCGATATTTTTGCTGTGCTGCGCGTTTTCTCCCCGGACATGACGGAAATTGTTTTCCAGGGGGCGATCGATCCGCACACGCCAATCGGCCAGGGTTGGCTGCGCGCGTCGCACCTTAAGCTGGACGCGGCGCTTTCCAAACCGTGGCGTCCCTACCACACGCACGACGAACGCCAACCATTGAAGCCCGGCGTGCCCGTGGAATTGGACGTGGAAATCTGGCCCACCAGCATCGTGGTCCCCGCAGGATACCGAATCGCGCTCACCATTCGCGGAAAAGATTACGAGCACGCCTGCCGAGGCGGAAAGCTTTCCAATTTCAAAAATGAACTTCGAGGCTGCGGCCCGTTCCTGCATGACGATCCCGTTAAC
Source organism: uncultured Acidobacteriota bacterium (assembly GCA_963710315.1). Lineage (GTDB taxonomy): Bacteria > Acidobacteriota > Terriglobia > Acidiferrales > UBA7541 > Palsa-360. Next base: position 561,631 of record CAVPZW010000008.1, on the reverse strand, counting down.
CGCCCGGCTCACATTTTTTCCGGCAAGACCACGCTTCACTGCGAAAACAACCGCCAGCCTTACCTGCTGCTGCCCATCATTCCCAAAAAATAAATCATGGGTTTCAGTAGCGCGGGCTTCAGCCTGCGGGAGTTAGACCTTGCAAGGATTAAAACCCGCAGGCTGAAGCCCGCGCTACTGAAAACCTGCCGCATAATTTCTGGCCGCAAGAAAATTCCCCCAACTATGCAATCTGCAGCAGCGGCCGCAACTCTCGAATGTTTTCAAGATTTTCCAGGCCAAGCATTTTCTCAATCAGGCTGGATGCATTGGGGGCGCCAAGGACGGGCGACATCAGCTCGCGCGCTTTCCCCACAACTTCCTCGCGCGTCATCGGGTTTAGAGGAGTGCCACGCACGGTTCTTACGTGCTCGCTGAGTTTCGTTCCGTCATTGAGCGTGATTTCAACGATGGCCTCGCGTCGCGGAATTGCGCGTTGAAGCTCGCCATCGTCCATTACAAGATTTACTTTGGCACGCACGCGCAGAACGGCCGGATCCTGCATCCTGGCTTTGTCGTGCGCCGATTTGAAGGAAGCAGTCTTATCGATCAGCATGATCGCCACCATGTGCTGCAGACAAATGTCCGGCATCTCGCGGTTATTCACCACGGTTCCCTGCGTGCGTGCAATCCGGACGATCACCTTTTTTACGTCGTCCGCGGAGAAGGCGCGGCGCTTCATCAAAATTTCCAGCGCGTCCAGCGGAGTTTGAATCGGGGCTCCCACCGTCCATTTCTTAATATCCGTTTCCGTGATTGCAAACCGCTCACCCATCTGGTCCACAACGTTTTCAGGATTTGCCTGCGGCGCGTAGGCCATGAAAAAATTGTCGGCACCGGAAAGCACATCGTCCACGCCGGTCCAGCCCGATTGAACTAGCAGCGCCGAAGTGACGCCGCCGCGCGCCGGCATGCCGGCGTAAACGAAACCCTTCTCGATATGCTGCGTGTCGCGCTGCCAGGCAGCTGTCCCAGAAGATTGCTGCGACGTGTAATCGAGCACCCATCGCATTTGCTGTTCGTTCAGGCTGGCGGCGCTTGCGGCTGCCGACGCGGCTCCAAAGATTCCAGCGATCGAATGCGTGCTCCTATGTTCCTCGCTCTGAACGGTGGTTCCGCCCATGGTGATCACGAAGCGCGTGCCAACGTCATAACCAAGCGTGATGGCGCGCAAAAACTCGGCGCCGCTGATGCCAAACTTTTCGCCGACCGCCAGCGCAGCAGGGACGATGGCAACACCGGGATGCGAACCTGACGCGGCGTGCGCGTCGTCCGTCTCATCCGAATGGCCAAGCACGCCATTGACAAGCGCAGCCTCCATCGGGCCGCACAAAATATTCGAGCAGATGACCGTGGAGATTTTCTCGCCACCGTAGTTCCTGGCAAACTTGAGTGCAGCTTGCCCGGGGAGCAGTTGCGATCCGGAAACCATGGCGGCAAATGTGTCGAGAATGTGGTGCTTGGCCTTTTCGGTCACGTCCTCTGGCAGAGCGCGATTTCTGGCTTCACTCATATAGGTGCTGAGGCGCGTCATCGTTGGACTAACGGAATCCGCCGCCAGCGCCGAGACGCGCGAAAGTCCGGCAGCCGCGGCCGCCCAGCCTGCTTGCTTCAACAATCCGCGGCGGCTCAAGCGCCCATCGTTGTGTGATGCCAATGCGCGCGCGGTTCGGTCACGTCGCATACTCGGTTTCCTTTCCGTTTTCATTGCGATTTCTGTAACAATTGATGCCGCTCGGCTCGCCGATGGGGCATTGTAACTGAAATCAAGTCCCTTGCTCCGGGCCGAACTATTTTGCTGGCGCAGCATTGGCAGCGCCGCATGTGGTACTAATGTGGAATCGGGAATCCGTCAAGGAGCGCCATGAGCTACGTTGAAAAGCATCTCATCGAAGGCGAGACGATCGTCTACGAAACGCGCCTGCATTGGATCGTGCTGGTCGCGCCGATTGTGCTCGGCATCCTGTTCGGTTTGACGGGACTGGGAATGTTTTTGCTCTCCTCGCGGGCTACGGGCGATAGGAGCGCGGCGCAGCAACCCACGATGATTCTTGGAGCGGCCTTTTTTGCCATCGCGCTCCTGTTTATCGTGCGCGGCGTCTTGATGAGAAACGCAACGGAAATGACCGTCACCAACAAGCGCGTTTTTGTGAAGGTGGGACTCGCCGCGCGAAGAACGGTCGAGCTACTTCTATCGAGAGTGGAGAGTATTGGCGTCCAGGAAAGCGTGATGGGGCGAATGCTCGGCTACGGTACGGTAATTGTTCACGGAACCGGCGGCACACCCGAGATCTTCAACATGGTTGCCCACCCGCTGGAATTCAGGACACAAGTGCAGCAGCAAATCGAAAAATCCACGGCAAAGTAAGATGAATGTTGGGAGAAGCCTATCCGATGCAGGGTTTATTCAGTTCGAGCGGACTGTGGCCTGCGGCGCGGGCCAATCGGCGGGAATGAAATCGACTCCCCAGAAATGCGGCGCGGGAGTGAGAAATTCAACGCCCACGCGCTGCCCTTTCTCGGTAGCCTCGCCAAGAAAAACAATGCGCGATTCCTGCTCTTCCTGCGTGAAGGGATTGGTGACCACCAGCATGGCGTCCATGTCCAGCGGCTGATTCAAATACAGCAGTCCGCCGTGCGCGCTGATCACGATCGTTTCGCAGGCCTCGCGAAAACGGCGATTGTCGGAGTTTTTTCCAGCGACAACCACCCGCACGCGCATGAAGACGCGGGTGCTGCGGCGAACCTTGTCGAAATCCTTATCGGCCATGATGAGACCATGCTGCGGCACTTCGCGCACTCCGTCAACGAAAGTGTCGCCGCCATGTTCCCGCATTGCAACGTGGCCCTGCGCGGCTCGCAGCGTGGGCGGCCCGCCCGCGCGTTTCCATGTGCCTCCGAATTGATTACGCGCTATCATTTCGCGGGACGCCCGGCGCAACCGGCAATTCTCTGGAGGCCGCACATGAACCTGACCGAGTACATCGAATCCAAGCGCGACGAACACCTGAACGAGCTTTACGAATTTCTGCGCATCCCAAGCGTCAGCGCGCAATCTGAGCACAAGCCGGACATTGAGCGCGCCGCAAAATGGGTTGCCGATAAGCTGCGCGCCGCGGGCCTAGACAACGTCGAAATCCTGCCCACCAAAATGCACCCGCTGGTCTACGGCGAATCGCTGCGCGCGCCCGGAAAACCGACCATCCTCTTTTACGGCCACTACGATGTGCAGCCCGCCGAGCCGCTGAATCTGTGGACCTCTCCCGCATTTGAGCCCACCATTCGCGACGGAAATTTGTACGCCCGCGGCTCCGCCGACGACAAAGGCCAGGTGCACATCCACATTCGCGCGCTGGACGCCATTATGAAAACCGCGGGAAAGCTGCCCATCAATTTGAAAGTGATGATCGAAGGCGAAGAGGAAGTAGGCAGCGTGAGCCTGTGGGATTTCGTGAATGCCAACAAGCCGCGCCTTAAGGCCGACGCGCTGGTCGTCTCGGACACGGGGATGCTCGCCCCCGGCGTTCCTTCCATCACCTATGCGCTGCGCGGACTAAACTACTACCAGATCGAAATTACGGGGCCGGCGCAAGACCTGCATTCTGGAATTTTCGGAGGCGCGGTTCCAAACCCGATCACCATCCTCTGCGAGTTGTTCGCAAAGCTGCATGACAAGAATTCTCGTGTGGCAATTCCAGGTTTCTACGACGACGTCGCCAAATTATCGAAGGCCGAGCGCAAGAATCTTAAGGCCCTGCCCTGGAAGGCCGGCGATTTCAAGAAGACCGTGGGCGCGCCGGGACTCACGGGGGAAAAAGGATTTTCGATCATCGAGCAGTTGGGCGCGCGCCCGACGCTGGAGCTGAATGGAATCTGGGGCGGATACACGGGCGAAGGCGCGAAGACGGTCATCCCGTCCAAAGCGTATGCCAAATTTTCCACGCGCCTGGTGCCCAATCAAGACGCGGAGAAAATCACGCGCCTCGTTGAGCGGCACATCCGCAAGCTGCTCCCGAAGACCGTGAAATTCAAACTGGACGTGCACAGCCAGGGCAATGCCTGGGCCGCGCCCTACACGCACCCGTTCTTTGAGGTCGCGCACAAAGCGTTGGAAAAAGGATTCGGCAAGCGCGCCGTGTTCATCCGCGAGGGCGGATCGATTCCCTTCGTGACGCAGATGCACGACACATTCAAAGTGCCGTGTATCCTGCTCGGCTTCGGATTGCCGGATGAAAACGCGCACGCGCCGGACGAGCACATCTCGCTGGAAAATTATTTCGGCGGGATTAAAGCAGTGGCCCAATTCTACGAAGGCCTGGGAAATTTGTAAGATTTGTGTGGCATAGGCTTCAGCTTGTGGGTTTTAGTGCTTGCAAGGCCAAAATCCCACAGGCTGAAGCCTATGCCACTGAAGGCTACACCGTAGACAGCGAAGCCTGCCGCCCGCGCGCATATTCTTCCAGCGTGGCGTTGGCCGTTGTGATGATTCCCAGCGCGTCGGAAACCGCTTCGATTTTCGCTCCGGGCACCACGATGTAAATCTCGTCCACGGCCAAATTGGTGTACACGCGATTTCCAATGCAGCCCAGAGTCGTAACCGTTCCGTGGGCAAGCGCCGCAGGCAGCGCCATGCACGAAGGCCGCCCAAGCAACGGCATCGTGCTGCTGGCGCCGGCGCGGATGGAAGCTTCGTTCAACAGCATCGCAGCGGGAGCCTTGCAAGAAAAAAGCACGACGCTAGGCGTCATGGGCGCATCACCAAGCGGCGCGAAAGCAACCGCAGCGGGCTCCTTGTCAAGGCGCGGGATGCCAGGAACTTCTTCGGGCCGCACGTAGCCCAGATTAAACATCATGCCTAGAGTCGTTTCCGTTTCCTGCACGCGATCGGGCGGCAGCTGAATGTTGTGCGTATATGCGCCCACCGCACAATTGAAATGATCCGCCGGAACAGTGTAAAACGTGCGCCCTGCGGCGGCCAATCGCCAATAACTGCATCCGGCGGGCTCCGTGCCGGAAAATTTAGGAACGCCCAACGGCTCCTTGTCAAGAAACGTGACAGCCACGGGACGCCGGTCCAGCGCCAGCCTGGCGGTGAATTGCTTTTCAAGTTCTTTCCAGTTAGACATTTACACTCCTCTCAAAATGGGAACAAAAAGAATAGCACATCCACGATCCCCTGGGACGCAATGCTGGAAGCCGCTCCAAATCTAGGTATTTATATGTTTTTTCTTGCGTTGGGCTCGCTTCGCCCGTATAGTGCTCGCCGTGCGTGGCTCTCGCGTTTCGAATAGTGCCTGCACATTAGCAGTCTCAATTCTGAGGAGGAGAAGGAAACTAGATGGCAAAACCACTGAGCAAGTCCAAGATCGTCGCGCACATCGCCGACAAACTAGGAACCACCAAGAAGGTATCGGCGCAGTTCTTCGAAGAACTGTTTAAGCTTGCGGTGAAAGAAGCCAAGGGCGGCGCGGGCAAGTTCGTGATTCCCAACATCGGACGCGTCGTAAAGGCGCATCGCAAGGCGCGCATGGGACGCAATCCGCAGACGGGCGAAGCAATCAAGATCAAGGCGAAGACCGTTGTTCGTCTCCGTGCGGCAAAGGCTCTCAAGGACGCCGTTCTCGGATAAGACGCGTTCGGCGAAACAGACGATTCGAAGCAACGTGCGGGCTGGGTGTCTCGCAGTGGTTCCGATTCCGCCTCGGCGGATGCCGGGACGTGGCATATCCTGCCGATGCACCCAGCATCGCTCCCGCGCTTCGAACCAGTCCTTACACTTCAACACCGCCCCGGGCCCGGCCCTCCGGGGCTTTTGTTTTTTGTGAACGCAATGGTTTTAGTAGCACAGGCACTCTGCCTGTGCGCTTTTCTAAACATTAAGCGCATCCACAAAGCGATCAATCGCAAAAGCCGCACAGGTCCGCCGCGGCGGATGCTACTTTTTCCGCAGCCTGTTCAGCCTGTGGGGTTGTCGCGCGCAAGGAAACTAAACCAACGGGGTAATACATCATCCACTCCAAACCCCTTCACCGTGGGGTAATGCATACGAGTGCTCTCCCCCCTCACAAATTCATATGCCCGGCAGCCCATCTGAGTTATCTTTGAAATGTGATCCCCGAATCCCAACATATCGTATCGCGATATGTACAACAGCGCGTGCTGCTGCTAAGCGTGGTTCTTCTGGCGCTGTTATTTGCCGTCACGGCCACGCTTGCCCGCGCCTATCATTCGCGCGAGGAAGGTCTTGCCGCGGAATGGCTTCAAAGGGGAAATGCGGATATTGCAGCCGGGAAACCGGCCCGTGCATTCGAGGATTTTCGCAATTCCCTTTTCTACGGCCCCGAGAATTCCGGCGTGCAACTCCACCTTGCCGAGGCCTTGCTGGCCGATGGGCGGTTCACGGAAGCCCGCTCGTACCTTGCAAATCTTTGGGATCGTACTCCTGGGTCGGGCCAGGTGAATCTCGACCTGGCCCATGTTTCCATGAAGATTGGCGACGTGGATCAGGCCATTCGCTATTTTCATGGCGCGATTTTCGGCAGTTGGGAAAAGGAACCCGCGATTCAGAGGCGGGCAGTTCGCCTTGAATTGTGCGAATTTCTCCTGTCTCACCGCATGACCAGCGACGCGCAGGCCGAAATCGCCGGGCTGGCTGTGGACACCCCCGCGGAAAGCGGCCCGCTGCGCGAGGAAAATGGCCGTCTCTTTTTGAGGGCCGGCGATCCCGGCAAGGCCCTTTCGGAATTTGAAGCTGCCTTGCGTGCCAATCCCCGGCAGGACCAGTGGGTTGCCGAAGCGGGCCAAGCGGCTTTCGATGCAGGCGACTTCTTGAAGGCGGAAACTTACTTTTCCAGAGCCAATCAAGAGAATCCTTCCGATGAAATTCGCGCATCGCTCGTGCTTGTGCGGGACGTCTTGAGCAACGATCCATTTATGCCAGGATTGAGCGGCGAAGAGCAGGCCAGCCGAACCTTGCGTGATTTTAAGCAGGGGCTCGAACGGCTCCGCCAATGCACTGGGGCCGGCGCAAGCAGTTCCGCATCGGACCGATCGGCCCCCGAATTGATGACATTGAGCAAAGAGGCGCAAGAATTGCAAAAGCGCATAAGTCTATCTTCTCTTGGCAAGGATCAGGAAATGCGCAACGAGGCCATGGGCAGCGTTTTCCGAATTGAAGAAGCCTCCTCGCGGATGTGCGGGCCTGCAACGAGCATGGATCAAGCTCTGCAAATAATTGAAAAGCGCCACGAGGGCAACAATCCTTGAGCGAACGGGACACGCCAGTCAAGGAGACGCCGCTGCCCGCCACTGCGGGAGAACTCCCTTCCAGAAACGCGAGCAACTCTGGACTGCAGTGGCTGAGTTCCCGCGCACGATCGCTCACGCTTTCCGAAGGCAATCTATTCCTGCTGCTGGCCATTATTATTGGAATGTTTTCCGGAATGGCCGTGGTTTGTTTCCGCATCGCCATCGAGTGGGTTCGCCTCGGCCTGCTCGGCTCCGCGCTTGCCCCGCCGCGCATGCGTGTTTTGCTCGCGCCGGCCGGAGCCGGCCTGGTTGTCGCATTTCTGGTTCAGAAATTTTTTCGCGGAGCGCGCGGCAGTGGCGTGAATCAAACCAAGGCGGCCGTCTACGTGTTTGACGGATACGTCCCCTTCCGAACCGTCATCGGAAAATTTTTAACCTGCTCGATTGCCATTGGCAGCGGGCAATCGCTCGGCCCCGAAGATCCTTCCCTGCAAATGGGAGCTGGGATCGCTTCCGCGCTGGGCCGGCGATTGAAACTTTCCAGGGATAAGCTAAGGTTGCTCGCGCCCGTGGGCGCGGCGGCGGGACTCGCGGCGGCGTTCAACGCGCCAATTTCCGCTGTTTTGTTTGTGATCGAGGAAGTCATCGGAACTTGGAGCGCGAGCGCCCTCGGAGCCATCGTGCTTGCCGCGGTTTCCAGCGCCGTGGTCATGCGATCCTTCCTTGGCGGCGAGCCAATGTTCCGCGTCCCTGCCTACACGCTCGCGCATCCCGCGGAGTTGCTTGCCTATGCCGTGCTGGGAGTCGTCAGCGGGGTTCTCTCCCTGGTATTCACGCGGATCATTGTGTATTTCAGGCCAAAACTGCGCGCCCTTCCTGAATGGACGCACTATCTGCAACCCGCAGCTGCGGGCCTCCTGATTGGCATCGTGGGATTGCGAATCCCTCAAGCCATGGGCACGGGCTATCCCTACATCGATCAGGCTCTGCACAGCCAGTACACCTGGGAAATCCTGGCCATCCTCGGATTCGCGAAAATATTGACGACCAGCCTGTCGTTTGTCAGCGGCACGCCTGGAGGAATGTTCGCGCCAACACTATTCATCGGCGCCATGATTGGCGGAGCGATTGGCGGGCTCGAACATCAATTCTTCCCGCAGGTCAGCGCATCGGTGGCTCCCTTCGCTCTGGTCGGCATGGGAACTTTCTTCGCGGGATTCATGCGTGTTCCGATCACTTCCGTCTTCATGGTGGTCGAAACGACGGGCAGCTATTCCATCGTTCTTCCCGTCATGATCTCCAACACCATCGCCTACTTAATTTCCCGCAAATATCAGGATATGGCGCTGTTCGACATTCTGGCCAAGCAGGACAATTTGGAACTGCCTTCGATGGAGGAACAGCGCGAGCAAATCGTCCTGCGCGTCGAGGACGCCGCACGCAAACCCGATTTCCCGCCGCTGCAAGCCGGCGACACGCTGGCACGCGCCCTTGAGATCGCGGAAACTTCCGCGGAAGAGGTGTTTCTAGTGCGCTTCCCAACCGGCCGCTGGGCGGACATCTCCAGAAAAGATCTTCCTGCAATTGCTTTGGCGCATCCCAAGGAAACGCAATTGCGCGAAATTCTGTCCTCGGCCCGCCTGCCGATCCTTCACCCAGACCAGCGCCTGGATGATGCCCTGCGATTCATTCAGGGCCACCCACTGCTTCCGGTTGTAGGCCGCGCAGGATCGCGCAAGCTGGAAGGCGTGCTCTCCCTGCCCGACATCCTTGCCGCGTACCAAAAGGCGTCCTGAGATTTTCCCTGAGAGCGAACTTGGAGTTGCACAGGCTTCAAAGAGTGAGTGTGAACTCGGTATTGGTTTATGTAGTGCCCGCCTGAAGGCGGGCGCTACATAAAATTCACAAAACGGGTTTTTCACACAGGCTCTTCAGCCTGTGGCTTTTGATCTTGCATTTCCGTCACGAGCGCCGATTGGCTGCAACTGCAACCCCCACAGACTGAAGTCCGTGTTACTCAAATCAGCGCGCCAGTTCCGACGCAAACACCAGCCGCACGCCCTGCCGCTCCGCCTCGGGCAACATTTCGCCGAGAACCTCCAGCGTTGCCGGGTGCGGGTGCCCGATCGCCAGCGCTGAACCTTTTTCGCGGGCATCGCGAATGGCCAGCTCAAATTGTTTGCGGACGGCCGGAGCCGATTGCTCGTCGTCCAGAAAAACGTTTCGCCGCGTGGTTGCAACACCAGCCGCATGAGCCGCCGTTTCCGCAACCGTCGCCGCGGTCGTGCGGCTGTCGATAAAAAACAAATTGTGCTGCCGCAGCAGTGGCATCAACTCGTCCATGAGTTTTTGATCGGAAGTGCCCAGCGAGCCTTCATGATTATTCACGCCCGCGGCGTAAGGAACTGTGTCCAGCATGGCCGCAAACGTTTTCTCCACTTGGGCGGATCCCATGCCGGGATGCAATTCGACTGCCTCATCCAGGTTTCCTGCTTGTGAAGCCATGGGCAGATGGAGCATCACCTGATACCCGCGCCGGTGAGCCTCTTCGGCAATTTCGCCGGAGTTTGCCTCGTGCGGAAGTACCGAGATCGTCAGCGGATAAGCGAGGAGGAACAGAGAGTCCGCCTGCGCGCGATCATTTCCAAGATCGTCGATCACAATGGCAAGCCTCGAACGCCCAGATGCGGAAGAGGCAGCTTCCGCCTTGGCAAGCGGCGTAATGAGGTGGATCGACTGCGTCCGCCGCCCATTCAGCAAATAGTCGAAGCGCTCCAGGCCAGGCGCCCCGGGACGCGCAACGCGCTGCAAGTGGTGAAACTCCGCAACCTTCGCGAGTTCCGCTTCAATGGCGTCGTGCGTGGTCCGGTCCGGCCCTCCCCCCTTGGCGGACGGCACGGTGATGTAAATGTGATCGGCGGCGAGCGTCTGCTGTTTGCCCGGCTGGCGCGCGGCGAATTCAGGCCGCATGCCCACCTCGGCGCGCCCGCCGCTTGCATTTCGAGCGGCAAAAACAAATTCACGCGTGATATTTCGGATTGCCGCGTTTGAGGCAGGCGCGGATTTTTTCTTGCAGCCCGCCACGAAGAATATCGTGGCAGCGAAAAATGAGAGAAATAGAATGGAACGCAGCGGGAAAATTTGTGCGGCAGAGGAGCTGAGCGAGGCAGGTCCGCGATTCACACTTCAGGCAGCCTTCTGCGCCTGGCCCCCCCTGAGAAGTTCAAGCCCCTTGTTGTAAACCGGGTCATTCGCTTTGGGCAATTGGCCGGGGCCCAGAGGAGCCTCGTCCACTTTATCCTTATCGGTCTCGGCAGGTTCGGCGGATGAATCGACGGCCGTGGGACGTACTTCCACCGTGGGCGATACGCCGTCCTCAACGATGGATTTGCCATCGGGCGTCGAGTAAAACGCGACTGTGAGAATCAGCGCTCCGCCATCTTCCATGGGAATAATTTTTTGCTCCGATGCGGAGCCAAAGGTGCGTTCGCCCACCAGTTCGCCGCGCTTATTTCCCTTGATCGCTCCGGCCAGGACTTCCGCCGCGCCCGAGGTGCTCGGCGAAATCAGCACATCCACGGAGGAATGCCACACAGCCTTGTCCGGCTCCGCGTCGAAATCCTTGCGCGCCACGGTTTGCCCTTCGAGCGAGGCAATCTTTCCGGAAGTCAGAAAATATTGGGCGGCCGTGACGGCATCGGCGGCATCGCCACGCGTGCAATCTCGAAGGTCGAGAAGCAGTTTGTGCACGCCCTGCTTGTCGAACTGCGCCAGCTTGTCATGCAATTCGGATACGTCCAGAGTATCCATGGCCGGCATGCGGATGTAGGCCACATCCTCGCCCACGCGATCGGCCACAACGTGTTGCGGGCCAATCACCGCGCGATTGACGCTGAATTCCTGCGGTTCCGTCTTTCCGCGCCGAATCACAGCCAATTTTACGGGTGTTCCCGGATTACCCTGCAAGAGCGCGTTGGCCTGTCCCACGGACATATCGCGCGTATTGAATCCGCCGATGGATTCCAAAATTTCGCCGCTGCGCAAAGTGGCCTTCTCGGCCGGCCCTTCCGGCACCACTGAAACAATCACAATGTAGCCGTATCGCTTGGAAACCGTCACGCCGATTTCGCCGTGCACAGAGGTCTTCATACGGTCGCGATAATCGGAATACTCTCGCGGACTGAGGTAACCGGAGAGAGGGTCAAGCGATTCAAGTAGCCCGTGCATGGCGCCGGCCGTCACGACGGCCATGTTGGGCTCATCCACATAGTCTTCCTGAATATGCTGTAACACCTCGCCGAATACGCTCAGCGAGCGGTAAGACTTGTCGTCCGAGGTCTTGCCAAGCACATAGCCCAGACCAACGTATAGAAACACGACCACTGAAAGCGTGACCACGGATATTCTGGCGAGGCGGCTCATCTTTTTTGTTGGCCTCATGCGTGAAGGTGAATTCTCAATTATGATAGCACGACTAGAGCGCCTAACGTCTGGCGATTCTCGAACTGTTCCTCGAGGGTGAATCCGCTGCCTTTGGAGCATCGAGCCGTGGGGCGTTCAGTTAGGCCTAATCTCATCATTCGGCGCAAGATAGGTATGAGAAATACGATCCTGCCAGCAAAGCTGATCTTCATCCCAGAGGGCCCAAACAAAGCCCAGGAAGCATAAGCCTGCGGAAACCAAATACCCAAAGCTTCTCCAGGCCATCTGGCGTGATGTGGGAGTGCCGCCATCAAAGCTGACGGCACGCAATCCGCAAATCATCATTCCGGGAGTAGAGCCGCCGAAAATCGTGAACAGCGCGAAATACTGGGCATAAAAAAGCGCGAAGGTAGCCCCGGCCACCGACAGATCAAGCTTGTTAAGGCCGATATGCCCTCCGAGGACCGTAAAGAGCGCCAGCATGCCTCCGTAGCTGAATAGCAGCAGCCCGGCATCCACCAGGGCCGACTTGCGGCGCTCGCGGAGCGAAGCAACAGGGTACAAAGGCGATGGCGCGAGCTCCGCGCCAGACGGCGAAGTAGCCGGCCAGTGCGTATCGCCGGCAGCCGATGCCGTCTCCAGCTGGGGAATCGATATTTCGAATCGCTCCTGGCGATGCTTGCGCGATTCACGAACTCTCTTCGCCGGTGCAGGCGGCAGGACATCCGTCTGAACAGTCGAGGATTCGGGTGAGCTAGGGGAATCGATGTCGAATGGCAGATTGGCTTGCAAATCGGCGATCGCGCCGCCGCGCCGGCGTGCGCGAAAATCCTGAAGCTTGCTGGAGACCTCGCGCCGCCATTCCGGCTCGACGGCCAGGTTTCCCTCGGTAGGAGTGGCCATGCGGCGCGAAACAGGCGCACCTCCAGAGCCACCCAAAGGGGCGTCACAGAAACAGCAAATATCGGTCGGTTCGCCGTTAACGGCGCCGCAATACTGACAGGTTTTTATCACCGTTCCGTTTTGCGCTGCGGATGTCTCGCCGAACGGAAATCGGGAGTCACGGACATTCTATCAGCGAAGCGCGATTACAATATTATTTGAGTTTCTTTGTCGCGAATTCGATACCCCAGGCAGCCCGGCGCGCCGATTCGCAATCTAGTAGGACAGCCACTCCTGGCTGTCCGCTTTCGGCAAGCCGGGAGTGCGCAAGATATAAAAGAAAAGAGCACAGCCATGAGTATCTGTCCTACAAAGGCAATTCGATCCGCTATCTGGCTCGCTGGAATCATTGTAAGGCTGCAGGGGGAATGCTAGGCTAACGAGCTATTTTCATTTGTGACGTTGCGGGCGATTGATTTTCCCTGTCATTTCCAGGATATTCCCCGGCCAACGTGCGCCGCGAGATTATGAGACTCATTCACAAATTCGCTGCCGTATCTCCATGGCGCGCCCTGCTTGCTCTGGCCGCCTGCGTCTTTGTGTTTGGCGCGGCCGCCGCGCAGGAAATTGTTCCGCCAACCTCTTCGGGCGAGGCCGGCGTTCGTCTTGAAGCCGAGCAGCAACGCAAGGAAGGAGACATCTATTTCGCGGACGGCAAGGTAGAAATCCAATATAAGAATCTTCGATTGCGCGCCGATCACGTGCAGTACAACACCAAAACCCACCTGGCCACGGCCAATGGCAGCGTCCTCCTCGATGTGGATACACAGCATCTGGCCGCGGATTCCGGCGATTTCAACGTGGTGAGCGGAGAAGGCCGCTTCAAACACGTGCGCGGCGAAGTCATGATGGAACACAGGCCGAATCCGAACATTTTGGTTTCGCCAAATCCACTGGTCTTTGAAGCAGAGGAAGTGCGGCGGCTCGACGCCAACACCTACTGGATCGAACATGCCTGGTTGACCGTCTGCGAACCGGATAAGCCCAGCTGGAAATTTTTCAGTTCGCACGCCACGCTCCACGTGAATCGCACGGTCGCCATGCTCAATGCCAATTTTCGGCTGTTCCGTCTCCCTCTCTTTTATTTCCCATATGCGTCAGTTCCCGCGGGGAACAAGTTGCGGAAATCCGGATTCTTGATCCCGGAATTCGCCGACACCTCGGTTAAAGGTGTTGTTCTCGGCGATGGTTATTACTGGGCGCCCAGGGATTGGACCGATGTCACAATCGGCATGGCCTATCTCAGCCGCCGCGGGTGGCAACAAAATGGTGATTTTCGAGCCAAGCCCTGGGACAACGTGACCGTTTCGGCGGAATATTTCGGCGTAATCGACCGCGGATTGCCCGCGCCCGTGCTGGACGCGCAGGGAAACCCGGTGCTCAATTCATCGGGCATTCCGGAAACGGCATTGCAAAGCCAGGGAGGCCACAGCGCGCAATTCAAGCTGGACGCGCAACTGCACAACGGCTGGCGCATGGTTGCGGATTTTAATCAGCTCACCTCCCTGATCTTCCAATTGGCGTTCGCGCCCACTTTTGGCGAAGCGGTCAATTCGGAGGTGCGCAACGCGGGATTCCTGACCAATAATTTTCGCGGGTACAGCGTCGATTTCGCCGCCACCAGTTATCAAAACTTCGTGAACGCGCAGCCGCAAGTCAGCGCGGACGTTCGCAGCGCACCCGAGGCTCGCTTCGGCTCGGTGGATCAGGCTCCCTGGAAGAATCTCGCGATCTATTTTGGCGGGGAGGCATTCGCGGGAGCCGTGCACCGCGACGATGAAAATCTGGTGACGAACCAAACCACCGGAGTGCAAACCGTTCAGTCTGGAGTCGTAACCCCCGCGCTTGTGGAGCGCTCGGAAATTGCTCCGCGCGTCGTCGTGCCGTTGCGCTGGGGACCCTGGCTCGGCGTCACCACAAGCTTCACGGGCCGAACAACGTCGTTATAGTTCGCAACTGGTTGGAGGAGTGGTGACGAGCGATCCCCTGAGCAGGACTACAGGGGAAGTAAACATCGATCTTCGGCCGCCGACGCTTGAGCGTGTGTGGGTAACGGGCAACGGAAAATGGAAGCACAGCATCGATCCGCAAATCGAATACAATTTCGTGGGCGGAGTGAATCGATTCGACCGCTTCATACTTTTCGACGAGGATGAAACCCTCACCGACACGAATGACTTGGTGTATTCCATCACGCAGCGCCTCTTTCACCGCAAGGGAGAGGGGCAGGCAAATGACCTGGCCAGCTGGAAAATTGCGCAAGCCTATTACTTCGATCCGACGTTCGGCGGCGCCCTCGTTCCCGGAGCGCGCAATGTCTTTCAGGCTCTTGACTCCATCACACCGTTCGCTTTCGCCGATGAACCGCGCCGCTTTTCCCCCATCAACAGCGACCTGCTGATTACGCCTGGCGGAATTTACGATGCCGAGGTTCGATTGGATTACGACACCGTCCGTCACCGGATTACCACGGCGGAGGCGCTTCTGAAACTCCACCCCTATGAAAATTTCAACTTTACCATGGCGGATTTCTCCATCGACAATACAGCCATCTCTTCGCCCAATATCGCCGTGCTGCAGCCGCCCGCCAATCAGATTCGAGCGCAGATGGGATATGGCTCGCCCAACCGCCGAGGCTGGAACGCGGAAGGCGGAGTGAGCTATGACTTCAAGCAGGACCTCTTGCAGAACGAATTTGTTGAAGTAAGCTACAACGGATCCTGCTGCGGAATCTCCCTGGAATACCGGCGCCTTTCGCTTGGAGCGATCCGCACCGAAAATCAATTCCGCCTCTCGCTGAACATCGCCAATATCGGAACGTTCGGAAATCTGCGCCGACAGGAGAAATTGTTCTAACCATGAGCGACGAACAATTGCTTGCCTTTGCCACCGTCGAGGAACTTGCCGGGCTGCTGTCAAAACGTAAATTTTCTCCCGTGGAGCTCACGAAAATATTTCTGAGCCGCATCGAGCGCCACAATCCTGCTTTGAACGCATTCCTGACGGTCACCGCGGAACAGGCGCTGGCCGCCGCGCGCCGCGCGGAAAAACAATTTCTCCGGGGCCGCAGTGCGCGCCGCAACAATTCGCCGCTCCTGGGGATCCCCATCACGCTCAAGGACAATATTTGGACGCACGGCATTCGCTCCACCGCGGGATCGAAAATTTTGCGCGATTTCATCCCGGCGGAAGATTCCACCGTGGCCCGGAAGCTCGCCCGCGCAGGGGCCATCCTGCTCGGCAAAACCAACTTGAACGAATTTGCTTACGGGATTACCGGCAGCAATGCGCACTACGGCCCCGTGCACAACCCATGGGCGCTCGATCGAATTTCCGGCGGATCGAGTTCCGGCTCGGCTGCGTCGATTGCCGCGGGCCTGTGCGTGGCTTCCGTTGGGACCGACACGGGCGGCTCCATCCGCGTGCCCTCCGCTCTCTGCGGGACTGTTGGATTGAAGCCGACTTTCGGACGCGTCAGCGTCTTCGGCACCATGCCGCTCTCGCCGTCATTCGATCACATTGGCCCTCTGGCTCGCAGCGTCGCGGACGCGGCCATCCTGCTCGGCCTGATCGCGGGGCGCGATTCGCTGGACCCAACATCCTCGCCGAGACCCGTGGAAGATTTCCGCGGCGCACTTCGCAAACCTCTCCGCAAGTTTCGCCTGGGCCGCCCACGCGAGCATTATTGGGAGAAATTGGATCCCGAAGTGCGCCGCGCGGCCGAAGCGGCATTGCATGACATGAAAAAGCGCGGCGCAGTCGTGCGTGAAGTTTCCCTTCCGCACTTGAAGGCATCTCTCGAAGCGGCCACCGAAATTTCCGGCGCGGAAGCGTTCCACGTTCACCAGGCAGCCGGTTATCTGCCTTCGCGCGCCGGCGAATATGGCGATACCGTGCGCCAGCGAATCGATGCTGGCGGAAGAGTGCTCGCGCATCGCTACCTGGCCGCGTTTGATATGCAAAAGCAAATGCGCGCCGAATTTGACGCCGCATTCCAGGATGTAGACGCCATCGTTGCTCCCACCGTACCCATCCCCACCCCGCTCATCGGCGCCGAAACCGTTCTGGTCAACGAAGAACAAATCGGCGTGCGTTCCGCGATCGTGGGGCATTGCCGCCCGGCAAATTTTACGGGCCTCCCCGCGATGTCCATCCCTTGCGGGTTCACGCGCGATGGCATGCCCGTCGGTTTGCAATTGATCGGCCGCGCCTTCGATGAAACAACGCTCCTGCGCATCGCATTTTCCTACGAGCGCGCAAACGATTGGCGCGCCCGCCACCCAAGCATCGAATAGCCCGGTAGGACAGGCTTCAGCCTGTCTGGTTTTGTATTTAGTCGGCGCACAAAAAGCAGGCAGGCTGAGGCCCGTCCTACCAAATCACCGCACGACCAAGAAATCCCCCGTCCCGACCCGCAATTGTGTGAAAATACGACATGGGTTGAATCGTTGGCAGGTTGGCAGCCGTCTAATCCAACGAAGTATCAGATGTCTTGCAACTTCCTCCTCCGGAGATAATTTCGTTCGATGCAAGTGTCGATTCTTTACGCCTTCGTAGCGGGAATCATCTCGTTCCTGTCGCCATGCGTGCTGCCGCTCGTGCCGGGATACGTCTCCATGCTTTCTGGCATTGGCGTCGAGCAGTTGAAGACGGGCCAGCCGGCTCGCAACAGCCTGTTCGCTTCGTCGCTGGCGTTCGTCTCGGGATTCTCCGTGGTATTCATCAGTTTCGGCGCGTCGGCCAGCGCCGTGGGGCAATTCTTATTGCAACACAAGGCTCTGATGGGTCCCGTCGCCGGAGCTGTCATCGTCCTATTCGGTTTGCACTTGGTCGGCTGGCTGATCAAGCTGCCCGTAAACGTAGGACTGGTAATCGGCGGTGTGCTGGTGTTTGGCGGCGCGATTCTCTTCCGGCGCTCGGGAACCGAACCCATGGGCCCCGGCGGGCTGTTTGGCTCCGTGCAATTGCTTTCCGTGGCGCTAATTTTTCTGGCCGGTCCGTCGCTGACGCGCTGGCTCAACCGCGATGTGCGCTTCCACAATCTCGGCGGCCAAACCGAATCGCAAGCCAAAGCCGGTGGCGCGCTCTCCGGCGTGACCAGCGGCTTCCTGCTTGGCTTCGCATTTGCCTTCGGATGGACGCCCTGCATTGGTCCAATTCTGGCCGCAGTCCTGGTGCTTGCCGCCAACGCGGAGACGATTTCTCGAGGCGTTTTTCTGTTGGCGGTGTATTCGGCGGGCCTCGCGGTTCCTTTCCTGCTTACGGCTATCGGAATCAACCGGTTCCTGCGCTTCTACCAGCGATTCCGCAAGCATCTTCACACGGTGGAAGTCTTGAGCGGAGTGCTGCTTCTGTTTGTGGGCGGCTTGATTTTCTTGAACCGGCTGACATGGCTATCGGGTAAACTGGGTTTTCTGAACAAGTTCGCGTTGTAAGGAGTTTGCATCATGAAAAAAGGTCTTTTTATCGCCGCAGGTGTGCTTGCCCTGCTAGCCGTCATGGTCTGGGCCAATCGCAAATGGCCGGCGCCCGGTACGTCTACCGCCAGCGCGCCCGCCAAACCAACCGACGCGCCCACTGTCACCATCAAGGGCATCGACGACAAGGATGTCACCCTGCAGCAGTACAAGGGCCAGGTAGTTCTCGTGAATTTCTGGGCGACGTGGTGCGAACCCTGCAAAGTGGAGATCCCCTGGATGATCGAATTCCAGCAAAAGTACAGCCCGCGCGGCTTCACCATCCTGGGAGTTTCCATGGACGAAGATGGCAAGAAGGCCATCCAACCATTCCTCGACAAGGAACGCTTCGACGTGGGCGGCCAACAGGTGGCCATGAGCTATCCGATCCTCCTGGGCAGCGACGCCATTGCCGAAAAATTTGGCGGAATCCTCGGGCTTCCCACCAGCATGCTCTTCTCCCGCGACGGCAAAAAAGTCAGAACCATTGTGGGCCTGGTCAATCACGACGAACTATCCAAGGCTATCGAGAGCCTGCTGTAAGCTTCTTCACCTTTGTAAACCAGCTTTTTCGCTTCCCATATGAAAGAATAGAGGCGCGGCCAAAAGCCCATGAAACCTCGACTCCGCAGTTTTCGCGAACCCATTGGCGTGGCGCTGGAAACGCTGCTCACGCACAAGATGCGCTCGTTCCTGATGCTGCTGGGCATCGTGCTGTCCGTTTCAACGCTGATCATGGTCGTTTCGTTGATCTCGGGCGTAAACCTATACGTCGCCAATCGCATTGCTAACCTGGGGTCGAATGTTTTTCTAGTCCTGCGTTTTCCGATCATCACGGATATGGACGAACTGGTGAAAGCCACCCGGCGTAACAAACCGCTCAGCTGGGACGACTACATATTTTTGCGGGACAATTCCAAACTTGCCCTGCGCGTGGGCGCTCAGGCCAATCAGCTTGGACGCACCAAAGCCAGCGGACAGACCGTCGAAGACACGACCATCTATGGCGTGACGGCCAACATTGGCGATATGAAGACGGAAGGGCCCGCCGCCGGGCGCTATATCACGGACACGGACAATCAGCATCGCTCGCTCGTGGCCCTGATCGGCACGGACATTGCCGAAAAACTATTCGCCGGCGTGGACCCCATTGGCAAGGAACTCGACGTGGATGGCCGCCCCTATGAAATCGTTGGCGTAGGCAAACCGATCGGCACGGTTCTGGGCCAGACGCAGGACAATTATGTCTACATTCCGATCGAGACTTGGATGAAGTTTTACGCCACCAGCAACACCAGCCTGGCGATCAACGTGCAAACGCGGGGCGCGGACTGGATGTCTCGCACGCAAGAGGAATCGCAAACGCTGATGCGCGCCCGCCGCCGCCTGCATCCCAACGATCTCGATAATTTCGGCATTCTGGATGGCGGCTCGCTGGTGACTTTGTTCAAGCGAATCACCGGCGCCCTGGCGGCCTCCATGGTCGGGATCGTGGCCGTATTTATGGTGATTGGAGGCGTGGTCATCATGAACGTGATGCTTGCGACCGTCACCGAGCGCACGCGCGAAATCGGCATTCGCAAATCGCTGGGCGCGCGACGCGCCGACATTCTCTTGCAGTTCCTGACCGAAACGGCCGTGATGTCCACGGCCGGCGGGGCCATAGGCGTCGCGCTAGCTTATCTATTCGCACTGATTATTGCCGCCAACACTCCCGTGCCCATGCACGTCCCGATTTCGGCCGTGATCATCGCGCTGACGGTTTCGACAGCCGTAGGCGTTTTCTTCGGGCTATACCCGGCGAGCAAAGCCGCGAATCTAAGCCCCATCGAAGCGCTTCGGCAGGAAACCTAAGCAAGACAGAAGATCCATGCGAATAGCGCTCGGCGAAAACGCGAAGATGGCTCTGGACACGCTGCGGGAGAACAAGCTGCGCTCGTTCCTCACCGTGCTGGGCGTGGTCATCGGAATCACCGCGCTCATTACGGTTTCCTCCATCCTGGTCGGTTTTTACGCGGATGTTACCGCGTATCTGAACGACTACGGCGCGAACACCATCTGGATTTTCAAAGTCGCGCCCGGCGTGAGCACAGGGCGAATGACCGCCGAGGAACGAAATCGCAAACCCCTGAGCTACGAAGACGCGCAGGCAATCCGCGAGCAATGCCCGGCGGTGGGGGAAGTCTCCGTCTCAGTCCTCAAGCGGGTGTACAACATGAACCGCCCGCCCGATATCACCGCGCGATACAAGGACAAGGAAGTCAGCGGACTGAACTATTCGGGATCGGACATCTATTATCCGGACGTCTACAACGCGAAAACGTACATCGGCCGCTATTTCACCGAAGCCGAGGATTTGCACCGCGCCGATGTTGCCGTCATCGGCTACGATCTCGGCAAAGCGTTTTTTCCGGACGGCGGCGCTCTGGACAAAATTATTTATGTCGAAGGATTTCCCTACCGCGTCATCGGCGTGTTCGAGCACCGCAAGGGACAACTCTTCCAGGATCCTCCCGCGGAAAAGCAGGTGCTCGTTCCCTATCACACCTACACCAAGCATCATCCCGCGGACGACGAACACTTCATCGGCGCAGGCGCTCTTCCCGGAAAAATGTCCGAAGCGAAGGACGAAATCAGGGCGGTACTGCGCCGCACGCGCCACGTTCCCTATTCTGCTCCGGAAAATTTCGGATTGTCTTCGGCCGAGGAAATTGCCAATCAGTTCAAGCAGATCACCGGCTCCGTGGCATTGCTGACCGCCGTGGTCAGCTCGATTGGGCTGCTGGTGGGCGGCGTGGGCGTGATGAATATCATGCTGATGTCGGTCACGCAGCGCACGCGCGAAATCGGCGTGCGCAAAGCGATCGGCGCGCGGCGCCGCGACGTGATCTGGCAGTTTCTGACCGAAGCGGTTGTGCTCACGGGCGTGGGCGGCGTCATCGGCGTGCTGCTGGGAATTGGCATCAGTGTGCTCATCAATATTTTCTTGCCCAGATTGCCTTCCACAGTGCCTCTGTGGGCGGTGCTGCTTGCGGTGATTGTTTCCATGACCGTCGGCCTTTTCTTCGGCATTTATCCCGCGGTGAAGGCGGCGCGCCTCGATCCAGTGGACGCACTGCGCTACGAATAAAGACCACACAAGAGAGCACACAACATGCCCACAATTAAACGGCAAATCATAGCAATGGGCGGAGGCGGCTTCACCGCCACTCCGAACAATCCAGTTCTGGAATTGTACGCACTTGCGCAGACTCGCAAATCGAATCCCTCGATTTGTTTTCTGCCCACGGCAACTGGTGACGCCCCCACGTACATCGCCGCATTTTATGCGGCGTTCGCCAAGCAACGCTGCCGCCCGACACATATTTCCTTTTTTGAGCGCACGCCCAATCTGCGGGAAATTCTTCTCTCGCAGGACTTGATCTATGTCGGCGGCGGCAACACAAAAAGCATGTTGGCGGTTTGGCGGGAGTGGGATCTGCCGAATATTCTTCGCCGTGCATGGAATTCGGGCATCGTACTCGCGGGAATCAGCGCAGGCGCAATTTGCTGGTTCGAATCGGGTGTCACGGATTCTTGGGCTGTGCACCTGGCCCCGCTTCGTTGCCTGGGTCTGCTGCCTGGAGCGTGCTGTCCGCATTACGATGGCGAAGCCGAAAGGCGCCCGGCCGTGCATCAATTCGTGGCCAAGGGAATTGTGCCGGAAATTCTGGCGATTGACGATCGAGCGGCAGCCCACTTTGTGGGGCGAAAGCTGAAGCGCATCGTGTCCTCGCGGCCTGGCGCGGGCGCCTATCGCGTGAGGCGGGAAGGCCGAAAAGCCATTGAAACCGCATTGCCCGTAACGCGCATCGGGCAATAATCTCTTGCGCTTCCCATTTTTCGATTCCGCATTTCGAAACGTTGTCTCTTCCGCAATTGTCTTTACGCCGGCCAAGGTCGCGCCTTGCCCGTCCGAGTGCTTCGCGGTAATCTGTTTCTGCCATGATGGATGAACACGAATTTCAGAAACGATGCGACGCCGCGTTTGAAACCTTGCTCCGCCGCCTGCAGGATGTGGGCGATGAGCGCGGATTCGAAGTCGAAGGCGGAAGCGGAAAGCTCGAAATCCAGTTCGAGGATGCGGATGAAACCCGCTTCGTCATCAGCCCCAATGCCCCGGTGCGCCAGATTTGGATTTCCGCGCTGACCACAAGCTTCAAGCTGTCGTGGTCGGACGCGGCGCAAACGTTCGTGCTGGACAAAACAGGTGAGACCCTGATGCAGCTCATGGGCCGCATTCTCACCGAACAACTTGGCAGCCCCGTGACGGTCTAACTTATATGAACACACGACTATCGAGCGGTGTGCGATTTTCCGAACGGCTGGCAAGCGCCCCGGTCAAGGGGAACGCTAAATTTGCGTCGCATCTGCGTGTGCGGGTGTTGTTGCTGGCGTTTGCGGTTCTGGCCCTGCAGGCTTCGGCGCAGGACAATCCTTATCCAGCGGCGGCCAGCGTGCTGCAGCCGCAGGCCTACGTATCGTTGCAGCCCGTGCCGCGCGGCAGCGCTTTCGAGATCGCGGTGGTGGCCAAAATTTCTCCGGGCTTCCACATTAACGCGCACCAGCCTTCGGAGGATTACCTTATCCCCACGAAAGTCACGGCCGATCTTTCTCCTGGAATTTTTGTGGTGGAAACGACATACCCGCGCGGTGTGATGCGCGCTTTCCGATTTTCGAAGACGCCGTTGCGCGTTTATGAAGGCTCGTTCACCGTGCGCATGAAATTGCGCGCCAACGGTACCGCCCCGCTCGGCCCCCAAAAAATTGGCCTCACGGTTGGCTATCAGGCATGCAATCAGGACGCCTGCCTGCCGCCGACAAAGCTGCCAGTGACAGCCGAACTGGAAATCGCCGCCGCGGACACGCCCGCGCATCCTGCCCACACGGATGTATTCTCTTCGTCTTCCACTGAGAAGACTCCCGCTAAGCAATAAGCCGCTGGAAACCAAAGCCTCAATCGACTGATCGGTTTTAGTGGCGCGGGCTTCAAAGGCTGCGGGGGTCGGTCCTAGCAAGCACTAAAACCCGCAGGCTGAAGCCCGCGCCACTAAAACCTCATTTACCAAACTGAACTTTTGCAGGGAAATTCGAGAAACATTTCAGGGGAGCGTTCGAAAACGAGATCAACGCCCGGCGAGAGTTTCCACGGCACGGCGCAGGCGGCTGACCACGCGATCCTGGCCAAGCACCAGCATGGTTTCAAACAGCGGCGGCGCCACAGCCTGCCCGACGATCGCAACGCGCGTCGCGTTGATCAACAAACCAGCCTTTACGCCTTCGGCGGCGGCAAGTTCGCGCAGTGCGTGGTCGCACGAATCGTGATCCCAGGCGGCCAGCCCCGCAATGGCATCGGCAAGTTTTCCCAGCATCCCGCCCAGTCGCTCATCCTTCCAGAATTTCTCGCGCGCCGCCGGATCGAATTCAAAAGAATCGCTGAAAAATGCGCGCGCCCAGGTCGCAAAATCCGGCAGCAAGCGAGTGCGCGGACGCAGCAAGTCCACCGTTTTCGAAAACCACTCGCGCTTTTCTCCGGCCCACTCCTCCTGCCACAGCTTGGAGCGCTCCAACTCGCCTTGCACCGCGGGCAGAAGCTCGTCAATCGGCAGCTTCTGCAAATATTGCGTGTTGAACCATTCGAGTTTTGGACGGTCGAACACGGCGTTCGTGCGGCTCACGCCTTCCAGCGAAAATCGCTCCACGATTTCAGCGGTGCGCATAAATTCCGCATCGTCGCCCGGCGACCAGCCCAGCAACGCCAGAAAATTTCGAAACGCCTCGGGCAGAAAACCTTCGTCGCGGTACGATCCCACGCTGGTCGCGCCGTGGCGCTTGGAAAGCCGCGTGCGATCCGGGCCCAGAATCAGCGGAACGTGAGCAAAAATGGGCGGCGTGGCGCCAAGCGCACGATACAGCAGCGCCTGTTTCGGCGTGTTGGAGATATGATCGGACCCGCGAATCACGTGGGTGATGCGCATGTCGATGTCGTCCACCACGACGCTCAGTTGATACGTCGGCGCCGCCATGCGTCTGGCCCATCCTTGGGCGAACGCAGCAGAACGAAATCCTCGATCTCATCGTTGGACACTTCGCGAGGACCGAAGACAGCATCCTCGAAATGCGTGACCGTGCCGAGCGGAACGCGAAAGCGAATCGCCGCATTCTCCACGCTCAATCCCGGCTTGCCCTCGCGGCACGCGCAGCGAGTGATCCGGCGCGGGCCCTGCTCTTTTTTCACGTCCTCTGTTTCCTCAACAGCATCACCGCCCGCATATTTTTCCGGCGGACAATCGCAAAAATAGGCCGCGCCCGATGCGGCCAGCTTCAGCGCCGCTTCACGATGCAAATCCAGGCGCTGCGATTGAAAATACGGCCCTTCGTCCCAATCGACGCCCAGCCATCGCAGCCCGTCCAATATGCCCTCAACCAGTTCCGGGCGATTTCGTTCGATGTCCGTATCCTCGATACGCAGCACCATCGTGCCGCCCCTGCCGCGCGCAAATAGCCAATTAAACAGCGCCGTTCGCGCTCCCCCGACATGCAAATAGCCCGTCGGCGATGGCGCAAATCTCACTCGAATTTTGCCGGCCGGATTTCCCGATGCGCTCGAAGTCATGGACATGCGTATTGCCAGTCTCTCCTGGAAGTGAAAAACAATTTATCTTAGCCGAAGCGGCTCAGGAAGGCGAGCCATGGGAACACAGATCGCCACACTTCCAAAAAACGGATTGCGTCAATTCCCGATTCGACATTCGTGTGTCCCATCGCTCACGTGCATTGTTCCTGTCAGGTACTCCAGTACCCTTGACCGTCCGGAAATGCCTCCCTTATAGTCGCGAGAGTGAAAGATTGTCGAAAGGGGAGTGGTGTTTTTGATGTCGGAATACGCATCCTTTTCGGATGATGGGCGGCGCAGATTGCAGGACCTGAATTTGATCTCTTCACCTGACGTCTTGACGTCTCCGGCGAACAAATTCCAATCGAGCGGGAAGTGCCAATTGTGGACTGGTCGGGGCGTTTGATTTGATGACATCGGATAGCATTATTGCAATCACTCTGCTGGCTGCGTCGGCATTGACTTCGGGTTTCTTCGCCTACATGCATGGTTTGCGGCGCCAGGCCTACCTCATGCTCTGGAGCGCCGGATGGTGCCTGCTCGCTCTGCACTATCTCAGTCCCGCCCTGGAACCCTGGATATCCGTCGCACCGTGGCAGGCTGCGGTAAACGAATGGCTGCTGGCCGCGGCAGCGCTTCTGTTTTTCAGCACGGCACAGGTGTACACGAATAGAGAACCTTGGGTTCGCCCGCAGATCGCCGCTGGCGGAGTGTTCGCAGTGTGGTCGGCCGCTTACTACCTGAATGTGTTTAACATCTCGCCGCAACTTGGCATCGCCGTGGTGCTCGCGGTCATCGCCTGGGTTTTTTACGAAGAAAGCCGGCGTCACGAAACTTTTGCGGATTTTCTTCTGGCAGGTTCGTTCCTCTGCTGGAGCGCGATCCTGATCGGCGAGGGGC
Organism: uncultured Acidobacteriota bacterium; assembly: GCA_963710315.1. Lineage (GTDB taxonomy): Bacteria > Acidobacteriota > Terriglobia > Acidiferrales > UBA7541 > Palsa-360. The sequence goes on along the minus strand of CAVPZW010000008.1, from coordinate 535,969 downwards.
TGCTCAGTTCCCGGATCGCCGGTTCGCTGCGCGCGCTGGAGCTTCTGCCTCAACTGTTTGCGGCCGCTTTGATGGTCATGGGTCTTTACGAAGAGGAAAAGCGCAGAGTCGAGCACAACATGCTGGCGCTTTCCAATGTGAATCTGGCCACTTCCAGTTTTGTAGGTCCGGAAATTCAACAGATGCTTTCGCAAGCGCTGGAGCGCGTTCTGAGCGTGGTGCGCATGCCGGCCGGCGCGCTTTTTCTGCATCACGGACATGCCCAGGGCCCAACCTCCGTCGTCGCCGTCGGCCTGGCGGATAATTTCTGCGCCGTAGCCCAGGAAGAGGGCCTGGACGATCATCTCGTGGATATGGTATCGCGGCTGGGAGGGCTGGTCGTTTTCCGCGATCTTGGGCGCGATTCTTCCTGGACGGCGCTGGACGGAGAAGAAGCCTTCCGGCGTTTCCGGCAACTTGCCTCCAACCAGCAACTGCGCACCGTTGTGGGGATTAGCCTGCAAGCAAAGGAACAGGCGTTCGGCGTACTGTTCCTCGGCAGCACGGACACGAGGCGATTCTCCGCGGCGGAGTTGCGGCTGTTGCTGGCGCTGGGCCATCAAATCGGAATGGCCGTGGAAAACAGCTACCTGGTCCAGCAGACCACGCGCCGCACGGAAGAGCTTCACATGCTCAACGAAATCGGCCGCGCGTTGGGCTCCACGCTGGACCCGGACACGCTGTTTGAAACCATCCTGACCGAAATCAGGCGCTTGTTTGATGTAAATCATTTCTGCGTGGCGCTTCACGACACAGCGCGCAATGAAATCAAATACGAAGTCGAAGTGCGCAACGGCGAAGTTGCGCCCAAGAGGTCCCGCCCCTTTGGCGGCAACCAGATGATCGAGCATCTGATGCGCACGCGCCAGCCTATTTTGATTCGCGAGAATTTCACGGAAGAAATTCGCAAGCTCGGCCTCGACACCCACGACTCGGGCGAAGGTAGTTTTTGCGGCGTTCCCCTGCTGCTCTACGAGCGGCCCATCGGAGCCATGATTCTGCAAAGTCCGCAGGAACGCGCTTTCGACTTTGGCCACCTGGAAATGATGCGTGTGCTGGCAAGCGAAGCGGTCATTGCCCTTGAAAATGCGCGCCTGTTTCGCGAAGAGCGCACAAAATCGCGCCGCCTGGCCCTGTTCAACAACATTTCGCGCAATATCATCACTACTCTCAACCCCGATGAAATGCTCGCCAAGATCGCCGAAGAATTGGATCACGCGCTCGACTACTCTCACATGGGAATTGGGCTGCTCGACTATTCGGCCAAGGAAATCGTGATCCATGCCGAAGCGGGACACCGAAAAGGCGCGTTGGGGCGGCGGCTGGGCCTGGACGGAAATATACTGGGGCGCGTCGCGCGCACCGGCCAAATGACGGTCGTTTCCTACGACGGGCAGCACTCCACGGGCGAACCGTTACTGCCAGGATCCGAATCCGCGATTGCGCTGCCAATCGTGTACGCCGACCAGTTGCACGGCGTCTTGTACGTGGAGACCGACAAGACATCCGATTTCTCACAGGAAGAAGTCTTGTTCCTTGGAACGCTGACCGACTTGATTTCCGGAGCCCTTCACAACGCCATGGCATTCCAGAAAGCGCAGGAACAGGCCATCACCGACGGCATGACGGGGCTGAAAACTCATCGCTTCTTCATGGAAGCCCTGTCTGGAGAATGGAAGCGCTCGACGCGCGCGGGGCGTTCTTTTTCCCTGGTGCTGATGGACCTGGACCGCTTCAAATTCGTGAACGATTTCTACGGGCACTTGGACGGCGATCTGGTGCTGCAGCGAGTGGCTCATATTCTGGAAGTGAATTGCCGGCGCTCCGATGTGGTGGCACGCTATGGCGGCGATGAATTCATTATTCTCATGCCCGAAACCGACTCGATACAAAGCCACCAGCTTGCCGGAAAATTGCGATCGTGGATTTGCTCCGATCCCGTTTTGCGCGAAAAAAACGTCACTTCCAGTTTCGGCGTTGCCACTTTCCCGATCAACGGCTCCACTCCCCAGGAATTGATTCAAGTCGCCGATTCCTCGATGTATCTTTCCAAACACCAGGGCGGCAACACCGTTTCCACGGCGGATCAATTCAATCCCGATGATTCCAGGCAGTGGAAACGCGAAGTTCTGGACGCCTACCTGGGCGTTACGCTCAAGCGCCTCTTCGTCACCGGGCCGGACGCTCTTGCGGAAATCTATAGCCGGGTTGAGCAGTTCGCCAAGGCGCTCGCCGATACGGAGTCCGCCCCAATACCCTCGATTGCAATTGAAACGGCAAACGCCTCAGGCCAGTTGTCCTTTGAGCCCCTGCCGCCCATCGTCCTGGATACACTCACATCGCTTGCGCTGGCCGTGGATGCCAAGGATCAATTTACCCAGGGTCATTCTCATAAGGTCTCCAGCTATGCCGTCCTCATCGCCGAAGCCATCGGCCTTGGTAGCCTTGAAATTGAAGCTGTGCGGCTGGGCGCCATGCTGCATGACGTCGGCAAAGTGGGAATCACCGAATCGATTTTGAACAAGAACGGCCCGCTCAATCCCGAGGAATGGGAAGAGATGAAGCGCCACGTGGAATACGGGGCCAAGCTGCTCGAACCGCTTCGCGGCACCGAAAGCATCCGCGAGATGGTCGCCCATCATCATGAATTCTTCGACGGATCGGGATACCCTAAGGGGCTTGCCGGCGACCGCATCCCAAGAGGCGCAAGAATCATCGCCATTGCCGACGCCTACGACACCATTACTTCCGAGAGATCCTACAAGAAGGCGCGCACTCCCGAAGAAGCGTTCCAGGAACTTGACCGCTGCGGTGAAGCGCAGTTCGATCCCGAGTTAGTGCAAATATTTATTTCCCGGCTGCGCGAATTGCCCAACCACCTGATCCTCAATCCGGATGCTGCCCAGCAACCGGAAGTCCTCCGCTAGTTCGAGAGGTCTTGAGAAGAGCAGTTCCTGCCTTGCATTCTATGGGTGCCCTCAATTTCCCTCGACCGCCAGTCATCCCAACCGGGCCGGCCATCACACCAGACTTGTTTCGCCGCCCTTGATTGCGTAGAATCGCGGTTCTTCTAGCCGGAAAGCAACAAGCCTCACGGAGACAGACGGAGACAGGATGTCCAGACGCATTGCGGCAAAGATTACAGGTGTGAGCGGCTTCGTTCCGCCCCGGGTGATGACCAACGCCGATTTGGAAAAGCTCGTGGAGACCGACGATGCATGGATTCGGGAGCGCACCGGCATCCGCGAACGGCATGTCGTTGAAAAGGGTGTCGGCGCGTCCGATCTGGCTACGGCTGCCGCGCGCCAGCTGCTGGCCTCCCGGAACGTGCCTGCGTCGGAAATTGACTTGATCGTGGTTGCCAGTGTCACGCCGGACATGATGTTCCCGGCCACTGCCTGCCTGGTTCAAAACAACCTGGGTGCCACCCACGCATGGGGATTCGACCTTTCGGCTGCCTGTTCCGGATTTCTCTATGCCCTCACGGTTGGCGCGCAATTTGTGGGCGCCCGCACGCAAAAGAAGGCACTGGTCATCGGAAGCGATGTGATGACTTCCATTCTCGATTATGGGGATCGCACAACCTGTGTGTTATTCGGGGACGGAGCAGGGGCTGTGCTGCTGGAGCCTACCGATCGCGATGATGAAGGCATCCTCGACTTTGAACATGAAGTGGACGGTTCCGGCGGCAAGTATCTCTTCATGCCCGGCGGCGGCTCGATCCACCCAGCTTCGCACGAAACAGTGGATCAGAAGATGCATTTTGTCCATCAGGAAGGCGCTCAGGTCTTCAAATATGCCGTGCGCCGCATGGCCGATCTTGCCTGTGAACTGCTTGAACGCAATGGGTATACGAGCAAGGACCTGGCGCTGGTGGTGCCTCACCAAGCCAATATGCGAATCATTCGCGCCATGCAGGAACGGCTGGGCTTGGACGATGCCAGAATTATGGTGAACATCGATCGATACGGGAATACAACCGCAGGCACCATACCGTTGGGGCTGCGTGACGCCGTCGCCGAAGGCCGGCTAAAGAAGGGCGATCTAGTCTTGCTGGTGGCGGTCGGAGCGGGATATACATCGGGTGGGGTATTGCTTCGGTGGGCCTGCTAGCTGGGCTTTTCGATATTGGAGTTCGCTGTAGGGGCTTGGATTTACATCCCGCGAACTTGTGCGGCACAATCCAGGTTGCGTTCAAGGTGCTGATCCATCAAAACCGCAACGTAGCGTGAGCAGGTGGTCATTTCAGCGTTTGCCCAACTGGCCATTGCAGGCACGAAACTGCCAAGTTTCTCCACGGTCTTATAGTAGGCGCGAATGGCAATGAAACTCCCGTTCGGCCCGCGCAGATCTGGCGATAAATCCTTTAGAATTATAATACTACGGAAATCCTGAGCGCCGATTGCGGCATGGGTGATACCCGCAGCCACTCGAATGCGATCCGAGACCTCGTGGGCCGCAATTCCGGAAATCGTCGCGCGCCAGTAGTAAAGTCCAAACTGTGTGAAGGCGCCCACCGAAACTATGAATATGACTGCCGCAACCATCTTGGGTTGTCCTCAGGAATACATTTTCGTCTATGTCTATTGTCGGGACAATGGCTGTTTAGTACTAAATCGATACGCCTTAAGTACTAGCCTGCTAGGGTTCACGAAAACCCTTACTATTGAGCCACTTACGTCAGATTCAGGACCGGGCAATGGCGCGCCAATAATAAAGGAGAAATTCCCGGCAGGCAGCGGCCGAAAGACCGAAAATTAGAGCACTGAGAATTTTGATACGCTCCTTCTTAGTGTCATTCTGAAACACAGCGATGGCAGGAGCAATGGACCTGATGTACTACTGGCCTAATGCCTTACAGAAGAATCAGATGGCCTGTTAACCCAGCAATCTTATGCAAGATCAGCGGGCAGGAATTTGGTAGATCTGCTTTGAATTCGATGAGTCGCAATCGTATTCGCGAGTTTCGATTCTCCACTGCGGCTCGCCCAATTGAGGGAAGAATCGCTGCTTCCATGCGTAACCATCGTCCCGCATGCGCAGACGTGACGATATGGAGCCGCAGGTCCGATCCAATTGCCGTACCGCTTCATCGATGGGCGCATTGCCTCCGGGATCGCGGCCACCGCGAACTAGGATCATTTTCCCGCTCGGCAGGTGGCCTGCGGCGAGCCAGCCCGCCGAGGAATACACATGCGGGTCGCTGACGGAGTCGGGAAGCAAACCTTGGAAACTCCATTGCCCATTCTTATTGGGCAGATGCAAATCGTAGGTGAGATAGAATAAGAACGAAGGATGATCGGCGATCACCGTTGCGCCTGCGCCTATCTTGGTGGCCGCATCCCCGGCAACTTCCTGCCAAGGTTCAATGAATCGAGGCGCGGAATAATAGCGGCGCGAATAGATTCCATACCAGCCCAAAATGCCGATGCCCAAGAGCGCCCCGGCCAGGCCAAACGTTGCCCAGCGCGGCTTTGCCGTTTCAATCGCGACACCCACCGGCAGCAAGACCCAGGGAGAAAGCATGAGCAGATACTTTGTTTGGAGTATGCCGATCAAAGCCATCGCGACAATTAACGCCGCGCTATACAATAAGAAACGCCGCGCTGAACGCGGAAGCCACCAAACGGCCAAAACCACGCAAATAAGCACGGCCAGCCCCCCGGGGACGCTCAACCTCCAATACCAGGGAGCCACCGATTCACTGACAAATAGTGAAAACACGTTAAATGCACAGTTCGCCAGAATGGAAAGCGCGCGCTGATGCAAATTCACACCGTGGGAAAGCTCCGCGCGGAAAACTGAAATGAGAGGAACAAAAGAAAGACATACCAGCGCCGCCGTTCCCACAACAACTTTCGGACTTGCCGCAGGCTCTTTATATCGCGCGCGAAGAAGTTGATCCACTGCAAGGCACGCCAGAATGGCCCAGCCGAAATAGTTTGTCCAAACCAAACAAACACAGAAGAGAGAAAGCACTGCCCAACGCCCAACAGTCCGGCTTTCAAGATACTTGAGATAGGAAAGCGTCAATCCCGCGACCAGCAGGAACGAAAACGAATACCACGCAGCCAGACGCCCAAAGTGAAATCCGAATGGCCATAGCACTCCCACCCAGACAACGGCATTGCCTCCGGACGCGCCCGTGAAATGGCGGGCGGCGCGGCCCAAGAGAAAAAGCCCCGCGATAAAAAAAAGAATGGAAGGAATCCGAAGATAGTCGAAGTTTCCCGCCGTCCAGCGCAGCCAAAGATGGAGGAGGATGTCAAAGAGCGGAGGATGCTCGTGCCTTCCGGAGCCGGAAAAAAACGCGGAGAGCATGGAGCGAAGCGGGCCAGCGGCAACGCCCAGGATCGTGGCTTCGTCGTCAATGATCGTCGCGGCGGCATTGGTGGTAACAAGGCCGATGCCCAGCAGGAGCAGAGGAACAACTTGCAGGGCCACTTGGTTAGGCTGACGCTGGCGGACGGGCATGGTTAATTCTGACTCGGGCGCAGAGGAAATCCAGCCCACGCGTTCAGCAGGCCCAGAGTTTCGCGCACCACATCCAGAGCGTCTTGCGTATGCCGCCACCAATGCGCGCCGTCGTAGGGGTCATCCTGGGCATAGTGAACAAGCATGCGCGGTTCGGAGCCAACCAATTTGCGCCAGATCGTGCGCACTCGGCGAGTATGCGGTTTTGAAGTAACAATAATCACGGAGTGGTAATCCAGCGTGTGGAGCGCTTCCGCCGTTTGGCGGACTTCCGCTTCCGTGTTGGCGTCCGGGTGCTCCATGATTCGAATGGCGTCTGGTGGAACTCCCTGAGCGATCAACACCTTTTCGTTATAAAAATCCTCGCCCAGATAGGCAATGTTCATGGCCTTCAAATCTTCCACGGGCGCGATTGGCGGAGAAATCCAAATCTGGTCCGCGTATCCGGCGTGAAAGACTCGCGCGGCTTCCACGGCGCGCTCCGGAAGGCGCCCGCTTAGAACCACGATCACATCCGCATGGGCCAGCGGGTCCTCAACAACGAGCCATCTCCCAACGGTGAAAAAAAGCGCCGCCGCACCCGCCAGCACCACGACAATTCCACCCGGAATCAGCCAGCGGCGGATCCTTAATTTTCTTTCAGTCAAAATTCCGCCTCATCCTAATGCCGCGCCTCGTGGGACGATTCGCGCTCTCTGGAAGCTCCTTTGCGAGACCCTTCCTCGGGTTCGTGGAGCGCCCTGGTAAATATCAAATTATAGTGCCGCTTGGTGCAGTCCTCACAACGAAATGGCCGCAGCAAAACAAATGGAAGTATTGCAATTTCAAAGAATCCGCGCCGGTGAGAACGGCGCACGTCCAGGCTGTTGCAAGACGGGCAGCATCGCAGCAAATAAAACCGATTGTGGGACATGGCCATTGGTAAGACTTGAAATCCTAACCCGATGGCCACTGGAGGTCAATCGCGCTCACAGCATGCAGCCTTGTCGTTCGCGCCGCCTCCACGGCAATAGCGCAAGCTGGTTGCAAATACGCGCTTGGTATGACGAACCGCGCTTTGTAGCCAAGGCCTCACCAGCTACAATGAAATTCAGCCGGTCCGCGAAATACGACCGTCTGAGGGAATACGGAATCATGAAGAATTGCAATCCTACTGAAGGCATGTGCCAGGAAAGGCCAACCCATTGCGCGCAGTAATCACGGGAGGAGCGGGATTTCTCGGCTCGCACCTCTGCGACTATCTCCTGGAACGCGGCTGGGAAGTCCTGGCCATCGACAACCTTGTCACCGGTACTGCAACCAACCTCCGCCATCTCGCGGGCAACCCACGGTTCCGGTTGGTGCAGCACGATGTTACAAAATTTATCGATGTTCCCGGCCCGGTCGATTACGTCCTTCATTTCGCTTCGCCGGCAAGCCCGGTCGATTATCTGAAACTTCCGATTCAAACTCTGAAAGTCGGCTCTCTCGGAACGCACAATTCGCTGGGCCTCGCCCTGGCCAAGAACGCCAAATATTTCCTCGCGTCCACTTCCGAGTGCTACGGCGATCCGCACGTCAGCCCGCAGCCGGAAACTTACTGGGGTAATGTAAACACAGTCGGCCCGCGCGGCGTTTACGATGAGGCCAAGCGTTTTGCGGAAGCCATGGCCATGGCCTACCACCGGGCCAAGGGCCTGGACACGCATATCGTCCGCATCTTCAATACCTATGGACCGCGCATGCGCCTCAACGACGGCCGCGCCCTGCCCAACTTCGTCTATCAGGCGCTGACCGGGCAGCCCATCACCGTATATGGCACCGGAAAACAGACGCGCAGTTTCTGCTACGTTTCCGACTTAATCGAAGGCATCTACCGATTGATGATGTCCGACGAGCACGAGCCGACCAACATCGGAAATCCACACGAAATAACGATCCTTGAATTCGCCGAGCGCGTTCGCATGCTCCTTGGCGTTTCCGCTCCCATTATTTTCGAACCTTTGCCGCAGGACGATCCCAAGCAGCGTTGCCCGGATATTTCCAAGGCGCGGCGTGTGCTGGGCTGGGAGCCAAAAGTGAATTTGGAAGAGGGCCTTCGGCTGACGCTGGAGTCGTTCAAGAAACAGTTTGCGGAAACGAACGCGGGATAACGGCAGTCTAGTAGGACAGGCTTCAGCCTGTCTTCTTTTGACTTCTTTCAGCGCAGTAAAAATTCAAAACCAGACAGGCTGAAGCCTGTCTTACTGTCCCACCGTTACGGCTGTCATGTCGGGCCGCCCGAAACTCAAATACTCAAACCCTAGCTCTTTCATCTCCGCTGGACGCAGCATGTTTCGCCCATCAATCACCAGCGGCCGCGCCATTTCCTTATGGATGCGTTTCCAGTCCAGCCGCCGGAACTGCTCCCACTCGGTGAGCACCAGCAGCGCGTCCGCTCCGCGAGCCACATCGTAAGGATCCGCGCTGTAAGTCAATTTCGGAAACACTTTGCGCGCGCGCTCCATGGCCTCCGGATCGGTCGCGCGAACGACCGCGCCTTCCGCCAGAAGACGCCGGATCACTTCGATGGCAGGCGCCAGTCGAATGTCGTCCGTGTTGGGCTTGAAGGCGATTCCCAGCACGCCAATCTGTTTTCCCTTCATCACCCACAGCGCCTTCTTCACCTTGTCCAGCAGTTGTCCACGCGCTGCTTGTTCACTCTCTCGGCTTCCTTCAGCAAACCGAAATCCACGCCCGCGCGATCGGCCAGCTTAATGAACGCCTGAATATCTTTCGGCAGACAAAAACCGCCAAAGCCCAGCCCTGCTTTCAAAAACTGCCCGCCGATTCGCGGATCGAGGCCCACGGCGCGAGTCACTTCCTCGACGTTTCCGCCCAGCCGTTCGCACAAATCCGCCAGCACGTTGGCATAGGAAATCTTCAGCCCCAAAAATGAGTTGGAGGCATGCTTGATCAGTTCGGCGCTGGCAATGGTGGTCACCACAAAATCCGGAGTGGCCGCCGGAGGACAATCCGGATGATGCACAGGGCACCGGAACCGCCCTTCGAGAATCGGCCAATACAGCTCGCGTAACTGCTGCTCGGTTTCCTTCTCCTCGACGCCGATCACGATGCGGTCCGGATGGAAAAAATCCTCCACCGCCGTCCCTTCGCGCAAAAATTCAGGATTGGAAGCCACGCGAAACTTCGCTCCCGGATTCGTGGCATACACGGCAAGGGCCCGCTTGAGCTGCTCTCCCGTTTGCGCCGGCACCGTGCTCTTCTCGATCACCAGCTTGGGTGTGCGCGATTCCTTGGCGATCATGCGCGCCACGTTGTCAATCGCCGACAGGTCAGCTTCCCCTGTTTCCGTCGGAGGCGTCCCCACACAAATAAAAATCACGTCCGACTGGCGCACTGCTTCTCCAGCGTCCGACGTGAAGCGCAATCGACCTTCGCGAACCACGCTCTCCAGCACCTTGTCCAGATGCGGCTCGTAAATCGGAATCTTCCCGGCCTGCAGCGCGGCGATTCGCGCGCTATCGTTGTCGGTGGCAATCACTTCATGCCCCGCCTCGGCCAGACAACTTCCCGACACAAGCCCCACGTACCCGCAGCCAATCACCGCTAGTTTCACGCCTGTTCTCCCATCGCAATCTTGCTCACTGCCCTGTTCATCTCCGCGCGCACCGATTCTCACCTATTCTACCATCTAACAAAAGCGGCATTCCTGCTTCCGTTGCCACATAAACACTTCCCTGCGCTTAAATACAAGACGGATTGCTCGCCATCAATCGCATGAGAAAAGACCAGCAGGACAGGCTTGAAGCCTGCGCCGCGCAAACAACGACTTGACATGAATGGTGACACAGTAGTAGCGTCGCGCCTGCGTGGAACTGGAAGCTTCCCTCGATTGGCTGTCACTATCGATGACGCCGGGCCTCGGCTCGCGCCTGACCGGGAAATTACTGCGCCAATTCGGTTCCCCCACGGATGTATTTCGCGCCTCCCTCACGGAACTTGAAGCGTGCCACCTGCCGTCCGCGCCCGCCCGTGCCATCCACTCCAAGCTCGCGCATAAGGAGGCCGAAGCCGAACTGGCGCAAGTCCGCACACTGGGCTGCCGCCTGCTCAATTGGAGCGAGCCGGAATACCCCCAGCGACTCCTGGAAATCTACGATCCGCCTCCGATTCTTTACGTGCGAGGGGACGCCAGCCTGCTCAACCGGCACTCGATCTCCATGGTGGGCACGCGCCGCCCGACTCCCTACGGCAATCAGATCGCGGAGCGCCTGGGGCATGACCTGGCCGCCCGCGGCCTGGTAATCGTCAGTGGCATGGCCCGCGGCATCGACAGCCTTGCGCACCAAGGCGCTTGCCGGGCCGCGAACGGGGCAACCATCGGCGTGCTAGGCACAGGAGTGGACGTCATCTATCCGAAGGAAAACAAGAAGTTGTTCGGGGAAGTGGAAAAGCGCGGCGCCCTGATCAGCGAATTCCCGCTGGGCACGCATCCGGCTCCAGAGAATTTCCCGATCCGAAATCGCGTGGTGGCGGGCATGTCGCTGGGCGTGCTGGTGGTGCAGGGAGCACAGTACTCCGGGTCTCTCATCACGGCGCGCCTGGGCATGGAGTTTGGCCGCGAGGTTTACGGCGTTCCCGGGAACGTAACCGTGGACGTCAGCTTTGCCCCCAACCAGATGATCAAACAGGGGGCCAAACTGGTGACCTCCTGGGAAGACGTGGTCGAGGAGTTGCCGACGGAAATCCGCGCCGAGCTGTTCCCCATCGAGGCTACCACGCAAGCGGAGCGCACATCCCTCTTCGAGAATGCGCTTTCGCCCGTGGAGAAGAAGATATTTGCCCTGCTGGGAACGGACGAGTCAATTCACGTGGATGAGCTTGTGGAAAAGACGGAATTGAACTCGTCGGAAGTTCTGGCGGCGCTGTGCGAAATGGAAATGAAGGGGACGGTGAGGCAGATGCCGGGGAAGCAATTCCTCAAAATACTATTGTAAGGAAATCTCTGCGTTGAAGGCGACACGGAAGGCAATACGCGAAAATTGTCCGCTAAACTGTTGAAATTCCAGCCCCTACGTAATTCATTGGCAGCGCGTAGAATCAAAAAGGACACAAGGCGCATCTATCTAGCGTTGACAAACGGTGCCGACGAGGGCCACGCTAGGTGAACGGAAAGGGACATAGCTCCTCCTTCGGGAGGCGTTGAGGTTTGGAAAAAAGTTATGGGAAGATCGCTGGTCATCGTCGAATCGCCCGCAAAAGCGAAGACGATCAACAAATATCTGGGACGCAATTACTCGTCAAAGCCTCCTATGGGCACATTATGGACCTGCCCAAGAAGGTGATGGGGATTGATATCGCGCACGGGTTTGAGCCCACGTATGAAGTCAACCCGGACAAGGAAAGCGTCGTAGCCCAGCTGCAGAAAGCCGCGTCCACTGCGGATGCCGTGTATCTGGCGGGCGATCCGGACCGCGAAGGCGAAGCGATCTGCGCGCATCTGGCCGACGTGCTCAGCGGGCCCAAGCTGATATTCCCCACTGCCGCGGAAAAAGCGCTGGAAGCCGCCGCCGCAAAGGCCGAAAAAGGCAAGAAGGGCAAGAAGAAGGCCAAGGCACCCGTCAAGAAAGTCGTGGCCAAGGGCAAACCGGTCATCGCTCGCAAGAATATCTTCCGCGTGATGTTCAACGAAATCACGTCCAAAGCGATCAAGGCCGCGTTCGAACATCCCGGAGAGATCAACGAAAATCTGGTGGACGCGCAACAAGCGCGCCGTGTGCTGGACCGCCTGGTGGGCTACAAGATTTCGCCGCTGCTGTGGGACAAGGTGCGCCGCGGGCTTTCCGCCGGGCGCGTGCAAACCGTGGCGCTGCGCCTGATCGTGGATCGCGAGCTCGATATTCGCGCGTTCATCCCGGTGGAGTATTGGACGATTCACGCGCATTCTGGCCGCCGGCGAACCGCCCGCCTTCGAAGCGAAGCTCACCAAATATAAGGGCGAGGACATCGAAGTCCACAACGCAGGCGGAAGCGGACGCTATCGTGGCCGCTGCCGGAAAAGCGCGCAGTGGAAAGTGGCCGGGGTCACGCAAAAGGAAAAGCGCCGCTTCGCGCCGCCTCCGTTCACCACTTCCAAGCTTCAGCAAGCCGCTTACAACCGCCTGCGCTACACGGCCAAGCGCACCATGGGTCTGGCGCAGCGGCTGTATGAAGGCGTCGAACTGGGCCAGGAAGGCTCGGTCGCGCTGATCACCTATATGCGCACGGACTCGGTGCGCGTTTCGAATGACGCCCTGGACCAGGTGCGCGGCCTGATCGGCTCCAAATTCGGCCAGACTTACCTGCCGGAAAAACCGAATTTCTTCAAGTCCAAGAAGGATGCGCAGGACGCGCACGAGGCCATTCGCCCGACGGATGCCGCGCGCACGCCCGAGGATGTGAGGCCATTCCTGAGCGAAGACATGTTCAAGCTGTATCAACTCATCTGGCAGCGGTTTGTTGCTTCCCAGATGGTTCCGGCGGTATTCGATCAGACGACCGATCGACATTGCGGCGGGCGATTACACGTTTCGCGCCAGCGGCTCAGTGCAGAAGTTCGACGGCTATCTGGCCGTGTACCAAGTATCCGCGGATGATGACGAGGAAGGCGAGGCGGATGCCGCAAAGGCCTTGTTGCCTCCGGTCAGCCGAAGGCGAAACCCTGCGCCTGGAAACCTTGCGCCCCGACCAGCATTTTACCGAGCCGCCGCCGCGATACACGGAAGCGACGCTGGTGAAAGAGCTGGAAGAAAAAGGCATTGGCCGCCCATCCACTTACGCTTCGATCATTTCCACGATTGTCGAGCGGGAATATGTGACCAAGGATCAAGGCCGCTTCGCTCCCACCATGCTGGGCGAAAAAGTGAGCGTTCTGCTGGTCAAGAGCTTCGAGGATATTTTCGATGTGGGCTTCACGGCGCGCATGGAAGAGGAACTCGACGAAATCGAGGAAGGCAAACTCCCCTGGAAGAAGGCCGTCAAGGAATTCTACGGCCGCTTCGAGTCAGGACCTCGAACAAGCCAAGGGCGAGATGGAGTCCTACAAAGCGGGGATTCCCACGGGACAAAAGTGCGAGAAGTGCGGGGAGGGCGAACTCCTCGAACGCATCAGCCGCCACGGTTTCTTCCTGGGCTGCTCGCGCTATCCGGATTGCGATTTCATTCGCGACCTTTCGCCGGAGCTGCCTCCCGAGGGTGCGGACGGCGAAGTGAAGATCGAAGCCTGCGACAACTGCGGGCGCGAAATGATTATCAAACGCGGCCGCTGGGGAATGTTTTTGGCTTGCACCGGGTATCCCGACTGCAAGACGACGCGCCGCCTGAAGGCCGGAACGCGCCGCGCTCTTCAGCCCGACGAATTGCTGGACGAAAAATGTCCCGAGTGCGGCTCGCAACTGGTCAAAAAGCACGGCCAGTATGGCGAATTCATCGGCTGCACCGCCTATCCGAAGTGCAAATTCATCCGCGCCAAAACCCTGGGCATCAAGTGCCCGAAATGCGACGACCGGCGAACTGGTGGAGAGGGTCGCCAAGAAAGGCCGCAGGCGCGTCTTCTACGGCTGCAACAAGTATCCCGCATGCGATTTCACAACGCCGCTTCAGCCGATTGCAGAGCCATGCCCGAAATGCGGCGCGGCGTTCATCGTCGAGAAGCGCAGCAAGCTGGGGGCGGTGAGAACCTGCTATAAAGGAGGGTTGCGATTGGGAAGCGGCTATTTCGGAAGTCCCAGCCGCGGCCGTTCCGGAACCAGTGGGCACGGCCCACTCTTGAACGGCTCCCTAGTTCGACCACTCTGAATTCCTGCGGGCTCCCAGCCCGACCTGGCCGAGCCTTTCAGCGAATAGGCAGAATCAGCGCCCACGGAGGGGGAGCGCTACCACTCAATCTAGGCATTTTCGCAATCTTGAAATGAGCGCAGCCCTTTCTGAACTCGGGCGCAAAGCCGCTCAATCAGCGGTCTGGCAGGGGGGAAATGGATTCCGCGGTAAAACAATTTTTCGTCTATTTGCAAGCGGTGCGAAACTCTTCTCCGCACACCATCCGCAGCTACGAGACTGACCTTGGACAATTCCTAAAATTCCTGACGCCGCCCGGCATCGCAATGCCAACGCCTTCGGAAGTTACGCACGTCATGATCCGCGAATTTGTGGCGCACCAGCACGATCTTAAACTGGAAAAATCGTCCATCGCCCGCAAGCTTGCGGCAATTCGATCGTTCTTCAAGTTCGCTGTGCGGGAAGGCATTGTCCCGCGGAACCCGGCGCGCATGGTGGCGACTCCCAAGCTGCCCAAACGCATTCCCTCGGTCTTGAGCGCCGAGGATCTGAATGCGTTTCTCGACGGCGTGGTGGCGGGACCACCACGCGCTCCTGGTCGCCGCAAGGAACCATCCATGATCGACGACAGCCGTCTGCATGGTCAAACGCGACCGCGCCATTCTCGAGCTGCTGTATGCCTCCGGGCTGCGCGTTAGCGAGCTCACCGGCCTGAATCTTGGCGACATGGACCGCAAGGACCTGATGCTGCGCGTGCGCGGCAAAGGCAACAAAGAACGCATCGTTCCCTACGGCGGCAAAGCCGAACAGGCGCTGGAGGCCTACGAGCCCTTGCGCCAGGAACTGCTGCGCAAGGCAGGGGATCGTGCCGACCGGCAGGCCGTGTTTCTCAATCATCTGGGGACAAGGCTGACACAGCGGTCGGTCGCCCGCATCGTCAAGAAATACGCCCGGCTGGCCAACGTGAATTGGGACTTGCATCCGCATTCCCTGCGGCATGCATTCGCCACACATCTACTTGCCGATGGCGCGGACCTTCGCGCGATTCAGGAATTGTTGGGGCACTCTTCGCTTTCCACCACGCAGCGCTACACCCACGCCACGATTCGCCAACTGCTCGAAGTCTTTGACAAGGCCCATCCGCGCGCCTGAATTAGCGATTCGGGAAACAGACTATTCTTTGGCGGGTTCCGGGAAGTCGGGGCTTGTTTTCTTGATTCGCCGCGGGCGAAAGAAAAAACCCAAGTGCCTTGCGCTACATTGGCGGCAGCGAAATGGGCGCATCAGCAGGAGAAGTACGATGGTCCATTCCAGCAAACCGCGCCGGTGGGATCGCAAAACATCTTCGCTTCCGCATAAGGGGCACTGCCGCCCGCTAACTAAAAACGAAATCGCATGCGTTCTGCCCATAAAATAATAATATCGCAATGCAATTCCAAAATGGAACAGTGCGAATTTAAAACGCCAATTGCCGCAACGTGCAGACTGAGTTACCCTTACCGGGCATCGCCAGGGTGAAGTTCGAGGCGATAACACCGCGCTGCTATCGCGGTGGAAAGATAGCAACTCAAACGAAAATCGTTCCACAAAAGTAGCGCGAACATTGGTTATTGTTCCCTACCCGACTTGGAAATCAACTGAACGTGTGGGAATGAGTCTACAGGGAGACGATTGCGCACAATGAATTTCTTCCGAAAAAATCTGTACTTCGTGTTGGCATGGATTGTGTTCGCTCTATTTGCGGCGCCTGCCGTTACATTTGCACAGACTGACGAAATCCAGGTCTATGATGCCGAGATTGAAGATCAGGGCAAATTCAACGTCATGGTGCACAACAACTTCACCCCCGCTGGACGCACAACTCCCGCCTTTCCTGGCGAGATCATTCCCAACCACTCGGACAACGGCGCGGTCGAATGGGCCTATGGCGTGACCGACTGGTTTGAACAGGGGCTTTATTTCCCGGTCTACACCGCCTATTCGACGGGCCGCGGAGGTTCGCTAAACGGCTTCAAAATTCGCGAACTTTTCGTACGGCCTCACGCTCACGATCACACGTTTTTCTACGGCGTCAATTTCGAATTTAGTGTCAATTACAAATATTGGGAATCCAAACGTATTACCTCGGAAGTGCGGCCCATTATAGGATTGCATTTGCATCCATGGGATTTCGTCTTCAACCCAATTGTGGATACCGACTATACCGGGGGATTTAAGAACCTCGAATTCGTTCCGGCTACGCGCGTGGCCTACAATTTCAATGACAAATGGGCCGCGGCACTCGAGGAATATTCGGACGATGGACCGCTGCGCAAGTTCCTGCCGATGCGCGACCAATTTCATGAAGTCTGGGCCGTCATGGATCACAACACCAAGTGGCTGAACATCGAAACCGGCGTGGGGGTCGGCGTGAGTCATGGGGCCGACAAATGGACTTTGAAGTTGATGCTTTCGCGCGATCTGAATTAGGCATACGACGCCTCGGCCGGCCATCAACGCGAAAAGGCTTTTGGATTCCCCGCACTTTTGACAAGGAGTGGCCATGGCAATGGAGCGCATGGTTGAATATGAAGGCGCAAGCCCGGAAGTCCGCGCCGTGTACGACGAAATACGCGCCACTCGGAAGACGGACTACATCAACAACTTTTGGAAGGCTTTGGCAAACGATCCCGCCACCCTCAAGCGCACTTGGGAGTCCATCAAGCAAATCATGGCGCCGGGCGCTCTCGACGCATTGACCAAGGAATTGATCTACATCGCCGTGAGCGCAACCAATCAATGCCCGTACTGCATCGCCTCGCATACCGCCTCCGCCCGCAATAAGGGCATGAGCGACGAAATGTTTCACGAACTCATGGCCGTCGTGGGCATGGCCAATGAAACGAACCGCCTGGCTGCCGGATATCAGGTCGAGATCGACGAGCGCTTCAAGAACGCGTAATTGCAACGCCCGCGGGTACCGCTGTCCTCACCCCGTGCTACTATTCCTGCTATAAGCTCACCTTATAGAAGTCACAAGTATTATAAATTTGATCTACTTGGCATTTCCGTGTGTTATGGGTGGAGTGGGAGAGTGCCATGGACATCGTACGCATTTTTGACACGACGCTGAGAGACGGGGAGCAGTCCCCGGGATTTTCCATGTCGGTGGCGGAAAAAGTCCGCATGGCTCGCCAGCTGGAATCCCTTGGCGTGGACGTCATCGAGAGCGGTTTTCCGATCGCCTCGGCGGGAGACCTGGAAGGCGTGCGCGCGGTTTGCCGCGAAATTCGCGGCTGCACGGTGGCCGCGCTGGCGCGCGCGCGGCGCGATGATATTGATGCGGCCCTCGAAGGGCTTGCCGGAGCGGCGCATCCGCGGCTGCACACTTTTCTGGCGACGTCCGATCTGCACCTGCAATATAAGTTGCGCCTGACGCGCGAAGAGTGCCTGGAGGCGATATCCAACAACGTTCGTTATGCGCGCGAGCGCTGCGCGGAGGTTGAATTTTCCGCCGAGGACGCCAGCCGCACCGAGATTGGTTTTCTTTGTGAAGCGGTCGGCCGGGCCGTCAAGGCTGGAGCGACCATCATCAATCTGCCGGACACGGTGGGCTACGCCGTGCCCGAGGAATACGCGGCCATGTTCCGGCGCGTGATCGAATATCTGGACGGCGCGAACGGCATTACCATGAGCGCGCACTGCCACGATGATCTCGGCCTGGGCGTCGCCAATACGCTGGCCGCGGTGCAGGCAGGAGTGCGCCAGCTCGAGCTGACCATCAACGGCATCGGCGAGCGCGCGGGAAATGCCGCGCTGGAAGAAGTCGTGGTATTGCTGAACGTGCGGCAGGCCACGCTGGGCGTAACCACCAATGTGCATCTCGATCAGCTCTACGCGACCAGCCGCCTGCTGGTGGAAATTACCGGCGCGCCTCTGGCGCCCAACAAGGCCGTAGTAGGCGCGAATGCTTTCGCCCACGAAGCCGGCATTCATCAGGACGGTATCCTCAAAAATCCGCTCACCTACGAAATCATTTCTCCCGAAGCGGTCGGCGTTCCCAAGCGCAATCTGGTGCTGGGAAAACATTCCGGACGCAATGCGCTGCGTTCCACGCTGGTCGATCTAGGCTTTCAGCCAACGAAAGAAGAGCTGGATGAATGCTATAAGCGCGTGGTGACCCTGGCCGACGCATCGAAAAATGTGAGCAACCGCGATGTGCTGGCCATCGCACATCAGGTGATGCGCAAGCGTACCGGTGAAACCGCAGTTGCCGCGGAATAACTGGAACCATGTGTCACCCCTCCGGGGTTTGTTTAACCTAGACGGCATCCATTCCCACGGCTTCCGCAGTGGGCTACGTTTTGCCGTCCCTCCGGGACTCCCGCCTGCCCACGATTGACTCACCGCCAAATTCTTCCACTAAAGAAGACAATTCGCTGGACAATTAATCGCGAATCGTCTTCCATAGCTCCCGTATTCAGATTCCAAGGGGGGGTTCCATGCGAATCAGAGTGTCTCTTCTCGCGGCCACAATTTTGTTTGCGCCTTTTTCGCTTGTCCTCGCGCAGCAAGTCCCGCAGAAAAAGCCACTGGACATCTATTTTCTAGACACCGAAGGCGGGCAAGCCACTCTGTTCGTTTCTCCCTCGGGACAATCGATGCTGGTGGATACGGGATTTTCGGGCAATCAAGGCGCGCCGCCAGCCGAGGCAAACGCCCCCGGTGTCACGCGCGATGCGGACCGCATCATGGCGGTGTTGAAGCTGGCGAATGTGAGCGTCCTCGACTATGTGGTGATCACGCATTTTCATGGGGACCACGCCGGGAACGCGGCGGAGCTTGCGCATCGCATTCCCATCCGCCATTTTATTGACCACGGTCCCTATACGGTAGAGATGCAGCCGGGCCGCGATGGCGCCTTCCTGTCTTATTTGACGGTTCGTGGGCTTGCACATGTTTCCGTCGCCAAGCCCGGCGACCGAATTCCCGTGGAAGGCTTGGATGTGCAGGTGGTTTCCTCGGCGGGAGATGTGATCGCCAAGGCGATGGCGGGAGCGCCCGGAGCGGGCGAGACGAATCCCCTGTGCCGCAATGCCAAATTGAAAGAGCAGGATGCCACGCCGGAAAATTTTGAATCGGTGGGAATCGTGGTGCGCTATGGCAATTTCCGCCTCGTTGACCTGGGCGACCTGACGTGGAATCAGGAGCACTCGCTGGCCTGCCCCAATAATCTCATCGGCACGGCCACCGTATTTCACACCACGCGCCACGGAGATCCGCATTCCGGCGCGCCGCAATTCATGTACGCCATCCGCGCGCGCGTTGCAGTGATGAACAATGGTGAAAGAAAGGGCGGCTCGCCCGAATACTGGCAAACCGTGCACGAAGCGCCTGGCCTCGAGGATTTCTGGCAGATTCACCGCTCCGCGGCGGGCGGCTCGGAGCATAATTCACCGGAACAGTTTCTGGCGAATCTCAACGAGACCGATCACGGCCACTACATCAAAATGTCTGTGAAGGCCGACGGCAGCTTCACGATGACTAATGAGCGAAACGGATTCACAAAAGAATATCCAGCGCGAGGCATGAAACATCCTTAATTCTGGACGCATGCAAAGTAGGTTTTCTGTAGGACAGCTACTTTTAGCCCTGAATCCTTGAGACAGGTCCACTGTCCCGCGCAATATCCGCAGGCCAGGAGTGGCTGTCCTACAGCGCTATTGGAATGCCGCGAAGCTTATCAGAACGGATTTTCGTCCGCGCTGGGGCCGTAGATCGAAGGCACGGGCACGTCCAGCAGCCGGAGATAGACGGAGAGCTGCCCGCGGTGATGATAGAAATGGTTCAGCACCACGGCGCGAATAAAGCCGATGCGCGGCGTGGACATGAGCGTTTTTCCGCCTCTGGTCGCGGTCCACATGCCCATGATTTTGGCGTCATCCAATTTGGCAAGGGCTTGCTTGGCGTCTGCGGTGCTTTGCGCGAACGCGTCCAGGATTTCCTTTTTGCTGCTT
Organism: uncultured Acidobacteriota bacterium; assembly: GCA_963710315.1. Taxonomy (GTDB): domain Bacteria; phylum Acidobacteriota; class Terriglobia; order Acidiferrales; family UBA7541; genus Palsa-360. The sequence continues at coordinate 515,663 of CAVPZW010000008.1, read as the reverse complement.
GGCGCCGGCTGCGACATATCGCCGATCTCGAAAGTATCCTTGCTGACCGCATCCGCCAGAAAACCTTGCCCGCGTGCAATGTGCAGGCCCAGTTGTCCGAGCGAGTAGGATTTGGCATGCGGCTTCCATGCAAGTTTGTCCTCGGGAATGCGTTCAAGGACTCGCTGGGTGGTCTTGGCTTCCTGGTCAAGCTCCATCAAAATCGAATCGACGATTGCCATGGTTTCTCCTTTTTGTCTTGGTACGATTTGCGATCAATAGCACCCGTGTATCAACATCAGATGAACTACATATTCAAATAGGCCCCAAGTTGCTTCATGCAGCCGGTCCAGCCCTGTTCGTGCCTTTCGCGCTGCTCGGCGCTGGGCAACTGCTCATGAGTGAGGAGGATTTCCGTGGACACGCCCAAATCCCGAAATTCGATGGTGACAAGAGACTCGTCCGTGTACGGCCCCTGCTCCCAGCGCCAGGTGAAAGAAATCTTTTCGGGCGGCTTGACCTCGCGATAGGTTCCGCTGACGCGGTGCACGTTGCCCCCTTTGTGGTGCATCTCCAGGCAATACTTCCCGCCGACTTGCAATTCAAACACGGGCACTAGGGCGTGATAGTCCTCGGAGGGTCCGAACCATCTCGCCAGCTCCAGTGGATCGGTCCATGCGCGGAATACGCGTTCGCGCGGCGCCAGGAAAGTGCGCTTCAGTTGCAGTGCGGGTTCCTTGCTCATTTGTTCTTTGGCCATTTGGATTCCTCCAGGTGATTCGATTGGGACAAATATCTTTCCAGGGAGTCAAACTGCGATTCCCAGAAGACACGATATTGCGAGATCCAGGCTTCCGCGTTCTTCAGCGGACGAGCCACCAAACGGCAGCGCCGCGAGCGGCCGACTTTCCTTTGACTGACGAGTCCAGCTCTTTGCAAGACGCTCAGATGCTTCATTACCGCGGGCAAGCTCATGCGGTGCGGCCTGGCAAGCTCGGAAACCGAGGACTGGCCGCGCATGAGGGCCGTCAAAATAGCGCGCCTTGTGGGATCGGCCAGCGCCGCAAATGTTGCGTCCAACCTCCGATTATAGTTAACCATATGGTTTACTATTATACCAGCGCAAAAGCCTTGTCAAGTTCATTTCGCGCGGGGATATTTTTCGATGAATGGATTGGGCAGTTCAAGGGGCGGCGCTGCGCGGCGCTTCCGATATCGCCGAAGGGTGAAAACCAGGCGAATCTCCGCGGGACTTCGCCGCGGCAGCGAAATTTCCGGATTTGCGGCTGTCCAGATTATACTGTTCGACTGAATTGCGAAGGCGACAGGATAAAAAAGTAATTTCAGTTTAAGACAAAAACATGACTTCTAAAAAGAAAATGATCGTGCTGCTGCCGGGCGACGGCATTGGCCCTGAAATCATGAAGGCCGCCGTGCGCGTATTGAAAGAATGCGCCACGGAATTCGGGCACTCATTCGATTTTGCGGAGTTCCCTTTCGGCGGCTGCGCCATCGACGCCACGGGCGAGCCGCTGCCCGCCGAGACTCTTGCGGCTTGCAAGGCCGCCGACGCCATTCTGCTGGGCGCCGTAGGAGGGCCCAAGTGGGACGCCGTGCCGCTGGTCAAGCGTCCAGAGAGCGGCCTGCTGGGCCTGCGCAAGGCGCTCGGACTGTACATCAACCTGCGCCCCATCGATCTGCACGCGCCGCTGTACGGACTGTCACCGTTGCGAGCCGACCGCGCGAAGGACGTTCACATCGATTTTGTGCGCGAGCTTGCTGGAGATATTTATTTTGGCAAGCACAGTGTGGAAACCGATCCGAGCGGCGAGCGCGCCACCGACGAAGCCGTATACACGACTGCCGAAGTGGAGCGCGTGGCCAAGTACGCATTCGCACGCGCGGAAGCCCGCAAGGGGCGGCTCGCTTCGGTTGACAAGGCCAATGTGCTGACCACGTCGCAACTGTGGCGCAGGACCGTGACGCGCATGGCTGCGGATCATCCCAACGTAAAGCTTGAGCATTTGTACGTGGACAATGCCGCCATGCAACTGGTGCTGGCGCCCGCACAGTTTGACGTGATCCTCACCTCAAACATGTTCGGCGATATTTTGACGGACCTCGGCGCGGCGTTGGCCGGCTCCATCGGCCTAATCCCCTCGATGAGCAGCGGGCCGGGGCCTTCGCTCTACGAACCCATTCACGGTTCCGCGCCCACGCTTGCAGGAAAAGATGTTGCCAATCCAGTGGGCATGATTCTTTCCGCCGCCATGATGCTTCGCGAAAGCTTCCAACTGAATCGCGAGGCGGAATGGATCGAATCCGCCGTGGACCGCCTATTCACAAAAGGGATTCGCACCCCCGACACGGTTGAGCCGGGCACGACCAAAGTAGGCTGCGTGGAATTCGGCGAACGGCTGTGCGCGGAGATGACCACGGCCTCCCAGCGTCAACGCAGCGGCGCTTAACCGAATGTCTCGGAACTCAATCTTCATCCTTTGGATCACCTGATCTTAACCAAAACAAAAGGGGGAGCGCCCCCGGAATCGAGAAGCGCTCCCCCGTGAATCCGCCGATTAGACGGGTATGCTTATTTGCTAGCGACCACGCTCTCCGCCGAATTCCAGATCCGGAAGAACCGGCGTGCCTTCTTTCCTGACCGCGTCAAGATCATTCGGGTCGAGGCCCAGAATCTGAAGGATTGTGGGAGCCACTTGCATGGTTTCCACAAAGCTGTGAACAGTCTTGTGTTCAAGGCTGGGGTTCGAGACCAGCAACATCACGTTGGTATCGTCCCAAGCGTAGCCACCATGTTCGGATTGTTTCTTCAGGTTCCCGGTATAAACCACGCCGACGTTTGGAATCACGATGATGTCCGGCGTCCGAGGATCGCCTCCCTTGCGAAGCTCGCAGCAGGGTCCCGGATTATCAGGCACACCTGGAGCGTTGAAGAGAGTCGTGAGTGAGCCACCATAGTAAATCTGGCCAAGTCCGATGGTAGTCCCGGCAGCTTCCAAGGCCGTAACCGCCGCCCCGGTAGTGCTTGAATCGGTTAGCCACAGTTGAGAAATGTCGTCCTCGGCGATTCCCAGTCCGTTGTTGGGGTCGTTGTAAACCGCCGGGATCAAGGAGCTAATGATCGCGGAGGGTGGCTGGCCATTGGTTCCCGATTTCCCCGGGAATGGGAAAGAAGCGGTTCGGGTCGATCGGCGACTGGCCGTGTTTTGCGGTGACGATAATGGCAGTCGAATTGAGGAGACCATTGGCATCGAGCGCCGCAACCATCTGTCCGATTGCCGCGTCCACGAATTCGATCTCGCCCAGCATATAGGGTCGGGGAGTACCCGCAGCATCCTCGTAACCACCCGAGTTTGAGTCGGTTCTGGTTGCCGATGCAGGCGATATCAGTTTCTCTCCAACGCTCACTGCCTGGAAGTTCATTCCGAAGATCGCTGGGACTGGTGCATTGCTTGCACCGAGGTGCGTCTTGCCATTGATCCAATTGACCACCGCGTTGACTTTCAACTGGTCATAGCACTTGATGGCATCGAAATCGGTGGTCCAGTCACCGCCATTCGGAACGAGCTTGCCGCAATCAAAAGATTTGCCGGCAGGCGCAGCAGTCTTAATCCCTGGCAGAACGATTTGGTTGGAGTTAACTTCAGGGGAGTAATAATCATCCACGTTGCTGGGCAGAGCGGTTCCCGTAGGGCCGGAGACCAGTGCGTAGACAGCGTGTTTGTCAGACCAGGCGGTATACATGCCCGCTTTGTGAGCTACGCCGTAAATAGTGTTGGTGCGAATGAAATTCCAAGGGTACACCGGATTGCAACCGTTGAATGGATCGCGCACAAGCCTGTCGGGGTCGATCGATTTTATGCCACCGTCTGTGGTTGAGTACCCGGGGAAGCCACCATTGAGCTTCGTCTCGTCGATTTCATCGCCTTCTTCATATTCGGTCTGCGTTCCGTTGATCTGGCCTTCCTTGCATTGGTATTGATTTCCCATATCTTCGCCGGGCAGTCCATTACCAGTCGTCTTCTTCGGCGGAGCCAGGACGCGATCATAGGCGACATCGTAAAATCCGCCCACAGTTCGCGGCGTGCCGCCAGTCACCAAGGCCAGTAGGCCGGGAAACGAGTCGGACGGCCTGGAAGTCGAAGTACGGGTATAGTTCACGCCGTGATTACCGAGAGCGGCGAGGTTTGGGCAGGTCTGGGACGCGACGCAGTTAGCATAGTCAACGGCGTGCATTCCATCGATACTGATGAGCAAGACGTGGCGAATCTTGTCATGGTCTCGGTCGGGTTTGGGTCCAGCGAACCCACTCGGCGTCATCGACAGGAACAGAGCGCCTGCGAGAACGCCTGCTTTCCACTGGCTGGTCATTATAATCCTCCTTGAATAATGAATTTCAATTTTTGCTCCCCTTGGGGGATTGCAATGTACTTATCGGACCTTGAAAGGCATGTGAATCGAATATGAATCCTTTGTGAATGCCCGGAACACGGGTCAGCTGACGGTTTCCTTTTCGCATCAGACTGCGGCAAGCCCTTGCGATTCAGGGGCCGGGAGTGATAGCTTCAATCTGGCCAGACTGGGTGATTCTTCCTTACATCATTGGAGCAGAACTCACCGTTGAGTAATCAGAGCGCCCAAAACAATTCCAACGGCCACCACGCTGACGGGAGCATCTCCGCGTCTCCCTCGCAGCCGGACCTTCGCACGCTGACCTTCTGGCGCGTGGAGGGCAGCCTCGTTGCGCTCGGCGCCGTGCGGCCGGTGGCCTACTTCACCTGGAATTCCCACACATTTGCGGGCCGCTGGGCTCGCCGCGGCGGAGCCCTGGCGCTGACGCTCATCCGGCCTTTCCTGTATGCCAGCAATCGCATGTTTGCCACTCGCGTCCTGCACACTCTCTTGGCAGGAGTTACGCGCGACCGTCTGGATTCGCTGGGCGAGGAATATTTCGAATACATTCTGAAAAAGCAGCTGAAGGCCGAAGGGGTTGAGCGCCTGCGCGCCTGCGTGGCGGAAAAAGGCGCGGAGAACGTGGTGCTGGTCAGCCAGGGCCTCGATCACGTGATGCGGCCCCTCGCGCAATATCTCGGCGTCTCGCGGCTCGTTTCCAACCGGCTCGAATTTCGCAGCGGGGTTGCCACTGGGCGCTTGCTTGACCCTGTGATTCGGCCGCGCAGCCCAATCGCACGCGCCTTCGAGCGCAGCGCCGATGGTCGTGTGCCTTTCGAACGGCTGCTAAAAAATCTCGGAATGACGGCTCACCCGGAGCAGCTTGCCAAGGCTATCCTGCCCGCCGAACGCCCCAAAGCGCCGAACCATCGCGCTCTGGTCGTATTCAGCGGAAAGAAACAATCGGAACCGCTATCGGTCCGCGACACTCTTGCAGGGAAGAAAATCCTTCTTATTGGCGTAACGGGCTTTATCGGTAAAGTATGGCTGGCGCAAATCCTGAGCGAAGTTCCGCGAATCGGGAAAATCTATCTACTGATCCGCCGCCAGCGCACCACCACTTCGCAGCGTCGCTTTGAGAAATTGTTCGAGGAATCGCCGGTGTTTGACCCGCTGCAGGAGCAGCATGGCGACGGGTTCGCGGAGTTCGTCTCCGAGCGCGTTGAAGTGATCGAAGGCGACGTCAGCGAGCCGGGCCTGGGGATTGCGCCGGAGAGGCGCGCGCAACTGGCGCGTGAACTGGACCTGGTTGTAAACAGCTCCGGCCTGACGGATTTCAATCCGGACCTTCGCGAAGCCCTGGCAAGCAATGTAGCGCCGGTCCTTCATCTCATCGAGTTCCTGCGAGAATCGGATCATGCCGGGCTGATGCACCTTTCGACCTGCTACGTTGTAGGAGGGAAAGACGGCCGAGTGGTGGAGGAAGTGCAGCCCAATTACACGCCCCTGGGCATCGCCGATTTCGACGCTGAGCGTGAGTTGCACTCCCTGCAGGAAGTGGTGGCGCACGCCGAGGCGCGCGCGGAAAGCCCAGAGATTACGGCGGCGCTTCGGCGGCAGGCGCTCGGAAAGCATCGCGGCAGCGAGGAACCTGAGGGCCCCGAGCTGGACAATCTGATCCGCAAAAATCGCATGCGCTGGCTGCGCAATCGGCTGACGCGCGCGGGAACGCGGCGCGCGCGGCGGCTGGGCTGGCCCAACACCTACACGCTTTCCAAATCGCTGGCCGAATCCATGATCGTGCGGCACGGCGCAGGGCTGCCGATTGCCATCGTGCGGCCCTCGATCGTCGAAACATCCACCGACCAGCCATTTCGCGGCTGGAACGAGGGCATCAATACTTCGGCGCCGCTATCCTATTTACTGGGCACCTATTTTCGGCAGTTGCCGACCAACGAGCGCAAGTGCCTGGACATGATTCCCGTGGACATGGTGTGCCGCGGAATGACTTTGATCGCGGCGGCAATCATCGCGCGGCGCCACGAGCCTCTCTACCAGCTTGCCACGTCAGCCAGCAATCCGTGCGACATGGGGCGCTCCATCGAATTGACTGGCCTTGCCCATCGCAAGCATTACCGCTCGCAGCAAAGCCTTGAAAACTGGATGAGAATGCAGTTCGACACTATTCCCGTTTCCAAATCGCGCTACGAAAAATTTTCCGTGCCCGCGCAAAAGGCCGTGGTTCATGGCATTAATCGCGCTGCTTCAGCGTTGCAGATGAAGAAGCCTCCGCTGGCCCGGCAGGAGCGCGACCTAGTTCGCGTCGAGAAACTGATCGAACTTTACGAACCCTTCATTCTGCACAATGAGCAGGTGTTCGAATCTCAAAATGTACAGCTGCTTTCCGCCGCGCTTCCGGCAGACGAACGTGCGGCGTTTAGCTACGATCCCTCCTCGATTGACTGGTGGGATTATTGGATTAACATTCATGTGCCGGCATTGCGCCGGTGGGTTTACCCGCTCATCGAAGGACGCCCGATGGAAGTGCGTCCGCACCGCGCTTTCTCTCTGCAGCATGCCGGCAGCGGGGCGGAAAATTCCGAAAAGGCTCCACACGCAGGCGCAGCATCGGGCGCGGGGACTCAAAACTAATCCATGGCCATCTTTCTGACCGGTTCCACCGGATATATTGGCGCCCACGTGGCCTCCATACTGCTGGAGCGTCACACGGACCGCTTAAATCTTTTGGTGCGCGCGAAAACCGAGCAGGAGGCCAACGAACGCCTGTGGCACGCGCTGCAATTGCATCTGGACTTTCCCCGATTTCACGACGCACTGCAAACACGCATCACCATTTTTCGCGGTGATCTTACCGATGCGCATTTTGGATTGAGCGCCACCGATTACGCGCGACTGATCGGCACCACCGAATCGATCATTCATTGCGCGGCGTCGCTCAACCGCAAATCTGAAAAAACCTGCCTCAATGTGAATTTGCGCGGCACTCTGGAAGTCGCGCAGCTCGCTCGCCGCGCGCAAGACGCGCATGGGCTGCGGCGATTCAGCCAGGTTTCCACGGTCGCCGTTGCCGGCCACCGCAGCCATGAAGTGGTGGCCGAAGACCTTTCCATCGATTGGAACCGCTCGGACTACGACCCATACGCGCGAACCAAAAAATTCTGCGAGCACATGGTGCGCGAGCTGCTTCCGGATGTTTCTAGGATCGTGTTTCGTCCCAGCATCGTGCTGGGCGACAGCCGCCGCGCCGAAACCACGCAATTCGACATGGTGCGAGCCTTCGTATTTCTGGCGGGCCTGCCGCTTCTGCCGTTTCGCTCGACCGACCGCATCGATATCGTGCCGGTTGACTACGTGGCTGAATCCGTCGTCATGCTGCATCAAAAAGCGAATCCCGCACACGAGATCTACCACCTTTCCTCGGGCACGCGCGCGGAAACGTTTGGCCAGCTGACTCACGCACTGGCGGAATCCGCCGGAAAGATGCAGCCGCTATTCTGGCAGGGGTTGGAACGAAATTTTTCTTCCATCGTAAATATGCTCTCAAATTCGCGTGGCGCGATTGGCCGCAGCGCGTCTCTGCTGAAAGTGTTCATGCCCTATCTTGTCTGGGACACGGTGTTTGACAATTCGCGCGTGGTCGCCGAAATGGGGCGCGTGCCGGAACCTTTTTCCAAGTATTGCTATCCCCTATTGCGATTCAGCCGCGATCATCATTTCACTTATCCTTATCGGCCATGGCCGGGGGCGGCCGGTTCGGGCCAGGAAAGTTTGGCGGCGGCCGGCGCGGGGTCCGCGCGAGGGTCTCATCCATGATGGACTTCATCCTGGAGGCCTGGACCAGTTCGTACATCGAACTCTCCAGCGCGCTTTGGAAATTTGGCGCGGGAAGCGCCTGGCAACCGGGCGAGAAACTGAAACTCCTTTTTGCGGGATATAACGGCACGCGCAATACGGGCTCGGATGTTCGCGTCGAGGAAATGCTGCGGCAGATTCGGCATGTGCTTGGCGAAGAAAATGTTGCGTTGAGCGTGATGACCTTCGACCCCAATCGCTCGCGCGGCTACTTCGCGGGAACCGCGCAAGTACAGTTGCCCATGATCTTCCCGCCGTTCCTATTTCACGAAGTGCGCAAGCACCACGGAGTGATCACCTGCGAAGGCTCCATGTTCAAGAGCAAGTTTGCCAACGCGCTCTCCACCATGGCTATCGGCGCGCTGGGAATCGCTTCCTCGGAAAATAAACTTTCCATCGGCTATGGCGGCGAGGCCGGCGACATGGACCCCATGCTCGAAAAGATGTGCGCGCACTACTGCCGGCGCTCACTGATCATCACGCGCAACGAGGAATCGCAGAGAATCTTGAGTAAGCTTGGCATCCCAACGGAACTTGGGACCGATACGGCCTGGACGTTCGAGCCGCATCCCGCCGATTATGGCCGCAAGGCCCTTTCGGACGCGGGCTGGGATGGACAAACTCCGGTTCTGGCTTTGTGCCCCATCAATCCTTTCTGGTGGCCAGTAACACCTTCGCTCGCAAAATGGTTTGCGCGGAATCTTTTTGGCGCGTACAAGGAGAGCCATTATAGCTCCGTCTATTTCCACAACGCCGGCCCTGCCGTGGATGCCGCGTACGCCAAATATCTTTCGTCCATCGCGGGAGCCGTGAAGGCGTTTCGCGCCAAGAGAAATGTGTTTCCGGTATTGGTGGCGATGGAGCGCTTGGACGCAAGGGCTTGCCACGCGCTCGCGCCGCAACTGGGCGGTGTTCCGGTTTTTACTTCCGACGCGCACGACATGTATGAACTGGTCAGTATATTACGCAGTTCAAGCATGATCGTCTCTTCCCGTTATCACGCTATGGTGACGTCCATGCCCGGGCTTGTGCCCTCGGCTGGGATCACGATGGACGAACGCATTCGCAATTTGTTGCGCGACCGCGGGCACGACAATCTGCTGCTCACGGTGGACGATCCCGACCTTGAGGCAAAGCTTCTCACGGTAATGGAAACTCTGGCGAACGATGCTGAAAACATTCGACAAGGGATTGGCCGTTGCGTGGTGCGCAACTTGAAGACCATGGCGCGCATGGGCATGTATCTGGAACGCGCCGTGCAAGAGCGCTATCCGGAATTTCCCACGCACTCCGGCGTGCGCGGATGGGAAGAATATTTGCCGCCGCTCAGCCCGAATCTTGCGGGGCTGCTGGATCGCTACGAAAGTGCAACTGCGGCCGCTGCTGGAGACTAGATTGGGATCGTGGAGGTTTTTGTAGCGCACGCCTTCAGGCGGGCATCTGTGCGAACATGCAATGCCCGCCTAAAGGCGTGCGCTACAGAGATTGATCTTGTCCGAGCCAAAAATCCACAGGCTGAAGCCTATGCCACTTAAAACATCGTGAATTTCCTGGAAAATATTTTCGAGCGATTGCAGGGCGCTGCCGGCCGTGTGGTGTTGGCCGAGGCGCACGCGGGCGGCGATCGCACGGCGACGGGTTCGGAACTGCTGAGTCAAATCGCCATGGCTAGCGCCTTCTTGCGCGCTTCCGGGCTTGCCAAGGGAGATCGCTGCGCGCTGGTCGCTCCCAACGGGATTCGCTGGGCCGCGCTGGACCTTGCAATTATTGCGGAAGGGTTGATCGCCGTTCCGATGTACGCTCGCCAGGCCGCAGGAGAATTAGCGGCCATGCTGCGCGACGCAGAGCCCGGCCTTATTTGTTGCGGCGATGCAGGGCTTCGCGATGCGATCGCAGCGGAGTGGCCGGAAGCTCCGCGATTTGTTCTGTTCGACGAGATTTTCAGCTCCGCCGCGCCATCCGCAACGAGTGCTCCTCTTCCGCCCGCCGCGCTTTCTCCGCAGGACACGGTGGCCATTTTGTACACCTCGGGAACTTCCGGCGAAGCCAAGGGCGTGATGCTTACGGTTGGCAATCTCGATCACATGCTCTCCTGCACCAAATCGCGCCTGGACGCCCTGACGGGGCCGCGCAATACGCCGGACCGTGTGTTTCATTACTTGCCGTTCTGTTTTGCGGGCTCGTGGATCTTGCTGCTGTCGTGCCTGTCGCGCACCAGCGTGCTCACCATGTCCATGGACCTTACCAAGCTCGCGGACGAAATTCGCGCCGCTGCGCCGGATTATTTTTTGAATGTGCCCGCGCTGCTGGAGCGCATTCGCACTGGCGTGGGAGACAACATTCGCAAGCGCGGCGGCGCGATTGCCAGGATTTTTGGGAATGCCAACGCGGCATGGCTGCGGCTTGACGCCAAGGCTCCGCACGCGTGGGATTTTTTCTGGCTGGGACTTGCGGGACTGTTGATTTTTCCGTCCATTCGCAAACGCATGGGACCCAACCTTCGCGCACTGATTTGCGGCTCCGCTCCGCTGGCGCGCGAGACGCAGCTTTTTTTCATGATGCTGGGGATTCGCGTGCTTCAGGTGTACGGCCTCACGGAAACCACGGCCATTTGCACCATGGACGATCCGCAGCGCGTCGAGCCGGGTCGAGTGGGCCCAGCCATCCCGGGCATCGAAATGAAAATTGAAGAGAGCGGCGAAATTATCGTCCGCGGCCTAAATATTTTCCCCGGCTACTGGCGCCGCCCTGAGCAAACGGCGGCTGTGCTGCGCGACGGGTGGTTTCACACGGGCGATCAGGGCGACGTGGACGCGCAGGGAAATTGGCGCATCACCGGGCGGCTGAAAAATCTGATCATCCTCAATTCCGGGCACAACATTGCGCCGGAGCCGATCGAGGAAGAGTTGTTCCGCGCGATTCCCGGCGCGCAGCACGTGATGCTCGTGGGGAACGGCCGCAGCTTCCTTGCAGCCATCGTCACGGGCGCGGCGGCGGGCCCGGAAATCGATTCGCAACTGGAGCGGATCAACGTGTCGCTGCCTCACTACCGCAAGATTCGCAGATATCACTTGTCGCAGGAATTGTTTACGATCGAAAATGGCTTGCTCACGGCCAACGGAAAATTGCGGCGAGACGTAATCGCCGCGCGCTTTGCAACTGAGATTGAGCAGTTATATGCAAAGCCGGAATAAATGAGCAAGGAAGATTTGTTGTAGCCCGCCTCTTCAGAGGCGGGCCCTTTTGCGGGATGAGACAAGCATATCCAGCAAAGGCGAAAGCGGAACGCATGGACGAATACAAGGGAAAAACACTTTCGTGGCAGGTGGCTGACGGCGTCGTTGAGCTCGCGCTGGATCGCGCTCCGGCCAACGAAATTGGCCTCGCCATGCTCGACGATCTGGAGCGCTTGGTCTCCGCGCTGCCCGCCCTTGAGGCAAAGGCCAGCGCGCTGATTCTCTACAGCTCACAGAAAGCGGGATTTTCCGCCGGCGCGGACCTTCGCGAACTGTATGAGCAGGCGAAACAAATGGACTCGCCCTCCGCTGCGAAAGGTGTGCGCGCATTCCTGGAACGCATTCATGCCGTGCTCAATCGGCTGGACACCTCGCCGCTCACGACCATCTCGGCCGTTCACGGCGTGTGCTTTGGCGGCGGGTTCGAGCTGGCTCTCGTGTGCGATCTCATTATCGCGGACAAAATGGCGCGCTTCTGCTTTCCGGAATTGCGGCTGGGGCTCATTCCCGGCTTCGGCGGAATTCCGCGCCTGAAACGCGATATCGGCAACGGAGTGGTGCGCGATCTGTTGCTCACCGGGCGCAGCATCAACGCCACTAAGGGACTTTCCGTGGGCCTGGTGAGCCAGGTTGCCTCGGAAGGCGAAGCCCTGCGCGTGGCGCGCCTGACCGCCGCGCAGACCACAAAATTCGACCGCGCGACCGCCGCCGCCGCGAAACGTTTCATCAAACCGCTACCGGCGGAAGAATTGCGCCGCGAAATCGACATTTTCTGCGACTTGTTCACGCGCCCGGCGGTGATGGAAGGCTTGCGCAAGTTCGTGGAAAACACTGGAGCGCATCCGTATTTACCCTAGTAGGCCGCGGAAAAAGCAGCTTATTTGTCATTCCGAGCGAAGCGAGGAATCTCTCTTTCTTTTCATGGGCCTAAACCGAGGAGCGATTCCTCGCTTCGCTCGGAATGACAAGAATGCGGGGAACTTTTTCTGCTGGTCTTTAGCGGTTGCATGGGACAGCCAAGAGTGGCCGTCCCGCACAATCTTCCTGTAAAATAAGGCGAATCATGAAAACTATCGAGCAAACGACGGATGAAGTTCTAAATCTTGCCGCCGCGCATTTCAAGGTTCCGCGCGCCGAGCTTCAGGCGGGCGACGATTTTTACAAGAAACTGGGCATCGACAGCCTGCAGGCTCTCGAATTGCTCACGCGGCTGGAAAATCATTTCGGCGTGGAGCTCCCCGATTACGAGGTACAAGGCGTCAGCGATTTTCAAACGCTGGCAACGCGCATTCAGGCAAGACTCTGAACATTTCGAGCGGAAATAAACTATTTCTCCGAGGATTTCCTCCTATAATCATGCTTCTCTCTATGCTTCCGTGCCTCTGTGGCAAATCTGATGCTTGATTTGGCGAAATACGATTCGGTGGGAGCGGCGCTGCGCGATGCGCTGGGGCGCTGGCCGGGCGAAGTGTGTCTGATCGAGGCGGACCGCGAAAAGGAAAAATCGCGGCTCACCTATAAGCAATTCGGCGAAGCTGCCGAACCGATTGCAGCTGCGCTCGAAGAATCAGGCTTTGCCTCGGGAGACCGCGCCGCAATCATCATGACCAATCAGCCCAAGTGGCTGATTTCCGCATACGCTATATTTTTTGCCGGCGGCGTGCTTGTTCCACTCGATTACAAACTCTCCGCCACCGAGCATCTGCAACTGCTGGCGCACTCAAAAGCAAAAATTCTTTTTGTGGAGTACCCGCTGTGGCGGGCCATTATGCAATCGCCCGCGTTTGCCGGGCATAAATTGAAAACGGTGCTGGTGAGCGAAGCGCCGCCAAACGCCGATCTCGCGGGCGGCCTGCGCTGGGAGGAATTTCGCGGAGCGCGCGCGCCGGAATTTCGGCCGCGCACGCGCAAGGACACGGCCTGCATCGTCTATTCCTCCGGCACCGGAGGCCATCCGCGAGGATGCGTACTGACGCACGACAACTATCTGGAGCAGTGCGCCGCCGTAACACCTGTTTTTCCGTTCTGGCCCGGGGCGCGGTACTTGAGCATCATTCCCACCAATCACGCCATCGATTTCATGGGCGGTTTTCTCATGCCGTTCACCGGCGGCGGGACCGTGGTTCATTTGCGCACGCTACGGCCTGAATTTATTCGCGAAGCGTTCACCAAATACAAGATTACCTACATGGCGGTGGTGCCGCTGATTTTGAAAAATCTGCAGCGCGGCTTGCGGGAGAAATTCGCGGCCCTTCCGCCGGGCAAAAAGAAAATGCTGGACGCGCTGATCGGCCTGAATCGAGCGCTCACTCGCGGCAAACCGCGCCCCGGCCTGAGCCGCATTCTGCTCAAGGAAATTCACAAAGCCTTCGGCGGCGGATTGCAAGCGTTGCTCGTCGGCGGTGCGTTTACAGAGCCTGCCACCATCGAATTTTTCCACGACATCGGCATCCCCATTTACAACGGGTACGGCTGCACGGAGGCTTGCACGGCCATCACGCTGAACGACCTCCGGCCGTTTCGCCCAGACACCGTCGGCAAACCGGTGCGCGGAATGGAAATTCGCATCTCGCAGCCTGACGCGGACGGCATCGGCGAAGTGGCCGTGCGCAGCAAGACAGTGATGTCCGAATATCTCGACGATCCGGAAATGACGGCGGAAACTCTTGTAAACGGCTGGCTCATGACCGGCGATCTCGGTCGCGTAGACTCGACCGGGCACTTGCAACTTTTTGGGCGCAAGAAAAACATGATTGTCACCGCCGAGGGCAAGAACATCTATCCCGAAGACATCGAAAATAGTTTCGAGGGCATCGCGGTAAAAGAATTCTGCGTCTTCGCGGCAAATTACATCTGGCCGCAACATACCATGACCGGCGAGCAGCTCGTGCTGGTGCTGCATCCCGAGCCGGGACAGACAGTGAATGACGCGCTGCTCAAGGAACTTTCGCGGCGCAACGCGCAACTCCTGAACTACAAGCGCGTCTCCGGCTACATCGTCTGGGATCAGGATTTCACTCGCAACGCCGCCATGAAAATCCGGCGCGTGGTGCTTGCCGGAGAGATCCGCAAGAAACTTGAGCGCGGCGCGATGGTTCCCCTGTGAAGGAAGCTTATTTCACGATCGTGAACCCGGCGGCCGGAGGCGGACGCTGCGGCAAGCTGGCCGCGCGCGCGCTGGACAGGCTGCGCGCTGCGGGCCTGCAGCTCGAAGTGCGCGAAACGCGAGCGCCGGGCGAAGGCACCGTGCACGCGAACGGCGCCTACGCCGACGGTTTTCGCAAGTTCATTGCGGTGGGCGGCGACGGCACAAGCTTCGAGATCGTCAACGGAATCTTTCCGGAGGCGGCCACCGAGGGCCGCGCCTCCCTCGGATTTCTTCCTCTCGGAACCGGCAATTCGTTTCTTCGAGACTTCGTTGAGAGCGGGACGGATCTCGCTGAATTCGGCATCAAAGCTATTCTGGAAGGCCGCTCGCGTCCATGTGACGTTATCCGCCTGAACCATTCGGGCGGCTCCATTTATTACATCAATACACTGAACATGGGTTTCGCCGCGGACGTCGCGACACTGACGAATCGCCGCCTGAAATTTCTGGGCGAGCCTGGTTACCTCGTGGGAGTGCTGGTTTCCCTGGCTCGGCTGCGCCGCCGCCCGTTTCCGCTCCGTGCCGACGGCGAGCGCGACGACCGACGCTGCCTCTTTGTTGCCTTTAGCAATAGCAAGTACACCGGCGGTAAAATGATGATCGCGCCCCATGCCACAATCGACAGCGGCGCCATCGAATATGTTCATTGGGGGCCGATCGGCCGTTTGGGACTGGTGCGCAATTTGCCGACTTTATTTACCGGCTCGCATATCCGGCATCCAATGGCTTCGAGGCGCACGGCTGCGCGAATCGATTTTGAATTGAAGACTCCTGTCGATGTTGTCGTCGATGGTGAAGTGCTCACACTGGAAGCCGAATCGCTGGAAGTGCTGCCCGGCGCGCTCGATGTGATGGTATGAACGTAGAAAGCGAACAACCAATTCCCGCGCCTGCAACGGCGGAGGCCGCCGGTGAACACGGCATTCGCCGCGCGTGGGCGATTGCGCGCAGCACTTTTCACTGGCTGTTGTCCGCGGCGTTTTTCTTTCCCGTGGCCAGCTTTCTTGTCCTACTTGGCGCCATCGTCGATCCACGCAGGAATGACGGCGCGCAGCGCATGCTCTGCCGCGTGGTCATGAAGCTAGCGGGCGTAAATGTGGTTGTGCGCCGCGCCCCAGGATTTGATCCGGCGCGCACCTGTTTCCTGCTCGTCAATCACGTCAATTTATTCGATCCGTTCCTGCTGTATGCCACGGTCCCGCAATTTTTCCGCGGCCTGGAACTGGAATCGCATTTTCGAATTCCGGTATATGGCTGGATGATGAAACGCTTCGGCAATGTTCCGGTGCCGGACGTCAACCGGCCCTCCGACCTGAAGCGCATGTGGCGGCTGACTCGCGCGGCGCTCGATTCCGGAGTGAGCCTGGCCGTTTTCCCCGAAGGGCAGCGAACGCGAGACGGCCGCGTCGGGCCATTCAAGGACGGGGTATTCCGCATGGCGCTGCAATTCGGTACGCCCATTGTTCCCGTCAGCGTCGTTGGCGCGTTTGAGTTCAACAAGAAGACCAGCTGGCTGATTCGGCCGGGCACGGTCACCGTGCACCTGCACGACGTGATTGAAACCAAGGATTTGCGGAAGGAAGATTTCCCGGCGCTGCGGGATAAAGTTCACGCGATCATCGCGGGCCCGATTGAGGAAGCTCGCTCTTGTGTGGAAGCACCAAAAAGTCCCGCCTAGTTATTGCCTTGAAGAAGAGAACCACGACTGATCTTGTCTAGAGCGAAAGGCGAATCCCGGGAAGCGTGCGGCCGGCCTTGGTTTCCTGCCAGGTAAAAGTGATGCGGTGGATGACGGTAAGCGTTGCAACGATGGCGATCACCCAAAGCGCGGGCGCCATGCGGTTGAACAATCCGCCGAGGATCAAGAGGACCATGCGCTCGGGACGCTCCATGAACCCAACTTTGCAAAGCGGGATCAAGGATTCGGCGCGCGCGCGGGAATAGCTGACCATCACCGATCCGGCTGTGGCAACCGCGGATAGAACGACGTATGAGGTCCGCTCGGCCACTGCGTAATACACCAGCAAGCCCATGTAGAGCGCCATATCCGAGTAGCGGTCCAGCGTCGAATCGAAAAAAGCGCCGAAGGCCGTGACGCGCTTCTCGCGGCGCGCCACTTGCCCGTCCAGCATGTCCAGAAACGCGGCGAAAAAAATGACCATCGCTCCGGAACGAAATTTTCCAATCGCGAACAGGAATGCCGCCCAGCAATTCACCAGCAGGCCGAAAAAGGTCAGCACGTTTGGATTGATGCCGGTCGCGGCGATCACATCCACAATTTTTTCAAGCAGCCAGCGGCCGCCCTCGCCTATCTTGCGTGTGATCATGACATTCGCGCCACCGTCCTCCGCAGGCGCGAAGTGAATGATACGCCACCGGCGCACCCGGCCTCAAGCACCAGAAGATGCAGGGAAACTTGACTCGCAAAGGCAGCGCGGCATAACCTTTTGCATACCTTTTTCAAATTCAATCGAATTGCATGAAAATCTATTTGAGGAGAACGCTCGATGAAACGGCGAATAGCGGTGTTTGCATCTCTTGTAGTTGTGCTTGCGGCAGGAAGTGTACTGCTGGCTCAAAATAATCCTTTTGTGGGCACCTGGAAATTGGACGTGGCCAGTTCAAAATATAATCCAGGCCCCGCTCCGCAAAGCCAGACACGCAAATGGGATGCTTCGGGATTGGTAACGGTCGATTCCATCGGCGCCACGGGAAAAGCCTCGTCCTATGGCTATACGATCAAGGGCGATGGCAAGGAGTATCCAACGATTGGCGCGATTCCCAACGCGGCAGACAAGATCACTTCCAAGAAGATTGATGCGAATAATTACGAAGCCAGTTTTACGAAAGACGGAAAGCACGTGGAAACTACAACCTTCGCGGTTTCCAACGGCGGCAAGACACTGACCATTCACGCCAAAGGCGTCAGCCCTGCGGGTGAGTTCGATAACACCATGGTCTGGAGCAAACAGTAGGGCTGCTGTAAGCCAGGCTTTCGAGTCAGCAGCATCACAACGCAAGACCAACGGCCTCGGCTAGCGACTTGAGGGAATCAAAAAGCTTCCGGGAATTTTTCCGTCAAGCGTCGCCAGCTGAGCGCCGTTGGCTTTTGCCAGTTCCACCAAATGCCCGTCGGTCGTCTGCTTAGGAGTTTTTACCCACTTTGGAAGATGAGAGATATCCTGCCCGTCAGAAATGAATGTGCAGCGGATCGATTCGCCGGCCTTCAATCGCAGCAACAACTCGCGTGCTTGAACGACTGAGATTCGGTATTGCTGTGCTTGGCTCACAACTCGCACAAAACCAAGCTCCGTGATCGAACAAGTGGATAACTGCGGAATTCCCTTCTTGGCCAGGCGGGCTACCCAAACTGCCACTCGCTCGTGAAATTCATGTTGCAGAACGCCAAGCGCGAGTAGCGAATTCACATCCAGAAGATAGATCATGGAAATTCGGCCAGGATTTCGCGCACCTGTTCGCTGGTCAGCGTGGCCGCGTCCGCACCCGCCGTCAAAACAGGCAAGCCGGTGACGGGATCCTTCACGATGCGCGCGGTTGCGCGCCGCGCTCTCCGCGGAGTCAAAATAATCCGCTCGCCGTCAAGATCGGCATCGAGTGCATCGCCTGGTTGAAGGCCGAGCCTGCGGCGTATCCCGCTAGGAAGAACCACCTGCCCCTTCGTGGAAATCTTGGTTTGCATGGTAAGACAATCTTACCTAATCCACAGCTCTACAGCAAGTGGGTTGGAGGAATGTGCTGCGCCAACACTGCTCAGCGCGAGCGTTCGTCCATCCACTCGTACATTCGTCGCACTCCTCTAATCTCTGCGCCCGACCCCTGAATCTGCGGGAAATCCGCTTTGTGAGATGTCATGTCCACCCTTTTGGCGGCATCGTCGGCCGATACTCCCTGCTTGCGAAGCGCGGCCACCTGGGACATCAAATCCTTGAGATAGCTTTGATACGCTGTGATCAGCGATTTTTCGTGGAACGGCACGCCATGGCCGGGCAACACCGTCTCGAAATCCACTTCCTTGAGCTTGTCGAGCGTGGCCAGCCACTCGTCGAATAGCGCGTCGCCCATGTAGGCGGGTTGCGTTTCCATCATGTCTCCGCTGCACACGATGCGTTCCTTCGGCAGGTAGACGATGGTGTCACCCTGCGTGTGGCCGCGCCCAAGGAAGAGCAGTTGGATCTCCCGCTGGCCCTGAAAGATGGTCATTTTCGAGGAATAGGTCACGTTGGGAGGAGTCAGCTTCAGGTTCTTGAATTCTTCCCAGTCCGCTTGTTTGGCCGCAAGCTGCTTTTCAAGAGTGGCGCGCCGCGCGGAATCTTTTTCATCGGCAATTTGTTTTTTGAGCGCTTCCACTTGAATGGGCATGTTGGCCATTGCCGTCTTGAACGGCTCGCGATGGAGCACATCGAGATCCGCAATGGCGTGGCGCACATACTCATGGCCGATGATTTCCACTTCCGGCCCGAAGATGGAGTTGCCGTCGGTATGATCGAAATGAAAATGGGTGTTGACCACCCAGCGGACGGGCTTGTCGGTGATCAGTTTCATGTCTTCGAGGAGCGCTCGCGCGGCAAGGGGAGTTGTCCCGGAATCCACCAGGAACACGTTGCGCTCGCCGACGATGATCGTGTGATTGCCGCCGGTGGCCATTGGGCTATCGGAAGTGGTGTAGTACACGCCCTCGGCAATTTTCTCAAACTTGTACACTTTGCCCGTAGCAATGGAACCGCTGGGTCGCGCGCCGCCCGCTCCCTGCGCCCCCGCGTGCAGTTGAAATAAAAATAGCGCCAGGAACACAAGGGGTAAAATATTCCTAAATACGCGCATTCTTGCAATCATGCAGTGCCTCCCGAAGGATCGACTTGCGCCATTTACGGCTTGATTTTCTCAATCGGACTCGCGACTGGCGGCAATATACACCTTGCCGGTCCCGCGCAAGATGTGGAAATCGGGAGCGATCCACCGCAAGCGAGTGCGTCCCGCATGGAACATTGTTTTACTGGTGTTATCCGCTCTGTACTTGACCCATTCCTTGCCCGACCGCTATCATGCTTGTACTGCACAGCGGTTGTTTTCCAAATGGGCCTGTAGCTCAGGTGGCTAGAGCGCGCCCCTGATAAGGGCGAGGTCGGTAGTTCAAGTCTACCCAGGCCCACCAAATCCATCTGCAATTTGAAATCTCAAATTTCACATTCAATGCGGCAATTCATTGGTATTTCAGGCGCATAGTTAGCGACTAACTCCACGTCCTGGAAATCAGTTTGTCCACCTCGCGTATTCCATCCTCAGGGTTTGCTGCCGGAAGGAACGCTGCGACGTAGCGATCCGGGCGAATCAGCACTAGACCTGAAGGGACACTTTTCATCGAGCGCGAAAATTCGCCTTCAACGTCGAATACGCTGGTCACTCCGGCCGGAGCGGGCGTGGAATCGCCGGGTGCGCGGATCGCCACGCGCTGCGGTTGGAGCGGCTGCCACAAATCGGAGGGGAGGCGATCAAACACGCTGGAAGGAGTTTGAGGCAGGGAGAGCAGAGCAAAACCGTTGCCGAGGCACTCGTCGAGCAAGCACTCCCGGTCCGCGCAGCGAACTTTGGGCTGCGGAAAGAGCCTGCCTATGAGCGAAGCTGCGCTGTGCTTGCTTTCGCGCGCAAGAAAACCTGCGTCAAATCGCGGCTTTGGGCTTGTATTTCATCTCCGCGAAATAGCTGCGCGCGGGCGGGACGAGGCTGAGCAAACGAAAACCGGCCTGCAAACAAAATGCGTCCCAGGCGCTGCGAGGCATCATGACCTTGCCCATGCGCATCGCCAGCAGAATCATTTCCCAGGCATGCTTGCGGCGCTCCTGCTCGTAAGTCTCCAAGAGACGCGGGCCCAGCTTTCCCTGAATGACCGCGGCGAGCTTCCACGACAGATTATGCGCGTCGCGGATTCCGCTATTCATTCCCTGCCCTGCAAAAGGAGGCGTGAGATGCGCGGCGTCGCCCACCAGGAAAATGCGGCGGTCCCTCCAGCGGTCGGCCATGCGCGCATGAAACGTGTAGACGCGGCTGCGGCGAAGCGGCGTGTACTCTTCGCCGTGCGGGATCAACAATTTCCGCGTGAATGTGCGGGAGGTGACCTCCGGTTCGGTTTCGCCCTCATGCAGCATGAATTCAAAACGCCGCGTGCCATCCGGGCCGGGAAGGGAGAGGCAGGGGCGCGCCGGATCGCAAAAAACTTTGGTGTCACGCGAAGGGTCGCGTGTTTCCTCGAGATCCAGAATGAGCCAGCGCTCGTGAAATGTGGAGCCGCTAAGCTTGATCCCCAGTTTTTCGCGGACGAAACTGCGCCCACCGTCGCAGGCCACAAGATAGGGCGTGGAGACTTCGGCCAGGCTTCCATCGGCGCGCCGCAGTACAAGATCAACCGCGTCCGGCCCCTGCCGGAAGTCGATCAACTCCGTGCTGAACCATGCCTCTGATCGGGTTTCACTGGCCGCGTGCGTGGAAAAATAGTCGCGCAACTGCTGCTCGAACACCGGCTGGCGAAATGCGTTGCGGCGCGGATAGCCGTATTCCTTGGCGGTCGGGCGAACGCGCAGAAAACACGATCCGCCCGCGCTGAAATAATCGGATCCGTAACCGAGAACGACGCGCGACACGACGGTATCCACAACGCCAATGGCTTGCATGGTGCGCAGCGATTCGTCGTCAATGGAAACCGCGCGCGGCTCCTGGACGGTCGATTCGTTTCGCTCGATCAGCAAAACATCGACGCCATAGCGCGCGAGAAGATTTGCGGTGGTGAGGCCGTTTGGCCCTGCTCCCACAACGACCACGGGCCACACCTTGTTGGAAGTCATATGCCTGCGCGGAACACGCTACTTGATGGCGATAGGATTCACGGGAGATCCGACTGCCTTGGTAATCGGCAACGGCGGGGCGCAGAAAAAGAATTCGTACACATGATCCTGCGCGCAATCAGCCGCCAAATCTTTCAAGTAAAAAATTTCGCCCATGCTGATGCCGATCATGGGGATAACCACCCAGTGCCAGGGTTGGCTGGCAACGCTGGTTTCGTTTGGCCGGACTTCGCAGCCCCACGTATCGGCGCAAATCGCGGCCATGTCCGTCTTGCGAATCCACTCGGCGGTTTCAAAACGCAGGCCGGGCGCATCGCCGCCTGCATAGCCGCCCCATTTACCGGATTTCAGGCAGCGCTCCATGTGCCCCGTGCGCACGATTACGAAATCGCCCTTGCGAATTTCGACGCCCTGCGCGGCAGCACATTTTTCAAGCTCTTCCGTGCCGATACCGTATCCGTCTTCCAGCGAGTCCACGCCCTTAAAACGGGCGACATCGAGGAGCACCCCGCGGCCCACCATTTTGTCCTTCACTTTCTCGATGCCGTTCTTCTGTGCGCCATTGGAATCAACAAGCCGCGCATCGTAACCATTCCACATTTTTTCGCCGTTGAACACATGGCCCAGCGCGTCCCATTGCGTGCCGCATTGCAGCGGCATGGAGACCATGTCGTCGGCATAGCGAATCTTGATGGACTCCTGCCGTCCGGCAACCGCGTCGGTTCCGGTGGCCAGCATGGTGTGAATGGGATTGAAGCGGTTGCCCCACAGGCCGTTCTGCGGGCCGTTGCTGTCAAAATTGAGCGCCAGCGAAAACACCTTTCCCTTGCGGATGAGGCGAGCCGCGTTGACGATGTCCTGCGGCGAAATATTGTTCAGAGTGCCAAATTCGTCGTCGGCGCCCCAGCGCCCCCAATTCTTCAATCGTTCCGAGGTGTCCTGGATATCCTGGAGCGTCACTTTGTCCTTGGTGTTGGTCATGAGCCTCAATCCTCGATAGTGGGGTATAACTTGGCCGCACAGCTTTATAGTTGATTATGAGTCCGAATTCCAGACCTTTGCTCTAATTCATTTTCCCAAAAAGTCCGATTCATTTTTTCGACTGGCCGCGCCTTCTGCTAGAGTTTACCTTCGCGATTGCAGCGCACCCACAAATTGAAAGGGGAGACATGGACTCTAAACCCGTAGGCATGATTGGACTGGGAATCATGGGATCGGCAATGTCCGCTAATCTTATTCGCGCGGGATTCAAGGTGGTGGGCTATGACGTTGTGCCGCGGGCTCGCCGCGAACATCGAAAGGCTGGTGGAAGCGTGGCGCGCAATTGCCAGGAAGTGGCCAGGAAATGCGACATTATAGTCACGTCGCTGCCCTCTTCCGACGCTCTGCTGGAGACCGCCGCGGAACTCGCTAAATCCTCGCGCGCAAATCAAATCGTAGTCGAGACCAGTACGCTGCCCATTCCGGTGAAAGAAGAGGCGCGCAAACGGCTTGCGGCGCGCGGCACGATTCTGCTGGATTGCACGCTTAGCGGCACGGGAGCGCAGGCGCGCGTCAAGGACCTGATCGTGTACGCCAGCGGCGACCGCAAGGCATGCCGCCGCATCGCTCCAGTGATGGATGGGTTTGCGCGCGCGCATTACTACGTCGGCGCGTTTGGCGCGGGATGCAAGATGAAGTTTGTGGCAAATCTGCTGGTGGCGATTCACAACGTGGCCGCCGCCGAAGCCATGGTGCTGGCCATGAAATCGCGACTCGATCCTGAAATGGTGCTGAAGGTTGTCGCCGATGGCGCGGGAGGCTCGCGCATGTTGCAGGTGCGCGGTCCCATGATGGCCAAGGGAGATTACTCCGACGCCACCATGAAAGTGCAGACTTGGCAGAAAGACATGACCATCATCGGAGACTACGCGCGGAAGATCGATTGCCCCACGCCGCTGTTTTCCGCCAGCGCGCCCTTTTATACATCCGCGATGGCCATGGGCCTGGGTGCGGAAGACACGGCCGCCGTGTGCGCCGTGCTTGAGAAAATGGCGAACAACCCTCGCCGCCGAAGATAGTCTGCTATTGCGCCATTCTACGATCAGGCGAGGGAAGGTTTATGTGGCATAGGCTTCAGCCTGTGGGGGTTAGTCCTAGCAAGGCCTAAAGCCCACAGGCTGAAGCCTATGCCACGAATTCTTATTCCGCCCGCGAGGCATCCAGATCCCGCTCGATCGCTTCCAGTGAGCGGCCTTTGGTTTCCTTGCCGATAAAAATGTAGGCGAATCCCGCCAGCGCGAACCAACCCGCCAGATAGGTGAATGCCGGAACCAGCGCCGCAACGGACGCTTGCGGCGTGATGATGTTCGAAGAACCCACGATCAGCGCCAACCCCAGCGGGCCGATCACTTTCCCCAGACCGCCAAATCCATAAGCCGAACCCATCCCTGTGGTTCGCAAGGCCACGGGCCAAACCTCGGAGGCGTAGGGGCCGACGATGGCAAAGCCTCCGTCGGCAAATGCATTGTTGACGATCAAAATTACCCAGAATACCGAAATGGTTCCGAAAAATGCGTTGTGGTAGATCGCTGCGGCAACGGTCAGAATGGCCGCGCCAAAACTGGCGATGGCTCCGGCCCCCTTGCGGCCGATGGCGTCCGACAGGTAGGACAAGCCAATGCGCCCGAACAGGCCTGCAAAATTGACAAAAATCAGGAGGAACGAGGCCCTGGCCGGCGTGACGTGCAACAATTGCACCAGCAGCGTGGGAATCCACAATGTCAGCCCATAATAGCCGGTCTGCGCGCCTAGATTGGTGATCCAGGAGACCGCCAGGCTCCTCGGGTACCGGAAGATATCCGAAAGATGGGACATGGGCTGCTTTTGCCCCTCCGGCGCGCCCATGGGCAGCTTCGCGACGTCCATCTCCAGAGCCCAGGCCAAAGACTTGCGCGCATCGTCCATGCGGCCCATCTGGATCAGCCAGCGAGGCGATTCAGGCACCCAGGCCCGGATTAGCATCGTCAGAAGCCCAGGAACCATGCCAATGGCAAACAAACCCCTCCAGCCAACATACGGGGTGGCATAGGCACCCAGAGCCGCGCCCAGCAGCACGCCGATGGGGACGGCTGCCGTAACCAGGCCGCCGACCAGGCCACGCTTTGAGGCCGGAACGAACTCCTGCACCAGCGGCAGGTCAACGCAATACAAGCCGCCCACGCCAAACCCGATCAGAAAGCGGAAGACGGAGAGGAATACCCAGGCATTGTCCGGAGTGAATGTAAGGATGCCGGTGGCAATCGAAAAATTGATCACCGTCATGAGGAAAACTTTGCGGCGGCCAATTTTGTCCGCAAGCCAGCCGTAAAAGACGGCGCCGAACATGGCGCCAAATCCCGAAGACAGCAGGATTACGGCGGACTGGCCAAAGGTGAGCTTCCACGGCCCGGCGATAAAGGCCACGACGTAGCCAATCAGGAAGTAATCGAAGAATTCCAGCATGTCGCCCAAAACGGCGGCGGCAATGATCTTGCGCTGATTGTTTGTCAGCCGTGTCTGCTGCTCTAAGTATTGGAGCATGTTGGATTTTTGTACGGCGAATCATACACCACGGTGGAGGAAGAAGGACAGCGCTGTAGTGGCTTAGTAGGACAGCCAAGGTGGCTGTCCTGCAAGCCCTTAAGTGCAATCCAGTGTATTTGCATTTTGCATGGCCATTCGCCAGCCGCTTCGCTATGATTCGCATGGGCGCGCATTAAAATCGAGGGGCGGCCAAACGACGCGACATGCATCTCACGCCAAGAGAAATTGAAAAGCTGATGATCGCCACGGCGGCCGAACTGGCGCGCAAACGGCGGGCCCGCGGGCTGCGCCTGAATTATCCCGAAGCGGTCGCGCTCATCACGGCCGATCTGCTGGAAGGAATCCGCGATGGCCGCTCGGTGTCCGACCTCATGGAATTTGGCGCGACGATTTTGAAACGCGACGATGTGATGGAGGGCGTGCCGGAAATGGTCAACGAGGTTCAAGTGGAAGGAACTTTTCCCGACGGCACAAAACTGGTGACGGTGCATCATCCGATTCGTTGAGGAGTAGGACAGGCTTCAGCCTGTGGATTTTCTTATGCTCGAAAGTCAAAACCCACAGGCTGAAGCCTGTGCTACGGGGCAGGGATAGGATTTGCAGTGGAGAGGTGATCGATGATTCCCGGTGAATACTTGCTGGCGGAAGGCGATGTGATCGCCAACGAAGGCCGCCGCGAAATCGAACTGGAAATCGCCAACACTGGCGACCGCCCCATCCAGGTCGGCTCCCATTTCCATTTTTTTGAAGTGAATCGCGCGCTGCGCTTCGATCGCGCCGCCGCGTTCGGCATGAGGCTGAATATTCCCGCGGGGACCGCGGTGCGATTCGAGCCCGGCGATTCAAAGAAAATTACGCTGGTCGAGGTCGGCGGCTCCAAACACGTTTACGGCCTCAACGGCCTGACCAATGGGCTTGCGGATGAATCGACCAAGCCGGCCGCATTGAAGCGCGCCGCCGAGCAAGGGTTTTTGAAATCGTAAGGGCGCGGCATGCAACGCCTTTACTAGAATGCGACGAACAAACCAATGAGCTTGAAAATTCCCCGCCGCCAATATGCCGATTTATACGGCCCAACCACAGGCGACCGCGTTCGCCTGGCCGATACGGAATTGTTCATTGAAATCGAAAAGGACCTCACCACTCCCGGCGAAGAAGCCAAATTCGGCGGCGGCAAAGTGATCCGCGACGGCATGGGGCAATCCTCGACGGCCACATCGGCGGACGGCGTTCTCGATCTTGTCATCACCAATGCGGTAATTGTGGACCACGGCGGAATATACAAGGCCGACATCGGAATCCGCCAGGGACGCATCGTGGGAATTGGCAAGGCCGGAAATCCTGACATCATGAGCGGCGTCACGACCGGCATGATTATCGGCGCGGGAACGGAAGTGATTGCCGGAGAAGGAAAAATCGTGACGGCGGGCGGAATTGACGCTCACGTGCATTTTATTTGCCCGCAGCTGGTGGAGGCGGCGCTCTCCGGCGGACTGACAACGCTGATCGGCGGCGGGACCGGCCCAGCAACGGGCACCGATGCGACAACGTGCACGCCAGGCGTATGGAATATGCACCGCATGCTGCAATCCGCGGACGGCTTCCCCGTCAATCTCGGATTTTTGGGCAAAGGAAATTCTTCCTCGCCCGAGCCCCTGCGCGAGCAAATCGAGGCCGGCGCAATTGGCCTGAAGCTGCACGAAGATTGGGGCACGACGCCCGCGGCCATCGATCGCGCGCTCTCCGTGGCGGAAGAGCACGACGTGCAAGTAGCGATTCACACGGACACCATCAACGAAGCCGGATACGTACAGGATTCCATTCGCGCGTTCAAGGGACGCACCATTCACACGTATCACACCGAAGGTGCGGGCGGCGGACACGCTCCGGACATCATCAAAGTTTGCGGCGAGCTGAATTGCCTGCCCTCTTCCACGAATCCCACCATGCCGTTCACGGTCAACACATTGAACGAGCATCTCGACATGCTCATGGTGTGCCATCACCTGAGCCCATCGATTCCGGAAGACGTGGCCTTCGCGGAATCGCGTATCCGCGCCGAGACCATTGCCGCGGAGGACGTTCTCCACGATCTGGGCGCGATCAGCATGATGTCTTCGGATTCGCAGGCCATGGGCCGCATCGGCGAAGTCATCACGCGCACCTGGCAGACGGCGGACAAAATGAAACGCCAGCGCGGGCCGCTGCCCGGAGAAAAATCCGGCAGCGACAATCTGCGCGTGCGCCGCTACGTTGCGAAATTCACCATCAATCCGGCGATCACTCACGGCATTGCGCACGACGTAGGCTCGGTGGAAACGGGAAAACTGGCGGACCTGGTGCTATGGAAGCCCGCGTTTTTCGGCGTCAAACCGGAGATGATCGTCAAGGGTGGGATGATCGCGTGGGCCGCCATGGGCGACGCCAACGCTTCGATCCCCACGCCGCAGCCCGTGATTTACCGGCCAATGTTCGGCAGCTACGGCGGCGCGCTGCACTCGACGTCGGTCACCTTCTTGTCGCATGCAGCCGTGCATACAGGGCTACGCGAAAAGCTCGGCCTGAAGAAACATACCGTCGCCGTGAATCATTGCCGCGGCCTCACCAAGCGGGACATGATCAACAACGACGCTTTGCCGCGCATGGAGGTCGATCCGGATACGTACGAAGTTCGCGCGGATGGCGTGCTTCTCACGTGCGAGGCCGCGCAAGTGCTGCCTATGGCGCAGCGATACTTCCTCTTCTAATGTGGGGCGACACGCTCATCATCGACCGCTTGCACCCGGCCGCAAACCTGGAAAGTTTGCGCGCGAAGGAAGAAGATAAACTTGTTCTCACGTGGGAACAGCGCCGCTGGATGCGTGGGCGGTTTACAACCGCGCGGGGGCGCAAAATCGGCATCGCGCTTCCCACCGGCACAACTCCCGCGCCTGGCACGATCCTGTACATTGGCACGGATTGGTATTTGAAAATCGACGCCGCCATCGAATCGGTTCTCGAAATTTTGCCGGCGGACTATAACGCGGCCGTGAAGATTGCGTTTGAAGTTGGCAACCGCCATTTTCCGCTGGCGCTTCAGGCAAACAAAATTCTGGTTCCGGATGACAAGGCGATGGTTCGCTTGATGGAACGGCTGGGCGCGCCCTGGGAACGCCGCCAAGCGATCTTCGATCCCATCGGGAACACACAACTGCATCAACATGAATCAATTTCTTAGCCTGCTTCAATTTTCGGACGGACTTTTCCCGGCGGGAGCCTATGCGCACTCCTTTGGGCTGGAGGCCTGCGTGCAATCCGGCAAAGTGGTTGACGCGGCGGGAGTCGAATCGTTCCTGCGCGCGTACCTGGAAGGCTGCGCCGCGCCCACGGATGCTGTAGCGCTTCTGTGCGCACGGCGCGCCGCAATAAACAAAAATCTGGAATCCTGCCTGGCGCTGGACGAAACGCTGGACGCCATGAAAGCGCCCAGCGAATTGCGCGACGCCAGCCGCCAAATGGGCAGACAGACGCTGCGCGTTGCGACTCACCTGCCCTGCCATCCGCTGCTGGATGAGTATGGCAAAGCCGTTGCCGGCGAACTCACCCCCGGCCATCACCCCATTGTTTTCGGAATGATCGGAGGATTTCTCGATTGGGACGCGCTGGAAATGGCCAGCGCATATCTCTATTCGACGAGCGCGGCACTGGTGGGCGGAGCGCTGCGGCTCCTGCCGCTTGGCCAGCTTGCCGGTCAAAGCATCGTGTGGAGTGTGAGACCGCTGATCGCGGCGCTTGCCGAAGAGGCGCAGGACAAGCAGGAGCCGGACATGTGGTCCTTCGCTCCCGCGCTGGAAATCGCCAGCATGAACCACGCGTTGCTGGATGCGAGGTTATTCCGCTCATGATTTCAAAACCACTAAAAATCGGCGTGGGCGGCCCGGTCGGTTCCGGAAAAACCGCGCTGGTCGAGGCGCTCTGCACGCGCCTGAAATCCGTGTATCAACTGGCCGTAATCACAAACGATATTTACACGCGCGAAGACGCCGAATTTCTGACGCGCCGCGGCGTCCTGCCGCCGGAGCGAATCGTGGGCGTGGAAACGGGCGGCTGCCCGCACACCGCGATTCGCGAAGACGCTTCCGTGAACCTGGAAGCATCCAGCGCGCTGATGCGGCGATTTCCGGACCTCGATATTCTGTTTATCGAAAGCGGCGGCGACAATCTGGCGGCTACTTTCAGCCCGGAGCTGGTGGACGCCACGTTCTATGTGATTGACGTGGCCGAGGGCGAAAAAATTCCGCGCAAAGGCGGGCCAGGCATCATGAATTCCGGAATGCTGGTGATCAACAAGATCGACCTTGCGCCGTACGTGGGCGCGGATCTGGCTGTGATGGATCGCGATGCCAAACGCATGCGCGGAGAGAGGCCCTACGTCTTCACCAATCTTAAGACCGGTTCCGGAGTGGACACGCTCATCGAATGGATCCGCCATTCCCTGCTCTTTGAATGACAATGGGAACAGCGAAGGGAATGACGAGCGGAATGCTGTGTCGAATACTGCGCGCGTGGGGCGCGACGGATTTCTGCGTTTGCGATTTGCGCGGAGCGGCGCGCACACCATCCTCGCGCAATCGCGCTTCTCGCTGCCGCTGCAGGCGCTGACGCCGCTTACGCTTGCGGATGGCGCATCTTACCTGATGCTCTTGAATCCGACGGGAGGAGTGCTCGGGGGCGATCGCCTGGTAACGGAAATTGCGCAGGAAGCTGGAACACATGTTTGCCTGACCACGCCTTCGGCGACGCGCATTTATCGAACCGCGGAGAAGCCCGCGATCCTCGAAACCACGATTCGCCTGGACGAAGGAGCCACGCTAGAATATTTTCCCGACCACGTGATTCCACATGCGGGCTCGGCGCTTCGCCAGTCTTTGCGTATTGAAATGGCGCGTGGCAGCCGAGCAATTATTTTCGATTCGCTGGCCTCCGGCCGCGTGGCCCACGGCGAGCGCTGGAGTTTCACGGAGATAGATTCGCGAACGGAAGTGCTTTCCTGCGGCCGGCCAGCCTACATCAATCGCACAAGAATTGTTCCCGCAGCGAAACGGCCCGATCGGCTGGGATGGATGGAAGAATTCGACTACATGTCCTGCATGGGTTTGTTTGCGGAGGGGTTTACGGGCTGGAAAGAAGCCTGCGCTGCATTGAATGAGGAACTAAAAAGCGTGCCGCATATTTGTGGCGCGGCGAGCCTGCTTTCGAGAGGCGGCTGCGTGGTCCGCTTTCTGGCGCGTTCCGCTTCCGGCATGACGCAGGCCAACAAACAATTGTGGGATGTGGCGCGCGCAGGCATGCTCTGTCTTCCCCCTTTCGATCAGAGAAAATATTGAAAGAAATACCCCGGGTCTGAAGACCCGGGCTACAGCAGTCATGTGGACGGTGCGAGAATTTTGTGGCCCGCCTCTTTAGAGGCGGGGAATTTCCGGTGAGCACGCCGGCCACGTACAATATTGAGCGAACCCGATGACCGCGCTATTTGCAATCACGCTGCTGGGATTTTTTCTGGGCATGCGCCACGCCACCGATCCCGATCACGTCGTGGCCGTCACCACCATCGTCAGCCGCGAACGCACCATGCTGCACGCCACATTGATCGGCGCCCTTTGGGGACTGGGCCATACGCTCACCATTCTGGTTGTGGGCTCGGGCATCATTTTATTTAAGCTGACGATCCCGCCGCGTCTTGGCCTGAGCATGGAATTGTCCGTGGGCCTCATGCTGATTCTGCTCGGCGTTCTAAATCTCACCGGCGTGCTGCAACATGCGATGGAATGGATGACCATCCGCCGCCTCGGTCCGGGCGCGCATTCTCATTTCCTGTTTGGCCGCTGGGCGGTTCACACGCACGATGAAGATGGCGAACCGATATTGCCGGATTCATTTTCCATTTTGGGGTGGACGCCACAGTGGTGGAAACAATTGGGCGTGTTTCACATCCTGCGTCCGCTGGTGGTGGGAATCGTGCATGGCCTCGCTGGATCGGCCGCCGTGGCGCTGCTTGTACTGACGACCATCAGCCGTCCGTCGTGGGCGATCCTCTATCTCTTGATTTTTGGATTGGGAACCGTAGCCGGCATGATGCTGATCACCGCGGCAATTGCGCTTCCCTTCGCATATTCGATGCAGTATTTTGTGCGGTTGAATCGCGGTCTGGCCTTGGCTTCGGGATTTGTGAGCGTGGCCTTCGGATTGTTTCTTTGCTACCAAATTGGATTTGTGAACGGATTGTTTACCGGCCATCCAACCTGGATTCCGAGGTAGGGCGATTTGAGTAGCACAGGCTTCAGCCTGTGGGTTTTGGTCCGGGCAAGGACAAAATTCCACAGGCTGAAGCCTGTGCCACTAAACCGGCTGTCGCTTCCACTGAGGGAGCGAATGGCGGCGCAGCCATGACGCGAGCCGCTCGAAGAATCCTTTGCGCAGCGCCACCTCCACAAAATTGAGGAAAAGAGCGAGGATGAGCCAGTAGGGCCAAAGCGGCTGGCGCTCGCGCACCATTGCACCCTTGTCGTTCAACACCTGATCGATTGAGGGATGCATTCTGCCGCCCGTGACGCGGCTGATTTCGCCGAGCAGCGCCATGTTCACCGCCTGCGGCTTTGTCTCCTGGGACTCGCGATAAAAACCGGCGTCGGGCAGCACGAGTTCCGAGTTGCCGGAAACGATGTGATACAACCCGCCCTGATCGGATGGAATGCGCGCCTCGTAGTGGCCCGGCGCGGTTTCTTCCAGCGGAATCGTGCGCGGCTCCGCTCCCTGCACCTCAACCAGAATGTGCGGCGGTCCCGCGCTAGCCAGCGCGTCGGCGCCAGGATTTTCGGCGCTGGCCAGCACATCGTAAAACACCACCGTTTCGCCTTCCTGATTTCCAGGCCGCACGCCCGCGCGAATGGTGCGGTCGCGATGTGAAACGTCGCGCACCATTTGCGGCCACAACGTGCCGAACGATTCCCAACGCACCCAGGGAGCCGCCCAGCGGCTCTTGGCATCGGACATGAACGCAATCACGCGGCCCAGCCCATACCGCCAGCGCACCACCAGAGGTTTTTTGTCGTCCACGCGCACAATCACTTCGGACCCTTCTTTCGCTTCCGCTTGCACGAATCCTTGCAGGCGCGGGGCCTTCGTGAAATCGATGCCGTCGGTAAATTCCACGGGGCGCACACGCACCGCGCGCACGGGGCGCTCCTGGATGGCCAGGTCCTCGGCGGATTTCACCTCGGCGTTTATGATTTGCGGAATCGTCTCGGGATTATCGACGAAGTGCGATTTGCCGTTGGTTTTGTGCGCAAGCTCGTCCAGCAGTTCACGATTGATGTAGTCGCCCACGCCGATGGTGGAAATGACGACGTGCTTGGCCAGCGCGTCGCGCTCCAATTTCGGAAAATCTTCCTGCGTGCCGGGAGTGGATACTCCATCGGTAAGCAGGATGATGTGCTTGTGCGTGGCCTTTTCGTTCACGATGGCTTCGAACCCGGATTCCACGGCCTGATAAATTTTCGTGCCGCCGTTTGCGGCAATTTGATTGATGAGATTGCTCTTATCTTCCAGCGAACCGGCGGGACCGAGCGGAATGACCCAGTTGAAAGTTTCGTCAAATGAAATCACGCCAATCAGGTCGATGGGACGCAGCATTCGGATGCTGGCGCGCGCCGCGTCGCGAGCCATTTCGATTTTGGGACCGCTCATGCTTCCGGATTTATCAAGTACGAGCACGACGGCTGTGGGCTTTTGCGGCGGAGGCTCGGCGCGCACCGGGAGCATTTTCTCAAACGGAGTTTTGGGTTCCTCGGCAAGTTTGGCGTTGCTGTCTCCGGCGATAAAAATCAAGCCGCCGCCACCGTACACATATCGTTCCAGCGCCAGGTCTTCGTCCGCGGCAAGATCGTGATCGGGATAATTGTCGAGCAGGACCGCGTCCCAATCCCGCGCTGGACGGTTTACAGGAAAAGCGGTCACCGTTTCCACGTTGACGTCGGCCAGTTTCAAAGTTTGCAGCAGCGGCGGAGACGTCTCGTGTCCGCCCGCAACGTAAAGCACATGCGGCCTGCGCACGGTGATTGCGCGCGACACCAAAACTTGTTCGGCGCCTCCGCTGGCAATGTGCACTTCGAGCAGGCTGACGCCGCTCTTCGAAACACGCGCCTCCAGATCGACTGCATTGCCCCCTGCCGCCAAGTCCGCAGTGGTGGACGCGATTTCCCGGCCCCCGGAGGCAATCCAGATGCGCGCTTTCATGGCGCTGCCGCTATCGAGGCGCAGCGACACCGGAAAACGTTCACCCGAAAATACGTCCTGCGGAGAGGCAACGCTCTCCACCTGCACGGACAAGGGCGCGGTGCCGCCGGCGGGCGCGGTAAAAATGGCTACGCCGCTCTCTCGCGCGCGCAGAGCTTCGGTCAATGCGTGTCCGCGATTCTCGTTGCCGTCGCTAATCAGCAGGATTCGCCGCTGGCCCTGCGACGGAAACGTGTTGAGCGCCAGTTGCAGCGCCTCTTCCAGGTTCGTGGCCATCCCTTCCTTGGGATCGACGCCTTGCGGGATGCTCACCTGGTCGGCCTGCGCGGGAACCGTGCGAAGCTTGGCATGCTCCGCAAACGTGATGAGCTGTAAATCCGCGCCGGAATTTTTTCGCACCAGGTCGCGCAGCATGGTCTCGCCGCGTTGCAACGATTCGCGCGGCATGCTCGCCGAGGTGTCCATCAACACAGTTACAGCCAGCTTCTCAACCCGCAGCGGAGCCCACGGGCCGGCCAGTGCGATGACCAGCGCGCTGAAGGCCGCGCATTTCAGCGCGAGACACGCGTGCGACGCCCCCGGCATCTTTCGCATCCACAGCCACAGGATGGGAAGCAAGCCGATCATCAGCAGAAAAATGGGCTGGTCGAATGTCACTCGGTCACCTGCCAACCAAATTCGTTCTTCGGACTACGGAATCCTCGTGCTCTTCCGCGTCCCGATCGAAGTCCGGCAGAGGCTGATCGCCGGGAGCTTCCTGAATTTCCGCCGCGCGCTGCCGTTCTCGCGCCGAGTAGTACAGCCACCATTCCAGCCACAGCGCCACGATTGCAAGGAGAACCAACCAGCGCCACATGTCCCATGCCGCGCGCGGAAGCGGCTCTCTTTCCGCGCCCGCGGTTTCCGCGGCAGTCAGCTGCACACGCTGCGCGGGCAGCGGCGGAGGATTGACGGCAATGCTCGTTTCGCCACCGGGCGCTACGATCCGGTACGTCCCGGTTTCCAGAGCGAGCAAATGAATGTCCGCGCCTTTGCGCGCAAATGGGACATCTCTTCCGGATGGCGCAATAATTTTCGTTGCCGGGCCGGGAAGATCGATCTCGCCGGTGGAAAGCGAATCCGCTACCTCGTTGACGGAATGCGTCATCCATTCGACGCTTCCGGCCATGAGCAAGGGGAACGCCGATTCTTGCGGAAAATTGGAATCGTGAGGATTGAAACCGACAATCAGAATTCTGCGCCCATCCTGTTCGCGAGCAACGATCAGCGGCGCGGGCGGATTGCCCTCGGTATACGCCAGGACAGCATCGCCGGGCTGGATTTTCACTTCGGCGGGATTGCGCACGCTGACGTCGTGCGTGCGCACCCAGCGCGTCACCGGATGCTGCAAATTCCATCCTGTGACGCGCAGCGGCTTGGACCCGGCAAGGGAAGGACCGCTGAGAAACCAAATCGAATTGGACGCCGGCTGGGCGGGCAGGCTCGAACCCTGATAAATCGCTACGTCCGGAGAAATATTTGCGCTGATCTCCGCGGGCACAACTTGCGCCCGCACGTACGGATTGCTCGAAAACACGTTGAGCAAATCCGCGGCAAAAGGGGAAGCATTGTTCGCGAACACCGCCACGCTCACTGTTCGGAACGTCGGAATATTTACGGAAGCGCGGTCGTCCGCTCGCAGAGCGTCGGAGGGGCTGATTTCCGCCTGCAGCATTCCGCCCTTCTCCCACGTAAATTCATCTTCGGGCGTTGGTCAGCGATTGCGGTGCAAGCGAAACTTTGCGCTGCCCGATGGGCTGCCCATCCACTGAAAAGGAAAGCATGATGTCCGCTTTTTCATTGCTGTAATTCTTCAGTTGCGTGAGCAGACGCCAGCGGTCGGGCTGAGCCGCGTCGCGGCGCAGCGAAAGCCGCGTAATGCCACGGTTTTTTGCGGACGCCAAATCTCCCACCAGGCGCATGAGAAATTGAGGTGCGCCTGCACTCGCGCCGGGAGATTCCACTTCCGCGCGAAATTCGTCCAGGCTGCGCGATTGCGCGGGATCGACAAGGCCGGGGCCAACGTAAACCAGCAATCCGCGCCGCGCCCCTCCCACAGCCGCGCGGCCAACTTCCAGAGCGCGAGGAAGATCGGCGGCGACGCT
Source organism: uncultured Acidobacteriota bacterium (assembly GCA_963710315.1). Lineage (GTDB taxonomy): Bacteria > Acidobacteriota > Terriglobia > Acidiferrales > UBA7541 > Palsa-360. The sequence continues at coordinate 480,178 of CAVPZW010000008.1, read as the reverse complement.
GGAAGATTGCACGTTCTGAATGGCGCGGCGCAGCGCGCCTCGATCCGTGGTGAACGGCAGAATCGGCGGCGCATCCGCCTCAGCGCGAAGCAGCAGCACACGATCACCGCCGGGGAGCGAATCCAGCACACGCAGCGCTTCCGCGCGTTCCCGGTCGATCCACGCCAGTTCGCCCGCGGGACGCGCTTGCGACCAAATCGACGCGTCCATAACGATGGCCACGCTGCGCCCTTCGAGCGCGGAACCCCAACGCGGATTCGCCAGCGCCAAAACTAGCAGCAACAAGAAGATGATCTGCGCGAGAAACGCCCAGGGCTCGCGAAGCTTGCGACGGCGCGGCTGGGAAATCGGCTGCACGCTTGCCCAGAATCGCAGCGTGGAAACTTTGCGGTGTTGCGGGCGCCGGTGGTACAGATAGAGCCACAGTGCGGCAGCGGCGAGACTCGCCCAAACAACGGCGATTTGCGCCGGGCTGAGCGCCAGCCAGTTCATGCCAGCACCTGCCCGCTACGCAGGCTGCGCAAAACGAATTCCTGGTAGGCGATATTGGTCACCGCGCGCGCGTATCTTCCGCCGTTGCGCAGCGCCAGCCGCCGCAAGCGCGCAGAAAATTCCTGGAACCTGCGTTCATAGAGCGCGGCGCTTTGCGGGGAGCACTCCACGGTGCGCTGCGCTCCGGTCTCGGCATCCTCCAGGATCATCTCGCCCGAGACGGAGGGATGCTGCTCCTCGGCGCTGTGCACCTGCAGCAGCACAAAATCGTGTCCCGCCGAGCGCAGCATTTCCACCCCGCGCTCGATTCCCGCTTCATCGAAGAAATCCGAAATCACAATGGCAATTCCGCGAGTGGAAAAGCCGCTCATGAATTCCTTGACCGAAGTGAATAAATCCGTGCCGCCCGCGCAAGTTTGTTCGCCGAGGAATTGCAGCACGGGCCACAACCGGTCGCGCCCCCCGGAAACAACCAGCGGCTTGTTCAGGCGATCCGCAAAAGGAATCACCGCGGTGGTGTCCAGATGCAGCAGCGCCAGATAGGCAAACGTGGCCGCCAGGCGCTGCGCGTAAAGAAATTTCGACTCTCCCTCATCGCCGCAATCCATCGACTCGCTGCGGTCCAGCAAAATGCGCACAGGAATATGCTGCTCGGTTTCGTAAATCTTCAGGAAAAGTTTTCCAAAGCGGAGATAGGCGCTCCAATCGAGCGAGCGGGGATCGTCGCCAAAGCTGTATCGGCGGTAATCGGCGAATTCCATTCCCGGCCCGCGCGTCCGCGAGCGGTGCTCGGGGCCCACCGCGCCGGACAGATTGGTGCGGCACAGCAGCGTGACCTGCTCCAGTGTTTTCAGGAATTCGCGGTCGAGCAAGAGCGAAGAAGTGGTTAGCCATTGGGTTCGACTCGTAGCACAGGCTTCAGCCTGTGGTGTTTCGTTCATCGGCAAAGACAGAACGCCACAGGCTGAAGCCTGCGCTACAACGCCCTACTTCGACGCTGATCTTGCCGGCGATCTCTTCCAGCAGGTCGTCGGGCGTGCGGCCATCCGCCTGGGCCTCAAAATTCAAGATGATGCGGTGGCGCAAAGCCGGCAGCATCAGCGCGCGAATGTCTTCCAGGCTGACGTTGTAGCGGCCATCCAGCAGCGCGCGAACTTTGCCGCCAAGAATCAACGTCTGCGCGCCGCGCGGCGAACTGCCGTAGCGGATGTACTTGCTGGCCAGGAGATTTTCGCGACCTTCTCGGGATGCGTGGCCAGCACCAGGTTCACAACGTACTCCTGCACGTGAGGCGCCACGGGAACCGTGCGCACCACTGTTCGCATCTCCAGAATCTGCGGCCCGTTCACCACGTGATGCACCGTGGCCGCCGGCGCCCTGCGTGGTGCGGTCCAGAATTTCGTGCAAATCCTCGCGCCCGGGAAAGGCACGCGAGCTTGAAGAGGAAGCGGTCCAGCTGCGCTTCGGGCAGCGGATAGGTTCCTTCCATTTCCAGCGGGTTTTGCGTGGCCATCACGAAAAAAGGTTCCTCCAGCAGGTGCGAAGTGTGCGCCACGGTGACCTGCTTTTCCTGCATGGCCTCCAGCAGCGCCGATTGCGTCTTGGGCGTCGCGCGGTTGATTTCATCCGCCAGCAGCAGATTGGTAAATATTGGGCCGGGCTGAAAGCCCGAGCGACTTTCTGTCCGTCCCCGTTTTCCTGCACCACCGAGGTGCCGATCACGTCGGCAGGCATCAAGTCGGGAGTGAACTGAATGCGCGAATACTTCAGAGCCACGGCCTGCGCCAGCGTGCGCACCAGCATGGTCTTGCCCAGGCCCGGCGCGCCCTCCAGCAGCACGTGTCCGCCCGCCAGCAACGCAATCAGCACGCCCTCGACGACTTCCGCCTGCCCGACAATGGCCTTGGAAATTTCCCTGCGGACTTCGGCCATTTTTTCGGCCAGGAATTCCGCTTGCTGGCCCAGGGGCCGTTCTCCTGCCTGGCCTTCCGTTCCCACCGAACTGGTCATGATCCCATCCCTGTGCATTGGCACGCGATGTCTCCGGCATTCTATCTCAATGCTTTGCGTCGTCCGCATGTTCAAAATAACGCTGCACGTACAGGCGATAGCGAGCCGGAATATTTTCCTGCTCCGCGCCATTGGTTGCGGCCTCCTGCTGCGGAGACGAATCGCGAATGGCGAGCCGCGCCGTGCCGGTGTCGGGCGCAACTTTCATGCGCGTCTGATCCTTAAACCCGCCGGCCTCCAGCGCCACGCGATCCGGCACTGCGTTCACCGGATGCGTTTCCTGATCCTTGCGCAGTTCTTTAGATCCCTGCTGGCTTCCGGCGCCCTCGCTGGCGGTCTGCGTGGCCTTCTGCTTGGCGTCGGAAGTCCCTTTTGAATCCCCGCGCTTGTCGCTTTCCTGCGCGCCCGGCTGCTGCGAATTGCCCGATTGCGGCGTGCCCTGACCATTGGGCGGCTGTTGGTCCGGCCGATTGTTGGACTGCTGATTGGGCGACTTGGACACCATGTTTTTCAGCGCCTGCATCAGGGACTGCCCCACGGATTGGCGGCCCTCAGGCCCCGACTGCTCCGATTGATCCTGCGGCTTGCCGTCCGCGCCGTCACTTTGATCCTTACTCTCTTGAGATTGCGAATTGCTATCCTGGCGCATTTCGCCAGAGGGCGCGCCCTGCTGATCGCCAGGTGGCTGCATCTGGTCCTGCGGCTGATCCCCTGCATCGGCAATATTTTTCTGGTCGTCGGCGCCGGCTGCTTTGTCGTCGGCCTTCCACAGGTCGTCGTTGTTAGAGGCAGCATCGCCGCGCTTGGTTTCGTCGCCGGCTGCCTCCGGCTTCATGGTGACCATGGCCACCGTTCTCTGGAGATCTTTCTCCAGGGCCTGCGCCAGGGGAGCGAGAATCGATTGCACGAATTGCGAACGCGCCGTACTTTGCAGCAGGGAAACCAGGGGTGGCTGGTGGTCCATGCGATAGATGAACAATCCGGCCGCCAGCAACACAAGCGCGGATGCGCGCTTGATATTTCGCGGCCACTCGACGGGAAACATTCCGCGCGGGTTGACTTTTGCGAGGCGCGCCAGGGCGTCCCTGCGCTGCTCGCCGGCCATACCCTCAGCATTCTTGAGGCCGCCCAGAAAGATAGCCGTGGAGAGCCGGTCCTGAAGCCCAGAAGCGGAATCGAGACGCCGCGCGATTTCGTAATGGGAAGGCCGATTGCGCCAAGTCCAAATCACTATGCCTGCCGCGCCAACGGCAGCGAGCGCGGCAATAAAGAGCAGCGGTCCCGCAAGCTTGGCGCTAACCGCGGCCACCACAATCAGGCCGATCGCCAGCCAGGCGAGCCATTCCGTGCAGCCTTGCAGAAAAGTGTTGGCTAATGTCTTGCGGCGAATCGCATCGAGCGTGCCGGTAAGACCGCGCAATTCGGGGGAGCGCACTTGCCGGTCGAATATCCGGGCAAGCAGAATTCGATTTTCAGAGGTGAGCGTTGGATCGCCGGAAAAGAATTGCCGCCAATAGCCTCTCAGCGCAAAGAAGCGAGTACTCCCGGAAGGTTCTGCGGGAACCACCAAATTAGTCTTCTCGCGAAGGAACAAAGGTAGCCTCCCCGGAGGCTCGGCCACGGCGTGTACTTGTACAAATCTACCCCAAGATTAGCGCATTCCATACTAAATCCATGGCGAAACTGGATCGAAGCTGGTGATTGCAGTCTTGTCTAAAACGGATTGGTAAGGGAAACAGAGGCAAGCGAATACTCAAACGCGTAAACGCCAATTGAGGGTGATACAAAATCAGAGGGGTTCGTTCTAACCTGTTCGCGTCAGTGGGCGCGGATTAGGCAACAGATTTGGAGCTTGAGGAAAGTAATGTCCGCAAACGCTACGCCCTATGGGGACCAGGGCTGGCCTTCCAATGGATTTTGCGATTGGTTCAAGAATCAGCTCAAGATCGGAAAAGTGTACGCCGTGGAGCTCGATGCTGCCGGTCTTGAGCCCGCGAGAGCCAAGGCTACTTCATCTTCGCCCAGGTTTTCGTACGGGCGACCATCCAAGTGAATCGCAGCGACGGCCAAGCCAAGCCTTCGTGTGTCTGAGGAGCCGTACAATTCCTTCGGACTGTACGTCGGCGATAGAATCGTCACCCGGTAGAACGTGTCCCTGCGCAACTTCACGGGGATGTCCACGGTCACCATTTGGTCCTTCCTGCCGTAAATCTCTTCAGACAGTGCAAGAGAAAATTGCTTTGTGGCGGGATCGTAGGCGCTCAAGAGGATTTGGAATCTAGTCTCGGAATGAAAAGGCGAGCGAAATCTCATCGAGAGCACATCGGCATCCAATCTCGTGTAGAAGTAGAATTTTGCGCTTCCCGAGGTCCACCGCGCTCCCACTCCGAAAAGATAGGACTCGAACGCGTGCCACCCGAAGCCAAATTTGTTGACGGATTGCGAGTCGTCCTGGATCGGCTGCTTATCCAGGATCATGGTGTTTCCGGCACAGCGGCGGCACACGCGCGAGGTCGCGCAGTTGGCGACAATTTCCGCGCGGCGCGCCGAATTGAATGCAGTGTGAATATCCGTCGTGGCTATGTTCCCGATTTCCATTTCGCCTTCGACGTCCTGGCAGCAAAGCGTGTAGGTTCCGTCCGAAAGTATGCCGAAGGTCAGGGCTCCGACACATGTGAACGGTTCCTTGCGCTCCTCGTGAAACACGAACCGGCCAGGTTGCGCATGCCTTTGCACGAATTTTTCATGGTACGCCCACATCCCGAATCCTTTGCGCCGGACGATAACATCGGGGGCGCACATCCAGCCGGAAGTCGTATTTTCAAGCCGCCATTCCGGAAGTTCTTCCGCTCGGAAGACGATTTCGCCGCTCCGGATGGCGGTGTCGTGTACTTGCCGGATGCGCGCCATCCCTTCCGCGAAAGCCTCCGGGTAGTCGCGTTGCATTTTGGCGCCAAGCTGAGCAAACCGTTCGGCGCATAGCTCCCAGCCGGCCTTGTATTCCTCGGGATCGTCATACATGGTCCAGAGCCGCGATCCTCCGTCATTTTGCATCAGGTTTTCGATAAGTTCGCTGGAGAGATAGATTTCAATTCCGGTTTTGCTGCCGGCGCGAAACTTCGCTTCCACTGTGTTGCATACCATCTTGAGATATTCACGAAAATTGGCGATCTTCTTGTAGCCGCGCTCGGCGAAGGTCTTGTCTGTCGGAGTGTGCAAGCTCATGTTTAAATGCACGTTGCTAAACTGAAAAAGTTTTTTCAAGCGCTCTTCCGTGAGCAAGGTAATGTTGGTGATTAGCGCGGCATTCACGCCGCATTCCTCGGCCAGCGCAATGTAGTCAAACAACTTCTTGTTCAGAAAAGGCTCGCCCAGCACGTTGAACATGATCGGAATTCCGGGAGCCAGGTCGCGCGCCGCGCGAATCAGTTGGATGGCCTGCTTGTCGCTTACATGGCCCTTGCGCCTAACAAGATCGTCCGATGGGCAAAATGTGCAATGCATGTTGCAGTGGGAAGTGACTTCGAGCATCAGCAAAGTGGTTTTTGTCATGGCATGTCCCTGTAACTCCGGAATTGGCGAAAGGTATGGGGGCATGACGCGCTTGTCACTGTCGCATCTGAAGTATGCTCTCGCATTAATGACTATCGACTGAGGGGACCCCGGACTTTATGAAGAAGTGAAAAAAGTCACTTGGGACCATATACGTTTCACAATGAAACGCGATTCTGCGCGAACGAAAGAAAACACGCCCATATGGCATGCGAGATGCTCTGTTTCAAGAGGGCTGCTTTGCTTCTAGTCGCACTCAGAAAAGGCATTCCTTTGGCGTTTCGCAAATAAGGCGAAGGGGGAGGGAATTTCTATGGCTACCACGGCGCAGCATGAATACGCGGTGTACTTGTTTCAGCAGGGGTTTTATGAAGATGCGGTCAGGCAGCTCGATGAGGTTCTCCATGAGGAAGAGACTGGCGAGCGCTGGAGCGACTGGGCCACGGCGCAATTTGCGCTCAGCCATTTCCCGGAAGCGGAGCACGGCTTTCGCCGGGCGCTGGAGCTGAATCCGGAATTGCCCGACGCTGCCGTGAACTTTGGCGCGATGCTGGTGAGCCTGAGCCGCTGGAAGGAAGCCATCGCCATGCTGGAGGGAGTGCTGCCGAAATTGCCGCCGGAGGCGCGCGAATCGGTCAGCGCGCTTGCGGAGCAATGCCGGACGCAACTCGGGCCCCTGGCGCAGGGCTCCGGCGCGCGATAATCTCACGATAATTCCTGGACTAATTTAGAGTTGCAAGAATTGCGTCAGAGCAGTGCAATCAGGTCGATCTCGACGCGCACATCTTTCGGCAGCCGCGCCACCTCAACAGTGGACCGCGCCGGTTTGTGCGCCGTGAAATAGCGCGAGTACACTTCGTTCATGGCCGCGAAATCGTTCATGTCGGCCAGAAATACTGTGGTCTTCACCACGTGTTGCATGGACGATCCCGCCGCCTCCACAACGCCCTTCAGATTTTCGAGGACGCGCTCGGTCTGCACCGCGACGTCTCCCTCCACCACCTGCTGCGTCTGCGGATCAAGCGGAATTTGCCCTGAGAGAAACACAAATCCATTGGCGCGAACGGCCTGCGAGTAGGGGCCGATGGCCTTTGGCCCTCGGTCTGTTGCAACGGTTTCGATCACTCGATCCTCCCGATGGGTGGAACTTGGTTGGCGGATTTACGGAAAAACCCCGCCTCTGAAGAGGCGGGCTACAGCACATTCTTAATTTTGCGAAAAGCTTTGGTGCGCAAACCCCGCTGAACTAGGCTAACTTCATTTCAGTTCCAGCTCCGACTTGATTTCGTTCACCGGCTTGCCCTTCCAGAACTCCAGCAGATTTTCCATGGACGTGAACGAGCGCGAGCTCATGCGGTCAATGTACAACGTCCCATTCAGATGATCGACCTCGTGCTGCAGGATCCGCGCATACCATCCTGAAGCTTCGATCACTTTGCTCTCCCCGTACTCGTCAAGACAGGTGACGCGCACCGAGCGCGCCCGCGGAACCAGAGCCGTAAAACCGGAAACGCTCAGGCAGCCCTCGAAGAACTCGGCCTTTTCCTCTCCAACCAACTCCAGGGACGGATTGATGATGGCGTGAAACGGCACGGGGCGGCGCTCGCGCTCCTTGAGCAGCGTTTCCGAAACGTCCTTGTGATATTCCTCGCGGTCTTCGATCACCGCAAGCTGCAGCGCAAGGCCCACTTGCGGAGCCGCCAGACCCACGCCGGGCGCTTCGTGCATGCGCGTGCGCATGGCCTCGATCAATTTCTGTGTCTCGCGGCTTCGGATTTCCTCAACGCTCAGCGGCCGTGCGCGCTGCCGCAGGACAGGGTTGCCAGTCTGAACGATATCAAGTTTCACGGGAATGGCTGTTTCCTCTCGAACGGCAACGCAACATGTGCGTTTAGCAAATTCATTTCAGCATGTGAGGATATACGCGAAGCGCGCCGCCACAAAACGAAATCGGCAACCGCAAGCGAACGTCAGTTCCTCTTGCGCGCGTGTCCTTGGTATACAAATTTATGCCCGCCCGCGGCCGCGTTATGCTGCGCAATGTAATTGTTCACGGTCTGCTCGGAGAGGCCTTTCTGCACCATGTCCAGGATTGTGGCATCGCTGGCCCCGGTGTTTTTCAATTCCCCCAGTTTTTCTCCGCTGAGAATGGGGAGGCCCTGGGACCGCCGACGTGCGACGGCCAGAATTATCTTGTCGGAAAGTCCCGCCAGCCGCATGGCGCGAGCCTCTCCCGCCCACGGGCCCAAATGATTGAGGCGCGCAAGCTCCACAACGGTTTCTTCGGACGATCCAGCGTTCAACAAATCCGCCACGTTTTCTCCATCCGTAAAAGGAACCTTGCGATCGCGAGCCAGCTTGATCAAGACCACGCCGGATGGATCGCTAAGACCGGCCTCATGAGCCTTGGTAAGTTCAGTGATCTCCGCGTTTGAAACATTCAGGCTCTTCAGGTCCGGAACGCTATCCAGCCACATGGCCATCTGATTGGCCTGATCCGTGTCCGCCTTCGGAGCGGATTTGCACGAGCAGAGTAGCGCGATCGAGGCCAGCAACAATGCGCGCGGCAATCGGCGCGAAAGAGCAAAGCGAAATGGGCGGCCTGGTGGCATTTTTTAATTGTAACCTCGCAGGCCGGGAGCGGGATTTCCGTGTGCCTCGAAGATCAACTGGTGGGCTTGAGTAGGACAGGCTTCAGCCTGTCTGGGGTTGGATTTCTCGCCTTGCAAAAACCAGACAGGCTGAAGCCTGTCCTACAAAGATGTATCAAATGTTGTAAAGCCGTTCCACGCCAAACACCCCGGAAATCTTCCGTATGTTGGCGGTGATGCGCTCCAGCTGCTTGCGGTCGCTGATTTCCAGCGTCAGGTCAATGCGCGCGTGCAAATTGTCGGGATGGCTGCCCAGCGTGCGAATGTTTGAGCCGGTTTCGCTGATGACGGCGGTAATGTCTGCCAGCATGCCGGGCCGGTCCTGCGCGCGGATCAGCAAAGTGACAGGGTAGGTTGACCCGGTGGCGACGCCCCATTCCACATCAATGCGGCGTTCCACCTGGTAGAGCAAATTCTGAACGTTGGGGCATGAATTGGAATGCACGGCAACGCCGCGCCCGCGCGTTACGTATCCAACAATTTCATCGCCGGGGATTGGGTTGCAGCACTTGGCGCGGAAAACCATCAGGTCGCTCTGCCCTCCGACCTGCAAGGTCGCATCGCCCACGCGCAAGATCCGCTTGACGGTTGAGACCAGTCCCGTCGGTGCTTCTTCCTTCGTTCCCTCGGGCTTGGCCGGAGCAAGCGGCTCGCCCAGTGCATTGAATATAATCTGTCGCGCCGAGTATTTCCCGTAGCCCAAGTCCGCGAACAAATCCTCGAGCTTCGCGCAACCGTACTCCGTGGCGACGCGCAGCAAATCCGCCTCGGGAATTTTTTTCAGGCTGCGCCCGACTTGCCGCGCCTCCCGTTCGAGCAGACGTCTGCCCACTTCGGTGGCCTGGCTGCGCTCGATGGACGTGATGTGATGCCGAATCTTGCTGCGCGCGCGAGAGGTGCGCACAAAGTTCAGCCAATCGCGGCTGGGCACGTGGCCCTTTTGCGTGAGCACCTCAACCACGTCGCCGTTCGCCAGACCGATGCCGCAGCGGCACGATTTGCCCGTTCACCTTCGCGCCGATGCACTGATTGCCCACTTCGGTGTGCACGGCGTACGCGAAATCCACGGGCGTCGCGCCTCGCGGCAGCGCCAGCACTTTTCCCTTGGGCGTGAACGCGTACACTTCCTCGGGATACAGATCCACTTTGAGCGTGGACATGAATTCCGATGGCTCCTGCATTTCCTTGACCCATTCGATCAGCTGGCGCATCCACAAAATGCGCTGATCGTCCGCGTCGGAAACGTCCTTGCCATCCTTGTAGCGCCAGTGCGCCGCCACGCCCTGCTCGGCGATGCGGTGCATCTCCTGCGTGCGGATCTGCACCTCGAAGGTCTGCCCGGCATGAATCACCGTGGTGTGCAGCGATTGGTACAGGTTGGGCCGCGGCATGGCGATGTAATCCTTGAATCGTCCAGGCACAGGCCGCCACGCCTGATGGATCACGCCCAGCGCCGCATAGCAATTGCGAATCGTGTCGGTAATCACGCGCACGGCCAGCAGATCGTAAATCTGATCGACGGTGCGGTGCTCCCGCAAACTTTTTTGGTGGATGGAATAGAGCCGCTTCACGCGGCCGTCGACTTCCGCGGCAATCCCGTTTTCCTCCAGCCGCTTGCGAATCGTGTCCTGCAACTCCGCGAGAAACGTCTCGAACTCTTTTCGCTTTGCGACGACGGTATTTTGCAGCTCCTGGAACGCCTCGGGCTCCAGGTAGCTGAACGCGAGGTCCTCCAGCTCGCCGCGGATCAAGCCCATTCCCAGGCGGTGCGCGATGGGCGCATAGATATCCAGCGTCTCGCGGGCGATGCGCTGCTGCTTTTCGGGAGAAAGAAAGCTCAGCGTGCGCATGTTGTGCAGGCGGTCGGCCAGCTTCACGACGACCACGCGCACGTCGTTCACCATGGCCAGCAGCATCTTGCGCACGTTTTCGGCCTGGCGCGCTTCGGGAGCCAGCAGGTCCAGCCGGCTGATCTTGGTGACCCCTTCGACCAGCGCGGCCACGTCCGGCCCGAATCGCTCGGCAATGCGCTGCGTGCGAGACGCGCGTGTCCTCGACCACGTCATGCAGCAGCGCGGCGCACAGCGTGGTGACGTCCAGCTTCATGTCCGCCAGGATGTGCGCGACTTCCAGGGGATGCGAGAGGTAAGGGTCGCCCGACTTGCGCAGCTGCGCGCGGTGCTGCTCCGCGGCAAATTCAAACGCCCGCCGCAGCAGCTCAATGTCGCTGGCCGGCCGCGTCTGCCTCACCTTCTCCACCAGCTCGAGGAAACGCAGCTGCAGCGCCTTGGTCGTGCGCTCCGTCTTGCCGCCAGCGCCAACCAGCGAAGGCAGCCCCACCGGCTTTTCAAGCGAAGACATTTCCCTCTATTTTATGTCTATTTGCCGCCCGGAGGGAGAAGAAGAGTTCCCGGAGTGCCTTGCATGTGCCGGGCGAGGGTCCACCGCCGACTCAATTATCTCCGCCGCAATATACACCCCTGGTGACGAAAATGATTCACTTGTGCGATACACTCTAGTCTCTAAAGGTTGTGACTTGACAATCGTCTCGAAGAGGGACTTCTTGTTGCAGCATAGCCCGTGCAGGTGAAACGACTGAAACATTGGGCCATATCTTTACGAAAAGAGGGATCGAATGCCAACTATCGGGCGTCCGAAACCGAGATGCTTTCTAGCTCTCCCTTACTCTGAAGAATTTTTGCCCGTAAAGGAAGCTGTTAAGAAGGCAGCAAACATATCTAACTTCCGAATAGTTTCTTTGGACGATCAGCGCCCGCGGTCGGCAGCGATTCAGGAGGTGCTCCTAGGCGAACTGGCTCGCGCCGACTGTGTAGTTGCAGACGTGACCGGTCGCAATCCAAATGTGTTCTTTGAGCTCGGATTGGCACAGGCGATGGGTAAGGGACTATTCCTGTTAATGCGCTCTGAGGCAGAAAATGACGTTCCGTTTGATCTGAAGAATCTTCAATGCTTCTTTTATGAGCAGAGTCCACGGAGTTTGTCCAACCTAACGAAAAGCCTAAGCAAAGCTCTCGGAGATTATCGTCGCTCGCCAAGTCGGGCGAGGCTCATTCCTGGGGCCCGACTTTCAACGCGGTTTTTCGTAGACTGGGACCGCCTCGATCGCTCCGATTTTGATAATCTCTTGCAAGAAATGCTTGCTCAGATGGGTTTCCAACGCGTCGATTGGTTCAAGGATTCTCCCGAATTCGATCTCATCGCGGAACTTCCCAAGAAGGATCCTGACGGGTGGGAATACCGTGAGCTTTGGCTCGTAACAACGGGGCGGCGCATGCCACCCGATTCGCTTCTAGATATATTGAGGCACGAACCAGAATTCCTTCTTCATCGAATATCCAGATATTCTGAGCATATTGAACGTGTTATCTCACGTGAAGGTGCAAATCTCCCCATTACACTCCTCTTCGTACTTCTGGAGGGAGGCCCGAAGCAAGCCAACTTGTTCGACCTTGAGAAGACAGAATTCAAGACAAGACGTGGGCCGTACGCATCAACTCTTCGTGTTCGGATATGGGATCGAAACTACCTTACCGGACTTGTGCAGCAGTTTCCTCAAATTGGGTACAAGTATTTTTCCGACGAAGGTCGTTCCCGTTTGAAGTTTCGAAAGACTCCAGAAGAGCTTTATGCGGAGAATGTCGAACTTACCACCCGGCAGGCAGTTCTTATAGACGCATTGGAAGACGAGAAGAACAAGCGCGTTCGGGCGGAACGCGACGCAGTATGGAAGGATATTTCCTTCACCGCAGCCCACAAGATCGGGAACCCTATCTTTGCCATCGAAACCAATCTCGATCCTTTGCAACTTCGAATTGAAGAAAACCGCACAGGAGAGGCGGTTGAAGTAATCGGAAGCATGAGATCTTCCGTTGAGAAAGCGAAATGCATCGTAGATCAGTTCAAGTCCTTGACGCGAGCTCAAGAGATTAAACCGGTACCAACGCTTCTCCGTCCCATACTTGAGGACGCTTGCGGTATCGCACTTAAGATGGGGATCATTTGCAAGATCGACTGCGCTAGTAACACGAAGGTGATGGGAGATCCCGAACGGTTAGCAGAGTGTTTCGACGAACTAGTTTCGAACGCTACTCATTGGCTCGACAGGTCCGAGAAGAAGATTGACGTTCAGGTAATCCAGCCAGCACCTACGCCTCTGCCTCAGTTGATCGATTCAAGCAAGCAGTACGTACTGATTCGTTTCAGAGACAATGGCACTGGAGTTCCAGTCGAGAATAAATCCAAGATATTTGATGCATTTTTTACGACACGAGAGCATGGCACAGGTCTGGGATTGGCTGTCGTAAGGCGCATTATCGAAGGGCATGGGGGCGTGATCCTTGAAGTCGGCGTTCCAGGGGAAGGTGCCGACTTCGAAATCTATTTGCCCCTCGTTTCTGATGTCAGTGAAATTCAATCCAGTTCTACCCAGCGTCACAATGGGAAACAAAAGGAGTAGGACCGAAGATGCCTCGAATCTTGATCGTTGACGATGAGAGAGAAAACCGAGAGGCCTTGAGGCTTGCTCTCGGAGATGTAAATCCAGACTGGCAGATATTTACAGCTGCGGGCGACGTCGAGGGCAAGCGTATTGTGGAGACACAACTAGCCGAGAAGCAGCCTATCGACGTGGTTCTTACCGATCTTGTGATGGCAACGGAGCAAAGCGGCATGAACATGCTCCAAGAGGCGCGGAAAATAGACCCTCTAATAATGGCAATACTATTCACAGCTAAGGAGAAAAGTCTCGACCGATATGCGGCTTTCGACTACGGAGCCTTTGACGTAGTCGAGAAGAACATTCGGGGGACAGCGGCCGTTCGAGAGATTAACATTAAAACGCGGGCCGCCTTGCGTTTCAGAGAATGGTCCCAACGGATGAATTTCCTGCGGCGATACTTTGACCCTCGGGTATATGACGCAATCGAGAAGGACCCTTCGCTGCTTTCCATTAAACAGCGGACAATCACCATTTGTTTTTGGGATATTCGAGGATTCTCGCGACTCTGCGAAATCCTCAAAGCTCACCCAACGCTAATCGCGGGGTTCCTGAAAGAATACTGCGAGGTCGCAGCTAGGACGATTTTCGATCATGGGGGGATTCTGGATAAATTTATCGGTGACGGGGTCATGGCTCTCTTTGGTGTCCTTAACCATAAGGAGGACGAGGGTAAAGCCGACGCGGTTGCTGCGGTCCGTACGGCAATTGATCTGCGTCCAAGATTTGAGGAGGTTCTTAAACGCTGGATGGAGCAGTGGACCTTATATACGCCTCACAAGATTGAAATTGGGTTGGGCTGTGGAATCCACACAGGAGAAGCACTCGTGGGCAATGTTGGAACAGACTTCCGCGATCAGTTCACCGCGCTTGGACCCCATGTAAACTTTGCGCAACGGATCGAGGCACGAGCAGAAGCTGGGCAGATTCTCATATCCCAGACGACCAAAGTCCGCATAGAAGGCGAGGTGGTCGCCACACCAGCTGGAGAAATAAGCGACATTAAAAACATACCCGGGCAATTTAACCTCTTTGCAGCCCAGTCCACGAAAAGCCCAAATGGTAGTTCAATAAAGTGACTCCACCCGGCAATCTTTTACCAGGCCAGGTGAAGAAGCCTTTTGCGATTTCTTTGCGGACCACCGACAGAGACCCAATTCATTCAAGGCAGGTGGCCAACCCTTCCAGGTCTTTCTCTTGACGAGCGCGCACGGGTGGATGAAACCACTCCAGTACGTCAACGCCGAGGAACTGGCTCGGCTCTCGCGGGCGCCCAAACCTTTCGCGTTTAAAGGGCCGGGGTTTTGAATTTTCTTGCTTTCCATGGCCAACAAACTCGTCCGCATTTCCATGCGAGGAAATCCGCACCTCGTTCCTCATCATCTGATAAGAAAGATTAAAGAAATCGCCAGGCACAATCGGCGGGAGCGCTGGCGATGCGATCTTGTATCGGCTAAGATTCGGGCTCATCGCGGAATGCGGATGACGAAATTCCAGTGCGGAAAAGATGGCTCGACTAGAGGAATCGTGAATTTGATGGAATGGCATGCGGGGGCCGGGGCTTGAGCGCAGAGGCGCGCAACGCGGGACGGCGCGTGTTTTGGGATGCTTTCATGCGCGCGGCCATCGCGCTTTGGGCGATTTTTCTGTGCGGCATTTGCGTGATGGTATACAGCGCGCCGGACGCGCATACGGTTACTCCTGTTTACCGCTGGGCGGTGCATGCATGGTTTGCGGGAGAGCCGCTGCGCAACGCCGCGTGGCATTATTTTCCGCAGTTTGTGTTTTTCTTCATGCCGTTTTACGCGCTGCCGCAGCCGTGGTGCGACATCGCCTGGCGCATCTTCTCCACCGCCGTGTTTGTTGGCGGGCTGTGGAGGCTGCTGCGGCTTTTGCCCGTGGAAAGCAGCCGCATGACTCGCCTGTTTTTCTATCTGACGGTGATCGCGCTTTCGCAGACGCTTGATGCGCTGCACAACGGGCAGGCCAATCTTGTCTTCGCCGGGCTGTGCGCTCATGCTGCGGCAAGCCTGGCCCGCTCGCGCTGGTGGCCGGCAACGCTGTTTCTGCTGGCTGCGGTGGTTGCCAAGCCGCTGGGGCTGGTTATGATCGGGCTTGCCGTCCTGGCCTATCGCCCCGTCATCTGGCGCGTGATCGTGGGCGGCGCTGCGCTGCTTGCCATGCCGTTTTTCTTTCATCCCTTCGCGTATGTTTATGGCGAATCCGTCCAGTCGATCCGCCACCTTTACGACATCTCCTCCACCTCTGAAAACCGATTCGCCGACATCAATGGCCTGTTGCGCGCGCTGGGCCTCGGCCTAGCCGGCAAAGCCTCGCAGCTCTTGAGAATTTTGGCGGCCGCTGCCACTGCCGCACTCTCGCTGGTCGGCGCGAAACGCGCGAAGTCCGAAGCGGAAAAGGCCATCTACATTCTGGGGCTGTCCACAATTTTCTTGGTCTTGTTCAACCCGATGACTGAAAAGAATAGCTACGTCATCGTAATTCCGGTGGTGGCGCTCATGGCAATCTTCTCTCTGCTCTCGCCTCAGCGGCATGCGCTCGGCTGGGCTTTGGCGCTGGTGGGCGGCACCATGGGAGCGATTCCTGAAATTTTTCGCAAGCAAGTGCCCAGCCTTGGCCTGTGGTGGGGCCCGCTGGTGATCCTGGCGTTTGCGGCTGTGTTCGTTCGCGAATATTTCCGCGGCAGCTTCGCGCCGATGAAGGATCGCCCTCAATGCTCTTGACCGATGTGCGGCAGCTGAAATCGAGCGAGTCCGGCGCACCGGCGACCGTGGTGATCGGTTCCGGAGCGATCGGGCTGTACGCGGCGAGCGAACTGGCCAAGCGCGGGCATCGTGTGACCGTGATCGAGTCGGGCGGAGTGCACTTGGGAGGCTTCAACCCTGAGTCTTTCGTGTCCGTCGGGTTTCCGCACGATGGCATCGGCGTCGCCAGAAACAGGAGTCTGGGGGGCACGACAAATCTTTGGGGCGGGCAGCTGGTGGAGTTTCAACCGGTGGACTTCGCCGGGCGGGACTGGCTGCCGGGCAGCGCGTGGCCAGTGAAATATGAGGAGATCGCTCCCTTCTACCGCGCGACCTACGAAAACCTTGGGATGGAGCTGGAGACGCAGGACGACAACGCGGTATGGAAGAGCGTGTCGGCGGAGCGGCCGCAGATTGGCGCCGAATTCGAAGTATTCCTGACCAGATGGCTCAAAATTCCCAGTTTCGCCATCCTGTACCGAAAAGAGTTCGAAACGAGTGAAAAGTTCTGCGTGTTGACAGGACACACCGTAACGGGGTTTGAAGGGTCCGGCGGGCGGGTCACGGGCGTACGAGTGGTGGACTTGGGCGGGCAGCGCCACACTATCTCCGGTGAGACATTTGTTCTTGCCGCGGGCACAATCGAAAATTCCAGGCTGCTGCTGCATGGTGCGGCGGACGAGTCATGGGAGTGTCCGTGGCGGCAGAATCAGAATGTTGGGGCCTATTTCCAGGACCACTTGGGCGGCAAAGTGGCCTCCGTGCAGCCCAAAGACGCCAGGAAGTTCTTTGACACCTTTGGCACGATTTGGCGGGGGGGCCACAAGTACCAGCCGAAATTCCGCCTGCGCAACAATGTTCTCACGCGGGATCGCATCTTAAATGTCCAGGGATTGTTTGGGTTTGAGAGTTCAGTTTCGGAGAATCTAGTCTACTTAAAACAGTTTGTGAAAGCGGCGGTCTACAGCCGCAAGATCGAAGGCCTGGGCGATGTATTCAAGAACTTGGCGGCGTGCTCCAAATACCTGTTGCCGTTGATGTGGCGGTACGTGCGGGATCACAGGATCTTCGTGCCCAGCGAGTCAAATATCTCTCTGCTGGCCCAGGCAGAGCAGGGTGCGGTGTCTGAAAGCCGCATCCGGCTGGACCGCAGCGTCAGGGACGCTTACGGGCTGCCGCGAGTGGTGCTGGATTGGCGGCTGAGCGGGCACGAGCAGGCGTCCATCGCGGAGTTCACGAGGCGAGCTGAGGAAGCGCTGCGCGGCGCGGGCCTGGCCAGCCTGACGATTGACCCGGACTTGAAGGCTATGGATCCCAAATTCATGGCCACGCTGAAAGACACCTACCACCAGGGCGGCGGCACCGTGATGGGCACGTCTGAACAAGACGGCGTGGTGGACCGGAACCTGAAGGTGTTCGGGACAGAGAACCTGTACGTGGGCGGAGCGAGCACCTTCCGAACAGTAAGCAACGCCAACACAACATTCACGGCTCTGGCATTTACAACGCGCCTGGTTGACCATCTGTCCAATCGCCAACCGATGGATTGAATCGCCCCCGCAGGCTGGCGCATTCCTTGACTTGACTCCGCAGCACGCACGAGAGTCATCGTGTTTTCAATTTCAGAATAATTTTCAGCAAATTCCAATTGCAAACAAAAAGGCGGTCCCCCTGAGGACCGCCTTTAGTAAAAACTTCAGGAAGATAATGTTTCCGGAAAACCTATTAAGGCTTAGCCGGGGCTTCCATTTTCTTCTGCTTGATTTCCTTTGCCTTCTCGACGTAATCGTCGGCCTGCTTCAACAGGGACGCGCGCTCGTCGGGAGTAGTGGCCTCGTCAGCTTTGCGGCGAAGGAGAAGGTTCAGGTAGGCCATGGCATCGTCGTAATCAGGGCGCAGGTCGAGGGCTTTCTTTAGGTCGGCCATGCCTTCGTCGATCATCTGGCCGTTCTCTTTGGTATAAGCGTCGCGAACATCGGGAGGCAGCGGATCGTCATCCTTGAGAGGCTTGCCCGGGTGAGCCAAGCGCCAAGCGCCGCGGGTTTCCAGGTTCGAGCGGTAGGAAAGAGTCCAATCAATCACGCCAACCCAGTAGTAAGGTTCGGGATCTTCCGGCTTCAGAGCGATGTGCTTCATGTGGTAGCTCTTCGATTCATCGAAGCGCTGCCGTGAATACGGAGTCCCAGCCATGTTGAAAAGAATGGACCCGATGCCGTCGATGGCCGAAATGTTATTGGCGTCCCCGGCTAAGACAGCCTGGAACTCCTTTACCGCCGCCTCGCCCATGCGGATATTTTCTTCGGACGGTGCGCCGGGAATGTATTGCGTGGCATAAGCCGTGGCCAGGTACAACTGCGCGTTAGTCAGCGTAGGATCGTTGTCCTTGGCATCCTTGAAGTACTCGATGGCTTGGTCATACTTGCCATCGCGATAAGCAGCGACACCCTTGTTCAGGTCATCGCGAGCCTTCAATTTGGCGCAACCCGACGCGCCAAAACCGACCGCAATCATGGCCACCGCGAACAGCGCCACTGAATGTTTATTTTTTGAGAGCCGAAAATGCGCAAAAGGATTCATGGCAAACAATCCGTCCCCGCGAATATTTTGTTTTCCCCCGAGAGGGCAATGAAGTTTCCGACGCTTGTACAGGCCGTCTTGCTGTCCCTAAAACAACTTACGGTCATTCCGGGTGGCTCGCGCTGTTCCTGAAATGTCCGTCGAAAGCTGGTGCGAAAAATCAACCAACTTCCCCGCCACACAAATCCTTGCAAATGCGGGCCACAGCCGCACACTCTACACCACCAAGGCCCCGGATCAAAGCAACTTTATTAATTATTTGAGGGCAAAAAGCCGGCGTTCACCAAATGCAGGGCGGGCCGGCAGCCGCCGAAAAACTACTTGCCCGCTTCAAGATTGGCGGTGATCAAACCAACCTTGTCGATCCCCGATCCACGCATGACATCGATCGCGCGCGCTACATCGGAAAACCGCACGGCGTCATCGCCCTTCACGAAAGCCACTTTCTCGGCGCGCTCCTTGAAAACGTCGGTGAGGCGCGGGCCAAGTGAATCCCAGGTGGCATCCTCATCGTTGATCTTCAGCTTCCCGGTATCGAGAATCTGGACCACGATGGTCTTCTGAAGCGTCTGCGGTTGCTGCTGCTGGTTTGGCGGCGCGGGCTGTGGCACCAGCGCATTCAACCCCTTCGGCGTCAGCGGCGTGATTACCATGAAAATGATGATCAACACCAGGAGAATATCGATCAGGGGCACGACGTTCATCGTGGCCATCGAACCGCCCTGTTTTCCTCCAACGTCCATTCCCATAGTCGTAGCTCCCTATTTCAAGTTCCGCGCCTCGATGCAATCGCCGAGACGGATGAGTGAACAAAATCCAGATTGGGAAGCGAGGCATGAGCCTCGCTTCCCAGCCAAAATTAACCTGCCGGCGGTGGAGGAGCTGTTCGTGCCTTTTGTTCGGCGCGATCCGTGATCAGTCCGACGTTATCGACACCGGCGGAGCGAATCTCATCCACGATTTTTACCACATCGCCGTACTTGGCGCGACCGTCGCTCTTGACGAACACAGTCTTGTCAAGCTTATTGGAAATGCGGTCCCGCACTTGATCGGCAATTTGCGAAATGTCCGATTTAGTGCTGCCAAGGTAGACGTCCCCGCTCGCGGAGACACCGACGATAACCGCATCGTCCTTGTCGGCATCGGGCATGTCGGACGGGTTGTTGACTTTCGCCAACTCCACCGACAAGCCCTTCGAGAGCATGGGCGTGACCACCATGAAGATGATCAGCAGCACCAGCATGATGTCAGCCATTGGAATGACGTTCGGCGCCGACATCTGCGCGCCGACGCTGGGCTTGTATGCCATGAGTTACTTCTTTCCGCCGGCGCGGCGAGTAATGAAATAGTTCACCAATTCCATGGAGGAGTTATCCATTTCGACGTCGAACGCCTCAACCTTGTTGGTGAAATAGTTGTACGCCCACACGGCAGGCACGGCCACGAGCAGCCCAAGCGCGGTGGTAACCAGCGCTTCGGAAATACCGCCGGCGACTGCCGACAGTCCGGTTGCCTTGGTGGTTTCAATGCCTTTGAACGCGTTGATGATTCCGACCACGGTGCCGAACAGTCCGACGAACGGCGCGGTCGAGCCGATGGTGGCGAGGCCGGAGAGGCCGCGCTTCATTTCGGCGTGCACGATCGCAACGGAGCGATCCAGACCGCGCTTGGCGGCTTCGATCACTTCCGCGTCAGCGACTTGCGAAGAAGCGGATTGGAATTCGGAAAGGCCGGTGGCAACTACCTTGGCAATGTGGCTCTTCTTGTTGCGCTCGGCGATGGAAATGGCTTCGTCGAGTTTGCCTTCACGCAACGCACCTGCAACCTGCTGAACGAAAACGCGGGACTGCTTGCGTGCAGCGCTGTACATCAGCACGCGATCAATCATGACGCCAAGCGACCACGCGGACAAGAAAAACAGGATGACCACGACGGTCTTAGCGATAATACTCATGCTCCCCCACATGGTCCTCAGGTCCCACTGACCCTGCAGGACGAGCATGTTCATTGCCCAAACACCTAGATGACCAAGCATGTGATTCGCTCCTTTTTATTTCGTTCGAAACTTGCTGGCCGGAACCGGCATTGCCGGTCACGGCCGACTCCCTGATTGACGGCCTCAATTCGCGGTCTTCACTAGATCAACAATTTGCGAAGGCCGATCCCCAAGCCGCCATCCTGCGGAAAACTTAACCACCCATTGTAAATGTGACTGTAATCGTCGTGTCGACTTCCACCGGATCCCCGTTCAGCTGAGTCGGTTTGTAGCGCCACTGCTTCACGGCGTCCAAAGCCGATTGCACCAGAAGCGGGTGACCGGAAATCACTTCCAGCTGCGCAACCCTGCCGTCCTTGTCGATGATTGCGTGAAGAACAACGTTGCCTTGAATACGGGCCTGCCGTGCCAGCGGGGGATAGAGCGGACGAGTCTGCGTGATGATTGCAGCCGCCGTAACGTTACCGCCCTGCTTGACGCGTGTGGGAGCAGCGGGCTTCGGTGGAGGCGGGGCTACTGGCCCAGCGACCATACCCTGGCCGGGAATACCGCCGAACACGCCGCCCTGCTGACCGGCATTGTTAATCACGTCCGGGGGAAGTTCGGCTTCCTTGAACACAGCCACTTCCTTGGGGATCGCGCGCGGCTGCATCAATTTTCCGGACTGGATCAAGCGCGCAACCGGCTTCTCGATTACTTTTACGGCAGCCGGCGGTGGCGGTGGCGGAGGAGGCGGCGGAGGAGCGATCAGCAAAGTCGAGAGCATCGCCTTTGGAAGCGCCTCGGTATAGATCAAAGGAATCAAGACCAGGATCCCCAAAATCGTGGCCTGGACTATGCCGGAGAGTACAAATCCCCAGCCCTTATTGGTCTTCTTTTTTTCGTTTGTCGATTCGAGCAGTTCATCAAACATCGTGCGTCCCTCCTGCCGGAAAGTTCCAAGGGGAAAACCCTAGGTCTTCCGGAGTTTAGTACCGGCTGCGGTTCCGGATGTAACTACCGCTGCGCCCTGGCCCCTCCACTGGTTCCAGGCCACTACCAAAGGCGCGGCAATGCCAAAACTGGAGTACGTTCCTACCAGAATTCCAACCACTAATGCAAAGGAAAAAGCGCGCAACACCTGGCCGCCCATCAGAAACAGCACCAGCACAGTCAGAAACGTCAGGCCACTGGTCAGGATTGTGCGCGAAAGAGTTTGGTTGATGGAACGATTCACAATGTCCTTGAAGGGCTCCCGGCGCATGAGGCGCGCATTTTCACGGATCCGGTCAAAGATTACGATCGTATCGTTCATCGAATAGCCAACCAACGTCAACAGCGCCGCAATCACCGTCAGCGAAATCTCGAAATGAAAGATGGAAAAAAGACCCAGCGTAATCAGCACGTCGTGAAACACGGCCAACACCGCCGCAGCACCGTACACCCACTCGAAGCGAAATGCAATATAAACCAGCATGCCGGCCAGCGCGTAGAGAGTTACCACTACAGCCTGGCGGCGCAATTCGGAGCCAACTTTTGGCCCGACGATCTCAACATTGATGATGGCGAACGTGCTGGTATAAAAAGAACCGCGCAGCGCGGCAATGACATTGGCATTCGCTCCCGAGGCGGAAAGCTCGCCCAAATCGGTTACGATACCCCGGCGGTCGCGGTCGCGAAACACGGCCAGCTGCTTCCCAAGCTGGGTGTACCGATCACCTGCAGCCGTTCCCAATCCCAAAGGATCCTTGCGCGTCAGTGCTTCGGCAATAACATCTGCCCCGGCGGCATTGAAATCCTGCTTGCCAGCCTCGCCTGCTCCAAGCGTGGCATGGAGCGCATTCAGGATGGCCGTCTTGCCAGCGTCAAGCGCCTCGGCTCCCTGCCCCTTTTCCTCAAGATTGATCAAAACCTCGTTCCCATTGGCATTGGTGATGTCGCTGACCGGGACGATGGTGCTGTTCCCAATCCCCTGCTGCGCCAACCCATTGCGAAGGGTGTCCATCGGAGGGGCGCCCGCGAAGCGTACGTCAACGACCGTACCTCCTTTAAAATCAATGCCATAGAAGAGTCCCCCATGAGAAACAATGGAGGCCACTCCGGCCGCGAGCAAGAGAAACGACAGGCCAAAGAAGTACTTGGCCTTGCCCATCCAGTCCAGATCAACCTGTTTGAAGAATTCCATGCTCACTCTTACCCGTTAGAGTTGGACACCAACGACCCTAGATTTGTTCCCGATATCAAACTTTTTTCTAAATTTCCACGCAAGCAATTCTCAAGCTAGTTCTAGTACTCCAAAATTGCCCTAAATACTAAGCTCCGCCTCGCGCGGCATTTTCGCCAGGTGCCAATCAAAGATCAGGCGCGATACATAGACTGACGTAAACAGGTTCGCCAACAAACCTACCGCCAAGCTGACCGCAAACCCGCGGATCGGGCCCGTGCCAAACAGGAACAAGAAAGCTGCGGAAACGATGGTGGTCACGTGCGTGTCGATAATGGTCAGGAAGGCTCGCTTGAATCCCATATCGACCGCCGACACAGGAGCCTTCGCCGCGCGCAACTCTTCACGGATACGCTCAAAGATCAGCACGTTGGAATCGACGCCCATACCGATCGTCAAGATGACGCCCGCAATGCCGGGCAATGTCAGCACCGCGCCGAAATAGGCCAGAGCAGCCAGCAGCAGCACCAGGTTCAAGATCAGCGCGATCACCGCGTTGACGCCTGCCAACCGGTAGTAAACGACCATGAAAATCATGACCACAACCAAGCTGATAATGGACGCCTGCACGCCGTGGCGAATGGAATCCGCTCCGAGAGAGGGGCCCACGGTGCGCTCTTCCAGATATTTGATCGATGCGGGTAGCGCTCCGGAACGAAGCACGAGGCCCAGGTCGTTGGCTTCCTGTTCGCCGAACTGGCCTTCGATTACGCCTGTATCGTCAATGCGCCCATTGATGACAGGAGCCGTTTGCAGTTTGTGCTCGAGGACAATGCCCAGCTGCTTGCCGATATTTTGTTCGGTGAAGGGCCCGAATCGGCGGCCCGCTTCAGTGGAAAGCGTGAAATCCACATCGTAATAGCCGGGATTTTTGGTGCTGCGAACAGGTGTCGCGCTGCGCAGGTCACGGCCCGTGACAACGGGCACGCGGTCGATCACGTACCAGCTCTCCAACGCAGGCTGACCGGAGCTCGCTGCCGAACTCTTTCCCTGAACGATTTGTGCGTTCGGGGGCAACACGCCACCGTGCGCGGCCAGCGCCGCCACTTCGGACGGATAGGGCGTGGCATCGATAACCAAGTGCAGTTCCAACTGTCCGCCTGCCTGAATCACGCTCTTGGCGCGGTTGGGATCGCCTTCGCCGGGCAGCTCAACGATGATTTCGTTTTCTCCCTGGCCATACGGGGCGACCAGCGGTTCCGTCAAGCCCAGCGCATCAATGCGGCGCCGAATAGTTTCCTCGGCCTGATCCATGGTCTGCTGCTGGATGTTTACAATGCGCGACTGCTTCATGGTTACGAGGTAGCCGGAAGGTTCGCCGGGAGCGGCGGAAACATCCCAATCCGGAAATTGATCGTTGATCAGATTGCGTGCGGTGCCGGCTTGCTCCGGCGCGATGTTATGTACCAAAATCTGCGTGTCGCTTAACTTGCGAACCTCGTCGTACCGGACGGCCTTGTCCCGAAGCAATGTCGTGATGTGATCCGAGGTCTGGTCCGTTTCGCCGCTGATGGCTTCCTGCACTTGCACCTGCAAAATCAGGTGCGTGCCGCCTTGCAAATCCAGGCCCAGCTTGATGCTGTTCGAAAAATTCGACTTGATCCCTGCCCAGGACTTGGGCGGGAAATCCGGCCGCCCCACCAGCCCAATCAGGCAAGCCAGGATGACGGCTACGATGAACAGCGCTTTCCACTTGAGAGTTGAATTCATGGCTTGAACTGGCTCAGGACTCCACGGATGCGGGCTTTACTCTTAGCCTCGCGGAACAAAATGGAGCGCATCGTTACCCCGGCCCTACGACTCCTCCTTACTATCTGGTTGCAGGCCGGTTACCGCGGAACGAAGGACCTTTACCTTGACCTGATCGGCAATGCGAAGCTGTATGGAATCGCCCTCAATCCCCACAATCGTCCCAAACAAACCGCCGGTGGTGATCACTTTATCGCCATTTTTCAGGGCGTTGATCATTTCCTGGGTTTTCTTCTGGCGGCGCTGCGCGGGGAGAATCAACAGCACATAAAAAATACCCATGATGATGACCAGGGGCAAAAACGCCATCAGGCCGCCTGGGCCTCCCGCCTGCGCCATCAAGGACAAATTTTCCGGCAAAGAAAACAAAGACATCGGTTCGACCCCATCCTGCCGCAATCGCCAATCTTTATAGAGAACAGCTTCGGGAAAAATTCGCGTTTGCGCCGCGACCTGGCAGAAACACCGTAAGCCGTGCCACCGGCTCGCTTCAGGCTTCACCCGCTGCGATACGCGCTTGGAACTCCGAGGAGAATTCCGCCAATACCCCGAGCGCGATAGCTTGGCGAATCTTGCTCATTGTGTCAAGGAAAAATGCAACATTGTGGTGGGAGTTCAGGATGGAGGCCAGTATCTCATTGGCCTGGAACAAGTGGCGCAAGTAGGCGCGCGAGTAGGTGCGGCAGACCATGCAGGAGCAGCGCTCGTCGAGCGGGCGCGAATCATTGGCATATGCCGCGTTCCGGATGTTGACGCGGCCGGTGCTGGTAAAGAGACAACCGTTGCGCGCGTTGCGCGTGGGTAGCACGCAATCCATCATATCGACGCCGCAGCGCACGTAGTCGGGAAGCTGTTCGGGCAGGCCAACGCCCATGACGTAGCGCGGGCGATCCTTGGGCAGCTCTTCCGTTGCGACGGCCGCCATTTCGCAGGAAAGCGCGTGGGGCTCGCCGACGGCAAGTCCTCCCACCGCGTAGCCTGGAAAATCGAGGTCCACTAGCTGGCGCGCGCTATCGCGCCGAAGATCGGCGTGCATGCCTCCTTGCACAATGGCAAACAGTGACTGACCCGGGTTGGCCGAGGCTTCCGCGTTAGTTTGGCCCGATGCGTTCGGGGCGCGCGCATAGTCGCGACAACGCCGCGCCCAGTCCGTGGTGCGCTTCATGGCGCTGGCAGCACGTGCGCGGTCAGCCGGATATTCGATGCACTCGTCGAACACCATGGCGATATCCGAGCCAAGCGCCTGCTGAATCTCGATGGATTTTTCCGGCGTGAGCAAATGCTCGGAGCCGTCCAGGTGCGAGCGGAAAACCACGCCATCGTCGGAAATTTTCCGCAAATCCGCGAGACTGAATACTTGAAAGCCGCCCGAATCGGTGAGGATCGCTCCCGGCCAGGACATGAATTTGTGAAGCCCTCCCAGCGCTCGAATCCGCTCGTGGCCGGGGCGCAAATATAAGTGATAGGTGTTGCCCAGCAGAATCTGCACGCCCAGCTCGCCAAGCGCCTGCTGCGTTAGGCCCTTCACCGTCCCGGCCGTGCCCACCGGCATGAACGCGGGCGTATCGATCACCCCGTGCGGAGTGGTCAGCCGGCCAAGCCGCGCGCCGGTCGGATCGGTGTTCAAAACTTCGAAGTGAAATTGCATCGAATTCAGTTTAGCAGGAGCATGTGGCGTTGCCGAGCGCCACTCCTATTTTCCTCAAGAGGGTGAATCGCAATTTTCTAATCCACGGAAGGCATCACCGGAATCGCGGCGATAAGCGATTGCGTATACGGGTGCGAGGGCGCGGAGAGAATTTGCTCGGCGGGGCCGGTCTCGACAATGCGGCCGCCCTGCATTACGGCGATGCGTGTCGCTAGTTGCGCGACGACGGGCAGGCTGTGCGAGATCAGCAAATAGGTGAGCGCGAAATCGCGCTGCAGATTTTGCAGAAGCTCTAGTATTTGCGCGCCGACGGAAACGTCCAGCGCGGAGACCGGCTCATCGGCCACCACCAGGCGCGGACGAAGCACCAGGGCGCGCGCGATGCCAATGCGCTGGCGCTGGCCACCGGAAAATTCGTGCGGATAGCGCGCAAGCGCGTCTTCTCCAAGCCCTGCGGCGCGCAAGATTTCGACCACGCGCGAGCGGCGCTCGCCGCGGGAAAGTTGCGGTTCGTGAATTTCCAGCGGCTCGCCGACGATGGCCCCCACGCGCATTCTGGGATCGAGCGAGGCGAACGGATCCTGAAAGACCATTTGCATTTCGCGGCGCAGGGCGCACAATTCGGCGCCGCGCGCGGCCAGAAAGTCGCGCCCATCGACCAGCAGTTCGCCGGAGTCCGGCTCAATCAGGCGCAAGAGCATGCGCGCGAGCGTCGTTTTTCCGCTGCCGGATTCGCCAACGATGGCCAGCGTTTCGCCCGCTGCGAGTTCGAGGCTTACGTCATCGACCGCCGCGACGCCGAAGCGCGCACCGGTGCTTGATCGCGAAGCGCCCAACACGGACGTGCCTGCCGGCGCGGAAAATATTTTTCGCAGGTTGCGCGCTTCAAGCAGGAGTGGGGGCGTCAATTTGTGCCGCCCTTTGGTAGGACAGGCATCAGCCTGTCGTTTTTGATTTTGCCTGCCATGCGGAAAAGCGACAGGCTGAAGCCTGTCCTACTAAAAGCGCAATTCCTCATTGCGGCTTCTCCGCGATCAGCAGCAAAACCGTGTGCATGAATTCCAGGCCGCTGGCAAATTTATCCGTTCGGTGCGGGTGAAAACCGGAACGATCGTTTTCGATGCAGCTCTCCATCATGGCGCGAGTTTGCGCGTAGACGGGATCACCGGGCCCTTGCCCCGAGTTTCTCATCCACACATCGAAATCGTGCCAGTTGTCGTGAACGTGTTCGGACACCACACGCAATCCCAACTTTCCGATCATGGAGTGGAAATTCGCGACGCTCTGCGTGCTGGTGTGTGAAGGGTCGCGCACGCGCTCGACGCTGTTCTGAAATGCGCCGTCGCAGCCCTCGGGCACGATGATGTCTGTGATTGCCAGGCGGCCTCCGGGCTTTGCCACGCGCGCCATTTCCGCAAGGGCGCGCGCCGGGTCGGTCATATGGTGGAACGCGTACCCGCAGGAAACAATTCCGGCGAAGTTGTCGGCAAAGGGCAGCGCGTAAATATCCCCGCAAACGAATTCGATATTGGAGATGCCGTCGCGCGCGGCTTCGGCTCGCGCTTTTTCGACCATCGCCGGAGTCAGGTCCACGCCAATCGCTTTGCCAACGCGCGCAGCCAGCGGACGAGTAAATGTGCCGGGCCCGCAGGCCACATCGATGGCCAGCACTTCCTTGGGGTTGGAAAGCCCTGCGGTGGCGTGCTCGGCCAGGCGCAGGCCCTCCTCGACGCGCGTGCGGCGCACGGTTTGCGCAAACACATCGGCGGTTTCTGTGAAGCGGTCGCGGATTTTTTCGAGGTGGCGCGGATCCGAGCTCATGATCTTTACTCGCTTCCTCATTCTTCTTCCAGGCAAAGAAGAATGGTTTGATTTTCGTGGCGCGGGCTTCAGCCTGCGGATTTTCGTGATTGCAAATCCTTACTCTAAACCCGCAGGCTGAAGCCCGCGCCACGAAATTCTTCCCGCAAATTTACCTTGCGTTTTTCTGCGATGTTTCCGCAACCAGAATGCAGCGCGCGCGATGCTCGGGGCCGGCGGCGAGCAGCGCGGGCATTGCGGCGGCGCATTCGTCGACTCGCAGCGGGCAGCGTGGCTCGAACGCGCATCCGGGAGGCAGCGCGGTGAGCGACGGCACCGTCCCTGGAATTGGCTCAAGCTTGTGGCGCACAAGCTGCGGCGATGCGCGCAACAGCCCCGCCGTATAAGGATGCCGCGGCCGTTCGAGCACTTCGCGCGCCGGACCTTCTTCCACGATGCGCCCCGCATAGGTGACCGCGATGCGATCCGCCACCTGCGCCACAACGCCGAGATCGTGCGTGATGAAGAGCAGCGCAAGGCCGAGATCACGCCTGAGTTGCGCGAGCAATTCCAGAATTTGTTTTTGCACGGTGACGTCCAACGCGGTGGTCGGCTCATCGGCGATCAGCAGGCGCGGAGCTTTTCCGTCGTCGCCGGCAAGCGCCATGGCAATCATGGCGCGCTGGCGCAGTCCACCCGAGAGCTGGTGGGGAAACTGGCGCGCGCGCATGGCCGGCTCGGAGATGGCGGCGCGTTCCAGCGCGGCAACCACTCGGCGATCGACTTCCTCGCGCGAAAGTCCGCTTTGATGCGCGCGAATCGCTTCGGCAATCTGCTCGCCCACTCGCATGATGGGATTGAGCGCCGTCATGGGCTCCTGAAAAATCATGGCCATATCGCGCCCGCGCATGGCGATCCGTTCGCGTTCCGTAAGCGTAAGCAAATTCACGCGCGACGCGGCGCCATTCGTTCCGCAGAACCACGCTTCGCCACTCACTCGCGCGCCCGGCGGCAGCAAACCCATCAGCGCCAGCGCAAGCATGGATTTCCCGCTGCCCGATTCGCCGACCAATCCGAGTGATTCGCCCGCGCCAAGCGCAAACGAAACGTCGTCCACCGGACGTATCCATCCCGCCGGCGTGGGAATCTCCACGGTCAGCCCGCGCAGTTCGATCAGTGCAGCCATCGGTACATCATAAGACGGATTGTATTGAGTGGAGCGGCAGAAAGAAGCGCAGCGTTGGCTTCCGGTAATCCGATCCGCCTTCCGAATGAATGAAGGACCTCGCCACCACTGTAATTTTCTGGAAAGCAGGAAATGGCGCGGAATTTGACCGAACAGCTTTTCCCACCAACTTCGATCCATCTTAATGTATAGATAAGTCCACCCGTACACGGAGCAGCCTGGAAACTATTTCCGAGGAGAAGATTTATATGAGACTTCCGAAAACCGTCTTGAAAGTTGTGATGCTGAGCGCTGTGGTGACCGTGTTCCCGGTGCTCGCGCAGCAAGCGGAGCCGCATCCCACCTGCAATCACTGCTCGGCTACCTACATTCCCAAGAGTGAGCTGGATGCCTATAACCAGCGGGCCATCGAGCACAAGCTGGTGGACCAGCAGGTGCGCTCGATTGATGTGGGAAAAGTTCAACTGGGCATCGGCAGCATCTATCGCGGGAAGCTGGGGCAGGCGACCGGCGCGGAGAACACGGTGGCGGAAGCGGTGGCCGAGCACGAACAGGTGAGCGAAGTGTATTACGTGATCGAAGGGTCGGCGACGCTTTTGACGGGGCCGGACCTGGTGGACGTGAAGCCGCGGCCAAGCACGCTGAAAACTGTGCGCGAGCAAAATGGTCCAGGGTTCAGCGCCACGTCGATCAAGAATCCGGAAGTTCACGAGTTGAAGGCGGGCGACATGATCGTGATCCCGGCGGGAACCGGGCACTGGTTCACGAAAATCGACGATCACATCCGCTACGTGATGGTGCGGCTCGATCCGGACAAGATTCTTCCGCTGAAGAGCGAGGCTCAATCGCAAGCGTACTTGAAGAGCGCCTACAGCCCCACGCAGGGGAATTTCTGAGGCATGAATCTCCGCACGGATTCAAATTGTGAATGCCGGAGCATGCCATGAGAGCGTGGCATGATGCGTGGTGGCGCTGGAGCCTCCCCAACATTTCTTTAGAGCGCAGAGACCGGAAAAACAGCCGGCGAGACGCCGGCGCCACAAATAGAATAGAGTGAAGCCATGCCCACCGCCGAATGTCCGCAATGCCGCATGCCCACGGTAAACGCCATGGGCAAGACCTATTGCCCGCAATGCGGGTGGAATCGCGGGGAGGCGGAGAGGCAGACGCGGCTGTTTCTTCGGGTGCTGCCTGTGCTGGTGATTCTGTTCGACGCGCCGCTGATTGTCTGGGTCTTCATCGGGCACGCCGAAGTTCCGGTTCTTGCGGTGCTTGGCTTGGTCGCGATTGTTCCTGCGATCCTGGTGATCCTCGTCGTGAAAGGAAAGATCCGCATTGGGGCGTTGGGGCGCGACCCTGGAAGGCCCTTGTGATGGCTCCGTTTCAATTTCAATGCGAGGCAGCCCCGAAATGAGCGACGCGGGGCAACGGCTCGATCAGTGTTCAGTTCTCCAGCCTAAATCCTTGAACTAATTTTTTAGTGCGCGGCCGATTGAGCGGCGAGGTCCCTGCCTTCAGTAACTACAGCCTGGAATGCCGCACCACATTGCTGGCTGGCTTGCACCAGTTGTTGCAGCTTGGTGCTAATGCTCTTGACGCGAGGATCGTTTGGGTCCTGCACGTCTTTCAATCCCACGGCGGCGATCTGGAGCTGACTTACCTTTTCCAGGACGGCGCGGTTCTCCACTACATATGCCTGCTTGGCGGCAAACATTTTTGCCTCCCAATTGGCCCGGCCCGGAAAATTGGACGTATTGCCTTCCAGAACAGTATTCGCAAGAGTAGCGCGGTCCAGGGAACTTAGTTCGTCCAGCATGGACTGCATTTTTTCGAGGCCTTCCGCGGGAGACTGGACCTCGGCGCTCCTGCCTGCTGGTCCTGGTTGCGCGGCAGCGCCAAGCCCTCCAGCGAGGGCTGGAGAAACGCCGGTTGAGCCTGCGGACATGTCATCGTTGGTAAGGACCTTCGCCGGCGGCTTGTTGGCCTTGGCCTTTTGCGCCTGTCTTGCGATATCCCCCAGAGAAGGTGAGTCTTGACCGCGGCCGGGCACGCACAAAACCAGTGCCAGGGCACATGCTGAAATGAGGCTTAGGCTACGGTGCATGGAGTCCTCCTCGATACGCGTTGCGGGAAAGTGAGCGCTCAATAGCGCCGGAAGTGCCTGTGAATACTCTTTCCATGCTTGCCGATGAAATGGATCCGCGCCATGGACCTAGAGTACAGCTATGCGGAAAGAGTAATACGCAAGGTCTTGTGATTCGGAGCGGTGCGGGGCGGGCGACAGGACGCGGAATTACTTCCAACGCACGACGAACAATAGCAGCACAAGAATTACGACGGGGATCATCAGGAGCATGGTGTAAGACATAATTTTTTTCAAGAAAGGAAGGCGTGCGGGCTTTGATATTTCGCGCGCAGCGCGATCGATAACCTCGACGAATTCCGGGTGTGCCAGCGCCTCCGAAAATTGCCGGGCGCCTGCGAATCGATTTTCAGGATCGCGCTCCATGGCGCGATACAGAATTTCCTCCATCTGAGCTGAGATTTCAGGATTGATTTCTCGCGCCGACGGCGGGTCATTCACGAGCCGGTCATTCATTACGGCAAACGGATTGGGGCCGTTGAACGGCGTCTGCCCGGTCAGCATTTCAAAAAGGATGACTCCGAGAGCGTACACGTCGCTGCGCCCGTCGTTGCGCTTCCGCTTGATTTGCTCGGGCGAAATATAGTCGGGAGTGCCCATGGCGTTCGACAATTTGGAAAACGTAAGGCGGCGCATTCCTTCGGCGGCGGAGATGCCAAAATCGATCAGTTTGATGCTGTCTCCTTCGCCAACCATGATGTTTTCCGGTTTCAGGTCTCGGTGCACAACGCCCATGCCGTGAATATAATCGAGGGCTTCACAAACACCCATGGCGATGCGGGAGGCGCGTTCCGCGGAAAGTTTTCCTTCCTTGGCAAGAATTTCGCGCAGGAATCGCCCTTCAACCCATTCCAGCACGTTGCAAAGTTGATCCATATCGCCGCTATCGATCGTTTGCACAACACCCGGATGCTTGAGTTTCTTGCCGATGGCGATTTCGCGCTGGAAACGGCTATAAAAGACTGGGTCGCATTCGAGTTCGGGATGCGGGATCTTGAGGGCAACAAGCCGTCCAGATCGAAGGTCGGTGGCGCGATAGATGCTGGTCATACTTGTGCGGATGACGAACGCTTCGATGTGGAAGTACTCGAAGCGCTGACCCGGTTGGAGTTGTTCCGTCAGCATTTGCCGCATCCTCCCCCGCTCCAAATAGTGCAAGCTAACCAGTGGCAAGATAGCGTTTTCCGTCTAAAGGAGTCATAAACGAATCGTAGAATGCGCGTAAACAATAATTGTCCTGGGATCATCGAGATGGAGGTTGGCACATGAGGCTCCGTTTCCTTCTGAAGCGCTCCCAAGTTCGCCCTGGCAGTGCATCTTGACTGCCCAATTTCGCCAGGAGAAGATTCATTTTCTTGGACCTAGGGCTGCATTACCGCTAGACTTGGCATCCGTGCGGAAAAGTGGCACTCCTGATTCGGAAATGACGGCTAACCCTCAATCGACTCCCGGCTGGAGATCGCTCTTTCATGTACCGGGATTCCCCTTTTTCTTCGTTGCGATGCTGGTGTCGTTGTTTGGAACGGGAATGAATTTTGCAGGCGTGACCTGGTATGTGCTGGGCGCGACCCATTCCACGGTGAAGGTCAGCCTGATCGTCATTCTGGTAACGTTGCCCGGGCTGGTGGTGCCTCCGTTCGGCGGAGTGCTCATCGATCGCGTGGACCGGCGCTACCTGGGAATGACCGTCGATGCGACGCGCGCTGTGATTGTGCTGGGGACCGCTGCGTTGGCGTTCGCAGGGCGCCTGGCGCTGTGGGAACTGTATTCGATGGTCTTGCTGCTGGGCGTGGGCTTCGCAATTTATTGGTCAACCACCAACGCGCTGATCCAGGAACTCGTGCCGCGGGAAAAATTGATCACGGCAAACGCCACCGTGTTGATCGCCGTGCAGGGCGGAATGGCCGCAGCGGGAGCGCTGGTCGGATTCATTTACGAGCGCGCGGGGCTTGCAGGAATTCTTGGCATTGATGGAACCACCTATCTAATTTCCGCAATTTGCCTGCTGATGTTGCGGCATGGCTATTGCGCGCCGCGTGAAATCCAGAAGATTCGGCTGGTTGCCTCTTCGCCCACGATTGAAGCGCCGCCGGAAATGTCCGAACCCACGCTGATGTCGACGGATGGAGAGGGGCGCGGCGCTTCGGGCGTTTTCGCGGATATCGCCGAGGGGTTGTCCTACCTGAGCCAGCAGCCGCGCGTGATGGCGCTGGGATTCACATACGCATGCATGATGGCTGGAGTGATCAGCGCGAACGTGCTTGTGGTGGCCCTGGCAAAAGATCTGCTCTCGGCAGGCGCGCGCGGCTACGGATGGATCGAGGCCGGTTGGGCCTGCGGGGCAATTGTGGGAGGGCTGCTCGCCGGCTACGCCGCGCGAAACAGGCCATACAGCGTGTTGATTCTGGCGCTGGCCACGCTGGCCGTGGGCCATACGCTCTTTCCCTATGCGCGCGTGCTGGCCGTTGCGGTGGCCATGAACGCTCTGTTTGGAGTTTGCCGCGCGCTGGGAGGAGTGCTGACGCAATCCTCCATCATGGCCGCTGTGCCGCGGCATCTCATGGGGCGCACGCAGTCCGCGTTCTCCGTGATCGGAACGGTATTGCAGGTGGGCATGAGCTTCACGCTGGGATGGTTTGCGCAGCACGTCACGCTTTCCATCGCTTTTCTTTTGCTGGGCGCGATTTATGGCGGCGGAGCCTTGGCGGCAATGCGAGTGCGTTCGCTCTCGCAGGGTGCTGCAGCGAAAGCGCCGACGCCGGCGGTTCAGTAGCACAGGCTTCAGCCTGTGGATTTTCTTGCGGCACTAGAAAAAATAAACCCCACAGGCTGAAGCCTGTGCTACTACACCGCATTGAGGAGCGGCTCGATGAGAGTGTTCATCGCTGGGGCTTCCGGAGTGCTGGGGCGGCGCCTGGTACGCCAATTCGCGGCGCGGGGCCATGCAGTGGTCGGGCTGGCACGAACTCCGAAAGCCGAAATTTCGGTGAAAGATGCGGGCGGAGAGCCGCGAAACGCGGACCTGTTTGACGCGGATTCCCTGGCGCGGGCGGCGGAAGGCTGCGACACCGTCATTCACGCGGCCACTGCAATTCCCTCGAAGAGAAAAACAACTCCAGCCGACTGGGCCATGAACGACCGCATTCGCCGCAAAGGCACGCGCTGCCTCAGCGAAGCCGCCGCAAAAATCGGCGCGAAAACTTTTCTTCAGCAAAGCGTCGTCTGGGTGGCGCGGCCCGCGGATGGATCGCCATTTACGGAGGACTCGCCCGTCGTGCCCGATCCCGTCATTCAATCGGCCATCGACGCGGAAAATATCGCGCGCGAAGCGGGATCGGCGGAAGGATTTACGGTTTCGATTTTGCGCGGCGGCTACTTCTACGATTCGGAATCGGCGCATACTCGCATGATCGCGGACGCGCTACGCAAACGCCAGATGCCCATCATCGGCCGCGGAGACGCGGTATGGGCCATGATTCACACCGAAGATGCCGCGAGCGCTTACGTGGCCGCGGCGGAAAAACCAGCGAACGGCGTGTGGCATGTCGTTGACAACGAACTTGTTCCGGTGCGCGTCTTCCTCAATGAATTTGCGGCGCTCTTGCAAGCCCCTGCGCCGCGCCGCATTCCCGCGTGGCTCGCCAGATGGTTCGCCGACGAGCAGGCCGTTTCCTACCTAACCAAATCCACACGCACAAGCAACGCGCGATTTCGACGCGATTTTGATTGGTCGCCGCGCTATGCCACTTATCGTGAAGGGTTGCAGCAGATTCTCGCTGCATGGAAGAAGACGTCCTCAAACACTGCGGTCGCTTGAATAGAGAACCTTGCTGGAGATATCCGCAAATTTCCCGCTGAATTTATTTCAGAGGTAATCGCGCGCGGTGCCTTCGAGAAAAGCGCGCAATTTTCGCGAGCGCGACGGATGGCGCAGCTTGCGCAACGCCTTGGCCTCGATTTGGCGGATGCGTTCGCGCGTTACGGCAAACGACTGGCCGACTTCCTCCAGCGTGTGCTCCGAGCCGTCGTCCAGTCCGAAGCGCATCTTGATGACTTTTTCCTCGCGCGGCGTCAGCGATTTCAGCACGGAAGAGGTCTGTTCCTTCAAATTGAGATTGATGACCGCGTCGGAGGGTGAGACCACGGCCTTGTCCTCGATGAAATCTCCGAGGTGCGAATCTTCCTCTTCGCCGATGGGCGTCTCCAGGGAAATCGGTTCCTGCGCGATCTTCAAAATCTTGCGCACTTTCGCCACCGGAATTTCCATGCGCTTGCCGATTTCCTCGGAGCTTGGCTCGCGCCCCAGCTCCTGCACAAGCTGGCGGCTGGTGCGGATGAGCTTGTTGATGGTCTCGATCATGTGCACCGGGATGCGGATGGTGCGGGCCTGATCGGCGATGGCGCGCGTGATGGCCTGGCGAATCCACCACGTCGCGTACGTGGAAAACTTGTAGCCGCGGCGCCACTCGAACTTGTCCACGGCCTTCATCAGGCCGATGTTCCCTTCCTGAATCAAGTCCAGGAACTGCAATCCGCGATTGGTATATTTTTTGGCGATGGAAACGACCAGGCGCAGGTTAGCCTCGATCAATTCTTTTTTGGCTTGTTCGGCTTCGGCTTCTCCGCGAAGAATCACCTGAAGCATGCGCTTCAGATCGGTGAGGCCCGTTTCACTGGACACTTCGATTTCGCGCAACTCGGTGCGGCGCGTGCGCAACTCTTTGCGCGCTTCGGCGGCGTTGTCGCCCTTGGAGGCGTCCGCACGGCGCTCCAGTTTGCCCGCCTCGCGCTCCAGGGACTGCAACCGCTCCACGGTGCTGCGAATCTTTTCGATCAGCCTTTTCTTCTCAAAATGGTGGAACTCGATCGAGCGCGTCAGTTGCGACATCTCGATGCGCAAACGCGCAACGTGATATTTCAACCGCAGGTAGGGGCGCTTCTTGGATTTGGGCATGCGCTCGAGCTTGGCCGCTTCGCGCATGCATTCGTGATACAGGCTGGCGATCTTGTCGAAGACCTTGAGCGTCTTCTTGGTCTTGTTTTCAATCTTCTCTTCGGTCAGCTCTTCGTCGTCAAACTGAACGATTTCCTTGATGGAGCGCGTGCCGTTGCGGAGGTCTTCGCCGATGTTCAGCAATTCCTTCAGGATGATCGGCGAGCGCGTGATGGTCTTGAGGACCAGCAGCTGCCCGCGCTCGATGCGCTTGGCGATAGCCACTTCGCCTTCGCGCGTCAAGAGCGCTACGGTGCCCATTTCGCGCAGATACATGCGAACCGGGTCGTTGGTCTTTTCCAGCATTCCTGGCGTGAGGTCGAGTTCGCTCGCGTCATCCGCGACCGGGAGGTCATCCTTGGAAACGATTTCGGGAGCTTCGGCTACGGTGGGATCGGCGGCGGCGCGTGCGGCTTTTGCCGCCGCGAGGTCTTCGTAAATATCGATACCGTAGCGCTCGAATGTGGAGAGGAGGTCGTCGATCTCTTCGGAGGAATGCACTTCGGCGGGCAAAGTGTCATTTACTTCATCGTAGAGCAGGTACCCGCGCTCCTTGCCCAGGGCAATGAGCTGTCGTACCTGATCGTATTTCTCTTCGATAGCCAGCGCCAAGGAGTCCTCCACAAATAACGCCAGAAGCAGCCCTTACACCGACGCAAACTTGTAAAACCGGCCCTCAACCGAACTATCGGCAAATCCTGCAAACACCGAACCCTAAGTTTCGCAACCCGTGCTCAATCGAACTCTGCTAGCAAACCCGTGAGGGAGCGGGTCCTCGCCCTGCAATTTTCAAACAGTGGCTTCGTTCTGCCTGCACCGCAACTTTGTGGAAATGGTCCCCACAAAACGTTTAGATGCACATCGCCACTCGACCGTTTCGTTGCTGCTGTACCAAAACGGTATCTCGTTATTTAAATGGTGGCGGGCAAACGCGTCAACCGAATTGTTTATCCGATATTGACTGATACAAACATCGTGGCAGGTGGTTACGGGAGTCTAATAAATCGTGCACGGAAAATGAGGCTCCACCATTCGGAAAATTGGGCCGCTCTGGCGAATCGAAGCTTAGTGCGTGGTCTTATCTGTAGGAGGATCGAGCCGCCGCCGCAATTCCTGCTTGCGCTCCAAGAGACGCCTTAGCTCGCCGCCCGCTGCCGCACTGGCGGCTTTCGCAAGGGATTCGATCTGCTTTTGCACGGCGGACAATTCTTCCTCGGCGCGGCGGCGGCGCAGGACCGCCAGGCAACTTTGCGCTTCTTCCCAGGTGGGCGGCGCGGCGGTTTCGAAAGCAATTTCGAAAAGCAGGCGGCGGTCGTGATCCTCCAGCGCCGTGGCCAGCGCGGCGGCATCCGGGCGGACACCTTCCGCAGCGGCCCCGATCAGCGTTTCGAGGATGCGTTCGCTTTCCAGACCGCGATGCAACTCCTCGGCGCGGATTTCCTGCGCGAGCTGCGCGCGAAACTCATCGCCTTCGATCAGCAACTGCACGAGACGCCGCTCGGCGGGTTTTCCGACGCGGCCCACGAATTCCGGGCGGGCCTTCACTTCGCCGCGGCGCTCGGCGGCCGCCTTGCGCATGGATTCGCGCAGGACCGGCTCCTCAATGCGAAGCTGCTTCGCGATATGCGACGCCCACTCCGAGCGCAGAATGCGGTCCGGAATGCGCTGCACGTAGGGCAATAGAAAATTTACCGCGCGAAGTTTTCCTTCGCCCGTGGACATGTCCATCTTGCGGGCGCGCGAAATCAGATAATCGACGTAGGGCGGAGCTTCGTTCAGCAATTTCGTGTAAGCCGCCGCGCCTTCCGCTTTGATGAAGCTGTCCGGATCTTTTCCGCCGGGCAGAGCCAGCACGCGCACTTCGGCGCCCTGTTCCAGCAGCAGCGTCAGCGAGCGTTCGGTCGCGTTCTGCCCAGCCGTGTCCGGATCGTAGTTGACGATGATGCGGCGCGTGAAGCGGTTGATGAGTTTCACTTGCGGCTCGGTAAGGCTGGTGCCGCAGCTTGCAACCACGTTTGAGATTCCCGCGCGCGCCACGGCGATAGCGTCCATGTAACCCTCCACCAGCACGGCGAAGTCGCTCTGGCGCAGCGCTTCCTTGGCGCGATCCAGGTGATACAAAATATTGCTCTTGGTATAGATAGGCGTCTCGGGCGAATTCAAATATTTCGGCAGGTCGTCGCCCAGTGCGCGACCGCCGAAGGCCACAATTTTCCCCGAATCGTTGGCGATGGGAAACATCACGCGGCGGCGAAAACGGTCATAGAGCCGGCCATTCTGGTCGCGGCTGAACAGGCCGGAAACCTCCAGCGCCTTCTCCGGAAATTTCTGCTTGAACACGCGCAGCAGCGCTTCTCCGCCCGACGGCGCGAAGCCGATGCCAAATCGCGCCATGGCGTCGGAGTCCAGCCCGCGGTCCAGCAAATACGCTTTTGCCGCGCGGCCCTCCGGCGTGTTGTTCAACTGCTGTACGAAAAACGCCGCCGCCTCGCGATGCATTTCCACCAGCGAAGTGCGCTGCTGATTTTCCTTGCGCTCCTCGGGCGAGCGCTCGCGCGGAGCGGGAATGGCAATGCCGCATTTTTCCGCCACGGCCCGCACGGACTCCGGAAACGTAATCTTCTCCATCTCCATCACGAACTTGAACACGTCGCCGCCCGCGCCGCAGCCAAAGCAGTAGTAAAACTGCTTGGTCTGGCTCACGGAAAACGAAGGCGTTTTTTCGTTGTGGAAAGGACAAAGCCCCGTAAAATTCAGCCCGGACTTTCTCAGGCGTACGTATTCCCCCACCACGCGGACAATGTCCGCCTGCTGCTTCACGCGATCCGCAAATGAGCCCGCTTCAGCCATGGATGAAATATTGAGACGCTGGAATGATTATTGTACACGGCGATGCCGCGTCGTGCGCGCTGCCAGCAGCCAGACGTCCTAGTTCTGACCGCCGAACGTTTCGCGGAGCGCCACATTGAGGTCATCGAGTGCGTGGGCGCAATCGCCCGTGAAGCTGGACCCGTGCATGACGGCGAGCGTTTTCGGTTTTAGGTTAGCTAGCTTTTTGAGATTTTGCGCCGTAAGGGGCGTGTATGGAACGTAATCCGCAAGGATGCCTGATTGATACGCCTTCATGGCCTGATGCGAGCGGCCCACTATATCGGCGGAGGTGATGGGTTCGACGTCGCCTTCCTGATGGAATAGGTCCGAACACAGAAGCGTCTTCTGCGTTTCCTCGAAGAGCACGCCGGCGTCCCAACCGTGCGGCAAATGCGGAGTCCGGCAGTATCGGAAGCGGTACTTCCCCGTCGCGAAGGCCTCGCCGTCTGCAAGGGTGCGCGCCTCTTGGCCAATGAAGTCGTTCACGCACACGAGCCCGCCGACCTGGCTGCAAATCACGTCGGCCCTGGGCGCTGCGGCCAGCCATTCGTTCAGCGAGCCACACTCGTCTGACTCAAAGTGGCTGAAGCTGATGTGGCGCAGCTCTGCAAGATCAATGAGACTTGAGACCGCTTCGCGAATTTCCGAGTGCATTCCGCGCAGTCCCGTGTGGAACAACAGCGGTTCATCGTCCTTGATCAGGAAGTGATTGAACTGTATGTGGGCCCATTCCGCGAAGATCGAAATGCGATAGATATCTGGCGCGATTTCAGCAATGACCGCCATGAGGGCCTCCTCAATTGGATTCTGTGAACGGGACCTCCATGTTTGAGCTCCCGGCTAAGCGATAACGTACACCTGACGCTTTCGCCAGACAATGCACCAGCCAGATTTTTTGAGGGCGGAAGTCTTTCCCGTGACGGTGCGGATATACACGAGAGATAGCCTACTCGACATCTATTTCGCAACGGATGGCCAAGAGCAGGTCCAAGTCTATTCTTTCAATTCCACAACGGTGATCGCCTGGCCACCGCGGTCTTCCGCTTCGAAGCGAATCGCTTCGACCAGCGGATGCGTCTTCAGGAATTCGGCGAGGCCGCGCCGCAACGCGCCGGTGCCGTGGCCGTGGATGATGCGGATTTGTGACGAGCCGGCGAGGGCGGCTTGATCGAGAAATTTGTCCACGCGGCGCGTGGCTTCCTCGACAGTGCAGCCGATGAGGTTGATTTCCACGCCGGCGGGCTCGGCGGAGGGCTGCGAGCGCACGGTGACGCCCTGTGGCAGGACGCGCTTCTTGGACGCTTCCTCGCCGACAATGGCTGTGATGTCGGCGAGCGCGACTTTCATTCGCAGCGGGCCGGCTTCGACCTCGGCGCTGGTTTCGTCGCGGCGGCGGATGGTTACCGGAGAGGGCATGCCGCGAACGCGCACACGCACGCCGGGAACGAGGTCGCTCTGCGCGACGGGCTTCGCGGATTGCGCCGCGGCGATGCCCAAATCAGCCTGCGAATCGGAAAGAAGCGCGATGGTCGCAGCATCCGCTTCTTCGCGGGCGTCGCCGCGCGCTTTCACCAGTTTCTTGTGCGTCTGCTTTTCGAGTTGCGCGCGCAGTTCGCGTTCCTTCACGGCTTCGATGGCGCGCGCGGCTTCCTTTTCGTGTTTCTCGATGGTTTGCGCGAATTGCTGCTCGAGTTCTTTCAGGCGCGTCCGCTGGCGGTCGGTCCACTCGGTCTGCAACTTCTTTTTTTCTTCGGCGAAATCCTGCGCGGCGCGCGCGGCCTCTCGCTTCAGCGTTTCCAGTTCATCGCGGCTGCGGTGCAGGTAGGCGATCAGCGCGGCGGCTTCGTGCGCCTCGGGCGAAAGTTGCGCGCGTGCGCGATCGATCACCCGCGCGGGCAGGCCCAGGCGGCGCGCGATGTCGATGCCGCTCGATCCGCCCGGCACGCCGACCATCAGGCGATAGGTGGGGCGCAAATTTATTTCGTCGAATTCGACGGCGGCGTTGAGTACGTTGGGCGTGGTCGAAGCGTACGTTTTCAAGCGGTCATGGTGCGTGGTCGCCATCGTCAGGCAGCCGCGCTCACGAAATTCGTCGAGCAGAGCCACGGCCAGTGCCGCGCCTTCTTCCGGGGCCGTGCCCGTGCCCAGCTCATCCACCAGCACGAGCGAACGCGGCGTGGCCGCTTCGAGCATGGCGCGCACGTTGAGCATGTGCGCGGAAAAGGTGGAGAGATCGGCGGCAATCGATTGCTCGTCGCCGATGTCCACAAGCACGTGATCGACGATGGGCAGGCGCGCCCTCTCGGCCGCGACAGGAATGCCGAATTGCGCGGACAGTACCGCGATGCCAACCGTTTTGAGCGCGACAGTTTTTCCGCCGGTGTTTGGGCCGCTGATGACCAGCACGGTTTCGGGAGCGCCCAGCGCGAGCGTCATGGGCACGACAGCGCGGCCGTGGGAGCGCAGCGTGTTGGCAAGCACGGGATGCCGCGCATCCTTTAATTCCAGTGAGGGCGATTCCTGCGAGAACTGCTCATGCACATTTCGCCCGGAAGAAAGTGGTGCGCCGGAATTTTCGTTTGTAAATTGAGGAAGCGTGCAATCGAATTCGCGCGCGAAACGCGCACGCGCGAATACCGAGTCCAGAGCTGCAATAATCTCAACCGCGAAGCTGAGTGGCCCAAGATTTGCGCGCAAGCGGTCGCTTAACTCGGCAAGTATCCGCGCGATTTCCTCCGCTTCTTCCTCGGAAAGCTGCACCAGCCTGTTGTTGTGCTCGATGGTTTCAAACGGCTCGACGAAAACCGTTTGCCCCGTGGCGCTTGCGGCGTGCACCACGCCCTGCACCTGCCGCCGCTCGGCCGCGCGCACTGGAATGACAAAGCGGTCGTTGCGCAGCGTGACGTAGTCCTCGCTGGCATCACCGCCGCGAGCGCGCAGCATTTGCTGAAGCGTTTTTTGAATCGTCTCGCGCGTGCGGCCCATGCTCACGCGAATGCGTCTCAGGCCGGGAGAGGCATCGTCGCTGATTTCTCCGTTGGGCAGCACGGCGCGGCGGATGGCCACGGCCAGAGGGCGCAGATCGGCAACGGAGCCCGCGAGCGCGGAGAGCAGCGGAAATTGCCGAGCCGTGGGGCCAGGAGCGCCGCGTCCACTTTCGCGAAAAGCCTCGCGCAGCATAGTCGCCGTGTCCGCCAGCGCCGCCGCATCGATCAGCATGGGCGGAGTGA
Organism: uncultured Acidobacteriota bacterium; assembly: GCA_963710315.1. GTDB lineage: Bacteria > Acidobacteriota > Terriglobia > Acidiferrales > UBA7541 > Palsa-360. The sequence goes on along the minus strand of CAVPZW010000008.1, from coordinate 437,796 downwards.
GCACTGCTACAGGCGCTTCGAGTTCCGTGAGCCAACGCGCCGGATCGGGCAGAGAGCCGAAGCCCAGTTCGCTGCCGTCGCCCAGATAGGCGATGGCCTCCGCGATCTGCGCGAATGCTGCGTCAAGCGCGGAGCGGTCTTGCGAAAACGATAGAGCGTCCACCGCGCGGCGGCCGGGCAGGCAGGTTGTGCGGCGGCGCAACAGATCGCGCAGCCGGTCAAATTCGAGAACTTCTTCAGCGCTGCGCGACACGTTTCCCTAGTTTCCCTTTCCATGCGACGCGCCATTGGCGAGCCGCTCGGCAAAAAAACGCGCCGCGTCGGCAGGAGTGGGCGCCTGGTGCACAAGCGCGTCGCTGGACTCGCCCCATCGCGATGCGTGCCCGCGCTCCACCTCGCGCACTCGATCCACAATCGGCTGCCAGAAATCACCAAGCACAACAAACGGGCGCTGCTGCATGGCTTTCTTGTTGATCATTTCCCAAACCACGGCAAGCTCCACGAGCGTGCCCGTTCCGCCCTTGCACGCAACATAGCCGTCGCCAAGGCGCACAAGCTCAAACAAGCGCTCCTGCCAGGTGCCCATGCGCGTTTCCTCTTGCACCCAGCGATTGGCGCGCGACCTGAAAAAACTTGATGTCACCGCGAGCACGCGGCCGCCGGATTCGCGTGCGCCTCGCGATACCGCCTCCATCACGCCGCCGTAGCCGCCCGTGCATACGCCAAATCCTGCTGCAGCGAGCGTGCGCCCCAACTCCAAAGCTTCCGCGTAGTCCGCATGCCCGTCCTCCGGGCGCGAACTTCCGAAGACGGTGATGATTTTTAATTTCTCAGTCATTGTGTCAGCTCATATTCGCCGCGCTAAGAACGCGGATCGCTTGCAAAAACCGCACAGCCAGGAGTGGCTGTGCTACTTAGACCACTTTCGGATCGGTTTTCCTGCACTCCTGAACTTCCTCTACTTCCTTTTCTCTTCGTGCCCCAACTCCTCGACCATCGCCACGCAAATTGCATCGATCACCTTGTTTGCATCTTGCGCGTGTAAATTATTGTTGTTTCCAAGAATGGAAAACAGCAGCCGTTCTCCATGAACAGAAGTAGCGTAGCCCGAGAGCGCGTTGCCGTGTCCGATAGTTCCCGTCTTTGCGAAGATGCGGGCTGCTGCGGGCGTATTTTTCATGCGATCCGAGAGCGTGCCGTCTTCGCCGGCTATGGGCAGCGTGGAGCGATACAAATCGCCCCAGGGCTGCGCCGCTGCATAGCGCAGGATTTGCACAACGGCACGCGGCGTGACCAGGTCCTTGCGCGACAGGCCCGACCCATCGCTGAGCGCAACGTCTCCATCGGCGATGCCCGCTGTCCTGAAAAAATCGGACGCAACTTTCATAGAGTCTTCATAATTTCGCGCGCCCGATTTTTCGTGCGCTGCCAACAGCAAAAGAAGTTCGGCGTGCAGGTTCTCGCTGTTCTTATTGGTCAGGCGGATCTCGTCCGAGAGCGCTACCGAAGTGTGTTCGGCCAGGACCGTCTGCAGCGCGGCGGCGCTGATCGCAGCGGCGTCCGCTGCGTGCCGCACCCGAGCGTGTCCATCGATCTTCACTCCGCGCGCTTCCAGGAGGCGCGCGAGAAGACTGGCCGCAAATTCGGCGGGCTCCTCCACGGCAATGTTGAGATGGCGAACCGGAGCGTCCAGCGGCATCGTGCCGCTCAGGTGCAGGACGCGCGAGCCGGGATCGCGGGCCAAGGCCAGTTTTTCCTCGCTGCCCCGCGCTGCGGTGACCACTGAATTCTCGACGGTGTAGAAATCGCCCGCGAGTCCGTCGTCGTACCGAGCAAGGTCCCCCACATTTGCGCCCGGCCGCAAATCAAGCGTAAAGATATTGTCGTTGACGGCGATGGCGGATACCGCTGCACCGTAGGACCACAAAATATCGTCGACCAGCCACCCGCTCGGAAATTGTTTCATGCTGGAACATGCTGTCATCGGCGACCACATCTCCGGTGACTTCCTTCACGCCGCGCGCCGCCACCGCGGCCGCGAAGTTCGGCCAATACTTTTTCCGGCGGCCCTTCTCGTTCCTCTTTTTTGCTCGTACGGAAATTTCCGGTTGGAGAGATTCGCGTCGCCTCGGCCGATCAGAATGAGATCGCCACTCAGCACGCCATTCGCATCGATCTCGCCGGTCGATGCGACGGTGGTACGCACTCGGTAATCCGGTCCGAGCGTGGCCAGGGCAAACGCCGTGGTAAATAATTTTGCGTTGGAGGCCGGCATGAAATATCCGTCGGCATTGCGCGCATACAAGACTTCTCCGGTCGCGGCGTCCGTTACCAGCACTCCCCACGCTCCCTTGTCCGGCCCCGCGGCGGACAGCGCCGCCTCAGCGCGCTGCCGGAAGCGTTCGACGTCCGCGCGCACTGCCGGTTTCACATCCCGTGCCACAACGTGGGAGTTCACTGATTTTGAGGGCCGCGATTGCGCCGCCGTGCCTGCCACCGCAGCGCAGACAACCATGCCGAAAACAACGCATCCAACCGGGAGTGCGTATCGTTTTCGTTTCAATGCCATCGAGCCGCTCCCTTGGAGGTTTGCGCTAGAAAAACTGATTATAGTCCACACGCTTGCCGGAACTGGAACGAATGTGGATTGACAAGCTATGCGTTTAATTTTCGAGTTCTTCGTCTTCGGGTCAATGTTGTGCGTGGTTGTGCGTGCGTTGCGCGAAAATGCGGGAGATCATATGATAGCTGTGGCATCCAGCCCAGGCCCTTGCCCAGTTTCAAATCAAGGAGGAATGATTTCATGAAAAATTTATTTATGTTCGGGATGCTTCTTGCTCTTACAGCCGCTCCCATGCTGGCAGCGCGGCCGGATAACGATAAGGAATCGGACCGCCTGGAAAACGCCGGAATGGTGATGGAAGAAATCATGAATATCCCGGACAATGTCCCCCAGGATCTGCTCGATAAGGCCGAGTGCGTCATGGTTTTCCCATCCGTGCTCAAGGCGGCATTCATCATTGGGGGAAGCTATGGACGCGGCGCGATGGTCTGCCGCAGCGGCGAACATTTTACCGGCCCCTGGGGCGCGCCCTCCATGGCGGCGCTTGAAGGCGGTAGCGTTGGTTTTCAACTTGGCGGCCAGGCGACGGATTTCGTTCTGCTGATCATGAATCCGCGCGGCGCCACGGCAATTTTAAGCAGCAAAGTAAAGCTGGGCGCGGATATGGCGGCAGCGGCCGGCCCCAAAGGGCGCGACGCCTCGGCCAACACGGATGCCACGTTGCGCGCGGAAATTCTCTCGTATTCCAGGTCCCGTGGCCTGTTCGCGGGCATTTCGCTGGAGGGCTCGACCTTGCGGCCGGACAACGACGCCAATATGAAGCTATACGGAAAAAATGTGACGGCAACGGACATCGTCCGCAAGGGTGCGGTACCCGTTCCTCCCTCCGGACAGAAACTGGTTGCCTTGCTCGAGAAGAAGTCGCCTAAGAATCTCTCCGACCCGGAATCGCTAAAGTAGTTCCGCGCCCGCCCTTGGCAGCCGCGTCCTTACCAGAGGGCGGCTGCTTGGCGGGCGCACGTGTGAGAAGTGCCGGTTTCAATGAGCATGGCCGCGCAGCATCACCTATAGCTGATGCCTCAAATTATCTGATCTGTTGGTTTGGCAAGTTATATTCGCGGTGCCGCGCGAAATTTCCATGGAGCAAAACGATTGACTGCAAAAGCGATCTGTCCAATTTGCGATAAGCGGCGCGCCGAGCGATATTGCCCCGCCAAAGGCGAGAAAATCTGCGCGGTTGACTGTGGCACGGAACGCGAAGCGAGCATCGACTGCCCGAGCGATTGCGCCTATCTAATCGCGGCGCACCGCTGGGAGCAAACCCATCCCAAACCGCTTGCCGAAAGTGAAGTTCCTTTTCCGGAAGTATCGTTTCCGCCCGATCTGATTCACACGCGGCAGGAAATACTTTCAGGCCTTGGATACACTGTGGCAAAGTACGCGGCGGATCAGCGCTCCCTCGCCGACCCGGACGTTTTCGCCGCCGTACGGGCCATGGCGGAGACTCGCCGCACACTCCTATCCGGCATCTACTACGAAAAACCGCCGGAGATCCCCGTAGCCGCCGGGCTTTACGCGGCCATCGCGAAATTCTTCGAAGAGGAAAAGAAACACTCGGCGGAGCATCCGGAATTCCCGGCTTTGAAAGACACGGAAATCTTTCACCTCCTGGTGTTCTTCGCGCGTTTCGCTCGCCTGCGATCCAATGGACGGCCGCGCACGCGTGCCTTCATCGAATTCCTGCGCTCACAGTTTCCGACCGAGGCGGGCGTTGCCAAGGAAGAGCCGCGCATCATCCTGCCGTAGACCGCGCTACTCACTGTTCAGCCCATCGTTCATAGTAACTTCCAGGCCAAGACTCAGCTGCCGATTCGGCTCCGGTGGCCGCCCCGGATCGAGAGGGCGCACACCCAATCCGTATTTCGCGCGGAGCGCGCGCACTCTCGTGGAAATTTCCTGGCGATAGGATTCCGGCGCATAGGCCTCGCGTGAATACCATTCGCGGTAGCGCCGCGCCAGCTTGGGAAATTTTTCCTCCAGAAACGGCAGAAACTGTTTGCGCGCGGATGGCATGAGAAACAGCACGCTGGCCGCAAACCACTGAGCGCCTGCATCGCGCGCCGCACGCGCCAGGGCGTCAAGGTCCTCCTCGCGATCCGTGATGCCGGGCAGGATAGGCATGGCGAATACGCCGGCCGCGATGCCCGCCCGGCGCAATTCCTGCACCGCGCGCATGCGCAAATCGGGACGAGGCGCGCGCGGCTCCAGAATTCGCGCCAGGCGCGCGCGCAATGTGGTGATGCTCAAGTTCACGGATACACTGGAATGCTCCGCGATGCGGCGCAAAAGGTCCACATCGCGCAGCACCTGGTCCGATTTCGTAGTGATCGAAATGCTCAGCCCCTTTCGCGCGGCCATTTGCTCCAGTATCGCGCGCGTGGCGCCGAATTCCCGCTCGGCCGGCTGGTACGGGTCTGTGGCGGTTCCTATGGCGATATGCTGGCCCTGCACTTTTTCCATGCCCAGGTCGCGTGCGGCCAGAGGCCCGGCGTCCAGCTTGGCGTAGATCTTTTTTTTAAATTCCTGCGCGTCCAGCTCCATGTACTCATGCGTGTATCGCGCGTAGCAGTACTGGCAGCCGAATTCACAGCCGCGGTAGGGATTCACGGTCCAGGAGAAAGGCACACGAGTCGAGTCACAGTGGTTCAAAATCGATTTCACGGGCAGAAGAAAATATTCCGTCCCTCGCTTGGCATCAGCCAGCGGAGAGGAGAAAGCGAGACGGGCGATGCCGACGCGTTCGGGCACAGGCCCTGGTGGCAGCAGGGCACACGGCCCGCTGTCCCGATGGGTCGGGACGTCGGGGAACAAGGTGGGTGTGAGATTGATTCTGCGGCCGCGCGAAGCCTTCCTTTGAAAAGGAAAGTTCTCGGTGGCCGTAGGTATCGAAGTGGCAATCGCCATCACCCGTCTCGCGAAGCACGGGGGAAGTATTTCGCTTTTTGTTCGCTTTGTCAACCACTTTATTCGTATTTTGTTCGCCTGCACACTCGCACTCACGAACCGCTTCCACTGGCATAGAGTACAGTTATCGCTTGGGACAGAGACAATGGGGCGCCCCGCGAGTGCGGCGGTATCGCAAGATATACTCAATGCGCTATCCAAGGGGCTCACCATGGCACAGGTCGGTATCCTGGTTATTGAGGACGATGAGGCGAATCAGTCCGCGCTGCGCCAGTTGCTGGACTCCGAAGGCTGGCAGATCCGCGTTGTGCCAGTGGTCAGCCATGCACTTGGGGAACTTTCCAGCGGCGAATGGTCGCTGGTAATCGTGAACATCGCCATGATGGGGCTGGAAAGCCCTATCTATTTGACACTCCGAGAGTTGGCGTTGTCGCCGGCAGTCGAGGAAGGCAAGGTCCGCGCGCGCGTTCTGTTCGTAGTGCCTGAGTCGGCCGCAAAGGAAGCGCTTCCCGTATTCGAGCGCGAAAAACTGCCCTACGTCCTGAAGCCATTCCAATTTCACGATTTGCTGGAAAAGGTGAGCGATCTGCTGTTGGAAGCGGCCGCGCTGGCCGACCCCATTCGCCGCGTGCGGCACGATTCCAACTTGTCCGAACGCAAGCGCAAGGAAGGGCGCCAGGGCCGCGAATCCGGCAATGCTTTCGCTCAGCGCAACACCGGCATGTTCGCCAGGCGCGAGGAATACGTAATGACCGAGGAAGAGATTGCCGAGTACGAAAAATCGGAAAAAGAGGAGAGCGAGCAGAGAAAGAAGAAGAACCCCTTGATGAGTCGCTATTGATCCCCTTCTGTTAGATGAGATTCAATTCCCTTCAACCTTCCAATGTGTTCGATCTCGCGGAAAGATAGATATGTTGGCCGCTGGCCATGCCGGAGAATGTAACCACGGATGCACACGGATTAACACCGATAAAATCGAAAGAACCGAAAAACAAGAACGGAGCACCAAGAAAAGCAATCGACATCCAAGCCTGAGCGTATCCGCTCAATAATATTTTTGCCTTTTTAGTTTTTATCCGTGTCGATCCGTGTGCATCCGTGGTTTCAAATCAAAACAGGCCCGGCTGGCGGCGCGGCTGTTCGATGCCGAAATGTTTATAGGCGAGAGCTGTGGCAACGCGGCCGCGCGGCGTGCGATCGAGCAAGCCCAGCTGCATCAAGTAGGGTTCGTAAATTTCCTCGATAGCGTCTTCTTCTTCGCTGATGGAAGCCGCAAGAGTGCCGAGTCCCACGGGTCCGCCAGCATATTTTTGCAAGATCGTGAGCATGAGGTTGCGATCGACTTCGTCGAGGCCGTGTTCATCCACGCCCAACATTTGCAGGGCTTCCTTGGCCACCGCGAGCGTGATGTGCCCTTGCGCCCGCACCTGCGCGAAATCGCGCGCACGGCGCAGCAGCCGATTGGCGACGCGCGGCGTGCCACGGCTGCGACGCGCCATCTCGAAGGCGCCATCGTCATCCACGGCAATTCCCAGGATGGACGCGGAGCGGCGAACAATGGTGACCAAGTCTTCCGGCGTGTAAAACTCCAGCCGGTGCACGATGCCGAAACGCGAACGCAGCGGCGCGGTTACAAGCCCCGCGCGCGTGGTCGCGCCAATCAGAGTAAAACGATTCAGTATGAAAGGATGAATGCGCGCGCCCGCGCCCTGCCCGATGACCAGATCGATTCGGTAATCTTCCATCGCGGGATAGAGGACTTCCTCGATGGCCGGCACCAGACGGTGAATTTCATCGAGAAAAAATACTTCGCGCTGCTCCATCGAGGTGAGGATCGCGGTGAGGTCGCCCTTGCGTTCGAGGAGAGGCCCGGAACTTGTCTTGATGGTCACGCCGAGTTCGCTGGCGATAATCTGCGCAAGCGTCGTTTTGCCCAAGCCGGGCGGCCCGTAGAGCAGCACGTGATCGAGCGCCTCGCCCGCTGCTGCGCGCCGCCTGAATGGCGATTTCGATGTTTTCCTTCACGCGCGTCTGGCCGATGTAGTCGGCGAAACGCTTCGGACGGACGCTCGCGTCGATGCGCGCGTCTTCGTCCAGCGCGGCGCCGGTAACGATGCGGCGCTCGGGCTGCTCCATTTTCGGCTCTCTTCCTGTTCCGGAGCTCATTGCAGGTGTTCCCAATCCATTCTGGCCGGCAATCGCTTCATGCTGCCGTGCAAAACAAGCTTATCGTAATTTAGGGCTGCTATCGCGCGGCTCTGGCATTCGCTTGCGCGGGGGCGGTCAAGTGCTGCAGCGCGGCGCGCAAAAGAATTTCAAATGTTTCGGAAGCGTCGCCCGTTCCCGCCCGCTCCACGGCCTGCTCGGCGGCGTGCTGATCGTAGCCAAGATTCAGCAGCGCGGAGACAACATCGCCGGCCGTGCCCGTCGTCGCCACCGGCTTGCGCGCATCTTCGGGAATTTCCATGGCGGCGAGCTTGTCGCGCAGCTCGACGATCATTCGCTCAGCCGTTTTGCGCCCCACGCCGGGAATGCGCGTAAGCCGCGGCAGATCGCCTGAGCGAACGGCGGGCACCAGATCGTCCACGCTCATGCCGGAAAGGATTTTCAGAGCCAGCACGGGGCCCACGCCGGAAGCAGAAATCAGCAGCTCGAACAAATGCTTTTCGCGCGCGCTCAAAAAGCCATAGAGAGCAATGGCGTCTTCGCGCACCTGCGTGTGAATTAACAACGTGACATTGGAATGCAGATCGCCAAGCGCATAAAACGTGGAAAGCGGAATGTGCACCAGATAGCCCACGCCGCCCACATCCACCAGCACTTGATTCGGCCGTTTATCGCCAAGCGTTCCGCGAAGCTGAGCAATCATCTGGTATCCATCCGCCCGCGATTATGGCGGCGCGTCGCCGGAGTGTCAACGCAGGTGCCTCTAGTTGAGTCCATTTTTAAGACACAAATCAACCAATAAGAAACTTTATGCGGGTTTGATATTAGGCTGTACGAAGATAACCAATAATCGATGATCATTTGCAACGCTTCTATCCAGTACGCGAAAAGCTGTGCATTCAGCTACAGGGACAGTAATCTTCTTTATTACACTTTTTGCTTTCCTGATGAAAAATGTCTCATCGATCGCAAGGCATGCACCTTTTTCCTCCTCAAATAGTCCGGAGAATCCGTTCGCAGGATTTCGCAAATAGCCAAGCATCTCGCTATCTGATAGATAAATAAAGAATCGCTCGACAGGCGTAGTTGTGCTGAAATGAGCCAAGCGCAGGACATCGTTCAAAATATAGCCTGCTTTCATTGACCTGGGCTGATTCTTTCCACTCGGAATTGCTCGATCATATTTCAATTCACAGGCGATCGCGTCTTGCCCAGAAAAGCTCGGAAAAAATACGTCGATTTTCTTACCACTGAACATAGGGTGTGCAAAGTTTAGACGAATCGCTCCTCTTGGAGACATCCCAAACGATTCCAGCGCTTCTACCACACAATGCCTTAGGTCTTCTTCGCTTAAAGAGTGTGCATGGGTAAGCTTCTTTTCCAGAATTTCCGCAAGCACTTCCCATGCGTTTTGGCTAAATAGGCTGAGTTCAAATTCCATGGGTCACTTTTCGAAGAAATCCGCAACCAAATCGACGGTGTCAATGATCCCGATGACTGCGGAGTCGATGGGAGAGTTTGGACGACCGACGGCGGTCATGGCGGAAAAACCGTCCGTGGTGAGCAGCACGCGCTCGCCAATGCCAGCGCCCACGGCGTCCAGCGCGAGGACGGGATCGCCGCGATCCGAGCCGTCCAGCTGAAGAGGCTGCACCACGAGTATCTTGCGCCCTTCGTGCGAGGGCACTTTCTGCGTGGCAACCACATCGCCGATGACGCGGCCAATCAACATGCGACGAAGTGTAGAGGCCAACGCCAAAACTTGGAAGAGTAAAATTTACGATCGGAGTTCGGTGGAAGAAAGCGGAACCTAGTTTGCCGGAATATTCACGGAGTCGACAATGCCGACGATGGTGGCTTCGGTGGGCAAATCGGGAGTGGCAAATGGGAAACTGGCTTCCTTGCCGCGGCACCAATAAATTGTTTCGCCCGTGCCAGCACCAACTGCGTCCAGCGCCACCACCGGGCGGCCTTTATCGCGGCCCTTACGGTCCAGCGGCTGAACGATGAGAAGTTTTTGTCCCAGCAGTGCTGGGTCTTTCATGGTGCAAACTACGTTGCCGATGATGCGTCCGAGGAGCATGTTATTTTTTTCGTCCCGCGGCCAACTCGGCTTCGTGCAGCGCGTCCAGCATCACTTCATCGACAATGCCCACAATCGCGGCGTCCACCGGCCGGTCCTTGCATTCCGAGGCATTGCGCGCGGAGCTGCCGGTTACCACCAGCACTGTTTCGCGGAATCCGGAAGCCACGGTGTCTACGGCAATGAGGTAGCCGGGCTCGTCCTCGCCCTGCGGCGAAATGGGTTTCACAACGAGGAGTTTCTTGCCTTCCAGGCGCGGATCTTTGCGCGTCGCAACCACCGTGCCAACAATGCGGGCGAGGATCATAGGGTCAACGTCAAACTCAAAACGAAATTTCCGTCAGGCCATTCGCGAGAAACAAAAATGATAGTAGAGAGAAAGCCACGCACGGAGCGCGCAATAAGCCGGCGCGGCAAGGAACGACAACGCGCAGCTCCAGAAAGAACGCGCGGCGCGAACCAGCGCGCCTAGTCTCCGACGCCGACAGCCGTCTTCCCGATGGGAAGCACATCCTCAAGCGACTGATGCGGACGCGGGATGACGTGCACGGCCACCAATTCGCCTACGCGGCGTGCCGCGGCAGCTCCGGCGTCCGTCGCGGCCTTCACCGCGGCGACGTCGCCGCGAACCATGGCCGTGACGTAGCCCGATCCAATTTTTTCCCAGCCAACCAGCGTGACTTTGGCCGCCTTGACCATCGCGTCCGAGGCCTCAATCATCGCCACCAGTCCGCGCGTCTCGATCATGCCGAGTGCTTCGCCCATGCTTCTTCCTCCCTGGCCAGCCGCCAAACTTGTCCGGCCGGCGCATCCGCTGAATATTTCGATGGCCTGAAATTCAATCGCCGCTTCTTGCGCTTATCGAAGCGCGCGATCCTTGCGCACCGCTTCTTCGATCAATGCTTCCAGCTCTTCGCGCGTAACCGAAATGCGCTCGGGCCGCCGTTCACTCTCGGCCGCGTCATCGCTGGTGACGGGACAGCCGGGAAGCACCGTGGACGCAGTCGTCGTGCCGTATCGCGCGCGAGCCACGAGCAATTTTTCCACATCGCGCCCAGAAAGCAAGACTTGTTTGCCCAGCATCTCCGTCATGAGGGAAACCTTGGCGAAATGCTCAAGCGTTTCCATGCGGAAAAATGCGGTCAGCAAATCGGGTCCGCAAGTCACCACGCCGTGATTGGCCAGCAGAATCGCGTCATAGTGCTGGACCATGCGGCTCGAGCGCGTCGGAAAGTTCCTGCGTCCCGGGCGTTCCGTAGGGCGCGACGGGTATGCAGCCCAGCGCGATAATCATTTCGCTGAGCAACGCCTTATTGAGGGGGATTCCCGCCGCAGCGTGAGCGGTCGCCGTCGGCGGATGCGCGTGGACCACGGAGTGAACATCCGGCCGGCGATTGTAAATCAAAAGATGCATCGCCAACTCCGAGGAAGCTTCGCGGCGTCCTGAAATCTTGCGGCCCCGCGGATCGGTGATCACCAAATCGTCGGGGACCATCATGCCCTTGCTCATGCCGGTCGGTGAGGTGAGAATGCGTCGTGAATCGAGGCGAACGGAAATATTTCCGTCCGTCGCTGCTACGTACCCGCGAGAGTGAATCCATCGGCCCGCCGTGCAGATATCGCGGCGGTGTTCGTCCTCGGACTTCACGGCTCCCGGAGAAATGGATTCGGCAATCATCGGTTAGGGGCGGTTGCTTTGTGCCTTTCTATTTGAGCAACTTTCCTGCAAGATCCGAACATCAAGAAACCTTTGGACGCGCGGCGATATAGTACATCCATCAGGCGTAAATTCCACGTTCCTTCAGCGCAAAAGCGACCCGGTCGATGCCAGCATGTATGCGGCGACGCGGTTATTGACCTGATGGGTTTCCGCGTAGCGAACCACTTCCTCAAAACTGCGCTCGATTACATCCTTCAACCGCTCGTTCACTTCCCTCTCGCTCCAGAAATATCCCTGGCGATCCTGCACCCACTCGAAATAACTGACCGTCACGCCGCCGGCGTTCGCCAGAATATCTGGAATCACAAAGATTCCCTTGCGGTCCACGATCTCGTCCGCCAGCGCCGTGCAAGGCCCGTTGGCGCCTTCGCACAAAATGCGGGCCTGCAATCGATGCGCATTTTCGGAAGTAATCTGGTTTTCCACGGCCGCGGGGATAATGATTTCGGCCGGCTGGAAAAGAATTTCGTTGGCGCTCATTTTTGCGCCGCCGCCGGGAAAATCCGGAAGCGGCTTGTGCTGGACGTTCACCCAGTCCAACAATTTCGGAACATCAAAACCATTTTCGTTGTACAACCCGCCGTGAATGTCCGCGACGCCGACGATCTTGTAGCCGGCCTCGTGCAGAAGCTTCGCCGCCATCGAGCCGACGTTGCCGAAACCTTGCACGATGACGCGGGAGTTCACCCGCATCATACGGAATTTGGCGAGCGCACGGTCGCAGCTGATAAGGACGCCGCGGCCCGTGGCTTCGTGCCGGCCGCGCGATCCGCCCAGGTCGATGGGTTTCCCGGTGACCACGGCGGTTTCCGTGTGCCGCACATGCATCGAATAGGTGTCCATCATCCAGGCCATGGTCTGTTCGTTGGTGCCCAGATCGGGAGCGGGCACATCGCGCTCAGGGCCAAACCATTCGATCAGTTCCGCCGTGTAGCGGCGCGTGATGCGCTCCAGCTCACCGTTCGACAATTTGGACGGGTCGCAAATCACTCCGCCCTTTGCGCCGCCAAAGGGAATGTTGACCACGGCGCACTTCCAGGTCATCCAACTGGCCAGCGCACGGACTTCGTCCAGCGTCACAGTTGGGGCAAAACGTATGCCGCCCTTGCCCGGTCCGCGCACAATGGAATGATGCACGCGGTATCCGATGAACACCTCGAGGTGGCCGTTATCCAGAATCACGGGAATGTACACCGTGATTTCCTTGTTCGGATATTTCAGGAAACGATACAGGCCATCCTCAAGCCCCAATTTTCGCGCCGCCGCCTCAAAACGCGCATCGGCGGATTCGTAAACGTTCAATTCATTCTTCACGGTAAGCGTGGCCATGGAAAAAACACTCCTCATAGACCATGAGGGCCGCATTCGCAACCGTCATGGCAATCCCCACGCATCGACGCCGGCCCGCAATCCAAAAATATTTTGGATCTTAGAACCAGCGTGGCCAGTATACGGATCAACCTGCGCACGGTGCAAGGAAAGGAATCGAATTTCGTTACAGGGTGATTGCGTTCAGCGGCTGGGAGGGCGGCGCTCGACAAATTCCTCGATCAGAAGACGCGAGAGGCGCGGGGCGTTGTGCCGCACAACACCGTGCTCCTCAAGCAAATTGTCCAGCAGGCAGCGCACACCCATGCGCTGCAGTTCGGGCAAATCCACGCGCACCGGTTCGGCGCCGCGCCTGCTGTATCTGCGCGCCACATCCGGAGAAACGCTTTGATTGCTAGCAACGACCCAGTCGATGATCTTGCGCCGCGTGTGCCCGGAAATCACGCGCACGTGATCGGCCAGCGAAAACCCTTCGGTCTCTCCCGGCTGGGTCATCAGGTTGGCGATGTAAACCCGCGTCGCGGAGGAATTCTCAATCGCTTCGGCCACGCCTGAAACTAAAAGATTCGGCAATATGCTGGTGTACAGAGAGCCGGGACCGATGAGGATCAGGTTTGCCTGTCGGATGGCTTCCAGCACTTCGGGGAGTGGACGAACCTCGCGAGGAAGCAGGCTCAGGCGGCGTATTTTCTTTCCGCTTTTGGCGATACGCGTTTCGCCCAAGACAATTTTTCCGTCCGTCATCTGCGCTTTCAGCGAAACATTCTCCAGCGTGGTCGGAAAAATTCTTCCCCGTATGGCCAGAACTTCTCCGCTGACGCGAACAGCCTCCGCAAAATCTCCCGTTACGTGGCTAAGAGCGGTGAGGAACAGATTTCCGAAACTGTGTCCGCGCAAACCGCGGCCGGCATGAAAGCGGTATTGAAATAAGCGGCCGAGCAGGGCTTCATCCTGCGAGAGCGCCACCATGCAATTGCGAATGTCGCCCGGCGGCAGCACGCGGTATTCGCGGCGCAGACGGCCCGAGCTGCCTCCGTCATCGGTAACCGTGACGATCGCGGCGAGATCGCTGATCGGATGGCGCTCCGACTCCTGCCGGCGCCGCGCAACAAAATGCTTCAGCCCGCGCAGCAGCATGGAGAGCCCGGTGCCGCCGCCAATGGCAACCACGCGCGATCCACCGAGATTCACGATGCCTTGTCGTGTTCTTTTTTTCATTGGAATCGCATCGCCATGGATTGGGCTGGCGGCACAACTAAATTTCAGGCGCCGGAAGCTTCGCGCTCGGGGTACAGCAATTCTGTAAAGCGGGGATCTTCCTGCAGGAACGCAAAATCTTCGTCGTTGCGTGCGTGATAACGATTTTCCGGCCGCAACTGAATGGCGATCTTCAAATTTTCCATGGCCGATTCGGCTTCTCCGGTCAAACAGTCTAGCGCCGCCATTGCGTAGAAAACGTAATCGGCTTTTGGCGCCAGCTTGCGCGCGCGCAAAAGATGTTCGCGCGCTTCGTCCCAGCGGCCTAGATTCATCATGGCCACGCCCGCTTGATAGTGTTCCTCTGGAGTGCGCACGGAAGGTGTGGCTTGCTTGGCCATGCGCTGTTCAACAATGCGAAGATGGACTCGCGCGCGGTCCGCCAATTCTTTACTCGGACCCGCTTCCACCTTTTCCAGCAACTCTTTGGCTTTCACAAATTTCTGTTGGTGGAAATGCTGAACGGCCTGCTCGTAAATTTTTAGTTGTTGTTCGAATTGAGGGTCGACCATCTGACGAACCGCTTCCGCATGTGCAGCTGTTTTACTATCTTCTTTACTTTTCAATGCCTTACGACTTCTCGAAGCGGCACCCGCCCCTTGCTTTGCGCGTTTTGTCGGCTTCCCGGTCCTTGGCATTTTCGCGAGTCTAACAGACGCCTTCCCCATCGTCAACGCAACTGCGATGCCAAAGGGGGGAAGCGTGACAGGTGCACTTCCCCCCGCCGGTGATTGCGGTCTACTTCTTTTTGGCGGCGCCCATTGGCATCGCAGCCGGCATTGCAGGCATGGCTGCCACCGGGGGCGGCTCAGGAGCGAGCGCTTTCTTCGCGGAGTCCGGGAGTTTATCCGTATTGGCAACAAAAAGAGCTACTTGCCACATTTGGGTTTCATCCAATACGCCGCTGAAGGTAGGCATTCCGGTCAGCCGGATGCCATTTTTGATCTTCCAGTAGCTTTCCTGCGCTGGATCGTCCGATACACCTTTACCCTTGAACATCAGCGTGGCGTGGGGATAAAAATTTCCTGCGATCGCTGGGGGCGGTTGATTCGGCAAGCCGTGACACCCTGCGCAATTGTCCTTGTAAAGCTTGGCGCCGGCCACATAGTTGTCTTCGCTGGTCTGGATGGGAGGCGCTGGAACATTGGCCTTGTCGATATGCGCGTCCAGAGATTTGTTGGCCATCTTGCGCTCCATCATCATCGGTGGATCGGCAACTGCTGCGGGCGCCATCCCCGATACAAAGTAGTAATAAAGGCCTCCAGCAAACAACGCGGCTCCAACCAAGATACCCACGACAAAACCTTTCATGTGTACTTTTCTCCCCTATGCGGATTTAAGAGCAAGAGTATAGTCCAACCGCTTTCTTTTTCGGCAGTTAATCCACGCTTTAATGACTTTTGACAAAGTGTCGCTCAAGCCTGCCGTAAAGATGCCTGAGCCCCCCTTCAGGGTTGGATAGGAAATACCACAACTTTGCGACCAAAGAAACCAGTTCGTGCCCCGGTTTTAGTGAAACCCAGCCATCCACCTGTGCTTGCCGAGAAACACTTGCCTGTTTGAGGATTGGCCTGACTAGCCGCGTGTGCTATAAAAGAGGACCCGGTCAGTCCGGACAAACGTGCCCTTTATTAATTTTCCTGCTCGCGAAATTAACTGCAAGTTGGTCTACTACGGTCCAGGTCTGGGCGGTAAGACGGCCAACCTTCAGTGGATCTATGACCACACGGGGACTGCGCAAAAAGGGAAAATGATTTCCCTGGCCACGGAAACGGACCGCACGCTCTTTTTCGATTTTCTGCCGATCGATTTGGGCACGGTGCGCGGGTTCAAGACGCGTATCCATCTATATACCGTACCCGGCCAGGTCTTCTACGAGGCCAGCCGCAAGCTAATCTTGAAGGGCGCCGACGGTGTCGTCTTCGTGGCGGACTCGCAGGAAGAACGGCTCGACGCGAACCTCGAAACACTTGAAAATCTGCGCGAGCACCTCAAAGAGCACAAGCTGGATTTCAATACAATTCCGTATGTCTTGCAGTTGAATAAGCGCGATCTTCCCGGCGTCCTTCCCATTGAAGAACTCACCAAGCACCTTCAAGTGAAGGGCGAGCCTGTAATCGAGGGGGTGGCCATTACCGGTCAGGGCGTGTTCGAGACCCTGCGTGAAGTTGCCAAGCTGGTTCTCGCCGAACTGAAAAAAGGCGGCTAGTCTTCCCTGTCGGCTCGCCTGCTAGGATTTCATCCTCGTATCAATATCGAAAAGTCAGAAATGGGCAAGGGCCGATGAAACAGTGGAAACAATGGCCTGCATTACCCCCCCTCCATTGCTCGATTAGTTAATCCACGCATACTAGTGGCAGACTAGAAACTGTCCCGCGGTACAGTAAATATACTGGTACGCAGCGCGCACATTGTTCGATTTCCGCTTTCTCCGGCATTTATGATGATCAAGTGGATTGCCGATTCCGCCCGTAGCATGCGACCGAAAATGAACTCACTGCCAACAACGGAAGACTCGTACAAGCTCGATCCCACTACGGCATCGCGCCTTTCCGCCATGCAGGAGGAGCTCCTGAGGCTGGAACGCCGCGACTGGTGGCTTTGGGGCATGGCAGTGGTCGTCATGCTTCTGCTCACTTTCGCCGTATTCACGATGAGTTTTCCGGGCCTCATCCGCGTGGACGACCCCTTCTTTGACGCTGGCGTGAATCGTGCCGTGCGTGGATTGATCGGATTGGTCCTGATTTTCAACGCTTACACGATTTATCAGCAGATTACCTTGAAGAGGCTTCGCAGGAATTTCTCCGGCAAGATTGAAGAAATGCGCGTACTGCAAGTGCGGGCCGAGGAACTTGAGCGGCAGGCGCAGATCGATCCCCTGACTGGCCTTTGCAATCGGCGATTTGCGCAAGAACGGCTGGCGGCGGAAGCCGCTCGCTCCGAACGCTACGGCCACCCTCTGACGGTGATTTCTTTCGACCTAGACAAATTCAAGCAAATCAACGATGCCTACGGCCATCTAGCCGGGGATCAAGTCCTAATGCACTTCGCCAAGCGCCTCGAATCCGCGATACGAAAATCGGATATTGCCGCGCGCATGGGAGGAGATGAGTTCTTGGTCCTTCTGCCCGAATGCACCACCAGCCAAATCCAGGCTCTTGTGGGCAGGTTGCGCCCCATGGAGGCCGAATGCGGCGGTGCGAGGGTTCCAATCCACTTTTCGGCAGGCTGGGTGGGATACGAGAAAGGCGAAACGACTCAACAGTTTCTTGACCGCGCCGACCGCCTCTTGTATGCCGAAAAACGCCTGGGAAAAGCGCGCGAAAAGCAGCCCGGCGCCGTTTCACATACTGAAAAAAAGACCGGCCAAGATACGGAAGCAATCGCTTCGCCCTACTCAACCTCGGCTGCGCGATGAATTGAATCCCTGCAGCATGTTGCTTTCAACGCACAAGCCACCATGAGAGTCCTTCGGAAAGCATGCTGCCGTACCGTAAAATATGTTCGACTAGCGAAACGGACTTGATCGGAATCATTCGAGGCTTGGAACTATGGAAACCACCACAAGCCGAAGGCGAAGCCAGCGGCTGTTTCTTCAGGTGAAAGTGATTCTCGAAGGGAAGCAAGGCAATAAATCCCCTTTCAGTGAAGAGACACACACGGTCGTTGTGAATGCGCATGGCGCTCTGGTGGAAACAAGCATCTCGCTGGATCAAGGTCAGATTATCAGCATGCAAAATGTGAGGACGGCCGAAAAGATCGATTGTTCGGTAAAACTGGTTACATCGGTTGGCCCCAAAAAATTTAACACAGCCGTCGAATTCACAAAGCCCAATCCGGGTTTTTGGCGCATAAGCTTCCCCCCTGAAGACTGGTCCCTGCGCAATCCGGATGCGAAGAGAAGTAATTGAAATAACGGAAGATGCCCAAAACTTTCGGTCATTCCCCGCATGCCAATCTGCACGACCTCAATCTACATCTTTTGAGATTTTTGAATGGCATCTTAAAGATCAGATATCACCAGTGGGGCAAATTAGGCGGAAAAAATTAGGGAGGCAATAACCAGATCGGTCATCACCTCCCGGGGTGGGGTGTTGCTGGGTAAACTTAATAAGCTAAGATCGATGATTGCTCTACTTTATCCGAGTGTTTTCTCCGCCAAGAAACTTAACTAATATGTCTCACCAGATAGCATACGCCTCGAATCGTGTCAACAACTTTCAACGAAAATATTGCGGTGACTTGGGCAGTACGTTCCCCGTGGGCGAAGACATTACTGCGGCGGCATCCAACACCTCACGGACGCGGCGGCAAAGTGCGGAAGGACTATATGGTTTTCTTAGAATCGCCACGCCGCGCTCCACTAGATCGGCCAGCACGGCGGTTTCATTACTGTATCCCGTGGCGAAAACCACCGATACGCCGGGCTTTTGCGCCTTGATGGCTGCAAAAACTTCAGGGCCGTTTCGGCGGGGCATAATCACATCCAGCAAGACAAGCGAAGTCCTGTCGCGATGAGCGGTAAAGAGTTGAACGGCTTCCTCCCCGTCGTGGGCAACCAAGACATGGTATCCCTTTGCCGTCAAGACAGATTGACCCATCTCGCAAATGCCGTCATGGTCGTCCGCGAGCAGGATCGTTTCATTTCCTCCTCGGACCGGCAGGTCATCGAACAGAAGCGGACGAAACTCACCTAGTGCGGGAGTTTCATCGACAGGAAGGAAAATTTGGAATGTGCTCCCCTGGCCTGGCTCGCTTTCCACCTGAATGAGTCCATTGTGTTGTTTCACAATGCCGTAAACGGTGGCGAGCCCCAACCCGGTGCCCTTTCCGGTTCCCTTGGTGGTAAAGAAAGGCTCGAAAATCCTTTCTCGTGTGGCGGCGTCCATGCCTATGCCTGTGTCAATCACCCGCAATTCAACAAAACGGCCCGGCTGAAGTCCCACGGCCCGGCGGCAATCCTCCTCGGAGAAGACGGCATTGCGCGTCTCGATCGTGACCCGCCCGCCCTTGGGCATTGCGTCTCGGGAATTGATGCAAAGATTTACGAGCATTTGCTCGATTTGCGTGGGGTCGGCTCTCACGGCGAGCAAATCCTCCGCCAGAACTTTCTTAATTTCGATATCCTTGCCAATCACTTTATCCAGCAGGCTCATTACGTCGTGCACGGCTTGATTGAGGCTGAGGGTTCTTGGCTCGAGAATCTGCCGCCGCGCGAACGCCAGCAACTGCTGGATCAGCGCGGTAACGCGATCGCATTGAAAATGAATTTTCTTGAAATAGCCTTCCAGCACCGCATTGCCGGAAGCGGCTTGCTCTTCTCCCATTTCCGCCCATCCCAGAATGGCGCCAATCACATTATTGAAATCGTGAGCGATCCCGCCCGCGAGTTGGCCGAAAGCCTCGAACTTTTGCGCGTGCTGCAACTGACGCTCCAGAGCGCGCCGCTCGGTAACATCCCGCGACACGGTGGCCAGGAAGCGGGGTTCGCCGGTCTTTTGATCCTTCACCTGGAATCCCATGAAATCCATGGGCAGGGGCTGCCCAGTTTGAAGATGTCGAAACCTCAATTCCCCTTCCCAATGCCCTGAGGAGCATAGCGCCGGCAAGATGGTGTCACGCGCTAAAGACAGGTCAGCGGGGGCTACGTAGTTCCCGGAATGCATCCCTTTCACGGATTCCGCATTGGCGATTCCCAGCATGGCGCGGCCCGCGGGGTTGACATATTCCATATTGCCGTGAAGATCGGCGACGGCGATGAAATCGCGGCAGTATTCCACCAAAGTAAAAAATTTGCGTTTCTCTTCTTCCGCCCGTTTCCGCTCGGTGATGTCCTGGGCCACCACCAGCGCGGCCGCATGTCCGGAGTAATCCATCTTATGAAGGAACATTTCCACGTCGATTAACGAGCCATCTTTCTTGCGGTGGCGCCACTCGCCGGGAAGTTGCTGCCGAGGGGTGGCATCCCGAAACGCCCCCAACAAACGGGGGATTTCCTCGGCCGGGTGCAGGCCGCCTGCGTTCATTTCAAGGAACTCCGTTCGCTCGTATCCATAGTGGCGAAGGGCGGCATCGTTCACCTGAAGAAATTGCATCGTATCGAATTCGAAAACCCACATGGGAAGTGGATTTTGAGCAAACAAGAAAAGTGAATTTCCTTCGCTTTGCTGGAGCGCCTGGATCATGAGGCTGCGGGCGTCGCGAAGGGCTCTCTCCTCCAAGGCCCGCGCCACGACCACGGGGAGACGGGGCAGGTGCTCCTTCAAGACGTAATCCGTGACGCCCTGCTTGATGCATTCGACAGCCACTTCCTCGCCGAGGGTTTCAGTAACCAGGATAAATGGGACGTCGCGTCCGGCCTGGCGCATTGCAAAAAATGCGTCCATACCGGTCCAGCCCGACAGCCGG
The DNA here is from genome assembly GCA_963710315.1 of uncultured Acidobacteriota bacterium. GTDB lineage: Bacteria > Acidobacteriota > Terriglobia > Acidiferrales > UBA7541 > Palsa-360. The sequence goes on along the minus strand of CAVPZW010000008.1, from coordinate 417,306 downwards.
TAATCGGCAAGCACAACGTCAAACGGAAAGCGCCCGAGGTGCTCCAGAAATTCGCCGCGCGTCGCGATGATTTGAGGCTTGCAAATGAACCCGGCGTGTTTCAACTCGTGCAGGTTCATCTCGGCATCCGCCCCTGAGTTCGCGATGAGCAACGCGTGCAGCGGTGCGGACATGTTCCAAAATTTTGTCAGCAAAGAGTTCGTTACCGCCTGGCTCATGAAGAGGTCCCCGCGCAATTCGTCACAGAATGCCGCGGAAGTCGAGACAGGCATGCCGATATTTGGCAATGCAACCTTGCGCCGAGAATAAACCCGCGGGAAAGCGCTATCGGGCAATCCAGTGCCATACACCGGCCGAAGCGCTGCGCGGTCCGCGCGTGGATACGCGCATGCGTCACAAGACTACCGTGGAATATCAGGCTTTTCAGGAACTGCATTCCTGCCCCCGTCCCTGGAGACTTAAGTTTTGGAGTGAAGAACAATGCCCGTAGGAACACACTGCCCCGCGAACACTCCACTGGCTTTCTATCGGCAGGATTTGAAAGTAGCTTGAGTGAAGTTTGGAGAGCCGTTTTGTTCCGTCAGAGGAATTTAAGCGACCGATGATTGTTTAAGAGCCAGTGATTCAGAACGGCGCAGCTGCTTGTTGCGTTTTTCTTCATACATGTGGGTATCGGCAATTCGGAGCAATTGCTCCAGTGGCGGCTGGTGGACAACCGGCACGTCGGCGATTCCGACGCTCAGGGAAACATGGAATTGCCATGAGGAGAGTCCATTGACGAAATCTGCCCGTTGCTGCAGGCGTTTTCGAACTTGCTGGTCGGAATCGTGCCCCGCATCCGTCATCAGCACACAGAATTCATCGCCGCCCAGACGCGCGAGGATGTCCGACTGCCGAAAGCACGCTCGCAGAATATTTGCGGTCACGATCAGCGCGCGGTTGCCTTCCAGGTGGCCATAAGTATCGTTGATCGTTTTCAAATCGTCCAAATCCAGATAGATGAGCAATGCCGCACCTTTGCGCTGGATCATTCGCAAATGCTGCTCCGCCAGGGCCATGAATCCGCGGCGGTTGTGCAGACCGGTCAGGTCGTCGGTCAGGGATAGATCTTGCAGGTTCTTTTGCAGCCGGTGGCGCTCGATCGAATAGCGCAGCGCCCGCACCAGCGCGGGGCGGTCCAGGCGCTCCTTGGCCAGAAAATCCTGCACGCCCTGGCGCAACGTCTCCACTGCCAGAAGTTCGTCTTCGGTCTCCGCCAGCACGACCATCGGCGTGTCCGGCGCCATGGCACGCGCCGCTTGCACATAGGCGCGGCCCTGCAGCTGCCTGAAACCCAGGTCAAGCAGCAGCACATCCGCGGGATCGGTCGATAGGCGCTCGGCGGCCAGATCGAGGTCCGCTACATGTGCAATGTGAAAATGGCTGGAATCTTCCGTGTCAAGCAATCCGCGAAGCCGGCATGCATCCATCGCTTCGCCTACCAATAGAATCCGGACAGGCACACCATTTATCGACACCGAGCAGCCTCGTGATTCCCGTTCTAGGTTCGCCCATTCCCGGATCGTCCGTTGCGATCTCGGCTGAAATAAGGCACGCCTCGACAAATTCCATCGCAAGTCGCATGGAAGCCGGGTGGCCAAGCGAACAAGGGAATTCACTTTCTGGAAGGGGGAACTCCAGTCTCAGCCACCCGCTGTAAGTTGTCAAAGGAATGTGGAAGGGCGTGATGTTTGAAAGGCACCCCCTGCTATGAATCCAATGGGCAAGGAGCGATGCCTTCGAGCAGAGACTACTTCCCCTTATTTCGCGACTGGCTGAGCAAATTTACAAACAGGCGGAACGCTCCTGCATTGCCTTCGGGCAACTGCCGCGAGAAGGAAAGGCCTGTATAGATGTAGGTGCCCTTGCCGGTGCGGGTCCAGAGGAGGCTGCCCAGCAAGTCTTTCTCGCCGGGGTCGTGCATGGAGAGGACGGTGTGATACTTATCGTCCCACTTTTCCCAGAAATACAGGCCGCGCTCCTGCACCCAACCGTCGAAATCGCGCGCTACGATCTTGTTCGGGAAATTCAGGAGCGGGCTTGCGGGATCGCTAAAATTGACGGCCGCATTCTCGTCCGTGACGCGCGGGCCGGGGCCCATCGTCGCCGGGAACGGAGCGGGCTTGAGCGGGTCCCAAACCGCCGGGCGCTGATCCAGTACCACAAGCGTGCCGCCACCAGCGGCGTAATCGAGCAGGCGCGAATTCGAGGCCACCACGTCGGAGCGCAACTCATACGCGCGCATGCCGACCACGATGGAATCGAAGCGGTTCAAGTCCCCGAAGGCCAGCGCATTCGAGTCCAGCATTTCAACATCGACGCCCAGGCGGCGCAGCGAATCCGGGATAGCGGCGTCGTTATCGGCGGAAATGTAGCCCACGCGCAGGCGATCCGGCATGGCGATGGAGAACACGTGCACGGGCACCGTGGCGGGTGCGCTCCACAGATAGGTCGGCAGCGAAGGCAACGGCTCAAGCGATGTTTCGAAGGTTTCCTCGCCGCGCTTTGCGTACGCCTTCAATTCGTAATTTCCCGCCGCGACTCTAGCAGGTGGCATGACCGTCAGATGAACCAGGCGATCTCCCGCCCCGGAAAATTCGACCGACTCCGCCGCAGGCGCTTTCCAGCCGGACGGCACTTCAACCCCCACGCTTACTTTCGAAGGCGTCTGCGCAAAGGAGTGCACGCGCGCGAATACTTCGAACTGCTTGGGCTGGCGCGACTCGACGACCACGTATTGCTCCGGTTCCGGCGTGATCCCAACTGGCGGAACGATGCGTAGCGGGTAGCTCAATACGCTAACGCTGGTGGCGTGCAGGCTCGTCACTGGCGCCACAAAATCGAACGCGTAACCGTCCGCCTCCACGTGCGTGCGTGCATTCACGAGCGGCGGCGGAAATGGATACAGAAAATCGCCGGGCGCGCGTGGCGTTTTTGCACCGGCGGGAACAGCCACGCTGAAATTTGTCGAGCCGTCTTTTTCTTCCTGCTTGGTGATGCTCCAGCCGGAGGGCAGCGCAAGCTCCACTTTTGAAAACGTGGCCGGAACGTCCTTGCGGTGAGCGACTTCGGCACGCACGCTAAAGCCTTCCCCGGCCACAAGTTCGCTGCGGTCCGAGTTGGAAACGATCTTGATCGCCGCGGCGTCGGCGAAGGCATGATTGATTCGTCCGCGCACCTGCTCCAACTCCCACAGCGCTCCCGGGGCCGACGAATCCTGCGAGCGCTTCACTTGATCTTCAAGCGAGGCAATCTGCTTGCCCGCCTCGGCGATGGAGCGCACCGTGCCGCCCCAGTCGAGTTTTTCCGCTGCCAGCCGAGCCTCGTCCAGATCGTGGTCCGCGGCCTTCAGGGAATCCTCGGACGGAACGGGAATCACGCGTGCCAGCGAGGTGAGCGGCTGCGAAAAATCCGCCGCCGAAGGAGCACTGCCATCCGCGCGCTTCAACCCATATGGACGCCGAACGAACGGCGAGTTGAGAAACGGCGTGACGCCCTGCGAACGGTGATGCAGATAGCCTTCCACCGAAATTTCGCGGTAACTGAGTCCCCAAATCGGGGAAATTTCATCGGCTGGCACAATCCATGAACCCGTGTAGTCCACTTTTTCGTCCGGCGCTGTCGCGCGCACAGGATTTAAAATTGTCTGGACGCGCCAGGGCTTCAATCCCTCTGCGATTTGATCGGGATACTTGGTGGGATCGGCGGCTGCTTCGACTGCTTTTGGCGTTTGATACCCGGATGCTTGATGATTGCCGTGGCCGGTTTTCTGGCCTCCCCAGCCGTTTACCACAATCTGCGGACGCAGCATGCGGATCATGCGCACCATGTCTTCCAGCTCCACGCCTTGCCATTTTTCCAGCGTTTCCTCAAGCGTCTTTGAAAATCCAAAATCGATGACGCGCGTGAAATAGAGGTGCGGCCCTTCTACATTCATGGCGCCGGAAAGTTCGAAGCTGCGCAGGATGCCGAGTTGCGCGCCCTGCTCTGGGCCGATGGCGTTCTGCCCGCCCTCGCCGCGGTTTAGAGTCAAGAGCGTCGTGTCCGTGCCCAGCGCGTGCGGCAAATAGGTGAGCAGCGTGGAGGCTTCGTCGTCGGGATGGGCTACGGTGAACAGGACTCTGGTGACCACGCGCGCTTTCTGAATCGATTCGAGCGTGTCCGCGACGCTCTGGCCACGGCCCACCGCGGGAGCTTCCTGCTGCGCGGAAACTCGCGTCAACGCGAAAGACAACGCGCAGAGCGCAGCCATCAGCGAAAGCAGGGCGAATTTTTTGGTGCGCTTCATTGTTGCGCCTCCGCGGCTGCGGCAAACGGCCAGATGCGCCGGTATCGCGCCTGAATCATATACGTCACAATGCCCAAAGCGATCACGCCGAGGCCTCCAAGTGCAAATTCCCAAGTGGTGGAAATGAACAATGCCACCCAGCCCGCGATTGCCAGCAGAGCCGGCAAGGGATAGAGCCACATCTTAAAGGGAAGCCGCTCGGGAGGCCAGCGGCGGCGCAATATCATCACGCCCACGCCCTGGCTGATGAACTGCACGATCAGCCGCACGGCGATGATGGCCTTGATCACGCTGGAGAGGCGAAACAGCACGCTGAACACCAGCGACGCCGCGCCCAGAAACAGCAGCGACACATGCGGAAAATGTTTCTTGGGATGCACTCGCGCAAAAATCGCAAAGAAATTGCCGTCCTCGGCCGCCGCAAAAGGCACGCGCGAATAGCTGAGCAGCGTGGTGAAGAGCGAAGCGAAGGCGATCCACAAAATCATGATCGTGGCAAATGCGGCGGCGCGCCCGCCGTACAGCCGCTCGATAAACGTGCTCACCAGGTATTGCGAATTTTGCGCCTCGCGCCACGGCACCACGCCCAGGATGCTCGTCTGCATGGCCAGATAGAGCACGGCGATCCCCGCGATCGACAGCAGAATGGCGCGCGGAATGTTGCGCTGGGGATCGCGAATCTCCGCACCCAGGTTGCAGATGTGGTAGTAGCCGAGATAGGTGTAAACCGTATTGACCGAAGCCGAGCCAAGCCCGGCGAAAAACAGCCACGACCAATTCCACGCGCCGGGCGGAAAATCGAACGCCATCTTCGCCGAGAAGTGCGTCGCGCCTCCCCAAATCATCCACAGCATGGTGCCCACCACGCCGATCCACAAAAATTTCGAGATCATGCCCACCGCCGAAATCCTGCGGTACAACAGCACAATCAAGAGAACTACCAGGGCCGCCGAAATGGCCTTCTGCTGATACGGACCGAGTGGAACCAGATAGGTCAGATATTGCGAAAATCCGATCGCGCCAGAAGCCACCACCAGCGGCGCCTGAATCAGCGTCTGCCAAATATAAAGGAAGGACATCAGCCGCCCGCCGCGCCCTGCTCCATAAATCTCGCGCAGAAACGCATAGGTGCCGCCGGCGCGCGGCATGGCCGCTCCTAGCTCTGCCCACACCAGCCCGTCCAGCAGCGAAAGCACCGCACCCGCCACCCACGCCAGCAAACATTGCGGCCCGCCCATGGACTGAATCACCAGCGGAATCACAATGAACGGCCCAATCCCGACCATCGCGTTCATGTTCAGCGCGACAGCCTCGCTCAGGCCAAGCCCTCGTTCGAGTTGTTCTTCCGGCAGCAATGTGGACATGGTTGGCACGAAGCGGGCAAAGCATATCAGATGCAAGGAATGGGCTAAAGCCTCGAGGCAAGATAGCAGGAAGTCAGTTTCCGGCAACAAGTCCGGGTGAAATGACCTTTTCCATTGGCCGAATCCGTGGACTTACTCCGGCGCGAAAGCGAGCAGAACATTCCCAGGGACGCCTCCGTTTCGCGGGTAGCCGGAGGTGATGAACACCATGCCGCCCGCCACCACGGCTCCCGGGCCGTCGATGGAGCCGCCGTGGGCCTTCACGCCGTTCACTGTTTGGAATTCGCGCATGGTGTTGAAATCCCACAGCAGTTCGCCATCTTCGGCGGAGTGCGCGCGAATGTGGCCATCGGTGGAGGTCGCAAAGACCACGCCGGGAATTTCCGACAAGGCGCCGGGCTGAGAAGGACTGCAGCCCGAGGGCGCGCCTTCCGGGCAGGGCGCTGCCGCAACATGCCAGTCCTGGCTGCCGTCGGCAACGCGCAGTGCCGTAAGGCCGCCGCCCACTGCCGGATCGACAAGGTTCCGGCGCGGATCGGTCGGATCGGTCTGCCGCATGCGCTTGAGATCGGACACTGCCGCGAAAACGTGCAGCCCATCTGAGGCCATGCCCCATTGCACGCCGCCGTTGGTGCCGCCCTTGCCCACGCGCGCCTGCCAAACGATCTCGCCTTTATTTGTGGGATCGAGCGCCCAGACAATCCCCGACTTCTGCCCGGCCAGCAACAGCTCGCGGCCATTGGGAGCGCGGGTCAGAATCGGCGAAGAGCCGAAATCGAAATCCGGTCCGCAATTCTTGGGGTCTTCCGCGCAATGCCCGTTGAAAACGTCCTTGGCCGTCAGTTGCCGGGACCAAACAATGTGGCCCGTCGCCAAGTCGAGTGCGATTACCGCGTCGCTGGTGTCCGTTGCGGGCTCTGAATAGTTGTCTCCGGTGCCCACGTAGAGCAGGCCTCGCTTTGCGTCCACCGTGGGCGCGGACCACACTCCGACACCCGAAGGTCCGAAGATTGCCGTTCCGCGCGAAGTTTTGCCTCGCTCGACGGGCATGTCGGTCATCCAGGTCTTCCACAGCTGCTTGCCATCGCGAATGCGCAGCGCCACTACGCTGCCCCGGAACGTGCAGCAGGGATAATTAGCGTCGGCGGAGCGCGTCTCCTCCCAGGAAGCCACCGGCACGTATACCGTTCCGCCGTGCACGGCAGGCCCGCCGCTGAGCCGCGTGGAATCGTGCGTATCCACATGGACCTTCCAAAGCAGTTTTCCGGTTTCCGCTCGAATAGCGTAGAACCATCCGGTCATATCGCCGAATAGAAGAGCGTGCTGGCCGCCCAGCGGCACGGCCAGAATCGAGGATCGCACCGGCCCGTTGGCCTGAAACACCCATTGCAGGCAGCCTGATTCAGCGCGCATGGCATGGACCAGCCCGCCGGCGCTGCCGACAAATACCTGGCCATCGATTACCGTCGGCGGCGCAAATGTTGTCGCGTCTCCATCGAAACCGAACGCCCATTTCAGTTTTAGTCCACGGACTTGGGCAGTGCCCAGCCCGGCCGCCTCGCCGGACTGAAACCTCGCATTGCCACTGCCGGGGCTCCATCCATTCCAGGAAGTCTTTGGCGCGGCGGCCAGCTTCACTTTGCGGTCCGCACAGAATGCCGCGGCGGGCGGCCCGGCCACAGCATCGTTCGTTCCCAAATAAGAGGCCACGGCCACGCGATCTTCCGTGCTAATCGTGAATGCCACGGCCATCATGGCCCCTGCATTGAGCGCTCGGAGGATTCGCGCCGCAGGCATCTTCTGCAGTGTCTCGCGAGGAGGGATGCGCTCATTCACTTGTTCGTGGCAAACGGCACAGCGGCTCTGATAGACCGCCTCTCCGGAGGAAGCAGCAAATGAGGGAATCGCCCATAAGACAAACGGGAGTATCAAGGCAATGCGTTTCATGGACGGAACGCTATCACGATGGCTGAATTCGTGTCCAGAGAAGCGCTTGCGATCGCCTGCCAGAGATGAGAATCCGGCCGAGGCGTTGCCTAGGTTATCTAAATGGATTCGATCGAATTGATCTTGCTCGCGATGTGTTGACTGAATTGTGAAGATTCGCTGGTTATACGGCTGCGTTCGCGCTCGGGAAGGTCCTGCAGAATTTCTTGGTAGGTCCTGGTTTGGCTGGATTGCACTACGCTGAATCCCAGCGTATCCGCCATCATGCAACTGCGGCGCACGGTCGAGAGGATGGAGGGCTCTCCCGCGGTCGGTGCTTCATGATGCCGCGAAGTAACTTCCAAAAACATTTTGGGAAGGCTCCAGCGAGAAACCAGAAGTCGTCCTGCCTGGCAATGATCGACTCCAAATAGCGCTCGCTCGCGTTCCAGTGTGTCACATGGCTCATTTTCGGCGCCCGCCAGAAAGTTGGCATACTCCTTTGGGTAGGTCGCTATCAGTGCCAGCCGCCCCACATCGTGCATGAGTCCGGCGGTGTAGGCGATATCCCCTTCCATCATGCCCACCTTCGCGAATTCTTCGGCGATGACGGCGCAGGCCAGGCTGTGCCGCCAGCAAGCACGCAGCGCGGGGACTTCCAGCGAGCCATCGAGATACGTTTTCATCGCTATGGTCACCACCACGCCCTTGACGCGCTCCAGCCCAAGCATGTGGATGGCCTGCAATACACTGCTTATTTCAATGCGAACATTGAACAGAGCCGAGTTCGCCATTCGAAGAATCCCACCGGAAATTGCCGCATCCGTGGCAATCAACTCGCTCAACTCGTTCAGTTGGCCACGTTCCCTGGATATGGCCTGCAAGGCCTTCACCGCGACTGCGGGAAACGCGGAAACTTCTGTCAGCAGCCCCGAATCGACTGGATTATTGCGATTCTCAATTGTGGACATGGCCCGCATTTTCCTGGGACAAGGTCTGAATCCTCCTGCGATTGTTTATCCGCTGTGGTTACCAATCAGTGAAATATTCAACCGCTGATACGATGCCACGTCTTGATCTCTCGGACCAAGAAACTTGCGATGAACACGCTCAAGCAATGCGGGCACGTTTCACTTTGAAACATAAAGCGCCTGCACGCCTACCTCATCATGGACTTCGGCCAAAGTCACGATCCGGTTTAGTGCCGCGCTGCTGAAAAAATCGCTGGCCCGGCTAACTGGTTTTCCCGTTCCGTGCGCTAGAATGTTTCGCGAGGTACGCCGGTGTTGCGTACTTCCGCGGCCCAAGATATGTCGCCAATAAAAAAGATTGGGATTAGCCATTTGCCCGCCCAGAGCCGATGCTTCCGCGCCTTGTTCTACCTGGCCATCGCGGCGCTCGCTGCCTTTTTACCCCTGGAGACGCGCGCCTCCGAGCTGAATATTCCTCCCGAAGCTACGCAGGCTATTCAACTGATGTACCAGGGCAAGCCGCAGGAAGCCGTTGCGCTGGCTCGCAAGCTGGAAGCCGCGCGGCCCGAGCATCCTCTCGGCTATCTCATCGAAGCCGACGTGCTGTGGTGGAATATTTATTGCAAATGGTCAGAGCGAAAGTACAACACCATTGACGCCTGGAGCCACACGCGTCCCGCCGACGCGGACGACAACGCGGAACTCGCGCTGGCCGATAAGGTGACGCGCCTGGCTGAAGCCGGCATCGCCAAGTCGGACACGGCCGAAATGGAGTTGTACGCGGGATTGGGCTATGCCTCGCGCGCGCGCCTGCTGGGACTGCGCTACGAGAAAATTCCGGTAGCCCGCGCGGGCGTCGAGGCGCGCAAGCACTTGCTGCGCTGTCTGGAACTCGATCCCAATATGGCCGATGCCTACCTGGGCCTGGGGCTTTACAACTATTACGTCGATACTCTCTCGGCCCTAGCCAAGATTTTGCGATTTTTCATGGGCATTCCGGGGGGAGACAAGCGCGATGGCTTGCGCCAGCTGGAAATCGCTTCCACCAAGGGCGAACTGACTCCGATGGAAGCGCGCTTCAACATGGCCAAGAACCTGCGCAATTACGATTTCGATTACGCGCGCGCCGAGCAGGCCGCCGCGCCTCTCCTGGAACAGCATCCTCGAAATTGCATCTTCCTGCTGCTGGCCGGCGATATCGAGCAAAAGCTTGGCCACAGGGAAGAGGCTGCCGCCAGGTTCCGCGCCGCCGCCGCGGCTCCCTGGGAAGAATCCGCGTGCGCCGAGCGCGCCCGCAATCTTGCGCGTGAAGCTCTCGGCACACTTGGCCCTGAGAAAAAGCCGGAGCAGAAGTAGCGAGCAAGCAGTGCGTTGGGCAACGTGCCGGCGTGCACTGTGCATCTCACCAGCGCTGCGGTAAGCTGTAGGAGGGCCGCTGGTTGGGGCTGGTTGCGGTTGACTTGAGCGTGCTCCAGTGGTATCAGAAACAGGCCGGTTTGGTAGGGGTTTTCCCGTTTCAGGGCGCAGGCGGCACTTTCGGGTGTAAAGATCATTCCCTCGAGGGTGAACCCGAAGCGTGTAGCCTGCTGAAAACTGATTCATCGCTGACTTCTTCAGCATCCGGTCCCGGCTTCAGACCCGGCTTCAGAATGGATCTCAACGTGTTATTGCCTGCCCGGAATCCTGGCAGGATGGCTCGCGAGGAGCGTGTTCGGATGTGTTCGCGTAAGTTGCTAATCGTGGCGCTCGTGGCTTGCGGGCTGGCGTCCGCCTGCTCCCAATACAATACCAACCTTTCCGTGCAAACTTCGTCCTCGGTCCTGAGGTTCGTCAGTCCCGGTTCCTGGACAGCGGGAGGGCAGAGCTTTACGCTGACGGCCAATGGAGCGGGCTTCGTCACGGGAGCGATCATCCTGTGGAATGGGACTGCGCTGAACACGACTCTCGTCAGCAGTTCGCAAGTGACGGCTCCGGTTCCCGCTTCTCTGCTCGTTAATCCCGGGACAGTGCAGATCGCCATCCAAATTCCCGGCTCGGCGACCGCTGGAACCAACATCAACAGCACGACGACTACCGAGATTTCGAACCTTGTGTTGTTCACGATCAGTCCGCCGCCAGGCACGCCCCCGGCGATCGTTTCGTTGTCAGCGAGCACAACTTCGGCTGCTTCCAGCCCCTATTGCAGTTCGCAGGGTTTTACTTTGACGGTGAACGGCACGAACTTCACGAGCGATTCGCTTGTGAATTGGAATGGAGTGGCGCTACCGAAAAGCACCACGACTTTCACCCCTACATTACTTACGGCTGTGGTCCCAGCTACGGACGCCGCCTTTCCCGGCACCGCTTCGGTGACGGTAACAAATTCGATTGGGACATCATCCTCATTGCCGTTCACTCTTTCCACTCCGACTGGCGCTCTGCCTATTCCCGCGCTTGCATCGCTCTCGCAAACGTCCGCTGCCGCGGGCAGCTCCGCTCTGACGCTGACCGTGACCGGCACAAATATTCTGCCCTGTTCCGTAGTGCAGTGGGTGAGCCCCAGCAATGTCACAACGCCGCTGCCGACCACCTATGTGAGTACCACGCAACTGACTGCCACGGTTCCGGCTGGCGATTTCCTTGCGGCAGGAACTGCTCAAGTCGAGGTGCTGAACCTCGGGCCGGGTGGCGGCCTTTCCGGAACTAACCAATTTACGATCGTGCCGCCCTCCGTCACATCGCTATCGTCCACAGCGACGCCGTCTTGTGGCACTTCGCCAGTCACCATTACTGTGACCGGGTCCGACTTCGTACCCACTTCAGTGGTCGATTGGTATACGACGCCGCAGACTCCAGCGGCCCTTGCGACCACTTTTGTCAGCGCCACTACGCTCACTGCAATTGTTCCGGCACCGTACATCGCTTCCGCCGGAGCCGTAACGATCGGTGTGTCCAGTGGCGGAGCTTTGTCAAATACTTTGCCCTTTACGATTTCGGCGGGAACGCCGCCTATGCCAACGAACATAATCGTGTCGCCTGCGTCCTCACCTGCTGGAGCGGCGGACACCACTCTGACTGTAACCGGCACGAACATACTTCCGTGCTCCGTAGTGCAGTGGACGAATGGTGTTGGCACGACCACGCAATTGGCAACCTCTTATGTCGCCCCAACACAGACCAGCCTGGCACAACTAATTGCAACTGTGCCGGCGTCGGATCTCGCCACGGTTCAAACGGCGCAGATCGCCGTGGCCAGCCCCGCGGCAAGCACAAACACATCCGCCCCGGTATCTTTCAATGTTGCCATTCCGATCATCACATCGCTCTCGGCTTCAACGACCTCGGCGAACAATACGCCTTATTGCAGCTTGTCCGGCCTGACATTGACGGTGACCGGCAAAGGTTTCACCAGCAGCGGCACCGGTTTCGCCAACGGCCTGGTCGTCAACTGGAACGGCTCACCGCGTCCAACAACCTTCGTGAGCGCGACGCAACTCACCGCCGCAATCACGGCGGCCGACACGGCTTTCCTGGCTACCAATCCGCAAGGGGTGGCCATTACCGTATCCGGCGGCAGCCCTGCGACCAATTCAAACTCTCTGCCATTTTCGGTGACGGCGCTTCCGACTGGCTCAACCCTCCCGACGCCGGTGATTAATTCCATTTCTCCAACGAGTGCGGCCCTTGAGGCGCTGACGGGACCTCCCGTAGCGCTGACAATCAATGGAAACAATTTGTCGCCGTGCTCGGCTGTGCAGTGGAATGGCAATCCTCTCCCTGCAACCATTTTTATTGGCACCGGCGGAATCGCATCGTTCATCCCTGCGGCCAATATCACCACGACCGGAACTTACCAGGTTGCGGTGACTACGCCGGGAGTTGCAGCTTCTAATAACGAGCCTTTTGCGGTGTATACGCCAGGTTCGCCGAGCGGCAATAGCGTGCCCGGGGGCGCGCTCTCCTTGCCCTTGATGAGTTCCAACCAACGATACAGCGTCTTTGTGCTGGCTTCTCCCGACGGCATTACCCAAACCCCGGGAACAACTCAAAATGCATTTGTGAGCGATACGTGCCTGGGAGTTGCGTCTGGATGCACACCCTCCACGCCGATTGTCTCCATCGGTACCGGCGGCAATCCGGCCAACGCGGACAGCATTTCTCCTTCGATCAGTGCGGATGGGCGCTACGTGGCATTCCTGTCTTCCGCGACGAATTTGGTGGCCAGCGATACAAATGGTGTCATGGACGCGTTCGTCCGAGACACCTGCGCGGGAGTTGCCTCCGGCTGCACGCCGTCCACGCAACTGGTTTCCGTCTCGACCGGCGGCGCGCAAGCGAATGCGGCGACTCTTTCGGCGACGATCGACGCAACGGGCCGCTACATCACCTTCGAGTCCTCGGCCACAAATCTCGGCACCATCACGTCGTCAGCAACCGGATTGTTTTTGCGGGATACTTGCGCTGGGGCCGGTCCGAGCTGCACACCTTCCACGCAGCCGTTGAATTAGATTTTTAGTGGCATAGGCTTCAGCCTGTGGGTTTTAGTTCTTGCTAGGACTAACCCCCACAGGCTGAAGCCTATGCCACACAGACCTTCCACCGAAGAGGCAACGTTCAATCCGGCAAGAGAAACACACGATCCGCGGCAAGCTCCATCGCCCACGGCTGCGGCAAGTTCCTAAACGACTCCCACTCCTGCTTGAAGACTTCGGCCTGCAAATGAAAATCGGTGGAACTCGCGGCTGGGCTCCCGATGCGCAAATCGAGTGTGACGCGGAAGGGCGTTTCGGTCATGGCGGCCAGCCAGCAAGGAAATATGTTCTCGGAATTTTCCTGCGCGAAATTGCCTGGCGGGTGCACGCGGACATGGTGCGCGCGAATGGCAACGTGCTCGACGGTCTTTGCGAAATCCTGCGCCACGCGAAGTGTGCAGCCCCAGTCGGCCGCTTCCACGCGTCCATCGCCTAGGCGCTGCGCACGCGAATAATTCTTGCAACCGGTCACGCGCGCAACTTCGATGGTCGGAGGATGCCGGAAGATTTCTTCCTTAGGTCCTTGCGCCGCCACCTTTCCATCAGCCAGCACAACCAGATTTTCGCAAACGCGATAAGCCTCTTCCAGATTGTGGCTCACGAACAGGGTCGAGCCGCGGTAACCTGCCAACGTATCGCGCAGCTGCCGTTCCAGAGCGCCGCGCAAATAGGTATCCAGCGCGGAGAATGGCTCGTCCAGCAGCAGTGCCGCCGGCTCAATGGCCAGCGCGCGGGCCAGCGCCACGCGCTGTTGTTCACCGCCGGAAAGCGTTGCCGGAAAACGTTGCGCAAAGCCCTCGAGATGCGCGGCGGCAAGATGCTCCGCGACGCGGCGTTTTCTTTCCGTATCCGGCAAACTCCGCAATCCGAAAGCGATATTTTCCGCCACACTCAAATGCGGAAACAGCGCGTAATTTTGAAAAAGCAAACCAATGCGCCGTTCGCGCGCGGGGACATCGATGCCCTGCTCGGAATCGAAGAGCACGCGCCCGTGAAGCACGATGCGCCCGCGATCCGGCGTCTCCAGGCCGGCGATGGCGCGCAGCGTCATGGACTTGCCCGAACCCGAAGGCCCAAGCAAGCCGAGCGGCGCGCCGTCGGCCGTAAATTCGACGGCCAGCCGGAACCCGGCAATATTTTTTTCGATCGCGACTTGCAGTGACATGGTTTTTTGTGGCATAGGCTTCAGCCTGTGCGGTTTCATCGCTGAGCAAAATTCAAAAACCACAGGCTGAAGCCTGTGCTACTTACGACCGCCGCCACAGCCCGAAGGCCCGGCGATTCGTCCCGTAAATCACCGCCAGCACAAAGAAAGAAAACAGCAGCAGCACCATCGCCGTGCGATTCGCCGCATCGTAATTGGCTGCCTGCACCTGATCGTAAATATCGATGGAAACGGTGCGCGTCACTCCGGGAATGTTTCCGCCCACCATCAGCACCACGCCAAATTCGCCGATGGTGTGCGCGAAGCTCAACACGATTCCAGTGACGGCTCCGGCCGCGGAAAGCGGCAGGATCACGCGGAAAAATGTCGCAAGGCGCGACGCCCCAAGCGTCCAGGAAGCTTCAATCAACCGGCGGTCAACTGTTTCAAAGCCCGCCGAGAACGGCTGCACTGCGAACGGCAGGCTATACAGCACGGACGCCACCAGCAGCCCGCCAAACGTGAACGGAAGCGTGTGCCCGAACCACGACTGCCAAACCCTGCCGGCAAAATGGCGCGGACCAAGCCCCACAAGAATGTAGTAACCGAGAACAGTAGGCGGCAAGACGATCGGCAGCGCCACAATCGCTTCAATCATGAATTTCCAGCGCCACCGCGAGTAAGTCACCCAATAGGCGATGGGCATTCCCGCGACAAAAAGAATTGCCGCGACGCAAACCGCCAGCTTCAAGGAAAGCGCAATCGCTTCCCAGTTCAAGGTTTTCCTCCGGAGGGCATTTGGGGCGGCAGCGAAAATCCGTATCGATCAAGCGGCACGGCATTCCCTGCGCGAGCGGCGCGAAATGGCGCGAGCAGCGCGAATCCGGCAAGCGCGGCAAGTGCGAAAGTTGCGTGGGTGCGTTTCACCTGGGCATCTCCGCGCTCACACGCGCACGATCATAACTTCCGTGGATTTGATAAGCGCCGCGGCGGTCTGGCCTTTTTCGAGGCGCATTTCGCGGGCCGCATCCGCCGTGATGATGGAAGAGATGCGCTGGCCGCCAATGGAAAGTTTTACCTGCGCCAGCAGGCCGCTGTAGCGCACTTCCAGGATTCGGCCCACCAATTGATTTCGTCCGCTGATGCGCCGGAAATTGCGCCGCCCGGCCAGGACGTCCTTCTCCTCGCTGCGCGGCAGAAATCGCTCGATTTCCGACGCGGGAATGCGGTGGTGCCCTCCGGCGGTGCGTATGCTGCGCAATTTCTTCTTGTAGATCCACTGCTTGAGCGTGGGATAGCTGATTCCCAGCGAGCGCGCGGCGTCGCGTGGAGTCAGCAATTCATCGTTGGGCACGGACACCTCCAGAAGATCCATTTATACACGTATTGTTTAAATATGTAAATACGGATTAATACGATTTATGGGTGAGTAGCACAGGCTTCAGCCTGTGGATTTTGGGACTTGCAAGGACGAAACCCCACAAGCGGAAGCCTGTACTACTCAATTCCAATCACAGCGATCAATCCTCCGGCGCAAATGCCAACAGCACATTCCCGGGCATGCCGCCGTTGCGCGGATATCCTGAATTCAGGAACAGCATGCCGCCGGCTACGACCGGGCCCGCGCCATCGATCGAGCCGCCCTTTGCGGGCACTCCATTCACGGTGGAGTAGGTCTGCGCGGTGGTATCGAAATCCCAAAGCATCTCGCCATCCTCGGTGCTGAACGCGCGCACATGTCCGTCCAGCGACGGTGAAAATACAACTCCAGGAATCAATGTCAGCGCGGCGGACTGCCCGGGACTGCAGCCAGGCCGCGGCGGATCGCACGGATGGCTCGGAGCGAACCAGGCCTTTGAGCCGTCTTCCAGACGCAGCGCAGTCAGCCCGCCGCCTTTCACCGGATCGAACGTCGCGCCGCCAACGGGCCCTGCGGTGTTCATCACGCCGGAGACATCCGAAACGGCGGCGTACACTTTTTGCCCATCGCTGGCCATGCCCCACTGCACGCCACCGTTGATGCCGCCTTTTCCGACGCGCGTCTGCCACAGAATTTTTCCCTTCGCGTCCGGATCAAACGCGTAGACCATGCCGGACTTCTGTCCAGCCACAAGAATTTCCTTGCCGTTGGGCGCGCGCACCAGAATGGGCGATGAACCAAAATCGAAATCAGGCCCGTTGGGCGGCGGACAATTCACGCCTTTATTGCGGCAGGAGGAATTGTAGGCGTCGTTCGCAAGCACTTGCGTGGACCACACGACGCGGCCTGTCTTCAATTCGAGCGCCATCACGGCATCGCTCGTCGCGGTTGCCGGAACGGAATAGTTGTCGCCCGTCGCGACGTACAGCAATCCTCTCTTTGCATCGATCGTTGGAGCCGACCAGATCGGAGCGCCGGAAGGTCCCCACTGCGCCGATCCCACGCTGTTCGTGCCGGTCCTCTGCGGCGGGTCCACCATGTACGTTTTCCAAACGACCGAACCATCGGCGACATGCAGCGCCGTAACGCTTCCGCGAAATGTGCAGCACACGTATTGCGGATCGAGCGAACGCGTTTCCTCCCACGACGCGGCCGGAATATATACGATTCCATTTAGCGCCACGGAGGAACCCGTCAGCCGCGCGGCATCATGATCGTCGATGCGCTTCTTCCAAAGCAGCTTGCCGGACTTGGCATCCAGCGCGTAGCCCCAGCCGATCAGGTCGGTAAAAATGAGCGAAGTTGCGGAGCCGCTGGAAACGGGAAGAATGGCCGCGCGCACAGGCCCATTGGCTTGATACACCCAATGCGTGCATCCGGTTTTAGCATCGACGGCCTCGACCGCGCCGCTGGCGCTGCCCACGAAGAGCGTACCGCTCACAATAGTGGGCGCAGCAAAGGCAGTGACGTCGCCCGGAAAACCAAGCGCCCATTTCAGCTTCAGTCGCCGAACCTGCCCCGGCGCGAGCCCCGCTTGCTCCCCGCTCTGGTAACGAGCATTGCTGTCAGTGGGACTCCACCCGGCCCAGCTGTCATTGGACGGGCCAGACAGGATGAAAACATTCGCGGAGCAGAATGCGCTGGCGGGCTGCACTGCTTCTTCCGCCTTCGTTCCCAGAAAATTCGCGACAGCTTCGCGCTCCGCTCGATTGATGGGATAGGCCACCGCCATCATCAATCCGAAATCAAGCGTGCGAAGAATTCGCGTGGCGGAAAGTTTCTGCAAGGCGTCTTTGGAAGGCGCGCGGGAACCCGCCTGGTCGTGGCAACCCGCGCAACGCTTTTGGTAAACATCCGCCCCCGAAGCGGACGATGACGCAGCCGGAGACGCCGGCGCGGAACTCTGCGCCGCACTCGCGGGAATCGCGCAAAGAAATGCGGCGGCGGCAAGTATGGCAATTGAAAAACACAAGCCTGCGAAAATCAACGCGCGTCTCATCAATTCTTTCCTCTATGGAATGTAAGGTCAGGGGGATCTTACGATATTTTGCGCGCCATCGTGAAACGATGGTTTTCGTGGCATAGGCTTCAGCCTGTGGGGGTTGGTCCTTGCAAGGACTAAAACCCACAGGCTGAAGCCTATGCCACGAAAACCTCACTCTCAAAAATTATTTGCGGTTGCAAAAGCTGCTAGATGTGCGAGGCGGCTTCCTGCTCGAAGGCGTGATATGAGGAACGCACCAGAGGGCCGGACTCAACGTGCGCAAAGCCCATCTCTTCGCCCAGTTTCTTGTACTCGGAGAATTCGTCCGGGTGAACATAGCGCACAACGGACAAATGTTCGCGTGTCGGCTGCATGTATTGGCCCAGCGTAAGAATATTCGTGCCTTGCGCGGCCAGATCCTGCATGGCGGCCAGAACTTCCTCGCGCTCTTCTCCCAGGCCAAGCATGAGCCCTGTTTTTGTGGGCATTGTGGGCGCAAGGGATTTCGCGCGGCGCAGCAGTTCGAGCGAGCGGCCGTAGACTGCGCCCTTGCGCACTTGATGATAGAGCCGCGGCACGGTTTCCGTATTGTGGTTCAAAACATCGGGCCGCGCGGCGATTACGGTTTCCAAAGCGTTCCAGTCCCCGCGAAAATCGGGGATCAATACTTCCACTTTGCACGCCGGAAGACGCCGTCGAATTTCGGAAATGGTGCGCGCGAAGATGGACGCTCCCCCATCAGGCTGATCGTCGCGGTTGACGGAAGTCACCACGGCGTAACGCAAGGCCATCCGCGCGGCTGCTTCGGCCACCCTCTCCGGTTCCTGCTCGTCTGGCGGAGCGGCCGGCTTGCCCGAAGGCACGGCGCAAAAACCGCAAGCCCGCGTACAGATGTTTCCCAGAATCATGAACGTCGCCGTGCCATGTTCCCAGCACTCGCCCATGTTCGGACAGCGCGCACTCTCGCACACGGTGTTGAGGTCCATCGCGCGCATCAGGCGCTTTAAGTCCTGGAAATTGGGCCCGCTAAAGAACTTAACGCGCAGCCAGTCCGGCCTGGGGTGCGCTGCTGGGTCGAGCGATCCACCGGGCGCGGGTGCCAGATTCGAATTGGAGATAATGTGAAAAGGTGAAGCCATCGATAGCGTTCTCAGTCAATCATTGTAAACGCACCTCCAATGAGACACAAGCGCGCCGGTGGTCAAACGCTGCGTTATGCGCCAATTCCGCACTTCCCAAAGTGCTCTTGGGACGAAACCGCCCAGCCACCAAGCAGGGGTGCGATCTCCAAGAACAAGCCTCGAAGGGCGATATATAGCGCACTAAGCCATAGATAAATTTTGCCTTAGTTGATGCCATTCGACCACGCGGAACAATCTATTTTGTGGCTTTTTTACCACACTGGATTTTCTAGCTATATTCAACCCATTGATTCTAATGGTATAAACAATGTTCTGGAAGGGCCTCCAAGTGCTACTACCAGAATGAATATGAGCTATCAAACTACCATCGAGAAGCCGGTCACCACGCAGGGAGTCGGCCTCCATACAGCCGTAAAATCCCACTTGCGGCTGGTGCCTGCTCCGGCCAATACCGGCATCGTGTTCCGGCGCGTTGACTTGGACAATTTTGAGATCGAAGCGCATGTGCGAAACGTGGCCCGCGTGAGCTACGCGACCAGCTTGATGAAAAAGGGCGTGCTGCTCTCCACGACCGAGCACCTGCTTGCCGCGCTCTACTCCTGCGGCGTCGATAACGTCTACATTGAGATCGACGCGCTGGAACTTCCAATCCTGGATGGCTCGTCGCAGCCCTTCATTGAAATGCTGGAAGAGGCCGGCATTCGACGGCTGCGCAAGCGGCGGCGCTACATGAAGATCGTAAAGCCGCTGGAGTTTTCTGACGCGGGACGGCATATAGGAATCTATCCGGCGGACGATTTCCGGGTTCGCTGCCACGTGCATTATGCGAATCCAGCAGTGGGAACGCAGGAAATCGAATTGACCGTGAGTCGCGAGTCCTTCAGCCAAATGCTGGCGCCGGCAAGAACGTTTGGCTTTGTGCAGGATTTCGAAGGGCTGCGACGCATGGGGCTGATTCGCGGCGGCTCGCTGGAAAACGCCATTGTCCTCAACGAAGGCGGCGTAATGAACGGTCCCTTGCGCTTCCCGGACGAATTTGGCAGGCATAAGGCTCTGGATCTGATTGGCGACTTGGCCCTCGTTGGCCGTCCGCTGCTGGCGCGCGTTGAGGCCTACAAAGCCGGCCATGCCCTGCACACCCAATTGGTTACGCGGCTGCTGGCCGATCCTTCCCTTTGGACCGAGACCTACGACGAAGCCCCCTCGGAGCATTCGCAACTCCCCGCCGAGGCTACCGCTTCCGCTGCGGATTGAGCCCGCCGTTTAGCTGGGGCTTCTGCCTTGGCCCCTGTGTTCGTTCGATGAAGTATTCGATTCGCATCGTCGCCACTTCCCCCACATTGTCATTCTTCGCCGAAACGCAGAAAATGCAGACATGGCAAATTCCGACTT
The DNA here is from genome assembly GCA_963710315.1 of uncultured Acidobacteriota bacterium. Lineage (GTDB taxonomy): Bacteria > Acidobacteriota > Terriglobia > Acidiferrales > UBA7541 > Palsa-360. The sequence continues at coordinate 397,125 of CAVPZW010000008.1, read as the reverse complement.
CGTGATTGTGATACTGGCGGCGGGCAAGGGCACGCGGCTGAAATCCGCGCTGGCAAAAGTGTTGCACCGCGCGGGAGGCAGGCCGCTCGTGGAGCATGTGGTGCGCGCCTGCCAGCCGACCAAGCCGCGCGAGATCGTGGCGGTGGTGGGGCATCAGGCCGATGATGTGAGCGCGGCCGTGGCGCCGCTCGGCGTGAAGACCGTTTTACAAGAGCCGCAGCGCGGGACGGGCCACGCCATGCTGGTGGCTCGGCGCGCAATTTCCTCGCGCTCGAAGTTTGTGATTATTTTGCCGGGCGACGCGCCTCTGATCCGCACGGAAACCGTTGCGGCTCTGGCGCAAGCGCATCGCGAGAGCGGCGCGGCGGCAACCATTCTTTCCGCGGAAATCGAAAATCCGAGCGGCTACGGGCGCATCGTGCGGCAGGATGATGGTTCAGTCTCCGCGATTGTCGAGGATTCGGCGCTTTCCCCCGAGCAACGCCCCATTCGCGAAATCAATTCCAGCATCTACTGCTTCACTTTGGAAAAACTGTGGCCGTGCCTGGCCACTCTCAAACCGCAAAATGTTCACAAGGAGCTGTATTTGACGGACGCCATTGCGCTGTTGCGGCAAAAAGGCGAGAAAGTGCAGGCTGTCCTGGCCTCGGACCCCGATGAAGTCCTGGGCTGCAATACGCGCGCGGACCTTGCCGCCGTGGATGCCGTCTTCCGACGGCGCAAGCGCGCGGCCATCATGGACGCGGGCGTGACCATTGAATTGCCGGAGACCGTGCTGATCGATCCGGAAGTTTCCGTCGGCGCGGATACGCGCATCGAGCCGGGCGTGCAACTGCTGGGGAAAACGCGCATCGGCGCGAACTGCACGATTCGCAGCGGCAGCGTGCTATCCGACGCCGTGCTCGAAGACAACGTGCTGGTGAAGCCCTATACGATCGTCTCCGCCAGCCACCTTTCGCGCGGCACGCAGGTCGGGCCCTTCGCGCATCTGCGCGACGGCGCGCGCCTGGAAAACAACGCTCGCGTGGGAAATTTCGTGGAAGTGAAAAAGAGCGTGCTCGGCGAAGGCGTGAAGTCCATGCACCTCACCTATCTGGGCGATGCGCACATCGGAAGCGGCACCAACATCGGCGCAGGCACCATCACCTGCAATTACGACGGCGTGAACAAGAATCCCACCACCATCGGCAAGGGCGTTTTCATCGGCAGCGATACCGCTCTGGTCGCGCCCGTGCGCGTGGGCGACGGCGCATACGTGGGAGCAGGCTCGGTGATCACCAAAAATGTTCCGCCCGATGCGCTGGGCGTGGCGCGCGGCCATCAGGTAAACAAGCTGGGATGGGCCGTGTCGCGCCGCCGGGAACTCGCCGCAGCCGCGGGCAAATCCAAGAAGACGCGCGCCGGAAAAAAATCGAAGCGCAAGTAGCACAGGCTTCAGCCTGTGGGTTTTCTGTAAGACCTTTAGATTCGAGAGCGATGAAGAAAAATCAAAATCCACAGGCTGAAGCCTGTGCTACTCAAAACCACCGCCTACTCCTAAACCATTTCAATTATCTCGACTTGGAAAGCGCCGCTCGCCGTTTTCAGACAATACTTACTCTTCTATAATGGAGTGACCTTTCGGTACCCTGCGCCCAATTGAATTTGTTGAAACTTTCCCACTCTGGTGATACTGTCGGCTTAAATCTGCTCTTGGGGAGGACCGGACCATGGGTATCTGGGTGAACTGGGGCCTCGTTGTCGCTGCAATCGCCTTCATCTTCGGCGATCTCGTCCTTGAAGTTTATGAAAGCGTAAATCTCGCCGTCCTGGGCATGTTCCTGCTTGCAGGCGGAATCCTGGGCCTGGCCATCGACTCGGCCATCGTCGGTCTTGCAACTCCCGTCGTTCTGGAGCTTGTGAACCTTGCGATCCATCGCCGCCCGGGATACATGCAGCCGAAACACGTTTCCGGGCACTAGCTTCGCAGCAATTTCAGCAGCTTTTCGAAGGCCGCGCGTCTGACAAAGACGCCAAACTAGGATGTTTGTAGCCGGCTCAAGACATCTACCCGCACTTCTTGAAGCCCCTCACCAACACAAAGGAATATCGCGGTGCCATGTGATAAAATGTGCGCGAGGGGAGAATCCGCGCGATGAAATTTGGTGTGGTTGTGTTTCCGGGATCGAATTGCGATCACGATGCCTGGTACGCGCTCGGCAAGGTTCTGCACCAGCCGGTTGAATTTCATCTGGCATCAATCCGAACAAGTATAACGGGTTTGACGCGATTCTGCTGCCCGGCGGATTTTCCTATGGCGATTATCTGCGCACCGGCGCCATCGCGCGATTCTCTCCGGTGATGCGCGCGGTGGAACAATTCGCGCGCAGCGGCGGGCTGGTTCTGGGCATCTGCAACGGTTTCCAAATTCTCTGCGAGGCGGGATTGCTGCCCGGCGCGTTGCATGCGCAATGCCGGCCTGCGCTTCGTCTGCCGGCAAGTGCACATTCGCGTGGAAACCACGGACACGCCTTTCACCGCGGCGGCCAAGCCCGGCCAGGTGCTGCAAATCCCCATCGCGCACGGCGACGGCAATTATTTCTGCGATGCGGCGACGCTCGCGCGAACTCGAAGCGCAACGATCAAATTGTATTTCGCTACTGCGACGCCGGACGGGCGCGAGGACGCCGGCGGCCAATCCCAACGGCTCGCTCGCGACATCGCGGGCGTTTGCAATCGCGAGCGCAACGTCGTGGGCCTGATGCCGCATCCGGAACGCGCCGTGGAAACGGCGCTGGGCTCGGCTGACGGCCTGGTGATTTTTCGCTCACTGATTGAATCGCTGGAGCGGCGCGCTGTGGTTTCGGCTTAGGCAAATGTGGCGCAGGCTTCAGCCTGCGGGGTTTAACTCTAGCAAGGACTAACACCCGCAGGCTGAAGCCCGCGCCACGCAGTCTTCATTGCACTCTAGAATTTGCATCCAATGCTAGATACCGAAATCAAAGTGACGCCGGAACTGGCGGCCGAGCACGGCCTCACCGCCGAGGAATACGCGCGCATCCAGAAAATTCTCGGGCGCGATCCGAACTTCACCGAGCTGGGCATCTTCAGCGTGATGTGGAGCGAGCACTGCTCCTACAAATCCAGCAGGTGCATCTGAAGCGCCTGCCCACGCGCGGGCCGCAGGTGTCTGCAGGGCCCTGGCGAAAACGCGGGCGTGGTGGACATCGGCGACGGCCTTGCCGCCGCTTTCAAAATGGAATCGCACAATCATCCCAGCTACGTCGAGCCGTTTCAGGGCGCGGCCACCGGCGTCGGCGGAATTCTGCGCGACATTTTCACCATGGGCGCGCGGCCCATCGCCGTGCTCGATTCGCTGCGCTTCGGGCCGATTTCATCAAGTACTTCGGAAACTAAAGCTTCTGGCGAGCCGACCGAGAAACAGTCGCGCGCAACCGGCGCCTTCTCGACGGCGTGGTGCGCGGCATCGCCCACTACGGAAATTGTTTCGGCGTGCCCACGGTCGGCGGCGAAGTCGCATTCGAGCCGGGCTATTCCGGCAATCCGCTGGTGAACGTTCTGGCGCTGGGCATCGCGCAAAAAGAAGATCTGTTTTTCGCCAAGGCGCGCGGCACGGGCAATCCGGTGATCTACGTCGGCGCGAAGACCGGGCCGCGACGGCATCCACGGCGCATCGCTGCTGGCCTCCGCAGAATTCACCGAAGAGTCGCAGCAAAAGCGGCCCAATGTGCAAGTGGGCGATCCGTTCCTGGAAAAGCTGCTGCTCGAAGCGTGCCTCGAAGCGATGGCACACCGGCGCGGTCGTCGGCATTCAGGACATGGGCGCGGCGGGGCTCACCAGCACGTCGTGCGAAATGGCTTCGCGCGGCGGCGTGGGCATCGAGATTGAACTCGCGCGCGTGCCGCAGCGCGAAACCGGCATGACGCCTTACGAAATGATGCTCAGCGAATCGCAGGAGCGCATGCTGCTGGTCGCCGAGCGCGGCCGCGAGCAGGAAGTCTTCGCCGTCTTCGCGCAAGTGGGGACTCGACGCGGTGGAGATCGGCCGCGTCACGGCAGACGGCCTGCTGCGCGTGCTGCATCACGGCAACGATCGCCGCGGAAATTCCCGCGCACGCGCTGGCCGAAGAAGGCCCGGTCTATCAGCGCCCGCTCGCGGCGCCCGCGCCAATCGTCGAGCGAGCGCCGTCGTGGAATTCGCGCGGCGGGCGCGGAAAACTTCACCGAAAATTTCCGCAAGTTGCTTGCCGCGCCGGCGATCGCCTCGAAGCGCTGGATCTTCGAGCAGTACGATCACATGGTGCGCACCAACACGCTGGCAGTGCCCGGGCGCCGGCGACGCCGCCGTCGTGCGCCTCAAGGGCACGCAAGCGCGCGCTGGCGCTAGCGACCGACGGCAACGGCCGCTGGTGCTCGCTCGATCCGCGCTGTGGGCGCGCAATGCACGCCGTCGCCGAAGCCGCGCGCAACGTGGCCTGTTCGGGCGCGCGGCCCTTGGCCGCGACCAATTGCCTCAATTTCGGCAACCCGGAAAAGCCCGAAGTGATGTGGCAATTCAGCGAAGCCATCGACGGCATCGCCGAAGCCTGCCGCGCGCTCGACATTCCCATCACCGGCGGCAATGTCAGCTTCTACAACGAGACGCTGGGCAAATCCATCGATCCCACGCCGGTCCTCGGCGTGCTCGGCATGCTGGAAGACGCTGCGCACGCGCTGACGATGGCATTTCGCGCCGAAGGCGACGTGATTGTTGCTGCTCGACGGACATGCCGTCGGCGACGAGCGCGACTGCCGAATCGCGACGCGCAGGAATTTTCCTCCTCCGAATACGCGCGCAGCAATACGCGGCATCGTCGGCGGCGCGCCGCCCGCGATCGATCTCGCCGCCGAAAAGCGCCTGATCGAGGCGCTCGTCGCGCTCGCAAGCGACGCCAAGCGTCGCATCCGCGCACGACGTAAGCGACGGCGGCATCGCCGTCACGCTCGCCGAATGCGCTTCGCTTCCGCAAGCAACGATCCTCTCCGCGCAAGTCGCATCTCGAAGAGCAGCGAACCGGACGAAGCTGCGCTCTTCGGCGAACGCGGCGCGCGCGCCATCGTATCGGTCTCCCGAAAGCTCCTTGCCCGCTGCGCTCCGGATTGCGGCACAATACGAGGTGGCAGTCACGGAGGTCGGCCGTGTCACCCGCGGCGAATTCCGCATCCAATTAAATGGCCGCACAGCAGTCAGCGCCGAAGTCCCCTCTTCGGCTCGACGGATCTGGAACGGAGCCATCGAACGGCCTTCTGAGCGCGAAGGATCTCCGAAAGGCAGAATGAACAGCCTGATCGAAATTGAGAACGATCACTTTCACGACCATTGCGGCGTCTGCGGCGTCTTTGGCCACCCCGAAGCCGCGAAGCTGGCCTATCTGGGTCTCTACGCGCTGCAGCATCGCGGCCAGGAATCCGCCGGCATCGTTTCCAGCGACGGGCGCGATCTGCATCTGGAAAAAAGCATGGGCCTGGTGGCCGGACATTTTCCAGCCCCATGTGCTTGCGCGCCTTCCGGGCATGCGGCGCTGGGGCACACGCGTTATTCCACAGCAGGCGATACTTCCCTGATGAACGCGCAGCCCATCGTGATCGACTGCAACAAGGGCAAGCTGGCACTTGGCCACAACGGAAATCTGCCGAGCGCGGCGCGATTGCGCCGCACGCTCGAGCATCGCGGCTCCATCTTTCAGACCACCAGCGACACCGAAGTGATCGTGCACCTCATCGCCCGCAGCCAGGCGCGCAATCTTTCCGGCGCGCTGGCCGATGCGCTCAATCAGGTGGAAGGCGCATATTCGCTGCTGGTGTTGACGCGCGACGAAATGTACGCGTTGCGCGATCCGCGCGGATTCCGTCCGCTGGCCCTGGGCCAGCTCGATGGAGCATGGGTCGTCGCTTCGGAAACGTGCGCGTTTGATTTGATCGGCGCGACTTACGTGCGAGACATCGAGCCCGGAGAAATGCTGCGCATCTCGCGCGCGGGAATCGAGTCCTTGCGCTTTGCGGCGGAAAAGCCGCTGCAACAATGTATTTTCGAACATGTGTACTTCGCGCGGCCGGACAGTCTGGTTTTTGGCCGTGTGGTCGAGCAGAGCCGCGAAATGCTGGGCCGCTTGCTGGCGCGCGAACACGGCGTGCCCGCCGACGTAGTGGTGCCCGTGCCCGATTCGGGCGTGCCCGCCGCCGTGGGATATTCGCAGGAATCCGGCGTGCCCTTTCGCATGGGCCTGATTCGCAATCATTACGTGGGGCGAACGTTCATCGAGCCCCAGCAATCGATCCGCGATTTCGGCGTGAAGCTGAAGCTCAATCCCGTGCCGGATATTCTGCGCGGCAAGCGCGTTGTGCTGGTGGACGATTCCATTGTGCGCGGCACCACCAGCCGCAAGATCGTGCGCATGGTGCGCGAGGCCGGAGCGGCGGAAGTGCACATGCGCATCAGCTGCCCGCCCACAATTTCGCCGTGCTACTACGGCGTGGACACGCCCACGCGCGAGGAACTGATCGCGTCCGAGGAATCGCGTGTTCGCCCGCGGCTTTCGCCCGAGCAGCTGGAAGCATTCGAGGCCAAGCTCGATCCGGGCTCGCCCCGGTCGGATCGCGAGCAGCGCTCCATCGAGGAAATTCGCCAATATCTGGGCGCGGATACGCTGGGCTACGTCTCGCTTCCCAATTTGCAGCGCGCGGTGGACGATACGCGCGGCTCGTTCTGCACGTCGTGCTACACGGGCGTGTATCCGGTGGACGGCTCGCAGCCTGAGCTGGAATCCCGCGCGGTGGAAATAGAAGTAACGCCAGTTGTGGAAATTCAGGTGGTGCCAAATGAACGCTGACGAAACGCTTCCGGTCGCGACACAAGCAAAACCGGACCTAAATAAAATCATCCTGCGCGAGGCGCTGTCCTGGCTGTGGGTCATCCTGGCGTTCCTGTTCATCACCGGAACGATTGTGCAGGCGCGCGTGATTCCCTCGGGCTCCATGGAGAGAACGCTGCTTGTGGGAGATCACCTTTTGATGAGCCGCTTCGGCTACGAAGCCGAACTGCCCATGACGCCGCTGCACATGCGGCTGTGGCGCGATCCTCACCGGCAGCAAATTATCGTGTTCCGCGCGCCGCTTCCGGGGACGCCGGATTACATCAAGCGCCTGATCGGATTGCCCGGGGACCAGCTGGAAATTCGCGAAGGCGTAGTGTCCATCAACGGCAAGGCGCTGAACGAGCCCTACCGCGCGGACCCGCCCAACCCCACGGACAACTACGGTCCAGTCACCGTGCCAGCGGGCGAGTATTTTATGATGGGCGACAATCGCGACGATTCCTACGACAGCCGCTACTGGGGCTTCGTGCCGCGCGACAACATTATTGGCACACCGGTGATGGTCTACATGTCCATCGACGCGCCCGAGGACACCTGGAATCCGGGGCATGTGCGTGACCGCATGACGGCGTACGCCAGCATTCTGCTGCATCCCAGCATTGTGCGCTGGCGCCGTATCTTCAAATTATTTTAGTCGGCAAAATATTTTCATCGGCCATTACTTTTGATCGAGCGGCAGCATGCCGCGCGGCTCCTCTCGCCACGGCAGAAAGAGTTCAACGTTCATGGATTACGCCCAGGCAGGTGTGGATATTTCGCTTGCGGATCAGGCCAAGCAGCGCATCCGGCGGCTGGCATCGCGCACCTTTACGCGCGGAGTGATCGGCGGGATCGGCTCGTTCGGCGGCTTGTTCGCGCTGGATAAGAAATGGAAAGAGCCGGTGCTGGTCTCCAGCGCCGATGGCGTGGGCACCAAGCTGAAAATCGCCATGGCCATGAACATTCACTCCACGGTTGGCGGCGACCTGGTCAATCACTGCGTCAATGACATTCTGACGCTGGGCGCGGAACCGCTTTTCTTTCTCGATTACCTGGCCATGTCCAAGATGGATCCCAACGTGGTCGAGCAGCTGGTCGAGGGAATGTCGCGCGCCTGCCACACGGCTGGATGCGCGCTGATCGGCGGCGAAACGGCTGAGATGCCCGGCTTCTATGCGCCCGGCGAATACGATCTGGCGGGCTTCATCGTCGGCGTGATCGAGCGCGCCAATCTTAAAAAGACAAATGCCGTGAAAGCGGGCGATTTGGTATTTGCGCTTCCCTCCACGGGGCTGCACACCAACGGATATTCGCTGGCGCGCAAACTTGTCTTCGATCACGCCGGGCTGCATCCGGAATCCTACGTTGCCGAGGTCAGCAACAAGATCGGCGCGGAGCTGCTGCGCCCGCATCGCTGCTACTGGCCGATGCTGAAGACCACCGTGGCGCGCGGCTGGCTCTCCGCCATGGCGCATATTACCGGCGGAGGCATCCCAGGAAATTTGCCGCGCGTGCTGCCGCGCGGCGTGCAGGCGGAAATCGAGCTAGGCTCCTGGCCCGTGCCGCCAATTTTTACGTACCTCGCAGGGCTAGGCAAATTGGAACGCGACGACCTTCTGCGCACATTCAATATGGGCGTGGGCATGATCCTGGTCGTGCCCCTCGAAAATCATCGCGCCCTGGAAACCGAACTGAAGCGCCGCCGTGAAAAGTATTATCGTATCGGCCAGATTCGCCGCTGCGATCCGCGCAAACCGCAAGTTGTGTTCACCGGAAATTTCCCGCAGTAGGAACTTGCCAGTAGCACAGGCACTCCTGCCTGTGCGCTTTTCTAAACATTCAGCGCATCCATCACCAAAGTAATCAATCGCAAAACCCACACAGGCAGGAGTGCCTGTGCTACCAAGAGCGATTGCCGCGCGCGTGGCATCGTGCTAGCATCCGCGGAATAGGGGGCGTGCCCGGGAACCCGGAACACGCGCCTTCGTCCTTCCAGACATTTCGCCGCAACTCTCTGGTGCGGCGGCCCGCCACAGCGGACCTCGCCCACCGCGCGCGGCGCACAGGGGGTATCGATGAAAGCCTTCGAAACGAAATCCATACGCAATGTGGGAATTGCCGGCCACGGCGGCACGGGGAAAACCCAGCTGGTGTCGTCGTTATTGTTTACCGCGGGGATGACCACCCGGCTGGGAAAGGTCGCCGAGGGAAATACGGTTACCGACTGGGACGAGGAGGAAATCGCCAGGAAAATTACCATTCAGACGGGCCTGGCCTACGCCGAGTGGGCGCCCTCCGCGCAGGTCGCAAAAAGCGGCCAGGCCGAAAAAATAAAAATCAATTTTCTGGACACGCCGGGCTACAGCACGTTTCTGAACGACACGCGCGCGTCGCTGGTGGCGGCGGACGCCGTGCTGATCGTGCTGGACGCAGTGGCGGGCGCGCAGGTGGTGACGGAAAAAGTGTGGGACTACGCCATTGAGTACGATTTGCCGCGCGCCTTCTGCATCAATTGGATGGACCGCGAGCTGGCCAATTTCGATCGCGCCATGGAATCGCTTGAGCGCGTATTCGGGCGCAACGTGGTGCCGCTGCAATTGCCGATCGGCTCGGAGCGAGGGTTTCGCGGCGTGATCGACCTGATCACCATGAAGGCGCACGTCTACACGCCGGATGGCGACGGCAAACCCAAGATCGAAGAGATTCCCGAGGTCCTGGCCGACGCGGCGAAGACCGCGCACGAGGCGCTGGTGGAAAAAGTGGCCGAAGGCGAGGACGAATTGATGGCCGAATTTTTCGAGAAGGGTACCCTTCCCATCGAGGATTTGATGAAAGGCCTGCGCGAGGAATTCCAGGCCAAGACACTGTACCCGGTGGTGCTGACCAGCGCGCTGCACAACATCGGCAGCGCCACGCTGCTCGATCTGCTGGCCGACGTGTTTCCGGATCCGTCGCAGCGCGGCACGGCCACCGGCCACAGCGAAACCGCCAGCAAAGGAAACGAAATAAAACGCAAAATCGGCGACGCCGAGCCGCTGTCCATCTTTGTGTTCAAGACGCTGGCCGATCCTTTCTCAGGGCGCATCACCTATTTCAAGGTCATGTCCGGCGTGCTGAAGAATGACGCCATGCCGCAGAATTTCACGCGCGGCACCAGCGAGCGGCTGCAGCACATACAAGTGATGCAAGGAAAAACAGCCTCCGAGGTACCGGAACTGCATACGGGCGACCTGGGCTGCGTCGCGAAACTCAAGGAAACATTCACGGGCGACACGCTTGGAGATAAAGCGGCGCCGATTCACTATCCGCTGCCACACGTCCCTGAACCTTCCATTACTTTTGCGGTGGAACCCAAGACGCGCGCGGATGAGGACAAGATCGGCCCCGCGATTCACAAGATTCTGGAAGAAGATCCATCACTGCGCTTTTCACGCGATCCGCAGACCAAGGAATTTCTGCTGGCTGGCTCCGGCCAACAGCATATCGAAGTGGTGGTCGCCAAGCTGCACAAGCGCTACCACGTGGACCTGAAGCTGCATCCGCCCAAGGTGCCCTACCGCGAAACCATCCGCGGCAAAGCCGACGCCGAAGGCAAGCACAAGAAGCAAACCGGCGGGCACGGGCAGTTCGGCGTGTGCCGCGTCCGGCTGGAACCGGGGGCGCGCGGCACGGGCATCCAATTCGTGGACGACATTTTCGGTGGCGCGATTCCCAAGAACTGGATTCCCTCGGTCGAGAAAGGCATTCGCGCGTCGGCCGAGCGCGGATACCTGGCCGGCTTCCCCGTCGTGGATTTCAAGGCGATCCTTTATGACGGCAAATACCATGACGTGGACAGCTCGGACATGGCTTTCAAGATCGCCGGCTCGCTTGCATTCAAGGAAGGAATGAAGCAGGCCCGGCCCGCGCTTCTGGAGCCCGTGATGCACGTGGAGGTTAACGCGCCCGAGCAATATTCGGGCGAAATCATGGGCGATTTAAGCTCGCGGCGCGGGCGGATCAACGGCAGCGAGGTGCGCGGCACGAGCGTGACGGTCAAGGCCCAGGTTCCCTTTGCTGAGATGCTGAATTACGCGACGACGCTGACGTCCATGACGCAGGGCCGCGCCACATACACCATGGAATATTCGCACTACGACTACGTGCCCGCTGAGATTGCCGAGAAGGTGATTGCCGCGGCCAAGGCGGCCAGGGGAGTCGAGGTGGACGAGGAAGAGCACGCCAAGGGAATGGAGGCAAGGGGGTAGGGAGGCAAGGAAGCAGGAGACCGGAATCCATCGGCGTTGGCGGCTGCGGGTGGGCCAAATTGGAGGTTGTGTACTGCCGCGCCTGTGAAAAAATCGCCTCACTATGCCAAGGAAACTTTCTCCCCGATGGGCCGATGCCACGCTCGCTATTCATAGCGGTGAATCGAAACACGGGCTGAATGGCCCGGTCACCTCTCCAATCGTTCGATCGGCGAATTTCACCTTTGCCGACACGGCGGAAATGAAGCGCTGGGCCGAAGGCAAATCCAAGGCCTACCTTTACACGCGCTATGGCAATCCCACGCTGGCCGTGGCCGAAACGAAAATCGCGGAACTGGAAAACGCCCAAGCCGCCCTGGTAACGGCCTCGGGATCGGCGGCGATCTCCAGCGCCTTGCTCTCCGTGCTTCAGGCTGGGGACGAATTGATTGCCACGCGCCAGCTTTATGGCGGCTCCTATCGCCTGATGAGAGATATCCTGCCGCGGTTCGGAATTCGCGTGCACCACGTGGAGGCGAATCTGGAAGGCGTGGATCGCCTGGTGAATGCAAAAACCCGGGCATTCTACGTGGAGACACCCACCAACCCCACGCTGGGCCTCGTGGATTTGAGGAAGGCCGTGGCGGTGGCGAGAAAGCACAAACTTGTTTCGCTCATCGACAATACGTTTGCCACACCCATACTGCAGAAGCCTCTAAATCTCGGCTTCGATCTGGTGCTGCACAGCGCCACGAAATACCTGGCCGGGCACTCGGACATCGTCGCGGGAGCCGTAGCCGGAAACGGGGAACGAGTCGCCAAGGTTCGCGAAATGATGATTTGCCTCGGTGGGTCGATGGATCCCGATCCCGCCTATCTGCTGATTCGCGGAATCAAAACGCTGGAAATTCGCGTGCGGCGGCAATGCCAAAGCGCCATGGCCGTGGCGCGCTTTTTGGAAGGCCATCCGAAGGTGGAGCGGGTGCACTACCCTGGGCTGCGCTCCCATGCCAACCACCGGCTGGCGAAACGCCAAATGTCTGACTTCGGAGGAATGCTGGCGTTCGATATGAAGGGCGGGCTGCCTGCGGCGCGTCGCTTTTGCGATAAGTCCCGAATCTTCCTGCTGGCCGGTAGCCTGGGTGGCGTGGAATCACTCATTGTGCTACCAATCTACACATCCCATCACCGCATGAGCACCCAGGAGCTGGCTGCGGCGGGAGTTTCACCCGGCACGGTTCGCATGTCGATTGGCCTCGAAGACCCGGGCGACCTGATCGCCGATTTGAAGCTGGCCCTGTCCTAAAATCCTGCCTTTCTAGGGGTTAAGCGAATATTAACAGGGTATTGCAATCTCTATTGACCCGCTTGGGGCTATCTGATCTACAATTGACCGGTGGGGTTCCTTGTGGCGGGAATCCTGTTCCAATGTTTGGCAAGCATAGTGCTCTCTTCAAGTGGGGAGGGCCGTGCGGTTCGCTGTTTCAAACAGATTCAAAAAGACCTTCTATGGGTAATCGCGCTCAAAATTCGGCAACTTGGCTTTTCATTGCGGCCGGTGTAGTTGTGGGCCTGGCCGGGTGTGAAGACTCGGCAAAGAAATCCGTTCAGGTGCGTCCAACTCAAATTGCCCTGCCTTCCCAGGAGCTGGTGCAGATACCCCTGCCACTCACCGCACAAAACAAGAGTCTGACGCCGCTATTCGTTCGCGCCCCGTATGGACCCGAACAGCTTGCAGTGGAGAGCCAGGCGGCGTTTGACGCGGGCGAGCAGGATTACAAGGCCGGCCATCTGGGCAAGGCGCGCGAGGAATTCGACGAAGCGCTGGACCAGTTGCTGGCCAGCGGTTTCGATCTCGATGGCGATCCTCGCTTGAGCGCCTTGTACCATCACATCATTGACACGGTGAGCTTGGACGAACTGGAAGCCTTTCGCGCAGGCGATGGGTTCAGCGAGCAGAAGTCCACGCCCGCTCCCATCGATGAAATCGCCGAGGAGCCCATCCCTCAGCCTGAAAAATTCGATCCCAACCTGCGTGGCCGCGCCGAAGGCGAAGTGAGCGCCGTGGACCACGATCTTCCGCTGACGGTGAACGATCCTGTCCTTGCCTACCTGAATTATTTTAAGACGCCCCGCGGGAGCGCCATCGTGGAGACAGGGCTTCGCCGCGCGGGACGCTACCGTGAAATGGTGCGGCGAGTTCTGAAGGAAGAAGGTTTGCCGCAGGATTTGATTTATCTGGCCCAGGCTGAAAGTGCCTTCCTGCCTCAGGCAGTGTCCAAGGCAGGCGCGCGGGGGATGTGGCAATTCATGTCCTTTGCCGGGCGGAAATACGGCCTGCAAAAGACTTGGTGGGTGGACGAGCGCCAGGACCCGGAAAAGGCCACGCGTGCCGCTGCACGCGACCTGCGCGACTTGTACGACCAGTTCGGCGACTGGTATCTGGCCATGGCTGCCTACAATTCCGGCGCTGGCGCCGTGCAGCACGCCGTGGAACGAACCGGCTACGCCGATTTCTGGGAGCTGTACCACCGCAATGCCCTGCCCAAGGAAACCATGAACTACGTGCCGATTATTCTGGCGCTGACCTTGATTTCCAAGGATCCGGCGCGATACGGCATCGAGTTCGACCCCGAGCCGCCGCTCAAGGCCGACAAGGTGAAACCGGGACAGGCCATCGATTTGCGCCTGGTGGCCGAGACAATTGATACCGACCTCGAATCGCTGCGCAGCATGAATCCGGAGCTATTGCGCCTGGTTACGCCGCCCGACCCGGAGTTTGTCTTGCGCCTACCTGAAGGCACGGCGGAACGCTTTTTCGCCGAAATTGCCGCCATTCCCCCGGAAAAGTGGGTGAGCTGGCGCCGCCACAAAGTCGAGCAAGGTGAAACGCTTTCCTCCATTGCCAAGCAATACCATGTTTCCACCACGGAAGTGGCGGACGCCAACGACCTGGCTGCGGGAGCACCTCTGGAGGAAGGCCTGAAGCTGATCATTCCGGCCGCCGCTCGAACCGAGACGTCCACCGGGAAGCTGATCCGTTACCGAGTGCGCCGCACGGACACCATTGCCACCATTGCAGACGAGTTTGACGTGACGCCCGCCGAATTGCGCAAGTGGAACCACCTGAAAGCCGATCATGTGGTACGTGGCACGTCGCTGCGAATTTATCCCGGCGGCATGGCGCCCGCGCCGCAGCAGCAACAGCAAGCCAAGAGCAAGGGCGCATCAGCGCCTGAAACGCTTGTGGCCGGGCGAGGCAATGGCAGCGGCCGTACCCCCATCATGGAAGCACGCCCCAGCAGCACGGTTGTGCATCACGTGAAGCAGGGCGAGACCCTGTGGTCCATCGCACGCGCCTATCAGACCACTGTGGAAGCCATTCAGGCGGGAAACCGCTTTCTCTTTAGCCGGCCTCTGCAGGTGGGCGATACCCTGACAATTCTACCGACCCGATAGTCCCATCTTGCTTTTTATTCCAACTTATCCCTATATTGTGAGCGGGTTCGCGGCCGTTCCCAGGCGGCGCATGCGGCATCTCAAAAGCACACGCCGCGAAGGAACACCGTGAAATAAACGGCGGGATGTTCGTCAGGCAAACTCTTGACAAACATACCGGATTCCGTTTATAAGCCCGCGATGGCTTCAGACGCCATCGAATTCCTCGAAATGGCGACGAATCGAAGGGAGAACGCAGATGGCCTACGAAAAAGAAGATCAGGGCGAAGAAAACGAGTTCGTACATTTTGAGGAAGAAGAACTCGGCGGCGATCCGGAAGAGGTGATTGAGGAGGAGACCGAAGAGGAACTGGTCATCACCGAACGCCCCAGCGTGGCGGCTGCTCCGCAAACCGTTGCGGCGCCCAAGGCGGCGGCAAAGAAAAAAGCGCCGGCCAAGAAGAGCGCCAAAAAAGCGACGCCCCAAAAAGCGAAGAAGAAAGCCAAGCCCGCTCCCAAAAAGGCAGCCAAGAAAGTTGCCAAGAAAAAACCGGCAAAGAAAGCTGCCAAGCGCGGCAAGAAACGCTAAGCGCGTTCCTCAGCACAAAAAGAATTGCGGACCATGGCCCGGGGATATCTTCGGGCCTTCGGTTCATTTTAGCGTGACCTTCCGCACTGTTTCATTCCGGTGCATGCCCGGTAAATTCCCCGTCAGGTAATCTTCAATTCCCGTAGCGGAACTATTTTCTTGCGGCTGACGCCGCGCGTGTCTAGCATGGCTGTCATGAAACTTGCCGTCGAGCATGTGAGACGGATGCGCGGTGGCGCGCAGTCCCATCTGATGCGCTGCGACGATGAAGCGTATTACATCGTCAAATTCCAGAACAATCCGCAACATTTGAGGATTCTGGCCAATGAAATGCTAGCTACAAGGCTGGCGGCGCGGCTGGGATTGTGCGTGCCGCAGGTGGAAGTGGTGGAGGTCCGTCCGGAAATCATCGCGTACACGCCGGACCTGGTAATGCAACTGGGCCTGGGCAGGAAACCGTGCGCGGCGGGAAAACAATTCGGATCGCAGTTCCCGGGGCATCCGGCGCGCTTGACGGTGCACGATTTTTTGCCCGACGAACAGCTTCTGGCCGTCCGTAATCTTTCCGACTTCCTCGGCGTTCTGGTCCTCGACAAGTGGACCTGCAACACCAATGGGCGGCAGGCAATTTTTTTTCGCGATCCGGGAGACCTTGCCGGACCGGGCGGCGCAGCGGAGCCGGAGAATCCCGCGCCGGGCGATGCAGCGGGCGGCTATGCGGCGGCAGGATATACCGCGATGATGATTGACTTCGGATTCTGCTTCAACGCGGGAGAGTGGGATTTTCCGGACGCGCCTCTGCGCGGGCTGTACACACGCCACCGCGTCTATCAGAGCGTCGCGGGAATGGACGCTTTCGAACCCTGGCTGGCGCGCCTGGAAAATCAAATCACCGAGCGCGTTCTGGGCGAAGAGGCTTCCCAGATTCCACCAGAGTGGTACGGCGGCGACTGGGACGCCGTGGAACGGCTGATCGAGCGGCTCTACCGGCGCCGCGAACGCGTGCGCGAACTGATTTTCTCGGCCCGAAATTCCGGCCGCGATCCTTTTCCCAACTGGAAGGTGAAATATGCCTGAAGAAACGTTGCAACCCTGCGCCTATCACGTGGTGCGCTACCAGCCCAATCTCATTCGCGACGAGTGGGTCAACATCGGCGTGCTGCTGCTCGATCCCGCAACGGGGCGCGTCCGCCAGCGCTGGCTGGAAGAGCCCGCCGACTTGGCCCGCCTGCGCCGCATGCACCCTGCGGCGGACGAAGAGCTCTTGCTGCGCCTGCCCGGGGAGTTTCACCGCCAGTTTGCCGGACGCGAAATGGACGCCGAGGCTATTCTGGAAAAGTTCGACGAAACATTGTCCAACGCCCTGCAGCTGGCTCCCCGCAAGGGGTTGCTGGCCCGCGATCCCGACACCGAAATCGACCGCCTCTTCCGCGAACAGGTCGAACCGCTGCGCGAACCGCGCCGCGGCGTGGTGGAGATCCGCACACGCAACGACGTGCGCGCGCGGGCCGCGGATTATTTTCGCACCGAAAAAATCCTGCGACTGATGCAGCGCAGCGTGCGCGTCGAGGAGTTCACCGCTCCCGGCGATCCCATGCGCATCGATTTCGCCTACCGCCGAAACGGCACGCGCGGCTTCGTGCATTCCGTGGCCCTCGGCCGCGATCCTGGACAGGCCAAACTTCTCGCCTATACGGCGGGCGCCATCCGCGAACGCATCGAGCATACGGAATTTCTGGCCGTCACCGAACGCGAACCCGTGCGCGGCAATGTGCGGGACCAGTTTGTCTCTGGGATTCTGGCCGAAAGCGATATTCGCGTGGTGCCGCTGGCCGAACTGCGCAAGTGGGCGCATGATGTGGCGCCGGTGTTGAAGGCGGAAAGCGCGTGACCCGTGGTTCGTGATTCGTGTTCCGTGAACCGTGGCTCCCGCAGGTGCAGGAGATGCCAAAGGACCTGTGAAGCTAAGACTTGATACTTTAAGCCGATAGTCGAAATCAAATCATCGAGGCGGGTCTGGCCTTTATTGCCTCTTAACTCTGAACTGTCAACTCTCGACTCGTAACGATCCGCTCCTCACGGGTCACGGAACACGAACCACGGGTCACGGCCTTACAGAATTTCCTCGCTCCAATCCTCCAGATACGCCTTCACCTTGCCCACAAACTGGTGGGCGATCGCGCCGTCCACCACGCGGTGGTCGTAGGAAAGCGTCAGGTACACCATGGAGCGGATGGCGATGGCGTCGTCCACCACCATGGGCCGCTTCTGAATCGCGCCGATGCCCAGAATGGCCACGTTCGGCTGGTTGATTACCGGCAGCCCCATCAGCCCGCCGTAAATACCGGGATTGGTGATGGAGAACGTGCCCTCCTGAACTTCCTCGGGCTTCAGCTTCTTGGCGCGGGCGCGTTCGGCGAGATCGTTCATGCCGCGCGCCAGTCCCAGAAAGTTTTTCTCCTCTGCATTCTTGAGCACGGGAACGATCAAGCCCCAATCGAGCGCCACGGCAATGGCCGACGTTGATCTCGCGGTGCAGCACTACCGTCGCTCCGTCGCACGATGCGTTGACCGTGGGATAGGCGCGCAACGCCTCCACGCAGGCGCGGACAAAGAAGGGCATGTAAGTGAGCTTGGTGCCGTATTTGGCTTCGAACGCGGCCTTGGAGCTTTCGCGGATTTTGGCGATGCGCGTCATGTCCGCTTCGTCGATGGAGTAGACGTGCGGCGAAACGTGCTTGGAGGCCACCATGTGCTCGGCAATGCGCTGGCGCATCACGCTCATGGGCTGCGCCTCATACTTGCCGAAATAGATCCGCTCGCGCGGCACGGCGTTCTCCAGCACGGGATGCGCCAGCGCGCCGCCAGTTCCCGGCGGCGGGGCAGGAGTAGATGCTGGCGCCGCGGCGAATGGCGCAGGCGCGGAAAGCGGCGCTGCTGGAGCGGAGGGTTTTGCGCCGCCTGTCGCCAGAGCGTCCAGAATATCTTTCTTGCTGATGCGCCCGCCCGCGCCGCTTCCTTCCATGGACGCCAGATCCATGTTGTGTTCCTTCGCGAGCTTGCGGACCAGCGGCGAGCTGCGAATTTTTTGGCCGTCGCCACCTGCCTTTTGCGCGGATGCCGCCGGCGTCACGCTTGCGGCTGCTGCGTTGGAGGTGCAGGCGCAGAGACCGCGGGAGCCGCGGGTGACACAGGAGCTTTCGGCGCGGCAGCCTTCTCCGGCGCTGGAGCAGCGGCGGGAGCGACAGCCGCATCCGATCCGGCCGCATCGATCACCGCAACCACCGTTTGAATGGGAACGGTCTGCCCCTCTTTGACCTTGATCTCCTTCAGCACGCCAGCGGCAGGCGCGGGAATCTCCGCGTCCACCTTGTCGGTGGAAATTTCGAACAGCGGCTCGTCGCGCTCGATGCGGTCCCCCGGCTTCTTCAGCCACCGGTGATGGTGCCCTCGAAGATGCTTTCGCCCATCTGGGGCATGATGACGTCAACCGCCATGGTTCGTCTCTCCGTTCGATATCCGCATGTGACTGGTCTAGCCACCAATCAGTAGTGCGCCAATTCCCGCGGCCGCCGCGACCACCTTGCGGCGTTGGGCAGGAAATATTCCTCGAGTGGCGGAGAAAACGGCACCGGCGTATCCAGCGAAGTGACGCGCCGGATCGGCCCGTCCAGATCCTCGAACGCCTTCTCCGTGACCAGCGCGGCGATCTCCCCGGCGATGCCGCCGGTGCGCGTGTCTTCGTGCACCACCAGCAGCTTGTTGGTCCGTCGCACCGATGCGAGAATCGTTTCGCGGTCCAGCGGCAGCAGCGTGCGCAAATCCATCACCTCGGCCTCGATACCTTCCCTGGCCAGTTCCTCCGCCGCTTCGAGCGAAGTGTGCACCATGGCCGCGTAGGTCACGATGGTGAGATCGCGCCCTCGCGCCGCACCATCGCTTTTCCAATCGGCACCGTGTAATCGCCGCTCCGGCAATTCTTCCTTGATGCGGCGGTAGAGAAACTTGTGCTCGAAGAACAGCACCGGATTATTGTCGCGAATCGCCGATTTCAGCAATCCCTTGGCGTCGTACGCGGTCGCCGGATAAACCACCTTCAAACCCGGCGTGTGCACGAAATACATCTCCGGATTCGCGGAGTGGAACGGCCCGCCGTGCACGCCGCCGCCGCACGGGCCGCGCAATCACGATGGGCACCGGCGCTCCCCAGCGGTAGTGCGATTTGGCGGCGAAGTTGGTGATCTGGTTAAAAGCGCAGGCGATGAAGTCGATGAACTGCATTTCCGCCACCGGCCGCAGACCCGCGTAGCTCATGCCCACCGCCGCGCCCACGATCGCGGATTCGCTGATGGGCGTGTCGATCACGCGCTCCCACCCGAACGCGCTCAGCAGGCCCGTCGGAAGCCTTGAACGCGCCGCCATATACGCCGATATCCTCGCCAAGCAGGACCACGGAGGGGTCGCGCTCCATCTCTTCGCTGCATCGCCTGGCGAATGGCTTCGAGATAGGTCGTTTCGGGCATTCTCAGCGCACCGCCTTTGCGCGAACGCCCGCGCGCGCAGATTTCTTTCCGGGCTTTGCTTTCGGCGCCGCTCCCTTGGTGGAGGCGGAAGGCCGCGCGCCGCTTGACGCATAAGATGTGATCGGCCATTCGGCCTTCACACTGGAGCGCGGCGGCATCACTTCTTCCTTGGGCCGCTTCCATTCCGGCTTGGATGGTGTGGCAGCCCTCGCAGTACACGCCCTCTTCAGCCGACTCCGGCGGAGGAACCGGCGAGTTTTCAGCGAATTCCACGTCGGCGCGAATTTCACGGGCAATGCGCTCGTCGATTTCTTTTTTCGTTTTTGCGTCCCACAATTTTTTTTCGGTCAGCACTTTTTCAAAGAGGTCCAGCGGGTCGCGCTGTTTCCAGGATTCGCGCATCTCTTTCGGCACGTACTCCGCGGAGTCATGCTGCGCGTGGCCCAGCATGCGCATGGTTTTCGCTTCGATCAGCACCGGGCCGTTTCCCGCGCGCGCATAGGCCACCGCTTCGCGCGTGGTGCGTTCCACGGCCAGCACGTCGTTTCCGTCCACGATGGCGCTCTTCATCCATACGCTTTGGCGCGGTCCGCCAGATCCCGCAGCGGGACTGTCGTTCCGTGGGCGTCGAGTAGGCCCACTGATTATTTTCCATGATCAAAACGAATGGCAGCTTTTTGTACGGCCGCCAGATTCAATCCCTCGTGAAACACTCCGGTGGAAGTTCCGCCGTCGCCAATCCACGTCATGGTTACGATTTTCTGGCCCAGGTAGCGCCCCGCCATGGCGATGCCCGCCATCACCGGGATCAAATCGCCCAGCATGGAAGTCGGAGCCACGACATGCCGCTCATGCAGGTCGCCGAAGTGGCTGGTGCCATCCTTGCCGAGCGTTGGAGAGGTATAGCGCGCCATGTGCTGGGTCATCACGTCGCGCGGTTTGAAGCCGCGCACCAGCAGCGAGCCGATATTGCGGATCATGGGCGCGATCCAGTCGCCGGGAGCAAGCGCGTAGGCTGTTCCCACGGAAATCGCTTCCTGCCCCAGGCTAGGATACAAACCGCCGACGATTTTATTTTGGCGGAACAGGCGCACCATCTGTTCCTCAAGCTCGCGGTTGAGCCGCATGAAGTAATACAGTTCCAGGTGCTGTTCGCGGGTTAAGTTGGTTGCCATTCGCTTTTAGCCGTACTGTAGCCCGCCTCTTCAGAGGCGGGGTCGTTCTCGACGTCGCGCGGAAAATCCCCGCCTCTGAAGAGGCGGGCTACAACAGCTTCCAGCAGCGCCACGTATTATGAAGCGCGGCAATCCTAAACCGGTGCCAGCGCCGTTCGCTCTTCAAACGACCGGAGCAGCGCATCCAGTGCATCACGCCCGCTGGCCCGCAATTGCAGGCCGAATATTTCCGCGAGATGCGCGGTGAGGCGCGGCGCAACTTCCTTCATTTCCACGCGCCGCCCCAGCAATTTTTCAAGCGACGCGGCTCGCTTCCCCACGATTCCGCATGGCACGATCAAATCGAAATAGCTCAGATCCGTGGACACGTTGTAAGCGAATCCATGCGACGTCACCCACCGGCTGATGTGTACCCCAATGGCGCCGATTTTTTCTTCGTCCTTAACATCCTTTGCTTCCTGCACTTCCTCTACTTCCTGTTTCTGAAAACCGCGCGGCACATCCACCCATACGCCCGTGCACCCCGGCACGCGCTTGGAAGCAATCCCATATTCCGCCGTCGCGCGAATCATGGCTTCCTCCAGCCCGCGCACATACCAGGCAACGTCGCGGCGAATCTCGCCAAGATTCAGGATCGGATAGCCGACCAGCTGCCCCGGCCCGTGATAGGTGATATCGCCGCCGCGATTGGTTTCAAAAAAAGAAACACCCTTCTCGTGCAGCATCCGATCCGATGCACGAAGATTGGAAATTTTTCCGCTGCGGCCCAGCGTAATCACGTGCGGGTGTTCGCACAGCAGCAAGACATCGGGAACCGCTCCCGCTTTGCGCGCGGAAGCAATACGCTGCTGCAGCTCCCACGCCGCGCCGTATTCAACAATCCCAAGATCGATAACCAGCAGCTCTTTCATTTCTTTTGCCTGTCAACTCTGAACTCTAAACTCTCGACTGCTTCTAAGCATTGATCGCAAGTCCGCGCACGGCCGCAACCGCGTCGGACATGGCTTCCCAGACCGTGGGATGCGCGTGCACGGTGGACATCAGATCGTCCACGGTGGCCTCCAGCTGCAATGCAGCCACCGACTCGGCGATAATTTCCGTGGCCAGCGGACCGATGATGTGCACGCCCAGAATTTCAGCCGTCTTTTCGTCGGTAACCACTTTAATAAAACCTTCGTGGTGGCCCAGAATGGTGGCCTTGCTGTTTCCCATGAACGGAAATTTGCCGGTTTTTACCGAGTAGCCCGCCTCGCGCGCCGCGCGTTCCGTCAAGCCGATGGACGCTACTTGCGGCTCGCAATACGTGGCGTTGGGAATACGCGTCTTTTCAATCGGAGGCATGTGTTTTCCGGTGATTTTCGCAACGCAGGTGATGCCTTCCATGGATGCGGCGTGCGCCAGCTGCGGCATTCCCGCGACGATGTCGCCGATGGCGTAGAGATTCGGCTCCGCCGTTTCCATGTATGGCCCGGTGTGAACAAATCCGCGCTCCAGCTTTGCTTTCGATTTATCGAGGCCCAGATTTTCCGTCTTGGGCACGCGGCCCACGGCCATCAGCACTTTCTCAGCAGCAATGGTTTGCGTCTTGCCCGTCTTGTCCGTGAACGCAACGGTTGCCCCTTGCGCATCCTTCGTTACCGACGAGACTTTGGCCTCGGTGAAAATCTGGATGCCTTTTTTCTTCAGCGATTTTTCCAGTTCCGCGGAAATCTCTTCGTCCTCGATGGGCGTCACGCGCGGCAGCATTTCCAGCACGGTGACCTTCGTTCCAAAGGAATTGAAGACCGAAGCAAACTCCACGCCCACCGCACCGGCGCCGACAATCACAAGAGTTTTTGGCACGGCCGGCAGCTGCAAAATTTCGATGTTGCTGAGGATGGTCTTTCCGTCGATGTCCATGCCCGGAAGCGAACGTGCCGCCGAGCCTGTGGCAAACAGGATGTGCGTGGCTTCGACTTCGGTGACCTGCCCATCCTTCTCAACGCTCACGCGGCCGGGGCCAGCCCACCTGCCCCAGCCCTGCATTTTCTCGACTTTGTTTTTGCGGAACAGAAACTCGATGCCCTTGGCGTGTTTGTTGACGATGGCTTCCTTGCGCGCCAGGACCGCCGGCCAGTTCAGCGAAAATTCGTTCACGTCGATGCCGAACTCCTTGGCGTTCTTGAACGTGTCGTAAACTTCCGCGTGGTGCAGCAGCACTTTGGTGGGGATGCAGCCGACGTGCAGGCAGGTGCCGCCAAGGAAACCGTCTTTTTCAATGACCAGCGTTTTCAGGCCCCATTGCGAGGCTCGAATTGCGGTGTTGTATCCGCCCGGACCGCTGCCGATGATTGCCAAATCGTATTTAGCCAAGTGTCCTCCGCGGCAGGCTGGAACGCCGCTCATGTCGCTGGAATCGTGTGCTGGCTGGCCGCAGTGGGCCCAGCCAATATCAGTGGAAACGCAGCCGGCGTCCGCCCTTTCGCACGGCTTGCCCTGATGGAATCAGGGCCTGCGCGAAATTTCCGCACGTCGATTCTATCAGCCGCTCGGAAGGGTCGCAACACGCCGCCTCGGCAAGAATACTTTGCTTTTAGTTAACCGTGGCTAAGGCTTTGCGGCCGGGAGCGCCGATGAAGTATTCGTGTAGTGGTAAGAGGAAATTATATTTTCGAACATGGTTTGGCTTTCGTTGAACAATGGTTCCACACACCAGGTGCTGACCCGAAAATACGCACTTCCCACGGGTATGATGGCTGCAAGGAACTGAACGGGAAGATTGTTGGCCTTCACCAATAACCCTCGATAGGACATAACGATTGCAGATTTGTTATCAATCTTCATGGGAGTCTCAGAAATCTTTTCATAATCTCCGAGGTTGCTCCTGGCCTGAATTTCGATCAGTTGCTTATAGCTATCGATCGTACCCGGATATTCTTCACGCACCACTAATAGAAATCGCATGCTGTCGCGGGTACTTAAGCCGGCCAATGCGCCATTGGTTCCGTAAAGAGATGGATTTATTTTCCAATCGGAGGGAACGGCGAGCGAAAACTCCCCTGTCTTGTTGGTGTACTGACCGGCATCCAGGGACTCTTCGATTTTGGGCTTATCCTCAGGGGAAGACGGGGCGCCTCCTGAAGGGCCCTGCTTGCCATTTTCTGGAAAGCTGATGCTTACAATGTCGCCGCGTTTGACGGACATCTTCCCGTACGCTGTTTCGACCTCGATCTTGTCACCCGACACAGCCGTCATGCGCCCAACGATTTTCGTGCCGTCTTTTAAGATGATTTCTTCAGCCGCAGCGCCCTGTGCGAGCGCAAGAGTGAGCAGAAACGCGATGAGAAAACGCTGCATGGGAGGACCTCCGTGGTGCGTCCATGATCTTAGTGAAATTCAAGTCTATCGGGTAGCTGCGAATCCGCTGAGCCGCGTTTCTGGAGCTAGATAAGGACAGTATTTATCGAATATCAGAATAGCATTCATCTTCTAACGGAAACCGGCAGGGACAGAATTCCGTGTCGAATTTGCTAAGTACTTAGCGCCTTGACCGTGCTCGGAAGCATCTGCTAGCGTAGGTGGCTCCACGGGCGCTGGGGCGCAGCGTCAACTCGCACTCGCCGGTTGAATGCCGAAGCTGAAAGCCGAAAACAAACTTATGGATATGATTCACATTACGATGCCGGATGGCGCAATCCGCGAAGTGCCACTGGGCACCACGGCGGGGCAGATCGCGCAACAAATTTCGCCGCGCCTAGCGAAGGAAGCTCTGGTGGCGCGCATCGCTCCCATCCACGCGCCTGCCGCCGCTGCGGGCGCGAATGCCGAGGCATCTCCGGACGCTGCGCCTGAGGCGCGGCTGAGCGCCGCCGCGAGCGGCGAAGGTTTTCTGGTCAACTTGCGCGCGCCGATCGATCAGGACGTAAAGCTTTCCATTCTCACGCCGAAAGATCCCGAAGCGATTCAGGTACTGCGGCACTCCGCGGCGCACTTGCTGGCCGCGGCGGTGATGGAACTCTACCCCAACGTAAAGCTGGGCATCGGCCCGCCCATCGATACCGGGTTTTTCTACGATTTTGTGCGCGCGGAACCTTTCACGCCGGAAGACCTGGAGCGCATCGAAAAGAAAATGCGCGAGATGGCCGGGCAGGACATTCCCAACGAGCGCAAGATGATGCCCAAGTCCGAGGCCATCGAGCTGTACCGCAAATGGGATCAGGGTTTTAAGTGCGAGCTGGTGGAGGAGCGCGCCATCGAGCCGATGGTTTCCTTTTACACCACCGGAAAATTTATCGATTTCTGCCGCGGGCCGCATATTCCTTCCACCGGGCGCATTCGCGCCTTCAAGCTGATGAGCGTGGCGGGCGCCTACTGGAAGGGCCAGGAAGGCAATCCGCAGATGCAGCGCATCTACGGCGCGTGCTTCTACACGCAGCAGGAGCTGGACGAATATCTGCACCGCCTCGAGGAAGCCAAGCGCCGCGATCATCGCCGCCTGGGGCAGGAGCTGGATCTTTTCTCCGTGCAGGAAGAGGCCGGGCCGGGGCTGATTTTCTGGCATCCGAAGGGCGGCCTGATCCGCAAGGTGATGGAAGACTGGCTGCGCGACGAGCTGCTGCGGCGCGGCTACGACCTTGTCTACACGCCGCACATCATGCGCCTGGAATTGTGGAAGACCAGCGGCCACGCCAATTTTTATCGCGAAAACATGTTTGGCCCGGTGGAAGTGGAAAAAGACGACTACCAGTTAAAGCCCATGAATTGCCCGGGCCACATTCTGATTTTCAAATCGCACCTGCGCAGCTACCGCGAGCTGCCGGTGCGCCTTGCCGAGCTGGGAACCGTGTATCGCTACGAGCGCTCCGGCGTGCTGCATGGCCTGCTGCGTGTGCGCGGATTCACGCAGGACGACGCGCACATTTTCTGTATGCCCGAACAGATCGAGTCCGAGATCGAGGCCTGCATCGATTTCGCCTTCGCGGTGATGAAAACGTTTGGATTTACTGAGTACGTCGTGGAGCTTTCCGACTGGGACGCCAACCATCCCGAAAATTATGCGGGGTCGGCGGAAGACTGGGCGCGCTCGACCGGCGCGCTGGAAACCACGCTCACACGGCTGAAGATTCCCTTTAAGCGCATGGAGGGCGAAGCGGCGTTTTACGGGCCGAAGATCGACGTCAAGCTGATCGACGCGATTGGCAGGCCGTGGCAGCTCACCACCGTGCAATTCGATTTCAATTTGCCGGGACGTTTTGGCCTAGAGTACGTGGGCGAAGATGGCAACCGCCACCAGCCGCTGATGGTGCACCGCGCGCTGTGGGGATCGGTGGAACGTTTCTTCGGCATCCTGATCGAGCATTACGCGGGAGCGTTTCCCGTGTGGCTCGCGCCGGTGCAGGCGGAAGTGCTGCCGCTCAGCGAAAAATTCGTGGAGTACGGCAAAAAAGTTACCGCCGCATTGAAGGAAGCCGGATTCCGCGCGCACCTCGACGACCGCAACGAAAAATTGCAGGCCAAAATTCGCGACGCGCAAATGATGAAAATTCCCTACATGCTGATCGTCGGCGGCAAGGAAGCCGAAGCGGGCACCGTCTCTGTGCGGCAGCAAACCAAGGGAGATCTAGGCCCGCGGCCGCTGGCGGAATTTATCGCCGACCTGCGCCAGCAAATCGATTCCCGCGCAATTTGATCTTCAGTAGCACAGGCTTCAGCCTGTGGATTTTGACTTTCGTCCAGGCAAAAACCCACAGGCTGAAGCCTGTGCTACAAAGAGCGCTCCTAACCAACAGTGGCGTTCCTGTATTGATGCCGCAGCCACCAGGCCGAAATTAGTGTCCCCACAATTAACGCGCTCGCGAGAATCCACAGAGCGCCCGTAGATATCCCCGCCTTGGAAAGAAACACCCACCACTTGTCGAAACCTTGGCCGATGGGCGCGGCGCCCGACGCGGCGTAGTGCGCGAGCAGATGAATGTGCATAGCGATGGGCGAAAAGCTCATGCGGTAGTTGTACTGCGCATCGTAGTAGCCGCCGGCCACGTCGGCTTCGAGAAAACTCGTTGTCGTCCCGATGGCCTGCACGAAAAATCCCGCGACGAACACGGCAAGCGCCAGAAGGCTCAATGCGCGCGAATTCGAATCAATCCCCGAGCGAATCGAGGCAAGCGCCGGGCAAACTCCCAGGCCGAGCAAGGCCAGCGCGGGCACGAGGTAACGCGGGCCGTAGCAATAGCCGCCCTCCCACTGCGTATAGGTGGCGAAAAACAGCAGGTAGGCGACGGGCGCGGCGGCGGCCACGAATGCCAGTCCGCGGTCACGCCTCCATAGGCGCGGCAGGCCGGCCAGCGCCAGCAGAATTGGCGGCGAAAAAAGGAAAATGGATTTGCCGGGAGAAACCAGAAAACCGAGAAGGCCCGTGGCCAGCGGCGTCTCAAACGTGTTCAGCGCCTTGCCGCCCTCAGCGGCAGAGGGGTAGCCAAACTCAAAGAGACTGCCATGGAGATAGGCGTTCCTCCACAGCAGAAGAGCCACGCCCGCGCCAGCCGCGACAGCCAGCGCGATTGCAGGGCTCCATCCCCTTTGGCGTTCGCGCACCAGCAGCGCAATGAGAAATATGGGCACGGCGATGACATGCGTGGGCCTCACCCAAATGGCCGCGCCCAGCAACGCTCCCGCGCCAAGGGCGCGACAAATATGAATGGGCATCCCTTGCGGCGAGCCAAACAGCACGGCCGCAGCGCCCAGCAAGAGAGCGGCCGCCAAGGGCTCGGAGAGCAGCCAGCCGGAATAGGCGGCGAGGGGAGTGGCCAGCGCCAGAATTCCCGCAGCCATCATGGAGATTTTCGGCGCGATTCCCAGCCGGAGAAAAATGAGCAGCGCGAGCGCGGCGGCCAGCGCGGAGAAGAAAGCGCTCTCGCCCGTCAAAAAGAAATCGCTAACAAAGTCCCTCAGATTAGGCGGCACACCTGGCAGATGACTGCCTACAAACCGGCCCGCGGCGTACCACGGCAGCATGGCCAGCGCCTGCCCCGGAGGATAGGGTGACTGGGCACGGCCGAAACGGTCAAACGTGCCGTAAAACATTTTCGCTTCAATGGCCTGAGGGATGGCCGCGCTGCCGCGCTTGGCGAGGCTTTCCACCTGAAACGCGGCTGAGACTTCATCGATGGTGCGGACACGCCCGCTGGAAAAAAGAAAATAGAAGAAATTCAGGAATAGCAGGCAAGAAAGTACCAGGGCGATGCGGCCGCGCCCCGCGAAGGAATCCGCCGGCGGCAATGTTTCGGGCACAAGTGGCGTCGTGGACATGGCGTAAAAGGTTGACGAGGAATTACAGCACAGCCCGTGCCAGCGCGGGCGACCAGTTCCAATTCAAGTTCTTGCGTTGCAACCGGCCTGAAAGCCTGGCGCGGATGGGTGCAATCTTGCAGGCCGGACAATTTTCGTGGCTCGACCGATACCTCATGCGGCAGGCTGCTCCGCCTGGTTCCCTTGGCTCAAAAGCGGACAGCCGGGAGTGGCTTTCCTATTAAATGCCTGC
Organism: uncultured Acidobacteriota bacterium; assembly: GCA_963710315.1. Lineage (GTDB taxonomy): Bacteria > Acidobacteriota > Terriglobia > Acidiferrales > UBA7541 > Palsa-360. The sequence goes on along the minus strand of CAVPZW010000008.1, from coordinate 368,761 downwards.
CTTGACCGAATTGTCGTGCCACTCAACTTTATGCAAACTTTATAAAACTTGACTATTTCTCACGAAATGGGATAAGTGGGGAGTATAAAGGGCTGCTTTTATACCTATCGTCCCAGGTCAGCCCCAATTTATTCAATACCGATTCATAGTGAGTGGGTGTAGCCGATTTATTTTTTGCCTCCTCATAGGAAATGAGGCTTCATGGACCGTCCTTTTACCCGGCAAGGAACTTCTGTCCCTCCGCCGCCAGCAATGCCGTTTCCTCTTCGGGCGGCAACGCCCAGCCAGTCGCAGCCTGAGTTTGGAAACTGGTGGGATCACATGATGGTGCGAATGATATTTGCAGTCGCATGCGTTGCGGCCGGATATCATTTTCATCCATTCGGTTTGTCCAATCTGGTGGCCGCCGGCATGGGCCTTGCGTTTTCCATTTCGGTATTTTTGTTTGAGATTCGCCTGCAGCGCGCCAGCATGCGCCGCCTGATTGGAGCCGCCGTCGGTTCCATACTGGGAATCCTCGGCGCTTATCTGATGGGTCTGGTCCTGGCGCGCACGTCGATCCCGGAAGGCTCGCGGTCCTTCATGGACGTCGGACTTCTCCTGGTGATGACCTACATTGGCCTGGTGGTTGGGGCCAACAAGGGAGACATGCTGAACCTCTCGGCCCTCGGAGGCCTCTTCGGCAGCGAGCGAAGTACGCGGCGAATGCCCAAGGTGCTGGACACCAGCGTCATCATCGACGGCCGCATCGCGGACATTTGCGAGGCCCATTTCCTGGACGGCGTCATGCTGATCCCCCAATTCGTGTTGCGCGAACTGCAATTCGTGGCCGATTCCGCGGACTCCATGAAACGCCAGCGCGGCCGCCGCGGACTGGAAGTGCTGCAGCGTATCCAAAAAATGCCGCACCTGGAAATTGAAATTGCGGACGACGATTTTCCCAACATTGCCGACGTGGACCTGAAACTCATCGAGTTGGCCAAGCGCTACGACGGAAAAATTCTTACCAACGATTACAACCTGAACAAAGTGGCCTCGCTGCAGGGCATCGAAATTCTGAACGTCAATCAGCTGGCCAACGCGCTGAAGCCGGTCGTCCTGCCTGGAGAAACCATGCGCGTGTTCATCCTGCGCGAGGGCAAGGAATACAATCAGGGAGTCGCTTACCTCGATGACGGAACAATGGTAGTGGTGGACGGCGCGCGCCGCATGATTAACAAAACCATCGATATCACGGTGACGTCTGTCCATCAAACCACCGCGGGCAAGATGATTTTCGGGCGGCTCGATGAGCGCACCGAAATCCCTGCGCCTCGCGTTCCGCAGCCTCATGCCGTCAACGACGTGCCGCGCCACGCAGAGAATGGCGGACGCCACCACGCCGAGGCTTTGCCGGGAGGCGAACGCGCCCCTCGCCCCGTGGTTCCGGAACCTTCTCACGAGCCGGAATGAGGTCTGGGGCCGCCGCGCCACTTGAAATTTGCACGCACGGAAAGCTTTTCTCTGCTTGCCTGGCGAATCCGGCTGCGCTACCCTCGCGGTTTCAAATTTCCCACATATGTATTTGTCAGAAAGGATCGTTGAGCCGTGACTCTTTCCAAACGCGTTTCCGATCGCCGCGCATTTTTGAGTTTTCTCGCGGCCAGCCCCGTCCTGGCATACGCGGGGTTTTCCTCGCGCTGGGTCGATGAAGTTCTCGCGGCGCCTCTGCCGGAACAGAATGAAGTGGTCATCAAGTCCGTGAAGGAAGCACTGAATATTTTCGATTTTGACGCCGTCGCGCGCATTAAACTCACGCCCGCTCATTACACGTTCATCACGGACGGTTCCTTCAACAACGAAACCCTGCGCGCCAATCGCGATGGATTCGACAAGTACGAAGTTCGCCTGCGCCGCCTTACCGGCATCACCAAGGTCGATCAATCCGTAAAACTTTTCGGCAGGACCTGGGAATCGCCAATTTTCTTTTCTCCTGTCGGCAGAATGAACGCCTACTATCCCGATGGAGCCGCGGTTGTCGCCCGGGCGGCCAAATCGACGAACACGTTGCAAATTTTGTCGGGGTCGGCGGTGGTGCTGATCGATCCGACCGGAATTGAAAATGTGGTCGCGGCGCGCGGCGAGCCGCTGTGGCTTGCGGGACTTGGAAGCAGCATGGACGAGAAAGCCTTGCGCCGCTTTGAATCGACCGGATGCCCCGTACTGGTCTGGACCATCGACGATGGCGGGGCCAACACCATCGGCGCGAAGTCGCTGCAACGCGTCGGCGTCCGCAATCTGGAGCGCGAAGCCGACGATCGCTGCGTGGGCTGCCACTCCAACCTTCCCACAATCTCCCGGATCACTCCGTCCACGCCAATGGATGTGCTGGGCGCGATCGGAGCGTTGCAGGGAGAGACCAGCGTGAAGCTCAATTGGGACGATGTGAAACGCGTCCGCGATATGACAAAAATGAAGCTCGTCCTCAAGGGCATCGTGGCCGGCGAAGATGCTGCGCTGGCCGTGAAGCACGGAGTCGATGGCATCATCGTCTCCAATCATGGCGGGCATGAAGACGCCAGCGGGCGCGGCACAATCGAATGCCTGCCGGAAGTTTTGTCCGGCGCAGCCGGAAAAATTCCCGTGCTCATCGACAGCGGATTCCGCGGCGGCGCGGATATCTATAAGGCGCTAGCGTTGGGCGCAACCGCCGTCGGCGTTGGGCGTCCGCACATTTGGGGTCTCTCCGCGTTTGGGCAGGAGGGCGTCGAAACCGTGGTGGCAATTTTGCGCCGCGAATTGCAGGCCATCATGGCGCAAACGGGCGCCGCCTCCATCGCGCAGATTCGGCGCGACTCGCTCATCGCGCGCAGCTGAGTAGCACAGCCACTCCCGGCTGTGCGGTTTTGCTGAATTCAATGAAGGCGCACAGCCAGGAGTGGCTGTGCTACTCGACCCGACAAATCGCGGCCGGTATTCCTGATGAGCCGCGTCGAATTTTCAAATGGATTATGCCAAGGAGCGCAAGAGCATGAGCGAGAGCGATCCCAAGAATGCGGCCTTGCCGCGCAGAGGATTTATTCAGAAGGCGGCCGCGGGCCTTGGCGTAGCCGCTCTGGGCGGCATCGGCGCGAAAGATGCCAATGCGGCAAAGACCGACAGGCACTGGGACCTCGCAGCCGACGTTGTGGTGATCGGCTCGGGAGCCGCCGGGCTTCCCGCGTCCATCGCCGCTGCCGAGGCAGGCGCCAAGGTCATTGTGATCGAGCAGAACTACGACATTGGCGGCCACGCCATCGAGAGCGGCGGCAACGTCGCGCTGGGCGGCGGCACCAGCCTGCAGAAAAAATACGGCATTGAAGACACGCCGGACCGCATGTTCGAAGATCTGGTGAACTGGCACGACTATCGCTTCAGCGACCGGGAAATTATTCGCGCCTTCTGCGACGAGAGCGTGGCCACGTTCGATTTTCTGCTGGCTCATGGCGTGACATTTCCCGATAAGCATCCCATTGGCGCGGATGGCGGGCCGCAGAATGTAATGCGCGCGCAGACCGTGATCTGGGCGGGAGAGGTCAGCAAATATTCACCGACGGGCGGCAATGGCACTGCCCTCATGCGCCCTCTGGAAGCCAGCGCCAGAAAGCTCGGCGTGCAAATTTTATTGCGGCACAGCATGACCGGACTTATCCGCGAAGAACAATTCTCCGGAAAAGTTTTGGGAATTACGGCGACGCACGAAGGCAAGACGCTGAACATTCAGGCAAGGCGCGGCGTGGTGGTAAGCACCGGCGGGCACACCAGCAATGTAAACTTCCGCAGAATGTTCGATCCGCGCCTCACCGAAGAATATCAGGTGGTTGGAGAACCCTATTCGCGGCAATCGGGCGACGGGGAAATTGCCGCCATGCAGATTGGCGCATCGCTCTGGGGAGTGGGCAGCCAAACCGTGGAGACCAGCGCGCGTTCTCACATTTTCGAAAAACCTTATGTGATCGGCAATCAGTTCGGCTACCCGCAGGGCGGAGGAAGACGAAACGAAAATATAAAGGACAGCCCCGTGAAGGGCATCGCGCGCGGTATCGGCCTACAAGTGGCGGACTTTCAAAACCTCATCCAGGTAAACCAGTTCGGCCGGCGATTTGTGAATGAGTTTGCAACCGGCTTCGACTGGTGGAATCCGTGCCTGGAACAAAGCGCCACCAAAGGCGAGGGAGGCGGGCCCATCTGGGCCATCTTCGATGCTGACGCAGCCAAGCGCGAAAACTGGACCCTGGCGCCGCCCTTCGTCGATCCCGACGGCTGGTTTTTTAGCGCCGGCACCTTGCGCGAACTCGCCGCAAAAATTGTCAGCAAGTATCAGAAAACGCCCATGCCCGGCGCGGCGCTAGAAGAAACGGTTGCCCGTTACAATTCTTTCGTCGATCGCGGCAAGGATGAAGATTTCGGCAAGCCCGTGCCGATGCACAAAATTCAGACGCCGCCATTCTACGCCGCGTGGTCCACGCCCGGCATTCACGATTGCCTTTCCGGTTTGCGCATCAACGGAAAAGCGCAGGTGATCGATCTTTGGGGAAATGTTGTTCCAGGTCTCTACTGCGCGGGGGAAACAGCGGGCGGATTCAACCAGCACGGCCTTGCGAGGTCTTTGACTTTCGGCCGCATCGCCGGCCGCGAAGCGGCAAAATCAGCAGACCGCGCTTGAGCGGGCCAGCCTTTCTCTGTGCCCTCTGTGTTCTCTGTGTTAAAGCTCTTAAAGCTTAAAACCATTAACACAGAGGGCACGAGAGAAGCTACAGAAACATTCCGGTTTACTGTTGCCACTTGACCGGGAGTTCCGGAATGGCGGCGCCGTCTTTTCGCGGGTCTGAAGCCCCATAATTCACGCCCGATGTGTAGTCGCGCATCACGGCCTGCCCGCCGCCGAACATATCCGAATAACCGTTGTGCATGGTGAGCTTGTGCCCCTTGGCTTCCAGCTCGCCCTTGACGTTTCCGGGAACGCGATTTTCCAGCAGCACGTCGCATCCCGTAAACGTGGGCTTCGTGAATCGCGCCGTCTCCAGAGCCGCCTGAATATTCTGATTGAAATCCACGACATGCGAAACGAATTGAGCGTGCGCCTGCGCCTGATTCCATCCGCCCATGATCCCGAACGCAATGCGAATCTGATCCTTCTCCATGAACGCGGGAATAATGGTGTGCAGCGGCCGCTTGTGTCCGGCAATTGCATTGGGCGACGCAGGATCCAGGCTGAACAGCACGCCGCGATCGTGCAACACGAAACCTGTTCCGTCAGCCACGAGCCCCGAGCCGAATTCCGCGTAGTTCGATTCGATGAACGAAACCATATTGCCTTCACGATCCACCACGCTCAAATACGTTGTGTCGCCCGCGCTGGGAACGGGCGTCCCCGGCCCCACCTCGCAATTGGCATGCTCCATGTCGATCAACTTGGCGCGCTCGGCCGCATACTGTTTGGAGAGCATGCCGCTGACCGGAATCTTTGCGCTTTTGGGATCGCCGATGTAGCGGAGCACATCCGCATAGGCCAGTTTTTTCGCCTCGATCTGCACGTGCAGCGCGCGGGTGGAATTCAGCCCATAGGAATGCAGATCAAACTGCTCCATGATGTTGAGCATTTCCAGCGCGCCAATGCCCTGCACGTTGGGTGGCATCTCGTACACCGTCCAGCCTCGGTACGTTGTCGAGATCGGCTCGGCCCATTCGCTGGAATAATCCGAAAAATCCTTGGCCGTAAGCACGCCGCCGTGCCGCGCCGATAGCGCCAGAATGCGCTTGGTAATTTCTCCGCGATAAAACGCGTCGCGGCCGCCCTGCGCGATTTGCCGCAGCGACCAGGCCAGATCGGGATTGCGAACGATTTCGCCCAGGCGCGGCGCGCGGTCCGAAATCAGAAATGTGTGTGCGGCCGCTTCGTTCTCGCGCAACAAATCCACATTCGCCGCGAAGTGCTGCGCGATCCACTCTGTCACCGGATAGCCGTCCTCGGCGACCTGAATCGCGGGGGCCAGCACCTCGTTCATTTTCTTTTTGCCAAAGCGGTCCAGCAGCTTCTGCCAACCGTCAACCGAGCCGGGCACGGTGACAGGCTCGATCCCATGCATGGGCATCTCGCGCAGCCCCTTCTGGCGCAAGCGCTCGACCGATTGCGCGGCGGGGGCCCAGCCGCTGGCGTTCAATCCATAATATTTTCCGCTCTTGGCGTCATACACGATGGCGAATAAATCCCCGCCAATGCCATTCCACATCGGCGCGACAACTGTCATCACCGCGTGCGCCGCAATGGCCGCGTCCACAGCGTTGCCGCCGCGCTCCAAAATTGCCGCACCGGCCTTCGATGCCAGCGGAGATTCCGTGGCCACGATCCCAGTTTGCGAGATCACCATCGAGCGTCCCTGACCGCGATCTTGTGCCATGGCCCTTTCCCCTGTCATCCCGAGCGCAAAAAATCCCGCGGCGAGCACCAGCGTGAATTGTATTTTGTGTTTGCGCATCGGCGATGAGTATCTCGGCAAGTTCCTGTGGACGGCTGAAAAAACTGTGAATGTATAGCCGTTATGCGCGCTGCAAAGCAAACTCACCCATTTTATCATTCCGAGCGAAGCGAGGAATCTCTCTTGGATTTGGGCTCAAGAAAGAGAGATTCCTCGCTTCGCTCGGAATGACAACGCGAGGTAATTTTTCGCGATACTACGAACCCGGCACAACCATGGCCAGCAGCCTCTTGGGCCCTTCCCCGGTGGCAACTTTTGCAAGCACTTGCCGCGATTTTGCGTCGATGACGGCCGCGTCGTTGCTGCCGCAATTGCTAACGGTCACATATTTTCCGTCCGGAGAAAACCCAATCCAGTTGGGGCACGCGCCCGTCAGAATTTCCTTGGAAAGTGTTTTCGCGGCGATGTCATATACGTACACGCCGCCGTCGGTAAGGCTGGTGACCCACAGTTCTTTTTCGTTTGGCGCGAGCGCCAGCCCGTGCGTTTCGGTGTGAGGTTCGAGTTCGCAGTCCGCGGGAGGCGCGGCGGGCAAATCCACCCGCGCGATCTCCTTCTTACTGGGAATGTCCACAATTTCAAATCCGTGATAATCGGAGAGCGCCACGTACAACGTTTTTTCGTCTCGCGTCACGGCGTAGGGGCGAGGAATGCCGCCGGTGGGAATCTTGTCCGTATATTCCATGGTCTTCAGGTCGATGCGATAGATCACATTCTCGCCCATGGAGGAAACGTACAGCACATCATTGCGCCCCGTGTTGTAAGCGTTGTGAGGTTTCTTCACAGGCAGCTCTTTGACGATTTTTCCCAGCGGGATATCGATAATGACGACGCTATCCCCGCTGCGATTCGGCACCGCCACGTAGTGGCCGTCGGGCGTCGAGGCGCATTGATTCGGCGTGCCAGGCAGTGCAATCGTCGCGGTCACCTGGTTGGTGGCCGTGTCGATTACCTTAAAAGTTTTTTCCAGCTCGATGGTCGCGAAAAACTTTGACCCGTCCGCCGGCGCGCAGATGCCGTGCACGCGCTTCCCCACTTTGATGGTCGCGGAAACCTTCTGCGTATTGAGGTCGATCACAGTGACGGTATCGGCCAGGCTGTTGGTGACGAACGCCTTCATGGTCCCCATTTTTGCGGGAACCACTTTGCTCAATCCGAACGCCGACACCGCCAGAATCGCCATCACCAGCCATCGCGTGCGTGCGCGCATCGAATGCCTCCCGTTCTTTGTGTTCCGGTTGCGAGTTGGCCGATTATACTGCCGGATTGCGCGTCATCGCATCTTTGATTTTAGTTGGATGGTTTTGCCGTCAACGGCGAACGTGCCGTAGCCGTGATGATGAATGGTCTTGGGATTTTTCTGCGCGGGATCTTTCCAGGCCTTGAGCACCTCAAGAATGAACAGGTTGTAACTGTTGACGAGGCGTGTATCGCTCACCTTGCATTCCAAATTGGCAAAGCATTCGGCCACCAGCGGCGGCGTCACCATTTTGGCGGGCGCAGGCGTCAGCCCCAGCGTTACAAATTTATCCACGTCGCGCCCAGAGCAGTTGCCGACGCCCACAACTTTGCGCGCCAATTTCAGCGCGGGAATGGCAATCACGCATTCCCCGGTTGCGCGCAATGCAGCGAAACTGTAATTTGCGTTGCTGACCACGCAGGCCACCAGCGGCGGCTCAAACTCCACCATCATGTGCCAGGACATGGTCATGACATTGGCGCGCCCTTTGCGCGCGGTCGTCAGCAGGACCACCGGCCCCGGCTCGAGCAATTGGTAGACCTTGGATAACGGCAGATCTTTCATCATGATTGCGCCTCCTGACCTGGTTCCGAGATTCTAGCCTGGATGCGTCACGCCGAATATGGCTGAATCTCGAATCTCCTGGAAGTTTACCTTGCTGAACAGACTGCTGATAAAGTCCAAAAACATTTTGTCATTCCGAGCGGAGCGAGGAATCTCTCTTTCTTTTCATGGGCTTAAATCGAAGAGAGATTCCTCGCTCCGCTCGGAATGACAAAATAGACTACTTTTTCCGCAGCCTGAGAAGCCGGTCTTGTAGCGTCGCCGTCCCGCCGGCGGTTTTGAAATGAAAGAAGCTGCGAAAGAGATCCGCTGTAGCCCGCCTCTTCAGAGGCGGGGATTTTCTTACCACAAGCAAAACACCCTCGCCTCTAAAGAGGCAAGTTACAATAAAAGTTGCAATAAACAGGTGACCTAGAGAATGGAAATTCAAGGTTGGAATGAACGCTACCGCCTGCGCCAACGCACAGAAGATCTAGAATCCCCGCCCACGCCACTGGTGGTGGCCACGGCAACGGACTTTGCGGCCGCGGCGGCGAAACCCATCTCCGGCAATGCGCCCCGCAAAGCGCTGGACCTCGCCTGCGGCACCGGCCGAAACGCTCTCTGGCTTGCGGAACACGGCTGGGATGTCACCGCGGTAGACGGCGCCTCCTCAGCCATCGATATTCTGCAAACCCGCGCCGCCGGGCGCGGCCTGCAAATCAACGCCGTCGTCGCCGACCTCGAAAAAGGCGAATTCGAGATCGAGCCTGCCCGCTGGAACCTCATCGCCATCTGCTACTACCTGCAGCGAAATCTCTTCGAGCCCGCCAAGCGCGGCGTCGCCCCCGGCGGCCTCCTCATTTCCATCGTCCACGTCACCGAGCCCGGCGAAGAAGAAGGCCCGCACCGCCTGCTCCCCGGCCAGCTGCAACAATATTTCGCAGGCTGGGAAATCCTTCACTACCACGAAGGAAAAGCCACTGACGCAGCCCACCACAGAACCGTCGCCGAAATTGTGGCCCGCCGCCCGCGGAGTTCGTAGCCAGGAAACTCGACAGCAAGGCACGTAAAAGCAACGCGGGTGCGCGAATTCGCGCACCCGCGTTGCTTCCACTGAATTCCAAATTACTTGCTTACAGTATCCGCAATCGCCTTCCCTACAATTTGCGCGCTGGCTTTGCCGCCGAGGTCGGGCGTGAGGTATTCGGGCTTGGTGAGGACCTCCTCGATGGCGCGCTCGATGGCGGCTGCGGCTGCGGTTTCGCCGAAGTGGTCCAGCATCATGGCGGCGGACCAGATTTGGCCGATGGGGTTGGCGATATTTTTTCCGGCGATGTCTGGGGCGGAGCCATGCACGGGCTCAAACATGGAGGGATATTTTTTCGACGGATTGAGATTTGCGCCGGCGGCGATGCCGATGGAGCCAACGACGGCGGGGCCGAGGTCGGAGAGGATGTCGCCGAAGAGGTTCGAGCCCACCACGACGTCAAACATTTGCGGGCGGCGCACGAAATGCGCGGTGAGAATGTCGATGTGATACTGGTCGGTGCGGACGTCGGGATAATCCTTGGAGACGGCGGCGAAGCGCTCGTCCCAGTAGGGCATGGTGTGGATGATGCCGTTGGATTTGGTGGCGCTGGTCACATGCTTTTTGCGTTTGCGCGCAAGATCGAAGGCGTAGCGCAGGATGCGGTCCACGCCCCGGCGCGTGAAGATGTTGGTCTGCATGGCCATTTCTTGGTCGGTGCCGTCAAAAATTCGCCCGCCGATGTTTGAGTATTCGCCCTCCACGTTTTCGCGCACCACGTAGAAATCGATTTCGCCCGGCTTGGCGCTCTTCAGCGGGGATTCGACGCCCTTCAGCATGCGCACCGGCCGCAGGTTTACATATTGGTCGAAGCCGCGGCGGATGGGGATGAGCAGCCCCCACAGCGAAATGTGATCCGGCACGCCGGGATAGCCCACCGCGCCAAGAAAAATTGCGTCAAAGGGTTGCAGCTGCGCCAGGCCGTCGTCGGGCATCATCTTTCCGGTCTTGGCGTATGTTTCGCAGCTCCAATCAAAATGCTTGAACGAATAATCGATCCCGAAACGTTTTCCTGCCGCTTCCAGCACGCGCAAGCCCTCGGGCACAACCTCTTTGCCAATGCCGTCGCCGGGAATTACCGCAATCTTGTATGTTTTCATGAAATGATGCCCGCTCTCCGTTTGTAGTTTTTTAGATACTGCCAGCTATTCAATCTTTCCAACCTGCGACTTCCACAAATCCCAGGCCCGCCCAACCGTTCCTTCGGTGACCACCTGCGCTTTGGCCGCCTCTCCGGGCGTCAGAAACTTGATGGAGCCAAGTTTCATGGAGTCAGCCTGAACGCGCGCGTTCATCTGCGTGTAGTACGCGCGGTACACCGCAACTTGCGTGGAATTGGCCACGGCAACGTATCCATGTCCGCGAATCAAAGCGATGCCGCTATTGCCCAGCACCTTGGCCAGTGCATCGCCGAGCTTGTTGTCGCGAATCAACATGTCTGTGTCGCCAAACTCGTCGTGCGAATCGAAAATCGGAGCGCCCAAACCAAGAAACGCGCTCATGTGGTAGACGGGCCGCAGCGCCATGCCCGTCACGCTGTAGGGGATCACGTCCAGCGAGTGGCTGTGAACGATGGACTTCACATCGGGCCGCGCACGATAGATCGCGGCATGAATGTAACGCTCCACGTAGGAGTTGCGGCCGCGCGCATCCACGGGTTCGCCATTGCGGTCATACTCCATCATGTCGTTCGAGGTGACCAGCGCGGGCGCCATGCTGCGCGACATGATGAAATGGCTAGGGTCCTTATCGCTGCGCGCGCTCACGTGGCCGAAGCCGTCCAGCACGGACTGCGCGTAAAGAATGTGGTTGGCGTAAACCAACTCTTCGATCAGTTTGGGATCGTTCACGAGCGAAGCCGGACCCTGGGGCGCCGGGCGAGCCGCGGGAAGCATGATTGCGGCGGAAAGCGCCGCGCAAACCACGACAATCATCCCAATCTTCAATCGCGACATATTGCTCCCCCCGCAAGACAACGCGTTTCCATATTTCTGGTTGAACACAAGATGTTATACGGTTTCGCGCTTTCCACCAAGCGCGCCACAAATAATTTGAGGGGCAACTCCTCGATGCCGCACTCGCAACTTCGCGTTATACTCTCGCGGTAAAATATTTGGAGGACGATTCATGTTTACGCGGCGCGAAATTGTAAAAGGTGCGGTAACGGCGGGGGCTGCGGCCCTTGCATGGAGGCCCAAGTTGCTTCTTGCCAAAGCTTCGCAGCCATCGACGCCCGTGAATTTCGAAATTCCAGAAGGCGCCTGCGACTGCCACGTGCACACATTCGATCCGCAACATTTTCCTTATTCGCCCTCGCGCCCTTACACGCCGGAACCCGTCTCGGTGGATGAGTTGCAGTCCCTGCACAAGGCGCTGCACATGAGCCGCGTGATTGTCGTGCAGACCACCGTCTATGGCACGGATAACTCCGGCGCGCTGGACGCCATGAAAAAACTTGGCTCACGCGCGCGCGGCGTGGCCGTGATCGACGAAAAGACGCCGGAATCCGCCCTGGACGAAATGGAACGCGCCGGCATGCGCGGTATCCGCTTGAATCTGGAGACGGCGGGCGAAACCGATCCCGCTGCCGGCCGCAAGCGATTTCAAGCCGCTGTGGAAAGAATCAAGAACAGGAAATGGCACATCCAGATTTATGCGCGGTTGTCGGTGATTGAGGGGATCAAGGATTTGGTGGCGGCAGCGCCCATGCCAGTGGTCTTCGATCACTTTGGAGGCATGCAAGCGGCGCTTGGCGGCGACCAACTCGGATTCTCATCTCTAATGACTTTGATTCGAACGGGCAAGGCCTATGTGAAAATTTCCGCGCCCTATCGCAGCTCCACGCTGGCGCCGGATTATTCCGATGTTGCGCCGCTGGCCCGCGCCCTAGTGGCCTCAAACCCGCAGCGCATTTTGTGGGGAAGCGACTGGCCGCACCCGGGAATTCCCGTGCCCGGCCGAAGCAACTCTCAAATTACGCCCTTCTTCCAAATCGATGACGGCCAAGTACTGAATTTCCTCCCCAAATGGGTTCCGGATGCTGCCATGCGCAAGACAATCCTGGTGGAGAATCCCGCCAAGCTCTACGGATTTTGAATTGCCTTAAGTAGCGCAGGCTGAAGCCCGCGCCACTCAACAAATACCCCTTAATTCTGCGGTGCTGGAGGATTCCCTCCAGAATTATCTCCGCCCGGACCGCCGCCTCGGCCGTTGCGCATGCGATCCTCGCGCTGCTGCTCCTGCTTATCGAATTTTTCCTTTTGCTTGTCGTCCAGCACCGCGCGCACCTGATCGCTTGTGTCTTTGCGAATCTGCATCATCTTCCCGCGCATCGCTTGCCGATCGCCGCTGGAATCGTTTCTCAAATCTTCCATCTTCTTTTGTTCGTCCACGAGAATCGGCTTGATCTTGGATTGCTGGTCAGCCGTCAGGTTCAGGTCCTTGGTCATTCGCTTCAATTGCTCATCGGGAGACATCTGCCCACGAGGGCCGCCTCTTCCCTGCCCTCCGCCGTATCCGCCTCCCTGAAAAGGCGTGGCCGCGGCGCCGTAATTAGCATCGGCACGGCCAGGAGCAGGGCCACAATCCAAATAAATTTGCGATTCGCGTTCATCTTAAGAATCCTCCCTTGCGACTGACATTATCGCCATCCATTTCCCCTATACCGTATTCCCCGCCCATGGCCGTGAGGTTCCACAATTCCCACAAAAACATCGCTTTAGTTAAGATAGCGCCAATTGAGAAACAATAGCTGCCTCGGACCCCATTCCCTCGGAAAAGGAAACGTTCCCCTGAAATTGATATGATGAGCATGTCCAATGATCTCCACGCGAATTGCTACCGTCAGCGATGTCGATGCCATTGTTCACCTGGTCAATACAGCCTTCCTCGTGGAACAATTTTTCATCGAGCGGGACCGCACTAATCCCGGGACGGTCCGCGACCTCATGCAAAAAGGAATATTTCTGCTGGCGGAGGAAGGCTCGATCCTCGTGGGCTGCGTCTATGCGGAACTGCGCGGTGAGCGCGGCTATTTTGGAATGCTTTCGGTTGAACCCTTCACGCCAGGGAACAGGTGTGGGCCGCCTGCTTGTCGGCGCCGTGGAAAAATATTTTCAGGACGCCGGATGCAAATTCAGCGATTTGAAGATCGTCAACGTCCGCGGCGAACTGCATGACCTGTACCACCGATGGGGATACGCCGATACGAGCACCGGCGTTTATGACGATCCGACTCCCACGAAAATTCCCGTGCACTTCATCAATATGTCGAAACTTCTTCAATAGATTCCCGCGTAACTAACCGGCAACTTTGCTCAATGAGGGCTCCGAGTTCGATTGCGATTTCGCTTTGCTCAAAATGAAATCGTAATTCACCACCAGGAACGGCTCCGGTGAATTTTCTCCCGTGGGAGTTTTGCCGGCCGGATGCTTCTCAAATTCCACGATGAGCTTGTCCTTCACACCGAACACCACGTCGGAGTCGATGTATTTCGCGCCTTTCTTGAACAGATGCGTGACCAGTGTTTCATATCCCGGCGCGGCAATTAGAAAATGAATGTGCGCGGGGCGGAAGTGCGAGATGTCCGTGTGCCTCAGCAGGTCGCCCACCGTGCCGTCCATGGGGATGGAATACCCCGGCGGCGCGATTGTGCGGATGGCATATTTTCCGTCCGCCCCCGTATGAAACACGGCGCGTAGAATGGGTTCTTCCGCGCCGAGCTGCGATTCGTACAAACCTTCAGCATCGGCCTGCCAGATATCCAGCTTGGCTCCCTCGATGGGTTTTCCATTCATGTCGCGAACGGTCCCGACAAGGAAAGTGGTCTCTCCAGCGAGTCCTTCCGCCACATTGGCGCCCATGGCCATTTCCGGCGAGCCCTCAATGTGAAACGGTCCGATGACGGTCGAGGGCGTGGCGCCCTCTGGGAGACGGTGATTCATGGCGTCAACCAGCATGCTCAAGCCCAGCACGTCGGAAAGCAGAATGAATTCCTGGCGTTTATCCGTGCAAAGTTTCCCCGTCTTCGCGAGCCAGTCCACGGCCATCAGCCATTCATCTTGTTTCAGCTCCACGTCGCGCGCAAAGCCGTGTAGATGCTTTACAAGGGACTGCATAATTTGGCGGAGTCTGGGGGAATGGCATGCCGCCCATTGTTTCGTCGCAAGCTCGGTCAGATTTTCCTCGGTCGCATAAGCCATTGGAATTCACCTCTCTCGTTTTGAATAGATTCGCGATCTTCTCGCCGAAAAGCCCTCTTTGTCCATCGCTTTCTGGCAGCGACAATTCGGCGGCCAAAAATCGGGCGAAATGTGAAAGGCGATTTGAATTGAGGATGACGCAGCATGCAAGTTCTCCACTTGGAATGGGGTTTCCTCTGCGCGTTCTCGCAGTTCCCTGCGTCCTCTGTGCTGAGTTCTTACGCGCGAAAGGCAAGGTCAAATGCTTTTACACAGAGGACACAGGGAACTGCGAAAGTATGGAAGAATTCAGTGCGCATTCACTAGGATGAAAATGAAACTGCGGGCGGAAAAACGATCGGGCGGCCGATCTTGTTGAGGTAGACTCGAAATTCAAAACGGCGGCTCCGGCCGAGGCGCGCGGGGTTCCGGCGTGTTTCGGCCTGAGCGATGGGCCTAGAGAGAAAAAATGGCAATTCTTGTTACCGGCGGCGCGGGTTACATAGGCAGCGTGACCATTGAACTCCTGCTGGCAAAAGGGGAGCAGGTTGTTGTATTGGACGATTTGGTTCATGGCCACCGGGCCGCTCTGCCTGCGGATATTCCATTTTATCAAGGGAAGATCGGCGACCAGGAACTTGTGGCGCGCATCGCCCGCGAGCATTCTCTGGAGTCCTGCATTCATTTCGCTGCGCTGATTGAGGTGGGCGAATCCGTCATCGATCCAGCCAAGTATTTCGAGAACAACGTCGCGCAAGGAATCGCATTGGCGGGGCAACTTGTGCAGGCGGGCGTGAAGCGCCTTGTATTTTCCTCCACAGCCGCCGCCTACGGCGACCCGGAGCAAATTCCTATCACGGAACAAAGCCGGAAATGGCCAAAGAATCCCTACGGTTGGACCAAACTGGTCATGGAACGCCTCTTCGATGCCTATGACTCCGCTTATGGATTGAAATTCGTGGCACTGCGCTACTTCAATGCCGCCGGCGCAACCGAAAAATGTGGGGAAGACCACAGG
Source organism: uncultured Acidobacteriota bacterium (assembly GCA_963710315.1). GTDB lineage: Bacteria > Acidobacteriota > Terriglobia > Acidiferrales > UBA7541 > Palsa-360. Next base: position 353,192 of record CAVPZW010000008.1, on the reverse strand, counting down.
CCGGAGTCACACTTGATTCCCAATGTCCTTGCCGCGGCGCTGCAACAGAATCAGGCTATCCGAGTGTATGGCAACAACTATCCGACTCCCGATGGAACACCCGTCCGGGACTACATACATGTGGTCGATCTCGCGAATGCGCATGTACGGGCTCTCGAACATCTCCGCATGGGAGGCCAGTCCGATTTTCTCAATTTGGGAACTGGCCGTGGCTATTCGGTCCTTGAAGTCATCGAATGCGCTCGCCAGGTCACTGGATGCCCCATCCCCTTGCAGATTGTTCCCCCTCGCGCTGGCGACCCCGCCAAATTGATTGCCGACCCTTGGAAAGCGAGAACACTACTGCGCTGGGAGCCAACCATGTCTGATTTGCCAACCATAATTCGATCTGCATGGAATTGGCGGCTCGGCCATCCAAAAGGGTATTCCAAAGGCTAGCATTTGGATTAGATCGCAAAATGAGCCACGAAATTGCTCTCGTTGGCTAGAAAACAAGCCATTGGAGAACTCTTATTCTCTTGTAGTTCACTAATGTTGTCAGCTGCCATTTCGGAAAGGTATTGGTGAAACGTGGCAATACTTTTCACTTTCTATCCACAATCCCCGCAGCGCAAAACTGGCGGGACGTCCCCAAAGTCTGTAGATGTCAATAAGCTGTTTATTTTCAGTAGAATGCAGCAGGCAAAACGATCCACTTACAAGTGCGAGACTCCCATCGCTCTGGCAGACTGATTGCGAATGGTAGAGCGTATCTTAATTTTTGCTTGGCTATCAAAATGCAGATATCGTCGAGCGGCTCCAAGAATTGAGCCTTGATCACACTAAGATACTTAACTATTTGCAAGTGAATGGTTTGGAGAAAATTTTAGGTTAAGCCTAACGCCTTCGGAATAATGCAGGAGGCAGGGATGGAAGCCCAAAATATTTGAGGATGGGGAGGATAACCTCCTAGAAATACAAGACTTGCGGGAGTAAAAATGGCTAATAGCTACTCCAAATTTTCCACTTCGGAACAGCGGGCGTTCGAACTAGAAGTATCCGAACAGAGACAATCTCGCCTCGTGGAGAGTGCACATCAGGAAGAACTTCTGGTGGAGAATGTCTTTCATTCCATGTTGACGCTAGAGCGTCGCCGCGCAGAGCGTTCCCGCAAGCCGTTCGTCCTGATGCTTCTGGATGCGAATTTGGAAAATGGTACTGCGGAACAGATTCTTGCCGAAGCAGTTGACATTGTTGTTGCATCCAAACGGGAGACCGATCTGGTTGGCTGGTACAAAAAAGGCGCCATTCTTGGAATCATTTTCACGGAAGTTAACCTGGAAGGAAACCTCCCGATTACGGAGACGCTCCGCACAAAAGTTGAAACGGCTTTCGTAAAACATCTCGGCAGAGAACGGGCATCCAGAATTGCCATGTCGCTCCATTTATTCCCGGAAACCTGGGATAAAGACAGCTCTGGATGGGTGGCCGATTCCAAGCTCTACCCGGATCTAAAAAGGAAAGTTTCGCGAAAGCAATTCCCGCTTGTCATTAAGCGCGCGATCGATATCGTTGGAAGCGGTGCATTGCTGCTGGTGATGTCGCCCTTCCTCATGGTCATCATGGCGTTGATCAAGCTGACATCAAAGGGGCCGGTGGTCTTCGAACAGGAACGCCTGGGCCAGTACGGTGCGCGCTTCAAATGCTTGAAGTTCCGTACCATGTACTCAAACAACGATCCCAAAATCCATCAGGAATACGTTCAGCAATTTATTGCCGGCAAAGATGGTCTGGACAAGTCCGAAGGGGCAGGCAAACCCGTTTACAAGCTGGTCAAAGATCCTCGGATCACCTCTGTTGGAGGGTTTCTACGCAAGACCAGCCTGGACGAACTTCCCCAGTTCTGGAATGTCCTGCGAGGAGAGATGTCCCTTGTCGGCCCGCGCCCGCCGGTTCCTTACGAATTCGAAGTTTACGATGTCTGGCATCGTTGACGAGTCCTGGAAGTCAAACCAGGCGTGACGGGCCTGTGGCAAGTCAGCGGGCGAAACCGGACGCGATTCGATGAAATGGTGAGGCTGGATTTGCGCTACTGCCAGACATGGTCAATCTGGCTGGACCTGAAGATTCTGCTTGCCACTCCTTGGGCCGTATTCAATGGTGGCGGAGCCTGCTGAAGTAGCGCTCTTCGTGTGGGGATTTGCCTCGTACAAAACCGATAATCTCAGGTCTTTCTGAAGCTTAACGTCCTTTTTTTCAGTGGGATAGCCGAATGAATGGCGAAATACTTTCCGATTAGTGGAACTTTGAAGAACCGTTTCGTTGATGTATTGGCATGAAACTAATGGAAAAAACCCGTAACCACATAAAACATAATATACTTATGGGATGTTTTACCCTCGGCCATAGAATTGCATCATTGCTTACAGATGGCGTTATACCTCCAGATTGCTAAAGGACGGCATTGCGGCTCCAGACGCTAGACGCTTCCGGGCAGTGATTCGAGGAGAACGATAGAATGGTGCATCAAGAAATTGGGGCGAAAGACGTCGTGGAAATTGTGAAGCGGCGATTTTCGCTTATCTTTTTGCTGGCCGTATTTGGCGGTGTCGCGGGGTTTGCGGCCGCTCGCATTTTGCCCAAGCGCTACACCTCCAAGACGTTGGTCCTCGTCCAACAGCCCGAAGTGCAGCCCGTAGCTCCGATTTCCACGGACAATGTGAACCAGCGACTGGCAACCATGCAGCAGCAGATCCTGAGCACGGCGCGATTGGAGCCGGTGATTCACGATTTGAGTCTGTATCAAAAAGATATTAACAGCGTGCCAATGGAAGAACTGGTTGATCGTTTGCGGAAAGCGATCACCATTACGCCCGTCGCGCCCATGGCCGATACACGAGCGCAGAACTTGCCTGGGTTTACGATCACCGTGGTATTCGACAACCCTCAAATTGCGCAAAAAATTTGCGCCATGATTACTTCCAAGTTCGTGGAAGAAGATATCAAAGTTAGCCAAGGGAACGCCGAAGACACGACACAATTTCTAAATCAGCAGCTGGACCAGGCCAAAGCGAAATTGGACCAGCAGGAAGCCATGCTCGCCGCGTTTCAGCGCCGCTACGTCGGATCGCTGCCCGAGGATAGCCAAACCAACCTGAATCTTTTGAATGGGCAGACTTCGCAGCTGGAAGCCGCGACTCAGGCGGTGAACCGCGCGCAGCAAGACAAGAGTTTTGCCGAATCCATTCTGGCCCAGCAGCTTTCGGCCTGGCAGGCATCGCAAACCTCACAGAACGGACAGAATCCGGAAACCCTCGATCAGCAATTGGAAGCGCTACAGACACAGCTCGTTACGTTGCAATCCAAGTATACGGACGATCATCCGGACGTTATCAAAGTCAAAAACGACATTGCCGTGCTCAAGCAAAAGATTGCGGAAAGCGATCGGCGGGCAAATGCGGCGCTGCCGGATAAGAATACGCACACTGTGAGTGAGCCAACGCAAATTCTGCAATTGCGCGCGCAGATTCATCAGTACGATCAAACCATCAAGGAACGAGCGGCGCAACAGGAACAAATTAAAAAACAAATCGAGATTTATCAGGCGCGCGTGGCAGCCAGCCCGGGAGTCGAACAGGAATACAAGCTGCTGACCCGCGATCATCAGACCGTGCTTGATTCCTACAATGAATTGCTGAAGAAGCGAGATGCTTCCGCGATGTCTCAGCAATTCGATCAAAGCAAGCAAAACGATCGATTCCACGTGCTGGAACCGGCAAACTATCCGAATGAGCCTTCTTTCCCGAAACTGCCTTATTTTGCAGGAGGAGGATTGGGCGCCGGACTGATGCTTGGCCTGGGCCTTTCGCTTCTTCTGGAAATGCACGACACATCCATGCGCTCCGAACACGATGTGGAAGTCGTTCTCCGGCTGCCTGTTCTGGCGATGATTCCTGTCATCGCTCCGAAGGGTGGGAAGGCTCGGCCGCTGCCGAGTGCCCCAGCATCGTTAAGTGCAAAGCAACCCGTGAAGGTTTAGACCCGCGGGAATAGCGCGGGCCGTGTAGCACCGAAAGGGAACCATGAGCAGGATCCACGAAGCACTGAAAAAAGCGGAACAGGACCGAGCGGCCAGCCAGAGCAGTCAAGCTGGCGAGGGCGAGGCGGAATCCCTTGTCGCAAGCGGCGTGATCGAATCTGCCCCTAAGCTCTCAGGCAATTCAACTCGATCGGCTATCGCTGAATCAAAACCTGCGCGAATCGGGGCCGAGCCGGTCCCCGGCGCCTTGCAATTCGACTCCTTGTGGGCAAAATGCTCGCAGGCAACATGGAACCCCGATTCCAATGTAATCGTTTTTGAAAATTCGAACCCCTCCTTTCCGGGAGCCGAACAATTTCGCACGCTGCGTTCGCGACTGTACCGAATGCGCGAGAACCAGCCTTTGCAGACCATCCTGATTTCCAGCGCAATTCCAGCGGAAGGCAAAACCTTGGTCTCCGCGAATTTAGCGTATGCGTTGGTTCGGCAGCGCGGGTGCCGCGTGTTGTTGGTCGACGCGGATCTTCGCTCCCCGCGCGTTCACACTCTACTGGGAGCGCCCGCCGCCCCCGGACTCGCTGACTATTTGCAGAATACAGCGACGGAATTCGAAATCGCGCAACGAGGAAGCGAAGATAGTCTTTGCTTCATTCCCGCGGGCAATCACGCGACACATCCTTCCGAATTAATTTCCAGTGAGCGGATGAAACAATTTCTGGATCGCGTTAAGCCCGCGTTTGATTGGATCATCATTGATTCTCCCCCGGCACTCCCCGTTGCCGATGCCAGTGTCCTGGGCGGGCTGGTGGATGGAGTGCTATTCGTGATCCGAGCGAATTCGACTCCTTCCGAAGTGTCCGTGAAGGCCTGCAAGGAATTGCGGGACTCTCATATTCTCGGCGTAGTCCTCAACACCGCGGAAGAGTCCACAGGATATAATTCCTATTACTCAAACAGCGCTTACACCGGCGCTCCGTCCGGAGCGAAGAAATAGAGCTCCGAAAAACCTCTGGTATCGCGTATCACATACAACGTAGCGGCAGCGGCTGCGATGCGGTCTGGACTTGTTACTAGCGACCGTCCAATGATTCCGAAATTGATTCCCAATTTGAAAATCGATTGAAGTTAAATGCCTGCAAATAGGACCATTACGGGAAAAAACAGGAGCGGCGGTTTCGTTGGCCCACGCATTTTAGGGCTTATCGTCCACATCTGGAAGCCATTTACAACATTAGGGCAGGTCTTTTCTCTTATTTGCGGATTTATCGGCAAGTTGAGACGAACTGGCAATTGTGAAATTCCCGCTTTTTCCTCCCAACTTACAGATATTGCAAGATTTAGATAAATGTTCTCGAATTGAAACGAATCCGTAGCGATCCGTGTACCTGGCAGACAAATTGCCTCAAGTTGTATGTGGAAGCCTGAAAATTGGGGCTTTTATGGCGGTAGCTTATCCAGCCATATTCGGCCAAGCTCCGGCCCCACCGTGCCCTGGGCGTATCACCTTGCGGCACCGGACAGAAACTGAGACACAAGACTTTCAAATACCGCCGGAGAAATTAGCGCGAGTAGGTACCTGGCAATTTTAATAGTGGCGGCCAGCGATCGCCCGTGCGAAGAATCGAATCAGCTACAATCCTGGTTCAGGGGCAAAACGGCGGTCGCCCCTATTGAAATAGGAGCGGCGGAATCGCCAACCAAAGCCTACTGATAGGCGTCGAAGCATATCGGTCGCGAAGCCCGGCCAGATTCACTTCGCGTTGCGGAATTCATTCTACAAACTGCCAGCATTTGGCCGGTCAGTTGCTCACATCAAAGCTTCTGTTCCATATACGAAGAAAGATTAGCAGGTCCACGCAAGAAACACTGTCATGGAAAAAACTCAATCCATTTCGGATCGCAAGCAATCTGCGTCTGAAAACCAGACTGCGTATTCGATATCGGATTTTGCAGGAAAGCTACCAGCACGAAGATTAGAGGGCCGCGTGCCCACCGAAGGTCAAAAAAAAGTCTGGATCGATATCGATAATTCTCCGCATGTTCCGTTCTTTTTGCCCATCATCGAGGAGCTTCAGAGACGGGGCCACAAAGTATTGCTGACGGCCCGAGACTCCTACCAGGTTTGCGAGCTTCTGGACTTCCATCATCTCAATTGCAAAGTTATCGGAGGCCATTGGGGCAAGAATCGATTCCTCAAAGCGCTGGGAACCCTGGGACGGGCCGCGCGACTCTTGCCGCTGGCGTTCAGCGAGAAACCCGACTTGGCCATTTCGCTGGTATCGCGAGCGCAGCTTTTGGCGTGCAAGGCCTTACGCATCCCAATGATCGTTACGTTCGACTACGAGTTCGTGATGAAAATGCAGTTCTTGAAACCGGATTGGATTTTTGTTCCGGAAGTTGTGCCTGATTCCGGAATCGGCGATGCCAAGAGAGGCGTCTTGCGCTACCCGGGACTGAAAGAAGATGTCTATGTTCCGAAATTCAAGCCGGATCCGGCGCTGAGAAAACAGCTTGGCATCGGGGAGAATGACTTGCTCGTGACCGTGCGGCCGCCGGCCACTGAGGCTCACTATCACAATGCGGAAAGCGACAAGCTACTGGATGCGGCCCTCAATTTCCTGACCAAGCAGCATGACGTGCGCGTTGTCCTGCTTCCGCGAAATGAAAGGCAGTCCGCAACCTTGAAGCAGGAATGGGGAGACTACATCGCGAAAAGAAAAATTATCATCCCTTCGCATGTCATGGATGGATTGAATCTGATCTGGCATTCCGATCTGGTGATCAGCGGCGGCGGGACCATGAATCGAGAGGCCGCTGCCCTGGGCGTCCCGGTGTACAGCATTTTCCGCGGCAAAATCGGCGCCGTGGACCGCTACCTTGCGGCCAATGGCCGCCTCGTGCTTCTTGAGAAGATTGAAGACCTCTATACCAAGATTATTTTGAAGCACAGAGTTCGCGCCCGCCATGATTTCTCGGAGGGCAGCGACTCTCTTCGATGTATTTCGGAAGCAATCATTTCAATTGTGGAGCGCCAATGTCTGCCGGCTCAACAACAAAATTGAATTCCTCTCAGCAGCAAAATCCATCAAACGTTGCGGGAACCATCAATCCGGATATCTGCGAATTGAATCGCATGTCTGTCCGGGGACTCGTGCCCATGTTCGTCGCGGAGAAGCAGATTTTCTGCTTCCGCCTGGTCCGCACCAGCCAGGGAATGGTGTCAGAAGGGCTTTCTCCGCGTTACACGATCATGACGCTTCTGGGGCTGCGCGAACTGGAGCGCACAGGAGCTAAAACTCCCTTTGACACAAATGCAATTTTTGCGTCGTTCAGCAAGGACATGAGTTGGATTGAGGGTGCCGGTGATTTGGGCCTGTTCATTTGGCTAACCGCCGTTTTCTCTCCCAATCAGTTGGACGACCTTTTCCGCCGCTGCAACCTGGAAAGCGCGCTCGATCGTTATGCGGATGCGCGCGAAGCGAGAACCATGGAATTGGCCTGGTTCCTGACGGGGCTTTCCCATGCGGCGCTGGCCTGCCCGGAAAAAACATCCAGGCTCAAGAATCTCGCCGAGAAAACGTATCAACGCTTGCTGAACAATCAGGGCAAGAGCGGCTTTTTCGGCCACCTCAGCACAACAAAGTCCGTTGCGGGATTCTTTCGTGGACGCATTGGAAGCTTTGCCGATCAGGTTTACCCGATTTATGCCATGTCCAAATACGCGGTCGCTTTTCAACTGGAGCCTCCGTCGAAAGCGGCCCTGGAATGCGCCAAGGCCATTTGCCGTGTGCAAGGCGAGCTGGGCCAGTGGTGGTGGCTCTATGACTCGAAATCGGGGCGCGTTTCGAGCAAATATCACGTCTATTCCGTCCACCAGCAAGGAATGGCGCCAATGGCCCTGATCGCGGCGGAGGAGGCTACGGGACAAAGCTTTCAGGAGCAGATTTATAAAGGCCTGCGCTGGATCTATGGGGCCAATGAGCTCGGTGAAGACATGAGAGACTTGTCAACGAACTTGATCTGGAGGTGCATCTATCCGGAGCAAAAATACGGCAAGTACATGAATGTGATTCGCAGCCTGTTGGGCCTGCCCAGCGCCGAATTTTCAGCGTCGCAACTCAAGGTTTTGTATGAAGACCGGCCTTACGAGCTGGGCTGGCTGCTCTATGCGTTCGGAAGATTTGGTGTGGACGGAAATTGAGCCAGGAAGAGAAGCCGGCCCGCCAAACTCCAAGATGAGATTTCGAAAACAATGGGCGAAGACCCTTGCGGAACACTTAGAACTTTTTACGTAGTTGCTTCTTCCTCCTCGAGCCGTTCAAGTTCCTCCCACGACGAAACTGCAAGGGACAGGTTGGCTACCTGTACCGAATATGTCTTGGATGCCAGTAGTCCCAGTTTCGCATGCGTTGTTACGGTAACCACTGGATAGTTCACCACTTGTCATCGAATCTGGGGTTGCCGTTTCCGATGAACGATGCCCGGGGAAGGGCTTTGTAATGATCATGATCGAATCCGAGAAAACTCGCGCAACGCGAAATGCGCCGATATGGTTCCGGAACGCTGTGCACTATGGCAAGACGCTGCGAACTTCGCTTGCTGTTTGTGTATTTGCCTTCTTCCTAGTCCCTAGCCTGTTCGCGACGCAGAGAGAGGTCGGCACGGGGCAGACCTATGCGACCATTCAGTCATGCATGAACGCCGCCGCAACGAGCGACATCTGCAATGTGCACGCGGGCACGTACGCGGAGAGCGTCACCTTCAAAACAACCGGCGTAACGCTCCAGGTGAATTCGGGCGACACAGTCATCTTGAACGGAACGATTGACATTCTTTCGTACGCCAACTCCATCGTGGACGGATTTCAGCTGACCGGATTTTCAGTCACGAGCTACGGCGGCATTCACGCCTACAACACGACCGGCGGCATCATCCGAAACAACGTGGTCCACGACGCGACTGGAACCGGAATTTACGTGCGGCTGGTTACCAACTTCCAGATTTACGGGAACACCGTCTACAACATGGCGGGTCCTTGTTGCATTACGGACGGCGATGGAATTGTCGTATACTCGACCAACTCAACCGATGGCACGTACGCTCACGGCGTCCAGCTTTATAACAACGAGGTTTACCAGAATCATCAGGACGCCGTCGAACTAATTGGCCAGTATATGTCGGTTTACGGCAACTACATCCACGACAACATCTATTCGGATTATGCGTCAACCCATCCAGACGGGATCGAGTGCAATGGCATGGCGGACGGTTACACAGGATGCATCCACACGCTTGTTTACAACAACATCGTGAAAAATCAAAACCAGAATATCTATTTCGACGGCCTAGGTACTCCAGCGCAGAACAGCGACATCTGGATTTTCAACAATGTCGTGTTTAACGATCCAACGTCGTCCACCGGTGTGAGCATGGCCACGGGCACATCCACCCAGATCATTCTCAATACCGGAACAACGGCCTATATTCTGAACAACACCATCGGCGGCACGGTTCAGTATTTTGACATTCTTCTTGGAGACGGAAGCGGCGCCAACAACGCGGCACAGGCCTTCACAAATGTTACCATTGAGAACAATATCATCACGAATAGCCTGTATATAGGCCTATGGACTTATCCTTCCACGAATGTCGTGGCGATGGATTACAACATCTACTACAACAATGCCACCGCGCCAGTCTATTGGGGCAGCTCGGACTTGACCACCATGGCCGCCATTCGTTCCACGACAGGGATGGAAGCTCACGGGCAACTAGCCAACCCGCTGATAGGTGCCTTTCCCACGCCAACTCTTCAGGCAGGCTCCCCGGCGATTGCAGCGGGAGCAAACCTGACGAGCCTGGCACAGACATTCTTAAACTCTGACAAGAACGGGACGGCACGTCCGGGCAGCGGGGCCTGGGACATCGGAGCTATTTCTTATGGGTCCAGCTCGACTCTTCCGAATCCGCCAACAAATCTGAAGGCCGTAGCCCAATGAGCGGCCGCGGCTATCAATTCTTGAGTTCCTTGCGAGCGATTGGCAAGCTTGATTCAAAGCGTCGCGCGGCAACAGATCGCCGTCCGCTTGTAATAAAGGGAACACACAGGGCCACTGGCCTCTTCCTGTCCTCACGGCCAGTCGCAACGCAGCCGCTGTACGCCATACCATTTGCAACGGAAGAAATGAAGGCGGGGACATGCTAATGAAGAAACTACTTTTCCCGGTACTTTTTTTGAGTTTTTTTCTTTTTGCCGGCAGCGCCGCGGCGACGACCTATTACATCGACTACTCCAGCGGCAGCGACTCCAACAGCGGCACAACGACGTCGGCCCCTTGGATGCACTTGCCCGGAATGCAGGGATGCTCTTCCACATGCGCGTCAACTTCGCCTAACCCAGGGGATAGCTTCATCCTTAAGGGCGGTGTGACGTGGCCTAACGCGGCCTTTCCAATCACCTGGTCATGGTCGGGTGCAAGCGGAAATTACATCTATGTAGGCGTGGATAATACTTGGTACACAGGATCGTCTTGGACGCGCCCTATTTGGAACGCTGGATCGACCGGCATGGGCAGCACCAATAATTATGTCCGCAACATCAACGGGGGCAGCTATACCACTTGGGACAACATCGAGATGTTGAACTTCGTCCAGCAAGGGGATTCATATGGCAACGATACGTTTATGAATCTGGGGGCGGCGGCGGGCGGAATCACGAATGTCACGGTCACGAATTGCTATTTCCACCATTGGTCGCACGGGAGCCAAACAGCCGACGCGATAACCATTATTCTCGGCTCGACAAATTCACCCTATCTCTCAGGGTCGGTCATTGAATCGAACATTGCCGATAACACGGACGGCGACAAGGTTTCGGGAGAGTTTCTTTATGCTATCGAAGGCACGATCGCACAGAATGTTGTAAAGAATGTCGCGAACGGCATCCTTCCGATTGGTCCCGGAGGCATCGTTGCCGCAAATAACATTGGGCCGGTCAACACGTCCTTCGATCCCTCTACTCATGAAAACGGCATTGAACTTGTGGCTGCGGGAAGCTCCAATACCGGCACGTGGTACATCCACGACAATGTGATCCACGACGGCGTTGGCGAGTCCTCGATGATTGGAAACAACGGGGAAACGGATTATGTCTGGAACAACATTATCTATAATTGGAGTGGAAATGCGTATCACTTCGCCCAAAGACAACGGCCAATCCATTACTGCCCTAACCTTCTGGAACAATACTATTGTACCCAGCGCGGGCGGTGACTGCTTTATCGAAGTCTTTTCTCCTTCGATCGGCTCGTTGACGATCCAGAACAATCACTGCATCACGACCGGAGCCCTTACCAGCAGCTTGAGCGGAGTCGGCTCGCAGACCGTCAATTCGAACATTTTGCAGACGCCCACCACAGCCAGCGGACTAGGTTTTGCTTCAACGGAAACGTACGCCTACGCGCCGACCGGCACGAACATCTCGAACCTGGCAGCGGGTGTCAACCTGTCCGCTAACTGCTCTGGGAATTTAGCGGGACTGTGCAGCGATACCAGCTACGCCTGTACGGTAAATGCCGCCACGCAAGTCGTCTGCCCGGGCCGCGTAGCTTACACAAGACCAAGCGGGTCGGTAGCCTGGGATGAGAGTGCGTATTCGGCCGTTTCAAGCGCGAGTCAGCCTGCACCGCCCACTAACGTGGCGGCGGTCGCGAAATAGAGTCCGATCCCCGAAAATCGCGCGCAAGACAGCTCGCCCGATTTCACTGAACAAAAACCGATCTCAATTCGTCGCGCTTCTTGCATCGATCCCGCATTAATGTCGGCAGTGTTATGCGACAATCCGCAGGCAGGGCAGCTTCGGAAACTGAGGCGGCCGCATGGATTCCATGCAGCCTCACGTTTACTATTACAAGATTCAAAGCCCGGCAAAATCTGAACGACAGGACCCCACAAATGAATGCTGGTGAATATCACCTGGTTAGAACGGGCTGGAGCCGCCGATGACTCCCTCGTCCGGCCAAAAGCTCGCCGCTTCGATAGGCCGAAACACCGTTTTCGGCATCTTTTCGGGGGCAGTGCAGGTTGGCACGCGCTTCATTACTATCCCGATCGTTATCGGGCACCTTGGCCTGACTGGCTACGGAATTTGGTCGATCATCATGACTGCCGGAGCCTACATGCGGTTTGGCAGTGTTGGCATCAAATCGGCTTTTCAAAAATACGTGGCTGAGGCCACCGGCAACGGAGATTATGAAACCGCGAATAAGCTGCTCAGTACCGGGTGTGCGGCAATGTTCGCCCTTTCTGTAGCTGGATTGCTGCCGATCGCGTTTTTCTCGCGCGCGCTGGCAAAAGCCTCGGGGGTTCCCCCGGAATTTCTGAAGTCGACTGCCGAAGCCTTTTCGATGCTGGCTCTGATCATGGTCATGTCCAATGTGGGCGCCGTTTTCGAGGCCATTGTGATGGGCGGCCATCGAATTGACATCGCCAGAAGATTCACCACGTTCTTCTGTGTGGCCGAAGCAGTGGCCATCGTCATCGTTTTGCATTTTGGATATGGCTTGTTCGCGATGGCGGCGATCATGGGGATTTCGGAACTTGGCTTTGTAGTTTGCTGTCTTGTAGCCTCCCGGCGCATCGTGCCGCAAATCCGCGTACACATCAAACATGTGACCACGACGGTAGTGCCCGAATTGTTTCGCTTTGCGGGAAGCTATCAGCTGGTGAGCATCCTGCAGGTTCTCTACGCGGCAATTTTGCCCATAACCGTACTGCGGAATTTTGGCGGTGAATTCGCGGGAATCTATGCGCTGGCTACCAGGCTCCTGTCTCCCGCCCAGATACTACAGGATTCATTCACGCTGCCCATCCTTTCGAGTGGCTCAATGTTATTTGCTTCCGGTGAAACTGAGGGGATGCGAACGTTGCTTCACAAGTCCTTCAAAGTTACGCTTGGTTTTTCAATACTGCCCATGGCTTTTATTGCCGCTTTCGGATCGAAAATTGTGTTTGCCTGGACCGGTCAATCCGCCCCACAGTTTCGTTTCGCCCTTGCGCTGATAGCTCTCGGAGGCGTCTTTCAAGCGGTTTCCATTCTTGGGCTGGTGCTCTACCGAGTATCAGGGAAAGCATTGATGGACAATGTTCGGGAAGCCCTTCGGATTGCCACCTTGTTCGTGATCGCCCTATCCGCACACGCTGTCGGGTTTTACGGCATATTGGGGGGATTGGCCCTGGCGGAATTTATCGGGATGTCTTTCATGGTTTTTGCGGTAGCTTCGACTTTCCGTTCGTTTCGTGTTTCAACTCTGTTTTCCGACACCTTAAAATTGATTGTGGCTACGGCCATAATTCTTGGCGTGGGCGCAGCCGCAACCCACCTGCCCTTGCCCATGATTGCCCGGGCTCGTCTTTCGACCACGCTGCAAATAGCGGTAGTTTCCATGGCATGTTTGATCGCGGCGTGGCCAGCCCTGTTGCTCACCAGGTTTCTCACGGCAGTTGAGGGGAAATCATTGTTGGACGCCTTGCTCCCTGGCCGCAGAATTGCGGGAAGCCCAGCGATTCAAAATGCCGGTGAATAGTCGTGTGAAGGCGTTTGCGATTTCACCATGAGGATCACATAGTCCATATTTTCATGCGCTGAGCCATTTCGTGGAATGTTTCACAAAGATTCCTTGAAAGTATTGCGACCAGACGCGAAAAGGATCAAACCATATGAACAGCCTGCAACCGCAAGTCTTGGAAGACGTCAAAACGACCGCGCAAGAAATCACGGAAGAAGCGGGAAGTCACAATACTGCATGCCCACTCTGCGGCGGATCCGAAGTTTTCCATTTCTTGAGCGCTCCGGACCGGTTCCATTTGCGCCGGGAGGTGTACCGGCTCTTGCGCTGCTCGTCCTGCTCCTGCGTTTGGCTGGATAGCCCCCCGCAGCCCCATGAGATGGCGATTCACTATGACGAGGATTATCACAGGGCAATCGCGTCCGGCGGCGAAACCTCGGCAGTCAGCCGTTGGCGGATACACCGTGATCTTATCTCGCGTTACAAACAAGGCGGAGCCATTCTGGATGTCGGATGCAGTTCCGGCGCATTTCTGGGAACCATGAAGAGCGCATCATGGAAACTTTACGGGATCGACATGGAGGCAACCACGGCGGAGAAGGCCAGGGCCGCCACGGGCGCGGAGATTTTTGTGGGCGATTCACTTGACGCGCCATTCCCGCCGAATAGTTTCGATGTAATTACCGCCTTCGATCTGCTCGAGCACGTTTATCAGCCCCGGCAATTCCTTGGAAAAGTCTTGGAATGGCTGAAGCCGGGTGGAATTTTCTTCACCATGTTGCCGAATATCGATTCGTGGGAATCGCGGATTTTCGGGAGCTACTGGTATGGCCTGGAGCTTCCACGGCACACCTTCCATTTTTCGCCAAAGTCACTGAGACATGTATTGGCCTCGCTGGGTTTCCAGGAGGTCCTTCTTTCCACGCCGCCGATTTCCTACGTGGAGCGCAGTGTAGGGTATGTATGGGGGAGCGTCATGGAAAAAGCTGGACTCTCGCCGACGCCCGCCGCGAAGGTAACGGTCAGAAGCGTCCCTTGGCGTGTCCTGCGCAAGGCGATGCGGTTAACCCTGATTGAGCCCGCCAGCCATCTCGCTTCCATCGCCGGCGGCGGCCCCAGTATTGCGGCGATTTTCAGAAAACCAGCCTCGGGGAACGGGTTGGTCACGGAACAACGGGACTAGCGGGGGATCGATCGTGCAGCCAGAGAACCTAAGATTAGGCGGTGGTATTGCAGCGACTGTGCTGCATCCCGCGGTGCTGATCGCGATGATCGTCGCGGTGCTGCTGATCTTGTTGAGGGCCAGGAAATATGCGGTCGGCCCCATGCTTTTTATCGCTTTCCTGGTCCCCGAGGGGCAGCAAATCGTTTTGGGCGGACTCCATCTATCCGTTCTGCGCGTGGTGATCCTCGCGGCGTTGATTCGCATCCTTTTTGCAGGGCGTTCCTCGAATGCCAGTGGCTTTTCCGGAGGATTTAGTTCCTTTGACAAGATTTTCATGAGCTGGATGTTTTTTCATGTGATTTCGTTTCTGTTTCTTTTTTCCTTCCAATCGGCCGCCTGGATCAGTCAGTTCGGCTTCGTATGGGATATTTTGGGCGGATTTCTCGTCTTGCGATATTCGATTCAAGACGAGGAAGACATCAACCGGGTGATAAGGACGTTTGCGTATATCGCGGCAATTTCCGCGATCTGCATGCTGAACGAAAGATTTCGCGTGCAGAATATTTTTGGATTGCTTGGCGGTGTGCAGCTCGTGCCCGAGACTCGGGACGGTTTGGTTCGCGCGCAGGCTGCGTTTGCCCATCCTCTCCTGGCTGGAACCTTCGGGGCGACATTGCTGCCTTTATTTTTCTTGCTATGGCATATTGGGAAATCGAAGACCATGGCGGTCGTCGGGATCCTCTCGGCTACGATCATGACGATTTGCGCCTCGTCGAGCACCCCTCTTTTGGCGTATATGGCGGGGATTGGCGCGCTATGTTTTTGGCCGTTCCGCAAGCATATGCGCATTTTTCGCTGGGGAATCGTGCTTACCTTGCTGACATTGAACATTGTGATGAAAGCGCCCGTCTGGTTCTTGATCAGCCATATCAGCTTATTCGGTTCGTCTTCGAGCGATCATCGGGCCGTGCTTGTCGATGCATTCATAAGGCACTTCGGGGATTGGTGGCTGTTCGGAACGAACGACGCCGGAACCTGGGGATGGGATTTGTGGGACACCTCAAACCAATATGTGGCTGAAGGCGAGTATGGCGGGCTGATCGTCCTTGTGTGTTTTCTTGCGATGATTTCGATTTGTTTCAGCAGGCTTGGAAAAGCGCGCAAGGCTGTGGAAGGGGACCGGTCCAAGGAATGGTATTTTTGGATTCTCGGCGCCGCACTGTTTGCTCACGTTGTAGGCTTTTTCGGGATTAGTTATTTTGAACAATCGCGAATTTCGTGGTTTGCGCTGTTGGTCATGATTGTTGTGGCTACGGCTCCCGTACTGGCAAAGAGCAAGGCGACGGAGCTGGAGCTTGCCGATCCGCCATTTGCCGCCACCCAGCCCGTAGTTTCCTCCCCGTGGCTGTCCGCTCCGGCCAAGAAAGGCTTGCTCGGCCAGCAAGCAGGTGCATTCAAGCCGCGGCGGTCCTAGGGCCCCGCCGGGAGAAGAATTTGTTTCCGAATCCGAAGATCTAAGGATTGAGGTATTGGCTCGATATGGACCTGTCAATCATCTGCGTGAACTGGAACTCGGTGGAATACCTGCGTGAATGCATTCCCAGCATTTACGAGCACACCCGGGGCATCAGCTTCGAAATCATCGTGGTGGATAACGCGTCCCCCGAAGGCGGTGTGGACGCCCTAAAGCAGGAATTCCCGGACATCGTTTTAATAAAGAGCCCTGAAAACCTTGGTTTTGCCGGCGCCAACAATCTTGGATTTCAGCAATCCAAAGGCCGATGCATTCTTTTCCTGAACCCGGACACAAAACTGCTCAACCCTGCGATCAATATCTTGCTGGAGCGCCTGCAGTCGTTGCCCGACGCTGGAATCGTAGGATGCAAGTTGCTGAATAGAGATCTCTCGGTGCAGACCAGCAGCATCATGAGGTTCCCCGGGATTCTCAATCAGGTTTTTCAGGCTGAAGTGCTGCGGCTCCGCTGGCCGTCTTTTCCCTTGTGGAATATTGGCCCCCTGTTTTCGAAGAGCAGCGACCCGGCCAAGGTGGAAGTTATTACCGGCGCGTGCATGATGATGCGCCGTGAAGTTTTCGAGAAGGTTGGGATGTTTAGCGAAGAATATTTTATGTACGCCGAGGATATGGATCTGTGCTGGAAGGTCAGCCGCGCCGGATTTTCCAACTATTTTGTGGGCGATGGGAGAATCGTGCATTACGCGGGAGTAAGCAGCCCGCGCGAGTGGCAGACAATCATGAAAGTAAGGGCCGAGTTGCGGCTCATCGCGAAATTTCGCGGCGGATTTTACGCATTGCTGTTCCGCGGCGTCCTTGCTTTGAACGCGGCAATTCGCCTCTTCGTCGTTACTCTCTTGTCTTTGTTCAGGAAGGATGCCCGAGGCAAGGAAGCATCGAGGGGAGGATCGGTCAAATACCGTGCCATCCTGAAAGCTTTGCTGACTGCGTCAGGCAGCAACAAACCGCCGGCCGCTCAAAAGAGCGTATCGAATTGCAGCGTTCCACTGGCGTGAATGCAGCGGAGATGAATGTAGCGCGGAAATACAATTTGCGTTTGGTTTGGGACTGAGCGGTCGAAATTTCAGCGAAACACCGCGAACCGCCGGAATTCAACCCCATACCTTAAGGGAAAAAAGCCATGTTAAAACGTTGGATTAATCTTGGAGTAAGCGTCGTCGTTGCCGCCACGGACAGCCTGAAGAACTTTTTCAGCCGGCTGGCAGGGGGCAGCCCGCGAACGTGTGTGGTGCTTGCCTACCACTCAGTCCCTCCCGAAGAGCGCGCATTGTTTGCCAGGCAACTGGACGTCTTGACTCGCGTTACGACGCCGATCCGGGCCGACGTTCAGGCCGCTCCTGAAAAAAAAGGGCATTACTCGGTGATTACATTTGACGATGGCCTTGAGTCGGTTTTCGACAATGCCTTGCCGGAACTGCGCAAGCGGGGGATTCCCGCGACTCTGTTTATTGTCCCGAACGTGCTCGACGGACACCCGAACTGGGAATATTTCGACACTCCGGACCCCTCGGTGGACAAAGTCATGTCCGTGCAGCAATTGAAAGAAATTCCCACCGACTTGGTGGAAATCGGATCTCATTCCATGTCTCACCCTGTGCTTCCGAAGATCAATGACGAGCATCTTCGCCAGGAACTCGCCGGCTCCAGAGAAACGCTCGAAAAAATGTTGAATCGCAAGATCAAACTTTTCAGCTTTCCGTACGGCGCTTTTGACGATCGAGTGGTCAACGGGTGCCGCGCAGCTCAGTACGATCGCGTATTCTCCGCCCTGCCTGTGCTGGCGTTTACCAAACCGCAGGAATTTCTCACCGGCCGCGTTGGCGTGAATCCAACGGATTGGCCGATCGAGTTTCGCCTCAAACTGGCGGGAGCATATCGGTGGCTCCCTTACGCTTATGATTTGAAGCGCAAGGTTCGGTCCGCCCTTTCTCCGCGTCCCTCGCCGGGAGTCGCGTTGAAAACCGAAGAAAAGAGGGTCTCATGACATTGACAGAGAATCAGGGCCGTGTAATCGAGGTTCTATTGGATGTCTTCAAGTCCAAGGGGCTTTCCGCGCCGCCGCTCGGTCCAGAGACAGTCCTGGATCAAATCGGACTTGAATCCTTGGATTTTGCACAGGCGGTGATTCGCTTGGAAGAAATTACCGGCAAGGATCCCTTCGCCACGGGGGCTGAATACCAAATCCGAACCTTATCCGACCTCGCAGTCTTATACGACTAAGGCCAAGGAAATATATTCATGTTGAGCCGATTGATTTTCGACGAAGCAATTCCCCTTCAACAGAAGGCCGTCGTCACGCGCGAACACGCGACGACTTGGTCCAATCTGAGGGAGCAGGCTCAATGGATATTCAACACCTATGGAAACATCCAGGCGCATCGCATTGGGCTATCCTTCCGGCATAAGGCTGACAGTTATGCTGTTCTAGCGGCCCTGGAAAGGATGGGACGCGATGCTTTCCTGTTCGATGCGCAGCTCAGCTTGGAAGAAACCCTTCGATTGAGCAAAAACCTGCGATTGGGTGCGCTGCTCATTCCGGAAGGCACGGACGATTCTCCAAAGCTGCAAGTCATCGAGTTGCCGGATGAAGAAAAATGGAGCGGCGACAGCTCCATTACCATCCTTACTTCGGGCAGCACCGGAGAGCCTAAGGCAGCCCGGCACTCCTGGAAGGGTCTTGCTCGCCCAGTTCGGCCGGGCCCGGGTCATTTCACTCCCACATGGTTTCTTTCCTACCGGCCCAATCTTTACGCGGGCCTTCAGGTCATGCTGCAGTGCTTCGCGGACCGCGGCACTTTGGCGATGCCGGATTCGGAAATGGATCCGGCTTCGATTGCGCGATTCATGTGCGCCACGGGAGTTCAGTTTGTCTCGGCAACGCCTTCTTATTGGAGGCGTCTCTTGATGTTTTCCGATGCGGACGTGCTCAAGAAAATCCCGCTTGTACAGATTACGCTGGGCGGAGAAGTAGTCGATCAGGCCATCCTGGACAAACTGAGACTGCATTTTCCGAAAGTCCGCCTGGTCCATATCTATGCGACAACGGAGTTGGGGCGCTGTTTTTCCGTCAGCGATGGCCTGGCTGGATTTCCCGTCAGCTACCTCAACGCGCCGTTGCCCGACGGAACCGAGATGAAAATTGGGGATGGAGAACTTTTGGTGCGCTCTCTCAACGCCATGCGCATGTACGATCCCCATTCCTCGCAGAAGGCTACTATGGCGGATTGGTTTGCCACCGGAGATGTGGTGGAAATCATGGACAATCGCGTGTACTTTGTGGGCCGAAAATCGGACATGATCAATGTGGCCGGCAGCAAAGTCTATCCAGTGGAAGTGGAGCGAGTGATCCGCGCGATCCCCGGAGTTTCCGATGTGCGCATCTTCGGGAAGACCTCGTCCATTGCAGGGGAGCTTGTGGCCTGTGAAATCGTCCCGGAGCCGGACCAGGACGCGTCGGCGCTCCGCGACGCCATCAATCAAGCCTGCCGGGCAAAGCTGGCGAGTCCTCAGCAGCCTCGGCTAATCAAGTTCGTTGACAAGATAAATATTTCCCTGGCGGGAAAAACTGTGCGGAGCAAGACTTCATGACCGGAGAATCGACGGCGAAGGATCGCCATATCGTCATTAGCGGAGGCAGCCGTGGACTTGGCAGGACGCTCGTATCGGGGCTGCTGGATGCCGGCTATCGCGTAAGCACCTTCAGCCGCACGCCGACGGATTTTATACAGTCCCAGGCAGGGAACGGCAGGTTTTTCTTCGCTCCCGCCGACCTTTCCGACAAGCCTTCTGTCGCGACTTTCTTAAAGACCGCCGAATCGCTGTTCGGCGCCCCCTACGGCCTGATTAATTGCGCCGCGCATGCCGCGGATGGGGTGCTGGCCATGATGTCGGAAGACACCATCAGCAAGCTTCTTGCCATAAATGGAGTGGGCACTCTCCGGTTCACGAGGCTCGTGGTGCGCAGAATGCTGGCCGCGAAAACAGGCGGCGTCATTCTGAATATCTCCTCGATCAGTTCGATAAGGGGATTTAGGGGAATGTCCGCCTACGCCTTCACGAAAGGCGGCATCGACGCCTTCACGCGCGCGCTGGCTCGAGAATTAGGCGAGCAACAAATCCGCGTAAACTCCATTGTCCCCGGCTACTACGACACGGAAATGACAAGGAATTTGGATGAAACACAGAAAGAGCAAATTCTTCGTCGTACCCCGCTTGGTCGTCTGGGGGTTCCCGAGGACGTCGTGGGTCCCACACTATTCCTATTGTCCGATCAGGCGGGTTTCATAACCGGACAGAGTCTTGTGGTGGACGGTGGAAGTACCATTTAGAGCGGACCGGGGTTTGGCGCTTCTTCCCAAATCGATCGTTGAGGGAGTCTTCCGGCCTTCGACATTTTTTGCGATCCCGAAATAAAGACCAGAAAGGGTGCAGCAGCGATGCCAGGCACACGTCCCTTCGTCAAAGCAGACATTCATCCGGTGACTGACTTGGTTTGGAAGGTCCTGCACGAAAGAAAGGGACCATCACCCGACAGATTGAAAACCTACTTCGACGAGTTATTTTTGCAAAATCCCTGGGCCGGCGACGGCACTTCTTCTTATGTCTATGAAGATGCGCAAGGGAAAATCGTGGGCTTCTTTGGGGTGGTTCCGCGCAGGATGTCGTTCCAAGGGAAAACGATTCGACTGGCCTTCGGAAGCAATTTTGTGGTGGATCCCGAAAGCCGCGCTTCCATGGCCGCCATCCAGCTGATCCGCGCGTTCATGAAGGGCCCGCAGGATATATCGATGGCCGATTCCGCGAACGAGAGCAGCCGGCAACTCTTGCGCAGCCTGGGTTTCAGTGTTGTGCCTATCTATAGCTTGCAGTGGGCGCGCCCTCTTCGCCCTTCACGTTATGTTTTTCATGCCGTTTCGCGTTTGAAAAAGAGCCGGCTTCTGGCTTCGATTGGCTCCATTTCGAGGCCTTTTTCCGCCATTGCGGATACCCTGGTAGCAAGAATGCCGCTCAGTCCCTTGCGCCAGACACCGCCCACGAGTTTCGGCGAGGAACTGAGCACCGATATGCTCCTGGAATGCCTGGCTAAAATACCCAGCAAACACTGGATGCTTCCCGAATACGATCGAGATTCCCTGGCCTGGGTGCTGGATTTTCTGGAAAAAAGAAAAGTCTTTGGAGAGCTTCGAAAAGTTCTGGTTCGCGACAAGGACCGCAAGATTCTCGGTTGGTATATTTATTATGTTGCGCCTGGAGCTGTGGGCGAGGTGATCCAAATTGGCTCCGAAAGTTTCGCGGTTAACGCGGTCCTCCATCATCTTTTCCACGATGCGTGGAAAAGCGGGCTGACGGGACTTCACGGCAGGCTCGAACCTCAATTCATGCAAGAGCTGACAATGAATTCTTGTTTCTTTTTCCGCAATGGAAGCTGGACATTGATCCATACCAGCAAGCCGGAGTTCTCAGGACTAATCCAAAGTGGAACGGCGTTTTTCTCACGGCTGGATGGCGAGTGGTCGCTAAGGCCCGCAAACGAATAACGATCATTTTTGTGAGGGCCAATTCCGAATTGGAATCGCGCGCTCAGGCTTACTCCAGGCGGATACGCGGCCTTGCCGTGCAATAGGCGAATGGGCGCCGGCTACCAGGAATACAATGTGACACGCCACGCGAGGATGGCTGCACCAACGAACGGTAAAAGCATGATCCACTCGACCGCAAATCCCGGGGAAAAAGCCGCGCTTTCGACCGCAGCCGGTCCGGAAAACGCTGGCGAGCGAAAGCTCTGCTCGTACGTGCTCATGACGGCCGCCCATAACGAGGAAGCCGACATTGCAAATACCATTGAGAGCGTCCTCGCTCAGACCGCGCTTCCCAAACGGTGGCTGATTGTGAGCGACAATTCCACCGATCGCACGGACGAGATCGTCCAGAGCTACGCGGACAAACATGACTTTATCCGCTTTCTGCGCAGATCGAGACCCCCGGGGCGCAGCTTTGCGTCCAAGGTTGTCGCCTTACGCAGCGGCGAGCACCTTTTGCAGGACGTTGCGTACGATTTCATCGGAAACATGGATGCGGACTTGACGGTTGACCCAGCCTATTTTGAGAATTTGATGAGGCAATTTGAATTGAATCCGCGGCTAGGCTTGGCGGGCGGATTTGTCTACGAAGAGGTAAACGGCGAGTTTATAACTCGGGGCGCCAACAGAGTTCATTCCGTGGCCCATGCCGCGCAACTCGTTCGGCGGGAATGTTACGAAGGCTTTGGCGGCTACGCGGTTCTCCAGTACGGCGGAGAAGACTGGCACGCCCAAACTTCAGCCAGAATGATGGGCTGGGATGTTGAATCCATTCCCGAGTTGAAGATATTTCACCACAGGCCCACCGGAGCCGCCGGCGGCACATTGCGAAGCAGCTACCGCCTGGGCAAATTGGACTACAGTTTCGGCACTTATCCCCTATTTGAGTTCATCAAGTGCGCCATTCGGCTTCCCCACAAGCCATTCCTCATTGGAGGATTGGTCAGATTGGCCGGATTTGCGCATTCGTTTATTACGCGCGAACCGTTTCTCATTTCCGCGGATCTTGTGTCCTACCTTCGGAAAGAGCAGAAGGACCGCATGCTTTCTTATTTTCGAGGCCACGGCCCCAGAGCAAAGGCTCAGTCCGCCGCGGAAAATAACAGTCATTCATAGAAATATCAAAGCAGTTCAACTATTTTCCAGCAAGTTTTCCAGAAACAAATCGTGGCCGTTTCGACTCAATTGAAAACATCTATCTTGATTGCCAGAGGTATTGGGGCCGAAAATGGGCCCAGCTCCGGCATAACCACAGGAGGATCAATATGAAAGGTGTTGTGCTGGCAGGCGGAACCGGCAGTCGGTTGAATCCGCTCACACGCGTTACGAACAAGCATCTGCTGCCTATTTACGACAAGCCGATGCTCTACTATCCCATCCAAACGCTGGTCAATGCGGGAATCGAGGAAATCCTGGTTGTGACCGGCGGAAAGAACGCCGGCGACTTTCTTGCGGCTGCTTGGGAATGGGCGCGATTTCGGATTGAAGCACATCAACTACACCTATCAGGAAGGCGAAGGCGGCATCGCGCAAGCCCTGGGCCTTGGCGGAATACTTTGCCGGCGATGAGTCGATCTGCGTGATCCTGGGCGACAACATCATCGAGAACAACATTTGCCAGGCCGTGGAGAACTTCAAGAAGCAGGGAGAAGGCGCCAAGATTCTGCTGAAGGAAGTTACCGACGCGCAGCGTTTTGGCGTGGCGGAAATTCGCGGCAACCATGTGATTGGAATTGAAGAAAAGCCCAAGGCCCCCAAATCGAATTACGCCGTGATCGGAATCTATCTTTACGACAAGACAGTGTTCCAGAAGATTCAGCGCCTGAAGCCCTCCGGACGCGGCGAACTGGAAATCACCGACGTGAACAATTTCTACATCGAGGAAGACAAGCTCACCTACGAAGTGCTGGATGGCTGGTGGACCGACGCCGGCACGTTCGAGTCGCTGCTCCGCGCAAACAATCTGGTGGCGGAAACGGGAGCAAACAAGATGTCGCACGATCGCGAGCCACAACTTGTGGCGCCAAAGGAAACCGGCCGATGAAAATCTTTGTCACTGGCGGTGCGGGCTTTATTGGTTCCAATTTCATCCGCCACGTGCTTTCCCTCAACAAGGGATATCAGATCGTCAATTACGACAAACTGACGTATGCGGGCAACCTGGCCAACCTGGAATCGGTTGCGGACAATCCCAATTACTCTTTTGTTCGCGGAGACATCTGCGACACCAATGCGGTCGAGGAAGCCATGCGCGGCTGCGAATGCCGTGGTTCACTTTGCGGCCGAATCACACGTGGACCGCAGCATTTACGAGCCCGCGGCGGCCATCGACACCAATGTCACGGGAACATTCGTCATGCTGCAGGTGGCGCGGAAGCTGAACATCGAGCGATTTGTTCATATTTCCACCGACGAAGTGTATGGCGACATGGCTCCCGGCGCATTCGCGGATGAGAATTCGCCGCTGCAGCCGAGCAGCCCCTATTCTGCCTCCAAGGCCAGTTCGGACCTCCTGGTTCTCTCCTACGTGCGCACCTACGGATTCCCGGGTCTTATCACTCGGTCGTCCAACAACTATGGGCCGTATCAGTTTCCCGAAAAATTCCTTCCCCTGATGATCACCAATGCTTTCGATGACAAGCCGCTGCCCATCTACGGCGACGGAAAGCAGCAGCGGGACTGGCTGCACGTGGAAGATAATTGCCGGGGCGTATTGGCGGTTCTCGAAGGCGGCCGCATTGGCGAGGTTTACAACATCGGCGGGCTGGACATCGAGGAAAATCTGACCATTGCACGCACGCTGCTTCGCCTGATCGGCAAACCGGAAACGTCTGCTCTCCTATGTGAAGGATCGTCCGGGACACGACCGCCGCTATGCCCTGCACTGCGACAAGATGGAAAAAGAGCTGGGTTGGAAACCGGCAATTCCGTTTGAAGAAGGTTTGCGGCAGACCATCGATTGGTACAAGTCCAACGCCAAGTGGATGGCAGGCGTGCGCGACGGAGAATATCTCTCCTACTACGACAAGTATTACGAAAATCGCGATTCCTCCCTGCACGCGCTATCCTCCGCGGGATCGAAACTTCCCCGCTGATGCCAGCTCGCAATCGTTGCGGCATCGCCGACGGATAGAGGCTCACTCGCTTGCAGAAAATAGATACTTCACTTCCGGATGTCTGGGAACTCCAGCCGAAAGTATTCCGCGATGCGCGCGGCTTTTTCCTGGAGACGTACCACCAGCAGAAGTTCGCCGACTTGGGGATCCACGATATTTTTGTTCAGGATAACCACTCGCGTTCCGCAAAGGGCACGCTGCGTGGCCTCCATTATCCAGCTGCGGCATACGCAGGCGAAGCTCTGCCGCGTGGTGGAAGGCGAAGCATTGGACGTTGCGGTGGACATTCGCGTTGGCTCGCCCACCTTTGGAAAATGGACCAGCGTGGTGCTCTCCGCCGAGCGTCAGAATCAAATCTTCATTCCCCAGGGATTCGCGCACGGCTTCGCGGCTTTGTCCGATACCGTTCAATTCCTGTATAAGTGCAGCGACTTCTACGACCCAACTAGCGAGGTCGGGATCATCTGGAACGATCCCGATCTGGCCATTTCCTGGGGCGTCGCAAATCCTCTTATTTCCGAAAAAGACGCCAAGAATCCCACACTGGCTTCCATACCTCGGGAATCTCTGCCGCGCTACTCCCCGAAATGACACCCGCCATTCTGCTGATCGGAACAAACGGACAAGTTGGCCGCGAATTGAGCAGGATGTTGCCCCGCATTGGCGAGGTAACTTCCCTGGACCGCCGGCAGCTTGATCTCACCCAACCGGAAGAAATCCGCCGAGCCATCCGCACGTTCCGGCCTGCATTTATTGTGAATGCGGCGGCGTATACCGCGGTGGACAAAGCCGAATCGGAGGAAGCCCTTGCGCGGGCGATCAACGCCGAAGCTCCGGCCGTGATGGCCGAAGAAGCCAGGAAAAGCGGCGCTTCTCTGGTGCACTATTCGACGGACTACGTGTTCGATGGATCCAAAACCACGCCATACGACGAAGACGATCCCACAAATCCGCAAAACGTCTACGGAAGAACGAAGCTCGAAGGGGAACGCGCAATTCAATCCTCTGGCGCCATGCACCTGATCTTTCGCACCGAGTGGGTGTACGCGACCCAGGGGCGCAATTTTCTGCTCACTATTCTGAAACTTGCCACGCAGCGCGAAGAGCTGAAAATTGTGCGGGATCAGGTGGGCGCGCCCACGCTAAACTCGGAAATTGCCGGCGCCACCACCAAGATTCTCGCCCAAATGTGTGACACCGAAGGCGGCCCGTTCTCTTTGGCGGACGTCAGCGGAATCTACCACATGACCGCCGGCGGAGAAACAACCTGGTACGATTTTACAAATGCCATTCTTGAAGAAGCCGCCAAGATTCCTCCAGCTACCCCTTGGTATGCGGCGGCCACCAACAACCTTCCATTGATGGTGCGCCGCGTTATTCCCATCGCCGCCAGCGAATATCCCACGCCTGCGCGACGCCCCGCCTATTCGGTTCTCTCCAATGCCCGATTGAATCGTACTTTTTCCGTGCGATTGCCGGACTGGCGAAAACAGCTGCATTCCGTCTTCGCAGACTCTCCCGCCAAAGCATTCTAAAACAAAAAACAATTCATTGATTTGCAGGGTACGGCACTGTGCTGCACGAGCCGACGCATGTCTAGACAGCCATCACAGGCAGTTGAAATCGACGGCTTAGGCCGCGCAATCTGGCGCGCCATTGGGAATTTGGGGGAGTTTTATGAAACTGGAGCAATGGGTGCAAGCTTAATTTGAGAAATACTCTTGGGGGGTGCGGCGAGGAGCGTATCGCGGGGTAGGTTACACGCCAAGTGGATTACGTTTTGTGCTTTAGCAGCAAGAAACACATGTGCCGGAAAATTGGAATTGCGATGTGCCCTGTCACTTGTCTTTCAACTTAGGCGATGGACTCCCGGCAAGAGGAGTTTTCAATCTGGTAAGTCAGGCGGCCTTCCTCGATCTGCGCCAAGGCAACAGACGCCCGCTCAGAACCCGGGCCCGCCACTTTCCACGAATCGCCGGAGCGCTCGATTCGCATCTGGCTTCTCTCGCGCCACCATTTCGCCGCATCCCGCGGCAATGGCTGCCAAAGTTTTGCCCGGCTGCAAAATTCCGAGAGATATTGAAGCAAATTGTCATATACAAGGCGCGCGCGCGTTTCGATCACATAGTCCGGATGCACAATAAACGACGCCAGTCCGTTGCTTGAAGCGATAAAGTCCAGTTGTTTTTTCCAAAGATCGATCGAATACTGGTCCAGAATATGAAATAGAGAATAGTCTTGCGTTGTGGTCAAAGGCAGCTCGACCAACTCTCCCGCAAGATACGGCATAATGGTGCAGCAACCGCCATGCTGCGGTTCCAAGTGCGCGGCGCTGGGAAATGACATGTCGTAGTTGACTTGAAATGCGTCAGTCCATTCCGCATTCCGGTACATCCCGCCAGAGCGAAATCCTTCCGCGCCCCATTTTCTCGCATATTCGTTGATCTTGCGCACCCTTTGCAGAAACAATTCGTGGCTCTGAAACAAATGGCCATCATGATTGAGATCATGCACATTGAGCTCAAAACCGCGCGCCCGTATGCTCTGCAGAAAATCGTCGGAAAGTTCGTAGCGTTCTTCGGGAACAACCTGGAAGGAAGTGTGGATCCCATGGCGCTCGTCCATATCCATCAAGTCGCCGCAAAAAGCTCTGCCTTCCTCATGTTCCACGTCATGGGTCATCAGAACACAGCCCTGGTAGTCGTTCGGCCAGAACCAGATAAACGGAATTCCACGGTTACTGCTCGCTCGGACGCAGGCAGACATGAGCTCCGCGCACAAATTATCGACCGTCTTATCGATCGGCCAGGCGGGAAACTGAATATTTCTTCGCTCCCGGAGATGGAATCTCTGAAAATGCTTGCGGACGCTGACGGGAAGCAGCGGGCGCACCGCATAGTACGCCTTTCGGATCAGATTCTTGGGGAAGGAGGAAGTGGCTTCCGCGGCGACGTATCTCTCTTTGCGAAGATTATCCAGAATTTCGTCCGCGTCAAATGGCAGCTTGATTCCATCTCCCCGTGTGTCCATGAGAGAGAGTGAATCGGAAAGATTTCCTTGCGGCGAACTTGACACCGGCCCCGCACTCCGTCCGAAGCAGGTAATCTGCTTTCCAAAACGAAAAAAGCCCGGCGTTTGACCAAGCTCTCGGGCAACGCCGAACTTGGCAAACTCTTCCGGACACCGGTAATAGTCAATGAATGAGGAGGTCATGGAATCTTTGACGAGAAAATCCTCGCGACTTCGCTCCCGCTACTTGCCAACGATTACTTTAGCGATTCGCTCGGCGGCATGTCCATCCCAAAGGGGAGGCACGCCGGAACTTTTTCGCTCCCTGCTCATGACTCGAGCCAGTTCGCTGCTCAGCTTCGCTGTATCTCTGCCCACCAGCACGTTGGTGCCGATGGTGGTCGTCACCGGGCGCTCCGTATTCTCGCGCACGGTCAGGCATGGTACACCGAGAAACGTGGTTTCTTCCTGAATTCCGCCGGAATCCGTGATGACCACCGCGGCATGCTTCTGAAGCGCCAGGAAATCCAGATAAGGCAGCGGCTCCAGGAATCGAATGTGCCCATTGTTTTCAGGGCCGATTCCGAGGCTGGCAATTTTCTGGCTAGTGCGCGGATGAACTGGAAAAATAACTTCAAGGCCGTGACCCACCCCTTCAAGGCTCGACAGCAGGGAGCGCAGCCAGTCCAGATCGTCCACGTTGGACGGCCGGTGCAGGGTCACCAGGGCATACCGGGACGGCAAATCGGCAGGCAGGCGCCGGTCGGCTTCCGGCAGCATTCGGACCAGCGTGTCAATCATCACGTTGCCGGCCAGGAACACTTTTTCAGGGGCGATGCCCTCACGCGCCAGGTTGCGATTGCCATCTTCGGAAGGCGTGAACAACAGGTCGGAAAGCTGATCGGTGACCAGCCGGTTGACCTCCTCGGGCATGGCGCGATCGAACGAGCGCAGGCCCGCCTCTACATGTGCGACCCGGATCATCAGTTTGGAACATACCAGGGCCGCCGCGACGGTGGAATTCACATCGCCATAGACAACCACCATGTCAGGTTTTTTTTCAAGGACCACGGTCTCAAATTTGCACATGATGTTCGCGGTCTGTTGCGCGTGCGAGCCTGAACCGACTTGCAGGTTGACGTCCGGCGCGGGCATGCCCAGTTGCTGAAAAAATACGTCGGACATGTTGAAGTCATAGTGCTGGCCGGTGTGGCAAACGATCTGCTCGATGGGAAAAGCAGAGAGCGCGCGGATCACCGGCGCGGCCTTCATGAAATTGGGCCTTGCTCCAATTACGTGAATAATTCGCATTTGATCTCGATTCCTGGAAGATACTTGCCGATTATTTTTCTTGCCCAGTGAACACGGTGAAACAGCGCTCCGTGGTCTGCTCGGTTTTCACTCTATCCAATATGCCTGTACAAGATTTTCCCGGCCGCGGATAAGACGCCATCCGGGAGAATGGAAAATATTCTGCGCGCCAGGTTGGAATCGCCCCTCGAATGCGCGGCTTGTTTTTTAGTTTGAGGGTATCGGTAATACGTCAGTTTGCGCTTGGTGGTGCCAAATTTGTCCTTGAAGGCCACCAGGCCCTCATTCTCAAGTTCGGACCGCCCAAAATCGAGGCTCTCCGCGCCCGTAGCCTTGCCCTCTTCGATGAGCTTCCAGAAAAGAAACGGCATGCCGCCGAGCTGGTGAAAGGCCCCGTCCGAGCATCCGTACTTGTAGATGATCTTGGAACGGTGCCGCAGTGTGAGCAGCGCCGCGATTGGGGCGCCGTTTTTTCGCGCAACTCGAATGTGAAGCGCGTCTCCCATATTCTTGGTCAGGTTCCTGAACCAGGCGATCGGCTGAGGCGGCAATTGATGGCGCCTTCTTGTGATCAGCAGCAGGTGGTAGAACGTCTCGATGAATTGCTCGCTGCTGCCCACTTCGTAAGACACTTGCTCTTTTTCAGCGCGCCGAATTTTTCGCTGAATGGAATCCTTGTGCAGATTTTTGAAGAGCTGCTCAAGGCCCGGCCGCAGATCGAGTTCGTGGAAGTAAAACGATTCCGTAGGTTGGAATTCAATCCCCGGATTTGTTGACTCTTCCAGCGGTCGAAATTCCAGATACTTGCAATGCTGCCGTTTGCATTCCTCGACGAGTCGGCTCGCCAACAGCTGGCGATCGCCGGAATCGTTGAATAAAGCATCGCAATGGTCGGCAAACGGCAAGGAAACCATTCGCGTCCCAGTCAGCCAACTCTTGATGCGGCAGGCCACGATTCCATCGGACAAAGCTTCGTTGGGGGACGCGGAGGTCAGCACAAATGGCTGGTAGCCATAGGTTAGCTTCAGCGCTTCAAGCCATCCTCGCCGGTGAAATGCCGAGGCTCTCGGATGGCGAGCAACCAAGTCGTCCCAGCGCGTGTCGGTCAGTGGATCGATGATATTCAATGGTCTCGCAATTCCGGTCGCGCATTTCAAAGATGTTGCCGCCGAATGGGCGTGTCGTGGAAGTTAAACCTCCATCATGTTCGCTTGGGCTCTCGCTGGCGCTCGCGGGTTCAACCTATGAAGCAAAGTACGGCTCATTTCTACTTCACCGTTGCGGATACTCCCTTTACAGCGGGTGCCGAAGCGATCGCTTGCTCAACCGCATCGCACAGCGCGTGTCCCACCAGGATGTGGCACTCTTGAACGCGCGGCGTTTCCTCCGATGGCACGGCAATCAACACATCGACAAGCCCTCGCATGCGTCCTCCGGAGGACCCGGTGAGTCCAATCGTGTAGACGCCCATCTCACGAGCACTGGAGACGGCTTCAATGACGTTCGGAGAGTTTCCCGAAGTGCTTATGGCGACGGCGACGTCGCCGGCGGTGGCGAGGGCCTGCAGCTGTCGCGAAAACACTTGTTCGTAGCCGTAGTCGTTGGCGATGGATGTGACGGCGGAAGCGTTGCTATGAAGGGCTACGGCCGGTAGTGGCTGGCGCTCGCGCAGGTAGCGTCCGAGGAATTCGGCGGCAAGATGCTGTGCGTCCGCGGCACTGCCACCATTTCCGAAGAAGAGCGCCTTGTGCCCGCTGCGGTAGGCTGCGATGAGTGCGTCAGCGGCGACGGTCATCGCGGGCAAACAGGCCTTCAAAAGGCGGCTGTGAACCTCGATGCTACTCTCGATGTTCTTTCGAAGAATGTCGTCCGTCATGAATGCCTCTCCACGCGGGAGCGGCGCGCCCACTTCGTAAAACTCATCCCTTGATCGTTTCTGGTACGGGCCCGTTCATCGATTCCGCAATGTCCGTAATGTGCTGAATAATCGCCTCGAGCGCCGGGCTCCTTTGATGGCTGAGCGATACGGCCTCTTTGTCTCGCCTCACGGCCTGAATTTTGGTGCGGACCTGCTCCACGCTTTCCAGCAGGACCAGCCGGCCCTTGGACGACAAAAACTTATCCACGGCGCCAATTGGCCCGCGAAAGATACTGTACACTGGAACTCCCATCGCCGCAGCTTCCCGGTTCATGGTTCCGCCACCGCTGACCACTAAATCCGAATTCCAGATAATGTTCATGCCGTTTTCGACACTAGCTGGAATCACAATCTTGCCGGAAGCGATTTCCTTGGGCCAGGCCGCGCGCAATTCCTTTTCCTGATTCTTGCTTCGCGGCAAGAGCAGGACGCGCGCGCCCTCCATTTTACTGAATCTTTCGAGGGTCGCCGTCAACAATCCATCGGCCTCCGGATTGTGATAGTGGGCCTCCGTAGCGGGTGGCCGCACGGTGACCAAAAGTTCGTCCTCCGCAATGCCCAGCCGCTGCCTCATCTTCGGATCCGGGTGGAAGCTGGGAAGATACACGTCTTCCTTGATGCCTGGATATTTTAGAACCCTGGGGGCTTTGCCTGCGACGCCACTGATGGGAATGATTTCCGGATAGATAACCACCATGTTCTTGATGGCAAATTTCGCCGTGTGTTCATAGTCCCCGATGGTGATGTTCTGGATTCCCAAGACCCCGGAAGCCATCAAGCACCCTCGCGACCCATGCATCAACGAGATATCGATCTTTTCTTTGCGGGCAATATAAATAAGGGCGATGCCGCGCCAAAGCGTGCCCAGAAATTTAAGGATGGTATTTTTCCCGTAGTGTTTGCCAATCACACGCCCTTGAATTCCGTAATATTTCATCAGCTCGACAACCTGATAGGAATCCCGCGCGGTAATGAAAATTTCGAAACCTCTGGCCTTGAGCTCGGGAATGATGGGAACGAAAAACGGGACGTGCGGCGAATTGTCCAGATCAATCCAGATTTTCTTGTGGACTTTGGACAGCTTCGCCGCAGCCGTTGCAATTAGGATCGATTCGTCAGTCAGTTCGGTTGCCGAATTCATGAGAAAAGTGTCCTGGTGAAAATCGCTTCTCTGCCGTGTTGCGATATTCCAATATGCAATCCGGAAGATCGCCTGTTTGCTATCGCACCATTTCGACGCGCAAGCAGCGAAGCATTTCACGGACGACCAGAGCCTGCTGTTCCGGCTTCAGAGTCGGAAACATGGGCAGCGACACAATCTCGGCCGCTACTTTTTCAGAGACCGGGAAATCTCCCTGCCGGTAGTTCAAGTAGTCGTAGGCCTTTTGCATGTGCAGCGGAATCGGGTAGTGAATTCCCGTGGCGATGCCCGCATCCTTAAGATGTTTCATCATTCCTTCGCGATCGTGCGTGCGGACAACGTACAGGTGATACACAGCGCGGGACCAGGACGGTTCGAAGGGGCGAATGACGCTGCCTTCCGCGCTTTCAAGCAGCTTGTTGTATTCCGCGGCCCGTTCGCGGCGCGCGGCATTCCAATTCGCCAGGTGAGCCAGCTTTACGTGCAGGAAACCGGCCTGCATGGCGTCCAGTCTTCCGTTGTAGCCTTCCATGTCATGGTAATACTTCTTGGCCTGGCCATGATCGCGCAGGACTTTCACTTTGTCGGCAAGCTTGGCGTCATTGGTGGTGACCGCGCCCGCTTCCCCGCACGCTCCCAGATTTTTTCCGGGATAGAAGCTGAACGCGGCGGCGCGTCCCATGGTGCCCGCCTTCATCCAGCGATTATTATTTTTTGAAAAATATTCGGCGCCGTGGGCCTGGCAGGCATCTTCAATCACCACCAGCCCATACTGTTCGCCAAGGGCCAGGATCGCGTCCATGTCCGCCATCTGCCCGTACAAATGCACGGGAATAATGCCTCCCACACGGCGTCCGCTGCGGCGGCTTACAAGCTTGCCAGTGGTGTCCTTGGTGCACTGCTTCTCCAGATATTCGCGCAGCCGATCGGCGCTCATGTTGTAGGTGCGCTCGTCCACGTTGACGAACTCCGGATGCGCGCCGGCCTGCGAAATGGCTTCGCTCGTGGCGATGAATGTGTGCGGGACGGTCACGATGACGTCGCCGGGCTGGATTCCCGCGCCCATGATGGCAAATCGCAAGGCATCGGTGCCGCTGCTGACGGCAACGGAGTGGCTGGCGGTGCAGAATTCGGCAAACGCTTTTTCAAAATCATCCACCATCGGCCCGCCGATGAAACCAGCGGTGCGAATGGTCTGCAGGAAGACTTTTGTCAGTTCCTGCTCCAGCTCGACATGCGGCGTGACCAAATCCAAAAACGGAATCCCATTGCCATTTCCACTTGGTGTGCTCACTTTATGGCCTCCACGGCGGATTCGATTTTACGAAACACCTTCGCGGGGTTTCCACCGACGATGGTATTCGCCAGTACATCTTTAGTAACCACGCTGCCTGCTCCGACAATCGCATTCTCTCCGATAGTGACATTGGCCAGGATTGTGGCGCCCGTGCCAATCGATGCTCCGTTCTTGATAATGGTGCGCTCGACCTTCCAGTCGGCTTCCGTTTGTAATTGTCCGTTTGCGGTCGCGCGCGGATAGATGTCATTGATGAACATCACGCCGTGCCCGATGAACACGTTGTCCTCGATGGTCACTCCCTCGCACACAAACGTGTGGCTGGAAATCTTGCATTGGCGGCCCACCGTAGCGTTCTTCTGAATTTCAACGAACGCTCCGATTTTTGTGTCGTCGCCGATGGAGCAGCCGTATAGGTTGATAAATTTGGAGAGCTTCACACCCTTGCCAAGCTTTACATCCGGGGCAATGCTGCAGTATTCGTTCACAGGCGCACCAATTCTCCTCTCTGCTTGATCGACTTTTCGGCCGCTTCGAGCATGCGCACCACGCGCAGGCCGGCTTGGCCATCATTGAAAGGCGTCTTGTCGTGCAGAATGCAATCGGCAAAATAATCCAGCTCCACGCGCAGCGCTTCCAATTGTTCGAGCTGCGGAGCCCACATGTCGCCGGACCGGTAATTCACGAGCAATTCGCGGACTTTATCGCCGGAAGTGATTTGCACGCCCTTGTCGTACACGCGAATTTTCTCGTCGGCCACCAGATCGTTCCAGACCAGCATTTTCTTTTGCCCGCCGATCATGGTCATGCGAATCTTGACGGGCGAGAGCCAGTTCACATTGATGTGCGCGATGACGTTGTTCGGGAAGTAGATGGTCATGAAGGCCACGTCCTCGACGGCGTTGAGGTGGCATTCGCCTGTGGCGACGATGGCTTCCGGCTCTCCCTTGATCAGGTGATCCATGATCGAGAGGTCGTGCGGGGCCAGATCCCAGATTACACTGACATCATGCTGGAACAGTCCCAGGTTTACGCGCAGTGAGTCGTAGTAGTACAAATCTCCCAGGGTGCCGCTTTCAGTCAGCTCGCGTATTTTGCGAACCGCTCCAGTGAACAAGAACGTGTGGTCCACCATGATCCGCAAATTCTTGCGCGCGGCCAGATTAATCAGTTCCTCGGCCTGCTCGGAAGTGGAAGTGAACGGCTTTTCGACGAACACATGCTTGCCGTTTTCCAGCGCGGCTTTTGCGAGCTTGTAGTGCGTCCACACAGGAGTGACAACCGCCACGGCGTCGATCTTGGGCGATTTCAGAATTTCTTCGGGATCGGTGGTTACCTCAAGACTCGGATAGTTCTTCTTGGCCCGGGCCAGCGCGCTGGGATTCATGTCGCAAAGCATTTCGACGCTAGTGTGGTCCACCGCAAAAAAGTTGCGAACCACGTTCGGTCCCCAATACCCGTAACCAATTACTCCGACGCGTATGGTCGCCGGCTTTGTACCGTTTGAATTGCCGTTCGAATTGCCGTTTAGGTTCATAAATTCTCCCGACCGATTCCGCAGAGCCATGTCCGGCTCCGCGTTGGATGCAATGCCTTGCCTTGATCCATGCCCGTTCTGCGGTTCGGGGGATCCATTTACTGCAACTTCGCTTACAGACTGCGACCACAACCCTCAGTTCATTTCCTTGACGAACGGACACACACGAAAACCGCATCCGGAACAATTTCCTAAATTCAGGCGCCTAACACTTCCGGCTCAGGTACTTCTTTGGCTACCCTGCTCGGATCCGTCCTGGGAGACCCCAGCGGAGTGATTCGCGAGCGGTCGATTTCAAGCGCCACTGAGCGACGGAGCAATGTCACGGAGATAACCACGCGATGATTGCCCTTAAAATTGGTCAGGATTCCTTCCATTCCGTCCAATACATCGTCCTTTATGCGAACTCGCTCGCCAATCTCAACGTACGGCCAAGGTTCCATGTGGACTCCAGAGCCAATAGCTGCCTGGATGGAGAGAATCTCCGCATCGTCTACAGCAATGGGCGTCTTGCCCATTCCCACAACGGAAATAACGCCGGGCGTAATCAACACGGGAAGTCGATTGTGGACATCAAAACGGCAAAAGACGTATCCCGGGAATAGGGGCTCCTCGACCACTTTGAAGCGGTCAGACCATTTGCGCTTGGCCGTGTAGGTGGGCAGAAGCGTCTCCAGTCCCTTGCCACGCAGCAGCCCCGCAGTGGTGGCTTCCCAGCGGGATCTAGTCTGGAGCGCGAACCAACTTAGGCTATTCGCTGATATGCTCTGGCTCATATACGTGTCGATTCAGCTTACTTCCAGCCAATTCCAAAGGCGAGCTACCGCCCTAGGGTTCCCACTAAAACCCTCAAATCCTCACTGGGGCAATCGCAATCAGACTTCCAAAGCTAAGCAAGACCTGAGGAATGGTTCCTGGGCAGAGATTCGTTTATCTCACTGAAAATAAGTATGTTACATGAAGACAGGCCCTTCTCTGGGAAACTGCGCTTGATCCTAGATTCCATTTAGGGGAATGCCGAAGAAAAGTCTTTCCACAATGTACCCAATGCATTCCAAGAACACCTAGATTTGAATGCTTCCAGCGGGATCGCTATTTTCAAGGCAAGAATAGTGTAAGTGCAATATAATAAACAGTTTACACGCATTTGAAGCCCTATATATGCCTTTGGAAGCTCCAAATCCAATCTTGGGCGCTGGAGGATCTATGCCAATGAAATCAGGGATCAGGAGTGCACCCTCGGCCACAAACTGGATGCGATGGAAGTTCAATAAATGAAGGGACAGTTGCACCGCCAAAGCCCTTTCCCCCCCTTTAGCGGCGCGGATACCTATGGCGTGGGGATCGTAGCCGCAACCTGCGTCGAATCGGCGCTCTCAACTCCAGCAGACGTCACTGACCTAATGACGTAGTAATACGTCAACCCTCCCTGAACGCTGGAATCGGTGTAGGAATCTGCCGCCACCAAGCTTGAATCCAAAAGTGAGTACGATCCCCCGGGAGCATTCGATCGATATACGTGGTAGCCGGCAACGGCCGATGTGCTTGAAGTCCAAGTCAGCTCAACGGAATGGGAAACGGATTGAGAGCTACTGCCTGAAAAGGAGATTGTGTCGGGTGAATTTGTGGCGTTGCTCGCCACTGTTACACTGCCGGAAAAACTACCGGCGGCCAGGGGAGAGAAAGTCACATCCAGCGTCGCGGATTGTCCGGGCGCCAATATTAATCCAGCAGAAACTCCGCTCGCGGAATAGGGTGCGCCCGAAACGCTGCTCTTCGACACGGTAACGTTTGAATTTCCCGCATTTGTCAGAACAACGCTCATTGAACTGCTTTTCCCGACGGCAACATTTCCGAAACTCATGCTGGAAGCGCTGGCGGTGAGGAGCGCCGTGGCGGCCATGCCGGTCCCGCTCAAGGTTACTGTGCTCGGCGAACTGGAGAGATTACTCATGATGGAAATATCGCCGGATAAGGCTCCGGCTGCTTTGGGCGAGAAAATAACGTCAAATGTTGCCTGTTTCCCCGCGCCGATTACTAGTGGGAGACTCGTGCCCGTGAGTGTTACGCCGGCAACAGTCGTGTTCGCCTGCGTAATCGTAAGATTCGATCCTCCACCGTTGGAAATCGTGACCGATTGAGAAGACGTGTTGCCCACAGGCACGGAGCCAAAACCGATCGACGCCGGATTCACTGAAATCGCAGCGGCGCCCGCCGCGGCCTGCTGAGTTGAAGGGCTCTTGGATGCACTAGTCAGACCAATGCAGCCCGTGCTGTATAGGGTGACGGAAAGCAAGAAGACCAAGAAGCCACAAGAAATTGTATTCTTGTTCGCAGGATTTGTCGGCGTCGCGCATTTCTGCGCGCCGCGGAACCATTCGTTCATTCTAAAGTTCTTCATTCTGGCGATTGTGGTTTGGGGACCGAAACGGGACTACTGTCCCAATGGACATTTATGGGACAGGGGGGTGGCCTGCACCTGACGAACGGGCGCGGAGGGAAGCGGCGGGCTGCGTCACAACTTTCCTACGCAGCCCGCCGAACCGGATTCGTTCAATCGCCGCCCCAATCTAGGGGACGATCGCGGAAACTTCAGCCGAGTTGGCGCTCTCGGCTCCGGCGGAACTGACTGAAGTTACTACATAGTAATATGTCTGGCCTGCTGTGATCGCCGTATCCACATAGGTCGTCGCGGCAATCAGCGTGGAGTTGAGCTTCGTATATGGCCCGCCGCTTACCGACGACCTGTATGCGTTGTAACCGGACACCGTGGATGTGCTTGCACTCCACGACAGCGTAACCGAGTGCGATACCGCCTGCACGCCTGTCCCGGACAGCGTAACGGTCGCGGGAGAGTTGCTGGCGTTGCTGGTTACCGTGACGCTTCCCGAAATAAGCGCGGCCGTGGCCGGGGTGAAAGTGACGTTGAGCGTGGCGGTTTGTCCGGGCGTTACGATCTGTCCAGCCTGAACGCCGCTGGCCGTGTACCCGGCGCCTGAGATTGCAACGTTCGAAACGGTGACATTCGAATTTCCGGCGTTTGTGAATCCGACGGGCAATGTGCTGCTGCTGCCGATATTGACGCTTGAGAAATTCAAGCTCGCCTGGCCGGCATTGAGTATGAGCGTGGCGGCGGTCACCGTCAGAGTGGCGGAATTGCTGGTGATCTTGCCCGCGCCATTTGTAACTGTAACGGTGAATTGCGAACCATTGTCCGCCGTGGTCGTGGCGGGAGTCGTGTAGGAAGCCGATGTAGCGCCGGCGATGGCAGTCCCGCCCTTGTTCCACTGATAGGTCAATGGGGCGGTTCCCGCAGCGGTTACGGAGAATGTGGCTGTCTGCCCGGCTATTACGCTCTGGCTGGCCGGTTGCGTGGTAATGGATGGCGGAGCGTTCACCGTCAGCGTGGCCGCGCTGCTGGTCACGTTGCCCGACGTGCCGGTAATGGTCACGGTGAATGTCGCGCCATTGTCGGAAGCGACGGTGGCCGGGGTAGTGTAGGAAGCCGAGGTAGCTCCACTGATGGCAGTGCCATTCTTCTTCCACTGATAGGTTAGAGTGCCTGTTCCCGTTGCGGTCACGCTGAACGTCGCCGTTTGCCCGACGGCCACAGTCTGGCTTGCAGGCTGCGCCGAAATCGTGGGCGGAACATTGACGGTCAGCGCGGCTGCATTGCTGGTCACGTTGCCGAAGCTATTCGTTACGGTTACCGTGAATTGCGCGCCGCTGTCCGAGGCAGACGTCGCAGGCGTTGTGTAGGAAGCCGCAGTTGCACCGCTAATGGCGGTGCCATTCTTCTTCCACTGATACGTAAGGGTCGCCGTACCGGCTGCGCTCACGCTGAACGTAGCAGCTTGTCCAACATTGACAGTCTGGTTCGAGGGCTGCGCGGTAATGCTTGGGGGCGCATTAACCGTGAGCGTGGCCGCGTTGCTGGTGACGTTGCTGACGACGTCCGTGACCGTCACGGTGAATTGCGCGCCGTTGTCCGCGCTCGCGGTTGCCGGGGTCGTATAGGATGCTGCAGTCGCGCCGCTGATGGCTGTGCCGTTCTTCTTCCATTGATACGTCAGCGTTCCCGTTCCCGCCGCAGTCACGCTAAACGTCGCTGTTTGCCCGACGGTCACGGTCTGGCTTGCAGGCTGCATTGAAATCGTGGGAGGAACATTGACTGTCAGCGTGGCGGCCGTGCTGGTCACGCTCGAAACGCTGTTGGTTACGGTCACAGTGAACTGCGCATTGTTGTCCGATGCGCTGGTCGCCGGAGTCGTGTAGGTGGCCGAAGTTGCCCCGCTGATGGCGGTTCCGTTTTTCTTCCATTGATATATGAGAGTCGCCGTGCCTGTGGCCGTGACGCTAAAAGTTGCCGTTTGCCCGGCCGTGACGGTCTTGCTTGCCGGCTGCGCTGTAATGGATGGCGCGGTGGCGGCCGCAGTCACCGTAAGCGTCGCGGGATTGCTGGTGATGCTGCCATTGCTATCCGTTACGGTGACGGTAAATTGCGCGCCATTGTCCGAAGTTGTCGTCGCTGGAGTGGTGTATGACGCCCCAGTTGCGCCGCTGATTGCCGTTCCGCCCTTCTTCCATTGATACGTGAGGGTCCCTGTGCCCGCCGCCGCGACGGAGAACGTCGCGGTTTGCCCGGCAACCACGCTCTGGCTCGCCGGCTGCGTCGTAATAGCTAGCGCCGATACCCCAGTCCCGCTGAGAGTGATGCCCAGCGAGGAATTCGTCGCGTCGCTCGCAATGACGATGCTGCCGGAAACGGCTCCCGCGCTCGCAGGAGCAAATTGCACCTGGAATGCGTGATTCTGGCCGGCGGCAATGGCTATGGAAGACATTCCACCCACGACGCTAAAACCCGCGCCCGTGACTGTGGCTTGTGAAATCGTGACCGTCGCCGTGCCTGTGTTGCTCAGTGTCATGGTCTGCGGGCTGGTCAATCCAGCGACCACGTTTCCAAACGTCAGGCTTGTACTGCTTGCCGCCAGCGTCCCTGAAGAAGAGGAAGAGCTGGAACTTGATTTGCTTGCGGGTGTGCCCGCGCCCGTCAGACCCACGCAGCCCGCCAGCGACATCGCCGCGAGAGTCGTGAGTATCAGCGCAAATACGCCAAGCGGGGGTCGGCGGTTGGAAACAACGTGAGAGTGATGGCAAAAGTTTGTATGAGCGTTCATGGCAATTCCAGCTTAGGTTTTGCATTGCAGTGGGCTCTACTGGTCCGGGGAACAAACGTGGGACAGGCTTCAAAACTGTCCAAGGGAACACCAAGTGAAGGATTACTTCACGCAGGTACAGTTGACCGCTGGAAGATCGCGATATGGCTAGGAACGGGATTGAACAAAAAATGAACCGTCAACAAATAAGGAAACTGCGCGGAATTGGGCAGAGTAAAGACGACTGCGGCACTATGCTAGACTCACATTTTGACGATATTGGGAATTCGGTGCTGGAATAATGACCAATCAAGACCTTGAGCATCGCCAAGCCAGCGCTGAGTGGTCGAACCGAATCCTCCTGCTTTCCTTGCTGGGCATCGCCTATCTGACTTTATTTCCCTTTCGGTTCGACTTTTCAGTGACCACCATCTTTCACAGGTACCCGTTTCTATTGGCAACCTCGGTGAAGAGGGTGAATTTTCTGGACTTTTTCCTAAATATTCTCCTGTTCATTCCATTCGGATTTGGTCTTTCCGCCCGAGCGCGTAAAAGGGGAAACGGTCGATGGGCTGCGTTTCTAGTAGCGATCATTGTGGGGGCTCTTACCTCTTACATTGTGGAAGTGGTGCAGTTTTACATTCCCGAACGCGATTCGGGATGGGAGGATGTGTTTTCGAATACGGCGGGCTCGGTTGTTGGTTTCCTTCTGTTCGAGATCTGTGGCGGCGCTCTGCTGGTTGCCATGTCCAAGTGCGAATCTCTATTGGAAGCCTGGCTTTCGCCCTACCGGGCCGCCTTGCTGTTGATGGTCTATTTCGCAATCTGGTTTGGCATTTCCGTTCCTTTACAAAAACAAACGCGCCTAAGCAATTGGGATGCGCGATGCTTGCTTGTCGTTGGGAATGACGCCTCAGGGCAGCATCTTTGGAAGGGGCATGTCTCTCTCTTGCAAATCTGGAACCGGGCGCTGCCGGCGCAAGCGATTCGAGAATTGAAGGATGGAAAGTCCGGAGACGAAACAAGTGCGGGCTTGCTCGGCTCCTATGATTTCAAGGATTCGCCGCCGTACCGCGATCAAAGAAATTCCTTGCCGACACTCAAGAAAACTTCAGCGCGGTCGCAAATCACAAATCGTGAAATTCCCGAATCGGATTCCCCATCGTGGTTAAGCTCACAAATTCCGGTTGAAAATCTCACTCGAGAGATTGAGAAGTCCAGCCACTTTACAGTCCACATCGCTGTCCGCCCGCCCGAGGCAATGCAAGACTCGAACGGTTACATCGTTTCCCTCTCGCAATCCGAAAACAATATCAATTTCCATTTGCGGCAGGAAGGGGATTCCCTGGTGCTCTGGTTTCGCAATCCACTTTCGGAGAGGCGATCGAAACTCGCCTGGTATATCCACGGCGCTCTTGAGGCAGGCAAAGCCAGCGACATCGTGGCCTCTTACGACGGATCGGACGCGTTTATCTATTTGGATGGGATGCCCGTGCCGCAAACATATCGCCTGAGTCCGGGTGCCAGTCTCAGGCACAGGTTCTTCTTCATCCAAACCGCGGATCTGGAGGGATATGCAGTTGTGTACGAGACGCTCATCTTTTTGCCCGCAGGATTGCTGATTGGGATGGCGGCCTGGAAGTGCTTCGCGCGGCAGTTCAGCGGCATGTGGATACTGGTCCTCGGTTGGGTGCTTCCTGCTGCGCTGCTTGAAATCCTGCTGGCAGGGATGAGCGGGCGAATAATTTGGGTTGGAAATTTCGCGCTTTCGCTTGCTTTCGCAGTGGCGGGGATGATTCTGATCAATGCTGACCGGCGCGGCAAATCTCTTGTTCGCGCCTCTTAAGGTTCCTCGCAAATCGAAAATACTTTTGTGATTCGCCCCTGGAGGAAGTGGCACCAGCCAGCTTCACGATCTATCTGGAAGCCGCAACAGCCATTCCCCACTTGTTCCGGACCGAAGCATCGAGCTTGCGGAAAACGACGCCATCGACGATATACCCAAGCAGGGCGATCAAGACCATCACCGCAACGACCAGATTGATGTCATTCAGATCGCGCCCGGCCATCAGAATCTGTCCGAAGCCCAGCGAAATGTAAATCATTTCGCCGGTGATCAGCGAGCGCCACGCAAAGGCCCATCCTTGCCTCAATCCATCCAGCAGATACGGCAAGCTCGCGGGCAGCAGCACGTGCCAAAACAATTGCGGCCCCTTCGCGCCCAAATTGCGGCCGGCCATGGAAAGAATGCGCGGCACGTTGTCAAAGCCCGCCTTGGTTGACTGCGTCACTGCGAGCAAGGAACCCGTGATGGTCACGAAAATAATTGCCGTTTCGCTCAAGCC
Organism: uncultured Acidobacteriota bacterium; assembly: GCA_963710315.1. Taxonomy (GTDB): domain Bacteria; phylum Acidobacteriota; class Terriglobia; order Acidiferrales; family UBA7541; genus Palsa-360. The sequence continues at coordinate 310,500 of CAVPZW010000008.1, read as the reverse complement.
AAACCAGAGCAGCGCGAGGGGCACCCAGCACGCGCTGGGAAGGCTTTGCAGGCTGAGAATCACGCGCCCCAGCGTGTCCTCCAGAAATTTATTGGAGGCCAGAAGCATCCCCAAAAGAATTCCAAGAACCACGGAGATGGCGTATCCGATCACCACTCGCCGCATGCTCACGCCGATGCCAATCCAGAGGCTGTGATCCTTAAAACCGTCATACAAGGACTCCGCGACGCCCAGCGGAGTGGGGAAAAGATAAGGCGGCCACACTTTTGCAAGCGCCAAAGCTTCCCACACCGCGAGCACGCCGGCGGCGAAAATCAATTGATTAACGCTTTTCTTCACGGGAATACTCCGCATTAAACGAGCGATCGATCTCTTCCCGAAGCTGTCCGAGAATTTCCTTGGACAAGTAAGCGACGTCGGAATCTTCGACATGCCGCGGGCGCTTCAGAGCTGATCTGAAACTGGCTTCTTGATGCGCCCGGGCCGGAAACTCATCAGCAGCACACGGTCGCCGAGGCGCACGGCTTCGCGAACGTTGTGGGTGACGAAAACGATGGTTGGCGAAGTTTCCTTCCAGATGCGTTCCAGCTCATCGTGCAGCATGTCGCGCGTTTGCGCGTCCAGCGCCGCGAACGGCTCGTCCATCAGCAGAATTTTCGGGCGCAGTGCCAGCGAGCGCGCCAGAGCCACGCGCTGCTTCATGCCGCCGGAAAGTTGATGAATGTAGTGATCCTCAAAATGCGACAGGTGAACCATGCGCAGGAAAACTCGCGCGCGATCTCTCCTCTCGGTTTTCGATACGCCGGCCATTTTCAGGCCGAATTCCACGTTTTGCCGGACCGTCAGCCAGGGAAATAGTCCCAGTTCCTGGAAAAGCAGATATGCGGTCCGTGCCGGGGCCCTTTACGGGACCGCCATCCACGGTAATTTCTCCGGTAGTGGGCCGGTCCAGAGCCCGCCAGCAAATGCAGCAGCGTGGATTTCCCGCAGCCGGATGGGCCGACGATGCAGACGAATTCGCCCTGCTCGATTTCCAGATCGATATTTTGCAGGGCGGGAGTGAACGAGCCTTGCGAATTGGCGTAGCTTCGGAAAACGCCGCTCATCTCGATGCTTTCTCTTGGCGAGGGCTCAGCTGTCTTCTGGAAATCCGCGCCTGCGGAAATATTCTTGCCCGTTTTCAGCGGCTCCGGCGTTGCGCCGTTTTCAGTTTGCACTCTGCCCCCGCCGTTGGAACGGTCGAATAAGTCGATAACGTAGTTCGTCATGGTATTGGTCTCGCCTTCTTTTCGCGAAGCACGTCATTCAAAAGGGTCAGGTCGTACAGTCCGGAAATATCCGGCGGCGTCTTGCCCAGAAAACCTTCCTCGAAAGCCTGTTGCGTGGACTTAGCGAGCGACGACCGAATCGGATCGTAGGTCACCTGCCATGCGCGAAAATGCGTCGTCCATCACTTCCGGGGCAAGGGATTTTCCGGTTTCTTTTTGCAATTGCTGGTTCATGATTTGCTTTGCCTGCGCGGCATTCTTGTTGATCCAATCCGTCAGATCGACATGAGCGCGCAAGAAATTCTTCACCAGGTCGGGATGCTCCTTGAGAAATTTGGGACTGACGACCAGGTTTGTAATGACGAACTCGCGATTCGGCCACAAGTCGCGCTCATCCAGGAAATATCTTGCCGCCCGCCTCGTGCACCAGCCGCGCCGCCCAGGGCTCGGGAGCCCAGGCCGCATCCAACTGCCCCTTCAGGAAGAGCGTGAATTGATCCGCGTTGGTGATCGGCATGATTTGAACGTCGCCGCCTTTTTCCCGCGTCTTGAGGCCGTTGGCCCGCAACCAGGCGCGCAGCGCAATGTCCTGCGAATTGCCCTGCTGCGGCGTGGCAATCTTCTTCCCGTGAAAATCGGCGGCCTTCTGGATTCCCGCGCCCTGCCGCACCACCAGCGAAGCACCGCCGCTGGCTGCCCCGGCAATCACGCGCACCGCGGCGCCCTGCGATCGAACGTAGCCCGTCACCGTTGGATTCGGTCCTACGTAGGTGAGGTCGATAGCGCTGGCAAAGAGCGCTTCAATCGCGGACGGCCCTGCATTAAACGCCTTCCATTCGATCTGCACACCCGGTCCAAGCGCCTTTTCAAACTGCCCGCCTGCGCGCCCCACCAGCGCCTGCGCGTGCGTGACATTCGGGAAATACCCCACGCGAATGACCACCGGCTTCTGCTGCGCCTGGGGCGCGGGAACGGCAAGAATGACGATTCCCAAAAGGATGAGGACGCCGAGCGGCCTCGCGGCCTTCAACACATTGCCGCTAAACCACGTTGTGGAGACCCTTGACATCAAAAATTGTCCGCCTTGTTGAACCTTAAAATAAAAATCCCACCGCCAAGTTAGTTCTGGCGGTGGGATTCTAGAAGTGCTGGTTATGATTCTAGAGTATTAGGTCCCTGCGCCAGAAGACACACACGTACAGCAGGTACAACAGAGGCAAGCCTGCTTGGTCTTCTGGAGGTTGGAAATCACGATATGAGGGTACAGAAACATGATAGCGAAGTCAATCCACGCTTTGCTGTTGTCCTAAAAAGTCATTGGGGCCGAGCTTCAGCTCGGCCATGAAGATCTCGCTTCCTCGCGGGCTTCAGCCCCTGAAGCTTCAGGGGTTAAAACCCCTAATAAGACAAACCTCTTCGTCGGGACTGAAGTCCCGACCTCCATTGGATATGGCCAGGAGTGGCTGTGCTACGGAATGGAGGCGCGGGGCGGGATCGAACCGCCGATAAAGGTTTTGCAGACCTTTGCCTTACCACTTGGCGACCGCGCCTCGGAAGCAATCTAATTCTATCAGAAGATTCCCCGCATCGTCTTTACTGCGAAGAGTACCCTCCAAAAATAAATCGAGGGAGGCGATGTTCCGCCCCCCTCGAAGTTGCCGGACCGTATTTCCCGGACGGATTGGTTAGAACTGGATCTTCAGGCCGACTTGAACGTCGCGAGCGGCACCGGAACCTACAACCGGGTTACCGGCCACGACGTCTGGCGTTCCGATTGCGCCACCGAATGCACCTGGCGCCGAAGGATCATTGTTTCCGCCACTGGAGCCGTTGGAAGCTCCGTACGGGTTGGCGATAACCGGGTGGTTGAACACGTTGAAGATTTCAAGCCGGAATTGCGCGGAATAGCGCTCCCGGAACTTGAAGTTCTTGAACACGGAGAAGTCCACGTTCTTGAAACCGGAATCGCGGAAGATGTTCCGGCCCATCGTGCCGAACGTCCCATTCGCGGGAGCCATCATGACGGAACTGCCGCTCACGTAGCAACCGGCAGTAAGCTGTGTTGTAAGCGGATTGGCGGCATGGATCGATGTGCACTCAGCCCACATGGCAGAAGATTGAGCGGCGGAGAATGGCGTAGTGATTTGATATGCTCCACTGGTTGTGCTACAGCCCGCAGCAGTGCAGTAGGGAATCGAATTCTGAGTTCCCTTGAAGTCGGACGGATTGCCGAAGAAATCCCAGCGATCGCCCGAATCTCCGGTCCCGCTGAAGTTGTCGGAGTAGTCGTCCACAACCCAAGGCTGCGAACTCTGCAAGGTGAGAATGCCGTTAACCTGCCATCCTTCCAGCATCTGAGCAAAGCCCTTTATCCCTGGAATGTTGTAGGTGCCGGTAAGCGTCAAGCGGTGACGAACGTCGAAGTCGCTGTTGCCATATTCCGCGCCCGGATTGTTGGGGTTCTGCGGGAGTAGGCCAAAGCGGTTCAGCGAGCCGTTATCCAATCCATGAGCATAGGTGTAGCCGGCGACGAAGGAAACGCCATGAGACAATCGCTTGGTCAGGGCTACCTGCATGCTGTTGTAGTTGGAACGGGTATCGTTCGTCATGTAGTTGATATAGCTAAAGTAGGGGAACTTGGCGCCGTATGGACGAACGCAATTCCCTGTCGCACTGGGTAGGCACGCATTGATGTCGGTAAACCCGGTCAGCCTTGCGCCGTGATTGCCGACATATCCAACCTCCAACGAGAGGTTGTTTCCGAAAGCATGCGTTACGCCGAAGTTGTAGTTGATGACATAGGGCGTCTTGAGGTTCGGGTCCACGCCCATCAGGGCGCATGGGCCTGCGTCGCTTCCAAGGCCGTCTCCGCAAGCGATATTGGCGCCGGTGGATGGGAAGACTACGCCATTCCAATTTAAGCTGGATCCCGGAACCTTAGCGGCTTTCACAACAATGTTGCCGCCAAAGTTCTGGCAATTGGTGATGGTAACGGCTGCGCAATTTCCGGTCTCGATGAAAGCTCCGGTCGGGTTTGCGGCGAGCGATACGGAAGAGCTGTTCTGGAATTGATTCTGGTTCATCCACTCGACCATGGAGAAGGTTGAATAGATGACGCTGAATCCGCCACGAACAACGGTTGTTCCCTTTCCGTTCATGTCATAGGCAAACCCAAAGCGTGGCGAGAAATCGCCGCGCTCGGGCTTCCAAAGCGTGCCCAGTCCCGGCTGCCCTTGTTGCACGAGCCCTGTGGGCGAGGTCGGATCGAAGTTAGCCCAGAGGTTATTTGCTTCGCGGATCGGGCCTTTGTAGTCGTAGCGAAGACCAAGATTAATAATCAGCTTGGAAGTCATGCGCCAATCGTCCTGGGCAAACATTCCAAGGCTGTTCCAGATGCCTTTACGAGTTGGGTCGCCTACGAGGACCTTTCCGGAATCTGGAACTCCGGCAAAGAAATCTTCGAGTGATGTGGAACCGGAAAAGGCATCGCCGCCGGTGAAGTTAATCTGGCCACGGCCATAATCCGGAATCCAGTCATCGGCTTCGATGTGCGTAAAGTTGACGCCAAATTTGAGGGCGTGTTTCCCAGCCAGGTAGGAAAAGTTGTCCTGAATATCCTGGTAGGGATTGGGCGAAATGGATTGCGGACGGTTGTGCCAGGTACCGAGCAGGTTGAAGCCGCTGATGGAAATACCCGGCTGCCCTGGGACGGCCAGTCCGGTGTTCACGGGACTGGGTACGCCAGCGTCCAAGCTGCCGGTGGGGAAGGCCATGCGGTTATAACCGAACCGCACTTCATTCACCATGGTTGAGTTGGGGGTATAGTCCCAAGCTCCCGAAGCCGTCCAATTGTCAATCTTAAAGGTGTCCTCGTAAATCTTGTTGATGAAGCCGTGATCTTCGCCGAAGGAGTTGTACCGGCCAAGAATCAGCAAACCATTGAGCGTATTCTTGTCATTGATATGGTAGTCGATTTTCACAACACCGTTATTGCTGGAATTGACGTTGGGAAAGGTGCTGACGTAGCCCGTGTTGCTCGAAGGATTGTTCGGGAAGAAACCGCCAGTGCAAGTCACGGGCGGGCCCAATTTGCATCCCGCCACGGCCAAGCTGACTGCGCTCACGGGGAGGTCTTGTGCGATTACTCCATTGATCGCGTCCACCATGCTCTTGGCTGGGTCCGCAGTCGCTTGAGCAATCGTTTCGGGAACGCCATTTGTGGCGATTGCGTTACCGAGCAGGTCACGCAGACCTTCATAGTTGCCGAAGAAAAAGAGCTTGTCCTTGATGATTGGTCCGCCAATGGAGGCGCCGAACTGCTTCAACTGCGTGGGCACCTTGTCGCAAGACGTCAATGGGCACCCGCCAGGAGGGGCTGCGGGATTGAAATAGTTACGCGCGTCCCAGTTGGAACTGCGGTAAAACCCGTAAGCCGTGCCGTGAAGGCTGTTGGTTCCCGAACGGATACCGACGTTTACCACTGCGCCGGGGGCCCAGCCGTATTCGGCCTTGGGATTTTCCATCAGGTTGAATTCCTGAATGGAGTCGATGGGCAGGATGGTCGCGCCATCGGTGATCGGACTTGGCATGCCCGCGATGGGGCGAACGTCAAAGAAATTGTGGTTGATCACGCCTTCAATCATCCAGGCGGATTCATCAGGACGGACGCCGTTGGTGCTCTGGGTCCAGGGACCGCCGCCGACCTGGGTCATAACGCCGGGGCGCAGGGACAAAAGGTTTTGGTAGTTGCGGCCATTCAGAGGCATGTCGGTGATGTCCGCGTTATCGAGCGTGCCGCCCAGGGTGGCATTGGTCGTTTCGACCAGGGGCACCGCTTCGGTGACGGTGACGGTCTGTTCCTGTTCACCGGGCTGAACCGTCAGGTCCACGCGAACTTCCTTACCGACTTCGATCACAATGTTCTGGCGCTCCAGCCTCTTGAAGCCTTTGGCCTCGGCGCGAACCACGTAGGTGCCCGGGGTCAGGTTGGGAACGTTATATTCACCGGCGTCGTCCGTGGTCAGCGTCTTGGTGACGCCTCTTGCCGTATCAATGACGCTTACCGTGGCGCCAGCCACTGTTCCACCGCTCTGGTCCGTAACCGTTCCCAGAATGCGTCCCGTGCTGCCTTGCGCAAATGCGGACGCGCAAAGCAAAAGTACACCTAATGTAACGGTCAGCAGTTGCATGGCGCATTTGCACCAACCAACGGATATCCCCGTACCCTTCGAATTTAAATAACCCATCTCCGGACACCTCACTTAAATTAAAATTTAATTTCGAATCCAGATCCCAACCGCCGCCATTTGGAACAGATCAACTTCTCCCGGCAGAAACGGCAAGACCAGGAGCGAATTGATTGCAGAAAAAAAACCACAGAAAATGACCCAGATTAAGAATGGCGCAGTCCGTATGTCCGGAAAATAATTGTGTACCCAACCCAAAATCTGTGCACCCAAACGAATACAGGTAACCCGTTCTCCGAAACTATTAATTTGTATAGATCAATAAAAATCAAATAGGCGATTGACAGCACCCAGATTTCATAAGTGGGTGGAGCGTAGTTCCAATGGGCAAATAAAGTCAAGAAATATTTATTGGCTTTTTCCTTTGACAACCGCTGGCCAGGATTAGACCCTTTGCATCAACGAACCATCTGGGAGGAGCGAAAGGCGGAATCTGCTTCGATTAACCTTCCGATAACGATTCGCTTTACAAGCATTGGTCGCAAAAGATTATGCCTTCGAAGGGGCTGCAAACTGCTCGTTAAACATGTTTGGAAACATAGTGCTGGAACGGATCGCGGATAGAGGTTTGTTGAGCTTTGCCGTTTGGCGACAGCAACTCCGAAGATGAGCCACTCCCTCGGCAGTTTCCCAACATCGTCTTCCACCAGGCAAGGCCGGAAAAAAATGAGGGGGACGATATTCCGTCCCCCTCAAATTCACGAAACTAATTTGATCAGTTTGCGTGGTTAGAACGTGAGCTTCAACCCGAGCTGCATGGAGCGAGCGGCACCCGAGCTGATCTGTGGGCTGCCCGCCGCAACGTCGGAGGTGGCGCACCCGCAACCGAACTGCGAACCCGTCGAAAGGTCATTTCCAACTCCGTAACCGTTCGAAGAGCCGTATGGGTTGGCGATATCGGGGCGGTTGAACAAGTTGAAGAATTCGACGCGGAACTGTGCGCTGTAGCGTTCCTTGTACGTGAAGGTCTTAAATATGGAGAAATCCACGTTTTTGAAACCTTCGTCGCGGAAAATGTTCCGGCCCATGTTGCCGAACGTGCCTTGTGCGGGCGGAGTGATTACGGTTTGACCGTTCGGGGACACGAAGCAACCTAGCGCGGCCAGATTATTGGTGGGGTTCGGCCCAGTCGTGGTGCCCTGAGCGTCGGCCATACACATAGTCCAGAATGCTGTGGATTGTGCGGCTGACAGGTTAGTCGTGGCACCGGAGATGCCACTGGTTATGGTGCATCCACCAGCTCCTGGGCCTGTGCAATACGGATCGGAATTAGCTCCAACCTTGAAATTCAGCGGATTGCCATTAATGTTCCAGCGGCTCGAACTATCTGCGGTGTTATTGGGCTGACCCAGGACGAAACCATTGCTAAAGTCATTGGCCTGCCAGGGTTGGGCGCTCTCAACAGTAACGATGGCGTTGAGTTTCCAGCCTTCCAGCATTTGAGCATAGCCTTTGAGTCCGGGAATGGCGTACGTGGTGGTGAAGGTGAATCGGTGGCGGACGTCGAAGTCGCTGCTACCGTATTCCGCTGCCGGATCGGCACTGTTTTGCGGAAGGTAGGAGGAGCGATTCAACGAGTTGTTGTCCAAACCGTGGCCGTAGGTGTAACCGGCGATGAAGGAAAGCCCGTGCGAGATGCGCTTGGTCAGGGTTACCTGCAAGCTGTTGAAATTCGAATAAGCGTCATTCGATTCCTGGTTGATGAAGTTCAGGTATGGGAACTGGGTGGCAAATGGCTGCACGCCCGTTTGCAAATTAACTTGGTTGATGTCGCGGAAGCCCGTCAGCCGCCGGCCAATATTGCCCACATACCCGACTTCCAGCGAGAGATTGTTCCCGATGGAGTGTTGCACGCCGAGGTTCCAGTTCACAACGTAGGGAGTTGTGAGGTTCGGATCGATGGCGAGAATGTTGCAGGGAGGCGCGTTCGTGTAGGTGTTTAGGCCTACTGTGTAGGTTGCGCCGTCTCCGCACAAAGTGGTGGCGCTAGTCGGAAACACCTTGCCCCCGTTGAGAGTGGGGTGGCCTCCAATCGTGGGATCCCAATTCAGCGAACCGGCTGTGAGTGCAGCGGATGATAGATTGATCGTGCCGCCTGGGGTTCCGCAGTTGTTTGTAGCCTGGCACTGTCCCACCTGAAGAGTTGCGCCTGTGGGCACAGCAGCGATCGTTACGGAGGTGGAGTTCTGGAACGAGTTTTCGTTCAACAGCGCCACGGCGCTGAACGCCGAGTACATCACGCTGAATCCGCCGCGAACCACAGTTGTTCCCTTACCCGTGACATCCCAGGCAAATCCGGCGCGTGGTGAAAAGTCCTTGAAGTCGGACGGGTAAAGAGTCTTACCCACGCCCTGCTGAACCAAACCCTGCGTCGGACTGAAATTGCCCCACAGGCCGTTGACTTCTTGCATCGGGGATACGTAGGAGTAACGCAACCCAAGATTGAGGGTGATTTTCGATGTGAGACGCCAGTCGTCTTGTGCAAAGCCGGCGTACGATCCCCACTTCTCTTCACGGTTCGCGTTCCCCGCCAGGAGTTGACCCTTCGAAGGATAGCCGGCGAAGAAGTCTTGCAGTGGTGTGGACGACCCGCCCAGCTGGGGGGTGGCATTGCCGTTGAATTGAACCAGGCCGCGCCCCGTGTCATAGATGGCGTTGGTGAGATCGATATTCGCGAACTCGACGCCAAACTTGAAGCTGTGCTTCCCAGTCAAATAGGAGACGCTGTCCTGGATGTCATAATACTGGTTGGCGAAGTGCTGGGGCCGATTGTGCCAGCTGCCCAGTTTTTCAAAGTGTTTCAGGTTGATGTTCGGCAATCCACCGAACTGCGTCACTCCTGTGTCAATCGGGTAACCGGAACCGCAACCGGTCAACGTGCACAGCCCGCCCGAACCGTTAGGGGCGATCGTGCCATCGTCGGTAACAAAACCGTAGGTAATTTTGTCATAGCCGAAGCGGGCATCGTTCACCAGCTTGGAGTTGGCTGCGTAAACCCAATCGCTGCTGACGGTGTACACGCGAATGAGGTTGGTGTCCTTAAAGATCGCATTCACGAAAGGATGGTCCATGCCGTCGCCTGCATAGGCGTCATCCACAAATGAACCGTTAATTGCGTTCTTGTCGTTGAGGTGATAATCAACTTTTGCCAGTCCGTTATCGGAAGTGTTGATGTTGGGAAATGTGCTGATGTAGCTCTTGCTGCTTGTAGGATTGCTGGGCCATAGGCCGCCGGTGCAAGTTGTGGCAGCGGCAGTCGCCCCCAGCGTGCATCCCGCCAAATTCAAGCTGACGGGGCTTACTGGAATTGGTGATCCAGCTGTGGGAAACGCCAGGGAATTGATCGCGTCAACCATGCTGAGCGCCGGATTTGCAGCTAGGCCCAAGGACGCTTGCCCAACCGTCGAAGGAATGCCGCTCGTGCCAATGGCATTGCCGATCAGGTCGCGCAGGCCTTCATAGCCAGCAAAGAAGAAGAGTTTGTCCTTCTTGATCGGACCGCCTATCACGCCGCCAAACTGCTTCAGCTGTACTGGCGTCTTGTCGCAAGCTGCCGGAGTGTTTTGCGGTGCGCAAGTAACTGGCGCGCTGGCCACCGTCGGATCGAATATGTTACGGGCATCCCAGTTGGAGCTACGGTAAAACCCATAAGCCGAACCGTGTAATTGATTGGTTCCCGACTTCAGACCGACGTTAATGACCGCGCCGGGCTTCCAGCCGTATTCTGCCTTGGGATTTTCTTCCATGTTGAATTCTTGAATGGCATCGACGGGCAGGATCGTTGCGCCGTCCGTGATGAAGCTCGGAGTATTGGACAACGGACGAGTGTCATACCATTCCACGTTGATGATGCCTTCGAGCATCCAGACCGATTCGTCTGGGCGAATGTTGTTGGTGCTCTGTGTCCAAGGTCCGCCGCCGGGCTGGAGCACAACGCCGGGACGCAGGGACATCAAGTTTTGGTAGTTGCGGCCATTCAAAGGCATATCGTTAATGTCCGCGTTGTTGATGGTCCCACCCAATGTGGCGTTGGTGGTTTCCACCAACGGGGCCGCCTCGGTGACGGTAACAGTCTGCTCTTGTTCGCCAGGCTGAACGGTCAGGTCAACTCGAACTTCCTTGCCCACTTCAATGACCACATTTGGCCGTTCGATTCTCTTAAAGCCTTTGGCTTCCGCCCGAACCGTATAGGCTCCAGGTGTAAGGTTCGGAGCGTTGTACTCGCCCGCATCATCCGTGGTCAGGGTGCGCGTTACGCCGCGCGCCACGTCCACGACCGAGACCGTGGCGCCCGCCACAGTTCCGCCGCTCTGGTCCGTCACTGTTCCCAGAATGCGACCCGCGCTGCCCTGCGAAAACGCCGGTACGCTGATCAAAAGAATCGCAAGAGCGCAACCCAGCCATCGGGCCGCTTTTCCGCACCAACTTAAAGATTTCATCTCTGAACCTCTCGTTTTCACCAAAGGATTGAATTCTGATTCAGACACCCAACTCACCCCTATAAAGATCCCCATAATAAGACTAGAACCAACCACTTACGAAAAGCACAATCACCTACGATAAAAAAATCGAAGGCAACGCAAATAATGTTTCGTGTGCGCCAATTTGCCATCGCCTCCCGGGCGCAATGTCAATCGCGCCGGAGACATGGTTTTGCGGCCCTAATGCAATAAAATTTTCGACCAACAATTCGGCTAAACGATTCAGACAAAAACAAATTAAGCAAATATAGACAGCACCCTATCGCAAAGGTGGTAAGAGGGTAGTTTCGCCTGACGAACGGTGTCAAGGAATTTCTTTGCAGGGGCACCCGTTTGGATACAGGGCATATTGCCACAGGGAGTTATTGGCGTGGCGGCCTGGCGTTGCTTCGTCTCTATTTCAAAGGCCGACATTGCCGGCGGTGGATGATGAGGATGGCGTGAAGATAGGAAGCCGAATCTGGAAGATGGACCCGCGCCCCGGCGTGCTCTGCACTTCAATCGTCCCGGAATGAACCTCGGTGATCCAGCGGCCAATCGATAGGCCAAGCCCCACGCCACCCAGTTCGCGGGTGCGTGCCTTGTCCGCGCGATAGAAGCGCTCAAACACATTTGGCAGATCCGATTCAGCTATGCCGATGCCCGTGTCGCGCACTTGCGCTACTGCGAAGCCATCGTTGCGCTGCAAGGAAACTTCGATCTTTCCATTAGGGTGCGTATATTTCACGGCGTTATCGATCAGGATCAAGAACAGCCTGCGCAGAGAGCTTGCGTCTCCCTGAATCCATATTGGCTCGGGCGAGATTTGCTCCTGAAAACCGATCTCCTTGGCTTCGGCCAGAGCGCTTCCCTGGTGGCAAGCCTCGTGGAGGACTTCCGAGACATTGATGGGCGCAAAGTGAAGCGTTTCCGCGCCCGAATCGGCCCTGGCAAGGAACATCAACTGCTCGATCAGCCCGGAAGTCTTTTCCAGCTCCGCAAGGACTTCGGCGATGACGTCCCGGTATTCCTCCGCCGTCCGTGCCTTGCGCAAGGACAGTTCCGCGCGGGTACGCATCACGGCCACGGGCGTGCGCAATTCATGCGAAGCGTCCGCCGTAAATTGCGTGATTTTCTTGAACGCGGCCTCCAGCCGATCGAGCATGCCGTTGACCGTTTCCGAAAGCCGCTGCAACTCGTCGCCCGTGTTCGGCACCACCAGCCGGCTGGACAGATTCTGCGCGCTAATCGTGCGCGCCGTTTGCGTAATCTGATCCACGGGCGCCAATGCTCGCGTGCTGATCCAGTAGCCTCCCGCGGCGGCGCACAGCAGCAGCGTGGGAATGGAAATAAAAAGCAGCAACTTGAAATGGTCCAGAGCTTCGTAAAAATCGTCCATTTCAAAGGCGGACTGGATGAGGTAGGACTCGCCGCCCACGGTGACCTTTTCATTCCAGATGCGCAGCGGGACATCTTTTCCCAAGTACTCGGTGACTTTTGGCGGGATGGACGCAGGGCGCGGGACACCGTAATCGCTCATGACCGTGGAACGATACAGCCAATTGCCCTGCTCGTCGGAAACCTGCAAGAGTGCTCCACCGGCGCGCAGTTCGGTGTGCTCGCGAAGCCCTTCCGGCAGATCGCCTTTTGCGCCTCGCTGAATGGTTCGCTCAATCAACTGATGAACGCCCTCGGCGCGGATTTGCAGCTCCTCGTCCACCGTCTGGCGGATGCTGTGTCGCATGGCGAGATACGCGCTCACGCCAAACGCGCACAGCACCACGGCGAGGATTGCGAAATACCACGCCGTCAGACGGAGCCGAATAGGAAGCGTTATCATGATGCTTTGGTGGTGTCCCGAATGGTGTATCCCGTTCCGCGAACGGTTTGAATCAGCTTCACCTTATGATCCCTGTCGATTTTGTTTCGCAGCAAGCTGATAAATGCGTCCAGTGTATTTTCCTCGACGTCGTCGCTGGAATCCCACACCGAGTGGACGATGGTGTTCCTGGGGACCACTCGGCCGGCGCGCCGCATCAGAAATTCCAGCAGACGAAACTCCGTGCGGCTCAAGGAAATCTCTTCGCCGTGGCGAGTCACCTCGTGCGTGGCCGGATTCAAGATCAAATCGCCCACTTGCAAAAGAGTTGGCCGCGCCGCCGATCCGCGCCGGGAAACCGCGCGAAGCCGCGCCAGGAATTCCTCAAAGGAAAACGGCTTGGTCATGTAGTCGTCCGCGCCGATGTCCAGCCCTTTGACGACGTCCGGCACGGTGTCGCGCGCAGTCAGAACCAGAATGGGCGTCTTGTTGCCGGCCTTGCGCAAGCGCCTCGCGACTTCATAGCCGTCGATTCCGGGAAGCATCAAGTCCAGCACGATGGCGTCGTACTCAAGCGCCTGGGCCATTTCGAGTCCGTCGCGCCCGTCAAAAGCCACGCTGACGGAATGGTTTTCCTCCTCGAGGCCTTTCTTCAGCAGCTCGGCCATTTTTTTCTCGTCTTCCACAATGAGGATATGCATCGCCGGCACACTTCCTATCTGACCACAACAACCTGAAAATGCACTGAAATGGCTAGTGCTTAGATTCTAGGCCCTTCGCGCTCGACATGGAATAGAATGTCCAGCAAGCCTTAAGGTTCCTTTCAGGTTGGAAGAATAGGATCAACAACAATGCACATGTTCAATCTGAAAATAAATTGGGTTCGATCTCGCGTGGACAAATCACTGTCGCTTGCAGCGCATCCTTGCGGTAAAGGAGCTGCCATGAAATTCGCTATCGCCACGCTGGCGCTTTTGATATTTTTTGGGATACCGGCGCATGCGCAAGTCTCCGGCGGATCGATCACCGGCACGGTGACGGGAGAATCCGGTGCAGCGATGCCGGATGTCCGCGTCTCGGTGAAAGAGGCGAGCACGGGTATTGCTCGAACTGCAACGACGAATCCAACCGGTCTGTACAACGTTCCCGATCTGCCCCCTGGAAGTTACGAAATGACGGTTTCGGCCAACGGTTTCACGACGCAGCTGTGGACAACGATTACGGTAACGGCGGGCGTCGAGCGAGTTCTCAACGTCACCATGCATCCGGGCGACCCGCAACAGATCGTGCGCGTGGTGGCGCCTCCCGCGCTGGTCAGCGAGCCTTGCCCGGCGGTTTGCGGCAGCGCCAATGCTTCGACCGTTCGCGACACGCCGCTCAACGGGCGAGACTGGGCCGCACTGGCGACGCTGCAGGCCGGCGTCTCCTCCGTGCAGAACGGAAGCGCCACCGGCGGCGGCAACACCGATCGCGGATTTGGAGCGGCTGTCAGCATTTCCGGGTCGCGCCCTGATCAGAACAGCTACCGGCTGGATGGCATCAGTATTAACGATTATGCAAATGGAGCGCCGGGCAGCGTGCTCGGCGACAATCTGGGTATCGACGCCGTCGAGCAAGTCTCCGTGCTCGGAAGCAACTACCCTGCCGAGTATGGACGGACTTCGGGCGGCGTGATCAACGTGGTCACGCGCTCCGGCAAGGATGCCTTTCACGGCTCCGTATACGAATTTCTCCGCAACAGCGCTCTGGACGCCCGCAATTTTTTCGATGGCCCCGTCATTCCTCCCTTTAAGCGCAATCAATTCGGGGGCTCGGGAGGGTTGCCGATCCAGAAGGACCGCACCTTTATTTTTGGAGACTACGAGGGGTTGCGCCAGTCTCTGGGAGTGACGACGGTTGACACCGTGCCCTCCGCGAATGCCCGCTTGGGAATCGTACACGACGCGAACGGTAATCTCCTGGGCCCCGACGGCAATCCTGCGAGCGGTCCCTGGAGCGGTGCGTGCCCGAATCCCGCAACGCAGACCAACATGGCGCCAGGCCAGGCCGGCTTTTGCGTCAACAATTTCACCGCCGTTGACACCCCCCAGCATCCTTCCTTTTTGACCGCATTTTTTCCGCTGCCCAATGGGCAACTCGTCGGGAATGGAGATACGGGGATTTTTTCATTCGCCGCGCAGGAGATCACCACGGAAAACTATTTCACGATCCGGGTGGATCATAAATTTACCGATAGCGACAACATCTACGCCACTTATATTCGCGACGCATCGCAAACAGTGGAGCCGGGCACGTTCGGCGAATTGTCCTCGGATATCGTGTCCAGCCGGCAGGCCACCACCCTGCATGAGCAGCACATCTTCACCAATAATTTTCTAAATGTGGCGCAAATCGGATTCAGCCGCGCAGTCGGGATTATTGGCAAAGTGGATCAAGTCTTCAATCCGCTCATGAAGGACAATTATTATGCGTTCGAGCCGGGAGGATTTGCCGGAGACATCCAGAGCATCCCCGGTGTCACCAGCTTCCTGGGCGCACCGACGGCCGAAGGATATATCCCCTCCAGTAAAGCGCTGTACTGGAATTCCTTTCAGGGTGGAGACGACGCCGTCTTGACGCGAGGAAGGCATTCCATCAAGTTCGGCGGCGAAGTTGAACGAATGCAGGACAACGAAGTTTCCGCCAGCAACATCAACGGCCTATTCCGCTTCGATTCCCTGACGCAATTTCTGACCAACCAGCCAACCGAATTTTCGGGAACGGCCACGGTTTTGCCGCCGGATATTGGCTTGCGTGAAACGCTCTTCGGCGCCTACGTGCAGGACGATATCCGCTTGCTGAAGAACCTTACATTGAACGCCGGCTTGCGCTACGAAATGGTGACCGTACCGACCGAATCCCATAATCGGACGTCCGTGCTGCCTACACTGGAATCGGCCGCACCAAGCGTTGGAACTCCATTGTTTAAAAATCCCACCTTGCGCAATTTTGAACCTCGCCTGGGTTTCGCCTGGAATCCGCACAGCGGGAAAACACTAATCCGGGGCGGATTCGGCATTTTTGACGTGCTGCCGCTGCCATACGAATTTACCCTTTCTTTTCAGCGCGCAACTCCTAATGTGCAAACGGTACTTGGCCAAACCACGCCCGGCTCGTTTCCGACGGAGGCGTTTGCGCAGCTCAGCGGCCAATCGAATACAGGCCTCGCCTATTACGCCGACCCTAATCCGAAACGCGATTACGTGATGCAATGGAATTTGAGCGTGGCGCGCGAGCTGACCTCGACACTGGCCGTAACCATCGGCTACGTGGGATCGCGCGGAGTTCACCAACCATATCGTGTCGATAATATTGACATGGTGATTCCCACGCTCACTTCAGCAGGCTATCTGTGGCCCTGCGGACCCGACGGCCATGGCGATTCGTGCGAGGCCGGGTACCTTCCCTCCGGCGTACCCAGTTCCACTATCAACCCAAATTTTGGCCGCATTAACGCCACGCTCTGGCAAGCCAATTCGTTTTACGATGCGATGCAGGTGGACGTCGCCAAGCGCGCCAGCCACGGTTTCACGTTCCACGCCGCCTACACCTGGGGAAAGAGCATCGATACGCTTTCCGCCACGGAAGCCGACGACGCATTTCCAAACGGGATATTCAATCAGGTCTTCTTCGACCAGCGCACCACTCGCGGGCTCTCGGATTTCAATGTGGCGCAAACCGCCGTTCTGAGCGCCACGTGGGAAATTCCTGGACCGCCAAAAGGTTCAAAGCTTCCGGAGTGGGCCTTCGGCGGATGGCAACTGGTCGCTCTTTACAAGGCCAGCACAGGGCAGCCTTTCACGCCCATCCTTGGCGGCGATCCGGCAGGTACGAAACTGGACGAAACTGGATTGGTTCCAAGCATCGTGCCGGGTTGTAAGTTAGTGAACTCCAATTTCAAAAAAGATCCCAATGGGCCGGTCTACCTCAATTCCAATTGCTTCATTCTGCCGCAATCGACGCCGGCTATCGCAGCCGATTGCCAGCCCTTTGGCCAGGTTGCCGGAAGCGGAGGAATCCCCGGCACCTGCGCGAATCTCCGCGGCAACATGGGCCGCAACGTGGTCATCGGGCCGGGATTGTCGAAGCTGGATTTCTCCGTGTTCAAGAACAACTACATCCGGCGGATCTCGGAAAGCTTCAACGCGCAATTCCGCGCCGAGATTTTTAATATTTTCAATCGCGCGAATTTTTCCTCGCCCACAGACAATCTCCAGGTGTTCGATCAAAACGGCCAAGGCATTCCAACCGCGGGACTCATCGACTCCACGCAAACAACTTCCCGCCAAATTCAATTTGCGCTGAAATTGATCTGGTAAGTGGCATAGGCTTCACATACCGTGAAACGAGTAATTTATTTTTGCCATTCCGAGCGGAGCGAGGAATCTCTTCATGGTTTGGGCCCATGAAAAGAAAGAGAGATTCCTCGCTTCGCTCGGAATGACAAACAGTTTGGTGACTTTTTCAGCAGCCAATAAAGCCTGCGCCGCATCATTTGCCTGAAACGGTTTTCTCCCAAGAAACTTGCGGCCCGGACTGCAACTCGCCGTGTCTTTTCAAGCTATAATAAAGGTGTGCTATTACGAAGCGAAGAGCTTCGGGAAAAAACGTCCTCATGGAAAAGAACATGCAAGACTGGCTGCCTAGATCGATTACCAGCTTACAGGATTACAGCTGGCAGAAATTCTCCGCCGACGCTCTCGCCGGAGTCACAGTAGGTCTCGTCGCGCTGCCGCTGGCGATGGCTTTTGCGATTGCCTCGGGCGTTGCGCCGCAAGCGGGACTCTATTGCGCCATCGTGGCAGGGTTCCTGATTTCAGCGCTGGGCGGATCGACAACTCAGATCGGCGGCCCCACAGGCGCATTCGTCGTGGTGGTCTACGGCATTGTGGCGCGCTACGGCCTGGATGGCTTGTTCATGTGTACGCTGATGGCCGGCGTATTGCTCGTCATTTTGGGGATCACCGGGCTGGGCACGGCCGTGAAGTATATTCCACGCCCTGTGGTGGTGGGATTCACGAACGGCATCGCGGTCATCATCGCCAGCACGCAGATCAAGGATTTCTTCGGCCTCAAGGTCGACAAAGTTCCCGGAGAATTCCTGGCGCGCATGGAAACTCTGGCGCGAAATCTTCACACGCTTTCTCCTCTGGAAACTGGCATGGGTGTTTCCGCCCTGATCGTGATTCTCATTTTCATGCGCTATGTGAAGCGCGTTCCGGGGTACATCGTGGCGCTCTTTGTGGGCACCGCGCTGGTGGTGTGGCTGAAGTTGCCCGTGGAGACGATCGGTACGCGTTTCGGCGGCATTCCTTCCGGCTTCCCTGGAATCAGGATTCCTCACTTCCGCGCCGATTTACTGCGCCCGCTGATCTCTCCGGCGATCACGGTGGCCATGCTTGGGGCCATCGAATCGCTCATGACTGCAGTAGTGTCCGACCGCATGAGCGGCACAAAGCACAATCCAAACGTGGAACTAGTGGGACAAGGCATCGCCAACATCATGTCTCCGCTCTTTGGCGGCTTGCCTGCCACCGGAGCGATTGCGCGAACGGCCACCAACATCCGCGCGGGCGCCAAGACGCCTGTCTCGGGAATGATCCACGCGCTGACGCTGCTGGGGATCGTGCTGTTCGCCGCTCCCTTGGCGCGCTTTATTCCGCTCTCGGTGCTGGCCGCGATTTTGTTCGTGGTTTCCTACAACATGGGGGAATGGCGGGAAATTCCGGAGCTGCTGAAACTCACTCCTCTGGAAATCGGCACCTGGGCGGTTACGTTCCTGCTCACGGTATTCGCGGATTTGACGGTGGCTGTGGAAGCGGGAATGATTCTCGCGGCCCTGGTCTACATTCGCAAAGTTACTGCCACAACAACCGTGTCTCAAGTTACAGATGAGTATCTTCGCGAAGGCCAGGTACATATCCTGCAGCACAAGGAAATCCCGCCTTACGTGACCATTTTCCGCATCCACGGACCATTTCTTTTTGGCGCCACCGATAAAATCGAAGAAGTGATCCGTCAAATTCCAAAGCTGCCTCCCATCATTGTCCTGCGCCTGCGCAACATGACGGCCATCGACGCCACCGGATTGCAGGCCCTCGAAGGGCTGGCCGATGCCGTGCATGCCTCCGGCCGCGGCCTCATCCTGTGCGGCGCGCGCGAGCAACCCGCCCGCTTGATGCATCAAGCCGAATTCGAAGAGCACGTCGGCGCGGGAAACATCAGCCCAAGCATTTCCGTGGCGCTGGAACGCGCCAAGGTCCTGCATCAGGAGATTGAGCAACGGAAACTTCAGTCAGTGGGCTGAGGAGACGGTACTACTGGCCAGCTTACGAACACATCTTGATAATCATTCGTTCAATCGAAGCAATCCAATTGCTTGCGGGTCCTCGAAATTCTCCAAAGTAGCGCAGTCGGGCGAACTGAGACAGCAGACCGATCACTCCGACTACCAGCAGTTCGATATCGGCATCCTGTCCGACAACTCCTTCTGCTTTCCCGTTTTCAAAAACTTGGCGCAGTAAACCGCCCGGACTGCGCTCGCGCAACTCCGGCGAAAGGGATGGCCGAAAACGCCGCAAGTTTTCGGTGGTAAAAAGAAATGCGTCCAAATCTTCTTCCACGATTCGCCTGTAGGCGTCCAGGAGCGCCTTGAGATTGTCCTTGAATGGACGCTGCAATTGGATTGCCCCGTTCAACTCGTCCGTCACCCGCACGTAGCATTGCTTAAAGAGATAGAGAGCCAGTTTGTCTTTGGTCCGGAAATATTTGAAGATCGCGGGATTCGAGTAGCCCGCCTGCGCAGCGATTTCACGAGCAGTGGGATCCGAAGGGCCGTGCCGCACGAAAAGGGAAAGGGCCGCCTTGAGAATTTCCCGCTTGGAAGCCGGATCGCTTTCCAAGCCGACAAATGACTTTGCTTTTCGGCGTTTCAGCGTCTTCTTCATCCGTCTCGCTTTCTTGGCAGCGGCCAGTGCCCCCATAAATTAACGGTTGTTCCTTGATTTGGCCAGCGCTGCGGGAAAATTCTCTGGTCACGAAATTCGCTTGACCGCCCCCCCGATTCGGGTGTAGCGTTCGCCCATAATTCAGTGAGCGCCTGCTCACTTGAGGAGAATAACCCATGACCCCCATCACGCGACGCGAATTCGTGCAAGGCGCGGCCTTGGCGCCCCTTGGCCTCACTTCCCTCGGCGCCATGGCACAGGAAACGGGGAAGGGGCCCGGCGAACGTTTCGATATCGTAGTGGCAGGCGCGGGGCACAACAGCCTGGTCACGGCCGCCTATCTGGCCAAGGCCGGCTATAAGGTCGTTGTCCTGGAAGGCCGCCCAGTGATTGGAGGAGGCGCCAAGACGGCGTCCGCAACCATGGCCGGATTCAAGGATGACATGTGCTCCACGGGCCATACGGGGATCCAGGACAACCCGATGTTGAAGGAACTCAACCTGAAGGATTACGGCCTTGAGTATCTCTACCCCGATCCGTTCTTCCACATGCCGTTTGTCAACGGCAGTTCTCTCACCATGTGGCGCGATTTCGATCGCACCGCCGCGGAGTTCGGCAAGTTCTCGAAAAAAGATGAGGCCGCTTTCCGGCGCATTTACGCGGAGATGGCGGTAGTCAGAGCGGCGCTCGAAGCCAACCAGTTCCTGCCGGTTGGCTGGGGAAAGCCGATGAACGAGCTGATGGTCGGCATTCCGCGTCTGGGCTTGTGGCAGCGCCGCATGGCCATGTCCGCATGGGAAAATATTTGCGATAACTACGAGGACGAGCACACCCAAAATTTTCTGGTGACTCTTGCGTTTATTGGGCCTCTTACCGATCCGCAATATCCCGGGACTGGAATGGGGGCTTTCGGAACGGCCACCCTGATGAAATGGGGCCGCCCGTGCGCAAAAGGCGGTGCCGGGCAGCTGACGCAGGCGCTGGCGCGATACATCGAAGCGCACAACGGGGTGATCGCGGTCAACAAACCCGTGACTCGCTTGATCGTTGAAAACGGCAAGTGCACGGGAGTGGAATGCGCCGATGGAAGCGCGTTCCACGCCGACAAAGCGGTGGTGTCAACCATTCACATCAAGCAACTTGTGAATATGGCGCCGCGCGAATTGTGGGGCCAGGGCTTCCTGGATGGCGTGGATACCTGGAAGGAAGAAGCGGGCTCCATCTTCGCGGCGAATTACGCCCTGAAGGAAGCACCCATGTATCACGGCAAGATGCCGGCGACCGCGGCAATGATTTCGTTGAACTCGACACGCACTTTGCTAGCAGGCTACGACATCGGAGTCGGAAACGTCAGTTTCGACGAGCCGCCCATGCTGGCCGAAACATTGACCGTAACCGATCCTTCGCGTGCGCCCGCGGGGATGCATACCCTCAAGCTCATGAGCTGCCAGCCCTACAGCCTGAAAGAAGGACCCGAACACTGGGACTCGATCAAAAAGCAGATGGCCGACGCGCAACTAAAGTATTTGAGGCGCTTCGCGCCCAATCTGACGGACGACAAGATCCTTGGAGAGTTCATCCAGACGCCTCTGGATATCGAGCGCATGAATCCCGCGTTCTGGCACGGCAGCGTCCACGCGGGCGCCGCCGGCGCTGCTCAGTCCGGCGCAATGCGCCCAATGCCCGGCTGGGCTCAACATCGCATGCCCATCAACGGGCTATATCAAACGGGATCGTGCACGGCTCCGGGTGGTGGCATTTCCGGAGTCCCTGGCCGAAACGCGGCGATGGTCATGCTCAAGGATTTTGGCTCCAGCATCGAACAAGTGCTGGCCATGCCCGAAAGCAAGAAGGGTTAAGTGATTTTTCGGAGGGACGGGAGAGCCTACCGTCAAGTTTGGGGGAAACGCTGGTGATGAGAAAAAGAATCTTCGCTGCGGCAGTTGCAGGTCCAATTCTGGCTCTCTTTTTTGCCGCGATCACTCCGGGGGCGCGGCCGCAAGACGCTCAGCAACAAGTGCCGAACAACCCGGCCGCTCCCGTGGCTCCCGTTCAGCCAATTCCCTACAGCCACAAGACGCATCTGGCACTGGATCTGCAATGCCAGACGTGCCACACCAATCCGGAGCCTGGCGTGATGATGACGTTCCCGGCCACGGCTACGTGCATGAATTGTCACAATACCGTTGCCACCAGGAAGCCGGCGATCGTGAAGCTCGCGCAGTTTGCCAAATCACAGCAGCCCATCCCCTGGGTGCGTGTTTACACCGTGCAGCCCGGTGTGCAATGGACACACCGCAAACACTTGGAAGCGGGAGTAAAGTGCGAGACTTGCCACGGGCCTGTCGCGGAATTGGACGCAATGGCCCTGGTCAAAAGCGTCACGGCCATGGGAAATTGCGTCAATTGCCATCAGCTAAATAGCGCAAAAACCGCCTGCGGCACATGCCATCTGTGGCCCTAGATCCCGCGCCGCGTGCTCGCTGGGCGGACCACGCGCAAATTAGTTCCGCTTGAAACTCTTACTCCCGCCGACTAACTTGGTTTCAGTGGAGACGGGCTTGGCCGCGTCTCCAGACCATTGACCCAAATCAAGGAGGAACGAGCATGTCCGCAGTGAAACTGGAAGACGCCCGGCGAATCATCGGCGCGGCGGAAAAGAAAGCCAAGGAAATCGGCCAGCCCATGAACATTGCGGTGGCCGATGAAGGCGGAAACATTGTCGCGCATGTGCGCATGGATGGCGCGTGGATCGGAAGCATCGACATCTCCATGAAGAAGGCTTACACGTCACGGGCCTTTGACATTACGACCAAGGATTTGGCGTCGCACTCCCAATCCGGCGGGCAATTTTTCGGAATTCACGCTTCCAACGACGGGAAAATCATGATCTTCGCAGGCGGCATTCCGCTGAAGAAAGACGGCAAAGTAGTGGGGGCCATCGGCGTCAGCGGCGGGTCTGGCGATCAGGACCACGCGGTGGCCGAGGCTGGCGCGCAGGCGTTCTAAATCCATGGGACCATGCGCGGCCGTGCGCAAAACAGGTGATGCTGATTTTTTACGCGCGCAGAAAATTAGAAATAAATTGAAAGCCCCGTCCTTCGCAATTTCGGAGGACGGGGCTTTTTAGTTGATTCCAATGGACTGGAGCACCGCTTAGGCCATTATGTCCTGGACTGGGCCAATTGGCATTTACAAATTAAAGTTGAATCCAACACCAATGGAAACGACCGGATAAAAACGATAGGGATTGACGTCGTGCTGGATCTTGGCCTGTTGGGCCTGAATGTTGGCTTGCACCGTCGGATCGCTGGAGATGGCGCGGCAATTCAATCCATTTGTGTCGCAGACGTTTCCAGCCAAGTTAAGCGCCACTCGCGCGGATCCCTGGTAAGCCGCGCCGACTTCAAACAGAAAGCTGTAGTGCCTTCCACTTCGCGGGATCAGGTTGCCGACGCCGAGCATGAGGGAAGGCGACACTTTTACGAAATCGAGTTTCCCTGTGCCCGTGACCGGAACCAGCGGGTCACTTTCATACGTCGTGCCACCCAATGAGAAAGTTTGCGCGCCCGGAACCGTGGCAGTCGCTGTAAATTGGTTGCCGTTGTAGAACAGGAGGCCGGGGCTGACGTGAAATCCCCAAAAAGGGAAATAGTCGAGGTGAGCTTCCGCCGATTGGAATTGCAATTGGCCATCATACTGAATTCCGTTATCTGTAATCGTATGGCTGTACCGGATCATATTGAAACCGCCGCGCAGGTTGAATTTTCTGGCCAGCGGCGTGCCAACCTCAATGCCCGCACCCAAGGTGGACGCCTTCAGACCAATTCCAATTCTCGAAAAAGCTGCCGTTCCCGATTTGTTCGCCGCCGGCGTCGGTTCCGCCGCTTCATTGGGGGCACTTTCTCCGTTGTAAGCAACGGCTTCGGGCTGGACGTCTGCCTCGTCAGCGGACTTGGGTATTACGGCCGCTACAAGCACATCGCTCAGAGGCGTGCGCATGGCCTCGGTTCGGCCACCCTCCGGCGCATTCGCGAGACCCGATTGGGCGAAGCAAACTCCACCCCATCCAGCCGCCTGAAGAAACATTAGGGACACTATCCACAGCGCGCGCTTGACTCTCATCGTACTTTTTCTCCTGTATAGTATTGACAGAGCGCCATTTAGGCGTCAGTGCTGGAACAGCTAATGCATCTACATGAATCAAGGATATGGCGGCTAAGACCTAGTATCAATTAACTTAAAGCAGGTCTGGCGCTTGATCGGCATTAGTACGTAGGAAACAGTTCTCTAGAATAAAGCTAATGATTGAAGCGTAGAACAACAACCGAAAACCGAAGGTAAGGCTGCATTTTTGGCAATTCACGATTCTGGGAGCATCGCCCTGGCCATCGCCTTTCCCGGCTAGAGCCGGCGAATAAACTAGTCCCCTCGCATCCCTGTCCTTCTTCTGGCCATGCGGTCAGTTGCCCGATAGGCTCCACAGCTTTAACCTTCTTTGCAACGGTTACCGAATGACCCGCGGCGGGGTGTGGCGGACAGCGGACACTTTGCAAGAGCACAGTGGAGGAAATCAATCATGATCCAGGTTGAGGCATTTCACGAATTTCGCGCCGGCCTCGCACTCCTGCGCGGTGGCGATGCAAACAAAGCCCTGCCCCATCTCAAATGTGCATTCGAAGAAGAGCCCGCCAACCCTTTTTATATTTCCTACATGGGAGTAGCCATCGCCGCGACCGAGCAAAAATGGGCCGAGGCGGAAGAGCTTTGCCGGTCGGCCATTCGCATGAGCCGACGCCAGGCACAGCTCTATCTAAATCTCGCAGAGGTCTACGTCGGCGCTGACCGCAAGCAGGATGCCGCCGATACCCTGGTGCGCGGATTGCGCTACGCTCCTCACGACCGCCGTTTGAAAATGGGCCTGGATCGTCTGGCAATGCGCCGCCCGCCCGTGCTGCCATTCCTGGCGCGGACCCATGCGGTGAACCGCAATCTGGGCAAACTGCGGCATCAGGCGATTCGAGTGATCGCATCAATTTGAAACACTGTAATGTCGCTTCGGTAAAATAATTAGTCCGGGCGATTGCACACGCATTCGCCCGGCGCTATGATTCGTGGCCAGTGAAACGATTACTTGGCCTTTTTGTATACACTGAGGATAGAAACTGCCCGATGTGCGGCAGCGACCACGTGCATCGCACCAAGCGTGGACGCATCTTGGAATTTTGGGTACTCCTGTTTCTACCCTTTCGCCCGTATCGCTGTGGAAAGTGCCGCCAGCGCTTCTACGGTCCAAAGAATATGCCCAGGCGGGAAACCCTCGACGAACTCCCCGACGAATAGCAATCATGAATTGAATATTGATTTGCAGATCTGAAATGCAGGAGTGCGGCTGAGGAATTTCTTGCCATACTCTCACGAGTGCGCCGCCCGTACTGCGTTGCGATTCAGGTTTTGAAAAAGCGCGGCTCAGCTTACGCGGGATTGCGGTCGACCGCAGGATGGCGCACGTCGCTTCCAGCAACCATGTAGATGACGTCTTCGGCAATGTTTGTGGCGTGGTCGGCGATGCGCTCGAGATTCTTGGCCACCAGAATCAATTCAAAGGCGGGGAAGACGACGGACGAATCGCCCATCATGTAGCTGAGCAGTTCGCGGAAAATTTGATCGCGGAGTTGGTCTACTTGGTCGTCGCGGGAAAGCACGGAGCGGGCCAGCTCGATATCCCGGCGGACCAGGGAATCCAGGCTGTCTCGCATCATTTTTTCTGCCAGCTCTCCCATGCGCGGCAGGTCAACATAAGGCTTCACGCGCGGGTGGCGCACAATGCGCGTTGCCGAATGCGCGATGTTCACTGCCTGATCGGCAATTCTTTCGAGGTCGTTATTGATGCGCGCGATGGCCAGCACGAAACGAAGATCCGCGGCCATGAGCTGTTGTAGCGCCAGCAATTGCACCACGCGGTCGTCAATCTCAATTTGCAACTCGTTGATGGCATTCTCTTCGCCGAGGACAGTCTGAGCGAGTTTTTCGTCCGCGTCGAGCACGGAGTGCACGGCCTGATGCACGGCGCGCTCGGCCAGGCTGCCCATCCACAGCAGCCGTTCCTTTAACTCTTCCAAACTGCGTTCGAAATGACGTTCCATTCGTTGCGTCCTCTCCGTGCCCTAGACTATATCGCGAAAAATGAAGCGACAAGTCTCATCCAAAACGCCCGGTGATGTAAGCCTCAGTGCGTGGATCCGATGGCGTGGTAAACATGTGCGCCGTCGGTGAAAACTCGATCAGATCGCCATTCAGCATGAAAGCGGTTGAATCGCTGACGCGCGCCGCTTGCTGCATGTTGTGCGTCACGATCACCAGTGTGCAGGTCGGCTTCAATTCGAATAGCAACTCTTCGATCTTTGCGGTATTCACCGGATCGAGCGCCGAGCACGGTTCATCCAGCAAGAGCACTTCGGGATCGACCGCCAGGGCCCTTGCGATGCACAGCCGCTGTTGCTGGCCGCCGGAGAGCGCGTAGGCGGACTTCTGCAGCTTGTCCTTCACTTCGTCCCACAGAGCGGCGCGGCGCAAACTTTTCTCCACCGCATCGTCCAGTCGTCCCTTATGCCCGTTGATCCGCAATCCGTAAGCAACATTGTCGTAGATGGACTTGGGAAATGGATTGGGTTTTTGAAAGACCATGCCCACCATGCGCCGCAATTTCGTGACATCCAGCGTAAGGATATTCACGCCGTCCAGTGAGATTTCGCCCTCGAGCCGTGTATGCCGCAGCGTCTCGTGCATGCGGTTCAGGGTGCGCAGCAGAGTGGATTTGCCGCATCCCGAAGGACCGATCATGGCGGTCACTTTATTGGTGGCCACGTCCATCGACACGTTATGCAAGGCGTGGTTCTTGCCATAGAAGAAATCGAGCTTGCTGACTTTCATTCGCAGTGTATTGGCGCCGGATGTGGTCATAGCTGGTGTGTGTTCATTTGTCTTGGACGTGGAGGACGCTGCGGCAGCCCCCGAATTGGCCATAAGTGGCATTGCATCACTCATCTTCAAGCCCTTTCATACGCTGACCCGCGCGTCAAGAAAGCGCGAACCAATATGTTGGTGACCAGCACCAGCCCGAGCAGCACCAGTCCGGCCGCCCATGCCTGTTTGTGCCAGTCTTCATACGGGCCCGTTGCGTATGTGTATATCACAACCGGCAGCGACGACGTGGGCTGATTCCAGCCGGGACTCCAAAATCGGTTGCCGAACGCCGTGAACAACAAGGGAGCGGTCTCCCCAGCGACGCGCGCCAAGGCCAGCAATACACCCGTCAGTATGCCGCGTGAAGCGGCGGGCAGCACGACGGTTGCGATCATACGCCACTTGTTTGCGCCCAGCGCGAAGGCGCCCTCGCGCAGCGAGCGTGGAACGTCCCTCAAAAAGCTCTCCGTGTTACGCAATACGGTGGGGATCACCATGATTGCCAACGCAATTCCGCCTGCCAGGGTGGAGAAGTGATGCATGGGCATGACCACCAGGGCGTATGCAAAAATTCCAATTACAATAGAGGGCGCGCCGTTCAGCAGATCAGCCGTATACCGAACCAGAAATGGCATCGTTTTCCGGCCAAACTCGGCCAGGTACACACCGCCCAGCAAACCGATGGGAACACCGAACAATGCCGCGAGCAACAGCAGTTTCATGCTGCCCACAATGGCATTGGCCATGCCTCCGCCCACTTCGCCGACCGGCGCCGGCAGATGGGTGAAGAAACTCCAGGACAAATCTTTTCCGCCGTTCCAGACCAGATAGCCAAGTATAAAGAACAAGGTCGAAACGGTAAGCAAGGCACACAACCCGGTGAAGGAGAGCATAACCGCGTTAAGCGATTTTCTCCAAGCCAATCGCGCGCTCATGTGGGGAGCACCCCGCTGCCCCGCGCCGTTGTAACCAGGATCAGGAGACGCGCAAGGCCGTTCAAAATAAATGTCAAGAGAAACAGAACCAGCCCGAGTTCAATCAGGGCGCTGAGATACAAATTGCCCGTCGCTTCGGAAAACTCGTTGGCCAAAACCGCAGCGATCGAGTAGCCCGGTGAGAACAGGGATGCTGCGATTCTGGGATTGTTGCCGATAACCATTGTGACGGCCATGGTTTCGCCCAGCGCACGTGCCAGAGCCAGAAAAATCGAGCCGAAAATACCGATCCGAGCGCCGGGCACGACAACTTTCCAGGTGGACTCCC
Source organism: uncultured Acidobacteriota bacterium (assembly GCA_963710315.1). Lineage (GTDB taxonomy): Bacteria > Acidobacteriota > Terriglobia > Acidiferrales > UBA7541 > Palsa-360. Next base: position 282,492 of record CAVPZW010000008.1, on the reverse strand, counting down.
ATTTTGTTGCCCCAAGCGCCAACGCCGCCTCGCGTTGATCGCGCGGTATGGACAGAAGAACTTCACGCGACACCGAGAGAACAAACGGTACGATCATGATGGAAAGGACGATCCCCGCCGTCAGAAAACCGATGCCGTAGGCCGGCCCCTGGAAGAAGGGCAGAAATCCCAATGTCTCCTTTAGCACCGGTTGAATGGTGGTACGCATGATGGGCACGAGGAGAAACACGCCCAGCAAACCGTAAATCACGCTGGGGACGGCCGCCAGCAAGTCGCTCACGAATGTTAAGGAAGAAGAAAGTTTGGGCGGAGCCAGTTCAGCCAGGAAAATGGCCGCTCCCACACCGAGGGGAACCGCGATGACCAGCGCAATCGCCGATGTCACCAACGTGCCGTAAATAAATGTCACCGCGCCAAAATCTCCGACGACCGGATCCCAAGTTTTGGTAACGAAAAAGTTCCAACCGAATTTGGTTCGCGATTCCGCCGAAAGAACCCAAAGCTGGTACACCATCATGACCGTGATCAACAGAAGCACTGCCGCTGCGATCAGCGTAACGACATGGGCAATATCATCCGCGCCACCCCAGTGGCGCGACAACGCCCTCGAATTCGCAGGGACATCCGCCGGCGTTGCCGCGTTCGGTGCAGTAGCCATTTCTATGTGCTCGCCTTCCTGGGTAAAGGCTAACAGTTACTGAATCTTATCGATTGCCTTCAGTTCCTTGACAACAACTTCCTTTGGCAGTTTCGCGTAGGCCAATCCTTCGCAATACTGCTGCCCGTCGGTCATCATCCACTTCAGGAAGTCCTTCACGGCATCGCGCTTGGCGGTATCGGCGATCTTCGACGGAATCAGCAGCCAAGTAAAGCTCGAAATTGGATAGGCTGCTTTGTTGCCCTCCGGATTGGTGATGGAGACGCGGAAATCGTCCGGCATGGTTTTTGACACAGCGGCCGCCGCTGCCGAAACGCTGGCCAATTCCGCCTTCACGAATGCGCCGGAGGAATTCTTCACGCGCCCATACGCAATCTTGTTCTGCACGGCATAAATCAGTTCGATGTAGCCGATGGAATCGGGAGTCTGCTGAATCAGCCCAGCCACGCCTTCATTGCCCTTGCCGCCCAAACCTACAGGCCAGTTCACGGACGTCGCTTTGCCGACCTTCTGCATCCATTCCGGGCTAACCTTGGAAAGATAGTCCGTCCAAATGTAAGTCGTACCGCTGCCGTCGGAGCGGTGCACGACGACTATGTCATCTGCGGGCAGTTTCACGCCGGGGTTCGCCGATACCAGTGCTGGATCGTTCCACTTGGTGATCTTGCCCAGAAAAATTCCTGCCAACACTTCTGGCGTGAAATTCAACTCCGCGGTAACTCCGGGCACTTTATAGCTGGGAACATCCGCGCCCAAAACGGTGGGAAAATGCAAGATTGGCACACTGGCTTGCTTGAGCTGATCGTCGTTCATTGGACCGTCGGATGCTCCAAAATCAACGGTTTTGTCGATCAGCTGGCGAATCCCGCCGCCCGAGCCAATCGACTGGTAGTTGATTTGGACATTGGGGTGAGCCTGATGATAGACATCGAACCACTTGGAGTACATGGGGTACGGGAACGTCGCGCCGGCGGCGTTCAATAGCACTTGTCCTTGCGCTGCGGCAAGGGTCGCAACTGAAAGTAGGACCGCAAGTATGGCAATCAATTTTGCAATTCGCATCTTTCCTCCGAGGATTTCTGAGTTGAATTCTGACTCTGAATTGTTACAGTCACATTACAAAGAGGTGATGTCGGCATAAATAGGCAAACCCTCATGGATTGGCTCTTATAGGTCTCTTCCTAAGAAAGGGGAGATGGGCCGACGCCAGGGGAGCGTCGGCCCGGGGTGGGGTTGCAACAAGAAGTTCGCTTGTTTCCACAAAAATTGTGAGCCCAAACTAAATTTTCTTTTCCGGGTAGTTTGCTTCTTCCACAACCACCCGCGCGCGCCCATGGCGCACGTCGAGACCGCGAACCCAGAAGATAATGTCTTCGGCGATGTTCGTGGAGTGATCCGCGATGCGTTCGAGGTAGCGCGTGGCCAGCACGAATTGAAGCTGTGGCGCAGCCTGGCGGGGATCCTCGGTCATTCGTGTCAGCAAATGTTCGAAAATCTGGTCGCGATAGCGGTCCACCACATCGTCCGCTTCAAGGACTTCCCCGGCCAGCGCCACATTTCGAAAAATCAACGCGCCCAGGCTGCGGCCCAGCATCCCGCGGACGGCGCCGGCCATTGGTTCAAGGTCGCGCGGCGTTTCGGTCACATTCATTCCCGCCAGTGAAATCACGCGTTCGGAGATGTTCACGGCCAGGTCGCCGATGCGTTCCAGGTCATTGGCAATTTTCTGGGAGGCCACCACGCGGCGGATTTCCTCGTCGTCAAGCAATCCGGTGCGAAGCATGCGCACGGCGTGATCGTCGATCAAGATTTCCATTTCGTTGACGCGCGGTTCCACCAAAAACACATTGCTCGAAAGCTCAGCCGCGGCCTCCGCATTGGGACGCATGAGCGCGTCGATGGCGCTTCCCACGCTGGCTTCCACCGTGCGCGCCATGGAAATCAGGTAATTGGACAGCACATCCTGATAAACCGTCTGTATCTTGGTAGCCGAGGTTGCCATCTATCCACCCTTGTTGCTGCCTTGATGTAGTTTCGTGGCATGTCGAGCGTAGCCGGAATTTGTGACAACATAATGAAACGGGGGTGAATATCCGGCGAAACACTTGTGGCTCCCGCATGACCCTTTCACCTTGAAGAAACGAATACATTCGCCGGAATTGACGGATAATTTCCAATATCCGGGACTTGTACTGGCGGACCTCGGGGGGTAGAATTGCAGCCTAGAACGCGTCTACAGGTATCAACGTCCCCCTTGGCGCGCGGGGGATGTTGTGTATCCAGGCACTTCCACACAGACTGCGCCTCGCTCGGATGAGCGTCGCCGCAACCCACGGCTCAGAGCGTCTTCCGTCATTTATGCCCAACTCGGCTCCGACAATGGCGGCATCGTTGTCAACCTTGGGATGGATGGAGTGGCGTGTCATGCGGCGCAGAATTTCATCGCCGAAAAGAACTCAACTCTTAATCTGCGGCTTCGCGGCTCCGGGCTGAACACCATTCTCGTCGGTCAACTCGTCTGGGTGGGTACTACACAGAAGGAAGTCGGCATTTCCTTCAAGGATCTCTCCAGCGACGTACAAAAAGACATCTCGGATTGGATCGCGCGGGAAGCTCAGCCTTGCGACAGCGCGAGATTACCGGAGACGCCGCGGCCAAAAGCGATGTCTGCAATGCCGGATATTGCAGTGACGGAACAGAAGTCCGTCCCTCGTTCGCTATCCGCTGCGTTGGCTTTGGCTCAAGCGACGTCCGCCGATCCCGCACTAAGCGCGGTTGAAGATGCCAACGAATCGTTCTCGAAAACGACGTCGGATTCCGCGGAAGACATCTTGGTTCCCTCGCCTCCACTTGCGCTTGATTCTCCGGCACAAACTCTCGATGTTCCTGCCGATGTGTTGGACGCCCACGCTCAAGCCGGCAACTCCGATTCATCGGTTTTGCCCGAGCCATGCGAGGCCGAGCATGCTTCCCTCTTGTCTTCGCTGTTGATTGACCAGCCAGTTTCCAGCATTCCTGCGGTCGATCACCCAGATCAATCTCCTTCCGATAGCGCGCCTCCCACTATTCTTTCCGAGCAGTCAATTGCAACTGTGGGCGAGGAGCCAGCGAAGGCCTCCGTCCAAGTCTCTGCCGTTAGCGAGCATTCCGAGCCGCAAGAAGCAGACCCAATTTCACAGGACCGGGTCACCCAGCCGCCATCGAATTTGCCAGTCACCAACTCCATCGAAAAATGGATTCCTGCCGCGCTTCTCGCTGCATGGAAACAGTTAAATCAGCGGCAGAGGACGCTTCTTGGTCATGTGGGCGCGGGTTGCATCGGCGGGATTATCGCGTTGTTTGCGGTTCTGGCTGTGACTCACATCCATGCTTCCCCGGTCCAGCAATTAGGTAGCGAAAATCCGCAACAGCATGGGGCATTGCCGCCCGCGCCGATGGAACATGCTGACGTTCCTCAATCCAGTCTTACTCAGGCGCCTTCGGCGCAGCCTACGGTTCCCACCCCGCCTTCGCCCCGTGCGGTCGCCCCTGCGCGATCTCATCAAGCGCAGCCTTCCCTGTTTGCAAGTATCGAAGAAAGTATCTTTGGCCCCAAACCTGAAACGACTCCCACGATCAACGACGAACAGTTGCGCGTGCAGGTGTGGATCTCCAAAGGCACCGGATACTATTACTGCGCCGACGACCCCTACTCCAAGTCCGTGCAGCCCGGCGAATTCATGTCCCAGGGAGTCGCCCTGGTGGAAGGTTACCGCTCAAGACTCGGCCAGTTCTGCGACTGACCTGCAAGCAGCGCCGCGAAACAATTGCCCGCCATAGGCCATGGAATGTGAGTGAATTCAAGACCTCGATTCAATAGACCTACGAGGCGGAAGAATTAACCACCGAAGATACCCAATACTAGGAAGCGCAAGGAACGCTGAAGTGGAAGCGGGAGCCCTGGCCGATGGCGCTTTCCACCCAGATGCGGCCGCCATGGGCGTCCACGATATGGCGGGCGATAGCCAGGCCCAGGCCTGTGCCGCCCGCCTCGCGCGATCTTGCGGAATCCACGCGGTAAAATCTTTCGAAAATTCGCTCCAGATCGGATTCGGGGATTCCGATGCCCGTGTCGGCCACCGTGAAGATTACTTCGCGGCCGTCGGAACGCGCCTGCACGTCAATTTGCCCGCCGGAGGGTGTGTAGGCCACTGCGTTGTCCAGCAAATTCTGCAAAACCTCGCCCAGTTGCGCGCCGTCTCCGCGAACCGCCGGGGCATTCTCCTGCAAGTTGACGTGAATTTGGATTCCCTTTCTCTGGGCCTTGAAGCGCGCCGTTTCGACGCAGCCGTTCACCAGCGCTGCCACGCGAATGGGGCGCATTTCGAGTTCCAGGCGGCCCGCTTCGATTCGCGAGAGTTTCAAAAGGTCGTCGGTGAGCCGCGCCAAACGGCGCGCGTGCTCGCGGATAATTTCCACGAAGCGTGTGCGATTGGCTTTGTCATCCAGCGCGCCGCTCAGAAGAGTTTCGGCGAATCCTTGAATGGCGGTCAGCGGCGTTTTGAATTCGTGCGAGACGTTGGCCACAAAATCGCGGCGCACGCGCTCCAGGCGGCGCAATTCCGTGATGTCGTGCAGCACCAGCACCGCGCCATTGGCCCCGGCGGCGCGCACCGGCGCGGCCGTGACGCTGAAATTTCTGCGCCGCACCGTGCCCACCTCGACCTCGCCGGTCAGCTCTTTCGCGCCGGAAAGCGCTTGCCGCACCAAAGCAATCAAGTCGGCCTGGCGCAACGCTTCGACCAGCGTCCTGCCTTGCGAACTTCCCTCCGGCAACTCGAGAATCTGCTCAAATGCCCGGTTGCAAAAAAGAATGTGTTCGTCACCCGCCACCACGGCCACGCCCTCAACCATGCTGGCAAGAATCGCCGAAGAAGGATTGCGTTCATCGGTAAGGGTGCGAATAGTCTCTCCCAGGCCCGCAACCGTGTGGCCCAGCGTGTCGGCCAAATCCGCGAGTTCGTCGTGGCCATAATCACGTTCCAGCGGAGAAAAATCCCCCGCCGCCGTGCGATCCGCAAATTCTTTCAGGTGACGGATGCGGGCAGTGACGGAACGCGAAGAAAGAAAGAACGCGATTCCCGCGGCTAACAGAAGAATCGCCAGAGCGGGCCAGATTCTGGGCAGAGTGTCGGGGGAAGCCCATTGCACGGCAAGCAGAATCGCCGCCACCAGTGCCGTGCAAATCAAGAGCGGCCGCCAGAACAGGCTTACACGCAAAGGAAGCTTACTCCTGCTTTTCGGATGGGCCCTCGCTTTCGAACATGTAACCCGCGCCGCGCACGGTCTTCAGAAAAACCGGATGGTCCGCGTCGATTTCAACTTTTTCGCGAAGGCGGCGAACGTAAACGTCCACGCTGCGCGGCGTCACAAAGCGCTCGGTGCCCCAAACGGCGTCCAGCAATTGGTCGCGCGTGAACACGCGGTTCGGGCGCGTAGCCAGATAATACAGTAGGCGAAATTCAAGCGTGGAGAGCGTCACAGGCTTGCCGTCGCGGGCGACGCGATAGGAGGAGGGATCGATGGTCAAGCCGCGCGCTTCGATCACGCGCCGCGGCTCGTTGGTGGGTTCGGTGCGCCGCAGGAGTGCCTTGACGCGCGCGCCCAGCTCGCGCGGGCTGAATGGCTTGGTCACATAATCGTCCGCGCCCATCTCAAGGCCCACCACGCGGTCGGCTTCCTCGCCGCGCGCCGTGAGCATCAGGATTGGCAGCCGGTTGAGCGAAGTGTCGCGGCGAATTTCCTTGCAGATGTCCAGCCCGGAAAGTTTCGGCAGCATCAGGTCCAGCAGCAAAATATCCGGCGGCGTCTTGCGAATTTGCGCAAGGCCCGTTGCGCCATCGGTGGCGGAGGCGACCTGAAAACCTTCGCGCTCGAGGTTGTAGCGGACAAGCTCGACAATGTCCCGGTCGTCTTCGATCAGCAAAACTCGTTTCATTGACACGTGTCCCTGCTTTGGCTAGTCTCGCCTATCTACCAGCGCACTATAGTACATGGGCCTGTGGGAAGGCTATGTTACGGCAAGGTTAAAAGAACAAGCCTCCCGTTTGCTAGACGCAAGGCCCGCGGAATGCGCACGTTGCGGGTCATGCTCCTTCAATGAAATTCGTGGCCCATGTCACACTCGCAGAAAAACTTTCCATCGATAAAACGGCCACAACATAGCAAAAATCACGACGACAAAGAAAATGGCGAAAGCCAGGGAAGCGTTCACCGGACTGAGGTGCGGAACAAAATATCGCTGGTAAAGCCAGCCATGCAAAGTTGTGTCGCGGCCTCGAGAATCGCTGAACTCAAAATCGGTGCTGAGTTCGGACACCAGCGCTGCGAGGGCATATGCCAAGATTGCGTTCATTCCAAAAACGAGGAATGGCGAGGCCCATGCACGCCAGGCGCGCACATCGACGATCCAATAGCATACAGCCAGCGCGAGCATCGCGAAGCCGCCGGTGAATAGCGCGAAGGAGCTCGTCCATAAATTTTTGTTGATCGGAAAATAAGGATGCAGCAATCGCCCCATGATAAGGAGCGCGAGTCCCGCGGCAGCAAGGCCCAGCGCTTTGCGCTTCTGTGGCCGATCCGAGCGCAGCCACTCTCCGGCAAGAATTCCAATCAGCAGAGATGCGATCGCGGGAAGCGTGGAAAGAAATCCCTCGGGGTCCCAGGTCTTGGACTCGGACCACAGATGGCCGCCCATGAGCGTGCGATCGACGTATGCGCCGAGGTTGTCATCCTTGCCAAGATGTCCCGCGCCGTAGCCTGGCACGGGCACGAAGGCCATCAGCGCCCAATATCCGACGAGCAGCGCGATGGCAACGGCCGCTGTCACGGCAAGATTTGCGCGCACGCGAGCGGGCCGATCCGCGGCAGGCTCCCGCTGAAACGTGAACAGATAAAGCAGACCGGCGACGAGATAGCAAAGCGCGATGCGCTGCAAAACTCCCATGATTCGGATGGAGCCGAGATCGAAATCGGGGAAGCCGTTTAAAAATAGTCCGATGGCAAAAATCAACGCGCTGCGGCGCACCACATGGAAAGCCAGCGATCGGCGCGATATGCCGCGCGCGATGCGCGAGGCAAACGACAGCGTCATGGAAACGCCGACGATGAAAAGGAAGAAAGGAAAAATCAGGTCCGTGGGCGTCCAGCCGTTCCACTCGGCATGCTCGAGCGGCGGATAGATATGGCTCCAGGAGCCCGGATCGTTCACCAGAATCATTCCGGCGATGGTCGCTCCGCGAAACACGTCTAACGAAACCATGCGTTCAGGACGCGCCGCGCCCGCGGCCGGCTGGGTGTCTGATGCGGGCGTCACAAAGGTTTCCTGCGTTGCGATGGTGAATCCTCCAATGGCGGGGATAGTACAGCAGCCTAGAGAATGCCGCAACGCCGCGAATGCTTTGCAGCCGGCTCTCTCGCAAAAAAATATGGCCAGGAGAAGGAGCACCGGCCACACGTTTTATGGCAGCGCGGAAATTCTTACGATTTCTAGCTAGAGGCTATGCATGGGGGATTGGACTGAATATCTTTGCGCTGCATTTCGCAAGGCGTGCATGAAAGTCTAGTGAAAGGCCAGATTGTGCGCGCCGCAGAAGATGGAGCTGGCGAAGCTGGCGCTTTGCGGGATCCACCACATGCGGCGCACCCAGGAATGCCTGCTATACATCATCTTCTTGCCGGCAAAATCCATCAGCGCGGGCCCCACTTGGATGGCGGCATACAAGGACGCATTTCCGGCGAACGGCCTCAGCATGGGGTTGAGCTCCACCGCACCGGAAGTGGTGATGGCGCGGCGCGTGGACCACGCATCGAAGGTTGCCGCGCCGCTCGAAGCGATGGCCAGGCCTTTCCACATCATTTGTTTGCGGCGATTTTCGGCGATCAATTCGCCAACGGACACCTTCATGCGCTTGTTTGCATTCAGAAACGCCATTGGCGCGGGACTGGCGACTGGCTCCATTGGGACTGGCGCGTCCGGCAGCGCCGCATTGGCCTCGGCTGCGGGCTGAGCTGCGACATCGGGAGAAAGAGAAGCTGTTGCTGCGGGCAAGGAATTCTCAGTCTCCGCAGGGCTGCCCGCAGCGGAGATCGCTGCCGGCAGGGAGATCGCTGCTTTCTCAACCGAAAGGGGAATTTTGGGTGCGATCTGCGGATGAATCAGAAGAAGTGCGATTGGGAGAAGCATTCTAGTTGTCCTCAGTACGCTGCTGGGGCTTGCTCGGTGCTTCCCTGCAACGTGAGGCTAGGTTAGGAGCCGGGAGCGCCTCTAGCCATAGATCGGCAGTCCCGAAAAAACTGTAACGACGGTTTTTGCAATGCTGGAACGAAAGTCCTAGAACTTTGGGACTGGAAGAAAGGACTGGGTCTAAGCTACTTCTTGAAGAAATTCACCCTCTGATATGGCATCACTGTAAGTTATTGCAATGTAAATGGTTATTGCATGTCCTGAGGAGAATCGGGCATGGCGATGATGGCAAATTTGCCGTCCGCCATGCGTTCCAGTGTAGGCGCGTACCGTCCGATTCGTTCGCGCCGCCACCACAGACCTTGCTCGCGCTTTTCACTCCAACCGGTAAACCAGTATTGCCAGATCGCCGCGCGAACCTGCTCGGGCGGTTTTCCCGGAAAGGGATTCCCTGCGAAGAGGGCAAGCACATCCGGCTCCCCGGTCAGAAGGCGCTCTTCGACACTCAAGACGAAGGGGTACTGGCGAACATTTCCCAAGGAAGCAAACCACAGGTTCCAGTCAAAGCGCGGCTGGTAGGGAGCGTAAATCCGCGGGGGCGCGTGCACGTCTTGCGGCTTGTTTCGGAAGGGATAGGGCGTCCAGTTCTGCCCGTCTCGCGACCCCTCGAATTCGATTTCGTATCGCCCGCGCGTCATCACGGCAAACAGCCCGAATTCGTTGGCGATGCGAAACGGTTCGAGAGCCCGGATGGGAGTGGCCGGAAGAGGCGCCGCGGGAAACAACATGAAGATGAGCAGCGCCGAGGTTGCATAGAAAATCCACGACAGGAAAATTGCCTGCACCCACAGGCGGAGATGGCCGCGCCAGCCGTGCGCTTCTGCCGGCGCCACCATCTGCTCGCCGGTTGAAGATACAGCCGCGGGCAACAGGCTCTTCGGAAAATACCGGGCCAGGAATGGATCGTCGAGCAGCAGCAAACCGAGGACCAGCACAAGATAATTCAGGAAGGCGTAGTTGCTGTTGAGGATCACGCCAATTTGCCACGCGGTGATGGCGAAAAACAAAACGATGCGCGAACGGCGCGGCAGAAATATGGCGAAGATGAGCACCAGCTCAAGCGCCAGCGTCAGGAAGGCCGTGGCCGCATGAAATGCGTGCGGCAACTGGTGCGCGTACCAGGCAATCCACGTGGGCAGCGGGCCGTTTTGATAATACTGGTCCATGGCCGAGAAATCGCGCCATTGCGGATCGCGTCCCAGAATTTTGGCGATGCCCGATTCAAAATAAATGCGGAACATCAGCCAGATGAGCAGATACCGGCTGGCGCGCGACGGCGGATCGCAGGCCGCCCATCGCGGACGCCATCCCCAAGGCGCGAAAAAAAGGCTGATGAATCCGGCTTCCAGCAACATTCCGTCGGATTGATAGCTCGCAAAATCCCGCGCCGCCGCGACGAATGAAAGGAAGACAACCAGGCAGATGGCCAGCATGCCGCGAGGGCAAATGTTCAGCACAAGCAGCAGCGACGCCACCATTCCAGCCACAACCACGCCAAGCAGGAAGCGATCGCTTGCCGACCACCAAAATAATGTGGGCGCATACCAGAACCGCGCGCTTCCAAGAACGCGCGCCACCTGGACAAGATACTCCCGCGCGGGAAGAATTCCATTGGGGCCAATGAGCCCGCGAATCTGAAACGCCAACGAATAAAATGCCGAGAAAAATATCCCTCCGAGCGCCCGCAGAAACAACCAGCGCGCGGCGAGATATCCCGGAGCTGCGCGATCGGGGCCGAACAGACGCTGCGGAATCGTCCTTAAATCGAAGGCCATTGCCGGCCATTATACAGACAGGCAGCCTTGCTGCTGTCACTGCATTGCTTTCCGAAGCAAAGACGAAAAATTGAATCCCCGGCAATTCAATTTTTCGTCGGGATTCGCAAGATCGACTGCTGCCTGCGCATTTCCCGCCTTTCGGGCGCAAGCTAAATCGTACATAATGCGCGCGTGTCGCAAACCAACAACAATGCATTGGCGGCTGAGCTTCCTGATGGCGAAAACAACCAGCCGATTCTGGAAGGGTTGGCGCTGGAGAAATTTTACGCGCAGCCGGACGGCGGCCACATCGAAGTCATTTCCCCGACGGACATTAAAATCATGCCGGGAAAGATTCTGGCGCTGCTGGGACCATCGGGCTGCGGCAAATCCACGCTTTTGCGCATGCTGACCGGGCTGTCGCGACCGTCGGCCGGAGAGGTGCTTTGGCACGGCAAGAAACTCTCGGACAAGCCGCCCAATGTGGGGATCGTGTTCCAAAGTTTTGCGCTGTTTCCGTGGCTGACGGTTCTGCAAAACGTGGAGGCGCCGCTGGAGGCGCGCGGAGTGCCGCCGCTCGAACGCCACCAGCGCGCCATGCGCATCCTGGACTCGGTGGGGCTGGACGGATTCGAGAACGCCTACCCAAAGGAACTTTCCGGAGGGATGAAGCAGCGCGTGGGGTTCGCGCGTGCGCTGGTGATCGAGCCGGAAGTGCTGTTCATGGACGAACCATTTTCCGCGCTGGACGTTTTGACGGCCGAAACGCTGCGTGGCGAATTGATGGAGCTGTGGAACGATCGCAAAATTCCCACGCGCGCGATTTTTATCGTTACGCACAATATCGAAGAGGCCGTGGTGCTGGCCGACCGCGTGATCGTGCTGGCCAGCCACCCGGCACGGATTCGCGAGGATTTTGAAATCACGCTGGCGCAGCCGCGCAGCCGGAAATCGGAAGCCTTCGAGGCTCTGGTCAACCACATTTACCGTGTGCTGACAGAGCCCGATGTGCAGCATGAAATCCCCGCGGAAATGAAAGCGGCGCCCGCGCAGCCCGTGGCCGCCTCCCCCGCGCCTCGCTACCTGAGGCTGCCGCATGTGCGTGCCGGAGGTATCGCCGGCCTGCTGGAAATTCTGGTGGACCATGGCGGGCGCCAAGATTTGCACCGCCTTTCCCACCAGCTGATGCTCGAATCCGACGATTTGCTGCCGATCGTGGACGCCTGCGCTCTGCTGGGGTTCGCGCGCGTCGAGCAGGGCGACGCGGAAATCACCGAGCTGGGGCGCGAGCTTGCCGGCGGCGGCATTCAACGGCGCAAGGAACTGTTCCGCGATGCCCTGCTGGCGCATGTGCCACTGCTGCAACAAATGGCTTCCGCGTTGCAAGCCAAGGCTGACGGCACCATGCTTCTGGAATTCTTCCATGATTTGCTGGACGAACATTTCAGCGAGGACGAAGTGCGCCTGCAGCTCGATACGGCCATCCAATGGGGCCGCTACGCGGAACTCTTCGACTACGATTCGGTGACAGGCCGGCTAACCCGGACCAAGCCATGACGCTCCGCACTCCGCGCCACCAATGAACACCGAGCCCATGCCCCATCGCCCATCTGTCTTGCGCGTCATTTCCGAACGCGCACGGTGGAAAAGTTCCTTCACAGCGGACGTATCCGTCTTCGCTGGGCTTCTGGCAATTCTGTACGCGCTGTTTGCATCCGGGCGCATTTGGCTTGCTCCCTTCACGGCGGTGGCGAATATTTCCTCCAGTCCCCGCGCTTTACCCCTGTACGCGGCATACTCTTTCGTTCGGATCGCAATTGCCTATATTTTGTCGCTGTTGTTTGCGTTGGGATACGGGCTTGCGGCGGCAAAATCCGATCGCGCGGCGAAAATCCTGCTTCCATTACTGGACATTCTGCAATCCATTCCCGTGCTGAGTTTTCTCCCGGGAGTGATGCTGGCGATGGTCGCGCTTTTCCCGAAAAGGCAGATCGGCCTGGAACTCGGTTCCATCCTGCTGATTTTCACGGGGCAGGCGTGGAACATTGCGTTCAGCTTCTACGCATCGCTCAAGGGAATCCCGCGCGAGCTGGATGAGGCCGCGCGGCTGTATCGCTTCAGCGCGTGGCAGCGATTCACCGAGCTGGAACTGCCGTTTGCGGCGATTGGGCTGGTGTGGAATTCGATGATGTCCGTGGCCGGCGGCTGGTTCTTCCTGATGGCCTGCGAAATGTTCGTTCTCGGCACGCGCGATTTCCGGTTGCCGGGGCTGGGCTCCTATTTGCAGGTGGCCGCAGGGGCCGGAGATACACGCGCCATCCTGTGGGGAATGGCGGCCATGATCGCGGTGGTCGTGCTGCTGGATCAACTGGTGTGGCGGCCGGCCATCGCCTGGTCGGACAAGTTGAAATTTGAGAGCGTGGAGGGCGTTCCACCGCAATCGTTTGTGCTGAAAGTGCTGCGAAGGTCGGGAATTCTCTCCACATTTTATCGTATCGCGATATATCCGATGGAAGAGCGCGTGACTCGCGCATTCGCCCTGAAAACAATTGCCGGCCGTGAGGAGACACCCGCACCGAAGAATCGCTTCAGGAAATGGGCGCTGCGCGCCTGTGCAGCGCTGATTGTGGCGGCCATGGCGTGGCTTGCCTACCGCGCGCTTGCCACGATTTCGCATCTAGGGCAGCAGCAGCTTATTCTCCTTGCGCGTGACGCAGCCTTCACATTCCTCCGCGTGAACGCCTCGCTGGTTCTGGGCGCGCTCTGGACCGTTCCCGTGGGCGTTTGGATTGGAACGACTCCGCGGGTAGCGAAGATCGCGCAGCCCATCGTGCAAATTGCCGCGTCAGTTCCCGCCACCGCACTGTTCCCCGTGCTCTTACTTCTCTTGATTCGAGTCGGCGGCGGCATGGGCATCGCCGCGATGGCGCTGATGCTGCTCGGCACGCAATGGTACATCCTGTTCAATGTGATTGCGGGAGCCATGGCAATTCCCACGGACTTGAAGGAAGCCTCAACCGTTTTTCGCTTCACCCGCTGGGAGCGATGGCGGCGCTTGATCCTACCGGCGATTTTTCCATACCTGGTGACGGGGATGCTCACCGCGTCAGGCGGCGCATGGAACGCCAGCATCGTGGCGGAGTATTTTCACTTTCGAGGGGAAACGCTCTCAGTGAGCGGGCTGGGCGCTGCGATCAGCCGCGCAACCGATTCCGGAAATCTGCCGGTCCTTCTGGCGGCCACGATCATGATGTCGCTCATCGTTGTGGCGGTAAATCGCACGCTTTGGCAACGGCTGTACCGCCTGGCCGCCACGCGCTTCAAGCTGGAAAGCTAGTTTAGGTATCGCGATGCGCGCCGGCGGGTCATTCCGTCGTGAACTTCAGGTGTCTATCAATGGTCAGCGGGGGTGTCTAGTTGAAAAACTTTAAGCGAATTTTTCTGAATACGGCGGCAAGCAACATGGGCAAACCATTGAAAAAGATGCGCAGTGCGATCACTACAATTTTTTGCAAGCTGGTATGTCAAGTTTATCAAACGCATTCTACTTGTGAGGTATATCCCTGAAAGCGCGTGCTCAATCTTTTGAGCGCTCTCGCATCTCTTAAATTTAGTCAAGTCGATGCTGGCCGGAAGATTGGGGGCTGCCCCCCAGGGATCGAATCGAGGCAAAATCCGCAAAATTCTGCAAATTTATTCTGAATACGATGGAAAATAATCACAAAACGACTATTGATAGCAAGTTATTTTATTTCAATATGATAGCAACTATCCGGACGAGGAATTGGAATCGCTAAAGTCTCCTCCGGGTATTTCGGGGTCAAAAACTATATTAGGTGGTTTTCGCCTCTAAAGGGTCACAGGCGAAATTTGCGCAGTTTGCGTCGCACAACACCTGTTTCATTGAGGGAACTTCCAGGCAACACCGTACTCATAAATTATCGATTTTGACGCGATACCACTCCCGCAAAACGCAAAGTTAGTGTAAATTCTTTCGGGGCAGCTTCTTATAGAATTGGAAGCCGCGCCGAATCCAACTAAACCTGAGACGCAGGTTGCCGCAGAAGGGACCACCCGCATGAGCCGGGATACTCTATCCATCACCGATAACCGCACGGGAAAAGTTTACGAAGTTCCCATCAAGAACGATACGATCCGCGCCACCGATCTGAGACAAATCAAGGTGCAGCCCGATGAATTCGGGATGATGAGCTACGACCCGGCCTTCAACAATACGGCCTTGTGTCAGAGCAAGATCACCTATATCGATGGCGACAAAGGCATCCTGCGATACCGCGGCTATTCGATCGAGGAACTGGCCGAGAAGAGCACCTATCTCGAAACGGCCTATTTGATTTTGCATGGCGAGTTGCCCACCCGCTCGCAACTGGAAGAATGGACGTACCACGTCACGCACCACACCTTCATCCACGAATCGGTGAAGAAATTTTTAGACGGATTTCATTACGACGCCCATCCCATGGGCATGATGATTTCGGCGATCGCGGCGCTCTCCACCTTTTATCCAGAGGCGAAAGACATCTTCAACAAAGAGTCGCGCCAAAAGCAGACCTACCGCTTGATCGGCAAGATGCCAACGCTGGCAGCGTTTTCTTACCGGCACAGCCTGGGCATGCCATTTGCCTATCCGGACAACGACCTGAGTTACGCCGGAAATTTCCTGAACATGCTGTTCAAAACGTCCGAGCTGAAATACCGCCCGAATCCGACGCTGGAGCACGCGCTGGACGTGCTGTTCATTCTACATGCGGACCACGAGCAGAATTGTTCGGCGAATGCCATGCGCTGCGTGGGCAGCTCGCACGTGGATCCATTTTCGGCGACTGCCGCGGCCACCGCTGCGCTGTACGGCCCGCTGCACGGCGGCGCAAACGAGGAAGTCCTACGCATGCTGCTGGAGATCGGCTCGCTGTCCAACGTGCCCGCGTTCATCAAGCGCGTGAAGGCCGGCGAAACCAAGCTCATGGGCTTTGGCCATCGCGTCTACAAGAACTACGACCCACGCGCGCGCATCATCAAGGGAGTGGCCGACGGCGTCTTCGAAATCATGGGCCGCAATCCGCTGCTGAATATCGCCTTGGAATGCGAGCGCATCGCCCTTGAGGACGACTACTTCGTCACGCGCAAGCTCTATCCCAACGTGGATTTTTATACCGGCCTGATCTATCAATCCATGGGCTTTCCTGTAACCATGTTCCCGGTGCTGTTCGCAATTCCGCGCACCAGCGGCTGGATCGCGCAGTGGGAAGAGATGCTGCTCGATCCCGAGCAAAAGATCGCGCGCCCGCGCCAGATTTTCATGGGCCACGACCTGCGTCCCTACGCACCGATGGAGAAGAGAAGCTAGGTTCGCGAGTTTGGGCCCTGTGCACCGCAGGCTGAGCGGTACCGCTTAAGTTGGGAATGTAAGGAAGCTTTTGAGAAAGTGGTTTTTCGGGCATCGCACTCTTCACAAGAAATGTGAAGAGTGCGGGCTCGGAGCCAGGCAGAAACTCCGGTTCTTCCTTGCAGGCAATTTCTGGATTTCAGTCCATCCCTCACACTACTTTTTCTTCGGCGGATATTTGTCGATGGCTTTCTTGACCATGTCATTGAGCTTGCCTTGAATTTTGCTGGCGTCGCTTTTGTCCTCGGCGGCGATGGCGCGCCACACCAGCGAACGCGTTGTGGGATCGCGCAGATCGATCACCAGAGTGCCTTCGGCATAGGGCACTCGGACGTAGCGCGTGCCGATTCCATACCAACCTGCCGGATAAGCCTCAAGCTCGGTCTTGCGCGCGGCTCCGAATGTGTACCGCACATTGAGGTCGGAAGCCCCGCTGGTCACCATGGTAAGGCCCTTCGCGGTAAGATCGCTCTGGATGTCCGCCTCAATCTGTTTCTTCACCAGTTCGCTGTTCAAGGCGGGATTCTTGCTGTTCAACTGGCCGTCGCGGATCGCGAACGTTTTGTACTTGCTGAAGTCGATGGTCTGGTCGAACTCCATGGTAACCTTCTGCGCCCGCGTGACCTGCGTGGCGAGCAGGCCGAGAACGAGCAATGCAAGCGCCTGCAGCGCGCCCGGCATCATGCGCTGTGTTCGTTTGCATGCACACTGCAAATTAGCAAGCTGAGACAATTTCCACCTCCGCGTGAAGTCCGGCGTAGTGTATCAGCGCTGCCAGACATTTCCGTAGCTCAGGCTTCAAGAGATTGCGGAAAAGGTAATTTATTTTGTCATTCCGAGCGGAGCGAGGAATCTCTCCGTGGTTTAACTCATGGAAAAGAAAGAGAGATTCCTCGCTCCGCTCGGAATGACAAAATGTTTGGAGAGTTTTTCCGCAGCCTGTTCAAGCCTATGAGCTTCCCCTTATCGAGTCCGCCGCCTTTGTTGGGCATCGGAAGCGAATCAATATTTGTAATTCACGATGAGGTGGGCGACGTTTGACGTTCCGTTGCCCCACATGCTCCTCACAAAAAACATATCCATCGGCTCGGGATTTTTCACCACCAAGTCGAATCTGCCCGCTTGGCGCAAGGCTTCCCCATCGAGCGTGACCTGAATTTCCGTGGAGCTTACCGCTCGGAACGGCACAAGCTTGCCCTTGAAATAGACAGCCGACTTGCGCACGAAGTTGAATCCCGTGAGCGTGACCGTTGCAGGATCGCCCTGCGTCACGATAATTGGGTTCAGCGATTCGATGGCTGGCTGCGGCGAGGCCGCAGGATCCGGAATTGTCCCGTCGTCGGGTCCCCTCTGCGGTCCGCCTTCTCCGCCGCGGCTGGCCTTCTTCAATTCGACCGCCCAGGGCAGTCCCTCCACGCTGATCGTTCCGGAAGCCACATTGGCAAAGGGGCTGGTGTAATTGGCGTGATAGCCGAGTTCCACGACCTTGCCGTCTTGAATGACGGTGTTGATCTTGTCCAGGTTCTTGATATCCTGCAGAGGATTGGCATTGACGATGATCACATCGGCCAGTTTTCCGGCCTCCACCGTGCCGAGCAGATCTTGCTTGCGCAGCATCTCCGCCGCATATTTAGTCGATCCTTGGATAATCTGCATGGGCGTGAGGCCGGCATCGGCCATGATTTGCATTTCTTCATGCAGGTCTACCCCCGGCACCCAGGCGTCGTTGGTGTTCCCGGAGACCACCAGATGTCCTCCGGCATCCACAAACATTTTGTGGAATCGCATGGCGTTCACGAAACCCTTCATGCGCCGCTCGCGCAGCTCTCCCTGGTCAATTCGAACGTAACTTTGCAAGGCGGAGCGCACCGCGTTCGGCGGATAGTAACCAAGAAGTTCAGGATTCTTGAAGAACTCCCGCGCTTCCGCCGTGAATTGATCCCATTCCTTTGGATATCCGGGAAAATTGATCATGAAAGTGGGCGTCAGAGACACGTGGTGCGCCACCAGCACCTGGATCAGGTCGCGCGCCTTGGCGTCGTCCATTTCCGCATAGCGGTCGAGTTCATTTCTGTCGTCTCGTCCCTGCTTGAACTTGGAAGGATCCTTGGTGACCGCAATGCCGATTCCCGCGGAGTGAGGCAAATTTGATGCGCCCAAAAGCGCGGCATCCTTTGGAAACAGGACAGGGCCATAGGCTCGCGTGAAAAAGGGCTTGCCCGCTTTGTTGGCCTCATCGTATGCGGCTTGGTAGTAATCCATGGGGAGAGCGCCGTCATAGGTAAGGATGTAATCGGCGCCGGCTGCAATCCAGGCTCTCACCAGTTGGCGCGTTTCCTCGGCCGATTTTGGGACGCGCGTGTGCGTCAGCGGATTTTCCAGGCCCGTGTTAACCAGAGGATTGGGGTTGACGCTGAGCCTGGATACTCCCGTAAACGCTCGCGGACCTCTGGTCTTGCCGTGGAATACGGCGTCGCGATAGGGCACGGCTGATTCACCGGTGGTGCCCACATCGACGGTCGAGGTGATGCCGTGATTGAGCATGGCCTCGCCGAAATACCAACTGTAGGAATTCTGCGAATCGAAGAGGCCGGGAAGAACGTACTTTCCGTCCGCCTTGATGATCCAGGCGTTCGCGGGATATGCCGCTTGCCCTTTGCGCGAAACGCTGGTGATCTTGTTTCCCTGAATCACCACCTCTGCATCTTGAATGGGCGCTCCGCCATTGCCGTCAATCAGCGTGCCGCCTTCTATGACCAGCGCCGCAGGTTGCTGCGACCGCGCAGGCGCAAGACTTCCAAGAACTGTCAAAAGCAGAAATAGAGCATAGCGGGGCCGAAAATCACGGCTCGAATTCTTCATGGCGTCCTCCAGGCTGCAAGTTGCTGGATTGTACGCCATTTCGAGTCGAGTGAAACAAGCGCGATGAAAATTGCCGCTACCGCGCAATGTGGATTCCTCGATAGCGTTTCACCCACCCTGCACAGACCCGCTATGAAGATTGCCTGGGAGGAATACTGCGCTCTCTCGCGCGCGCGAAGGCCTTTCGCAAAACGCGTTTCACCGCCACGGTCACATCGAATTTTGGCAACTCTTCTTCGCGCGCCCATGCAAATTCCAGAGCGTCGCTGCCCACGGCCAGCGTGCCTCCGCGAATTTCGCAAAGATAATCGAGGATGACGAAATGATATTGCGGGCGGGCCGCGTCGCCCGGCGTGCCGTCCGCTTTGGGCGGAGCCGGAAAAATTCTCTCAAACACTTCGATAAGTTCCACCACGCGCACTTCCAGACCGGTTTCTTCGGCGAGTTCGCGCACCACGCCCTGCTCGAGCGTTTCACCCACTTCCAGCAGGCCGCCGGGAATAGACCACTCGCCCTTGAGAGGCGCGCTTCCGCGCCGAATCAGCAGAGCGCGTCCTTCATCAATCACAACGCCACCAACTCCCACCATGGGTTGATCGGGGTATTCTCTTCTGGGTGTCATAGTTGTTTTGGCCGCTTCCCTCTCGGGCGGCTTCGCGTTATATAATACGTCAGCAACAAGCGCGTCCTAGTCCCCAAGGAGGTTTTCGCCGTGGTCCGGTGCCCTAAATGCTCCACTGAAATTGACGTTGATGAAGATGAGGTCGAGGAAGGCGAAATCCTGGCCTGCCCCGAGTGCGAAACCGAAATGGAAGTCGTGCAGATCCATCCCGTCAAGGTCAACGCCATTTCCGAAGACGATGACGACGAGGAAGAAGACGACGAAGAGTCCGAAGATGGGGACGATTTTGAGGATGATGACGAAGAGGAAGAAGAAGAGGAAGAAGACGTTTGATCCATTCTTCGATTCCTTCCGGCATCCCCTCTCTCCCATTGGCCATCTAAGAAATATGCGCTTGACGATCGCTCTCGCCGGCCTGGCTTGGCTTGCCGGTGCGGCATTTGCTTTCGAGCCGGCCGCCAGGGCGCAGAGTTCCAGCAGTTCGCATGCTCATGATTTCGTCATTTTCGCCACCATATTTACGGACCGCGGTTTCGCCCTTCCGGGCGCTCGCGTGCGAGTCCGCCGCTCCGAGGAAAAGAAATTCCGATGGGAAAGCGTTTCCGACACGCGGGGCGAACTGGCCTTGCGCGTCCCGCAAAATGCGGAGTATGAAATGACCGTCGAAGCGCGCGGCTTCCAGATGCAGACGCGCAAGATTGACGCGCGCGAAGACAATCGAGCGGACCTAAGCATACGGATGGAACCCCTGGCGAAGCCCAATGCCGATCCGGGGGCCGGAGGAAAATTATGAAGCTGCGAAGAACGCTTGGATTGATTGCGCTCACGGCACTGGCTGCAACCGTACTCTTCGCGCAGGAAAATCCTAAAGCCAAGGATTCCCAGTTGCGGACCGTCCGCGGAACGGTGGTGGACAGCGCGGAAGCCCCGGCAGACACTGCGGTGGTCTACCTGAAAAACACGCATACGCATGACATCATTACTCACCTCTCCGACAGTGACGGCACATTTCGATTCAGCGGCCTGGATCTAAACGTCGATTATGAAATTCACGCCGAACGCGAAGGCATGACCTCTTCCACTCGATCCATATCGAACTTTGACACTCGCAAGGAGTTCGTCCTCACATTGAAGCTGGACCACAAGAAAAGCGCGAAATAAGCCTGGGCAGGGTCCGTCAACGCTGAGCGGCTGCCCTAAGGTAGCGATAACCGCACATTCAAGAGTGGCCATGCTACTCAACTCGATTTTGCAGTACTATGCTGGCGTGTAAATCGCACCCGGCGATCTCCGTTTTGGCCCGAGGTTGCGGGCCGGCATTGAAATCGGCATTTCTTTCGTGGAGGACTTCTATGGCAATCCAATTTATTGTGAACGGCAAGCCTCAATCGGTGGACGTGCCATCAAACATGCCGCTGCTGTGGGTCTTGCGGGACACGCTTGGCATGACGGGAACAAAATTCGGCTGCGGCATGGCCCTGTGCGGCGCCTGCACGGTCCATATCGAAGGGGAAGCCACGCGCTCCTGCATTACGCCGATCTCGGCCGTTGCCGGAAAAAAAATCACCACCATTGAAGGACTTTCCGCCGACCGCAGCCATCCGGTGCAGCGCGCCTGGATCGAAGTAGATGTGCCGCAATGCGGCTACTGCCAGTCCGGTCAAATCATGTCCGCCGCGTCCCTTTTGGCAAAGAATTCCAAGCCAAGCGACCCCGAAATTGACGAAGCCATGAAGGGAAATATCTGCCGCTGTGGCACGTATCAGCGGATTCGCGAAGCGGTGCATCGCGCCTCGGAACTGCACAAGGCTTCGGCTGAGCCCTCTTCGCTGGACGGCGCGGAAGATGCGCGGAAGGAACAACCCGTGACAGTGGGAGGTGCGGCATGAGCGCGGGAACAACAACTGCAATCAACCGCCGTGGTTTTCTGAAGGCTGGCGCGACTGCCGCGACCGGCTTGGTCATCGGCTTCTATGTGCCTGGGCGTTTTGAAGCACTTGCGGAACCCGCTACGGCCATGGCGCCGGCTTCCCTAAATGCCTGGATGCTTATTTCCCCGAGCGATGCCGTGACCATCATGATCGACAAGTCGGAAATGGGGCAGGGTATCCTGACGGCGCTGTGCATGATCGCGGCCGAGGAATTGGATTGCGATTGGAAAAAAATTCGCACCGAATTCGCTCCCGCCGCCAAGGAATATTTCAATCCGGCCTTCGGCATGCAAGGCACGGGAGGCAGTTCCAGCGTGCGCTCCTCGTGGGACCCCATGCGCAAGGCAGGGGCGGCGGCGCGAGACATGCTGCTGCAGGCCGCGGCGGAGCAGTGGAAAGTGAACAAGTCCAGCTGCCGCACGGAAAACGGCGTCATCTTTCATGATGCGTCAAAACGAAAACTCAGCTATGGCAGCGTGGCCATGGCGGCATCGAAACTTCCCGTTCCGCAAGATGTGCCGCTCAAGGATCCCAAGCAGTACCGCATTATCGGAAAATCGACCAAGCGGCTGGACACGCCGGACAAAGTAAATGGCCGCGCTCAATTTGGCATCGATGTGCGGCAGGCGTCCATGCTTTACGCGGTAGTGGCGCGTTGCCCGGTGTTCGGCGGAAAAGTTGCCAGCTTTGACGCCACAAAAGCCAAGGCCGTTCCCGGAGTGAAGAACGTGATCCAGATTTCCAGCGGGATTGCCGTGGTGGCGGACAACACTTGGGCGGCCATGCAGGGACGGCGCGCGCTCGAAGTGAAATGGGACGAAGGACCGAACGCCAACGCCAGCAGCGAAAGCATCAGCAAACTCTTTGCGAATCAAATGTCGCAACACGCGGCGGAGGCTCGCAAGGAAGGCGACGCGGCTTCCGCGCTTGGCGGCGCGGCTCAGAAAATCGAGGCCGTCTACGAGGCTCCCTACCTTGCGCACGCCACCATGGAGCCGCTGAACGCAACCGCCGACGTTCGCGCGGACCGCGTGGACGTTTGGGCGCCCGTGCAATTTCAGACGGTTGCCCAGGGGATGGCCGCAAAGTTCGCAGGCGTGAAACCGGAAAATGCGTTCATCCACACCACGTATCTGGGCGGCGGCTTCGGGCGCAAAGCCGGCGTGGACTTTGTGATCGAAGCGGTGGAAACGTCCAAAGCGCTTGGCAAGCCCGTAAAGCTCACCTGGTCGCGCGAGGATGACACGCAGCACGATTTTTATCGGCC
Source organism: uncultured Acidobacteriota bacterium (assembly GCA_963710315.1). GTDB lineage: Bacteria > Acidobacteriota > Terriglobia > Acidiferrales > UBA7541 > Palsa-360. The sequence goes on along the minus strand of CAVPZW010000008.1, from coordinate 259,704 downwards.
TGCATCCTACGCGAAACTCGAGGGCGGAATCGGCGCCGATGGCTGGCCGGTCGCCTGGACGACGCGCGTGGCGTGCTCCTCGATCATGGAAGCGTGGTTTCCCGGCAGCACCAAGGATAATCTCGATCCGACCAGCGTCGAAGGCGTCGCCAATCTGCCGTATTCGATTCCCAATATTCTGGTGGATTACGTGCGAACCGAGCCGGGAATTCCCGTGGGCTTCTGGCGTTCGGTGGGAACTTCGCAGAACGGCTTTTTCAGCGAATGTTTCATGGATGAATTAGCCGCGGCCGGCAAGAAGGACCCCTACGAATTGCGCCGCCGTTTGCTGGACAAAGCGCCGCGCCATCTTGGCGTGCTGGAACTGGCCGCTCAAAAAGCGGGATGGGACAAGCCTCTGCCCGCGGGCCGCTATCGTGGCATTGCGGTGCTGGAAGCGTTTCAGAGCTTCGCTGCGCAGGTGGTGGAAATTTCAGTGGACCGAAAAGCAAAGACGCTCAAAGTGCATCGCGTGGTCTCCGCGGTGGATGTCGGCCGCGTGGTGAATCCCGCCAACATCGTAATGCAAAGCGAAAGCGCCATCGTGTATGGACTTTCCTCCGCGCTGTACGGCGCAATCACCATCTCGCACGGCCGCGTGGAGCAATCCAACTTCAATAATTACCAAGTCCTGCGCATGGACGAGATGCCCAAAATCGAAGTGCACATCGTCCCCAGCCAGGAAAAACCCACCGGAGCGGGCGAGCTTTCCGTACCGCCCCTGGTTCCAGCTTTATGCAACGCCATCTTCGCGGCTACCGGCAAGCGCATCCGCCGCCTGCCGATTCGCCCGGAAGATTTGGCGTAGCGGCTATTTTGGAAATGTTTTTCGTGGCATAGGCTTCAGCCTGTGGATTTTCGCGCAATTGAGCAAACTTCAAAACCCACAGGCTGAAGCCTGTGCTACCTAAACCCATCAATTAAAATTTTCCTATTATCAGAAGGTTTTCAGCAGGGCGGGCAAATCGCGAATCGTTTCAATGAGTGCGTCGGGCAACGCGGCGCGCAGCCGCTCCGGCACCGGCGAACCGCCAAGCACTCCAATGGCTCGCATGCCTGCGCGGTGCGCCATTTCAATGTCCTCGGGTGCGTCGCCGATATACACGCTGGTTTGAGGCAGCGCGCATAAATTTTCGAGCGCCATGCGCAGAGGCGCGGGATGCGGCTTGCGCTTGGGGGCGTCCTCGCTGCAAATTTTGGTGAGAAACATCGATGAAACATTGTGTTCCCGCAGTTGCTTGCGCACGCGCGTGCGGCTTCCACTCGATACCAGAGCCAACTTAAAGCGCCGGTCCAGCGTTCTCAGGACGGTCCTCGCGCCAGGCTGCATCTTCGGCAGTTGTTTCTGGTAGAAGAGTCTCCACAGCCGATCCGCCTCCTCCCATTTTGCGCGAGGGATACGCGCGGCACGGTATACGCGGTGCCAGTTCGGCGAATAATGGCGCTTGAGTTCCGCCATGCTCCAGCTCATCCCCAGAGCCTCGAACATGTACTTATAGGCATTGGCGTCCGCCTCGAACGAATCGAGCAGCGTGCCGTCCCAGTCGAACAGCACATGTTCAAGCGCGGTTTGTTTTCTCGTTGTCATCGCAAAAGAATAAAGTAACACGGAATTGGTGAGGGATCACTGGCGAGGGAGGGTAGGACAGCCAGGACTGGCTGTCCTACAAAACTTTCCATCTTGCGATACGCGCGTGATGACTATAGGAATGCTAGCGGCGCTGGAAGCGCGATGGCAGAGCCTCTTCGCGCTGAAACGTGATGTCGTCAAACGTGGCTGCCAGCGTATGCCATCCGGGACGCGAAGCCGCTTCTGCACGCACAATATGGGCTTCGGTCTTCATTCTCACAGTGCCGCGTCCAAATGGCCGGTCCACCAAACAGACTTCAATCTCGATGGGCGTTCCCGGCTCGATGCGCTGAGGATAGAGAAAGAGGACTCCGCTGGAACTGATATTCGCCGTCCGCAAAGGCTCTCCCTTTTGCTCCCGCTGCCCCGCGATACGTTTCACCCTCAGCGGAAGGCTGAGCTTGGCTCGCGCGTATGCGCGGCGTTCATCGGGCGGGCGTACCGCATGGGTAGGAATGCGAGCCATGCCTTTGGGTCTTGGCTCGAGTGGTCCACGACGGCGGATCGGCAACCGAGGTTACTGTGCGGGCCGATAATTCTTCTACTACGGCATTGCCGCGGCTGGAATGGGATTGGTTCATAAGTTTTTGTCTTCGAACAGTGCGCATAGGTCTCCTTTCGCTTCACTTGCCCCTGGCACTGCTCGCGGACACTATCCTCCGCGTGATACGGCTGCGTCAATTTTGCTTGCGCGCGATGTTGTCCTACTGCATACCCCCGCAGCAGGCTGCGCCACGTCCATCGGCCGGTCTTTTGTAGCCTGCGTCTTCAGACGCGGGAGTTTTCTTCACGGGCCACGGTCCGCGAAAAATTCTCGCCTCAAAAGAGGCGAGCTACAATTTTTTGGTTTGACCGCAAGATTCGGATAGCGCCACGGGAAAGGTATTGGATATTGTGGTTGCGAAGGAACCGCACGGACAGTGTTGACAAATTCCAATCCGTTGTTGCACGCACTCCCATCGCCCGCGCGCAGGCGATGCCTCGCGGCCGTCGCCACGCGTGATGCGCGAATGGATGGCGCGTTCGTCTATGCGGTGCGCTCCACGGGAATTTACTGCCGCCCGTCGTGTCCGTCGCGCCGCCCGCGCACCAAGCAAATTCTTTTCTTCGCCCAGCCGGAAGCGGCGGAGCAGGCCGGGTTCCGCGCCTGCCTGCGCTGCCATCCACGCGAGGCGCGCGGCAACCCGCAAGCGGATCTCGTTCGGCGAGTGTGCGCGGAAATCGAAAGCAACAAGGACGATGCTCTATCTCTGCATGACCTGGCGCAACGCACAGGAGCCAGCGCGGCGAACTTGCAGCGCACGTTCCGCCGGGCCATGGGCATTACGCCGCGCCAATTTGCCGACGCCCTTCGCGTGGCGCGGCTCAAATCCGAATTGCGAAAGGGGAAAGACGTGACCACAGCCCTGCATGAGGTTTCCTATGGCTCCGCAAGCCGTCTCTATGAAAAATCCGACGCGCATTTGGGCATGACGCCGGCAACCTATCGAAAAGGAGGCCATGGCATGAACATTTCCTACACGATTGCACCGTGTTCGCTTGGGCGCGTGCTGGTCGCTGCGACCGAGCGCGGAATCTCCGCCGTATATCTGGGAGATCGCGATTCGGATCTCGCCGCGGCACTGCGCAAGGAATATCCGCGCGCGGAAATTCGCCACGGCTCGGAGGAGCACTCCAAGTGGGTGCGCGCCATCGTGCGCCATCTGGCGGGATCGAATCCTCAACTGGATTTGCCCACGGACGTGGTAGCTACCGCTTTTCAGCGGCGCGTGTGGGAGGCCTTGCGGGCCATCCCGATGGGAGCGACGCGCACCTATTCGGAAGTCGCGCGTGCCATCGGCCAGCCAAGCGCGATTCGCGCCGTCGCCCGTGCCTGCGCAACGAATCCAGCAGCTATCGTGGTTCCGTGCCACCGCGTGATACGCACTGACGGAACGCTGGGAGGGTACCGCTGGGGACTCGAGCGAAAACGATCCATGCTTGAAAACGAACGACGCGCGGCAAGAGGACAGGAGTTGGGGAAGAACAAGTAGCACAGGCACTCCTGCCTGGGCGCTTTTGTTGAGTCCAGCAAAACCCGCACAGGCAGGAGTGCCTGCGCTACTCAGGAGCCACGAAAAGAAAAATACAGGAAATCCTACCCCTGCGGCTGCACTTGAGTTGTGCCGTGCGGCCAGTGCGGTTTGAAATCGTTGTCCGGAATGCGCACGTTGCGATTGATATTCCGATAGCGAATGATGAAGTAGTCACCCGATCCCGTCTCAAAAAACTGCTGCTGCACGGGAAGCCACGTGGATTCGTCCAGCCACAACAGAATTCTGGAAAGCTGCTTGCGCACTTCGTCCGTCTTCGGCAAGAGCTCGAGGCGAAGAACTTTGCGATTGTCGAGTGTTTCTTCGCCCTGAAGCGCCAGCGTGTAACTCTCTTTCAAGGAGCTTCCGGACGTGCCAAACCCGAGCAGCAGGAATTGATCGACCAGGGATTTCTTTTTCCCAAGATTGTATTCCTCGACGCGGTGAATTTTCGGATTGTAAATATAGAAAGTGTCGCCGTCGCGGAGAATGGTTCGCGCATCGGGCTGCGTCACTTCGATGCGCATTTTGTCGTCGCGCCGCACGGAAATACGGCCGGATTCGGTGGACTTGTCGTTCACCACAACTGTCACCTTGGTCCGCTCCATGTCGGCCGTGAGGCTGCGGAAATCCGCCGCCTGCGCGTCCATCTGCTTCAGAACGTTGTCGAGCGTCCAATTGGATTGAGGCGACGCCAAGACGCCGATCGTAAAGAAGAACGAAGCCGCTGCCGCCGCGCACAGCCATGCGCAAATTCTGTTTGCCACCCTCGAAACTTTCATGAAACAGGCTTCCCCTTGATGCGCTTGCATCGCGCGATTGCCGCCGACTCTTGCGGAAAAAACAAATCAAAATGCTGAAGCAATCGTATCACACAGATTAGGATGCCAAGACTTGCTCAAGAGTTTCGCTTTCTGTGGAACAACCCTGCAAAATGGCCGCGAGTTCGCCCACAAAGCTACTGGGCCACCTGCATTCAGAGCTGGATTTACAAGGCGCAACAAAGATATCGTAGTGCTTCCACTTGGATTTTCGGGCCAGGCTATAATTTGCTTTGGCTGTTTGCGGATGAATATGAGTGCCTCTTTTCGGATTGTCATGCGTCGGCGCAGCTTTTCTGTGTGGCTATTGGCGATTTTTCTGTCCGCCAGCATTCCCGCAGCAGCGCAATTGTCTCCCGTGGAGCCCGACCCGCTCGCCAGGATCCGCGATGCGGCGAAGACCAACGTGCAGGCATGCTCGGCCACGGGCGAGACTCTGTGCGAGCAAGTCGCGCCGAAAATAATTGCCAACGCGCAAGGCGATTCTCCGCTTGCCGAGAATCTTCGCCGCGTGCGGGAAGAACTTAGCGGCGTCAGCGGATCGATGGCAGCGGCTCGCACCGTCGCCTGGGGCCTCTCTGCATTCCAGAACGCGGGCGTGGATGCCCACGTCGAGAAAAATGCCAACCCCGACGGAAACTCGACCGAGCAAGAAAATGTGGTCGCGGAATTTCGCGGACGGGAAAATCCAGAGGATTGGGTGCTAGTAGGCGCACACCTTGCCCCGCGGGCAACAGGTACCGGGGCGGTGGACTACAGCTGCGACGCTGCGTCCGTAGTCGAAGCCGCGCGCGACATTTCGCGCACCGGGGTGCACCCCCGACTTTCAATTCGCTTCGTTCTCTTTAGCGGTGACGAGCAGGGTATGCCCACTTCATGGGCTTACGTGCGATCTCACCGCACGGAACTCACTCGCGTTCGCGCCGCAATTATTTTCCGGTCTGGTTGCAATCGGATAGACGGTTACGTGCTGAACGGAAGGCATGACATAGAAGCCAGTGTGCGCGACTCGATGAAACCAATCGAATCTTTGGGCGCCAACCATTTTGAGTTCAGCCCTTCAATCGGAACCGACGATTTCGACTTCCTTGTGGAAGGTGTGCCCGTTCTCGCCGCCATTCCGGCAGAAATAGCCAACGCACTCGCTGCCCCCGCCCCTGACGTTGCGCCTGGCAAGGCTGAGCTCGTGGACCTCAAGCACAACACCGCTATTGTTGCAGTGACAGCCTTTGGCATTGCTGAGCGCGCCACACCCATCGGTTCGCGCCAATCGCGCACCGAGATCGAATCCTTGTTGAAGTCCTCGGACTTGGAACGTGAAATGAAGGCCTCGGGCCTGTGGCCACTGTGGGAATCAGGCCAGCGCGGGCGATTGCCCTGAGTCTTCAGTAGCACAGCCAACCATGGCTGTGTTCCCGAAGCCGTGACTTACAAACATTATCTTTGCCGTTTACTGTTGTTGCCCCGCCCTCAGTAAAACCATCCTTTCGAGCTATAATGTTGCCGTGGCGATTCCCCTCCGCTCTCTGTCCCTGGCGGCCAATAGTGGCGCTACGGGTGTGATTCTGGCCATCGATTATGGAAAAAAGAGGCTGGGCCTCGCCCTTTCGGATGAATTTGGCGTGACTTCACGCCCCTATGCGACCTGGACACGCATTAACCGCCGCCGCGACCTCGCGCGCCTGCGCGAACTGGTCCGCCAGGAAGGAATCCGCCGCATCGTGGTCGGGCTTCCCTTGCACCTGGACGGCACGCCAAGCGAAATGTCGGAAGAAGCGAAAAGTTTTGCTGCGCGTGTCGAGAAAGCGCTTGGCCTTCCCGTGGAAATGATGGACGAGCGGCTCAGTTCGTGGGAAGCGCACGAAACGATTTCCAACATGAGTTCCAGCATGAGCCCGCGCCGCGGCCCCTCCGGACGCGCTGAGCCAGCCAAGAAAACTCCAATGGACGACATCGCCGCCGCCATCATCCTGCGCGATTATCTGGACAAGAATCGCACGCGGCCCGGATCGCGAGCCTGATATGCGCCGCGCCATCCTCTTCCTCCTGATCTTTCTCATGCTCGTGGCTGGATATTTCTACGTCGCGCTGTACCAACCGTATCAGGCGTTTGCCAGCGACGGCGTTTATGTGGACATCCCGCACGGCGCATCGCAGCGCACCATTTCGCGCCTGCTCGCCGAAAACGGCGTGGTGCGCAGCCGCATTGCCTTTGAATTTTTGTGCCGCCTGCGAAAACCGCGCACCATGGAGGCCGGCGAATATTTCTTCGACCGTCCCGTGACCGCGTTCGCCGTGTATGACGCCATCGCCAATGGCCGCGTGTTCGTAAAAGAATTCGTGATTCCCGAGGGATTTACGATGTTCGATATCGCGGACCAGGCTGCTCAGCAGGGATTCCTCTCCCGCGATGAATTCCTCGCCGCCGCGCGCGACCCTTCGCCTATCCGCGACATTGCCCCGGACGCGCCCAGCCTGGAAGGTTTTCTTTTCCCCGCGACTTACGAGTTCCCGCGCCACATGTCGGGAAAAGATATGACCGCCGCGATGGTAAAGAAATTTCGCCAGGAGTGGCTGGCCTTGCCCGTAGAGGGCGCCACGCCGCAGCAAAGCATTCAGGATATCGTGACGCTCGCTTCGCTCGTGGAACGGGAAACTCCGCGTCCGGAAGAGCGGCCGCACGTTGCCGGCGTGTTTGAAAACCGGCTGCACATCGGCCAGCCGCTGCAATGCGACCCCACGGTGGCATACGCGCTCACTCTTGCGGGAGCGTACACCGGCAAGCTGGGTGGCGGCGATTTGCATTTTTCTTCTCCCTACAATACGTATCGAAATAAGGGCCTGCCGCCTGGGCCGATCGCAAATCCGGGCGAAGCCGCCCTGCGCGCGGCGCTCGATCCCCCGCCCACCGACGATCTTTATTTCGTCGCCAATACCGAAGGCGGACATTTCTTCAGCAAGACCCTGCAGGAGCACAATCGCAATGTGGCGCGTTACCGGCGTCTTCTGGAAGAGTCACGGAATCCTTCCGCTGGCGACTCGAAACTTGCCCCTTCCCCAACTCCAGTCCAGGTCCCTGTAAAGAAAAAATCCAGGCCTGTGAGGTCGTCGCCATGACACATGCTGACCACCCAACCAAAAAGAAACTGATATTGGAAATCGCGCGAGAACTGGGCGTGCCTCGATTCACTCCCGCCGAAGTCGAGCAGATCCGGCGCCAGCTTGTGGCCCGGCTTGGCGCATCGGGAAAAACATCAGCCGATTACATCGCCGATGTGCTGGAAACAGCCGGCATGCGCATCGTGTGGTCCACCAAGGCGGACACCGAAGGGCGGTACGAAGAGGAATTTCAGGATCTGCTCCATTTTGCAAATCTGGAAGAGGCGGAAATGTGCATCATGCGCCTCGATGAACTGCTCCGGAAATTTCAGAAAGAAAAAGAACCTGCCGCCGTCGAACGCGTCCTGGAAGTGGCGCGCCTGGGCCGCCGCCGCGCGGAAATGATCGCCAGAAACCACAAAGTAGAACCGCAAAAGCGCGCCGAAAAAGAAGAGATCATGCAGTGGTTCAAGGTTTGGCTGGAAATGCCGGATGCATTTTTCGACTGGCTGGAAGCGCGAAAGGGAACGCCCGATTTCCAGAGGCGATTCGCAAAGAGCGCTTCGGCGGACGCGTGAGCGCGAGATGACAGACCTTCAATATGTGTTGGAAGTTGAGCCGCTCGATCTGGGAGCGGACGTCAAGGCCGTGGGCCTCGATCTGGTGGAGATCGAGAGCCGCGAGCCGGCGCGCGGCGCGGATGCCGCGCGGCTGTGGGCCGCAACTCTTGGCGCTCTGCCGGGCACGGAGCCGTGGGCCTTCGATTTCTTCTCTCACCTCGACCGCGTCCGGGATTATTGCCGCTTGAACGCCGTGCCCTTCGAGGAAAAGGCATCCGGCCGTTCCATCGTGATTCCAGCGCTATCGGGCGACGCGCTTGTGTCGCTGGTCGAGCGATTCGCGGGAGAAGCTTTTGGCGTTCGCGCAGGCGCGCTGGTATCCGCAGGCGACCCGGTGGTCGAAAACGAATTGGCCAAGCGCGGTGTGGACGCCTATCACGCCACATTCCGAAATTATTTATTCTGCGCAGTGTGCGATTTCGAGAACGGTTTTCTCACGCTGCTCACCGAAAAATTGTGGACCAGCGAAGTCCTGCGCCGAATCAAGCCCGCCACCGCGTCTCTGCCCGTGGAAGTCGCCCGCCCACAGTAATCGAGGGGTTTTAAGTAGCTGCGGGCTTCATCCTGCGGGTTTTGGTCCTTGCAAGGACTAACCCCCGCAGGCTGAAGCCCGCGCCACTCAATCAAGGCAGGTAGAAGCGCGGCACGCGTTTCCCGAGCGCGCAGAGCAGATCCGCGCTGGCGGTATTGGCAATCTTGGCGACGTCCGGCACGGATTGCGTCGTGGAGCCGTCGCTGCCGTAGATCGTGGCGATGTCTCCCACCCGTGCGGAGGCTATTCCCGTAACGTCGGCTGTGGTCAGGTCCATGGAAACCGTGCCGATGATGGGAGCGATCTCGCCGCGAACGATCACGCGGCCTTTGTTGGATAGCACGCGCACCAGGCCGTCCGCGTATCCCGCTGCAAGCACGGCAACGCGTGACGGAGTCGAGGCAGTCCATCGCGCGTTGTATCCCACGCGCGATCCCGGCGGCAAATCCTTGATCGAAATAATCCGCGCGCGAAAGGAAAGCACGGGCCGCACGGGGAGTTTCGCTTCCATTTCCGCATTCAGCTCGGAAGGCTCGAAGAACTGGTGATAGCCGTAAAGAATCGCGCCGGGGCGCACCATGTCCCGCCAGGTGGAAGGCCGCGCGACGATGGCGGCGCTGTTGGCCATGTGCACGATTCCGGGATCGAGGCCCAGCGAGCGCATCGAGGCCAGCGCCGCTTCAAACACTTTCTCCTGCTCGATTGTTTGTTCCGTGGTAAACACTTCCGATGATGCAATATGCGTAAATGTTCCCGACAGGCGCAGGTGCGGGCAGTCCGCCAGCGCACGCGCGAATGCCGGAATGTCCGACGGCGGGATGCCCAGGCGGTTCATTCCCGTATCGATCTTTAAATGGAAATCGACGGGGCCTTTGCGCGGCTTGCGCTGGCGCGCGGCGGCCTTTTCCAGAAGTCGCAATTGGTCGGCACGCATGATTGTGGGCGTGAGGAGATTGTCGAGAATGCGCTGTTCCTCGCCGGCCCAGAATCCCGTGAGAATCAAAATCGGTTCGCGAATTCCGCTCTCGCGCAGTTCGGCGCCTTCCGCCGAACAGGTCACGCCGAACCAGTCGGCGCGCACCTTGGACAGCGCGCGCGCCACGGGCACGATTCCGTGGCCGTAGGCGTTGCTCTTGATGACGGCCAGAATTTTCCGGCGCGGGCCGCGTACCCCCGCGGGATTAATGTGCTTGCGGATGGCGCGCAGATTGTGCGTCAGCGCTCCCAGACTTACTTCCGCCCAGATTGGGCGCCCATCAAATTTTACGGTTCGTGTCATTGGAGTCATCAAGGGTAACCGATTCGGGCGCGGAAAAAAAATCACCGATGCGTGTCCTCGCGCGGCTTAGTAACTAGTCCTCGGGTGGCATAGGCTTCAGCCTGTGGGTTTTAGTCCTTGCAAGAGTTAAAACCGCACAGGCTGAAGCCTATGCCACGTGGCGCTCATTAAATTTCAATGGAAATGAATTGCAATCGCAGGGCCGCGACACGATCCGTTGTGCGAAGACAGCTCGGAAGGACTATGTGATAGAGGAGGCAGGACCTACGAGAAATAAATTATCAAATTCGAGTAAGAAAGACCCGGCCGTTTCGCCCCAAAATCGACACAACTGTGGCCGCCAGAGGACAGCTAGGCAGGTTCTGTCCATGAATCCGGAGCTCGTTCTTCGAAGCGCGTGAAGCCGCCTTGAAATATAAATCGGATCGTATCGGTCGGCCCGTTTCTCTGCTTGGCGATGATTAGGTTAGTTTCACCGCGTTCTTCTGGCGTCACTTCCTCTGACTTCTTGTAGAAATTTGGACGATGGATGAACATTACAACGTCAGCGTCCTGCTCAATCGCACCGGATTCGCGCAAATCGGACAACATTGGAAGACGATCCTCCTTTTCGGAGGCGCGTGAAAGCTGGGAAAGCACAAGCACAGGCAATTTTAGCTCTTTGGCCAATGCCTTCAGTCCGCGGGTGATACTCGAAACTTCTTCGTTTCGGTTCCCAAATCGCCCGTGAGCGGCAATCAATTGCAGGTAGTCGACTATTACCAAGGAAAGCTTTTTGTCCCGCATAACCCTGCGTAACTTTGCGTTAATTTCCGCAACTGTTGCGGATCCCGAATCGTCAATCCATAGCGAAGATTCGGCGAGCCGGTTCAACGACAGTGGGATTTTCCCACCGTCTTCCCGAGTCAAATGACCTGTTCGAAACTTGTGTGAATCGATCTTTGCATCGGACGAAAGAAGGCGAAGTAGCAGAGATTCCTTCGACATTTCAAGACTGAATATCGCAACAGCTTTCTTGTCGCGTATCGCTATGTTTTCGGCTAAGTTCAGCGCAAACGCTGTCTTCCCCATCGATGGCCGCGCTGCAAGAATGATCATTTCGGAAGGCTGCAGGCCGGATGTCATGTTATCAAGCTCATGGTAGCCAGTCGAAAGGCCGGTTACTCGTTTGCCTTCCTTATAGATTTGCGAAATGCGGTCGAAGCTTTCGCGGACTACATCGCGGATTCCCACAAGCCCATGACGTACGCGTTCTTCGGCAAGTTGAAAAACGCTGGCTTCCGCACTTCCAAGTATTTCCTCGGCGCTTTCATTGGCATCGAGGGCCTGAGTCTGCATTCTCTCGCCTGCTGCAATAATATTTCGGAGGAGTGCTTTCTCCTTAATAATTTCAGTCCAATGCTCAATATTGACAACGTGTGGTCTACCATCAACCAAATGGGCCAGATAGGCCACGCCGCCCGCTCTTTCGAGGGTATCCTCAGCACGGAGTTGCTCATTGACGGTCAAGAGATCGATTGGTTTACGCTGGTCATCAAGTACTCTCATTGCCTCATAAATGAGTCGGTGCTGCCTATCAAAAAAGTCCTCCGGTTTCAGTCCTTTCTCCAATACTGACGTAAAGTATTCACTGTGAACCAAAATGGCCCCAAGGACGGATTTCTCCGCCTCAAGGAAATGGGGCATAGGTCTGTCTAACGATGGAGCCGAAGTAGCCATAATGGATTCGCCTTATATTCGCTTGTCAAGAACCGATTTGTCAACTATCCGCGCAAAACTTGAACACCTGTGTAAACCATTTCGAAGACGCCCGTGCATAGTGGCTGATTTCTACTCATTGCCACAACGGGGAAAGGGCTTGAGGACTTGTGAATAAAAAATATCTTGTGGATATCTAGGAAAACGAATCGAAGGTAAGACGAAAATTAGATAGCAAGCGTCTTCCCAAGAAAACTCTTCTTGGGTGGACAGGGAACGGACGAGGGCGGGCCGTTAGAACCTGGTACGATTTAGTGGTGATGTATATGAACGTTCCCATGTCGGAACGATCCAGATTTCGGTGAAGTGTTTGTGCTTGCGGTCATGCCCGTGGTCCTCTGCAAGCATCTCCCGAAGCTTCTTTGGGAGTTCGTCCTCATGGCCGGCTGCGCCAGAGTGGTGCTTGCAAGCCTGGTGATACCCAATGCCAAATCGCGCCCCGCAGCAATCGCAGAGCTCGAACGCTTCGATCGTATAGGTCGGATACTTGGCAATTTCTTTGTCGAGAATAGCCACCGGACTGTTCAAATCGTTTGTCATGTCATCCTCCGCTGGGGTTGAGGATTCCCTGGCCCAACTAGTGGTCATTTTTCGGATCGGGCTCTAAATAGAGCCGAACCCTGGCACGGCACGTCGCGGGGCAGAGCCGGGACCGAGTGTGATCGACAGGGAAAAGTCTAGCGCGAAAAGGATGATTGCGCCCTGTGGAATTTGTGTAAACCTGTGAATAACTTTTCGAAAATATTGGGCGACTCTGCCTGTGGAAAACCTGAATAAGAGCAGCTCGGCGAAATGCATTTCACAAGCGTCTGTAGCGCCCGCCTTCAGGCGGGCATTCCCGTGCATCGACACTACCCGCCTGAAGGCGGGCGCTACAACGCAATGCGCAGGTCCGGTTTTTTACTTTTCGGTCCTCGCAACCCGTGCAGCTGCAACAAACTCGCGAAAGAGAGCAAGAGATACCGCGTCCGCCGGCATTCGTTCCGGATGCCACTGCACTCCCACGACCCAATTTGGGCTGCCTGACAATTCAACCGCTTCAACCACGCCGTCCGGCGCTCGCGAGGTGATGCGCAGGCCGCTACCTGGCTCCAGCACGGATTGATGATGCGACGAGTTCACTTCCGCGTGAGGCGCGCCGGAAATCTCCAGCACGCGGCCGGGCTCGAAGCTTGCTCCGTGCATGGCGTCCGGCACTTCGCCGCCGCCGGGAAGATCCTCTTCATCGGGACTGTGACAGATTGTTGTTCCCAGTTCCGTGGGAATGTCCTGGATGAGGCTGCCGCCCAGAAAAACATTCAGCGACTGAATGCCGTAGCAGATAGCGAGCACCGGCTTGCCTGCGGCCAGCGCGTGTTCGAGCAGAGTGAAATCGGTGCGCTCTCGTGCGGCGTCGGTGGCTTCCGTAGCCGGGTGGCGCTTGGCGCCATAATGGGCCGGATCGACGTCAGCCGGGCTGCCAGTGAGCAAGATCGCATCCAGCCGCTGGGCCTCGCGCTTCAAGGCATCGGCCCCCAGGACCAGGGACAGCAGCACCGCTTCGCCGCCTGCTCTTTCCACCGCGTGAAGATACTTGTCGATCTTGGGCCGCTTGTGTGCAGCTTCTTCGGCGGCGGTGCGCCACGGTACGCCGATGCGCGGGCGAAAATGTTGTTGCTGGGCCATGGGAGCTGCCATCCTAGCATTGGGCAACATCGCCAGCAATACGCGCACATGCAGGGCTGGCATCAATGCTGGCTGATGCTTGCCGATGAGAGCGAAAACCGAAGGTTGACCGAGAGCTTGTGTAGCAACCTGTTTTCCGCCCATGTAGCGCCCGCCTTTAGGCGGGCATCCGCTTGATGCCACAGTGCCCGCCTAAAGGCGGGCGCTACACAGCCGTGCAAGAACCGAGTTGGCACAAAGGCTCAGAAGTTAGTCGCACTCCTCTTTTTGGAACACGTGCCGCAACACAGCGTTGACGCCCTTGGACCTGCACGCATACATTGTGTGTGGGGTCATACTTTCCACAGAGGCAGAGACAGTCCGGGAGGATAAATGTCTCTGCGCGCTGCGATGGTGCTAACCACCATTGCCGATCCGGTTGTGCTTGACGGCTATTGCGATAATTTCACGTCGCACGGCCACCTCGACGAAGTTCAAGTCATCGTTATTCCCGACAGGAAAACTCCGCCCACAGTGTTTCAGCGATGCGTGGACCTGCGAAAAAAGGGCCTGGACGTTTTGTGTCCCACGCTCGATGAGCAGGAACGCATTCTGCTTCGCCTGGGTTTTCCGCCGCGGCTCGTCCCATACAATTCCGACAACCGCCGCAACGTCGGCTACCTCATGGCCGCCGATAGCGAGGCGGATTTTCTGATGTCCATCGACGACGACAATTACTGTCCGGCGAACGAGGACTACTTCGCGGAACATTCCATCGTCTGCCGGGAGCCGCAGCGCTACGATGTGGTGGATTCCTCGAGCGGCTGGTTCAACCTCTGCGAACTGCTGGAGCTGGAACCGGCCAGCCGCGTCTACCCGCGCGGATTCCCCTACGCTGCGCGGCAACGGGAGCCGGCAATCAAGATCCAATCGCGCCAGGCGGATGTGCGGATCAACGCGGGCCTGTGGCTGAAAGAGCCGGACCTCGATGGAATCACATGGCTGGCGACGCCGGTGCGGGCGCTCTCGTTCACGGGAAAATCCATCGTGTTGGGCAATTCCACCTGGTCTCCGGTCAACACGCAGAACACCGCGCTGCACCGCGACGTCATCCCCAGCTACTACTTCGTTCCAATGGGCAATTCGCAGGGCGGGCTGCAGATCGACCGCTTCGGCGACATTTTTTCGGGATACTTCAGCCAGGCCTGCGCGCGCCATCTGGGACACAGCATTCGCACGGGCACGCCGGTCGCCGAGCACCGCCGAAACGCGCACCGCTACCTGCGGGACGCCACGCAGGAAATGGCCGGCATCTGCGCGCTGGAGGACTTGCTGCCCTGGCTCGCCGAGGTTCGCCTCGGTGGCAACACTTATTCCGAAGCGTATCTCAGCTTGAGTTTTCAGCTTGAGGAAAGCGTCTCGCGCTTTTCCGGATTTATCTGGACCGAGCCCACGCGGGAATATTTCCGCGCGATGGCCGCATCCATGCGCGCATGGGTGGCTGCTTGCCAGCAGCTTGCGGCGGTAGGACGGGCATGAGATCGGCGACAGTAGCTCCGCGAAAAAGAAAACTCCCCGGGAGGGCAAGCGCGGAATTCCCGGAAATCATCGACGTCCTGCGTTCGCTGCAAAAGCGCAATAAGACCAAACCCCGCGTGCCCAAGCGCGGCGACCGCATCGGATTTTCATTCAGCACAAAGGATCGCTACCTGTTCACGCTGCAGACGCTTCAGAACCTCGATACCGAGGGCGGCTACGATTTGATCTGGAACGATGGCAGCAAGGAACCAGGTGTGCCCGCTCTGGCCAAAAATTACAAGTTTCAGAACGCCAAGCTCGTGGAAGTGAATTATGGCGTGACGGGCGGGGCGGAGGCCGCGGTTTGTTTCGGGCTTTCGCGCCTCCTGAAATTGGGCTACGACTATGTGGGACTGATCGAGAATGACATTTTATTTCGGCCGGGATGGTTTGGGGCGCTGGTAAAGCTTTTTTCTCAGGGCGCCGACGACGGAATTGTCTGCGGCTCAGCCACGGCGCGCTCGTTTGAAAGCCACGTGCTCGAATACCGCTCCGGTTATTCCGTGCAATCCGATATCGGCGCGGGCATGGTTCTGTTTTCGCGGGCCGCGGCGGAAATTATCATGGAGAAATACGCCAATCCTTCCTCGCTGCAGATGACCACTCATTCCTGGCAGAAATTTTATGCCGATCTTTTCGGGATCGATTTGCGGAAATTTTCTCCGTTCTGGGCGTTTCCGCCGGAGAAGGCATTTCCCTGCACGCTGGATTGGGGATACACGCCGTCCCTTTATCTGCGGGGCTACGCTTCTCTAGCCACGATTCCATCGTATGCCAGCGATCTGGAATTCGACGTGGAAACATTTTTTCACACCAAATATGTGGGCGCGGAAAAAAGCAACACAGGCGTGGCGTATCCGCGGATTCCCTTGGCGGCGGAAAAAGTCGTGTAGCACAGGCACTCCTGCCTGTGCGCTTTTGTTAACTCCAGCAAAACCCGCACACGCAGGAGTGCCTACGCTACTATGCGCCCAGCCAGCGCCCCACCGGTTCCCAGCCGTCGGAATGATCGCAAATCACTTTGACCGTCGCGGTAATGGGAATTGCCAGGACCAGTCCTGTCGCGCCCCAGAGCCATCCCCAGAATAACAGTGCTACGGTAACCGCGAGCGCATTCAAGTGCACGCGCCTGCCTACGATCGCCGGCATCAACACATTCAAGCCCACAATATGGAGAAACGTCAGCGTTGCCGCGGCCCCGAAGTATGGGCCGATGGTGTTCCATTGCGCCAGGCCGATCAAGAATGCCGGGATCCACGCCAGCACAGCTCCAAGATATGGCACCAGATTCAGCAGCCCGGAAACGCAGCCCGCCAGAAAAGGGTAATTCAAATGAATTAAAAGGAAGAAACCCCAGCTTAGAAGCATCAGGATGACGGCGACGAGAGCGTTGCCCACTACAAAGCTTCGGAGCATCGAGCCAAGCTGGTCCAGTGTTTCCCGCACGCGCTCCTGGTGGTCATCCGGAAACAAATCGATGGTGGCTTTCCAGATGCGAGGTTTTGCCGCAAGCATGAAGAAAACCAGGAAAGGCAGGAACGTCGCCACCACTAGTATGGAATACAACGATCCGACCCCTCGAAGCAGCCATTCGCGCACGGGGGGCGGCTCAACGGTGCGTGGCGGGGTCCGACCTTTGTCCGGAGCGGGCGCAATGGCGTCAACACCCTTTTCCACGGTGGCCAATTGACGGTCAAAAGCCGTTGTCACATGGCGCAGAGCGCCGCTGTAACGCGGCCAGTCGGCAAGAAATTGATCCGCTCGAACCACTACAAGATAGCCCAGCCCGGCAAACAACGCGGTGACTGCAAGCATGACAACCAGTGCGCCCAGCGCTCGCGGAATGCGAATGCGCTCAAAAAGCCCGACCACCGGATCGAGAAAATAGGCCAGCAGCACGGCAAGCAGCAAGGTGACCACCACGTCCGAGGCAAAGTACAAGAAGGCAAAGACAATGGCCGCCGCGATGATGCGCTGAGAAGGGTTCGATCGCGCTGTTACTTTGACGTCTTCGATCTGCATTTCTCACCAAATTCAACATAACACACCCCTTCATTGGGACAAACGACGGCAAACTGCGGCTTGCCCCAGGCAGCAAGGCTGCGATACCGTAGATGGCACTAACATGTTCGCTGCCGCTCTTCCCGTGACTTCGCTCTCGCGCTTGGATTTCCGGGCCGCGCTGGACATTCTGATTATCGCGACACTCATCTATTTTTTATTAAAACTCCTGCGGGGAACTCGCGCGCTGCAAATGCTGGTGGCTCTCGCGCTGCTGTTTGTTTTTTATCGCGGTGCGCAATGGGCGCGCCTGGAAATGGTCGAATGGCTGCTCACCACCATGCTGCCGTACGTGGCTATTGCGCTGATCATTCTTTTTCAACCGGAAATCCGCAGGGCTCTTTCGAGAGTTGGTCGCAACCTTGCCACCATGAGCTTCGCCTCGCGCAATCCAAAGGGCACGTATGACGACATTGTTATGGCCGCCGAATATTTTTCTCAGAATCGCATTGGCGCGCTCATCGTGGTGGAACGGCAGGCAGGACTGCGCACCTATATTGAAAGCGGAATTCCCCTGGACGCCAAACTTTCCTACGATTTATTGGTTTCCATTTTCCGGCCCGGATCTCCCCTGCATGACGGCGCAGTCATTATCGAGGGATCGCGCGTGGCGGCCGCCGGCTGCTTTCTTCCACTCTCTCTGAATCCCATGATCTCGAAACAACTGGGCACGCGGCATCGCGCCGCCATCGGAATTACCGAAGACAGCGACTGCCTGGTGGTGCTGGTCTCCGAAGAAACCGGCACGATCTCGATTGCATCCGCCGGCTCGATCGAAAGCAATCTTTCGCCGGAAGATTTAAGCGATCGGCTGCGCGAGATGGTTTCTCGGCGCCGCTCAACCATGGTCCTGCCCGCGGCTGTCGCGCAGGCGCGAACTCCGGTGCGGAGATAGACTGTGAATTTTCTGCGCAAATATGTTTTCGCCAATGCCGGCTTGAAAATTCTGGCGCTGGCCATTTCGTTCACCTTGTGGGCAACCTACACCGCCGAACCTTACGCGGAAGTCGGCTTTCAAGTGCCGCTGGAATTCACCACCATGCCGCCTCAATTGGAAATGTCGGGAGACGTGCCGACGGTCATGCATGTCCGCGTGCGCGGCCGATCGGCTCTGCTCCGCCGCATGGTCCCATCCGATTTGAGCCTGCGCCTGGACATGAAGGACATCAAGCAGGGAACCATCACCTTGCAAATCACTCCGCAAATGGTGGGCGCTCCGTACGGCGCGACGGTCGTGCAAGTCGCTCCTTCGGAAATCCACGTTACTCTTGTGCCACGGCACACACCGGCTCTTCCCGCCGGATGACCTGGCTCGTGCTAGACTCGAAAATCCGAGGGTGAAGTGAATGCCCCGGCCATCTTGATTCCTGCGGGCTCCTGGTTGAACCCGCGCCCCTATCCACGATGACCAAGGAACTGTTCGGCACCGACGGCATTCGCGGCATTCCCGGCACTTATCCACTGGACGATGCAACCCTCTATGGGGTCGCTCGGGCCCTGGGAAAATATTTGCTTGAAAAGGACCGCAAGCCTCGCGTCCTGATCGGCATGGATACGCGCGAATCCGGGCCTCACATTGCCGCTCAGCTTGCCGCAGGGCTTGCGGATGATGGCGTGGAATTCCTCTCCGCGGGCGTCATTACCACTCCCGGTGTGGCCTGCCTGGTTCGAAAGAAGAACTTTTCGGCCGGCATGGTGATTTCCGCATCGCATAACCCTTTTCATGACAATGGAGTGAAGCTATTCGCGGGAACCGGGATGAAGTTTCCCGACGATGTCGAAGAACACCTCGAAACCGAAATTCACCAGCACAAGGGCCGTGAAACCGCCCCGCACGGCGTCCCTGTCCCTGCCGATCTCGCACTTGACGAAGAGTATCTGGCTTATCTGCGCGGATGTGCCATCCCTGGAGCGAACCTCAAAGGGCTGAAATTGGTCCTCGATTGCGCTAATGGCGCCGCCAGCCTGCTTGGCCCGGCACTTTTCCGCTCGCTCGGCGCTGAAGTGATCGCCATTCACGACCAGCCCAATGGGCGCAATATCAATGACGGCTGCGGTTCGCTGCACCCGGAAAAATTGCGCGAGAAGGTGCTCGAAACACGCTCCGCGCTGGGCGTGGCGTTTGACGGCGATGCCGATCGCGCCATGTTCGTAACCGCCGGCGGGCGCCACGTGGATGGCGACGGAATCTTGCTGGCAGCAGCGCGCTATTTCAAGTCCGTAGGGAAGCTGCGCGGCGGGCGGGTAATTGGTACGACCATGGCAAATCTGGGCCTGGAGCGCGTGCTCGAGGCTGAGGGCCTGAGCTTGGCGCGTGTTCCCGTCGGCGACCGCTATGTTCTCGAAGAAATGCTGCGCAGCGGCGCGAATCTCGGCGGAGAGCAGTCCGGCCACATCATTTTTCTCGACGATGCAACCACGGGAGATGGACTGCTAACGGCATTGAAGATCGCCTGCCTTGTGGCGCTGCGAGGGCCGCTGGATGAACTGATCCATGGCTTGAAAGTATTTCCACAAACGATTGTAAATATACAAGTTAAGTCAAAACCCCCACTGGAATCCCTGCCTGCGGTCTCCGCGGCAATAGAAAAGGCCACCAAAACATTGGGTGCCGCCGGGAGAGTCGTGGTTCGATACTCCGGCACTGAACCCAAAGCCCGCGTCATGGTCGAAGCCGAGCACTCCGAAGACGTTTCCCTCTGGGCTGAAACCCTCGCATCGGCTATCCGAGCGGCGATCGGTGTGTGAATTCTCCCAAAGACAGTATTTGCCTGCCAAGAATATGTGAAAAACTGTAGAATATTCAAAATCGAATCGGCGGATGAACGGAGCGGAATTCTTGTATCTAACTGTGAACAATCAAGTTGTGAAATTATTAATAGATTGTTAAGAATATTTGGGCTCTGGCAGATGGTTTG
This sequence comes from uncultured Acidobacteriota bacterium, assembly GCA_963710315.1. Classification (GTDB taxonomy): domain Bacteria; phylum Acidobacteriota; class Terriglobia; order Acidiferrales; family UBA7541; genus Palsa-360. The sequence continues at coordinate 239,653 of CAVPZW010000008.1, read as the reverse complement.
CACTAATGTAAATCAAGTGGTTTTGATTTTCCCGGGGTGGTTTAAGTGTTCCGGCTCGTTCCGGAACAGGGTGAATTGGGGTATTGCTGGAAGGGGCTCGGAAACGGGCCCTTTTCGTTTTTTGGGGTCACGTAAGCTAAGTCCATTTCTGCCAGCTTCTTCCCGGTATCCAAGTTTGCCGCGCGATCCATTGCACGAGCCCGAATCCTGGCTTGCGGATCTCTTCCAAAATTGATGTGCGGCACGATCGCCCTCTTCAATCTCCCGCAAATGATTGGTGAGGATTACCTGTTCCGCACCACGTTTCGGAGAGTACGTTGACCCAACTCTCTTCAGCGCCTTAGCATAAATGTTATGCGGCCAAGACACCATGGCTAGATCAGTTGACGACGATCTCGGACAACTCGAGAAAGATATTCGCCAGCTGAAGATTGAGTACGAACAATACTTCGGCGGGGGAAAAGCTCGTCCGCCTTCGGACATCGAGTGGCGCATTGACACTTTGCTAAAGCGCTATAGCGACCGAGGCGCGGAAATGAATTATGGCCAGCGCTTCCGTTACAGCAATCTGACCCAGATGTACACGAAGTTTCGCGACATCTTCCGCAAACGCATGAAGCAAAAGGAAGAGGGCACCGTGCAGCGCCACTTTGGCGCGGCGGCGCGCGAGATTGAGGAGGGAAGAGCCCGCAAGCGCTCGAAAGAGGAAAAAGCGGAAACCGAGCGATTTCCGTTTTCCGTTTCCTGGAACGATCCCGATAGCGAGAAGAAAAAAGTTGAGCAACTTTTCGCGGCGTTTCGCAACGCCAAGTCCAATGCGGGCGAGGAAACCGAATCGCTCACCATGGACGTGTTCCAGAGATTTGTCCGCCAGAAAACCGCCCAGCTCAAGAAGCAGCAGAACGCGCATGAAGTGGAATACGTGGTGACGGTCGAAGACAAGCAAGCGCGGCTCAAGGCGCGAGTGAAGTCCTGAACCTCTGATTTTCCGATCAACAATTCCCAACGAAAATTATCAGGCTTTGATGTACCACGGCACGTTGATCAGCACGATGTTGCGGCTGCCCCGGAACAGCAGCAGCGCTTTCAACAATTCCGCGCGCTGGTTGTGCAGAGGATAGTGGTACCAGTGTCGCTCGACAAGCTCGGGCACGATCACCGCGATTTGACGGCCCGGATTTTTCGCTTCCATCTCCAGCACGTAATCCAGGATGGGCTTGACGATCAAGCGGTAGGGTGACTCCAAATTCACAAGGGTCGGCGCCGTCCCGCCGGCCTGCGTTACGGGATCGGCAACCAAACGGCCCCAATTCTCCTGCAGCGCGTTGGTCTCTTCTTCCGTGCCTACGTGCAGCGCGTGAATCTCCGGCGAAAGGGTCAGCGCAAATTGCATGGCGCGCTGAGAAATCGACGACCACGACTGAATCGGCACGATCACCACGGGCGATCCGAGGTTTTCGATTTGCAGCGGAGTGAGAAGCTGCGTTTCTTCCGCCACTTCCGTGTAATGCCGCCGCACCCACAGCATGGTGGACATGATTCCGGCGATCAGCAACATGCTGACCCACGCGCCTGAAGTGAACTTCGCGACGAGCACCACAACCAGCGTCACGCCCGTGGTTACCGCCCCCAGCCCGTTGACGATCATGCTGCGCGTCGCGCCGGGGCCGGGATTCCTGCGCCAGTGGCCCACCATTCCCGCCTGCGACAGCGTGAATGCCAGAAACGCGCCAATCGCAAACAGCGGGATCAAGTTGTCGGTGACGCCGCGAAATAAGATCAGCAAGATTCCGGCCAGCACGGCTAGCACGTAAATCCCCTGCGAATAAACGAGCCGCCGTCCGCGGTAGCCGAACGAGTGTGGCAAAAATCCATCGTGCGAGACCGACTTGCAGAGGCGCGGAAAATCGGCGAACGCGGTATTCGCGGAGAGCGACAGAATCACCAGCACGGAGCCGATGGTGAAGTAATAAAACAGGCCGCGTCCCGCGATGGCCGCCACAAGCATGGAAATCACGCTCTGGTAGCCGGGCAGGCCGGGATCGGTGGCCTGAATGCCATACGCGCGCACCAGATAAGCAATTCCCGCGAGAAGAACAGCTAGGAGGCCAATGATCACGGTGAGCGTGCGCTGCGCGTTGGGCACGGTCGGCTCGCGGAAGGCTTTCACTCCGTTGCTCACCGCCTCCACTCCGGTCATCGCCGTGCATCCATTCGAGAACACCTGCAGCAGCAGCCACATGCTCACCGCGACCGTGGCGGGCCCCGCGAGGCTCACGGGCGGCGCGGCAACCGGAACGGGATGCCCTGCCGCCAAAACCGTTTTCGTCACGCCGATGGCAATTGCGATCAACAACGAGCCGAGAAACGCGTACGTGGGAAGCATGAAAAGCAGACCCGCCTCGCGAACGCCGCGCAGATTCACCAGGGTGACGATCGCGAGAATGGCCAGGCAAAGAGCCAGCGTGTGCGGCTGAAGCTGCGGCACGGCGGAAACCAGCGCGCCCACTCCAGCGGAAATTCCCACGGCAGCCACCAGGATGTAGTCAATCATCAGCGCCGCAGCTGCGAGGAGCCCGGGATACGTTCCCAGATTTTCCGACGCCACCGTGTACGAGCCGCCGCCTCCGGGATACGCCGCGATGGTCTGCCGATAAGAGAAATACACAATTGCCAGCAGCGCGATAATACTCATGCTCACCGGCACGATATACGCGACGCCCGCCGCGCCCAGCGGAATCAGCAACGTCAGCGCGGCTTCCGGCCCGTACGCCGCCGAACTGAGCGCATCGAGGCCAAAAATGGGGATCCCCGCGGACGCGCCAATCTGCTCGGCGCGCTCGTCCGAAGTCGCCAGCGGTTTTCCAAGAAGTATGTCCGCAACGGACATGAAGCCTCCAAACGATCGAAGCTGAGTGTAGCGGGAGGGAGGCTAAATTGGAACTAGCGCTCAGACGCAGGATGCTTTTCACGCCGTTCAATTAATATGCTGTATAGTATTTAAGTATTAAGATATTTAATCCTTGGAGTTCCGGCTCCCGCGCATGCTCGATGGCGACAATAAGCAAAATTTCTATTCCTTAATGCAGTTGCGCGATCTTGTTGTCGATGGTTCGAGACATCTTGTAATTTGGGTGGGCGCTGGTACGAGTAGGTGGTGTCATTACCCGTCATGGGACGAGCTCGCTAGGGAGTTGCATACGCTTTTTTCGCGAAGCGAGGCCTCGTATGACAGGACACTTGGCGCCACCTTAATTGCGAATTCTGACCTTCCGAAGTTATTCAGTCTCTGCAAGAACTCTGACGCAGCCCTCTATCACAAAACTTTAGCTTCAGCTTTTCTACCCCGACCAACTACACCTGTCTACGATAATTTTCTCAATCTCATCTCATCGTTAAGGCCGATGTGTGTAGTCACAACGAACGTTGATGAAGCGCTGGAGCAGCATATTCCAACAGCGACGATCGTTCAGAGGTCAGACTTTCAGCGATGCCTTCCCTATCTCAATCAAGGCCAGCCATTTATTTGCAAGTTGCACGGGTCGATCAGCGCCGTTGAACAGACCGTATTTACCGTAGAAGACTACGAAAAGCTCCAGAACGATCCTGCCTATCTCGGCTTGTTAAGACATATTTTTGCTGAATCCGCCATTGTGTTTTTGGGTTACGGCTTAAAGGATGAGTACGTCTTAAAAACTATTCGAGAACTGGACCCGAGTTTGAGGATTTTTGGAAACGGCCCACACTTCGTCGCGACTGCGTCGTCAATCTCTGATTTGCCGGACAGCATTTTGCCAATACAGTACCTCGTCGGGAAGAATAAAGACCACCGTGCTGCAATCGAAGTGTTGGACATTATCATCGCTGCCAAAGCTGGGAAGCTGTCACGAGTTCCCGTGAACGAAGTGACAACAAGTGCATCAGAACTGCAAAGTGGATACTTTATTTCTGATTTTACGCCAACAGGAACATGGACCAGTTCGCAAACGCTTCAGCTTGGTAGGTCTGATGGTTCTTTTTTCTACGCAATCGTTGGCCACGGTCTCATTAATTCTGAGCTACCAAATTTTCATTCTCACTCACCACGAGATTTCATCGTAGGGCTGCTTTGCTTTGACAAGGTCTACCTTCCGCTAACTTCGCTTGCCGTAATGCACGATTATTTGGGCTCGCAGGCCTTCTGGGAGCTTGTGAAGGAGGACGCACTTAGGTTTGTCCATCTAACGGCTCAACCGAGCTATATTTACGATAACCAGGAGGCCCTCACGAGCGTTGACGTCGCTCTGATGGGACTGGGTGGAAAATCAGGGGCCTTACTGACAGCACGCGAAGACATCCGACGTCAGCTAAAAGCACAACCAGGCAATGAGAGCGCAGCGGAAGCGCTCATGGCCCGGTTGGAGAGTAAGGTTCATGTGTTCGACTGTGAGGGCTGGGAAATTCCCAGGCTGATACGAGGAGCTCTCCTACATCCGAGACTGCGGCGCCTAATAGGGTTAAGCGACGGCATTTTTCCTACAGCGATTCCGAGATGGCTGGTTTTCCCTTGTTTGAGGGTGGCACACACTATTAGTACCGCAGCGGTATGTCAGCAATTCAATCTTGCAGCGGCAAACATCTGGTTCGGAGGCGAAATACTAGTTGGTGCCACTTTTGGCCTCGCTGCCGCTGGTGATTGGGCTCACGAGGCAGCCAGTTATGTGATGGCAAGTGAGTCTGACGTTGATCTTGGTGGAGCATTCGACTTATCAGTTCTGGAGACAATCCTAAAGTTCCGCAACACCCCGGAAGGTGTGACCCTAAGGAAAGACGTTTTGGACCAATTAAGAGTTAACGCTGGGTCAGAATTCATTGCGTCGGTCAATGCAGGCATGAAGCGCAGCCTGCCATTTGCATCATTGGAAAAACCACGAAGGACATTTGCGACGCTTATGGCAAAAGGCTCCGGAAATTCCCGACTAACCCGCGCAATCTCGTATAACCCACTGTATTCGGACAAGTCGCTGTCGCTGTGGCGAAAACGAAGCCTAAATGAGCTTCGAGCCGTTTGCGCGGCTAAGCACATTGGAACCTATGACCTTTGTCCCTGTGGATCGGGAGAGAAACTTAAATTTTGCTGTTTGGAGGCGCTTAAAAGCGAGGATTAGGCCTTTTTGCTGCTAGAGGGCGGAGCTTCCGCATTCGATATTGTTGAAAGCTGCGATGCAAGTTCCTTAATTCTTAATTTCGGTTTTCGAACGCTCTTCGCGCGCATACAATAGGCGTTTTCCTTTCAACCTTTGGAGGATTCCGTGGCTGTGCAACGCGCACTGGTGAGTGTTTATGACAAGAGTGGGCTGGCCGAATTTGTGCGGCAACTGGCCGCGCGCGGGATCGAGATTGTTTCCACGGGCGGCACGGCCAAGCTGTTGCGCGAGGCTGGGATTGCCGTTCGCGATGTTTCCGAATTGACTGGGTGGCCGGAGATGCTGGGCGGGCGGGTGAAAACGCTGCACCCGAAAGTACACGGCGGCATTTTGTTTCGGCGCGGCGATACGGGCGACCGCGCGCAGACCGCGGAACACCAGATCGCGCCCATCGATCTCGTCGTTGTGAATCTCTATCCTTTTGAGGCCACCGCCGCGAAGCCGGACCTGACTTCCGAGGATTTGATCGAGAACATCGACATTGGCGGGCCGACCATGGTTCGCTCGGCTGCGAAAAATTTCGAGAGCGTTGCGGTGGTCACCGATCCGGCCGACTACGCCGCCGTGGCCGCCGAAATTTCGGCGCACGGAGAGGTGAGCCTGGCAACGCGGCTGGATCTGGCGCGCAAGGCGTTCGCACTCACCGCGCGCTACGACGGAAAGATCGCCACGGAACTCGAGCGCCTTTCGGCGAGCAGTGGCCACATCGAGCTTGCCCAGCGAGCGCTGCTTCCCGAGCGTCTGCACTTTGCCTACTCGCGCCGGCAGGAATTGCGTTACGGCGAAAATCCGCACCAGCGCGCGGCGCTTTATGTGCCTGCGGGAACGCCACCGCGAGGGCTTGCTGCGGCGCGGCAGCTTCAGGGCAAGGAGCTTTCCTACAACAATCTTGTGGACCTGGAAGCGGCGCTCGATCTGGCCATGGAATTCCGGCGGCCCGCTGCGGTGATCGTGAAACACAACAATCCGTGCGGCACGGCGGAGCAGGAAACGCTGGTGGATGCTTACGTGAAAGCGCTGGCCTGCGATCCGGTCTCCGCATTTGGCGGCGTGATGGCCTTCAATCGTCCGCTCGACGCAGTGACCGCCGAGGAAGTTTCCAAACTTTTTGTTGAGTGCATCGTCGCCCCAGGATACGAGCCGGCGGCACTCGAAAAATTCGCGGCGAAGAAAAATTTGCGCCTGCTGCTGCTTCCCTCCTGGGACATCGCCTCGCGCCAATCCGATCTGGAGTTGAAGCGCGTTTCGGGCGGCATCCTGGTGCAGGAGCAGGATTCCCACGAGCTTACGGAGAGCGATCTGAAGGTAGTCACTCGGCGCACGCCCACGCGCGAGGAAATCGAAGCCATGCTCTTTGGCTGGAAAGTCTGCAAGCACGTGAAGTCCAACGCCATCGTTTTTGCGCGCGCGGGGCAAACCGTGGGCGTCGGCGCGGGCCAGATGAGCCGCGTCGACTCGGTAAAAATTGCCGTGATGAAGGCGCAATTGCCGCTGGCGGGCAGCGTAGTGGCCTCGGACGCTTTCTTTCCCTTCCCCGATGGCGTGGAGGAAGCGGGAAAGGCCGGCGCGACCGCTGTGATTCAGCCGGGCGGCTCCGTGCGCGATGCGGATGTGATCGCGGCTGCTGACCAGTTGGGCATGGCCATGGTGTTCTGCGGCGTGCGGCATTTCAGGCACTGATTTCGTGGCGCGGGATTTAGTGGCGCGGGCTTCACCCTGCGGAATAACCCGCGGCATGTCATTCCGAAGGGCGGGGTTTGCCCGAGGAATCTGCTGTTTCTTGGAAGGTGAGAAGAAAAGCAGATCCCTCGCTTCGCTCGGGATGACAAATAATATTTTTTCCGCAGGCTGTGAAGCCCGCGCCACAAAAAATGGAAACTACGTTCAGGATGAGTTTTGACGGACGGCTCAGTGTGGCGGATAATCCCTTTCGTGGGGCACTTATGAAAACCGGCCGACATCTCGCCGTACTATTTCTATTTTCGCTACTCGGCGGAATTTCCGCTAACGCGCGGCAGGGCAAAAAAAATACGGCCGCCCAAACTCCCCCCGCGGCTACCGCTTCCGCGGACGAAATCGCAACACAGGCCGAGGCCTACAACGATTTTGTGATGGGGCATTGCTACGCGCAGGAATATCAAATTTCCAGTCGCGCGGAAGACGCCAACAAGGCAATCGATTTCCTGAAAAAAGCGTTCACGCTCGATCCCAATAGCCAGCAGATTGGCGACGAGCTGGCCGAAATTTACTACCAATCCCAGAGAATTCGCGACGCGGTGACCGAGGCCAATTCAATTCTGGCCAGAGATCCGGACAATCTGGCCGCGCGGCGCCTTCTTGCGCGGATCTATGTGCGCACGCTCGGCGACCTAAGCAACACTTCAGGTCAGCGCGACACGATCACGCGCGCCACCGAGCAATACCGCGAAATTCTGCGCCTCGATCCTACTGACACGGACGCCGCGCTGTGGCTGGCGCGCCTGTACCGCCTGCAAAACGAGCAAGACAAGGCGGAAGACGCCCTGAAAACCTTGCTTGCGCGCGAACCGGCAAATGAAAACGGCGTCGAGCAGCTGACACAGCTTTTGTTGGACGAAGGAAAATCTCAAGAGGCCATCTCTTCGCTGCAAGGGATCCTAGACCGCGCGCCCACTCCCCGGCTGTGGGAATTGCTGGGCGATGCCTACAATCAGATTCACGATCTGCCGAACGCCGAGCAGGCCTATCGCAAGGCCGCCGAATCGCAGCCCGGCGACGTGAATCGCCGCAAGGAACTGGCGCAAACACTTCTCGCCGAGGAAAAATTCCCGGAAGCGCTGGAACAATATCAGCGCCTCGCGGAAATGGACGCGGACGATGCGGACAATTATCTTCGCCTCGCGGAAATTTACCGCCAGATGAAGCAACTCGATAAGGCCGAACAAAACGTCCTGCTGGCCAAGCAGCGCGCGCCCAACAATCTGGAAGTGATTTATTACGAAGCCTCGATCTACGAGGATGAAGGCCGCCTGGACGATTCGATTCGCGTGCTTTCCGACGCCGTGACGGCGGTGAAAACGGAGTCCGAATTTGCGCCCACGCGACGGCGCACGCTGGCCATCCTGTACCAGCAGCTTGGGCAGCTGTATCGCGAGGCGAACAATACCACCGCGGCGGTGAACACGTTCGAAGAGATGCTGCGTCTTGGACCCGAGGAAGACCGCCGGGCGCGCATCATGATCGTGGAAACCTACCGCGACGCACGCGAGATTGCCAAGGCGCTGGACGCCGCGCACAAAGCCGTCGACGCCTACCCCAAGGACCGTCCGATTCGAATCACGCAGGCATTGCTCTTTGGTGAAAATGCGCAGGCCGATCAGGGCGTTTCGCAGCTTCGCGCCCTGCTGGATGGTTCGCCGGCCGATTTCGAAATTCAGCTGGATATCGCGCAAGTGTACGAACAGAACAAACGCTGGGCCGATGCGGAGCAGGCCGTGCACGCCGCCGAAAAACTGAAGCCGGACGCCGCCGGCAAGGAAATGACCGGCTTCCTGATGGGCGCGATTTTCGAGCGCCAGAAAAAATACGACCAGGCCGAAAACGAATTCCGCAAAGTGCTGGACGCAAACCCGCGCAGCTCCTCGACGCTCAATTATTACGGCTACATGCTGGCGGACCGCGGGATTCGTCTTGCGGAAGCCACGGACATGATCCAACGAGCGCTGGCGGAAGAACCCAGCAGCGCGGCGTTCAAGGACAGCCTGGGTTGGGCCTACTTCAAGCAGGGAAAATTTCCAGAGGCGGAAGAAATGTTGCGGCAGGCGGCAACCCGCGAGAGCCACGATCCGACCATCCTGAGCCACCTGGGCGACCTGTATGCCAAGATGGGCAAGGACAGCCTGGCCGAAGCGCAATGGCAGAAATCGCTGGACGAATGGCATCGCTCCCTGCCCGCCGATTTCGAGCCGGCAAAAATGGCCGAAGTGGAACAAAAGATTGCCGCGCTGAAACGGCGCCTGGCGCAGCAGAAATCCCCTAGCGAGCCAAAGCCGTAGTAGCATATCCCCCCTATGAAATCGCTGCGCATCCCGGCATATGCGAAGGTCAACCTGCGCCTTGACGTCCTTGGACGCCGTGCGGACGGCTTTCACGAACTGCGCACGATTTTCCAGACCATCTCTCTGCATGACACTTTGCTGCTGGAAACCAGGCGCGAACCCGGCATCGAGCTGCGCATTGCGGGGAATTCCCAGCTTGCCGGCGAGCCGGGGCAGGACAATCTCGTCTATCGCGCCTTGGAGGAACTGGGCCGCGAGATTGAGCTTCGGCAGGGATTGCGCGCGGTGCTGACCAAACGAATTCCCGTGGGGCGCGGCATGGGGGGCGGATCGAGCGATGCCGCGGCGGCGCTCCTGGGCCTGCTGCGCCTGACCGGAAAGCGCATTGCACCCGCGCGCCTGCTGGCGATCGCATCTGGCCTCGGATCGGACGTTCCGTTTTTCCTGCACGGAGGGCGCGCGCTGGGAATTGGGCGCGGCGAGGAAATCTACCCATTGCCCGATGTGCCGCGCCGCGACGTGCTGGTGGTTTCGCCGCACGATATCGCCGTGCCTACCAAGGACGCCTACCGCTGGATTGCCGAGGCGCAATCTCGGGAATTGACAAACGGGGCGGACCCAACTAGACTGTTGCAGTTCTGTGCTCTGTGCTGGAGCCCTCAGGGGGGCGCCCTCTCAAACGATTTTGAGGCTGCTGTTTTTCCCCGGTATTCCCGATTGGCTGCGATCAAAAGGGATTTGCTTCAGCAAGGAGCCGCAGATGCCTCGCTGGCGGGTAGCGGTTCGGCGGTGTTTGGAGTCTATCAACACCCAGCGAAGGCGCGCCGAGCTGCCCGAGCGTTTCCGCAAGATCAGGTTTTTCTCTGCTCGACTCTTTCGAGGGCGGAGTATCGCCGAAAGATGGGCGCAGGCGATCTTGTCTGAACGGTTCGAGCACTCGTAAGGATCACTAAACTTGACCGACGATAAGTTCAAAATATTCTGCGGCAGCGCAAACCCGCGCTTGGCGAAAGATATTTGCGGGCATCTGAACGTGAAGCTGGGCGAGGCCAAGCTCGGCAAGTTCAGCGACGGCGAAGTGTATTTCCAGATTTTGGAGAATGTGCGCGGCGCGGACGTGTTCGTGGTGCAGCCCTGCTCGAATCCGGCGGATTTTCATTTGATGGAGCTGCTGATGATGATGGACGCGTTCAAGCGCGCATCGGCCTGGCGAATCACCGCTGTTGTGCCGTATTACTGTTACGCGCGCCAGGATCGCAAGGACAAGCCGCGAGTTCCGATCTCCGCGAAGCTGGTCGCCGACCTGATGGAGACTGCCGGCGCAAACCGCGCGCTGACGCTGGATTTGCACGCGCCGCAAATCCAGGGCTATTTCAACGTGCCCGTGGATCATCTGTACGCTTCGCCCGTGCTGATCGAGCATTTCATGCAGAAGAAGATCGGCAATCTTACGGTGGTGTCGCCCGATGCGGGTGGCGTGGAGCGGGCGCGCGCTTTTGCCAAGAAACTGGATTCGCCGCTGGCCATCGTGGACAAGCGCCGCGTGGATATTGACGTCAGCGAAGTGATGCACTTGATCGGAGACGTGCGCGGACGCGCCACGCTGATCATCGACGACATCATCGATACGGCGGGCACCCTCGTGAAAACCGCCGATGCCCTGTTGAAGGAAGGCGCAACCAAGGTGTACGCGGGCTGCACGCATGCGGTGCTTTCCGGTCCGGCCGTCGAGCGCATTGTCGCTTCGCGCATCGAGGAAGTCATCGTCACGGATTCCGTGCCGCTGACCGAGGAAGCCAAAAAAGTTTCAAAGATCAAGGTCTTGAGTGTCGCGGAATTGTTGGCCCGCGGCATTCATTCCATCCATGAGGAAACCTCGATCAGCGAATTGTTTTTCTAATGGCCGGCTGAGTAGCACAGGCTTCAGCCTGTGGAATTTGACTCTTTCATGGCCTAAAACCCACAGGCTAAAGCCTGTGCTACTTCGGGCTTCGGAATTTGCAGGCGAAATTCGTTTAAGAAATGGGGAAGGATTTATGGAACAGATCATTGTGGATGCAGCGCCCCGGGACTCTCGGGGCAAAAATGCGGCGCGGCGATTGCGCGTAATCGGGACAGTTCCCGCCGTTCTCTATGGCGGCAAGAAAGGCCCGCAGGCGCTTCAAGTCAATACCAAGCACGTGTCTGCGATTCTGCGCTCGGAGACCGGGCATAACACCATTCTCACCGTGAAGACCGAGGGCGGCGAGGATTTCGCCATCGTGAAGGAATATCAAGTCGATCCGGTCAAGGGCACCCTGCTGCATGTAGACCTCTTGCGCGTTGCCATGGACGTGCGCATGCGCATCAAGGTTCCGGTGCACACGTTTGGCGAGCCACAGGGCGTCAAGCTTCAGGGCGGCGTCTTTGAAATGGTGACCCGCGAAGTGGAAATCGAGTGCTTGCCGGCGGACATTCCCACGGAATTCAAGATGGACATTTCCAATTTGATGATGGGCATGCAGATCCATGCCTCGGACATTCAGCTTGATCCGGAAAAAATGAAATTGATTACTGACCCGATGCGCGTGCTCGCGCACGTCGTGGCCCTGCGCGTCGAGGAAGAAAAGGCGCCGGAAGCGGTAGCCGGAGAAGCAGCGGCAGCGCCGGCCGAGCCCGAAGTCATCAAGAAGGGCAAGAAGGAAGCCGAAGAGGGCGAGGAAGGCGAAGAGGCCAAGCCCGCGGAGAAGGAAAAGAAGAAGTAACGCGCCCGCCCAGGCGGGCCCTGGCACTCTGCGTTGGCATTGCGCGATTCCGTGGATGCGATACAAAGAGATACGCAACAGGAGACGCGCATGCGCCTGATCGTGGGCTTGGGCAATCCGGGCATCGAATACGCCTGGACGCCGCACAACCTGGGTTTTCTGGTGGTGGACGCTCTGGCCGAGGATGCCGGCATTCGAGTCACGCGGCCGGAAGCGAAATCGTTGGTAGGCCTGGGCAGCATTGCAGGACAAGAAGTGGTGCTTGCCAAGCCGCAGACGATGATGAATCTGAGCGGGCTGGCGGTGCGGGAACTTCTGAACCGCGCCGAGTGCCAGCCGTCCGATGTAATCGTACTTTGCGACGATATTGCGCTTCCCTGGGGCATGTTACGCATCAGGGAACGCGGCACCGCAGGCGGACATAACGGATTGAAATCCGTGATTGGCGCGATTGGAACGATGGAATTTGTGCGCGTGCGACTGGGCGTGAAGCCCGAGGAAATGCGCGGCGATCTGAAAGAGTACGTGCTTCGCCAGATTCGGCGCGACGAAGAGGATGTGGTCGCCGAGGAAATCGAGCAGGGCGCCGAGGCCGTGAAAGCGATTTTGGCGGAAGGAACGCAAAGCGCGATGAACCGCTTCAATCGCCGCGTTTCGGGGCAGGACGAGCAGGAAACCAAGGATTAGAACTGATTTTTGCATCTACAAAGTTTGCGAAACGGAGCACCAATAATCATGGACCAAAACATGGACGAACGCGTATACGACCTGATCTTCATCTGCCGGCCAGCCACGCCGGAGGAAGACATCAACAAGATTGTGGCCACGCTCGAAGCTTCCACCAGCGAACACGGCGGGAAGATTGAGAAGACCGAGCGATGGGGCACGCGCCGCTTGGCCTATCGCGTGGCAAAACACCGCGAAGGCTTCTTTGTGTACATGGTCGTGAAAAGCACGCAGGGCGACCTGATCAAGGAACTGGAGCGGCGGCTTAAGGTTTCCGACCCCGTCATCAAGTATCAGACCATCCGCCTGGACGAAGAACTGAAGCGCCAGCAGAAGCTCGGGAAGCATCGCGAGCGCCGCGCCAGCCGCCGCCCGCGCAAGCAAGCGACAGCAGTACCGGCAGCTCCGCAGCCACAGCAAGTTCAAGCTCCCGCACCAGCCGCCGAATAATCCGCGGCCTGCGAATCGATTTCTATAGCGAAAGGAAACACGATGTCCGATCAACCGGCAGCACCAGCACCACAGGAAACACCGACTCCCAGCGCAGCGCCTGCTCCCGCGCCCGCTCATCGCGCGGAGGGACACACCGGCGGACCGCCTCGCCGCTCCGAAGGCCATTCCGGAGGCGGAGGAGGACAGCGCCGTGAAGGTGGTGGTCCCGGCGGTCCCGGAGGACCGGGCGGAGGTCCAGGCGGCCCGCGCCGCGGCGGAAAGCGCCAGTATTTCCGCAAGAAGAAAGTGTGCCGTTTTTGTGTCGAGCACGTGGACTTCATCGACTACAAGAAGGCCGAGATGCTTCAGCCCTTCGTGCAGGAGCGCGGAAAGATTCTGCCCCGCCGCATGACCGGCACCTGCTCGCGCCATCAGCGCTGGCTGGGCGAAGCCATCAAGCGGGCGCGCAACATCGCGCTGCTGCCGTTCGCGACGGAACTCTAAAACAAGAAAAGATTCAACACAGAGAACACAGAGAACACAGAGAACACAGAGGAAAAGATAGAGAAAGAAAAGAGAAATTGGGATCAGTAATTGCAGTTCCCGTTGTCCCAAACGGATTCGAGAAGAGCGAATAAAGTTTTCTCTGGTTTTCTCCTCTTTTCTCGGTGTTCTCTGTGTTAAAGATTTTGATTTTATGCGGCGCGTCAGGCCGCGCAATATCCCAGGAAGCAGACGAGAAGAAGAGGAACGCCATGCAAATTATTCTGCAGGAAGATGTCGAAAAACTCGGAACACGCGGTGAAGTGGTGGAAGTCGCCGCCGGCTATGCGCGCAACTATTTGCTGCCGCACAAGCTCGCGCTGGAGGCTTCGCCCGCCAACATCAAGCGCCTGGAAAAGATCCGCATCACGCTGGCCAAGCTCACGGCCACGGAGAAGGAAGCGGCCCAGCAGCAGGCCGCCCTGCTCAACCAGGTAACCGTGAAATTCGCGCGCAAGGCCGGCGAGACCGACCAGCTGTTCGGCTCGGTCACCTCCGCAGATTTGGCGGATGCGCTCAAGGCGCAGGGCTTCGAGATCGACAAGCGCCGCATTCAGCTGGAAGAGCCCATCAAGGTCCTCGGCGAGCGCGCCGTCACCGTGAAGCTGGTTCACGGCGTAACCGCGGAATTCAAAGCGCTGATCGAAAAAGAAGCCTAGGAATTTCGCTTTGCGGCAGTATTGCCGAAGCTGCGGCGAATTGCTTTTCGTAGCGCCAGTCCGCCGCTGCGGCGGACTGGCATCTGCTCAATAGCAAGAATGCCCCGGCGGCCTTGGGGCGATACAAACACTTGGCAACCTTTACCAACGAAAACGCCTTCCATGTAAGTGGAGGTTCCTTCCTGTGCGGCTGATTTCCCGATCGATGGCACGCCTGATCTTTGCGCTGGCTCTTGCCTATGCTTGTGCAATCCCCGCATTCGCCGGCCAATCGCAGGAATTGTCCCCTGAACAATCCAAGGGCAGGCAGGTGGTGCGGCAGGTGATCGCCGCGCTGGGCGGGCAGGCTTATCTGAACGTGCGCGACACGCAATGCGACGGCCGCGCCGCGCAATTCGGCACAACTGGAACCCTGATGGGCTTCACGCTGTACCGCGATATTTGGCTGCTCCCGGACAAAAACCGCGTGGAATATTTCACCAAGGGCGAGCACAACATTGTCAGTTTCCTCATGGGATCGCAAACACTGATCATCACGCATGGCGGCGCGATGCTGACTGTGTTCAACGGCAACGAAGGCTGGGTGCTCGACAAAAGCGGCGTCTCCAACCAGCCGGACGACCTGATCAAGGAGTTCAACGAGCAATTGAAAACCGACATGAACAACATGCTGCGCAAGCGCATGAACGAACCCGGCGTGGACGTGGCGTACGCGGGCCCCGATTTGATCGACTTGAAGGAAGCGGAATGGATCGAGTTTACGGACAGCGATCATCGCGAGATGCGCATGGGGATCGACAAATTTTCGCACCTGCCGCTGCGCTGGGTGGTGGTGACGCGCAACCCCGACACGCGCGACCGCACCGAAGTCATTACAAGCTACACGCAATACTTGCTGCAGGAAGGCGTGAAAACTCCGCTAAGCATCGAACTCTCCCGCAACGACCACAAGATTTCCCAGACTTTTCTATCCAACTGTAAATACAACTCTGACCCCGCTCCGCAACTTTTTACGCGCTCCGCGATGGAGCAGGCCGCCAAGGAAGCCACCAAGAAGGGTTACAAGGATTCCAAGAGCGAGAAGTGAAGAGTCCGCTTTGGTTCTTAATTCATTCTTAATTCATAGGGATTGGTTGAAAATCTCCAGAGGCCACGCTCCCGGCACATTTGGAGATGTAACGACGAGCGATGCTCGGATTCAAATCACAGCTTGACATACACTTGCTGCGCGGCATATCTGTGTGTGAGCTACCCGACATGACATGCCCTGCCGAGCGGGGCTGAATCGACAATTTTTGGTGGAGGATTCTTGATGCGTGGCAAGTTTGAGAGTCGCCTGGCACTGGCGTGTGCGGCAATTTGGATGATGGCGATGGCGGGGTGCGCGCCGAAACAAACGGTGGTGGACGATGCGGCGCTGCGCGCGGCGGATGGTGACACGGCGAACTGGATCACCTATGGGCGCACGTATTCGGAGCAGCGCTTCAGCCCGCTGAAGCAGATTGACGAGCAGAGCGTCGGCAAGCTGGGCCTGGCCTGGTACTACAATCTGGAAACTTTGCGCGGGGTGGAGGCCACTCCGCTGGTGAAGGACGGCGTGATGTACACGACCAGCTCCTGGAGCATCGTCTACGCATTCGACGCCAAGACGGGAAAGCTGCTGTGGACCTACGATCCCAAGGTTCCCAAGGATCATGCCAAGTACGTGTGCTGCGACGTGGTCAATCGAGGCGTGGCGCTGTACAAGGGGCGCGTCTATGTGGGGACGCTGGACGGGCGGCTCATCGCGCTGGACGCCAAGACGGGCGTCACGGTGTGGGATGTACAGACCACTCCAAAGGATGGCAGCTACGCCATCACGGCCGCGCCGCGCATCGCCAAGGGGCGCGTGTTGATCGGCAACGCCGGCTCGGAGTACCCCGTGCGCGGCTACGTCTCCGCGTATGACGCAGAGACCGGAAACCTTGCCTGGCGGACCTACACCGTGCCGGGCGATCCATCGAAGCCGTTCGAATCGGACGCCTTGAAGCGCGCGGCAGCCACATGGTCCGGCGAGTGGTGGAAGGCCGGAGGCGGCGGGACGGCATGGGAGTCCATGGTGTACGACCCGGAACTGGACCTGGTGCTCTTCGGCACGGGAAACGCTTCGCCCTGGTACGACCAGCTGCGCGGCAAAGGCGACGATCTGTACGTCGCTTCGATTGTCGCCGTGCACGCGGACAACGGCGAGGTGGCGTGGTACTACCAAACGACTCCAGGCGATAACTGGGATTATGACGCGACGCAGCCACTCTTGATGGCCACGCTCTCCATCGATGGCGCCCAGCGCCGCGTGGTCATGCAGGCCAACAAGAACGGTTTCTTTTATGTGATTGACCGCGAAAACGGAAAACTTATTTCCGCAAAACCATTTGCCCCTGTGAATTGGGCCACCGGCATCGATGCCAACGGGCGCCCGATTGAAAATCCTGCTGCGCGGCAGTTGAAGGATGCAGCGCTCGTGAAACCGTCAGCCGAAGGCGCGCACAACTGGAACCCCATCTCGTTCAGCCCTACGACGGGCCTGGTATACCTTGCCGTGCTGGAAGACGCGTCCATTCACGCCATCATTCCCAACTGGAAGATCAATCTGCACGACCAGACCACAGGGTCTGACAGGGCTTATCGAGGGAAGGTGCGGGACGAGTACCTGAAAATGAAGATTACCGGGCACCTCCTGGCCTGGGATCCGGTGGCGCAGAAGGAAGCCTGGCGCGTGGAATTGCCCGATCCGAAAAGTGGCGGAACGCTGGCCACGGCCGGAAATCTGGTGTTCCATGGAAGAGCCGATGGAAAATTCTCAGCCTATCGCGCCACGGACGGCAAGCTGCTGTGGGAGTTTGACGCCGGAGTGGGAATCGCTGCAGCGCCCATGACGTTCTCCGTGGATGGCACGCAATACATCGCGGTGCAAAGCGGTTGGGGCGGTCCACAGGTGCTGGGCCACCGGCCGCCCGGCGCCGGACACGTGGGCCCCGGAAAACTTATGGTGTTTCAACTGGGAGCCACGGCAACGCTACCGCCTTACCAGCATGTGGTTCAGCCCGTTCCGATGCCGACTTTCAAACTGGCGGCAACAAAAGTTGAAATCGAGGAAGGCCGCAAACTGTTTGCCAATACTTGCGCGCGCTGCCACGGCGGAGAAGTCGTCAGCGGCGGGTCCGTGCCTGACTTGCGTTACGCTGCGCAGGCAACGCATGAAATGTTCGAGGACATCGTTCTGGGAGGCGCGCGGAAAGAATTCGGCATGCCATCCTTCACGGGAGACATTACCTCCGCGCAGGTTCGGTTGATCCACGCGTACATTTTGGATCGCGCGCGCGAATCGGCTCAAGCGGATGCCGCGGCCAAAAAGTAGCACAGCCACTCTTGGCTGTGCGGTTTTCTAAACGTTGAACGCATCGGCCAATGTAATCAATCGCAAAAACCGCACAGGTCCGCCGCAGCGGATGCTGCTGGCGCAATAGACACTCGAAAAGATTTATGTGACGATACACCGCTGAAAAGCGGGGGAATTATTCAGCGACTCTTAGCGGAGGATTCACATGGAACGGCGAACATTTTTGGCTTCAACGCTTGCGGCATCGGCGCTTGCTGTGACTGCTCCCGGCAGCGCGCTGGAAGCGGCCCAGGGCGGCATGATGGAAAAGAAGGGCCGCGAGTTTTACCAGCTTCGCCGGTATCACATCAACTCCGGACCGCAAAGAAAACTGTGCGACGATTTTTTTAAGGATGCGCTGATTCCCGCGCTGAACCGCATGTCGATCTCTCCCGTCGGCGTGTTTGATTTGTCCATCGGGCCGGATACGCCGACAATCTACGTGCTGATGCCGGGCCTGTCGGCGGAAGCGCTGGCCACGGTTGAGAACCGCCTGGCGCAGGACGCCGACTACGTAAAAGCCGGCGCTCCGTTTTTGACTGCTCCCGCAAAGGAACCTGCGTTTGACCGCATGGAGAGCACGTTCCTGCAAGCATTCGAGAAGTGGCCAAATCTGATTCTGCCCAAGGCCACGGCCACGCACGGCCCGCGCGTTTTTGAGCTGCGTATCTATGAAGGCGCGACGGATCAGGATCACCGGCGCAAAGTGGAAATGATGCAGTCGGGAGAAGCAGATATTTTCGCCAAGAACGGCTTCGAGCAGATTTTCTACAGCGAAACGCTGATCGGCCCGCGCCTGCCGAGCCTGACCTACATGCTGTGCTTTGACAGCCTGGCCACGCGCGACAAGCAGTGGGCTGCGTTCCGCGCCTCCGACGATTGGAAATCGTACTCGACGCAACCCAAGTACGCGTTCGAGCCTATCGTCTCCAACATCACCAACTTGATTCTGACTCCGACGCCATATTCGCAGATTTAGTCACCGGCGAGAATTTGCAGCGGTAGTGGAAGGCTGCTTATTAAGAGGGCCAGGATCAGTTTTCGCTTTGGGGCATCATGCCCCAAGTTATTTTGGCCCACACACGCTCGTGCAAGAAATACCCAAGGGTTGTATAGGTATTGCTGACAATCATGAAAGTGGTTGCCGTCCCCACCTTGCCAGTGAGCAGGTAGACTACAAGAAAATCGAGGCAGACGATGATGCTGCGGTAGGTTACTGCCTTGACGATGGAGCGTTTTCTGCTGGGGCGGGTGCTCATCTTTACCTCCATTTATGATTACATTAGCTCGGTTCGCCGGCTGGGAAGAACACGTGAAAGCGCGCACCTCGCGGGGAGTTGTCCTCCAGGCGAATCGTGCCTCGATGGTCGTCCACGATTTTCGCCACGATGGATAGTCCCAGGCCTACTCCCTCTTTCTTCGATGTGAAAAATGGATTGAAGATTTGCTCGCGCAATTCCGGCGGCACTCCCGGGCCGGTGTCTTCGACGATCACGCCGACGCCCGGTTCGCCATTGGCCTCTTCGGGCGAGATCACGAGGCGTAGCGTCTTATCGAGCGAAGCTTCCTGCGCCTGCATGGCTTGTATTGCGTTGGTGATCAGGTTGACGAACACTTGCTCGCAGAGCTGCGCGTCGGCCGGAACCTCTGGCAAATCGGGGGCATACTGGCGGACGATTTTCACGCCCGAATCGGGGAAGGATGCCGTGGCGGCCGCGAGAGCGCGATCGACAATTTCGGAAATCCGCTCCGGGCGCAATTCCAGCTTTGAGGGACGCGCGAAATCGAGAAAGCGCACCACCAGGGCGTTCAGCCGGTTCACCTCGGAAGAAATGTAGCCTGCCAGCTCAGCAATCAGCGGCTCCGACTGCGCGACTTTCTTGCTCAGCATGTCCGCCGAGCCCTTGATGACGCCCAGAGGATTGCGGATTTCGTGGGCGAGGCCCGCGGAAAGTTGTCCCAGCGCGGCCAGGCGCTCGGCGCGGCGGGCGTCCGCTTCGGCGCGGCGCAACTGTCGATTGGTCTCCTCCAGTTTCCCCGAAAGGTCCTCCAGGCGCTGCACGTGCCTGCGATTTTCCACGGCGAAGCGGTTGACCAGAATGGCCGCGATGTAGAAGAAAAGCACTCGAATGGCGAGAATGTCTTTTCCTTCGGCGGTCACTTCCACTTCCTGCAGCGCCGGAATCAACAGCGACAAGTATCCGAGCGAAGCGATGGTGGTCCAGGCCAGCGCTCCAAGCGTGCCGAAGTAGATCGCGGCGCTCACCACCGGCAAGAAGTAAATGGGGTAATAGCTGCTGTTGATTCCAAAATCGCCTGTGTGATCGAGCAGAAGAGTGGCCAGCAAGATCTTGATAAGAACGCTGTAGGCGGGGCCGCGCTTTGGCAAACGAGCGACCAGCCATCCTTCAAACAGTTGCACCACGAAGATCGCCAGAAGTATCAGTTGCTTGTGGATTTCGTTGACAGGAGGAAGAAGTGCCAGACCGCCCAGAAAGACCAGCCAGATCAGGTCAATCCAGCTCAGATGAAGGTCTCGAATTGCGGATCGTTCGTGGTCCTGCATTCTATAAGGCTCCGGCAAAGTCTAACACGCCTGCCGGTAGCACAGGCTCCTGCCTACAGGGCTTGATGTGAGCTAGGCCGAAACCCCACAGGCTGAAGCCTATGCTACCGGGGCACATGGACAACCATTGGGGATTGGGTATTTTACTGCACGCGCTGGGGGCGCGATTCGGTGTCCACGAGCACATCGAAAATGGCCAGAACATGGCGGCGGAAATCGAGCATGCGCGTAAAGACGTCACGCAGCGAAGGGTCGCGTTCGGATTCGCGATGCCACTTCAGCAGCACAGCCGGAGGAACTTCGATATCCCTGCGGAGCTGCTCGGCGGAATGCCCCCGCAGGAACAGGCCGTAGAAGAAGGCCGCTTCCCGTTGCGGAAAGTCGAAATCGTGCCGGGATTCATCCGCCGCGTTGGCGGCCGACATTGAGGGCGTGTTGGATACAGTCTGCATCGGCATTCAGAGACAGAAAGGAAAGTTTACCGGAAGTTTTGGCGGCGTCAAGTAGCGCGGTTGAGAATTCGCCTAGTTTAACAACGCTGTAACTGCATGTTGTTGGGCCCATTGACCTGATTAGAATTGGGTAAAAACTACCCAACCAAGTGTAAATCTAAGAGGACAGGATACCGCTTTGGTTTCAAATCGAAGGAGATCTAAACCCTTTGGATTGAATGTTGCGCCACAGGGAAGCGCCTCGTACGCTTACCTGCAATTAACGTTGAGAAGCCTTCCCCGAAGCGACATTAGTATTGAACTCCGCGGATTTGCGGCGGGGAATCGTCAAGGCATTCCAGTCTGGTCCGGCGAAATGTTTGGAGAGATAGACGATTTGTCCCACGTGGTAGGAATAGTGCGCCACTTGGCGGTGGATGGTTTGCATGACGGAGTGGGCCTCGCCGCGGATATAGACTGTGCGGGAAAGATCGGCGTCGGTGATCGGGCCGAGCGCGTCAAACGTAATCCGCCAGCCCGACTCCCACAACCCCAGCAATTCATCGCGCGATTTCGGCGGCGCTTCAAATTCCGAGTCGCGGTTGCGATCCGGCTTTTCGCCGTCGGTGGTGAGGAAATCCGTCCAGCGCGAACGCATATTTCCCGCGAGATGTTTCACGATGATTGCAATGGAATTGGATTCGCCGTCGAGGGTGGTGAAAAGCGCGTCATCGGAAACTTGCGCCATGGCGCGGTCTGCCAATCGTTTGTAAAAGTGGAGGAGGTCCACTGAATCTTTCAAACAAGAGGTGGTGAATTCCAAAGTCATGCACGGATTTTGCAACTGTCGCCCTGGAAAATCAAGCTGGACAAGTAGCGCGGGCTTCAGCCTGCGGGGGTTGGTCCTTGCTAGGTTCAACCCCCGCAGTCCGCCGCGGCGGACCGCGCCACAAAACCATTTTAGGCGTAAAATGGGATCATGAATAAGAAACCATCGCCGACCATTGAAGTGACATGCCCTTGCTGCGAGTCAAAACTCACGGTTGACACGGATCTCGCCGTGGTGCTCGCTCACACAACGCTGGTGAGGTCCGCGCCGAATGTTGACATCAGCGACGCGGCGCGCATCCTGGCGGATCAGGCGCAGAAACGCGAAGACAAATTCCGCGATTCCTGGGTAGCCGAAAGCCAAAAGGAAGATGTCCTCAACCGCAAGTTCGAGGAAGCCCTCAAGAAGGCCAAGGACCAGCCTGTCGAAAAACCGCTGCGCGATTTCGACTTGTAGTAGCGAAGCTTCGGCCTGCGGGGGTTCAGGGTTCCAAGGACTAAAACCCACAGGCTGAAGCCTGTGCTACCAAAAACATCTGGCATACTGAGGGCGTGTACGGACATTTTGGACGCGCCTATCGCTCCATCCTCGCAGCGTTGATTCTATTGAACGCGATTGATGCGCGTGCGGCCGGCGCGCCACAGCAGCAAACTCCACCCGCAAGATCTCAAAAGCTGCCGCGTCCAGTTCCACTGGGGCGTGGCATGACATTGGAGCGCGATTCCGTTTCCGGCGAATTGCATGCAGCCACCAAGGATTCGCCTCCCGCACCGTCGAATGGCGCGATTCGTTCGCGCGTCACTCTGGTGCAAGTGCCCTGCACGATTACGGCACCCGACGGAACGCAGGTGCGCGGCCTCGCCGAGAATGATTTTCATTTGTACGAGGACGGCGCGGCGCAAGAGATCGCTTCGTTCGACGCCTCGTCCACACCGGCCAGCGTGGCCGTGATCATCGACGCGAGCCCCAGTATTTTTCACCAGCTGGCGGAAATGCGCGGCGCCGCCCATGCCTTGGCTGAAAATCTTTCTCCTTCGGATGAAATCGCCGTGGTGTCCTTTTCTTCCGCGGCGCACCTGCTCCTGCCCTTTTCAACAAATCGCGCCCTGCTGGATCGCGCCATCGATTCGCAGTATCTGGCCCAGGTGGAGAATTCCTCGGAGTCGCGAATATACGAATCCGTGTTTCTCACGGCACGCGAGTTGTTTCAAGGGCGCACGGGGCGCAAGGCAATCGTTCTGCTCACGGATGGGCAGGATAGCGGCCTGGGCCTGACGTGGGACCCGCGCAGCGCGCAGGCCGGCACGGGCGCGGCAGCGTCGCGTCTTGCGTTTGACGATGTGGCTCGCGAACTTGGCGCGGACGGCATCGCGCTGTTCATCGTCTCCACGGAGAATCGGCCTCGCGGCATGACGCCAGAATGGCTGCAAGCGCACCAGAACGAAATGCTGGTGACGGCGGAAGCGCGCAAGCAGAATATGCCGAATTACACGCTGTATCTTGCGGAATTGGCGCGCAGGGCCGGCGGGCAGCTTTATTTTTTGCGCGAGATTGGAAATTTGAGCGAGATTTATCGCCGCATCGCGCTGGCAATCGGCGCGCAATACACGCTGGGCTTTTATCCATCGGCGGGAACGGCGCGCCCCGGCTGGCGCTCGCTGCGTGTCGAGCTGGCTGAAGATTCAAAAGCTCCGCCCAGCTCAAAGCTCACGTACCGCGGCTCGTACTATATTTCCGCGTTCCAGTAGATTCTTGTAGCTCACCTCTTTAGAGGTGAGGATTTTCGTCTGTTGCATCGGAAAAATCCCCGCCTCTGAAGAGGCGGGCTACAGCAACTTGGCCGCGGGTAAGACAAAATGAGGTGTCCGCATGGCAGCGAAAATCGAAGTCGAAGAAGTGGATGCATCCCATTTCCGCGTGCGCGTGATCGAAGCTGGGAGCGAATCCACTCACCAAGTGACACTCGACCCCAAAGACTATGCACGGCTCGCGGAAGGAGTGGCGGCGCCTGAGGTGCTGATCCGGAAATCTTTTGAATTTCTGCTGGAGCGCGAGTCCAAGGAATCGATTCTCAGCCGTTTCGATTTGTCGGTCATCGGCCGCTATTTCCCGGAATACGAACGTGAAATTAGGAAGAGGTTATTGTAGCTCGCCTCTTCAGAGGCGAGGGTTTCTTGCCGACCCGCGCGAAAGGCCTCGCCTCTGAAGAGGCGAGCTACAAAAAACCTTTCGCAAAACCATTTTGGAGAATATTTAGGATCGCGCGGCGGTCAAGGTTTTACGGAAACGTCGTAATACGCGATGGTGCCGCCCTCGCCTCGGATGGGCTCGATGCGCAGGATTTCGAAATGGCCCTGCTTCAGGTCCTGAACGTTTCTTTGCACGGTCTGATGAAGATCGTGTTCAAGTTCCGGCGTTCGCGTGGGAGTGGCCAGCAAGCGCGCGTCGACGCGGTAGGTGGCGATTTGGCCGGGCGCCATGGCCCTCAACTCGACCAGGGCCGACGCGGGCGCAGGACCCACGGAGGGCTGATCCGTGTAGTGAATGATAAGGGGCGAGAACAGGACAAACAGTACGATCCCCACGACCGCGAGATCGTATTGCCAGGTTCCTCGCTCGTAGGACCAGAACAGAACCCGCACGATGGCTCGCCAGAGCGTTCGCATGTCAGGCGGCCGGCACTCCGTCAACAATCACGCCGTCGCGCATGTGAACGACGCGGCTGGAATATTCCGCGGCTTCCGGATTGTGAGTAATCATCACGATGGTCTGGCCCAGATCCTTGTTCAATTGGCTCAACATGGATAACACAATTTCCGAATTTTGTGTGTCCAGGTTTCCGGTGGGCTCGTCCGCCAGAATAATTTTCGGTTCGTTGATAATGGCGCGGGCGATGGCCACGCGTTGCTGCTCTCCGCCGGACATTTCCGATGGCCTGTGCTTGAGGCGGCCGGTGAGGCCGAGCATCTTGGTGATCACCTCAAAGCGGTGCTGGTCAAAACCATGGCCGTGAATGTGCTGCGCGATGGCGATATTGCCCCGGGCGTCAAGCGTCGGCAAAAGGTTGAATCTCTGAAACACGAAGCCGATCTTCTCCCGCCGCAGCTTGGTCCGTTCCGCGTCGCTCATGGTGGTCAAATCGTTGCCGTCCACCAGGACGCGCCCCCGCGAGGCCTGCGCAAGCCCTCCCAGAACGTAAAGCAGGGATGACTTGCCGCAGCCGGAGGGTCCCATCACGCTGACGAATTCTCCGGGCAGCACTTTGAAGTTAACGCCGCGCAGCGCCGGAACTTCCACCTTCCCGGCGTGATACAGCTTCCACAGATTTTCAGTAAGAACTATTGGCTCCACTCTCAGATCCCTTGTGGTGAGCAGCGCTTCGGCAGGCGGACGTATTGTAATCGCGATTGCCATTTCTGACTAGGCCCGCGACTGCCCGAGGCGAGCTTTGACTTCTTTATCCGCGCCGCACCGGTTATTGGCCCCGCATCAATCGTAGGAAAGGGCCTCGATGGCGTCCTTGCGGCTGGCAAGCCACGCGGGGTAACTGGCCCCAAGAAGCCCGCCGGCCAATGCAATCGCCGCGGACCGCACAATCCATTCAGGCGTAATCAGGATCGACAGTGTAGGAAACGAAGAAAGAAACAGGCTCCGGGTGACATAACTCATCCCAATTCCCACACCAATGCCGATCACGCAGATGAAAGCCGACTCGCCGAGCAGCGCCCGGATGATGTATCCCTTGGACGCGCCAATGGATTTCAGAACGCCGATATCCCGCGTCCGTTCGATCACGGTGGTATACATCGAGAGGAGGATCACCAGGAAGCCGATCGAAACGGCCAGCGCGATCATGCTTTCAATGAAGGCGTTAAGACCGGGAAGATTCGTGGCGGTCATCAAGGACAGGAAATCTTTCAAAGGCCGAATCTCGTATCCGGGGAAAATAGGCCGCATCTCATCCATCACGGCCTGAGTGTCGTCCGGATGTGTGCATTTCATGAAGAAGACGGATGCCTTATCGCGCGCGCCGGAAAGATCCTGCAACGTCGCCAGTGGCACGAACAGGCGCGCGCCCTTGCCGTGTTCCACAATTCCAGCGACGTGAAAATCATGGTCCAGCATACGGAAGGTGCTGTTAACCGTCACTTGCTTAGCCTTCGCGGCCCAGTCATCCATTAGGATATCGTCCGGCCCCTGCATGTCGTGGCCTTCGAGGAAAACGAATCCGCCCGAGACGTCGCGAAACGACTTCTGATCGATGCCGTAAACCACGTCCACGCCATTCGAGGAACTGAATTGGAACAGGACCGGGGCAACCGCCTGCACATTTTTCAGCTCGCGCAATTTATCCGCGATCTTGATCGGCATGGGCGCCCCGCTGAATGCCAGAAAGACGGACGCGGACGGCGGCTGCAGCATGATGTCCGCGCCAATGCCTTCGATGCGCTTGGCGGTCTCCTGCAGCAAGCCGCTAGTGAGGCCCACGATGAGGATGACGAGAGCCACTTCCACGCCCACGGCGATGACGCTTACGATGGTGCGAATGGGGCGGTGCAGAACGTTGTTCACAATTAGCTGGCGGATCATTGATGTGACCCCGGCTGCGACCCCGGCTGCGAATCCTGCTGGGCTCCGTTGGGTTCATCGCCCACGCGCACAAGATCGGTGCCCGCGGGCTGCGCCAGCTCAAACCGGTCCGGTGAAATCGGTTCGTTCAATGTGAGCTTCAGAATCTTGATTTCCAGTCTGTAGTCGTCCTGCGGGCGCCAGATGTGGATGTCGCGGGCAAAACTCGCTTGTTCCGTTGCAGGGGCTCCTGGGGCCGAGTGCACTGGCTGCCAGTCCGAATACACAATGTCGGCGTCGAGTTTTCCGCCCGCTCCGAACAATTGCACGCGGGAAACCAGCAAATCTGTGCGGTTATACCAAATTTTCCGGGCGATCGCGAATTTGCCGCCCTCCCTTTGCTGTAGCAGCGTCAGGATGTAGTAGCGGCTGACGTTGAAATCAAACTGCTCGAAGAGCACATTGGCGGTGGGTGGCAATTCTGGCCAGAACAAGGCTTCAACAATATGTTGAGGGCGCAGATTTTCCAGGGGCTTTTTCGATGGACGAATCAGGGCCGTTGGCCCCACCAGGAATGAGTTTTTCGATGGAATGTAGATCCGGAATTCCTTTTCATCAGCGACCATGTCGAAAATATTTTTGGCCACGACGGGAGCTTGGCCGATTACGCGCACCATCGCCGGGCGCTGGGCCAGGATGAATCCCGGGACGTCATGATAGTCCTCGATGACGCCGCTGTAGGTCGTCCCAGTGCTTGGAATCAGATCCACTGTTGCTTGCAGGCTTTGCACAGTACGGACCTGTTTGTTGTAACTGGCCAGAAGTTCGTCTTCGCTGGATTCGAGCTGCGGGCGAATTTCTTCCTTCTTGACCTTAGTCCTTGTCTTGATGGTGATACACCCCGCCGCTTGCATGGCCAAAACTGCCAGCAGCAGGCTCCAGATTCGCGGATTTTTCCTCAGTGTTTCCTGCTCCCCAAGCTCAATCATTCAATCTAACAACCGCTCCGAGTGGTGTCAATTTGAAACGCCGGGTGGATTGAGCGGTTTGGTAGGACACCACTCTTGCTTGGCCGTCCCGGGAAGGATCGCCAAAGCGAAAAGCGGGCAGCCAAGGGTGGCTGTCCTACTAAAATCGCAAATCGATCGGCCACCTCCAGCCCTTTTCGCCACATGCGGGATGGGTTACAGTTCCAAAGGGCGGCATTTCGACGTTAGAGGAAAGGGACAGGCTTTCGATTCCATGAGTTCCGTTGCAGAAACACACGTGGGTTCACAGGTCGCGGAAGATCGCGGCGGTGTGGAACTCTCTATCGTCATGCCCTGCTTGAATGAGGCGGCCACCGTCGGCATCTGCGTGCAAAAGTCGGTTGATGCCCTCAAGAAACACGGCATCCGCGGCGAGGTGATTATTGCCGACAATGGAAGCACCGACGGATCGCAGCAGATTGCGCGGGACTGTGGCGCGCGTGTGGTATCGGTGGAGAGGCGCGGCTACGGCAGCGCGCTGCAAAGCGGAATCGCGGCGGCCCGCGGGCAGTTCGTTCTGATGGGCGATGCCGATGACACCTACGACTTCTCGCAGCTGGACGAATTTGTCGCCAAACTGCGCGAAGGGTTTGACCTGGTGATGGGCAACCGTTTCCGTGGAAAAATCCTGCCGGGTGCGATGCCTCCTTTACACCGCTATCTTGGCAATCCCGTGCTTACCGGATTGGGGCGGCTGTTCTTCAAAAGTCCCGTGGGGGATTTTCATTGCGGGCTTCGCGCCTTTCGCAAGGATGCCATCGAGCGGCTGGGCCTGCGGACCATGGGAATGGAGTTTGCGAGTGAAATGATCGTGAAGGCCGCGGCCTTCGGTTTGCGCGTCACGGAAATTCCCACCACGCTTTCTCCCGACCGCAGAGACCGCCCGCCGCACCTGCGCACCTGGCGCGATGGATGGCGGCATCTCCGTTTTCTTTTGCTGTATAGCCCGCGCTGGTTGTTTCTCTATCCGGGAATTGCCCTGTTCGCTGTGGGAATCCTGCTGAGCGCGTTTCTGCTGCCGGGGCCGAAAAAGATTGGGAATGTGGTGTTCGATATTCACACGCTGCTGTTTGCGGCGATGGCCATTTTGATCGGATTTCAATCCGCGGTGTTCGCGACGTTTACCAAGGTATTTGCGATCTCCGAGGGCCTGCTGCCGGAAGACCCGCGCCTCACTCGAATGTTCCGTTACGTTACGCTCGAATTGGGGCTGGCCGTGGGCATCCTGCTGATTCTCGCCGGCGCAGGCGCATGGGTGCTCGGCTTGGAGTATTGGCGCATTCACGAATTCGGCCCGCTCGATCCACAAGAGACGCTGCGCATCGTGATTCCTGGCATGGTGAGCTTCACACTGGGATTCCAGATTGTACTCTCCAGTTTTTTTCTCAGCGTCCTGGGGATGTCTCGCCGATGAGCGATGCGGAGGATCTGTTCGATCAGTAC
Source organism: uncultured Acidobacteriota bacterium (assembly GCA_963710315.1). GTDB lineage: Bacteria > Acidobacteriota > Terriglobia > Acidiferrales > UBA7541 > Palsa-360. The sequence goes on along the minus strand of CAVPZW010000008.1, from coordinate 211,042 downwards.
GCCGCCGCTTACGAGCAGGCGCTGTCCAATGCCATCGCACCCTCAGGCGAAAGCCGCGAATATTTTGCCGAGGGCCGAGTGGCCTGGCTCAAGCGCTGCCTGCACGAAATGAAGCAGCCGGCGAATTCCCTGCTGGATTTCGGCTGCGGCGACGGCGCGACAACCCCCTGCTTCTCGAAGCGCTAGACGCGAAGTCCGTCGTTGGTGTGGACGTGTCCGCAAAGTCATTGGAGATTGCGCGGAAGCGCCACGCGAATGAGCGAATCCGCTATGAATCCATCAGTGAATTTCAGCCCTCTGGGCAGATGGACTTGGCGTATTGCAACGGCGTATTCCACCACATTTTGCCGGGGCAGCGCGCGGCTGCCTTGTCGCTAGTCCATCGAGCCTTGCGCGAGGGAGGCATTTTTTCGCTGTGGGAAAATAATCCGTGGAGCCTGGCGACGCGCTATGTGATGTCGCGCTGCGCGTTCGATCGCGACGCCATCATGCTGTCTCCGCCTGAGGCGAGAACGCTGCTGCGGGATGGCGGCTTTGAAATTCTGCGCACGGATTTTCGGTTTATCTTTCCGCGGGCGCTGCGCGCATTCCGTGGACTCGAGGATTTGTTGTATCGCGTGCCGCTTGGCACGCAATATCAGGTTCTTTGCCGCAAGACTCTTTAGAGAGCCCGCGCTAGCGAGAACTTTCGGCTGGAACGCCAGATTCCCCCGCGTTGCGCCGCTCCGAAATCAATTCGCGGTACAATGTTTCCATTTGAGCAAGCGGCTCGGCCCAACTGAGCGAATTCGCGACGCCCTTGCAGCCTTCGCGCAGACGGGCGGCAAGTTCGCGATCATGCAAAATCCGCGCCAGAGCCTCCTCGAGCGCAGTGCAATCATGAGGCACAACGAGGCCCGCGCGCTGGTCCACCATGGGCGCGATCCCGCAGCGATCAGTGACCAGAACCGGAGTGCCGCAAGCGACTGCTTCCGCGGCCGTGTTACCGAAATTTTCGTTTTGCGAAGGAAGCACAAACACATCCGCATCCCGGTAGGCCGCCCACTTGGCATTGCCATACAGAGGTCCCGTAAATAAAACTTTGCCGCTCAAGCCCAATTGCCTTGTGATTTCTTCTAATTGCTGGCGGAAACCGTCCCCTTCATCCGGTCCCGCCATGACCAGCACGGATCCTTGCGATTGCTCGCCGCGCCCGATCCAGCGAGAAAATACTTGCAACATCAAGTCCGGACTTTTCTTCGATACCAAGCGCCCAAGGAACAAGATGAGTTTTGCGTCTTTCGATATCTTCCATTGCGTGCGGAACGATCCGGCGGGCGGGAACTCCGCTGGGACGTCGATGCCATTTCGGCGAACCACAATTTTCGAGTCCGCGATGCCGCCTTCCAGGAATTCCTGCCGCTCCTGCTCCGCCGTGGCGATCACGCGGCTCGCTCCCGCAAGCAGGCGGTTGCCAAGCACGCGGTGGTAGAGCCGTTTCATTCGGATATTGCGCACGATGGGCAGAAACATGCCCATCGGTTCCACAACATAAGGCTGGTCAATCCGCCGGCATGCGCCGGCGACACGCGGACCAATCAAATCGTAGAGGCCATAAATGTGAGTGAGGTCAAAGCCACTAAGGCGCTCTGCGCAGAACGCGCCAGCACCCGGGTTCCAGGTTAAAGACCGATAGCGCGCACGCGTTCGAAGATAAATTGCTTCCACGCCGTCTTCGGTCGCTTGGAATCCCCAGCGCCCCGGAACCGCTTGGGCAATTTCTTGTTTCGCTCGGTCGAATCCCAGATCGGCTGACAGCACGGTCACGGCGTGGCCGGACGATGCCAAACCGCGAGCTAGCGCCCTGACTTTGACCGTAGGACCACCCATATCAAGAAAGGGATAGTAGGATTGGGTTACATGCAAGAGGCGCATAGGCACGAGAAACCGGAAACGCTGTAGAGCCGGAATGAAAGTGCAGGGCCGAGGGCAGTAGCGCTCACCTTCAGGCGAGCATACGCCCGTATCCACGCTGCCCGCCGCGAATTATACCCCCGCAGGTTGGCTTCACACGGCAAGCTTGTCAATTTATTGTTCTTTGGCGAGAACATTATTCAGAATTTGCGTGAGCTGCGTTTGAAATTGCGCGAATGAAAACTTTTTGGCAAGGCGATCTCTTCCCCTCGCGCCCATTTCCCTGGCTATGTTCGGATTGCTGAAAAGAGATTCAAGCGCTTGCGCGAGGCGCTCAACGTCGCCGTGCGGCACGAGCAATCCCGTCACGCCATCTTCTGCAATGTCTGGAATTCCTCCGTGTGCCCCGCCAATTACCGGTTTGGCATGGGCCATGGCCTCCAGAAACACCAGGCCAAAACCTTCGCCACTGCTGGGCAGAGCGAAAACATGGCAGTTTGCGTAGCAGGCAGAAAGTTGCTCAGGCGTCAGACCATGGAGAAAGTGCGTGCGTTCCGAAACACCGAGATCGCGAGCAAGATGTTGCAATCTTGGGCGGTCATCTCCGTCGCCGACAAGCACAAGGGACGCGTCTGGTGCCGCTTTCAACACATGCGGCAGCGCGGCAATCAAAGTGTCCGCACCTTTATATTTTTCAGCGGAATCCCATCTGCCGACCGTCAAAACAATTTGGCCACTCAGCGGAAACCCCGGTGGAGGAGCAGCCGCAAGCGGATCTGTCGCCGCAATGCGTCCCTCAAAATCAGGATCAAGCCCCCACGGGAGCCGCTGTGTTTTGCCGGGAAGAATTCCTTGCTCGGAAATCAGATGCTGGACGGTGTCCGCGCTCGGCCCAATGACCAAATCGGCGTTGCGCAGCGCTGCACCGCGCGGCCAGCCAAGCGGCTGCCACACTTCGACGCCATGGGTGAAAACGATGGAGCGAAATTTCCGCCCGCGCGCTCTCATGGCCCATACGATGGGAGCCAAATGCGGATGAAGCGCGATCACCAGCGCTGGTTTTCGCCCCGCCGCGCGCAGCGCTGCCCAGGCAAATTGTATTTTGCTCCCCGCGTAACCCGAAACAGAAAACTCCAGCGAACCGACGCGCACTGTGTGCAAACCTTGCGGGTCGTTGAGACTGAGGAAGCGGGCCGTCATGCCTTGATCAGCCGCAAACTTGGCGGCCACGGCAGCAACGTGCCGGCCGGCGCGCTGAACGCCGCCCATCGGGAGCACATCCGTAAATAATCCGACAATGAAGCTCATTTGGGTAATGCGGATCGCCTATTTAGATGCCGCAAGCACGTGCGTTTCGTACGCTTTCTGAACGCTGATACCAAGCCTCAGTTCCAAGCTCATCGAGAGAGTCTATCTTACGACAGGCCATCGCGGCATGGGACACGAGCCAATGATGCCCCTCCACGCACAGAAGCACGTGCATGTGCGACCTGGCGTGATTCAAGGGAACAGCTTTGCTTAAATGAGAGCAAGTGGCCCGAGTAAAATGAGAGAATCGATTCGCTATATAAACTTAGGAAGAGTCAATGGACACTCGTAGTTTTCCATCCGATCTTGCCGCGGTCGGCCAACATTTTCTAATTGGATTGCAAAAGTCCGTAACGCTCACCGAGCACGATGTACGGCTGCTCTCTGCACTGCGGCCGGCTGGAATCATTCTCTTCCGGGACAATTTCAAGCGCGGCGTGCCGTACCAAGAATGGCTGTCTTCCCTTCGCGAGCTGATTGAGTCCGCCAGATCCTGCGTCGAACGCAAAACATTGCTGATCTCAATTGACCACGAGTGCGGCACTGTGTTTCGACCGCCGCCTCCCATCACAAACTTCGGGCCTGCCGCCAGGTGGGCTACAAAAAGCGCCCAGGTGGGCGTCGCCATGGGAGTCGAACTCCGCTCACTTGGCATCAATCTCAATTACGCACCGGTGGTGGACATTCATACCAATCCAAATAATCCGGTGATTGGCAATCGCGCTTTCGGGACAACCCACGAACTTGTAATTGAGAGCGCGCGCAATTTTCTATTTGCGCTGGAACGCCAAGGTGTCATTGCGTGCCCCAAACATTTCCCCGGCCATGGAGATACAAACGTTGACTCTCACTATGGCCTGCCGGTTGTTCAACTGAGCCTCGACGAACTGCGCCGCCGCGAACTGTTGCCATTCGCGGCAATGGTCCGGGCCGGGGCGAAGATCATGATGTCGGCTCATATTTTCTATCCCGCAATTGACCCAAAACATCCGGCCACGATGTCGCGCTTATTTTTGACCGAGGTTCTTCGCGGCGAACTGGGATTTGGGGGCGTCATTACTTCCGACGACATTGGCATGGGCGCCGTATCCGCGCTCTTTGAGCAGCCCGACGCCGCCACTACCGCGCTGCAAGCCGGATGCGATTTGATCATGATGTCGGCGCACTGGACGGATACGAACCGCTGCATTGGGCTGGCGCAAAGTCTGCTTGATAGCCTGAACAGCGGCGCGCTCAATCGCGAAGTCTTGGAAGCCTCGCAGAATCGCATCGAACGATTGCTCTCGGAAGCCCCGGTTCATTCCGTGGAGGCGCTTCCCGATAGCGTGTTCGCCGCTCACAATGCAATTTGTGGCGCCGATTGATAAATTTGCTGCTACGCTGACCCGTCCGTGATTTGAGGCAGGGGGATTGTAAAGTGACCGGAAATCCGAAGCGCATTTTGCTGACGGGAGGGGCCGGATTTATCGGCTCGCACGTGGCGGAGGCTTTGCTCCGCAAGCATGTTTCCTTGGCCATTGTGGACAACCTCGACGAGTTCTATTCCCCGGCGTGGAAAAAAGCCAATCTCGAATCGATCGGAAAAATCGCAGCCTTTGATTTTTTTGAGCAGGACATTTGCGAGATGGACGGCATGAGGGAAATCGTGGCTCGCGTCCGGCCGGATGCCATCATTCACCTTGCGGCGCGGGCAGGCGTTCGCCCCTCGATCGAGCAGCCGCGGCTGTACGAGCGGGTGAACGTGGCCGGCACGGTGAATCTGCTCGAGCTTTGCAGGGAATTCCAGGTCTCGCGGCTGATTTTCGGCTCTTCCAGCTCCGTGTACGGAGAGAGCGACCGGGCTCCTTTTTCCGAAGAACAGTCCGGCCTGCGCCCCATTTCGCCATATGCCGCCACGAAACTCGCTGGTGAACTGTTTTGCTACACATACGCGCACCTTTACAAATTGCCGATAGTCGCCCTGCGCTTCTTCACCGTGTACGGACCACGGCAGCGGCCCGACCTGGCTATTCACAAATTCGTGGCTCGCATCGAGGCGGGGAAACCCATTCCCATTTTCGGAGATGGAGAAACAGGGCGCGATTACACTTACGTGGATGATATTGTCGCGGGCATATTCGGTGCGCTCGAATACAATTTTTCTTCCACGATGGGAGCGCCGTTTGAGATTTGCAATCTTGGCAATTCTCATCCCGTAAAACTTTCGGAGCTAGTTCGCATGCTCGAACACGCAACGGGAAAGAATGCGATCATCCAGCGGGAAGCTTCGCAACAGGGCGACGTGCCCCTGACCTGGGCCGACATTTCAAAAGCGGGAAGACTGCTTGGCTACCACCCGCAGACGACGCTGGAAGAAGGTCTTAAGAAATTTGTCGCATGGTATCGCGGCGCCGATCCAGGCCTGCGCGCGTAACTAGCAGTGAACCTGGGCAAAATCCGCCGACTGAAGTCCGCGCCACAAAAGCAAAACTACTTCGCGTTTTCCGGCACTACAGGAGCATTGCTATTCCCGCGCCGGCGTTCCAGTGCGCTTGCAAAGATTGCGCGCATCTCGACGCCGTTTCGGTCCCACGTATAATCGCTCGCGGTCATGGCGGCGTGCGCTGCGATGCTCTCTCTGCAGCATGCTCGTAGAGCCATCGAATCATTTGCGCGAGGCCCGCAACGTCGTTGGGATCTTGCAAAATCAGTCCATCCACGCCGTCGGTCATGATTTCGGAAGTTCCGTTGGTCGCCGTGGTAATCACAGGCAAGCCGCAAGCCATGGCTTCGGTGGGAGGCTGCGCAAATGTATCTTCCAGGGACGGGCCAACGTACACGTCAGCAGCACCGTAATACCATTGAACGTCCGCGCGAGACGGGCAGAACTTTACTTTCCCTTCCAGTCCCAGTTCTCGAATCCTGCTTTGGTAAGGGGTCGAATCGTCCTTGCCCGCAACAACAAGAGTCAGCGGCAAATCCTTCAGTTGCGCCAGCGCTTCGATCAGTGGCGACCAGGCCTTTCTTCTTCCAATCGTTGCCGACCATCACAAGGGTGAAGATATCGTCCGCGATGCCAAGCTGCTTGCGGACCTCGGGGCGATTACGAAGGCGTAATTCCCGGTTGAATATCTTGTGGTCCATACCGATGTAGACGACCGGCAAAGGACCTTGGATGCCGTAATGGCGTTTCAAATCATCCGCTGTTTTTTTGGCGATCAAAATCAGGCCGGTCTTCGGATTGGTGTACATGCGGCTTTCGAGAAAAATAATCAGCCGATAGTAGAGCCAGCGGTGAATCAGACGCGGCCAGAAACGAAGCGGGCTTCCCCGGAATCGCAATTCGGCGCGGACATGCGAACAAATTCGGCGAACACGATGTGGATGGAGATCAGGTCCGCATCCCAGCAATTGGTTCCGGCTGTGTAAACCAGATCGAGGCCGAAGCCCGCGAATGTTCGCATCGCACCAGCGCCACAAATGATTGGCCGCCAGCCACCAAAGAAAATTCAAGAGATGAGGTCCGGGAATTTGCGGGATGCGATGCCATCGCATGCGCGTGAGATCCACGTCTTCCACGCGCTGGCTGTAAATATGAATTTCGTATTCCTGCTGAAGGCGCGTGATCCATTCGGCGATGCGCCGCTCGGTTCCGTGGCGCTTATCGATGAATGGAGAAACGACGGCTATCCGGACAGGCGGCATTATTTTGAAAATCTCCCTACGGACTGACCTGCATGAGTTCGCACCATCGCTGCAAGACGAAAAGACTCCAGATACGCGACCACCCCACCGCGCCTTCGGACCGCTCGTAATGATTCCAGAGGCGATTCACGGTGCCGGCTCGAAGTATGCCGGCCGCGCGAATGCCGCTCCGGCGCGAATGCTTCCTTAAGCAAACCACGCAAATCGTGCGTCAGCCATTGCTTGAAATGGAAATGTGAATGTCCGCTTGCGCCGGGATTCCAAATCCGCAATAGAGCGGGCGGCATAAAAGTTTTCGTGGCATCCAGAAGAAGACGCTTGTGCTGTATTCGAATGCTGGACGGAACACGAAGCAAAAATTCCACCAGGCGGTGATCGAGAAGCACCGGCCGGACTTCGATGCTGTGGGCCATGCTCATGGCATCGAGATCGCGCAACAGTCGAGGCTCCAGATGCGTGTGAATATCCATGAACGCAAGGCGCTCACGGAGATCTTCCTGCTCGACCAGCTTGGACCAATACGCCAAATGTTCCCTCGCCTCCACAGGATCGCCGTTGCCGGAAAGAGAAGGAGAAACCAATTCACCGAACATCGCGGTCCAGGAAAAGCACCTTCACCGCCAGTTGCGCAGCCACGAAAGGATCATCGGCGCCGATCAGATAGGAAAGTTTCCTCCAACGAAACGGAAAGGAGGGCTGGTCCAGCAAGCGGCCAATCGGCTTGGCGGGCAGCGGCCTGGCCCAACGCGCAACCTTATTGAAACGTTCGAACCATGCGAGCGATTCGTAACCGCCGAACAATTCGTCTCCACCCTGGCCGGAAAGGGCGACTTTAAATCCGGATTCCGCTCCGAGTTTCGAAATCCAGTAGGAATTCAAGCCGTCCACAGAAGGCTGATCGAGTGCCCAGATAGCGTGGTCGAGATCCGTTTCAACACGGCGGGCATCGAGCTTCACGATTTCGAGCGGAATGCCGAGCGCTTCGGCCGTGCGGCGTGTCAGCGAACTCTCATCGAATTCAGACTCGCCGAATCCCACCGTCATTGCGGAGAGATTTTGCGCACCAGCGGCGCGAGCCAAGGCACCAGGCATGCCGAATCCGTACCACCGCTCAAAAAAATCAGTACGGGAACATCCGAGACCAGATGGTTTCTCATGGCATCCAGCAGAGACTTCCGAAAGTTCAGCAGCAAGATGATCTGCTCGAAGGCGCTGCAGAAGAATGTGGGGAAAGCGACCAATACGGCTCAGTGCGCCACTGGCCATCGTTCCAAACTCCAATGTGGCCGGGCGCGAGTGGAGTTACGCCGCGAATGGCCGACCACGGAGGAGGAATATGCCCAAGTTGAAGAAACACGCGGAGTCCTGCAGGGTCAAGCTGGCGCGGAACGAGGCCGGAGGCAAGGAGGGTTTTGATTTCGGACGCGAATACCAACTGGCCGCCTGATTCATGAACGTAAAAGGCTTGATCCCCAGGCGGTCACGCGCCAGAATGAGTTTGCGGTCACGGGCATCCCAGATTGCGAACGCGAACATGCCGCGAAGTTTTTCGACGAAACGTTCGCCGTATTCCAGGTAGAGATGAAGCACAACCTCCGTATCCGATGTGGTACGGAAGGAATGGCCGCGCTGTTCGAGTTCGCGCGCGTAATTCGGCGGCGTTGTAGGTTTCACCGTTGTACGTGATCCAGGTCAGGCCATCCGGGCTGGACATGGGCATGCGCCCGCGATCGCTCAAATCGATGATGGAGAGGCGCGCATTGACCAACAGGCAAGATGGAAATTCCTGAACGCCCTGGCTGTCAGGACCGCGATGTTTCATGGAGGCGGCCATGCGCTCAGCGGCCGGGCGCAACGAATTGTCAGGGTGTGTGGTGGCTATCCCTGCAATGCCGCACACGCCGCCTATTTTCCGATCAGCGCGAGCCGCCAACGGGGCACGCTGCGCAGGTGTCTGGGAATGGGGACGGGTTGAGGCATTTTGGCAAGCGTGGGCAAGCGGTATAGAACGCCCGTCAAGAGCCAGAAATAGGCGTTATTAACAAAGTTCTGATAGAACTGCAAACCAAAGTACATGAGCAGGACCAGATCTACTACGGCGTACCACCAAATTGCAAAACCCAATGGAAAATATATGGTTTGTCGAAGATTTCGAACAATTTTCCATCCTTGCCAAAGCAACACAGAAACCCAAAAGAACCAAAGAATAGGCCCAAGAATTCCCATCTCCACAATCAGGGATCCGTATCCGCTTTCTACTCCAAAGATGGGTGGCTGCTCGTTCAAGAAACGGGAAACATATTGCATCCCCAAGGAAGACATCCCGGTTCCATGGCCGACAACTATGTTCCCTTCATCGAAGGCATTCAAAAGATTCTGAACGGGGTAATCCCACGACCGGCTCACAAGTTCTGAACCTTCGCCACTGGTCGAAAGAGTCTCCGTGAAGAACGACCAATTCGCGCCGATGATCGTGGGAAAGACTTCGACCATGAGAAGTAGACCAAGCCCGCCGATGAGGAAACCGCGGCGAAGAGCCTTTACCAATCGATGCCCTTGCCCCCATCGCCAGGGTGCACCCCAGAGGAACGCAGCCGTCATCACAAAAGCGCTGCCAATCACGAACACGAATGGGGTACGAGTCCCCGTGATCATAACTGCGACCGTCACAACTCCTATTCCCACAAAGCCGTACTTGGCACCCGGTTTTCGCGCCAGGAGAAAGTATCCCTGGGCGCCCATGGCCACAATCCAAAGCAGGATCAGGTAAAAAGAAAAGCGGCCCGCGCTGACGAACACGGAACTCGGGGCGAATACTTCCTGGTGAGTGATGGGCGAGTATCGAACAATATGAGACATATCATAGAGTTCGGCCTGGCTTTCTTCGGGCGTGAGGAAGGTCACTCCGAGCACGGACTGTACGATACCTAGGGCTGAAATGACGATCCCCACGACCAAACTCACCTTGAGAAGCCGGTCCAAATCCGCGGGGCGCTTCAGCATGGCGTAACCGAGATACATCAGTGGGGCATAGTAGAAATACAGTTTCATCCCCAGCAGTCCGTACAGGATATTCGGGGAAAACGTGTTGAAGACTTGGGTGAATGCCAGCCCGGCAAAGAGCGCGAGCGGAACTAGGAAAGGGGCCTTAAAAACATCCACTTCCCCTCTGCGTTTTGCGAAATAGAACGAAAAGTAGGTGATACCAACTAGAAAATCCTTGGCAAAATACACCGTCATGCTGTTGCCAAGATACTTGCGGGCGAGATCTTCGAACAGGAGCCAAACTAGGAATACAAGAACACCGCCCTGCCAATCATTGAGGGTATGAACTACAATGGCAACCACAACCAGGCTCAACCCGAACATGATTAGATTCGTGTCTGATCCTGCAACGATCCAAGCTGCTAATTCCCAAATGAGGGCCAAGATGACAAGGCCCATGGCCGCAGCTTTAATCTGCCGATTGCCGCTAAGAGAGCCTGTAGTAGTAAGCTGCATTTATTTCTTTCCCACGGTAGTATGCCACCCCAAGCTTTGGGAGCAAAGTCCAAAGGTAAGATGATTGCTTCAGCGGATGGTTTGCAGGTTAAGAACCACTTTCGCCTCCCGCAGGAGCAATCATCTGGAGCAAATAGCGCCGCACCCTTGCCGTGCGCGCTTCGGTCAGCTCGGCCACCAGATACGCATAGATCAGCATGAACAGGCCGATTCCCAGCGCATACGTCAAGTGCAATGCATCGGGCTGCCAGTTTCCCAAAGGGTTAAGCAAACCACGCAACAGCAGCAGCGCCGGAAGATGAAGCAGATACAGTGTATAGGAAAATCCAGCCAGCTTCCTTGCCCCATAAGCGTAAGCGTCAGAAGCATCGTCCCGCGACCCAAGGAGCAATGAGTAAAGCCAGAGCGCAAAACAAAACGCAACGACGTAGTCGGTCAGCAGGTCCGAGGAAAGCCGATGCGTGCGGCTCCATGCAAGAGCGCCAACGAAGATCAGTCCCGTCAAAAGAGAAAACCCGGGAAATCTCGGCTTGAATCTTGTGGCTCGCTGGAGATATCCCAAAAGAGCACCGCCCAACCAGATCAGAAAATAAAAAGTGACTTGCGGACCGATAAACCATAGGAGGAATAGTGCGAAGCATGTGTATAAAATGCGTATGCGAACTCCTGCCCACGCAGCTGCCGTAAGAATCAGTGCGGGAAACAAGATGTAGTACCAGAATTCATAACTCAAGCTCCACAGCGGAGTGTTAGACCCAAACACGGGTGAAACGATACTTTGCAGGAAGAAGAGATTTCCGAGAAACACCAGAGCCGTGGAGCGAAGAGCAACACTTGGATCATAGAACTTATAGAGGGCACCGAAATAGATGGAGGCAGCTTGAGGTATTCTCATTCCAATTCGGTCGCATAGACCTCCCAAGACAAGTGCGGGAAACAAAACTAGTTGAAGCCTTGTCAATCGGCTTACGAGATAGGTGCGCCACGACCATTGCCCCTTGCCGACGGATTCCATCACGCTTGTGCCAATGAAATACCCGCTGAGAACAAAGAAAACCATTACTGCCTGGTGCCCGTATCCCGTGACTGCATAGAGCCCACCAATTAGTAAAGATTTGTTTGTAAGATTTGGAAAATCCACAAAAAATACCCCACGCAAGTGATACAGCATCACGGCGAGGGCCGAGACACCGCGGATCGCGTCCAAATGGACGGAAGTCCGCTTCGCCAGTCGGATTTCTTTGGGCAATCTAACCTTTCTAAATTACCAGGGAACTCGAATTCAAAAATCCGTTTCACCTTGCTTCGTCGATTGGACCGCTCGCACAACACTATCCGTGTACTCCCGTGGCGACCACGTTTCCATGCGCCGCCGCGCCGCCGCGCCCATCCGCGCTCTCTCTTCGGGATCGCCAAGAATTTGTTGGAGGATTCCGGCCAGCGCTGGCACATCCCCGGCTGGGAAGACATACCCGTTTTCACCCGGACGGACGAGATCGAATTTCGCACCAACACGGTCGCTGACCGCAACCGGCAAGCCGCAAAGCATGGCTTCGTTGACCACCAATCCAAATGGCTCGAACAAGGATGGAAGAACCAGCAAGTCCGCGGCGGAATAGGCAGCCGGGAGTTGCGATTGATTTACAAAGCCAAGAAATCGCACGCGGTCGGCAATGCCCAGTTCAATTGCCCTGCGCTCCAGATTGCCTCGTTCCGGCCCATCGCCGGCGTACACAAGGTAGGAATTCGGAACTCCCGCCCGCGCGAAGGCTTCCAGCAGATCCGCGGGACCTTTCCAACGCTGAAGCTTTGCGCAGAATAGCACCACCGTGCCGTCCCCTGGAATCTTCCAGGATCCGCGCACCGCTTTGCGGTCAACCTTTGACGATTGCTCTGTCCACCAATCATTGTCAACCGCTGTAGGAACGAGGAATATGCGGTCGCTCGAAAAACCGAGAGATTTCAAATAATCCACGCCTCCGGACGATGAAACCATGACTGCATTGGCGAGGGAAAAAATCCTCTTCACAACCCACTTCTTGATTCGGAGCTTCCAGGGTGATTGGGCATTCCAGCTTCGCAAACCGTGCGAATCTGTTACAAAAACGATGGGAGTGCCGCTCCATTTTGCCGCTGCAATGGCGATCCACGCAGTGAAATAGAAGTAGCCGGGGAGAATGGCAGCATCAAAGTGACTCTTGCGAATCAGCCCCCAGATGCCCGGATTGAACAACCCGAAGAAGCGGCCGAGCCCCGGAACTGGCGAGCGATTCGGGATGTGAACCCAAGGATAGCCGTCCAATACAGATGTGTCCCACACGACTTCCACCCCAAATTCCGGGTCGACGGAAGGTGTTGTTCCTTGCAGGGTGCAGTATGCGATTTGCAGATCGATTCGCGGATCTTGCGCCATTCGGCGAAATAAGGGCGATGAATACTGAATCACGTGTGACGCCAGGATAAGAATCCGCCACCGCTTGCCAGCGGCGCCCTCGGAAAGGGTGGCTTCGGAAGACTCACGCGCCATGGCGCCGGAACTCAGCCCGGAGAAACGCAAAAGCTTTTCGGAGCCGAGGTCTTCCGGCAAGTTCATGGTTTTCTTCCTCTTGCGTTGACCCCATTGAATCCAGTCCCAATATAGACATCCACGAGGCCTGCGTCGGAAAACCACTGGCGCACGGTGTCCAGGGTTTGTGGATGGTCATGCACGGGAGAAAACATATCCAGGGCGCTCAGAATTTTCACCTGCACCAGTTCCTCGTCCGTGAAAATCAATCTCGGCGCATGCGATACCGGACCGATGGGAATGAGATTGCCGATCATTTTTCCCACGAGTGGCACCTTGTAAAGCGCCTTCTTCAAATAAAATGCAGTGGGAATTACAAGCGAGAGAAACTTGTGAACGCCCCGCGGTCCCATCCAGGTGAGAAAAGGGCGCGCCCAATATTTCAGTGGGGGGAAAAGTCCCGTGTGCTTCTGATAGACGTCGATCACGATCTCGCCGCCCGGCCGCAGGTAGGGCACCAGACTCATGAACGCGGCGCGCACGTCGGGGCAGTGTTGCAGAACTCCCATGCAAAACACTTTGTCGAACGATTCCTTCCGGAACGGAATTTCGTAAATACTGGCCTGCACGATGTGGACCCGCCCGGAATCTCCGTTATTTCGGAGATTCGCTTCCACGGCGTTGCTCAAATCAAAGGAAAATACTTCCGCGCCGGTTTCCAGAGCGATCTGGGTGAATCGGCCCATCCCACAGCCCGCTTCGAGAATTTTCTGGCCGTCCATTTTTTTCGGCCATTGCGTCGTTGCGAAGAAGCGCTCACGGCTGAGGTCGTTGCCCATATGGCTGTCGAGCTGCGTCTTGTCAAAGTAGTTCCACTGGTATCCAAAACTGTGGGCGTATCCTTCACTGGGAACAAACCTGGCAATGGAACGGACAATGGGAAATATGCGTCCGCAAGCGGTGCAGATCAGCTGTCCTTCGGCAATGATTCCATCATCTTGAGCCGGCGACGCGGATTCCGCGCGGAGAGGCGCGCCACACCCAATGCATCTAAGCCATTCGACTGATTTCAAATTCATTCCGAGGCGCAACTCCTTGGCTTCTACCGTCCGATCTGGTTACCTTACAGATGCAAAATATTCATCGTAACTTTAGCCCGAACCAGTCAAGAGTTCCAACGTTACCTGGATGGATTGTCCTCGCATGTGCAAGAATCAGCTTTGCCTTGGAACTAGCCAGGTTTTGTGGGGGGGCGGCTGTAGGCCAAATCGATTTGGCTCCGCGAAAGGCTTGCGGACAGCCTGAAGCTGATTGTTTCATATTTCGTCAAGCCATGCCCAAATTCACGACGGCGGCTCTGAACAATCCGCCGGCTCAAGGGGAATCGCATGAGAGAGATTAATATACCGGGCATAGCCATGCGGATCCCTGTGATTGGATTTGGTTGTGGCGCATTATCGAAATCTGGCGAGAAAAAAGCCATGCAACTGCTTGGGGCTGCGTTCGACGCTGGGGTGCGTCATTTTGACGTTGCTCGATACTATGGATATGGGGAAAGCGAAGGGTTCCTGGGAAAATTCATAAAATCCCGCCGCGCGGAGGTAACGATAACGACGAAGTTCGGCATCGAACCGCCGCGGCGCACGAATGCGCTGCGATTTGCCATGCAAGCCGGGCGGCGTTTGGTGCAAGCTGTCCCCGCCGCGCGCAGATTCCTGCAGCGCCAGGCGCAAGGACTCATAAAGAGCGGCGCATTCAGCGCGAAGGACGCTCAGGCAAGCCTTGAAACCAGTCTTCGCGAATTGCGTACCGACTGCATCGATTTCTTCTTGTTGCACGACTACGCGGTCTCCGAGAATCCACCCGATGAGTTGGTGGCATTCCTCATGGATGCAGCCAAAGCCGGGAAAATTCGCTATTTTGGGTTGGGAACAGATATAGAAAATATTTTGCGAGCGTTGCAGTGCCAGCCGCAACTTTGCGGCATCGTGCAATTTGAGAACAGCGTCCTCAAGAGGAACATGCAAAGACTTCCCCGAGACGGGGCAAACCGCCTGGCAATTACCCATGGATCGCTCAGCGAAAGTTACAATTCAATTTCAACTTTCCTCAAAGGTCATGGCGAAACGGCGGCAGATTGGTCAACAAAACTCGCTTTGGATTGCTCCAAGGACGAAATAATCTCCGCGCTGATGCTAAACTATGCGGTTCAAGTGAACCCGAATGGACTTGTGTTATTTTCATCGGGGGATATTTCGCGAGTGAAAAGGAATGTAAGGGCGGTTCTGGAACCCGATATTTCTCCCGCGCAAGTTGAGTTGTTCGCGCAGCTTGTGGAGCGGGACCTCATGCCTGCGTATCGGCGGGCATAGAACCGCTGGCGGCGTTTAATAGGAACTCCGCACTTGAGTCTCACGGGACTCAGCATCCAGGATTGTCCGCCAGTGGCCGAAACGTTCGGCGTTCTCTTTGCATTTTACACGGAGGAATGATGAAGAAGCTCTTGCTGCTGATGAGCGAATCTCGTAGAAAGCGCCTTGCCTATGCGATGTTCAAGAATCAAGGAGACTTCTTGAATGCTTTGGGCGGAAACACGCAATTGCATCAGTGGCTGAAAGCCAATCAGCCTATTCCATACTTTAAACACAGATTTGAACTCTACGCGGATGTGCAGTCGAAAGTGCTGGCTGAAGAACCCATCGATTATCTTGAATTTGGAGTCCGTTACGGGGATTCACTTTTTAAGTGGAGCGGTTTAAACACCCATCCCGACAGCCGTTTTTTTGGTTTCGATTCTTTTGAAGGAATTCCCGAGGATTGGGTCAGCGTTACGGGAGAGTCAAAGAAAGGCGCGATGTCCGTGGGGGGAGTCGTGCCTCAAACCAGCGATCCGCGGATTCGTTTTCTGAAAGGCTGGTTCAACGAAACATTGCGCCCGTTCTTGGTGGACTTCACTCCCCGCTCCAGACTGATTATTCATAGTGACGGAGATCTGTTTTCTTCCACGATGTACACCCTGGCCACGCTCGACCCTCTGATACGGCCGGGTTCGATCCTGATCTTCGACGAGTTCGCCAATCCATTGCATGAGTGGCGGGCTTTTCACGACTACTGCTCCGCCTTCAGCCGCAAGTGCAAAGCGCTGGGAGCGGCAGGCGACTATTACACTCAAGTGGCGATGGAAGTTTTGTAGGATTGTCAGGCGGCGCAATTTCCGATTGCACGGGCCGCAACGAAGTAAACGGAAATCGGCCCGCTATCTAACGGTCATTGCGCCAACGAACTGGGATGCAATTGCGTCCCAAGAAAAATATTTGCGGGCTGCCGTTGCGCTGCGTTGCCGCAATTCAAGGCATAATTTCTCATCGCTTAGAACCTGGAAAAGAGCTTCAACCAAGCCTACTCGATCGCGCACGTCAACTAACTTTACGCCGGCCTCGGTAATCGGAAAACCAGTCTCCGCTCCGCGATAGCCGACGATGGGCAAACCACAGACAATCCCGGCGATCGCGCTCCCTCGCCTGCTGGAAACATGTCCGCGAACGCACAGCATTACCTGAGCGCCTGCCAGAGCCTGAACGAGATCTTTGGCAGGCATCAAGCCCAGCATGGAAACTTCAATGCCGGTCTCGCGCAGCGCGTTGCGTAACGCCCCTTCAAATACCTCGGAGCCCCTCCCAATCGCGATCAGGCGCAGGCGGACACCTTTGGACTGCGCGCCCTTCAATGCGTGAGCGATATCCCCAACTTCCTCCGTGCCCACGTCGCCGCCCGTTATGCCAAAGACGGCAACCGTGGATACAGTTGACGGTGGCGCTCCATTGTTATCGATGTTGCCACTGAGTTCCGGAAAATTGGATCCGACGGGAATGAACATAGCCTTGCCGCGCTGCGCGGGAAGCCAAGTGATATTGTCCACAGGAACGGTGAAAATTGCCAAGTCCGACCGCGCATAAAGTTGGCGCAGGACCCGCAGATGAGAATGTCCACGTATGGAGCCGACGATTCCCGTACCACGCAACGGCATGAAGTCATGAAAAACAACGGCAGGTCGAGCGCCATATTGCCTGATCACATCGAGAACGCCCGGCGCGCGCAGAGGAAATCCACGGCGCGACCACGCCAATGTCGTGTATTGCAGAAAGACCCAGCGGCCGCGCCATTCCGCGGCTGCTTCGCGCAATTCCGCGATCGCTTGGCTCCATCCTTTTTCTGCCCAGCGAACCGGCACGAGATCAAACGAAACTCCGCGAGAGAGACCGGCTTCCCTCAGCTTTTCGCAATAATCCGCCACGCCGTCCACTGGCTCGTCTCGACGGCCAAGAAGCAGGATCGCTTTCTCAACGCTCACTTTTCCACCAGGTAGGAGCCGATGACAAGCGCATCCATGCCTGAGCTGAAGAATGTGCGAATGGCGTCCGTGGGCGTGTTTACGATGGCCTCACCGCGCAGATTGAACGAAGTGTTCATGAGGACTGGCACGCCCGTGCGCTTGCCAAATTCGTTGATCAGATTCCAATACAGCGGGTTGATTTCCTTTTCCACCGTCTGCGGGCGCGCGCTTCCATCGACGTGCGTGACCGACGGAATGATATCTCGCTTTTCGGGACGCACTGGGTTGGTGAGAATCATGAACGGAGAATCGCAGGCGTGTTCGAGATATTCTCCCGCCACTTCTTTCAGCATGGAGGGCGCAAACGGGCGCCACCATTCGCGGAATTTCACCGCGTTGTTCACTTTGGCATTCATTTCCGGATCGCGCGGATCGGCCAGGATCGAGCGATGCCCCAGCGCGCGCGGACCAAACTCCATTCGTCCCTGGAACCAACCAATGATTTTCCCATTGGCCAAAAGTTCGGCAGTGGTTGTGGCTACATCTTCCAACTTTGTGGCGCGCAGCTTGTATGTGCGCAGAGCCTTCTCGATTTCCGCGTCGGAAAATTCGGGGCCGAGATAGGCGTGGCGAAGCGGCTTCATGGGCAACCGTCCGCCGCCGTCGAGGTACGGCGCAAACACGGCGCCGAGCGCCACTCCATCGTCTGACGCCGCGGGCTGCACGAAAATGTTGTCGACAATGCCCGACGCTTGAATCTTCCCATTCGCCTTCGAGTTGAGCGCCACGCCTCCGGCGAGGCACACGTTGCGGCATCCGGTCTTCTGCGTCGCCAGCTTCACCAACGCCAGCATGGCGGCCTCGCACGCGTCTTGCACGGCGAAGGCAATGTTCTTGAAACTATCGTCGATTTCGCTTTCGGGCGTGCGCTCGGGGCCAAGCCGTTTGGCGATGGCGGAAATGCCCTTGTTGCGCTCGAACAGAAGTGGCGCGTTGACGCGGTATATCTCCTGATCCAAAGAAATGAATTCACCGAGATTCACGCCGGGGTTCCCGTAGGGCGCAAGGCCCATAACTTTCCATTCATCGCTGTTGGGAACGAACCCGAGGTATTGCGTGAACTGCGCGTAAAACAAGCCCAGCGAATTCGGCCATGGAATCGTGAGCACATGATCGAGCCTGCCGTCGTGCCCGTACCAAATGGAACTGGCCTCCCAGGCGCCGCGGCCGTCCATCACGACCACGGCAGCTTTGTCGAAATCTCCGTAGGAATACGCGCTGATGGCGTGGGCCAAATGGTGGTCCACAAAACGCATTTGCGCTTTGGTCGGGCCGAAATTTTGTGCGAATGTTTTGAACCCGCCATTTTGGTGGGCCATGCTCGCGTAATGCCGCGCGGAGTTCAACACATTCATATAGGTGACAGGATACTGGCCGCGCAAAAAGCACTTTAGGTCCGTCGCAAAAACGCTGCGCGGAGCGGGCCAGCCCTGGCAAACGAAATCGAGCTGATCGGGTCCCACCTTCGCGAAGTCCAGACAGGCGCGGATTGCCAGGCGCGGAAAACCGGCATCGTGCTTGATCCGGCTGATGCGCTCTTCGGCCACCGCAAAAAGGAGTTCGCCATCCTGGGCGATACAGGCGGAAGAATCGTGCATTTGCGAATAGTTAAATCCCAAGGTGATCATAAAAGATCGCCGGACTCCTTTGGTTCCAGACGAACTCTAACCATTCTCGCACGCAGCGTATAGAGGAAGAGATGCAAGAAGATGCTCTGTCCGACACCGTCCCTATTGCGATCCAAGGTCCATCACCATGCCCGCTGCAGGCCGATACTTAAACGAGTGCCCGAGGCGAAGCAGCGGGCCTTCGAAAACTTTCCAGGAAATCCAGGCGATGCAAACGGTCGCAATAGCGGAGAAAAGGGTGACCGCCGTGCCGCGCCAATCAGCGGTAGCCGGTGACGCTCTTCGCAAAAACGAATGACAAACGACATTCACCACAAGATGGATGATGTAGACGCAATACGAAATCCTGCCAAGCTCCCGCAGCCATGCCATGCGCGCCAACCGGGCGATCGGACCCTCCCGCCGGACCAATGCAAGCAGTAAAACCACGACATAAAACGCGGCCAACCACGTGAAGCCAATCGTCTCCATGCCCAGGGTCTGCGACTCCGGCGACCACTTCCACAAAGCCGCGACGCCGGCGAAAAGTACGGCAAGAATTGTGTACAACATTGCGCTTTGATTCGACAGCCATTCCCGAAATTGCTCCCGGCGCCAGAACACCGCCGCGAGCATCCCGATCGCAAGGGAGTCGGCCCGGCAAGGCATGAGGACGCTTACCAGCCACGGGTCCGCGTGTCTAGCTAGAAGCACAATGCGCAAGAGGGGCGCCGCTACAATCACACACGCCAGAAAAATCGTCAGGAGGCGGATGGAAAGAAGCCGGACCACTACCGGCGACACCAAGTAAAACTGTTCCTCGACGGCTAGGGACCAGAGGTGCGAAAACCAGGCCCCAGCCAGTCCTGTATACGGGATGACCATCAAGTTCTGCACGAAAAAGAAATGCGAGTAGATCGGCAGGCCCGGCGCCATGATGAGGCCGGAATTGGATCGGGCGCGCAGGACGGGCCCTGCGAAGCCAATCAAAAGGATATACGCAAGAATCCACAGATAGTAGATGGGAATGATACGAAAGAATCGCCGCGTATAAAACGTCCTGAAATAAGAAGACGAATTGCGTGCGTTGACGAGTATGCCTCCGATCAGAAAGCCGGAGAGAACAAAGAAAAGATCCACTCCAGACCATCCCATCAGAACTAGGCGTTGTAAAATAGGATTCAGGCCGCCTCCTGTAACTGCTCCTTGTTGCTCCAAATAGTGAAAAATCAAGACCATGAATATCGCCGCTCCCCGGAGTCCATCGAGCTCCGGGACACGTTCTTGGCGTGGACGAGGAGACGAGGAGGATGACAGGGAACGTCGCTGGTCGCTCTCTCGCGAATCAAGCCATGCAATTCTCGGCGATTTCACTGTACTGCCTTTCTGACTACTGAATTCGCGGAGCCGGCGAAGCTCTTCCTAAACTGTCCTGGATGCCGACAACGTCCGTGGACTTAACGAGTCTGCACAAAACCTTTCCTTGCCAGCCGTACTAAGACTTGGGGCGCAAGCTCGGCGGGCAAGCAAAGGACATCGCAAAAGTCCGCATGCTTTGCGAGGTTCCACGGCTCCAAGCGGCGGAAATCAACCCGGAATATTAGATATTCCCGCTCGTTTAAAAATTCCGCTACGGCTGAGGGCGATACACCGCCCTGTTCGAGAACAATTGTATTCATCTCCATAATCAAGATTGGTCGAAACTTTTCCAGTGAAGATTGAGCCCCGCGCAAAACGGCAAGTTCAGATCCCTCGGCGTCCAGTTTCATCGCGTCCCAACGCTCCAGCCGTAAATCACGAAACCAATCATCGAGAGCCGCCGAGGGAATTTCCACGTGCTCTCCCCTGCCGAAGTCACGAACTGCACTCACGGTCCCCCAGCCTGATTCACCCTTGGTTGAGGAGCGCTCAAAAACGAGCAAGCCTGTGCGGTCCCAAACAGCCGAGTTCACGGCCTGCGCCCAGGGGAATTGGGAAAGATTGCGGGCCAGGCGCTCGTAGACGCGCGGGTCGGCTTCAAAGGCGAAGACGCGTCCTTGCTGCCCAACGCGATGCGCGGCAAATACAGCGTGAAATCCGATGTGCGCGCCCACATCGAAATAAACCGCTCCCGGTTCAAGCAGTACGTCGAAACATTCGCGCACGTGCGGCTCGTATACACCAGCCCACATCTGCCTCTGGATTCGGTCGGTTAGATTCGTTTCGAATCGCACTCCAGGCCACGGCGATGCCACCGCACGGTCTCCGCCCATCCAACATGCAAGTCTGCCGAGGCCGTCTACTAACCGTCCTTGGCCCGGTACTGCGCGGCGACCAATTCGAAGGCTGCCAAGCCCGTGGGCGGCTGCTCCCATCAACGTTGTATTCATATCCTCATCCAGGCCGCCGCTCCACCAGTTGCACTGCCGGCGCGGGTTCTCCGGTCCAGCTCCGGAAACGAGATAAACCCTTTGCCGTGTACCACCTTCGCAGACGATAGAACACCCGTGGCGGCAGGAGCAAAGTCTGCAACAAAACCATCGCCTGGAACAAACGGTAGCGCATAGTTACTATATGATAAGAGGCTTTGAACGCAGCGCGCTCAATGGAAAAGGCTTCCAACGGACTGCCTCCATCCAAGCTTAGCCGGGCGCGCCCCGCCTCAACCCGCGTACCCTGAAATAGCGTGGAAATAATCTCTTCGGATGCGCCGAATTTCCGGAGCTTTGGAGGAAGCTCGCGCAAAAGGACGTCCAGAACATTCATCTTGCGCCGGACTTTGGCGGGCTCAAACTTTCCAAACTGAAATAGATTGCCGGAATGTATTCCGTAGTTGCAGAGCGGCTCGTTCAAAATCATGGCCGGACCGATGGCGGGAGCGAGGGTGAAGATATATTCATCGGCCTCGATTGTCAGTTCTTCCGGTATTGGAAGAATCCGGTCCAGAACACGTTTTCGGATCGTCATCCTGCTGGTTCCGAAAAATGCGGCCAGGTGTCGAAACAATTCGGCATTTTGCAGAGAGGTGAGATCCAACCGGTATGGCCGGCCCGGAAGAATCAGCCCATTGGGCCGCCCATCGGAATATGTTTCGTAAAAACCATGGCCCACAATTGCAACTTCGGGATTCGCATCGAGCGTCTCTATGACTCGGCGAAGTTTTTCCCTGGCCCACCAATCGTCACCATCCAATGTCGCCAGAATTTCTCCGCGAGCCTGCGCAAAGCCGAGATTAAAGGCCGATGCCTGGCCGCCGTTTTGTTTGCGAATCAGGCGCACACGCGGCTCAAACTGGTGAACAATTTCCGGCGTTCGGTCGGTCGAACCATCGTCCACCACCAGAATTTCGACGTTGTCCATGGGCATATCCTGCTCCAGGACGCTGGAAATGGCGCGCTCAATGAAATGCTCGTGATTGTAGGTGTCAATCAGAACGGTCACGCGCGGGATGATTTTTGTTTCCATGGAATATTGCTTGTGGCGGTCTAGCCCGCCTGCCGATACCTGGCGCTCAACTGCGCCTCGTTTTCACCAATCCAAGTGAGGATGGAATCCAGCCCCTCGGCAAGACTGACTCTTGGCTTCCAACCAAGGACGCGTTCCACCTTGCGGTTATCCGTAATATAAACCACGGTATCCGCCTTGCGCGGATTCTGTTCATGAGAAATCGACATCGAACGGCCCGATTGTTTCTCAAAATATTGCGTGGCCTCGAGAAGTGAAAGCGAGTTCGCGGCGCCGCCACCGGCATTAAAAACGCCGCTCTTCAACCGGCCAATCTGGCCGATCTCCAGCTCCACCAGCCGGCACACGTCGTCCACAAACAAAATGTCTCGCACCTGTTTGCCGCCCCACCCGATATATTTCAATGGCAGCCCAAACCGGCAAGCCACAGCCCACCAGACGACCCATCCCTGATCGATTTTGCCGAATTGCCCCGCGCCGGAAATCACGCCGAGGCGGTTGACGATCACCGGAATGTCGAATGCGTCCGCATATTCCTGGCACACAACGTCGGCCATCAATTTGCTGACTCCGTAGATGCTGCGGCCAGCTCCGTCCAGGCTGAACTCTTCTGAGACACCATGCTCGGGGTCAAAGCCTGGCGGGCGGCTCTCCGCGGGAAGATTTTGCCAGGCGGCGCGATCCCATTCCAGGCGGGTCGCGGTCTCGCGGCGCGGCAGCGCGTTGATGCGGTCAGCGCTGTAGATGCGGTTCGTGCTGCAGAAGATCATCGGACAGCGGCGTTCCCGTGCATACTCGAGAACATGGATCACGCCCAGTGTATTGTTGGTCAGATCGAACATCGGATTGGTATAGCCGGAAACGACCGAAGGCTGGGCGCTGGCGTCGCAGATGAGTTCAATCCCCGGCGGCAGGCCTGCAAAATCCTCGACGCACCGGACATCGCCGTGAACGAAGGTTGCTCCATGTTTTTGCAAGCGCTCGATGTTCGATTCGCTGCCGCGGCGCACGAGATTGTCCATGGCCACCACTTCGTGCCCTCGCTCGCGCAAGTGCAACGCAAGTGTCGAGCCCAGAAATCCGCAGCCACCGGTGATCAGGATTTTCAAGCGGTATATTCTCCATTCCCCACGGGGACAACTACGGGTTCGGGCCAAGTTTTTGGAAAAGATGGTACGGATTCTCGGCAATAAGACGATAACGGCTCATACCCATAATTTCTGGCATCAAATTGTGCAAGCTGAATTCGGGCAAGGTGGAATCGTCAAATAAAATAAAACCGCCATCCTCAAGATACGTGTCGCAATGCAGGAAATCCTGCTTGGCATACTCATAAGTATGATTGCCGTCGATATAGCAAAAGCTGAAGGGTCCGCCGAGATCGCGTGATCTTCCCAGAACATCCGTGCAGTTGTTTCTGCTTCCCCATGCATCAAAAAACTCGTTGGCCGTCATCTCGAATGTGAAGGGCAAATCGTCCCGGCTAAACATTTGGATATTCCGAATATAAGAATTCTTGGAGAAAGCCTTGTATTCGGAAAATAGAACCGGAGAATCCGCGATGTTGGAGCGCCCGTTCACATTCTCAAAGTCCCATTTGTCGCAAGTAATCAGCGGGTTGCTCACGCCGTGTTTTCTCTTGAAGTGGGTAATCACATTTGTCGATAGGCCGCAAAAAGTCCCGATTTCCAGAATTGGCGCCGCGCTGGGAAGATGGCTGATGGCGTAATCGATTGAGTAGAGATTCCCTTTCTCAAGCATGCCGGGGTTCGCGTAGCAAAGCCAGGTAATGTATTCATCGTTGAGCAGATGGATCGGGCGTGGGGGATCGATGATTCGCGCCGCCTTTCTCAGCGCACGGCCCGCTAATTTATTCAAAAGACTCATGCTACGCCCGCCTCCGGTTCGCGAATTCAATCTTATCTTGTAGTCCCAGGACTATGGCGCTGCCGCAGTCCCAGTCGCCGGCGCAACGGCCGCGTCAGGTCCAGAAGCCCAAACCATGCTGCGTTGCGAGCGCTCAAGACCTTGCGCTTGGCCTGTGCGACCCAATGATAATAGTTCGGCCGCAGCCCATTCGGCATAAGCCGGTGCGTGGCGTTGTCGATGGTGGCAAAATGCCCCTTGCCAAGCAGCGCGTAGTTCTGCTTCGCTTCGACGTCCTGCCAAAGGCCGCTTTGCCCGCCCGGATGATGCGCGTAGTCATGATTCTGATGAACCGCGAGGACCACACGCGTCACATCCACCACAGGCACGCGCATCGATCGAACCTTCCAGAGGAGCCAGTTGTCATATCCCGGCCGCCCCACGGCAAAGGGAGGCACCTGCTCGCCCAGCAGACCACGCGGAAATACGAAATAGTCGATCCACTGCGGTGGCCGCAGCCTTCCGCGCTCGCGGGCCGCGGAACGCAGGCGCTGGCCCCAGTCCGGCTGCAAAAAATCCAGTGGCTGCGTGATATCCATGTCACAACGACGGCCTACCATCAAGGAACTCTCGTGAATATGGGCCAATCTCGTGGCGGCGGCCAGAAAATCATCGGTGAGAAGAATATCCGCATTGAGGAAGCATAGCCGGTCGTGCCGGGCGAGACGGTCGGCGCGATCAAACAAGCTTGATAGCAAAGGAGTGCCAAGCGAGTTGCGATCCACCTCCGGTTCGTGGTGTACTCCAAGTTCGCGCGCAACTTCAGCGGCGCCTTCTTCGTTGCCAAACAGGATAACTTCCGCGTCAGGATGCGCGAGCTTCCAGCTCTGAATGGCATTGCGCTGGATGATGCCAATGTGCCCGCGAAAGGGCTTCGGAGTGGAAAAAAAAGTAATCATCGTAGACTTTTGCGAATGCCGGACAGTCGCTCAGATCCTTTCCAGCCAGATGGACGAAAATGTATTCGGCCCTGTTCCCTTCAGTTGCTCATATCCTGAGACACTCCGGCGAAGGAATTCTTCTTCTTTATGCCTAATCAAAGGAAGTGAAAGACGGATCTGAAATTCAGCATTACAGCAAAGAAACGCCTGAAGCAGCATTGCCTCGGTCCAAAAAACAGGCCACTGGCGCTCGAAGATCCAGGTATCCGCTGGAAACGGAGTGTTATAGGGAAACGGGATGTCGTGAATGTGGACAATAACGCCTTTGTTGAGCCGCGGCAGTATCTCAAGGTACAGATAGGCTACGTCACCGTCGATCTTCAATGCGTGCGTTGAATCGATGAACAATACGTCGCCCGCAGTCAACGCTTCAAACAATGAACAATCGACTTCCTGCACATCTTTTTCGATCAAGTTAATTCCGGGAATCGATTTCAACTTCGCGTGCGGGAAAGGTTCAACACAAGTAATTTCCATGGGCTGGCCTCCCGCTGCGTTCTGCCGGGCGGCACAAGACGCGTAATAGGTCGAAAGTCCCGCTCCAACCTCAAGATATCGCCGCGGGCGATGGTGCCTGAGCAAAAAGTAGAGAGTCATTGCGTCCAGGGGCGTATAACCCTCGCCATAACTCTCCTTCATAAGGTCAGCATAGCTGGGCAAGGAATCGAATTCTGCCAGGAATGAAGCAGCCACCAGATTCCAGAAATTCTTCATTTCCACCAAATCGATTTTCAATCCCGGCAAATCGCTCGGTCTTGACCAGCGGTCGCGATTCTTTCGAAGGCGACCGAGGTCGGGAAGTGGAGAGTAGTAATCGGCGGCAAGCGTGACGTTCAAACCGTAAGAGTTCAGTTCCCAAGCGTTGAAATAGGAGCTGATCCAGCCGTGCTTCAAGGCAGTATGCCGGAGAGCCATGCGGACAACAGTCCGCTTTACTCCGCTGACATTCATCCAAATGGAGCGCGGAATGATTCCGCGCATCGTCGCCTTAAAGCCTTGGGACACGAGCGCGCTCCTCGTCTCTGGTACTTTCCGGACCTTGCGGTTTGGCGGAGATAGCGAGCATTTATGGAAGATATTTTACTATCTAACCTTTCCGTATATGTTCGCGTTCGGAGGAAACCATCTCTTGCAAGATCGAGTCGAGGCTGCGCGTCAGGCTCCATCCAGGAAAATGGCTCTTCAGCTTCGCCAAATTCGAGATGTAGCAGATGTGATCGCCTTTGCGCGCCCGTTCCGAGTACGTCCAGTTGATCTTGCGCCCAGTCAGCGCTTCGATTCGCGAGATCGCTTCCAGCATCGAGACGCTGTTGGCGCGGCCTCCGCCGAGGTTGTACACCTCGCCGGGCCGCGGGTTGCGCGCAAACTCCTCGAACGCGCGCACCACATCGAAACTGTGGATATTGTCGCGAACCTGTTTTCCCTTGTATCCAAATACCGTGTATGGCTTTCCGGAGAGCGCCACCTTGAGCAAGTACGAAAGAAACCCGTGCAATTCGACGCCCGAGTGAGACGGTCCGGTCAGGCATCCGCCGCGGAAAATGCCCACGCCCATCCCGAAATAGCGGCCGTATTCCTGCGCGTAGATGTCCGCCGCGACCTTGGAAGCGCCGAACAGCGAATGCATGCGTGCGATCGATGCGGCAATTTTCGTCGATGCCTTCGAAATCGGCGGGATCCGAATAGTCGTAGCGCGTTTCGGTTTCGCGCAGAGGCTTCTCGTTGGGCGCGTCGCCGTACACTTTGTTGGTGCTCATGAAAATGAATGCGGCCTCGCGGCAGTGCTGGCGCGTGGCTTCGAGCAGATTCACCGTGCCCATGCGCATTCACTTCGAAATCCAGCAGCGCGATGTCCGCGGCCTTGTCGTGCGAGGGCTGCGCGGCGCAATGGATGATCAGGTCGAAGCGGTTCTCGCGGAACAGGCTCATCACGCCTTCGCGGTCGCGAATATCGAGCGCGCACGGGAGTGAATCGCCGCGTGGCGCTCTTGAGCCGTTCGAGATTCCACAACGTGTCCCCCGGGGGCCCGAAGAATACGCGGCGCATGTTGTTGTCCACGCCGACGACGCGTGGCCTTGCCGATCGAAATACTCGACGGCTTCCGAGCCGATCAGGCCGCTGCTTCCGGTAACGAGAATGTTCCAGGGTTTCACCGTGAAGCACCCCGTACCGTTATCGCGAAAATGGAGCCGCGCAAGATCGCAGCAATTTTCATATTTTGGAACCCATGGAAATTGCCCTGGAGTCAGCGAAAGCGCTGCTGCCAGTTCCGATCGACACGTACTTCACGCCTTCGACAGCCATCAGTTGCGGAACCGCTCGCCAGCAGTCCACCACAGTTCGTGGTTGATCGCGGCGCGCCCACTCAGCAGCGGGAATGCTCAAAAATTCGGGCCAAGGCGTCGCCAGAACTACAACCCTGGAAAGAGAAATGCACTCCTTATACGTGTCCGTGAAGCGCACCTGATTTCCCAAAGGCTCGCAGACATTTCGAGGGCCGGCGGGATCAAAAACCAGAACGGGCACGCCGCGGGCAGCAAGCTCCCGGGCCAAAAGAGTACCGGCAGCCTGCTCAACCACATCGGTGTCTGGCTTGTAAGTGAGTCCAAGAATTCCAACAGTTTCACCGGGCGCGGCGTTCCGCTGCACGAGGTCCGCCAGCCAGGAGACTTGAGAGAAATTGAAGCGGTGAGTAGCCTCCGCGATGTCAGCTGGAGCCCCAATCTCATGTGCCAGGTGCGTCAACGCCAGATTGTCGCGCGGAAAGCACGGCCCGCCATAGCTGATGGCGCCTTTCAGATATTTGCCCCCGATGCGGCTATCCAAACCGATGGCCTTGGTCACCACATCCACATTGGCCTGCGGTATGCGCTCGCAGATTCTGGCGAGCATGTTGGCAAAGCTGATTTTTGTGGTGATGTAAGTATTGACGGCCAATTTGGCCATTTCCGCGTTGACGAAATTCATCCTGGCAACCGCGGGGCTGTTTTGGCAGATCCGATGATAAAGCGATTCCAGCAGGTCGCCCGATTGAGGATCGGACTCGCCGATGAGAAGGAAATCGGGATTCAAGAAATCGCGAATCACCGAGCCCAATGCGATGAATTCGGGGCTGTAGCACAGGCCAAAATCGCGTCCCGCTTGCTTGCCGCTTGCCCGCTCCAGAGTTTCCAGGACCTCGCCGCCGGTCATGCCGGGCAAAACCGTGCTGGTCAGGCAGACCAGATGAAACTCGGGTTTGGTGCGCAAAACGCGCCCAATGGCTTCGCAAACCGGGAGGACAAAACGGAGTGAGAAGCCACCGTTCGGTTCACTCGGCGTGGCCACCACAATGAAAGTAATTTGGGTGCTGCGTACTGCCTCTTCAAGGTGCAGTGTCGCCGTAAGCCGGCCCTCAGAGGATTGCAGCAGCTCCGGCAATCCCGGCTCAAACACCGGGGCGCGATGTTCGTTGATGGCCTTAACTTTTTTTTCATCGGCGTCAACTCCAACGACGCGCATTCCTCGCGAAGCCATCGCCGCCGCCATCGGCGCGCCCAGCTTGCCCAATCCCACGACGCTTACTCCATCGATCATAGTTCCCTCGGTTTTAGAGGCTCCCTCAGGGTGCCTCGGCAGTCACGCACAAGATGCCAGCCCAGACATCCGCTCCAGCGAGTGAAATACAGGTTCGGGCAACCATCGAAAATACCATTCCTTTATATAACGGTATTGGACGTAGTCTTGAATCCGATACGGGAAAATGTGCTCAGCTTGCACTTCTTTTACGCGAAATCCACTGCGCTCCATCAGGCTGCGGAACTCGCTCTTGCTATAAGAGTACGTGACCGGGCAACCTGTTTCCGCTTCGGAATAACGGGCCACCAGTTCCGTCAATTTCCAGAACTGGCACTTGCCGTAGGTCATCAATATCCAAAACACCTTCCACGAGTAGCGATGGTAGACCATGATCTTCACGGTGCTTCCCGGGCGGACGTAGTTCCGCAGTTGCTCCAGGACGCGCTCAGGGTGCGGCGTATGATGGATGACGCCGAACGAATAGACCAGGTCGTAAGGTTCCGGCGGCACGACCTGTTGGAGTTGTTCTGCGCTGCCGTGAAAGAAACGGATGCGATCCGACAGGCCGAAAACCTCGGCGCGCCTGCGCGCCATCTCCAGTGACTTCTCGGAAAGATCGATGGCCGTCACCTGGGCGCCATTGCGAGCGAAATTGATGGTATCGGTCCCGATGCCGCAGCCGATCTCCAGCACTCGTTTGCCCTGCCAACGCGGGAATTCGGCGAATCCGGGAATATGCGGCTCGACAAAATATTTTCGGCGTTCCACCTCATCGAAATATTCTCGGCTCCCGGCAGGCTTGGTGGAGTGACGAATATTGCAAGGCCTGCGATCCCAGTAATCCCGGACCTGGTCGATGGGTACCTGCTCGAATGTCTGCGCGCTCATATTGTACCTTTGCGGTCGAAATAGTTATCAGCTTCGGGGCCAATCATGGCGCCGCTTACGATTACAACGATTTTCCGGGGTTTCACCGCAACACCCTCCATGCTAGGCATGCGCAGCCTCACGGCCGACGCGATCGCCGCGCTTAATTGAAATCGCCTCTTCCAGGTTTGCAAGCGGATCCCTCTGGAAGAAATTGCGCAATGCAGCATCCTGCCAGACACGAATCTCCTCCTGCAAATCCCGAGACGCGACAATCGCCTTCAATCTGCGCGGCAACTCCATCATGTGGGCACAGAGTGCCAACGGATGGCAGACTAAACGATGAAATGCCTTCTCTTCCTGTCCAATGCAAATGCACCCTAGCGACGCCGCATCGCAAATGGCTTGTCCCGCGCCGGCAATGTTTCCCACGGCAATGTAGTACCTGCAGCGCGCCATGGCCTCAAAGTAGACCACTGCGTCGCCCCAAGCGGGCGGATCGGAGATGCCAAAGGGATTCTCGTTGAAAGTGGACTTATAGTGGACTGGCATTCGCAACGCTTCTTCCAGACGCTTGGCGGCCGCATGCCCAGTTGCAACCCACATCCCGTAGCTTTCCGCCATCCCGAGTGTGGTGAGCGTCCGAAAATCCACCCATACTCCATCTTCCTTTTCCGCCGGGAATGCGGCCCGCAAGGAGTCGGGATCCCGCAAATACGGAAATGCCAGGGTCTGCGGCAGCATGGTGACCTTTTTCGGGGCGTCCAGCATGTGCGCCAGAAATAGATCGTAGCGGCCATGCGGCCCACGCAAGGCTTCAGGGTAGAGATGGTCCCAATGCTCGACCACATAATAGGCGAACAGCGTTGACGAACTGGCGGGGACATCCAGTATAGGGTCGTGCGAGATCACCACATCGTATTTCTGGAAGGGAATCTCGTCGGGCGCAACGACATTGCGCGTATGCCGGGAAATCATTTCCTTGCGTCCTGGATATTTTAGGACCGCTTCCCGTGTGTAGTCGCTCGACAATTGCTGCGGGATGACGTACCAATCCGCCTGAAGGCAGCACGTCATTTCCCAGAAAGTAGCCTTGCCCGGCCAAAGGTCCATCAAGCCCCGAGGAGTAGTGTTCTCCCAGAGCACGGTTGACCATGGCCCGAACACGTCCAGCACTTGTTTGACGAATGCGACTTTCACGCTAATCTTGCTCTCCCGCCCGTGAACCCGGCATGGCCGGGCTTGACTGCTATTACCATCGAATCGTACTTGTAATTCGAATTCAATTCGGAGATCTCGCCTGTTTCACTGTTCAGCGAAAATAAAGTGTAGCCGCAAGACTCCAGGAACCAGAGAATTTCGACCGGATGATACGCAAATCCTTGCGTAAGAAAGCCGAAGCCTTCGTACAGGATCAATGGCGCATCCGCGCGCATGAGCAACTCTCGGGCTCCGCGGAATAACATCAATTCCGCTCCCTCTATATCCACTTTCATGACATCGACGCGCGAAAGATTGCGATCTTTCATGAAAGCATCCACAGTCGTGACCTGGACGTCTTCATGCCCCACAACCTTACTGTCCGGGTGTGTGGCGCGGCCCAAAGGTGTTCAGCCCGTCTTTGCCGCGGGCATTGATTTGCAATACGCCTTGGCCTACCGTATCTCCCAAAGCTTTCTGATTGACATTCAGATCCTCAATGCCATTGAGATGCAGATTTTGCTTCAAAAGTTCACAAGTCGCGGAACACGGCTCGAAGGCAAAAACATTCTTGCCCCCAATCTTCTTGGCGGCGCTAATCGCAAACAACCCCGCGTTGGCCCCGACATCAAAAAAAATCATTCCCGGCTGGAGAACGCTCAAGAGAAATGAAATTTCCTGTTTTTCGTAGCCGAGTCCGGCCCAGATATTTGCGGCAAGCGACCCGCGCGACGCCAAAAAAACGGAAATTCCGTCGAAAGACACTTGAAGCGGACGATTCAGCAATATCGCGTTACGCAGCGGCAAAGTGAAACGGCCGATCCAAAGGCTGCGCTGGGCCGGATTCCGCCACTTCCTCACGATTCCGACAATCCTGCGGCCCGCGCGAATCCCCCAACGACCCAGTTTGAATTCCCCCAGAAAATTCTTCACGCCTGGGGGGAGGAGCGGAGCCTGTGTTACAGATTGATTTTGAACGGCAAATGCGGATTGCATCCCTGCCGGGTCCGACGCGTAATTCGAGGAAGTTCCGCCTGCGTGTATGCCCATTTCCATCCTTGGAACACTTGCTTGCAAGATCCGCGAAATCGACTCACGATTTGAAAGACAGGATAGCCGCTTTAGCAACTCTTATACCGATTTCCCCCGGGCATGTTCGACAATTTCGGACACTGGTTCGTTTTCCAAATGACGAACCCCAAATTCGCACGGCACGTTCAGAATCCCATTCCACTCGTCGCTCAAGTGTTGGTGTATTTCCGTGGCAATCGCCATTTCCGGAACGCACGACCAAACATCCACAAGCTGGCCCGATTCGTAAAGACTCACTCGCCAGTTATAAAGGCCGGGCCTCAGTGGCAGCGAAGGAAACGAATAATGAAATTCATGAAGCCCCTCGGAAATTTGCAGATGATTCGCAGCCCAACCCCACATTAATTGCTGCTCGTGATTAAACAGAGCGATGCCATGGTGGCCGTCGGAAACAGGTTTGCTCAGCCGAACTACAAATTTCAAGAGCACCGGGCCGGAAGTCGTCAGGTGGTTTGGATTCTCAGCGCGCGGCTCGACAATCTCCCAACTCACGAACCCGTGGTGAACTTCCGGAGCGCCTAAATTTTCTTTCGATCCTTCCGGGCGGCGCGTCATGGAGGTTTCATATGCGCCCGCAACATCCGACGTGGAACCAATCCGAAAGATCTTGCCCTGATCGAGCCAGATCACCTTCTCGCAAAGCCGGCGAATCTGATTGAGCTGATGGCTGACGAAGACGATGGTGCGGCCGCCGCCCGCTATTTCACCCATCTTGCCCAGGCATTTTTTTTGAAATGCCATATCGCCAACGGCCAAAACTTCATCGATCAACAGCGTTTCTGGCTCCAGGTGGGCGGCCACGGCAAATGCCAGTCGCGTCTGCATCCCGCTGCTGTAATGTTTCAGCGGCGTATCGATAAAATCTGCGACCTCGGCAAAGTCCACGATCTCATCGAACTTGCGGTCGATTTCCTTCTTGGCCATGCCCAGAATCGCCCCGTTCAGATAGGTGTTTTCCCGGCCTGTCAATTCTGGATGAAAACCGGTGCCCACCTCGAGCAGGCTCCCCACTCTGCCGTGGATTTCGGCTCGCCCAAGTGTGGGCTGCGTGACTCGCGAAAGAATCTTCAGCAGAGTAGACTTTCCTGCCCCGTTTCGGCCGATCAACCCCACTACTTCGCCCTGGCGCAATTCGAATGACACGTCGCGCAGCGCCCAAAAATCGCGATGTCCGCTCGCGGCGCCAGCCGGGCGCGGACTCAGCCATCGGAGCGGCGCCTTCATGGCATGAGTGAGCCGCTCACCCATGGTTGTCTGGCGGGCCAGCGCTCCAATACGGTAGCGCTTTCCCAATCCTTGCGCGGAAATGGCAATATCGCTCATATCTCAGACCACATCTGCAATCGTTCCCTCCATTGCATGGTAGTACACCAATCCGCTGAGCACCAAAAGCCCCACGGCGCAGGAGGACGCTAACAGAAGAATGCTTGGCGGATCGCCATGTCCCGTCAAAGCCCAGCGGAATCCTTCGATGACACCTGCCATGGGATTCAATCCATACAGCCAGCGCCACTTTGCGGGAACCAGGGAACTGGGATAAGCCACGGGAGAGGCGAACATCCAAAACTGAACAAGAAAAGGGACGACATAACGCACGTCGCGGTACATTGCATTCAGCGCGGAAAGCCAGAGGCCAACCCCAAGAGCCGTCAGCACCGCCAGCAAAGTAAAAAGCGGCAACCAGACCACAGCGCGCGTAGGCGTCATGTGAAAATAGGCCATCAGGAGCAGCAGGACGCCGAAGGAGATGGCAAAATCCAGCAGGCCCGATAGAACGGAAGCGATGGGCAATACCACGCGCGGAAAGTAAATTTTGGTAATGACCCTCTGGTTGTCCACGACAATGTTGGTCGCGCCCTGCATGGCGGTGGCGAAATACATCCAGGGCAAAAGAGCGCTGTAGTAAAAGATGGGATAAGGCAAACCTTGCGAGGGAATTTTTGCCAGTTTCCCGAAAAATAAACTGAAGACC
Source organism: uncultured Acidobacteriota bacterium (assembly GCA_963710315.1). Lineage (GTDB taxonomy): Bacteria > Acidobacteriota > Terriglobia > Acidiferrales > UBA7541 > Palsa-360. The sequence goes on along the minus strand of CAVPZW010000008.1, from coordinate 177,149 downwards.
AACATGGTCAGCACCGGCTGCAGGACGGCCCAGGCAGCGCCGATCACGGTCTGCTTATATCGGACTTTAATATCGCGCCACACGAAAAAATAAATCAGGTCGCGGTAGGCCCACAATTCCGGAAGATCCAGCGCCAGCCATCCGCGGCGCGCTTCGATGCGCACAACGGGGCTTTCGCGAAGTTCCGCGGCCATAGCCGCCTGAGTTTGGGTTGCTCCCATGGAATTCGCTACTTTCCGCGCTTCTCTCCGAGATGTTGCTGCTCGATGTCTTCCTGCTCAATTCGCTTCATCATTCCGCCGCGATCCATGAAATAAGTTTCCAGGCTACGCGACAGCCGCGTGGGAACCTCGACGAATTGATTGTGAACCATGGCGCTCCAGGAAATCTCTCCGCGCGCCGGAACCATGTGCGTGCCCCATTGAAAGATGAAAGCGAGATTCCAAAGGGAGAACAATGCCAGCACAATCCCTTGCGCGGCATAGGCCAGGCGGATGGAGCGGAAAAGCCCGCCAATTTGTTGCAGCAGAAATGCCAATCCAAAAATAAAAATGGGAGTCAAAGAAATAAAGAAACGATTTCCATACGAGGCCAAACCGTCCCAATACGGATAGCTTGAGATGACGTAGAAGAACGCCACCGCCGCCATAGCGAGATAAGCTTTCACATGTTTTCCCCCGCGGAACGGGAGGAAGAGACCCAGGAGAGCGAAACCCAAGAGAGGTGTCCAACTCAGCATGCCGTGGTCGGAAGAAAAGAGTACGGACCGCCAAAATGGGGCATGCCAGTTCCACGGCAGGACCGTATAAGCGCCGAATCGCAAAATCCCGCCAAAAATAATCTTGCGTGTAATCAGGATCGGCAAGATCGTGATGCCAAAAGCCGCAAGATACAGTACGTTGGCGCCAAATCGAAGCAACGCCGAGGCTCCATCTTTCGACTGCAGGTCCTGCACGTAGCCCACGATGGATTCGACTAGCGGGATGAGCAAAAAAATTCCGTTCACAAAGTAGACGTCCACAAGCAGGCCGGAAATCAGGCCCAACAGAAGCCACTGCCCCAAGGTTCGGCTTGGCCGGGTGCGATCCCAATACCAGAGGAACAAGGCAACCGCAAAAGCGGAATGTGCGTGCGACCAAAAAGGATTGAAATACATGTAAACAGGCAACGAACTACCCGCCCAAATACCAAGCGTTGCAATCAATGCAAAAGAAGGATCCAGATATTTGCGAGCCAGCAGGTAAGAAAGCAGAAGGCCGCAAAAACCGTAAAAGGCGGTGCCGAAAGCTGCCAGCGCGCGATAAGGCAGAGAAAATCCGTCCGCGGGGATATCTGCGCCACTCCAATCCGCAAACAGCACGGCCACATGGGCAACCAGGAAGAATGGGGTCCAAAGAAGGGCGGGTCCGACAGAGAACAAGTTGCTGACATGCCCGTTGGCTGTGAATTGATCAGAGCTTAGCCGATTGTCGGGGCCCACATGCGACATTGCAAAACCCAAATTGGCATGGCGCCAATCCTCTTCAAATCGCAAGTTGTGCTGGATGATTGGGGCTCGCAGGTAAGCGTAATATCCGACTCCGTCGCCATGAACCAGAGGATTGACAAGAGGCAGAGTGGCTAAAAAAATGGACATCAAGATAATGAGATGGACGCGTACAGGGGCGACAGCAACTGCCTCCTTCTCGCCCGAAACCAGAGGAATTGTTGACATGCTCAGCTCGCCGCCCCGTGCAATGCCGATGCCGGCCGCAAGGAATTCACAGGCTCGGCAGCAGATTCCACACCCGGCTTTCTAAGAATTGCAATGATCGAGAGTGGCGGGAAAGGCAAGTATCTGTCAATCAGGCGGACCATGGGCGTCAAAACATTGAGCATTTTGATCTGCCACAAACCGAAGGTCTTCCTGTGCAGCAAGCGCCCGTTCAACCACCATGCCGGAGAACCGAATCGATTAAACGACAAGAGGGACTCAATGTGAAAGCCCGCCCGCACGGCGAGTTCCGTGAATTGGGCTTGCGTGTAGCGGCGATAGTGCCCCAGAACCTTATCCAGCGTCCCATACAACCCGGGCCCGCAAGGGACAAGAACGATTGCACGCCCATTCTCTTCAAGCGCATCGAAAATATTTCGCAATGCTCCGAAATCATTCTCCAAATGCTCGACCACGTTCAAGCAGATCACGGTATCGAATTTCTCTTCCAGGGGATAGGAATCCTGCTTCTCGCCATCCGTGTAACCTACTCGCAGATAGGGATGTTCGGGAATCAAGTTTTCCAGGTAGGTCAAATAGTGCGGGTTGATATCACTGGCATAGTAGAGTTTTCGCGGAATTAATTGCAGCGTCAAATTCCCCGTGCCTGCTCCGATTTCAAGGACACGCTCGCCAATAAAAGGACGGATGACATCGGCCATCCATTGCGTGAAACGAGGAGCGCGATTCAGTCTTCCCAGAATCTGGCTGCCATATTCGTCTTCGGCGTACACGTGATCGGAGCAAGCAAACCGAATGATCGCGGCTATGGCCCGAAAGCCGTCTTTCACCCCTATCTTCTTGCCTTCCTGGTAGGTTCGGCCGGAGTACCGGATCGGAACTTCAAAAATCCTGGCGGCCCGTTTGGCGAGTTTAATCGTAATTTCCGGCTCGATCTCGAAGCCGCTGCCCACGAGCGGGATACTCTTCAGTAGTTCCGTTCGCACCATCTTGTAACACGTCTCCATATCCGTCAGGTTCAGGTCGGAAACGATATTGCTCATCAGCGTAAGCAAGCGGTTGCCGATCTCATGCCGGAAGAAGAGGACCCGCCGGTAATCGCTTGCAAGGAAGCGAGAGCCAAATACGGCGTCCGCCGGTTCCTGCAGAAAAACCTTTGCCATCTTGATCAGATCCTGTGGGTGATACTCGAGGTCCGCATCATGAATGACGGTTAGTTCCGTGTCGGCGTACAAGAGTCCGGTATGAATCGCGGCAGCTTTCCCCTGATTCGACGGGTGGCGTATGAAAATCCAGTCCAGTTTCGCTGCCGGCGCGTCCGCAAGCAAAAGTCTAAACTGTTCCAGAGCCTCTGCGGTTCCGTCAGAGGACCCATCGTCTACAACAATAACTTTCACGCGATCCAGAAAGGGAGACTCACCGAGCAAGCGGAGCCGTTGAAGGCTTGCCACGACCAGATGTTGCTCATTATACGCGGGGACAATAACGGAGAGTGACGTGGTTGACTTCAAAAGTGGATCATGCATCGTTAACGTCGCGATCGAACCTGCTCAGACAACATCTCACTGTCATTGCTCGCAGAGGGGATGTCAAACATCCTGGGCGGTATTCCAGTCCGTTTGCCCCTGGCAAAGGATACGACCCGGTCCACAATCTCCGGCAATGGCGTTCGAGGACGGAACCCAGTAAGCGACTCCAGCTTCTCCACGCAAGGAACTCTGCGGAGCATATCTTCAAAGCCAGGCTCATAAGCCTGGTCATAGGGAATGTACTCGATCGACGAGGAGCTTCCCGTCCGCTCTTTCACGAGGTGTGCCAGATCCTCAATGTTGATCTCATGGTCGTTGCCCACATTGACGACTTCACCGACTGCCTTATCCGTCGCAGCCAGGCGCAAGAGCGCTTCGACGGCATCCCGCACATCGCAGAAGCATCGAGATTGTTGCCCTGTTCCATAAACGCTGATCGGCGCGCCTTCCAGGGCTTGCCGCACAAAGTTGGGCAGAACCATGCCGTACCGCCCGGTTTGCCTGGGTCCAACGGTGTTGAAGAGCCGCGCGATGATCACAGGCAATCGCTTCTCTTTCCAATAGGAAAGCGCGAGAAATTCATCCAGCGCTTTTGAAGCGGCGTAACTCCAGCGGCCCTTCGTCGTCGGGCCAAGCACCAGATCGGCGTCTTCGTGAAAAGGAACGTTGGTATTTTTTCCGTACACTTCGGATGTCGAAGCGGCAAAAACCAGTTTTCGCTTCCTGCAAGCGGCTTCCAGCACCATTTGCGTGCCATTAACGTTCGTTTCAATTGTACGCACAGGGCTTTCCACGATCAGCTTTACGCCTACAGCGGCAGCCAGATGAAAGATAACGTCAGCCTCATCGACAAGCTCCGCCAGAAGCTGGCGATTTTCCAGCGGCTCCAGAAAATAGTGCATCCGGTCGTACTTCTTGAGGTGCCGGATATTTTCCATGCTCCCGGTGGAAAGGTTATCCATCAACAGAACCTGGTCGCCGCGTTCAAGCAGACGCTCCGCAAGATGCGACCCGATAAATCCCGCTCCACCTGTGATAAGAAAAACCAAGCAAGTCCTCCTGACCGATTAGTCCTGTCCCAATTGCGATTCCGCTTCGGCCCGGCGGGCTTTTCGCGATTTCCTAGTGTCTTCTTCCCGGCCATAGCCGCCGTAGGAATAGGGGTAGTAGCGGTACGAGTAGTAGTAATCCGGCGAGCTTGCGTCCACGGCGTTCAGCACCACGCCCAACATGTGGCATTTCACGCCGACTAGAAGATCCCGCGTGCGCGTAAACGCTTCCTTGGGGGTTTCTCCACTGCGAACCACCATCAGAACTCCGTCCACAAGCACCGAAAGAATGACGGCGTCCGTGGCGGCCATGATGGGAGGCGAATCGATCACCACAAATTTATATTTTGTTCGAAGTTCGGCAATGAGTTCCGTCAATCGGCGCGAGGAAAGCAAGTCGGCCGGATTGGGAGGGATCGGTCCGGTCGGAATGGCATCCAGATTGGTGATCGCTGGGTGCGGCACGGTGATCAAATCCAGGGACGAAACGCCCGCAAGATAGGAACTCAATCCAGCGTGTTTTCCATCCACCAGGCTCAAAGCGCGGTTGATACCGGGCTTGCGCAAGTCGGCGTCCACCAGCAAGGTCTTATCGCCAAGCTGAGCGAGGGTCACGGCCAGGTTGACCGCGGCGGTGGTCTTGCCCTCGCGGGGCAGCGCGCTGGTCATCAAAATTACCTGGGGAGGATGGTCCGCCTGGGACAGCAGCAAGGACGTGCGCAGCGCGCGGAAGGCTTCAGACATTTGCGACTGCGGCATGTTGTGTGAAATCAGCTCCGCGCGGCCTTCCTTTGAAGTTATGACTGCCGTCTTCAATAGTTTTGAAAAACGGCCGCGGCGTTTCCCGCTGGAATTGGTGAGCGCGGGAACAACGGCCAAAGACGGAAGGTGCGCCAGTGTCTCAATGTCATCCGGCGTCTTAACGGTGTTATCGAGATACTCGCGCAAAAGCGCCAAGCCGATTCCGCCAAGGAAGCCAACAACGATGCTCAACATGATGTTTCGCGTTTTATTGGGACGCGAGGGCCCACTTGGAATCAGCGCAGGATCCACAATTCGAATATTGGAGGAGCGAAGACCCGCGGTGATACCCGCTTCCTTCAATTTCTGCAGCATGCCGTCATAGAGCTGCTTATTGGTATCTGCCTCTCGTTTCAGGATGTTGTATTGAACGAGTTTCTCGGCGGTCTGATTGACTTGCGCTTTCTGTTCGTCAAGCGCTTCCTTCAAGAGAAGCTCACGCTGACGCGAGCCGCGGTAATCGGCTTCCACTTGATTGCCGATATTTAATTTCTCACGCGTGATTAATTGATCGAGATCCTTGAGCTGCGCCTGAATGCGCATAACCTTGGGGAACTTGGGCCCATATTGGCTCACCGCGTCCGTATATTGCGCGCTCAATGTAGTCTGCTGCTTCAGAATATCCTGAATGACAGCGCTGTCCCGCACGGCTGCGATGGCATCGTAATTCCCCGATTGCGCCAGTTGGTAAACCGCTTCCTTGTTGATGCGATCGGCTTGCGCATCGGTCAGCTGCTTTTCCAGTTCGCCAAGCTTCTGCGTGCTGATATCGTTTTTTTCGTCGATGGTCCAGATCTGATTTTCGCGTTCATATTCAAGGCGGGCGTCTTCGGCGTTCTCGACCTTGATCTTCATTTCGTTCAATTGCCCGGCCATCCAGTTGGAAGCCTGCGTAGCCGCATCAAAGCGGCTTCGAAAATTCTGCTCGATGAAGTTGTTTAAATGAGCGTTCACCACTCGGGCTGCAAGGGCGGGATCGGTGGATTCAAATGTCACGTCGAGCAAGCGCGAGGTTGGCACACGTTTTACGCTCAGGCCGCCTAAGAAAGCCCCCAAGGCAGGCGGCCGCATCAGGCTGGCGTCGCTACCCGGCGGCGCGGGCTTCGTCGGTTTCCCCGGCCCTCCCCCAAATTGAGGCAAGTGATCGAGGCCCATGGATTTGACGGTCTGCATCGCCAAAGTTTCGCTTTGAAGAATCTTGGATTGCGTGACGATGTAATCTTCTAAATCCCCGTAATCGTCACCCTGCTCCCCTTCGTTAAAGCGAAAGGCACTGGGAGTGTCCCGATCGACCTCGACTCTTGCCGTCGCTTCATAGATGGGCTGCATGCGGAAGGTGGCAATCGTCACGATCGAAACGACGGCAAGCAGGAAAAAAGCAATCAGCCATTGGTGCTTCCGTAAAATGAGCAGGAAGTCAAGCAGGTGCGGTTCCCGTGGCACCAGATCCAGAGCCAGGAAAGGGGATCGCTGCTGGAGGGATTCCGCGGGATTGGTGTTAAAGCGCTCTCGGGGAGCTAGATTATTTGTCTCGTCCATAGAATCTTCACAAGCTCCGTGAATTCAATTCGATTCGTCCGGCGCAGGATTAGAATTTTCCCGCAGCCACAATGCCGATACCGGAGGTTAGAGCCACAGCGACGTCGCCCGCGCGATGCAAGGCCTTTAACCCATTGCTGTCGGGCACGTACAAAATATCATTGGATTGCATCTTTACATCCTGCGTCTTCAAACGCATGATTTTTCTCAAGTCAACCGGCACCTGGTCACGATCTCCGGTAGAAGAATTCTTCCGAAGGATAACCGCATTTGCGATCTTGGCCGAATTCGTCGTTCCGCCCGCCAGCGCCAGCATCTTCAGCATGGTCATGCGGTCCAGATCGTTTTGCATGAGGAATCCGCCCGGACGAACTACCGCGCCAACCACATAAATAATGCCTGCGCGGGGAACGGAGACAACATCCCCACCGGTGAGGGGAATGTTAAAACGCGAATCGGCCGCTTCCAGAACGTCGCTCAGATTAATGGTATAGGTTTGGGGAGCCGATGGCGCAGAAGCGTCACTCGGATCCGCTGGATCTGTCATCTGTGAAAGGTCCGGGGCAGGGCGCGTAACGACGACGTAGGTGCCAGCGTCATCGGCAATGCCACCGGCCTGCGACAGCGCCTGGAGAAGAGTTGTCTTGCGCAACGCCTGGATAACCATCGGAGTCTTGACGGCCCCGATCACGGTAATAGGCTGGCTGTGCTGCTCCTTCACGGTCACTGTGACCTGGGGTGTCGACACCAAGCCATTCGTCTGCAACAACTCGGCGAGCTTATCTTGCAGTTGAAAAGCATTGAGCCCCGCGGCACGAACCTTGGTTGGCATGAGCGGCAGGGAGATGTATCCCGTTTCGTTAACCCGAACGTCGCGTGAAAGTTCTGGGACATCAAACACTTCAACGCCCAATAAATCGCCGCTGCCAATTAAGTAGTCGCCCTGCCTGACGTCCGATGCAAGCGCAAGTTGCGCGATGCGATCATTCGTTTGAGTGGTCACTACGCTGAACGGCTTGTTGTTGGATGCAGCTTCCGGTGGAAGCTGCGATTTCTGCTGTTGAGAGAAGGCAGACGGGACGGCCAAAAGGAAAATGATCGCCGTTCGGCTGAACAAATAGAATGCTGGGCGCAATACACCCTTCCATCTTTGATTGCTCAATATAGATACTCCCCCCACGCGACTGCCATTATACAGAGTCTTTCGCCGAGTCAAGGAGTTTTATTGGCGAAAAAGAATAATGTTCGGGAAAGATAACCCTTCTGATTTCGCCAAACCCTCAAGCCTGCGAATCAAATCAACTCCCGCGCGGCATTGGCGTTGGCGGGAAAGCGGTCGTGGCCAAAGCCGCTTGCAGAAGAAAAATGAGCGCATTCGAGGGAATGTGAAAATTAAAGTCCACTCCCGCATGAACGAGAAGCCCCAGGCAGGCCACCAGCGCACCCGCATGGTACCCAAAGTTTCGCGGATCGCCCTCCATGCTTAGAATTCTCCACGACTTCCAAAAAAGGAGCGCCAGGAAGGCCAGCCCGCAGAGACCTCCAATGGCACCTGTTTCGGCAAGAGCCTCCGCGTAATCATTGTGGCTGTGGTTCACGATGAGGCCATCGTAAAACGATTCGTAGAGAGGAAACACTTCCTGCAAGGTGCCCAGCCCCGTTCCCAGGACGCGGTGGTCGCGGAAGATGCGCAGGCTATCATGCAGCATTTCCACACGGCGCCCCTCGCTGGTCTCCAGTTTCTTATAGCTGGCAAATCGGTCCAGCGCTCCGCCAATTCCCAGCCATGAAACCAAAATGACGGCCAGCGTGACAACTAACGCTCCAGCAACCAATGCTGTCTTTTCTCTGCGCCGCACCACGATCAAAATCACGAGAAAAACAATTTCCGCCACGAAGCTGATGATTCCGCCTCGGGAAGCGGAAAGAAACAACGCCCCGATGGGCAAGAGAGTGAAGAGAGTGATTAGCGGCAACTGGTCGCGCCGTTCCGCGCCCAGGATTTGAATGGCAAGTCCCGAAGGGATGAGCAACTCCATCAGACCGGCAAAATGATTTCGGTTGACATAGGGGCCAAACGGAATACCGCCATATTGCAGTTCCCGCACCCAATACAATTTTCCGTTGAACGTGAAATGCTGCAGGATGGCAAAGAGCGAAACCGCAAAGCCAAGGCTCAACAAGAACCAAACAAATGTGCGCCATTGGGTCCGGGTCCTATGGGACTGCACAAACAGAAAAAATAGAGCCACGAGCGCGGAGTATTTCAGAAGTTCGATGCGCGTCAGGAACGGTACCGGCGTAATGCCAATCACCAACTGGACTGCCACAACCGCGCCGAAACCAAGAAGCGGCCACAACAGCGGATTCCAAACCATCCTCACTTCAGCGTCCGTCAGCGCTTTCCATGACCAAATGAGCAACAAAACAGCGGCTCCGATTTCGAGAACGGCTTCCGACCATGGCTCGACCGCTCCGTGCGCCAGCACGGCAAAAGCGGTCAATACGTATATCCCGGCGCGGATGGAACTCATGCGCATGGCGCGGTGAAGACCGCCTTCCTTAAAATTTTCCGTCCGGAACGGACATCTGGCATTTGGAACCGGTTCTTTCCGCCTTGTTAAGGCCAGCCTGCCATTTCGTATCGCACAATCTGATCTAGTTGATCTTGTGAATTCCTGGCACGGGCACTTCGTGACCGGTGCCGCCTGGCACAAGACTTATGTCGTCGATCCACACCGTGCCGCGAAGTTGATTGTCCAGCCGCACGCTTGGTTTTCTTACTAGTCGAATAACAATCATGTGCGTTTTTGGCCCGGTCGTGAAGTTGACTTGTTCGAGGGTCCACGGCAGGGTACCCGTCTCGTTGGGCGTAAACACATCCACCTGCTGCTGGTCCTTGGGATCGACAATCTCAAATCTCATACCGCTCTCGGTTGAAATTTGATCCGTACGGATAAATCCCTGAAAACGATAGCGCGTGCCCGGAGAAACCAGAACATTTTGAAATAAATTTTCGTACGACAAATTCTTGGTGCCATCAAAAGTCAGCCGCGCAGCCCGGCTGCCGGAATGCTTGGTATCCGTATCGAAATCGAAGTCCCCGCCCTCCACATCGCTTTCCCGCCAGCCAAAACCGCCGCCTGAAATATCCCTCTCAAATCCGCCATCATAAACGAGCGAATTCCCGGAGTATGCGGGTGTGGATCCCGAGTCCGTGGCGATCGCTTGGCGCCAAACCGCGCCGGCTTCCTCGAATCTTTCCTGGGCAACCAGCATATCGGTAAGCTTGTACGACAATTTTGGATCCGTGTGCGGATTCTTTGCGATCAGCCGCTGCCACATTCCAAGCGCCGCCTTGGCTTCCTGCTCATCGGCCAGATAGGCCAGCGCCGCTAAATAAGCCTCGGCCGTGTCCGGCAAAACTTGATCGAGCAGCAGGTGAACGTCCGGGTCGCTGTGCCAAACACGCGAAACCGCGAGGGGAATCAGGTTCGGGTCCACCACAACCGCGTGGTGAATTTCCGCATACGCTTCAGGCAAGCGGCTCTGTCGAAGAAGAAAATTGCCGTATTTCCAGGACACTTCGGCGGAAATTGGGTAGGCAGCCCGGGCAGCTCGGAATTCGCTGTCCGCTTCACCCATGTTCCCGGCCATTTCATAAGCGCTGGCGAGATCGATCTTGTAATAAGGGGAGCGCGGATTGAGCTTCTCTGCGCGCTGGTAGTAGGAAATAGCCATGGGAATGTCCGCGTTGTCGAAATCGAGCTGGCGGAGACGCCCCAGGCGGTACCAGATTTCCGCGTTGTCCGGCTCGATCAGGGATGCTCGTTTCAAACCGTCGAGATTTGACGGACCTGCGTAATGACTTGCCAGCGCATGCTTGCCGCCTGCATAGCAGAACCACACGGCGGCCAAGATAGCGATGGCGGCGGCAGTCCGCTTTAGGGCAGGGTTGGCAGAGGTTTCAGGCATGCGCGGATAATCTGCTACGAATCGCTAGGCGTGCGCAACTAAAAACCGGGAAAAGGTGGCAATCATGGCGCATCCGACAACAGAGATTCGCGGAGCAACAGACAATCGGAGAGCCGTAAATCTTGAATGCTCGCCTCAATTTGTTCTCCGGCGGGCCGCTTACTTCGCTCAACGAAGCGCATTCGTGGCGAGCTTCGGAAGTCATTTGCGCTTCAATCCAGCTCCGTATTCTCGCAGGAGCCTCCATGGCCTGACAAACATATAGAGCGGAGTGAGCCAGCGAGGCAGACGCACGGCTTCACGGTCGCTTTCGGTGGGGCTCAGGGCAAGGCGCAAGGTGTGGCGCAACCCTTGTCCGACACCGTCGCGCAGCCGAACCCTGAACACGGCGCGAGGCAATACTCCCGCACTGGAATTTGAAATTTCCGCATATTGTTCGTATACCTTTTCCGCAAGTTCCTGAACTGTGCGGTCGCGGTAAATTTCTGCCAGCAATTCAGCCGGCAAAGGAGCTTCAAACAAGTCGTGCGCCAAGTAGAGTCCTAGCAAGAGCACACGAGTGGATTCCATTTTTGCGGCTACCCGTGCAGCCAGCGCCCAATTCACTTCCTGGGTCGTCGCTAATTTCGCTATATCGAGAACCCATCCCAGCCTCTCCCAAAAATGTTTTGCTCCATGCACGCATAACATCACCAGGGTATCTTCGATGGAAAAAGTGCGAAGGCGCTGTCCGCCGATTTCAACGGTCATCAATCTGCCGGCCAAATCCTGAAAATCGATTGAGTTCGGAAAATATCGGAGGGTCCGCTCAGTGTGGATTTCCACCAGAATTCCTTGTGGGTGCGATTGGAAAGAATACTGGCCAGGCGCATTTCCTTCCTGCCCCGCATGGACTTCCCGAGCATCGAACTGCGGCTTGTATCCCGCGGACTTAAGCAAGGAGACTATTTCTGGAATGTATTTTTGTTCGACGACGAAATCCAGATCCAGGTATTCCCGTCGTATAAAGCTTCCATACGCAACCCACGCAAGCAGTGGACCTTTGTAGGGGATGACCAAGATATTGGCACCCTCAAATAAGCGGTGCAAATGAAGCAATTCCCGCAGGAGCGCCATTCCGGCGGCTGTCGAAGGAGCCGTTGCCTCGCGCAACGCATTCAATTGTGCGGGCGAAATCAGGTCGCGCGCTGTGCCCGCCACAATCTCATATACGATAGGCGACAAACGGTGCCGCTCGGCGATGGCCGCGGCATCGGCCCAATCCAATCCACTGCGAATGAGGGAGCGAACACGCTCCTTCGCCGCGGGATCGATGAGCGCGCGCCCGCAACACAGATTGATTTCCAATTCGGCGCGCGCTGCGCCCGCGCAATTCCGCCAGCCCCTTACTTCCGTCATGAGCCCCATTCTCGACCCTTCTTGTATTTGCTGCCAGCAATATTGCGCCTTAGTTCATGATCGACGACGTTGCTACCCCCGGGCATTATTTTTACGGCTTCTTCATAATTCCCAAATTACGAATAATCCGCGAAGAGCTGGGCTGAAATTTCCTGGCACATTCGGAAAAAGCCGCGTTGAAATCGGCATCGTCGGATAAGAGCAGTCCACCAGGGCGGATGTGCGGATAACTCGTTTCAAATTCGAATTTCATGTCCTCGTAAGTGTGGCTGCTATCGTGGATGAAAATGTCCACCTGGCCCAACTGTGAAAGGATGTGAGGAAGCACAAGCCGGGAGTCACCCAGCAAGAGCGTCCATCTGCTCTTAAGGTGTTCGGGTACAATCCAACCGATATGGTTTCCTGGGGCCAAAAATTCCCCGTTGTTTATGTCGATGGAATAAACGTGCCCCTTACCGTTGAGGTGACACGCCAAGAGCAGATAGGTGGAGGAAATTCCACTAGAGACGCCGGTCTCGACGATTAAATTCGGGGCCAAAGCGCGTGCCAGGGCATACTGAATAAGTACTTTTTTGGCGTACGGATCATTGGCCGGATGCGAACCCGCATGCAGCTTTGGTTCGCACTTTTCCCAGTGCCGCATCAGTTCCGCATTGGCGGAGGGTTCATTGAGAAATCCGCGAATCGCGCGGGGAGTCGAATTCACGAGACTGGCAAGAAACCGCTCGTCTATTCCAATCAAGTCATGGAACAGTGCTTTGGCAGTGTAACGAGGATGGCGAAAAGCGCGGTGAAGGCGGTATTTCAAGTTTTTCGCGAGCCACTTCATACCGCCTCCGAATTGCGCGATTGAAGCAGTCTAGCACCGCCCGCAAGTTAAACGCCGCGACGGAAGGGCAATCCTCCGAAGGGAGAGCGGCGAAGGTCAAACAGCAGGGCTGCTCTGGACATTCGAGACCAGCTTCATCGTAATTTTTCGAAGCTTCCAGCTAGGGACGGAATGTTTCCATCGCCATTGGATTCGCTTGGTATAGAATACGAGTTTGTAAGGACCCCAAACGAGGCCACCAATTAGACCCATGTCGCTATCCTTTTCTCAGCGCGTCGTCGCCAGACCGGATATTATGATCCGGACGGTTGGGGAAGAATCGGTAATCCTCAATCTGAAGACTGAACTTTACCTGGGGCTGAATCCCGTTGGAACACAGATGTGGGCAGCACTCACCGAGTCTCCTTCGATTCAAAAGGCCTATGAGCAGATTCTGGCGGCGTTTGATGTCGGAGATGAGGAACTTTGCCGCGATCTTGAGGAATTCGTTGGCAAACTTATGGAGTACCAGCTGATCGAAGTAAAGACAGAAGAGAATTCGGCCGCGGGCTAATCCTCATGAGCGGAATCGTCGGTATCCTGAACCTGGATGGAGCACCCGCTGACAAGCACCTTCTGCAAGACCTGACAAACTTTCTCAAGCCTCGCGGCCCCGATGCCCAGCGAATATGGGCCGATGGCCCTGTCGGTTTCGGCCACACACTCTTTAAGACAACCGAAGAATCGGAACACGAGTGCCAGCCATTTACCCTCGGAAGCGGCACCTGGATTACTGCCGACGCACGCGTCGATGCGCAGAGTGAATTAATCGAACATTTGAGGGCACGAGGTCAAGAACCCGCCCATCACGCGACGGACGCGGAGTTGATCCTTCGGGCCTACGAGGCGTGGGGTGAATCCTGTGTTGAACATTTACTCGGAGACTTTGCCTTCGGCATCTGGGACGGGCGCCGCCAGCGTTTGTTTTGCGCTCGCGATCATATGGGCGTAAAACCATTCTACTATGCCCAGATTGGATCGTTCGTCGTTTTCAGCAACGCGCTGGATTGCATCCGGGAATGCCCCGTCGTATCGGATCGGCTAAACGATCTGGCCATCGCCGATTTTCTCCTCTTCGGACACAATCAGGACTCTGCAACAACGTCTTTCGCCGATATTCGTCGCTTGCCGCCAGCCCACTATGCCAGTTGGTCTGCCGAAAGGCACCAAATTCGACGCTATTGGACAATGCCCATCGACGAGCCCCTTTTTTACAAGAGGAAAGACGATTATTGCGATCGGTTCAAGGAGTTGGTACGGGAAGCGGTCAGCGACAGGCTTCGTACACCTCGCGTCGGAGTCTTTATGAGTGGGGGCCTCGATTCTTCGACGCTCGCTCGGACCGCACGGGATGTTTTGCAAGGACGATATGCGCACTTTGACCTGCTGGCTGTGACCAACGTCAATGACTTCGAACCCGACGAAGGGCACTATGCCAGCTTGACCGCTAAACATCTCGGAATTCAGGTTCACTATAACAAATGGGACGCCAAGCCAGTCGATCCGCGATGGGAACGAACTCCATTCCACACTGCGGAGCCATGCGCGAATGCGTGGAATGTAATCCCGAATCGAATCTACAGGCAGAAAGCCGGATCGTTCAGCCGAGTATTTTTTTGGGGGGAAGGCCCGGATAACGCGCTTCTTCTTGAGTGGCGACCGTATGTCTCGTATCTCCTGCAGAGGCGCATGTATGGTCGCCTTCTCGGAGCAATCAGTTCGACCGTTATTTCGGAGCGGCGGTTGCCATTTTGGAGCAGAATCTCACGAAGGTTGAGACATCCGGGACCAAAGAATGACGCCAAGGATTCGTTTCCTGCTTGGCTGGACAAGGACCTCGAATCGCGCTTGCAATTGCACGCGCGGTGGAACGAAACCCGAGGGCATTTTCCCACTTCGCCCCATCCCGTGCGTCCGGAGGGATACGCGTCGCTTCACATACCTCTTTGGCAAGTGCTGTTCGAGGGGGAGGATGCCGCGTCATCAGGGACTTTCTTCGAGTTGCGACATCCATTTGTAGATTTAAGGATGCTGCAATTCCTGCTCGCTGTTCCGTCGTTGCCTTGGTGCCGGTCGAAATATTTATTGCGCCGTGCAATGCGCGGCGCGCTGCCTGGCCCGGTGCTTCAACGCAAGAAGAAAGGTATTCATGGCAATAAACTAGCGAAGCGAGTGGCAAGGTTCGGCCTCGAACCTTTCAAGCCAGTTCCGGAAATTCGCGGCTATGTAGACCCCAACAAGATCCCGGAGTTCCCGAGTGACGACCAGTGGGTGTTCGAGGGGCATTTACGGGCTAGAAGCTTAAATCACTGGTTGCAATACTCTCCCCAAAAATTGCATAATGTAAACGTAGGGGGTACGCCTTAATGGATTCGATTCAGAAGTTTGTGCAGCCAACAAAGAAGACATACAAGAAACCAGAAATCCGAATATATGGTGATCTGCGCGAGATCACCCAGCATGTCGGCGCCACGAGCACTAATCGTGATGCGGCTCCGAATCCCCCCTATAGAACAAAATAAAACGGTCGGCGCACCCTCATTGCTTTTTCCTGGGTGGTTTTTCGGAGTCGGCTTTCAATCTGCGAATCGTTGAACTGCACCAGCCTTCTACAGGCGTCATGACCGCCACTGTCTTTGATTCGTATCATCTATGAATGGTTTATGCCCTCACTAGATTTTTTCCGCGATTTAGGCCTCTTTGCCCGCGAGCGATTTTTCGATCCTGCAACCTGTGCTCAACTGCAATCCGAAATGCGCATCGGCACGGTAAAAAAGGGGCTGTTAGCGGGAAAAGATGAGGGCGATGGAATTCTTAATGAAAATGTCCGGAAAGTTTTGACTGTCCATGTGGGAACTTCCTTGGAGAGTATGGTTTCGGACACGCTGATGAATCTAAAGCCAAGTCTGGAGGAGCATTTCCGCATCCGGCTTCGGGACTTCGAGCCCCCCTCATTTCTTTCCTACGGAGAGGGAGCTTTTTACGGGCCACACCTGGACGGGGACCCTGACATACCCACGATCGCCAAGAATCGACGTGTCTCCGTTGTTATTTTTCTGAATTCCCGGTCTGAAGAACTCTCACCAAACTCCTACGGGGGCGGTGCGTTGACGTTCTATGGCTTGTTGGACGGACCCGCTTGGGAAAAGTGCCCTTTTGCTCTAGACCCCGACCCAGGTCTACTAGTCGCTTTTCGTTCCGACGTGTTGCACGAGGTCCGTCCTGTAACCGTTGGACAGCGTTTCACAATTGTAACCTGGTTTCGAATATGAGGGCGGCAACCATTTGGAGAAGGCGAGATCAATGCCACTCCTACGCATCAAGCAGTTTAATGTTGTTGTCCTGCTCAACCTCTCCGCGACACGCCTCCATAAGCCTGAACACTTTGGAATCTCAAGTTCTACTCCAAATCCGGTTTTCCAAATGCGGCTCCGCCCATTCGATCCGGCTCGGAACCATCCGCTTGATAGAGCAATCCCGATCATGCATCATAAAGTCGGTCAGGGAGACCTCTACAACCATTGTTATTTTCTTACTCCGCTTATGGCCTTCACCTGCGTAGCAATCTTCCCATTTCTCGGTTGAATGAGGTGACGGCGTCTTCTGCCGTGGATGTTCATGTTTCGCTTGGCCAGCGGCCTTGGTGGTTCACTGAATCTCATCAGAGCGAAGAAGAAGTTTTCTACCACAGCCCTGCAGCGGAAGATGAGCATGGAAATCCAAGGGTTGTAATCTGGAAGTCATCTGCAAGATCTTATTTTAGGTTCGTGTATGGCGATGGGGCTGAGTTTTTTGTAGACGAGCTTGGGACGCAAGTCTGGGCAACTTGGCTCGACAAACTATCCCTCGAAGACGCATTGGTGTTTCTGCTTGGGCCAATCATGGGTTTCGTCCTGCGCCAACGTGGCCTGACATCTCTGCATGCCAGTGCGGTCGCCGTCGATGATCGCGCCATTGTCTTTATCGGTCCTCCCGGCGCTGGGAAGTCCACAACCGCTGCTATGTTCGCGCGGCAAGGTCATTCCGTTATTTCGGATGACATTGTACCTCTGCTGGATCGTGGAAACGACTTTGCAGTCCAATCCGGCTATCCCTGCGTTTGCCTGTGGCCAGAGTCGGTAAAATCCCTGTACGGTTCGCCCGATGCTCTCCCACTATTGACGCCCACCTGGGACAAGCGATATTTGCCTTTAGGCAATGACAGGCATCGTTTTCACTACGAGCCTCTGCCTCTTGCCGCCGTCTATATCCTAGGCAAACGGGAAATGGACCCAACCCGGCCCTTCGTGGAACCGGTACCAGCAGGACAAGTGCTCATATCACTGGTCTCTAATACATACATGAATTACCTGTTGGACTCAGCCACGCGTGCCCACGAGTTCGATTTCTTAGGGCGCCTTGTACAGACTGTGCCAGTCCGCATGGTCCACCCGCATGCCGATCCGATACATCTATCCAGGCTTTGCGAGATTATAGTCGAGGACTTTCGTACGCTGGCGTCTTCAAGTGACGTGATGCGAGCACGACGATAGCAACATCCGTCGTTACAGTCTCAGCGAGCAAATCGGCATGATCTCCCATAAGGATCGAACGCCGCAAGCCTGCTCAAGGGGAATCCGCCTTACCGGCAGCTTTCAACTCCCCTGCAGCTGCAGCGATCGGAGCGTCGAATCGCGCATAGTGCTGATGCACTTCCGCACCGTCATTCAATACTTCTCCTCGCAGTTCGACCCATGCATGCGCCTCGAATCGCCCGCCCTCCATGCGTGCACCGATGTGCAGCTCTCCATCGATACCGTCGCGTCGCAGCAACCACCAAAGCGTCATGGAACGCTCGAGGCAATTGGGATTCGTCGGCCCGTGCAGCTCCGCGGAACGGACGGCGCGCACGGCGCGCAGGGCCACATCCTGTTGCAAATCTACCTGCAAGGATTGTGCAACTCTAGGCGTCAGAGAAAACTTCTCGATCAGCTCCTTCCAGCGCCGGAAGCCGAACAATCGCAATCCAATCTCGGTCAAAGGCAATAGCAACGCGGCGCGCAGAATGAGCGCGCGATCTTCGGGGGGACGCAATCGAAATCTGCGCCACTTCTCTACAAATGGTTCATGGTGTTTGGTCATCGATCTATCGTGAAGTTCTCATCGGGTCGGCCGGAATCTATTTGCACTTTGAAATGTAGCAGAATTTGCGGAGATTTCCGCCGCGCAGGGGCAGCAACGCTGCGATTTGCCGGGATGCCCAATCTTGACGGTTCCTGCAGTTGAAGGACTCAATTTGGATTTGGCGCGCTTCCGAACCTGAACAACTAGTCTAGGCGGCGGATTCGTCCTTCACTTCGATCAGACCTTCGGCGAGTAGCCTCTCGAGCAGGCTTGCCAGGTCGCGCGCGCATCGGTCCGGCTCAACGTCATATTCGCTTGTAATCGCGTTTTGAATTTCGGCGACCGCGCGCGGCTCCTGCATCAGGTTCCAGATTCGCGCCCCGACCGGATCGAGACCGTAATAGACGCCACTTTTGATGTTCAGGATTGCGGCTTCCCCAGCAAGGTCGCAAGATACCTGGTCCTTTGCCGCTACGACCACGGAGCGATCGGAAATGGTCTGGCTCATTCGCTTTCTCCCTTGCCCCTGAACCCAAGGGCTGCTTGAATCGAAGAGTTCGCGCGCCGGGCTGCGTTCGAACTCCGCACGCACACCGTCTGCCCTGACTTAATAGACGGCATCTGGCAACGCGCAAAATTGTAACGGCTCCGGCAGGTAACAGCAATGCTATTCGGCGCGCGCGTGTTGTGGAGCTACAGGTGGGCCTTGTTTCGCACCCTTCGAAAGGATATAACGACGGTTGGTGACAAACTTCGCCGTCGGCCTCGAGAATGTCGAAAAGTATTTTCCTCCCGCCGCTTCCGGATGGCGGGCATTCGTGCATCCCGTCTCCCGGCTGACGGTCCCTGCCTTGCGCGGTATTTCATTCGAAATCAAGGAGGGCGAGGTCCTCGCGCTGGTCGGCGCCAATGGCGCGGGGAAGTCCACGCTCCTGCGCATTCTCACGACGCTCTTGATTCCAACTCGCGGGCGCGCCGAGGTCCGTGGTTTCGATGTCGCGCGTGAACCCGCGAAAGTCCGCCTCCAGATTGGCTATCACACCGGAGGAGACGCTTGCTTCTATTCGCGCCTCACTGCCAGAGAAAACCTGGTGCTGTTTGCAGGCCTCAATAATATTTCCGATGCGGAAGCATCCAGGCGCATTGCGGAACTCACCGACCCGTTTGGCCTTGGCGAGTTGCTGGACCGCCAGGTGCGCACTCTTTCGACCGGCAATGTTCACCGGCTGGGCCTGGCGCGCGCCATGCTTCACCGGCCATCGGTGTTGATCCTCGACGAACCTACGCGCAGCCTGGATCCGCTGGCGGCCGCCGAATTCCGCAGGTTTCTGCTTCAAGAGATTGTCGGCGGCCACGGGACAACCATGATTTTCGCATCCCATACGCTGGCCGAAGTCGAACAGCTCGCCGGAAAAATTGCGGTGCTGGACGGAGGCCGCCTGCTTGCCTGCGACACACTGGCCGGCGTCAAGTCCTCCGCCGGCGCCGATACGCTGGAGGAATCACTGGAAATTCTGACTCGGCAGACGGCGCAGGACGCGCAATGAGCGACTCGCCGCAATTCGTATTGACGCTCCGAAAACTTGTCCTTTTGTTTCGCCGCGATTTTGCGGTTGCGCGCAGCTATCGAGCCGCATTCGCGATCGAAATTTTCCAGGCGCTATTCGGGTCCGCCAGCTTCTATTTCCTCTCGCGTTTTGTCGAAAGCCCGGCACTGGAGAAATCGCTTCCTCCCGGCACAACTTATTTTTCATTCGCGCTTGTGGGCATCGCTTTTTTCGACTACTTGAGCGTCGCTCTCAGCACCTTTGACACAAGCCTGCAGGAGGCGCGGCAAAACGGCACGCTCGAAAATCTGCTGGTGACGCAAACCTCCCTCCCGGTAATATTGGCTGGATCGAGCCTGTATCCTTTCGTTTTGATGTCCCTTCGCACGGCGATCTACATTGGCTGGGGCGCGGTCTTGTTTGGCTTTCCCTTGCAGGGGGCCAACTGGCCGGGCGCAGTGCTGGTGCTTGCGGCGTCCGTGCTGGCGTTTTCGGGGCTGGGAATTCTGAGCGCCAGCTATCTGCTGATCTTCAAGCGGGGCAATCCTGTGAATTGGGCCATCCTCGGGCTTTCCTCCGTGGTTGGAGGAATGATGTATCCGATTTCCGTGCTGCCCGTGTGGCTGCAATACCTAGCGCGGCTCACTCCGGTCACCTATTCCCTGGAAGGAATGCGCGCTGCGATTTTGGGCCACGCTTCCACGCGCGAGTTGCTGCCGCCGATCGCGGCATTGTTGCTGTTCGCGGCCATTCTTCTCCCGGTCTCTTTCGCGATTTTCGCATGGGCGCTGCGGCGAACGAAGGTCACAGGCACGCTCACTCATTTCTGAGTGCAGCATGCCATGCATTGCCGTGAAAGACACCTAGGATTGACAAGCCTCGGATCTAACTATACAGTTCAATTTATTGAACTGGAGAGTTCATTCCTATGCCTAAACCCGCCAAGAGCGCATCCATTGTCGTTTCGGCCCTTCATGCTCGAACGAACTTCGGCAGGCTGCTTCGCAGGATTGAGGAACAGCCCGGGTCGCTTGTAATCGAGAAACGAGGCACTCCCCGGGCCATCCTTCTGAGTATCCGCGACTACGTACGGCTGGCAGCACCTGAACCCGAAGTGCTCAAAGCGATTGGCGAGGAGTCAAAACGCAAGGGCACGGACACGATTTCCTCGCGGCAAATCGATCAAGCGATCAAAGCGGCCCGCGCGAACAAAGCAAAGCGCTAATGCTCCCGCTTCGGCTGGTGCTGGACACCAATATCGTTGTTTCCGCGGCGCTCAAACCCGGCGGTTTGCAGCGTACAGTGCTCTTACTGGCCATGACACGCCCCGCCCGCCTGTATGTTTCCGCGCCAATACTGTCTGAATATCGAATGGTTCTATCCCGCCCTGAATTCAAGATACGCAAAGGCCTGCGGCTGCGATTTCTTCAACGAATTAAAGACGTCTCACATATGGTTTCCCCCACGAACCCAATACGCGCGACAAGCGATCCGGATGACAACATCTTCCTGGAATGCGCGGATGCGGCCCGCGCCGATTATCTTGTTACAGGCAACCAGCGCCATTTTCCAAAATTTTGGAAGCAAACCAAAATCGTCTCTTCCCGCGAATTCATTGCCATGATTGCCCCTCATCTAGCCCCATAACCTAGGTTACATCACATTTCGCGGTTGAAAATTCGCAGTCGAATGCTAGCGCGTTTCGATTGCGAAGCGGGATTCTCTTCTGATTTTCTTCGCGGAAAATAAAAATGCGCGATGGGGCTGGTAGTACGGACCCCATCGCGCATTCAATGCAATGCAAGGAAGTTACTTTTTCTTGGTCGTTTTGGCAGGCGCCTCACCGACTTTGGTGGTAATGCCCACGCCCATGGCCTGCAGGGAAGCCAGTCCATCCTTGGCTTGCGCCCCAATGGGCCCGTTGGGATCAAGGTCGATTGCGTGCTGATAGGCTTCAATGGTTCCGGGCTGCATCACGGGAGTAATCTTGTCGCCCACAGTCTTGAATTCCATGGTGTTTACCAGAGCGATTCCAAGAAGCAGCCATGCGGTGGCGTTCTTTGGATCGAGTGTGGTGGCCTTTTGCAGCGGCTCGATGGATTCCTTCATGCGGTTCGAGTTGTAGAGCACGGTGCCGAAATTGCGCCATGCCAGCGCCGCATCGTCCGGCTTCAAGTCAACATACTTTTGGTAGGCCGTCCGGGCTTCATCCACTTTCCCGAGTTTCGCCAGATCATTGCCGAGGTTGTTGTAATTGGCGGCGGCGTCCGGCTTCAACGCAATGGCCTTCTGATAGGTGTCCGCAGCCTCTTGCCATTTGGCCATGCTTTCATAGGCCTCGCCCAATCGGGACAAAACGATCGAGCGGTTGGGATCTTCGGGCTTCTCCAGTTCCAGCGCGGCGGAGAGTTCCGTTACGGCCGTTCCACCAGCCTGGGAAATCTGAGCCTTGACGGGATCCTGCTGATCCTTGGGAGTCTGCGCAAGTTTCGTTTGCGCGGCTTTCATCTGTTCGATTGCCGCAATTCCCGCGTCATAGTGCGTCTTCAAAGCCTGGAACTGCACTTCCGCTTCCTGCCGTTTTTTTTCGGCTTCGACAGCGGCAAGTTTGCCCTGTTCCTGGAGTTCTTTCATGTTGATGTCGAACGTGGGGGAAGTTCCAGCCGCAAGCTTTAGCCCCGTCTGATAAAGAAGCATGTCCTTCTGGTCTTTGTCCTTGCCGGTCAAGTCAACGTTATATGTTCCGCCGGCCAAGCCGGGCGCCGAATAGTGCCCTTTGGCATCGGTCGTCACTTTTACTTCTTTGTTGGTTTCAATGCTTTTGATGGTGAGTGTGACGTCGGGATACGGTTTTCCCGTCAAGTCCAGCACGGTTCCCGACAATGTGCCACCCTGCGCGAAGGCGGCAGGCGCCATCAATGCCGCCAGAGGGCCGGCGATCAGCGCGAGCAAGATTGCCATCCTGATTGTTTTCATTCGGTTCATGATCTTTACTGCCTCCTGGCAACGCAGATCCGCGCAGGGCGTTACCCGCGCGGTTCAATAGTATTATCTCTCAACTCGGGCCCGATAAGCGATAGGATCGCCAATTCCTGCTTCGGCGAAGGCACTGAGCCGCAAGCGGCAACTGTCGCAAGCGCCGCACGCCGCTTCCTCAAACTGGTAGCAGGACCAGGTTCGATCCAGCGGCGCGCCTAAATCCATGCCCCACTTTACGATTTCCCATTTTCGCATACCGATGACCGGTGTCGCAATTTCGATGTGAGTCTCGGGGCGTGTACCTTCGCGCACCAATTGCTGAAAGACGCGGTAATATTCCGGCCGGCAATCCGGATAGCCGGAACTGTCCTCCGCAACCGCCCCAATAAATACCGCCGTGGCTCCGATCACCTCCGCCCAGCTTACCGCAACTGCAAGGAAATGCGCGTTACGAAATGGGACGTAAGTGGGCGGAATTTCGTTTCCGCCAACGGGTGCGCCTGTTTGCCCCTCCGGCACGGCAATGCGGGCATCGGTCAGCGCCGAGCCGCCAATTTGCACGAAATGGTTTAGTTGTACTACCAGGCGTTCCCGCACGGCATAAAAATCGGCAATTTCGTCAAAGGCCTGCCGCTCCCGGCGCTCCGTGCGCTGGCCATAGCTGGCATGAACCAGGGCCAAGTCATGTGTTTCTCGCGCGATAGCGGCAGTAACGCAGGAATCCATCCCCCCGCTCACCAAAACGACCGCCTTGGGTCTCCGATTCATGACTAACGCGTCCTCTATATTATTTCGATGCATCTGCGGCCCTCAAAGGCTACACGCCACGAGCGGCAGGATGCCAGATGAATTTGTGGATTTGCAGGCCCAGGCGTACCGGCAAGCCGTCCGCAAAATCCACTCCACAAGCTCATGCGCATTCAGACCTTGCCACGCGCCCGCGGGATCCGCATGGACCGGGGAAAATATCACCTGATGGACGCGTCGCGCCAGATCGTGCTGCAACGTGAAGTCCCGCGCAAATTCATAATCTCGGCGGTGGAGATCACGAACTTGACTTCGTCCTTTTCGTCCAGCGCTTGCAAATTTTCCATTTGGAATGTGTTAGGCTCCCCGGAATCCGGGCATTTTACATCCACAATCTTAATCACGTCGCGCGGAAGCACATCCACGGGCCGTTCGCCGCTGGTTTCCACCATCACGCGTGTAGCCGCGCTCCAATAGTTTTTGCGAGAGCGGAATTGCTTCGGGCTGAAGCAGCGGCTCGCCTCCGGTCAGCTCGACCAGCAAAAGTTTTTGCGAATTTTTTCCGTCGCCGGGCTGCCCTTGCGCCGGGTCGATGGCCAATTCTTCCACGCGCGCCAGGACTTCCTCGACACTCATCTTCGTGCCGCCGTGAAACGCGTACGCCGTGTCGCACCACGTGCAGCGCAGATTGCAACCGGTGAGCCGGATGAAAATGCAAGGCAGGCCCGCTCGCGTGCCCTCTCCCTGGATGGACCGGAATATTTCCGTGATGATCATGGCGCCGCTATCGGCTCCCGCGCGGAGCCTTTTCGCGCTGGCGCCTCTGGACCAGAATCACCGCCGCCACAACCACGATCGCCGCGCCCACAAAGCGGAATGGCTCCAGTGCAAATCCCAGCCAATGAAACATGAAGAGATAGCCGAGTCCCACGGCTATGGCCGGCACGATGACGATGAGGAATGAGCGATTCATGGCAACAATATTCGGTTACGTCCAGTAACTTGCCGAAGTCGTGTCTGTCTCCCAGATGGTGATGCGCGCGATCTGCGCTCCTTCGGGCATTGCCTTCATTTGCCGCGAGATTTCATCGTAAAAATATTTTGCGAGATTTTCCGCCGAAGGATTGATGGCGTCAAACGGCGCCTGATCGTTCAAATATTTGTGATCCACTCCCTCGACGATGCCTCGAATCACGCGCTTCAAGTGGCTGAAATCGTACAGCAGGCCGATGGAATCCAGGCCCGGACCTTCCAACATGACTTGCACCTTGTAATTGTGGCCGTGCGGGTTCTCGCACTTGCCCTTGTATCCGCGCAGGGCGTGCCCGGCGGAAAAAGTCTCGTCAACGCTGACTTGAAACATCGATTTTCCCTTTAGAATGCGGCGCAGGAAACGGAAGCGGCTGCCCGTACTGTCTCACTACTTCTTCGATTTCCGCATGAACCGTTCGACTGCGGCGATGTCCCGGGTGGTCGCGTACGCCGGAAGCGATTCCATGAAAATTTTACCATATTGCATGCGCTGGATGCGGTTATCGAGGATGGCCAGCACGCCGCGATCGGTGCGCGCGCGAATCAGCCGCCCGAAACCTTGCTTCAGCGCCAGCACCGCCTCGGGCACCTGATATTCCGCGAAGGCGTTGCGCCCGTCCTCTTGCAGCGCGCGCACGCGCGCCGCGACGATCGGGTCGGAGGGCACGGCGAACGGCAGCCGGTCCACGATCACGCAGGAGAGCTGCTCGCCGCGAACGTCCACGCCCTGCCAGAAGCTCGATGTGGCGAACAGCACGGCGCCCTCCGTGGTGCGGAATTTTTCGAGCAGCGCCGAGCGCGGCGCCGAGCCTTGCAGCAGCAGCGGAAAACGCACGCGCGTGCGCACGCGCTCGTACAGATCGTTCATCTGGCTGTAGCTGGTGAAAAGGCAGAACGCCCGCCCCTCGCGAAATTTCCAGCAGCCGCACAATTTCCTGCGCCGCGCGTTCCGGGAAACGCGGCGTCGCGCACATCGGGCAGCTTCGCCGGAATGTAGAGCAAGGCCTGCTCGGCAAAATCGAATTCCGAGGGCAGCACGCGCTCCGCGGCCATGTCCACGCCCAGGCGCTGCTTCAGAAAATCAAAGCGCCCTCCGACCGCCAGCGTCGCCGAAGTCAGCACGATCGTTTCGAAGGGCTCGAACAGCCGCTCGCGCAGCAAGCGCGCTCACGTCGATCGGCGTGGCCGCGACGAACACGCCCTTGGCGCGGCGTTCGAACCAGTACACGAATTGCCCTCGCTCGATTCGAACAGAAAGTTCAGCTCGGCGCGCAGTTCCATGCCGCGCCGCGCGATGTTCAGCAGTCTCCTCGGGCTTTGCCGGGCAGCGAGGCGATTTCCGCTTCCAGGCTTTTCAGCGCGTTCACCAGGGCGTCGTACGCCTCGCGGTTCTGTTCGAGGAACCCCGCGCGCTGATTCTTGTCGAACGGGAAGCGGCCTTCGCGCGCCGGGAACGCCTCGAAAAAACTGCGCGCGCGTTCGCGCATCCGCGTGATCTGCCGCAGCAGTGCCCGCGCCGCCGGCTTGCGTACACGCGCACGGCCAGCTCGGCATCGCGCGCCAGCTCTTCGAAGCGATAGTTCGAAATCTGCCGGCCGAAATAATCGCTGGCGACGTCCTCGATCTCGTGCGCCTCGTCGAAAATCACCGCGCCGTATTCCGGCAGCACGCTGCCGAAGTCGTCCTGCTTGAGCGCCAGGTCGGCGAAAAATAGATGATGATTCACGATGATCAGGTCGGCCTCGGCGGCGCGCTGGTGCATGGCCGTAATGAAGCAGCTGTTGAACTCCGGGCATTTCTGATCCGGTGCAGGCGTCCCGCCGCGCGTCGAGCCGCTGCCACAAGTCCGAATCGTCGGGCAGAAAATTGAGTTCCGCGCGGTCGCCCGTTTCCGTCACTTTTTCCCAGTCGCGGATCTGGTGGAACCAGTCCAGCTCGTCCAGCCCCTTCAGCATGGGCTGGTCGGCCATGCGGTAAACTTTTTCGCGGCACAGAAAATTCCCGCGCCCCTTCATCACCGCCACTTTCAGTTCCGGCGCGAAATGTTTTTGCAGGAACGGAATGTCCTTCTCGAAAAGCTGCTCCTGCAGCGATTTCGTGGCCGTGGAAATCACCACGCGCCGCCCGCTGCGAATCGCGGGAATCAAATACGCCAGCGTTTTGCCCGTGCCGGTCCCGGCCTCGACAATCAAGTGCCGTTTTTCGCGTGAACGCGGCTTCCACCAGTTCCGCCATCTCCAGCTGCGACGGCCGGTGCTCGTAGCCCTCGGGCATGCATTTTTCAAGCGCGCCGCCGGGCCCGAAAATTTCGGCAATCGTGGGCTTCTGTCAAATCAGGCGCTTCCGCGCGAGTCGGCATCCGCTCCGCCTGAGGCGATGCGGTCGGCGACAGCTTGCGCAGTTGTCTTTGGCGCGTTTGGGCATGGGAGAGCGGGTGAGAGCGTCTTCTCGAAAACCGCGAAAGGATAAAATAGCACACCCCGGCGGCGCGCGCCGCTTTGCTATACTCGCGCGCGATGGCAAAAGCCGGCCGCACCGAAGAAACTCTTCCTTGTCGACGCGATGGGATTCATTTTTCGCGCGTTCTTTGCGCCCATGGCGCGGCTCAACAGCCCGCAGGGCGTTCCCACGAAGGTTCCCTACCTGTTCTCGAACATGCTGCGCAAGCTGGTGAAGGAGCACGCGCCCGATTATCTCGCCGTGGTGTTCGACACGCCGGAGCCGACGTTTCGCGACAAGCTCTTCGCCAAGTACAAGGCGCAGCGGCCGCCGATGCCCGACGATCTCTCCGTGCAATTGCCTTACGTGCGGCGGATGTGCGAAGCCATGCGGCTGCCGATCCTGGAATTTCCCGGCTTTGAAGCCGACGACGTGATCGGCGCGCTGGCGAAGACAGGCAGCAGAAGCGGGACTGGACGTTTCCATCGTCACCAGCGACAAGGACATGATGCAGCTGGTCGGCGGGAACGTGCGCGTGCTGCGCCCCGGCGCGGGCCGGACAAGACCGATCTGGTCGTGGACGCCGCCAAAGTGGAAGAGATTGATGGGCGTGCCGCCGGAAAAAGTGGCCGACGTGATGGCCCTGATGGGCGATTCGATCGACAACATTCCCGGCGCGAAAGGCATCGGCGAAAAAGGCGCGCGCGAATTGATCCGCCGCTTCGGCTCGGCGGAAGCGGCGCTCGAACACGCCAAGGAAGTCGAAGGCAAGCGCTACCGCGAGGCGCTGGAAAACAGCCGCGAGCGGTGCTGCTGTCCAAGCAGCTCGCGGTCATCGACGCGAACGCGCCCGTGAAGCTCGTTCTCGACGATCTCAGCGCGAGCGCGAACCGGACGTGGAAGCCCTGCGCGCGCTTTACGCGGAACTTGGGTTTCACTTCCCTGCTGCGCGATCTTCCCGCGGCGACAACGGCCTCAGACGCGCGCCGCCGCGCAGCGATTCCGCGGCGCTCGATTCGCCCGCCGCGCTGAGAAATATCTGAGCGCGATTCCGCGCGAAGCCGAAATCGCTGTGTGGCTGACGCTCGCCGATGGCGAACGCGAAACCGACGGCTTCGGGTCGCGCATGGCGGCGGTTGAAATTTCGCCCAAGCCGGGCGTTTCGCGCACGGCGTGGCTCGACGCCAAGGGCGAAATGCTCGCCACGCTCGGCGGAATTTCTGCGCGACCCCGCGCGCCCGAAAATCGTGCACGATCCGAAGCTCATCGAATTGCTCGCAGGCCCCGTCGCGGGAATCCGCCACGCGACGATGCTCTATTCCTATCTGCTGCGGCCCACCACCGCGAAACACAGCCTGGCCGATGCGGTGTTGCGCCAGGAAACGTCACGCTCTCCGGCGCTCCCGGCGAACACGCCGATCATTTGCAGCGCCTCGCGCCGCACCTGCGCAAGGAAGTGCGAAGCGCAGGGCCTCGCGGACCTCTACGAGACTATCGACTTGCCGCTCGCGCCCGTGCTCGCCGCCATGGAGCGCCACGGCGTGCGCGTCGACCGCAAAGCGCTTGGCGCGATGTCCGAAACCATGGAGCGCGAAATCCGCGCGCTCGAAAAAACCATCTGGGATACTGGCCGGATCGGAATTCAACGTCAATTCGCCGCAGCAGCTCGCCGAAATTCTGTTCGACAAGATGAATCTTGAGCTCGGCGGCAGGCGCCGCGCGAAAGCCGCGCTCGACCGCCGCGGACGTGCTCGAAGAACTCGCGCTCATGCACGAACTGCCGCGCAAAGTGCTGGAATACCGCGAACTCACCAAGCTGAAATCCACCTATGTTGACGCGCTGCCGAAACTGATTCACGGCGAAACCGGCCGCCTGCACACGAGCTTCAGCCAGACCGGCACGGCGACGGGCCGGCTCAGCTCCTCCGACCCCAATCTGCAAAATATTCCCGTGCGCTCGGAACTGGGCCGCCAGATTCGCGCCGCGTTCGTTGCCGACCCGGGCAGCACGCTGCTCTCCGCCGATTACTCGCAGATCGAGCTGCGCATCCTGGCGCATTTCTCGGAAGATCCGGTGCTGATCGAAGCGTTCCGCACCGGCCAGGACATTCACGCGCGCACGGCGCAGGAAGTTTTCGGCGTCGGCCCGATGGCGCAAAACGCCGAGCATCGCCGCGCCGCCAAGGCCATCAATTTCGGCATCATCTACGGACAAACGCCGTTCGGCCTGGCCGCGCAGCTGGGCATCGAGCAGAAAGAAGCGGCGCAAATTCATCGCCGCCTATTTCGCGCGCTATCGCGGCGTGAAAAAATATCTCGAGCAGTCGCTCGTCGAAGCGCGCAAGACCGGCATGACGCGCACGCTCTTCGGGCGCACCCGGCCTCTTCCCCGAAATCACTTCGCCGCAAGTGAACCTGCGAAATTTCGCGGAACGCACCGCGCTCAACACGCCGCTGCAAGGCACCGCCGCCGACCTGATCAAGCTCGCCATGATCGCGATCGCGCGCCAGCTCGCCGAACAAAAGTTCCAGGCAAAAATGATCCTGCAGGTACACGACGAACTGCTCTTCGAAGCCCCGCACGATGAAATCGATCGCCTGCGCCCGCTGGTTCGCAAAGCCATGGAAAACGTGCACGAACTCGCCGTGCCGCTGGTCGCCGATTTGAAATCGGGACCGAACTGGCGGGACATGAAGTAAGCGAGTTGTTTTCAAGCGTCTGTTTGCAGTCCTTCGGAGATCGGGACTTTAGTCCCGACGAATCGCATCGTCTTATCAGGGCTTTAGCCCCTGAAACTTCAGGGGCTAAAGCCCCAAACGAAACGTAAGCTGAATGGCCGAGCTGAAGCTCGGCCCTCCAAAATGCGAAAACTTTCAAATCAGGACAAAGCGCGCCGACGTGCGCGATTGAAATAAGATGTTCAAGATTGTAAGCTCACGGTCCACAACAAATTTGAGGAGGATAAAGCAGATGGGATTGCGGCGATGGCTTTCGATGTTCACGATGATGGCGGTGTGCGCCATAGCTGTTGGGGTTCAGTCCACGGGAGCGCAGGGCGGCGGGCAAGCTGCGCCTGCTGCACCCGCTCCGCCAGTGATGACGATGAGCACAACGGCGTTCGCCGACGGCGCTGAAATTCCCGCGAAATACACGCAGGCCGGCAACCAGACTTCACCGGCATTCACCTGGACCAACGTTCCCGCCGGTACCGTGACCCTCCTTCTGCACATGCATGACCTGGAAGTTAGCCGCAATCACACCATGGACGATCAACTTCATTGGCTTGTCTGGAATATTCCGGCCACCGCGACGGGACTTCCCGAAGGCGTCCCCGCGGGCGCGCAATTGCAGAACGGCGCTTATCAACTCAGCGCCAGCGGCGCGGTTTATCGAGGACCCGGCGCGCCGGCCAATGGCCCGCGCCACCATTACACCTTTGAACTGATTGCCCTGGACACCAAGATCGATGTGCAGCCCGGAACCGACGCATTCGAGACGCGCACTCTGGTAATCAAAGCGATCCAGGGACACATCCTCGGCAAAGCCGTCTACATGGGCCTCTTCCACCGGCCGTAATGGTCTTGAAGAATGGCGCTGAGAGTACAACCGCTGTCTCGTGGTGTTAGCGAGCACATTTCCAGATACCGATAACCCCGTTTCACAGGACTTGGCCGAGCACATGGTTAGGGCTCCCTGCGGCTTGCCTTCAGATTACTGCTTGATCGCTGCGTGGCCGTTCCCACCTCAGCAGAACGTAACTACCCGCAAGCGTGCAAACAAACACCGCACACGCACCCGCCATAAGAATGAAAATGTGGTCCGGGTCGTCAGCCGTGCCAATTGATATGAAGAAATAAAGGCCGTGGACGATGCAGAGCACTGCCGCTGCGGCCGAATACCACAGCGCTATTTGCCATTTCCATAAGAGCCGACAAATCAAAGTAGTTGCAACGTAACCGGTTCTGCCCGAAACAAAGATGATCATTACAACAGTGCCGAAGACTTCACGCATGATACCGATTCCACTCGGGCCATACCAGACAATCAAAAATGCGGCCAGAAGAACTGCGGCACACAGCGTCTCAATAAACCAAACAGTCATCCTCCTCAGCATCAGCAGCATCCCGAATTCGGGACTCGGTGCAAAATATGGTTTTTCGACGGTCTTGGTTTCAAAGTCATATCCGCAGTCACACCGTTGGGCTGATTCGGGGTTGGTAAGTTTGCAGCGGGGACAGTCCATACGCCTTCTTATTCATTACCGTTATGTTTTAGATAAATTAAGTTACTAAAATACACGAAAATGGATATGCCAAGGCCCGATAAGTCCTCTTACCTGAAACTGGCTTTTGCCCGGTTCGCAACGTCCGGAAATCCCGTTTACCAGGCGCTATGTTCTAATTGCCGGGCACCAGAAATCCCCGGAATCCAGGTCACTGGCCGAGCGCTCGCCAACCAGACAATTTCCCCGGGCACGAAATATCAGAGTTTCTTGATAGCGACGAGGCTTACATCGTCGGCAGGTTTGGCAAACGACTGCAGGTCGTCAAGCACCGTGTGGACAATGTCGGTGGCGGAGAGGTGTTTCGCTCCGCGAATGGTATGCTCCAGACGTTCGGGGAAATAGAGATTGTCGCCATTCTTGTGCTCTTCCACACCGTCTGTATACAGCAACAAGATGTCACCGCTGCCCATCAATTCCCACTTGTTGAGCTCGTATGGTTCCTTGAACCCCAGTACGCTCTTGCTGCGGTGCCAGTTGACCACGCTATTGGACGGGATCGTACCCAAGGGTGGAAAGGCGATACATTTCTCGCGGTTGACCTCCATGAAACGGTCGTTTGCTGCCGAGAACACGATGGGCGGCGGATGGCCGGCCAGAAGAAAACGAAACGTGGCATCCTCCGAGATTTCGCCGTAGACAGCCGTGATGAACTTGTCCACGTTCGAGGTGCGGTAAAACCGCTGGTTCAGGTTCTCGAAGAGTCGTTGGGTGACGTGACCGAACATGTCCAATTCGTAGAGGACCCCGATCAGAAACGCCTGGTGAAACATCGCTGCGAGCATTGCGTCCGTAGCCCGATGGCCGGAGACGTCAATAAGCGCGACTCCCGCCGTCTTGCTGCAACGAACGAGGTTGGCCACAATGTCCGGCCTCCCGGCATCCTCTGCCACCTTGATGCGCGCTTCCATGTCGTGGCGTTTCTTGAAATCCACATAGATGATATGGTCGCCGCCTACAATGCCGTTCAGTGGCAGCGTCTTGCCGTAGACCTCCACGCCAGCGAGCGAAGGGACGCTGCCCGGCCTGGGCATAATTCCACGGGCAATTTCTTCGAAATTTTCAAACTCTTTCGCGAGCTGCTCGGGAGTTCCTTTGGTGACTGATTTCATTCTTATTGATACCGTCCTGTATGTTGGTCGCTCCTGAGAATCCAGGCTTTACTTTTCAGCCTTCAGCTTGATTTCCGCTGTGTCTCCCTTTATTTCCATCGCTGTGCCGAAAGGTTTCGATGCATCGGCCAGGCGCTGAAGGATGTAGCCGGCTCTTGTGCCGGTCGCCGGAGTGGGCAGGCCGCGCGTTTGCAGGAACTGGTTGCTGGTGTACTCGTTGTGAACGTCGGGCTGGCCTTCGCCGATGTTGTTCAGGGCGATGGGACGGAAGGAAATCGATTTCAGATTCTTGCCCTGAAATTCGACGGTGGCCACGGCGCTCTCCCAGTTCACGGGCTCATCGATGTATGTGATTGGCGCCGGCAAGTTGTAAATAAAATTGCCCAGATCGTAGAAGATGGGGCGGCCGTGATAAATCTCCACGCCGTGCAGCGTGGGCGCGCCGTGCATCACCACGATGTCCGCGCCGGCGTCAATCTCCGCGTGCGTCCACTTTACGAGCCATTCGTTGGGGGCCAGGCGCTCGGGCAGGCCTTCCGTGTAGACATTGGCAAAGGAGTGATTGGAGAAGACGTGGTTGTGCTGGTACACGACCACGATGTCGGCATGCTGGCGGGCGTCGCGAATGCTTTGCAGAATGCGCTGCGAATCTTCAGGGTTCGGCGTGTTTCCGGGAGCGCCGGGCAGATCGACCGTGGCCTCATTTTCCTTGTCGCCGGCCTCCACGCGAAGCTCGTTCACGCCCGGGCGGCTGGCCGTGGCGCTGCCTCCCGGTGCGATCAGGCCTGACGCGCTGGCAACCAGAGCAATCGTTCCCTTTGGCGTGTGCAAATATCCGGGCGCGGAGGCTTCGGCTACATTCATTCCGGTTCCGGCGTGAACGATCTTGCGGGCGTCCACCGCGCGCAGCGTGTTCTGCACGCCAGTCACGTTCAGATCGAAGGCGTGGTTGCCCGAAAGCGAAAGCAAGTTAACGCCAAAAGTTTTTAGAGCATCGACGGCTTCCGGGGGAGTGAGGAATCCCCGGCCCTCATGCACGGTCTGGCCCTTTTCGGCCACAGCGGCTTCCAGATTGGTGAAGATCACATCGCCCTTCAGCAGCCCCTGAATCACGGGCACCTCCGCCGGCGAAGTCTCGCGGATGTCCGAGCGGATCATGGATTGCCCCGCCAGTGTGATGGTAATCGTGTTCGACTGCGCCCACGCCGCAGGGCCGCTCGCGCATGCGACCGCGAAGAGAATCGCGAGGCTTGCTGCTCTCGCCGACACACGGCCAGATTTCAAAATTGTTATTTGCATTTATGTGATCCTCGCGTTTTCAAGAAATGGGCTGAGAAAGAATCTGCAAAACTTTTGTCATTCCGAGCGGAGCGAGGAATCTCTCCGAGTCTTGAACGCTCAAAAAGAAGGAGAGATTCCTCGCTCCGCTCGGAATGACAAAATTAACTTCTTCTTCGGCAACCTGTGATGCGCTCGATGCCGCACCGTTTCCATTTCCATGCTTTGTGCGGATCACAGGCGTTTCGCTCTACACAATATACCCGGGATGCGCGGAAATTTCCGCACATCGCTCACTTTTTCGGCGCGCCTTCGTCCAGAAACATCTGCACCTCGTGAAACAATTCCATGCGGTTTTTTTCCATCATCACGGTGTGCGTTCCCTCGCCGATCAAGACGTAGCGTTTCTCCGGCGTATTCACGAGTAGCGGAAACAGCGCGCGCGACATGTAGGGCGGCGTATCCTGATCCCACTCCGCCTGGATCAGCAAAATGGGCACGGTGATTTTCGCGGGATCGTAGGTCGGTTTTCCAGCTCTCCAGAAACGTTCTACATCGAGCACCACGCCGTCCGGGGCGCGCAGTACGGGCGGATTCTGCTTTGGGCCTTGCGGGTCGCTCGCGAGCGTCACGTCCCACCACTTGTCGAACCAGCCCGCGGGGATAAGGTCCGCTTTCTTGTCTTCGGGGACACCGTTCATCCAGCGTTTGAAGGCCGCATCGCGCAGCACGGTGCGGTAGGCACCGATAAACCCACCCGCTGGTATGGGCGATGGAGTTTCGTAAAACCATAGAGGCGCATAGAGCACCAGCCTGACCACCTTTTCATTATTCCCTGCCGTATAGGTGGCCATGGTCGAAGTGCCCCAGGACCAGCCGATCAGCTCGATCTTTTGCAGCTTGCGCCGCGCAAGGATGTGGTCCACCACCGCGCTGATATCGCGAACGGCGGTTTCGGTATCGGCGATGGGCGCGTTCTGCTCCGGTGGCGCGTCCATTTCAGGAGGGCGCGTGGAGCGGCCGTAGCCGCGCACATCCATGAGGTACACGTCATAGCCGCGCTCAGCGATGTAGTCCATCCAGGAGAGGCCGTTCAATTCCAGATCGAAGGAAGTCTCCGCGGGATACGTCGCGCCATGAACGAAGAGCACAGTCTTCTCCGGCGAGAAATGGCTCATTCCGGCGGCGTGCTTATTGCGGACGTATATTTTGATTCCCGGATCCTTCGCCGGCACGAACGCTTCTTCCATGACAACGGCCGGCGGAGGAGTTACCGCCTTGACCGCTTCTCGGCTGGGTTTGGCGTCTTGCGCGGAGCCAACTGCGGGGACCAATGCAAGAAGAACTAGCGCAATTTTCAATTTCACGAATGCCTCCCACCGCTTGTTTGTCTGGATGATACGCCCCGGCTGTGGAAGTTCCCAAATAATTTGGCTTTGCTCACGATGCG
This sequence comes from uncultured Acidobacteriota bacterium, assembly GCA_963710315.1. Lineage (GTDB taxonomy): Bacteria > Acidobacteriota > Terriglobia > Acidiferrales > UBA7541 > Palsa-360. The sequence goes on along the minus strand of CAVPZW010000008.1, from coordinate 142,306 downwards.
GGAAACCGCAAAACTGCCCGCTCTAAAAAGAAGAGCGGCCTCTACAAAATCAAATGCAACGCCGGGCAACGGTTTCGTAGCGTCCTCTCTGTCCCGTGCATTTCGGGACAGAGAGGGCATCTTCGCCGTGAAATAAATTCACAACTAAAAAATCTCAGCGAATTCCACCCGCCCTGCCTTGTGCTAATCTGTAACTCCGCATTTTTACAATTTATCGAGAGGTTTCACCATGAAACATGCGCCGGGATTTCTGGCGATCGTCAATGACGCCAAGACTCGCGTGAAGGAATTAGGCTTTCGCAAGGTAAAGCAGAAGCTCGACGCCGGCGAGAAATTCACGCTGGTGGATGTGCGCGAAGACAACGAATGGGCGCGCGGCCACCTGCCGGGGGCCATTCACCTGGGCAAGGGAATCATCGAGCGCGACATTGAAACCGCGGTTCCTGACAAGACCGCCACGCTGGTGCTGTATTGCGGCGGCGGCTTCCGCTCCGCCCTGGTTGCCGATAACCTGCAGAAAATGGGCTACATGAATTGCATTTCCATGGACGGCGGCTGGCGCGCCTGGACCGAGGCGGGTTTTCCGACGGAAACGCCCAAATAATATCTTCGCCACGGGCTTGCGCGTTTTGCTTACAATGTTTATCTTCTATGGGCCGAACAATTTGTTGCGCCACCGCTGGGGCGTGGTCCAATCGGTAGGGCACCTCACTGTTAATGAGGACGGTGTTGGTTCGAGTCCAACCGCCCCAGCCAAATCTTCCGCAGTCTCACTTGTTCTCTACTCTAATCTAAGAAAAAGTCCCCGGGTCTGAAGACCCGGGCTACACCATTGCTGTAGCCCGCCTCTTCAGAGGCGGGGGTTTCCACCTTACTCGCGGCATCACAAACTCAGCGCGCACGACAAATCCTCCGCGTTCTCTGTGCGCTTCCCTCTGTGTTCTCTGTGTTAAAAGTTTTTGAATTTTTGCAGCGACAGCACACACGTACTTCCGCCGATGGGTGTGGTCTGTTGGGTGTGGTTTTGGGGTAGGCGGCGGAAGCAGGTCGGAGGGAAGATCGCGCCGGCCCAGCCCTCAATCCCCTAAAGGGATCCTCGGCGCGTCTTCCCTCCTACAGTTCCTACTGTTTGCACGCGGCTGGCCAAACACAAGCCGCTGAAAACACAGTGCTTTCATTTTCGCGCCCCGGGTAAAAAAGCCATGGCGCGGGAAAATTTTCCGTGTGAAATGTTTTGCGCATTAAAAAATCGCTCCTAATCGCTCGCGCGGCCTGATTTCCAAGAGTGAAAATTCTTTCCCGCAAGAGAGAATTTTGGAAAAGTGATGCTCCGCACAAACATGAAAACCACTCGCCTGGAATTGACTGCCTCTCCTCACCCTGCTACGTTGTAGGATTACCATGGGCGTATTTTACGCACTGTGTGCCGGGCCGGCAGTGGGGGCGGCCAACGCAATATGGGCCTGACGAAAATAGTCATCCGAGGCGCGCGCCAGCACAACCTCAAGAACATCAGCCTGGAAATTCCGCGCAACTCACTGACGGTCATCACCGGGCTTTCCGGCTCGGGCAAATCGTCGCTTGCGTTTGACACCATTTACGCCGAGGGCCAGCGCCGCTACGTGGAATCGCTCTCGGCCTATGCGCGGCAATTTCTCGATCAGATGGAGCGGCCCGAAGTGGACTCCATCGAGGGCCTTTCCCCTGCCATCGCCATCGAGCAGAAAACCACCACGCGCTCGCCGCGCTCCACGGTGGGAACCATCACCGAAATTTACGATTACCTTCGCGTGGTCTACAGCTCCATCGGTACGCCGCACTGCCCCAAATGCGGCAAGCCCATCTCGCGCCAGTCCACCGACCAGATTGTGCGCTCCATCCTGCAAGGCGAGCTGGCCAAGAGCGGCGACCGCGTCATGATCCTCGCGCCCATTGTGCGCGGCAGGAAGGGCGAGTACCGCCAGGAGCTGGAGAAGCTGGCCCGCGACGGCTTCGTGCGCGCGCGCATCGATGGCGACCTTTCCCTGCTGGACGATCCGCCGCGCCTCGACAAGCGCAAGAATCACACCATCGAAGTGCTGATCGACCGCCTGCTGGTGAAGCCGGGCATCGCCGGGCGGCTCGAGCAATCCATCGCCACGGCGCTCAAGCTGGCCAAGGGCCTGGTCACCGTGGTGGTGGTCGGTGGCACCGAGCAAGTCTTCTCCGAAAAAATGGCCTGCAGCGAATGCGGCGTTTCCGTGCCGCAGCTCGAGCCGCGCTCCTTCAGCTTCAATTCGCCGTACGGCGCATGCCCGGCGTGCAACGGCCTCGGCTCCAAATACGATTTCGATCCGGCCAAGGTGATTGCCGACTGGACGCGGCCTCTGTTCGAAGGCGGCCTGGGCCCCGGCGCGGGCTCGGCAATGTTGCGGCGCAACCTCGATCTGGGCGCGATGGCGCATGGGTTCAACCTGGCAACGCCCTTCGAAAAATTTCCGCGCGAAGTGCAGAATCTGATCCTCTACGGCAATCCGCCCTCGAATGCCGGGACCGCCGGCACCGGCGCAACTCGCGCAGCCGCCGCAAAGGCCGCGAGAGCTTTGCCCGGGCTGCATTTTCAGGGCGTGATCGGTTTTCTGGAATCGAGCTTCGAGGAATCGGGTTCGGATTCCTATCGCGAGTGGATCACGCAGTACATGTCTCCCGTGCCTTGCGCGGTTTGCGGCCAGCAGCGGCTGCGTCCGGAAAGCTTGGCCGTAAAAGTGGGCGGCCGTTCCATTGCCGAGTTCACCGCGCTGGCTATTTCCGACGCGCGCCCCGCCGTGGACGCGATTCGCAAGGGTTTTACGGAACGCCAGATGGACATCGCCGGCCGCGCCCTGGCCGAAATTTCCGCGCGCCTCGATTTCCTGCTGGCCGTGGGCCTGGGCTACCTCAGCCTGGACCGCTCCTCGGCCACGCTTTCCGGCGGCGAGTCGCAGCGCATTCGCCTGGCCACGCAGATCGGCTCGCAGCTGCGCGGCGTGCTCTACGTGCTGGACGAACCGTCCATCGGGCTGCACGCGCGCGACAACGATCGCCTGATTTCCTCGCTGGAAAAATTGCGCGACATGGGCAACACCGTGCTGGTCGTCGAGCACGACGAGGAAACCATTCGCCGCGCAAACTACGTGGTGGACCTCGGCCCCGGCGCGGGCAATGCCGGCGGGTACCTGGTGGCCAAAGGGCGCCCGGAAGAAATCGAGCAGAGCGCCGAATCGCTGACGGGGCGCTACCTGCGCGGCGAACTGAAAATTGCCGTGCCGCCGCAGCGCCGCGCGCCCGTCGAGGGAAAGTCGATTCGCATACTGGGCTGCGAAGCCAACAATTTGAAGAACGTGGACCTGGAACTGCCGCTGGGCCTGCTTACGGTGGTGACCGGCGTTTCCGGCTCGGGCAAATCCACGCTGGTGAACGACATTCTGTATCGCGCGCTGGCGCGCACGCTGTACCGCTCCATGGAGCTCCCCGGCGCATTCCGCACCATCGAGGGCGCGGCGCAGATCGACAAAGTGATTGAGATCGATCAGGCGCCCATCGGGCGCACGCCGCGCTCCAATCCCGCGACGTACACCGGCGTCTTCGCGCCCATCCGCGATATTTTTTCCCAGCTGCCCGAGTCGCGTGAACGCGGCTACAAGCCGGGCCGCTTCAGCTTCAACGTGAAGGGCGGCCGCTGCGAGGCCTGCCAGGGCGACGGCCTGCGCCGCATCGAAATGAATTTTCTGCCCGACGTGTACGTCACCTGCGAGGTCTGCCGCGCGCGCCGCTACAACTCGGAAACGCTTTCGGTGCGCTACAAGGGCCACTCCATTTCCGATTTGCTAAATATGCAGATCGCCGACGCCCTGAAAGTCCTGGAAAACATTCCGCAAATTCGCGTAAAGCTGGAAACCCTGGTGGACGTCGGCCTCGGCTACATCCAGCTGGGCCAATCCTCCACCACGCTTTCCGGCGGCGAAGCCCAGCGCATCAAGCTGGCCCGCGAACTCTCCCGCCGCCAGACCGGCCGCACCCTCTACATCCTGGACGAGCCAACCACAGGCCTGCACTTCGACGACGTAAAAAAACTCCTCGACGTGTTGAATCGCCTGGCCGACCTGGGCAACACCGTCCTGGTCATCGAGCACCACCTCGACGTAATCAAGCAAGCCGACTGGATCATCGACCTGGGCCCCGAAGGCGGCCAAGCCGGCGGCCGCATCGTAGCGCAAGGCACGCCGGAGCAGGTTGCGAAGGTGAAAAAATCATATACGGGGCAGGTGTTAGCCCGCGTTTTGAATGGGGCTAACGGGAATCACGCATAACCTGAGTTTGAATTCGCGGACCTGAATCCCAGATCGGAGAAACTGGTGGCGACTCAGTTCGACGAGATGCTGAACCAAATCAAGAGCGGTCTTCCACGGGAGTGCGCCGATGTGGTCGGCGAGCGAGATGGAGCTTTCAAGGTGATCGACGTTCTCCGCCGATCGTTCGATCCGAAAGAGACACCGGATGGACAATGTGGCATATGGGACGGATGTGCACGTTATTATGCGGTGCAGGGTAGGTTTCATGAGGCACTATCGATCTACAAGGCCATGTATGCCAAGCTGATGGATATGCAAGAAAAGCTTGGAACCCGAGTGCATAAAGGCACTCCGCTTGTTCGAATGAGCGAAATACATGGCTACCTGGGGCACCCAGTCATATCCAAACGATACCTGATGCTGACTCTCTGCGAGGATGCAATCAGTTCGCAGGGCAACATTCCTATAGAAAGCACCGGATCATATTTCCGTGCAGTTTGGATACACGGTATATCAGACGAGGAATTCCGGCGGTACGCTTTAGATGCTTGGAAGGCGTCCCAGAAAGACAGTCGAGCGCCGTTTTTTCCGGAATGGGCGCTGCAAGAATTAGACCAGAAGTGGATGGTGGAATATCCATCGACCACGGAAGCGTCATTCTATGTTGCTAATCCAGCCTACATTCGTTGGCTGAAATCCAAGCTTGGCGCTGGGGATGGCAAAGCACTCGAGATGCTAACGCATTATCTGCTCAGTTGTGTACCTGGATTCCGAGCTCGAATGAGGGTGAGGAGCCAATCAACGGACTATGATGTCTATTGTGCCATCGAGGGACCAACCTACGATTTTCGTTCCGAGTTAGGACGCTATTTTCTTTGCGAATGCAAAGATTGGGAAGGACGAGTGGACGTTACAACAGTGCTTAAGTTCAAAGGCGTACTCGATTCTGCGAAATGTCGATTCGGAATTATTTTCTCTAGGAACGGAATCAGCGGAAGTGCAAGCCCTCAGCATGCACAACGCGAAATTCTGAAGACCAGCCAAGGTGGTATTACCATTCTCTCTATTTCGGAGAATGAGTTGAACCAAGTTGCTGCTGGAAACAACTTCTTCTCTATTCTTCGCGACTTATATGAACGGGCGCATCTCGATCTCCCAAACACCGCTGAAGCGAACCTTACAAGAAAGCCGCGCAAGGCGGGGACAAAAGGTCGCTCAACCGAGCGACCTCAGTCGTAATTCGGACGCGTGGCCCAGGCATTGCGGGATTTTGAATTTGTGGGTGGCCCATCCTTTGCGGATTTTGCAAAGGGTGGGTGTTAGGTTGACAACCACAAGTTCACAGGTCGCCGAAATTACGTAAACGGCGCCAGAAATTAGGGCTTGAGAAGAACGAGCGACTTGGCTCGATTTGAAAATGACTGATCGAATGTAACGAGAGTGAGTTGCGCGGCCAAAGCAAACGCGGCGAGGTAGGAATCGGCCCAATCTTTTGGCGCGGACTGGCGCAGGCGGGTCATGGCGCGAAACGGCCTTTCCACTTCAGCAGGCTCGGTTAAAAAGCTGACGCGTTCGTCCTGCAGCCAATAGTCGTATGTTTTCCAGGCTTGTTCCTGTGTCATGACTTCGTCACGGCCCATAACCGACTCGGCGGTGAGCAAACGTAAAAAACCAAGCTGGGTGAATCTGCAGAAAAACAGGCGTCCGGCGCCGCCCACCGACGAAAACCAATTCCGCGCGCGCACGTGATGAGCATGCGCTTCGTAAGTCAGCGCAATCCAGACGTTGATATCAGGGAAAAGAAATGAGGTCGTAGATTTTGGCATTGTCCAGGTGGAGTGTTCCTGGCTCCTTGGACCGCACGAGCGGAAGTTTTACCCTGCGGCCGCGCTTCCGCCGAGGCTCTTTCAGAACCTGTTCGACGCCGCGCAGAATCAATTCCTTGGCCGAGCTACCCTCGCTCGCGGCGCGGCTTTTTAATCGGCGGTAAACAAGGTCCGGGATATCCACGGTCGTTCTCATCGATAAATGCTACCATATTTATGGTTGATCGTTCAATCCTGCGCTTGCACGACAGTGTCCTGATTTGAAAACGATGTGGTGGCAAAGTACCGTAGGAGGTCGGGACTTCAGTCCCGACGAAGCCCCGATTGGTCAGGGGTTTTAACCCCTGAAGCTTCAGGGGCTAAAGCCCGCGACAAAGTGCAATCTGCACGGCCGAGTTGAAACTCGGCCCTCCTAGAGGCAAAAGCTTTCGAATTAGGACAGCCCCGCTTGCACTTGCGCGCGGGGAAAACTGCCGCTACAGTGATTGTGGTGTCCTGGAGCGTCTGTACCCTCCCACAGCGCCTTGCCACTCTAAAATGGTCTACGACGAAAACAGTCCGTCCGGTGCAGCGCCTGCCAGGGCTCACTCCAATGATCCCGTGGATAGCTCCTCGGAAGATGTGCATTCGTCCACGGCGGAATCGTCCTCAACGGAAAACTCCGCCATGGAGCCAGTAAACCCCTCGCCACAAAATCAGCCGGAGATTTCTCTTCCGCCGCACGCGCCGCAGCTTCGCGCCGGGATTTCGGACGATTTGCGCGTGCCCTGGGGCTGGCAGGAGGTGGCGCTGTTTGTGATTCTGCTGGTGATTGGCAGCGTGGTGGTCACGCGGGGAATGGCCGAAATTGCGGTGCGGCTCCTGGGAGTGAATCCAAACGAAATGTTTGGGGAAACCATGAGCACCGCGAAGTCGGTGGTGGTGCTGCTCAGCCAGGCGGTGATTGACGGCGCCGCGATTCTGTACCTTTACATGATGATTCTGGCGAGGACGCCCGCGCCGTTCTGGCCGTCCATCGGCTGGCGCGAGATGCGGCCCGGCACGGGGAAAGTTCGCGACTCGGCGCTGCATTTTCTGGCCGGCGGCGCGCTGCTGGCCGTGACGGTTGCGTTTGCGGGCGGGTTTCTCAATTCAAAAGAAACGCTGCCGATCGAGGAGCTCTTGCAGGCGCGCGTCAGCATTGTGCTGTTCGGCGTGCTGGGCGTGCTGGTGGCGCCGCTGGTGGAAGAAACGATTTTTCGCGGCTTTCTGTATCCGGTGATCGCGCGTCGTCTGGGCATGGCCGCGGGGATTGCCATTACGGGGACGCTTTTCGGTTTGATGCACGCAGCGCAGTTGTGGGGCGGATGGGGACAGATCGCGCTGCTGATCTTCGTGGGCGTGGTGCTGACCTGGGTGCGCGCGCGCTCAGGGACCGTGGCGGCCAGTTATTTTGTGCATCTCGGATACAATGGGTTGCAGCTTGTCGGGTATGTGATTTATGTGCTCAGCGGGTCGCATCGTTAGTGAATGGTAGGACAGGCTTCAGCCTGTCTGATTTTGAATTTTGCCGCGCCGAAAGAAATCAAAAGAAGACAGGCTGAAGCCTGTCTTACAGGGGACATTTCCAGCATCATGAAAGTCGCACAGCCCATTGAATGGACCAGCAAAGGTGTGGTTATGCTCGACCAGCGGCGCTTGCCGGGAGAAGTGATTCACCACACCTACACCGACTACCGCGAAGTCGCGGCGGCCATCAAGGACATGGTGATTCGCGGAGCGCCGGCGATTGGCGTTGCGGCGGCCATGGGCGTGGCGCTGGGCGTGGAGCGCTCCGGCGCGCGCACGCACGAGGAGCTTCGCGCGGAGTTCCCTACGATCTGCCAGACCATCGCGCAGACGCGGCCAACGGCTGTGGATCTGTTCTGGGCCATCGAGCGCATGACCCGCCGATTTGAGCAACTTTCCGCGGCGAACTCGCCGCTGGATGCCACGCGTCGCGCCATGGTGGAAGAGGCGCGCGCGGTTCACGCAGAGAAGCGCGCCACGGACGAAGCTATGGGCCACTTCGGCGCGCAGCTCATGCCCGCATCGGGCACGGTCATGACGCAGTGCAACGCAGGTGCACTGGCCACGGCCGGGATCGGATCGGCGCTTGGCGTGATTCGCGTGGCCATCGAAGAGGGCCACAAGCTGAGCGTGTTCGTGCCGGAAACGCGGCCCTACCTGCAAGGCGCGCGGCTCACCGCCTGGGAATTGCACGAAGGCGGCGTGCCGCTCACGCTCATCACCGACAACATGGTGGGACATTTCATGAAGGCCGGAAAAGTGGACGCGGTTGTGGTGGGCGCGGATCGCATCGCCGCCAACGGCGACACGGCCAACAAGATCGGAACGTATCAGATCGCGGTGTTGGCGCGCGAACATGGCGTGCCGTTCTACGTGGCCGCGCCGGTCTCCACGTTCGATCTCAAGATTTCGTCCGGCGAGCAAATTCCCATCGAAGAGCGTTCCGCTGAAGAGGTGACCCACATTCGCGGAGTGCGCATCGCTCCGGATGTGCACGCGGCGCACCCGGCATTTGACGTCACGCCGTCGCGCTTCATCTCCGCAATCATCTGCGAACGCGGTGTGGCGCGCGCTCCATACGCGGAATCGTTGCGCCAATTAGCGGAACTCGCTGCGGCGGCAAGTCAGTGAGCATTAAGTAGCATAGGCTTCAGCCTGTGGGGTTTAGTCCTTGCAGAAACAAAAATCCACAGGCTGAAGCCTATGCCACATAAATCCCCACAAATTTTCGGATTTGACATCAAGCGCCGGTCAGTGCCGCAAATTGCTCTTTCGTCAGCGGCACAACGGAAAGCCTACCCATGCGTACGAGCGGCGAATCCTTGAACAATTTATTCGATTTGATTGCTTCGAGCGAAACCGGTTTTGCGATAGCTTTTCCCGCTTTGATTTTGACTTTGGGATTTTTGGGATCGGCGGCATCCACGGAAACGACCGTCGCGGTTCCCACGGCGCTCTTGCGCGCGCCGGTTTCGTAGATGATCAGCCTCGCGCCGGGAATCATTTCGCGCAAATTCTTCACCGCGGCGGGATTCGCCACACCTTCCCACTCCGTAGCCACATCTCGCAATAGATCGGCAAAGGAATATTCCGAAGGCTCAGTCTTGAGCAGATAATCCTGGGACATGAAGTTCACCTCTATTCTGAAGGCCCATTGTAGCGCCAACCTTGAGGTTGGCAATTTGCAATCGCGCCCAAATACCCGTCCGCCTCGGCGGACGGGCGCTACAACAATCGGAGTGCTTTTCCATTGGCGTTGGCTGCGCAAAAAGATATATTCTCCGGAAGCTCGCGTCATCGCAAAAATATATTGGATAAGAATGAAGGGCTTGACGCGTCTTTTCACGCGATCGGCGCAAACGCAAAGCCCGCTGAGAAGGATTTAGGGAGGATTACGATGAAAAAGTTTGTGTTGGTTCTGGCATTTTTCCTATGCGCGCCTCTGACGTTGCTCGCCCAGCAGGCGGCACCGGAAATTCCATTCGATTCCGTGCCCAACGCAGTGAAGCTTCCGGCCGGCATGTATCTCGGCGAAGTTTCCGGCGTGGCTGTGAATTCCAAGGGACACATTTTCGTTTTCTCGCGCGGAAATACCACCGGTCCCGCCTATGCAGCAGCCGCGGCGCAGCTTCTGGAATTCGATAAGGACGGCAAATTCATTCGTGAGATCGGCCACAATCTTTATGCGTGGTCCTTCGCGCACACGGTAAGGATCGACAAGTACGACAACATCTGGGTGGCGGACAAGGGCTCGGATATGGTGATCAAGTTCAATCCGGATGGCCAAGTGATTATGGTGTTCGGACGCAAGCTGGAAGCTTCGGACGAAGGCACCGAGCCGCTGAAGCATCCGAAACCACCGCTCCCGCCCGTTCAACGGATTGTTTCGGCAGGTGACCGACATGGCTTGGAACGCGGCTGACGAAACGTTCATCAGCGACGGCTACATCAACTCGCGTGTCGCCAAGTACGACAAGAACGGCAAATGGATCAAATCGTTTGGCGAGCCCGGCAGCGGTCCCGGCCAACTCAACACGCCCCACAGCATCGCCACCGACGCGCAGGGAAATGTGTACGTGGCGAACCGCGGCAACTCCCGCATCGAAGTGTTCGATGGCGATGGAAAATATCTGCGGCAGATCAAAATCAGCGAACCGTTCGACTACGCGAACACAGTGCCGATCATCGGCAACAAGCCGCCCGTCGATTTGGTCGGGACCATGGGCCCCGGCGCGCCATGGACAGTCTGCATCACTCCCGGACCGAATCAGGTGATCTACGCATCCGATGCTTTCCCTGGCCGAGTCTACAAGATCAGTCTCGACGGGAAAGTTCTGGGCATGTTGGGCGGTACCGGCAGGCAACTCAAGCAATTCGGATGGATCCATGAAATCGCGTGCCCATCCGAAAATGAAATCTACGTTGGGGAATTGATCAACTGGCGGGTGCAGAAGCTCTTGCTTCATCCGGCGAAGTAACGCGCATCACAACCAAATGCGAAAGACTTAACACAGAGAACAGCGAGGAGCACAGAGGGCCAAGGAGAAATTCAAATGCAGGAATGAGGGAAAGGTCGAGCTGAATGTTTGTCGATCAAGCTTTTCTCGTTCCTGCTTTTCTCGGTGTTCTCTGTGCCCTCTGTGTTAAATGTTCTTGAATTTCCTCCGCCGAGGGCTCAACCGCATTGGAAGGTCCTAAGCCGGGACCGATCGAACAATTCCCGCCTCGCGCACCACTCCCGCTTCGCCTCTTTCGCGCGCCATGTATTGATCGTAAATCCATCGATAGGTCCTTTCGAGCCCCGCGCGAAGCGGCGTGCTCGGCTCCCAGTGCAGGTACTTCTGAATCAGCGTGTTGTCGCTGTTGCGCCCGTTGACGCCCTTCGGCGCGCTCAGATCGTACTTGCGCTTGAGCTTGATTCCCGCAATGTCCTCGGCCATGTCCACCAATTGGTTGATGGTCACGGCTTCGCTCGACCCCAGATTGATTGGCTCCAGGATTTCCGAGTTCATGATTCTCTGTATGCCGTCGGTACAGTCATCGATGAACATGAAGCTGCGCGTCTGGATGCCGCTGCCCCAAATTTCAATTTCGTGCTTGCCGGAAACTTTGGCTTCAATCACTTTTCGGCAGATCGCCGCCGGCGCTTTTTCGCGCCCACCGAACCAGGTTCCCCACGGCCCGTAAACATTGTGAAAGCGCGCTACGCGCGTGTACAGGCCGAAGTCCTCATGAAAATGGCGGCACATGCGTTCCGAAAATAATTTCTCCCATCCATAGCCGTCTTCCGCGAGCGCCGGATAAGCGTCTTCTTCCTTGAGGGAGGGCGCTTCAAACGTTTTCTGCTTGTCGCCGTTGTAAACGCACGCCGAGGAGGCATAGAAGAAGCGCTTGGTTCCGTGCTTCAGCGCCGCCTGCAGCATGTGCGTATTGATCAGCACGGAAAGCATGCACAGCGCTTTGTTGTGCTCAATAAAGCCCATGCCGCCCATGTTGGCGGCCAAATTAAAGATATCGACAGAGCCCTTGGCGGCCGTCTCGCAGTTTTCCTTGAGGTTCAAGTCCAGGCACAGGTTCTCCACATCGTCGAAGCGCTGATACCATTCGTCGAAGGGTTTGACATCGACAGCACGAAGATTGCGATATCCCTGTTTGCGCAGCACAGCAATCAGCGCGCCGCCGATAAACCCGCCCCCGCCCGCCACTAAAATTTTGTCGTTGATTCCCACGGAAGTCTCCCCTCGTCCAAGACCATTGCCACGGACGATTTCACCACGCGAAAGAATTGCGAGCAACTAATTATTCGTGCCATGGCGACAGGGCTACAACAGACCATCGCTTCGATGCAGTTTTTGCGCGCGAGATGTCCAGGTGAAGTTTGCCGTGGGCCAGGCAAATCCGCGTCCTCAGTGCGCCGCGAAAAGAAGTGCTTCGCAGGCACAGGCGGACGGCTGAAGGCCAACAGTTATTCACAGGACATTCAAAAAGCAGCAATACTTATGCTTGACATTTAGGAAACGGATGCTATTATCACTGGGCTAGACGGTAGCCCACCTGCTGGACAGGGGGAAATGCTCTTTGACAAACTGGGTAAGTAAGATGAGATGTGCCAGAACCCGTTCGATTGACCTTGGCATTTAGGTGCCAGGGGATTGAGTGAATCGAGCGATAAAAAGTTCGCTTGGAAAATGGGAACCCGACACTCAGAAATGATGGTCGGGCTTTTTTATTTTCTAAGCAGCCAGTTTCACACGAGAGTTTGATCCTGGCTCAGAGCGAACGCTGGCGGCGTGCTTAACACATGCAAGTCGAGTGCGCGTCCGTAGCAATACGGATGGCGCACGGCGCACGGGTGAGTAACACGTGGGCAATCTGCCCTCGGATGGGGGATAACTCGCCGAAAGGCGAGCTAATACCGCATGACATTCCAGAGACTCCGGTCTTTGGATTCAAAGGCCGCAAGGCCGTCTGAGGAGGAGCCCGCGCCCGATTAGCTAGTTGGTGAGGTAACGGCTCACCAAGGCTTTGATCGGTAGCCGGTCTGAGAGGATGGCCGGCCACACTGGAACTGAGACACGGTCCAGACTCCTACGGGAGGCAGCAGTGGGGAATATTGCGCAATGGGCGAAAGCCTGACGCAGCGACGCCGCGTGGGGGATGAAGCTTTTCGGAGTGTAAACCCCTTTCGACCCGGACGAATGACCCGCAAGGGTTTGACGGTACGGGTATAAGAAGCCCCGGCTAACTACGTGCCAGCAGCCGCGGTAATACGTAGGGGGCCAGCGTTGCTCGGAATTACTGGGCGTAAAGGGTTCGTAGGTGGTGCGGCAAGTTGGAAGTGAAATCTCTGGGCTTAACCCAGAGGCTGCTTTCAAAACTGCCGCGCTTGAGTGCGAGAGAGGTCAGTGGAATTGCAGGTGTAGCGGTGAAATGCGTAGATATCTGCAGGAACACCCGTGGCGAAGGCGGCTGACTGGATCGCAACTGACACTGAGGAACGAAAGCTAGGGGAGCAAACAGGATTAGATACCCTGGTAGTCCTAGCCCTAAACCATCGGAACTTGGGGTGGCCCGCGTAGGCGGGTCGTCCCGTAGCTAACGCGTTAAGTTCCGCGCCTGGGGAGTACGGTCGCAAGACTGAAACTCAAAGGAATTGACGGGGGCCCGCACAAGCGGTGGAACATGTGGTTCAATTCGACGCAACGCGAAGAACCTTACCTGGGCTTGAACCGCTACGGACCAGCGATAGAAATATTGCCTTCCCGCAAGGGACCGTAGTAGAGGTGCTGCATGGCTGTCGTCAGCTCGTGCCGTGAGGTGTTGGGTTAAGTCCCGCAACGAGCGCAACCCTTACTCGTAGTTGCTACCCGCAAGGGAGAACTCTACGAGGACTGCTCCGGATAACGGAGAGGAAGGTGGGGATGACGTCAAGTCAGCACGGCCTTTATGTCCAGGGCTACACACGTGTTACAATGCATGGTACAGACTGTTGCGAACCCGCGAGGGGGAGCTAATCGGCCAAAGCCATGCTCAGTTCGGATTGCAGTCTGCAACTCGACTGCATGAAGCTGGAATCGCTAGTAATGGCGCATCAGATCGGCGCCGTGAATACGTTCCCGGGCCTTGTACACACCGCCCGTCACATCACGAAAGTGAGTTGTACTAGAAGTCGCGCAGCTAACCGTAAGGGAGCACGCGCCCAAGGTATGACCCATGATTGGGGTGAAGTCGTAACAAGGTAGCCGTAGGAGAACCTGCGGCTGGATCACCTCCTTTCTAAACATAGTGACAATGAATCCTGTGCAGGTGTGCAGGTGAAGTTGTCCAAGCTTCGCAGCCTCTCACGGGGATGCGAGGTAATCGCTCGAACGATTCAATCTTCGAGCGGGTTCTGTCAGATCTCATCTGCGCTACCCAGTTTTCAAAGACTTACCTAAAACAAAAGCCCGTCCCTTTACCGGGGCGGGCTTTTTGTTTTTGCTCGAACATCGACGGCCGTCCACTTGTCAGCGTTTTCTATTTTTCGGCTTGTTTCAGTGAGCAGGTCAACTCCACAGCAACCAGATCCCGATCGAGACATTCCCTACTCAACAATGTGACTAACTCTAGTGATAAGCTTCGTATGGTCGCGGGGTGCCTAACGTGTATCGCAATATTTCAGGCATCAACAAATCTTCCCTATGGCAGGCCTGGAAGGAAATTCGTTCGGAGCTGCGGCACTCCACTGTCCGTGATGTGATTGATTTCCTCGATTACGACATTGAGCCGGATATCTGGATTCGGCGCTTACTACGCCAAGTCAAATCAGGAACATATGAACCGCTCCCCCCTATTCGATTTTCGCTTGCGAAGTCAGGTGGATTCAAGAGGCGGCTGACGGTCCCGGCAATACCAGATGTTGTCCTGCTCCGCTCGATTGCAGACTTCATACATCGAAAGGCCCAGAAAAGCCAGCAACCGCATGTCTACTATCGACGCATCGATCTGAAGCGAGCCAGTGAAGCCGCGGCCCATATAGCTCAACAAGATTTTCAAGAGATTTCCGGGATTTATCGGTTCACATCAGCGCGTAGCTTTCGTAATTGGCTTGACTACGAGCAATATCGCAAACACTTGATCCTCAAGAAGGTATTTCCATTTATCGTAATCACCGATATCACTAATTTCTTCGATAGTGTGCTCCATTCAGAAGTCTCAAACGCTTTTCGGAACTTTCCAATCCCCGCCAGATTGATTGGAATTCTATTTTTCCTAATGGAACGGTTAGCCATTCGAGCAGATTATTCGGATTCTCCGCGTATTGGATTGCCGGTTGATGAGTTCGAGTGTTCAAGGACAATTGCTAACCTCCTGTTATTCGCTCATGACCGAAGGATGGCGGAATTCGTAGGGAAAGACGCATACGTACGTTGGATGGACGACCAAGTTATAGGTGTCAACTCGCGAGCTGAAGGCCTTAGGGCTGTTGCCGAAGTGGCTGCGTCGCTAGCCAATCTATACTTAACTGCAAATGCCAAAAAGACGAAAGTCCTTTCCCTAGGAGAGGCGAAAATCCATTTCCATCTCAGAGCAAATGCAAACCTCGATTTATTGGAGCCTCGAATATTATCCCGAGCAAAGCCTAGAAGAACTCTCGTTCGGGATTTAGCGCGCGTATGGCGAATGGCCCTAAAACACGAGCATCAGGGTGAATGGGAAAAAATTCAGAAGCGTGTGTATCGCCTTGCTGGACTAACGAGGGCGAAGTTTCTTAGAAGGAAGGCTGCTCAAGACCTCATGAGGAGCCCCACATTGACGGAGCGCATTTCAGACTATATGAGATGCTCAGGTTCCGGCGCCGATTACCTCAAATTTGTAAGAAGCATCCTTCGGCACAAAGAGCAAATTCATGAGGATGTGGAGCTCCTTCTAATCGAGAGCCTTCTTCGGATGGAAGGACGAGGCGCTCAAACTCGTTCCGTTTTGGACCTTGCTATCGAGATGACCAAAGAAATTGACGCAGGGAAGAGAAGCTTCACTTTTGCAACACCAGCTTGTTTGTTGATTGTTCGTTTCGGAAAGCCCAAGCACAGACTGCACCTGCGCCGTTGTTTCAAGGAGAGAACAAGTCCTAATCCATCACAACTGACACGAGCGGCGGCCATCGCATATGCAACCTATGGCCGTAATGAATTCGGAGAGGTTAAGAGGGCAGCTTCAATGCTACTTAGCAATCCCCTCGCGCTTTTGGTAAGAATGGTTAGGCGTCTTCAACGAATTCAACAAGTTCCTGACCGCTTTAAATCAAGGCTGAGTCTTCGTCGAGACTCTGTTCGCGGCTCGCAATATGTTGACATGCGAACGTTTGTTGCAGCACGCCTACTTACACTTAATAAGCGAAAAGCTATCCGCACTTGGATCAGAGATTGGGTCGCCAAAGCTAAGAAGCAGAAAATCTCAGCTTTCGATAAGAAGTTAGTAAGTAAGCTGATTGTGTAATTCTACTGCTAGGGAGTTAGCGCAACGCTCGAAGCCGGGTGCGCCAGCCTTTGAATTTGGGGTGCCCCAATCTTGCGCCTTTTGCAAGGGTGGGGTTTTGGGGCTCCGCCTATTCGACGCTTGAAACCTTGACTTGTGCTGACTCGTGTTCACATGGGATGGGCTCTTTCGGCGCTGAAAGCGCCGTGGGAGGACAGCCCGGGGCAACGCCCCGGGGAAATCGTGCCCAGGGATCATCTTCCGCCCTGAAGGGGCGGAGGGTCCTTGCGCCCCTTCAGGGCGCACCATTCCCGGTGAGATTCCCGACCCAGGGCGTTGCCCCGGGCTAATTACCTTCGGTGCTTTCAGCGCCGACGGATTGCAATCTTGTCGACGGGTTTTGTTGTAGCGCCCGCCTTTCTTTTCAGGCGGGCACGTTGGCGCGACGGACGGATGCCCGCCTGAAAAGAAAGGCGGGCGCTACAAGTTCAAAACCGGATCCTCATATTCACTCTACTGGTCTTCCACTGCTACGCTTGCAACAACTTCATCATACCTATGGCGGCGTGACGGGTGCGCCAGCCTTTGAATTTTCGGGCGCATCACGCTTGCGTCTTCTGCAACGGTGTGGTTTTTGGGCCCGGTCCATGTGACGACTGAAATCTTAATCTGTGCTGACTCGCGTTCGAGTGGGATGGGCTCTTTCGACTTCTTCAGGCCTTCGATGTAACAGCGGACGGCGTCCTTGGCCATGGCTCGCGCGTGGTTCAGGTCCTTGCCTTCCGTCACAAGGCCGGGGACCGTCACGGTATAGCCGCCGTGCTCGTTCAACTCCAAAAAAGCGGTGTATTCGCGGGTCCTCTTTTTCTTGGTCTTCAGGTAAACATTCTAAATCAAACAATTCAAGGCGACCTGTCATTCCGAGGGCCTGTTCTTGGCCCGAGGAATCTGCTTTTTTATTTCATGAAAGACGCCAGCAGATTCCTCGGGCCAAGAACAGGCCCTCGGAATGACACACAGTTTGTGTTATGGTTGCAATGAATTCATCCATCGCGTTCAACCGATTCTTCGGTTGCCATTGCGGAAACCCCTCCATTCGAAAGTAAGGAGGCTTGTGGTAAAGTAAGGAGGAAGGAGAATCCCCTTGAAGAATCAGGCCAAGGTCACCAGCAAGGGGCAGATCACCTTGCCCTATGAGGTTCGCAAGGAATTAGGCGTCCGGGCGGGTGACAAAGTGGAGTTTGAAAAGGACGACACGGGCTATCATATCCATTCGGTGAGAAGCGAAAGCCCCTTTGAAAAATTCCGCGGAATTGGAAACCCGGGATTGCCCCGCGGCAAGAAGGCCATTCTCCGCTATATCCGCGAGATGCGTGGACATGACGACGGCGATTGACACCAATATCCTCGTGGTTCTCTGGGACCCGGAGGACAGCTTGAATCTCCCCGTTCGCACCGCGCTGGATGCAGCACTCGCACGGGGGAGTTTGACAATCGCCGCACCTGTTTATGCCGAGCTACTCGGATTCCCTTCAAGAAGTGAGAAGTTCCTCGATTACTTTTTCAAAGAATCGGGGATATCCGTGGATTGGAAATTCGACGAGGCAATCTGGCGGGCTGCCGGCCACGCCTTTCAAGGCTACGCAACTCGCAGGCGAAAGCAAAAAGATCACGGACCACGCCGGATCCTTACTGACTTTTTGATCGGCGCCCACGCACTTAAGAATGATTTCCCTCTCCTCACGCTGGACGACCGCATTTATCGAGCAGCCTTCCCGAACCTCACCATTACGCATCCAATAGGCGCATAAGCCCGACCGCGGCGTGCGAGAGGCGCGCGCCGCGGCGCGACACCAAATATAGCGAGCGCGGCAGCTTGAGCTGGCGGATGCGGACTTCGGCCAGCTGTTTTCTTTCGACTTCCCAGCGGACGCACATTCTTGGGACTATCGCCACGCCCATGCCCATTTGCACGAAGCGTTTGATGCTTTCGATGGTGGGCATTTCGATGTCGCGGCGCAGCGGGGTGCGGTGTTTCTCGAAGAGCTGAATGACGCGCGTGCGGTAGGGGGACTCAACGTTGTGGGCAATAAAAGTTTCCTGGCCCAGTTCCTTGATGTCCACTGAGGGGCGGCGGGCCAACCTGTGCTTGGGCGGGACGACGAAGGTCAGCTCGTCGCGCAGGATTTCCACGGCCGTGAGTTTTGCGTCCTGCGGCATGTAGGAGACGGTGCCCAGGTCCAGACGGTAATTCAAGACTTCCTGCGGGATGTCGCGCGAAAGCGTGCGGTGCATGATGAGCTTCACGCCGGGGTAGAGTTTCCTGTAGCGCGCCAGGGTGGGCAGCAGCGCGTGGATGGAACTTTCGTTCACGCCGAGGCGGAGTTCGCCGCGGCCCAGGCTTTTCAGGTCCTCCATTCCCTTCTCGATTTCGTCGCGCAGATTGAGCAGGCGCTCGGCGTAATCGCGCAGCAGTTCTCCGGCGTCTGTCAGCTTGACCTGGCGCGCGCCGCGCACCAGCAGCGGCTGTCCTACCGACTCCTCGAGCTTGCGGATGACGATGCTCACGGCCGGCTGCGTTCGGTACAGTTTTTGCGCGGCGCGGGAAAAACTCTGCTCTTTTGCCACGGTCAGAAATACGTGCAGTTGGGATAAATCCATTGGGTCCTTTCAAGTAGCGCGGGCTTCACAGGCCGCGGAAAAACTCGAAACTTGTCATTCCGAAGGGCGGGGTTTGCCCGAGGAATCTGCTGTTTCTTGGAAGCCGGGGAGAAAAGCAGATCCTTCGCTTCGCTCGGGATGACAAAAAGTACTTTTTCCGCAGCCTGTTCAGCCTGTGGGGGTTGGGCCTTGCAAGGACTAAAACCCACAGGCTGAAGCTTATGCCACGGGCGCCAGATTTGCATTCGCTGGCCATATAAGGACAGTTTATAGAATACTCATTTATTATAAATCGGAAGTAGAATTCAAGATAGCTGGATTAAGCAGGATGGCGATCGGATTTTATTGCGAAATAGGCAGCGAGGCGGCCAGTAAACCGAAAATACCCGCGACAAGAAAGACAATCCTGGCGAATTTCAAGATTCCCGGGTCCGGCTGCCGCAATTATTTTGCGGGCTGAACAATGATTTCAATGTAGCGGGCTTCTTTAGCTCCAGTGTTCTTGTATGCGCGGCCTTGACCCGCGCCTCCTTCCAGCCAAACGAAGTCGCCCGGCTTCAGCGTCTTCGCCGATTCTTTGGAGATCCCCGAAATCGCTGCGGCATCCAGAGCAACGATGACCTCCGGCCCCGACTCCCCTACTTTCATAGATTGATGCGGAAGGACGCGAACGAGCAGCGCGCGAGTCTCGTTGGACTCCAGCAGCGGCTGGCTTTTGTAAGCGGAAGTAGCCTTTGCCGCGGCATCCGTGCAATTCAGCGGCTGCCCGGGAAGGATTTCCGCGCAGACATTATGAAAGTTGGTCTGCGGCTTCATGAGCTCAACGGCAACAGTGTGGTAGGGCGTGTCTCCATCGACGTGCGTGGAGTGAATGTATCCGGAGCGCTGCAGGCGAACCTGGCCATCGGCATTCTTGGAAGGCGCGCTGGTCTTTCCCGGAATGCCCACGGTCACAAGCTGGTCGCCGATAGCGATGGCGATGGTGTCCTGATCGTGGCTATGCAGAATAATGGAATCGCCGGGCGCCACTTCCACGTTGAACACTTTCACGTAATCATTGTGGAGAGCTAGATGGTGGTGAGGCTCGTGGTCCATGGTGGGAACCGTAGGAGTTTGCGCGACGAGCGACGACGGCAGGAGCCACAATGCCGCGAACCAGGCAGATTTGATTTTCATGGGTTTTCTCAGCTTCATGTTTCAATTTATGTCGGATCGAACCGCCAGTCAACCATCTAGGTAAGCCCTTAAGAAGCAATGGTGTGCGGCAATTTCGGCATTCCATTTTTCTGGATAGCAGGCGTCACCTGGGCTGATGTAACACACAATTAACATTCCTCTCACGGGGCAGTAAGGGCGCATCGATAGTGTCCATAGCGCACGGAAGTGTCTGAATAACGCCCCGGTTCAAGGAATCCAAATGCCCTATCCGAGAAAAGGCGGCGCAACTAAGGATTCGCCCGGGGAGCAGTCGGAACTAGAGTTTTTTGGCAGGGCTGGGATCATTTCAGGGAAAAAAGTAATCAATCGTAATCAGTCGTGGGGCTGGGGATTTCGAAACGATTCCAATTCAAGCATGTGGATGGAAACTAGTCATAGGACCTCATTTCAGGAGGAAATGAAATGCGAGTATTTGCTGCAGTGTTGCTGGGCATAAGTCTCACGGCGTCGCCGCTTCTGGCGCGCGCGGCCGGAGAGACCGGGAAGGAAGAGACAACTGTAGCCGCGAACAGCGCTGCAGCCCTTCCAGATAAACCGGTAGCAGTGAAGCCGGAAGCCTCGGCCATCGAGAGCGAGATGCAGGACCTTCGCGCCCTTGTGGAAGAGCAGCGAGCGGAACTGGAAGCGCAACACGAGGCGCTCAAGGCCGAGCAGCTGAAAATGGAAGCCCTAGAGGAAAAGTTTGGAGTAAAACCAGCGGAATCCGCGGCCGCTCCCGTAGCGGCTTCACCGGCAATTTCCGCCGGGATGCCCGTGGCAACGGCAGCCGCCTCGCCGGTAACTCTCGCAGCAACCGCGACCGCTGCAATGCCACAAGAGAAGATGGAAGAAAAGCCCGGACCGCTGTATTTCAAGATCGGCGGCGCCGAATTCTATCCCCTCGGCTTCATGGATATGATGGGCGTCTTCCGCACCACGAACCTGGGCGGCATCGGCACAAGTTTTGGCTCGAACGCATTCGCCAATACAGCTCCCGGGCGGCTCAGCGAATTCCGGTTTTCAACGCAGAACTCGCGCATCGGCTTGAGGACGCATGCCAAGTTCGGCGAGGCTGACGTAACCGGTTACCTCGAAGCCGACTTCCTTGGCTACTTGCCTCCCAACGGAAACGACACCAGCAACAGCAATTCCCTTCGCATGCGCCTGTACTGGGCGGATTATCGCCGTGGCAAGATTGAAATCTTCGGCGGGCAATCCTGGAGTTTCCTGACTCCCAACCGAAACGGACTTTCGGCCCTGCCGGGAGATCTCTTCTACTCGCAGGACGTGGACACGAACTACCAATTGGGCCTGACTTGGGCGCGGCAGACTTCCTTCCGCGTCATCGCTCATCCCACGAACAACTGGGCGCTCGGCGTCTCCATCGAAAATCCGCAGCAGACTCTTCCCGGTTCCGTCACCGTGTTCAATTCCGGGAGCGCAACCTACAACCAGGAATTTGACAGCAACAGCGGAAACACCAGCAGCACCAGCGGTGTGAACAACCCGAACGTGCCCAACCTCGCTCCGGACGTCATCGTGAAGACCTCCTTCGATGCCAAGCCCGCCGGCCATGGTGTGCACTTCGATGTGGCCGGCCTCTTGCGCTCTTTCAAGGCGGTCAACCTGCTGAATCCTGGAACCGGAGCGACTCCTGCCACGGTTTCCATGGAGGGCGGAGGGTTGGCGGCCACCGCAAACATCGAGTTGATTAAGAACCTGCGCTTTATCGGCACAGGCTTTTACAGCTACGGCGGCGGGCGTTACATTGCCAGCACCGGCGGGCCGGATTTGATTATCCGTTCGAGCGGGCAACTCTCCGGAATCCACGCCTCATCGGCAATCGCCGGATTTGAATATCAGGTCAATCCGAGTACGGTCATTTATGCATACGACAGCGGAGCGTATTTTGGGAGAAACGTGGACACCGTCGTGACCACAGTTGCTGCCACCGGAGCCGGAGCCTCAGGTAATTGCACGGTCAAAACCAATTACGGCTACGGCTTCGGGAAAGGCTCGTCAGTTCTCAACACTGGCGCAACCGGAACCTGCCCTGCCGCCCCGGCCGGTTCTGCAAACTCCGCGGATCGCTATCTGTTTGAACCGACGATTGGCATCCACCACTTCCTCTGGAGGAACCCGAGCTACGGCGACCTCCGCATCATGACGCAGTTCTCTTACTCGTCGCGTACCCCGTGGTACGTCGCCGCCGGCCAACCTGCGACGGCACACATGGGCATGGTTTACGTCGACCTCCGCTACGACTTGCCCTAGCGCAAACGCAACAACCCGCAACAAAAAAACTCCAAGGCAGCCGCCGGATTCTCGGCCCTGCCTTGGAGTTTTTTATTTTGGACGATTATGGCGATGGATGGTTTTTGTGGCATAAGTTTCAGCCTGTGGAATTTAGACCTGGCAAGGACTAACCCCACAGGCTGAAACCTATGCCACGAAAGGCCATGCCTTTAAGTTTCAGTAAGCGAGGGAGATTACGCTGCGTCTGGATCGTAATTCAAGTTGGGAGCCAGCCAGCGCTCGACGGTGCGCAGATCGAGGCCTTTGCGGCGGCTGTAGTCCTCGACCTGGTCGCGGCCGATTTTTCCGACGGCGAAATATTTCGATTCAGGATGCGAGAAGTAGAAGCCGCTGACCGATGCCGCCGGATACATGGCGAAATTTTCGGTCAGCGTGATGCCCGCGTTTTTTTCGGCGCAGAGCAGATCGAAGAGCGGACGCTTTTCGGTGTGATCGGGCAGAGCCGGATAGCCGGGCGCGGGGCGAATGCCGCGGTAGCGTTCGTGCAGCAGATCGTCGTGGCAGAGCTTCTCGTCCTTGCCGTAGCCCCATTCGATGCGCGCGCGTTTGTGCATCAGCTCGGCCAGGCCCTCTGCAAGGCGGTCGGCCAGCGCCTTGGCCATCAGCGCGTTGTAGTCGTCATTGTCTTTTTCAAATTTCTCAACCAACGGTTCGATGCGCAATCCCGCGGTGACCGCAAACATTCCCAGGTAATCCAGCTTGCCGCTCTCTCGTGGCGCGACGAAATCCGCCACCGCGTAGCTGGGCTCCTGATTCGGCCTCACCTGCTGCTGGCGCAAAGTGTGAAATGTTGTGAGTAGATGGCGCGATTCGTCCGCGTACACTTCGATATCGTCCTGCACGCTGTTCGCGGGGAAAAATCCGATCACGGCACGGGCTTCCAGCAATTTTTCGCGCACGATGCGATCGAGCAGCTTTTGGCCTTCGTCAAACAGCTCCTTGGCTTTGGGGCCGACGCCCTCCTGATCGAAAATCTTGGGATAAATTCCGCGCAACTCCCAGGCGTGAAAAAACGGCGTCCAGTCGATGTAAGGAACGATTTCTTCCAGAGGCACGGGATTGAACACGCGCGTCCCGAGGAAAGAAGGCCGCGGCGGTTGGTAGGCGGACCAATCGTAAACGGGCCTTTTATTGCGCGCCTCCACAATCGACAGGAGAGGCTGCGCCTTGCGCGTGGCATGCTTTTCCCGCGCTTGCTCCTGCTCGATGCGATTCGCTTCCGTGAAACTTTTCTTCAGTTCGGGGTTGAGCAAATTGCCCACCACGCCCACGGCGCGCGATGCGTCCTGCACGTAAATCACTGGCTGGCGATATGAGGGAGCGATCTTGACGGCAGTGTGCGTGCGGCTGGTGGTGGCCCCGCCGATCAGCAGCGGGATGGTGAGTCCTTCGCGCTCCATTTCTTTTGCGACGTGCGTCATTTCTTCGAGCGAAGGAGTGATGAGGCCGCTCAGCCCAATCAAATGCGCGCCTGTTTCACGCGCGATTTGCAGAACTTTTTCGGCGGGCACCATCACGCCGAGGTCAATCACTTCGTAGTTGTTGCAGGCCAGCACCACGCCCACGATATTCTTGCCGATGTCGTGAACGTCGCCCTTCACGGTGGCCATGACGATGCGGCCTTTGACGGACACGCCGCCCGCCAGCTTTTCGGCTTCCAAATATGGCTGCAGGTAGGCGACCGCTTTTTTCATCACCCGCGCGCTCTTCACCACTTGCGGCAAAAACATGCGCCCCGATCCGAAAAGGTCTCCCACCACATTCATGGCATTCATCAGCGGGCCTTCGATCACCGCCAGCGGCTTGCCGAATTTTTGCCGCGCTTCTTCCGTATCTTCCTCGATGTAATCCGTGACGCCCTTGACCAGGGCGTGCGTCAGCCGCTCCTCAAGCGTCCCTTTCCGCCAGGAATCTTCCTCCACCGCTCCTTTTTCTTTTGCTTTGACCGTTTCGGTGAACGCCAGCAAACGTTCCGTAGCGTCCGGGCGGCGGTTCAGCAGCACGTCCTCGACAAGATTCAGGAGGTCTTTCGGGATCTCTTCGTAAACCGCAAGCTGGCCCGCGTTCACAATGGCCATGTCCAGGCCGGCTTGAATTGCGCGGTATAAAAACGCGGAGTGCATCGCTTCGCGCACCACGTTGTGGCCGCGGAAGGAAAATGAAATATTGCTGACGCCGCCGCTGACCTTCGCGTAAGGCAGCTTGGCCTTGATCTGGCGCGTGGCTTCGATGAAATCCACGGCGTAGTTGTTGTGCTCCTCGATGCCCGTGGCTACCGTCAAGATATTCGGGTCGAAAATAATTTCTTCCGGAGCGACACCGGCCTCTTCCGTAAGAATTCTGTACGCTCTAGTGCACACATCCATCTTTCGCACGAGCGAATCGGCCTGGCCCCTTTCATCGAAGGCCATCACGATCATGGCCGCGCCGTACCGGCGTACCAAACGTGCGCGCTGGCGAAAGGCCTCTTCGCCTTCCTTCAGGCTGATGGAATTCACGATGCCACGGCCCTGAATGCATTTCAGTCCAGCCTCGATGACTTTCCAGTTCGAACTGTCGATCATGATGGGCACGCGGGCGATGTCCGGCTCGGCCGCGATGTGATGCAGAAAGGTGGTCATGGCCTGCTCGGAATCGAGCATGGCTTCGTCCATGTTGATGTCGATGATCTGCGCGCCGTTTTCCACTTGTTGCCGCGCCACGGACAATGCAGCTTCGAGTTCGCCGGCAAGAATCAGCTTGGCAAATTTGGGCGAGCCAGTGACGTTGGTGCGCTCGCCGATATTGACGAAGCGGGAATCCGACCGCAGCACCAGCGGCTCCAGGCCGCTGAATCGCGTGTAGCGCTCCGGCTTGGAGAGGACGTGCGGTTTCAAATCGCGCACCGCTTCGGCGATTGCCTTGATATGCGCGGGCGTGGTTCCGCAACAGCCGCCGGCGATATTCAGCCAGCCGTTCGCCGCGAATTCGTGCATGTCGGCGGACATTCTTTCCGGCGTCTCGTCAAATCCGCCGAAAGCGTTGGGAAGGCCGGCGTTTGGGTGGCAACTGATGTGCACGGGCGCGAGATGAGAAAGCTCCTCGACGTATGGGCGCATTTGTTTTGCGCCGAGGGCGCAGTTGATGCCCACGCTGAGCAGGTCCATGTGCGAAACGGAAATCCAAAACGCTTCGACCGTCTGGCCGGAAAGTGTGCGCCCGCTTCGATCGGTGATGGTGACGGATACCATGACCGGGATGCGCTCGCCGGTGGCTGCAAAATATTCGTCGTTGTATTGGCTGATGGCGAAGAGCGCGGCCTTGGCGTTCAGCGTGTCAAAGATCGTTTCGAGCAGCAACAGGTCCGCGCCGCCTTCCACCAGGCCGCGCGCCTGCTCGAAATATATTTCGCGCAACTTATCAAAGGTGACGCCGCGCGAGGCCGGGCTGTTCACATCCTGCGACATGGACGCCGTGCGGTTGGTCGGCCCCATGGAGCCCGCAACGAAGCGAACTTGGCCTGGGTGCGCCGCTTCGTATTCGTCGGCCACCGCGCGCGCAATTTTCGCGCCCGCGACATTCAGTTCGTGAACTTGATGTTCCAGTCCGTAATCGAGCGCGGAAATTCCATTGGAGTTGAACGTGTTGGTCTTGATGATGTCCGCGCCGGCTTCCAGGTATTGGCGCTGAATGGCCTGCACGATGCCCGGCTGCGTGATGTTCAGGACGTCGAAGTTCCCGCGCAAATCGCGCGCATGATTCACAAATTGCGTGCCGCGAAACGCCGATTCCTCCAGCTGCTGCCCCTGCAGCATGGTGCCCATGGCGCCGTCCAAAACGACGATCCTCTCCTTCAGGATATCGTTCAGCGCGGCAATCCGAGCTTTTCTTGAAATCAGCAATTACTTCTCCGTGCTTCCACTTCTATTGGAACAAGTCGAGTATTTCTTCATAGCGCTTGAACGGAGGAATCAGGTAAGCGCCGGCAATTCCCAAATGGCGGGCGCCTCTTGCCCAATCCAGCAATTTGCGCGCGAGCGCGAAGCCGTGGTCGCGAGCCGAGGCTCCAGCTGCCTCCAGCTGTTTCAGAAGTCCTTCCGGGATCACGATGCCGGGCACTTCGTTGTGCAGGCGCAGGGCCTGCTTGTAGCTGCTCAGCGGCCACAGGCCAACGATAATGGGAATCGGCGATTTCCCGCCCATGAGTTTTAGAAATTGCTCCCAGTGTTGGGGATCGAAAATCGGCTGGGTCATGGCGAAGTGCGCGCCTGCTTCAACTTTCAGGCGAAATCGGCGAAGCTCCTCGTCCAAATCCTCGGCAAGGGGATTCACGGCGACTCCGATGGTAAAATTGGTGGCACCGCCAAGATTTTTCCCGCCCCAATCCTGCCCCTGATTCAACTTGGCCATTACTTTCACGAGACCGATGGCGTCAACTTCATACACGCCGGTCGATCCCGAAGAGCTGCCCAGCGATGGCGGATCTCCGGTCACGGCCAGGACGTTGCGCACTCCACCCACGGTCCACGCGCCGAGAAGCATGGCCTGCAAGCCAATCAGATTCGCGTCGCGCGTGGTGAGATGCGGAATAGTTTCGATGCCGCGCGCTTCGAGCGCGCCGGATAGCGTCAGCGCGTCCATGCCCACGCGGGCAAGTGGTCCGCTGTTGACGTCGATGGTGTCCACTTTCTTCGAGGCCATCACGTTCTGCACCTGTTCGAGAACGCGATCGATGGAGGTCCCTTTTGGCGGATCGATTTCCACGGAAATCACGAATTCCTGCGCCTGAATTTTCCGCCACAGCGCGCTGTCAGGTTCCCGCGCCACAATGGGATGAGCCTCGGGCGCGCTTTCAACCGCGGCGACAACCCTGGCGCCGGTTGCGGGATGCATGCCCGCCACTGCACGAACCATGGCGCGAATATGTTCCGGCGTGGTGCCGCAGCACCCGCCCAGAATTCGCGCGCCCAGCGCAACCGCTTCACGGGCAAATCGATCGAAATATTCCGGCGAGGATTTTGGATAGATCACGCGGTCGCCAGCGCGCTGCGGAAAGCCCACGTTGGGCATGGCGCTCATCGGAAACGAGCCCGCCACGGAAGCGAGTTCCTGCAGAAGGCGCAAATGGTCCTGCGGCCCCACGGAGCAGTTCGCGCCAATGACCTGTACGCCGCGATCCTGCAAAATGGTCCAGATATTTTTCGGGCGGGCGCCGCTGAAGGTGATGCCCTCCTCGGAGTAGGTAATCTCCGCAACAATGGGGAGTTGAGAAAACGAACGAATCGCTTCGATGGCCGCCACAAGTTCGATGGGATTGCCAAACGTTTCCAGGACGAAGAAATCCACGCCGCGTTCCTCGAGCGCCTCGGCTTGCTCCCGGAACAATTTCCGAAAATGTTCCAGCGTGGCCTCGCGCACATCGCGAAAGGAACCAAGCGGGCCAATCGATCCTGCGATCAGGACTTCGTGGCGGGCGGCCTCGCGCGCCTCGCGAGCGATCTTTACGCCGCGATGATTGAGTTCCGTGACGCGCTCTTCCAGCCCAAATGCGGTCAACTTATTGCGGTTGGCGCCGAAGGTGTTCGTTTCGATGATGTGCGCGCCGGCCTCCAGATAGGCCATGTGCACGCGAAACACTTCCTCGGCGCGCGTGGCGTTGAGTTCATCGACGCAGCGCTGCGCGCCCAGTGATTCATACAGCAAGGAGCCCATGGCCCCGTCCGCTATCAGTACGGAGTCGCGCAGTCGCTCTTGGAATTCTTCGATTCGCATGGCTTGGAGGAATCTCCCAAAACTGTCAGTGGACCAATCCCTAAGTATTTTAGGTTCGCGTCTGAAGATGGCATACGCCCTACAGGTGGCGTGTTGTCCGGTTTGCCATGTCCTGGATTCCGGCCACTAAACCTCCGCAATTTGGCGGAATCCTCAGTATCAAACGGGGCGGGAAGAACAGCTACATATGGCGCGCTAAAAACAGCATCAGCCCGAAGATGACAACGGGAATCAGGGCCAGCATTACGTAAA
Organism: uncultured Acidobacteriota bacterium; assembly: GCA_963710315.1. Taxonomy (GTDB): domain Bacteria; phylum Acidobacteriota; class Terriglobia; order Acidiferrales; family UBA7541; genus Palsa-360. The sequence goes on along the minus strand of CAVPZW010000008.1, from coordinate 113,988 downwards.
ACAGAATTCGCCGTGAAACGGGGGAGCGCCTCTGTTTCCAATTCTTGAGCTCTTCGCGGTCAGCCACGCCCACTTTTTCCGGGTGTTCCAGGTCGAGGGCAAATTCATGCGCGTTCGGATAGCGCTTGTTGGGATCGCGTTCCAAAGCGCGGTAAATAATTTCCTGCAGCTCGGGCGAAACCTCGGGATTGACCTCGCGTGGCGGGATCGGACTATTCAGCAGGCGTTCGTTCATGATGACGAAAGGATTCGGCCCGATGAAAGGCACCTTGCCCGTCAACATTTCGTAAAACATGATGCCCAGCGAATAAACGTCGCTGCGGGCGTCGCCGCGCTTCCCCTTTACTTGCTCGGGAGAAATATAGTCCGGCGTTCCCATGGCCTCGGTCAGCTTGGCAAAGGTAAGGCGGCGCGATCCGGCGTTGGCCGCAATGCCAAAATCGATGAGCTTCACCTGATCGTCCGGGCCAACCATGATGTTTTCGGGCTTCAAGTCGCGATGGACGACGCCCTGGCTATGAATGTAATCCAGTGCCTTGCACAGTGCCAGAGTGATCCGGATGGCGCGCTCCGGGGAAAACTTCTTTTGTTCGTTCAGGATTTGGCGCAACAGGCGGCCGTCAACCCATTCCAATACCATGTAACGACGGCTGCGATTTTCGTCGTTGTATACGCGAACCACGCCGGGGTGAACAAGCTTCTTGCCGATGTCTTCTTCGCGCTGGAATCGGTCGTATAGGACCGGGTCGGCTTCCATTTCCGGGTGAGGAACCTTGATGGCCACTGCACGGCCGTCGCGCACATCGGTCCCGCGAAAAATAGAAGCCATCCCGCTTCTGGCAACCAAGCCATCGATGCGGTAATGGTCGAGCTGATCGCCGGGATGGAATTCGCTCATTGGGAAGGCAGGTCAGCGGCAAGCAAGAAAACCGCGGCGAACCTGTATCAGTACAGTTTATAGGGCCGTCCGCGATACATACCCATTCGCTCGACGCCCCGAATACGGATCAACTGAACGCTGATATTATCGCCGCCGCCTCGATCATTGGCAAGGGCAACCAATTTTTCCGCCGCCTGATGAAGCTCCATGCCGTGGCCACAAATAGCGGCCATTTCCGATGCATCCACAACGCCGTGCAGGCCGTCCGAACATAGCAGGAGGACATCTCCCGCAAAAATCTGGTGGTCGTTGGTATCCACATTTGCAATCAATTCAGTGCCAAGCGAGCGGCTTAGGATGTGGCTGGTTTCTCCCTCGGCTGCTTCCTGCGCGCTAATGAGGCCAAGGCGGACTTGCTCGCCGGCAACCGTGTGGTCGCGTGTAATCTGCGCAGCCTTGCCATTGCGGATCAAATAGCAGCGTGAATCGCCTACGTGCGCGACGGACACTCGGTCATACCGCAAGGCGCAGGCCACGATGGTGGTAGCCATGCCAGCAGATTCCCGCCCGCCGGTTACAGAGGCTTCAAAAACGGAAGTGTTCGCCTGTTGAACCAGACGCTGCAGCAGCGCCGAGTGAGATTCCCCTTCCTTTGCGCGTGGAAACCCGGCGACCATACTTTCCACGGCGGTTTGCGATGCGACTTCGCCCTTTTCGTGTCCACCAACTCCGTCAGCCAACACGAACAGCCAGCCGTGCGATCGCACCTGCGCGGGAGTCGCCGGAGACGAGTAGCCCAAGTAATCTTCGTTGTGGTCGCGGACTCGCCCAACATCGGTGCGAGCCACGAATTCGAGGTCAAGCATATGGCCGAAGGCCGTACTTCCAGTGGAGGCGACCCAAGACGGTCCTTTTGGGGGAGCGCCGCCCCCGGGTTCTCCAAGAATTTCGCTCACATCTGATACTGAAATTCGGACAGGTCCGCCGAGGCGGACCTGTCCAATCTTTCTGGCTAGTTGAGCTATGTTCATACTACACCATTAGGTACGGCTGGTGACCAGCGTTGTACGGCCAGTGGCTTTGCTGGACATCAGGAAGTAAATCCCTCCATAAATAGCCCAAACGGCTGCTATCCCCAAGGCAAGGAACGGTTCCATCTTGGTTCCGTACCCCATGAACGGCAGCACAATGTAAGCGCCCATGCAAATCAGATTCGCGACGATGCCGAAAATCGGGATGAGCATGTGCTTGAGGAAGCTGAAGTTCGGGTGGCCCTTATAGCAGAAGATGCAGGTTACGCAGCTCAGCATGTAGAGCACGAACGTCCCGAAGTTGGAGGCCAGCGTAATCGTGAGCAGGCTGTTGGGCATTTTCGCCATGGTGTCATGAGATGCGTAGCCAAAGCTCGACCAGAACCCGTGAGGCAGGGCTTGGATCGTGGCGTCAGTCATGGCGCCGCCGTCACCGAACAGGAACGTCAAGGCCAGGCATCCGAAAATAGCGGAAATGATAGCCAAGGCCCAGATCGCACGGTGCGGGCTGAGGTTCTTCTCGTGCAGGATGCCGAAGTGTTCCGGCACTTCTGCGTCTTTGCCCATTGCGTACGTAACGCGCGCCCCGGTGTTGATGCAGGAGAGCGTGGTGCCGATCAAAGCCAGGAAAACGGTTACGGCTTCAATCAACATGAAGGCTCGGCCATGTCCATGAAAGAGGGCGTCGCCGACCATGATCATCATGTCGCCGATGGGCGCTGCCGACCCGGTCGCAGTCGACATGGGATAGCCGCTATTTAAGAAGTAGTTTGCGGCGAAATACTCGAACAAATAACAGAACGCCCCCTGAACTAGCAGTGATGTGATAACAGCGATCGGGACGTCCCGTTTGGCGTTTTTGGCCTCGCCGCCCATCGCCGTCACCGATTCGAATCCGACCAGGATCAGGATGGCCACCGTGGCCTGCACGAACATCCAGTTGAAGTTGTGAATACCGATGACGGATTTGGCATTGGGATGAGCCTGAAACACCGGCGGATTGCTGGTGTCATACATATCGTAGCTGACGATGTAAGGCACCGGTTTGCCGGCGGCGTCCAGCTTGGGTTGCGGCACCATATTGGCATCACGGGTGATGACGTCGGTGGCGGTTCCATTGACCGTCTGGCTTGTGGTGGCGAACTGATAGTTGTAGCCCTCGCCGGAAACCGAATCAAATTGCCATGCTTCGCTTCCCGGAGGATGGCTCATGCGGTAGCTGATGGCCATTACCGAGAAAACGATCAGCGCGGAAATCTGAATCACGTTGATGGCGACGCTGACTGCCGTCGAACCATTCACGCCGCGGTGCGCGATATACGCAACGGCGAATGAAAACAAGATCGCCACGAGCATCATGAACATGGGACCGGGGTTCGATGCGCTCATGAAGTTCGGCCAGAGGGTGCCGGTGATGTAGCCGCAGAAGACTCCGGTGACGGCGACCATCACGCCAGGGTATATCCAATAGTAAAGATGCGAGCCCCAGCCAACGATGAATTTCATCAGGCGGGCATACTTCCATGCCTTATCATGATTCAGGAAGGATTGCTCCGCGAAATAGTAGGAACTGCCTGTGCCCGGATACAGCTTGGCCATCTCCGCGTAACAAACCGCGGTCGCCAGGCACAACACGAGCGCGAAAACGATGCCGATCCACATCGAGGGCGCCGTGGCACCCTCAGTGGCCTGGGGTGCAAACGTAAGCCAAAGGAAGGCCCCGGGTGCGATGAGCGCCATGGCGTTCATCGTCAACCCGGTTAATCCTAAGGTTGGTGTCATTTTGACTTCGCCGGTATTCTCCGCCATGTAATCTCCTTATGTATTCTTTATCTCGCTGCCGATTCCTCGTGCCCTAAAACGATTGCAGGGACAAAGATGTTTCGAGGAACGAGATACTAGATGGGTGCGTGAGAGTAGTAAAATGCAACGTTTCGATGTGCCAAATTACGGATTCATATGGGCGTAATCTTGGTTTGAAAGTGATATTTTGAATGACTCGTGACCCAAACAACGTGGGATCTCTCGATTCCCGAGTTCCGGGCTTGCATCTGTAACCACCTCATTTATTTGAGGTTGTGGATTTGCTAAGACAGGCCGCCCAGATAATCGGCCCGTTTGTTGAAACTTCGAGCACCGCAAAAACCCTGACTACCTATCCGGTTCTTTTATTCCTTGCATAGGAAAACCGCAGTCCGCTTGACCGCCGTGTTCGCTCTTCGGGTCAACGAATCATCCATCGCAGTACGATGCGCCTCGAACGCGAAATTTATTTTTGTTGCAAGGGTGCGTTAGGTTCCGGCGCGATTGTGATATTTTAGCCTGCGTCGGAATTTTCATTGCATGTCTCTTCTTCTTTGAAACGAGGGTATTCGAAATGAAGGCTGTGAGTTTTCTGATGCTGCCGGCGGGTTGGTTCCTTGTGCTGGCCGCCATTGTGCTATTCCCGTCGGCGCCTTTGCGAGCCTCGTTCACCCTGGTCGGATTCGCAGTGGAGGCGTTGGGATTGGCTCTTGCCTTCCGATCGCATTTGATTCCGCGGGAGGAAAAACGATAATCCCCATGCTTGCTCCGAAACTCACGGAAGTCGCGACGGTCGCCTGCCTCTTCTTTACCTTTCTTGTTCCCCTGGCTGCGGCTGGCCTTGCCATCATGAACGTCGGCCTGGGGCGCTCGCGCAGCGCCGGACATATGATGATGGCCTCGCTTTGTGTACTGGCTGTCGCAGCCCTTGCCTATTTTGTCTGCGGATTTGCCTGGCAGGGATTCATCGGCAGCCCAGGGCATGTCCTTAGTTTATCCGGCAAGAGTTGGAACTGGATCGCCGCGGAACCTTTCTTCTTTCGCAAACTTTCCTTTGACGGCTCCGTTTCTTCCCTCACAGCGCTGTTTCAAATTTTTTGCGTTGGCCTCGCTGCTTTGATCCCACTGGGGAGCGGCGCGGACCGCTGGCGTCTGCGTGCCATTTGCCTTTCGACGGCCTTGCTTGCCGCCGTCATCTATCCCATCTTCGCGCACTGGGTGTGGGGCGGAGGCTGGCTGGCGCAACTTGGAGTCAACTACGGAATCGGTCGCGGATTTCTCGATGCCGGGGGAGCTGGCGCCATCCAGGCGGTGGGCGGCCTGACGGCGCTGGCGGTGACTTGGATCCTGGGCCCGCGTCGCGGGAAATATTCCGCGGACGGCATGGCGCCCGCCATTCCCGGCCACAATTCGGTATTCGTTCTTTTTGGGTGCGTGCTGGCCCTGCTTGGCTGGATTGGTCTCAATTCCGCGGGCACCATCCTGTTTACAGGAGGCGAACCTTCTGGGAGCGCGCTGATCGCCATCAATACTATGCTGGCCGCGTCGGCCTCGGCGCTGACCGCGGCCTTCATCACCAAGGTTCGATTCGGTAAGCCGGATGCTTCGCTCACCGCCAACGGCTGGGTCGGCGGTCTCGTCGCCAGCAGCGCGTCTTGCGCATTCGTCAGTCCGGCAGAAGCCGTGGTCATCGGCTCGATCGCCGGCACTGTGATCACGTTTGCCATCGAATGGCTGGAGCTGCGCATGGAGGTGGACGATCCCGGTGGCGCTGTGTCCGTGCACGCCGTCGGCGGCATTTGGGGCATCCTCGCGTTGGGCGTCTTCGGCCAGTTTCAGCGACCGGTGTTAAACATCGCGGGCGAGGCTCTTCCTGCGCTAGTGAGCGGGAGTGTTTCCGGGCAGTGGCTGGCACAATTGATTGGCGTGGCCACCCTGCTCGGTTTCGTCTTGCCGCTAACCTACGGATTGAACATGCTTCTCAACCGCTTCTATCCGTATCGCGTGTCGGTCGAGGGGGAACGCCAGGGCATGGACCTGCATGAATTGGGCGCCGGCGCGTATCCGGAATTCGTGACACACGGAGATGAGTTTCTACCGCGCTAGCCCCGCTATGCCGGCGGCTACCAGCGCAAATCTGTTTCCGTGGGCTGCTCGTAGTCCACGCCTTCCACTTCAAACCCGAATAGGCCGCGAAACTCACGCTGAAAACCGGCAAATTCGCTCACTTCGCGAAGATTTTCCGTGGTGATCCGCGGCCACAGCGCCGCGACATCCGCCTGCACGTCGGGCCGCATCTCGCGATCATCCAGGCGCAAGCGCCGCGATTCGTCGAGCTTCGGCGGTTGGCCCGTGCAAAGAAAATCGGTGAAGAGACGCCGCATCTGTTCCAGCGGCCCTTCCTCCAGATTTCTCTTCTTCATCACCATGGGAAGCAAACTCAAGTACAGCGGCACAACGGGTATCGCCGCGGAGGCCTGCGTCACCACTGCTTTGTTAACGGAAACCCAGGCTTTGCCGCCCAGTTGATTGGCGAGCGTTGCGTCCAGATCCTTTGCCGCGCGTTCCAGGTCTTTTTTCGCTTGTCCTATGGTGCCGTCGCGATAAATCGGCCAGGTAATTTCCGGGCCGATGTAGGAATAGGCCAGCGTGCGCGCGCCCGGAGCAAGCAGTTTCTCCTCGAGCAGCATTTCCATCCACAACCGCCAATCATCGCCGCCCATCACGGCCACGGTATCCGCGATCTCTTCGTCATTCGCGGGCTGCAGCGTGACGCTCACCACTTTTTCCGAATCGAGTTCGATGGTGCGATTGGTGAACGGCTGCCCGACCGGCTTCAACACGGAATTGTGCGTCTTGCCTGTGCGCGGATCGGTGCGCTTCGGCGAAGCCAGCGAATAGATCACCAGATCGATCGGAGCCATGTCTTTGCGAATAACTTCCGCGGTGGCGCGCTTGATTTCGTCCGAAAATGCGTCGCCGTTGACGCTCGCGGCAAATAATCCATCTTGTTTCGCCAGCGAATGAAATGCCACCGTGTTGTAATGCCCCGCCGTGGCGGTCTTGTCGCCTTCCGGCGGCCTCTCGAAAAATACGCCCAGCGTCTTCGCTCCGTAGCCCCACGCCGCAGCAATGCGCGATGCGAGTCCGTATCCGGTGGACGCGCCGATCACCAGCACGCTTTTTGGCGCGTATTGACCGGCGGGCATTTTCCCTTTTACCCCCGCAACCCACTGCTCAACGTTGCGGCGGCATCCCTCGGGGTGAGCATTCACACAGATGAAGCCGCGCGAGCGGCGCTTGATAATTTGCAATGGCATAATCGAAAGATAATACCGTAGCGCGAGCGCTCGTGCATGTGCAAACGGCTGTGCGAAACGGCGCATGGAAAATCTAAGCGCGCGGGATGGCCGGAAAGTAGCGCTCCTCGATGATCTTGCGATGGTGAAGTTCGTGCCCTGCAATGAGGTAGGCCAGCGCGAGAACCGTCACTGGATTGCCGCTGGCGACGCCGCGGCGCTTCCAAGCTTCTTCATCCAGAGAACGTAACAGAGCCAGGCTCGCCTGGCGCACGTCCTCATACTCCTCGACGATATCCGCGAGTTTGCGTTCCCCAAAGCGGGCGGCGCGAACGTAATCGTCCTGCTCAAAGCCGGCCAGCGGCGTCTGGTCTCCCCGTGCAATGCGCAGGGCGCGATACGCGAAAATCCGCTCCGTGTCGGCAACGTGCCCCAGCGCTTCCTTCACGCTCCATTTCTCCGGTGCGTAGCGAAAATTTCCGTCGCGTTCGCTGCGGCCCGAAAATAACGTCGCGGTTTGTTTCAGCTGAGTCTTTAGCACATCGAGAATGCTGTCGCCGGTCACCAGCGCAATATACTGCTCCGCGTATGGCGCGTAATCGCCCGTTGCGGGCCTAATCTTCAGCATGGCTCACCTTCCATCCTTAATAATGTATACCTCATGCGCTTCCAATTTTGGGTAGCGTCCTGCGTGCTGTATGATTTGGCATCGTGAATACACTCCTTCTGAGCGAAATTGAGGCCCGCGTGCTGGGGGCGCTCATTGAAAAAGAACTGACCACGCCCGAATATTATCCGCTTTCCCTGAATGCCCTCGTCAACGCGTGCAATCAGAAATCCAATCGCGATCCGGTCATGAATTTGGACGAAGATTCCGTGCGCGAGGCCATGCGCGCGCTGGAAAAGAAAGGCCTGGCGGGGCCCGCCGACAACATGGTCAGCCGCGTGGCCAAATACGAGCATCGATTGCAGGAAGCCTATAACTTCACGCGGCACGAAACCGCCATCCTGGCCGAGTTGCTGCTGCGAGGCCCGCAAACGCCCGGCGAATTGCGCAACCGCGCCGACCGCATGCACAAGTTCGACGACCTGGGCATCGTGCTATCCACGCTGCAGCGGCTGATGAAGCGCGAGCCTCCGCTCGTCAAAGTGCTTCCGCGCCAGCCGGGCACCAAGGAGGCGCGCTACGCGCACCTGCTCAGCGGCGACGTGGAATTGCCGGCGGTGGAGGAATCGGCTGTGGAAGTTGTGACAACGAGCGGCACGGGCGGAGGCGATCGGATCGCGCGCCTGGAAAATCAAGTTGAGAATCTTCAGTCGGAAATTGAAAATCTAAAACAGCAATTCGCCGCATTTCGCAAACAATTCGAGTGAGATTCAGTAGGACAGGCTTCAGCCTGTGGAATTTAGTCCCAGCAAGGACTAAACCCCACAGGCTGAAGCCTATGCCACTTTACTTCTCCACTTCTTTCATGAATTCAGAAAAATATTTCTGCCAGGCAGCCGCCTGAAAAAACGTATAGTGCCCGTACGATTCGGGGAACGACAACAAGACAAACTTTCCGTTTTTCACTTTCTTAATTTCCTCTTCCGCGATGCCCAGTTCCGCCGGATTCCAGAAATCTTCCTGCGGATTGATGAGCAGCACCTTGGCGCGTATTTTGCCCAGGTCCTTGGAAGCGTCGAAATTTCGCGAGGCGTCGTACTGATACATGAAATCGTTGGCATCCGTGGTCTTCATGTTTTGTTCGATGTAATCGTTCACGTATTTGTCGGCGGCCGCGGCGGTCGGATACTCCTTCTGCCAGCGCGTCGGAGCGCTGCCCACCACGAGCAGGTGGCCGAGTGCGGCGCGCAATCCGTACGGCTGCTCCTTGTAATTGCCATTGTTCCATCCGGGATCGAGGCGGATATCGTCCACCATGATCTTTCGCACCATGCGATTGCGGCTGGCGACTTCCACCGGCAGGCAGGAAAGCAGCAGCATGGCGTCCATATCATCGGGATTCGACTCGGCCCACATGAAACCTTCCATGCAGCCCATGGACGCGCCGACCAGCAGATGCAGATGGTTCACTTGCAATCCCTGCGCCAGAAGAATTTGCGACGCGCGGACCATGTCCGAATAATCGTAGTGCGGAAATTTCCCCCGCAGGCCGTCGCTCGGCTTGGTGGATTTTCCGAGGCCGGCGCCCAGTTGATCGGGAAGAATCAGATAATATTTCGACGCATCGAGCAGCTCGCCGGGGCCGAAGAGCACGCCCGCGAACGTGGGAACCAGCCACACTTTGCCTGCGCGATTGGTGCCATGCAGAATCAGCACGGCGTTCGTGACGCGGCCGCTGGCATCGCGTCGCGGTTCCCCGAGCGTCGTGTAATGCAAGCGAACTTCCGGAAGCGTCTGGCCGTCCGAGAATTTGAAATCGTGCGCGATGAAATCGCCTTCCTTGGGCGGCGCGGCCGCAAGAGGCGCATTCTGCTGCTGCGCCGAAACGCACGCCGCCGCGGAACACAGCATCGCCACCGACACAGCCGCCTTCCAGATTCCCAATCGCATTTTTATTTCCCCCCAAATATCTTGGCTCTGTATGTGGCGCGGGCTTCAGCCTGCGCCACGTTAGCCCGTGGTGAATGCCAGCGTTAGCAATGTTTTCTGTTCAAGCTCATGCGCCTTGGCCGAGCCTGTCGCGGGGCTCGCGCTAGCCGACCGTTTCACCGAGCGCACCGGAATATCCGGGAAATAGGTGCGGATGCGCGGCAGGACATACGATAGCGCGCCCATATTCGCTGGCTCTTCCTGCACCCAGACGATTTCGCGCGCATTCGGATGGCGCGCCATTTCCGCGCGCAGCTCGTTCTTTGGAAACGGATAAAGCTGGTCGAGAAATAAAATTGTCGTATTGCCGTCACCGCGGCGTTTGCGTTCCGCGCGCAATTCGTGGCCAATCTTTCCGCTGCAAATCAGGACGCGCTCGGCGGAGGTGACTTCGCGGTCCGGCACCACCCACTCAAATCGAGGCCGCTGAAAATCCTCGATCGGCGAAGAGGCGTCGGGATGCCGCAACATGCTCTTTGGCGTGAACACGACCATGGGCTTGCGCCAGTGCCGCAGCGCCTGCCGCCGCAACAATTGAAAATATTGCGCGGCATTTGACGGCTGGCAAACCTGAATATTGTCCTCGGCCGCCAGCTGAAGATAGCGCTCGATCCTGGCGCTGGAATGCTCAGGCCCTTGCCCCTCATATCCATGCGGCAAAAGAAGCCCTACGCCCGAGGGCAAGTCCCACTTGTCTTCCGCCGCGCTGATGAACTGATCGATGATGATTTGCGCGCTGTTCGCGAAATCGCCGAATTGCGCTTCCCACAAGACCAGCGCTTCGGGATAGTCGCGGCTGTATCCGTATTCAAAACCAAGCACCGCGGCTTCGGACAGCGTCGAATTATGAATTTCGCAGCGCGCCTGCGCGCTCGACAGATGTTCGAGCGCCACGTACTGCGCCTCATTGCGCGTATCGACCAGCGCCGCGTGCCGCTGGTTGAACGTCCCGCGCCGCGTGTCCTGCCCCGTGAACCGCAGCGGCGTTCCGCCCAGCAGCAACGTTCCAAATGCCAGCGCTTCGGCCATTCCATAATCTACAGGGCGCTTGCCATGCCCCATTTCGGCGCGCTGCTCCAGCAGCTTTTTCACTTTCGGATGGATCGAAAAATCCGGCGGATAGCTGGTCAGCAAATCCGATATTTTCGCGAGCTCCGCGGGCGCAACTCCCGTGTCCACTTCATAGGCGCTGTCGTAACGCCCGCGCTTGTATGCCGACCAATACGCGGGCAGCTTGCGCAGGCGCGGCTTTTTCTGCATTTCGCTGGCGGCTTTGTGGGCGCTCTCCAATTCGCTGCGCACGGCGGCAACCGTGGCCGACGGATCCACTCCAATCTGTTTTGCGTAAATCTGCCAGAGCTGAGGATGATCCTTGATCCTTGCGTATAGCAGCGGCTGAGTGATGGTCGGGTCATCCACTTCACTGTGGCCGTGGCGGCGGTATCCGATCAGATCGATCACCACGTCGCCGCCGAACGCACAACGATATTCCAACGCGATCTGCCCCACGCGCACTACGGCTTCGGGATCTTCTCCGTTCACATGAAAAATGGGCACGGCCTGGCGCTTGGCCAGCGAAGAAGCGAAGCGTGAGGAGTGCAATTCCAGCGGCGGCGTGGTGAAACCCATTAAATTATTTACGATCACGTGAATCGTGCCGCCCACCGTATACGCGCCGACGTCCGCGAGGTTCAGCGTCTCCGCCCAAACGCCCTGCCCGGCAAAGGCCGCGTCGCCATGCAAAATAATCGGCAGTATTTTTTTGAATCCGCCGGGATACCCGGCGCGAGTTTGCTTGGCCCGAGCGCGGCCCACAACCACGGGATCGACCGCCTCCAAATGGCTGGGATTCGATGCCAGGTGAACGCTGAGTTTGCGCCCTTCGCGCGTGCGATATTCTCCCGTTGCCCCAACGTGATATTTGACGTCGCCGCTGCCAAGCACGCTGCGCGGATCGACATCCTCGAAGCCAGCGAAAATATCCGCCGCGCGCTGCCCGGCGATGTGCGCCATCACGTTTAAACGCCCACGATGGCTCATGCCAAGCACCACTTGCTCCGTGCCCGCTCCGGAAGCCGCCGAGAGCACGCGGTCGAGCAGAGGGATGGCCGCCGTAACGCCTTCCAGCGAAAATCTTTTGCTGCCCAGATAGCGCGCCTGAAGCACCTGCTCAAACAGTTCCGCGCGGATCAGCCGTTCCAGTATGAAGCCGCGATCGGCCTGCGGCGCCTCGCACTCCAGCCGTCCTGCAATCCAGCGGCGGCGCTCGGTGTCGTCAATATGCTCGAATTCAGCGCCAATCGTGCCACAGTAAAACTTTCGCGCCTGCGTCGCGGCCTCCCCATCTACCACAAGTTCGGGATGCACAATGGGCGCAAGAAAGCCCAGTGGATCGAGATTCGCCGCAAGATATCCCCAACGCCTGTAGCCCGCAAACACACGCTCGGTCTCGAAGTTTTTCTGCCCAATTGCTTCCGTCATTTTCGTGGCTTCTTCAATCCTTTAACGACACCAGATTTTGAACAAACAATTATCCGCCATAAATCTGCTGCATCCTCATGGCAAGCTCGAAATCGTTCCTGGTCAGGCCGCCGGCGCTGTGTGTGCACAAATCAACGGTGACCTTATTCCAGGAGTTGGACCAGTCCGGGTGATGGTCCATTTTTTCGGCGGCGATGGCCACGCGCGTCATGAATCCGAACGCTGCCGAGAAATCCTTGAACTCGAATACGCGGTGCAGGTTTCCGTTGATGACCTTCCACCCGCTGAGCTTTCGCAATTCCGCTGCAACTTCCTTTTCCGAAAGTTTCGTCGCCGCCATGGCAGCCTCCGCATTTACTTCACGTCAGTGGCATTATCCGCCCGCATGGCCCGCGGAACAAGCAACCACCCTCGCGGCCGTGAAAATTCACGCCGAATCCCATTGAACGCGCCGCGCATTTGCTTTATGGTACTCGCTCGAATTTGAATTTGATCGAATCGCCGCCCCGGACGCCGGCGAGGACGATTCCGCGAAACAACGCGACGGAGCCTACCTTGAAAAAGAAAATTCGTGCAGTGCAATACGGCGTCGGCCCCATCGGCGCGGCCATCGTGCGGCTAATGCGGGAAAAGAATTCCATTGAAATTATCGGCGCTATCGATTCCGATCCAGCCAAAGCGGGGCACGATCTGGGAGACGTAGTGGGCGGGGCCGATGCGCCCTGGGGCGTTCCGATCACGGATGACGCCGAAGCCATGCTTGGCAAATCACCGGATGTGGTCATCCATTCCACTTCTTCCTACCTGCCCAGCGTGATGGATCAGTTGATGGCCTGCCTGGCGGCGGAAGCGTGCGTGGTTTCGACGTGCGAAGAGTTGGCATATCCCTTCCGAAAATATCCGGAGCTTGCGGCCAAGCTCGACGCTGAGGCCAAAACGTGGGGAGTCGCGCTCGTCGGCACGGGCATCAATCCCGGCTATGTGATGGACAAGCTGCTGATCACGCTGAGCGCCGCATCGCAGGAAATCGAATCCGTGCGCGCCGTGCGCATCGTGGATGCCTCCAAGCGCCGCCTGCCGCTGCAGAAAAAAGTGGGCGCGGGAATGAGCGTTGAAGAATTTCGCGCGAAAGTGGCGGCGGGCAGCATCAAGCATCACGGCCTGCCCGAATCGGTGGCCATGGTTTCGGACGCGCTTGGGTTGGTCGTGGATGAGATTTCGGAAACGATCGAGCCGGTCGTGGCGCGCGAACGCGTGAAGACCCCGTTCCTGGAAGTCGAGGCGGGCCAGGTGGCCGGCGTGCACCAGATCGCGCGCGGCTATACGGGCAGCAAGGAAACAATCTTCATGGAATTGCAAATGTTCGTCGGCGCAAGCAACCCCGGCGACACCGTCGAAATCGCAGGCACTCCCAAGCTGACGCTCACCATTCCCGGCGGCACGCATGGCGATATCGCCACCGCCTCCGTGGTCGTCAATTGCATCCCTGAAATCCTCAACGCGCAGGCGGGCCTGCGCACATCGCGCGATCTTCCAATGTGCTTCCTCGCGCCCAACGCAAAACCGTAGCCTTTACTTATTAGCGGCCCGCAGCTTCGTAGAGCACTTGGCTATGCACCGATAAGGGGTCTTCGAGAAACTGTGCAACCACGGGCCCCACGGAAATGCATGTAAAGCTAAGGTGGCCGCAAGACGAATTTAACTCCACCACGGGCGCACCTATTGCACTCGCGAACTGCAATGCTGGTCCCGGATTCACCATGTGATCTTCCGGTGAAACAACCACCAGCATCTTCGCTCGTACTCGCTTGGCCGTCTGTTCCAGAGAAAGACCCATTTCTGCAGGGAGGTCCAGCGAAATGATGGCCTGCCGCTGGCGGATTTGGTTCCAGGCTGTTCCTCCATCACCACGCGCGCTCTTCTTGAGATCGGCATTGAAGGCGGCAAAATCCGAGGGATTTGTTTGTGCCACGCGATAAGCGGGAGAGGTCACGTTCATGGAATCGATTTCAGCAAAGAGTGCCAAGCCTCGGCTGAGCGGCCGCTTAGGGTTTCCGTGATTCCACGCCGGATCGAGTTCGATCGCATCAATCTGCGCAGTCCAAAGCAGCTTGTCGTAGGAAGTAGACTGAGGCGACCCAGCCATGGGTATCGCGATGTCCATGAAATCCGGGTGAATTGCGGCCCAGGCGAAGGTCTGCATCCCGCCCATCGAAATCCCCATCACGGCATGCAGATGCGGCAAATGCAGTATTGAGGTCGCAAGTTGATATTCGCTTTCCACCATGTCGCGAATTGAAAATTGTGGAAACTTCGCCAAAGCTTGCAGCTTGCTGTTTGAGGGAGACGAGGAGATTCCGTTTCCTATGGATTCCACCAAAATTACGAAATATTTGCTGGAATCAGCGACGTTTCCGGGACCAACTTGTGGCAGCAGGTCTTCGGTCCGCCCACCAAGCCATGTCGGCCAAAGGATCGCATTGGTCCGGTTTGCATTCAGAGTGCCCAGTGTCCGATAACCAATGTGAAGATCGCGAATCACACTACCGTTGTGAAGCTTGAAATTGCCCAGATCCGCGAATTGCAACGCGGCTACCGGTTCACTGGTTTGTGCTCGCGCCGCACTGCACGCAAAGAAGACCAGCAACAGTGTTGCAAACATTCGTTTCGAAATTCTCATTGGATTGAATGCAAGCTAGCTTTTCTTCCAAAACGTGGCCAGCGCCGAAAAATCCACATCTTCCGTAGTGGCGCCCTTCACGGCGCTGAGCACTTCGCGCGCGGCCGCGGCGGCGGGCAGCGGCACTCCCAGTTGATTGGCGAGATCCAGCGCAAGTCCCATATCCTTGTGCATCAGGCGCAACGGGAAGCTCGGCTTGTATTCGTTTTTCAGCATGTTCGCGCCTTTCAAATCGATCACCGGGGAGCGGCCCATGCTCGACTGCATCACCTCCAGAAGGCTTTGGCCCGGAACGCCGGCGCGCGTCACCAGCGCAAGCGCTTCGGCGAACGCCTCCACTTCCAGATCGAGCAGCAAATTCATGGCCAGCTTCACCGTCTGCCCCGCGCCTACCGGCCCCAGGTGAAACCAGCGCTTGCCCATCACGCCCAGCACGGGCTCGACGCGTTTCAGCGTGCTTGCTTCTCCGCCCACCATGAAAACCAGTTCGCCCTTTTCCGCTCCCCATGTCCCGCCCGTCACCGGCGCTTCCAGAAATTCCGCGCCCAGCGCGGCCGCCGCCGCAGCGGCCCGCTTTTCCAGGCCCGGGCTAACCGTGCTCGATTCAATCATCACGCTGCCGCGGCGCAATCCAGAAAAAACGCCATTCTCTCCCCACAGCACCGATTCCACCGCCGGCGGATCGCTGACAATCGTCAGGATCACTTCGGAGGCCGCAGCCACCTCGCGCGGCGTCGTGGCTAGCCTTGCGCCCTGCGCCACCAGTTCGTCCGTGCGCGATGCGGTGCGGTTCCACACCGTCAGCTGGTGGCCGGCCTTCAATAAATTGGCTGCCATCGGGCGGCCCATCAATCCCAATCCAATCAATCCAACTGGCGGCTTCATGGCGAAAATCCTCCTGAGCGAATCAATTTCCGGGAATCTATAAGAGGGAAAAGTCTACAGGAGTTTTTGCGAAAACCGGATGAAAATCGTTATAAGAAGATGGAAAAACTAGGCGGGGCGATTCTTCAGTTCGAGCGTGGCGGGTTGCCGCGCGGCCTCTTCGCAGGATTCTCGCGGCTCGATAACGGATGCGGACGGTTTGGGAATTTCCGGACACCGGCTCAGCTCGACGATGCAGTTGTAAGGAATTTCCCAGCGGAACGTCTTTATCTTGCTTTGCTGCTTATAGCTCTCTTCCAGGAAAATGGATTTACCGGAGTCGGCGGCCAGGTTCCCGGTAGCGGGCAGCACGATATCTCCGGCGCGGTAAGTCACCACGATGCGTTGGCCCAAGAAGTCTGAATACCGTGCCATGTAGGGCAGTATGGCGGTGGAGTTGAGAGCGAACAATAGTACGATGGTGTCAACCGAATTAGTACTGACGGTGCGTATCTATTGTAAATGCAGGGGATAGCCGCGCTTTTGTACAGGGCAACCAGCGGACAGTGCAAGTCTTCGCGTGCGCCCATTCAGAGATGACTCGATCAGTAAGCCAGCCTCTAGTGATGCCCGCCGCCGTGCCCGCCCGCACCGTGTCCCGCCGAACCGGAATCATGAACAGGCAAAGGAGCCGGAAGCGCGGGAGCGTTGCGAAGATTTGCCGTGAACATCAGCACCAGCGGCGAAACAATGCCGAAGGCCAGAAATGAGTACAGCGTCGGCAGGACGCCGCCCAGGTCGCTCGGCGAAGCAACCGAAAGCCTCCACACAATCGCCCCGGCGGCAAGCCCGCACAGCGTGGATACGGTGCGCGGCCCGGAGGCAACTTCAAGCCGCGCGCCGCACTTGGGACACTCAATATCGTTTGAGCGCGCCACGGACATCGACGCGGAAATTTCCGCCTTGCAATGCGGACACATGCGAACAGACACGGCTCACCTCCCGATTCGAATATCTACATTAATCGAAATCGCTGCCCAATGAAAAGGGAAGATAGGACACCGATATGAATCGACGGCCTTCGCGCCAAACAGCGTGGCCGCTGCGCCGAATTGCAATAATATTTGCTCTTACTGGAAGTGGCCGCGCACACCTTGTTTACGTTTGCGACAAGCCCTCGCTCTCGCATATTCAAAATGTGCGTTCAGAACTAGAATGAGGCCGTCTCCGGCTAATTCGGGAGCCGCCGAGAAAATCTTGAATATCATGGAGCGAATAATGAAACTGAAGATTCTGAGTCTTTCCGGCCTGGTGATCCTTGCGCTGGCGATGTGCTTGTCAGTGACAACCACCCCGGCATCACCCAAATCGTCTGCCGCACCAGCCGCAGCCCCGGCGGCAGTTCCGAAGCCGGCGGCCGCAGCCCAGCGTGAAGGGCATCCCGAAATCCGGGAAGCCATTGGCGCGCTTCGCAGAGCAAAGGAGCACCTGGAGCATGCCGCGCATGATTTCGGCGGGCACCGCGTGGAAGCCATCAAGGCAATCGACGAATCCCTCAAACAGCTTCAGGACTGCCTGAAGTACGACAAGGACTAGGCATTGCACGAAGTGCGACAGGCCTTGATAAGGATAGCCTCGTTGCGCACTGAAGACTGAAAATTCAACCCCGTCCACTTCAAATTCGAGGTGGACGGGATTTTTGTTTCAAGGGAAAAATGTTCTCGGCTGTCGGCGGTTGATCATCCGTCTCTGAAATCTCTCTTTACACAATGCTCGGCGCGGATTTCAAAATCAGGGGATATGCCGATTCAACCCGCTTTCAAGCTTTGAAAAGAATGATGCCTGAGGCGTGCGCAGCTTTTTGCAAGGGCGCATCAAGCGTGGCCAAGGGAACCTCGTGGCGGACGGCTATGTCTAAATACGCCGCGTCATAGGCCGACAGACCGTACGCTCTCGCTAGCGGGAGTATATTGTTCAAGGTTTCAGGGAAGGACAGTCTTTCTTCGACGACACTCAAGCCTTTCAGTAATTCCATAAAGCGCAGCACTTCAGGCTGGCGAATGCGTTTGCGCCGCTCGCCCACCAGCAGGGCATTTGAAATTTCAACCGACCAAATTGCCGGGACCAGGACTCGCGTTTCCTCAAGGGCCAGCAAAACGGAATCGGCGTAATCGCTTGCCTCGTCTGGAAAACACCACGCCAGGGCAACGGATGCGTCGATCACCATTCCGCCGGATGTAAAGGTCAAAATCGCCGCCCCTCGGCAACCATTTCACGGACGCTCATCTTGCCGCGCTTGACCCTCTTGCGAAGGGCCTGCATTCCTTCCACGATTTCCCGGTGCGTCAGCTTGGTCTCTTTTTCCTCGACCGGAACGAGCAGTGCCGCGGGAATGCCGTGCCTGGTAATCGTAATTGTTTCGCCCCGAGCGACGCGGTCCAGCAGGTCCGACAAGTGTGTCTTCGCTTCGAAAGCGCCAACGGATGCCATCAAGACCTCATTCCAACTAGTTTGAACTAGTTTAATTATACTGAAATCAGGAACAGAAAAACAGCTGAAAGTTCCTTTACGGATGACTCACGGCAGCGGCGAAAACTCCACGCGGCGGCGGATGGGGTCGATGCGTTCGGCGCGGACTCGGATGCGGTCGCCCAGTTTCCAGACGTGGCCGGCGCCTCCGGATCGAGACGATCCGCGGCCGGATTTTTTCTTTTTGCCGGGCTCATGCGACGTTGGGCGCTGGGCGTGGCCGCTGCCGCTTACGATGGCGTGGTCCTGCTCGCGGTAGAAGACGTGCTCGCCGGTGAGTTCCTGGATGCGGTCGATGGGGACCATGCCTTCCACGAAGATTTCCGTCAGCTCCACGAAGAAGCCGAATTTCTGCACGGAAATAATCAGCGCGTCATACTCCTCGCCCAGATGCTGCTCCATGAACTGCGCGGTTTTCCAAGTCATCAATTCGCGCTCGGCGGTTTCGGCGCGGCGCTCGGTCTCGGAGGTTTCCACGGAAATGGCTTCGAGTTCGCCTCGGCGATATGGGCCGAATGTGGATTCTTCCTTGCCGGCGCTGGCGTAGGCCGCGGGCTTCGGCTCGGGCTTGGATTCGGGATGATCGAGCGCCCATTTCAGCACGCGATGCACGATCAGGTCCGGATAGCGGCGGATGGGAGAAGTGAAATGCGTGTACTGGTCAAAGGCCAGCGCGAAGTGGCCCAGCGCGTCGGGGGCGTAGCGCGCCTGTTTCAGCGAGCGCAGCATCAGATAGGAAACGATGCGCTCCTCGGGCTTGCCGGCGATTTTTTCGGCCAAGCGCTGGTAATGCGAGGGGCGAATGGCGATGTCCATCACGCCGGGCAGCGAAACGGTCATGGGTTTTTCGCGTCCGCCGCCGCGCCGGCCGTGCCGCGCGCCGCGATCGAATCGCTGCTGCGGGCGGGAACTTCCGTGCTTCACTTCCATGCGCCGCTCGGCAAGATTTTCCACGCCTAGCGAATATCCGAACGTCTGAGCCAGCGCCTCAAATTCCAAAATTTTCTTGGGATCCGGTTTTTCGTGCACGCGATGCAGCGATCCGATGCCGCGCGATTCGAGGTAGCGCGCCACCGCTTGATTTGCGGTCAGCATAAATTCCTCGATCAGGCGGTGCGCGATGTTGCGCTCGCTGCGCACAATGCCGATCATTTGCCCGTTGGGATCGAATTCGATCACCGGCTCGGGCAAATCGAAATCGATGGAACCGAGACGCGCGCGGCGCCCGTTGAGGATCATGGCCAGGTCGCGCATCGAGCGGAATTCCTCGGCAAGATGCGCGTATTGCACCGTTGCGGCCGGATCATTCTGAATCACGGCGTTGACCGCGGTGTAGGTCATGCGCTCGGCCGAGCGAATCACGCCGCGCGCAAATTCCGACGATACGATTTCGCCAAATGCATCCAGCTCCATGATCGCGCTCATCACCATGCGGTCTTCCTTGGGATTGAGCGAGCAGATGCCGTTTGAGAGTTCTTCGGGCAGCATGGGCACGGCGCGATTTGGAAAATAAACGGAAGTGCCGCGCAGCCGCGCCTCGCGGTCCAGCGCCGATCCGCGCCGCACGTAGTGTGAAACGTCCGCGATGTGCACCTGCAGCTGCCAGTTGCCGTTTTCCAGGCGCTTCACGTACACGGCGTCGTCGAAATCCCGGGCCGTTTCGCCGTCAATCGTGACAATCGGCAAATCGCGGAAATCGCGCCGCCCTTCGCGTTCAGCATCGCCCACGGGATGCGCGCCGGCAGCGGCTTCCGCCAGCACATCGGCGGAAAATTCGTGCGGCAGATGATGTTTGCGGATCAGGATTTCGACGTCCACGCCGAATTCGCCGGGGCGCCCGAGAATCTCGATCACCCGCCCCGCCGGAGCCACGCCGCCGCGAGGAAAACGCGTCATCTCCACGTTGACCACAGCGCCGTCAAGTTCCGGCAGCCTCACGCCGCGCTTCGGCTGATGCAAACCGAACTTCCCTTGCAGCTCCGGCGTCAATTCATCGCCCGGCGGGATTATAATTTCCTGCAGCAGGCGCGCTTCATACGGCGCAACGGTGTTCCCGCGCGGGCCATAGCGAAATAGCCCCACAACCGTTGTGTGCGCGCGGCCGATCACGCGCAAGATTCGTCCCTCTGCGCGCCCTGCGCCCTCGCCAAAGCGCTTGCGATGCTCGATGCTCGCAAGCACGTGGTCGCCGTGCATGGCATCGCCTATCGCGTCACGCCCGATAAAAAGATCGCCTTCCAAATCCTTTCGCGGTGTATCGGGTACTACGAATCCGTAACCGTCGCGATGCGCGACGAGGCGTCCTGTCAGCTGATTCGCCTCCGCCCTCACCGCCGGACGTGATTCCTCGCGGGATTGCGAGCGCTGCTCCGAGCCATGCCGCCGCAGCGCGCTTTGTTGCTGCTGCGGCTGCTGGCGCGGCTGCGCATATTGAGCGCCCTGTTTTTCCTTGGGCAATCCGACGCGCCCGTTGGGATACTCGTGAATCTCCCCGCGCAACTTCATCTTTCGCGCCAGCTTCACCAGCGCGCGGCGCGCCGAGTGGCGCAGGCCCAGCGCCGCCGCGATTTCGCGCAAGCTCAGCGGCTTGCGGGACCTCGCGAGATGCGCCAGAACTTCGGCTTCGGTAACAGGTGCTCGTGGCTCACTGGGGCGCGGCATGGAAGGGGCCATTGTAAGCGCTCTTCGGGCAAAACGCGAAGGGGGTGCGAAAGAAGTGTACGGGAGAAGCGGGTAAATACACGCATGAGCACCGCAACTTTTTTGCAAGGCGGGTGTTTGATGCAGTACACGCTAAATGGCTCGGTTTTCCTCCGACAAGCTGAGCCATCAAGGAAGGGAGCGAATCGACCTGATCGCTCCCTTCTCATCTCCCAAGGTAGCCAATGCCCAGGAATGTCAGCAACTCCCAGCTACGGTGGCGGTAACTGTCCGCGGATGCCCAATGATGGGCTTCATGGGAAGAAGACTCTTCTTGGACAACAGGGCTTGATACGTACATGCAGGGTGGGGCAAAACCGCAGCAATTTCGAAGAGAGATCCTGGGACTTTCCCGCAAGAAAGATTACAGAATGAAGAACGTACAAGCTGGTCACCATTTTGGCTTTCCCACAAAGACCTTGAATCATTTAACATTCGTGCAACATGACTCTCACTGTTTGTTAATCTGGTTGCATCATGCTTCGCGTGGGATCAACCATTTTTTTGTTGACACTACAATTCTTTGAGACGCCGTCTGGCTCTATCGTCTAAAGCGCAGCAAGCGCGAGCCAAGCCGGATTCCTCTGCACCCGTTGCTGGCAGGAGCTTATCTATGGAACTTCAATCGATGCTGCTTAGCCACTTTCCGGCCACCAATCGCATTCTAATTGCAGCACTTTCACTCGCCGCTTTGATTGGGGCGCCACAAGGATTGTTTGCGCAGGATCGCATTCTCAAAGAATGGGCGGTGCCTTCCCCGCCAAACGCGGTAAATGTTGGCGACGCTTCACTTCTTGCCGGTGACGATGTTTATTTCACTGAATTCGTCGGCGGAAATGTCGGCAAGCTCAGCACAAGAAGCAACCGACTCACGGAATGGTTGGTCTCTCAATTGGGAAGTCAAATACTTCCTGGCCGTCTCTTGCGGGTGGGCGACCGTATTTTTTTTACAGAGGCACTACCTTCCTCTTCCCAAGCGCCACTCGGCCCAGTTATCGGGCTTTCACAGCCCACTACTGCTGGAGCAATTGGAGCGCTTGATCCCGAGACGGGCGAAGTGAACCAGTGGACCACGCCTGGCGGTCCTCCAGCTTCCCTTGTACGTAAGGGCAGGCATGTCTATTTCCTGGAGCCGCTTAGCAACCGAATTGGCAGCCTGAACCCTGGGACCGGCGAAATCCGCGAATGGGAGCTGCCCACCGCGGCACCTGGCTCGACCGGGTCTGGTTGCATATCGTTCAGCGGTTCCCTTGAGGATTTCTTCGAAGGTGTGCCGACCTCTTGTATCACTTTCAGCCAAGCAGCCAGCAGTGGCTTCCCCAGCAATATCGCCCTTTTAGTGGGGCTGGATGTCGATCGAGTCGGGAATAACTTGTGGTTTACCGAAGATGTTACACATCGGATTGCACGTCTCAACGTTTTCACAAATACCTTGACCGAATGGCCGCTTCCGGCCGCCACTGCAGGGCCCTACCAGGTACACCTCCAGGAACACATTGTGTACTTTACCGCGGGGGACTCCGTAATGCGTCTCGATCCGACCTCCAATATTATATCGGTATGGACCGATCCCAATGGGACGTCTTGCCCACCGCCAAGTCCATTGGGTCCTCCATGCCTGCCGACAATTTTGGGGGATCTGTCCGCAAGAGAAACAGGTGAAAGGTCAGACGAGGCTGACGATCCTTCGAAAGTGTTTTTCACCGCCCCAGGCTTTTCTATTTCCACGCCAGCCGGGCAGTCCGCCTCGAATCCACAGATTGGAGTTTTCGTTACGGCGGCCGCCGCACACACTGACTACGTCGTGGCACCCGTTTCCACAAATCTTACGACAATGGACAGCAATTCGGTGGTCACGAATTGGACAGCGTCCCAACAGGTCACAGACGTCACTCCCTCTGTGACAGAAATCGAAAGTGCCAGGGATGGGGACTTCACGTTCTGGACCCTCCCGACCAACCCGGGTTTGCTTTCCATGTCATCGAGGGGAAGTCTCGTATTCACGGAACAGATGACCAACAAAATCGCGCTCTTTGGCCGGGTGGAGCGAATTCGGCATGATGACGACGACCAGGAAATAGATTACTGATTAAACTTGAATTTTGCTTCCGCGGTGGCCCCTTCCAATAGCACTGATCAATCTCCCACTTTGGAACCTTGACTATTAGCGGTTTCCACCCAAGCACATTCCTTCTCCGAGGCTTTATGCTCGATTACCTGCATGGGGTTATTCACCTTGGGTGTCTGTTCGCAAACAATCAGGTACAACCGCCCAATCCGCCGTAGAATCAGATTGTAAGCGACGCGTAATGCCCCGCCACACGGGGCAACGCCAGGCGAACCCATGGATCACAAAAAACGCTTTGCAGCGCTGGCAGCATGCTTGATCGTTCTGGCGCCCTGGTTCGGCGCGCCGCTGGCGCAGGGGCAGGCCGCTGGCCAGGGCCCAGTCATTACTGGAAATCCGGCGCCCAACCCAGAGCAAATTCGCGCCCTGATTGCGCGAGCCATCGAGAACCAGCATCAGGACGATCTGGCTATTCAGGAATTCGAACGAATCGAGCATAAGGTCACGCATGGAAATGACAATTCCGGGGTTACCGTCGATATTACGGAGCGCGTCCTTCCCCACACAACCGGCACCTTCAAATTGAAAATGGCGGAAAAAGGTGTCCCTGTTACACAGGAAACCTACCGCACGGAACTGGAGTCCGCGGTTACCACCTTCGGCCTGATCCTGCACCCAGGCATCCACTACAAGGAAGATGTGGCCAAATTTGAAAGGCGGCGTCACGATCATGCTGAGCTGTTGGACGAGGCCGAGAAGGCTTTTCGCATAACCTGGGCGGGTTGGGAAACGCGCAGCAATTCCAGTGGCACGCACACCTATATGAAATTCCTGCTTGACCCTAACCCCAAATACCAGCCGATCAATCGGCTGTCGGCCATTTTTCAACACATGCACGCCACACTCTGGGTGGATGAGCAACAGGCGCAATTCGCGCGCGCCGAAGCCGACGTCGCCACGGACATTACGTTCATCGGAGGAGTTGCTGGAAAGGTCTACCGCGGCGGCCACGTGGTGATGGAGCAGGAGGAAGCGGCTCCGGGCATCTGGCTGCCAACGCTTTACAGCTACGATGTGGACGGTCGTAAATTTGTGTTCGCGTTCGGCATCCATGAACGCACGGATATTACCCGCTACCGCTATATCGGTCCGCCCGCGCAGGCCATCGAAATCGTCCGTAACGATTTGAACAATCTGAAAACAGTAACCTCCGCCCGGTAATCCAGTCACGGTAAAATAGGACGAATCGAGGTTTAGCCATGAGACTCCCTTCGATCGTTCTCTCCGGCACGCTGCTGTTATCTTTAACGCTCGGACCAGGATCAGCATGCGGCCAATCGCAAACGCCCGCGGCAACCCAACAGGAACCTGCCTCCGCGAGCACGCCGCCATCGACTACGCAAGACCAGACCGCTCCACTGCCCAATGCAAAACCAGCCAAGGTTTGGACCAACGATGAGATCAAGAATTTGCCTAGCAAGGACGATGTCTCGATCGTTGGAAACCGCACACCTCAGAACGCGAGCGCAACTTCGAAGACAACTTCTCAAGAAAAAGATCCGGCATGGTATCGCAGACAATTGGCGCCCCTGCGCGAGGAGATCGAAAAACTCGACTCCCGGATCGCAAAACTGCAAGCATTCCTCAACGGCGAAAATGTTGGAGAACAGGCCTCGCTCCATCCTAAGATGGCCCCCACCCCGCAAGATCAGCTAAAACAATTGGACGCCAAGCGCCAGGCAGACGCGGCCAAACTGGATGACTTGCTGGATCGCGCCCGCCACAACGGCATCGAACCCGGCGCTCTGCGGTAGCAACCGACTCCGCGAAGAATAGAATGCTCTAGTATCATTCCCGCTGCATTCCTTCCATCCTCCAAGCCCAGCGGTGATTCCTCCATGTAAAATTACTACATAGAATCTCTTGGAAGGCGGATTGCCGTGCGGCACATTTGTCACAATTTCGCGATCCTTGTATGCGCTGCTGCGCTTGTGTCCACGGCCGCTGGGGCGCAGGTTCCCAAGACCGCCAAGCAGAAGCCGGGCGGGTTGGGCGGCGAAGTGGTCAACGCCAAAGGCGCGCCCGTGGGTGGCGCGCAGATTTTGTGGCAGGCGGCGGACGGCGGAACGCCACATGTGTTGCACAGCGATACTCGTGGCCAGTTCCATATCGAACCGTTGCGCGCCGGCTCCTATGATTTGCGCGCTTCCGCGGACGGCACATGGTCCGAATGGGAACACAATGTTCTGGTGCGCCCTGGCGTCGATTCCAAGGTGACGCTGCGGCTGTCGTTCAAGACACCTATTGCCCCGGTGGGCGTCGAGCTGAAAGGGATGATGCGCGTGTGGGACGCGCCAGTGCCGGGAGCGATGCCGCATGACTCAGCGGCCGATGCCAAGGGCAACATCTGGTTCACTCTGCAGGAGACAGGGCACATCGCGCGCTTCAATCCGGATACACAGGAATGGAAGCTGTTCAAGGTGCCGACGGAAGATTCCGGCCCGCAGGGCTTGGCCTTCGATACGCTGGGCGACATCTGGTTCACGGAAAATAATGCCGGGAAAATTGGCCGGCTAAACCCCATTTCCGGCGCGATTTCGGAGTTTACCCCTCCCACGGCAAAAGACCCGCTCACTCTGGCGGCTGGGCCGGATGGCGGGATATGGTTCACGGCGCAAAATGCCAACGTGATCGGCAGGGTGGACATTGAGAGCGGGAAGATCGCCGAGTACGGTGTGCTGACGCAGGATGCGCATCCCTACGGCATGGTCGCGGCGGACGATGGCGCAATGTGGTTCTGCGAATTGTCGGGCGGCAAACTGGGACGCATCGATCCAGCCAGTGGAGCGATGACCGAATACACTCCCACGGACCTGGACGTTGAGCCCCGCCGGCTGGTCGCCGTCAAAGGCGCGATCTACTTCACCGATTCCGCGGGCGGACGGTTGGGGCGCCTTACGCTAGCCGACAAGAAATTCAAGTTTTGGGACAGCCCATCGGGAATCCATTCCATACCTTACGGGATTGGCGCGGATTCGGCAGGCAAGATCTGGTTTGAGGAGAGTGCAAAGGACGCCAATAATTTGGTCCGCTTCGACCCTGCCGTCGAGGTTTTCAGGACTTACCCGATGTCTGCCCCGAATGCATTTGTACAGAACATGGCGCGGGACGCCAAAGGCCGCTTGTGGATGCCACTTTCGGCGGCCAACAAGATTGCTGTTGTGGAATAGAATTTCTTTGCAAGTCACTCCTTTAGAGTAACTTGAATTGGGTATGGGCTGCTTGGAGCAACTCTCTCCCTTCGCCAGCCGTTTGTCGAATTCGCTGACCTAGTACTAAAACCCCGGTCCCAAAAATTTTGAGCCGTCCAGTCCATTGAGCCAACCGTCTCGCGCTGTCAAAATTGGTTCCACTGTGGGTTGGGAGTCGCGCTGCGGGGACGACGGCCCCGAGAAATCGGGTTCGTAAGCGCTCTACCCAACCCGCCAAAATCTTCTTAAGAACTTAGCCAGTCCACGATCCGCAGGTTGGTCACGCAAGAAGTAAAACCAAGAAAAGATTTAACACTGAGGACACAGAGAAAAGATGAGAAATTCGTTTCGGTCTTGTGTGCGCGATGGGCGATTCTGTGTTCTCTGTGGATTTTTTCCTCTGCCCTCTGTGTTAAATCTTTTTTGCGGGTGCGGCGCTTACTTCAGATAGGTTCGAACAATCTCGATCAGATCGTCCGCGGCTTCCCCGGCGGATTTGGTATTCCGCGGCATATGGTTGCGGATGTGATCCTCCATCAATTCACCCATGAGGCTGTTGATGGCGCCGCGTGCGGCGGCAAGCCGTTGCAGAACTTCGCTGCACGGCTCGTCCTGATCTAGGGCGCGCCCAACGGCCTCGAGCTGCCCTACGATTTTCTTTGTGCGGTTGACCAGATCCAGCTTTTCTCTCGATAAGTGTGACATTTTTCCTTGACTACCCTATGGGGGTATGGTATCAGAGAACCGGGCTGAAATACAAAAGCCCGAAAGGAAATTGAATCCAATGGATACGGCAGTTCAAGAACCAGAACACCCGGGCAGTACCAGCTTTCCGGCCCTCCGCCACGAGCGAGCATAGCATACGCTGCGTTGCCTCAAGCTTCTGCTCGCACTGGTGGATGTACACAGGGCGAGCGGGAATCCGCCATCTCGCGGCGAAAACCCCTCCTGAAAAAAGAATTACCGGACGAGGCGCTGGCACCCGGTCAGGACTAAATTGCTTTGAAAAAGGAGGGGATCATGTTTGATTTCATCAGCAAGCGCAGGAATTCCGTACCGTACTCACGCCTGTATTGCGTTTGGATTCGGGCGCACCAGAGCGAAAACGCGCCGCTCATACGGGTGTGGATCGACCCGTCCATGTCAATGTTCGATTCGCAGGCCAAATTGCATGAGCCCGATCTTGCGGCAGCCCGAGCCGAAGAGGATGCCGCAACGGCCAACAAAGCCACCTCATAGAACTTTTGGAAGGAGTGGAAATTCCACTCCGCAAGTTTTTACTTGTTGTTCATCCAACGATTGGGCAGAGCCGTGATCTAATGTCAATACTTGGAATGAAGTGCTGATCCAATCGGGAGAATATGCGACATCGCACGGCCCAACTCGCGTTGATTCTTATGGTCTTCCTAGGCTTGCGCCTGGCTGCCGCGCCATGCCTGCATGCCCAGGAGACGGCGGACCAAGCACCAGCGCAACCCGCTCCTTCTCCAGCCGACGATTCGGCTTCCGATGAGCCACCGGCCCTATTCCCGCATTTTGGATCGGATCGCATCTGGCTTTCCGGCCAGGCCAATATTATTACGCAGTGGCACCCCTCGTTTTATTCTCCCTACCAGGGACCAAACAGCCTTTCGCCCGAAGCGCAGGACGCTTCTTCTCGAGTGCTGACTTTGCTTTCCGGGGTGCGAATCAGCAGCACGGCGGAATTTCTTCTCGATGTGCAGGAAACCGGCGGGCACGGAATTGGGCAGGCGCTGGGCCTTGCGGGCTTCACCAACCTGGACGTCGTTCGGAATCCTACCCTCAGCAAGGTTCCCTACGTGGCCCGGCTGATGTGGCATCAGATCATTCCGCTCGGCGGCCAGAGTTCGGCTTCGGAGAGAACAAGCTTGTCACTGTTCAAGGAGTTGCCAATACGCCGCCTGGAAATTCGCTTTGGCAAATTCAGCCTGGTGGATTTTTTCGATCTGAACACCTATGGATCGGACAGCAATTTGCAATTCTTGAATTGGACGCTGGACAACAACGGCGCATACGACTACGCCGCGGACACGCGCGGTTTCACCTATGCCGCAATGGTCGAATACGATGACCGCCACTGGGCGGTGCGATTCGCGGAAGCGCTGATGCCCAAAGTAGCCAACGGTATCAACCTGGACGCCGATGTGGCCCGCGCCCGTTCTGAAAATGTGGAGTTCGAGCTGCATCGCTCTTTCTTGCCGCGCCGCGAGGCTGTTATTCGCCTGCTGGGCTATGCGAATCACGCAAACATGGGAATCTACAGCGTGGCCATCGCCAATTTTCTGGCGGGCAAGACGCCCTGCGCTGCCGGCACGGTGTGCAGGCCCGACATCACGAACCATCCTTTGCAGACAACCACGAAGTATGGATTTGGCGTGAACGTCGAGCAGCCGTTAACCGATTGGCTGGGACTGTTCTCGCGATGGGGATGGAACGAAGGCCAGCACGAATCGTACGCCTACACAGAAGTGGACGAAACCGTGCAAGTCGGCGCGGGCGCGCAAGGAACTCGATGGAAAAGAAAGCTGGACCGCGCAGGACTCGCTTTCATCTCCAATGGAATTTCGCGCGACCATCAGCAGTATCTGTCGCTCGGCGGCTTGGGTTTTCTGCTGGGCGACAACAATTTGAACTATGGGCGCGAGAGTATTGTGGAAAGCTACTACACGTTGCATCTTTGGCGGGGAATCTTCACATCGTTAGACGCGCAGCACATTAACAATCCCGGCTACAACCGCGACCGCGGCCCTGTGTTAGCCGCCGCGCTCCGCCTGCACGTCGAATTGTAAGGGTTTGGCGGCGCGGGCTTCAGCCTGCGGGTTTTGGTCCTTGCAAGGACTAACTTCCGCAGGCTGAAGCCCGCGCTACTTTATATTCATCCAGCTTTTGCGGAAGTTTGCGCCGTGGCCGCGCCTGCCGCCGTCGAGGCAAGCTCAGGGGCCTTCGGAATAATGATCCATGCAATCAAATAGGCCAACGCGCCGCCGACAAACCCACCAGGCACGACCGACAGCGCAACCCAGACCAGACGCACAATCGTCGGATCGACTTCCAAGTGCTCCGCGATGCCTCCGCACACGCCCGCAATCTTCTTGTCCGTGGCGGATAGCGTCAGTTGCTTGTATGAAGCCCTCGAACGCTGCCGCGCACCACAAGTGGAACAAAAATTAGATGAGTCGGAGATTTCTCTGCCGCATTGGTTGCAAAACATGCCGTCACCTCCTGAAATCAGCCATTCGAAATGTAACCGCTAATCCGAATTGCCAATCTGTACAGTCTAATTCCAAAACTTCAAAAAAAGTTTAGATCGCGGCTGCCGAATCTTCCGTGATTCCAGTCACCTGATTCCCGTAGCGGAGAATTTGATACCGAGCTCATTTTAAGGTGCGAGCAAAGGCTGCAATGGCGCGAGCCATGGCTTCGGGCTGCTCAGGGACCAGCGCATGTCCGGCGTTAGGGATTACCTGGACGGTGACGCGGTCGCCTAGCGCGGCTTTCAGGACACCGGCGAATTTGCGGGGGGCGACGGCGTCGTTTTCGGCTTGAAGGTCAAGGATGCGCGCGGTGCCGGCGGCAAACCATTCGTTGACGGGCGTGGAACGCGAGGCTGTGTTTTCCGCTTTTTCGGTTTGGGGGTGCCAGCCGGTCAGCCAGACATGCGGATCGTGGCCGGGCGCGAAGAATGCGAGTTGCAGGTAGCGCAGGCGGTCGGCTTCTGGAAGCGACAAATCTCCGCTCTTCTCGATGGCTTCGCGCACCTCGGGCGAGACCGACGGCTCATTCACTCCGGGCGGGACTTTTCCCGCCGACGCCGCGGCCAGCACTACCCCGCGAACCAGATCGGGCCGGTCGGTCGCCAGCATGCGCGTGACGAAGTGGCCGTAGGCATGGCCAACCACCACGGCGGGGCCTTTGCGTTCATGCTCGATGACGGCAGCGATATCCGCAGCGAAATCGTGCAGCGTCAGTCGCTCCATGGGGCCGGTGCTCGCGCCGATGCCGCGCGGCTGCGGGCGCAGGACGCGGAATCCGTCCCTCGCAAGGAGCGCCGCCACGACACCATAGTCTTCCGCGCCCCGGCCAAGAGACGGCAAAATCACGATGACCGGGCCGAGCCCCTGCGCGATGACCTCAATGTGAACGTCGCCTCGGTCCACCATGAAATGCTGTTCCAAGGTTCGATTGATTCGAATGTGCGAGGAAGGTTTCGGCGCGGATTGCGCGCCGGGGGATTGCGCCCGCAAAACGGGGCAAGCAACGAACACGAGCAGATAAATTGCCGGGAGCGCGCGTTTCATGTCGTCAATCCTCGTTACATTCCTCATTGGACGAAGTAGTGGGATTCTACATCGAGGCAGCGTTGTGCCGTCACAGAATGTGCCGCTCCCTGCCGGGGCTTTTTCACCCTAGAAAGCGCATAAGGATTCCCGCCGTTTCGCGGTGGGCAGCGGTATGCCGTCCTTTCAGGGCTCCAAACTGGACAAGGCGGATATGCTGCAGAGAGTTGGAATCGGTATGCTCGCCCTGTGGATCGGAATAGAATGAGCCAAGCTGAACCAAAGCTTATCGGAACGTAAGTGTATATAAATAAATGGCTTATACAATCAAGGCCGGTGTTCGTGGGTCGATGCCCAATTTTCCACAGTTTTTGCTCATATGCGACTGGACCCGGCTAGAGGCTTTGGAGTAGGATTGCCTTGCCCCTGATACCTGATTTGCATCTCTACGAGGTTCTACTTATGACCATCGATACCGAACACCCGACTTTCCGAGGAGTAGTCTGCCTGCATTGCAAGGCGTCCATTCCCGTTCCCGCAATTGTGGGGAGCTTGCAGACGTCCGCGAGCGAAGGGACGGAAGCGTCCAACGGAAGATCTCAAGTATTCAACCTTCGCTGCCCGTCTTGCCACAAGGAAAAGCCGTATCGCACAAAAGAAATTGTCGATTTTGAGGGTTCACCCCAAACGACTGTGTCACCTGAGCGCCCGGCCCCCATGAACTGGTATCCGCAGAATGGAATGACACGAGCGGCGAAGGCCTGATCCCGCGCCGTTCCTTACTGCTGGGAGATGGCGTTTTCAATTGTCCTGCAACTGCGGCTTGTTTGATCTTTGTTGAATTCCTCTGATTCCTCCGCGCCCTCTGTGTCGAATGGCTTGCCCAATCTTGCAAAAAGTGTTTGACACGGAGTGTGCGAAGAAATTCTGGCACGCAGGGATCGATATGCAAGCGATCACGAATTAGAATTGACCTGGAAATCCCTCGGCAGACCGCGGTGATGTAAACTCAAACGCCTATTTCCGCGAGAAGCGGGCGCATTGGCGAGGAGTGAACCTTGCGACGGTTCTTCAAATTTCCAATTGGAATGCTCGTCCTGCTGTGTTGCCTCGCGAATCCCCTGCTGGCGCAAAAGAAAACCTCCGCGCGTGCGGCTGCAATGCCGATCCGCGTCAAAGTGGTGGTGGTGTCCATGTTCGAGGCGGGAGAAGATACAGGCGATACGCCCGGGGAATACCAATTATGGGTGGAGCGCGAGCATCTGGATCAAGTCTTTCCTCTTCCCGCCGGATACCACCATGTACGCATGAACAAGGACGGAGTTCTGGGCTTGTTGACCGGCGTGGCCACGGCCAAAGCGGCCGCGTCCGTAATGGCGCTGGGCCTCGATCCGCGCTTTGACCTCAGCAAAGCCTATTGGGTGATCGCTGGAATCGGCGGCGGCGATCCGGCGGACGTGTCGCTTGGCTCGGCAGTGTGGGCAAACCACGTGATCGACGGCGACCTCGCATATGAAATCGACGCGCGCGAAATTCCAGCGGATTGGCCGACTGGTTTTGTGCCGCTGCGCAAAGCAACCCCCTACGAGCAACCTGTGAGGGCTCCGCTGGGCGGCGAGGCGTACACACTCAATCAGGACCTCGTGGCCTGGGCCTACCACTTGACCAAGGATGTTCCACTCGCGGATTCGGAGGAAATGCGCGCCTCGCGGGCGCGCTATGCCGGCTTTCCCAATGCCATGAAACCGCCTTTCGTTACACGCGGCGACACGATGTCCGCCGGCACATTCTGGCACGGCACGCGCATGGACGAATGGGCCAACGAGTGGACGCGCTATTACACGGGCGGCCAGGGCAACTTTATGATCGCGGCCATGGAGGACACAGGCACGTTGCAGGCGCTAACCTTCCTGGACCAGGCAGGGCGCGCGGACCTGAGACGCGTGCTTGTCCTGCGCACGGCGAGTAACTATGATCGCGAAGCGCCCGGCCTGACGCCCGCTGAGAGCCTGAAGAATATGGCGGGCGGAAGATATTCGGCCTACATGCCCTCTCTCGAAGCAGCGGAACGCGTGGGCGATAAAGTGGTTCGCGACATCGTCGAGCATTGGGCCGAGCGAGAGTCTCGGATTCCGCGCGCACCTGAATAGCGAGCTTTGATCATTTGATGAAAGGACAAGAAACATGCCCAGCACAAGGCCTTTGCGGATTCCGTTAATCGTCCCAATCTGCGTAGGGCTTTTATTGATCTTGCCGGTATTTGTTTCCGCCCAGTCAGCAGCCCCAAAAGCAGCCGCGGAGGCGGGAACGGCGGAACAGCGCGCTGCACGCGCTTATGAAGCCGCGCGCGCAAATCCGCTGGACCTCGAAGCATTTCTCCGGCGCATGCCAAAGGGTTCGGACCTGCACTACCACTTGAGTGGCGGAATCTATGCAGAGACTTTTATTCGCGACGCCGCGGAAGACGGCCTTTGCGTGGATCTGGCGAGGCACGCACTGGTGGCGCCGCAACCCTTTTGCGGCGCGGGCCAGGTGGGCGCGGCGAACGCCCTTTCGGATCAAAACCTTTACGACGCGCTGCTGGATGCGTTTTCGATGCGCAGCTTCGTGCCCACGCCAGGCACAAGTGGCCACGACCGTTTCTTCGATACCTTCGGCAAATTTGGCGGGATCAACAAACGCCACGCAGGCGAATGGCTGGACGAAGTCGCGTCGCGCGCGGCGGGGCAAAATGAGCAGTACTTGGAACTCATGGAAACGCCCAGCTTTGGCCACGCGGCGCAGATTGCCGCACAAATCGGGTGGCGCGACGATCTGGGCCAATTGCGCGAGGAACTGCTGGCACGCGGGCTCCATGACGAAGTCGCGCTGGCCCGCGCGGATCGCGACGAAGCCGAAACTTCGCGCCGCGCGCGCGAGCACTGCGGGACCCCAGAGGCAATGCCCTCCTGCAACGTCACCATTCGCTACATCTATCAAATTCTGCGCGGCTTTCCCAAGGAGCAGGTGTTCGCGCAGACTCTGCTGGGATTTGAGACGGCCTCAGCCGACCCGCGCTTCGTGGGCATCAACTACGTGATGCCCGAGGACGGCACAATCTCCATGGCGGACTACGCGCTGCATATGAAAATTGTCGGCTTCCTGCACAGCCTATATCCCAAGGTTCACATCAGCCTGCACGCCGGCGAGCTTGCGCCTGGCCTCGTGCCGCCCGATGGACTCTGCTGCCATATTCGAGAGGCGGTGGAGGACGCACATGCCGAACGCATCGGGCACGGCGTGGACGTGATGCACGAAGATCGGCCCTACGATTTGCTGAAAGAAATGGCCGCGAAACACGTGATGGTGGAAATCAATCTGACCAGCAACGACGTCATTCTTGGCGTCACGGGGAAGGACCACCCATTTCCGATCTATCGCAAATATCACGTCCCCGTGTCGCTTTCCACCGATGACGAAGGCGTCTCGCGAATCAACATGACGCATGAATATGTGCGCGCCGTGCAAACCTACTCGCTCAGCTACGCGGACCTTAAGCAAATGGTCCGCACCGGCCTCGAACACATCTTTCTGCCTGGGGCGAGCCTGTGGCGCGAACCGGACGTCTTCACACGCGCCGTGGCACCATGCGCGGCGGACACAACCGGCGGCGGCAAACCGTCCCCGGCTTGCGCGGATTTCCTCAAGTCCAACGAAAAGGCGCAGCAGCAATGGGAGCTTGAGCGGCGCTTTCGCGAATTCGAGGCCGGTTTTTGAAGCCCGCGCCAACAGGCATTTTTTATTAATGGTATGTTAGAGTCCGGATGAGTTCTTCATGATAGAATCCGTGCCCATATGGAGGAATCGCCCATGTCCGAGTCGTTGCCGGAACAGCAAAAGACCCAGTTGATCGTCCGTTCCCCGCTCTCCACCGAAGGATTCGTGTCGATTTATTTTTCGAGTCCGGACGGAAGAATGATGAGCGAAGAAGAATGGTGGAATCTGAGACAGCTCATCGAGCTGACCAACAAGGTCTGCGTGAAGCAGCAAGCGCGAGTTCAGTCCGCCTAATTAATTTTACTTGTAGTTGCGGCGCCCAGTGGCGCGGCTCCAAACTGCCTGTGGACTGCTCCGAAGCGCAGAAACTCATTGCAGCCATTACATTTCCGGGACGCCGCATCCGGCTCGGCAAAGTAACCGTGAGATCGAGATTTGGGAGCCTCTGCAAGCGCGGAACGGCTTGGCCCCGATCATTTCTGATGGGTGAAATCTTCCCATTTTGGGTGCTTTTTTAACTCCTGCTAATACTTCCATTTGGCCAGTTGCAGGAAAACTGGGCAAAAAATTCCTGCCACCAATCTTGACCTGAAACATCCGATGTTAGTTGTCGTATTATATGTGTCCACCATCCTTAGGTACGACATGCGATAGGAGATTAATGCTCCGCGGGAACAAGCTATTTTATCTGACATGCATTTTGGGCGTACTGCTGACATCCTGCGCGAAGAAAGATCCGCCGCCGGCTGAGCGGCCGCCTTCCGCGGTTACCGTTGCAACGGCCATCTCGCAGGACGTGCCCGTGTATCTGGATGAAGTGGGCCATACCGTGGCGAGAGAAGTTGTTTCCGTGCAGCCGGAAGTTTCCGGGAAGATCACGGAGATCCATTTCGCGGACGGCGCCGATCTGAAGAAGGGCGATGCTCTGTTTACGATCGATCCGCGTCCCTTTGAGGCGCAGCTCAATGCGGCGCAGGCAAACCTGGCGCAATCGAAGGCGGCGCTGGATTTTGCGCGGATTCAATTTGCGCGCGTGCAAGACCTCGTGGAATCGAAAGCAATCGCGCGGCAGGATTACGACACGCGAAAGAACGCGGTGGACGTGGGCGAAGCGCAGGTCAGGCAAAACGAAGCGGCGGTGGAGTCGGCGCGCCTGAATCTGGAATACACATCGATTCGCTCGCCCATCGATGGCCGCGCGGGGCACAGGCTGGTGGATAACGGGAACGTGGTAACGGCCAACACCACGACTCTGCTGACAATCGAGCGCATGGATCCGATTTATGCGGACTTTACGGCCACGGAAAGCGATCTTTCCGAAGTGCAACGCAACTCAGCGAAACACGCGCTGAAAGTGGAAGTGCGCTTGCCCAACGATACGAAACCCGCGATTGGCGACCTCACCTTTCTGGACAATTCCGTGCAGAGCAGCAGCGGGACCGTCATGCTACGGGCCACCGTGCCAAATTCCGCGCGCCACCTCTGGCCGGGCCAATTCGTAAATGTGCGTCTGGTGCTGGCTACACTGCCAAAGGCTGTGCTCGTGCCCGCGGCCGCGCCCCAGGATTCGGCCAACGGCCCCTTTGTGTACGTCGTCAAGCAGGATTCGACTGCGGAATTGAGGCCCGTGAAGCTAGGACAGAGGCAGGGGGAAATGGTGGTGATTGAGCAGGGCCTCCAGCCGGGCGAACGCGTCATCATGAATGGTCAGCTGGCCGTAATGCCCGGAGCCAAAGTGCGCGTAGTTTCCCCCACAGGCACGGCGCCGGATGCGGGGCGATCATGAACCTCTCCGAACCATTTATTCGCCGCCCGGTGATGACAGCGGTTCTGACAGTTTCCGTCATAGTCTTCGGCGTGCTGAGCTATCTGCGCCTGCCGGTGAACGACCTGCCTGTGGTGGACTATCCTGTAATTTCCGTGCAGGCAAATTATCCAGGAGCGAGTCCGGACACCGTCGCCAACAACATTGCCACTCCGCTCGAGCGGCAATTCATGCAGATTAACGGGCTGGAACTGGTCACCTCGCAAAGCACGCAGGGACACGTGAATTTGACGCTGCAGTTTGCGCTCGACAAGAGCATCGATGCGGCTGCCACGGATGTGCAGACAGCCATTTCGCAGGCCAGCGGCAACCTG
Source organism: uncultured Acidobacteriota bacterium (assembly GCA_963710315.1). GTDB lineage: Bacteria > Acidobacteriota > Terriglobia > Acidiferrales > UBA7541 > Palsa-360. The sequence continues at coordinate 77,613 of CAVPZW010000008.1, read as the reverse complement.
CCCACGGATTTGCCGTCGCCGCCGACCTTCTCGAAAACAAATCCAAACGATCAGCCCATTCTGTATATCGCCCTGACCAGCGACACCGTCACGCCCGGCCGGCTCTACGATTATGGAAGCACGCAGGTGGGCCAACGCATCAGCATTCTGCCCGGCGTAAGCAGTGTGAATGTGTTCGGCACCAAGAGCGCCGTGCGCATCAAGGTTGAACCCTCGAAGATGTGGGCGCGGGGAATTTCCATCGACGACCTGGTGGCGGCGGTAAAAAACGGAACCAGCTATACGGGCGCGGGGCAGTTTGACAGCCCGTCGGGAACGGCCTTGCTGCGCCCCAATGGACAACTCGAAAACGCGCAGGCCTACGGGGATTTGATCGTCAGCAGCACCAACGGCGCTCCCGTATTTTTGCGCGACATCGCGCACGTGGAAGACACCGTTCAGGACGAACGAATCAAGATGAGGTTCTGGGTGCGCGGATATGACGAGCCCAGCGCCACGGTCGTCGTGGCCGTCAACCGCCAGGCTGGCTCCAACGCCGTGGCCGTATCGAAGAGCATCCGCGACTTGCTGCCCATCATCGGCGCCGAGCTTCCCGGGTCGGTGCGCGTGACGCCGATTTATGACCGCTCCCAGACTATCGTCAATTCCGTTGCCGACGTTCAGGCCACACTGATCTTTGCCTTTGTCTTGGTTGTGGGCGTGATTTTTATTTTTCTTGGCAGGGCTACCGACACGCTGATCCCCGCCGTGGCTCTTCCGTTGTCTCTCTTGATTACGTTCATGGCCATGCGCCTTTTTGGATATAGCCTGGACAATCTCTCCCTGATGGCTTTGACACTGGCCATCGGATTTTTGGTGGACGACGCCATCGTGTTTTTGGAGAACACGGTGCGCTTGATGGAAAAAGGCATGAAGCCGCTGGAGGCCTCGCTGGAGAGCGCGCGCGAAATCAGCTTCACGATTCTTTCCATGACGATTTCGCTCGCGGCGGTATTTTTCCCGCTGGTTTTCATGTCCGGTCTGGTGGGCCGCATCTTCCGCGAATTTGCGATCACCATCGTGGTTTCCATCATCGCTTCGGGACTTGTGTCGCTGACGCTCACGCCGCTGATGTGCGCGAGGCTGCTCAAACCGAGAGGCCACGGCGTGAAGCAGAATTGGGTGGAGCGAACCGGCGGGCGGATCGAGAAAAGCGTGCTGCGCGTGTACGGCGAGTCTCTTTGGTGGTTCCTGCGCCATCGCTGGATCTCGGCGCTGGTATGGGTCGCTTGCATGGCGGGGACCGTATTGCTTTTCATGGCCGTTCCTAAGGCTTTTTTGCCGATCGGAGACAGCAGCTTTGTCTGGGGAGTGATGATTGGAAAGGAAGGCTCGTCGCCGGAGCAAATGCGCGCGCTGCAGAATCAGGCGGCGGTGGTCATGCGCCAGGATCCCGCTGTGGGGGCCACGTTCACGCTGACGGGGAATAGCTCATTCCTGGCGTCCAATCAGGGATTGCTGCTGGCGTTCCTGAATCCGCCGCAAGTTCGCGGTCCGATTCAAGGCGTGGTTGGCGGATTGATGGGAAAGCTCGGCGCTATCCCCGGAATTTTCGCCTTCCTGCGTCCCATGCCGGTGCTGAATATCAGCACGGGAGCCACCAACCAGAATCAGGGACAGTATGCCTACGCAGTGTCCGGAGTGAATTCCGAGCAAGTCTACGACGTGGCGCAAAAGATGATGGCCAGAATGCGCCAGTTTCCAGGGTTTGCGACGATTTCATCCGACTTCTTCGACCACACCCCGAATCTGGAAATCAATATCCGGCGCGACCAGGCGCGCACTTACGGCGTTTCGGAGACGCGCATCCTCAATCTTCTGCGCAACGCCTATTCGCAAAATTATCTATACCTGATCAAGAAGCCGGAGGATCAGTATCAGGTGATTCTGGAAGTGCAGGATTCCGAGCGGGCGCAAGCAAACGACCTCTCGTTGCTCTACATCCGTTCAGACGACGGAAAAAATCTGGTGCCGCTCAACACCCTGGTTGACTGGAAGAGTTCGCTGGGACCTCAAACCGTAAATCATTTGAACCAGTTCACGAGCGTCTCCATTTTTTTCAACTTGAAGCCGGACGTGGCCATCGGCGACGCCACCAACTTTATTTCCAAGGCCGAATCGGAAATCGTGCCGACCACGATTCGCGCCAGCCTGCAGGGCGAGGCGCTGACGTTTCGCGACACGGTGCGCGATTTGACTTTCCTGATGGTGCTGGCCGTGTTCATCATGTACGTGATCCTGGCCATTCTTTATGAAAGCTACGTCCATCCGCTGACGGTGCTATCGACGCTGCCGACCGCGCTGGTTGGCGGTTTGCTGACGCTGTACCTTTTTGGCGAGCAGGCATCGCTGTATGCCTTCGTGGGCATGTTCATGCTGATGGGCATCGTGAAGAAAAACGGAATCATGATCGTCGATTTTGCGCGGCAGCGCGTGGATGCGGGCGAGACGGCGGAGAACGCCATCCATGAAGCCAGCCTGGATCGTTTCCGTCCGATTCTGATGACCACGCTTGCAGCGGTGATTGGCGCGGTTCCGATCGCCGCCGGATATGGGGCCGACGGGGCTTCGCGCCGTCCGCTGGGCATGGTGATTGTGGGCGGGCTAGTAGTGTCGCAATTCATCACGCTGTACGTGACGCCGGTAATTTATTTGTACCTGGAGCAGTTCCAGGACAAGGTGTTGAACCGCACGTCGTTCTTCCATTCCGGACACTCTCAGATTCCTTCCGCGGGCGGCCAAATCACAGCCCACGATGGGGCGGCGGATTAGGCCACGATGAACAGACGTTCCGGCAATTTCCAATACTCGCGATTCTTTTGTTCCTCGCTTTGCGCGCTGGGGCTGTTGCTCAGCGGCTGCACGGTTGGGCCCAACTACAAAAGGCCGAACACCGATGCTCCAACCGCATATCGCGGGCTGACGACGGAGGAAGCGGTCGCCCCTTCCGCGCAATCGCTCGGCGATCAAAAGTGGTGGGAAGTTTTCCAGGACGAGCAGCTGCAAAAATTGATTCGCGCGGCGCTTACGCAGAATTTCGATGTGCGGATCGCGGCGACTCGAGTTTTGGAAGCGCAGGAGCAAGTGACAATCACGCGCGCGAATCAATTTCCAGTCGTGAATGTGGTTGGCACAGGCACGAACTTGCACAACCCCGCAACGGGCCCGATTCCTTCGTACGGCTTGACGCTCGGGAAAATTATTGCCTCCGCACAGTGGGATGCCGATTTCTGGGGAAAGTATCGCCGTGGCACGGAAGCGGCACGCGCCAATTTGCTGGCCGCCGATTGGGCGCGCCAGGAAGTGAACGCCACGCTGGTGGCAAATGTCGCCGCCGCCTATTTTCAGCTTCGCGAGCTTGACTTGGAATTGGATATTTCCGAGAAGGCGCTGGCCTCCCGCAACGAATCGCTGGAGCTGACCAAGACGCTGGAGGAACACGGCATCAATACGATTCTGGACGTGCGCCAGGCGGAACAACTTGTCTACACCGCCGCGGCAGACATCGCCGATCTCAAGCGGCGAATCGGGCAGCAGGAAGATTTCCTCAGCATTCTCGTTGGGAGTAATCCTGGCCCAATCGCTCCGCGCGGAAAAGAATTGATCGACCAGCCGCATCCGCCTGCGATTCCCGCTGGCCTTCCGTCCGCGTTGCTGGAGCGGCGGCCTGACATTCGAGAATCGGAAGAACTACTGGTTGCCGCAAACGCACAAATCGGCGCAGCAAGGGCCGCGTATTTTCCGGACATTTCACTGACGGCCGCGCCGGGCTTCCAAAGCTCCTCGCTTGCCAACTTGTTCAGCGGCTCGGCCGGGCTTTGGACATTTGCCGGAACGGTCACTCAACCGATTTTCAACGCGGGACAAATTCGTTCCGGCGTTCGATTGGCCCAGGCGCAGCAACAGCAAGCGCTGCTGACTTATCAGCAAACCATTCAAGGCGCATTCCGAGACGTATCCGATGCGCTGATCGCCTATCAGCAAAATCAGGAATTTCGCGCACAGGAAGAATTGCTGGCGCACGCCGCGGAAGACGCCGCCCGCCTTTCCGGCAAGCGCTACGAAGCCGGCACCACCAATTACCTGGAAGTCCTCACCAACGAAACCAACTACTTGTCCGCAAACCTCGGCCTCGCGCAGGCCCGCCTCAACGAACTCCTGGCCCTGGTGCAAATCTACAAGGCCCTGGGCGGCGGCTGGCAGCAGTAGCAGCACCTCCCGCCACGGAGCAAGAGAACCTCGATTCAATCAGGACAGTCCTACGCGTGAAACATCCGCGCTAATCGCTGGAGAAAGATGCGGCGAGGTGGAGTTGGCGAAGCATGGAGCGCTTCTTTTCCTGGTGCGCCTGCATGCGCCGAAGAATGTCGGCGAGCACGCGCACGGCGGTGACGGTATATGGGCCCTTGTTGAGCATGACGCACTCGGCGCGCTCTCCCATGGCGGCATCGGTGATCTCCGAGCGGGACGGAATGCCCTTTTTGGCGAGACTCTCCAGTACTTGCGTGGCCCAGATGACGGGGACGTGCGCGGCTTCGCAAATCCACAAAATTTCTTCCTGAATTTCCGCGAGTCGCTGGTAACCGCATTCCACGGCAAGATCGCCGCGGGCAATCATAATTCCGAGGGACGGAGTGCGCATGGCCGCAAGAATCAGGTTGGGCAAGTTCTCAAATGCCTTGCGCGTTTCAATTTTCAGGACCAGTCCAAGATGCTGGCCACCAAGCTGTTCGATGCGATCGAGAAGTTGGCGGACATGGGACTCGGTGCGCACGAACGAATAGCCTACAAGGTCCGCATGTTCGACGATAAAAGGCAGAGCGGCGCCGTCCTCGTCCGTGAGCGCGGGGATGTCAATCTGCGTCTCCGGAAGGTTAATGCCTTTTTCAGCGCCGAGCTTTTCGCCTTCGGCGCGCGCCTGGGTGATTTCGACGCACACTGAGTCCTTGTTGATGGCGCGAATCACGCCGCCGATCTTGCCGTCATCGAACCAAACGGGATCGCCGGCCTTGGCGTGGTCCAGAATCTGGGGCAGAGAAACGGAGATCTGCGCCGGTTCGAGCAGCTCGCCGGATGCGCTATGGAGCGCGGGCCTGCCCAGGATGTTTTCGCGAGTGAGCACCAGCGTGTCGCCCTGCTTGAGCAGCAGTGTTTGAGGGCGATGGGGAAGCTTGCCGATGCGAGCTTTCGCAAGAACTCGGCGAGAGCTGGTGCGCGAGGTTTTGCTCCTCGTAAGCTGAAGCTCCAGCCCGGGCAAGAAATAGATCGTTTGGCGAGCTTCGGCCCAGGCGCCGCGGGAATCCACATGAGTAATGCGCAGGGAGCGTTGCGCCTTGCGCGCATCATGAAGTCGAAGCGTGTCGCCCGCGCGGAGCTTGGCGAGGAAAGAAGCAGGCACGGGCAAAATTGCGGCGGCTGCGGCGGGAGCAGGCTCGGCATTTTCGCCGGACGTGAGCCAGACGCGAGCGGCAGCAACTACTCGGCCGCAGTCGTCCCTCTCGGGACGACATTTGACGACGGCAATGCCCGGCTCGATGGGACCGGTGCGAAGTTTGGGGCCGGGAAGATCCATCAGGACGCGGCATTCGCGGCCGGTCTCCTGGCGCGCGCGTTGCAAGTTTTGAATCATGCCCAGCCAGAGTTCGGGATTGTCGTGCGCACAATTGATGCGCATGCAGTCCATGCCGCTTTGCACGAGATCGCGGACGAGGTCGTAATCCGTGGCGGCTTCCGTGGCCATGGTGACCATGATGCGAACGGTGCGGCCGGGGGGCGCAGGGCCCAGCAGGGCTTCGGTATGTTTTTCGAGCAGCTTGGCGCCTTCCTCCATGCCGAGAGCTGCTTCCGCGGGCGCTTGCAGCGATGCATCGGACCCAAGCAGTTGCGTAAGGACGTGATGCACAGTTTGAAGGGCATCGAGGACATGGCCCTCCGTGCGCCCCAGCGAGGACAGGCCCAGACGCGCGAGCTGCGATTGCAGCTTTCGAATATCGTGCCGGCGTAGCGCCAGATAGTGTGCGAGATTTCGGGCGCTGGGTCGATTGGATTCGTGAACCGCGAGGGAACGCTTCAAGAGAGAGGATTCAAGCTGCAACATGTCGCTGCACAAGGAGGCAAGTTCGCTGGAAAGTTGTTGCAGCTGGGTTTTATCTAGTTGGCTCATGATAGGGGGTGGGGAGACCCTTGGCTGTATGCTGCGGTTCGATTATTACAAACAGATAAATTCTATATCCTGATGAAGGTTCTCCTATGTGACTCCCGTCACTTTTCGCGTCTGGTAATGGACTTCCTTTCAGGACGACAAGCTGCACTTACTGATTCCGCTGCGGAGTTAGCCTGGGCTGCCAGGGAGACAAATTGTGCGCTGCCGGGAAAAAGACTTTGAGGCATAATGGCGCGAAATTCGGGAAGGAGCGCGAGCTATGAGCAAAGTGCGAGTACTGGTTGGGACACGGAAAGGTGCATTTATTCTTTCCTCGGATGGCAAGCGGGAAAAGTGGGACATCAGCGGGCCGCACTTTGCGGGCTGGGAGATTTACCACATGAAAGGGTCGCCCGTCGATCCGAACCGGCTGTACGCCTCGCAGTGCTCGGGCTGGTTCGGGCAAATCATCCAGCGTTCCGACGATGGCGGCAAGACATGGCACCAGCCGGGCTCGCCAGAGGGCCAGTCTGCCAGCGCCGGAGGAAGGCCGCCGGCGGGCCAGAGCAACATGTTCGTTTATGACGTATCGGACTCCACGGGCAAGCCGCTCACCACGCACCAGTGGTATGACGGGACGCAGCATCCCTGGGAATTCAAGCGCGTCTGGCATCTCGAGCCGTCACTGACCGAAGCGGAAACGGTCTACGCCGGCATTGAAGATGCCGCGCTGTTCCGCTCAACCGATGGCGGGCTTTTGTGGAAGGAGTTGCCGGGCCTTCGAGGCAGCGACACCGGTCCTCGCTGGCAGCCCGGAGCCGGCGGGATGTGCCTGCACACCATCATTTTGGACCCCAGCAATCCACGGCGAATGTATATCGCCATTTCGGCCGCGGGCGCGTTTCGCACGGACGACGGCGGCGCGAGCTGGAAGCCCATCAATCGCGGGCTGAAATCCGAATTCCTGCCGAACCCCACGGCCGAGGTGGGACATTGCGTTCACCACGTGGCAATGCACAAGTCGCGGCCGAACACGCTCTTCATGCAGAAGCATTGGGACGTGATGCGCAGCGACGACGCCGGCGACAACTGGCGCGAGGTCAGCGGCGACCTGCCCACTGACTTTGGCTTCGTGATTGACGTGCACGCGCACGAGCCAGAAACCGTTTTCGTCGTCCCCATCAAGAGCGACTCGGAACATTTTCCGCTGGACGGACAATTGCGTGTGTATCGCAGCCGCAGCGGCGGAAACGAGTGGGAGCCTTTGTCGAAAGGCCTGCCGCAAAGCAATTGCTACGTCAACGTGTTGCGCGACGCCATGGCCGTGGACTCGCTGGACTCCTGCGGCGTCTATTTCGGCACCACCGGCGGGCAGGTGTACGCCTCGGCCGACGCCGGAAATAGTTGGGCGCCAATCGTGCACGATCTTCCGTCCGTGCTATCCGTCGAAGTGCAGACGCTGCCATGATCCGCGTGGCGCTGCCGCAGCACTTGCGCACGCTGGCGCGCGTCAGCGGCGAAGTAACCGTAGAAGTCACCGGCCCCGTAACGCAGCGCTCCATTCTCGACGCGCTGGAAAATTCCTATCCCATGCTGCGCGGCACCATCCGCGACCACGTCACACACGAGCGCCGCGCCTTCCTGCGATTCTTCGCCTGCGCCGAGGATTGGTCGCGCGAACCGCCCGACAAAGCCCTGCCCGAGGAAATCGCTGCGGGAAGGGAGCCGTTTTTGATTGTGGGAGCGATTGCCGGCGGTTAGAAGAGATAGCAAGGGTAGAGATACCTTTCGAAGCATGGCTGCGGAATGAATTTCAGCCATTTGTGTTAATCTGTGTACAAGAGGTTACAACCATGGGGAATACAACTACTGTTACGGTGCGCATTCCCGCGGCGTTGAAGAATCGCCTCGATAAGCTGGCCAATGCGACCACTCGAAGCCGGTCCTGGCTGGCGGCCCGTGCTCTTCAGGTTTACGTGGAAGATCAAGAGTGGCAATTGGCTGCCATTCGTAAAGGAAAAAAAGACGTGCAGACGGGCCGCGTTGTCTCCCATGAAAAAACGGCGCGCTGGCTTCGCTCCTGGGGCAAAAAACGCGAATTGCCCCCGCCCACATGCGAATAATCTGGTCCGAAACAGCCATCGCCAACCTCGTCGAAATTCGGGCATATATCGAACAGGATCAACCAGCAGCTGCGCGCCGAGTGGCGCAGCGCATACTCGCTTCCGTGGAACGCCTTGCCAAGCATCCTCACCTCGGCCGACCTGGGCGCGAACTGGAAACCCGAGAACTCGTTGTGTCAGGCACGCCCTACGTCATTCCTTACCGGATTCATCGGGGCTTCCTGGCGATCCTTGCCGTCCTGCACGGCGCTCAAGATAGACCCGAACGGTAGTGGTCTAAGCAGGTGGTGCGGCGAGCAGCGATTCCTTCTGCACTCCGTTTAAAGTACTTCATTCGCGGACGATCTCGTTCACCTTGCGTGCTCCTCCCATTGGCTGTAGCATGGCCGAATCCGGCTGGCGGGTCTGGCTTCCAGTGAAACTGCGGCGGCTGGCGGGCCGTCTATTTAGGGGCTACCTCTATGAGGCTCCTCGCACCTATTTCGGCGCTTCTGCTGATCGCGGGAGCGAGCACGGGCCTGCTGGCCTTTCAACGAGGCGGGTATGGCGACGATCAGTATGGCAACGCCCGAGAAGCGTTTTCCTCCTCCGACAGCAATAATGGAAAAAATGAATATTCGTGGTCGCGCCTTCGCTACTCGATGGCAGGCGGGAGCGCGCGCGGGTTTGGGCGCTGGGCCAGCTGGTCGCGCGACTATCCCAAGGCCGACCGGCAATTTCTCATCGCGCTGAAGCGGCTGACGCGCATCAATGCGCGGCCCGTGGAGCAGGTGGTGGACCTGGACAGCGACGGGCCAGACCCATCGACAATTTTCCCTGGGTCTATGCCGTGCAGGTGCAGACCTGGACGTTCACCGAGCCGGAGGCCAAGCGGCTGCGCGAATATCTGCTGAAGGGCGGATTCCTGATGGTGGACGATTTCCACGGCGCCACCGACTGGGAACACTTCATGGACGGAATGCTCATGGTCTTCCCGGACCGTCCCGTCGAGGACCTGACCGACAAGGACGAAATTTTTCACGTGCTCTACGACCTGAGCGAGCGCTTCCAGGTGCCGGGCGAGCAGTACGTGGGCACGGGCAGAACGTATGAGAAGGACGGCTACATTCCGGAATGGCGCGCCATCAAGGACGACAGCGGGCGCGTGATGGTGGCCATCTGCCACAACATGCACCTGGGAGACGCCTGGGAATGGGCCGACGATCCTCGCTATCCGGAGAAGTTCGCGTCGCTGGCGTTTCGGATGGGCATCAATTACGTGATGTACGGAATGACGCACTGACGGCGGACTTCGGCCGCGAATCCGATTTTTTATTTTTACAGGCACGGCACGAGTAGCACAGGCTTCAGCCTGTGGGTTTTTGTTGCAGCAACAAGGATCGTGCTCCGATCAAAACCCACAGGCTGAAGCCTGTGCTACTAATTTTTTGCAATGTTCGCGGTTCGGAGAAATTGCATCCTAAGAATAAGAAGCTGACATGTTCGAGTTTCTTTTCAAATATCCGCGCGCCGTATTCTCCAAGGGCGACCCTGGTCCTGCTCGGCGCCTGGCCGAAGTGGCTGCTCGCGCTTCTCGTATTGGCGGCGGGCGCGGGTCTGGCCTGGCTGATTCGCTCAAGGCTAAAGCAAGCCGCCGCGCAGATGAGAAAGCTGGAGGGCGGGCGTCATCTGGCTACTGCAATTTGCGCTGGCGGCGCTGATGCTTGATTTTGTTGTGGCAGCCGGCGATGCTGGTGGCGGAGCTGCGGCCGCAGCAGAACATTATCGCGGTGCTGGTGGACGATTCGCGGAGCATGTCCATCGCGGACGACGGCACGACGCGGGAAGCGCAGGCCATCAAGGCGCTGGAAGGCGGCGTGCTCGACCAGCTGCAAAAGAAATTTCAGATTCGCCTCTACCGGCTGGACCGGCAAATCTCGCGCATCGCGAAGCTTGACGATCTGAAGACGGCATCGCCCGCTCCCGCAACGCGCATCGGCGACGGCCTGAAGCAACTGGCCGGCGAAGCGGCCGACCTGCCCATCGGCGCGGTGGTGCTGCTCAGCGACGGCGCTGACAATTCCGGCGGGATCGATCTGGACACGATCTCCACATTTCGCAGCCGCCGAATTCCGGTGCACACCGTGGGCTTTGGCGCGCGAGCAAGTGGCGCACGACGTGGAGATCAACGACGCCGTGGTCGCGCCGCGCGCCCTCGCCGATTCGCGTCTGGCCGCCAAGGTCAGCTTTCACCAGCGCGGCTATGCCGGGCAGAAAGCCATGCTGACGGTGCGCGACGGAGGAAAAGTTCTCGCGGGCCGGCAAATCACTCTGGCTGGCGATGGCGTGACGCAGAACGAGTCTCTGCTGTTCAATGCGGGCGACGCCGGTGCGAAGACGCTGCAATTTTCCATCGATCCGCTACCGGGCGAGGAGAATCGCGCCAACAATGCGGTGACGCGCCTGGTCAACGTGGAATCCGCCAAGCGCCGCATCCTGTATGTGGAGGGCGAGCCGCGCTGGGAATACAAATTCATCCGCCGCGCGGAGGAGGACGACCGCATGCGTCACCGTCGTCTCCATGCTTGCGCACCAGCGAAAATAAAATCTACCGCCAGGGCATCGACGATCCGAAGGAACTTGCCGACGGTTTCCCTTCGCGCGCCGAGGATCTTTTCGCCTATCAGGCGCATCATCATCGGTTCCGTGGAGGCCAGTTATTTCACGGCGGCGCAGCAGGAGTTGATCCAGCAATTTGTGGATCGCCGCGGCGGCGGCTTGCTTTTTCTGGGAGGGCGCGCCTCGCTGGGCGATGGCGGCTGGGCGGCGTCGAGCCTTGCCGATCTGCTGCCGGTCACTCTGCCCGAATCAGAAGGGCACATTCCATCGCGATCCAGCCACGGTGTCGACTTACCCCGGCGGGCGCCGACAGCATCATCACGCGGCTGGTGGAAGACCCCGCGGCCAATGTGGAACGCTGGAAAAAGCTTCCCTACCTGATGGACTACCAGGAAGCCGGCACGCCCAAACCGGGCGCGGTGGTGCTGGCGGAAATGACCGCCGGCAGGCGGAAGATGCCGCTGCTGATCACGGAAAACTATGGGCGCGGGCGCACCGCCGTGCTGGCCACCGGCGGCACGTGGCGCTGGCAGATGAGCCAGCCGCTCGGAGATCAGACGCACGAGGAATTCTGGCAGCAGCTGCTGCGCTGGCTGGTGACGGATACGCCGGGCCGCGTGGTCGCCTCCGTTCCAAGCCAGATGCTGTTTGACGATGGACGCGTGCACTTTTCCGCCGATGTGCGCGACAAAAACTTATCTGCCGGCGGCGGACGCCCATGTGCGAGGCGCACATTCTGGGGCCGGGCGGCTCGGCGGCGCAGATCGAGATGACGCCGGACCCCAACACGCCGGGCACATTCCACGCGGATTGGAACGCGGATCAAGCCTGGCTCCTACCTCACCGAAGTGACCGCGACATCGCGGCAAGGAAGAGCTGGGCCGCGACGTGCTGACCTTTGCGCGCATGGACGGCGTGGCCGAAAATTTTCACACCGAGCAGAATCGCGATCTGCTCGAAAAACTTTCCGCCGCAGACCGGCGGGCGCTATTGGACAGCCGCAGGATGTTTCCAAGCTGCCCGAGCGAAATTTCCTATTCCGAAGCCGGCATCACCGTGCGCGATACCAAAGACCTGTGGAACATGCCCATCGTTTTCCTGCTGCTGCTGCTGTTGCGCTCTGCGGAATGGCTGCTGCGGCGGAAGTGGGGCGTGGTATGAAGGCTCGCAGAAGAATCATTGCGGCGCAACTGTGTCGCCTGCTTGCGGCGCTTTGCGCGGCGTCGCTGGGCTTGGCGCGCGCGCGGCGCAGCTGCGCCCTACTACGTCACCGTCGCGGGCCTCGGCGGCGAGCCCGACTACGAGCAGCGATTCACCGCGCTGGCCAAAGACCTCGACAAGCTTTTCAAGGCCGCTGCAAGCGATGCACACGTCTACACGCTCACCGGAAGCGACGCGCACCAAGGCGCATCTGAACGACACGCTGGGCCAGATCGCGCGCGAAGCCAAGCCGGAAGACGACTTCATGCTGATCCTCATCGGCCACGGCTCCTTCGACGGCGTCGAGTACAAGTTCAATCTGCCCGGGCCGGACATTTCCGGCGCGGACCTGGCCATCGCTGTGCGACCGCATTCCCGCCAAGCGCCAACTGATCGTGAACACCACCAGCGCCAGCGGCGGCTCGATCGGCGCGCTGCAAAAACCCGGGCGCATCGTGATCGCCGCGACAAAGACCGGCACGGAGAAAAACGCCACGGTCTTTGCGCGCTACTGGGTGGAGGCGCTGCGTGATGCCTCCGCCGACGTGGACAAGAACGAAGCCATCAGCGCGCTCGAAGCGTTTCAATACGCCGATCGCAAAACCGCCGCATTCTACGAATCGCAAAAACGCCTGGCCACCGAACACGCCGTCTTCGAGGACACCGGCAAGAAGGAAGCGCGTTCGAGCCGCCTCCGCAGAAAACGGAGAAGGATTGCTGGCCGCGAACTTCGTCCTGCTGCGCATCGGCGCGGCGCAAAAAGCGGCCAACGATCCGGCCAAGCGCGCGCTGCTCGACCAAGAAAGAAGAACTGGAACGCAAGATCGACATGCTGAAGTACCAGAAGGCGGCGATGTCCGCGGAGGATTACAAGAAGCAGCTTACCGATGCGCTGCTGGAGCTGGCGCGAGTGCAAGAGGATCTGGACAATGACTGCAGGCACGCGAAGCGCGCAGCGCGGTGATGGAGGTGCGCGATGAAAGTGCTCTTGCGCGCCGTGGTGTGCGTGGCCTGCCTTGCCGGCGCAGCTTTCGCGCTGGGCGCAACGCCTGAGGATTGCCACGCGTTGCGCAAGCACGGCCATCGCGCCGAAGCGCAAAAGTGCTACGAATCGCTGACCACCGCGCGCGATCCGTATCTTCGCGCCGAGGGCTACTGGGGCATGGAAATGTATCAGGACGCCAACAACCAGTTTCGCGCGGCCGTCGGCGCAATCGCCCGCGAACGCCATGATATCGCGTGCGCTGGGGCCGCCTGCTGCACGAACGCTTCAACAACACCGAAGCCGAGAACTCTTTTCAACGAAGCTCTGGCAGAGGGACCCGAAAAACGCGCAAGCCTATCTACGGCCTGGCGCTGGTCAGCGCGGACGGCTTCGACAGCAAGGCCGTCGAATATACGCAAAAGGCGATCGGATCTCGATCCCAAACTCGTCGAAGCGCACGAGTTGATGGCCAACCTGCTGCTCGAAGACTCCGACGAAGACAAAGGCGTTTGCCGAAGCGGACGCGGCGCTGAAGATTTCTCCCGAAGCGCTCGATGCCATGGCCATCCATGCGGCCATCGAAGTTCTGGCCGACCGCTCGCCCGATGCGTGGCTCGAGAAAATTCGCCAGGTCAATCCCGCCTACGGCGAAGGCTACGCGCTCGTCGCGCATCATCTGGTGCTCAACCGCCGCTACGAGGACGGCATCGCCTATTACCGCAAGGCGATCGAAGCGGACCCGCGGCTGTGGTCCGCGCGCTCGCAGCTGGGCATCAACCTGATGCGCCTGGGCCAGGAAGACGAGCCGCGCAAGCAGCTGGAAATGTGCTACGACAACGGCTACCGCAACGAAGAGACCGTCAACAGCCTGCGCCTGCTCGATAGCTACAAGAACTTCGTCACCTTCAAGGACGACAACACCATCCTCAAGCTCAACAAGAAGGAAGCCGATCTGCTGCATCCCTATTTTGAAGCCGAGCTGAAGCGCATCATCGCCGACTTACGAGAAGAAATACAAGATGAAGCTGCCTGGCCCGGTGCAGGTGGAAGTTTATCCGGACCACGAAGACTTTGCGGTGCGCACCATGGGCATGCCGGGCCTCGGCGCGCTGGGCGTCACCTTTGGCCAAGTGATCGCCATGGACAGCCCTTCGGGACGTCCGCCGGGAGAATTCCACTGGGCCAGCACGCTGTGGCACGAGATGAGCCACGTGTACATTCTGACGGCCACCAATTTTCGCGTGCCGCGCTGGTTTACCGAAGGGCTGGCGGTTCACGAAGAAACCGAAGTCTCGCCCGAGTGGGGCGACCGCATCACGCCCGATGTGGTCGCCGCCATCCACGACAAAAAACTTCTGCCTGTCGCGGAACTGGATCGCGGATTCATTCGCCCCGAATATCCGAATCAAGTGATCGTGTCCTACTATCAGGCGGGCCGCATCTGCGATTACATCAAGGAACGCTGGGGCGCGGACAAGCTGCTGGACATGGTGCACTCCTTTGCCGCGCACAAAACGCACGCCGGACGTGATTCGGCGGACCTGGGAATGGCGCCGGAGGAATTCGACAAGCAATTTCTCGATTGGCTGGACAAGGATGTGGGCAAGACGGTGGCGAATTTCGATGAGTGGCGCACGAACTTGAAAGACCTGGCGGCAGCAAGCCAAGAACAAGAATTACGACGAAGTTCTCAAGGAAGGCGAGGAAGTGCGCCGCTTGTACCCGGACTACGTCTACCCCGCGAATCCCTACGAATTTATGGCCGAGGCCGACCTGGCCAAGGGCGACAAGCACGCCGCGGCTGCCATTCTGACGGCGTATGAGAAAATCGGCGGGCGCAATCCGCCGCGCTGAAACAACTGGCCTCGCTGGAGGAAGAACTTGGCAAACCGGCCGACGCCGCGGCCACGCTGGATCGCCTCAACTACATTTATCCGGTGGATGAAGACCTGCACCGCCGCCTGGGCGATTTGTGGCTGGCGCAGAATAATTTTGCCGGGCGCGATTCGCGAATACAATGCCGTGATCGCCATGAACCCGCTCGACAAGGCCTCCGCGCAATTCAACGCTGGCGCGCGCCTATTTCGCGGCGGGCCAGAAGGACAAGGCCGAGGACCACGTTCTGGCCTCTCTGGAAGCCGCGCCGGATTACCGCCCGGCGCAGAAATTGCTCTTGCAGCTGAAGGACTCCAACGAAGGGAAATAAACAATGGCCTCCATCGCACAACTCGATCCGGATTCCGCGGAACTGAAAAAGCGCATCGAACGCTTTCAGACCGTGCGCGACAACATCCTCGCCCAGGTCCGCCAGGTGATCGTCGGGCAAGAAGAAGTGCTCGACCAGATCCTCATCTCGCTGTTCGTCGGCGGCCATTGCCTGATCACCGGCTTGCCCGGCACTGCGAAAACGCTGATGGTGCGCACCATCGCGCAGACGCTGGGCCTGGAGTTCAAGCGCATCCAGTTCACACCCGACCTGATGCCCTCGGACATCACCGGCACGGACATCATCGAGGAAGATCCCACCACCGGGCACCGGCGCTGGACGTTCGTGCCTGGGCCGATCTTCGGCAACATCGTGCTGGCCGACGAGATCAACCGCACGCCGCCGAAAACGCAATCGGCGCTGCTGGAAGCAATGCAGGAACTTTCCTGCACGGTGCGCGGCAATCACTACAAACTGCCCGCTCCGTTCTTCGTGCTGGCCACGCAAAATCCCATCGAGCTGGAAGGAACCTACCCGCTGCCCGAGGCGCAACTTGACCGCTTTCTCTTCAACACGGTTCTCGACTATTTGAGCGCGGCCGACGAAATCAAAGTGGTGGACTTGACCACCACGACACGTGTGGCAAAGGTGGAGACGGTCACCACGGCCGAGGAAATTCTTGATTTCCAACAACTGGTGCGCATGGTGCCGATCGGGGAATCGCTGGCGCAGTACGTCGTCAATCTGGTGCGCGCCACGCGCCACAACAGCGGCGCCGCGCCGGACTTCGTCAAAAAATATGTCAACTACGGAGGCAGCGTGCGCGCCGCGCAGTTCATCGTGTTGGCATCCAAGGCGCGGGCGCTGGCGCACAGGCGCTACCACGTAGCGTATGAAGACATTCTGGCGGTGGCAATTCCCGTGTTGCGCCACCGCATCCTGCTCAACTTTCACGCTGAATCGGATCGCATCGATTCGGATGAAATTTTGCGGCGGCTCATCGAACATATGCCGCCGCCGTCCAAGGCTTGAAGATAGCCGAGAGCGTAGGGGGTGAGATGTTTACTAAGGAAGTGTCCGACGAACTCAAGTATTACGTTTATCGGCTCATCGATCCGCGCAATGGCGAGACGTTTTATGTCGGCAAGGGCATTGGCAATCGGGTTTTCGCGCATGTGAAAGGTGAGCTGGGCATCGATGCTGACGCTCTGACGGACAAGCTTCAACGCATCCGTGATATTCGGGTCGCCGGCTTCGAAGTTGCACATGTAATCCATCGGCATGGATTGGATGAACAAACTGCGTTCGAAGTGGAGGCAGCCCTGATTGACGCATATCCCGAAGCAACGAACGCGGTCGGCGGTCATGCCTCAGATGAGCGAGGCTTGATGCATGCGAACCAAATCATTGAGCGTTATCAAGCTAAAGAGGCTGTCTTCGAACACAAGGCCATTCTGATTAATATCAATCGAACCGCACCAGAAAAAGATATCTATGAAGCAGTCCGCTATGCCTGGAAGCTCGATCCCAAGAAGGCATCAAAGGCCGATATAGTCTTGGCGGTTTTGCAGGGGTTGATTATCGGAGTGTTCGTGGCGGATAAATGGCTCGCGGCGACGCCTGAGAATTTTCCCGGTACCTCGATCAATCAACCTGGGCGATGGGGATTCCAGGGGCATGAGGCACCTGAAGAAATTTCAAGATTGTACTTGCGGCGGCGTCTTCCGGATTCAATGCGAAAACGTGGGGCTGCCAACCCGGTCAAGTACGCTTTTCGGGATTCGCTTGCTGTGGACTCGCTAGCTGTCCCGAATCCTTCGCTTGCACGGGCGGTTTCGGAATGACAATTTTTTTGGTTTTTTCAATATCTGAGGACACTTAATGTTGCAACGCTTCCTGGATCCGTCGGTGCTCGCCGGAATTTCCGGTTTGGATTTGGTGGCGAAGACCGTCGTGGACGGATTCGTCAACGGCCTGCATCGCTCGCCGGATTTCGGATTCAGCCAGGAGTTCGCCGAGTACCGCGCGTACTCGCCGGGCGACGATCTGCGCCACGTGGACTGGAATGTTTACGCGCGCACCGAGCGCGCCTACCTCAAACGCTATCGCGGCGAAACCAACAGCATGCTCACCGTGCTGCTGGACGCCAGCAACTCCATGAAGTTTTCGTCCCATTCGGTGAGCAAGATGGACTACGCGCGTTTCACGGCGGCGTCGCTCTTCTATCTGGCGATTCACAATCAGCGCGACGCGGCGGGCCTGATCGTCTTTGACGACGAAATTCGCAACTATGTGCGCCCTTCCATGCGGCAGGGGCAGCTTCACCGCTTGCTGAGCGCTCTGGAGCAGGCCGAGCCTCACGCGCGCACCGATTTCGCCAAGCCCCTCGATCACTTTCAGCAATTCCTGCGCCGCCGCGGAATCGTGGTTTTCATTTCCGATTTTTACGATTCACCGGAACACATCGTGCGTACCATCGAGCCGCTGCGCTTTCACGGCAACGAAGTCGTTCTGTTTCACATTCTCGATCCAAAAGAAATCAGGCCGGAAATCCGCGAGCCCTCCACGCTGATCGATCTGGAAACGGACGACCGAATCGAGATCACGCCCGAATATGTGCGAGAGGAATACCGCAAGAAATTTGATGCGCACGTGGAACTGCTGCGCGACAAGGTGCGCGGCGCTGGCATGGATTATCACTTGCTCGTGACCGACAAACCTCTGGATGACGCGCTGCGCGAGTATCTTTCCATCCGCCAGGGGAGGGATTAAATGGGTCTTCTCGCACCCTGGTTTCTGGCGGGCTTTGCGGCGCTGGCCGTGCCGTTCTACGTCCACCTGTTGCGGCGGCACACCACTACGCCGCGCCCTTTCAGCTCGCTGATGTTCTTCGAGCGGCGCACGCAAAGCTCCATCAAACACCGCCGCCTGCGCTATCTACTTCTGCTGTCGCTACGAGCCCTGCTGTTTGTGCTGCTCATCCTGGCGTTCGCCAATCCGTTCATCAATCGCACGGCGGCGAACATGAACGGTGAAAAAACGCTGCTGCTGGTGATCGACAATTCCTTCAGCATGCGTGCGGGAACGCGCCTGGCCGACGCCAAGCGCGAAGCGCTCTCCGTGCTTTCTTCGCGAAGGCCGGCGGACCACGCGCAAATCATGTCGCTCGGTTCGCGCATTCAAGTCCTGACGCAGCCGTCGCTCGATGCGGGTGCTCTGCGCGCCGCTGTGGACAGCGTGCAACCGGGCGATTCGCGCGCCAGCTACGGCGAACTCGCGCGCGCCGTGCGCTCGCTTGCGGAATCCGCGCACACGCCCATCGAGTTGCACTTTTTCAGCGACATGCAAAAATCGGCCATGCCGGCAAGTTTTTCGGAATTGGCGCTGCCCCCCAACGTTTCGCTGGTGCTGCATCCAGTGGCAAAAGGGGCCGAGCCGAACTGGACGGTGGAGAGCGTGAACGCCCCCGGACAAGTTTGGGATCCGAAGAAGGCGCGCGTACAAGCGGTCATCGCCGGATTTGGCACTCCAGCAGCCACGCGCACGGTTTCGCTTCTTGTGAATGGCAAGACTGCGGCAACCAAAACCGTGAATGTGCCCGCAAACGGCCGCGCCACCGCGGAATTTCAATCGCTGGACGTGCCTTACGGGTTCGCGCGCTGCGAAGTGCGCATCGATTCGGCGGACACTTTTCCGGCGGACGATGGAAGTATCTTTGCCGTGGAGCGGTCCGATCCGCGCCGCGCGCTCTTCGTTTCGGACGCGGGCGATTCGCGTTCGCCGCTTTATTTCCGTTCGGCGCTCGGATCGGCGGCGGAGTCCGCCTTCGCGCTGGATGTAGTCAGCGCGGGCGAGGCGGCCAATCAGCAGCTCTCGAAGTACGCGTTCGTGGTGCTCTCGGATTTAATTTCCGTGCCGGCATCGTTTGAAAGCGCGCTCGCAAAATACGTGCAGACCGGCGGCAGCGTGTGGATCGCGGAAGGGACCTCGGCGGCGCACAGCGCGCGCGTCCCTGTCTTTGGCGGAAACATTCTGGGATCGCACGATTATTCGCGCACCAGCGACCGCTATCTTAGTGTGGCCGATGCCGATCCTTCGCATCCCTCCGTCGAAAAGGCCGGGCACTGGTCCGGCGTGAAATTTTATTTCGCGGTGCGCGTGGATCCCGGCGACGCAAAAACGATCGTTCACCTCACCGACGGAACGCCCTTGCTGCTGGAAAAGAAAATCGGTGAGGGCGATGTGTTGCTGTTTGCCTCGGGCTTCGACAACCTCACCAACGATTTCCCGCTGCACCCCATTTTCGTGCCTTATGTCGAGCAAACCGCGCTGTATTTGTCCGGCACGGAGCGGCGCAGCGGCGCGCGCGTGGTGGACTCTTTCCTCGAGCTGCGCAGCTCCAAGGAACAATCCGTGGGCGTCGAAGTGATCGATCCGCAAGGACGCCGCCCTCTCTCGCTCAAGGATTCCACGTCCGCGCAAACTTATCAGTTGGCCAGCGCCGGCTTCTACGAATTGAAACTCGCAAACGGCCGGCACGATGTGATCGGCGTGAATTCAGACCGCCGCGAATCCAATCTTGAACTTCTCCCCGACGATGTGTTGGCGCTGTGGCGTGGAAATTCAGGCACGGGCACGACACAAGCCGCGTCCGGGGGCTCCACGCAGGAACAAACTCAGCCCTACCGTATATGGTGGTATATTATGCTTCTAGTATTCGCCGCAGCCATCGCCGAATCCCTGCTTGCGGACCGATATCTAGGGGCCCAGCAGCAGGAGGATTTATGAGCCTTCGGGACCAGCTTAACTCCTACATTCAGCAACTGGAGAGACGGCTGCGCCTGGGCGCCATGTTTCGCGGGGCCGCGATCCTCACCTCGGTTGCACTGGCCGCCACTGTAATCCTCGTTCTGATCACTAACGCACTTGCATTCACGCAGTGGAGCATTACCAGCGCGCGCGTGGCGCTGCTGTTTGCGCTGGTGCTGGCCGCAACATTGGGAATTGCCCTGCCGCTCATCGCGCTCAATCGCCGCCGCGCGGCACGCCAAGCCGAGCAAATGTATCCCCAATTCAAAGAGCGCCTGGTGACGTTCGCGGAACGCGATGCCGAGAAGCGCGAGCCTTTTCTGGACTTGCTGGCCCTCGACACGCTGGAAGTCGCCCGCGCCGCGGAACCCAAGTCGTTGGTTCCCGACCGCAAACTGGCGGCGTTTCTTGGCGTCGGCGCAATTTCCTTGTGCGTGCTGGTTTGGCTGATCTTCGCTGGGCCCGGTTATCTGGGCCACGGCGCTGCCTTGCTGTGGGCGGCCACGCCGCATGGCGGGTCGGCTCCCTTTTACGACATTCAAGTTGTGCCCGGCGATATTTCCGTGCGGCGCAATTCCGACTTGATGGTTACGGCGCAGCTCATCGGCCTGCAAACGCAAAGCGTGCGCCTGTATGCGCGCTATCAGAGCGCTTCCAAATGGGATGAGGTGCCCATGCATCCGCAGGCCGGAGGCACGGGCTTTCAATTTGTTTTCGGCGGGTTGCCGGAAAGCGTCGAGTATTACGTGGAAGCGGTTCCGCTCGATTCCAAGCACTTCAACATCCGCGTGCTCGATCTTCCCAACGTGAAGAATGTCCGCGTGACGTATCGCTATCCATCCTGGACACACCTGCAAAATGTGACCGAGGAGCGCGGCGGCGATCTTCGCGCCGTCGAAGGCACCGAAGCCGATCTGGAAATCGAAACCGACAAGCCCATGCGCGATGGCATTGTGGTGCTGGATGACGAGCATCAAATTCGCCTGTCGGGCGGCGAAGGAAACGTTTACAAGGGCACGGTGCGCATGGAAAAGGACGGCGTGTACCACGTCGCCGCTCTCGACGAGGGCCAGCCGGTGCGCCTGTCCAACGATTTCTTCATCGAGGCGCGCAAGGCCGAGCCGCCCAACGTGATCATCGCGCGCCCCGGCCACGATTACCGCGCCAGCCCCATTGAGGAAGTCACTGTCGCGGTGAAGGCCGACGGCGAATTCGGCGTCTCCGAAATGACGCTGCACTATTCGGTGAATGGCGGCCCTGAACAAACAGTCGATTTACTCAAGCAAAAAGGCGTAAAGCAGGCTGACGGTTCCACCACGCTTTCGCTTGAGGATTTTAAGGCTGTGCCGGGCGACGTGGTTAGCCTCTATGCAATCGCCAAGGACGCGCACTCCGAATCGCGCACCGATATTTCCTTCATCCAGGCCGATCCGTTCGAGCGCGAATTCTCGCAAGCGCAGGCGGCGGGCGGCGGAGGGGGTGGCGGCGGAGGCGGCATGGGAGATCAGAACGACATCTCCCAGCGCGAAAAAGAAATCATCGCCGAAACCTGGAAGCATCAGGGAGACAAGAAAGCCACGCAGCAGGAAGCCGCCGACGCGGCCAAATTTCTTTCCGGCGTGCAGGCCAAGCTGGGCGAACAGGCCCGATCCCTTGCCGGGCGCATGCAGAGCCGCGAATTGTCCCAGGAAAACGAGGAGTTCAACAGTTTTGTGAAGGACATGAACGCCGCCGCCGCGGCCATGGGTCCGGCAGCGGAGCAACTGCAACAGCAGAAGTGGAAAGATGCACTGCCCAGCGAGCAAAAAGCCCTACAGAATTTGCTGCGGGCCGAGGCCACATTCCGCCAGATTCAAGTGGCCTTTGGCAGCTCAGGCGGAGCCGGCGGAGCGGGTGGCGGAGCAGGGCGCGATCTTGCGAGCTTGTTTGATCTTGAGCTTGATACTGAAAAGAATCAGTACGAGACGGCGCAGACTGCCGGCTCCGCAAGCCAACAGCAAAAAGAAATCGACGAAGCGCTGCAAAAATTGGATCAGCTGGCGCGCCGCCAGGAAGAGCTGGCCCAGCAGCAAAAGAACAATGCGCAGAGTTCCGAGCAGCGCTGGCAGCAGGAAATGCTGCGCCGCCAGGCGGAAGAGCTGCAGCGCCAGATGGAGCAAATGGCCCGCAACAACGGGCAAAACAGCTCCGGCTCGCAATCGGGTTCTCAGCAAGGCAGCGCGCAGGGTAATTCGTCTTCAGGTTCTTCGGGCCAGTCGGGATCGTCCGGGCAATCAGGGTCGTCAGGGCAGTCTGCTTCCTCTGGGCAGTCGGGTTCAGCAGGACAATCGGGCGCGTCGGGAAAATCGGGCGACCCGCGCGTGCAGCAAGCGCTTGACCGTCTGCGTCAGGCAACCGACGACATGCGCCGCGCAACCACTCCCCAGCAAAGCGAAGCGGAAGCGCGCCGCGCCGCCGATCGCCTGAAAGAAGCCACCGACTTGCTGGGCAGCATGCGCCACGAGCAATCGGCCAACAAAGTTGACTCGCTTGCCGATGAGGCCAGCCGCCTCACTCAGCAAGAGCGCGACCAGGCCGGACGCATTCAGCAGG
The DNA here is from genome assembly GCA_963710315.1 of uncultured Acidobacteriota bacterium. Classification (GTDB taxonomy): domain Bacteria; phylum Acidobacteriota; class Terriglobia; order Acidiferrales; family UBA7541; genus Palsa-360. Next base: position 54,919 of record CAVPZW010000008.1, on the reverse strand, counting down.
CTTTTGGGCAGGGTGTCGGGTCGCAAGTGGGCGCGCAGGAGCGCAGGAAGCTGGCAGACGACCGCGAGAAACTGGCGAGCGATCTGGGCAGCCTTGAAAAAAATCTGCAGGACACCGCGCGCGAACTTGCCACCAACAATCAGAGCGCCGCGTCCACCAAGCTGCGCGAAGCGCTGGGCGACATGCAGCAATCCGATCTACGCGCACGCGTGCAGCGCGGCGCGGACTGGATGCGCCGCGGCATCGATCCCAACGCCAATGGCATGGAGCCGGAAATCGCAGCCGGTATGCAGCGCCTCGAAAAAGGTTTACATGATGCGCAGCAGGCAATGGGCGCCGGGCAGCAGCAAGGAAACGATTCTCAGCAACAAGGAATCGAAACCGCGCTGAATCGCGTGGAGCGCCTGCGCAACCAGCTTGGCGGGCTATCGCGCGACTCCCAGGGACGCCAGCAAGGGCAGGGGCAGCAGCAAGGCGGTGGACAAGGACAAGCTCAGGGCCAGGGACAAGGCGGCCAAGGCGGACAGCAGGCGGGACAGCTTGGAGGCGGCCCCAGCGGTGCTCCGGGCGCGAGAATAGGCGGCGGCGCGTATGGCGATGGCTATCGCGGCGGAAATTTCGGCGGCGGAGCCTATGGCGGCGTGTACGGCAACTTCGACACGGGAAACAATACGCCGCGCGGAGGACCGCCGGTTCAGCCTGATAATTCGCCGATTCCCACGCAGCGCGCCTATGAAGATACGCTGCGCGATTTGAATCAGCTGCGCCAGGCCGTGCGAGAGGATCCCGAGACGGCCAAGGAAGTTCAGGCGCTCATCCAGGAAATGGAACGCCTCGACCCCAGCCGCTTCCCCAGCAACCCCGCGCTCGTCGAGCAACTTCATTCCCAAGTGCTCGCCGATGTGGATAAGCTGGAGCTGCAATTGCGCCGCCAACTGGATGACAAGGATTCCGGCCAGGTCCGCAGCGGAGACACCAAAACAGTGCCGCAAGGCTACGAGGAATCCGTTGCCGAGTATTACCGCCGCCTGAGCAAGAACAACAAGTAGCCGACCCGCGCGCGGGATTTGCCGCTGATAAATCAAGAAGATCAAAATCTTCAACACAGCGCGGCGTAGCCGCAACCAAAGGCAACTTTCATGGCTAAACTGCGAATTGCCCTTGTTCCCTCTGCCAGTCCCATTAGGGACGACAGATCGTAGCCCACCGTGAAACGGTGGGAACGACATGGTCCCAACAAGCCTAAGCCCCGGAGGGGCGGCACACGTTAAAGCCTGTGCCGCTCCTCCGGGGCTTTTATTCGCGGAGTTTCGCTCCCACCACTTATACGTGGTGGACTACGATATGCCGCCCCTCCGGGACTTCGAGCGAGGCCACACCTATACCGAAGCAATACTAAATTCGTCACGCCACGCAAAGAATCTGCGGATTAGTAGTACAGAGAACATAGAGAGCGCTGAGAAAAACTGGACAAGGCAAGACCTCCATGCCTGGAAAGGTCTTCTCCGTGTCCCTCTGTGGCCGTTCTCTGTGTGCTCTGTGTTAAAGCTTTTGGGGGGCGCGGCGTGCTACCGCTTCGGCAGGGGCTTGCGCGGCAGAAGTTGGTCCGCGTTAGCAGTCATGTAGACGAATGAAGCCACGATCACAGCCATCTGCTTCAAGTCCGCTGGCTGGACGCGTTCCAGCACATCCATGTTGGTGTGGTGCGTGCGGGTTTCGTACTCGATGGGATCCTGAATGAATTGAAAGCCGGGCAGACCGACTTCATCAAACGATACGTGATCCGTGCCGCCAACCGACCGGTCGGCAAGCGTGGTCATCCCCTCGGCCCTGAACGGCTCCATCCACTTTTCAAAAATAGGCCGCACGGCTTCATTGCCTTGCAAATAAATTCCGCGAATTTTTCCCGTGCCATTGTCCACGTTGAAATAAGCGGAAAGCTTTGCGTATCCTGGCTTGAGGTCCATCGTATTTCGATCGGCGAAATGCTCCGTCACATAGGCGTGCGATCCCAGCAATCCCTCTTCCTCGCCGGTCCACAGTGCCAGGCGCACTGTGCGCCGCATCTTCACATTGCTCGATTTCAATATGCGCATGGCTTCCATCATCACGGCGGAGCCCGCGGCATTGTCCGTGGCGCCCGTGCCGCTGGGCCAGGAATCGAAATGCGCGCCGAGCATGACCACCTCATCGGGCTTGTCCGTGCCCGGAATTTCCGCGAGGATGTTGAAGGAATCCAGGTTGTCGTCGTAAAACTTGTTGGCGATATCGATGCGCAGCGTCACGGGAATATTTTTTTCGAGCGTGCGGAAGATGCGCCCGTAATGCTCGATATCCACGACGATGCGCGAGAGTACCAGCGGGTCCTTTGGATTGCGCGAGCCTCCGCCCATTACTGTGATCGTGCCGCCGTCGTGCGGCGCGGGCTCCAGCCACGCAGCCGCGCCTTCGTCGGTCAAAAATTTCACCAGTTTTCCGTTGAATTCCTGTTGCTTGCGCAGCCGTTCTAGCGCGGCCTTGTCCGGAGGAGGCTGGCCTGGGCGCGGCTGGGCAAGCTCGGCCAGCTCTTGATCGGTAAAGCGATGCGCCTGCGCCGCAAACTGCGCTTCGACCACGCGAAGCGGCGCGGTCAGCACAAACATGCCCCGGAGTTTCCCGCGATACGAGGCGAAATCTTCTTCCCGTTCGATTTTTGCGTAAATCGCGCCGGCCGTGACGGGACCGTTCGTGCCGGGCGTCCACGCTTTGGGATAGGCGATCAGCGGAAAATGCCCGGGCGCAATTTCGCTGGCCTCAAAAAGTTCGTTGGACCAGCCGCGCCCGAACGGACCCCATATTTCCTCATGCACATGTTCAAGGCCCCACCCGCTGAGCGTTTTGACGGCATAGTCGCCGGCCTCCCGGATGTTCGGCGAATTGGTCAGCCGCGGGCCATACACATCGGTGAGGTAGCCCATCACATCCATGATGTGCGAATGCTGCGACTCTTCCTCCTGGAATTTGCCGATGACGGCAGAGTCCGGAGCGGCCCAATCTGTCTGCGCCGCGGCAGCCCATGTAAACGCAAACGCCAGCGCCGCAAACACCACCACTCCGATTGACGCGCGAATGCAATTTTTGCTCATTTCACATGGAATTCTATCCTGAGAATTGCTGAACACGGGACACGGCGGCGAAAGGCATTTCCATCAGAGCCACAGGGGCAATCAAGTGGCTTTGCGGAGAAGCACTTAAAGCCTTTCCTGCCAGTGAACAGGAGCGAAGGATGGAGCCATGCAACCGGAAGGTTTCCGAACTATAAAGCCAAATACTATGGTAAACTAAGTGCTTCGGATGCACTTGTAATTCCTCTCGGAAACGAACGCGGGGTCTGCAAGTTCGCACTTGCAGCTCTTTCTGTAATCACCGCTGCACCGAACCGACAATCGAAAAGAAAGCTAGGATTCCATGCCACAGATTCGCAATATCGCTATCATCGCGCACGTAGACCACGGCAAGACCACGCTGGTGGACGCCATGCTCCATCAAAGCGGCGTGTTCCGGGACAACCAAGTCGTCATGAAGCGCGTGATGGACTCCAACGATCTGGAGCGCGAGCGCGGCATCACCATCCTGGCAAAAAACACGGCTCTCTTTTATAAAGACACCAAGATCAATATCGTGGACACTCCCGGCCACAGCGATTTCGGCGGAGAAGTCGAGCGCGCGCTGAAAATGGTGGACGGCGTGCTCCTTCTGGTCGACGCGAGCGAAGGCCCTCTGCCGCAGACGCGCTATGTCCTGCAGAAGGCGCTTCACGCGCAGCTCCTTCCCATCATTGTGCTCAACAAGATCGATCGCAGCGATGCGCGCGTTGCCGAAGTGCTGGACGAAATTTACGACCTCTTCATCGACCTGGAAGCCACCGAAGACCAGCTCGATTTTCCGGTGCTCTACACAAACGCCAAGACCGGCGTCGCGCACCGAAAATTGGATGACGGTTCGGAAAATCTCCAGCCGCTGTTTGAAACCATCGTATCCGCGATTCCGGAGCCGAAGGGCGATCCGAACGGCGTGCTGCAAGCGCAGGTCATGAACCTGGATTACAGCGATTTCCTGGGGCGCATCGCCATCGGGCGCGTCTTCAACGGAACGCTGCGCCGCGGCGCCGACGTAGGCATCGCCAAACGAAATGGCGATATCGTTGCCACGCGCATCACCAAGCTGTATACGTTTCGCGGCCTGGAACGCGACGAAGCCGAGGAAGTTCCCTGCGGCGACCTGGCCGCCATTGCCGGCGTGGAAGGAATCCAAATCGGCGAAAGCTTGACCAGCGTGGAAAATCCCATGCCGCTCGAGCCACTAGTCATCGATGAACCCACTCTGGCCATGAATTTCACGATCAATACCGGCCCGCTATCCGGCCGCGAAGGCCAATGGGTCACGTCGCGCGATCTGCGCGCACGCTTGAAAAAGGAATTGCTCACCAACGTTTCTCTGCGCATTACGGATTCGGAAGCCACCGACGTGTTTCGCGTGTTTGCGCGAGGCGAACTGCAGCTGGCCATCCTGATCGAAACCATGCGCCGCGAAGGCTACGAGCTGATGGTCGGCAAACCGGAAATCGTGGTGCGCGAGGAAGACGGCAAGAAACTTGAGCCGCTGGAACGCCTGGTGGTTGACTGCCCGGAATCGTTCGTCGGCGTGGTGATGGAATCGCTCGGACGCCGCCGCGGCGAGCTCGGCAAGATGGTGAATCACGGCTCCGGCTGGGTGCGCATGGAATTCACAATTCCCTCGCGCGGGCTGATCGGCCTGCGAGGGCAGCTGCTTACGGATACGCGCGGCACGGCGCAGCTTCACACGCTGTTTGAAGGCTGGACCGAGTACGGCGGCGAAATGGCCTCGCGTCCCACTGGCGCGCTTGTGGCTGATCGCGCGGGCAACACCACCGCCTTCGCGTTGTGGAATTTGCAGGAGCGCGGCGAATTGTTCGTCGGCCCCGGCGAGGAAGTTTACGAAGGCATGATCGTGGGCGAAAATGCGCGCGACGCCGACATGGACGTCAACGTAACCAAGGAAAAAAAGCAAACCAACATGCGCGCATCCAGCGCGGACGAAGCCATCCGCCTGATCCCGCACCGCCAGTTGAGCCTGGAACAGGCCATCGAATTCATCGCTGACGACGAACTGGTCGAAGTCACGCCAAAAACCATCCGTCTGCGCAAAAGAATTCTGGACACCAAGAAGCGCCCCAAGCGCTGGCAGCAGATTCGCGCAAACGCCGAAGCTTCGTAGTAGCCGCATCCGTGGCGCGGGCTTCAGCCTGGGGGGTTTGGTCCTGGCAAGGACGAAACCCCGCGGACTTCAAGCCCGAACTCCGCAGCCCTAAGTCTACTGGCCCGCCGCGCGCGCCTTCGCAATTTGCTCTTTCTCTCCGTCCGTCCCTAATTCCGCGACACGCTGTTCCAGAACTCGCGCGATTTCCTGCGGGTCCGTTCCCGCCGGAAATTCCACGGGCTTTCCGATGTGTACGCAAATGCGGCCGGGGCGGTTAAACATGCTGCGCGCTTCGCGGATTTCGTATGCGCCGTCAATACGCATGGGCACAACGGGAAGTTTCAGATTGGCGGCAAGCAGGCCGATGCCGGCGCGGAAGGGCTGTAATTTTCCATCCGGCGTCAGTTCACCTTCGGGAAAAACGAGAATGCTCCAGCCGCGGTCGGCCAAATCCCCTGCAAACCGGAAACTTTCGCGGAAGCCGGATTGTTTGGGCAACGGAAAGACGTTGAAGAGAGATACGACCAGGAAATAATTCATGCGCTGCAGCCATCGGCGAAGAAAGAACCAGTCGCGCGGCGGCTGGCGCATTTGCGCAAGACGCTCTCCGCCCATGGACACCGCCAGCCGTTGCCGCAGCCGCACGGGCAGCGCCGCCAGCACAAACCCCACATCCAGGTAGATCACGTGATTTGAAATTAGCAGCGCAGGACCCTTCACGCCGCGCAAATTTTCTCGCCCCAAAATGCGCGGATGAGCCATCAAGTGTGTCGCGGGCCACGTCAGCAGGTAGTAGGCCAGTGTGCGAATCCATGTGACCGGCCAGCGCTGCGCCCAGCGCGGAAACACAAATTCAGAGCGGACAGGCGACGATCCGCGCACCAGCGTCTCAAGCTCGCCCACCGTTCGAGCCGAGGCGAAACGCGTTTCATTCAAGTCCACCTGATAGCGGTCTTCCAGCGCGCTCATGAGCTCTACGCGATCCAGCGAACTCAAATGCAGATCGCTTTCCAGATTTGCGTTCGGCCCGGCTTCGCTGCCTTGGCCTTGCAGCCGCGCCAGCAATTCCCCCACTCCGCCGGTGGCGCCGGGCCGGCTCGCGGCGTCATTTCCAGTTCCCCATTGCTCTTCGACAGCGGCGCGAATTTCGCTGAGCTTCGGCTTGCCGGTGGATGTGCGCGGAAAATCCGCCTCGGGCCACAGGAACCACGAGCGCATCCTCTGATATTCCGCGAGGGATTCGTTCACACGAGAGATAATGCCTGCCGCGTGGCGCGGCTGCTTCACTCTCTTCTCATCGCGCAAAAGCAATACGCCGCAGGGTTCAGCGTTCCCGCCGCGTTCAAGCCCCATCACCACGCAATCCTTCACTTCCGGCTCTCGCCGCAATAGAGCTTCGAGGTCTTCGGGAAAAATGTTCATACCCGCGGCCGTGACGATTACGTTTTTCTTGCGCCCTTTGAAATATAGGTTTCCTTCAGCATCGAGCTCGCCGAGGTCTCCGGTGCGAAACCATCCCGCGTCCTCGCCACTCGCCGCGACAGGATGAACTTCGCGGCCCTCCCAGTATCCTGCCGCTATATTTTCTCCGCGCACCAGGATTTCTCCATTTGCATCCAGTTTCACTTCGCGGCCCGTGAGCACTTTGCCGATCGAGCCGCGCCCAATGCGAAACGGATGGTTCACGGTGACCAGCGAAGTCGTTTCCGTGAGTCCGTAGCCTTGAATTGCGGCGAATCCGATGCGGCCCCAGAATCGCTCCGTTTCCGGATCGAGCGCCGCGCCGCCGGAAATGACAGCCCAAAATTTCCAACCGAACCGGCGATGAATTTTCCTGAATCGCCACATCCGGCGCGGAATGCTTTCGTTCTCCGCATGGTCAAAATCCTTGCGAAACGATTGCAGCGCTCCTTCGGCATCGAGGTCGCGCTCGATTTTTCCCTGCAGCGCTTCGAGCACACGCGGCACCGCGATCAGAACCGATACGCGCTCGTGCCGGATGGTGGAAATAACTTCCGACGGGTTGAGTGAATCTTGAAAGTGCACGCTGGCTCCAAGAAGCGGCGGGATCCACACGCCCATGAACTGGCCGAAGACGTGGCTTAAGGGAACAAGATCGAGAAACCGCAGCGGGTGAACGAAGCGTTCCCACTTGAGATAAGGTTGCATACCCGATTCGAGAGGCTCGATGTTGGCGAGAATGTTGCCGTGCGAAATCACCACCCCTTTCGGTTCGGCTGTCGCGCCCGAAGTAAAAATGATTTGCGCGATGGAGCTACGATCAAGAGGTGGAGAAGCGTAAGGTTCACTCGAGTGCCGGCCCACGGCTTCTCGAAGGGAATCGAGCACGATCAGGGGCCGCTGCTCGCCAATCGATACATTTCCGCGATCCGCAAGCAGGAGCCTGGCGTCCACTTGCTGCGCCACTCGATGAGCGAAATCCGCCGTGGCTCCCTGATCCATTGGCACAGCGACGGCCCCGCGCAAGATACATCCGAAAAAAGCGGCCACCCATTCCGCGGAGTTCCGTCCCCACAGCAGTATCCGGTCACCGGGCGCTATCCCCAGCCGTTCATACTCCCGTGCGCATTGGGCCGCCAGGGCCGCGACCTCGAGATAGGACCAGCGCGACGTCCGGTAGCCGGAGCGCTGCTCGAACGCCGTGCCGCGCCCGTGCTTCCGGTATTCACGCAGGTAGTCGATCAATGACTGGCGGCGCATGGCTGTGGACCTGCCCCTCCCGGTTTGGCGGCATCCCAGACGAAGAGTAACCCCAAATCGCCCTAGTTGCTCAAGATTGCCGAGAAACAGCTGCCGAAGCGATCAATGAAGAGGCTACTTCAACCGTCATGTGGGATTGTTAAGATACTGTAAAATCGTCATAAAATACTGAAAACATAATACTTATGTATATTGCCTGTTGCCAAAAGGCATTTATTCCGCTGATGCGATCCATCTAGACAATAAATAGGCCTTTTTGGTAAAATCATTACGCGTTTGTTGCTCTTGTGATTCCTTTTGACTCGTTCAATGGGGCTGCAAGTCCAACCTTGCCGCCGATTGTTTCCACGGGCTAGAGGCAGTCCAGGCCCCCGCACCCCGCCCTGCGAGGAGCGCCGGTCGGTACGAGAAGCACAAATAGCTTACAGCGAGGTAGTAGCAGTGAAAGAACAAGGAACAGTGAAGTGGTTCAATGCCAGCAAGGGCTACGGGTTCATCCAGCGCCAGTCCGGCGAGGACGTATTCGTCCATTTTTCCGCGATCCAGATGGACGGGTACAAGTCTCTAAACGAAGGGCAAGCGGTTGAATTCGAGGTCCGCAAAGGACCTAAGGGCCTGCAGGCGGAGAACGTTACCGGCCTCTAGACCGAAAAGCGGGGTCCGTCCCGGCCCGCGCCGGGACGGACTGTCGCCCTCGCAGCAAGTGCTCCGCAGGCGCCAGAAGTAAATAAGGAGGCAGTTGTGCAGGTTCTTTCCGAAGGGCAGTGCATCAAGCACGAGCAGTACGGATACGGAATTGTGGCGGAATCCGACGGTGAGCGAACCACGATCGACTTCGACAGCGTTGGCATGAAGAAATTCGTCACCGGCCTGATGTCCATGGAGCTGGTGGGCGAAGCGCCCGAACGACCCACGAAGCCGCGCCGCCGCAGCAAGAAGGCTGGCGCTACAGCAGCCGCAAAAGTTGCCGCAGCCAGCAAGTAAGTCACGATCACGCGAGATTCCCCAGCCAAGCGTCGTGAGCAGTGCGCCGATGATGTAGAGGTTCGCGCCCTCACTGACGAATCAACCATCGTGGCGTCCGTGCGTGCGCGTGAACTTTCCGGGCCGCGGCAGAACCACATCTAGTTGTCGCTCACGCCGCGAATCCCACCAGTAGCGGTAGGTTCCACTCCGTGCTCGGTGCTATACTTTGACGCGTCAAACGCAGTCCCCGCTTTACATTTTCGGCCAATGATTTTGTCCGCGGAGAGGTGCTGGAGTGGCCGAACAGGGCTGACTGCTAATCAGTTTCACCTCAAAAGGGTGACCGGGGTTCGAATCCCCGCCTCTCCGCCATATTTAATTCCTGTGCAATTTGCGCTTTGCAGACTCGGCTATTCCCGCGTGTATGATTTTCCGCAATAAATTCGCCTTACCCAAGGATTTCGAAAGGTTTCCTGCTGATCTCACTTAGTGCAAGAAACCCGGTCAGGTCAGTCGGGCGAAATCGATGTATCCGTGTTGGACATCGGTGCGGATCAGTTTTACGCGGAGTTTGTCGCCAACATCTACTCCCTGTTGCCCCTGCGCCAACAAGCCTTCGACGGCAGGTTTCAATACGCGAACAAATGTTCCTTTCGGGGTCACTCCCGTAACGATGCCGTCGAACACTTCGCCGATTCGGCTGCTCATGGCCACGGCGGCGATGCGCTTGGACATTTCCCGCTCCACTTTTCGCGCCGCATCTTCTTTCAGCGTGCAGTTCTGGGCGACCGAGGCGAGTTCCCCATCTGAATACGGGGCTGGCTGGCTTGCGAGCACGGCTTTGATCAGCCTCTGCGTAACGAGATCCGCAAAGCGCCGATTGGGAGCCGTGGAGTGCGTGTAGTCCTGCACAGCGAGGCCGAAATGCCCTTGCTCCGGATCTCCAGGGCGCTCGAGGACATATTCGCCAGGTCCCATCAGTTTAATGACCGCCAATGAAAGGTCGGCAAAATGATCGGGATCGGCAGCCTTGCGCTGGATCAGAAAATCATTGAGCGCTTTGGAATCCGCAACGGCGGGAAGCTGCCCGCCCAGTTTCGCGGCAAGCTCTACAATCCGGGGCCAGCGTTCCGGTGTCTTTACCACGCGCCGGATCGACGACACTTTGTTGCTATCGAGCATGCGGGCCACGACTTCGTTGGCGGCAATCATGAAATCTTCGATCAATTCGGTCGCGCGATTCTTCTCCTGCTTCACCACGTCCACAATCTGTTCGTTTAGCACCAGCGGGTGAACTTCAATGGTCTCGATGTTCAGCGCCCCGTGGCGATACCGTTCGTTCTTCAGTGCTTGCGCAGCTTCATCCTGCAGCTTGATCTGCGATTGCAACTCCGGTGAAGCGGCCACTTTCGGCGGCGGCGCGCTCTGGTTCTCAAGCCAGGCGCCCACGGCGTTGTAGGTTAGCTGCGCCTTATTCCGGACGATGGCCTGGTAGACGCTGCCAGAATGGACGACTCCGTCTCTGCTCACGACAAATTCAATCACGATGCTCAGCTTATCTCCGGCCTCCAGCAACGAACTGGTATCCGTCGAGAGCTGCTCCGGCAGCATTGGGAAATTCCTGACGCCCGTATAGACAGTGGTTGTTTCTTTCCCCGCGTGCGCATCAATTGCAGAGCTCTTTGGGACGAAGGTATCCACGTCCGCGATTCCCACCAGGATCTTGATCTCTCCATTCGGCAATCGCTCGGCGACTTCAATCTGATCGAGGTCCCGCGAAGTGTCGTTGTCGATCGAGGACCACAGCAGATTGCGGAGATCGCGGATGTTCGCGCCCGGCGCAGTCTGCGGCGGATGCACTTTCAATTCCCCTAACTCCTGCTGAACTTGGCGAGGGAATTCCGGCTCAAAGCCGTTCTCCAGCATTGCTTGCCTGGCCATCGCTTGCAGGTCAACATGCCGAATCGGGTTGATGTTCATGGTTGTGGTCGGGGCTGTGCCTCAGCGCCGCAGTTGACCATCTTTCTAGATCGCGTTCAAGCTGTCAAATCAGTACGAAGCCTCATCGCCCGCTGGCTAGGTTTATCTCCCAAGCACACGTGCCCGAATGGCCAGTATCGCCGCGGGGCGCATTTCTGGATGATAGAAGATGCTCCCAAGGGTTCAAGAGCCGGCGCATTCTGTAAGAAGTCTTCCGGCCTTTCCCCTCCGTAACGGGTTTTTCCGCGAGGAGAAACGATGGCATCGCACGGCGTGGATTCACACAATCCGAAAGTTATCGTGGTGATGCCCGCGTATAACGCCGCGAAAACTCTGAAGATTACTTATGACGCGATTCCACACCAAACGGTCGATCAGATCATTCTGGTGGACGATGGCAGCACGGACAAAACCCTGGAGATCGCGCGGGAACTGCAACTCACCGTTTTCGTGCACACGCGCAACTTTGGCTATGGAGCCAACCAGAAAACCTGCTACACGGAAGCCCTGAAAGAGGGCGCGGACATCGTGGTGATGCTTCACCCGGATTACCAGTACGACCCCACACTTCTGCCGGAAATCATCGCTCCCATCAAAAGCGGCGCGGCGGACATTGTGCTGGGTTCCCGCTTTTTGTCCGGCAGCACCATGCAGCAGGGAATGCCGTGGTGGAAGTTCCTGGGCAATAAATTCCTGACGGCGCTGGAAAATTGGACGCTGGGATTGAATCTTTCCGAATATCACACCGGCTACCGGGCCTATCACCGCACGGTTCTGGAAGAAATTCCCTATTCTTTGAATTCGGATAAATTCGTATTCGACCAGGAAATGCTGGTGCAGGCAAAGCATCTCGATTTCATAATCAAGGAAGTGCCCGTACCGACAAAATATTTTCCGGAGGCCTCGAACGCCAGCTTTGTGGACAGCGTCATCTACGGATTGAGCATTCTGGGGCTGCTGGGCCGCTACTTCGTGCACAACGTTTGCCATGTGGAGCTGCGCCAGTTTCAATCGTTTCAAGCCAGATATCGCCGAGTGCAGTGAGCCGTCCGCACATGCCCGATTCCCGCTACGAATTCAAGCCTTTCAAATACAGCAGCCATTACTGGATCCTGGATGCCCTGCGCGGTGAAACGGAACCCGTGAAGATTCTTGACGTAGGCACCGCCAGCGGCTATTTGGGGAAAGTTTGGAGAAAAAGCGGCCACTACGTGGCTGGAATTGAATTCGACGCGGCCATCGCGGAAAAAGCGCGCGAATACTATGACGCATTCGAGGTGGCGGATATCGAAAGCTACCCGTTTTCCGAGCGGGGCGAATTCGACTACATCGTATTTGCCGACGTTCTGGAACATCTGCGCGATCCAGCGGCGGTGCTGCGAAGGTGCATTCCGGCGCTGAAAGAGTCCGGCAAAATCATTATTTCGGTGCCCAACATTGCCAACTGGATCATTCGCCTCGGCCTGCTCTTCGGAAAATTCGACTACATGGATCGCGGCATCCTCGACAGGACTCATCTTCGATTTTTTACCTTGCGAAGTTTGAAACAGCTCCTGCGCGAAGTGTCCTGCGAAGTTCTGGTTGCGATTCCCACGCCGTTGCCGGTGCAGCTTGTGCTTCCGTTCACGCGCGGCAAATTATTCGCTCCGCTCCATGAAGCGCATTACGCCCTTACACGCTGCTGGAAAACTTTTTTCGCATACCAGTTCGTGATCGTAGCCGCGCCTTACAATCTTCCGCTTTCCCGGAAAACTGAAATCGATTCCGCCGACGTGATGTCCGCTGAAAAAGAGCTTGTGGGCAGATGAGCACCAGCGGCGTGGTTCATGTGGAGGAAGAGGCCGCTCACGATGCAGCGCCTGAGGTTGTCGAGCGGTCTGCAAATCCAAGTGGCGGCCGGCTCGATCGCTGGCTTCTCGAACATCTCAATCATGTTGCGCTTGCCGTGGTTGCGGCCGGATTTGCACTCAGGTTTTTTGCCGCGACCCGAAGCTATCTGAATCCGGACGAAGCCCTTCACTACCTGCTCCTGAATCAGCCTTCCGTCTTTCTTGCATACAAGGCCAGCTTGAGCAACGCGCACCCTCCGCTGATTTACTTGGTGCTTTATTACTGGCGATTCCTGGGCCGCTCCGAGTGGATGCTTCGGCTGCCTTCGGTGATCGCGGGAACGGCATTTTGCTGGATGGCATTCAAATGGATGGGAAATGTATTCGGCAAGGCGGCCGGCTTGATCGGACTCATTCTCTGCGCGTTTTCACCGGCAATGGTGGCCCTGTCTGCAGAGCTGCGGGCCTACGCGCTGTTGCTGTTTTGCATGGGTGGCACCCTGTATTTTCTGGATCGCGCTTTTGCCGAGAAGTCCGTCCGGCAAATGTGGCGCTTCACTTTCTTTTTGTATTTGTCGATCCTTTCCCACTACTCGGCGGTCTTTTTCGCGGCGGCCATTGGCGTGTACGCTCTGGCGCGAATTGCCGATTCTCATTTGCCTCGAAAAGCGGTGATTGTATGGTCCGGCGGACAGGCGGGAGCGCTGGCGATTTACGCATTCCTGTATGTGACCCACATATCGAAGATCAAGAACTATATCGGATTGTGGGCCATGCCCTTTGATTCCTCCTATTTTCATCCGGACGCGGTCGATCTATTCACGTTTACCTGGAAAAATACTTTCAATATTTTTCAATTCCTATTCGCGCAGCAGATTGCGGCATATGCCGCGCTTCTATTCTTCGTTGCAGGGGTGGCGTTTGTTTTCGGCAAAGATTTGCTGACCCGAGGGGAAAACGCGCAATCGAGCCGGGTTGGCATTTTGCTGCTATTCCCTTTTATTGCCGTTTGGGGCGCGTCGATTGCCGGGATTTATCCCTATACGGGCAGCCGCCACACCGTGTTCCTTGCGCCGTTCGTGATGGCCGGTGCCAGCTATCTTCTGGCGGCGGTTTCGGGCCACAGGCTTTGGGCGGGGCTGGTCCTTGCGGTTCTTTTGATGGCGTTATCCAGCGTGGCCGGCAAAAATGTGGATATCGATGTTTCAAATGGAAATAACAGCCCGGCGGCGATGGCTTCCGCCGTAAGTTACATGAAGGAGTCGATTCCGCGGAGCGATCTCATCTTTGTGGATTCACAAAGCGGCCTGGAAATTCCTTATTATTTCTGCGGTCCGCGGGAAATCTTTCCTTTGGAAGTTTCCGCAGGCGACTACTCCCAATATGCGTGCAACGGATATTCCATAATCGCCCTGCACATATGGAAATTGATCCCCGAGAATTTCCAGGCTCAATTTCAAAAAATGGCGCGTTCGCACGGTCTAAAGCCTGGGGAACGAGTGTGGGTTTACCAAACGGGCTGGGGCCTCGATCTCGGAACAGAGTTGGCAGGGCACGATGCGGCGTTTCGGTGTCTCGCCCCCAGGAAGTTCGGCGGAGCAGTTACGGTCACATCCTTTGTTGTAGGCCCGGATTTCTCGCCGGAGCCGCCATCAGCGGCCTGCTAAGTGCATCCGCCATCCTCCCAAAGACGAATGATAAGCCTCCATATTTCCACACTGCCTTGGAACACTTCGGTGTACATAGCACTCGGGAATCCGTAGTATCATGCGTCTGGGGAGATCGGGAAATGGAACTCGTTGCGCGTTCTCAATGCGCCCGGCGGGTGCAAATCCACCCTTTCTTCAGCAAATCCAGCACAGGGTAGGCGACTCCCGAAAATGCCACCAAGTGAGACCTTTGAACCTGTCTCATGGGCAGGGGGCGCTACAAACCCTTCATCGCGGAAAACGAGCCATGGCGGACGCACTCTCAAAAATCAAAAAGAAATTGCAGGACGAAATTACCACGCTTGAATATGAAATGAACGTTGATCTCCCGAAAGAGCTGATGAAAGCCCGCGCACACGGAGATCTAAAGGAAAACGCCGAGTTCAAGTATGCAAAGGAGCGCCAGGGATATGTTTCGGCGCGGCTCGGGCAATTGAAGAAGCGCCTGGGCGACATCGGCATGCTGAACTTGAGCAACATTCCCGCCGACCGCACCGGCTACGGCTCACGCGTCTGGGTGCTGGACGTCAAGAAGTCTGTCGAGATCGAATATAAATTGGTAAGTACCGAGGAAGCGGATGTCGCGCAGGGTTTGATTTCAACCACTTCCCCCATCGGAAAAGCTCTCCTGGGGCGAAACGTGGGCGACGAAGTGAAAGTGCAGACGCCCGCGGGAATCAAGGAATTTGAAGTCGTTCGTTTGAAAACCATCCACGAAGAAGAATAGCGGCCAGGAGTTTTTTCGGCATTCCCCCCGGGAATGCCCGATATCGATGCCCAACATAGGCATGCTCGGCGGCGTTGGAGAGACCATGGCCCTGCTGGGGCTCGGCCTGCTTTGGACATTTCGCGTGCAGGCGAAAGAGTGGATGCGCGAGTTGTTGGACATCTGGCGCGGCGAAATTTCAGGCCGCGACCCGCATCTCTCCGACCCGCTCTACCGGAGAGCAAAACCCCGGAGGCCGCGTGGCGCGATTGTCCTGATCAGCGCCGTGGCTCTGCTTTTCATCGGACAAATTCTCTTCCTTATCGATCTCACGTTTTAAAGCCGAATTAGCCCGCATTCCTGGAAACTAATTTGGCCTTCTCAGACGAGGTTCCCAGTAGCACAGGCACTCTGCCTGTGCGCTTTTCTAAGCATTAAGCGCATCCATAAAGTGATCAATCGCAAAAACCGCACAGGTCCGCCGCGGCGGATGCTACTTTTTCCGCAGCGTGTTCAGCCTGTGGGATTTGCCTTGCTTCCGGAAAACCCACAGGCTGAAGCCCGTGCTACGAAAACCTGTCGATGCAGGACTGAAGGCTTGCACGATTTACGAATCACAATTGACGAATCACGATCTACGCTCCCCCCTGCGAATTGGTGATGACCTGTGCGGCGCGGAAAACGGCAGCCAGGAGTTCCACGACTATGCGGCAGTACACAATCCACAAGAGCATTGCGGCAAAACCGAGAATGAGCGCCAGCAATCCATTGGGCGTGGACGTTTGAAAACCGCTGAACACGAACCATACGGCGGCGATCAGTCCGATAAGCAAATGAACGCTGTAAAGCATTTTTAGCATGCGCGGCGTTACCAGCCGCTGAAACGAAAAATCCATCAGATTTTCGATCAAGCTGTTTTCCCGTGGGATTGCTTGCCCTTCGATATAGGTCGGCGCGGTA
This sequence comes from uncultured Acidobacteriota bacterium, assembly GCA_963710315.1. Classification (GTDB taxonomy): domain Bacteria; phylum Acidobacteriota; class Terriglobia; order Acidiferrales; family UBA7541; genus Palsa-360. The sequence continues at coordinate 38,789 of CAVPZW010000008.1, read as the reverse complement.
GCCATAGCGTGATTCCTCCTAATAAGAATTCGCGGGCAGGGAAATCCATCGTACATAAATGCGCGGCCCGCGCCTCCTCGCCCAAAGGACGGGGCTGCTCAAAGAAGCAGCTGGCCGGTTGTACAGGTGCGCGGGACTCGCCGCGCGAAGCATCGGCGCACGCGCGGATGTGTGGATTGCACTAGTCACCAGCCACCAATCAGGTTTTTCCTATGTTGACCGCTGCGGCGGCTGCTCAAGCGAGGCCAATCATGTTCTGCTCCCGTTGTGGTATTCGAGTGGAGGAAGGCAACCGATTTTGCCAGGCCTGCGGACAGGAAGTCAGCGCAGCCGGAGGCACCGCGCCTTCGTCTACCGTGTACTCCGGGCCAGTTGGGGCGAGTGCGCGGGTTTCCGCGCCGCTTCAGTATGCGGGGTTTTGGGCGCGGTTCGCCGCTCTTCTGATTGACGGAGTAATTCTGGCCATTCCGACGGGGCTGGTGGCCATCGTTCTGATTTTCCTCCTCGGCGGATTCGGCATGATGGTGCATATGAATCCCGGGGACCCTGCCGCGGCCAGGGCTTTTCTGGCAACCATGATTCCAATTTTCTTTTTTGCCATGCTTGGCTTCATGATTCTGCACTGGCTGTATTACGCGGGGATGGAGAGCTCGGCGCGGCAGGCAACATTCGGCAAATCGATCATGTCCTTGCGCGTGGCCAATCTGGATGGACAGCCGATTTCCTTTGGGCACGCCTCCGGCCGCTTCTTTGCGAAAATTGTCAGTGGAATGATTCCGTTTGGCATTGGATACCTGATGGCCGCCTTCACCGAAAAGAAACAGACTCTGCACGATTTGATCGCGGGGACGCTGGTGCTGCGGAGATGAAGTGGCAAGGATTTGGAAGCACGCGGATTGATTTGCAGCCGACCCGCGAAATACCCCGCCTCTGAAGAGGCGGACTACAATTTTTCGCGATTCACGCGACTGTTGTAGCCCGGGTCTTCAGACCCGGGGTTTCCTTCGCTAGGGTAGCAGTCCAAATACGGCCACGCTGTTGGTAGTTGCGGCAAACACCAACACCGTGGCAGGCGTTGTGTAGCTTGCCGAATTCGCGCCCGAAATATTGGCGTTATTCTTAAGCGGCGCCGTTCCCGTCACCATCACTGAAAAGGTGGCCGTTTGCCCAACGGTATCGCTTTGGCCTGCAGGCTGGAGCGTGAATACGGGAGCCGTCCCCTTCGTCGATGACGGCGAATTTATTGTCCCGATGCAGCCCCACAGTGCCAGCGAGAGCGCCAGACTGAATACGACTCCGGCAAATTCTTTTTCGGGTTTCGTGAGCATAGTGGAATCCAGATTTCTTTTCTTGAGCCTGATTTTCAGAGGGGGGCAGAGTCCACATGTCCCAGGACAATATGGGCCGGCATTTCTAAGTTTAGAGTTGTGGAGTGCATTGCACACCTATTCGCAAGGCCTGATTTGGTCTAATGTTCACTTTTGGCACAGATAAAAATGGTTTGGAAAATTGCATGATTTTTGATTGTTTTGAAGGAATAAGGAAGAGGCAGGCCATCGGGATTGGATGCGCCGCGCAGTTATGCTAACGTCTTTTCCCTATGTCTCATCGTATTGGTGTGCTGTTGTCCGGTCGTGGATCGAATTTCGAGGCGTTGGCCGATAGCATTGCGGCCGGGCGTATCCCCGGCGCGGAAATTGCCGTGGTGATCAGCAATCGAGAGGGAGCGCCCGGACTTGCTCGGGCGGCGGCGCGAGGAATTGCGGCCAAGGCAATCCCATCGAAAGGCCTGGCGCGCGAGGAGTACGACCGCATTGTCGTGGAGGAGCTGCGCAAAGCGGGCGTAGAGATTGTTTGCCTGGCGGGCTTCATGCGTTTGCTCTCGCCCCATTTTGTGGCCGCGTTTCCGCAGCGCATTTTGAATATTCACCCGTCTCTCCTGCCGTCGTTTCCGGGCCTCGAAGCGCAGCGGCAGGCGCTGGAATATGGCGTAAAATTCAGCGGCTGCACGGTGCACCTGGTGGATGAAAATCTGGATGCGGGGCCCATCCTGGCGCAGGCCATCGTGCCGGTGCGCGATGAAGACACGGACGAAACACTCTCCGCGCGTATTCTGGCCGAGGAGCACCGTATATACGCGGAAGCCGTGCGCCTGATCCTTTCAGGCAAATATCGCATCGAGGGCCGCCGCGTGATTGCGCTTGAAAAACCGCTATGAGCATGAAGCATCCATTCAAACCCGTCAACGAGCAGTTCGCCTACTTGCGCAAGGGCGCGGCGGAAATTATTCGTGAAGAGGATTTGCGCGCCAAGCTTGAGGCTTCGCGAAAGGCCGGCAAGCCGCTGCGCGTCAAGCTGGGCGTCGATCCCACGGCGCCCGACCTGCACCTCGGCCACACCGTGGTGTTGCGCAAGCTGAAACATTTTCAGGATTTGGGCCACACCGCAATTTTTCTGATCGGCGACTTCACGGCCATGGTCGGCGATCCAACAGGACAATCCGAAACACGACCGCCGCTCACGCGCGAGCAGGTGGAAGCCAACGCCAAGACCTACCTCGAACAGGTGTACAAGATCATGCACCGGGAAAATACCGAGGTCCGCTACAACAGCGAGTGGCTCGGAAAACTATCGGGACACGATATGATTCGCCTTTGCGCGCACTATCGGCTGGCGCGCATGCTGGAACGCGAGGATTTTCGTTCGCGCCTGGCGGGCAACCTGCCCATTTCCATTCACGAACTGCTCTACCCGCTCTTGCAGGCCTATGATTCGGTGGCTCTCGAAGCCGACGTCGAGCTGGGCGCCACCGAGCAGAAATTCAACCTGCTGGTGGGCCGCGAAATTCAGCGCGAGTACGGCCAGACATCGCAGGTGGCTCTGACTATGCCGATTCTGGTTGGCCTGGACGGCCAGCGCAAGATGTCGAAGTCTCTGGGAAATTACGTGGGCATCAGCGAAGCGCCTTCGGACATGTTTGGCAAGCTGATGTCTCTTTCCGACGCCATGATGTGGCCTTACTTTGATCTGGTGACCGACCGCACGCCGGAGGAAATCGCTTTTCTTGCGGACCAGGTCAAAGCGGGCGCAAAGCATCCCATGGATGTGAAAATGTCGCTGGCCACGGAAATCATCGCCGGATTTCACGGCCAGGCCGCGGGGGAAAAAGCTGCCGCCGAATTTCAACGCGTCTTCCGCGACCGCGAAGCGCCGGATGAGTTGCAGGAAATCAAAATTATGTACGGAGGCGGAGGTAGAGTTTCTTCTTCCCGGCAAGATGGAATTATTGTTCATCAGGAGGGATTCAATATCTCCCCTGCCGGAAATGAAAAATGGACGCGATTCTTGCACGTGCTGGGACAAGTGTCTTCTGCATCCGAGGCGGAAAGAATAATCAAGGGGCGTGGCTTCGAAGTGGACGGCAAGACGATCAGCGACCCCTCGGCGAAAATAGATTTAACTCGACCTGGCACTCATACATTAAAGATCGGCAAGAAAAAATTTTTGCGCATCGTTGTGGAATAAGAGTTCTTGATTTGCTGAGCAGCCATCCGGCTTTTGAATAGCCGTGGGGTTGGATGCGCCGGGCAATTATGCTGCTATCACGCGTCTTTCGGCGCTGAAAGCGCCGGCGGATCATAGCCCGGGGCAACGCCCCGGGGTTCGGCCGTACAATTCGAGGGCGCCCTGAAGGGGCGCCGGGACTCTCCGATGCCGCAATCCCTTGCGAGAAATCTCGTCCATCTCGTCTTCAGCACTAAGAACCGCGAGCCTGTGTTGACCGAGGCCATTTGCGCTCCATTATGCGCGTATGCCTCCGCGGTCCTACGGGAACTCGACTCCCACGTAATCGCGATGAATGCGTGGCGCGACCATGTCCATATTTTATTCACGTTGAGCAAAAATCATTCCCTGGCGCAGATCGTGATGGAGGTTAAACGGGCAACCTCCAAATGGATCAAGACACAAGGAACGGGATTTGCAAAATTTCATTGGCAAAGCGGATATGGAGCGTTTTCCATTGGGCAATCGGGCGTGGAGGAAGTGAAAGCATATATTGCCAATCAAGCCGAGCATCACCGCGTCAAGAGTTTCGAGGAAGAACTTCGGTCATTCTTGAAGCGGTACGAAATCGAATTTGATGAGCGTTACGTTTGGGATTAACCGTGAACCCATGCCACGGATAGAAAGAATCCCACCGCCCTTTCAGGGCGGTAAGTCACGTACCCAGGGCGTTGCCCTGGGCTAGTTACCTCCGCGCCGTTGGCGCGAAACCAAAGACCCAAAAGAACCGATGAAGAAGGGTTTGAAGAAGGATTAGAAGGAAGAAGGATTAGAAGGAAGAAGGAAGGGTTTGAAGAAGGAGCGCCCGGGCTGATCTATAGGGATTTGGCGAAAGGGCTCTTGCCTCTTGCGGCGGAACGGAACAGAATAGGCGCGTCCAGCAGGGAGAGCACGAAATGTCAAACCGCGTGAAAGTGGAGATTTACGGGCAAAGCTACACCCTGGGTGGGGACCTGGACGAAGAATACGTCCAGAAATTGGCGCGCTATGTAGACGAAAAGATGAAGGCGGTTGCCGCTGCTACCCAAACCGTGGATTCGGTCCGAGTGGCGGTACTCGCGGCAATGGCGATTGCCGACGAACTTCATTCTCGTCAACAAGATACGGGTAATCGTGATGATACATTGCGCGAACGGGCGCAACACTGCCTGACCATCCTGGAACGCGCCTTGAAGCAGACTGCCTAGCCCTGGTGGCATGACATATCGTTCATTTGCTGCCGACCGGTCATCTTCTAAACCAGTGCAACAGGCAACGCTTTACGTACGTCTCACATCAAGTTAGTATTAAACAAGTTCGCAAACGGCATCTGATCGACTAAACGCGCTTTGCAAAAGACCATTCGAATACTCGGAGTTTCCCTAGCGCTCTTGGCGCTACTGGTCTTTGCCACGGGTGTGGTCAGCGATTGGAATCATCAGGGGCCAAGCGATGACGCGCACTGCCCTTACTGCCACCTGGGTCACCAGACCCCGGCGCAGTTGATCGTTGCACTGGCCGTATCCATGCTGAAGCCGGTCGCTTCCTTGCCCCTGCCGCAAGATGCGATTCAGTCCACTGGCCCTGTTTTTTCGCAGACTTCGCCTCGCGCACCTCCCTCTGCCTAATATCCTCATTCCTTGCGCTTTTTTTCCCAAGCGCACTTCGTAGCTATATCTATCTAATTCGGACCTCTTGAATTTTTAGCGCTCCAAATTTGTTGCAGCGCTGAATCAAGGGCTCCGACAGTTCCTTGCAGGAGACAAACAATGCTCATGAAATCCAGGGCCCTTACATGGTCCCCCTTGATCGCTCTGGCAGTCCTATCGCTTCTTGGTCCGGCGCGTGCCACGGGGCAGGCTGCCGCGCAAGCGACGCCGCAGAATCCGCCAGCCCGCATCACGCTGGACGATGCGGTGGACCTGGCGCTCAAGCACAATCATTCGCTGCAGGCGGCGCGTACCACCATCCTGGAAAATCAGGCGCTGGAGATTACGGCCAACCTGCGGCCCAATCCCACGCTGACCGGCGACGCGCAGTTCCTGCCTTTTTTCAATCCGAGCAATTTCAACAGCAATTACATGGACAACAGCGCGCAATTCGATCTGGGTGTTGGCTACCTCTTCGAGCGCGGAAAAAAGCGCCAGCACCGCTTGCAGGCGGCCAAGGATCAGACCGCCGTGACCTCCGCAACGGTGGATGACAACGCGCGGACACTGACCTTCAATGTGGCATCGCAATTCATTTCCGCGCTGCTGGCGCAGTCCGAGCTGGAATTGGCCGAGAAAGATCTGTCGAGTTTCCAACAGACCGTGGACATCAGCCAGGCGTCCTACACGGCCGGCGCCATGAGCGGCGGCGACCTGCTGAAGATCAAGCTGCAACTTCTGCAATTCCAGATGGACGTCTCGGCGGCCAAGCTGGCGCGCGTACAGGCGCTGGCCAGCCTGCGCCAGTTGCTCGGATACGAGTCCGTGCCTGAATCTTATGAAGTCGTGGGCGAGCTCGAATACAAGCCCGTGAAGCTTGGCGAGGACGATCTGAAGGCCATGGCGCTGCGGCAGCGGCCGGATGTGCGCGCCGCGCAATTGGGGATAACGGCAGCGCAGAGCCAGCTTTCCCTGGCGCAGGCGGACGGGAAGCGCGACGTGAACGCGCAGGTCAACTACACACACGTTGCCGCGCTCAGCACGGCCTCGCTCTTTGGCACCATCCAGCTTCCGATTTTCGACCGCAATCAGGGCGAAATTGCGCGAACTCGCTATGCCATTACACAATCGCAGGAACTTTCCAGCGAGCAGGCTTCCATTGCCCTCACCGACGTCAGCAACTCGTATGAAGGGCTTCGCACCAATGATGAAGTCGTGCAGCTGTATCAATCCGGCTACCTGAAGCAGGCCGAGGATTCGCGCGACATCAGCCAGTACGCCTACCAGCACGGCTCCGCCAGCCTGCTCGATTTCCTGGACGCCGAGCGGAGCTATCGAGCAACGGAGCTTGCCTATCGGCAAGCGCTGGCCGCTTACATGACTTCACTTGAGCAATTGCGCCAAGCCGTGGGAACGAGGAGTTTGCCATGACCATGAAACATAGGGATGTAAAGCAAAGCCGGCCGCGGCGAGCGGGGGATTCCGCGATTTTCTGTGCGGCGCTGGCGGGCGTGTTTGCGCTTGCCGGCTGCGGAGGCGCGGGCGATAACGCCAACAAGATGACTTCGTTCTCTACCGCCGAAAGCGCGGCGAGCAAGGCGGAGCTGTTCTCCTTGCCCGCCGATCAAATGGCGCACATCCAGATTTATGCGGTCGCGCAGGCGCCGCTGGAGCGCACCTTGCGCCTGTCTGGAGCGGTGGCCTACAACGGCTTCGTGACGACGCCGGTGATCACGCAAGTGGGTGGGCCGGTGAGCCGCATCGTGGTCACGCCCGGCGAGCATGTGAAGGCGGGCCAGCCGCTGCTGTACGTTGCCAGCCCCGACTACTCGCTCCTGCGATCCGCTTACATCAAGGCGCGCGATGCCTCTCAGCTGGCGGACCGCTTTTACAAGCGAGCACAAGATCTCTACGCGCACCAGGCCATCGCGCTAGCCGATCTCGAACAAGCCGAGTCCAACCGCACGCAAGCCGATGCCGACCTGCAATCCAGCGAACAGGCCATTCGCGTTCTGGGGATCGCCAATCCGGAAAGCATTCTCACCGCGCCATCGTCCGCGGAATTGCCGCTGCTTGCTCCTCTGGCGGGAGAAATCGTGGAGCGCCTGTGCTCGCCGGGACAATTGCTGCAGGCCGGCGGAACACAGTGCTTCACGCTTTCGGATATGAACTCTGTTTGGGTGCTCGTGAACGTCTACCAGAACGACATCGCCTACGTGCACGTCGGCCAGGATGTGACCATCGACAACGAAACGTATGCCGGCGTGGTGCGTGGAAAGATTCAATATGTTGCGCCCGCTCTTGATCCCACCACGCGGACGCTGCAAGCGCGCATCGAAGCCAGCAATCCAGGCGAGCGCCTGAAAAGAGACATGTACGTCACCGCGGAAGTGCATGCCGGCGTAATTCCCAACGCGCTGTCGGTTCCCGATGCCGCCATCCTGCGCGACACCGAAAACATGCCGTACGTGTACATCCAGACCGGCGCAAGCCAGTTTGCAAGACGCATGGTGACGATCGGCGATAGCCAGGGCGGAAAGACACAAGTTCTAACTGGGCTGCAGGCAGGAGACAAGATCGTTGGCGACGGCAGCCTGTTCCTGCAATTTCAGAATTCGTTGCAGCACTGAGCCGGGGGCATAGACAATCATGATTCATCATTTCGTTCAGTTCGCTCTCCGCCAGCGCTTTCTTGTGCTGATGCTGGTTTTCCTGGTGGTCATTGCCGGCGCTCTCTCCTTCCAGCGCATGCCGGTGGACGCTTATCCGGATCTTTCTCCGCCGATGGTGGAGATCATCACGCAGTGGCCGGGCCACGCAGCCGAGGAAATCGAGCGCCTCGTTACGCTCCCAATGGAAATTGAAATGAACGGCGTGCCGCACATGGTAGTGGTGCGCTCGATTTCCCTGTACGGGCTTTCCGACGTGATCATGACGTTCCAGGAAAACACCGATGATTATTTCGCGCGCCAGGTCGTATTCGAGCGGCTGTCGGACGTGCAACTGCCCGCAGGCGTGACTCCGAGCCTTGCGCCGCTGTCCAGCCCATCGGGGCTTGTCTATCGTTACGTGCTGGAGAGCCCTGACCGCAGCCCGCAACAACTGAAAACGATTGAAGATTGGGTTGTCGAACCGGCATTCAAATCGGTTCCCGGAGTCGCCGACGATTCCGGATTCGGCGGCACCGTAATGCAGTACCAGGTGCTGCTCGATCCCACGAAAATTTACAACTATCACATCCCGATGCCGCAAGTGATTTCGGCGTTGGCGGCCAACAACTCCAATGCCGGCGGCGGATTTTACACGCAAGGCTCGCAGTTCTTCTATGTGCGCGGTCTGGGCCTGGTGACCAAGACCGAGGACATTGGAGACATCGTGGTCGGCAACAACAACGGCATTCCAGTGCGAATTCGCGATATCGGCGAAGTAACCATTGGAAACGCGCCGCGCCTTGGAGAATTCGGTTTCCAGAAAAATGACGACTCGGTCGAAGGCGTGATTCTGATGCTTCGCGGCGAGCAGACGCAAAACGTGCTCAAGGGCGTGGAGAAAAAAACGGAGCAACTGAATCATGGCATCCTGCCGCAGGACGTGAAAGTGCGGCCATACTACGACCGCAGCGACCTGGTGCGGCTGACCATCGATACGGTCGAGCACAACATGCTGGTGGGCATGACTCTTGTTTTCATCGTGCTGATTTTTTTCCTGGTCAGCTTTCGCGCGGCAATCATTGTCGCGCTGACTATTCCGCTCAGCCTGCTCTTCGCATTCATTCTCTTGCATGGGCGGGGCGTTCCCGCTAACCTGCTTTCGATCGGCGCGATCGATTTCGGAATTATCATCGACGGCACCGTGGTGATGATGGAAAACATTTATCGCGAACTCGCCGCGCGCTACGGGCAAGAATACAAATTGAGCGATGTGATCCTGGCGGCTGCGCGCGATGTTGACCGTCCAATTTTTTATTCCGTCGCGGTCATCCTCGCGGGTTACCTCCCCATCTACGCGCTCACCGGCCCTTCCGGAAAGCTCTTCCTCCCCATGGCGGAAACAATGTCGTACGCGCTACTGGGCTCGCTTATCTTCACGCTTACGCTCGTGCCTGTGCTGGCCTCCTACTGGTTCAAGAACGGCGTGAAGGAAACATCAACCGCGCCTACGAATGGATGAAAGCACGAATACGCCGCAGAACTCAACTGGTGCCTGGACCACCCGAATCTGACGATGCTCGTGGCCACCATTATTTTCGGCGCTTCGCTGCTTCTGATCCCTTCATCGGCGGCGAGTTCATGCCCCACCTGGACGAAGGCGCCATGTGGGTCCGCGCCACGATGCCCTACACCATTTCCTTCGAGGAGGCGGCCAAATTCGCGCCGCAAATTCGCAAGATCCTGATGGCCTATCCGCAAGTCACCGAAGTCGGCTCGGAACTGGCGCGCCCGGACGACGGCACCGATCCCACCGGATTTTTCAATTGCGAATTCTACGTTGGGCTGAAGCCATATAAGGACCCGTCTGGCAGCAGGGATCGATCCGCAACAAGGCCGATCTGACCGGGGACATTCAGAAAAAGGTCGCCGCGTATCCCGGCGTGATTTTCAATTTCACGCAGCCGGCCGAAGACGCCGTGGATGAGGCGCTCACGGGCTTGAAGAGCGCGCTGGCGGTGAAAATTTATCGGCCCGGATTTGCAGGTGCTGGAAGACAAAGCGGTCGAAATCAAGCGCGTGCTTCGCAAGTCCCCGGCTTCACGGAACTCACTGTTGTGCGCGAGTTGGGCCAGCCCAGCGTGAAGATCGACGTGGACCGCGAAAAAATCGCCCGTTACGGCATCAATGTGTCCGATGTCGAGGGCGTGATCCAGGCCGGCGTGGGCGGCCAGGCGGCCACGCAAGTCATTCAGGGCGAGCAATTGTTTGACTTGGTGGTGCGCATGAAGCCCGAGTACCGCTCGAGCGAGCACGCCATCGGCAATTTGCTGGTGCCCACTCCTTCCGGCCAGCAGGTGCCGATTTCCGAGCTGGCCACCATCCATCAGGGCAACGGCGCGTCGTTCATCTATCGCGAAAACAATTCGCGATACATCGGCGTCCAGTTCAGCATCGAGGGGCGCGACCTGGCGCGCGCGGTGGACGAAGCGCAGAAGGCCGTGCAGCCGTCCGTCAACCTGCCGCAGGGTTACCGGCTCGACTGGGGCGGAGAATACAGCGAATACGTCGCCGCGCGGCAGCAATTCGCGGTCATCGGTCCGCTCGCTCTTCTGCTGATCTTCATGATCCTGTTCGCGCTCTACGGCAATCTCAAATTCCCGCTCACCGTCGTGATCGGCGTGGTGATGACCGAACCGGTGGGCGCGCTGCTCGCGCTGAAACTCACGCATACGCCGTTCAGCGTCTCCTCCGTGCTCGGCCTGCTCGTGCTCTTGGGCGTCTCGGCGGAAACTGCGATCATCGATGTTTCGTATATCAACAAGCTGCGACTGGAAGGCCAGGGCATCCGCAAAGCCACTCTGGAAGGCTCGCTGATCCGCCTCCGGCCCATCATGATGACCGCGCTGGTCGCCTGCCTGGGTCTTTTGCCTGCCGCGCTCTCCACCGGCATAGGCTCGGACTCGCAGAAACCGTTCGCCATCGTCATCGTGGCGGGACTCATCTCGCGGCTGTTCCTGGGCCGCATCGTGAGCCCCGTGCTCTACCAGATGGTCGCGAAACCTGGAGATGTGCTGCAGGTGTAAGGATCCAAGCCGTGGCGTCGGGTCTGCCGTTCCTTTTCGGAGCAGTATGCCGGACAAGTATGCCGGGCAACCCTTTACTTGGGTGTTACATTGAGTTAGTATTGCCGGGGTTTATGTACTCGAGTTCAGATCCGCCAGAATGAACGTAAGAAAGACAATTCGCTTACTTGGTGTTTCGCTGGCGCTCATCGCGCTATTGATTTTCGCGACGGGCGTGGTCAGCGATTGGAATCACCAAAGCCCAAGCGACGACGCGAATTGTCCGTACTGCCACTTGGGCCACCAGGCTCCCGCGCAGTTTGTCGTCGCGCCATCAGTCTTTTCGCTGAAGCCGATCGCCTCGCTCCCTTTGCCGGAAGACAAAATCCTGGTTGTCGTCCCGGTCTATTCCCAAACCGCTCCTCGCGCTCCGCCTGTCTAAATATCTCCTTGCTGGAAACATCCGTCGATTATCGGCTCCGCGTGGGGTAGCGCGGACGCCATTCATGAATTCCCCCAGCATCTGCCCACACAGCCCATGAGGCTGCACCTAAAAGGAGACGCAATGATTCGTATTCTTCGCAATTTATTTGTAATGGCATTGCTGTGCCTTGGCGTTATTGTTCTGCCTGGACCTACTTTTGCGCAAAATTCGGCGTCGATTTCCGGAACGGTCACGGACCCGACCGGGGCCGTGGTTCCCAAAGCTACAGTGGAGATTCACAATCCTGTCAGCGGCTATGATCGAACGGCGATCACGGATACTTCCGGGAATTTCACCTTCGCAAACATCCCTTACAACCCATACCATCTGACCGTTTCCCTGGCCGGCTTCAACACGTACGTGCAAGATGTTTCCGTCCAATCCTCGGTGCCCGCAATTCTAAAAATTAGTCTGAGCCTCGCGGGAGCCACGAGTTCAGTGACGGTTGAAGCGTCGGCGGGTGACCTGCTCGAAACGACTTCGACGGAGCACACGGACGTGGACCGCAACTTGTTCGAGCAGCTTCCGCTGGAGAGTGCGTCTTCCTCGATCAGCTCGTTGATCACGCTTTCCGCCCCGGGAATCACCGCGGATTCCAACGGTTTGTTTCACGGTCTCGGCGACCATGCGGAAAATTCGTTTTCCGTGGACGGCCAACCTATCACCGACCAGCAGAGCAAGATTTTCTCGAATCAAATTCCCACGGATTCCGTTCAATCCATGGAAGTAATCGAGGGGGCGCCACCCGCCGAATATGGCGGCAAGACCAGCGTGGTCGTGAAGGTGACTACCCGCTCGGGACTGGGCGAAACGCGGCCGATGGGCGACGTGACCACATCCTACGGAAGCTTCGGCACAGCAACGGCCGCCTTCGATTTCAGTTGGGGGGGACCGAAATGGGGCGAGTATCTTTCAGTGAGCGGACTGAATAGCGGCAGGTTCCTCGATGGGCCGGAATTTGCCACGCTTCACGACAAAGGCAATGAAGAGAACATATTCAACCGCTCTGACTACAAGCTTACCGACAAGGACACGATCCAATTCAATTTGCAATTCACGCGTTCCTGGTTCCAAAATCCCAACACTTGGGACCAGCAACTTCAAATCTGTACGGTTCTATCCGCAGTATGCGGCAGCGGCGGCGTATATAGTTCCACCATCCTCAACCCACTCACCAACGCCCCTCTTGGTCCGACCGATCAGGTCTCGCAAATCAGAACATTTAACATTGCGCCGACGTGGGTGCGCCTATTGAATAACGAGACCGTATTTACCATCGGCGCTTTTGTGCGCCACGACCAATATAACTACTACCCGAGCAAGGATCCTTTTTCCGACATCGGGGATCTTCAGGACGAAAGTGTCTCTCAGCTCAGGTTCCTGACGAACGCGGGCATTCACGCCGACATTTCGTACGTGAAAGGCGTCAACAACCTCAAGGTGGGCGGCGTATATCAACAAACATTTCTTACTGAGAACGACACCTTTGGAATTGTGAATCCCGGCCTTCTCCCCGGACTCGGCTGTCCGGATCCGACGAACCCCATTTGCGCTACGCTGGGGCCTTACGACCTAACGAACACAACGACTGACCCGAGTGGGGCCGAATACCACTTTTTCGGCCATACAGACGTCAAGGAACTCGCACTTTATGCGCAGGACACAATCACCAAAGGGCCTTGGTCCATCAATCTTGGACTTCGCGGTGATTTCTATAACGGCCTGCAGGCCCGTACGAAACAGGCGGAGCCTCGCGCCGGGGTCGCCTATAACATCAAAAAGACGAATACTGTGCTCCGAGTTTCATATGCCCGCACCATGGAAAGCCCGTTCAACGAGGACCTAATCCTTTCAGGCACTGGGTGTACCAATCCCGTAGTCAACGCGGTCATGACGGTTGCCCAGGGCTTCGCATGCACAGCTTCACCTCTGACGCCCGGGTTTCGAAATGAATTTCACGCCGGGCTGCAACAGGCCTTCGGGAAACACTTCGTCCTGAGCGGCGAATACATTTGGAAGTACACACACAACGCTTACGACTTCAATATCTTCGGTGCCACTCCCATTTTCCTCCCCATCGAATGGGCCAGTTCCAAGATCCCGGGCTTTGCCGTTCGCGGAAGCTTTCCGGAATATCATGGTCTGACCGCGTTCATCGTATTGTCCCACGTTTCGGCGCGCTTCTTCCCTCCCACCGTCAGCGGAATCGCGCCGCCACAGCCCCCGGGCGTATTTCGCATCGATCACGACGAGATTTTCAACCAAACGACGCACGTTCAATATCAACCATTTAAGCGGGGTCCATGGCTCGGCTTCAATTGGAGGTATGACAGCGGACTCGTTTCTGGTGCGGTACCCTGCCAGGCAATGACGGCAACATGCGGGTTTTCGACGTCCGCGAGTGATGGAGGGGCACCGCCTCCTGGGGTCACGATTCCTCCGGGAATGATAGGCATGTTCAACGGCATTACCGGATTGCCCTTAACCGCGGATCAGGAATTCCAGGCTGGGCTAACCTGCAACGGCGTGGGCGCCACCATAACGTCACCCTTGCCTACTTTCTGCCCCGCCTCCCAGTTCGGGTCTAATCTTGTGAAGATACCAGCCCCAGGGACCGAAAATGACGACCACAACCCGCAGCGGATCCAGCCCCGCAGCCTCTTTGATCTCGCCATTGGTCAGGACAATTTGTTCCGTGGAGACCGTTACAAGTGGAGCCTTCGCTTTACGGTGGTCAATCTGACGAACAAATTGGCGCTGTATAACTTCCTATCAACCTTTAGCGGAACCCACTACGTTACGCCGCGCAGCGAAACGGCGGAATTGGGCTTCCACTTCTAAGCTGGAACCTATTTGCCCGGGCGGTCCCCCTCTTGGGAGACCGCCCGGGCAAACGCCTTTCGCAGCGTCGAATTATCTGGATCTAGAAAAGGCAGACGGACTGAACCTTCTTTTTCTAAGAACCGATTGGCGAAGACACTTTCCTAGCAGGTGGGGTCAAGAACATGGCAAGGCAGCTGGGCTACAAACGGCGCGATGCAAAGAAGCTAGAGGCGCGCCGCATTGCAGCCGTGTCTCGCTTGCGGCGCGGCGAATCGATTGCGGCAATCGCCCGCTCCCTGGGCGTCTGCAAGCAATCGGTGCAGCGATGGGCCTTGTGGTATCGATTGCACGGAGAAGAGGGGCTGCGCCTCCGGCCGACAAAGACTGGTCCACGCCCAAAGTTAGCTCGTGAACAATTAGCACAAATACCGAGCCTTCTGGCGCAGGGGCCCTCCGCCCATGGATTCGACACTCCTGTCTGGACCACCGAGCGCATTGCCGATCTGATCTGGAGACGCTTCCGGGTGCGCTATTCCCGCGATTATGTGAAGCTCCGATTGATGCCACGCCTAGGCTGGAGGTGGCACAAACACACCTGGCTGCCCGCAAGCCCGGGAAATGACCTCGGCACTTGACGGCAGTTTTGTTAACTGTATTTCCAGCGCATTTACCTTTAGAGGTGAGAAGGCGGGCGCTTCCGACACGCCCGCAATAGAGGCTGGTGCCATGGCACATCCGAACGTCAGAGAGGCGCAATCCGGTGTGATTGGGGCTCCAAACCGAGGAGTTGCTCCCGAGACTCCCCGCGCGGACCAATCTGAAGAGCACGACCACCCGCATACCCTGAACTGGCGCGACTTCAATCGGGTTGTTTTTGTGGCGGCAGCCGCGGGTGCGATTTGGTTCGAACGTGGGTCCTCGTTTCACTATCTCAATGCCATCGGGGTGCTTTGCGCTTTGGCCGGTGGTTATCCGATTTTCCATGAAGCGTTCGACAATCTTGTCCACCGCCGCATGACGATGGAACTTTCCATGGCCATCGCCATCGTGGCCGCGCTAGCCATTGGAGAAACATTTACCGCGCTAGTGATCACGCTGTTTGTTCTGGCCGCGGAAATCCTCGAGGGACTCACCGTGGGGCGCGGGCGGCGCGCGATTCAGCGCTTGCTCGATCTGTTGCCCAACATGGCCACGGTGCGGCGCGGGACCGAGTGGAAGGATTGCGCCATCGAACAGGTCCGCGCGGGCGATGCGGTCTTGGTGCGGCCGGGCGGGCGCATTCCCGTGGATGGAGTCGTCGTGTCGGGTAATTCGTTCGTCGACCAGGCGGCCATCACCGGAGAATCCATGGCGGTTGAAAAACTTCCGGGCGGCGGAGTCTATGCCGGAACGATCAATCAATCCGGCGCGCTCGAAATCCGCGTCGAAAGATTGGGCCGCGATACCACATTCGGGAAAATCATCGAAGAAGTCGAACGCGCGGAGAAGTCGCGCGCGCCGATTCAGAAGACCGCCGACCGATTGGCCGGATATCTCGTGTATTTCGCCCTCGGCGCTGCTGCGCTTACATTTCTGATCACGCACAATATACGCTCCACGATTTCGGTCGTGATCGTGGCCGGCGCCTGCGGGATCGCGGCGGGTACGCCGCTCGCGGTCCTCGGAGCCATCGGACAGGCGGCGCAGAAGGGCGCCATCATCAAAGGCGGTCTGTATTTGGAAGTTCTTTCGCGAGTGGATACGGTGGTCCTCGACAAAACAGGCACGTTGAGCTACGGAAGCGCGGACGTTCTCGAAATTCGGCCTGTCTTTGGGGTGAGTGAAGAAACATTGCTCGTCGCAGCCGCGGTTGCCGAATCTCGTTCCGAGCATCCGGTGGGAAAAGCGATTCTGAATAAATCCAGGGAAATGAATTATGCGTGGCGCGACCCGGACCAATTCGAATACGCTCCGGGGAAAGGCGTAATTGCGGACCACGACGGAAGCGAAATCGTTGTTGGGAACCGGCTGTTTTTGCAGGAACGGGGAATCGGCATATCGGCGTGGACGCCCGATCGCTCGGGATCTGAAATCGGCGTGGCGGCCGGCGGGCAATTCCTGGGAGCGATTCGGATCGGAGATACGTTGCGTCCGGAAGCTATTGACGCCATCTCCGCGCTCAAGTCCCTGGGGCTGAGAACGGTTCTGCTGACCGGCGACGTTCGAAATGTTGCGGAATCCGCGGCAAAGGTTCTGGGTGTCGATGAGCTCGGCGCGGAAATGCTTCCGTCCCAAAAAGTGGATCGCGTCAGGGAATTGATCCAAAAGGGCCACACCGTGGTGATGGTCGGCGATGGAATCAATGACGCTCCGGCGCTCATGGAGGCGAGCGTCGGCGTGGCGATGGGGTCCGGCACCGACGTGGCGCGTGAGAGCGCGAATGTGGTCTTGATCGGGAACGATTTGTCAAAATTTGTGGACACGATTCGAATCGCCCGCCAGTGCCGCCGGATTATTTTGCAGAACTTTACGGGCACCCTTGTGGTGGATGGCATTGGTATTGTATTGGCGGGATTCGGCCTCCTTAACCCCTTGCTGGCTGCTTTTATCCACGTCACCTCGGAGCTTGCTTTCATCCTGAACTCAACCCGGCTCATTCCGGCTCAACGTGGACGTCAAGCCGTCCTGGCGCCTCGCCCATCTTGACGGACGGTCTGCTTGCACGGAGTGTGGGCTCCGCAACTCCTGCATGCAGTTCTTCCACGCCGCCGAGGCGGCTTTGCTAGAATGAAATCTGGAGTTGCCTGCGACGCAGGTGATGGCGCGAAGATCTTTTGAACCAATACTGAACCTCCGGGTGCCCAAGTCAGACGGCTGGTGTGCATGTCCCGCGGCGGATTTCGGTTCGCAGCGGGAAAGCCTAAAGGCCGGCGCAGGGCGCCCACTTTTTACAGGTGGTTCAGGATCTAGCCCCACACGGCGAAGTGGACCACTCCATTTTTTGTGAAACCACGTTTTCCCCTGTAGCATATCGTTCGCAAGGCGCAGGCAGCGGGTTGGAGCGCCTCGCCCGCAAAGTGAGCAAATGAAAATTCTATTTATTGGCGACATCGTGGGCTCGCCTGGCCGGGAGATTGTGGCTGACCGGCTGGCCGACATTGTGCAAACGCGTCAAATCGATCTGGTGATCGCCAATGGAGAAAATTCCGCGGCGGGATTCGGCATCACGCCCCGGATCGCGGAGCAATTGTTCGCGGCCGGCATCGAAGTTTTGACCGGCGGAAACCACATTTGGGACAAGCGGGAAATTCTTGAGTACATCCAGCAGACCCTCGCCTGCTGCGGCCCGCGAACTTTCCGGAGGGCAATCCCGGCTCCGGGCTTGTATGTGGGCACTGCGCGAAACGGCGTGCCCTATGCCGTGATCGATCTCCAGGGACGCGTTTTCATGGCCTCGAACGATTGCCCATTCCGGGCAGCCGATCGGGAGCTTGCCCGCATCCCACCGGAGGTCCGCGTGATCTTCGTGGACATGCATGCGGAAACAACAAGCGAAAAAATAGCCATGGGATGGCATCTGGACGGGCGCGTGTCAGCCGTGATTGGCACGCATACGCATGTGGCCACGGCCGACGAGCATGTGTTGCCCGGGGGAACCGCGTTTCAGACCGACGTGGGCATGACCGGTCCTCATGGCGGCGTCATTGGAATGGACAAGACCACAATCTTGCGCAAGTTTCTGGACGGCCAGCCGGCGCGGTTTGAGGTGGCCACCGGCGACGTGCAGATGAATACCGTATTGATTGATGTGGACGAGACTACCGGCCGCGCCCGAGCCATCGAGCGCCTGCGCTTTCGGACGGACTGAGGCAAATTGATCATGCAGCATCTGGTTCGTGTGTGCGCCGCAGCCTTGCTGGCTGCGGTTTTCTCAACATTTCTTTCCCTTCCCGCTCACGCGCAGGAACAATATCAGTTCGAGAGCGACCTGGTCGCCAGGCGGCGGATCTATTCCGATGTGGGCGCCGGTTTTCGCCAAGTGCGCCGGGGACCGAATGGAAATTACTATGTCCTGACCGCGCCATCTCCGGCCATTCAAATTTACGATCCCTCGGGAAAGCGCGTCGGCCAGATTCCCAGCCCTTCCGCTGGCGCGGCTAAGGGCACCGCAATCGTGTATGGCGAATCCTTTGATGTGGACCATGATGGCCGCGTGGTGGTGTGCGATCGTGGCGCGAACACTGTGAAACTTTATTCGCCAGGCGGAGCCCTCGTCGCGACGATCCCAATTCCAGCGCCTATTTCCGTGGTGTTTCTCCCAGGAGATGAATTCGCGGTGGCCAGTTCGGATGCCAGGCAATTGGTGACTGCCTACGACCTGGGAGGAAAAGTGGTCCGCGACTATGGCGATCGCGAAGAGATCTCCGATCGCGCCGACTTGAACAATCAAGCCAATTTCGGACACCTCGTCGCCGATGAAATCGGAAATAACTATTTCTCATTTGATTATCTGCCCGAACCAACCGTGCGCAAGTTCGATCGCGTGGGATATATGGCCATGGAGATTTCGCTAAAAACCCTGGAATTTGAGCCCGCGGCCCAGGCCGCTCGCAAGGCCATCGCCCGCTCGGAAAACACGGAAAACAGCGTTCCCTCTCTGCACCGCATTATCAGCGCCGTGGGCGTGGACCCCCAAACACAGGAGCTCTGGATCGCCATTGGCACGCTTCTGATGCGTTTTGGCGTGGATGGGCAGCGCCTATCGAGTTTTCGCATGTTCTTGCCCCGTGGCGGAAGCCTGGAACCATCGCAAATCCTGGTGGAGCCCGACCGATTGCTGATTGGCGCCGACCCCCAGGGCATCTACGAATTTCCAAAACCGGAAAAATTGCCCCGGTAATGATTACGATTCCGTAATCTTCGTAAAGTCCCCGGTTTGTGCAATAACATGCCTTGAGCGCGAGCTCCTGCGACACCTTCCGTGTCTTCTCTCTGGAAATCCACCACAAAATCCGCCCAAATCTAGTAAGTCTATATATTTCTGTTATTTAGATGGCTGTGGAAAACCTGTGAATGTTCTGTGGGAGGTCTGTGTGGGCACCCTAAATTTTCGCTTGCCGCGCAGCCTGGGTTCAGCGAGAATCCACCCTCGTCTTAGGTAATCCAGTCTTGCAACTGGCACTCCTGTGGACGCCGTGACGCGGACAGGAAGTAAACGCTCCGAGTGGCAGGCCCTATTTGGGCCTATCGGGCGAAGGGGAGAAGGTCACGGGGTCAACCCAGAAACTGAATGCAGCCACAAGAAGCTCTTGTGGTTGATTTTCCACAGTTTTTCCACAGTTGTGGAAATAGCTGGCGCGGGCTCTTTTCGCTTTCTTGAGGGTTATTAGGGAATGAATTCCTGGGAAAAAATTTTGCAGCATATGGAACGGCGGGTCAACCCGCATAGTTTCGCCACTTGGTTCCGGCCCACGCGCCAGGAAGGCAGCGAAAATGGCAAGCTCGTGGTTCGCGTACCCTCCCGGCTCTTCCGGAAACGGCTGACGGAAACCTACGGTGAGCTGCTGCAGGCTGTCCTGGTCGAAGTGGGCATGACCGACACGCATCTTGAGTTTATGTGCCCGGAAAATGAGCCCGTGCCGGCTGGAAACCCCTTGAAGCAGACGCGCCTGGATTTCGATTCCGTGGATCACCAGCTGAATCCCCGCTACATATTCGACTCCTTTGTCGTGGGCGCGTCGAATCAATTCGCGCATGCCGCTGCGCAGGCCGTCGCCGAGCAGCCCTCGAAGGCCTACAACCCGCTGTTCCTATACGGCGGCGTGGGCATGGGCAAGACGCATTTGATGCAGGCGGTCGGCCATCTGATCAAGAAGCGCAATCCCGCGGCGCGGCTCACCTACATCAGCGCGGAAAAATTCACCAACGAAGTGATCAATTCGCTGCGCTTCGATCGCATGATCAGTTTCCGCGATCGTTTCCGTTCGGTCGATGTTCTCCTGGTGGACGATATCCAGTTCATCGCCGGCAAGGAACGCACGCAGGAAGAGTTCTTTCACACGTTCAACGCGCTATACGACCTGCAGCGGCAGATCGTGATCAGTTCCGATTGCCCGCCGAAAGAAATCTCCGCCATCGAAGAGCGCCTGCGTTCGCGATTCGAGTGGGGCCTGATCGCGGACATCCAGCCGCCCGACCTGGAAACCAAAATCGCCATCCTGCAAAAAAAAGCGGAATCGAACGCGTCATAATTCCCGATGACGTCGCCGAATACATCGCCCGCGCCATCAAGTCCAACGTGCGGGAGCTGGAAGGCGCCTTGACGCGCCTGATGGCCTACGCGTCGCTGACCGGCTCCGCCCTGAATCTGGCGACCGCGCAGCAGGTTTTGCGCAACATCATCGCCACGCAGGAAAAGCGCATCACCATCGACCTGATCCAGAAAAAAGTCGGCGAACAATTCGGCCTGCGCGAGCAGGATCTGAAAGTCCGCTCGAACACGAAAGCCATCGCCTTCCCGCGGCAGATCGCCATGTACCTCGTGAAGCAGCTCACCTCCGCTTCGCTGCCGGAAATCGGCCGCCAGTTCGGCGGCAAGCATCACACCACCGTCCTGCACTCGATCAACAAGATCGATGCGCTGCGCCGCAGCGACAAGGACCTGAACCGCACCATCAATAAATTGATGGATTCTTTCGGCTGATCCAAGTCGTCCTTATTTTTGTAGGTTTTCAAAAAACGCTCCGAATTTTCTCGGGGCGTTTTTCTTTTCCCGAGATTTCTTCTCTAGTATCATCGAGAGGTTGCGCGACTCACCCGAATATGTCTTCATTTTTAGGTGTTTTTGGCCTGTTGAAAATCGGCAAGGAAAGCTGTGCTGAACCTGTGCAACACTTGCAATGGCTGAGGAAAATTATTGTGGTGTTGCGGACTGTGGGACGATTTGCGCTGAATTATCCGCGCAATCCTCAAATTGCATGGTTGGCGATGCACAGGGCAAACGCATCCCTGCGGCGCGATGCGCGGGATTTCCTCATTTCCACAGCGACGGCTACTACTACGGTCTTTATCCCTGCTATAAAACAGGGTACAGTAGCCCTTCGCAGTTGTAGTTGTGTTTACGCCTTGTAGCGGAGGAAATCCTGCGATGGAATTCAGTGTGAAGAAGTTTGATCTGCTCCAGGAGCTCAGCCTGACGCAGGGGGTTGTCGAGCGCAAGACCACTATTCCGATCCTCGGCAATATTTTGTGCGAGGCGTCCGGCAATCGCATCACTCTGACGGCCACCGATCTCGAGCTTTCCATCCGCACCTCGTGCGAAGCCAAAGTGAAAAAAGAAGGCGCCGGAACCATCCCCGCGAAAAAGCTCCTGGAGCTTGTGCGCCTGTTGCCCGAAGGCGAAATTCGATTCAAGCTTCTTGAAAATCATTGGGTGCAAATTCTCGCCGACCGCAAGACTTACAAGATGGTCGGAATGGCCAAGGATAATTTTCCGGCGATCCCCTCCTTCCCGCATCCCATTGCGAAAATTCCAGCGAAAATTTTATCGTCCTTGATCGCCAGCACAGCCTTTGCGATTTCGAACGAAGAGTCCCGCTACACGCTGAACGGCGCGCTACTGCTGCTAAAGCCGGAGACAATCACTATGGTGGCCACGGATGGCCACCGCTTGGCCGTGGCGGAGATCGATCACAAATTTGAGGGTTTGACCCGGGAAGTGCGTCCACTCGTCCCCAAGAAGGCCCTGACGGAAGTACAGCGACTTGCCAGCGAGGCGGGAGAGGACGCCGAAATTGAATTTGCGCTGGACGAAAGCCATCTCTTCTTTCGCGCTGGCGAACGCCTGTTGATTTCACGGATGCTCACCGGACAATTTCCGAATTACGAAGCCGTCCTGCCGCGCGATAACAACCGAAAAGTAGTGATCGAGCGCGGAGAATTGAACGACGCTGTCAAGCGCGTCGCGCAGCTTGCCGACACCCGCTCGCACGCCGTGAAACTTTCCGTCTCCAAGGAAGGCATCGAAATTTCCGCCTCCAGCCCTGAATATGGCGAAGCCAAGGAAACCATCGAAAAGGAATTTAAGGGCGAGCCGCTCTCCATCGGCTTCAACGCCCAATACATGATCGATTTCCTGGCCGCCGCCCCCGAAGGCCCCATCAGCCTGGAACTAAAAGACGAACAATCCGCCGGCCAAATGCGCCCCTTAGCCGATGAGGCCTACCGCTACCGATACGTGATCATGCCGATGCGGATTTGACGCATATTTCCAAGCATATTAGCCAGCTTGAATAACTCAGGTTGACAACCTCCCAGAAGGGGTAATTAGGCCTTTCTAGGGAGTACCCTATCATTCTGAAAATACAGGCGATAAGTTAAATTTACTCCATAATTTTGGCTTGAGAAAAAGCCTCGTACAAGGTAGAATGTGTGTGGTCAGACGGTTCTTTGGTTTCCTCCAGTACGGCACGTCGGCCAGGCTGGCAGCGCCCCTGAATTACAACCTCGCGCCAGAGGTTGTGGGACGTTCTTAGGCCTGGAGGAAAGTAGTCTTCGCCGCGTTCGCTTCCCAGCCTCAGCGGGGAATCCGGACGGGATGGAGCAAGAAACCCTTCGAGTCCCGGCAGCGAGAATTGGCCGAGGGCCACAGGGTAAGGCGGCGGTCGAATCTATTGTTGCGGGCGTTTCGCGAAAACAAGCCCGCGATCAAAAAAGATAACGCCTTTCCCTGGGTGCAGGCTCTACTTGGAGCCCGCCGTTAAGATGATTCCGCAGGAGCATGCAAACTATGGCAGAAAAAGCAGCGGCAATGGGCAGTGAATCCGAGCACAAGTATGACGCCGCATCGATCAAAGTTCTCGGCGGCCTTGAGGCCGTGCGAAAACGTCCAGCCATGTACATTGGCTCGACGGGCGAGCAGGGATTGCATCACCTGGTCTGGGAAGTTGTCGACAATTCCGTCGATGAAGCCCTCGCGGGGCACTGCGACGAAATCAACATCGTGGTCCACGCGGACAATAGCGTCACGGTTACGGACAATGGCCGCGGCATTCCCGTGGACATGCACGCCACGGAAAAGAAGGCTGCCGCGGAAGTCGTGATGACCGTACTGCACGCCGGCGGAAAATTCGACAGCGACACCTACAAAGTTTCGGGTGGACTGCACGGCGTCGGCGTGTCTGTGGTAAACGCGCTGTCCGATTGGCTGGAACTGGAAATCTGGCGCGAGGGCGAAGTCTGGGAGCAGACCTACAACGAAGGCAAGCCCAAGGCCAAGTTGAAGAGCACTGGAAAAACGCGCAAGACCGGCACGAAGATTACCTTCCATCCTGATCCCACGATTTTTGGAGAGCACAAATATAATTACGAAATTCTGGCCACGCGCCTGCGCGAATTGGCTTTCCTGAACAAGGGGCTGAAGATCACGCTGGCCGACGAGCGCAGCGAGAAATCCGCCGAATTCCGTTTCTCCGGAGGCATCGCCGAATTCGTCAAGCACCTGAACAAGGGCAAGCAGGTGTTGCACGATTCCCCCGTGTACATGGAAGGCAAGAAGGACACGGTCGAAATTGAAATCGCCCTGCAATACAACGACAGTTACACGGAAAATGTTTTCGCCTTTGCCAACACCATCAACACGGTGGACGGCGGAACACACCTCTCCGGCTTCCGCTCGGCGCTGACGCGCACCATCAATTATTTCGCATCCGCCTCGAACATGCTCAAGGAGCAGAAGGACGAAGTCACCATCACCGGCGACGATGTGCGCGAAGGTCTTGTCGCGGTGGTGTCCGTGAAGTTGCCGCAGCCTCAGTTCGAGGGCCAGACCAAGGGAAAACTGAACAGCGACATTAAGGGGCCGGTCGAGCAGCTTATCAACGAGCGGCTTGGTGAATATTTCGATAAGCACACCACCGTGGCGCGGCGCATTGTCGGCAAGTGCATCGACGCCGCGCGCGCCCGCGAAGCCGCACGCAAGGCCCGCGAATTGACGCGCCGCAAATCCGCCATGGACTCAGGCGGCCTGCCCGGAAAGCTTGCCGATTGCCAGGAGCGCGATCCGGCGCGATGCGAACTGTTCATCGTCGAGGGAGAGTCGGCAGGCGGCTCGGCCAAGGGCGGGCGCGATCGCAAATATCAGGCCATCCTGCCGCTCAAGGGGAAAATTCTCAACGTGGAAAAAGCGCGTTACGACAAGATGCTGGGCCATGAGGAAATTCGCTGCATCATCACCGCGCTGGGCGCCGGCATCGGCAAGGACGACTTCGACATCTCCAAGCTGCGCTATCACAAGATTATTCTGATGACCGACGCGGACGTGGATGGCAGCCACATCCGCACGCTGCTGCTCACATTTTTCTTCCGGCATATGACGGAATTGATCAAGCGCGAACACATCTACATCGCGCAGCCGCCGCTGTACCGCGTGAAGCGCGGAAAAATGGACCGCTACATCCGCGACGAGGACGAGTTCAACCACGAGCTGATGTCACGCGCGACCGAAGACCACGCGGTGAAGCCCAAGGAAGGCGCCGTGATGCAGGGCGCTGGGCTGACCAAATTTCTGCTGAACGTGCAGGAATATGTTTCAGCCTCGGCCAAGATGGCGCGCAAGCTGCGCGAGCCGCAGTTGGTGGATATCCTTGCCGCCTGCGACTTTGAGAAGAAAACCGATTTCGAGGACAAGAAAGCTCTGGAAAAACTTGCCAAGGCCATCGATAAGGCCAAACTCGACATCGACACAAAAATTGTCTATGACGAAGAGCATAGCCTCTATGACCTGCTGATTCCGGGCAACGCGGCGCGGCCCGGCGACAAGAAAATCAATTGGGCTTTCGCTTCCACGCCCGAATACAAGCGCTTGCGCGCATCTTCAAAATTGATCAGCGAATTCGACCACCCACCCTTTACCGTGACGCGCAATGGCGACAAGCAAGTGAAGGAAAGCGCGGCTGAAGTTCTCAATTACATTCTGGAAGACGCCAAGAAAGACTTCACCATTACACGGTTTAAAGGCCTTGGTGAAATGAATCCCGACCAGCTCTGGGAAACCACCATGAACGCAGAAACACGCACACTGCTCAAGGTGCGCCTGGACGACGCCGCGGCCGCCGAGGAAATTTTCTCGACGTTGATGGGCGAGAACGTGGAAAGCCGCCGCAAATTTATCGAGGAAAATGCGCTGGAAGTCGTGAATCTGGATATTTGAGGAGGTTGTCTCAAATGAGCTCAGAGAGGATCAGGCTATCAAGAAGGGCAAAATCACTACTCGACCTAGTCCCAGTCGATGGGAACTTTATTGGGAATACGACGCTGCTTCGAAGGTCCCGACTTGGGAAGCAATACTGGGCGATAAGAAAGGAGCTAATCAACAAAGGCCTTCTCACTCGGGGAAAGGGACGAGGTGGCAGTGTTGCGAGGTTACTTGGCGAAAAAGAGCCTTCAGCGGATGCCCGGAAGAAAGGCAAAGCGCTTGTCCGCAGAGAGACGGAGTTGTATGAGCCTTTGAGACGATGGCTTGATGAAACTTGGGGAGAGGGCGTACGCGATGACGGCGATTTTTTTGAGGTTCGAACAACGGGAAGTGGACGGCGCCGAAAGAGAGCTAGTGGACAATGGTCCCGACCCGACGTGACCCTGGTTCAGGTAAATAGCTATGATTATCTTCCTCAACCAATCCTCGAAGTAACGACGTTCGAGGTGAAGAAATTCTCTGATGCGGAGAATATCCGATCTGTATACGAAACAGCGGCGCACTCAAGGTGGGCGCAATTTTCGTTCTTAGTGGCGGAGGTTCCCAGTTTCGATTTCGAGTTTTCGGAGAGGTTCATGTCTGAGCTGGAGCGGTTCAACCTTGGGCTGATCCTCATGTGGAGAACACCCGAGGGCTGGGAATTCGAGGAAAATGAGTACGAAACGGCCAGATCAACACCTGATCCGAAAGAACTCAATACCCTCCTCAAGTATTTCTTTGACAAGGATGAGAAGCGTCTAAAGGAATTTCGAAACGCGATTGGGAAGGGATAATAAATTGGGCGATCTTTCGGATTTGGGTCTATGGCCCGCAGCCTCTGCTGTGACCCACAAAGAACGGCCACAATGTTCTATCAGTTAAGTTGGACGACGCTGCCCGGTTTGCGGGGATTGGCCTGCTCGGAATTTCGTGCCGCGCCCACTTCGGCGCCGGACAATGAGCGCGGCGTGGCCATGGAATGCGCGAGCGAGGCTGAGCGCGACGCGTTGCTTGCTCGGCTGGAATCGCATTTCGGGCCGCAGAGATTTTTGAACGCAGCCGCGGCGTTCGATGGGGTGAAGGATTACGTTTTGCAGAGTGCCGCGCGGTAATAGTCGCAAAAATTTAATTTCGAAGCTGCAGGAGCGCGGCTTGCCGTGCTCCTGCAAGTGGGAATGAAGGACGGATCGATGGCGGACGAACCGAAACAGTCACACATGATTCCGGTCGAAATTGAGGCCGAGATGAAGAAGTCGTACCTCGATTACGCCATGAGCGTGATCGTGGCGCGCGCGATTCCCGATGTGCGCGACGGCTTGAAGCCCGTGCAGAGGCGCATCCTGGTGGCCATGAACGACCTTGGCCTGGCGTCCAATCGCGGCTACCGCAAGTGCGCGAAAATCTGCGGCGACACCTCCGGCAACTACCACCCGCACGGCGAAGCCGTCATCTATCCGACGCTGGTGCGCATGGCGCAATCCTTCAACATGCGCTACCCGCTGATTGACGGGCAGGGAAACTACGGCTCGGTGGACGGCGATCCGCCGGCGGCCATGCGGTACACCGAAGCGCGCCTTGCCAAGATCACCGAAGAAATTCTAGCTGATCTTGAAAAGGAAACCGTCGATTTCATTCCCAACTTCGATCAGACGCGCGAAGAGCCCGTGGTGCTTCCATCGAAGACTCCCAACCTGCTGGTGAACGGCGCGAGCGGTATCGCCGTGGGCATGGCTACGAACATCCCGCCGCACAACCTGGGTGAAATTATCGACGCCACGGTGTTGCTGATCGAGAAGCCGGACGCGACGCTCAAGGAAGTCATGAAATTTGTGCCCGGCCCGGACTTTCCCACCGGCGGATACATTTCCGGCGCGGAAGGCATCCTCAACGCTTACAGAACTGGGCGCGGCAGCTTTACCATGCGCGCCAAGGCCGCAATTGAAACCGTAGGCAAGGACCGCGAGAACATCGTCATCACCGAAATTCCCTATCAAGTGAACAAGTCGCGCCTGATCGAGCGCATTGCAGAGCTGGTGCAGACGAAAAAAATCGAAGGCATTTCCGACGTGCGCGACGAATCGGACCGCGAAGGCATGCGCGTGGTGATCGAGATCAAGCGCGGCGAAGAGCCCAAGATCATCCTGAATCATCTCTACAAGCTCACGCAGATGCAGGAATCGTTCGGCATGATTCTGCTGTCCATCGTCAACGGGCAGCCGCGCGAGCTGGGTCTGGTGCAGATGTTGAAGCTGTTCATCGACCACCGCGTGGAAGTCGTTCGCCGGCGCACGCAATTCGAGCTGCGCAAGGCCGAAGGCCGCGAACATATTCTCATCGGATACCATATCGCGCTGGATCACGTCGATAACGTCATCAAAATCATCCGAGGGTCTTCCAGCCGGGCCAACGCGCGCGAAAATTTGCATGATTTTTTTGAAAACAAGGAAGTCAAGATCCTCACCGTTGGCAATAAAACGGAGACTCTGAAAGGTATCAAACTCGATCGTAAAAAATACGGCCTCCTGGATATCGGTTTCGGCGCAACTCAAGCCGGCGCAGGAATCGGGCTGAGCTTCGTTCAGATCGACGCCATCCTTGAACTGCAGTTGCACAGACTGACGCGCCTTTCCGTTGACGAAATCCTGAAAGAGTTGGCGGAAATCCGCGCGTTGATTTCCGAGTTGCGTGAAATTCTGAACAGCGAAAAGAAGCTGAAAGCGGTCATTATTAAGGAATTGCGCGAGGTGCAGAAGGATTACGCGGACGCGCGCCGCACCGAGATCGTGGAGAACGTCGAGGAGATTAAACTCGAGGATCTGATCGCCGACGTGGAAATGGCCATCACCGTCAGCCATGCGGGCTACATCAAGCGCACGCCGGTGGACGTGTATCGCCACCAGTCGCGCGGCGGCAAGGGGCGCATCGGCGCGAAAACTCGCGACGAGGATTTCGTCGAGTACCTGTTCGTGGCCTCGGCCCACAGCTACATCCTGCTCTTCAGCTCCAAGGGCCGCGTGTATTGGCTCAAGGTGTATGAGATTCCCGAAGCCGCGGCAGCCACGCGCGGCAAGGCCATTTCCAGCCTGGTGAAGTTCCAGGAGGACGAGCATCTTACCGCCGTGGTTGCGGCGCGCGACCTGGAAGTGGAAGGCACATTCATCTTCCTTGCCACGCGCAACGGCACGGTGAAGAAAACTTCGCTCAACGAATTTTCAAATCCGCGCTCGACCGGCATTATCGCCATCAACCTGGAGCAGGACAACGAGCTGATCGGCGCACACCTCACCGACGGCAAGCAGATGATTTTCCTGGCCAGCCATGACGGCCAGGCCATCCTGTTCCGCGAGACCGAAGTGCGCTCCATGGGCCGCAACGCGGGCGGCGTGAACGGCATGGACCTCGCCAAGGGCGATTACCTGGTGGGCATGGAACCCGTACAGCCCGATTTCGAAATCATCAAGAAGGAATCGAAATCGGACACGCAGAATCTGGACGACATCGAGAACGAGGCCATTAAGGACTCGCTCACTTCCCTCATGCTGACGGTTTCCGAAAAAGGTTTCGGGAAGCGAACGCCGCTCGCCGAGTACCGCATCACTTCGCGCGGAGGCAAGGGCGTCATCAACTTGAAATCCACGGACCGCAACGGCCCGGTGGTTGCAGTCCTGCAAGTGGCCGAGGAATCCGACGTCATGATCATCACCGAATACGGCAAGGTGATCCGCGTACACGGAAACGAAATACGCGAAGCGGGCCGCTCGACGCAGGGCGTGCGCCTGTTGCGCCTGGAAGACGACGACAAGATCGCCGCCGCCGCATCCATTCTGGAAGAACAGGAAGTCCCCGAAGAAAAGAAGTAGGGGATCTTGGCGGAACTAAAATAAAATGGCGCGCATGAATGATGCGCGCCAACCGTTGCAGCCTATTTTCACAGCGCATCTTTTCCCCGCGCTGGAAGCGAAGCTGATTGAGCTGCTGCGCGGGCTCACGCCGGAAGATTGGGAAAAGCAAACCCTCGCTGCAAAATGGAAAGTAAAGGATGTGGCGGCGCATCTGCTCGACACGCAAACCCGTGGACTTGCCGCAGTTCGCCATGGCTACAAGCCTGAAAACTCAAAAAAGCTCACTCCCGACAAGCTGCTGGCTCTGATCGATACACTCAACGCGGAAGGCGTCCGCGCCTACAGCAGCTTGAACCCCGAAGATTTGATTTCAAAAATGGACGCGGCGTCGCGGGAACTTGCGGATCATGTCCAGGGGCTCGATCCGTTCGCTCCGGCCGTGTTTCCCGTGAGCTGGGCGGGCGATGAACAATCACCCAACGTGTTTCACATTGCCCGCGAATTCACGGAGCGCTGGCATCATCAGCAACAGATTCGCATTGCCGTGGATAAGCCGGGAATCATGACGCGCGAGTTCTATTTCCCCGTGCTGGATTGTTTCATGCGCGCGCTGCCGTACACTTACCGAAATGTTGCCGCCAAGCCTGGATCCCTCGCGCAATTCAATATCAAAGGGGAATGTGGCGGAAGCTGGTATCTGTTTAGCGACGGCGATGCATGGAAATTGATTGCCTCACCAGCCGGAGAAAGAATTTCGGAGACGACAATCCCGCAAGAGATTGCCTGGCGCATCTTCACCAAAGGAATCGCACGGGAGGAAGCCAGAACTCAAGTGCAAGTGGCTGGCGACGAAGCGGTGGGTCTTCACATCCTCACGATGATTTCGATTGTGGGTTGAGTAGCACAGCCACTCTTGGCTGTGTGATTTTTGCAACGCATGCCGTTATGGACGAGCAAAAATTGAGATAACCGCTCAGCCAAGAGTGGCTGTCCTACTTGTGATTATGTCCGTGCTTCGGGTTGCGGAACTGCATTTAGTTCCTGAGTGGGAGCCGGCGCGGACGGCGCGGGCGCAACGCTTGGCTCGGACTTGAAGATGAACTTCACGCCGCTCTTAGCATTTTCCGTATTCGTGCGCGGCAGATCGACGCGATCCAAATCGACGGAATGTTGCGCGCCGTCCATCAAGATATAATTTAGCTCGTTGTCCACAATCCAATAATCGCGGACCGAATAGACCGCTCCGTTTTTCATGTAAATAAGAACCGGCACGGCCAGATTCGCGGAATTTTGCGCGGACGAAGGGCTCGGGCCGTTTGGCGTGATCCAGTTTCCATTGGTGTTGCCATCGGAATTGTCTTGATCGTATTGCTGCGTGGACGGAGATGAATTGTCATCGGGCGCGTAATACCCGGAGTTTTGATCCTCATAAAGATAAGTGTCGGGATATCCATAGTAGCCATATCCGGGTGCGGGCCAACCCCACCAGGGATCATAAATGAATGGATCCCAGAAACCGAGCCATGGCCAGCCAAGACCCCAGCCAGCTCCAAATCCAAAACCCCAGCGATTGCCCCACCCGCGAAACCCGAAGCCGCAGTTCCAGCAGCCTCCGCGAAATCCACCATAAGGTGCATTAAATCGATTGGAACTGCGGAACTGTTGGACCGAGTTTGCCGCGTTCACTCCACTGGACAATCCGCGATTGCCAGAGAGAGCCGATCCCAGGGCAGCATGCGAAGAGGCGGATAGAGTCGAGTTCGGCCGAAGATTGGAACTTGCAGTGCGCGAACCGCTAAACGAATTGTGAAGGCTGGAAAGCGATTGAGATTTGGGAACTACATTTCGCGCGACGGGAGCATTTTCGTAAATTTCGTTTCCCTGCCCCGAGAAGCTTCGGACCACCCCGCGCGATCCCGCTCCACGGTTTCCGCTAAAAACATGGAAGCCTCCTGCACTGCTTGCGGGTCCGGGTTGCGATTGCGCGCCTGCAGGTGCACGGTCTCCGCTTGTCCCGCTGAATGAATGCCAGCGGCCATCAGCCACGGCAGGGGGCGCAGAAGAGGAGTTCCCAACCCGCTGATTCCCGCCCGCGAAACTGCCGCCAGGACGGGAATAGCTGTTACCGGGCCGCGCTGCATATCCACCCACG
This sequence comes from uncultured Acidobacteriota bacterium, assembly GCA_963710315.1. GTDB lineage: Bacteria > Acidobacteriota > Terriglobia > Acidiferrales > UBA7541 > Palsa-360. The sequence continues at coordinate 7,371 of CAVPZW010000008.1, read as the reverse complement.
GAGCGCGGAGCTCCATAGCCACTGGAAGGTGGCGAATACGACCCACCACGGGCACCGCCGCCTCCGCTCGAGTGTGAGCTTGCCCCACCGTGGGAGCCTCCACCGCCGCCGTGAGAACCTCCCCCACCTGTATGTCCGCCGCCATGCTGGGCAAACACGGGAATGGCTGAACAGGCAAAGCAAATCGCCAAAGTTGATGTGATTACTACGGAAAGTGGCTTACTCATGTTAAGGCCCTCCGCGAACATTGCGTAAGACCTGCGGACGAGTTTACGGGGGGGAACTCGTTTTTGCCTTACACTGGTTTGATTCTATACCTGGCCGTTTGGTTGCGCCTAGGAAAACCGGCGCGGGAACCGAGGTCCGCCGCGGATGGCTCGTGGAATCGAACTAAAATCGGATCATTCCATTTTCGTCGTATCCGATCACCACGCGCCCGCCTGCAACGATGACCGGCCGGCGGATCAAACCGGGATTCTTGGCCATCAATCGGATAGCTTCCCGGCGCGAAGGGGGTTTATCCTTCATCTTTTTTTTCCGGAAGATTGCGCAGCGCGGATTCAAGAATTCCTCGTGATCGTGTCTCCCAATCAGTTTCTCGAGTTCCGACGGGCCTAGGCGTTCTTTGACAATGTCCCGATAGTTAAGCTTGTATCCATGCTTTTCCATGAAGCGGCGCGCCTTGCGGCAAGTTGCGCACGTAGATTTTTGCAGGAATTTTACGGTTTTCCTGGGTTTTTTCGCTTGAGGAACGTTCTTGCTTGCCAACGTCTTCATAAATTGCCTCTTATGGTCGGGGATTCCCCTGAATTTCGATCCCCAATTTGCCTGCTCGCAAAAAGATTCGCCTCATGTGGGCGATCGCTGGATATGATGCGAATCTCATTACCATAGAACCGAATTGTTACAATTCAATGAATGGGTGTCCGAAATTGCGGTCCAAGGGAGTCAAATTCGACAAAATTTTCCACTCTGGTCCGCGTGCTGTAGCCATGGCCAGACGGGGCCAATCACATTCAACTGTGACTGCGGTCACGCACCAAGAGAGAATCAATGAGTATTCTAAAAATGAAATCCGGGAAGACATAAAGGAAATCGTTATAGACGGGGGCGGCCATGATAGAACAAAAAGAAAGAGAAGTGGAGGGTGTCACATGCCTTCATTGCGGTTTGCATACCCCTCTCTCAAATTCCGAGAGCCGGGGGCTTTCAACGCAAATCCACACCATGGAGCGACCGCAAGTCACGATTGTTCGCTGCACGGAATGTGGAGGGGAGGCTCCGTATCTGGCTGACGAGATCGTAATTCTAAAGAAAGTTTCGAGATTTGCCGCGTGTGCTGTGTGAAGGTTGCCGGATTGTGCGGTGGTTTCGCGAGTGATCGCGGAAGATAGGAGATTTGCGGGCGATTATTTCGGGTACGGGTGCCCCGCGAGGATGGCGAAAGCGCGGTAGAGTTGCTCGGCGAGCATGACGCGGGCGAGTTCGTGCGAGAACGTCAACGAAGAAAGTGAAAGTTTTTGCGTGGCGCGGCGGCGCAACGCCTCGGGAAAACCTTCGGCGCCGCCGCAAAGAAAACGATTTCGCGCGCGCCACGGTCGCGCGATTCTCCCAGCCATTTTGCGAATTGCGCGGATGTTTGAGGCTTTCCTGCGTCATCGAGCAGGACGACGGTCGCGGCGGAATCGAGCGCCAGTTTGCGCACGCGACGCGGCGGAGTCTTCGCGCAACTCGGTGACTTGCACTTCGGCGAACCGCGCGATGCGCGCCACGTAATCGTCCATCAATCGCGCGGATTTCGGGGCGGCGGGTTTTCCCGAGCATGACCAGGCGAATTTTCATTGGCGATTTGGCTGCGCGCCGAGGGACGGCGCGTTCAGTTCAAGCCGTATTTCTTGCGCTTGTCGAGCAGGGTCTTGCGGCTGATGCCCAGAATTTCGGCGCTCTTGCCGATTTTATAGTGCGTGGCTTCGAGCGTGGCGCGGATGGCGTCGCGTTCGATATCTTCGAGGGAACGCAGCCCGCCGCCGGACGATGTGATCCGCCGCGCGCACGGATTCCGGAAAATCTTCGGGAATGAGCGTAAGCGCCGCCGGAGAAAACCAGCGCGCGCTCGATCGCGTTCTTCAGTTCGCGCACGTTGCCGGGCCAGGCATAAGTGGCCAGCATTTTCCTGAGCGGCTCGGAGAAAGCCACGGCCGACGCGGCCATGCACGCGCGCTCGCGCGTTCGAGCAGCGCTCGGCCAGCGGCAGAATGTCCGCGGGACGCTCGCGCAACGCCGGCACGGGAATCGTCAGCACGCTCAGGCGGAAAAATAAATCTTCGCGGAACCGCCCTTCGGAAACCAGGCGCGCACAGATCGGCGTTGGTCAGCGCGACCAGGCGCGCCTCGATCGTGATCGTTTCGGTGCCGCCCAGGCGCTCGAACTGGCGCTCCTCGAGCACGCGCAGGAGTTTCGATTGCGTGGCGGGCGAGAGCGCCGCGACTTCGTCCAGCACGATGGTGCCCGCGCCGGCCATTTCCAGCCGGCCGAGCTTGCGCTCGACCGCTCCGGTAAACGCGCCGCGCTCGTGGCCGAACAATTCCGATTCGACGAGCTCCTGCGGCAGGCTGGCGCAATCGATTTTCAGATAGGGCGCGTCGCGGCGCGGGCCGAGTTCGTGGATCAGTCGCGCCAGATGATCCTTGCCCGTGCCGCTTTCGCCGGTGATCAGCAGCGTTGTGGAGGTCTCGGCGACCTTGCGCGCCAGCTCCAGGACGGCTTTCGACGCGGGATCCTCGGCGATCCACGCCATGCGCGGCTCGCTCATCCTTCGGCCTCCGCGGCGCGTCCGGGACTCTCGCCGAATCTCGAACTCGATGCGGCGCGCGGCGCGCCAGAGGCGCTCGAGATCGTAAAACTGCCGCGCGCGCTCGGTGAAGACGTGCACGATGAAGCCGCCGAAATCGAGCAGCATCCATTCGCGCCGGCCTTGCCTTCGCGGTGCAGTCAGGCGCATGCCGCATCTGCGCAAGACGTCTCTTCGATTTCGTCGCAGATCGCCTCCACCTGCGGCGCGCTGAATCCGGTGCAGAGCAGGAAATAATCGGTGAACGCGCCGAGGCCCGCGAGATCGAGCAGCGTCGACTTCCGCCGCCTGCTTTTCCTGCGCGGCCTCGATGGCCGCGCGAAGTTCGGGCCGAAGCGAATCTTTTTTTGCGGTCACCGGTAAAGGGCCTGCTTGGTAATGTATTCCTCGACGCGCGGCGGCACAAGCCCGTGAATCGATTCGTTGCGATCCAAGCGATGCCGGACTTCGGTGGCGGAGACGTGGCTTGAGACCGTATCGAGCACGTACACCGTCGTGCGGCGCAGCGCAATGGCGCGCGGATCGAGCGGCGCGTGCGCCGAGCGCCACGCCGCGCAAACAGTTCCGGCGGAATCACCAGCCGCAGCGCGTCCACTTAAAACCCGGGACGGCTCGCCACGATGAAATCGCACAGGCCCAGCAGCGTTTCGTAATCCTTCCAGGTGGGAATCTCCAGGAACGAATCCGCGCCCAGCAGGAAGTAAAGATGCGCGCCGCGGGCCGTGATACTTCTGCTTGAAGTGCCTCACGGTATCCACCGAATAAAATATCTCGCGCCCGGATTGCCCCGCGCCGGATTCCGCAAGTGACGGCACGAAACCGGGTGATCGGCGCAGGCCAGCGCCACCATGGCGTAGCGGTCCGCGTACGACGCCATGCCGCGACGATGCTTGTGCGGCGGACGGCCCGTGGGAATGAAATGAATTTCGTCGAGGTGGAAACGGCGCTCGGCGGCGCGCGCCACGGCCAGGTGGCCGATGTGAATCGGATCGAATGTGCCGCCGAAAAGCGCGATGCGCCGCTCGCGCGCCTGCTCCCGGGAAGCGCCGTGGGCTTGCGGCGGCGCGACGCTCAACGGTCCTCCTCCGGCGGAGCGTCGCTGGTGCGCGGCATGCGTCGCACTCGTGACTGCCGGGACTGCGCGCTGGAGGCCGCCTCGGCCGCGATCGGCGTCGTCCTCGGCGATTTCCGCCGCATCTTGCGGCTCGGAGGCGCCAAGGCGGTCGAGCGCGTCGGCCATGGCGCGCACCAGTTGCGGGATGCCTTCGCCGGAGGCGGACGAGATGGCGTGGAACTCCAGGCCGCGCGCGGCGCAGAAATCGCGCAGTTTTTCGAGCCGCGTGCGGTCGGTGGTCGCGTCGAGCTTTGTGGCCACGACGATCACGGGCTTTTCGGCGAGTTTTTCGCTGAACGCGGCCAGCTCGCCCGGAGATGATCTCGAAATCGTGCACGGGATCGCGGTCGGAGGCGTCGCTGGTGTCGATCAGATGCGCGACCAGGCGCGTGCGCTCGATGTGCCGCAGAAAGCGGATGCCCAGCCCCACGCCGGTATGCGCGCCTTCGATCAAGCCGGGCAGATCGGCGACGACGAACGTGCGCCCGCCCATGTTCCGACGTTTTCCCGGAGCGCCGTCGGCGGAAACCACGCCGAGGCCCGGCTCGAGCGTGGTAAACGGATAATCGGCGATTTTCGGACGCGCCGCGGAAATGCGCGAAATCAGCGTGGATTTGCCCGCGTTCGGAAAACCCACCAGACCCACGTCGGCCAGCAGCTTCAGTTCGAGGCGCAGGTGGCGCTCCTCGCCGGGCTGGCCCTCTTCGGATTCGCGCGGCGCCTGATGCCAGGGCTTGGCGAAATGCTGGTTGCCGCGCCCGCCGCGCCCGCCCTGCGCGAGCAGAACGCGCTGGCCGGGCTTGGTCAGATCGGCAAGCCGCTCGCCGGTTCCTCGATCGGTGACCACGGTGCCGACCGGCACCAGCAGAACCATGTCCGCGCCGGAATGGCCGGTGCAGTTCGAGCCTTCGCCGTGGCGGCCGCGGTCGGCCTTGAATTCGCGATTGAAGCGGTAGCGCAGCAGCGTGTTGTCGTGCGGATTGGCTTCGAGGTAAATGCTGCCGCCATGGCCGCCGTCGCCGCCCGAGGGCCCGCCGCGCGGCACGAATTTTTCGCGGCGAAACGCGACGCAGCCGTTCCCGCCGTCGCCGGCCTTCACGTAGATTTTGGCTTCGTCAACAAACACGATGATTCCATTTCCGCCCTTAGAATACGACACTGCAGGGTCGAATTGCACTTGACAGCCAGGCTTCAGCCTGTGGATTTTGCCCTTGCATTGCTGAACCCGCAGGCTGAAGCCTGTGCTACCGGATCGTTCCGTTCAGAGCAAAGAAAAAAGGCGGCCCCGCATCCGCGGAACCGCCTTCCGAATTCGAGATCCAGTTAATTTGCTGGCGCAGCGGCAGGCTGTTGCCGGCTGCGGCCTGCTCCGGCGGCAGGACGCTGATGTAGCGCCCGTCCTGGCCCTTGTCCTGAAACAGCACGACGCCGTTGATGAGCGCAAACAGCGTATCGTCCTTGCCGCGGCCACGTTCACGCCGGGCTTGTGGCGCGTGCCGCGCTGGCGGATCAGGATCGTGCCTGCATGGACGAGCTGGCCGCCGAACCGCTTGACGCCCAGCCGCTGTCCCTGCGAGTTGCGGCCGTTTACCGAGGAGCCGCCGCCTTTCTTATGTGCCATGGCAATTCCCTCTGGAGCTCTTAGAGCTCGATGCCGCTGACCTCGACGGCAGTGTAGTTCTGCCGGTGGCCGCGCTCAATCTTGTACTGCTCGCCGCAGTCTTGTACTTGAGGACGGTGAGTTTCGGATGGCGCCCCTGCTAGACGATCTTGCCGATGACTTTGGCCTCCGCAGCCGTCCGCGCCGGTCAGCAGTTTCTTCTCGTCGGTGCCCACGGCCAGCACGTCTTCAAACGTGACTTCTCCGCCCACTTTGCCGGGCAGCGTTTCGACCTTCACGGTCTCGCCCGGCGCGACACGGTACTGCTTGCCTCCACTTCGAATCACGGCGTACATCGCCCCTCCAGAGACAAATCGGAAACCCTTATTATACGGGTGGTTAGGGCCGTCGTCAATGCTCAGGTTTGCAGTTTTTCGCGGGGAAAGGCTCGCTGCAGCAAGGGCTTGGTTTGCCTGTCGAATTGCCGGGTGCGCACGAGACGAAGGCTGGTGTATAAGTGTGACCATTCAAGTGGGAAATTCTTCGGCCTTTGCACATTGAAAATAAAAGAAGTAGCTGGCGATTCCACTGACCAATGTTCGCCCAGAGGGTTTGCGATGAAACTAGCGGGTATAGAGAGAATTATTCTGATTGCCGCCGTTGCGGCGTCCGCGGTGATGGGAACTTCCGTGCTTGCCCAGGAAAAACAGTACCCCAAGCAATCCGATCTGCCCAACCCGTATCGACTGGAGGAGAACTGGCCTACGTTGCCCGCGAGCATGAATGGCGGCCACTGGGGAGAGCTAATCCGCGCGGACATCGATCCCAAGGGCAACATTTGGGTCTTTCATCGCTGCTTCAATACGAGCCGGCTGGCTACGCCACCTGCGTGGGCCGCACGGAGCCGCCGATTCTGTAATTCGATCCCTCTGGAAAACTTCTGACCAGCCTGGGCAGCGGGATGTTTGCCTTCCCCCACGGATTCACCGTGGACCGCCAGGGCAACATCTGGGCCAGCGATGCCAATAACGCCGAAACCGTGCTCGGCATCTCGGCAAAGGACAGCAACGGCGTGGTCCGCGGGCCGTGGAATTCAAGATGAGCCCTGCCGGCAAAGTGCTGATGACACTGGGCAAGGAAAGCGTGGCGGGTGACGGCCCGGATACTTTCGACATGCCCACCGGGATTGCCATTGCTCCGAACGGCGACATTTTTGTGAAGCGACGGCCACGGCAAGAACGATCGCGTGGTGAAGTTCTCCAAGGACGGCAAGTTCATCAAGACTTGGGGGACATCACGGCACAGGCCCGGGCGAATTCGACCAGCCCCACGACATTTCCATCGGTGGCTCAACCCCAACGCCGGATTAACTGACATGGAAGCCATGGGCATGGCCAGCAAGGCAGACCGCTTTAGCCGGGCCGACGGTATGACGATTGGCCAGTCCATGGGTGGAACACCCGAGAGCATGGAAGAGTTCACGCGCCTTGATCTGTACGCGAAAATCTTTAGACCGCCTGAGGTCAAGTTTAAAGATCTGAAAGCTGTCGTGACCTCGAAGATTTCCGCGCAGCTTTTGCCCTTCGACGTTCGTACAGACTTTCTCCGCGTGACAGATGAGACCGTGCTCACTCCCATTACTCTTCAAGTAGCTTACCGTGACCTGCAATTTCAGAACAAGGACGGGGTGATGCACGGCGTTATGGATATCTATGGTGAGGTGACCAGCCTGGGTGGCAGGAATGTCAATACATTTGAAAAGAGCCTGGTCTTGGACGTTCCAGAGCATGAATTTCAGCGTTTTT
>CAVPZW010000007.1:0-601868 GCA_963710315.1 uncultured Acidobacteriota bacterium | reverse complement strand
AGTGACTTCCTTGTCTTGGACCAGCGTGTCGGGATCGTATGAGGTCATGATGCAGCGCAAGCGCAAATCCTGGACACCGATGAGCACTTTGCCTATGCGCAGGCAGCCGCCCGGCCACTCGCGCTCGGCCAATCCCTCGACACCGCCGATCACGATATTGGGCCGCAAGCGGCGATGGTCGTGACCGAAGGCGGCGATCGCTCCGTCGGTGGCCACCAGCAACGGCAGCACATCGAAGCGCTCAATGCCATCGTAGCGCACCAGCTTTGCACCAGGCCCGACAATGTTAACAACTTCGGCGGCGACCTCCGGACTGTTCCACGGCCGATTATCCACCAGAGGTTCACCATCCGGCCCGAGCGTACCCTTATGGCCCAGGAAACGCGGATGGGAGCGTGAGGTGATCACCCGCCCATGGGCATCCTCGACATGTACGACTCGGTCGCCTTCGATGCCGAGCGGCCCGATACGCACCCGTTGCAGTTTCTCGCCGGCCATGGTTTTGACCGGATATCTCCAGATTTCCTTGACCTTCATTGCCACCTCACTAACTGATTGACCTACGTACCCTCTAACAGGCTATTGTCTAACAATAAATAGCTTATACTCGTTTCAATCTCGGTCGACAAGAATACCTTTCGAAACTTCTTTTTTTCTTAAAAGCTATTTTACATTTATCGCTTGTGGATTTGATTCTCCTACTGTCTCGTAGCGGTGTAAAGTAATTCCAGAAAACGTAGTCCATGGTAAGAAGTCCATGAGTTGAGCAAGAAAAAAGACCTTGCCAGGGTTATATTATCTCCCAAGCATAAGTCTAAAGATTGCACTCAATTTTCGTTGTAATAGACACCACCTATTAGTGCTCTGGAGACTCAAAATAATGGCTTACAGCAATTTTTTCTGCATCTTTAGCGGACACTAGTGGTATAAATCACTTTTTATACAAGTTAGGATGACAATGCCACAATCCGAACGTTTTGATGCCACGGTAATCGGGGGTGGTCCGGCCGGCACCAGCGCCGCAATTATACTGGCCAAGGCCGGCAAGCGGGTGGTGTTATTTGAACGCTCACCTTCCCGCGCTTTCATATCGGCGAATCTTTATTGCCCGCTGGCTGGGAAATCTGGCGACGCCTCGGTGTAACCGCAAAGATCGAGGCTGAAGGCTTCACGGTCAAGCAGGGCATCAATTTCGGCATGTTCAATCAAAAGCCCGATGTGGTTTTGTTGACCGCCGAGTATCCGGATTCTTTCGAACGACCCTATACCTATCATGTCGAACGCGCCCGCTTCGACGAAATCCTGCTCGAACACGCGGAGGAATGTGGTCGAAGTTCACCGCGAATGGTCGGTCGCCGACGTGCTGTTCGACGGCGAACAGGCCGTTGGTGTCAGCGCCAGACCGACGGCCACGGTACTTCCATTCCATGCCTCGGTAGTGATTGACGCGTCCGGACGCGAATCGCTGATGGCCCGCAAACTCGGTTGGCGGCGGCCTCTCCCGGAACTCAATAAGATCAGCCACTTCGCGCATTTCTCAAAGGCGCTTTTCGCCGCAATCCCCATGACATCGTCACTTGCGGCGAAGTCATCGACGGCTCAGTGACCACCGATATTCACACCATCGACGGCGGCTGGGTCTGGTATATCCCGCTAAATGATATTACCAGTGTTGGTGTTGTCTTGGATACGCGCTATGCCAGACGTTTGAGCGAGTCCCGCAGGCTTGCTTTGACGCCGCGATAGGTAACTGCGTTTGCGTAAGCGACTGGTTGCGCGAAGCCGAGCAGACCATCTGGACATCAAGACCATTTCTACCATCGGCTACTTGAACGAGTGTTTCCACGGCGATGGGTTTGTATTGGTCGGCGACGCTCGATGTTCGTGGACCCAGTATTTTCTGCTGGAGTCACCCTGGCGATGCGAGGCGGCGTATACGCCGCGGATGCGGAGATCCTCGATGGCTTCGCCAATGGCGGGGATTTAAGCGCCGCACGACTGCAGCAATATGAAGAGCGCATCCGCAAACCGATGGAGTGCATTTTCAAAATGATCTATAACTGGTATCGCATTTTGGAACGAAAGGATGCTAACAACATCATCCTCCGCTCTCGCCAAATTCCGATGCTCCGCGAACGATTCATTGTTCTGCTATCGGGCGGGTACGACAAAGTGAGCATGGAGCAGATACTTGCTGCGGCGGACGAGCCAACATCGTATTTGATGAGCTAATGTTGTAAGTTATAAATAGAGTAATTTTTTGTTGTCCGGCTAATAATCAATTAGACATATAAATGTGGTGGTTCTGTAGAACTTTATCGTCTGAGTATCCTGAAGCTACTATAAATATAAGGTTTTGAATGTTATCCCATCTATAAAAACTAGGGATGATTTGTGTGCAATGCTCACTTGTTCTGTGAATGGCGGTATCTGAATGACCGCTTTAAAGATTGAACAGCCATTCACTTGAATTTCACGACGGTCTCTTCCTGACCGCTATGTTAAGCTTAACATAGCGGCCACTATGTGAAGTACTGAACTGTGTATAGTTGCATTGCCACATTGTGGCCCGCTCCTTGTGCGACAAGGCATTGAGCCGATAGCACCTACACATAGTTTCATTGCCTAAAGGAACTGCATCAGTGCGGTAATAGCGGCCTATTATTTTGTTCAGTTTCTAGAGCCTCCCCAGTGCCTTGTCCTTTATCACCAAGTCGGCCATTGACTAAATGTCGGAGGGAATAATTCATTACTATCCTCCTAAATGTGTGGATTTCCACTTCAGGACACCAGTAAAACTATGTCAAGTAAATAGCTTCCTCTTCCCTGTAGACCAATGAAATATCGCTTCGCAGCTTGCAACCATCTGAGTACTACACATAGTTCAGTTCTACACATAGTGGCCGTACCTTGCCATTCAACATGGGATTTTTACTACTACCACACACAGCAGCGACATTTTTCATTAATTGTGGCGCCCGACGGTCATCAAAAATTGCTTGCTTTTTAATTCCACATAAATGCGGATATGTCATCGCGAGTGATGTCATTGCTGGAAGAATTCTCGCCCAACATTGAAGTGTATTCCATTGATGAAGCATTTCTGGATTTAACCGGCATCTGTCATAAAGACCCGATTGCCTATGCCCTGCGCATCAGGCAAACCATTCTGCAAAACACCGGCATTACGGTGTGCGTCGGCATGGGCCCCACCAAAACCCTGGCGAAACTGGCAAACTTTGCCGCCAAAAAATGGCCCAGGACCGGCGGTGTCCTGGATTTGACTTGCCCTGAACGCCGGGAAAAATTAATGCGCATTGTGCCGGGAATGAAGTTTGGGGTATCGGCTCACGCCTGACAAAAAGGCTGAATCAATTGGGCGTTATGACGGTTTGGGATTTGGCCTCGCAACCCGTAGACCGGATACAGTCCCAGTTTAATATCGTCGTCGCCAGAACTGTAATGGAACTCAATGGGATTAGCTGCTTGTCAGTCGATGAAATAGCGCCGGCCAAACAGCAAATCGTGTGCTCACGCAGTTTTAAACGCAGGCTTACTGACATCAATGAATTAGCCGAAGCCCTGGCTGAATTTTGCAGCCGGCCGCCGAAAAACTGAGAAGACAGGGCTCGATGGCCGGGTTGATTACGGTCTTCATCCGCACCAATCCGCATAGCGACCAGGACCCTTATTACCAACGCGCCGCCAGTTTGCCCCTGACCCAGGCGACCCAGGATACCCGGCAAATTGTCAGCATTGCCAAACGCCTGCTACAGCAAATCTTTAAAGCCGGTTATCGTTATCAGCAATGCGGCGTCCAGCTCAGCGACATTCGCCCTGAATCTATCCCCGGACAAATTGATTTATTTGCCTTGACTGAACAGTCACAACAAGACAACAGCACGGCATTAATGAAAACTATCGACCAGATTAACCGGCGTTTCCATAAAAACGGTATTAGCCTGGCAGCAACCGGACTTGATCAACGCTGGCAGGTTAAAATTGAGAACGTTTCCAGCCGCTACACCACGGATTGGGATGAACTGGTCCGGGTAAAATGCGGGTGAATGGGGATGCTTGGGAATCAGTCCTCAACGCCGATGAATAACTTGAGCGACTGATGTCCCTTCGGCGGGGCGTTGTTAAACTTTAACCCGCCCCGGACGTTTAATTTTTTGCGCAACGCCTAACATGCCACCACGCCAAAACGTTGCGGACGGGGTTATAAACCCATACGCATCAAGCTAAGCCATCGCCCCTGCCAATTCTAGCTCTACCCGCTTGTATTTATTAGATTATCTTGTATAGTGCGCCAAATTTTCACTCTGCGGGATAAAAGATCAGGCTTGAAACAACTACCTATTGAAATAACCAACGAACAAATCGGCCAAGAACTGGACATGTGGTTCACTTGGATTAATACGCAGCGTGATTTCTTCTTCGAGCTGATGCAAACGCTTATATTCTTCATCCTTCCTTTGTTCGAATCCCGCATTTAGGAAGTGAAGTGCGGTACTGGAAAGTTCAGCGAGCTTGTCACGAATGTCATTTATCCATGCCTGGCGCATCGGGGCAACTATCTGCTTACTGGCAATTCGGCGCGACAACTCAATCTGTTTTCGTCCTATATACAGGGTAATGAACGGGCCAAAGAAGACTGCTAATGCGGCAACAATAAGCGACAAAACCGGAATCAATTGACTTGTTGGAGGCATGAAGTTGCCATCGCCTTTCTGACGCAGGATTGTTACGAATTACGCCCATTCAGGCGATTCGGGTCTGGGTCAATTTAGCGATACTTAAAATAACTACCTAATTCTATCATGCGTATCTAAATGGCGGGTGGCCCGGCATTTGAAGTTTTAGAAAATTGGCTCCGCTCAACGCTTTCATACTACTCCCGCACGTCCACTCAGGGTTTAGATTTTGAATTTGGGGCGCCCCGTCCTTAACGCACTTCAAGGGCGGGCACCCCGAATTCAACCACAAAGCCCGGGCCACCCGCTCTCACAGCTCCATTTTGGTCGGTGACCGAGGCGCCACCCGGAAGTTCACCCCATTTCAAAGGATTCGCCATCCGCCCAAACCGGGGACAATTTCTTCGTTGAGTACATAGTTAGAAGAGTATACAATGCACGAGACAGAGGTCCAAATCGGAAATTGGTGCTTATATGAATGCAGATACTAACTTCTTGAGCCGACTCGCTGTAAAGATTCCAGTCTCCGAGACCAAGGGTGCTGTTCCGATGGGCACTTACGACGAGATTCTTGGCCTGTGGTTAGACGCTGAGGACGGCACGCCCCTAGTAAACAATCCGAACAGGCCAAGACCGCAAACAAAAAAAGCGGATGTTGAAACTGGGGAAGATAACAAAGGTACCTAAATTTCACATATGGAAGTCAAGCCGGAAATACTGATCCTCAGCAGTCGGGGCGACTTCAGTTGCGACTACGTCGTGGCGCACTTGATGTCCCGAGGGGTTCCGTACCTCCGCCTCAATACTGAGGACCTTGCTTCATATGCGTTGTGTTTGGACCCGTTACGTGGTGTGTTCCTTTGCACGATTAAGGACACTACATTTCGCATAGAAGGGAAAACTCTCCGTTCCATTTGGTTCCGCCGCGCTGTCTACCTCAGGGACTATGGGTTCCCGGCTGAGGCCAAGGCCTCGGAACAGATCGCGCGTTCTCAATGGGCGGCTTTGGTCCGCGGCCTGGTAATATTTCAGAATGCGAAATGGGTTAACCATCCAGGCGCTACCTACCTCGCGGAACAAAAGCCTCTTCAGCTATCTCTTGCCCAGGCGGCTGGTTTCCAAATCCCAGAAACGCTCATCACGAATGACACCAGAAGGCTAGCTCGGTTCCGTGATCGTGATGTTGCCATCAAGGGTGTAGACACGGTCATCGCCTACGAGTCTGGTAATGAAGTCTTTGCCTTCACCAACATACTTCCCTGGGAACAAGTTTCCGGCGAAGAAATCCGTGGATGCCCCATCATTGCGCAAGAAGCAATAAGTCCCAAGATAGACCTCAGAGTTACGGTAGTGGGGAGCACTCTATTCGCCGTCTGTGTCGAAAGCCATGGGGCTGGCATTCCAGGTGATTGGCGCTCAAAAAAGGAGGGCTTGTCCTATCGACTTATAGCTCTGCCAGAGCGAGTAGAAATGTCATGTATTGAGCTGACCAGAAAGCTCGGACTAATATTCGGAGCAATCGATCTAGCAAAACGAGGTGATGAATATTTCTTTTTTGAAATCAATCCGACCGGAGAATGGGCCTGGCTCGTTGATGGTGCTGGCGTGAAGATAGATGAGGCAATCGCCGATGTCCTCGTGGATTAGAAAAGCTTGGGAGCTGATTCAGCTATACATATTCGCGGAGATGCCTCGGGCGATCAAGGCCAGTCGAATTCTTCGGGGTCGCTGGGAAGAACTGAGCGTCAGGCTCGATGAAGACCAGTATCCGGGTCTTCCCAAAGAGGATTCCGTCATTGGCGTTCTTGCAGAGGATGAAAAGATAAGAAGAAAGACTCTGGAGGAAAAGGCTAGGGGGAATCTGTTTGCTTTAACTGTATGCTCAAGCTTGGTTTTTGCAGGATTCTCCTTCATGGCGATCCAAGGAGTCACATATATTTTATGGGGGCATAACATTTTACCTGTATTGTTTCTTTTCCCCATGGGATATTTCGCTGCTGCGGCAATCTCCGCGGTGAAAGCGCTAGAAGTCGGTGAGTTCTACAATACAACGACCATAGAGGACCAAGGGCTGCAACCAGACATCTTGAAAACCAGGCAGCTGAATTACGTCAAGCTAAATGACATAAGTACGGATATCAAAGCAAACTGGACTACGGTCAGCTTTTCTTGCTTGCGCAATGCTGTAATCTCGCTTCTCCTTTTTATCGGTGTGATCGCCTTCTCTCTCACTACTCATAACGCAATTCCCAGCGGGCAGTTCGCGAGCCGTCAACCTTCCACCGTAACTGCCGCTGCCGGAGGACCAACAAGCGCCCCGGGCATTCCCTGCTGTCCGTGCAATTCTTCGGAGTCTCGAGGGAAATGTCGGGAGAAAGTCGGGAACAGAACGCACCCCAAGAGTGGCGCGACGAAAAGGCGTGCCGCCCCATCTGCAGAACCGGTTCAGTAACGTTCGATGTTTAATTCTAGAAGGTCCGTTCGTCGTGACTTAATTTAGTCAGACGGGCGGGGTTTTGATCTCTGTTGAGTGGCGGTGGGTAATAACCTCATTCACCGCGAGGGACACGGGGATTGGCGCGGCATGATATTCTCGCTTGGCCCATGCCTCTCAAAATGTTTGGCGAGTCTGTGCGCGGCCAATTCAGTGCGGCTTACGCTCGTCTGGAAAGACCTATTTCCTCGATCTCTCTGCTTGGGGGATTTGCTTTTGACGCTGTAACGCTCAAGCGCGTGGATACATTCCGGGAAAATTTCTGGATTGTCGCGCACCTCGCGGTGGTTGCCGGGTGCATCCTGCTCCTCAATCGCACCAAAAATCTCAATCTCACGGAAGACATCAACCGCACGGAAAACATCAACCTCACAGGAAACCTCAAGCGCGCGGAAAGCCGCGATGCCGATTCCAGGGACCCGTCACAGGCGCATTTCTGGTTCATCAACACGCTGCAATTTTTTTTTGGCGGGCTGCTCAGCACATTCCTCGTGTTCTATTTCCGCAGCGGCAGCCTGCGGGCCAGTTGGCCCTTTTTCCTGATCCTGGGCGCGGCCTTCGCGGCCAATGAAAGGCTGAAGGCGCATTACGCGCGCCTTGCCTTCCAGCTCAGTTTCTTTTTTCTCTCGCTGTTCTGCTTCATGATTTACATCCTGCCGGTGCTGCTGCATTCAATCGGACCGTTCATTTTTCTGCTCAGCGGAGCGCTCAGCCTGGCATTGCTTTATCTTTTTCTGCGCCTTCTGCAATCCGTGGCCGGGCAGGACCTGGTTATCCGAGGCCGAACAATCCGCATCTGCATCGGCACGATTTTCCTGACCATCAATTTCCTTTACTTTCTGAACCTCATTCCTCCCATTCCGCTCTCGCTGCAGGACGCCAGCGTGCATCACGCCATCACCAGAAACGCGGAAGGGAATTACGCCGTGCAGACCGAAGATCCCGGCCTGTTCCGTTTTTTTCGCCCCATGGAAACATTTCACGCCACGCCCGGCGCGCCCATCTACGCCTACAGCGCGGTTTTCTCGCCCACTTCGCTCAACACAAAAATCCTCCATGAGTGGCAATTCTACGAACCAAAGCGCGGCTGGACCACTCTGAGCCGCATCGAGCTACCCGTCCGCGGCGGACGCGGCGGCGGCTACCGCACCTACTCTGTAAAAACGGGCATCATGCAGGGCGCCTGGCGCGTCAACGTCGAAACGCCCTCAGGAGCCCTACTCGGCCGCCTGCGCTTCAACGTAGTCCTGCAGGCATCCGACCCTCCGCTCGTCACTCAGCTTAAGAATTAGCCGCCACGGAGAAGCCGCCCTTGCATCGCTGAATAAATGATGCCGTGGCGCAGCGTCCTCTGCGTGCGCCGCATCATCGTGTCATGCGCAGCCGCGCAGAAGACGGACGATTGCCGCCCAACAAATATATTTTTCCATTTCGCAGAAATGAAAATTTACACCGCCCCTTCATTCAACTTTGGCAGCGACCATTCCTTCACGGGCATCGGATCAAGGACAGGCTTGCCGAGATTCGGGCAACTCAGCGCGTAAATGCCTGTATCCGCAGCCGCGTAAATAATATTGCGGTCCCATTCGATAAGCACGTTATCCACCGTGCGGTTCCAGCTTCCCCAGTCGCTCAAATCCCCGCCCTGCGGCGGAATGAAGTAGGCAACTTCTTCTGGTTTGTAGAGATTGCCGATGTCGTAGCACCGCAAACCTGCGATGAAATACGCGTGAGCCATGAAGTCCTGGCGCGGCTTGCCCGGAGCCTTCAGGTGAGGAGGATTGTGCGTCCCGAAACGTCCGCGCTTGAAGCAAAAATCAGAGTAAGGCGCATCACGCGGAGGCACTGGCCGGGGAAATTGTGCAACAGGTACCGGATGCTGTTCATCGCGAATGTCCACCACCCAGTTGGGCAGAAAAATCTGGTTGCAGTCGGAATTCGTCGTCTCTCCATTGGTGATCACAAATCCGCGATCCATAACGCCGCAATAAATCGTATGAAACGCTATGCCCATTCCCGCGTACTGCGGCGGAGGCTCGAACCGCCCGATTTCCTTCTGATGAGTGGGGTCTGAAAGATCCAGAATGATGAACCCATTGCACCCGAATGCTCCGTACCCGCGATTGCCGCCATCTTCCAGTTTTTTTGGAACGTACACGGGTCCGTGCAAACCGGCAAATGGCGTCTGATCGCCCACCACTTTCGGAGGAACCAGTTTTGACCACATCCACTTTTCATACTCGGCCTCTTCGCCCTTGCGCGAACCTGGAACCCACCAGAATGAAACCTCCTTGGCATTCGATGGATCGGAACAATCGATAATCATGTTCCCGTTAACGAGCGGCCGGAAGTAGGAAGGCTGGTGAATGAAACTGTCGTCAGGCGCCGTGTCGAGATACGCGTACTTGCCGCCGTCGTAATAGTTTCGATGCGTGCCCGAACCGGTCGAGCCCGTGTTGAATTCGGACAATTTGACCACTTTCGAAGGATCCGTAATGTCATAAAACCGCACACCGCGAAGCCCCTTGTAGTTTCGCCATTTGTCGGCCAGATGTGGATCGTCGTATTTCCCCATGGGCGCTGCTGGAGTGGAATCGGTGATTGGCGCCGAGGCTCCTGTCATCAAGATCCACTTTTTTAATTCCTTGTTATAAGCCGCCTGCACCTGTGCGCCTTCGAAACATTTACGGTTGTATATGCTTGGCTTGCGCAGATCACTGACGTCAATGATGTCGCCCTGCTGGATCAGATATCTCCGGTTGCCAATGGCCATGATTTGCATTTTGCCGCCGCGCCGTGCACCCGGATCGATGTGCGCAAGAATTTCCATGTTTTGGATGTACATTCTTCGATCGAGATAAGTGATGCTATTCGGACTCGGGTGCGGATGGTGATCGGCCAGCGCGGGAAGAGCGGCGGAGGCCACCGCCAGTCCTGCTCCGGTCGCGGCATGTTTCAAAAAATTGCGGCGGCTTGGCATTATTCGATTGTCTTTCATCTCGGTGCCTCCCTTTTTGGCTTGATCCATTGCCTTCGGCTTCCGTCCTGCTTGCCGGCAAATCCGCGTTCAGATGCTGATGCTGCGGGTGTTTCAGGTGCTGGTCGAGGTACCCCATAAAAAAGGCACCAAGAAAAATCAGCAAACAAGCGATCAGAATTACGTTCCAGCGTTACATTGAAGACTTTCTTATGATTCCGAATAAGATTTACGGCAGCTGGTGAATCGGCGGAGGGACCGAGCTTGCGTTCGGTCCCTCCGGTTTATGAAAAGTGTTGTTTCGATGAGTCTAAGTGACTCTAGATGATAAATTTCAGGCCCAGTTGAATGGCGCGATTGGCTCCAGATCCGAGAACAGGGTTGGAGGCCGCTGTATCGGGCGTTGCGCAACCGCATCCGAAATTGCATTGTTCTTCATCGCCCCCGCTCCTTTGAAAATGGAAAATATGTATGTTCGACCCTGAAAGACAGCACGAATGGAAATTCCCAAAACGTCGCTCCCGCCCTAGAAAGCCGTCATCCTGAGATTCGCGTATTTCAAAATCAATTTGCTTATAACCCTTACTTCTCATCGGACCGAGAAACTCTCGCCTCATCGCGGGCGCTAGCGCGTTCGCTCGCAATCTTGCGTGGCTCGCGTCGGCGACACCAGAACCAGCCCCAAACGCATGTCACGATTGATATACTCACCCAACCAAAGGTTCCATGACCACCGTCACTAGATTGGGTGCTGTTCGTCACAACATCACGTGACGCGCTTGCCATCTCTAAGAGTGGGTCTCGATCTCGCACACACCTACGAAATTGGAGCAACGTCAGGCCACGCAAATCGTTTCAGGATTCCCGGTTTGACGATTATGAAAAGAAGCCGATAAATGTTCGTGCGCGCTAGAATGCGAAATAAGAACTTCTGGTCAGGGAGGGATGATCCTGTTGCGAGGCCACACAAGTCCTCCTCGGGGTCCCATCGATGCGCGATGCTCTGCCGGACGTGGCTTGTTGCATCGCGTAGATCTGGCACAAGAAAGCCTACGCGCCCTTCCGATTCCTGAAGATGCGTATGTTGTGACGAGTCTGCTGATATGGAATACACCTTAAACAGAACGCTGTTGTTTCATCCTCCTGATCGTACAGCAAATGCTTTGTCATTTCGCCGAAGCGTCCGCACCGGGCTGATTCAATGACGCTGTTGGGCTGCGTCATCCGCGTGCGCCGCGCGCCGCTTCAGCGTGTCATGCGCAGACGCGTCCGTAAAAGTGCGGCTGGGATTGCCAATCGAGAATTCAAACGGAAAAGATTTCCATTCGAGCGAGCGGAAGAATGTTGCTCGAAGCTTACTCTAAACACGGACATTTAAAAAGCAAAGGGTCCGGCACCCGAAAGTTCAACCCAAAGGCTGGCGCACCCGGCAAAATCTGTAGAGAAAAATGAACAAAAGTTGAATGCCCGGCTGGAGGCCGCCAGTAATTATTGAGCGGGACGTTTTGTGGGCGGCGATGTTGGGTGCACACTCTTTGAATTTTGTTTCGCCGCGATGGCCCAGTGGAAGGGGCGATCTTCGCAATGATAGCTCTCGGCGAGGTTAGCGTCTCCCGCGCCGTTATAGATGGGCGCTTGAGGATAGGGGCACAGTGCCAGCGTGCGGTCCACCGCGCCATTGGTCAGGTGCGAGGCGATAATTTTTTCCGGCGCGACGCCGTCTTCCACCCAATGATCGAGGGCCATCACGATATCGTGCTGCGGGTCGAGCCGCGGCGGAAGACCCTGATTCGCTCCGCCGAACACGTTGGGCCCGGGACCATTGGCGCAATGATGCATGCCCGGCACCATGAACAATCGCATGAAGTCCATCACCGCGTAGGCGTTCGGCTCGCCCTGCTCTTCGGCGCGCTCCTTGCCCATGGTTTCGATCACGTTTTCGTAATATTCGATGGTGCGAAGGGGCGTGATGGAGTGGTCCGCCCAGCCGTGGTACAGGATCAGTTTTCCGCCATGCGCTTTGAATGCGGAGAGGTCCGGATTGGCGTTGTCCTGCGCGCCGGCCAAGGGCACGAGTGCGGCGAGCGAAGAATCGAAATGAAATTGCTTCACCAAATCGAAGTCAGGGCCGAACACGAACTGACGCATGAAGATGTCGGAAAGCGCCCAGGTAGATGCCGGCCTGGCGGCATCGGTTCCCGTGCCCGTCAGAAAAACCTGATAGTCATCTTCGTGCCCGGGAACGAATCCGGGATGAAGTTCCACGCCGGCGGAATTCACCGGCCCATCGAGGATCTTTTGCAGCGCCCGCGCCTGTCCCGCCGTCAGGCAATTGGGACCGTCGCCCGAAGGGCAGATCATCAATTTCGCTTCAAACTTGCAGCGGCCGGGAGTCATGAGCAGGCCGTTAATGGCGCCGCCGCTTTCATGGCACGCGCTCATGGTGGCCTTTTCGATGGCGGGAATCTTGGCGGGCGGGATGGGAGCGGCCGCCAGTGCCTGCGAGTTCCATGCGTATTGCATCATCAGCTTGGTCCGGTCGATCACCGGGTCGCCCGCGATTGCCGCGTCGAAATCGTCGGGATAGCGCTGAATTTCCGCGAGGGCCATCTTGCTGCCGTTGGAACAGCCGACAAAATAGGAGCGCCGCTCGTGTTGATTGTAAAAGGCGCGCAGAATTTGTTTTCCGATCAGGGTGACCACGTGCGTGGCCAGGTAGGCGTAATTATTCTGCGCGTCCAGATTGTTTAAGGCCCAGTTGGTGTCCTTGGCCTCGTGTCCGGTATCCGAGCCCGCCGCGGCGTAGCCCTCGGCGAGCGCTTGCGTGAGCCTGGGGATCACGCCGTTGTACCCGCCGCCACCCGCAACAAAATACTTTCCATTCCATTTCGACGTAGGCATGGAGACTTCAAAGAGAATTGTGGATTGCGGCAGGTTGTGAATGCTTCCCAAGACCTTGCAATATTCCGGAAGCATGCCCGCCGCGGGAACGACCGCCGCGGACGCGATCGCGGTGTCCTTCAACTGCAGGCTGGTGAGGCTGGCGCAGTCGGCAGCGGCGGCCGTGTTCGCGCCAAAAACAAAAATACACAGCAGAACCAGCATGTGAGAAATCGCCGGCGCGCCGAGTTTGCGGTGCGCCTTTGCGAAATCGCGGACGAAGCGAACCGCGCGGTGTCTTTCGAATGTAAACAAAGCGTCCCTCCGGTACATCTCGCCGAATAGTTTAATCCAAAGGCGGGTGGTCTGCCGGTGTGCGTTGCGCCCACCGGCAAGCCATTCCAGCCAAGGCTAGTTCGAGATGGTGATGTTGACTGTCGCGGATACCGTCGCGCCGTCCGCGGTCGTGGCCGTAACGGTGATGGTCGAAGGCCCTGTCGGCGTGGGCGTTGGGCCGGAGGGGGCTGCCTTGGTGCATCCGACCAGCGCTCCCGCGGCCAGCATGAGCAGAGCGAGCGTCAGGTACATCGGCGCGCGGCGGAACTGCGCCACACGCTGCTTAAACGCGCCCAGCATTCCAAGCATGGACAACAGAACCGCTGCAATGAGCCACAGCGAAGATGTGGACCATGGCACATGCCCGCCGATCCCTGGCAGCGATGGCGCCGCCGCGGCCGCCGCGCCACCCGGAACCGCATTGATGGTGATGACCGTACTCGCCGAGATTGTGCCGTGCGCAATTGTTGACGGACTTGGAGAGCAGGTCGCGCCTGTCAATGACGCTGGGAAAGAGCACGTGATGGTCACATCCGCGGGAAGAGTTGCACCCGACGGAGTGAGATTCAGATTCATTTGCAGGGCATAGGGCGTGCCGGCCACGACAGGCACAGGAGTGGGCGTGCCCGATTGCGGCGCGATGCTGGACATGCCTACCAGCGGCAACGTCTGTGTGGATGTGGCAGGTCCACCGCCGTTTCCTGTAGTGGGATTCTTGGGGTTCGTCACCGTGATGGTCAGATTGCCGGCATTGGCCAGGACTAATTCTGCCGGCGGAATGCTGATCACCAGTGATGTGCCGGCTGCGTTGGCTGTTCCGGTCAGCGGCGTGTTCAACGGCGCGGCCGTGCCAAGCGTCACGGTTGTGGAGCTGTTGAACCCTGTACCCGTAATAGTGATTTGTTGCGCCGTAGTGGCCCCTGCAATCAAGCCGAAGTTCGGCGAGAAGGAAGTTTGTGTGGGCACAACGTTGTCGATGTTGGTGGCGGCGTCGGTGGCTGACTTGTCCGAGCTCTTGCTATCGTTGGGATCGGCCACGGTCGCCGCGTTGGTCACGCTCGGGAATGCTCCGGGCGCGACGGACGCTATGAGCGTGAACGTGCTGTTCCCGCCCGAGGCTGCAAGCGCCGCTCCCGTGTACGTGCACGTTACGATCTGCGCATTTTGCGCACCCGCCGCGCACGCCCAGCCCGTACCCGTATTGGAAACGAAGCTGAGACCCGCGGGTAAAGCGTCCGTCACGACTATGTTGCCAGTGGTGGGCCCCGTGCCGTTATTGGTGGCTTTGATGGTGTAGACGCCGCTGGAGTTCACGGTGAAGTCTCCGCTGTGCGTTAGCGTGATGCTCACGTCTGGCGCAACAGTATTTGTCAGCGCGAACGCTGCCGTAGCAGAAACTCCTGTGACGGCGGCAGTCACATTGTAAGAGCCGCCCGCTGCATTGGCCGTGAAGACCGGAGCCGTGGCCACGCCACTTGCGTTGGTCGTCACGGTGATCGTAGTTCCTCCGTTCGTTCCACCTGTGAACGTCCCGCTCGCTCCGCTTGCCGGAGACGTGAACGTCACGGAAGCTCCACTTACCAGATTCCCGCCGCTGTCCTTCACGGTCGCTTGCAGGGCGGTTGCGAAAGCGGTGGTCACCGGCGCGCTTTGAGGAGTGCCAGCCGTTGCGGCGATGCTGGCCGGCGGACCGGCCTGGTTGGTGAGCGTGAACGCCGCCGGTGTTGAGACGCCGGTTACGGTCGCGTTCACCGTATAGGTTCCCGCGGTTCCATTTGCGGTGAACAGGGCTGCTGTGGCGACGCCGTTTGCGCCAGTCGTGGCCGTCACGGTTGTTCCGTTGTTCGTCCCTCCCGTAAATGTCCCACTGGCTCCGGTCGATGGCGCCGTGAACGTAACTGTAGCGCCGCTTACCGGATTTCCGCCGCTATCCTTCACCGTGGCCGAAAGGGCCGTGGGGAAGATTGTGCTGATCGTAACGGTCTGCGGAGTGCCCGCAGTGGCCGCGATGCTGGCTGGGGGGCCGGCTTGGTTCGTGAGCGAAAATGCGGCCGAGAGGCCGCCGACGGAGGCATTCACCGTGTAGGTGCCTACGGTGGAGTTGGCAGTAAATGCCGCTGCCGTAGCCACGCCGCTGGCATTGGTCGTGGCAGTCACGACGTTCCCGTTGCTCGTGCCTCCGGCAAATGTGCCGCTCGCTCCGGTGGACGGCGCCGTAAATGTCACGATCACGCCACTCAGCAAGTTTCCACCGCTATCTTTAACGGTCGCCTGCAATGCGGTGGAGAACGCCTTGTCGATCACGGCACTTTGTGGCGTGCCTGCGGTCGCGCTGATCGAAGCTGGCGCTCCGGCCAAATTGGTCAAGCTAAAGTTGACCGGGGCGAGCGTTCCCGCCGCAGCCGCCACATTGTATGGACCACCCGCTGTGCTGTTGGCCGTGAAAGCGGGAGCGGTGGCGTTGCCATTCGAATCGGTTGTCGCCGTCACCATGATTCCACCATTTGTGCCGCCGGCAAACGTGCCGCTGGGGCCGCTGGAAGGCGCAGTGAACGTGACAACCACTCCGCTCAAGGGATTCGATTTGTTGTCTTTCACGGTTGCCACCAGGGCTGTGGGGAAAACCGTGCTGATAGCAACGCTTTGTGGCGTTCCAGCAGTTGTGACAATCGACGCGGGCGTACCGGCCAGATTCGTTAGGCTGAAGTCCACCGTGGTAAGCCCTGTCGCGCTGGCGGCTACCGAGTACGGTCCGCCAACTGTGTTGTTGGATGTAAAGGTGGGAGCTGTTGCCACGCCGGTTGCCACGGTCGTTACCGTTGCCGTGGTTCCTCCGCCGGCAAATGTTCCGCTAGCTCCGCTGGATGGAGCGGTGAATGTCACGGATACGCCCGAGACGCCGTTCCCGCTGGCATCCGTAACGGTTACCGCAAGCGCCGCAAAGGCCGTGTTCACGGCCACGCTCTGTGAGGCTCCACCTGAAACGAGCAATTTCGCCGCAGGTCCCGGCAAGTTGGTCAGTGAGAAGGAAGCTTTTGCCGTGACGCCCGATACCGCGGCGGTCACCGTGTAGGATCCCGCGACCGAATTTGCCGTGAATGTGGATGCGCTGGCCACACCATTTGAGCCGGTGGTTGCGGTCACGATGGTTCCGCCGCTGGTACCGCCGGCAAACGTTCCGCTTGCTCCCGTAGCCGGCGCGGTAAACGTCACCGTGGCGCCGCTGACCGGATTTCCTCCGCTGTCTTTCACTATGGCTTGCAAAGTGGCGAAGGCGGTATTGACGGCAACGCTTTGGGTTCCGCCTGCGCTGACCGTAACCGCTGCCGCTGGTCCGGTCTGGTTGGTCATGCTGAAATTCACCGAGACCGTGCCAGCTGTGGCCTGAACGTTGTAGGGTCCACCGGCAATGCTGTTGGCAGTGAAGACGGGAGCTGTTGCGACACCGCTGGAGTTGGTGATCGCGGTGGCCGTAAGCCCGCCATTCGTGCCTCCAGTAAAGGTTCCGCTTGCACCACTCGAAGGAGCCGTGAAGGTTACCGTCACGCCCGAGATGGGCAAATTATTTTTGTCCTGGACCGTGGCCTGGAGATTTGTTGTGAACGCCGTGGAGATGGGGGCTGACTGTCCTGAGCCAGCGGTGGCAGCTATCGAAGCTGGCGGGGCAGAAAGATTTGTCAGGCTGAAATTCGCCGGCCCGATCGTGCCTGCTTTAGCTGCAACCGTGTATGGGCCGCCCGCAGTGCTGTTGGATGTGAATGTCGGAGCGGTGGCCACGCCATTGGCATCGGTGGTTACCGTCGCCGTGGTCACACCACCCGTAAATGTGCCGCTTGCACCGTTGGAAGCTGCCGTCACCGCAAATGTCACGGAAACTCCGCTGACGCCGTTGCCTCCGCTGTCCGTTACGGTGGCTTGCAAGGACGCAAAGGCCGTGTTGATAGCAACGCTCTGCGATGCCCCGCTTGTGGCGGAAATCGCCGACGCGGCTCCAACGTTGTTGGTTAGAGAAAACGCCGCCGGATTTGCCACGCCCGATACGGTTGCATTCACGGTGTAAGGCCCAGCCGTCTTGTTGGCTGTGAATACCGGGGCAGTTGCAACGCCACTTGCGTTGGTCGTCCCGGTAGCAACGGTCCCGCCGCTTGTGCCCCCGGCAAAGGTTCCGCTAGCGCCCGTCGAAGGAGCGGTGAAAGTTACCGTCACGCCGTTTACAGGGTTGCCGCTGGCGTCCTTTACAACTGCTGCCAAATTGGTGGCGAACGCAGTGCTGATCGTTGCGCTCTGCGAATTACCTGCCGAGACTGCAACGTTGGCCGCAGGTCCTGCCAGATTGGTAAGAGAGAAGCTGGCGGAAGTCGCCGAGCCCGACGTCGCTTTCACCGTATACGGGCCACCCGCAATCGTGTTGGCAGTGAATGTGGGCGCACTGGCCACGCCGCTTGCGTTGGTTGTTACCGTCGCCGCGCTCAAGCCGCCGGTGAAAGTTCCACTTGCTCCATTCGTCGCGGCTGTCACCGTAAATGTCACCGAAGCGCCGCTCACCAAATTGCCGCTGGCGTCCTTGACCGTGGCTTGCATTGTGGCGAAAGCCGTGCTGATGACCACACTTTGAGAAGCGCCCGAGCTAGCCGCGATCGTTGCCGGTGCTCCAGCGACGTTCGTCAGTGAAAATGCGGCCGGGCTGGACACTCCGGTCACAGTTGCATTTACCGTATAGCTCCCCGCGACCGTATTCGCCGTGAAGGCAGGAGCGGCAGCCACACCACTGGCGCTGGTTGTGGCCGTCACGATGGTTCCGCCGCTGGTTCCGCCGGCAAACGCTCCGCTGGCGCCGGTGGATGGTGCGGTGAAGGTGACAGTAGCGCCGCTGACCAGATTTCCGCCGGCATCTTTCACCGTCACTGCCAGGTTTGTCGCAAACGCCGTGCTAATCGTGGCGCTCTGCGAATTGCCCGCGGAAACCGCAATGCTTGCCGGAGGTCCAGCGACATTGCTCAGCGAGAACGCCGCCTGCGTTACCACGCCGGTAACCGAGGCGTTCACCGTATAGCTGCCAATGGTTGAATTCGCGGTGAACACAGCCGCCGTGGCCACGCCACTGGCATTGGTTGTCGCCGTAACAACGGTTCCGCCGCTGCTTCCGCCCGCAAATGTTCCGCTTGCGCCAGTCGAAGGTGCAGTGAATGTCACCGTCGCGCCACTCACCGGATTTCCGCCGCTGTCCTTCACCGTCGCCTGCAGATTGGTGGTGAAAGCGGCAGTCACCGCGGCGCTCTGTGGAGTGCCCGCAGTGGCCGTGATGCTGGCCGGAGGACCGGCCACGTTGCTGAGTGAAAAAGCCGCGGGCGTCGAAACGCCGCTTACGGTGGCGTTGACGGTATACGAGCCCACGACGGAGTTGGCGGTGAACGCTGCCGCAGTGGCCACGCCACTTCCGTTGGTTGTGGCTGTGACCACCGTTCCGCCGCTGGTGCCTCCGGCAAATGTTCCGCTGGCTCCGGTAGTAGGAGCGGTGAACGTTACCGTTACTCCGCTCAGCAGGTTGCCTTTATTGTCCTTCACGGTCACCTGAAGATTGGTGCCGAACAATGTGCCGATTGCCACGCTCTGCGGAGTTCCAGCGGTGGCCGTGACCGAAGAGGGAGGTCCGGTCAAGTTGGTCAGCGCGAAGTTCGCTGGCCCGACTGCTCCGGCTGTGGCGGCCACGTTATACGGTCCGCCCGAGGTGCCATTGGCCGTGAAAGCGGGCGCGGTGGCCACGCCGCTGGAGTTGGTCACGGCGGTGGCAGTAAGCCCTCCGTTGGTGCCGCCCGTAAATGTGCCGCTGGCTCCGGTTGACGGAGCTGTGAACGTCACGGTGATTCCGTCAAGTGGCAGGGAGTGGCTGTCTAGCACGGTGGCCTGAAGCGCGGTGGCAAAGGCCGTGCCAACTGCCACGCTCTGCGGCGTCCCGGCTGTTGCCGTGATCGAGGCCGGTGTTCCCTGAGTATTCGTCAGGGAAAAAGTGGCCGGGCCGACCGAACCAGCGAGGGCGCCGACCGAGAAAGTGCCGGGAATATCGTTCGCCGTGAGCGTGGGCGACGTGGCATTGCCGCTGGAATCCGTTGTGACGGTGGCGCTAGAGAGGTTTCCGGCAAATGTTGCGCCGGCTCCGCTCGATCCGGTCGTGACTGTGAACGTGACACTCACTCCGGGCAGGGTATTGCCGCCGGAATCCTTGACCGTTGCCACCAGCGCCGCGAAAGCCGTGTTCACCACTACGCTTTGCGAGTTTCCGCTATTCACTGCGATTGTTGCGGGCGCGGTACCCGTGCCGCTCAGGGTTACGGGGAAGGAAGTACCGGATTCACTAATCGTAAGCGTGCCGGTGCGCGTGCCCGTGGCCGTCGGTTTGAAGGCGACGTTGACCACGCAATTTGCTCCTGCCAAGACGGTGCCCGTGCAGGTGTTGCTCCCAGCCAGGAAGTCGCCCGTGAATGGCGTGCTGGTAATGCTGATCGACGCGCTGGTCCCATTGGTGAGCGTAACCGGCTGGGCCGCGCTTTGCGTGCCGACGAGTTGAGCGCCAAACGTGAGAGAGAGCGGGCTGACGCTAACCACAGGATTCACGCCCGTGCCGGATAGATTGATTACGATTGTGCTGCCGGAGCCGTAGGTGATAGTAGCCGTGCCGGTATTGGTAGCGCCCGTGGGCGTGAACTTGATGTAGACGACGCAGGCGCCGGTGACGGCGCTGACCGTCTGTCCTATCGAGCAGCCATTGGACCCCTTGTCCAGCGCGTATGGGCCAGTGAAAACGATGTTGCTGATCGTGATTGGCGAGCCGGTGGTATTGGACAAGTTTGCGCCCAGCGTGACCGATGAGCCCACGTTGGTCGATGGAAATGGCAGCGGGTTGGGGGTGGCCGTCACGCTGCCAGCAATGCCCGTGCCATTCAAAGTGATCACGTGCGGGCTGGTGGTGGAGTTGTCCGTAATGGTCAGCGTTCCCGTGCGGGCTCCCGCCGCCGAAGGAGTGAAGGCAATCGGAATTGTGCAGGTCGCGCCCGCCGCGACATTAAAGCAATTTCCCGAGCCGGGCGAGAAGATCGCGAAATCGTTTCCGGAAATCTGAAGCGTGCTGACGTTCAGAGTCTGTGTGGCCGATGCGTTGTTGGTGAGCGTGACGCTCATGATCTGGCTCTGCGTGTTCACCGTCTGGCTGGAAAATACAAGCGGATTTGGTGTAGCTGTCACCAGCGATGCAGGGATAGTGGCATTCAGCGTTACCGTGATGGGAGTTTGAGCTATGCCGCCGATCGAATAACTCACGGTGAACTGGCCCGTGAAAGTTCCCGCCGTTGGCGAGAGGAAATTAATGTCGATGGTGCAGGTTCCTCCTGCCGCAGGCAAGACCACCCCGACCCCGCCGCTAAAGCATCCGTTGAAATTAAATGAATAATCAGCGGCGCCGGCGCCGGTGAAGCTGCTCACACTGGTGATGGTCGCTGCTGACGCAGATCCGTTCCCGATGGTTACACTCTGAAACGAGGTGCTGCCGGCAAAGGCCTGGAAATTCAACGGGTTCGGATTGGCAACCACAGCGGCTGATCCGCTTCCTGTAATCGCGACGGTATAGGGGCTGCCCGTAGCACCGGTGAACGGCAGGGAAAGGTTGCCGTTGAAGCTCGCCGCGCTCGTGGGCGCGAAGGAAATTTCAAAGAAGCACTCGCTCGAGGCCGTTACCACTTGTCCCGAGCAGCTGTCGCTCGAAATGGTGTATCCAGCAGGACCAGCAGGAACTGTCATGGTGCCAAAGGTTACTGAAGTGGCGTTCTCGTTGGTGAGTGAGTAAAAGGCGCTGGTCACGGTGCTTCCTACTGCTACGGGACCAAAGGCAATCGGCCCGGCAGGAGACAGCAGGAAGCCGCCGCTGACCGAAGTTCCTGAAAGCTGCACGAGCGCGCTTCCGGTTGCGTTGTTGCCCAGGCTGGCGAAGACTTCCAAGTCTTCCGTGCTGCTGCCAGGTGTCGCAGGAGCAGTGAACGTGACGTTGAACACGCAGGTGTTGCCCGAACTACCAGAAGGAATGACGGTGCCGACGGCGCAAGTGGACGAAGGCAAGATCGTGAAGTTCGAAATATTGGTTCCGAAGGCCGGCAGGGAAGTAATGGTCATGGGTCCGCTGCCAAGATTCGCCACGGTGACTGTCTGGGCGCTGCTGGTCGTACCTTCCAACTGAGTAAATGTGAATTGTTGGAAGGTAGTGGTTGTGGTGGTGCTCAACGAAAGTTTTCCTTGCCCCACGGCGGTGCCTTGAATGTTGACCGTATGCGAGCCACCCAGGCTGTCGGAGAAAGTCACCGAATTGGTCTGCAATCCTGCAGTTGCGGGAGCGAAGGTTATGCCGATCAGGCAATTTCCACCCTGCGGCAAGACCACCTTGCCCTGGGTGCAGGTGGTGACGTTTGCGCCGCTGGTAACGAGCCCAAATGCCGTTCCAGCGGTGTTCAATGCGGGGCTGCCGCCAGACCAGGAAATTGTCGTTGAGGTGTTACCTGCGTTGGCCAGGTAGATTGCGGCCTGCGGAACAGGCGAGGGATTGAGCTGCACGTTGCCGAAATCAAGGAGGTTCGCAGCGCCACTTGTTACAGAAACCGTAATGGCTGCCAGTTCGCCTGTGCCGTTTAGGGTAAGCGTGTGCGGGGAGGCTGCATCGGTTCCATTGGTGCTGGTGTATGCGTCGGTGATAACGATCGAAGTGGTTTCCTTGGTTCCAGTCGAGGTGGGGGTAAAGGTCATACCGATGAAGCAGCTTCCGCCTCCGGGGACCGTAATTGCGGACGATGCTGGAGCCACTGGACAAGTGCTGTCCCGGGTGAATTTAAAGTCGGTATTTCCGGGGGCCGCGATCGGTTGAACGGTCAGCGGGGAAGTTGCCGCATTGCGAAGCTGGAATACTTTTTCGGGCGTTGTGGTGCTGATGATTTCGCTGCCGAAATCAAAACTGGTTATCTGCTGCGCGAACCCGCTCGAATTTGATGTGATAAAGACCGGACCGGGGATGCCTGTTCCGGAAAGGCTCAACGTAAGCTGGCCGTTGCTCACGCCTGCGTAGTTGAAGGTAACCGTGGCCGTGCGCAATCCGAGCGCGGACGGAGTAAAGGAAAGATCGACGCGGCAATAGGTGTTGGCAGGAACCACTCCGCCGGGAGCGCAAGTCGAATCCAATGCAGCGGTGAAATCGCCCGGATTGTTGCCGCTGAGGGCTGTGGTAACGGTGATGGGATTGGGCGTTCCGTTGGCTAAGTATTCCAGCCCAGCCGAACTTTCCGTGAAGCCCACATATTCGTTCGGACCGGTGATGCTGTTGGTGTACAGCGAAATGCCTGTGATTCCGGTACCCATCACGTTCACAATTTGCAAACCGGGAACCACCGTTGCAATCGATGTTCCAGTCCACCCAATCGTGTAGCTGCCAGTTCGACCGTCCGTGGCGCTGGCCGCTTGCGGCTGGAAGTAAACAACCAGGTAGCAGGTTCCACCGGGCGCGAGAGCACCCACGGTCGAGCAGGCATTTACTCCGTTAATGCTGCTGAGATGGAAGTCGCCCTGATCGGCGCCTGTGCCAGGCGTAACGGTGACGTTGATCGTCTCGCCCGATCCATTCTGAAGGAATGCTTCATTCTGATTTTCTGTCGAAGTGCTGTTAACAATCTGGATGCCCAATTCAAGGGAAGTGGGGGACACGATCACTGCTTGCTTGCCAATACCCGTCAAACTCACGGAGGCTGGGCTGCCCGCCGCATTGCTATTAATAAGCAGTGTTGCATTGAAGGTGGTGCCCGTCGTGGTGCCCGTGGTTGGCACAAAAAGCAAACCAATGGTGCAACTGCTGCCCGGAGCGATCGGCGTAGTAAAGCAGCTGGAACTGCTGGTCGATACGGTGAATGGAGAAGCTCCCGACGGCGTGATCTGTGCGCTTCCCAGCTGAAGCGGGCCGCCACCTGTGTTCGTCACTGTGATGCCGCTCGTTCCCTGGACATTCAAGAGAACGGTGCCGAAGTTGATGCTGGTGGTACTCAGGCTTGCTTCGGGCGCGCCGCCGTTTCCGCTGAGGTTCATCACGGAGGTGCTCGATCCGTTGTAAGTGGCCGTGAGCGTTGCAACACGCCCGTCCTGATCGGTGGGAGCGAATTGAATAGTAATTGTGCAGGATGCGCCTGCGGCCAATGTGAACGAGCCGCTTGTCAGGCACGGAGCCGTGGCGGATTTGAGAGTAAAGTCTCCCGAGTTCGCTCCGCCGAACACCAGACTGTTGACCGTCGCGCTTGCGGAGGTGTTGTTACTCAAAGTGACTGTCTCTACCGAAGACGCGCCAATGCCCGCGTTATGAAAATTGTAAGAGGGCGGAAAGAAATTCAAAGCGGCAGTCGCGGCGGTTGGAGAAATCTTTGCCGCGAAGGCGTTTCCGGCAGAGTCGCCAAGCTGGCCCTGAAAAGGTGTCGTCCCTGTTCCGCCTCCGCTCATCACGGGAAAGTTTGCAGAGGTTGTTTTTCCTGCGATATACGCGTTGCCCGTGGAGTCCACCGCGATGCCGTATGCGGCGTCCGTGCCAGTGCCGCCAAGATAGGTGGAATAGTTGAGCGCAGTGCCGGTGGTATTTAATTCCGCAAGGAAAGCGTTGGTTGCGCTGACGGCGCCAATCGTGGATTGCAAAGGCAGCTTTGTGGGGAAGTTAGACGAAGTGGTGCTCCCGGTAACGTAGGCATTGTTCGACCCATCGAGTCCAATGGCGTAGCCAATATCGGTGCCTGTTCCGCCCAGGTAAGTCGAATAGGTAAGCGCCGTAAAGTCGCCCTTGACCTTTGTTACGAAAGCGTCAGTGCCGCCCCCATTGGTGATGGACAATGCGCTCGCCGTAGTCGGAAATGTCGTCGATGTTGTTTCCCCAGTTACGTAAACGTTGGGCGGAGTCGCGGAATCCACGGCAATGCCCATGGCTTGATCGGTAGAATTTCCTCCTACGTAGGTGGAATTCGGCAGGGTCAGCGTCGAGCCGCTAAAAGCCAATTTGCTGATGAAAACATTTTCGGAGCCGGCCAGGGCGTTCTGAAATGGCGCAGGAGATGTCTGCACCGGGAAACTAGATGAGGAAGTATACCCTGTTACATAAGCGTTGCCGCTGCCATCCGCCGTGATGGCCGTGCCGTAATCGTAGCTGTTGCCACCCAAATACGTCGAATACTGGGCCTGGCCTTGATTGTTGAATTTCGCGACCACGACGTTTTGGGTTCCGTTCAAGGTCGATTGGTAGGAATTAAAAGTCGGAAAATTGGGAGAGGTCGTGTCCCCCACGACGTACGCGTTTCCCGTGGAATCCGCATACAAGCCCTGAAGTTCCGAGGTATCGTTTGTGTTCCGGCCCCCAAAATAAGTCGAATAGATCAGCGCTCCGGGTGTTGACGAGGAAGCGTTCGTCAACCCTGCCAGGAAGCCCGACTGAATAGGATCCCCGTAAGTGGCCTGGAACGGGTTGACCATCGGAAAATCCGTGGCAGAGGTTGACCCTGCAATGTACGCATTTCCCGAACCGTCCACTCCGATCCCATTGCCGACGGTAAGACCGCTCGATCCGGAAAGAATTGTTGAATACACAAGCTGGCCGGGAGCGCTGCTGGATGCGGGGCTGCCAGTGGAACTAAAGACAGTGACGAATGCGAAGTCGGAAAGCTGCGACACGGGGGGACCAGACAAGTCCGATCCCGGAAAATCGGAAGAAGTTCCTTGCCCGGCCACATAGGCGTTTCCGGCTGCGTCAATGGCAATGGCCTGTGCGTTGTCTCCCCCGGAAAGGCTGCTGCCGCCCAGGTAGGTTGCATAAACCAGCGTAGGATCGATGATCAATTGTTCGTGCCGGTCGTAAGGGCCGACGGAAAAGCCCACGCGATTGCCGCTTCGCAGGGCGTAGCGTCCGGAGACCTCCCGCCGCACTCCATTAATCATTTGGTATACAACCGGGCGCAGCAGCTGCACGTTTCCGGCGCTGGTGACCATGACCAGGTTTCCCTGCGCGTCCAGGCGCGTCTCGCGCGCGCCCTTGATCTCGAATTCAATCGAGCGGGGGTTTGCGCCGGGTGCCACGATGAAGTCCGATTCGAGTTGCTGCTGGTTTCCGTAGTAGGTTAAATCGATGCCGGGATAAAGTCCGCTGTAGCTGACGCGTCCGTATTGCCGCACGCCAGTGCGCCACTTGGCCGGGTTGTTACCGATATAGTAATTTATTTTTCCGGGCAGCGCGTCCGTGCCTGCTACTCGCGCGGAGGAATTTGCGCCCAGCATCTTCAGGCGGAGCACGAAGCTCTCGCCAGCCTTCTTTGCCGAGTCCGCGCAATTGGCATGGATTTTTTCAGCAGGCCCGGCGCAATTCGCGGACGTGCTTCCGCCGCGCAGCGCGAAGACGGCCTCATCGGACGTGAGGAAAAGATTGTAGCCCGCGCCGCGAGAGGTGTATTTGACGCGGCTGTCGGTCTGCCCGGAGTTTTCTTCAAAGGAGAGCGGCAGCCTGGCGAAGGAGGCGCGAGCCGCATTCAGCGCGGCGGGAGATGCCGCAGCCTTGGCAGCCGGAGGCGTCGCTTGTGCGTTCGTGGCAGGCGTGTGCGACTGAGCGTTCACACTCGCGGCGAAATAAAATGCCAATGCGGAAAGAAGAAGAACTCGTTTCATGGCTGGGCCTCCATGCACAAAAGTCCATTCAATCTCGTGAACTATATTGTTTTGTGGGAGCGCAGGCGCTCCCACAGCCGGGGTGCCAGTGAATGGAAATCAAACCCTTCGCAAGCGCAACGAAGCGACGCCTGCTCCACAGATTGGGACCCGCGTCGAAGATCCCGTCCAGCTTCGATCAGCTGGATTGTCCTGAGTTTCCACCGAACCGCCGAAGTGAGGGATGGGCTCCGACACCGGACATACCCCTAAGGCAGAGCCTGTATATCACAAGAAAGTTACGGAAAGAAAGACCCAGTACCGGGCCGTCCGGCGGATGAAATTTTGTGCGCTTTTTCCGCCGATGGAGGCCGTACTAGGATTGCCATATCTCCATGGCCAGGTTGAAAAGAGCAGTCAAATTAGCGCCTTTATTGCGAATGCAGAAAGTTGGATTTGAGGATTGCGTGATTCCCGCCAATGGTCGCGGCCAGAATGTCCCGCAGGGCATCGAGCCCATTGCCGCTATTGGTGAAGATCACGATACCGCTTCCTGTTTTGCGGGAGGCGATCACAAAGGATTGAAACCCCGCGCCGTTTTCGCGATGGAAGAAGAAAAGATCGTCGCCGATTTTCTCCAAGCCAAGGCCGAGTCCCCAGGAAAAAGGGACGGCGTCGTCAACGGAAACAGTGGGATTTAGCATCAAGGAAACAGCCGATTCATGCGCGTGCTGAGCCGGAGCCGATGCCAGAATGTAGGTGACGAATTGCGCGTAGTCCCGGATGGAGGTGTAGAGGGTGGCCGCGGCCGCAGGCCTCTGGTATCGATGGATTTCAATGGGCGCGCCTGAGCGGTCATAGCCAGTGGTTGCATCGGAGGCATAAGCTTCCCGCCAGACGAAGCTGCTGTGCGCCATGCGGGCTGGCCCCAAAATGCTGCGCGTTAAGAATGCGTCGAAAGCTTCGCCAGTGACATGTTCCATGACCCGCTGCAAATATAGATAGCCCTCGTTGGAATAGGACCACTTGCTGCCGGGCGCTGTTTGCAGACGCAGATGGTGGTTTCGTTCCCAGTCCGGCATTCCCGAAGTGTGATTCATCACGCGTATGGCGGTGATTTGGTTGAACTGCGGATCGTATAAAGGCTCTGTAGGAGAAGATGCGGACAATGCGTCAAGGTCGCGCACATAGGGAAGGGGGAAATAACCCGGCAGCGGCGAGCCAGGATTCAGGCGGCCATCGGCTGACAATCGCAATACGGCATATGCATACAACGGCTCACCCAGCGAACCCGCCTCAAAAATGGTATCGGCCGTAACGGGGGCAGCGGTTTTCAAGTCACGCACGCCGAACAATTCCACCGCGCGCAATTGCCCGTGTTCAATGAGCGCCGCAGCGATCCCGGGAATTTTGTATTTTTTTGCCGCGTCGGAAATAGCCTGCCGCAGCGCCGGGGAAGTCTCTTGGCCCGCCAGGCGGTCGCGCTGTGCCGAAGGGGTGGCCGCGAAAAGTAGGACGCCAAGCAGGCAAACGAATGCCTGCAAGAACGTACGGCGTGCGCGCTGAAGCCATCGCATCATCAATGCGCTCGCGAGCATAGCAGAGCTTGCGGGTGTGGGGCTACATTGTCATACGTGGCCGTGGTTCCAGTAGTTTTCCGGTTCAGAGGAATTGAAATGTGACTCCGGTCACAAGGCCGCGTGCTTTACTTCACAGTGTTTTCCACCCACAGCCGATAGCCTAAATGCCATGAAAAACGTCACTTTGGCGGTCGCACTCTGGGTCACCATCGTCTGTGCCTGCGGCGTTGTTCATGCCCAATCGTCGGCGAATTCGGGCATGGTCCAGGGCACAGTTGTCGATCCATCCGGCGCGGCGGTTCCTGGCGCAGCGGTCCGCCTGGAGAATCCCGTCAGTGGCCACGTCAATGATGTGGTGACAGGCACGGACGGCAGCTTTCGCATTCCGAACATTCCCTTCAACCCCTATCACCTGACGGTGACGGCGCCCGGTTTCTCAAATTTTGTGCAGGATATCGACGTGCGATCCTCGGTTCCCATCACTGTGGACGTGAAGTTGGCGATCGGCTCGGCGACGGAAACCATAACGGTTACCGGCAGCGCCACGGAATTGATCGACATGACGGCGACTGAGCACACCGACGTCGATCGCGGGCTGTTCGATGAGCTTCCTCTGGAGAGCCAATCTTCATCCGTGAGTTCGCTGATCACGCTGGCGACTCCCGGTGTGGTGGCGGATTCCAACGGCCTCTTTCATGGCCTTGGCGACCACGCGGAAAATTCATTTTCGGTGGATGGGCAGCCCATCACCGATCAGCAGAGCAAAGTATTCTCGAATCAAATTCCCTCCGATTCGATTCAGTCGCTACAGGTGATCGAAGGCGCTCCGCCCGCTGAGTATGGCGGCAAAACCAGCGTGATCGTTAAAGTGACAACGCGATCCGGTTTGGGTGAGACCACTCCGCACGGCGAAGTGACAACCTCTTACGGCGCATTCGGCACTGCAAGCCTCAACGCCAATGCTGCGTTTGGAGGAGAGAAGTGGGGCAATTTCATTTCCGTGGGCGGCCTGAATAGTGGACGGTTTCTCGATCCCCCCGAATTCGTGGTTCTGCACGACAAAGGCAATGAGGAGAATTTTTTCGACCGTGCGGATTTTAAGCTCACCGAAAAGGACATGATTCAATTCAATTTGTTATTCACACGTTCCTGGTTTCAGACTCCCAATACGTGGGACCAGCAATTGCAGACCTGTACGGTCTTGGACGTCACAAACTGCAATGCCGTCGGCACCGTGGTGGTCAATCCCATTACTGGAAGCCCATTGGGTCCCACCGATCAGCGTTCGCAAATCAGGACCTTCGATATTTCGCCGACATGGACTCGGCTGCTAAATACGGTTGCGGTGTTTAGTCTGGGTGTGTGGGCGCGGCACGATCAATATAACTATTACCCCAGCAACGATCCTTTTGCCGATTATGGGCCAATTCAAGGGTTGACCGTTTCCCAGCTCCGCTTTTTGACCAACGCAGGTGGGCATGCGGATTTGACGTACATCAAGGGCGCTCACAACCTGAAGGTTGGCGGAACATACGGGCAGACCTTTCTCAACGAAAATGACGGCTTTGGAATCGTGGACCCGGGGCTGCTCTCAAGGCATGGCTGCCCGAATGCGGCGATTCCCGAATGCGCCATCCTGGCACCCGTCGATTTAACGACCGGCGGGCAAGTCTACAAATACTTGGGGCATACCGATGTGAAAGAGCTTGCATTGTATGCGCAGGACACCATCACGGAAGGACGCTGGTCGTTCAACGCCGGACTTCGCGGTGATTTTTATAACGGCTTGCAAGCAAGTACCAAGCAGGCGGAGCCTCGCGCCGGCATCGCTTACAACATCAAGAAGACCAGTTCCGTGCTGCGAATTTCCTACGCGCGCACATTGGAAAGCCCTTTCAACGAGAATTTGATTCTCTCCGGCACGGGATGCAGCAACACGGTGGTCAACGCGATCATGAGCGTCGCTCAGGGATTTGCCTGCACCAGTTCGCCGCTAACGCCCGGCTTTCGCAATGAATTTCACGCCGGCTTGCAGCAGGCGTTTGGAAAATATTTCGTCCTGAGCGGCGAATATATTTGGAAGTACACCCACAATTCCTATGACTTCAACGTCTTCGGCGCAAGCCCTATCACGTTTCCCATTGAATGGCACAATTCCAAGATCCCGGGCTTCGCCATTCGTGGAAGCCTTCCGAATTTTTACGGTTTGACGGCCTTTGTGGTGATGTCTTCCGTGGCTGCGCGCTTCTTCCCGCCAACCGTCAGCGGAATTGCGCCCCCATTGCTGCCGGGCGTATTCCGCATCGACCACGACGAAATTTTTAATCAAACCACGCACCTGCAATACCAGCCGCTGAGGAGAGGGCCGTGGCTAGGGTTCAACTGGAGGTATGACAGCGGGCTGGTTGCGGGCGCTACGCCCTGTCTCGCGGCAACCGTCACGTGCAGATTTTCCACGCCAATTGCAGACGGTGGATTGGCCAATATTCCAGCCGGCGATATCGCGCTCGTGAATAATGGCACTGGATTGGCTTTTACCGCCGATCAGCAGTTTGAGGCCGGCCTGACGTGCAACGGCGTGGCCGCCACTCCTTTCAAAGCACTGCCTTATCTCTGTCCAGCATCGCAACTCAGTTCCACGCTGCTGAAAATTCCAGCTCCGAACGCGGAGAATGACGATCACAATCCTCAGCGCATTCAACCGCGTCATCTATTTGACCTGGCCGTGGGACAAGACGATCTGTTTAGGGGAGATCGCTACAAATGGAGCGTGCGCTTCACCGTCATCAATCTGACCAATAAAGTGGCTCTGTACAATTTCCTTTCAACATTCAGCGGCACGCACTATGTTACGCCGCGCACGGAAACCGCTGAGATAGGCTTTCATTTTTAGACCGGCGCAAATCTCTGAGTTAAGGGCGATCTTTGTCCGTGAAGGTAATGGTTACCGCTTGCTCTTGCTTCGGCTGGATGACGATGGTCTGCTTCTTTGTACCGTAGGTTTCGTGCCAGGCCGTGAGCGTGTAGGTTCCCGGCGGGACATTTCGCAAGGCAAACTGGCCGTCTTTTCCGGTGACCTGAAAATAGGGATGGCTTACAACGGCCAAATAGAAGCGCATCCACGGGTGCATGTTGCATTTGACGATCATGGGAATCTCTTCCTTGGAAAAAATCCGCACGATCGGCTGCCCGCCCTGCGGCTGGGTTTCGTTCCAGCCCTGTTGAAGCTGGGACATGGCATTGATGTTGTGCGTGACGGCATCCTTGTTTGTCACTTCGAGAACGTCGCGAGTCATCAGCGCCACCACGTGAGGAGTGTAAATGCACCCTTCCTGTTCGACCTTTACCGGCTGCACGGTCTGCGGGAAGGAATACGCGCTGAAATCGCCCTGAAGGTAGACCAGCACATTTTGCAGCGTGCCGTTGTCGCCGGGCACAACGCTCTCGGTCATAACCGGCGCGGAATGCAGCTTGGCGCAATTGGGCACGTCAATCATGTTGATGACCTTCATTTGCGGGACCACGCCGTCGAACTTAATGGTCCCGGTCACGGAACCCGCAGTGGCTGCGTCCACGGGCTTTCCCTCCGAGTGGGAGACTGGCGCATTTTCAGCGGTTTGCGTGGCGGATTGCTTGCTCCCGCAGCCGGCAAATGCGACGGCTAGAGCGAACACTGTCGCCGCTCCTGCAAACTTTGTAAATATTTTCACATGGTCTCCAGAAAACAAGATTGCTTCAAGATGGACTCGCCTTCGATACGTAGGTTCGGATCAGCTTTGATTCGTCTTCCGTTGACCATACCCTTAGGTTCTTGTTCCTGAGGATATCGATCCCCGGAGCAGGAAGGAAGGTGGTAACCAACTCCAATATTTCTCCAGGTTGAAGCTTGGCTATTCGCTGGAGAATGGAAACTACCGGCATCTTGTCCGGATCGGAGGTTTTTTCTTCGATGGTCGCCACGATCCTGGCGGCGTCGAACCAATCCGGGCGGGGCTGAAAGTAGGAAGCTGTGTCGCTATAGGACTCTTCGGAAACCAAGTCCGGCTGTCCCACCGCCGCTCGCAAGTGGTTCACAAGTTCGTGAACAGGCATGTGTCCCACGGCGGCCACTTGCTGAAGAGAAGCAACTCTGCCCACGGTCTTTCGAAGAATCGGGTTTTTCAGCTTCTGGAAGGGAGGAGCGAGTCCGATCAACACGTCCTCAAGAGCGGGGTATTGGCTGAGCAGGTCCGCGACCTTGGTTGATGGCATGATCTGGAGTCCAACTTCACTGATTTCCTTCTCTGCCATCATGGCCCCCAAAATACCAAGCGTGTGTTGTGGACCACATGCCGTTCCTCAGGTCCACATCACACACAAACACAATCGCGGAAACTTACTGCCAATACCCCTTCCCGGCCCCTGGAATGGCCGCTAATCGGTTCCGAGCTTCAGTTCCTCATCCTTAAGCATGATCTTTCCAATCCAGATCGAATTCGTGCCGTCCTTGGTGCGATATCCCGTGATGGTGACATCGTCCCCGGCCTTCAAGGTGTCTTTCGTCCATCCGCTGCGCATCAGATGGTTCGGGCTGGTCAATTCCGCCTGCCACGGTTCCGCGACGCCCTTTTCGTTGGTCACGTCGAAGTACACCTGGCAATGCGGATTGATGAAACTGAACTTCGTAACCTTGCCCTTGACGGTGACCGTCTTGGACAGGTCGTACGCCGCAGTTCCGTGATGAGCAAACACGGGAATCGATATCGCCACCAAACTCAACGCAACAAGCAAGAGATAAACTGCTTTCCGTTTCATTCCGCCCCTCCTCCAGGAAACTTGAACTGCAGGACCACTCTAGTGTAATGCTCGCCCTCCTATCGAAAAGATGCTGTGATGTAAGTCTCACCTTAAGGTGATGTATGTCACATATAGATGTGCCCAGAGTCACATATTTCCGTGGCGGACGAGGGCAAGGTATCACCCATGTTTTGAGTATCCGCTTGGCATGGGCTGGCCCATTTACCATTTATCTTAGGGCTGTGCATGGCGGCCACACCTTCAATAGCGCCAAAAATGCGCCAAGCGTTCATCTTGCACAAAGGGGAAAGGAGACTTCATGCACCTTTATGAACTGTGCCAGTGGTTGCAGTTGACTTCATGGGCGACCGGGATTCGAGAATCTCTCAACCTATATCCCGCGCTCTACACGCTGCATATTTTTGGATTCGTAATCATGGTGACGGCGACCTCGGTGCTGGACCTGCGCGTGTTGGGCCTGGGGCTCCAAAGCCGTTCTGTTTCCAGCGTCGCTCACCTGACGGTGCGCTGGGCTCAGGCAGGGTTGGCCGGCAATCTGATCACCGGGTTTCTGGTGTTCGCGGCGCAAGCGGTGGATATGTACACGAACACCGCATTCCGCGTGAAGATTGCCATGGTTGTTCTCGCCGGGCTGAATATCTTCATGCTGGACAAGTCCATTAAGGGGAACGAAGGGAAGTGGCAGGAGCCGGGCCGCACGCCCTCCGCCATGAAGTGGAGCGCCGTGATCTCCATCCTTCTGTGGTTCGGAATTGTGGCCATGTCCAGAGTGATCGGCTATACCGGCGCTCGTGAATAGCGTTTTCGATCTCCGCGTATGCGCGCGACGAACTGGGCGAACCAAGCGCGAGGCAATGGGAATGCGTCCGACGGCAGCTACTTTGCAATGAAAAGGAGATTATCGAAATGCCAGACATGCTTGCACTGTGTCACTGGTTGGAAGCCACATCCGTGGGAAGCACCATCGCGCAGTCCGCGTGGATATTCCCGGCGATTGAAAGTATTCACATGTTTGGAATCGTCACGGTTGTTGGCGCGACGTCCATTCTGGATTTGCGGCTGATGGGCCTCTCGCTAAAGAATGACACCGTTTCGAGCGTCGCGGGCGGGACGCTGCGCTGGGCTTTGTACGGATTCGCCCTGATGCTTGTAACAGGCGTGCTAATGTTCGTGTCTGAGGCCAGCCGCTGCTACACCAACACCGGCTTCCGCTGGAAGATGCTGCTGATCGCTCTGGCAGGTGTGAACGCCCTGTTCTTTCACTTTACCGCCTATCGCAGCGTGGACAAGTGGGAGAAGGGCGCCACTCCGTTCGGAGCCAAGTTTGCCGGGGCATTCTCGATTCTGCTATGGTTCGGGATTGTGGCCATGGGCCGCTGGATTGCATTCTTTTAGTTGGGGCGGAATTTAGTACAATTTGACGCGAATTTGCGCCGCCCTTCCGCCACACCTTCCATTTTTCGAGTGTGGCGGAACGGCGGCGGTTCCATGAGTCCGCGGGGTAAGGATCCCCTAAGTAACGCATGGACCGTCGAACCTTCATTCGAACCGCATTTTCGAATTTCGGGGCCCTGGCATTGGGCTCCCGGCTTTCTTCGTACACGCGTGGCATTCAGGTCAAATCACAAGAAGGATCCAATTCCAAGCCTCTCGATGGTCCGCTGGAGCGGGGCGGAGCGCTGCGCGAATTTACCCTGGATCTGGAGCCAACTCAGCTTGAAATTCCCGCTCACGGTATCTTCGAGAAGTGGCTGTACAACGGCCAGTTTCCCGGGCCGGAGATCCGCGCAAAAGAAGGAGAGCGGCTGCGCCTGACGGTAAAAAATAACCTCCCTGAAGGCACAACCATTCACTGGCACGGCATCCCTCTGCGCAATGCCATGGACGGCGTCCCTGACATCACGCAACCCGCAATCTCTCCCGGCGGCACGTTCGTCTATGAATTCGACGCGGCCCCTGCCGGAAGTTATCTCTACCATTCGCATTTCGGCCTGCAACCGGAGCGCGGCCTGGTTGGTCCGTTAGTTGTGGAAGAGAAGAAACCGCACGTCGAATACGACCGGGAATACACGCTGTCCTTGAATGACGTTCTAGCAGGGGTACCCATGCCCCTTGGCAGGCCCATGAACGCCGGCAGGGGAATGGCGGGGATGCTGACCCCTCCCTACTTCGCATTGCTCATCAACGGACGCCCACCCGAGGCTCCCGCTATTTTTAGCGTCAAGACCGGAGAGCGGGTTCGCCTGCGCATCATCAATCTTTCCGGCGCGACGATCTACCGCTTTGCCATTGGCGGCCATCCCTTACTCGTCACGCATACAGACGGAAGGCCCGTGGAGCCGCTGCGTGTTGACTCGCTGTCACTTGGGCCGGGCGAGCGTTACGACGTCCTGGTAGAAGCCAAGAACTCAGGGGCATGGCCGATCGCCGCATCTCCCGATAACGATCTGCCGCCGGCGCGCGCCGTGCTGCGCTATACGGACACCAACGAAACGCAGCCCCGCGCGGGCGTTTTGCCCGAAGGTTTGACGGGGGGGCATTCGTTGAATGTCGATGACCTTCGCGGATTGGACCTGCCCCCAGCCCAAAAGCCCAGCCGCACTTTCAATTTTTTGCTGACGGGTGGGGCATTAAAACCTGGCGGAATGATGAGTCCGGCAGGAATGATGACCCAGGAATGGACCATAAACGGCCAGGCATACCCCAACGCCGATCCCATGGAGGTCCACCAGGGAGAAACCGTACGCGTTCGAATGGAGAATGCCAGCGCCATGCCCCATCCCATGCACCTTCATGGACATTTTTTTCGCGTGGGCAATGTAATGAAGGACACCACCATCGTTTGGACTCACTCCAAGCGGGTGGAATTTGATTTCATGGCGAATAACAGCGGGACATGGCTCTTCCATTGCCACAACCTGTATCACATGACAGGCGGCATGATGCGGCTGGTTCGCTATAAATAGGGCGCCTCCATGTGACTCCCGTTACAGCGTATTGTGACGCTGGTCACAGACCCGTGTGAGACGCACCGTTATGTTGCCTTGCGCACGCGAAGGCATATCTTGATCCATGAGGAGCACTGATGCGAACGACTGTTGTAATGATTCTCTTGCTTGCTAGCGCGGCAATGGCCCAGGCGCCCACGTATCAACCTGTGGGCACAACGCTTCAAATCATGCGGGCCATGGTGATCCCTTCGTCCGATGTGATCTTCGCCGTTCCTAACCAGGCCCCGAAAACCGATAAGGAATGGGCCGCCGTGCAGAACAGCGCACTGATCCTCGCCGAATCCGGAAACCTGTTGATGATGGCGGGGCGCTCCAAGGACAATGGGGAGTGGATGAAGGATGCAAAAGCGATGGTGGACGCGGGCGCGGCGGCATTCAAGGCGGCCAACGCCAAGGACGCCGACAAGTTGGGCGACGTTGGCGGCGACATTCTCGATACATGTGAAGCCTGCCACAACAAGTACAAGCCGCAGTAGATTTTGCGCTATGGAAAGCCGATCTCTCCGTGCCCTCGGTTTTCTCCTCTTTTCTCTGTGTCCTCTGTGTTAAGGCTTTTCCGGCGTGACGAAAAAAATTCAACATAGAGGACACAGAGAAGAGAGGAGAAAACCTGAGGAGAGATTCCTCGCTCCGCTCGGAACGTCAAAATAATTTTCCTTTTACGCCGCTTGTTTAACGTATCCAGGATCAAAGTCCGGGAAGCAGGAAGCCGCCATCGACGGTGAGAGTCTGCCCGGTAATGTAGGAGCCTCGGTCGCTGGCCAGCAGCAGCGCAATCTCCGCGACGTCGGATGGCTGCCCGATGCGCTGGATGGGCTGATCGGCCAGGACGCTCTTCGCGCGTGCGTTTCATCCTTCCAGTAATATTCGCTGAGGGTTGTCTGAATTAAGCCAGGGGCGATTGCATTTACGCGCACGCCTTTTGGCCCCAGTTCGAGCGCGTAGGATTGCGTCATCATGATGAGCGCGGCCTTGGTCATGCTGTAAAGCAGGCTGTGCAGTTGCGGGCGAAGCCCGGCGATGGAAGCGATGTTGACGATCGATCCGCTGCCGCGCTCGCACATTCCGGGGGCCACGGCCTTGATCAGGCGGAAGGCGCTCTTCAAGTTGATCTCCACCATCTTGTCG
This sequence comes from uncultured Acidobacteriota bacterium, assembly GCA_963710315.1. Taxonomy (GTDB): domain Bacteria; phylum Acidobacteriota; class Terriglobia; order Acidiferrales; family UBA7541; genus Palsa-360. Next base: position 565,281 of record CAVPZW010000007.1, on the reverse strand, counting down.
AATTGCCCTTCGTCAATCTCCAGGCACGGCCCGAAGGAAATATTGGTTGCGGCGTTGTTCACCAAAATGTCGACCGCGGCCGAATTCGCGCGCCGTGGTCGCCACCATGTTTTCGATCTGATCCAGCGCGGCCAACATGGCATGCGATTGCCTTCACGGCCGATCCGATTTCGCGGGCCAGCTTGATCCGAGCGTCTCCTGCTTGCGCCCGCAGATCACCACGTGCGCGCCTTCGCGCACAAAAACTTCCGCGATGGCGCGTCCAATGCCGCGGCTCGCTCCGGTGACGATCGGCAACTTTTCCGTTTAGCGCGCCCACAATTCCACCCCTCGAAATATTATTTCTTTGCCGGATTTGCTTCCAGCCCCGCGAGGCGCATAGCCAGCGCCAACGGACCGCGACGGATCGTACGCGCGGAACATGGCCATTTTTTCCGCTTCTATCGAGCCCTCGGCGTGCACCGCGAGCACCGCCTGATACCCGCCATACAGGCGCGTGGTCAGATCGCCGATCAGATTCATGATGGCCATGCGGCGGTCCGCGGGCCACGCGCCGGGAAAATATTTATCCAGCACCGGGCGAACTTCCGGAGAGTCCCAATCCATGCCGCCCGGGCCTGTGACCAGTAATCCGCCGGCGAGGTCCTGCACGGTTTCGATGGCCTGGTGAAATTCGCGCGCGAAGGTCCACTTGGCCATGTTGGTGGTGAACACGTCGGGATAGGCCACGCCGTTTTCCACTTTGCAGCGAAGCGCGGCCAGTTCGGTCAGCCCGCGCACGGTCTCTGCATAGCCGCCGAGCCAGGTCAGTTTGTCGCGCACGTGCCCGGCACGCTCGATGCCGTTCGCTTTGGCGATGGCGATTCCCGCGCCCACCATGGCGTCGAGCAGGGGAAGTTTGTAGCTGACGGCGGTGAATCGATGGAACTCCACGAAGGTCAGCGCGGTTGCGCCGGCCAGGTCCGGGCGATCCACGTAAAAAACGCGCTCCCACGGAACGAAAACATTTTCAAATACGGTCAGAGTTTCCACCATCTTGTGATTTGTGGAAATGGGGCGTGTGAAGGGATCGTCCGTGCCGTGCAGATAGTCGGAGGCATACAGGCGAAGGCCTGGCGTTGCGGTGGGAACCGCGAAGGCCAGCGACCAGGGCTCGTCACCCGGCCCCATGGAGCGGCTGGGCAGCACGATCACCTCGTCCACGTAGGGCGTGCAAGAGGTGTGGATTTTCGCGCCGCTCACCACGATGCCGTCCGCGCGCTTTTCCACCACGCGCACGTACATGTCAGGATCGCTTTGCTCGGAGGGGCGCTTGCTGCGGTCGCCCTTCACGTCGGTTTGCGCAACGGCAAGGGCCAAGTCCTTATCCCTGCAATGGCGATAAAAGTTTTCCACGTGCTGAATGCCTTGCGCGTCGCCGCTGCGGCCCAGCACGCGCTTCAAAGCAAACAGTGCGTCGGTTCCAATTTCCTTGATGAGCAGCACCAGCGTCGCGCCTTCGGCCGTTCCGGCTTCGATCAGTTTCGAGCGCGAGAGTAAATCCTGCGAGTTGCGCGGCACGCGATAGTAGGCGGAATATTCTTCGGAGCCGTCGCGGTGCACGGCCAGCTCGCGAAACTTGGGATTTTCCGCCATTTCAAAATCGATGGCGGCATGCCGCGCGGCGACGCCCAACTCGGCGTGGTCCACCACGTTCGGCACGCGCTGTCCGCGATAGTACACTTCGCGCGCATCGCGCAGCCCTGCGAGAAATTCTGCGGCAGTTCGTAAAGCCATTTCATTGCCTCCGGAATAGGAATGCGGATTCTACTAGATGACGGCGGCGCGCGCCTTCTCGAATTTACAGCCGTCGGACTGCGTTCACGGGCCAGGGAATATGTAACTTACTTTGTCATTCTGAGCGAAGAATCTCTCTTTCTTTTTCCGGGCTCAAACTGCGGAGAGATTCTTCGCTTCGCTCAGAATGACAAAAGGGTGGGGCATGTTTTCCACAGCGTGTGAAGCTTGTCTTACCCGCCGCTCAATCGCCGGCGTAAAATATATTTCTGGATTTTTCCTGTTGAAGTTTTGGGAAGCTCTTCAAATCGAATCTCTCGCGGCGCCTTGAAACGCGCAATCCTCCCACACACAAATTCGATCAGTTCTTCCATCGTGGCGGACATGCCCTGGCGCAGCACCACGAAGGCCACGGGAATTTCGCCCCAGCGTTCATCCGGGCGGCCCACCACGACCGCCTCCAAAACAGCGGGATGCTCGGCAAGGGCTTTTTCCACTTCAACGGAAGCGACATTCTCTCCGCCGGTGATGATGATGTCCTTGGCGCGGTCGCGCAGCTCGATGTAGCCGTCCGGAAAGCGCACGCCCAGATCGCCGGTGCGAAACCATCCGCCGGATCGGGCGGCGCGCGTGGCCGCATCGTCCTGGTAATAGCCGATGGTCACGTTGTTGCCGCGGATTGCAATTTCGCCCAGTGTTTCACCGTCGCTTGGAACTTCCTTGCCGGCGGCATCGATCACCGCAATATCCCTGGTAACCACATTGCCGACGCCTTGCCGCGCATTCAGCCTGGCCTTCTCGCTATCGGACTTGGAAGACCATTCCGGCTGCCATTCGTTGATCACCGACGGGCCATACGTTTCCGTCAAACCATACAAATGCGTGACATGTAGATTCAAGGCGGCCAGTCTCGCAAGCAGCGCCGGAGTGGGCGGCGCGCCTCCCGTGAACGCATGGACCGCGTGCCCAGGATTTCCGCCGCCGGAGGATGCTGCGGCTTCCGCGATCATGGTCAGGACGGTGGGCGCGGCGCAAAGATGAGTGACGCTGCCGCTGCAAATTGCCGCCCAGATTGCCGATGGAGCGATCTGCCGCTGGCAAATATGCGCCGCGCCCGCAGCCGTGACCGCCCACGTAAAACACCAGCCGTTGCAATGAAACATGGGAAGCGTCCAGAGATAGGCGCTGTCAAGGCCCAGCCGCGAATGAAAAGCCATGGCCAGCGCCTGCAGGTACGCTCCGCGATGCGTGTACATCACGCCTCTCGGGCGGCCCGTGCTTCCGCTGGTGTAGTTGACCGCCAGGAGGGACATTTCATCGATCGGCGCGGTGGGACATGGCTCCGAGGATTTCAGCAATTCTTCGTACTCGCTGGATGCGTCTCCCGCAAGGATGAGCCGCACGCCTGCCTTGGAGGAAAGCGATTGCGCGGCCTCCGCAAATTCGTGCGTGGCAATCAGGATGCGCGCTCCGGAATTTTCCAGGATGTAGGCCATCTCCTGAGAGGAGAGCCGAATATTCATGGGGACAAGCGCGCAGCCCGCCATGGGCACGCCGTTGTGCATCTCCAGCATCACGTGGCTATTCGTGCACAACGCGGCGATGCGATCGCCTTGCCGGGCGCCCGCGCTTCGCAGCAGCCCGGCCAGACTGTGCGAACGCTCCCCGAATTCGCGATAGGTGAAGCGGCGCTGGCCGTCGATCACAGCCGTGCGCTCTGAAAATATTTTCGCGGCGCGATCGAGAAAGTAGGCCGGGTTGAGTGGAGTTACGGCATTCAAAGGCATAGCCTTCTCCAATTGAAATGAGACCTAAATTAACATCAACCCCGCATTCGGGCCGGAAATAGTGAACGCATTGAATTCCCGCATTGCGTGGCGCGGGCTTCAGCCTGCGGATTTTTGTCTTTGCAGGGACTAAAATCCGCAGGCTGAAGCCCGCGCCACGCAAACCTTACAAATGGAAAAGGGACAAAATTCCAAGCGCGGTCAGGAAAAGTCCGTACATGTGCGCGAGCCTGCTGGATCGCGAGCGAATCGCAACGCGCGCGCCAATCATGGAAAACGGAACAGATCCCAGAGCGACAAGTCCCGTGACCGTCCATGAGATATGCCCGAGGTACGCATGGATGATCGTTCCCGGCACGGCGAGCACGGCGGACACGGCCAGCGAGCAGGCAAAGGATTTCTTAATCGGAAGTTTGAGGACGCGGATATACGCGGGAGCAAGCAGAAAACCGCCGGCATTGGCCAGCAGCCCCGATATGAATCCGACGCCCGCGGCAATGAGCGCAAGCTGCACCCGAGAGTAAGACGGGGGATCGTCCGGCAAGGGCTGCGGCACGTAGGATGCAGATTTTTTGTCGCTGGGTGAAATCAAAAAAGAGATGCCGAACCCCAATACCAGAATATCCGTCAGGATCAGCAAGAACCGCGCGCCAGTATATATCGTGAGAGCGGAACCCAGAATCGTTGCGGGTACGCCCACGGCAATGCTCCACCCTACCACACGCCAATCGACCAGCTTATGTTTCCAGTATTGCCCGGATGCAAGCAGCGTGCCCGGAATTGTGGAAGGCAGCGGGGAAGCGACCGCGATGAATCCCGGATAGCCGATAATTGCCAAAAGAGGCGTGGCAATAGCGCTGCCGCCCTTTCCGAATAAGCCTCCAAGAAAACCAATGACGACCCCAACAATGAACGCCCCAAAATGCTGCAATGTCCCGCCTTTCCGTGGAGGCAATTACCCCGATGAAGGTTTTGCCAGATGTGATGGGGAAAGTCCAGTTGAAGCCTGAATCTTTGGGGGATTGGTCAGGAAGCTTCGATGGGCACCACATCCACGGAGACGTCCATCCAGTGGCGCTGGCCGCCGATCAGGATTCCTCTGGAGGGGCCTACGTCGTCGTAGTCTCTTCCCCAGGCCAGCGTGATGTGGCCGTCGCTGGGCATGAGTCCATTGGTGGGATCGAATTCCACCCAGCCGGTTCCCGGCAAGAAGACGCTGACCCATGCATGCGAGGCATCCGCCCCGGCCAGCCGTTCTTTTCCGGGCGGCGGAGAAGTCACCAAATATCCGCTGACATAGCGCGCAGGAAATCCCAGCGAGCGCAGGCAGCAGATTTGCAGATGCGCGAAATCCTGGCACACGCCTTGATGCGAACGATACACATCCTCGACCGGCGTATCGATTTGCGTGGAGCCAGCCATGAATTTGAAATCTAGGTGGATGCGCCGCGTCAAATCCAGAACGCATTCGAGATAGGGTCGCCCGGACGGGAACGATGGGCGCGCGAATTCGGCCAGTTCCGCCGACCATGGCACGTGAGCCGATTCGTATAGATACTCGTGCGCTGCCAACACTTCGCGGTCCGGCGCGATGGCCAGGATTTGCAGCACATTTTCCCAGGAGGGGCCGCGGCTCACGTCATGCGGTCCCGAGGGAAAAACTTCCACCTCGCTCTGCGCGGAAATTCGCAGGACCGTGTGTGGCTCCTGCAGGCTGAACCAGGTGACATGGTTTCCGAAATAGTCGAAGCCGTCATTCTTCACCGTGGGCGAGGGAAGCACCAGGATTTGGTATTTCAAGCAAACCTGCGTTTGATACTCGCGTGGCCTCATGCGGATTACGTTGTGCGACAAAGGAATGGCTTCGTCGTATTCGAATCGCGTGGAATGCGTGACGCGGTATTTCATTCGCGCTCCTCGCGCATGCCGGCAATTTCCTGCGAAATGATGGCGTGTGAAAAATATAATTGCGCGATGGCTTCCGATAGCTGGCCGGACTGTTCCAGGATGCCGGAAAGAAGGGCGTGAAATTCCGCGCGCTCGCGGCCAGGCGGAACCGAACACAGTTTCACGAAATCGGCCAGTTGAACGGAAGTGCGCAGCTTCAGCAGCAGGCGCTGATCGTGGTTGCGGTCCGGGTGCGAAAGGTCGCGCGGCAGGGCGCCGAGGTGCAAGTCGATCAAAGCAAGTTGAAAGGCCACGGAGCGCGGATTGGTCTCATCCGCCAGCAGCAAGTCGGCCACGGCGTGGGTTTCCAGATGCGTCATGTATCTGCGGCCATAAGTGAGCCAGCTATCTCCAATTTTCAAGACGGCTTCCAGCAGGACCGGATCTGTGCCCGGCTCCACCAGCGTATCGCGCAAGAATCTGGAAACAAATGTGACTCGCTCAATCCGGCGGCCGATATCCAAAAAGCGCCAGGCCTGCCCGCGCGTCATGGAATCGGCGGCCAGCCCGGCAAAAGCGGCCAGCGTGACCACCAGATTGTCGAGCAGTTCCAGAACGCCGGAAGCGGGTTCCGTGGGGCTGGCCACGAAATTGGAAACCGCGCGATGGCTTTCCTGCAGGATGCGCCAGGCATCCGTGGAAATGGTGTCGCGCAAAATTCTGGCCAGGCGGTGAAGATTTGCGACGCTGCCGCGCAGCCCCTCGCCATTTGCAGTGCCAAGAGTTGCGTCGATGAATTCGCGTTCGAGTTCCGCGCCGGTCGAACGCATGGGTTTGTTCCGGCAAGCGGAGGCCAGGACTTGGACTGCGTGAGCGCTGTCAAAACCGGTCTGATCGATCATGCTGGCAAGGGCGCCGCGCGCCAGGCGCGCCTGTGCGTCGGCGCGCTCGGAGTAGCGCCCCAGCCAGAAGAGATCCTCCGCCAGGCGGCTGGGCAAATCGCTGCCGCCCCGGCTGATGGCGATGGGCTGGGTGGTCGAGGGAAGGAGCGTTACCGGGCTGACCGGGCCGTCAGACAAAATCCATGTGTCCTTGCTGCGGCCTCCCTTTTGCAAGGAGACCACCAGCGAATCGTTTGATTGCGTGATGCGCGAAAGACCGCCGTTCATGACGGTGTAGGATTTGCCGTAGGCGCTCAGGTAGGAGCGAACCACGAACCGCCGCGGCTCCACATTTTCCCCCACGAGCGCAGGCGTGGTGCAGGACATTACCTGCCTTTGCGCAACGAAGCGGGCCGGACGCGCCCTGATTTTTTGTTCCAGCGCGGAGAGTTGCTCGCGCGTAAGGTTTTGGCCGAACACAGGGTCCTCGCCCTGCGTGGGATAGGCGGACTTGATCACCATTTCAGGCAGGCGCTGCAATACGTATTGCAAAATTTCAGGCTGGCCGCACCACCAGGTTTCCACGGAAGGCAGCTTCATCTCTTCGCCCAGCAGAAATCGGCAGATCGCCGGAAGGAAGGGAAGAAATCCAGGCGCCTGCAGAAGACCGCAGCCGACGGCATTGGCAATCGCCACGTTGCCGCGGCGAATGGCTTGCAGCAGCCCCGGCACTCCCAGATAGGAATTTGGATAGAGCTCCAGGGGATCGCAAAAATTATCGTCCACCCTTCGAAGCATGACGTCGACGCGCTGCAACCCTCCCAGCGTCTTCATGTACACGATGGAATCGCGAACGGTCAGGTCGTTCCCCTGCACCAGCGCATAGCCGAGGTAGCGAGCCAAGAAGGAATGTTCGAAATAAGTTTCGTTGTAGGGGCCTGGAGTGTACAGAACGATGCGCGGATTTTCGCGATTGGCCGGCGCGAGTTCCGTCAAAGTTTCCCGCAGTGAGACGAAGAAGGGCGCGAGCCGCTGCACCTTGCATTCGCGAAACACGGAAGGCAGCGCGCGGGAAAGCACGATGCGGTTCTCCAGCGAATAGCCCGCGCCGGATGGCGCTTGCGTACGGTCGCTGAGCACTTCGAATTGCCCGTTATCCGTGCGCACCAGGTCCGCCGCGTACAGGTGCAGCCAGCGGCCCTGCGGCACTCGGATTCCGTGGCACGGACGGAGAAATCCAGGATTGGCCCACAGCAATTCCGGGGGAAGCACGCCGCTATAAATTGTCTCCGCGGGGCCATACAGGTCGGCCAGCAAACGGTCCAGCAATCGAGCGCGCTGGATCAGCCCTTCGCTGAGCGTTTCCCATTCGGCGGGAGAGATGAGCAGGGGAATGAAGTCCAGGCTCCACGGCCGGTCCAGGCCGTCGGGATCACCGTAGACGTTGTGCGTCACGCCATTCTGGTGAACCAACCGCCGCGCCAGGTCGCGCCTGTGGCCAAGCTCGCCGGGCGGCAACTCATCCAGCAGCGAAACAAATTCACGCCAGTGCCGGCGCAGGGAGCGGTCCGGCTGAACCATTTCATCGGGAAAAGGGGAATCGATTCCGTAGTTGTCGGCAAAGCCGCGCCGCAGCGGGCGATCCGTTTCGATGCCGCCAGAGGATGTAGGTCCTTGCATAGTTCCTATTAACGATACCTTATTTCAATCTAAGGTCCAGCGTGAACGGCAATTCCTTAGTGATTTTTTCCTGGCCCACGGAGACTGGCCCTGGCGTGTGCCCGAATTTGAAAAAGCGCGCGATGCGCCGGCTCTCCGCGGCGTAGGCGTTGATCGGAAAGCTGTCGTAACTCCTGCCGCCGGGATGCGCCACGTGGTAAGTGCACCCGCCGATGGAGCGGCCCGACCAGGTGTCCACCAGATCGAACACCAGCGGCACGTGAGTTCCGATGGTGGGATGCAGGCAATTTGGCGGCTGCCAGGCGCGGTAACGAACGCCCGCTACAAACTGGCCATTGGTGCCCGTGGGATGCAGCGCCACGCGCCGGCCATTGCAGGTGACCACGTGGCGCGGGTCCACCATTCCGTTTGCGAACACCTGCAAACGTTCCAGCGAGGAGTCCACGTACCGCGCCGTGCCTCCCGCGCTGGCCTCTTCGCCGGTGACGTGCCATGGTTCGATGGCCTGGCGGAATTCCAGCTCGATGCCGCGCTGCTCGATGGCGCCGTACAACGGAAAACGAAACTCGAAATGCGGATCGAACCATTCCATGCGCAGCGGATATCCGGCCGCGTTCAAGTCGGACACCACATCTTCCAGGTCCTGCCGCACGAAATAGGGAAGCATGAAGCGGTCGTGGACTTCGGTGCGCCAGCGCACCAGTTCCTGGCGATACGGCTTCTCCCACAAGTGCGCAACCAGCGCGCGAAGCAAAAGGTGTTGCGTGAGGCTCATCCTGGAATGCGGCGGCATTTCAAAGGCGCGCATTTCCAGCAATCCCAGGCGGCCCGAGGCGCTATCCGGCGAGTACAGTTTATCGATGCAGAATTCGGCGCGATGCGTGCTGCCCGTTGCGTCCACCAGCAAGTTGCGGAAGATGCGGTCCACCAGCCACGGCGCAGTCGTGCCAAGGTCGGGAATCTGCTGAAAAGCGATTTCCATTTCATAGACTTGGTCGTTGCGCGCTTCGTCGATGCGCGGCGCCTGGCTTGTGGGCCCCACAAAAATTCCGCTGAAGAGATAGGAAAGCGCGGGATGGTTGTGCCAGTAGCCGATGAGGCTGCGCAGCAAACCGGGATTTCGCAGAATGGGAGAATCGGCCGGCGTGGCGCCGCCAATCAAGATGTGATTTCCGCCGCCCGTGCCGGTGTGGCGGCCATCGAGCATGAATTTTTCCGTGGCCAGGCGGCTCAGGTGCGCCTCTTCGTACAGCGCCGTGGTGTTTTTCACCAATTCATCCCAGTTTGCGGATGGATGCAGGTTTACCTCGATCACGCCAGGATCGGGCGTCACTTTGATTGTGTGAACGCGCGAATCGTGAGGCGGGGCGTACCCTTCCACGAGCACCGGCATCCCCAGGTCCGCGGCGGTTTCCTCGATCGATGTGACCAGCGCAAGATAATCTTCCAGGTAGCGCTGTGGCGGCAGGAACAGGCGGAGGATGCCGTCGCGCGTTTCCGCGCACAGCGCCGTTCGAACCGTCCCTGTGGCGGATTGCCCTGGCGCCGGAGGCAAATCGAGAGTCATGATGCGCTTGCGCGGCCGCTCGCGCGCCGGTCCCATTTCGACGGTTTGCTCCATGATTCCTTGCGCGGGCTGATATTCAGGGACCTGTTCTTCCTCGAAGCGTTGACGCCCGGCCATGGCGGCGCGCTCGGGCAAAGGTTTTCGGGCCGCCATGGGATCCTGCTCGACGATGTGATGAACGTTCGAGGGATGCACCCAGGGAATGGAATCGAGCGGCAATCGAAAGCCCATGGGAGAGTCGCCGGGAATTAAATACATGCGCTCCGGCCGGAAGAACCACGCGCCTGTGACCCAGTCACTGCTGTCGTCGGTGTAGTATTCGCGGCGCAAGGGCAGCGCGTAGCCAACGACATTGTCCAAGCCGCGTTCGAACACGCGCGCCAGGCGTGCGCGATCCTCCGCATTTTCCAGCTTGTTTTCGAATGGATCGACGTTGACAGGGAGCCGACGCTCTTTCCACATGTAATACCAGGTGTCTTCGTAGCCGGGCAGGGCATGCTCTGGGCTTACGCCCAATCGTTCGCACAGGCTGTGAAGAAATTTCCGCGCATCGTCGCTGCTCAGCTTGCCTGCGGTATTTTCATTGGCGATGAGCGCTGGATCGCGCCAGATGGGCTCGCCATCCTTGCGCCAATACAGGCCCAGCGCCCAGCGCGGCAGCGATTCGCCGGGATACCACTTGCCCATGCCGTGGTGCAGGAATCCGCTGGGAGCGAATCGATCGCGCAGCCTTCGAATCAGCGTATCGGCAAGTTTGTATTTTGTCGGGCCCACTGCGGCTGTGGTCCACTCCGGGCCATCCATGTCGTCAACGGAGACGAACGTTGGCTCGCCACCCATGGTCAAGCGCACGTCGCGAGCTTTGAGATCGGCATCCACTTGATGGCCCAGCGATTCGATGGCGATCCACTGCTCGTCCGTGTAGGGCTTGGTTACGCGCGGGTCTTCATGGATGCGCTTCACGGACATGGAAAATTCGAAAGCGTCTTTTCCTCGAGGCTTCTTCTTTTCCGTGTCCGGTTCCGTGCTGACGATGGATTCATCGTCATAGGAAAAGCCGCCGCTGATCGCCGCGGCGGTTACCGGTTCGGCCGAGCACGCCAGGGGAATATGCCCCTCGCCTGCGAGCAGGCCCGAGGTTGGATCGAGGCCAACCCAGCCGCCGCCGGGCAGATAGACTTCCGTCCATGCGTGCAGGTCGGTGAAATCGCGGTCGGTTCCGCTGGGGCCGTCGAGCGATTTGACGTCTGGCGTGAGCTGGATCAGATAGCCGGAAACGAATCTTGCAGCCAGGCCGAGATGCCTGAGCAATTGCACCAGAAGCCAGGCGCTATCGCGGCAGGAGCCGCTGCCGAGCGTCAGCGTTTTTTCCGGGCTTTGAATTCCCGGCTCCATGCGGATCAAATATTTGACGCGCTTCTGGATTCGCTGATTCACGTCCACCAGAAAATCGTTGGTGCGAATTTTTTCCTTGCGCGCTTCCTCGATCAGAGCCTGCATGAGCGGCCCGGCGCGGCGCTTCTTCAGGTAAGGAGAAAGCTCTCTTTTCACGACCGGATCGTACTGGAAGGGAATTTCCTCGGCGTATTTTTCCAGGAAGAAATCGAAGGGGTTGATGACGGTCATGTCCGCGACGAGATCGACTTCCACGGAAAATTCCGTGGTCTTGCTCGGGAAGACCAGCCGCGCAAGATGATTGCTGTAAGGGTCCTGCTGCCAGTTAATGAAATGGTCGGCAGGAGTGATCTTCAGGGAATAGGCGGGAATGGGTGTTCTGCAATGCGGCGCCGGACGCAGGCGCACCACATGGGGAGAGAGCCATACCGGCCTGGTATAGCGGTAGAGAGTCTTGTGGTTCAGTGCAACGCGTATGCTCATCGCTCGGTTTGCGAAAAAGTGCCATTTCCCCGCCCGGAATTCATTCCATCAGGAAAGGCTAATCGAGGGACAAATTATAGCGGAAGCGGCCGATGAGCCAAGCGAAAGTCTGTATCAACTTTTTTATGGAATGGATAGGAAAGGGCAGTGTTTAGTGCGGAGAAAAAGAAACTAGGGGCACGACACCTCGCACCCCTAGTTTCAGTTCCTTTCAATTCTTTGATCCGTGTTGATCCGTGTGCATCCGTGGTTCCGGATGGTTCTTTGCTTACTGTGGGGCGAAGACCAGCAGCGCGTTGCCGGGCGCGCCCGCTCCGAAAACGTAGCCGGAGCCGACGAAGAGCATGCCGCCCGCCACGGTCGGGCCGGCGGCGGCCATGGAGCCGCCCTTAGCCGGAACGTGGTTTACCGTTTCGTAATTACGGATCATGTTGTAATCCCAGAGTAAATGTCCGTCCTCGGTGGAGAAGGCGCGCAGCATGCCGTCCCAGCCTCCGGAAAAAACCGCTCCGGGAATGGCTGTCAGGGCCGCGTTTTCGCCCTTGGGGCCGGGTCCCGGCGCGGGCGCCACAGGCGTGAACCATTTCTTTTCGCCCGTGTCCAGTTTCACCGCGGCCACGCCGCCGGTGCGCAAACCGAAGTAGGCGTTCTGATCGTCGGCCGCTCCGCCGAAGGTGATCATGCCCAGCGCCAGTTTTTGCACCAGCTGCGCCTTCCAGGCCACGGTGCCTTCCTTGTCGGGATCGTGTCCCCAGACCATGCCGCTCTTTTGTCCGGCCACCAGCATTCGGTGTCCACCCGACAAATTGACCAGGATGGGCGATGCGCCAAAGTCATAGTCGGGGCCAAGCTCGCCGGGCGGCAGGCAATTTTCCGATTTGATTTCACCGCCGCAGCCGGAAAGCCAGGCGTCATTTTGCGTGTCCTGAACAGACCACATGATTTTTCCGGTTTTCATGTCCAGAGCCATGATGGCGTCAGTATTCGGGGAGATGGGTTTGGTGTAGGAATCTCCTGTGCCGATGTAAATGGCATGGTTTTTGGGGTCAACCGTGGGCGAGTTCCATACGGCGCCGCCATTGGGGCCATATTGCTGCACGCCGTTGGAATTTTTGGTGGTGGGCTTGGGCGCATCCTGCACCGGGTAAGTCTTCCAGATGGTGTGGCCATTGGCCGCATCGAGCGCCACCACGCTGCCTCGAAACGTGCAGCATGGATACACCGTGCTCCACCCCGCGGTGCGCTCCTCCTGCGAAGAGACCGGCACGTACAGGCGATCTTCATACAATGTGGGCGCGCCCGTAATTTTTGCAACGGGATGATCTTCCACTTTCACTTTCCAGATTTCCTTGCCGGTGGAGGCGTCCAGCATGTAGACGTTGGCCCGGATGTCTCCGAAATAAATTCCATACTTATTGGAGCCTTTGCCCTTCACGGGGCCAATGCTTACGGCCGTACGAACGCCCGCGTCCGCCTGATAGGACCAATAGACACAGCCGGTTTCCGCGTCGATCGAATAGACCGCTCCGGTGTCCACGCCGAGAAATACTCGCCCACCTGCAACCGTGGGCTGGCCGTAAACTTCCTCGGCGCCGGGGAATCCGAATGCCCATTTCAATTTAAGATTGGGTACCTGGGCAGCAGTCAAGCCCGCGCCTTTTGCGGATTGAAATCGCGCGTTGGTTATACTGTTTCCCCAACCATTCCACATGGGCTTGGCGGAAATGTCGCCCAGAGGAGAATTGCCGGGGCACTGGTTTACCATGGTCTTGGCGTCGGCAATTTTCGCTACGTCCACCTTGCGGCGGCCAATATAGAAAGCGACTTCGCGCCAGTCGGCGTCCGAAACGCCGGAGAAAGATGCGTGCGGCCCCTTGCCCATCTCGGCGTAGACCGCTTCCGCCGTCAACTTCCAAAGAGACATTACATCGGGGGAGGGCATAGCGCTGCTGGGATTTCCGTGGCAGGTGGCGCAATGAGATTCAAACAGGACAGCGCCTTTTGTCGTTTGTGCTTGCGAAGAAACCGCAGGCCACATCATGGCGATCAGAACGGCCAAAATCCAAGCGCATCGTTTCATTTGAGCATTCCCCCGAGCTGAATATTTAATTGTGTGTTGCTTGCTGCGTGACAATATACGCCTGACCGCTTCCGCGCACAATGCGCCGCCTTTCCTAACGCGACTGTATGCCCCGTAGCTGTGGCGAGCGTCCGGCCTTGACTTGGCAAAGCAGCTGCCGTATGGTCATGGGCAAGGGAAGATATTCAAGGAAAGTCCAAAAGTCTGTCGAGCGAAACCGCTGAAATCGAGGCGCCCATGAATCTGGTCGACACGATTCGATTAATCCTGAAAGAAAAAGGCCAGAACGTATGGCAAGTTTCCCCGGACGCCAGTGTCTACGATGCAATCGAAATCATGGCGGAAAAACACGCCGGAGCCTTGATGGTGGTGCTGGATGGCGGATTGGTTGGCGTGGTTTCCGAGCGCGACTATGCGCGAAAAGTGATTCTGCAGGGAAAGTCCTCCAGGCAAACCCAGGTAAAAGAAATCATGACCAGCCCGGCAATTTTCGTGACTCCCGATCAGACGGTCGAGGAGGGCATGAGGATCATGACCGAAAATCGCATCCGTCATCTGCCTGTGGTGGAGGATGGAGTTGTATTGGGCGTGGTTTCCATCGGCGACCTGGTGAAGTGGATTATTTCCGCTCAGCAGCAAACCATATTGCAATTGCACAGTTACATTTCCAACTCGTATCCAGGATGATTTGTGGCGCGGGCTTCAGCCTGCGGGTTTTGGTTCGTGCTCGGACTAACCCCCGCAGGCTGAAGCCCGCGCTACTTAAAGACTGTGACTAGTCTCCGCCCTTTTTGCCGACTCCCTGGTCTGCGTCGTTGCCGGGATCGACGTCCAACTCCATCAGGCGTATTTGCACGCGCTGTTCCCAACTGGGCGATTCATTTTCCAGCTCTCTTTGCGCGGCCACTTGCGTTGTTTTGGCCATCACCGGGTTGGCGGGTTCAGTTGCGGGGCTCTTGGCGACTGGCGCTATCGGTTTGACGGTGGGTTTGGGCGGGGCTGAAGCAGCAGGCGCCGCAGCAGCCGGGCGGGGAGCATGCTCGGGCGTGCTTGGCATCCTCTCCTTCATCAGTTCTTGCGCCCGCGCGAACAGTTCCTCGTGCGAGATTTTGCCGGCATCGACGTCCGCCAAAATCGCGCGCTGCGCCTTGTATTCCTTGTTCTCGATTCCCGCTTTGCTCTGGATCATGCGCCAGGCCTTGCGGCGCTCCACGCAGAAGAGAACCAGTTGGCGGGAGAGCGAGCGGTACTCGATGCTGTTATCTGCCCCCTGTACCTGGATGTACACGCCGAAGTCGGGAACATAAGAGCGGTGACCGTGCACCAGGTAGCGGCGGTAGACCACGTCCTGCTGCGTGATTCGCACCAGCATGTTTTCCAGCGGAATCAACTTAGCCGCGTCATCCTTCTTGATCTTCTTCAGGTGATTGCGGAAGCGCGCTTCCGTTGCGCACCAGTGCGCCACGGTGTAGCGGAATGGCTCGTTGGTGGCCTTGAACTTGGTTTCGTACCAATCTTTTTCGATGGACGGGTTGCCCTTGAGGTCCAGCGCTTCCTGGTAGGTTTCGCCCATGCGGGGATTGAAAATAAATTCCGGCGCTCCGCGGGAGTCTCGTACGCGCTGCGCTTGAGTGAGGGCCATGTCGTCGCCCACGCCGTGTTCCGGCTGGCAGGTGGTGAAGCACTGCAGGAATGCCGTGCCGCGATATTCGATGCCGTCGAGGATGGCCCTGTAAAGCTTGGGCGCGTTGGCGATGGAAATCTGCGCGACGAACGGGGAGCCGTGGCCAGCCAGGAACGTTTCCGCCACCGTTTTCTTCTCGACGTTCTTGCCCTGCGTGGCGGCGCCGAACACGTTCATGTCGTTTCCGCCCAGCATGGGCGTGGAATCGGAGTTCTGTCCGCCGGTGTTCGAATAAACCTGCGTGTCCAGCATCAGGGCTTTGACGTTGGGGCGATTCTGCAGGATGACCTTGGAAGTATTCTGATAGCCGATGTCGCCCATGCCGCCGTCTCCGCCAACCACCCATACCTTGGGAAGTTCCATAATTTCCTGGTCGGTCATCAGGGCGTCGGTGAAGTGGGAGTATTCGTAATATTCGCGCGGCATTGATTACGTTTTCCGTGCGATTCAGCAGTACATCGGCCAGGCGCTCGGGGATCACCGAACGCCGCGCATGATCCACGATGAAGCTTTCGCCCAGCAGCCATCCCACGGTCACGCCATCCTGGAACAGAGAGTTCATCCAGGGATAGGGATGCGGGTTGTTCGCGGGCGTTGAGCCATAGACGGTGTTGCAACCGGTGTGCGCGGCCATGGCCATTACGGACATGCCGTTTGCCAGGCGGCCATCGATGGCCTGCAGATTCATGTGATTGAAGGCTTCTTGCAGCATCACGGTGGCGATGGCGTGGACCAACTCTGCGTCGGAAATCGCGCCGTGCGCGGCGATGCGCTTCTTGGTGTCCTTCTCGTCCTCGCCGCCCAGGCCCATCACCAGGTGAGCGATGGCCTGGCGCAAGAGTTCGTACTCCTGTTCGTTGTGGGCCTTGAGTTCCGCGAGCTTTTGCACGCCGAACTTTTCGAGGTCGCTGGCCTTGGCGCGCAAGCGGCCGGCCTTGGCGTGATAGATGGGCCGCATGTACCGCTTCGGTGACCGAGGTGATGGCCTTCAGGATGCTCTTTTCGCCGCAGCCGGCGCAGGCGCCGTCGCCGGAAACCAGCGCGTCATAGTTGCGGCGCACCATCATCAAATTGCGCAGCGCGGCTGTCTTGGATTCGTCCGGATGCGCATCGTTATAGAGGCCCAGGTATTTCTGTGAAGTGTCGGGCAAGAGGTTCAGGAAGGCGGTCCCGGTTTCGTGCTCGGCGTTGACCTCTTCGGTTTCCTGCACCATCTTCAGCGCCTGGTGATCGCCGCAAGCAGTGACGCACGCGGCGCAGCCTTTGCACAGGTCGGAAACGAAGATCGAGAATACACCGCCGCTGCCGGGGGTTTTTCTTTCCGGCGTCGAAAAGATTGCGTTGACTTTCTGGTAGGCCATGGGAACTTTTTCGATGACGGCGAAGAATTGGCGCTTGGCATCGTCCGAGAATCCGTCCACTTCGTTGGTAACCTTGCGAAGAAGCTCGGGAAGGGGAGTCAGGGCCTTGGAGTTGAGCGTGTCGCGCATGAGGGCGCGTGTGCGCTTGTCGATTTCCGGCACCGAGCGCAACATTTTTGCGCGCTCATTGGGATCCGCTACGTAGTTGGCGATCGCGGCGCGCAGCACGGTTTCCAAATCCTGCGAGCAGTTTGGCAGCGCGGTGTCCGGGCAGACCGCGATGCACTCCATGCACTGGGTGCAATTTTCCGCGATGTAAAGTGGTGTTTCGCGCCGGGCCACATATTTGGAGGCGGTATCGCCGCTGCCGGCGGCCATCACGCCCACCGACGAGAGCGGCGAAGAGGGCTGGTTGTAGCCGTAGTTGGAGCGAAACTCGGAATCGAACATGGCGATGGTTGTGAGCGGCGTGCGCGGACCCTGGCCCGCGGGAACCTCATGCGAGCGGCATCCGGAGCCGCAGCCGCCCTCCGCGGAATTCTGAGCGAGCACGGGCAAAAGGGCTTCGCCGCGCAGCGAAGAGCGATCCGGCGCGGTCATCTCGCCTACTCGAATTTCATGCACCCGCTCGAAACCCTGGGTCATGACTTCCATGTTGGAATTCACAACGGCATCGCCCAGCCGGCCGAATTTCTTGACGTACTGCTTGTGGACCACATCGCGGAATTGTTCGGGCGTGATCCCGAATTCCTGCAAAATCGGCGACACGGCAAAGAACGCGCCGAGGAACGCGTTTCCCTGCATTCTCAATTGCAGGTCGGGGCGATCGGTTGCCTTGCGGGCAATCTCGAAGCCGGGCAAGGTGTACACGCGAATGTTCTTGTCGATAATTTGCTTGCGCGCCCACATGGGCAGGCGCTCCCAGGCCTTCTCGCCTTCCTCATCCGATTCCCAGATCAGCGAGCCGCCCTCGAGCATTCCGTCCAGCGGATTGGTGTGCGTGAATGCCTTGGGATCGCAGCAGAGAACTACCGTTACATGGCGCAAATCGCAATTTACACGAATGCGCTGCGGGGCGGCCACCATGAAGTAGGACGTCGGCGCGCCTTTCTTTTCCGAGCCGTATTTGGGGTTGGCGCTGACGTGGATGATTTCCTTGGGATTGCCAAATTCGTCCACAACCTTGTCGCGGTCGTAGAGCAGATCGTTCAAGTCGCCGATGATCGCGCCCAGGTTTTTTCCGGTGGTGATGGCGCCCCATCCTCCGATGGAATGGAAACGCACGGCCACGGCTTTGTCCGGCAGCAGGGAAGGCGTCTCGTCCGATTTCACTTCATAGGGATGGTCCACGCCCAGAACGAAGAAGGAAGTACCGTCGGCGATGCCCTTGCCGTCCTTGCGCTTGCGCGCTCCGGTCGCAAATTCGTATGCGCCCAGAATGTGCTCCGGGCGGAAATCGCGGGAGCCCAAGCCGTAGATGCCGTTGAACAGGCGCGGCATCGTGTCCGTAGTGATCGCCGGGAGATTTGCTTCCGCGACATGGTCATGCGTGACCAGGGCCTTGCTCAGCGCCGTGCGGATATCCCGGCCCATGGGGTTGTCTCCGGCCATGGGTTCGTCGGTGCGCTCCAGAACGATGACGTTGCGCTTGCCGGCCAGGGCCTTGATGACGGCGGCTTCGGGGAAGGGCCGAATCACGTTCAGGTGAATCGAACCAACCTTGGCGTTGCGCGTGCTCGCGCAGATAATCGACGCCGGCCTCGATGTTTTCGGCTGCCGAACCGAGGGACACGAATACAGTGTCCGCATCCTCGGTCTTATATTGAGTGATCAAGCCGTAGTAGCGGCCGGTCAACTTCGCCGAAATCTTTGTAGGCCTCTTCCAGGAACTGGAGAATCGGCTCGGTGAAATTGTTGCGGCGCGCCACCACGCCCTGCATGTAGTGCTCCTGGTTTTGCACAGGTCCCAGCAGCACGGGGTTGGTCAGGTCGATCATGCGCGGCACGCGGCGGCCGCTTGGGGCCAAACAAGATGCGCTGGCTTTCGGTCGGGCAGTCGATGATGTCGTCGGGCGCGCCCAGATATTCGCGCATCAGTTCCGATTCGTGCTTGTAGAAAGTGCGCTCAAGGTGCGAGGTGAGGAATCCGTCCTGCACGTTCATTCCCGGAGTCAGGCTGAGTTCGGTGACGCGCCGCAGGATGAGCGCCTGGTCGGCGGCCTGTTGGGCGTCTTTGCCAAACAGGATGATCCAACCGGTATCGAGCGCGCCGTACACGTCGTCGTGGCCGCAGTGTACGTTCAGCGCATGCTTGGTGAGCGCGCGGGCGCCAACTTCCAGCACCATGGTCGAGCATTTGCCTGGCGCGTGGTAATACTGCTCCACGCCGTACACAACTCCCTGGCCGGACGTGAAATTGACTACGCGCTGGCCGCATACGGAGTGCGCGATGGCTCCGCCCTGCGCCGCGTGCTCGCCCTCGGCTCTCGACCGCGATGGTGCTGCGGCCAAAGACGTTAAGCTTGCCTTCCGCAAAGGCCTGTTGGTACAGCTCGCCACCCTCGGTGGACGGCGTGATCGGGTAGAAGATCCCCGCGTCCGTGATGCGTGTTTCAGTATGATAGGAAACCAGCTGATTGCCGTTGGCTGTGACGCGGATGCCGGGGTACCGGGGTTTTGCCCGCATTATGATCTCCAAGCCGGAGGCCATTAAGTTGATGCCTTGAAGAAAACCTCAGGCACTCAACCAAAGCCTAGGGCTACGATATAAATTCCACTAGAGAAGCAAATTAGCACTACCGTTGGAACAGCGCAAGCGGTCGGTTGGAGTAGTGCAGACACTCTTAATCCCGAGCCCCTGGGAGGGAATAGCTGCCCTACAAATGTAATCCGGGTACTACCAGGAAACGGGTGGTGGGCCAGTTTCCGAGAAGAGGTGCCAGCTCAACCGGTCGATGCAACACCCTATAACCAGTTGAGCTGACAGCGCTTCCCAACGAGAATTGATCGGTGCAATCGTACTCAATCAAAACCTATACAGGGCTTTTGCCTTGTTTGAATTGATACCGGGGCACGAAATAAGCCTCTTAGACTCGTTCAAGGAGACTTTGAACAAGTGTTGCATCGACCCATTGAGACCGCCGGGATTATCGGCAACTGGGAATCTGGGTTTCCCGCATATCGATAAGACGACTTATCAAGACTTGGCGATCAAAGAAGTGGAGGGCGTACTTAACGCGAGTCAACTGATGAGCAATGACCGAATCCACTTGCTGCCTATTTGATCTGGTGTTCTAAATTGAACAGCATTGCCGCAGCTCTGGTGCCAGACTAAATTGGAATGAAATTTACCAGAGGTGAGCGCTGCGCCGGGATTGACTTTCACGGCCGCGGGTTTACCGGGAGATTGCTGATCATGAGTAAATTATGGACTCGAATGGCTCTGACCACCGCGCTGGCCGGAGGCTTACTGCTGGCCGTCGGGGCACCTGCTAGGGCAGATAAGGACTGGGGCAAGAGTTGCCACGAGAGGCTCGAAGCAGATCGCGCCAGGATCGATAAGGATGCGGCCAAGCACGGCGAAAACAGCCGGCAAGTGGCCAGTGACGTACAGCGCATGGACAACAACCGCAAGTGGTGCAGCGATCACAAGGCCGACTGGGATCACGGTCGGTTCGACGTCGGCATCTACATACACAAATAAACAAAAGCTACTGAAGGATTTCTGCCGGGGGCCAAATGGCATAAAATTGGCCCCTTTTCATTTGCACGCGCAGTCTCCAATTGGCAAACCAGTGGACTCAATATTTAGCTAGTTCCTGAGAGAGATCTCATCGGAATTTGGCCCGAAGCCAGCCGGGACACAACGCCACATTCCGAGATGAGGTCCCGGTTCAACAGCCGGAAAAACTCACCGCAAGAATCGCGCCATGCCGCGTTCTGACAAAGCCAACCGCTGTACTTCCGTCAATCGTTGGAAGGTTATAAATCACTCGAAACGGCTGCCCATTCGCATTTGCTTCCAGAGCGCATTTTTTGCCAGTGATGGGTCGCCTCGACCCCTGACGCGACCGCAATTGATGCCTCCGAATCCTACAAGAAAATGGATCACCCAATCCGTCGCGTCGCCGGTCACTCTGACAACATAATTAGGACTTTGAATCGGCTGCTATGACAGCGATACACAAGATTGCAGCTATACCGAGGTAGCGAACGAGTCACGATCTGCGTTTGATGGCGTCACCCACAGTCTCCTCATACCGCCGAGTCACTGAACAAGTCAAGATGTGTGCTCGACTCCTGACGAATCGAGAGCCGTCGATTTGGTATCGCATCGCAATGAATATTGCACACGGTTACTCGGAGTGTCGATATCCTCGTCGCGGATGCTGGCCAAGTCCTGAGAAACGGGGCGGTCTCAGCAGGGATTACCGGAAACTGGGTTTCGTACGCCGAGACTATTTCCGATCTTCTGCCACTCACGCAATCCGGTTTGTGAAGTCTTCACCCGGCGCGAGCCCCAGTGCACAGTTATGAGTGCGTCAGCGTCGAGCAACCATAGCATTGACCATGCAAAGCGGATGCAAGAGTTCACAATGTCCCTGAAAAACAGTCGTGATTGTTCCAACTGCTTCGCTTAACAATATTATTATTTAGCGTCTCTCGGAAGGTGCCATTGACGACGCTTATCTTCGGGGCGTCGAACCGCCTGCTGTTTTCGATCTGGTTGTCCGGGCTCAAACGGCAAGGAATTGCGCCCCTGAAATGACCTTCCAGATTTGTTGGAGTTCTGTGACCGACTCGCGATGGATTTTAGCGCGCCGGTCAATTTCTGCAATTCTTCTCGAATCAGCCGCAATTCACTTGCAATATTGTCGGCGGTCTCATCTTTCATGTTGCACCCTTTCACCAGCTAGCTCGGAGCCAGGCTTCAAACAACTCGCATTGCCAAATGACCAGCAGGGCCATCGGGCTTAGTTTACACGCCGGGGAAAGCTTTGGCTGCGGAATTTAACCTACAGCCTGTTAGACAGGGGTTAGCGGAAACTGGTCCATCACCGGAAAACGAAGCCTGTACCAATTTCCACGGATTCTGGGGCATAATGCCACGCACAATTCCAAATAGCATTGGCAGCGATTGGAACCAAACTTCGAAGGAGCAGGCATGAAGCTTCAAAGCAAACTTTTGGCCTTGCTGGGCCTGGCGTTTTCTTTTGCCGCAACTTTCCATGCAGCGACGATTTCCGGAACAGTGAAGGGGCCTGACGGGAAGCCTGTGGAAGGCGCGTTCATTCAGGCGCAAAACACAAAAACGAAGATGAGTTTCTTTGTGCTGTCGGATGGGCAAGGGCGCTACCGCAGCGAGAAATTGCCGGCGGGCGAATACCGCGTGCAGGTCAAGGCAACCGGCTTGCGCGCGGAACCCAAGAGCGGCGTGACGCTCGCGGCGGATCAAACTGCGGCCATCGATTTTTCGATGCAGGCTGGAATTGTGCGCTGGAACGAGCTTTCCATTTATCAGGCAAAGAAACTTTGGCCGGAAGACAAGGCCAAGCAGACCATTTTCGTGAAATGTTTTATCTGCCACGGATTTCAAACGCGCATGGCCTCGGTGACGCGCGATGAGGACGGCTGGAAGGACCGCGTGCAGTTCATGCGCGAGACCATGCACTTCAGCTTGTCCTACCGAATCACGGACCAGGACGCCGAAGAGGTGGCCGCATATCTGCACAAGCTGTATGGCGAGGATTCGGTGCTGCCGAAGTCCGCGGCCGATGCGCCGGGATACAAGGAAACGCTGCGCCCGTTCACGAGCGAAGCCACGAAGATTGCGTATGTGGAATATGACATGCCGGGGCCGAGCCGCATGCCGTTCAGCGCAGCGCCCGCAAAGGATGGATCGGTTTGGATTCCAAATTTTGGGATTGGAAATAAAATTACGCGGCTCAATCCGCAGACAGCCGAAATGCAGGATTTTCCGGTGCCGAACCAGGGCACTGCCGCGGTGCATTCCGCCATCGCCGCGCCGGACGGCTCCGTATGGCTCACCGAGCAGGCTTCCGACAAGCTGGGCAGGTGGGATCCGGTCACCAAGCAGATCACCGAATATCAGGACGCCTATCGACCAGGCAAGGAAGGAAGGGAGGACGGCGGCTCGCGGCATACGGTGCGGGTGGATTCCAAGGGACGGGCGTGGTCCAGCGGCTATCCATTGACTTTGTTCGATCCTGAAACCAAGAAATTCCATGATTTCATGGAAGCGGACCACACCTACAGCCTTGCCTTCGATAAGGATGAAAACGTGTGGTTCACAAATCCGGGGACGGGGCAGATCGGCAAAGTGGATGCCAAGACGCTGAAAGTGCAGCAGTGGATGCCGCCAACGCTGGAATCCTACGAGCGCAGAATCGCCCTGGATACGGACGGAACCGTGTGGTTCGGAGAGTTTCAAAAGGGAAAGATTGGCCGCTTCGACCCCAAGACGGAAACATTCAAGGAATACGATGTGCCCGGCGGAATCGATTCCTTCCCGTATGCAATTGGAATCGCGGGAGACCACAGCGTGTGGTATTCGTCGTATTATTTGGATGTGGTGGGACGCCTCGATCCCAAGACTGGAAAAATTGTGGAGTACCCATTTCCACATTCGGAAAATACCATTCGCGAATTTTTCCCCGACGCCGACGGGAAAAGGATTTGGTACGGTTCGCCGTCGAATAACAAGGTTGGATATTTTTATTTAACGGATGCATCCGGGCAGGCAGGGAAGTAGGGTACGCGATGTGCGTGGCGCCGGCGTCCCGCCGGCGGCTTTTTGTATTCTTCACGCAGCGCAAAACCGCCGGCGGGACGCCGGCGCCACAAATGAGCGGATACAAGTGGAAATAATTCGAGCCTTATGAGCGCACAACCTGGAAGTTCCAAAATCGGCAATGTCATACGCATCTCCAGCGGCAACTTTCTGGAGATGTACGACTTCATGGTGTATGCATACTATGCGTCGTACATCGCGCGCGAAATTTTTCCCTCCAGCAACGCCTACGCCTCCTTGATGTTGACGCTGGGAACTTTTGGCGCGGGCTACCTGATGCGCCCGCTGGGCGCCGTCGTGCTGGGCGCTTATGTGGACCGCCATGGCAGGCGCGCGGGACTGATCTTCACGCTTTCCTTGATGGCTGTCGGCACGATGGTCATCGCATTTACTCCGCCGTATCGAACCATCGGAATTGTCGCGCCGATCGTGGTGCTGCTTGGACGCTTGTTGCAGGGATTTTCGGCCGGCGTCGGAGTGGGCGGAGCATCTATTTATCTTGCGGAGATGGCCACGCCCGGCCACCGCGGATTTTATTGCGCATGGCAATCGGCCAGCCAGCAGGTCGCCGTGGTTTTTGCGGCACTGCTGGGCGTGGCGCTCAGCATCATTATGCCGCCCGAGCGCATGTCCGCCTGGGGATGGCGCGTGCCGTTCCTCATCGGTTGCATGATTGTCCCGCTGCTGTTCTGGCTGCGCAAATCGCTGGAGGAGACGGAGGCGTTTCTAGCGCAGAAACACCATCCCAAGATCGACGAAGTGCTTGCCTCGCTTGTGACGAATTGGAAAATTGTCACCATCGGCGTTTTGTTCTCCACCATGACCACGGTGAGTTTCTATCTGATCACCGCCTATACACCGACCTACGGCATCGAAGTGCTGCACCTCACAAGCCGCCAGAGTCTTCTGGTGACGTTCTGCGTGGGCATGTCAAATTTTTTCTGGCTGCCGACCGGTGGAGCGATCTCCGACATTGTTGGAAGGCGGCCCATTCTGATCGGGGTCACGGTGGCGGCCATTCTGACTTCCTATCCCGCGATGTTGTGGCTGGTCAGCAGCCCGTCCACCACACGCCTGCTGATCGTGGAATTGTGGCTGTCCATTTTCTTCGGCGTTTACAACGGGGCCATGATTCCGCACCTTGCGGAAATCATGCCGCCGGAGATTCGCACTTCCGGATTTTCGCTGGCGTTCAGTTTGGCGACGGCGATTTTTGGTGGATTCACCCCCGCGATTTGCACTGCTCTGATTCACGAGACGGGAAACCGCGCCATGCCGGCGCTTTGGCTGTCCTTCGCGGCGTTGTGCGGGCTTGTGGCGGCGCTGGCCGGCGGGGTGCCGCGGCCGGTAATGGCGAAACTCGAATCCGAAGTATCCGCGCAGTGAACGTGGGTTTTGTAGCACAGGCTTCAGCCTGTGGGGGTTAGTCCTTGCTAGGACTAAAGGCCACAGGCTGAAGCCTATGCCACACAAACCTTAGACGTAGGCGATCCAGCGGCCTGCGGCAACGATTCCAAACCACAAAACGATTGATATTAGTCCCGCGGCGCGCGCCGAGAGCGGCCCCACGGGATCGTTTTCCCACTTGCCCACGCTTTGGTACGCCACGCTATGGAATACCAGCGCATTGATGCCTGCCACAACGATCAGCACCATCTTGATTTGAAAGCCGGGGTTGCCATACATCTTGGTGGCCTCGGAGGCGAACAAAAGAACACCTGTGATCAGTTGAATGATGAAGCCCACCCAAGCCCAGGGCAGGAATCTCCACGCCATTTTAGAGACCGATTTATCGCGATAGGTCCATCCCAGCAGGCGCAGATCCAGAACCGACGTAGCGCCCACAAGCAGAACGATGCCAACAATATGAACCGTTTCGATGACCGGGAAAAGCCACTCGGAATCCCGGATGGACGTGCCTAGCCCGGTCTGCTCCAGCCACGTGCAAAACTCCATAAGGTGTTGCATTTCGCCGGCCCTCACTGTCAATCGAATGGGTTAATTGCGCCAAAGCCACGCTCAAAACAAGAAGCCTTTATTCCTCCGGCGTTCCTGCTCGCTGCTGCTCGCTGCCCATGAGCGATCTTCTACTGCTTATTTTATTGGACGCTCGATGCTTTTGCGGCGTTTCGCACACTACCGCTCAGCACGCAATCAAGGCGGCAACATTTTAGCGGAAAAAGCGTTGCAGCGATATCCTGGTTTCACTGTACGGGTCACCGGAAAAAATATAAACTCCGTCTTGAAAAAGTACGTGGAGCGAGCCGGGTGGAGTGCTTCCGCGCGATCGTCCGAGGTTTTAGGGGGAAATGATGGCAAGGCCAGCCGCGATTCTGTGCGCGCTTCTATGTTGTGTATTGATTATTGGTTGCAGTGGGAAAGCCGCGCCGCAGACCAAGATTCCTCAGGAAGAGATCGACCGCAAGAATCCAGTCGAATCGAATTCTGCTTCCATCGAGGAAGGCAAGCGGCTATATGGCGCAACGGATTGCACGCTTTGCCATGGCAAGGACGGAGACGGCAAGGGATTGCAGGCCAAGGATACCAACATGAACGTCCACGACTGGCGAAAATCCCAGAACCTCGAGCACTTCACGGATGGCGAACTTTCCTATCTCATATTGAAAGGCAAGGGCCGCATGCCCGCCTACGACGGAAGGGAAACTCCCGAGCAGGTTTGGCAGATCGTGAATTACATTCGTTCACTGCCAGCCAATGGGAACGCGCCCAAGTCCTAGCTGGTTGCGGAAAAAGTCGTTAATTTTGTCATTCCGAGCGGAGCGAGGGATCTCTCTCCTCGGTTTGCGCTCAAGTTAAAGAAGGAGAGATTCCTCGCTCCGCTCAGAATGACAAGAGCTTTGGGCGTTTCTTCCGCGGCCTATTAAATTCCTATCCGGCTTTTCTGGCGACTCGATACTGGTGCGGCGGCGCCAAAAACTTGGAACGTGTTTCCCATGGATAAAACGGAGGACTGTAGCGTGATGACACCCTTCACGAAGATTCCATCTCATTCTTGGAGATTCAACCTGAAAAAGATTTCCACACTTCGCAAAATTGCGATTGCCGTGGTGTTTGTTTTGCTCGCCTGCGCTTCCATTGAAATCCTGCGCGCCGGGCAGCAGGCTGGCGGCGCGAAGCCCGTTGCACCTGCCGCTCATGGCGTTGACCTCACGAATATGGACAAGACCTGCAAGCCATGCGAGGACTTCTACCATTACGCCAGCGGCGAATGGCTGGCCAGGAATCCCGTGCCTGCCGCGTATCCAAGCTGGGGACGCTTCAACGAGCTTGCGGAAAGAAATCGCGAGCTGCTTCACCAGATCCTGGAAGCGGCGGCCGCCAATCCGCAAGCGGCCGCCGGATCGAACGAGCAAAAAATTGGGGATTTCTACGCAAGCTGCATGGATGAAAAAAGTATCAATGCGGCCGGGGCCAAGCCGCTGGACGCGGAATTTGCGCGGATAGAAAGCATTCGGAACGCGGAGAAATTGCAGGCGGAAATCGCGCGGCTGCAGGGAATGGGCGTGCGCGCGCCGTTTGATTTCGGCTCCACGCAGGATGAGAAGAATAGTTCGGAAGTGATTGGCGGCGCGGATCAGGGCGGCCTGGGAATGCCGGACCGCGACTACTACACCAAGACGGACAACAAATCGAAAGAGCTGCGCCGGCAATATGAAGAGCATGTCGCGAAGATGCTCGCTCTTGCCGGCGACGATGACGCCAAGGCCACAGGCGAAGCGAGAGCCATCGTCGAACTGGAAACCAAACTGGCTGAAGCTTCCTTGACTCGCGTCGAGCGGCGCGATCCGGAAAAGACCTATCACAAAATGAGCCGCGGCGACCTGCGAACCCTCACGCCAAACTGGGCCTGGGAAGATTATTTTCAGGAAATCGGCCACAGCAAGATCGACTTTGTGGACGTATCCTCGCCCAAATTTTTCGAGGCCTTGAGCCAGGAGCTGAAGGAAACGCCGCTGGAGACCTGGAAGATTTATCTCCGCTGGCATCTCGTGAATTCGGAGGCGCCGTATTTGTCCGATGCGTTTATGGACGAGAATTTCAATTTCAACGGGCGCGTGTTGCAAGGCACCAAGGAATTGCTGCCCCGCTGGAAGCGCTGCGTGACGGCCACGGACCGGCAACTGGGCGAGGCCCTGGGGCAGATTTACGCGCAAAAATATTTTCCGCCGGAGGCAAAAGCCCGCGCGCTTGAAATGGTGAATCACCTGACCGAAGCCCTGCGCGACGATCTGAAAACTCTTCCCTGGATGAGCCCCGCCACGCGCAAGCAGGCGCTCGCCAAGCTTGCGGCGTTCACGCGCAAGATTGGCTACCCGGACAAATGGATCGACTATTCCGCCTATGCCGTGGATCGCGGCCCGTACACGCTTAATCAAATGCGCGGCGCGCAATTTGCATTTGCACGCGACCTGAACAAAATCGGCAAGCCCGTGGACCGCACCGAGTGGGGTATGTCTCCTCCCACCGTGAACGCCTATTACAGCGCACAAATGAACGAGATTGTGTTTCCCGCGGGAATTCTGCAGCCGCCGTTCTTCGATCCCAACGCCGACGACGCGTCCAACTATGGCGCCATCGGCGCGGTGATCGGCCACGAGATGACGCACGGCTTCGACGACCAGGGCAGAAAATTTGACGCCCAGGGCAACTTGCGCGATTGGTGGACGCCCGAGGATGAAAAGAATTTCAACGAGCGCGCCGCCTGCGTTGAGAAACAGTTCGATGGTTACGCGGTGCAGGACGATCTGCACGAAAACGGCAAGCTCGTGCTGGGCGAAAGCATCGCGGATCTCGGCGGGCTGAACCTTGCCTACCGCGCGCTGCAGAAAGCGGAGAAAGGGGAAAAGCCGGCGCTGATCGGCGGCTTAACCTCGGACCAGCGTTTCTTCCTTGCCTTCGCGCAAATCTGGGCGTCCAACGACCGTCCTGAGTTCGAGCGCTTGATGGTGAACACCAATCCCCATCCGCTGGGCCGCTTCCGAGCCGTCGCCGCGCCTTCCAATATGCAGGAATTCGCGCGCGCCTTCGACTGCAAGGCGGGCGAGGCCATGGCCAGGCCTCCGGCAATTCGCTGCCAGATTTGGTGAACTTCAAGTTCTGTGGGACTTATTTTTTTGTTTTCTTTTCCGGGAAGGGAATGAATTTGTAGCCCAGGCCGCGCACTGTGACCAGGTGCCTGGGATCGGAAGGTTCCTTCTCGATATATTTTCTCAGGCGCACGATGAAGTTGTCGATGGCGCGCGTGTCGGTATCCTCCTGCAAGTCCCACACATTTTCGAGAATCGCTTTTCGCGAAACGGGATGCCCCGCGTTTTGGATGAGGTAGCGGAGCAGTTCCGATTCCATGAGCGTCAGTTGCACGGTTTCCTTGCCGGCCTGCAGAACCAGGTTTTCGAAGTCGACGACTTTATCTCCAAAGCGAAATGTGTCCGGCGAATCCGCGCCGTGGGCGGCGGGCTTGGCCGATGGTTTTGGGGCTCCGCGTTCCCAGGTTTTTCGGCGCAACAGGCTTTTTACGCGAGCCATGAGGATTGAGAGGTTGAACGGTTTGGGCAGGTAGTCGTCGGCGCCGGATTCGAAGCCTTGCAAGACGTCCTCGGGGCGCGAGCGCGCGGTGAGCATCAGCAAGGGGATGTAGTTGCGCGCCTCGCGCAAGGCGTGCGCCACGGTGAAGCCGTCCTTGCCGGGGAGCATGACGTCCAACACTAGCGCATCGAAATCCTCCTTGTTTTTCAGGAGGCGTTCCAGAGCTTCTTCGCCGTTGCTCACCACTTGAACGGAGTAGCCCTCCTGCTCCAGGTTGAAACGGAGTCCTTCGGCGAGATGCGCTTCATCTTCCACTACGAGAATTCGGCTCATACGGGGTAAGCCCTCGGCAGGCGCAGCGTGAATGTGCTTCCACGGTCCGTGCCCTCGCTTTCGGCAAAGGCGTCGCCTCCGTGCCGCCGCGCGATGGAGCGCACGATGAACAGGCCAAGGCCCGTTCCCTTGACGCGCCCCGTGGCGGAATTGCTCACCCGGTAGAATCGCTTGAAGATGCGCTTCAGTTCGGCGTGAGGAATCCCGACGCCCTTATCGCGCACGCGCAGCAGGATGGTGTCAATGTCAGGAGTCAGCAGATCGACTTCGATTTCTTTTTTCTCGCCGGAATATTTCACGGCATTTTCCACCAGGTTGAACACGGCGGTGCGCAATTCCTGGGGATTTCCGCGCAGGTAGATTTGTTCGCCGGTCGGCCCTGCAAAACGCAGGATCTCGGGCGGAAAGTGATGTCGCAGCCGCGTGAGTTCCACGGTCTCCGCCACAATCGCGGAGAAATCCACCTGCTCCCAATTCTTCTTGCCGCTGGCGAGGCGCGCCTCGCCGGCCTTCAGAATTTGCTCGACCGTTCCCAGAAGCCTGTCGGTATCCTCGAGCATGATGCGATAGAAATCCTGGCGCTTCGCCTCGGTCAGCTCGCGCGTCTGAAGCGTTTCCAGGTACAGGCGAATCGAGGCGATGGGAGTCTTGAGTTCGTGGGTGACGGCGTTCAGAAAACTGTCCTGCTGCTCGTTCTTGTGAATTTCGCGAACCAGAAAAACCGTGTAGACCACGATGCCCGCGATGATCAGCGCGAAGAACACAATGCCCAGCACCAGCGGAACGACTTCCCGCCAGTTGAGCACGATCCAGGTAACGTTCAGCGCAAGCGCCAGCCCTACCAGGCAGGCGCCCAGCGTCACGAAGATGGCGATTTTTTTGGCGCGTCCGGTAATGCGCATCACAGTCCTCTATCTGACCATATTAATCGAGGCCTGCGCGAAAAAAAACGGCAGGCGACGACAGCAGGTTCATTGTCGGCAAGGGCGTTTATCGGGAATGAGAATCAAACAGATTGCGGAAGAAAGCCTCGCCCTTTTGTCATTCCGAGCGGAGCGAGGAATCTCTCTTTCTTCTTACAATTGTAAACCGAAGAGAGATTCCTCGCTCCGCTCGGAATGACAAAATGAACTCCCTCTTTCGCATTCCGTTAAAGTAAGTTGTGTTAGTGTGATTTGCCAAAATCAAATTTCATCGAAAGATAGTATCCGCCAGGAAGCATAATCGCGGTCGATCTAATCAAAAGGAGAAACGTGCATATGAAGTTCGTTTGGGTTCTGATTCTGTCCATGCTCGCCGGATTTGCGCTTCCTGCCCGCGTTCGCGCGCAGGATAAAAGATTTGAGAGCGCCACGCCGACGGCGCTCGAAAAGACGCTGTATGAGGTGGAACTGAAGTGGATGAAGGCCGAGCATGACAAGATCATGGACGGCCCCAACAGCATGAACGAATTGTGGATGGACGATTTCTTCGATGTCCTTTCGACGGGCGTGGTTGTCAACAAGCATGAAATGATGGACATGATGAACAAGGCCGATGCCAGGCCGGGCACCGGCGCATTTCCGGACACCTTCAAGGTTCGCGCAATTTACGGGAATGTGGTGCTGGCCAGCGATCACACCACGATCAAAGGCGCCGACGCGAACGGAAATATCGTTACGGTAAGAGAAATGCGTGTGCTGCGAATGTTTGTGAAGGACAAAGGGAAGTGGAGAGTGGCGGGTGCCGGCTTGGTTGTCATTCCCCCCAAGTAGGTCCGCTAATGCAATGGGCGGGGCGCGTTGGTTGCTCTGCGCGCCCCGCCCATTGCAGTTACTTGGAAAGCCTCAAATCGCAGTACTAATCGCCGACAGATTCTTGCGGAAGAGCCTCATTCGCAGCGATCGGAAGTACGCCCGCTGATTCCGGGGCAGCTGCGCCGTTAATCGCTTTTTCGCGGCCCAATTTTGGCAGCGAAATATCCCAGGCCAGTCCAACCGCGCGCAAAGCGCTGATCCCGTACCAGTTGAAATCGACCTCATACCAAGCCATACCGTGGCGGGCCATTTGAGGATGCGCGTGGTGATTGTTATGCCAGCCCTCGCCAAAGGTGAGGATGGCCACCCAAAAACTGTTGGTGGAATCGTCGCCGGTGATGAAGCGCTGCGAACCCCACATGTGCGTGGCGGAATTCACCAGCCAAGTGGAGTGCAGGCCAAACACGGTGCGCACAAAGCTGCACCACAGCAAGTAGGGGAGACCGCCGAAGACGAGTAGCGCAACGCCAAGAATCACTTCAGGAACCCAGTGCCACTCGCTGATCCATACGTGAAATTTGTCTTTGCGCAGATCCGGAACGTAGGGCAGCAGGGAATCGAGCTTGTTGTGCATGGCCTTGCCGGTCAGGATCCAGCCCATGTGGGCCCAGAATCCGCCGTCGCGCGGAGAATGCGGATCGCCTTCCTTGTCGGTATTCTGGTGATGCTTGCGGTGCGTGGCCACCCAGAAAATCGGTCCGCCTTCCAGGGCCAAGGTGCCGCAAGTGGTCAGGAAATATTCCACCCATTTGGGGGTCTTGTAACCGCGATGCGTGAGCAGCCTGTGATAGGCCATGCCGATGCCAAGGCTGCCGGCAACCCACCAAAGGAAAATCGCCAGCAAGACCGGCTTCCATGCAAAATAGAAAAGTGCCACCACTGCGCCAATGTGGAATGCGACCATGAAGAAAGTCGTAACCCAGTTCACCGGCTGAGAAAATGTTTTGTCGCGCTTGCCGTTGCTGGCCATGTTCTGGTCCCCTTTATGAGCGGCCCCTTGTGCCCAATCAATAGTGCCCATTCATTGGATACCACTTCTTCCACCCAATGCCGCCTGAATCGAAAGTAGCATGAGGCGGCAAAACGCTTTGTAATACTTGTGTAATTGTTGATTTATGAGGCGGAAGAGGCACGTTTCGCGAAGGCAAGTTCTACTTCGATATTGCGAGATTATTTGTTCTCAAATCGCGCGGGATGCTGATTGGCAGCGCTTGATTCTATGGCCAGATTCGATTGAGTAGGAGCGCGAGTCTCGCCCCTGCCTGGGCTAGCCGCTGCCGCACTATCGGGACTGCCGCATCCTGGTAAGGCTCTTCGATTCTTTCGTTAAGCTTTAGATTGCGCGCGGAAACGTGATTGTCATCGGCGCAGGACTTGACTGCTTGCGGAGCTTCCACTGGAATGCGCACGGGCAATTTTCCGTACACGTTCTTTACCGCCAATTGGTAGCTTTCCCAGGCCCAGGCATCCACGTTGGCCGAGTCTTTTTGCCAACCGGCTATTTTTCTTCGGAAAGATTGATCGAGTTCTGAGGCGACTTGATCGACCGTCTTTCCCGCCGTTGCTCTCTCCAAAATATTTGTATCCCAAACGCCGTGCAGGTTGGGCGCGTAGCCTTCTGTTTGCGGATTTCTCAGTTGAGGCAGGATGTCAAAGAATGTAACCGGGACGCAGTTGCCGCCCTGGTCGTTGTTGGTGGCGGCGTGCAGGGGCTGGTGCAAATCGCCAACGAAGTGGATCAGGAATCGCAAGGCGTCGGCGCGCTCTTTGGGGTCCGCACCCGCCGAGCGGAGAGTTGCCAATTCTTGGGCGATGGCGCGAGTGACGCAGCCTTCTTTGGGGTCGCAATATTTTTCCACGTCGCGCGCGGTTGTCCCTAGAGGGATATCCACGTAATGCCATGGCGCGGTTTCCGGGCGCAATCCGCGCATGTCGTCGGGCCATGTGGCGGCGTCGGCCAGCGGGTCGCTGCCGCCCTCTTTGCAATAGCGGCTGAGGGTCGGATCGATGGGACTGTCCGCCAGGATTTTTTTGGTCATGGCCAGCGCGCGCGGGGTGAGATGTTTTTCGGCCAGCAACGCGACGACTTGATGGCCTTCGCAGCCCCATGCGCGCGCCGAGGCCGGCATGCTGACGATGGCGATCAGCAATAGGCAGACGATAATTCCCGCGCGCAGAAATTGTCGCAGCCGGAAATTGCGGCACGGCGAGGAGAGAGAATGGGATGCCGCCGCGCCGCGCCCCATTATTCGTCTTTCTCGATCAATTTTATGGACAGGGAATTGATGCAGTAGCGCTGGCCTGTGGGAGGCGGGCCGTCAGGAAAAACGTGGCCGAGGTGTGCGTCGCAGCCGCTGCACAGCACTTCCTCGCGCGTCATTCCGTGGCTGACGTCGCGGTCGATCTCCACTCTCTGCTCGTTGACCGGCGCAAAAAAACTCGGCCAACCGGAGCCGGAATGAAATTTCGTTTCCGAAGTGAACAGCGGCTGGCCGCAGCACACGCAGACGTACACGCCCGGTTCCTCGGTGTCTTCATACTCGCCCGTGCCGGGCGGCTCGGTGCCTTTTTGGCGGGTCACATAGTATTGCTGCGGCGTCAGAATCTTGCGCCACTCGGCTTCGCTCTTGCGAATCTTTTCGCTCATAAGGGGGCCTCGCGAAGACATCTTAACGTAACCGGAATTTCTAGCAAACTGGCATTCAGGAACGGGTAGTACGTGGCATAGGCTTCAGCCTGTGGGGTTTTAATTCTAGCAAGGCCTAAACCCGTAGACTGAACAGGCTGCGGAAAAAGTGCTGTTTGTCATCCCGAGCGAAGCGAGGGATCTGCTTTTCTTCTCGGCTTCCAAGAAACAGCAGATTCCTCGGGCAAACCCTGCCCTTCGGAATGACATGGTACGAGTTTTTCCGCAGCCTGTGAAGCCAGAGCCACTGATCCCCAATCCAAATTTCTTTGCGGAAACGCCGAAGAAATCCCTTGCGTTGGGGTACGCGCAGCGTTCAGAATCTCCTGAACGAAATGCGCGCAAGGGCGCGATCATTCATAAATTTGGGCAAAATATGCGACAAATTAAAAGTTTCGCAATGACGCGATTGCCGGGGAAGCTTGTGGCGGCGCTGTCCTTCTCGGCCATTGGAATCGCGGCGCTAGCGCTGGCCGCGCAAGTCTCGTTTGCGCAACAGCCTTCGACGAGCGCGGCAAAGGCTGCGCAAGCCATGGAACCTGTTCCCGCGCTGACGCCGTTTGCGGAAGAGCACGCTCATTTTGACGAAACCGACCCGCAAGGATCGGTCCGCGCGGCGCTGGCGGCCATGGGCACGGAGAATGCCGCCATGATTCTTTTCGAGATTTCGCCGGACACATTCGATCACCCGGGCCACTACGACACCGAAATTATTCTGGCCGAGGTGAAGAAGCATCCCGGCAAGCTGGCCGTTACGGGCGGCGGCGGTTCGCTGAACTCCATCATCATGCAATCGGTGGCTACAGGGGACGCGGGGCCGGCGGTGCAGAAAAAATTTAAGGACCGCGCGGATGAATTGCTGCGCATGGGTGTGGCCGGCTTCGGGGAAATGACGGCGGAGCACTTTGCCGGTTACACGCCTTACCAGTATGCTCCCGCGGACCACCCGCTCTACCTGATGCTGGCCGACATCGCCGCGGCGCACAACGTGCCCATCGACCTGCACATGGAGGCCGTGCCGCAGGATATGGCGCTGCCCTCTGGCCTTAAGTCGCCGCCGAATGCCCCGCGATTGCATGCCAACATCGCCGCCTTTGAAAAACTTTTGTCGCACAATCCGCGCGCAAAATTCATTTGGGCGCATTTGGGATCGGACTTCACCGGCTTTCGCACCGTGGAGCTTGACCGTCGCTTGCTTATGGCGCATCCAAATTTGTACATGGAAATAAAGGCAGATCCTGTTGCGCCGGGACTCAACTACCCGCTGGCCGCGGACGGAAAGATCAAGCCGGAGTGGCTGAAACTGTTCACGGATTTTCCGGATCGCTTCGTGATCGGGAGCGACCAGCATTACCCTCTGCCCAAGGGCGAAGACCGGCGCTGGCAGGAAGTCATTCTGCTGTTTAACCAGCTGCCCGCCGATGTGCGAAAGAAAATCGGCACGGAAAATGTTGCCTCAATTTACGGAAATTCCGTGGCGGCTTCGCTGCGCGCCGCGAAGAACTGAATTCTGAAACGAAACGAGGACCCGACTGATGAACCGCCGAGATTTATTCAAGACTTCGCTGGCCGCTTCGGCCCTGGCGCTAACGGGCAGCCGCATGGACGCGTCCCCCGCTCCCGCGCCTGCCGCTGAATTTCCGAAAGCTCCGGGGCTCACGAAATCCGTTGCCGAGTTCATCGTCAACACGAAGTATGAAGACATTCCGGCGGACGTGATAGAGCTTGGCAAGAAGTCGATTCTGGATGGATTTGGTTTGGCGCTGGCGGGATCGGCCTCGGTGATGGGTCCGATCGCGCGGAAATATGCGGAGTCGTTTGGCACAAGTGAAATGCGCGCCAGCGTGATCGGCACGGGAATGAAAGCCCATCCGCGCCTGGCGGCCTTCGTGAACGGCGTCTCCATCCACGCGGACGATTACGACGACACGCAACTCTCCGCGGCTAAGGACCG
The DNA here is from genome assembly GCA_963710315.1 of uncultured Acidobacteriota bacterium. Lineage (GTDB taxonomy): Bacteria > Acidobacteriota > Terriglobia > Acidiferrales > UBA7541 > Palsa-360. Next base: position 529,573 of record CAVPZW010000007.1, on the reverse strand, counting down.
CATCTATGGACTGCTGACGCATCCCACGGTCAGCGTGCTTCCTCCCGCATTCGCACTGTGTGAACTGGGACACCGCTCGGGCAAGGATTTCATGGTGGCCTATCACATGGGCGTGGAAGTCGAGACCAAGATCAACGAAGCCATTTCGCCGCGCCACTACGATGAGGGATTTCATTCCACCGGAACGTGCGGCACCTTTGGCAGCACTGCTGCGTGCGCCAGGCTTCGCGGACTCGATGTGAAGCAGACGATTTACGCGCTGGGCATTGGAGCCACCGAAGGCGGCGGATTCCGCGACAATTTCGGCTCCATGACCAAGCCGTTTCAGGCGGGGCACGCAGCGGAAAACGGGACCGTGGCGGCCGACCTGGCCGCGCTCGGCTGGACCGCAGCCGTCGATATTCTGGAAGCGCCGCTGGGATTTTTTCAGGCGGCTGGCGGAGGGTTCGATCCCTCAGCGATTGTGGACCGCTTCGGAAAGCCGTGGACGCTGGCGAGTCCCGGCGTTTCCATCAAACCGTATCCGTCGGGATCGCTCTCTCATCCGGCCATGGGCGAAATGATGCGCCTGATTCACGAGAACGACATCAAGGCCGCCGATGTGGAAAAAGTGGACGTCGGCGCGAACCACGCCATGACCACTTCGCTCTTGCATCACCGCCCGACCACCGGACTGCAGGGAAAATTCAGCATGGAATTTTGCATGAGCATTCTGCTGCTCGATCGCAAGGCGGGCCTGGTGGAATTTCAGGACAAGGTTGTGCAGCGGCCCGACGTGCAGGAGATGGTCAAGCGCATCAATTTTTATATTGACCCCGTGGCCGAGAGCGCCGGCCTCGACAAGATGACCAGCATCATGAAAATCACTTTGAAAAACGGAAAGGTGATTGCCGGGCACGCGGAATTTGCCAAGGGCAGCCCGTCCAATCCCATGAGCTATGAGGAAGAGGCCGACAAATTCCGAGGCTGCGCTGAATTTGCCAAGTGGCCCAAGGCGAAAACGGAATCGGTCATCGCCGCCGTGAAATCCTTGGAAACTCTTTCTGACATGAGCAAGCTCACGCCTGCTTTGACCAGCTAAGGCGCATGCTGTTCTGGCTGTGTGCAAAGTAGTTTTATTTGTCATTCCGAGCGGAGCGAGGAATCTCTCTTCGTTTCTGCCGTGAGCAAAGAAGGAGAGATTCCTCGCTCCGCTCGGAATGACAATGAGTGGTGAGCGCTTTTTCCGCAATTTGTCCGGTTTTGAAAGGACGCATGGACTCGACTCCCCAGCGAAATTTGACTCAGAAAGCCGGCGAGGATTCCGCCGGTGTGTTTGCGCGTTTGGGCATGGGCCTGGCCGACTGGTCGCAGAAATGGTTTCCGGATGCGTTTGTATTTGCGCTGGTGGGATTGATTATTGTTTTCGTGGCCGGATTATTTTCCGGAGTGGCGCTGCGGGACCTGATCAAATATTTCGGGGACGGATTTTGGGGCCTGATTCCGTTCACCATGCAGATGGCCATGATCATCATCGGAGGTTTCGTGGTCGCCACGTCGCCTCCGGTACACAAGCTGATCCGCCAACTGGCCAAAGTGCCAAGCACGCCGCGCGGAGCGGTCGCATTCGTTGCCTTCTTTTCCATGATGACGTCGCTGCTGAGCTGGGGACTTGGGCTGATTTTTGGCGGCATCCTGGTCCGGGAAGTGGTGAAAAACGTGCGCGGCGTGGATTATCGCGCCATTGGCGCGGCCGCGTATTTGGGCAACGGCAGCGTGTGGGCGCTGGGATTGTCTTCCTCCGCCGCGCTGGTGATGGCCACGCCCTCATCGATTCCGCAAGCGCTGCTCAAGATCAGCGGAGTGATTCCGCTGAGCCGCACGATTTATACCTGGCAGAGCGCCGCCACCGCGGCCATTCTCATCGTCTCCTGCGTCACGGTTGCCTACCTTTCCGCGCCTGCCAGCTCTACCAAGGACGCCGAATCGTTCGGTGTGATGGATGGCGTGGAACTCAAGAAGCTGGAGGAAAGAAAAGCTCCCGCCGAATGGCTGGAATATGCGCCCGTACTTTCCATCGCCGTGGGAATTGCCGGGCTGGCCTATATAGCGCAAGTGCTTGCAGCAAAAGGTCCGCTGGCCGCGCTGGACCTGAATACTTACAATTTTTTGTTTCTGATGATGGGGCTTCTGCTGCATTGGCGGCCGCGTTCCTTTGTGCGTGCCGTAAACGATGCCATCCCCTCGACTGCCGGCGTGCTCATTCAGTTTCCGTTTTACGGCGGAATTTTTGGGATCATTACCTATTCCGCGCTGGCCGCCAAGCTGGCCCATTTCTTTGTGAGCTTTTCGACGGCCAATTCGTATCCAATCGTGGTATCGATTTACTCAGCCGTGCTTGGAATGTTCGTGCCATCGGGCGGCAGTAAATGGATCATCGAAGCGCCATACGTCTTGCAGGCGGCCAAGGATCTGCACGTGAATCTCGGCTGGGTGGTACAGATTTACAATGCGTCGGAGGCTTTGCCGAATCTGATCAATCCGTTCTGGATGCTTCCACTGCTTGGATTGTTAAAAGTGAAGGCGCGCGATTTGATTGGTTACGGAATGCTTTATTTCATGGTGAATTCTGTGCTGGTGCTTTTCTTCATGTGGTTCTTCGCGCGCACGTTTACGTACGTTGCGCCCATTATCCCTTAATGTGTTGCTTCTAGCGCAAGCCCCGACCACGCTGTAGGGGCACGGCAATGCCGTGCCCCTACGGAGAAGGCGCCCTTATTCTTAGAGGGAGCGCTACACCGTCATTAAATTCGGAAAGAAATAATAGAACAAGATGCTGATGAGAATCAGGTATGCGAGCATCACCAGCGTCCAGCCCATGTTGTGGCGGATCACCTGGCCTTCGCTGCGCACCAGTTTGCTGGTGGAGACGCCAACGCTGGCGGTTTGCGGCGCGATCGGTTTGCCCACTTCCGCGCCGACCGAGTTGAACGAAGGCAGCAGCAGCACAGGCAGATTCAGCAACCTTCCGGTCATGGCTTGCACGGGGCCGAACATGGCGTTGGTGGAAGTGTTGCTTCCGGAAAGCGCCACGCCGATCCATCCCAGGATAGGCGCCAGCACAACGAAGAACAGTCCGATTTTGGAAAGTCCGAAGGCCAGCGAATTGGCCATCCCCGGTATATACGAAAATGTAGGCCAGCGCGAAGATGAAAAACGCAACCAGCAGCGCGCCCCACATTTGCTTGAAGCGTGCGCGAAAAAACTTGCTCCCACTTGTTCGCCGCTGGGCCGCAGGATCGCCAGGATCACCAGCCAGGAAACCAGCGTCGATGTGCCGCCGCTGAACGGCGTGAAATTGAACGTGGACGAAATTGGGCCGCTGCGTCACCGAAGACTCGGCCGTGACCGACAGCCTGAACAAACTGATCGACGGCAGGTGGACCACGGACCGGTCCAGCCGACGACCACCAGGATCAGCACGATGTAGGGAAGCCAGACGAAAAACGCTTCGCGCGCCGACGACATTTCGGCCGAGCTCGCGGATGCCGGCGCCTGCGAGCGCCAGCGGCGCGCCGCCGAATCCGCGAATTGTTTTCGGCCGCCAGATCTTCACGAAAAGAAACAAGAACCCAGAAAGAAACCAAGGCCCCGCTCAGGTCGGGCAGATATGGTCCCAGATAATGCGCCACCGGCCATTGCCCCAAAATGTAAGAAACGAGACCCGACGATCGCCAGCGGCCAGGCCTCCATCATTCCTTCCCAGCCGCTGACCAGATAGATCAGCACCCAGGGCGGCAGCAGCGCCAGGACCGCGACGATGTTGCCGATCGATGCGGACAGCGCCATCAGCGGCAGCCCCGTGACCGCGGCCAAGCCCAGAATGGGCGCGCCCAGCGCGCCGTAGGATACGGGAGCGTTGTTCGCCAGCGCGGCGACGCGGATGGCGTCCAGATCCGCAATGCCCAGCCCAACCAGAATGGGCACCACCACCGCCCACGGGATAGCCGAAACCCACCAGACCCTTCGAGCAGCGCACCGAAGGCCCACGCCAGCATGATGGTTTGAATTCGAATGTCGGCCGTGGCGTGGTGAATCATCCAGTTCTTGAATCGTTCGAAATCGCCCGGTCAACACCAGGGTGTTGAAAATGATCAGGCCCCAGAAGGTGATCCAGTCGATCACCCAAAAGCCCGTGAGGCCGCCGTACAAATAGGATTTAAGCGTGCCGGCGAGCGGCGCGTGCCAGACCATAGACGCCGATGGGAATGGTGATCACGCCCACGATGATCGACGCCAGCCAGGCCGTCATGCGAAGCGCCGCCAGCATGAACAGAAGCGCGATCAGCGGAACCAGGGAAATCAGTACGCTGAGCCACACGTGTCCGGTGGGGTCGAGAATCTGCTCAAACATTACGAAGTTCCTTTCGCTCGCGATGCGGTGTTCCTGAAGCGCTCCACTCGGTTGCACACAGCTCCGAGCGGAGGTTCCAGCCCGTGTTACAACTCAGGGCCGGCACCTGTAGCGCCCGCCTTCAGGCGGGCACTATAGCTTCAAGCAGATGCCCGCCTGAAGGCGGGCGCTACAAGATTGCTTGAAATTCTTCCATTCGCTCAAAAAAGTCAGGGCAAAGCAATATCACAACCAGATTACAGGTCAACAGGGAATTTCGGCGGGGGAGAAGTGTCGTTCTTGTTTTCGCTAGCGTATTTCATTTGCGAGGCATTGTAGGCTTCCACAAAGGCGTCCAGGTTCTTCTGTAGTTCTTCCAGCGAAAGTTCAAATTTTCTTCGCAGCTCCGGCTGAAAGAACTCCTTTTCCAGGAATCGGTAAAATTGCTCGCAAAGATAGACGTAGGGCTGGCCCGGCTGATTGAACGGCAGGTGTTGAATGTGAGAGGTTGCAAGGAAAGTTTCAAACGGGTGTTTGGGAATCAAGCCGCAATATTCGGTTGTATTGTGAGTGTGAATCTCCTTGATTGCAATTCCCCGTTCTTCGAAGAAAGGGAGGACACGGCTGGCGAGGATATCGACCGCATTCAATGCATTCTTGGCGGGATAGACTTTTGCGAATGCCACGCCGGAATCGCGGTCCACGACGGTTTCGACGTAAATGTTGCCCGCTCCCGGAACGTCGCCCACATTCTTGACCGTGCAAAAGAAAAACGCTTCCTGAAAGAGCGAGTGCCCGTCATTCGAAGCTGTGTCCTCGATTTCCTTGAACCCCTCATTCGAGCCGCTTGGTCCCGCGCATGCATGAGCAGGGAAGCCCGCTTCTACTTTATAAAAATCCGAGGACTCTCCCGCCTCACCGATGATCTCGGAGCGCCGTGAAGGTCCTGATGGAAGAAACGGCCGAACGGATCGCGATCCCGATTCAAACATGCATTTACCATCGATAAGGGGTGAAATCATTTCGTGCCGCATAGGCGTTTTCCGTCGGGTTAGTGCTAATCTTCCTTCCATCGTAAGCATCGCTCATGCAGACTTTTACGAAAGTGACTGTTCTCACTTCCTGACGTGACAGCAATCACATCCAACCTGGCGGGCCGGGCATATACAAGATGCAGATGGAGGTGATGTATGGACACTGCTGCAACCAAGACAAGAGTGGCTCTTAAGAATATTCTTTTCGCGACGGACTTTTCCCCTGCGGCGGAAGCTGCCTTGCCCTATGCGATTGGCCTGGCAAAGCAATACGGCGCAAGTGTGCATGGTTTGCACGTGCGCTTCCCGGCGACGTATCCGATCGTCGGCCCCGAGGCCATGCCGCAGATACTGGAAGCCGCCGAAGAACAAGCCAAGTTCGAGGCGCAACAAATGCACGAACTGCTGGCCGCCGTTCCCCATGAAGTGACCATAACCGAGGGAGACCTCTGGCCAGTTCTGGATGAAATTGTGAAGAAGCAGAAAGTGGACTTGATCGTGATGGGCACGCACGGCCGGAAAGGCGTTAGCCGCGCGTTTCTCGGATCGACGGCGGAAGAAATCTTCCGAAAGGCTACCTGCCCGGTTCTCACGGTGGGGCCGCATATTTCGCAAAACACGGAACGCCGCATGGCCATGAAGCAGATACTATTCGCGACGGATTTTTCGCCGGAGTCTCTGGCCGCACTTCCGTTCGCTGTTTCCCTGGCCCAGGAGCATCAGTCGAATCTGACGCTGATGAATGCCACGGGGAAGACCGAAGTTGGAGATTTGGTCAATGCGGGACTTTACAAGGAATCAACGCTGCGGCGGCTGCAGGCGCTGGTGCCGCCGGGAGCCGAATTGTGGTGCGAGCCGAAATGCTGGGTCGAGGAAGGCCCGGAGGCGCAGAAGATCAACGAGGTTGCCATCGCTATTGGCGCCGACTTGATCGTCCTCGGCGTGCGCGCTCCTCAAGGCGGGGTGGGTGCCGTGACGCACTTGCTGCCGTCTATCGCGCACGAGGTGGTCGTCAATGCCCAGTGCCCCGTGCTGACGGTGCGTGCGTAAGGAACGATTGAGGTGCATGTGGTGCAAGCGCCGATTGCGGCGGACCTGCCGGGGGTTGAGGATCATGGGAGAAAGACAGGCCCACAAGGTTCTCCTCGACCCCCAATTTTTAATCTTCTGACTGCCGACGGAATATTCCAGCGAGATGTGTTGATTGCAGCGGTCGCCTTAGCCGGGATTGCCGCGCACCTTGTGTGGCGCTTCGGTTTCGGCGGCCGTCTGGTTTTTCAAAATATTCCGCTTTACGTGGTCCTCGTGTTTGGCGGCCTGCCTTTGGTTTTCCGCTTGATTCAGAAAAGCCTGGCGCGTGAATTCGGCTCCGATTTGCTTGCCGGCATATCGATCGTCGCTTCCGCGCTGATGGGGCAATTTCTGGTTGGGTCGATCGTGGTCTTGATGCTCTCGGGAGGAACGGTTCTCGAGGAGTTCGCAACACGGCGCGCGTCGTCGGTCCTGGAGGCGCTGTCCAAGCGCATGCCGGAAACGGCGCACCGCAAGACGGAAACGGGAATTGCAGATATCAAGGCCGCGGAAATCGCAGTGGGAGACGTGCTGGTCGTGTTTCCGCATGAAATTTGCCCGGTGGACGGCGCGGTTGTGGAAGGCAACGGCAAGATGAACGAAGCCTATCTGACCGGCGAACCCTTTGAGACTTCCAAGGCGGAGGGCGCCGAGGTGCTTTCAGGCGCGATCAACGGGGAAAGTGCGCTTGCCGTTCGCGCCACCAAACTTCCCATCGATTCGAGGTATGCGCGGATCATGCGCGTGATGGAGGAAACGCAGGCGCACAGGCCCAGGATGCGGCGATTGGGAGACATGCTGGGCGCTTGGTACACGCCTCTGGCCGTGGCGATTGCACTGGGCGCGTGGATTGCCAGTGGGGAATCGCAACGATTTCTGGCTGTCGTGGTGATCGCCACTCCTTGCCCGCTGCTCTTGGCGATTCCCGTTGCGATCATCGGAGCGATTTCGCTTTCGGCGAGGCGCAGCATCATCATCAAGAATCAAGCCGCTCTCGAGCAAGTGGGGAAATGCACCACGCTGATATTCGACAAGACGGGAACGCTGACATACGGACGCCCGGCGCTGACCGAAGTGATTTGCGCCGCAGGCGTCGGCGAAAGCGATGTGCTTCGCGCGGCGGCCAGCCTTGAGCGCTATTCCAAGCACCCATTGGCTTGCGCAATTCTCGACGCCGCCTCGAAAGCCAATCTTCCCCTGGAGCCAGTCTTGAAAGTGAGCGAGAGCCAGGGCGAAGGATTGCTGGGGATGGTTGGGGAACATCGCGTGTGGATTACGGGGCGCAAGAAAGTTGCCAGCTTGGGTGTGTCCCTTCCGGAAGCGGCCACCGGCCTGGAATGCATTGTGTTCCTGGATGGCGAGTACGCAGCCACATTCCGGTTTCGCGACGTTCCGCGCGCTCGCGGGCGCAGCTTTGTGCAACATCTCAGGCCGCGCCATCACGTCAACCGCGTCCTTCTGGTTTCTGGCGACCGAGATTCCGAAGTGCGCTATCTGGCCGACCTGATGGGAATTCAAGAAGTTCATGCGGGGAAGAGTCCGGAAGAAAAAGTTTCCATCGTGCGGCAGGAAACCGCGGGGGCAAAAACATTGTTCGTTGGCGATGGCATTAACGACGCGCCGGCCATGCAAGCTGCGACCGTGGGAGTTGCGTTTGGGATGAGCAGCGACATCACGGCGGAGGCCGCGGACGCAGTTGTATTGGATGCTTCGCTTGAAAAAGTCGATGAGCTGTTGCACATCGGGCAGCGCATGAGGTCCATCGCACTCATGAGCGCGGTGGGAGGGATGGGACTCAGCGTGATCGGAATGCTTGCCGCCGCGTCAGGCCATCTTCCGCCCATTCAGGGAGCGATTGCGCAGGAAATCATCGATTTGGCCGCCGTCCTGAATGCAGTCCGCACTGCACTGCCGTTCAACCAGATGACGGATTTCTGAGCGTGCATGCCATCAGCACCTCCCGTATGATTCCCCTGACAACAGAAATTCAATCGCGGATTGGGACAATGAAAAGGCGCGTCGGCAATGAATGACTCAAGTGTGAACGAGGTCACGACCGAGGGCGAGGGACGTTCAGTGCTCGACAGCATGTTCTCTCCGCAATCCGTAGCGCTGATTGGCGCCACGGACAAGGAAGAGAGCGTGGGCCGCACCGTGCTGGAACGCCTGCGCATTCCCGCTTTTCGCGGGCGCATCTATCCTGTCAATCCAAAGCACCCGGAAGTGCTTGGGCTTCGCGCTTATTCGAGGATTGGCGACGTTCCGGAAAAAGTTGACCTTGCGGTCATCGTCACGCCGGCGATGACCGTGCCTGGAATTGTTGGCGAGTGTGTGGATGCAGGGGTTCGCACGGCGGTGGTGATCTCCGCGGGATTCAAGGAGCGAGGACCGGAAGGCGCGGCGCTGGAGCTGGAAATTCAGAAGCAGTTGCAGCGGGGAACGATGCGATTCATCGGGCCCAATTGCCTGGGGGTGATGAATCCGCATACGGGGCTCAACGCCACCTTCGCGCAAGACATTGCGCTCACCGGCAACGTGGCATTCCTCAGCCAGAGCGGTGCGCTGCTGACAGCAATTCTGGACTGGAGTTTTCAGGAGCGCGTCGGCTTCAGCGCCATCGTCTCGACCGGATCGATGCTGGACGTGGGCTGGGGCGATCTGATCGATTATTTTGGAGACGATCCGGCGACGGGAAGCATTCTGCTTTACATGGAATCGGTGGGCGACGCGCGCTCGTTTCTGTCCGCGGCACGCGAAGTGGCTCTGCGCAAGCCCATCATCGTGATCAAGGCGGGGCGCACGGCGGCGGCCTCCAAGGCGGCCAGATCTCATACCGGCGCTCTGACCGGAAGCGATGAAGTGTTTGACGCAGCGCTGCGCCGATGCGGAGTCCTGCGTGTGTCCAGCGTCTCGGATTTGTTTTATATGGCCGAGGTTCTGAGCAAGCAGCCGCGGCCGCGCGGTCCGAAATTAATGATTCTCACGAACGCGGGAGGGCCGGGTGTGCTGGCAACCGACCGCTTGCTTTCCGTTGGAGGCGAACTCGCGCCGCTCTCCGATGCCACCATGGAATCGTTCAACGCGCTGCTTCCCGCGCACTGGAGCCACGGGAATCCTATCGACATACTGGGCGACGCCGGGCCGGAGCGTTACTCCAAGGCATTGGAAATCGCAGGTAAGGATCCCAATAGCGACGGCTTGCTGGTGATACTCGCGCCGCAGGGCATGACCGATCCCGCACGCGTAGCCGAGGCCCTGAAAGCTCAAGCCGGAGTGCACGGCAAGCCCATATTGGCAAGCTGGATGGGCGGAAAGTCCGTTGCCAAAGGCATTGAAATATTGAACGCCGCGAATATTCCCACATTTTCGTATCCGGACACGGCGGCGCGCGCCTTCACCTACATGTGGAAATATTCGTACAACTTGCGCGGGCTATACGAAACCCCCGTCCTGAGCGATTCGGCGGATTCGTTTGGAAAAGTGCAGTCCGAAGTGAAATTGTTTTTGGAAACGATTCGCGCTTCAGGCCGCACCATTTTGACGGAAGCGGAATCGAAGCAAGTGATCGCGCTGTATGGAATTACCACCGTGGAAACACGTCCGGCCTCGAGCGATACGCAGGCAGCCGATTGCGCCGAAGCCATCGGATTTCCCGTGGCTCTGAAGCTCAATTCGCAAACGATCACGCACAAGTCCGACGTGGGCGGCGTGAAGCTGAATCTGCAAAGCAGGGAAGAAGTTGCGCGGGCGTATCGAGAAATTGAGAAGTCCGTGCGCGAAAAAGCCGGTGCCGGGAATTTCCTGGGCGTCACCGTGCAGCCCATGGTGAAGCTCGACGGATACGAACTCATTCTTGGCAGCAGCGTGGACGCGCAATTTGGCCCCGTCATCCTTTTTGGGTCCGGCGGACAGCTGGTGGAAGTGTATGGCGACCGCGCGCTGGGATTGCCGCCGCTGAATTCCACGCTGGCCGTGCGCCTGATGGAGCAAACCAAAATCTACCGCGCGCTGCAAGGAGTGCGAGGCCGCGCAGCCGTGGACATGGCCGCGCTGGAAAACGCGCTGATCCGCTTCAGCCGCCTTGTAGTCGAGCAGCGCTGGATCAAAGAAGTGGATATCAATCCACTGGTCGCCACGCCGGAACGGGTGATTGCGTTGGACGCGCGAATCGTTTTGCAGGACCTAGGGGTGGCGGAGGAGCAGCTTCCGCGCTCGGCCATCCGGCCATATCCGGCGCGCTACGTTTCGCCGTGGCGGGCGAAGAACGGGATGCAAGTGTTGATTCGGCCGATCCGTCCCGAGGATGAGCCCGCCATGGCCAAGTTTCATGAAACGCTTTCGGATCGCAGCGTGTACCTGCGATTTTTTCACATGGAAAAACTCAGTTCGCGCGTCGCGCATGCGCGGCTGCTGCGCAAATGTTTCATCGACTACGACCGGGAAATGGCGCTGGTTGCCGAACGCATGAATCCCGAAGGCGCGCAGCACGAGATCATGGCCGTGGGCAGGCTGACTCGAACGCCTGGCACCAAGGAAGCGGAAGTGGCCGTGCTCGTGGCTGACCAGTTTCAGCATTGCGGCCTGGGATCCGAGTTGCTGGGGCGATTGATACAGGTCGGCCGCGATGAGAAGCTGCAGCGGATCACAGCGACGATTCTTCCGGAAAATATGGGAATGCGCGCGCTTGCCGCGCGCCACGGATTTGAGACCGTGAAGAATTCGGATCTGAGCGCGATCAAGATTGCACTCGATTTGCGACCTTGACTGTTGGCGCGGAATCCAATGCTGCCCTCATGCGTATTTCGATGAAAGCGCGGATTTTTGTAGCGAGGGCTTCAGCCTGCAGGGTTTAGTCCTTGCTAGGCCCAACCCCCGCAGGCTGAAGTCCGCGCCACCAGGTCCCGATTCGTTTTCAGGCTGGAAGTCATGCTGCGCGGCGAATATCTCGCAAGGGTTCTCAGGATAAAGCCGGGTTAGCACACATAGCTGTTCACGTACCACAAATCACGAGTCACGAATCACAATAAGGGGGGGCCGGCGGCCGCGCTTGTCGAGTGATTGGGTTGGAGGCGGCCGCCGGATGCTGTCCTTGCCATTTCCCTGTGGAACACTGGTCACGGGGAAGGCAAGTGCATGCTGCTTTTCGCTGCGGGCAATTCAGGCCACAGCGGCAAAATTACGACTCCGCGACCGGGTTCCAGCTTGAGTGTATAGATGTTCGAACACCGTTCGCACAGCCAGAAATGTCCTATACGGTGCGAGTTATTCGCACCGGTTTCCACTTCGCCTGCCAAGGCGCTCTCGCCGGGACCGCGCTGGAATCGAAAGAGCCTGCCGCCGGCCAGCCATTCGAATGCCGCCGCGCAACTTGGGTTCGCGCATTTTGGGCGGAGATTTAAGACCATAGCCGACCTCCGTTTCTTCGAAAATAGGTCTGCTGCGTTTCAACTTGCTTTGCGCCACTTTCCTTCGAATTGCAAATGGCTAAGGCAAAGCCGCATGTTTCTCGCTCTGCAATTTCGCGATGGTTTCCTCCAGCCAATTGGACAACGTGTCCTCAATTTCTTCTTCCGTTCCCCCTCGATACAAGTGCAGCAAAGTGTCGCCGGAGGAGGTCATGGGAATGTGGCGGCATGGGACTTTCTCGCCGCGCTTGTTGGGAGGAACAAATTGCATGAGCAGGCATTCGCTGCAGGGCGCTCGATTTTCCTTGTGAGCGCTGTTCATGCAGGTGGGCGAGTCTTCCAGAGCCAGCTTCGTTTGCCATGGATCCTGAGTGTGCTGCGTGTAACCGCCCTTCTTCACGAAATCCAATTCTGCTTTAAGAATCTCCAGGGTATTTCGATCATCTTTTGGCATCGCATTACCCCTCCACACTTAAAATTATTATGTGTAAAAGGGGGTGGCGAAAATGTGATCTGCATCACTGATTTGCGTGATGCCTATCACGGCCTAATGTTTGGGAATCGGGCATGCTGTCTCAGGTGATTGGCAATGAATGACACGCAAACACCGTTGGTTGGAAGATTTCATTTCGTGACTCGAGGCAGGGGGCGTCCTATGAGTTCTACGGTATCCACGCGCTCACCATACGGGCTGCAGATCGTGGAGAATTGCGTCACCTGCCCTCACAAGGAATCGCGGCTTTTCTGCAATCTGGGCCCGGCTGCGATCCAACGCCTTTCCGAAATCACCGCATCGGCCACCTACCCAAAAGGGGCCACCCTGTTCGTGGAAGGGCAGCCGCCTCGTGGGGTGTTCATTCTCTGCGCCGGCCACGTCAAACTTTCCACATCTTCCGCCGACGGCCGGACACTGATTCTGCGCATTTCCGAGCCGGGCGATCTCTTGGGACTGCCAGCCACGATTTCCGGGCGGCCATACGAAGTGACGGCCGATGTGATCGAGCCCACTCAGGCCAATTTCATCAACCGGACCGATTTTCTGAATTTTCTGCGAGACCACGGCGAAGCGGCCCTGCGCGTGGCGCAGGAATTGAGCGAGACGTATCAAACCGCGTTCGCCGAGATGCGCACCATCGGCCTTTCCCATTCCGCTCGCGAAAAGCTGGCCCGCTTTCTTTTGGACTGGAGCGCGCACCATCCGTCCGACAACGGAGCCATCAAGTTCAACATGACTCTGACGCATGAAGAGATTGCCCAGATGATCGGCGCGTCCCGGGAAACCGTGACCAGGCTTTTTGCGGACTTCAAGAAAAGCAATCTGGTGCAGATCAAGGGATCGAGCGTCACGCTCAAGAACAAACTGGGCCTGGAGCGATTGTTGCAAGAGAATTAGGCCATCGGGCACATTGCCCGATCCGCGAATTCCCCCGCATTCACCACAACGAGCCTCAACTGGAACTGCAAGCGTAATCCACCGCAGGCAACCGCACGGAGCATGCAAGAATCTGTATTGGTTGTCGCTTGTACCCGAACAACGTAATTGCGGGAAATTTTGAGTGGAGCAGAGCAGCCTGATGAAACGCGTACAGTCTCCTGGTTTGAGAATTATCAAGGCATGCGGGCTGGCGGCGTTGGCGATTGCCTTGCTGCTGTCCTCCGCCTCCTTACGCTCCCAGCAACAACCCCAACTGCAGGCGCCGATCAGCGTCGAAGTGAAAGTTGTCAACGTGCTTGCCACCGTGCGGGACAAGCACGGCGCGATTGTCCCCAATCTGGGAAAGGACGATTTCGCGTTGGAGGAAGATGGGCGTCCCCAAATGATCACTTACTTTGCCAGGGAGACCGACCTGCCCTTGTCGCTGGGGCTGCTGGTGGATACCAGCGAGAGCCAGCGCCGAGTCCTCGATCAGGAGCGTAGCGCCAGCCACAGCTTTATCGACGACATGTTGCGCGAGGATAAGGACAAAGCTTTCGTGATCCACTTCGACCGGGAAGTGGAACTCTTGCAGGATTTGACCTCTTCGCGCCAGAAGCTGGAAAGCGCGCTCGATTTGGTGGGCGCGCCTCAATTAGTGCGGGACAGCGGTGGCGGCGGAGGCTCGCGCCAGCATTACAGCGGCGGCGGAACTTTGCTTTACGATGCCATCTATCTGGCCTCCGACGAGGTTATCAAGAAGCAGCAGGGACGCAAGGCGCTGATCGTGCTTTCCGATGGAGTTGACGAGGGAAGTAAAGAGACTCTGGTGGACGCCATCAGGACCGCGCAGCGCGCCGACACGATTGTTTATTCGATCTTGTTTGCCGATGTGCAGCAATTTCAGAATCCATTTGGCGGCTTTGGAGGCCCGGGAATGGGCCGACACGGCGGCGGGCACCAATTTCCTCAGCATGACCAACGGCCCGACGGAAAAAAGATTCTGGAACGAATCTCGAAGGAGACCGGAGGGCGGTTATTCGAAGTCTCCAAGAAACAGCCCATCGACCAGATTTACGCGGCCATTGCCGAGGAGCTGCGCAATCAGTACAGCCTGGGCTACTCGCCCGGCGCCGATGCCGCGTCCGGCTATCGCAAAATCCATCTCACGGTGAAACAGAAAGACATGACGGTCCAGACCAGAGACGGGTACTACTCGGACCGATAATTGTGCGTGGCGGAATTGCGGCAAGCCCCGCCTATCTGTGCCGTGTTGCCGCAGCCGAATGGGGTGACATGCCGCTTAAGTCGAGAGGGTGGGGAAGTTCTATGTCGAGGAGGCCGTCTTCGCCGCCAAGCATGACGCGAATCCGAAAAACGGCTTCCGTGTCGCTGGCATCCCAATCGGAGGTGCCCAGCGGTTGGGCGGGATGATCGGAGGGAGCCCAAAGGAGTTCGTCCGATTTGCGTTGCACTTTGGCCGGGTCAACTTCAAACACTTGCCGCTCGTGGATCTTAATCAGCACGAAGCGATTGTTGATTTGCACGAGCAGCGGGTCGCGCTTCTTGCCATTTTGAAAAACACCCCAGACTTTTACGGGAGCGTCGTTCAGCCGCAGTATGGCGTCGTCGATTTCCTTCCAGGAGGCGGGCTTCTCTTTGGCGGAGGCTCCTCCGCCCGAGGCCCATACCGCCCCGAACGCCACCAGCAAGATTAGTCCCTTCAGTGACCGCTGCATTTTCATACGGCATTCCCCAAGTCCATCGGCTGGACAGCATACTTTACGATACATGCATACTTTCGTCTTGCCGCGCTCAAATCTCGCTCGCCAATCCCCTGGCGGCCGCGCGTCGCTCCCGTATCGCAATCGGCAACAGGGTGCTGCACCGGCATAGACGCACGCCAACTACCGTGAAAAACTCATTAGATAAGGTTCCGCGCATGGAAATGAATTGGCGCGATGCCGAAGATCATTGCAATGATAATAATAACTTATCCTAAAGCGGTTGGCGAGGCGCTGCGGCGCGCGCGGGCAATCGTCCAGGCTCGGTGGAAGTGAGCCGCGCATGAAATCGCCGTCTCCTTTATCGACCGAGCCGCTGAATCTTCTTTCCGTAGTGATTCCCGCGCGGAATGAAGAGGGCTGCGTGGCGGCCACGGTGGAGCATCTTCATGTGGAGTTGCGGCTGAAGGGCGTCCCGCATGAAATCGTGGTGGTTGACGACGGAAGCACGGATGCCACCTGGGCCGTCCTGCAGGAGCTCAGCGCTCGCATTCAGGAATGCAAGCCAGTGCAAAATACGGGGCAGCACGGATTTGGACGGGCGATCACATTTGGATTCGATCACATTGCCGGAGATGCCGTGGTGGTCATGATGGCGGATGAGTCCGACGATTGCCGCGACGTAATCCGCTACTGGGAAACGCTGGGCGAAGGTTGGGATGCGGTGTTTGGCTCGCGTTTTGTGCGCGGTGGCGGAGTGATCGACTATCCCAGACTAAAATTGCTGATCAACCGGATTGCCAATCTGTTCCTGAGATTTCTGTTCCAGGTGCCAATCAACGATTTTACCAATGCCTTCAAGGCTTACCGGCGAACCGTGATTGAAGGTTGCCGCCCATTCCTGGCGCCTCATTACAACTTGACGCTGGAATTGCCGCTGAAGACGGTGGTTCGCGGCTATTCCTGGACGGTCATCCCAATCACCTGGCGCAACCGGCGGGCAGGCGAATCAAAGCTGAAGATCAATGAAATGGGAAGCCGCTATCTATTCATCGCTCTGTATTGCTGGCTGGAAAAATATTTCAGCCGGGGAGATTATCAGGCGAAGTAGGATGCAATTGCGGCACGGCCTATATTCGATTCAGATCTGTAATTCCTCTGTAAAAGTACAAACGATGAATAAGATTCGCGGCACTCGCAAGGTCCGGTGACGCACAACCTTGCGCAAACCCGGGGTCTTATGTATAGGTATGTCCTGAAAACAAATCTTTGATTCCTCGGCAACTCCACAACTCGGAGGGGAAATGGCTATCGAACGACGCGCTTTTTTGACAGGAATCGCTGCGGTAGGCGCAGCGTCGCTAATACCGCCGGAAGCCGAGAGCGCGCAGGAAATAGCGGCGCAGCCCAAATACCATTACAGCAAGCCGGTGATCGACGCCCACTTTCATTGGTATCCGCCGGAGTTTGCCGACTTGATTGAAAAGGAAGGCGCGGCCAACGGTGTCACCAACATCAAGCGCAACGAAAAAGGAGATCTGGAGTGCGTCGTCCCCGGCAACCATCCCTACGCTCCGCGCGCCGATTTTCGCCAGGATATGACCGACGTCAGCCTGATGCTAAAGGCCATGGATGAACGTCACGTCGATCTATGCACGCTGACGCAGACCAATCCGCACATCTTGTGGGCGCCGCCCGCTTTCGGCGTGAAGCTTGCGCAAACCATCAACAATGCAAGCTCGGCGCTGTGCGTGAAGTATCCCAAGCGATTCAATGCCGCGGTCACCCTGCCCTTGCAGGACGTCAACGCTTCGCTCGAAGAGTTGGAGCGCGGACGGAAATTGCCGGGGATGAAGGCCGTGAATTTTCCGGAAAATATTCTTGGCAAGAACATTGACGACAAATCCTTCTGGCCGGTTTACGAGCGCATCGAGGCGCTGAACCTTCCCATCTTCCTGCACAATCTCGATCCGATTTCCGAGCGGCTCATTGCGGCTGACTACACCATGATCAACATCATCGGGAATCCGTTTGAAGCCACCATTGCGGCCACCGCGCTGATCCTGGGCGGAGTCATGGACGCGTTTCCCAAGCTGGACTTTTATTTCCCACACGGCGGCGGCTTTATCGCGTTTGCCACGCCGCGAATCGATTGGGCCATGGGCACCGCTTCCTACTCGCCGCGCGGACGCACCAATACCTACAAGAACCTGAAGCTGCCGCGCGCCAGCGATTATCTTCGCCGCTTTCACTACGACCTGGCCATGCACGACCCGAAACTGACAAGGATGCTGATCGACATCGTGGGCGTCGATCGAGTGGTATGCGGCACCGATTTTCCGCAAGGCATGTCCATACGGAAACCGGTGGAGTACGTGGAAGCCATACCGAACATTACCGAGAGGGAATGCCAGATGATCCTCTGCGAAAATCCGGCGCGGTTGCTTAGGCTATAAAGCGCCACTGCATGTTTGGCGGGTGAGATGCAAATCGGACGCTACAAATTGTCCGCATTCTTCATGCGTTTTCGCATTTGAGAAGTTGCGCTAGACGTATGGGCCTGCCCGTTCCATGAGCATCTTCTGAACGGCCTCGCGAATCTGCTTATACATTGGCCGGCGGTAGTTCCACCGCTCGTCGGCTCCAGGGGCGGCCACCAACATGGTGGCGTTGGCCTCGAATAACAGGATTTCCCCCTTGGCGTTCAATCCAAAATCGATTCCCGCATAGTCCAGGCCCATAACGGACTGAATCTGTTCCAGTGCCTTCATCGCCAGCGGGCCTATCGCACCCGGCGTATTTTCCAGGAACGCCGCATCTTCCGCGCGATGCTCGGCATTCTCGGCCATCTCCGCCGTAAAATAATGTATTTTCCAATTGTTTGAAATGGCCACATGCAGCGGATAGATATTTCCACCGATCATCATGGCGCGATACTTGCGCGATTTGCCGTCGCGTCCCCGCGCATCCAGATACTGCATCACAATCAATTCCTGCCCTGGAATTTTTGTCAGCGCGGCTGGAAGCCCGTCGAAGCTGTCAACTCGCAGAAAATGTCTTCCAGTGTGAAAGCCGGGCGCTCGCAATAGAATTGGGAATTCAATGCCCAGGCCCACTAAAGTATTCACGGCCTCTGGATCACAGAGTTTTTCACGGGGCAGCGTAGCGGTGATGGGCGTGATCACACCTGGTACTTCGGAGAGCCGCTTGGCGTTGTTGCCGCGGCTGGTGGCAAGCACGGCAGCCGGCGGATTGAGGACGGGGGCCGCGGTCTTTGCCAACACGGCTTCGCAAGCAAGCAGAGCGCCGGGCGACACTTCCGAGTCGCCTATGCAGTTGACCACCAACTGGTGAGGCGGCAGCGGAGTTCTGGGATCGAAAAATTCCGGCACCACAATAATGGTTTGGAAAATGCGATCATCCAGAAATGGCTGCAGCCGCACATTTCCGCCAAGCGTGGAAACGAGCTGCAGAATTGTTATTGGGGTATTTGCGCCGCGATACGGCATTGGGATCACGTGGCGCTTGGCGAATGCCTCGCGCCGATGGTGCGCAGCGAGGTGCACCTCCCCCAGATCACCCAGCAAGTAAGACAGGCCTTCGTGCGCCCTTTCATATCCGGGGTCCAGCTGCAACGCCTGCTCGAAATGCTCCCGGGCCTCGCGCTTGAGTTGCAACGACTCTTTTTCTTTTTCCAGAGTCAGGAGCCGCTCGCTTTCTTCCAAAAGTAAGTTGCCAAGATTTAAGCGGCAGACTGGATTGCCGGGATCTTGCGCGATGGCTTCCTTGTAGGCGATTTGCGCGGCCTCAGGCTGTCCGGTAGCGATAAGCACGCCTCCCAGGTTGTTCCACGCGCCTTTGTAGCGAGGCTCACTCCCCAGCACCTTCATGTAGTCGTTCCGGGCATCCACCAGGCGTCCCAGCTCGCCCAATAGGCAGGCTCGGCGGAATCGCAGATCGATGGAATCCGGACTTGATAGCAGCTGGTTCTCTATTTCCTGCAACTCTACGTCCCATTTCCCTCGTGGAGGGGACGTGGATGCGGCAGCACTGGGAACGATGCCCAGCGTCGTGCTTTCTTTCTTCAAAATGCTTCGGCCAATAGACAGGGTTCTATCCACCAGCCTGTCGATATCGGCCTGACTGGTGCGGTGATTGACGATCGCGGCGCGGATCGCCAGCCGGCCATCGATGGTCGTCGTGGATGGCGCGACAATTCCCGACTCCTGCAGATCGGACGACAATCTCTTGCATTGACGCGGTCGGAATCATCGGCGCGATAACGGAAACATACGATGTTCAACTCGACAGGCGCCAACAGTTCCAGTTCCGGCGAGCCTGCGATCCGGCTTTCCAGATAGTCGGGCCAATGCGCAGGTGCGCGAAATGGCCGCGCCCATGCGCTTCCGTGCCATAGCACCTTCAGCGTGAACCAGGTCTTCAAGGCGCGAAAGCCGCGCGAAAGATCCGGCCCGAATTCGCAAGGCCAAGGTGAGCCGGCGGCCATGCCGCGCGCTTTCGCGCCTCAGATAAGCAGCGGGCGAGGCAAAGGCGCTGCGATGCAGTTTGCCGTCGCGCACCAGCAGAAAACCGGCGTCGTAGGGCACCTGCCCCCACTTGTGAAAATCGAAGGCCAGGGAATCGGCACGCTCAATGCCCGCAAGCTTCGGCGCAAGATCCGGGGCCAGCATGGCCAGTGCGCCGAAGGCGCCGTCGACGTGGAAACCAATTGTTTCGCGCTGCGCCAGAGTTCGGCGAGGGCCGCAAGATCGTCGATCGCTCCGGTGTCCACCGTTCCGGCGCTGCCCACCATCAGAAAGGGCGTGAAGCCGCTTCGCGGTCCCCTTAGATCGCCTCTTCAAGCGCCTGGAGATTAATTCGATGGTGGCTGTCTGTCGGAATCAGCCGAAGCGCTTCGCTGCCAAGGCCGGAAATATCCATGGCCTTGCTAACGCAGCTATGAACCGCCGAGGAGGCATACGCGACGAGCCGCTTCGACTTTCGCGGCTACGCCCCGTCCGCGCACATCGAGGCCCAAGCGCCGCATCGCGGGCTATCAGAACGGCGATGAAGTTGGCCATGGATGTGCCGGTGACGAAAACGCCGGTAGCGCCTTCGGAAAACCGAATAGCTCACGCGTCCATTGCGTGATTTGCCGTTCGACCTCGACGGGAATTTGATCGCGCCCGCCAACATTGGCGTTCAGCCCCGCCGCCAGCATTTCGGCGAGCATGCCCACCGGCGTGCCGCCGCCATGCACCCAGCCCATGAAGCCCGGGTGAACGTTCCCGACCGCGTATGGAAGGATGTAGTTCATGAACTCTTGATGGACTTCCGGCAGGGAAGTGGGCCCGGCGGGAAGAGCGCCTCGAAACCGTTCCCGAACTTTGGAAGGAATGGGTTGCCAAACCGGGCGCTGCCTTATGTTCTTGGTGTAATCCAAGATGTCGTCGAGCATTTGGTGCGCCTGCACGCGAAAATTTTCCCAATCCGAGGGGTCAAGCGTCAGGCAATCCAGTGCATGGAAAGGTTCATCCCCCTTCACGGCTTGCACCTGAGGAATTGCAGGCATTAATTCGAGTTTGACGCGCACTTAGCTTGCTCCCCGGATATACATGCAATTCATGGACCGGAGAACTCTTGCCCGTGGATCCGAGTGAAAACCGGCGATCTTGTCCATGCGCGACCGAATTGAAACTGAATTGCGGCGAGGAACTGGGATAGCACCCAAAAGATAATGGGTGCGAGCGGAAGTTTAATTTGAGTGGCGTCGCGGAAGATGAGATTCGCGATTCACAACATTTGCAACACTGTGCCAATTAGGAAATGGCAACGGAACGGGCCTAACCACCGATCTAGAATTAGAAATATTTAATTGAGAATTCAATGCCATGCAGAGTTGCAATTCGTAGCGCAGGCTGAACGGGCGGCAGAAAAAATCGATTCGCGGAAGGTTTTAGTAGCACAGCCAAGAGTGGCTTTGCTACATTTTTCGCGATCTATCCATCTTAAGTGGTTTGTTGATACGCGTTGACCCAGCCCTGCAGGCCGCGCAGGTGGCGCCGGGCGCCGTCCAAATGAGTCTTGCGGGCCAGCATGACGCAATGCACCGTCTCCAGGGCGGCTTGCACGGCGCGAAGATTCTTGACGTATTCGGAGACTTCATTTGGCATTCCATCTCCGGGAGTCTCCTGAAACGGAACGCCTTCGACCTCTGGGGCAAGTTCCGCAAGACGCCGCGACAGGGACTGCAAGTCCCCCTCAGTAATCAATTCCGTGCCGTTCGCCAGCCCGTCAACTTTTCGCAAGAAAACGCCGAGTTCGAGATTGGCCGCGGCAAAATGCTGATAAGTTTGGCGATCCACTAGACGCTCCATTGCAGTTGTGGGGCCGGCTCGTCCTGCTGAGCCGGAGCCGGGGCGGTTGGCACCATGCGTGGTGCCTCCTGGGAATCTTGCATGCCCGGCTGGCTGGCGTTTTTTTCCTCCACAATTTTCCATGCATCGCGCATCGAGGAGAGCACGCCGGAAAGCCGCTCGATGATTTCCTTGCTGACTTTGATGTTGGCCTCGAGAATCTTGCTGCGGGCAACGTCGTATAGATCCGACAGGCGTATGGCAACCTCGCCTCCCACCTCCATATTGAGCGAGCGTTGTAGTTCGCCGATCACGGAGAGGGCGTGATTAAGGTCCGCCGTTCGCCCCTCGATATTTCCTGCGTCGATTTCGCGTGTGGCGTGGGCAAGGGACTCGATGGCCATGTCATAGAGGATAACGATGAGGCCAACGGGCGTGGCTCCCTTAATTGCCAGTTCTCGATACTGTCTCGCGATTCGATTAGGTTTCATTAGACCCCTGCCAATTGGCTGCTGATTTGTTGTTGCAAAACCGGAAGCTGCTGCAAGACAACGTTCACGTTGCTGTATTTGGTGATAAGCGTTTGTTGCTCCTGGGTCAAATTCGCTTGAAGATCGGCAATTTGGCTGGCCAAGTCCATCTGCTGCTGGGTGATACCGTTTAAGTCCTGAGTGATGCTGCCTTGCGTTGGGTCCGCGATGTTCGTCAGGCCTGAGGTAAGAGCCTGGCCCACTCCGGTCGTAGTAGATTGAAAGAAATTCTGAATTGCGCTGAAATTGGAATTGAGGGCGTTGGTAAGAGTTGGAACATCAATCGCCAGTGTGCCGTCATTTTGAAGATTAATACCAATGCTTCCGAGGTTGGTCACGGATCCGGCGCTGGTAGCATTGATCGCGGTAAGTAGCTGGTCTTGAACCAGACTCAAGGTACTGTCCGAAGACAGAACCCCGGCGCTGCCAGTTGTAGGGTTTATTGCGAATTGCGAATTCAAATCGCCCACCACCGTATTGTAGGCGGAAACAAACTGGCTGATCGCAGTTCCGGCTTGCGTGGTATCGGGAGTTACGTTCAGCGATACAATTTCATTCGGATTGGCCGAGGCCAGATTCAGCGTGACTCCCTGAATTGCCCCTGTCACCGTATTGCTCGCGCTCGTTATGGGGATGTTGTCCACGGACAGGGAGGCGTCTGCTCCGGATGCGGCTTTCGTGAAATTCAGCCCTGTGGAGTTGCCGGTGTCCGTGACCGTAAAATCATTGGCCGCCCCGCTGGCATTACTGACAATCGCCAATCGCGCGCCTGAAGAATCATTAATGACGCTTGCAGTAACCGACGCGCCCGCGGTCGAGTTGTTAATCGCCGATGCAATGCCCGTGAGAGTGTTATTCGTGCTATTGACCGCGATGGTTGCTGAGTTTGCTCCCACATTGATCGTGAAGCTTCCTCCCGTGGCAAGAGATGTACTGGCAGTCGCCGGAAGCGTTGTGGGATTTGT
The DNA here is from genome assembly GCA_963710315.1 of uncultured Acidobacteriota bacterium. Lineage (GTDB taxonomy): Bacteria > Acidobacteriota > Terriglobia > Acidiferrales > UBA7541 > Palsa-360. The sequence goes on along the minus strand of CAVPZW010000007.1, from coordinate 506,702 downwards.
GTAATAGGAAGCCGTTGTAGCCAGCGATTTGACCACGATATTGTGCGTCGCGGTTTGCGCCGAAGTGCTAGCCGTTCCGGTCAGAACGGAGGGGTCGGAAGAGTTCACCTGTTGGGCGTTTAATCCTCCGCTAAAATCGGTGAGGTTAAACACTGCAGACTGCAGGTTGGTGACATCTACTTCGATGCTGTTGAGTGCCGAACTTTGCGCGTTGAGTGCAGTTTGCTGATTTTGCAGCAGGGTCAGGGGAGCCGAATCCGCTTGTATCTGCGCCGCAACGACCTGTTGTACGTTCAGGCCGGTGCCAAGTCCTCCAGTTGCAGCTGTTCCAAGTCCTCCACTACTTAGAATGGAACCTACCGCAGTAGTTCCTGTATTGGTAGCCGACATATACGTCCACTCCTAGCTTGTGCTTCTGATCTTCCGCAGCCTCGTGCTGAGGCGGTGGCCCTGCCGGGGTCTGGGAAGAAGAAGGGTGATGGCCGGGATCGAAAGCCCGGCCATCACTCGTCCTTGGTCTACCTTACGTTTGCGACTAGTGCAGCAGTTGCAAAACGTTCTGTTGCGTTGAGTTGGCCTGAGACAAAGCAGCGATACCGGTTTGATCCAGGATCGAGAATCGCGACAGGTTTCCGACGACTTGGGAGATGTCAGCGGATACGATGTTCGATTGCGCTGAAGTCAGGTTCTGCACTTGGTTGGTAATAACGTTGGTCGCTGACTGCAAACGGTTGATGCCGGCGCCGATCGTGCCGCGGGTACTTGCAACCGTGGAGATGGCCGAATCAATCTGGGTCAGAGCGGTCTGTGCGTTGGAGGCAGAGGTGATGTCCGTGGTCAGGCCAAGACCGCCCGTGCCGGATGAGGACAAAATTCCGACCGTGACGGCGATGGTGCTGCTCGAATTCGCGTCGGAAAGGAAGATAGAGGTGGTCGCCGCGGTAAACACGGAAGTTCCGTTGTAGGTAGCCGTGGTGCCGATGCGGTTGATTTCCGCCTGAATCTGAGTGTATTCGGCGTTCAGCGCGGTGCGTTGCGTATCGCTCACCGTTCCGGTAGAAGCCTCGGTGGCCAGCGTAACGGCGCGGTTCAGCATGGTGGTGATCTGAGCCAAGCTGCCGTCGGCAACTTGCAGGGCGCCGATGCCGCTGCTGGCATTCTGCGCAGACTGGGTTAAGGCCGTAATGTTGGCTCCCAATCCGTTAGCGATTGCCAATCCCGCCGCGTCATCCGCGCCGGAATTGATCCGGGAACCGGATGACAACTGAAACAGTGTGTTTTGCAGATTGTTCTGCGTAATCGACAACTGGTTCTGCGCGACGAGGGAAGGGATGTTGTTAAGAATACTAATAGCCATAAGTGTAATCTCCTTTGAAGTGATTCCGTTTCCGGGTTGGAGCACCTAGCCCTCGGGGCTAGATGACTCCAGCTCTCCCTAGGCTCGCTCTCATCTTCGGAACGGGTTTTCTTCCTCAACCATTCCTATCGGCTCGGGGGCCTGAGGCTTTAGTGCTGCAGGGCCATTTAGGACCTGGGGTATTGATCTTTTATGTACAGGGAGTACTACTTGCCAATGACCGCATATTGGCTTTGGCAGGGCTCGTGGCGGTGTGAATTTCAGGCGATTCGCACAGGTCGCCTTCAGGCAGGGACTATTGAGACATATCGATGCCCGTCCGCCGAGGCGGACGGGCGCTACAGTGCATGGCCTTGGAGCGTCAAACAAGCTGTTTGGCGTGCTCGGGTTCAATTTCGGCAAGTGCCACACGCAGTTTCTCCGACTTTGGGAATCGGGAAAGGCTCATTTTTAAAAGAGCCGCGGCTCGCGGCATATCCTTCAATTGGGCGTGGATGCTGGCTGCCCTCAGATAGTCTGTTTCGGTGGCTTCCGTTTGCGCGAGTTTCGCTTCCGCTGCCAATGCCGCGTCGCGAGGCTGGTTGAGCCAGACGCACGCTGTGATCAGCCGATCATGAAGCTCCGCGCTTCCAGGCTCGCGCGCGATTGCCTTGCGCAGCCGGTCCAATCCTTCCTCGGAGCGGCCATTTCGAATCTGCGCAAGGCCCAGCTTGCTGTCGAGGCCGGCGCGGGCGGGTCCCAGCTTTCGTGCGCGGCGATATTCCTTCTCCGCCTGCCGGAAGTCGCCAAGATCGTAATGAACGTCACCAAGTGATTCGGCGACCAGGGAATTCGTTGGCGCCAGTCTGCCGCCGCGCGCGAATGCCTCCAGCGCTTCCTGGAAGTGATCGAGCTTTCGGTGCATCATGCCGGCAAATATCCATGCCTCGGCGAAGTCCGGTTTCAGTTCGCATGCCTGCTTGAAGCAGAGAAGAGAGCTCTCGACGGAGGTTTCCACCATTCCCAGCTCGAAATGGGCCTGTGCGCTGCCTGGCATTTCCTGGACTTTTTGCACGCTGAGTTCGCGGTAATAGATATTTTTGCGGGACTGCTCTTGGGGAGCGACGGCAAGCCCGAAGTGGTGAATTACAAAGTCGGCCAGGCCCAGCCCGCCGCCGGTCTCGAGGATGCGGATGCCCACGGTTTCGTGAACGCGCCCTACAAAATACAGCTCCGGAATGTGGCGGAAGAGGCGCACGTTTTCATGGTCGACATACGCGGGATATTTCTTTGCCTCGGGAATGGGAGAATTGTTTGGCTTGGCTGGCCGGTCCCAGATTCGCTCGTTCAGGCTTAGGACGTAATTTCGGATGGGGACTTGATAGGCCCTGGCTTTGCGGTTGGCCAGCAGGGCCGACAAACGGCGCGCCGCGGCGGGATCGAGCCGCTCGTCCGCGTCCATGGAGAGCACCCAGTCGGTCGTCACTTCGGCAAGGGAGAGGTTTCGCGCGCGGGCGAAATCGTTTTCCCAGGGAATGGAAATGACGCGCGCGCCCAGGTTGCGGGCAATCTCGATGGTGTTATCGGTCGATCCCGTATCGGCGATCACGATTTCGTCCACTGCTCCTCGGACGCTTTCGATGCACAAGGGAAGATCGCGTTCCGCGTTGCGGACGATCATGGAGAGGGCGAGAGTTGGCATTGGGCCTCAATCGGCGGATTGCAGTGCTGCAACGGTCATGCTTAGTTCACGACTGGTGATCGCGGCGATGCGGTCCATGTACATTTCCGTGACGCGCTTCCAATTATAGGCAGGGCGAATCAATTCGCCGGCGCGCGCGCCGCGAACGGCGGCTTCGGCCTGGTTCTCGTAAACATCGCGCATGGTGCGGGCCAGTTCGTCCAGGTCCGGCTCGAACCAGGTGGGTTCGCCGGCGAGTTTGCCGAATCCATTGATTCCACCTGGAATTGGCACGGTCTTCGCCGGAATCAAATAAGAGCAATCGGCCGGGCAAAATTCGGGTGCGGGGCCCTCGGCTGTGGCGATGACCGGCTTGCCGCAGGCCATGGCTTCCACCAGCGGCATGCCAAAGCCTTCTCCCCGGTAGGGCAATACAACGACGTTCGAACCGCGATAGAGTTCGGCAAGCTTGCTTTCGTCGAATTCATCCAGCAGCACCAGCATTCGCGGGTTGTGCGCTTTCGCCGCCTCCTCTTTCAACAAGCGGACCAGGGACATGTGCCTATAGAAAGTGGACGAGCCGATATCCTTAATGATGAGCGTGACGTCATCCTTGGCCGTGAATGCCTGTTGGTAGGCTTTCACCAGCAGGTCCACGCCTTTTCGCTCGATGGCGCCACCGACGAATAGAAACGTGAAGCCGCGCGCCTCCGGCGGCCGCCAACTCTTTCCTTCCGCGCAAAACGATTTGGTATTTACGCCGTTTGGAATGATAGCGACTCGTTCCGGGTGCACTCCGCAGCGGACGAAAACTTCCTTCACGAATTCCGAAGGAACCCACAATTCGTCCACATTCTTTTCAATTTCATTGATCCACGCGCGTGGAACCGCGCCGAATTCCCACGGGACGATGGTGGCAAGTTTTCCAGCCGGTGGACGGCTGAAATCATGCGGCCAGTGATGGCGGATGGTCAGGTCCAGATTCGGCGGCCTGTTGTACTGTGCGCCGGAAATCGCTTCGCCATTGGCCACCAGGCGCGGAGGGATAAGAGCGAACCCGTGAGGCTCAAGTCCTACACTGAAGCCCGCTCGCGAGAGCAACGCGCCGGCGATTTCCGTGTTGATGCGGGCAATGCTGGAATGCACAAAAAATGGCCCAGTCAGGATGACGCCGGTTGGTTCCGCCGATTCCCCATGAGGCACCCCATAAGAGGATTGAACCAAATTGAATTTAGCGGCCAGCCCCGCGCGTTGAGTTTCGCCAATCTCCAGAGTGTCCATCAGCCGCTGCGCTGCGGAAAATGCGCGATGCACCAGAAGGAAATAGAATACAGGTTCGAGGTAGCGAGGTTCCCGGCGAGTGAGTTGGCACAGCTCCCACTGCATGGAATCCACCACGTCGGCCGGCAAACGCTGCTTCAGCAATCCGACGACGGAAGGTTCGAAAGAAGGCCGCGAGGACACTCCGGCGAAATAGTGCCCACAGGACACGGACTGATTTCCCACCAGATCGCCAATTACACCGATCAGCCATTGCGCACGATAGGACGATTCTCCTCCGCTGCCGACAAAAACTCCCTTGGGCTTGCCAATAATGCCTTCCAACAAATTGACGGCTCGCGAGCCGTCGCCCGATTGCACTGCCAGGAATGCTTCGATGTATGCCAATTCTGCATAGTCCGGGTACTTGCGCCTTCCTTGCTGCAAAAGTTTCAGGGCTTGTTGAGGACGCCCATTGCGCATTTGCAACACGGCGAGATTTCGGATCACCAGCGCGTCCAAAATCGGCGGCAATTTGTCATCCCGGCGCAGCCGGTCCAATTCCGCCAGGCCCGCTCCCGATTGAACTTGATCCTGATACAGCGCGTGTGACAATCGCGCCCAGGGCTCGCGCATTTGCTTGAATGTGTCCAGCGCGGTTTTCGATGAGGCGCCGGCACATCCGAGTCGAATGGCGAAATCGACAGCTTCTTCTTTTTGATTCCCCGGCGTCAGAAACCTTGGCTGGATGGCCAGCAAGTCCAGATTGGGGATGCAAGGAAAATGTATGGTTACGAAGGAGGTGCGCCCGGAATAGCGCAATGTGCGGCGAATGGTTTCCGGAGCGCCCTCGATCAGAATTTCCCCGTCCAGCCAGACCATCGTTCCGCTCTTGCCGCTTGGTCCGCGAAAAGTTTCCGGAGCGACGGAGGACATGGAAATCGTGCGGTCCGCCGCCCGGCGAATCGACGGTGGCACATGGTCGAGGTCCGAGGCGTCCGTCAACAAAAGGACTTCCGGGCTGCGCTCCAGGGCCAGCTTTTGCTGCAAAGAGTTCGATTCGATGACGTATAGAGGCATAGTGTTTTTTCGTCGGTCGATTCTTTTGCCGAGTCGGGTCTTATGTTCGCGACAAGAAGATAGTATGAATGTCCGGCGTCAACAGGCGCTCGTCGGACCAAACTTCCACCCTCGCATCGTAGGTGACGCCCTTTACGGTCAACCCTGTGCGGCGGATTCGCGAAAGAAATTCCACGGGGTCGATGGTCGCGCGAATCATGTGCGGCGCAAACTCCATCAAGATTTGAATGTTCGGGCTTCGCTGGATCAGTCCCTGCATTCCCTCGAAGATCAATGGCTCGCATCCCTCGGCATCGATCTTCATCAGATCGACCGGAGTGGTGATGAGTTCATCGAGCGGAATTCCCGGAACCTGTACGGAACTGGCGATTCTGGGGTCCGCCGGGTCGGAGAAGATGCCGTTGCTGCCAAAGTGGTTTTGATACTGATGGAAGGTAACGTCACGCCGCACGTTTAACGCCGCGCAGTTATAGGTTTTTACGATGTTATCGTAACCGTTGACCTCCACATTCTTGTTGAGGATTTCAAAATTGTGCGGGTCCGCTTCAATGGCGTGAACGTGGCTATCGAGACGAACCGCGGAGGCAGCCAGCAAAGTGTAGTAGCCGAAGTTTGCGCCCACATCCACCACCGTCATGCCCGGACGCAGCAAATCGCAAAAGAGTTTGGTAACCCACATTTCCCATTGCCCGCCCATCATCAGGTGCGGGGCAATACCAATGTCGCGCGTATCGACGTACATTTTGAAGCGGTCCAGGACCTGCGCGATGGCCAGGTGGTCGCCGAGGTAAATCGCTTTGGTGGCGTTCTGCCCCTGCGCCGCGCGCAGAACCAAGTCGCGCAAATTTGTGGGAGCCTGAGTTTGTGCGGCCGGTTGCGCAACGGCTGCAGCTGCTGCCGGGGCCGGCGCCGGAGCGGTCATCTTCGCTTCCAGTTGGGAGATTCTGTCATCCAGCGAAAGCAGGCGCTTGGTGAGAGCTTCGTTTACGTCGGCTTGGCCCGTAATGTTGGTGATGATGGAATTTGTAACCGCGACCAGTTCCGCGACGTGGTTGGAAATATCCGCCGCTTTCGTGGTTTGCTTCTTTGGAGCGGCAACCGATGACTGTGTCATTCTGATCTCCCTTTTTTAATTTGAAGTGCGATACGTTTGCGTTCAGGAGCGCTCCAATAGACGGTCAAATTCGCGCGCCCAGGTCGGTACCACGAATTTCCAATCCCATTTCTCCCGCATGTCCAGCAAACCGCGCGCGGCTTTGCGCGCGGAAGACTTCGGATCGAGCACGGCGCGGCGCATGAGCTGCCGCAAATGGTCCACGCTCGGGGCCGCCCAGCGATGCCCCGCAAAAACCTCGATATCAATATCCGCGCCCGTTGAGCGGAGACCTTCCAGTTCAATCAAATCCGCATTTTCCTCATTCAGAAAATCCAGCTGCCCGCCCCATTTGGTGGCAATCACCGGCCGGCCGCAAGCCAGCGCTTCCATATAAGGACGGCCCCAGCCTTCTCCCCTCGTTGGCAGAACAAAAGCATCCGCGCTCGCGTAGAGTTGCGGAAATCGAGAGTGGGGAAGCATTCCTGTCATCAGCACGATGTTCGGCGAGTGTTCCAGTTTCATGTTCAGAGTTCGCTCGATGAAATAGCTCACCAGGTCCACAAGCTGTGCATGCGGCTGATTCACCGTGGAGACTTTCAGGATCAGCGAAACGTCGTCCTCCGGACCAAATTCTGCGCAGTAGGCGCGCAGCAGGACGTCGTATCCCTTGCGCATCTGCCAGTCGAACACGGACAAAAAATTGAATCCCCGCGTCCCTGGAATCTTCAGAGGCTCCATGCCCGGGCGAAAGTGATCGGTATCTATGCCTTCCTGCAAGATGTGCAATCGATGCCGGGGAATTCCCGCGGCGGCAAAAGTTTCAAAATTAAAATTGGATGGAACCCAGATTTCATCGAAGGCGTTACAGCGCTCCAGCCAGCCGTCCGGGATGCGATCCGTTTCAAACGTGGTGCGGCCAATCAGGTACCGCCCTCGGTACATTTTGGGCTGAAACTCGTGCGCCGGGGCGCTTACGAAAAAAACGCTCTGCTCTGGATCCACGCGCCCTTTTGCCAATGCCTCAAGGTGCGACTGAACCTGGGGGGATAGCAACTTTCCCGTGTCGCTGCGCGCGCCGCGTGGCTCCAGCTGCACGGGGATGCCATGTCCGGCCAGGCCGAGCACAACGTGCAAATTCTCGTCCGCATACCCGCTGCCGCCGTAAACCGGAGCGTGAAAAAAACTCCTGCCGGATGCGTTTCAGGATTCATGCGCTTCTCCATGAGAGGGCGCTAATCGTCGGCCTCGAAAATTGGGTAACGCTGCCATGGCAGTTGCACGGAATTAACGGCTTCTCATGTTCCAGCGTGTTTTGCCGGGTGTGCACTGCACGGATCGCGAATTCGCTTGTTGGTTTCAACATTCCGCGTGATTAGTGCAAACCAAGTGCCAGACAGAAAAGAATTCGTCTTGGTCTCAACTCCAGATTCAAATCGCCGATGTGTAAGTAGAGAAGTGAAAAGGGCGGAATTGTGTGCCGTAACGGCACAAGCGCCGCGACAGAGAAACCATGATTCAGCTCACACGCCTGAACGGTCACCCACTGGTCATCAACTCCGACCTGATCAAGGTGATCGAAAACACGCCTGACACAGTCATTTCACTGGTGAACGGTGAAAAAATAGTTGTTCGTGAAACCGGCGAACAAATTCTCGAACGGATCGTGCAATTTCGCCGGCGTGTGCTGGGCGGGCTGGAAATGAATTTTTCAGGGTGGACTTCCAACAAAGCGGATTCCAGCGAAGCCAAGCCAAAAGAAATTCCGCCCGAGGAACGGTAGGAAATGGATCTAGGAACCATCATAGGACTGATTGTTGCCGCCGCGGCGATCCTGTTCGGCCTGATATTGGAGGGAGGCAAGGTCGGCCAGATCTTGCAACCCACGGCCGCACTGATCGTGTTTGGCGGAACGTTCGGAGCGATTCTGGTGCAGTTTCCGCTGGGGGTGGTGCTGGCTGCTTTCCGCAGCTTGGGGACAATCTTCTACGTGCCGAAGTCCGATCCGCAGTCAATGATCCAGGAGATTGTCACCATCGCGCACAAAGCCCGCAGGGAGGGAATCGTTTCGCTGGACAGGGACTTGAACCGCATTCAGAACCCGTTCCTGAAAAAAGCTCTGATGCTGGCGGTGGATGGGACCGAGCCGGGCGAATTGCGAAAGATGATGGAAATGGAACTGGAGAAACAGGGAGAGCATGAAGACAACATTCCCAAAGTGTTTGAATCGGCGGGCGGATTCTCTCCAACCATTGGAATCATTGGGGCAATTCTGGGCCTTATTCAAGTGATGCAACATCTGGACAATATCGATGAAGTGGGGCGGGGAATCGCGGTGGCTTTTGTGGCCACGGTTTATGGAGTTGGGGCCGCCAACGTGATCCTGCTTCCAGCGGCGGGTAAATTGAGAATCCGCATTCGCGATGAGCAAATCAATCGCGAAATGATGCTGGAAGGCGTTATTTCCATTTTGGAAGGCATGAATCCGCGCATGATCGAAAACAAACTGGATAGTTTCCTCGCGGAAATGCCTGCGCGAGAAGAGGAAAGGGACCGGGTGGAGGTATGAAGAGGAAGCGGGAGCCTCATGTGAACCACGAGCGCTGGCTGGTTTCCTACGCGGATTTCATCACGCTGCTATTTGCGTTTTTCGTGGTGTTGTATTCCTCTTCGCAAGTGGACAAGCGCAAGGCCGGCCATCTGGCGCTGGCCATTCAGGTGGCGTTTCAAGAGCTGGGCGTGTTTCAAGCCTCCAGCACAAAGGTTCCGGTGAAAGACGATGACGCCATGCCCTTTGAGAAGGTGCAGATCGTCGAAAATATCAACAAAGAGATGGATTTGAAACGCATCGTGGATCCCATGAAAGGGGCGCTTTCCAGCGCCTCCCTATCGCAATCGTTGCAAGAGGCTCAGGATGCCATCCAGAGCGCACTCAATCCGGAGATTCAGCGGCACGAAGTGGCAATGTCCATGCAGCGGGAGGGGTTGGTGGTGAGCTTGAGAGAAATGGGATTTTTCGACAGCGGGTCCGCAAGCATTCGTCCCAGTTCGCTCGACGCCATTGCGCGGCTTGCGCAAGTTCTGAAGCAGCGGCCGGAGAATCTGCGTCTTGAGGGGCACACCGACAACATTCCTATCCATACGCCTCGCTTTGCCACGAACTGGGAGCTTTCCACGTCCCGGGCCACGGAACTTATCCAACTCCTGATTACCAAATATGGGCTTCCGGCCAGCCATCTTTCGGCGGCTGGATACGCCGAATTCAATCCCGTTGCGAGCAACAGCACTCCCGAGGGCAGGGCGCAAAATCGGCGGCTCGACATTGTCATTTTGGCGCCCACTCAACCCTTAGTGCAGCCCCGGGGAACTGACAAACCGGCTCCGCCCTTGAGCCTGAATGTACCGAAACCGACCGTGATCGCTCCTTAGTTTGCTCGCGGGATTGAAGCATTGTTCAACCTGGCCGATAAACAGTTTGAATATTCACCGGCACGGAATTTCAAACGCGGATGGTTTGCACGAAAGCGTTTGCGGTTTGAGGGCAACAAAAGTTACAGAAGCCGGGCTGTGAAATTAGATTTTTCTAATACATTTTCCATTTGCCGCGTTCCGCGATCCTCGTCAAAGCGAAATGGCAAATGAAACTGCCGACCGGCCATTAGCCCGGTTAAAAAGACAACTTAATCAAAACCCGTCGAAAGCGATTGGATGACCCTCATGGCAAATGAAATGACTTTAGTAAAGGACGAAGCGATAGCGCCAGACAATCTGTCGGATCCGGCCTGGTTCCGCATTCGCGATTTGATTTACCAGGTGTCCGGAATTTACCAGACGGAAAATAAGTTCTACCTTCTGGTTGGCAGGGCCAATCGCAGGATGAAGGTCGTCGGGGCGCGTAGTCCGCGTGAATATCTGGAGTTTCTGACGGCGCGGCCGAATCGCGACGCGGAAATGCGGAACCTGCTCAATGAAATCACCATCGGTGAGACTTGTCTCTTCCGGAGCATGCCGCAGATTGACGCGCTTCGAAAAGTGGTGATCCCCTCGATGGCCGAGGCCAAGAAGAAACTCTCGTTCACCAAGCTGCGCTTCTGGAGCGCGGGCTGCTCCACGGGTGAAGAGGCCTACACCCTGGCCATGATGCTGCTGGAAGAAACGCAAACGACGCTGAAGGGCTGGACGTTCGAGGTGGTGGCCACGGACCTCAACGACCGCTCGGTGGCCAAGGCGCAGGAAGGCGTGTACAACGACTACGCCGTGCGAAACGTGCCTCCCGATTACATGAAAAAATATTTCACCAAAGTCGGATCGGAATACCGCGTGTCCGATTCGGTGAGATCCCACATCACGTTTTCGCGCCTGAACATGCAGGATGACAGCAAGATGCTTTTCATGCGCGGGCTGGACGTTATCTTTTGCTGCAACGTGCTGATCTATTTCGACGCAAAATCCAAAACCCGAACCATCCAGCATTTCTACAATGCCTTGATGCCCAACGGCTATTTCTTCCTTGGCCAATCCGAATCGCTCTATGGGATTAGCGAAAAATTTCACCTGGTCCACTTTCCCGGAACCACGGCGTATTGGAAGCCGGCCGAAGGCGCATTGAAAGTAGGGACTCCATGACAACGACTGCTATCGATCGCCTGCGTACGCGCATCGCCAACATTGACGCGATGCCCACTATCCCCGTGATCCTGCGGCCTCTCTTGCACTGTCTGGACCAGCCGGCCGAGGAAATCGACGTGGATCGCATCGTGGAACTGATTTCTCAGGACAAGTCCATCGTCGCGCAATGCATTCGCATGGCCAATTCGGCGCTGTTCATGCGCAGCAAACCGGCTGAAACCATTCGCTCGGCCGTGATGAGCCTGGGAATGTGGCGAGTCCGAGATTTGCTGTTCTCGAACACGCTTTCCAAAGTCATTCCTGCCGATCGCTGGGTCGTTGACCCGGAGGTCTTCTGGAGGCATTCCCTGGCCGTGGCAATGGTCAGCCGCAAGTTCGCGGAGATGATCGACTACCCGGAGCCGGAGAAGGCCTATCTGGCCGGCCTGCTGCATGATATTGGCACCATCGTGAATTGCATGGTTGTTCCCGATGAATTTCGCGCCGCCATGGAAAAAGGTTCGCGCGAGCATCTTCCGCTGGACGAAGCCGAACAAGCCATCATGGGATTTACTCATAGCGACTCGGGCCGCATTCTGGCCGACGCCTGGAAGATCCCCGCGGATATCGGCGATGCCATCGAACTTCACCATCGCATCGGAGATCCGGAACGCGGAGGACCGCTGGTCGCGCTCGTGAATCTCAGCGACCTGCTTTGCCGAATGCGCGATTTGGGGTATGGCTATGTCGAATACCGCCAGGTCGATTTTGCGAATGAGCCTGGATGGCTGTATCTGCTGATGAAGTTTCCCGGCATGGCCCAGATCGATATGGCTCGCTTCACATTCGTCCTGGATGAATATGCCAAGGAGGTCAGCGATCTGGTGGCCTCAGTATTCGCAGCCTGATATTCATTTTGAAACGGTCGCGAAACTTATGGCCAGTTCCGCGTTGACATCGGTGTCCCCTCGGAATAACTTTATTTGGTCGATGCCTGCCGCCTGAAACGGCAGGTCCGGCGTGCTTTCCCCCTTTCCGCGTCCGGAACCAAATAATCCAATGAGTGATAAGGGGATCCGTGTCCTCAGAATCTTCCACATTCGAAACACAGCATGAACCCGGCGCAGCCGCGCCCGCGCGAGCAAAGCAGAAACCGCTGGAAACTCCTGCAGTGCTAGTCGAGCCGCGGAAAGAATCCGCGCTGCACGAAACCGCGCTTGACCCGGGACATCGAGCCGCGCAGCAAGCCAGCAAAATGGAAGCCATCGGCCAGCTTGCCGGCGGCATCGCCCACGATTTCAACAATCTATTAACTGTAATTTTAGGACACAGCGAGTTCCTGCTGAAGCGCGGCGAGTCGCGCGAGAACTCCCGCCTGCGGGTGGAGGAAATCCGCAAGGCCGCGGAGCGCGGAGCGTGGCTCACGAGCCAGCTCCTTGCCTATAGCCGCAATCAAATTTTGGAGCCGGCGGTTCTGCAAATCAATTCGGTCCTGGAAGACATGGACGGAATTCTGCGTTGCGTGCTTGGGGAGGATGTCGCTCTCGAAGTAGTGATGGACTCGAACCTGGGCTGGACCAAGGTGGATCCGGGAAAGCTGCAACAGATTGTGTTGAACCTGGCGGGAAATGCGCGCGATGCCATGCCGCAAGGCGGCCGCTTGCGTCTGGAAACGCTCAACGTGTCCGTGACCGATCAAAGTACGGCCGTGCAGCCTTACGTCGCGCCCGGTGAGTACGTCTCTCTTCTTGTGCGCGATACCGGAATTGGCATGGACGCCGAAACACGCGCGCGTGTTTTTGAGCCTTTCTTTACCACAAAAGAAATGGGGAAGGGCACAGGGCTGGGGCTCGCCACGGTCTATGGAATCGTCAAGCAAAGCGGCGGGTATATCTGGGTGGAGAGCGAAATCGGCGGCGGCAGCGTGTTCCAAACGCTTTTGCCGCGCGTTGCGCCACCGGCCGATTCTCAACTGCTTCCAGAAGCGCCCGACTTCCGCGCTGGCGGCGAAACCATACTGCTGGTTGAGGACGATCCCGTGGTGCGCCGAATGGCAGCGGAAGTGTTACTCAGCAAGGGCTATCGAGTGCTGGCGGCACCCAGCGGCGCGGACGCACTGCACATCGCGGTTCAACACGAAGGGCGATTGGATCTGCTTCTCACCGACGTTGTCATGCCTGGCATGACCGGCCCGGAACTTACCCGTCAATTCAGCGCTCAATTTCCGCACATCAGGACTCTCTACATGTCCGGATATACGGACGACGCCATCGAAAAACACGGCGTGCGCGGAAAAGCTGCGCGCGTCCTGCAGAAGCCCTTCACGCACGATACTCTTGCGCGCAGCGTGCGAGAAGCTCTTGGGCCTGCTCGTCGCGCTTAGCCCGATTTTTGTGGCGCGGGCTTCAGCCTGCGGGGGTTAGTCCTTGCAAGGCCCAACCCCCGCAGGCTGAAGGCCGCGCCACAAAAGCCGTCAATGCGGCCTGTTACTGTTGCTTTGGCGCTGCGGGCAATGTGCTGCTGGCTCTGCCGCGTGTCAGCATTCCTCGGCCGCGTGTGATCAGTTCGTCGAACTCGCGGATACCCAGCAATTTCGCTGCGACTAAGAGAAGCGCAATTCCCACAGAAGTCACAATTACAAGCAGGGCAAATGCTCCTGGGATGGTGTGCCACGCGAAGTGCGGCTCCAGGAACAGTTGCAGACGGTGACATGCGTAGGCGACCGTGGCTGACGCGGCACAAACTTTCAGAAAAAATAGCGCGATGGCCCCGCCTTCTCGATTGTGCGTCCGCCGATTCAGCAGCACGAAGAGCGCGACGGTGTAAATGGTGATGCCCAGCGAGCTTGCCAGCGCCAGGCCGTTATGTTGCATGTGCCGCACCAGCAGCCAGTACACCGGAAGATTCGCGAAGGCCAGGACCGTGCCGACGATGGCGGGCGTGAGCGTGTTTCGCGTGGCATAAAAGCCGCGCGCCAGAATGTTTTGCGCGCCCCAGGCAAACATGCCCAGGGAAAACAACATGAGCGTTGCGGCCGTGGCATTGAAGTCCGGCCCGCGCAAACGCGTGTGCGAGAACACCAGGTAAACCACGGGCGTGCTTTCCGCAATGGTGAGCGCCGAAATGGGCACCAGCAGCGCGATGAGCCATTTCGTTGTGGTGTTCAGCAGCCGGTTCAACTCGTCGATTTTTCCTTCGGAATATAGCTGCGCGAGAAACGGGAATGACGCGACTCCAACGCCCTGTCCCACCACGCCCAGCGGAACGCGCATGAGCGTCTTGCCGTAGCTGAGCCAGGTGATCGATGCAGGCTGCAGATAGGAGCCGAACCAGCGAATGACCCAGTCGTCGGTGAAGACCAGGGACAGCGCCAGCATGATGGGAACGGAGAGGCGCAAAAATAAAATGAATCCCGGGTGACGCAGATTGAGGTTGGGTCGAAACCGCGCGTCCACTCGAATGGCGCCATAAACCTGCAAAAGAAAATTGCCCAGCAAGGCTCCCGCGAGCACGCCGATGGCGAAGCCGGTCATGCCGTAGCGCGACGCAAGCGTGACTCCGCCGATGACGATCATCACGTTGTACACAACGGGCGCAAGGGAAGGAATCAGAAAGCGCCCTTTGGCGTACTGCACGGCGCTGAGGATGCTGCCTTGATAGAAACAAAATTGCGCCGGTAGCATCAGGCGCGTCAGAAAGATAAGGCGCTCGCGTTCCGGCGCGGCGAATCCTGGAGCGATCAGGTTTGCCAGTTGAGGCGCGAAGATCTCGCCGATCACGATCAAAATAGTCAGCAATCCACCCATGAACGTCATTACCGTCGAGAAAACGTGCCAGGCTTCGTCCTCGCGGCCCTCGGCGGAGTATTTGGCGAAAACTGGAATGAACGTGGCGCTCAGGGAGGCGCCGGCCACCAGGTAGTTCAAGAAATCGGGAAGAGTGAACGCGGCGTAGTACGCGTCGGTCATGGCGTTTGAGCCAACCTGGTGCGCCACGGCCCACTCGCGAAAAAATCCGAGCAGCCGGCTGGCCAGGATGCCACCCATTACAATGCCCGTGGAGGTGAATACGCGGCGATGAACGCTAGGATTGCTCACGCAAGTTATGGTAGAGGTTTTGGCGGAGTTCGCCTAGCGCGTATGTCGGGAAGTGAATCGAAACTGCACTGGATGCCGCTGGCGGACACTTGCACGCACGGCCCAGCTTCAACCATGAAGATGGGCTGTACCGATTAATCCGTTCCCTTGGCCTTGGACGCTTTGCTTTCGTTAGGCTTTCGGACAGTTGCGTCCGCCGGGGCCGCACGCAGATATTGCGCGGGCCAGCTCATGGGTTGCTTCAACTCGCGAGCGGTTCGCAGAGGCCAGTAGGGATCGCGCAAAAATTCGCGTGCCATCAGAACCAAATCGGCCTGATTCTTGGCGAGGATGTTGACGACCTGTTCCTTCGTTTCGATCAAACCGACGGTGGCCGTCGGAATGTTGGCGTCGCGGCGGATACGTTCGGCGAAGGGAACCTGGAAGCCGGGGCCGGCTGCGATTTTCTGATCCACCACGAGTCCCGCGGAGGAGCAATCCACCAGGTCCACGCCCAGCGGCTTGAGTTGCTTGGACAGCTCCACGGCTTCATCCAGGCTCCAGCCGCCTTCCTTCCAATCCGTGGCCGAGATTCGAATGAAAAGAGGCAGATTTTCCGGCCAGACTTTGCGAACCGCTGAAACGATTTCGCGGCCGATGCGGGTGCGGTTTTCGAACGATCCGCCGTACTCGTCCGTGCGGAAATTGCTGAGCGGAGAAAAGAATTCGTGGGCCAGGTAGCCGTGCGCGGCGTGAATCTCCAGAACTTGAAAGCCTGCTTCCAGCGCGCGGCGCGCGGCAGCCGCGAAGGCGTCCACAATGGCGTGAATCTCATCCTTCAACAGGGCACGGGGCATGGCGTAAGCTTCCGAGAAGGCAACGGCGCTCGGCGCGACGGGAACCCAGCCGCCGTCGGCAAGTTCAACTCTGCTGTTGCCCACCCAGGGCCTCTGCGTGCTCGCCTTGCGGCCGGCATGGGCAATCTGCATGGCCGGGACTGTCCCCTGAGTTTTCATGAATCGCACGATACGCGCGAGGAATTCGATGTGCGCATCTTTCCAAATTCCCAGGTCCTCGGGCGTGATGCGGCCCTCGGCCGTGACGGCGGTCGCTTCCACGACAACCAATCCTGCGCCGCCGGTGGCGCGGCTGCCAAGATGCACCAGGTGCCAATCATTGGCGAAGCCGTCGTCGCTTGAATATTGGCACATCGGAGAAACGCCAATGCGATTTGGCAGTGTGATGCCGCGAATGGGAAGTGGATCGAATATGTGGGCCATGGTGTCCTCTTCGAGCTTTCCTTTTTCATACCTAACTAGCACTGACGGCTGGCGCGACTCCTTGTAGTGTCGCACGGCGTTCAAGATGGAATGCATCTTGGGCCGAGCCCCTTGCAGCGGCGTATTGTACAGTGTGAGGGCGGCCTCCGTCAGTAATACATGAACAGCGATGGTTGAGCCGGTGGCGCCAGCCAGGGAGAACATGAAAACCGAAGTGTTTATCCGCCGTTCACGAATCGACGCGCCTGCCGCTAAGGTGTACGCGTGGCATGCCTTGCCGGGCGCGCTGGAGATGCTCACGCCTCCGGGTGAGTCCGTGAAAATAATCGAAAAAACGGGTGGAATTGAAAGCGGCGCGCGCGTAGTGCTTCAAATTGGAAAATGGCCACTGGGGCAGAGATGGGTCGCTGTGCATGGCGATTTCAAAGTGGGCAGCTATTTTTCGGATGAGCAGGTTTCAGGGCCGTTCGCTTACTGGAAGCACACGCACACGTTTGAGCCGGATGGACCTTCCGCCTGTGTTCTTGAAGACCGCGTGGAATACGCCCTGCCGTTCGGGGCAGTGGGACGATGGGTCGCGGGCTGGTACGTGCGACGAAAGATCGCAAAGCTATTTGAATATCGGCATGAGGTCACGGCGCGCGAGTTGAAGACGCGAGGCGAGTAACTTGCATTTTGTGGCGCGGGCTTCAGCCTGCGGGGGTTAATCCGTGCAAAGCCCAACCCCCGCAGGCTGAAGCCCGCGCCACGAGAAGCAATTCAATCGGGCTCTTGCGTGACGATGTGCACATCCACGGCGGGGGCGTCGCGCAGGAAGCGGTGGATGGCGGTCATATACAAATATTTTCTCCAACCTTCGACAGCGGAACGTCCGAAAATCACCTGCGTCACGTGCTTTTCGCGAACGAATTCCGCCGTGGCGGAAGACACGTCCTTGCCTGTCAATTTCACGACTTTCGCGCCCAGGCTTTCGGAAAATTGAATGTTGGCGTTGAGCGAGTTCTTGTCCTGTTCCGTGGTGTCGTGCCCGATGTCCACGTAAATGGCGTACAGTTCGGCGTCCATACGGCGCGCCATTCGGGAAGCGCGCGCGATCAAATATTGCGCCCGGGGATTTGAGCTGAAGCACACCGCAATGCGTTCGCGCACCGGCCACGGATCTTGAATGTCCTTCTGCATCCATGTAAGTTTCCAGGCTGCGGTCCACCTGTTCGGCCACCTGGCGCAGGGCGAGTTCACGAAGAGCGATCAGGTTTCCCCTGCGGAAAAAATTCTTCAGCGCCTGGTCCACTTTTTCGGTGTGATAGACTTCGCCGCGCTTCATGCGGTTCTGCAGCGCTTCCGGCGTCAAGTCGACCATGACGATTTCGTTGGCGTGCTCCAGCACCCAATCCGGAACCGTTTCGCGAATCTTGATTCCGGTGATTGCGCCGACGGTGGGAGCGATGCTTTCGAGATGCTGCACGTTCACGGTAGAGAGTACTTCCATTTTCGCCGCGACCAGGTCCAGCACATCTTCGTATCGTTTGCGGTGTTTGCTCCCTGGAATATTGGTGTGCGCCAGTTCGTCCACGATAACCACGCCCGGATTCCTTGCCTTGATGGCCTCCGGATCCATCTCTTCAAAGATTGTGCCCTTGTATTCGATTTTCCGCAGAGGCACACTGCTCAAGTTGTGAGGCAAGTTCGGCGATCCCTTTTCGTCCATGCGTTTCAACGACGCCGACGACCACGTCTTCTCCGCGGCTTCGCCGTCGTATGGCTTCGCTCAGCATGCTGAACGTTTTGCCTACGCCCGGGGCATAGCCCAGAAATACCTTGAGAATTCCCTCGGTACGTTCCTTTGGGGAAACCTCTTCCAGCCACTGGTCGGGTGTTTTTACCATGCTATATATTCTCGTTCATCCGGGCGCGGAAATGCTAGGCTAGAATTGGCCCATGACCAAGAATCTGCCCGTTACCCTCGCCCGTTACGCTGCCGCGCTGACCGCGGTTCTTATCATTACCTATTTCTATGTGTATACGCACCGCTTCAATGTAACTACGGTTGCGTTCACCTACCTGCTTGCCATCTTGGGCGTTTCCGCGCTGTGGGGGCTTTCCGTTTCCGTGTTTATGTCGCTGGCCGCGACGCTGGCCTACAACTATTTTTTTCTGCCGCCCATCGGCACGCTGACCATCGCGGACCCTCAAAATTGGGTCGCCCTTTTTGCCTTTCTGGCCACTTCGATTCTTGCAAGCGATCTCTCCGCGCGTGCCCGCAACCAGGCCGCCGAAGCCAACCGGCGGCGGCATGAATTGGAGCGCCTCTATAAATTCAGCCAGCGCTTGCTCAGCGCCGGGAATCCCATTGAACTGCTGAACGCCATCCCGCGCCAGATCGTGGAAACCTTTGAAGTGGGAGCTGCGGCGTTATTTCTTATCGAGAAGCAGAAAGTTTACCGCTCTGGAATGAATATCCCACAGCTTGACGCGGAATATTTGAAAGCTGTCGTGGCGCGCGAGGAAATGCAAATCGATCGCGAGCACAGTGTTTGCTTTGCTCCCTTGCGAATCGGCTCGCGGATTGTAGGCAGCATGGGCGTTTCCGGCCCAACTCTCTCGCGCGAATCGCTGGAGGCCATGGGCACGCTGATCGCGGTGGCCATCGAGCGGGCCCACTCCACGGAAATGGTAGGGAAGACGGAAGCAGCCCGCGAAGGCGAACGGCTCAAGTCGGCATTGCTGGACGCAATTACACACGATTTTCGCACCCCGCTCACGTCCATGAAGGCGTCGGTATCCACGCTGCTTTCTCCCACAAAGCTCGATGGCGGCCAGCGCGACGAACTGCTGCACATCATCGATGAAGAGTGCGACCGGCTGAATCGCCTGGTCGGAGAAGCCGCGGAAATGGCTCGGCTGGAGGCCGGCGAAGTTAAACTTCAGCTGGAAACTGTTCGCGCGGAAGATTTGATTTCGGGCGCACTGGATGTCTGCAAAGGAGTCCTGGGGACGCGCCCGATTCGCGTCGAATTAAAACATCGGGATCTCCACGTCCGTGCGGACTTCACTCGCGCCCAGGAAGTGCTCGTCCACTTGATCCAGAACGCAAATTTGTATTCCTCTCCCGACCACGCCATAACCATCGGTGCGGAAGAGAAAGACGAATTTGTGCAGTTCAGCGTGGCTGACCAGGGCCCGGGAATCGGCGACGCGGAACTCGGACTCATCTTCGACAAATTTTATCGCGGCACGGATCAGCGCTATCGCATACAAGGCACGGGAATGGGCCTGCCCATCGCAAAAGCGATCGTTGAGGCGCACGGTGGGACTATCGGAGTGATCAGCCAGGTGGGGCACGGGTCTGTGTTTTCGTTTAGCTTGCCAATTGTCATGGGAGTAGGGGAACAAAAATGAGCACACCCACAATTCTGGTTGTGGATGACGAACCGCAGATTCGCCGCGTAATGCGGACCACCTTGTCCAGCAATGGCTATACCGTGCTGGAAGCGCGAAGCGGGGAAGAAGCGCTGGAAATCTTGCGCGAGGAGCGGCCTGAGCTGGTCCTGTTGGATGTGAACATGCCAGGCAGGAGCGGCTTGGAAACCTGCCGCGAAATTCGCGATCAGTCCGACGTGGCGATCATCATGCTGACGGTGCGAAGTTCGGAGCATGACAAGGTTCTTGCGCTGGATGCCGGAGCTGACGACTACGTGGTGAAACCTTTTGGCATGGAAGAGCTTCTTGCGCGTATTCGCGCGGCCCTGCGGCGCAGCTCTTCGGCCGAATCCGTGCCTCCCTATGTTTCAAACGATTTGGAAATCGATTTCGAACGCAGAAAGTTGCTGGTTCAGGGAAAGCCGGTGCGATTGACGCCCAAGGAATTCGATCTGCTTCGCCACCTCGTTGCTAACCAGGGCAAGCCGCTGGAGCACAGGCGGCTGCTCCAAGCCGTCTGGGGCCCGGACTATGGCGATGAGACGGAATATCTACGCGTGTTCATCAACCAGTTGCGGAAAAAAATCGAGCCGGATCCTGCACATCCGAAATATATCCATACCGATCCCTGGGTAGGCTATCGATTTGAACCCACCGAGCCCGCATCGGGCAAACCGAAAAAGAAGTAGGTTTGAGTAGGACAGGCTTCAGCCTGTCTGGTCTTGACTTCTGTCAGATCCACAAAAATCAAAACAAGACAGGCTGAAGCCTGTCCTACTAATTCCCATCAGTGCATGGGATGGGTGGCATCGAGATCGAGATTCAATTCGAGCACATTGACTCGAGGCTCGCCGAGGAAGCCGAACTGGCGTGACTCCGTGTGCCTATCGATAAGCGCACGGATGTCGGCTTCGCTCATGTTGCGCTCATGAGCGATTCGCGGGACCTGGAATGCCGCGGCCTCGGGAGAAATGTGCGGATCCAAGCCCGAGCCGGATGTGGTGACGAGGTCCATTGGCACGGGAGTGTTCGGATTTTCGGCCTGGGCCTTTTGTACGTCGGCGGCCATGCGGTTGACCAGCATCTTGTTGGTGGGCCCGAGATTCGAGCCGCCTGAATTGCCGGCGTCGTAGCCATTGCCTGCCGCGGAAGGGCGCGAGCGAAAATATCCGGGCGAGGAAAACGGCTGCCCGATGAGTCGCGAGCCGACAATCTTTCCGCTCAGCGAGATCAAGTCGCCGTTGGCTTGCGTCGGGAAGATCAACTGCGCAAGGGCAGTCACAACGAAGGGATAGACAATTCCCAAGAGCAGCGTCGTCACGATGGTCATCCCGATGGAAATCATCAAATTCTTTTTCATAGTCGTGTCCTCAAGTCAAATTCTCTTCTTCAGGCCCAGTGCAGCCCGGTAATCACAACGTCGATCAACTTGATTCCGATGAACGGCGCTATGATTCCGCCCACGCCGTAAACCAGCAGATTCCATCGCAGCAGCGCCGAAGCGCCCATGGGACGATACTGCACGCCGCGTAGCGCCAGCGGCACCAGAGCAACGATGATCAGCGCGTTGAAGATCACGGCGGAGAGAATGGCCGATTCAGGAGTCTTCAGCCGCATGATGTTCAGAGCCTGAAGCACAGGAAACGCGCCCGCGAACATTGCGGGGATGATGGCGAAATACTTGGCGACATCGTTGGCCACGGAAAAGGTGGTCAGCGCGCCGCGCGTGATCAGCATTTGCTTGCCGATTTCCACGACTTCGATCAGCTTGGTTGGATTGGAATCGAGGTCAACCATATTGCCGGCTTCCTTGGCCGCCTGTGTGCCTGCGTTCATCGCGAGGCCCACGTCCGCTTGCGCCAGTGCGGGCGCGTCATTCGTGCCGTCTCCGGTCATGGCCACCAGTTTGCCCTTGGCCTGTTCCTTGCGGATCAGCGCCAGCTTATCTTCCGGCTTGGCTTCGGCCAGGAAATCGTCGACGCCCGCCTCCTGGGCGATGGCTGCAGCGGTGAGGCGATTGTCTCCCGTGATCATCACCGTGCGGATTCCCATGGCGCGCAGGTGATCGAATCGTTCGCGCATGCCGCCCTTGACGATATCCTTGAGGCGCACCGTGCCCATGACGCGGCTGCCAATAGCCACCAGCAGCGGCGTTGCGCCGGAGCTCGCAACGATTTGCACGACATCATCGACCTCGGAAGGTATCGCGCCGCCTTGCTCAATGACATACTTTTTAATCGCGTCCGGCGCCCCTTTGCGGACCGAGCGGCCGTCAAAATCCACGCCGGACATGCGCGTCTGCGCAGTGAAGGGAATGAATGTGGCTTCGACGGAGGACAGTGGACGCCCGCGCAAACCGTATTTTTCCTTTGCCAGCACTACGATGGAGCGTCCCTCGGGAGTTTCATCGGCCAGCGATGCCAGCTGCGCCGCGTCGGCAAGCTCCGCTTCCGTCACGCCGGGAGCCGCGATCAATTCCGTGGCTTGGCGATTGCCGAGCGTGATGGTTCCTGTTTTATCGAGCAACAGCGTGTCCACGTCGCCCGCGGCTTCCACGGCGCGGCCGGACATGGCCATCACGTTGCGTTGAATCACGCGGTCGATTCCCGCGATGCCAATGGCGGAAAGCAATCCGCCGATGGTGGTCGGAATCAGGCACACCAGCAGGGACCACAAAACAAAGGCGCTCTGCGGTGCGCCCGAATAGATGGCCATCGGTTGCAAAGCCGCGACGGCCAGCAGGAAGATAATCGTTAGTCCGCAGAGAAGGATATTCAGCGCGATTTCGTTTGGCGTTTTTTGGCGCGCTGCTCCCTCTACCATCTTGATCATGCGGTCGAGAAATGTTTCACCGGGATTGGAGGTGATGCGCACCTTGATCTCGTCGGAGAGCACGCGCGTGCCCCCTGTGACCGCCGAGCGGTCCCCGCCCGATTCGCGAATTACTGGCGCGGATTCGCCGGTAATCGCGGATTCATCGACGGAAGCCACGCCTTCGATGACTTCGCCATCTCCCGGAATGAATTGCCCGGCGATGACCACCACCACGTCGCCTGCGCGCAATTTGGACCCGGCCATTTCTTCCTTGCTCCCGTCGGGCCTCACTTTGTATGCCAGGGTTTCCGTGCGGGACTTGCGCAGCGTGTCCGCTTGCGCCTTGCCGCGCCCTTCGGCCATGGCTTCGGCGAAATTGGCAAACAGCACTGTGAACCACAGCCAGACCGTGATTTGGAATTCAAAACCAAACGCATGCGTATGCCGCAGTACGTGGCTCACCAGTTCCACGGTGAGCAGTGCCGCACCGACCTCTACGACGAACATGACTGGATTCTTCATGAGCGTCGCGGGATTCAACTTGACGAACGAATCCCACGTTGCGCGGCGGGCGATTTCTGCGTCCCAGATTGACTTGCTTTTTCTTGCTTGGGCTGTCATTTTTTCTTCCTCAGAAAGTCTTTCCGGCGTGCATCAGCAAGTGCTCCAGAATTGGGCCCAGGCTGAGTGCCGGGAAAAAAGTAAGTGCGCCAACAATCACGATCACGCAGATCAGCAGGCCCGTGAAAAGAGGCGTGGTCACCGGGAACGTGCCGGAAGTTTCCGGAACATGTTTTTTTTGCACCAAGCTTCCGGCAATTGCCAGCACCGGAATGACCATGAAAAATCTGCCGAAAAGCATCGTCGCGCTAATCGTGCTGTTGTACCAAAGCGTGTTGGCGTTGAGTCCGGCGAAGGCCGAGCCGTTATTCGCTCCGGCTTCCGCATAGGCGTAAAAGATTTCCGAAAGTCCGTGGGGGCCGGCGTTGGCAAGGCTGGATAGCCCCAATTTTGGAGAAACCAGGGATATGGCCGTGAAGGTCAGCACCATCAACGGATAAATCAGAACCGTGAGCATGGCCATCTTCACGTCGAAGGCTTCGATCTTCTTGCCCAGATATTCCGGCGTGCGCCCGACCATCAGTCCTGCAATGAACACCGAGAGGATGATGAAGACAATCGTTCCGTAGAGGCCCGAGCCGACTCCTCCGAACACGACTTCGCCGAGCAGCATGTTGATGAGTGGAATCATTCCGCCGAGCGGCGTGAAGGAATCGTGCATGGAGTTGACCGCCCCGCAACTAGTGTCGGTGGTTACCACGGCCCACAGCGCGGAATTGGCAATGCCGAAGCGCACTTCCTTGCCCTCCATGTTGCCGGCAGGCTGCACGTGGCTCGTGGAACTTTGCACAAGCGGGTTGCCCCGAGCCTCCGCCGTGTATGTCGCCGTAACACCCACAAGAAACAGGATTGCCATGGCGCACCACACCGCCCAGCCGTGGCGCGGCGAACCGGTCATTTGCCCCAGTGTGTAGGTCAACGCCGAACCGATGGCGAAAATCAAAACCAGCTCGAAGAAGTTGCTGAGCGGAGTTGGATTTTCGTATGGGTGAGCGCTGTTGGCGTTGAAAAAACCGCCGCCGTTGGTTCCAAATTCCTTGATGATTTCCTGCGAAGCCACGGGGCCCTGCGCAATGGTCTGCTCTTTGACGATCTGTGTGGTTATTTTCCCGCTGGAATCGGTCGTCTGCACGGATTGCGGATCAACGAGTTGGGCGGTTGCGTAGGGCTTGAAGTTCTGCGGCACGCCTTGCCAGACCAGAAGCATCGCGCCCAGCACGCATCCCGGCAACAGCACCCAGAACGTTGCGCGCGTCATGTCCACCCAGAAATTCCCGAGCGTGTCCTGTTCGCGGCGCGCGATTCCGCGAACGATGGCGATGGCCAGCGCGATTCCCACGGCGGCGGAGATAAAGTTGTGGTAAGCGAGGCCGGCCATTTGCGTCAGGTAAGACATGGTGGTTTCCGGCACGTACGCCTGCCAATTGGTATTGGTCGTGAACGAGGCGGCCGTGTTGAAGGCCAGGTCAGGAGCGACGGCGGCGAGTTTCTGTGGGTTGAACGGCAGATGGTTCTGCAGCCGTTGCATGAGATACAGCACGATCATGGTCACGCCGCTGAAGGTCAGCATTGCGCCGGCGTATTCGGTCCAGCGCATTTCTTTTGTTTCATCGACTCCCGTGAGCCTGTACACCAGCTTTTCAATGGGGCGCATCAGCGGGTCGAGGAATGTTTTCTCGCGGTTGAATACTCGCGTCATGAACAAGCCCAAAGGCTTTGTGAGCGCAAGCACGATCAGTAGAAAGAACAGGATTTGAAACCAGCCGTTGTTTGTCATGGTCAGAACTTTTCCGGGCGCAGCATTGCGTACACCAGATAAACAAGCAATGCGGCGCACACCGCCAGGGATACGATCGTATCGAGCATTTGCCTTACCTCATTCCGTTGCAGAATTTCACGTACAGTACGGACAGTACAAAAAAGACCAGTGTTGAGATTGCAAAAATGGAATCCAGCATCGCCATCTCTCTTTCATTACTCCCAAAGGTTTGATAATTCCTTGGCCAAAGCCCGGTACTGCTTAATGCGATGAAAGGCGTCTCACTGGCATCTCTATCGTTTTTGAGATAGAAGGGGACGTCTTGCCAGCCCGCACCTCGGCAGGCTTCCGGTTGCGCGCTTGAAACGGAATCACGCAGCGTCCGCCCCTGCCAGAGCGAAAAGTCGGATGCACAGCGACGACTACGCCGGGCCGATCCTGTGGTCTCAATTCCGCCTCTCGATTGTGCAAAGCATTCTTTTGTGCGCGCCCCTCTTTGAAAAAGTGCGCCAGCACATAAAGCAAGAAAGCCACACCGCAGCTATTGAGCAGGAGGAAGACTTTGATGGCCATTGCGCCTCCATTCGGCGCCGCAAAGGTACATTGAGACTTTGGCATCTTCCCCTGCTGGGACTTTCCCGGATCTCTACTGGTCCCGCCAAGTTCGCTTCGATGCCATATGTACTCATTTGCAGCGAAAACAAGCTGTGTGCCTCGTCACATTGCCCGATCTTGCCATTCAACCAGCCTGTTTCAGACTCGCAAGCGAATCATGCGATTTTTCAGGTTAGGAAGTCGTGCACAGCGCATAAGGATTGCGTAAATCGAAAACGGCCCAGTTAAGTCCCTTGTTCCGGGGAGTGCGCGCCCCTAAAATGATTGTTGATTACTTATGCCCTTCTTCGTTGAGAGTCATCGTCCTGGACGCCTTGGTGTGTTGTTGTTCTTGGCGCTTCTGGCCGTCCCCGGCGTCCATGCACAGGAACGCGCGGACTGCCGTTCCATCCACAGCGCTTTGCTTCATTCCTCCGTTAGATATTGCGTCTATCTGCCGGCAAGTTATTCCGCTGCCGAATCCCAAACTAGAAAATATCCGGTGTTATATTTGCTGCACGGGCTTGGCGGCACGCAGCAGTCCATGGCTTTGGATGGAGAGTGGAACGTCTTGCAGGATTTGCAGCGCGATAAGAAGGTGGGCGATTTCGTGGTCGTGTCGCCGGAGGCCTGGGATACGTTTTATGTCAATTCACGGAATGGAAGGACTCCCTACAGCGATTTTTTCGTGCGCGAATTCATGCCGTTCATCGAACGTACTTATCGAATTCGTGCCACTCGCGCCACGCGGGGGATTACCGGTTTCTCCATGGGCGGCTTCGGAGCCTTGCGAATGGCGTTTTTGCATCCCGAGCTGTTCGGCTCGGTCAGCTCGCATAGCGCGGCGATGATGCGCGACCCGCCTCAGCCCGTGACCGCTCTGGTGTCGCCGGGAAATTTCTCGGCGGAGATATTTGAAAAAACATTTGGCAATCCAATTGACCGGCCATTCTGGTTCCGGAATAGCCCATATGCGCTGGCTCGGAAGAATGCCGCCGCGCTCAAGAAGATGAAGATTTATTTCGATTGCGGCACGGAAGACGCATTTGGCCTCTCCCGCGGCGCAAGCGAACTTCATGAGACGCTCGATTCCCTGAAAATTCTCCACGAGTTTCACCTTTACCCGGGCGGCCACACGGATTCCTACCTGCTGGCCCATCGCGAGGCCTCCTTCGAGTTTCACTGGCGCGCCTTTAACTCCGCAAAATGATGTGAAGGGGATAGGGCGCGGCAGATGGAGGCGCGGGATCTCCGCACGAGTCCGTGGTGTCATTGATAGTGACAAATAAAGTGTCATTGAATGTTCCAGAAGAGTAGAATGCTTCTCGTGTGGGGAAGTCTATTGCCAGGATCCGGCGCGGCGGCCGGTCGAGGGATAATCTTGGGTATCCTCGATTCAGGCCGAAGCGCATATTCTTCTGTCGTTCAAACTTCACGGATTTCTCCCATGTTCTAGCGGATGTTTTTTCAGTCCCGCTAGAGGATCGACGGGAGGTGCTCGTGCGAAGGATCACCGAAGCAGGGATTCTTATCTTCGTTCTTGTGGCGTTCTGCCGGCCGCTTGCGGCGCAGAACAATCCTGTGCCTTTCTTGAACAATCCCACGGTGCCCGCGGCGATCGCGCCCGGCCAATCTGCGTTTACGTTAATAGTGAACGGTGCGGGTTTTGTGAACGGGGCCACGATTCAGTGGAATGGTAGCGCGCGCGCAACGGCCTTCGTCAGCGGAACGCAGCTGACAGCCGCCATTCTTGCATCGGATATTGCAACCGCGAATCTCGCTTCCATTACCGTGTTAAATCCAAGCCCCGGCGGTGGAGTGTCGAATTCCGTGTTGTTCTCAGTTGCCGATCCTGCCGCGTCTCTCTCGTTTGCAAGCTCAGTAATTCACAATGGCACATTGGATTGGGTCCTTGACCCGGCGGGTTTGGTCGCCGGTTCCGATCCTGCCGACGGCAATCCTATCCTGGCATATGCGGATGAGAGGTGCCCGTCGGTTGCGTTCTGCACTCTGGACAACGGCACAATTGTGGAGCTTGGAGAATTCCCACTCATTCATCAAGACCTCCAGGAGAGCCCGCAAACAATTGCAGCGGGGGATTTTAACGGAGACGGTGTACTTGATTTTGTAACCGTGGGTCAACTCACGCCTAATCCATCCAATCCGAACGCAAATCTTTATGCGGTTATTTCCTTGGGCGCGCCTCCTCCAGCCACCAATCTCTCCACTGCCCTCAAGTTTCAGCTCCCGTCCGGCACCAGCGCTTCTCCCGCTCCAGTTGTGGGCGATTTCAATCGTGATGGCCACATGGACGTTGTGATTGGCGGGCAATCGGCGGTCTACTTTCTACCCGGGAACGGCGATGGGACGCTTGGAACCGTAATTTCGAGCAATACGGAAAGTTCCATTCAAGGCGGCATGGTGGCGGGCGATTTCAATGGCGATGGGATTCTGGATCTTGCCGTAAGCAATCCGCTGCTCAACACGGTTTCCATCCTGCTTGGCAACGGAGACGGCACGTTCAATACAGCTGTTGACTATGCCACTGGTACAAGTCCAGCAGCGATCGTCACCGGCGATTTCAATGGAGACGGCAAGCTGGATCTCGCGGTCCTCGACGGCTTGGGCGCGACTGTTTCGATTCTGCTAGGGAAGGGCGATGGAACGTTCAACCCGCACGTCGAATATTCCGCCGGATTTTCGGCCACTTCCTTGACTTTGGGAGACTACAACGGCGATGGGAAACTGGATATTGCCGTCTCGGATCCGCAGTGTTCGAACGGCGCATGCCCGGCGAGTGGCTCCGTAAATGTTCTTCTCGGCAACGGCGACGGCACGTTTCAAAACCAGCTGGATTTTCCCGGTGGAGCAGACCCGACGTTAATTGTCACCACCGGTTTGGTGGCGGTGTCACCCACGCCCTTAGGCAGGGCGGGGATTGCCGTGGCGAGTTTTTCCGGCAATACGGTGTCCGTTTTGTCGCCGCAGAAATCGCAAAGCGGAGGCAATCCTGTTCCCATCGTAACTTCCATTTCTCCGACGAATGCCATTGCGGGCAGCGGTTTCACACTGATTGTGAACGGCAGCAATTTCGTTTCGAGTTCCACGATAAGCATCGGCGGCCTGACTGAACCGACCACTTTTGTCAGCGCCACGGAACTGTCGGCGGCCATTCCTGCATCCGCGATTGCAACGGCCGGTCCGATGGCCGTATTGGTATCCAATCCGGCTCCGGGAGGCGGGATCTCAAATGCCGCTTCCTTCAATGTTCTGCTTCCGCCGCCAACAATTTCTTCGATCGTGCCAAGCAGCGTGATCGCGGGCTCGCCGGGATTCACGTTGACCGTAAATGGAACGAATTTTGTCAACGGCTCGACGGTGAACGTCAATAGCGTGTCGCGGTCCCCCACGTTCGTCAGCTCGACGAAGATTACCGCCTCGATTTTGTCCACGGATGTGGCCAGCCAGGGTACGATCAACATTTCCGCGACTAACCCCGTGGCCATAAACAATAGCAGCGGTGGAACATCGTCCTCCGTACCCTTGGCGGTGCTTGCCGCAAATTCGCAACCGACCGTCGGAACTCTTTCGCCCGCCAGCATCACGGCAGGCGGGCAGGCATTTACGCTCACAATCAGCGGCAGCGGCTTCTCAGCTTCAACGGTTGTAACATTCGGATCGCTGACCGTGAGCTCGGCCTATCAAAGTCCCACCACATTGCAGGCCACCATCCCTGCAAGTGCCATCGCAGTTGCCGGGACACCGCTTGTGACCGTGGCCAATCCTGGCAGTGGTCCGTCCGTGGCCATCACCTTCACGGTGAACAATCCTGTGCCGACAGAGTCCAGCCTTTCGCCCACCGGCGCGATCGTGGGAAGCGCGGGGATCGCTCTGAATGTGAGCGGAGTTAATTTCACTTCGTCCTCCACCGTTCAAGTAAATGGAACGAGCCGCGCGACAACTTTTGTGAATGCAGGGCTCGTCCAGATAAGCCTTCTAGCCGCGGACTTGGCGCAAGCCGGCTCGCTTAATATTTCGGTGAGCAATCCTGCTCCAGGCGGGGGAATATCCAATGCTTTCTCGTTTGCGGTGAACAATCCCATACCGATGGAGTCCTCTCTTGCGCCTGCCAGCGCCCTCGTGGGAAGCGCGCCGTTCACCCTGGATGTAAACGGAAGTAATTTCAATTCGTCCTCCACCGTGCAAGTCAATGGACAAAGCCGTGCAACCACCTTCATAAGTACGTTGCTCCTGCAAATAAACATTCTTGCGGCGGATTTGGCGACGGGCGGGACGCTCAACATTTCGGTGAACAACCCAGCGCCTGGCGGGGGAACATCTTCGGCGCAGCAGTTTTTTGTTACGGATTACACGATAACTGTGCCAACTTCTTCTGCCACGGTAACTGCCGGGCTGCCCGCCACCTATACCCTGACGGTCGCGTCTTCCAATGGCACCTATTCCAATCCAGTGACGCTCAGCGTCACCAGCACGCTTCCTCCGTACACGACGGCTGCCTTCTCCCCGTCAGCCACAATCACGCCCGGCGCTGTCTCGCAATATGTCACACTTTCCATCGCCACCACCGCGCACACGCTATCTTCCGCCCCTCATTTTCCGAATGGCAACCGGCCTGAATTGTTCCTGCTTAGCCTTGCGGGGATGGCCTTTGCGCTGGCGACGCTGGTGCTGCGAACCACCGTCCGGCGAATTCAGCGCCTCGCTCCGCAACTCTTGTGGGCGTTGTTGCTCATGGCGGTTGCGGGCCTCGCGGCCTGCAGCGGAGGGGCAGGCGGAGGGGCCATCACGCCACAGCCCAATCCTGCCACGGGAACTCCGGCAGGGAATTATACGATCGTGGTGACCGCGACTTCCGGCGGACTATCGCGATCTACATCCGTCACGCTCACTGTTATGTGATCGCCTGTGCAGGTTTGTTTTCACCGCTTGCCAGCCTATTGTGACGCCTCGAATGCATTTCGCGGGCGCAAATTCCACGCGGCAAATCGATAGAAAACGATGGCATGATGGAAATGCGCCCGGAAAGTTCAAGGAAATGCCATGTGTTACTTGTCATGCTCCATGACAATTTTAATATGTCATTTGACACTTTTATGGAGTAGGATAATTGTCACGCGGGGAAATCTATCCCCCGGATCCGGCGCTAACACTGCTCGATGGATGAACTTGGGAATCCTCGATCCAGTTCCAAGCGCGCAGTCATCGGTCCTCCCGACCTCTCGGATTTAACCCGCGTTCGCAACGGGCATTCTTATTGCCCGGCTGACGATTCAACGGGAGGGCTCGTGCGCACAATTATTTCAATCTTCATTCTTATTGCTATTTGCGTGGTGTTTTGCGTGCCGCTTGAGGCGCAGACTGCCCAGCCGCCGTTCCTGTATCTGCTGGAGGGCAAGGGCACGCCGACCGGCACGATTCACGTGTTCAGCGTGAATTCCTCGACGGGCGCCATCAGCGAGGTTCCCGGTTCGCCCTTCAATGCCGGACTCGCTCCCAACCAACTCGTCGTCGATCCCACGGGAAGATTCGTCTACGTCACCAATCAGATTTCGCAGGATGTTACGGGATTCTCGGTCAATCCTTCCACGGGCGCGCTGACGGAACTGCCCGGTTCTCCATATTCGATCGGAGCCCAACCCATCACCTCCGCCGCCGAACCGACCGGCCGCTTCTACTATGTTTTTGCCAATAGCACCATTAATGGCGTGGAAGCGGAGTTCCTTTACGAATACACGATTGACAGTGTCACAGGTGTCTTGACTCTCACGAGTACATCTCCCTCGACTTGGGAATTCGGGCAGGGGATCCTAATTACATCGATCTCTTTCAATGCGGCGGGGAATTACGCATACCTGGGCCAGGTGGGAGCTAACGCAGTCGGTGCGCCGATCCTGGTGTGTGCTGTAGATTTTGGCAGCGGTACGCTCTCGCAAGCGGGATCCGTCCAGCCTGATACCACTGGGGAAGCGGAGCAACTCGCGGTATCTCCCAACAGTAATTTCCTGTATTCGGTGAACACTTCCTCCAGCCGAGCCAATGCCTTTGCCATCGCTTCCGGCGGCGGGTCCCTGTCCGAAATTTCGGGATCCCCATACTCCATGCCAAACTTTCCTTTTTCCCTGTTTGTGCATCCTTTGGGGCGTTTCCTGTATGTCGCGAATGAAAATCAGCCTTACCAGAGCAGCTTGGCTCCGAGTCAATATGATGGGAGCATCTCCGTCTTTGCCATCAATCCTGGGACTGGGGCGCTCACGCAGGTACCCGGGTCTCCATTTGCGGCTGGGATCAATCCTCTTTCCGTGGTTGTGGAGCCCACCGGGAATTTTGTGTATTCGGTATCCACAAACTATACGGGCGGGGGTACAGGTTTCGCACAAATCATGGGTTTCTCCATTAACGCTTTCACCGGAGCCCTGACGCCTTTTCCCGGAAACGCATTTACAGATTCGGCAACCAGCCAAGGCGCTCAGTTGGTGGTCTCTCATGGCCCAATCACGACCATCGATCCTGTGCCCATGATTTCTTCGCTCTCGCCTCCTTCGACGATCGCGACCGCCGTCCCATTTACGTTACAAGTTAACGGTGCGAATTTTGTGCCCGGCTCCATGGTGTATTTTGGAGGGCAGGTGCGGAGCACAACCTTCGTAAATTCCACACAATTGGACGCCAGCATTCTGGCCAGCGATATCGACAACGATGGGACTGCCTTGGTTTTCGTTTTCAATCCGCTTCCCGGAGGCGGCGCATCGACGTCCGTCGAATTCCCAGTGTCCGCGCTTACCCCCGTCATTTCATCGATCAGTCCGTCGACAGCGATTGCCGGGGGAATCAGCTTTACTTTGTTTGTGCTAGGTTCGAATTTCATCAGCAGCTCCGTTATTAATTTTAATGGCGCGCCCATTGCTACGTCTTACTCCAGTCCGAATGTCGTCCTCGCTGAAATTCTTCAGTCCCAAATCCTGGCCCAGGGCACTGCCAGCATTTCGGTAACGAGTCCTTCCAACGGCGTTCCCGGGGGAGGAACTTCCAACACTGTCACGCTTCCAATAGTGCCCTCCATTGGCCCGCTCTCCGTATTGGGCATTTCTCCAACCAGCGCCACAGCGGGAGGCCCGGCGTTCACGCTAACGGTGAGCGGAACCGGCTTTGTACCCGGCTCGCAAGTTACCTTCAACCTGAATAATATGACCACCAACTACGTCAATTCCACTGAACTGACGGCAACCATTCCCGCGAGCGCCATTGCCATCGCCGGAAATCCATATGTCATCGTGAATAATCCAGACGGCACCGCTTCCGTATTCATTACATTTACGGTCAGCAATCCGCCGCCCGGAAGTGGCACTGTCACTCCGCCAAGCCTGCCCGCCGGGAGCAACGCTCTCACGTTGAATGTCACCGGCACGGGCTTTACGCAAGGCTCCATCGTTCTCGTGAACGGTGGCGCTCGCGCGACTACTTTTGTGAGTTCCACCTCACTGCAGGCAACGCTTTTGCCCAGTGACCTGATGCAGAGTGGAACTTTGAATATCACCGTTACCAATCCGCCTCCCGGCGGCGGCACCACGCCTGCAATTATTTTCACGGTAGTGGGTTACACGGTGACTCCGCCCAGTTCAACTCCTTCCGTCACCGCGGGACAAAGCGCCAGTTTTCCCCTGACCGTCTCGCCCACCAACGGCACATTCTCCAATCCAGTGACCTTTAGCGTGTCCACCCTGCCTGCAGGGACCACTGCTTCTTTCGAGCCGTCGGCAACAATCACGCCGGGCTCTGCCTCGCAGATTGTGACGCTTTCCATTGCCACGACGGCGCACACCTCAGTGTCCGCGCACCGTTTTCCACGCGGAGCACCGCCAATAATCCTCTTGATCGGCTTTGCCGCAATATCATTTGCAATGTCTATGCTTGCGCTCCGGACTTCCAGCCATGGTCATAGACATGGCCTTGTCGGGCAGTTCCTATTGTCATTGTTGCTGCTCGTGGCGGCTTCGTGGATGTCCGCTTGCGGCGCAGTGGGAGCAGGATATTCCACTCCGCAGCCCAACCCTGCGACAGGCACCCCGGCGGGGACATATTCGATAACCGTTACGGCAACTTCTGGAGGGGTGTCGCGCTCCGCAACCGTCACGCTTACGGTTATGTAATAATTGCCTTCGTGTTTATTCCACGGTGCATTGGTTTACGTAAGCGTCTCGGCGGGATGGGCCTTTCGTGTCGGATCGGTCCCGCGTCACGGGTGTGCGTTCGGCTGGCGTTCTTGGGTGTGCTGATTGTTGCAGGGCTAATTGGGTGCGCTGTTGCGCGCGCCCAGGAAACTCCGACTCAGCGTCCTGCCTCGCCACAGGATTTGCCCGGGCAGGTCGTTCTGAATTCAGCGGGCCAATGCGTGCAACCGCCACCCATGGTTGAATTGCAGGATTACGATGGCCCTTTTCACAAAATCATAGGAACGTTCACGCGAAAACTCGATCGCCAGTCGGTTCACGATCCTCGCTACAAGCGAGGCGTTGTTCTTTGTTCGCTCGAAATCAAGGATAAATTCTTCCTGTTTCTTCGCGATTCCGTCGATCCCTCTACATTCCTGAACGCCGGGTTCAATGCCGGGATTTCACAGGCCGATAATGACGACCCATCGTTCGGCCAGGGGGGGAAGGGATATGCCACGCGGCTGGGTGCCAGTTACACGGATGAAACTCAATTCCGCTTTTTCAAGGAATTCGCCTATCCCACAATTTTCTCGGAAGACCCGCGCTACTACCGGATGGGCCAGGGCCCGGTCAGGCGGCGCTTATTGCATGCCGTGGTTCATGCCGTGGTCGCCTACAACGACAATGGCAAGCCCATGTTTAACTTTTCCGAATGGCTGGGAGAAGTCAGCGGAACGTCAATCAGCAACCTCTACCATCCCGGAAATCGCCGAGGCGTTGGGCCCGCAGCGCAGAACATCGCGTTTGACGTGGCCATG
The DNA here is from genome assembly GCA_963710315.1 of uncultured Acidobacteriota bacterium. Classification (GTDB taxonomy): domain Bacteria; phylum Acidobacteriota; class Terriglobia; order Acidiferrales; family UBA7541; genus Palsa-360. The sequence continues at coordinate 472,091 of CAVPZW010000007.1, read as the reverse complement.
GACGTTGGATTCGATGAGCTGCGGGAATTTTGGCCCGAGGTTGCGCGAAAACTTAGGCTGCCCTTCCGCGATCAGAATGAGCCGCCGCCGTCAGCGCTTCCCGCCGCGCGATAATGCTCTTGAGGTTTAACGTGGCATAGGCTTCAGCCTGTGCGATTTTCGGCCTTGCAAAGACCAAGCCGCACAGGCTGAAGCCTATGCCACGTAAAATGATCGCCGTCTTTTAAGTTAAGAAAATTTCCACGCTTAGGCGAGCTTGCCCACATGCGCTTCGAGCAGGCTCCAGGCGCGCTCTCCAACCGTTTCTTTCCAATGCGCGTAGTAGGCCGTGAGGCGCGGACGGAACGAGGAAGTGTCCGCTTCGTTAAAAGTCATTCCTTGCGTGGCCAGCTTGGTGCGGAATTCCGTGTTGAGCGCGCTCAACTCTTCACGCTGCTGGCGTACGAATTTGACGACATTGCGCTCGACGATGGCCTGCAAGTCGGAAGGCATGCGCTGCCAGAGTTTCAAGTTGGCCATCAGGTTGAATCCAGACCAGCCGTGATTGGTCATGCTGACGTACTTTTGCACTTCGTAGAGTTTTAGGAATTCCGCGACCGCCAGCGGATTGGTCTGCGCCTCGGCCACGCCGGTTTTCAAGGTTTCATACAGCTTGTTGAAATTGGCCACCACGGGCGACGCGCCCATGGCCTTCCACGCCTCCACATAGATGGGAGCGTCCGGGGTGCGAATCTTCAACCCTTGCAAATCGTCAACCGTGCGGATGGGGTGCGTCGCGCAGGTAATCTGGTGCATTCCGTTGTCGAAGCACCCTTTGGGGAGGGCGTAGATGCCTTTGGTTTTCATCTCCCCGCGCAAATAGTCGCCGAGATCGCCGTCCAGCGAATCGAAAATCTGCGCTGTGGAGCGGAATGCGAAAAGGAGGCCTTGTACGTTCATCGCCGGCACAATATTGCCGATGGAGCCCCCATTCAAGGTGAAGAAATCCAGTTCGCCGCTGACCAGCATGTTGAGCGCGGCCGGGTCTCCGCCCGCGAGCTTGTTGTTGTCTGGAAAAGTCTGAACCTGCACGCGCCCGTTGCTTTCGGTTTTTACGGCCTCCCACAATTTCCCAAGCCATTTGTCCAGAGGACTGTCCGCCGGCTGGTTGTGGTACTGGCGCAACTCGAACTCCGCTGCGCGCACTCGCCGGCTGACGAGCAGCACGCCGCCCGCGGCCATCAGCTTTTGACTAAATTTTCTGCGAGAGATTTTGTGGAGCACGAATTTCTCCTGTAAACGCTGTGCCGCAATTTCAAGACTCAACGAGGCAAACTGTATGTCAGTCCGTGTAGCGCCCGCCTTCAGGCGGGCATCCGTGGATTCGCGGATGTGCGTCCAATGCCCGCCTGAAGGCAGGCGCTACACGGACTTCGATCATTTCTAGAACTATTTAACCTATCCCATCTGGCTCAAGGAGCGCCCGAAATAAAAGCTGCGCGCGGTTTGATCGTCCCATCCCACATTGCAATGTGGCACGGACCATTTTGCCACCTTGGTTGGCTCGGTGACAGGCTTACCGAGAGCAGGGCAGGACAGGCAATAGCTGCCTTCGTGAGTGCCAATCCAGATCAGGTTGCGATCGAACTCCACGAAAACATTTTCGGTCGTTCCGCGCCACCAGGACTCGTAATTATTGATGTCGCCGTCTCGTGGAGGAACGAACCACGCAATTTCTTTCGGCGAGGTGGGATCGGAAATATCGAATACACGCACACCCGCGTTGAACCAGGTAATCACCATGATCGAAGGATTGGACGTGCCGGGCGCAAGCCAGCACTGCGTGTTGTGCGAGCCGAAGCGTCCGCGCGCAAAACAGAAGTCTGAATAAGGCGCGTCAGGCGGCGCCGCCGGACGCGGAAACATGCCAATGATCTTGGGATTTTTCGGATCTTTCACGTCCAGAATATAAGGAGTGTGGTAATTTTCGCGGCAATCCGCTTCCAGCGCTTCGTGCACGGCGACAATCTTGTTCTGAAGCCGCGGATGGGCCGCGTCGGCAAGAACCGGATAGCAGGTGTGGAACGGAATGGTTCCGAAGGTGTCAAACTCATATTGCACGTGGCCGTAGGGCTTGGGGTGTTTGATGTCGGACAAGTCCATGGCGTAAAACCCGAATGCGCCGAATCCGCCGTAACCGATGGTGCCGCCGTCTTCCACTCGTTTCGGAACGGTGATCGCGCCGTGATTTCCGGTCCAGGCCGTATGGTCCCCGGCAAAGCGATATTTCTTGTATTCTTCTTCCTCGCCTAATCTCTGCCCAGGCACCCACCACCGCGATACTTCCTGCACTTTGGCGGGATCGGACATGTCCACAATCATGAGCGCATTGCTCGAAGGGCGCTGGTGATTTTCCAGGCGCAATTGATCGTCCCATCCGCAATCGAGGTAAGCGTATTTTCCGCCATCATAAAAATTGTGATGCGTGCCGTTGCCTGTTTCCCCTGTGCTGTACTCTTGCAGCAAATTGGGTTTGCTGGGATCGCTGATGTCATAGTTGCGAATTCCGCGAAGTCCCTTGTAGGCCAGAACCTTATCGCGCAATTCCTTGTCATATTGCCCAAGCGGAAATTCCGGCGTGGCCCCCGTGAGCGGCTGCGCGGCGGTGCACATCATGAGCCACTTCTTCAGCTTGGTGTTGTATACGATCGGACCGCCCAGGCCGCCGCTCTGCATCACCCGCTTGTTGTTTACCAAAAACGGTTTTTTTGCATCGCTAACGTCAACGAAGTCGCCGATTCCAGGAGCCGGCAACAGACGCTGCTTTCCCTTGGCCCACATTGCCGTCAGTGGCTCGCCGCCGCTAACGGTCGCGCCGGAGATATGAGAGATGATTTCCATGTTGTGGATATATTGTTTTCTGTCGAGGTAGGTCAGTGAGCCGAGCGGAAGGGGAAGTTCAGGCGGCTTGTTGGACGTATAAAGCCCCTGCACTTGCGCGCCTGCGCCGATCGTGCCTACAAGACTGGCTGCGGTTGCGCCCACCGCCGCGCCCACTGCGCTCTTCAGAAGCGATCTCCTGCTGAAGCTGTTGCGCGTCTCTTCCAGTTTTTCCGCATTTACTTTGGATTTGAAAGACGGCTTGCGAATCTTCGACATGGATCTCCTTTGCCCCTTGAAGATTATGACGAGGCGCTTATGAAAGTATTCAAAACGTTCGCGGCGGAATCCGTGCACCCAATTTCCGCTGCATGAGGCGCATCATACTCCAATATCCCGCCAATAACGCATCTGAAAAAATAAGGGCTGGGCGGCCGCTGCAACTCGCGGACAGCCCAGCCCTTATTTTTTTCTAGCTCTTACTTCCAGGCCGAATAGACCGGCTTGGCCATCAGAAACGCGGGATTGGCTCCGGGCCGCGGGGTGAACTTTTGAATGCGTCCCGCGTCCACTTCCGCGACGTACAGATTGCCGTCCTGGTCCACGCTCACACCGTGCACGCCCCAGAGGTAGCCCGGATAGTCGCCCATGCTCCCCCAGCTGTACAGAAGGTGCCCTTGCAGGTCGTACTCGATCATCTTGTTGGTGGTGCGGTCAAAGGTCCAGATGGTGCTTCCGGATCCGATGTACAGCAAGTGCAGGCTGGAAGGGGCATTGTCAATGTGCCACTCACGCAGATATTTGCCGTTTTCATCGAACACCTGGATGCGGTGGTTGTTGCGGTCATTGACGAAAACCTGGCGAGTCTTCTGGTCAATCGCTACGCCATGCACGTTGCTGAAATAACCGGGCCGCGTTTCGATAGGTTCGTTACCGCCCCCGCCGCGTGGGCCGCCCTTGATGCCCCATTGCATGAGGAATTTGCCGTTCTTATCGAACTTGGCAATGCGCGTCCCTGTATAGCCGTCGGAGACGTAAAAGGTGCCGTCCGGCAGCCAGTCGAGATACGTCGGGCGGTTAAAGTGGTCGGGGCCGTCGCCTGGAATTTCCGGCGTTCCGATGGTTTGCAGCAGCTTGCTGCCGTCATGCGTGAATCGGTAGATGGTGTCCATGTTGTCGTCCACGATCCAGATATTCTTTTCCGGATCGTAGGGGCTGATGTACACGGAGTGAGGCCGGCGGAACAGCTTGTCCCACTGCTTCCAGGTCTCCAGAATATTTCCCGCGCCGTCATACACAACCAGGCAGTTCTCCCACTTAGCGTCCTTGTCCAGCTCGCGGTATGGAGGGCCCTTGATTCCCAACTTCTCCGATTTTCCTTCCCAGGAAGTGAGCCATTCGCGGGTGTCCTGATCCGTTCCGCCCGTTCCGGGCAGCGAGGCCACCGTGGCATCGCGCCAGAAGCCAGCAACGGGGAAGCTAATGCTGGGGCCGGCTTGCGGCAGCAACATTGCCTTCGGCGGCGCCATCTTCGGGCAATTCTCCGCGGTACAGAGCGTAGATTCGGTTGGGGCTCTCGGCGAAGACGCTTTCGCCCGCGCCGTACGTCCACTTCTCATTTCCGGGCAGTGTGCTGATGTCCTTCGGCCAGTTTTTCACAACTTCGTAGCCACCAGTCAGATCCTCGCCGCCCACTGCTCCGGGCACGGCGGCAAATCCTGTTCCGGGTTTCGCTTGCCCTTCAACGGGCGACAGCGTGCCGGAGATTCTTACTCCGATGGTCACGCCAATCGCTAAAATCAAAAACATCAAAGCAATCTTCTTCATGCAATTCCTCCAGAGGAACCGATCCTGTAAAAGTATTCCACCCATTCCGGTTAACTTCTCGCCGGCTAAAACAATATCCACGTTCAAGTTATGGCAGGCTTCGCCGATCTTCAGAGCAGCCGTATTGCCATGCTGAATCGCGGTACAGGGAGCCTATAAGAGCTATCCCCAATTGGCAATATTTTTGTCCGGATTCGTGCAGATCGAGTGTGCCAATTGCAATGTACTATTGTTCGGCGGACTATTTGCATTTCGCATCGAATTTGGTTTTGCTTCGGTCTCCGTTTGGTCACGCTCGAAGTCCCGGAGGGACGGCACATCGTAGCCCACCGTGAAACGGTGGGTTGGTGTGCCAAGTAAGCCTAAGCCCCGTAGGGGCGGCACACGCTCCAACTTGTGCCGCCCCTACGGGGCTCAAAAGAATCGCTCCATGTCCCCCACCGGTTCACGGTGGGCTACGATGTGCCGTCCCTAACGGGACTCGCAGAGAAGTTAGGGCAATCCGCGATAGAGCCACTGAATCTGCCTTTGATTGCGGCTTCGCCGTGCTGTGCTCCAGCGATGGAATTTACCGCGAAAAGATCAATTTTGTCATTCCGGTCGGAGCGAGGAATCTCTCCTTCCGCAGACTGCGAATGGTGAGGTCGCATCATTCGCAGCCACGCGATTCTGCATTTCGCACAATATAGGCTTTGGGCTAAAGTAATGGTCCAGTTTGGCCGCGGAATGGTGCCCCCGTTTCGCGCCGCTGCCAAGGAGCGAGGATGAGCGTAACCGACAAGCCAGGCTTCCATTCAAAACGCCGCCACTCCGATGGAGATGACTCTGCATCAACACGATCCGCACGCTCTCCATGGACGCTGTGCAGGCGGCCAATTCCGGCCATCCCGGAACGCCCATGGCGATGGCGCCGGTGGCCTACTGCTTGTGGCAGGAATTTCTGCGCTACGATCCGCAGCGATCCGCTGTGGCCCAACCGCGACCGCTTCGTTCTCTCCGCCGGGCACGCCTCCATGCTCCTGTATTCGCTGCTGCACCTTGCCGGAGTCAAAGAGGCTGGGAAGAATCTGGAGATTCTCGATGGCCCCGCCGTTCCGCTCGAGGAAATCAAGAATTTCCGCCAGCTGGGCAGCCGATGTCCCGGCCATCCGGAATCGCACCTGACCACGGGCGTTGAGACCACGACGGGCCCGCTCGGCCAGGGCTACGCCAATAGCGTTGGGATGGCGCTCGCCGGCCGATGGCTTGCATCACGCTATAACCAGCCCGGATTCGAGGACCTCTACAATTTCAACGTGTACGCGCTGGGAGGCGATGGCTGCATGATGGAAGGAATTTCCAGCGAAGCCGCCTCGCTTGCCGGCCACCTGAAGCTTTCGAACCTCTGCTGGATCTATGACAGCAACCGCATCACGATTGAGGGCGGCACGCCGCTGGCTTTCTCCGAAGATGTGGGCGCGCGATTCGCCGCCTATGGCTGGAATGTTGCGCACGTCACCGATGCGAACGATCTGGACATGATTCGCGCGGGCTTCCGCACGTTCTTGCAAACCAGCGACCGGCCCACGCTCATCATTGTGAACAGCCACATCGGCTGGGGCTCGCCGCACAAGCAAGACACCGCTGCCGCTCACGGCGAGGCGCTGGGCGAAGAGGAAGTCCGGCTGACCAAGCGAATTTACGGCTGGCCCGAGGACGCAAAATTCCTTATTCCCGATGGCGTGTACGAACACTTCCAAACTGGCATCGGCGCGCGCGGAAAAAATGTCCGCGATGACTGGACCGCGCGTTTCGCCGCCTACCGGCCGCAAATACCCGGCGCTGGCCGATGAAATTTCGCGCATGGAACATCGCCAGCTTCCCGAGGGATGGGACAAGGACCTTCCCGTCGTTTCCCGCCGACGCGAAGGGACTGGCCACGCGCGATTCCTCCGGCAAAGTCGAGAACGCCATCGCGCAAAAATGTTCCCTGGCTGATGGGAGGCTCTGCCGATCTCGCGCCCTCGACCAAAACGCTTGCTCACCTTCGAGGATGCCACCGATTTCAGCCCGGAAGTTATGCCGGCCGGAACATGCATTTCGGCATCCGCGAGCATGCCATGGCCGCGATCATCAACGGCATGAGCCTGACCAAAGTGCGTCCGTTCGGCGCGACCTTTTTTGTTTTCACGGATTACATGCGGGGCGGAATGCGCCTGAGCGCCATCATGGAAATTCCCGTGATCTATATTCTGACGCATGATTCGCATGGGCGTCGGCGAAGACGGGCCAACGCATCAGCCGATCGAACATCTGGCGATGCGCGCGCTACGCCCGGCCTGATCGTTCTGCGCCCCGCGGACGCCAATGAAGTGGTCGAGGCCTGGAAGGTGGTCATGCAGCTTCGGCATGAGCCTGCGCTGCTGGTCCTGACGCGCCAGGCGCTTCCCACGCTTGACCGCACGAAATTTGCTCCCGCCTCGGGAGTCGCGCGCGGCGCGTATGTGCTTGCCGAAAATGCGGGCGCGCATCCGGATGTGCTTCTGCTCGCGACGGGCAGCGAAGTTTCCCTGTGTGTCGAGGCCTTCGAGCAGCTTGCGAAAGAAGGAGTCAACGCGCGCGTGGTCAGCATGCCGTCCTGGGAATTGTTCGACAGGCAGGATCAAGCCTATCGGGATTCCATTTTGCCTCCCGCAGTGAAGGCGCGCGTTTCCGTGGAAATGGCCGCCACATTTGGCTGGGAGCGTTACGTCGGCACTTCGGGCCGCAGCATCGGGATGCACAGTTTCGGCGCTTCCGCGCCGATCAAGGCGCTGCAAAAACATTTCGGTTACACGGTAGAAAATGTAGTAGCCGCGGCGAAAGAACAGATCCAATCCGCGAAGAAATAGGGTTTACGTAGCGCGGGCTTCAGCCTGCGGGTTTAGGTCCTTGCGAGGACTAACCCCCGCAGGCTGAAGCCCGCGCTACCTAAACGCAGGAGAACACATGAACGCAGCCGCACTCTGGAATCGCTACCGCCAATATTTTTGCCATGTGGATTCGCTGGACCTCTCGCTGGACATCAGCCGCATGCACTTCGACGATGCCTTTCTCGCGTCCATGGAACCGGCCATGCAAAAAGCGTTCGCCGAAATGGACGCCCTGGAAGCCGGTTCGATCGCCAACCCGGACGAAAAGCGAATGGTGGGGCACTACTGGCTGCGCTCGCCGCAACTCGCGCCCACCAAGGAAATCCGCCTGGAAATCACCGACACGGTGGAAGAAATTCAAAAATTTGCCGCCGGCGTGCACGCGGGAAAAATCAAGCCGCCCCAAGCGGAGCGATTTACTCAGGTGTTGGCGATTGGCATCGGCGGCTCCGCGCTCGGCCCTATGTTTGTCGGAGACGCGCTCGGACAACCTTCCTCCGACCGCATGAAGATTCATTTCATCGACAACACCGATCCCGACGGCATCGCTCGCATGATCGAATCGCTGAAGGGATTGTTGCCGGAAACGCTGGTTATCGTGACCAGCAAAAGCGGCGGGACTCCCGACACGCGCAACGGCATGGTGGTAGTGGCCGAGGCGTTTCGCGCGGCAAAATTGAATTTTGCGCAATACGCGGTCGCCGTCACCATGGCCGGATCGCAAATGGACAGGCTTGCCGTTTCGGAAGATTGGCTGGCCCGCTTTCCCATGTTCGATTGGGTCGGCGGGCGAACCAGCGAACTTTCCGCCGTGGGCCTGCTTCCCGCGGCATTGCAGGGAATCGATATTGTGCGCATGCTCGCCGGAGCCGGAGCATGCGACGCGGCCACGCGCATTCACGAAACGCGGCGCAATCCCGCCGCGCTGATGGCCCTAATGTGGTACGTGGCCACGGACGGCAAAGGGAAGAAAGACCTGGTGGTTCTTCCGTACAAGGATCGCCTGTTGCTCTTCAGCCGCTACTTGCAGCAACTGGTGATGGAGTCGCTCGGAAAGCAGCTGGACCTGGACGGCAAGCGCGTCGAGCAGGGAATCGCCGTGTACGGAAACAAAGGGTCCACGGACCAGCATGCCTTCGTGCAGCAGTTGCGCGACGGCGTGAATAATTTCTTCGTCACCTTCGTGCGCGTCCTGGAAGCGGGAGGCTCGCGCCTGGAAGTCGAGCCGGGCGTGACCACGGGAGATTACCTCGATGGCTTTTATATTGGCACGCGTGAAGCGCTCTACGGCAGCGACCGCCAGTCCATGACCATCACGGTGCGCCGCGTGGATGCACGCACCATCGGCGCGCTAATCGCCCTGTTCGAGCGCGCCGTGGGCCTCTACGCCTCGCTCATCCACATCAACGCGTACCACCAGCCGGGCGTCGAAGCCGGGAAGAAAGCCGCCGCAGCCGTGCTCGCCTTGCAGGCCAAAGCGCACGCGGCCCTTTCCAACACGCCGCAAACCGCCACGCAAATTGCCGCTGCCATCGGAGCCGCCGATTCCGCCGAAAGCGTCTACCTAATCCTCGAACACCTCGCCGCCAACGGTCGCGCAAAGCTCGCGCCCGCCGCCGACCCTGGCGACGCTACATTCACGCGCTTTTGAATCCAACGTTGAGGGAATCTCGTTCCTTTTGCGCTTGATGATATAATTACATACGAGGATCGAAACATGGGTGAAGCCACAGACGCGGTGAAAAATTACATCGAGCGTATCATTCGTGACCCAAATATTTGTGGAGGAGAACCGATTTTCCGTGGGACACGCGTTACATTGCGCACCGTACTCGCGAGCTTGGCGGCTGGGGATGGCGCTGAAGAAATCCTCGTTGATTTTCCGACTCTAAAGGCAGAGGACATCCGGGCCGCGATCGCGTTCGCAGCTGCATCCGCGGAAGAAGATCTGCCAGTTCCGGCTATTCCACCGATTCGATGAGAATCAAGCTCGATGAGAACCTTCCCAATCGCCTTGCGTCCTTGCTGCATGATTTGGGTCACGATGTCCATACGACATTGCAAGAGGGGTTGAACGGTAGGCCAGACCAGAAAATTTGGGAAGCATCACAAAGAGAAGCAAGATTCCTGATTACTCAGGATCTGGATTTTTCTGATTTGAGAAAATTTGTTCCGGGATCGCACAGCGGTATCCTGCTTGTCCGCCTTCACCTTCCCTCACGGCTAAGCCTGATCGGGCGCATCAGCGAGATCTTCAGAACGGAAACATACGACGATTGGACCGGTTGCTTTGTTGTCGCGACGGATCGCAAAATTCGGGTTGTGAAACCACCCCACAAATAGTCGTCCCGCCATCGACAATGAGGTTACGACGTCACCTGTGCGGCGGAGCGCGCGCCGTTGCCTGTTTCCTGTTTGCCGAGGCCGAAGGCCTGGTGCAGGGCCTTCACGGCTTTTTCCATTCCGCTGGAATCCACCAGGAACGAAATGTTGTATTCGGACGAGCCTTGCGCGATGGCGATGATGTTGATCGATTCCTTGCCCAGCGTGCTGAAGACGCGGCCCGCGATGCCGGGCGTTCCGGCCATGTTTTCGCCGACCGCCGCGACGATGGCCACGTTGCGGTTCACTCGAATGTGTTCGAGGTTGTGCAGATGCACGTCATCGTGCAAGGCGTCGCGCAAGGCCTCTTCCGTGCGCGTGGCGTCGGCGGCCTGCACCACGAAGCAGATGCTATCCTGCGAAGACGACTGCGAAATCATCACGATGTTGGCGTGGACCGACGCGGTCGCCGAGAAGATGCGCGCGGCGATGTCCGGCACGCCGATGATGCCGGGGCCTGCGATGGCGATCATGGCCACGTCGCGCGTGGCCGTGACGGCCTTCACTCCCTGCGGCGCGGGTTTCACAGACTGCGTGATTTTCGTTCCGGTCAGATCGGGATGAAAGCTGTCGCGAATCCACACGGGGATGGCGCTTTCGATCACCGGGCGCAGCGTCATGGGATGCAGCACTTTCGCGCCGAAGAAAGCCAGTTCGCCCGCTTCGGTGTAGGAAACTTCGTCCAGCGTGGCCGCATTGGGAACCATGCGCGGGTCCGCGGTGAGCACGCCGTTGACGTCCGTCCAGATGATCACTTCGCTGGCGTCCAGCGCCGCGCCCAAAATTGTCGCGGAATAATCCGATCCCCCGCGCCCCAGCGTTGTGGGAATACCCTTTGCCGTTGCAGCCACGTAACCGGTGACCACTGGAATCCCGCCGGCTTCGAGCAAGGGAAGAAGCGCCGCCTGCGTTTTCTTTCGCGTCGGTTCGGACAGAGGGCGCGCGCCGCCGTGAACGTCGTCGGTCACAATCAAATCCATGGCATCGAAGGCCACGCCGCGAAGGCCCATTTCGCGCAGCACTGCGGCGGCCATTCGCGCGGTGAGGCGTTCTCCCGTGCCGGCAATCACGTCCAGCGCGCGGGGCGAAAGTTCACCGAGCAGCGCACAGCCGCGGCAATAGTTCGCTGCGCGTTCGATCAGCGCGTCGATTTCAGAGGTCAGCTGTCGCCGGTTTTCGACATCGGAAATCAGTTTGCCGATGGCTTCGTGATGCTTTTCCTGCAGCGATCGGGTCAGCGCTTCGGCGGCGGCTTCATCGCCGGTGGCCGCTTTTCCCGCGGCCGCGATCAGCATGTTGGTCACGCCGGACATGGCGGAAACCACCACCACCACGGCGCGTTCCTTGGATGCCGCCGCCGCAATCGCCGCGGCGCTGCGAATTCGATCGGCGCTGCCGACCGACGTGCCGCCGAATTTCATTACCTGGATCGGACGGCTCATCGCACCCTCGCTTCGGCCGGCGCCGCATTTTCGCTCGCCGATTTTCCGTGCAGCAGTCCGCGCGCTTTCAATAATTCCGCGTTCAAAATAGCCGCGCCAGCCGCGCCGCGAATGGTGTTGTGTCCCAGCACGACGAAGCGGTAGTCGAACACGCTGTCCGGAAACAGCCGCCCGACGGTGACGCTCATGCCGCCGCCTGCGTCGCGATCCATGCGCGGCTGCGGCCGATCTTTTTCGGCGCGCACCAGCACGGGATGTTTTGGAGCGGTGTGCAGTTTCAGTTCTTGCGGCACGGAGGTGTAGGAAGCCAGCGCCTCGCGGACTTCCTCGATCGTCACGCGCTTGGAAAGCTTCACGCGCACAGCCACCATGTGCCCATCGGCCACATTCACGCGATGGCACTGCGCACTCACCGGGAATGCCGCGTTCTCAAAGGAATTGATGCCCAGCTTGCCAAGAATCTTGCGCGTCTCGCTCTCCATCTTGGGCTCTTCGCCGTCGATGAAGGGAAGCACGTTGTCCACCACGTCCAACGAAGGCACGCCGGGATAGCCCGCGCCGGAGACGGCTTGCAGCGTGGTGGCGATCACAGCCTCCAAGCCGAATTTTGCCTGAAGCGGCGCGAGCGCCAGCGCCATGATGATGGTCGAGCAATTCGGGTTGGTCACAATGTAGCCCGCGGAAAAGCCGCGTTCGCTCTTCTGCCGGTCCAGAACTTTCAAGTGGTCGGCATTAATTTCGGGAATCAACAGGGGAACGTCCTCGTCCATGCGGAACGAGGAGGCATTGCTGATGACGGGATACCCGGCGCGCGCGAAAGCTTCTTCCGAAGAGCGCGCGACGTCCGAGGGCAGACTGGAGACCACCACGTCGCAATCCAGCGGCGGCTGCGGCGGCTGCACGACCATCGATTTCACGAAGGCCGGCATGTCGCCCACCAGCCGCCACGTACAGGCTTCGCCGTAGGTTTTTCCTTGCGAGCGGTCCGACGCCGCCAGCGCCGTAATTTCAAATCCCGGATGATTCTCTAGCATCTGCACGAAATCGCTGGCCGACCATTCCGGTCGCGCCCAAAATTCCAACCCGCACTCTGATTATTCGACACTGCCCCTCCCGTGGAGATCATGATATGGATGTTGCAAAGCAAGCTGCAAAACTTCCTGTTTCAAATTATTCGAAATCGTATCGCTCGCGCGTGTCCACCGCTTGCGCAGCGGCACCCGCAACCATGCCCGACAACCAGCAGCGACGGCGAGGCCTGCGGCGGGCACTCCGGCAACTGGCCGACTGTGGTGAGATAAATCGTTTCGTCCTTGGTGGTCGCGCGCGAAATCACGGCGCAGGGAATTTCCGCGCCAATTCCCGCCGCCTGCAATTCCGCTGCAAGCTCGGCGTAACGGTTGCCCGGCATGTAGATCACGTAGGTGGTGTCCGCCGCCACGTGCCGCTCGTTGCCCAGGCCGGTGCCGCCTTCGCGGTGCGCCGTGACGAACACCACGCGCGAAGCGTGCCGCCGGTCGGTCAGAGAAATTTGCGCCGAAGCCGCCGCGCCCAGCGCCGCGGTCACTCCCGGAATCACCTCGAAGTCGATGCCAGCCGCGCGCAACGCTTCCATTTCCTCGCCCGCGCGCCCAAAAAGCAACGGGTCGCCGCTCTTGAGCCGCGCGACAACTTTTCCTTCGCGCGCAGAGTTCTACCATCAGCTCGTTGATCTCGGCCTGCGAAATTCTTTTGTCGCCGCAGCGTTTTCCGACGTTCACGATCTGCGCCGTAACAGGAAGAATGCGCAAAATTTCCTGCGGCACAAGATCGTCGTGCAGCACGACGTCAGCGGATTGCAGCACGCGCCACGCTTTGCGCGTCAGCAATTCCGGATCGCCCGGCCCGGCTCCTACGAGATAAACTTTTCCAGCCATTTCGCAGTGCTCCAATTTGTTGTAGCGCGGTCCGCCGCAGGGACTGCGGGGTTAGCCCTTGCGAGGACTAAAACCCGCAGGCTCAAGCCCGCGCTACTTTACTGCGGCTTCGGGTCCAGGCTCGCGTACTGGTGCAGCAAGCGCTTGCGCTGCTCCGGCGGCATGGGAATGCTTTTCAATTCATCGCGCGTGCGGCCGAGTCTGCGCGACCCACTCTTCCCACTCCGGACCGAATTGCTGTTCCAGTTCTTTCCGCAGACGCTGCGCGAGCGCGGGGCTCAATCCGCCGGTGGAAATCGCGATCTGCAATTCGCCGCGCCGCACCACGGCAGGGAAGTAAAAGTCGCAGCGCTCCGGCTCGTCCACGGCGTTGCAGAGCACGCCCCGGCTTTTGCGCTTCGGCGTAAATTTCATCGTGCAGCGCGGGCGATCCCGTCGCGGCGATCACCAGAAACGCACCGGCAAAATCCGCCGGCTCGTATTCGCGCGCGCTCCCATTCGATGCGGCCTTCGCGCGCCCATTCGCGCACGCGCGGCGTGGCCTGCGGCGCGACCACGTGCACGGAGGCGCCCGCCGCCAGCAGGCTCTCGATCTTCGCCCTCGCCCACGGTTCCGGCGCCGACCACCAGGCACCGGTCGGCCATTCGAGTTTTACGAACATGGGAAACAAGCTCATTGCTATTCCTGACTCCAATTCTCGCTCGATTTCCAAAGAACGGTGCGCCTTTCAGTAGCACAGGCTTCAGCCTGTGGAATTTAGTCCTTGCAAGGCCCAACCCCCACAGGCTGAAGCCTGTGCTACTGAGTGCTACTCCGGCGCGTGCAGGCCGCACTCCTTTTTCGCGAAGCCCGACCAGCGCCCCGCGCGCGGATCTTCTCCGGGCTGCACCTGGCGCGTGCAGTACATGCAGCCGATGCTCGGATAATTCTGTTCGTGCAGCGGGTTGTAGGGCACGTTGTGATCGCGAATGTATTCCCACACGTTGTCCCAAGTCCAGTCCGCCAGCGGATTCATTTCACCAGGCCAAACTTTTCGTCCCACTCGATTTTTTGGCGTTGGCGCGCGTGGCCGCCTGATCGCGGCGAATGCCCGTCGCCCAGGCGGTCAAGCTCCGCGAGCTTGGCCTTGAGCGGCTCGACTTTGCGCAGCTCGCAGCACTTGTTCGGATCGATGGTCCAAAGTTTCGGCCCGAACTGCTCGAGCCTGCTTTTCCGGCGTCAGCAGCGATTTCACGCGCTCGACGCGAATGCCGTATTTCTTCTCGATCTTGTCGATCAACTCGTAGGTTTCCGCGAACAGAAAATCGGTGTCCAGCGTGAACACGCGAATGTCCGGGCGCACGCGCGCGGCGATATCGATCAGCGCGACGTCCTCCGCGCCAAAGCTCGACGCGATGGCCGCGTGCGGATGAAACTCCGCCAGGCCCCAGCGCACCATTTCCTCGGCGCTCCAGCGTTCCGCTGCGGCCTGCACTGCTTCGATTTTCCCCTGCGCCGCTGCGCTCATGGTTTGCTTCAACAGTGGACGGCTTCAGCCTGTCTGGTCTTGATTTCTGTCAACGCCGCACGCAAAGCAGACAGGCTGAAGCCTGTCCTACTAAAAAATCTCCCCATAAACAAAAACGCCCGCGAGCTTTTGGCTTCGCGGGCCGCATCTAAGAGCTTGAAGGATGTCTTACTACGCTTGCATATCCTTGGCTCCCAAGGGGGTCCGCGCCGCCCCGTGTACACTTGGGCGTGCGCGTGGTAATCGTAATTCCCTTGGGAATTGATGTCATCATTGCCATTCCAGAGTTAAATCAGCCGCCGGATTTGTCAAGCCAAAGTTCCCAGCCGGATGCGCTCGGCTGCACTCGCCGCAGCCGCATCTGCCTTCATCCGCAAGCATTTGCAGGCGCTCCGCCCGCAATCGAGGGAACCACCAGCACGCGATCTCCCTCGCGAAACTTGTAGTCGTTGCCGCCGAGGAAGCGGATGTCTTCCTCGTTGACGTAGATGTTTACGAAGCGCCGGACCTGCCCTGAATCGTCGCGCAAATGCTTGGCGATGGCCGGGAAACCGCCGCTCGATTTCGCCCAGCAATTCGGGCAGTGTCGCCGAACTGCATTCGATCGTTTGCACGCCGTCCGTGAACCGCCGCAGTGCTGTGGGAATTTCGACTGTAATTTTCATCTCGATTTAGTTTTCCTGCCTCCAAGTCATGACGTATCTTCAGCTTGTGGGTCGGAGCTTTAGCCCGACATTCTTCAGGCGGGCTTTAGCCCTGACATCAAGGTTCAAACCCACTTACGGCATTTCGGCTGAAGCCCGACCCACAAAACTAATTTCCCGCCACCGCCACCATGCGGTCGTTGATGAAACGATTCAAACACCGCCAGGCGCGGCGCGATGGCCGGAGTGAGCGTGTATTCCTGCGAGACGGCGTCAATTGTCTTGAGGCCGTTGCCGGTGATGCAGACCACGGTGGTCTCGCTGGGATTGATGTATCCCTGCTCGATCAGTTTCTGGTGACGCCGGTGGTCACGCCGCCGGCCGTCTCCGTGAAAATTCCTTCGGTTTCGGCGAGCAGCTGAATGCCTTTGACGATTTCCGGATCGGAAACGTCCTCCGCCCAGCCGCCGCTGTCGCGAATCGCGCGCGAGGCGTAGATAGCCGTCCGCCGGATTTCCGATGGCGAGCGACCGCGCAATGGTCGCCGGCTTTTGCGGCTCAAATTGATCGAGCTTGCGCTTGACGGCGTCCGAAATCGGAGAGCATCCGGTCGCCTGCGCGCCGAAAAATTTCACTTTCTTTTCCTCGACCAGTCCCAGCGCGATCAGTTCGTTAAACGACTTGCGGATCTTCGTGATCAGCGAGCCTCCGGCCATGGGCACCACGATGTTGTCCGGCAAGCGCCAGCCAAGCTGCTCGGCGATTTCGTAGCCCACGGTCTTCGAGCCTTCGGCGTAGTAGGGCCGCAGATTCACGTTCACGAATCCCCAGTGGAATTTTTCCGCGATCTGCGAGCACAGCCGGTTCACTTGATCGTAGTTGCCCGCGATCCGCACCAGCTTCGCGCCGAAGACCTGCGTGCCGGTAATTTTCGCGGGCTCGAGGTCGGCGGGAATAAAAATCCACGCGTCGAAGCCTTCGCGCGCGGCCTGCGCGGCCACGGCGTTGGCCAGATTGCCCGTCGAAGAGCAGCTCACCATCTGGAATCCGAAACGGCGCGCCGCGGCCAAGCGCCGTGGCCACCACGCGATCCTTGAAGGAAAGGGTGGGGAAGCAGACGGCGTCATTCTTCACATAGAGATTGGCTGGCTGCCAAGCTGCTTGCCCAGGCGGCGCGCCTGCACCAGCGGCGTAAAGCCCTGCCGGGAGCGTGCCTTGATAGCCTTCGGGGAGGGGAAGCAGTGCGCTGTAGCGCCACAAGTTGTAGGGTCCGGCTTCGATATTCTTGCGGGTAAAAATGAGGACGAATGGCTTCCAGATCGTAGACCACTTCGAGCGGCGAAAGGCACTCGTCGCAGAACGAGCGCGCCTGATTGCCCCATAACTTGCCGCATTCACGGCACTTAAGCTGATAATGTTCGGCCATATTGGCTTCCTGCTTTCGGCCCGCATTAAACGGATGCGCAACGGGCTAATCGTATACGTGCAAATGGCTGGGTGAACTGCTGCGGGTTGGGCGGCGCGAGAGGGGGTCTAAAATAAAAAACCCTCCACGCCAAAGAGGGGGAGGGCTCAAAAAACTCGATTGAGTGCTCGTCCGACTCTTTAGCAGTTTTTTACGTGGAGCAAGTTGCCTTAAATCGCCACGTGTCCAGCGAAGGAAGTATAGGATTTGCGCACCGGCATGTCAAGGCGTTTTTGCCGAATAGCTTTCGCCTTGCGAGAGGCAAATGATTCGGGTAATCTGAGCAATGTGAGAATATCCACCCCATCTTGCAAAGTGTTCGGCTTGCTGTTGTTGTCGTGTCCGCCCAAACGAGAGCTTCCGCGGGGTGGGTAAGGTATTGAAGTAAAAGAGGGTTACGGGAAGTTGAGTGCTGCTACCCACCGCAGGAAGACCTGGCCGGTGGGTTTTTTGTTTAGTAGCGGCTTGAGACACCGAAATGTTCGAAGCAGCTAGCGGAAATCGATCATCGATGAGCTGATGACATCGCAAGGAAGCTGTGAAGACTTCCACGACGAATAGCGGCGCCGAGCGCGCAGCGCTCCTGACGCCTCAGAAGATCAATTACCTCAGGGTGCTGGAGGCGGAGAGCATTCACATCCTGCGCGAGGCGGTGGCGGAGTTTGCGCGGCCGGTGATGCTGTATTCCATCGGAAAAGATTCTTCGGTGATGCTGCGGCTGGCGCAGAAGGCTTTCTATCCCGGGAAAATTCCGTTTCCTCTGCTGCACATCGATACCAGCTACAAATTTCCGGAAATGATCGAGTTTCGCGACCGCTACACGCGGGAGATCGGCGCGGAGCTGATCGTGCACAAGAATCAGGAAGCGCTGGACGCGGGCGCGAACCCGTTCGCGCTGGGCACGCAGAAATGCTGCGGCCTGCTGAAAACGAAATCGCTGCTGGACGCGCTGGCCGAAGGCGATTTTACCGCGGCGTTTGGCGGCGCGCGGCGCGACGAGGAAAAATCGCGCGCCAAGGAACGCGTCTATTCCTTCCGCGATTCGCTTCGGGCAGTGGGACCCGAAGAACCAGCGGCCCGGAATTGTGGAACATTTTCAATTCGCGCATCAACAAAGGCGAAAGCATCCGCGTGTTTCCGCTCTCGAACTGGACCGAAGCGGACATCTGGCTCTACATCCACCTGGAAAATATTCCCATCGTGCCGCTGTATTTCGCGAAGGAGCACGACGTGGTGATTCGCGGCGGCTCGATCGTGGTGATCTACGACAAGTAAGGAATTGCTGCCCGGCGAAAAGACGCAGACGCATGGTGTGCCGCATGCGGTCGCTGGGATGCGTGCCGTGCACCGGCGCGATCCGCTCCGACGGCGGACACGGTGCCGAAAATTATCGAGGAGATGATTTCGTTCCGGCGCTCGGAGCGCGAAAACCGCGTCATCGACCACGACGAAGAAGGCTCGATGGAGATCAAGAAGCGCGAGGGCTACTTCTAATGAGCGCTGCGCCGACGAGACCGAATGCCGAAACGGCAACGAAGGACGTGTTCGAGTCCTTCCTGGAGCGAACATCTCGGAGAAGGACACTGCTGCGCTTCACCACGGCCGGCAGCGTGGACGACGGCAAATCCACGCTCATCGGGCGGCTGCTGCACGATTCCAAATCCGTTTACGAAGATCAGCTGGCCGCCGTAAGAAAGAGCCGCATCAATCGCTCCGACGGGCGCGGTGGATTTTTCGCTGCTCACCGACGGCCTGCGCGCCGAGCGCGAGCAGGGCATCACCATCGATGTCGCCTACCGCTACTTCGAGACGCCGCGCCGCAAATTCATCATCGCCGATACGCCGGGCCACGAGCAGTACACGCGCAACATGGCCACCGGCGCCTCCACCGCGGACCTGGCGGTGATCCTGATCGACGCCACCAAGGGCGTGCTGGCGCAGACGCGGCGGCACGCCTATATCGCTTCGCTGCTCGGAATTCCCAATGTCGCTGGTGGCGATCAACAAGATGGACTTGGTGGAATACCGCGAAGACGTTTTTCTGCGAGCTGCAAAAAGATTTTGACGCGCTGGCGAAGCAACTGGCCGTGCCGCACGTGGTCAGCATCCCGATCAGCGCGCTCGAGGGCGACAACGTGGTGAACCGCATGCGCGCATATGCCCTGGTACCAGGGCCGACGCTGCTGGAGCATCTGGAAACCGTGCCGCTGCGCGTGGAAACGCATTCCGACGCCGGTGCGTTTCCCGGTGCAGTATGTGATCCGGCCGGACGCCGAATTTTCGCGGATTCGCGGGGCAAGTGGCCAGCGGACGTGATTCGGCCGGGCGATCCGGTGCGTGTCGCTTCCGTCCGGGCGCAAGAGCCGCGTGCGATCGATCGCCACGTTCGATGGCGACGCGCCGGAAGCGTTTCCGCCCATGTCGGTGACGCTGACGCTGGAAGATGAAATCGATTTGAGCCGCGGCGACATGCTGGTGTCGCCCGCGCATCCGCCGCGCGTGTCGCGCCATTTCGAGGCCATGGTGGTGTGGTTCAACGCGGAGCCGGCCGAGCCGGGGACGAAGCTACCTGCTCAAGCACACCGTCGCGCACGGTGCGCGCCAAGGCGCTCAAGATTCGCTACCGCGTCAACGTCAACACGCTGGAGCAGGAGACCGCCGAACAGCTTGCAGATGAACGACATCGCCTACGTGGAATTCGAAACCGTCAGCCCGCTGTTCTTCGATCCGTACACGCGAACCGCATCACCGGCAGCTTCATCCTGATCGATCCGATTTCGAACGCCACGCTGGGCGCGGGAATGATTCGCGCGGACCTGGCCGACCAGACCGTCGAGACGCTCCGCGCAGGAACATGTCGCCAGTGGCCGCTGCGGAGCGCTACAAGCGCCACGGACACTATCCCGGGCTTGATCCTCGTGGAGGACAATCCGGCGCTGGCCACGCGGCTGGAACGCGCGTTGTTCGACGATCATTTCGAAGTTCTGCTGCTGAGTGGCGACACTCTTTCCGTTCCGATTTGGAGAGCCAGTACGCTGCGTTCGAATCCGCAGGCCTCGTCGTCATCTATTCCTGCGACAAACTTCCCACCGAAACGAAACGCAAATTGGGTGTGCTGGCGGCGGACGGCTTCTTCGATCTTTCCTCAATGCCGCTGTACAGCGACGAATCGCAGAACGTGCGCAAGGCGCTTTCGCTGATTCAATCCTTGCGGAATTTTTCGGGGCAATGAGTTCCTTGTGGCATAGGCTTCAGTAGCGCGGGATTCAGCCTGCGGGTGTTGGGCCTTGCAAGGTCGAAAATCCGCAGGCTGAATCCCGCGCTACTGAAGCCTATGCCACGTCTTCCACATAGTTCCCCGCAGGCAGTGTGAAGCAGAAACCTCTCGTCAAATCCCGCGCGATGCCCTTAGAATACGCAACCGTGCAGCCCAGCGAAGAAATGCTTTCACGCACAATCCCCGTCCGCGCAACGTATTTAGCCCATGAGTACGCCATGGAGAAAATGAAACAGACGGTTCGCGAGGGCGCGCTGTGAGCCAGAGCAAACCAGCGCTCACTCTGTTCGCCATGCCCAAGAATTTTCGCGGGCACATTGCCGCCATCCAGCGCAACGCCATCGCCAGCTGGACGCGTCTCGATCCTCGTCCGGACATTTTCCTATTTGGAGAGGAAGAGGGCACGCGGGAAATCGCCCAAGAATTGGGAATTCATCATTTTCCGGATGTAGCCCGCAATGAATTTGGCACGCCGCTGATCAACGATCTCTTTCGCCAGGCGGAGGATCGCGCATCGTCCCCACTGGTCGGCTACGTGAATGCGGACATCGTGCTGACGGGCGATTTCACGGCAGCCATCGACCGTGTATGCAAGCAACATGAAAAATTAATGATCGTGGGCCGCCGCTGGGACATCGACTGGGACCAGCCGCTGGACTTTTCCCAGCCTGCCTGGGCCAAACTGCTTCGGGAAGAGGCGCGGCGCGCCAGCGCCCAGCGCCCCGGGAACTTGATCGACTACTTCATTTTTTCGCGCGGCGTGTGCGACGGCCTCCCGCCGCTGGCCATCGGCCGCTACTCGTGGGACAACTACATTCTGTGGCATGCCAGATCGAAGGGCGCGGCACTGGTGGACGTTTCGCCCGTGGTCCTGGCCATTCATCAAAATCACGACTACGGACATTCCTCGGCATTCGCGGACATACGCCAAAGCCCCGAAGTGAAGCGCAACCGCGCCATTGCCGGCCCCTGGTGGCACCTGTACACCATCGAGGATGCCACGCACATTCTTCAGGAAGACGGCGAGCATGTCTCTCACCGGCATTTGTGGCTGATGGTCAAACGCGTTTGGTCGCATCCGCTGACGATTTTTCAATGGCCCTGGCTGGCCGTGAAACGGCTGTTGGGCGGCAAATGACCTCGCGAAATCTCTGCTGCAGTTGAGCGCGATCGTTCGGCGCAATTAAATTTTTCACCGCGTCCATGCAATTTGACCGCTCTCGTAAGGGAATGGTATCTTGTGGGCGTCTTCGTAGAGGTGCGGAAGCAATGAGTAGCTGGGCCGATGTTCCGAGGAGCTTCGGAGGCCCGAGCGAAAGGTGCAGCAAAATTTTCCGCCGAAGTCGCCCGCGGCAGTCCCGCCGAAGCGGCTGGGGGGTTTGGTTAACGCCGGCCCACTGTCATCCGAGGAATCGGATGGAGCGCTATCGAGGAGCGAGACGCCCGCTGGTTTTCCGCGTCCTGCTTCTTTCCCTGCGCGCCGTCCCTTCCTGAGGATTACAATCGATCACTGGTTTTAGTAGGACAGGCTTCAGCCTGTGGGTTTTTCGGGATTTGCGCGACTGGGCGAAATGATTGCAGGTTTACGTTTTGAGCGTGCTGAAGCAAAACCCACAGGCTGAAGCCTGTGCTACTGAAAAGCGAACATGCATCCATTTGAAATGACGCGCGAGTTGGTTGACATCGAGTCGATCACCGAGAACGAGAAGCAGGTGGGCGAATACCTGCTGCACTATCTCTCTGGCCTCGCGGCCGGCTCCGGCGGCGAGGCGGAAGCCATGATGGTGACGCCCGAGCGCTTCAACGTGTACGCCGTATGGGGCAAACCCACCGTGGTGCTTTCGACGCACATGGACACGGTGCCGCCCTTCTTTGGGTGGAGCGAGGACGAGGAAAATATTTACGGGCGCGGCGCGTGCGACGCCAAGGGCATCATCGCGGCCATGGTTGCCGCCGCTGAAAAATTGATCGAAAGCGGCACGCGGAATTTCGGCCTGCTGTTTGTAGTGGGAGAAGAGCGCAACAGCGCGGGAGCCGAAGTGGCTTCGCAATCGCCGCGCGGCGCGCGCTACCTGATCAACGGCGAGCCCACCGAGAGCAAGGTTGCGCTGGGGTCCAAAGGAATTTTGCGCTACGAAATTGTGGCCAAGGGCAAGATGGCGCACTCGGCGTATCCGGAACTGGGCGAATCGGCCATTGAAAAATTGCTGGATGCCATGGAATCTGTGCGGCGCATGCCGCTGCCCGTGGATGCTGTGCTGGGGAAAACGACGCTGAATATCGGCACGATTTCCGGCGGGCGCGCGCCCAACATTATTCCCGATGCCGCAAAGGCCGAGCTTGCCATTCGCCTGGTCGGCGATGGGCGCATTGTGGATCAAGCGCTGCGCGCGGCCATCGGGGACCTGGCTGAAGTAAGAGAAATTCTTTCGCTGCCGGCCATGCATTTTGCCGCGCTGGACGGTTTTCCCACGTCGGTGGTTGCTTTCACCACGGATATTCCGGTGCTGGCGCCGGCGTGGGGCGAGCCGTTTCTTTTCGGGCCGGGCAGTATTCACGTGGCGCATACCACGAGGGAAAAAATTTCCAAGCGCGAATTGCTTGCCGCCGTCGATACCTACGCGCAAATGACGCGTACCCTTCTCGGCAAAGCGGAGGCACAGCATGCCTAGGAATTTGGCCATTGTGGGTTACGGAAAAATGGGCAGGTTGATCGAGCAGCTTGCGGCGGATGCGGGCTTTTCCGTCGGGCTGAAGTTGGATATCGACACCAACGTGAATCAGCAGGGCATCACGCCCGAAAATTTTCGAGGCGTGGACGTGGCCATCGAATTTTCCACGCCGCACACGGCTGTGGCGAACGTCGAGCGGCTCTGCGCCATAGGTGTCCCCACGGTTGTGGGCACGACAGGGTGGTATGGGGAATTGCAACGCGTGCGAGAGTTTGTGGACATATCGGGCGTGGGCGTGGTGTATAGCCCGAACTACTCGATTGGCGTGAACGTGTTTCGCCGCGTGGTTGCGGAGGCCGCGCACCTGCTTGCCAATCAACCGGAATACGGCGCGTGGGCCTGGGAAGTGCATCACACTGCCAAGAAGGACGCGCCCTCGGGAACGCTGTTGCAATTGATCGAGGAGATGCAGCGCGCCGGATACACGCGGCGGATCGATGCCAGTTCCAACCGCGCGGGGGCCAATCCGGGGACGCATGAAATCGGATTCGATTCGGCGGCGGACACCATCACGCTGCGGCACACGGCGCGCAGCCGCGAAGGATTCGCGCGCGGAGCGCTGAAGGCCGCGCAGTGGGTGATCGGCAAGCGCGGGCTGCACGAATTTGGCGACGTAATTTTTTCGGACGACGCGAAAACCGCGCGCCGCCCTGCAAATCAATAATCGACAAGAGGTGAGAACCATGTTTCGAGGATTCGTTGGATGCGGTACCGCGATGGTCACTCCGTTTCGGAAGGACCTGTCGCTGGACGAAGAAGCCATGCGGCGCCTGGTGCGCCGCCAGATCGCGGCGGGAATCAATTTTCTTGTGCCGTGCGGCACCACGGGCGAAAGCCCCACGCTGACGCATGAGGAGCACCTGCGCGTGGTGGCCATCACGCTGGAAGAGGCCAAGGGCAAGGTTCCCGTGCTTGCGGGCGCGGGTGGCTACGACACGCATCACGTGATCGAAATGGCGCGCGAGATTGAAAAGATGGGCGCGGACGGAATCCTCTCGGTCACGCCGTATTACAACAAGCCCACGCAGGAGGGGCTGTACCACCATTTCAAGGCCATCGCGGCGGCCACTTCGCTGCCGATTATTTTGTACAACGTGCCGCCGCGCACCAACGTGAACATCGATCCCGCAATCGTGCGCCGCCTTTCTGAAATCGAAAACATCATCGGCGTGAAGGAAGCCTCCGGAAGTATTTCGCAGATCACGCAAGTGATTCAGCAAGTCCCCGAAGAGTTCCTTGTGCTGTCGGGGGACGACGCGCTGACGCTGCCAATTGCGGCCATGGGCGGGCGGGGAATTATCTCCGTGGCCTCCAACGTAATTCCCGCGGAGATGACGCGCCTCGCGCAGCTGTGCCTGGAAGGAAATTTCGCGGAAGCGCGGGCCATGCAGCGCAAGTGGCTGCCGCTCCTGGAAGTGAATTTCATCGAGACCAATCCACAGCCCGTGAAGGCGGCCATGGGGGAAATGGGGCTGCTGGAACCGGTGTTCCGCCTGCCGCTGGTGCCGCCGCGCGTGGAAAACCTCGCCAAGATTCGCACCGTGCTGGAATCGCTCGCGCTTCTGGAAAGGGCCCACGTTGCCAACCGCACCTGAGCATCTCGAAAAGCAAATCGAAGCGCTGTTTGACGCCAAGCCCGCGCGCTACACGGAAGAAGATCGCCAGCTATTCGCAGCGTTCAAGGCGGAGCTGAACGCGGGCCGCATTCGCTCCGCCGAACCGGACGCTTCGCAGACGACCGGCTGGCGCACCAATGCCTGGGTGAAAAAAGGAATCCTGGTGGGCTTCCGCATGGGATCCGTGGTGGATATGTCCATCGATTCCGCGAAGCAGCCGTTCTTCGATAAGGATACCTACCCGGTGCGGCATTTTGCCCCGGGCGACGGCGTGCGAATTGTGCCCGGTGGATCCAGCATTCGCGACGGATGCTACATCGGACGCGACGTTGTGTGCATGCCGCCGATGTTCGTCAACGCGGGCGCTTACGTGGGCGATGGCACCATGATCGATTCCCACGCGCTGGTGGGAAGCTGTGCGCAGATCGGGGAAAGCTGCCACATTTCGGCGGCCTCGCAGATCGGCGGCGTGCTCGAGCCTGTGGGCGCGATGCCCGTGATTGTCGAAGATGAAGTGCTGGTGGGCGGGAACTGCGGCGTGTACGAAGGAACGATTGTGAAGCGCCGCGCCGTGCTGGGCACCGGAACGATTCTTAATCGCTCCACGCCCGTGTATGACATTGTGCGCGGGAGAGTGTACGCGGCGACGGACAGCGAGCCATTGATGGTGCCCGAGGGAGCGGTAGTCATTGCCGGGTCGCGCGCTATTTCGCATGGAGCAGGCAAGGACTGGGGCATTTCGCTGTACACGCCGGTGATCGTCAAGTATCGCGACTCCAAAACCGACGCGAAGATTCAACTCGAAGACTTGTTGCGCTAGTCGGCCCTTTTGTCATTCCGAGCGAAGCGAGGAATCTCGCTTGGGTTTGAGCATAAGAAAAGAAAGAGAGATTCTTCGCTTCGCTCAGAATGACAAAATGTTGGAATAGCAAAAAGAATGACAAAATGTCGGAATAACAAAAAGTTGGAGCCCTTGTTCCGCAGTCTGCGCTACTTGATCCCCACGACCATTGAGTCCGGCCCTGCAAGATGTTCCACGCGCGTTTCGCGGAATCCCGCTTCGCGCATCCATGCGCAGCAGTCCGATCCGCAATAGTCGAATCCTCCCGGCGTTTCAATCAGCATGTTCAGGCTGATCAGCAATGGCAGCGGGTTTTTCCTGCGTTCGTCGTCGATCACGCAATCCAGCGCCAGAAACGCTCCGCCCGCCGGAATCGCATCGTACGCTTTGGAAATCAGCCTCTTCTTTTCAGCCAGGTCCCAGTCGTGCAGGATGTGGCCCATGACGATTACATCGACCTTGGGAAGCGGGTCCTTGAAGAAATCTCCCGCGACGAATCGCAAGCGGTTGTCCAGGCCCAGGGAGTGGGCGTATTCTTCGGCGTGCGGTTTGACGGCGGGAAGGTCGAACACGATTCCCTGCAAGTGCGGATGCTTAAGGGCGATTTGCGCGGCGACCCCTCCTTGCGCTCCGCCCACATCGGCGAAAGATTTGTAGTTGTGCCAAGAAAATTTTTTGGCCATCGCCCTTGCTGAGCCCATGCTCAGTCCGGTCATGGCGCGCAGGAAATCTCGCAATCGTTCGGGTTCGGCGTACAGCGTCTCAAAGGCGTTTCCTTGTCCCGACTTGGCTTCGCTTTGAGGCTGGCCGGTCTGCAACGCTTCCGTCAGCGAGCCCCAGAAGCGGTAGAGCCGCGCGCTGGCCATCTCCAGCATGCCGCCAACGTAGGATGGCTTTGCGCGGTCAAGGAAGAAATCCGCCTCGGGAGTATTCGAATAGATTTTTCCGGAGCGTTCCAAGATTCCCAGGGCCACCAGGCAATCCAGGAAATCGCTGGCGCTTCGTGGATGCAGGCCAAGCATTTTCGATAGCGCTTCACCGTCCATTGGGTTGCCGGACAGCTTGCTGAAGACCCCCATCTCGACCGCGCTGAGCAGCGTTCTTGACGCCATGAACCCCAGGCCTAATTGCATGATTCGTTCGGGAGTAGGGTGGGGCGAATTTACGTGCGCACCGGTATCTCTGGAATCCTGAAATGCCATGAAAATGTTCTCCTTCGCTATGGAGCGGGAAGCCGCAACCAGACTAAGTGCGCGGGTTCAGCCTCGTCAATAAAAATGCTGGCGCCTGTTTAGAAAAAGCTTCCATGGAAATGGCAATTGCCATATAAAGCGGCCCGGGAATCGCTGGCCTTCGGCCTGTCGGGGAATTTGTGGCGGAAAAGCCGCCAAACTCTGATATAGTTAGTAAGTCATACATGGGAGTCGGGGTTTCCTTCGCCTTCCAAGGCGTCGGAAATGTCAACCCTTCGTGACTTCATCCGGTCCTCACCATCGCCATGTAGCGATCTGAATCCGGCCAGTGACGCCGCGCGCTCTGCTGATTCCCACTCTTTGAAAGAGAGAATATTATGAAGAACGTGTTTGTCGGGAACATGAATTTTCAAACAACGGAAGCGGAGCTGCGCGCCCTGTTTGAACCGTTCGGAACGGTTACTCGGGTTCACATTGCAATGGACCGGGAAACTGGACGAGCGCGAGGATTTGCATTTGTCGAAATGCCCAACGATGCGGAAGCGGCAAAGGCCATGCAAGGATTGGATGGCAAGGAAGTTGGCGGGCGAGCGTTGAAGGTCAATGAAGCGCGCCCCAAAGCCGCCGGAGGCGGCGGCCCGCGAGGTAGTGGTGGAGGCGGTGGTCCGCGAGGAAGCGGCGGGAGCGGAGGCGGTGGCGGCTTTGATCGCGACCGCGATCGCGATCGTCCCCGCGGAGGCGGCGGCGGAAAAGGTGGCGGCAAGGGTGGCCGCTTCTCGACTGAAGATTATCGCGACAGTCCCCGGCAGCCACGCGAACCTCGCTGGTAGCGAGCAACCTGTTTTCCCGACAACGCTGTTTGTCCGCACGCGCTTCCACACAAGGAGATTAGTATGGCTACGTCGAAATCCACGTTTCAGAAGCGCCAAAAAGAGATGAAAAGGCAGGAAAAGCAACGCGCAAAAGCGGAACGCCGCGCGCAGAAGAAACTGCTTGGTCCCCAGGATGTCGATTTTCCCATGGAACCCCTGACTGGGCCGATCATCGATCCGGAGATTTCATTTCCAGAGCCGGACGAAGAAAGTTAGTCCGGTTCCAATCCCATCGAAGGAAGGTTGTAGCGCCGGCGTCTCGCCGGCGTTTTTTTTGGTGTCCTTCTCTCATCGCAAAACCGCCGGCGGGACGCCGGTGCCAGCAAACTCGCTAAGCTCACTTCAATCGTGGATCAAAGATGGCTGGACTCGGTGCTCGAAGCGCCGGAACTTGCTGGCCCCGAAGAAATTTTCCCCCATGCCGATCTATTCCAGGTTTGGGCGTAATCTTGGCCCACGCCCCAGGAGGGAAGCGGCATCAGCAAACGCAAGGAAAGCGCATTCAAATATGGCTCGTACATTTCGCGCAATTCGGCCAGCTTCTTGTCTCCCGATTCGCCGCACTTGCTGGATGCATGGCATTCCAGCAACAGATTTCGAACTTGCGCCAGTTCCGTCGGGGGAAGCCGGTCTTGCGCCGGCCGGGACGCCGGGACCCTCAGGACTTCGGCCAGATCGACCACGGCGTGGCGCGCAATGGCGAACGTCAATTTCGCCTGCCACTTGGATGCGCCTTCGCCATAGGCGATGAGCAGCGCGGAGACATCGAGAACGGTGGTAAACGCTGCCAGCCAGGATTGGTTGTCATGCTGCGAACGAAAATAGCAGAGCACCGGATAGGACAGGTGGCTCTCCATGAGCTGCGCGGCCCATATTTCCCAATCGCGCAAATAGGGAGTGAACACATCGCTGTCCGGAAATTGCCCGTGCCTGCGTAACATCTCGCCGGCCGTGGGTGGAGAGCCGGCGCGCGCGTCCAGAAGCGAAATATTTAATTCGCGCTGCGAAAACGCGCCGTACAACGTTGGCAGGTACGAGATCATGAGGCCCAGGAAGCCGAATCCCGTTCCGCCCTCGGCTACGGTGATCACGCGCGCCAGTGCGGTTCGCGGCGTCACATCGCCCAGCCCCAAAGTAAAAAATGTGGTGCCGCTCAGGTAAAGATCGGTGCGGAACGTGGGCACTTCTCCCGCCGCGTTGATTGCCGAGCCCGCCGCCCAGTGCAGCATCGAGAATGCCAGGATGAGCAGGACCGCCCATGTGGCGAACAGTCCCAGCAGGGAGAGAGGTCCGTAGTAACTGAGGTGCGCCTCGCGCAACTTTTTCGAGCGGAACAATCGGTTGGCCGAGGACCAGAGCGACCAAGTGACGCGGTAGAAAATGCGCACCAGGCGGAGCGGGCGAATCACCCGCCGAGGCAAAATAATGCTTTCAAATGTCTCCCACAGCGTGATCAGGAGAAGGAAGACGCCCACGACGGCAACAAAAAGTTTCATCTGCGCTCCGGCGGTCTGGAACACGATATCAGGGGTTGGTCGAAAGCAGAAATTCCTGCAATTCCGGAAAACGGTTGGGGAAGAGAATGGATTTTTTTGGGCGGTCCAGAAATGCGGCCAGGCGTTCGGGCATTTCGGGGCGGACACCTGTGGCGCGAGCCACCGTCTCGTCAAACTTTGCGGGATGCGCGGTGGCCAGAACGATTCCCCTTGTGGCGGATTGATTTTGCTTGGCGTAGCTCAGCCAGCCCAGCATGCCGACGGCAGTGTGCGGATCGAGCACGTATCCGTAGCGTTCGTTTATATCGTGCATGACGCGCAGGGTTTCCTCGTCGCTGAAGCTGCATCCCCAGACATCGTGGCGGATTTTCTGGAGATCGTTGTCGTACAGGTCCACGATGCGCGCGAAGTTGCTGGGATTACCAACGTCCATGGCGTTTGAGATGGTGTGTCGCGATGCGCGAGGAATCATTTTGCCGCTGCGCAGAAATTCAGGGACCACGTCATTGGCGTTGGTAGCGGCGATGAATTGCGCGACGCCCAGGCCCATGCGCTTGGCCAGCAGCCCTCCGGTCAGATTTCCAAAATTGCCGCTGGGCACGGCAAAAACCGGCAGAGAATCCGATTGACCGAGTTGCGCGACGGCTGAGAAATAATAAAAACTTTGCGGTATCAGGCGCGCAATGTTGATGGAGTTGGCGGAAGTGATGGTGAGTTTTTCAGCCACTACGGGATCGACCAGCGCTTGCTTTGCCAGGCGCTGGCAATCGTCAAACGATCCGGAGACTTCCAGCGCGGTGATGTTTTGTCCGAGCGTGGTGAGCTGCTTTTCCTGCGCCGCGCTGACGCGTCCGGTAGGGTAGAGGATCACCACGCGGATGCCGGAGACTCCCAGAAATGCGTGCGCCACGGCGCTGCCCGTATCGCCCGAGGTGGCCACGATCACGGTGAGTTCCTTGCCCGATTCCTGGACGAAATATCCCATCAGCCGGGCCATGAAACGCGCGCCGAAATCCTTGAACGCCAGAGTCGGGCCGTGGAACAGTTCCAGAATATGCAGCCGTTCGCCAAGGGCCACCAGCGGCACTGGAAAATTGAAGGCCTCGGTCACGATCTTCAGCAGCGTTTGCTGGGGAATTTCGTCGCCGGTGAACAGCGAGCCAACTTCCTGCGCAATTTCCGGAAATGCAAGCGACGGCAGGCCTTTCAGAAAAGTTTCACTCAGATGCGGCATTTCCACGGGCATGTACAGGCCGCCGTCAGGCGCCGATCCGCGAAGGACGGCGTCGCGCAAGGAAACTTCCGGGCTGCGATGGAGCGTGCTTCGGTATTTCATGATGTGTGCCGGGCCTGGGTTTCGACGTATTCGAGGAAGCCGCGCGCGTCCAGATTGACGTTCCACATGAGATCCATGGGAACGATGCGGTGCGCATAGCGCTGGTACAATTTCTTTCGGTACGCGAGGAGTTTCGGATAGCAGCGCGCGATGGCGTCCAGCGTGGACTCGCCGGGAAGCCGCTCAAATTGATCTCCCCACAGTACGGGCTTTGGATCGGACAAGTATCGCGCGATCAAAAGCTTTTCTTCCTCGGCGGAAGCTTCGAGGTACACCACCGTGGTGAGGCTCTGCATGCGGCGGCAGATTTCTTCGCCCGTGTATACAACGCTGCCCGTGGTGTCCAAAATAATCCCTTCATCGCCCGAATTCTGAATTTCGTCCAGCGCTTCGTGCATGGATTTAATTTCGTACTCCAGATATTTTTTCTCTCGTTGGCGATAGGTTGCTTCGTCCGGCCAGCCCATCCAGGCAGCGACCCCGCCGATTCCCTGGTATTTGCCTGCCACAAGCTCAGGTGCAAGCTTTTCTTCGATGCGATCGTCCACGCCAATCACGCGAAATCCTGCGGCCGCCAGCTTCTGCGACCAGTGCGACTTTCCTGCGCCCGACATTCCTATAAGGGAAAGCTTGATCACTGTTCCTCGGCGGTGTTTCCAGTAGCACAGGCTTCAGCCTGTGGGGTTTCATTCATCCAAGAGTCAAAAGTCAAAAGCCACAGGCTGAAGCCTGTGCTACTCAAGTCCATTTCCATGCGAAGACCGCCCAAAGAGGATAGCGTCCCACCTTGCGCGCTGCAAGTGTCGGGCACACGGATGTTGTGGATGGCATTCGCACACATATTTAGGGATATGCCGGCTACACGCTTTTTGAAACTAGAGCCAGCGAATCCTGAATCACGTCATACACGAAATTGAGCTGCTCGGGCGTGATGACGTAGGGCGGCAGGATATAGACGACGTTGCCCAGCGGACGCAGAAGCACGCCGCGGCTGAGGAAAAATTGGTACAGGAGCGGGCGCAGCGAAGATAGATATCCCGCGTCGAGAACTTTGAGTTCGATGGCCGCGACGGTGCCGATGCGGCGTACGTCCGCAACGGCGGGATGCGCGGCGAAGGCGGGCAGGCGACCTGTGTGAACTTTTTCAATTGCGGCGATTCGCTCGAAGACAGGCTCGTTCTCGAAAATTTGCAGCGAGGCATTTGCCGCGGCGCAGGCGATTGGATTTGCCGTGTAGGAGTGGCCGTGGAAGAAGGCGCGCGTACGCTCGCCGCCCAGGAAAGCGTCGTGAACGCGATCGGTGGCAAACGTTGCGGCCATTGGCAGAAATCCGCCGGTCAATCCCTTGGCGACGCACATCAGGTCGGGAACCACCGAAGCCCGTTCGCAGGCAAACATGCGGCCCGTGCGGCCGAATCCGGTGAGGACTTCGTCGGCGATCAGCAGCACATCGTGAGCGGCGGTGAGGCGGCGCACGCCGGAAAGAAATTCCTCGGGGTGCACGATCATGCCGCCCGCGCCTTGCAGCAGCGGCTCGACAATTATGGCGGCGATTTCGTGGCCTTGTTCGACCAGCAGTTGCTCCAGCCTATTCAGGCATTCGATTTTGCAGGTAGCGCGCGTGAGTCCCACGGGGCAGTGCGCGCAACTGGCTGAATGCGTGCGCAGCACTGGAATGCGCAGCGAATCGAATGCCGCGGTGAATGGCGAATCATCGCTCACGGACATTGCGCCCACGGTGTCGCCGTGATAGGCATTTTCCAGCGCGACGATGCGGCGCTTTTCCGGGCGTCCGCAATTCTTCCAATATTGCAGGGCCATCTTTAGCGCGACTTCCACCGCGGTCGAGCCGTCATCCGAAAAGAAAACGTGGCGCAGCGGCGGGGGAATAACTTTGCCGAGGCGCGCGGCGAGTTCTTCGGCGGGTTCGTGCGAAAATCCCGCAAAGAGCACGTGCTCGAGGCGCGCGGCCTGCTCGGCCACTGCCTGGGCGATTGCCGGATGCGAGTGGCCGTGAATATTCACCCACCACGAGGAAATCGCGTCCAGAATCCGGCGGCCGTCCTGCGTCTCAATAAAAACACCTTTGCCGCCGCGAACCACGAGCGGCGCAGGGTCCACGCCTTCCTGCGTGAAGGGATGCCAGAGATTCAGGTCGCAGCCGCTCATAAGGGTTTAGGAAAACGCTTGATGGTCGAAATGTTTTTCATAGGCATCGAGCAGCGTCGCGCGCTTAATTTCGTCGAGGATTGGGACGCGGCCGATGACGCGCACCTTGCCGTAGTGCTCAATCGCGCGGCGATTCTCAATGTCCTCGTCGCCGATGAGCGCCACGCCGCAAATCGCAATGTTCACCTCACGCAACGCGGCAATCGTCAGCAGCGTGTGGTTGATCGTTCCCAAAGACGTGCGCGCGGCAACGATGACCGGAAAAGCGATCTGCCGCATGAGGTCGCGCATCAGGTCGTGATCGTTGAGAGGAACCATCACGCCGCCCGCGCCTTCCACGATCAACCTTCGCCCGGCAGGCACGTCCGGCAATGCCAACTGTTCCAGCGAAATTTGAATGCCCGCCTGGCGCGACGCCAGATGCGGCGAGACCGGCTGATTGAATCGAAAGCGCTCCGAAGGTAAGCGATCTTCCGAGGCTTCCGCCCAGCGGCGCACCGAATCGCGGTCCGCGCCTTCGTTGGCGCCCGTCTGCACGGGCTTCCAATACGCGGCGTCCAGCGCGGCGACCAACAGTGCGGAAAGGACTGTTTTTCCCACGTTGGTGTCCGTGCCTGTCACGAAATATCCATTTGTCGATTGGATTGTCATTGGGAAACGGAAACCACTCCCGCGGCGGAATATTCGCTGCGTGCTTGCACCAATACCGAAACAAGCTCAGCGAGAATGTCTTCCGAATGTTTCGCGGTAAGAGATAAGCGAAGCCGCGCTTTTCCCGAAGGCACGGTGGGCGGGCGAATGGCGCGAACGCCAAATCCCCGAGCCCACAAGTATTCGGAGATTTGAACGGCCACATCGTTCCGACCCAGGATGACGGGCACGATTTGCGAATCGCTGCCGGCGGTGTCAAAGCCATACTTGCGCAATTCGCCTCTGAGAAAAGCGCTCGATTCCATCAGGCGCGCTCGCTCGGATTCCGCCTGCGCGGCGAGATTCATTCCGGCAGCAACTTGCGAAGCGAAATAGGGTGGCAGTGCAGTGCTAAAAATGAAAGTGCGCGCGCGATTGATCAGCAAGCGGCGCAAGTTTTCCGAGCCGCACACAAAAGCTCCGGCCGACGCCAGCGCCTTGCCGCAGGTATGCACTGTGGCCAGAACGCGCGCGGAGAGGCCCGCCTCGGCCACGCATCCGCTGCCGCGCGGCCCGCGCACGCCAATGGCGTGCGCCTCATCCACGATCAGCTCCGCGCCGTGGCGCTCGGCCAGCGCGGCGAGGTCGGCCAAAGAAGCACGGTCGCCCTCCATGCTGAAAATGCTTTCCACAACGATCAGGCGTGCTCCCGAGGCGGAGGCATTGCGCCGAAGCTCATCCTCCAAAACGGTCAGGTCGAGATGCGGAAAAATAACGCGGCGGCATTTTGCAAGGCGCATTCCATCGATCAGGCTGGCGTGATTGGCGCTGTCCGAGAAGACCACGTCCTCGGGGCACAGAATAGCGCTAAGCAGTCCCACATTGGCCGCATAGCCGGAGGTGAAAAACAGCGCTGCCTGCGTGCCGACCCAATGAGCAAAATCGTGTTCCAGAACCGTCCAGGTTTCCGCATGGCCGGACAACAGGCGCGAGCCGGTGGAGGCGATGCGAGGGGAGGAGTCCACGCCCTCCAGAATTGCTTGCTTCATTCGAGGATCGCTGGCCAAGCCAAGGTAATCGTTGGAACTGAAATCGATGCCATGAACCGTTTGCAGATGGCGCAGCTCGGCGCGAGATTCCAGATCGGAAAGTTCCGCGAGAATTCGTTGGTTGATGTCCACGGAAATATTGTTTATTGCAACGGCAATGGTTCCAGGCCAAGGGACTGCAGCATGGCCATGTCGTCATCGGGTTCCGGGTTTGGAGTGGTCAGCAATTTTTCGCCGATGAACAGGGAATTGGCTCCGGCCACGAAACACAGCGCCACAGCCTCGCGCGAAAGCGCCTTGCGTCCGGCGCTCAGGCGGACCATCGATGCCGGCATCAAAATGCGCGCCGTGGCAATGGTGCGCACGAAGACCAGCGGATCGAGCGTGTCCATCTGTTCGAGGGGCGTCCCGGCGACGCGCACCAGCGCATTGATCGGCACGCTTTCCGGATGCGGGTTGAGCGTGGAAATCTGCTGCAGCAGGCCGATGCGATCGTTTTCCGATTCGCCCAGGCCCACGATTCCTCCGCAGCACACGGTCACTCCGGCTTTTCGCACCGATGCCAGCGTTCGCAGACGGTCGTCATAATTGCGCGTGGTGATAATCTGCCCGTAGAATTCCGGAGAAGTATCGAGATTGTGGTTGTAGGCGGTCAGGCCGGCCTCGGCCAGCCGCCCTGCCTGTGAATCGTCCAGCATGCCCAGCGAGCAGCAAACTTCCATGCCAAGCTTGGAAATGCGGCGCACCATTTCCAGAACGTTTTCAAAATCCTCGCCTTCTTGCACCTGCCGCCAGGCAGCGCCCATGCAGAAACGCGTGGCGCCTTCGCCGCGGGCGCGCTCTGCAAACTCCACCACTTCGTCCACGGGAAGCAGTCCGCCGCGCGAAACTTCGGTTGTGTAATGCGCGCTCTGCGGGCAATAGGTGCAATCTTCCGGGCAGCCGCCGGTTTTCACGGAGAGCAATCGGCAGAACTGCACGCGCGTGGGATCGTGAAACGCGCGATGCGCTTGCTGCGCGGCGAAAAGGAGATCGGGGAGCGGTTGCCGGTAGATTTGGCGAATTTCTTCGCGCGTCCAATCATGGCGCAATGCCGGTCCGGCTGCTGAAACGCCTGCATGGTTGTGCGACAAAGTTGCTCCTCCAAGGCGAGAGTTATTTTTCTTGCGCCGTCCAGCTCGCGATTCCCAGCGCAATCCGCTTCAATCGGATTGGCCCAGCCCAAATGGGCGCCGGGAAAAACATTCTAACGCACATTTGGACTGAATATCGACCTTGGTGGATCCATTGATCACTAGGATATACAAAGGGAGCGTGGCGTCAGGCGATTCACAAATTCTAATGGGCGATTGAAGAACTCGCCGTTTTCTTCTCCGTTTTCTCTGACTTCCGGTCTCTGCGTCCTCTGTACTACTAATCCGTAGATTCTTTGCGTGGCGCGACGAATTTAGTGTTGCGTCGGTTTCGGTGTGATCTCGCTCAAAGTCCCGGAGGGACGGCACATCGTAGCCCACCGTGAAACGGTGGGCTACTGGCCCAACAAGCCTAAGCCCCGTAGGGGCGGCACACGTTGGAGCCTGTGTCGCCCCTACGGGGCTTAAAGGAATCGCGGCGTGTCCCCCACCGTTTCACGGTGGGCTACGATCTGTCGTCCCTAACGGGACTGGCGAAGGGAACAAGGGCAATTTGCAGTTTAGCCATACAAGTTGCCTTTGGTTGCGGCTCCGCCGCGCTGGGTTGCGCTTTTGCTGTTTTGGAATTGCTTACAGGCGGGCTTCTTCCCGGCGATTGGTCTTCTTGGACCCTTTGTTCAAATTGTTCAAGGCCGGGGAAGAGGATTCGAATGCGTTTGAGTTTCTTTTGTGGCAGGAAACGGCCCACCAGCGATTTTGGTATTGAGGCAGCTCGCACATTTTTGTGCAATGTGTCTTGCCGTTCTCGTGCGCGCAATGGCAGTAGCAGAGAGGAGTTGCAGGCCCCGATAGGAGTGTCGGGGCCTGATTGGCCAGGGCAGCAGCAGAAATCGTTCCCAGTAGAATCGCGGTGCGCAGCGCTTGCCGGAATCCATGTCCTCTAGATTTCATGCATGGATTTTGAAATGGTTCCGGCCAAAAACCGATAGTGCGTGGGGTGGAAAATAGATGGTATTCAGGATTGGAGCGTACTGGCGAACTGTACTAGTACCCACCCGGAAGGACGCAAGGAAGGACTCAAGTTTGCATCGCTCAATCTATAAACATTGGATGCGAGTGAAACACTATGGATAGGCAATTTGCCCTGAATTTAATGGATCGCCCTTGTTATTAGCTTATCAAATGCTTTGTCA
This sequence comes from uncultured Acidobacteriota bacterium, assembly GCA_963710315.1. Lineage (GTDB taxonomy): Bacteria > Acidobacteriota > Terriglobia > Acidiferrales > UBA7541 > Palsa-360. The sequence continues at coordinate 435,620 of CAVPZW010000007.1, read as the reverse complement.
AAAAGGAAAAAACCAAAGGTGCGATCAAACTTTGTCTGCCATAGCTTCTGCCACGTCGGACAGTTCCAGGCGCAGGTTCCCGGCATTGGTCGCATAGCTGAGCGCTGAATTGAGATCGAGGATTCCCGCTCGGACCATGCGGTTGATCTCATCGTCGAAGCATTGCATTCCTTCGGTTGAGCCGTCTCGCATGGCGTCGAGGAGCGATTTTCCCTCCGATTCGCCTTTCTCCACATATTCGCGCGTGCGCATGGTCGATTTCAAAATCTCAATGGCCGCGATTCGCCCGGTGCCGTCCTTCTTGGGCATCAGGCGCTGCGAAAGGATGTAGCGAAACGACCTTGCCAGCCGGGATCGTATGGTCAGTTGATCCGCAAGAGGGAATACGCCAATGATTCGCTCAATCGTTTTTGACGCATCCACCGTATGCAGCGTGGAAAACACCAGGTGTCCCGTCTCCGCTGCTTCCAAAGCGATTTCGATGGTTTCCCTGTCGCGCATTTCACCCACAAGAATCACCTTGGGAGCCTGACGCAGAGCTGCTCGCAGCGCCAGGGAGAAACTAGGGGTGTCGCTGTGCAGTTCGCGTTGATGAATCGTGGACTTCTTATGCAGGTGCAGAAATTCGATGGGGTCCTCAATGGTGAGAATGTGGTAGGCCTTCTCCTCGTTTATCTTGTTGATGATGGCGGCCAGAGTGGAGGATTTTCCAGATCCCGTCGGGCCCGTGACGAGGACAATCCCGTTTCTCAATTCCGCGATTTCTCCTAAATGCTCCGGCAAGTTGAGCAATTTGAAATCGGGGATCGTCTGCGGGATAACTCGCATGACGATGGCACAGGTACTGCGCTGGCGAAATATATTGACGCGAAAACGGGCAATTCCGGGCAAGCTGTAGGAAAGATCGGTCGATCCTTCCTTTTCCAGCTTGGAGATTACAAGTTCATTCTGGCCCATTAGATCGACGGCAATCCGGTGTGTCGCGTTTGCCGTCAGCTTACCCACACCGGTGATATTCACTTCCCTGAGTTGGCCGTTTATTTCAATTTGAGGCCCGCGTCCCGGTGAGAAGATTATATCGCTTGCCTGCTTGGAAACTTGTAGCAAGGTGGCCACGATAGCCGCGGTGGAAACCGTTGCAGTCGTGGAAGATTCCTGCGGCACATTCTGCTTGATAGTAGAGGTCTGAGGCAGCGTTGCGTCCGAATACAAGGGTATCTCCCCGAAAATGAATAAAGTCCGCCATAAGTCGCTATTTCAGTGTAACTTGCGCTTCTTATGCGGGCATTGTATTTTTGGGGAGATGTGCCCTTATGAAACACTCTTGAACTCTTCTTCCAATGCTCCGATCGCTTCCGCGCCGAGTCCCACGGACTCCAGTTCGATCCCAATATCCACAAGACGATAGACCTCTTCGCCGTTATCTCCGGAATTGCCATTCGATCGTTCCGAACGAAATTGCAGCTTGATTACAGCTCCCTCGGGGAAATGGATCGAAAGGTTCTTGAAGGTTCCTTCCGGGCTGAGGCTTGGACGCGGACTTGCCACTTCGCAACGCAGGCCTCTGTGGCTTATCGCGAGGCTCCTGGGGCCCTTAGTTCGGCTCTCCAGGCGGGCCGCATTGGATCGTGTTTCACTACCTGCGCGCTTCTTCAAGTTAGGACCCCTTCCGTGGAATTGATCTGAGAGCCCGAGGCGGAATTGGAAGCTGCGGGTGCTCGTTTGGTTCCGCAACGCGGGCAAAAGAGGTACGCGGGAAAAAGCTCATGTCCGCAAGACTCACATTGGGAGCTGTGCATCGATTCTATGGGGATGACGCGAACAACTTCTTCCAGCGTGGTCGCGCCCTCCTGAATCTTGTCCAGCGCGTCGTCCTGCATTCGCCGCATGCCGGCGGCGCGAGCGGCGGCCTTGACCAGATCGGGTTTATAGGAGCCGCGCAGAATCGAGCGGATCGAATCGTCGATCGACAGCAATTCGTAAATTCCAACGCGCCCCTTGTATCCGGTGTGGTCGCATATCGCGCAGCCCTTCGGCCATGCCACGCGGTCAGGCGGCTTAGTCCACCCCATTGACTGAAGCCGATTGGCATATTCCGCGGTGACTTGTTTATAGCCGTGGCAGGCGCAAAGTTTTCGAACCAGGCGCTGCGCCAGAATTCCGGTCACCGAGGAAGCGATCAGATATTCGGGAATGTTGAGGTCCAGCAAACGCGCAACCGCCGAAACGCTGTCGTTGGTGTGCAGAGTGGAAAGAACCATGTGTCCGGTTTGCGCGGCCTTCATGGCGATTTCCGCGGTTTCCAGATCGCGAATTTCCCCGATCATGATTACGTTGGGGTCCTGCCGCAGGATGGAGCGCAGGCAAGTTGCGAACGTAAGCCCGGCGCGAACGTTCACTTGCACTTGATTGACCCCCGGGAGCACGTACTCCACGGGATCCTCCACGGTGACCACGTTCACGGCCGGCTTGCGCAATAGATTCAGCGCGGAATAGATCGTCGTGCTCTTGCCAGAGCCCGTCGGCCCGGTCACCAGCAACATTCCCTGGGGCTGTGCGATCGCCTCAAGCAGCCCCCCGGCCACATCCGGGGGCAATCCCAGGTCTGCAAAACTCAATATGGGAGCGGAGGCCTCCAGCAAGCGCATGACGACTTTTTCGCCATATTGTGTGGGCAGAGTCGATATGCGCATGTCCACGCGCCGCTGGCCAATCGCAACCATGAATCGCCCATCCTGTGGCGCGCGGCGCTCTCCGATGTCCATGTCGGAAAGAATTTTCAGGCGCGATACCAGCGAATTCTGGATGCTTAAGGGAATGGTTTCCAATTCGCGCAGGACTCCGTCCACTCGGATCCGCACCACGGTTAGCGCGGCTTGCGGCTCAATGTGGATATCGCTTGCGTGCTTGGCTATGGCCTTCTGGATGACGTCCGATACCGCACGGACCGCCGGTGTTTTCCTCTTATTCAGTTCTGCTTGAATTTCCAGGATGGCTTCGCGACCGGCCTGGCGGGAACTGGTTGAAATGAACTCCACTTCCGCCTGGGGAGCCGCATGAGCCGCACCTGACACGGACGAAGCCTGCTTGGAATTTGCCATGCCCTCGAACTGGGCATAATTTCGCTCAATTGCGCCCTCAATTTCGGCCTTGAATCCGAAGCGCGGGGATATGTCCTTGCCGCTGGTGAAGCGCAGCTCATCGATTGTGGTGATGTTCTGCGGTTCGGCCATGGCCACCACCATTCGCGTGTTGTCCATGCGGATGGGAAGAACGCCCAGGCGCACTGCCATGGATTTGGGAATCAATTGCAGAACTTCCGCTTCGCACGTGTTTGCGGTGCAATCCAGGTAGGGAACGCGGGAAACTTCCTCCAAAGCTGTTATCAGGGACGGTTTTTCGACCAGGCCGGTCTCCAGGATCAATTCTCCCAGGCGGACCATTTTGCCTTCTTGCTCTTTGAATAGCTTTTGCAGGTTTACCGCGGATATTTGCCCGCGATCCTGCAAAATTTCGCCTAACTTCTTACGCTTCATCCGAAATGCCTCGCAGTGCATACAGGGCACGCGAGGTTCCATTGCGTGGGATGGAAGCGTAGCTAAGTTACTTCTTTTCAGTGATTAATTGGGCGCAAATCGAGATGGATTGCGATCTCTTGTGTCAATTTGGGATTGAGGTTCAAATTGAAATGTTTGTCTGGACCGTTGGAGTCTGGCCAATGCACTTATCCCCGCGAAATCTAAACCTGATGCGCTTATTCTTGTCATTTAGCGTGACAATTTGAATTGTTGAGCAGTCATTGAGGTGTGGAAAAGGAAGTCGGCAAGATGCGCGGCGGAAATTCCCGAGGCGGGAGGCGATTCTCCCGAAACAGGATTTAACGCGCGTATAAGTAGCGGAGAGGCGCTGTGTTCCATTCGAAAGTGAACAAAAACAAGGGAATCATGAAGAAAAACTAATAAGGAAGATTGGCACACTGCGTGCACTAGAAGGATTTCGTGGACGCGTTCCGATGGACGACTTACACAAGTCTTTGAGCGAGGGGGAAGGGGCTTGCTCATGGACGAGTGCTGGTCGTTCCCACCTGCCTCTGAGAGGGAAGCTGGATGGATGACCCCACGCCCCGGTCAAAAAAAGACCGGGAAACGGAATGCGTCTTAGGGGGCTCTTGTTCCCAAGCAAGGGCCCCCATTTTTTCCAGATTTCCTCGCACCGCTCAAATCGCTTGCCGCCGGCAGTAAACCTCGCAAAAACTTAAACTCGCGAAATCGTTCCCACCGGTTCGACCCGCCGCAACACCGGAATCTTGGCCTGCCTCAGGACGTGCTCGACTTCCGATTCCTTCAGCCGCGAAGCATCGTACTCAAATGACAGACGGTTGGCTTTTTCGTCCACGCGAAAACGGCGTAGTCCATAAGTGTTGGCGAAATTGCCCAGCGCCTGCAATTGCTCGGGCTGCAGCCGCGATTGCAATTCGTAGGTGATCTCCATGAGTGTCATGCGTGTATTATACCAGCAGGCCAAACAGGCCGCGGAAAAAGTGTATTCGCGGGAGGTTCTAGTAGCACAGCCACTCTTGGCTGTGCGGTTTTTGCGATGTATGGCGGTATATGAGCGCAACAGTTGAGAAAACCGCACAGCCAAGAGTGGCTGTGCTACTTTTTCCGTAGCCCTTGAAGCCCGCGACACGAAATGCGGCAGAGCTATGGGTAGGGAAGAATTGAGCACGCAAAACACAAACGCCGGAGCGATGGAAAAAGATCCCGTCTGCGGGATGTCGGTGGACCCTGCGAAGGCCAAGGCCACGCACGAACACGCGGGGAAGATGTATTACTTTTGCTGCGTGGGCTGCCAAGTAAAATTCAGCGCAGACCCGGCAAAATATCTGATGCCCAAGCCGCTTGTCGGAATTGCGCCCATGTCCGCCAAGCCGATTCAGATTGCTCCCGCTGTTGCCCATTCCGCCGCTCAGCCGGTTGTGCAAATTGCCGCCGCTCCTTCCGCTGCGCGCAAAAATGCCTCGAACGAATACATCTGCCCCATGGATCCCGAAGTGCGCCAGCAAGGCCCGGGCGACTGCCCAAAGTGCGGCATGGCGCTGGAACCTTCCATTGCCGCGCTGCCTATGGAGAAGACCGAATACACCTGTCCGATGCATCCGGAAATTGTGCGCGATGCGCCGGGGGATTGCCCGATGTGCGGCATGGCGCTGGAGCCCAGAACGGTGAGCGTTGCGGAAGAGAAGAATCCGGAACTTGTCGACATGACACGGCGGTTCTGGGTTTGCGTGGCGCTCACCATTCCAATCCTGATTGTGGCCATGTCGGATATCATTCCAGGAATTTCGGCGCAAATGAAGTTCGTTTCGCCGAGGGCATGGCAATGGCTGGAATTCATTCTGGCGACGCCGGTTGTTCTGTGGGGTGGCTCGCCGTTTTTTGTGCGCGGCTGGCGATCCCTGCTTACCCGCAATTTGAATATGTTTACGCTGATCGCCATTGGCACCGGCGTGGCCTATGCTTTCAGTGTCGCGGGGGTGCTATTTCCCGGCGCATTTCCGGCGTCGTTTCGAGGAATGGATGGCCAGGTTGACGTCTATTTTGAAGCGGCGGCGGCCATCACCACGCTGGTGCTGCTGGGGCAAGTGATGGAATTGCGCGCGCGCAGCCGCACCGGCGCCGCAATCAAGGCGCTGCTCGGCCTTGCGCCGAAAACCGCGCGCCTCATTCGCAGCGACGGCACGGAAGAAGTGGATGTGCCGCTCGGCGAAGTAAAGCATGGAGACAAGCTGCGCGTGCGCCCCGGAGAAAAAATTCCCGTGGACGGCGTGGTGCTGGAGGGCGCCAGCAGCGTCGATGAATCCATGATCAGCGGCGAACCCATTCCCGTCGAAAAATTCAAGGGAGAGCGCGTCACCGGCGCAACCGTGAATGGCACGGGTTCCCTGGTGATGCGCGCGGAGCGCATTGGGGCAGAAACGCTGCTGGCTCAAATTGTGCGCATGGTGGGCGAGGCGCAGCGAAGCCGCGCGCCGATTCAGAAGCTGGCCGATGTGGTGGCCGGATATTTCGTTCCCGTGGTGGTGGGAATTTCCGCGCTGACGTTTGTGATTTGGGCGCTGTGGGGGCCGCAGCCTCGCTTCGCACACGGGCTGGTCAACGCGGTTGCGGTCCTGATCATTGCCTGTCCCTGCGCGCTGGGCCTGGCCACGCCTATGTCCATCATGGTGGCCATGGGCAGGGGCGCGTCGCTGGGAGTGCTGTTCAAAAATGCCGAGGCCATCGAGCTGCTGCGCAAGGTGGATACGCTGGTGGTGGACAAAACCGGCACGCTCACCGAAGGCAAGCCGACGCTGGTTTCGGTCGAGCCGGCGCAAGGAATGGACGCCGGGAAACTGCTGCGCATTGCGGCCAGCCTGGAGCGCGGCAGCGAGCACCCTCTGGCCGCCGCAATTGTTCGCGGGCGCGGAAGAGCGCGGCCTGAAATTTAGCGCGGCGGAAGCGTTTGAATCGCTCACCGGGCGCGGCGTGCGCGGCAATGTGGGCGGCTCGCCCGTCGCGATGGGAAACCAAAAACTTCTTGAGGAGTTGCGCGTCGATCCCGGCCCGCTGGCCGCAAAAGCGGAAACTTTGCGCGCGGACGGCCAGACCGTGATGTTCGTGATGGTCGAAAACAAAATCGTTGGCCTATTGGGCGTCGCCGATCCCATCAAGGAAACCACTGCCGAGGCCATTCGCCAGTTGCACGCCGACGGCATGCGCATCGTGATGCTCACCGGCGACAGCCGCACCACGGCCAACGCCGTCGCCGCAAAATTGCACATCGACGAAATCGTTGCCGAAGTTTTGCCGCAGGAAAAATCCGCCGTCGTGAAACGGTTGCAAGGGGAAGGCCGCTTCGTGGCCATGGCCGGCGACGGCATCAACGACGCGCCCGCCTTGGCCCAAGCCCAAGTGGGAATCGCCATGGGCACAGGCACGGACGTGGCCATGCAAAGCGCCGGAGTCACGCTCATCAAGGGCGACCTGCGCGGCATCCTGCGCGCCCGCGCCTTGAGCCGCGCCACCATGAGCAACATCAAGCAAAATCTCTTCTTCGCCTTCGTCTACAACTCGGTGGGAGTGCCCATCGCCGCAGGAATCCTCTACCCCTTCTTCGGCCTGCTGCTCAGCCCCATGATCGCCGCCGCCGCGATGAGTTTCAGTTCGGTGTCGGTGATTACGAATGCGCTGCGGCTAAGGAAGACCAATCTTTCTGTCTAATTCCGATTTGCAATTTAAGGACTCCGCTATTCCACCTTTACCGTGAATTGGGTTACCACAATTTTTCCGGCGGCGCTAAATTCGCCGAAGATGTGGTAGATGCCGGGGGAGGGGAAGGGAAAATCGGTGGCCTGGATGTCTGGGCCGAAATTGTTGGGGAGGAAGAGGTGCGAGGCGTGGATGCTTTCGCCCAGAAGTTTGCCGACGAAGGAAACTGGGAGGAGGCCGTGGATGTGCAGGAATCCCATGAGATCGTCGCGGATGATGCTGATGTGCATGGGGACGGCCAGGTAGGGATTCATTTCGGTGAATGGTTTGCCGTTTTTTTCGATGTGGTAATCGAGTGTGGCGGGGGCGCCTGCTTTGAGCACTGCGGGCGATGTTTTCAGAGTTACGTCGTAGCCGTCGAAATTTTCCTTTAGCGAAAAGTCTTCCGCGAGCAGTCCGGTCATGAGAGTGGGCGACCTCACGTCTAGATAAAACTGATCGGAGAAAATGTAGGCCCGCTCGGTGTAGTCCACGGAGACCAGATACTGCCCGGGCTTGGGGAACGTGAAGTGCACGGGGAAGACGGCGGCTTTCCGCATTTCCGGCGTAACCGGCCCAACGTCTTCTGGATGGATATGCGCGAAGACGGAAAAGTCCTGGCTGGCGATGACCACGTGCAGGATGCGATTGTGATCGAGCACCAAATCCTGCACCGGATTGCCTTGCAAATCGCGCAAGGCAAAAGTAAGTGTAGTTGGGACGTCGGGCGCAAGTTCGGCGGGGCTGGTTGCCAGCTGAGCCCTGGCGCGCGCGGGCCTTACGAAGTAGGAGAATTCGCGCGGGTCCACGAAATGAAATTGTCCCAGGCCCAGGCCGACGGTGCAGCCGGGCATGGCCAGATCGGAAGTTGCCTTCCCGTCGCGCTCGGGCACGCTCTCGTGCCATACGTTCATGACATTTGTATCTTCGCAGGCCCTCTGAAACGAGCCTTCCAGAACGCCGGAAGATGCGGCGGGCAGTCCGCCAGTCAGGAAGAGAACGACGCCGATCAGAATCAAGGGAGGAATCCACGCGCCGCGCCGCGCGAAGGAAAGCGTGGCAGTTGCCGCGGCTGCTTCGGATGCGGAAAGCGCGGAATGATTCAACTGAGTGCTTTTGCGATACAGGAAGATCGAAGCGCCGAGGATCACCAGTGCAACGAGTATGTGAATGGCTTCAAACGATCCGAAGGATCTATCCGCCGAGTGCGCGTCACTCTCGTTAATTTCCCGCGGGTAATCGACCTGGAACGATGCCGTGGCGTCATAGGCCCCCGCTCTTTGCGCTGTCACGTTGATCGTCCAATTGCCGGCCGGAGCCAGGAGATTTCCGTCAAACACAAATCCGCCGGCAAATCGTTCCGCGACAGGTGCGACGATGGGGCCAATGCCCGCAGCCGGATTGCTGAGCGTGACGACCATGCTCTTCAAGTCCGCTCCTGTTTTTGCAAGCGGGTCTTCGGCGGTGACCAGAAATTTGCCGCTCTCGTAAGGCTGCTCGGTGAGAGAAAGCGCTACTCCCTGGCTGAGGGATGAGCGCAGGAAACTGAAATGGGGAGCGAGCGGTGGCGTTGTGATGATGAGCAGGGAAGTCACGGCGAGAATGGCGATGCCCACGGCCGCCTCCGCTGGCAAAGTGAAACCCAGACAGGAGAATGCGCGGCGCAACTGAGGCTCATCGTTCTTCTGGATGGCATCCAGGATTCGCGGCTCAAAATAAAGCTGGCCGGCAAGGCGCACAAGCAGCAGAAATGCGGCAAAGACTGAAAGGATGGCGAAACGTTTTCCCCAGTCGGTCGTCAGAATGTAGGAAAAACTCTTGAGATGCAGCCACACCACATAGACACCGGTGACGCCCGCGATGCCCAGGGCCATGCTGGCGATTCTAGAAAACGCAGTGAGCGCGAACGCTGCCATTGGCACATTCCGCGATTTTCGGATGAGCGGCGAGAGCAGCACGACCAGAGCGATGATGCCGCCAATCCATGCGTCCTTGAAAAAGAGATGCACGAAGTTCATCAGGATGCCGAAGGCTGGCGCAAAAGTGGAGGCGGCAGCGTGGCTGATGCGCGCGCGGGCGAAATCGATCAGCGCCAGGGCCGCGAATAGCGCGTATTCGATCGAGGTGACGCGCTCGGCGGAGAATATCTTTTTCCGCATGGCCAGGAAGGCGATGAGGATGAAGCCCGCGCCAATCATTCGATAGATTGTGAATAGTGCGGAGGCTGTGTTGAGGAATGAACTCCACGCGCTCATGAAAGATGTTTCCTGAAGGGCCGCGAGTTCGTTTGCTTTATAGGTGAGATACGCCAGGCCGCCTGCAAGGGCCAGAGCGCATCCGAGAATCAGCAGAAGTTGGAATCTGCGAGCAAATTCTTGTTCCGCGGATCTCGCTTCGGGGAAATGGCTGCGCATTGGCCGCCAGATGAAGGTCAGCACAAGAAGTGCGCCCAGCATCAACGCGTTGCCAATCAATTCGACAGCGAGCGTTGCGGCTTCAGGAACGCTGGAGCTGTGGATGGTTTGAAATCCGCCGGACTCGGCGGCCGCGCCGGGCTTCTCTTTTCCCACCGAAAAAACATAGGCGCCCTTGGTGAAGTGGCCGTCATCGGACGAAACCACTTGCCATGAAACGGTGTAGGTTCCTGCGCCGCTGTCTTTCAGGCCCACGCTATAGATTCTGGGATCGGCGGGATCGGGCGCGGAATTTGAGAGGTCGGCGCGCGAACCATTGGGAGCGAGCACGGAAATGTGTGAAACGCGAGGCTCGATTCGTTCGCTGAAGCGTATTTGAACTTTTCCCGGCGTTTGCGAAAGGACGGAGGATGCCGCCGGAACATATTGCAAGGGCGTTGCGTGCGCGAAGGCCAGATCGGCTAGCGCCGCCGAGATGAGGAATAAACAAAATACTTTGAGGCTCGAATTAACTTTCGTGTGCATAACGTCGTTCGCAACATGCCAGGGTCCAACCAACAACACAGAAATCAGCCGGAAAGTGAATGAGTTCGCCCTGCCACTTCATCCTGCAACGCGCTTGCGACTTCCCCAATAGCCCGCCAAAAGTCCCAACAGTATGCACGCCAAAAAAGCGGCTGGATATAGTAGCCGCGCCTTGTTTCTGGTCCCAGAAATTGTGAGCGGAAATGACGCAGTTGCCAGTTGCGATGGGGAACGTTTGCTGTCGAAAAACGTCACTTTCAAAGTGTACGTTCCGCCCTCCGGGAAGGAATAAAAGAGGAATGTGTTGGGCGTTTCCGTGATGAGGTCGCAGTTGAGCATCGACTTTCCATTGTGGGCGATGTCGATCCCAATGTTGGTGGCCAGGGCGATTGGCTCGCGCGAATCGCTTTTCAGGAGGTTGAAATCGAATTCAATCGGTTCACCCGCCACGGGCGTGGAATTTTGATCGGTGCCGATGTCCACAATCAAATCGCCGACAACCTTTTCAAGCCGCTCGCCGCCAAGGCCGTTGGCAAACGCGGCTCCCCCAAACAGCAATGCCAGGATGACTGGAAGAATCCGTTTCATGTGAGGCGATCCTATTTTCTTTTCCAAGCTAGTCCCGCGACTGCAAGTCCCAAAAGTCCGGCGATGATTCCTGCAATGCTCAGCGCCTGCGCCGTGCTGGCCTCTTTGCCGGCCGTCTGCGCCACGGCGGCGAGATTCTGCGTATTCTGGCTCAACTCGTAGGAGGAGAGCGCCGGCTCGGGAAAGCCCGCGGCATTTCTTGCGGCAGGGCAGCCAAAAGCGCCAATCTTATCGATGCGTGTAATCGTGTCGGAAACTTTCACCAGGGAATTGTCTTCAGCCTTTTCGGAAACTTCGCCGGGCACGCAGGCAAACGTCAAATCAACCGGCGTGCTGTTGATTGTTCCGAAAATGCGATAGCTGTATGTGGTTTCCACCGTGGGAATAAAGGCTGCGGTGTAGGAGCCCGGAGCGCGGTCCGAAGGATCGAGCGCAAGTGTCGCCTTCTTGTTGCCGGCGGCGAGTTCCACCTTGAGCGTTTGATCGAGTCCGGTAACCGGCGTGCCTTTGCTAGCTGAGGCAGCGGAACTGCGGCCGCCGGGCGCTTCGATCTGCGATACGCGGAAGTCTACTCCGGACATGCTGTCCACGACGAAGGGTTCGTTAAGCGAACCCACGACGATGAGGTAATACTTGTCGCCGATTTTGTATGTGTCCCGCTCGTGCGCCGAGGCCATGGAGGCGACGGCAAGGAACGCTGTAGCAAATGTGAAAAGTCTCAACGGCAAAAAGTGGTTTTTCATTTTAGTTTTGAGCATGTGAAATTAGGCCACTTGGACCGACCCATTTTCGGTTGGAAACAATACTAAGTCTATATGTCTTTTGAAATATTCATTTGCCGCGAGTTGACGTTTGGAAGGGACATGTCATATCGTGGGCAGCATTCAAGAGAGAAACCAAAAAAACAGGCTACCTGTCGCGCGCCGGCGACATTCGATTTGTTGAGGAGGGTTTTGCAATGAGAAACCGTTCGACTGTGATTTCGATCCTTCCGCTGCTTGTATTGTGTGCGGCATCATCCTGCTTGTTTGCCCAGAACGCCGTGCCGCCGAAAGCGGCGAGTGCGCCTGCCTCGGCATCGGCGCGAGATTTTACAGGAGTTTGGGAAGGCAACGGGAGCAATGGTTTGACTGCAAAGGGAGCCGAAGCGCCGCTCACCGCATGGGGACAGGCACAACTGACTGTCAACAAGCCTGCGCACGGCGCGGATCAAACGACATCCTCGACCGACCCTGTCAACCAGTGTTTTCCTCCAGGCGTGCCGCGGCTCTATTACCATCCGTTTCCGATGGAGATCATGCAGATTCCCGGCCGAGTGGTGATGATTTTTGAGTACGACCATTTTGTGCGCTACATCTACACGGACGGAAGACAGCATCCTGGCGATGATCTTGCGCCCACCTGGATGGGAGACGCCATCGGCCACTGGGAGGGAGACACGCTGGTAGTCGATACAGTTGGCTTCAACGACAAGACCTGGCTGGACCGCCTGGGGCATCCCCATTCCGAAAACTTGCACCTGGTGGAACGCATTCACCGCGATCACGACAATTTGATCGACGACATCACCATCGACGACCCCAAGGCATACACGAAGCCCTGGACGGCACAGCGCGTGTTTCAACTGAAACCGAAATGGCAGCTCGCCGAATACGTTTGCGAGGATACGTTTCTAAATTTTAGCGACTTCCAAAAGAAAACATTGGGAAAATAAGGTTGAAGTTTTAGAATCGTACACAAGGTTTTCACTTCTTCGGGAGGCGTTCGCCATGAGTAAAAAGTGGTTTGTCTTGTTGGTGACTGTTCTCGGCCTGCTTGCAATTGCCCCTGCCTACGCGCATCACGGGTCTGCCGCCTACGATGCCAGCAAAACGGTCACGGTGACTGGCACGGTTACCGCGTTCGCATTTGTAAACCCACACGTGATGATTTCCATTGATGTCAAAAACGCTTCGGGGAATATCGACAAATGGGAAGGCGAGATGACCAGCCCCAATCATTTGGGCAGGACTGGCTGGACCAGGAATACGCTGAAGGTCGGTGATGAAGTTACCCTCGCGGGCGCGCCTTCGAAGAGCGGCACAACCACCATGATCATTCACAAGGTGCTGAAGAACGGTCAGGAAATCCAACTGACAACGGATTAGGGAATAGTTTTTTTAATTTGGAATAAGGGTAGCCCATCCCGCAGGGCAGAGACTCGATTTCGAGTGCCTTTGGATTAGTCCCGTTAGGGACGGCATATCGTAGCCCACCGTGAAACGGTGGGTACGTGCGCGGCATAAAAAAAGCCCCGGAGGGGCGACACAGTTGGGAACCATTGTGCCGCCCCTCCGGGGCTTTTTCTCCTCGTAATCCATGCCCCACCGTTTCACGGTGGGCTACGGTATGCCGTCCCTCCGGGACTCCGGACCAAACAAACGGACGTGCCCGGGAAAACAGGACTCGGCAACCACGATCGCAACAACACGCTACATCGCTTCAACGAACTACATCGCAACAACAAACGTATTGCGCTTGATGAGCGACTGCATTTGATCGTCGGTGAGCGAGAGCTTTACATCGAGGCGGTCGCCGGCGGGAGTGACGCTGGCACTGTCGAGCAGCGCGCCGAGGTCCGGGTTGGAGTTTCCAATTTGATATTTGCGGTACATGAGGCCGGCGGTGAGCAGCGCGGCGAATGTGTTGGCATCGTCGGTGGAACCGCAGACGGCTTCAAATTTGGCATCGACGCCGCTGCCGCCCTTGATGCTGATGGTCATGGCCTTGAGTTTGGAAGTGAGCTGTGCGGCAGCCGGGAACTGAGCCGTTTCCGGCACCAGTTGCTGCATGGCCAGGCGCGTGTATGCGGGGCTCAGCACGGCCCACACGGTGCCGCTGCCGTTGGCCTGATCGACCAGTGCGGAAAATTCCGTGTTGGAATAAAGGCCCTGGCTTTCTCCGTAGCGCACCCCAATCATTTTTTCAAGCTGCTGCCGCTGACCGAAGGCCGCGGTATTGGAATCGATGAAGAAAAAGAAGAGATCGTTGGGCCCGCTGCCGCCGCCAAAGGCGAACAGCGAAAACGTGCGGATCTTGACGATGGGCAGTTTCTTGGCCGTGAAATAGGCCTCCGCCGAAGCAGGATTGAATTGACCGAGCGCCACGCCCACAATCTGGTCCATGGTCGGAACGGAGCCGCCGGCGCCATTCGCCGAGGATGTGCTGGGGACAAGCGCCCAGGCCAGTTCCGTTACCTGCGTGTTCGGGTCGATGCCGGCCGAAGCCAGAAACGTTTCGAACTCGCGAAATTTCGGCGGCAGCATTTGTTCCTTGAGCTGATTGAACCAGGGAAACGCGCGCGCCTCTTTCAAGTTGGCATAGGCAAGCTCGCCGGAATCCTTGGGGAACATGGTGAGAATGTCGGACCCCAGGCTGCCGGCGCGCACAGTTCCGGGAAGCACGGATAGGATTGCAATCAGAGCGGCGATCCAAATCATTTTTCGCGTAAACATCTTGTTGTTCCTCCAGCCAAGGCCCCAAATATTCGATTCGAATTTCGATTCCAAACGGAGATCATTTTTCAGTGGGTACCGGCTTGCCTGACAATTTTGCTTCAATTTCCATCACGCTGGCTGTAATTCTTTGAGCCGTGCCCGCATCTTGTAACGAGGGGAGAAGAGCTCTTGCATTTTCCAGCGCGGTGCCAGCCGCGGCCAACGCCGCTTGCTTGACTACTTGCCAGTCTAAATGTATTGGAGGCGCGGAAACGGCTTCGAGTTGCACCAATCGCTCATATATTTCGGCCGCGGCCGCTGCCGCTTCCAGATGGGCTTCGGCGGCGTCTTGGGGGTCGCGCTCGCTAGCGATTTGCGTGCCTCGCAGGGCGTTTTGTGCCGCGTCCAACGCGCGCACAGCCAACTCCTGAACGGCCCCGCGCAGCGTATCCACCAGCGGCTGAAGCTCTTCCGGAGGGTTCGCCGCGAGCGCCGGCGGCGCAGGCATCGACAATATCTGAGGATTCCCCGACACCCCGGCCAAACGGTTTTCGAGGATTCGCGCCTGCGAAAAATTCTCAAGCTGCAAGTCGTGTCCCGCGGAAAGCTCGATGGCCTTGCGCGGAACGAGCCCGATGATCTCGCTTGCAACGATGGTGCAGCCGCGCCGTTCAGCTTCTTGTTTGGTCTTCTCGAACACGATGTGCAGAGGCGTCACTTCATAATCGGTCAGGTTGATCGACACCTGCGCGAGGCCGCGCGCCTTCATTTCCACGCCGATGGCTTTGACCTTGGGCAGTCCGCCGCTCGAAGCGCGAATCGCGCGCGCGATTTCCTTGGCGATCGATACATCGCTCGTATTCAGGTAAATGTTGTAAGCAATTAGAATCTTTCGAGCGCCCACGGCGGTTGCTCCCGCTGTGGGGTGAACGCGCGGCTCGCCAATGTCGGGCGACCGGTCCGGATCGCGCAGCGCCTCTTCGCGCAGGCCTTCAAATTGTCCCTTGCGGACGTTTTCCAGCTTTGCGCGCCCGGGCCGGGTTGCCGCGGCCTCATAAAAATAAACCGGGATGCAGTAGCGGTTCCACAGCTCCTGGCCGACGCGCCGCGCCAGCGCAACGCATTCTTCCATGGAAACATTTTCCAGGGGCACGAACGGAATCACATCTGTCGCGCCAATGCGGGGATGCACACCCCTGTGGCGCGTTATGTCGATCAGTTCCGCCGCTTTGCCCGCGCCGCGAATCGCCGCTTCGGCAACTGCTTCCGGAGTACCTGCAAGAGTGACGACCGAGCGATTGTGGTCAGCATCGCTGCTGCGGTCCAGTATCCACGCGCCCGCGACGCCGCTCATGGCGTCCACGATGGCGTCAACCTTTGCCAGGTCGCGGCCCTTCGGAAAAATTCGGCACACATTCAATCAAGCAGTTCACGGGGCTCAGGGGATTTGCGCAGGATCGATTTCTTGCGAAGCGGCTCTAACCTTGCGCGCGGTCCGGCCTTTCCTTGGTGGATAACACATTTATGATACGGGATTCTCCCGCGGGCCCTCAAATGGAAGATTAAAAATTCAGCCTACTTGCCAACTGGACCTTCGGGCAGTGCCGGTTGATGAAGTTCCATTGCGCGCACGGAGAATCGTGCGGTAATGTTCTGTTTCACCATGGCCTTCGCCACACTCACCGAAAAACTGCTGAAAGTAGTAGAGCGGATGCCCCATGAGCGGGCCCTGTCGCTTCGCGTCAATGGCAGGTGGGAGCCGATGTCGTCGGCGGAATTCCTGAGGCGCATCGCGGGACTTTCCAATGCGCTGGAGCAACTCGGTGTCAAGACCAGGCGATCGCGTAGGGCTTGTTCGCGCCCAACCGACCGGAATGGCACATCGCGGATTTTGCCATCCTCGGGCTTGGCGCCGCCGACGTGCCGATCTATTTCAACGAATCTCCCGACCGGATCGTTTACATCCTGAACCATTCCGGCGCGGAGATTGTGATTCGTGGCGGGAGAGATGCAATCGCGGCGCTTGATGGAGTGCCGCGACCGGCTCAAGACCGTGAAGCACATCATCTGCGCCGCCGCGCCCGCCGGATCTCGGCGACGATATTCTTCGCTTCGAAACTTTGGCCGCCGCGACCGGGGATGATGCGGTTGCCGAATACCGCCTGCGCGCCGCCCGGGTGACCTCCGACCAGCTTGCCACGATTATCTATACCTCCGGCACCACGGGCGAGCCCAAGGGCGTGATGCTCACGCACAATAATCTCAGCTCGAACGAGGAGACTTCCGCCGAGCCGTATCGCATGACGCCCTGCCGATACGGCGGTGAGTTTCTTGCCGCTCTCGCACGTGTATGAGCGCGTGACCGCGTATGCGTATTTGTTTCACGGCGTGCCTATCTCCTACGTCGAGCGCATGGACGATCTGCCGCAGGCGCTGGTGGAAGTGCATCCCACGCTGGCCGCTGCTGTGCCGCGCGTGTTTGAAAAACTCTATGCCAACATCATGCAAAAAGGGCACGCAACGACTGGATTGAAACGCACGCATTTTCGACTGGGCCATGCGCGTGGCCCAGGATTCGGTGCGATGGAAAGCGTACTGGCGAAGCATGCTCCGCTACGGGCTGCGACTTCGCTGGAAGATTGCGGACCGCATCGTGTATTCCAAAATTCGCGAAGGGGTCGGCGGCCGCTTTCGCGCCTTCATCTCCGGCGGAGGGCCGCTTTCCCGCGAGCTTGCCGAATTCTTCTGGGCCGTGGGCGTGCCCGTCTATCAGGGATACGGCCTGACGGAGACTTCGCCGGTGGTGAGCGCGAATTATCCGGGCGCAAATAAGGTGGGCACGGTGGGGCAGCCGATCCCGCATGTCAGCGTGCGCATTGCGGAGGACGGCGAAATTCTGGTGCAGGGGCCCGTGCGTGATGAAGGGCTATTACCTGAAGCCGGAAGAAACGCGCGCCGTGATTTCGCCGGACGGCTGGCTTGCGACCGGCGACATCGGGCGCCTGGACGAAGACGGCTATCTGTACGTCACCGACCGCAAGAAGGATCTGTTCAAGACCGCGGCGGGAAAATTTGTTGCGCCGCAGCCGATTGAAAATCTGCTGAAGACCAGTCCGCTGATCCTGAATGCCGTGCTGGTGGGCGACAGCCAGCAAATTTATTGCGGCGCTGATCGTGCCGAATTTCGCCAATGTGGAGGCCGCCGCGCGCGCGCAGGGCCGCACGTTTGCGTCGCACGAACAGCTTGCCGGCGATCCCTGGGTGCACGAGCTGATCGGCAGGGAAGTGGCGCGCGTGAACTCCAACTGGCGCAGTATGAAACGATCAAGCGCTTTGCGCTGCTGGATCACGATTTCACGTTCGATGGCGGGCAGCTGACCTACACGCTGAAGCTCAAGCGCCGCGTGATTGAGGAGCGGTACGCGAAATCATCGAAGCGCTGTATGCCGAGACGCCGGCGGCTTCATAGCACAGGCACTCTTGCCTGTGCGGTTTTGGCGGATCTTTGTTTGGCCCGCCAGCCGTCATGTGCGACCGCCAAAAGCGCACAGGCTGAGTGCCTGTGCTACTCGCGCGCGGCGAGTTACAATGAACCAGGAGAAGAGACAATGAGCGATGAACTGGTGATTGCCGGGCGCGCGTTTCGTTCGCGCCTGATTGTGGGCACGGGGAAATACCGCAGCTTTCAGGAAATGGCTCGCGCGCACGTGGCTTCGGGCGCGGACATGGTCACCGTGGCGGTGCGGCGCGTGAATCTCACCGACCGCACGAAGGAATCGCTGCTCGATTATATCGACCGCGAGAAAATTTTCATTCTGCCGAACACGGCCGGATGCTACAACGCCGACGAAGCCGTCCGCACGGCGCGGCTGGGACGCGAAGTGGGCCTGTCCAATTGGGTGAAGCTCGAAGTGATCGGCGACCAGCAGACGTTGTTCCCGGACACCGAGGAGCTGGTGCGGGCGACGCAGATCCTGGTGAAAGAGGGTTTCGTGGTGCTGCCCTACACCAATGACGATCTGGTCGTGGCGCGCAAGCTGATTGATGCGGGCGCGGCGGCCGTGATGCCGCTGGGCGCGCCCATCGGCTCCGGCATGGGCATCCAGAACCACGCCAACCTGCGCATCCTGCGCGAGCGCATCACCGAAGTGCCGATGATCGTGGATGCGGGTGTGGGCACGGCGTCCGATGCAGCCGTAGCGATGGAATTGGGCGCGGACGGCGTGCTGATGAATACGGCAATCGCTGAGGCGCAGGACGCTGTGCTGATGGCCGAAGCCATGCGCGACGCTGTGTCTGCCGGGCGCAAGGCATTTCTTGCCGGGCGCATGCCCAAGAAACTTTACGCTTCCGCGTCGAGTCCGCTTTCCGGCGTCGTGCGTTAAGAAACATTTGCTTGCGAATTACGTGGCGCGGGCTTCAGCCTGCGGGGGTTAGTTCTTGCAACGGACTAACCCCCGCAGGCTGAAGCCCGCGCCACGAAAACCCATTACAGAGTGCGAAACGCCAGGTGCCAGATGGTGTCCACCAGGGCGTGCACGATTGCGGAAGTAAAGATGCTGTTGGTCTTGCGCCAGGTGCGGCCGTAAAAAATGCCGGCGATGGTTGCCAGCAGGGCATAGCGCCAGTTTGGAAAGACGCCGTTGTTGGTGATGTGCGCGAGGCCGAAAATTACGGAAGCGCTGAACCAGCCGGCCGTTTCGCTTGAGAAAGTGCGCGAAAGGGAATTCTGCAGCAAGCCGCGAAACAATAATTCCTCGGGCCAAGCCGTCAGCAGAAAAATAGAAATGGCATCGACAGGGCAGCGATTTCCAGTGCGCTTGCGCGGGATCGAATCGGATGAAGTGCAACGCCGTCCCCAGCGGAATCACGATGACGGCGATCAATGCGAAATGAAGCAGGACCGAGAGCAGCGCATCGCGTCCCCAGACGATGTTGTAGCCCATGCCGTCGAATTGGCGCACAAAGAGGAAAGCGGCCAGCGCCACGCTGATGGCCAAAAGCATCGTTGCCACGTAGCCCATCGTCGAGCCGCCGTAGGGCCAAAGGATATTTAGGAAGTGCATCTTCAACGGCAGGAAAATCGTGAGCATGGCGGCGTAGTCTTGCCATGCTCCCGCTTTTGACGTGCCGGCGGAAATCGCGAGCAGCACGGGCGTTAGTGTGTAAGCAGCGGCAAGCGCGGCACGATGCCAGCTGAAACTATTTGTTCCCTCAAGATAAATCAGGTATGCAAGAAAGGGCACGATGGCGATCAGCGCGCCGCCGTGGGAACCCACGCGCCGCGCAAGACGTTCGCCAAAATTTCCGGCGGCAAATGACAATTGGATGGCCACGAAAAACGCAAGCACGCAGAGCGTGACGGCATAGGCGCGGCCGCTGTAACCGTGCCACGCGCCATACAGCGCAACGCTGCCCACGGCTGCGGTCCACAGCGCGAGCGCGGTCCAAACAGATAGCTGGCGTTCTCCGGACATGGCACGATAGTGTATCGCACTCAACCAGCGCGGGCTCCACTTGAGCTCGCCGAATGGAAGCAATATTTGATGGCCGATAAGAACACAAAACGAATCGCTTACATCGACTGGCTGCGGGGATTCGCCTGCCTGGTGATGTTTCAGACGCATTGTTACGATTCCTGGCTGGGCGGAGCCGCGCGTGACGGGAATTTTATCAAGTGGTCCCAGCTGGGCGGCACGCTTCCCGCGCCCATGTTTCTTTTTCTTGCGGGCACGTCCTTTGCACTAGTCACGGACAAGTTGCGCCAGAAAGGCGTCTCCGCCGATGAAATCGCGCGCACCACGATTCTGCGCGGCGGAGAAATATTTCTTCTTGGCCTCCTTTTTCGATTGCAGGAATTTCTACTCGGCCAGCCCTACGCGCCATGGACGGACCTCTTGCGCGTGGACGTGCTGAACGTGATCGGAGTGTCGCTCATGATGATGGGTGTGGCCTGCCGCGTTGCGGCGGCCGGAGGCCCGATCGGCGCGCTGCAGTTGCGGCGCGCGACGATCGTTACGGCGATTCTGTGCGCGGCGGCCATTGCCATATTTACGCCGCCTCTGTGGACCAGCTGGCGGCCGCATTGGCTGCCGTGGTGGCTGGAGTCCTACGTCAACGGCGTGCACACGTTTGGTAAACCGCAACCGTGGCTTTTTCCCATTTTTCCGTGGGCCGCGTTTGCCTTTGCGGGCTTGGCAGTTGGCTTGCTTTTGCTATTCGACTGGGCGCGAAAGAATGAAGCCATTGCGCTGGCGTTTGCGGGAGCCAGCGGTGCTGCGCTCATTGCGCTGGGCCTGTGGCTCGATGCGCGCCCCGTGAAGCTCTACAGCGAATACGATTTTTGGCACACCAGCCCCAATTTTTTTCTAGCGCGCGCGGGAATTGTATTGATCGTCATGTTTCTTGGTTACGCGTGGTGCCGATGGGGAGCGGGGGAGTGGAGATTTAGTCCGCTGATCGAGATGGGCAAGTGCTCGCTGCTGGTTTACTGGGTCCACCTCGAATTTGTGTATGGCGGGCTTTCCATTGTGCCCAAGCGCGCCGTGGGCATTCGCACGGCAACGATTGGGTTTCTCACCATTTTTGTGGCCATGACGATTTTAGCGGTCGTTCGCAACCGGTTTTCCCAATGGAAACCGCAAGTGCTGGCGCTAATTCGTGGAACGCAGCGCGCCTGACGAATGAGTGGAGCAATCGTGCAAGCAGGCAGTTGGTCAGCGTGCACCATCATTTTTGTCATTCTGAGCGAAACGAAGAATCTCTCTTCGGTTTCCGCCCGGCAAAAAGAAAGAGAGATTCTTCGCTTCGCTCAAAATGACAAAAATATCATTCGCTGCGGGAGGCGGAGAGTGCGCTACTTGGTTGCGGGTTTTGCAGTATCGGGAATCTTGAAGATCATTTCACCGGGGCGCGCCAGGCCCATCTCTTCGCGCGCAATGCGTTCGATGGATTTGGGGTCGGACTTCAGCGAGCTAACCTGCTCGGTCAGCGATTTATTTTCGTCGTTCATCTTCGCGATTTGCTCGCGGATCTGATCGATTTCATTTTGCGTGCGGCGCATGGCGATGAATCCATGCGGCCCGAAAACGTCGTGCACCAGCAGCGCAAAGAGCGCCACGCCCAGAATCCGCAGCGTATTTTTGCGCGCATAGGCAATGGCGTCGCTGGGAGAAAATTCGCGAATTTGTTTCAGCGTGATCATGCCTTCGATTCCTGTGTTGAATCCATTACCCAGCCCTTCGTTTCGCTTGCGATTTTCAGTGACTCTTTGAGCGTCGCGGCTTCCGTGTACACGCGCATGAGCGGCTCGGTGCCGGACAGCCGCAGCAGCACCCAAGAGCCGTCCTCGAACTCCATTTTCAGGCCGTCGGTGCGGTCCAGGCTCTTGACGCGCCGCCCCAGAAACGCTGAGAAGTCTTCCTTCAGGCGATTCACCGTTCTCACTTTTACATCGTCGGACAGATGAAGATTGGTACGTTGGGGCCAGAATTCGCAGCCCACGCGTTTGAACAGCGCGCGCAATTGTTCCGCGAGCGAAGCGCGCCGCACCGCAATCATCTCCGCAACCAGAAGGCACGCCAGGATGCCGTCTTTTTCCGGAACGTGACCGCGAATGGTCATCCCCGCACTTTCTTCTCCGCCCATGGCAATTTTATCTTTCTGAATCAGTTCGCCGATGTATTTGAAGCCCACGGGAGTCTGAAACACGGTCGTGCCGTGGTGGCGAGCGACGGCGTCCATCAGGTGCGAAGTTGCCACGCTGCGCGCCGCCGGCATTTTCCAGCCGCGAGTTTCCACAATGTAATCGTAGAGCAGGCCGAGAATGTGATTCGGCTGCATCCACATGCCGTCGAAATCGAGTATGCCGAATCGGTCGGCGTCGCCGTCGGTTGCAAGGCCCACCGCGGCTTTATTGGCCAGAACGGCTTCGCGCGACGGCTGTAGATTTTCCTCGGAGACGTCCGGACCCGAGCCGTCGAAAAGAACGTCGCGGCCAGTGCGCAGCGCCGTCACTTTGACGCCGTGAGCGGAAAGCGCCTGGTCCAGATAACCGGCCCCGCATCCGTGCAACGCATCCGTGACGATTCGCAACTTTGCGGCGCCCAGCGATTTGAAATTCACGAGCTGCGAGAGGCGTTCGAGGTAGGAATCTCTCGGATCGATTTTCTCGAAGGGCGCATCGTTCGGTTTGGCGGCTGCTCGTTCGCCGAGTTTTGCGGCGCGCGCTTCGATATCGCGCGTGACTTCGGGAAGCGCCGGTCCGCCGTCAGGGCCGCTGAATTTCAGTCCTTGATACTCGGCGGGATTGTGGCTTGCGGTAAAGTTGATGGCCCCATCCACTTTGCACCGCAGAATTTCGTGGGCGATGACCGGTGTTGGCGTGGCTCCATCGCAGAGCAGCACGCGGATGCCGTATTCGCGGAGAATTTCCGCGGACGTGCGCGTGAATTCCTCGCCAAAGAATCGCGTGTCGTGCCCCACGATTAGAGTTGGCTTGGCATTGCGGCTGCGCACATGCTCGGCGATGGCCGCCGTGGCCAGGCGCACGTTCGCGAACGTGAAATCTTCCGCGATGATCGCGCGCCAGCCTGAAGTTCCGAATTTGATTATGGCCGTCATTTTACGAGTAAAATGCTTGCGCCCTCGGGCAGGTATTGTAGCCTGTTAAGCAAGTGTGACAAACGTGTGAAATGCCGCGTGCGAGAAAGAGTAACGGGGCTGGAGGATTCCTTGACCGATAAATTTGTGGTTCTGGTGACTTGCGCGAACTCTGCCGAAGCCAAGCGCATCGCGCGCGCCGTCGTGGAAGCGCGCCTCGCCGCATGCGTGAACATTCTTCCCGGGGCTGTCACTTCCATTTATCGCTGGAAAGGAAAAGTGGAGTCCGCGCGGGAGAAGCTGCTGCTCATTAAGACATCGCGAAAGCGATTGGCGAAGCTGCAGGCGGCAGTCGAGCGGCTGCACTCCTATGATGTGCCCGAATTTATCGCGCTGCCCAT
Organism: uncultured Acidobacteriota bacterium; assembly: GCA_963710315.1. Taxonomy (GTDB): domain Bacteria; phylum Acidobacteriota; class Terriglobia; order Acidiferrales; family UBA7541; genus Palsa-360. Next base: position 412,326 of record CAVPZW010000007.1, on the reverse strand, counting down.
CGCGGCAGGTTCGCGCGCTTACATGGCTTGGCTTGACGAGGTTTAAGTAGAACAGGCTTCAGCCTGTTGCTTTTGATTTTCTTGCGCCGACAAAAAAACAACAGGCTGAAGCCTGTTCTACTCAAAAAAATCAAATCCTGCGCAGCGCCTGATCGAGGTCGTTGATCAAATCCTCCACGTCCTCAATTCCAACGGAGATGCGAATCAGCCCGTCGGTGATTCCTATCCGCTGGCGCACGTCGGCCGGAACCGATGCGTGCGTCATGGTGGCCGGATGCGAAATGAGCGTTTCCACTCCTCCCAGGCTTTCCGCAAGCGAGCAAAGTTTTAGATGGTTGAGAACGGTGCGCGCATTTTCCAGCGTGACCACATCAAAAGAAATCATGGCGCCGAACCCGCGTTGCTGGCGCACGGCCACTTCGTGCTGCGGATGCGAAGGCAATCCCGGATACAGGACTTGCTTCACGCGGGGATGGTCTTCGAGGAAGCGAGCGATGGCGCGGCCGTTGGCGTCATGCTGCTTCATGCGCACGGCCAGCGTCTTGATTCCGCGCGACACCAGAAAGCAATCCATGGGCGCGAGGCCCGCTCCTGTGGAGCGCTGCAGGAAGTAGATTTTTTCGGCGTCCGCCGGGCGCGTCAGAATCACGGAGCCGCCCACGGCATCGCTGTGCCCGTTCAAATATTTGGTCATGGAATGCACAACGATGTGCGCGCCCAATGCGATGGGCGATTGCAGGTAGGGGCTCAGAAAAGTGTTGTCAACCACAAGAGTCGTGTTGTGGGCCGCAGAGATCTTGGCGATCGCGGCGATGTCCGTGACGCACATGGTGGGATTGGTGGGCGTCTCGACGTAAATCATTTTGGTGTTGGGCTTGATGGCCTGTTCTACCTTCTCGGGCGAGGAGGTGTCCACGAAGCTGAACTGCAGCCCCCATTGCACCAGAAATTGCGTGGTCAGGCGAATGACGCCGCCGTAGACCGCCTCGGAAATAATGGCGTGGTCGCCGGGGCGCAGCAGGCGGAACACCGAGTCGATGGCGGCCATGCCGGACGTGAACACGTACGCCGTTGTGCCGCCTTCCAGCTTGGCCACGGTGCGCTCCAGCGCGCGGCGATTGGGGTGCGCCGTCCTGGCGTAGTCGTAGCCCTTATTCTTTCCGAGTTCTTCCTGAACGTAGGTGGAAGTCTGGTAGATTGGAGCGACGATCGCTCCGGTTGTCGGATCGGGCTCTTGCCCCACGTGAATGGCGTCGGTTGCGAATCCCATGAAAAAAGTCTCCTTATGTTGGCCGCGAATCGAAAGTAGCCCAGGACCGCGGCGGAGTCAATGCGATGGGCTTGCGCAATCCTGTGAAAAGGGCAAAAATGGGGCATCTCATGCCTGCCTCAAAATATTTGTCGGGGTGTCATCCATGATCGGAGAGTCAAAATCCGTGAAGGCATTGCTGCGCGTGGCTGCGTTTCTGCTTCTGCTCATCGCGGTTGCGGCGAGCGCCCAGGACAAGGGCGCGGACTCCAGTGCCAAGGCTGACGCCGGGTCAAAGGACGTAAGGCTGACCATTGTGGTCACCGGCGGGGAAGATAAGAAACCGATCGATAGCGCCAGCGTCTACGTTCGATACGTGGAAGAGCACAAGCACGGCAAAGACAAAAAAATCGAGATGAATTTGAAGACCAATCAATCCGGCGTTTGCCACGTGCCGGTCATACCGCCCGGAAAATTTATCGTGCAAGTGATTGCCGACGGCTGGAAGACTTACGGCGAATATTACGACATCAACCAGACGGAGCAGACCATCAATATTTCTCTGGTGCGCCCTCCCAAGTGGTACTGAAATAGAAAGTTGCGCGATGTGTGGCTCCTCTTCAGTGTTTTCGCAAATTCAATTTTTCTTTCAATTAAGACACAGCGCGGCGGAGCCGCAACCAAAAGCAACCTGTATGGCAAAATTGCGAATTGCTCTTGTTCACTCCGCAAGTCCCGGAGGGACGGCACATCGTAGCCCACCACGTAAGTGGTGGGAACGCGTGTCCCAAAAATCCTAAGCCCCGTAGGGGCGGCACACGTTGAAGAATGTGCCGCCCCTACGGGGCTTAAATGCGCCGGGTGTTGCTCTCCCACCACTTACGTGGTGGGCTACGATGTGCCGTCCCTCCGGGACTTTGAGCGAGATCACACCGAGACCGGAGCAACACTAAATTCGTCGCGCCAGGCAAGGAATCTCAGGATTATTAGTACAGTTCCTTCCACTAATTGGGTTTTATTTTTTCTTCCACACAAGATTTTTAAGAAAAGTGCTTCATCATTGTGCAAACCGCATCAAGCTCCGTGTTTATCGGGCTATGCGCGCCGTTGGAAGCCAATTTCCACAAAGTTTTCAACACAACTGTTGAAAACTTCCGTAGCGAATCCTTCGGCGTTGCTTTGACCGTGGCCATGCGCGGTGTTAGATTAGCAGCCGGGGAACGCTTCACGGAATCGGACGCATGGAAGAAAAACCATACAAAGGATTTGTTGTCTGGGATCTGCTGTGGAGCAACCTGGGCGTGCGCCCGTTGCGCTCCGCGCTGAGCGTGCTGGCGCTTTCACTGCAAGTGTTTCTCGTGCTTTTGATTGTGGGGCTGACCTCAGGCGCCCTAAGCGACTGGCGCACGCGCGCCGAGGGGGTTGGCGCGGATATCATCGTGCAGCCGCCCAACTCGTCCATTTTCTTCGCTTTTTCAAGTGCCGTCATGCCCGAATCGCTTTACGATCAAATCGTAAGCCTGCCTGGAGTCAAAGTTGTCGCCCCGGTGTCGATCGTTGTGGATCAGAAAAATCTGGGAGTTCTCTACGGCATCGATTACCAGCAGTTTGCCGGGCTCAGCGAGGGCTTCACGTTCCTTTCAGGCGGGCCATTCCACGAGCCTAACCAGGCCATGGTGGACGACCTCGCGGCAGGCTCGCGCAAGTTGCGCGTGGGCCAAAAGGTAATTCTTCTGGGCCATGAGTTCACCATCTCCGGCATCGTTCTGCATGGCAAGGGCGCACGCTATTTCATTCCTATCAAGACGGCACAGGATATTGCCGGAGCCGATGGCCGCGTTTCCATGTTCTTCGTGCGCAGCAAGGGCGATACGGAAGGCACGCGCAGGCAGATCGTCAAGCTGTTTCCAACCTACAAGGTTCTATCGATGGCCGAATTCAGCACCTTGATGACTTCTTCCAACTTGCCGGAACTGAAGCCATTTATTCGAACCTTTGTGATCATTGGAGTTGTGATCAGCTTTTTGGTGGTGCTCCTCACCATGCATACGCTGGTGTTTGAGCGCACCAGGGATATTGGCGTCCTCAGGGCGCTGGGCTCCTCTCGACTGGAGGTTTGCGGGTTGATTCTAGGTGAGACGCTGGTGATGGTCGTTCTTGGCTCCGTCTTCGGATTGATTTGCACGTATAGTATTGTGGCGATTTTGCACAAGACCTTTCCAACCCTGCAAATCGTCATCGAGGGCGGATGGATTGTCCGCGCTATCCTGTTGACCATTGGCGGCGCAATTGCCGGCGCGGCGTATCCCGCTTTGCGCGCCGCGCACAACGATCCTGTGGACGCGCTCGCCTACGAATAGTGCGAAGTTTAAAACTTTCAGAAAACAATCTTTTTCTTTGAGTGGATACGCAATTTACCGGGGAAATTTAATTGCCTCTCGACAAATAAGTCTGATACAAGATGAGCGTAGGCTGCCCGCTGGGGCCACTGTCGCTGGAAAGTCTTGGCGAATTTATAGATCGGAAAACTCGGGCTGTGGCCTTATGTCCTATGGAAAGTATCGTGGGAAGGAGCGATCTCTTATGAAGTTTAAACAGACGATTGTCATGTTCGCCGCGCTTGCTCTGGCACTGCCGCTGGCGGCGCAAATGGGAATGGGGCCGCGCACTCCAAGCCTCAGCGGCATCTGGCACCCCGTGGTGGGAACCGGCGCGGCTTACGAAATGACCGATAAAGACGGAAAAAAATCCCAGATGGAAATTACGATTGTGGGGAAGGAAGACGTGGCCGGCAAGCCCGCCTTCTGGACCGAGATGGCATTTGCGAATGCTCGCAGCGGCGGACAAATGTACATGAAGAGTTTGATGTCAGTGAGCGATGCCGGCGTGACTTCCACGCGGATGATCATGCAGATGCCGGGGCAGGCCCCCATGGAAATGGATATGAATATGGGGCCGGGTGGCCGCATGCAGCAAACGACTCCCGCCAATATTGCCGACAAGGCTGAAATTGTGGGAACGGAATCGGTAACGGTGCCAGCCGGAACATTTTCCTGCACGCACTACCGCATGAAGGATGGATCCTCGGACGCATGGGTTTCCGACAAAGTAGCTCCCTGGGGCCTTGTGAAATCGGCTGGCAAGGATTCTTCGATGGTCCTGACCAAGGTCATCACCGACGCCACGGATCACATCACGGGAACGCCAACGAAATTCGATCCCATGCAGATGATGCGTGGCCGCCAGGGACAACAGCCCCAGTAGAGGACCGGCTTCCAGCGATTTGGTTTTCGGGAGATCCTTTCGGGCGCTTTCTCCTAACTTGGGAAATTGGAGAGGCGCCCGGTTTTTTTCCGGGGCCGTTTGGCCGCGATTTTGCTTCACTTTGATTTACAAAATTCTCTTGAAGGAGATTCGATGCCCCCTTCCGTCAGTAAATTTTATTCCGCGCGGATACTCAAGCGACGCAATATTTCCGACGACCTGTGGGCAATTCGGGTCGATCCGGGTGGGGAATTCCCCTATCGATCGGGCCAATACGCAACGCTGGGAGTGGTGACGCCGGAAAAACACCATGAGCGCCCCTACTCGATCGTCTCAGCGCCGCACGAGAAGTATCTGGAGTTCTTCTTTGAGCTGGTGCCGCACGGCCAGGTCACACCGAGACTCCACGCGTCTCGCGTAGGCGACGAGATCACAATGCGAAAATCCGCCAAAGGGAATTTCACTCTTGACCTTGCCGGTGGGCGCACCAATCATTTTCTGGTTGCCACGGTTACGGGAGTGGCGCCCTATGTCAGCTATGTGCGGTCCCTCTATCACGAATGGAAGGCTGCAAAATTCACCGGCGCGCACAAACTTTTCATTCTTGACGGCGCAAGCCGCTCCTGGGAACTTGGCTACTCCGCGGAACTGAGCAAGGTAGCCGCCGAAGTTCCCTGGCTGACCTACGTTCCCACCGTCAGCCGCCCGTGGGAGGACACAAAATGGAGCGGCGAAACAGGCCGCGTCGATGATTTGATCCGCAAGTACGCCGACATGTGGAATTTAAACCCTGCGGATACCAAAGTCTATCTGTGCGGACATCCTGAGATGGTTGAGAATACCCGTGGCATCGTCAGGCGCCGCGGCTGGCTGGAAGATGCTATGCAGGCGGAGGCGTACTTCGTTCCCCCGCGAATCGACTACTCGGCGGATTCCGAAAACTGAAAGGGAGTCGAGGTCAACGGCTGAGCAGGCTGTGGATAAAGTCCCGGCATTTTGTCATTCCGAGCGGAGCGAGGAATCCCTCTTTCTTTCGATTGTACTCACCAAAAAAACAAAGAGAGATTCCTCGCTCCGCTCGGAATGACAAAGTAATGTGTTTTTCTTGCAGATTGTGAATCGCGCGCCGCGAACTACCAGCGCTCGTACTTGAAGTAGATGACGGCGAGCGCCGGCATGCGCACGTGAATGGAATAGGGGTGGTTGTTCCAGGCGATCGCCTCGGCGTGAACGCCGCCCAGATTTCCCATGTTCGTCCCCGCGTATTTCTCCGCATCCGTATTCATGATTTCTCTGTAGAAACCAGGCTCCGGCACGCCCACACGATAGGTTTCCCGGGCAACAGGCGTAAAATTGGCAACCACCACAATAAAATCGCCCGCATCCTTGGCTCGCCTCAGGAAGGATAAGACGCTGGAATCCGCGTCATTGCAGTCGATCCATTCAAAGCCGTGCCAGTCGAAATCCACTTGATGCAGCGAGGGTTCGTTTCGGTAAATCGCGTTCAGGTCCGCCGTGAGAGTTTGCAGGCCGCGATGCGTATCGAATTGAAGCAAGTGCCATTCCAGGCTGGCGTCGTGGTCCCACTCGCTTCTCTGGCCGAATTCGCTGCCCATGAACATCAGTTTCTTGCCGGGATGCGCCATCATGTAAGCGAAAAACAGGCGCATGTTGGCGAACTGCTGCCACAAATCGCCGGGCATCTTGTTGATCAGCGATGCCTTGCCGTGAACGACCTCATCATGCGAAATCGGCAGCACGAAGTTTTCCGTGAAGGCATACAGCATCGAGAAGGTCATCCGGCTGTGATGATACTTTCGATAGATGGGGTCCACAGCGAAGTAGCTCAGCGTGTCATTCATCCAGCCCATGTTCCATTTCAAGCTGAAGCCCAATCCGCCGAGATAGGTGGGACGCGAAACCATGGGCCAGGATGTGGACTCTTCCGCGATGGTCAGCACGCCGGGGTGCCGCGCGTACACGACTTCGTTCAATCGTTTGATGAAGGCAATGGCCGCAAGATTCTCGCGCCCGCCGAATTCATTGGGAACCCACTCGCCTTCCTTGCGCGAATAATCGAGATACAGCATGGAAGCCACGGCGTCCACGCGCAAGCCGTCAATGTGATATTTGTCGATCCAGAAAAGCGCATTGGAGATCAGGTAGTTTTGAACTTCGTTGCGGCCGTAATTGAAAACCAGTGTGCCCCAGTCGGGGTGGCGGCCCTGGCGCGGGTCGGCGTGCTCGTACAAATGCGTGCCGTCGAATTCACCGAGGCCGTGGCCATCGCTCGGAAAGTGCGCAGGAGTCCAATCGAGAAGCACGCCAATCCCGGCCTGATGAAACCGGTTGACGAAGGCCATGAAGTCTTCAGGAGTACCGAAGCGGCTTGTGGCGGCAAAATATCCAAGCGTCTGGTATCCCCAGGAGCCGTCGAATGGATGCTCCATCACGGGCATGAGTTCCACGTGCGTATAATTCATCTGCTTCAGATAGATAATGAGCTGGTCGGCCAGCTCGCCGTAAGATAGCCAGCGCCCGCCTTCCTCCGTCTTGCGCCGCCAGGAGCCCAGATGGATCTCATATACGGATATGGGCGAGGCCAGCCAGTCATTCCTGGATCGCCATTCCATCCAGCCTGAATCGTTCCATTGATGATGATCCAGACGCGTAACGATCGAGCCAGTATTGGGGCGCAGTTCCGAGCGAAAACCATAAGGATCGCTCTTCAATAGAGGATGCCCGCCGGACATGGGCCGAATTTCGTATTTGTAGACGGCGCCCTCCGCCAGCTCGGGCACAAACAGCTCCCACACTCCCGAGGGGCCGCGATTGCGCATCGGGCTGATGCGCCCATCCCACCCATTGAAATCTCCTACCACGCTCACGCGCATCGCGTTGGGAGCCCACACGCTGAATTGCACTCCCGCAACGCCGTCAACCACCGCGGGATGCGCGCCCATCTTTTCGTATTTCTGGTAATGCGTCCCTTCGCCCATCAGATACAAGTCGAAATCGGAAAGCAGGGGAGGGAACGCGTAGGTGTCATAAATCTCCCGCGCCGGTTGGCCCTCATCCACCACCCTCCAACGGTAGCTGTCCGCCGGGATCGGCAAGTGCGGGTGCAGCGGCAATGCGGCTTCGAAAAGCCCCTCTGGGGATATGCGGCTGGCGGGGATTGCCTCGGAGCGGTCTTTCAGAATGACGGAGGCTTGTGTCGCGCGTGGGAAAAATCCGCGCACCACCAGGCGTTGCTCTTCGCCTACCTCGACGATGTGCGGCCCAAGCAATCGAAATGGGTCGCGGTTCTCCGCCCGCGCTAGGAGCGCGATATCGCGTTCGAACTCGCTTACTGGCTCGGTTTCCGCCGGAAGCTCGCCGGGTGATGGGTTTACTACGCTCAACCCCTTCTTCCTCCTTCAAACAGTGACACAATTTGGAGTTGCAAGCATTCTATCAGGGTATGGGCAAAGGGAAAGGATTCATTAATCGGCATGGCTGCCGCGCCCATTTTCAGTTTGAACCACATCCGGCGTGAGAAAAATGCTTCCATTCGTGAGCAAAGATGGAAACTGTTATTCACACAAAATGTTACCATTCGGGGGTATCGCTTCCTAACTGCAATGAAATCATCGCGTTAATTGGTTACTCTTATGGCACAAAGCTTGCATTGTCTATGACTGAAAGCGTTTCAGATGGCCTTCCGGGGGGCCATCTGGAGCGAATGAATTTAGGGCCAGAGGGTCAAACATGAATAAATCTTATCGATCGCTCTATTGCATAGCCAGAGTCCTCAGCATCGCCGCCATCGCCTTGGCGTTCACCGGCACGCCGGTCCGGGCGGAAAGCACCCTCTCCGGAACGTACAATTGCGTCTCCGTGGAAATTAACGGGAAAGCACATCCTTGCAAGGCCCCTTCCCTGGAAATGAATTCAGACGGAAGCTATCAAATTTTTACGGAGCACGGGACGTACGAAATATTGAAAGGACACTGGCTGGTTCTGTCTGCCTCCAAGAACCACGGCAAGGCTCGCCTGGTTGGCAGCAAGCAAATTATTTTCGAGTTTGAGTCTGGCGGCAAGAAAAGCAAAATCACCTATCGCCGCAAGTATCAACGGCCTCCCGCCTGGGTTTACAGCTGAGATTCGCAAGTCCAAGAGTGCTGGGCGCCGCGCGCCTCACGCTGCTATGGTTCCCAGCTTTCTTGTTGCGGTTTGACACAATCATCGAGACATTGTTCATCTCCAAAACAGCGCAGGAAATTCCGCCACGCAACACAGCCGCTTGCATCACGAGGACGTTTTTGCCGCGTTCCAAGCGCCTCGTTTGACGAACCCCTTCGCTTCCGCTATCATGCATTTGCGGGGTGGAGCAGCCTGGTAGCTCGTCGGGCTCATAACCCGAAGGTCGTTGGTTCAAATCCAACCCCCGCAACCAGTTTCTAATTGATAAGGCCGGAGTTAGCGAATACCGCTGACTCCGGTTCTTTGTTTTTACGTCCATTTGCGTCCAAAACTCTCCAAACCGCGTCGCCCAATTGACCCGCAACCTTCCGTGAATCCTCGCTGACGGAGTGAGTGTATATCGTCTGCGTGATGCGCGGATCGCTATGGCCCAATCGTTCCTGTCGTAGCTTCGATGGAGTTCCCAACCTATCCATCATCGTCGCGTTGGCGTATCGGAAAGCATGGAAGCCGTTTCCCTTCGGAATCACGATGCCAAGTTTCCTTAGTAGTGGCTTCAACTTTCTCTTCAGCACCATGTTTGCGTCCCACGGCGTTCCGTTCTTGGTAGCGAATAGAAGCTTTGCCTCGTTAGGACGCCAGTGACCTGTCGGCGGCCCGCGATCCAAACGGGCTGCCATCCCTGAGGGGATTCATCTTGACGCTGAATATCGTTCCGGCGGGGAATGAGGCGGCCGTAATGCCTTGCTGCGCCATGGCCGCGGCGCCCGCCATCTCGACACCCCAATCAACCAATTTTCCATCTTTGTTCTTGGTCAGTTTGCTGTCGAGAGCAATCAAATAGAAATGGAGTTCGGCATGGTTGGCCTGAGCCACAAATTGGTGGGCCACGCCAGTTAGCACCAGGACCTTAGTCTTATCGTACATGGCGAAGGAGTGGTGAGAGGAAACCGGAATGACGTAGAAACCTAGGGACATGAATGCAAGCAGTCCGGCAACGATTAAGCCCTTGTTTGGCAATTTCATAATCGTGATCTCCGTTCAAGTGGCGGGTGCGAACTGTCGTGCCTGCATTCGCAGCCGCATATTAACCTTATATTTTACTTAAAAATATCGAGTACGTCCTGGGGCAAGGTATCCTGCGGCTTGTCCCAGCCCACTTCGAAATACTTTTCCCAGTTTTGAGCCCACGGCCTTCTGCGTCTTCCGCAACACAGGGCGAAATGTTTTTATGGCGGGCAATCCAAATTCAAATTCTACCCTTGCTTGGGACCGGTTTCGGTCTTTACATGATTAAAATCTGATTTCTCAGCCGATGTGGTTTTAACCGGCCGTTCTATTTCTATGTTGACCAGAGCTGCGGGCGTGGTCCCGGGCAAATGGGTCAATGACGGAGAAGTGCCGGGACGGGCGTCACGATTCAGGAAGTAGTTGATCCACGAACTGGTTCCCTGCAATCCGCGGTCAGGAGGTGGAATATAAACGTTCAGGCGGGCAACTTCATTGCCAGCCTTAGCCCTTTCGTAGACGGCTCCCCAAATGCACGGCTTTTCCACAACTTCGCAAGTGCCCTGGATATTCGCTCCTCCGCATGGACCGTTTCGTATTTGCTTTGGACAGGTTTGTGGACAGACATACTCCATGGAGCCCAACACGCAATTGCCGCACGATTGACAGTGGAAAAGAGGAGATTTGATTGCAGCTTCAATGCGCTCCAACGTATGCGTCAGAGAAGGCTTCCGGTCCACCCAGGCCATGATCTTGCCAAGCATGCGGCGAAGCCCATTGTCTTTGTTCACGGGAAACAGATTGACGAGGGTGTCCAATAATCGCGGCACGATGCCTCGGTTTGCGGAAGCAGGAGCCGTGGCCTGGTGAAGATAAAATGCCCGTTTGGGGGCAAAGGTCAATTCTTCGGCTAATTCTTCCCACCTGGGCTTCAGACTTTCCGCGCGCCCAATGATCCAACGAATGTCGTCCGCATTATGTGTGCCACCCAGATATGCGCCCGCGTAACCGAGTCCTTTGAGAATCGCCACCATTCGTGCTGCGCGTTCCAGCCGGGCCATGCGCCCCTTGTCCGCATCTTGTGATTCTTTCTTCACCATCGCCAGGAGCTCGGGTGAAACCCAACAGCCGGGTATGTCTCCGGTCGCCATTATCTCTGCCGCGCGGCCATTCAGAACGTACACGTTGCCGAGCGCTGGGAAGGGGCCGATATTGTCGTTCAAATAGCGCTTGAGTTCGCGGAACTTCCCGGCATCGTAGCCAAGCTGCGTAATTGCATAGTTGGCGCCGGCGGCAATTTTCTTCTTAAGCTTGAGGTATTGATACTGGCAATCGGGCTCAGTGTACTTGAAGGGCGACACGGCGACTGCAATCCAGTACGGATTTCCCGCCTGGCGCAGCTCATCGATCAGGTGAACGAGTTGCACGGAATCGAGGTCAAAAACGGCCGCTGCGGGATCCAGCTTTGGGAAATCTCCGCCCATGGCAAAAACATTTTCAATTTCAAGAGAGTGAATGTCTTCCAGCATTTTGCGAAGGCCAACGCGGTCGTAGCGGACGCAAGTGACGTGGACGTTGGGGGTAAGTCCCCGGGCTCGTATAGCGGCCGCCAGGCGAACCGGATCATGCCCCGGAACACCGCCCGCATTGTTCGTTACGCTTCCCCCGACCACCTCGGAAACAAGCGCCAAGCGCGACGCCACATCGAGAATCTGGGCCTCTTCGGAACGGCGCGAGGCGACGATTTCGGCCATGTAGCAGAACTGGCCTTTCATGAGAGCTTCGCGGATTGGATTCGGCGATGACAAACCTTGCTCCTAATTGAAATTCGGCCGGGTCAAGCCTGTCATGAGGAAAAGCCTCCGCCGGACTTTCGATCCAGGCGGCATCCACAGCGAAATAGCATCGCCGCGGTGCTTTTCAGGTCTTGGCGCAATACATGGCCCCGATACCCCAGCCATTCAGGGACACCAGGCACCGCAAGCTGAAAGAATTAAGCCCATGGTGAAACTAGGCCTGGTGCAAGCCAAAGTAAAATATATTATTCCTTCACTATCCAGACTTCTTAAATATGGGAAGAAATTCTTGAACTAAAGCTGAAACGCGCTGGATCGTGCCGGGGTGACAATTTCGTTGTGGCGAGATCAAAAGGTAAGGTACGATGCGCCACCACGCGGCCATCAAAATATTCGTCTAGCGCCGATTTAACGCGGCCAGCGCATACCGGAGGACCTGCAATGATCAAAAGAGCGCTTACCCTTGCATTACTGGCAAGCTTCGGCGGCCTGTCTATTGCCAAGACTCTTGCGGCCCAAGATTTGGCGATCACGAATGCGCGGATTGTCGTCGGAAATGGCACCGTGATCAACAACGGGTCCATCGTCATTCGCGGCGGCAAACTCGTCACGGTGTCGGCTGCCAATGCGAATGTTCCCGGTATGCAGACCCTGGACGCGCATGGCATGACGGCGATGCCTGGGTTCATCGATGGCCACCGCCATATCAATGCCGGCCCCGCGGAGAAGGAGCGCATGCAGGAACTCCTGGATGCCGGGTACACCACCGTGCTGTCCGGCGGCGGCCCTGCCGAAGGAAATATTCAGCTTCGAAAAGACATTGAGACCGGAGTAATCAAGGGGCCTCGCATCATTCCATCCGGGATGGTCAATCTCGGCAACTCGAGTGCCGAACAAGCCCGCGCGGAAGTGCGCAGGCTCGCTGGGCTTGGGATCAAATTTATTGGAGAGGAAATAATCAGCCCCAAGCCGCCAACCGACAAAGAACTTGAAAATCTCAGGGCCATCAACGAGGAGGCCAGGAAAGAAGGCGTTTGGGTGATGGTGCACGCGGTAAGCCCGCAGGCCATGATGGCTGCCGTTGATGCCGGCACGCCCAAACTCGTTCACACACCTCATTTCGGCTGGTTGAGTTTCGAGGATGCAAAGAAGGTGGCTGCCGCCGGTGTGAAGCAGCTGTCCACAATTGGTTTTGGTGTGCCGGTTTTCGGAGTGTTCGCCGATGACAATCTTCCCCGATTCAGGGATGGCCGGCCGTGGCCCGAAGCGATCCTGCAAGGGGAGGGTCGAGGGCAGGAAGCGGGATATAAGGTTGTGAATGCGCGAACATCGTGGGATGCAGGTATCGTCTACGGTTATGGGACGGATACCGATTATCTGGCGAAGGCAGGTCTAGAGCATGAATTGAAATCCCTGAACTTGATGTTTTCGATGCAAGATATCGTCAAGCTCATGGGGCCAAACACCGCATCCTTCATCGAGATGAGCAATCAACTCGGGACGTTGGAGGCGGGCAAGCTCGCGGATATTGTCATTCTGGACGGCAATCCGCTGGACGGTTATTGGAATTTCTTGAACGCCAAGGTGGTAATCAAGGGCGGGGTTGTTATGGTTGATAAGCGCTAAGGGGCGGCGTCTAGTTTGGGAGATTGTGCTCTTGAAGAATGTGTGCCGCGATTCCTCAAGATAACCGCATACCGGCCTAATGCGGCCGATATGCGGTACGAGCAACCTGGGCGTAAGGGACCGCCGCAACCGTCGCGCGAATCGAAGCTTGCGCATGGCGCTCAACGGTTGGCTTCAACGAGCCGCGTTTTTCTTCGCCCCAAACCACAGTGACTTCCGTGCCCACTTCGCTCGCCTGATTATCCACCACAGCCAGCGAGATCATTGCCCGCTCGTTGTAGGTGTAACCGGTATAGGTGGACACCCCGACTGTTTTGCCGTTCTCGATCACCTTGTCGTAGGGCAGTGTCGCATAATTAGCAAGCGGCATATCTATATACTTGGTAATATCCCCACCGCTCTTATACAGGGAGCCGAAGACCTGGGCGATGTCGTCGCCGTTCCAGACCAGTGTTACTTTCTTGTGCTTCTGGTCATTCACCGTTTTTTCCAGGGCCGCGCGCCCAACGAAGTCGTGGTCGAGCTTGACGAACGGTCCGTAGCCGAGGTCGAAAGGAGTTAGATAATAGTCACTGATGTTGTTGGAATAATAGCTCCCGCCTAGAGAAGCCATGGCCTCATAGCTCTTGGGGGGCAGCCACTGCCTGTATCCTTTCATCTCCTCGCCTGTATAAATCGCCGGAAGGGGGGAGGGAATCCAACCCGATTCGAGACAAGTAGTAGGGTAGGCTCAAGACCCCACTTGGTGAATTCCGAATTCCTGCCCCGCTTCCACGATGGCGTTGCGCACTTCCTCGCTGTGCTCCCAGGGGCCAAACAATTCCCAGCCGGGCTGTCCGACCATTCCATGGCGCAAGGCGTGGACTGGCCGGCCCGCGATGCTAACCACTTCCATATTGAAAAACCGGATATCCGGCGCGGCTTTTCCCATAACTTTTTCCATGACCCGTAGAGCATTCGGGCCCTGAATCTGGTACCGGTAGGTCTTTCTCCGTCCTTGATTGACGAAGGACCTTTCATCGCGCTCCGCCGATGCCTTATACCCGCGAGTCTCCAAATTATATTGCACCCAATTGGCCGCGGGCGGGCGCCCCACAAGATTGAATTTATTTTCAGCAAGATAAAAGAGAATGGCATCGCCAATCACGTAGCCGTCATGATTACAAGCGACAAATTGCTTGGCCTGATTCACCTTGAAGTTCTTAAAGCTGTTGATGCCCAAATCGGAGAATAATTTCAGGGCGTCAGGGCCCTCGACATAGAGGTCCGTCATGTGGTGAGTTTGGTCAAGCAGGGCGCAGGTTTCCTTCCACGCACGCTGTTCATCTCTCCAATTCGAGAACTCTGGCCGGACCACCGGAAAGGCATAGGGCCCGATCTGTGAATTGCGCAACAATTCCACCGGATTGCCGGCGGCTTGCAATATTTCTTCCAGGTTTCGATAACTCATCCCTGCTCCTCTTCACGCAATCTACTTGGAACCGCGATTCCGAGCGGCTATCCATGCAATCAATGCGCAAATCAAGCCATAACCTATATCGGACCAACTATTTCGTAAAATACATTCTACGTAGCCAATCCAGACTTCTAGGGTATATTTACAAAAGACCCTGGTATTGCGAGGCTTATCAAATGGAACTTCGGCACCTCCGTTATTTCCTTGCCGTGGCCGAGACTCTGAATTTTTGCCGCGCCGCGGAACGGCTGCATTTGAGCCAGCCGCCACTTAGCCAGCAAGTCCGAAACCTGGAAGCTGAATTGGGCACCAAGCTTTTTGATAGGAGCAAGCGTCAAATCAAGCTCACGGCTTCCGGAGAGGTCTTCGCCATCAAGGCACGGGCCATCCTCGCGCAGTGTGACGAGGCCGCAAAGCTGGCTTTGCGCGCGGAGAGAGGAGAATTCGGCCACCTGCGGCTGGGCCTTTGGCAACTTCCCGTACCTCCCATTCAGACCCGGCTCATTATTGATTGCCTGGGAACATTTGTGAAACGAAGTCCGAATGTTCATTTGACCTTGCGGTCGCTGTTGCCGGCAGAGCAGATTAAAGCTGTTAAAGACGGTGAACTTGACGTAAGCATCGTCAGATTGCCCATTTCACCCCAACAGAAGGGGGTCAAGATCGAAACTATATTGCGCGAACGGCTGGTGCTGGCAATGTCCGAGAACGATGCGCTTGCCCGCTTCAAAACCGTGGCACTTCGGGAGCTATCCAACCAGCGATACATCATGTACGGGCGCGATGCCAATGCGGAATTCCACCACTTTGTTGCAAGAGCGTGCCGCAAGGAAGGTTTTAACCTCAAGATTGCCTACTATCAGGACGATCTCTATTCGGTTTGGGCCCTTATCGGCGCCGGCTTGGGCGTGGCATTGGCGCCAGCCTCACTTCAGGAATTGAGATTACCCGGCATTGTGTTTCGCAGATGTGAACCTGCACTTCCAGTCATGGAAATGGCGCTGGCATACGTGAGCACGGACAAAGTATCTGTGGTGTCGCAATTCCTTGACATCGCACGAAAAGTTGCCAGAACCTATCCGAACGCCAAATGAAGGTGGAAATTGCGGGCGGCGCTGCACGGCGCCTTTTGGGTTTGTCGCCCGGCAGCTCCCGGGCCGGCTGGAACGCCATCCGGATCGTATTGCCGAAAGGTAAGAACAGCTTATTCAGTGATCCCGTCTTCCACGCGCATATCACTCCGCCGTGCAAAATAACGCCGAGGGCGTCATCCGTTCAAAGAGTTCCCACATCGCGTCCAGCATGGCCGTGCGTTCGACAAGACGAATCAGTTAAACCCAATACTCATCGGGAAGCAGCCTAGTCGGTGACCTCATCTTCCTTTGCGGCTTGCCGAGCCCTTTTGTCGTTCGGATACCAATAATGTAGATGGCAATTCTCGCAGGCCTTGTCAATCCCGTCTATCGCGTGAAGAAGAGCATCATTATCTGTTGCGTCAGCTGCATTAAGCGCTAATGCAGCCGCGTCCTGAAGTCTTTGCGCGCGGCGGATAAAGCTTGGGCGATCGGCATCCAGCAACTTCTGGACTTCCTCCGGTTCGTTTTCGATAAGAGGGCTCTTGGATCTATCCTCGGGCCGCGCGGCCTTGCGCCCCTCCATGGTCAGCAGATTGGGCGCTTCCATCAGGACGTAGAGGTCATGCAGAACGCCTTCCCATTCCGCATCGGTCTCGGGCGCTTTTTCAGTGACCCCATGCTCATCCGAAATCTCCTGCACCGACTCGAATACGAAATCCCCGCTGGGGTCCACCATGGAATCCATAATGTCCTTGATGGTTGCAGGCATCAACAGAGCGAGCGCTTGCAGGGGCGGCGGCGCTTTGCTTCCACAGGCCGTTCCAAAAATGAGCAGGCTTGCACTCAGAATCCAATGGCGGGATCTCATGGCCTTGCACCTCTCCCGTTAACGATGTCCGTCCCAGGATGTTCCCTTGCTCCCCCGATGCTACTCCATGCCATTGGCCGCCTAGATTGTTTTCTGAAGGATAAAATCGTGAGCGGATGGATCTGTTTTCTTTTACTCTTCTCAATTCTTGTTACTTATTGAATTAGTTTTCGGCATAATCCGCCATCGAGGAGAGATTCCTCGCTCCGCTCGGAATGGCAAAATGTTTTTGGATGTTTTCCCCGGCCTGTTTAGCCCATTCGTGCGGCCCGATTAAGATTCGCACTCCAGGACCGTGATACGAATTCTTTCGCTGGACTTCGCGCAAGAACTCGTTCACTTGAAATATCTTGAAATACAAGGACGGGCGCGACGCCGAAAATGGACGAACTGGACAGCGAGAAAACGTTAACTTGATTTGACTGATCCGCGGACAAACTTTAAGCTCTACGGTGAGATGAGTAGTAATTGCAAACAAGGATGGGAGAAGACCATGTCAACTGACGCAAAGTGCCCGTTCTCGGGCGACGCACGCAAACACACAACGGCTGTAGCCCCGACGAACGCGGATTGGTGGCCGAATCAGCTGAACTTGAAGATCTTGCACCAGCGCTCCTCAAAGTCCAATCCCATGGACCAGAAGTTCAGTTACGCCAAGGAATTCAAGAGCCTCAACCTGAATGCGGTCATTAAGGATCTTCATGCCCTGATGACCGATTCGCAGGACTGGTGGCCGGCGGACTTCGGCCATTATGGACCTTTGTTTATTCGCATGGCATGGCACAGCGCCGGCACATACCGCATTGGCGACGGCCGCGGCGGTGCAGGGAACGGCACGCAGCGCTTCGCACCCCTGAACAGTTGGCCGGACAACGTCAACCTCGACAAGGCGCGCCGCTTGCTCTGGCCGATCAAGCAGAAGTACGGACGCAAACTCTCCTGGGCCGACTTGATGATTCTTGCCGGCAATGTTGCTCTGGAGTCCATGGGCTTCAAGACCTTCGGTTTCGCCGGCGGCCGTGAAGACGTCTGGGAACCGGAAGAAGACATCTACTGGGGCTCCGAGGGCACATGGCTGGCTGACAAACGCTACTCCGGAGACCGCGACCTCGAAAATCCTCTTGCTGCCGTGCAGATGGGGCTGATTTATGTCAATCCAGAAGGGCCCAACGGCAACCCGGATCCGATCGCAGCGGCGAAGGATATCCGCGAGACCTTTGCGCGCATGGCAATGAACGATGAAGAGACGGTTGCGCTCATCGCCGGCGGGCACACCTTTGGCAAGACCCACGGTGCGGGCCCTGCATCGCATGTCGGCCCCGAGCCGGAAGCTGCCGGCATAGAGGAGCAGGGGCTTGGCTGGAAGAGCAGTTTTGGCACAGGCAAGGATGGCGACGCCATCGGCAGCGGGCTGGAAGTGATCTGGACCAGCACGCCGACGAAGTGGAGCAATAATTTCCTTGAGAACCTGTTCGCCTACGAATGGGAGCTGACCAAGAGCCCGGCCGGTGCCAACCAGTGGAAGCCGAAGGGGAACGCGGGCGCCGGTACTGTACCGGATGCGTTCGATCCGTCGAAGCGCCACGCGCCGTCCATGCTAACCACCGACCTCTCGTTGCGGTTCGACCCTGCCTACGAAAAAATTTCCAGGCACTTCCTTGCACATCCGGACCAGCTCGCGGATGCATTCGCGCGGGCCTGGTTCAAGCTGACGCACCGCGACATGGGCCCCTTGTCGCGCTATCTCGGCCCGCTCGTTCCCAAGGAGCAGCTGATTTGGCAGGACCCCATTCCCGCGGTGAATCACAAATTGGTAGGCGAGCGGGACATTGCCGCCCTGAAAGCAAAGATCCTCAAATCCGGCCTTTCCATCTCCCAACTGGTCAACACGGCGTGGGCGTCTGCCGCAACATTCCGCGGCAGCGACAAGCGCGGCGGGGCGAACGGCGCGCGCATTCGCCTGGAGCCGCAAAAGAATTGGGAAGTGAACCAGCCCGCTGAACTGGCCAAGGTACTGAAGAAATTGGAAGCGATCCAGAAGGGCTTCAACAGCACGAAGCCTGGCGGAAAGAAAATCTCACTTGCAGACCTGATCGTTCTGGGCGGCTGCGCAGCCGTCGAGGCGGCTGCCAAGAAGGCCGGCCACAACGTGAAGGTTCCTTTCACGCCAGGGCGCATGGATGCGTCGCAGGCGCAGACCGACGTGCATTCGTTCGCCGTGCTGGAACCGGCTGCGGATGGTTTCCGCAACTACGCCCGAAAGGGACTGGAAGGAGCAGCGGCTGAAATGCTGGTGGATAAAGCGCAGCTGCTGAATCTAACTGCCCCTGAGATGACTGTTCTGATTGGCGGCCTGCGCGTCTTGAACGCAAACGTTGGCCAGTCCAAGCACGGCGTTTTCACCAAGCGACCCGGAACGTTGACCAATGACTTCTTCACGAATCTCCTCGATATGAGCACGAAGTGGGAGAAGTCCGCCACCTCGGAAGGCGTACTGGAGGGGCGCGATCGGGCAACGGGCGCGCCCAAAGTGGACGGGCACCGTCGTTGATCTGATATTCGGTTCGAACTCTCAGCTCCGAGCACTCGCGGAAGTTTACGCATGCAGCGACTCTCAGCAGGCATTCGTGCGTGACTTTGTGGCGGCCTGGAACAAGGTGATGAACCTCGATCGCTACGACCTAGCGTGATTTAGCGGGATAGTTTTTGATTTTCCTGTTGAGCGCAGCCTCGACCTGGTATCCGGTTATCCGGATAAGGTCGTGGCTGCGCTACCCTGGCGTAATTCGAGGTCACGCTGTTTGGCCGCGTCATCCCGGTGTGGGCTATACTTTTAGCCCGCCGGATAGAAAGCGCCGCGACAGCGCGTCGTACGTGAACCCGAACGAGCCGCTGCCAAACGCCGACGGCGGCGCAAGCGACGTCAGCCTGTTCAGCGCGTCGTACAGGTAGGTGATGGTCTGCCCCTTGCGATCGGTCTTCTGGGTCAGGTTGTTGTCCGCGTCATACTGATAATACTCGCTGAGCGACGACGGGAAATTGGTCTGCGTCACGCGTCCGTAGGCGTCATAGGTGAAAGCCGTCTGGTTGCTGCTGGCGTTGGTGATGAT
This sequence comes from uncultured Acidobacteriota bacterium, assembly GCA_963710315.1. GTDB lineage: Bacteria > Acidobacteriota > Terriglobia > Acidiferrales > UBA7541 > Palsa-360. Next base: position 392,688 of record CAVPZW010000007.1, on the reverse strand, counting down.
TGCGTTCAGTTCTCGATGAACAAATCAAAGTCAAAAGCCCCACCCGTAACGCCGAGTGACAGATGGGCCACCCGGAAGTTCAAAGGCTGGCTCACCCCCAAGTTCAACTTCAAAGCCCGGGCCACCCGCGAGACATCCTCTTTTCATAAAACCCACCCGGCGACAATCTTTTAAGGACTTCGTACTAATTAGCAAGAAATTCAGCAACATTGAAAACCCGGTCAAGAGGCACGCATTGCATTCCACCTCTGTCTGATTATGAGCAGTACAAGAAGGAGCGCAGTGACAGGCAACGACGAGTAGGCCTGTCGATGGAGAAGTTGTGTAAGTAGGCGCTCCAAAACTGGTCCGCGTAGAGTGTTCGGCGCCATTCTTCGTTGAATGTCTGTCACCGTCGAAAGTGGAATACGACCCACTGGCAGTGCGTTTTACGCAGTTCGGTGTTGCTGACCGAGAACTTACGAATTCTCGCTTGACAGAAGGCGGCGAATAAAGTTCAATCGGTTTTCCAGTTGAGAATGAGTTGCAACTAGAGTCGCAACAAGAAAGAAGGAGGAAATGACAGTCAGTGGTTTAATTGCGAAAGAGTCGCAACTAGGACGATGTGAAAACGACGCGGCCATTACTCGGCCATCGTTGATGGAGGAGTTGGTTGAGCGCGGCGTGCGGATCACTGCCCAGAGACGGTTGCTGGTCGGCATCATTCAGGATTCACCCAGGCATCTGGATGCAGCCGCGCTGTTGAAGGCCGCCGAGCAGAAAGACCCCAACCTTGACCGCGCTACGGTTTATCGGACGATTGCGCTTCTAAAAGACCTGGGGTTGATTGATGAACTCGATCTCATGCACCTTGAGGGCGAGAAGCACTACTACGAGGCCAAAACGAGTCGGGATCACTGTCACATGGCTTGTTTTCGTTGTGGTGCCATCGTGGAATATGCGAGTTCCTCTTTCGAAAAGCTAAAAGAAGAGATGGCCCGCCAGAGCGGCTTTCAGATCCGGGTCGTGCGACTGGAAGTGGGCGGATTTTGCAAACGATGTCGAAAAGCTAAAAGCTAGCCACCGATTTTTTTATCAGTCTTGTTGCGACTGCGTCGCAATTGCTTCGGTTGGCGAGGGAGGTGAGGCAAGACTGAGTTTGTTGGAAGATTCAAAAAACCGGTCCCCACGACAAAAACCTTTTTGCGAAGGGTCGTGGGGACCGGCAATCGACAGCCCGGAGGCCGACGATACACTTGTAGTCTAGGTGCGCCGGCAGGGTTTTTCAAGGAGATCAGATGGCCGGACACCGCTTTTGCCCGCCGTACACGTTGCTGCGGGGCATGATCGTTAGAATCACCGCCTTTGCCTCAGTTGGTTCGTTGAGCAGTCAAGATCTGAAAAGACATCGCATGGTGTCTTGTGCCCGTGTTGGTTTTTTTGGCCTCTTCGTCTTACTTTGCTCGTTTTTCTTCTGTCCCCGGACTTTCGCACAGGAGAGTCCGTACATCGTGACCTACGATCATTATCTCGAAGAGCCCGGAAGCCTTGAGGTGGAGTATTTCTCGACGTTTGGAACGCAACGTGGGGGCAACGACTTCCATGCCTTTTGGGTCGAGTTCGAATATGGTGCAACGGCATGGTGGACCACCGAGTTCTATACCGACGGCCAGACCACTTTCCACGATAGCACTCTCTTCACCGGCTATCGCTGGGAAAACCGTTTCCGCCCTCTCCAAAACGAACATTTTATTAATCCGGTCATCTACATCGAGTACGAGCAAATCAGCGAGGCGGACAAGATCATTAAGGAAGTCGAAGGACACGATGTCGAGTCCGACCACGGCGATCCAAACGCCACCCTGCGCCAGAATCACAACCATGAACTGGAATTCAAGCTGCTGCTCTCGAAAACATTCAAAGGCTGGAACGTTGCCGTGAACCCACTCGCTACTAAGAATCTGTCACCAAATAATCCTTGGGAGTTTGGCTATGCAGTCGGCGCAAGCCGTCCGCTGGCTCTGAAGGCATCACCCAACCGCTGTAATTTCTGCCGCGAGAATGTCATCGCCGGAGTCGAGATGTATGGAGGTCTCGGTGACACGCGGAGTTTCGGGCTGCACGACACTTCGCAATATCTTGCACCCGTTGCGGCGTGGAATCTTCCTTCGGGCTGGACCCTCCGTCTATCGCCTGGATTCGGCTTGAACGACAATAGCCATCGCTTGCTTTTGCGCTGGGGCGTGTCGCGGGAGTTCTCCGGCTTTGGGGAGATGGTGAGCCACTTGTTCGGAGGCCGCCGATGACGACGAACATTGCACCGCGTCGTGTGCCCCTGCTCCTGGCGCTAGTGATAGCAGCCTTATTCACTCTGGATATTAGCTTGGCTCTCGCGCAGAGTGAAAACTCGGCTGTGCCGAAGACTGGCAATTGGGACTACGCGGCGATGAAGAAAGTTCCCGAGAAAGCGCGCGCCAAGCGCAACCCGCTTGAAAACGACCCCGATGCAGTGGCCGCGGGCGGAAAGCTCTTCGAAGAACATTGCGCGGAATGCCATGGAATGAAAGCAGAGGGCGGAAAGAAGGGGGCAAATCTGCTTGCCGAAGAAGTACAGCAGGCAACACCCGGCTCGCTCTTCTGGATTTTGACGAACGGGGTTGTCCGGCACGGCATGCCCGTATGGTCCAAGCTGCCCGAGCCGGAGCGCTGGCAGATTGTCACGTTTCTCAAGACATTCAGAGCTTTGCCAGTCCCACAATCATCCACCGTCCCTGAGTGAACCCACCGGACGCATGTTGTTTGGCGGCGATCACCCGCTTTAGGCGGGCGGCGCGGAGGAATCCTCCGCGCCGATTGCGTTGAGAATGCCGGGTGCCCCGGGCTTTGCATTTGAAGTCGTGATCCGTCAATGTTGTTCTTCAAGGGCGGGGCTTTTAGCTTGATTCCGTTCTTCCTTCTACGCAAAGAAGGATTCCGGTCCGGTTCGCATCGATCGCATGCACCGATAGGGAATCTGAGAATTAGGTTAAAAGTCTTCCTTTGCCTGTTCCACGGAGTGGAACGCTATTTCATTATTGACACTGGGCGAATTTTAACTACAATGCGCTCAAGGTTAAGGGGAAGCGCTCAACGTCTGGCGATTACGGAACAAGTCCGCCGGAAGGCAGCGCGGGGGAGAGTGCAATGCCTGCCAAAGCCACGCCAATTTGCCGTAGTGTTGTGCGAAAATCCGAGAGAGACAATGGTTCCAGCAAATCCCTGCAGAAGGCTTTGCGAATCCTGGTGTACATGGGAGAACTGGCTCCCGAGGCGGGAGTGACTCAACTATCATCGGAGCTGGGGCTGACCAAGGGCACCGTGCACCGCCTGTTGAAGACCATGGAACGATTTGAACTCATCGAGCGGAATGCCGAGAGCGAGCGCTACCGCCTGGGATTGAAACTCTATCAATTGGGGAATAAAGCGGTGGAGTCGCGCACACTGCGAAGCGAAGCGCGCCGCCTGCTATTGGAAATGTCCCGGCGCTCCCGCGAATCGGTGAGCCTGGCTGTACCGACGCCGGGCGGAGTCACCTGCCTGGACCGCCTGGACTCCTCGCACACCATCATCAATGTCTGCACGCCGGTTGGCACGTTGTTTCCTCCGCACTGCACAGCGGCCGGCAAAGCGATCTTGGCCTATATGACCGAAGGCGAGATTCACGAAATCATCCGGAAACACCCGCTGCGGCAGTACACGCAGTTCACAATCACCCAGCTGCCGGACCTGAAAGAAAATTTGCGGCTGATCCGCCAGCGCGGCTATTCCGTGGATCATCAGGAACTGGAACGCGGTTTGAGCGGAGTGGCCGCGCCCGTTCTCAGCGCTCATGAACGAGTGATCGCAGCCGTTGGGATTGCCGGCCCCACTCTGCGATTCCGCGGAAAAGAGCTGGTGCAAAAAGTTAATTTGGTGACCGAGATTGCCGCAAGGCTGGCAATGGCACTGGGCAGGCTGGAGGAGACCCAGGCCGATCCGGAATTTGAAATGCTACCGGAAAAGATAGCGATTGCAGCTGCAGGAAAGGGATAACAGCATGCCCATACCATTCAGGGCCGATCATGTGGGCAGTTTTCTACGGCCCGCGGACTTGCTCGAAGCGAGAAGCAGCGCCAGTCCGGAAAAATTGAGGCAGCTCGAGGACCAGCATATCCTTCGCGTGCTTGCCAGGCAGAAGGAACTCGGATTCGAGATTGCCACCGATGGCGAACTCCGGCGTCGAAATTTCATGAGCGATTTTACGGACGCGGTCGATGGGTTCGACATGTCGGGCGCGGTTGGCCGGACATGGAAAGCCGGCCAGGAAGTTGGCGCCCCGGTCAGCCACGTGGCCGGAGTCGTTACTTCAAAGCTGCGCCAGGTGCGGCCGCTCACGGGCCACGAATTGCCGTTCTTAAAAGCCCACAGCCCGCTGCCGATCAAGATGACCTTGCCGAGCGCCACGCAATTTCCGGCCATCTCTTTCCAGAGGGGCGTCACGGACAAAGTTTACAAGGATCACTCCGCGCTGCTGTGGGACATTGTGGAGATCATGAAAGCCGACCTCCGCAAGCTTTCTACCGATGGCGTGAAATACATCCAGATCGACGCGCCGCGCTACAGCTACTACATGGACGCCAAGTGGCGGGCATGGATCAAGACGGAATTGAATGTCGATCCGGACGCCGCGCTCGAGGAAGCGGTGCATGCGGACAACGCATGTTTCGCGGCGGCGCAACACGATGGAGTGACGCTTGCCATTCACCTGTGCCGGGGAAACAACCGCAGCCATTGGTACGCCGAGGGCGGGTACGACGCGATTGCCGAAAAGCTTTTCGGGACATTGCAGGCGGACCGTTTTCTCCTGGAATACGATGATGAACGCTCCGGCACCTTTGAGCCGTTGCGATTTGTGCCCAAGGGCAAAGTCGTGGTGCTTGGGCTCATCAGCTCAAAACTTCCGCGCATGGAAGACGTCGGCGTTCTTGCAAAGCGAATCGAGGAAGCGTCAAAATATGTCCCCCTGGAAAATCTTGCGCTGAGCCCGCAGTGCGGATTCGCCTCGACGGCGGAAGGCAACCTGCTAACCGAGGATCAGCAGTGGGCCAAGATGAAACTTGTGGTGGACGCTGTGAAGCGTGTTTGGGGATGAGTGGCAATTTTGTGGAGGAACAAATCTCGTAGCGCAGCTGTCGAATCGGCGCGCCGAGAAGAAGTGAAATTCGGGGAAGAAACTTCGCAAACTCCCCGCCTACGACCTCCTTGGAGGATCTTATGGCCAGCGTGACTTCAGTTGCAGCGGTAAACAAGCAGTTCCGTTCTGTTTCTGGTGTGAGCGAGACGCCGCCGCTATCCCTGCCCCGATCCGAACCCACGGCATCGCTTGCCGCCAAGCTTGACCAATTCAGCGGCGATCCCAATTTCATGACCTCGCTGGCGCGAGGACTATTGGTGATCCAGGCATTTTCGCAGCAGAGTCTGCATCTTTCGATCTCCCAATTGAGCAAGCGGACAGGATTGCCCCGCGCATCGGTGCGCCGATGCCTGCACACGCTTTCCAAGCTGGGATTTGCGGGTTCCGACGATGGCCGGACGTTCTACTTGCGTCCGCGCGTGCTGTCGTTAGGCCAATCCTATTTATCCACCGTTCCGCTGGCCACGGTGGCGCAACCTGTGCTTGACCGCCTCAGCCACATCCTGCACGAATCGTGTTCGATTGCCCTGTTGGATGGAGTCGAGATTATTTATGTAGCTCGCGCAAACGTAACGCGCATCATGGCCATTGACATCGGCGTAGGGACGCGGCTGCCGGCGTTCTGTACCGCCATGGGGCGCGTGCTCCTGGCGAATCTTTCAGCGGAAGAAATGGAAGCGCTGCTATCGCGCATCGAGTTCAGCCCCTACACGGACCGCACGCTGACCTCGGTTGAGCAATTGCGCCAGGTATTGCTGGCGGCGCGGCGAGACGGATATGCCATCGTGGACGAGGAACTGGAAGTGGGACTGCGCTCCATGGCGGTTCCCATTCAAAATCGCATGGGGCGCGTGGTGGGAGCGATAAGCTCTGGGGCTCACGGGCAGCGGGTTTCCGTGCAGGACATGCAAACTCGTTTCTTGCCATACCTGAGGGCTGCCGCGCAGGAACTTTGCCTGCTTCTTGGATAAGGGCGTGGGCGTTTATCGGACGGCCGAATTAAAGTGAGCTGTGGTATCCCTCGCAAGTTGCCTTACACTTCGCCAAAATCGCACTGAATAAAATCAGAGCCGCAGGAGGCGAACTCCTTATCGTTACTACAATCAAAGTGCCCAAAGCCGGCGGCTTGCCCAACACAAAAGTCAACGTTGTGCGCTGGCTCAAGCAGGAAGGCTCGGCCGTGAAGGCCGGGGATGCCGTCGTGGAGTTGCAGACGGAGAAGGTGAATTACGAATTGGAATCTCCAGTCGAGGGGATTCTGCTGAAAATTCTTGCCACGGAAGGCGCCGAAGTGCCGGTGGGAGACGCGATTTGCCACGTTGGGCAACCGGGCGACGCAATTCCTCAGGACTAAGAAGAGAAAGGGCCTGCCATGAAACCGTCCGAACAACTAGGGAAAGAGCGCCTGATTTGGATGTGGACGCAGATGGTACGCATCCGCGAGTTCGAAGAGCGCGTGAAACGCACCTTCGTCGAGCATCCCGGTGTGATTCGCGGGCACACGCATCTTGGCGATGGAGCCGAAGCATCGATCGTCGGCACGCTGGCCGCAAGAAACGACCGCGATCCGGTGATGCCCAGCTACCGCTGCCACGGCTATCCGATTGTGCTGGGAACATCCACGGCAAGCCTGATGGCGGAGTTGTACGGGCGACGGGACGGCATCTGCGGCGGCTTTGGCGGATCGATGCACCTGGCCGATCCTTCGCACGATTTTCCCGGGACGACTGGGATCATTGGCGCGGGCATCGCGCATGCCGCCGGCGTGGCCTTGACGGCCCAGGTGAAAAAGACGGGCCAGGTGGTGTACAGCTTTTTCGGGGACGGCGCTTCGAAGCAGGGAGCCTTCCACGAATCGCTGAATATCGCGGCGGTATGGAAGCTGCCAGTCGTGTTTGTGCTGGAAAACAATGAATACCAGGCATACACGCACATCAGTCTCGAAGACGCCAATTATGTGGGCGGCGATCCTCTTTCGAAAAAGGCCCAGGCCTACAGCATCCCCGGCGTGACCGTGGATGGCACGGACCCGCTGGCCGTGTACGACGAAGTGAAGAAGGCCTCCGACCGCGCCAGAGCCGGCCAGGGTCCCAGCCTGATCGAATCCAAATTTTACCGTTTGAGCGCGCACGGAAACGCCATCACCGTGCCTCCCGTGCCCACGCAATTTCCCAAACACGAATCCGTGGAAGTCTACGGCAGAAAAGCGGAATACGAAGCCGCGCAAGCCAACGATCCAATTCCGAAATTCCGTTCCAAACTGATTGCACACGGAGTGATGACGGAAGCCGATGCGAATGGAATCGAGCAGAAAGTTCGCGCGGAAATGGAAGAGGCTGTGCGTTTTGGGCTGGCCAGTCCGAAACCGGCGCCGGAAGATGCGCTCAAGTACGTCTACGCGTAGGAGGAACGAGCCATGGCAAAAGAAATGATGTACGGCGAGGCGATTGCCACCGCGATCATCGAAGAGATGCAGCGCGATTCAAATGTCATCTTCTATGGACAAAACATGGGCATGACCGACCGCGATCCCATGCTCAAGATGTTCGGAAAGGACCGCATCCGCATCACGCCAATTTCGGAAACCGCGGAACTGGGCATGGCGGTTGGCGCGGCCATGACCGGCTTGCGGCCCATCGTCGAATTGTGGATGAGCGAATTCATGCTGGTGGCCTTCGATCAGGTGATTAACGAAGCGCCGCGCATGCGCTACATGTCCGGAGGCCGCATCAAAGTGCCGGTTGTTTTCAAGGCGGGATATGGATTCGCGGCCGGATGGGCCGGGCAGCACTCCAACTGCATGTATCACGTGGTCATGGGCACGCCGGGATTGAAAGTGGCTTTGCCCTCGACGCCGGCGGATGCCAAGGGGCTGATGAAGACGGCCATTCGCGACGACAACCCGGTCGTTTTTCTGCAGCACTTCCTTCTAACGCTGGAGAAGGGCGAAGTGCCGGAGGGCGATGTGCTGATCCCGTTCGGCGTGGCCGACGTGAAGCGAGCCGGAACGGATCTCACGATTGTTGCCACCGGATGGATGGTGCAGAAATCGCTGGCCGCGGCGGAGCGCCTGGCGCAGGAGGGAATCAGCGCCGAAGTGATCGATCCGCGCACGCTTGCGCCGTTGGACGTGGAGACGATCGTTGCATCCATAAAGAAAACCGGGCGGCTGGTGCTGGTGGATCAGGCGCCGCGGCATGCTTCCGCCGCCATCACAATTGCCGGCGAAGTTGCCGAGCACGCTTTCCAATATCTAAAATCGCCAGTGCGGCTGGTGACGGCTGCGGACACTTCCGTGCCCTTTAGCGAGCCGCTGGAAAATTATGTTCTGCCAAACGAGGACAAGATTATCGAGGCGGCCAAATCCGTGCTCGCCAAACGCGCCGCGCTTGCATGACGCACATTTCTTGAAACACTTCTTGAAACACGCGGATATTCTTCCATGACCAAAGATCCGGAGCTACTGGCTTCCTACTGGACGATTGCCGGCGGAGCGCTTCCGCACACGGACCGCGAATTCAGCCCCTTCGATTTTCAGGACCGCGTGCAGGCCGCCGCAAAAGCCGGGTTCAAGGGCCTGGGAATCTGGCACGCCGATCTGGATCATATTCTTGAGCATCGAAGTTTGGCGCAGATGAAGCGGATTCTGGACGACAATGGAATGGCGCACGTGGAATTGGAATTTCTGAGCGATTGGTTTCTGGATGGGGAGAGGAAAAAACAATCCGATATTCAGAAGCACAAACTGCTGAGGGCAGCCGCCGCGCTTGGCGCGCATCACGTAAAGGTTGGCGATTTCCATCACGAACAATATTCCATGCCGCAAGTCATCGAAGCCTTCGCCGCATTGTGCGCGGACGCTGCCGAGCATGGCACCAAGATCGGTTACGAATTGATGCCGTTTGCCATGATCGATACGCTGAAAGATTCCCTGGCCATGGTGGAGGGTGCGGGAGCGGCCAATGGCGGAATCGTTTTCGATTTGTGGCATCTGGTCAAGCTGCACATTCCGTACCAGGAAGTGCAGCGCGTGCCACTGAAATGGATTGTTGGCGTTGAACTGAACGACGGCACGTTCGAGGCGCCGTGGAGCCTGCACGAAGATACCGTCAACCATCGCAGATTCTGCGGCGAGGGCGAATTTGACGTGAAGGGTTTTGTGAAGTGCATTCGGATGGCAGGCTATACAGGACCGTGGGGAATCGAAGTTCTGTCCGAGGAACTGCGCCGCATGTCGCTGGAAGAGTTGACCACACGCGCGTTCAAGACAACCATGGACCAACTGCGTAACGAATAGGCTAATTTCTCCGGGCGATTATCGCCACACTCCCGCGCAATTTATTTTTTTTCACGCAACGGGAAGTCTTAGGATGTGCAGCAATCCGCGGCTGGAATATCCCGAGGCGATATGAAGTCAACCGGGTTTTCGGCTTTTGGCGTGTCAATCCGCCGGGATGGGAGGAAACCGGGATGTCAGGAAATAAACCTGTTGTTGTTTACGGAGCGAGCGGTTTTTCCGGCAGGCTGGTTGTGGAATTTCTGTGCGAATACAAAATTCCGTTCCTTGCCGCGGGACGCAATCACGCCAAGCTCGAAGAAGTATTGAAGCAGGTGCCGGGTATCGAGGCGGCGGAGTATGAAATCGCCGTGGCGGGGAATTCGGTTGAGGATCTGGCCAAGCTTTTTGCGGGCGCGAAGGTCGTCTGCAATACTGTCGGGCCATTTATCTACAGCGGCCCGCTGGTTATCGAAGCGTGTCTCAAGGCCGGCTGCCACTATCTCGACATCAGCGGCGAACAGGAATGGATACGCCAAGTGGCCACGAAATGGAGCGGCCCGTTTGCCGAGCGAGGGCTGCTGGCCGCGCCCGCCACGGCTTTCATGTCCGCGCCCAGCGATGCCGCCGCCCGCATCTGCATCGAGAACAGGGAAATCGACACGCTGGAAACGTTGACCATGTTCCGCGGAATGCCCACATTCGGCTCGACTCAAACGATCTTCGCGGTGCTCCAGACGGAAGCCCACTACCTGGAGCTGAACGAATACAAACGCTGGCCTCCGGCCACGTCCATGGACGTGATCGTGCCGGGGCAAATCCAAACGCAACTCGCGCTTGCCTGGGGCGGGTTTCCGCAACCCGTGTGGTTCAAGGATCATCCGCAAGTGGCCAATGTGAAATCCATTGGCGGACTGCTGGACCGCCAGATCATGGAAAATGTCGCCGGGACCGAGAAGCTGTATCATCAAAAAATCGCCCCCTTGCCGAAGGAAGACCGCGAACGAATGCTCGCGGAGATGGCTAATTCCGTGCAAGGCGGAACTCCTCCGCGGGAAAATTTGCGTGTAAACAGGACCATCGATGTGTTGGTTGGGCGCGGATCGACCGATCTGGTGCAGTGTACGCTGGTCGGAACATGCTGCTATATGCAGACTGGGCTGTTGCAGGCCTTTGCGGCGCAAAATTTGATCCGCTACGCCCCACAAAAAGTGGGATTCGCTTCGGCCGCCCAGGCCTTTGGCGCCCGCGAGGTTTTGGGCGTTCTGGAGCACCATGGCCTTTCCAAGTTGAAGATGTTCTGATCCCGTCGAGCCACCATGAGAGCCATCGATTATTTCGATAAGGCAGCGGAAGCCTACCCGGACAGGGTCGCGCTAGTTGATGGAAACACGCGCCTGACCTACAGGGAATTGCAGGCCGCCAGCGACGATGTGGCTCGCGCCATGTGCGGCGGCCGGCCTCGGCGACGAAGACCGCGTGGCCATCTTTTCTCCCAACGATCCGCGCGTGCTGGTCTGCATGCTTGCCCTGATGCGCGCGGGCGGCGCCTGGGTTCCCATCAACTACCGCAATGCCGCGGATGCCAACGTCGAGTTCATGAACTACGCCGAGGTGCGCTGGCTTTTTTATCACAGCAGCTTTAGCGATCAGGCCAATGAACTTCGCAAGCGCGTTCCCACCTTGCGCCATCTGATTTGCATCGATGCGGAAGCCAACGGCGATCTTTCCCTGGACCAACTCATGAAGAAGGGAATTGGGGCCGCGGAAAAAGAGTGGGGCGATCCGCGAGGAAATCCGGAGCGCCTCGTGGGCCTGGTGCCCACGGGCGGCACAACCGGGCCGGCCAAAGGCGTCCGCGTAACCAGCGATTCCTGGGGCGCATACACGGAGATGGCCGCGCACTACTGGAAATTCGGCGATGCCATTCCGGTGTGCCTGAGCACGGCTCCGCTTTCGCACGCGGCGGGAGTGGTGGCCTTCGCGTTGTTTACCTTGGGCGCGACGAATGTAATTCTGCCGCGCTTTGATGCGGGCGAAGTGTTGCGCCAAATCGAATCCCATGGCGTGTCGCATCTATTTCTTCCGCCCACCGCTTTTTATGCGCTGCTCTCGCATCCGGACGTCCGCAAGCACGATCTTTCCAGCCTGCGCCTGCTACTCCTGGCCGCCTCGCCAGTTTCGCCTGACCGCGTGAAACAAGGCGTCGAACTGTTTGGCCCATGCCTATGCCAGTGTTACGGCCAGACGGAAGCTCCCATGCTGCTCACTTGGCTGGACCGCGAGACCGTGGCCGCCGCTGCCGGAGGCTATCACCCGGAGCGCTTGCGAAGCTGCGGCAAGGCCACTTACGGTGTGCGTCTCGCAATCATGGATGATGAGGGAAAACTTCTGCCGCCCAACCAGCCCGGAGAGATTGTCGCCCGCGGAGCGCTGGTCACCCCCGGATATCACAACTTGCCGGAGGCCACCGCCGAGATTCGCACATTTGGCTGGCACCATACCGGCGATATCGGATATTGCGATGAAGCCGGCTACTTTTACATTGTGGACCGCAAGAAGGACATGATCATTTCAGGCGGCTTCAATGTGTATTCGGGAGAGGTCGAAGCGGCCATCATGGGCATGCCGCAAGTGTACGAGTGCGCGGTGATCGGCATCCCGCATGAAACCTGGGGCGAGGCCGTGAAAGCTCTCATCGTCGTACGCCAGGGCCAGTCCCTAAACGAAGACGACGTGATTGCATATTGCAAGAAAAAGCTGGGCGGTGTAAAGGCTCCCAAGTCCGTGGAATTTCGCGCGGAAATTCCCAAGACAGCCGCCGGAAAAATCGATCGCAAGAAGCTGCGGGCTCCCTATTGGCAAGGATCCGATCGCTCGGTGCATTGAGATCCCGCCGCAAAAAACAATCGATCTTTTATTTTTGAATTGTCCGATTTTCCGCTAGACTTTGATTGGCCCGGAAAATCACGTAGGCGCGGATTGCATCGGCATCTTGCCGCGACAGCTCCGTGGAAAATCCAACCATCCCATTCGGCGCGAGCATTCCATCCCGCACGATGCCGAACCACTGCTCGCTCGCCAGCGCGCCGGAATAGCGCAGGTCGGGCAGGACGCCGCCGCTTACGGCGACATCGCCATGACAGCCGCCGCAGTAGCGCTGATATAGCTCTTCGCCCTTTTTGACCGTGGCAGCGCTTGCCGTTGCGGGCGGTGGCGCCAGGACTCGCGGCTTAGCTTCCGGAGCCGGCGGCAAGCTGGCCTTTCCTCCCAACTTGAACACCAGCATGCGAGGCACATTATTCAGGCGCGGAGATTGCAAGGCCACTTCTCCGGCGGCCAGCGGCAGCACGCCGCCCCAGCCGGCCACGATTGCCACGTATTGTTCGCCATTCACAGCGTAGGAGATCGGGCCAGCGGTCATGCCGCTCTGCGTCGATGCCGACCACATTTTTTCACCTGTGCTCGCGCGGAATGCTTCGAACTGGCCGTAGCCCGCGCCTTCAAATACCAGGTTGCCGGCAGTGGAAAGCGCTCCGCCGTTCCATGGCCCTGGCCGGTCGGCTCGCCAAATTTCCTTCTGCGCGACTGGATCCCACGCCACCAGATGGCCTTTGACGCTTCCCAGAATTGCCTTCTTTATCTTTGGATCCTGCGGCATGCCCGCCGCAACGGGGTCTGTTCCAGTATTCATCGAGAAGGCGTTGTGGCTGAAATGTTCCGCGGATTTATAAGCGAACCCGGACTCCAGCACAGGGAAATAGACCAGCCCCGTGTCGGGACTAAACGATGCTGGTTGCCAACTATGCGCGCCTCCGGGACCGGGCGAAACGAGAGATGTTTTGCTATCCAATTCATAGCGAGCATCGGGCGATTCGATGGGCCTGCCGGTTTTCAGATCGATGCCCGTGGCCCAGGTCACGTGGGTGAACGGCTTTGCTGACAAGAGTTTTCCGGTGGCGCGGTCCAGCACGTAAAAGAAACCATTCTTCGGCGCGTGCAGCAGCACCTGGCGAAGCTGCCCATCGATCCGCAAATCCGCCAGGATGATTTGCTCCGCGGAGTCGAAGTCCCATTCATCGCCGGGATTTTCCTGATAGTGCCACACGTATTCGCCGGTGTCCGGCCGCAGCGCGATGATCGACGACGCCAGCAGATTGTCTCCGGAATGAACATTGCGAATCTTTCGGGACCACGGGTCCGCGTTTCCCGTGCCGATGTATAACAAATCGAGCTGCGGATCGTAAGCGATGGCGTCCCACACGGTGCCGCCACCGCCATTCTTCCACCACTGGCCGCTCCATGTTTTTGCCGCTTTTTCCAGGACGGGGCTTTCGAATGGTTTCGCAGGATCGCCCGGCACGGTATAAAAACGCCAGGCGAGTTTTCCGGTTTCCGCGTCATAGGCGGAAACGTATCCACGGACGCCCATTTCCGCGCCGCCATTGCCGATGATTACTTTTCCTTTCACCACGCGAGGCGCGCCGGTAATGGTGTAACGCACTTTTCGATCGATGGTCAGAGTTTCCCAAACTGGTTTGCCTGTGGCGGCGTCAAGAGCGATCAGCCTGCCGTCCAGCGTCCCCACAAATATTTTTCCCTTCCACGCGGCCACGCCTCGATTCACCACGTCGCAGCATGCGTTCACCGCCCACTCGGGCGGCACTTTAGGATCGTATTCCCAGCGGCGCGCGCCGGACGCGGCGTCCAGCGAAATCACTTTGCTCCAGGCCGCCGTGAAATACATTGCGCCATCCACGACCAGCGGCGTGGATTCCTGCCCGCGCCGCGTCTCCAGATCGTAATACCACGCCAGCGAAAGCTGCTGAACGTTGCCGTCGTTGATTTGCTTCAGCGGGCTGAAGCGCTGCTCGCTGTAGGTGCGCCCGTGCGTCATCCAGTTTCCCGGATCTTTATCGGCGTCCATGATTCGTGCGCCGTCCACTGCAACCGCATGTCCCGCAGCCGCTGGATTGGCTTGCGAAGTTTCTTGAGGATGCGGCTTTCCGCATCCCACGCATACTGCAAATGCCGCGCAAAAAATCGTCCCTAGAAAATAGGCTCGATAACATGTTCCGCCGCGGCTCCCGCGATATCTTGTCGCTTTCCACATCCTCATGCTCCAGTCTCGAATAAAATTTATATTGCCACGCGCGCAATCGAGAAATTCGTAGCTTTCCTATCGCCTCGAAACATTTGTGTCAAGCGCCGCCGGAAGAATCCGTATCCTCGCGCACCGCGCAGGGAAACTTCGGAACGCTTCGATACAGGGACTGAAAAGCCGTTTGTCACTTTCGCGCCGATTTTCCGCTGAACATTGTCGGTTGGCGAGCCGCGGCAGGGAAGGAGTGCGCGATATTCGCACAAGTGTATAGGTTCCAGCCTTGACAACAAATCGCCCCCTGTCTTACATGTCTGCGCATAGAGGCATTCTCTCGAGTTAAGAAGTAATCCCGTTAGGAGATTTTTCAGGACATAAGAGTTCTGAAAGGAGATCTTATGTGGAAACGTGGGTGGGTTGGTCTGTTGTTCATTCTGTTGCTTTTGGCTGGCGGGGTGAAATCGGCATTTGGGCAGGCGGGGACAAGCCTCGCGCAGCTCAGCGGCACGATTCTGGATCCCTCGGGCGCAACGGTGGCTAAGGCTAATATAGCCTTGCGCGAAGTCGAGACGAATCGCTCCTACAGCGCAACCTCGTCCGACAGCGGCTTCTACGTCATCCCCAATCTTCCCCCGGGCCAATACGAACTGAAAGTCTCCTTCACGGGGTTTGCGAATTACACGGAGACAGGCATCGTCCTGCGCGTGGGACAGACGGCCACCATAGATGTCACCATGAAAGTGGGCTCGGCCGCGGGAGAAAGTGTGGAGGTCACCACGGAGGCCCAGCAAATCGAGCCGACCAGGACGGAAGTGAGCCAGGTGATCGAGACGCAGCAGATCAACGCGCTGCCCATCAGCGGCCGTCTGTTCACGGATTTCGCGCTGCTCACTCCCGGCGTGGCCAGCAGCCGCACCAGCCTGGGAAGCACGTTCACGGAATTTGAAGTGACGCAAATTTCCTTTGCCGGGATGCGCTCCTTCAGCAATGAAATTACCGTGGATGGCGCGGACTTTGTGAACTCGGTGAGCGGCGTGCAGCGCTCTACTCCGCCGCAAGATTCCGTGCAGGAATTTCGTGTCGTCAACAACAGTTTTGGATCGGAATACGGCCGCGCACTCGGCGGGATCGTGAACATCGTGACCCGGTCAGGAACGAATGCTCTTCACGGCTCCGTTTACGATTTCTTGCAGAACAGCGGCACCGATGCGCGCACAGTCCTGCAGCCCGCTCCGCTTCCCGATGAATTGCGCGAAAACCAATTTGGCGCCACCATCGGCGGAGATATTCGCAAGGACAAGACATTTTTCTTCACCAACTATGAGGGCAAGCGCCGCGCGGAATCCCCGACGTATGCGCCGGACCTGGTTAGCAACCTCGCGGAAATCGATCAGGCCAAGTCCTATTTGGGACTGTCGCCGGAAGGCTGCTTCCTGCCACCCGCGCAGTGCACCGGCACGCCATTTTCTTATCTCAGTTCGACCCTGAAGAGGTCGAATACGGACAACGGATTTGTGAGGTTGGATGATCATCTCAGCACCAACAATAGCCTGTCGGTCCGCTACATGGTTGAGGATTCGCGGTTCCTCGGGGAACTGATCGGCAGCACGCTTGACGGCGGCGGCATCGGCACGCCCAGCGGCGGACGCAACAACTACATTCGCGATCAATCGCTGGTTGGAACGCTTACCTCCGTGCTGAAGCCTAACCTGGTCAACACCTTCCTCGCGCAATATTCACGGCGTCACTACAACTTCCCGGGCGCCACGGGCGAACCCGATTTGAGCGTGGTGAACGACCTCGAATTTGGGCACAACTTCGGCACCTACGACGCCATCTACGAGAGCCGCGCCGAATTTGCCGATTCCGTTTCCTGGGTGAAGGGAAACCACGTGGCCAAATTCGGCTTCGATGGAAATCAGGTCTGGAGCTACAACAACTATCCAGGTTTTACTCCGGAGAGAATCCTGTTCCCTGACCTCAGCTGTATGTATCAATTTGCGAACTTCGTTGAGGGCGTGGAAAGCGCGCTCGCCAGCACTCCGGCGGGACCAACGCTCGCCCCTGTAGCCAATGCGCCCTGTCCATTGAGCCCTGCTGCCAATGGTGTGAGTTTTCTTTACTGGGGAGTCGCGTTGCCGCGAACGGGCTTCACCAATGGCTACGTCCCGCAGCCTGCCACCGGCGGCGGGTACAACAGCGGCTGGCCCAGCGCCTTCCCCACGAACATGTACAACAATTACGGCTACAGCTTGAACCACGGCTACTATGGAGTTTTTGCTCAGGACCAGTGGAGGATTACGTCGAAGCTGGCGCTTAACTACGGCCTGCGATGGGACGTCGAAACCGGCCTTGGAAATGTGATCCAGACGGACTTCACGGCGTTGCAACCGCGAGTTGGGCTGGCGTGGTCGCCGGATCGCAAAACCGTGATCCGGGCGGGCTACGGCCTGTTCTCCGACCGCAACAACATGACCTTCTTTTTCACCACCGGCAACCAGAAGACTCTCCCTGGCTACTTCTGCCAGCCTCCGACCGCGGATGCCGGTTGCGGAACTGCGGGGCTTGCAGGGGTAAACGTGCCCATGATTCAAAAACAAGCCGCGCAAGGCGGCTGGCAATTGTCGGCGCAGCCCGGTTTTCCGGGGACTCCGTCTCTGCCATGCGGACCTGGAGCTCCACTTCCGGGCTTCTTTTGCACCACTGGACCGACTGCCAGCGTAGCTGCAATAACTGCCTGGACCATCCTCCAGGGTGGCCCCAATTCTTACAGTCCCGTCTCGCTCACGGGTCCTTGCACAGTTACACAGGTCGCTCCAGGTGTTTATGGACCTCCAACGGGCGCTTGCGGAGTAGGCTCGGGCGGTATCCAGAAGGACGGCAAGCTGCCGTATGCCTCGCAAGCGAGTCTGGAAATCGATCGCCAGATCGGCGGAGGGCTTACGCTGGACATTGCTTACCTTTTTGTGGGAGCCCATCGGCTAGTCCGTGGAAATAACATCAACGTGCCGTGTCCTGCGGGCACGTCCAAGCCCGGGAATCCTTACACCGCGCAAGGCTGGCTGGACCCCAGCGGTTCCCTCACGCCTTGCCAAGGAACGCCCACACTTGGTCCCTTTGGGCTCGGGCCGTTCTTCAGCTACTTGAACAGTCCGGCCAACGCGCAAGCTCCGTGTAATCTCAGCGGACTTGAATTTGGCGTGCCCGACACCGGAACGCCCTGTGCCTCAACAGGTCCTACAGTAGGCGCTCCCACGCTCAGCGGCGGCTTGCTCGACTACAATAACAACGTAGCTAACGCGGCCTACAACGGCTTGACGGTTACCGCCATCGAGAAGATCGGCAAAGTATTCAATCTCAACGCCAACTACACCTACTCGCATACCATTGACAACGGAAATTTCACCACCTTTATCAACTTGCCCGAGAATCAGTTCGACTATTCGGCCGAGCGCGCCAACTCTAACCAGGACGTGCGCCACCGCTTCGTGGCCAACTTCACAGCCACCGCTCCTGACCACGGCTTCCTTCGGAATTTCGAGTTCAGCAGCATCATTACCCTTGAGGCCGGGCGTCCATTTACGTTGTTCGCCGGAACCAATGTCTTTGGTGACCTCTCGGGTCAGTCCACGGACCGCGTCGGCGGAGCACCTGTCACGGGCAGTTGCACATCCGTTGCAAATTGCACGACGACCGTTCCTCGAAACACCTATACCGGCGATCCCATGTACACCTGGAATTTGCGGCTGTCGCGCTCTTTCCTGTTCGCGGAAAAGTACAGGCTTGTGGCAAGCTTTGACGCCTTCAACGTGCTAAACCGTTCGAATATCGATGAAGTGACTTCCGTTTACGGGTCGCCCGTTTTTTGCGGAGCAAATCCTGTGATTCCGCAGCACTACAATGACGCCGCGACCATCGCCATCCAACAGGGGGCGGCCTCGGCATCCTGCGCCACTCAGCAAGTTGTCGGGAATAATCCGGGCAATTGGGCCAGCCTTGGTCTGATTCCGGAAACCATTCCAAACGCTCCGAACTCGACTTTCGGGCAACCGAGAACCACGTTCAACGCGCGGCAATTGCAGTTTGGCCTGAAACTGTCGTTCTAAGGACTGCAAGCTCCAGGCCCGATCGCAGCTGGATCCTTTCACCTGCGATCGGGCCTGAAAAGTTTTTTGCGGCTCCTGCTATCCCGGCGGCATTGCGCGATGGCCGGAATTCGCCTATCTTTTGGACCATACATGGATGGCACTGCTCTGAACTCCTTGTGGCAAGAGGGAGATCGTCAATTCGCCCGATTCGGAAACCCGCTATTTGACTTCTGAGCGCCCCATATCGCTTCGTTACGCCTGGTACATCGTTTTTGTTCTGATGCTTTGCTACGCCCTCTCGCTCATCGACCGCCAGATCCTGAGCTTGCTGGTGGCGCCCATGAAGCGCGATTTGCATATCAGCGACACGCGTGTCGGGCTGCTCCAGGGATTGTCCTTCGCACTGTTCTACACGTTGGCGGGATTGCCGCTGGGGAAGCTGGCCGATACGTACTCACGGCGCAGGCTGATCACTGCGGGAATCGTCCTCTGGAGTATTCTGACGGCCGCTTGCAGCGCCGCGAAAACGTTCTGGCCGCTTTTCTTTACGCGCATGGGAGTGGGCGTGGGCGAGGCCGCGCTTTCTCCGTCGGCCTTTTCGCTGATCGCGGATTGTTTTCCGCCCGGCCAGTTGGGCCTGGCCCTGAGCGTCTATTCCATGGGCATCTATTTTGGCTCGGGGCTGGCCATGATTGTCGGAGGGTCCGTGGTGCAGAGCCTGTCGCAGCGGCCGCAGTTGGTCTTGCCGATCCTGGGTGCAATCGCTTCCTGGCGCGCCGCGTTTCTGGTGGTTGGCGTCCCCGGACTTTTGATCGCGCTGCTTACGCTGACTATTCGTGAGCCGCAACGCAAGTCGCTCCTTCGCTCCACGGACGGAAATGCTCTGCGCCCCGGTTTTCGCGAAGTGCTGGAGCATTTGAGTCTCCGCAAGTGGTCCGTGGCCGGCATCTCGCTCGGCATGGTGTTCCAGTCGATATGTGGCTACGCATTCCTGGCCTGGGGGCCTACGTTTCTGCAGCGCACCTATGAGTGGACTCCCGGAAAATCCGGCCGCGTGCTGGGTGTCCTCATCCTAACCCTCGGATGTTTAGGGATGTACGCCGGCGGGAGTTTGAGCGATTACTGGCAACGGCGCGGAAGGCTGGAGGCTCCGCTGCGTGTCGGCGTGCTCAGCGCGGTGGGGTCCGCCATTTTCTTTCCGCTGGCGCTAACCATCGGCAACGCAAAATGGGCGACGATCCTTCTTGCCGCGGGAATCTTTCTTCTGGCGTTGCCGATTGGCTGCTCTTACGCGGCGCTGCAATTAATTTTTCCGAACCAAATGCGCGGGCAAATGTCCGCGCTCTTCCTCTTCATTATGAGTTTCGGCGGAGTTACGCTGGGGCCGCTGTTGCCGGGATTGCTGAACGATTATTTTTTTCACAGCGAGAAAATGCTGGGCGCTTCGATGGCGGTGACCATCGGCGCGGCGTCGGTGCTGATGTGGTTCGCGTTTCTGGCCGCGTATCGTCCCTATCGCGAGGATTTTCTCGCCGCGCAATCTCCGCATTCGCTCTAGAAGTTTGCAATGTGCGATGACTCGGAATTCAGTGGCGCAGGCTTCAGCCTGCGGGGGTTAGTCCTTGCAAAGACTAACCCCCGGAGGCTGAAGCCCGCGATACCAAAACAAAGGTAAAGTGTTTCGCCGGATTGCGATGCGCTGTACGGTTGCGAAATGTCCAGTTCCGAGTAAAGTTAAGTTATAGGGAGTATGAAGTTTTCGGGCAATGGTTGAGAGATTCGCAAGTCCTGGTTTGATGCGCGAGAGAAAAAGGGAGGGCTGACATTGAACGTTGCGGATAATTCGGCGGAGGGGCGCGGCGAGTTGGTGCGGACAACGCTTCAGGATGGCGTCGCCCTGATCGAAGTGAACAATCCTCCCGTCAATGCGCTAGGCGCGGGCGTGCCGGAGGGGATTGCCCGCGCCATCGAAACGGCCGATGCGGATGCCGGCGTGCGCTCGATTGTTCTGATGGGAGCGGGGAAAACATTCGTGGCGGGCGCGGACATCAAGCAGCTCGAAGATATGGCGTGGGGTAAAGGCGCGGGCGCGCCGAGCATGCACGATTTGTTCAAGAGAATCGAAGATTGTTCCAAGCCCGTGGTGATGGCCATTCACGGCACGGCACTGGGCGGCGGAATGGAACTGGCCATGGCAGGGCACTACCGCGTGGCCGTGAAGGACGCTCAACTCGGGCAGCCCGAAGTGAATCTCGGCATCATTCCGGGAGCGGAAGGCACGCAGCGGCTACCGCGCCTCGCTGGCGTCGAGAAGGCCATCGAGATGTGCGTTTCCGGCAAGCCAGTTAAGGCGGACGATGCGCTGGCGGCAGGAATCATCGATGCCATTGTTCAGGGTGATCTAAGAATTGAGGCGGCGGCATTCGCTCGGCGCATGGTGGCGGTTGGACCCCCTCATCGCAAAACGCGAGAATTGACCGTACACGTAAAAGCCCACGGCACGTTGCAAGAAGCGCTGGCTGCGGGGCGCGAGCTGGCGCGCAAGACAAAGCGCAATTTGACGGCGCCTCTGAAAGCAATTGAAGCAATTGAGGCGGCTGCATCGCTGCCATTCGAAGAGGGCTGCGCACGCGAGCGCCAGCTATTTCAGGAGTGTGTCGAGTCGCAGCAGTGCCGCGCGCTGATCCACGCATTTTTCGCCGAGCGAGGCGTGGCCAAAGTTCCCGGCATTGGCAAGGACACGGCCGTCGCGCCGCTCGAGCGCATTGCCATCGTGGGCGCCGGGACCATGGGCGGCGGCATCGCCATGGCCTGCGCCAATGCGGGCATTCCAGTCTTGCTGAAGGAATCGCGCCAGGACGCGCTGGACGCCGGCGTTGCGGCCATTCGGCGAAACTACGACGCGTCGGTCAAGCGCGGGCGCTTCACTCTGGAGGGGGTTGCCGAGCGTATGGCGCGGATTCATCCGCAACTGGACTACGCCGGTTTCGAAACGGCAGACCTGGTGATCGAAGCCGTGTTCGAAAACATGGAAACCAAGAAGCAGGTTTTTTCCGAACTCACGACGCGTACCAAACCCGATTGCATTCTCGCTTCGAACACCTCCACGCTGGACATCGACGAAATCGCCGGCGTAACCGGGCATCCCGAAAATGTGGTGGGGCTGCATTTCTTCAGCCCCGCCAATGTGATGCGCCTGCTGGAGATCGTGCGCGGGCGCGCCACGAAAAAAGAAACACTGGCGACAGCGTTGGCGCTGGCCAAGCGGCTGTCCAAGGTTGGCGTGGTGGTGAAGAACGGTCCGGCATTCGTCGGCAACCGCATGATGTTTCCTTACATGTACGAAGCGCAATTTCTTGTGGAAGAGGGCGCCACGCCGCAGCAAGTGGACCGAGCGCTCACGCAATTTGGCATGGCCATGGGAATTTTCGAAGTGGACGACATGGCCGGCATCGACGTGGCCTGGCGCGTGCGCAGGGAACTGGGCCATTTTTCCGAGCCGGGCGCGCGCAAACCGCTGGTGGCGGACAAGCTGTGCGAAATGGGCCGCTACGGGCAGAAGACCGGGAAGGGTTGGTATTTGTATGGCGAAGACCGCAAGCCGGCGCCCGATCCGGAAGTTTTGCGCCTGATTCGAGAGTCGGCGCGCGAGGCTGGAATCGCACAGCGCGAGTTCAGCGACGAGGAAATTGTGGAGCGCTCGCTCTACGGATTGATCAACGAGGGCGCGCGGATATTGCAGGAAGGCGGCGCGCAAAGGGCTGCGGATATCGACGTCATCTACATCAACGGCTATGGATTTCCCGCGTGGCGCGGCGGCCCCATGTTTTACGCCGACACCGTGGGGCTGCGCCGTATTTACGATCGCATATGCCAATTTGAAAGGGAGTTGGGCCAGCGCTGGAAGCCCGCTCCGTTGTTGCAGCGCCTGGCCGCGGAAGGCAAGAGTTTCCGGGAATATGATGCCGAGCAAAACATTTAGGTATGGAGAATGAACGCGTGCCATCGCTGACCAAAAGACCTGTGCGCGCCGTGCGCGTTGCCTCGCTGCAAGCCATCGTGGATCGCCGCGAGAACGGCGTGATCTACGTGCGCTCGCCGCAGCCGCTTGGCGAGTATCCCGCGCGCGTCACCGATCGGCTGGAATCGTGGGCGGCACAGGCGCCCGGCCGAATTTTTCTCGCAGAGCGCGCGCCGGACGGCCAGTGGCGCAGCGTGACCTACGCCGAGTCCCTGGCGCGCGTGCGCAGGCTGGCCCGCGGCCTCGTCGATCGCGGCCTTTCGGCGGAAAAGCCGCTGATGATTCTCTCCGGAAACAGTATCGAGCACGGACTGCTGGCACTGGCGGCAATGTATGCGGGCATTCCGTACGCGCCGATCGCGCCGGCATATTCGCTGGCCGTGAAGGAATTCGCGGCGCTTTCCCACGTGTGGCGGAACTTCGCGCCGGCCATGGTGTTCGCGGACGACGCCGCGCGTTTCGCTCCCGCGCTGCGTGCCGTTTCGCAGGGCGACGCGCAGATTGTCCATCACAGATCTCGTCCCGATGGAATGCCTTCCATCTCCCTTGCGGAATTGGAAAGTTCCGAGCCGTCCGCGGCAGTGGACGAAGCTAACCGGCGGACCGGGCCGGACTCCATCGCAAAAATTCTGTACACCTCCGGCTCGACCGGCCTGCCCAAAGGCGTGATCACCACGCATCGCATGCTTTGCTCGAACCAGCAAATGCTGCTGCAAATGATGCCTTCGCTGGGAGACGCGCCGCCAGTGCTGTGCGACTGGCTGCCTTGGAATCACACCTTTGGCGGCAGCCACAATTTTGGCATCGCGCTGTACAACGGCGGCTCGCTGTACATTGACGCGGGCAGGCCCACGCCCGAATTGTTTGGCGAGACAGTTCGCAACCTGCGCGAAATCGCCACCACCGCGTATTTCAACGTGCCCAAGGGATACGAGATGCTCATCGGGCATCTGCGAAGCGATGCGGCGTTGCGCAAGAATTTCTTCAGCCGATTGAATCTGCTTTTTTTCGCTGCCGCCGGACTCAGCCAGCACATTTGGGACGCGCTGCAGGACCTGGCGTTTGAAACTTGCGGCGAAGAAATTCTGGTGGTCACAGGATTGGGCGCAACGGAAAGCGCTCCCTTCGCGCTCTCCACGGGCAGGGAAGGCGCTTCGTCCGGCTCGCTGGGATTGCCTGTGCCGGGCGTGGAACTAAAGCTTGTTCCGGTGGAAGAAAAGCTGGAGGCGCGTTTGCGCGGGCCGTCCATCACTCCCGGTTTTTGGCGGCGCCCGGAATTGACCGCGGCGGCCTTTGATGAAGAGAATTATTATTGTCTGGGCGACGCCATCAAGTTTGCCGATCCGCACGACCCGCTGAAAGGTTTCCTTTTCGACGGGCGGTTGAACGAAGATTTCAAAAATTCCACGGGCACTTGGGTGAGGGTCGGCCCCATGCGAATGCGCCTGCTGGCTCATTTCGGAAGCCTTGTGCACGACGTTGTCCTTGCGGGGCCGGACCGGGATTTTACGACGGCCATGTTTTTTCCGGCGTTGCAGGCGTGCAGGGCGCTTTGCGCGGACTTGCCGCCGGACGCGACCGCCTCGCAGATTCTTGCGCGGCCCGAGGTTCGCGCTGCGTTTCAGGAGCGGCTCGATTCCTTCGCCTGCGCCAGCACCGGCAGCACCACTCGCATCGATCGCGCCACCCTGCTGGACACGCCGCCCTCGGTGGAAGCGCAGGAGATTACCGACAAGGGTTCCATCAATCAAAAAACGGTGCTGGCGAAACGCGCCGCGCTGGTCGAGGATCTCTATCGCGAACCTGTTCCCGCGCACGTCCTCACTTTATCGAAGGAGCCGAAATGAATTCCTCTTCGCGCATCGACGTGCAGTCGCTCGTGGCTTTCGATGTGCACGTTCACATGGAGCATACCGACGCGGGCACGGAGGCGGACGCCGCGGCCAAAAAATATTTTGGCGAAAGCGGCGCCGCGCGCGATGCCGGCGCGCTGGCCGAGTACTACCGCTCCAGAAAAATTGCCTTCGTAATTTTCACGGTGGACGAGCGGCTGACCGGAAGGCCGCAGGTGTCCAACGATGAAGTGGTGCGCTTCGCCGAACGCAATTCCGATATCGCCATCCCCTTTGCCAGCATCGACCCGCATCGCGGCGCGCATGGCGTGCAGGAAGCCAAGCGCCTGGTGTCCGAAGGGAAGATACGCGGATTGAAACTTCATCCGCCCGTCCAGCAATTTTTTCCCAACGATCGCCTGGCCTACCCTCTGTACGAAGTCTTCGCCGAGGCCAGGCTGCCGGTGATTTTTCATACCGGGCATAGCGGCATCGGCACGGGCATGCCCGGCGGAGGCGGCGTGCACTTGAAGTACGGGCAACCCATGCCCATCGACGACGTGGCCGTGGACTTTCCCTCCATGCCAATCATCATGGCCCACCCGTCCTTTCCCTGGCAGGACGAGGCCATTTCCATCTGCCTGCACAAGCCCAACGTCTATATCGATCTCTCCGGCTGGTCGCCAAAGTATTTCTCCGCAACCCTCATCCAGTACGCAAACACGCTGCTGAAGAACAAAGTCCTGTTCGGCTCGGACTACCCGCTGATCACGCCAGACCGCTGGATGGCCGACTTCGAGAAGATCGCCATCCGAGACGAAGTGCGCCCCCTGATCCTCAAGGAAAATGCGCTCAAGTTGTTTGGATTTAAAATGTGAAGTGTTCTGCGTGCGTGAGGGATCGCAGCTGTCGATGCAAAACCCCCGCCTTTCACAATTCGAAAGACGGGGCACCCTAAATTCCAATTCAAAGGCCGGGCCACCCGCCCGCTGAACCGGCTTACCTCGAAGACTTATCCAGACTCGACGGCGGTGGATTACACCTACGACCTGGTGGGCAAGATTACGGCGGTAAACGATCCCACGGGGACCTACGCATTTGCCTATGACAACATGGGGCGGCTGATCGGCACCACCACCAGCTACAGCTTCCTCACCAGCCGCAGCTTCACGAACGCCTATGCCTATGACGCGGCGTCCAACCGCACCGGGTTCACGGACCCGGAGAGCGGGGCCACGGCCTACACCTATGACACGCTGAACCGGCTGACGTCGCTTGCTCCGCCGTCAGCGTTTGGCAGCGGTTCGTTCGGGTTCAGCTATGATGCGCTGTCGCGGCGCACGCAGATGACTCGGCCCAACAGCGTGACCACGAATTACGCCTACGACAATCTGTCGCGCTTGCAATCGGTGCTGCACCAGCTGTCCGGGAGTACCATTGACGGCGCGAGCTATACGTTGGATTCTGCTGGAAACAGAACAGCGAAGGTGGACCAGCTCGCAGCGGTCACGTCGAATTACACGTATGACGCGATTTATCAGTTGACGCAAACGATGCAGGGATCGAGCACAACCGAGAGTTACAGCTACGACGCGGTGGGCAACCGTACAGCGTCGCTCGGGGTGTCGTCGTACACCACAAACGCATCGAACGAAATGACAGCCAATTCCAACGCCAGCTACACCTACGACAGCAACGGCAACACGCTGACGAAGGTAGTTGGCTCGAACACGACGAGCTACACTTGGGACTTCGAGAACCGCCTCACGAGCGTGGCGCTGCCCGGCAGCGGCGGGACAATCACGTTCAAATATGATCCATTGGGAAGGCGCATCTACAAATCTTCGTCCTCTGGTACCAGCGTCTACGCTTACGACGGTGCAGACCTCATTGAGGAAGCCAATAGTTCTGGGGGCGTTGTGTCACGTTACGCCCAAGGAGAGGCCGTCGATGAATCCCTCGCCATGCTTCGTGGAACCGCAACGAGCTACTATGAAGCTGACGCATTGGGCTCGATTACATCGCTAACCAACACGAGCGGTTCCTTGGCACAAACTTACACATACGATTCATTTGGGAAACTTACTGGGTCGGCAGGCTCACTTACAAACTCCTTCCAATATACCGGTCGCGAGCTCGATACCGAAACAGGATTGTATTACTACCGTGCTAGATACTATGACCCGTCCACTGGACGCTTCGTCGGCGAAGATCCGATCGGCATTGAGGGTGGGATCAACTCTTACCGGTATGTTTCGAATGGTCCCGTAAATAGCACAGATCCTTCGGGGCTGTGCCCTCCAGATCCGAAGAAGAAATGTGACGCTGTTTTTCCAAGTGATCCAACTACTGCAAAGCTGGCCCAATTGGTGTATGCCGAGGGAAACGGTTCATCATCGGGCGACCTTGCCGTTGCTTCTGTTGTCGTGAACGACGCAAATTACGGCAATCCAGGAGAGTTCGGCAAGACAATAATTGAAGTGATCTATAAGAAATTCGTTGCACCCGGTGGTACGAAATTCAATCGTGTCAGCAATTCGGACAAAGTCGGCAACCTCGATGCAGCGGAATGCCAAAGTTACAAGAATGCTCTCTTGGCGGCAATAGGGGCACAGCAACCGAACGGTACTAACACTGACGCGCTATTTTACTTCGATACTAGCATCGGGGCTCCGCAGTGGATGAGAAATGGTATAGCAGCCGGGTACATTGCCCCTGCAGCGGTACCAGGCGGAATCGGAGTAGGTAACAAC
Organism: uncultured Acidobacteriota bacterium; assembly: GCA_963710315.1. Classification (GTDB taxonomy): domain Bacteria; phylum Acidobacteriota; class Terriglobia; order Acidiferrales; family UBA7541; genus Palsa-360. The sequence goes on along the minus strand of CAVPZW010000007.1, from coordinate 365,426 downwards.
TATCTCCAAGTGCCCCAAGGTGGGAGCGGAAATGATCAAGTATTCTTCAATTATACAGATTATTCGCACTAGTTTTCTGTGCTTTGCAATCGGCTTTCTGACCCAGGCCCAAAGTTCCGCCCCAACGACTATGGGGCACGAGGTGTCTGTCGCCCGTTCTAATATCGCGAACGGAATAAAAGCCGACGTGGGGGAGCGAAGTTTCTGGGATGGAATTCCTTTGCCCAGCACCGAAATGCGACTAATAATTTTTGAAGCAGATAACGCCAAACGTGATCAAACGGTTTCGGAATTCGATGCCTTAGCGATTGTTCCAGAGTTGAACTCGGTTTTTGAATATCGATTCTGCTCAGGGCGTGTTCTTTTGGTCTCGGAGGAGCAACTCTGGATTACATGGTCGCCGTGGCAATGGTCCCCAGGAGGGAAAAGACTTAGTTCGGATGAATACATGGCGCAGCAGATGTCTCGATTTTCCGACTTCACTTCTCATGCCAAGAGGCAAGATCAAGACCTGGCGATCAGTTCTGATCCCGCCGAACTATTTCACGTGGATCCACAATTCAGAACTCGACGCATCGCCCAGATTCAGCATGCAGCGATGGAAATGTTGCATAAGCGCCTTCAAATAAGAGTCGCGAACTTTTCCCAGTTTACGGACAAGATCGATGCAGTCCTTCCGGGCGCCGGTGAAATGGTAACTTTCACTGTGCATCGATCGTGTTCCGGCGAGGATACAGTTGAGTGGGGTAAAGACCTGCCACTGAAGTCGATCCGAGTGGATCTGCGCAAACGAATTGAGGCCAACAGTTCAGTTGTCGAAATCGAGTGACACCTTCAAGTACGATCCTTTCAGACGCCGTATCGAGAAATCTTCCACGGCAGCCACGAGCGTCTTCGCCTACGACGGGGACAACCTCATCGAGGAAGCCAATTCCTCGGGCGGTGTGCTTGGCGGGTGGCCCAGCCTTTGAACTCGAAGTTGGGGTGGCGGGTGGCCCGGCCTTTGACTTTGAACTTCGGGCGGGTGGGCCAGCCTTTGAACTTCCGGGTGGCCCATCTTTCACGCCGCTTGACAGGTGGGGCTTTTGACTTTGATTTGCTCATCGAAAGCTGCATGTCAGCATCACCGACGCGAACAGGACGGGTGGCCCGGGCTTTGTGGTTGAACTTGGGGTGGCCCGTCATTGACGTTTTTCAAGGGCGGGCCTTTTCGTTCGACTTGACGCGCCTAGAGGAGCATTGCAAATGCGCCGCCTTTCAAAATTGGAAGCACGGGGGTACCGTAATTCCAATTCATAAATTCCAATTCAAAGGCCGGGCCGCCCAGTCGCGCATTTCATTCGGGAGCAGATCTCAGTGCGCGTCCAGTTGCTGCACCAAATCGGTGATGTGGTCATCCTAACTTCATCAATTCCGTTGGAAAAATAGTTAATTTTGACGAGTGGTGCGCCCGGGGTGATTCGAACACCCGACCTTCTGGTTTCCGGGCGGGTGGCCCGCCCTTTCGCATTCCATGAAATCGTCTGCGCTCCAAATGTTAATACTACTCCCATACGTCCACTCGCGGTTAGAATTCTGAACTTGGGGTGCCCCGTCCTTGACGTTCTTCAAGGGCGGGGCTTTTCGTTCCGCTCGCCATGCCTAAAGGACTGCACCGCCGCTACGGATTGCGCCACCTGCACTTCATCACTTGCAGTTGCTACAGGCGGCTGCCCCTGTTTGCCTCTGCCCACGCTAAGAATTTGTTCGTCAAAATTCTGGGTGAGGTGCGCGACCGCTACGGCTTCGCCCTCGCAGGTTACGTGGTCATGCCCAATCACATTCACCTGCTCATTGGCGAGCCGGCCACAGGCACTCCCTCCACCGTCATGCAGGTCTTGAAGCAGCGCGTTTCGCGGCGGCTTCGCCGCAAGCCGCGCAAAAAAATATCCTCCCAACAACTCAGTCTTCCATTCCGACGAGCCAACGATCTCCTGCCCCAATTCTGGCAGCCTCGCTTCTACGATTTCAATGTCTGGAGTCAGACCAAGTTTGTCGAGAAACTTCACTACATGCACATGAATCCCATAAAAAGAAAACTGGTCACTCACCCCAGGGACTGGCCCTGGAGCAGTTTTTCTTTTTACGCCAAGAAGGAAACTCGACTGGTCCGCATCGATCCAGTGAGCTAAGCGAGTATCGAGGAGCAGATCAAAACCCCCGCCCTTGAAAAACGTCAAGGACGGGGCACCCCAAGTTCTACTTCAAAGCCCGGGCCACCCGCCCTGGGCAGCTCAAATTCCAATTCAAAGGCCGGGCCATCTGCCCCACTCATTGTTGGGCACGGCTTCACAGGCCGCGGAAAAATTCCCGCCATGTCATTCCGAAGGGCGGGGGTTGCCCGAGGAATCTGTTGTTTCTTGGAAGCCGAGAAGAAAAGCAGATCCCTCGCTTCGCTCGGGATGACAAAAAGGATTGTTTCCACAGCCATAGCAGGACAGTGCCGCTGGTCTCGCTCCGCAATACGTAGACGAAAAACATAGAAAAGTGGTGCGCCCGGGGTGATTCGAACACCCGACCTTCTGGTTCGTAGCCAGACGCTCTATCCAGCTGAGCTACGGGCGCACTGTGTTTTTGAGGACTTGCAAGCTTGTCGCGCTTGGATCGGCCGCTCTTCGCGTGAAAAGCATAGCAAAGAAATCGCGGCTGGCGACTGAGGCATTGTAGCAGCTTGGCGTTGATGTGGGCAAATTTCGGAGCTTTCTTAATTCGAATGATGTTGGGACGGGGTGGTTCTTAGGAGGTCGGGACTTCAGTCCCGACGAAAAGGATCGTCCCATCAGGGGTTTTAACCCCTGAAGCTTCAGGGGCTAAAGCCCGCAAGCATACGTGACCTGAATGGCCGAGCTGAAGCTCGGCCCTCCTAAACGCGAAGACTTTCAAAGCAGGACAGTACGGAGATTTTGGGGGTGAAGCTCGGCCCTGCTAAACGTGAAAGCTTCTAAATCTGAACAGCGCACACATTTTCGGGCGGTGTTTAGGCAAACTGTTTGGCCGGATTATTTGGGCGAACTGATTGTACGAGCCCGGCTCAGTTCGCCCCGATGCATCGAAAAATTATTTTCTGCCGAAGTGATAGACCAGGCCGACGGAACCCTGGAGGTTATTCTGATTGAGGGTCAGGAAGCGCGTCATCATGTAGTCGGCTTGCAGGCGAGCGGACAGCATCCTGTTGATGCGAATGTCAACGCCGCCGCCGCCAAGTATGGCGAATTTGATGGCCGTTTGCGAAATTCCAAGGTAGCCCTGGCTGGCATGAATCGCTCCGCCCTGCACATGCACGAAGGGAGTCACGGTCCTGAGCCGGCGATAGGAAAAGACCGGTCCGTAGGTGAACGTTTGGGCCGAAACGGTGGCTCCCGCGTCGTTGCCGTGAAACGCGCTGACCTCGAATCGTCCGCCAAACCAGCTATTCACATTCTGTGTGGCTGAAGTGGTGGCGCCGTTCAGATGGAAGCTCGATCCGCCCAGATCCGCTTTCAGATAGGAGTAGCCGCCGGTGATTTCCCAGGCTGGAGTGGCCTGCTCCTGCGCGCGCGCCGTGATGGAAAGCATGAAAATTGCCGGGACGATCCAAAATATTTTTTTCATAACATTCATAACTTAGTCTCCTCGCGCGGGCCTTGAAATTGCCCCGCGTGACCTATGATTGCCGCGTCTCGTCGACGCCATTCAGAAATGCCGCTTGCAAGCCTCGGCGCATCAGCGCGCCTAGTTCACCTGCAACGTCAGGGTGGTCGAAGTGGTGGTTGCGCCCGACGTGCCGGTGACAGTGATCTGATAATTGCCCGCGGGAGTTCCCGCAGCCACTCCAGGAGTGCCGCTGCCGCTGCACGCCACCGACGCAAGCAGCAGGACCACAGCAAACCCGAACGCAGCCGTAACAGGACGCCGCCTTACGATGGCCGCAGTCATGACCATGAGCAGAGCAACGAGCCACAAGAGCCAGCCCGCGCGGAAATGCCGCAGGAGATCCGATGGATCGATCTTGAACCCTGAGATGGGCGGCGCGCTGGTTCGCAGCGAAGTGCTGACGGTGACGGTGGCGGCCTGTGCCGGCGTCGCGCTGGGGGTTACGACCGAAGGCGCAACCGAGCAGCTCAAAGTCGCCGGGGCGATGCAATTCAGCGAAACTTGCTGCGAGTAGCCGCCAAACCCAACCACGCTAATCGCGAACGCAGCCGATTTTCCGGCCGGGACGGAAGGTGTGGCGGTCTGCGAAGTAACCTGGAAGGGGACACCAACACCTGTCCCCGACATGGAGATGGTTTGCGGATTGTTTGTGGCATTGTCCGCAATCGTAACCGTTCCAAAGAGGTTGCCGGACGTTTCCGGCGTAAACGTAATGGTGATGGCGCAATTGGCTCCCACCGCTACGCTCGTCGGGCAATTGTTGATCTGAGCGAACGATCCGCTGGGCGTCACGCTGGAAATGATCAAGGGAGCGCTGCCGATGTTGGTCAGCGTAACGATTTGCGCGGGGCTGGTGCTTCCGATGGCCTGGTTGTTGAAGGTCAGCGTGGTTGCCGAAAGATTGACGATGGGGACAGCAAGCCCCGTGCCGGTCAACGAGATCGCCTGGGTGCTGCCGGCAAGATTCGCGGAATTATCCGTGACGGTGAGAGTGCCAATTCTGGTTCCAGCCGCTGTAGCAGTGAAGGTGACATTGATCGCGCAAGTGGAATTGGCGGAAAGAATCGCGCCGCAGGTGTTGGTCTGGCTGAAATCGCCGGACACGACAATACTGGAAACGGTCAGGGGAGCATCGCCCGTGTTGCTCAAGGTTACTGCCTGTGAGGCGCTGGAGACGCCGACGGGCTGGCTGGCAAAGCCGAGGCTTGCGGGTGCAAGCGAGGCTTGGGGCTCCAGCACACCGGTTCCGGTCGCCAAAATTGTTTGAGGATTGCCCGTCCCACTATCGGTAAGCGTGATGGCACCGATACTTTGTCCGACCGCGGAAGGCGTATAGGTGACTTGAATCACGCAATTGGTGCCTGACGGGAGCGGAACCCCAGCCTTGACGCAATCGTCGGTTTCGGAAAAATCGCCGCTGGCGGTGATTTGTGAGATTGTCAGCCCGGTGCTGCCGCTATTGGTCACCGTGACGGCCTGGGGCGCGCTGGGAATGCCGACCTGCTGAGGCCCGAACGCGAGGCTTGAGGCAGACAGCGTGACTGTGGAGGTGCTGCCCGACAGATTCACCACTTGAGTGTTCGCCGGAAGCGTGTCTGTGATGGTCAGGAAGGCCTTTCGCAGTCCCTGCCCCGTAGGAGTAAAGGAAACAGTAATAGTGCAAGTGGCCCCCACGGCTAGCTGGGCTGGGGCGATCGGGCAGGTGTTCGATTCCATGAAGTCGCCGGGATTGTCTCCGGAAAGGGCGATACTTGAAAAGGTTTGCGGATTGTCACCGTTTGTGACAGTCAGAGTTTGCGACTGGCTGGTGGCGTTGAGGCTTTGCGCCGGGAAGACCAGACTCGCGGGATTGACCTCGAAGCTGGTCAGGATGCTGACCTTGGCCACGTAGGCGTCGCAGTTGGTGCCGGGAACATCCTGCAAGGGATTCGCGAGTGGAAAGTCCAGCGAGCATGTTTGCCCCGTCAGGTAAGCGTTTCCACCCGTATCGACCGCTATTCCTGTTCCCACATCCGTGTTCGTGCCGCCGAGGTAGCTCAAGTACACCAACGCTGTCCCGGCGGGATTGAGCTTCGTCACGAAGCTGTCGGCGTTACCACCGCCAAACTTCGATTGAAAGACCGCGCCGGCAGCGGGGAAGTCCGGCGATACGGTTGATCCCGTCACATAGGCGTTCCCGGTGGAATCCACGGCAATCGCATTGGCTCCGTCCGCAAGCGAGCCGCCCAAATAGGTAAAATAGCTGAGGGACGCCACGCCAGTCAGGTTCGTATTCAGCTTAGCTACGAAGGCATCACCTTCGCACGCGCCTGAGGTGTCCAGTACGCAGTTCGTCTGAAACCCTCCGGCAGGCACAGTAAAACCGAGAGTGCTGGCGATTGAATGTGTGACGCCGGCGACATAGGCATTTCCCGCGCCGTCAGCCGCTACGGCGTTGCCTTGATCCAGTCCTGTGCCGCCCAGCAACGTGGAATAGGGAAGAGATGCCGCCCCGGATTGAGCCGTGTTGATTTTGGCGAGGAACGCATCACCAGCGCCATTGTTGACGCTCTGAAGGCCTCCAACCGTGGGGAAATCGGCCGAGTTCGCAAGCCCGGTCACATAGGCGTTCCCCTTGCCATCGGTCGCGACGCCGTTGCCGGAGTCTTCGCCACTTCCTCCGATGTAGGTGGAGTAGACAATCGAGGAGCCGGTGGAACTAATCTCAGTTAGATACGCATTGGCAATGCCGTTAAACCCGAGGTCGAATTGACCGCTAGGAAACGTCGTAGTGGGAGTGATCGTAAGTATGACGGGTGGATTGATGGAATTTACGAGAGGGAACGGGGGCGGCGGTTCGGCCGGCGCAGCGATGGTAACCGTCGGAAAGCCGTTTGGTTCGACCGAGCCCGTAACGTAAGCGTTTCCATTTCCGTCCACTGCGATTGAGTTGCCGGTGACGTTTTCGTAGAACCCCAGATACGTGGAGTAAACCAGGGCGGAACCGGCGATATTCAGCTTGCTTATAAAGGCGTTGGAGACGATCAGTCCGCCCGGATTGTAGGAGGCCCCGCAGAGTGCGTCGCCGCCGCACTCCTTATTGATTCCACCAATGATGGGGAAATGCGGCGACAACGTCGTTCCGACAACGTATGCATTGCCAAATGAATCGACGGCGATCCCGTTCCCTGTATCCGTGTTCTCGCCACCGAGATATGTGGAATAAAGTAATGTCGAACCATCGGCGCTGATTTTGGATACGAAAGCATCCTGGGGGAAATCCACGCCGCCGCCTTCGTTGGGCTGAAGGGCGTGAATCACTGGGAAGTCCGTCGAAAAGGTAGATCCCGCTACGAAGGCCGTGTTATCAGGCGCTATTGCGATGGCGTTGGCGCCGTCAATGCCGCTGCCGCCTAGATAGGTGGAGTAGGCAAGAATGGGATCGACGATCAGCGGGCGGGCCGTGTCATAGTTTCCGATTGCAAATTCGACGCTGTCTTTTCCGCTCAAAATATAATTTGCGGCGACCAACTTCTTGTCATTGCCGAATTGCTGGTAGACGACTGGCTTGTGCAGGCGCACATCGTCCACGCCCGCCGCGCTTAGAACCAGATCGCCATTCGCGTCCGTATGGAGATTCTTTGCGCCGCTGAAGGCGATTTTAATTTTGCTGGGGCTGGTGCCGGGCGCGACCACGAAATCGTATTCCAGCTGGCGCTGCGTGCCGTAGTAGACCAGGTCGATGCCGGGATAAATATTGCGCTCGGAAACTTTGCGGTAATTGGGAATGTTTGTGTGCCACTTGTCGGGCTGATTGCCAATGATGTAGTTGCTCTTGCCAGGCAATTCGTCCATGCCCGAAAAACTTGGGTTGCTGTTGGCTCCCAGAAGACTCATGCGCATGACCGCGCTGGAATGAGCGGCCTTGCCCATCGAGAATACGGCGTCTTTGCCGGTCAGGAAAAGAATGTAGCCGTTTCCGCGCGCCAAGAACTTTACGTCCGCATTGTCGGTCTGCTGAAGGTTGGGCTCGAAGGACAGAGGAAATTGTTTGTAACGCTCGATCACGCTGCGCGATTTCGCGGAGCCGATGCCATTTGTGGGCTGGGTGCGCGCCTGCAGAAGTTGCGCATGCGCGTTCTTCGACGTATGCATCGCGCGCGGGAATCCGCTGGTGACACCATGCCCCAACGTCGCCATGCAAATGATGAGAATTGCCGCAGCGCAGCAGGCAGCGCAGCCGCCAATGATCTGTCCTGAATTTTGCAACCTTCGCAGCATATATATGTCCCCTCTATCCGTCAGAAACCGCGCAAAGCGTGGGCAACATTCACCACGTGAACCCGGCAAGAAAAAAATGAGCCGAAGCTCGCGCCCGCACTCTCAAGAAAACTCGCGCAGGCGATCGCGCACTTGATCTCGTCGAGAGGAGCACTTGGACAGCCAATTCCCGCAGGAATATATCCTTGAGTTTTGTGTTACTTAGGAATACTCAAAGATGGGGAGATACGGATCGGTTAACGAACGGATACAAGTCGAAACGCGAAACCGTATCCAATCGGATATTCCGTGTGGTGCAACTCAACCTTCCGGCAGGCTGCGCCGAAACTTAAGAAAGCTGTCCCGATTCTTCAGAGCAATTGCGATTGTGAAACGATGTGCGAAGAAATGGCTTTTTTGTGGCGGTAATTGCCCGGGGAGGTTGGGAAGCTGAAAGCAGGGAGGCAGGGCGCAGGGAGGCAGAAGAGGATGCGAGCGGGAGCGCGGCTACGCAGATGGATTGAGAATGTTAACGGGTGGCGACGGCGCAGGCGACCAGGACCACCAAGGCTGTCAGCAGGACAGTGACCCAAGGCAGGAAGCCGAACGATTCGTGGGTTTTAGTGCTCATCGTGGTCCCATTCTCTCTCGGAATGGCCTGTGCAAAAGAAAGACCAAAGCTTTGCTACAAGTATAAATCTGAGGGATTGGAGCTAATTCATGTCAAAGCAATAGATTGGGGTTGGCAGGTCTGGGCAAGTGGGGAATTTGCCCGTGCTGAATTCGTACCTAAAATAAAACATTCAGGCGAAATGGCTGTCTTCAATTAGAGACATAACCATCTCAGCTGGCGGGTTTCCGGTGTCCGCGACAACAATCTCCGCGAAAAATTAATGCCGCAACCGTGAAATCGATTCTAATTTCCTTGCGGCCCGCTTGAATTTTCGTTGGACTTTGCCGGGACTCTCGCGGGAATTCCCACCAACACATCCACACTGACCGGAAGATTGTCCCGCAAAGCCGGCCTGAACTTCCAGTTGCTGAACGCAAGCGCAGCGTTTGCATCCATTTCCGGCTGCACGCCTTGATAAACGTGGACATCGCTGATGGAGCCGTCCTTGTCAATCACGCCTCGAAGCACAATCAGTTTGTCGGCGTCTTTTTCGGGAACGGCCAGGCGGTGAAAATCAAATTGTTGATCGACCGTTGGGGGAACAAGGCCAGTTTCCACCTCCACCACGCCAGGTTTGGATTGCCCCGGTTTTACGTCGGCGGATTGGCGCGCGCAATACTCCAGAACCCAGCTTTTGCCCGGCATCTGCAAGAAAATTGTATACACTTTTCCGCACGGCAAGGCTCCGTACACTTCGAGGCCACCGCCGCCCATGGGTCCCGTGGAGACAACCAGGGGAGGACGGCGCAATTTTGTGACGGACGTGATTGGAAAGACTGCGGTGGGCCGTACCGAACCCAAAAGATTGTGTGAATCCACTCCACCAGTGGTTCCAGAGCCGCCTATGGCGCTCAGAGTAGCCCTCAGCGGTCCCTCCGTTCCTCCGGCGCCCCCTCCGGAGTGCCCTGGGCCAACGCCGGAACTTCCGTCGCCACCCCTGCCCGGTCCGCCCGAACCGCCGGCAGGCGTTCCGTTGGGGCTGCCCCCTGGAGATCCCAGGCCTTCTTTGCTGGGGGCAATTGCGAGCTGGCCGTAGCGATTACCCTGAGCCAACGCAGCAAGCTGAGCAAAAGTTCCCGGGTCAACCGAAATCACAACGACACCGCCGCTGGGATCCGCGGAAGAGTTTGTGCCTGCGCCGCCGGATTGCCTGGCGGAAGAACTTCCTCCACTAGGGGCATGCAGTGAATTGCCGGCAAAATATGAGGCTGGCAATTGCGGCTGCTGACCGGCGGGCGCAATCCTAAGCGACAATTCTGGAGCGTTCGATGCCACGGTAGGGGCCACTGTGGAAGCAGGATCGCCCGAACGGCCCTGCGCGCTGGTGGGAGCCGTGGGCTGGTGAAGGTTCATGTCCACTTGCGGCCGCTTTACGTTATTCGCGGTCTTGAACGACAACTCAGGAACGCTGGAAGCCACTGTGGGCGCGGCATCGGCCGAAAGTCTCTGCGCACTGGTGGGAGCCGTGGGCTGGTGAATGCTCATGTCCACCTGCGGCCGCTTTACGTTATTCGCGGACTTAAACGACAACTCAGGAACGCTGGACGCCACCGTAGGCGCGGCATCGGCTGATTGGTTCTGCGCGTTCTTCGGAGCCACAGGCTTGTGAAGACTCATGTCCACATTCGGCCGCGCCACTGCAGGCTCTTCGGCAAGTACGATGTCCGGGAGTTTTTGTTCCAGCTGTATCTTCATGTCCGGCGGGGACATTTTTTGATTGATGGCCTGGCGATTGTTGTCTGGCTTGAGCGGGTTCAGCGTAATCGTAAACTTGGGATGCTGCGCCGAACTTGCCTGAAGCACCACGCGGACGGTCTGACTGGACGTGCCCGGCTGCCCTCCTGCCCCGGCGGGCTTCACCACAGGCAGGCTGCGCAGGATATGCAGCGTATTTAGAGCCTCGAGATCGAGGTAGATAGGGCCTGGGTCGGAGTTTTCCGTAATGCGGGGCGGTTCATAACCAGAGCTGAAATTCAGCTGCGTGATCAGCACAAATGCCGTTGCGTGCAAAGCCACGGAAAGCAAAAAGGCAAGCAATGGTTTGACGCTGCTTTTTTTGGACAAGAAACGAAATGGGCGCACGCTCGCCGATGGCGCCGGCGCACGGGAAAAAAGGACGCCAATATCTTTCGCCCACGCCGCGGCACGAGATTCCCACAAAATTTCAAATGGCTGAGGAGATCGCATGGTCTCTCGAAATTCCGGAACACACCTCGTCTGACAGGGAGCACTTTGCGTGCCACACGACGACGGAGAATTTAGGAACTCATCAAGTGGGAGTCTTGCTGGATTTAGGAGGCTCATGAACCGTTTTCAGGCTTGAATCCTGGCCTGCAAACTGAAAAATGGGGGAACAAGACACTTGCTCACAAAAAGTTGTGCCCTTCCAGAGACATGGGGTAACGAAAAGGATCTCGCTTGCTGTGGAACCGCATGCAAGTGTTCGAGTCCCGCGGAGAAGAAGGCATCGAAGTGAACGCGCTGGAATATTTGGTTACACTTCTTAGTACTAATGGTACCTATCGTGATCCTGTCTCCATTAAGAATCAGGCAGTAACAGTCTGATTTTTGTTTTGAAATCACTGTAAACACAGGCTCTACGAATTTCCACGATTGAACCGTTCTGCCCCGTAGACAAAGTCGCCGAGTGCGTGTCTTCGATTGAGTACTATGAAATTGGTAAGCAAAAATTGTTACTTGTGTTTTATTAGTTGCAGCCTTATACATATGGCTCGTCAGGTCGTCCCCCTGGCAGGAAAACCAAACAGCAACCGAAGTGTTTTGGATTATTTCTCGTGTGGCGGTGTCTTCTTAGTCAGACACTTCTTGCGTGAATTGCATGTTTGAGATGCAACGTTATGCCAAGGGGGCCAGCTTCCTAATGAGCGCAGACCTGATTCGAATTTTCTTCTGCAGTCCTGACATTGCATTCGCGGAACCTTTGACGCACGCGCTGGGTCCCGGCTTTCAAATTCGCGCCACGCGGGAACTGCGCTGGCCTGATGCCGGGGAAGCGGGTGCATACGATGTTCTGCTGCTGGATTTGCAGGCCAGCGATAAAGATCCCGTCATCAAAGCCGCGTTGGATTTTCTGGACAGCTCATCCGAAAGCAAATTTCCGCTTCCCGTAGTTGCAATTCTTGCCTCCAGTGACCGCGCTCTGACCCTGCGACTTATGGAGCTGGGCGTCCACCTCATTCTGGCCAGTCCGCCCGATATGATTGAGCTGCGAATCGCATTGCGCCGGGCCTGCCGTTTTCATCAACTGGAAAAAGAGGCCCAGGATCTGCGCGCGCAAGAAATGAAACTCACGGCAACGTATACGCTTGTGGGCGCTGAAGGAGTGCTGTCGGAAGTAATGTCGCTGGCACAAAAAGTAGCGCCGTGCGATGTGACCGTGCTGATCACCGGCGAGACCGGAACAGGAAAAGAACTTTGGGCGCGAGCCATTCACCGCATGAGTTCCCGGGCGGCGCAACCGTTTGTGGGATTTTCCTGCGCCAATCTGCCGGAGACGCTGATTGAAGACGAATTGTTCGGCCATGAAAAAGGGGCCTTTACAGGGGCTTCGAATACCCGGAGAGGGCGTTTCGAGCTTGCCGATCGCGGCACATTGTTTCTGGATGAAATTGGGGATTTGAGCCTGGGATTGCAGCCCAAATTGCTGCGAGTTGTGCAGGAGCGCAGCTTCGAGCGGCTAGGCGGATCGAAACCCGTGGCCGTCGATATCCGATTAATTTGCGCCACGCATCACAACTTGCACGAGATGGTGGAGCAGGGAAAATTTAGAGAGGATCTTTTTATCGCCTGAATGTCGTGCAATTGCATCTGCCTCCGCTGCGTGAACGGCGCGAGAGCATTCCGGAACTCGCTCATCATTTTATGCAGCAATTCACCAATCAGTTTGGCAAGAAGACCAAACGGTTCTCGCAGTTCCGCGCTGCAAGCGCTTGAGGAATGCTCCTGGCCGGGAAATGTTCGGGAATTGGAAAACGTTGTGCAACGCGCCGTGGTGCTGGCGGAAGATACCACCATCGAATTGCCACCTTCCCGAGAAACTTCGAAAAGGATTTTTCGGAAAGTTCGACGACACATTCCTACGACTTGGAAATTCGCGAATTCAAGAAGCGCCTGGTTCTGAGGACGCTGCGCCAATGCGGCTGGAAGAAGACGGAGACGGCGCGGTCCCTGGGAATCGCGCGCAACTATCTGCACCGCTTGATCAATCAGCTGAATATTCTTCCCGAAGAGGCGGGCATTCCCATTGTGTCGAACAGCCCGGCGACAAAATCGGATACAATCATGTAGATTGTGGCCGGGACTTTGCCACATCTGATGATAAGGGAAGCCTGAATTCGGCGATGCCCAACACGCCGGAGGAAATGGATTTTCGCGAATCGCGTGTGCCTTCCGATGCTGAGCGGCGCTCAAAACTCCGACGGCGGATGGGGCTATCGGCGGGGAAAAAAAGCGCCACGGAGCCGACGGCCTGGGCGCTGTTCGCGCTGCATTCCTCCGCGAACTCCAGCGAATTTTCCTCCGCGTTACAGCACGGCAAGGATTGGCTTCGCGCGGCTCAGTTGCCGGATCGCTCGTGGCCCGCTTTCTCGCAATTTCCAGAGGGCCGCTGGCTAACATCTCTAGCCTGCCTGGCTTTGCATCAATATGGCGAAGCTCTCGAGGCCGTCTCCGGCGGCGCTAAATGGCTGTGCAACGAATGGCCCGGCGAAGTGTATTGTGGCGCCGCTGTGATGCAAGCATTTTTGGTCCGGCGCAAGGTGTTGCGGCAAAACCAGGCGTTGCGAGGCTGGAGCTGGACTCCCGGCACCAGCAGTTGGGTTGAGCCTACGGCTTGCGCGTTGATTCTGCTGCAGCAACTTTCTATTTCCAAAACGATTCCGCCGGAAGCCGAAAAACGCCGCAGCTCGGCGAGGCCATGCTCTACGACCGCATGTGCCCGGGCGGCGGCTGGAATTCGGGCAATTCGGAAGTGTATGGTGTGGCCGGGGAGCCGCTGGTTGGCCCGACCGGTTGGGCGTTGATCGCGCTGCAGAATTATCGCGAGCGGGCCGAAAATCAAATGGGGCTCAACTGGCTTTTTCGATACGGGAGCGTATTGAAGGGCCCGGTTTCGCAGGCGTTGGCCCATATCTGCTTTCAACTGTATGGCTGCGAGCGCCTCCCATTGTTCCCACTCTGCGCAATGCTTACGAGGTGAATCAGTTTTTGGGAAATGTAGCTTGTGGCGGCTATCTGCGCGGTGGCGCTGGAAGCTCCCGCTGGCTGGTTCGCTGGGAAAGGGAGCGACTAGCTTCGAATGAACTCCCATGCAGCCAAGCTGATCACCTTCCCACCAGAGACGCATTTCCCGCGTGGCCATTCGCCGCGTTGGCAGCTACGAGGCTGAGTTGATGGCGCCGATGGTTGAAGCGCTGCGCGAATTTGATTTGCCGATTCGCGGGAAAACTATTTTGCTGAAGCCCAATTTGTTGGGCCGGACCCGGAAACCTGATCAATACTCATCCCGCTGTGGTGGCGGCGGCTAGGGAAAGTTTTCTGAAATTGGGAGCGGAACGCGTCTTGCTGGGCGACGGGCCTGCGCTGGATCGAGACACCGAAGGCATCGTGGAATCCATGCGCTTGCGCGAGTACGTGGGGCCGCTCTCGCAATGCTTTGTAGACCTGAACCTGGACACGCCCCGCAAAACCCTGCTGCGCACCAACGCCTCCACGCTGAAACACCTTTATTTTCCAGAGACGGTGCTGGGAGCCGATCTGGTGGTTTCCATGCCCAGGATGAAAACGCATCACTGGGCGGGCGTGACGCTTTCCTTGAAGAACATGTTCGGCGTGGTGCCGGGAAACTGCTATGGATGGCCCAAAAATATTCTGCACTGGGCGGGAATTACGCGCTCCTTGCTGGATATTAATGCCACGGTGCGCCCGGACTTCGCGATTGTGGATGGCATCGTGGGCATGGAAGGGAACGGGCCAACGCAAGGAACGCCAAAGCCATGCGGAGTACTAGTAATGGGTGACGATCCCGTGGCCGTGGATGCAACGTGCACACGCATCATGGGATTGCTGCCCGAGCAGATTGAATATCTAGTCCAGGCCGGCCTTTTGCTGGGCCATTTGAAAGAAGAAAAAATCCAGCAAATTGGTGAAAACATTGCACAAGTGCTGACGCCGTTCGATGTCCTCGAGAATTTCAAGAAGCTGAAGAACCCCCGCTAATCCTTTGGAAATTGAATTGCTCTCCTACCAGTAGGAAGAGGGCGATTTTATGGCTAAGTGTCTCCAAAAAGAGACTTCAAGGCGGGGATGGACTGCCTTTCGGCGGCGATTGTCGTCCGATACACACGGTACTGAGCTCGTGGAATTTGCGTTCGTGGTCTGGATCCTGATGGGGCTGATGATATTAGTTTTCTGGGTCGGACGAGCGTATAGCATCTACCAGGCAGTGGAAAGAGCGGCTCGCGAAGGCGCAAGGGTTTACTTGGCCTCGACGTGCGCCACTTGTGGGAATGCGCAAAACGATCCGACGGCAGCCATTAATCGCGTCCTGGCTGCGGCCTCGCTCGATCCTACTCTGGCCGTGCCAGCACCCACTTTTACAGCCAATCAAGTTCTAGTCCCCAGCAATTTGCCGAACTATGGCCAGGTATCCGGTGTCACCGTTAAGGTCACTTACCCATTCCAAACTGGACTCCCCGAGCTGAGATTCATGAGGCGATCCAGACGGATAGCAACAATCGATATAACTGCGACGGTATCGATGAATCAGGAGTATTGAAATTTGCGTCTTCGAGAAAAAAATCGAGTACGGAAGGCTTCAGCGCATTTTCGAACCCTTGCGCGGAACGAAAAAGGCGCGGAGCTGATCGAGCTCGCCATCACTTTGCCTATTTTTCTGTTAATGATCATTGGGATCATCGATTTCGGCGGGGCGTGGGCTGCGCGAGATCAAATCGAAGGCGCCGCCCGAAGTGGTGCTCGTGCCGCGGTAGCCAGCTTTAACGACACAACTAATCCACAATGCGGCGGTGGGCCATGTTCGGTCCAGGTTGCCGTGGACGCGGCGGTTTCGGCCCTCGGCAATTCGAATATGCCGACGTGCGGGATGACCGCCGCGGGCATCGCGACAACGGGGGCGCCGTTTACATGGAACGATACAGCCGTTTGCCCAAACGGCGGCGCGTTCACGATCACTGTGGCTCGAGCCGTGCCCGAGGTGGATGGCTCCACGGGCACGAACGTAAATGTGTTAACCACACAGGTAACAGTAAGCTATCCATACACATTCAAGTTGAACATGGGCGGAGGACTGATTTTCTCCGGGAATCCGTTCGCCACCTACGTCACGCTGAATAGCATGGTGACGATGGTGAATCAGAATTAGGAGCGGTCCGCATGGGTTCGCACAGGCACGATACAACAAGTCGGCACGGTGAACGCGGCGTGACTTTGGTTTTCTTTACGCTGTCTTTGTTCCTGCTCATCGGCATGGGGGCGCTGGCCATCGATCTGGCGTCGATGTACGTGGCGCGCAATCAATCGCAGCAGGCCGCCGACGCGGCGGCGCTCGCGGGCGCGAAATATTTTGTCGAATCGGGCTGCGTCACGTCTGGGAATTGCGCCGTGTACGAAGCGACTTCCATCGCCCGCGCCACGGAAGTCGCCGCGCAGAGTTACGCAGGAGGCCAGCCGGTCACCATCGTCGGCACTCCGACGTTTAACATGAACACTCCGCAAAATCCGCAAATCACGGTTAGCGTTCAAAGCACGAATTTGAAGCTCTATTTCCTTCCTGCTCTGGCGGACCTGGCGAATATTTTAGGCGCGGGCACGCCCCCAGCTTCACAAATCTCTGTTGGGGGTACCGCCACGGCGGAAGCCTGGAATCCTTCTGGCGCGCCGGGCGGCCCCATCTATTGCACGGGTTGCGTTCGGCCTTGGCTCATCCCTAACTGTGATCAGTACATTACGACCGGCCCAAGTGCTTTGAGCAACCTATGTACCGGCGCAAACGGCGCGATTCCGGCTTCGCAAGGTTATCTCTTAACTCGCGGAAGTTACGGCGTTGAAAATCCAGGCTGCTATCCCGCCGGTGTTGTTGGTGAACCAATCACAATGGCTTTTCAAGATCAACCGGCTCTTTTTGGTGCAGTGGATATTACAAACGGCACCGGGAATATTGCCACATATCAGCAGGCAATTCCGATTTGCGCTATTGGCCAGCAAACCTGCGGCACAGGCATTCCATTCTTCATTTTGCCTGCATCGCCCGTAGTTGCTCCTGCGTTTGCTCCTGCGTTTGCCTTATCCACGCAGATGGGTGTTGAAAACCTTTTGCACGTTACAACCATAGGCCTCGGAGTGGGGCAAGACTACCCGACCCCTGGAAATCCATGCCCGCCACAAATTCAAACAGGGGCCCTCAACCCCATGGTTACGAATGTTGTAGTGGCACAGGATAGAGTGATCGCTACGAGCGATTCGATTGTTACGGCATACATTTTCGACAACGCACCGCTCGTGCCGCAGTCGGTGCCAGGAACATCGCAGCTAGTGACGATTGTGGGGTTCGCGCAAATTTTTGTCACTCAGGTTGATATTAATGCGACGACGGGCAATACCGAGGTTCAAGGAATCATCCTTGGCGTCGCTGGCTGCGGGAGCATCACCGGTGGTACTTGCGGGCTTGGCTCCGGAAACGGCACTTCAATTAACGGCCCATCACTGATACCTGTTCGATTGATTACGCCGTCGAATTAGCGCTCAACTCAAATGGTTACACTGCACAGCTACCTCGAAGCATCACCGCGTCCGCCGCTAACGCTTGCGGCTGGCATTCGCCGCGTCTTGTCGTTCCCAGTGTTGCTTGGGAGCATTCTGGTGGCGGGCAGTTTTGCCATTGCCAAGGATTGCATTCTCGATCCGGACACCTGGTGGCACTTCAAAGTGGGGCAACGCATTCTGGCTACTCATTCGTGGCCGTGGAGCGACCCATATTCCTCGACGGTTTCCGGGACGCCGTGGATTGCTTACGAATGGCTGGGCGAAGTGATTCTGGGAGCGGCGGCCTCGGTGGCGGGCCTTCGGTCGGCGGCGCTGTTGCTTGTGGCCGTGAGCGCAGTCCTGACCCTACTCCTTTACTACTACGCGACCATGCGATGCGGCAACAGCAAGGCCGCATTTGTGGCTTGCGCCACCTTGGTACCCACGCTGGGAGCATTCTTCACGCTGCGCCCGCAATTGTTGGGCGCGGTGTTTCTTGTGTTCACTCTGATCGTTCTGGAATGGTTTCGCCGGGGGAATGAGAAGGCGCTTTGGTTTTTGCCTCCGCTGTTTCTAATCTGGGTGAATACGCACGGATCTTTTGTGTTTGGATTCTTCGTGCTCGGGGTGACCTGGTTGAGCGGGCAAGTTGAATTCTCCGTAGGAGGGCTCTTCGCGGAGCGCTGGACGAAGCGGCAGAGCGTGCAGCTCCTGCTGGCGATTCTGTTTTCCGCGCTGGTGCTGCCCATTACGCCGTATGGAACCCGCCTGGCCGCATATCCGCTGACGATGGCGTTCGGCCAGCCTGTAAACATTCAGAACATTGAAGAGTGGCAAGCCGTTGGGACCGAGATGCTCATCGGCAAAATGTTTCTCGGTGTGATGCTGCTGTTTTTTCTGGCCTGTCTGCTGGAGCGGCCCAAATTTCGCCTGGCCGAAATCACGCTGGGGCTGTTTGGTGTTTTTGCGGCCGCCACGCACTTGCGGTTTCTGCTGCTATTCGTAATCTTTTTCGCGCCTTTGTGGGCGCAGTTGTTCTCGCGATATGTGCCCAGGTATCGGTCGGAGGAAGATCATCCTCTCGTTAACGCCGGGCTTATTGCGGTCATTGTTTTCGGCTGCGTTTATTTCTTCCCGGGGCAGCCCGCGCTGGATAGACGAGTGCAGCGCGACTATCCGCAGGCCGCCATGCATTACATCGACAGCCATCCGATCCACGGGAGATTGCTCAATAACTACGGCTGGGGCGGATATCTCATTTGGTCCGATCAGCCGAAGAACATGATTTTTATCGACGGCCGGGCCGACATCTATGAGTATGGAGGCGTTCTCTCCGATTACCTCAGCATCATGAAGCTCGAACCGAACGCCATGCAACTGCTCAAAAAGTACGATATTGCGGCATGCCTGATTCGGCGGGACGCTCCTTTCGGGACCGCTCTATCGGCAATTCCAGGTTGGGAGCGCGTTTACCAGGACCAGACCGCCTCGCTATACGTGCGGAAATCCGCCGTGACGACAACGACTGCAGCAATTCAGCCAGCGAAAATCGCCCAGTAGAACTCGCGGTCAAGTCTCTCGGGAGATTCGTTGTCCTGAGGGCTTGGCACATGCCTGCAATCGGAAAATTGTTATTTTCTCGATTGTATCGATTCCGAAACTTCCTCGAGATGAAGCAATTTGTTGAAGGCGCGCAAGATATGGCCGGCGTGTCTCCAATCGTAGACACCGATTTTCTCGGCAAATCATTCTCGACCATGGACGACAATCTCGGCAACAAACTGCTCGCGGAGCAAATCTGGCGACGAAGAGGATCATTCCAGATGGCGCGTTGTTCACAGACGGGCACGCAGGGAAAACGGGAAACGCCAGGAGGCACGGAACAATGCGACATTTCGAGCAATTTGAAGGGGTTGAAGCGATTTTGCAGCGAATGCGACGGGCGCGAGATTGGAAGCAGGCATGCACTATTGGAAGCGAGTCCCAGGGGGAAATTCCCCTATCTTAAGATGGAGGATAGAAATGAAGAACCTAATCAACCGGTTGTGGAAAGACGAATCAGGGCAAGACCTGACAGAGTACGCGCTTCTGTTGGTTCTGATCGCTCTGGTTGCGATCGCATCAATGAGGACCCTGGCCACGGCAATCCAGACGGTGTACAACACGGCGGCCAGCGACCTCGCTGTCGGCACCTAAGGAGGAATATGCAACTTCTTTCCCATCTGTGGAAGGACGAATCAGGGCAAGACCTAACGGAGTACGCACTACTGTTAGTTTTGATCGCCTTGGTAGCAATTGCTTCGATGAGGAGCATTGCAACGGCACTCAAGGCCGCATTCAGTACGGCAGCGAGTGACCTTGCAATCACCACCTAAGGGAGGACGATATGCAATTTCTTTCCCATCTGTGGAAGGACGAATCAGGGCAGGACCTAACGGAGTACGCATTGCTGTTAGTTTTGATTGCCTTGGTAGCAATTGCTTCGATGAGGAGCATTGCAACAGCACTCCAGACCGCGTTTAACACGACGGCTAGTGACCTTGCAGTTGCCACCTAGTGGTGGATAGGCGAGAAGCTTCTTATCCACCACTTGTGGAAGGGAATGTCGGGGCAGGAGTCGGCAGAGAATGGACAGTGCTTGGTTTTGGTTTTCCTGGCGGCTATCGCATCGATGGCCATTAGTTCCCGGGAAATCAGGGCCGTGAAGGATACGGCAGCAAGGAATCCGGCAGTTGCCAGACTCTGTAGGGGAATATTAAAGGACGATGCCGCTGTTAGCCGGCGGCGAGTAGTGAAGTCTCCGCCGGCCAACGGCGCTTTCAGGGGAAGCAGGGAGATGCGCCAGCGCAAGATCCGTCCGGGCGCGCAAGGTTTTAGCGTCCGTGGCTTGTCGAAGGCAACAAGGACAAAACCGTTGCCTACTGTTCGGTGATTTTGAAACACGGAAATTCAATCTGCAGAAATTAAATGCAGCTTGCAAAGGGATCTGAAATTGAACTCGGTGACATACACCATTTGGGGACTCGCGATTGGCGTCGGACTTATCGGCGGCTGGATCGACTGGCGCACGCATCGCCTCCCAAACTGGTTGACGGTTTCCGGATGTTCGATTGGTATCGCGGCCAATTCAGTGTATTTCGGCTGGGCGGGGATGAAGGCGTCATTCTTTGGCGCCGGAATCGCATTGGGGATTTTACTGCCGGTGGTATTGCTGCGCGGCCTGGGAGCCGGAGATTGGAAATTGATGGGCGCGCTTGGGGCAATTGTGGGCAGGGAAGAAATTTTTCACCTGCTTCTGGCCACCATCGCAATTGCGGGGTTCATCGCCTTGCTGCAAATGATTTGGCAAAGGCGATTTCTGGTAACTCTGAGGAATATGTGGGAGCTGGTGCGCGGGTTCTTTGTATTCGGCCTGAAACCGCATCCGGAGTTCAGTCTGGACAATGCCGGCGCGACCACGCTTCCGTTTGGCGTGGCTGCCGCCGCGGCTACGCTCCTGTGCTGTGGAGCAGTCATTGCGGGTATCTGAGTGGGCGTCTGAAATTTTGGCAGAGGTGAAAAAATGAATTGGCAACGTCTTGGCGGTGGTCTCGCGATCAGTTTGATAGTCGGCCTTCTCGCCGGCGGTTTCGTATTTACGCAGTTCAAGAAGTTGGCTCTAGCCAAGTCCATGCCCACGATCCAGGTTGTGGTTTCCTCCAAACCGCTGCCGCTTGGATCGCGCCTGCAAGCCGGTGATATGAGGCTGGTCACTTGGCCTGCCGCTGAGCCGGTTCAAGGAATGTTTACTCGGGTTGAGGATTGCGTGGGCCGAGCCGTCATTACCTCCATGGTTGAGAATGAGCCGCTGCTGGAGGGAAAGCTCGCTCCCAAGGATGGCGGGGCTGGACTTTCGGCAACCATACCGGACGGGATGCGCGCTGTTTCCGTCTCCGTCAATGACGTCATTGGAGTCGCCGGATTTGTAGTGCCGGGAACGATGGTCGATGTTCTGGTGACGGGCGGTACGAACTAGCGGCAATATCACCCGGACGATCTTGGAAAATGTGCGCGTCATGGCGGCTGGACAGAAAGTGGAACAAGATCGCGAAGGGAAGCCTCAGAATGTTCCGGTTATCACGCTGCTTGTGAGTCCGCAAGACGCCAACGCTCTAACCATGGCCAGCACGCAAGGGCGAATCCAGTTAGCGCTTCGCAATACGCTCGATTCGAAAAAGGTGGACCCGCCTCCGGTGCTGCAAGCATTCCTTTTCGGCGGCGTTCCCACTCCTCCGCCCACTGTGGCGAAGACCACGCATGCGCCCGTAAATGCCGCCGCTCCTCCACCGCCGGACCTGTTCAATGTGGAAGTAATCCGCGGCGATAAGAAGGAAGAATCGAAATTTCAAACTCACTAAAGCAGGGCAGAAGGTGAAATCGAGATGAGCAACGACCATATGAATAAGACCAAGGCAGCTACGACGATCGGTACGGTATGTTTCGCCATCCTGGCCTGCGCGACTCCTTTCTTTGCGCAGGATACGGCGGCCATTACCGCGGTGGCGCCGCCCATGGGCGCCGATAATATGCTTGCGCAACAGGCCCAGCCTCCCCAACAAGCCGCGGCGGAGGGTAACGATCGCTTGCATCTGCTGGTGGGACGCTCGCTGGTCATCAGTTCACCCACACGCGTAAAACGCGTTTCCATCGCCGATCCGAATATTGCCGACGCGATTGTGATCAGCCCATTTCAGGTTCTGCTCAATGGGAAAACGCCTGGGGGAGTCTCTCTGATCATTTGGGACGAGTCCGATCAAAGCCAGACGTTTGAGATTTTCGTGGACCTGGACATCCTGGGCTTAAGCCAGAAGATTCGCGAAGTTTTTCCGAACGAGCCGATTCGCGTGGAGGCCTCCAAGGACTTGGTGATGATCTCGGGTCGCGCCTCGACGAAAGCCGCGCAAGCCCAAATTTTGGCCATCGTATCGGCTGTTACACCCAAGGTCGTCAATTTGATGGAAGCGCCCACTGCACCTTTGCTGGGAGAAATCCTTCTGCAAGTGAAATTTGCTGAAGTTGACCGGTCCAATTTGAGCCAATTCGGCGTCAACCTGTTTAGCCCAGGCAACTCCCCTACCGGACCGGGAAGCACGATTGGCGCGGCAGGGACTGGAGAGTTCACTCCGCCGGTCTTAAGCTCGCTTTCATCGGGCAGTACTTCAGGGGGCGGCACTAGCTCCGCCAACCTGGCATCGAATTTCAGTTTCAGCAATTTGCTGAATATCTTCCTGTTCCGCCCCGACCTCAACCTGGGCGCGACCATCGAGGCTCTGCAAAACAAGAATGTGCTGCAAATTCTGGCGGAACCCAACCTTTTGACCGCGACCGGTAAGGAAGCCAGCTTTCTGGCGGGCGGCGAATTTCCATATCCCGTGGTGCAGTCATCCGTCGGCGGCAACGCCATAACGATTCAGTTCAGAGAATATGGGGTACGGCTTACCTTTACCCCAACGATTCTGGAGAATGGCCAGATTCACTTGAAGGTCAAGCCCGAGGTCAGCGCACTGGATTACAGCAACTCGCTCACGATTTCGGGTTTCACCATCCCCGCGCTATCGACCAGGCGTGTGGAATCGGAAATGGACCTGGGCGACGGCCAGAGCTTCGCGATCGCCGGGCTGGTGGATGATCGAGTCACCAGGTTGATGAGCAAGATACCGGGAATCGGCGACCTCCCCGTGCTTGGCAAGTTGTTCCAGAGCGTTCAATTCAGCAAGTCCAAGACCGAGCTTTTGATCCTGGTCACTCCTAGAATCGTGAAGCCGCTCGCACCGGACCAGATTCCAGCAGGTCCACAATTTCCCACGCCATTCATGGAGCCGGCGAAAGCGGACGCTCCTCAACCGGGGATGAAACCATGAACCATGGGAATCACATGAAGAGCTATCGCTATGCGGGCAGGGGAGAGCGAGAAAAACCATGTTGACAGCAGCAGTGGTTAGCTACGACGCGGTGAGTCGCGCCGCTTTGGCGAAATGCCTCCAGGAAACAGGCATGGCGCGGCAGATCTTCGAGTTCGCGGACACGCCCGAAAACTATCCCGCACTGATGGATGCATTGCCCGAAGTTGTGCTTTTGGATTTGGCCCCTGTCGATCCCGGCCCTCAATTTGAGGTTGCCGCATTTCTTCACCGATTGTCGCCGGCAATTCGAATTGTGGCCTGCTCCGCGCTGCAGGAACCGGATTCCGCGCTCTTAATGCGCGCGATGCGCTACGGAGTTCGCGAATTTCTACACAAGCCGGCTGAAGTCGCTGTCCTGCAGGAAGTGCTGGCAAGGTTCGAGCAGGACCGCGGCACGGTAACCTCAGTCGGGCCCAAAAAACTCATCGCGGTCATCGGCGCCAAAGGCGGGGTAGGAACGACCACGATAGCGGTGAACCTCGCGGTGCAACTCGCACAGATCAGTCGAAAGAGAGTAGCACTACTGGACTTTGCCAGGCCATTGGGCTTCGCAAATTTGATGCTGGACCTCCAGCCTAAGTTCTCCCTGCGCGAAGCGGCAAAGAGTTTCGACCGTATGGACAGCCACCTTCTCGATGGGTTGATGACGCAGCACAAGAGCGGCCTGTTCGTGCTTGGGGGAATTTCCGATCCCAACGAATGGGCCAATATCGGATTGAGCGGGATTCCGCGGATTGCCGAAGTGGCCCAGATCCACAGCGACTATGTGGTGGCGGACGTGGGCGTGCATTGTCCCCCGGAATGGGCCGAGTTTGTTGGGGCAGCGCGCAATGTGCTCATGGTGTCCGAGGCGCATGTTACGTCCCTTTGGGCTGTGGAAAGACTGGTGTCCGCTCTGATCGCACAGAAGGTGGATGCCAGCATCCTGCGCCTGGTCATAAACCGCTGGCACCGGCGGGACGATGAAGTCCTGAAGAGCATCGAGCACAGAACCAAGCGAAACGTTTTTTTGCGGCTTCCCAATAATTTCGCCAAGGTCAACGATGCGGTGAACGTTGGCACACCGCTGGCCGACAATCATGACAATGCCATTGTTTCGCGGCTTCGGCAGTTTGCAACGGAATTGACAGGGGCTCCTGTCGCGCCGCGGCGCAGCGGGCTCGGGAATTTCTTTTCGTCCAATTCATCCAGGTAGGAGAATAAATGTCTCTTTCGTCGTCGCCATCTCGATCCGACATGAATGCGTTGAAAGTAACGATTCATCGGAATCTCATTCAGAAGATCAACCTGGACCGGATGCAGTCCATGGACCGGGAAATGGTGCGCCGCGACCTGACCCGTACCATCGAGTCGCTGGTCAGCGGCGAAGCCACGCCGATGTCCATGTTGGAAAAAGAGAAGTTGACGCAGGAGCTGTTGGACGAGGTGTTCGGACTCGGTCCTCTGGAGCCGCTGCTGAAGGACTCGACCATCTCGGATATTCTCGTGAATTCTTACCGCGATGTGTTCGTGGAACGCCACGGCAAGCTGGAACGTACCAACGTCCAGTTTCGAGACGAGGCGCACCTTCGCTTGATCATCGATCGAATCGTTTCCGCCGTTGGCCGGCGTGTGGATGATTCTTCACCCATGGTTGACGCGCGCCTGGCGGACGGCTCGCGCGTGAACGCCATCGTCTCACCGCTTACGCTCGATGGCTCCTGCCTGTCCATTCGCCGATTTGGCCGCGACCGGCTCACCGCCGAGAATTTGCTGACCAATAAATCGCTGACGCCCAACATGCTGCAATTTCTGGAAGGTTGCGTGCGCGCGCGATTGAATATCCTGATTTCCGGCGGCACCGGTTCCGGTAAGACGACCATGTTGAACATCCTTTCGTCCTACATTTCCAATCGCGAGCGCATCATCACCATTGAAGACGCGGCGGAATTGCAGCTCCGCCAGGAACACGTGGTGCGGCTCGAAACACGCCCTCCCAACATTGAAGGCCAGGGCGCCGTGCGCCAGCGGCAATTGGTGATCAACTCCCTGCGTATGCGTCCGGACCGCATCGTACTCGGCGAGGTCCGCGGCGAAGAGGCTGTGGACATGTTGCAGGCCATGAATACGGGCCATGACGGGTCTCTCACAACCATTCACGCGAATTCTGCGAGGGACGCTCTTTCCCGGTTGGAAACCATGGCGGCCATGTCGGGTTTGAATCTGCCGGAAAAGGCCATCCGCCAGCAGGCGGCATCGGCCATCAATATTATTGTGCAGATCTCTCGTCTTAGCGACGGCACCCGCAAAGTTATTTCGATATCGGAAATCACCGGGATGGAAGGCGACGTTGTCACAATCCAAGAAATATTCGGGTTCAAGAAAGCGGGCATCGGGGAAGACGGCACGGTATTGGGCGAGTACATGCCCTCCGGGATTCGTCCGCGCTGCACCGAACAACTGACGCTGGCGGGGATTCAATTGCCGCCAACCATGTTCCGGCCCGAGATGAAATACTGAGGAAATGACCATGGTATTGATCCTAATTGTCGTCATCGGCGCCGCGATCATCGCGGGTGTTCTGGGTTTCGCCTTAATTGGAGGCCGGGAGAGGGTCCAGCAGATTTCCCGGCGCCTCGAAGTTAGCGCTCCAGCGCAAGAATCTTTTGAGGTTTCGGCAAGCGCGCAGCTGATTCGTGACGAAGGCCTAAGCACTTTGCCGTGGTTGAATCGTGTGCTGGAAAATTGGTCGCGCGCGGAGTACGTCCGGGCCCTGCTCATTCAGGCGGGAATGGATACGAAACCCGGACAAATTATTCTGACAACTGGCGTGCTGACTCTGGGGACCTACCTGATCGTTCATTTGTTTATCGGCAACGTTTTTATTCCCCTGCTGTGCGGCTTAGGCGTGGGTTCCGTGCCGATCGCCACGGTCTATGTCCGGCGGCACAAGCGGTTAAGAGCATTTGAGAGCAGCTTTCCCGAGGCGATCGACCTCCTGGCTCGCGCCGTTCGCTCGGGCCACGCCTTGAACACAGGCATGGAGATTGTTGGCCAGGAAATGACCGAACCAATCGCCGGCGAATTTCGCAAGACTTTTGAAGAACAGCACTTGGGCCTGCACTTTCGAGAAGCCCTGACCAACTTGACCAAGCGCGTGCCCCTGCAAGACGTGAGATTTTTTGCCGCGGCGCTGATCATTCAGGATGAAACAGGCGGCAATCTCGCGGAAATCTTGGGCAATCTCTCCGCGACAGTCCGCGACCGTTTCAAGATTCGCGGGGAGGTAAGGGTCCGCACCGCGCAAGGCCGGTTGACGGCGGTCATTCTTACTTTGCTTCCGCCCTCCATGCTGGTCTTGATTAATATCCTGAACCCGGAGTACGGCAAAGTTTTATACACGGATATTTATGGAATTATCGCGCTCATTATAGCTGTCTGCATGATGATCATTGGCGGACTCATTTTATGGAAGATCGTCAATATCGAGGTATGACCGCTCGCGAAAGGAGCCTGAAATGATTTGGACAACCATTGCGGTAATCTTCCTGGCGGCTCTAGTCGTGGGCATGACTTTTGTCATGATCGTGATGCCGCCCAACGATCCGGCCCGCGAGCGTTTGACTCGGCTGTGGAGGGACGCGAAATCGGCGGTGCCGGCGATTCCTTTCCGTCAAAAACAGCAGGAGCGAGTCGAGCGCGTCTTGCAGGATGTGGGAAAGATCGTCCCGCCATCGACCAAGGATGTTTCGCGCACAAGCTTCCTGATGATTCGGGCGGGCTATCGTAGACCAGAGTCCATTCTGGCGTTTCAAGGCGCCAAAATTATTTTGCCCGTTTTGCTGCTGGCACTGGTCTGGTTTACGGGGATCTACCAATTCAATTCCATCCTGATTCTGGCGTTGGCCGGAATTATCGGATACCTGGCGCCGGATTTTTGGCTCACTTCCCGCATACGTGCCAGGCAGCAGAAAATCGTTCTAGGTTTGCCGGACGCCCTGGACCTTTTGACTGTGTGCGTGGAAGCGGGCCTGGGGCTCGACCAGGGGATATTTCGAGTCAGTCAGGAACTTCAGCTTACATGTCCCGAGCTGAGCGAAGAGTTGAAGCTCATGAACATGGAAGCGAGGTTCGGCAAGGGACGAGCGGACGCGATGCGCGACTTGGGCACGCGAACGGGCGTGGATGACATCAAGACCGCTGTCGCCATGCTCATTCAAACCGACCGATTTGGTACCGATCTTGCCAAGGCCCTGCGCGTGCACTCGGATACCATGCGCATGAAACGCCGCCAGAAGGCCGAGGAATTGGCCAACAAGGCATCCGTGAAAATGGTTCCAGCACTTGTGTTTTTCATTTTCCCGTCGATGTTCGTCGTAATTCTGGGGCCCGCGGCGATAGCTTTGATACGGACTTTCAGTCCGTAATCGAATAAATGCACTTCAATTAAATAGGAGGAAGAAACAATGGACGAAGCAACAGTAGTTCGAGTTCTCTCTGGGATTTTGGCTGTCGTGATTGTGGGGATCATTATTTGGCGGCGTAAGCGCGAAGCCATGCGCTAGACGCCGGCGATATTTAGAAACAAGTCTAACTTGAGAGAGTCATGTGACGAATCACGAGGAACGGGTGTGTGTATTGAACCGGACGCGCGAACGCTTCGTCGCCACTAACGTGGCGGTGGCCGATTCCTATTTTCGGCGGCTGGTCGGGCTACTGGGAAAGACCAGGAAGTGGGCGCGGGCCGGGCAGGGCTTATGGATTGTTCCCTCTCACGGGGTGCACACGATAGGGATGTTGTTTCCGATCGATTTGATCTTTCTCGATCGCGAAATGAACGTCGTGCACCTCGAGGAACACGTCAAGCCCTTCCGAATTTCAAAAGTTTCGTTGCGATCGCACAGTGTGTTGGAGCTGCCGGCGCACACCGTGTTCCACACGGGCACTTGCGTGGGCGATCGGCTGGAGTTTCTGAAAACGGAAAACGGCACCTCTCCCTCGGGGCTTGCTTCGTCGAACAATTGAACAGGTGGGCTAAGAGCAATCTGCCCAGGCGGGAGAGTTGCGTCCCGCCACCGACGATGGCATTTACAACGATCTATTCCCATATCTTAATTTCCGCAAGGTCCCAATAGGCGACAAATGGGCTATAGGCTTGCGGGCTCGCCAACGGCCGCAAAAACTCCGATTTCATGGAGATTGCCCTGAAAATAGAGACGCCTCCGCTCAACCTCTTGAGGGAGCCGTATTTATGAAATAGTTATCAGATGAAACCGGTGAGAGAGTAGAACTGCCACCTTTTGTGCACACCTCAGGGCTCAAGATTGACGTAAATCACTGAAAATATAGAACCTATTTGCATTGGATGCCGAATTGCAACTTTACAGGCATGGTTGAGCACAGTCCGGTGTTCCTTCCTACAGTTTCGTCGATGCTCGCCTTCACATTTGTACGCGCCCTAATTGAGTTGCTCGTTTGGATCGGCATCCTGCTTATAAGCGAACGAAATATGCCGCTCTTGTCTAGCAGTTTCACGCGCATCGATGGCGCATTGAACTTCATGACGCGTCGGCGATTTTTCGCGGTGGCCGGCATTTTTCTCTTCGTGTTTGTGGGCCGATTGGCGATGCTCCCCGTTTCTCCAGTGCCTCCGCCCAAGATCCAGGACGAGTTCAGCCAACTGCTTTCGGCCGATACGTTTGCGTCATGGCGACTGGCCAACCCAACTCACCCCATGTGGCACTATTTCGAGACTTTCTTCGTCAATCAAACTCCCACCTATCACTCGATCTATCCGCCCGCCACTGGCCTCTTTATGGCTGCTGCCCAGATACTCACGGGCCAACCTTGGCTGGGCATGTTGTTCGCTTTCGCCGCTGCTTCGGCCGCAATGTGTTGGATGCTGCAGGGATGGTTGCCGCCGCGATGGGGCCCGTGGGGAGCCATTGTGTTTGTTTTGCTCGCGGCCCGAAACCAACTGACAGAAAACTATTTGGGAGAAGGGATTTATATATTGGGCGGTTGCCTGGTTGTGGGCGCCATCCCACGGATAGTTAAAAAGCGCTCGATCGGCGCATCGGTATGGCTCGGAATCGGTATCGCACTGCTGGCTACCTCGCGGCCATATGAAGGCGCTTTCCTGGTTGCCGGAATTGGCCTGGGAGGATTGTACTGGGCGTCAAAAGCACGAATGAAAACGGGGACGCTATTGAACACGGTTGCGTTGCCCGTTGCAATAATTCTAATCCCTACGTTTGCATTCCTTGGATACCTGAATTGGCGGACTACCGGAAGTGCAAGGTTGGCTCCCTATCAACTCAACCTCGTTCAACAACACATTACTCAGCCGTTTTTTTGGCAGAAGCCGGTTGATCTACGGAAATACGACCACGCCGCAATGGCTTCTTTCTACGACCAATGGGAATTGAATTGGTGGAGGAATACACAGGGTTTTCCGCGCGGCACTCTCCTGTTTCTTGGCGACAAAATTTATAGAACTTACACGATGATTATTTGGCCGTTCACGCTACTGGTCGCGGTGGGGGCGTTTCAATTGCTCAAGAGCAAGACTCGGCGCTTCCTCCCGCTGGGATTCGCTTTCTTTCTGGCCGGACTGAGCCTTGAAACCTATCAGCTACAGCCTCGGTATACGGAGCCCGCGTGGGGTTTGGCCATATTGATCGCGGTTTTTGGCCTGCGCTACCTTGGAGTTTGGAATAGGAGGAATCGCCGAGGGCTGAGAATCTCCCGGGCAGCGGTGGTCTTGATTCCTGCCGCACTACTCCTGGTCAATGGGCTGACTTATGTTGCCGTGTGGCGTCTCCACACCGAATCTTGGTATGACGCTCGCTGGCAGCTTTCCGAGGCATTGAAAACCTTGCCCGGGAAACACTTGATTCTGGTGCGGTACTCGCCGTCGCATTTTCCCCTGGAAGAATGGGTGCACAACCGCGCGGATATCGATCGCGCCAAGATTGTCTGGGCCAGGGACGATTCCAATGGGGCCGAGACGGAACTTCCGCGGTACTTTGCGGATCGCTCGGTCTGGGTTCTCGATCCGGACGGAACCTCACCTGTTATTACATCTTTATCTGGAATCAACACCTCAGCCATTTCTCAAATAGGGCCGTTCCGCGTCACATGCGGCAACCCGGGGTGTGAAGACCTGAAGCGCAGCCTCGGGTTCGTTCTTAATGGCGAATCCAACATTTTCATAGCGGAGAAAGCAAGATGAATCGCAAGACTGCCATCATCGTCGGCGCGGGGCCGGCGGGGCTTACTACAGCCTATGAACTCCTGACTCGCACCGACATTATTCCCATCGTGCTTGAAAAAAGCTCTTACATGGGCGGCATCTCCCGAACGGTGAATTACAAGGGAAACCGCATGGATATTGGCGGGCACAGATTCTTTTCCAAGAGCGATCGCGTGATGGAATGGTGGCAGCGCCACATGCCCCTCGATGAACAAGAGTCCGCGCCCGCTGAAGGGATCGCGGGAGATCCCAATGCGCCGGAGCAGCCGAACGCCACGATGCTGCTACGTTCCAGGAAATCGAGAATCTACTTCCTCCGCAAGTTCTTCGAATATCCTTTGACCCTTAGCCCACAAACCGTGAAAAGCCTGGGGATCGTACGAATCCTCAAGATCGGATTCAGCTACCTTTATTCGTCGCTTTTTCTTCCAAAACAAGTGAACAATCTGGAAGAGTTCTTCATCAGCCGTTTTGGCCGGGAGCTTTATTTGACTTTCTTCCAGTCCTACACGGAAAAAGTGTGGGGGGTGCCGTGCAAGCAAATCAGCGCGGAGTGGGGCGCGCAGCGCATCAAGGGCCTGTCAATCTGGAAAACGATTGCACATGCCGTCAAGAAAATCGTCCGCGGCGCGGGAGACACAAAACAGAAGGGGACTGAGACCTCCCTGATTGAACGATTTCTCTACCCGAAGCTGGGGCCGGGGCAAATGTGGGAGATCGTCGCGGAAAAGGTCCTTGCTATGGGAGGACAAATCCTAACGGAGTTTAGCGTCGATACGATCCGCGTGGAGGGAGACCGCGTGCTCGGAGTAGGGGGAACCGATGCGGGCTGCAATCGATGTGATTTGGAAGGAGATTATTTTTTCTCAACCATGCCCGTCAAGGAGTTAGTGGCGGCATTGGATTGCCAAGTTCCCGCCAATGTTGCGGACGTAAGCAGCAACCTGGGATATCGCGACTTCCTTACCGTGGGAATTCTTGCCAAGGAATTAGTGGTCAAGGATCACAGCGCTCCAGCGGGCTTGATCAAGGACAACTGGATCTACATTCAGGAACCGGACGTGATTGCCGGCCGGCTCCAGATTTTTAACAACTGGAGTCCATTTATGGTCAAGGATCCGGGGACGGTATGGATTGGCGTCGAGTATTTTTGCAAGGAATGCGACGAGCTTTGGAATCGCTCGGACCAGGAACTGGCCGCTCTAGCCAAGGAAGAACTTGAAAAGATCGGCATCCTTCGACAATGCGACGTGTTGGATTCGACTGTGGCGCGAATGCCCAAAGCCTACCCGGCATATTTCGGGTCCTACGATCGATTCGGCGAAATCCGAGAATACGTGGATCGCTTTGAGAATCTATTTTTGATCGGCCGCAATGGAATGCATCGTTACAACAACCAGGACCATTCGATGCTGGCATCAATGACGGCCGTGGATAACATCCTCGCAGGCCGGCTCGATAAAGCGAACCTCTGGGAAGTGAACACGGAAAGCGAGTATCACGAAGAACGGAATCTCGAAGCCGTGCGCGACAAGGCGCAACGGCCATACGCGCCGCTCGAACCTGCACCGAAGCCGCGTCCCGCGTAAATCAACGATGGCTGTGCCGCGGCCCAAGGTTCTGATGGGTAGAATGCACCTCTCCCCAGCTCACACAGGGCCGAGGATTGCAAGCGGCTCCGCGGAAGCATGCCACCCCTCCTATTCCTGAATCGATCGAGCGGGCGCGACGGAAAGCGCGTTGGCGGCGTCTTTGGCTTGAGCGTCCTTGCTCATCACGATGATCGAGGGAAGCACCAGTACAAGAGGGATGACGATAGCGGATGTCGCGGCATTGGCAAGGACCAGAGTATTAAAATGTATGTGGTAGGCGTCCAGAAGTTTGGAACCGGCCCAGTCGCTGCCGAATAGCGTGAAATTTCGCACGCTCATCATCAGCGAAAAGCCCAGGCCTTCGCTGCCGGAGGGGGTTGAGCGCACAGCCAGATCCATCATGGCGACTTCGGCCATGGTGTAGCCGAAGCCGTTAAAGCTCTCAATGAGGCGTGCGTTGCCCACCGAGGTATAAAACAAGTAGCCGAAGTTGGCCAGCGTGCCGAGCGCTATGGACCACAACAGCAAAGTGCGCAGAGTAAATCGCTTGCTTCCATAGATGCCGTACAAGGCCGCGGCCAGCACGCCAAACAATCCACTCAAAAACTGCAAGAATCCCTGGCCTTGCGTATTCAGGTGTAAATCGTTTTGCTGTTTGTAAAACACTGCGGTAGCTAATCCCGGCGCGCAATAAAATAAGGCCATGAATCCGGACGCGATCCACATGGTTTTGGCGTTGGCAATCTTGACGAGTTGCTTGCCGGCCTGATCCAAAAGTTCCTTGGTAGGCACGCTTTTGCGCTGCTCGTGCAGGAACCATGCGGCCCCCGGCACAATCAGAAACAGGACAGCACCGCAAGAAACCGTGGTCCACCCAAAGGCGACACTGCCCAGGAATCCCGCCGCGGGACCGGCAAAGAGGATGCCAAACTGCTCGACGGCATTGCGAACGGATGTGAGACGCCCGGAACCGGAACTGGCCTGTGCGGCTTCGACCATATAGCCGCCCACGACGGTGCTCGTCGCCATCATAAAAAGATTGATGATGATGCAGGTCCACATCAGGCTGCTGTAACGATGAGGAGTGAAATAGAGTCCGGCCCAGGACATGGTCCCGAAAAAAGCACCCAGCATCATGTAGCTCTTGCGGCGGCTGCCGAAAATCGGGAAGGCGTCGGTGATGATTCCGAAGAATGGTTTGAAGTACCACGCCAGGCCCATCCAAAAGAAGAAGGCGGCGTTGGCGGCGCGATCCACATGTAATTCATTTTTCAAAAGATTTTGAATCGGAATGCGGCCGAGAACCTGAGGCTGAGCCAGCGATGTGCCAAGAAACCCAATTACAATAACGATTGCCGCGGATAGCAGCGCCTTGTCGCCCTTCTGATCGTTCGGTGCGATCGTCGCAGTCGCCATAGTGTGCCGGGTTCCTCACTCGCATAGTATTCAATTTTCGAGGGGGCTTCCATCTTATATTGAGGGGGATGATTGCAAACGGGTATCGACGATCCCGGCTGTCTTCGGGCGCTGCGCGCTGCCTGGAACAGCGAGAATGTCTGCTTGCTTGCCGTCTTGAGCATCGATAAAGTTGATAGCGGGATTGTCCCTCTGGTTTTGAGTAACTGCATCAAGGAGTCGTGGCCAACTAAAATGTGTAAATTAGGGCGAACCATTTTGCGATTTACGAGCGTGGCGATTTTCTTGATGCCCGCCTTTCTGGTTTCCGTGCATGCGCAGGACCAGGGCACGATTCGTGTGGACGTGAACCTTGTATTGGTCGATGCGACCGTGAAGTCCAAGGACGGCAAGATCATGTCCACGCTGAAAAAAGAAGATTTTGAGGTGCGCGAGGACGGCGTGACCCAAAAAGTGGAACTGTTCAGCCGCGACGAGCTGCCCGTGAATGTCGCGCTGGTTTTGGACTTGAGCGATTCCCTTGGCCCTTTCCTGGCACCCTTGAGGGATGCGGCGAAAATTGCGCTCGGTGCGCTCAAACCCGACGACGAAGTGGCGCTGTTTACGTTCGCCACGGAAGCAGAAATGCGCCAGCCGCTCACCAAGGATAAAGTCAAGATCGCCGATCAGATCAACACGTTCGAGGCTCGCGGCGCCACCAACATCAATGACGGAATTTTTTCAGCCGCCGAATATCTGCTCAAACAGCCGCCGAATGGCCGCCGCGTGATTATCCTGATCAGCGACGACGTTGGTACGGATGCGGGAGGGCAGGGAACGCGCGACATTGTGACCGAAGCGATTGCGGCGGACGCAGTCCTATACAATTTGAAAGTACCCGGAGACAATCCTGCGGCGACCATGCTGCATTCAGCCATGACTCCGGGTCTGGTGAATATTGGCAAAGTAATGGAAGCGACGGGCGGAGAACTGTTCGATGTGAAAACTATGGCAAACTTGGACGCCGTGTTCAGCGCCCTGATTCAGCGCATCAAGACTCGTTACACATTGGGATATTACACAATGGCCAACGGCGCCGGAGGAAAGCCGCACAAGCTGGACGTTCGCTTGGTATCTTCGTTTGGAAAAAAGGGCAAAGACTACACTATTCTGTCGAAGAACGGGTATTACGTGCATTGAGTAGCGCGGGCTTCAGCCTGTGGGGGTTGGTACTTGCAAGGACCAAAATCCGCAGGCTGAAGCCCGCGCTACTTAAACCCTCTACAAAAAAACATGATAAAACTCTCCGTTCTTGACCAATCACCCGTTTCCGACGGCTACACTCCGGCGGACGCCCTGCGCAACACAATCGAGCTGGCGCGCCTGGCCGACAAGCTTGGCTACGAACGCTATTGGATTGCCGAACATCACGCCATGGCCACGCTTGCCAGTCCGGCCCCTGAAATTCTGCTGGCCAGAATCGGTGCGGAAACTTCCGGCATTCGCATTGGCTCTGGCGGAGTGCTGCTGCCACATTACAGTCCGTTGAAAGTTGCGGAAACATTTCGCATGCTGCACGCCATGTATCCGGGCCGCATCGATCTTGGCATCGGCCGCGCGCCCGGCGGGAGCGGCCTGGAAGCGTTTGCCTTGCGGCGCGATCGCAGCGAGCATCTGCAGAATGACGATTTTGAGGAGCAATTGCTTGAGCTGCTGGCGTTCCTTCATCACGAATTTCCGTCTGAACATCCATTCGCGCGCATTAAGGTTTCTCCGGATATGCCCGGGGCGCCCGATGTCTGGCTGCTCGGTTCCAGTTCCTGGAGTTCGGACCTTGCCGCAAGACTGGGACTTCCGTATGCCTTCGCGCACTTCATTTCGCCGGAGGATACGCCGGCGTCGCTAAAAAATTATCGGACGAACTTTCTTCCATCGAAACACCTGGGCAATCCGCGCGCGGTTGTCGCTCTGGGCGTGATCTGCGCGGACACGGAAGCCGAAGCCAGGCGCTTATACAGCAGCGCGCAGTTGCATATTCGTCGCATCCGCCTGCAGGGCAAGCGCCTTCCGGTGCCGACTCCCGAGCAGGCCGTCGCGGAACTCGGGGAGTTGGCGCTCGAAGCGGATTCCTTCGCGCGAGGTGCGGGCGAGTGGCCGCGTTACGTGGTGGGTGCGCCGGAGCAGGTCCGCGATGAACTGGAACGCATGGCCGGCAGTCTGCATTTCGAGGAATTGATGATCATCGCCATCATGCATGATTATCAGGCCCGCCAGCGTTCCTATCGGCTCGTTGCCGAGGCCTTAAATATTCCATCTCGACCCTGAGATTCGACATTCCACACGCCCCATTGAAGAACTGAATTTAAATTTGCATGGTGGCCTGTTGTGGCGCGCGCATCTTGCCGGCGGTTTTGTGAGCCGTGGCAGATCGCAAAAACCGCCGGCGGGACGCCTGCGCCACAAGAACCGATTGCCCGCGAAGTGGAAAGTGTAATTAAGTTTTTCGGATTGGCCTGGTCATTAAATCCACAAAAAGTTTCTTAAAACGCTGCTGGTCGATTTCCTGCAGGACATTTACCAAACCCGCGGACGGCGGCGGCCCCAGATAAAATTGGCGCGGGTCCACGAACACGCGCCGGTCCGCCGCGCTCACCGATTTTCCGGCGTCGGGAACATCCTGCCAATTCTTGGGCCAGAACATGGAATCGCCGTAGCGCGGGCCGGGCGTCGTACAAATGTCCACGTACATCTGTTCGGACTTGGTGAAGACGCTAGGATCGATCACCTGCGCTGCAATCATTTCATCGGCCATGCGGAAAAAACGCATGGATGGATTGCTTCGCAAAGGCTCCACGGCGTGAATTCGGAAAAGATCGGAAATGGGGCTCTGGGCGCGCGCCGCGATTTCCTCGATCATTCCGCGCCCCGGCGAGATTTCATCGCCTTCGTGGATTTCTTCGGCGATGTCCACCGTGACGATGCTGAATTTGGGCCAGGCGGCGCGCAGAACCTTTCGCGCCGATTCAGGGTCGAAAAAAATGTTGAATGCGTTGGTGAACACGTGGAAGCCCGTGCCCATGATGACGACCTCATGCACGAGAGGAACGATGTCCGGCGCAAGAGCCATGGCCAGCGCCACATTCGTCAGCGGCCCTCCGGCGTAGATCGTCACCTGGCCGGGATTGTTGCGCACGGCCTTGATGATGAAGCGCGCGGCGTGCTCCGCTTGCGGCTTCAAGTTCGCGAAGCGATCGTAAGGCGGCGGCAGTGGCTTGATCTCGTCCGGTCCGCCATTCGCGCGATTGAAAGCGCCCATCCACGGGTCAAGGCGATGACCACCGTAGAGTTGCTGGCGCAGCTGCCATTCTTCCTTGGTGTTCAGCATGGGAAATTCCGAGCCGCCGTACACCGGAATGTCCGTGCGCCCCATCATCTCCAGCAAGCGCAGCGTGTAGGCCATTTCCTGCTTCATCCAGGCGTCGCCCGTCACCAGTGTGATGCCCAGCAGATCGACGTTGTCCGCCTGCAACATCATCAGCGTGCCCAGAATGTCTGTGCCGAACGGGCCGAAGGTGTCCTGGTCGTAAATTACTTTGCGTTTTCCGCTGAACTGAGGCGGCGCAAGCGCGGGAGCGGATAGCGGAGCGTTCGCTGCGGCAACCGCAGCCGGTTCCGGCGCAATTTGCGCCGTGGCAATCGCCGCTCCCACCGTCTTGATAAATTCTCTGCGCGTCGTGCTCATTGGGGCTCGCTTTCAGTAGAACAGGCTTCAGCCTGTTGGTTTGAATGTTAGTCATGCAAAAACCAACAGGCTGAAGCCTGTTCTACTTAGACCGATGAATCGGCCGCGTCATCAAGTCCATGAACAACTCCCGAAATCGTTTCTTGTCGATGCCATTCAGCACTTGCACGCGGCCCGCTTTGAGTGAAGGTGCGTTTTGCCCGGAAAGCTCGCCGCCCTTATCCTTCCAATTGGCGTCCCAGAAGGAAGTGTCGCCGTAGTGCCCGTCGTTATGCGTCACGATGTCGATAAACATTTCGTCGTAGCCGGTGAAGATGGTGGGATCGATGACGTGCGCGGCCATCATTTCATCCGGCATGCGGAAGGAGCGCCTTTGCGGATTGGCGCGCTGCGGCTTCTGTTCGTACTCGCGAAACAGATCGGCGATGGGCGAATGCGCGCGCTCGACGATGGCGTCCACTTTGCCGTCGTCCTGCATGTGAACTTGTTCGGCCAGGTCCGTGGTGACCAATGTGAATTTAGGCCAGTCCGCGCGAAAGCCGATCTTGGCGGCTTCGGCGTCGAAATAAACATTCACGGAACTGGTGGAGTGATGAAGGCCGCCGCCCATGAAAATCACTTCCTTGGTGATGGGCACAATGTCCGGCGCGAGCATCACGGCGAGAGCGAGGTTGGTCATCGGGCCGCCGCAATACATGGTCACTTCGTTGGGGTTGGCGCGAATGGTGCGGATGATGAAGTCCGCAGCCGGCTCGGGCTGCGCCTTGATCTGCGCGAAGCGGTTGTAAGGCGGCGGCAGCGGCGCCAGTTCGTCGCGCCCCGCCGCATCTTTCGCAAAGGCTCCCAGATACCCTTCGTTGCCCAGCGAGCGCGACCCGAACATCTGGTAGCGCATCTGCGCCTCAGCCTTGGTGTTGAGCAGCGGCTCCTGCACTCCCATGAACACAGGGATTTCCGTGCGGCCCATCAGTTCCAAGAGGCGCAGCGCGTAGGCCGTTTCCTGCTTGGCCCACATGTCGCATGTCACCGTGCAAATTCCCAGCAGATCGATGTTGTCCGCCTGCAGGAGCATCAAAGTTGCAACCGTATCGGTGGAAAGCGGTCCACGATGGTCCTGGTCGTAGATCACTTTCTTCTTGCCGCCGGATGGCGCAGGAGTTTGCGGCGCGGGAGAAAACATGGGGGTGTGAGCAAGTAGGTCGGACGGATTTCGCATTTTTACCTCAATATGAACGACCGCAAGGACCAACACTAAATTGAAATCAAAAAATAAATCCCGGCTCCGCAATTCTACATTGCAAATGGCGGAGCACGAATCAATGATTTGATTGCAGTCGATCTCGTTTTTGTTCGGAATTTCTTATCGAGGCGAAGTCGTGCGGCTACCCTGAATGACTTGGCATGAATTCCTCAATGTTGACCCATGCAAATTCAAGCAACTAATTGGCGAGGTTCCTAAAGACTGCGGCAAATCTCTTGAGGCTGGCTATATAGGCATCCATCACATGGGGTGGGGTTCAATATTCGGGCGATCTTTAGCCGATTCGCGCTCTTCACCACCTTTGGTGGGGTCGCTCCGATTGGCTGGACGTTCGTTGCGCGAGGACATCAGGGACCCTCAGATTTAAAACCTTATCCATCCTTATGTGTTTAGAACTTGCGGCTGTGCTGCTCGCCCCAGCGCTCGATGACGACCTTTTTGTCCGTGTAGAACTCGATGGCGTCGCGGCCTTGTGCGTGCATGTCGCCGAAGAAGCTGCCTTTCCAGCCGGTAAAGGGGAAGTAGGCCATGGGGGCGGCCACGCCGATATTGATGCCGATGTTGCCGGCGGGGGCTTCGTAGCGGAAGCGGCGCGCGGCCGATCCGCTGGAGGTGAAAAGGGAAGCCTGATTGCCGAACGGGCTGCGCTCGAGGAATGCGATGGCTTCGTCCATGTCGCGCGCGTGGACCAGGCTCAGCACGGGGCCGAAGATTTCCGTGTCGGTCAGCTCGCTGGTGGCGGGCACGCCGTCGAGAATGGTGGGCTTCAGAAAATTTCCCGACTCATGCTTGGGAATTTTTGCGTTGCGGCCGTCGAGAATTACCTTTGCTCCTTCTTTTTCGCCGACGCCGATCAACGATTCGATTCGCGATTTGCTTTGCGCGGTGATCACCGGGCCCATCTGGATGCCTTCTTCCAGTCCGTCGCCCACTTTCAGGGACGCGGCGGCTTCGGTGATGGAATCGCGAAAAGTTTTTTGCGCCTCGCCGATGGTGACGGCGACGGAAACGGCCAGGCAACGCTGCCCGGCGCAGCCAAATGCGCTGTCGTTGATGATCTGCGTGGCCATTTTCATTTCCGCATCGGGCAGGACGATCACGTGGTTCTTGGCTCCGCCCTGGCACTGCGCACGCTTGCCGTTTGCCGCGGCGCGCGCGTACACATATTTCGCGATGGGCGTCGATCCCACGAAGCTGATGGCGCGGACTTTGGGATGATCGAGCAGTGCATCGACCACGGCCTTTCCGCCATTGATCAGCGTGACCACACCTTTGGGCAATCCCACTTTTTCGAGCAATTCAAACACGCGCACCATGGTGAGCGGCACGCGCTCGGACGGCTTTAATACGAAGGTGTTGCCGGTGGCGATCGCGTAGGGCAGAAACCAGAAGGGAATCATGCCGGGGAAATTAAACGGAGTGATAGCGGCCACTACGCCCAGCGGCTGGCGGATCATCATTTCGTCCACGCCGCGCGCGACGTCTTCCAAGTTGTAACCCTGCATCATGGTGGGAATTCCGCAAGCCACTTCCACGTTTTCGATGGCGCGGCGCAGTTCGGCTTTTCCTTCGGCAAATGTCTTGCCATTTTCCAGCGTGATAATGCGGCCAAGCTCGTCCAGATGATCTTCCAGCAGCATCTTCAGTTTGAAGAGCGGCTGGATGCGGTCTTCCGCGGGCGTGCGCCGCCATTCGCGGGCTGCAGCCGCCGCCGATTCCACCGCTGCGTCGGCTTCAGCAGTGGTTGACAGCGGCGTGACGGCAATGGCTTCGCCGTTGGCCGGATTGATGACGTCACGCCACTCCGCGGACTTCGATTCCGCCCAGCTGCCATTGATATAGTTTTTAACTTTCGTCTGCGCTGCCGTAGTTCCGCTCATAACTTTCCTCAATTCAGGCGGCACCGGTGAAAAACCTTTCGATGTCCCTGCGCGATTTAATTTCGATTCGGTTCAATACCATTGGGGAAGATTTTCTTCCGCAACAACATGGGGAGCCAAACGCAACAAGATCGGCTGAACGCGTCTCGGAACCCTTGAATACGTGGCGCGTGCTTCAGCCTGCGGGGTTTAGTCCTAGCAAGGACCAACCCCCGCAGGCTGAAGCCCGTGCCACAAAAGCCCGCGCCACAAAACATAATCGCTCGGTGGCGCTAATGCAACCTTGCGATCCGCTAAATTTATTTATTCTACGCGCTGGCGCCCGCCGCGGAATTGAGAAACTTCTCGATTCGGTCCAGGACCTGTATGGCCGTGAAGCATTGGGCGACGCTGGCATTTGGCTCGCGCTTTCCTTGAATGGCCGCGAAAAATTCGCGATCCTGCAACTCAATGCCGTTCATGGAGACGTCCACCTTGGACACGTCGATCTTGTTTTCCTCGCCGTCCAGCAAGTCATCGTAGCGGGCAATGTACGTGCCGTTATCGCAGATGTAGCGGAAAAACGTGCCCAGCGGCCCTTTGTTGTTGAAGGAAAGCGACAGCGTGCAGAGAGCTCCCGAAGGAGTTTTCATCACGATGCCCATGTCCATGGCGATTTTCAGTTCCGGATGGATCGGGCCTTGCACGGCGTAGCACTCGGAAACAAGTTCGCCGGTTTGATATTGAAAGAGGTCCACCGTGTGGCAGGCGTGGTGCCACAGGAGATGATCGGTCCAGCTCCTGGGCTTTCCGGCAGCGTTCATGTTGGTGCGGCGGAAGAAATACGTCTGCACATTCATCTGCTGAATCTTCAGTTCGCCGGCCTTGATCTTCTTGTGAACGTATTGATGGCTGGGATTGAAGCGGCGCGTGTGGCCGCCCATGCAGATGACGCCGGTTTCCTTTTGCACTTTTACCAGGCGCTCGGAATCGGCCAGAGTATCGGCGATAGGTATTTCGATCTGCACATGCTTGCCGGCGCGCATGCATTGCTCGCCCTGCTTGGCGTGCATTTGCGTGGGAGTCGCAAGGATCATGGCTTCCAGGCCGGGCTGCTTCAGGCTCTCGGCAAGATCGCCCGTCCAATGAGGAATCTTGAATTTCTTGGCCACTTCTTCCGTGCCGGCCGGATTTCCGCCCGTCAGCGTGATGACTTCGACGCCCGGAATCTTGGCGATGCCCTCGAGATGTTTTTGCCCAAACGCGCCTTGCCCCGCTACGCCAACCTTCATGCGGTTTCTCCCTGACGTTGAGTTTTGCTGAGCTACCTTACCATAATTTGGCTGGGTGATTTCAAGGCGGGGAAGCGCTCCCGCCATGATTCCGAAGGAACGCTTCCAATTGGTTTTTTTGCGGCCTTATGATGAATTATTTTGCCGCTGGAACGTACACTCGGTCGGCCGTCACCAGTTCCGCATTTGGTATTTCGGTTTCCAGCCGCACATGTCTGTAGGAAGGTTTCTTTTCCGTTTTAATCAGGAATGTAAGCCTGTACTGATGGTTGAGGCGCTCCGCAAACTCATCCAGGAACGGAGCAAAAGCGATTGGGGTATTCATTCCCTGGAAATACGATTCGCCTCCGGTTTTATCGGTCAGCTGCGACAGGTTGTTTTGCCCCTGGTTGATTCTCCACAGGCTGTGGCCAAAATGGCCGGCTCGCGATGCGTAGATGGAATAGATTTGCGTTCCGGTGCGCTGCGCTGTTTCCACGGCTTGGTCGAGGTAGGAATCGGTGATTCCCGGTTGCAGCGGGTCGATGCCATCGGAAATCAGAAAAATAGCGTGGCGGGACTTGGTTTCCGGCCAGCGTTTAATGACATCCGTGATCGAAAGATAGGGGCTATTCCCACCGGCGAATGCGCCCATGGGGATGCGCAACGCTTTGCCAGCCGCATCATGATCCTTCGTGAAATTCTGAGTCATTCGCACGGTTCCATTTTGCATGTATCCGACCGCAATTTGAGTAGTGGGTGGCTGAGCCGCCATGAACTTGCGCACGTCGTCAAACTGATTGGCGACGGACGCGCCGCTGGCTTCGTCGATCAAAAAAAGAATTTCCAGATCGGCATTGTCTCCTTGCAACGGAATCCAATCCGTGACGCGCAGCCGTTCGCGGCCTTCGAGCACGCGAACGTCTTCCTTGTGCTCGATTGCGGGGATATCCTTGCCATGCCTCGCCTCGACCGAAACGACCATGCTCACGGGGACCGCCTCGGGCGGCGATTCCTGCGCGTAACAGACATTAGCGATGGCTCCCAGGCCCATCGAGATTCCGGCGACTGCCAACCATGCAAGTTGCAAGCGTTTCATGTTCGTACCTCCCATTGCGTTGCCAGGGCCATGTTTCAACTTCCAAGCAATCCCATTGCACAGTATTCGCGCTGGTGCGAATACTCCGTGATGCACGTCACTCATCGCAAAGCCAGCGCATATAAGGTTCGTTGTCACGAGGTGCCGATTGGTTGGCTGAGGGCATGTGGGAGGTAGCGCCGCGTTGCGACCGGTGGTTGTGCATCTGGCGAAATAGTGCAACAATCCCCGCACGCGATTCGTGCCTATCGCAGGAATCAAATGTCCCTCCAACATTGGAGATCCAAGCCATGAGACGAATGTTTTTAGCTTTCGCCGCGGTTGCAATTCTGTTGAGCGCTTCTAGTATGGCTCTTGCGCAGACCGAGGTTACGCTGATTGCGCCGGGCGGAATCCGCGCGCCTATCGAAAAACTCATTCCTTCTTTTGAAAAGAAAACGGGCTACAAGGTTAATCCCACGTTTGGCTCCGGCGGCGGGACCAAGCAGCAAGTGGTGCGCGGCGATGTGTTTGATGTGCCCATCGTGCAGCCGCCCTTGCCGGAGGTGATTGCTTCCGGCAACGTGGTGGAGAGCACCGCGACGCCGCTGGCTTCCGTTGCCGTGGGCGTCGCCGTGAAGAAGGGCGCGCCGAAGCCCGACATTTCAAACACGGCGGCTGTGAAGAAAATGCTGCTCTCAGCGAAATCGATCGTGTGCCCAGATGCCTCGACTGGCGCAGCGGCCGGCGTCAGCATCAACGACATGCTCAAGAAATTGGGCATCGACGAGCAAGTCGAGCCAAAGCTCAAGCGCGTTCGCGGCACGGGGCCGGGCGGCGCTGGCGGCGGCACCATGGTCTCGGGCATGGTGGCCAACGGCGAGGCAGAAATCGGCATGACGTTTGTGAGTGAGATGACCGACCCGGGAATCGATATCGTAGGCGTGCTGCCCAAGGAAGTTTCGCCGTGGACACCTTTGGTGGGATTCA
Source organism: uncultured Acidobacteriota bacterium (assembly GCA_963710315.1). Taxonomy (GTDB): domain Bacteria; phylum Acidobacteriota; class Terriglobia; order Acidiferrales; family UBA7541; genus Palsa-360. The sequence continues at coordinate 321,697 of CAVPZW010000007.1, read as the reverse complement.
TCTCCACTCATTCCAAAAATCCGGAAGCCGCCAAGGCGCTGTTGAAGTTTCTTTCGTCGCCAGAGGCGCTAGCTGCTTATAAGGCAGCGGGGATGCAGCCCGGGAAGTGAACTGCAGATTTGGATGGGTTGACCGCAGCGCGACGAAGCCGCAACCAAAGATAACTTTCATGGCTAAACTGCGAATTGCACATGTTCCCTCCGCCAGTCCCGTTAGGGACGACAGTTCGTAGCCCACCATGAAACGGTGGGCGCGAAATTGTCCCAACAAACTTAAGCCCCGGAGGGGCGGCACAGGTTGAAGCCTGTGCCGCCCCTCCGGGGCTTTTATTCGCCAGGTGCTGCGCTCCCACCACTTACGTGGTGGGCTACGATGTGCCGTCCCTCCGGGACTTCCAGCGAGGCCACACCTAGACCGAAGCAATCCTAAATTCGTCCCGCCACGCAAAGAATCTGCGGACTAGCAATACATGGGCATGCCATGGCATGTCCCTAATCGTCTACACCCGAATTCAAGAACGCATTAGGCCTGCCCTTTGCATAAGCGTGGCAGAGCACAAGAAACCCCGCCGCACCAAGATAGCTCAGCGTAAATTCAGGCGCGACCCACCAGCCGAGGCGGTTTTCGATACCCTGAGATGTCAGTTGGTATGAGTGAATTACGCCAAAGCACGATAAGACTGCTGCTGTGAGCATCCAGGCGGATGCCTGCAGGAATCGCCTCTCAATCATCCAGACCAGCGCGGCGGCCCAGATCATGGAGACCAGCAGGGCGCCTTGTCCCAGAGCGATCAGTCCATAGATTGCCATCTCGCCGCCGAAGCGTGGGGCGACAGTCATTAGGTCGCCGCCCGCTTTGCGGATGGCTAGGTCCACGATTTGCGTCACCCACTGCGCCAGCATAGGCGCAAGCCCAAGCGCCACTGCGACCGCGTGCCTAGGAGGGATTTCTTCAAATGCTTGCCCCACCATCGCCAATCCAAACCAGACCACGGCGAATGCAACCACTTCCAGGGGGATGAAGCGCAGCACAACAGGCACCAGCCCCGTCAGGCAAAGTCCCGCACTCACCACGCCCCCCAGGATCGAATATCCGATTCGTGCGCCGTTGGCTTTGTGCGCGTTGTGGCCAATGTAGAGAGATGTTGGGAACGCGCTGCCCAGCGCCGCTCCCACGACGGTGGCCAAGCCATTCACCAGCAGTGACGGATTTGTTGGATAGTCGTCTCCCCCCACGCGAACACTTTCCAATATTTGTAGTGAAACGATAGTGTCCAGCAAACTGAGTGGAATGAAAATGGAAGCGTAGCGCCAGCCTTCGCTCAGCACGATGATTTGGTACAGATTCACGGGCCGCGGCAAATAAATTCCAGGGGGAAGCAGCGGCGGCTGCGGCGGCAGTTGGTAAACATGAAAGGCGCGCAAAACCACCACGATGATGCCGCCGACGACCATGGCCACCAGACCCGAAGGAATGCGCCAGGGCAGGCGCATGCGCGAAGCGTAAAAAGCGAGCAATATTACCGCCGGTAGAAGAGCTACCGCCGGTATCTGAAAAATTCCAAAAATAAATCCCAGGCAAAGAAAAGCCATGGCCAGGCCCGCCAGCGGGCAGAGCAGCGCCGCGAGCGGCGTGGTGCGGCGCAGCCAATCGATGCAAAACGCGCTGACGGATTGCACGATGCCGCTCACCAGGCTGGCGAAAATTCCCATGTGCCAAGCCAGGTTGGCGTCATGCGTGCGCTGGTAAACAGGCAGCATGATCAGGGAAATGTAGGCAAAAATTGTGGGGGTATTGATGCCGAAGGGAATTGCAGTCACATCGTTGCGCCCGGAAATCCGCGCCAATCGGTGGGCCTGCCACGCATAAAATAAATTGCCAAAAAGAATGGAAAACGCTACGGCAGGCAATATGCGGCCAGTGACCAATTGTTGAGGGAGACCGCACAGCGGAGTGAGGCTGGCGATCAGCAACAGATCGGGGAAGCCGCTGAAGAACAAGCCGAAGAAACCGTCGAGATCGCCCGCGACAAACCATCGCGGCCCGGTGCTATTCATCGGCTGGATTGTGCTAGCGATTTAGAAGTCCTCTCGTCATTGTCATGGTCATGCTCATGAAGTTCCGTATTGCAGGCCCAATTGCTTCAGCCAGCGGCGATAGGCGATGGCGATGTGATCGGAGCGCAAATGCAATTCGGATTGCAGATCGAGAGGCAGCAATTCCGGGCGCTGGGAATTGACGATGCGAATGTCCTGCGCCGCCACCTTGTCCTGAAAGTGGCGCAATTCTTCCTCAGGCACGTCGTGCGCATAGTTCATGGCGATCAGCACCCATGCCAGGCTGTTTTCCGCGTCGACTGGCGTGACTGTGCCGAGAATGGCGAAGCGTTGCGTGGGATGCATCTTGGTCAAGCGCGTGGTGAACGGGCGCTCGACCCAGTAGGTGTAGTGCACCTTGGCGGAACGGCCCGTGCCATCGGGATTTGGCTGCCAAAGCGGAATGTCCTTCGCCACAATTCCTTCCGCCGTGGTTGTCACTGTGTAGTCGCCGATCTCGGCATTTGCGGGATCTCCCAACAGGCCCGCGTGCGCGATAGGCAAGTGCGCCAAGTCCAGAATATTTTCGATCACGCGCGGCCCCTGGGCATGGAATTCATAGGGCCCAGTGGAAATCAGGCGGAAGCCGGGCGATTCTCCTTCCGGAAATGCGGGAATATCCCCAATCGGTTTGCCCAAACAAACCCACACCAAGCCATATTTTTCGCCGACTGCAAGCGCTTCGACGCGCGCACGAGCTGGAGGCACCTGATCGGGGTGCGCGGGGATTCGCACGCATTCACCGGCGGAGTTGTATTCCCAGCCGTGATACGGGCAGACAACGCACGCGCCTTTCTCTGATGGCGAAATCCAGCCGAGAGAAAGTTTTGCTCCGCGATGGATGCACAGGTCTTTCCAGGCATGCACGCCATCGCTGGTTCGCCACAAAACAATATCCTGGCCAAGCACGCGCACAGGTTGCAATTTGATTTCAGGCAGGGAAGAAGCCCAGGCAACCGCGAACCATTCGTTCAGGAGGAGCGGATCGTTCAATCCGAGGTCTGGCGGCATATGAAAGATAGGCCTCTAAAATTCGGCCCTATCCTATCGCATCCTGTCTGCTCAGTGAAATCGCCGATATCTATGGAATGAATTCGACTATTGGTTCGGACGCAGAGTGTCCGCAATTATTTCAGAACCGCCAAGTCTCAAACCGCGTTTATGAATAGTTGCCCATGCCGGACTACCGCTTTGCTGGCCAGCATCTTTTGTCCGCTGCGTTTGATTCCGTCGCTATCCTCAAACTCGAATTTGCCGTCACGCAATTCGTAGATGCTGACGTCGGCTTCGCTGCCGGGGCGCAGCGTTCCGATTTGCGCGCCGAAGTCGAACACGCGCGTGGGATTCATGGTGACCATGGCGACGGCTTTGTCCAGCGGCACTCCGATCGACAAGAACTTGGAGACCATGGTGGGCAGATCGAACACGCGGCGCTCCACGGTCACGATGGTCAGGTCCGTGCTGATCGTTTCGCACAGAAAACCTTGGGCCATGCACTTCTCAGCCACATCGAAACTGAAGTGGGTTTGCCCCTGCGCGGGATCGAAAATCACGCCGCGCTCGCGCGCCTCCCGCGCTTCCGGAATGATTTTTCCGTTGGCGTCCAGAATGCCGTGATTGTGGTTGTTGTAGCAATGCGTGAAGACGTCGCCCTTGCGCAGCATCTTCAGAATATCTCCCAGCGGCGAGTAGGAATCTTCGATATGCACCATCAGCGGCATGCGGGCAATTTCCGCGGCCTGCAGCGCGCGTTTCAGGCATTCCAAATCGTTTGAGCCCGTGATGGGTTTGCTCAGCTGGATTTTGATTCCCACCACCACGGGCTTATTGTCCATCGCCATCTTCGCGGTCAATTGAGGATTGAGCCACGACAGGTTGGAGAGGCCGCCCTCGTACATGATGGTTCCGATCGGGCTGATGTGCAGCAGCGCGACAACCCGCGTTGTGGAAGTGTTGATAATATATTTTCTGAAATTTGGAAAGGTGGAGGAGCCGGCCGAGCCCGCATCCAGCATGGTGGTCACGCCGCGGCTCAGGCAGTAGCGATCCGCATTCATGCCGATGGAAACGCCATCGTAGCAATGCGCGTGCATGTCGATGAATCCCGGCGTGACGATTCGATCCTTGGCGGGCACGGTCTTGAGGGCGCGGTCCTTGGCAATATTTTTCGAAACTTCCAGGATTTTGCCGTTTTTGATGGCCACGTCGAACGCGCCATTCAGATTCTGCGACGGGTCGATGACCGTGCCGCCCTCGATCAGCAGGTCGAATTTGTCGTCCGCATTTTGCGGCGGGGTGGGAACTCCGGCGGCGGGCCACAGCGCGCGCGGCGCAAGCATTCCCGCGCCTCCGGCCAGCACTAATTTTGCGAAATCACGGCGGTTGGGCATGTCAATCGCTCCTCAAATATTTCGATCCGGGATGCGCCGAAGTCTAGCACAATCAAAGCCAGACTTATTGTTCCTATAATGGATGCGCGTTGCCCTTTTCTGATACATTCGCGAGCTGCGCAATAGAATATGGAGGTGCATACAGCCATGAACTTCCACCAAGCGACAACGAGTTACGAAAAGTGGGTGGCCTCTTCAATCCCATTGGATCGGCATGCGCTTTCTTTCAAACATAAGCAGATGGCGCTGGGGCTTTTTCCGTTTTTTCGCGCCACGTTCTATCGCTGGGTTCAGGTTTGGCGCGAAGTTGCTGGAGAGGCCGCGATTGCGCCTCAGTTGCTGGCGGTGGGCGATCTACATCTTGAAAATTTCGGAACCTGGCGGGACGTGGAAGGGCGATTGATCTGGGGCGTCAACGATTTTGACGAAGTGTACAAGATGCCGTACACCATGGATCTTGTACGACTTGTCACCAGCGCCCATGCGGCGGCCCAGGAGGAACACATCGCCATTCGCCCGCGAGACGCCAGCGACGCGATACTGGAAGGTTACCGCGATGCGCTACGAGAGGGCGGCCGGCCATTCGTGCTGGCCGAGAATCATCGCTGGCTGCGAAAGATCGCGCTCAACCGGCTGCGCGACGCCACCGTGTTCTGGCAAAAATTGGAGAGGCTTGGCAAATCGCAGGTCCGATTGCCGCGCAATGTCGAGTCGCAATTGCGCAAGCTGCTGCCCGACTTTTCCTTGCCGTGCGAGAGGAAGCGGCGCATGGCAGGCCTGGGAAGCCTGGGGCACTCGCGCGTGGTGCTGGTCGGCAAATGGCACGGGTGCTATGTCGCGCGGGAAGCCAAGGAGTTGGCGCCGTCGGCATGCTTGTGGGCGCGAGGCGCTCGCGCGGAAGGACAGCATGAGCGCTACGCAGAAATTCTCGATCGCGCCGTTCGCGTTCCCGACCCTTTTGTCAATCCTTACGACGGCTGGCTGCTTCGCCGCCTCGCGCCGGATTGTTCGCGCATCGAACTGGTTTCCTTGCCAGGCTGTCGCGACGAAGAGCGCCTGCTCTATTCCATGGGCTGGGAGACCGCCAACATTCATCTCGGCTCGCCGCGAGCCGTTCCCGCAATCAAGCGTGATCTCGCAAAACGCCGCGGCAATTGGCTGCACAAGGCCGCCAAAGCCATGCTCCGCGCCACAGAGCGCGATTGGCGCGAATGGAAGCGGGAGTGACCCATAGCGTAACGGTGGAGGGGCAACGCCTTCAGCCCGCTTGCGCCGGCAAATTCCAATCGTTGTGTTCTTGCGTTCCTAAGGATCCCAGCCAATCGAACCGCTGTTCTTGACGTGGGATACTCCATGGCAGAACTCGCCATCTGGCTTCTTCACGCAGTGCTTGATGATGGCCTGAGAAAAAATGTTTAAGCCGGACTCGGCGTACGGTACGGCGACTTCCACGCGCGTTCCTTCCGGGTATTCCTTCGGACTGCTGAATCGAAAGCCTCCCTTGGATATATCCTCGCAGTTCACGACATCTTCCAGGCCGGAAAAGCGGATGCACGCGGTCATCTTCATCGCGGTCCGCCTGTTCTTGCGACGTTCTTCCGGCGAGGACGCGGCCTTTGCTGGAATTGGATCCTGTTTGGGAGGGCCGACTCGTTTCCTCGGGGCTGCTTCGCGGGCGGGGTCTTTCCATGTCCTGAGCGAATTGCAACCCTTGCAGGGACGCACCAATTGCCGGGCAGATTCGAACAGTTCCAATTCACCTTCCGAAAGGGAATGCGAGCTTACGGTATGGCAGCCGCTGCACTCGAGCTGAACCAGTTTAGGCGGCTCGGCGGCGGGGAATTGCAGGTGCCAAATATTGGCCGTCGAGTCAGTGAAGATGAACTTATAGATATGCGCGCTTCCGTCTCCTTGAGGAACTCCCACCGCGCATGCCACCGCTTCCTCATCCGTTTCCGGATTTCGAATAATCACTTCCGCATCCGCCGCCAGTATGCTTTTAAGGAGAATCGTGACTGCGTTCCGGGCAATGGTCAGAGTCTCGGTGCGTTCAAAGAATTGTTGCCCGTGGAGATTGGGGCCAATGACCTCAACCGGCAATTGAATTTTGGCAGGATGTGTTGCAACAGAATCGGGCACAGAATTCCCCCTTCTTCTCCCCAAAACAGGGAGGCCACAAAACTCAGGAACAAAGAAGGGGAACTACATTGGCCCAAGTACAATTTTAAATCTAACACTCGAAGTCCAACCGCGCGAGCATGTCTCAACCTCATACGTCGTAACGATCACCCGCCATGAACTGCACCCAAAAAGGACTTATCGGTCATGGCCTTGCGTTACCAGGGACAAACGGAGTTCTCGGATCGGAGACGCGAAAAAAGTTTGGAATGCACTCGATAGATAAAGCGATTGGTTGAGAGCAGCACGGATTCTGGAATTTGCAGTAGAATTTATGCTTGGAAGACGGATTCCCGTTGCCACGGAAGGGCGCCTTCCTTCCTGGAGCGGAGGTTCCGCGCCGCAAGGGCTTGTGCGCTGCAGTGTACGTGACTGTTTTCCTACCAAGCCGTAGGCCTGTAATGGAACAAATGGAATTGTCTGATATTCTGTGAGCTCCGGATTTGGAATTCGGGCAAAGTGGCCCTGGAAACCCTGCAATGTAACGTGTACGCGTAACGCCATGGATAAGACGATACTGGGGAGAAATCCCGGGAAACCGTGACCGATGCCGATTAAAAAACTTCTGGCCCTGAACCGCGGAGAAATTGCCATCCGCATTTTCCGCGCCGCCAACGAACTTAAAATCCGCACCGTCGCCGTCTATTCCGCACGAAGACCGCCTCAGCCTGCACCGATTCAAGGCTGACGAAGCATATCTGATTGGCGAGGGCAAGGGGCCCGTCCAGGCTTATCTCGACGTCGAAGGAATCGTGGCGCTGGCCAAGGAACGAGGCGTGGACGCCATCCATCCGGGCTACGGATTTCTCTCCGAAAATCCCGCGCTGCCCCGAGCCTGCGACGAGGCCGGCATTACGTTTATTGGCCCCAGCGCGGACTTGCTCGACCTGCTAGGCGACAAGACCGCGGCGCGGCGATTGGCGCAATCGGCCGGATTGCCCGTTGTGCCGGGCACCGAAGAGCCGGTTACGCAAAAGGACGACGCGCAGCGCATTGCGGACAAAATCGGCTATCCGTTGATCGTGAAGGCCGCGTTCGGAGGCGGCGGGCGCGGCATGCGCGTGGTGCAGAGTTCGCAACTGCTGCTGCCCTTGCTGCAGGAAGCGCGGGCGCGAGGCGGGCGCGTCCTTTGGCAACGACGCGGTATTTCTGGAGCGCTACATTCGCCGCGCGCGGCACATCGAAGTGCAAATCCTGGCCGATCATGCACGGGAACATTCTGCACTTGCATGAGCGCGATTGCTCCGTGCAGCGCAGAAATCAGAAGGTCGTGGAAGTCGCTCCGGCCGTAAACCTCGATCCGAAAATTCGCACCGGCGCTGGCCAACGCCGCCGTGGCGCTGGCGCGCGAGTCGAAGTATTACAGCGCCGGCAACCGTCGAGTTCCTGGTCGATGCGGATACGGGCGAATGGTATTTCATCGAAGTGAATCCCGCGTGTGCAGGTGGAGCACACCGTCACCGAAATGGTGACGGGCATCGACATCGTGCAATCGCAGATTCAGATCGCGCAAGGCTATCGAGTTGCACGGCCCGGAAATGAATCTGCCCCGGCAGAAAGATATTGCGCTGAATGGATATGCGCTGCAATGCCGCGTCACCACGGAAGACCCTGCAAACAATTTCCTTCCCGACTACGGCAAGATTCAGACCTACCGTTCGCCGGCGGGCTTTGGCATCCGCCTGGATGGCGCTTCCGCGTTTGGCGGCGCGGTCATCACTCCGTACTACGATTCCTTGCTGGTCAAAGTGACCGCGTGGGGCCGCGAATTTCCGCAGGCCTGCCGGCGCATGGACCGCTGCCTTCGCGAGTTCCGCATTCGCGGCGTGAAGACCAACATTCCGTTTCTAGTGAACGTCGTGAATCACGAACGTTTTCAGGCGGGCGGCGTCACCACTTCGTTTCTTGCCGAGACGCCCGAGCTGTTCCAATTCGCTCCAGCAGAACGATCGCGCGACGCGGCTCTTGCGTTACCTCGGCGAAGTGATCGTGAACGGAAATCCGGAAGTCGCCGGCAAACCCAGGCCGGCGTCGATTCGACCCGCTCCGGTGCCGCCGCACTTCCACGGCGCTCCGCCGCCGGGCACGCGCCAGCTGCTCGACAAACTCGGTCCCGAAAAATTCGCGGAGTGGACGCAAGTCGCAGAAACAGCTGCTGATCACCGACACGACCTTCCGCGACGCGCACCAGTCGCTGATGGCCACGCGCGTTCGCACCTACGACTTGTTTGCCATCTCAAATTTTGTGGCGCACAAGCTACACAACCTGTACAGCCTGGAAATGTGGGGCGGAGCCACGTTCGATGTCTCCATGCGGTTTCTGCTCGAAGATCCCTGGACGCGGCTGCGAAATCCTGCACGAGGCCATTCCGAACATTTGTTTCCAGATGCTGTTGCGGGCCTCCAACGCAGTGGGCTACTCGGCATATCCCGGACAACGTGGTGGAGGCCTTCATTCTGGAGGCCGCGGCGCAGGGCATCGACATTTTTCGCATCTTTGATTCGCTGAACTGGCTGCCCAACATGAAGCTCTCGATGGAAGCCGTTCGCAAAACCGAACAAGGTTTGCGAAGCGGCCATCTGCTACACCGGCGACATTCTGGATCCGAAGCGCGACAAATATCCGCTCGAAGTACTACGTCCGCCTGGCCAAGGAACTGGAAACCATGGGCGCGCACATTCTGGGCATCAAGGACATGGCGCGGATTGTGCAAACCGTACGCAGCCGAGCGGCTGGTCACGGCGCTGCGACAGGAAGTGGCCATCCCCATTCATTTCCACACGCATGACACCAGCGGGATGAACGCGGCATCGATCCTGAAAGCGTCGGAAGCGGGCGTGCACGCCGCCGACGCCGCCATCGCCTCGATGAGCGGCACCACCAGCCAGCCCAACCTGAATTCCATCGTGGCGGCGCTGCGGCACACCGAGCGCGATACCGGGACTCGATCTCGACGCGCTGAATGCCTGCGCGGATTATTGGGAGACGGTGCGCACCTGGTATCGGCCCTTCGACAACGCGCCTCCGGCGGGCACGGCGGAAGTTTACATTCACGAAATGCCCGGCGGCCAGTACACCAACCTTCGGGAGCAGGCCGAATCCATGGGGCTTGGCGCGCGCTGGCAGGAGATCGCGCGCACCTATGCGGAAGTGAACTTTGCCTTCGGCGACATCGTCAAGGTCACGCCCTCCAGCAAAGTTGTGGGCGACATGGCCATCTTTCTGGTCAGCCACGATATGACCGTGAAGGATTTGGAGCGTCTGGGGCCGGACCACAATCTGACGTTGCCGAATTCCGTGGTGGAGATGTTTGCCGGAGCGCTGGGCGAGCCGGAGGGCGGCTGGCCGCCCAAGCTTCAAGCCGCGATCCTGCGCGGCGCGAAGCCGCGACCGGGACGGCCGGGCGAGCATCTGAACCCATCGATTTGGAATGGACCAGAAGCGCGGTGGAAAAGAAAGCCGGGCAGAAAATTTCCGACACCGACCTGATGAGTTACCTGATGTACCCGGACGTGTTCCTGAATTTGCCGCGGCCCGCGCGGCCTACGGAAACCTGGAAGTTTTGCCCACGCCCCAATTTTTCTACGGTTGGAGCAGGGCCAGGAAATCGCCGTCGGACTGGAAGCCGGGAAAACGCTGGTTGTGAAATTGCTCACCGTGAGCGAGCCGCATCCAGATGGAACGCGGACCATCTTCTTCGAACTCAATGGCCAGCCGCGCGAAGTGACTGTCCGCGACCGCGCGCTGAAGCCACGGTGCAGACAAGGCCGAAAGCCGACCCGTCTGTTCCCGGGCAAGTTGGCGCGCCAATTCCGGGAGCCGTTCCAGCATTGTCGTGGAAGTGGGCGAGAAGGTGAAAAAGGGCGATCGCCTACTGGTGCTGGAAGCGATGAAGATGCAATCCACCGTGTACGCGCCTGTGGACGGCAAGGTTGCGAAGAAGATGGCCAATGTGGGCGATAAGGTCGAGGCGAAAGATCTTCTGCTTGTGATCGAATAGTGTGGCTGAAAAAAAAATAGTTTCATAGGCCCTTTTACGGCCCAATCCGATGCCCAGGATACAGGCGAAAACTTCTCTCCACATTCGCCGCTTGCGGCGTTTGGATTTACCCACGGACACGCTTGAACTTGCAGAGTATCTGATCGGCAAGACGCTGGTTCACGATCTGCCGCGTGTGCGCCTCAGCGCACGCATTGTGGAAACCGAAGCGTATCCCGTTGGCGACGCGGCGGGCCATGCCTTTGGGGGCCTCACGCCAAGCCGGCGCTCGTTGTTTCTTCCACATGGCCACGCCTATGTGTATTTCACCTATGGTTCCTGCTTCATGATGAACGTCTCCAGCGAGGTACAAGGCACCGGCGCGGGAGTGTTGGTACGCGCGGTCGAGCCGCTGGAGGGCATTCGCTTCATGCAGCGGCGGCGCGGGACGACTCGCTTGCTGGACCTCACGCGCGGCCCGGGCCGCCTTGCGCAGGCCATGGACATCGACAAACGCCTGGACGGACTAAATCTATGCGCGGGCGGCAAACTGTGGCTTGGAGCCGCGGTTCGCGAAACCGGGCCGATTGGCGTCAGCATTCGAATTGGAATCAGTCGCGAAGTGGATCGGCTGTACCGTTTCTACGAACGCGGGAATCCCTTCGTTAGCGGCCCCAAACGGTTGAGAGCCTGAATCGTTTTAAGCCGGGCCCGCATCCCATCCTTTCGAAAACCGGCAACGCTGCCCAAACGGCGCAGCGAGCTTTATCTACACTGTTGATGAGGGGCAGTCCCAAGGAGGTCGCAATGGAAACTCAAGGAAATTGTCCGCATATCAAGGAAATCAAGAAGGTGCACCCGAACTCAAACGGATGCGAGGAATGCCTGAAATCGGGAGACTCATGGGTTCACTTGCGATTGTGCCTAAGTTGCGGGCACGTTGGATGCTGCGATTCCTCTAAGAACAAACACGCTACCAAGCATTTTCACCGGACCAAACACCCAATTGTGCAATCGATCGAGCCTGGAGAGATCTGGCGTTGGTGCTATGTGGATGAATTGATGTTTGACTGAAGCGGGGTGTACACTCGGCAATAATCAGGAGGGGAAACATGTCCGCAACCAAATCCATCGTGGACTCCTCGGAATCCTGGCCGTCCCTGCCGCTTGCGGCGTGGGCAGATACCTACGCGACGTTGCACATGTGGACGCAGATCGTCGGCAAGGTACGTCTTGCGCTTTCCCCGCACGTCAATCATTGGTGGGAAGTGCCTCTCTACGTCAGTTCCAGAGGGCTGACGACTTCTCCAATTCCGTACCGAAAGGGCGCCTTCGAAATTCAATTCGACTTTGTGGGTCACCAGCTCGATATCATTTGCACAACAGGTGAAACGAAAAGCCTTCGCCTGGAGCCCCGCAGCGTTGCCGATTTCCGTTCGGAGTTCTTCACCCTTCTGCAATCTCTTGATATCGATGTGAAAATTTGGAACATGCCCGTGGAAATTTCCGATCCCATTCGTTTCGACCAGGACCGTGTTCATGGTTCGTACGATCCCGTGTACGCAAACGCGTTCTGGCGAATCCTGGTGAACGTGGACGGAATATTTAAGGAGTTTCGCTCCCGTTTTCTGGGCAAAGTGAGCCCCGTCCATTTCTTCTGGGGTAGTTTTGACTTTGCCGTTACCCGTTTTTCCGGGCGCCGCGCTCCAGAGCGTGCCGGTGCGGACCGGATTACGAGGGAAGCGTATTCGCACGAAGTTAGCAGCGTTGGATTTTGGCCCGGCGGAGGCGGCGTCAATGGGGCTGCGTTCTATTCCTATGCCGCGCCTGCCCCCGTGGGATTTGCCGAGCGCCGCGTGCTTCCTGCAACGGCATTCTATGACCAGCAGTTGGGTGAATTTCTGCTGATGTACGACGACATGCGCGCCTTTACATCTCCCCGAGAAGCCTTGCTCGATTTTTGCCAGAGTACGTATGAGGCTGCCGCCGATCTCGGGAATTGGGATCGTGCTGCGTTGGAAAAGCCCGCTCTTAAGTAAACTGGTCCCCAAGAAAATCTTGCGGAAACTGCAAGAGAATACACGCACATTGCTTGGACAATCATCTTCAACGGACTTCCCAAAGGTCCCTCTTAATTTTTGCGGTATGCTTGGCAGGGAGCTACCTTGCCGGGTGCTGCTGTTGTTTCACTTGAAAGTACCTAGCGGACCCCGGTGCAACGTCTAATCCATCATGGCGCGGCTCATTCAAATCATTTGCCTGGCAAGTTGTGCGTGCTTTTTCGCGCTGTCTGCTGCCGCGCAGCAGGATCGCGGAGAATTGCAGATCGATGTGCGCGATCCGCAGGGGGCAACGCTCAGCGCATCCGGTTTGCTGGTCAGCGAAGGCAATCAATTTCATTTGCAGTTTGCGGTGGGCGACGATGGGCACTACTCCGCGCAAGGCCTGGCGTTCGGCGTCTATCGCTTAACTGTCTCTCGCTCGGGATTTGTTTCCGCCGATCAACTGGTGGAGATTCGCTCCATGGTGCCCCAGCACTTGTCCTTGACGCTGGGGCTGAAGCCTGTGGAAACGCAGGTGCAGGTCAGCGAGACGGAGACGTTGGTCGATACCTCGCGCACCAGCACGGTGTATCCGATCGGCTCGCAAACCATTGACGAGCAACTCGCGTCGCAGCCTGGACGCGGCGTGCTCGATGTGGTGGACGCACAGCCCGGCTGGCTGTATGAAGCCAACGGCGTTTTGCATCCGCGCGGCTCGGAGTATGACGTTCAGTTCGTGGTGGACGGCTTGCCAATGACCGAGAATCGTTCGCCCGGATTTGCGCCGCCCATCGAATCGAGCGACGTCGAATCCATGCGCGTGATGACCGCCGGTTTTCCAGCAGAGTACGGCCGCAAACTCGGCGGGGTTGTGGAAGTTTCTTCTCCCAAAAATAATCCCACCGGGTTGCACGGAGAGTTTGAAGCGGAGGGAGGCAGCTTCACCATGGCCTCGGCGAGCGGCTCTCTATTCTATTCCAGCAGAGGAAATCGATTTTCCATCAGCGGCGATGGATTTCATTCCGACCGCTATCTCGATCCGCCCGTCCTGCAGAACTACACGAATACCGGCAACGCAGGCGGATTTTCGTCTTCCTACGAACGCGATTTTGCAAACGGCGACCGTCTTTTCCTGACACTCGGGCAGCATGAGGTCCGCTACGAAGTTCCGAATGAGCTGGTGCAACAGGAAGCGGGCCAGCTACAGAATTCCGAGCAGAAGGAAACTTCCGGCCAAGCACGCTACACGCACGCGTTTTCGGCGGACATTCTCTTGAGCCTGGCGGGAAGCGTGCGAGACGCATCCGCCGTTCTGAATTCCAACGCGGATTCCACGCCAATCATCGTCTTCCAGAATCGCGGCTATCGCGAGGGATATGCGCGCGCGGACCTCGCCGGCCATCACGGGCGCCACGAGTGGAAATTCGGCGTGGACGGAATCTTCAGTCGCGTGAATGAATACTTGCAGTATCAAATTACCGATGCCTCGCAATTCGACCCGGGAACAGCATTGACGCTCACGCCCGCATTTTCCGATCGGCGGTGGGACATCGAACCATCCGCCTACGCGCAGGACCAGATTCGTCTAGGCAAATGGAACATCAGCGCCGGATTGCGTTTTGACCATTACGGCTTCGTGGTGAACGAATCGGCGTGGAGTCCTCGCCTGGGCGTTTCGAGATACATTTCTTCTATTAATCTTCTCGTGCACGCTTCCTACGATCGCGTGTTCCAAACTCCAGCCATGGAAAATCTGTTGCTGGCAAGCTCGCCGCAACTGGACTCGCTCAGCAGCCTGGTCGTCAGGCTGCCCGTTCGGCCGGCCCTCGCGAACTATTATGAAGTGGGGTTCACCGAATCAATCGCTGGCAAGGTGCGGATCGACGGCAACGTGTTCCGCCGCGATTTCACGAACTATCCGGACGATGACGTTTTGCTCGAGACAGGAGTCAGTTTTCCGATCTCCTTCGCCAAGGCGGAAATTCACGGCGAGGAAATTCAAATTACCGTCCCCCACTGGGGCCGTTTTTCAGGGGCTCTCAGCTATTCGAATCAGGTGGGTACCGGGCAGGGGCCTATTACAGGAGGATTATTTCTTGGCAGCGAAACCGCCGGCATTTCCGACACCAGCAAGTTTCCAGTCTCCCAGGACCAACGAAATACCGCGCGCGCCCGCGTGCGCTATCAGGCCACGCAACGCTTGTGGTTCGCCGCGTCCGCGGAATTCGGCAGCGGCTTGCCCGTGGATTTGAATGGCCCCGTTAACGCAAGCCAAATCGCATTCTTGTTGCAGCAATATGGCTCGTCCATTTTGAACGAAGTGAATTTGAACGCCGGCCGTGTGCGCCCCAATTTCTCGTTTGACGCGGCGGCGGGCGCCACGCTGTACCACAAAGAAGGAAAAGACATCTCGTTCGAAATCGAGGGCCACAACCTGACCGATAAAGTAAACGTGCTGAATTTCGCCAGCCTATTCTCTGGAACCGCCGTGGCTCCGCCAGCCAGCGTAAGTGCACGCCTGAAGTTCGGCTTCTGATCAAGATCATTTCAGAGGCAGAGCCAGTGGCATAGGCTTCAGCCTGTGGGGTTTAGTTCTTGCAAGGACCAAACCCCACAGGCTGAAGCCTATGCCGCTTAACCGCAAAATTTGACAGCCATGCAACCGCAGCATACGATTTCGAATACCCTATGTCTTTCATCAAGAGCACTCCAATGAACCGCTCAACGGCGATGCGCGTAACTCACTCTTCACGCTGGCTTACATTCGTCTTAGGCGCGGCGTTCGCGCTGTTCGCTATTCGCATTTTCGCCGACAATAATTCCGCCGACCCCAAGCGCTACCTGGACGACGTGAAAGCGCTTGCCTCTCCCGCCATGGAAGGCCGAGGCGCGGGCACCAAGGGCATCGCGCTTGCCGCCAATTTGATCGAGCAGCGCTACCGATCCCTGGGACTACAGCCGGCGGGAGTAAAATCCTTCTTCCAGCCATTTACGGTGATTACCGGCGCAAAATTGAACGCAGGCAATCGTCTGGAAGTCGGGGACGGCAAATCGAAACAGGGATTGAAGCTGAATCAGGAATTCGTGCCATTCAGTTTCTCCGCTTCCGGTGAGGTCGCCGGGCCGATTGTGTTCGCGGGCTATGGCGCGACGGCTCCCGAATTCGGCTATGACGACTACGCGCACCTCGACGTGAAAGACAAGATCGTCGTCCTCCTGCGCTACGAGCCTGCCGGGTTTGCGGCCAAGAGCGGAAATGCCGGGCTGACGCAACACTCTCAACTGATTACCAAGGCCATCAATGCGCGGAATCATGGCGCGAAAGCCGCAATCCTGGTCAACGGAAAATTGGGCGATGGGGAAGAGGATCAGCTTACGAAATTTGGGAGTGTGAGCGGGCCTGAAAATGCCGGCATCGTGATTGTGCAGGTGAAGAACGATGCAGCCAACGCGTGGTTTGCCGCGGCCGGAAAATCCCTCGCCGACATTCAATCTCAGATCGATTCATCATCGTCACCGTCATCGTTTGATTTTTCCGGCAAACTGCAAATTTCGCTGGGCGTCCATATCGAGAAGACTCAAGCCACGGTGAACAACGTGCTCGCCTACCTTCCCGGCAAGACCGATGAGTACATCATCATCGGCGCGCACTACGATCACCTGGGCTACGGGAACGTCGATTCGCTTGCGCCGTCTCAGATCGGAAAAATTCACCCAGGCGCCGACGACAATGCCTCGGGCACAGCAGGCGTGCTGGAACTCGCGCGCCTGCTTGCTCCCCGCAAAGGGCAGCTTCAGCGCGGCATTTTGTTTGCAAACTTCGCGGGCGAAGAGCTGGGCCTGCTCGGCTCGGCCGAATGGGTGAAAGAACCGACGCTGCCGCTGGAAAAGGCCGTGGCCATGATCAACATGGACATGATTGGCCGAATCAAGGCCGAAAAAGTATTTATCGGCGGGACGGGAACAGGCGCCACGTTCAAGGACCTGCTCGACGGAGAAAAAGCAAAGTTTCCATTCCACATCGAGTATTCGGCCAGCGGCTACGCGGCCAGCGATCACACCTCGTTCGTCGGAAAGAAAATTCCGGTGCTCTTCTTTTTCTCGGGCCTGCACTCGGATTACCACAAGCCTTCCGACACTTGGGACAAGATCAATGCGCCGGATGCCGCGAAACTGTTGGATTTTATCGATGACGTCGCCTTGAAAATCGATTCCGCAAACGAGCGAGTGGCGTTCGTCACCGTGAAGGAAGATCAGCCCGGCGGTCAGGCCGCCAGCGGTGGCGGCGGTGGTTACGGCCCATATTTTGGCTCGATTCCCGATTTTGGGCAGGAAGAAAACGGCGTCAAATTTTCCGATGTCCGTCCGGGATCGCCCGCAGCCAAGGCCGGCTTTAAGGCCGGCGATGTCCTGGTGCAATTTGGCGACAAGCCCATTCACAATTTGTACGATTTCACGGATGCCCTGCGCCGCAGCAAGGTAGGCGATGTCGTGGATGTGCGAGTGTTGCGCGATGGCAAGCCCATCAACGCGCCCGTGAAGCTGGAACTCAGAAAATAGAGGAACGATGCCGAAATCGCAAATCGCGCGCCCCGTGTTTTTTCTTTTGCTGATCGCTGCTTCCGCGTCTTTGGCGGTCTACTCTCAAGCGCTCGGTTCTCAGCAAAATTGATTCCCAGCCGCTCACAGTGCCTGGAGAAAAGCATCTGGGCAATATTCGCCAGCTCACTTTCGGCGGCACCAATGCCGAGGCCTATTTTTCCGCGAACGATAAATCGCTGATCTTCATGCATTCCGGCGAAGGCGTGCCCTGCGACCAGATGTACACCATGCCGGTGGATACGCTGGACGGAAAGCCCGCCGTGCCGAAACTTGTCAGCACCGGCAAAGGCCGCACTACGTGCGGCTATTTCTTTCCGAAGCGGCGGCCGCATCCTATTTTCCTCGACGCACGAAGCCAGCGCCGCATGCCCGCCGCGCCCCGATTATTCTCACGGCTACGTCTGGCCGATTTACGGCACCTACCAAATCTATACCGCGAAGCCCGACGGCAGCGATCTGCGCGCCCTGAGCGATTCTCCCGGCAGCTACAACGCGGAATCGACCATCAGCCGCGACGGTAAGAACATTGTCTTCACCTCCACGCGCAACGGCGACCTGGACATTTTCACCATGAACGCCGATGGCAGCGATGTCCGCCAGCTCACGCACGAACTTGGCTACGACGGCGGCGCATTCTTTTCCTACGACGGCAAGAAAATCGTCTATCGCTCCGAGCAGCCGAAAACGCCGGAGCAAATCGCCGATTATAAGGATTTGCTTTCGCGCGGCCTGATTCGCCCCGGCAACCTGGAAATCTGGGTGATGGATGCCGACGGCAAAAACAAGCGCCAGGTCACGCATAACGGCGCGGCGAATTTCGCCCCGTACTTTTTCCCCGGAGGCAAGCGCATCATTTTCGCCTCCAACCTGGCCAACCAGAAAGACCCCAGCGGTTTCGATCTCTACGTAATCAACGAGGACGGGACTGGCCTCCAGCAGATCACCTATCACCCGGACTTTGATGCTTTTCCGATGTTCACCTCCGACGGCAAGCGCCTGGTGTGGGCCTCCAATCGCAACGGCAAAGCCCCGCACGAGACCAACATCTTCATCGCCGATTGGGTGCAGTGAGCGCCGCGCGGTCCGGCAAACCCATTTAGCGGTTTGACTGTTCGCGCATTCCACAGTGGAATGAATTGAATTCCGCGTCGGCGCATTGCGTTCCGCAGCGGCCAGTTGTATGTTGACGTTCGCCTCCTATGTGACCGGCAACGCTTATTTCGTTTGGCGGATCATCGAGGGGCCGCAACGGGGAAACAGCCATGGACGAACAAATCGAGGCAAAGCGTCTTGCACTGGAGGCTCGGCTCGAAGGCCTGGGCAATTTGGCGGTGGCATATTCCGGTGGGATCGATTCCGCATTTTTGGCGCACGCCGCGCACAAGACGCTTGGAAGCAGAATGCTGGCAGTGATGGCCGACTCGCCCTCGCTGGCTCGAAGCCAGTATGACGATGGCCTTCAGTTCGCGCGGGAGCAGGGAATTCCTCTGCGAGTCATTAAGACCGCGGAACTTGAGCGCCCCGAGTACGTTCGTAACGGTGCCGATCGCTGCTTTCACTGTAAAGACGAACTGTTCGCCGTGATGGAACAGATTCGCGCCCAGGAGGGCTATGCCGCCGTGGCCTATGGCAAGAACACCGATGACGACGGGGACTTTCGCCCAGGTCAACGCGCCGCCACGCTGCACCGAGTGGTTGCACCTCTGGCCGAAGCCGGATTCAATAAAGCCGATGTTCGCGAATTGGCGCGCCGCGCAGGCTTAAGACTTTGGGACAAACCGGCGTCCGCGTGCCTGGCATCTAGAATTGAATACGGCCGGCCGGTGACTCGGCAGGCTTTGCAGGCGGTGGAAACGGCCGAAGATGCGCTGCGCCATCTTGGCTTCCGCCAGTTCCGTGTGCGCCACCACGGAGAAATTGCGCGGATTGAAATTGCTCGCGAGGAAATGTCCACCGCGCTGGACGCGGGAATGGCCGAAAGAATTGCGCAGGCAGTCAAGCGGGCCGGTTTCCGATTCGTGGCCCTGGATTTGGAAGGTTACCGCTCCGGATCGATGAATGCTTTGTTATCGGTGGAAGATTTGGCCGGCGGGCGCGGCTGAAGCCGGCGGAAGGGAATTATGCGCATTGCTTATCTCGACTGTTTTTCCGGCATCAGCGGAGACATGATGCTGGGCGCGCTGGTGCATGCCGGCGTCGATCCCGATCTGTTTCGCCAAACCATAAGCGCGTTGGGTGTGGATGCGCGCCTGGAAATCGAAACGGTCAACCGAAGTGGAATCAGCTCCAGTAAAGTCCATGTCCTGACCGCCGAAGGCGAGCGCGACGACGCGCATCTTGCCCACGACGCGCATGGTCACACGCATGACTCTCACGGCGGTCATTCTCACGAGCATTCCCACTCCGATGTGCACGCAAAGAAAAACGCCGAGCAGCATGGGCACTCTCATGCGCACGGGCGGTCGCTGAAGGAGATTCATGCTCTGATCGCTTCCGCGCGAATCGATTCCGCTTCGCGCGCGCTGGCGCTGCGTGCATTCCAGTTGCTCGGCGAAGCGGAATCTAAAATCCACAACATACCCGTTGAGAAGATTCACTTCCATGAAGTGGGCGCAATCGACGCGATTGTGGACATCGTATGCGCCGCTGTAGGGTGCGTGTCGCTTGGCGTGCAGCGCTGGGTGTGTTCGCCGCTCAATGTTGGCGGAGGGACGGTGAAATGCGCGCACGGCATCTTTCCCGTGCCTGCTCCGGCAGCGGCGGAGTTGCTCAAGGGCGCTCGCGTTTATAGTGACGGGGTCCAGGCCGAGTTGGTCACGCCTACCGGCGCGGCCATTCTTCGGGCGTTGGGCGCGGAATTTGTGGACATGCCCGCGATGACCATTGAACGCACGGGCTACGGCGCGGGAACACGCGATTTGCCCAGAAGGGCCAACGTGCTGCGCATCACCATCGGCGAAGCCGCCCACAAGGACAGGGACCTGTCTGCAGCATCCGAAGTTGTAACAGTGATTGAGACGGCAGTGGACGACCTGACGCCGCAGCTGATTGGTTATGTCATGGAGCAGGCGCTCTCCGCCGGCGCGCTCGATGTGATGGTGACGCCGGTGTTAATGAAAAAGAACCGGCCGGGCCATCTGCTGACCGTATTGTGCGAGCGGCCAATGGCACAGGCGCTGTGCAATCTGCTGCTGCGCGAGACCACAACCCTGGGCGTTCGCGTGCGCGAAGATCGGCGGCAAAGCCTGCAGCGCAAGTTCGCGACCGTAAACACCAGTTGGGGCGAAGTTCGCGTGAAGCTCGCTTACTTGAATGGCGATTTGACCAATGTTGCCCCTGAGTACGATGATTGCCGCCGCATCGCCGAGCAGCGCGATATTCCGCTGAAGATTGTCATGCAGGAAGTAATCCGCCTGTACCGCGAAGTGCAAGCAGCCGCCGCGGACTAGGAACACATGGACCCATCCGCCATTAAGACATTGCTGGAAGATATTCGCGAGCAGCGCGTCTCCACCGCCGAGGGCCTTGAGCGTCTGCGCAATCTTCCGTTCGAAGATTTGGGTTTTGCAAAAATCGATCACCATCGTTCGCTGCGTTTGGGAATGCCCGAAGTGATTTACGCCGCCGGGAAGACTCCGGCGGAGACTGCCGAGATTTTTTCCAGGATGGCGGGGAAGGGCGGAAACGTGCTTGCCACGCGCGCCGAGCCCGAGCATGCGCATGCCGTGCTGCTGGCCGCGCCTGCCGCTGAATATAGTCAGCGTGCTCGCACCATTACCCTTGTGCAGGACGCCACCGAGCGCGGGCAGGGCGTGATTGCTGTACTATGCGCGGGCACCAGCGATTTGCCCGTGGCGGAAGAGGCCGCGATTACCGCGCGCGCCATGGGAAACCGCGCGGAGATGGTGTGCGACGTTGGCGTTGCCGGCTTGCATCGGCTATTTGCCCACAGCGCATTGCTGTCCAGCGCGCGTGTTTTCATTGTCTGCGCGGGTATGGATGGGGCGCTACCAAGTGTCGTGGCCGGCCTGGTCGCTGCGCCGGTGATCGCCGTTCCCACCAGCGTCGGCTACGGGGCTTCCTTTCAGGGAGTCACGGCGTTGCTGGCGATGATGAACTCCTGCGCGCCCAACGTGGCTGTGGTCAACATCGACAACGGATTCGGCGCCGCCTATTTCGCTTCCATGATCAATCGCCTGGGAGCGTCAAGCCTGAAAGGGAAGTCAGCCTAAGTTGAACCTTCCTCCTGGTCCCAAAGGTCTTCCGCTCCTGGGCAGCGTGTTTGAGCCCAAGGGCGACACGATTTCCTACCTCACGAAGTGCACGCGGGAATACGGAGACATTGTTTTTTTCCGTTTCCTGGGCGTTCCGGCGTGCTATCTGAGCCGGCCTGAATACATCGAATCCGTGCTGGTCACGCAGAGCAACAATTTTGTGAAGTCGAAGGACTACCGCGCCATGCGCCGCGTGCTTGGCAACGGCCTGCTGCTGAGCGAAGGAGACTTCTGGCGCCGCCAGCGCAAGCTCATCCAGCCCGCATTTCATCAGGAGCGCATCGCCGCTTACGCGCAAATCATGGTGGGATACACGCAGCGCATGCTGGCGTCCTGGAGCGATGGTCAGGCGCTGGACATTCACGAGGCCATGATGCGCCTCACGCTGGGCATTGTGGCCAAGACGCTGTTCGACGCGGACGTTTCGCACGAAGCGGAAGACGTGGACGCCGCGCTCGCCGTGCTCATGGGAAAATTTCTGCGCCAGGCGGGAATGGCGCTGCTGCTGCCCACGTGGGTTCCTTTGCCCACTTCGCGGCTTCTGAAGCGCGCCGTCGGCCGTCTCGACAAAGTAATCTACGGCATCATCGAGCAGCGCCGCGCCAGCGGGCAAATGTCCGGAGATTTGCTCAGCGCGTTCCTGCAGGCGCAGGATGAAGAAGGCGTTGGCATGACCGACCGCCAGCTGCACGACGAAATCATGACGCTGTTTCTGGCCGGGCATGAGACCACTGCAAATGTGCTTTCCTGGACTTGGCTCCTCGTTGGACAAAACCCGGAAGTGGAACGGAAACTCGTTGAGGAATTGGATCGCGTGCTCGGCGGGAGAGTTCCCACGCCTGCGGATTTGCCGCAGCTGCCTTACACCGATGCAGTGCTGCGCGAATCGATGCGGCTCTATCCGCCGGTATGGGTGATTGGGCGGCGAGCGCTTGCTTCCTTCCGGCTGGGCGACTACGAAATACCCGCGAATACCAACATGCTGATCTCGCAATACCTGATGCACCGAGACGCGCGATATTTTCCCGAGCCGGAGCGCTTCGACCCGGATCGCTGGAGCGCCGGCGATCCGCGCGCCGCGTCCCTGCCGCGATTCGCTTATTTTCCGTTTGGCGGAGGGCCAAGAGTGTGCATCGGCGCAGGATTCGCGATGATGGAAGCGGTGCTTCTCCTCGCCACCATCGCGCAGAAATTTCAAATCCGAATCGCGCCGGGATCCAAAGTCAACATGCAGCCCACCGTCACGCTGCGTCCCAGGAATGGAATACCAGCGACGCTGAAGCGAAGACCGGTTTGAGTAGCGCGGGCTTCAGCCTGCGGGGTTTGGTCCTTGCAAGGGCTAACCCCCGCAGGCTGAAGCCCGCGCTACTAAGACCCAATCGTGCGGCCGGGCACCAGATAATTCACAACGTAATCGCGCACGGCGTCTTCCAGCGAAGTAATCGGCTGAGCGTAGCCGGTGGCCAGCAGCTTGCGTATGCTGGCTTGCGTGAAGTACTGATACTTGTCGCGTATCGTTTCCGGCATGTCGATGTATTCAATGCGCGGTTCGCGCCCAAGCGCGGCGAAGACGGCGCGCGCCAAATCGTTCCATGTGCGTGCCTCTCCTGAACCGATATTAAAAATGCCATTCGCAGCGGGATTCGCGGCCAGGTGCAGCGTCATGGCCACAGCATCCTTCACATACAGAAAATCGCGCCGCTGCTCACCATCGCGATACTCGGGCCTGTAGCTCTTGAAGAGCCGAATTACTCCGGTCTTGAGCGCGTCGGCATAACTTTTGCAAACCAAACTGCGCATGTCCCCTTTGTGGTTCTCGTTTGGGCCAAAGACGTTGAAATATTTTAGCCCCACGATGCGGTCCAGCCAGCCCTCTCGCCAGGCATGCAAATCCATCCACTGTTTGGATTGCCCGTAAAGATTCAGCGGCCGCAGCCGTTCCAACTGGCCGGGGTCCGAATCGTCCATGCCCGCGCTGCCATCCCCGTAAGTCGCCGCTGAGGACGCGTAAACGAAACGCACGCCCGCTCCCAGCGCCCATTCCGCAAGTGCGCGCGAATACTCATAATTATTTTCGCGCAGATATTTTTCATTGGATTCCGTGGTGGAGGAACACGCGCCCAGATGAAATATGCAGTCGAGCTTTCCTAGCGAACCGGAAGCAAGCCGCGCATGCAATTCCGAGGCGTTGACGAATTCCGTATAGCGCAACCCAGCGAGATTGGCTCTTTTTTCGCCGTCCGCCGGAAAATCCGCAATCGCCACCTGCGTACATCCGCGCCGGTTGAGTTCCCAGACCAGCACGCTGCCGATAAATCCAGCGCCGCCCGTTACAACGACGCGCTTGTCCTTCCAGTTGTCACTCGCCAATCCCATAGGTATCTAAAGAGTGCCACGCCACGATGATCGAAGCAATTCGATCCCGCCCGGGCGAAAGATTTTGACGGGCTTCGCGCCTTGAGCTTTCCCACTCCCTGCGCTAGAGTAACCGCTCCCAGGGGAGGAGATTGACGATGCACGGTCACGGGCAGGAGCATCTGAAAATATTGCTGCGCAACAGCGCCATTCAAAAGCGCGTGCGCGAAATGGGCGCTCAAATTTCTAAGGATTATAAGGGTGAGCGCGTTCACTTCATCGGAGTGCTTAAGGGCGCGGCCATTTTTTTGTCGGATTTGGTGCGCCAAGTGAAGGTCGATGCGTCGCTCGATTTTATGTCCGTGTCCAGCTACGGCCACGGCAGCCAGACCTCCGGCCAGGTGCGTCTGAACAAAGATCTTGATACCAGCATCGAGGGCCTCAACGTCATCGTGGTCGAGGATATTTTGGATACGGGGCTTACTCTGGGATACTTGCTGCGCGTGCTGCAGCAGCGCAAGCCGAATTCGCTGAAGATCGCCGCGTTGCTGGACAAGCCCGAGCGCCGCATCAAGAAGGACGTCAAGGCGGATTACGTTGGATTTCAGATTCCCAATGAATTCGTGGTGGGATATGGGCTGGACTACGCGGAGCGCTATCGCAATCTCAAGGACGTGTGCATTCTTTCCTTGCCTCCATCCTAGACGCGCAGTTGTAGGACAGCCACTCCTGGCTGTCCGGGTTGCTTATCGGTTACGCATCTTTTTCACTGTCGGCAATTTTAAAAACCAGACAGCCAGGAGTGGCTGTCCTACTCAATGAAACCTCTCATCACAGCCGCGGATTTGGAACGCGTCCCGCAAAATGGCGAGCTTGCCGTTACGGAGGACACCATCATCACGCCTCTCGCGCGCGAAGAAGCCGAGCTCCGCGGGATCGTATTTCGCGTGGCCTCGCCGCGCGACCGCGAAACATCTTCGAGTGCTGCGCCGGCGGAAAGCGCGCCGGAGAAATCTGCGCGCGTCGTGGCCATTGGCGCCGATCACGGCGGCTTCGAACTCAAGCAGCAGCTCATCGGCCATCTGCGCGATTGGGGCTATCAAGTGCTCGATCTGGGCACTGGCAGCGCCGAAGCGGTAGATTACCCGGACTTCGCCGAGGCAGTGGGCAACGCCGTGGCGCGAGGGGAAGCCTGGCTGGGGATCGTGCTGGATAGCGCTGGCATTGGCAGCTCGATTGCCGCCAACAAGGTGCCGG
The DNA here is from genome assembly GCA_963710315.1 of uncultured Acidobacteriota bacterium. GTDB lineage: Bacteria > Acidobacteriota > Terriglobia > Acidiferrales > UBA7541 > Palsa-360. The sequence continues at coordinate 296,523 of CAVPZW010000007.1, read as the reverse complement.
GAGTGCGCGCGGCGCTATGCTATGATCGCGCCACGGCGCGCAATAGCCGCGAGCACAATGACGCCAATGTGCTGACGCTGGGCGCCAAGCTGATCGCCCCGGAAGCCGCGCGCGAAATTGTGGCGCTGTGGCTCTCCACGCCCTTCGCGGGCGGACGCCACCAGCGCCGCGTGGACAAGATTCGAAGCATCGAGGAACGCGCAGCGAAGCGCTAGAGGTTGCAGCGAAAATCCCCGGGTCTGAAGACCCGGGCTACAGCAACCACACGATCGCGGTCACGTTGCTGTAGCCCGCCTCTTCAGAGGCGGGGCCCTTCGTAATCTCAGGCAGAATCTCAAATGTTGTAGGAAAATCCCAGGCAATTCGAACAGGGCTATGCAAGTGGAACAAAGCGAATTCGAACAGATCGTCCGTATCGTCACCGAAGAGGTGGTGCGCTACCTCGGCGCCCCCGCACGATCCGCCGCTAGCTCCAACGCCGCAGGCGACGATGAAATTTGCCCGGATTGCGATCTGAATTGCGCCCAGAAGTGCGCCAGAAAAACCCGCGCGGTAGTCGAAGCAGGAGCCGACCGCATTTCCTGCGGCCCGTCGGTCATCGAATTGGAAGCTGGTTTTGCGAGCCTCATCGACCACACCCTCTTGAAGCCCGAAGCTTCGCGCGATGACATTCGCAAACTCTGCCAGGAAGCCGTGCGTTTCGGTTTCGCCTCCGTCTGCATCAATCCGTGGAATGTGCCGCTGGCCGCGGAACTGGTGCGCGGCACAAAAGTGAAAGTGTGCACCGTGATCGGTTTTCCGCTGGGCGCAACGCTATCGCAAGTAAAAATTCACGAGGCCGAGGAAGCCATCAAGCTAGGCGCGCAGGAAGTAGACATGGTCATCAATATCGGCGCGCTGAAATCGGGGCAGGACGACATGGTGGAATCCGACATTCGCGGAGTCGTCGAAGCGGCGCATCGCGGCGGCGCAATCTGCAAAGTCATTTTTGAGACTTCGCTGCTCACCATCGAGGAAAAAGTGCGAGCTGCTCTGGCAAGCAAAAGGGCCGGGGCGGATTTCGTCAAGACTTCCACCGGCTTCAGCACGGGTGGCGCCACGGCCGAGGATGTGGCAATCATGCGCGCCGTTGTAGGCTCGGACATTGGCGTAAAGGCCTCGGGCGGAGTGCGAACCTTCGACGATTTGAAGAAGATGGTTTGCGCGGGCGCGACGCGCATCGGCGCCAGCGCCAGTGTCAAGATCATGGAGCAAGCGGCTGGATCGGCCCCGCCCCCTGCGTCTGTTGCGGGTTCCCCCTCGTCGTCCCCTTATTAATACTTTGCCGCAATTGGAACTGCGCGCAACGCATCAGAGCCATCATTCATTCTCGATCATCGGGTAAAGTGTCTCCAGCGCGGAAGAAAAACCCCGGGTCTGAAGACCCGGGCTACAACAATCGTGCGGCCATCGGCGCATTGCTGTAGCCCGCCTCTTCAGAGGCGGGGATTTTCTGCATTTGCGGCAACAAATTCCAACTAATCCACTGCAACCGTGAGAATTTCCGATTCGCCGGCGGGCACGTTTCACCTGTTTTTCATAAGCGCGCAATCTCGACCTGCTATAATAATTGGCTCTTGGGGAGTTGCGTTCGCTGAAACTCCGGACGCAACGCGCAGTCGAGATTTATTTATGGATCCCGTACAAATTCCAACGCCGCTCAATGTTCCTGCGGAAGTTCTCGCGACGCTGGTTGAAATCGGCGAGGAAATCAATTCCTCGCTGGATCTCGACGAAGTGTTGGGGAAAACCGCCGCGCTCGTAAAGCGCCTGATCGACTACGAAATTTTCAGCGTGCTGCTGGTCGACGAATCCATGCACAGGCTGTACCACCGCTTTACCATTGGATACGGAGACCAAGCCGGCAAGGATTGGGTGATCCCCATTGGGCAGGGAATCACGGGCACGGCCGCTGCCACGGGCCGCGCTGTGCGGGTGCCGGACGTTCGCGAGGACCCTCGCTACATCAACATCATCGATTCGGTCCGCTCCGAGATGGTGATTCCGCTGATGGTGAAAGGGCAAGCCATCGGCGTGCTCGATATCCAGAGCACGCAAGTCGATTATTTCACGCGCGATCAGCAAAGCGTATTGACCCTGATGGCCAGCCGGTTGGCCACCGCTATTGAAAATGCGCGACTCTTTGAGCGCATCCGCAGCCAGGCGGACACACTGCTGGTGCTTAACGAAGTGGGCCGCGAGGCCAATTCCATTCTGGCCGTCGAGGAATTGCTGCGCCGCGCCGCGGAACTGGTCAAGCGCGTGATCGATTATCAAATTTTGGGAATTTTGCTGTTTGACGATGCCACCAACATGTTTCGCCATCGCCTGGACGTGAAGTACGGCCAGAGTGCCCAGGGAAAACTGCGCGTGACCCCTCACGAAGGAATTGTAGGAGCTGCGATTGCCACGCAACTGCCCGTACGCATTCCGGATGTGACTCTGGATTCGCGGTACATCATGGTCAACCCGGAAACGCGCTCCGAACTCGCCATTCCCATGCTTCACAAGGGCCGCGTAGTGGGCGTGCTCGATCTGGAGAGCCCGCAGGTTAATTACTTCACCGAAGATCACGAGCAGACGCTCACGATTCTGGCCGCGCATTTGGCCGTGTCGCTGGAGAACGCGCGGCTGTACGAGCAACTGGCCAAGGATGAAGCGCGCATGGAGCGCGAGCTGACCGCGGCGCAGCGCCTGCAAACCGCTCTTCTGCGGCCCGTGCCCAGCATCGATTACGGCCTGGACATCACCGCGCGAATCAATTCGGCGCGCGAAGTGTGCGGAGATTTGTACGATTTTCTTTCCTACGGAACGCAGCAATTGGGCATCGCTCTGGGAGACGTTAGCGGGAAGGGAACCGCCGCCGCGCTTTACGGAGCAGTGGCCACCGGAATTTTGCGCAGCCTTTCGCCGCACAAGCTGCAGCCCGCCGAGCTTCTGCACCTGCTCAATCAGCTGGTGTGCGACCGCCGCGTGGAAGGCCGCTACATGACCATTTGCTTCGCCACCTGGCAAAAAGGGCGCCGCAAATTTCGCGTGGCCAACGCGGGGCAGACGCAGCCTCTGCTTTGGAAAGACGGGCACGTCGAGCAAATCAAACTTTCAGGATTTCCCATCGGCATTTTTGACGATGCCACCTACGAGGAATGGAGTGTGCGCTTGGATTCCGGCGACATCCTGCTCTTCTTTTCCGATGGCTTAACCGAGGCCGCTAACCGCCAAGGAAAGTTTTTCGGTACGCAGCGCATCAAGGAACTTCTGGCTGCCAATGCGCACTTGAATTCCAGCGATCTGGCCGACCGCTTGCTTCAAGAAGTTGAGGAATTTACACAAGGGGGAGCCATCACAGACGATCGAACGCTGGTGGTTGTGAAAGTCAAGTGAGCGCGGCATCGTCACATTCGCGCGCTTCTCGCTCTGCCGTCGTTGATCCGGCGAGCTATACTCCCGGGTTTTCCTATCGCGGATCGCAGCTGTATTGCGAAGGTGTATCCGTCGCGGCCGTTGCCAAGAAATACGGAACGCCCGCGTATCTCTACAGCCGTGCAAGCATCGAGCAAGCTTACCGCCGCATGGACTCCGCGTTTGGCGCCCTTCCGCACACCATTTGCTACGCGGCGAAAGCCAATTCAACTCTGGGCATCCTGCGTGTGTTTGCCGCGCTCGGCAGCGGATTTGACATTGTTTCCGGCGGCGAACTGTATCGCCTGCGGCGAATCGGCGTGGCCGGAAACCGCATCGTTTTTTCCGGCGTGGGAAAATCGCGAGAGGAAATTCGCGAAGCCCTGCGCGCGCGCATTCTGCTTTTCAATGTGGAATCGGCCGCGGAGCTCGATCTTTTGGCTTCGGAGGCTTCACGGCTGCACGTGCGCGCCGCTGCGTCCATTCGCGTCAACCCGGACGTCAAAGCCGGCGGCCATCCACACATTGCCACCGGACATCATCGCCATAAATTTGGAATCGACTGGGAAACCGCGCGCAGCCTTTATCTGCAACACCGCCAGTCTCGCTGGATCGACTGGCAAGGAATCAGCGCGCATATCGGATCGCAAATTCTTTCGCTCGCTCCTCATCGCCGCGCGTTGACGCGTTTGGCGGGATTTGTGCGCGAGCTTTCCAGCGCGGGCATCTCGCTTCGCTACGTCGATTGCGGCGGCGGCCTGGGCATCCGCTACACGTCCGAAGAGCCGCCGGAAAAGGCCGCCTGGGCCGCGGAACTCGCGCGCGTGGTCCGCCCGCTGGGCTGCCATTTGCTGATCGAGCCGGGGCGCTCGCTGATCGGCCCTGCCGGAGTTTTGCTGATGCGCGTCTTGTATAACAAGCAGAATCGCGGCAAGAATTTTGTAATTGTGGATGCAGCGATGAACGACTTCATGCGGCCCGCGCTCTACGATGCGACGCATCCCATCACGCGCGTGAAGCGTGCGTCCGGGGCGCTTGCTCGCGCCGACATTGTCGGCCCCGTTTGCGAATCGGGAGATTGTTTCCTGCAGGATTGGCCGCTCGGAAAAGTTGCTCCAGAGGATGTGCTTGTCCTGTGGGGAGCCGGAGCCTACGGCACGGTGCAGGCCTCCAACTACAATTCGCGCCCGCGCCCCGCGGAAATTCTAGTCGAGGGAAATAAAACCAAAGTAGTCCGCCGCCGCGAATCCCGCGCCGACCTGGTGCGAGGGGAGTAGGGAAACGCCGTCGCACGTGTGCGGCATTTCTCGCTTATTCTGTTTTCAGGTGAATTGGAAGCGGCACTTCAATTTTACTTTTGTCCCATGCGTCCACCAGCCCGTTATGATCGATTCCTTTTGTTCAAGATTGCATCCTAGTTTTGACGGATCTGCATTCAGCCAAAATAGGCAATTTAGAAAAATAGCTTTACGATTGGCTGCGACTTCTGAAATAAAATTGGAATGATCCCCCATATTTGACAACGCCGAGAATTGCTCACCGGCGTTCAAACCTTCTAGCCCATGATTCTCCCCAGCGTACCCTGTAAATTCCGGTCCGAAGAACGCTTCTTCAACTGAAATCAGGCCATTAATAGCTTTGTTAAAAGAACCTAATTCTTTAGCGGGGATCCAGTATTCCCGATGCGCGGCCGAGCCCGCAGTGTGGATGTCGAATTTGGAAAGATATGTCGAGGAAATTTCAAATTGCGTGACAAAGCCGGCGTAACCGGAACCTGCATCCGGTGAATTCCAATCTCGGGCAATTTGCCGCGCATATTCCAAATTCACTACCGGGTAAAAAATCGGTTGCTGGGCCAGTCGCGGTGGAAACTCACGCATTCCGGAGTCCCATATAAGCGTAAGTTCATGGAGACCGATTGGCCGAAAAAGGTTGGTAGGCATAAGGTCAGCAAATTGTGCATGAAACCGGGCACACTAGATTGTGCCCAACGGTCTTTTTACCGCTCGCCCCACTTTAGTTTGTTGCGCAAGATTTGGTAATAGGTCTTTTTTGCAGGACGTACCAGCAGCAGCTTTTCCGCGGCCTTGCGCATTCGGATGTGATCGCCGCGCACCAGTTCGATTCCGATCTGTCCGTCGAGCGTAAGAAAAACTGCGTCGTCCCCGGCCTTGAACTCCACTTCGATTGTGACGGAATCGGGAATTACCAGCGGCCGGTTCGTCAGCGTGTGTGGGCAGATGGGCGTGACGATAAATGCCTCGACGCTGGGGTACACGATGGGCCCGCCGGCCGCAAGAGAATAGGCGGTTGACCCTGTTGGCGTGGAGAGAATCAGGCCGTCGGCCTTGTAGGTGGTCACGTATTCGCCGTCCACGCGCAGTTCCAAATCCATGATGCGCGCCAGCGCCGCTTTGTTGAGCACCGCATCGTTCAGCGCGATCTGCCGTCGGATCGCCGTGCCGTTGCGCACAACCTCTGCTTCCAGCATCACGCGTTCGCTGACGCGATGTTTTCCGGAAAATATTTCTTCGAGGATCGAATAAATTTCATCCTGAGAAACGGTGGTAAGAAATCCCAGGCCGCCAAGATTTACGGCAAGGATGGGAACTTTGCGGTCTGCCGCAAGGCGCGCAGCGGAAAGCAATGTGCCGTCGCCGCCCAGAACGATTAGCAGGTCCGTGCAGCCGGGAAGCTCCTCTCGCTTGTGCGCCTGCACCGCGACGGTTCCCAGGCAATCGTGCGTCTCGGAATCGCAGAGCACCGCCGCTCCGTGCTCCTGCAGCCACTGGATGAGAGGAGGAACGACGCGAGCGATGTCTTCGCGGCGAGGGCGTGAAATAATTCCAACGGTCTTGATCATTTGTCCTTTTGCCAAAGTGATTGCAAAGCGAACACTACTTTAGCATCTGTCGCGCGCTTCCATTTCCAAGAATTTCAAAGGAGATTGCCTTAGATCAAAATTTTCACGATCGAGCATTCCGTAGCCGGTTCCACGTGGCGCGGGCTTCAGCCTGCGGGGGTTAGGCCTAGCTAGGACAAAAAACTGCAGGCTGAAGCCCGCGCCACCAAACCCCAATCCCTCTTGAAGCTTTGCAGGTTAGCTTGCGGGTGCAGTTGATTTCGCATAAAGAAAAAATTCCTGATTTCCCTCCGCGCCAGTCAAGTGGCTGGGGCGCACGCCCTGCACCTGCAATCCAGCGGCGAGCGCAGCCTGCCGCACGCGCTCGATGGCGCGCTCATGCAGCGCAGCGTCCCGCACGATGCCGCCGCTGCCAATATCTCCGCGATCGAGTTCGAATTGTGGCTTGACCAAGATCAGATACTCCGCATGCGGACCAGCGGCCGCGACCACGGCTGGCAGCACCTTGGCGACGGAGATGAACGATAGGTCCATGGTCACGAGGTCGGCGGGTTCCGGAATTTGTTCCGGTAGAAGATTGCGCGCGTTGGCCTTGATTTGAGTGACGCGCGGGTCTTGCACCAGGCGGTACGCCATCTGTTGCGGCGTTACGTCCACGGCATAAACGCGGCTCGCGCCGTGCTGCAGCAGGCAATCCGTAAAGCCTCCGGTGGACGCGCCCACGTCCAGGCAGATTTTTCCGCCGGCGTCGATCGCGAAATCTTGCAGCGCGCCTTCCAGCTTTATGCCGCCGCGGCTGGCATATTTGGACGATCCGCCGACGACTTCGATGCGCGCTTCCTCGGCGATCTGCGCGCCGGCCTTGTCGCTACGCGCACCGTTCACGCGGACTTCGCCGGCAAGAATCATGCCTTGCGCTTTTTCGCGGGAATCGGCGAGGCCGCGTTCCACGACCAGCAGGTCGAGCCTTTTTTTTGCGGATTTGGGTTTGGGTGGCAAGGCGTTTCGTTTGTAGCTCGCCTCTTCAGAGGCGAGGTTTTTCGCCCAAATTAGCAGGAGCGCCCCGACTTAGCAGAAAACCCCCGCGTCTGAAGACGCAGGATACAGAGAACCTGTCCCGCAACTACGCGCGCCGGTGCACGATCAATTCGGCAAGCTCTCGCAGCCGTGCTGCGCGCGTTCCGTAAGGCTCGATCTCCGCCATGGCGCGCGTTTCCAGCTCTTTGGCGAACTGTCGTGATTTTTCCAACCCGTACAACGAAGGGTAGGTCGCTTTTTGCTGGGCCGCGTCCTTGCCCGCCGTCTTTCCGAGGGTCGCGGAGGATTCTTCCACGTCGAGAATGTCGTCGACCACTTGAAACGCCCAGCCAATCGTCTCGCCAAAGCGTTTCAGGCGCGCCACGTTTTCATCGTCCGCGCCGCCGGCAATGGCTCCGGCCGCGACCGAGGCGCGAATGAGCGCCGCCGTTTTCGAGCGGTGGATGTACTCGAGTTCCGCTGGCTGTGTGGCGCGGCCTTCCGCCTCGATATCGGCAACCTGCCCGCCGATCATGCCATCGACCGTCCCCGCCGAGGAAGCCACGTGAGAAAGAATGGCAACGCGCCGCGCAGCCTCGATAGGCGCATTGGCCAAAGTTTCGAAGGCCAGCGTCAGCAGCGCATCGCCCGCAAGGATGGCGGTGGCCTCTCCGAATTTCTTGTGGCAGGTGGGTTTGCCGCGCCGCAGATCGTCGTTGTCCAGCGCCGGCAGGTCGTCATGAATCAGCGAATAGGTGTGAATAAATTCCAGCGCGCAGGCCACGGACAGGACGGGAGTCACATCGGTGGAAAATATTCTGGCCGATTCCAGACATAGGATCGGCCGCACGCGTTTCCCGCCGGCCTGCACGCTGTAGCGCATGGCGCGGTGAATGGAAGGAGGCTGAGCGTTTTCGGCGGGCATCAGCCGTTCCAGGGCGGCGTCTACCGCGGCCCGGTCTTCTTCGAAAAATGCAGGAAGGTTCATCGGATGGAGGGCGTCTCCGGCAAAAGCGGCGGCCGGCGCGTTTAGGAATCTTCCTCGGATTCGGGATCGAAGGCTTCCGCCGCCATTTCGCCGCCTGCCCTCTTGAGCAGAATTTCCACTTTGCCTTCGGCTTGCCCCAGGTATTTCTGGCAGTCGCGCGAGAGTTGCACGCCTTCCTCGAACAGCTTCATGGCTTCGTCCAGCGACAGATTGGCGCTCTCCAGCTTTCCGACAATTTCTTCCAGCCGCGCCAGGGAATACTCAAAATCGGGCTTCTTGGCCGGTTCGGGCTTTTTCGTCGATGCAGGGTTCACAGTTGTCATGGTTCACGGTCGCCGGCAATCAGCCGTCGCTGCTGCGTCTCCCAAATAAAGAGCGATGGATTGAACCAACATTCTAATGCACGCGCGAGAACCGAAACAACCGCTTTATGCGCTGCGCCATTTCCAGAGACTGGGTGGACAGCCACTCTTGCGTATCACCCTTGCGCGGCGTCCTTTGGGCGCGGGTGTTCAGGCTGCTAGAATGAGCCGGCGGGGGACACACTCGAATTGATAGGGCTGCGACTTCTCGGATTGTTTGCGCTCGTGGCCGTGAATGGATTTTTCGCGGCGGTCGAGTTTTCGCTGGTTGCCGTGCGGCATTCGCGCGTGCGCCAGCTTGTGGATGAGGGGCGCTTCGGCGCCCGGATCGTTCTGGATTTAATCGGCAAGCTGGACCGAGTGGTCTCCGGCGTTCAAGTGGGAATCACGCTGACCAGCCTGGGGCTTGGCGCGCTGGGGGAATCCACTCTCGCATCGGTCTTGAGCCCATTCGTGGCAAACATCCCGGGCGCTCACACGGTTGCGCTGATTCACGCCGTGTCGCTGGCGGTGGCGTTTCTTTTTCTGACCACTCTGCACGTGGTGCTCGGCGAACTCGTGCCCAAGAGCATGAGCCTGCAGCGCGCGGAACGCGTTGCCCTCCTGGTTGCGCCTCCATTTCAGTGGTACCTGGAAGTGTTCCGCCCGGCGATCAGCCTGCTCGATGGGGCCAGCCGCTGGGTGCTCAGCGGGCTGGGATTTTCCGGACGCACCAGCCACACGCAGATTCACTCCGCGGAAGAATTGCAGATTCAGATTCAGCAGGCGCGCGAACGCGGACTTGTTGGTATCGAGGAAGAGAAATTCATCCTCGGGGCCATTGAACTCGATCGAATGCAGGTGCGCGAATTGATGGTGCCGCGCCCCGACGTGCACTTTGTGACCGCCGACGCCACGCTGGATGACGTGATGCGCGTCTTCGTCACCACGCAGCGTTCGCGGCTGCCGGTGTTCGAGGGCGCCGGAGAAACGGTGCTCGGCTACATCCACATCAAGGATATTGTGTGGGTGCTGCTCGATCGCGAGCGGCGCGCGGAGGAGGGTTGGACCCCGGCGGAGTTCAATTTGCGCAGCCTGCTTCACGAAATTGCCATCGTGCCGGAGAGTAAGCCCGTCAACGAATTGCTGTTGGAATTGCGCGCGCGGCCCGGCTGGATGGCCATGGTCGTGGATGAATTCGGAACCATACTGGGACTGCTTACGCTCGAAGATATTCTGGAGCAACTGGTCGGCGAAATTCACGATGAATTCGATGTGGTCGAAAAGCCGGTGGTCGTGGGGCAGGGAGCCGATGCGGCCATGATCTTTGACGCTTCGCTCGGCCTGCGCGATCTGGAATCGCAGTACAACATCGTCCTGCCGGAAGATCGCTCCTACGCAACCGTGGGAGGCTTCGTGCTCGCGCGCCTGGGCTTTATTCCGCGCGGCGGAGAAACTTTTGATTTCGATGGCTACCGCTTCACGGTGGTGGAGATGGACCGGAGGCGAGTAGCGCGCGTGAAAATTCAGCGAGTGAAGGCGCTTGTGGAGCGAGCCGGTTTGGCGGCGCCGCCCGCCGAGCCGAAGTCTGACAGCAAGCCGTCGGCCGAGAAGGTGCTCAAACCCAAATGATCCGGCACATTCTTCAGCGCCTTCTCTACACGCTGCCTGCGCTCTGGCTGATTCTCACCATGGTGTTCCTGATGATCCACATCGTGCCGGGCGACCCTGTGCTGCAAATGCTTGGGCAGGACGCGCGCGTCGAAGACCTCGCGCAGCTGCGCCACACGCTGGGACTCGACCAGCCGCTGGGCGTGCAATACGTGCGATATTTCGAGGGGCTTGCGCGCGGCGATTGGGGCCGCTCCATGCGCTATGCGGCTCCCGTGCGCCCCATCGTGCTGCAGCGATTTCCCGCAACGCTGGAGTTGTCGCTTGCCGCGCTTGCTGTGTGTCTGGCCATCGCCATTCCTGCGGGAGTATTTTCCGCGAGGCGGCGCGGCAGCCGTGCGGACCGCGCCACTTCGTTCTTCACGCTGCTGGGGCTTTCCGTTCCCAACTTCGCGCTTGGCCCGATTTTAATTTTGGTTTTTTCCATTGAAATTGGATGGCTGCCGGTGTCTGGAAGGGGTGGGTTCGGCCACCTGATTTTGCCCGCCGCCACACTCGGCGCGGCGCTTGCGGCCATCCTCACGCGCATGGTTCGCGGGTCGATGATCGAGGAGCTTTCCAGCGACTACGTGCGCACGGCTCGCGCCAAGGGAATCGCGGAAACCTCGGTGCTATTCCGCCACGCATTTCCGAACGCGCTGATCCCCGTGATCACCATCGTGGGATTGCAATTCGGTTCGCTGCTCGCCGGCACGATTGTCACCGAAACAATTTTCTCCTGGCCGGGAATCGGCCGCCTGGCCGTTCAGGCCATTGCGGCGCGCGATTACCCGCTCCTGCAAGGCTGCATCCTGATCATCGCCGTATCGTACGTCGGCGTAAACCTGCTCACCGATCTGGTCTACGCCATCGTCGATCCCCGGGTGCGCCTGCAATGAAGAGCGCGAACCCAATCCGTCAATTCCTGCGTTCCAGCACCCTGGGCCGCTGGGGATTTGCCGTAACGGTGGCGCTAGTTCTGCTAGCGCTTCTCGCCCCGTGGATCGCGCCCGCAAATCCCTCAGCGCAAAGCCTGCCGGACCGCTTGCTTTCGCCCAGTGCTCACCACTGGATGGGCACGGACGAATTGGGCCGCGACGTCTTGTCGCGCACACTGTACGGCGCGCGCGTTTCGCTTTTGGTTGGTGTGTCGGTTGTGTTGGGCGCGGGAATCGTAGGGCTGGCGCTGGGTTCCGTGTCCGGATATTTCGGCGGCGCGTTCGACCGCTTCATCAACATCGTGCTGATCAATTCATTCTTATCGTTTCCCGGCATTCTGCTGGCCATCGCATTCGCGGCATTTCTGGGGCCGGGATTGGACAAAGTCATCCTGGCGCTGATCATCACCGGATGGGCGGGATACGCGCGGCTGGCGCGCGCTCAAGTTTTGAAAGTGCGCGAAATGGAATTCATCCTGGCCGCGCGCTCACTGGGCGCTTCGCACGCGCGCATCTTGCTGCGCCACCTGTTGCCGAACACGCTGCAGCCCGTCTTGATCCAGGCCACCATCGGAATGGCAGGAGCGATTCTGGCGGAGTCCACGCTAAGCTTCTTAGGGCTGGGCGTTGTCGCACCCACACCCAGCTGGGGCGCCATGCTCAACGACGCGCGCAATCATCTCTTCGACGCGCCGCACCTGGTGGTGTTTCCCGCGCTGGGAATTATGGCCGCAGTGCTCGCCTTTAATTTGCTGGGAGATGCGTTGCGCGATTGGCTGGATCCGCGCACGCGCGCTTTCCTGACCACGATGGATTTGCAGCGCTGAGGTGTATGTAGCGCGGGCTTCAGCCTGCGGGTTTTCGTCCTATCTAGGACTAACCCCGCAGGCTGAAGCCCGCGCTACGTAAAACTTAAGAGCACTTGAATTTGTGCGAAATCGCGTTAAGTAAGTTCAAGCGTAACTTCCGCGCCGCGATTCACTCCCAGCGCGCGCGCGGCGCTGCCGCGGTTCACGGCAATTTCCAGATAGCCGGACGATCCCAGCACGGCGATCGGCTCTCCCTGCTTGCCGGAAGCAAACGTTTGCGCAAGCCTGAGCACCTGCTTGCCGTTCACGGTAAGCTTGATGACTCCGTCCGCGAGCGCGTCCACGGGAATATGTTCCGCCGTAAGATTGGTCAGCAAATTTCCGAAGGCATCGACGCGCAGGACAACGCCTTTGACGCCCTCCCCGCTGGACTTTGCTTTGGGCATTGTGAACCGCACGTTGTCCGTGACCACATCTCCGAATGCTTCTGTCTGGAATGCTTTTGAAAGCCAACCGGCGGTGGGCGCAAAAATATCCCTTCCGTGAAATGTGGGGCTGATGGGATTCAGGAAATAGTGTTCCGCGGTAATGTGCCGCACGGTGCAGGGTTCGCGCTCATAAATCAGCGAGAGCACGCCATTGTCCGGCGCGACGAAGAACTGTTTCTCTCCGCTTACCAGAATCGGGCGCCGCTCCGTTCCCACTCCCGGGTCCACAATGACGATATGAATGGTGCGCGGCGGAAAATAGCTGTACGAATTTGCAATGGAAAGCGCGCCGTCGAGAACGTCAAACGGAACCACGTGGTGGTTAATGTCCACAATCCGCGCCGCGGGATTGATATTCAGAATAACGCCTTTCATGGCCCCGACCAGATGGTCGCTCGTGCCAAAATCGGTGGTGAGCGTAATGATGGGATCGGCCAATGAGGGTCTCCGTTTCGGACATCGCGCGCGAAAAACGAAATACGCACGTCGTATTTTACTCCTTTAGCAACCTATCGGAGGCCTCTTCGCGTGTCAAGGCAGCGTGCCCGACTGGCTACGGCATGGCGCAGTCTGTAGCGCGGGCTTCAGCCTGCGGGGGTTAGTCCTTGCAAGGCCCAAAACCCGCAGGCTGAAGCCCGCGCTACAAAACACCAGCGCCTTGACCGCTCCATCCGCGAACGATATTCTGCAATGAGGGCCTGACGATCGTTTATTTGCCGGGCAGCCAAAAGACTCCGCATGAAGCGCATTTACTTAGACCACAATGCGACCACGCCACTGGCGCCGGAAGTTCTGGCGGCCATGATGCCGTACCTCACCGAGGAATACGGCAACGCCAGCTCCATCCACGCATTCGGGCAGAATGCCCGGGAAGCGGTGGAGCAGGCTCGCTCGTCTGTCTCGGCTCTCGTGGGCGCGCGCGCCGCGGACATCATGTTTACCAGCGGAGGGACGGAGGCAAGCAATCACGCCATTCTCGGCACTGTGGCAGCGGCCCCTGGCACATCCAAGCACGTGATTACCTCCGCGATCGAGCACGTTGCCGTTCTCGATCCGTGCAGAGCGCTGGCCAAGAGCGGCGTGGATCTCACCATACTTCCGGTGAACAGCGACGGCCTCGTGAATCCGGAAGACGTTCGCCGAGCGATTCGCCCAGAGACCGTTCTCATCACCATCATGCTTGCGAATAACGAAACAGGAACGATTGAGCCGATCGAAGAGATCGCCAAAATTGCAGCCGAAAAGGGAATCGCGTTTCATAGCGACGCCGTGCAGGCCGCCGGAAAAATTCTCATCGACGTGGAAAAGTTGGGCGTGAACCTGCTCTCGATTTCCGCGCACAAATTTTCCGGGCCAAAGGGAGTGGGCGCGCTGTACATTCGAAAGGGAACGCACCTTGGCGCGCTGATGTACGGCGGGCACTCGGAGCGGGACAGGCGGCCCGGGACGGAAGACGTAGCGGCCATCGCCGGCATGGGCAAGGCAGCGGAACTCGCGCTGGCCGGCATGAGCAAAGAGAGCGAGCGTACGCGCGGCCTGCGTGACCGCCTGGAGCAAGGGCTGCTTTCGCGCGTTCCGCAAGCTTGGGTGAACGGCGCGCGCGCGCCAAGAGTGCCCAACACGTCCAACATGACTTTCCCCTTCATCGAAGGCGAGGCCATGGTCATCGCGCTGGACCTCAAGGGCATCGCCTGCTCCACGGGCGCGGCGTGTTCCTCGGGGGCCGTGGAGCCATCGCACGTGCTCACCGCACTCGGCCTTGCTCCAGAGAACGCTCGCGCCACGCTGCGGCTGAGCCTGGGCCGCCAGACCACGGAAGCCGAAATCGACTACGCGTTGGAAACGATTCCCCAGGTGATCGAGCGCCTGCGCGGACTCTCCCCCACCTACAAGAAGCCTGCAATGGCCTGATTTAACGCTATACTATTTCAATGGATTCGAACCCAAATCAGAGCCCCATGACGGCCGTGGCCATGAGCGGCGGCGTGGACAGCTCCGCGGTTGCCGCGATCCTGAAGGAGCGCGGCTTTCCGGTAGTCGGCCTGACCATGCAGCTGTGGAATCAGCGGCGTCTGCCCGAGCTGGACCACGACGGCGCGCACGGCCAGCGCTGCTGCTCGATTGACGACGTCTACGACGCCAAGCGCGTGGCGCAGCACCTCGGCATGCCTCACTACGTTGTGAATTACGAGCAGCGCTTCGAGGAAACCGTGGTGCAGCCCTTCGTCGAGGAGTATCTCGCGGGCCGCACGCCGATTCCATGCACCATGTGCAACAATCACGTGAAGTTCGATCCGCTGTTGGTGACCTCGCGCCAGATCGGCGCGGATCGCCTGGCCACCGGCCACTACGCCCGAATCCGCCGCAACGAAACCACCGGCCGCTATGAATTGCTGCGCGCCGCGGACAGCTCCAAGGACCAGACGTTTTTTCTGTTCGGCCTGAAGCAGGAGCAAATGTCGCGCACGGATTTTCCTCTGGGCGAGCTGGACAAAACCGCCGTGCGGGAGATCGCCCGGCGCGCCTCGCTCCCCGTGGCCGAAAAGCCGGATAGCCAGGAAATTTGCTTTGTGCCCTCGGGCAATTATGTCAAGTTCATCAGCGCCTACCTGGGCGAGCGCGGCGAAACACTTTCGGAAGATGAGGGAGACCTGGTCACCACGACAGGCGAGGTGATCGGCCGCCACCGCGGCGTTCACAACTACACGGTGGGGCAGCGCAAGGGGTTGGGCGTTGCGGCAGGAAGACCGCTCTACGTCGTTGAGCTGGATCGTGCCGCCAATCGCGTGGTGGTCGGCGACGACTCCGACTTGCGCACAAATGTTTGTGAGATTCGCGACATGAATTGGATTTCATTCGCGGCGCTGGAAGCGCCGGTGCGCGCGGCCGTCAAGATTCGCCATCGCCACGAACCGGCAGCGGCCACGGTCGAGCCCATCGATGAAACTTCCGCGCGCGTAATTTTCGACGAGCCGCAGCGCGCCATTACGCCAGGCCAGGCAGCAGTCTGCTATTCGGGAGATGTGGTTCTGGGCGGTGGCTGGATTCGGTGATTTAGGAATCTGAATTGGCAATATGTGGCGCGGGCTTCAGCCTGCGGACTTCTGTCCTTGCATGGACCAAAACCCGCAGGCTGAAGCCCGCGCCACAAAACCCCAAGTCATATTTGTGCAGGTGAGAACCGCAGACTAGATAAACATTCCTTCATCGGGCTGTTCCGCAGGTGGTTCCACAGGGTCGCGCCCCTGCCGTGCCGTGCGGAAAAAATCAATGCCTGCCTGAACGCCGCGAATCAATGCGGTAGCTTTTACTACAGGCCCCCACACGGTTTGCCGCAGATGCGATCCCGCTTCTTCCACCGCTTCCATCGCACCGGTCAGAATATGATCGATGTGAATCAACTGCATTCGCAGGCGCTCCAGCGCCTCGTTCACGATACGATCCACCCGCTGCGCCTCGCCCCGCGCCAGCCGCGTGATTTCCGAGGCGTCCGCGACAATTCCCGAAATGCGCGGTGAAATATCATCCACCAGAAGCTGCACGCGGGAAATCAGGGGAGTAACTTTGGTATTGAGGTCCGCCACGGTTTGCTCCACGCGCGCGGCTGTGCGGCGCAGTTGCAGGAACAGCGCGATGAGCACAATCGCCTGTAGAACCACCGCGACAGCAGTGGCCACGATGAACAGAGGCATCCAGCTTTGCATTCGAGTTCCTCGCCGAGACTACTGTGCCTTGGATTTTTCGCGCTGATACGCGTCGCGGCCGGCATCGACAGCCGCCGAGATCGTTTCCTTCTGCCGAACGGCAGCGGTCTTGCTCCGCTCCAGAATATCCTCGGCGCGTTCGCGCAATTCGCGCGCTTTGCGCTGGGCGTACTCGCGGCCCTCATCGGCCTTCTGCGCCAGGTATTCGCGCGTTTCTTCGCCTGATTTCGGCGCAAACAAAATTCCCACCAGCGCGCCGATTCCCAGGCCCACTAGAAAGAAGCTGACTTTTGATCCTGTATTTTCTGACATGGTGTACTCCTTTCCTGCCTCGAAAGTAGCACAGGGAAGTAGCAGAAGCAATCAGGGGGAGTTAAGACTTGTGCGATGCGGAACTGCTGGGCGCGGCCAGGTGCGCGGAGATGCGCTCCGCCAGCCCCCGGGGCACCACTTTTGCGATCTGCTCGACGCTGGCGGAGCGCAGTTGCGTCAGGCTTCCAAAATTCCGCAGCAGCTTTTGCGCGGTGCGCGGCCCGATGCCGGGAATGTCCTCCAGGCCCGTCTGCAGTGTGCGTTTGGCCCGGCGCTGGCGATGGAAACCCACGGCGAAGCGGTGCGTTTCATCGCGAATTTGCTGGATTAGATGAAGGATGGGGGAGTGCCGCTCCAGCCGTATGGGCTGATCTTCCTGGCCCAACACGTAAATAATTTCTTCCTGCTTGGCGATGCTGGCCACGGGCTGGTTGATCACTTCCAGTTTTTCGAGAGCCGCCGCGGCGGCGTGCAGCTGGCCGATTCCTCCGTCGATCAGGATCAGCCCTGGAAAAGGTTTCTTTTCTTCCTGCAATCGCCGGTAGCGGCGCTCCACGGTTTCCGTCATGCTGGCGAAATCGTCGTTGCCCCATTCTCCGCGAATGATGAATTTCCGGTAATCCGATTTCTTCATTCGCCCGTCTTCCCACACCACCATCGATGCAACCGTGTCCGATCCCTGCAAGTGCGAAATGTCGAAGCTTTCAATGCGTCGCGGCGGTTCGGGCAGGCTCAACGCTTGTTCCAGCGCTTCGACAATGGCCTTCGAGCTGGGCTTCAGCACGCGAAAGCGCTGCTCGAAGGAATGCCGCGCGTTTTTCTCCACCAGTTCCAGAAAGGCGTGTTTCGCACCGCGCTGCGGCACCAAAATTTCCACGCGGCTGCGCGGCGGTTCCAGATGCGTTCCGCGTTCGGTGAGAATATCCTCAAGAATTTGGCGATCCTCAAAATCCATGGGCACGTGAATGGCGTGCGGCAGGTACGCGGCGTCCAGGTAAAGCTGCTTCAGCAGCGAGGATAGAAATTCGGCAGGCTCGAATTCCGCCAGGTCCTCCCAATAAAAATCGCGCCGGTCCACCACGCGCCCTCCGCGAAGATGGAAAAGATTCACGGCCACCAGCGGCGGCTCGGCGTGCCAGGCCAGCACGTCGATGTCGTCTCCCTCCGCGGCTGCAATCTTCTGGCGTTCCTCGATTTCGGAAAGTGTGTGCAGCAGGTCGCGATAGGCCGCGGCCTGCTCGAAGCGTTCGGCGTCGGAAGCTTCCTGCATGCGCGACTCAAGGCTTTCGATAAGCACATGCCGGCGGCCTTCCAGAAATAGCTTCGTGTCGCGCGCGGCCTCCGCGTATTTATCGTCCGTGGCCAAGCCGGGCACGCACGGCCCGTGGCAGCGCCGAATGTAATACTGCAGGCAAGGGCGCGGGTGCGGGCGCGTCAGGTCCACGGTGCAGGAGGGAACGCGAAATGTCTTGTGGATGAAATGGACGATGCGATACGCCAAGCTGTGCGGAAAATACGGCCCGAAGTAGATCGATCCGTCCTTGATCAGCCGCCGCGTCACATACACGCGCGGATACTTCTCGAACGCGGTATAGCGAATGTACGGATAAGTCTTGTCGTCGCGAAGCAGGATGTTGAACTTCGGCTTATACTGCTTGATCAGGCTGTTTTCCAGCGCCAGGGCTTCGCGGTCGTTGTCCACCACGATGTAATCGAGGTCCGCGATTTCGCGCACCAGCGAACCGGTCTTGGCATCCAGCCAGCGCGATTCCAGGAAATAGGATTTCACGCGATTGCGCAGGGAACTCGATTTCCCAACATACAAAATCGTTCCCATGGCGTCCTTGAATAGATAGACGCCCGGCTCTGCGGGTAGGCTGGCGGCTTTTTGTTCGAGTTCCATTCCAGGGGTAGAATAGGGAGCGCGGCGAACCGCTCCCGGGCAACACCCATGATAGCAAAGTGAATCTTACTCTGCGCGGCACATGAATCGAACTGCACACATCGTTTTCGGAATACTCTTGCTCGCGGGTGCCCAGTCACTGGGCGCGCAGCAAGTCAATCCGCGCATTCCGCCACCACCGCCTCCGGCCGAAGCGCCTGCAACCACACAGCCGGCAGCCGCTCCTCCGGCGGCTGCATCGCCAAATTCTCCCGCGACGCCATCCGCGCCCGCAAAGCCAATCGATCCCAGCATTCCGCCTCCGCCACCTTCGGCTTACGATGAGGTCGAAACTCCGGCGGCCCCTTCGGGGCCTGTCTTCGACCCGCTGCATGCACAAAGGAGCCTGGACGTGGGCACGTTCTATCTGAACAAAGGAAGCTACGACGCGGCAATCGACCGTTTTCTGGAAGCGTCCAACTACCAGCCCACTTTGGCAATGCCCTGGAAAATGCTAGGCGAGGCCTACGAAAAGAAGCGCGACTACGCAAAGGCCGCCGAATCCTACAACAAATACCTGCGAATACTCCCTCACGCCGCGGACGCCGCAAAAATCAGAAAACTCATTTCCGAACTCGAAGAGAAATCCGCGCAAGACTCTCCCAAAAAAGCGCAGCGCTAAATCGCGGAGCGGGTTTAAGTAGCACAGGCTTCAGCCTGTGGGGTTTGTTGCTTGCATGGACTAACCCCCACAGGCTGAAGCCTGTGCTACTTAACCGGAGCTGCCCCAAAAAACGAATTGCCAATTACCGATGCAGCCCAGGTTGCCAGCGAACGTCTTCCTTGCCTTTGTCATTCAGGTATCGCGCCAGCACAAATAGAAGATCCGACAGGCGATTGACATAGCGCAGCACGGCGGGATTTACCGGTTCTTCGGCGGACAGGCGCACCACATCGCGTTCGGCGCGCCGCGTGACTGTCCTGGCGAGGTGCATGTAGGCCGAGGCGGGGCTTCCTCCGGGCAGCACGAAGCTGTTGAGCGGCTGCAAGTCCGCGTTGAAATGGTCAATCTGCTTTTCCAACCAGGTGACTTGCTCTTCGATAACGCGCAGCGATGCCACTTGCGCGCCAGGTTGTTCCGGCTGGCACAAATCGGCGCCCACGTCGAACATATCGTTCTGGATGTGCCTTAAAAGTTTGAGGACCTCTTGATCCGCAACATGCAGCATGGCCACGCCCATCACGGAATTGGCTTCGTCAATGCAGCCGTAGGCAGTTACGCGAAGATGGAATTTCGGCAGTCGCGATCCGTCGCCGAGCGAGGTTTTTCCTTCGTCGCCGGTGCGTGTGTAAATCTTGTCGAGTTTCATTGTTTGTCCCGTCTTTCCATGCGGTCCATTTCCCGTATCGTAGTCTGCATGAAGACGCCGGAATTTCCAACCCCCCGGCAACTTGCATCCTCACGCTTCTTTGCTAAGTCACCCGTGCACACTTCTGCTTGACGAAAAATGTGCTTGGCAATACCTTCATGTATATATGAGCCTCCTTTCTTTGAAAGTGAACGGGAAAACACACAGCGTGGATGTCGATCCGACGACTCCGCTGCTTTACGTATTGAGCGATGACCTCGGCCTGCGCGGCCCGAAGTTTGGCTGCGGTCTTGGGCAATGCGGCGCCTGCACGGTCCTTGTGAAAGGCCAAGCGGTGCGCTCCTGCATAACGGCGGTGGAAGCCGTGCAGGGCATCGAGATCGTCACGCTCGAAGGGCTGGGCACGGTCGACAAGCCCCACCCCATTCAGAAAGCATTTATTGAAGAGCAAGCCGCGCAGTGCGGCTATTGCCTGAACGGCGTGATTCTCACCGCCAAGGCTTTTCTGGACAAAAATCCCAAGGCCACGGAAAAGGAAATCGAGGAAGGCATGTCGCGCGTGCTGTGCCGCTGCTTCACGCACACGCGAATGTTGCGCGCCATTGGCCGCGCCAGACAGGGGATGGCGCGATGAAAAAACCATCTCTCAACGTGACGGAAATTCCAATGGCGCAGGGCGCGGCGGATGCGCTGGCTCGCGCCGGATTTTCGCGCCGCTCTTTTATCAAGGGGACGGGCGCGCTGATCGTCAGCTTCAGCATGGGCGGCGCGCTGCAAACGCTGGAAGCACAAAATCGCCCCGCCGGCTCGTTTGGCGAAAACGGGGCTGCGGATGCTCCCCCGGCCGGCGAAGTCGATTCCTGGGTGGCCATCGGTTCGGACGGCAGCGTGACGGCCTACACCGGAAAAGAAGAGCTGGGGCAGGGCATGTCTACCGCCCAGACTCAGCTTGTGGCCGAAGAATTGTGCGTCCCGTTTCAGCGCGTCAACTTGATCGTCTGCGACACATCCATGACGCCGGATCAAGGCGTTACTTCAGGCAGCCAGTCGTCCCCTGCGAATTTCAATCGCAACAACCTGGCGGGAGCATGCGCCACGGCGCGAGAGGCGCTGCTGCAACTGGGATCGAAACGGTTAAATATCCCTGTGGAAGATCTCGTCGCCGTCGACGGAACCATTCGCTCGAAAGCCGACGCCACGAAAAAGGTGGCCTACTCCGACCTGGTGACTGGGAAGAAATTCGACCTCAAGGTGAATCCCGCCGCGAAACGCAAGCCTGCCAGCGAATGGACCGTGCTCGGAAAACCGATTGGGCGGCCGGACATGGCGGCCATGGCCACGGGCACGTTCGAGTACGTGCAAACCCTGCGCGTGCCCGGCATGTTGCACGGCATGGTGGTGCGCCCGTCAGCCGTGGGCGCGAACCTGATGGATGTGGACGAAAGCTCAGTATCTGGAATGCCGGGCTTTGTGAAAGTGGTGGTCAAAAAGAATTTCGTGGGCGTGGTGGCGGAAAAGCCGTGGCAAGCGATACAAATTGCCAAGGCCCTGAAAGTCACCTGGTCCTCCGCTTCCGAACTGCCAAAGCAGGAAACGTTCTACGAACACTTGCGGAATCAAAAGCCGACGCGCGACACCATGTCCGTGAACTCCAAGGACGTGGACCAGAAAATGGCCGAAGCCGCGACCGTGGTGAAGGCCACCTACCTGCATCCGTACCAGATGCACGGGTCGGTGGGCAGTTCCTGCGCCGTTGCCGACGTGCAAGGAGACAAGGCCACGCTGTGGTCGCCCACGCAGGGAGTGTGGCATCAGCGCTCCACGCTGGCCATGCTGCTGGGACTTAAGCCCGAAAATGTGCGCGTGATTTTTCGCCGCAGCTCGGGCTGCTACGGAATCAACGGAGCAGATGCGGTCACCTATGACGCCGCGCTGCTTTCGAAGGCAGTGGGCAAACCCGTTCGCGTTCAACTTACGCGCAAGGACGAAATGGCCTGGGAGAATTACGGTTTTGCGTTTGTAATGGACGAGCGTGCCGCCCTCGATGCCCAGGGAAATATTATTGCCTGGGACCATGAGGCGTGGTCGCCGGTACTGGGGAATCGCCCGGTCTACGCCTATCCGGGAAATGTCATCACCGGATTTCTGGCGGGATTTCAGCCCGAGGAGTTCAGACCTCGCTCTCCCGCGCCCGAGCCAAATGCCTTCAGCAACAATGCCAACGCGGTCCCGTCCTATGTAGTTGGGCATGTGGGCGGCGCCGACCACGGCGCGGGCACGGTCAAGTCGGAGCGCGTTCTCTTGCACAACGTTGTCTCTCCATTTTGGACCGGCCCACTGCGTTCGCCGCAGCGCCTACAAAATACATTCGCGCACGAATCGTTTGTGGATGAGTTGGCGGCCCGCGCCAAGGTTGACCCGGTAGAATACCGTTTGCGTCATTTGAGCGAGCCGCGAATGATTGATGTCGTGAAGGCCGCGGCCAAGGCAGCTGTTTGGGATGTGCGACCGTCGCCGAATCCGCGTCCTGCCCCCCCCACTTCAAGGCCGGGCATTGCTAGAGGCCGCGGCATCTCCTGCGTGGCGTACGAAGGCGACAACGGCTTTGCCGCCATGGTCGCCGAGGTCGAAGTCGAATTGGCCACCGGAAAAATTACCGTGAATCGTATCGTCATCAGCAACGATTCCGGCCCCATCTCCAATCCCGACGGGCTGCGCAATCAGTGCGAAGGCGGCACTCTGCAAGGGTTGAGCCGCGCCCTCGGCGAGGAAGTCACCTGGGACGATCACAATGTGACCTCGATCGACTGGAGAACCTACCACACGCTGCCCCTGGGCTTCGCCGTCCCGAAAATCGAAGTGGTGCTGCTGAATCGCCCCGACATGCCCGCCACGGGAGCAGGTGAAACCGCAATCACTATCGTAGGCAGCGCAATCGCAAACGCCATTTTTGACGCCACCGGCGCGCGCATCCGCCAGGTGCCGCTGACGGCCGAGCGAATCAAAGCTGCAATTTCGGGGTAACTGGCCGTGATCTAAAAGTGGGAAGTGCGAAGCAGCAGGGAGGACAAAAGCTTTAACACAGAGGGCACAAAGAAAACCTGGAGAGAATTCTTACTCCTCCGGATTTCTCCGTGCCCTCTGCGTTCTCTGTATTGAAATCTTTGCTGTGCGCATGGCCCGAAATGCAAGCCAGTCTTGGGCCAACTTCCCACCCGACGCGCTATTTAGCCTGCAAGGTTGATATGTATTCGGCCAGGTTGTGGATCCGAAGCTTAACCGTTGCCTCGTCACCCAGGGATTCGAACAATCTCCCCCAGACCGGCATGTCTTTCGATCCATGCGCTTTTGCGTCTCGGGGTCCTGTTAGGATCACTTGGGCGACATACGCTTCCGGAAAAGTTCCGTTATGGTTTTTGGCAAGAAGGGTCAGGTTTGCCGGCGGAATCTTGAATTCAGTCGAGGCCGGCCCATCTCCCTTGCCACTCGTTCCATGACAAACGGCGCAGTAGGTGTTGAACATTTCCTCACCAGACGCGGCAGAGGTCATTTTGATCGGGGCTTTCTTGATGTTCTCCTGCGCCATGGCCGCCGTCACGCTCATGAACAGCAACATTGTGACCAGCGCTGCAATGCGATTTCCTGCTTTCGTCATCGTGCACCTCCCGCTTTCATCTTTCAAATTGACTTCTTCGAACAGGACTCAGGGCAAGCAGCACGCTGGTCCTTCCAGCGCACCGGCTCGGAGTCGGCCCTTTGGATCTAAATTGCCTATCACTGGCGCCTCCAATTTCAGCACTTCGAAAGAGCACTGAAACTGTCGGCTTCTGGTACACGGCACACTGTGATCTGTACCACGAGTTCTTGTGAGCGCATGTGATTGCGATCACATTTGGTTGTGATCCAAAACACCTCCTCGGTGTGACCATCTTTGTGCCGGGTGAGCCATGTGGATATAACACGGCGAGCGGTCAATAAGAAGCGATAAAATTGAGGAAGTAATTCAGCCTCTGCTAAATGAAAGGAACTAACCCGCATTTCTCACATGCAAACAGTAAGGGGCGGGTTTTTGTGGCGTAGGGTTCAGCCTGCGCGGTTTTTGTCCTTGCAAGGTCTAAAAAAACGCGCAGGCTGAAGCCTAGGCCACAGGACAGGCCGACGATCGTCGAAGCGTGGCGAGTGTTTTTCTTACTTCGAATTCAGCGCGGCTTTGTCGGCGTTCTTTACCGTGACAAGTGCGACCGCATTTTCTCCGCTTTCCGTCATCACCAGCTTGCCGTCGGGGAAGTGCATCATGTTGCGTATAACGCCGCCGCCCGCGGGAATCAGCCAGGTTTGGAATTTTTCGGTCTTGGGGTCAAAGCGCACCAGCGTGTTGGGCTTTACGCCGGATTCGCTGTACCACACGATTCCATTCACAATGGTGATTCCATAGGGACGCGATTCAGGGCCGCTTGGAGTGAGCCATTCCTTGACGAATTTTCCAGTCTTGGTGTCAAACTCCCCGAGGTAGCCGCGCCCGTAATCCGAGTAGTACAGGACGTCGTCCGGGGTGATCGCCACGCGCCGCGGACGAGCCTCTTCATTGGGCAGGTTGTATTCGTGGATCTGCATCGTTTCGGGGTCGATGCTGGCGATCTTGTTCGCGCCGAATTCCACGAAGTAGGGAACTCCCTTGCTGGTGATGACCATGCCGTAGGGATTCGACTTGGGCGTCGGCGAGGTCACCAATTTCGATACTCCGGTTTCGGTGTTCAGCCGGCCCACCATGTTCGCTCCCTGCACGGTGAACCACAGCGTGCCCTTTTGATCGAAGAGCGGCGTGTGCGGATCGCGAGCGCTGGGATCCAGTGGATACTGAGTGAATTTTCCCGTCGATGGCTCGAACTTGCCGATGTATGCCTTGAAATTTGCGGTGAACCAGATGTTTCCCTGCTTGTCCATCACCAGTCCGTGCGGCCCGGACATCGGTTTTGCGGTGTGATATTCCTTGATGTCGCCCGTCTTCGGATCGATGTGGCCGAGCAGGTTGGCCATGTGTCCCGTGAACCAAATCGTTCCGTCAGGCGCGGCCAGCGGATCGTGAGGCCTCGTGCCCGGCGTGGGCAATTTCCATTCCTTGAAGGACACTTCGACATTGCCGGGGATCTCCGCAGGTTTTGGTCCCGGCTTTTCCGGGAAATTCTTGATCAGGTAGTTCGTGACCATGTCGACTTTATCCGCGGGGATGGCGGCGCCGACATTCAGCATCATGGAGACAGTAGTCTTCCACTCTTCGGGCGAGTGTCCCAGGGAGTTGGTGATGTTGGTCAGGCTATGGCAAACCGCGCAGGCGTCCTCGACCAGCTCCTTGACATCGCCCGCCGGCATTTGCACAGGGGCGCGCTCGCCCAGCTGCATCTGCCCGCGCGCGGGCACCGAAATGAGCAGCGAACCCGCCGCGACGCTTAGCAAAAGCAATTTATATGACATAGTCCCTCCGAGAATTAGAGTCGCCCATATCATAGATTAAGATTCCCGTTGCGGCGTTACAAAAATTATGTTGAAGGCGTGCGAATCGCAATCGCTGCCTGCAATCTCGCGCGGCCCATTCCACCAGCGTCATGGCATGGTTCGCCGCTGAGTAAGTTGGGGGAGGGAATTGCTCCCATCCGCAAGGCAATCCTGCAACAGCTCGCGGAAAGGAAAGACAGAGGCGGGTGGGTTAGTCTACCGTTTGAAATGACGGCTACCGCCTCTGTCTCGTAACCGGTGAGTTATAACACAGATGTCATATAGCACGCAAATAAAGTTATGATGTGTAAATGATGAATTTGCTGTTACATGCAAGCATTCCTCGCCTGGCTTGGAATGCCGAAAGGCTGTGGCGCTCATTCATCTGACTGTAAACCGCGCGCAACTTGCGTTCAATGGAATGATATGATCTGCATAAGAGTGCGGCTCATGAATGAAACGGCCAAGCTTAGTCAACGAGGAGGGGCCTTATGGCGGACAAGAAGGTTATCGCGGTTCTGGGGGCGACGGGCGCGCAGGGCGGAGGATTGGCCCGAGCTATTTTGCGCGACCCGCAAGGAGGGTTTGCCGTTCGGGCAATAACCAGAAACACGGAGAGCGACAAGGCCAGGGAACTGGCCAGGATGGGCGCGGAGGTGGTAGCCGCGGATATTGACGACCCCGCGGGATTGAGGAAGGCATTCGATGGGGCGTACGGCGCGTACTGCGTCACATTCTTCTGGGGGCATTTTTCTCCGGAAAAGGAACTCGCCGAGGCGCAGGCCATGGCCACGGCGGCCAAGAGCGCCGGCCTGAAGCACGTGATCTGGTCCACCTTGGAAGATACGCGGAAATGGTCGCCTCTATCCGACAGCCGCATCCCCACGCTTCATGGCAAGTACAAAGTTCCCCATTTTGACGCCAAAGGGGAATCCAACCATTTCTTTACAGACCTTGGCGTGCCCACGACCTTTCTGCTGACATCTTTCTATTGGGACAATTTCGTGGGTTTCGGCATGGGGCCGCAAAAAGGGCCGGACGGAAAGCTGGCCATCACTCTGCCCATGGGTGACAAGAAGCTGCCCGGAATTGCCGCCGAGGACATTGGGAAATGCGCCTACGGAATTTTCAAGCGCGGCGGCGAATTCATCGGAAAGACCGTGGGAATCGCCGGTGAACATCCGACAGGCGCGCAAATGGCCGCGGGCTTCACGGAACTCATGGGCAAGGAAGTGGCCTACAACAGCATCTCCCCGGAAGCGTACCGATCGCTTGGATTTCCCGGCGCGGACGACCTGGGCAATATGTTCCAGTTTAAGCGCGATTTCAACGAATACTTCTGCGGAGTGCGCGATGTCGCGTTTTCAAAATCGCTGAATCCAGAGCTACAGGATTTCCGGACGTGGCTGAAGAATAACAAGAGCGCCATCGCAGCGTTGAAAAACGCAGCGGGGGCGTAATTGGCCGGCAAGGTATCAAGAGCCAGTTGTGGCGGGAGCGATGGATAGGCAGGATTTCATGAAGGCAATCTGAAATCAAATCAGGAGGGCTACCTTGAAATCGATTCGTATCTTGTGTTTTGTGGCGGCCATGTGCGTTTCGGCGCTGGCATTTGGCCAGGAGCCGGCCAAGGAAACGCCGAAGATGGGCAGCAAGGAATGGACGGAGCTGGAAAAGACGCTGTGGGATGTGGACCTGCAATGGCTATGCGGCGCTGGCGCGACTCCGTATCACAAGGATTACAAGGAATGCGTGGAGTTCCGCAACCAATTTTGGCCGGATCAATTCTTCGAAGTGTCCATCAAGGGCAAGGTTCAAACCAAGGCGGAGATGGTTGCCATGCAGAGGGCAGCTCATCCGTCCAAGGGAGTCGGTCCGCATCCCGACGATTTCAAGCTGATGGCTGTGTATCCCAACTTTGCTTTGGCGACGGATCACACCTTTCTGCAAAGTGAAAACGTGGACGGGAAAGTTGCCGGCACTGAAACGCGGGTGTTGCGCATGTTCGTCAAGTTGGATGGAAAGTGGAGGCCCGCCGGCGCCGCCATGGTGCCGATCATTCCATAGGGCCGGCGGATTGGCAGTACAGCCACTCCTGGCTGTACTGGCTTCTCCACTTTCACTTATTCTCACGTTCCAGGCAATTGCAAAAACCGGACAGCCAGGAGTGGCTGTCCTACCTACTGCACGGCAAAAACAAGAACTTCGGCGGACTTGGATCCATGGGGCGGCACGGCCACAAAATATTCATTCAGCGCCGGCACCAGCAGGCCAGTCTTGCCGAGCGGCCCGGTGGGAATTTTGCCGAGGGCCTTGTAGTGGTCCGGGTCTATTTCCTTATAAACGTTGACGAACCCTTCGCCGGTGGCCACGTAAACTCGCTGGCTGGCGGGATCGAAGGTCATATCATCGACGCCCGTGGAGATGGGAAGGTTCTGCAGGAATTTTCCGGTATCGGAATCCAGCACGTTCATGTTGCCGTCGCGGCATGCGGCGAACAGGCGATGATTCTTTTCGTCGATTGCCACCGAAGCGTTCACCTTGCAGCCCGTCAGCGGCCATACAGCGGCCACAACATTCTTGCTGCGGTCAATCACGCCGATGGAATTCTTCTCGGTCATATTCAGGAAGAGCCTGTGCCCTGATTTCTCGACGACCATGGCTTCCAGGCGGTTGGAATCGATCTTGATTTGGCCGACTTTCTCGCCCGTATCGGTGTTCACGATTTCCAGGAAAGTGTAATTTAATTTTGCATCAAGGCCGCCGTCCGCGATGTACAGGTAGTGCGTGTCGGGGTCGTACCCGGTGGCGTCCGAATCCGCGAGAAGTTTTATTTTCTTCAGAAGCTCGTAGGTGGTCCCATTGAAAATTTTCACGTCGCCGTCAGATCCGTCGGTCACGAAAATTCGGTTGATGTCCGCGCGGTACACCACGGAATGGCCCACGCCGATTCCCTTGATGCTGTGCACAAATTTGCCGCTGCGAATATCGTAGACCTCGATGGTCTTGTTATCTTCGGGAACGACGAACAGGCGGTTGTTCTTCAGGTCGGGCGTCAGGTGGTCGAAATGGTTTTGCACGCCGACCATGCGTGTGGTGGTCAGATTCTTGGCCAGCTGATCGGAGGAAACGTCAGGCTCGCCGCTGCGAATATCGGAAAGTTCGATGGTCTTGACTAGCTTTAGAGGCGGCGTGTCCTCTGCAAATACAAAGGCTCGCGGAGCCGTCCACGCCACGATAGCCAGCGCGGCAAACCAGAAGACATACCGTTGATACGAGCGCATCCATTCCCCCCAGAATTCAAAAATTGTCGAAATCGCACTGCGGCAATTTCAAAATGATAGCACGTGGCCGAGTCAGACTCCACGCTGGACAGAGTCGCCGGACCAGTCTTGCGGCGCAGGGCTGCGATGTTGAAAAACTTAACACAGAGATCACAGAGGAAAAGATGAGAAAAGCGAAGAAAGGCGAAGAGAATGCATTTTACTCCGAAGTTTTCCATCTCTTACGCATTCATTCTCAAGAATTTCCCTGCCTTTCCTCTTTCTCTTCTCATTCCTTTCTCCGTCTTTCCTCTGTGTTCTCTGTGTTAAATCTTTGGACTTGCGCGCCCCAGCGCCATTGCTTGACAGTGTTGGCACGCGGGGGTATAGGAAAGGTGAGTGGAAGTGCAGTAAGTGACGTTCAAGGAGGTACCCCATGAGCACAAGGAAGCGAGACGTTTCCACACGCATTAGCCAACTGGAAGCAGGAGCGCAACGCGCCAAGCCCGTACTTCACCAGCACGCCAGGGAAACTCAACCTTACGGAAAAATCGCCAAATTGCCGATCGCATTGGACGAGACCGCCTGCGAATCGAGCATCAACAACCTGAACCAAATCCTCGCGGATACCATGACGTTGCGCGATATGTACAAGAAGCATCATTGGCAAGTCTCGGGCACCACCTTCTACCAACTCCATCTGCTCTTCGACAAACATCACGGCGAGCAGGACGAATTGGTTGACACCATCGCCGAGCGCATTCAACTTCTCGGCGGCGTCAGCCTGGCCATGGCGGCGGACGTGGCCGAAACCACCATCATTCCGCGGCCGCCCCGCGGCAGGGAAGAACCGCCCGTGCAGATTTCCCGCCTTCTCGAAGCGCACGAATTCATTCTGAAAGAGGCGCGCGCAATGGCTCGGGAAGCCGCCGAAGTCGGCGACGATGGAACCAGCGATCTGCTGGTGAGCGACGTGATTCGCGGCAACGAGTTGCAGGTCTGGTTTCTCTCCGAGCATTTGGTGGCCGTGCCTCTGTCGCACCCAGAGCAGGCCCGGGCCGTGTCGTCGGGAAGCTAATTTGCGGCCGCTCTCGGCAGGAAAAACGGAAAGATTTCAACAAAGAGGACACAGAGGAAAAATAGAGGAAAGCGGAGGAAGACAAGAACACGCGGAGAAGAGCTGCATGAAAGCTGGATAGAAACTAGAAAACCAATCATAAGCGGAGAATGTCCAGAGCCAAATCTTTCTCCCGCCTTTCTCCGCTTTTCCTCTGTGTTAAGTTTTTTCCGTGTAGCTGTCGCGTCTCACTCTTTGTTTCCCGCCGCCGATTTCCCGCGAATCATGGCGACCAGTTCCCGCGTCATCGGCACGGCAATCCCATGTTCCTCCGCGCGCCGCAAGACCGGCCCGGCGATGCCGTCCAGTTCGGGAGGATTCCCTGCGGCAACATCCTTCTGCATCGAACTACGCCCGCCCCGGGGCATCTTGTCAAAGAACGCAATGATCGCGGCCGCGTCGAGCGGCGTCCCGCTGGCCGTGCCCACGGCGGCCACCTCCCGAGTCACGGCTTCCAGTCTGCTCCGCCACAGAGGGTCGCTGTTCACTTCACCGATGGGAAGGGCGCTAGCCGTGGTGGTCAGCGCAAGCGGCGCCAGGAAAGACAGCTTGGTCCAAAGCATTTTCATTTCGTCCGCCACGAATTGGCCGGAAAATCCAAATTTCTTAAGCTCCTCCATCGTGGAGGCCAGCCTGCTCTCGCCGATGGAGGAGAGAGAAATTCGCAAGACCGTCCCTCGATGAATGATTTTTCCGGGCGCGGCACGTTCGGCTTCCACTCCAATGCTCCCGGGGACCACTCGATCGTGTCCAAATCGCGCCCGCAGCGAGGCCACATGGTCCATCCCATTCAGCAGCGGAACGACGGCGCCAATTTGCTCCGGCGCCACCGTGACGCTGCCCAGCGCAGCTTCCAGTTGAGTAGCCTTCACCGTGACCCACAGCACGTCGTAAGGCTCCGCCACGCTCGCGGCGCGCGCCACCGGCACGCTGAATGAGCCGAGCGAGCTCTCCAGCGAAAGCTCCGCCGGATAGTTTTTCAAGGCCTCCGGCCGAAGGATCAGCGTAACGGATTCTCCGGCCTTGGCAAGCGCCACGCCGATGATTCCGCCCACGCCACCCGCTCCCAAAATTGCATGACGCATGTTCGCCTCCAAGGTTCTATGCAGGACAGGCTTCAGCCTGTCCTCTTTTGACTTCCGGCAGCGCCGCAAATATCAACACCAGACACGCTGAAGCCTGTCCTGCCAAACCCGTCATGACCCCGTTCGGGGCACCAAAGCGAGGCTTCATTGTACGCCGAGTAGCCCCGTGTAAGGCTTCCCGTTTTCATTGAAAACCGGGCAATATGCCCTCAATTAACCTATTTTTCATACCATAGACACTCCAGCGAAGTCTGTGTGCATTAGGAAACTTGCCAAGAGATCGACTGAGGTCTTAGGCACCGGCCAGATGCTATGATTTCACCATGGTGACAGAGAAGAGCACGCCGAAGATTGCCTATTTTTGCATGGAGATTGCGCTGGATCCCTCCATTCCGTCTTACGGTGGCGGATTGGGCATTCTGGCTGGAGACATGCTGCGTTCGGCTGCGGATCTGGAACTGCCCATGGTCGCCATTTCGCTGGCATATCGAAAGGGATATTTCCGCCAGCGTCTGAATGCGGAAGGGAATCAGTCCGAGGAGCCGGACCCGTGGCAACCGGAAGCCGTTCTCACTCCTGTCAAAACAGAATTTACAGTTCGCATCGAGGAGCGGGATGTTCGCGTGCGCGCATGGCGCTACAGCGTCCATGGATTGTCCGGCTTTATCGTCCCCGTCTACTTGTTGGATACCGATCTGCCCGAAAATACCGATTACGACCGCACGCTTACCGATTCTCTCTACGGCGGCGATCAGCGCTACCGCATCTGCCAGGAAGTGCTGCTGGGGATTGGCGGCGTGGCGCTGCTGCGGCATCTGAAAGTCACGCACATTGGCAGCTACCACATGAACGAAGGCCATGCCGCGTTTCTCACGCTGGCCATGCTCGAGGAGCAGCTCAAGATGCGCCACTACACCGTGGCCGTGGAAGCGGACATCGAAGTGGTGCGCCGCCATTGCGTGTTTACCACGCATACCCCGGTGGAAGCGGGACACGATCGTTTTCCCTGGGACCTGGTCCGCCAGGTGCTGGGGGAATACAGGACCGGACTGTTGCAGGGCGCGGGCTTTGCCAATGCAAACATGCTCAACATGACCGATCTGGCCATTCACTTCTCCCGCTACGTGAACGGAGTGGCCATGCGCCACGGCGAAGTCTCTCAGCACATGTTCCCGCAATTTCCGATTCATGCCATCACCAATGGAGTTCACGCGGCCACCTGGGCCTCGCCGCAATTTCAGGAATTGTTCGACCGCGAGATCCCGGAATGGCGGCGCGACAATGCCTACATGCGCTACGCCGTGGGCATTCCGCTGGAGGAAATTCACAAGGCGCATTGTCTGGCCAAGGCGGAGCTAATCAAGGAAGTGCATACGCGCTCCGGCGTGCAATTCGATGAAGCCGTGCTCACCATCGGCTTCGCAAGGCGCGCGGCTACCTACAAGCGCGCGGACCTGCTGTTCAAGGACGTCGAACGCCTGAAATCCATTTCCCAAACAGCTGGGCCGATTCAGATTTTGTACGCGGGGAAAGCGCATCCGCACGATGAAGGCGGGAAAGCTTTGATCCAGCGAGTAATTCAAGCCGCCGCCGGATTGAGCGACAGCATCAAGATTGTGTACCTGGAGAACTACAACATGGCGCTGGCCAAGCTGATGACCGCCGGCGTCGATCTTTGGCTGAACACGCCGCAGCGCCCGCAGGAAGCCTCCGGCACCAGCGGCATGAAGGCCGCGCTGAACGGCGTGCCCAGCCTGAGTGTGCTGGACGGCTGGTGGGTGGAGGGCTGCGTCGAGGGCGTCACCGGCTGGGCCATTGGCTACGACACCAAATTTACCGGCGATGATTCGGCAGCCGAGGTCGTATCTCTGTACGACAAGCTCGAACACCAGATCGTTCCCATGTTCTACCGTGCGCCCGAAGCGTACGCTCACATTATGAGATCGTGCATCTCCCTGAACGCCAGCTTCTTCAACACACACCGCATGTTGAGCCAATACAAAGCCAACGCCTATTCACCCAAGGCGCTCATTAAAAAAGCCAAGGAAAGCTAATCTCTGCGATCAACCTGGCTCATTGTTCGAATTGGATGCACAGGCAGCACCAGATGCTGGGCCGGTTTCCGACATAACCGTTTCCAATGACTTAGGTTGATCCAGAGGGATGCGACCGCTTCGTTCCGCGGCCCGCTCTTGGGCGCAACGCGCCGAAGAACATTTGGTTCACTCGGCAAGGCGACGGGTGTATAAAGATGCTCATCCGGGCCTTCAAGGCTCAAACTATCGGGGTTCCCATTGCTGGCCCTTGGAATCATCTCATTATCGAATGCGAGACACGGTTCGTGATCGCTGTGCATGGAGGCTAGGATGAACAAGCAGACACTCGGACGCCGGCATTTTCTGAAGACGCTGACCGCCATCGGCACAGCCGGCTTACCCATTGCATCTGTCTTTGGATCGCGCCTTGTATGCGCGGCTGAACCCGTGAAGACGGCATACGACCCGGCGGCAAAGTTTGAGATTACCGTGAGCGAGGTCGAGATGCGGCGCAACTCGGCCGGACGCATGCTGAAAGCCCGCATCTATCAGCCCAAAGGGCCCGGCCCGTTCCCAACCCTGCTGGATCTGCACGGCGGCGCCTGGAACGCCAAGGACCGCACCGCTGAAGAGCCCATGGACCGCGCCATCGCCGGCAGCGGCGTGCTCGTGGTTGCCATCGATATGACTGTGGCAAAGGAGGCTCCGTATCCGGCTTGCGTTCAGGATGCAAACTACGGCGTGCGCTGGCTGAAATCGAAAGCGGCTACCTGGAATGGCGATCCGTCAAAGATCGGCGTCTACGGAAGTTCGAGCGGCGGCCAGGTCGCGGAACTCCTGGGCATGCGCCCGCACGATCCGCGGTACAACGCCATCCCCCTTCCCGAAGCGCCGAATGTGGACGCCACAGTGGCTTACGTCGCCATGCGCTCGCCCGTCAGCGATCCGATGGCGCGCTACAAGAATGCGGAAAAGTTGAAGCGCGATACCATGATGAAGAACCACACTACTTTTTTCGTCCCGTGGGACACCATCCACGAATCGAATCCACAGGAGATTCTGGACCGCCACGAGAAAGTCAATCTCGTGCCGTTTCTGATCATGGCAGGCTCGCTCGACGACAACGTGCTGCCGGAGATTCAGAAAAAGTTCGTTGCCTCCTACAAGGCGGCTGGCGGCGACATCCAATTCGAGCTCTTCGAAGGCGCCGAACATGAGTGGGTCGCCAACCCCGGCCCGCTAACCGACCGTGCGCAGGAGATGGTCAAGGCCTTCATCGCACGCCAATTAAAGGGATGAGCGGCGGTCTAGGCTGTGTTTCTTTACGATAAGCTTGCGCGCGAGATCGTTCCCATGTTCTATAGCGTGCCAGAGGCCTACGTTCACACGATGAGATCGTGCATCTCCCTGGATGCCAGCTTCTTCAACACCCACCGGATGTTGAGCCAATACAAGGCAACGCCTGCTCACCCAAGGCGCTAATCAAGAAGGCCAAGGAAAGCTAATCTTCGCGAAGTCTTGAGATTTCTAGGTCCCATGTGTACGTAGCTGCCGCATTTGACCGTATTTCCGCGGAATTCTTAAGGTATTTCGGGTGGTACTACCGATCTATGGACACTGTCCGAGCCTGGCCTTACTCTATTGTTTTGAAGGAAATATCCAGCTAAAGGCTCTATTTCCAGACGGAAAGAGCCTCAGGTCCTTGGGGAGTCTGCCGTGAACGTGCTCGAACAAAGGATGTTTGCTGAAAATCGCGAGGAAGATGGGCCGTCAGACCGGTTCGAACGGCGGGGCGAGCCTCGCGTTCAAGTCGATCGCCTGGTCTATGTGCAGGCAGCCAACGCGGACCGCGGGCATTTCGAGGAAGTTCGCAGCATGAGGGACCTCAGCCGCAGCGGATTCTATTTTACGACGGAGAGAGATTCCTACCAGACAGGCGTTCAACTGCACGTGATCCCCGCGGTTGGATGCCTAAATCTGGAGTACCTGGGCGAAGTGGTGCGCGTCGAAAAATTGCCGGAAGGGGAGTTCGGCGTCGCTGTTCGCCTGGTGCGCGTGGAAAACATGGCAGCCGCCAATCGCTCCAGCGCCATGTCGGCGTTTGAAGCTTTCTCTATTGCAGACAGCTCACCAGTAGCTCTCCCGCGCGGCGAATAGAATATCTCTCCGTTGGCGAAAGTTGCCCGCGGAAAAAGCGTCCCACCTTTTCGCCAACGCCCCTTCTTGCCACTGCACCTACTTGCCACCACACCCTCTTGCCACCACACCTTTTCGCGACGACACCCTCTTGCCACCACGCCCTTTTGCCACCCTACCCTTTTGTCATTCTGAGCGAAGCGAAGAATCTCTCTTTCTTTTCTCTGGCTGAAACCTCAGAGAGATTCTTCGCTTCGCTCAGAATGACAACATAAAATTGCATTGCCCTCCAGCCGTTTTCAAATCGCCCCGCCGGCCAGCCATTTCTTTCCCAGCGCATACAGCGCGTCCGCGTCGGGACCTCTCAGCCCAGGCATATCCGTCTTGACCTTGAATCCCAAGCCGGATTGCAGGTAGGCAAGGTGCCTGTAGCCTTCAGGGAATTGCGCCAGAATTTTCGGGTCGAGCTGCACTGTCTTTGAGGGATCGACAGGGTCCATGCGGTCTTTCTCATAAAACAGCCGCCGCAGCACGATGGCCCAGCGATCGTTGCGCTTTTCAAAAAAATCATAGAAGCGGCCCGTGCAAAGGACATCCACCATCACGTCATGCACCGGAGCGCGCTGCGAAATGGTCATTTTCGTTTGCGCGATGGCGCGCGCGCCGGAGATCTCCACCGACGTTCCCCCAAGCAAGTGCAGGATGCTGACGCCCTTGTTCCAGCCCTCTTTGTTGACACGAATGAACTCCTCGAAGGGCCCTTGAAACCAGGTGGCCATCATCACGCCCTCTTCGTGCCAAACGCTGCGGAAGCGCTCCCAGTCGCCGGAGTCACGAAACACAGCCCAGTTCTCGACGACTTCTTTTATTTTCAGCGTGTCGAGCATTCGTTGATCCATGGTGCTCCCTCCGGGTTTGTGATTCGTCAATTGTGATTCGTGGGACACCTTAAATCGCACTAGGAATGCAAAGTGTGAAGTCTATTTCGAGTGAAACGATTCGCCGCGCTTTTTCACGAATCACAAATCACGATTCACGGATCACGCTTTTCAAGCTTTCACATACGTCGCTAAAAACTGCAGCGTCAGCGCCCAGGACTGCTTGGCCGCGGTTTCCTTGTACGCGGGGCGCGCGTCGCAGAAAAATGCGTGGTTGGCGTCCGAGAATTCAACGTTCACGAACATCTTGTTCGCTTCCTGCATGGCATCGACCACCGCGCGAACGTGTTCCTTGGGAATGTGCGCATCGAGCGAGCCCCAGAAAAAGAGGATTGGCCCATTCTGCGTGGCGGCACGCGGCAGCAGCGCAGGAACAAGCCCGCCGCCGTAATAGGAGATTGCGGCTTTCAGCGGAAGCGCGGAGTTGGCCAGAAACGAGGCGCGCCCGCCCATGCAGTAGCCAACGCAGCCGGTCGCGTTGGGCAGCACGCGCGGATTCTTCTGCAGCCAGTCGAACGCCGCGCGCGCGTCGGCAATGATGCCGTCCGGCGTGAGCGCCTGCATGTGCGGCATGCAAGCAGGGAAGTTGTCGTAGGCGCCATCGAAGCCCGGCCCCGTGCGGTGAAACAGTTCCGGCGCGATGGCCACGTACCCTTGTTTCGCGAAGCGGTCGGCAACATCGCGTATGTGGGCGTTCACGCCAAACGCTTCCTGAAACACAAGCAAGCCCGGCGCCTTGGCGCCCTCCGCCGGAGCCGCCACGTATGCGTTCATGGACGTACCGTCGGCCACCTGCAACGTAATGTTTTCCGTGCGTATCGTTTCCATCGAATGTCCCTCGCGGTTCAGTTTGACTGGAGCCGACACATCATATCCATTTTTCCGGCGCGCTCCAAGCGCGCTTAAGTAGGACAGGCTTCAGCCTGTCTTCTTTTGAATTTCGCAAGGTTACCGAAAAAATGAAAATGGGGAATGTAGAATGGCCTGAAAGGGGTGTCTAGCTCTGGCGGAAAAACAGACAGGCTGAAGCCTGTCCTACGAAGACTAATCCAGCGGAATTGCGTTTGAAGCCAGCAAAGCTACAAATTCCTTGTCGGCCTGAAGGAAATCGTATCGCGGCAATGCCGAAGGCTCCGCCCACTCGAATCCCTCGAATACCAGATTTTGCAGCGAAGCGGAAGCGGCAATGTTAGCCTGAAGAAAGATCAAGAGAAGTTCCCGCCCGGATTCGCGGTAGCGATGCCGGGTCCGAAAAAGTTCCCGGCCGATAGTGGCTTCCACTCCCAGTTCCTCTCGAAGTTCGCGCACCAGGGCTTGCTGTGGAGTTTCGCCCAGTTCGATCTTGCCGCCGGGAAATTCCCATTGCAGGCTGTGTGTATCGTCGCGCCGCCGCTGGCACACAAGAATCCTGGAGTCGCGCAGGATTAGAGCCGCGACGACCGCAAGGTCGAGCTTGCGCGATTTTTCCGGAGCGCGCTGGGGTGCGCCGATATCCATATTCAATTAAGAGAAGAGCGGATTTGGCTTGTCAAGCTTGATGTCCAAGTCCTTGACGGCCTGTTGCACGACCGACGCCTCGATTTTCCCTTCCAGAAATAATTCATACAGTGTGGTGAGCGTGATGAATCGCGCATCCACTTCGAAAAAGTCCCGCAGCGCTTCGCGGCTTTCGCTGCGCCCAAACCCGTCGGTCCCGAGCGAGGCCAGGCGCCGCGGCGTCCAGCGGCTGATCAGATTGGGCAGCGCCTTGAGATAATCGGTGGCGGCCACCAGCACGCCCTCGGATTTCGCCAGGCACTGCGAAACATAAGGCACGCGCGGCGTTTCGCCCGCATGCAGCAGGTTCCAGCGCTCCGCGTCGATTCCGTCGGTGTACAGCGCCTTGTAGCTGGTAACGCTCCACACGTCCGCGGCCACCCCGTATTTTTCTCCTAAAATGTCCTGCGCTTTCAGCGTTTCCCGCAGAATGGCTCCGCTGCCAAAGAGTTGCGCCCTCAGCTTCGGCTTTTTCATTTCCGACGCGCGGAACTTGTACATGCCCTTCAGGATTCCGTCCTCCACGCCGGCCGGCATGGGAGGCATTGCGTAAGCCTCGTTCATGACGGTGATGTAATAGAAAACATTTTCGCCGTCTTTGTACATGCGGCGGATTCCGTCCTGAATGATGACGGCGATCTCGTATGCAAACGCCGGGTCATAGGCGCGCATCGTGGGGATGGGCAGCGCCAGAATGTGGCTGTTGCCATCCTGATGTTGCAATCCTTCGCCCGCCAGAGTGGTGCGCCCCGCTGTTCCGCCCAGCATGAATCCGCGACATCGCATGTCCGCCGCGGCCCAGATGAAGTCGCTGATGCGCTGCAAGCCGAACATGGAATAGTAAATGAAGAAGGGAATGGTATTAATGCCGTGCGTGGCATACGCCGAGCCCGCGGCGATGAACGATCCCATCGATCCCGCTTCGGTGATGCCTTCCTCCAGAATTTGCCCGTCCTTGGCTTCCTTGTAGTACAGCAGCGTGTGCACGTCCACCGGCTCGTAGAGCTGCCCGACGCTGCTGTAAATGCCTACTTGCCGGAACAGCGACTCCATTCCGAAGGTGCGCGCCTCGTCCGGAACGATGGGAACCACCAGCTTGCCAATTTCAGGGTCGCGCAGCATCTGCCGCAGCATTCCCACAAAGGCCATTGTGGTGGAAACTTCGCGGCCATCGCTGCCGGAGTGGAATTCGCGGAAAAGCGCATCGTGTTCCGCGGCCAGGGGCTTGGAGCGAACCTTGCGCGCTGGAACGTAGCCTCCCAGCTCCTGCCTTCGCGCGCGCAGATATTGAATTTCGCGGCTTTCTTCGGGAGGCAGATAAAAAGGCGTTTCGGCCAACTGCTCGTCGCTGATGGGAATGCCGAAGCGCGAACGGAATTCGCGAAGCTCTTCTTCGTTGAGCTTCTTCTGCTGGTGCGTGATGTTTCGACCTTCGCCGCTTTCGCCCAAGCCGTAGCCCTTGATGGTTCGAGCCAGAATGACGGTGGGGGAACCCTTGTGTTCGACCGCCGATTTGTACGCGGCATAGACCTTTCGCGGGTCGTGGCCGCCCTGGCGCAGCGTGCGCAGCGCTTCGTCGGGCATGTCCTCCACCATTTTTAGCAGGGACGGGTCTCCGCCAAACACTTGCTGGCGAACATACGCGCCCGATTCGACGGTGAGTTTCTGCATTTCGCCGTCCACCATTTCACCAAGGCGCTTGGACAGCAGCCCTTCGGTGTCCCGTTCGAAAAGAGGATCCCAGTCGCTTCCCCACAGGACCTTGATGCAATTCCATCCCGCTCCCCGGAATGCGGCTTCCAGCTCCTGCACGATCTTTCCATTGCCGCGCACGGGGCCGTCCAGGCGCTGCAAGTTGCAATTGATCACGAAAATCAGGTTGTCGAGATTTTCGCGCGAGGCGAGAGTGATCGCGCCCAAAGTTTCCGGCTCGTCCGTTTCGCCGTCTCCCAGAAACGCCCAGACCTTTGCGTTGTTGCGGGGTTTGAGGCCGCGATCTTCCAGATAGCGATTGAAGCGGGCCTGGTAGATGGCCATGAGCGGGCTTAGCCCCATCGATACAGTGGGAAATTCCCAGAAATTAGGCATCAGCCAGGGATGCGGGTAGGAAGTTAATCCGCCGCCCTCGCGAAGTTCGCGCCGGAAATTCTCCAGCTGCTTCCTGGAAAGCCGCCCTTCCAAAAACGCGCGGGAATAAATGCCGGGAGAGGCGTGTCCCTGGAAATAAATGGTGTCGCCTTCGAATTCGTCGGTGCGCCCGCGGAAAAAATGATTGAAGCCGACTTCATACAGCGTCGCAGCCGAGGCGAACGAGGAAATATGTCCGCCAATACTGTGATCGACTCGGTTGGCGCGAACCACCATGGCCAGGGCGTTCCAGCGAACCAGGCTCTTGATGCGGCGCTCGATTTCCTGATCGCCCGGAAAGATGGCCTGACGGTCTGCCGAAATTGTGTTGATGTAGGGAGTATTCGCGGTGAAGGGAAGTGAGAGGCCCAGAGAATGTGCGCGCCCGCGGAGCCGGTCCAGCAGAGTGATGGCCGATTCCTGGCCTTCCTCGCGTACCACTTGATCGAAGGATTCAACCCATTCCTGCAATTCCTGGGGATCCATGCCCAATACGTTGATGTCGCTATCTCTCTCCATATTTCCTTGCCCCCGCGCTCAATTGACGCTCTTCGATTCGCTTTGCAGCCGCTCTACCACACAGTTTTAGATGTATCGTGCGCCATTGGGATTCGGCTGACAAGACGACGTGGCTTGTAAGCGGACTGCTCAACCGGGCGGATTAGATTCACCAGCGGCGTCCAAGTTGCAAAATCAGCCGCCCACCCCAGGCACCAGCGGCACCAGATGTGGCTGCCGCGGAAGAAGTCCTCGTGCCGATGCCCCAAGTCATCTTAGCAGGTCCGGCAAATCCTGCAATTGCATTTCAACTATCGGCAGCGAGTCGGTTATGGATGAGGAAAATGTGACATGGTTTTCCGTGGCACAGGCTGAACAGTCGCCGGAAAAAGTAATGTTTGTCATCCCGAGCGAAGCGAGGGATCTGCTTTTCTTCTCGGGTTCCAAGAAACAGCAGATTCCTCGGGCAAACCCCGCCCTTCGGAATGACACGGTGCGAGTTTCTTCGCAACCTCTGAAGCCTATGCCACGGAACGGCTCGCTCGATCAGTTTCGCGCGGAAGTCAAACTAGGAGCAGGGTAGTCAGGCAGCTTCTCCTTGGTATTGTCCGCGCGCTTGACCTCGAGTTCATCGAACAGCACCGATGGGCTGACGATGGCCATGAACGGCAAGCCCGGTGCGATTGCTGACCAGCGGATCGTTGCCGGCGGCAACCAGATCGCTGCGCAGCGCGCGAATATCCAATTCATTGAAAATGGCTCCGCGCACCAGTTCTTCATGCCCGTCACTGGTCCATACGCGATACAGCATGCGCGGAGCCAGGCGCGGCCCGAGCGTGTCCACGAAATATCCGTACTGGAACCCGCGATCGCGGCACTCGATCGATGCATCTGTTTTTTTAGTTCCTCCCGTGTGCTGGCTTTCGATGGGCGGAAGAATAAATTTCCAGGGGCGGGCGCCGTGTTGCCGCTGCCCGAAGCGCGTCCATGTCCATTGGAGGCAGGGAAATCGCGGATGGGCACTCGCCCAATGAAGATAGTTCGACCAGAATACCCTTGTCCACCACCGTGACAGGAGCGGCGGTCACGCCCTCATCGTCCACCTTATAGCTGCCTCCCAATCCGTGGCCGGCGAATGTGTCCAGCGTCGGATCGTCCACCACCGAAATAAAATCCGGCAGCACGCGCGCTCTCCAGCTGCTGGCAAACGCGCCCGTCGTGCGGGCGGGGCGACCGGGCGCGGGTCTTCGCCCCAAAACATTCGGCACAATCAAATCGAAAAACATGTCCGATGCGGCATCGTTCGAAAAAAGGACCGGGCCGCGATATTCCTCGTCCACCACGGGAGCGTCGCGCAACGTCTTTCATGTCTTCAACCAGTGCTGAGCGCATCTGTCTGAAATTCTTCCGGCGTGGGCATTTCCTCGATGCGGCTTGCGGTGTATTGCGGGGACGCGGTCCAGCCGCATGCCGTCCGGCGCCTGTTCGCTGGCGCTGAGGAGAATCAGGTAATGCGCGACCCATGCCGCGTGACGGTCCCTTCCGTGTTCACGAAATATTGGACGAGGCAAGTGAAACTCAGGCTGGCAGTGAGACGTTTGAATCGGCCGGATCGTTCTTGTACACCGGAGTCGCCGACTCCAGCATCTTGGTCCAC
This sequence comes from uncultured Acidobacteriota bacterium, assembly GCA_963710315.1. Classification (GTDB taxonomy): domain Bacteria; phylum Acidobacteriota; class Terriglobia; order Acidiferrales; family UBA7541; genus Palsa-360. Next base: position 254,834 of record CAVPZW010000007.1, on the reverse strand, counting down.
TTGGCCGGGTCCACGTCCAGCTTGGCCGTCGGCCCGATGGAGACGGACCGGCTCGGCCTTGGCGAAATCGTCCACGGGCTGCTCGATGTTCAGCTGTTTCAGCTGGCTTTCTTGTTGGAGAACGCTTCGCCGGCGCGTTTGTAGGCCTGATCGGTGGCCATCCAGATTTGGTGGCGGATGGCCAGTTCGTCATTGTCCAGCGGCAGAATATCGCTGACCCCTTGGCCGGCATTGAAGAAACTGTCGAGTTTGTAATCGCCCAGACGCACGACGGCGCGAAGCACATCGCAGCCGCGTGCGGCTCTGATCGCGCAACGCGCCGAATGCGGCGCTGGCATCGAATTGCTCGACGTCGAAGACGCGATATTCGATGTAAAACGGCGACTCCGACATTGTCCATTTTTAGTTGCGACTTCGAGCGCGTGAGTTCCGCCTGAAGGGCGCGCAAGATCGGGTCCGATGCGGCTTCGGCAGGAAGCGGCTTCTGCTGCGCCGCAACTCCGAGCGGAAACGCCGCAAGGAAAGCCACAGCGATGCAGGCAACACGCTTGGCGGAGACGCCAAGAGAGAATTATCATCGCGCACCTCCCGCACGGCGTCGATGCCGGGGAACTGCCGGATAACTCTTCAAATCCCGGCGGCGGCAGAATCGGAGGACGCTCGCGCGAGGCCGCTGCGCTTCTGCACTTCCATTTCGCTGAACAGCATGGCGGGCGCCGAAGCCGACACCGGAACGCTGCCCGATTCCGCACCGCAGATGCCATTGAAAACTTCCGTCTTATCGCCGGTCAACAAAATTCGATTCAACGACGCCAGGGGAGTGCCCACAATATCCACGCCGCGCACAATCTGGTCCGGACGCCCATCGGGATACACGCGCCAGACGATCACGGGAAGCACCTGGAACGCTTGCGGAAGCTCGCGCGTGGTCAGCGTGAATCCTCCCTGCACGTCTTCGAAGTAAAGGCCGTAAGGTTTTCCGTCCTTTTTGACTTCTTCGATCAGCTGCGCGCGCATTTCGGAATCCTTCACGGTATTGGTGGATTGAACGATCAGGTTTCCCTGGCGCCCGGTGGGCATGAACCCCGCTTGGTGCCGTCCATGGCCATTCGACTTCGCGAAATTTGTGATCGGCATGCGCGACATCAGGAAATTTTTCAGGATTCCGTCCTGAATCAGCGGCACGCGCTGCGAAGGCACTCCTTCGTCATCGTGCGAATAGGTGCCTGACAGCGGCACGCCGTTGATGCTCCCCAAAGTCGGATCGTCGTACACGCTCAGGAAATGTGGGCAGCACCGGCTGATTCACTTTTTTAGTGAATGTCTGTCCTTCGGTTTCGCCGCGCTGGCGATGTCCTTCGAGGCGGTGTCCCAGCACTTCGTGGAAGAAGACGGCCGCGGCGCGCCCGGAAAGAAGCGCGGGGCCGTCGAAAGGTTCGGCCAGCGGAGCCTCGCGCAGGGCCTTCAAGTCCGAGCCATTTTTTCTTCCTTTGCGGTCAATTCTTTTTCGGAGGGCAGCCCGTCGGGTTTCGACGATTCAAAAGTCTCCACGCGCACCAGGTCCATTCCATCGTCCGCGCGCGTGTTGGCTTCCACCACCAGCCGCGCCATCAGGCCGGGAGTTTCCACCTTGCTGCCTTCGCTGGAAACAAAATAGGAAGTCGATTGCTCGAGTTGCAAGGTCACCGAGGAAGTGTAAACCTCGGGATATTTCCGAAAGAGCGCCGAATATCTCCGGATTTTCTCTTCCCACTCCTTTTGATTGAATGCGATGGGAGTGGCCGGCGCTTCCACTTGCGCCTGGGGCGTTTCCTGGGAAAAATCGGGGGATTTGTCTTCCTCGGCGGCCTGCACGGAGTTGTTGGTCATCACCTTCGCGTAGGCGGGAGAAGCGCGGCGGTATTCGCGATCGGTCAGTTCCCACAAGCGTGCGCGCAATGGCGTCGCGGTCGTCCGCCAGCGGAAGCGCGCCGGAGCTGATTCCGGAGTCGCGATTTTCGTTGTGCGTGTTGTCCATGGCGGGAGTGCCCACGCGCATGGTCACGTCTGCCCATCGGTGATTTCCCACGTTGGAGTTCACGATCGTGCCGTAGGTTCCCGGCGACCATCATGGTGTGCTGATCGTAAACTTCGTAGCTGATGAAGTACGGCGCGGGATCGGATTTCGCCAGGGAGGTTTTCGCGCGCTCCAGTTCCGACTGCATGGTGGAGAGCAGAATGCCTTCGGCCTTGTCGGCGGGCGGCGCGCTCCAGGCCAGAATTCCGCCGCCGGCAAAAATGGCGGCGAGTAAAAGGGAAATGCAAAGCCGGAATCGGTTCATGGGAATCGTAAACGTATAGCCTCCTGCAAAGACCTGCTATTGATAGATGCCGGATAGCCGGCTTGCGGTCGCAAATTTTTTGCGTGCACCCAATCGTCGCACGGAGATCGTGAGGGCGGTTTGGCGTCACCCGATGATGCCCGGAATCCTCCCGCCGGGCAAGTCGAAGGGCTTAACACAGAGAACACAGAGGAAAAACGGAGAAAACCGGAGAATGGGTCGCTTTGAAAATTTCCATTCCTTCCCCGGCGATTTTCGCCTTCACTTGCCTGTCTTTTCTATTTTCTCAATCATTCTTCGCCATGCTTTGGCTTGCCTCGACCTGCTCTGTTGTTCTCCGCTTTTCTCGGTCTTTCCTCTGTGTTCTCTGTGTTAAGTTTTTGCCTTGAATTGCCGCCCCTCGTCCGCAGGTTGAAGTTTGCTTCCCGCCGCGCAATACTCTTGCCATGTACAGCGAAGCGGTCCTCGATCATTTTCAGAATCCGCGAAATGGCGGCACGCTGGACGCGCCCACGGCCACGATTTCGGTGGAAAATCCCGTCTGCGGAGACATCCTCGAGCTTTCCGCGCGCGTGGAAGCGGGCCGCATCGCGGAGGCACGATTCCGCACGCGCGGCTGCGTCACGGCGATGGCCTGTTCTTCACTGTTGACGGAATTGCTGCGCGGAAAAACTCCGGCCGAGGCCAAGGCCATTACTTCGGAGCAAATTTCGCAGGCACTGGGCGGGCTTCCGCAGGCCACTCTGCACGGCGCGCAACTCGCACGCGACGCTGTTCAGGCGCTGCTTGCCAAGCTGGGATAAAAAACAACACAGAGAACAGAGTGCGGCGATGCTGTAACCAAAGGCAACTTGTATGGCTAAACTGCCAATAGCCCTTGTTTTCTCCGCCAGTCCCGTTAGGGACGACAGATCGTAGCCCACCGTGAAACGGTGGGGACGCGTGGCCCAACAAGCCTAAGCCCCGTAGGGGTGGCACACGTTGGAGCATGTGTCGCCCCTACGGGGCTTAAAAGAATCGCGACATGTTCCCCCACCGTTTCACGGTGGGCTACGATGTGCCGTCCCTCCGGGACTTCAAGAGAGACCAAACCGAGGCCGAAGCAATACAAAATTTGTCGGGGAACTGAAAGAATCTAACGATTAGAAGTACAGAGAACAGCGAGAGAGGCGGGAGGGAAAACTTAGCTTCCGTTACTTCGACAAGGCTTCGCGGTTAATTCGCGCCGGTTCCGGTGGCGCGCTTCAGCATGTCGGGATCGTTGAGATTCAGGACCACGCCTTCTTCATCGGTGGGAACTTCCAGCACGTCGGCGGAGTGCGCCCAGACCACGGCGCGCGCGCCCATGCTGGCGGGCGCGGCCAGCAGTTCGGTGTAGAGCGCGCTTGAAAAAATCGCCGGATGGCCGCGCCGGTTTTTATAGGTGGGAACCACGATCGCTTTCTTTTCCTGGTAAAAGCGTTCCACCAGCTCGCTGACCAGCCGCGCGCTTACCAGCGGATGATCCACAGGGCAAAGAATAATTCCATCGCTTTCGATTCCTTCCAGGCTGCGCAGTGCGGCGCAGATGGAGGACAGTTGCCCCTGCTCCCAATCCGGATTCAACACCACCATCGACGGATCGAGCTTCGCCGCCGTGCGAATGGTATCCGCGCCCGCGCCCAGCACTACACGCGTCACGCCAATGCGCGGGTGGCGCGTAACTTCGATCAAATGTTCCAGGAATGTCCCTTCGCGGTAAGGGAGCAGGGCTTTCGGGCGTCCCATCCGGCTGGAAGCGCCGGCGGAAAGGATGACGGCTACGAGCAAACGGGTTCCTTCCAACAAAAATTTATGATGAACGTTCGGCGTGAACCGCGGCCTGCGCCACGGTTTCGATTTTCACGGATTTGTTTGGGATGCTGTGCGCGCCGCGGCGGATGGCAATCAGTTCGGCCGCGATGCTGATGGCGATCTCTTCCGGCGTGAGCGCCCCGATGGCAAGCCCCACGGGGGCGTGCACGCCCGCGAATTTCTCCATGGGGATGCCTTCTTTTTCCAGCGCGTTGTAAACCGAAATCACCTTGCGCTTGCTGCCGATCATCCCAATGTAGCGCGGCGAAGTGCCCACGGCCCAGCGCAGCACGTGCATGTCGTCCTTGTGGCCGCGCGTGACGATCACCATGTAGGTCGAGGCGGTGGGCTTGATCTTCTGAAAGGCTTCCTCGAAGCTGGTGTAAATCTCCTGCGCCATGGGGAAGCGCTCGTGGTTGGCGAACGATTCGCGGTCGTCGATCACGCCAATGGCAAAGCCCGCGGTGTTCGCCGCGTTGGCCAGCGCGATGGAAATGTGGCCGCCTCCGAAAATGTAAAGCATCGGCTGCGGCAGGATAGGCTCCACGAAAATTTCCAATGTGCCTCCGCAAATCAGCCCGTTATCGTAATTGGCTTCGTTGTTCAGGCTGAAGGTCATCTTGCGCGGCGCTTCGGCATCCATCACTTCCTTGGCAGCCGCCCACACTTCCGCTTCCACGCATCCGCCGCCGATGGTGCCGGCAATCGAGCCATCCTCGCGCACCAGCATGCGCGAGCTTTCAAAGCTGGGAATTGACCCGTTGGTGTGAACGATGGTGGCTAACGCTCCGCGTTTGCCCGATCGGCGGAGCTTGATGACTTCTTCGAATAGGTCCATAGGTTTGCGCCTAAATCCAGTGTGCTCAATCGTGCGCGGACCCCACTTAGGATCCGCAGCATGTTCCAACCCGTATAAGTAACAGGGTACGGCCAGCGTAACTATGTGTCAACCGCTTGCGCTCATAAGTGGCACGCAGGCGGAGAGTGTGCGAAAATGGTTTTGCGTATTTGAGGGACGAGGTCTCATGAGCGTATCCATTGGCAAGAACGTGACCCTGGAAAAGCCGGACGATTTCGGCAAGCTGCTGCAGGACGAAGGCATTATCTTCACGCAGCTGGACAAGGCCGTGAACTGGGGCCGCAAGAGCTCCATCTGGCCGCTGGGATTCGGCTTGGCCTGCTGCGCAATTGAGATGATGTCCATGGCCGCATCGCGCTTTGACGTGGCGCGCTTCGGCTCGGAAGTTTTTCGCCCCTCGCCGCGCCAGGCTGACTTGATGATCATTGCCGGGCGCGTTTCGCAGAAGATGGCTCCCGTCATCAAGCAGCTTCACGCGCAAATGCCCGAGCCCAAGTGGGTGATTTCCATGGGCGCCTGCGCCACTTCCGGCGGCGTCTTCAACAATTACGCCATCGTGCAAGGCGTGAATCAGGTGATTCCCGTGGACATCTACGTTCCCGGATGCCCGCCCCGGCCCGAGGCGCTGCTCTACGCCATCCTGCAACTTCAGGAAAAAATCACCAACGAACGCGGCAGCTTCAAGCGCGCGCTGAACATCGCCTAATTATTCCAAAAATGAATCACTAGGGTTTCTCTGTGGAACTCCGGCTTTTCTCGGTGTCCTCTGTGTTATAGCTTTTTAATTCTCAACACAGAGAACACAGAGGAAACCCCGAGTTACACGGAGAGTTTTGTGTTTAGTGGCGGGGCTGCTTGAACCATCCCAGACCAAGGCGCAATTGCGCGGTGTTCATGCCGGGGTTTGGGTATACCAAATTATCGTTCGAGGTGTGAACGAAGCGCACGTCCGCGCTCCAGGTGAGTTTTCCAGTGAGAATGTGCATGCCGATTCCGCCGCCGCTCGTGAAATTAAAATGGCCCGTTCCCGTAGGCACGGCAATGTTGGTGAGCAGCACGCCCCCGTCAAGGTCAATGTAGGGCACGATGCGGCCGCGCTTTTCAAAATTCCACACCAACCCTAATGGATTTGCAGCGATGCCGTAGGCCGTATTCGTCTGCTGAATGAAAATGTTGACCGGGGCCAGGTCAACGGCGTACTCAAACCGCCCGCGCAGAAAACCTGGGCCGTGCGGCGCCGTGAGCACCCATCCGTAGCGAAAGCCGGCATGAAGAACGGTTGTATGCTGCGTGCGCCCATTCGTTCCGTGCCCCCCGGACACCCAAAACGTTTCCTCTTTCCCGCCCTTTTCCGGACCATCCTGGGCGCGCGCCGGCGCAGCGAGGATGGCGAGTTGCAAGCCGCAAAAAAGGAACAAGGCTATCAGGCCTTTCAAGAAGATGTTTTCAAGGTGGCGAAATACGATCTTCATATGGGGCAATAACATTAGCGGAACTGGCGAAAATACTCAAATGCAGGCGCAACACGCCACTCTTGGCAGGATTCACAGGCCGAGGAAGAAGCAATCAATTTTGTCATTCCGAGCGGAGCGAGGAATCTCTCTTCGGTTTAATCTGATGAAAAGAAAGATTCCTCGCTCCGCTCGGAATGACAAAATGTTTGGGGAGTTTTTGCGCAGCCTGTTCAGACGGACATTTTCTTTGACGACAGAGGAGGGGCAATCACTTCCGCTGGAATTCCCGAGGCATTCATGCGTGTACCGATGGCGGCGTGCTCGCGGCGAAGATAGCCCAGCCCAATCGGCTGGCCGAGCACTGGCGAAAGCGCCGCGCTGGTGACGCTGCCGATTTCATTTTCGCCGAGCAGCAGCTTGGTGCCGGGGACGGGCGCTTCGGCGGAAGAAAAACGCAATTCCGTGAGCCGCCGGTTGGCATGTCCGCGAGAGCGCACACGCTCCACGATTTCCTGCCCGGTGTAACAGCCCTTCTCGTAACTGATGTGCGAGTGTTCCAGGCCGGCCTCATGCGGAATTTGCTTGTCGTCGTAATCGTGGCCAAACCAGGGAATGCCGCATTCCAGGCGAAGAGAGTTGAGCGCTTCCATGCCGGCGGGCGCGCCTCCATGAATGCGCACGCGCCCCACAAGCTCACGCCACACAGCGGGAAGGTGCTCGCGGCCAAAGATCAGCGTGGCGGCCGCATTGCCCGCGAGTTCGCGCCGCAGCGCGCGGCCGCCAATCGTTCCAATCAAAAATTCCGCGTGCGAGAGCAGCGGCATCTCCGCAAAATTTCCGACGCCAAGCTCGGCAAGCAGCGCCGCCGCGCGAGGTCCGGCCAAGTCCAGCGTCGCGGTGGACGCGGTTACGTCTTCCAGCGTGACGTCGTCCATGATGATGAATTTATCGAACACGGAAAACGTTCGCTCGCGGATCATGGCGTGGCTGCTTGCCAGGATGCTGCCCTCCAGCAAATACGTTTCGACTTCCGCCAGGATGTGTCCTTGCGGATTCAGCAGCAGCCCCACGGTTCCTTGCCCGGGTTTGAGATCGCGCACATTGGAAGTCAGGATGGCGTTCACGTAGCGCTGCCGGTCAGGGCCGGTAAAGGAAAAGAAAGCGCGGTAGTTGGTATCCAAGAGGGCTACGGTTTCGCTCAATGCCGCGTATTCAGAGGGGAAGTCCGCGAAGCGCGCCGGCAGCAGCGTTCCAAAATATTCGCCAATGGTCGCGCCGGCGGTTCGGTGCAGTTCCAGCAATGGAGTTTCAAGCGGCATGTTCGGTTGGCCCTCAAAATCAGCAATCCCATCATAGCAGAATGAATCTTGCTCGCTGGGTAGGGCATCCAGGAGTGGCTGTCCTGCAATGAAATGTTATATTGAAGCGCATGAGCGAACCCCAAAAACTCATTCACGAAATTCTCCCGGTGGGCATGTTGCAGTGCAATTGCCATATCGTCGGCGATCCCCGGACGCGCGAAGCCATCGTGATCGATCCGGGCGACGATGCCGCGAAAATCTTGCAGGCGGTCGAGCGGCATCATTTGAAGGTCACGGCCATCCTCATTACGCACGCGCATATCGACCACGTCATCGGATTGCGCCGCGTGCACGACGCCACAGGCGCTCCCGTCTACGTCCATGGAGACGATCTGGACTTGTACCGCATGCTGGATGTGCAGGCTACCTGGCTTGGCTGGAAAATTCCCGAAAAAGTTTCCAGTCGATCAAATGGTGCGGGAGGGCGACCTGATTCGCTGGGGCGGATACCAGGCGCAAATTATTCATACGCCGGGCCACACGCCCGGCAGCGTTTGCCTGTACATGGCATCGGACATGCCCGCTGCGCCCTCGGACGAGGTTGCCGCGAAGTCCTCCAAGCGTGGAACCGGACGATTGTTTGCCGGCGACACGCTCTTCGCGGGAAGCATTGGCCGCACGGATCTGTGGGGAGGTTCCTTTGAGGGGATCATTCGTTCGTTGAAGGGAAAATTGCTGGAGCTTCCGGACAACACTATCGTGTACCCAGGCCACGGGGAAATCACTTCCATCGGAAAAGAGCGCGCCACGAATCCATTCCTGGTAGGGAATTAGCGGTCCCGTAGCACAGGCTTCAGCCTGTGGGGGTTAGTCCTTGCAAGGCCTAAAACCCACAGGCTGAAGCCTGTGCTACAAAAACCGCCTAGCCGGCGCGCAGACGGTTTTCGCGCTCCACGCGCAATTCTTCCATTACGCTTTGGATCAGCTCTTTGGCCTTGCGCAATTCTTCGGTAATAATCTGGATGTCCATCACAGGCTTGGAATGATCGCGCTGGCTATGGCAGTAGACGCCGTGCTGCCCGACCAGCACCATGGCGGTCGTCACGCGGTCCAGCGTCACAGCCAGCCGCCCGCGGTGAGCGCCAAGCATCTGCTCGTAGTGCTCCAGCTCATCCTTGTGATCTTCAAATGCCGACATGCCTGTCCCTCCTGCCTATCCACGCTCGCAAACGGTTGCAATTTTCAAATTACGCGCTTCGGCCGAGAATGGCAAACCGTGCCTAAGGCACGAGGCAGGGAAGCAGGGAGACAGGGAATCGGGGATGCAAAACGGCCAGTTTCAGTGTTGCACGGATGGAACTTCCGCCGCGTCTGAAACTTTACACCGAGGGTAACCGGTCTGATAATTCGAGATGACTTACGAGCCTATCCACGAGCGATTTGAAGTTGTGGGGCCTGACGGCGGACGTCGGGAAGTCATGTTTGTCCGAGCAGGGTTTTTGGCGCAGGGGGACCGGCCAGAGCTTTTCTTCTTTCGCGTAAATGGAGAAGAAACGGTGGTTGGAATTTCCGGTTTGAGCCTGGCTCGATTTGAGCGCGGGCGCAGCCGCTTGTCGCGCGAACAGAAGATTGACGTCAGCCGGAAGGTGGCTGAAACGGCAGATCCAAGCCGGCTTGCCACCTTGACTCAAGGAGCCTGTACATCCAAGACGATGAGCTGGCAAATCTGGCAAGCGAACTCGATTATTACTGAGTGAGGTGGCGATGAGACGCTCCGATCTAGTGCAGACGCCGTCCAAGGGGTCTACCCCGCGGACTACGCAGATTGTTTTTGGGGAGCGCCAGCACCTGCTTCGCGTTCTTGATTCGCTGGAGACGACGGCCGTGCCGCAGGCGCGCCTCGATCAAGAGCGCCGCGTGATTGAGGAGTTGATCCACGAGCGCACACGCGAACTGAACCACATCAATTCGTCCTGGGACGAAAAAGTCGGCCTGGTCCTGAACGCCGATTCCAAATCCGAAATGCTGGACAAGCTGGAGCGCGAGGCGCCCGGAGTCCGATTACTACCTGCTCCGCCTGATCAGCGAGCACCCGAAAGTTTCCTCCAAGACGCTGGGCCGCCTGGCCAAGCATCCCTACGCCGCGATCCGCGAAAACGTGGCGCGCCATCCAAACGCCGACTCCACCACGCTTGCCTGGCTCGCCAAGACCGCAGCCAGCCGCTGTGGTACCTGGTGGCGTTCAACCCCAATACGCCCTCCGTCCTGCGCCGCAAACTGCAGGACCGCCTGCGCAAGCTGGGGCAAAGCGCTTCCACCAAGTAAACAGGTTTTGGTAGTGCGGGCTTCAGCCTGCGGGGATTAGTCCAAGCAAGGACAAAAATCCGCAGGCTGAAGCCCCCGCTACTGAATCGCCCTCCAAATTTCGAATTGCGAGACTCCACCCCAATAGGTGTAACATCGGCGGGCGGCAATGGCCTGGCGCCGGGCAAATTCATTTATAAATTAGGAGGGTTCAATGATTTTCGGTCGTGCAAAAATTGCTGCAACGATTAGTGCTGTAATCTTATTTTCTCTGGGGATTGCATCCGCTCAGATGCAGCCGAAAATGTCCGAGGCCGATTCAGCAGCGGTCAAGGCCGTGGTGGCCGGTTACGATGACGCGTTCAACAAGCACGATGCGCACGCCGTGGGCGCTCTCTTTGCCGAAGAAGGCGATTTCACCAACATGCGCGGGGCCAGCAAGCACGGCCGCAAGGACATCGAGCAGAATTATGGCAACCTGTTTAACGGCGGCCTGAAAAGCGCGCACAGAACCGATACCTTGAAGAGTGTCCGCTTTATCACCCCGGAAGTCGCGCAGTTGGATGCCGAATGGGAAATGACCGGAACCAAAGCAGCGGACGGTTCCGACAATCCCACTCGCAAAGGCGGCCTCGATTGGGTTGTGGCCAAAGTTAGCGGGCAATGGATGATCGTGGTATTCCACGAATCCGAATACCCCAAATAGGTACACGGCTCAAATATTTCCACGATGGAAGCCGCTCACTTGCTGCCATGTGTGGCGGCCAAATACTTTTGCATGGCTTTCTTGTAGGAATCGTTTTCCGGATCGCGCGCTAGCGCATTTTCTTCTGTCTCCACTGCCTTGTCATTCTGGCCGTCGGCGAAATAGGCGGCGGCCAGGGTGTCCAGATAATCGGGATTGTTCGATGCGGCCACGGCTTTGGTTGCCAGGGCAATAGCCTGTTGCGGATTTCGCAGCTTCGGTTCCTTGGAAGTGGCCATCAGCAGGGCCAGGCTATTCATGGCGGGCGCGTATTTCTGGTCCACGGCCTTTTGGTACCACTTGGCAGCTTCCAGGGAATCCATCGGCAGGCCGTCGCCGTTCTCGTACAAAACTCCTAGACCCTGCTGGCCCGCGGCCAGATTTTGATCGGCGGCCTTGCGCATCCAGTTTGCCGCTTCCTTCACATTCCTGGGCACACCCTCGCCCTGCGTGTATAGGACGGCCAGATTGTGCTGGCTCTGCGCGTCGCCTTGCTCGGCGGCCATGCGCAGCCATTTCGCGGCTTCCGCTGTATCGGCCGGCACGCCCCGGCCCTTGAAATACATCTCCGCGAGGTAACGTTCCGCCAGCGCGCTGTCCTGATCGGCGGCCTTGCGCAGCCATTTCACCGCTTCCGCGTCGTCCTTCGGAACGCCGTCGCCCGTCAGGTAGATCACGCCCAAATGGAGTTGCGCGTCCACGTCTCCCGCGTATGCGACTTGCTTCATGTCGGCGATTGCTCTCTGCCTGGCCGAAGCCGCCTCGGAGGATTGGGCGCTCGCAAATCCACAGCAAAGCTGAAGCCATAACACAGTCATTGCAATAGTGCGCAGCGTGTTCATCGTCCGCCTATGTGTTGCGCCAGTTTATCATTTCGTCGCGAAACATGTCCTACTACCGGCATGTGATCCGAGTCACTGCCTGGTGTGACGCCATACACAGAGACCCGGGCGCGTTTTCGACACAATCGGGCTGCGGAAGGGAAGTAAAACTTCAGCGGGAGCTTGGAGGAGATTATGGACACCTTAGAGATTGCGATGCGATACCTGTTCATGTTCTGTGGCGCGGTTACTGCAGTCCTGGTGATCCTGGTGGTTTACGGAAACGTGCTGGACTCAAGAGCCGACGAAGAAATTTATCTCAACAAGACCGAAGAAAAAATGATGGCCAGCGACCAGCCGGCGCTGATGGGCAAATTGAACCGGCTGGCGCGGGCTATCAAAGTTCTTGCGATCATCACAGGCGTTTCGCTGCTGGTGACGGCGGGCATTTGGGTTTATATCGGCCTCAACAAGTCATAGGCGGCGCTAGATTGTCTTGGTCTGTCCGCCGTCCATGTCCACCAGCGCGCCTTGCATGTAGCGCGATTGCGGAGAAACCATGAACGCAGCAAGGCCGGCAATGTCCTCGGGTTCGCCCAGGCGTACGATGCTGGATTTCCGAACGATGGCTTGCATGGCGGCGACTTGATCGTCGTCATGATTCGCGGCTTCCTCGGCGAGCGTCGATTGGAATCGCTCGGTCTTGACGCGCCCGGGATTGATTGCGTTGACCTGCACGCCGTCGCGTATGCCGATATCCGCGATTGCCTTGGTGAACGAAAGGCATGCGCCGTTCACCGATCCGCCAATCGTGAATTCCGCGCCGGGAGCCCGCCCTCCTATCCCGATAATGTTTAGCAGGGAACCGCGCCGCGCTTTGAGGTGAGGCCACGCAGCACGCGTCAGGCGCACCGCGCCATAAAACTTAAGCGCGAATCCGTCCGTCCAATCCGCCTCGCTCAATTCAAAAAAATCGCCGCGTTTGGTCGCGCCCGCATTGTTCACCACGATGTCGATGGCCCCGTGGGCATCGATCGTGGTTTTCACAAGGGCAGCGGGAACTGGGGCGTCGCGCAGATCTCCGGCGACGTATGTGGCCTTGCCGCCAGAGGATTTAATTTCCGACGCAACCCTGGCCAAATCCGCTTCGGTGCGCGCGGCAAGTACCAGTGTTGCGCCATCCTGCGCCAGCCGCAGCGCGATGGCGCGGCCGATTCCTTTGCTTGCTCCCGTAACAATAGCGATTTTTCCTTGCAGCGGTTTGTCGCTTGCCATTGTGCTTAATCCTCCCGTGATAGCGGCATGCAGTTTACCCTGCGCGGGTTAAGTAGAACAGGCTTCCGCCTGTTGGTTTTCATGCCGCCGGCGGAAATCAAAATCCACAGGCTGAAGCCTATGCCACAAAAGCAGAAGACAAATTGGCTCTTTACAATGGAACAAGCTACTATAAATTGGCCTGATTGGATGAGCCAATGATTCCACTGCATCTGCAACCCGAAAGCCATGTTCCTTTGTACGTGCAGCTGCGCGATCAGATTCGCGCGCTGGTCCACGGAGGCGATTTGCGGCCTGGAGAGCGCATTCCCGCCAGCCGCGAACTGGCCGCGCAATTGGGCGTGCACCGCACCACCGTGGCAAATGCCTACGCCGAACTGGAATCCGAAGGCCTGATTAGCGGCCACGTGGGGCGCGGCACATTCATTCGCGGCGAGAGCGTGGCGAAGAAAATTTCCGCGGTTCCTCATCCCACTTCCGTCAACGGAGGCCTGCGCTGGGAATCTCTTTTCGCCGATGAGCGCGGCGAGGAAATCCTAAGCCGCCTGATGCAGGCTGCGCCGCGCGGCGCCATCTCTTTTGTGATGGCCAGGCCGGCGGCGGAATTTTTCCCCGTCGAGGAATTGAGGAAATGCTCCAACACGGTGTGGAAGCGCGAAGGCTCTGAAATTCTTCAGTTCGGCCCGTCGGACGGATACCCGCCGCTCAAGCAGGCGCTCATCTCCATGCTGCGCTCGGAGGGGTATGAAGCGGCCGACGAAAATTTGCTGATCACCGATGGCTGCCAGCAGGCGCTCGATCTGGTCTGCAAGGCGTTCTTGCGCCCGGGAGACACGGTCCTGGTCGAGAATCCGGCCTATCCGGGAGCGCTGGCCATTTTTACCGGAGCGCGCGCCAGAATTCTTGGCGTCCCAGTGAAAACGGACTCCGGCCCGGGCATGACTCCGGGTGTGGACGTTTCCGCAATCGAAGCAGTGCTCATGCAGAACCGCGTGAAAATGATGGTGCTCACGCCGGATTTTCACAATCCGACCGGGACGACGCTGCCGGTTGCCGAACGCCGCCGCTTGCTTGAGATTGCCGCGCGCTTTCAAGTCCCGGTCATTGAAGATCACATCTATGCTCGGTTGAGTGCACGCGGGGAACGCGTTCCGTCGCTGAAACAGCTGGACCGTTCGAACATCGTGATTCAGGTGGATAGCTTTTCGAAAATCGCCTTTCCGGGAATGCGCGTAGGCTGGATCGTGGCCCCTTCGAATGTGATCGACCGCCTGCGTCTGGTGAAGCAGTCCACCGACTTGCACACCGGGCACCTGGCACAGGCGATCCTGGCCGAATACGTGCGCCGAGGGCTTCTCAGCCGCCACCTGGAACGCACGCGCAAGGCCTATAGCGGGCGCCTGGCTGCGCTCGAACAGACGCTAGAATGTCATATGCCTTCCGGAACAAAATGGACACATCCTGAGGGCGGCATGTGCGTTTGGGTGGAGCTGCCGCCGGGCTTCGATTCGAACGAATTGCTCATTCACACGCGCGAACGGGGCGTGCTGTTCGCACCCGGGCGATATTTTTATTTTCAAAATCCTCAGCCAAACACGCTGCGCCTGGGCTTTGCGGGAGTTGCCGATCGCGAGATCGCCCGGGGCATCGCCACGTTGGCCGATGTATTGCGCTGCGAAATGCGAAAGCGCCAGCGGGGCTCGCGCCGCGCGGAAGTTCCGCGAGTCGCGCTGGTGTAAGTGGCATCGGCTTTACGTAGCGCGGGCTTCAGCCTGCGGAATTTCGGACTTGCAAGAACTAAAATCCGCAGGCTGAAGCCCGCGCTACGCAAAGCCCGCGCCCGCAAAGTGAGTTGAAGAGGGAAGTGCCATGAAGCTCGATCCAAGACCTGACAATCCATGCTTTGGTTGCGGCGGCGCGAACCCGCGCGGAATGAAGCTGGCCTTCGAACAGGACGATGCACGCCAGCGCATTGTGGGGCGCTTCCGCCTGGGAGAAGAATATCAGGGCGGCTCGGGCTTTCTGCACGGCGGGATAATCGCCTTGCTCCTGGATGAAGCCATGGGCAAAGCGTGCCGCTTCCATTCCGAGCACGCCGTCACGGCGGAACTGCGCATCGAGTACAAGCGGCCGATCCCCGCAAACGCGGAAATCGTGGTGGAGGGATTTGTCACCCGCCGCGAGGGCCGTCAGTTGTATCATGAAGGGGAGATTCGGGATGAGGCGGGAGGATTGCTGGCCCGCGGGGAAGGTCGATTCGTGATCATCGACCGGGAAAAGTACGGAAAACGGTAACTGGCAATTCGTGAATCGTGATTTGAGATTGAGAATACGGCAGGGTTTGGGCGCCATGCGCGCCGGAAAATTGAGCGAGGAGAAAAGATGACTGTACCGACGGGAAGCAACGCAAGTTATGGAACCGATCAGTGGCGCGTGAAGGTGGGCCTGGCCGAGATGCTCAAGGGCGGCGTGATCATGGACGTCACCAATGCCGAGCAGGCGCGCATTGCCGAGGACGCCGGAGCGTGCGCCGTGATGGCGCTGGAGCGCGTTCCTTCGGACATTCGCAAGGAAGGCGGCGTGGCGCGCATGGCCTCGCCGAAAATTATTCGCGAGATCATGAACACGGTGAGCATTCCGGTGATGGCCAAAGTGCGCATCGGACATTTCGCGGAAGCGTCTGTGCCTGGAGGCGCTGGAAGTGGACTTCATCGACGAGAGCGAAGTGCTGACTCCCGCCGACGAGGAAAATCACATCTGGAAGCACGATTTCAAAGTGCCGTTTGTGTGCGGCGCGCGCAATCTGGGCGAGGCGCTGCGGCGCATTGCCGAAGGCGCGGCCATGATTCGCACCAAGGGCGAAGCGGGCTCGGGCAACATTGTGGAAGCCGTTCGACACATGCGCACCATCACTTCGGAGATGCGCCGCCTGACCACGCTGCGCGGAGATGAGTTCATGCGCGTTGCCAAGGAACTGGGCACGCCGCTGGACCTGGTCCGTGAAGTTGCAAACACCGGGAAACTTCCCGTGCCCAATTTTTCCGCGGGCGGCATCGCCACTCCCGCTGACGCCGCATTGGTTCGCCACCTGGGCGCCGAAGCGGTATTCGTCGGATCGGGAATTTTCAAGTCCAGCGATCCCGAAAAGCGCGCCAAGGCCATCGTAAAGGCCACCACGCATTTCCAGGACCCCAAGGCTGTCCTGGAAGCGTCGGAAGAACTGGGTGAGGCCATGAAGGGCCTGGACATCCGGCAGATCGACGAGAAGATTTGCTGCAAACGCGCGGCTGGTAAATTCAGTTCAGACGGTTTTCGTAGCGCCGGCATCTTGCCGGCAGATTTTGGGGCTTGCGATTTACCAAACCGCTGGCGGGACGCCGGCGCCACGAAAACCACCGCTACGATCAAATTCAGTCGGGAAATCATTCCTATGGAACTAGCAATTAAGGTCGGCATTCTTGCCGTTCAAGGCGATTTTGAAGCGCATGCGGCGACGCTCGCGCGCATGGGCGTCGAGTACGTGTTTGTGCGCACGCCGCGCGATTTAGAGGGCGTGGACGCGGTCATTCTGCCAGGCGGAGAAAGCACCACGCAGTGGAAGTTTCTGGTGGAGGAAGGCCTGGACAAGAGTCTCACCGCTTTTGCTGAAAAGGGCGGCGCCATCTTTGGCACCTGCGCCGGAGCTATCTTGCTGGCGCGAGAAGTTCGCAATCCAGTGCAAGAATCGCTTGGCCTGGCCGATATCACCGTAATTCGCAACGCCTATGGACGCCAGCTTGCCAGCGAAGTCCGCCACGGAGCCACGGCCATTTCGCCCGAGCCAATCGAAATGGTATTTATTCGCGCGCCGATCATCGAGCGCGTTGGACCGGACATTGAGGTGCTTGCCAAATCCGAAGGCCAGCCCGTGCTGATTCGCCAGGGCCGCATCCTCATCGCCACATTTCATCCGGAACTCAGCAAAGACAACACTGTGCACGAATATTTCATCGGCATGGCGAAGAAAGCCATGGCTGCCTCCGGCAAGACCGCGAATGATTTGGTCCGCTCCTTTGGAAACAATACTGCCTAAACATGTTTGGCCGCCCAACTTTGTGACAGTGCCTTTTGTGGCACAGGCTGAAGCCTATGCTACTCAACCCCTGACAGATCGCAACTCGATCGTGCACTTGAGACCTGTTTAATTCCGTGTCATTCTGTCTTCTCGGATGCCTAGTCCGGAAAGACGAAAATGGCCACGCGCACCAAGGTTTTGTTCTTATGTATCGGTAATGCTTGCCGCAGCCAGATGGCGGAGGCCATCGCGAAGCACACAGCCTCGGACATAATTGAGGCCTCGAGCGCGGGGCTCGTGCCTTTTGGCATGATTCCCTCGACCACGCTGGATGTGCTTCGCGAACGAGGCATTCCCTTTGAGGACCTAAGCTCAAAACCGTTGCTTTCCGAAGATATGTCCGCGGCGGACATCGTGGTCAACATGACAGGCCGATCGGGAGCGATGATTTTTACGGAGCCCGTGGCGCGGATCGAAGATTGGGACGTGGGCGATCCGTACGGATTCAACTTGGCGGTTTACCGCGCGATTTGCGATCAGATAGAGGCGCGCGTGGGGGAGTTGGCACGGCGGCTGCGAGAGAAGGCGGAGGCGGCCGGCGCGGCACGGCAAATCGAAAAGTAGGACAGCCACTCTTGGCTGTCCCCGGGCTTTTCTTAGCAAGATTGCAGCTGCAAAAAGCGGACAGCCAAGAGTGGCTGTCCTACTGGAGATGCATGCGGCGTGAAAAAACCAGTGTGTCGCGCGAAGATTACCTGAAGGCCATCTGGGAGATGGTCCAGGAAGAGCACGAGCCAATCAGCGCGCGCCTGGCGGAGGAGTTGGGCGTTACGCCGCCGGCCGTGACCGCTGCGCTGAAGCGCATGACGCGCGATGGATTGCTCGTGGTGCGCCGCGATGGGCGCATCGCTCTGACCCGCAAGGGCAGCAGCATTGCGGATCGCCTGGCCATGCGACATCAGCTGGCGGAAAAACTGCTCACTGAAGTGATCGGCCTGGACTGGACGCGCGCGCACGACGAAGCCGAGCGCCTCGAACATGGAATTTCGCCCGAAGTGGAAAAATTGCTGCTGGCGCGTTTCGGCGCCGAAGGTTTTTGCCCCCATGGCGTGCCGCTGCAAGGCGGCCTCGCCAAGCTGCGGCGCAAGCATGGCGCGGTCCCGCTCTCCGATGTGGAAACCGGCCGCACCGTCGAAGTTCTATGCGTCTACGAAAAAGATCCGGAATTTCTGAAATTTCTCTCAGGCCTCGCGCTCCATCCCGGCGCTCGCGCCCGCGTCCGCAATCGCGAGTATGACGAAACAATGACGCTCACGGTGGGCAATCGAACCATCCATCTCGGCAAGCCGGCGACCAGCCGCATCTGGGTGCGCGCGCTGGCGCAGTAAAGTGGCATAGGCTTCACAGGATGCGGAAAAACTCGCAATGTGTCATTCCGAAGGGCGGGGTCTGCCCGAGGAATCTGCTGTTTCTTGGAACGCGTGGAAAAAAGCAGATCCCTCGCTTCGCTCGGGATGACAAATATTACTTTTTCCGCAGTCTGTTCAGCCTGTGCTGGTTTCGACCTTGCAAGGACTAAACCCGCACAGGCTGAAGCCTATGCCACGTAAGCCCAATTTCAATATATTCGCTGCAAGCTTTTCCTTCTACGAAATCGGGGTGCACACGGCCTTGACCTCTGTGTACTGCTCGAGGACTTCGTGGCCCATTTCGCGGCCCCAGCCGGACTCTTTGTAGCCGCCGAAGGGAAGAGCGGCGTCAAAGACGTTATAGCAATTGATCCACACGGTTCCGGCGCGCAGCAGGCTGGCGATCTTGTGGGCTTTTTTGATGTCGCGAGTCCACACGCCTGCCGCCAGGCCATAGTTGGAGTTGTTGGCCTGCGCGGCGATTTCGTCGACGCTGCGGAAGGGAATTACGGTGACCACCGGCCCGAAAATTTCTTCGCGCACCACTTTCATCTTGTCGTTGGTGTTTACGAGAACGGTGGGCTTGACGAAGTAGCCTTTGTTTCCTTCACGCGATCCGCCGGTGACGGCCTTTGCGCCCTCCGAGATACCCGATTCGAGATAGCCGCACACGCGATTGAGCTGTTCTTCGGAAACCAGCGGGCCCATGTCGCTCGCGGGATCCATTCCGGGGCCAATGCGGATGTTGTTGGCATGTTGTGCAACGCCCTCCACGACCTTGTCGAAAATGTCGTGTTCGACAAACAGCCGCGAGCCCGCGCAGCAGCACTGGCCGTGATTGAAGAAAATGGCGCTGGCCGCTCCGGGGATGGCCGCCTCCACATCCGCGTCCTGCAGAATGATGTTGGGAGATTTTCCGCCCAGCTCCAGGGAAACTTTTTTCAAGTTGCCGGCAGCGGCATGCAAAATCAATTTGCCGACTTCCGTGGAACCGGTGAAGGCGACTTTGTCCACATCCGGATGCGCGGCCAGCGCGGCGCCCGCCGTCTCGCCGTAGCCGGGAACGATATTCACGACGCCGTCGGGAATGCCTGCTTCCTGAATCAGTTCGCCGAGCAGCAGCGCGGTGAGCGGGGTTTGCTCCGCGGGCTTCAGCACCACCGTGCATCCGGTGGCCAGCGCAGGGCCAAGTTTCCAGGCGGCCATCAGCAGCGGGAAATTCCAGGGAATTATTTGTCCGACGACGCCCACCGATTCGCGCAACGTATAGGCCAGGAATTGCGTTTTTCCGCCGCCCGCGGAAATTGGAATGGTGTTGCCTTCGATCTTGGTGGCCCATCCCGCCATGTAGCGGAACAGGTCGGCGGCCAGGGGCACGTCAGCCACGCGCGCGATGGTGAGAGGTTTTCCGTTGTCGAGCGATTCCAGTTGCGCGAATTCTTCCAAATGGCTTTCGATCAAATCGCCAAGCTTCCAAATCATGCGGCCGCGCTGCGACGGCGTGAGTTTCGACCATGGGCCGCTGTCGAACGCGGCGCGGGCCGCCTTCACGGCGCGATTCACGTCTTCCTTGTCACCCTCGGCAACGCGGGAAAGAACATCGCCGGTTGCGGGATTGTAGGTGGGGAAAGTTTTGCCGGAGGCGGCTTCTTCCCACTTGCCGTTAATTAGAATTTTGTGCGTCTTTGCTACAAACTGCGAAACATTCTGATCGAGTGAGGGCGCTGGCGCTGTAGTTGCCATGTCTTTTCTCCTTCTCTGCGATTCGATGTTGGCACGCGTTATGCGGGCGAGTCGAAGCCCACGCTACTCCTGTGCAAAGGAAAATTCAAGCGCGCGATGTTTCGGCGGCGGTTTGTGCCGCGCCCTTTGTAGCCCGCCTCTGAAGAGGCAGGCTACAGCAGTGCTTAAGCGATTTGCGCGGCGGGCAATGTGGAAAAACTCGTCCGAGGCGAACTGCGTTACACTGGGGATGTACTATCCGGCGGCACGACCGTGTTTGTGGGCCGCCCGCCGTTGGCGGTGAATGGAGCAATGACCGTGGACAATCTTGTGCACTACTATCCCTGGCACGGACGTCACCATGTGGCGCACATCGTTTCGCTGCGGCAGCGCGATGGGTGGGACTAGCCCGCGTGATGCTCACCGCGCTGCGCTACTATTGGATCACGGCCAAGGGATACCGCCTGCGCCCGTGGGCCAGCCCGTACATTCGCTGGCGCCTGGAAACGTTTTTCGGCGGAGACATGCATGCGCTGGGCCCCGCGCAATTTTTCCGGCTTGTTTGGCGCGAGCGCAAGCAGCTTTCTCGTTTCATCGCCTGGGTGGACGAGCGCTGGCGGGTGCAAAGCGGACACACGCCTCGCTAGAGAATCGAGGTTGTCCATGACTTCACTAAAAATATTTCAGAAAACGCAATCGCTGCACGAGGGGCGCTGGTGGGAGCCCATGCCCGACGGGCGCGTGCACTGCTATCTTTGCCCGAGGCATTGCCACATCGGGGAAGGGCAGGCCGGCTTTTGTTTCATTCGCGTGAATCAGGGTGGAAAGCTCTATAGCCTGGGATACGCTTCTCCGGCTGCGCTGCAAATCGATCCCATCGAGAAGAAGCCGCTCAATCATTTTCTGCCGGGCACGAACGTGTTTTCGCTGGGCACGGCGGGATGCAACATGGGCTGCTTCTTCTGCCAGAACTGGAGCATTTCCAAATCGCAGTCCGACCAGGTGCGCTCGACGCACATTCCCGCGGAAGATATTGTGGCGCTGGCCATTCGCTACGGCTGCCCGTCCATCGCGTTTACATATAACGAGCCGACCATTTGGGGCGAGTACGTGGTGAACATTTGCGCTGCCGCGCGCGAAGCGGACGTTCGCACCGTGATGGTCACCAACGGGTACATCACGCGGGAAGCGTTTCACGATATTTACGATCATGTGGACGCCGCCAATGTGGATCTGAAAGCGTTCACTGAGGGATTTTACGGCAAGATCACTCTTACACATTTGCAGCCCGTGCTGGACATGCTCACCTGGCTGAAGGAAGAAACGAACGTCTGGTTTGAAATCACCAATCTTTTGATTCCCACGCTGAACGACGATCCGGACGAAATTCGCCGGCTATCGGATTGGATCGTGGAGCATCTTGGCACGGATGTGCCGCTGCATTTCACGGCTTTCCACCCGGATTTCAAGCTGCGCGACAAGCCGGGCACGCCCCCCGAAACGCTGCATGCCGCGCGCAAAATTGCGCTGGACGCTGGCCTGCACTACGTCTACGAGGGGAATATACACAACGGCGCCGCGAGCACCATCTGTCCCGGTTGCGGCAAGATTGTGATTCGCCGCTCCTGGCACGATGTGATTGAGAATTTGCTGCGCGACGGCGCGTGCCCCTCCTGCGGCTACAAAATTCCAGGCCGGTGGAGCAATGCTTCGCCCCCGCGCAATCCCGCGCTGCTGCAAGCCTTCCATTTAGCCGCAAGCAAGTATGGCGATTTGAATTTGTGAAATGCGAATATCGCGGTTTTTTCCGGGCAGCGGAAGGGGCCCAAGGGAATTGAGGATTGCAGAGGCAAAGGCCAAATTTCAAACCTAACATTTAATATTTCAAATTTGAAATTTAAAATTAAAAAACAATACCGCAATTCAAAGGCTGCCGCTCGGAATACACAACTCACAAATCACAATTCGTAATTCACAATTAACAACTCACGAATCACGGTTCACAATTTACGAGCTGCGAATTAGGATTCACGAATCACCAGCCACTAGTCACCAGTCACTGGTTTCCGCCCGGCATCGGCATATCCATGGGCATGGTGGAATCGCTCGGCATTGAGGGCATCCCCGCCAGATACGCGTACATCCACAATTGCCATTTGCGGTCGAGTTCCAGTGGAGTCGTGCCGAGTGCGGATGTCACTTCGGCGATGTTGGGATGCGCAATGTTGGCGTCATAAAGTTTTCTTACTGTGCCCGTGCCGCCGAATTCGGCAATTTCGCTGATCCATGCGGCGCCTAGCGCGTCCCTGTCTCTCGTAGATGAAATTTCTCCGCCCGGATCGGCCAGCAAACTTTCTACTTTTTTGTGCCCAAGTCGCTGCTCCACCTGTGCGGCAGCCATTCCCAAATCCGTGCCGGCCGATTGCCCCGCGAGCCACAGGGCGATCCATCGGGTGATTTGCGCGTTTCCGGGATTGCCCAGGATTCATGCAGGAGCGCCTCGGCATCGGCGGCGGCCGGAAGTTGAAGATTTCCGGCCGGCTTGGTTCGGATGGTTGTTCCGGTGACCTGGTAGGCTGGCAGCTGGCCTCTATCTCCTTGCTGCCCCTTCTGGTAATCGGGCGCTATAACGATGCGGATTGTGGTGTTTGTGCCGTCCCCGCCTAGCTTCTTCTGCATGGCCGCAAACATGCGCTCTCTGCGCTCCGCGAATTCTTTCATGGCATTCCGCGGCTGCGCTCCGGTGGGGAACAGAATGACGTAGTGGCCGGAAGTCACGCGCTGCATGAGGGATTCACGGACAAGTTGGAGAAGTGTGCCGCCCCAAACGATCAGCGCGATGGCGATCGCCCCGCAGGCGAGAAATAGAATTGCCCAAGAGACTTTCGAAAAGCGCGGCCGGTTGGAGCTTCTTCCGTCATTGTTTTCCGTTGCCAGCTTGCTCCGGGTCGCGCGCTGCGGTTGGGGCAGGCTTGAAGTAGGCTTCCGTGTCGGTGTCGGGAAAGCCGCGATTGATCAAGTGGACGCGCAAGCTTGCCGCAGTGATGGGGCCGTGTGGAAACAGCGCGCAGATGGATTCAAAAACGACTCGATACTCGGGCTCGGCGAACTTGCGCGGGCTGAGCGATTGGATTAAATTCTGCCGCAAATTGCGCGGGACAGCCTCATCGCACAGCGTGCACAGGGCCCTTAGCTCGGCTGTCAATTGTGTTTTGCGATCCATGGCAGATCTTTCGGCGAGATTTAGTTTTTCTTGCTGGCGGAGGCTTTCTTGTTTTCCACGTGCTCGTCAATCCACTTCAGGATCAGGTCGGCAACCTGGTTGCTGTTCTTGTCCTGCATGAGCATGTGGCTGTTGCCGAATTGTCCGTACTTGGGGAGGTGCATCATGGTGGCGTCGCCGCCCGCAGCCTTGACCTGCTGCACAAATTGCTGGCAGGAATTAAATCTCTCGGGCCAATTGATCGGCGAAGTGGCGGCGTCTTCGATGTGATCGCCGAAAACCACGAGCGTTGGAATCTTTGCCAGCTTTGAAATTTGCTCGGGGTTTAGCGCGGGGCAACCGGTTTCGATGGTAATCACCGCTTTGATGTCGCTGGGATTGATGAGCGCGGCCTGTTCGGGGAAAAAGCCCGATTCGGAGTGGCCCATCAAAACGGCGCCCTTCAACTTAATAGCAAGGCCTGACAAATTGGTCCAAGTGGGATTGACGGCGGGAAGCGTGCCGTTCAGATCTGGGATCACCTGTTTGTCAAACTCATCCATGGCCTCGACAGGGAATTGCTCGTTGGCGAACGCTTTTCCCGGAGCAGGGCCGAAACGGAAGCCCAGCCAGGCAATTTCGTGGGTCGCCGTGCGAATTTCGGGCATGTCGCTGGCCGGACGCTTTCCCAGTTTAATTTCGTTGTAGATGGTGGCATCGAATCCGGAGCGGCCTCGGGAAACCTGGTCGGGCAAATAAACAGAGCGGTGTTTTCGTAAAAAATATTCGTTCCAGCCCATGCGGCCGTCAGGAGTGGTTTCGTAGCTTTTGGAACTGAGGCAGCAGCCGTGCACCATCACTACGGGCACATGTGAATCTGTGCCCTCGGGAATCTGATACTGAACGTACATCTGGTCAACGGTAATGCTTCCCGTGTTGATCCCGCTGCCCAGAAATCCGCTGGTCGATCCGGTGAGTGCGTCGGTGAAAATTGTGTGGCCGCCGACGAAGAAGCTGCCTTGCTCCTTCAGGATGAGCGAGTCGGCCATGGTCACGGCTGCGGCTGCGAAGAACAGGGCCGTAACCGCGACAATCGAAAAAGTTCGACGCTTATTTTTCATGGCACTCTCCAGTTCACTGCTTTGAGTAGGACTGGCTTTATGCTGTCTGTTTTTGATTCGTGCCTGTGCGGCAGAGATCAAAAGCAGACAGGCTGAAGCCTGTCCTACTCGGCGGTTGTTATCGCTCCGAGCGACGCCGAACTGACTAGCTTCGCGTATTTCGCGAAGACACCGGTCTTGTATTTGGGAGCGGGCGCTTTCCATTTTGCCAGGCGCGCCTTGATTTCCGCGTCGCTCAATTCGATGCGCAGGCTCTTTGTCGCCAGATCGAAAACGATTTGATCGCCCTCGGCGACGATGGCGATGGGGCCGCCGTGCGCGGCTTCCGGAGCGGCGTGGCCGGCCATCAGGCCGCGCGTAGCGCCGCTGAAGCGGCCGTCGGTCAAGAGCGCAACGTCTTCGCCAAGCCCCTGGCCCACGAGCGCCGCGGTCAAGCCCAACATTTCGCGCATGCCGGGACCGCCGCACGGCCCTTCGTAGCGCACGATGACCACGTCTCCCTTTTTGATTAGTCCTTTCACGGCTGCATCCATGGCTTCTTCTTCACGATCAAAAACGCGCGCCGGGCCGCGATGATATGGTTTTTCGTGGCCGGAGGTTTTCACCACGCATCCGTCGGGCACAAGATTGCCGCGCAAAACCATCAAGCCGCCGGTGGTCTTGATCGGGTCGGACAGCGGGTGCACGACGTCCTGACCGGGCTTTTCTTTCGCCGCCATGGCTTCCTCGTCCAGCGTTTTCAGGCTGGCGGTCATCTGTCCGCGATGCAGTAAGCCCGCGTCCAGCAGGCGCTTTGCGAGCAGTGCGTTTCCTCCGGCGTTGTACAAATCCACCGCCGTGAATCTGCCCCAGGGCTTCATGTCGGCCAGCAGGGGAGTCTTGGCGCTGATGTCGCCGAAGTCGTCGAGTTTGAAATTCGATATTCGCTTCTTTAGCCATTGCCAGCAAATGGAGCACGGCGTTTGTTGAGCCGCCGGTGGCGACCACGGCGAAGATTGCATTTTCAAAGGCCTGGCGCGTCAGAATTTTGCGTGGCGTGATGCCTTTACGAAGCAATTCCATCACCAGTGTTCCGGCTTGATAGGCGGCGTCATCTTTCTTGGGATCGGTGGCGGGCACGTTGCCGAGTCCCATGGGCGTGAGGCCGATAAATTCCAGCGCCGTGGCCATGGTGTTGGCCGTGAACTGCCCGCCGCAGGCGCCCGCTCCGGGACAGGCCACGCTTTCGATTTCCTTCAAATCGGCGTCGGACATTTTTCCTGCCGAGTGCGCGCCGACGGCTTCGAACACATCTTGAATGGTGACGTCGTGCCCGCGGAAACGCCCGGGCTGAATCGAACCGCCGTAAAGGACCAGACTCGGCAGGTTCAGGCGCGTCAGGCCCATGGCGGTTGCGGGAATGGTCTTGTCGCATCCGGCCAGAGCGACCATGGCGTCAAACATGTAGCCGTGGCCGACAAGCTCGATGGAATCGGCGATCAATTCGCGGCTCACCAGTGAGGCTTTCATGCCCTCGGTGCCCATGGTTTCGCCGTCGCTAATGGCGATGGTGTTGAATTCCAACGGCGTGCCGCCCGCCGCGCGCACACCTTCCTTCACCTTTTCGGCGAGATGGCGCAGGTGCGAATTGCAGGGCATCGCTTCGATCCAGGTGTTGGCAATGCCGACCAGCGGCTTGGCCAAATCCGCATCGGTCAGGCCGATGGCGTAAAAATAGGCGCGCGCGGGCGCTCTCGACGGGCCGTCGACGATGATGCGGCTGTGTTCTCTGAGACGCGGGTCCATGATGCCTCCAGGGGACTTTGTGACCGGTGACTAGTGACTGGTGACTAGTGAACCGTGATTCGTGAATCGTGATTTGTGATTCGTGTAAACCCGTATAGCATTCCGTGCGCAAATCGAATTGCGCGGTCCCTATAACCTAAACTCTCCGTGCACTCGGTTTTTCTCTGTGTCCTCTGTGGTAAGTTTTTGACTGTCGTTAAGCCAACCAAAGAATTAACACAGAGGACACAGAGAAAAACCGAGTGCCACAGAGAGTGCGCGCTGCGTTTCCTACGCGCCTTCGGCGATTACGCGGTTCTTTTTCATCCAGGGCATCATTGCGCGCAGTTCCGCGCCGACTTTTTCGATGGGGTGCTTCTGGCCCGCTTCGCGCAGGGCTTTGAAGTTTTTGAAGCCGCTGGCGGCCTCGGCCATCCATTCCTTGGCGAATTTGCCGGATTGAATGTCGGCCAGAATGCCCTTCATGCGTTCCTTGGTGGCCTTGTCGATCACAATGGGGCCGCGCGTGAGGTCGCCGTACTCGGCGGTGTTGGAAATGGAGTAGCGCATTTCGGAGATGCCGCCTTCGTAGACCAGGTCCACGATCAGCTTCATCTCATGGCAGCATTCGAAATAGGCCATCTCCGGGCGCGTAGCCCGCTTCGATCAGCGTTTCGAATCCCGCCTGGATCAGCGCGGTCAGGCCGCCGCACAGCA
Source organism: uncultured Acidobacteriota bacterium (assembly GCA_963710315.1). GTDB lineage: Bacteria > Acidobacteriota > Terriglobia > Acidiferrales > UBA7541 > Palsa-360. The sequence goes on along the minus strand of CAVPZW010000007.1, from coordinate 227,932 downwards.
CGGACTGTTCGCCGAAGAGGTCGGTTTCGGTCTCTTCCTTGAAATTGGTTTCAATCACTCCGGCGCGCGCGCCGCCGATGGCGCTGGCGTATGCCAGGCCGATCTTCTTGGTGTCGCCGGCCGGGTCCTGATGCACGGCGATCAAGCAGGGAACTCCCGCGCCTTGCGAAAACTGGTGGCGCACCAGGTGTCCCGGTCCCTTGGGTGCGACCATGAACACGTTGACTTCCTTGGGTGGCTTGATGAATCCAAAATGGATGGAGAAGCCGTGAGCCAGCGCGAGGTATTTCCCGGCGCGCATGGTTTGCGCGATTTCGGCGTCATAGATGGCCGGCGTCAATTCATCCGGGGTCAAGATCATGACGATGTCGGCAGCTTCCGAGGCTTCGCGCACGGACATTACGCGCAGTCCCGCTTTTTGCGCCTTGGCGACCGATGCGCTGGTAGGCTTCAGGCCTACGATCACGTCGCAGCCCGAGTCCGAAAGGTTCATGGCGTGGGCATGGCCCTGCGATCCAAAACCGATCACGGCAATTTTCTTGTTCTTGATGTAATTCACATCCGCGTCTTTATCGTAATAAACCTTCACAGTTCCTCCTGTTGCGTCCTTTTAGTTTGCGAACTCAAAAACCGAAACTTATGTTTGCGCGTATTATGGAATTGGAATCGGCGCGCTTTCAGTAGCACAGGCTTCAGCCTGTGGATTTACTTGTCTGCTCGCGTCAAAAGCCACAGGCTGAAGCCTGTGCTACCCACCCCCATCCGCGGCAAATAGTTTAAACCCTGGCTTGCGGGTAGCAGCCAAGAATTTTTATGGAATCGGCAAATTCTTTTAGCTCTTCGAGAGCGGCGCGCGTTTCCTCATTTTTGAGCGAGGCCTGGAGGTCGAGATAGAAGCAGTAACTCCAGGGCGTGCCGGGAATGGGGCGGCTCTCAATTTTCAGCAAATTCAGGTTGCGGCGCGCGAAGGCGTTCAGCGCGGAACACAGCGATCCGGGTTTGTGCGCAAGATTCAGGACCAGCGAAAGCTTGTCGGCGTTTTCGGCGACGTCCGCGGAAGTGGCCAGCAGCAGGAAGCGCGTGTAATTTTCGGGATGATCCTCGAGGTGCTCGCGCAGAATCACGCCGCCGTAGACTTTCGCGGCGCGCTTGCTGGCAATGCCTGCCTTTGTGGGATCGCCCGCGCCCATCACTTCGCGCACGCTGCCCGCGGTGTCGTCGGTGGCCACGCGCTTGATTTCGGGGTGGCTGGCGAAAAATCGTTCGCACTGCGCCAGCGCCACCGGATGCGAAGAAACCTGCGTGATGCGCTCGAACGTTGCGCCCGGCACGCCGATCAGGTTGTGCACGATGGGGATGACCACTTCGGCCTGTATGTGCAGGCCGCTGGAAATGAGCAGGTCGTAGGAGCGGTGCACGGAACCGGCAAGGCTGTTTTCAATCGGCGCAAGGATGTAGTCCGCGACGCCGTCCTTGATGCTGCTGTACAGCGCCTCGAACGTGGGCCGCGGGACGAGTTGGATGTCCTCGCCAAGGAGCTTGACGGCCGCTTCTTCGCTGAATGCGCCGCGCTCGCCCTGAAAGGCGATTCGGGAAGATGGCGGGACCTTCATAGACATGGTCCACAGGTCAGTATTTGAGCGTTTAGGCGACGCGGCATAAGCACTCAAACTATCAGGCTGCTAACCCACACGTCAAACGGGGTGACGTGGCATAGGCTTTAGAGTCTGTGTGGGAACTCGGTATTGGTTTATGTAGCGCCTGCCTTTAGGCGGGCATCTGCTTGATTCCAAAGTGCCCGCCTGAAAGCGGGCGCTACACAAAACTCGCAATGCGGGAATCTGACACAGGCTGAAGCCTATGCCACGTCGTATTTGGAGGGAAGCTCTAAAGCTTATTCAGGCCATCGAGGCCGGCGACTTTGTAGGCTTCGGCGAAGGTTGGATAATTAAAAACGGTGTCGCGGAAATAGTCCATGGTGCCGCCGAGGGAGAGGACGGCCTGGCCGATGTGCACGATTTCGGCGGCACTTTCTCCGATGACGTGCACGCCTAGAATTTTTCGCGTTTCCGGGTGGAAGAGAATTTTGAGCATGCCGGTGTGGTCGCCGACGATTTGCGCTTTGGCCAGTTCTTCGTATTTTGAGATGCCAACCTCGAAGGGGATGTGCGCCTCGGTCAAGGTAGCTTCCGTTTGGCCGACCATAGAAATTTCAGGGATCGTGTAAATGCCGTAGGGAAGAAGAGCCTTACTCATTTCGGCAGGGACGCCGAAAATGCCGCAGCTGGCCATGCGGCCCTGCTCCATGGACGTGGATGCGAGGGAAGGAAATCCGATGACATCTCCGGCGGCGTAGATATTGGGGACGGCCGTTTGGAAGGACGAATTCACTTCGAGTTTGCCGCGCGGCCCGGCGGTGAGCCCGGCGGCTTCCAGGTTCAGCAAATCGGTATTGGCCTGGCGGCCCACGGCGTACATCAGGCAGGTGGCGTGAATGTTCTTTCCGCTTTCCAGGCTGGTGACCACGCGGCCGCGATCGTCGGTTTTAATGGAGGAGACTTTTTCGCCGAGGCGGAAGATGGCTCCCTGGCGGCGCATGTGGTAGCGCAGCGCCTCCATGATTTCGGAATCCACGAAGTCCAGGAGCGTGGGCCGTTGCTCGATGAGCGTGACTTCCACGCCCATGGCCACGAGCATGGATGCATATTCGAGGCCGATCACGCCGCCGCCCACGATGATTAATTCGCGCGGAATTTCGTCCATCTCAAAAAACTGGTCGCTGGCGATAATTTTCTTGCCGTCAAAGGGAATGTCCTCGGGGTGGGCAGGGCGCGTGCCACAGGCGATCAGTACATGGCTGGCGTGGAGCATGTGCGCTTCGGTCGCGCCTTGCACTTCGATGGTGTTGGCGTCCAAAAACTGCGCGGTGCCGCAAAGCAGGTCGATTCCGTTGCGGCGCAACTGGTCGCGCACCACTCCGGTTTCTCGCTCCACCACTTGCGAGACGCGAGCGCCCAGATCGCGAATGGATATGCGGTCCTTGACGACATAGTCGTTCCCGTAAAAAGAGCGATGGCGAAATCCGGTGAGGTGCAGGATTGCTTCGCGCAGTGTCTTGCTGGGAACCGTGCCGCCGTGAATGCACACGCCGCCGACCATGTCATTACGATCGACCATGGCCACGCGCTTGCCGAGCTTGGCGGCGGCAATTGCGCCTTTTTGGCCCGCCGGCCCGCTGCCCACGACGACCAGGTCGTATTGAATCGGCTGCATTAATCCTCTTCTCCCAGGTTCCCGCAGAGCCTCAGTGTGCAAAGGTAGGCGCCCTCACATTTGATATTCACTTGCAACCGTTCTCGCTCAGTGTATGAGAGTGCGAGGGGAGAAACAATCCCGGCAACGGCATCTCTCGACCCCGTGGGACAACCACCCCACTGTAATTCACCTGGTAAGTGCTTTGGGCACAGTGGATTTGCGGCAAATGTTAAAATCCGTCTATATGCGTGCCATCCAGAAATTGAATCGGCGACGGCCTCAGCCTTCGACAGAAAGACACACAATGGAGTGGACAGTAGCGCTTCCAATAGTCCTTATCGGCTGGTTGGGGCCTTCGCTTTACTTTGGATTTCGGGCGAAACAGTATTTCTGGGACCGTTTTGAATGAATCCATGGGAGAATATTCGTTCAAAGATTTGGAAAGGGGAGAGGGATACCCATCGTAAGATTCTTCTGGGATTTTTGAAACCAAAGCGTGCCTTCGTACCCTCTAAGACTTTAGAATAAGCACGGTAGACAGAAGCAGGAACTGGAGCGCTTCGCAAAGAAAATGCATATCTCCGCCCCATTTATACGACGACCGGTTGCGACCTCGCTGCTGAGCATTGCCATTCTTCTGGCAGGAGGAGTGGCTTTCTATTTTCTACCCGTGGCCGCTCTTCCGCGGGTGGATTTCCCCACCATCTATGTTCGCGCGTCCTTGCCGGGAGCTAGCCCCGAAACGGTAGCGTCTTCTCTGGCCACTCCACTCGAACGGCAGTTCGGGAGGATCGCGGGCGTCACACAAATGACCTCCAGCAGCCAGTTGGGAAATACAGGAATCACGCTGCAATTCGACCTGGATCGCGATATTAATGCCGCGGCGCGAGACGTTCAGGCGGCCATCAATGCGGCTGCCGGACAGTTGCCTGCCGGCCTTCCCAGCCTGCCCTGGTACCGCAAAATCAATCCTTCTGAAACGGATATTTTGGATATATCGGTTTCTTCGGACACAATTCCCAGAAGTCATCTATACGATTTATGCGATTCCATCCTGGCCCAAAAAATCTCGCAGGTCGATGGAGTGGGTATTGTCAATATTTATGGGGGAGCCAAGCCGGCCGTTCGTGTGGACGTAAATCCAAACGCCATGGCGCATTACGGAATCAGCCTGGAGGCGGTGCGAACAGCCATCGTGTCGTCGAACGCAAACAGTCCGAAGGGGAATTTGGAAGATCCAACCGGCCGCTGGGTGCTTTATGCTTCCGATCAACTTCTGAAGCCCGAGCAATACGCGCCATTGATCGTGGCATATAAGAATGGGGCTCCGGTCCGGTTAAGCGACATTGCAAAAGTGACGGAGGGAATCGAGGACGTAAGAAATTCTGGAAATGTGAACGGCAAGCCCGCAGTGATGCTTGGAATCACTCGGCAGCCCGGCGCGAACATCATCGATACCGTGGACCGAATTAACGCATTGTTGCCGGAACTGCGCTCTTCGGTTCCGCCATCGGTCACACTGGAACCTGTGTTTGACCGCACCACTACCATCCGGGCATCCGTGAAAGACATCGAATTCACGCTGCTCCTGACCGTTGCCCTGGTGGTTATGGTTATCTTCGTATTCTTGCGGAATGCGTGGGCCACCATTATTCCAAGCATTGCGGTGCCGCTCTCGATTGTCGGCACGTTCGGAGTAATGTACCTGCTGCAATACAATCTCGACAATCTCTCCCTAATGGCTCTGGCGATCTGCACGGGATTCGTGGTGGACGACGCCATCGTGGTGATCGAGAACATCACGCGCTACCTGGAGGAAGGGGAAACTCCGATGGAAGCGGCCATAAAAGGGTCGCGCGAGATCGGATTTACCGTTCTTTCCATGAGCATTTCGCTGACGGCGGTATTCATTCCTCTGCTGCTGATGGGCGGAATTGTGGGAAGGCTGTTCCGTGAATTTGCGGTTACCTTGAGCGTGGCGATTCTTGTTTCCTTGTGCGTGTCGCTTACCACCACGCCGATGATGTGCGCCCATTTCCTGAAAACTGCGAAGGATGAGAAACACGGAAAATTTTATGTGGCCAGCGAGCGTGTCTTCCAGTGGAGCGTGGACACCTATGCTCGAGGCTTGCGATGGGTTTTGCGACACCAGCCCTTCATGCTGATTCTGACGGGCGCCACGATTTGCCTCAGCGTGTACCTGTATATCGTCATTCCTAAGGGATTCTTCCCGCAGCAGGACACTGGCCTGATTTCTGGAAATGTTCTGGGGGCGCAAGATACTTCCTTCGCATCGATGCAGGAGAAATTGAAACAGTATACCGACATCGTGATGCGTGATCCGGCGGTGAAGGAAACCTCGGCCAACACCGGCGGCGGCGCGGAAAACACAGGCCGCATGAATGTCGAGCTCAAACCCATCGAGGAGCGCAAGGTGACCGTGGATCAGGTCATCGCGCGGCTTCGGCGAAAACTTGCCGTGGTTCCCGGGGCCACATTATTTCTGCGGGCCAATCAAGACATCACGGTGGGCGGGCGGATCAGCAGTTCTCAGTATCAATACACGTTATCGAGCGAGAGTCTCAGCGACCTGCTGCAGTGGGCGCCGCGCGTGGAAGCAAAGATGCGGCAGATGCCTAAGTTGCGCGATATTGCCAGCGATCAGCAGACACGGGGTTTGCAGGCCACACTTGTCATCGATCGAGACACGGCTTCGCGATTGGGAATTTCACCGAGCGTGATCGACAGCACGCTCTATGACGCGTTTGGCCAGCGGCAGGTGGCCACGATGTACACGGAATTGAATCAGTATCACGTGGTGATGGAAGTCGATTCGGCCTTCCGGGACAGCACGGATGCGATCCAGGGTCTTTACGTGCGCTCGTCCACGGGCAACCTGGTTCCTCTCAGCGCGTTCACTCATTACGAGACCCAGAACACGTCTCTGGCCGTAAACCACCAGGGACAATTTCCGGCGGTCACCATCTCATTCAACCTCGGAGAAGGCGTGGCGTTGGGCGATGCGGTGACGGACATCGAATCCGCCGTTTTGCAGATGGGCCTCCCCTCCGACATTCATCCCACGTTCCAAGGAAACGCGCAGGCTTTCCAATCTTCCTTGTCAACACAACCTTGGCTGATCTTCTCCGCGTTGATTGCCGTGTACATTGTTTTGGGCGTTCTATACGAAAGCTATATCCATCCGATCACAATTCTTTCCACGCTGCCTTCCGCCGGAGTGGGCGCTCTGCTGGCGTTGCTGGTGTTCCACACGGAGTTGAGCGTCATTGCGCTGATCGGGATTATTCTGTTGATCGGCATTGTGAAGAAGAATGCCATCATGATGATCGACTTCGCCGTGGAAGCCGAGCGCTCCGGCAAGACCGCCGAAGAATCCATTTATCAGGCCTGCCTGCTGCGTTTCCGTCCTATTATGATGACTACCATGGCAGCGCTGTTTGGCGGTTTGCCTCTGGCGCTGGCCACCGGCACAGGATCGGAATTGCGCCGGCCTTTGGGCATCAGCATTGTGGGAGGCTTGATGGTCAGCCAGATGCTCACTTTGTATACGACTCCGGTCATCTACCTCTACATGGACCGGCTGCAGCAGAGAATTCGCGGTCGCAAGCCCGTACCCGCGATTTCGCGCGAAGTTCCACCGACTCCGGCTTCTCTCCACGACCCGTCATTGACCTAACTTTCAAAATAGTTAGGCTTTCAGAAATTGTTGAATGCGGGCGGAAAGCAGTATGAAAATATTTTCCTCCATCGTAACCGCGCTCTTATTCTCCAGCCTAAGCATGACTCTGCTGGCTTTCCAGCGACGCGGGTTCGAGGACGACGACGAAGCTCCACCCCTTGCCGCCGACGCTCAACAGAAAGCGGAGTGGGCCTTTGCGCGATACCACTTCCGATCGAACAACGATTCCGGCGGCTTTCGCGGTTTTCATCTTTGGGCGGCGGATTATCCAAAAGCGGACCGGCAATTCACCATGGGCGTGAAGCGCTTGACGCGGCTGCATGCGCGCGGCATGGAACAAGTGGTCGATGCGGACTCCGACGAGCTTTTCAATTGGCCGTGGATTTACATGGAGCACGGCAACGGTTGGAACCTCACGCAGGATGAAGTGCTGCGGCTACGCCAATATTTTTTGCGGGGCGGCTTTTTGCTTTCGGACGATACCCATGGAGACTATGAATGGGAATCACTTGTGCGCGGCCTGGAAATGATTTTCCCCGGGCGGCCCATCGAGGATCTGAAAAACGACGACGAAATTTTTCACGTCATGTACGATCTGGACGACAGGGTGCAGATTCACGGAACGCGATTTTTGTGGGGAGGCCGCCCCTACTCACCCGACATGATGGTGCCTAAATGGAGAGCCATCCGCGACGATAAGGGGCGCATCATGGTGGCCATCTGCCACAACTCCGACGTGGGCGACGCCTGGGAATGGGCCGACAGTCCGCATTATCCCGAGAAGGAAACTGGGCTGGCCTATCGGATCGGGATCAATTACATCCTCTTTGATATGACGCACTAATTCAAGCTAACCCTCATCGACAGCTGGGCTAACTCCCCTAGACAAGTGAAACTTAAAGGAAAAGTCCCGGGCTGAATTTGCATTCGGCCCGGGACTTGTTAATTCCAGAAAAAAGCGATCAGCGGCTGCCAGGATTCAATCTAGTGGCCGTCTTGATCGCGATCCTGGGGAGCGAACGCCACTCCTCGAAAGACCTCTCCGGACTTTGCCGATCGGATGAATTTGATCCGTCCGAGGGAATCGTCCCGATCATGATCGCCGTCCCCTACTGGCAATGTAGTGGAGTTGACGCTATCGGTGACCTTAAAGAGGCGGTTCGGATCGGCGCCCTGATCTCCGCTGGGGCTGATGGTTGAGGTTACCGCATAGATGGTGGCGGTACCATCATGATTGACATGACCCGTCAGATTGCGGCAGCCGCCTGTGGCGGGATTGAGCGCCGTTGGGTAATTTTCGACGCTGTAGGGGACGCCGATATTCAGGCCATTGTTCATGACGTAGGCCAATTGCCAGGACCCACTCACCAGTATCCATTTCTGAACTCCGGCAGTCGCCTGAGCGTAAGGGGTGGCGACGTTTCCGTTTACAGCGGGTGACACCAGCGTTCCGTCCCCCTCGTCACAAACGTACAACGTATTTGCGTTGGCAAACCAAATGCCAAAGGGGTATGAAACCGGTGTTGCTGCTCCGGTAGAGGAAACTCCGCTAGCAAGAGTGTGAGGAAAACCGGGAAGGATGGTAATAGGCACCGTGGCGAGGGTGGAGACATCGCCAGATGGCAGAACGCCCGGAGTTCCCACCTGATAAACTGTGTTGATGCCATTTCCACCGCTGCCCTTGGTGACGTACAAGGTGTTGTTAAAAATTGTGATGCCGCGGTAGTTGTTGTCCTTCCCGGCTTTATCGGCTGCGTATGGCAAACCGGTAGAGGGTTCAATGACTTGAGTGATCTCGAAATCGCCGATCTTGGCGATGTTTGGCGGCACAGGCGGAGCCTGGCCAGGAACAAGCAATTCGACGCCAGTTGAATGGACAAGTTCTTCGCCGACGATGGTAGTTGTGACCTGCTTCTTGGAGAGATTTCCGCTGTTGTCGTTTCCGACCATGTAATACAGGGAATTCCCTTTGACTGCGCCGCGTCCGTTATCTCCGCTGTAAGCGTTGCCTTCGGTAATCATCAGATGGCCATGTGCGTCCACTTCGCCCACCGCGCGGTAATATTGACCGACTGCAGTGTTGGTTGGATCGATGAGCCCGGGCGTGTTGCCATTGGACACGTCAAAAATGTTTGCCGCGGTCGGAAATCCGGGGCCGCCTCGATAACCCATAAATGTGAGGGATTTCCTGTCGGTTGACAGATGAATGGCAAGTTCGGATTTCGAACTGAAACTGGTCACAATCTGATCGGTTGGGATTGCCAGCGTGTCCAGCCTATGGCCGTCGGTCGTCAGGTTATCCAGAAAAATCGGAGAGGTGATTCCAAAGTGGCCGTCTGCGGCCGCGTTGAAGAAGACCCCCGGGAATGTGCCGTCATTGGTCGGGGTCGTGCATGTATTGACTACAGGGGTTGTGCCTCCGGCAATCAGCGGGACATTGACTGTGCCAGCGACGCAGCCCGGTGGCAGTACGGTTACGCCAGGTACAAGCAATGATGGTGTCCCAACGTACACACTACGCGTGAGAACAAGCGTGCCAGGTTTGAATTCGAATCGTTCGGAATGGTGGTCGCCATCATGATCATCACCCGCTTGAAGGCCTCCAGCCAAGGCAAAGGACACTGCTAGTGCGAGAAGTGCTTTCTTCACGTCAATTTCCTCCTAGGATCTGCACATAGGGACGGTATGTGCGAACGAAAAATCCCATGAAACATGCTTCCTCAAAGTTAACGAGCGATGAATGCTTGATGAACGAGAAATTAATGGTTGTGAGGTGACCTCAGGCGAGAATCGGCATGGCGGGAAACTAAGCAAGTGGCGTTTCACAGCGCGCGTCAGAGGGATTGTCGGGGTTGATGGGGAAGCAGCAAGGGTTTAAGACCGCGGTCGCTCGACAAGGGATGGCAATGATCCTGCCGGGTGAAGTCCGCGCTACTTTTCGTGGTAGACGTACTTGTTGTTGTCGCAGACGTACTCCGCGATTTCCCATCCCGGCTTGAGAGTGTAGGTCTGCGAGGCCGTCCAGGTTTTTGTGTACGCCTTGGGGTCCTCAATTGTGAAATCGTCCACAAGAGTATTGTGATCGACTCGGCGGATGCGTTCGACAACGTGCAGAGATTCCGTGTGCGGCAGGCCGACGTGATCGAGCCAGGTCACTGCGTTGAACCCAATCGTATCGACGACCAGGGTGGCGCCGTCCCATTTCCCGACGGAATCGCCATTGTAAGTAGGGTCGAGATCTTTAGGGTGTTCGCGATTCATGTGAATTTGGCGCAGTTGATTTCCCGCCTCCTGGTACATCAACACTTTGTCTGGAACCTGAAAAATCTCCATGGGAAGAGGCACGAACATCAGGCGGGGAATTCCATGTGGCAAGCAAGCCAGGTTTGGATCGTTTACTTTTGTGTCGGCTTTCTTGAATTGCGCCTCGGCCCAGGGAGTGAAGGGAGGCGTGGTTCCTTTCGGAAATAAAGCAGGCTGAAAATGGTCAATCATCCAGACCCCGGTGAGGTCTGGCGCGGGCGCGGACGGATTCGCGGACTGAGCGAATACATACGGCAACAAAAAAAGAAGCGCCGCACCGGCAATCACCAAGTGTTTCAGACCATTCCGTAACATGAAGCTCCTTCATTCAAGCAGGGATGGAAGACGCCTCATCGGACCTCGGCGGAGAGTTCCTGTCCATCGGCAAAAACAATTTTGTTGAGGCGCATCAAATTGGTGCCGTTCCTGGCTCGGTTTCCGACCATTGTGATTTCGTCGCCGGGTTTTACCGTGTCTCGTTTCCAGTTGACTCTGGCAAGCATGCCAAGGCTGGCCAGCTCGGCGGTCCATTTGGCGGTCTTTCCTTTATCGCTTTTCACTTCGATGTAGATGTAGGCGTGCGGATTGCTCCATTCGAATTGCGTGACCGTGCCTTTGACGCTGGTCAATGCGGTCATGTCGTATTCCGCTGTGGAGTGGTGCGCGAATGTGGGATTCGATAGAAGGGCCAGGCTCGCTGCGAACGCGAAAAAGAATAGAAGACGCCGTATGTTCACCGCAATTCCTCCGGGGAAATGGAACTCCATTCGCTTGGCGGCATGTGGGGGAAACATATGCCCGGTGCCCGCGCCTGTCAACTTCATTCCTCATCGCGATTTTAAGTGCGATGCCTTGCGAATTTGGAAATGGCGAGTTTCAAAATGCCGGCCGGGAACGCGGGAAGCGGCCGTTGATTCATGCGAGGCAAGCGGCTGTCCAGGCTTGTTTTGTGCCGGGGACGACATCATAATGGTGGGAGCCGCTATGGTCAGGAAGAACATCCATCTACTGGTTTTCATCGCAATCGCCGGGCTTGCGGTGTTGGGCGCGACCCGTGCCGTGGTGCCGCAAGCGTCCGCCGCAGCTATCCCGGCGCCTGCTGGCGATGCCAATCAGCCTGTAATTCGCTTTGTGAAAAATCCGGAAATGGCGCCACCGCTTCAGGCGCAGGACTTGCTCGGCAAACCGGTGACCAAGGAAAATTGGGGCGGCAAGGTAGTTCTCGTGAATTTCTGGGCCACCTGGTGCCCGCCCTGCCGCGAGGAAATTCCCGAGCTGATCGAGTTGCAAATGGAATATAAGGGCAAGCTGGAAATCGTAGGGATATCCGAGGATGACGATCCCCCGGCAAGCGTGGTGAAATTCGCGCGGCAAAAGGGAATGACCTATCCCATCGTGATGGCCACGCCGGAACTGATCGCCTCTTACGGTGGCGTTCCGGCCCTGCCCACGTCTTTTTTGATCGATACGCAGGGGCGAGTTGTGCAGAAGCATAGCGGGCTGTACCCCATCGAAAATTATCGCCTTGAAATCGGTTCGCTACTGGGAATGCAGACGAATGCGCGCGTGGAAACGTTTGTGGATAATGGGCAAGTCTTCCTGAAAAATGCCGCCAATGCCACGGAATTGCCCGGCGTGAGTTTCAAGGGTTTGACCCCTGCGCAAAAGAAGGTCGCCCTGCGCCGCATGAACTCGGAAAGCTGCACCTGTGGATGCAACCTGACGCTTACGGAATGCCGCGTGAACGATACGGAATGCCCGGTGAGCGGCGAGCTGGCGGCTAAAATTGTGAAAGAGGCCGCGCGCGGCGGAGCAGCAAAGCCCGCGCCAGCGCCGCCCGCAAAGAGCAGCAACGCAATCACGGAATTGTTTTAAGTAGAACAGGCTTCAGCCTGTTGCTTTTGAATTCCCTACAACGTACAACTTAAACTCCACAGTCTGAACCCAGTGCTACCTGGAGGCATACCGATATGCTGCAAATGATTGTCCGAGGGCTCGCGGCGCTGGCGGTGCTGCTGCCGTTCGGCGGAGGCGCAAGCTGCAACTCGTCCAGTGACGTTGTTGCGCTGCCCGATCCTGCAATCGGCGACGCGCTGGCCACGGCGAAAGGCCGGGAAACGATTGTGGTCGCCGGCGGGTGCTTCTGGGGGATTCAGGCGCTGTTTGAACGCTTGAAGGGCGTTGTGCGCGCGACTTCCGGCTATTCGGGAGGAGCGGCGAATACGGCCACATACGAAAAAGTATGCTCGGGCCGCACCAATCATGCCGAAGCGGTCGAAGTTATTTTCGATCCGTCGCAGATTTCGCTGGGGCAAATCTTGAAGGTGTTTTTCTCCGTGGCGCACGATCCCACGCAGCTCGACCGCCAGGGGCCCGACCACGGTTCGCAATATCGCTCCGCGATTTTTTACACCTCGGAAGATCAGAAGCGGGTTGTCGAAGCTTATGTGAAGCAGTTGGACTCGGCCAAAGTATTCAAGCAACCCATCGTCACGCAGATCGTTCCGCTGGAAGCGTTTTACGCCGCCGAGGATTATCACCAGGGCTACATGGACCTGCATCCAGAAAACATGTACGTGGTGATCAACGACTATCCGAAAGTTGAAAACCTGCGAAAGCATTATCCCGCGTTGTTTGTTGAAAAGAAGTAGAGGAAGTTCAGGAAGTAAGGGATGTAGTGGAAGATCAGCAGCCGACCAGGTTGCCGTGCTTGATTGCAGCGCCAGGATTTCATCTGTGTAAATCAGGATTCGACTGAATCGTTTCACGGTGACCAAAAGAAAAGCCCGGAGGCTGGATGCGGCCTCCGGGCTTTTGATTTGGAATTTAGTTAAATTAATTAGCCAGCGGATCGGGGCGCAGCTGGAACTTTACTGCTTTGCTGGTTGTGCCCTTGCCGCCTTCGAGGTGCCACGGGGTGCGTGTGGCGTAGGTGGACCAGATGCCGCGGCCCTTCCAGCCGGCCTTGGGATCATCGATGCGCCCATCCAGGCTCTTTGCGAAGAAGCCCATGGGGTAGGGAACTCGCATCACAATGAACTTTCCAGTTTTGGGGTCGAGGGCTTCCAGAGCATCCATGCCGTTGCCGGTGGCGATGGGAGTGTTCTTGCCCAGGCCGGAGACATCAAATTGATCGACCCAGTTGTAATAGTTGGTGTCGGCGCTGCCGTATCCCTCTACGCCCTTGAAGCTCGGGCCGGGGGTGCGGTAGAGCGTCCAGCCTTCGGGGCAGTGCTGGCCTGTTGCCGTGGGGCCGTTGAGCGGGCCTTTGCACTTGCGGCGGTCAAAGCTAGCGAAGTGTCCGCTGGCCAGAACGGTCCAAACCACGCCGTCGCGAGTGATGTCCATGCCACGCGGCGAAAAACCCTGCACTGGCGCTTTAGGATTGTTCCAGGGCACTTCGTAAATTTCCGCGAGCGAAGTGCGCGCTGGGTCCGAGCCGGGAACCAGGCGAACCAGAGCGCCGGGGAAGCCAAGCACGGTTCCCCAGATCGAGCCATCAGCCGGGCTTGGGCTTACGCCGTAGAATCCTACCTTGATGCGCATGTCCTTCGTGGGGTCCATCGGCTGGCCCGGTTCGGTGTACTCGTCGCGCTTGCCGTTGCCGTTAGTGTCCAGAATGAACGGCGTCCAGCCCTGCGACTTTTCGGCATCGTGGGTTTCATCGTACATCTTGGTGTTCAGCCAGCCGACGTTATCGCCGCCGGGATTGCTGAACCAGAGAGTGTTGTTGGCATCCTCGGCGAACATGAGGTGCTGCGTGCTGGTGCACAGGTCGACCAGCGTCCATTTCCCGGTCTTCGGATCGTAGAAATTGGTCTGCCGTGAGCTGTTCTTCAGCGGGAGCACCTGGGCGGACTCGAGGCTGGAACCCTTCTGGCAGTAGGCCGGATTTTCTGGATCGCGCGTCGCTCCAGCGGTCCAGATACGCCCTTGCGAATCCATCATCAAGCTATGCGCCGAAACGTGCGAAATGGCCACGGGTTCATTGCCCCAATACGGAGATGGTTCGAGCAATTCTTCGGGCTCAAACATGGGCGTGCCTGGTTTGTAGGGGACTGGAATCTGGGAAAAAGAATTCTTGGTCGGATCGAGGACCGTGATGAAGTCCGAGCTGTCTTCGTGCACGCCGTAAATCAGGCCGTTCGGATTGGAACTCGGATTTCGGCGGTCCACGGAAATTTCATCGTGGAAATATTCTTTTGCCGTCGCCCAATCCCATTGGGTGATCACGACGTTGCGCTCCGCGCCCTGCGGACGTGGCGGAACAGGCGGCAGTTCGCCGGCCTTGATGCGGTCGGTCCAGTCGGCATATTCGGAGAGCATGCGCTTGCGGCCAACGCGTGTGGCAACGGCGCTCATCATGCTGCCAACCTGCGCGGACTGGATGCGGCGGTCCCAGGCAGCGTATGAGGTGTCAAATGCGCCCAGCGTCGAGGGAATTGTTCGTGTGGCCTTATCGCCCAACTGATGGCAGGCTTCGCAGCCGTCAGTTTTCACGTTTTCAACCCAGTTTCCCTGATCCTTGATGCGCTCGGAAATTCCATTTCCCTTTTCGCCGGTGCCGGGGAAATCGCTCTTGGGCGGAATGTGCAGCAGGGAATACCAGTAAGCGGCGGGATAATATTGCGCCGCTTCGCGCGGATCGGACGCAATCACCGCGGTAAGGTTAAGCATTTTGCCGGGAGCTGCTTTTACCTTGGGAGAATCCACCAAGCCGTAGCCGCGCACCCAGACGTCATACGTCGCTTTGGGAAGTTCTGGGATTACGTAGCGGCCCTGATCGTCGGTCACCACAATCTTGCGATAGCCGGTGGGCAGATCTTTTGTCTCGGCGATCACCCAGACGCCCGCTTCGGGGCCTTTTGAGCTGGTGACCACGCCTCCAATGTCGTCGGAGACGATCTTAATTTCCGCGGCAGGTTTTCCCGCAGTGTGCCCGGTGCGCACGAACCCAAGCACTGCGGCGAGTACGATTGCCACGACTGCAAATTGCGAAATTCTCTTGTTCATAACGGCTGATCTCCTTCGGCGGCAGGCCATGGCCAGAGCATTTTCAACCGAACGTTTAATGTGCGAAAGGACGGATGGAAATCTGGCCGTGCGAAATCGTATGCCGGAGCGAAACCATTGTCAATCGGTGGTTTGCAAAGGAGTTGCAAGAAGGCAAAGCGCTAGTTTCTTTGCGGCAAATGATTTGTCCCGATGATTTCGAGCGGCGGAAAGATGGGACTCATCGGCATGGAATTCGCGCATCCGGGAGTCCGATACTGGGAACGCCCGGTGGCGAGTTGTTCATTTTTATGCTTCCCGCTGCATGCCAATACAAGAGTTCAAACGGCCAATTCCTGTTTCATAGGAAGCTGTCGTCATTGTTGGTTATTCTTTTTCAGTGAGCGACCAGCGCGCGGTTTCGTGATTGGCCTATGCGATCGCGAATTCCGGACCACAGCGCAATCCTCGCGCTTAGCGCCAGTTCCGCCGCTTGCGTCGATTCTTCCCAGCGTGCCGGGTCGTTGCCGCAGAGTTCGGAAATCATTTGCAATGACATGGGGCCGTGGCTCTCTCCATCGACTTCGATGTGGCGCTCCAAATAGTAATGAAATGTGGAGACGCTGCCCGGAAATTGCTGGTTAAGGCCGGCCACCATGGAGCGGAACATGTCGGGGATCACATCTTCCCGGCCAAAGGTAAACGCTGAGGCCACCACATGCGGCTTGCCCTGCGCAATGAAAGAGAACGTGGTCTCCACAAACCGGCGTGCTTCGTCAGGAACATTCGCCGCAAGAAGCGCGTTGCCGACCGATTTGCCCGAGGATAATTCGCCCAGAAATGTTTCTATCGGGCCAACGTTTGCATTGGCCTCGACCATGGCCCGGTGATACAGCTCATAGTGGCTTAGGTATGCGCCATTGAATTCGTCGCTTTCCTCTCCCAGCACAATCTCGTTCACCAGCCGCCTGCAAACGGGAAACCGCGTGGGCACCCATGGCACGGCCACACAGGTCAGCGACTGCTGCAGGGTTTTGAGCAAGGACATGAAATCCCACACGGCAAAGACATGGCCTTCCATGAAAATGCGCAGGTCTTGCAGATTTGTAATATCGCGGTATAAGGGATGGTCGTTAACTTTTTCCCGCAGTGGCGCGAGGCGTTCGCGCAGCTGCGCCAAATGGATTTCTTCTTCGGTTTGCGCCGGTCCGCCGTCAACAGTCTTCATGTCGTTAAGCTCCTGGGAATATTTTGAGTATGTGAACACAACCAGAGAGGAAGCTCAACGCCAGCCCATATGGACTGTTGTTTCGCCTGGCAAATCAACGCACCGCAAGACCCACTAGGACATTTTACTCGTTCGCTTCGGCGTTTGAACGGCCGTTTCCAATCCGCCAACACAGCTACAAGATTTTCGGCGGCGACATGCGGCGCCCGCGGACCTAATCAATTCGATCACGATTGTCTCGAAGTCGGGAAGAAATCCTTGGCTGCACGAAGTGAAGCGGCTTTGAGGAAAAGGGCAAAGGCGAAAGTGGTGCCGGGGGGGAGAGTTGAACTCCCTACGCCGGCCTTTTCAGGGCCGCGCTCTACCGGTGAGCTACCCCGGCAATTCGGTAGACAAAAGATTGTACGGGTGCGGGCGGATAGAAGCAAGAGGCCGGAGGAGTTGTTTTGGATGTGGCGCGAGTTTTTTGTGGCATAGGCTGAACAGGCTGCAGAAAAACTCTCACTGTGTCATTCCGAAGGGCGGGGTTTGCCCGAGGAATCTGCTGTTTCTTGGAAGCCGAGAAGAAAAGCAGATCCCTCGCTTCGCTCGGGATGACAAACAGTACTTTTTCCGCAGCCAGTGAAGCCCATGCCACAAAAGCTACTGCGGCTTGGGCGGCTGCTTGGAACGTTTGATGGGATCTTTAATCAGCAACCAAACCAATAGGCAAAACAATGCTGTCCAGACAAGGGTTTGCCACCATGGGCCGATCGGGATTGGAAATAAGAGGAAGAGCAGCCACTTGCGCCATCCCAGCTTCCTCCACCAGAGAGAAGGCTGGCTTCGGCCCGCGTTAGTTGGAAGTTGCATGAAGTGTGGCCGATCGCGCGGCGATTTCAGGATTGCAAACTTAGCTTTATGGCTTTATGCCTCGGACATGATGCGAAAAAGAAATATTTTGTCATTCCGAGCGGAGCGAGGAATCTCTCTTCGATTTAGAGGAAAGAAAGAGAGATTCCTCGCTCCGCTCGGAATGACAAAAAGGGGGGAGCCTGCGTTTTCGCAAGCTCCAAATCCTGCCGGACTTATCTCAACGACTGATCGACCTCGCGCATCCAGTCTTTTCCTTTGAGGACTTCGCGCGGCTTGGTGCCATCGGGCGGGCCGACGATGCCGTCTTTTTCCATGATGTCGATCAGGCGCGCGGCGCGGCCGTATCCGATGCGCAGGCGGCGCTGCAATGTGGAAGTGGAGGCGCGGCCCGCTTCGCACACCACGCGGACGGCTTCCTGGTAGAGCAGATCGTCAACGGCATCTCCCTCGGGGCTGCCATCGGGGCCTGCGGCGTTCTCATCTTTGGGAGCTTCGAGCAAACGCTCGTTGTAAACGGCCTTGGCCTGCGAGCGCCAGTGATCGCACACGGCGGAGATTTCATCTTCGGTGACGTAGGGGCCGTGCATGCGGTTCAGGCGAGAAGAGCCTGCCGGCAGATACAGCATGTCTCCGCGTCCCAGGAGCGACTCGGCGCCGTTGGCGTCGAGAATGGTGCGCGAGTCAACCTTGCTGGCCACGCGGAAGGAAATGCGCGCGGGGAAATTGGCTTTGATTAATCCGGTGATGACGTCCACCGAGGGGCGCTGCGTGGCAAGGATCAGGTGGATGCCCACGGCGCGTGCCATCTGCGCCAGGCGCGTGATGGATTCCTCGACGTTGCTGGTGTCGACCATCATCAGGTCGGCCAGCTCGTCGATGACGATGACGATGTAGGGCAGCGGCTTGTGCTCGGCAGTATCGGCGTCGTCAAACAGCGAGAGCGACTGGCCCTTTTGGAATGTGCGGTTGTATTGGTCGATATTGCGAACGCCGCGCGCGGCCAGCAGCTTTAGGCGCGATTCCATCTCGCGCACGGCATTGCGCAAAACGTTGGACGCAACTTTGGGATCGGTGACCACAGGCGCGAGGAGGTGCGGAATGTCTTCATACAATCCAAGCTCCAGGCGCTTGGGATCGATCATGATCATTTTCAATTCGTCCGGAGTGCCCTTGTAGAGCATGGAAAGAATCAGGGAATTGAGGAATACGCTCTTGCCTGTGCCGGTCGATCCGGCGATCAGCAAGTGAGGCATTTGGCAGAGATCAGAAACGCGGTTGCGGCCGATCAAATCCTTGCCGAGCGTGAGAGTCAGCTTGGAAGGCGAATTAACGAACTCGCCCGATTCGATTTGCTCGCGCAGGGCGATGGTCTGGCGATTGGCGTTGGGGACCTCGATACCCACGGTCGATTTCCCGGGAATGCGCTCAATGAGGATCGATTCCGCCTTGAGCGCGAGGCATAAGTCGTCCGCGAGGCCCGTGATGCGGCTGTATTTGATTCCCGCTTCCGGCTTGAATTCGTAGGTTGTCACCACGGGGCCCGGATTGATCTGGGTCACGCGGCCGCCAATGTCAAACTCCTGGCACTTCTGCTCGATGGCTTGCGCGCATTCCTTGAGTTCGTCCTCTTCGATTTTTTCGTGGCGCGGCGCCGGGCGAAGCAAATCGGGGGAGGGAAGCCGGAAACTGGTTGCGCCCTTGGCAATTTTGGGAGACGAAGATTGCTTGGACGACCGCTTGATTTCCTCGTTATGGAATACGATTGCGCGCGGGCGATCGGACTCCTCTTCGTCCGATTCCTCGCGTTCCTCCCTGTCGGCAACGGCGCTGCCGTCCACTTCGGCCACGGATTGCGCGGGGATGGGCGGGCGGCCTTGCGACTTGATTTCGGCCAGGCGCTCCTGCATGCGCTTCTCTTCGCGCTCCTCGCGCCAGGCGGCAAAGCGTTCCTTGATCGGGGCGATGACATTCAGCTTGGAGAGCGGCCCGCGAATCGTTTCATGCGTTTCGATCAGCGAAAATTTGGTGGTCAGGAAAAGCGCGATGATGAAGATGGCAATGGCGACCAGGTTCGCTCCCACCGTATTGAAGCCGCCGCGCAATCCCGCCGACACCAGATGGCCCAGCAGGCCCCCGGGGGGAATCGCGCCGCGCACTTCCGGGACATGCCATAGCGTGAGCATGGCCGGAAGCATCATCACCAGCAGCGTGTATCCCACAATTTTTATGGCCGGCGATTCGACCAGCTCACTGCGAAACCATCGCGATCCCACGATAAACATGCCGATGGGCAGCAGGAAGGCCGCATAGCCGAAGCCCTGAAACAGCAGGTCCGCGCTGTACGCGCCGACCGGGCCGATCCAATTGCGGACGGTGTGCAGGTCGTAGGATTCGGCGGAAACGTTGATGGACGGATCGTGAGGGCTGTAGGAAATCAAGGCCAGCGCCATCAGAACAGCGATCGTCATGCCGATAAAACCAATCAATTCATTGAGACGATTATTCTCAGTTGGTGTAAGAACGCGCACGAATGTCTCCTCGAAATAGGGGGAAGGTGCTCGCCGCAGGCTGGGTGCGCGGGCGCTGGCGCGCGGAACCCATCTGGAAGTCTTCGAGCAACGCAATGACTATATCAAAGCAGGGTCGGCTGGCAAGGAAGATGTGGAGAGTGCGTAGTGGGTCGGTTACGGATGCCTGTCCTACTAAAATCGGCCGCTTGCACCGTGCCGCCTTCGTGCGGGTATAATGCCGCTTCAAAATTAAGACTTGGATTTGCATTTGGTCGCGGGATTTGTTGCGGAATAAATGAGGGCAAATGGTGCGGATGAAATATGTTTTGCTGGCAATCACCTTTGCGGGAACCGCGTTCGCTGTTCCCGCTCAAAAGACCGGTCAGGCTGTAGCGCTTGCGGGGCGGGTGAGTTCGGATGCCGAAGGGATGATGGAAGGCGTGCTGGTCAGGGCCAAGGGAGAAGGCAAGACGATCAGCATCACCGTAGTCAGCGATCACTCAGGGCGCTACTCGTTTCCGGCGAACAGGCTCGCGCCCGGCAAATTCAATATCGATATTCGAGCTGTTGGGTATGACCTTGCAAGTCCAGTGTCAGTCGAAGTGGCGGCCGGCGCTACAAGCCGCGCGGATTTGAAGCTGGTCAAGACCAAGGACCTCGTTCCGCAACTCACTAGCGCCGAGTGGCTGCTCAGCGTGCCGGGAACGGAGGCGCAGAAGAATCAGCTGTTTCGTTGCGCCGCTTGCCACTCGCTGCAGCCCATTGTGCAGAGCACCTACGATGAGCAGGGATGGCTGACCACGTTTGCGCGCATGCGAAGTTATTCAGAGCAAGCCGTCCTGGATCATCCAGTAATGTTGCCCTACAAGGTCACCGTGCAGCCCGATCCGGCTTTCGCAAAATATTTGACCACGATTAATTTGAGTTCAACGCCCACTTGGAATTATGAGTTGAAGACGTTTCCGCGTCCCACGGGCCGGGCCACGCGCGTGATCGTCACCGAATACGATCTGCCTGAGGCCGGACGCCTGCCGCACGACGCTGATCTCGATGACAAAGGAATGATCTGGTACAACGATTTTCGCGAGCCGCTCATTGGCCGCCTTGATCCCAAAACCGGCGAAACCAAGGAATGGCGCATGCCGCCGCTGCAGCCCGGTTTCCCAGAGGGTACCCTTTCCATTGAATTCAACCGTGATGGTTTTCTTTGGATCCCGCGATTCCGCCAGGGCGGATACACGCGCTTCGATCCGCGCAGCGAAAAATTTCAGACGTGGCTGGTCCCACCGGAATATAACGACTCGCATGCCATCCAGCCGCAAGTGGCCGCAGCGCCGGACGGAACCGCGTGGTTTCCGGGCGGCGAGAGCCTCTTAATTTTCAAACTCGATCCGCAAACCGGCCGCATCACCGCGTATCCCATGTATCCGGACTACCACCCGGATGAAAAAAGCGCTGGCATCATCCAGTTCAGCTACAGCGCAACGCCCATCGGGCATTCCACATACGGTCTGGCCGCGGATTCACAATCCAACGTGTACATCGCCGACATCGTGGGAGGCAACATCGGAAAGATTGACGGGAAGACCGGCAAAGTTACTTTGTACAAGACGCCCACTCTAAACTCCGGCCCGCGCCGCATTTCAGTGGATTCGCAGGACCGCGTATGGTTCGGCGAGTATTACGCGAACAAGCTGGGCATGTTCGACCCCAAGACGGAAAAGTTTCAAGAATGGACCGCGCCGACGCCCTGGCTGGGCCCCTATCCCGCAAAGGCGGACAAGAATGGCGACGCCTGGACATCCGGAATGGGCGCCGATCTGGTGGATCGCCTCGATCACAAGACGGGAAAATTTGTCGAGTACATGCTGCCCACGGTGAACGAAAATATCAGGCACATCGATATCGACAATTCCTCGTCACCGGTGGCCGTGTGGGTCGCCGAAGTCCATCAGGGAAAAATCGCCAAAGTTGAGCCGCTGGATTGATGTTGGTAGCGCGGGCTTCAGCCTGCGGGGTTTCGTCCCTGCAAGGACCAAAATCCGCAGGCTGAAGCCCGCGCTACTAAAATCCAATTCTCATAGTCGTTGACGGTTTCACTAGACGGATGTATAGAGTTTGCACGGAATTTTCGCAAAAATGAATTCTAGTTCACTGAAACACACGAAGGAGAATGAAACCATGAAAACGAATTATAAAATAATTTTGGGAATGCTGGCCGGAGCGGTAATCGGCGTGACAGGCGCCCGAATGATTCGTGCGCAGCAAGCCAAGGTGCTGCCCGGCTACGTTGTCGCGGAAGTAGATGTCACCGATCCCGCCACTTTTAAGCAGTACTCGGACAAAGCGCCGGGAACGATGGCTGCGTTCAACGGCCACTACATCATTCGCGGCGGCAAGAACCTTTCCATTGAAGGCGATGCGCCGAAGCACTTCGTGGTGATCCAATTTGAAAGCTTTGAGAAGGCGCAAGCTTGGGAAAATTCCCCAGCTTATGAAGCGATCAAGCCCATCCGCCACAGCTCCGCGAAGAGCCGTGTGTTCATCGTGGAAGGCGCCGCTGGACAGTAAGTAGGGTGGCGCGGGCTTCAGTTTGAGGCGGTAGGACTTGCATATAGCAAACCCGCGCTATGCCACAGTTAGTATCCCAAGTGATGCAGGACGCCGACGACCGCTGCAGCGGCCAGGCAATAGAAACCGAACAGATAGTAGCGATCGCTCTCCAGCCATTTGCTGAGCCATTTGAGCGCCACGAGGCCGGCGATGAATGCGCAGACCATGCCGATTAGGCTGGGGACCATTGCGGAGGCCAAATTCAGTCCGCCGTCAATGTGCTCGGCTTTCATTAGGCGGAGTACTTCGCGGCCGTCGGCTGCGGGAGTGAGCGCCACGGCGAGTGCGAAGCTGAAGGCTTCGGCGCGCGATTTCTCGACGCCTGCCAGCAGGCCGGTGGAAATGGTTGCGCCGGAGCGCGAGAAGCCGCGGAAGGGCAGGCACAATCCCTGCACGATGCCGATCAGCGCGCCCTGTTTCATTCCCAGGCCGCCGGTTTCGCTCGCGCCAGTAAATGGGTGGCGCTTCTCGTAAATTCCCGCGATCAAGATCAGGATTCCGGCTGCGGCCAGTGCCGGTGCGATCAGGTCAAGCCGGCCGAAGAGTTGTTCCACTTCGGCGTTTTTCGCTCCGTTGAATGCGAATTTCTCGATTGCTTTAATCAAGCCCTCGCCGATCACTCCGGTCAGCAACGTGGCCACGATGAGCATGAGGGCGGTTTGCCAGAAGGTTTTCTCGCTCTGAAAATACGTTTTTCCCCATTGCTTCCAGAAGTAGACGATCACCGCGAACATCGTGCCGGTGTGCAGCATCACCAGCAGCAGCGTCATTTCCGGCGATGAGGGGTCGAGGCCCATGAGTTTCTCGGATACCACCACGTGCGCCGAGCTCGATACCGGGAGCAACTCGGCCAGACCTTGCACCACGGCGAGGATCACTACGTGCAGAAGATTCATGGGTGGCCCTTACGTTAGGATTTAGGTTCCAATCGCTTAATCATTTCAAACGCGTGCTCGCCGCTTCCGTAATAATTTTCAATCGTATCCACTTCAAGATAGCCATGCTTCTTCCACAAAGCAATTGCGGCTTTGTTGGTTGTTGCCGTTTCCAGATACATGCTGGCGGCGCCTTGCGAGGCGGCTTCTTCTTCGGCGGCTTGCAGTAGAAGGGAACCGATGGATTGGCGGCGGAACGGTTCGAGAACATCGATCGTGGTGATGTGGGCGACGTCGGCGTGGCGCTCCGTGAGGATGAACCCGGCAACCACTCCGGCATTTGCCGGGCCGGAAACTTCAGCGACGATGCAATGAGAGCCTTTCGCTTGCAAGTAACTTTTCATTTCACGCCGCCCGTAGGCGATGGTTTTGGGAAAGCAAAGCTGATCCATGGCCAGAATGGCGTCGAAATCGGACGGCCGGTAGGGGCGAAGAATGAATCGGGAAACGGGCACGGCGCCGGCTCACAATTCGAGAATCACGGGAAGAATCAGCGGGCGCTTGGACGTTTGCTTCTTCAGGTAGCGGCGCAGGTCCACGCGGATTTTTTCCTTGATGACGCTCCAATCGGTTTTTTCCTCGTCGTTGGATTGCTCGACGGTGCGCAGGACCACTTCGCGCGCGCCGTTGATCAGCTCGGGCACGTTGTCAGATGGCATGAAGCCGCGGGTGACGATTTCAGGCTGCGATTCGATTTGCCCGGTGTGCTTGTTGATGGCGATGATGGGCACCACCACGCCGTCCTCGGACAAATGTTTGCGGTCGCGGATCACCACTTCCTCGATTTCCTCGAGCGAGCCGGAATCGACGCAGACGCGGCCGGCGGTAATTGGCTCCCGGCGATAGGCGCGGTCCTCGGTGAATTCAATGGGCTGGCCGTCTTCGATCAGCAGGATTTCCTCGGACACCGCGCCGACCGCGTGCGCCAGAGCGGAGTGCCGGAAGAGCTGGCGATATTCTCCATGGATGGGAATGAAGAAGCGCGGGCGCACCAGGTTCAGGAGCATTTTCTGCTCTTCCTGGCTGGCGTGGCCGGACACATGGATGATGCCGCCGTCGTTGTCGTAATAGACCAGCGCGCGCTTGCGGAACATGTGGTCCAGCATGCGGAAGATAGCCTTTTCGTTGCCGGGAATGATGCGCGAGGAAAGGATTACGGTGTCGCGCTCGTCCAGGGTGATCAGGCGGTGGTTATCGACCGCCATGCGCGAGAGCGAAGACATGGGCTCGGCCTGGCTGCCGCTGACCATGACGACCATCTTTTCGGGCGGAAACGAATTGATGTCCTGCGAGCGCACCACCAGGCCGTCGGGAATGCGCAGGCGGTTCATGCCGTGGGCGATCTCGACGTTATCCACCATGCTGCGGCCGATGAAGGAAATTTTGCGGTTGGCCGCGGCGGCGATGTCGATGATCTGCTGAATGCGCGGGATGGACGACGCGAAGCAGGAGACGATCACTTTGCGCGTGGCGGCGCGCGTCAGTTCCTCGATGCGCGGGCGGACCATGCGCTCCGATGGCGTGTAGCCAGGGCGCTCTACGTTGGTGCTGTCGCTGAATAGCGCCAGCACGCCTTCCGCGCCGTAGCGGGCGAAGGCGTGCAAGTCAAAGGGCTGGCCGTCCGTGGGAGTCTGGTCAATCTTGAAGTCGCCAGTGTGGATCACCACTCCGACTGGAGTGCGAATGGCCAGCGCGACGCAATCGATGGTGCTGTGCGTGACGCTGATGAACTCGATCTCGAACGGCCCCACTTCCAGCTTGCGTCCGGGGATGACTTCGCGCAGGTCGGTCTTGTCCAGCAGGCCGTGCTCTTCCAGGCGCTTGTGCACCAGCGCCAGCGTGAAGCGCGTGCCGTAGATGGGCACTTGCAGGTCGCGCAGGATGTAGGGCAGCGCGCCGATGTGGTCCTCGTGCCCGTGCGTCAGCAGGATGGCGCGCAGGTATTGCCTGTTCTGCTTGAGGTAGGTGATGTCGGGAATGACGATGTCCACGCCGAGAAGTTCCACTTCGGGGAACATCATGCCCGCATCGATCAAAATCATGTCGTCGCCCGAGCGGAGGACCATCATGTTCATGCCGAACTCGCCCAGTCCGCCCAGGGGAATTGCTAAGAGAGAAGGTTTATCCAAAGTAGCTCACGTCCTTTAATTTAAGACCTATCATCGTATCACAGTGGAGCGCGCGGATTGGCACGGCGGGTTTGAATTATCTGGATTGTTTATCGCCGCCGGAAAACAGGCCAGCGATTGCCACCAGTATTACCGCGCCGAGAGTGGCCGCCGCGAGGCTGTAGATGAATCCGAAGCGCTCGATTCCCAGCTTTGAGAAAATCCATCCGCCAAGGACCGCGCCCACCAGGCCGAGAAAAATGTTTGCCAGGCAGCCGAATCCGCGCCCGCGGGAAACTTTTCCTGCGAGCCAGCCGGCGATCAGGCCGATCAGCAGCCAGCCGATTACGGATTGCGGGATGTAGACGGAAAAGATGTGCATGGCGAACTCCTCGTGCGGGTTTAGTAGGACAGGCTTCAGCCTGTCTTCTTTTGACTTTCGTGACACGCTACGAAAACCAGACAGGCTGAAGCCTGTCCTACTAAGGGCCCGGCTCTTGCTGCGTCATGCAGTGCAGCGTGCCCAGGCCTAGAACCAAGTCGAGGCACGAAATTCCTACGATTTTGCGGCCGGGGAACAGGGCTGCAAGCTTGGTGAGAGCCGTGGCGTCGTGCGGATCGTTGAACGTAGGAGCTAGAACCAGCTGATTGGCGATATAAAAATTGGCGTAGCTGGCAGGGAGGCGCTGCTCGTCGAAATAGACCGGGTCGGGCATGGGCAAGGTTTCGATGCGCAGCGGGCGGCCGTCCTGATCTTTCATTTCGCGCAGCAGCGCCAGATTTTCCTGCAAGGGCTGGTAATTCACTTCGGACGGATCGTTCTCGACTACTGTTACGACCGTTGTGGGATCTACGAAGCGCGCCAGATCGTCCACGTGTCCGTGCGTGTCGTCGCCGGCGATGCCGTTCTTTAGCCACAGTAGATTGGTCACGCCCAGGTAGTCGCGGAAAATGGCCGCCAGCTCCTTGCGCGATACGCCGGGATTGCGCGCCTGGATGGGGCTGAGCAGGCACTCCTCGGTGGTGAGCATGGTTCCCAGGCCGTTGACGTCGATGCTGCCGCCCTCCAGAACTACGCGGCGTTTGTGATAGCTGGGCGACCACATGTTCCATTTTAATTTGCGCGCCAGTCTTTCGTTGGCCGCGTCGTCATTTTTCCAGTCGTCGTATTTGGCCCAGGCGTTGAAGTGCCAGTTGGTGGCCGCGGTTTCGCCTTTGCCGTTGCGCACGAAAATGGGGCCGAAATCGCGAATCCATCCGCGGTTGGTGGGCACATGGAAAAAATCCACGGCGGAGAGATATGCGCCCGCGGATTTCAGCGTGCGAATGGCGGCGCGCTCCATGGCGGCGTCTTTCACCAGGATGCGCACGCGCTCCACTTGCGAGAGGTGGCGCACGATGTCCGCGTACACCCAGGGGATGGGCGCGAACTTTCCGGGCCAGTCGGTTTTTTCGTGCGGCCAGGCAAGCCATGTGGCGGCGTGCGGCTCCCACTCGGCGGGCATGCGATAGCCGAGGGAATCCGGCGTTGCTGATTTTTTGTTGAAGGGCTTCACTCGTTCCATCGCTTCAAGATAGGGGAATAGGCATCAATGCGGCGGTCGCGCAGGAACGGCCAGTTGCGGCGCGTCTCTTCGGTCAATTTAGGATCGCATTCCACGATCAAGATTTCTTCCTTGTCGGCGGAGCCTTCGGCCAGCACGCGGCCAAATGGGTCGGAGACGAAGGAGTGTCCCCAGAATTCCAGGCCGCTCTCGGGCGTGCCTTCGAAGCCCACGCGATTTGTGGCCGCCACGAACACGCCGTTGGCAATGGCGTGGGAGCGCTGAATGGTGCGCCATGCGTCAAGCTGCGCCGCGCCGAATTCCTGCTTCTCCGCAGGGTGCCAGCCGATAGCTGTGGGATAGAAAATTATGTTGGCGCCGCCCAGCGCGGAGAGGCGCGCTGCTTCCGGATACCACTGGTCCCAGCACACCAGCACGCCGATGCGGCCGAAGCGCGTGTCAAAATTGAGAAAACCCAGATCGCCCGGAGTGAAATAAAATTTTTCGTAGTAGAGCGGATCGTCCGGAATGTGCATCTTGCGATATTTTCCGAGGAGCGATCCGTCCGCGTCCAGAATCACGGCTGTATTGTGATAAATGCCCGCCGCGCGCCGCTCGAAAAGCGAGCCGACGATCACTACTTTCAATTCGCGCGCGAGCTTCGCCAGCGCTTCGGTCGAAGGCCCCGGAATCGGCTCGGCCAGATCGAAGAGATCGGCATTTTCCTCGCGGCAAAAATATTGCGACCGGAAAAGTTCCTGCGTGCTGATGATTTGCGCCCCGCGCGCCGCCGCTTCGCGCACGCGAGCTTCCACCTTGGCAAGGTTCTCCCTCGCATCGAGGGAGCAACTCATCTGAATCAGTCCGATAGTGAATTTTTCCGCCACGCAGGAATAATAGCATCATCTATCATGTTTAAAAGGGAGATCGTTCGCCCGAATCGAGAAATGTTTATGCGAATAGCGCTGCCAAAACCACTGATGGAAAGGCAAGGTTAAATGCAAATGCTAATCGCCAGTATTGCGCTCCTGTTTTCCATGCTTTCGCTTAGCTTGCAGGGTTTTGTGTGGGTGCGTGGGAGGCGTCCGCAGCTGATCGTGATCCAACGTGGGTCCGATATCACCAATGCCCTCTTTAGCATCGAAGGCGGAGGAACAGTGTTGATGGCGGAGCTATCCGTCATCAACAACTCGCCCACCGCAGTGGCGGTGATTCGTCACTACGACGTTAATTTGGAATGGAACGATCCCGATTTTGAGTTTCTCTCTGACCCGCGGGAAGCTGCTCACCCGCAAGAAAAGTATTCAATTCCCGGCACTACGCTGATCTTTCCTAGATCTGAGGTATTAAACCATCGACGTTACGAAGAAGGGAAGCTCGGACCAGGAGAGACAATTTCAGGTCTAATTTTTTGCTTTGGGCCAGTGCCAATTCCTGCATGCTTCGTGCACGGAGCGCACATTACGCTAAACGTGTCGGTGTTGGACCAGAGTAATAGACGCCATTCTGCGCCATTCGAGTTTCGGGTAGACCGCTTTCTGACGCGATTCGAATGAGGGAAGCCGATTTCCTGAAATCCGATAGTGATTGTCCAGCGGAGGGCGGAGATGATCTGAGATCAGTCGTCTTCGCCAATCATGATGGCTGCGGCGAGCACGGTGGTCCACAATCCGCGCTTATCGCCGACGGCGGACTGGGTGATGTTCATGGTGCGGACGATTTTGTTGGAGATGCGGTAGACTTCTTTTTTCTCGTCCCAGGACAAATCGGGGTCGAACTCCACATTCAAAGTGGTGGCCAGCATTTCGGCGGCCAGCTCTTCGGTGTATTCGCCGGCCACTTCCTCGGTTTCGCCGAAGGAGTGGTGCTCGGACAAATATCCGTACATCGATTTGTCGGCGGGAAGAGCCAGGCCGATGCCCGCGGCGATCAAGCGGTGCGCTTCGCGCGTGGAATTTTCGCTGATTACGGTGAAGGCGACTTGCCCGGGCTTGATGTGCTTCAGGCCCTCGGCGCGCGAGATCAGTTTGCAATTGGGAGGGAAGATGGAGGAGACGCGCACGATGTTACACGCGGCGATGCCCGCGCTGCGCAATGCCAGCTCGAAACTGGAAAGTCTTTCTCGATGCTTTCCCACGCCTTTGGTCAGGAAAATCTTTTTCGCGACGAACGCCATGAGGGGTGCCGGAGTGCGCTGTCTCCTAAACTAAAGATGATTGCCCTAAATTAGTGCGAACTTTCAAGGCGTGCGGAAAAGTAACAAGAACGCACAGCAGTGTCAATTACTTTCCGGTGCAAAGCGCAAGAAATTAATCAAGTTGAGAACATTGCACGGCGGCGGTAATCGGTCTTTGGGAAGATTTCCCGCGAGTGTGCTACGTGGAGCGAAATAAGGATCAATGTCTCGGCCAGTCCCGTAGGGACGAAACATCGTAGCCCACCGTGAAACGGTGGGTGTGCGTAGGGCGGAGAAACAAGTCCCGTAGGGACGGCACACTCGGCTCGACCAGGCGGATGTGCCGTCCCTACGGGACTCTTCTCGCTACCATTGCGTCCCCACCGTTTCACGGTGGGCTACGATGTTTCGTCCCTACGGGACTTCGGGCTTCAGACTTTGGAATTCAGGCTTCGAACTGGAATTCGGATTATTTTTCAGTTTATATCTTCGGATTATTCAATTTGTTCTGATCCACAACATTTTTGGTTTCACGGAGGGAATTTTCAAAGTGGGAGAGCGCGCGAGTGTGGGCGAGCGGGTCGGATCTCAATCGGCATTGCAAAGCTTGAGCATGCGTTGCAGCGTGGGCGAAAGTGAAACGAGCGTGCGCAGATTGGTTGGCGTGAAATCCGGCCCAGTCTCGGCGAGAGACGCGGCCTTTCTGGAAATTTGCACTACGCCTTGAATCTGCGTTCCATCCAGTATGGGGGCGCTCATAATCTTTTGGATCAGCTCGCCTGGATCGCGGCCGAGTGGGACGGCTTCAAAGACGTTGGCGTGCCGGGCGGTGGAGAAATTATTGATCAGATCTGCTTTGCGTTCGCGCGCGGTTCGCGCGGCCAGCGCGGTGGCGCTGCTGAGCGGAATGGTGCCGATGTGGGAGAGCTTTTCGGGAAGAACGAATATCAGGCTCTTGTACTTGGGAACGACTTTCAGGACCGCCACTTCATCCTGTTTGACGCCGAAAAGCATGGACAGCGTCTCCGCGATCTTTGCCAGGGCGCTTGAATCGAGCACGGCGCCGGAACTTTCCAGCGACTCGATGAGCGATTCAATGTCCGCAGTTTGTTGATCCAACATAAACACTCTCCAGTAGCCCGACGGCACCTTCCATTGTAAGGGAGGGAAATGGGTTGGACGCGTGCTATTCTCCCGCTTGTTGCCAATGCTATATCGCCATTGAAAAAACAGTGGGAATTACCTATACTGATTTTTCTAGTTCATCGGAGCCGGGATGCTTGCGACAGAAGTGGAATTGCGAAATTCAAACCGATTTCCCCCACGGACATATCCTTTCAAGATGATCAAGAAATTGCCATAGCACTACTGTTGTTTTAAGTGGGGTGGAGCGGGGTGTGCCGGTACGCGCGAGGCGCGCCAGAAGGGTTTCAGCCGAAGACATGGAAAAGAAATCAGGAGTGCAGCAATGACAGAAACCACGGCGGACACGAAAGCCGCGCCCAATCGCCTGTTGGCTCTTTGGAGCAGCGTGATCGGCAAAAAAGTAGTTATGGCCGTAACCGGGGCCGTGCTCATCCTGTTTGTGCTCTCGCACATGGTGGGCAACTTGAAAATCTTTTCCGGACCGGAAGAGATCAACGCCTATTCGCGGTTCCTTCGCGAGGTGGGCTGGCCGGAGCTGGGCTACGGGCAGCTTCTGTGGATGGTGCGCGGCGTGCTGTTTCTCTGCGTGATCCTGCATATCACCGCGGCCACGCAACTCACCATCATGAATCGCCAGGCGCGGCCGGTGGGCTACGGCGCGAAGAAGAATGTGGAGACAACCCTGGGCGCGCTGACCATGCGCTGGGGCGGCGTGCTGCTGGCCGTGTTCATCGTGTTCCACTTGTTCCACCTGACCGGCGGCATGGTCGGATTTCAGCCCGGCCAGTTTGAACATTTGATGGTCTACCAAAACGTTTTGGCCGCGTTTTCGGTCTGGCCGATCGCAGTCTTTTACATCATCGCCATGTGCGCCCTATGCCTGCATCTCGACCACGGTATTTGGAGCGGCTTGCAGACGCTGGGGTGGGTCAACATGGGCAACACCAAGAGTCTGAGAACCGTTTCCAGGATCATTGCTCTGATTGTTTTTGCTGGTTTTATCTCGGTGCCGATATCGGTGCTCGCGGGCTGGGTGCGCTGAGAGTAGAGGCATCCGCCTCGGCGGATTTGCCCCTACAATTGCGACACCGCCACACTGGAGAGAAATGCTCGATTCAAAAATTCCGTCCGGTCCTATTGAACAGAAGTGGGAAAAATCCCGCTTTGAAATGAAGCTCGTCAATCCCGCCAACCGTCGAAAACACACGGTGATCATTGTGGGTTCGGGACTGGCGGGCGCGTCGGCTGCGGCGTCGCTTGGCCAGCAGGGCTATAACGTGCACTGCTTCTGCTTTCAGGACAGCCCTCGCCGAGCGCACTCCATCGCCGCGCAGGGCGGCATCAACGCCGCGAAGAATTATCGCAACGACGGCGACAGCATTCACCGCCTCTTTTACGACACGGTGAAGGGCGGCGACTTCCGCGCACGCGAAGCCAACGTATATCGCCTGGCGCAGATCAGCGTCAACATCATCGACCAGTGCGTGGCGCAGGGAGTTCCCTTCGCGCGCGAATACGGCGGATTGCTGGACACGCGCTCCTTCGGTGGCGTGCAGGTTTCGCGCACCTTCTATGCTCGCGGGCAAACGGGGCAGCAGTTGCTGCTGGGCGCCTACCAGGCGCTGGAAGAGCAAATCGCAACGGGCGCAGTGAAGATGCACACGCGCAGCGAAATGCTGGACGTGGTGGTCATCAACGGCAAGGCTCGCGGCGTTGTGACGCGCAATCTTTTGACCGGCGAGATCGAAAGCTTCGCAGGCGACTGCGTTGTGCTGGCAACGGGCGGCTACGGCAACGTTTTCTACCTTTCCACCAACGCTAAGGGCTGCAACACCACGGCCATCTGGCGCGCGCATCGGCGCGGAGCGTTTTTCGGAAACCCCTGCTTCACGCAGATTCACCCTACTTGCATTCCGGTGAGCAACGAAAATCAATCCAAGCTTACGCTCATGTCCGAATCGCTGCGAAACGACGGGCGCGTATGGGTTCCCAAGAAGACCGGGGACACGCGGGCACCAGGGCAAATCCCCGAAGACGAACGCGATTATTACCTCGAACGGCGCTACCCAAGTTTCGGAAACCTTGTTCCCCGCGACGTCGCTTCACGCAACGCCAAGGAAGTGTGCGACGAAGGGCGCGGAGTTGGACCGGGCGGCATGGGGGTTTACCTGGACTTTGCGGAGGCAATTCGCCGCATGGGCGAACCAGTGGTCCGCGAGAAATACGGCAACCTCTTCGACATGTACGAGGAGATCACCGGCGAAAACGCATACAAGGTTCCCATGCGGATTTATCCCGCGGTGCACTACACCATGGGCGGCCTGTGGGTCGATTACCAGCTGATGTCCACCATCCCCGGGCTGTTCGTGGCCGGAGAAGCGAATTTCTCGGATCACGGCGCCAATCGCCTGGGCGCAAGCGCGCTGATGCAGGGGCTTGCGGACGGCTACTTCATCCTTCCGTACACTATTCCCAACTACATCGCCTCCAGCTCGCTGGAAAAAGTGGATACGTCTCATCCTGAGTTCGCGGCCGTGAAGGATGAAGTGAAGCAACGCATCTCTAAGCTGATCGGCATACAGGGCAAGCGAACGGTGGACTCGTTCCACAAAGAGCTTGGAAAGCTGCTTTGGGGAAATTGCGGCATGGCGCGTTCCGCGGAAGGCTTACGGAGCAATCTCCAGCAGATTCCCGCGCTGCGCGAGGAATTCTGGAACAACCTGAAAATTATCGGAACCGGAGCGGAACTCAACCAGTCGCTCGAAAAAGCCGGGCGCGTGGCGGATTTCCTGGAACTTGGCGAACTGTTGTGCCTGGACGCGCTGGAGCGGGAAGAATCCTGCGGCGGGCATTTCCGCGTCGAGAGCCAGACCCCGGACGGCGAAGCGTTGCGCAACGACGAGAAATTTTCGTTCGTGTCGGCATGGGAATGGAAGGGAGAAGGCGACCAGTGGGAGCTGCATAAGGAACCGCTGACCTTCGAGCACGTTCACCTTGCCCAGAGGAGCTACAAGTAGCCCATGAACCTCACACTAAAAGTTTGGCGGCAGCAGGAAACCAAGTCGGCCGGGAAATTCGTCACCTATCAGGTGCAGGGCGTGACGCCGGACATGTCGTTCCTCGAAATGATGGACCTGCTCAACGAGAATCTGCAGGCGCAGGGCGAAGCACCCGTGGCCTTCGATCACGACTGCCGCGAGGGAATCTGCGGCATGTGCGGATTCCTGATCAACGGCGTGGCGCATGGCGGGCACCGCGGCACCACCGTGTGCCAGCTTTCCATGCGCTTCTTTAAAGACGGCGACTCGCTGACTCTGGAACCCTGGCGCGCCAAGGCGTTTCCCGTTTTGCGAGACTTGGCCGTGGACCGCTCCGCGTTTGACCGCATCATTCAGGCCGGCGGCTTCATCACCGTGCCCACAGGTGTGGCGCCGGACGCGCGAGCCGTGCTTGTCCCCAAGGAAGCAGCTGACCGCGCCATGGATGCGGCTGCTTGCATCGGATGCGGCGCCTGCGTTGCGGCCTGCCCGAATGCCGCGGCCATGCTGTTCACCGCGGCGAAGGTCGTGCATCTCAATTCACTGCCGCAAGGGCAGCCGCAGCGCGACGAGCGGACCGCTGACATGGTTGCGGCAATGTCTTCCGAACTCTTCGGAAGCTGCACTAATCACGGCGAGTGCGAAGCCGTGTGCCCCAAGAAGATTCCCATCGAGTTCATCGGCCGCATGAACCGCGACCTAATTCACGCCACGCTGCATCGCCGTGGCGACTAGTCGCCGGAAACGGTCATCGGAAGATGGCCGGCAGGAAAAGCTTTTCATTGCGGGAGGAGTATTTTATTTTGTCATTCCGAGCGGAGCGAGGAATCTCTCTTCGGTTTGAGACCGCGAAAAGAAAGAGAGATTCCTCGCTCCGCTCGGAATGACAAAAGGTGGGGGGAATACTTCGGCGCTCCGATGCCAGTGGCAAACTTCTCCCATGTTCGCTGACAACATTTCTCCCCGTGCACACCAGCTTCACTTTTCCAGCCTCGTATTTGACACGCACGTGGACACTCCTCAACGCCTGCTCTTCGATCATTTTGATTTAGTTAAACGCGATGCGGAAGGCTGCGTCGATATCCCACGTATGCGGGAAGGCGGCATCGGGGCGATCTTCTTTGCCCTCTGGGTTCCCGTGGAAATTACGGGCGATGCGGCCACTCGGCGAGCGCGGGACTTGCTCGCTGCCACTGTAAA
This sequence comes from uncultured Acidobacteriota bacterium, assembly GCA_963710315.1. GTDB lineage: Bacteria > Acidobacteriota > Terriglobia > Acidiferrales > UBA7541 > Palsa-360. Next base: position 193,329 of record CAVPZW010000007.1, on the reverse strand, counting down.
GCAAATCAAAATTCACGAGGCCGATCTGGCGCTGGCTACTTCGGCGAATGAAATTCGAGAGGCGCGCAAACGCGGCAAGATTGCGGTGCTCTTGGCGGTCGAGGGCGGCGAGGCCATCAACGGCGACCTCGCGGTTCTGCGAGAATTCCATTCGATGGGCGTTCGATACATGACGCTGACGCACAACGCGGCCACCGATTGGGCGGACTCCTCCAACGCTGCTCCGCGCCACAACGGCCTGACCGATTTCGGCAGGGAGGTAATCCGCGAAATGAATCGGCTGGGAATGCTTGTGGATGTCTCGCACGTGTCCGACGCCACGTTTCACGATGTCCTGGAAACTTCGCGCGCGCCGGTAATCGCGTCTCATTCCTGCTGCCGCGTGCTGTGCGACCACCCGCGCAACCTCGATGACGCGATGATCAAGGCGCTGGCGGCCAGGGGCGGCGTCATTCATGTCACCTTTCACGATTCGTTTCTTAGCCAGGAATATGCGACGGCCTACCGCGCACTATCATCGGACAGCGCGGCGCGCGACCGGGCGCTTACGCAAAAATTCGGAGACAACGAGGCGCAAAAGTTGATGGAAGGGCAGCGCTGGAGCGATGAATTGATTCGCGCCGGGAAACTGCCGCAGGTGAGTTGGGAAAAAATCGTCGAGCACATCGATCATGCGGCCCGCCTGGTGGGCGCGGATCATGTCGGTGTCGGTTCGGACTTCGACGGCGCGTTCATGCCTGAGGGAATGGAAGACGCGTCGAAATTTCCGCTCATTACGGAAGGATTGCTCCGGCGCGGGTATAGCGAAGCTGACATTCGAAAAATTCTTGGTGAAAATACGCTGCGAGTGATGGACGACGTAGCGCGGGCTTCAGCCGGCGGGGGTTAGTCCTTGCAAGGCCCAACCCCCGCCGGCTGAAGCCCGCGCTACGAAAAGCGTCTAGTCACGGGAAGGGAATCGCGGCATAATATGCGCCGTTCCTCTTAATTGGAGAATCCAAAGATGCGCTACTCTTGCAAAATTGCAATTCTTGCGTGCGCTTGTTTTATTTTTTCGTTTACGGCGGCTGCTCAGGCGCCTTCCCCGGCTCCGGCAAAGAAGCCGGCCACTGCGGCTAAAGCTCCGGCGACCAGCAAGACTCCCTATGATCCCGCGCTGCTGCATCCGGCGACCCTAAACGCCAAGGCGCCCGCGGAATACGACGTAAAATTTGTGACTACGGCGGGCGAATTCACGGTCCATGTGACACGCGCCTGGGCTCCCAACGGCGCGGACCGCTTCTACAATCTTGTCCGGCATCATTATTACGATGGCGCGAGCTTCTTCCGCGTCCTGTCGGGATTCATGGCGCAATTCGGGCTCAGTGCCTATCCCGAGGTTTCCAACGTGTGGGAGACCGCCAACATAAAAGACGATCCCGTCACGCAACACAATCAGCGTGGCTACATCACTTTCGCCACAGCGGGGCCGAACACGCGCACGACGCAGGTTTTTATCAATTACGCGAACAATCAAGCGCTCGACAAAATGGGATTCTCTCCCTTTGGGCAAGTTTCAGAGGGAATGGAAGTGGTCGACAAACTGTATAGCGGTTACGGAGAGGGCGCTCCCGATGGGCGCGGACCGGACCAGAGTAAGGTCGGCAATCAGGGGCGTGTCTATCTGATGAAGAATTTTCCGCTGCTGGACAGCATCAAGACTGCGACTATCGTGCCGCCTGCTGCAGCTCCGGCTCCGGCCAAGTAATTATTTGCAATGTCTTTAAGTAGCGCGGGCTTCAGCCTGCGGGGTTTAGCTCGAGCAGAATACTAAACCCCGCAGGCTGAAGCCCGCGCTACCAAAACCGTCCTACGCTACGCCGAGGATGGTGACCAATTCTCGGACCGAGGCAGCGGACTTATCGAGCGCGGCCTTTTCTTCGGCGGTCAGTTTGATTTCGATGATTTGTTCCACGCCGCGCGCGCCCAGCTTTACAGGCACACCGACGTACAATCCATTGATGCCGTATTCGCCTTCGAGGTAAGCGGCGCAGGGAAGAATCTTCTTCTTGTCCTTCAGAATCGCTTCGACCATCTCCACGACGGCCGCGGAAGGCGCGTAGTAGGCCGAGCCGGTTTTCAGCAGGTTGACGATTTCAGCGCCGCCCTTGCGCGTGCGATCCACGATGGCCGCGATGCGATCCGCGGAAAGCAGGTCGGGCAGGGGAATGCCGGCAACGGTCGAGTAGCGCGGCAGCGGCACCATGTCATCGCCGTGCCCGCCCAGCACGAAGGAGTTCACGTTTTCGACGGAGACGCCCAGCTCCATGGCCACAAACGAACTCATGCGCGCCGAGTCCAGAACGCCTGCCATGCCCAACACGCGATTCTTGGAGAAGCCGCTGATCTTGAACGCAGCCTGCACCATGGCGTCCAGGGGATTGGTTACCAGGATCAGGATGGCGTTCGGCGAAAATTTTGCGATTTGCTCCACGACCGCCTTAACGACGTCGTAGTTGGCCTTCAAAAGATCGTCGCGGCTCATTCCCGGCTTGCGCGGAAATCCTGCCGTGACCACAACGATGTCGCTGTTTGCCGTTTCCTTGTAATCTCCCGACGCGGTGGAAATGCCGGTGACGCGCGCATCCGAGCCTGTGATGGGCGTGGATTCCACCATGTCCAGCGCCTTGCCCGCGGGGGGGCCGTCCAGAATATCGGTCAGCACCACATCGGCCAGCTCCAGATCCACAATGCGCTGCGCCGTCGTCGATCCCACAAATCCGCCGCCAACAACCGTGACTTTCTTCCGCATGAGTGCCTTCTCCTGTCGTTTTTAAAAATTGTATTCAAATCTTGAGTTCAAACGCAGTGTTTCGAATGAAAGTGAAATGCGGCGGAGGAGCCTGCCGATCGTAGGGGCACGGCATGCCGTGCCCCTACGATCGCCGCCAAATCCATTGCTACTTTGCGACTGCCAGAGCCTTCATGTTCTCGATGATGGCGCTGGCAAATTCCGCGGTGCCCAGCTTGGTCGCGCCTTCCATCATTCGTTCCAGGTCATAGGTCACGCGCTTCTGTCCGATGGTGCGCTCGATGCCCGACTCGATCAGTTTGCCCACTTCTTTCCAGCCCATGAAATCGAACATCATCACGCCGGAAAGCATCACGGAGCTGGGGTTGATTACGTTCTTGTCGGCATACTTGGGTGCGGTGCCATGCGTGGCTTCGAAGCAGCCGTAGCCGTCTCCGATATTGGCGCCGGGAGCCATGCCCAGTCCGCCGACCTGCGCTGCGCAGGCGTCCGAAATGTAATCGCCATTCAGGTTGGGCGCGGCGATCACCTGATATTCATCGGCGCGCGTGATCACCTGTTGGAAAATGGAATCGGCAATGCGGTCGTTGATCAGCAGCTTTTGCTTCCACTTACCCTGGCCGTGCGTGGCGTAAATCTTGTCGAGCACCGATTTCACTTCGTCGCACACGGATTTGCGGAAAGCTTCGGTGCCTTGCTCCATTCCCGGTTCGATGAGAGCGGCATTCTGCTCGACGGTGAGGTTCGGATCTTTGTCCTTATTGCCGAGGATCCAGGTCTCGCGTTCGGTAACAGTCTGCGCGCGGAATTCCTCGACGGCCAGCTCGTAGCCCCAGTCGCGGAACGAACCTTCCGTAAATTTCTGGATGTTGCCCTTGTGCATGAGGGTTACTACGCGCTTATTGTTGTCGAGCGCGAACTGAACGGCCCGCCGCATCAGCCGCTTTGTTCCAAAGGGAGAGATTGGCTTGATGCCTATGGCGGAATCCGTGCGAATCTGTTTTGGCCCGCCACCGAGCATCTCCTTGTTCAGGAATTCAATCAGCTTTTTCACTTCAGGCGTCCCGGACCGCCACTCAATGCCAATATAAACATCTTCGGTATTTTCGCGGTAAATGACCACATCCATGCGCTCGGGATGCTTTACAGGGGAGGGGACACCGGGGAAATAGCGCACCGGGCGCACGCAGGCGTATAGATCGAGGACCTGCCGCAGCGTGACGTTGAGCGAGCGAATCCCGCCGCCCACTGGAGTGGTCAGCGGCCCCTTGATCGAAATGCGGAAATCGCGCACCGCTTCGACCGTTTCGTCCGGCAGCCACTGCTTGAATTCGTTATAGGCCTTTTCTCCGGCGAACACTTCGAACCAGGAAATTTTACGCTTCCCGCCGTATACGATTTGTACGGCAGCGTCAAACACGCGCTGCGACGCCTTCCAGATGTCGCGCCCCGTCCCATCGCCCTCAATGTAGGGAATGATGGGATTGTCGGGAATGACGAATTTGCCTCCGACATAATCGATTGCCTTCCCGTCGGACGGTATGGCCCTGCCGTTATACGATGGCTTCATATGTAAGTTCCTCTATGGAATTTCACTGCACTAGCGCGAATAGGAGAGAATAACACACCCGGCGGCCTGAGGACATAGTTGCCGAGGGTATTTGTTCTCGGCCCAGATTCGAGCGCAAATGAAAATTCAGCGAGATATTTCATCCGCCGATGGGCAATTGCCGGACTCGCATGCGCGTCTCTTCGATAACAATGATGCAGGCCCGCGAGGCAAGGTCTTCAATGACAGGAAGGTTGGCGAGGAGCAATTGGAGTTGATCGGCCGGTTTCTTCGGCCCTCTTCGGAGAAGAATTACGGAAGGCTTGATTTCCTCCCGTAACGCGAGAAGAGTGCCGAAATCGGTGTCCGCGGAGATAAGAATGCGGTCTTCGCTGGCAGCCAATTCGAAAATGTCCTGATCGGGTGCGGATTGCATCTGCCGCTCTCGCACATGTATTGCATCGTGTCCCGAAGCTCGAAGGCCCACGGCAACCGAGGGCGACAGTGCATTGTCGATGAGGAATTTCAAGAACTTGCAACCGGCAATTCACGTTCCCGGACCGCCTCCGCCGCATAGCGAAGGGCTTCGCGAATATCTTCAAGTTCGAGGTCCGGATAGGCTTTCAGAATCTCGGTTTCCGTCATGCCTTCGCCAACCATGCCCACGACGGTTGCCACCGGTATGCGTAATCCGCGGATGCAAGGAGTTCCGCCCAACTGATCGGCATTTACGGTAATTCGATTGAAGCGCTTCATATTGCTATTCCTTGCTCGGAAAGCGATATCTCGATTGCCAAACAGCTGGCAACGACAGAAGGATAGCATGAACAATGCGGGTTTTGGCAGGCGCAGTTCGCCCGCACTTCAGAATAGATCGACGATTCGGATATTGGCCAACATTTGGAGCGAACTAATTATTCTTAGTCGTAATATTCCTGCCCCAGGTGCGTGATCAGGTCCTCGCCCATCATCCAGCGCAGCGTATTCTTCAGTTTCATCGACTGGATGAAGAGGTCGTGCTCGGGATACAACTCCGGCGCGCACATGGGAGATTTGAAATAGAAGCTCAGCCATTCCTGAATGCCGCGCATTCCGGCGCGCTTGGCCAGATCGAGGAAGAGGACCAGGTCCAGCACGATGGGCGCGGCCAGGATGGAGTCGCGGCATAGGAAGTCGACCTTGATCTGCATCTGGTAGCCCAGCCAGCCGAAGATGTCGATATTGTCCCAGCCCTCTTTGTTGTCGCCGCGCGGCGGATAATAGTTGATGCGAACTTTGTGGTGAATGTGTCCGTATAAGTCGGGATACAGCTTGGGCTGCAGAATGTACTCGAGCACGCCCAGCTTGGATTCTTCCTTGGTCTTGAAGGACTCGGGATCGTCCAGCACTTCGCCGTCTCGATTGCCGAGAATGTTGGTCGAGAACCAGCCATCCAGTCCCAGCAGGCGCGCCTTGAAGCCCGGCGCGAGAATCGTCTTCAATAGCGTTTGGCCGGTTTTGAAATCCTTGCCGCAGATGGGTACGCCGTGCTGCTTGGCGAGCGCGACGATTGCCGGGATGTCCACGGTCAAATTGGGCGCGCCATTGGCAAAGGGAACGCCGCTGGTGATCGCGGCCCAGGCATAGAGCATGGAGGGCGCGATGGCCGGATGATTTTCCTTCATCGCGGCCTCGAATTTTTCCACCGTCTCGTACACGGAGTGAGGCTTGAGAAAAATCTCCGTGGAGCCGCACCAGATCACCACGGTGCGCGAAACTTTATTCTTCTTCTGAAAATTCTTGATATCGTCGCGGATTTGCAGCGCCAGCTCGTACTTGTTGCGGCCCTTCTTCACATGCGTGCCGGAGAGCTTCTTTACGTAGTTCTGGTCGAACGCGGCCTTCATGGGGCGGATCTTGCTCAGGAACTTCTTGGCTTCGGCCAAATGTTCGTTGCTGAGCACGGCGGCATTCTTGGCTGCCTCGTAGGCGCTGACAGGAAAAATATCCCAGCCGCCAAAGACGATGTCGTCAATACTTGCAAGGGGCACGAAATCCTTGATCGCCGGGGCGCGCCCTTCGGTCCGCTTTCCCAGGCGGATAGTTCCCATCTGCGTCAGGGACCCGATCGGCAGCGACTTCTTTCGCCGGACGAGGTCCACTCCGGCCATGAATGTTGTGGCGACCGCACCCATGCCGACGGTGAGGACTCCCAGTTTTCCCTTCGGCAATGCAATGCCCGCAGACTTGCGCATGCTCATTTCTCCTGTTGTTTTCACTGTGTAAGGTCCCCTGATGCCGAGTGCGGCTTCACTTCGCCGCGCACGATAGCCGCGATTTCTCTAGCGCAAACCAAGTATCATGCGCGAACGCGCGAAGATTTGCAACGCGGAACCTCGCGTGCCCCGGCTCCGCTTGGCCCGCGAGCCGCTGTACAATGGTTGCGTGTTCACACCGCCCCTTTCGATTCCATTTCTCATTCTCAGCGCGGCGTTCGTTGGGATGGCCGTTGGCGCACTGGCCTGTTTCCTGGCTTCACTGGTGCTGAGGCTGCAAATTGGAATCCGGGACATTGTCACGGACGGCATTCTCGGCGCAATTGGATTTCCGCTGGCTTTTGAATGCGCCTTGTTAATTCCGTGGCGAAGCACCATCACCTATCGCATGGGCGATACCCTCGTAACGTCCACCATGAACCACTATCAGCACCCGGCCCTGGTGGCCTATTCCGCTGCTGTGCTCTTGGTTATTTTGCGCGAGCTCTGGCGCTTCAGGGTCACCCGCCAAAACAATAAGCTCCATTCCAGTTAGGAAGCTGAATGGAACCAACACGCGAGGCATTCAGCTGCTCTTGCGAGGCTTCGCTGATGTTCTCATAGAGGCCGCGGCAGCGCGATGTTTGCCGTGCGCGGCGGCCCCAGGTTTTTCTCTCAGCACCGCAAGCATTTTTTCCAGGGGCAGTGCGTTGATCACGTCCTTCTTTTCAATCCACCCGCGCCGCGCCATTTGCACTCCATAGCGCATGGTCTGCAGCCCACGCGTGGTGTGTGCATCGGTGGAGATCACAATTTTCACGCCGCGCTCCTTGGCCATGCGCAGGTGCGTGTCCTTCAAATCGAGGCGCTCCGGGGAAGCGTTGCATTCCATCACCACGCCATGCTTGTGCGCCGCATCCAGAATGCGTTCCATGTCATAGGCGTAGGCGTCGCGGTGCGATATCAGGCGGCCTGTGGGGTGCCCCACAATCTGCGTGTAAGGATTTTCGATGGCCGCCAGGATTCGCTCGGTCATCTCGGCGCGTTCCATGTTCATGTAGGAGTGAATGGAAACCAGCACCACGTCAAGCTGCGCGAGCACTTCGTCGTCCAGATCCAATTTCCCGTTCTTCAGCACATCGACTTCGCTGCTGGCCAGCACGCGTATTCCCAGGTCCTTGGCGTTCGCGGCGTGAATTTTCTTGATTTGTTCGAGCGTGCGCTTTTCGTCCAGACCGTTGGCCACGGTCACGGCCTTGCTGTGATCGGTCAGCGAAATGTATTCGTAGCCCAGTTCTTTCGCAGCCAGAGCCATCTCTTCGATGGAATTCTTGCCGTCGCTCGCCGTGGTGTGCATCTGCATGTCGCCGCGCATGTCCGCAAGTTGCACCAGGTGCGGCAGACGATGCTCGGCGGCGGCATCGATCTCGCCCGTATTTTCGCGCAGCTCCGGCGGAATATAATCGAGCTCCAGCTTGGCGTAGATCTCTTCCTCGGTGGCGCGAGCCACGGGCCGCTCGCCCTTCAGCGTTGCCAGCGCATATTCATTCAGCGTCAGCCCCATCTTGTTGGCGCGGCCGCGCAAAGCCACGTTGTGTTCCTTCGATCCCGTGAAGTAGAGCAGGGCAGCGCCGAAAACTTCTTTTTCAAGGATGCGCACATCGACCTGCATCCCACTTTTCAGCAGGAAGCTGACCTTGTTTTCGCCGTGCGCCAGTTTTTGTTCCAGTTCGGAGAATTCCAGGATGTGCTGGGCGATCGACTCCACCGATTTCGGGGTGTACTTTCCCGAAGAGACCGTAACCAGAAGGTCGAGGTCGCCGACCGTTTCCCGGCCGCGCCGCAGGGATCCGGCAGGAGTCACGGCCTCGATGGGCTTGCCAAAACCTTCGATGTAGGTAACCAGCTTTTGCGCTTCTTCCGTCGCCACATCGATATGAAATCTCCCGGCGGACCTCTTGTACACCTCAATCGCTTTCAAAATATTTTCTTCGCTTTTTTCGCCGAAGCCGGCCAGATCGCGCAGCTTGCCCTCGTGCGCGAGCTTCTCCACCTGCTCCACGGTGCCCGCCTTAAAAGTTTTCCAGAGGTGAGCGACTTTCTTCGGCCCCAGCGATTGCAGTTCCAGAAGATGCAGAATTGTTTCCGGGTATTTTTTGAGGAGCTTGCGACGGAGAGAGTAATCGCCGGTCTTGAGAATTTCCCCGATGTGATCGGCCATACCTTCTCCGATCCCCGGCAATTCCATCAGCTTGGCGCGGTCCTTGGCCAGTTCTTCGACCGATTCCGGCAGCCCGCCGAGAAGTTCCGCAGCGCGCTCATAGCTGCGGTAGCGGCCGATCATGGCGCCATCGATTTCCAGCAGTTGCGCCGTTTCCCGCAGAATGCGGGCGACCTCTCGATTTTCCATGTGCGTGTCCCGCGCTTACTGGCCGAGAATGTAAGCGAACATCAGCGGCGCGACAATCGACGCGTCGGATTCGATGACGAACCGCGGCGTGGCCGCTTCCAGTTTTCCCCAGGTGATTTTTTCGTTGGGCACCGCGCCGCTGTACGAGCCGTACGAAGTGGTGCTGTCTGAAATCTGGCAGAAGTATCCCCATAGGCGGCACTTCTCGCGCAGGTCCTGCGTGATCAACGGCACCACGCAAATCGGAAAATCGCCGGCGATGCCGCCGGCAATCTGGAAAAAGCCAAGCGATTCATCCACCGTATTTTGCCGGTACCAATCGATGAGCATGGCCATTTGTTCCACGCCGGATTTGACGACATGAAAATTGGAAACGTCGCCGCGAACCACGTTGGCCACGAAAATATTGCCCAGCGTGGAGTCTTCCCATCCCGGCGTGAAAATCGGCAGATTCTTTTCGCAAGCCGCGATCACCCAGGAATCCTTGGGATCTATTTGATAGGACTCTTTGATCAGCCCGCCGCGAATCAGCTGGTACATGTATTCGTAGGGGAAGTAGCGCTGTTTTTCCTTGTCGGCCTTCTGCCACAGTTTCAAGACCTGGCGCTCGATCCGGCGCATGGCCTCTTCCTCGGGAATGCAGGTGTCGGTGACGCGGTTCATACCGCTATCGCGCAGCGCCACTTCTTCAGCGTCGCTCAGATTGCGATAGTTCGGCACGCGCTTGTAATGGTTGTGCGCGACGAGATTGAAAATATCTTCCTCGAGGTTTGCGCCGGTGGTGCAGATGCCGTGTACCTTATCGCTGCCGAATCATTTCCGCCAGCGAGAGTCCCAGTTCCGCGGTGCTCATGGCTCCCGCCATGGTCAGGAACATCTTGCCGCCGCGCGCCAAATGCGCGATGTAGGCGTCCGAAGCATCCACGACAACCGCCGCGTTGAAGTGCCGGTAATTGTGTTTGATAAAATCTTTTACGCTCATGTCCGCCTTTCTCTCCGAAATATTTTTACGGAGAACTTACTTGCGCAAATCCTATGCTACACGCGCTCATGTTACAAGCGAAGAACGATAATTTTCAAAAATATTTTGTTCGCAGGCGGAATTGAAATGGCGGAAAAAAGATTTGGCCGAAAGAAGGAATGCGCCGCGAAAAGATTTAAAAAGAAAAATGCGGCGCGAGCTAGCGGCCGCGCTTGATGAATCGCATGTAGTAAAGAATGCCGCAAATGGACTTTGCGTCGCGCAAGGTTCCGCGCTCGATCATCTTTTCGACTTCCTTTAATGTGAAAATGCGCGGCGTGATCTTCTCGTCCTCTTCCGGCTGTGCGGCGCCCTCGCTCAGTCCCTCCGCCGCGAAGATCCACATCCACTCGTTTACAAAACCGGGAGTGGGCACCACGCGCATCAGTTTGCGCAGACGCTTGGCCCTGTAACCCGTCTCTTCGATCAGCTCCCGGCGCGCCGCTGCCAGCGGAGTTTCGTTCGGCTCCTTGCGCCCGGCCACCAATTCCCACAGGAATTCGCCCACGGAATGCCGGTATTGGCGGATGAGCAGCACTCGCCCATCCTTGAAAATAGGCATCACCACCACCGATCCCGGATGCACGATGATGTCCCGCTCGGCCTGCACGCCGCCCGGCTCGATCACCGTGTCGCGCTGCAATCGAAAAACTTTCCCCTGATACAGAACTTCGCTCTTAAGAAGTTGCGCGCGTCCCTTAGACAAAGCTGCCTCCGCTGGTTAAGTAGCGCGGGCTTCAGCCTGCGGGGTTTAGTCCTGCAAGGCCCAACCCCCGCAGGCTGAAGCCCGCGCTACATAAAATCCACCCCAAAATACTAACAGGGAATCACCCACTCCGCAGGTTGAACGGGAAATGCCGGAAGCATATACTTCGCATGCGCCCCGTAGCGCACCCCATGTCCATCAACACACTCATCGTCGACGACGAAAAACCGGCGCGCGACGAACTGGCGTATCTGCTGAAAAGTTTTCCGGATGTGCATCTCGTCGGCCAGGGCAAGAACGGCGTGGAAGCGCTGGCCCTCATCAAGGAACATTCTCCCGACCTGGTATTCCTCGATGTGCAAATGCCCGGCCTGAATGGCTTCGGCGTGATCAAGAAGCTCATGGACCGCAAAGGAAAACTTCCGCAAATTGTTTTTGCCACAGCCTTTGACAATTACGCCGTGCAGGCCTTTGAAGTGAACGCCATCGATTACGTCCTCAAGCCCATTGAGAAGCACCGCCTGGCCCGCGCCATCCAGCGCGCCAAAAAAGCGCTGGAGGCCGAAGCCTCGCCCAGCGAGCGCCTGGAAACGCTGGTCAGCCAGATCGGATGCGGCGAAAGCGCCGCCCGTAAAATTGCTGGTGAAGACGCAGCAGCGCTTGTTTCTGGTGGACGCAGATGACGTGATCTTCGCCTCCATCGAGGACGGCACCATCACCGTGGTGACCAAGGAAGTGGAAGGCACCTCGAATTACAGAACCATTGAAGAACTTCAATCCACGCTGGAGTCGGACGTCTTCTGGCGCGCGCACCGCTCCTACCTCGTCAACATCAACCACATCAAGGAAGTGGTCCCCTGGTTCAAATCGAGCTACATGCTCAAAATGGACGACAAGCGCGCCTCCGAAGTCCCCGTGAGCCGCGCGCAGACCCGGCATCTGCGCGAATTGCTGAAGATGTAGGTGGGCTTGACGAAATTCAAAAGATTTAACACAGAGGACACAGAGAAAAGAGGAGGAAAGAAAAGATGAGAAAGCAAAGAAGAAGAAAATAAGAGAAAGAAAATACGATAGGGAAAAGAAGAAATGAGTGCATAAGATTGACGTCCCCAGCGAGCCGGCAACCTCCTTAAGGTGTTGCATTTCTTCTCCGTCGTTCTCTTGCTTTTCTCTGTGTACTCTGTGTTAAAGCTTTCGCCGTGGCCTTAAGGTTTTCCGCGGAGTGTGTTAGCATCCCTCCTGTCCGCGACACGATGGATTTTTCCCTCACTGACGATCAACGCCTGATTCGAGACACTATCCGTCAATTCATGGAAGCAGAAGTGCGCCCGTCCATCCGCGCGCGCGACCGCGAAGAAAAATTCGCCGGCGACGAGCTGCGCAAGCTCGGCGAACTGGGTTGCTGCGGCATGTTAATTCCCGAATCCTGGGGCGGCCTGGGCGCGGATACGATTTCTTATGTGTTGATGCTAGAAGAAGTCGCGCGCGTGGACGCCGCCATGGCGGTGGCCCTGAGCGTCACAAATTCTCTGGCCGTCCTGCCGGTCTACAAATATGGAAGCGAACCGCAAAAGCAAAAATACTTGTCGCAGCCTGGCGCACGGAGAAATCCTGGGCGCATTTTGCCTCACCGAGCCGCAAGCAGGCTCGGATGCTGCCGCAATCGTCAGCGTCCGCCACGCGCCACGGCAATAAATATCGCCTGAACGGAACAAAATCCTGGGTTACAAACGGCGGCCAAGCCGGCCTCTATGTCGTGTTCGCAAAAACGGACCCGTCGGCAGGAGCAAAGGGCGTGACCGCATTTTTGGTCGAGCCTTCATTTCCCGGTTTTCGCGTGGCGCGATACGAGGATAAGATGGGTCTGCGCACTTCGCGCTCGGCGGAAATCACCTTCACCGATTGCGAAGTCCCCGAAGAGAATCGCCTGGGCGAAGAAGGCCAGGGCCTGAAAATCGCGCTGGAGCTATTGGACGGCGGCCGAGTGGGCATCGCCGCGCAAGCCGTTGGGCATCGCGCAAGGAGCGCTGGAAGCGTCGGTGGCGCTACGCCAAGCAGCGCCGCGCATTCGGCAAGACCATAGGCGACTTCCAGGCTGTACAATGGATGCTCGCCGACATGCAGACGGAAATCGAAGCCGCGCGCGCCCTGGTGCATCACGCCGCGTGGATGCGCGACACAGGCGCGCCGCGCTTCGGCGCGCATACGCCTCGCGAGCAAAATTGTATGCCGGAGAAATGGTCAATCGCGTGGTCTACAAAGCCGTGCAAATTCACGGCAGCCAGGGCTATTCGCGCGAGTCAGACGTCGAGCGAATGTACCGTGACGCCCGCGTGATCACGATTTACGAAGGCACCAGCGAAATTCAACGCATGATCATCGCGCGCGATTTGCTCCAGTAGGACAGGCTTCAGCCTGTCGCTTTTGTGTTGCGCGGCGAAATCGAAACCAGACAGGCTGAAGCCTGTCCTACAAAAGACGAAACGCCGCTAGGCGGATTGGAATGCGGGAGAACGCACTAAAGTGGAAAAATCAAAACGAGTCCTGAGCGGCATGCGCCCCACCGGGCGCCTGCACATCGGCCACTATTTCGGCGCGCTGGAAAATTGGGTCAAGCTGCAAAACGATCCGCAATACGAATGCTTCTTCTTCGTCGCCGATTGGCACGCGCTCACCTCGGACTACGCGGACACATCGCAAGTCGCGCAAAGCTCGATCGAAATTGCAACGGACTGGCTGGCCTCGGGCCTCGATCCCGCCAAGTGCACCATGTTCCTGCAGTCGTCCGTTCCGGAGCACGCCGAGCTGCAGTTGCTGCTCTCCATGGTGACGCCGCTGGGCTGGCTTGAACGCGTCCCCACCTACAAGGAAGCGCTCGATAACGTGACAGACAAAGATCTTCACACTTTCGGTTTCCTCGGGTATCCCGTGTTGCAGTCGGCGGACATTGTGATTTATTGCGCGGACCTCGTCCCTGTGGGCGAAGATCAGGTTGCACACATCGAGCTGACCCGGGAAATCGTTCGCCGATTCGATTTCTTCTACGGATTCAGGATCAACCCCGAATTGTTCGCGCCCGCAAACATGCGATTTCTGGCCAAGCACGTTCACGACGTAAAGATCCTGCCATCGAACAGGAAGCCATTTACGGACCAGCAAAAGAGGGAAGTCTCCGACATTTTGCGAAAGGAAGCGCTGGAGCAAGGCGTCGAGAATTTTCTGGATTCGGTCAAGGAATACGGCCATTTTTTCAGCCGCTCCGCCATTCTCCCCGAGCCCGGCTCGCTTCTTACAAAAACTCCGCGCATCCCCGGCACCGATGGCCGGAAAATGTCCAAGAGCTACGGCAATTTTATTTCGCTCAGCGAATCGGACGAATCCATCCGCACCAAATCGCGCGCCATGATCACCGATCCGGCAAAGGAAGCGCCGCAGCGATCCGGGCAATCCCGAGGTGTGCCCAGTGTACGACTGGCACAAATTATTTTCGCCGCCCGAAACGCTGGCCTGGTCGGCAGCGGGCTGCCGCAGTGCGGGAATAGGCTGCATTGAGTGTAAAATGTCCATGGCCGACAATCTGATCAAGTGGATCGAGCCGGTCCGCGCGCGCCGCGAAGAATACGCCGCGCACCCCGGCAAAGTGTTGCGGATTCTCGACGAAGGTTCGCTAAAAGCCCGCGAAGTGGCGCAGAAAACAATGGCGCGCGTGCGCGAAGCCGTATTCAACTGGAATGAGAAGCGCGCGGAAGTTGCCGCCCGCGTCGCGCCGTCCGAAAATGCAAAGGCGGGGGATTAAACATGGCGTCACCCTACAAAATTCATCTGGAAGCCTACGACGGCCCGCTCGATCTGCTGCTCGACCTGATCAAGAAGCAGGAAATCGACATCCACAACATCCCCATCGCCACGATCACCGGCCAGTATCTGGAATATCTGCACAAGCTCGAACAGCTGGACATGGACATCTCGGCCGACTTCATCTACATGGCCGCCACGCTCATCTATATCAAATCGAAAATGCTCCTTCCGGCAGATCCGCTGGCCGGTCCCGAGGAGCAGGAAGACCCGCGCGCGGACCTCGTGCATCGCCTGGTCGAGCACGAAAAATTCAAGAGCGCCGCGCAGTTGCTCCATCAGCGCCAGCAAATCGAAGAGCACGTCTGGTCCAAGCCGGACCTCTCCCTGTACGAGGGCGAAGAATCGGAAGGCGAACTGATCGTTTCACTGGTGGACCTGGTAAAAGTGTTTCAGAAAGTGCTGGAGCGCCGCAAGGAAGTGGTGAAGATCGAGCTGCACCACGAGCAATTCACCGTCGCGCAGATGATGGATTTGCTGCGCCAGCAGCTGATGACAGTCGAAGAGGGCATCGACCTGATCGCCTTCTTCGAGTCCTGCCCGTCGCGCCACGCCATGATCGTCTCGCTGCTGGCTGTCCTGGAACTTATGCGCCTGCAGGCCATCGTCCTGGTGCAGCAGGAAATGTTCTCGAAGATTTGGCTGCGAAAGCATAAAATGTTCGACGTAGTCTTTGCCGGCGGTGAATCCATTCGTCGCACGTGACGCCCCGGTGGAACCACTCTCAGGGGAATCGACGAACAATATCAATGACAATGAATCCCACGGAACTGAAGGGCGCGCTCGAAGCAATTATTTATGCAGCCGATGAGCCTGCCACGCTGGACCAGATCGCCAAGGCGGTTGGCGAAGAAAAAGCCGTAGTGAGCGCGGCGCTCGACGAAATGATAGCCGCCTACGCCGCCGAGGATCGCGGCATCGAAATCCGCGCGGTGGCCGGCGGCTACAAGTTTTACACCAAGCCGCAGCACCACGAAGTGGTGCGCCGGTTCATCAAGAGCCTGCGCCCGCCGCTGCGCCTGACCATGCCCGCTCTCGAAACGCTGGCGGTAATTGCCTACAGGCAGCCCGCAACGCGGCCCGGAAATTCAGGAAATTCGCGGCGTAAACGTTTCCGGCGTAATCAAAACGCTGCTGGAAAAGCGCCTGATCATGACCGCGGGACGCAAAGCCGTCATGGGCCGACCCATCATGTACCGCACATCGAAGGAATTTTTGATGCGCTTCGGCCTCTCCGATCTGGGAGAACTGCCAAGCCTGAAAGAATTTGAACAGCTGGCGCGCGCCGCGCTGGGCTCCGACGAAGGCATCGCTCTGATCGAGCCGGAGGACATGGAAGCGATGAACGCCTCCGATGCCGCCGCGCCTGAGACGTCGGATTTTAGCGAGACGACGGCGGTCAGCGAATCGGCCGATACAGTGGAATCGCCCGTGGCAGGCGAGAGCGCCGCGGAAGGCGAGACGTTCTCCGTAAGCGAAATCATGGAAGTGGATGTCGTGTCCGAGACGCCCACGCAAGAGCTGCCCATGCAAGAGTTGCAAGAAATGCCGGAAGCCGCTCAACCCGTAGCGGAGCACTCCGAAAAAGCCAGGGCAGAAAGCGCTTCCTAAAAAAATGCAAGAGCGTCTACAGAAAATAATTTCCCGCGCAGGCATTGCGTCGCGGCGCCACGCGGAGGATTTGATCCGCAGCGGGCAAGTTCTGGTCAACGGAGTAGTGGTCACCGAACTCGGCGCGAAGGCCGATCCTGTGCGCGACCGTGTCGAGGCCGCCGGCCGTGTAGCAAAGCTTTCCGATACGCATGTGTATCTCCTGATGCACAAACCGCCCGAGGTGGTAGCTACGCTGGCCGACCCGGAAGGCCGCCGCACGCTGCGCAATTTTTTGATGGGAATGTCGGAACGTGTTTTTCCCGTTGGGCGCCTGGATTATGCCGCCAGCGGCGCGGTATTTCTGACCAACGATGGCGATTTCGCCAACCGCATGTTGAAAGCGGCGCCGTCCCTGCCACGGACGTACTGGATCAAAGTGAAGGGGCGTATCAGCGACGATCAACTGAAAAGCCTTGCGCACACCGTGAACTGCAAGATATTTCCATTGCGCGGAACGCATGCCGCCGGAAAAAATCCTCCCAATCCTTGGTACGAGGCGCAGATGACCGGCGTTCGCGGCGATGTGCTGCGTAAAAACTTGCTGGCCATTGGCCACCCCGTCGAAAAATTCAAGCGCATGAAGCTGGCTTCGCTGGACGTTGACACCGTGGAGGAAGGGCACTACCGCCAATTGGATGCCGAAGAAGTGGCCAAGCTGGGCCGCGCCGTTGATCGCGCGCTCACCGAGAACAAGCCGGTTTCCAGAGGTTTTAAGCCAAAGCGCGACTGGCGTCCTCGGCGGGAAAAATTCAGGAAAAAGACGGACGAAGAAAAAAAGACCGGAGAGAAGCGGCCAGCAATCGCTAACACGCGGCCGGTTACTGGTAGCAATCGTCCAATAACCAATGGCAAGCGGCCCATGACCAGTAGCAAGCGCCCGATGTCCAACAACAAGCGGCCAATGAGCAAGAACCGGCGGCCGATGACCCAGGGCAGGCGCCCGAATAGACACCGATAAGCGCTGCCGAAATGCGCTAAGGATAGCCGCGCACAAATTTCAGCTGCGGCCCTGTTTTTCACGAATCACAAATCACGATTCACGAATCACGCGCTCCCATGGCCACTTCCGAATACGATGCCGTCACCGAAATTCTCGCCACGGCAAAAAACATAGCCGTAGTCGGGCTTTCCTCGAATCCCTATCGCGCAAGTTTCGGCGTGTCGGAAACGTTGCAGGAATCTGGCTACCGCATCTTCCCGGTCAATCCGAACGAAACGGAAGTGCTGGGCGAAAAAGCCTACGCGCGCCTGGAAGACATTCCCGGGAAAATCGACATCGTGGATATTTTTCGCCGCTCGGAATTCGTGCCGGAAGTCGTTGACGCGGCAATCCGCATCGGTGCGCGCGCGATCTGGATGCAAGAGGGAGTGGAAGACCAGCCGTCCGCGGAACGCGCCCGCCGCGCCGGCATTTTCGTCCTAATGAACCGCTGCATCGCCAAGGATATTTATATTCGCAACAAGAACAAGTAGGACAGGCTTCAGCCTGTCTTCTTTTGACTTCTTCCAGCCCCACAAAAATCAAAACCAGACAGGCTGAAGCCTGTCATACTCAAATCCAAATCTGCTGCCCGTCAATTCTCACTTCGCCTTGCGCTGATCCTTAATCCTCCGTATCTCTTCCATGCGCAGGCGCAGCCGCGCTTCAAACCCCTGATCGGTTGGGCGATAATAATTTTTCCCCGCCAGCGATTCCGGCAGGCAAGTCATGTCGGCCACCTTGTCTTCCACGTCGTGCGCGTACTCGTATCCCTTCCCATATCCGATGTCTTTCATCAGTCCGGTGGGCGCGTTGCGCAGGTGCAGCGGCACGGGCTCGGCGCGCGTGCTCTGCAAATCCTTGGTCACCGATCCGTATCCGGTGTACAGCGCGTTGGATTTCGGCGCGAGCGAAAGGTACACGGCGGCCTGCGCCAGCGCCAGATTTCCCTCCGGAGGCCCCACAAAATCCGCGGCCTGCATGGCCGCAATGGTCACGGCCAGCGCGCCCGGCTCCGCCAGGCCAATGTCCTCGCTGGCCATGCGCACCATGCGCCGCGCGATGTACATGGGGTCTTCGCCCGATTCCAGCATGCGCACCAGCCAATAGAGCGTCGCGTCGGGATCGGAATTGCGCACCGATTTGTGCAGCGCGGAAATAAGGTTGTAGTGTTCCTCGCCCGATTTGTCGTACAGCAGAAATTTGCGCTGCAAAAGTTCGGAGAGCAATTCCTTTGTGATGGTGCGGGTTCCCGAAGCGTCGGGCTGCGCGGCGCGCGCGGCCGCTTCCAGCGTGTTGTACGCGGCGCGCCCATCGCCTCCCGAAAACAGCGCAATGTGCTGAATCGCTTCGTCGTCGATGGCAATCTTTTCGTTTCCCAGGCCGCGCACAGGGTCGGCTAGCGCGCGCCGCAAGAGCGTTTCGATCTGTTCGGTGCTGAGCGCGTGCAAAACGTAAACGCGCGTCCTGGAAAGCAGCGGCGCGATCACTTCAAACGAGGGATTTTCTGTCGTCGCGCCGATCAGAATAATGTTTCCCGCCTCCACGTGTGGAAGAAAGGCATCCTGCTGCGCCTTGTTGAAGCGGTGCACCTCGTCGATGAACACGATGGTCCTGCGCCCGGCGCGCCGCGTGTGTTCGGCCGCGGCCATCACTTCCTTGATTTCCTTGATCCCGGTCAGCACGGCGCTGAACGCCACGAACTCGGAATGCGTCATTCTCGCAATCAGCCGCGCCAGCGTGGTCTTTCCGCATCCCGGCGGCCCCCAAAGAATCATCGAGCCGATTTCGTCGCGCTCAATCTGTATGCGCAGCGGTTTTCCCGGGCCAAGCAGCGCCTCCTGCCCCGTGAATTCATCGAGCGTGCGCGGGCGCATGCGTTCCGCGAGCGGCTGTCCGGCGGCCCCGGCGTTTTCTTCAGGCTCGAGTTTTGCGAACAGGCTCATGAATGCTTTTCTCGCGCCGATTTTCTTTGCCGCATGGCTTCGTACAGCAGCACGCTCGCGGCCATGGCCGCATTCAAAGATTCAATTCCCACCGCAGCGTCTGCTGCCGCCGCTTGCGGAATATAAACGCGCGCGTCGGCCCCGCGCACAATCTCGCCGGGCAGGCCTGAACCTTCGTTGCCGATCAGGATGGCCGCGGGAATCTTCCAGTCGATATCCCACGGTCGCAATAGAGGGGAAGCGCCATCATAAGTTTCCGCCGCCACAGCCGCATACACTTTCACCTCAGCCATTCGCAATTGCGCGAGCAGGATGGCAGGCGAAATACCAGGAACAATCGGCAGTCGCAGCGCAGATCCGGCCGACGCGCGCAGCGCCTTAGGCCCGAACGGATCTGCCGTCCCAATTCCGTCCGCCGGACACGTCGCCGCCCCCGTCGCTCCAAAGGCTTCCGCCGCGCGCACAATCGTCCCCACGTTTCCGGGATCCTGCACGCCCACCAGCACGGCCAGCAGCGCCGTTCCCGGCAAAAGATGTTCCAGCGTCGCCTGGCGCGGCCGCACCAGCGCGGCAATCCCCTGCGGCGTCCGCGTATCGGCCACGCTAGCAAACAATTTGTCCGAAGTCCGAAGCGCGGGAACATCCGGCGGCAGCACAGGCGCCATGCGCGCAAGATGGCGCGCGCCCGACTCGCTTACCAGCAGCGCTTCCACCGGCAGGCCCGACCCCAGCGCCGCTTCCACCAGGCGAACTCCTTCGACGCCCACCATTCCGTCGCCGCCGCGTTCGCCCGCCAGAGCGGCGCGGAATCGCTTGAGCCAGCGGTTGTCCCGGCTGGCAATCAGCGAAACCTTTTCACTATTCGTTTCCCGCGCGTTTGTGCGGACCGGATGCGCCATGCACACCAGCCTAACAAACCCCCTCGGAACGGTAAAGCAAGCCCAGACGCTGCCGCCGCGGGACATATTCAAGTAGTCAGCGCCTTGAACCGCTCACGCGTCTATGTTAGTTTCACTCGACTGAGTTTTATTCTGCGGTCGATTGCCATATTCTGGTCTTGAATAACGAGGGTCGCTACTTTGTCCGCTGAACTGCTGAAGATATCCCCAGAAAATCCCGATCCAGCCGCGCTGCGTTACGCAGCCGATTTTATTCGCCGTGGAGAATTGGTCGCCGTCCCCACCGATACTTTTTATGGAATCGCCGCGGACCCCTTCAATCTTGCGGCCGTCGATCAGCTCTATCGCGTTAAGGGACGCCCCGAAACCCGCGCGCTGCCGCTTCTAGTCAACACCATTTCGCAAGGTGTGACCCTATCGCGCGATGTCCCCTATTCGTTTCATAAACTCGCCGCCAAATTCTGGCCCGGGCCTTTGACCCTGCTGGTTGAGGCCTCCACGGCCGTTCCCCTGAAGGTGACGGCCCACACCGGAAATGTCGCGGTGCGCTGGCCCAAATCGGCAATCGTCAATGCGCTCATCGATCTGGTAAAAGGTCCGATTACCGGCACCAGCGGAAATCTTTCCGGCCAGCCCGCCTGCGCAAACGCCATGGATCTTCTGGAACAAATGGGAGATCGCCTGCTGCTGATCATCGATGCGGGAGAGACGCCGGGAAATCTGGCTTCCACCATCGTGAAGCTAGACGGCAACGATTGGGAAATCATGCGCGAAGGCGTAGTCAGCGAAGAGCAAATCCGCGCCTGCCTGGAAGACGACAGCGAAGTTTAAGCGCTCTACGTAGCGCGGGCTTCAGCCTGCGGGGTTTAGTCCTTGCAAGGTCCAACCCCCGCAGGCTGAAGCCCGCAGCCACTTCTACCGCGCCTCAATCGTCCGCAAGAAATCATAATCCCCGCTGGGAGAAAGCTGCACGCCAACAATCCTCTTGCGATGCACGCTCACGTTGTCCATGAACCACAGGCTGAAGTATGGCAAATCCGCGGCCACGATTTTCTGAACCTTGCCAAACAATTCACGCCGCTTTTCCAGGTCGCTCTCCACGCGCGCCTGATCCAGCAGCGCATCGACCTGCGCATTGCGATAGTGTCCGCGATTGCCGCCCATCGGCGGCATCCTCTTCGAGCTGAAAGCAAATTCGTAAAATTCGGGATCGTTGTTGGCTCCGATCCAACGCAGTGTGTAGAGCTGAAAATTCCCGCTGTTGATTTGCGAGGCCAGCGTGGCCGGTTCCATCGACTGCAGGTCCAGATCCACGCCTATCTTGTGCCACTGCTCCTTCAGCACCGCGCCCAGCAAGCGCGTTGTTTCTTCGGTCGAAGTCTTGAGCGTAAGTTTCAGGCGCATTCCATTGTCTTGCGCCCGCCGAGGGTATCCCGCGGAATCGAGCAACTGCTCGGCCCTTTGCGGATCGAAATCGAAATGCGCGATATCGGCTTGGTACGCCCAGCTATTTGGGGGAAGCGGCCCGTCCGCCAGCCTGGCCTGGCCTCTGTAAAGATACCGAACGATCTCCTCGCGATTGGTGGCGTGAGCCAGAGCCTCGCGGACTTCGCGCCGCGCCAACAGCGGGTCGTCGAAATTGAATGCTACATAGGCGTAGTTCGTTCCAGGCTGCTCGGTCACATCCAGGCCCGCTTGCGCGCGCAGCACAGGAATCATGTCCGGACTGAGAGAACTCATTTCCAGATCGGCAGTGCCTTTCCTCAACTCCAGCGCGCGCACAATGGCTTCAGGCACCACGCGGAATCGAACTCCGTGAATGATGGGTGGAGTTCGAAAGTAGGTGGCGTTCCGCTCCAGCACGATGTTGTCGTCCTGCTGAGCGCTGACAAAACGAAACGGGCCGGTGCCAATCGGATGTCCCGCCACTTCGCTTCCCGCGCCCATGGGCACCACGCCGAAGGCAGGGCGGCAAATTTCCAAGAGGAACCCGCCGCTCGGCTCGCTGAGATGAAAGATAACCGTGGCAGCGTCGGGAGCTTCGATGGATTTCACAAGTCTCAGCGCGCCACGCTTTGGCGTCAGCACGCTGCCGTCCATGATCGATTCGAACGTGTACTTCACGTCCGCCGACGTGAGCAGGCGTCCATCCTGGAACTTCACCCCTGGTCGCAAGTGAAATACGTATGTGAGGGGATCGCGCATTTCCCATCTGTCGGCCAGGTCGCCGCGAGGGATTCTCTGTGCGTCAAGTTCCACCAAGCTGTCGAACATCAGGCTGCCGATCCTCTCGGACGGCCCATCGCTTCCAATCCGCGGATCCAGATTGGTGGGCATCGATTCAATCAGAAAATTGACCACGCCGGGTTCCGTGGCCACGGAGCGAGAGCAGGAGGAGAGTGAGAGGAGTAGGAAAAGGGAAGTAAAGGAAGCAAAGGAAGCAAAGGAAAAAGCGGCTCTCAACATGCAGCCCGCGCGCTGGCGCGAAGTTTCCGTTCCTCCACTTCCTTCACTTCCTAAACCTCCTCTACTTCCTTTCTCACCCCGCATAACACACCTTGCCAAGCACCACAGCCTTCTTCGCTCCGGTCGCGCCCGGCACATTGGCAGGCCGCCGCCGCAGCGTTTCGCACGCCAGCACGGCGAACGCGAACGCCTCCTTGGCGTCCCCCGACACGCCCAGCTCTCCCGCATGGCGCACTCGCACTCCACGTAATCCGGATTCGAGCTGCGCCATCAGCAGCGGATTGTGCGCGCCGCCGCCGGAAACGATCAGCTCCGCGATTTTCGTTTTCGGCTCAATGAAGCGATGAAACGCGTCCACGATGGAGAGCGCGGTCAGAATCGTGGCCGTGCGAATTACGTCCTCGGGCTTGGCCTCGCGCGCGTATTTGGCGGACAGCAATGAGTGAACATATTTTTCACCGTACTGCTCGCGCCCGGCTGTCTTCGGCGGAAGTTTGGAAAGATATTTGTCGCGCAGCATGGTGTAAAGCAGTCCCGGGAGCAGTTCGCCCTTTGAAGCGATCTCCGCATTGCGGTCAAATCTTTTTTGCCCCTGCGTGAAATGCCGCACCAGCGCGTCGATCACCATATTCCCCGGCCCTGTATCGAACGCGAAAACATCTTGCAGCGTCGCGCCCGCGGGAATCGCCGTGACGTTGGCAATCCCCCCGATATTCAGCGCCACGCGCCCCAACCGCGAATGCCGGTAGAGCAGAAAATCGACGAACGGCACAAGCGGCGCTCCCTGTCCGCCCGCCGCCATGTCCGCCGGACGAAAATCGCCCACGGTGGTGATCCCTGTGCGTGCGGCAATCACCGAGGGATCGCCGATTTGCAATGTGGAGGCGACGCGGTGTCCATTGAAAAGGGAAGGCACGCCTTGATGAAACACCGTCTGCCCGTGCGAGCCGATCACATCGATGCGAGAAGGAGCAACACGAAACTTCCTGCAAGCGGCCAGCGCGGCGCTTGCAAATATTTCACCGAGCAGAAAATTGAGCTGGCTGATTTCTCCCGTGGTCACCGCGCGCCCTTCCCCCAGCTGCAAAACAGCCTTCTGCGCTTTGCGAGGGAAGGGAAACGCCGCGAAATTTTCCAGTGTCGCCTTCCGGCCGTTCACGCGCACTAGGGCCACGTCGATCCCGTCGGCCGAAGTCCCCGACATGATTCCCAGCGCCAACGTGCCGCGTCCGCGAGTGCGCTTCATCTTCATATTCATAAGATTTGTTTTTTCAACTCGGCCAAAAGATTGAGCGCCTCGACCGGTTTCAGATTGTCGATGTCCGCTTCCCGCAACGCATCCAGCACGCGCCGGTCCAGCGGCGTGAACAAAGCCTGCTGCTCCGGCGCTGGCTCTCCGCCCGCAGCGGCCCCTGGCGTCAGCCGCTCGCTCAGCTGATGTTCGGCCTGCTCGTGCCGCTCCAGAATTTCCCGCGCCCGCGCGATCACCGCGGGAGGCAGCCCCGCCATCCGCGCCACTTCAATTCCGTAACTCTTGTCCGCGCTCCCGATTTCCACGCGCTTCAAGAACACGATGCCCGTGGAAGTTTCCCGCGCGGACACATGCACATTCTTGATGCCCGGCAGCAGATCGGCCAGCTCCGTCAACTCGTGATAGTGTGTGGCAAAAAGCGTGCGCGATTTCGTCTCGCTCGACAAATGCTCCACCACCGCCCAGGCGATGGATAGCCCGTCAAAGGTAGCCGTCCCGCGCCCCACTTCATCGAGCAGCACCAGGCTTGCCGAAGTGGCCGTGTTCAGAATGGCCGCCACCTCGGTCATTTCCACCAGAAACGTGGATCGCCCGCGCGCCAAATTATCCGCCGCTCCAATGCGCGTAAAAATTCGGTCAGTGATCGGCAGCCGCGCCTGATCCGCCGGAACGAATGAGCCCATCTGCGCCATCAGAACAATCAACGCGGCCTGCCGCAGATACGTCGATTTGCCTCCCATGTTCGGCCCGGTAATCAGCAGGATCTGCTGCGTCGAGTCGTTCAGAAACAAATCGTTGGGAACGAATCGCTCGCCCTTTTGCTCCAGGAGTTGCTCGATCACCGGATGCCGCCCGGCCAGAATCATGATTTGCGTGTCGTCATTGAACTCCGGCCGAGTGTAATTCTGCGAAGCCGCAAGGCGCGCGAAATTCCCCAGCACGTCCAGCTGCGCGATGGCCGCCGCGGTGCGCCGCAGTCGCCCGGCCTGCTGCCCGATCCAAAGCCGCAACTCGGCAAACAGCCGCCGCTCGATTTCCGCGATGCGTTCGTCGGCGTCCAGAACTTTGCGCTCGTATTCCTTCAGCTCCGGCGTCGTGAAGCGTTCCGCATTCACCAGCGTCTGCTTGCGCTCAAAATCTGCCGGCACCAGATGCAAATTGGGCTTGGAAATTTCAATGTAGTAGCCGAACACCGAATTGAAGCGGATCTTGAGCGAACCGATGCCCGTGCGCTTGCGCTCGCGCTCTTCCATCGCCGCGATGATTTGCCGGCTGTGCTGCGAGAGTTCGCGCAGTTCGTCCAGTTCCTTGTCGTAGCCCGCGGCGAATCACGCCCGGATCGGAAGCCAGCGCCGGGGGATCGTCCGCGATCGCCGTTTCAATCCGTTCGCGCACGTCCCCGAGTTCGTCCATCTCCACATGCAGCGCGGCAGAGCCGCGCGGACGCGCAATTGGCCAGATATTGGCGAAACAGTGGAATGCGCGACAGGGATTGCCGCAGCGCCACCAGATCGCGCGGCGAGGCAACGCCCAGCGTCACGCGCCCGGCCAGACGTTCCAGGTCCTGCACGCCGGCCAGATTGTGGCGAATCTCCTCGCGCAGCATGGTGTGGCTCTTCAATTCCTGCACCGCGTCCAGGCGCGCCTGAATTTCCTCGCGATTCACCTGCGGGCGCAGGATCCACTGCCGCAAGAGCCGCGCACCCATGCCGGTGGTCGTTTCGTCCAGCGCGCGAAAGCAGGGTGGAGCGGCTCCGCGCGCGCCATCCTCAGCAAAATATGCGGCGCCACCAGTTCCAGGTTGCGCACGGTAACCGCGTCCAGCACCAGCGCGTCCGCCTGCTCGTAATATCGAACGCGGTCCAGATGCCCCAGCGCCGCTCCGGAATGATTGCCGTTTTCAGGGTCCATGGCCGAAGTTTCGCGCAAGTAATGCACCACGGCGCCCGCCGCGGAGACTGCGTGCGGATGCCCGGCCAGGCCGAAGCCGTCCAGCGTCGCCACGCCAAATTGCTCGCGCAGCATGCGCTCGGCGTAGTCCGTGCCGAAAAACCCATTCGTCGATGCGCGTCTCGACTCCTTCGCGAATGTCCGGCCGCGCTCCCGGCGATTGGCCGGCGGAATCCGTGTCCGCTCCGGCAGCGGCGAACAAGCTGGCCTGCCGCGGAATGAGAATTTCGCGCGGCTTCAGGCGATGCAACTCATCGCGCAATTTCTCCTCGGCTTCGCCGCCGGAAAATGACGTCGCCCGAAATTCGCCGGTGGTCACATCCGCATATGCGAAGCCGATGGGCGATCCGCCGCGCCGCGGCGAAAGATCGCCGCCAGATAATTATTTTCCTTGGGTTCGAGGACGTTGCTGCTGGTGGCCGTTCCCGGCGTGATCACGCGCACCACTTCGCGCCGCACCAGTTTTTTCCCCGGCGTGGGCGCTTCCATCTGATCGCACACGGCAATCTTGTATCCGGCGCGCAACAGCCGCGCAATGTACCCCTCGGCGGCGTGGTAGGGAACTCCGCACATGGGCACAGGCTCGCCCTTTTCTCGATTGCGTGAGGTCAGAGTGATCTGCAACTCGCGCGAAGCCGCGATGGCGTCTTCATAAAAAAGTTCGTAGAAATCTCCCAGGCGGAACAGGACCAGCGCGTGCGGGTACCGTCCCTTGATGGACTGGTACTGCCGCATGAGCGGTGTGGCTGCTTCTATCATGTCTAGTGGATTGCCCCAATCGAGCGCGCCCTCAGCCGAGATTCCGCCATGGCGACGCCATTGGGCAACAGAAGTTTATACCGCGTCGCCTTCGCTCCTGTCGAGCAAGCGAATCGTAGAATCAAAAATTTCCAGGCGCAAGAAATTGAATCGAACACAGCTTTGCACGCAATCGCGAACAATAACGCAGTAAGTGCCGGGAAATACCGTTAAGCGCCGGGAAATTCCGAGAAGCCCCGGAGGGGCGGCAAACCGTAGCCCACCACGAAGTGGTGGGGAACCACGGCGCCGCGAAAAATTAGCCCCTGAGGGGCGGCACATGCCGTTCATGCCAGCCCATGGCCACGAAATCACCTCACCCCGGACACAATCGCCCCCGAAATGCTCTTTCCGCCAACAAAAAAATTGCGCCAACCTTCACTCTTTCCTTGACAAAGATTTGAACAGCGTTTACCTACTGAGTTGGAGTTTTTTTGCGTGGCTATGAGCGAATCTGAAAAGCAAGAACCCTTTCCGAGTAGGTCGAGCAGGAATCGACCGGCGGCGCGGTGTTCCGAAACGGCATGGTGCACAGGTGCCGAGCCGCCAGTTCGCCACACTTTGAAAGTGACCTCTATAGGCCTCGGGTAGATTAGGATTTTTCCTCCTCCCGCGGCCGGGCCACACCCTGGTTGCGGGCTTCCAGTCTCACAGAACCCGCCATAACCGGCCAATTAAATAGATTCACGCAATGAAGGCCCAAAAGGCCCGCACGTTCGCACCGTTTTTGAACACACGCCTGGGAGCTGGCGCTGTCCACAGCCCTCGGCCTGGGAAAGGAGGCAACCATGCTGCACGCTACCGATCTGTTAGGAGCAGATGCCTACGATCGCGACGGCCATTTCGTCGGCCAGGTCACCGAACTATTCATCGAGCCCGCCGACCAGCCCAACCGCGTGGCGCGCATCCTCCTTGGCAGGGGAAAATTTCTTCCCTTGATCGTGCGTTACGACCACGTTGCCTTTGTCGCTCCCGGGGTCATCCGCCTGAATGTGGAAGAGAAGGAACTCGAACACTTCCAGCCCAACGAAGGATGGCTGGCCATGCGCAAGGATTTGCTCGACCAGCAAATCATCGATACCAGCGGCCGAAAAGTCGTCCGCGTGAACGACATAGATCTCTCCGAGCACCGAGTGAACGGCACGGTAGAATTGCGCGTCACGCACGTGGACGTGGGATTGACGGGCGCCGCCCGCCGCCTGCTGCACGGTATCGCTTCGCCCGGTTTGATCCGCGGGCTGGCCACCAAGCTGCCCACGCGCGTCATCCCCTGGGAATTCGTCAACTTGATCGAGCCGGACCCGCTGCGCCGCGTCAAGCTGCGCATCACTCACCAGAAATTAGAAAAAATGCACCCCGCCGATCTGGCGGACATCATGGAAGACCTGTCTCCGGTGGAGCGCCATTCCATCATCGCTTCGCTGGACGAGGAGACCGCCGCCGAAGCCCTCGCCGAGCTGGACAAGCGCCTGACCACGCAGATCGTGGAAAACCTGACCGCCGAGAAAGCCGCCGACATTCTCGAGGAAATGGATCCCGACCAGGCTGCCGACGTGATCGCCGACATGACTCCGGAAAAATCGCGCGATGTCCTCAGCGAAATGCCCGGAGACGAAGCCCGCGAAGTGCGCGAACTGCTCAAGTTCGAGGAGAATTCCGCCGGTGGAATGATGAATACCGATTTCATTTACGTGGGAGAAGGCGCAACGCGCGACGAGGTGGTCTCCTGGATTCATGAGAAAGATGTGGATCTGGAGCGCCTCGACACCGTTTTCCTGATCGACAAAAACGCCAAATTTTCCGGCGCGGTCGCCGTGGGACGCCTGCTATTCGCGGCGCCGGACGAGCGCATGGAAACTCTGAAAATGGAGCCGTTGCTTTCGATTCAGCCGGACGCGCAAGACAAAGAAGTGTTCGAGCTGTTCGATAAATACAATTTGCACAGCCTGGCCGTGGTCGATTCGCAAGGCAGGCCCATCGGCGCGATTGAAGTGGATGACGTGGTCACGCGCATCCGTCACCGATAACGAATCAAACTTGTTCCATGTAGCGCCCGCCTTCAGGCGGGCAGCAGGTTCCAAACTATGGCCGTATTAGGACAACCCGAAGACCCAAAACAGGCGCCCGAAAGCTCGGCGCCGGTGACGCGCTGGAAGCTCATCCCCGGATGGGTCGAGCCCTGGCGCGTCCGCCTGTCGGATTGGGGCAAGCGCACGCGCATCCTGCGCCGCCGCCTGATTCTCTTTCTGGCCGTGGTCGGCCCCGGAGTCATCACTTCCAACGTCGATAACGACGCCGGCGGAATCTCCGTGTATTCGCAGGCCGGCGCGATGTACGGCTACGCGCTGCTCTGGTCGCTCATTCCCATGACCATCGCACTCTACGTCACCGAGGAGATGTGCGCCCGCATGGGCGTGGTGACAGGGAAGGGCCTTTCCGATCTCATTCGCGAGGAGTTCGGTTTCCGCCCGACATTTTTCTCATCCTGGCCGGCCTCATCGTGGACATGGGAAACGTGTGCGCCGAATTTGCCGGCGTTGCGGCCTCCATGCAACTGTTCGGCATTTCCAAATATATTTCCGTGCCCCTTGCCGCGCTGGCTGTTTGGATTCTCGTTCTCCGCGGAACGTACCGCCAGGTCGAAAAAATATTTCTGGCCGCCTGCGTCCTGTATCTTTCCTATGTTGCCTCCGCGTTTCTGGCCAAGCCGGATTGGCTCCTGGCGGCGCGCGACACAGTGATTCCCACCATGCATTTCGACGGCGGCTATTTGCTCATGCTCACCGCGCTGATCGGCACCACCATTGCCCCCTGGCAATTTTTCTATATGCAGGCAAGTTTCGTGGAAAAGCGTGTGTCGGCGCGCCAATATCCGCAGGCGCGAATGGACGTGCTCTTTGGCAGCGTGAGCTGCATGGTCATCGTCTTTTTCATCATCGTCTGCACCGGGGCTACACTGTTCGTTTCCGGCCATCATGTGATCAACGACGCCGGCGAGGCGGCGCAAGCCCTCGTTCCCCTGGCCGGAAAATGGGCCGCCATGCTTTTCGCATTTGGCCTGTTGAACGCGTCCTTGTTCGCTGCTTCCATTCTGCCGCTCTCCACGGCTCACGTAATCTGCGAAGGCATGGGCTTCGAGGCCGGCATCGACCACAAATTCAATGACGCGCCCATTTTTTACAGCCTGTACACAGGAATGATTGTTGTCGGCGCCGCGGTCATTCTGATCCCTCGCGCCCCGTTGGAAAAAATCCTGATACTTTCCCAAGTTGGCAACGGTGTCTGGCTTCCGGTCGTGCTCATTTTTATGCTCTTGCTCATCAACCGCAAAGATTTGATGGGCGATTTCGTCAATACGCGCACACTCAACGTGGTCGGATGGGTTACCGCCGTCGCCGTAATTATTCTGACGCTCGTCCTGGTCTACGTCACCATCCTGCACCCCAACGCCATCCCAGGAGCGGGTGGCTAGAAGAGTTAGAGATCCCACCTTCGCAATCGTTCGGAAGCACAAAAAATATTTGACTTCTCGTAAAGAGCCCGTCACTTGAAATTTACATCCTGTTAACAATGTCGCTCTACGCTCTAAGCGAATGCGTGCCTTCCCGTGGATACTTCGAATTTTGATCGGTTTGGCTGCCGTATTGGTGTGCACGGAAAAATTAGCTTTCGGGCAAAACACCGTGCCGGAAAACTGCCCTCGCCCTATTGCAGGGAGCCAAGTCGCCGAACCGGAAGACCTGCGAAGTGATCGAGGGGTGCTGGAGGTGACGTTCAAGTTCCTTACTTCCGCCGATGCACACGGGCATGTTCGTTACTGCTACATCTATAAGGACGGCTCGCAATCGCCCACCCTGCGAGTGAACCCCGGAGATACATTGATCCTGCATCTCGAGAACGACATAGCGCCGGAAGTATTCAGTGTCGGCGCCCCTGCTATTCCCATGCACATGCAAATGCAAGTGGCTATGTGCTCTCAAGGGAAGATGACCGCGGCGTCCACCAACCTTCATTTCCATGGATTGGCCATTCCGCCGGTTTGTCACCAGGATGACGTCCTTCATACTGTTGTAGGCCCATCGGCTGCACCTTTTGAATATCGCTTTCAAGTACCGGATGACCAGCCACCCGGTCTGTATTGGTATCACCCCCATCTTCACGGCTTTACCAATGCGCAAGTGCTTGGCGGAGCTTCCGGTGCTTTGATTGTGGAAGGAATCGAGAGGATCAACCTTGCGCTGGCCGGATTGGCGGAGCGCGTCCTTGTCATTCGCGACCAGGATTTGATTAACCCGGACGCACAGCCCACTTCGCCCGATTCCGCTCCGCACACCGTGACCTTACGCGACGCCGAAGGCGATATCCTGAACACGGGAACCGATGGCGGAAGGCCGGCAAAAGACTTGTCGCTCAATTTTGTGCCCGTGGCATTCCCGGAATACAAGGCGGCGCTTATCGAGATGAAGCCCGGTGGGCGCGAATTATGGCGTGTCTTAAATGCATCCGCGATTACCTACGCGGATTTGCAAGTCCAATACGATGGAGTGCCACAGCCTTTGGGCGTCGTGGCCCTGGATGGTGTGCCGATTGACGACAACGGAGTGGGCGGTCGCGGCCTTTTTTGGCGGCCCCACATTCTGGTGCCTCCCGGTGGGCGCGCCGAGTTCATCTTGAAAGGACCGCCGCTCGGCGCACATGCGAGCTTGACGACGCGCGGTGTGGATACCGGCCCAGCCGGTGAAAACGATCCCACTCGTCTGCTGGCGACGATCATGGCCGCACCGGATGCTCCCGCGCCACACTCCAAGCTTGCTGCGGCTCCAGCCGCGCTCCGCCGCCAAAGCCCTGCCGCGCTCAAGGATGTCCCGCCAGTCCGTGTGCGGAAACTGTACTTTTCCGAGAAGCCTCAAAATCCCGTGGACCCCAAAAGCCCAACCGAATTTATGATTACCGTGGACGGCCAGGCTCCAGCCCCCTTCGATCCAGGATCCACTGCCCCCAACATCATCGTGCGGCAGGGAGATGTCGAAGATTGGATCATCGAAAATCGCTCCCGGGAATTGCACGCCTTCCACATTCATCAAATCCATTTCATGCTGCTCAATTGGAACGGTGTTCCAGTGAACGAGCCTTTTCTCCGCGATACGGTAAACGTGGCCTATTGGGATGGGTCCAGCCCCGTCTACCCCAGCGTCAAATTGCGAATGGATTTCCGGAATCCCAACATTGTGGGAGACTTCGTCTATCATTGCCATCTTCTGGAGCATGAAGACGGCGGCATGATGGGCGTCATCCGCGTGATTTCCTCGGCTTCGAATCCCTGATTTCGCCGCTCGCGGAGAAATGTTCTTCCTGAAGCGGCAGATGAAACAAATCATCATCCAGCGGATGGAGTACAGGCATTCCTCCGCACCATGATTTTGGCGATACAATAAAAAGGCATTCCATCGAAACAGTTTTCATCTTCCGTTCATCTGCGATTCACAAATCCTGCGTAACAATCTCTGCGCGCGTGTGGACTTGCGTCCCCAAGTTTCCGAGCGGCGGCGGCCGTGCCGGAATTTCCGGCCGCAATGAGATGGGCCAAATTTTTGAATTCCCTTTGAGGAGAAGCCATGAATGTTTTGAAGTCTCTTCGTGTTCTTGCATGTTCGGTTACAGCTCTCACTTTGGCGGTTGGCGCACCGGGCAGCCTCTGGGCGCAACCCGGAGCCGACGATTTTCAGACCACCACTCCCATCAAGCATGTGGTGGTCATTTTTCAGGAGAACATTTCGTTTGACCACTACTTCGCAACCTATCCGTACGCCGCGAACCCCGCCGGCGAGCCTGCCTTCCAGGCCAAAGATGACACGCCAAGCACCAATAACCTGCTCGCAGCAGGCTTGCTGGACGAAAATCCCAACGCCACTAAGCCCTTCCGTTTGGATCGCACTCAGTCCAACACCTGCGATCAAAACCACAACTATTTGAATGAACAGGAAGCCGTCGACCACGGACTGGTTGATAAATACGTGAGCGCAACTGGAAGCGGTAACAGCGGATTGCAAACTGCTACTACCCTTTGGTCGGGTACGGGCCCCGCTCCGGCGATCACAGTTGGTAGCCCACTTCTCCCAGGGCAGTACAATAAGAACGTGGTGACCGGCGGCAACTCCACGACTGGCCCATTCTCTTATTCGGGTTACTGCTTCGACGCGGGAACCGGGACGACCCCCAACAAGGGCATCGTGATGGGCTATTACGATGGCAATACGGTCACGGCCTTGTGGAATTACGCCCAGTTCTTTGCAATGAGCGACAATTCCTGGAGCACCACCTTTGGACCTTCCTCTCCCGGCGCGATCAACCTCGTCGCGGGAACCACAGCGGGCGCCACCATGCTTCCGAAGCGTCCCAATGGGACTAACTCCAGTGCATCCGGCCTCATCTGGGGCGGCCAGACGGCCCCTGCAGGCAGCGCATTCACCGGCGCTCTGATCGGCGATGCCCGAGGGGCATACGACGATTGTGTGTTTTCAAACGGGCAGTTGTTTAACACCAATCAAGCTTCCATGTCAGGAACCAACGTGGGCGACCTGATGGGCGATCTTGTGAATCCTGGAAAGGGAATCACCTGGGGCTGGTTCATGGGCGGATTTGCTCCCACCACGCCCTACAATCCCCCCACCACTCCTTACGCCGTTTGTGGATCGGCTGGCACGGGTACGTATAGCTTTGGTGGCGTTCCAGTCCCGGACAACCTCAGCACCGTCGGCGACTACATCCCGCACCACCAGCCGTTCGAATTCTACACGTCCACATCGAACCCTCACCACCTGCCGCCCACCAGCGTCAGCACGATTGGCAAGACGGATCAGGCCAACCATCAGTACGATATCTCTCAGTTTTTTATGGCCTTGAAAGCGCACAATATGCCGGCCGTGAGTTTCCTTAAGGCTCCCGCTTATGCCGACGGCCACCCAGGCTATTCCAATCCCCTCGATGAGCAAACTTTCGTCGTGAATATGGTCAACACGATCATGGCCAGCGATGAATGGAAAGATACCGCGATCATCATTGCCTATGACGACTCAGATGGCTGGTACGACCACACCATGGACCCGGTCGTGAATCAGTCCGGCGTCCCTCAAGATGCGGACGACGCCCTGTCCAGCCAAACTCCAAATCCTGCCGCCCCGCCCGCCTTCTATGGCCTTTGCGGAACCACTCCCACAACCGGCCCCGCGGCAAATATCTCGGGGCTGTGCGGCTACGGCCAGCGCCAGCCCTTGCTGATTATCTCGCCGTGGGCCAAGAAGAATTACGTGGATCACAGCATCACGGATCAATCTTCCATCCTTCGATTCATCGAGGATAACTGGAACCTTGGCCGCATCGGCGGCGCATCCAATGACTACAAGGCCGGCACACTAAACAACATGTTCGACTTCAGCGACAAGGATGAAAATGGACAGTGGAGCCGCGCAAAGGATGAACAGCACCAGCGCAAACTGTTCCTTGATCCGTCCACGGGAGAACCTGTCCACTTCTAAGAGCGGCAGTCGATGGTCAGCATGTCGCCACCGAACCGCGATTCGTTGCTTGACCCAATAAAAAAGGCCCGCTCTGGATCTCTCCAGGGCGGGCCAGTCTTTTTTGTTTTGCCATCGGCTGTTGATTATTCCGATGGGATATCATTTACTTTAGGCAATTGTAACTTCGAGTGTGTTGCGCCGTGTCATACCCTATGTTAGCTTTCCAATATGCTCGCGAAACAGCCTCTTTCCACTACTTGGGATTCGCGGGAATAGTCGCGTGAAGCTACCCGAGACACTCAAACCCGCGGACCTCGAAGAAGAGCGGCTGCTCCTTGAACTGGATGCGGAACGCCTCCCTCAGCATATTGCCGTCATCATGGATGGAAATGGCCGATGGGCGCAGCGGCGTCACCTGCCGCGCGTAGCCGGCCATCGAGCGGGAACGCAGTCCGCTCGCACCGTGATTGAAACCTGCGCCAGGCTGGGCATCCCCGCGTTGACGCTGTACGCTTTTTCCATGGAAAACTGGCGCCGCCCCAAAGCGGAAATCGATTTTCTGATGCGCCTCTTGCGCGAATATTTGCGCAAGGAACTCCCCATCATCCATCGAAACAACATTCGCATGCTGGTGATTGGGCGCCCCGATCAGTTGCCGGACGAAGTGCGCGCCGATATCGATCGCGCCATGGAGCAGACGGCAGGGAATACCGGCATGAAGCTGGCCGTGGCCCTCAACTATGGTGGCCGCGCCGAACTGGTCGATGCCTTCAATCGCATTCTCGATCGCGTTCGCAATAACGGCTTGGCCGATGCCCGCGTGGACGAAGATTTAATTTCGCAGAACCTTTACACGGCCGGCTTGCCCGATCCCGACCTGCTGATCCGCACCAGCGGAGAAATGCGCGTCAGCAATTTTCTCTTGTGGCAAATCGCCTACGCCGAAATCTACGTGACCGAAACTTTGTGGCCCGATTTCACCCGCGCGCAGCTTTATGAAGCCTTGATCGATTTTCAAAAGCGCGAGCGCCGTTACGGCGGCCTGACGGAAACCCGCCGCCGCGTCATGGTCTGACGCAGCCGCGCCCTCCCGGTATAGTTTTCGTCGCGTTTTGCTTCCAATCCAGTCTTCCCTGGCGGACAATACACAATACTTGTCAAAATTTTGGTTCCATGCATCTGACGGCGGAATTTGACACGGAAAGGATTGAATGAGTTCCGGAACCGCACAGCGCGTACTGACGGCAGTCATCCTGATACCCCTGGTAGTCGCCGCGATCTGGTTGGGGCCTAACTGGCTGATCGCGCTGGTATCGGCCTTCGTTGCAATCGCCGCCATGTGGGAATTTTTTTCGATCGCGGAGCATCTTGGCTTTCATGCCTACAGGCTGTGGACCTGCCTCGCCGCTGCGGGAATCGTCGCCCTGCAATTGTACGCATCGCGCCAGACGCACATCGCAAGTCTGGGCGACTTGCTGGACCGCTCTCCTCGCGTCACACTGGAACTAGTATTGTTCGGCTTCGTTCTCGGTGTCGCCGCCATTACCCTTGGCACTCGGCGGCCCATGGCGGAAGCGTTGGCCTCCATTTCGGTGAGCGCCGCCGGACTCCTATTCATCGTGCTTCCGTTCAGCGCCGTTGTCCGCCTGCACGGTGTCGGCGCGCTCGGCCCCATCTTCTCCTGTTCACACTGGTCCTGGTGTGGGCGGGAGACACCGCCGCCTATTTTGTGGGCCGCTCCATCGGGCGCTGCAAGCTGGCCCCGCAACTTAGCCCAAACAAGACCTGGGAGGGCGCGGCCGCGAATCTTCTGGGAGCGCTGCTGGTGGCCGTGGCCTTTGGATACTGGAACAGGATTCCGCCCATCCACATGCTGGCCATGGCGGCCGTGGGCAGCGTGGCCGGGCAAGTCGGCGATATCTTCGAATCCTCATGGAAACGCAGCGCCGGCGTCAAGGATTCCGGCACGATTCTGCCGGGGCACGGAGGAATGCTCGATCGGATTGACGCCCTCATCCTGGCAGCCCCTGCAGTCTGGTACTATTTCGAATGGGTCGTCCTGAGGAAGTATTAGAAATGAAACGCAAGGACCTCTAATACAAAGAGCTTTAACACAGAGAACACAGAGAACACAGAGAACACAGAGAAATAGGAAGAAGAACCGAGCAGGGCAGAGAAGAACGAAGCAGAACGGCGAAGGGCGGGAATTGCTGCGTGGGTTGCTGCGGATATTGGCTGCCCGATTGATTCCTGCAATGCGCGAAGTCCCGGAGGGACATCACACCGTAGCCCACCGTGAAACGGTGGGTGAGCGCACGGCGATCGAAATAGCCCCGCAGGGGCGGCACAACTGAATTACCGTATCGCTACATTACTGAATTAGAAAGTGGAGAATCCCAACTTGAAGCAAATCGCCATTCTCGGTTCCACCGGCTCCATCGGCTGCCAAACGCTAGCCGTGGTCGAGGCCATGCCCGAGCGCTTCGCCGTGGTGGCTCTGGCCGCCGGAAATAATATCGAGGAGCTGGCGAAGCAAATCCTGCGCCACCACCCGGAACTGGTTTCCGTCGCAACTCCCGAGGCAGCCGCTAGCTTGTCCGAACGCCTGCGCGCCGAGGGCCTCGCGAAATTGCCCGAAATTCAGCACGGCAGCGCGGGGCTGCTGGCCGTGGCCACGCACCCCGCAGCCGCGATGCTGGTTTCCGCGGCCGTGGGCGTAGTAGGCCTGGAAGCCACTTACGCGGCGGTGAAGGCGGGGAAACAGGTCGCGCTCTCGAACAAGGAAGTGCTGGTGGCGGCCGGTGAAATCGTGATGGCCGCGGCGCGCGAGGCGAACGTCGAGCTGCTTGCCCGTGGACAGCGAGCACAACGCCATCCACCAATGCCTGCGCGCCGGGCAGCACGCGAAGTGAAACGCCTGGTCCTCACCGCTTCGGGCGGGCCATTTCGAAAGACGCCGCTGGCGCGAGATGGCCGCGGCGACGCCCGAGCAAGCGCTGGCGCATCCCAACTGGCGCATGGGACGGCGCATCACGATCGATTCGGCCACGCTGGTGAACAAAGGATTTGAGGTCATCGAAGCGCGCTGGCTGTTTGACATGCGCCCGGACCAGATCGAAGTGGTGATCCATCCGCAGTCCACGATTCATTCCATGGTGGAGTTTGTGGACGGTTCCATCTTGGCACAACTCGGCCCAACGGATATGCGCATGCCCATCCAATATGCGCTAACCTACCCGGAGCGGGCCGCATCCAATGAAATAGCGCTTGATTGGGGTAAGTTGCGGCGCCTGGATTTCGAAAAGGTTTCGTCGCGGCGGTTTCCGTGTCTGCGCCTGGCGCGGGAAGCATTGCGGAAGAAGGGCGCGTATCCCTGTGCGCTTCAACGCCGCGGACGAAGTGGCGGTGGAGGCATTTCTCGATCGGCGGATTGCCGTTTTCGGGAATCGCAGAAGTGATCGAGCGAGTGCTGGCACGCGACGCCAAGGATCAAGATGACGCGATCGACGACGTGCTCGCGGCGGACTGCGAAGCGCGGCGACTGGCTCGCGAAGAAGTCGAGCGATGGCCGGCGA
This sequence comes from uncultured Acidobacteriota bacterium, assembly GCA_963710315.1. GTDB lineage: Bacteria > Acidobacteriota > Terriglobia > Acidiferrales > UBA7541 > Palsa-360. Next base: position 155,728 of record CAVPZW010000007.1, on the reverse strand, counting down.
ACAGCGCGGTGTGATGGGCCCGCTAGCCGTTGTGATGACGATAGACGAAGTCCAGCATCGGCCGGAGTGTTAGGAGAAGATCGTGTCGGATTTTCTCGATCATGGCTTGTTTCCGTGTCTGTCGTGCTCGGGGTCATGGTCCTCGTGCACGAGTGGGGACATTTCATCGTCGCCAAAGCCTTTGGTGTGCGCGTCGAGATTTTTTCCATCGGCTTCGGGCCGCGCCTCTGGGGAGTGCAAGCGCGGCGACACCGATTATCGCATCAGCGCGTTGCCGCTGGGCGGCTACGTGAAAATGGCCGGCGACAATCCGCTCGAAGATCGCAAGGGCGATCCGGACGAATTTCTCTCGAAGCCCAGCTGGCAGCGCGTGCTGATCGCGCTGGCGGGGCCCGGCGATGAATATTATCCTGTCCATTGTGCTGGTCGCCGGACTCTACATGCACGGCAGCAAGCAGCCGGCATATCTGGACAAGCCCATGGTCCTGGCCGGCGTTTTGCCGGATTCGACCGCACAAAAGGCGGGCCTGGCGGCTGGGGACCATGTCGTCAAAGATCAACGGTGTAGAGCGATCCCACGTGGGATCGGGCGCAGCTTGGAGCTGATGTCCACTTTGCCGGGACATTCGCTTTCGCTCGTCGTGGACCGCGGACGGACAAGAACGTCTCGATCACTCGTTCCCGCGGGCCAGTCGCTGGAAGACATTTTTGGATATCCGGCGGATCGGCTGCTTATCGGGGCGGTCTCTGCCGGGAATGCCGGCCGAGCGAAGCGGGTTGAAGAGCGGGCGACGAGATCCTGACAGTCGAACGGCAAAGCGTTGGCCAGCGGCGCCGAACTTCCCGTCATCTGGATCAGTCGCAGGCGAAGCCGTTGAATCTGGAAATCCAGCGGGGCGATCGCAAGATGCATATTGTTGTCCATGCGCAACAAGTGAACGTCAGAAATGGCGTTCCGCGATGGCAAATTGGCTGGTCTTCGAAGCGGCGATTTGGTGGAGCGCCGCCTGCCGTTTGGCGCCGCCATCGTCGAATCCGTCGGAATGAACAGCTGATGGCCCGCCAGGTTGTCTACGTGGTGCTCGAGCTGTTCCGCGGCAACATCTCGCTGAAGCAACTCGAAGGTCCCCTTGGAATCGCGCGGGAATCCGGCGAAGCGGCGCGTCAGAAGGGATGGCGGAATTGCTTTCCTTGATGGCCATGATTGGCGTGAACCTGGCCATCCTGAACCTCCTGCCGATTCCTCCGCTCGACGGCGGGCACATCCTGCTTCTGTTCATCGAAGGAACGATACGGCGCGATTTGAGCGTTCGCGTGAAGGAACGGTTCGTCACCGTCAGCATGGTGTTCCTGTTGCTGGTTTTCGCCATCGTTATGTACAATGACGTCTTGCGCCTGATCCCGCACCACTAACGCGCGTCCGCACGCGCGCATGCAAACGGATCGCCGCGGTCTTAGGCCAGGTTGAGGAATTCCGCACCCGTCGACCATGCCCACTGCCTCCGCACATCGAGTCTCCTCCGGCGAACGCATCAACGCGCATGAGCGCCCAGGCCGCTTGCAAGCGGCGCTCCAAAAGCGTGGCGTGCGGTTGACGCGCCAGCGGCAGATCCTGCTCGCAGGTGATGGATAACGCCGAACGCCATCTGGACGCCGGCGCGATCCTCGAGCGCGCGCAAAAGCTCGATCCCCGCGTGCACCGCGTCACGGTATACAGAACCCTGGATATGCTCAAGCGCAATGGCCTCATCGATGAGCTCGACCTGCTCCACCTGCGCGGCGGCCAGCATTTCTACGAAAGTCACGGCCCCCGCGACCACATTCACGTGGCGTGCTTGAAATGCGGGAACGTGCGCGAGTTCGAATCCCCCTCTACGAGAAACTGAAAAAACAAATCGAGCAGGACTGCGGTATCGAAATCACGATGGCGCGCACGGAAGTCGGCGGCTACTGCGAAAAATGTCGAACAAAATAATCTTCTTTTATGTTGTGGGATTCTTACACAAAGGTTGAAATATCGTGCGAGACGTCGCGAGTCAATTCCATTTCAAATCTCAAATTTGAATTCTCGGAAAAGGGATAAATGAATGATCGCATGCATTGTCTGATTTCAATTTGAAATCTCAAATCTGAAATTTCAAATTAAATTAATTTCCAGGACGGCTCGGTTCCTGATTCGAGCCGCAGCCGCGCACCAACCACGCCCCAGCTTTCGACGCGCCGGCCGTCAATCCCGTGGAGAATTGCCGGCGAGAGTACTCTCCGAAAAGAATTTTCGCGCCGTTTCCATATCCAGAGCGATCTGCGCGCGCAATTCCTCGGCCCCCGAAAATTTCCGCTCGTCGCGAATCCTCTGGTGAAAGCGCACTTCCATCGGCCCGCCGGTAAGATTTTCGCTGAACCCAAACAGGTGGCTCTCGACCGTGACTCCAGACCCATTAAATGTGGGCCGCGTCCCCACATTGGTCACCGACGTATACAGCTTTCCGCCCACCGCGGACTCCGTGGCGTATACGCCCAGCTTCGGCAGCAGCTCCTGCTCGGGCGCCAAATTGAGAGTAGGGAAGAGGATGGTCCGCCCGCGCCCGGCTCCGGATCGTATTTCACCCGTCAGCGAAAACGCCCGCCCCAGCAGCGGAATCGCTCCGGCCACATCGCCCGAGGCAACCGCGCCGCGAATGGCGGTGCTCGATACAATTTTCCCCGCAACTTCCACGGGCGGAATAATCTCCACGTCAAAGCCGAAGCGTTTTCCGGCATCGCCCAGCAGGCGCACATCGCCCGCGCCGCCATGCCCAAATCTGAAATTGGCGCCCACCAAAATGGCGCCCGCGCGCAAGCCTTCCACTAAAATCCGTTCGATAAACTCCTCGGCCGAAACCAGGGAAAGCGCGTGGTCGAACGGCAACACCAGCGCCGCATCCAACCCCATGCGCTCAAAGCCCGCAATCCGCTGCGAAACCGTCTGAATCAGGAATGGCGCGCGATCCGGCAGCAGCACGCGCATGGGATGCGGATCGAAGGTAACTACCGTCGCGCGCTGTCCCGTGGCGCGCCCGCGCTCTCGCACCGATTCCAGAATCTTTCGGTGCCCGACGTGCAGCCCGTCAAACGTTCCGACGGCCACGACCGATCGCCGTTCGTCCGCAAGACGCGCCTTCCAGTCCTCGATGGATTTGAGCACAAGAAACGCCATCAGACGCGCACCTCAAAACGGAGCCCATCGTAGGCCAGGGAAACATTGGAATATCCGGCGTCCGCCAATCGAGCAATGGTTTCGGCGTGCGGAAGTTCGTGCGCAATGTGCGTAAACCATGCGCGGCGCGGCTTCAGCTCGCGGATCAGCGCCAGCGCCTGTTCCACCGTCTGATGCATTGGGTGCGGCACATCCCGCAGCGCATCGATGATCAAGTCATCCAGATCGGCCAGCAGCGGCTTCGAGGATTCGGGAAGGGAACTAAAGTCGGTGAGGTACGCCGCGCCTCCGAATCGAAACCCGAGCACACCCATATCTCCATGCTGCGCCGGCACCGGGACGATTCGCAGCCCTATAACATCGAAGGGGCCGTCGATGGCATTCAGCGTGACCTGCGGAATGGCGCTGATCGCCGGCAATTCTTCAAAAACGTACGCGAACGTCCGCTTCAGCGTGGCAATGGTTTCCAGCGATGCATAGACCGGCAGCGCCGATTTCTGTCGTATGTTGAACGGGCGTATATCGTCAAAGCCCAGAATGTGGTCGGCATGAGCGTGCGTGAAGAGAATGGCATCCAGCCGCTCCAACCCCACGCGCAGCGCCTGATAGCGAAAATCGGGAGTCGTGTCGATCACCGCTGTGCGTCCGTTGTGAACCAGCAGGATGGAAGGCCGCAGCCGCTTGTCGTGCGGGTCCGTGGACGAGCAAACGCGGCAATGGCAGGTGAGCGACGGCACTCCCATGGACGTGCCGGAGCCTAGCACCGTAAGTTCGAGTACGGAATGAGGTGTTGCGGGCAGGGCGGATCCTCGATCAGCGCTGGGATCAATGCTGGGACTGGGCTTTTTCGTGCTTCGCGGCGGCCTTGGCCATTTCCATAAAGGCCAGTTTCAAGTTTCCAAGCACATCCAGCAACAGAGTGTCTTCCTCCGCCGCCAAATTTCCGCGTGTCTTCTCGCGCAAAACGTCCAGCATGTCGATCATTTCGCGCGCACCCTCGAGGTCCAGCACCGGCTGCCCCGTGCGCGGATCCGCGTATCCGCCAAGGAGCATGGCCGCGTTCTGTCCTAGCGAACGAACCAAATTCTCAAACGCAGGCGACCGTTTCGGCGCATCCCCGGCAGGCACCGCCGACGGGATCGCGCCAGGTGTGGCTGCCGTCCCGGCAATCGCAGCTGCGCCTGTTGCACCGGCTGCATTCGCGGCATTCGCTGGGCTTGCGGCTGGAGCGCTCTCGCGCTCACGATCCTGCTGCTCTGCAACCTCTTTCCGGAATTCTCCCTCCGGAGTGAACAGCCTGCGGTCTACAACCTTGAAACTTTCGTCGTGTTTGGATTCGGACAACGATCTCTCCCTAAAATAAACACTGCGCTCTAACTTGACGGAAGCAGCAGTTTAGCACCGCACAGCGGGCACTCACAAGTGCCCATCATCCATGTCCGAGCCCGTCCCGGCAAAAGTCTCGAAAGGACGGCACACCGTAGCCCAGCACGGAAGTGCGGGGAAACCATAGATCAAGCAACAAGTCCCGTAAGGGACGACACAAACCGCCGAATTCGCAGGAATCTCACCCGGCTAGGCGCACCCTGCCCCTTGTGAATTCCCCGCACGTGCCGTAAAGTTTCTTTTCATTTCAGGAGACGACCGCTCAACGTGCCTCCCCGCCAATCAAAGCCAAAAAAACGCCCGAAACGCCCAACGCATCCCCAAAAGCGGTCTGCAAAGTCTGCGCGCCGACAAACGGCCAAAACACGGCCAAATCACGCAAAGTCTGTAAAAAATGATGCCGCGGGTCACATCGGCAAGCTCTTCGACGACCTGGTTGCAGTCCAGGCGCGCCTGCGCGCTCCGGGCGGCTGCCCCTGGGACCGCGAGCAAACTCACGCCACCCTCCGCACATACCTGATCGAAGAAGCCTACGAAGTTCTCGACGCCATCGAGAGGGAATCCCCTCAGGACATGGCGGAAGAACTGGGCGATCTCCTGCTCCAGGTCTTGTTCCACGCTGACATGGCCCGTGAAGCAGGATCGTTCGACATTTCCAACGTCATCACCGGCATACGCGATAAGATGGTCCGCAGGCATCCACACGTGTTCGGCAGCGTGAAGGCGGAAACGTCCGGCGAAGTCCTTAAGAACTGGGCTCAAATAAAAGCCAAAGAAAAGCAGTCGTCCGCGAAGGAAGCAACTCCACACCCCCAATCTACGCTCGATGGCATCCCTAAGCATCTTCCAGCGTTACTTGAGGCTTATCAATTGACGCGCCGAGCCGCGCAAGTCGGTTTTGACTGGGAGCATGTGGAAGGGGTCTTTGAAAAACTCGAGGAAGAGATTATGGAGCTGCGAACGGCAATCGCTTCGCTGAATCGTCGTGCAGTGGAAGAAGAGTTGGGCGACCTCTTGTTTTCCGCCGTTAACCTTTCACGATTTATTGGGTTCGATCCTGAAGTAATACTCAAGCAGTCAAATATGAAATTCAAGAAACGCTTTATGGAAATGGAAGGGAAAGCTTTAGCTGCAGGGAAGGACTTGTCTAAATTGTCGAAAGAAGAGCTGGAACAATTATGGAATCTTGCCAAAGTTGAAGTATCAGCTAAAGTTCCGGCGGAACACGAATCATGAAACTTCAAAGGAGAGCCAAATCTTCTGGTCCGAAGGGATCTCCTGGGGAATCGCAAGACGGCATTGTCGTCCGCCCGTGCCACGGAATTGAAGAGTTTGAAGCCTGCGTGCGCGTCGAACGCCAAGTCTGGGAATCCTCCGATATCGACGTGGTTCCGATCCCCCTATTCGTCGTGGCTGCCGAAACGGGAGGGCAGGTTCTTGGCGCTTATGACGGCACAAATCTCATAGGCTTCACAATGGCTATTGCCGGATGGCGCGACCGTAAACCCTTCCTGCATTCCCACATGACCGCCGTGCTGGACGATTATCGTGACCGTGGCGTAGGCCGTCGATTGAAGCTCTACCAAAGAAAAGACGCCCTGGCACGGGGAATCTCCCTCATCGAGTGGACGTTCGATCCGTTGGTAACCAAAAACGCCTACTTCAATTTCATGCGCCTGGGCGCCATTGCGCGCCGCTATCTGCCAAACGCCTACGGAATTACCACCAGCCCCTTGCACGGCTCGCTTCCCACGGACCGCCTCGTTGCGGAATGGCACCTCAAATCCAAGCGCGTGCTCCGAGTCCTTGCAGGAAAGCAATCCAAGCCGCAGCCCACCAAGAAGGCCGCGCGCATCGCCATCCCCTCGAATTTAGAGGAATTGAGAAGCGCTGACCCTGCGCGTGCCAGAGAATTGCAGTCCCAAGTGCGTGCGGAATTCACCAAATGGCTCGGCAAGGGATACGCCGCAATCGCTGTGGCGCCGAGCGAAGGTGGTATGGACTACATTCTCGAACTGGGGAGCCCACAGTGAAGGTTCAGAGCATCACTCTTCGCGAAATCCGAATGCCGCTGGTCACTCCCTTTGAAACCAGTTTTGGCCGCCTCACAAACCGGCGCATGCTCCTTGTGGAGGTTCAGTCGGACGGCGTTGCCGGCTGGGGTGAATCGGTCGCCGGCGAGGGCCCATTCTACGCTCCCGAAACTGTCGAGACCGCATGGCATGTTTTGCGAGACTTCATCTGGCCGTTGCTCAAAGGGCGCGATTTCGAGAGCGCTGCTGAGGTATGGGCCGCTCTTGAATCAATTCGCGGACACAACATGGCGAAGGGTGCCGTGGAATCAGCTCTCTGGGACGCCGAGGCCAAACAAAAAGGCCTTCCGCTGTGGAAGCTTCTTGGAGGAGCGCGCCAGGAGATTGCCTGCGGCGTGTCCATTGGCATTAAAGCGACGCTTGAAGAATTGGTCGAGACTGTCGAACGCGAGCTGGCCGCTGGCTATCAACGTATCAAGATAAAGATTAAGCCTGGGAATGACGTTACTCCCGTGGAGCGCCTGCGCCAGAAGTTTCCTAGAATCCGCTTGATGGTTGACGCCAACTCCGCCTATCGCCTGGAAGACTGGCCGCACCTGAAGCGCCTGGAAGCCTACTATCTGATGATGATCGAGCAGCCGCTCGGCTGGGACGACATCTTTAGCCACGCCGAATTGCAGCGCAAACTGGACACCCCAATCTGCCTCGACGAATGCATTCACACGGAAGAGCATGCCCGCGCCGCCATCGACCTGGGCGCCTGCCGCATTATCAATATAAAGCTAGGGCGCTTGGGCGGGTACACCCCATCGCGCAAGATCCACGACCTCTGCCAGTCCAGGCAAATTCCGGTGTGGTGCGGAGGGATGCTGGAGTCCGGAATCGGCCGCGCGCACAACATCGCTCTCTCTACGCTGGAAAATTTCTCACTGCCCGGAGACGTCACCGCCAGCCGCCGCTATTGGGTGGAAGACGTCATCGACCCGGAAGTGGTGGTCACCCCGCAGGGCACAATCCACGTGCCGGATGGCCCCGGCATTGGCTACGCGCCGCGCATCGATCGCATCGAAGCCATTACCGCGAGAAAAGAAGTTTTGGTTTGACGGCAGGAAAAGCCTAGCTGTAGGCAGCGCTGCGCATCTTTGGCCGTTGGCCAACCACCAGCACTGCTCCCAGCACAAATCCCCCGACGTGGGCCCACCAGGCCACTCCGCCCTGATCGGTCATGCCCAGCGACGCCACCCCGTTGAAAAATTGCAGGAAGAACCAGTAGCCCAGCATAAGGTAGGCCGGAATCTTTACGGTGAAAAACAGCAGCAGTGCGGGAATCAGCGTGGTCACGCGCGACTTGGGAAACAGAACGATAAATGCGCCCATAACTCCGGAAATCGCCCCGCTTGCTCCGATGGTGGGAACCTTCGACCCAAGATTGAAGACCGTGTGGAATAGGGCCGAGCCGACTCCGCAGATCAAGTAGAAGATGAGATATTGAAAGTGGCCCAAGGCCTCTTCCACGGCCCCGCCGAACACCCAGAGAAACAGCATGTTTCCCAGGAGGTGCATCCATCCGCCGTGCAGAAACATGCTGGTGAACATGGGAAGGATGGCTTGCCCGAGGGAGATGCCGTGCCTGGCGAAGAGCAATTGCTCATGCGCAGGGATCAGTCCGAAACTGTAGACCAGCGCGCGCCCCATGCGCGGAGTCAATGTCACTTCGTGCAGGAAGGCGAACACATTCACCAGAATTAGCAGCGCATTGAAGAACGCGAATCGCGAGCGAAAAATGTCCACGCGAAGCGGGATCATCGGGCCGCCCGTGCCGATTCAAGTTGATCCGAGGTGAATGCATGGGGCCTTCGTCGGCCGTTGCGAATCAGATCGTTAATCCTTTCCAGGTCCGCGATTCCGCCTCTCGCACCCATGCCCATGCAGGACAGGCCCGCGGCGGCGCAACTGAACTCCAGCGATTGCGGAAGTTGATCGCCTCGCAATAAGGCATAGGCGAAGGCGGCGTGAAATACGTCGCCGGCTCCGGTCGTGTCGACCGGCTTCAAGTCAAACGCAGGGGAGTAGTGGAAGCGGGCGCCATCCCAGGCAAGCACACCGTCGGTACCCAAAGTGGCGGCAGCCACACGGCAGCCAAAGCGGGCGGCAAGGGCGGGCATGGCAATGAATAAATCGCTTTCGCCGGTTACCCTGGCAGGGAACTCTTGAGATGTGATGGCGTAGTCTACACATTCAAGTAAAGCTTCCACTCCAGGGTAGCGATTGTCGAGGTCGGCTGTGACCGGTATTCGCGCCGAACGGGCCCAGCGGGCCGCCTGTGTAGCTCCGGCACAGTCGTGTCCATCCACGTGCAGGAGCCTGGAGCGAGTCACCCACTCCCGCTGGATTTCCGAGGGCAGTAGTTCGAGGCGCGGGTCGCGCTTCCAAAGGACAGTTCGCTCCCCGCTTTCCTCATCCACCAAAATAAAGGAGGACTGGCTCTGGCACTGGGGCACCTTGACCCAGTGGGCTTCAATCCCCGATTTCAACATCTCTTCCTGCTGCAGTGCGCCCGCGGAGTCATCGCCGATCTTGCCGACGTAGCGCGCCTCCAAACCCCAGTGCGCACAGGCCGTGACGGCCGTTGCCACCTGGCCTCCCGGGAGTATTTCCGAAACGCGGAATTCCACTTTGGAGTTGAAAGCGGGGAAGTGAGGCAGGCGAATGATGGTGTCTGTGGCGTTCAGTCCTACGCCGACAACGTCCACGATTGGAAGGATTTCGGTCACAGAGACACTTTACGGAAAAACCGCTGCCGCGCAAGAGGAAATGAGTGATATGTGTCTGATAATTTTTACAAGAAGAGTTCCAGGTAAACATATTACTTGAGCGGCTGTAAGGTGCGGTTTATACGCCGGTTGCGGGTGGCCACTTGTGCGTGACGAGTTGGAATGTTCTATTTGCGCAATTGTTTGCGGTTCTCAATTGATTCAGCCTCTCGGGTATGGTAATTAACGATTTGCCAATTTCGTCGCGCGAATCTGCTAGCGTGTTTGTCGTGGTCGGTCGGCGCGCCGACAAAATAAATGCCGCTCAAGGAGTCTGAAGCCATTGTCTTGCGAACTTACCCCCTCGGTGAGGGCGACCGGCTGGTCAGCTTTCTCGACCGCCAGTCCGGCCGAGTCCGTGGCGTTGCGCGTGGCGCTCGGCTTCCAAAGAGCCGATTTGGCTCAACGCTGGAAGTCCTTGCGTATATCCGTATCTGGTATTTTGAGCGGGAGACGCGGGAACTGGTTCGCATTAATCAGTGTGAATTGATCGAATCGTTTATGGATGTGCAGCAGGACTATTCGTCCTCTGTGGCTCTTGCGCTGGTTAGCGAAATTACAGACTCCGTGCTGGGAGAGAGGGAAGCGGCCGACGCCCACTTTCGGCTGGTCTTGCTGACGGCGCGCGCCATTCGGGTTCACGGGCCATCTCAAGCGGTACTTGCATATTTCTGTTTGTGGACGGCGCGCCTAGGCGGCTGGCTAGGCCCGCTCGACCGCTGCTCACATTGTGGTAGAGGTTTGCAGTCCGAAGGCGCATTTCATTCACCCGGATTTGCCGAGCTTTCCTGCGCTGATTGCCGGGTCGATTGGATGAGGCTAATATCTAAAGAATCGCTTTCATTTGGGCGTACGGCTCTTTCAGGAACTCTGGAGCGATTGTTGAAGGAAAGTTTTCAGCTCACTTCAGTAAAAGAAATCTTAAGCTATGTTTTAGATGTCCTGGAACACCACATGGAGAAGAAGCTGATCTCCAGAAAAACATTCGAAGCGGGAGAAGGTGGAATCATTGAAAGCTAAAGTAAAATCAAAGACCCCAGCGGGGCCCACATTTCAAAACCTCATCCTTCAGTTGCAAAAATACTGGAGCGACCGAGGATGTGTGATTCAGCAGCCCTACGACGTGGAAGTCGGGGCAGGCACCATGCATCCCGAAACCTTCCTGCGCGTGCTGGGGCCTGACCCCTATCGCGTGGCATACGTTCAGCCGTCTCGTCGGCCCGCCGACGGTCGCTACGGCGAAAATCCAAACCGTCTGTTCAAGCATCATCAGCTGCAAGTCATTTTGAAGCCGTCTCCTCCTGACATTCAGAATCTCTATTTGAATAGTCTTGCAGCCATCGGCCTGGACCTGGCCGCGCATGACGTGCGTTTCGAGGAAGACAACTGGGAATCGCCAACGCTGGGTGCCTGGGGCGTGGGCTGGCAAGTTCTTCTGGACGGCTTGGAGATTACGCAGTTTACCTATTTTCAGCAGAGCGGCGGGATCGATCTCGACCCTGTGCCGGCTGAACTGACCTATGGCTTGGATCGCATTTGCGCCTATCTCCAGGGCGTGGATAGCGTTTACGATGTGCGCTGGTCGGACGATTGCAGCTACGCGCAAGTAAAACTGCTCGAAGAGCAAGAGTTTTCGGCCTACAACTTCGAATATGCGGATACGGTCATCACTCGAAAACTATTTGAATTGCACGAAAAAGAGGCTGGCCAGCTGCTCGATGCCTACGAGAAGCGCTCCATCAAACACGATCGGCGTTTCCCCATCCTCGCCGCATACGACCATTGCTTGAAATGCTCTCACCTCTTCAACCTGCTTGATTCTCGCGGTGTCATCTCCACAACCGAGCGCGCGCAGTTGATCGGACGTATACGACAGATCGCCTGCCGCGTGGCAGTCGATTACCTTGCTCAGCAGGCAGAAGTGCGCAGTGCGGCGGCGATTGCGGAGGTTTCACTATGAAGGGCACCACGGACTTCTTGTTCGAGATCGGTTGCGAGGAAATCCCGGCAGGGATGTTGCCTGGCGCAATAAAGGAATTGAAAGTAATACTTGAGAAATATCTGACTGCTCACAATCTAATGCAAGGCGCTCCGGTTGAAGTCTATGGAGCTCCGCGCAGGCTGGTGGCATCTTGCGCAAAGGTTCGTCTCAAGCAGCCGGATGAAACCAAGGAAATTACCGGACCGCCGAAGTCGGTTTCTTTTGACGCTTCCGGCAAGCCCACACGGGCTGCCGAAAGCTTCGCTCAAAAAATGAATCTGCCGGTGGCAAAGCTGTCCACAGTTTCGACTCCCAAGGGCGATTATCTCTCCGCGAAACAAGTGATCCTGGGAAGGACCGCCAAGGAAATTCTTGAGGAAATTCTTCCGCGAACGGTTGCCGAGATTCCCTGGCCGCGCAGCATGTACTGGACCAGGGCGGAAGACATTCATTTTATCCGTCCGATTCGATGGGTTGTGGCCCTGCTTGGCGGCAAGACTCTGCAAGTCAAGCTGGGTGATGCCGTGGCTGGGAATTCTTCCTCAGGACATCGCTTCCTTGGGAAGGCAAAGATTCCCGTGAGCGGGGTAAAGGATTACGTTCAAAAGTTGAAGACCAACTTTGTGCTGGTCCGGCCCGAGGACCGCAAGACCAAAATAGAAGGGGAATTGCGTCGCCTGGCCGCCGGGAAGGGCCTTCGGATACACGAGGATGCGCACCTCATGAATATGGTGACCTATCTCAACGAATACCCCAGCGCGATTCTGGGCGGATTCGATCCTGCATTTTTGGAATTGCCGGATGAAATTCTGATCACGGTAATGCGCGGCCATCAAAAATACTTTGCGCTGGAGCGCAAAGACGGCACGCTGGCGCCCAATTTCCTGGCGGTCATCAATCTGGATAAGGACAAAGCGGGCCTCATTCGCACTGGGCACGAGCGCGTCTTGCGGGCGCGGTTTGCGGACGCGCGATTTTTTTGGGAGACGGATCAGAAATGTCGGCTGGCCGACAATCTGCCGAAACTCAACGCCGTAACCTATCAGGAAAAGCTTGGCAGCTATGGCGAAAAAGTGGAGCGCATGCGCGAGCTGGCTCGATGGCTCTCGGAACAATGGTTTGCCAGCGGCATTCCTCACGCCAGTGTTGGCGCCGCCGACCGCGCCGCGGAACTTTCCAAGTGCGATCTGGTCACCGAAATGGTCCGTGAATTCACGGAGCTTCAGGGAGTTGTTGGGGGCCTCTATGCAAAAGCTCAAGGAGAACCTGAAGAAGTTGCTTGGGCTGTTTACGATCATTACAAACCGTCTGGGCTAGAAGATTCCATCCCCAGAAATATTGCCGGCCAAGCCGTGGCGTTGGCCGACAAATTTGATTCCCTTGTGGGATGTTTTGCGGTTGGGCTTGTTCCGTCAGGTTCAAGTGATCCTTTCGCTTTGCGCAGGGCTGGCATCGGCATCGTGAAAATTTTGATCGAGACGGAGTTGCCGGTATCGCTTTCCATGGCCATTGCACGGTCTGCAAAAGCTTTTGCCAACGGACCGCGCAAGATCGCCGTTTCGCCTGCCGTCGAGAAGCAAGTATTGGAGTTTCTTCTGGACCGCGCGCGATTTGTTCTTAAAGAGCGAGGCAGCCTTGCCTATGACGAAGTTAACGCAGCGTTCGCTGCCGGTGCGGATGACATGGTCGACGCGATTCGCAGGATGGAGGCCATTCAAGCGATTCGCAAGACCAAGAACTTCGAGCCTCTGGCCGTATCGTTCAAGCGTATCCGCAAGATTATTGAAAAGGCAGGCCCGGAATCCGCATGGAAATTGCCGTCTGTGCACTTGGATCTGCTTGCCGAAGGGGCGGAGAGAGAGCTGCACGCGCGTGCAGCCGCAGCCATCAAGGCCGTGGAACAGCAAAAGCGATCGGGCCAATACCGCCAGGCGTTGCAAGAAATCGCAGCCCTGCGCCCCGCGGTTGACCGATTCTTTCAGGAAGTCATGGTGATGGCCGAAGATGAGCAGATACGCAAGAATCGGCTGACCCTTCTTTCGCAACTCCTTTTGGAGTTCTCGACCATTGCAGATTTTTCGGAAATTGTGACACCCGACACAGAGAAATAATTTTTTAACCATAAAAATGAGAGTTACCTTCATGTCGGCGTGCCGACATGAAGGCTTTTTGCAATCCACTTTAAGAAGGGGGATTTCGTGGAATACGTCTATTTCTTTGGGGCGAAAAAAGCGGAAGGCAACGGTTCCATGAAAGAGATCCTTGGAGGCAAGGGAGCGGGTCTTGCTGAAATGACTCGCCTCGGCCTCCCCGTCCCAGCAGGCTTCACCATTAGCACAGAATGTTGCGATCATTATCTAAAGCATGGCCTTAGATATCCAAAATCCCTTCCTGCCGAAGTAAAAAAGAATCTGTCGCGCCTGGAAAGAATTACAAAGAAGAAGTTAGGTGACTCCAAAGACCCGCTGCTAGTCAGCGTGCGATCCGGCTCGGCTCGCTCCATGCCGGGGATGATGGAGACAATCCTCAACCTTGGCTTGAACAGTAAGTCCGTCGAGGGCCTGGCCCGCAAAACCCAGAACGAACGATTCGCATGGGATGCCTATCGACGATTTGTGCAAATGTACTCCTCGGTTGTAATTGGTTTGCCTAAAGAAGAACTTGAAGAGAAATTGAGGGAGATGAAAGTACGGCGCGGTGTGAAAGACGACACTCAAGTTCCTGCCGATGGTTGGCGCGAACTGGTCGCAGCATACAAGGACTACTTTAAGATTAAAACCGGGAAGACTTTTCCGGAAGATCCAGAAGAGCAGTTGTGGGGCGCGATCGGTGCAGTTTTTAGTTCCTGGAATGCCGAAAAGGCCGTGACCTATCGCCGCGTCGAGCACATCACCGGTTTGCTTGGGACGGCCGTCAATGTTGTGCAGATGGTCTTCGGAAATAATGGGGATAATTCGGGAACGGGCGTCTGTTTTACGCGCGACCCTTCGACGGGCGAGAAAACATTCTACGGGGATTTCCTGATCAACGCGCAGGGCGAAGATGTGGTTGCGGGGATTCGCACGCCGATGCGACTCAGCGAAATGGCCTTGCGGATGCCCAAGGTCTACAAGCAGCTTGAGAATGTACGGCAAATCCTGGAAAAGCACTACCGCGACATGCAGGATATGGAGTTTACCGTCGAGGAAGGGATCTTGTATATGCTGCAAACGCGCGTGGGCAAGCGCACACCCGCGGCAACTTTCAAGATCGCAGTGGATATGGCAAGGGAAGGCCTCATTTCCAAGGACGAGGCCATCGAACGTATCAAGTCCGAAGACATAGACCGCCTCTTTTATCCGATTGTTGACCCGTTGACATCAAGGATCGACCTGGGCAAACAAAAGATAGCAGCCGGCATTAACGCAGTGCCCGGAGCCGCCGTGGGGAAAGCCGTGTTCAGCGCGGAAGAGGCCGAAGCCATGGTGCTCGGCGGAGAAAAAGTGATTCTGATTCGCCGCGAAACGAGTCCTGAAGATGTCGGCGGGATGTTTATTGCGCAGGGAATTCTTACTGCTACCGGAGGCAAGACCAGCCACGCTGCGGTCGTTGCGCGAGGTTGGGGAAAATGCTGCATCGTGGGCTGCGAGGAACTGGACATTGACTATGGAGCCAAGGTGGCCCACGCGAATGGCAAAAGCATCCACCAAGGCGATTGGGTCACGCTGGACGGAAACGACGGCGTGGTTTACCTCGGCCAAGTCAAGCTGTCCACTCCGCAGCTGCCCGAAGCGTTTGCCACGCTGATGAGTTGGGCCGATTCCATCCGAAAACTTCACGTGCGGACCAATGCCGATACGCCGCACGACGCCCAAAAAGCACGCGATATGGGCGCCGAGGGAATCGGGCTGGTGCGCACCGAGCACATGTTTTTCAAAGATTTTGAGCATCCCGAGAAGAGCATCGAGCGGCAACTGGCAATTCAGGAAATGATCCTTGCCGATTCCTCGGCGGCAAGGAAGAAGGCGCTGGACAAGCTGCTGCCATATCAGAGGCGAGACTTTATGGGCATCTTTAAAGTCATGGATGGATTCCCTGTCACCATCCGATTGATCGACCCGCCGCTTCATGAATTCGTACCTCATGACCCGGAGAAGCAAAGAGAACTGGCCGAGAAGATCGGAATCGACGTCGAGGTGATTGCACGCCGAGTTGAACAATTACATGAAGCTAATCCCATGCTTGGTCATCGCGGCTGCCGGCTTGCGATCACCTATCCAGAAATACTTGAGATGCAGGTGCGAGCGATTGTTGAAGCGGCAGTCGAATGCAAGAAGAATGGGATTGAAGTTATACCTGAGATTATGATCCCGCTGGTAATGGACCGGAAAGAACTTAAGATACTATCTGACAGGACGCATGAAGTGGCAAAAAATGTTATTCGCGAGTCGAAAGTAAAGCTTGAATATATGGTTGGAACCATGATTGAAATTCCGCGCGCCGCGCTCCTGGCGGACGAGATTGCGGAGGTTGCTGAGTTCTTTTCGTTCGGGACCAACGATCTCACGCAAATGGGCATGGGGCTCTCCCGGGATGACGCCGGCCGGTTTCTGCCCGAGTATGTGGATGAGAAGAAGGCCGGAATCTTTGCTGACGATCCGTTCCAGACATTGGACGTCCATGGAATAGGTCTGCTCATACGCTGGGCCATTGAGCGGGGGCGATCGGTCCGTCCGAAGCTGGAAATAGGGATATGCGGAGAGCATGGTGGAGATGCGGCCAGCGTGAAGTTCTGTCACGAAGTAAAGATGGACTACGTGAGCGCTTCTCCTTTTCGTGTTCCCATCGCGCGTCTGGCAGCTGCCCAGGCCGTGATTGAAGAGCGGGCGGCGAAGAAGGCTGGTGGCAGCCGGAAGGGCAACAAGAAGTAACGCGGAGGGCGCTCCCTGAGACTGCCACTCCTCTGAAAGTTCACTGCAAAACCGTCAATAGAGAGGTTGACGCGCTTAGGTTCGCCCCGATATAGTTCGTGCCCGCCAGTCCGCCAAAAAAAAATGGGTGGGGCCCTACACGTAACAAGTCGGCTCGCCGACAAAAATTTACTGGCAGAATTCTCGAGGCAGGGTCATGGCGAATCGGCTGATTATTGGAATTTGCGGGGGCACTGGATCGGGCAAGACCACCATCACCGAACGGATCATTTCGGCCCTCTCGCCCGATAGCGTTCTGGTCCTGCAGCAAGATCACTATTACAAAGATTTCCCCAATCTCCCTCTGGAACGGCGCGCCCGTCAGAATTTTGACCATCCGGATTCCTTCGACACATCGCTCTTGATCGAGCATGTTCGACAATTAAAGGATGGGCATGCCGTGGATCGCCCCATCTACGATTTCACTAAGCACGCGCGCGGAAGCAGCACTGTTCGCCTCAATCCATCTCTAGCCATCATCCTCGAAGGAATCCTTATTTTTGAGAACAAGGCCCTGCGCGAGTTGATGGATGTCAAGATATTCGTGGACACCGACGCGGACCTTCGCTTCATCCGCCGCCTGAGCCGCGACATTCGCGAGAGGGGCAGGACCGTCGAATCCGTCGTGGAGCAATATCTCTCAACGGTGCGGCCCATGCACATGGAATTCATCGAGCCTTCCAAGCGATATGCCGACGTCATCATCCCCGAGGGTGGCCACAACGAGGTCGGAATTGACCTGGTCACCCAAAAAATCCGCTCCTTAGTTGCGATTGACGCTTCTAAAAGCTAAGTATTACCTGAGCAATGCTCCAAATTCTTAAATGGATACATGAAGGTGAAATCTAATTCCTATATTAATGTTAAGGAATTTATGAAGTTTGGATTGGTTTGAAGTTAAAGAAATGCTGGACGTATATCAGCAAAGTCCGTATTCACCACGAATCAGGATTCACGAATCACAAATTACGACTCAAGTCGGCATCTTCAGGAAGAAATACAATCCCAGAAACCCAAATACGGTATCCGGCGCCCATGCCGCCAAGAGCGGCGGCAATTGTCCGACGGCGCCCATCGCTTCCGTGAGGGCTGAAGCTGCCCAATAGACAATCGCGATCCCGACTCCCAGGGCCAGGCCGCCGACGGCGCCGCGCGTGCCCACCAGAATCGAGAAAGGGATGGCCAGCAGGATAATGAGGGGGGCGACCAGCGGAAAGGAAATCTTCTTCTGCAACTGCACGGAGAGGCGGGCCACATCGAAGCCAGCCTGGTGAAGATCGGCAATGTAGCGTTGCAGCTCCCACCAGGTCATTTGGTAGGACTGGCGGACTTCCCTGTTGAAATAGGAAGGCGGTTCGGTCAGCTCGTTCAGCGCGGTAGCCAGGAAGGGCGTGTAATGCGTGAGCTGTCCGTGGTCGAAATCGCGAATCCAGCCGGATTCAAGAATCCAGACTTGCTGCTGGCCGTCCCAATGGGCGCGCGCGGCGTAGATGCGGCGGCGAATTTCAAAGGTAGTGGGATTGACCTCGAATACGTTCAAGCCGCCAAAGAATTCGCGATCGGGATCGAAGAGCTCATAGTTATAAATCTTGGAGTGTTCGCCGAAGATCCATTGCCGGCTCGGCTGGTAGTAAGTTTGCGCCGGGCGGCCCTTGATCTGGTTGCGAAGGGCGTCCTGGCGCTGATTGGCGTAGGGCAGGTAAGTGTCGTCCAGCACCACGAGGCCCGCGGCGAGAAAGACGCCGGCCAGCAGCAACGGCAATGAAATGCGGTACAAACTGAGGCCGCTGGCCTTGAACGCCACCAGTTCGTTATTTTTGGTCATCACTCCAAGGGTGATCAGCACGGCCACCAGCGCGGCGAGGGGAGCGAGCTGGTAGAAAAGGTAGCAAGCCAGATATACGAAGTACAGGACGACATCGATAAGGCCAGTGCGATGCTGCGCGACGTCATCCAGCAATTCAAAGAATGTGAACACCTCGAAGAGCACCAGGAATCCGACGGTCAGCAGCGCGAAATAGTAGAAGAAGCTGCGCAGAAGGTACAAATCCAGCAGCTGAGGAATGCCGGTCCGGGTTTTCTTCCTGGTAAAAATGTTTCTTGCAGGCAATGCGCCGTTTTGATCTGCTGGAGCAGTTTGTTTCTCCCGTGAAAAAATCTTCCAGATACGCCACCCGGCGGCCCACTCCAGCGCGGCGCCCGTGCGGCTGCTGCCCGGCATACGCTCCAACCGTGGCAGCAGAAACAGTCCGAGCGCTGCCGTAAGGACGTTCGCCGACCAGATGCCCAACCAGATGGGGATTGTGCCTTGCCGGGCAAGCCCCGCGCCGACCGTAAACATCAGGTAATATCCGGATATCAAAACAAGAGTGATCAGAAATCCGCTGGCACGGCCGCCGCGCCGGGGACGCGCGCCGATGGGCATGGCCAGCAATGCAAAAGCAATGCACGCGAAAGGAAAGGAAAGCCTGCGCTGAAATTCCACGCTGGCATCGGTCTGTTTTCTACTTTCCTTCCATAACGCCGACATGGTTTGCCCAGGAATGCCCACATCGGAAACTCGATTGTCTTCGGACGACTTAACTTCCACGGGCAAGTCGCGCTCGGCAAATGCCGATAGGGAATAGTGGCCCGGATCGTCGGCCGAGAACTCGTGGACGCTTCCGTTACGCAGGTGCAACTCCAGCTTGCCCTCGCTGCGGTCGGGAATTACAATCGCTTCCTCGGCCAGAGTCAGGCGAGAGACACCCTTGTCGGTGCCGGCCAGGAAGACCCCCTTCCAACGTGTGGCAGCGGAGTCGATGTCATTGACGTACAAGACCATTTTGGGAAAGCGTTCATCGAAGACACGCGGGGAGACTTGGTAGGAAGCTTGCCCGGCGCGCAGGCGGTCTTCAATGGAACGGAAGGTACGCACGGAGAGGGGACCGAGCCAGATGGTCATTGCTAATGTGATGGCCGTGGCAGCTATAGCGATGATGCCGACCGGAACAAGCAATCGACGCCGTCCCATGCCCAGAGCGCTCATGGCAATCAGCTCGCTATCGGCGGATAATCGTCCCAGGGCGATGAGCACTCCGACCAGAACGCCCATGGGTATGGTTAGGCTGAGAATGCCGGGAAGCGTGGAGAGGAACAGGATGGCGACGGTTGACCAGGAGCCCGGATGGCGCACCACCAGGTCCATCAGGCGCACAAGTTGCGGGACGAAAAATACGAACGTGAATATGCCCAATCCCAGGAAGGCGTGGGAGAACACCTGTCGGCAAATGTACCGGTCAATTAGACGCATCGCTCAGAGGCGCCATTCTAGCACGCCGGAGATGCGTGGCAGAGGACAGGGCTTGTTCAAAATTATTTATTTTGCGCGGCCTTCCGGAACACTGGAGAATTGGGCGGCCGCCCGATGAACCGCGTCCACCTGATGATCCTGTGGCACATGCACCAGCCGCAGTATCGCGATCCCACAACCGGGCGCTACGTTCTTCCGTGGACGCGCCTGCATGCGCTCAAGGATTATTGGGGCATGGTCCGCGTGATTGAGGAATTTCCTCGCGTGCACGCCACGTTTAATGTTGTGCCTTCGCTCGGAATGCAACTGGAAGAGTACGCCAGCGGGAAATTCGATGAGACCTGGTTTACGGCCGCGTTTCGACCTGTTGCAAATCTCACGCCCGAAGATAAGTCGGAAATCATGGTGCGCGCTTTTCAAGTGAACTATGACAATCTTCTGGCGCGCTGGCCGCGATATATCGAGCTTCATCAGTGGGTGAACGCGCAGGGCAGCGAGCGAGCCACGCAAACATTCGGCGAACGCGATTGGCGCGACCTGCAAGTGCTCTCCCAGCTTGCCTGGATGGACGAGGAATATTTGGCCAGCGATCCGGTAGTGTCGCAGCTCTCCCTCAAGGGAGCCGATTTCACGGAGCAGGACAAGCAACAGCTTCGCGATAAACAGATTGAGCTTCTGGGGCGGGTCCTGCCCGAATATAAGAAGGCGGCCGCCGCCGGACAAATCGAAATTTCCGCGACGCCTTTTTATCATCCCATTTTGCCGTTGCTGTGCGACACGGACATTGCGCGTGTCTCGAATCCGGGAACGCCATTGCCCGTGCCACCGTTTCGCCATCCTGAAGACGCCAGGGAACAGCTCTCGCGTGCGCGGCGTTACCATGAGCGAGTTTTCGGCAAGGCGCCTGACGGGCTGTGGCCTTCCGAGGGATCCGTCTCGGATGAGGCGCTCTCTCTGGCGGCCGACCTTGGGTTCAAGTGGTTTGCCACGGACGAAGGCGTCCTGGGGCGAACGCTGGGCGTTGGTTTTGGGCGCGACGGTGCCGGCGTGCCGGACAATGCGGACAAGCTGTACTCGCCTCTGCGCGTGCGACTGGGCGGCAAGGACATGGTGGGATTCTTCCGCGACCATTATCTTTCCGACCTGGTGGGCTTCGTCTACAGCCGCATGGATACGTACGCCGCCGCGGACGATCTCTATAACCGGATTCGCGCCATTGGGGAACGCGTTCAGATCGGGCGGCCGCTGACCGTTTCCTTGATTCTGGACGGAGAAAACGCCTGGGAATATTTCCGCGGCAATGGCCGCGAATTTCTGCGGCAGTTCTACCGAAGGATCGACAACGATCCCGATATTCTGGCGCTGACGGCGAGCGAAGCCGTGGCGGCTGCCGGAGAGATCCCCCGCAATAATGGAATTTTTCCGGCGTCCTGGATCGGCGCAAATTTCGATGTGTGGATCGGCGCTGCGGAAGATGTCACAGCCTGGGACCACCTGCGGCGCGCGCGCGATTTTTATGCGCAGCAGGCGGACAACACCGCCCGGGGCTTTCCCAAGTCTCCGACGCCCGCGCAACTCCAGGTGTCGCAGGAGGCGCTGCTTGCGGCGGAAGGCAGCGACTGGTGCTGGTGGTACGGGCCGGAACACAGTTCCGCGAATGACGCGGAGTTCGACGCGTTTTACAGAAAGCTATTAACGGAGATATATCGATCCCTGGGCGCGGAAGCCCCGGACGTGCTGGCCGAGCCCATCAAGCGGCAGCCCGTGCCCGCGCTGGTATTGCCGCCGTCGGCCTACCTCAAGGTAAAAGTGGACGGCCGCGAATCGACTTATTTTGAATGGATGGGCGCAGGCCTGTATTCCGCGGACCGCCGCACCAGCGCCATGCACGGCAAATTGATGCTGCTGCACGAACTGCGTTACGGCTTCGATGAGAATCGCTTCCATCTTCGCGTGGACGTTTTCGCCGAAGCGCTGCAGGAACTTCGCGACGCCGAATTCCGCATCACCTTTCGCGCCGAGCAGGAGCTGCGCGTGGTGGTGCGCTTCGAGCAAGGCCGCGTAACAGGCTACCTGATCGAGTCGCGCGACCTTTGTCTTCTGGGCCCGGACGAAGTCGTGAGAGTGGCCTTTGACCGCATCCTGGAAATTTCGGTGGCCAAGGAAATGTTCTTCCTCGCCAATCAGAAATCCATTTTCATGGGAGTGGCTCTGTGGGAAGGCGGCCTGCCCATGGATCTTCTGCCCGGGGAAGGGATGCTGGAAATTCAGCTCGGCGAAGAAAATTTCGCTTGGCCCATTTAACAGTCCGTGAGCCCCTCACGATATTTCTGAACGAAGGCATCAGCTCTATTCCCCTTATCGGTGGTTGAAAATCAGCGCAGCTGGTGGATTACAACCAAGCCCTACAGACCGTCATCCACCTCTGTGAATTCATGTTTCCTGCAACATATTGATCCCAAATGAGATGTGCTTTTCTTTCCGGGGGCCGAGGTTTGGCACGGCCATTGCACATTACAAGGCGTCTGATTGAAGAGACGGGCGCGGCGCAAGATGATCGAAGAAGCCGCGAGCCAATCGAGGAGGTCTCGATATGCGAATCCTAAAATATGCGGTTTTGCTCGGGCTTTGCATGGTTGTGGCAGGAACGGCTAGCGCGCAAGTCCGGTTCGGAGTAGGCGTGGGCGTTGCGCCAGTCTACGCGGGGCCCGCTTATATCGGGCCTGATTACGTCGGGCCGCCTCCGGCATGCGCATACGGCTACTACGATTATCCACCCTACGCTTGCGCACCCTATGGCTACTACGGTCCCAGCTACTTCGTCGGAGGCGTGTTCATCGGCGCAGGCCCATGGTTCCACGGCTTCTATGGCGGCCACGGTTACTATGGCGGCGGGCGCGGCTTTTATGGTCGTGGAGGATATGTCGGCGGCCGCGAATGGCACGGGGGCGGTGGATTTCGCGGTGGAGCACCTGTGCGCGGTGGCCAGGGCTTCCACAGCTTTGCACCGGCCCGAGGAGCGAGTGGGTTCCGTGGGGGAGGCGGCTTCCACGGTGGTGGCTCCCGTGGCGGAGGCCGTCGCTAACTGCAACACGTCTTCACTTTCCAGTAAGCGGCTGGCAGCGCATGTTGCCAGCCGCTTTTTTTCATATCTTAGACCAATCTTTCTTCTGAATAACTGAAAGGGCTAGGGATTCGATCTTAGTAGCACAGCCACTCCTGGCTGTGCTACTAAAACAATTTAATGGCGAGGGAAGTAGGATGCCTGCCTACTGGGATAATCGTGATTAAGCTTTGCGTGCGCACGCGAATTACAGCCAGGTCGGCGGATTCTTCATCGGCAACTAGGAGGAGGTCGCCGCTTGGGTCGAGGGCACATGCGCCGGGGTGGCGGCCGGTTGGGATTTGCGGCAAGAGGTGCCGGGTAGCCATTTCGATGGGCGTCACACCGTTGGTGGCGGCGTCGGTGACATATACGAGGGAAGCATCCGAGGTCATCGTTCCGCCGGTCGGGGCGGAGCCCAGAACCATGGACTCCGAAATTTCGGTCCTCCAGGTATCGACAATTTCCAGGCCATGCGATGTGGGCACGTTGACGTAAAGCTCTCCGCCGTCGGGCTTGATCAGCATGGCGGCGGGCGCGCCGGTCAGCTGCAAATTGGCAAGCAGCACGCGGCGCTTCAGGTCCACCGCGGAGACTTCGTTTGAGCCGGTGGCGGAAACGAAAGCGACGGAGCTGTCCGGCATGACGGTGACTTGCTCTGGGTGGGAAGCGACAGCGATCGTGACCAGTGAAGCGAGCGTCGCGGCATCAAAAATTTGCACGGTCGAGTCTTCGCGATTGGACACCACGATCTGCTTGCCGTCGGGCGTCACGCGCGCAAGCCAAGGGCGTTTTCCAGTGCGCGCGCGGGCCACAATTTGGCCTGTCTTGCAATCGATGGCCACCAGCGTCGCGGAGCCGGAAGCGGCCACATAGGCGCGCTTTCCGTCCGGCGAAAAATCCAGCGCGAAAGGCGACTGTCCAACGGGAATTCGCTGCAATACCTTTCCCGTGGATGGATCGATGACGAACGCGTATCCGCCTTCCGTCGAAACTCCCCAGACCTGATCGAATTTCGGGTGTGCCCGCAACCCCGATGGGGTGGGACCAACAGCGATCGTGGCGATCTTGCTCACTCGCACCAAGTCAACGATCGAAACCGTTCCGTCTCCCGAGTTGCCGACAAATGCGTACAGGCGCAGGCCTGGCCGCAGGATAGAAGGGCGGCGTTCCCGCGCGATCTCGACGCTTGCAGCGGCAACGATCAGAATCGCGGTGATCAGTAAACGGTAATTGAGGCGGCGCGACATTGCGAACTAAAGATATTGCCACAGAGAAGAGGAGTCATGGAGCGGAAATGGCGATGAGAGGATCTGAGCTTCGGCTCGAGGCTTTTGTCTCGACGTTGGTGTCGATATGAGCGGGGCGCATTCATTCATCGAGGCGGCCTACGCAGGCGCGGGTTGACGACATTTGTCCGCGAAAATGAATGCAGCCCGAAGCCCTCTCCGGGCATCAAAAACTCGATGAATGGAACGGGTCCAAACCCGAGTCTCAGGCCGCGTGAAATATTGGCTGCCTGGGGAAGAATCCTGACCGGCAGAGTTCCTATGCTGTCGATCGAGATCACACGGGAGTGCCCGCTCAGCTGTCCTGGATGTTACGCCTACGGGGATTCGCATCTGGGAGGCGGAGTCACGCTGAGTGAATTAAACGATTTGCGTGGGGAACGGCTGGTGGAAGGCGTCTTGCGCTTGGTACGCAAGCATAAACCACTGCACGTTTCCCTGGTTGGCGGGGAGCCGATGGTCCGCCATCGGGAGCTGGGTCGGATTCTTCCCGCGTTGTCACAAATGGAAATTTTCACGCTCGTTGTGACCAGCGGCGTGCTTCCCATTCCGGCGGAGTGGATCCGCTTGCCCCGCGTCCGAGTCGCCGTTTCCGTCGATGGCCTCCCGGAACACCATGACATCCGGCGAAAGCCGGCTACCTACGATCGAATCCTGAAAAATATTGAGGGCCGCGAGGTCAATATCCACTGGGTGATCACCCGTGCGATGCTGGAGCGAGAGGGCTACATCGAGGAGTATGTGAAATTCTGGAGTGCGCGCTCTGAAGTGAATCGAGTGTGGGTAAGCGTCTACACGCCGCAACTTGGTGAGCAAAGCCCTGAAATTCTGAATTCCGCGGACCGTGAGGCTCTGGCTCGGGAATTGCCGTCGCTGGCAAAGCGCTATCCGAAACTTCTCTTCAACGACGGTCTCGCCAAGGCGATCCTGCGTCCGCCGAAGAATCCGGATGATTGCCTTTTTGCCAAAATGTCCGCCAACTATTCCGCGGATTTTGAGACCCGCGTGGAACCCTGCGTTTTCGGCGGCGCGCCGGATTGCTCCCAGTGCGGATGCGCCGCCAGCAGCGGATTGCACTGGGTCAGAGAGATCAAAGTAGCAGGGCCCGTAAAGGTCAACCATTTCATTGCCAGTTCGGTAAAGATCGGTCTCACAGTGAACCGCTTTCGATCCCGCGCGGCTCAGCCTGCACGATGGGATTCTTCGGGTGCGTCTCGCAACGCCAAGAACGACACATTGATTCAAATTCAGCCCTGAAGCGTTGGCGCGGATGTGATTGCCGCTAGAGCACGCATCCGATAGAATGGTGTGCTTATCGCTTATCTGAGTGCATCCGAGTGCGCCCGAAGGCATCCGAAAGCTTACCGAGGGAATGGCCGACCCATTGAACCACACGGAACCCGCCTACGACGAGAGCGACGAATATCGTCCCGAACCTGAACCGATTCCCGTGCCGCCGGCATGGCAGGACGGCAGTTTTCGCATTGGCATTCACACTTCGATCGCGGGAGACATCTCCGGCGCGCTTGATATTGCCGCCGAAGCTGGGCGCCAACGCGCTGCAGATTTTTTCGGCAAGCCCGCGGATGTGGCCGCGCGAGGAAGCTCGCGCATCGCGGATGCGGACGCCGCGAGATTCCGTGCGCGCCGCGCCGAGTTGGGTCTGGGCCCGCTGGTCATCCATGACAATTACTTGATCAATCTGGCGTCGCCCGAGCGGGTGATGCGCACGCGGTCGATTCAGGCGTTTCACGATGAACTGGTCCGCGCGGTTTCGCTGGGCGCGGATTTTCTGGTTGCGCATCCGGGTTCCGGCCTGGGCAGCGACGAAATCCCAGGCGATCGCCGAAATCGCGCAGGGCATGCGCCAGGCCGCGCGGGGAATGAAGCTCGGCGGGCTGCGGATCCTGGTCGAGAATACGTCAGGGATGGGATCGGCGGTGGGCGCGCGATTTGAAGAGCTGCAGAGCGATTCTTGACGCAGACGCGCGATTTGCCGATGGGCGTTTGCCTGGATACGGCGCACACATTCGAAGCCGGCTACGACATTACGACGGAAGAAGGGCTGCGCGGTCACGCTGGACGCGGTGGAACGCACCGTAGGGCTCGACCGCGTATACGTGCTGCACGTGAACGATTCGAAAACGCCGCTCGGCTCGCGCGTCGACCGGCACGAACACATCGGCTTAGGAAAAATCGGGCTCGAGGCGTTTGGCAGAATCCTGAATCATCCGCGACTTGGGCCCGGGTCGCAGGGTTTGCCGGGGCGCGCGTTCATCCTGGAAACTCCGATTGACCGAGCCCGGCGATGATCGTCGCAACGTGCGCGCGCTTTGGGATCTGGTGGCGAATGATCGCGCAGCAGGCGCCAAGGCGGAAGCCGGGTTCTCCATGGTGAAGGCCAAGAAAAAGGAAAAGGCGGAAACAAAGACCAAAACCAAGGCTTTAACACAGAGAACACAGAGGGCACAGAGAAAGAAAAAGACGGAGAGCAAGGCGAAGAGCAAGATGAAGACCAAGAAGGGCAAGGGAACAAAATAATTTCATGGCTGGGCGGCAGGTTGCTGTAGCCCGCCTCTTCAGAGGCGGGGTTTTTGCCGGCTGGGAAGCAAATTGGCGCCTCTGAAGAGGCGGGCTACAAAAATCGGAGCGGAACCGTGGCGGAATACGATCCACAAGCGATTGAGCGAAAATGGCAGGCGCGCTGGAACGCGGATCGTGCGTTCGAAGCCGATCGCCGATCCTTCGCAAGCCGAAATACTACGTGCTCGAAATGCTGCCGTATCCCTCCGGCACGCTGCACATGGGCCACATGCGCAACTACACCATCGGCGACGTCATCGCGCGCTTTCGCGCGCATGCAGGGATTTCATGTGATCCATCCCATGGGATGGGACGCCTTCGGCCTGCCGGCGGAAAACGCCGCGATCCAGCGGGGCATCCATCCGCGCGAGTGGACGCAATCACGAATATCGAATCGTTCAAGCGCGTCTGCAGCGGTTCGGCTTCAGCTACGACTGGCGCCGGGAAATTTCCACCTGCGAGCCGGAATATTACCGCTGGAACCAGTGGTTTTTCCTCCGCATGCTGGAACGCGGCATCGCTTACCGCAAACGCAGCCGCGTGAACTGGTGCCCGAAGTGCCAGACCGTGCTGGCGAACGAGCAGGTCGTCGAACGGCTGCTGCTGGCGTCACGAAGATACGCCGGTGGAAGCCAAAGAAATCGAGCAGTGGTTCCTGCGCATCACGCAGTACGCCGACGAACTGCTCGACGACGCTTGATCGAACTCGAAGGCGGCTGGCCCGAGCGCGTTCTGACGATGCAGCGCAACTGGATCGGGAAGTCGCGCGGCACGCGCATGCGATTCGCTGTGGAAGGACTTGCGGGCACGTCGATCGAAGTGTTTACCACGCGCGTCGACACGATTTACGGCGCATCCGGCATTGATTCTGGCGCCCGAGCATCCGCTGCTTGGCCAGCTGGTCGCAGGGTGTGAGAAGGCGCAGGCCGACATCGAGGAAAATGTGCAGAGGCTGCGCCGCCGCTTGACGCGCGCCGCGGATATCGCCACGGCGGAAAAGGAAGGATTCTTCACCGGCCGGTACGCCGTCAACCCGTTTAACGGCGAAAAAATTCCGATCTGGGTCGGAAATTTTGTGCTGATGGAATACGGCACAGGCGCGGTGATGTGCGTTCCCGCGCACGACGAGCGCGATTTTGAATTTGCCACCAAGTATGGTCTGGCAATACCGATCGTCGATCCAGCCGCAATGAAGGCAAGCCGCTGACGCCGGAAATCGCTGGACGCGGCGTTCGTGGAATACGGCAAGCTCGGTGAATTCAGGGCCGTACTCGGGCCTCGCCTCCGACACAGGCCATCGAGAAAATGACGGGCGACGCCGAAGCGCGCGGATTCGGCAAGGGCGAAACCATTTTCCGCCTGAAGGACTGGGGCATCTCGCGGCAACGCTACTGGGGCACGCCGATTCCCGTGTTGTACTGCGAGAAGTGCGGGATGGTTCCTGTTCCGGACGATCGGATTTGCCGGTAGTGCTTGCCGACCGATGGCGAAATTTTCCGGGATGGGGCAATCACCGCTGGCCAGCGTGCCGGAATTTGTGAACGCGAAATGCCCGAAATGCGGCGGCGCGGCGCGGCGCGAAACCGATACGATGGACACGTTCGTCGATTCCTCCTGGTATTTCTACCGATACGCCGATCCGCACAACGACAAGGCGCCGTTCGATCCGCACATGGTCCGCTACTGGCTGCCCGTCGACCAATACATCGGCGGAATCGTTCACGCGATTTTGCATTTGCTGTACACGCGATTTTTCTGCAAAGTGATGCGCGACCTGGGCCTTGTGAATCACGATGAGCCGGTGAAGCGCCTGTTCACGCAGGGACTGGTGCTCAAGGGCGGCACGGCCATGTCCAAGTCCAAAGGCAACGTGGTGGGCGCGGAAGACATGGCGGACAAGTTTGGCTGCGATACCGGGCGCCTCTACACGCTGTTCGCAGCGCCGCCGGAAAAAGATTTGGAGTGGAGCGAGCAAGCCATTGAGGGGTGCGCGAGATTCTTGCAGCGCGTGTACCGGCTGGTTTCCAAGCATGCCGAGCGGCTGAACAAAGTGCAGGTGGCCGGTGGCGCGGCGGCTTCATTGGATTCGGCTACGCAAAAGGAAAAAGTGCTGCTGCGCAAGGCGCATCAAGTGTTGCGCCGCGTGACGCACGATTTCGATACGCGCTGGCATTTCAACAGCGCCACGGCTCTGTTGATGGAGCTGGTCAACGAAATTCACGCCCAGGAACCGCTGGAAGAGGGAGTTCGCCCGGAAGTCGCCAAGGAAGTTTTCGAGCTGCTGACGCTGATGCTCAATCCCATGGTGCCGCATCTGGCCGAGGAGCTTTGGGAAATGTTGGGCCACGATGGAAAACTCTGGCCCATGCAGCATGGCCGAAGTTTGTTGCAGAGCTGGCGGCGGAAGATCAGGTGGAAATCGTGGTGCAGGTGAACGGCCGCGTGAAGGGCAAGGTTTCGGTGGACGCCGGGCTGGACAAGGATGAGCTGGAGAAGCGAGTGCTTGCCGATCCGAAAATCGCGCAGCTTCTGGCCGGCCTACGCGTAGTAAAGAGAGTGGTGGTGCCGGACAAGCTGGTCAACCTGGTTGTGGGCTGACGCCATGCATGTGGCATTTTTCGAGGTCAAGGACTGGGAGAAGGCCTATCTGGCGGAGCGATTGCCATCCGACAAGGCCTTTTTTGCGCCGGGAATATTGGCGGCTCCGGCGGCGGAGTTGCGCGGCATTCAGGCGCTTTCCGTGTTCATTTATTCGCATGTGACGCGCGAAGTGCTGGAGGCCATGCCGGAATTGAAATTCATCGCCACGCGCTCCACCGGGTTCGATCACATCGACCTGGAAGCATGCCGCAGCCGTGGCGTTGCGGTTTCAAACGTGCCCTCCTACGGGGAAAACACCGTGGCCGAGCACACCATCGCGCTGCTGCTCATGCTTTCGCGCAAAGTGCATCAGTCGGTGCTGGCGGTGCGCAGCGGGCACGTGGACCTGGCGGAACTCACGGGCTTCGACTTGCAGGGCAAGACCATCGGCGTGATTGGCGCGGGGCACATTGGGCTGCACGTGATTCGCATCGCGCGCGGATTTGGAATGCACGTCCTGGCTTATGATGTTCGCCGCGATCCCTTTCTGGCCGACCTGCTGGGATTCGAATATGCGGCCATGGACCGCCTGCTGGCCGAGAGCGATATCGTGACGCTGCACTCGCCGCTGACCGAAAAGACGCACCACCTGCTTGGGCGCGAACAATTCGCTACAATGAAGACTGGCGTGATGATCGTGAATACGGCGCGCGGCGGGCTGATCGACACGGACGCACTGGTGGAGGCGCTGGAGAGCGGCAAAGTGGGCGGCGCGGGGCTGGATGTGCTGGAGGGCGAGGAATTGATCAAGGAAGAAAAGCAATTGCTGCAGATGCCGCTGGATGTGGAGAAGCTGCGCACGGCGGTGCGCAATCGCGTACTGCTGGCGCGCGAGGATGTAGTGTTCACGCCGCATAACGCGTTCAATAGCCGTGAGGCGCTGGTGCGTATATTGGAAGTGACGCTGGCCAATCTGGAGGCCTTTCGCTCGGGGCAGCCCGTGCACCGTGTGGCATGAAGCGATTTCAAATTTGAAATTTCAAATTTCAAATCTCAAGTAAAGAAGATGAATGAGCTGAACGCTGCCGCGGATTGAGGGAAATAGCGGCACTGGAAAAAGTCGGAAGAGAAATTTCGGCCCAATGAGGAGCGAATGAGCGAACGCGGCGGCATTGTGGTACTGGATTTTGGCGGGCAATACACACAGTTCATTGCCCGGCGGATCCGCGAGCAGCAAGTATTCAGCGCGATCCTTCCGTGCACTGCGAAGATCGAGCAGATCCGCAAATTCGAGCCAGTGGGAATCGTTCTCTCCGGCGGGCCAAATTCCGTGTATGACGCCGGGCGCGCCGCCCTGCGACACCGGCCATTCTGTCCATGGGATTGCCGGTCCTAGGCATCTGCTATGGGCTGCAGTGGATGACGCACAACCTGGGCGGGCGAGTCGAGCGCGCCGAGCGCCGGGAATATGGGCGCGCCGAGTTGCTTGTGAAAGACGGTTCACGCGCTGTTCGCGGGGCTGCCGCAAACCTTCGAATCTGGAACAGCCACGGCGACCACGTCTGTCGCTGCCGGCCGGTTTTCATGTGACCGGCGAAACCGGCAACGCCGTCTCCGCCGCGGAAGATCCCGGCGCCACATTTTCGCTGTGCAATTCCATCCCGAAGTGCGCCACACCGAGCGCGGAACCGACATACTTCGCAATTTCGTCTTCCATGTCTGCGGCGCGCTGCCCTACTGGAGCGGGGCCTCCTTCATTACCGAAACCGTTGAATCCATCCGCAAGCAAGTCGGCGACCAGAGCGCCATCTGCGCCCTCAGTGGAGGTGTGGATTCGGCCGTCGCTGCGGCGCTGGTTCACCGCGCCATTGGCGACCGCCTGACCAACATTTTCGTGGATAACGGCCTGCTTCGGAAAAACGAATTCCGCGAAACCATCGAATTGCTCGAGAGCGCGTCGGCCTGCGTGTCATCGGCGTGGATGCTTCCGCCCGCTTTTTGGACCGCCTCGCCGGCGTCACCGATCCTGAAACCAAGCGCAAGCGCATCGGCGCGGAATTCATTCGCGTCTTCGCCGACCAGGCTCGCCATGCTCGGGCCCGACGGGCCGCTTTCTGGTGCAGGGGACGCTCTATCCTGACGTGATCGAATCGGTGGCCGTTCGAGGCCCCTCGCAGACCATCAAGACGCATCATAACGTGGGAGGGCTTCCCGAGGATCTGCCCTTTGCGCTGATCGAGCCGCTGCGCGAGCTGTTCAAGGACGAAGTCCGGCAGCATTGGCCGCGAACTGGGTTTGCCGGAAGAGATGCTGACCAAGCACCCGTTTCCCGGGCCGGGGCTTGCCGTGCGCCTCCTCGGAGAGGTGACCGAAGAGCGTCTGGCGCCGTTGCGCGATGCGGATGCCATCGTTATAGAGGAAATTCGCCGCGCCGGGCTGTATGAGAAAGTGTGGCAGGCTTTTGCCGTGCTGCTCCCGGTACGCAGCGTGGGAGTGATGGGCGATGAACGCAGCTACGGGTTCACGGTGGCCGTGCGGGTGGTGGACTCGGAGGATGCCATGACGGCGGACTGGACGCGCCTGCCTGCGGAGGTTCTGGAGCGGATTTCGACACGAATTGTGAACGAAGTGAGCGGAATCAATCGCGTGGTGTACGACATCAGCTCGAAACCGCCGAGCACCATTGAGTGGGAGTAGGCCCGGAAAATTTCAAATTTGCGATTTGAGACTTCAAATTTGAGATTTGAAATTGGGAGTTTGATATTAAGATTTGAGGCAATGTGGAAGCAACAGGAAAGCCGAGCGGGCGGCACATGTATCGCAAGGAACCAGCGATTGATGGCGGAAAAGCGGCTGCGGCCCGGGTGGTATCACTTTGACTGTGAAAACACCTATGAAAACGATGCCCGGGCCTCTCGGCCAGTATGACAAAGATCACCATTCCCGCCTTCCAGGTGGAAGGGTCGGAAAACCGCTGGACTTAGCGGATGGCCATCTTCTGAGCCATGTAAAGCAGGAGCCGTCGGTCGCCTTCTTCGATGCGACCCATGAGCCTGCGAAACTTGTTCAGAAGACGAGCGTCTTTCCCGGCGCTGCCCCAAATGATATCGTCGGCGCTTTTGCGCTTCGGAAGGTTGGGGAGAACGGGCGGTTCTTCTCCGTCATAGAAGAGTTGGTAGAGTGGGACTTCCAGAGCGCGCGCCATTTTCTCGAGCGTTTCGATGGCCGGAACGGTATGGCCATTTTCCACGCGCGAGATATAGCAACGAAGCAGTCCGGTGCGCTTTTCGATGTCCCCTTGGGAAAACTTTTTTTCCTCGCGCAGGGCGCGAAGTCTGTCTCCAATGATCATGTCGGCATTGTTTCATAGAGTTATTGTAGCTGCAAGTACAAAAATCGACTTATTTGAAAGTAATCGTAACCGGGAAGCGATGGCCAACGTCACAAACTCAGAGGTTCCCCGCGTGTCTGTGGCTGGGAGCGAAAAAGACTCCCAGACGCCCGCGGAGATGCAAAAAGAGCTGGTGCGCCGCGCGCAGGCTGGCGATGCCAGCGCCTACGAGGAATTGGTGCGACTCCACCAGCGTAGAGTACTAGCAGTAGTAGGAGGCATCCTTCGCGGCAGCCAGGATATCGAGGATGTAACGCAGCAAGCGCTGGCCAAGGCTTACTTTTCCATCAAGCGCTTCGATCTGCGGTCGGCATTCGGCACCTGGCTGTACAAAATTGCGGTCAACGAATGCTGGGACTATTTGAGAAAGAAGAAGGTGCGGCGCCTGGTGTACGAATCGGACCTCAGCGAAGATCAGGTGCGAAAGCTGGAATCCATGCCCGAGCATGGCTACGGCGGGGCGTTGCACCGGGACGACGCCGGACGAAACCTGGAGCAACGCCAACTGGTGGAGCGCTTGCTCGGCGAACTGGACGACAAGGACCAGATCATGCTGGTGATGAAGGAAGTGGAAGGATTTTCCGTGGAGGAAATCGGGGCGACTCTGGGGCTGAACGTCAACACGGTAAAGGTGCGGCTATTTAGGGCGCGCGGCAGGCTGGTGGAAACGTATCGGAAACGGATGCTGAAGCGTCCGGCTTCTCGAGAAGCGCAAAAGCGCCGAAGGAGTGAATAAAGTGTTTAACAAATCAAACATTCCCATGCGGTGCCGAAAGTTCGAAGCGCGATTTGAAGATTATCTCGCCGGTGCGCCGGACTCCGAACTGCGCGGTCACCTGGCCGGTTGCGAGGATTGCCGGCGGGCGCTGGAAGATTCGCGCCTGGCGGGCACCCTGCTGCGCGAGGCATGGGAACCGGCCAGCGAGCCGAGCCAGGCGTTTCTGGCAAACGTAATGGCGCGAATTCGCCAGGAAGAAGTTCGGGTGAAATCGCCGGGGGCGTTTTGGGCTCCGCTGGAATTTCTGGCTTCGCGCGTGTCGCTGACCGCAGCCGTGGTATTGCTCGCGCTCTCGGTCTATCTGGTGGAATTTGCTCCGCACCGAAACGTTACGCTCGGCTCGATTCGCACCGAATTGAGCGCCAGCGATTTTCCGCAGCCGCCCTCGGAACCGGTAAGTAACGATGAAGTCTTGCTATCTCTGGCTGAGAGGAACAATGGACGCTAACCAAGGCAGCCGCAAGGCATACCTGATTGTTTTCGTTCTCTTTATCCTGGGCGCGGCGCTGGGCAGCGTGGGCACCTATCTGGTTACCATGCGTGTGCAAGCCGCGCGGCTGCAGCCCGCGGCGGTCCGTACTCCCGGTCACGCCATGGCCATGTTCACTCGTGACCTGAACCTCAGCCCGGAGCAGCAAAGCCAGATTCAGGCCATCCTGAGCGATATGCGCGGGAAATACGCGGGTTTGCACGAGAAGCTCGATCCTGAATACGAGCAGGTCCGCCAGCAGGGCCGGGACCGCATTCGCCAGCTTCTAACGCCAGAGCAGCGGCCGAAATTTGAAGATTTATTGCGCCAGATGGATGAAGAGCGGCGTAAACGGCAGACCAATCCGTAGGGTCTTTAGGGCCACGATTCGATTGCAAACAATTATTACCTGTTGCGGAGAAAAAACAGAATATGAAGCGGATCATGGAAATTCTCAAGGGCCTTTGGCAGCGGTCCATGATGCACCGGGCAATGCTCGTTGCGCCTCCCGTGGCGCTGATACTTTGGTTCGGGTACGTGTCGGTTGGACAGCGCTCCAATGCTCAATATTTTACCGCCAAGGTCGATCAGGGCGATATTTCCCAGGTGGTGCAGACAACTGGAACGATCAATCCATATAACACAGTGCCGGTCGGCTCGGTGGTTTCGGGCAACATCGTGGCCATCAACGTGGACTTCAATTCGAAAGTGAAGAAGGACGACATTCTCGCGCAGATCGATCCCACCCCGTTCCAGGCCGCGCTGGCGCAGGCCCAGGCCAGCTATCAGAATGCAGTGGCCAACCTGGCAAATCTGGAGGCGCAGATCGGCACGGCTACCGCCAATGTATCCACCATGAAAGCCAATATTTCCAAGGCGCACGCCACAACCATCGATATGGGATCGCAGCAGAAGCGCACTAAATTGTTGGCCGACCAGGGCGTTCTTTCCGCGCAGCAGAATGACGACGCGCAAGCTGCTTACGACGAAGCCGTGGCCTCCGAGAACGCCGCCGTGGCGCAGGAGAAGCAAGCCGAGGCGCAATTGGCTTCCACCGTTGCCCAACGGGATCAGGCCAAGGCGCAGGTGGGCGTGCAAAAAGCCGTCGTGGATTCCGCCAAACTGCAACTCAGCTATTGCACCATTCGCGCGCCTATCGACGGCACGATCATCAATCGCACGGTCACTCTCGGCCAGCCGGTGGCAGCCAGTCTGCAAGCTCCAAATTTGTTCAGCGTTGGGCAGGATTTGACTCACATGCTGGTCTATACGCAGACGGATGAGGCGGATGTTGGCCGCATACGCAACGGCGCGCCGGCAACTTTTCGCGTGGACGCCTTTCCGCGTGAAATATTTAACGGACACGTGGATCAACAGCGCATGAACGCCACGACGGTCCAGAACGTGGTCACCTATAACACCACCATCGCATTCGATAATCCGGACTTGCGGCTTTTCCCGGGGATGACGGCGTATGCCTCCATTCCCGTGGCCACGGCCAAGGATGCCGTGAAAATTCCCAATGGTGCGCTGCGTTTTAAGCCGGATTTGACGGATAGTCAGCGCCAGGCGCTTTATGCCAAGTACAATATCGAAGATAGTACGCGCGCCACGGCGGCCGGGCGCATTGCTACCGCCAACGCAACAGCTCCTGCAGCCGGCGCAGGCGAAGCAACCGGGGCAGCCGCAGGTACTGCGGGCACAGGAACCGGGGCGCAAGCCGCAGGCGGCGCAGGTGGAGGCCGGGCTGGTGGTCAAGGCGGTGGAGGCGGCGGAGGTGGAAACCGTCGAGGCCAAGGCGGAAACGGCGGAGGCGGCGCACAGCGGGCGGAGACAGGAATTGTTTGGAAGTTGCTGCCGGACAAGACCTTGCAGCCGGTCCAAGTTCGCCTTGGCGTGACCGATTTTACGTTTACAGCGATGATCAGCGGAAACCTGAAACCCGGCGACGAGCTTGTTATCGGTCAGGCTTCAGCGACTGCAACTGCTGCGAATCGGGCCGCAAGTCCGCTGGGTGGTGGCGCTCCCGGCGGGGCTGCCGGCGCGCAACGCAGATTCTAATTTAATCGAGGCGCCTGCAACCAAGTGTCGGAACAAACCACATCACCAGCGGAGTTGAATCCGGCAAAGGCCAATGCCAAGCCGGTGATTCGGCTCGAAAATGTTTTCAAGACATACGACCTGGGCGAAATCCAGGTCCAGGCACTGCGCGGGGTAACTCTCGAGATTTACGAGGGAGAATTCGTGGCGGTGATGGGCCCATCCGGCTCCGGCAAATCCACGGTGATGAATATCCTGGGTTGCCTGGACCGGCCTACTCGCGGGCACTACTACCTGGATGGCGTCGATGTATCGCAGATGTCAAAGAGCGAGCTGGCGCACATCCGCAATAAGAAATTGGGATTCGTGTTTCAGCAGTTCAACCTGCTATCGCGCACTTCGGCGCTGGAAAATGTGGAACTGCCCACGGTCTACGCCGGGATTGCACCGGAAGAGAGAAGCAAGCGTGCGCTGGAGTCGCTGACTCGAGTGGGTCTCGCCGAGCGCGCGGGACATCATCCGTCACAACTTTCCGGCGGCCAGCAGCAACGCGTGGCCATCGCGCGGGGATTGGTCAATCGTCCGGCTATCCTGCTGGCCGACGAGCCTACTGGAAACCTGGACAGCCGCACCTCCGTGGAAATCATGGACATTTTGCAAACTTTGAACATCGAACAGGGCATAACCATCGTTCTAGTCACGCACGAACCGGACATCGCCCAATATGCGAAACGCACTTTGGAGTTCCGCGACGGCAAACTGCGCAAGGACAATATCGTTCAGAATCGCTCCATTGCTCGCGAAGTTCTTCTGACGCTTCCCACGGCGGAAGAGCAAGCGGCCGAGGACGCCGTGGATAATGCCCGTCAGGAAAAGATTGCGGCGGACAAGGCGGCTCAGTAGGGAGTTTCTTTATGGATTTCATGAATACATTCCGGCTGGCACTGCGGGCGCTGGCTCGAAACAAGATGCGCTCGGCGCTGACCATGCTGGGCATCATCATCGGCGTCGGCGCGGTAATTGCCGTGGTGAGCATCGGCCAGGGAGCCAACTACCTGGTGCAGCAGGGCATCGCGGCCATGGGAACCAACGCCGTGTTCATCGCGGCGGGAAGCAACCGCGCGGGCGGCGTGCGGCAGGGTTACGGCGGGGTGAAGACTCTCACGATCGATGACATGAATGCCATCCTTCGAGAGATTCCGCTGATCAAGCAGGCCGCGCCCTCGTTAGCCAACAGCCAGCAAATTGTGTATGGGAATCAAAACTGGAACACCAGAGTCAATGGCACCACGCCAAACTATTTCGATATCCGCACCTGGCCCGTGCAGTCGGGCTCGATCTTTAGCGATGAGGAAGTCGACCTCGCCGCCAATGTGTGCGTTCTGGGAACAACCGTCGCGAAAATTTTGTTTCTCGATGAAGATCCGATTGGCAAGACCATACGTATCGGAAACCTGCCGTTCCGCGTGGACGGCGTGCTGGCCTCCAAGGGGCAGAGCAGCGTGGGACAGGATCAGGACGATATTATTTTTGCTCCCTACACGACCGTGCAGCGCAAGATACAGGGGATCACCTGGCTGCAGACCATTAACGCCTCGGCCGTATCTCAGCCCGCGTCTATCGCGGCAGTCGCCCCGATCACCAGTTTGCTGCGCGAGCGGCATCGCCTGCGGCCTGGCACGGACGACGACTTCTTGATTCGCACGCAAGCGGATATCGAGGACCTCGCGGATCAGACGCAATCGGTCATGACGCTGTTGCTTGGAGGCATCGCCTCCGTTTCCTTGCTGGTTGGCGGAATCGGCATCATGAACATCATGCTGGTTTCGGTCACGGAGCGGACGCGGGAAATTGGAGTTCGCATGGCCGTGGGGGCCACCGAGGACGACGTGCGCCGCCAGTTTCTGGTGGAAGCCGTGACGCTCAGCATGATGGGCGGGTTTATCGGAATCGTATTCGGGCTGGTGGGATCGGCGCTGATCAGCAATTTGTTGTCGTGGCCCACGCTGATTTCAGGCAAGGCCATTATCGCGGCGGTAATTTTCTCGGCCGCGGTGGGAATCTTCTTCGGCTACTATCCGGCGCACAAAGCCGCGCAGTTGGATCCGATCGAAGCGTTGAGGTATGAGTAGGGTTTGAGTAGCGCGGGCTTCAGCCTGCGGGCGTTAGTCCTTGCAAGGACCAACCCCCGCAGGCTGAAGCCCGCGCTACGTAAGACTAAAACGGAATATCTTCGTCGGTAACTTCGGGGCCGGACTGATCGTGGTCCATCGACGAGGGAGCGGCAGCGTCGAAGTCCGGTGAGACAGCGGCAGCGGCATTGCTTCGGTAGCCTGAGCCGGACGAGTCCGACTTTGAGCCGAGCATGCGGAAATTTGTGGCGACAATTTCATAAGTAGTGCGCTTCTGATTTTCCTTGTCCATCCACTCGCGCGATTGAATGCGGCCTTCCAGATAAATTTGCGCGCCCTTCTTCAGGTATTGCTGGGCAATCTCGGCTTGTTTTCCCCACACCACAATCTTATGCCACTCGGTGCGCTTTTGCCGTTCGCCGCTTTTATCTTTGAACGATTCATCCGTGGCCATTGAAAAATTGCACACGGCTTGGCCGCCGCTTGTGTAGCGCGTCTCCGGGTCTTTGCCCAAACGCCCAACTAAAATTACTTTATTTACGGACATGTTTTGTAGTCTCCAATTAGGTGAGGAAGATAACACGACCACGACGCGCGTGCAAATCTTGGCCTTTCAAATTTCAAGGCGTAGAAATATCCAATGGACTCTCCGGTTTTCTCCTCTTTTCTGTGTGTTAAGCCTTTTCCGGAAAACCCTTTAACACAGAGCACACAGAGAATAGAGGAGAAAACCGGAGACAGCGCCGAGAATACTCGCCGTGTGGAAGACGGTATTGGAGACTCTAAGTAAACAGTTCTTTCACGAATTACGAATCACAATTCACGAATCACGATTCACTATCCCGCCGTCGCCCCCATTTCCTTCAGTTTGGCGGCGGAGCGCTTGGCTTCATCCGTGCCCGGATAAAGGCGGACTACCGTGCGCAGTTCGCGAACGGCGGAGGCCTTCTGGCCTAGCTCGGCCAGGCAAAAGCCTTTTCTCATTCGTGCGGAAGCGGTTTTGAAGCTCTTGGGATAATTTTCGATCACCTTGTTATAGGCGTCGAGCGCATTTTGAAACTGGTTCTGCATATAGGCGACTTCACCCAGGTAGAACTGCGCGTTGGAAGCCAGGTCGGTCTCGCCGTAATACTTCAGATAGTCCTGAAACTCCTGTGTGGCCAGGTCGTAATGCTTGCCGTTGATGTCCCGCAGTGCGTTGGAGTAGAGCACATCCGCGGAAGCCGGCGGACCGGCGGAAGCAGCGGACGGAGGCATGTTCATGGGCGCTCCGCCTGGCATAGGCCCGCTCGGTGCGTTCATGGTCGAAGGCGGAGCCGCCGAGGGCGCCGGTGCCGTTGATGCCAGCTTGGCGTCCACGTTTTGCAGCGTGTTTTGAATGTCCGTGAGCTTCTGATCGAGCTTGCCCACACGCGCCTGCAAGTCGCCCACGTTATCAGAGAGGCCTTGCACCTGCGTGCCCATGGTGTCCAGACGTGCGCCGGAAGCCGCCGAAAAATCCTGAGTGGTCTTCTGCACAGCAGACATCGATGTGTTCAATTTATTCACCGCGTCCAGCGACTGCTCGATGAGCGTGCGCTGCACGGCGGCGTTCTGCGTGATGGCCGTCTGCATATTTTGCTGGCCCTGAATCAGCTGGCTCACGCCGGTCTGAAGTTCAATAATTTCGCGCGCTACTGCACCAGCCGGCGCGGGCCCAAACAGCGAACCGCCAAGTGCTCCAGCGAGCATTGCGGCGCCAAAAAATAGAATCCATCGAATCCGCAAGGTGTTCCTCCTCCGAGGGGGGGGACTCCTCGTAAGCCTTTAAAATTTTCCGGGGCTCGCTGGCCGCAATGCGCGGCTAGCAAGCCCCGGATGTTGACGCCAAATCAAACTACTTCGCCATGATAATGTGTCCGCGGCGATTTTGCTGCCAGCACTCCTCCGTGGAAGCGGAGCAGAACGGGCGTTCCTTGCCGTAGCTGACGGTTTCCATGCGATCGGCCGAAATTCCTAGCGAAGCCAGGAACGCTTTTACGGCCGCTGCGCGGCGGTCCCCTAGGGCCAGATTGTACTCCGTGGAGCCGCGTTCGTCGCAATGGCCTTCAATGGCTACTTTCACTTGTGGATACGAGCGCAGGAACGTAGCCGTCTGCGAGAGGGCGTCGCGAGCGTCGGTACGTATGTCTGCTTTGTCATAGTCGAAGAAAGCGTCCTTCACTTCCTTGTCGAATAGCTCCTGCACCGTGGGCGCGGCAGGCTTCGAAGCGGGTGGAGGTGCGCTGACTGTGATGTGCACATTGGCGTCGGCCGAGCCGCCCGGGCCCGTGGCGGTAATGGTGTATGTAATCGAATCCCGTGGCGTCACGCGCTGCGTGCCTTCGGCGGTAACTGCGCCGATTTCAGGCGATAAATTCAGAGAGGTTGCGTTGGTCGAAGACCATGTCAGGGTAACTGTCTCGCCTCGCTGGATGATGCTGGAGGACGCTTGCAGGTTTACCGTTGGCCTGGCCGGCGGCGCTGTTGGCGTCGGTGGCGGTGTAGGTGGCGCTTCGGGAGCAGGCTTCTTACAAGCCGCGCTCAGGGCTAGGATCGCGAGCAAGGATCCAAACAGGATCCTGGAGTGCGTTCGTTTCCGCATCGTTCTTCTTCCTCCTTTGACAATCTACTTGAGCTTCGGTCGTGAGTGCAAATCCGAACTTGAGCTGCCTTACCGCACTTCTTCCGAATCCGGCGTCATGGCCAGTTTGCGCCCTACTTGGGTGCGCCTGTGAACCTCCACTTGCGATGCCCATGTAGTGCCCGTCCGCCGCGGCGGACGGGCACTTTGGAGCCACGGCGATGCCCGCCTGAAAGCGGGCGCTACACAAACCAATACCGAGATTTCAATCACGCCTTACTTGGGCGACCAATTGGGCGATTCATTCTGTCCCTGCTTGGTGAGCTGGCGGGCCTGCGTCCCGTCTGCCAGCATGGACCAGATTTGCCTGGTTCCCGTGCGCGTCGATTCAAATACCAGATGACGCCCATCCGGGGCCCAGCTTGGCCGTTCGTTGCGGCCAACATCTCGCGTCAATTCCACTAGCTGTCGCGTGACAATTTCCATCAGATAAATATCATAATTCCCGTTGGGGCGCCGCCAGCTGAATGCCAGCAACTGGCCGTTGGGAGACCACGCCGGATCGATGACGTAGCCCATGTCCGGCAAATCCACCTTGGCCTGGCTCGATCCGTCCGCATTCATTGTGTAGAGCTGCGGAATGCCGCCGCGATCGCTCACGAATGCCACTTGCTGGCCCGTCTTGGGATTCCAGGATGGAGAAGTGTTCGCTCCGTTGGAATACGTGAGTCGCTTGGGGCGCTGGCCCGCCGCATCGGTGATGAACAGTTCCGGATTTCCAAACATGCTGGACATGAACATCAGTTGTGTTCCATCGGGCGACCACGATGGAGAGGAATTGGTGCCCTTGAATCGCGGCCAGGAAATCAGGTGGTTGGTCAGCGTGGAATAAACGCAGATCTGCGCGGTCAGCACGCTGCTGCTGCCGGGCTGCGCGTAACACGTGAACGCAACGCGCGATGCGTCCGGCGACCAGCGGGGCGTCAGCGAGATGGTGTGGATTTGCGTGAGCTGATGCTGATTTTCGCCGTCGTAGTCCATGGCCCAGATTTCCTTGTTGCCGCTGCGATTGCTGACGAAAGCGATTTGCGTGGATGCGATTCCCGGCAAGCCGCCGGACAGTTTTCCAATAATTTCATCGGCAAATTGATGCGCGAAAATGCGCACCTGCGATTCGGTGGCCTCGCCGCGATAAACTTTCCCGATGACCGGAGGCAGGGAAGCGTCCCGCACATCGTTCAGCCAGGCCTGGATTTCCACGTTGCTGCCGTTCACCGAAAAATTTCCGAAGGCAAGCAGTTGCGCCGATGCGGGCGCCGCGGCCCAGGATTTGTAATCGACTTCCGCGGGAGTGCCGGGCGTCTGCAGCGGGTTGTAGCTCTTGCTCACCAGATCGAGGATGCCGCTAAAATCCAGGTCCGTGCGCACTACGTCGCCGAAGAGCGCCGCCAGCGGCTGAGAAGGCGTGTCCTTGGCCGCGAAATCGGCCACGCCGACTCGAGCCTTTGAAACACCCAGCCCCGTGCCGGTCTTGAACCAGTCTCTGGGCCGATGCGCTCTGCGCGGATATCAGAAAAATTAATCCACAGATGAACACAGATAAACACTGATAAAGACTGATTACAGAAATTGATTTTGAATCGTGCAATTTGTGATTTGGTTGAATCATTCGTTTTCTTTCCGCGGCTTTGTTTAATTTTTCACTCATTCAACCATTCCTTATTTTTTATCTGCGGAAGTCGAACCAGAACTCCACGGTCACGCTGTTTCCCGAATAATTCGACGGCAAGGGAGACATCGGGCTGGAACTTTGAATGGCCCGCAGAGCCGAATTGTCCACCGAACGATTGCCGCTGGATTGCAACATCTGAACATTGGTAACTGTGCCGTCGCGCAAGACGGTAAACGAAAAGCTCGCCCGCGGCGCCCAGCGCACGGTCGGGTCCACCGTGGATTGCAGCCAATTGCTGCTGATGCGGTTTCGTACGGCGTCCACATAGGAAGGGAATCTTCCCGAGAAATCGCCGCCTCCGGGTCCGCTGAATCCCATGCCGCCCTGCGTCGGGCCATTCATGGCGAACGATGAATAGGGCAGCGCCGGCGAGCCGCCCTGTCCATAGGGAACAGCATTTGTCGGCGGCGGAGTCTTATCCTCAAAAACCTTGGACGGGCGAGTCACGTAGTGCGGCGCTTTTTCTTTTGCGAATTCGGGAATCTTTTTTACGTCCGGCTCGATTTCCTTGGGCTTGGGCTGCGGCTCGGCCTTGTACAGACCCTTGCTGGTGTCCACCGTCTGGCTCTGCGTGACGGCATCGGGCCGCGGCAAGGTGACTCCGGGGAGTTTGGCGACCAGGCCCACGGAAACGGCGCCATCGCCTCCCGCGCTTCCCCACATATCGCCGCGATGAGAATAAATCGTGGAAACCGTCAGCGAGCCGAAAAGTATGGCGTGAAAAGCGAGCGACCAGAAGAAAGGTTTCTTCAAGCCTTGAGCGCCGGGATGGTGAGGCGTATTGGTCATGGCTCTCAGTGAGGAGTGTCGTCCAATGGCTCCGTCACCACGCTGATGTTTTGGATGCCGGATTGGCGCATGGTGTCCACCACCAGGGCGAATGCACCGAAGGGAACCGTTTTGTCGCAGCGCAGGTAGACCGCGTCTCCCTGCGGGTTGTGCATTTGGGCGTGAACTTTGTTGCCCAGTTCGTGGATGTTGACTGGACTGTCGCCGATATAGATGCGTTGCGCGCGATCGATGGAAACGACCACGCGCGATTCGGCAATTTCCTTGACGGTCTTTGTTTTCGGAACGTCCACTTCGATGCCGGATTGCAGGATGGGCGCCGTGATCATGAAAATCACCAGCAGGACCAGCATGACGTCC
Organism: uncultured Acidobacteriota bacterium; assembly: GCA_963710315.1. GTDB lineage: Bacteria > Acidobacteriota > Terriglobia > Acidiferrales > UBA7541 > Palsa-360. Next base: position 112,230 of record CAVPZW010000007.1, on the reverse strand, counting down.
ACGAACGGGACGATGTTGATCTCCGACAGGGAGCTTCCGGATTGTCGAGACAGTTGAGGCATCTTGGTATTCTTCCGGCGGCGTTACGCCAACTTAGTTCAAAAGAAAAAGCTTTAATACAGAGAACACTGAGAAAAACAAGAGAAACCCGGAGAATGCTTTATTCGCAAATACGGACAATTAAGCTCTCAAAAAGGTTTTCTCATCTTTATTACTCTGTGTCCTCTGTGACCTCTGTGTTAAATGGGTTAAAGATTTTCGCTTGCGCGTGCATCTGCTCCACACGCGCTTCACCCGCGCTGACCCGGATACAGCTTCTCGACGACCGAAGTGACTTCCAGCGCGAAACTATCCATTCGCATGCTGAGATCCCGAATGTCATGCAAAAAGTGGTTGTAAGCGATCACCGCGGGCACGGCTGTGAAAAGTCCCGCCGCCGTGGTGATCAGAGCCTCTGCAATGCCCGGCGCAACCGCGCGTAGGCTGGCGGATCCTGCCGCGCCCAATCCCGTAAACGCGTCCATGACGCCCCACACAGTGCCGAACAGTCCGATGAAGGGAGTGACCGATCCCGTGGTGGCCAGCCAGGGCATGTACTTTTCCACCTTGCGGACTTCTTCGCCGGCGGCAAGCTGCATGCTCACCGTAATGGCGTTGAGGCTGGTAATTTTTCCATTCGAATTTCCGGAGCGGACCTGGCTTTCGATCTCGCGGACGCCCGCGCCGTAAACGGTTTCCAGCGGAGAGCCGCCTCCGCCCATCTGCTTTGGATCGGGAAGCGTCCGGTTGGCGCGAAAGATGCGAAGGAACAGGGAAGTTTGCCGGTTGATGCGCGAAAACATCAGCAATTTTTGAAAAATAAGCGCCCAGGAGAAAAGAGAGAAGGCCAAAAGCATCGCCAGAACAATTCGAGCGACCCAGCCTGTCTGCTCAATCAATGTGTCCAGTTGGCCGGCGAACAGCAAAAACGCGGATAGCGGAATAGTCTCCCCCTCAAAAAAATCGAATGAATATCCCCCACGGGCAAGCTAGCACACGCTCAAAACGCGGTCAAACAATAACGGGCGCCAAGGTGCTTGATTGTGACCGGCCAGTACAATACATCGTAATACGATGTATTTCAAGCGGCGCCGGTAGCACGTGGTGCGGCGGGCCAAAAGAAACACTTAACACAGAGGACGCAGAGAAAAGAGGAGAAAGGCCAAGAAATAAGGGAAGGCGGCCTGGATCGCGGGATGCGCGCATTCGCGCAACGATAGTGCGCCGCGGACTCTCCGGCTTTCTCCTCTTTTCTCCGTGACCTCTGTGTTAAAGCTTTTGAAGTTCGTAACGCGCCCCACGCAAGCCCCCTGAAATCGGTGTGGTATCATTCCATGGAAAGCCATGCCGCAAACATTCGATATCCGCCTTGACTCACTGGCCGGCGCAGACGCCGTCCAGCCTGCACAGGCGATTGCGCTGGATGCATCCGCCGCGGGCAATAACACCTTCTACCTGGAAACCTTCGGCTGCCAGATGAACGACCACGACTCCGAAAAAGTGGCCGGAGTCCTGCTCGGCCGCGGATATCAGCAAGTGGATACGATCGAGGCGGCGCGCCTGGTCCTCTATAACACCTGCAGCATTCGCGAAAAGGCCGCGCAAAAAATTTACTCGCGCCTCGGCACTTACCGGAAATATGGCGGCGAGGAAAAAATCATCGGCGTGCTGGGCTGCGTCGCGCAGCAGGAAGGCGAGGAGATTTTCGAGCGCTCGCCCTGGGTGCGCCTGGTGTGCGGCTCGGCCAGTTACAGCAAGCTGCCCGATCTGATCGCGGAACTGGAAGCGGGAAACCGCCGCGTCACCGGCCTGGACAACGATACCGACGCAACCTTTGAAACAGAAATCACGCGGCGCGACAATCCGTTTCGCGCCTATCTCACCATCATCGAGGGCTGCGACAAGGCCTGCTCGTATTGCGTGGTGCCGTTCACGCGCGGGCCGGAGCGCAGCCGCGCCAGCGCCTCGGTGCTGGAAGAAGTGCGCCGGCTGGCCGACTCGGGCTACTCGGAAATTCAGCTGCTCGGGCAAACTGTGAACTCCTACAAGGATCCCTCGGGGAAGCGAATGTCCTTCGCGGAGCTGCTGGTTGCGGTGGCGGCGGTGCAGGGAATTCGGCGCGTGCGTTTCACGACCTCGCACCCGCGCGATTTCGGTCGAGACATTGTCGAGGCCATCGATTCCACGCCGCAGCTTTGCGACCACGTGCATCTGCCCGTGCAATCGGGATCGACGCGCATCCTTCGCGAAATGCTGCGAACCTACACGCGCGAGGAATATCTGGAAAAGATCGCCTTGATACGCGAGGCGCGCCGACCCATCAGCGTGACCTCGGACATCATCGTGGGATTTCCCGGCGAAACGGAAGAGGAACTAGATGAAACACTTTCGCTGCTGGATATCGCGCAGTACGACGGCGTGTTCGCGTTTCAATATTCGCCGCGCCCAAACACATCGGCGCAGCGCATGCCGGACGCTATTCCCGAGGAAGAGAAGGGCCGCCGCCTGGCACGCGTGATGGACTATCAGCGCGTAATTCAGCAACGGCGCAACGACGCGCACATCGGCAAGACTCTGGAAGTGCTGGTGGACAACGCTTCCCGGCGCCTCGGAAATTGGTCGGGTCGCTGTTCAAACAACCAGATGCTAAATTTCACTTCGCCGCGCGAGAACCTTCTGGGAGAATACGTTCAGGTAAAGGTAACCGGCGCGGGCCCCATCAGCCTTGTCGGGGAACACGCGATCTGATTTGAGTAGGACAGGCTTCAGCCTGTCAGGTTTTGACTTGGCTCATATTGGCGTATGCTAAAAGAAGACAGGCTGAAGCCTGTCCTACAAATGAATTTGAATTGGTTGCCGCAATTGCCGTCCGGGGAGGTTTCCATGGAAGTCGAAATGAAGATCCGCGGACTGATGATGGACCCCGTCACCAACATGCCCATCGTTGTGCTCAAGGACGCGCAGGGCACCGCGGTGCTGCCGATCTGGGTGGGCATCTACGAAGCCAACGCCATCGCTCTGGAAATCGAAAAAGTGCAAACGCCGCGCCCCATGACGCATGACCTGCTGCGCAACGTGTTCCTGGGCCTGGATGTGCGCGTGCAAAAAGTGGTGGTCAACGATTTGAAGGACGACACGTTTTACGCGCTGATCTGGGTGGAGCGCAACGGCGAAATTTTCTCCATCGATTCGCGGCCCAGCGATGCACTGGCCCTGGCCCTGCGCGTCGATTGCCCCATCTTCGTGGAAGACGAAGTCCTGAAAAGCTCCAAAGTTTCCAGCGCCATCTCCGAAAAATCCACCAGCGAAGAACTCCGCAAATGGCTCGAAGGCCTCTCCGACGAAGACCTCGGCCGCTACAAGATGTAGGGTTTAAGTAGCGCGGGCTTCAGCCTGCGGGTGTTGGGCTTTGCAAGGACTAAACCCCGCAGGCTGAAGCCCGCGCTACTTAAACCTGCCACAAAATTCAAAATCCTTAACACAGAGAACACAGAGAAAAAACGAAAAAACCGGAGAGCTTGCATCCTAGTACCATCCCGCCCTGCACGGAATTCTCCGGCCGCTTTAGGAAGTCCGCGGCAAATGGGCCAGCGCTTCCTGGATCTTCTCCGCCGGATATTCGTAATCGACAAGCTCGCCGGCGAAATATTTTTCGTAGGCGGCCATGTCAAAGTGGCCGTGGCCGCTCAAGTTAAATAGAATCGTTCTCTCCTTGCCTTCTTCTTTTGCTTTGCGAGCTTCATCGATCGCGGCGCACACCGCATGGGAAGTTTCAGGCGCGACCACGATCCCTTCGCTTTGCGCGAAGGTAACCGCGGCCTCGAAGCATTTCAGTTGCGGATAGCTGGCCGCCTCGACCACGCCTGCCTGATGCAGCAGGCTGACCAGCGGCGCCATTCCGTGATAGCGCAGGCCTCCGGCGTGAATCCCGGCAGGAATGAAATCGTGGCCCAGCGTTTCCATTTTTAGCAGCGGCGTCATGCCGCTCTTGTCCCCGAAATCGTAGGCGTAAACTCCCCGCGTCATGGTGGGGCACGCAGCGGGCTCGACCGCCAACAGCCGGACTTGCTTCCCGCCGGCCTTCAAAGGAACAAAAGGAAAGGCCAGGCCGGCGAAATTGGACCCGCCTCCGCAGCATCCGATGACCACATCCGGAAACGTTCCGGCGAGCTGCATTTGCGCCAGCGCTTCCTGTCCAATCACGGTCTGATGCAGAAGGACATGATTCAGCACGCTGCCCAGCGCGTAATTCGTATCCTTTCGCAGCGCCGCGTCTTCCACCGCTTCACTGATGGCGATGCCCAGGCTTCCGGGACACTCAGGATCCTCGGCAAGTATTTTGCGGCCGGCCGCGGTTTGCGTGCTGGGCGATGGAATACAATTCGCTCCCCAGCATTGCATCAACGTTCGGCGATGCGGTTTCTGAAAGTAGCTGCATTTCACCATGTACACCATGCACTCCAGGCCATATACCTGGCAGGCAAAGGAAAGCGCGCTGCCCCATTGGCCCGCTCCCGTTTCGGTCGCAAGCCGCTTGATGCCCGCCGCTTTGTTGTAATAGGCCTGAGCGATGGACGTGTTCAGCTTGTGGCTGCCGGCAGGGGACACTCCTTCGTTCTTGTAGAAAATTTTTGCGGGCGTACCCAGCGCCTTTTCGAGCCTGTGTGCGCGGTGCAGCGGAGTAGGCCTCCAAAGCCGCAGCATGTCCTGAACGGGATCGGGAATCGCGATGAAACGTTCCGAGGAAACTTCCTGCGCGATCAGCGCGTGCGGAAAAATCGCTTCGAGGTCGCCGGGAGCGACCGGCTGTCCTGTCCCAGGATGCAGCGGCGGCGACAATGGCTGCGGCAGATCGGGAATGACGTTGTACCAATTCTTCGGCAACTCGCGTTCTGAAAGCAGATATTTATATTGGTCCACGGATATTCTCCTGCCAGGGCAGTGCCCTGCGAATTCAGAGCGGGGAATATAGCACAACACTTTCCCCGTGGCTGTGATTGCGAGTAATAAAAGTCGCGGCCCGATTGTAATAGTTTTGTAATGTGCCGGCGGTCACTGCCAAACCGGCATCCGCGCCGTAAATTATAAAAATGAATTATTCTCAAACTCATCCCAAGGGAAGCCGCGCTCGCATCCTGCTCAGCTCCGTGTTTGGGCCCTACGCGCAAGACGACGAATTCGGCAGCCGCTCCATCAATCCCATGGAGCTGTATCACAATCAAGTTACTCGCGCGCAGGGAAGTTACTCGCTGCGCATGTTTCATCGCTCCTGGGGCATCATGCTGATTCAGGAAAATATTTCCGCGCCCTGCACCGTGCTGGATTTTCCCACTCGGGAAGCCTTCGCCCGCGAATTGACCGAGAACCAGTACGACATCGTCGGCATTTCTTCAATTATTGTGAATCTGGGCAAAGGTCAAGGAGATGTGCCGCATGGTGCGGCGAGCTCTCCCCGGATTCGGTGATCGTTGTGGGAGGACACGTGGCGGCGCTGCCCGGTCTGGAAACCATGATCGACGCCGACCACATTGTGCGCGGAGAAGGCATCGCCTGGATGCGCCGCTATCCTGGGGAAGACGCGACGCGCCTATCCACCATCCCGCCATCGTTTCCGGCTTGCAGGCGCGCATCATGGGAGTGCAGTTTGCCCGAGCGAAAGGGCAGCACGGCGGCCACCATTATTCCCTCGGTCGGCTGCCCCATGGGGTGCAACTTCTGCACCACGTCCTCGTTTTTTGGCGGTAAGGGAAAATTTGTAAACTTCTTTGAAACGGGAGACGAACTGTTTGACGTGATGTGCCGGATCGAGGCCGAGCTCAAGGTGCATTCCTTTTTCATGATGGACGAAAATTTCCTGCTGCACCGCCCGCGCGCCATGCGCTTGCTGGAGCGCATGAAGGAGGCCGGAAAAAGCTGGGAGCTTTCCGTGTTTTCTTCCGCCAACGCCATCCGCAAATACACTATGCGACGAACTGGTCGAGCTGGGTGTTTCCTGGGTGTGGATGGGATTGGAATCGCCCCGGTCCGCCTATCGCAAGCTGAACGGCGTGGATATTGGGCGCCTGACGCGGGAGCTGCGCGAGCACGGCATTCGCGTGCAAGGATCGACCATCATCGGCCTGGAGCACCACACGCCGGAAAATATTTTCGAGGAAATTGAAGCGGCGGTCGATCACCAGACCGATTTTCACCAGTTCATGCTCTACACTCCGGTGCCCGGCACGCCGCTGTACAAGGAAATGTCCGATGCCGGCCGCATGCTCCCGGATATCGACCTCGCCGATATCCATGGGCAGGATAAATTTAATTTTCAGCACGCCGCGATTTCACGGGACGATTCCAAAATATTTCTCGACTGGGCCTTCCAGCGCGATTTTGAGCGCAACGGCCCCAGCCTCTACCGCATGTGCCAAACCATGCTGCAGGGCTGGAAGCGTTACAAGAATGATCCCGATCCGCGCATTCGGGAACGCTTCGCGCGGCAGGCGAAAAAACTCAGCGGCCCCTACAATGCGGCCCTCTGGGTGATGGAGCGCGAATTTAAAAAAGTGAATGAGAGCGTGAGCCGCGAGATTCACAATCTGCGGCGCGAAGTCGAAAAGGAATTTCCGTTTGTTGCGCGCCTAGCCGCCGCGTCCATGGGGCCTTTTCTGCTGTGGTCCACGCGCAGGGAAGAGCTCCGGCTAGCGTCAGGATGCACATACGAACCCCCAACATACATCGAGCGGCGCAATTGGGTTTCCGCCAAGCAGGTTTCCGAGGACGTTGCGCAACTAGTCGAGGCAAGATCGACGTAGCCTTACGTAGCACAGGCTTCAGCCTGTGGATTTTAGTCCTAGCAAGGACTACCCCCCACAGGCTGAAGCCTATGCCACAACATTCAAAGGTTCTAACACAGAGAACACAGAGAAAAGAGAAGAAAACCGGAGACTCCGCTTACGGGGTATCGTCTTCTTTCGATCTAGTTGCACCCTCATGAACTCGCCCTCTCCGCCTTTCTCCTCTTTTCTCTGTGCCCTCTGTGTTAAAGCTTTTGTCTGCGGCTTTCACCCCGCGCCACTATGACCGCGCAGCCTGCCGCCGCATAAACAGCACAATCACCGCGCCCACAATCGTAGGCACCGCGAGAGTCAAAAGGCCAGTCTGATAGTTTCCCGTGAAGTCCTTTGCCCGCCCCATCCAGTAGGGGCCTAGAAATCCTCCAACAATGGCGATGGTGTTTGCCGTGGCGATTCCCGCGGCGGCCGATTTTCCGGTGAGAAAGCTGGAGGGGATGGTCCAGGAAGGGCCGGCGGTTGCGTTGAAGGCGATGAAGATGATGGCGTAGGCGGGCAGGGCGAAGATCGGCGCGACGGTCAGCCCTCCCACGACGAACGCCGCGGCGATCAGCAAGACGGGCACGGCGATGTGCAAGTAGCGCTCGTTGGTGCGGTCCGAGTGCTGCCCGTTGAGCACCAGCGCCAGCGCGCCCAGCAAGCCCATGCCGGCGACGGCGAAGCCCACGCCCGTATTGCTCATGCCGGTGGACTGCTGAATCAGCAGCGGCGCGGAAAACGAGAACGCGTAAAAGCCAATGTAGATGCACAGCAGATAAATGCCCAGCTGCCACACGCGCGGATTCAGTATGGCGCGCAACGCTCCGCCTGCGTGGCCCGCGCCGCCGGCATCCGCGGCGGTTGCATTGTCCGCGCGCAGCCGGTTCATGAGCCAGTCGCGCTCCTCGCTCGTCAGCCACTTGGCATCGGCCGGAGTGTTCGGCAGATAGGCGAGGAACACCACGCTGAGCAGCACGGCCGGAAAACCCTCCGCCACAAACAGCCATTGCCATCCGGCCAGCCCCATGCGCCCCTGCAAATTGAGCAGCGCCCCCGCCAGCCCTCCCATGAACACCGAGCTGAGCGGCAGCGCCACGTAAAAGCGACTCACGGTCCGCGCGCGCACGTTTGCCGGAAACCACTGGCTGAGATAGAAAACCACTCCCGGAAAAAAGCCCGCTTCGGACATGCCCAGCAGAAATCGCAGCACGTAAAATTGCAGCGGCGTCTTCACCAGCATCATGCCCATGGCAAGAAAACCCCAGGTGAACATGATGCGCGCAATCCACCGCGAAGCGCCAAAGCGCACCAGCAGCAGGTTCGACGGTATCTCGCAAGCCGCATAGCTCAAAAAGAAAAGCCCCGCGCCCAGCCCGTAGGCCGAAGCGCTAAAGTGCAAATCGCGATTCATCTGCAGCGCCGCAAAGCTGATGTTCACGCGATCCGTATACGCCACGCCATAAGCAATGGCAATCAGCGGAATCAACCGCACGCTGGCCTTGCGCAGCGCGGAGGAGCCGATGATGTCGTCGCCCTCATTCATGGACGAACACGCGCCGGCAAGGTTACGCGATTGTGTAGCGAATGGCCCTGGCTCAACGCCACTCATCGTTGCCTTTCATCGCAAATGTAAAGAGGCGTGGAAGCATGATACTATCCGTTTTTTCGGGGAGAGAATATCACATGGCATGGGAAAACCTGTGCTTCCAACAATGTTCAATGCTAGTCTAGTTCAGCTATCTCAATAGAAAATTCCGGTCCGGCGAGCGCCCGACTAGGGTTGCATTCTGGCAAGTGGCTGGTAAAGTAGCTCATGCCCATTAACGCCGATAAACCACATTTGTGGAAGGCAGACACCCGTGCCTCAGTTGATCAGTTCAACCAGTGGTTCATGAAGTTTGCGCCCAAGGCGTACCGGGATACCCGCAAGAAAACCATCGAGAGCGTCGAGCAGGGGCCTCACGCCTCACCAAAGACCTGACCACGATTACACCTGACGTAATCAAAGACCAATCCGGCCATTCTGCCGACGCTGCGCATGTCTACGTGCCCGCCGCTGGCGCGCGACAGGCTCATCGGACTTGCCGATTCCACCAAGAATCTCGTTGGCACGCCTCGAAGAAGGCAAGCTTCCTCCGCAACTGGCAGCGGATCTCTTGGACGCACATCTCAAGAAAATCACGGCAATCCTATCGCAGATGCTGGACGTGGATATTTTTCCGTGGATCGAAGAGAAACGCAAACCCACCAAGGAAGAACGCTACCGCTCATCCACCATCGTTGCTGATCGGCTCTGCGGGGCCGTTGCGGAACCCATCGTGAGGAACGCGCAGGAGAAGCGTCAGCTCGCACTCATCGAGAAGTACCTGACCGAGCGCGGCTACAAGCTGAAGGCGCATCCTGCCGCTACTCCGCTCAATCCAAATGGAGCCAGGCACGTTCTCTTTCCGGCTCAATGTCCTGGTGAAGCCTTCCAAGGCCGAGGCCAAGACTGTCAAGATTCCCATCGACGCGGTGATCCAGCCGAAGAAGGCCAAGCTGCCGCATCTGCCGATACTCATTGAAGCGAAATCCGCAGGCGACTTCACCAACGTCAACAAGCGCCGAAAAGAAGAAGCCACCAAAATCAACTATCTCAAAGCAACGTACGGCAAGGACGTTGTCTTTGTGCTTTTCCTGTGCGGATACTTCGATGCGGCGTATCTTGGGTACGAAGCGGCTGAGGGCATAGACTGGATATGGGAGCATCGCACCCAGGACCTGGACCAGCTCGGGATCTGACATCATGGCAACTGTCGCACATCAAACCATCGAAGGACAGCCGCCAGACTGAGCAGGCTCGTCTCGACGGCTTGAAGACAGCAGCCGAGCGCAATAAATGGGGACAGTTCGCAACGCCGTTTGCGCTTGCCCTGAGCCTCGCGCGCTACGCACACAAAACGCTAGGGGATGAGAGGCTCCGCTTCCTCGACCCGGCGATTGGCACCGGATCGTTTTACTCGGCACTTTCCCAGGCCGTCCCGGCAAAGAGCATCGAAGCCGCGACCGGCATCGAGCTTGATCCCTTGTTTGCGGAAGCGGCCAAGAATCTCTGGGGCAAGAGCGGCCTGCACGTTGTGCAGGGCGATTTCACGAAGCAGAAGCCTCCTGCACAGCGTTTCAATCTCGTCCTTACCAATCCGCCCTATGTGCGGCATCATCATCTGGAATCCGACGCGAAGGATCGCCTGAAGGCGCAGCTTGCGCGCTCCCTACACATGGAGATCAGCGGGCTTGCGGGGCTGTACTGTTATTTTCTGCTGCTGTGCCACGACTGGATGGAAGAGCAGGGGCTTGCCATCTGGCTTATCCCTTCGGAATTCATGGATGTGAATTACGGCGCCACGCTTCGCCGCTATCTCACCGAACGTGTGACGCTCCTGCATATTCACCGCTTCTGCCCAACGGACGTGCAGTTCACGGACGCGCTGGTATCGTCAGCCGTCGTCGTATTTCGTAAGGCTTCGCCGCCGCCAGGACACCGCGTCCGATTTTCCTTTGGCGGTCCGATTGAGAGCCCGAGCACCGAGGCGCTTGTGCCTCTCGACGTGCTTCGCCATTCCCGCAAATGGACGCAGTTTCCCGGCGCGCACCAACTTTGAAAGCACGGACGAGCCGACACTTGGCGATCTTTTTGTCATCAAGCGCGGGCTTGCGACCGGCTCCAACAGTTTTTTCATCCTGAGTGACGAAGAGACGAAGACCTGGCACATCCCGCGCCGATTCCTCAAACCGATACTTCCCGGCCCGCGCCACCTGACGGCCGACATCATCGATCGGCGAACCGACGGTGCCCCTGCTGTATCTCCTCAACTCTACTTGCTCGATTGCAGCGAGCCGGAAGAAAAAATCAAAGCGAACTGGCCGCGATTCTATGCGTATCTGCAGAAAGGCCGAGAGGAAGACATTCACGCGTCATATCTCGCTAGCCATCGCGCCCCGTGGTATTCACAGGAGCAGCGCCCGCCCGCGCCTTTTCTATGCACCTATATGGGCCGCGTCGGCCAACGGCAAGCATCCGTTCCGTTTCATCTGGAATCGCTCAGATGCGACCGCGCATAACGTCTATCTGATGCTTTATCCCAAGAGCCGCTTGCAGGAAGCGCTCAACAACCATCCCGAACTTGCCGCGAGAGTGTTCGAGGCGCTCCAGAGTGTCACGCCCGGCCAGTTCATCTCCGAAGGCCGCGTATACGGCGGCGGGTTGCACAAAGTGGAGCCAAAAGAGCTGGCGCAGATTCCTGCCCGCGGTGTGCTTGAGAGTATCGACGGCCACTTTCGCATCGAGCGCCAAGAGAAATTGTTCGCCTGAGTGCCGGGTGCAGCGCTCTTTGCGGCTTATGTGAGGAGCGAATTTTTTGGGTTTGAATCCCCAATCATCATATCGCTTACGGTCATTTCGGGATTCTACCCCGCCCACAAACTTCGTGATCCTCAAAAGATGGAGCACACCGCTAATCGGTCTTGAACGACTGAAGTTCAATTCCTTCTGAATTTGCACTGCTGGAAGCAATTTCCAGATTTTTGGCGACGTCGGCCAATGAGCTGAAAATGCCGTGCGCCCTTCGCCGCACTTCAGGCGAGGGCTCGACCAGATCGGGCACGTGGAACACCTGCATTCCGGCTTGATGCGCGGCAATGACTCCCGATTCGGCGTCTTCCAGCACCAGGCATGCGCATGGGTCAATGGCGAGGCGCTGCGCCGCGAGGAGGAACAGGTCCGGAGAGGGTTTTCCGCGCGCCACTTCGTCTCCGGTGGCCACGGCGTCGAAGCGCTCAAGCAACTCCGTTGATCGCAAAAGGGGCAGCGCTTTGTGCCGCTCGGTGGAGGTGGCCACGGCCTTGGGCAATCGCCGCGTTTCCAGAAATTGCAGCAGGGAATCGAGCCCCGGCTTTCTTCGGATGGGCGAACTCGTGAATGCAGTGGTCACGTACGTCCGGGCCAGGCTTTGGAATTTCTCCAGGGAAAATCCCGCACCAAACTCGTCCAAAAGCACTTGCTCGGAATCCATGCGGCTGCGGCCCACCAGCCTTTTGTAAATCACATCCGACAATTCGTAGCCGCATTCGGCGGAAGCCTGCTTCCATGCCACTCGATACAGCGGCTCGGTGTCCAGCATCAGCCCGTCCATATCGAAAATCACGGCGCGAATTAACATGTGTAGATTCTAAAGCCAAAAACCAGCATGTGCTTTAAATACCGTCGTGCGAAGCATCTTGTTCTGTACTCCCAGTCCTCAGATGCTTCGCATGCCGCAACGCATTTGGTGGTGCTTCGCTCTCGGTTTGGTCTTTCTCGGGGTTCGAAGTCCCGGAGGGACGGCACAACGTAGCCCACCGTGAAACGGTGGGAGCACGCGACGTAGCAAAGCAAAGCCCCGTAGGGGCGGCACACGTGCTCACCCACTTGTGCCGCCCCTACGGGGCTCCAAGCTTCCCCGTTTCGTGCTCCCACCGTTTCACGGTGGGCTACGATCTGTCGTCCCTAACGGGACTGGCAGTGAGAGCAAAGGCAACTCGTTGTTTAGCCACTGAAGTCGCTTTTGCTTGCTACTTCGCCGCTTCTGTGCAAATCCGCTTTTTCGCTTGCGCTCATTCACCGGTACGAGTAGATTTGGGCTTGCGCCGACGGCTGGGGGCCTTCCCGCAACATCATTGTAATCGTAAGATCGCGTGGGGAAGCGGCCGCCCAGGGAGGAAGTTTGCCCCAACATAGTTGGGGCTGTTTATGACCGCCATCCTGACCATTGCCAATCAGAAGGGCGGAGTGGGCAAAACCACCACTGCCATCAATCTTGCCGCCGCACTTGCTCAACGCGAAAAACGTACGCTTCTGATCGATCTCGATCCGCAAGCCAATTCGAGCATCACCTTTTTCGATTTGGCCACCGTGCAGGCGTCCATGTTTGACGTGCTGGGCGAGCACCGCGCGGAAATGGCCAGCGTCATCAGGCCCACCAAGATGCCGAATTTGTCAGTCGCGCCGTCGCGGCTGGCGCTGGCGAAACTGGAACAGCAGCTTTCCGGGCAATTCGACGCGCCGTTCAAGCTGAAGGACGCGTTGGCCCCGGTGCTGAAAGATTTCGACTACATCATTATCGATACGCCGCCTGCCTTGGGCATCATTACGGTGAATGCCATGGTGGCCTCGACGCACCTGCTGGTGCCGATTCAAGCCGCCTACTTCGCGATCGAGGGCACGGACGACCTGCTCGAGACGTACGAGCGGATTCGCGCGCGGCCCAATCCCGATCTTAAGGTTTTGGGCGTGGTCATCACGCTGTTTGACAAGCGCACCAATATTTCGCGCGACACGCACGAGCAGATTCGCTCGGTGTTCGGCAGCGTGCTGTTCAAGACGCGCATCGGCAAAAATGTGCGGCTGGAGGAAAGCCCAGCCTACAAGGAAACGATCATGACCTTTGCGCCCAAATCGCCCGGCGCAAGGGATTACGGCAAGCTCGCTCTGGAGGTTATCCAACGTGTCGAAGAGAATGGGATTGCCCGTCACGCTGAAGATGCGGCATGACGCGCACTACGTAGAACAACTGACCACGTTCAGCGGCGCAGCCATCGGCCGCATGGTTCCGGTTGACAAGATCAGGCCCAACCCCGATCAGCCCCGGAAATTTCTGGGCGATCTGCGCGACCTCACGGAATCCATCCGCGAAAAGGGCGTCCTGGAGCCGCTGCTGGTGCGCTTCGTGCCGCGCGAGGATTGCTACTACATCATCTCCGGCGAGCGCCGCTACCATTCATCGCGCGCGGCAGGATTGCGCGAAGTCCCCTGCATCGAGAAGATTGCCGACGACGCCGAAACGCTGGAACTGGCGCTGATCGAAAATTTGCAGCGCAAAGATTTGACGCCGTTTGAAGAGGCCGACGGCTTGCAGCGCCTGGCCGAGCATTTCGATTACACGCACGAGGATATTGCCAAGAAAATCGCCAAGGCGCGCTCGTCGGTGACGGAAACCATGTCGCTGCGCGTGATTCCCGAAGCGCTGCGCAAGATTTGCATCGAGCACGGAATCACCTCGAAATCGCTGCTCTTGCAGATTGCCCGCCAGCCCAGCGAGCGCAAAATGCAGGAAGCGATTCATCGCATCGCGCAAGCCGGGCTGACGCGCGACGAAGCTCGCCGCGAGCGCCAGGAAGAAGGCACTGCGGGTCCTCGCCCGCAACCGTTCATCTTCAATTTTCGGCCGGAGAACGAGGCCTTCAAGCTGCGCATCCAGTTCCGCAAGAGCAATGTCTCTCGCACCGAGCTGATCGACTCGCTGCGCAACCTCATCCAAATGCTGGAGCAGGATGAAGATGCGCAGGCCAAGGGCGTGTCCAAGCCGGCGGTGGCGTGAAGAGGCCGCGGTTCGTGATTCGTGAATCGTGATTCGTGGAAAAACTGAAGGATCCCGCGTTGCGCGCCATTGGCTGATTTCCATTTCTTAAATACATCTCTCGATCGCCCTTCGCGTCTTCCTAAGGGTTTCTCTGTGGCCCTCTCTCTTTTCGCCTTTCTCCGTTTTTCTCTGTGTTAAAAGCTTTTTCTTTCCTTCCACCCCCGCGCCCATCTAAACTCCCATCATCATGAACGAATTTTCCGCGCAGCAGATTGACGCGTTGCAGCGCCTGATCGCCAAGGAGTTTGCGATTGTCGCTTTCCCGCTCTATGCCAACGCGGTGGGCGTGCGCAAGGGAAGCTGCGCGGCGCTGCTCGATCCCATCGCCAACGGAGGATTTCGTGTGTTCGGCGAGCCCTGCGTTCTGTTGGAAGGGAACCTGACCGTCCGCATCAACGAAAAAGAAAAGAGCTGGTTTGTGTGCAAGAAGCAGCGCGTGGAAGCAACGCCGGAGCGCCTGTCGGAATTGGAAATCTTCGTGTCGGAACTAAAGTTACTGCTGGAGCCGCACATAGTGTGATTTTTGAAAAGATCCTTTACCTCTTCGTGCGATCAAGTTAGTGGCGTACGGCGTGTTTGCTTTGCTGGGTTCATTTAAGTCGGTCATGTACCTATTGGAATCTTAATGATTGAGGAGCGCTTGCTGCTTTCTTTTGTTATCATAAGAAACAAATGCCGACATATCATGATTTGGCTGACTTTCAACTGGATAAGGAAACGCTTGGCAGACTCGGTGCGTTCGACGACGACGTCAAGGAGTTCCGGGAAGGGGGGGCGCTCGACCCAGTCGCCGCAAAGAAATTGCACGAATACTTTCGAGTGATGCACATTTTTCACAGTACAGGAATTGAAGGCAATCGTCTTTCGCTTCAAGAGACGGAAGCGGTCTTGTTGGACGGAATGGAAATTGGCGGGAAGCCCTTAGCGGACCAGCTTGAAGTGAAAGATCTTGAAGCCGCGTATAATTTCCTTCTTGAACTGTCCAATGCAAATAACCCAATAAGAGAGATTGATATTCGAGAGTTGCACCGTTTGGTAGTTCGTAACCAGTCAGAGGCGCGTCCCGGAAGCTATCGCCAAATTGGCGTCGTAATTAGTGGTTCAGAACATAGGCCCCCTCCACCCGTCTCAGTCCCGGCAATGATGCAAAAAACGATAGATTGGATGAATCAGCCATTAAATTTGTCTCCAATTGTGGGTGCGGTTTACGTCCATCACCAGTTAGCCGCCATACATCCATTTATTGATGGAAATGGCAGAGTCGCACGCCTCCTAATGAACTTGATCTTGTTGAGGTCTGGCTATCCGATAGTGAATATTCGACGTGAGGACAGGTCGAAATACTATGAATCGTTGTCATTCGCGGATGTGGGATTGTATTCCCCACTGGTCGAACTCGTTCTAGACAGAGTTTCAGAGATTTTTGCGGAGATGCAACGGGTCAGAGAGGAAACGGAAAGGATGCGGGTTTTTGCAGAACGGTGGGGGCAAACTGAAGCAGCCGTCATCCAGCGCAGAGAAGAGCGTGAGTACAAACAATGGATTGCAAGGATGGAATTGGTTAGGCTGGCATTCGAACATGCTGCAGATGAGTTGGATGAAAAATTGAAGGAAATTTCCGTCGAGTGCTGGCCGTATCCCTCTCCCGACTTCTCAAAATTTATAGACCTTAGAGAAAAAGGACATGCTCCCCAATGCTGGTTTTTTAGAATTAAAGTTCAAAACAGAAGGACTGGAATCGAAGAGAACTTCGTTTTCAGTTTCTTCCGTGATTATTCGATTTATCAGAAGCGAAAGGTTGTCCCGCTGCAAACGAATCGCGCAGAAGAAGATGGTCTTTATCACCGGATTGACACTCCAAAGATTCGGCTTAGAGAAATTTTTCTAGATGAAGATGGTCAAGTCAATGTGCGAATACTTACGCCTGAAGGCGTTCCAACAACCTCAAAGAAAATTAGCCCCGAAATTGCCGCTCAAGAATTCTTCGAGGACGTTTTGAAAGTCTGTTTTGGTCTAACACGGTACTGAATCCATTGGGGCCGAATTCAATGGCTCGACATTAACTTCATGCACTAAGTAAGTTTCATGGTTAATTTAATCACCTAAGCCGACTTTTTCGCTGCCTTGATCGAGTTGTATTCCAGAATCGCCTGCTTCGTTCCTTCCACATCGATGTCCGGCGTGAGCGTGCCCTTGAACTCGTCGTACAAGCGGACGGTGTTCATCAGCAGGCGTTCCGGGCCCATCCAGTTGTCGTACTTGCCCATTTTGATGTCCGCGGCGGCCGCGCCGGGAGTCAGCTTGGCGTCGTAGCGCTTCTTGACCTCGGTCTTCATGAAGCGGAAATATTCGGCCGACTCCGCCAAATCTTTTTTCCCGCCGACGGGCCCGTGTCCGGGGACGATCACGTCCACGTCCATCTTCATGACTTTGTCGATGGACTCCATCCACTTGGAAATATAAGCGTTGTGGCAGTAGGGAATGAGGTGGAAAAAGGCCAGGTCGGCGGCGAACAGAATTTTGTGCTCCGGCAGATAAGCCACCATGTCGCCCCAGGTGTGCGCCGGGCCTACGAAGCGAAACTCCACCACGTTGCCGCCAATGTAGTAAGTCAACTTGTCTTCAAACGTGACGCTGGGCGGCGTCAGCTTGCGCGGCTCGGTGCCGTCGGCGAGGCCATCGGCCTTGGGCCATGTAGGCGGCGTGCCCGGGATGGCTTTGATGACCTCTTGCCGGCAGTAGGGATGGCTGGCAATTTGCGCCGGGAGAAAAAATTGATTGCCTGCTACGTGATCGCCATGGTGGTGGCTGTTAATCAGGTGCGTGATGGGCTTGCCACCGGTGGCCTTCTTGGCCGCTGCGATGAACGCTTTGCTCTGTATCGGGAATCCCAGCGCATCGAAGACCAATGCCGAATCTTCTCCCACGAACAGGCCTGCGTTGGAGATGCCCGCGTTGAGGTGGCCGGTGCCGCCCTCCTGCTGGTAAGCGTAGACATTCGGCGCAAGCTGGCGCAGCGCGGTGTTCCAGCTGGGCATGACAGGGTAGCGATTGTCGATCGCAGGAAGCTGCTCGACGGTGGCGCCGAAAATGCGCGGCGAGGATTCGTCCACGCGCGGCGACATCTGCCCCCAAAGTTTTTGCAGGCCGCCCGCTCCGATCACTCCGGCAGTCATTCCAAGCCCCGCCCAGGCGGTGCGGGCCATCACTTCGCGCCGGCTTAGACCTTCGCTCTCAAACTTTTTTTCTTCCGTCATGAATCCTCCTCGGATTTGCATGCCCAAATGGGCAATGCCGCTTCGTCTTATAGACCGGAAACGAAAATTCTATTTTGATGCCGGGAAAAAGCGATCGCCATTGTACACCTGATAGGCAATTGCATTTCCCACGGATTGAGCAGGGCAAATGCGTAAGACACATTCTCCGTTTCCTCGTATTCCTCTGTGTTCTCTGTGTTACGCTTTTGCTATCCTTTCGGCCATGAAATACCTGTTCGCAGCAACAATCGCAATCGCCAGTGTAGTGGCTCTGCGCGCCGCGCCACAGGCGGGAACGGATGCGCGCGCCAGGGAAATTATTAAAGAGCTGCACCTCACCGCCTTGTCCAAGGAATCGGGCTATCTTGGGATCATCGGTGTCTCGGCGCAGAAAGTGAAAGTCGACGGGCGCGAACTTGCCGTGCAGAGCCAGAACTACTACATGCTCACTCGCGAACGCCCCATCAACTATCTGCACTGGCTCGTCCCGGACGATACGCACATCCTGATCGAGGGCGGCCCGGTGGACTATTTCATCTTTCATCCCGATGGCCATGCGGAAAAAGTGACGCTGGGCTTTGACTTGGCCGCCGGACAGCGGCCCGTGGTGGCCGTGCCGGGAGGATGCTGGAAAGCTCTGAAGCTGCACGACGGCGCGAGCTACGCGTTGATGGCCAACACGCTTTCTCCGGAGTTCACTCCCGACCGCGTAAAGATTGGCGCGGGGCCGGACTGGGTGAAACGCTTCACGAACACTGCGCCCTGGGCCACCCCCCAGGCCTTGCGCCAGATGATTGGCCCGAACTGGATCCCTCAGTAGCTCGCATTTTCCCCGGTCACGGCGACCATTAGAGAATTCCCGGGTCGCCGCGCACAGATGCACGTGACCTGCGTCACTGACGGCCTGGACCCTTGCCTCGCACTATCGGGTGTACTTGAATGGTTGGAGGCGCTCATGACCGGAAACTTCACATCGACAAAGACGCTTTGCCTGCTCAACGAAAACGCTCAATGCAATCCAATCTGGTTAGCGCGGCCCAATGGGCTGAAACTGGTGCACTTCCAGACGCTTCAGCAGGAATCGACTGGCCGGGAATGCACGCCCGTTGACGCTAGCTATGAAAAATGCGATCGCCTGTGCCTGCAAGGCAGCCATTTGTCATAAGTAAGTGGTGGGATTTGAGTCGCTGAAAGTCCTTAAAAGTGCGGTACAGGGGAGGTTTCGATGAAGAGATTCGTCAGCGGGATGCTTGTCGCTGGAATGGTGTATAGCGGTTTAGTGATAGCCGGCAGCCTGGCTCCAGCGATTGGTTTTGCGCTGGCCGCAGCGCCAGGCGCGGCTAGTCCCGCGGACGCGCCAGACAACAATGCCGAAGTCTTGGCTGTTAACCGCGCCTTGGTATCGGCCTTAGCCAAATCCGACAAGGCAGCGGCAGGGAAGTTGTTCGACGCGGATTTTATGTGGACCAATTCGGATGGGGAGACGATTGCGCGCGCCACTGTCCTGCAATCGTTGCCAAAACCGCCGCTCGGCGATGAAAGCGCCGCCCAATCGAGCGAGCGCACCTACGGGCAAGTGGGTGCCGTGCAGGTGGCCAGCGGCAAGGTTCACATCCTGCGCATCTGGGTGAAGAGGCCGGCAGGCTGGCGGCTGCTCGATTATCACGAGGTCACGCAGCGGACTGGTGCCGCTCCGCCGCCTGGGCCAACAACCAACGATTGCGAAAATCCCTGCAAGGGTGTGCCCTACACGGCCAAGAACGACGCGGAAAAGGGAATCCTGACGTCGTGGGGTCAACTGGAAACCGCCGTCACCAATCACGATCCCAAGGGCTGGTCGCCTCACTTCCTCGATGAGTTTGTGCTGATCTCGACGGGAGGCACAGACCCAGTTTCGAAAGCGGGAAGGCTGGAGCAGCTCAGCAAGCCCGGCATTGGTCCCGCGCCTCCGCAACTGGCGGCTAGTCCAGAGGTGCGGTTCTTCCATTTTGGCGACAGCGTGGTGATGATCGCGCAAGCCAACCCTTATTCTGGAAAGCCGGCACATATCAGCCGCGTCTGGGTACTGCGCGATGGCATGTGGCGCATGGCTTTCAGCTACCAGACAACGGTTCAGTCCGCAGCACCCATTGTCCCGCCCAATTCGTAATTGACCGTCCCTATCTAGCAGAATTTCAAGACGTTGCGGGGGCTTACCTAGCCCCCACAGGTCTCCCTCCACTCGAGGCACGTATCTTGAGCGTCGCCGATGTATGTACGATGACTTGGTCAGTGACCCTCCCTGCCGCCAGGGACTTTCGCCCTTCGAAGCCCGGGATATCATCGTGAAGGGTGAGGGGACGGATTTCGACCCCCGCGTGATTCGAGCACTTGAGGCCGCCTTTCAGTAGCAGCGCTTGGAAGTCCCCGAAATCCTGATGTAACGGGGGAAGTGCGGGCATGGAACTCTTGCCCAATTTCCTGAGGGGAATGTTTTCATACACATCCTGACGATGGATTATAGTTGAGGTGAGTAGAGGAGGGCACGTCACTAGCGGCTACGCGCGGTGAGGTTCTATTTGTATGAAGATAGACAAACAGTGCGGCCTTTCAGGGTGTGGCCAGGTCGCCGCGGCATCGCTCAATGGCGAGGCACTCTGCCGCGATCATTTCATCTCCACATGCTACGACAGGCTTGACCGCTACGAGGAAATGCGCAAAGGCCCCGGCCTAAGCGCCAGCGATTCGGAATCGGCGCGCCGCTTCATTCACGAATGCACGCGATGCGCGGACGAGCTGGAACACGCGGCGCACAATCTGGACAATCTTGACCGGGCCAAGCTGCTGTACATCATTCTTTCGGCCAGCGAACTTGGTCGCCATCTGCGGCGCAGCCCGCGCAAGGTTGCATCGATCCCCGTGAAGCTTGTGTCCGAGAAATTTGGCGGGGCGTGGGAAGAAGAAACCGAGACAGTGTTGGTAAGCCGGTACGGGGCGCTGGTGCGATGCATTCATCCCGCGAAAGCCGGCGAGACGCTGCACTTCAAACGCGCGGATACCGGGCAGGAAGTTTTGGCGCGAGTCGCCTGGCAGCGTCCATCAGCTGGGGACGATCTTCGAGTCGGTGTTGAGTTTGTCGCCTGCGAAAATTTCTGGGGGCTGGATTGGGGAGCCGTCGAAGAAGGCCTATAGATCCTGCTTGAGTTCCTGAATTTGCCTCAAAGAAAACGCTGGACCCTCTACAGATTACTGAAAAAGCGCCCCACGATTTTTTGCCGCCTTTCCAACCTGGTTCCAATTCGTCATTATTTCTTGATTGTTTCAAGCAAGTCCCCAGAAGGTTCCGCCGTTATCCAGCTAGATTCATTTTCCGGAAGGCATCCGACAACCGCCAGTTCCATGTCTTGCGCGCTGGAAGTCTGTTCCGGATAGCTGATGGTATCGATCTTGAAAGTAAAACGCTCGCTGGCTCCCGCGGCATCGGACAACCCTTCGGCAATTCTCGCGGAAACCTGCGGGATGGCCGCCTGCCCAATCCCCGGAAGAATGATACCGAAATGAGCGGCCCGCACAACGAAGATCGAGTCTTGCTCGCGCAGCTTTCTTGAAACAGCCCTCGCGGCGTCGCCCACAGCGGATATGCCGAGGCCCGGCTCGGTGAATGCTCCTTGCAGCCGGATGGCGATTACCATCACGGTCAGTTTCAGGTCCGCTGCGGTGACGCGGCGGAATTCCATCGTCAAACGGTCTTCAAACGTATTGAAATTCGGCATGGTAGACAGCAGGTCGGCGCTAGCCTGCCTCAAGGCCTCGGAAGTTTTTCTGTTCGCGATGGCCAGCTGGATCCTCAAGCGATGAATGGTAAGTTGGCGGTCGATAATGTAGGCAACCAGCAGGCACGACAGAGCGCAGAATCCGTAAAATGCAATTTGCGGAGACCTGGACCCGGAGTTTTCCCGCGCCGCAAAAACCGCCGGATACATCAGCAGAGCAAGCCCACCGGCCAATACAGCGATTGCCAAGGCCGCGAAAATGCTCAGGTGAAATTCTCGCCGTTCCAGTTCTTCCGATACTTGAGGGGCATTCGTTACCATGGACGTATTACCTGCCTGCAAAATTATAGCCAATCCTCTGGAAGGAAAACGTAGAACAAATTCGCGAATTGCCTGAAAAGGTACGAACCGATGTTGGTTATAGGGATGTGCCACTGTAAAAGGGAGTGCTCGCCATTGCACTTCCCGGGACACCAACTTGGCCACCTTGCCTTCTCTTTCAAGCACAGGTAGCATAGTGGCTCCGCAAGCGATTTGCTCCCTCCGATAGAACACGATGTTTTGGAGAGGCGCGGAGGCGTGTGGCTGAACCGGCGGCGCGAGCAGCGCAACGGGCTGTGATTTTTTTGTGAACGGGAATGCGAATCCAAGCGGGAGCGATTTGCCGATGAAGTCGATCGTAGTGGTGGGCGCACAGTGGGGCGATGAAGGCAAGGGCAAGGTGGTGGACTATCTTGCCGCGTCGTTCGATTACATCGCGCGATGCGCGGGAGGCCACAATGCCGGCCACACCGTCATCATCAATGGAAAAAAGTTCATTCTTCAGCTGATCCCTTGCGGAATTTTGCGCCCCGGAAAACACGCGGTGATCGGATCGGGAGTCGTGGTGGACCCGGCGGCGCTGGTGGCAGAGCTGGACACGCTGGCCAAGGCCGGGATCGACATCACCGGACGCCTGCATCTTTCCAATCGCGCGCACTTGATTTTTCCCTATCACAGGCAGATGGAAAAGGCGGCCGAAGCGGCGCGCGGCGAGGGGAAAATCGGCACGACCTCTCGCGGCATTGGGCCTACGTACGAAGATAAAATGGCGCGGCGCGGAATTCGCGTTGGCGACATGATGGATGCCGCCAGATTCCGGGAAAAACTTGCTCGCGTGATCGCTGAAAAAGATGCCGTATGCCGCGCCACCTATGGCGTGCCTCTGGATACAGCAGGCCTTGCGGAGGAGTATCTTGCGCTGGCCGAGCGGATTCGCCCGCTGGTCTCGGACGCCTCGGAACTGATCAACGACGCGCTGGACGCCGGGCATTCGGTCTTGTTCGAGGGCGCGCAAGGGACCATGCTGGACATCGATTTTGGAACGTATCCATTCGTCACCTCCTCGAACGCCATTTCCGGCGGTGCTTGCACGGGCCTCGGAGTGGGCCCCACGCGCATCAATGCCGTGGTCGGAGTGACCAAGGCCTACACCACGCGCGTTGGCAGCGGCCCTTTTCCCACGGAGATGCCCGACCTGGAAGCCACCGAAATGCGTGACCGAGGAAAAGAATATGGCGCGGTCACGGGTCGCCCGCGGCGTTGCGGATGGCTCGATCTTGCCGCATTGCGCTACGCGGTACGCCTCAACGGCATTACGTCGCTGGTGGTGACCAAACTGGACGTCTTCGACACGCAGAAAGAAATTCAGATCTGCACAGGCTACCGTTACAAGGGCGCGCTGCTGAAGGAAATGCCCGCTTCCGCGGAAGAGTTGGCGGAAGTCACACCGGAATATCGCACGCTTCCCGGTTGGCGGTCGGACACTTTTGGCGTCACAAATTTCGAGAAGCTTCCGCGCGCCGCGGTGGATTACTTGAAATTTATTTCCGATTTTCTGGGCGTGGAAATTGGAATGATTTCCACCGGTCCGGACCGCGACGCCACCATTATTTGCGCGGGCACTCAGCTTGCCAAGTGGATTTGATCCATGAATTCCATGCTCTCCTACACAGACGCGCGAAGCAAAGTAGTGCAGGTCGCCGGAGCTCTCCAGCGCCCGTTGCAGCACGCGCAAGTTGAAATCGAGCAGGCGTTTGGGCGCATTCTGGCCGGCCCTGTGCTTGCCGATCGAGACTATCCTCCCTTTGACCGCTCCACGCGCGATGGTTTCGCGGTGCGCTCGGCGGACGTGCAAAACGCGGGCGCTCGCCTGGAATGTGTCGGCGAACTTCGCGCCGGCGGACATCTGGAACTTACCGTGCAGCAGGGCCAGTGCGTGGAAATCATGACCGGCGCGGCCATGCCCAGCGGCGCGGACGCCGTGGTGATGATCGAGCACAGCAAGCGCGACGGGCGGACAATTACGCTGGAGCGCGCGGCGCGAAAGGGCGAACACTTTGTCCCTCGCGGCACCGAAGCGCGCGAGGGAGCGCTACTCGTCGCGCCAAAAACGCGCATGGGCTACGCGGAAATGGCTCTCGCCGCGCAAGCAGGCGCAACTCGCCTGGACGTTTTTGCCGCGCCACGGCTGGCCATTCTCTCCACCGGCGATGAAGTGGTGGACGCACGCTCCAAGCCGGGGCCGCTGCAAGTGCGCAACAGCAATGGAATTTCCATCGAGATTCTGGCGCGCACGGCGGGCGCGGAAACCATTCAACTGGGAAACGCACCGGACGAAAAAGTCGCTCTTCGCGCGGCCATTGAGCGCGGCCTTGAAGCGGATATTCTGGTCCTTTCCGGCGGCGTGTCCATGGGCAAGTACGATTTGGTCGAGCAGGTGCTTGCCGACCTCGGCGCTGAATTTCATTTCACTGGAGTTTCCATTCGCCCCGGGCGTCCCGCTGTGTTCGCGACGTGCCGCAATAAACTGATTTTCGGGCTGCCCGGCAATCCCGTTTCAACCATGGTGACCTTCGAACTGTTCGTTCTGCCGGCGATTGACGTGCTAAACGGTGGGGTTCCCCGTGCGCTTCCGGTGTTCCGCGCGAAGCTTGCCACACAGATTCGCGAAAAGGGCCCCATGACGCATTTCCTGCCCGCGCGCATCGAGTGGGAAGGCAGGGAAGCGCGCGTTGCGCAGCTGCCCTGGCAAGGGTCAGGAGATGTCGTTGCCTTGGCCCTGGCAAACGGTTTTCTGATTGTTTCGCCGGAGCATCCTGAAATTGCGCCCGGCGAATTGGTTGACGTGATCCCGCGTCGAGGGGCAATCTAGTCTTTCGTTGCAGCGCCGATCGAAGCCTTGCAATGTGTCCTGCAAGGTAGCGCCCGCCTTCAGGCGGGTATTTGCCGGCAACCACGGTGCTCGCCTAAAGGCGAGCGCTACACTGAATCATGAAAAACCTAACTCATTTCCGAAAACGCGGTGAAGTGGCCATGGTGGACGTGACCGCCAAGGAAGTTACCGAGCGCACAGCCCTGGCGCGAGGATTTGTGCGCATGTCGCCCGCGGTATTGCGGGCGCTGCGCCAACAGAAAGTGCCCAAGGGAAACCCGCTGGAAATCGCTCGAATCGCGGGAATCGCGGCGGCCAAGCGCACTTCGGAGTGGATACCTCTTTGTCACCCGCTGGCAATGACTCACATTGATGTGACTGCGCGGCTATGCCAGAATGGAGTTGAGGTGACTTCGCGCGTCACGGCGACGGCCAAGACTGGCGTCGAGATGGAGGCGCTGGTCGCGGTGTCGGCGGCGGCCCTTACGGTCTATGACATGTGCAAGGCCCTCGACAAGGGCATGGAAATCACCGATATCGTGCTGGTCGAAAAAATTGGCGGTAAGAGCGGCCATTATTTGCGTCATAAAAGTCTGCGTCGCAAGAAGTAGCGGTTCCCGATGAAGACCCCGTCCCAAGACGTGCAGGTGCTGATTGTCGATGACAATCCGATGATCCGCGATCTTATTTGCCGAGGGATGGAATCGCACTGCGCCGTAGTTTCGTCGAGCGATGGCGCGGACGCGCTGCTGAAGTCCATCGACAATCCTCCCGATCTAATCGTTTCCGACTTTCGCATGCCCGGCCTGGATGGGCGGCAGCTCTTCGAAAAATTGCGCAGCCGCGAGAACACCCGAAATATCCCTTTCGTCTTTGTGGCCAGCCGCGGCGACATCGAGGAAAAACTGCGTCCGGCGGTGGGCGGCGGTGTTGAGGACTTTATTCCCAAGCCGTTTTTCGTGGCCGACCTGGTTCGCCAGGTGAAAAAAATTGTGGATCGTCTGCAGCTGGAAAAAATGCAGAAGCGCGCCTCGCGCCCCGGAGTCATTCAAGGGCGCCTAGAGGAAATGAGCGTCACCGAACTGATGCAATCGCTGGAAATGGGTCAAAAGACGTGCAAGCTGACGTTGCGACGCGGCGAGGAAGAAGCGGAACTGTACTTCGTCGCGGGACAATGCAGGCACGGGCAGCTTGGCGGCACCGAAGGCGACGCCGTGGCCTATCAAGTGATTGCATGGCTCGACGGCGAATTTGAAATTGAATTTGGCGCAACGTCGGATCGCGAAACCACCACGCTATCCACCACCGGCCTGCTGATGGAAGCCATGCGCCTGATGGACGAAGCCAATCAAAGCGTGGGAAGCTAGCAGTTCGTGGCATAGGCTTCAGCCTGTGGGTTTTTGCCTCTGGCACGGACGAACCCTGCAAACTGAAGAGGCTGGCGAATAAGTGGTAACTTTGTCATTCCGAGCGAAGCGAGGAATCTCTCTTCGTTTTGAGCCAGCGAAAAGAAAGAGAGATTCCTCGCTTCGCTCGGAATGCCAAAATGTGAAATACATTTGCCGCAAACTTTGAAATCCGCGTCAAAAATAATAATTTGAAACTGATATCGCAAACAAAAGGAATCGGAGTCTTCCCATGCGCGTAGCAATTCTGACCATCAGCGATACGGTATCTTGAGGCACAAATAAAGATGCTTCCGGCCCAAGTGTGCGCGAAAGGTGCGTGCAACTCGGCTGGGAGGTGGTTTCAGAGGGCGTCTTGCCCGATGAACCGGCGGAGATTCGCGAGCGCCTGCTGTCGCTTGAGGAAGGCGGCGCGGTGGACTTGATCCTGACAACCGGAGGCACTGGAATTGGTCCGAGGGATTCCACGCCGGAAGCCACCATGGCAGTCTGTCAGAAACTTTTGCCCGGATTTTCCGAACTGATGCGCGCCGAAGGGCGCAAGAAGACGCCCCGCGCAGTACTTTCCCGCGCGGTCGCGGGAGTTCGCGGCCAAGTTTTGATTATCAATCTGCCGGGCAGTCCGCGCGGCGCGGTCGAATCGCTGGACGCCGTTGCCGATTTATTGCCGCACTCCGTGCAAATCATCGGCGGGGCGCGGCACGATTAATTGTAGGCGTGTGTTATATCGCAATTCGTTTTGTAGCCCGCGTCTTCAGACGCGGGGATTTTCATCGGGGCTACTCTATACTCTCGTCCCGATCAGGTCGAGACGAGTACCAGTAATTCCCAATACCATCTCATGTGAAGGAACAACAAGGTTGACGTGCGGCTTGGCCTCGTCAACAATGCTGGGACCATGAAAATGACACCTTCGGGCAAACTGGCGGGCAAACTGGCCAATAAGCGGCTGGCCGTGCTTGGCGCGGGAAAGATCGGCGGAATATTGCTGCGCGCATTTCTTGAGCAGAAGCTGGTGCAGCCGAAGCATGTGCACGCCACGGTGCGCCATGCGGAGAAGGCGCGCTCGCTCGCCAAACAATTGGGCATTACGGCATCCACCGACAATCGCGCGGCGGCGCACGGCGCGGACATCATCCTGCTGGCCGTGAAGCCTCAGGTGGTGAAGGAAGTTCTGGAAGAGATCAAGCCGGAGATGAAGGCGGGGAAGCTGATCGTGTCGGTGGTGGCGTCGGTCACCACGCAGCTCATGGAAAAGCAGCTGGGCATGGATCTGCCGGTGGTCCGCGCAATGCCCAACACGCCTTGCGCCATCGGTTGCGGCATGACCGGCCTCGCGAAGGGAATTCACGCGGGCAAGGAACACATGGAAATCGCGCGAGCCATGTTTGAAGCCGTGGGGCGCGTCGTGGATGTGGACGAAAAGCAAATCGACGCCGTGACCGGGCTTTCCGCCAGCGGCACCGCGTTCATCTATATCATTCTCGAATCGCTTGCCGAAGGCGGCGTAAAGGTTGGATTGCCCCGCGACGTTTCCACGCTGCTCGCGGCGCAGACCATGATGGGCGCGGCGCGAATGGTCCTCGATACGGGCGACCATCCCGCGTTGTTGAAAGATGCCGTAACCACGCCCGCAGGCTCTACAATGGACGGCATCCTGGAACTCGAGGACGGAAAGTTGCGCGTGACGTTGATCAAGGCCGTGATGAAAGCCACGCAGCGCGCCAAGGAATTGATCGTCGAGTCTTAGAAGTATGAGTGGAATTATTTTTATGTAGCCGATTTCAAAATGAATACATCAAATCCCAACGGAGGAAACATCACATGATCAGAAAAGCTTCGGCAGTCTGGAACGGTTCGCTCAAGGAAGGCAAGGGAGTCGTCTCCACGGAAAGCAAAGTGTTGTCGAACACCCAATATTCGTTTTCAACGCGCTTTGAGAACGGAATCGGCACCAATCCCGAGGAGTTGATCGCGGCGGCGCATGCGGGATGCTTCAGCATGGCGCTCTCCGGCCAGCTGGGCAACGCAGGAATGACCGCGGAATCGATCGAAACCACCGCCAACTTGACGTTCGAAAAGTTGGAAGCAGGTTTCACAATTACCAAGATTCATCTCGACGTAACCGCCAAGATTCCGGGAGCCAATCCCGCGGCATTCGAAACAGCCGCGCAGAATGCCAAGGCCGGATGCCCCATCTCGCGCTTGCTGAAGGCGGAGATCACCATGTCAACGAAACTGGTTGGCGGTACGGCGGCCAGCGCGTAGTTTCAACTCTCGGCAAGAATATTTTTGTTTTTGTTGCGAATGGATTGCTTTTGGTGGCGCCGGCGGGACGCCGGCGCCACAACCCTCAGCTACACGCCTTCGCCTACGTCAGGTGGAACGAGAACCACCGGCCCAGCGTAATGATGCTCAGCCACAGAATTACCGAAAACATTCCGTAAACGCGCGCCCCGATTGGAGCGACCCGCGCATCCTTCCACGTGCCCACCTGCTTATAGACGGTCGTGTGAAACACCAGCGCGTTGATTCCCGCGGCTACAATCGCGAACATCTTGAACCAAAAAAACGAATTGACGGCGGATCGCGTGGCTTCCGCGGAAAACATGAGAACGCCGGTGATGAACTGCACCGTGAATCCGGCAATCACCCAGGGCAAAATCCACTTGGCCAGCTTCTCGACAGGCTCGTCTTTCATGGGGCCCACGCCGAACAGGCGCATATCCAGCAGGAATGCAGAGGTAACAAGGGAGACGATTCCAAACACGTGAAGCGTCTCGATCACCGGAAATAAATAGAGGGATTCCCTCATTTCATGGCCGAACGCTGTCTGGTCCAGCCACTGGCAAAAGTGAAGCACCCACGTTGGCAACCACCCTGGCATTTCCGCACCCCTTCATCCTGGTTTGCGCAATTCGTTAAATCGAAGCCATGCATCCGGGCGGGACACATTTCCACCGCCCCTGGCGAAACTTCACTCCGATTTATTGTCGATGAATTGCGTTTGATTCAGTGGTTCAGGTTACACCAAGAAGTGGCCCTTGTCACATGGAGTCACATGGACTTGAGGAGAGAAAAGGCGCGAGCTGGGCCCGGAAGCTGAGAGCTAGAAACCGAATACCACTCCGCCGGAAAATTGAAACGATCTCTGATTTGTCGAAAAAAAGCGCGAACCTATGAAGTCCCCTTCAGCCCGCAGGCCAATGTGTGGCAAGAGAAAGTAATCCACTCCGGCTCCCGCCGCGCCGGCAAGGGCAGTGTTGCTGCCCAGCAACCCCGCTGTTTGGCTGAAGCGATAGTGCTCTACGCCGACCACCAGGTGCGCCCAGGGTTCAAAGCGGCCGAGGGTGCGCCAGGCCACTCGGGGGCCTGCGCCGAAGAAAGTCGATTTGACATCCAGATTCGGTGGGGTGGAAGTCTGCCCTGAATTCCCGAAAAAACCGGTTCCCAGCTGAGCTTCCGCGCCCAGCCATCGTCCGAAGTATCGGGTGGCGCTGACGTTCAGACCGTGCGTATTAAATGGGCTTCCAAGCAAATTGTCGCGGTTGTACTGATAGCCGATTGCGACTTCCCACTTGTTTTCCGCGTGATTGCCCACGGAAAGGTACCCGCCCTCTGAACCAACGCCAGCTGGCCCCTGCGCGAAGGCCGATGTTGCAAGGAAAAGAAACGCTCCCAATAGGGAAATAGCCGTACGCATTGCGATACCTCCCTCAGATCGACAGCACTTTCCTGCTCCGAATCAGTACGTTTCATTGTAGCTGCCGCCATTGCCGTGGGCGCGCCATTTGCAGCCTCATTTGCCCAATGCCATACGGAGTTAACCGTAACGCGTCATTCGTCGATATCCGCCTAAAGTCGCGGTGGGAAAGTGGCCCCCTCTTGACTGGTGTGTTAGGATTTCGGGCGACAACTTAAGTATGCCGGCTCAATACATACCGATCTTTATTTTTGCCTTGCTCGCGGCAGCGTTCCCGGCAGCCTCGCTGATCCTTTTCAAGTTCATCCGCCCGACTCCAGTGGCCGTAGGCGCAAAGCTTAAGCCCTACGAGTGCGGCGTTGAGGCTGAAGGCGATACGCGCGGGCGGTACTCGGTGCGGTTCTACATCGTTGCGATTTTATTTGTCATTTTCGATGTGGAAACCACGTTTCTGTTTCCCTGGGCGGTGCTGTTTTCCACGCGCGAAGAGGGCTTTCGTCTGCCCGAGATTTATGCTCTGGCCAGCATGTTCGTTTTTTTGGGCATCCTGGTCATAGGTTATGTCTGGCTTTACCGTAAGGGCGCCCTCGAATGGGTGTAGGCAACGCCCGAGTTTCTTGATTACGGTGTCCCGGCCACGGAAGGTGACCGGGATTTTTTTTGGGTGTCACTACAACGCAAAACAGGAAAGTTAGTGCATAGCTGCGGAACAGGTTGACTCTGTTTTCCGCCGTGTGCTAAAAGCTACGATTTAATGTTGGCTGCACGGATGGGGTGCAGCCGGTTTACTCCTAATTCATGGCAAACGACCCGGAAGAGAAGCAGCCGTCCGCGAGTTCAGCGAACGAACCGCCTGTGGCTAAGACGCCAGCCGCAGGGGGAGAAGCCGCATCTAAACCGGCCACTCCTCCCGCAACTCCTCCGGCCGCTGCTGCCGCAAAACCTCCGGCTGCGCCGCGTCCGCCCGCCGCGCCTCCTGCACCGAAAGAAGGCCCTGTTGCGCTCGATAACGACCTTGTGAAACGTTACAAGGAGAAATTCGGGCCGGCCATCCTGGAAGCCTGGACGGATCGCAAACAGGCCATTCTGGTGGTCGCGCGGGAACTGCTCGGGGAAATCGCGCTGTACAGCCGGGACGATGAGAAATTCGACTGCTTGTGCGACCTGACCGCGGTGGACTGGCCCAAGCGCGAAAAGCGTTTCGATGTCGTGCTGATCTCTATTCGTTTGAAAAGAACGAGCGGCTGCGCCTGAAAGTCCATGCGGCAGAGAACGAGCGCGTGCCCAGCGTGCAGGGAATCTGGCCCACGGCGAACTGGCTGGAGCGCGAAGTGTACGACATGTTCGGCATCGTCTTTGAAGGCCATCCGGACCTGAAGCGCATTCTGCTGCCGGACGAGTGGCAGGGCTTCCCGCTGCGCAAGGATTACGACATTTTGAAGCAGGACACGCCTGGGTGCGCGAAAACCTGGGCATCGAGAGCGGACAATAGAGGATGCCTGACGAACGCATCCCATTTGGCACGCACGTCGAACACGACCGTGCTCGGCGCCGACGAAATCATCCTCAACATGGGGCCGCAGCACCCCTCGACGCACGGCGTGCTGCGCGTGAAGCTGCAGCCTGGACGGCGAAAGGTCATCGGCTCGGAATGCGTGATCGGCTACCTGCACCGCGGCGTGGAAAAGATCGCCGAGCACCGCAGCTATCAGCAGTTCGCGCCGTACGTGGACCGCATGGATTACGTCGCGGCCGTTTCCAACGGGCTGGGCTATTGCGAAGCGGTCGAGAAACTGCTGGGGGTCGAGGCGCCGCCGCGCGCGCGCGTGATCCGCACGATTCTCACCGAGCTGCAGCGCATCGCCAGCCACCTCTTTTGGCTGGGCACGCACGCGCTGGACATCGGCGCGCTCACGCCGCTGTTTTACTGTTTGCGCGAACGCGAAGAGATCCTGAAAATTTTCGAGAAGTACTGCGGCGCGCGGCTGACCACGCACGCCTTCCGCATCGGCGGCCTGCAATACGAGGCCTACGACGAGCTGGAAAAGGACGTGGAGCGCTTCTGCAACGACTTTCGATAAGCGCGTGGACGAGTACGAATCGCTGCTCACCGAAAACCGCATCTGGGTGGGCCGCACCAAGGGCATCGGCATCCTCACGCGCCAAGGATGCCATCGCCCATGGGCGTCACGGGTCCGGTGCTGCGCGCCAGCGGCGTGCAAGTGGGATATTCGCAAGGCCATGCCGTACGCCGCCTACGACCAATACGAATTTGACATTCCTGTCGGGCAAGAATGGCGACACTTACGACCGCTACCTCGTGCGCATGGAAGAGATGCGGCAGTCGCGCCTGATCTGCCTGCAGGCCATCGAAAACATTCCCGCCGGGCCCGATCATGGGCAAAGTCGGAAAAGTGCTGAAGCCGCCGCCGGGCGAGGTCTATCACGCCATTGAAGCGCCCAAGGGCGAGCTGGGCTACTACATTGTGAGCGACGGGACCACGCAGCCCTATCGCGTGCGAGATTCGCCCGCCGTCATTCATCAATCTGGAAGCACTTGACAAGATGATTCGCGGGCACCTGGTGGCGGACGTTGTGGCCATCATCGGGACGCTCGACATCGTGCTGGGCGAAGTGGATCGCTAGCGACCGGAGTGCTGGAGGTCGCAACAGACTCCTGGGCCATTGATCCGCAATCGATTTGCCATACGTGGTGCCGCTGATTTGCGCGGTGGTCATCGTGGCCGTGCTGCCGCTGGTCGCCGGATACATCGTGCTGGTCGAGCGCAAAGTCATGGCGGACATGCAGGTGCGCCTTGGCCCGATGCGCGTCGGGCCGCACGGTCTGCTGCAGCCCATTGCCGACGCCGTGAAGCTGCTCATCAAGGAAGACATCATTCCGGATGAGCGCGGACCAAGGCCATCTTCTGGTTTGCGCCGCTTGATTTCGGTGACGGCGGCCATGCTGGCCGCTGTCTCCGCTCGCCATTCGGTCCATGGTTTCAAATTGCCGATCTGAACGTCGGCTTGCTCTTCATCCTGGGCGATCAGCGCGCTGGGAATTTTCGGAATCGTGCTGGGCGGCTGGTCGTCCAACAGCCACTACTCGCTGCTGGGCGCGCTGCGCAGCGCGGCGCAGCTGGTGAGTTATGAAACGGCGGCGGGCATGGCTATTGTCGGCGCGCTGCTGCTGGCGGGAACGCTCTCCACGCGCGAAATTATTGCAGGCGCAGGATGATCACGGAACGTGGTTTGCCTTCGCCGCGCCGGTGGGATTTTTCATTTACCTTGTGGCGTCCATCGCGGAAACCAATCGCGCGCCTTTCGACTTGCCCGAAGCGGAATCGGAACTGGTCGCCGGGTACATGACGGAATATAGCGGCTTCCGCTGGGCGCTCTATTTCCTTGCGGAATACACGAACATGGTGGTGGTCGCGTCGATCGCCACGACGCTGTTCCTGGGCGGATGGCTGCGGCCCTTTGCCGGCACTCCTGCCTTCAATTTTCTCGACTACTTGCCGTCCCTGTTGATGCTCGGAATGGGAGCCTATTGCTTCTACCGCGCGCCGAAGCAGCCGGTGAAAGTGCAGAAGCCTTTTCATGGTGGCCGTGGGCTGATGTGTTTGTTGTCGCGATCGTTCTGGCGCGCCGCTGATCCCGGCCGTGTCCAATATGCTTCCCGGGTTAAAGCCGGGATTGCACGGGGCGTTCTGGTTTCTGTTGAAAGTGGGCGCGTACATTTATGTGTTCATGTGGCTGCGGTTCACGTTCCCGCGCTACCGCTTCGATCAGCTGATGCGCCTGGGCTGGCAGTTCTTGATTCCGCTTTCCATCGTCAATGTGATGGGGATCGGCGTTGCCCTGGTACTGCACCGGCATTGGGGATGGGGCCATGTCCCCGCGTTTGGGCTGACCACGCTGCTTACGCTGGTTGCGGCAGCATGGCTGGGCTGGGAAAGCGAGAAAAAGGATAAGGAACACGTGTTCGTGGGCGAAGCGTAGAAGATTTTAGTAGCACAGCCACTCCTGGCTGTGCGGTTTTTGCCGGAGTTAAAAAGGGCGCACGGCCGGGAGTGGCTGTTCGACACGGAAAAAGATGCTTGATCAGATTACATTTTATTTCTTCGCGGCGCTGGCGGTGGTCTCCGCCATCCTGGTGGTGACGCGCCGGAACGTGGTGCACAGCGCCATTTTTCTGATCACGGCGCTGCTGGCCACGGCGGGCATCTTTCTTGCAATTGCATGCGGAGTTTCTGTTCATCGTGCAGGTGATTCTGTACGCGGGCGGCATCATGGTGCTGTTCGTGTTCGTGATCATGCTGGTCAATCTGGACGTATCGCTGCACCAGGTGCAGTTCAACCGGCAGTGGTGGTGTGGGATTGCTGCTGGCGCTGGTGCTGGGCGCGCAGGTCACGCTGGCCATCGCCGTGGGCCGCTCGGAGCTGTCGTTTGGCGAGCCTGCGCCGGCCAGCGCGCTGGAACCCAGCACGCAACTGGTAGGCCAGGCTTTGTTCAGCGAATACATGCTGCCGTTTGAAATTGCGTCGATCCTGCTGCTGGTGGCCATGATCGGCGCAGTGGTCATGGCCAAGAAGAAGATTTGAAGGGGCGAGCATGGAGATGATTCCGATCGGACATTATTTGTTTCTGAGCCTGGCGCTGTTCACGATCGGCGTGATCGGCGTGGTGACGCGGCGCAATGTGATCATCATCCTGATGTCCATCGAGCTGATTCTGAACGCTGTGAACATCAATCTGGTGGCGTTTTCGCGGCTGGTGGGTTCGGTGGAAGGGCATGTCTTCGCGATCTTTATCATCACCGACGCGGCGGCGGAAGCCGCCGTGGGGCTGGGCATTATCATCGCGTTTTTCCGCAACCGCGAAACGGTGCTGGCGCGACGAAATGGATTTGCTGAAATGGTAAGCGAGCGCGACTCGGCGGCACGAGAACATGATGCCGACTGAATATTTTCTGGCGCACATCTGGATGATTCCGCTGTTCCCGCTGGCGGGCGCGGCGCTGATGCTGCTTTTCGGGCGCAACGCCTGCCCAATGCGGGGTGAACGTCATTTGCGTCGGCAGCGTTTTCCTCTCGATGTGTTTCGCCTTCGGCGCGATCTGGCAATTGATTGCGCGGCCGGCTGCAGAGCGCGTGGTCGAGCTACACCTTGTTCGATTGGGTTCCCGCCGGCGCCATGCACACCAATGCCGGGCGCATCGTGGATTTCAACGTGCACTGGGGCATGCTGATCGATCCGCTGACCTGCGTGATGCTGTTCGTGGTCACCGGCGTCGGATTCCTGATCCACGTCTATTCCACCGGCTACATGGCGCACGAGGGCGGCTACTACCGCTTCTTCGGCTACCTGAATCTGTTCATGTTCTCCATGCTGACGCTGGTCCTGGCGAATAATCTGCTGCTGCTGTTCGTCGGGTGGGAAGGCGTGGGCCTGTGCAGCTACCTGCTGATCGGATTTTATTTCCTGAGGAAATCGGCGTCCGACGCGGGCAAGAAAGCCTTCATCGTCAACCGCATCGGCGACGCCGGATTCATGCTTGGCCTGTTCCTGATGCTGGGCACGCTGGGCACGCATTCAGTTTACGGAGATTGGCCCTGCGATCGCCGCCGGGCATTTCGCCAGTGGGCGACGCCGCGTTGACGGCCATCGCTCTGCTGCTCTTTGTGGGCGCGACAGGGAAATCGGCGCAGATTCCGCTGTATGTGTGGCTGCCGGACGCCATGGAAGGCCCCACGCCGGTCAGCGCGTTGATCCACGCGGCCACCATGGTCACCGCGGGCGTGTACATGATCACGCGCATGAACGCCGTCTTCTCCATGGCGCCGGCGGCGCTTGCCGTGATCGCGGTCGTGGGCGCCGTGACGGCCATTTTCGCGGCGACCATGGGCCTGGTGCAGAACGATATCAAGCGCGTGCTGGCTTACTCGACCGTGTCGCAGCTGGGCTACATGTTCCTGGCCTGCGGCGTCGGCGCATTCACGGCCGGCATCTTCCACCTGATGACCCACGCATTCTTCAAGGCCTGCCTCTTCCTCGGATCGGGCAGCGTGATTCACGCGATGTCCGGCGAGCAGGACATGCGCAAGATGGGCGGCCTGTGGGGCAAAATTCCCACCACGGCGAAAACATTTGTGATGGCGACCATCGCCATCGCGGGAATTCCGCCGCTGGCTGGCTTTTTCAGCAAGGATGGAATTCTGGGCCACGCCTTCGAGTACAGTCCGATTCTGTGGCTGATCGGATTCATCACCGCGGGAATGACCGCGTTCTACATGTTCCGCCTGGTGAACATGACGTTCTTCGGCACCTCGCGCGTCGATCACGAAGTGGAGCACCACATTCACGAATCGCCTGGCTCGATGACCGTGCCGCTGATGATTCTTGCAGTGCTCTCGATGGTTGGCGGCTGGATCGGCTGGCCGGAATCGCTGGGCGGCAGCGATCGCTTCGCCAAATTTCTCGAGCCTGTGATGGCCAAGCATGCGGAAGAAGCGGGCGAAGCGGCGGGGCATGCCGCATCCAGCGCGTGCACCGAGTATTTCCTGATGCTGATCTCCGTGCTCGATGGCTTGCGGCGGCATCTGGCTGGCGTACAACTGGTACATCAAGCGCCCCGAAGTGCCGGGGAAAATCGCGGCGGCCAGTCCGTTTCTTTACAAGTTGCTCTACAACAAGTATTACGTGGATCAGATGTACGACGCCATGTTTGTGAATCGCATGAAGGATTTGGCGCTCACGCTGGGCGCGTTTGACGTGAATTTCATCAACGGCCTGGGAGTGGACGGCGCGGGATGGGTGACGCGCATCAGCTCCAGCATTTCCGGCATTTGGGATTCCTGGATTGTGGACGGCCTGGTGAATCTGGCCGCGCGAATTGTGTGGCTGTTCAGCTGGCCGGTGCGAATGCTGCAGACCGGGCGCGTGGCGCGTTATGCGCTGTTCATGCTGCTCGGCGTTCTGGTTTTTTTGGGATATTACTTGTGGACTTCGGGAATCAAGCTGTAGGGCCCGCCTTCAGGCGGGCATTTTGCAGTGAAGCAAGAATGCCAACCTGAAGGTTGGCGCTACAAGTGCCGGTTCACAAGATTGTTTCACGAGTTGAATTAGAAGAAGGCGAGGCGGGGAGATGGACTTTTACAACACTCATATCCTGACGGTGGTGCTGTTCACGCCGCTGGTAGGGGCGATCTTGCTGCTGTTCGTGCCGCGCGACAGCGCGAACGCGCACCGCGTCATCGGCAATCTTTTCGGCTTCCTTGGGCTGATTGTCTCGCTGCCGCTGATCTGGCGCTTCAGCCTGGACCCGTCCGCGCCGCGCTACCAGTTTCCCGAATCCGCCGACTGGATTCCCTCCATCGGCGCTCACTACTCTCTGGGTATTGACGGCATCAGTCTGCTTCTGGTGATCCTGACCACCTTCCTTGGCGCAATTTCCATTCTTTCCTCGTGGAGCGCCATCAAGATGCGCACCAAGGAATATTACATTCTCTTCCTGCTGCTTCAGGTTGGCATGCTGGGCGTTTTCATGTCTCTGGACTTCTTCCTGTTCTACATGTTCTGGGAAGTGATGCTGGTTCCTATGTATTTCCTGATCGGCGTGTGGGGCAGCGACCGCCGGCTTGTACGCCGCCATCAAGTTCTTTTTGTACACCCTGGTCGGCTCGGTGATCATGCTGCTGGGCGTGCTGGCCCTGTACTTCAAGGCCGGCGCGACGACCTTCGACATGCCCACGCTGCTGGCCTCCGCCTCGCAATTCGATACGCGCACGCAGGTGCTGCTGTTCTGGGCATTCTTCTTCGCCTTTGCCATCAAGGTGCCCATGTTCCCGTTCCACACATGGCTGCCGGACGCGCACACCGAGGCGCCCACGGCCGGCTCCGTAATCCTGGCCGGCGTCTTGCTGAAGATGGGCACGTACGGGTTCATCCGCTTCTCGCTGCCGCTTCTGCCGCAGGATCCCGCGGCGCGCCACAAAATCGTCACCATCATGATGGTCCTCTCGATCATCGGAATTATTTACGGCGCGCTGGTCTGCATGATGCAAAAGGACATGAAGAAGCTGGTGGCCTACAGCTCGGTGAGCCACCTGGCGTTCTGCACGCTGGGAATTTTTGCGCTCACGCCGCACGGGTTGTCCGGCAGCGTGATCCAGCAAATCAATCACGGAATTTCCACCGGAGCGTTGTTCTTGCTGATCGGCGTGCTTTACGAACGCCGACACACGCGCTTGATCTCGGAGTTTGGGGGCCTTTCGACTCCCATGCCCAATTTCGCCGCGATCTACATGATCGCCTCGCTCAGCTCGCTGGGCCTGCCGCTCTTAAACGGTTTCATCGGAGAATTCACCATCCTGCGCGGCACGTACGAAGTCAGCATCCGATACACCGCGTGGGCCTCATTCGGCATCGTGCTGGGCGCCGCGTACCTGCTGTGGCTCTATCAGCGCGTGATGTTCGGGTCTGTGACCAATCCCGCGAATGAGCATCTGGCCGACCTCAACATGCGCGAATATGCCACGCTCGTTCCGCTGGTGATCCTCATGTTCTGGATTGGCATCTATCCGAAGCCGCTCTTCCGCGTGCTCGACCGGCCGGTGCAGGACATCGTTACTCAGGTGAATCCCGGCTATTACGGCGCGGAACGCGCGGCAACCCCCGCGGCTACTCCCGCGCTTTCACCCGCCCCTGCGGTTGGCAGCGGCGTTATGGACATGCCGGGAATGAGCATGCCGGGAATGGAAATGCCCTCTGGCGCGCAGGCAGCGCCCGCGACGGGAACGGAAAAGAAGTAATCGAGGCGATGAGCCAATATGCTTAAGGCGTTCCAGACATTCATGCAGGTGGACGGCGGCGGACTGCTTCTGCCGGAGATGATGCTGGTGCTGTTTGCCATGGGCATCCTGCTCACCGATTACCTGCTGGAGGCGCGCGACAAGTATTTCAACGCGCTGATGGCCCTCCTGGGCGTAACGTTTAGCGGCATCACGCTCTGGCAATTGCGCGGTGTGGCCGATCGCGGGCCCGTGGGCTTCAGCAATTCGCTGCTGGTCGATCCGTTCTTCCTGTTTTTCGGTTTCATATTCCTCATTGCCACGGCGCTGGTCATCATCCTTTCCGTCCGCTACTTGCAAGTCGAGGACGAAAATCACGGCGAGTACTATGCCCTGATCCTGTTCGCGGCCGTGGGCATGATGTTCATGGCCTCGGGCTACGATTTGGTCGTGCAATTCCTGGGCCTGGAAACCATGGCGCTGAGCTTCTACGTGCTGGCTGGATTCCTGCGTCGCGACAAGCGTTCGAACGAAGGCGCGGTGAAATACTTGCTCCTGGGCGCGTTCAGTTCGGGAATTTTGGCCTACGGCTTTTCGATCCTCTACGGAATCGGAGCCATGGCCAATCTCAGCTCTCTTGGCCAAACGCTACCTCCCAGGACCAATCTGGACGTGATTGCCGTGGCCGTAGAGGCCCGCGGCCACGCCGACCTCTTTGTTCTCCTGGCGCTAGCCACTGTGGCCGCCGGACTATTCTTCAAGGTCGCCGCCGTGCCGTTCCACCAGTGGGCTCCGGACGTGTACGAAGGCGCTCCCACACCCATTACGGCCTATATCAGCGTGGCGTCCAAGACCGCCAGCTTTGCGCTGCTGCTGCGCCTGTTGCTCATGGTGTTCTGGCCCGTGCGCGTGGATTGGGAGATGCTCATCGCGGGCGTAGCCATCGCGTCGCTCACGCTGGGAAATTTCGCGGCACTCACCCAAACCAATGTGAAGCGCATGCTGGCCTACTCCTCGATTTCTCACGTGGGATACATTCTGCTGGGTATCGTGGCGGCCGCCTCCAGCCCGCTGGGATTCTCGACCGGCATGAAGGGCGTGTCGTTTTATCTTTTCGTTTACGGATTTATGACCATCGGCGCGTTCGCCGTGCTCATCGTGTTGCAGCGGCAGGGAATTGTGGGCGATGAGCTGGACGATTTGAACGGCCTGTATCGCCGCAGCCCGCTCTCCGCGCTGGTGCTGTTGGTCTTCATGCTCTCGCTGGCGGGCATGCCGCCGCTGGCGGGCTTTGTGGGAAAGTATTTCATTTTGCAGGCGCTGATCGAGACCGGGCACACCCGGCTCGCGCTGCTTGGTGCGCTCTACATTGTCCCGGCTTTGTACTATTATTTCCGCATCGTGAAGCACGCCTATCTGCATGAGCCGGGCAACGCGCCCTCGCCGATCGTCACCATAGGGCAGAAGTTCGCCTTCGCCGTGTTGTGCTTCGTGACCGTGGCCGCCGGCGTGTACCCGGAGCCGTTCGTGCGCTTGGCGACCTACTCGCTATATTTCCCCGCGGGATTCAATGGCCACTGAGGATCCAGCCGCGCCCTCCTCTCCACCGCCGCGAAAGCGGCCCGCTTCCGATTCCGCATCCGCGCAATTCGCAAATGCCCTGGAATTGCCGATCGTGCTGGTATCCGCCATCGTCGTTGGCGGCGTGATGGGATATTTTCTGGACCGCTGGCTGCACACCAAACCGATTCTGACCCTACTTCTCGGAGCGCTGGGCTTCTATGCGGGCGTGCGCGACGTATTGCGGCGCATGGCGCGAGGCGACTGATGGAAACCGCGGACACAGCGCAAAGCGAATTGACCGAGCGCAGAATCGCGCAGTATACGCTGGCCATTGGCTGCGCGGCTTCGATCGTCGCCAGCGTTTTGTATTCGCTGCGAGTGGGCGCGGGGTTGCTGGTGGGAGCGTTGCTAGCCTGGGTGAATTTTCGCTGGCTGGAGCGGGCCATGAATGCGGTGTCGCGCGCTTCCGTTGCGCAGGCCGATTCGCCCGAGGCGCGTGTTCCCATTGGTGCATATTTCGGATTGTTTGCGCGCTACGCCTTGATCGCCGCGGTTGTGTATGTTATTTTTTCTGTATTCCACATACCTGTTTTGAGCATGGTTGTGGGTTTGTGTGCGCTGGGGGCCGCGGCCA
This sequence comes from uncultured Acidobacteriota bacterium, assembly GCA_963710315.1. Taxonomy (GTDB): domain Bacteria; phylum Acidobacteriota; class Terriglobia; order Acidiferrales; family UBA7541; genus Palsa-360. Next base: position 71,639 of record CAVPZW010000007.1, on the reverse strand, counting down.
TGCTGGCAACTCTGGTGGAAGTGCTGGGCCCCGGTTCCGAGCCGCAAAAGCCGGAAACGCGCTGAGCGCAAACAAGATCGCAAAAAAGTTCGAAAAGAAGAACGGAGCGAAGAGTAGATGGAAGAACACGCAAAGTGGCTCACGCTGTTTGTAAACCAGCATTTGGGCAACGTGACGATTGCTCTTCTTCACGTCCTGCATATTCAGCCGTCGCACCCGGACATGCCCATCCCCGAACACGTGGTGATGTCGCTGGTGGTGTTCGCGGTTGCTGCGGTAATCACTCTGTGGCTGCGGCCGCGATTGTCCGTGGATAATCCGGGCGGCGCGCAGCAGATCGCCGAAATGCTGATCACCAATCCGGTTGGGTTCGGCATTCGCGATGTGCTAGTGGAAAACGCGCACGACAAAAAAGGCAAGTACGTGGCCATGGTCGGCTCGGTGGCCGTGTTCATTTTGCTCTCCAATATTCTGAGCGTGTTCCCGGCATTTTCCGCGCCCACGGCTTCCGTTCCCGTGCCGCTGGGTTGCGCCATCGTTACCTTTTTGTATTTCAACTGGCAGGGCATCCGCCATCATGGCCCCGGCGGGTATCTCAAGCATTTTGCCGGCCCGGTGTGGTGGCTTGCGCCGCTGATGTTTCCGGTGGAAATCATCAGCACTTCGGCGCGCCTTCTCTCCCTGACGGTCCGCTTGTGGGCCAATATTTTTGCCAGCGACTTGCTCTACGTGATTTTCCTGGGCCTGCTGGTTGGTCCGGCCACATGGGGCTGGGATAAGTCGCCCGCGCTGGGCATTGTTCTAGGCATTTTTCCCGCGCTGATTCCGATCGCGTTTATTTTGCTGCACATCTTTGTTGCCATCATTCAGACCTATGTGTTCGCGCTCCTGCCGTCCATCTACATCGGCATTGCCACGGCGGACGAGCACTAGATTCGGCATCATCGTTGCAGGAGTTTCAGAGTTTGTAGTAGTTGTAAGGCCGCTTCAAAGTGAGGCCGGTTGTGCTGCGAAGATCCGGCAACCACCGCTTGGCGGTATTCGATAGGAGGAAACAATGAGGAAAGTACTGTATACGGTTGGAGCACTGGCAGGCGTTTTGATGGCCAGCCCCGCTGCGTTCGCGCAGACGACGGCAGGCGCGGCAATGGGCGGCACAAACTGGGTGGCAATTTCCGCGGCGTTCGGCATGGCGCTGGCGGCATTCGGCGGCGCAATTGCCCAGGCGCGCGTGGCATCCTCCGCGTGCGAAGGCATGGCCCGCAATCCAGGAGCTGCCGGAGCCATTCGCGCGGCCATGATTCTTGGTCTGGTGTTCATCGAGACCCTGGCGCTCTTGACCCTGGTTATCATCATCGTAAAAGTTTCCTAAGCGATTTTGTTTTTGGTTTTCAGGCGGCACGCTCCCGGAAATTCGAGGGCGTGCCGTTTTGCTTTTAAGTAGCGCGGGCTTCAGCCTGCGGGGTTTAGTCCTTGAAAGCATCAAACCCCGCAGGCTGAAGCCCGCGCTACTGGAAACCCTATCGAATATTGAGTGCGGCTTTGGCGGCGAAATCGATGATGCGGGCGGGGAACAATCCGGCGAAGATGGTGCCTACGGCGGCGATCCACAGCACCACGGAAAGCGTCCAGGGCACGGGCTCGACGGCAATTTCCGCGGCCGGCTCGCGCATGTACATGGCGACGATCACGCGCAGGTAATAGTAGGCGGCGATGACGCTGTTTAGGCCCATGAGGATGGTGATCCAGATCAGGTGCGACTCAAGCGCGGCGCTAAAGATATAGAATTTTCCGAGGAAGCCCGCCGTGATTGGCAATCCCAGAAGAGAGAGCAGGAAGAGCGACAGGCAGGCGGCCAGGCCGGGCTGCCGCCGCCCGAGTCCCGCAAAATCCTCGATCTCCACATGGCGCTCGCCCGCGCCGCCCAAGTGCGCGACGATCAGGAACGCGCCCATCTTCACCAGCGCGTAGCTCACCAGATAGAACAGCGCTGCGGCAATGCCCGCTTCGGGATGGTCCGTGGCGGCAGCGGCCGTGAGCGCGACAAGAATGTATCCGGCATGAGCAATCGAGCTGTACGCCAGCATGCGCTTCAGGCTGGTTTGCACGATAGCCGACAAATTTCCGACGAACATGCTGAGCGCGGCGGCCACCCACAGCGCCCAGAACCACAGCGGTGCTGCGGCGTCCACGCTGGCCAGAATGCGCAATGCCAGGGCGAATGCCGCAGCCTTGGGCCCTGTTGACAGGAGCGCAGTGACCGGTGCGGGTGCGCCTTCGTACACGTCCGGCGCCCAAAGCTGGAAGGGCGCGGCGGCCACCTTAAACGCCAGGCCAATGAAAATAAAGCCCAGGCCGATCTTCAAAAGTGTGTGCGAGGAATCGTTGGCCAGCGGCGTCATCAGGTCGAGATGCGTGGACCCGGTGGCGCCAAAGGACAGCGCGATCCCATACAGGAAAAAAGCCGTGGCGAACGATCCCAAGAGGAAATACTTCATGGCCGCTTCGTTCGAGCGCGGAGCGTCGCGGCGGTAGCTGGCCAGAATGTAGGAAGCGATGGAGCTCATTTCCAGGCCCACAAAGGCCGTCAGCAATTCGTGCGCTCCGGCCATCACTCCCATGCCGGCCGTGGCAAACAGGACTAGGGCGCAATATTCGGCGGCGTCCAGATTGTCGCGCTTGAGATACCCGATGGAGCCGAGGATGGTCAGAAACGCCGCTCCGCATACGATCCAGTGCACGAACAGGCTAAAGGAATCCGCACGGAACAGGCCGGAATAGGCCAGGCCTGAATGCGTAGCCGGGAAATAGGTGGCGACCAGCGCCAACGCCGCGCCCAACAGCGAAACTCCGGCCATTACGCCGTGGCGCGCCTTGGGCACCAGGGGCGCGAGGAACATGACCAGCATCCCGAAAAAGCAAAGAACGATCTTCGGGCGCAATCCTGTACAGGTCTTGGATGGGTGGGAACATTTATTTCGATTTCACCGTGTCTGCCGCGCCGCCCAACGCCGCTGTGTTCAGCCCAGGAACGGCTGCGGGGGCGTGATCCATATTCATTTTGTTGATGATGCTCGCGCCATCATGGCTTGGCGCGCCGCCCGCGTTGTAGGCCTGGGGGCGCTGCATGTTTTGTAAAATATTATGCGTGGAGGCTTCCGTCCGCCGCGTGAAGAATGGCGAGCCGATGCCCATCCACAGAATCATGGCGGCCATCACCACCAGGATTCCGCGCTCGCGCATATCCAGGTCCGCGAGCTTGCCGTTCTTATCCTGCGTGATGCTGCCGAAAAACACGCGCTGATAGGACCAAAGCAGATAGACCGCCGAGAAAATCACGCCCAGCGCGGCCCATGCCGCCCATTGTGGGTGCTTCATGAAGGTGCCCGACAGAATCAGGAACTCGCCGACGAAGCCGTTGAGCAGCGGCAGCCCCGCCGAAGCAAAGCAGGAAAAGAGATAGAGCGCCGCGAGCACAGGCATGGGAGTCGCGAGGCCGCCAAATTCGGAGATCAGGTGCGTGTGGCGGCGGTCGTAGAGCATTCCCACGCAAAGGAAGAGCGCGCCGGTGGAGATTCCGTGGTTCAGCATTTGGTACACGGCGCCCTGAATGGAAATTTGGTGGAACGCGAAAATCCCCAGCACCACAAATCCCAAGTGGCTGACCGATGAGTAGGCAACCAGCTTCTTCAAATCCACCTGTACCATGGCCACCAGCGCACCGTACACGATGCCGATGATGGCAAGCACCGCGATATACGGCGCGAACTGGCGCGCGGCGTTCGGAAACAGCGGCAGGCAGAAGCGCAGCATACCGTAGGTGCCCATCTTGAGCAGCACGCCCGCCAGCATCACCGAGCCGGCTGTGGGAGCCTCGGTGTGCGCGTCCGGCAGCCAAGTGTGCAGCGGGAAGAGCGGCACTTTGATCGCGAACGCAAGGAAAAATGCCCCGAAGAGCAAGTATTCCGTTCGAAGAGGCAGCGTGACTGTGCCGTTCGAAAGCAGCGACTGGATCTGCGCCACATCGAAGGTGGGATAGCCCGCGACGGCCGCGACGCGGTAGAGCCACAGGATGGCCACCAGCATCAGGATCGAGCCGAACATGGTGTACAACACAAATTTCAGCGCGGCGTAAATGCGGCGGCCGTGTCCCCAGATGCCGATCAGGAAATACATGGGGATCAGCATCATTTCCCAGAACAAGAAGAACAGGAACAGGTCCAGTGAGGCAAAGACGCCGATGACTCCGGTTTCCAGCGCCAGCAGGCAAATGAAGAAACCCTTGACGCGCTGGTCAATCGATTTCCAGGACGCCAGAATCGAAATCGGCGTGAGCAGCGTGGTCAACAGGATGAGAAAGAGGCTGAGGCCGTCGATGCCCAGGTGATAGTGAATGGGCGGCTGGGGAATCCAGGCGTGGAATTCCTCCCATTGGTAGCCGGCCGCGTGCGCGTCAAATCCGCGGAGCAGCAGCAGCGACAGGGCAAACTCCACGACCGCCGTAGCCATGGCCAGGCGGCGAATCCAGAGGTGATCGTCGTCGCGCAGAAGCAAGAGCGCCAGCGTGCCCGCAATGGGCAGGAAGGTCAGAATCGAAAGCAAGTAGGTTTGCTGCACGTCAGTCCACCATCCAGAGCAGCAGCGCAGTGAACACAACCACGCCCAGGACAATCCATGTGGCGTAGTTGCGAATGTTTCCGGTGCTTGCGTGGCGCAAGCGGTCGCCCGTTTCGCGGGAGACGGTGGCAACGCCGTTCACCGTGCCGTCAATCGCGCCCTCGTCCACCACACGCCACAGAACTTTGTCGGAGATCCAGACCAGCGGGCGAACGATCACCGCCAGATACAGCTCGTCGATAAAATATTTTTCGGAGAGAAGCTTGTACGGCCCGGAAAGGGAAGCAGCCAGCTTCTTCGGCGTCTCGGTGCTCTTGATGTAGAACCACCACGCCAGAAGGAATCCGAGAAGGCCGGCGATGACCGGCGCGCCGAGGAGGGCCTGCAAAATTGCGCTGCCCGAAGATTCCGATGCGACCGCAGCAGGCTCGGCAGCCGTAGAGAGCACGGGGGAGAGGAAATGCTCAAAGTGGTTCACGCCGCCGAAAAATTCCGGCGCAGCCATCCACCCGCCGCATACAGAGAGCACCGCCAGAACAATGAGCGGGATCGTCATGTTCTTCGGAGATTCGTGGACGTGAACATGGTGCTCGTCATAGCGCTGTTTGCCGAAGAAGGTAAGGAAGAGGAGGCGAAACATATAGAACGACGTAATGCCCGCCGTGACCACGCCAATCCAGCCGATCGCGGGATTCACGCGCAGTGCTTCGTCCAGGATTTCATCCTTGCTGAAGAATCCGGAAAAACCCGGCGCGCCGGCAATGGCAAGCGTGGCCATGAACATGGTCCAGAAGGTGACCGGAATCTTTTTGCGCAGGCCGCCCATCTTGCGCATGTCCTGCTCGCCGCCCATGGCGTGAATCACGCTGCCCGCTGCGAGGAAGAGCAGGCCCTTGAAGAACGCGTGGGTCATCAAGTGAAACACGCCCGCGCCAAACGCGCCCACGCCGCAGGCCAGAAACATGTAGCCGAGCTGCGAAACGGTCGAGTAGGCCAGAACTTTCTTGATGTCCGTTTGCACCAGGCCGATGGTGGCGGCAAACAGAGCCGTGGCGCAGCCGATGATGCCCACAACCTGCATGGCCACCGGCGCATTCAGGAAAATTGCGTGCGAGCGCACCACCATGTACACGCCCGCCGTCACCATGGTCGCCGCGTGGATCAGCGCGCTGACCGGCGTGGGTCCTTCCATGGCGTCCGGCAGCCAGACGTACAAGGGAAGCTGCGCGGATTTTCCAGCCGCGCCCACGAACAGCAAAAGCGCGATGGCGGTAAGCGTTCCGATTTGTCCGGCGGGATCGTTGCTCATTTTCGCAGCCTGCGGCAGCACGGTTGCAAAATTCAGCGAGCCGAACGTCCGGAAGATCAGCAGCACGCCCAGCAGGAATCCGAAATCGCCGATGCGGTTTACCCAAAACGCTTTGTTCCCGGCATTGGTGGCCGATTGCTTCAGGAAGAAGAAACCAATCAGCAGGTAGCTGCACAGGCCGACGCCTTCCCAGCCCACAAACATCAGCAGGTAGTTGGCCGCCAGGATCAACACCAGCATGAAAAACATGAACAAGTTCAAGTAGGAGAAGAAGCGGCGGTAGCCGGGATCGTCGTGCATGTATCCGGTGGAATAAATGTGAATCAGCCAGCCCACGCCGGTGACCACCAGCAGCATGATGATGGTGAGTTGGTCCACCTGCAGCGCGAAATCTGCCTGAAATCCGCCAGCAGAAATCCATGTGAAGTAGGTCTTGATCCAGGGAATCTGGTCAGGCGAAAGCATGAAGAATTCGCGCACGGCTTCGAGCGCGGCGGCAAAGGCCAGTGTGGTGGAGGCCAGCGCCACGGCCGATATGACGCTCTTCGGCCAGCGCCCGCCGAAAATTCCGTTGACGGCCGCGCCCGCGAGGGGCAGCAGGGGAATGATCCACAGATAAGTGAGTACCGGCATCAGTCTTTCAGCGAATCCACGTTTTCCACGTTAAGCGTTCCCCGGTTGCGGTGTATCAGGATGATGATCGCCAGGCCCACGGCGGCTTCGGCCGCGGCCACCACGATGACGAAAAAGACGAACACCTGCCCCTGCAACTGGCCGAGCGAGCGGCTGAAGGAAACGAACGCCAGATTGACGGCGTTGAGCATCAGTTCGATGGACATGAAAATAGTGAGAATGTTGCGCTTGAAAATAAACGCAATCACTCCCAGCCCGAACAGCACCGCGCTCAACACCAGGTAGTACGAAGTCGGTACCACAAGTCCCCCAGGACTTTCAGAATCTTTCGTACAACTACTATTGCCTGCCTTGCCGCAAAACCCCGCCTCTGAAGAGGCGGGCTACAGCAAGACCTTTGCGTCCGGCTGCGGCTGCTAGTCGGACTCTTCGCGGCGCGCCAAAATCATCGCGCCCAGCAATGCGATCAAGATCAGGAACGATGTCAGTTCAAACGGGAACGCGTATTCGCGGAACAGCAGCGTCGAGAGGTCGCGCGTCGACACGTTCTCAGGCGGCGCTGCACCCATATGCGATGTTGCGCGCCCAATCCAATAAGCCACTTCCGCCAAGAACACAATGCCCAGCGGCACGCCAACAAAACGCGCAAGCCGGCTAACGTTGGAGCGTTCTTCTTCGCCGGCATTGAGCAACATGATGACAAAGATAAAGAGCACCATGATGGCGCCGGCGTACACGATGATCTGCACGGCGGCCACGAATTCCGCGCCCTGCAGAAGATATAGCCCCGCGAGAGACACCATGACCACGATCAGCGACAGCGCGCTGTGAATCGGATGGCGCTGCAGGATGAGGTTCACGGCGCCCGCCACGGTGAAGGCCGCAAGGACCAGGAAGATCGCGATTTGCGGCGTGATCATCGACGCCCTCGGGGCATTGCCCGCCGCGCGCTTGGCGTTAATTTGTTGAATTCGAGTCTCATGGTTGTGTCAGCACTATAGCCAAACTGGTGATGACCACGTTCACGATGGAAAGCGGCAAAAGCACTTTCCATCCGAAATTCATCAACTGATCGTACCGGAAGCGCGGCAGCGTCCCGCGCGCCCAAACGTAAATAAACAGAAATACCGCAATCTTGGAGAGAAACCAGAACGGCCCCTGCACATACTCGATCACCGAGGGCAGGGCGAACAATATGCCAAGCCCAAGCAGCGCCGCGCCCAATACCGGCAGGACCACGCGCCCGAACAGAGTGATGTAGCGGACTCCATGGGCCATCAGCGCCAGGCCGGCAATGGCGAAGACGGCGGTGGGAATATAGTGCGTCCAGGCCAGAATCGGAATCTGCGCGAAGGGCGAGAGCCATCCGCCAAAAAACAAGATCGTCGCCAGGCATGATACCGTGATCATGCTGGCGTATTCGGCCATGAAAAACATGGCGAACTTGAAGCTGGCGTACTCGGTGTGGAATCCTGCCACCAGTTCCGATTCGGCTTCGGCCAGATCGAACGGCGCGCGATTGGTTTCGGCCACGGCTGCGGTGAAAAACAGCAGGAAGCCAAGCACCTGCGGCAAAGGTCCGCCGATCACATTCCAGCGAGGCACGAATCCCCAGTGAAAACCCTGCTGCGAAGTCACAATCTCGCTCAGATTAAACGTGCCGGCCATGAGGATCACGCCCACAACGGACATGGTCAGCGCGAGTTCGTAGCTGATCATCTGCGCCGAACTGCGCAGGCCGCCGAGCAGCGGGTACTTGCTGTTGGATGCCCATCCGGCCAGGGCCACTCCGTACACGCCCATGGAGGTGATGGCGAACAGAATCAAGATGCCAATGTTCAAATTGGCGATGCCCGTGGGTGTGGCCTGCCCGAAAATCGTCAATCCCTTTGGCCCAAAGGGAATCACGGCGATGGACGTGATGGCCAGTGAAAGCGACAGAAACGGCGCCAGGAAATAAATAAACTTGTCCGCGCCTGCCGGCGTCACATCTTCCTTGAACAAAAATTTTACGCCGTCAGCCAGCGGCTGCAGCAAGCCGTGCGGGCCCACGCGATACGGTCCCCATCGCGACTGGATGTGCGCCACGACTTTGCGCTCGAACCAGGTGAGATAGGCCAGGGCCGTGAGCAGCACAAAAAGGAGGATAACGATTTTGGGTAGCGCCACTGCCAGAAGCGGATGCTGCGCGGCAAATTCATTCATGGGCGCGCCTCCACTTCGGCTTCTTCGGCGGCTTCGGGCAGGGAGCGCACCATGGTCAGATAGGGGCTCAAACTGCCGCTGGTAAACAAAGTGTCACCCGAGGAAAAGATCGAGCCTGCCGGAACATCGAAGCTGGCGTTGCCGTTGGCGGGAGAAACCGGCGAAGTTTTCTCCGCTTCGCCGAGCAGCAGCGTGGCCATAGCCAGGTTGTAACCAGGGACGGTTCGGCGAATTTCTTCGAAGGCAGCATCCGGCGTGCGGAGAGGAAACGCCTGTCCCAGGCCGTGCTGCGCCAGTTGATGGGAAAGTATGCGCAGGATGTCGAAATCCGAGCGCGTGCCCATGACGTCCCCGCCCTTGCGCACCATTTGCACTTCGCCCGAGGAGTTGGTCATGGTGCCGTTCTTCTCGTAGGCAGAGGCTGCGGGCAGAACGATGTCGGCGAGTTGCGCGGTTTCCGTGAGGAACAGGTCCTGCACGACGAGCAAGTCCAGCTTGCCCAGTCGATTTGCGGCGGACACGCCGAACGTTTTTACGGGGTTCGCGCCGACCACGTACAGCGCGTGCAATTGCCCCTTGTCAGCGGCGGCCAGCATCCCGCGCGCATTCATCCCAGCTTTTTCCGGCAGCTTTCCGCCCCACAGCGCGGTGAACTTCCGGCGCGCATCGTCGTCCGTAATAGGCAAATAGCCGGGAAGCATGTTCGGGAGCAGTCCCATGTCCGCCGCGCCGCGCGAATTGGCGTAATCGCCGAGCGCCATGTAGCGCGTCTGGCCGGGCAGGGAAGATCCAAATTTTACGAGGTCGCCGATCGCCGCGCCCGTAAGCTCCGCGCCGAACACGATGACCACGTTGCTCTCTTTTTCGAGCGATGCTTTCAGAGAGGCCAGCCGCTCGATGGTGCCGGCGTCCAGCTGCGATTCGCCGCCCGCCAGCCAGCGCACAGCGGTGCCCTCGCGGCCCTCGGGCACCTCGGCAAAACCCCGCGCCTTGCGCAGCAGCTTGATGGATTTCGAGTTGATGATGTACAGGCGCGCGCCGCGATGGCGAATGGCGGAACGAATCTGCCAGGCAACGAGCGGGCTTTGCTCGGTGGGATCGTGGCCCACAAGGAGCACGGCGTCCGCCTCATACAGCTGCGTCATGCTGGCGCTCGCGGCGGCGGCCTGCGTGCCCAGCGCGGCGATCAGGCTGGCGTAATCCGCGGTACGGTGATGATCGATATTATTCGTGCCAATGGACCCGCGCGCGATGCGGCCCAGCAGATAATTTTCTTCGTTGGTGGTGCGGTTCGAGCCGATAAAGCCGATGGAATCCGCGCCGGAAGCTTTGTGGATTTCCGCGAGGCGCCTGGACACTTCAGCCAGCGCGTCTTCCCAGCTTGAGGGAACGAGCTTGCCATCGCGGCGAACCAGCGGCAGCTTCAGTCGCTCGGAGTGCTTCGTGAAATCAAAACCAAAGCGGCCCTTGGCGCAAAGAAAATCCTTGTTAAAACCGGAGAGATCGCGATTGTTGGCGCGCAGGATTTCATTGTTGCGCACGCTCAGCGTGGTCTTGCAGCCGTTGGAGCAGTGCGTGCAAACCGTGGAGACGTACTTCATTTCCCAGGGGCGCGTCTTGTAGCGGTAGGTGCCGCTGGTCAGTGCGCCGACCGGGCAGATGTCGATGCACATGCCGCACTCTTCGCAGTCCAGGTGATCCTCGCCGTTGGGGATGATGGTGGATTGCGAGCCGCGCTGGCCGACGCCCAGCGCTTTCACGTCCATGCCTTCGTCGCACACGCGCACGCAGCGGAAGCACAGAATGCAGCGTGGCGCGTCATAGTAAACCGCTTCGGACCATTTCTGTTCGGGCTGATGGCGCTTTTCTTCGTTGAAGCGGCTCTTGTCCGCGCCGTAGGTGAAGACCATGTCCTGCAATTCGCATTCGCCGCCCTTGTCGCAGACGGGGCAATCCAGCGGATGGTTGGCCAGCAGAAATTCCAACATGCCCTTGCGCGCTTCATGCACTTGCGGCGTATTGGTGCGGACGATCATGCCGGGCATCGCCACCAGCGTGCAGGCCGTCTGCAGCTTGGGCGCTTTTTCCACTTCCACCAGGCACATGCGGCAGGCCGCCTGCAGCGACAGGCCAGGGAAGTAGCAGAACGACGGCACTTCGATGCCCATGCGCCGCGCAGCCTCGATCACCAGCGTTCCCGGCGGGACGGTGACGTCGCGGTCGTCGATCTTCAGCGTGATATCGGTTGAATCAGCCATTTTGTCCCGGGAGCCTCTGCGAACCCTTTAACGTACCTTGTTAACGTACCCCGGCCATAACGTCAGCCGGTTTGTACGGACATTTTCCTGAAAGATGCTGCTTCAAATTCGTGCCGCCATTTTTTCACGATGCTGATTGTGGGCATGGCGGCGGCGTCGCCCAGCGGGCAGAACGTTCTGCCCAGCATATTTTTCGCCAAGTCGCCCACCAGCGTAATGTCTTCCGCGCGGCCCGCGCCGGAATGGAAGCGGTCCAGCATCTTGCGCAGCCAGCCCGTGCCTTCGCGGCAGGGAATGCACCAGCCGCAGGATTCGTGCGCGTAAAAATGCATGATGCGCCGAGCCAGGTCCACCATGCAGGTGTCTTCGTCGATCACCACCAGGCCGCCCGAGCCAAGCATCGATCCTGCCTTGGCCACCGAATCGTAATCCATGTTGATGTCGATTTCATCGGCCGTCAGCAGCGGGCAGGAACTTCCGCCGGGAATGACGGCCTTGAGTTTCTCTGCCGTTTCGCACTCCGCCGGCCACGTCTTCGATCAGCTTGCGCAACGGGAAACCCATGGGCAATTCGTAGATGCCGGGCTTGTTGACGTGGCCGGAAACGCAGAACAGGCGCGTGCCGCCGTTTTTCGGCGAACCCAGGCCCGCGTACCATTCGCCTCCACGGCGCAAAATTTCCGGAGCGGAGGAAAGCGTTTCGACGTTGTTGATTACGGTAGGCGATCCGTAAAGCCCGACGACGGCAGGGAAGGGAGGCCGGATGCGCGGATAGCCGCGCTTGCCTTCCAGCGATTCCATCAGCGCCGATTCCTCGCCGCACTCGTAGGCGCCCGCGCCGGTATGCGTGACAAGTCGAAATCGAATCCGCTGCCGAGAATATTCTTGCCCAGATAGCCGCGCTTTGTAGGCTTCGGCGATGGCCTCGTCCATGATGTCCAGGACGTAGCGATACTCGCCGCGAATGTAGATGTATCCCTGATGCGAGCCGACCGCGCGGCCGGCGATGACGATGCCTTCGATCAACTGATGCGGCATCATTTCCATCAGCGGGCGGTCCTTGCAGGTGCCGGGCTCGCTCTCATCCGCGTTGCACAGAACGTATTTGGGCTTGGCCGATTCCTTGGGGACGAAGCTCCACTTCATGCCGGTCGGGAATCCGGCGCCGCCGCGCCCGCGCAGATTCGATTTTTTCACTTCATCGACAACCTGCTCGGGAGTCAGTTCCTTGAGCGCGCGCTCCATGCCCTTGTAGCCGTCGTTGGCCACGTAAACTTCCAGCTTGTGCGAATCCTTGACGCCGAAGAGGCGGCTGATGACGGGCACTTCGGCGGGATGCCGTTCTTTTACCGAGCCGGTTATCGGCGCGGAGACCGCCGGCTTGCGTCCGGCTTCCAGCGCCTCAAAAATTTGAGTAGTGCGTTCGACGGTCAGATTCTCGTAGATAATCGTAATTCACCTGCATGGCAGGAGCGCCGGTGCATGCTCCCAGGCATTCCACTTCTTCCAGCGAAAAAACGCCGTCCGCGGTGGTTTCCTTGTGCCCGATCTCCAGCTTCTTTTGAACGAACTCGTAGAGCTGGTTGCCGCCGCGCAACATGCAGGAAACGTTGGTGCAGACCTGCACGTGGTATTTCCCGGCGCGCTTGCGGCGCAGCATCGAGTAATAGGCCATTGTCTCGATGACTTGAATCGTTTTCAGGCTCAGCCGGCCGGCGATTTCCTCAATCATTTCGTCGCTGACGAAGCCGAACTGGTCCTGCGCGTACAGCAGCATGGGAATGAGCGCCGAACGCTTCACCGGGTAGCGGTTTTCCAGCGTTTGGAATTTGGCTTCCAGCTGCGGAGGCAAATTCATCAGCGGTCAATCTCCCCAAGGACAATGTCCATCGTCCCGATGCTTGCGATCGCGTCGGCCACCAGGTGGCCCTCGACCATCTTTTGCAGCGCCTGCAAATTTACGAAGGAAGGCGTGCGCATTCTCATGCGGTAGGGCTTGGGCGAGCCATCGCTGGCCACGAAGCAGCCCAGTTCGCCGCGGGGCGATTCGATGCGCTGGTAGACTTCGCCGGCAGGAGGCGCGAACCCTTCGGTGAAAATCTTGAAGTGGTAAATCAGCGCTTCCATTTCCGTCTTCATTTTTTCGCGTTGCGGAGGAACGATGCCGGGCGCGTCGGCCTTGATGGGGCCTTCAGGCGGAATTTTTTCCATCGCCTGGCGGACAATCTTCAGGCTTTCGCGCATTTCCGCAACGCGGCACAGGTAGCGCGCATAGCAATCGCCCTCGGTGCGCACGGGCACATTGAAATCGAATTCGTCGTAACTGGAATACGGGAAAATACTTGCGCACGTCATAATCCACGCCGGAGCCGCGCAGCGACGGGCCGGAAACCCCAAGCGCGATCGCGTCCGCCGCTTTGAGAATGCCCACGCCCTGCGTGCGCCCCAGCCAAATGCGGTTGCTGGGTCAGCAATTCCTCGTACTCGTCGATGCGCGAAGGAAATGTCCGCACGATTTTCTGGACGTGATCGGTCCAGCCGACCGGCGGCTCCAGCGCGAGCCCGCCGATGCGGAAATAGCTGGTCATCATCCGCTGGCCGCTGACCAGCTCAAAAATTTTGAGAAGCTCCTCGCGCTCGCGGAAACAGTAGAGGAACACCGACATGGCGCCCAGGTCGATGGCGTGAGTCCCCAGCCAGACCAGGTGCGAGCCGATGCGCGTGAGTTCGGTGAGCAGCACGCGGATGTATTGCGCGCGCTTGGGCACTTCCAGGCCCAGCAATTTTTCCACCGCCAGGCAGTAGGCCAGATTATTCGACAGCGGCGCAAGGTAATCCATGCGGTCGGTAATGGTGATGGCCTGAGAATAGGTCAGCGCCTCGGCGGTTTTTTCGATGCCGGTGTGCAAATACCCGATATCCACGTCGGCCTTGACGATATTCTCGCCGTCCAGTTCCAGCAGCACGCGCAACACGCCGTGCGTGGATGGATGTTGCGGGCCCATGTTCAGGACCATGGTTTTTTCGGGGCCGATGGCGGTTTGGACGGTGGTCATAGCGCAGGTTCGCTCATTTCAGAGTGAGAAATCAGCGAGGGCCCTCCACGGGATAATCCTTGCGGAGCGGATGGCCTTCCCAATCGTCCGGCAGCAGCAATGCGGCGCAGATCGGGGTGGCCCTCGAATCGAATGCCGAGAAGATCAAAAATCTCGCGTTCGTGCCAATTGGCCGTGGGCCAAACCGGTACAACCGACTGTGTGACAGGATCGTCTCCCGGCAAGCTGATGCGCAGCGCAATTGTTTCGCGGCGCGAGAGCGACAAGAGATGATAATTCAGCTCAAAGCGCGGTTCGATGGGAAATCGGTCCATGCCAGTGACGTCGGAAAGATAGGTGAATGCCAGATCGGGTTCGGAAATCAGAAATTCGGCCAGGGGCCGCAAATGTTCGCGATAGACGACCACGGTCAGCTCGCCGCGAAATAGAATCAGTTTCGCGACAGCTTCGGGCCGCCAGGCTCGAATTTTCGCAATGATGGGGTTTTGCTCGAGGTCAGGCGTGTCCGTCACGAATTCCCGTCCCGGCGTACGGCTGGGCGGTTCCAGTCCAACGCCCCTTTCTTCCAAAGATAGAAATAGCCCACCAGCAGGATACCAATGTAGAGGATCATCTCCACGAAGCCGAACCATCGCAACGACTTGAAGATAAAGGCCCAGGGATACAGAAAGATGGCTTCCACATCGAACAGGATAAACAGGATTGCGACCAGATAAAATTTCACGGAAAACGGCGCGCGCGCATCGCCCGTCGGGGTCATGCCGCATTCATAAGCTTGATTCTTTATTTTGGAAGGGCGTCTCCAGCCCACTACCGAAGACAGGAGGAGCAGAACGCCAGAAAGCGCCATCGCCAGGATGAGGTGTAAAAGTAGAGGCGCATAAGCTTGGATGTCGTTTCCTGTCATCTGAGCACAAGCTATAATAGCGACGAAGCGCCAAGCGGTCAAATACACTCAACAGATATATCGTCAAATTATTCGATCTAGTTAAGAGGAAAAAGGAATGGCGCTCTCTTCTCGGGAAGGCTGGTGACCGAAATGAACTTCGGATTCAATTCCAACGTCCGCGTGGGAGACATCCTGTACCACGTGCAAACGGAAGACCGCGGCCCGTCGCATCCGTTTCTGGACACGGCTGTGTATCTGTCCGGCCGCGTGGTCTACAAACGCAGCACCAACTATGAGAAATTTGCCGGGGGGATCGTAAGGGAGAAGCTGGCGGATAGCCTCCACGAGCGCCTGTCGCAACAACATCGAGAAGTGATTGCCGAACTGGAGGCCGGGAAACTCCCGTTTCAGAATCAGGAAAAAACGCAGCCTCCCGCGAAGGATGCCGCTAGCCAGGACGCCCTGGAATTGCGCCTTAGCAATCCCAAGAGCTGGTTCGCGGCTGGAAACGTGGTTCTCGAAATTGAATTGCGGGCAAAGGATTCCCGGACGCCCGTTGCGAATGCCGATCTTCAGGCGTTTCTGGAATTTGAAAAAAGGCGCGTGCCCTGCGCGAGCGTTCGCACGGATGTCGAAGGCCATGCACTGCTCAAATTTCCCATTCCGCCAAATGCCAGCGATGGCGCGTCGCTTGTGGTTCGCGCCACGGATGGCTCGCGTTACGGCGAGTTGCGGTTCCGGCTGAAATCGAAGCCCCGCGACACGACCCCGGCCCCGGCAGCGCGATGACTTCTGGAATTCAAATTTACGTGAATGGGGAAACGCGCGAAGTGCCTGAGGGGCTTGGCGTGCCCGCACTGCTTTCCCACCTGGGCTTGCCCGCCGACCGAGTGGCGATTGAACGCAATCTGGAAATTCTTCCGCGCTCGCAGTGGGCTGCGACCAACGTGCTGCCCGGGGACCGATATGAGATTGTGCATCTTGTGGGCGGCGGATAGATCGATGCTCTTTCAATGCATCGCCAGGCACGCAGTTAAGTGAAATAGAGTTGCGCCGTAGTTTGCATGACGCTTTTCTTTAGAGTGATAGTGTGTAGTCGGTATTCGGCACCTGGAATTGCGGGAGGGAAATGTGAAGTCCTACGTTTTTTGCGTTGTATTGGAGCAGGACGAGGACGTCTGGCGAGCTTTCATTCCTGAACTGGAGGCCAAAGGCGTGGCTACGGGGGGGGAATACGAAAGAAGAAGCATTAAGAAACATCCACGAAGTCGCTCAAATGGTGATTGAGGCGCTAATCGAGGACGGGGAGTCGCTGCCGCCACGAATTACTGAAATCGATCAAGCCGTTGTTGCTGTTACCGTATGACCGTGGATTGCGGAGACCTTTAGGTAATTTCGAATTTCGTAAGTTGTTTCGGCAATAAAACCTCGTATTTGTTTCCCGACATTTCGCGGTAGGCCACACGAACACTTGCCCAAGTGTCGCCAGATTCGAGAATAGATTTCACCCACTCGAAGCAGGCCCGTGGATTGTCAGTCAGTATAAAGATATTCATTTCCTCTGAACCTACGTCATGACCGTCAACCTCGCCCAGTTTCCCCAGTTTGTCAACGATCAGATTCTCAATCTCGATTAACTTCTCGTAGCTTCCGAGGACTGCTGCCTCCGACCATTGCAAGACAAGTTGATATCTCATAGTTGTGGAATGAAGCCACAAACCTAACGCTTTCGCGCGGCAAAGTACGCTTTCCATGGCTCCCAGTAATATTTCACCCAGCCTTGTGTGACGCCTGCGTGATCGTGTTCCGGAACGCCAACGTGAACGAGGTCCACTTTCGCTCCGCCGTCAGCGGATTTTTCAAAAGTAACTACCAGGATGGAATCGGGATCCGCTTTTTTCCATTCCGACGAGCGCCAAGTTTGCACGATCATTCTGTTCGGAATTACCAACAGATTTTTCCCTAGCAGCAAGCCGCCGAAGGCAGTCCATTTCCCGCCGGGCTTGCGGCTGATTTTCGCAGGCGCGCCGGTTGCGGCCGCGTGCTTGGCCGAGTCCATGAAGAGTTCGTAGAGCTTTGCGGGAGTGGCTTTTTGAAAGCTGGAGCCGGAGTGAATGGCAGGCATCATATAGTTCCTCCGTAAAAGTAGCGGTCGAATTTCACTTACCTATTTCGCTTACACACGGTCAAGCAAGTGGCCGAGTTTGGTCCTCTTGGTCTCCATATAGGCGCGCGATGTGCGCGAGGTTCGAGGCCTGCAGGGCACGCGCTCCACAACCTTAATCCCCGAGTTTTCCAGTTGCTGCACTTTGTCCGGATTGTTGGAAAGCAATCGCACGCGGCGCACGCCCAGCAGGCGCAAGGCTTCGGCGGAAAATCCATAGTCCCGCGAATCTGCGGCAAAGCCCAGCTCTTCGTTGGCCTCCACCGTGTCCATGCCGCGATCCTGCAATTCGTAGGCGCGCAGCTTGTTCATCAGGCCGATGCCGCGCCCCTCCTGCGGCAAATACAGCAGGACGCCGCAGGGCGCCGCGGCTATCTTGCGCAGGGAAAGCTCCAGCTGCGCGCGGCAATCGCAGCGCTCGGAGGCGAGAACGTCTCCGGTGAGGCATTGCGAGTGTATGCGCACCAGCGGCGTCTGTCCGCGAATCCTGCCGCGGATGAGCGCAACGGCGCTTTCCTGCTCGTTTTTTCCCTCGATGCCCAGAATTTCAAATCGGCCGAAACGCGTCGGCAATTTAGCGCGCGCCACGATTCGGATGGGGCCTTTCGAGGCTTTGCGAGAAGCACGCGCTCGTTGCTTTGTTTTGAGTGTCATGAAGCCGAGTATTATATCAGGCTGAGCGATTGTAGCGCCCGCCTTTAGGCGGGAATCCGCTCGATTGTAAAGTGCCCACCTAAAGGTGGGCGCTACAGAAAGCAAAGCTCATATCTTATAAGGATACATAAGCGCTGCTTTACATCGGCACGTCGATTGGCTAACGTAGCCGCAGCGGACAAGCTTTATGAAAACGCTCACTTTCGGCGGGGATCTGCTGCTCACGCTTCTGCTGCACGTCGGCGCGGCGGCGTCCATCTGCGCCTGGCTGGCGCGCTCGGCCACCTTCCGAAAAGTTCTCTTCACCGAACTGCGCGACTCGGACCAGAAATTGAAGCTGCTGCTTTTTGTTACGCCCCCGCTTGCCTTTGGAGTGATCTTGCGAATTGTGGGGCAGCCCTACCGCGCGGCGGACCTGATGCTGGAAGGGTCGTTCCTGCTGGGATTGCTTGGCGGGCGCGTAGTTGGCCCGCTTGGCGGATCGATCATCAGCCTGCCTGCATTTGTGCACCACGAGTGGCTTTCCATGCCCGTCGCCGCTACCGCGGGCCTGGTGGGGGGATTGATTCGCCAGTCCGTGCCCAACACCGAGGAGATTTGGAGGCTTGGACCGTACACGTTTCTCAGTACGCCTCGCTGGCTGGTGCGCGTGTTGCGCGGCAGAAAAGTAACCTGGGAAATGCTGCCCCTGGGGGCGATCATCGTTCTTGAGCTGGCGCGCCAAGCGCTCGGGTACGCCACCAAACCGCAATGGATTTTTTATCTGAACGCCGGGAAGAGCTGGGGAATCACTCTGGTTTTGCTGGCCACGGTCATGGCCGTGGCCGTGCCAATAAAAATCTGGAGCAACACGCGCCTGGAAATGAATCTCGAGCAGCACCAGCAGTTGCTGCTCAAGGCGCGCATGGACGCGCTGACCGCGCAAATCAATCCGCACTTTTTATTCAACACGCTCAATACGGTTTCCTCGCTCATTCGCTACGATCCGGACACGGCGCGCGGCGTGGTCATCAAGCTGAGCAATATCCTGCGCGGCTTTTGCGCAAGCACGAAACGTTTGTGCCCCTGCAGGAGGAGCTCGATTTCATCGACGATTATCTGGACATCGAAGTGGCGCGATTCGGACGTGACAATCTGCGTGATCCACAAGCAGATTGACGAGCGACACGCTCGACGCCTTCGTGCCCAGCATGCTTCTGCAGCCCATTGTCGAAAATGCGCTGAAGCATGGCCTGGCCGGCAGAATCGGCGGCGGGGAATTCACCATCCGCACCGAATTGCAGGACGGCCGCCTGATCATCGCCATTGAAGATAACGGCGTGGGAATTCCCAAGGAACGCATGGCGCAAGTGTTCGAGGACGGGATCGGCATCAGCAACGTTCATGAGCGCCTGCGCGTGCTCTACGGCGCGGATTTCCGCATGGATATTTCCAGCCGCGAAGGCCAGGGGACGCGCATCCGCATCGAAATTCCCGAGCTGGTACCCACAGCCTCCGAGCCTTCGATTATCTTTCCAGCCACGAAGATTTGATTTATGTGGCATAGGCTTCAGCCTGTGGGGGTTAGTCCTTGCTAGGCCCAACTCCCACAGACTGAACAGGCTGCGGAAAAAGTACTGTTTGTCATCCCGAGCGAAGCGAGGGATCTGCTTTTCATCTCGGCTTCCAACAAACAGCAGATTCCTCGGGCAAACACCACCCTTCGGAATGACATGGTGCGAGTTTTTCCGCAGCCTGTGAAACCTGTGCTACCCAAACCCCTAAAAAATTAGCTTCAGGCCCAATTGAATTTGGCGCGGGGAGGTGGCCGTCGTGGTAATGAGGCCCGCGGAAGGGCTGACTGCGGGCGCGCTGCCGGGAGTGATCGAATACACGGTTGTGTTGGGCGGGCCGTAGTTCGCACGATTCAGGATGTTGAAGAACTCAGCGCGAAATTGCAGGTTAGTGTTTTGCGTAATGTTGGTGTTCTTGAAAAGTGAAAAATCGACATCCGCCAGCCCCGGCCCTGTAAATGTACCTCTTCCCAAATTTCCATACGTTCCGGCAGTTGGCAGGACGAAAGCGGCGGGATTGAACCATTGATTTGGATTTCCCGTGACCACTTGCCCGGTGAAGGACGGATTGATCGAGGGCCGGTCCGGATTTCTGGTGTCGCCGTCACCGGAGCGATTCGATCCAACCAAAGGAGTGAACGGGAAGCCGGAGAGAAATGTTCCGATGGCGTTCATCTGCCATCCGGAGACAAACTTGCTTTCCGTCCGCGAGACATCATTGAGCCAGCGCTGGCCGTGGCCAATGGGCAGTTCGTAATTGGCGGACAGGCTGGCCTGGCTGGCGGGATTCAGCGCGGACGGTCCCCAGTCGCGACGGATATCGTTGCGGTCGAGGACCATCTGCGCCTGGTTGTTGGCCTGCGCTCCGGTCAATCCGGAATTGATGTCCAGATTTTTCGCCCAGGTGTAGTTGCCGCGAAATTCCAGCCCTTTGCTCATGCGGTGCGTCACGTCCACCTGCAGCGCGTTGTAGCTGCTATTGCCTTCGGTGAGCCAGAAAAATCCTGCCGAGAGGAAAGGGTTTGGCCGTTTTGTTCCAATCCCTGGAATGAATTCGGCGCCTAGAGGAATAGTTCCTTGCACCGTGCCATTGCCTCCTGATTTACAGCCGGCCGCTAAAGTGCAAATCTGCGCGGGGATCGTATTGGGATCGATGCTCAGCAATTCATGAACGCCGAGCGATCCGACGTAGGCGACGCGCAGCGAAGTGTTTTTGCTGAGCTGCTGCTCAACCGCCAAATTCCATTCCTGCACCGCGGGAGTCTTGGCGTTGGGCTGAATTCCCTGTGGCGCAAATGTGGTGCAAGGCGACGGAACTCCAACTCCACATGAGGGTGGTGGCGCGACGCCCGGCGTAAACGGAAAACCGGGAATTGCAAACAGGGAAATGTTCGCAAATGAAGCTGAGCCATTGTAGGGAGTGAGTGAATTCTGCAGAAAAGCGAGATCGTCGATCAGCGAGTAATACATCCCATACCCGGCGCGTACAGCCGTCTTTCCAGTTCCAAAAACATCCCAGGCGAGTCCCACGCGCGGGCTGAACAATCGGATGGCGTTATTCCCGGTGAATACCGAATTCCCCACAATCGGCGTTGTCACGAGTACGCCCTGTGCGTTGGTCACGTAGTTCGCAGCCCTGCCTTGGGCTTCATTCCAGCCTGTGGTGAATTCCTGACGCAGCCCCGCTTCGACCGTTAAATTGCGCCTCACTTTGATCGAATCCTTGACGTACCAAGCGCCAAAAAAGCTTCTCCATCCTAATTCAGTATGCAGCGGCACGACTTGGAAGGGAGTGTTACCGATTGCTCCCTGAAGAAACGTCGTCAAGCTCGTAAACGTAGCTTGCCCTAATTGGCGCGAAGCGCTGTCCTCGTTATCCTGCAACCGCTGAAACCACACGCCCATGCTGAGTTGGTGCATGCCGTGGCTAATCCGCAGATCATCCTGATAGGTAAAAAGATTCCGGTGATTCGTGACGCCGGCCGCGTTATTGGGTCCCGCCGAGGTGATCGTGCCATTGGCCGTGGTGGTCGCGCCGCCTCCCACCACGATGCCCCCCGGGCCGAGCCCCTTCACAAAATATAGATTCGATGGGATCGAAGTCAGCGGCACCGACACGAGCGCAAACGAGGCCCGCGAAAAGCCGATGGTTGCGGTATTGAGAATGGCAGGCGAGAAAACATGCGTCTCGGTCAGGCTGAGCACCTGCATGCGCAGTGGCGTGAACGACGCGAATATTGGATCGGCCAAAGGAATCAAGCTTGTGCCGTCGTCGATCGTATAGGCGCTGGAAAGCGTGTCATTCCTGGCCAGATTGTAATCGGCTCGCAGCGTGCCGAAGTCTTCCCGGATGTGCTCGTTGGGATTGTAAAAGGCCTTTGCCGTCCCGGACGGTACAGAAGAGGTATTCGCGCAGCCCGTCCCAGAGGCAGGAATCATCAGCTCCGGACCATTGGCGACCGGCCAAAAAAGGGACGCATACTGCTCCATTGTCGCGTTGGCGTTGGGTACGTTTGCGAGAATGCCGGTACAGGCGTTTGGTAATTTTCCGACTCGCGTATTGGCGTCCGGCACAACGCTTACGCTGCTCAAATCCAGCGACTGGCGAAATCCTTCATAATTGCCAAACAGAAATAAACGTTTTTTTTCGATCGGCCCTCCGGCCGCGCCTCCAAATTGATTTCTGCGAAAGGCCGGAACGGTTCCCTGATCGAATGGGCCGGGCGAATCGAAGGCGCTGTTTCGCACAAATTCAAAAACCGTGCCGTGAAAATTGTTAGTCCCGGATTGCGTGACCGCGCTCACTTGCGCGCCGGCGCGCTTGCCGTACTCGGCCGAGTACGTATCGGTGAGCACGTTGAATTCGCGGATGGCATCAATGCCCAGCAAGTATCCGCTGGTGCCGCCTGGTGTGACGGCGAGTTGGCTCGATCCCATGTACTCCACGCCGTTCAGCAAAAACAAATTTTCGCTGGTGCGCCGCCCAGCCACCGAGAACGTGTTTCCATTGCTGGTGCTGGTATTTGGGCTTTTCAGGGCGCTGTAATTGATTGAGCCGGGATTGAGCGCGATCAAGTCGTCAAAGCTGCGGCCATTCAGCGGCAATTCCTTAATCTGGCGTTCGTTGACCATCCCGGAAATCGAAGCGGTCGTGGTATTGACGACGGGAGCTTCTTCGGAAACGGACACTTGCTGGACCAGGTCGCCCACTTCCAACCGGAAGTTCACCACGGCTTCCTGGCCGACTTCCAGACTGACGCCCGTACGCACCAGGGACTTGAAACCCTGCTTTTCCACTTTGATTTCCTCAGGCCCGAGAGGGAGAGAAAGAATCCGGTAGTTGCCCGCTTCATCGGTGGCAGCCGTGCGCGTCGCGCCGGTTTCCTGGCTTTTTACAGTAACGGTGGCTTCCCGAACGGCCGCGCCGCTGGCATCCTCGACGTGTCCGAAGATCGAAGCTGTAACCTGCGCATGGCCCGTCGTCGGCATCATCGCAAAGCCCGCAAGCAGCCAGGAAATCAGAATGGAGACACGCAAACCCCTGCGCACACGCAAATTCCTGCACCCAATAAACACGAATTTCCCCCTGAGTTTTGCGAGCGTTTCCGTCCCAACCCCGATTGCCCGGCTGCGAATTACAAATTCCAAACCATTTGTCATTCTGAGCGAAGCGAAGAATCTCTCTTTCTTTTCATTAGATCAAACCACAGAGAGATTCTTCGCTTCGCTCAGAATGACAAAATAAATTGCTTTTTTTTCGCAACCCATTACGCGCTCGTCGTGGCCACGGCTTCGACGACCTGGCGATAGTACGCTTCATATAAAGGAATCACATCATTGGCACAATATTTTTTCCTGGCGTTGACACGCGCGATTTGTCCCATGGCGCGGCCACGATCTGGCTGCGACAAAATTTCCAGCGCGTACCGTGCGCCGATCTGCACCTCGCGCGGCGTGAACAAGTAGCCATCGACACCGTGCTCCACCACTTCCGGCAAGCCGCCCACATTGGTGGCCACCACGGGCACTTCGCAGGCCATGGCTTCCAGCGCCGCCAGGCCAAACGATTCCATATCCGAAGGCAGCAGAAACAAATCGGCTTGAGAAAGGTGCTGGTACACGCCGTCCTGTTTGCCGAGGAAACGCACGTCGCGCGTGAGCTTCTTCTTGCGGATCAGGTGCTCGGCGGCGCCCCGGTCCGGGCCGTCTCCGATGAGCACCAGCTTGGCGCGCATCTTTTCGCGCACGATGGCGAACATTTCGACGACGTCCGTGATGCGCTTCACGGGCCTGAAATTTGACAGGTGCATCAGGATAGGCTCCCCGTCCGGCGCCCATTCGGCGCGCAGGGCCGCGTCCGGGACGCGGCGATACAGATCGCAGTTTACGAAATTGGGAATCACTTCGATGGGGCGCTTGATGTCGAATTCCTCGATGGTGCGCTGCCTCAAATATTGTGAAATGGCCGTAACGCCGTCGGATTGCTCGATGGAAAACTTGGTGATTGGCAGGAAACTCCGGTCGTTTCCAACCAGCGTTATGTCCGTGCCGTGCAGCGTGGTGATGAATGGCAATCGCTTGGGCGCGGCCATCATGCGCGCTAGAAGGGCGCTGACGGAATGAGGAATGGCATAGTGCACGTGCAGCAGATCGAGGTTTTCCGCCTCGGCCACCTGCATCATTTTTACGGCCAGCGAAAGCGCGTAAGGCGCGTGATCGAACAGGGGATAGCTGGAAATTTCCACTTCATGAAATTGAATGCGTTCGTTGGTGTCCGTCAATCGAATGGGCGGCGCATAGCTGATGAAATGGATTTCGTGGCCGCGGGCGGCGAGTTCCATTCCAAGTTCCGTGGCAACCACGCCCGAACCGCCATACGTTGGATAGCAAGTGATCCCGATCTTCATATTAATTCAGGCAAACAGCCCGATTGCTCCTCAACGTGGCCTATTTTCAATTTTGCCTACTCTCGCACAACCCCCCGCCTCTGAAGGGGCGGGCTACAGCAACATGTAATGCCGCCCAACTGCTGTAGCCCCGGTCTTCAGACCCGGGGCTTTTCCGCCGCGCGGCAAAATCGTCCCGGAAACGCGAGGTTCCAAACAAGGGCTGTACTAGTTTGCAGCGGGCAGTTTAGCAAACACAGTCTCCCACAAGACAGAGAATCTATTGCGCGGGGCTGGCCGGAATGCTAGATTCCCGGACCTCGGACGAGCCCTCCAAGGCCCAACGGATCGCGCACGGTATTGGACGCGCAGGAGGCCGCCGGGGTGACATTTTTTTGTGTTTCAAGGGAAGAATGACACTAAGACCGCGAAGGGGCGCGCAAACAACATGAAGCCGCGAGGAAAATTATCCAAAGCCGACCTGGCCAGAGCCGCCGAGCGATTGCGCCGCAGCGCTCCCATCAACCACTTCGGATTTCAATTGGCGAAGGCCGAGCATGGCCGCGCCGTCTTCAAGATGCCCGTGCTGGACCTGCACAAGCAGATTCACCGAGTGGTCCACGGCGGCGTCCTGGCCATGCTGGCCGATACGGCCGGAGGCTTTGCGGCCTTCCTGGCATCTCCCGCAGGCTCCCGCGTGGTTACCATCGAAATGAAAATCAATTTTCTGGAGGCCGTCGAGCACGGCGAAATCAAGGCCGATGCGCGCGTCCTGCGGCAGGGAAGAACCACCAGCGTGGTTGACTGCGACGTGACCGACGAGGACGGACGCCTGGTCAGCAAAGCCCTGATGACCTTCTCCGTGCTCGCGCCCAAAAAGTAGGATAGCCGGGAGCGGCTGCTCGGCTTTATGTGGCATAGGCTTCAGCCTGTGCGGTTTTAGACCTCGCAAGGACAAAAACCGCACAGGCTGAAGCCTATGCCACGGGCAGCCTGCCCGCAATTATTGCCCGTTGGTGCCGCCAAGCGCGGCTTCCGACCCATCTTTGTAAATGTACTTTATGAATTGCTTATAAATCAGCAAATTTGGGCTGCCTGTCCGCGTCAGCTTAATGCAATCTTTGTCATACCACTCGACAACGCCTTGCAAATTCTCCCCGTCCGTCAACACCACGACCACAGGAGTACGCGCCTGCATCTGCTTTATCCAATAGAAGTTTTCCGCGTGCGTCTGTTCCGGCGGAGCCGGCTTCTTGTGCGGCTGTGGTCCATTGGTGGAAGAATGCGTACGGTTGGAACTGATATGTGGTTCCTTAATTTCCGTTAAAGTAGGGCGAAATAATTTGCGATTTACCATAACAACTCCTTGATTTATGAAATTCCACGTATAAGGTGAGGCTTCTCACCAGCTATGATGCACTTCGGGCCAATCAGGGTACGTTTTCTATATCAAAAAACCGATTTTTTAATGCCCGGCGAGGGGCGCGCAAGAGAAATAGCCACTGCGTCCAACCCCAGTGACCTGTTGATGTTCCTTCGAGTACGGGCGTGAAGCACGTCAAATCCATCAACGGCTTTGCCAATCCACGCCACGTCTACCTTCTTGCTGAGTGTTTCGAGTTCCCGGCGTAACGCTGGATTTCTCAACACCTTCATCGCGGAAGAACTGGACAGGTCAACTAGGTCCGTGAGGAGACTATAGAACACTTCCAATACATTTTCAAACGCGATCTCCTGGCTCTTGGCAAGCGCGGCAGTGCTGGCGAAGAGATCGGAGACGCCGCGAAGTTCCACGGAGCGTTCCAGAATCGTTAAAGCGTCGCGGTGTAGCCTGGCCACCGCATCCAGGTCCAATCCGATCACGGCGCCCGGGCAGCCCTCGGCATACTGCGCGGCACGCTTGCGTTCTTCCACGGACAGTTCCGTGTGTGTGGACAAAATTTTCTCGACCTCGGCGGTCGTCAGCGCCGAGAAAGAAAATTGCAGGCAGCGCGATCGGATGGTCGGCAACAGCTGAAAGGGATTTGGCGCCATTAAGATCAAGGTCGCCGATTCCGGCGGCTCTTCCAGTATTTTCAGGAAAATGTTGCGCCAGGTCCCAGCGCATGGTTTCCGCGCCGTCGATCAGAAATACGCGGCGGCGCCCGCGCGGCTTGAAATAAGCGGCCCGTTGTACGGCGCGAAGCTGGCCGACGTGCAGCACGGGACGCGCGGCAGGATCCTTTGGGCGCACAGGGTCCGGCACGATAGCCCATACATCCGGATGCGTTTCCAGCAGAAGCGGCACGCGCTCCACGGTCGCCGAGTCCGGCCGCTCGCCGCGATTCGCGAGGCCCTGATCCACGAGTGGCTTTAAGTCGGCCAGCAGCCCGATTTTTCGGCAAGGCTCGCACTCGCCGCAAAAGTCGTCGCGCAGCCGTTCGCAGTTGGCTGCCTGCGCGAACATGCGCGCCAGCGTGAATTTCCCCACTCCTCGCGGCCCGGAGAACAGCATCGCGTGAGGGACGCGCTCGCTGCCCAACATGCCCCGTAGCGCCGTGACCACTCGCGCATTGCCGAGAAAATCCGAAAAGCTCACTGTGACACTTTCCTTTTCCGAGTCACACCAGAAAGCTGGCGTGGCAACTTGAATTCCCGAAGTCCGTGTAGCGCCCGCTTTCAGGCGGGCACTTTTTCCTCAAGCAAACACTCGTCCGCCGCGGCGGACGAGTGCTACAAAGCCTGGGACAGAATCCTCGATTCCACTGCCTTAAGCACGCTTCGATGGATTTCCTCCGGCGAATTCAATAGTCCGGAGCCGGCGTTCACACAATCGATGCGTACCCAATTCGCTTCGGTTGCCAGCCGATCGTAAATGATAGCTGTTTCTTGCAGATGTTTGATGTCCGCTTCTTGAATATCGCGTTTCAGATTGGTGTATTCGCGCGCGGCTTTCAATCCAACCAGGCGGTGCGCCTCCTCAACCGGAACGCGCAAATAGATCACCAAGTCCTCGGCCGGCAAGGCGTAAAGCCCATATTCGAGGCGCTTCAGCCACGCAAGAAACTCCTCTCGCTTCTCTGGCGCAACGCGCGCGGTCTGGTGCGCCATGTTCGAGCCGATGTAGCGGTCGGCCAGCACCATTTTTCCGTCGGCCAACGCCGCCTCGATCTCAGGTTTTGCTTCCAGGCGATCCCCGGCATAAAGCAGCGCCGACAAGTGCGGATCGACAGCCTCAAGCGTCCCGAATTCTCCGTTGAGATAGCGTCCCACAAGCTTTCCGTAAAACGATTCATAACGCGGAAAGCCGATGCGAAGCGTAGCCAGCCCCCGCGCATCGAGCGCGGCCGCCAGCAGATCGAGCTGTGTGCGCTTTCCTGATCCGTCGATTCCTTCCAGCGCAATGATTTTTCCGCGAGTGGCCATGATGAATGTGCAAGTCTAGCGTGAGCGTCCAATTGCCGCAAGGAAGTCGCACCTGACATCTTAGGCCCTTACGAATGTCCGCGGTACGTCGCGAAACTTTTGCCCGCCGGCCGCATCATATAGATGGAGAAGTAGAAGAAGGTGTTTATTGAGAAGAACAGGTCTTGCATGGCGGCAGAACCTTCTTGCATCTTGTGCTACAATAATCCAGCAACAAATATCGCCGAATCCGGCAGGGAGTGAAGGTATTCAAATGATTCAGGTTACTCCAGTGGCGACAACCAAGGTAAAAGAGATTATGGGCCAGCAGAATCCCGCTCCAATCGCGCTCCGCGTGGCTGTCGTTGGCGGAGGCTGCTCGGGCTTCAGCTATCACATGGCCTTTGAGAATTCCGAAAATCCCACCGACAACGTCTATGAATTCGACGGCCTCAAGGTCCTTGTCGATCAGATGAGCGAAATGTATCTGGAAGGCGTTTCCATTGACTACATCGAAACGTTGGAAGGCGCCGGCTTCAAGTTCAACAACCCGAACGTCAAGAGCACCTGCGGCTGCGGCAGTTCGTTCAGCGTTTAAGAACGCCGCTGCTTTTGCACAATTCGGTCAACGCGCTCGTCGACGGGCCATTGCGTATGTTCGCAATGGCCCATTTTTTTTGCGTTCACACTCTGCATCCAACACGAGTGATTTCGTTGCAATGCGCCATCGCGCCCCGTATTCTATAGGGCGACATGAAAATTGCCCTCGCGCAACTGAACCCAACCGTAGGTGATTTCGCAGGTAATTCCGCCAAGATTTTGGACTTCGCGCAGCGCGCCCGCCAAAAGGGCGCCGATCTGGCCGTTTTTTCCGAACTCTGCCTGTGCGGGTATCTGCCGATGGACCTCATCGAGCGCCCACAATTCATCGATCGAAGCGAAAGGGAATTGGCTTCCCTGGCAAAGCAGTTGCCCATCCCCTCCATCGTCGGCTATGCGGCTCACGCCACGGGCGCCACAGGAAAGTCCGCCGCCAACGCTGCCGCCTTTCTGGCAAATGGAAAAGTCGAATTCGTGCAGCACAAAATGTTGCTGCCAACTTACGATGTCTTCGACGAATCCCGATATTTTCAGCCCGCCGCCACGCAAAATGTTTTCTCCTTCGGCGGCAAGAATCTGGGCATCACCATCTGCGAAGATATCTGGAACGATAAAACGTTTTGGGCCAAGCCTCTCTATGAGCGTGATCCCGTCGCTGAACTGGTTGCCAAGCGCGCCGGCCTGATCATCAATATTTCGGGATCTCCCTACACAATCGACAAGCGATCCCTGCGCATGGACATGCTGCGCGCGCTTGCCAAGGCGCACAATCTACCCGTCGTCTACGTTAATCAGGTCGGCGGAAATGACAGCCTGGTGTTCGACGGCGGCAGCGTGGTCGTCATGCCCGATGGACGAGTTCCCGCCCAAGCGCACACCTTTGAAGAAGACTTGGTGCTTTTTGACACGGAGACAAGCTCCGGCGAGGTTCACTCGCAGCCCTCCGCCGAAATCGAATTAGTTCTGCAGGCTCTGATTTGCGGGACGCGCGACTACGTTCGCAAGTCAGGTTTTCGCGCAGTCGTAATAGGCTTAAGCGGCGGCATCGATTCCTCCGTCGTTGCCGCCATTGCCGTCGCTGCACTTGGCCGCGAAAATGTCCTCGGCGTTTCCATGCCAGGACCGTTTTCCTCCGAAGGAAGCCGATCGGACGCCCGCAAACTGGCGGAGAATCTGGGAATTAAGTTTCAGACAATTCCCATCACCGACGTTTTTAATTCCTACAAAGCTACTCTCAAGGAAGCCTTCCGCGGCCGCCCCGAAGACGTGACCGAGGAAAATCTTCAGGCCAGGGTGCGCGGGAATTTCTTGATGGCAATATCGAACAAATTCGGCTCCATGGTCCTCAGCACCGGGAATAAATCTGAAATGGCGGTAGGGTATTGCACCCTCTACGGAGACATGGCGGGCGGCCTGTCCATGCTTTCCGACGTCCCCAAAACCATGGTCTACGCCCTGGCGGAATTGATAAATCGCGATAGGGAACTTATCCCCCGCGCTTCCATCGAAAAACCGCCTTCCGCCGAGCTTCGCCCAAATCAAACCGATCAGGATTCCCTTCCACCGTACGAAGTGTTGGATCAAATATTGAAGGCGTATATTGAAGACGTGAAGAGCCCCGAAGAAATTGCCAGTCAGTGCGGCTTTGAAATTGGTCTAGTCCGTTCGATCGCCGGCAAATTCGACCGAAACGAATACAAGCGAAGGCAAGCCCCGCCCGGCCTGAAGATCACATCCCGGGCATTCGGTTTGGGCCGCCCATTTCCAATCGTGCAAAAGTTCATCCCCTGAGAGGAGTTTCACCGTGCTGAGAAAACTGATTTTGTTCACCCTCTTGTTGCTGACTATGTTCCAGCTTCCGACGCTAGCTCAAACGGCTCCAGCCAAGGACAAGTCCCCAGCCCCGAAACCCGCCGAATCGTCGGCCGCCAAACCAGGAACAGTCGAGGCCCGCGTCGAGAAGTATCTGAGAAATCTATACGCCTGGGGCCCAGCCTTCGATGTCAAAGTCGGCCCCTCTAAGCCCACGCCCATCCCCGAACTTCAGGAACTCCCCGTAACCGTATCAATGGGCGGGCAATCCGACACCGCCGTGGTCTATGTCTCAAAGTCTGGTAACTTCCTCTTAAGGGGAGACATAACCGATATGTCCGTAGACCCCTTCGCGGAGAACCGTTCCAAGCTTCACGTCGGCAAATCCCCATCCATGGGCCCCGAAAACGCCAAGATTACCCTCTTCGAGTTCGCCGATTTCGAGTGCCCATCATGCCGCCAACTCGACTTGGTCCTCAGAGAGTTCTTGCCGCAACACCCAGAAGTCCGCTTGGTCTTCAAACACTACCCACTGACCAACATTCACCCCTGGGCCATGACCGCAGCAATCGCTAGCCAATGCGCCTACGAGCAAAATCCAGCCGCCTTCTGGAAAATCCACGACGCCATCTTCGACGCCCAAGACGTAATCAGCCCCTCAAATGTATGGGATAAGATGCAAGACCTAGCAGCCCAGCAGGGCTTAAACGCAGAATCCTTCCGAACCTGCATGGCAAACCCAGAAATAGCCACTCAAATAAAGGAAACAATGGAAGAAGGCCACACCCTAACCATCACAGCCACACCAACAACCTTCGTAAACGGCCGCCGAGTAGTAGGCCCCGATAAATCCTTAATAGAGCAATCCTTAGCCTTTATTCAGTAATTACAATAAACATAATATAGCTTATAGGACTGTTATTGTCAAGCGGCTAGTGCACGATTTTACCTCTGGCGATGGAAAAGCGCCGATCAATCTTTGCTTCATCGACAGGACTATGGGCCGAGTCCTGCCCCGCACCTCGCGGCGAAGCACTTTCGATGACTTTGCAGCTTTCGCGGCTGGTGTGGTTGAAACTCAAGAAACAGTGGCTCGGGCAGATCTGGTTGTAGGTTCTGCGCCAATGCTTGGTCTGGCGCTTGCTTCCGACTCTCCGACTGACCCTTAAAATCGCTTCAGAAAGATTGCCTACTCATTATCACTAATATTTGAGTTCGCAGGAATATTGCGTATGCCTGAGTTTGCATTCCGTCGGACAAGCTCTAGTGGCGGGCGACTGCCGCAACTGCGGCACCAGCTGCCACGCCGATGGCAAACCATTTGGCGGCTCGCTTGAGGCGCGTGAAGAATGCTCCGCCGTGGGCGGCCGCCACGGCTGCGTCACGTTCGTGTTCTAGCGATGTAGTGCGGTTTTTTTCGTCAGACAAATCTTTTTGCAGCGCGTCACTTTGGAGCTGGCTTGCGCGGCAATCTTGCAATTCGTTGTACAGCGGCACGAGATCAGGTTGCGGGATCGAAAGAGTGGTGGAAGGTGTTTCGCCGGGCGGTAGCGGGACGGACAAATCGGGATCGTAAATGGTAACGGGGATAGGCAGAGGCGGCAAGACCGATACTAGTTGTTTGGAGGCCTGTTGCGGCGTTTTGACAGCCTGTTTTTGCGCTTGAATGGTGGCGATAGCGGCGGCCAGTTGCGAATCCCGTTGTTTTTCGCGATCGGCGGCTTGCTGCATCGCGGTGTTCTGCGTCGCCAGCGTGGCGGACAGTTGCTGAGAATCGTGCCGCGCGGAATGCCAGGCGTTCACGAGGAGAGCGACGGCGATCGCTGCGGTGATGAGTACGATGATGCGGAGGGTTGGTTTCATTGGGGGCGGCAAAGTGAGATTTTGGATTTGCGATTTGAGATTTACGGCAAATGAAAGTTCGGATTGAAAACGTGAGACTGCAGCTCCGACTTTGCAAATTTGAGATTTGAAATTCGCGATACTAGTTTTGCGAGTTGTGAATCATGAAAATGCAACCGCAAGCCGCGAATGGTGGTTCGCAGATTGTGCCGCAGAGATTGTCGGCGTCAATTCGAGCAGCCATGTTAGCCAAGGATTTTGCGACTCACGAATCACAAATTACGAATCACAACTCATGTATCGCATTTTCTCACACGGCGCGCGACGAATAATTTCGCTTGCGGGCCAGGACTTCCGCAGCGTAGTTGATGTCGGCGCCTCCATTCCATGCCAGCAGCGCGGCGGGAACATCGCCTTTCGCCTTAGCCAGCCTGGCGGAGAGCACGCGGCATCCAAACTCGATCCCGGCGGCCGGCTCGCACAGCTCGGCGAGCGATGCTTCCTTGAATCCGAATTCGCGCGCAACCTGCCCCATCACTTGCATGAGTCCCCAGGACATCGAGCGCGTGTAGGCCTCGGTGGCGCTCAGTTTTCCAGCGGTATAGAGCGGAGCAACGTAGCGTGACAAAAATCCCGGCTCGTAGCGCACGGCCCAGGGATTCCACGCGGACTCCTGCTCGATGACGGCGCAGACCAGGGCCGGGTCGAGCGAGTGCTCGGTCGCAATTTGACGCGCGAGTTCGATGACTTCGGGATGGACGGTGTCTGGCATGTAGGCGTGACTCGTGATTCGTGAAGACAAAAGCGTGACTGGCGATCGCTTAGCCACGGATCGCATGGCACGGACGTATGGGCATCGGCAAATGATTTCTAATTCGCAACGCAATGTTCGCAACGCGCGAAAAATACAAATACGGTTTTCACGAATCACAAATCACGAGTCACGAATCACCGTTTTCGTTCCCCGCCATTCAGCTCAAGAAACTGCACAGGCGGCGGGTCCTTGAGCTCGATGCCCAGGTGGCCGGCGATCTGGCGCAAACCGTGGTAGAGATGCGGAAGGTGATTGAGAGCCATGTCGCGAATGAAGGCGCGGCGAATTTCATCGTCGCGTGTGCGGCGGTGCAACCATCGAATAAAGAAAAATAATTGCAGGCATGAAGGAAATCCGACGACGATCCAGTAGGGGTTCATGTGAGTGTGGGCCCGGAGTTTTGAGTAGGACAGGCTTCAGCCTGTCCGGTTTTGATTGTGATTGCGGTGCAACGAAAATGTAACAAAAAGAAAACAAGCTGAATCCTGCCCTGGCAGAATCGCCGCAAATGAACAGTGAGGAAGAGGTTTACGTGGCATAGGCTTCAGCCTGCGGCTTCGTGTTCGTGCGCGATGCAATGTGCCAGGACAAAAGGCCACAGGCTGAAGCCTATGCCACAGGCGCGCAGCGCGCGCTAGCTCTTCAGCCCAAACGACAACCCACCAGGTCCAAAGCCCAGGCTGAATCCGCTGGACGCCGCGTTGCGCGCGCTGGCGTCGAGCAATTGCGCGGGGACTCCGATGGCCCGCCCAAGCAGATTTGCATCGGTGCCGTACAAGCCGGAAAGTCCTGCCAGCGCCGATTGCGTGTCCGAGCGCGAGGCGTTGGCGAACGCGATTTGGTTTTGCTGCGCGAGGTTGGCCGAGTCCTGTCCCTGCGTGCGCGCCAGCGAGTCGATCAGCTCGCCGTAACCGGCTGAGTTATTCGTGCGCGCGGCGCGGTTGGCGGCATTTTGCGC
Organism: uncultured Acidobacteriota bacterium; assembly: GCA_963710315.1. Classification (GTDB taxonomy): domain Bacteria; phylum Acidobacteriota; class Terriglobia; order Acidiferrales; family UBA7541; genus Palsa-360. The sequence continues at coordinate 38,005 of CAVPZW010000007.1, read as the reverse complement.
CAGCGCGTCAAACGACGAAGACAGCGCCGACTGCGACAAGCCGGTGATCGCCGACTGTTGTGCCTGTGAGTAGCCGGGATTCGCCAGCATGTTTTGATAGCCGCCGGCCGCTTGCGAACCGAGCGCTTGGCTCGATCCGTAGATTTGCTGGTTCATCGCGTTTTGCGAAGTGAGTTGCTGATCGATATTTTGCTGTGTTTGTGCTTGTGCGCCGCGTCCCATGGAGACCTCCGTGATTCGTGAGTCGTGATTTGTAATTCGTGAACTGCATGAATGCGCTGCTTTACGTGGCATAGGCTTCAGCCTGTGCGGTTTTTGTCCTTGCAAGGTTTAAGAGCGCACAGGCTGAAGCCTATGCCACAAAAATCTCGCCACAAACAGTTGCTCTCTTTAAACCCGCTGCGAAAAGCAATCCCACGGATCGCGCGTCCAGCCCAGCCGCGACAGCCGCCGACCAAAAGCGCGCGAAACGCGCGGCGGCAGAAACGCCTGCACATCGTCGAGGCCGCGCTCTTCGAGCGCTCTTGCGCGCCGCTTCGTGCAGCGCTAGCAATCGTTGCCAGCGCAATCGAGGCGTGCCGGCGGCGGGATCGTGCAGCAGATACGCTTCCGCCGTGAGCCGCAGCAGCACCGCCATGGCGATGCGCTTCGGCCGGGCGCCGCTCGATCGTTCGGGGAGGGAATCGCCACGCGCCTCTTCCCTGCCGGCGTCTTCCCCATCGCGCGCTTCCCTGCTGCTCATGCTTCGATCGCCTTCGCTGGGATCCGCGCCCGCGTCATTCACAAGATCGCAATCCTCCGCATCGTCCTCAAGCACCAGCTTCGAGACAAACAGCGGGCTGTCCAAATCGGGCAGCGGATATCCAAATCCCTGCGCGGCGTGCATGCGCCGCAGCGCGTCAAAATCCGCCGGAGTGTATTCGCGTATGCGCATCCATCATTTCTCAGTGCGGGTAGCGTGGAAAATTCAAATGCTTAACACAGAGAACGCAGAGAAAACCAAAAGCAGAGAAAAGAAAAACCTGAGAAGACTTACAACTCAATAAATAACGCCAAGCCGGGAGGTTTACGTAGCACAGGCTTCAGCCTGTGGATTTTCGTCAACTCAATCCACCAACGTTGATTCATAGCAAGTCAAACCCGTGCAGGCTGAAGCCCGCACCACATAACACCAAACAATCCCCAAACAAAAGATCTCCTTGAGGTTTTCTCCGTGCCCTCTGTGTCCTCTGTGTTAAAGATTTTTACGCGCCTACCGCAAAATCACCGGCCCCGAAGTGCTCTGCGTAACCAACCCAAATCCCGATCCGCCTTCGCTGCCCGAAGCCGTGCCGCTCCCGCTGGAAGCTTGCAGCGCCGGCCCCGTGGCCGTGCCGCCTCCAACCACAGCCGTGGGCGGAGTGCCAAACGCCACCGGCTCGGATGTGTCCGATCCGAGATATTGCGAATAGGCGCGCCAGTACAGCGTTTGGTTGCCCATGGACACACGCAGGTTGCGCGAGCTGCCCATGAAGTGCACGTAGGGGCTGCTGAACGCCGGCGTCACGTCCGATTCCGCAAAATAAAAAATCCCACGATTCAAAGTGGAATTATCGGTGATCGCCAAATCAAAAATTCCGTCCTGCGCCACCACGCTCAAGCTGCCAATCGGCGAAGGCGCCGCAATCGATCCCGACGGATCGACACCAGTGGAGCGCCCCACCGAATTCACTCCGTTCACGAGCTGCGTCAGCGCCTCATACACGTACGGCGAGTCGCTCTTGATCTGCGCAAGTTGTCCAATTTTCAGCATGGTTTTAAGTAGGACAGGCTTCAGCCTGTCTGCCTTTGACTTCCGTCAATCTCCCCGCGACTTTCCCGCATCCACAAAATTCAAATGCCTGCGCAGCGCCCCATGTGCATTAAAATCGAACAGAAACGAAATCCGCTGGAGGCTGACTCATGCCCGCACGCGCATTGCTGATGGCGCTCTTATTCCTGACCGTATCCCCGCAAACCCAACCGCGCTTGCCGATCCATGTCGAGTCTTTGGCATATCCGCCGCGAGCGCGCCAAGCGCGAATTCAAGGGAATGTGGTGCTGGTAGCTCACATCAGTCCCGATGGGAGCGTCTCCATTCCGATTAGAAAGTCGGGGCACCCATTATTCCTTCAAGCGGCGGAAGATAATCTGAAGAAGTGGAAATTCCAGAGCGGTGAAAATCAGGGGATGGAGATCACGTACCACTTCGTGCTGAGAGACCCGCCTTCGCACTCCACCCAAACGGAGTGCAAATTCGATTTGCCGGATTCAGTTACAGTTTCCACCGACCCACCTCCAGTCCTGACTATCTACTGATCGCCAATGGGCAAACCATCGCCCAGATAAATTCTATTTCCATTCCAGTTCAGCAGCCATGTATCCTGAAGCAGCGACGGAGTAAACGGCCGCAATTTGAACGACACGCCGTTCTCAGTCGTTATTCCTACTGAATCGCCAGCCACCGCACCTCTCCAGTTCGCGCATCGATCTCGGCAATCTCGCCGCCATCCGAGCCGATAAAGCAGCGCCCGCCCGAGCAAATCACGCCATCCACCAGCCTGCGATCGGTGTGTACCGTCCATTTCGGCGCACCCGTATCCACGTCAAACTCCTGCACCACGCTGGAATCCGCAGTGTCGTCCAGGAAAAAGATCGCCGCGCCCTCTGCCAGCGCCACGGGCGTGTCCAGCAGCATGTAGTCGGCCCGGATTTGTTTCGTCCAGATAGGCTTGCCCGTTCTCGCGGCCATCATTTCCAAGTGTGCGATCCCGGAATGGAACATCTCCTCGCTCTTATACGTGGCCACCAGCATCTTGTCGTCCTCGGCGGCAATCCCCGCAACGATCGGCTCTTTCGCGTCCCGCCGCGTCCACAATAATTTGTAGTCGGCCCCGGAATAAACCGCCAGCGTTTCGTGATGGGGCCAGGCCGACTCGGTTCCAATCATAGTCAGATCGCCGCTCACGGCGGCTTCAACGACGCGCCAATCCTTCGGCCAGCGCTTCAAGACCCTGCCAGAGACCACGTCCATGGCAAAAAGATTCGTAAGCAGCAGCTCTCTTGAGGGGGCAAAAAATCTGACGAAATCAGAGTTGCCCAGGCTACCCTTCCGGACGATTTGTCCAGTTTTGGCAGCGATCGTGAACATGCCCTCCGGCTCAGAGGTGTCCGCAAAAATGTATTCACCGAGTGAACTCAGCCTTTCCGTTCTGGGCGTTTCAATCGCCCATACGGGTGAACCACTGGCCGCCTGATAACCTCTTATTGTGGAAGGATGTTGATTGTTCGACAAACGCCACCACATCCGCTGTCGCGGCAACTTCCGAATTTACAATCGTTCCCTTGGGAAATTCGATTCGCCAGTTGATCTTCTGTGCGGAGACTTGAAATGCCTCCAAAGATTTTTCAGTAAGGATATACATCGTGTCCGTATCGGGACAATAAGTGAAATTATCCCGTTCCAAACATTGCGCCACCGCGCTGGAAGATATCATGAGGATGCATATTGCAGCCGGCAACAACTTCCATGCCCTGGCGAATCCCATTAATTCGATTCCTCACAGTCGATCCGGCAAACGCTCAATGTTTTGCCGGAGGCGTCGCCGGTTTATACAGATAGACATCGCCGACTTGTCCCGCAGGCACTACGTTTCCCAATCTGTGAACCTGCGCATCGCTGGGTGGCTTCCCACCGGGGTTGACAATAAAAGATGTCGCGTCATTTGTGGGCTTTCCTGTTTGCCGCAGATTCTTGTCTGCTGCCACGGCGTTTTGCACACCTGGCAGTTTCTCATCACCACGGAGGTAGTGCTTGAACGTGGGCGTCGTCACTCCCTGGTACTGCCGTCCGGCATGAATGACGTCATGTTCGTCGATCGGTTTGCCCTTCTGCACATACTGCCTTTTGCCGCTCGCAACACGGTTCATGACTGTTGACTGCATGGCCTCATGTTCAGCCACAGTTCCATCTTTCTTTTCAGTATAAGACATCGCGCCACGTTCTGTCCGGTCGGCCTTATTGGTCTTCGCGGAAATCTTACCATCCTTGCTGTCATGAGTGGTGACTTGTTTCGTTCCTTGACTCTGAGCAATCGGCTTTTTCGCGAATCCGTAGTGATAATCATGCCATGTGGGTTGAGGCTCACCATGCACGCGCCTGTGCTCTTCATCTGCGATCCGCTCGCGCTCCACCGCCCTGCCATACTGCGGATTCATGTAGTACCTGCCATTGATTTCCGGCATTTCGCAATCTCCCTCGTCCAATTGCATGCTTGCGGATCGGCACCAGTGGCACAGGCTTCAAAGGCTGCGGAAAAAGTCCCCCACCATATTTGTCATCCCGAGCGAAGCGAGGGATCTGCTTTTCTTCTCGGCTTCCAAGAAACAGCAGATTCCTCGGGAAAACTCCGCCCTTCGGAATGACATGGTGCGAGTTGTTCCGCAGCCTGTTCAGCCTGTCTTCTATTGACTTCTTTCAATCACAGCAAGAATGAAAACCAGACAGACTGAACCTTGTCCTACAAAATGCAAAATACAAACATCAATTCCCCCCGCGCACCGGCGCCCAAGGATCCGGCAGCAGCGAAGGAATAAACCGCTCCAGCTTGAACCACGCCCCAGCCGTATTCGTCCCCACCTGAAACGCCACGCGCTCTCCCAGCAAATTAATGGGCATCTCCAGATCCTTCGTCCCAGGCGAAGAAAGCGGCAGCGCCGCGAGCGACGTCGGAAATGCCTCGTTGTCCACAAACGCCGAGAGGTTCAAGTTCCCTGCCCCTTCGGCATACATCGCCAAATAAGCAAACAGCTTGCGATGCGAGCGCACCTGGTAGGTCTGCTCCAGGTCATGGCTAAGAAAAAAGTAAGTCGTGTAGTAGGAATTGATGGCCGTGCCGTCGTCCGAAAATTGCGTGTCCGAAAGCTGATAGATTTTTCCGTTGGAGGTGAGCGGACTGGGCGAATCATTGCCCGCGCCGTTCCCCAGAAACATCTGCGCCGTGCCATCCGAGCGTTCCACCAGCGCGCAGGAATTCGCGCTGATCCTCCACGGGCACCACTTGCGCGAACGCCCCACCGCGTAAATTTTCCCCGAGAGCGTCGAGAACAGCACCGACCCCAGCGACTGAATTTCACCCGCGCTAGACAAGCTCCGGTAATCCAGCATCAGCACAAGATTGGGAGAAGTGGCCGTGCCGATTGGCACGCCGCACAAAATGCGCTTGTTTCGGATGTCCACGCGCACCCACAGCGTCTGCCCCGCGGCCCAGTTAATGGTGTCCCACAGCGGCTGAATTTCCTGTGAAATCTTGATGGGCTCGCCGCCATCGAACAGATACATCCCCGCGCGCCCCGCGATCACCGCCCAGTCCTCGCCCACGTCCACGCCATTCACGGATGGCGTGCCCACCGCGTTGGACACTTCGTCGATTGTCCACGCAGCAGGCTCGTTCACGCCATCGTCCTGGGTCACATGCATCGAGCGGTCCTTCACGAAGTAAAGCCGCTCGCGCAGCTCGAACGCCGCACGCACCGTCTGCCCGTCATTTTCCGATACGTTCATGAACCCGGTCACGCCGTCGTAGCTTTCCGGATCGTCCGCGTACGACGCGCGCACCAGCGAAGTGTTGTACGGCTGCGCGGTCGGAAAGATCTCGATGTTGTCCACCAAAAATCCCGCGTTAAATGTGGGCGTGCCGTCCGCATAAACGCGCAGCACCAGGTCGAATGGAATGTTAAGAAATCCGGCAGCCGGCGTGATCGGCGCGATAAATTCGGTCCAAGCGCCGGCCGTGATTTGCGCCGCGGGCACGGAAATGCCGGTCGTCGAAATGTTTCCCGATGCGCTGAAAATGTGCACGTGCAGCGTGCCTTGCGTCAGCGTGCCCGCCATGCGCACGCGCACCCGCGCCGAGTAGCCCGTGTTGGCCTGCATGCGGGGCGCGCCGTTGTAGTCGCTCACCGCGCTCTGCGTCATCAGCCCGCGCGTGGCCGTCGCGCCGTCTCCCAAAATCATGTAATCGCCGCCCCAAACCGCAAAACCCGACGCATCGAACGTGCCGCCCGCAAAGTACGTCGCGTCCGGAGTCCATCCCAGCGGCACGTTGTTCCCCGCCCCGCCGAATCCCCCGTCGAACGTCAGATTGTCCCAATTGTTCTGCTTGTTGCGCTCGCCCCACCAAAACAGCCGGTCCGAATATCCGGTCACTCCAGCGCACTCGCCCAGCTCGACAAGATTGAAAAGATAGTCCGCTTCAATTCCCGCCAGGAGCGCTGTGTCCGAAAAATCCACCACATAGGACGTCGCGCTGTTGTCAAACACCTGCATCTGCGGCGAGCCGTCCAGCCCCGTCGTGTAATAAAACAAATCGCCGCCCGCTCCCGTGAACGCCAGAATTCGCGCCACGATATTCGGCAGCGTCCCTACCGATGGAATGCCTGTCACTTGCGCGCGCCGCCCGCCCGCCGCCGTCCACGAAACGGGCGCCGATGGCCGCGTCAAATACCCCTGCCGAGTCACAAAAATCACGGAGACCTGGTGCACGCCCGCGCTGATCGATCCCACCGGAGCGGCCGTCCCGCCGCTGGATGACGAATTGGCAGTCGTTTGCAGGTAGGTGAAGTGCAGCGAGTCGATGATCGATGCGATTGGAAATGTCCCGTTGTAGGTCGTGTCGGTCACGCCCGCGATGGTCACCTGATCCGTGGCCAGCATCCCCGTGGGCGTCGCCGTGGTCACCGTCACCACGCCGGACGCGCACGAGATCGCCGAAATATTGGCGGCCACATCCGTCACCGCCGTCACTCCCGCGCCCGGCCCCACCTGGCTCACGCGATCCAGATTCGTCCCGTCATACTCCCGCGGAATATCCAGCCCAAAACTGCCGTCATGCTGCGAAATATATTCGCGCCCGAAAAGCGAAGTCGAGCTGGCCGCCGCGTTGGCCGTAAGCCCCGCGGAGATCTGCGTCAGCACGCCCGGAGAATTCTCCCCCCAAAACGTCCCAGCCGAGTCGATGGCCAAGAGCGTCTTCACCAGATTTGGCGCCGTATAAGTTTTCAAATAGTTAACCGTCGGGTTGCCGCTAATCGGTGAGTAAACCGACAACAGCCCCGGCCGCGTCTTCACCGCACCCTGCAAAAACGCCACGTCCTTGCAGTCCGGCGAAACCCCCTGCGGCAAATCCGCCGCGGGCATATCGGTCACCAGCCCGCCAAACAAATCCAGCGGCGCATCAATTGTCCCAGCAATGCTCATAAGTTTTCAGTAGCACAGGCTTCAGCCTGTGGAATGTTGTCCTTCCAACAATTTGTATTTATATTTTTCTACAACAATTTCCACCTATACGTAATTCGCAGAAAACCCACAGGCTGAAGCCTGTGCTACTTAAATCAACGGCGCAAATCCCGCCCGCGAAGAAAACGGCCTGCGCCGCCGCCCCGTCTGCTGCTCGCGCTGCGTGGCCCGCACCAGCAAATCCTCCAGCGCGTCCGCCGCCGCGGCGTCCCATCGCTCCGCCTGCGGAGCCCCGCGCGCAGCACCCGCCATGGCCGCCGCCGCATAGGCCAGCGCTTCCTGCGCGTTGCGAATCAGCACAGGACTCGTCGAGTCCACCAGGTCCGGATACGACTTCTGATAGCGCAGCCGGATCTGCGTGTCCTGCGTAGCCCCCAGAAAATACAATCCGTCCGCGCGCCATTCCCAGTAGTTGAGCGTCTGCCCCTGCGGTTCCGACGGCAACCCGTCGTGATTCGTCAGATCCGTCATCTCCACGAAATCGTCAGAGCTGAGATTGGCCCGCTCCCACAATTTCACCGGCACAAGCAGGTCCGGCGGCAACTGGTTGGGCGGCGCCGTGGCATCGGTGATCGACACTTGCACGGAAGCATCCACCGTCGTAACGGCCGGCACCACTAGCAACACGTTGTCGGTCAGAAAACTTCCCGACTGCACGTTGGCCAGCGTGCGCTGCGCCTTGCGATACCCCGCGTTCACATACGGCAAGAGCACCGTATCCGTAAACAAGTTTCCCGCCGCATCGTTCAGCAGCGAGCGCACCAGCGCCGTAATCTGCCCCGCGGTGTTATAAGCAGTCGTTCCAACAACTGGCATGGAAGCTCCTTGGTGGTCTGTGGCCCGTGATCCGTGGCCCGTGACGCTTGAAAATCTCAGCTAATCGAAATGTTGATGGTATGGTTTTTCAACGCGGGCCACGATTCACGGGTCACGAATCACGGCCCCCTGCGGCAGCGGCGATTGCTTCAAATACGCCGCCACTCCAATGATCCCGGACATCAACGCGCTCACTCCCGCGATGCCCAGCGTGGCGTGCAGCCCCGCCTGCAAATTAAAATGCGCTGGATCGATCCCCACCGCCGCAAACCCGGTGATCACTCCGTTGGCCCCGCCGGCAATCCCCGCAGCCGTCAGTCCTCTCCACCACACCTCAAAATTCGTCCAAGTACTCATGCTGTCCTCTTAAGTAGCATAGGCTTCAGCCTGTGGCCTTTAGTCCTATCAAGATTGACCCAATCTAAATATTGAGTTCCTGCAAGGCCAAAAATCCACAGGCTGAAGCCTATGCCACATAAACTCAGCAGCTTTCCACCACACTTGAAAAAGTAGCCCGCGCGCTCACCGCGACCTTCTCACTTTACGGTAATGAGGGGAGCGCTCGGTGCGTTTGGGTTTGGCGGCACGGTTGCCGTGGCCGCCGCTGAGCAAGCCGACTCCTCGCCCAACGAATCCACCGTCGTCACGCAATAGCTGTAGCTGGCCCCTGCAGACACGCTGGTGTCCGTAAACGTCAGCCCCGCATTCACCGCGGAATTTACCTTGGTGTAATTCGCCGCGGCCGCGCTCGTGGCCAGAGGCGAGCGGTACACGTTGTACCCGCTGATCGTCCCCGATCCTCCGATAGGCGAAGGCGCCTGCCAGGCCAGCGTCACGCTATGCGCCGTCCCCGCAGGCATCCCCTGCGCGCCGGCAACACCAGCGCCAGCAGCAATAACCACCGCCGCAATCAACAGCCCACAAACTCGACGCCCGAAGCGATCGTTCCATCCACTCATAAATAATTCTCCTCCACCGTGGCGCGGCCTTACGTAGCGCGGGCTTCAGCCTGCGGGTTTTAGTCCTTGCAAGGCCCAACCCCCGCAGTCCGCCAAGGCGGACCGCGCCACAAACCCCCCGCTCCATCACAGCGTCCACTGAACTTTATTTTCAGGAATCACAAATCACGATTCACGAATCACCGCTCCACTACTGCTTCAACTCCACCAAAAACATCTCCGGCGTAATCGCGTCCGTCGAGGCTACATTGAATTGCAAATTAATCGTCACCGCGGACGCGGTACTCACCGCTGCCGTATCCAGCTTGATGGAGTTGGTTCCCGCGTTGCTGTCCTGCCCTACCGTGGAAATGGTCTGAGCGCTGGTCGATCCCGCATTGTTCATAATGACGTAGGTCAGCTTCTCCAGCTGATTCGCCGCGCCCGCCGGCGGCACTGCCGTCGTGGAAGTCCCACCGAAAGACAGCGTGTAGCTCACCGCCGCCGTCCCCGTAGTGTGCTTGGCCAGCGCGGTAATGATCAGCCCCTGCCCCGCGCCCATCACGCCCGCCGGCAGAGTACACGTATAGTAAGTAGCCGCCGCGCCCGTCCCCGTGATCGCCGATGCCGGCCCCTGATACGCGCAGGCCGTGCTGTCCGCGCTTCCCACGATCTGCACCGAGCCATTGTTCTCAATCTTCTTCCATCGATGCGCAGTCGAGTCCGCGTACAGCATGTCCACGCCGGCAATTCCCGTGGGCGCCGTGGTCTCTGACGCCGAATAGAATTTGTAGCTGTGCACTCCGCCGTTAAACGGAAACTGCACTCCCGTTAGTGGCGCGCCGTATTGCGTGGCGTTCAGATTGAAGCCCACAAAGCCGGTTCCAAGTCCGCCGCTCAGCCCGCAGAACAGGCAGGAGTTCCCGTTGTTTTCCTCGGTCAGCCAGGTGCGCATGGCGTTGCCCACCGGTGAAGGCGCTTTGCTCAACTGCCCCGTGGTGGTGGTCAGCGTGAACGTACATGTGCCGTTGGTGACGGTTGTGGAATTGAAATAATTTCCTTCCGCGCCTTTAGTTGTGCCGAAATAAAAATTGCAGCTGGCCGGGAAATAGATTGCCGTGGTGGCTGAAAGGCTGATGGAGCTGGACGCGCCAACAGTCTGGGCAATTTCCGGGCTGGGCGCCGATTCGCGCCCGGCCACATCCACCGCAGTTACCTTGAAGTAATAAGTGGCGGCGGCAAGAGATCCGGACCCCGTGCTGCTGATGGTCGCCTGCGGCCGCCGGAACACGTGCCCGATCATTTGTTCGCCCGCCGGTCCCAGCGAATCGTTTCCGCCGCTGGTCAACACTTCCGTCGTTTGCACGTCGTATCCCGTTTGCGTGATGCCCAGATCGCATCCGGAATAGCTGCCGAAAATGTTTCCCCAGTAGCCAATACTGTTGGAGCCGCTCCCGCCATCATTGGGATTCTCATAAATCCAATTTCTGCAATCCGTGGCATTGCCAGAATTGATCGAGGAAGCGGAGAGAGCGGAGAAGCCCGACGTCTGCCCGTGCACGAATATGTTGTTCCCGGGTATGGAGCCACAATTGGAAGTGCTGTATAGGAGCGACTGGCTTGGGGCAAGTACGTCGCCGGTGACCACATTGTCAAATGTTACTTGGTTGATAGAATTGCAAGTGCCAAGGTTTATGAAGCCCTGATCCTGGTTATCCTCGATGTCCGTCGTGCCGTCGAACACCAGGAATCCGGTGGGGCCGCCGCCGCTGGGAAATGGAATATCCACCCGAATGGTGTGGCTTATGAACGAATTGTCGCGAAAATCGAATACGCTGGTATGCGCGGAGTTGGTCAGTCCCAGAAACCAGATGGCCGGAATATAGTTGTTGGTGGCGTTGGCGCTGTCGTTCCAATTGGTTCGGTCAAACAGGCTGAAAAACGCATTATTGTCCACCTGCAACATCGGCCCGCTGCCCGTCCAGTTGGAAAAAGTCACATCCTGCGTGGTGACGTCTCCCTGCGTGTCTTGAATGATTCCCGCTTGCGACGAAGACAGGCACACATGCGAAAGATCCAGTCCGCTCCCGGCGCCTTCCACCACGAACAGCGCTCCCAGCGATTGATATCCGAGAATCTGGCTGCACGATAGCGTCCAATTTCCCTGCGTGTAAACTCCGCCCGTCCCGGTGATCGAAATTTGCCCCGTATTTCCCGTGCTGCCCAGATTCCCCTCAATTGGCAGTCCGAACAGTTGTATCGCTCCGTTCTGCACGATTTTCACGCCCGCGATGCCCGACGAAGGAAACGGGATGGTGGACATGTACCACAGTCCCTCCGGGATGAAGACCATTCCTTTATTGGTGATTTGCGTGAGTCCATCGTTCGATGCGTCGATGATGGCCTGCTTGATAAACATGGAGTTGTCGGGGATGGCGAACACACCGCTCACCGAATTCGAGGCGTTTGCCGCCAGCACCAGATTCAACCCGCCGTTGGCTCCCGAAGTGATCGTGGTAATCAGCGCCTGATTGGTCGCCGTTGCCGGTGGCGTCGTCGGCCAAAATCCCTGGAAGCCCGTCCAGGTATTCGTCTCCGCTCCCTTGTCGATGATTCCGCAAGTATTTCCGGCGCTGAATCCATAGCAATCGAATGAGTACCCCAGCGGCGCGTAGCTTCCGCCCGCATCGCTGTACACCAGGTACCCGACCGCATTAGCCACGGAAGTCCAGTACACACCCACATAATTCAGCGGTGTGCGCGTTGCCGGTGCCGTAGTCATCGTGATTGCCGCGCTGGCCGCCGATGTCCCGAAGTTGGCATCGATTGCCGCAACCTTGTAGTGCACGCTGGTGCTTCCCGCGGTTCCAATCACATTCGGGCTCGGAGCCGTTCCCTGCGCCGGCGTCGCCAACGTAGACACAGGCCCAGCACCGGCGATAAAGATGCCGCATCCGTTTTTGAAATTATTGTCGGACGATATGCTCAGTGCATTGCTTCCGGAATTGATTGTCGCGGTGGTATGGCTTCCCGTAAATGCGGATTGGTCGCAGCCTCCCGCCGGCATGTACGCCGTGATGTCTCGATAAGGAATTGGCCCCTTGAATCGCTGCGGCGCCGTCCACTCATTGTCCTGATTCACGGACGGAATCGGCGCGCCGCCCACAGTGAGCGATCCGGTAATCGCCGCCGAGCCCTGCACCGTCAAATTTCCGGCCAGCGTCAGCGAAAACGCCGAGATGCCGCTGCTGGTCGTCACCGTCGTAAACGTCGGCGCCGTCGGATCGCTTGGCAGAATCACATTTGGAATTTGCTTGGTGGTGATCGACGGCCCGCTGATTTCAATTTCATAGCGTCCCGGCGCGGCATAAAACGTGTAGTTCCCCAGCCCGTCCGTCGAAATCGGATTGGCCAGCGCCTGCGTCAGTCCCGGGTCCGAGTAAATCAGCGCCAGCGGCGAGCAAGGCTGCCCCGTCGCCGCCGATGTGCAAATGCGCACCGTCGCCCCGGCCATGGGCCGCCCCTGCGCGTTAAATACAATGTCGTCCTTGCGCGACCCTTGCGCGAACACACTCCCCGCGCACAGCACGCACACCATGGCGGCAATCGCCCCCGTCGCCAGCACATTCAAAAAACTCCGTTTCACTCTGCTCATTCCCTCATCCCCTATTCGGAACCAAATAATTCCGCGCTTCAAGTAGCGCGGGCTTCAGCCTGCGGGTTTTAGTCCTAGCAAGACTCAACCCCACAAGCTGAAGCCCGTGCTACAGAAACATCGAAACCAAATCCTCGTCTTTATTGGCATCTATCGGTGTTTATCAGCCTTGATCTGTGTTCATCCGTGGATTCATCTAGCAGTTATTCCTTGCCCTTAGGCAATCCCCTGTGACTCTGCACCGCAACGTCCGGCGGCGGCTGAATCAGTCCCAGCGCCAGCGCCTTCTCGCGATTCAAAACCGCGTGGCACGATTTGCACACCGCCACGCCAGGCTTCACGCGCTCGCCGCATCCTGGGCACTCCTCGGTCTCGCGCACCTGGTAATACCATTCCTTCTCCATGCCCAGCTTGGCCGCGGCCCGCCTCTGCAAATCGTGAATGAAGAGAAACGAGTGCGAGCGTTCCCACTCGCGGTCCGCCGAAGCCACCAGTGCCCTGTAAAATTCGTCCAGCTTCTCTTCCGCGCTTCTTGAGCTCCGTCTTCCGTCGGCACTTCGCCCGCGCAAACAAACACGCCCATAAAACTTTGTTCCCCTGCGTCGGCATTGATTTCGCGGCAAATATCGTCCGCGATTTCGCGCGCCGTAATGGCCAGCGGCAGCGTGCGCTTGTCGCCGTAGTCCATCACCGCGGTGCGCGGCGATACGCGCGTCAGAGCAAATTTGGCCCGCCTTCGCCCCGCCCCGCAATCTGAAACGTCCCGTACATGCGGTGCGCCATGTAACGCTGCTCGGTAATGTTGCAAATCGTGGCCTGCGGCAATTGCTCCCGCGTCCCTGCAGTCTCGCTATGCATATTCAATTTTTCTCCGGTTTGGTGGGACAGGCTTCAGCCTGTCTTCTTTTGACTTTTGCAGATCGAACGAAATCTCTCCTCGCGCAAAATCCCCTCGCACGAAACCCAGACAGGCTGAAGCCTGTCCTACTAAAAGCCCTCACCCCAGCGCATCCATCGCCCAGGAGTCATACTCCCGCTCTTCCCGCCGCGCCCGGTCCTCAAGCGCTTCCTTCTTCTTCGCCGATCCAATCCCGCGGCTGGTTTCAATGGCCCGCGCAACATGCCGCGCCGCCGCCGGCGTCAATTGCACAAATTCCCCGCCCGGCCCCGCCAGCGTAAAACAATGCTCATAATCCCCGCGCGAAGGATACGGCCCCAACGCCGCCACGCTCCGCCCGCCAACAAATTCCCCAGTCGCCGCGTGCCACGCCTCGGGAGACCCATAGCTCTCCGGCGGCATCCACCGTTCGATGTGCCAGCGATCGTGCGGCAAATATTTCGGCACCCGCCGCAGCTCGATCACCTCGCGCAGCAGCGTCCCAGTCAGGGGATCGCGGTCCTCCCACTTCCCCCCAATCCAGTCCAGCCGAGACCATCCCCACACCGCCCGGTAATTCGCCTCGCCAAAGCGATTCGCTCCACCGGCAAGCAACAGTTCCTGCGCGACATCCGCCGGCGCCTCATGCGTCTCTCGCAATATTTGAATCATGTTTCTCCACAAATGCTGGAATCCACAGATGAACACAGATAAACACTGATTAACCCTGATGAACACGAGTCAAAATGGATACTGAAAGCGCTATAACAGGAGGTGAGCAGAGATGAAGCCAGTGCGAACTGCGCGGGAGTCCTAAATCAGTTAGATTGTATCAGCGTTAATCAGTGTTCATCTGTGGATGCACCCTTAGGTCAGCTTGCGGAACTGCGCCGAAAACGTAATTACATCTGTGGTCGCCGATGACGGATACGCCGCGCCGCCCGTAAATTCCGCTCCCGCCGATCCCGTCGAATAGCCGCGCATCTTCCAATTGTTGGCCGCGGCTCCCTGCTGCATCTGATACTGGTTGGGCGTCCCGCCCTGCACTGTAAAAGCGGCCTGAATCGGCCCATAAGCCGGATCGGCCATGCTGGTCTCAACGGTTTCGCCGCGCACCCCAATTTGCCGAATCAGCGTGGTCCAATCCACCGTATCTCCGCCCGTCGGATAAGTTCCCGAAAGCGTCACCGTACCAAACGTATAAATCTGTGTTCCTCCAGGATCCACATCCGTAAGCGTCAATGTAACAGCCATGTTTCTCTCCTGACTTATAAGTAGGACAGGCTTCAGCCTGTCTGCTTTTGACTTCTTCGACTCAAATGAAACGTAAACCCAGACAGGCCGAAGCCCGTCCTACCAATCCGAATTCTGAACTTTCAACTGTGAATCATGCGGTGAATTGGTTTTCAGTGGCATAGGCTTCAGCCTGTGGCTTTTAGTCCTAGCAAGATTGAACCCCTCTCAGCGCAGAATCTTTGCGAGGACTAAAAGCCACAGGCTGAAGCCTATGCCACAAAACCCGCAACCGGTGACTGGTCACGAATCACCAGTCACCAGTCACGCATCTACGCCCTAGTACCCGTTCGGCCGCGCCAGCGTATCGATATAGCTGCCGCTGCGAGGAGAGTCGTTCCACACCTGGAATCCGGTGTCGAAGTAGAAAATGAAGGAAGCGGAAACGCCGCCGCTGGCCCCATAAATCGGGAACACGGTCTGCCCGCCCACTTCAAAGAAGTCGATGTCCTTCATCACGGCGCGGCCCCAGTGTGACAAGTCCAGGAAATCCACGCGTGTCTGATCGGCGTTCACGGACGACTTGATGGGAATGCCGGACATGGTTTTCTTTCCCGAGAAGAGCATGTCCAGATCGCTTGCGCGCCCGCCAGGCCCTTCCTTCACCACTTGAGAAACCGTGATGCCCAAATTTTCCCAGGCGTGTTCTTGTTCCACGCTGGTGTAGGCGATCAGTTTTCCAAGTTGGTTGATGCCCAGTGCCTTGCGCACCTTGTTGATGGCCAGCCGTGCGTGCCCGGGAACCAGCGCAGCGTTGCCCGCATTCACGCGCGGTGTTTGCAGTTGTTGTGGATAGGTGGCCCGGTTCAGGTTCAGCCATGTGCCGGTGGTTGCGTTGTTCTGATGATACTTGATGCCGTAGAGAGAAACCGGCTGTGAGCCCGTGAGTCCGTCATGCACGATCAAGTCGTTGACCGACGTGCCGCTCGGAACGTTGTCCACGGTGATGGTTTGGGTCGCCGAAATCGGATCGGCCGCCGTCACGTTGGAAACCACGCTGGCCGCCACGTTTCGGTTTGTGGTCAGTGTGGGATCGTAAATCTGGATGGTTTGCCCCACATACACCAGCGCGGCGCCCGAAGGCACGGCCATGGTGAATGTGTTGCTGTTGATGGCGGTGATCGTTCCCAGCACGCCGTTGCCGGCAGTCTGAATCACCTTGTCCAAAAACGCGCGAAATTGCATCATGCCGCTGGCGATTTCACGCTTCACGGCATTTTCAATAGCCTTCTCGCGAGAGTTGGAAGCGTATTCGACGAGCTTGGTGATCTGCACCGCGAAGCGGAAGAAGATCGGCGATACTTGCGCCACGTCATAGGTCGAGCCCGAACCCAGCCCCAGGTCGCCGCCATCGGCGCTGTAGCTTCCGGCCTTGCCGCCGGGAATCAATTGCAGCGGCAGTCGCATGTTGCGTGAGCTGACTTTCTCGACGTCGCCTCGAGTTTGAATCATACTGAGTAGTACATCGTCGCGCTCGTAGAGCAGGGGCACTTTGTCGCGCACCTTCTCCAGTTGCAACGCGATTGTCTGTGCGTTGTTTTGTACGGCCATGATTGCTCCTTAGTTGTATGTATGAATTGGTAGTGCTGTTAGAACGTGCTGCTATTGGTATAAGTGCAGTGAAAATTCGTGGCTTATGATTCGTTATATGTGATTCGTAATTCGCGAACACCGCAATTACCGCATCGCCAAGTCAAATCTCACCTAGCGCCGGTTTGCGTGGCATAGGCTTCAGCCTGTGGGGTTTGGGCCTAGCTCGACTTAAACCCTGAGAGAGTTGGTTAAGGATTTGCTTGGACTAAAAGCCACAGGCTGAAGCCTATGCCACAAAAACCTATGCCACAAGAATCACATCCCCAAAATCTGCTCATCGCTCATCGAAGCATAATTCACTTCGCGTGCCGACATCGCCCGCAGAGGCATCGAGTCCGAAGACCCGCCAGGCGCCGCAATATCCACGCGAGAAGCCGCCGCAGCCTGCCGCGCTGCCTTCGATCTCGCCGTGTTCAACACCGTGCCTGTCCATTCGCCAATCACGCGCCGCGCCACACTGGGCACCAGCTGCTTGGCGCGCCCTGCCACCAGCGCCGCCACGCGCTGCTGTTCCGCCGACCCAAATCGCCGCTCGCGCAACACACCGGCCACCTGCTCCGAAAGCGTTCGGTCCGCCGCCAGCGCCCGGTGCACTTCCGTAAAAATATCCTCGCCAATCCGCTTGGCCGCCCCGTCCGCCACGCCCTCCGGCATCACCCGCGAAAGCGTCTCGCTGATCGACCCGCGCACATCCCGCGCCACCACATCATTGGTGGACCGCTCAAACGCCGCATAAGCCGCAGGATCGAACTGCGCCGACTGTTGCGCCGGTGACTGCTGACTAGTGACTGGTGACTGCTGATTCGCCGAATTCGTAGCGCCGGCATCCTGCCGGCGGTTTTGACTTTGATTTTGGTTTAAATTTTGATTTTGGTTTAAATTTTGATTCTGATTCAGATTTTGGTTTTCCGTTTGACCACCGCTCGAATGTCCATTCCCACTCCCCACAACATTGGGCAACGACATCCCCATCCCCGCCAGCACCCGAGCCGCCTCCGCAAACATGGACCGAAACGCCGCAGGATTCGTCCGCGCCATCTCCGCCACCACTTCCGACTGCGCCCTCACATCCCCCGAAAACAAAGCCGCATCAATCCGCTCCACCGACACGGTAGCCTTGCGCAGCGAAACCGCATCGCGAATCCCGCCAGGCAGCAACTCCTTAATCGCTCGAGCCTCATCCGCCACAGCTCGAGCCTCCACCGGCGAAGCAAACGCCGCGCGAAACTCCTGATGCTCCGCCCAAAGCGCCCGAAGCCTCTGCCCCACTCTTAGGATCCGCCGCCACCGCCAACATCCAAGCAGGCATACCCGCCTCAGTAGCGCGGGCTTCAGCCTGCGGGTTTTCCGCGCCCCCTTCACCCTTCATCCCGCCAGCCGCACCGTCCCCGCTAACCGACGCATCGCCATCCCTTCGACCAGAATCCCCGCGCCCCTCCGCCTCCCCAGCCCGCGCAACCCCGCCGTAGCCGCCCTTATGCGAAGGCGGCTCAATCCCCAATATCTCCTCATCCGTCAAATAGCGCGCATTATTTGCCGCGTCGCTCGTCCCAGGCGCACCGTTTGCACCACCCGCAGCCGCGCCACCACCCGCCGCATCCGCCGACGAAGCATCCGTCCCCGCCCAATCCATATCCACCTGCGCCCCACTGCTCATCGCATCACTCCTCATCGCTATTGCAATTTCACGCCGAAACACAAAAGCTCAACACAGAGATCACAGAGAAAAAGAAAGAGAACCACGGAGAAAACCGAAGGACACAAAACAACGGAGAAGACTGAAGAAATTCAGAACACTAAAAAGCGTTTGCAAGCGAACCCGCCGATTTGACCGCAAAACTCTCCGCTTTTCTCCGCCTTTCCTCCGTGTCCTCTGTGTTAAATCTTTGCTCGAATTCCCCCGCCAACTTCACGAACCCGCAGAAGACCCGCCCGCCCCGCCCGTCTTCGGCGCTTGTCCCGCGCCCTGCGCCGCATACGCCAGCCCCACGGCCCGCAAATGCGCCTCCGCATGTGCCCGCACATTGGCAAATCCCACAGGATTCTCCACACGCGCAATCTGCCCCGCATCCGAATTGGCCCACCGACGGCACTCCTCCAGCTCCACCGCATGATTATCGAACATCAAATCCACGGGAACCGAAGGCAGCAACGTGGCGCCGGCATCCTGCCTGCGGTTTTCTTCCCCGTCCATCACGCCCCCTGCAGCCTCGCCACCCGCCGGCGAGACTCCGGCGCCATGCTCGACATGCACCGCAATCGGCGCCCCGGCCATCAGCAGATCGATCTCCCGCAGCTGCTTGTTCCGCGAATCTTCTCCCGGCACCACCAGCTCGGACAATCCCAGCACGCCCTTCACAAATCCCACGTTCGCGGGATCGGCCAGCGCCTGCTGAATCAGCGGATCGGACGAAGCCATGAGTTGCTGCACCACCGCGCGCTGCTGCGATTTCATGCGCGGGAACGTCTCATCGCTCTCCGGATGCGCCTGAATATTGCCCTTCAAATCCGCCAGCCGTATCCAGCGCGACTCAAATTCTCCGCCCGGCCCAAGAATCGGAATCTCCGCGTCCTCAGGACGATTTTTCCTGAAACAATCCACGGACAGCAGCATCACATCGGAATAAAAAGTTTTCAGCCGCCGCCACACCAGCCCCAGCCGACCCAGCGCCTGGTCGCGCGCCATAGCGTAACCGGATGCCGTCTTCTGCGATTCCATCTCGCCGCCAAACACAGCGGGAAATAGTCCCGTCAAAAACTGCGAAACAGGCCCCATCAACTCCTGCTGATGCCGCACCAGATCCGGAGGCACCTGCGCCGGCGCAGGCTGAAAAAATCCGGCGGATAGTGGCTGCCCAGGACGCGAGCGAGCCGGATAATGCGCGGCCGGCTCAGCCGTTTGATTGGACAGCGCGTCGAAATCCAACACCTGCGGATCGGCGTAAATCGGCGGAATGCCGTACTCGTAGGTCTCCGCCTGAATGTTGGAAAGCGTGTTGTAGCGCTCCTGAATCTGCACCAGCGAATCGCCCACCGACGGCCGGTTCTGCCCGTCGCCGGGAAGCGCATGCATCACGCGCCAGCGATCGTCCATGGACTCGTTGCGCGACTCGCAATACGTGTCGCCCGCAAACGCCGCGTAGCACCCGTCCGGAAACAGCGCCAGCAGCGCATCGCGCGTGGACTTATCCTCGATCGAGTAAAACGCCCACGGACGTATCCACGTCCGCGCAAAGGTAATCAAATTAAACAACGCATCTCCCGGATGCGTCGTCGGCAGCCCCTGCGAAACCGCCACGCGCGTCGAGCGCGCATAAATCTCGTCCGCCGATTGCGGCCCGCCCATCTGAATTTTGTCCGCCGCGTGCGGATAGCTTGCCTTGAGCTTGGCGCGATGCACTTCCATCGACCACTGCAAGTAGGGATACTCGTGCATCTCGTTGGCCCACACCGGAGTGTTCAGCTCCAGCCCGCCAACAATCGAAATCACTTCCTGCCCATTGGGCACGCGCCGCACGTCCGTAATCACAGGCACGGCTACTTTAGCCGCAGGCTTAAAATGTTCAGGCCCAAGCGCCCCTCCGCAGTTCTTGCAAATCACAGGCGGAAGCATTGTCGGAGCGTCGCCGGTTTGAGTAGCGCGGGCTTCAGCCTGCGGATTTTCGTCCGCATAGCCACCACTCGTCCCATCCACCCCAGCTCGCCCCGCTCCCACAGTGTTTTCCGCAGAAGCCGCCGCTACTTCCTGCTCCGCCCCGCACTCCGGGCACACATACGAATCATCCCCCAGCGCCACATAATGTTCCTCAATCACCGGCTCATCGTGCGTACCGAACCGCTGCGAATCCGCCACATACCGCACGTACCCGCCAATCTTCCCGTCCGTCCACAAATAAAACGCCACACCCGTCAGCAAATTCTGCACGCGATTATTTTGCTCTACAAGGTCGCACACCTGCGAAGCCGCGCGCGCCGCCGTAATGTCCCCGATCGATTGCGCCGACTGCGGATAAAATCGCGTGGCCGGCACGTCCTGGCTGAGAATGGAAATAAACGACAGCCCAAACGCCTGATACAAATTGGTCACAAACTGGTAGCGCGGCATTTCCGCCGCGGCGCTGTCGTCATACAGCTTGGACTCGTAGGGCAGATTCCAGGTCATCTCCTGCGGATTCCACCAGGCATACTGCAATCCCTGCCAAAAAAGACGCGCCTGCCGTATGCGCCGAATCTCATGCCGACGCGCAACAATCCCCTCTTCGCGATACTGCACCACTAGCTCGCGCAGCGCGTTCACCAAATCCGGCCGCAGCTCCTCCAGCCGCTCGTTGTTCGGCCCCAGCGCCAGCTTGGCAAGTGCCTCCTGCACGTTGGCCGCAGGTTTCTTGCCGTCAATCCCCAGCGGAGCCTTCCCGCCGCGCGCAGCCAGTCCGCCTCCGGCGGACGCCCCGCCCGTGGTCAGCGAAGTGGTCAACCCATCCAGCGGCGCAACACTCCCATCATTGGCCGGGTCCGTCTCGCCATTCAATATCGCCATATCGTTAGCTTCATTCATCTGAGTGCTCATAGGTTTTAGTGGTCTAGGTGGCATAGGCCTTACGTGGCATAGGCTTCAGCCTGTGGAATTTAGTCCGGCAGGCATGAAACCCCCTCGGGGGTTTAGTCCCAGCAAGAACTAAAATCGCACAGGCTGAAGCCTATGCCACGTAACCCCGTTCAAATTTTCATCTCAATAAGAAATGTGATAGAACTCCTGCAAGCGTAAAAAGGAGGCTTCCATGCTAAGCGGCCTAATCTGGTGGTGCATCGTAGGACTAATCGCCGGCTGGCTTGCCGGAAAAGTAATGAAGGGCGGCGGCTACGGCGTAGTAATGGACATCGTCATCGGCATCATCGGCTCCATCATCGGTGGCTGGGTCTTCGGCCGCCTGGGAGGCTTCCCCTTCGGCGGCATGCTCGGCACCATAGTAGTAGCCTTCGCCGGCGCCGTAATCTTCCTCTGGCTAATCCGCCTACTCAAAAAAGCATGAAACGTGGCAAAGCCTTTACGTGGCATAGGCTTCAGCCTGTGGGTTTTAGTCCAAGCAAATATTAAAATCCGCGAAGGTTGAGCTTTGCAAACACTAAAACCCACAGGCTGAAGCCTATGCCACCTAACCCCGCGCACTCTTCAAACGCAATCACTTTTCCACCGAACTTTTCCCCGCGCCTGCCGCTAAAGTATTTTTTCCCGCCGCCATTTCCCTCTCGCGAGCAATCTGCGTCCAGGTCCGCCGCCGCACCGGCGACATCATCCCCCCGCCCCGCCGCGCCTCATCCTCCAGCGCGATTGGCGGAAACCCCGCCGTCCCCAACAGCGAATTCACCAGCGCGCGATTCTCCGCCCGCAGCCGCCCCACCTCTTCCTCCAGCATCAACACGTACCGCCCCCGCAACTTCCGCCCCGCCCATTCCATCATCGCTGTCCACATAATTAGGTACGCCTCTAAGTAGCACAGGCTTCAGCCTGTGGCCTTTGACTTTGCTTTTCCAACCCGTTCTCCCACCACGCAGTCTTTTCTCCACCCAAGGAAACCCCACAGACTGAAGTCTGTGCTACTTTTTTCGACAATGGATTTGTGCTAGCCTGTCACGAATGTTGACTTACTACCAAAGGAATCTTCCGCACTGGCAGCCACCGGAGCAGGATATTTTCCTGACTTGGCGCCTCAAGGGATCTCTTCCAAGGCACATTCGCGACATTCCCCCTACCTCTGAGCCTGGCAAGCGATTCATTACTCTTGATCGCGAACTCGATCGTGCCGAAAACGGGCCTGTCTGGCTCCGAGAACCGCTTATCGCCGAGTGTTTAGTAGCAGCTCTCAAGAAAGTGCAGGACGAGCGCTTGGTTGACTTGCAAGCTTACGCAATCATGGCAAATCACGTTCACGTTTTGATCAGCCCCCTCGCTCCACTTCCCAAAATTACGCAGATGGTCAAGGGTGCCACTTCCCGGCAAGCAAACCTCTTGCTCGGCTTGACGGGAAATTCGTTTTGGCAAGACGAATCCTTCGACCACTGGATTCGCAACCCCGGCGAATGGCAAACAATCCGCAAATACATGAAGCCAACCCGGTAAAAGCAGGCCTGGTAGCCTCTCCTATAGACTGGCCTTGGTCCAGCGCATCAAATCCCTTGAAGTAGCCGGCCCTCAAGTAGCACAGGCTTCAGCCTGTGGCTTTTGACTTCCTTCCCCCTCGCGGGAATTTCCAACATTCACTGACTCAATCTTTTCTGCCCCTAATCGTTATTCGGCACCTGGCAGAAACCCCACAGACTGAAGTCTGTCCTACTCACCACCCCTGCGGCCGCCATCTCCTAGGCACCACCGGCGCCACCCGCCGATTCTCCTCCGCAGAAAATTTCTTCAGCCAAATGGCCCGCGAAGTAGGATCCACCGCCGTGATTCTCTCCGCCGCCACCACTTCCGCCGGAGCACGCCCCGGCTCCAGCGCCGACTTCAGCCCATACCTCGCCGCGTCCGCCGGATCGTCCCCATCGCACTTCAGCGTATCCTCCACGTTCGCGGGATCGCGCGTCAGCGTCGGCAAATTTTCAATCAGCCGCACGCAATTGTCCGCGATCAGCCAGTGATCCGCCTCCATGGCCTGATACATCAGCATCCATCCGCCCACGCGATCATTGTCCGCCGGCGAAGGCCTGGGCAGCCCCGCCGCAGCCAGCCCGTCGCCCAGCTGCTCGGCGATGGAAGCGTCGGCCGTGCGTTGCGCGAACGCATCGGGGGAGAGATAAACGTCCCGTATGCGCTCCGTGCGCCCCAGCCGGTCGACGCTCCGTTCCGCGATCGCCGCCGCCAACATGCGCGGCGACAACCGGTTCTGCACAAATTCGCGATAGGTCACCACCACGCCGTCGTTGCGCGTCGCGTGCCAATACACCGCGCTGGGATGCTCGAATCCCCAGTCAATCGAAATCCATCGCGGCGTCCACGGCTCCAGCTGCACCTGCTCGGCGCGCACCGTGTGCCGCTCCTGCGAGAAAATATCAAAATACTGCCCCGCGTAAACGTCCCACTCGCCATCCAAAAACGCCCGCCGCAGCGCCTCAGGCAGTTGCCCCAATGTCTTCCGATACTCGGTGTCGCCCTCGAATCGCGGATTGTCCTTGATCGTCGCGTGAATGAATTCGTAATCGTCCGCATCGTACTGATCGCCACGATCCATCCCCGGCGCCGGCGCGCGATCCACCCACAAAGCCTTCACCCATGCGTGCCCCAAATTCCCAGGATTGGTCGCCCCAGCCATGCAGGGCTTCGCGCCCTTGATCGTGCAGCGCAGCCGGCTGGTCAAAAATTGCCACTGCTTCAAAG
This sequence comes from uncultured Acidobacteriota bacterium, assembly GCA_963710315.1. Classification (GTDB taxonomy): domain Bacteria; phylum Acidobacteriota; class Terriglobia; order Acidiferrales; family UBA7541; genus Palsa-360. The sequence goes on along the minus strand of CAVPZW010000007.1, from coordinate 14,149 downwards.
TGAAATGCGTCAGCTCATCCACGCCGATAAACAAATACTCCGCGCCCTGATACCGGTAAACATCATTCTCCGAATCGCAATACGCAAACCGCGTGGTCGACCCATTCAGCCAGGTCACCGTATGCTTGGACTCGTTGTACTTCTCGTACAGCTCGCGCGGCACATCCCGCCGAAAATAAGTAATCAGCGAAGCCTCAAGCTCCGGATAAGTCCGCCGCAAAAGCAGCGTGTCCACCCCCGGATGCAAATGCGCCTGATAAATCGCCTCGTACAACAGCGCCTTGGTTTTTCCCGGCCCCGCCGCCCCGCCAAACAACCTGTACTTGGCGGACGAATCGTGAAATTCCCGTTGCCGGTCAAATGGCTCGTATTTGAATGCCTTGCAAAATTTAGAGAAGCTCTTAAAACACTTCTGCCCCTCCGACTTGTCCGCCTTCTTGCCCATCGCTCAGAACCGCACCAATCCACAGATGAACACAGATAAAAGCCGATAAGACCAATAAAACCAAAGGAGCGAACTGTAAGAAATTCAATTTCGGTGTTATCTGTCTTCATCAGCTTTTATCAGTGCTTATCTGTGTTTATCTGTGTTCATCAGTGGATAATTGCCCCCGTCAAGCCGCCTTCATCTTCTCCCCAATGTAATACGCCGCTGCCCCCGCAAGAATGCACGCCCCAATCGCATAGTGATGCACGCTGAGAATAGCCCCCGCCACAATCGCCCCAATCCCCGCCAGCTGCACATACTGCCCAATATTCTTCATGGATGCCGAAGTGCTCGTAGTTGTCGTAGCCATGTTTCCTCCTGAAATTTAAATTTTACTTTTGCAATAAACTTGAGAGACACAAACAATGCGACCGGCTGTACGTGGCATAGGCTTCAGCCTGTGGAATTTAGTCCGAGCAAGAATTAAACCCCTCAGAGGTTTAGTCCTAGCAAGCCCCAACCCCCACAGGCTGAAGCCTATGCCACAAGATCAAACCCTCAATTACAACACCCCATCAGCAACCGGGTCCCCGAACTCCCACCACCCGCAAACACATAAGCCCCAATCTCCCACCCGCTCCCAGCCGCATTCTGATTCAAAAGCGAAACCCCGCCAGGCCACGAAGACGAAGCCCCCAGCCCATTCTGATAAGCCGTCCCAAGATTCACGCCCGCATCGATCACCGGCGACACCGCCAGCAACGAATAATTTCCCGTGGACGTCAGCGCGCTGGCATTCACCAAGCCGGGATCCGCGCTGAAAGAATGCGCATCCTGCCCAGAAGCCCCCTGCCATCCGGAAAGCGAGTAAGCCGTCCCGCCCCAGCTAAACGGCGTCCCCGAAGCCGAAAAATAATCGTTGTAATCGAACGCCGTGGAAGTTTCCGAACCCGCGTCCACCAGCGCATACCCGCCTGTATATAAGATATTGTTCTTCACCAGCGTGCCGGTAGTCGTACTCTGCAACTCAATCGCGGCGTTCGTCATCGTCGGTGCATAAATCGTATTGTCATAAATCAAGCTGCCCGCGTCCGCCCCATACGCGTAATAGGCAGCGCCTCCCGACGCACTCAGATAGCACTGCGAGCAGTCAATCAGGTTGTCCCACAGCGTAATCTGCCCGTGCAGTCCTTCGCCGCTGTTCCCGTTCTGCCCAAGGTACACAGCCCACTCGAAGTTACCGTACAGCAAACTATGAGAAAGCGTTACCGTTGTGCCAGCGTCGCCCACCAGCATCCCGTACCCGTGCGACACATTGGTGTTTGACCGGAAAGGCCCAGCCGTGCTTTGCAGCACGCAGCCATCCACCACATTCCCCGTGGACCCGCCGTGCGCCACGATCAGCGACCACACGCTGCCCGTAAACACATTGGCCTCGCGCAAATACGTATCGTTAATGAACGTGGAATTCTGCAGCAGATTATTGTTCGTGCCCGGCCCGTAGATGCACACCGGCGAATCGCCATACGAGTTGTAACCGGTCAGATTCGTGGCGATGTTATTGTCTGCGCCCGTGTAAAAACAGAAATTGTGCCGCCAGGCATCGTGCGTGGCCAGGTTCTCGATCACGTTGTGCGAGCCGGTAATGATGATGTTCGCTAGGCAAGCGAACAGCGTCGTGCTGGTGCAATACACTTCCGACGTGTCCACGCCGTTCATCACCACATACGATTTTCCGTTGTCCCAGAAGTTGTACGTTGGGCTGGACGAGGTCACATAATCGTAGAGTTTTCCGTTCGTCGCAACATTCGACCCGTCCGACGCGTGAATGTACAGATACGTCCCGTCGTAATACCAGGACCCCGCCGTTTGATCCACACCCAGCGGATTCGTGGCCAGCTTCAGCAGCGTGTCGTTTTCCCACACCGCCACCGGCGTGCTGGTCAGCGCCGCGTAATACGCATGGGTCGTCACGTTGGTGGCAACGATCGATGCCAGGATTACATTTCCGCCCGCAAACGAATATCCGCTAACCGTGGCGCTCTGCGATTGATCGCCGCCGCCGAACAGCTCATACAGCGACTCGCCGTTCCCTGCGTAGTAGGCAACGTTGCGCGAAGTGCTGTACAGCGTCACGATCTGCGGAACGGTGTTATCCAAATTGTAAAAAATCGGGTCCGAAGTAGCTGTTGTGCCAGCTGCAATCGTGGTCCCATTGTTTCCGCCATTCCAGGTGATGCGAGTAATCGACGAAGCATTGGGCACTGTCGCGGCCGGCCCGATCCCCGTCCCCGTGATGTTCAGCGCCAGCGTGGGCGAAGCCGTCACGCTGATGGTGATCTCCGTGGCCGGATTGCTGATTTCTCCAACCGGAATTCCTTGCCGAAAGTTGATCGTCGCCGAATCCGTGGCAGATGTTCCCAGGCTAGGCCGCTGAAAAATAGTGGTCAGCGTGTTCGGCGCCAAAGTAAATCCGCTGGTGCTGAGGTTCGTGGCGCCCTTGATAATCGGATTGGCCCCGCTCCCATAAGCCCCAAACGTAATCGGCGATCCGCTAGCCCCGCTCGAAGGCACAATCAGCGAGCTCGCATACCAAACGTCTCCGCGATTAAACAAAACAGAATCGCCCGCGGAAAACGAAGTCCCATTCACCTTGGCAATCGTCTGCCACGGCGCTCCGCTGCTAGTCCCGCTGTTCGAGTCGCTCCCCGCCGCCGCCACATAATAAGTAGTAGCCCCAGCAGGCCCCGCCATCGTTAAAATCCCCAAGACAAAAATCAATATCCAAAAACAATTTTGCGTGGCGCAGGTTTGCGTAGCGCGGGCTTCACCCTGCGGCTTTTCCGATGCGCTGCAAGATTGATATTTCAACGCAATGTCTGTAGAAATGGGCGCTGCGGACTTAACGGAAAACCGCAGGCTGAAGCCCGCGCCACGCAAAACGCTACTCCACCACATAGCTAATCCCGCCGGACACCTGCCCCGACCCGGAATTAAAAATGCACAAATTATCCCCGCTGGTCCCTTCAGCCCCCAGCGAAGAATCCCCATTCCCCAGCGCAATGCCGCCATTCCCCGCAAAATTCCATCCCGTCGCCGCCGTTGCCCCGCCGAATCCGCTCACTCCCGCCGTGCCAGTGCCGCACACCGTGCCCGTTCCTTCGACCACCGCAACATTTGTCGCCGCCGCAGCCACCACATGAATCGAGCAAACATATATTTTCTTGGACGCCGTTCCCGCCACCAGCTGCGTATTCCCCGTCTGGCTAATGCTCGCGTAAAGTTTTGTCTGCGCCTTGCACGGATCCACCACAAAAAAATTAGTCCCATCCGTAATCTTGAATCCCTGCCCCGTAGCAAACTGCCCCTGCGGCTCCGCCGCCAGTAGCGCCGCCCCAAGTAGCACAGGCTTCAGCCTGTGGCCTTCCGCCGCAACTCCACCACCCCCAACCAACAGCGACGCCGCCTCCAGCGCCCCAGCCTTACGTGGCATAGGCTTCAACCTGTGGCCTTCCATAACCCCAGCACCAATCTCATCCCCGCGCACAAATCCCAGCTTCAAAACATCACCAGCCGAAGCCGCACCACTCCCTCTCCAAACTCCCAGCGCACCAGCCATTAACACCACCGCAAACGGCCACCACTTCTTCTTCCCGCTCGCGCCAGAAAACTTGTTCGATTCCCCGCCGCCCGAGCCGCCCTCATCCCCGCGCAGCAGTTTCTTCCCCGCGCCATTCCATCGCATCGTCGCCCGAGCATCCGGCGCAACCAAATCCAGCAACCCGCGCAACACTCCAAACTCAATGGCCACCGCCGCCGCTTCATCCGCCCGCGCGTCGCCCGTGTTCGGCGCCACAATCCGCAACTCACGTTCCGAGCGCACAACTCCCCCAGGCCGATCCACAATCACCGCGCCAGCCGCCAGCTGCGACACATGCCGCAACACAGCCGCCTCCAGCGCGCTATCCACAGAATCAAAATGAATCATCCCCAAATGCGCACACGCCGCACCTTGAGCCAAGGCGGGCCCGCCCGCCGTAGCTGCTTTTGCGAAGGAGGGAGAGGAAGCGTCCCGATCCATCCGGTCCGCTTCCTCGCTGTTTGAGGACACCTGCTGTTGCGTGGCACGGTCCGGCCTGAGGTGGGAATTAGGGGTGTGCGTGGCCGGGGAGAGATCGATGGTGATGGCATATCCGGCAGCGGGCCCCTGCATCACCGCGTCCGCCGGCAAAAAATCAGTTACCGCAAATCCCGCAAGCCGCAGCAAATGCCGCGTGGCCCGCGCGCAATTGTTCTCGCCAATAATTTTGATTCGCATGTTTTCTCAGGTTGAACTCTAGAAATTGGTGGGCACAAATCGAATCCACAGATGAACGCAGATGAACGCAGATAAAACCAAAAGCAAGGAAAGCAAAAGGCGGACGCAAACAGACGAAGCAGTGGAGGTAAATGAAAACAATAAATAGGCAAGAACAACGATGATCTAGTAGACATCTCAAGCAGCCGCTGTCCTACCGATCTAATTGTCTCTGGTGTGTTTTTATCAGCTTTTAATCAGTGTTTATCAGTGTTCATCTGTGGATTGCTTTCCTTCCCAGCTCAACGCACAAACGTAACCAGCGCCGGCCCAGTCCCGCTGGCCGCCTGCAAATACGCAACCGTATCCCCGGCAAAAAAGCGCGACCCAAACCCGCCGTCCTGCACCCCGCTGGCATGCCGCGCACCGGAAATAGTCTCAATGCTCCCCGCCGAAATGGTGTCCTGCGTGGTCGCGTCCCCCGAATCCGTCCGCATGCGCAAATCAATCAGCACCGAGTTCTTGATCGACACGCCCATGCAGTCCACCGGCGCAACCACAGCCGTCCAAGAGACCGTGTCCACCGCGATCTGCTTCTTAACGTAATTAGGATTTGAGCTCATGTTTAAGTAGAACGGGCTTCAGCCTGTTTTCTTTTGACGTCCGTAAACCCGCGCTCCAATTCCAATTCATTCCACACAGCGCAGCCGAAACGTGGCATAGGCTTCAGCCTGTGGCTCTTAGTCCAAGCAAGCACAACAATCCCTGCGAGGTTTAGTCCTGGCCAGGGCAACCCCGCTCACGCTGAAGCCGATGCCACGTAAACCCGCGCCAAATCCCATCCCCTCAAAAGTGACATCAATCACATACAAATGCCCCTCCTTCACCTAGCGTGAACGTAGAGGCGCACTCACCATGAAAAACAAACCTCAATTCAACGCATCCATCGCCCAACTGGAACACCGCGGCGGCAAGAAACTAGGCCAGCAAGGCACGGAGTTCTTTCACAAAAAACGCGAAGTCCGCAAGCACCCCACACGCGGCTTCCGCGGCAGAAAAGGCTGAAAAGGCCGTGGCCGGTGAACAGTGCCCGCTGATCCGTGATTCGCCACTTCTAATAATCAAAGTGCCGGAGGGCACGGGTCACGGTCCACGAATCACGGGCCACAGCTCTTACGGCAGCATCTTCGCCGTCAGCGAAGCTCCACCGGAGGACGTATTCACAATGATCCGCAAAAATCGCGCGCGAACCCCAGTCACCGTGCGAGCCTCGCCCGTGACCGCGGTGGAAGTATCGAGCGTAAAATATTCGCCCGGCACGTCGGCCGCCGCTCCTTGCAGCGAAATGCTGATCGCCGTGGGATTGGTGCCGAAGAGGGTTTGCCAGCGCACCGCGTGCGTCTGATCGGCCAGTCCGGCAGGTTCGGGAATCGCAAATTGCGACCCAGCTGTTCCGTTGGCCGGAAACGCTTCGGCGTTAAAGCTGAACCCCACGTCGCCGGGAAACAGCGAAATTGGGGGGTAAGTATTGCTATATGCGGGCATGTTGCCTCCTGCGGAATTAGAAAAAGAAGTAGCACAGGCTTCAGCCTGTGGGTTTTCGTCAAAGTCTCACAAAACGAAAGCTCCGAAGCCGCCCCTCGGAATCAAAAGAAGGAAATAGCGCAATGGCAAACAGAATCTCAAAGCGAAGCTTCCACGAACACCAAAGCACCGCTTCAGTCCGTCCTTACAATGAGATTGTCAGTGATTCGCAAAACCGCCGGAGAACCCGGCAAGAGGGTACAACTCTGCGAAAAGGAATGTACCACAGAGTGAGTTTATTTGTCAAGTATTCATTTTAGAATTCGCAAAGATTTCAGCAAATCGCGCGGCGCCAGCGCCGTAAGGTAAGGAGAATTGGTTCTTTATTTCAAATTTCAATTCTGAAATCTCAAACCCGAAATCCGAGATTTCAATCCCGAACTGTGAGATGCTGAATCTTAATTTCGACATGGCAATCGCCGGATCCAATTCGCCGCTTCCAGCGCCAAGCGCCACCATTCACAGGAGGCCTCACATGCGCCACTCAATCCGTTTCGCCGCGATCCTGATCTTCGCCGCAGCTCTCTGCGCCCATGCAGCTCCCCCGCCGGCCCAGGACCAATTCCCGCCAGAATTCGTCCCCACCGGCAAGACCATGTTCAAGCAATACTGCGCCGCCTGCCACGGAATCGACGCCAAAGGCCGCGGCCCCGCTCGAGCCGCCCTTAAAATCCCAGCCGCCGATCTCACCACCCTGGCCAAACGCCACGGCGGCGATTTCCCATACGACTACGTCTCGAACATCCTGCGCTTCGGCCCCGGCGTAGCCGCCCACGGCTCTTCCGACATGCCCACCTGGGGCGCCATTTTCCAATACATGGACAACTACAACCGCGCCTCGGTAGAAAAGCGCATCAAAAACCTGGTTCGACTACCTGGCCACCCTGCAGGAAAATAAGTAGCACGCCCTCACGTGGCATAGCTTCAGCCTGTGCGCTTTTAGTCCATGCAATGCTTCATCCGCGGCAGCCCGAAGCCCGCGCCACTAATCTCACGATGCCTTCGCCGTCCTCTCCCGAAAATATCTCGAAGGCGGAAACACCCCCGAACGAGTCAATTCTTTCCCCACCAGCCTGCGAATCTCCTCAGCCCAATCCGCCCAGGTCAATTCGCTAATCCCCAAATGACGACGCGCAGCCTGATACTCCGCCCCGCCCAAATAATAAACGCGAAACATCACCAGCCGGCTGGCAAGCCCCACAGTAGAACAGGCTTCAGCCTGTTTTCTTCTGACTTCCGTAATTCCCGCCCCAGCTCCACCACCCAGCGCCCTCTCCCCCGCACGCGCAAAATCGCAAACAAATTCCGCCAGCCGCGGCATGCGGTCCGGATGCCACTGATACTTCCCCGAAGACTCCATATTCAACGTAGGAATTTTCGTGTCGATCGACTCCCTCGCCACTCGATACACATCATGACAAACATCGAATGCAAACGTAGCCAGCATGGTCTCTCCTCCACACAGCCTGACGTAAACATCTACTTCCTAGTTCAATTCCCCACCTCAAGCAGCAAAACCTTCAACCCGTAGCCGTCTTTGCCTTACGTGGCATAGGCTTCAGCCTGTGGCTTTTCTGTCAACCTTTCCCCAACCAATACCGTGACCCACCAATGTTTCCAACCGCTCCCAGATCACCCACAACCATCATCCCCGCGAGCAAATGAATGTCATTCCGAACAAATCGAGGAATCCCTCTCCCTTGCGCCCATCCCCTTTAAGGCGACCGAGTCCCCGTCTTAGCCCGAGCCGCCTCGCGCAGCCGAATCCGCTCCAGCACCTCCGCGCGAATCCCAACAGGCCCGCACACCGGCCCCTGCCCCACGCGCAATTCCCTCTCCACCGCCAACTCTTTCGCGCTGATCCCAAAAACCCGAGGCTGCACACGCGAAGCAACGTGAGCTTCCCCAGCACCAGAAACAAATCCCCAATTCACATCCGCAATGGCCGTCAATCCCTGCCTCGAATTGCAGCTAGAAGAGCCGCATGCCTGAGAAGCCGCATTTGCCCGTCCATAAGCACCCACACTTGGATCCAGCTCAGCGCGCGCATCCGCATTTGCCTTTAGATTTTCTCTGTTCAGCGCATTGGCATTTGACGTTGCATTTAGATTTGCATTTGAATTTTCAATGACCGTAGCTTTTGAATTTGCTGTTGATGTTGCATTTGAATTTGCTCCTGCACTTGAATTCAAAAACTCATTAGCTTTTGAATTGGCATTTGCATCTGCCTGTGAACTTGAATCATAAGAATTGCTTTTAACGATTTCTCTATCCCCGTTTCTGCCCGCCGGCTCTGCCGCCCGAACCCCACCCGCTTCCCATTTCCCTTTCAATTTCCGATCCAAACCCAAATTCAAATTCCAATCCTGTGCTTGAGCTTCCTCAACCCCACCCTTGATCCCACCACCCTTGATCCCGCCGCGCTCATCTCTCAAATCTGAACTTTCAAATTTTAAATTGCCTTCCATTTCCGCCCGCCCAGCCTCCGCGCGAAATCCCCCGCCCGCCATCGCCGCGCGTCCTCGCGCAAACCGTGCCATATACTCCGCCAATTTTTGTTTCGGCACCGGCGGCGCAAACTTTTCCAGCCTCATCCTCCAGGAAGGCGGCGGCAATCTTCCCGGCACATCGCTCCCCGTCCAGTGCGCGTACCGTTTCCCTTCGTATTCCCAAACGAACAGCAACCCTTTGTCCTGAAATTCCGCGAACACCTGCTCCAGCCGCTCAATCGTAAAATTCCCGCGGATGGCCGCCACACGTCCCCAAATCACCCGCAAATTGGTAACTTCAAAGCATCCCGAAGCATCCGCCAGCCCATACAGCCAGGCGTATTCCGGCTGCGCCCACGCCGCGCACGAGGCCAGCTTGTCCGATCCCCACATCGCATCAAAATCAATCACCCGCTTCGGCATCTCTCACCTCCAGCAGATTCAAGATCCGCCTTACGTGGCATAGGCTTCAGCCTGTGGCCTTTCCCTCAGCCCATCACCACCACCAAAATCACGCCATTCTCAAAAATACGAAGAGTCGCTCCACATCCCCAGATGACTCAGCCTTCACAGCCTCCCGAATAAATGCCCACCTTTTTGCCATCCACCACGCTTGTCATTCCGGGCGAAGCGTGGAATCTCTCCTCTGCCTTGGCAAATGAAAAGAAGGTGAGATTCCTCGCTTCGCCCGGAACGACAAAATGAATCGCTTTGTTTTCCGCTAACTCTTAAGCCTCAGCGATTCAATCCCGGCAACCACGAAATGGCCCCACATGAAATACCTGTATTTCAAATTTCAAATCTTAAATTTCAAATAAGGTCAAAGCTTAAATTTCCGTTTCGCATACCCAATTCTTCACCCAACGACGTCTCGCCTACGCCGCCGACTCCGCCATCCGAACTCCCCGCTCAATCCGATACTCCCAAACGCATTCCCCGCGCCCATCCGTCCCCGGCCGCAGTGGCGAAGCACCTTCGCGATGCCTCTTCACAATTTCGTATCCGCCGTTCTCCGCCTTGCGCAAATGCCGTAACTGCGCCGAAATCGATGCCTCGCCATATCGAGTAATCGCCCGCAGCTCCCCCAGCGTCAGCCAGGTCTCGCAATCCGCCGCGGACACCATCACATCGCGAATAATGTCCCTCTGCGAACGCAATCGCCGCGCGTCATACTCCCCCGTCTTCGACGCCGCACACGCCAGCACTCCCTCCGGTATCCCCAAAATCTTCGCCCGATCGTCCTGTCGCCCAGAAGTTCCAGCAGCATTTCTCATCGATCCTCCTAGCGGTTCAATTAAGTTGTCGTGCGCTACAAATTCAAATCAAACCCTAAATCCAGCAACTGTGTTCTTGTTTTGAACGCTGACATTTCACATCTTGAATTTCAAATCTCCAATTTCAAATCTCCAATTGCATATCTCCCATTCCCTCGACCCGCTCCCCTCAACCCCAACTTTCACTCCGGCAGTGCTTTCGCGCGCGCGCCAACGATCCTTCCGGGCATGCCGTCTGGCCGGCCATGCGCACTGGCGAAAACATCAGCGCGCACGCGAAAACACTGCCTTTTCTCACCATTCATCCTTCATCCAGCGAAGTCCGATAATGTTCTTTTCCCAGCCACTCATTTACTCCGCCCCTCTCAAAAACCATGCCAATTCTGTTTCTGTTTACTGAACGCCGATGTTTGCCCGTTCAATCCCCGCGAAGCTCCCATTCCCCGCGCTTTTCCATGCTTTTCTTTCACACCAGGCGTTGTCCCTGCCCACCATTTCGCGTCCGATAACATCCCTCTGCCATCCTTACCGCCCACTCGGACCTCCCCAGGGCTTCTCCGAAAAAATTATCAGTCCTACTGATTTTCATTCCTTCGGCTCGGAACCAATCAACTTACTGGCCAGTTATCTCCGCTCCAAATCATCGAAACCCTCCCGCTGCTCGCCCCGGCAGCAAGGCGCAATATCCGCAGCCTTTCGCCCGCCGCGTTAACGTACTCGTTATCGATTGCCGCGTTATAACTTTAGCCCTACCGTGCCTGACTGAGTTATCCACAGCCCATCTCAAAAAGCACTAGACACGAATCATGACAACTTAGTACCGTTAACCAATGCTTTCACTGGCTTGCCCTTTTGGGCTTGCCCTAACTGAACCAAATTGGAGCCTTGGCCATGACCATTTCCCGATTCACTCCGCCCCTCGACTACTTGCAGGCCGCATCGCGCGCTTCCCTGCAAAGTTTTGAACTCACGCGCCTCAATCACGCAGCCAACCTTAGAAATGAAATCGCCGCTTTGATCGATCAGTGGATCCAGGAAAGCAGCGAAGCCCTTCTCGCCCGCTGGATGCTCGATCACCACAAATCCCTGCAATCCCCGTCGATCTCGCCGGCCGATCTGGTTCGCTCCCTGGTCAACCCGCCCAACTCCCTGTTCCCCGAATCCGTCTCTCCCACATCCGAAATCGTTCCCGCTCCGCCCCGCTATTCCTCTCCCAGCACATCCATCAAGGGATCCCTCACCCGCAAACCCCAAAAACAACGGCATTCCGCCACCGGCTGACCGGTGCCCCCGCGTGAACCCGCATCCAAAATCGTTTCCCATACCACCCACTCTCCCGCCACCCACCACCAGGCCGATCGACACCGTCAAATCTCAGCCGCACTCGCCGCCACCCACTTCAGCGCAATTCCAATCTCAGTCACGCGCACCACAGTTCCGTAAAGCGCGAATCCAGTCTCGCTTCTTCCTGCCAATAATTTCATCCCCCGCAATTCGTCCCACTCACCCGTTCAAATTTCATGTCTCCGAATTGCTGCCACCACGCCTCTGAATCACTTGCCTCCCTCGAATCAATCCCCCAACCCCAAAGCTTCGATCTTCGTAAGCGCCTCCGCATAGCGCTCCTACCATCGATATCCGCAAATCACCGCGCCCAGTCCCTCAAAGGGCGATCTCTCCAAATCGCTCCGCCCAATACCTCAAACATCGATCTCTCCAAATCGTCCCGCCCAAATCCTCAAATATCGATCTCTCTAAATCTCTCTCCGCCCAATACCTCAAATATCGCTCTCTGCAACTAGCTCTTCGCCATCAGCCACCCCTGCATCTCCGTGAATCAATGCACTTTCAGCTCCCGCACAAAAGACATCCCCTCTTTTCTTCTCGTTCCCCATTTCCCATGTCCTACGAATTTCAACCTCCTGCCCCCACAAAAAAGCATTCAGGCATATCCGATCTGGGAAATACCATAAGGCAGTAGTAATCAAAGCAATCGAATACAACCCCACAAAGCTATTTCCGATCCCCCTACATCGACATCATCCCCCGCAAATTCCATGCACCCAGATGTCGAAGAACCCCAAGAGCCCCATCCCCAGCCCCCGATATCACTCCTCTCTACACCAATCACAAATCTCAAACGCCCCTTAAACCAAGTCCACTTTCCTTTCCAAATCCCCATGTATTTTTCCCTTCCCGCCCAAATCGCACCCCCTCAAAAGCATTTCCTCACACCCCTATGTCGCCTGTTCTGTTTATAGCTTTTCTGACAATCCAAAGGGGATGACTACAATTGAATTTGGTGCAACCTGGCGACTTTTTTGATCCCGCTAAGACGGATAGTGAAGACTTCATTTACATTTATGTGTACTGCTATGTATGCTGAGATGTTCATGTGGCGGGGGGATATCACGTCTTATGGTGAGGTCGATGGCACTCTTAGTTTGCGAATCGAACGGGGATGCCGGTTTGTGCTTTTTCTAGGTTACTCAGTTAGGACGTCTTTTTTTTGCGCTGCGTTGGGACTGTTTGAAATGGCTAGTGCTTTCCGCGTGACGATAGGGCGTCTGCCGGAGCGCGAGTGCCAGATAGTTAAGTGTCTCGATGAAAATGGATTTAATGAATTGCATTTTATCGTTACCAGTCAGCAGTATGCGGGCTTTGCTGCTGGCACTAGGGAGTCGCCCTAGCACCGTTCACTCGAAGGATGATAGCGTGATTTCGGCATAACGCGACGTGAGAGATTCCAGCCAAGTGTTTCTCGCATTAAGTAATCGATCGCCCGCGGGTGGTACGCCAAACACATTCCAGGAACCGCGCCGATTGGCGCCATCTCCCAGTGGCAGACGTAACTCGACTCGGGGGTTACCATACGGCACTTTCCTTTCTTGTCGTGGACCGGCGGCGGCGCAGTTGCACTAGCAGTTCACATTGCAAATCATCCGCAGCAAACACTATTGCGGCACTTTTTGACACGCTTTTCTGCGCTGGCAGCAAGCCACTCGCCTGCAGGCATGCTTGGTTGTTTGTCCTAGCATCACTACGATACAGCTCTCGCTTCACCTCTCAACGGTGGAACGGATTCTCGGAGCACTCTTATTGGCACAGATAGGATTTCGCGATATTCCAGATTTTATATTTGTAAGCATAAATCAGCCGATCCTTTCAATAGTCCGACATACTCGCGGCATCGATGTGAACTTGCGTGCGGCGCGGAGGCTGGGATTTTGCACAAATGAAATGGTCAGTTCCAGGAGAGGTGTATAGCAGGAATTGTATTTTACGTTCGAGGAGCTTGCCTTCAGTGCTATTTAAATGATTGTTGCAACAAAGGGAAGGAATTCCGGTAAGCGCTAGGATTGAGAAGGAGTTTTTTCGAGAAGCTTCTCTTTGCGGTAGATCATGGCATTTATGTTGGTAGCGGCAAGTTCGAAGCCGTGCCCGTGAGTGATGGCATCGGTTGGGCATGCCTCAACGCAATAGCCGCAAAAAATGCAGCGCGAATAGTCGATGTTGTATACGCGCGCGTATCGTTCGCCGGCAGAAATGCGCTGCGCGTCCGTGTTTTCCGCGGCTTCAATATATATGCAGCGTGCCGGGCAGGCTGCCGCACACAAGAAGCAGCCTACACATTTTTCAAGACCGCTTTCATCGCGGTGCAAAACGTGAATGCCGCGGTAGCGAGGCTGGAAATGAACGGGTTCTTCGGGATAATTTTCCGTGACGGTCTTCCGCATCATATTGCGGAAAGTCACGCTGAAGCCTTTTATGAGTGTGACAAACGTTTCGCCAGCGTCTTTGATGATGGATGACATCGAAATTTAGTGTAACAAAGTCACAGGTATGGGGCAAATCAGATGGGCGAGGAGATATACGTCTGATTACTGGCGCGCAAATTCCGAGGAGCTATTGCGAGAATGGGTACATCAGCCATCCGATTCCGACTGCGACGAGCAGAAAGGCCAGAAATGCCCATAGGGTGTATTTCAGACGTTCGGCGATTCCCTTCTTGGACAGAAATGCGAAGGTTATGAAATGAGCAATACGAAGAAATGAACCAGTAGGTTACAACAACATA
>CAVPZW010000006.1:0-894266 GCA_963710315.1 uncultured Acidobacteriota bacterium | reverse complement strand
GGCCAACTGGCAGGCGGGAGAATTCCTTTCCACGAAAAAGCGGATGCCCGAGGCGGATGCGGTGTTCGACAAGCTTCTGGAATCGAACTCCGAGCGCGCCGGCGTTTATTTCGAGGTGAGCGACTATTATCGGGAGCGCCCCAACACCGAAAAAATGGCCGAGGCCATCGAAAAGGCCGGGCGCATCGATCCTGACGACCGCAGGTTGAAATTTTACAAAGGCGTTCTCCTGGTGATGCAAGGAAAAAATCCCAGCGAGGCGGAAATGCTCTTGAAGTCTTACATGGTCTCGGTTCCGGACAATTCCGATGTGCCGCCGCACGCGGCCGCGCGGGAATGGCTGGGCAAATTGTATGAATCGCTGGGAAGACTTTCCGAAGCGGCGGAACAGTATGGGATTTCTCTTTCGCTCGATCCGCACAACAAGAGAGTGGAAGACTCATTGAAGAGAGTGCAAAAGAAGTGAAGGAAGTGGATTAAAGGTAAGTACAGGAGAACCGGCGCGGAAGCGTTTGACCGGCAAGGATTGTTATAGTCCGCGAGAATTCTCATGATGCCACGCAACGAGACCTGGATGGTCGCGCTGGACGCCCTCTGGGCCAATAAAATCCGCGCGTTTTTGACCACGCTTGGCGTGATCATCGGAAGCGCCTGCATCGTTCTGGTTGTGACCGTGGCGCTTAGCGGGCGGCGCTATATCATCCAGCAAATCGAAAGCGTCGGAACCAACATCGTCTTTGCGCATCTGGACGTGCAGCCGGGCCGGCAAATCATGCTCCAGGACGAATTGTCCGTTGAAGACATGGAAGCCGCCAAGACCAGGATTCCCGGTGTCCTGGCCGTGGCGGGAACGCGCAGCGATCAGGCTACCGTGAGTGCCGGGGGCGTGGAGCGAAGCGTGAGCCTTGTGGGCGTTACCGCGGGGTTCCAGCAGATTCGCAATTTGCTGATCCTGCGGGGCCGCTTTTTGGATGCGGAAGATGTTTCGTCGCGAAGCCGAGTCTGTCTGATCACCCCGCAACTTGCGAATTTTGCATTCCCCTACGCGGAACCGATTGGGCAGAGCCTGCGCGTGGGCGAACTTAGTTTTACGGTCATCGGAGTGTTTAAGGAGCGCGTGGAAACGTACGGGCAGTCAGAAGTTAAGAATTACTCCATCCTCATCCCATTCCCATTGATGAAAAATTATCTGGGCGATTCATCCCTGGATGTGCTCTACGTGCAGGCCGGCACGCCGGAGGAGGTGATCCCCACGACACACCAATTGGAAGCGCTGTTGGCCACCCGTCACTCGACGCGCACTCGTTATACGGTGGAAAATTTTGGGTCCATTCTGGACGTGACGCGAAAAATCGCGCTGGGCCTCACCATCGTCCTCCTGTTGGTTGGATTTATCACGCTGCTGGTCAGCGGCATCGGAATCATGAACATCATGCTGGTGACGGTTCAGGAACGCACTCGGGAGATTGGAATTCGCAAAGCTATCGGCGCCAGGCACCAGGAAATCTTGCATCAATTTTTGCTGGAGGCATTTTTGATCAGCGGATTCGGGTCGGTGCTGGGAATCCTGATCGCGGTTGCCATTCCGGTTGTGGCGCGGCCGTGGCTCCCTGCAAATGTTAGCGTTCAAGTGCCGTGGGAATCGGTGGTCCTGGCATTCCTGGTGTCGTGTTCCGTTGGAGTGTTTTTCGGATACTTGCCTGCGTCGCGCGCGTCGCAATTGCAGCCCACCGAAGCGCTGCGGTATGAGTAGGCCATACGCCGTCCGTTTGGCGAAGGCATTAGTGAGCGACGATGGCTTGACTGCCGGCATCGAAGAATGCAGGCGCGAGTCCGATGGAAGGCAGGTGCATGAAAATGGGTCGGGCGAAAAAATTGAAGGGAAGGATTCAACGTTCATGGCCGGCTACGGCGCGCGCGGCTGCGCTGACGATCTTCCTAGTGGCGGGCGTTGGAACGAGCCGCGCGCAGGACACGGCGCTGACACGCAAGCTGACGCTGAAGGAAGCCGTGAATCTGGCAGTGGCCAACAGCCGCGATCTGGCGCTGGCGCGGCTGCAATATGGCGTGATGCAGCGCCAGATTGGCTTGGCGCGCTCCGTGTTTCTTCCCAACCTGTATACCGGAACGGGCGTGGCCTATACCAGCGGATTTCCTCTGCTGGAAGGTGGAGGAGCGCCTGCTATTTTCACTCTTTCCTACACGCAGCAAATTTTCAATCCGCCGCTGAAAGGCGAACAGCACGCGGCTGAGCAGAGGGCCGAGGAGCAACGCCTCTCGATCGATGACGTGCGTGACGCGGTGATGTCGCGGGCGGCGCTCGACTATCTGGAATTGGCGAAAGTGCGCCACGCGCTGGAACTCATGCACAGCGAACGCACCAGCGCGGGGCGGATTCTGGACGCCACGCGAGAGCGCACGGACACCGGACGCGAGCTTCCCATCGAGGTGATCCGCGCGCAACTGACCACGGCGCGAATCGAGCAGCGAGTTGCCCAGCTCGAAGACCGCGAAGATTCCCTGACTGGCGAGCTTCGCGACTTGATGGGTTTGCCGGCGGATGAGCAAATCGAGGTGTCCACCGAGGAAATTCCCGGCGCGGCCGCGGAAGCCTCGAAAGACGTGGTCTCCGAAGCCATGCTGAACAACATTGAGTTGAAGCAGGCGCAAACCGAGTTGCGCGCGCGGGAATTCAAACTCAAAGGCGAGCAGGGCGGGCGCTGGCCTTCGTTTGCGCTGACGGGCCAGTACAATGTGCTGAGCAAGATCAATAATTACACCGATTTTTTCAGCAAGTTTCAGCGCAACAACGTTATTTTCGGAGTCCAAGTGCAGATCCCGATTTTTGCATCGCGCACTTCTTCCGCAGTGGCGTTTGCGCGGGCGGATTTCAACGCCGCCAACCTTGCGCTGCAGAAAAAGCGCAACGAACTTTCATTGGATGTTCGCCGCAAGGCTCGAGTGGTTCGCGAGGCGGAACTGGGCGGGGAAGTGGCGCGGCTGGAGTTGCAGCTGGCGCAGGAGAATGTGCGCGTATTGCAGGCGCAGTTTGACGAGGGGCGAGGCAGCTTGAAAGACCTGGAAGCCGCGCACATCGAGGAAAATGACAAGTGGCTGGCATTCCTGGACGCCAACTATTCGCGGCAGCAGGCCCAGCTTGAACTTTTGCACACCACCGGGCAATTGGAGCAGGTGTTGCAATAGCAAAGGCACTCTAGTTTCTGCTACTTACGCGCATATTGGAATTTTCGGTTTAAGACAACACCACTCCCGGAGTTTTGTTCCGGGGCTGGCTGGGTTTCAGGTAAGATATTAGCCTCAGGGAATTGGCAATTGCTAAGGAAGTCCGCGTCAGGGGAAGAATCAAATGCCGGAAGTCATGAAAACACTGTTTCTGAATCCGCCCAGCTATGAAGGCTTTGACGGCGGGGCTGGCGCGCGCTATCAGGCGCGTCGCGAGATCAAATCGTTTTGGTATCCCACCTGGCTGGCGCAACCCGCCGCCATGGTCCCGGGCAGCCGCCTGATTGACGCGCCGCCCGACGGACTTACGGTCGATCAGGTCGCGCCGCTGGCGAAAGATTATGAGTTGGCCGTGCTGCATACCAGCACGCCGTCGTTCCCGAATGACGCCAAATTTGCCGCGCACCTCAAGGAAATTAATCCGAACATCATGATCGGCATGGTTGGCGCGCACGTGGGCGTTCTGCCCTTGCAATCCATGAATGGGGCGCCGGCTGTGGATTGGGTTTCGCTCGGCGAATTCGATTACGTTTGCGCGGAAATTGCCGCGCGCAAGCCGCTCAAGGATGTTGGCGGCATTGCGTATCGCGACAATGGTCGCGTCACGCTTACTCCTCCCCGCCCAACGATTGAAAATATGGACGATCTGCCCTTTGTGGTGGACGTTTACAAACGCGATCTCAAGATTGAAAACTATTTTATCGGCTACCTGCAGCATCCCTACGTTTCGCTGTATACCGGACGCGGTTGCCGCTCCAAATGCACGTTCTGCCTTTGGCCGCAGACGCTGGGCGGGCATCGCTATCGCACGCGCAGCGCCGAAAAATGTGGCCGCTGAAATGGCGCTGGCGAAGAAACATTTCCCGCAGGTGCGCGAATTCTTTTTTGACGACGACACGTTTACCGACGATTTGCCGCGCGCAGAGGAAATTGCCCGGGAACTGGGCAAGCTGGGAATGACCTGGTCGTGCAACGCCAAGGCCAACGTGCCGCGCAAGACGCTGGAAATCATGAAGGACAACGGCCTGCGGCTGCTTTTGGTCGGCTACGAATCCGGGAACGATCAGATTCTGATCAATATCAAGAAGGGCGTTCGCATCGATATCGCTCGGGAATTTTCACGCAATGCGCGCGACCTCGGTATCAAGATTCACGGAACGTTCATTCTGGGGCTGCCGGGCGAGACGCACGGAAACGATTCAGCAGACCATTCGATTTGCCTGCGATATCGATCCCGAAACTATTCAGGTTTCGCTGGCCGCGCCCTATCCGGGCACGGAATTGTACCGGCAGGCCCAGGAGCAGGGCTGGCTTCAAATCCAAACCGGGGAACTCGTGGATACGCATGGAATCCAAACGGCGGCGCATGAACTATCCGAAGCTCAGTTCGGCCATTATTTTCAATTCCGTGGAAGAGCTTTACAGGAAATTCTATTTCCGCCCGCGAAAGATGTTCTCGTTGTTCGGCGGAATGTTGCGCGATCCGGAAGTGATGAAGCGCCGGGCTCGCGAAGGCGTGGAATTTTTCAAGTTCCTGCACGAGCGCAAGGAAACGGCGCGCGAAATGGCGCAATCCGCCGCGGCCAGTCCTTCAGGCGCCGGGGACTAGACTGAATTTAGTGGCGCGGTCCGCCGCGGCGGACTGCGGGGGTTGGTTGGCGCAATCATCAAGGTTGCAGAAACCAAAACCCACAGGCTGAAGCCTATGCCACAATAACTTCCTCTTCGATGACCGCTCCAAAAACTCACAAAACCAAAACATACGTGCTGCTTTTCCTGCTCGTCTTGCTCGGGTCGGTGGGAAATACGCTTCTGGGCAAGGGTATGAAGGAAGCGGGAGATCTGGACATTTCTCACTTTGCTTCGCTGATTTCAGGCGCTACGCGTGTTTTGACGAGCGGGCCAATCTGGATAGGCATCGCGATGATGCTGGGCTTCATGGTGTGCCACATGCTCGTGCTCTCCTGGGCCGACTACAGTTTCGTGATGCCGTTTTCCGCGATTGCCTACGCGCTCGTCCCGCTGCTCGGATATCTGTTCTTGCACGAACAGGTTTCCACTGCGCGCTGGATTGGGATTGTTCTGATCGTTCTCGGCGTCGTGCTGATCAACCGCACGCCGCATCGCACCACGCCTCAGGGAAACGTTCCGGGAACGACGGCCTGACATGCGCACCGCGTCCATCCTCATCTTCGTGGTCTTGACCGGCACGGGCGGAGAAATTTGCCTGACGCACGCCATGAAGCTGTTGGGCGAGGTCCATGACTTCCGCCCGCGCGCCATTGCCGCGTTCGTCTTGCGCGCCCTGCGCGTGGGCTGGCTGTGGTTTGCCGTGCTGCTGATGGCGGCGTCCTTCTTTGCGTTTCTAACGATGTTGTCCTGGTTTCCCGTCAGTTTTGTGATTCCCGCCACATCGCTTGCATACGTGGCCGGAGCGATCGGCGCGAAAATATTTTTGGGCGAGCAGTTGAATGGGACGCGCTGGGCGGGAATTTCCCTGATTTGCCTCGGTGTGGGCATGGCCTGGGTGGATGAAGTGCCCGCGTCGCTTCAGTCCATTTCCACGATCTCGATGGTCCGCTGGGCGATTCTGGCGTTGGCCTTGGGCCCGTTGTTTTACTACCTCGTGGGAATATATTCCGCATGGCGATTTTTCCGAGTGGCGCATCGCCAGGCAGGCCAAGCGCCGCCCGCGAAAGATGAGTTGCCCGCAGCCAGCGTGTTGAAGCCGGTGCGCGGCCTCGATCCCGACGCGTATGAAAACTTCGCCAGTTTTTGCCGCCAGGACTATCCGGAATTTGAAATTCTATTTGCCGTGAACGATCCCCAGGATCCGGCCGTTGCCGTTGTGCAAAGGCTGATGGTGGATTTTCCAGAGCGGCCGATCCGCCTGATTGTGGTGGAGGAGCGGCTGGGCCCAAATATTAAAGTTTCAAATCTTTGCCGGCTGGTGCGCGAGGCGCGCCACGATTTGCTGGTCATCACCGATAGCGATGTGCGAGTCGATCCTGGATATCTGCGAAGCGTTGCGCGAATGTTTCGCGATCCAGGCGTCGGCGGAGTCACCGCGCTGTATCGCGGGCGGGACAACTTGCAATTCGTCGCCGCCATGGACTGCGTGGGTTCCTCTGCTGCATTTTGCGGCGCGGCGCTCGTGGCGCGCGAACTCGAAGGCCTGAAATTCATGATGGGCTCGACCATGGCTACGACCAAAGAGCGGCTCGCCGAAATCGGCGGCTTCCAGGCCATGGCAGACCTGCACTCCGACGATTACGAGCTCGGCCATCGCATCGCCGCCCGCGGCTACCGAATCGAGTTGCTTCCCGAGCCGGTCTGGATGGCATTTCCCTCGCAGACGCTTGGCGCATACCTGCGGCACGAATTGCGCTGGGCCATCGGCATCCGCAACATTCGCCCGGGAGGGCATTTCGGCATGCTCTTCACGCACGGGCTCCCCTGGGCGATTGCCGCTGCGTGCGTTGCGCCATCCACGGCCATTTCTTCGGCGTATCTTGGCGCCTACTTGCTATTGAGATTTGCGATGGCATGGACAGTTGGCGCATGGGGATTGAACGATCCTGTTCTGCGCCGGCGAATTTGGCTGCTGCCCGTGCGCGATTTCTTTTCGTTTTTCGTATGGCTGGCCAGCTTCGCAATGAACCGCATCGAATGGCGGGGAAGTTCCTTCACGCTCGAAAAAGGACGAATGATTCCTGTCGCGCCACGGGCAGGTCGCGGCTGACGGAACCGCAAAATTCCCACACTTAAGTCGGCGCCGGACAGAATTCAAATTAACAATTGCGTAAGACTGTATTCATGCTGGATTGATTTGACTGAGAAAAGCTGCAAGTTCAATCCCAATCGGCGACGCAGAATGCCAATAAACGCGAAGCTTGGAAGCTGGCTCCACGGTGAAGAAGCGGATCATATTCGCGTTTGCTAGCGTAATGTTTTTGCAATGGCATGGAGTTCTCCGGGCCCAAGATGTGGCGAGCAACCCTTGCCAGCGGCCATCGGCTGGAAGCGCCCTCCCGGAACCGCAGGATTTGCGTAGCCGGAACGGCGTTTTGAAAGTCGATCTGACGATTCACAATCACGTCGAGGCGGACGGCTCAACTCGGTACTGCTACATCGATGGGCAAGGCAACCAAGCGCCCAATTTACGATTGAACCCGGGCGATCTGCTGATCCTGCGTTTGAAAAACAATTTAACGGAATCTGGTCCCACAGCCGCCCCCGCAAACCATCTTCATGCCCACATGAATGACGCTCACATGAGCGGCAAGGAAAATGAGGATGACTGCGCGGCGGGCTCCATGACTTCCGCGTCCACCAATCTTCATTTTCATGGCCTGACCATTCCCCCGGTGTGCCACCAGGACGATGTTCTGAAGACATCGATTGGTCCCAACGATCCGCCGTTCGAATACCGTTTTCGAATTCCGGCAAATGAGCCGCCGGGCCTGTATTGGTACCACCCGCACATACATGGCTTCACGAAAGCGCAGGTTTTGGGTGGAGCGTCCGGGGCGCTCATCGTTGAAGGAATCGAGCGCGCAAATAAGGAAGTGGCGGGATTGCCGGAGCGGGTGCTGGTAATCCGCGACCAGGATTTGGTGAACCCAAACGCTGCACCCTCGAAATCGGAACCCAGGCTGCCGCCAATGCTTCTCGATCACGATGGCGACGCTGTCAACACAGGCACAGGTTTTGGCCGGCCGGCAAAAGACCTCTCCATCAATTTTGTTCCGGTGCCTTATCCGGATTATCCGCCTGCTGTTATCAAGATGAGGCCGGGGGAACGCCAATTGTGGCGTGTGTTGAACGCCTCGGCCATTACGTACCTTAATTTGGAGGTCCTATTCAATCGAGTGCCGCAGCAGCTGGGACTCGTGGCCCTGGACGGGGTGCCCCTGAACGAGAACGGAACATTGGGAGATTTAGTTGACAGCCAAACCCACCTTGGAGTGCCGCCTGGGGCGCGCGTGGAATTCATTCTGACGGGGCCTCCTCTGGGCGGTACGGGACTTCTCGTGACGCGAAGCGTGGACACGGGACCCGGCGGCGAAAACGACCCCAACCGTGCAATTGCAGCGATTTCCGTTTCAGAGGATGCACCGGAGCCGCGCTCAAGGCTGATCGCCTCGCCGGAGCGGCTCCCTTCACCAGGTCTCCCATGGCTAGGGAATGTGACGCCCGAGCGTACGCGGCGGCTATATTTTTCCGAGAGACTACTCGACCCAAACAACCCCAACAGCGCCACCGAATTTTACATCACCGTGGACGGGCAAACGCCCGCGCCGTTCGATCCGCATTCAGCCATGCCCAACATTGTCGCCAAGCAGGGTACCGTGGAAGATTGGATTATCGAGAATCGATCGAATGAATTGCACGCTTTCCACATTCATCAAATGCACTTTATGCTGCTCGATTACCTCGGAAAACCGGTAAATGAGCCGTTTCTCCGGGACACCGTCAACGTCCCTTACAATACCGGCAAAGCGCTCACATATCCCAGCATTCGATTGCGGATGGATTTTCGCGATCCGAATACCGTCGGAACGTTTGTATATCATTGCCATCTCTTGGAGCATGAGGACGGCGGAATGATGGGTCTGATCCGCGTGGATCCGGCGGAGACAGCCAAAATTGTCCCTTCGGACATGGGGACCGTACATTTGGGAGCCGACACCGCCGGCAGGAATTAATTCTTGCGCCGCGCAAGCTCGCTGAACTTTTAGTGCAAGTCCGCTGAATCATTCTTGGCACGGCAATACTTCCTGCTGGGAATTTCGAAAAGGGCCCCAATATCCTCCCAACTGAAATTTCATCTTCTTGAACTCGATCGTCGTCGCTAAACCATCGCCGCCTCATTCAATCCAAAACAAACCCGGTGAGGGTCTAGTACTTTGAATTCTTCTCCTGTTGAACCTCCAGCAACGCAATTGCAACATGCGAGGGCTATTACTCTCCGCTCGGGTAGGAATTTCAAAAGAGAAAATAGGAGGGTGAATGTCCAGCCGAAAAGTTGCATCGAAAACGCTACATTATTTGCGCGCCGGGCTCACGTCCATCGCGCTTTTTCAGTTCACGATCGGCGCGTCTTTGGCCGGCGCCGCACCGCAAAACGAACACAAGGGCAGCGACACTCGCACGCCCATCAAGCATGTCATCGTGATCATCGGTGAAAACCGCAGCTTCGACCACGTTTTTGCCACGTATAAACCGAAGGATGGGGAAAAAGTCTTGAACCTGCTTTCGGAAGGGATTGTAAACGCGGACGGCACACCCGGCCCGAACTTCCACAAGGCAGAGCAGAAAGCCGCCGTGGATCAGGCCCCCGATGCGTTCCTGTTGAGCCCGGACAAAGTTCCGTTTCCGAACAAAGTCCTGCCGGCGCCGCTCGTGGGCGGTCCCAAGGACTCCTATATTTCCGGCGACAGCTTGACGCTTGCCGAACAAACTGAAAACGGGTTGCCGGCAGATTACTATCAATATCTGATTTCTGGAGGCACCGGCCTGACGTCTTACACCCCGGACACGCGAATTACAAATGTAAATTTGCTGCCGCCAGGTCCATTTCAGTTGACCAACGGAACAACTTTTCTTTACAACGACTACGCCGCAAGCCCGGTCCATCGCTTCTACCAGATGTGGCAACAACTGGATTGCAGTGCGGACCGTGCAAGCTGGGAAAATCCTTCCGGTTGCAATGCCCGTTTGTTTCCATGGGTGGAAGTGACAGTTGGAGCTGGAGCGAATGGCGCGGCACAGCCGTCGAACTTCAGCACCGAATTTTCGCCCACCGCGAGAACAACAGGTGAGGGGTTGACCTCCATGGGCTTCTACAACGTCCAACAGGGCGATGCTCCATACCTTAAATACCTCGCCGATCGTTATTCGATGAGCGATAACTACCACCAGGCTGTCAATGGCGGAACCGGCCCAAATCACATCATGCTCGGCCACGGTGATTTGGCCTGGTTCAGCGATGGGAACGGCAATCCGGCGACGCCACCTCACAATCAGTTCGTTTTGGGCGGTACGCCCGACGCAGGCACGGTGGATGAAATTGAGAACCCCAATCCCGCGCCCGGAACCAACAACTGGTACACCGAAGACGGCTATGGCAATAGCTATAACTCCGGCTATCCGCCGCCTTATTCTGCCGAACCGGTTTCCGGCGGCGGATCCTACAGCAATTGCTCGGACCTCAGCCAGCCTGGAGTCGCCCCGATCGTGAATTATCTCCAGTCTCTCCCCAAGCCGATCGATCCGCACTGCGAAGCGGGCCACTACTATCTGTTAAATAATTACAACCCAGGCTACTTCGGTGACGGCAGCAATGCGTACACCGACCAGAATCCGGCCAACTACGTGTTCACGATTCCTCCCTCCTCTTTGCGGAGTATCGGTGACGAGATGATCGATAAGAGTGTTTCGTGGAAGTATTACGGAGATCAGTGGAATAACTATCTTCCGGACCCCTACCAGATCAACTGGGGAGCAAACGGACCGAACGCCGACGAATACTGCAACATTTGCAACCCGTTCCAATACGACACATCCATCATGGCTAACTCGGCTGTCCGCACCGCGCACATCCAGGACACCATCAACCTCTACTCGGACATCCAGGAAGGAACTCTTCCCGCCGTTTCCTTCGTCAAGCCCAGCGGGTTCGTGGATGGCCATCCGAATTCGTCGAAGATCAATCTTTTCGAGGGTTTCACCAAGAAAATCGTGGACATGGTGGAAGCTTCGGGTTACGCGAAAGACACGGCCATCTTCATCACCTTCGATGAAGGCGGTGGTTACTACGATTCCGGTTACGTTCAGCCGCTCGACTTCTTCGGCGACGGAACGCGCATCCCGATGATCGTGGTTTCGCACTATTCCAAGGGTGGGCACATCGCGCATGACTATTCCGATCACGTCTCCATCCTCAAATTCATCGAGAGAAACTGGAATCTCGACCCTGTCACCAAGCGCAGCCGGGACAATTTCCCCAACCCCAAAGCAGATTGGGGAAACCCATACGTGCCAGTCAACGGTCCTGCGATTAGCGACCTGTTCGAGTTGTTCGATTTCAGCCACGATGGCGGACGCTGAGGTCTCGCTACTCAACACGTTTCGGTTGTGGTGATTCTGAAAGTTGGGATAGAAAGAGGTGGCGCTGGCTGGAGTTCGATCCCAGCCGGCGCCACCGTATTTTCAGGGCGTGTGCAACACGGAATCGTTCAAGTTTTTCAAGAGGCCTTGTAGATGAACTTTGCGGAAACTGCGCCCGCCAGCACCAGCGCGGACAGAATCAGCCAATTATAATCCGCGCCATAAGTGGCCGTTGGGAAATGATTGCTGATCATCAGGAAGATCAGCGGGACGGTCATGTAGGTGTTGTGAACAGTACGGTTCTTCGCTCTTTCCGCGAGCTTCTGATCGATCGGTGTTCCTGCTCGAATGGCGGCCAGCATCTTGCGTGTCGCGGGCAGGATGCCCATCCAGACGTTGGCGGCCATGATGGTGCCGAAGAGCGCGCCCATGTGCATGTAGGCCGCGCGGCCGCTGATTACGTGGGTGAGGCCGTAGGCCAGCGCGACGACCAGGAGATAGCAAATAGTCCCGGCCAACACGGGCAATCGTCCGAGCGGCGATCTCCAAATTCCCTCGTACACGGCAAAACCAAGGAACAGCGTGCCCAGGCCAATTGCAACTCCCGTCCCCATGCCGATATTCGAAACGCTATCGTCCAGCAGCAACCCGCCAGAGTAATACAGCAGCCCTAGCAGCAGGAATCCGGAAATCCAGGTGATCAGAGCTTCCCAACGAAACCAATAAAATTTCGCGGGGACGGCCTTGGGCGAAGATTGTTTTTCGACAAGGGAAAAGCTTCCGCTGTGCACCAGCCAAACCTGGGGAAGCCTGCCGGATTTTCGCGCGGTCTCCTCGTCCAGGCCCATGCGTCCTTCCAGCTTGGTGAAATAATAGGTCTGCCCGATCCAGAAGATTCCGGCGAGTACGTGTATCCATCGGAGTAGAAGGTTGCACCATTCGCTGACTGCGGGCGGCATTGTGAGAAACTCCCCTGAAAGTGTGCGTGTCCGCAAATGCGCGAAACACTGGCAGACGATGGTACTGGCCGGAACACGCTAGCTCAAGTGCAAAAGTCATCCTGGCGAATGGTGGCGACACGGGACGGTCTTTCATTTAGTGCGAATCGGCATTCGACCCATTGCTATTAGGCCCTTCCAATGCGGCGAACGGCCCACTGGACAAGAAGTCGCTGCAAGACGCCCCTTGCACTGAAAGTCAGCGTGCGGGTGCCGTTCCTCATCGTGTTTTTCGGCGTGAAATTGCAAGGCTTGCCTAAAACGCACTCGCTCCCGAGCGGTTGACGTGGCTGCTTTTCCTGTCTAAAGTAATGAAGCTGGGTCGTGAGGCCGGGAACATCCTGGCTCGCCACGGCCCATTTCTTTCGTCTCCCTCGGCTGGGAGGTCGTACAATCGGCAGTACATCAGACTCTGACTCTGATTATCCTGGTTCGAGTCCAGGCCTCCCAGCCAATCTAACAAAAGCCCTGATAAATCGCTAAGACCCATCTACTCTTACCAGCACTGTTGCCACTTTCTTCAAATAGCTACGCTGAATTCCCAAAACGCTGAGCACTATGAAGTGGAAATGAGAAATGGCATAGTCAAAGGCCAAGTTGTATTAGCGGCTACGCACCAACGGATTCCCATGGGTGCGGGTCCGAGAATTTCATAAGAGCGGCAACCCCAAACCTCATCCTCGAGCCTTTCAATTTGGCGTCCGATACTCGCTCAATGGAAAGCGACGACTCGATCCCGCGGCGACCCTCGATTTCACGATTGCGCTCCTAAAGGACCGTCAGGTCCGAATCCTTGATGCTCGGAACGGTGTGACGCTGCCAAGCACGACGGCAGAGGCCCATCCTCTCTGCATCTGATGGGGGGGCGAACGCAAGCGCGCGGGCGTATCTGAACATGATTTCGCATAGCTTAATAGTCACCAAGAAGTAAATAGAATAGCGGTACTGTTCGGGCGTGCGCTCCTACTAGATTTACAAATTAAGGTTTTTCACAAGTGTTTGGCGCGTCCCAAACGCTGCATCAACTGTTGCCCGACATAGTCATCTGTGATGCAAATCACCGCTTTGCCTCTCGCCCGGGAGTAAAAAGAAAGAGGAAAGCAAGGTTTTCGGGCGAATGGGAAGCTCAGGAACAGAAACTCTGGCTCAGACCCCGTCCTGCTTATCTTCTATCGGAAGCCGCAACCGATGAGAGTGCAGAGGAGGTTCAAGATCATGAACATTTTCGGACGTGCCGTCGGCTTTTTAAGGCCTGGATTGGGCAGGCAGTTCTTGGTCTCTGTGTTGTCCTTGGCTCTTTTGTTCGCAACGTGGCCCCAGAACGTGTCCGCCTACCAAGCCACGCAAGCCCCGGCGCAGACCGCGCCGGCTCCTGCGTATACGCAACAGACCCACGAGCAGTTGCAGCAGTTGGTAGCGCCGATTGCGCTGTATCCGGATTCGCTTGTGGCGCAAATTCTGGCAGCGTCTACGTTTCCTGAACAAGTCGTCCAGGCGGATCGATGGGTGCAAGCGCATCCCGATCTGAAAGGCGAAGCGCTAGGCCAGGCTGCGGATCAACAGCCTTGGGACCCGAGCGTCAAGGCGCTCACCGCATTTCCGTCCGTCCTCGGAAATATGGACAAGAACCTTTCCTGGACGTCGTCTCTTGGGGACGCTTACTATAATCAGCAACAGGATGTGATGGATGCCGTACAGGTGATGCGCCAGCGGGCGCAGCAAGCCGGCACCCTGAAGTCAACGCCGCAGCAAACCGTAACCACGCAGGGCTCGACGGTCATCATTCAGCCGGCTACCCCCGATGTCGTTTACGTACCCGCGTATGATCCGTGGCTGGTTTACGGATATCCCCTCGTGCCGTGGCCGGGATGGTATCCATATCCCGGAATCTGGTATGAGGGCCCATACCTTTCCTTTGGAATCGGCTTCGGAATCGGCTTCTTCGGCGGTTTTGGATGGGGCTGGCCTTATTGGGGATTCGACTGGTATCACCGATACCCAATTTTTAACCACAACAGGTACTATTCCCGGAGCACCACGTTCTACAACAGGAACAATTTCTATCGAGGAGGAGGCGCGCGCGGCGGATTTGCAGCCCGCCCCAATGAAGGAAACAGGCCTCCCAGCGGCAACATCGGCGGACGCGGCGGAGTTTACAACCGTCCCGGCGGAACGACCAGGCCGTTCGATGGAGGCAATCAGGCTGCTCGAGGATACGCGGAACCCCGTGGCCAGAGCGGGACCCGCTCGGGCGCGTTTAGCGGCTACGGCCAAGGCGGGCAGACAAGAAGCTACTCCTCACGCGGAAGCGGGAGCATAGGTGGCGGGGCAGCGCGCGGGGGCGGTGGAGCTCGAGGTGGTGGTGGCGGGCATCGGTAATCGAATTCCCACTGGGTACCGCCATTACTTGGAAATTGTGGATATATGTTCCCTATAGACGGTGACATTTAGAAATGGAGAGAAGCCATATGCGGCGAATGAAGCTTAACTTTCACGAAATTCATTGGGCCCAATTTTCCAAATTAGCCGCCATCGCCATGCTTCTGGCGGGATGCTTCCCGGCCCACTCGATGGCGCAGCAAGAGGGGCAGAAAACATTTTCGTCGCCCCAGGAGGCAAGCGACGCTCTCGTCACGGCAGCGCAGAGTGGCGATGAAAATGCGATGCTCGATATCCTCGGGCCAGATCAGAAACGAATCGTCTCCTCGGGTGACGAAACCGAGGATGCCCAAAACCGCGCTAATTTCGTGAAGAAATATCAGGAAATGCACCGTCTGGTGAAAGAACCGGATGGAACCACCACTTTGTATATCGGCGCGGAGAATTGGCCCACTCCCATTCCCCTGGTAAACAAGGGCAATTCTTGGTATTTCGACACCGAGGCGGGCAAGAAAGAAATTTTGTACAGGCGAATTGGCAGGAATGAAATATCGACCATTCGCGTTTGCCAACAGCTCGTGGCAGCGGAAAAGGAATACTACTCAACACAGGGCAATGAGTACGCCCAGAAAATTTTCAGCGATGAAGGTCAGCACAATGGCCTTTATTGGAAGGCGGCTAATGGCGATCCCCAGAGCCCCGTCGGACCTCTGGTGGCGGCAGCCGTTGCCGAGGGCTATGTCAAACGTCGAGACGGCGCCGCGACCCCTTACCGAGGTTATTATTATCATATCCTAACCCGTCAGGGCGGCAATGCCCCAGGCGGCGCAAAAAGTTACATCGTAAACGGCAAAATGACGGAGGGCTTCGCTTTCGTGGCTTATCCAGCGGAATACAGGTCGTCCGGTGTAATGACATTCATCGTGAACGAAAAAGGGATCGTGTATCAGAAGGATCTCGGCAAGCAGACCGATGTTCTGGCTAGAGCCATGAAAGAATACAACCCCAATTCCAGTTGGCAGAAGGCTGAAGAAGAGCAGGAGACTGCTGGCGAGCAAATACGTAAGTAAATCGTAGCAGCGAGGCAATCCGCAGAGTTGTTCCTGAGTGTTGGTGGAACCTAAAGCCATCAGACGAGTTCCACGCCCCGTCGTTTTTGGCGACTACTTTTCCTGCAGAGCCGCCAGAAAGTCGCAGAGATTGCGAATTCTCTGCTGTGCGGAATTCTGATTGTAATAATATTCAAAAAGGGGCCCCCACATGGGCATATCGCCCGATCCGTGAGAAGGAACGCCAGGGGCAAAGCGAAGAACTCCAATAACATAGGCATATGGAAACTTGCCACCGTGGCGCTTGGACAAGGTCGTGAGGTCAGGCGCGGGCTTCCTAAGCACCTTCTTTACCGGTCCGTTTCCTTTCGCGTCAGATCCATGGCAGGCAGCGCAGTTTTGTTTGTAGATGGCCGCGCCAGAGGGTACATTGTCCGCCGGAAGCTGATCTTTATCTTGGGCCGGAGTTCCTCTGGCGCCCGCGGCGCAGAGGGCCAAGAGCACTGCAGCAAGCGGGATTCTTCGGTGTCGAGCCATAATGCCTCCCAGTTTCCAGTCTGGCAATTGCAGGAGCGCACTCCACTTTCTCGCCAGGCGCCCAAATGCCGAACGCCTTATTTTAGAGCGCGTTGCTTTTAGTGGGCTGCGGCCCAATTGGCGATCCAGCGCGGACAAGCACTACCGTTCTGTCAGCAGCCCGCAGCACTTTATCGGCGACGCTCCCGTAAACCCATCGGTTGAAACCAGTGCGGCCATGCGTGGACATCACGATCCGATCTATTTTGTGCTTTTGCGCAAAGTCAAGGATCACCTCGGCTGGCACGCCCATTTCCACGGCGACAGTCACCTTTACGGATTTCCAGTCGGGGCGGGCGGAAATGCTTTGCAAATAGTGCAGCGCGTGGATTTTCCGGTTCTCCCACTGCTGATCGATTGTGATCACTTCACCATCGGAAATTACATCCTCGATCGGAGGGATCACATGAAGCAGGGTCACCATGGACTCCGGCAGCTTTGCTAATGCCAGCGCCTCAGGCAATGCCAACTCCGCAAGCGGTGAACCGTCCAGTGGCACTAAAATTCTCTGACTCAACTTTTCCACCTCTCGCGAGAATTGCAGAATGTCCTGGTCACTAGATGACGGTCAACCAGATACATAAAGCAGCGACACCGAAAATCGCTAACCCCATTATCAGCCCACGCGTCCAGCCGCATGTGTAACCCCGACTGTAAGCCCGCGTCCGCAAATCTTCAATGTCCTCTTGTTGCGGAAAAAGAATGATCCGGCGTTCGATGAAATTCTCACCTGAAATGATGATTTCTTCGCTAGCGATCATAGTCCTGTCCTAACCTGTGACAAGGGATTCCCAATCCGCGCCCATTCGACGAAGGCAAGGCTCTGCGACCGCATTCGATGTTCTGATGTACGCATTGGCGCAATACAGTCGCGGAACGGCATGTGTATGGCGGGAGCACGATTGTGGATGACGTATTTGAAAATGAATTCATTGATCTCTTTTATCTCAGTCAAGCAGCGCAGGGCTGTGACTTGAATCACGGGTGTGGATGATGAAGAATACAAATGATTGAAGTGATTTACGGAAACACAAGACAGGCACGCTCATCGACAGCAAGCCAGAGCACTTTCTGCAGCTACTGCAAACGCCGGCAAGCGCAGGCGGGATTAGGGTGCGAAAGTGAAGCTAGAACGCATGAGCCGCCTCCCCAGCAGATCAAGCCGCTCTCGGTATTCTTCAAGAACAACGGGATGCCGCGCCACGCCCGATTCCATTGCCGCGCGTGCGACGGCCGACGCTACCCAGAGTAATACCCGTGGATCGAACGGCTTGGGGACGATGTACTCGGAGCCAAACTGGATTTTTTCCACGCCGTAGGCTTGGCAGACCGAATCCGGCACCTCCTCCCTGGCCAATTCTGCCAGTGCAAGAGTTGCGGCAATTTTCATTTCTTCGTTGATGGCACGGGCGCGGACATCCAGCGCCCCGCGAAAGACGAACGGAAACCCGAGCACGTTGTTCACTTGATTGGGATAGTCAGAGCGTCCGGTAGCCATGATGAGATCGCTGCGGGCGCTTCGCGCATCCTCTGGCGAAATCTCCGGGTCCGGATTGGCCAGCGCAAACACGATAGGGCGAGGCGCCATGAACTTCAGCATATCCGGAGTCACCGCGCCCTTCGCCGAAAATCCGACCAACACATCGGCGTCGCGCAGCGCTTCCGTCAAGGTCCGCAATTCGGTCTGGCGGGCAAACCGCACCTTATACGGATTCATGCCTTCGGTGCGACCGGCATAAATCACGCCTTTGGTATCCACCATCAGCATCCGATCCGGCTGGACGCCCAATCGGAGGTAATGTCCGGCGCAAGCGATCCCCGCCGCTCCCGCGCCGACGAACACCACATGCACTCGCTCGATCTGTTTGCCCACGATTGCCAATGCGCCCAGCAGCGCCGCTCCGGAGACGATGGCGCTTCCATGCTGGTCATCATGCATCACGGGAATCGACATGGTCTTGCACAGTGTTTCTTCGATCAAGAAACAGTCCGGCGTCTTGATGTCCTCGAGATTGATGCCGCCGACGGTGGGCTCAAGAAGCTGGCAAAACTTGATGACGTCTTCCGCTTTCTCCGAGTTTACCTCCAGGTCGAAAACATCGATATCCGCGAATCGTTTGAACAGTACAGCTTTTCCTTCCATGACGGGTTTTCCCGCCAGCGCTCCTATGTTTCCCAAACCGAGAACCCGCGTGCCATTGGTGACGATCGCAACAAGATTTCCACGGGCAGTGTATTCGAAGCTCAACTCGGGCGATCTTGCAATCTCGCGGCATGGTTCCGCGACTCCCGGCGTGTAGGCCAGACTCAAGTCCGCCTGGGTGCGACAAGGCTTGGTGGGGACTACCTCGATCTTGCCCTTGCGGCCGGTGCGGTGATAGTCGAGTGCATCTTGTTTGAGTGACTTCATGAATAAACTCCTCGTCTCCAATGCCGACCAGGTTGCGAGTGTGCCCATCTCACAGTCTGGCAAGAGTGCATTACTTCACGAATGTTGATAGTTCCGTGATCAAGATCGCAGTTGCACGAAGCAAATCAACCTGACGAAACTTCAAATGCAGCGCGCGGATCTGGAAACGAACTGCAAGAGTCTGAAACGATATGCGTTCCGGCCTTGCCCGCTACCGCTGCACAAAGACTGTCGCAAGAAGTGATGATGGCTTCGGTCCCCCCGGCGCGGAGAAACCGCAGAACAGATTCAATCTTAGGTCCCATGTTCCCTGGCGGAAAATGACCTGCGCGAGCGTACGCGGCTAGCTGGGCCGGGCTAACACGCTCGAGCGGGCGCTGCGTTGATTTATTGTAATCGAGGTATACAGAATCGGTGTCTGTGGCGATGACCAACAACTCCGCGCCCAGCTTTGATGCGAGCAAGGCAGAAGTGAGGTCTTTGTCGATTACGGCCTCGACGCCTTGCAATCTCTGTTTCACCCGCGCGACTGGGATGCCGCCGCCCCCGCAAGCAATGACCAGAACACCGCGCTCCATTAATTCACGAATGACTTCGAGTTCGACGATTTCAATCGGTTCCGGCGATGGCACCACGCGGCGGTAGCCACGAGTGGCATCTTCGATCAGTTCCCATCCAAGCATCTGCTTGCGCTGCTCGGCCTCTTCGCGCGAGTAGAAGCGTCCGATCGGCTTGGTCGGGCGGCTCATGGAGGGATCGTCCAATGACACAACGCACTGAGTGACTAGCGCGACGATCGGCACGTGCAAACCCGCTAGCCTCACTTCATTGTCCAGAGCCTGTTGCAGGTGATAGCCGATCTGACCCTGCGTCGCGGCATCGCACATGTCCAAAGGATATTCGTGCGTTGGGCCCGCGGCTCGTTCGTGTAACAGAAGTTCAGCGCCAACTTGCGGGCCGTTCCCGTGAGTAAGAACGATTCCATAACCATCGCGAATCAAACCGACGATCTGCGCCGCGATCCTTCCGGCATTAGCGATTTCTTCGTATGCCGTCCCTTTCTCCCCGGCACGAATCAGAAAGTTGCCTCCGACAGCAAGGACCATGCGCCTCATGGCCGCACCTGCGGTTGCAGTTTCGCCGGGGCGTGTTCCCGCGCAAACTTTGCAAGTAACTCCGCCAGCTGCGGATGCCCAACTTCTTCCACCTCGTAGGTGACGCGCAGATGCGGTTTGTTTAGCTTAATGATGCGGGCGAGGTCAATTGGGGTGGCGACCAGCACCATGTCACATGGAACCCCATTGATCGTTTCTTCCAGTTCTTGCCTTTGTATGGCGCCATAGCCCATCGCCGGAAGAAGATTGCTCAGGTGCGGGTACTTCTCGTACATGCTCCGGATAGAACCCACCGCATAGGGCCGTGGGTCCACCAGTTCAGCCGCGCCGAACTGCCGTGCCGCGACAACTCCCGCCCCGAACAGCATTTCCCCATGCGTCAGCGTTGGGCCGTCTTCCACCACTAGCACTCGCCGGCCCTTGATAGATTCCGGCGCGGCAACTGAAACACGACATGCGGTCTCAATGATTTTGGCCTTCGGGTTGGTGTTCCGGACGTTCTGGCGGACCGTATCGATGTCCCGTGGAGACGCGGTATCCACTTTGTTGATCACGACCACATCGGCACGGCGGAGATTCACCTCGCCCGGGAAGTACGACAATTCGTGTCCGGGGCGGTGGGGATCGGCGACCACAAATTCCAGATCGGAGGCGTAGAACGGCGTGTCGTTGTTCCCGCCGTCCCACAGGATGATGTCGCCTTCCTTTTCTGCCTCGTGCAAGATTTTTCCGTAGTCCACGCCTGCATAGACGACTGTCCCCCGGCTGATGTGCGGCTCATATTCTTCTCGCTCCTCGATTGTGCATTGCTGCTGGTCGATGTCAGCCATGGTGGCAAACCGTTGCACAGCCTGGGCCGCCAAGTCCCCATACGGCATGGGATGGCGAACGATGACCGGCGTCAGACCGTGGCGGCGCAGTTCGTTGACAACCAGTCGTGCGAACGGACTCTTGCCGGAACCGGTCCGCACGGCGCAGACGGAAAGGACCGGGACGGACGATTTGAGCTGCGTGTGCTCCGTTCCGAGCAGCCAGAAGTCCGCGCCAGCAGCGACCGCGCGAGAGGCCAGGTGCATCACGTTCACGTGTGAAACGTCGCTGTAGGAAAACACCACGGCGTTCACGCCAAGCTTAACAATTAGGGACTCCAGTTCCGCCTCTTCAAAAATGGGGATGCCCTCCGGATACAAGGTGCCGGCTAGTTCCGGCGGATAGCGGCGGTTTGCAATGCCTGGAATTTGGGTGGCGGTAAAACCAACTACTTGAAACTGTGCTCGATCGCGGAATGCGACATTGAAGTTATGAAAATCCCTTCCCGCAGCGCCGAGAATCAGGATATTCTTCATGAAAAGCACCGTCCGTACGTCTAACCTTGTGTAAAGCTACGCTGGCCGGGACCATGGCTGCCGTGACAAGCATCACACGCAGTGACTGCCCGATTGTGCGGTGACAAGGTCTACTGTTGAGATTGGAAGCAGGCAATTCTTCAACAATCACAGAGAACGAATTGTCCCGGGTGTGATATTTTTCAGATTCTACAATTGTGAACTCCACTGGTAGGACTCAATAGAATGATGCGAAACACACTTCTTCCAATCCAAGCCGTTGCGCGCAAGCTCGAACTCCCGGATCAATATTTCGAGCAGATCGGGCTTTATGGCGGCAAGGTTAAATTGGAGCTTCTAGCGGACGCTTCTCGACCCAGGCGCGGAAAACTCGTTCTGGTCACCGCAACCACGCCTACTGTTTCCGGGGAAGGCAAAACGGTCACCGCCATCGGGCTCGCACAAGGTCTCGCGCAGATTGGGAAAAAGGCCGTTGCTACGTTGCGGCAGCCTTCGCTGGGTCCCGTATTCGGCATGAAGGGAGGCGCAGCCGGCGGCGGCCTTTCGCAAGTGGAACCAAGTGAGAAAATTAATCTCCATTTCCACGGCGATTTTCATGCCATTGCCTCGGCGCAAAATCTGCTAGCCGCACTCATCGATGCGCACCTCTTCCACGGCAATGATCTGAACCTCGATCCCGACCGAATCACCTGGCCGCGCACGATGGACATGAACGACCGCGCACTTCGCCGGATCTCCATCGCGTTGGACAGCAAGAAGGACGGCGCGGGACGCCACGCGCGATTTGTGATTACGGCCGCATGCGAAATTATGGCCATCGTGGCGCTGGCAAAGGATCGCAAGAACTTGCGGGAGCGCCTTGAATCCATCGTCATCGGCGTCACTCGCGACGGAAGACCGGTCCGCGCGCGCGAGCTAAGCGGAACGGGCGGCATGATGGCCCTGCTGGCCGACGCACTCCTTCCGAACCTGGTGCAGACCACTGACGGCACGCCTGCATTCGTGCACACTGGGGCTTTCGGGAATATCGCTCAGGGAACCAGCAGCATCCTTTGCCAGGAGATGGGATTGCGGCTGGCCGATTATGTCGTAAATGAAGTTGGCTTCGGCTCGGACCTCGGTGCCGAAAAGTATTTCGACATTATCATGCAGCAGTCTGGCATCACGCCTGCGGCCGCGGTTCTCCTAACCACCGTTCAGAGCATCCGGAATCAGGGAGAAGGCCGCATCGAACAAGGTTTGCCAAATCTCCTCAAACACATCGACATTTTGAAAGGTTTTGGTGTACCGGTCGTCGCCGCGCTCAACCGTTTTCCGGGTGACAGCGACACGGATCTGAAGCGGCTGGCCGATTTCTGCTCGCAACAGGGTGTCGCCAGCGCGGTCTCGGAAGCGTTCACAAGAGGAGGACCTGGAGCGAAAGAACTTGCCCAGTGCGTCGTGGAAACCATCGCCGCGAATCTTGCGCCCCGAGTGCAACCCATCTACTCGCTGGATGAACCCCTGCTGGAGAAGATTCAGCGCGTGGCCCAAAAAATCTACGGCGCCGAAAATGTGACGATCAGCGACCAAGCCAAGGCAAAGCTCGATCAGTTCACCGAATGGGGCAGCGCTCGGCTTCCCATCTGCGTTGCCAAGACGCAATACTCCTTGTCCGACAATGCAAAACTCCTGGGCGCTCCCACGGGCTGGACGCTGCATGTGACGGACGTATCGCTGTCCGCCGGCGCCGGCTTTGTAGTGGTCATCGCCGGCAACATGATGCTCATGCCCGGACTTCCCAAGGTATCCCGCGCCTCATCCATCGATGTGGACGATACAGGAAAGATTCTCAATGTTTAGCGCAGGGTTGAAAAATTCTTGCAGGCTTGCAAAGCCATCCACTCTCACGCGGGGATCGCGCCCATGAAGCAGGCCGGCGTGCGTTTTTACGCGGGATTGAACGACTTTCTGCCGCCCGAAAAAAAAGCTCGAATCGTCACCTATAGCTTTGACGTGAGCGGCTCCGTCAAAGACATGATCGAATCCTTGGGCGTGCCGCACACGGAAGTGGATCTGATCCTGGCAAATGGGCAGCCCGTGGATTTCACCTATCGGGTGCATGAGGGCGATAGGATCAGTGTTTACCCCGAGTTTCAGTCCATCGGAATATCGCCGCACGTGCGTTTGCTCCCACAGCCTCTCGCCGAGGCGCGGTTTGTGGCCGATACGCATC
This sequence comes from uncultured Acidobacteriota bacterium, assembly GCA_963710315.1. GTDB lineage: Bacteria > Acidobacteriota > Terriglobia > Acidiferrales > UBA7541 > Palsa-360. The sequence continues at coordinate 870,823 of CAVPZW010000006.1, read as the reverse complement.
TGGGCCGATTGGCGGCTTATCTTCGAATGCTTGGCTTCGACACCTTATATCGCAATGACTATGTGGACGAAGAATTGGCCCGACTTTCCTCGGACGAAAACAGGATTTTGCTGACCAGAGATCGCGGATTGCTCATGCGAGCTGTGGTCACGCGCGGCTACTATGTGCGAGCTACAGCGCCATCCGCACAATTGGTGGAGTTGATGCAGCGTTTCGATCTAGCCCCGGCCATCGAGCCTTTTCGCCGGTGCATGCACTGCAACGATGTGTTGCGTCCGGTTTCTAAGGAGACGATCAGTGATCGCCTTCTGCCGCTAACAAGGCAGCACTTTGACGAGTTTTACAATTGTTCTCAATGTGGCCGGATCTATTGGAAGGGTTCTCACTATCAGCGCATGCGCCGCTTCATTGACAGCGTGATAGCGGCCGACTGACCCGCGGGAAATCTCATTTGCCAAAAGCGTGCCCTGAGGATTCCGACGCGGAAAACGACCAGGGCACTTTCGAACTCATCGAGCGCCAAGCGATACATGAGAAGTGTCCGGCAGAAAACTAGCGATCGCATCACTCAAATCGAGTAACCTCGGCTGGCACAGGCGGTGGGAAGGGCATTATGCCTAGGAAAAGTGCGGGGCTGTTGTTGTATCGCAAAGCGCGCGGCTCCCTGGAAGTGTTCCTGGTGCATCCGGGAGGCCCCTTCTGGGCCAACAAAGACGAGGGAGCTTGGTCTATCCCTAAAGGTGAGTTTGATGCAGGCGAGGACCCGCTCGACGCCGCAAGGCGAGAGTTTCGAGAGGAAACTGCCTTGACCGCGGAGGGAGAATTCAAACCTTTGCAGCCTATTCGGCAAAGAGGTGGAAAGATTGTCTACGCGTGGGCAGTGCATTCTTCGCTGAAGGCGGCCGCAGTCAAGAGCAACACCTTTTCCATGGAATGGCCGCGTGGATCGGGCAGAGTGCGAGAATTCCCGGAAATAGACCGAGCCGAGTGGTTCAAGATTGACTTGGCGAGACGAAAGATTCTGAAGAGCCAATTGGGCCTGCTGGAGCAGCTCGAACAGGCCACTTCACGCAGATGAGTCGCGAAACTTGCATGCGGCCTCGGCTGCGTGCTCAACGCCGCGGCCATTCGAGCGATCCCTCGCAGGTTTCGGCCTGAAGCAGAAGGCGCAAATCACGAGGCGCGCCGCAAAAAGGTTTGCAGGCGCTGGACATCGGCGGATTCCCGCAAATTGCGCATCGCTTGCTTCTCGATCTGCCGGATGCGCTCTCGGGTTAGACCGAGCGTCTCACCCACTTTTACCAGGGTGTGCTCGTCGCCGTCAAAACCGAAACGCATCCGAATGATCTGTTGCTCTCGCGGCGTAATGTTTTTCAGGGCCAGGGCCGCCTTCTCTTTCATGTCCTTGTCGATCACGGCCTCGGACGGCGAGACAGCGGTTTTGTTCTCGATCAGATCGCCCAAACGCGACTCTTCCTCTTCGCCAACCGGCGTATCGAGGGAAATGGTTTCCTGCGCTGTCTGCATCAGGTCACGCACTTTTCCGGCCGAGATTCCCATATGCGAGGCGATTTCCTCCGAGGTGGGGCGCCGGCCCAATTGCTTGGTCAGTTCCTGGTTCATTCGCGCGAACCGGTTGATGGCCTCGTTCATATGCACCGGAATGCGGACCGTACGCCCCTGGCCGGCAACAGCTCGACTGACGGCCTGCCAGATCCACCAGGTAGCATATGTGGAGAACTTGAAGCCGCGGCGCCAGTCAAACTTGTCGATCGCCCGCATCAGGCCGATATTCCCCTCCTGGATAAGGTCGAGGATATCCAGTCCGCGGTTCTGATATTTCTTGGCTATGGAAACGACGAGGCGGAGGTTTGCTTCAGCCAGCTCTTTCTTGGCTTGCTCCGTTTCGGCTTCGCTCCGCTGGATCGTTTCGATTGTGCGCTTGAGATCCTTCAGCCCGGGGCCAAAAGTTGCTTCCAGCCGTCTCAATTCCGCGCGGCGTGCTGCCAAAGCTTTGCGAGCCTCTCGAACGGCCTGCATGGAGGCGGATTTAGACCTTTGCTGGAGCCCGAGGATTTCGCCCTCTAGGGTCAAAGTCTTCTGCAGAATCTCGCGAATTTTTCCGGAGAACCGTGCCTTTTCCGATGTGTTGAAGTTGATCGTACGAACCAGACGCGAAATCTCGACCCATGCGCGTGCCAGCCGATACCGAGTGTGCAGAAGATCGGCCTTATTTGACGTTGGAATTCGAAGCACACGCTTCCAGTCGCGGGAAATACTCTCCCGAAGATTTGCGATTCGATCGGTAACTTGCAGGAGTTTTCGAGCCCACTTTTCACGCTGCGTCCGAGTCAGCGACTTTTCGCCTACGTCAATTATTTCTTCGATGGAACGCTCGTGACAGCGCAACGCCTCCGCAGCTCGCACGAACTCAGCCCACACGATGGGCGAGTGCGAAAATGCCCTTAGACCGCGCATCTGGCCACGCTCGATGCGCTTCGCAAGGCGGACTTCGCCCTCCCGTGTCAGAAGCGGGGTGCGGCCCATCTCACGCAAGTACAAGGTGATTGGGTCAGCCGATTCCGCCAGCGCCTCTAGATTGCCATCATAATCGTCGGCTCTTGCCTCATCGGGATGCTCTGGGACCCTATCTTGCACATCGCTGACGACGGAATAATCCGTCCCCTCGGCGGTCTCTCCCGCACGAGCGTCTTGCTGAAGTTCTTCGTTTACCGTTAACAAGAGCTACTCCCGTTACACAGACAGATGATTTAACCACGGCAGAAATCTCGTTCCTTCACAAAGTTCCGCCGTAGCGACCCGCAATCACTGCTGAAAGAAATTGCGGTCACTTTGTCTTTAGGTTTTTCAGCGTGACTCTAATAATTTGATGCTGCAGCGCTAGAAAAGGCGCAAGAAGACTGCGCTATCCCCCAAGCAACTCGCCCGGAGAAAGCACTATTCCAGGAAGGAAAAGCTAGAAAACTTCTACGCACGCGGAGGAGCAAAATTCGAACAATGATGCAATGAAGACGGCTATTCACGCCGGCTGTGTGTGGTGACTTCTGCCTCATCCGGATCGAGGGCATCTTCCACGCCCTTCACCTTCTCCGCCTCCAGGTCTTGCCCTTCTTCGACCAACTCCGCCACGCTTTCCGAATTTCCAGTGGCAATGGTTGACAAGCCTTCAATATCACCTGACTGACCTGCCGTATTCGGCCCAAAACCGGTCGGTTCGGCCGCAGTGATCTCCACAGCTTGCCAATCTTTCGCGGCGACGCCCTTCCGGGTTGTTCTCCTCTTGCCGTGCACGGCTTTCCTCGTGTGAACTGCCTCTTTGTGGCGCATGAACTTAGCCTCCAACATCAGTGCAAAGTCAAACCCCCAGACCAGCGTTGCACTGTGGCATTTTTATTCCCAAACATCGGGCTCGATTCATCGAGCTAACTGGCTTTCACTTCCCCTGCCGGTTTCTCTTTCCCAATGACTTCCCGGCCTGCAGTTACGGCCTCGCTGACTTTTTGCTGCCCCTGGTCCACTATTTCATGCACGCGTAGGCGCGCCTGGCGAACTCTTTCATTGGCGGCATCGACGCTATCCAGGCACTTGGTTGCGATCCATTCTCGCGTTTCCGCGCCCGATTTTGGGGCCAGAAAAAGGCTGAGCGCGGTTCCAATCCCTAATCCGGCCAGCAAGAAGGCATATGCCCCCGAATTGCAGCTGGATCCCATTTTTTCATTTTGAACTTCGGTTTGGTTTTTCATTTCTTTCTCCTTGCACTCATGCGGCGTAACTTGCAATCGTCAAATCAAACTTCCTCAGCGACGACTGCAAACATTCACTTCAATTTGAACGTTAGTCTTCATCGAATCATGCCGCTATGCCCTGCCTCACTTGGCGGCGTGATACTCATCACATATTGCCGGAGCCGCTTGGACTAGAAGTTCAGTACAGTAGTGATGGAAGCTGCGATAGCGGACAATTTGAGATGGATCAGTAGATCCCTGGTGCGAAGGAATATGGCGAGATGGGAACACTTTTCGCATGGCTCGGATATTGGCGTGCGCGGCATGGGAAGTTCGGCTGAAGAGGCCTTCGAACAGGCCGCCATTGCGCTCACGGCGGTGGTTGCGAACGTTGCCGCAGTTGAGCAGAGCGAGACTGTGGAGGTTCGCTGCGATGCCCCGGACCTCGAATTGTTGCTGGTCAGCTGGCTCAACGCCATCATCTACGAAATGGCAGTGCGCAGGATGCTGTTTGGCAAGTTTCGAATTGCTTTGGCAGGATGCTCGCTGACGGGCACCCTGGCCGGCGAACGGGTGGATCCCGAACGCCATCAGGTCGCGGTCGAACCCAAAGGGGCTACAGTGACTGCGCTGGAAGTCAGGCGCGACCCTGACGGGCAATGGTTGGCACAATGCGTCATTGATGTATGAGCGGCGCTCCGGAGTATCTATGAACCCACAATCGTTTCTGCGTTATTCGGATTACGAATGGCGGATCGAACCCACGGGCCAGATGCGAGTGCCCGCGATCATCTACGCGGATGAACAGCTGATCACGGACATGGACGAAAAGGTTCGCGAGCAACTCTCCCATGTGGCCACTTTGCCCGGAATACAACGCGCGGCGTACGCCATGCCGGATGCTCATTGGGGCTACGGATTCCCGATTGGTGGCGTTGCCGCGTTTGATCCGAACGAGGGAGGCGTGATTTCCGCGGGAGGCGTGGGATTCGACATTTCCTGCGGAGTGCGTGCGTTGCGCACCAAGCTCACGGCTCACGACCTGGAAGCAAAAAAGACGGACCTTGCCGATGCGCTGTTCCGAAGCGTTCCCGCCGGGGTTGGCAGCACCGGCGCAATCCGGCTCAATGAAAAGGAAATGGACGACATGCTTTGCGGCGGCGCGCAGTGGGCTGTCCAGCAGGGATACGGGAATCCCCAAGACCTCGATTACATGGAAGAACGCGGCAGGGCATTTGACGCAAAGCCGGAATGCGTTTCGCGCGAGGCCAAGAAGCGCCAATGCGAGGAAATGGGAACGCTGGGCTCAGGCAATCACTATCTGGAAGTTCAGCGGGTTGCACAAATCTTCGACGCGGCGGCGGCCGAGGCGATGGGACTGCACAAAGATGACATCATCGTATGCATTCATTGCGGATCGCGCGGGCTGGGCCATCAGGTTGGGACCGACTATCTGAAGAGCATGGTGATCCAGGGGTATCGGCCGATTCCGGATCGCGAACTTGCCTGCGCCCCAATTCATTCGGAACTGGGACAACACTATCTGGGAGCAATGCGCGCCGCCACCAATTGCGCGCTGGCGAATCGGCAAATCATCACACATCTTGTGCGCGGCGCTTTTCACCAGGTCCTGCCAGATGCCAGGCTCACTTTGCTGTACGATGTATCTCACAACACCTGCAAGATCGAGCAGCACTCTGTCGATGGCGGCCACCGGGAGCTATTCGTGCACCGCAAAGGCGCAACTCGCAGTTTCGGTCCAGGGCATCCCGACCTTCCATCGACGCTACAGAAAGTGGGGCAGCCGGTGTTGATTGGCGGCACCATGGGAACCGAGTCCTATATTCTCGTCGGTACGGGCGAGAGTGAAAAATTAGCGTTCTCCTCGGCTTGTCATGGCGCTGGACGAGCGATGAGCCGAACGCAAGCGACCAAACGCTGGCATGGGCGCCAACTTGTCGAGGAACTGCGCGAACGTGGCGTGTTGATTCGCACCCGGTCTTTGCGCGGCGTCGCGGAAGAAGCGCCGGGGGCCTACAAAGACGTCAACGCCGTTGCCGTAGCCGCCGAGAAGGCAAAACTGGCGCGGCGAGTTGCCCGCCTCGTGCCGATGATTTGTGTCAAAGGTTGAATTCGGCCGAGCGGCCGCCTTTAATCCCTCAAGAATATTTCAATTCCAGGACTTCCCGATCGGTGACAGGCAATAGGGACAAGGGTGACGCGTGTCACTGTCGATATGGCCTGCAAGGTCTACAAGTCATTCCGTATGCGAGATTCCGGTGATCTGGTCTCCGATCATCCGAAGATTGAAGAAGGGGGAATAGCATCATGTTAGTTCGAAACGTAATGTCCAGCAAAGTGATCTTCTGCACGCCATCGGACACTGCACAGGCAGCGGCTCGAATCATGAAGTTGCACGGAGTTGGGGCTCTTCCCGTCGTAACCGACCTTGTGCAGGCTAAGCTCGAAGGGATTGTGACCGATCGCGATTTGTGTTGCAGGGTCATCGCGGAGGCGAAGCCTGCCGAAAAGACAAGGATCGCCGAGGTCATGACGCGAAATCCCGTGGTGTGCGCGCCCGAGGATTCGCTGGAGGAATGCGAAGCGCTGATGCAACAGCACCAATTCCGGAGAATTCCGGTGGTCGAACAAACAAGGGCGATGCATCGGAATTGTCGCCCAGGCCGATATCGCACTGCACGCTCCATCGGGAATTGTGGCCAAGACCCTTGCGGAAATTTCCAAGTCGATCGGGCCCGAGCGAAAAGTGTGGCTCGCGGACGCCTAGAGCAACTGGCGGGCGCCTGCTAGCGTTCAGAAACAGCCAAATCCTGGCTCTCTTTGGGCCAGCGTTTGTTTTTTGCCTTGAAAGAGGAAATTATGGCGTTTCATCTGACGATCACGGCCTTTCAAAATAGCGACTTCATTCCGAAAGAATTCACCTGCGACGGCCCGGACATTTCACCCGCGCTCGCCTGGACCGAGCCACCGGCCGGAACAAAAAGCTTTTCTCTCATCGTGGACGATCCCGACGCTCCGGCAGGCACATGGGTTCATTGGGTGCTCTACGATCTTCCGGGCGACGCGCGCAAGCTGGAGGAGGATGTCGCCAAGGATCGCCAGCTTCCCGACGGGGCGCGCCAGGGGCGCAATGATTTCGGCAAGATTGGTTACAACGGGCCATGCCCGCCCAAGGGCGGCCCGCACCGTTACTTCTTCAAACTCTACGCGCTGGACCACCAGACAAATCTCAAGCCCGGAGCCAGCAAGGCTGAACTGGAGCGTGCCATGAAAGGCCACATCCTGGCCCAGGCCGAAGTGGTCGGGCGATTCCAGCACTAGTAGTGCGTCGAACGGCGATTCAGGAATAAAGAGGAGCTTTTTAATGAACTGCAACTTCATCGTGTACAAAGGATGTGCCTCATGAAATGCGCGACCGCGGGATGTTCGCAGGAGGGACGGGCAGAATGCTCCGAGTGCTCGCGTAGTTTCTGCGACACTCACATCGAGACATGCGGCTTGTGCCAGGCGCTTGTGTGCTTCGAGTGCCGGGACGAGCACGACGCCAACAATCCTTTGCATGAGGAGGGCCCCGGGATCAAGTGATTTGGGCTGTCAATCTTGTCCGGCCACTTGTGTTTGGCCACGGGCCATCCCACTTGCTGCTCCGATCCCATGCCAGGTCAGGTCCTGAAAGGATTCCATAGGCAGGCTCCGGCGCTTCAGTCATGTTGGGACAGCACACTTACTTCCGGGAATGCATGAAATATGTCTTTGCAGGGATAGCCTGCCTGCTCATAAGCGCGGGCTTGGTCTGGGCAGGTTCCTTGATGGCTTCTTGCGGCAACTGGAGCCGTGCTGGCGTATGCCGCGTGGCCGAGAGAGTGGGCGGCGCGGTGCTTGCGCCCGGACTCATGACTGACTTGTACACCGGTTCAAAATCCTTCGTCCTGTTGAGCGACACATTATTCTATGCCGGGATTTTTTTCGTCATCGCGTGCTTGTGGATGCAGCGAAGGAGCAAGATCGTGTAGATTCTCCTGAAGCGCCTGAACCGGCCGCAAGGGCTGCACGGGGCGTCTTCGAAATTAAAAATGACATGAGGATTGCTGCCTAGTTCACGGGCAGCCGAGGGGAATGCGTGGTCTCTCGATCGGTGATTTTCTGGGGTGTGGATACGCAGGCTGACTTCATGTTGCCCGGGGGAAAGTTGCACGTTCCGGGCGCTGAGAAATGTATCCCCAACATGAAGCGTCTGACCGATGCGGCTCTCCAGGGACGAGTCCTCATCGTCGGCGATATCTGCACGCACACGCCCAACGATCCGGAATTCGAACGCTTCCCGCCGCACTGTATCCGCGGCACCTCAGGAGCGGAAATCATTCCCGAAACACGCGCGGACAAAATCCTTTTGATTCCCAATCTCGCGGATGCGGTAGTGCCACAGGATCTCTCGGAGTATCAGCAAATCATTTTCGAAAAACAGACTCTCGACGTGTTTGACAATCCCAACACGGAAGAAGTTCTGAAACGCATCGCTGGATTCACGGATGCGGATGCGGAGTTCTGCATCTTCGGAGTTGTGACCGAGTATTGTGTTCGGCTTGCGGCAAAAGGGCTCCTGAAGCGCGGCCGGCGCGTGGCGCTTATACGCGACGCCATTGAAACCCTTAACCCAGAAGATGCTCAGAAGGCTATTGAGGAACTGACATCGCTCGGCGCGCGGCTGATCAGCACGGACCAGGCGCTCGCAGCGCTCGAAAGGCCGAAACCGCGCCCTGCTTGAGAGCATTGGAACGCCGGTTTCTTGCTCGCCTCGTCAATCCATGCCGGGCTTCATACCAGTCACGAAGAAGAATGGCGAATTGGCCTCATCTATTTATATTGTTTTTGGAGGATGCTTTTTCGTTTCACAGCACTGGTGCGGTGATTGTCAGCAAATTGAATTCTATTCAACTCTTTCGTCCAGTTCACCGCCGAGCAGCAGCAAGGACATGTCCGTCTCATGCAGAAACGCATCGAGTGGCGGAAGTTTCTTGAGGAACTTCCGTCCGCCCAACACGAGCACACCTGGTTTCTCAGCCTCAAGCGCCCGCAGCAAGCTGGCTTGGTCGTCCGGATCAATTTGGCGATACCGCAAATTTTGCGCAACCTGCGCGTGTCAGTGTTTCGATTTCGTTCTGCATCGTTACTGCTTCGTCTCGATTTGCCGCTTCAAGAAGAACTGTAATGCCATCCATGCCGGCGTCTTCCAATTCCTGGGCGGCAAGCAATCCTCGTTTTGCGGCCGGCGAACCATCGTAATAGACCACCAGAGATGCTTTAGGGGGCAATCCGCTCTCTGGCAACAGAAGCACGGGGATAGAACTCGTCGAAAGCTCGAGGGCCGTGGAACCCATTCGAACCTTCCGATCCAACGACCATCCACCTTTGCCCATGGCCAGCAGATCAACGTCGCTCGCGGCAGCCAAAACTTCGGATGCAACTTCGCCTCGCACAGTTCGGAACGACCACTCAACATGGGCACGGCGCGCAGCGGTTGCCAGTGCTTTTCGAGCCAGTTCGGCCTGGGCTCTGAGACTGGATTCCATGCTGGCTCGGCTCAGCGGAACCTCCGCGGCAGAAAAATAGAGGATTTCGCGGGCACATGGGGCTTCGGCCAAGACGCAAGAGTGCCGTGTCTTCGACGAAAAGTCCTCGCAATTCGGCATTCAACTTAGCCGCCAAATTCACGGCAGCCTCGAGGGCCGCTAGACTATGTGGAGATGTGTCCAAGGCCACCAGAATCCGTCGAAACACAAACATGGGGCTAGGTTCGCTCATAGCTCGCGTTCCGCCTGGGACCCGCGCCCGGCGGCCAGCCTCTTCTCGGCGAATTGATCAGCCGTGCTTCCACCCTTTGATTCACACTATCGCCGGTGAACTTCCCGGAAGAGTCGCGCTCACCCGCCGGTACACCCATAAGAATCTCGATTCCCTGGTCGATACTTTCCACCGCATAAATTTTGAATTTCCCGGCGTTGACGGCCTCCACGACATCCTGCCTCAACATGAGGTGTCGAACATTGGAGGCGGGAATGATCACGCCTTGTCCATCCAGATTTCGGGCCTTGCACAGATCGAAGAAACCTTCGATTTTCTCATTGACTCCGCCAATCGCTTGAATCTGTCCGAGCTGATTAACGGATCCGGTAACGGCAAGAGACTGCTTGATAGGCAATCCGGAGAGGGCGGAAAGCAGCGCATATAGCTCCGCCGAAGAAGCACTGTCCCCTTCCACCGCTCCATAAGACTGTTCGAAAACCAGGCTTGCGGACAACGAAAGCGGATGATCGGCAGCATAGCGCGCTCCCAAGAAACCAGACAGGATGAGTACGCCCTTCGAGTGGATGGGGCCGCTGAGCTCCACTTCCCGCTCAATATCGATCAACCTCGCCTTTTCCCATCCGGACACGCGCGGTGATTCGCGTAGCGTGCCCGAACGCAAAATGAGCCAGTTCGATCACGGAAAGTCCGTTCACCTGGCCGACTTTTTCTCCCTGCGTGTCTATCAGGATGGTTCCGCGCAGAACTTCTTCCAGGAATCGCTCACGCATGCGATCGGCGCGGCGAATCTGGGCGTCGATCGCGCGTTGGATGTCTTCCGCACGCACCGCCGGCTGAGCGGCCTCGCGGGACCAGTAATCCGCTTCGCGCAGCAAATCCGCAAGAGTTCGACGGTGTGTTAAAACTTTTTGCGAATCTCCGGCCATCCGCGAGCTGTGTTCGATCACTCGTCCAACGGCCCCGCGGTCGAAAGGAAGAAGACCTTCCCGGCGGGCGATCGCGCCGATCAGCTGCGCGTATAACTGGTCTGTGTCCGGGCCGCGATCCATATGCTCTTCAAAATCCGCAGCCACCTTGAAGAGTTCGCTGAATTCGGAATCCAAGGAACAAAGCAGGTAGTACAACAGCCGCTCGCCAACCAGAACAACCTTGACGTTCAATGGAATCGGCTCGGGTTCCAGGGAAACCGTGCTCACAAGACTGAGCATCTGCCCGAGCGATTCAATCCGAATCTGGGAAGAGAGCAGCGACCGCTTCAGCGCATCCCAGGCATAGGGCTGCAACAGCAACTTATAGGCATCCAGAATCAAGTAACCGCCGTTGGCCTGATGCAGGGCGCCCGACCGGATCAGATTGAAGTCCGTCGAAAGCGCGCCCAAGTGAGCCATGTATTCCACCTGGCCCATCAAATTCTGATAGGTCGGATGATCCTCATACACGACAGGCGCACCGTGATTCTCGCCATGATCGACGAGACAGTTCACCTGGTAGCGCCGCAACAGCGCGGAGTTCCTCGATCCCAGAGGCGCGGAAATACCCATCATCGCCGCCAGAGGATTCTCCGGCTGGCGCAAGGAATTCATTTACGTTTTCGATGATGTCCTTTTCCGCCGCATTGAGAAAATTCACTACTTGGGGAAGGTCGGCGTATTTTTTCCGCGGCTCGTCAATCAGGTGTTCCACGGCGAAGATGGCCACTTCACTGTTCAGCTCACGTAACTTTTCACGGCCCTCCTGCTCGTACTTGGGTATCAGATGCAAGGTGCTGTGGAGCTTCTCCTGCAATTCGGTAATCGAGGATTCTATTTTCTGATGCTCTGATTCGGGGAGTTTCTCAAATTCCTCTGGATTTACAACCTCGTTATTGCGCGTGGGAGCAAGCACAAAGCCGGTTGGGGTGCGAATCACCGCAATACTTTTTTGGTTGGCCTCCTGTTGCAGTTCCTCGAAGGCTTTTTCCTGCTGCTCTTTCACTTCCTGCTCGATGGCATTCTTGCGGGCTCTATAATTTTCGGTTTCAAAAGCGGATGGGATGGCCGACTTTAGATTTTCAAGCAGGCGCATGACGTCTTCGCGCAACAAAATGCCACGGCCTGGGGGAAGCTTCAGCGCGCGCGGCTTTTCCGGGCCGTCAAAATTATTGACGTAGCACCAATCGTCCGGCGTTGTTTCCGTGGTGGCTCTTTTTGAAAGGAAATCATGCGCAAGGGCATACTTTCCTATCCCCGCAGGCCCCAGTAAAAAGAGATTAAATCCCTGCCGACGAATTCCGACTCCGAAGCGAACCGCCTCCAGGGCCCGGTCCTGGCCAACATACTCGGACAAGTCCTCTAGTTCCGCGGTAGTTTTGAATTGGAACCCGGCAATATCACAGCGACGGTATAGCGCCTCGGGCGGTACTGGCAGCTGATCGGTTGTCTTGGTCACTGAACGATTGCTCCTCTATTCGCGCACGCGAAGTGCTCACTTCGCGGTGCTTCGAGTTCGCACGACTTCGACGGAACACCCTGCATGGCGGGTCACGGCTTCCGACACGCTTCCCATCAAGAATCGGCCCAGTCCCTTCCATCCGTGCGAACCGAGGACAATCAGGTCGGCATGCCAATCAGCCGCATGGTCGATGATTTTGATTTTCGGGTCGCCCCCCTCGACCATTTCACTTGTCCTAAAGCCCGCTTTTCGCAATTGTTGGGCTGCGCGCTGCAGGAGTTCCTTGGCTTCTTTTCGCCGCTCCTGTTCCACTTTCGGGATATAAGGCACAAAGTGCGGAATCATGGCAGTAGAGATATAAGTGCCAATCGGCTCGACTACATGCATTACTCGAACCGCCGTCCCTTTGCTCCGGAACTGCCTGACGATTGCCCGCACGGCTAATTGTGAAGATTTGGAATGATCGATTGCCAGGAGGATCTTCATATGGGTGGTGTGCGCCCCAGATACTGCCAGATGCTAAATGACAGGCTAAGCAGGGCTGCCTTCCTTTCTTGCACTGCAAACAGTATCACGACATGATCCGAGCGATCTCGGTTGCAAGCTTTTTTCCAGATTGCAATAAGATGCGATGCTCACCCGGCACAGAGATGCATTTGAAATCAGGACACTTCCGCGCCCGATTTCCGCGCGGACATATCGCTGATATCCCTTAATTTCTAGAGCGTCGAAGGATACGTCTCGGGAACCTCGCCGGTCTCCCAGGCAGCGGTTCGTTCGAGAGGCTCAACGGCACGAGTCTCGTCGAAATGCAGAATGGCGTCAAATTGGTCCGGAAGCTGGGCGTGGAAGTAGTGGCTGGCACGCTCCGATCGCGGCAAGTAGATGACACCAATGGCCCGCTCCAGACGTGGCTCCCGTAAAAGGGATGTGGCTTCCTCTTTATGGCCGAGTGCAAGCAGGAAATTCTGAATTCCGGTTTCGTGGAAAATCGCCTCGTAACTGCCGGCTAGTGCCGGCCGAACGTGTTTGCGCTCGGCGGGAGCGTCCCATCCCGATGCAGCTGTGACCGTGCCGGTGTAGGTTGTGAATCCCACCAGCGTCGCTTCCTTCCCATGGCGCTGGCGAACCAGTTGTCCGAGATTCAGCTCGCCGCGCTGTCCCATTTCCGTGGCGCGAGCATCGCCCAGATGAGAATTGTGCGCCCAGACGACGATTTTTGACTTGGGGCCGAGGTGGTGTGCCAATGCATCCAGCGTCTCGGCCATGTGGCTGTCCCGCAAATTCCAGGAAGAAATTCGTTCGTGAAACATGGAGCGGTAATACTCTTCGGCATTCTTCACCAGGCGGGCATTCTGTTCCGCAAAGAAGAATGCGTCCCGCGCGAGCCGGCCGTCGCGGCTAGCCAGATCCGCCGCGCGCCGGCGCATTTCCATCCACTGGCCGACCACTTCATTCTCGCAGCTCTTGCTCAGGCCATAACTGGCCGCATATCCGTAAGCTTGCGTATCTTCGCCAAAGTTTTCAAAGCAAGCGTAACGATACCGGGCGCGCTGCGCGGCCTCGGGATCAACTTTGTCCAGGAAATCCAGCACTGCTTGCATGGACGAATGCAAGCTGTAGAGATCGAGCCCGTAGAAACCGGCCCGCTTGGAATGCCGGTGCTCATTGTGATTGCGCAGCCAGCCCACAAAATCGAGAACGTCGGCGTTGCGCCACATCCAGGCAGGAAATCTCCGAAAGCCCGCAAGGGCGTCCACTGCATCTTGGTCCTCACTCTCAAACCGGACGAATTGATTGACGCGATAGGCGTCTGGCCAGTCTGCTTCCACAGCGACCGCGGTGAACTCCTTCTCCGCGATCAAGCGCTTGGTGATCTGCGCGCGCAGGCGATAGAACTCGTGGGTTCCGTGGGAAGCCTCTCCCAGCAGAACGAAACGAGAGTCACCAATCATTTTGAGCAAGGGATCAAAATCGGCAGCTTCTCCCATAAGCGGATGCGCCGACCGGCGAATCGCGCTAATCAGATCTTGTTCGTGTTTTGAGATCATTTTCACACCCCCGCCAATACAAAGTCGCTATAGACTCCGATGCGGACCTCGTTTTCGATGCCTCCATGCCCATGCCAGAACACTCAGGCCGCCAATCGTTGCCGTGCTCCTGGCGATCTTCTTTGGCCAATCACGGTCATTTCAGCACTCGATGACGGCAAGCCTCAGTGAAGCGCGTCACAGTCTCTTGTGAACCGCATCACTTTTCAGGCACTGTGACACAGGTCACGGAGAGCTCGGGCGGGAGGTATATACTCGCAGCATTTCGGGATCTCCAGCGTGGACGTCCCGATTCATTGCTCGTGAACTTCAGGCAGGTATCCGATGCTAAAAATTTCCAGGATTCTTCTTCCGATCGATCTGCAGGACCCCTCGAAACGAGTGGTCCATCAAGCAGCGGCTCTGGCTCGCCACTTCCATTCCGAGATCGTGTTGTTGCATGTTGTGACGCCGCTAAGTTATTCCGCGTCCATGATCGAAGGTAACTATGTACCTGTTAATCTCGGCGATCTGATGAAGGAACTCATTAATCAGGCTCAGAAACAACTCGATCGAGCACTAGGGCCCGAGCTGGAAGGCATTCCAGTCAAGCGCATTCTGTTGGAGGGGGATCCGGCGCTCACCATTGTGCAAACAGCTCGCCTGGAGAAAGCCGACTTGATCGCCATGCCCACGCACGGCTACGGTGCGTTTCGCCGATTCCTGCTGGGCTCGGTGACAGCGAAAGTGCTTCACGACAGCGATTGCCCCGTGTGGACCGGCGCCCACATGGAAAGTGAGCCCGCTCGCGAGTTCAAGATTCGCAACATCCTCTGCGGGGTGGATTTGAGCCCTCACAGTGCGAAGACTGTGCAGTGGGCCGCGCAGCTGGCCGCTGAATTTGATGCCCGGCTGACGCTGGCTCATATCACTTCTGGCATGGAAATCTATGGACCCGGGGCTTACCAAGTCGATCCCTCGTGGACGGAGGCGCTTGTAAGTTCCGCCAAACGCCAGCTGGCAAACCTTCAGCAGGAGGTTGGGACCAAGGCCGAGGTGTTCATCGGCAGCGGCGATGTACACAAACTGTTGAGCCATGCTGCAGTGCAAACGAGTGCGGATCTTTTGATTGTCGGGCGCCCGCCCAAGGGCCGCCTGCGCGCCACCGGTTATGGAATCATCCGCGATTCACCCATTCCCGTGCTGAGCGTGTGAAGTTGCACTGGGATTTCAGTTTCTTCCCGGCGACGCAACGCGGGAGCGGTCAGACCAGACTCCCGACAAGAAATTCTTGTTCAAGAATGAATACTGCCCCGGATCACATGGTAGAAGGTGTTCCACAGCAGTACCTTCTGTGATTGAGATCACTGTTCCTTGCGTTCCAATGTGAGCATATTAAAAAAGTGGCGGTTGTCACAGGCCGGCGGGAATTTCTCTTGTTTGATTAGGAAACCGGCATGGCTTGGCAGACCATCGCGAAATCAGACAGGGACTGGGCGCTGATTCCTAATCTGGCGGACTATGAGCGAGCCAGGCAGACATTCACCTGGGAAGATGCCCGCAAAGAGCTTGATGGTCTGCCAGACGGCCAAGGGCTGAATATCGCCTACGAAGCGGTCGACCGGCATGCAAATGGTCCGCTTCGCGATCACTCTGGCCATCCGCTGGCTCGGCAAGAACGGCGAAGTTGAAGACTACACTTACGGTCAGCTCCAGGCCCTCACGAACCGATTCGCAAATGTCTTGCAGAACCTCGGAGTGAACAAGGGAGACCGCGTATATGTTTTGGCAGGCCGAATTCCGGAATTGTATGTTGCTGCCTTAGGGACACTGAAACACGGAAGCGTCTTCTGTCCCTTGTTCTCGGCATTTGGTCCGGAGCCCATTCGGGCACGCCTGACGATTGGACAGGCAAAGGTGCTGATCACCACCGAGTTGCTCTATGACCGAAAAGTGAAGGCGCTCCGGCCCTCTCTGCCATTTCTCGAACATGTTGTGCTGATCGGGGGCAATCATCAGCCGACGAATGTGCCGAACACCAAGGATTATCTTCAACTGATGGAGAATGCCGGGGATTCCTATACCATCCGGCCGACGGCGCCGGAAGATATTGCCCTTCTGCATTTCACGAGCGGCACGACAGGAACTCCCAAAGGCGCCGTCCACGTCCACGGGGCTGTCATCGCCCATCACATCACCGGTAAGCTTGCGCTCGATTTCCACAAGGACGACATCTTCTGGTGCACGGCGGACCCGGGATGGGTGACGGGCACGTCGTATGGCATCATTGCCCCGCTGACGAACGGTATTACCAGCATCGTTGACGAAGGAGACTTCGACGCGGAGCGCTGGTACGGAATTCTTCAATCGCAGAAAGTAAGCGTCTGGTATTCCGCGCCAACGGCCATTCGCATGTTGATGAAGGCTGGATCCGAAATCGTGCGGAAATATGATCTCGGCTCGCTTCGTTTCCTCTCCAGTGTTGGAGAGCCGCTGAATCCGGAGGCGGTCGTATGGAGCAAGGAAGTCTTCGGGCTTCCTTTCCACGACAATTGGTGGCAAACCGAAACCGGCGGAATCATGATCGCCAATTTTGCATCGATGGATATTCGACCTGGTTCGATGGGCCGGCCCTTGCCGGGCATCGAAGCGGCGATTGTGCGAAAGACCGAGGACGGCTCGATGGAAGAGATTTCGGATCCTGATGTCCAGGGAGAACTGGCTCTTCGTCCGGGCTGGCCCTCCATGTTTCGAGCTTACTGGGGCGAGCCTGAACGGTACCAGAAATGCTTTGCCGGAGGCTTCTATCTAACCGGGGATCTTGCGAGGCGAGATAAAGACGGATACTTCTGGTTTGTCGGCCGCAAGGACGATGTGATCAAGACTTCCGGACATCTCATCGGTCCGTTCGAAGTGGAGAGCGTTTTAATGGAGCACAAGGCGGTCGCTGAATCCGGGGTCATTGGCAAGCCGGACCCCGTGGCGCTCGAGATCGTAAAAGCATTTGTGGTGCTCCGCAAAGGCTATGAGGCTAGCGAAGCCTTGCAGCGCGAATTGCTTGGGTTCGCACGGACACGGCTCGGGGCTGTCGTCGCGCCCGAAAGAGATCGAATTCGTGGAACTCATTGCCGAGGACGCGGAGCGGCAAGATCATGCGTCGTCTGCTCAAAGCGCGAGAACTCGGCCTCCCCGAAGGGGATATCTCCACACTGGAGTCAGCACTAGATGGGGACGAATACAATCTCGGAGCCTTTGCCGGTCGATCGGGAACACGCCCTGTTCCTGTTTCGAGAAATGCTGCGCATTCGCCGATTCGAAGAGAAGGCTGCCGAGATGTACAGCCTGCAGAAGATTCACGGATTCCTTCACCTCTATATCGGAGAGGAAGCCACCGGCGTGGGAGCCATGCAGGCATTCACGCCAGACGATGCGATTGTGGCCACGTACCGCGAGCATGGCCATGCGCTCGCACGCGGCATGCCGGCCTCTGTCCTGATGGCGGAAATGTTCGGCAAGGCCACCGGATGCAGCCACGGCCACGGCGGCTCGATGCACTTTTTCGACGCGAGTCGCCGCTTCTATGGCGGGTACGCCATCGTCGGCGGCGGCTTGCCCATCGCGGTGGGCCTGGCACTGGCCGACAAGCTGCAGAACCGCAAGAGAGTGACGGCCTGTTTCTTCGGAGACGGAGCGGTTGCCGAGGGCGAATTCCATGAATCCATGAATCTCGCGGCCCTGTGGAAGCTTCCCGTGGTTTTTCTCTGCGAGAACAATCTCTATGCCATGGGCACGGCACTGGCGCGGCATCAGTCACAGATAAACATCAGTCTGAAGGCGCAGTCTTACGGTATGGATTCGAAGTGCCGTGGACGGGATGGATGTGCTTGCCGTCGAGGCTGCCGCGAAGCAGGCTGCGGCGTTTGTCAGGAGCGGCAACGGACCTTTCCTGCTGGAACTGCGAACCTACCGCTTTCGCGCGCATTCGATGTCCGATCCCGACTTGTACCGCACAAAGGAAGAAATCGAGGAATGGAAAAAGCGCGATCCCGATCTCGCTCTTCAAGTCTCGGCTGCAAGGAGTGGGGATTGCTGAACCGATTCAGACGTGGCTCAAATCGAGTCGGAAATCGGCGCAGAGATCGACGAGGCTGTCCAGTTTGCCGAATCCAGCCCAGTAGAACCAGTCGAGGACCTGCTCAAAGATGTCTGTGCTCGGGTGAAACCGTGACCAAGATGACCTATCGCGAGGCGATGCGGGCGGCATTGCGCAAAGCCCTTCGAAACGATCCTCGCGTTTTCCTCATGGGCGAGGACGTCGGCCGATACGGCGGGGCCTTTGCCGTGAGTCATGGCCTTCTCGATGAGTTTGGACCGGAACGGATCCGCGATACTCCGCTTTCTGAATCCGCGTTTGTGGGCGCAGGAATTGGGGCAGCTCTCGGCGGGATGCGGCCCATCGTGGAAATCATGACGGTGAATTTCAGTATGTTGGCCATGGACCAGATTCTGAACAACGCCGCGACCTTGCGTCACATGTCCGGCGGCCAGTTCGGCGTGCCACTCGTTGTACGCGTCGCTACCGGAGGAGGACGCCAAATGGCGGCGCAGCATTCTCATAGCCTGGAGGTTTGGTACGCGCATATCCCCGGCATCAGGGTCCTGACGCCTGCGACCGTTGCCGACGCTTACGGAATGTTGCTTGCGGCCCTTCAGGAATCAGATCCCGTCTTCATTTTCGAACATGCAACGCTGTATCCGATGGAAGGGGAAATTGACGAGACGGCAGAGTTGGTTGACCTCAACCGCGCGGCGGTGCGGCGTGCCGGGCGAGACGTAACTCTCATCACCTACGGAGGAACGCTTGGCAAGACTTTGCAGGCGGCTGAACATCTCGCCGGGGAAGCCATCGATGCGGAAGTGATTGATCTGCGGTCCCTGCGCCCGCTGGATACATCGACCATTGTGGATTCCGTCGCTAAGACGCATCGCGCAGTGATTGTCGATGAGAGTTGGAGAACGGGGAGTTTCGCAGCGGAAGTCAGCGCGCAAATCATGGAGCTCGCCTTTGACAATCTGGACGCACCAGTGGCTCGCGTGTGCAGCGCCGAGGTGCCGATGCCCTACGCGAAACACCTTGAGGCGGCGACTCTTCCCCAGGTGGAGGGAATCGTCAACGCTGCGCGGAGCTTGGTGTCGCGTCATGGCTGAGTTCCTGATGCCACAGCTCGGCGCGGACATGAGTGCAGGCAAGCTCCTGCGCTGGCGAAAGCTTTCGGGAGACCATGTGCAGCGGGGCGACATCATCGCGGATGTTGAAACGGAAAAAGCGGACATTGAGGTCGAAGTCTTCACGACCGGCGTGATTGAAAAATTCCTTGTGCAGCCGGGAGAAAAGGTCCCCGTCGGGACCGTCTTGGCCGTCATCCGCGAGGAAGGAAAACCTCTTATCGGCCGAAGAACTGCGTATCCTCACAACTGCGGCGCCGTGAAGCAATTCCTGCCGGGCCGGTCAGCGCCGGCTCCTTCGATATCGCCTATAGCTCCACGCCCTGCTGCGGGCGAAATACGGCTCCACATCTCTCCGGCAGCAAGAAAGCTTGCGGCCGATCTCGGAATCGACCCGGCTTCCATTGCTGGGACAGGTCCCGGAGGCCGAATCACTTTGGAAGATGTCCAGCGGGCAGCGCAAGCCAAACCTGTTCAGCCAGCGGCGGAGGTAGCGCTAGATCGGCAGGCACGAATGCGCCAGGCGATTGCCGCCGCGATGGCACGCTCAAAGCGAGAAATTCCTCACTATTACCTGAGCACGACGATCGACATGAGCCGGGCGATGGCTTGGCTCACTCAGGAAAATCTCAAGCGCACAGTCGAAGACCGGCTCGTGTATGGAGTGCTGCTTCTCAAGGCAGTGGCCCTCGCGCTGCGCGACGCTCCGGAGTTCAACTCCGTATGGGTGGGCGGAAAGGCGACACCGGTTCAGCGATATTCATGTAGGGGTGGCGATTTCCTTGAGAGGCGGCGGGCTTGTGGCCCCCGCACTGCATCATACGGATCGCCAGAGCCTTGGATGAGCTGATGAAGAACTTTCGCGATCTAGTTCAAAGGGCGCGTGCGGGCTCGCTTCGGAGTTCCGAATTGGGTGACCCAACCATCACGGTCACAAGTTTGGGCGAGCAAGGCGTGGAAAGCGTTTTCGGCATCATCTATCCTCCTCAAGTCGCGCTGGTGGGTTTCGGCAAAGTCGTTGAGCGTCCTTGGTCCGCGGACGGACAGGTCGTCTCCCGGCCGCTGATCACAGCCACACTCTCCGCGGACCATCGGGTAAGCGACGGACACCGCGGGGGACTTTTTCTCGCAGCCATCGATCGCAGGCTTCAGGAACCGGAGAAGCTATGACGAAAGACGAAATCAGGGAAACCGTTCTCCGCGTTCTCGGCCAGATTGCGCCGGAGGCTGACTTGTCGCAGATCAAACCCGATCTCAGGATCCGCGACCAGTTGGATATTGATTCCATGGACTTGCTGAACTGGGTCATCGGCCTGCACAAGGAACTAAAGGTTGACATTCCAGAGGCGGACTATCCCAAGCTCGCCACGTTGGACGGTTGTATCGATTATCTTGCGGCTCGCAGAGAACTCCAGTAGCGCGCTGAAATTGAATTAGCAAAGATGACAGCGCGCAGGGCAGAAGTGACACAGCAAGCAGAGACGTCAGGCCCTGCCAAAACCCTTGCGCGATTCCGGCCGATTGAACCTGAGACTTCTTTGCGGGTTTGAAATGTTGGCTGAACCACTCCGCGGCAATTCGCGCCACTTCTTCCAATGTTCCCGGTTCCTCAAACAGATGGGTCGCTCCGGGAACAATGACCAGTT
Source organism: uncultured Acidobacteriota bacterium (assembly GCA_963710315.1). Taxonomy (GTDB): domain Bacteria; phylum Acidobacteriota; class Terriglobia; order Acidiferrales; family UBA7541; genus Palsa-360. Next base: position 849,919 of record CAVPZW010000006.1, on the reverse strand, counting down.
TCTTGTCGGGACACGTGAGCTTCGCCAGGCTTCTCTGTTCATACCGATCACAGGCTCGTCGTCCCCGCCGACGATCAGAAGCGTAGGAGCTTGAACAGACTCGAGCGCGTCTTCGGCCAAGATCGGGCCGGCCTCCGCGAGAAACGACTGCAGAGACAACATCGGGAAGCTCGGCAGCCGCCACGAGCGCGGCGCCAGCCCCGGTGCTGGCTCCGAAATAACCCACTTTAAGGTCCTTTGTGTCGGGACTGCTCATAATCCACTTGGTCGCGCCAATCAAGCGCTTTGCAAGGAAAGGGATGTCGAAACGAAGTTCGCCTGAATACTGATCAATGGACTCTTCGCTTCGAGTCAAAAGGTCAAATAACAAAGTGGCGATTCCTTGTGCCTGCAGTACCTGTGCCACGTAGCGGTTCCGCGGGCTGTGGCGGCTGCTGCCGCTGCCATGCGCAAAAAGAACCAAGCCATCCGCACCCTTGGGAAGAACTAATGTGCCCTCGAGCGTCGCCCCTTCCAGGTCAATCGACACCTCGCGCTTAATGCCATCCGATTGTGATTGCCGGCCTGGGATCATGTTAGAGCTCCCTTCTGGATCACTGGGATCGTCCTGTTCAACTTTCTGAATGAGCTGGCTCCGCGGCTCGACGAAGCAATTCCGTCACTTCCTCATCCGCCAGTTGCGAGAAATCTTCGTAGAACTGGCCGATCGCATAGAAATCTTTCGGCGCATGGACACAGACGAGTTCATCCACTTCACGTTTGAGCCGATTACAAGTGGAAAGTGGAGCCACCGGGACGGCGACGACAAGCCGGGCGGGCTTCATTTGCCGGAGCGCATGGATGGCGGCGCGCATGCTGGATCCCGTGGCGATGCCATCATCTACAAGCAGAACGGTTAACCCTTCGACTTTCAGTGGGGGCCGGGCGCCTCGATAGAGATTCTGCGCGTCGCTCCAGCTCCTTCTTCACTCTTGCAGTGATTTGATCGATTTGTTCTTCGGAAATGCCTATCGCTTCTATAATCTCCCGGTCAAGCACCCGCGTGTCGCCCGTGGCAATAGCGCCAAATGCGAGTTCCTCTTGTCCTGGAACACCGAGCTTTCGCGAGAGAAATATGTCCAACGGAGCATTCAATGCTTTCGCTACTTCAAAGGCGACCGGAACTCCGCCGCGTGGAATTCCGAGAACAATCACATCCTTGCGATTCGCGTATGCATGTAACTGCTCCGCCAACTTCCGGCCTGCCTCTTCTCGATCTCGAAAGACCATGTATTCATCGCCGAGATCCATTCCATCCACTCACTCTCACAAGACCGGAAATCTCAAAGAGCTGCTGCTCAAATAGCGTACAGGCCTGCATGAATGCTGCAGTGATGCGCATCACTGATGAAGGTTAGAATGATAGTCGAGCATGTGAAGAGACCTTACGAGCCACAAACGAACGCGCCAATGATCAAGAAAGCATCTTACGCTCGCCGTTTGCAAATCGATCTCGCGTCGAAGAACGAGAAAGAACTTTTCAAATGGTTTCTGGCGTGCCTGCTTTTCGGGAAGCCGATTCAGACGGAGATTGCCGAGCGAGCCTATCAGGAACTCGTGGCGGCCCGGCTCACAAGTCCGAATGCAGTTCTCCGGGCGGGGTGGGACAAGCTTGTCCAGCTGTTGGATCACGCTCACTACGTCAGGTATGATTTTTCCACGGCGACGAAGCTGCTTGAAGTTTGCCAGGAATTAAAGCGCCGTTACGGTTCGCTCACAAACCTCGTTGCGCAAGCAAAGTCGGCCTCTGAACTGTCGCGCAAAATGCAAGAATTCAAGCATATCGGGCCTGTAACGTCTCGGATTTTCCTTCGAGATATCCGCCCCATCTGGTATCGCGGCGCGGCATTCAAGAAGGGAACTTAGCCGGAATAGTTCAGTGGCCGCCGGTTGCCATGTGAGCGTAAGGATTAGCGTGGGCGATTTCCATGCATTGTCGCGCCTGATTCCAGCGGATCGGGGTATGGAAAGCTGCGCAAAGGTCCGACATTTTATCCGTGATGCCTAGCGCGTATACTCCCTCGGCAAGAGAAGCATGGCACCCGCGAATCAGAGTTGGGTACAGGCGCATACTTCGTGGAACACTATCCGGCATCTCCATCAAATAGATGAAGGACTGGTCATTGCGCTCGATGTCGTCGATGGCGTAATCGTCCACAAAATCGCCTGCACCATATAGAATTGGCCGGCCCTTGAACAACTCGATGCCGCGAAACACGTGGCAGGAGTGACCGAAAATAATGTCTGCCCCCGCTTCAATCATTGCATGAGCGAACACGACATGCTCGCGAGGCGGAGAGTAGCCCCAATTGGATCCCCAATGTGCTGAGACAATCAATGAGTCCACAGCCTGGCGGCTTTCTCTGATCTTATTCAACAACTTCACCGCGCGCGGATCGCTGAGGTCGGTGGGCACATAAAAAACCCCGGGCCGATCCGCAGTGGCTTCCCATTCAGGCTCGTTGTCCGTGAAAGCCAGCAGTCCGATCTTCCGGCCAGACACTTCAGACGTGGCAAGACGCGATGCCTCTACGGAATTAAGGCCGGCCCCGCTATGAACGATTCCGGCTCGATCCAGAATTTCCAGCATTTCGATCAGGGCGTCATATCCGTAATCAAGAACGTGGTTGTTCGCCAAGGAAACAGCATTGATTTGGGCAGTCGTGAGGACTGCAATGTTCTTTGCAGCGGATCGGAAGTGAAAAGCTTTGGGATATGCGGACCATGGCGTTCCGCGATCCGAGATGACACATTCGAGGTTGCAGAGCCGCCAGTTGGCACTGTGCAAAATAGGAAGTGTATTACCCCATGGATACTCTGGAGGCGCGCTTTCCAAGACCTCATTCACCAGGCGCCCGAGCATGCAGTCGCCGACCAGCAACAGATCTACGGAATCGTCTCTCATATGGCTAAGAGTGCAAGCGCCAGTCGAGCGCCGCGCGAGTTCTTCTACCTGCTCAATCCATTCCAGCTGCCGTTCCTTTCGCCGCTTGCTGCATTCTCTGCCTGGGGATGACGCGAACCGTGCTGGCTTGTGGCCCTTTTTCTCCTGCCTCTTCCACAAACCTCACGGCTGTGCCGACCTGCAAACGCGGGAAGGCCCGGCCGAGAACGCTGTTCTTGTGAAAATAGATTTCGCGTCCATCGTCCGCAGTCAGGAATCCATACTCCTCCTCCGGCAAGATCTTGCTCACGCGAGCCTCGGGAAGTAGCGTTGGACTCTTGACGTCTCCGCGCTGCTTGCGGGCATAATCCTGCAATCGGCGGCCCGCGGCTTTGAACGCATCGTTAATTGCTTGCCGAAGCTCCTTATGCGGAACCTCCACTTCGGACTTCTTCTTGTTCACTCCTACGCCTAAATGGCGAGCGCGGGCGTTCAGGCTGGGCTCGCGTTTCACCACGATTTCTCCGTGCGGTACGGTCAGGTCAATACGAATGTGATACGGGCTACCTTTCCTATGGTGGCGATGCGGAACCTCAACCGCTACGCGGCATCCCATCACCCGGCTGTAAAGGGTATCGAGCTTTGCTGTTTCGGCACGAATCCATTTATCAATCTCCGGCGATGGTTTCAAATTCCGGTATGTAATCTGCAGTTCGGATTTCATGGCGGCACCTCGCGCTTGCGTTATAGTTCGGATCATTCTCTCAGTGATCTTGTTGCTGGCCGTTCCTGATTCTTCCCAGAATTCCCATGGGCCGTTCGCGCCACACGCCATCCTCCTCATACTTGAGGGTGTAAATGTGCAGCAATCGCCATCCCGCCACGAGAAGCCGGTTCACTTCCTCTCGGCCTCGGGCTTCCAGGTTGTGCCCGGTGAGTTCGACGATATCCAGTTGCCATAGCGGCAGCCTTTCAAGCACGCCAATTGGCACATCTTCGTCAGCTTTTTCGTGATGCGTACTTGGCTTGGTCATAGCCCCTTCTCGCATGCCCGCGGTCACGCACGGCCATCGTTTCGCGCGCCGCGTCGCTAGGCCTTTCGTTCTCCTTAAGTAAATAGCACTTCTTTTGCATACATCTTATGTACATCACATCTGTCGCAGGGCTCTGTGACCCCAATCACAGATCGCAGCCCACGAAAGAACTACAAAGGACTCGTTAGTAATGATTCGTTCCACGAATTGTTACGGCACGAATTGCGGCTCTTAGTTTTGTGGCCTGAGTGAACCCATGAAGATACTTCTGGCAGTCGATGGTTCGGAGTTCTCGCAAGCGGCGGTTCAGGCCATTATTTCCCAGATGCGGCCGGAGGGCGCCGAGGTCCTCGTCCTGCGGGTTTTGGAACCACGCATGTTCTTTACTCCTCCGCAAATGGCCCCGGGATATATGCCCGAGCAGGAGGAATGTATTAAGGAGGACCTTCGTCACGCACACGATTTCGTAAACCAAACGAGCCGAGTGCTTCGGAGTGCCGGTTTCACCGTGAACTCTCGTGTTGTAGAAGCCGAGGCGCGAAACGGGATTCTTGATATCGCGGCGGAATGGCGTGCCGACTTGATCGTCCTCGGATCGCATGGGAGAAAGGGACTGCGGCGATTCCTGCTTGGGAGCGTCGCGGAATTCGTTGCCCGCCACGCGGATTGCTCGGTGGAAATTGTCCGAGTTGCGCGCAATCGCCAGCAAGCGTGAACGGGCCATGCGGGGTTCAGGACTTGGCAAGACCGCGTACCCGGCAATTTCCGAATGAATAGTATGTCCGGGAAAGGAGCCGATAGCCGTGAGGACACCCAGCGTCTCTTCCATAGAAAAGTGGATACTGCAGAAGATCTACGCATCAATCGGACGGCCGCCGATTCGCATCGCGCTTGGGCGCGGCGCGGAAGTTGGGCCAGCGAACAGCGAGCCCGTGGCGAGCGTGCTGATTTCCGATCGCAGCACACTTTCCCGATTGCTACTGAACCCGGAAATTGGCTTTGGGGATGGCTACGCCGAAGGGCGCATCGAAATTGAAGGAGACCTTGTCATTCTGCTCGAGACGATCCTGCGAACCATGAAAGCCTACGATAGCAAGAACTGGAAATCAGCCCTGTGGTCTCGATGGCTGGAGCGAATGCAACCGAACACGCTTGGCGGGTCGGCGAGAAACATTCACCAGCACTACGATCTGACGACTGACTTCTACAAGCTCTGGCTCGACTCTGAATTGGCGTACACCTGCGCCTACTTTCCCAACCCATCCACAACGCTGGAAGATGCGCAGCTCGCCAAGATGGATTACGTGTGCCGCAAGGTACGGCTCCAAGCGGGCGAGAGAGTTGTGGAAGCAGGATGTGGATGGGGCTCGCTTGCGATTCATATGGCAAAGCATTACGGAGTCAAAGTCAGGGCTTTTAATATTTCCAAAGAGCAAATTCTCTTTGCGCGCGAGCGCGCAAAGAGGGAAAACGTTCTTCATCAGGTGGAATTTATCGAGGACGACTACAGGAACATTTCCGGACACTATGACGCCTTTGTCTCGGTTGGGATGCTGGAGCACATTGGAGCGGAACATTATGGAGACTTAGGGCGCATCATCCATCGAGCCGTCGGAGATTCCGGGCGCGGACTGTTGCATTTCATCGGGCGCAATCAGTTATGCCCATTCAGTCCATGGATTAGAAAACGCATCTTCCCCGGAGCCCACATTCCTACGTTGCGTCAAGTCATGGACGTATTCGAGCCCTGGGATTTCGCCGTGCTGGACACCGAGAACCTTAGACTTCACTATGCACGAACGCTGGAGCTGTGGTTGGGCAGATTTGAAGCTGCGGAGGATCTGGTTGATAAAATGTTTGGCGCGCAATTCGTCAGAGCGTGGCGACTCTATCTCGCTGGATCGATCGCTGCCTTTCGGGTAGGGAGACTGCAATTGTTTCAGATTGTTTTTGCGGGATCGCAATGCCAGCGAATTCCGTGGACGCGCGCCTACCTCTATGCCGAATCGCAACCAGCAGCGAAGGAACAGAAATGGATTCATGCGAAGTCCTGATCGTCGGGGGTGGTCCAGCGGGATCGTCCTGCGCGTGGGGACTGCGGCGCTCTGGCCTTGACACCATAATCCTCGACAAACAAGTCTTTCCACGCGACAAAATCTGCGGCGGATGGATTACGCCTCCCGTCCTGGATGCCCTTGAAATTGATCGAAAAGAGTACGCATCGAGCCGCACCCTTCAATCGATAACAGGATTTCGAACCGGTTGCATCGGCGAGCGTGGAGTTGAAACGATGTACGGAGAGCCCATCAGCTACGGCATTCGCCGGTTTGAATTTGACGAATATCTGCTAAGGCGCTCGGGCGCGCGCGTCCACGAAGGGGTTGCGCTAGCCAGCCTGGAACGATCTTCAGATCACTGGGTGGTTAATGGACAGATCAAAGCCAAAGTCGTCGTGGGTGCCGGCGGTCATTTTTGTCCCGTTGCGCGCTTTCTGGGCGCAGATGCCCGAAAGGAAGCCGCGGTCGTGGCTCAAGAAATAGAATTTGAATTGTCTCCCGTGCAACGCGCCGATTGTTCCGCACAGGGCGAGGTTCCCGAACTCTATTTCTGCCCCGACATGAAGGGATATGGCTGGTGCTTTCGGAAGGGGAATTTTCTGAACATAGGTGTGGGCAGGCTGGACGCTCGCGGTCTGCCGCAGCATGTTTCCAGTTTCGTGCAGTTCCTCAATCGTGCCAGGAATCTTGGCGTTGTGGTGCCGCCCTCCTTTCATGGACATGCCTACCTTCTTTACCGATATAACCACCGAAATGCCGTGGGCGACGGCATCCTTTTGATTGGAGACTCAGCCGGCCTGGCATATTCCCAGAGCGGCGAGGGCATCCGGCCTGCCGTGCAGTCTGGGTTGTTGGCGGCGGATGTGATTGTCGCCGCGCGCGGAAAATATAACCAGACGGCGTTGGAGCCATACAGCGGTTTGCTTGCCTCGCAATTTGGCAAGATACATGAGGACTGGTGGGTTGCCATCGGCCGACGCATTCCCGCCAATTGGGTCAATTCAGTTGCAAAATTGTTGTTATCGAGCCGATGGTTCTCGCGCCACGTGATTCTGGATCGGTGGTTTCTTCATCGCCACGACACTGCACTACGGCATTCAGGATAAGAGATGAAGGCCAACGAGGCAGCGCACGATCAGCTGTGTTTGCAATCGCACCCTGTAAGGCTTTGCGTCTATTAAATTGCAAATTGGAGGGGCCCAAAAATGCCAGCAGCAAAGCAACTAGCATTTTCCCGAAAGGCAAAGCAATTGAGCATTACTTGCGAGGACCGTCCCGGGACGCTCTCCATGCTGGCAAAATTGCTAGGCGATTGGGATGTAAATATTGTGGCCATGAGCTGCGCTCCATTGGGCGTGCAAGGGGCGGTCCATGTCGTGGTGGACGACTTGGCACGAGCAAGGGATGTGCTGGACCGCGAACATGTTTCCTACACTGAACAAGATGTGCTGCATGTGGAACTGGAAAACTTGCCAGGATGCCTTGGGGAGTTTGCCGGAAGGCTGGCGGAACAGAATATCAACATCACCACTGCATACGGGAGCGCCGCGAAGGGATGCAAGAAGGCCACTGTAATTTTTAAAGTCTCTGATTTGGAGAAAGCCGCTGGCATTCTGTACTGAGTGAATCTTGTAAATCGTTCGCGAACTCGATTAGGTAATACAAGCAAAGGCCAGCGTGCGCGTAGGTGGCTCAGGCGTCGCCAAACCCAAGCTCCTTTCGAATCGCCTTGAGATCCATCTTCAATTGTTCGCTGAAGTGAATAGGATATGGCGTCTGCGCCGATTGTAGCCCGCGAAAATGATCTGGCAATCGTTCCAACTCGCGTTGCAAGCGCTTGCGGGATTCTGCCAATTCGATTTGGATGGTCGGCTGCCCTTGGAGCAAGAGAGGTTTAAGTAACGGTTCACCAGCCAATGGCTCGTCAAATCGCCCAATCACATCTCGCACCATTTGCCCATTGTCAATTTGCCGAAAGACTTGTTTGCGGCCCGGGTACAAAAGTTTTTTCGCCGAGAGTTTCAACCGCCCTTTGCCCCCGTATTCCACCAGCTTGTAAGCCATGTCGAGGTCAGGCGCATCTGCGATTACCGCAAGCTTTGTCCCCACGCCAAATGCATCAATCGGCGCACCGGAGTGCACGAGTTCCTGAATCTTGTATTCGTCGAGGCTGCTCGACGCGAAGATCTTCACCCTTTGCAATCCTGCGTCATCCAACATCTTGCGTGTGTCCACGGCCAATCTGCCCAAGTCGCCGGAATCCAGTCGCACGGCACGCACCCGAAAGCGCACCCCGAGTTTCTGGCTAAGTTCAATGACCTTACGTACGCCGGCAAGTGTGTCGTAGGTATCCACGAGCAGCGTGGTTTCCGGGTAGAGATTCGCAAAATGATAGAAGGATTCGGATTCGTCATCGTGGGCCTGGATGTAACTGTGTGCCATGGTGCCAAAAGTGGGGATGCCATATATTTTGCCGGCGAGAACGTTTGAGGTTCCATCGCCTCCGGCGAGGTAGGTGGCACGAGCTACTTTTAGGGCCGCATCGGTTCCGTGGGAACGCCGCGAACCGAAATCCACAATGGTTCTACCCTGGGCAGCCTCCACAACCCGCGCGGCTTTGGTTGCCGCGATGCTCTGGAAATGAATCTGGTTGAGCACGAACGTTTCCATCAACTGCGCTTCCGTGATCGGCGCAATCACTTGCAGCAGCGGCTCATTCGGAAATACAAGGGTTCCCTCGGGCATTGCATAAACATCTCCGGTGAATCTCAGACACTCCAACCCTTTGAGAAACGGCTCTGAAAATTCGCTATTTTCGCGAAGATAATCGATCTCTTCGGCTGAAAATTGAAAGCCGAGCAAGAAATCCAGAACGTCTTTGAAGCCGGCCGCAACGATATAGTTGCGGTTCCTCGGCAATTGACGAAAGGCTAGTTCGAAGACAGCGATTTGATCCATGCCCTCGGCTTGGTACGCCTGCGCCATGGTCAATTCGTAGAGGTCCGTAAAGAGCGCTCGATTACATATTCTCCTCCGCTGAGATGTATCGCCAGCTTGTGCGTCAGCGGACGGCTGAGTGGCTGCCATGTAGCGCATTCCCTCCTGCATTTCCGCGCGACCGCTGGCGTGGCGTCGAGCCCCGAGACTTAGAGTAATCAGTCCAGCGACCTGTCCCTAGCCACTATCCCCAAGGGTGAACTTGGGCTCATTGCTTTGCCCAGTGTCGTTAGCGCCGCTTACCACTTCCGCGACACTCGCTGGCTCCTGACCACGAGCCTCAAGATCGACTAATTGAAGTATCGCCGCATCCGGCGCAGGGCCTTGCTGCTTGACCGCAGGATCTTCACCTTGCTTTCCTACGGCCCGGTTTAGGTCGTACTTTTGGCGCTTCTCCTACAGTATTAGCCACGGCATCAGCGCGAATGTTATCCGCACATACCGGGCAGATACTTTCTTCGGCTGGCCGGCCACAGACACGACACAACGATTGCCGGCTCTCGGAGCCAACTGGAATCGACGCGTTATCTGCATTCTTGGTTCTGTAAGCGGTCATATTCACCTCCACTGAAAGCACCGCCGGGATGTGCGACGTGGAATCCGATCGACCTCCGCCAGGCGGCAGTAATGAGAAGTTCTCTCTGTTTCTCCAGAGCTTAACGGCCTGACGAGCTACGTCACGCCGCGATAGTCAGGTTATCCTCCACTTGGCTAACACCCGGTGCGGCCCAAGCAGCATGTTCTACTTCACTGCGTTCGGCCCGCGAACGGACGCTGCCTTTTAGAACAACTTTGTTTCCATCGACCTCAACCTTAATGCTCTTCGCCCAGAGCTCGGTGCCGCGACGCAATGCACTCTCAATCTTCGCTTTCACCTCCGAAGGATTAATCGCGGCCGGATTCACGGTGATCAGGTTGGTCACGCCATTTACACCCGTCAGGTATCGGACAGAGTCATCAGCGAACGTACGCTGGAACTCGGACTTAACCGTGCCCTCCAATGTGACCCATCCCTGCTCTACCTTCACTTTAATGCTGTCCTGAGGCACCCAAACGTGCCATTTCAGCGCATTCAGAACTGCCTGAGCGATGTCCGCATCGTCACGACGATGCATGGAAGGAAGTTCCACTTTCGTCTCGTTGGCAACCGCTTTGACGCCGGAGACCCGCTCAGCAGCGTGGGTTGCCGCGTGCTGTTCAGCGTAGCTTGCTACCGTACCGGAAAGGGTAATGATCCCGTTGTGAGCAATAACCCCGATTTGTGAGGCATCGATACAAGGTTCGTATTGCAGTTCGTCTAATACATCATGCTGAAGCTCTTTATCGGTTTTCATGAATCCTCCGCTTTTATTCTTTCTGTTGCCTCAAAAAAAATCGCACCTTGAAAATCTCCGCTGATGATGAGCGCAAACACGGCATATCGATTTCAGTTTCTACTCATATGTGCAAAGCTTGCGGTGACGTGGGTCACTATTCCGTGGATGCGGGCTTTCAGGTCAGATCCGCTTCTCAACGGCATAGACGTTGCCGTTGGCGGCCGCAAACGGCAGGGAATCTGGCAGAGAAGAGTTCATAGGAGACTGCATCTTCCGCCACTCACAGATAAACCGGATGATTGCTAACCATCCTGGTAAATTCCGGCATGGCTGCCTCCTAGCACTTTATGCTTACTGGCCGGAACAGTGGGCATCTCGCGTAACTTGCTTGGGAGCATCGCTGAGCCCGTTGCGCGCCACGCGGATTGCTCTGTGGAAATTGTGCGCGTTCCCCGCAAGTAAGAGAAAACATAAACGTGCTGCTTTCGGCGCCTCCCCACGGCGAGCTGTGACGGGTATCACTGTGTGATTTGTTCGTTGCTTGTACAAATCTGCTTGTCGGAGGCGTTCGATCGGAATCTTCAGGAGGAAAGTATGTAGATTTCGTTTGTATCGGAGGTTCTCTTGAAAGTCCTACTGGCAATCGATAATTCCAAATATTCTGAGGCTGCGACAAAAGCCTTAATCGCCCAAGTGCGGCCAAATCAGACGGAAGTGCGGGTGCTACATGTAATCGAGGTCTATCCACTCTATTCTGCCGGCAAACAATTGCCGGAACTCGCAAATGCCAGTGAGGAGCACCGCCACCACGCTGACGCGTTAGTGGCACGGACTGCCGAGGCGCTACGCAACGCAGGCTTCGATCGCGTAACGACGGCCGTTGGACAGGGCGACCCAAAGGTTGTCGTCCTTGATACCGCGGCGGCATGTAACCCCGATTTGATCATGCTCGGTTCGCATGGGGAAAAGGATTGGCCCCGTTTTCTGATGGGAAGCGTTTCGGAGGCGATAGTTCGCCATGCGCGATGTTCTGTGCAGGTTGTTCGTATTCATCCCGGACCATGAATGAAGTGGGCCACTGATTTGCCGTATGAAAGTCTCCGTTGCAATGTGTTCGGATCAGGCCCAGGTGGGCTACTGCGCTGCGGGACCATCGTGTCCTTGATCTCGCGCAATACGCTGAGAACATGTTCCCGCCCTGCCGCTTCCAGGGAGGAATTCTGATTAGCGATTGCCTCCTCCAGCGACGCGTCTTGCATCTTGTCGCTTGACTCGCCATCCATTGCGATTTTCGGCAGGATACGCGATGGGATAACGTTGGACACGTGCCAAAGAAATGACCCTTATCCTGCAAGCCAACAGAAATGCGCGCCTAAGTGTTGAGTTTAGCCTGGGCTTTGCGAATTTGGGGCAGGCGCCAGAAGAGGAAATAGACGCCGATGTATATAAATACGAACCATATGAGCCCAAAGAAACACAAGAAGGGCAATCCGATCCAAGGGGTAGCATAGGGAGCTATCAATACTCCCTCGGCAGGCAAAGACGGCGCGGGGCGGACCCCGAAGTCCACGGGGGCGACTGCGTGAGCGGCGGCAAACTTATCGCCGCCATCATACGTGCCCTCGACGAAATATTGCCCATACCGGCGGTCCTGCAAAATAAATTTGGCCTTGCCATCGGGGCCTGTTGGGCGGCTTCCATAATCCAGCTTGCCAAACGAAGTTTTCAGCGAGAGCCCCACAACCTGATAGGAGAGCGGCTGCCCCTTGGAATCCAGCAATGTCGCGGTGATCGCCATCGATGGGCGGGGCTGGACACGCTCTCCGGACTTGACAGGAATCCAACCGAACAATTGGCCGTAGAATCTGTTCACGGCGGACGATTCTTCCGCACTGGGTTCCGCCAGTTTTTCTTCCTCGTTGGTTGTGGCGGAAGCCTCAACTGGCTTCCACTCCAGGGACAGCGTAGTGGCCTCCGGAGCTTTGGCCGGGTGTTTCTGGTCCGCTCGAATCTGGCCGGCGCCGAAAAACATGAATGCTATCAAAAGGATGGTCATCGTCGGGATTGAACCTAACCGTTGAGGAGGAAGTTGAGGAGATGGCGCCCGGGCGGGTTCCACTTGAACGTCGTCTTCACGCGTCTCCCAGATGGAAACCATCGGAAACAACTTGGTGAACAGCATATACATGATCAGGAAAACAGCCGTTCCTCCAAAAGTGATGGACCATTCCACCCAAGTGGGACGGTAGTGGACCCAATCGAACGGGAGTTTTGCGTTGTTATATGGCAGATAGGGAGCGGTAAGCGTGGGAACGACGATGAGATAGCGCTTGGCCCCGGCGCCAATGACAATCAAGACCGACGCCAGCGCGACCACGGAGGGGATGAAACTCCGGAGCCGTTTCAGGCTCAGGACGGCCGCGATCATGAACAACGGAATAACGATAAACAGAGCCTGGGTGATCCACATCAACGTGGCGTAGTCGCCAAAGAAGAGTTGATGCAACAAGAGCCTGTCCGGGCCCTCTACTTTATAGACCGAGGTAAGGTATTCGTTGATGGTGAAGTAGAGATACAGCAGGGAGAATGTGAGCAGCAGCATTCCCAAATTCCGGAAGTGGGCAGGCTTGAGATAATCTTCCAAGTGGAGCACGCGCAGAAGGATGTACATGGAAAGGACGACTGCGGCTGTTCCGGAATAGACCGCGGCCATGACAAAGTAGGGGCCGAAAATACTGCTGTTCCAGCCCGGCCGCAGCGTCATTGCGAAAATCCACGACACAACGGTATGCACCGAAACCGCCAGCATGATCATAAGGATGGCCATGCGCGAAATGCATTTCTCCAGCAGATGTTGCTCCCCGGCGGTCCCGGTCCATCCGAAGGTAAGCCAGCGATACAGTTTTCGGCGCCATGCCGCAAGTTCCTGCATTTCACTCAGTAGGGCCAGATCCGGAATCATCGGCAGGTAGAGATACAAGGCGCAGCCGGCCAGGTAGGTGCTCACCGCGATCACGTCCCAGAGGATCGGGGATTGGATGCGCCCGTGAATGAATAAGTTAATCATGCGATCCGGGCGGCCCAAATCGATGATTACCATGGGCCCGCCGACGCATAAAGCGAACACAGTAATGGCTTCGGACAAGCGGGTGATCGGATGGCGCCACCCGGAACCGGTAACCCGAAGAATGGCCGAGATCAGCGTTCCCCCATAACTGATCCCTGTGAAGAAGACAAAGTTCGAGATGTACAATCCCCAGGAGATCTGGTCGCGCATTCCGGTGACGATCAGGCCATCGCGAAGCTGCGTGATGTAACCGTAAAGTCCCCAGAGCGCGACGGCGAAAAATATTCCGAGCCACATATAAAATCGCCACGTCGTATGGGTAAGGACGCGCAGCAAATTGGCTTCTCTGGCGGAGGTCATGATTTTTTCTCCTCGGGCTTGGCTTCGTCCGGCGCGGCATACTTTCGATTGACGGGAGGCAAATAGTAGACACGCGGGGATGTGCCCAGTTCTTCGAGCAGCCTGTAGCCCGCGCCCTGCTTAGTGACCTTGGAGAACTGGATGGTTTCTCCTTTGCTGTTCGTGACGGCGTCCTCATATTCGTCGCCGACATAAACGGCGGCCATGGAGCACTTCTCGGCGCAGGCCGTCAATTTTCCCGCGCGCAGCATTTCCGGGCAGAAGTCGCACTTTTCAACCACGCCTTTGCGATGGGGCCATCCCTCTTCCATTGAATATTTATGGGCAAGCTCTTCCGGTGTGTGGGGCGGTTCTCCCCAGTTGAAGGAGCGCGCTCCGTAGGGGCACTGGGCGATGCAGTTGCGGCAACCGATGCAGCGGTCCTGATCCATCATGACAAGCCCATCGGTGCGTTTGAACGTGGCTCCCACGGGGCATCCACGCACGCAAGGAGGATTGTCGCAATGCATGCAGGGCCGGGCCATGTAATACGGCCCGGCCTCGGGGTTGTCGCGCACCTCATAGACCCTGATCCATTCCTGCATCGGGGGAACGAAGTGCATGGCATTGCAAGCCTTCGTGCAATCGCCACAACCGTCACATTTGGCTAGGTCGATTACCATCACCCACTTCTGATTGGTGGGCGCGACTGACCTGGCCGGCAATATCTGCTGAAGACCTTGCGCGGAAGTCCCTTCCGTAAGGGCAAGGGAAGCCACCAGTGCTCCTCCCGTTCCTTGCAAGAAACCGCGGCGTGTGATCGACATAGGGCCTCCTTATCGCGAGCGCGTTACTGCACGATCATCTTCATTGCCATGTCATCGTGGCCCTTGCCGCACTTGGCCATGCATTCGATCTTGTATTCCCCGGGCTTGCTGGGCGCGACCAGGACAAATTCATTCATGCCTTCCTTCAAGCACACGTCCCAGCCCTGATCCTTGAGTTCTTTAATGCTGAAGGAGTGAACGCAGCCGGGGTATTTCGGGTCAGTCTCAGTTCCTTTATGCGCGGTGACCCTGAACTTAATAACCTCTTTCGCTTTCACCGTGATGACAGGCTCTTTCTGCCCGGGAACTTTGAATTTGTTGTCATGATCAGCGGTTAACTGGATCACGCGAGGCTCCTGTGCGCGTGTTCTCATCGTAGGCAGTGCCACTGCGACAGCCACAGCCACAAGAAGAAGAACCCAGATCCTAGCTTTTGCAATTCCTCTCATGTTTCACCTCTAGTTGGTATGTTTTCATCTTTCAGTCGATACGTTCGCATCTCGTCGCAAAATGGTCTGTGACATTGCTCACAATTTATTGTGATCCAGCTCACAACCCATCTGAAAAAAGCACATGCCTGTTCGAAGGGAGGCAATTGGGAATTGCCTCCCTATCCGTCTGCGTGCGTCCTCCTCTGACTTGGCTGGACGATCTATCAGAAATCTCTCGTCCAGCGGATTGTCAGCAGGTTTGCCGAGAAATTGTTGAGACTGGCGATCTGTTCGATGTAATAAGTCCGTTGCAGATCGATAGAAACGCGTCCGGCCTGCTTGAAATCCCCCCAGACTGTGGCTGTGGCCAGGGGCCAAGTCATCGGTCCGACGATTGGGGGCTCCCCCGCAACCTGACCTAAGCCGGTAGTCCGCACGAAGTTTCCGGAGAAGTTGGCGCCGAAGTAACGGGACAATTTCGCTGAAAGCCCTCCTTGCCAGACGCGGTTGATAAACCGGTCACTCCAAACTGGAGTAAGTGGGGCAATGCCGCGAACGAAATTGAATTGATCGCCATCAAGGTTGCTATCGTAGCTCAAGCCGGCAAACGCCGAGATTCGCTCGGTAAAGGAATAAGAAGCGGTAAAGGCATTGGTCCGGGTATTGTTCTGGAAACTTGATGCAAGATATTGGCGATTGCGAAGAACCAGGCTCTCTTCCAGGGTGAACTTGGACCAAGGCTGCAAGCGGACGATGATATGTCCGCCGACATCGGTGTGGGGAGTGATTGCCGTGTACATGGCTCCGTTGGTGGTGCTCTGAAAGTCGCCGCGCACGCTGAAGATCTTGGAAGGCTTGTAAAAGAGGCTGAATGTGGGCGAAACTGTCTTGACTCTCAGGGTCGGCGTCGGGTCCGCCAGAGTTGATGCAGGCAGAGCCGCGCCATTCACCAGCGACTCGATATCGTTCTTCATCAGACGGATTCCGGCGCGTATGACGAGCGAGTTTGCGGGAACAAACTCCATGTTCAAGTCCAACTGGCTCAATCCCTCGTGCCACTGATTGTTGTTAGTCCCATCGACAAGGGCGGAGATCACTGCGCTCGGGCTGGTGGCCAAGGTGTGATACAAATCGATACCGTTCTCAGTGAAGCGTGAATAGCGATAATCGGCATGGAATTTCCACCAGTCTCTCAGTTTCAGAGTAAAGCCTTGGTCGATTATATTGTTTGGCTCGGAGACCTGCACGCGATCAGTGGTCGAAATCGAGTATGTTGCGCAATTGGCTCCTGTAGCTGGAACTAAAGCTTTACAGTAGGTACTGAAACCCGCGGGCAATGTAAAAGTGGTAGTCGTGGGGCCTATGCCGCTGTAACCCGCATCGCGCGTCGCGGGTCCCCCGTAGCGGTAAAAGATGTATCCTCCACGAAGTTCGAACCACGAGTTCACCTTGCCATCGTATGAGAATTCGCTAACGGGTGTCGTGAGCCGCCGATATTCCTGGTAGGAAAGGGCGCTTTCAGTTAAAGCGCTGTTAGCTGGGATATCTGTGTTGATACTGGTTCCCGGCGATGCGGTCGTGCAAGGGGCTCCGGCCTGAAGCCCGGTCGATTGTAAACAGTTTCCCGTCAGATTTTGGTCGAAAGTCTGGTAGCCAATCCGATAATGAAAGTTCCAGTCGCGCAACGTGTAGTCCAACGAACCCGTGATACGGTTCGACAGTTCGTTGACCGGGACGCCTACGTAATAGGGAAAGGCCCGTGAAAAAGATCCCCAAGCGCTCGGGTCGCCAGTATAGTCCAAGCTGCGCGTGGTCCAGGTCATTCCGTCCCTGCTATTTCGCTCGTACTCAAAGCCGAAGCGCAGGTTCTTGGTCGCATGGAGAAGAAAATTCACTGACCCGAACTTGCGAACGGTGGCCCAAGCGTGCTCGCCCTGCAATCCGTGGCCGACATAATAGGGCGTTCCGACAGCAGGCGTGTTCAAGGCAGTGGGCACAGCAACGTTGTTGCCGCCGTCCAAGTTGTCCGACATATAGAAGTAGCTTTGACGGTAGTTGACACGCAGATCGTACAGTTTATCCTTAGTCACGGTCAGTTGGCCGCCGGGGTAAGGATCGCCACCGAGACCGCTCAGAGTAAGTGAATAGCTGTCCGCGAATGGCGAAGTGCCTTCCTTAGCGCGGCCCAACAGGTTGAAATCCATCAGACGCATACCCTTCTTGAGGTCGAAGAGTTCAAGGTATTCCGGTTGGGAGCCCTTGACGTCAGCGAATCGATATCCAACGGTGGCTGATCCCTGGGTCTCAAAATTGCCGAGCGTCAGCGGCGGCGCTTCCTCCTGGCCCCAGCTGCACACGGCCATCATCAGGAGCGCGGCAACACACAAACTAATAGGACGGAAGAGATTCATATAAAGCTCCTTTACCTCAAAAAGTATGGGCTCAAGTTTGAGCCGTGGATGACTGCGTGGCACCGGGTACAATTGCCTCCGGTCTGGTAGCTCAGGTGGCCATGAGGCACGTTCACCTGGACTTCGGTGTGACATGACAGGCAGAGGAAGCGGGTTTCGCTAGTCTTCAAGAGCAGCCTGTTAACAGTCCCGTGCGGGTTATGGCAGATCACGCATCCTTCGATCTTGACGGATGCATGCTCGTAGACGTAGGGGCCGCGTTTTTCGGTGTGGCACCCTACACAGGTTTCCCAATTGGTCTTCGTGAGCAGGCTGCGATTCGCAGTGCCGTGGGCGTTATGGCAATCCGTGCACTTCATCAGCCCTTCAGGAACCCGATGATGATTTGGCAAGGCGAACGCTGCTTGTATGGTTCGATGGCAGTCAAAGCAAAGCTCAGGCTGTGCCTTCCGGAGCATGCTCTGATTCAGCCAGCGGTTCTGCTCCGTCATCTCCGGCGCGGAAAAGAACTTTGATTGCCCGAGGGTGGGCTCGACGCGGTCCTTGGGATTGCTAAGGCCAACCAAGTGCGAAGCGTGGCAGTCTTGGCATGAAACTCCCATCAACTTATGCTCCGAGCTGTCATACTTGTCGTGCGTCGGGCTCGTTCCGTGGCAAGTCAGGCAACGGGCGGAATTCTCCTGGGGCGAGCCATCGAAGCGAAAGATGAGTTTTTTTGCTTCAGGATTTTTGGTATCGGTGCGCTCCGCTTCCATTTCTGCATCATTGTGCGCTTTGCCAGGGCCGTGACACGTTTCGCAACTGGTGTCGGTGTTCGTTCCGGCTACGTCCGTGTGCGCCATGGCCGTTTTCGAAAATTGCTCACCCAGAGTCTTGTGGCAATGAAGGCAACCCGTGGATGTGTTCGTGTCATTTCCTATATACCCGCTGGCGTTGCCCACAGCAGGGATCTCCCAGACAACTGAAGGGGAACTAGCCCCGGCGGGCTGCTTTTGCGCGAAAGCAACACCAGACCCGAAGTGCAACAACAGCGGCAGAGCGAACAGCCAAACCCATACGTAGCGCTTCTTAGAAGTTGTTATCATTTGCACACCCTTTTTCTCTCTGCGGCAGTTACGTCTTTTTGCGTATACAGCCGTAAGACTGGCCGATTCTAGGAAATGTCCATCCAATCTGTATGTGACCCGCCTCATGCATCTTGGTGATGGTATAGTTTGTTGTCTGTGATGTAGATCACGAAAGTCGCTCTAACCTCTTGGAAAGGAAGGAGTCAGCCGGCAAGTCACGAATATTGACGGAAGTGTGTGCTTGGAAACCGCGCCTAAAATCCAGTTTGGTTTTTCGCTTCCGGTCCGCCACGGAACAATCCGCGGCGCGGAAAGGTGGGGGGACGAGAATTTTCCGGGATCGTTACATGAGGCGTTCCAGCGTCTCGAGGAGTTTCGTGCATCGTAGCGGCGGAAGCCCATTAGAAGCGAACATCCTAGGGCTGCCGCCGATACGATCGCAAACTTCTAACACTAGTTGGAAGCCGTGGCGCTCGGCACCGTCGCTATATCGTTGCGAATAACTGCGCCGCCCTTCATCACGAATTTCACGTGCTGCATCTCGGAAATATCCTGCAAGGGATCTCCCGAAACCGCGATGATGTCGGCGAACTTGCCCTTCTCAATGGTGCCGAGCTTGTCCGACATGTGAATGATTTCCGCATTCACCGTGGTGGCCATGCGCAGCGTGTACACGGGACTAGCTCCCCACTTTACGAGGAGAGGGAATTGCTCGCCCTGCACGCCGTGCGAGCAGTTGCACTCGGTGTTGTAGACGCGGCCTGGCGGCGGCGCTGAGCCGCTGCCCCAGCCGAGAACCACGCCGGCGGCAAGCATTTTCTTCCAGGTCACTTCCACCAGCCGCCAGCGGCTGTAGGGAGCCCACTGCTTCAGATCGTCCGGTTCATCCTGGCGATGGTCGAGAAAGGTTGTGGTGATCGGCAGATGCTTTTGCACGATCTCGCGGATGTCTTCGTCGCTTGCCGCAGTGGCGTGTTGGATGTTGTCGAGGCCCAGGTCGATGGCCATCTTCAAGCCTTCGCCTCCGTAGGTGTGCGATGCCACCCACATGCCGCGGCGGTGCGCTTCGTCGATCACAGCGGCCAGTTCTTCACGCGTGGGCAGCGGCTGATTGAACATCTTGCCGTCCTTGTCGAAATAGAACGGTCCGGTAGTGTGAATCTTCACGTGCTCAGCGCCGTACTTGGCTAGTTCACGCACGGCGGCGCGCATCTGATCCGCGCCATTGGCCTCGATATCCGGGTCCATGGGCGTATTCATGAGCGGGAAGGGTGCATTGCCGGGCATGGTGATGTTGATGATCGGGCCGGCGGTGATGATGCGCGGACCCTTTGTCAGACCTTGCTGGATGGCTTTCTTGAGCTCCACGTCGGCAAAGCCGCCGCCGTGTGTGCCCATCGAGACAAGCGTAGTGAAGCCTGCATTCATGCTGGATGTGGCGCTGAACAGCGCGACCATCATTTGATGTTGCAAGCCGCCCTGCGCATCCGTCAGGTGCACGTGCCCATCGATCAAGCCGGGGAGCACGGTGGCCTTGCTGAGGTCGATCACTCTGGCTCCGGCCGGAATGCTCACTTTGTCGGTTGGGCCAACCTCCGTGATTTTATCGCCGGTGATGAGAATGACCTGATTGGCCAGATTTGTTCCGGACTTGGGGTCAAACATTTTTCCTGCGCGAACCGCTGTAACTTGTCCCTGCGCGGACGCTGCGGTTGCCGCCGCAAGAATAAGCAACGCAATATTCAACATACCTTTCAATCGTTTCATGTAGCCTCCATTGCGAATCAACTGCTGAAGCCCGCCTCTTCAGAGGCGGGGGTCATTCCTGGCACCGGGTACGTAGAACCCCGCGTCTAAAGACGCGGGCTACAGCAACTTACTTTCCGTAAATCAATAGGCGAAACGTTCCGGGAGTGGCAACCGGCTGGGGATTGGGCTGCTTTTCCGTGGGCGCGGGAGCCGGGCCAAAATCCGAGGTGGTGAGGAACAGCTTGTGGGTCTTTGGATCCAGGCCCATGGTCTTTGCGCCGAACTCGGTCTTGATGGTTTCGACCTCGGACAGCTTGTCGGCGGAATCTTCGTGGAAAATGTGCAGTGTGCCTTCGCGCGTTGCGGCCGCGACCATATTGGTTTCCGCGTCAAACACGTTGGCGTCCACGCGGTCGCCGATGGGGAACGGCTGGCCGATCACTTTTCCGGTGTCGGCATCCATCATCACCAGCATCTTGGGATTGCGTCCGCCCACGAACAGGCGGCGTGTCTTGCGGTCCATGGTGATCGATGTGGGCGCGCCCGCGGGCGCGACCGGGAAGCGCGATTTCACCGTCATTTGCTTGGTGTCGATGGCCACCACTTCATTGGTGGATTGCAGCGTGTCATAGATCATTCCCTTGCCGTCGGCGTAGGCCTGTTCCGGCGCGCCGCCCAGGGGAATGCTCTTGATCACTTCTTCCTTTACGGGATCGATGACAGTCGAGGACTTGGAATCTCCATTGAATACGAAAATGCGCTTGGAGGCGTTGTCGTACAGGATCCAATCGGCGTCATCTTCCGCCTTGATGGTCTTGGTGGGCTTGAGCGTTTTCAGGTCGAATACGATCACGGTTCCGGCGTCGCCGTCGGTGATGAATCCCTTGTTCAGGGCGGGCACCAGGGCCACCCCGTGAACGCGCTTCCAGTCCGCGCTGGATACGGAGCCGATCTTCTCATTGGTGTCGGCATTCACCACGTCCACTTCCGTGCCGTGCGTAAAATACATGCGCCGCGAAGCAGGCTCGGGAATCACGTAGTCGAAATATTCGCGCGTGGCTCCAACTCCGGGAGCCGCGCCGTAAGTAACTTTTGTGATCAGCTTATAGCCGCTGGCTGGCGAACCCGCCAGAACGCAGGCGGCTGACAACACGATTGAAAATGCGAGCGCAAGCTTTGCGTAACTTGAAACCTTCATCGAGTTCTCCCCCTAATAAAGTAGGACAGGCTTCAGCCTGTCTTCTTTTGACTTCTTCTGCCGAATTGCAAATTTTGCCGACCGCCCCAAAGATCAAAACCAGACAGGCTGAAGCCTGTCCTACTTTTCACCCAAGAATCTTCGAACAATCCCACGCCTGAAGGCGTGAGTCAAAGCGAATCAACATCTGCATCCGAAATGATGCCAAGACGTTATCAAAGCTAAGTGGGATTGGCAAAGACATCTTGCTGTTCAATTTGTTCATTGGTGGATGGAACACGGACAACTATAGTTCTGACACCCTGAAAATTCCCTGAAAGTGAGGGGCTTTTTTTGTCTTAGCTGAACTGGAAGGCGATGCTTCCACACATTTAATATGGATACTGTGTCAGGGCATCCTCATAGCCAATTGAGTCTTTCCATTTTGTTCCCTATAAAACACAAATGCCCGTCCGCCGAAGCGGACGGGCATCCATGCCTAATCGACTACTTTTCAACTACCAGCCAAATTTGAGGGCGAACTGAATTTCCCTCGGTTGTCCTGCAAGCGCGGTCATGTAACCGACGCCTGCGGATGAGCCGTCCTGGTTGAACAAACCGGCGTTGCAATCGCCGCTGCAGGGCTGCGGCGGGACGAAGTTGTCATGGTTGAAGATGTTAAACATCTCGGCTCGGAACTGCAGGTTAGCTTGTTCCGAGATGCGTTTGATCGGGAAATCCTTGTGCACGGAGAAGTCCATGTTGAAGAACTTCGGGCCCGTGATGCTGTTCCTCAGGATATTACCCGGGGCCAGGTTTGCGCAATACGTCTGGCCGGCCGGTGCCGTAGGTGCACCTGGGAATGGATTGCAAGGATAAGGCAACAAGTGGTTAGTAATCGCTGATGTCGGAACGGTTGGCTCCGAATAGCAGTTTGTATTGATGTAGAGCGGTTTGCCGGGAACGCTTCCCGCGTAGTTAGAGTTAACAGGATTGCATCCCGCATTCAGGACCAGCGGACCGAACTGGTCTGCTCCGCTGTTCCCCAAACCCAAGGGGTCGCCGTTATTGATTGGAGTCGTTGGGGTTCCGCTGTTGTAGGTGAAAATGCCGCCCAATTGCCATCCTCCCAGCGCTTGCTGGGCAAATCCCCCAAGAGATTTCGGAGAGGGAATGGTGTAAAGGCCATTGATGGAGAGTGTGTGGGCAACGTTGAAATCCGACGGGCCATAGAACAACTTCGGCAAGAACCACCACGGCGAGTTGATGCCGTTGGAGAAGGTATCGCCGGCGATTGTTTGTGAGTCGTCATCCAAAGACTTGGAGAACGTGTAGGCCAACTGGGCCTGGAATCCGTGGGAGAACTTTTTGTCAAGGTTCACGTTCAGCCCATTGTAGTGGGAGTCGGTATTCCAATAGATGTAGCGGATGATTCCCATGGTCGGGTTGACCGGGGCAGAGGTTGCGGGGAACTCGTAACCATACGCTGTAAGAGCGGCCGGTGCCGCACTGCCGGGCGCACCCGACATATTCCCGTCGTCACCCCGCATCATCAAGTGAACGCCATGCGAACCAACATATCCAACCGTCAACGTCATATCCGACGTGAGTTGGCGTTGAATGTTGAGGTTCCACTGCATCACGTAGCTTCGGTGCGGTGTCCCCTCGACCGTTGACTCGGCCAATTTGCTGGCCGTAAAGTTTTCCAGCTGTAGACCTCCCTGATCTGGTGCGAATGACCCGGCAGGGAAGTTCGAAGCACCCTTGATGCTCTTAAAAATAAGGAACGGTCCCGCCTGATTTTGTTGCAGCAGGAAGTAACCTGGAAGCGGGTCCACATCGTAGATACCGAAGCTGCCGCGGACCGATGTTTTTCCGTCCTTGAATGGATCCCATGCGAAGCCAAGCCGGGGCTCAAAATTGCGAAGAGTGGCGTTTTTATAGTAGCCGCCAACGCTTCCGCAGCTTGAACCTGGCTGTGCCGGGATATTGGTGTCCCCAAAATTCGTCCCGCATGTGGGAGAGGTGGCCGTAATGGTCGCCAGATTGGTAATCCGACCCTGGGCATCATTCATCACGGTGCTGGGTTCGTACCGAATACCCATGTTCACAGTAAGGTTGGACCGTGCCTTCCAGTCATCCTGGGCATAGAAACTGAACATGGTCTGCCGAAACTCCCTGGGGTTGTCCACTCCGCCGACTGAAGGCCCGAGGCTTGCTTCGAATGATTTGGGCACGCCAGCCATAAAGTTGATGAAGTCGGAAAACTGGTATCTTCCGCCGGGTTCCTGGAATGTGTGCTGATTGTAAAGCATCCGCTCCACGCCAGCGCCGAATTTGATGGTGTGCGCTCCCTTAACCCAGAACGCGTCGTCATAGGCCTGATAGGAGTTCCAAGTGTGGAGATAGTGAGAAGCGCCGTTGACGCCCGCAAAGAAGTCACTGACTCCGCCGTGGGGTGAAAGCCTGGGAGCATTTTGTCCCGCAAGGGCGCCCAAGCTCGTTTCCGCAGCAAGCGGATTGATTGCGCCCGGGGTGGCCGCGTTAATAACATGGTCGCGGTTGTACCCGATGCGGGCGGCGTTCACAAAACTCGAGCTGAAAGTGTGGTTCTCTTCTATCGCGATTGTGGTACGCGTTGTGTGAGATTGCTGGAGGACAGTGTTCAACACATCCGGCTGTGTATAGTTTGTGTCGTCAAACAGGTAAGTCCCAAACAAGCTGTCGTTGGTTCCAAGCTTATGGTCGACGCGAACCGTAAAGAAGTTTTCAGGCACCTGTTGCACACCGGCAAATACGAATTGCCCTTTATTGGCCGCAACTCCGGATGAGCCTACGCCGTTGGTGGGCAATGGGTAAAGACCCAGCAATTGCGTGGCATAGGTATTCAACACCGGGATCTGGCACGTGCCCGGGCTGATCTCAGTTGTTCCACTATAGACCGAGGGAATTGTTGTCGGGCAAACTGCCGCGTCGGCATTGGTTTGGGAATCGAACTGGAAGGTTCCCGCACGAGCCGCTACGGAGGGGACTCCGACAGATGTTGGGATTCCCTTTGACTGGCGCAGTCCTTCATAATCGCCAAAAATGAAAGTCTTGTCCTTGATGATTGGTCCGCCAGCAGATGCGCCAAACTGATTGCGCCGGAACGGAGGAATTGGGTTGCCAGCGGCCCTCGTGAAGTAATCATTCGAATCAAGTGCGCTATTCCTCAGGAATTCGTATACGCCACCGTGGAAGGTGTTCGTTCCTGACTTGCTGATCGCGTTGATGACGCCGCCTGTGGCGCGGCCGTATTCAGCCGGAAAGCCGCCTGTTAACACCGAGAATTCCTCGATGGCGTTGACGCCCAAAACCACGCCGATCACATTTCCTGGAGCAGCATTGGCATAATCCGTGACGCCGATTCCGTCAATGCGGTAGTTATTGAAAGTTGACCTCTGGCCGGAAATGGTGAGTTCGGACCCGAATCCGCGGTTGCCGCGGGCGGAGGTCGAATAGCTCATTTGCGTTTCGATTGGCTTGACGCCGGGTTGAAGCTGGGCCAAAGAAGTCCAGTCGCGCCCGTTCAGGGGCAACTCGCGTACTGTTTCCGATTCGACCTGACCTGTAAGAGCGGAAGAGGTGAGGTCAATTTGCGGTGCCGCTTCGGTTACTTGAACCGTCGTGGAAGCCGCTCCAACTTTCAGGCCGAAGTTAAGTTGCTGCTGCTGCCCGACGGCGAGCGAAAGGTTCGATTGCACAGTCGTTGAGAACCCTGTGGCCGTGACAGTTACAACGTAGTCTCCTGGTGCGAGGTTGGGCATTGAGTACAGCCCAGCCGCGTCCGTTGTGACATCTCGAATAGCTCCAGTTGCGTTATTCTTAGCAGAAACCGTGGCTCCGGTGATGCTTGCGCCGGAAGGATCGGTGACGGTCCCGGAAAGAGTTGCACCGGTGACCTGAGCATGCGCTACAACGCCGCCCATCAAGCTGAACAGCACTGTTAGCAGAATCGCAAAACTGGTGGTGAGTTTACTCAATCTTCCCACACCCATTTAAAGCCTCCTTGATGAACCCTCATGGGCCATCGTTAACAGCCTGGAATTGGACATCCGACCTAAATTCTGGATTGAAACACCCCAAACTTGGGCACAATTTAAGTACCCGCTCAAGTAGAAGTCAAGCGGTTTCTTAATAATTGGTGACATCTTGCGGAGCGCTCTGCGAATGCATAGACAGTTGTCGAATCCGGGAATGAAGGCGCCTGTTACGTTATGAAAAATACTGATGTTTTTTCCTGTTCGGGGAATCGGAATTGTAGCTCGCCTCTTCAGAGGCGAGGGTTTGCTGCCAATTTTGCAGAAATTCCCCGCCTCTGAAGAGGCGGGCTACAATTACCGGCACCGCTTTCAGGACGTAGATATTGCCAGATGTGTTTTACAGCTGGGCGGAATGAGCTTCACTTCATAGGGCGATTCATATGACATGCTTCTTACGGAGTTCGCGGATCTTTTCAGCGTCGTAGCCGAGCTTGCCCAGCCAGGCATCCGTGTGCTCGGACAACGTTGGAGCGGGACCTTGCGGCGAGGCCTGGTCTTCAGGAAAAAGGAAGCCGCCGCGGGTCAGTTTTTGCTTTCCTGCCGATCCTTCGAATTCAGAGACGAAGTTCCGGCCGGAGAGATGCGGGTGGCCTAAAATTTCCGGCACGCTCAGGACGCGCCCTGCGGGCACTCCCACTTCGATCAGCGCCTGCTCCCATTCCGCGGCGCTGCGCTTCAATAGTTCCGGGGCGATCTCTTTGTTGATGGCCAGGCGGTTTCCCCGGCGCGTTTCGCGGTCTTCGAAGCGGGCGTCGGTCTTCAGGTCGGGGCGTCCAATCGTGTCGCAAAGTTTTTCGTACTGGGCGTTTTCGTTGGCGGCGATGTTGAGCAGTCCATTCGCGGTGCGAAATGTGCCGGAGGGCGCGGCGGTGAAGTTCTCGTTGCCCATGGGGATAGGCTCGACGCCCGCGTTGAGATAGTTCGAAACGACCCAGCCCATGGAGGCCAGCGTGGATTCCAGCATGGAGACGTCGATGCTGCGACCATGGCCGGTGGTGAGCGAGTCGACCAGCGCCGCGCAGATGGCCATGGCCGCGGTAATGCCGCCCATGGTGTCGCAGATCGGGTAGCCTACACGCAACGGAGCGCTTTGTGCGTCTCCCGTGATGTTCATAACGCCTGAGATTCCCTGGATCACTTGATCGTAGGCCGGACGCATGGCCAGCGGGCCATCCTGCCCGAAGCCGGAAATGGCGCAATAGACGAGACGGGGATTCACCTTTGCCAGGGAGGGATAGTCGAGGCCCAGCCGGGCCATGACGCCGGGGCGGAAATTTTCGATCACGGCGTGCGAAACGGCCGCGAGCTGCTTGAATATCTCTTTGCCTTCCGGCGATTTGAGGTTGAGCGTTACGGATTGCTTTCCCGCGTTCACTGACACGAAGGAAGCGCCCATCAACCGCTCATTCGCTTGGGTATCCGCGCCAAGCTGCCGGGCCAGGTCGCCTTTTACCGGCTGCTCGATCTTGATGACTTCGGCGCCCAGCAACACCAGTTGAAAGCTGCAGAAAGGCCCCGCCAGGACGTTGGTTACGTCCAGCACGCGGACACCATGGAGTGGTAGCGCCATCTGTGTAAGCCCCCTAGCGCAACTGAATCTGGAATCTTTAATTTACGCCGAAACTTGTGGAGCCACCCCGCAGGCGCCTGCGCGGCGCGCTCGCAAGAGATGCCCTTGATAGGGCCGGGACGAAAAGCGGCAGGCAAATTCGGCCGCATCCAGCAATTTTTCCATGTCGATTCCCGTGTCGTAGCCCATGCCTTCCAGGAAATCGACCAGATCTTCCGTGGCCAGATTTCCGCTTGCGCCGGGGCAGTAGGGGCAGCCGCCCAGGCCCGCTGTGCAGGAGTCGTATTCGCGCACGCCTGCTTCGAGGCCCGCAAGAGTGTTGGCCAGGCCCCGGCCATAGGTGTCATGAAAGTGCAGGATGAGATCGTCCGCCTTCAATTTCAGTTCGCTCAGCAGCAGGCCGACTGTTTCCTTGACCTGATTAGGGAAGGCCATGCCGTCGGTGTCGCAGATGGCGATGCGCCACGGGCCGATTTGGCGCGCGGCGCGGGCTGCCTTCAACACCGCCGGGCTCGAAATTCTTCCTTCAAACGGGCAATGAAAACATGTGGAAAAGCCTACTCGCAGGACAACGCCGTCGCGGTCGGCCATTCGTGTGGCTTGCTCCAGCAATTGCAGGGACTCGGCCATGCTGCGATTCAGATTCTTGCGATTAAACGATTCGCTGGCGGCAATCACGAATTCCATGTGGCGAATCCCCGCGGCCAGGGCGCGTTCGTACCCTTTCAGGTTGGGCACCAGTGCGGAGAACGTCACGCCGGAAAACTTGCCGAGGCCGGCGGCCACTTCTTCGGCGTCCGCCATTTGCGGCACCCATTTGGGGTGGACGAAGCTGGTGGCCTGAATGTCGGTCACGCCTGCCTGCACCAGCTTTTCGATCAGCGCAAGCTTGTCTCGCGTGGATACGGGCTTCGGTTCATTTTGCAAACCGTCGCGCGCCGTCACGTCCACCACTTTTACTTTTTCGCGCATGGCTGCACATCCTCGGCAATTTCGATTGCGGCCTACTCTACCAATACTACGGCTTGCCTTCACGGAGGAAAACAGCAAAAGGAAAAAAAGGGTGCTGTCCTAAGTTGGAAGACGATGAATTGGCAAAGTTCCGCAGGAGGGCGGGACTTCAGTCCCGACAAAGAGCACAGACTTTTTAGGGGCTGAAGCCCGCACTAAGGTGCAATCTGCACGGCCGAGTTGAAACTCGGCCCTCCTAAAGTCAAAAACCTTTCAAATTTGAACCGCATCAAGAAAACAGCAATGTTGACCATTTTCCCGCCATCCCTTAACCTGTATTCCTGCCTGCAATCGTAATCTCAGAGGCGGACATGCCCTTGAAATGGATTTGGCCCAACTCGGATTGCACGTGCCCCAAATAATTTTCTCCTAATCTTATAGAAGAATGGACTGAGAAACCGATATGCCTGGAATCATTAAGGAAAGACTGTTTACTCCCGGACCGACGCCTCTCTTGCTGGAAGCGCAGCTTCGCGCGCTGACCATGACGTTGCACCATCGTACGGACGCCTTCCGCAAGCTGATGGTGGAGACGCTCGACAACCTGAAATATTATTTCAACACCAAGAATGACGTGGTGGTGTTCTCCAGCTCTGGCACGGGCGCAATGGAAGGCGCTTTGTCCAACCTGCTCTCTCCCGGCGAGCGCGTGCTGATCGGCACAGCGGGAAAATTTGGCGAGCGCTGGGTGGAGCTTGCCAAGGCTTATGGGATCGAAGCGGTGGTGGTGGACGCGCCCTACGGGCATCCCGTGCCCGTCGATCAAATGAAGAAGCATCTGGAATCCAGCGGCAAGTTCCGCGCCGTGCTCATTCAGGCCACGGAAAGCTCGACGGGCGTGCGCAACGACGTTGAGACGCTCGGCAAAGCTGTAGCCGCGTTGCCGGATTGCTGTTTTGTGGTGGACGCCATCACGGGCCTCGGGACCACGGATCTGCGGCCCGACGAGTGGGGCATCGACATCATGATTGGCGGATCGCAGAAGGCCACCATGATTCCGCCGGGCCTGGCGTTTGCCAGCATCAGCGAAAAAGCAGCGCGGACCATCGCGCAATCGAAACTGCCGCGCTACTACTTTGACTACGCCAAGGAACGCAAGAGCCTGGCCAAGGGGGAATCGAGCTACACTCCCGCGACATCGCTAGTTGTGTGTCTGCACGGCGCTTTGAATTACATCAAGGAACTAGGGCGCGAGAATCTCATCGCCAACGCCGCGCTTTTGGCCGAGGCTACGCGTGAATCGGCCGTGGCGCTGGGGCTCACGAATTTTGCGGTGAGTTCTCCGGCGAACGCCGTGACTTCGATTAACGCTCCGGCGGGGATCGAATCCACCAAGATCGTCAAGGAAATGAAGTCACGGTTCGGCGTCATTCTTACCGACGGGCAAGGCTCCATGAAGGGCCACATGTTCCGCATCGCTCATCTGGGCTATTACGATTTTCTTGACCTGGTGGCGGTGCTTGGCGCGCTTGAAATCGTGTTGCAAAAAGTTGGCCACAAGGTCGAGCTCGGCAGCGGCGTTCGCGCCGCGCAAAACGTGTTTTTGCGGCATTCATCCTAATCCACAAATTGAATTGAATTTCTCTGTGGCCTCTGTGTTCTCTGTGTTAAAAGCCTTTTCATTTGGGGTAAGCAAAACCTTTTAACACAGAGAACACAGAGGACACGGAGAATCTTGAGAGCCCAATGAAAATCGTGATCGCGGACAGCGTTGATGAAAGCGTGGTGGATATTCTGAAGGCGGATCCTACATGGACCGTCGTGAATCTCCCCAAAACAAAAGGCAAGGTCGAGGAAGAAATTCGCGACGCGGACGCGCTGCTGGTGCGCAGCGCCACGAAGGTGACGGCCGAGCTGATGGACAAGGCCAAGAACCTTCGCGTTATCGGCCGCGCCGGCGTGGGCGTGGACAACGTCGATCTCGACGCCGCCACGCGCAAGGGCGTGCTGGTCATGAACACTCCCGGCGGAAACGCCATCAGCGTGGCCGAACACACCATGACCATGCTGCTGGCCATGGCGCACCCTATCGCGCAGGCCGACGCCTCCATGAAGGCTGGCCAGTGGGAAAAGAAAAAATTTACGGGCAGCGAATTGCGCGACAAAACGCTGGGCCTCGTCGGCCTCGGCACCATCGGCACGGAAGTCGCGCGGCTTGCGCAGGCACACAAAATGAAAGTGGTGGCCTTCGATCCCTACGTTTCCACTGTGCTTGCCACCGAGCAGAATATCCGCCTGGTGCCGCTCGAAGAATTATTGAAGACCAGCGATTTTATCAGCCTGCACTCTTCGCTCACGCCGGAGACCCGGCATTTGATCAACGCAAAATCGCTGGCGCTCACCAAGAAGGGCGTGCGCATCGCCAATTGCGCGCGCGGCGAACTCGTGAACGAAGCGGCGCTGCTCGCGGCGCTCGAAAGCGGGCACGTGGCCGGGGCGGGGCTTGATGTGTTTGAGGCCGAGCCGCCCGCCGATCCGCGCCTGGTGCAGCACCCCAAAGTGATCGCCACGCCGCACATCGCTGGTTCGACCGAAGAGGCGCAAAAAGTGGTCGGCACGCGCATCGCGGAGCAGTTGCGCGATTACCTGAAAACCGGCGCCGTGAAAAACGCCGTCAACATGCCGTCCATTTCTCCCGAAGAGTTCAAGAAGCTGGGGCCGTATCTGCAGCTTGGAGAAAAGCTGGGCACGTTTGTCGCGCAATTGACCGAAAAACCGTTTACGGAAGTTTCCATCAGCTACGATGGCGGCCTGGCTGACCTCAACACGCACCTGGTGAAAAACGCCGTGCTGAAGGGCATTTTAGGGCAGATCCTGGCCGATCAGATTAATCTGATTAACGCCGGAAATTTTGCAAAGGCCCGCGGAATCGAAGTGGTCGAAGTGCGCAGCGCGCGCCGCGCCAAGTACACCAATTCGCTTGGCGTGGCCTTGCGCATCGACGGCGAAACCGTTTCCGTCCTGGGCATGATCGGCCTGAACGACGCGCTGCGCGTTCTCGGCGTGAACAATATCGACATCGACGCGCCGCTCACCGGTTTCCTCCTGCTCTTCCGCAACCAGGACGTCCCCGGCGTCATCGGCCGCGTCGGCACGCTGCTCGGAAAACACGCCATCAACATCGCCAACTTCGCCCTCGGCCGCCTGCAAAATTCCGACGAAGCCATCGGCATCGTCAACGTGGACCAAAACGTCCCGCCCGATGTCCTCGGCGAATTGCGTGCCATCTCAGCCATCCGCCAAGCGCGGGTCATCGAGATTCGCTGAGCGATCGCAGGGCGCGGGAGAGTCGAATAGACGCAGCGCAGACTTGGAAATCCAAGTGTAGGGCGCCCGGCATTGTTAGCACGAATGTGCTAACATGTCTTTGTTAGGAGGGATGCCATGGCTAAAGCGAAGGCTGGAGCGCGGCACAAGAGAAGTGTGCGCGCTGTCGCGACAATTAGGGATACCGGCGTATACCACGGCAAACAGGCAAAGACCGGTAACTCTCTCGGTTTGCGTTTCGAGCGGGCCCTGTTCCACAGCCATCCCGAATTCAGCGGTGAAGTGGAAGCCCATATTATTGGCCCCGGGCGCATGCTTGTAGTTGCCGATCCCAAAGCAAAAAGAAAGAGCGCCAAGGAAGATCCCGTGCTTTCCTCGTTCATGAGTTTTCTAGCGGCGGACATGCTGCGCTCTCCCACGCACATTGCGCCGCTCGACTCCGGGCTCATGGAGCGAATCGGCGAGCTTGTGAAAGATGTGGAGCCTTCTCCCGAGGAGAATTTGGGAGACGAGGCGCTGATCTAATGGAAGTGAACGGCTGGCGGCTGTTCCAATATCTCCTGTTTGAAAGCCAGTTAAGGAAACTGACGGAAGAGGTGGAACGCCTTTCGATCAGCCAGCCGGATACCTACAAGGAACATCCCAAAACCAAACTTCTGGCCACGATTTATCGCCTCATCACGGAAACGATTCCTCGAGACCCAGGCGCTCCGGAGTTTCGCCAGGGCGACACATTGGGACCCGACAACCGGCACTGGTTTCGCGCGAAATTCTATCAGCGCTATCGCCTGTTTTTTCGCTTTTCCACGAAGGATCGGATCATCGTGTACGTCTGGGTCAACGATGAATTTACGTTGCGAAAAGCCGGCTCAAAGACTGACGCCTACGCGATTTTCAAATCGATGCTGAATGCAGGCGATCCGCCCCGCACGCTCGATGCTTTGCTGAAGCACGCGAGGGAAATGAGAGCAGTGGGCGAAAAGAAGTAAAGCTTGCCCTGTGGGACAAGGCGAAGTTACGTTCACGAACCGCACCCTTGCAAGAGGCGCAAGGGTGCGGCACCCGGAAAAACACGGACAAAGCATGGCCCACCCGGCCCACCGCTTGGGGCGGTTACGTGGCATAGGCTTCAGCCTGTGGTTTTTGCACCCCTGAAATTCAAAAGCCACAGGCTGAAGCCTATGCCACTTTTTTCCGATATACTTGTCGATTCCCGGACCTCCCGGCTGTATCCCCCTCAAAGGACCGGAGCGAGGAATCTACCTAATGACAGCCGAAGAACAGCGTCTGGACGAGTCTCACCAGCGCACAAAACATTGGAAGCGATGGGGGCCGTACCTTGCCGAGAGGCAGTGGGGAACGGTGCGCGAGGATTACAGCGCGAACGGGACGGCGTGGGAATATTTTCCGCACGATATGGCGCGGTCGCGCGCCTATCGCTGGGGAGAAGACGGCATTGGCGGGATCAGCGACCGGCATCAGCGCGTGTGTTTCGCGCTGGCGCTTTGGAATGGGCGCGATCACATCCTCAAGGAACGCCTTTTCGGGCTGACCGGCAATGAAGGCAATCATGGCGAGGACGTAAAGGAATATTATTTCTATCTCGATTCGACGCCAACGCATTCCTACATGAAGTATCTGTACAAATATCCCCAGGCGGAATTTCCGTACGATCAACTGGTCGAAGAAAATCGCAAGAGAAGCAAGTGCGACCCGGAATTCGAATTGATGGACACGGGCGTGTTCAACGAAAACCGCTGTTTCGACGTGTTCATGGAGTATGCCAAGGCCGCGCCGGAAGATATTTTGATCAAGATCACGGCCTGGAATCGCGGGCCGGAAGAAGCGCAGCTCGATCTGCTGCCCACGCTGTGGTTCCGAAATATCTGGTCGTTTGGGGAGAAGCACGGGCATCCCAAGCTGGCGCGCGCGGCGGATTTCATGGGCGCGGCGGTGGTTGCGGCGGAGGAGAGCCGCTACGGCAAGCGCTGGATGCTGGTGGAAAACGCGACTGAACTGTTGTTCACCGAAAACGAAACTAATTTTCAGCGCGTCTTCGGGTATCCGGATGGATCGCCCTACGTAAAAGACAGTTTTCATCAGTACGTAATTGATGGTGTGAAGGAGGCCGTTAATCCCGCGCTAAAGGGGACGAAGTGCGCAGCGCACTATCGTTTCAAGATTGCACCGGGCGCTTCCGCCACGATTCGCCTGAGGCTGACGAATGTGGAGCCCCTAGAGGGCGGGGCCAACCCATTCGACGGCGCATTTGAAAAAATGTTCGACCAGCGGCGCGGCGAAGCGGACCAGTTTTATGCGCGCCGATTCCCGCAGGAGCGTTCGGAAGACGCGCACAGCGTGATGCGCCAGGCGCTTGCGGGAATGCTGTGGTCCAAGCAATGCTATCACTATGACGTGCGCACCTGGCTGGAGGGAGATCCCGGGCAGCCGCCTCCGCCCGCGGAACGCAAAAAGGGGCGCAATCACGACTGGGCGCATCTGTACAACGCGGACGTGCTCTCCATGCCGGACAAGTGGGAGTACCCCTGGTTTGCCGCATGGGACTTGGCGTTTCATACCGTCGCGCTGTCGCTGGTCGATCCGGATTTCGCAAAGGATCAACTTATTCTTCTATTGCGCGAATGGTATATGCATCCGAACGGGCAGTTGCCTGCCTACGAATGGGCCTTCGGCGATGTGAACCCGCCGGTACACGCCTGGGCGGCCTGGCGCGTGTACAAGATCGAAAAACGCATTCGCGGGCGCGCCGACCGCAGTTTTCTGGAACGCGTGTTCCACAAACTGCTGCTGAATTTTACCTGGTGGGTGAATCGCAAGGACCCCGAAGGAATGAACGTGTTTCAAGGGGGCTTTCTGGGCCTGGACAACATCGGAGTATTCGACCGCTCGCAGCCCTTGCCCACCGGAGGCTACCTCGAGCAATCGGACGGCACCAGTTGGATGGGCATGTATTGCCTGAATATGCTGGCGATTTCGCTGGAGCTGGCGCGCGAAGATCCAGCCTACGAGGATGTAGCCAGCAAATTTTTCGAGCACTTCGTGTACATCGCGGACGCCATCAATGCGCACGGAACTGAAAACGAGTCTTTGTGGAACGAAGAGGATGGATTCTTTTACGACGCGATTCATCTTCCGAGCGGAGAGCAGCGATCTTTGAAAATACGCTCGATGGTCGGGCTGATTCCGCTGTTTGCGGTGGAGACGCTGGAGCCGGAGTTGATCGCGCGCCTGCCGGGTTTTCAACGGCGCATGCA
This sequence comes from uncultured Acidobacteriota bacterium, assembly GCA_963710315.1. Classification (GTDB taxonomy): domain Bacteria; phylum Acidobacteriota; class Terriglobia; order Acidiferrales; family UBA7541; genus Palsa-360. The sequence goes on along the minus strand of CAVPZW010000006.1, from coordinate 815,319 downwards.
TTGGTTCCTTGACAACATGCCGGGCTTTGCATCGCGGGTGGATTCTAGCCAGACTTCGCCAAACGGCGTGCGGCGCCTGCTTTCGCTGGTGGATAGCAAGCAACTGGTGCGGATCCTCGGCTACATGGTCAACAAGGAAGAATTTCTCTCGCCTCACGGGATTCGCGCGTTGTCGAAGTATCACGCCGAGCACCCCTATATTCTCCCGGTCAACGGCAACGAATATCGCGTGGACTACGAGCCTGGGGAATCGCAGTCCGCCTTGTTCGGCGGGAACTCGAATTGGCGCGGGCCCATCTGGTTTCCGGTGAATTTTCTGATGATCGAATCGTTGCAAAAATTTCATCATTATTACGGCGATGATTTCCGCGTGGAGTGCCCAACCGGCTCGGGACAGCAGATGTCGCTGTGGGAAGTCAGCGCGGAACTGTCGCGTTCCCTGACGCATATTTTTCTGCGCGACGAAAACGGCCGCCGTCCGGTGCACGGCGCAAGTGAAAAATTTCAGAACGATCCACTGTGGCGTGATTTGATTTTGTTTTACGAATATTTTCATGGAGACACGGGCGCGGGCCTGGGCGCGAGCCATCAGACGGGATGGACAGGACTGGTATCGAAGCTGCTGGAGCAAACGGGTGAGTAGAGGAGCGGTGACCGATGACTAGTGGCCGGTGACTGGTGACTGGTGCAGACCTTTCGGTTGCTCGACTAGCTCGACTAGGACTTTTTGGTTGTTGGGCTCGGTGACCAGGAAGAAATTCACGCGCGTGCCATTCGCTCCCGCGCGCGTGGCGGGATAAATCGGTTCGATCTGGAATCGTGTTCGCAGGATTTCCGTGGCGCGATCCACGTCGGTAACGTCGATTTCCACCTGCTGAATCCCTTCGCCGAATTTTTCAAGGAAGCGCGCGATGGCGCCGTTTCCGCCGGGCGTTTTTGTAGTGAGGATGTCCAGGCGGACATGCGGCATATTGCTTTCTTTGAAATCGAGCTCGAATTCCAGCACGTCCTGGTCGGCGGGCGCATCGGCCAGCGGCAGAGAACCGTTGGCGGCACGGATCTTCTCGAATGTTTTCGGAAGGACGGCGATTCCGACGGTTACCCTTGCGGAGAAGGGAACTGCCGGCCTCTCCCATCCAAAGTCTTCACGGACAAAAAGTTCCCGCAATTCTTGGTCTTCCCGCCATTTCTGCAAGTCCCTCAGCACGCGCGCCAGTCCCGCGAAGAATAGGCGATCTGCTGTCCATGCGCGCTCCGCAGGATCGTCGTCCGCAAGGTGTTCTATGAATTCTGGGGTCACCACGAACGAACCGGTGGCGATGGTGTAGGTCTCATATTTCTTCGGTTGCTTATCGTTCATTTGAATTTTGGCCTTGATCACGGAGATGACCATCGCCAGCGCAATGATTCCACCCACAATCGCGAGCGAGAGTCCCGTGGAAATATGCACCCACGGATCGGCCAGCATTTTGCCGCCGATAAACATGACGGCCAGCGCCAGGCCTTCATCCAGATACTGAAAGTATTGCAGGATTCCGGCCAGCAGAAAATAAAGAGCGCGCAGGCCCAGAATCGCGCAGACGTTGGAACTGTAGACGAGGAAGGGATCGCGCGTCACGCCGAAAACGGCGGGGATGGAGTCCACAGCCAGGAGCAGGTCCGTAGTTTCGAGAACAATCACCACCAGGAAAAGCGGCGTAACCAGCCATCGTCCAGCCTGCCGCACAAACAACGCTTGTCCGGATTCCTGATGGGACATGGGCAGATATTTTTGCGTCCAGCGCACCAGCGGATTTTTTTCGGGATGCACGGCATGGTTGGCGCGAAAAAGTTTGAAGCCCGAGTACACCAGAAAAGCGCCGAAGAGATAGAGAACCCAATCGAACCTGGCGATCAGCGCGGCGCCCACGCCGATCATCGCGCCGCGCAGGACCAGCGCGCCCAAAACGCCCCAAAACAACAAGCGGTGCTGGTAACGGGGATCGACGCGAAAATACTGGAAGATCAGAAGAAAAACAAAAACGTTGTCCAGGCTGAGAGATTTTTCGACGACGTAGCCGGTGAAAAATTCGAGGCCTGGCGCGCGCCCGTGCGATATGAAAATCCAGGCGCCAAAGCCCAGAGAGAGAGCCACCCATGCCGCGCTCTCGATGGCCGCTTGGCGCAATGTGATGGCATGCGCGCGCCGATGGAAAAGGGCCAGATCGAGAAAAAGGAAGACAGCCACGGCGGCGTTAAAGGCGATCCAGAGAGGCCAGGTTCCCATTTAGGCCGCGCTCAGTTCCGGGCAAGTCACTTTTGAAGAAGTCCTCAGTTCATGGAATCTTGCGACGTTGCGCTGGATATAGCGGCGTTGAAGTTGGAAAGTTCGACGTTCGCGGTCTCGCCCTGGCGGACCGTTACCGGCAAATTCCATTGCAGGTGAACGTCGCCGGAAATTGCTTCGCCGCTCAGCATCCCGATCCAATAGTTTCCTGGAGGGACATTCGCAAAGGATCCGTTGCCGTCGAGGTTGCTGTCCGTGCGCGCAGCGACGTAGCGTTCCGCCGCCAATCGCAGCGTAGCGGCATCCAGCGTCTGGCGATGCTTGTGTTCAAGCGCGAGCCACTTTGCGTATGGGTTCAAACTTACCAGCTCAAGGTCCATCCCTTTCACGGAATCCGGGACGCCGGCGATGTATTTGCGAATGGCGTCCATGTACTCTTTCTTCTGTGCATTGTATTTTTCGAGATTGGCTTTCACGTCCTTGGCCTTGAATTTTGGCTCGGGAAAACCCAGTCCTCGATAGGCTTCGTTGTGCGCCATGTATGCCTTGAAATATTCGGGGATGTCCACGATATCGTCGGGAGTGAGGCTCTTGGTGAATTCCTCGCCGGTCAGCCGCACGGAATGATGTTTTTTCATCCACGCTTTCAGCTCGGGCGAAGCTTCCAGCACATCGATGAATTTGTCGAGGTCGGGCGCGGGCTCCGTCCGCAAGGCCTCCGCGCGAATGTCTTCGAGGCTTTTGCGCAGGAGATAAAACGTCAATTGGCGAACGGGTTCGGGCTGGCCGCCGGAGGGCGAAACGCGCGCCGTGAATTCGATGCGGCCAGTGGATTGAGCCGCGAGGTGCGCGGGAACCGCCATTGCTAGAGATGCGATGAGCAATGCTGTTGCGCGAATGCACGATTTTGTTTTCATTGTTCTCAATGCAAAGTGTACATCGCCGGAAAGCGATTGGGAATGGTTCCGCGAGGATGTGTTTCCGCAATACACGCGCAGGAAAGGTAACTTATTTTGTCATTTCGAGCGGAGCGAGGAATCTCTCCTCGGTTTAACAGCAGCAAAAGAAAGAGAGATTCCTCGCTTCGCTCGGAATATCAAAATGGTGGGAATGACAAATGAAGGGACGACTGTTAGCGCAAGATGCGAAGCCGTGCCGACCTGCACAATTTTAGAGCAATCGGAAAGTGACTTCGATGGGAACCACTACAGGGACGGGTTTTCCGCCAGGCCCATTGGCGGGCTTGAAGCGCCATTGCTTGACGGCTTCCACGGCTTTTTCTTCCAGGCCAAGTCCAGGACCCTTCACAACTTGAATTTCCGTGGCGCGGCCATCCGGGGTGATTACCGCTTGGAGAACGACGGTGCCCTGGTATTTGGCCTTGCGTGCTTCTTCCGAATATTTCGGATCGGGGCAATAGACGCAGGATGGATAGCCGACGCCGCCCGTTCCCGGATGATAGGCTCCGCCGCCCGTGCCGCCGCCGGAACCCGGTCCAAGGCCGCCGCCATCGCCGCTGCCGATTCCCGTGCCCGTGCCGCTGCCAATGCCGCTGCCGCCGCCGGGACCGCCGGAAGTGTTCATCAGCTTGGCCAGCGGATCGCCGTAGTTGTCCATATTCGGACTGGGAATTTTCAGGTCCGGCGGCCCAAGCAAAGTTGCTTCAATCTTAGAGTCAGGCTTTGTGTGCACCATCGGCGGTGCAATCTGGTTGAAGCTGAACTTCGGCGCTTTGCCCTTGGTTGCGGGCAGGGGATTGCGCTCGCCGCCTCCGCCGCCGCCTCCCGCCTTGTCCTTGCCCGGCGGCAGCTTCATTGCGTAGTCGGAAATATCAAGTGGCGTAACCAGCTGGTTGTTCACAGGATTGGCAGTCGCTTTTGTAACCACCGAATAGAGGAAGGGAGAAAAGACCAGCAGCGTGAGGCCGATATGCACAGCAAGCGCAATGGCCTGCGAGGGCCCGAAGGCTTTGTCCTTGGACCAAATTTCTTTCACCTTGACCGGCTGGCTGGTTACCTTAAGCGGTGGCAGCTTGGGCGGCGAAATCAGGTCGCGAAGATTCTGCCACATCACTTTGTAGGCGGGCTGCCAGTCCACCGTCATGCGCGAGGAGACGGCCTTGGGAGTTGGCTTGAACCACTCCTTGAAATTTTCGGTTAAGCCGCCGCCGTATTCTTCCACGGTAAAGACATCGCCCTTGACGTTCTTATTGATTTTTACCGGGCGTTCGGTGAGGAAGTCCTTTAGATTCGACACAAAGCCGCGCGAGAGGGGTTTTTGAGAGCCGCCCAGGCGCGGGGCAGTCTTCCCCTCGGGCAGAACCACTTTGGGGGGCGGCGTTCCCGGATCACTCCACTTTGGCGCGATTGTGCTCAACGATTCCTTGGCCTCACTCTAATGAAATAATGTCCCTTGCTGTACGATTCTTTCCCGGCTCGAATGGATGCCCGCGAGGGCTAACGGCTGACACATCGCCAAATCCATTGTAACATTGTGACGTTAACACGAGGAAGCAGGTTTCCCAACTGCGGAGTACAGGCGCGGGGGTACAGGAAGAAACTGTACTCGCGACGCCCGACCCTGTAGCGCTCGCCTTCAGGCGAGCAAGTGCTGGAATCGAAAGTGCCCGCCTTAAGGCGGGCGCTACATGAGTTCCTATCATTTATTTCATTTCAGGGTCTAAAAGGACAGTCCGCACCCGAAGCTAACTTATGCCCAAAATTGTCGATTTGAAAAGCACATTGAATTTGCCGCGCACGGCCTTTCCGATGAAGGCCGGATTGCCGCAGAACGAGCCCAAGCAGCTTGCGGAATGGGAAGAGAAGAAACTCTATCATCGCATCCAGCAGGCTCGCGTCGGCGCGCCCACTTACGTTTTGCATGACGGGCCGCCCTATCCTACCGGGACTATCCATCTCGGCACAGGGCTGAATAAAATTTTGAAAGACATGGTGGTGAAGTCCAAAACCATGGCTGGCTTTCGCGCGCCCTATGTTCCCGGGTGGGATTGCCACGGGTTGCCGATTGAAACGCAAGTGGAAAAGGAGTTGGGCGGAAAGAAGGGAAGCGTGCCGCCCGGGGAATTCCGGCGCATGTGCCGCGAATTCGCTTCGCGCTATGTCGATCAACACCGGCGGGATTTCAAGCGCCTCGGCGTGCTGGGCCAGTGGGAAGACCCGTACTTGACGATGAGCCCGCATTACGAGGCCACCATCGCCGACGCCTTTATCACATTTCTCGAAAAAGGCTACGTGTATCGCGGATTAAAGCCTGTGTACTGGTGCATTTTCGATTCAACAGCTTTGGCGGAAGCCGAAGTGGAATACGAGGATCATACAAGTCCTTCGATCTGGGTGAAATTTGCCGTCGAGCCGGGCGCCGCCGCGGAAAAGCTTGGCGCGGGCGTGAGCGGCGTGATCTGGACGACCACTCCCTGGACGCTGCCCCATAACCGCGCGCTGGCCTTTCATCCCGACTACGATTACGTGGTGGCCGAAACTTCCGCGGGCGCGTTGCTGCTTGCAGCGGATTTGATCGGTCCGGCGCTCGATGCGCTGAAGCTTGAGGCGTTAAGTGTGCGCGGGCCGTGGAAGGGGAAGGACCTCGCCGAGCTGAAATTCAAGCATCCGTTTCTGGATTTGATCGTGCCTGCGGTGCTGGCCGATTACGTCACGCTCGATCAGGGTACCGGCATCGTGCACACCGCGCCGGGCCACGGCGTGGAGGACTTTCAGACCGGCCAGCGATATGGGATCGAAGCCTACGCGCCGATTGACGGACACGGCCGCTATCTCGAGGGCCTGCCGGAATACAAAGGCAAGACGGTGTTTGAGGCCAATCCCATCGTCGTGGCGCTCTTGCGCGATCGCGGCGCGCTGCTCGGAGAACAAAAACTTTCGCACAGCTATCCGCATTGCTGGCGCTGCCACAATCCGGTGATTTTCCGCGCCACCGAACAATGGTTCATCGATCTGGATGGAGCGGGTCGCGATGGCGCGGGCGCCATCCGAACGCGCGCGCTGGCGGAAATCTCCAAGGTGAAATGGACGCCGGAGTGGGGAGCGGAGCGCATTCACTCCATGATCGCGGAGCGGCCGGACTGGTGCGTTTCGCGGCAGCGCTTCTGGGGCGTGCCGCTGGCGATTTTGTATTGCACGCAATGCAATAAACAGTTTGACGATTACGCGGCGCTGCACGCGCTGGTGAAGAAGTGGTTCACGGTGGAAGGCGCCGATGCGTGGTTCACGCATACGGTGGAAGAGCTTCTGCCCGCGGGCACGCGATGCTCCTGCGGCGCATCCAGCTGGCGCAAGGAAACCGACATTCTGGATGTGTGGTTCGATTCGGGATCCTCGCATCTGGCGGTGCTCGGACGCCTCGACGCAGCCGGGCAAGAACTTCCCTGGCCGGCGGACATGTACCTCGAAGGGCCGGACCAGTATCGCGGATGGTTTCACAGTTCGCTGTTGGTTGGCGTAGCCGTACGCAATGGCGCGCCTTACAGGCAAGTGGTCACGCACGGATGGACGCTGGATGCCAAGGGGCAGCCCATGTCCAAGTCGCTCGGAAACGTGGTGCTGCCGACGGAAGTGTGCGAGAAATGGGGCGCGGATTTGCTGCGCCTGTGGGTCGCCTCGCAGGATTACACGGCGGACGTGCGCATGTCCGACAACGTGATGACGCAGCTGTCCGAAGCTTACCGCAAGCTGCGCAACACCTTCCGCTTCGCGCTGGGCAACCTTGCGGATTTCGATCCCGCGCGCGACTCCGTGCCCGACGCCGAAATGGAAGAGCTGGACCGCTGGATGCTTTCGCGCACGGCGGAACTCGTGGCGCAGTGCCGCAAATGGTACGAGGGATTTGAATTCCACCGCGTCTTCCATGCGCTGCACGATTTCGCGGTGGTGGACCTCAGCGCATTTTATTTCGACGTGTTGAAGGACCGCCTCTATACGTTCGCTCCACGAAACCGCGCTCGGCGCTCGGCGCAAACCGCCATGTACCGCATCTCCAAGGCGCTGCTGAGCCTCATGACGCCAATCACCGTGTTCACCGCCGAGGAAATTTGGAGACATTTTCCGCGCCAGGCGAGCGATCCGGAGAGTGCGCACCTCGTTTTATTCCCCAAGCCGGAAGCATTTGGTTCTCCGCTCGATGCCTCAAAGGCGGCGAGCTGGGAGAAGTTGCTGTTGGTGCGAACGGAAGTGCTGCGGACTTTGGAAGCGGCGCGCAATGCAAAGACAATCTCGGGAGCGCTCGAAGCAAAAGTGGTATTGAGCGCGGGCCAGGATTTGGCTCCCCTGCTGGCGCAGTATAAGAGCTGGCTGCCGGGACTGTTCATTGTTTCGCAGGTGGAAATCGCCGCGGCAGCATCCGCCGACGCGCAAAAATCGGAAGCGCTTCCGGGATTGAGCGTGGCCGTGCTTCGCGCCGACGGCGCAAAGTGCGAGCGCTGCTGGAACTACTCGACGCACGTCGGTGAAAGCGCCGATTATCCAACGGTGTGCGACCGCTGCGTGAAAGCTCTCAACGAAATTGAACAGGCTTCGGGTGGCGGTCTTGTGGAAGGACAAGGGGCCGCGTCCTGATGCGCGGGGCGCGCTGGCTGTGGGTGTCTCTTGGCGTGCTGGCCGCGGACCGCGCCACGAAATACGCCATCGAGCGCAACACCAGCCCGATCTTTCGCCACTCCATTATTTCGGACATCGTGGTTCTGGTTCACAGCCAAAATCCCGGCATCGCCTTCAGCATGTTTTCCGATTCCAAGTCGCCGTGGCTTACGCCTCTTCTGCTTGCAAGTTCGCTGGCGGTCATGGGTTTGCTGGTGTGGATGCTTGCCACGGGGCGCGCGGGCGGCGCGCTGGTGCAATGCGGCCTGGCTCTGATTCTGGGCGGCGCGGCAGGCAATGCGCTGGACCGGGCAATGCACGGCGGCGTGACCGATTTCCTGGAAGTGCGCCTATGGAAATATATCTGGCCCGCATTTAACGTGGCAGATTCCGCCATCACCATTGGAGCCGTGTTGGTGCTTTTCGAGCTGCTGTTCGGTGGCGCGCATCAGCCACAAATTCCAAGCGCCAACAAACGCTGACGCAGTTCGTAGCACAGGCTTCAGCCTGTGGGTTTTCTTCAATGCTAAGGTAAGATTCACGCAGGGCAATCTCTCACGACATTGGACACTTCAAAGAAAAATCCACAGGCTGAAGCCTGTGCTACTAAATCGCAAACTCTCACCGCAGCGTTGACAGACGCGGGGCGGCGGCTGGATTTGTTTTTGGCCGAGCGCGTGCCGGAGCTTAGCCGCACGCGCATTCAGGAACTGACTCGCGAAGGAAAAGTTCGCGTGGATGGGCAAATTGCCAAGGCTGCTCACCGAGTTGCGGCCGGTGAAACGATCGAGATTGAAGTTCTGCCGCGCCCGGCGATGGAGGCTTTGCCGGAAGATTTGCCGCTCGACCTGCTGTATGTGGACGACGATTTTGTGATTGTGAACAAGCCCGCCGGGATGGTGGTTCATGCGGGCGCGGGGCATGCTCGGGGGACGCTGGTGAACGCGCTGCTGCATCGCCTGGGAAAACTTTCCGAGGCGGGCGGCGCGCTGCGTCCCGGCATTGTGCATCGCTTGGACCGCGACACGTCGGGCGCGATGGTCGTGGCGCGCAACGACAAGGCGCACGAACATCTGTCCGAACAATTTCGTTCGCGAAATGTCAGGAAAATTTATGTGGCGCTGGTGCACGGCAAGATGCCGCGCGATTCCGGCAGCATCACGCTGCCCATTTCGCGCGATCCGCATCGCCGCACGCGCATGACGGCGCGAGCCGCCAAGGGCCGCCACGCACGCACCGACTGGCGCGTGGTCGCGCGATTGGACGGCTGCACACTGGTCGAGGCCGTGCTGCACACCGGGCGCACGCACCAGATTCGCGCGCACTTTTCGGCCATCGGGCATCCGGTTGTGGGAGACACGCTTTATGGAGCGCCGCGCGTGCTGCGCGCGGGCAAGCGTAGTCTGCCTCTGCTGGAGCGAAATTTTCTGCATGCTGCGCGCATCGGATTTTCGCATCCGTCCAGCGGCGCGTGGGTGGAAGTTCGCGCTCCGCTGCCGCGGGATTTGCGGGTATACTTCGACCAGTTGGGAGCAGCCTTTGGGCTGGCGCGCCGCGGAGATCGAGGCAGCGCTGGCCCCATACGTATGACAACCATGAGAAAACAAGCGATTTGGATGGCAATTGCCGGTTTCCTGGTGGCCGTAGCCGCGGTTGGCGCGCAGCAGGCGCAGCCTCCCGCGACTTCGCAGACTCAGCCGAGGGCTCCGGCGCAGGTGGACCGCCAGGGCGCCATCGTGCGCAACGTCAACCTGGTGGAAGTGCTTTTCAGCGTGGTCACCAAGCGTGAAAAGCTCATCACCGATCTGAACAAGGAAAATTTCAAGGTGTTTGACGACGGCCAGCAGCAGGAAATTACGGATTTCAGCCAGCCTACCGATCTTCCGCTGCGCATCGGCATGGTGCTGGACACTTCCAACAGCATTCGAGAGCGCCTGAAATTCGAGCAGGACGCCGCCATCGATTTCCTGTTCAACGCCTTGCGGCGCGGGAAGGATCAGGCCTTCCTGATGACCTTCGATGACGGCCCGCAAATCATCAAGGAATTCACGGGCGATACCGGCGAGCTGCGCGACACCATTCTGAAGCAGCGCGCTGGCGGCGGCACGTCGCTATACGATGCGGTGTATGCTGCCAGCAATCATCTGCTGAACAATTCACCGCTGCCTGCCGGCCCGAATCCCGAAGTGCGACGCGTGCTGGTGGTGATTTCCGACGGAGACGACAACAGCAGCAACAAGTCCCGCGGCGAGGCCGTGGATATGGCGCAGCGCGCCGGCGTGATCATCTACTCGATCAGCACCAGCACGGAATGGGTGTCGGCCGAGGACGAAAAAGATCCTAACAAGCGAATCAGCCGCAAGTACGAAAAAAACGAGGGCGATCAAGTCCTCGAACAGCTTGCTTTGGAAACCGGAGGCCGCGTTTTTTTTCCTTACAAGGTGGACGATCTGGGGCAGTCGTTTCTGGACATCGGGGATGAGCTGCGCCATCAATATGCGCTGGCATACAGCCCGGCAGGCCGTTCTCCGGACGGCAAGTACCACACGATTAAGGTTCAGGTCGATCGAAAGGATTTAATCGTTCGCGCTCGCAAAGGATACTATTCCATTCCGATTGCGCCGCCAGCCGCGACTGCCACGCCGTAACCGTTGCGAATGAAAGTGTCTTATTTTGTCATTCTGAGCGAAGCGAAGAATCTCTCTTTCTTTTCTCCACAATCGAAGAGAGATTCTTCGCTTCGCTCAGAATGGCAAAAGGGGATACTTCTTAAGCGAACTGAAAGCCTGAACTACATCTACATTCGCACTATCAGTAGTTGGGCGCGTAATACCCGCGGCGCGCGAGCGCGGAATACTCCTTGTTCTTCATTTCCACTTTGATTTTGCGATAGCCCCCGTCATGTGACTTGTTGGAGGGAGTGTAGCCGAGGGTGTACTGGCTGCGCAGTTCTTCCGAGATCTGATCGAATGCCTGCTCCAGATTTTTTTCATTGCGCACTACGATCATGCGCCCGCCGGTCTCATCCGTAAGCCTCTTGGCGACGGTCTGGTCGCCGCCGTCGGCGGCAACCAGCAGGATATGGACAACGGTGTCATTCCGCTGCGCGGCTTCGATGGCGTCCTGCAGCTGCAATTTGCTGCCGGTATCTTCCGCGTCGGTCAGCACGATGACGGCTTTTCTGCCCGCTTCGCCGGCCAGCTTATCGTGGGCGGCGAGGTAGACGGCGTCGTAAAAATTCGTGCCGCCGGTGCCGCTGGTGGGAAGCGGGCCCTGCACGATGATTCCTCCTACAGGAACATTGATCTGCGCGCGATTGATGGCGCGGTTCAGCACTGAGCGGTCATCGGTGAAGTCCGCAAGCAGGTCCACGTCCGTGTCGAAGCTCATGACCATGCCCAGATCGCCCTTGCGCAGCACGCGTCCGAAGAAGCGAGAGGCGGCATCTTTTTCCGCGGAGAGCATGTAATATTCGCTGCCGCTGGTATCCATCAGCATGCCCAGGGTAATGGGGAGGTCCGATTCCGCCGAAAAATTGGTGATTTCCTGGAGCTGGCCATCCTCATAGACCTGAAAGTCATCTTTAGTTAAGCCGGTAACAATCGATTTGTGCTTGTCGCGTACCGTGGCGAAGAGGTTGACCTGGTTTACTTCCACGCGGATTTGCGCCGGAGGCGCGGCAAAGGCCAGCCCTCCCGCAAGGGATGCCACGCACAGATAGAAAAGAATGGTTCGAAACCGCATTGTATAATCTCCTCTGATACGATGGTGTGTAGGATGCCGCGCCGGAACTTTAAGATGCCATTTAAGATCCAAAGTGCGTGGCGATCGAATCCGACTCACGCGGAAATAGTGACGGGACCTTCATGAAAAGTCCACGAAAATTGCTGGCCCTGAGCGTGACGATCGGCTTGGGCTTGGCTTCCTATGCGGCCTTACGCACACAAGACGCGTTCGGCCAGAGCACTACACAGGGGCCCTCGCTTGAAACACAGGATGCGCGCGGGCGCATTCGAACGACTGTATCGCTGGTGGTGGTGCCCGTGACGGTCAAAAACAGCGCGGGCGACCTTGTCACCGATCTGCAGCAGAACGACTTCCGGGTTTTTGAAGATGGCATCGAACAGCCCATCGCCCAGTTTTCCGCGGATGCATTTCCCTTGTCTGCCGCAATTTTAGTTGACGATGATCTGAAGCGAAGCACGGCAGAAAAGGTTCAGAAGACGCTGGAGACTCTGGCGGGCGGATTCAGCGCGTCCGATGAAGTGTCCTTGTGGCGCTTCGACGAGGTGCCGGAACAAATTTCCGAGGACTTCATCGCCGACAACGACAAGCTTCTCACGCAACTCAAGCACATCGACCTCAGCAGTTCGCTTCCCGGAATGGGCTCGTACACCATGACCAACGGGCCGCGCGTCAATACCGCGCAGCCTCCGGGACCGGCGCAGGTTCCCGCCGATGCCAATGGGCATCCCAGCAACAAGCACATCAACGACGCCATTTATGCCGCCGCCGAACAGCTGCAAGACCGCCCGCATGAGCGCCGCAGGATTATTTTTCTGATCTCCGACGGGCAGAACGCCAAGAACAACACGCACAAGTACGACGAAACGCTGAAGATGCTGCTCTCCGCCGATATTTCCGTGTACGTCGTTGGGGTCGGCGAGGCCAATTTGAATCGCGGCATTACATTCCTTGGGAACAATATTCTTTCCAAGTACGCCCATGCCACCGGCGGCGATATTTTCTACGGCGGCGTGAGCCGTGAAAATCTGGAAGGGCTGTACGCGCGCGTATCCGAACAGGCGCGCAATCAATACACCATCGCCTATTCAGGCGCGCATACCGACCGCTCCAAGCTGTATCACAGCATCGAAGTGCGCGTGAAGCGCCCCGGCCTCGCGCTGCTCACGCGCGACGGTTACTACCTGAACGCCACGCCTTGACCCGTGCTTGCTTCCCGAAATTTCTGGTTTGCTTTTTGTGGCATAGGCTTCAGCCTGTGGATTTTTGTCCTAGCAAGGTCTAAAACCCACAGGCTGAAGCCTATGCCACAAAAAGCAGCCTCTCTTTACTGCGTGAATTAAGTTTTCATGATTTGCAAGAGGATCTAAAAAAACTTCTGGATCGAATCCAATTTTCAGTTTGCAGTTCTGGAATTATTTCTTGACTTCCTGCTCGCACACTCGTAAAAAGAATCCCAGCGAGTCCGCGATGGATGGCTTGCAGCTTCGAGGGGAGAATGGTTCACGGAGCGATAGCGCGGATGGGTCCATCGGGGAAATAGGGCACACCGAGTCAGGTCTAAGGAAAATGCTACCGAAGGGGCGGCCACTTTAGCGGCCGCCCTTTTTTATTTTGCCCGTCTGCCGCAAGACAAACTCTTTTCAAATCGAGGGCCAGAAACCATGCAACGTGGCGAGGGTATTATTCTTCGCCCGAGGCGCTGGCCGCCGCGCCTTGTTCGCGCGCGGGGCAGATGGATTCGTAATCGCAGAACCTGCATGCGAAGCCGGGCTTCGCGGGGAACTCGCCCGCACGAATGTCCGCGGCGGCTTCCTGAATTTCGGCGCGCACTTTTTTGAGCTGCTTGTCGTCGCGCGTGGCGCTTACCGGGCGGTTCGATTGCAGGAAGTGCAGCGTGAGCCTGGCGGGATTCCAGTCGAACACTTCGCGGGCGGCCAGAGCGTACACGCTGAGTTGAATATCTTTTTTGGCCTTGGCCTCGTCCCGCGGCTTGCCCGTTTTGTAATCGACGATTTCCTCTTCGCCGGGGCCGATACGGTTCACCTGATCCATTCGCCCGGTGAGCACCACGTTGTTGTCCATGGGCAGCGCGAATGTCTTCTCCTGCGCGACCACCTCGGGCGGCGCGGCGAGCGTGCTTGCGTGGAACGCGCGCAGTTGCGCCAGGCCGTCCTTCTTGTATTCCTGCTCCTGATAGGCGTCCTCGAATCCTGCCGAGGTCCATTCCAGTTCGAACTTTCGTTCCACTTCCTCAACCGGGAGCGTGTGCCCCTTGGCCAGTTCGCCGATAAAATATTTGATGGTGTTGTGCATCACGCTGCCGAAGCTCATGGCCGCGGCCGGCCCGCCGCGCAGTTTCCACGCGTAGTTGAACAAATATTTTTGAGGGCACGATTCCAGCGTGCCGATTGCCGAGGGGCTGATCTGCAGCGGCTCAGGCACGGGCGGGCGATAGGACGCGGCCCACTCGCCGATGCGCGAGCCGATGCGCGCGCGCTGCTCCGGAATGTCGAACAGAGCAGGCTCAGCTTCGGCGAGGGCCGGGGCGGGCGCATTTGTCGCGGTTGGCGCGAGCTGCTCGACGTCGCGGCGCTTGATCTGCGCTTCCATCAGAATGTCGTCCAGGAACGGCGAAGGCTTGGAGCGCTTGTTCTCCACGGTGCTGAGCGTGAGCCGCTGGCGCGCGCGCGTCACGGCCACGTAGAACAGGCGGCGCTCCTCCTGAATGTGAAAGCCGCCCTGCGGCTGCTCTTCTTTCATCAACGCCGCGGGAAACTCCAGCACGCGCGGTTTTTCTCCGGCCGGAAATCCGCGCTGCACCAGGCGAAGAACGTAAACATTGTCGAATTCCAGGCCCTTGGCGGCGTGCACGGTCATCAATTGCACGGCGTCGCCGGTCTCCTGGTCGAGGTTGATCGATCCGCCGGCCTGTTCGAAATAATCCAGGTACTCGACGAATTCCCTGAGGCGCTGCGTTTCGCTCTTGGGCTGCCATTCGCGCACGAATTGCGCCAGGCGATCGAAGTATTTGCGGTCTTCGCCGGTTACGGCGGAGCCGATTTCGAGGGCTTCGGCCAGCGCGTCGAACAATTCCACCGCCGTCAATTGGCGGGCCTTCTTTTGAAGCTCCGTGACGATATCGAGGAGCGTGCCCAGATCGCGGTCGCCTTCCGAGAATGGCGCCTCCGCCTTCCCGGCTTGCACCGCGTCCCACAAGGAACCCTTGGCTTTGGCAGCCCGCTCGATGAGGCGCACAAGGTCCGAAGGATCGAGGCCCCATGCCGGCATGGCCAAGACGCGCGCGCAGGCAACGTCATCGAGCGGCTGATCGATGAGCCGCAGATAAGCGATCAGGTCACGCACCAGGCGGTGCGAGAGGATGGAGAGATTCTTGATCACGAAGGGAATCTTGCGCGCCTTGAGCGCATCGACCAGCTTGTCGCGATGCGAGTGCCCGCGATAGAGCACGGCAAACGAGCGCCATTTGGCTCCAGCGCGATGCAGCCGCTCGAGTTCCGTGGCAACCCATTGCGCCTCGGCCTCGCTCGTGGCGTGCGTGACGATGCGCACCTTTTCTCCGTCATCACGGACGGCCGTTAGCGGGTACTCGGGAATGTTGGTGGGCTTTTCGTTGTGGCGGATCACCTGCCCGGCCACGCGCAGGATTCGCCCCGCGGAGCGATAGTTCAGAGTGAGCGGCCGCAGCAAATCCTGATGTGTGGCAGCGGGGCCGGTGGCGAAACGGTTCAGAAATATCGTGAAGCTGCCAAAGGACGCGCCGCGAAAACGGTAAATGGCCTGGCGATGGTCGCCCACCACCACGAGGTTGGGCCTTTCGCCTCCGAGCAGCCAGAGCAATTCGAGTTGTGCGATGTTAGTGTCCTGGAATTCATCGACCAGAATGTAGCGGTAGCGCGCGCGAAGCGTCTCGCGCAGGGTTTCGTTTGCGCGAAGATGCAGGACGGCGTCCATGATCTGCGTGCCGAAGGTGAGCAGCTTGCGCTCGCGCAGCAGCAGATCGCTGGCGCGGTAAGCCCGCGCGATTTCCTGTATCCTGGCAATTTCTTCGTCGCGGATTTGGCGCTCATCCTCGGGCATTGCGCCGCGCACTCGGGCAAAACTTTCCGCCTGCTCGGTTGCATAGCGCTGGTACTCGTCCGGCGTGACCAGTTCGTCCTGGCAGCGCGAGAAAAAATCCACGAAGTCGCCCAGGAATTGGCCGGGTTCGGCCAGGCGGCGGTAATGCTCCAGTTGCAGCAGGGGCAGGTTGCGCCGCAGCAGAATCCAGTGGTCAATCTTGTCGATGGGTTTCAGGTCTGGATCGACTTCCTGCAGCAGCTTGTTGCAGAAGGAGTGAAAGGTGCTGAGTTCAACCGCTTCGGCGCGTTCCACTTGCAAATCTCCGCGATCGCGAGCCGCGGCAACCACGCGGTGCTTCATTTCCGCCGCGGCCTTGTCGGTGAACGTCAGCCCCAGGATTTCCTTGCCGGTAAGTTCCGGCTGGGTATCCAGCAAATGGCGGATGCGCTCG
The DNA here is from genome assembly GCA_963710315.1 of uncultured Acidobacteriota bacterium. Classification (GTDB taxonomy): domain Bacteria; phylum Acidobacteriota; class Terriglobia; order Acidiferrales; family UBA7541; genus Palsa-360. Next base: position 799,166 of record CAVPZW010000006.1, on the reverse strand, counting down.
GTGATCACGCGCGTTTTGCCCGTGCCTGCGCCCGCCACGACAACGAGCGGTCCATCGCCATGATGCACGGCGGCGCGCTGCTCTGGATTGAGCTGAATGCCCGGCGCCGGCGCGCCGGCGTGTTCAAAAAGGTCTGCCATGACAAATGTTCTCGGTTACCAACAGTAGCACAGCGGCCGCCCCGTGTGATTAACGGCCATCGATGTAACGTTTGAGTTACAATTCAGTTAAGTTAAAAAATACCTTCCGACTCATTAAGGATGTGGTAATGTACGCAAACATTATTCATTGTTGTGGCGGTCAGAAGATCGGGATCTGTAGGCTGAGAGCCGGACTTTAGGAGATTGCGAATGTCTCAACGTGTCCCTGTGCGCGCGTTCAACCCAAACACCGATTGAACGGATTTTTGAAAAAGTGATGCGCCGCAAGATGAATGCGGAGGAAAGAGCGGCATTGCACTTGAATGCCGGCAGGGACTGCGCAGTCGGGACAAACGGCAATGGTTCCGGCTTGCATCAAAAGAATGGCGCGAAATTGACGGCCTAGTGAGTGGCGAAATGCTCCTCGTCCACTTTTCAGGGTGAATTGTGTCACTGGCGCGGCGGCTCTCCGCCGTTGCCGGCCATCCTTGCGGGCATAAGAAATTTTCGCGGGATCTCACGGTCATTTTCCGTTCACCGAGGTTGGGTAAGGTTTTCTGAGCCGCTTCACCACACGTCCGTACCGGATTCTCCGGGCATAGCGAACCTGATCGGGAATTCCATTTTCGCCCCGGCCATACTCCCAGTAACTACAAGAAAATAATTCCACTAAATTATTCAAGCTTTCATGCGGCGGATGCTTACATTGTTAGCGACATAGGGGGGATTCCCATGAATCGATTGCGCTTCATATTGTTATTCATGCTATTTCCATGCGCGGCTATTGGTTTCGCACAATCTCAAAATTCCGGCGATACGCGCGCAAATAATATTCGCCCTGGGAGTCCCGAGCCGTATGCGGACGTCACCTCATTTGGGGCATATGCTCCGGCGGGATCGTCTCCCGTGACCACAGCGAATTGCACAAAAGGCAGCAACCAAATAAGGATCAAGACCGCGAACACATTCCGTCTCAATGAAGGCGTGACAATCCATGGATGCGGCGCGACGAACACGCTGGGCACGCCTGCCGGCTTGACCGTAACGCCCAGCGAGCCCTGGGGATTGGCCAGCACGGAATCGGCGGTTGGCAGTCCCAAGGGCAAGACCGCATACGAATACACCATCGTCGCGCGCGATATTTATGGCGCGCTCACGGCTCCCGCGGCGCCTGTGACGATTACGGACGGGCTTCCTTCGCTGGGGTTGCAAACGGCCGCCATCAAGTCGCTGTCCAGGTCGAATGACAGGATCACCGTTGTCACTGCGGAGCCCAACAATCTTGTTTATGGCTCTCTGGTCGAACTCGAACCGAAGAGCAGCCAGCAGTTCAGCGGATGGTACAACGTTGCGAAAATCGACAGCCCCACGCAGTTTGAGATATGGACCACGTCGACCGACACGCGCGCTCAGGGATGGATGGTGGGAGACACGACCAGCTATTCGGGCGGCGGCAGAGTGGCGTTTTACCAGGAGAATTATCTCAAGTGGACCCCTCTGGCAGGCGCATGGGAATACTACGTCTGCGCAAAGAGGCCGGGAGACGCTTCCCTCAAGTTGATCGGCGTGACCAAACCCACGGGAATTCACAACGGATACATTGACGCTGCATTTGAGGATTACGGGTCGCCGTACATGGACAAGCAGGCCTATCCGTCCTACGTCACGGATTCAATCTGCACGGGAGTGGCAACCAACGATCCCCTAACAACTTGGGTCACGGCGATTTCCGGCGACGGATTCACCTATACACTCAACGATCCGGCATCCCAGACGGTAAGCGATGCGAAGATCGTATTTGACGATGCACCAGGCATCCTCCGGGCCTTAAAAGCGGCGTCCTATCAATCTCCGAATTATTTTGGCGGCTCGATCTACATTCCGCCGGCGAGAAATCCCTACGTCATCAATTCTTATCTTCCGATACCCAAGCAAGTGACTATCTGGCAATCCGGAAAGCTGGTGTTGAATGAAACCATCTCTTTGGAATCCAATGTCAACTGGTATGGGGATTGGTCAAGCCAGGGCACTCCGCAATTTGGATTTAATAGCGGAGCCATGATCAATATTGGCAGCGCCAGTCCAGGCCTTTATTTGATGGGGACGGGCAATACGTTCAGAACCGTGAACATCGTCAGCAATGCCCCGAATGGGGCGCTCGATTTGCTCGCCGACAACGCCCAGCCGTCCAATTTCGAGTATGTGGAATTCGAGACCGGCGGCGGAGGAGTTGCGACCGACCGCCTGGGAATGGCTGTGGTCCTGCGCGACACAACACAGACCATCGCCAACTATCACTTCTACAAGGTTGGAATATTGACGGGGCCTTATCAAGAAAATGACGCGAGCTGGACGCCATCGTTTTGGGTTGCTCCTCCGCAGGCGCAAGGGAACTCCGGCATCGAAGTCACCATGGACAAGACCACGTGGAATCGCCGCGGCATCGGTTGGGGAGGCGGCGATAGCGGCCAGGCAGGCCCCAGCGGCGTCGCGAGCTTTGTGAGCAGTTGGTCTTACAGGCAGGGCGGCATCATTCCATTTTTCGCATGCATGAATTGCACTGAATATTCAGCGCTGACGTTCAACGATGCCTCGCAGGATACCGAAGGCCAGCCTTTGGAGGCGGCCTTGATCTCTTATCCAAATTCAGGATATTTGGGGCAGCACGTTACCGCGCTTCATCCCACCGGGGGAGCGCAAGCGCCGCTGTTCAGCGGAGTGCGCCCTTCCTTTGCGGACGTAGATGCCATTTTCAGTTCCGCCAAAGCGTTTCAAAATCGGGACATCTTGTATAGGACCGGCGGCAATTTTGGTTACGTCTATGCGCCTTATGCCACCACGGGATCGTATCGTCCGCAGATCGGATCGCTCGATACCATCGCCCAGCCGATGCACGGGGCCGGCGGCTACAGTTGGTGGTTCGATACCACGCCACCCAGGAACGTCTCTGCTTCCGCGCCCGTAAAGGGCGGGAAAATTCCGCTTGGAACCTACGTGTACGCGGTTAGCATGACGGGAGCGGACAGCGGGGAAACGATTACCTCTGCGCCATCCGCGCCCGTAACCGTGTCCACTCCCGGCGCTCAGCAAATCAATCTCACATGGACAGGTTCGCCGGGGGCGTACAGTTACAACGTGTATCGCTGCAACACGGCCCCCAAATCACCCGGATGCATTTACGAAGATGGAACAATGTCCCCTAACAATTTGAACCCCTGGTATCAGGTCGGACAGCATGTAATGGGGACAAGTTTTTCCGACACATTTGTAGACCCAGCGTACAAGTGGGATGTCGCGCAAGCCAGCGGCACGGGCTCAACTGTTCTAAATAACACAGGCGTTTACGCGCCGGTCGTGCAGGCGGAAACCGTTTCCGCGGGTGGAGGAGCGGTGTTTGGTTCGGCGGAAATTTCGACGGCGTCGGCCTGTGAAACGGGCTTTGGAACCACCAGCGTCAGCACAAGCGGAACCGCCACGGTTACCGGATTGGCCTGCATACCCGCGAATGCTTATATTGACGCGGTGGTTTATCGCGTAACGAAATCGATCACGCGGGCAGCCACCTTCACGGTTGGCGTGGCAGGGGCCGCGTCCAAGTTTTGCGCGGCGCAATCGACGCTGACGGCCGGCGCTACGGGAGTTTGCAACGCACAGATCAACGCAGGTTCCCCTGTAGCCGGATCGTCCGCTGCTCCAATTGTCTTGACATTCAACACGACGCCTGGAGACGGCGTTATTCGCTTGATCGTTTATTACCACACGTGGAAAGCGCCGGCGAATTAGCGCCAATCTTTCATGCGAAGCCAATAATCTGGTGGGATGCAGCGCACTCCACTGCAATGAATTTACGATTGCCATGGAGCGCAGGATGGCCGTCGTTGCTAAGAACCCTCCATTCATGCGCCAAGTTGTGCTGTGGCTATTAACCGCGGCCGATGAAAGGCATCTTGGTCGCCATGACGGTCATGAATTGGACGTTGGCGTCAAGGGGGAGAGACGCCATATACACGATTGCGCGCGCCACATCCGCGGGATCCATGGTGGCTTCTGGCTCTACCGTGCCGTTCGGTTGCAGGGCGCCTTGCTTCATTTTTTCGCCCATTTCGGTCAGCGCGTTTCCAATGTCGATCTGGCCGCAGGCGATGTCGTACTGCCGGCCATCCAGCGAAGTCGCTTTGGTGAGGCCGGTCACTCCATGTTTTGTCGCCGTGTAGGGCGCGGAATTCGGCCGAGGACTGTGCGCTGCAATTGAGCCGTTGTTGATGATGCGCCCGCCTCGCGGCTCCTGGCTTTTCATGATTTTGAAGGCTTCCTGCGTGCAAAGAAATGTGCCCGTGAGATTCGTATCGACCACCGCCTTCCACTCCTCGTAAGGCAGGTCTTCCAGCGGCAAGCCGCGCGCGGAAATGCCGGCGTTGTTGAAGAGCAGGTCGAGCCGGCCGAAGGCCTGTTTTGTTTTGGCGAAAAGTTCGCGCACCGAGATTGGATCGCCGACGTCCGAAGGCACGACCAGCGTCTTGGAATTATCTCTGCCTATTTCAAGCGCGGTCGCTTCCAACAGCTCCCTGCGACGCCCGGCAAGAACCACCGTGTAGCCATGATTGGCAAGCGCAACGGCAGCGTGCCTGCCAATCCCGGTGCCCGCACCGGTGACCATGGCAATCTTTTTTGACGACGAGCCCATGAACGTCCTCCGCTTCGAGTCACAAAATGCTTCACAACACTAGCGGCTGAATCTTCATGAGTCAAAGTCAATTCCGTATTTCGCTTGAGGTCGGCACCTGCGGTTTGGCAATGCTGGATCGCAGCACCCTTATTGCAGTGCTGGGCCGAAAATTGACGGGTTAGTGTAAGGCGACGGCAAAATGCTCCCTCCCCCTATTTCGGTGATGCTTACCCTAGCGAGCGGCGATTGCACAGTTGCGCGTGCGCGAAAAGAAGAGCGGAAAAATGTGCGGGCGGATTCCCGAGACGAAAAAGCCAGTTTCCGGTAAGAAGGGTGGTCTCAATGGGTTAACGCAACACTTGCCCTAAACCCTCTTACGGGTATCAGCGACGCTAATTTTGATCGCGGGCGTCAATTCAGACAAATCAAAAGGTCTGGATAGGTTCTGATTGAGAGCTGCCGCGCAGATTGATTCTCCAGCGGAAGTATTGCGGTAGCAATTGGTTAAAGTGTGTTGCACCGACCGGTTGAACCGGCAAGACTTATCAGGCGGAATTGAAATCTGGATTCAGCGGACGCTGTTCTCACACGCGCTGGTAACAGGATATGTTCCTTCAAGGCGGTTACATCGAAGGAATGGGCAATCAGTGAATATGCTCAATACGTACCAAACCGGATTCTTCGTCGGCAGCGGACGCGCAACTACCCAGTAGGCGCCATCCGGATGTTCTGGCGTAACTGTAAACCAAGCTCCTACCCCTACGGAAGGTCCGCCAAAACGGGAATCCGTTTCAGCCAGAATGGTCAAATCTCCGCCAGCCTCGTTGTTGAGAACAGCAAAATACAAATAGCTTTCCTGCTTGGCTGGCAACGTACACGCGATCTGTCGGGCGCTCATGCTGTGTTGGAAATGACTTGCCTTAAGTTGTGGTCCAGTCTTCTGGATTGCCGAAAGTTTGTGGATGATGTCGTCCTCAATCTTTGTCAGCCGAGCAGCATCATTCTGGCCACCAGACTTTGGAATATCTGATTGCGCGACAGCGGGGAAACTGAAAGTCCCCACAATTGCTAGCAGCCAGCAAAGCCGGAATCGAGTCAGCATGGAATAAGTATAAGCCTACTAACCCTTCATCCGATGGGGCCGAGTGTCGGTTCCGCCTGATAAACGGCGTTACCGTCATGTGGGATTCCCCAGATATCCCTCTACCGCGCCATTTCCATGCTAGCCGCTCTGATGTTCTGAACTGAAACCCGACCCTTGGAGGCTTGGAGTGTGTTATCGTCCGCTCACAATGAGACGGCTATCCGATTTTATTGTTTGCTCTGTCTTTTTATTTGTGTCGCCCCTGCATCTATTCGCATCTGTGAATCTCATAAGGATCGACAACAACGTTGTACGCATCGCAGAACTTGTATACGCGCCCCACATTCCGCGGACAATGCTTAGGAAGGACACAAATCGACTGCTCGTTTCTCTCGATCCAGGCAATATCCAACGTATTTATGAAGATGGGCGTAAAAGCCGCCAACATTGGGCAACGGGGCAGATAGTATGGATCCCAGCGGGTGAATCGGATACCAGCGAGAATGTCGGATCCGTGCCAATGCAAATCATCGAGATCGAACTAAAAAGTGCTGGCCCAGTTAGACCTGCGGCTCGAAGTTCCGAACTGGACCCAATTGCCATCGACCCGAAACACAACATCCTGCTGCTGGAAAACGACGAAGTGAGGGTGTTCCGAAGCTGGCGGGAACCTGGCACCACGGAAAAGATGCACGAACATGTGGGCGCTGGCCGGGCGGCGGTGCTACTGACTGATCTCGACGCAAAAGTCAAGGTGGCAGACGGCTCTATAAGCCTGCTGCGAGCTTCGTCCGGCGACGTGCTCTGGAGTGGCCCCGTCACGCACGCGACAACGAACCTTGGATCGAAGAAGTTCGATATGATCGTGGTTGAGGTGAAATGATTGCTCTCCCATATTCATACTCGGGAGCGATCCCTCACCCAAATCGGATAAGGCCTGTGAAACGGTCTTCTCGGCAACTGGGAATTTTGAAAACCTCAGATTCCAGGATGACGATTCAAAGGAACTAGCCGCCCAAACGTACTGCTCGAAAAGCTCCAATCTTTCCTGAAATCTAATTGTTGGTGAATCCCACATTTTGTTCTACTTCGACTGGCTGATCTAGTACGAAATATGGCTTGAAGAGCATTTTCTTTGCCGCATCCTCGCAAGCCTTGTAGGCCTCAAGAGGGCCTGCGATAGCGTGCGCACTGATAACATGCCCAACCGAACTCAACTGTTTTGATATTCTCGTAAATCCGTTTCCGGTCCTCCGGTGGAAGACTCTTCAACCAATCAAGCTCCGGCTCGCCTCCGGATTCCGTCCGAAAAAATAATGCCGGGGCGCGCTTGCCCTCATTTGTCCGCCCTACGAGGTTGTTGCTGGCGCCGGCTAGTCGCGAAATTTGGGAGCATCGTGACCACAATCACGCAGATGCATGACTACCGTCACTGCATTCACACCTCGTATAGGCGCATCTACATCTAATTGACGCGAGTTGCTACGGGTCGATACGACTCTACACGAGTTGTCCGCAACACAGGAGGGATTTGCGCCATGAATTCGAAGATGTCGGATCGCAGGGGATTTTTAAAGCGCAGTGCAGCTCTAGCCGGAGCGGTTGCCGGCGCCATCCCGTTTGCCGGCAGCAAAGCCTTCGGTAGCGTCACGCCTGGACTGGTGATCGGCGAGGGCAACTCCAAGCTGGGTTATGCCGTGGACGAACCCGACATGGATGACTTGTTGTACGGCGGGCGTTCCAGGTTCGAGAAAACGATACGCATTCACAGCATCAACAGCCCCGAAGGGCTGCGAACCCTGACTCCCCTTCAGGACTCGATCGGATTCATCACGCCGTCGCCGTTTCATTTCCTGGTGCAGGGCGACAAACATATTCCGGACTTCGATCCCGCGCAGCACACGTTGATCATTCACGGCATGGTCGATCGCCCCATGGTTTTCACCATGGATGACATCAAACGCCTACCTTCGGTGTCAGAAGTTCATTGGATCGAGTGCACCGGAAACAGCGGCCTGATGCATTACAGAATGCTGCTGGGAAATAAGAAGGCAGGGCGGACGGACGTAAGCGTTATCCAAGGCATGCACGGAAGGCTATCGTGTAGCGAATGGACTGGCGTTCGCCTTTCGACGCTGCTGAATCTGGTTGGCGTACAAAAGGGAGCCAGCTGGATCATTGCGGAATCAGGGGACGAAATTCACCACGCCAAGAGCATTCCGCTGGCCAAGGCCAACGACGATGCGATGCTGGCCTACGGTCAAAATGGCGAAGCAATTCGCCGCGAACAGGGCTACCCGTTGCGGCTGCACACGCCCGGTTTCCAGGGTGTCTGCAACGTCAAGTTCCTGCGCAGCCTGAAAGTGACCGACGGACCGTATTACATGCAGCGGGAAATCAGCGCCTACACGAATACCAAACCGAACGGAATGTCCAGCTGGTTTGAATCTCAGCAGGGGCCGAAGTCGTTGATCACTTTCCCGTCAGATGCACACAAGTTGTCTGGGCCCGGGACGTATGAAATTTCGGGCATAGCTTGGTGCGGAAGGGGCAAAATCGCCCGCGTCGAAGTAACCCTCGATGGTGGCAAGACGTGGCACGATGCGCGGCTCCAGCAGCCCGTCTTCAGCAAGGCTTGGGCACGCTTCCGGACAGCGTTCAATTGGGACGGGAGGGACACGACAATTGCATCACGCTGCACGAATGAATTCGGCGAGATTCAATCGACCTGGGAGGGCTTGGCCAAGTTGTGGGGCGATGACTTCACTCCGCCAATTCCTGCCAGCCAAATGGAAGACTGGTGGGCATCAGCGCCGATCGCTCAGTTCCTGAACAATCCGATTCAGCTTTGGAAAGTGAAATCAGACGGGAGTGTCCACGATGCGCTCTACAACAAGCTGCTGCCAAATGAGTACTACCCGATCGTCTAAGTTCGCTTTTGTTCTGTTGCCGCTGATGGCCCTGTTCGTGTGCGGTGCGGCCATGGCTCAGTCCGGGGCTGCTCCGAACTACAACGTAGGCCGGCCGGCGACGCCAGGGGAAATAAAGACTTGGAATAACCTCGTGGGTCCGAAGGGAGAGGAACTCCCAATCGGGAGCGGTACCGCCCAGGAGGGCGCACGGATTTTTGCGTCGAAGTGCGCCATGTGTCATGGAGAAAATGGCAATGGCGGCGTGCCCACGGAGTTCGGCGCCTCCTATCCGAGGCTGGTGGGGGGCGTCGGCTCGCTCAACACCTCCAAGCCCATCTTCACTCCCGGCAGCAGAATGGCCTACGCGACCACGATTTTTGACTACATCCAGCGTGCCATGCCGGTGTGGCCTCTGCCGAGGAACCTCACGGCGGACAACGTTTACGCGTTAACCGCATTTATTCTTTACCGAAACGGCATCATCAAGGAAACCGATGCCATGAACAAGAGCACACTGGTGGAAGTCCAAATGCCCAATCGCCATGGATTCTATCCGGACCCGCCCCAGGCAGAGCCGAATGACAAAGACGGCACCTGGCTGCCGCTTTGGGAGCACGGGCCGGACTGGAAACCTACGACCAAACCTGGAGATAAATGGTACGGTCCACCGATGGCCGCTCCAAAATAATCTTTGGGCCCGGCTACATTGGCGCTGGCGGAACCTGATGAGTCGGTTCCGCCGGCGTTTTTTTAGCTGTCATGTCTGACCGCAATTCGAACATGGAGGCGATCGCGGCACGCATGGGCAGGTTCCTCGTTTGGTATCCGCTTCACCATTGGCAATCAGCAGAGGCGGTCACGCACCGTGTCGAATCGGACTATTCGTTTAGGAGGCCCCGACCATGAGTTGGAGGACGGCAGATCGTAGAGGATTTTTGAAGCAGAGCGCGGCTTTAGCCGGTTTGGCGGCGGGCTCGATTCCGTTCGCCAAGGGCAATGATCGGGTGGCCAAAGCAGCCGACGAACTGAAGCGCAGGCGCGGAGTTACCCCCGACGATCCTGACATCTACGATCTGCTATACGGCGAGCGTTCCGAATTTGAGAATAGCGTGCGCATACCGAGCGTGGGATGGAACGGCGCTACCGGACTCCGCAACCTGACTCCGCTTCAGGATTCGGTCGGAATCATCACGCCGTCCTCGTTTCATTATTTGGTTCAGCACGACATGCACGTGATGAATATCGATCCACGACAGCATACGCTCATGATTTTCGGCATGGTCGATCGCCCCTTGATTTTCACCATGGACGATATCAAGCGCCTGCCATCCGTATCCCGAATTCATTTTTTGGAGTGCACGGGAAACAGCGGGATGATGCACTATAAATCTCTGCTGCATGACCAGAAGGAATCCGGCCGGAAAGACTTGAGTGTCATTCAAACGATGCACGGACGGGTCTCGACGAGCGAATGGACCGGAGTTCCTCTCTCTTTGTTGCTTCAAGGAGTGGGCGTGCAGAGCCGGGCGAGTTGGGTGGTGGCCGAGGGCGCCGACCTTTGCCATCATGCCAAGAGCTTTCCGCTGGCTAAGGCCATGGACGATGTCATTGTTGCCTACGCGCAAAACGGCGAGGCGCTGCGACGGGAACAGGGCTATCCGTTGCGCCTGGTAGTTCCCGGGTTTCAGGGCGTCAACAACGTGAAGTATGTGAAGAGCATTAAAGTGGTAGACAAGCCTTACTATTTGGGTCGCGAAACCAGTTCTTACACGAACTTGAAGCCGGACGGAAAAGCGAGCTGGTACGAATCCCAGGTTGGACCGAAATCGCTGATCACTTTTCCCTCGGACCCGCATAAGTTGCAGGGGCGCGGACTATATGAGATTTCGGGCCTGGCTTGGTCGGGCCGCGGAAAGATTGCCCGCGTGGAAGTTAGCACCGACAACGCGCGAACGTGGCAGGATGCAAATCTTCAGACGCCGATATTTTCGAAGGCGTTTACGCGATTTCGGTTGCCGTGGAACTGGGACGGGGCCGAAACCGTGATCATGTCCCGCTGCACCAATGAATTCGGAGACATTCAACCCACAATGCTGGAGCTGGCCCAGCTGTGGGGCGACACGCGGGAACCCAAAATAGCGGGAATTGAAATTGAGCGATGGTGGGCAAATGCGCCGATCATGGAGTTTCTCAACAATCAGATTCTGCCTTGGCGAGTGAAGCCGGATGGGAGCATCCAAGATGCACTTTACAACACGCTGTACAACCCCGATGCGGCGGGAAAAAACGCGTACTATTCCGGCGACAAAATTTAGTTTCCTGTTTCCGGCAATCCTGCTGCTGGCGTGTGGCACCGCGTTGGCCCAGCTTCCCACCTACAATGTGGGCAGGGCGCCAACCGAGGCGGAATTGCACCCATCCGACGGCGTTGTAGGCACCGATGGAAAGGAGCTCCCTCCCGGAAGCGGAACTGCCAAGGACGGAGCTCCGTTATTCGCCGCCAAGTGTTCCGGCTGCCATGGAAAAAATGGGGAGGGCATTTATCCGTGGCCGCGTCTGGTCGGAGGCATCGGCTCACTCAACACTCCCCACCCAGTGATTACTGTGGGGAGTTATACGCCGTATCCCACGACGATTTGGGATTACATCCAGCGCGCTATGCCGCCATATCCTCTGGTAAAGAACCTTAGTGCGGATAATATTTACGCCCTTACCGCCTTTATTCTTTTCAAGAACGGCATCATTAAAGAAACCGACGTCATGGACAAGAACACGTTGGTGAAGGTCGAAATGCCGAATCGCCACGGATTCTATCCTGATCCCCCGCAAGCCACGCCGGACAAGGACCGCTCCTGGCTACCCTATTGGAATCAAGCAAAACCCGCAGCGAAACCTGATGCGAAGTGACCGAGGTTTCGCTGTCCCAAATCACCGCGTCTCTGTGTGTTTTGGCGTTAGGCACAAGCGCCGGGATAACGTTCCGGTGGGACGAGTGAAGGAATTCCGCGCAGCTCGCAGTAGAAACGAGGAATTAGCAGTAATGCCGGCGCGCAAAGGCTGGGGCCGTTTAGAATCAGTGCCAGCGTCCTCAAGTCTGGACGAAGAAGCTTGGAACGGTTGCGCTTTAAGGTCATTATTCTTCACCGCAGAGGCAATCTATATCGCATAACTGATTGCAGGGGCCAAGTCCTGTGAAACGGACTTATCGTCAACTGGGAATTAGCAAAAAGCCACATTCCGGTAAGACTTGGCTTTTCCGCCGGGCGCTTTTCCCTGCACCGGGCGCTGGTAAAAGCGCCCACCCTTGAGTTTGGAGGGTGGGGCTTTTCGTCTTGCTTCGTCCTATACTCCCAGCAATACTATTGCCACTTAATTAGTGGCAGGTGGTAGCGTAACAGTGTCGGAAATGAGTGTAACGTTACCAGTCGAGGCCAACGCCCTGCCGACTAGCACTGTGTTCTTCCCCATCGTAACGGATGTACCAGCCAGTATGTTTCCTTCGAATTTAACGCCCGAATCCAGCGTGGCTGCAGAGCCAACTTGCCAAAAGACGTCTGCCGCCTCTGCGCCGCCTTCCAGTATGATCTGGGCGCCAACGTTTACTGTCAGTCCAGTTCCAATCTGGAAAATATAAACGCCTTTGCCTCTCAAATAGAGCGGACCCGATATCGAAATCGTGGTGGCGGATTTATACAGTCCAGGGGCAAGGGTCCGCCCGCCCAGGTCTTCCGCGTTCACGCTGGTGCATGGGCACGGCCCCGTCCGTCCTTTGGCGTCGTTAATGGCGGTGGTCAAGGAGCCTTGCGCGAGATGTGCGGCAGTAGTTTCCCTGCCCGGTTCACCAGGTCCGGTGTCGTCTATCGTTCCTATCACGACTCCGCAACAATTGCTGGCAGCATTCTCGCCAGAAAACCCTGTGATCGAAGTGCCTGCGGTGGGATAAACCCCAAGATCCCCTGTAATAACGGTCTTGTCAGAATTGCTGTCGGTATTGGTAACCCCGGTGGCGCTCAGAACCGCGAACGGCGCGGCTGATCCAAGGTTTACAGGCTGCAGAGGCTTGACTGGAGCCGCAAACACCACGTAAGCAGCGAATGGTGCGCAGAGAAGCAATGATTTAATTTTGTTCATTTTACCTTTCAATTCCTAATTCTAGATTCGACTTGACGGCCAACCCGAAGATGAGGGCACCGTTCAGGCAATGTTTATGAAGCGAAGTTGAGTTGGCGTCTGTGCAAATGTATACATGATTTGCCCCCCCCGAAATTTAGTCCAGCCAAAACGTAGCTTCTCCGGAGTGTTAGCTTATGACTGGACTGGCCGTGATAATCGCCCACTTCGCCAAGCTTAACAATTGAAGAACGGCGGCGCCTATCCTACCGAATTGAATTTCCTAGGTCCTGATAAACGGGGCGGTCTCAATGGGTTGACGCAACACTTGCTCAAAGTCTCCTTGAACGAGTCTAAGGGGCTTATTTCGCGCCCCGGCATCAATTCAAACAAAACAAAAGCCCTGTGTAGGTATTGATTGAGTACGGTTGCACCGACCAATTCTTGATGGGAAGCGCTGTCAGATCAATTGGCTAAAGGGTGTTGCATCGACCGGTTGAGCTGGCACCTCTTCTCGGAAACTGGCTTTTTCGTCTCGGGAATCCGCCCGCACATTTTTCCGCTCTTCTTTTCGCGCACGCGCAACTGTGCAATCGCCGCTCGCTAGGGTAAGCATCACCGAAATAGGGGAAGGGAGCATTTTGCCGTCGCCTTACACTAACCCGGCCGAAAATTGACCGCGTTCCGGCTCCCTCCTATACTGGGCTCTGGTAACGCCATTGATTTAGCGATGCACGCATCACTCGCAATATTGGGAGAGTAACCGTGGACCAAGCCATCATCCTTAGCGCTGTCCGTACGCCCATCGGAAAATTTCAAGGCGGGCTTTCGCCGCTCTCGGCAACGGCGCTTGGCGCGAAGGCCGTTGCCGAAGCGGTTCGCCGCGCGGGCATTGAGCCCAAAGCGGTGGACGAAATCATCATGGGCAACGTTGTGCAAGCAGGGCTGGGGCAGAATCCCGCGCGGCAGGCGGGCCTGGGCGCCGGGCTGGATGTGCGCGTTGCGGCCATGACCATTAACAAGGTTTGCGGCTCAGGACTGAAAGCCGTGGGGCTTGCGGCGCAAGGCGTGATGCTGGGGGAAGTTGAAATCGTGGTCGCGGGCGGCATGGAGTCGATGTCCAACTGCCCTTATTTATTGCCGGGAGCTCGCACGGGCTATCGCTACGGAAATGCGGAAGTGGTGGACTCCATCGTGCGCGACGGCTTGTGGGACGTTTACAACGATTTTCATATGGGCATCACCGCTGAACTGGTGGCGGAGGAATTCGGCATCACGCGGCAGGAACAGGATCAATTTTCCCTGGAGAGCCATCAGCGCGCCGTTCGCGCCCGAAAATCGGGATTCGTCGATTCGCAGATTGTGCCCATCGAGATTGCGCAGAAAAAGGGCGATCCCGTTGTGTTCCGGCACGACGAATCGCCGCGCGAGGATGCTTCGCTCGAAGCGCTGAGCAAACTGCGCCCTGCGTTCAAGAAGGACGGCACGGTGACGGCAGGCAACGCTCCGGGCACCAATGACGGCGCGGCGGTGCTGGTGGTCACCAGCGAACGCAATGCGGCGCGCCTTGGCAAGACTCCCATGGCGCGCATCGTTGCGCAGGCCGTGAGCGGCGTCGATCCCAAGTGGATCATGATGGCGCCCATTTACGCGGTGGAGAAAATTCTGGAAAAAACTGGCTGGGACCGCGACCGCGATGTGGACCTGTACGAAGTGAACGAGGCCTTTGCCGTGGCCGCAATCGCCGTGACGCGCGAGCTGCATATCGATCCCGCAAAAGTAAACGTGAATGGCGGCGCCGTCGCCCTCGGGCATCCCATTGGCGCGTCCGGCGCGCGCATCCTGACAACGCTGCTGTACGAAATGCAGCGCCGCAACGTGCATCGCGGCATCGCCGCGCTGTGCCTGGGCGGCGGCAACGCCGTAGCGCTGGCCGTCGAGCGATAAAGCGCGAATTGACTTGCGATCAGCTAAATGAGGTTCCAATTGCCTGGCTTTGATGAAGCTTGGATGGCTGCTGCCAAAATTCGCGAAGACGAGTCTGTATCCCCCGAGTTGCGAATGTTGCTACAAAGTTTGTACTTTCAAATCGTTTTCCATCCCGCGGATTTGACCGCACTAAAAGCGAGTCTTGTGAATTTGTTGGAATTTTTGAGAGTCGAGGGACGTACCAACGCAAATTGTTGGGCTGTGGATCTTTTTGTTGCTCAGAGCGAAAGATGGGAACGCGATTGGGCAGAACAGGGATTGCCGGAAGGCTTTCACGATATTTTAGCCATGATGGGTGAGGCCCTCCACGATACTGTTCGCGATCCTGCTATCGCTGAGAACTTTGGTTGTCTGCCGGAACAACTGCTCGAACGGGTTGCCGGGTTGCATGTCGAGTCAGCACACAATGAAGGTCAACCTTGATGCCCAACGACTCTCTCGAAATTCTGTGGCGCGGTTCCGACCCGGCCAAATTCACGGCGCTGCAAGCGGCTCTGCGTGACGAGAGCATTCCTTTCTGGCAGACGCAAGTCTACGATCCCGCCGGAGGTTTTCTTTCTTCTCGCCCATATTATCTGGAAGCGACTCCCGGATTTGAAATTCGCGTGCATGCTTCCGACCTGGAACGCGCCAATGGCGCATTGGACTGGGTGCAAAGCAAGGCAGACGCTTCCGCCGATTCCAGTGTTTCCTCGCTGCGGGAGCACGATCGGCTGGATGCCAGGCAATCTCTGCCCCACGCCTGGAATTCCAGTGAGGCCACCGCGGAAGTGTGGTCGGGCGAAGAGGAATCCATGGCCGAATACCTGGCCAGCGCGCTGCGCGAGAACGGCATCCCCAGCCGCATTCCCGATGAGCCGGGCCACCGCGCGCGCCTCTGCGTGCGTCCCGAGGATTTGACGCGCGCGCGGGAAATTGCGCGCGAAATCACGGAGGGATAGATTCCCGCGCCGCCCAGGCGTAGAATGCACGCCCATGATCTGCCCCAGTTGCAAATGCGAATACATACGCGGAGTGACGCAATGCGCCGATTGCGACGTCGCGCTTGTGGACGCTCTCGATCCGCTTTCATCGGGTCCGGCCGACGACGTTCGTATTGTGCAAATCTGGCGAGGCCGCGATCCGGCGGAATTCGATGAAGTCAAACAAGCGCTGGAAGACGCCGGCATCCCGTTTACTGCCCCGGATTCCAAAGGCTCATTTAATTTTATTGCCTCGGAGCCATCCATGGAAGTGTGGGTAGCGGAGGAGGACCAGCAAAAGGCCGGAAAAATTGTCTTGGAATTGGAGGGACAAGTGGATCCCTCTGAATTGACTCCCGAGGAACTCGAATCGCTGGCTCTTGCGGAAGCAGATCAAGAGGACATCGAGGAGACCACAATCCAGCCGCTGAACCTTTCCGAGCACTGGTATGAAGACCAGCCTGTCGCGGAAGTCTGGAGCGGCGGCGACCAAAAGTTTGCGGATAATTTGGCCGCATGCCTTCGCGAAGTGGGAATCGCATGGCACGAGTTTTCTGAAGAGGGCCACTCCCGCCTGGTCGTCTTGCCTGAACAGGAAGCGCGTGCAAAGGAAATTGTGCGCGAGGTGGTGGAAGCCAGCCCGCCGGAATGATCTTAAGTGGCGCGGGCTTCAACCTGCGGGTTTTGGGCCTTGCTATAACTAACCCCCGCAGGCTGAAGCCCGCGCTACTGAAGCCGATGCCACTTTCCTTTCTCTCCTTAACTTCCTATACTTCCTCAGCTTCCTGATCGCGAGGAGAATCAATGACCATCGACACAATTCGCACCGTGGCCGTGCTTGGCGCGGGAACCATGGGCAACGGCATCGCGCACGTATTTGCCCGCTGCGGCTACGATGTGATCCTGCGCGACGTGGAAGAAAGTTTTCTGGTTCGCGCGCGCGACACCATTGCCAAGAACCTTGACCGCGAGGTAAAGAAGGGGAAAGTTGCCGAGGAAGACAAATCGAAAATCCTCGGCCGCATTCACACCACCACGGACATGTCCGAAATTGCTCGCGCCGATTTTGCTGTCGAAGCCGTCCCCGAGCGCCTGGACCTGAAACTTTCCGTGCTGCGCGACGCGGACAAGTTGCTTCGGCCCGGAGTGATCCTTGCGTCGAACACTTCTTCAATTTCGGTTACGACTCTCGCCGCGGCAACCAGCCGCCCCGACCACTTCATCGGCATGCACTTCATGAATCCCGTGCCGGTGATGACGCTCGTCGAAGTGATCCGCGCGCTGCAAACCAGCGACGAAACATTTCAAGCGACCATGTCGCTGTGCGAGCGCCTGGAGAAAAAGCCCGTGGCCGTCAACGACGCGCCCGGCTTCGTCTCCAATCGAGTGCTGCTGCCCATGATCAACGAGGCCGCCTTCGCCGTAATGGAAGGCGTGGCCACCGCCGAAGCCGTGGACTCCATCATGAAGCTTGGAATGAATCATCCCATGGGCCCGCTGGAACTGGCCGATTTCATTGGCCTGGACGTGTGCGTGCACATCCTCGATGTGCTCCACGAAGGTTTCGGCGACTCGAAATACCGCGCCTGCCCGCTGCTGCGCAAGATGGTCGCCGCAGGCTGGCTGGGGCGGAAGTCGGGGCGCGGGTTTTACGCTTACTGAGTATGACGGCTGCTATCTGCATCATGGATAATTCTTCTCTGACATGCGCTTTGCTTTTTCTTCGCCAAGTGATATCCTTCCCGCCTCGAGGTCCGCAGCAAACTTCGGAACTCTTAGGGAGGAAGCGATGGGACAAGCCCTAATTCCATTGATCATCGGATTGGCACTTGGACTCGGTCTCGGTGCCATCGCCGCTTGGTTAGTTACGCGTATGTCAACCGAGATGGCGATGAGCCAAGTGAAAAACGAGGCACAGGTTGAGGTCGCGAGACTAACTGAAAAATTGAGTGCGTCAACGGAAGAGAGCAACGAGATGCGCCGCCGACTGGAGGCTGCCGAAAACAAATCGATTGATCTGCGTGGACAGTTAGAAAAATTAGGAGATGACCGTGCACGGCTTGATGAGCGGGCAAATAGAGTTCCCGGACTAGAATCTCAACTTACCCAAAATAGTGCCGAGCTTCAGAAGCAGACATCTTGTGCAGCGGGCCTGGAGGAACAGGCCGCACGCCTGCCAGTGCTCGAAGAGAGCTTGCAATTAGCGACGCGGGACAACGAACAAATAAAGGTCCAACTCGCCGACATGCGGGAGAAACTCGGCGGGGCCGATTCCACCATGAGATCTCAACAGGATCGAATCGCTGGCCTTGAGGCGGATTTAGCATTAGTAACAAGCAGGCGAGAGCAGTTGCTAGTCGATCAGGAGCAGTTGAAGACCCAGATCGCTCAATTGACCACATCGATCGAGGCAGAGCGGCACCAAGCTGGCGAGAAACTCGCCCTACTTAGCGAGGCAAGGGAGCAACTAACTGCAAGCTTCAAATCGCTTGCCAATGAAATCCTTGAAGAGAAGTCGGCGAGATTTACAGAAGAAAACAAGATCAGCATCGGCCAAATTCTTGACCCTCTGAAGACCAAAATCCAAGAGTTCCAAGGAAAAGTCGAGCAAGTTTACATCCAGGAAACGATAGATCGAACCGCGCTCTCAGACCAGGTCAAACAGCTCGTAGCCCTTAACCAACAGCTTTCCCAGGACGCCACGAATCTTACTCAAGCACTGAAGGGCTCAAACAAAGCGCAAGGAAATTGGGGAGAAATGATTCTTGAGCGCGTTTTGGAGGACTCAGGGCTTCGAAAAGATAGTGAGTATCTTATCAGACCAACATATATGAGAGAGGACGGCACGCGGGCTCAACCAGATGCTGTAATTCTTCTACCGGAAAACAGGAATCTTGTAGTCAACTCTAAGATGTCGCTTGTGGCCTATGAGGAGTATGCGGTTGCCGAAAATGATCCAGCCAGGGCGGAAGCTATTCAGCGACACGTTGCTTCCTTTCGGAGTCACATAAATGATCTAGCTTCTAGCAACTATCAGGGTCTTGATGCGGTTAAGTCGCTTGATTTTGTCATAATGTTTGTGCCGATTGAGCCAGCCTTTATAATCGCCCTTGCGAGTGATACTCGACTTTGGCAAGAAGCTTGGAAAAGAAATGTGCTCTTAGTAAGTCCGAGCATGTTTTTGTTCGTGGTCCGTACCGTAGCTAATCTCTGGCGACAGGAAGCTCAAAAGCGAAGTGTTCAAGACATCGTTAAGCGGGGGGCTGAGTTATACAACAAGCTCGTCGGATTTGTAGACGATCTCCAAAAGGTCGGGGAGCGTTTGGCACAGGCGAGGGACAGCTACGATGCCGCCTATGCGAAGCTCTACACCGGCAGAGGAAGTGTGATTCGGCAGGCTGAAATGCTTAAGGGGCTGGGCGTCAAACCAACCAAATCACTGCCTACCGAATTGGTTGAGGCTGCTGCTGAGGTAACATTGCCGTCTGAAGAGAACTCGATGATCGAAGAATCCGGCAATCCTGAGTAAATAGTATTTGCTTTTTCTTCGCCATATGGTATCTTGCCTCCCGAAATGAATTTGCGCCGGACACAGCGGTTTATAGTAGACTCCGAAAGTACTCGCGTCCCCGCGCAGTCACGATACGTGACAACTTAGCCTCCGAGGTGGATGATGAACGACGAAAAGACAAAGATGCTGGAAACTGCGATTTCGCAGATTGAAAAGGATTACGGCAAGGGCGCCATTATGCGTTTGGGCAGCCGAGACGTTCTGGTGCCGGTCAGCGTGATCCCCACGGGGGCGCTTTCGATCGATGCGGCTCTGGGCGTGGGCGGCGTGCCGCGCGGGCGCGTGATTGAAATTTACGGCCCTGAATCGGGCGGTAAAACGACGCTGACGCTGCACATCATTGCCGAGGCGCAGAAGATGGGCGGGCAGGCGGCGTTTATCGATGCCGAGCACGCGCTCGATCCTATCTACGCGCGAAGGCTGGGCGTGGACGTGGACAATCTGCTGGTGTCGCAGCCGGACAACGGCGAACAGGCGCTGGAGATCGCGCAGAAACTAATTCAGTCCAGCGCGGTGGACGTGATCGTGGTGGACTCGGTTGCCGCGCTGGTGCCGCGCGCCGAACTGGAAGGCGACATGGGCGATCCGCAGATGGGCTTGCAGGCGCGCCTGATGTCGCAAGCGCTGCGCAAACTCACGGCCATCGTGTCGAAGTCGCACACCTGCCTGATCTTCATCAACCAAATTCGCGAGAAGATCGGCGTGATGTTCGGCAACCCGGAAACCACCACGGGCGGCCGCGCGCTGAAATTTTACTCCTCGATCCGGCTCGATATTCGCCGCATTCAGTCCATCAAGGAAGGCGACCGTGTCATCGGCTCGCGCACGCGCGCAAAAGTCGTGAAGAACAAGGTGGCCGCGCCGTTCCGCGAGGCCGAATTCGACATCCTTTATGGCGAAGGCGTTTCGCGCGAAGGCGACTTGATCGACCTCGGCGTGGAAAAAGGCGTAGTCGAAAAATCAGGCACGTGGATTTCGTATGGCGGCGAGCGGCTGGGACAGGGACGCGAGAACGCTCGCGTGTTTCTGAAAGAGCACGCCGACATTCGCGGAAAATTGGAAAACGAGCTGCGAAAAAAGATGGGCATTCCCATTCCCGGCGGAGCCCAAGGCGCAACGGCCCCGGCGGCATCCGTGGAGAAAACCGCGGAAAAGCCGGCGGCGCAGGCTGCTGCAGCGGGTGCCAGCGCCATGGCAGCCAAGCCGCGCCCGTTGAAGTAACCTGCTGCGAAAGCGGGGAATTCATTTCAGGCGATCGCGGCCCGCCAGTCTTGCGGGCCGCGAAATCGTTTTTAGGTGCCTTTCGGCATGCAAGCAGCCAGTTTCGGGTTTATCTTGAACCAAATGTTCCTCACGGGCACATTCGCACGATTCCCAGTTATCCGTATGCAGTGTGCTTTCAGACTGTTACCAAGGTACTTACAAATGGCCCCGTGCGTGATAGTACCCTATAGCCGAGAATAGCTATTGCCTTCCGGCGTACAAATTACCTAGAATCAGTGCTTAAGCTTAAAACGCGCTTCGGGAGCGCGAGAGCGGTCCAGATTTGGGACGCCAGATTGGAACGATTGAATATGAATTCTCGGCCCACATATTTCCGATTTCTCGCCATTATTCTCAGCATGTCCATAGCAGGGAGCCCGCTCGTGCTGGCAGCTCCCGCTCCAGGCACCGCTCAGAGTTTCGTCCAAAAAGAAAAGCTCATCTTCGCGATACGGCGTACCTACGTTTACGGACTCCGAAAAAAATGACGTCGCGGCTTATGACGATCCTACTGTGCGCAAGGCTGCTGTTGACGCGCTGGGCCGCTACAACGGTTCTGTCGTGGCCATCGATCCCTCAAGCGGGCGCATCCTCACGATCGTCAATCAAAACCTGGCATTTTCCGCCGGCTTCATTCCTTGCTCCACGATCAAGCCGGTGATCGCGGTCGCGGCGTTGCAAGAAGGCGTGGTAACGCGCGACACCATGATTCGCGTTGCGCCCCGCAAATATCTGAACCTCACCGAAGCGCTGGCGCACTCCAATAATGCCTTCTTTGAAGAGCTTGGCCGTCGCATGGGATTTGACACGGTTTCGCATTATGGACGCTTGCTAGGGCTCGGCGAATTGGCCGGATATCAAATTCCCGAAGAGCATCCCGGTGGATTTCCCTCCGAGCCGCCGACATTTGGCGGCGTGGCGCGCATGTCCAGTTTTGGTCAGGGAATTCAGATGACTCCGCTGCAACTCGGCGCGCTGGTCACCAGCTTTGCCAACGGCGGCACGCTCTATTACCTGCAATATCCGCGCACGCCGGAGGAGCGGGCCAATTTCGCGCCGCGCGTCAAGCGGCAGCTCAACATTGAATCGCTGTTGCCCGAAGTACGGGACGGCATGCTTGCTGCGGTTCTCTACGGCACGGCGCGCTCCAGCTACATTTCCGACGACGCGCAAGCGCTTGGCAAGACCGGAACGTGCTCAGACGCGGCTTCGCGCCTCGGATGGTTTGTTTCCTACGCCGATCAGGCGCATCCCAAGATTGTGCTGGTGGTGCTGGTTCGCGGCCATAGCAGCATGATCAAGGGAGCCATGGCGGCAGGCGTGGCGGGGCGAATCTATCGCCGCTTGAACGACGAGAATTATTTCGCGGCGCAAGACAACAATTCGCATGCGGGAGTGCTGTCGGCCCGAGCGCGGTAGCAAACGAGATTTTCCAATAAAAAAAGCGGCCCGATTTTTCGGGCCGCTTTTTTTATTCTCGCTTAAGTGCGCGTTCTAGAATTGATTTGTCAGCGCACTGAAAAAACTACTTCACTTCCCAGGTATCGCCGGCATGCAACAGCTTTGCCAGGTCGCCGGGGCCGCGCTTGGCGATGATGTCCTGAACCTGCTTGGACATCACGTCCTCGTAGCGGTCGCGGTCCCAGGAGCGAAGGACGCCAATGGGAGTGGGAAAGCCGGGCTTGTCTTCCATCTGAGCAAGCATGTAGGCGTACGCGGGATTGGCATGGTGCTCGTCATGGACCAGAACATCTTTCTCGGTGAGTCCATTGCCGTTGCCGAGATGGACGACATCGAGTTCCATGCCATTGAGGCGAATGCCCTTGTCGCGGTTCTTGCCATAAATCAGGGGTTTGCCGTGTTCGAGCTGAACGACGTGCTCGCTGCGGGCTTCTTTTTCGGTCAGGTCAAACCAAGCGCCGTCGTTGAAAATGTTGCAGTTTTGCAGGATTTCAACATAGGCCGAGCCGCGGTGCGCCGCCGCCTTCTTGAGCGTGTCCTTCAAGTGCCCCTGGAAGACGTCCACGGAGCGCGCAACGAACGAAGTGTCCGCGCCGATCACCAGGCCCAGCGGATTGAATGGACGGTCCGCATTGCCGAATGGCGTGGATTTCGTTTTCTTGCCGAATTCGGAAGTGGGCGAATACTGGCCCTTGGTGAGCCCATAAATCTTGTTGTTGAACATCAGCACCTTGATGCCGACATTGCGCCGCAACATATGGATGGTGTGATTGCCGCCGATGGCCAGCGAATCGCCGTCCCCGGTGGCTACCCAAACTTCCAGATCGGGATTGGTGATCTTGACGCCGGTTGCCACGGCGGGTGCGCGGCCGTGAATGGTGTGAAAGCCGAACGTATTCATGTAATAGGGAAAGCGGCTGGAGCAGCCGATGCCGGAAATCACTACGAATTTCTCGCGCGGAATCCCCAGTTCAGGAAATACCGACTGCACTGCGGAGAGAATTGCGTAATCTCCGCATCCGGGACACCAGCGGACTTCCTGGTCCGTCTGGAAATCCTTCTTTGTAAGTACTGGAAGCGTGGCCGTTGTCATTGTTCTCTTCTCCAGATTCCTTTCGGGCCTTAGCCCAGAATTTCTTGGATCTTTGCTTCGATTTCGGAAGTCTTAAAGGGCTGACCCTGAATCTTGTTATAGCCTTTCGCATCCACCAGATACTTGGCGCGCAGGATCATGGACAGCTGGCCCATGTTCATTTCGGGAACAAGAACGTGCTTGTAACGCTTCATCAATTCGCCGAGATTGCGAGCCATTGGATTCAGGTGCCGCAGATGAACGTGGCCGATGCGATATCCCTTTTCGCGCATGGTCTTCATGCCCGCGGTGATCGGGCCGTAAGTCGAGCCCCACGCAACGATTAAGAGATCGCCGTCAGGATCGCCGGCCGGAACCAGATCCGGAATATCCTGTGCCACGGCTTCCACCTTGGCTGCGCGGATTCGAACCATTTTTTCATGGTTCAGCGGCTCGTAGTTGATGTTGCCTGTGCCGTCCTGCTTCTCGATGCCGCCGATGCGGTGCTCGAGGCCGGGCGTGCCGGGTATCGCCCATGGGCGCGCCAGCGTATTGGGATCGCGCGAGTAGGGATGAAACCCTTCGGGATTCGTGGCAAATTTCACCGGAATGCCGGGGATTTCATCGATTGTGGGAATGCGCCACGGCTCGGCGCCGTTGGCCAAGTAGCCGTCGGACAAGATAATGACCGGCACCATGTACTTGAGTGCGATGCGGCAGGCTTCGACCGCAACCCAGAAGCAATCGCCCGGCGTGGACGCCGCGATGACCGGGATTGGCGCTTCCGAGTTGCGGCCAAACATCGCTTGCAAAAGGTCCGCCTGCTCGGTCTTGGTCGGCAACCCAGTGGAGGGGCCGCCTCGCTGAATGTCGCAAATCACCAGTGGCAGTTCCACGGCAACGGCGAGACCCATTGCTTCCGTCTTGAGGGCCATGCCGGGGCCAGAGGTAGTGGTCAGGGCCAGAGCGCCGTTATAAGCAGCACCGATGGCGGAGGCGATCGCCCCAATTTCATCTTCGGCCTGGAAAGTCATCACGCCGAAATTCTTGTACATGGAAAGCTCGTGCAGAATGTCGGACGCCGGAGTAATTGGATAGGAGCCAAGGAAGAGCGGAAGGCCGGCCTTCACTGATGCCGCCACGAAGCCGATCGCCAATGCCGTGTTGCCGCTCAGGTTGCGATATGTGCCAGGAGTAAGCTTGGCGGGCGGAATCTCGTAACTGACTTGAAACGCTTCGGTGGCTTCGCAGTAGTTGTAACCCGCGCGCATGGCCAGCTTGTTGGCCTCAACCAGTATGGGCTTGTTCTTGAACTTGTCTTCAATCCACTTGTGGGTAAGGTCCAACGAGCGGTTGTAGAGCCAGTAGGACATGCCCAGCGCGAAGAAGTTCTTGCAGCGGTCCATGGACTTGGCGTCTAGGCCCACTTCCTGCAAGGCAGAGCGCGTCAGGCGTTCGAGGGCCACCGTAAATAGCCGGTATCCGGCGAGCGAGCCGTCTTCCAGCGGATTGGTGGTCAGATTGGCCTTGCGCAAATCGCCGTCGGTGAAGGCGTCGCTATTGACGATCAGGATGCCGTTGGGCTTCAGGTCCTTGATGTTGGTCTTCAAAGCGGCTGGATTCATGGCCACCAGGACGTCTACTGCGTCGCCTGGCGTGAACACGTCACCTGATGAAAATTGGATTTGAAAGCCGCTGACGCCCGGCAGGGTTCCCGCAGGGGCGCGAATTTCGGCGGGGTAGTCTGGGAATGTTGCTAAGTCGTTTCCATAGAGGGCAACAGTGTTGGTGAATTGGCTGCCCGTGATCTGCATTCCGTCGCCGGAGTCTCCGCAAAAGCGGAGAACGGCTCTGTCGATGACTTCGCGCTTGTGTGCGCGGACGACTGGGTCCGTAATCGTAGCCATAGCTTCAAAATGCTCCAATTCTTAATTATGAATTTTAACCACCCGGTTTGCCCCAAGGACCACCCATTGCCGATGCTGAAATCTCCCAGAGGGCTTCCAATCGCTAAGGATAGCACAACGCAACTGGCCATGTAATCCCGCCAAGCAAAATCCATGTCGCTAATGCGCCATGAGCCAAAAAGAGGCAATGCCGGCCAGTCTCCCACTAGCTTTGATGCATCGTTATGGAGCCAGTTACAGCGGTTCAGCCCTCGAAAATAATTTTCTTCCCGCTATATTTATGGCTTGCTATTTCGCTTTTACTTCGCCTAAGATGGGGTCGCACGGGAGGAACGCGTCATGACACTGACGAAACGCCAAAAAGAAGTGCTCGATTTCCTGGTCTCTTTTCACAACAAGCACGGATACTCGCCGAGCTTTGAAGAGATGGCGCGCTCGCTGAAATTGACTTCGCTGGCCACGGTGCACAAGCACATCACCACGCTGGAGCGCAAGGGATTTATCCGCCGCGGCTACAATCAGAGCCGCTCGATCGAAGTCATGCAGCTGCCCAAGCCGGTGCGAGAGCAGGTACACGAGCGCAACACCATGGAGCTTCCGTTGCTGGGCCGCATCGCCGCCGGCAGGCCGCTCGAAGCGGTGGAAGAAAGGGAAACACTTTCGCTTGGCGAATTCGCGCGCTCGGACAAATCGTTTGTCCTTCAAGTCAAGGGCAATTCCATGATTGAAGATCACATCATGAACGGCGATTACGTGGTGATCGAGCCGACGCAAGTTGCCAACCCCGGGGAAACGGTAGTGGCGCTGGTCGGAAATGATGAAGCCACATTGAAGCGTTTTTATCGAGAGTCCGGCGGGAAGATTCGTTTGCAGCCCGCCAATTCGGAAATGGCGCCCATTATCGTTCCCGCGTCGGAAGTAAAAATTCAAGGGCGCGTCGTAGGCGTGCTGCGGAAATATTAGTTTTCGGATTTCAGACAAATTATCCATTTGTGTGATACTTACCTCAGGTACGGACTCGGCATTGCGTCGCCAGACTCTCAACGGTATCCAACAATCAACTGAAGGTTTCGGCACCGATGGACGAAGAAGAAAAGCGCGGCACGCCGTGGCAAGATGATGAACTCGACGCAATCGTAGCCGACTACTTCGTCATGCTCGCTGCGGAACTTTCCGGCGAGCCATATATCAAATCCAGGCATAGCGCCGCATTGATGGTGCAAATCGGACGATCTCACCGCTCGGTAGAGTTTAAGCACCAAAACGTTTCTGCCGTATTGGAAGAATTGGGAATGCCTTGGATTCCCGGGTACAGGCCGAAGAGGAACTACCAGAACGCTATATTCGAAGCGATTGATCGGTATTTGACCCGTCATCCTGCCGCTATTTACCCGGTCCCGAGTTTGCCAACGAAACCTTCTTCGACCGGTGATGCTTTTGTCCCCAGCCCACCTCTTACGGCCGGGAAGGAGCGCGTTCCAAAACTTTTACGTCGGCTCGTCCAAAAGTTTGACCCAGTCGAGCGGGACCTTCGCAACCGTTCCCTTGGCAATGCCGGGGAGGCATTTGTGGTTGACACCGAAAAACGTAAGTTTATGGAGGCCAGCCGCGCGGATTTGGCTCAGAAAGTCCGGTGGATTGCAGCCGAGGAAGGTGATGGTGCGGGTTACGATGTTTTGTCTTTCGATTTTACGGGCAAAGAACGTCTGATCGAGGTGAAGACGACAAATGGGTCAGCACGAACGCCGTTCTTTATTACGCGCAACGAATACGGATTGGCAACAGAGCGTCCTGCAGATTGGCGTATTTATCGTGTTCATCTCTTTGCTACAGGGCCACGCATCTTCATTATTGAGCCCCCGCTCGAAAAAGCGGTCAGGCTCGCTACTGAGACCTGGCGTGCGTCGTTTTGACACGGACTTAGCTTGGACCTCAACTAAGATCGGGGTTCGCGGTGATACTCAAGTTTCGCGGCACTTTGACTTTCATTTTATCCATGCGAGGTTTAGAAAATGACCAACTACAAGCTCGAGTCACTTTCACTCACCGATCTTTTAAATGCAGCCAATAAGAATTACAGCGAGAACTATCTGTCTCGATACTTTGACGTGACAACTGGACGCGCAAAAAGAAGTTCTGGGGACACTCTTGCTCAGTTTATCGTACGTGAGCTGGGTGAAGGCTTTGATTCAAAGTCCCCTCGGGAGCGCCAAGTCGTCGCCGCAGTCCGAGCGCTCCAACGCGCCAAAGAAGACATTCAACGCGCAATCGATGGGTTAAGGGAACTGTAAATTCCGTTTTGGCACACTAATCCACTCAAGTAGATTTCTGTTGCAGGATGCCGCACTTTCGGATAACCTTTTTTCCCTCAGCAGGGCCCCCAGCCCGTGTTACTTTAAGGAACACCACGCCTTCAATTCACTTGTTCCAATTTTGACCAGGGGGATACATTGTGTTGCACCCCGGTCCTGCACCAGCAATTTATTAGGTGTCTCTGACCGAGGAGGCCAGAATCATGTGGGGCGATAAAAAAACAGAACGACCGCAATCAGAAACGCCGCAACCGACGACCGCGAAAGCTCCGGAAATACTAGCACCGGTAGCGCAGCCGGCTTCGGCCAAAACGGAGGGAATAGCCATGAGCACTGATGCCATGCGCCCGCTAAGCTCGACGCCGTCCGGTTCCACCGCCCGGCTAGGCGCCAGCTTGCACGTAAAGGGCGAAATTTCAGGAAATGAAGATCTGCATGTGGACGGCAGCGTCGAAGGGCTGATCCAGCTCGAAGACCGCAAGCTCACCGTAGGCGCCAGCGCAAAGCTGACCGCGGACGTTGTGGCTCGTGAAGTTGTCGTTTATGGCAGCGTAAAAGGAAATTTGCGGGCTCGGGATCGCATCGAAATCAAGAAGGATGGCTCGGTGGTCGGAGACTTGACCACGGCGCGCATCATGATTGAGGACGGCGCGTATTTCAAGGGCTCCATCGAGATCGATCGAACTGGCTCTTCGAGCAGCGACAGCGATCTCGACAAGCCCGCGTACGCTCGGACCACCGCAAGCTCCACCACGGCGACCGCAGCGCACGCGTCCACCACAAAGACGTCTCTCTAAGCAACGATTTCAGCGCCCGCCCGCGGTGTCGCGCCAAGACGCGCTGCACCGCGAGGCGATTGGCGTCTCATCTTCTTTTATTCATCGCATCCTGCAAATCCCTGCAATGGACCGCCTGCCTGCCCCGCTCAAATCTTCCTTAAGGTAAAGGTAGTGGTACAGTTTGAAGGTAGTGGACTACTTTGGCTGTTGGAGATATTGTAGGAGTGGAGAATTTATGACCAATGACAAGCCGCTGCCTTCCACGAGGGAAAGGATAGGCGATGTTGCACCAAAGCTGGTGGATCTGACCGAGAAGGTTCTGTTCGGCGATGTGTGGGAGCGCCCAGGCCTCTCCAAGCGCGACCGAAGCGTCATCACGGTTACCGCGCTGGTGGCAATGAACCGCACGGAACAATTGCCCTTCCATTTGCGCCGCGCGCTTGACAATGGCGTCACCAAGGATGAATTGGTAGAACTGATTACGCACCTTGCCTTCTATTCCGGGTGGCCAACGGCGATGTCGGCCATGAGGCTGGCGAAAGAGGCCTTCCAGGGCAGCGCGGATTCAAAGTAGTTCGCCAGACGGCAAGTACAGTTTGATTGACAAAGCGGCTCATACCCGATATTGTTTACGTTTGACTATTCATGGAAAGGTGTGACTGAGCACATGCGCACGTACGTACCCCGGGGACGGGACACCGAAATAATCGAACAGGGCGGCGGATGGTTTATTGTGGACGCCGCGGGACAAGTGATGGGCCGTGTGGCCACGCGCATTGCGCGCATTCTGATCGGCAAGGATAAGGCCAACTACACGCCCTATCTGGATTGCGGAGATCACGTCATTGTGGTCAACGCCGACAAGATTCGCCTCACCGGAAACAAGCTCGAGCAAAAAGTTTATCGCCACCACAGCGGCTATCCGGGTGGGCTGAAGGAAGTTCCGGCCAAGCGCCTGCGGCCGACGCGAGCGGACTGGATGCTGCGCGAAGCCGTGCTGGGCATGCTCCCGAAAAATAAATTGCGGGCGCTGCGCGCAAAGAAGCTGCGGATTTATCTGGATGACAAAGGTTTGGCACGCCACGCGGGGCAAAAACCACAAGCGGCTGCTCTTTAATCTTTGGCGGAATCCCATCTGTATTTGGCGCGGATGGGGGATTCCGATTCTGCCGTCTGCCGGGCGGCAGCGAATAGAAATTGACAGGACTTTGGGTTTTGAGGAGGAAAGTTGAGTTCCAGCGGACAGCCTATCGAAGGCGCGAAACAAAAATTTTACGGGACCGGCCGGCGCAAGGAATCAGTTGCGCGCGTTTTCCTGAAGTTCGGGACCGGCCAGATCACCATCAACGGCCGCACTCCGGATGAATATTTTCGCAATGTGACCTGGCGCAATCGCGCCGTGGAGCCCATGAAGTTCACGGAAACTTCAGGCTCCGTTGACGTCATCGCTACCGTGAACGGTGGCGGCGTGGGCGGGCAGTCCGGAGCCGTGCGAATGGGCCTTTCCCGCGCACTGGCGATTTTCAATCCGGAATTGCGCGCGGGCCTGCGCAAGAACGGTTTCTTGACGCGCGATTCGCGCATGAAGGAACGCAAGAAGTACGGGCAGAAGGGCGCCCGCAAGCGCTTCCAGTTCAGCAAGCGCTAATCGAACCAGATCTGTCCCGCCCCGCATTGCGGGGCGGGACAAATTCACGGCCGGCAAGGAGCCGGCAATAGGATGTTCGGCTCTGGACCTCTGGCATTCAGAGACGGTCCGGGGCGCGCAAACATCTATCTCCTGAGGAGGAACTTTGGCAGTTGAAATAACGATGAAGGAATTGCTGGAGGCTGGAGTTCATTTCGGCCACCAGACTCGCCGCTGGAATCCGAAGATGAAGGAATATATTTTCGGAGAACGCAATGGAATCCACATCATTGATCTGCAAAAAACTTTGAAGCTGTTCCGCGAGGCCGCGCGTTTTGTAAGCGAGCAGAGCGGCAGCGGCAAGACCATTCTTTTCCTTGGAACAAAGCGCCAGGCGCAGGAAGCTGTGGCTGAGGAAGCCAACCGCTGCGGCATGTTCTACGTGAATCATCGCTGGCTGGGCGGCACGCTGACCAATTGGTCCACGCTCCAGAAGTCCATCAAGCGTCTGAAGACGTTGAAGGCCATGATCGAGGACGGCCGCATGGCGCAGCTCTCCAAAAAAGAGGCTGCCCGCCTGGACCGCGAATTGAAGCACTTGAAGCAGAACCTTTCCGGCGTGGAAAATATGTCGGCGCTGCCGGATGCCATGTTCGTCATCGATTCCAATTCGGAAGCGATAGCCGTGCGCGAAGCGCGGCGCATGGGCGTTCCGGTGGTCTCCATCGTGGACACCAATTGCGATCCGGACCAGGTGGATTGGGTGATTCCCGGCAATGACGACGCGCTGCGAGCCATCAAGCTGTTCACATCCAAGATTTCGGATGCCGTGATCGAAGGCCGCCAGGCGTACGAGCGATCGCAAATCGCGCAGGAAAAGGCCGCCACGGATGCCGCCGCGGGTACCGATAGCGTCGAGTACGTGGACACCAGCAAATACGAATCTTACGAGAAGCAGGAAGGCGATTTCGCCGAGCCGAGCACCGAGATCCTCGAAACTTTGCCCGAAGCGGAACCCGAGCCGAATAGTTCCGTAAAAGCCGCGGAATAGCAGAGAATCGCGGCCTCCGTTCCGGAACCGCGCGCACGGCTGTGTTCTCAAATCAAAGAATTCGCTGAAAAAGGAATGCCATAGAGCCATGACAAATCCAACCGAACCGGTCAATATTCCAGCGCAACTCGTGAAGGATCTTCGCGAGCGGACTGGCGCCGGATTTTCCGATTGCCGATCGGCCCTGGTCGAGGCAAAGGGCAGTATCGAAGGCGCAATCGACGTCCTCCGAAAGAAGGGCCAGGCGGCCGCGCAAAAGAAGGCGGCGCGGCAGGCCAGCGAGGGACTTGTCGGACATTACATTCACGCAGGCGGGAAAATCGGCGTGCTGGTCGAAATCAACTGCGAATCCGATTTCGTGGCGCGCACCGAGGATTTCCAGCGCCTGTGCCACGACGTGGCCATGCACATCGCCGCGCTGGACACGCGATTCGTGCGCCGCGAGGATGTCACCCAGGAAATTCTGGACCGCGAGCGCGAAATTTACAAAGCTCAGGCTCGCGCCACGGGCAAGCCCGAAGCGGTGGCCGAAAAAATCGTCAACGGAAAAATGGAAAAGTTCTACGAGGAAAATTGCCTCTACGAACAGCATTTCATCAAGGATGAATCGTTGACCGTGGGCGAAATGGTCAGCCAGATGATCCACAAGCTGGGTGAAAATATTTCCATCCGCCGCTATGTGCGATTTAAGGTTGGCGAGAGCGCAGCCGCTTCCACCGAAGAGCCGCCCGCCGCCGCGACCGCCAGCTAAGCATTTTCTTCACGCCGGGCTGCCTATTTTGCAGGGCCCGGCATTTTCCGCGCCTCCGTTTTTCTCTGTGTTCTCTGTGTTGAGTTCTTAACTTTGGGCCTGAATAGCTCAACTCAGAGGGCGCTGATAAATTCTTGAGATGGCGGGGACGAATCTTTGTTAGAATGCCCGCCGAGAGCATGAGCAAAGACGACCCTACACCCAACCAAAGCAGCCCATCGCCTGCGCCGGTCTACAGGCGCATCGTACTTAAACTTTCCGGAGAATCCTTCCAGGGTTCGCAAGGTTTCGGCATTGACGCCGAAACCGTCCACAGCATCGCCCGCGAAGTGAAGGAAGTAAATGACCTGGGCATTCAAATGGCGATTATCGTGGGCGGCGGAAATATTTTCCGCGGCACGCGCCAAAAGTCCCTTTCCATCGACCGCGCCACCGGCGATTACATGGGCATGCTGGCCACGGTCATCAATGGCCTGGCGCTGCAGGACGCTCTGGAAAAGCAGGGAGTGGTCACGCGCCTTCTGAGTGCCATCGACATGGCGCAGGTGGCCGAACCGTTTATCCGACGCCGCGCCATGCGCCACCTGGAAAAAGGGCGCGTGGTGATTTTCGCCGCGGGCACGGGCAATCCGTATTTTTCGACGGACACGGCCGCCGCGCTGCGCGCCATGGAGATCAAGGCTCACGTCATTTTGAAAGCTACTCGCGTGGACGGGATTTATGACGCGGATCCGGAAAAAGTGCCCGGCGCAACAATGTTTGAACGCGTAACCTATCTGGACGTAATCCAAAAAGGCCTGGCCGTGATGGATTCGACCGCCATCTCCCTGTGCATGGACAACCGCATGCCAATCATCATCTTCAATATGAATAAGGCGGGCAATATCCGCAGGGCGGTGATGGGAGAAAAGGTGGGATCAACGGTGATGGCGGAATGAACGGGGGCTCGAAGCGATGAGCGTGATTTCCAATAGCAAGGAAGCGATGGTGCAGGCCCGCACGCGTATGGAAAAGGCCGTCGAGGATTTCCGCAAGGAGCTGGCCGGCGTGCGTACAGGCCGCGCCAGCGTTACTCTCTTGGACCATATACGCGTCGATTATCACGGCACATCCATGCCGGTGAATCAGCTGGGCTCGCTGTCGGTGCCCGAGCCCATGTGCATCGTAATTTCGCCGTGGGATCCCAGCGCCGTTCCGCTGATCGACAAGGCTATTCGCACATCCGACCTGGGCCTCAATCCCACAAACGATGGGAAAGTGGTGCGCGTGCCCATTCCTCCGCTGACCGAGGATCGCCGCAAAGACATCGTCAAGCACCTGCACAAGGTTCTGGAAAATCACCGCACCGCTGTGCGCAACATTCGCCGCGATATCAAGGAGGCTGTTGACAAGCTGGAAAAAGAGAAGAAGATCAGCCAGGACGAGCAAGAGCGGACCCTCGCCGAGCTCGAAAAGCTGACGCACTCCGAAACCAAAAAGATCGAAGACCTGTGCGCCGTAAAGGAAAAGGACCTCTTAGAAGTGAAGTAGTCGGGTTGCGTTCGAAATAGATGCCTGGTGGTTTTCGCTGAATTTGCTGGGGATAATTTAATTTTAGGCATCAAAATTGCCCCAGGGACTGATTTATCTGCTCGGAAAAAGTTTTTATAGGCCACTTCGGGATTTTTGTTTGACATAGGTGCCTGGATTGCCTATACTGTCGGCTTCGTCAGGGATTGTTTTGCCCTGTAGTGAAAGGGATAGTCTTCAAGCCCCGGAACAGAGTAAGACGGATCGGGGTAAGAAGAACGGCCGGAATGGGACGCCAGTCCCGCAAAGCCGAGTAACCCTCTCCGCTTCGACCAGAAAGTAGAATCTGCTCACTGGTACTAGTGCGGCGATTGCTGTCGGTTGCTCTGGAAATGCCACCGTACCCTTTCTTTAACAGAACTCCACGACACACCGCGTGGCGGAAGTCGGCCATGTGGAAAGTGAAGTGAATCTAGCTCGTTTGAGGGAGAGCCGTGCCGACGTTTGCGCAACTGGTACGATCCGGACGCGATCAGATCCGGACCAAAACGAAGTCGCCCGCGCTGCAGGGGTGCCCTGAAAAGCGCGGCGTATGCATTCGCGTTTACACTCAGACGCCTAAGAAGCCCAATTCCGCGCTGCGCAAAGTTGCGCGCGCTCGTCTGACCAACAGTATTGAAGTTACCACCTATATTCCCGGGATCGGCCATAACCTGCAAGAGCACTCCATCGTGCTCGTGCGCGGCGGCCGCGTAAAGGATCTTCCCGGCGTGCGTTACCACGTGATTCGCGGGACGCTCGACGCCGCCGGCGTTGAGAACCGCAAGCAAGGGCGCTCCAAGTATGGCGCCAAGCGGCCCAAGGCCGCGCAGAAGTAGCGATTCGAGGAGACGAAGCGGATGCCACGTAAAGGATTCGTTCCACGGCGCGAAGTCACTACCGATTCCGTATTCGGCAGTGATCTGGTGCAGAAGTTTATCAATTCGATGATGTGGGACGGCAAGCGCTCGACCGCGCAGCGCATTTTCTACGGCGCCATGGAACAAATTGGCCAGAAGACCAATGGCGAGGCGCTGGCCACATTCAAGAAGGCTATTGAGAACGTCAAGCCTGTGCTGGAAGTGAAGACGCGGCGCGTGGGCGGCGCGAACTACCAGGTTCCGGTGGAAGTGAATCCGTTTCGCCGGCAATCGCTGGCCATTCGCTGGCTGCTGCTCTATGCGCGAACGCGTTCGGGCAAGACCATGACCGACAAGCTGGCGGAAGAACTGCTCGATGCGGCCAACGCACGCGGCGGCGCGATGAAGAAGAAGGAAGACGTGCATCGCATGGCCGAAGCCAACAAGGCATTTGCTCATTACCGCTGGTAATTGGGTGCCGGTAAGATTTTTCTGAGAAGAACCGGTTCGGCGGCTGAAGTTTTTGTGCAGGGAAACAAGGGATTTTGGGTGGTTTTTCAGGCTCAGGGGAGAAAGTCGCGGTAATTCAGAAATGGGACGCAAAGCACAACTCGCAGAAACACGCAACATCGGCATCATGGCGCATATCGACGCCGGCAAGACCACTTCGACCGAACGCATCCTGTTCTATACGGGCGTGACGTACAAGATTGGGTCGGTTGACGAAGGCACTGCCACCATGGACTGGATGGAGCAGGAGCGCGAGCGCGGCATCACCATTACGTCGGCCGCCACGACGGCTTCTTGGAAGCGCAACGGCAAGGATTTTCTGATCAACATTATTGACACGCCCGGCCACGTGGATTTCACCGTGGAAGTGGAGCGCTCACTGCGCGTTTTGGACGGCGCGGTGGCCATTTTTGATGCCGCGCGCGGCGTGCAGCCGCAATCGGAAACGGTATGGCGCCAGGCGGACAAGTATCACGTCCCGCGACTCGCCTTCATCAACAAGATGGACAGTACCGGCGCGGATTTTGAAAACGCAATCAAGACAATGCGCCAGCGCCTGGCTGCTCACCCTGTGGCCCTTCAGTGCCCAATCGGCAAGGAAGATCAATTCATCGGTGTCATCGATTTCCTGGAAGAAAAAGCGATTATCTGGCTCGAGGAAACCCTGGGAGCAAAATTTGAAGTTTTTGACGTTGCCAAGCTCTGGGATCCGGAGTTTCTTGCCGGACGTCCGGAAGTGGTTTCCGCCCTCAAGTTCTCCGCGGTGGATGAGGTCTACTACAAAGAGCAGCGCGAAAAATCGGTCGAGTACATTGCCGAGCACGACGATACCCTCGTGGAGAAATACCTGAACGGCGAAAAAATTACGGCCGATGAACTGCGTGCTTCCATCCGCCGTTCGACCATCGCCCTGAAACTCGTTCCGGTGCTGGCGGGCTCGGCGTTTAAGAACAAGGGAATTCAGCCCCTGCTCGACGCAGTGGTCGATTATCTGCCCTCGCCGCTCGATGTTCCGCCCGTTGAAGGCACCACGGCCAACGACGAAGTGGAGTTGCGGCGCGCAAGCGACGACGACCCGTTTTCTGCTCTGGCGTTCAAAATTATGTCCGATCCGTTTGTCGGGCATGTCACCTTCATTCGAGTCTATTCCGGTGTTTTGAAGTCAGGGAGCTACGTTTATAACTCCACGAAGCAGACCCGCGAGCGAATTAGCCGTCTGGTGCGCATGCATGCCAACAAGCGCGAGGAAATCGACGCCATTTACGCGGGCGATATCGCGGCCTGCGTGGGTCTGAAGAGTGTGACCACCGGCGACACGCTGTGCGATGAAAACAAAATTCTGGTTCTCGAGAACATCGAGTTTCCCGCCCCGGTTATTTCCGTTGCCATTGAACCTAAGACCAAGGCCGATCAGGACAAGCTTGGCAACGCCATGCAGCGTCTTGCGCAGGAAGATCCCACCTTCCGCGTGCACAGCGACGAAGACACCGGGCAGACCATTATTTCCGGCATGGGCGAATTGCATTTGGAAATTATTGTGGACCGCATGATGCGCGAGTTTGGCGTGCAGGCCACCGTGGGACGTCCGCAAGTGGCTTATCGCGAAACGATTCGCAAGCGCGCCCAGGCCGAAGGCAAATACATCAAGCAGACCGGCGGCCGCGGCCAGTACGGCCACTGCGAAATCGAAGTTATGCCGCTGCCATCCTCCGCGCACGAAGAATATGCACGAAATGTCCACCGATGAGCTGGACGTGCTGGCCAAGGAAGTGTGGCGGCTCGGGCGGCAAGTGGCGCTTTGACAAAGACCACCGCATGCTGTTTATCGACAAGATTGTTGGCGGCTCGATTCCGCAAGGAATTCATCGCTCCGATTGACGCGGGCATTCGCGAAGCCATGGAAAACGGCATTCTGGCCGGCTACGAAATGGTGGATATCGCTGTCCTGCTGGTGGACGGCAGCTATCACGATGTGGACAGCTCCGAAATGGCTTTCAAGATTGCGGGCTCCATGGCGTTTAAGGAAGCTTGCGGCAGGGCCAAGCCCGTGCTGCTCGAGCCAATTATGAAGGTGGAAGTGGTTACGCCGGAAGAATACATGCCGCAGGTATTCGGCGACTTGAATGCGCGGCGCTGCCAGATTCAAGGAACCGAGAGCCGCGGAGGCGCCAACATTATTCGTGTTGAGGTTCCGCTGGCCGCCATGTTCGGGTATGCCACCGATGTGCGCAGCCGCACACAAGGCCGCGCCAGCTTTAGCATGCACTTCTCGCATTATGCGGAAGCTCCGGCGGCGTCGCGGAGGAAGTAATCGCGAAGTCGACCGGCAGGTCAACTCGCTAGCAGTACCGAACTTATTTTTTTGCTGGATGCCGGACAAACGTTCACGCTGAGGAGCAGACAGAGCGATGGCGAAGGAAAAATTTGAGCGAAAAAAGCCGCACCTGAATATCGGGACGATCGGGCACATCGATCACGGCAAGACGACGCTGACGGCGGCGATCACCAAAGTGCTTTCGCAAGCACAACCCGAAGGTGGCGTTCCGAGCGTTTGATTCGATTGACAACGCGCCGGAAGAGCGCGAGCGCGGAATCACGATTGCGGTGTCGCACGTGGAGTACGAGACGGCCAACCGGCACTACGCGCACATCGATTGCCCGGGCCACGCGGACTACGTGAAGAACATGATCACCGGGGCGGCGCAGATGGACGGCGCGATCCTGGTGGTGGCGGCGACGGACGGACCGATGCCGCAGACGCGGGAACACATTTTGCTGGCGCGGCAAGTGGGCGTGCCGTAGATCGTGGTGTTCCTGAACAAGTGCGACTTGGTGGAAGACCCTGAGCTGCTGGAGCTGGTGGAGCTGGAAGTACGCGAGCTGCTGAAGAGCTATCAGTTTCCCGGCGACACGATGCCGGTGATTCGCGGATCGGCGCTGGGGGCGCTGAACGGCGAAGAGAAGTGGGAGAAGCAGATCGATGATTTGATGGACGGCGGTGGACAAGAACATTCCGCAGCCGCTGCGCGATGTGGACAAGCCGTTTGCCATGCCGATTGAGGATATTTTCTCGATTTCGGGACGCGGCACGGTGGTGACGGGGCGCGTGGAGCGCGGCAAAGTGAAGGTGGGCGAAGAAATGGAGATCGTGGGATTCCGTCCGACGATGAAGAGGGTGGTGACCGGGATTGAAATGTTCCGCAAGCTCCTGGACGAAGGGCATGGCGGGAGACAACGTAGGGTTGCTGTTGCGCGGCACGGAAAAGGAAGAAGTGGAGCGCGGGCAGGTGGTGGCGAAGCCGGGATCGATCACGCCGCACACCAAGTTCAAGGCGGAAGCGTACGTGTTGACCAAGGAAGAGGGCGGGCGGCACACGCCGTTCTTTACCGGATACCGGCCGCAGTTTTATTTTCGGACCACGGACGTGACCGGGGATGTAAAGCTGCCGGCAGGCGTGGAGATGGTGATGCCGGGGGACAATGTGAGCGCGGAGATTAGCTTGATCACGCCGGTAGCTCTGGAGAAAGGCCTGCGCTTCGCGATTCGCGAAGGCGGCCACACCGTCGGCGCCGGCGCCGTCACGGAGATCATCGAGTAACTTATGCCAGCCGGAGAAAAAATTCGCATTCGTTTGAAAGCGTACGATCACCGAATTCTCGATCAGTCCACGCGGGAGATTGTCGAGACCGCCAAGCGCACCGGCGCCGAATGTAGCCGGACCGATTCCACTGCCCACGACCATCAACCGCTGGACGGTGCTTGCGGTCGCCGCACGTGGACAAGAAATCGCGCGAGCAGTTTGAAATGCGCACGCACAAGCGCCTGATCGATATTCTGGAGCCCACGCCGGACACGGTGGACGCGCTCATGAAGCTCGACCTGCCGCCGGGAGTGGACGTGGAGATCAAGGCTTTCGGGCGCGAACACGGCGGCAAGTAAGCGTATTCAGGAAGCAAGCAGCAAGCTAAGAAGCAGGAAAAGAAAGAAGAGGCAGGGCAACTTCGATGGCCGTCAACGGAATACTCGGAATCAAGCTGGGCATGACCCAGGTCTTCGCCGAAGATGGCTCGGCGCTGGGCTGCACCGTGCTGCAGGCGGGGCCCTGCGTCGTGGTGCAGCGGCGCACCAAGGAAAAAGATGGCTACGACGCGGCGCAGTTGGGTCTGGTGGAATTCATCAAGCCGCAACGCATTAACAAGCCCATGACCGGGCACTTCAAGAAGGCCGAAGTTGCGCCCATGCGCCGCCTTCGCGAAGTTCGGCTCGAGGATTCGGCCGACGAAACCAAGATCGGCGACCGCGTGCTGGTGGATCGCTTCGCTCCCGGCGAGCTGGTCGATGTGACCGGCGTCAGCAAGGGCAAGGGATTTGCAGGGCGGCGTCAAGCGCTGGCACTACCGCGGAGGCGACGCCACGCACGGCTCGATGTTCCATCGCGCGCCGGGCGGCATTGGCGGAAGCTCTTTCCCGTCGCGTGTCTGGAAGGGACAGCATTTTCCGGGTCACATGGGCAACGCGCAAGTGACCACCAAGAATCTGCGCGTGGTGAAAGTGGATACGGACGAGAACTTGCTGCTGGTGTGCGGCGCGGTGCCGGGTCCGGTGGGCACATATTGCTGATCCGCAAGGCTCGCAAGGCCAAGTAACGAATTTTTGGAACAGTACAAGCGAAAGTTTGCAGAGAAAATTAAGGACGCGACGACGATGGCGGTAGTGGACATCAAGAATCTGGAAGGCAAGAACGTCGGGCAGATCGATCTTGCCCGACGCCGTGTTTAAGGCCGAAGGTGAACCCTAACCTGCTGCACGAAACGGTCCGCTGGTATCAGGCGGCGCAGCGCGCGGGAACGCACAAGACCAAGGGCCGCGGAGAAGTTTCAGGCTCGGGAAAAAAGCTCTGGAAGCAGAAGGGCACGGGCCGGGCGCGCGTTGGCTCGATTCGCAGCTCGATCTGGCGCAAGGGCGGCACGGTTCACGGACCGGTACCCCGCAGCTACGCTTACAAGCTGCCGCGCAAAATGGTGTTAGGCGCGCTGCGTTCGGCGCTCTCGGCCAAGCTGGCCGATGAGAAGATGACCGTGGTGGATGCCTGGCAGCTGGATTCGCACAAGACCAAGCCGTTTCGCGAAGCGCTTGGGCGCCTGGATGGCACGAAGACAATGCTGTTGGTGGAAGTCGCGGAGAACCACAATCTTGAACGGGCCAGCCGCAATCTCGAGGGCGTGAAGCTGGTGGCTCCGCACGCCTTGCAGCCTTACGATTTGCTGCGGCACGACCGCCTGTATCTCTCGAAGGACGCGGCTGTGCGGCTCGGCGAAACGCTGGGCGGCGGCCCGCGCACTGCGGCGCCTGTCGCGGACGTGGTAACGATTCAAGCGGCAAAGCCCGCCGAGGCTCCCAAGGCAGCGAAGTCCGCAGCCAAGGAAAAGAAGGCTCCGGCCAACAAGTCGGCCGCAAAAGGTAAGGGCAAGAAGTAAGTCCGGCAAATAAACGCAGGATGGAAGCGAAGGACGAGGCTATGAGCATCAGCGCATTTCAGGTAATTCGGCGGCCAATCATCACCGAGAAGGGTCTCGGCGTGAAGGAGACTCAGCACACGGTTGTGTTTGAAGTGGCCAAGGACGCGACCAAGACGCAGATTCGCGAAGCCGTTCAGAAGATTTTCAAGGTGAAGGTGGAAGCAGTGCGCACGGCGATTTATCACGGCAAGTTTCGCCGCCGCGGTCGCGCCGAAGGATTCCGGCGGGACTGGAAGAAGGCTTACGTGAAGTTGGCGGCCGGCGAGAAGATGATCGAGTACGCGGACAATTTGTAGTATAGCCCGGGGTTCTGGCTGCGGACGCGCGCGATCCGTAAAACAAGGGTCCGCAGGCTGGGGCCCGCGGAGCGTGCCTAAGGAAGAGAGTTAAAGGTATGGCACTAAAAACATTTAATCCATACACAGCATCGCGGCGTTTTATCACGATGCTCGACAAGAGCGAGATCACCAAGCAGACGCCCGAGAAGGCTCTCGTTGAGCCCAAGAAGCGCACCGGCGGACGCAACTCGCATGGCGAGATCACCATCTGGCATCGCGGCGGCGGCCACAAGAAGCAATACCGCTCGATCGATTTTCGCCGCGAGAAGAAGGGCATTCCGGCACGCGTTGCGGCCATCGAGTACGACCCCAACCGCTCGGCGCGCCTGGCGCTCTTGCACTACGCCGACGGAGAAAAGCGCTACATTCTGCATCCCATCGGGCTGGAAGTCGGCATGACCGTGCAGACCGGCGAAGGCGCGGACATTTTGCCGGGAAACGCGATGGTCATTCGGGCCATCCCTCCCGGAACGCAGTTGCACAACCTGGAGTTGCAGCCCGGAAAAGGCGCGCAGCTGGTGCGCTCGGCGGGCGGCTCGGCGCAATTGTTGAGCAAGGAAGGCGATGTAGCCCTCGTTAAGCTGCCTTCGGGTGAAGTTCGTAAGTTTTCGCTGGATTGCATGGCGACCATCGGCCAGGTCGGAAACCTGGACCACGAGAATGTGACTTACGGCAAGGCTGGCCGAACGCGCTGGCACGGACGGCGGCCCACGGTTCGCGGCGTGGCCATGAACCCGGTCGACCATCCGCACGGCGGCGGTGAGGGGCGCGTGAAGGGAAATCATCCGCAAACACCGTGGGGATTTTCGACATTGGGCGCCAAGACGCGGCGCAACCGGCGTTCCGATCGCCAGATTGTGCAGCGCAGGAAGCCTTAAGCGGTTTTGAAAACGTAGCACCTGCAGAAAAAAATACTCAGCCTGGCGCGGCGGGTATTTGAGGGGAAGTTGAGAAAAGAATGATGAGCGCATCACGAACGAAACGATCGCGGCCGGCAGCACGGCGCGTGGCGCGGACACGGAAACCGGCGCGGGCGGCCCGTGCGGCGGCTCGTCCGGCGGCAAAGCCGGTGAAGCCGGCCAGCCGATTTGCAGCGGCGGTTCCGGTGCAAGTTCTATACCGGCTGTGCAAGCCCGGGTGGGCTGTAACGGTGGAGAAAACGCCGAACGCGCAAGGGACCCGGTTTGTGTGCCCGTTCTGTCCTGTGTCGCACCGAGTGCCTGGACCGGTACGCGGATTCCGCAAGGTGCGCCGTGCGCAGTGGGTCAAGTGCCGGCGAGTGGAAGAATAAGATTCGCAGAGCAATAAGAGCTGAGCTGTAGGGAGAAACAATGGCACGTTCGCTAAAAAAAGGCCCGTTCATCGACCAGCACCTGCAAGTGAAGGTGGCGGGAATGAATGCGCGCAACGAAAAAAAAGTGATTAAGACGTGGTCGCGCCGGTCGACGATTCTTCCGGACATGATTGGCCACACCATCGCCGTGCACAACGGCAGGAAATTCATTCCGGTTTACGTCACGGAACAGATGATCGGCCACAAGCTCGGGGAATTCGCGCCCACGCGAACCTTCAAAGGCCACGCGGTAAAGGCAGCGCTGGAACGTGCCGCGGGAGTAGCCGCGCCTCCAGCGGGCGGAGCGGGATCGGCCGGAGGCGGCGCGCCATCAGCGCCGAAGGGATAACCAATGGCTAACGAAACATTACAAACGCCGGCAATCGAGGCAGTGGCCATGGCCAAGCATGTTCGCATGTCGCCGCAGAAGATTCGGCTGGTCATCGACATGATTCGCGGGCAGCGCGCCGAAGCCGCGTTGCAGATTTTGCGCTTCACCATGAAGCGCGCCTCGCGCGACGTGGAAAAAGTTCTGCGCAGCGCCATTGCCAACGCTGAGCGCAAGGCGGAAGACGCGGGCGCATCGCTGGACGTGGATCATTTGTTCGTGTCCAACTGCTACGTGAACGAAGGTTCGCGCTGGAAGAGATTACGCCCGGCGCCCATGGGCCGCGCATTCCGAT
Source organism: uncultured Acidobacteriota bacterium (assembly GCA_963710315.1). GTDB lineage: Bacteria > Acidobacteriota > Terriglobia > Acidiferrales > UBA7541 > Palsa-360. The sequence continues at coordinate 756,717 of CAVPZW010000006.1, read as the reverse complement.
ACCAGCGTCGAACAGCGCACATTGTTGTGGGCGTGGCCGAGCATCATGTTGCGGCGAAAGAGCGCGTAGCCGCAGCGGCAGCGGAAGTGGAATCGCACAAGGGCGTCGCCGGAGCGGTTAAGAAGGCTCGCAAGGCGCTTGCCGGACAGAAAAAGCCGGCCCGAAAGTCGTCGAAGAAGTAGCGGAGGAAGCTTTGGGACAGAAGACACATCCATACGGGTTTCGCCTTGGCTACAACAAGCCTTGGAAGTCGCGGTGGTACGCGGACCGCGATTATGCCGACCTGCTGCATGAAGACGTGAACTTGCGCAAGACGCTGAAGGAGCGCCTGAAGTCGGCGGGCATCAGCTCGATCGACATCGAGCGCGCCGCCAACAAGCTGGTGGTTCGCGTGTCCACCGCGCGTCCCGGAATCATCATCGGGCGCAAGGGCGCGGAGATCGACAAGCTCAAGGGCGAGATTCAGAAGCGCACCAAGCGCGAAGTGCACATCGACATCGTGGAAGTGCACCGGCCGGAACTGGACGCGACGCTGGTGGCCGAGTCCATCGCGCTGCAGCTTGAAAAGCGCGTGGCTTTTCGCCGGGCAATGCGCAAGGCTGTCGATTCGGCGCTGCGTTTTGGCTGCAAGGGAATCAAGATTCGCGTGGCGGGACGCTTGAACGGAGCGGAAATCGCCCGCAAGGAATGGTACCTGCAGGGGCGTTTGCCGCTGCAAACCCTGCGCGCGGACATCGATTACGGCACGGCCGAGGCTCACACCACGTACGGCGTGATCGGCGTAAAGTGCTGGATTTACCAGGGGGAAAACGTTCCCCAGCGCGGCATCATCAAGAAGCCCGAAGTGCAAGCGGCGGCCGTATAGCAATGGTGTTATGGCAGTGACCGGCGGAAGGCTCGCCGATGCAGTTTGCGGGACGATTCAGCAGGCAGACGATTTGCCAAAGGTTTGAGGGAACACAGCGATGTTAATGCCAAAGAAGGTGAAGTACCGGAAACAACAGCGCGGACGGCGCCGCGGCAAGGCTTGGCGCGGCAGCGAAATTTCGTTCGGGGAATACGGATTGAAGGCGCTGGAGCCAGCCTGGATTACCGACCGGCAGATCGAAGCGTCGCGCGTGGCTATCACGCGATTTATCAAGCGCGGCGGAAAGCTTTGGATCCGGATTTTTCCGGACAAGCCGTTTACCAAGAAGCCGGCGGAAACCCGCATGGGTAAGGGCAAGGGGGCTCCGGAGAAGTGGGTGGCGGTCGTGAAGCCTGGCCGCGTGATGTTTGAAATGGCCGGGGTCGATCTGGCCACCGCTCAGGAAGCCATGAAGCTGGCGTCGCACAAGCTGCCGATTCGCACGCGGTTTGTCAGCCGGGCAGGAGCGCTCTAATGCCAAGCCGAATTGAAAAGATGCGAGATCAGGATACGGCGGAGCTGAATCAGCGGCAGCTGGAGTTGGCCGAACAGGTTTTCCGGCTGCGCTTTCAACTTTCGACCGGGCAGGCCGAGGCCGTGACCAAACTGCGAACGGCGCGTAAGGATCTGGCCCGCGTGAAGACGCTTTTGCGCGAGCGCGAATTGAGGAAGGCATAATGGCAACTGAAACCGCAGCAACGGCAGCGCCCGTGCGCCACGAACGCCAGGAAGTAACCGGCGTGGTGACCAGCGCCAAGATGGAAAAAACGATTGTCGTGAAGGTTACGCGCCTCGTGCAACACAAGTTGTATCGGCGCGTCATGCGGGTGTCCAAGAAGTTTTACGCGCATGACGAGGAACGCAAGGCGCGTCAGGGAGACACGGTGCGAATCGTGGAAACCCGTCCGATGTCCAAGCTGAAACGCTGGCGGCTCGCCGAAGTTGTGATGCGCAGCAAGCGGGCCGTTTAACGTGCTCAGAGAGTTAAAGGACAACAGTCATGATTCAGATGCGAAGCTGGCTCACGGTGGCCGACAATTCAGGCGCGCGCCAGATCACTTGTATTTTGCCGCTGGGCGGAGACGCGGGAAGCCGCGCGGGCCTTGGCGATGTGATTACAGCTGCGGTGAAGGAAGCCGCGCCGGACAGCGCAGTTAAAAAAGGCTCGGTGGTCAAGGCCGTGGTGGTGCGCACCCGCAAAGAGCATCGCCGCAAGGATGGCACCTACATCCGCTTTGACGATAACGCGGCGGTGCTGATTAACGACGCAAACGAACCGGTAGGCACGCGCGTGTTCGGGCCGGTGGCGCGCGAATTGCGCGAAAAGAAATTTGCAAAGATCGTATCGCTCGCGCCGGAGGTCTGGTGAGTCCTATGAGAAAGCGTGTGGAACTCCCCTCAACCGCGGCAGGCATTAAGCGAGGCGACGAAGTTCGAGTGTTGACCGGACGCGATCGCGGAAAAACCGGCCGAGTGCTGGGCGTGAATCCGGCCAAGCGAACGGTAACCGTGGAACATGCCGGCATCATCAAGCGGCACACACGGCCCAATCCGCAAAAGAACGTGAAGGGCGGGATTGTCGAAAAAGAAGGTTCGCTGCCCATTTCCAACGTTCAACTGCTTTGCCCGGCGTGCAACAAGGGCACGCGGATCGGCCACAAAGTTTTGCCGGATGGAAGCAAGGAACGCGTTTGCCGGCGTTGCGGCAACACGCTCGAAAAGTAAGCAGACTCCCGCGGGCATTTCTTGAACAAAGAGAAACCTGGCAAGTGGAGAAGGCGCAAAGGGACGGATAAAGAGACGAATCATGATGAGCCGATTGCAGGAACGTTATCGCAGTGAAGTGATCCCCGCGCTGATGAAGCGCTTTGGGCGGAAGAATCCGATGGCGGTGCCGAGGGTTTCCAAGGTGACCGTGAATATCGGCATGGGCGAGGCCAGCCAGAACGTCAAGCTGCTGGACGTGGCGGTCATCGAGCTGGGGCAGATTGCCGGGCAAAAGCCGATAGTGACGCGCGCCAAGAAGTCCATCGCCAATTTCAAGATTCGCAAGGGCATGCCCATCGGATGCTGCGTCACGCTGCGCGGCGACCGCATGTACGAATTCCTGGACCGCCTGTGCAACGTGGTCCTGCCGCGCGTGCGCGATTTCCGCGGCTTGCCTCCGAATGCGTTTGACGGGCGCGGCAATTACACCATGGGATTGCGCGACCAGCTGGTGTTTCCGGAGATCGATTACACGCGAGTCGACAAGATCAAGGGCATGAACATTACTTTGACCACCACGGCCAAGAACGATGAAGAAGGCCGCGAGCTTTTGAAGTTGCTGGGCGTTCCGCTGCGCCCGCAGGCTTAGTCAGCTTAGCTGGAAGAAATTTCGAGGAGAAACGATGGCGCGAGATTCGCAATTTGCCAAGATGCGCAGAAAGCCGAAGTTCAAGGTACGCGTGCGCAACCGCTGCCGCCTGTGCGGCCGCCCGCGCGGTTACCTGCGTAAGTTTCAAATGTGCCGCATCTGCTTCCGCGGACACGCACTGCGCGGGGAAATTCCCGGCGTGGTGAAGGCAAGCTGGTAGGAGCCGAGAAAAGACAACCATGCAAACCGATCCTATTTCCGATTTACTGACGCGAATCCGCAACGCGGCCAAAGCCCGCCATGCGCGCGTGGATATTCCCACCTCGAAATTGAAGGTCGAAGTGGCCCGCATTCTCAAGGAAGAGGGCTACATTTCCACCTACAAGCTGATCGAGGAAAACAAGACTCGCAAGACCCTGCGCCTGTTCCTGAAATACACACCGGACAAGCGCAGCGTGATCACCGATCTGAAGCGCATTTCCAAGCCCGGCAGCCGCCGCTATCTCGGCTCCATCGGGATCCGTCCGGTGGTCGGCGGAATGGGCATCAGCATTATGACCACGCCCAAGGGCGTGATGACCGGCCGCGCGGCGCGCAAAGCGCATGTAGGCGGCGAAGTGTTGTGCGAAGTCTGGTAGAAGTTCGATAAGAGATTTGCAGAAGTTTGGCAGGAGAGCCATCGAGCTATGTCGCGAATTGGAAGAAAACCGATTGCCGTGCCCGCGGGCGTGAAAGTACAGCTCGCGCCGGGTTCCATCAATGTGCAGGGGCCCAAGGGCAAAATGAATGTGAACCTTCCGCGAGGAATTACTCTCGAGCAGAAGGGCGCGGAGTTGCATGCCATCCGCGAGAATGACAATCAGGCGGCGCTGCACGGATTGGCGCGGGCCCTGGTTGCCAACGCCGTAACCGGTGTCACCACCGGATTCAAGAAGGAAATGGACATCGTGGGAGTCGGGTATCGCGCCGAGCTGAAGGGAAAGATGGTGAGCTTCGCGCTGGGCTATTCGCATCCGGTGGAGTTCCATATTCCCGAGGGAATTCAGGTCACGGTGGAGAAGCAGACGCACTTGACGGTGACGGGGGCCGACCGAGGGCAGGTCGGGCAGGTTTGCGCGGACATCCGCAGTTTGCGTCCGCCCGATCCGTACAAGCAAAAAGGCATTCGTATTACCGGCGAACGCTTGAAGAAGAAGGCAGGAAAAGCGGGCGCTGCCACCAAGACAGGCGCGTAGTAAGCCGGTCGCTTGGTTTTCGTAAATTGAATCGTGAAACGAATCACGAAGCGGAACGTGAAGCTGAAGCGGGCTTGAAAGAAACAAGGAGAACATCGTGGCAACAGAACCAGTCCGAAAACTTTCTCGCGATGAGCATCGCCGCCGGATTCACCTGCGCGTTCGCACGCGCGTGACCGGCACGCCAGAGCGCCCGCGCCTTTGCGTGTACCGCTCGAACGGGCACATTTACGCGCAGGTCATCGAAGACGTCAGCGGACGCACGCTGGTCTCGGCCAGTTCGATTGACAAGGAAACGCGCAAGGACATGAAGGGTGGCAGCAACGTGGCGGCGGCAAAAGTGATCGGGAAGAAGATTGCCGAGCGCGCCCGTGCGGCAGGCATCGAGCAAGTTGTGTTCGACCGTGGTGGATATATGTACCACGGCCGTGTGGAAGCCCTGGCCGCAGCGGCCCGGGAAGCGGGGTTGAAATTTTAAGTTTATGTCCAAACACATTCTCAGAGAAACACTGTCGGTCCGGCGAAATATCGAGGTTAACGCAAACAGCTTGAAGGACCAGGTCGTGGCCATTCAGCGCGTGACCAAGGTCGTCAAGGGCGGTAAGAACCTCAGTTTTTCGGCGCTTGTTGTGGTCGGGGATCAGAACGGCAATGCCGGTTTCGGCATGGGCAAGGCCCGCGAAGTGCCCATGGCCATCCGCAAGGCCATCGAGCAAGCCAAGAAGAATTTGATTCACTTGAATTTGAAGGGCACCACGATTCCGCACCAGGTCCTGGGCCTGTACGGTTCGGGGCAGGTAATGCTGAAGCCGGCGCCCGAAGGGACTGGAATTATTGCCGGAGGCCCGGTGCGCGCCGTGATGGAAGTTGCGGGGATTTCCAATGTGCTGACGAAGTCCATCGGCACGTCGAACCCGCACAACGTCATCAAGGCCACGTTCGACGCGCTCTTGCGGCTGAAGGACATTGCCAAGGTCGCGGAGTTGCGATCGAAGACGGTCGAGGAACTCACGCGCTAAAAGCGCCGGGACGGATACCAGCTATGGCTAAAAATGCATCGGGAAAACTGAAGATCAAATGGGTGGTAAGTTTCATTGCCTGCCCAAAGGGTATGCGGCAGACCATTCGCGGGCTGGGATTCCGCCGCATGAATCAGGTTGTGGAGCGCGAAGACACGCCCGCGGTTCGCGGAATGATACTGAAGGTCCGGCATCTGGTGGTCGTGGAAGAGTAGGCGCGCGCGGGTTATACTCGTAGCCCGCTTGGACCTGTTTGAAGTGGAAGCATTGCTTGAGAATCGAACATTGAGGACAACATGGCTGTAAACCTTTCTAATCTGAGGCCGGCACGCGGATCCCGGCACCGCAAGGTGCGCGTGGGACGCGGGATCGGCTCGAAGCTCGGCAAGACGGCGGGCAAGGGCAACAAGGGACAAAAGTCGCGCAAGGGCTATTCGCGCAAGGCGGGTTTCGAGGGCGGGCAGATGCCGCTGCGCCGGCGAATTCCCAAGCGCGGATTTCACAATCCGTGCCGCGTGGAATACGCCGTGGTGAATATCGAAGGGCTCAACATTTTTCCGGCCGGCACCACGGTGACTCCGGAATTGCTGATCGCTTCGGGGCTGATTCGCCAGGTTCAAGCCGACATCAAGGTGTTGGGAGACGGCGAGTTGCAGAATTCGCTTACCGTGCAGGCTCATAAATTCAGCAAGTCCGCCGAGGAAAAAATTACTCGCGCCGGGGGCAAGGCCGAGATTTTGTCATGAACCAGTTTTTTGAAGCGTTCGCCAATATGTTCCGGATTCCGGACCTGCGCCGGCGGCTGATGTTCACGCTGGGGCTCCTGGCCGTATACCGTTTCGGCGCGTTTCTTCCGACGCCGGGAATCAATACGGATGTTTTGGCGCAATTCTTTCAGCAGAATCAAGGCTCGGTGCTGGGCGTGATCGATCTGTTCAGCGGCGGCAACTTCCGCAGGCTGACGATTTTCGCGTTGGGCATCATGCCGTACATCACGGCCTCCATCATCCTGCAGTTGATGACGGTGGTGTGGCCGTACCTGGAACGGCTGCAAAAAGAAGGCGAACTCGGCCGGCGCAAGATTACGCAGTACACGCGCTACCTGACCATTCTGCTGAGCATCGTGCAATCGTTTTCGATCGCCGAAACCTTGATGCACACCGGCGGGCCGAACAATCAGCCGCTGGTCTACAACCCCGGCATCGGCTTCGTGCTGATGACCATCCTGACGCTGACCACTGGCTCCGCCTTCATCATGTGGCTGGGCGAGCAGATTACCGAGCGCGGCGTTGGAAATGGCATGTCGCTGATTATCTTCGCTGGAATCGTGGTTGGGTTGCCGCGAGCGGTCAGCGATTTGTTTGACAAGTTCAGGACGGCGCAATGGGGGCCGTTTACGGGTCTCGCGCTGATTTTCCTGATGGCCCTGATGATCGCCGTCGTGGGCGTGATCGTTTTTGTGGAAGGCGGGCAGAGGCGCATCCCCGTGCAGTATGCCAAGCGCGTGATGGGCCGACGCATGATGGGCGGGCAGATGACCTATCTGCCATTGCGAGTGAATTCGGGCGGCGTGATTCCGCCGATTTTCGCAAGCTCCCTGCTGACGTTTCCGGGCACCATCAATTTGTTTTTGGGCAAGAAATTCAGGGCGCTCGATTGGCTGTCCACGAACCTGGCTTGGGGCGAGCCCTGGTACATTTTGGTTTACATTACGCTGATTGTTTTGTTCGCATTTTTCTATGTGGGGATCGTGTTCAATCCGACCGAGCTGGCCGACAATATGCGGAAGTACGGCGGGTTTATCCCTGGAATCCGTCCGGGGCGCAACACCTCCGAGCATATCGACCGCGTTCTTCGGCGGTTGACGTTTGTGGGCGGCGTTTACCTCGCGGCGGTTTGCCTTCTGCCCGAGTGGCTGATGGCCGGCATTCACCTTCAGCATTTGCCTTTAGTTGGGACGTGGTTTGACAATCATATGTGGCGCTTCGTTCTGGAAGGATTGAAAGTCAATTTCTATTTCGGCGGCACGTCGCTATTGATCGTAGTTGGCGTGGCGATGGATACAGTCCAGCAGATAGAGGCCCAATTAGTGATGCGTAACTACGAAGGCTTTGTGAAGAAGGGGAAGCTGCGTGGCCGACGCTACGGCTGATCGTGGCCCAGCGGGCACGGTAAATGGGCTGGGGCGTGCGGTAATCCTGCTGGGTGCTCCTGGGGCCGGCAAAGGAACGCAGGCTCAGCGGATTGCGCAGCGCTATCGGTTGCCGCACCTTTCGACCGGGGACATGTTTCGCGACAATATTCAGCGCGATACGGATCTCGGGCGCAAGGCCAAGCCTCTGATGGAACGCGGCCAACTGGTTCCTGACGAGATCGTTCTGGGAATGGTCGCGGACCGAATCAACCAGGCCGATTGCGCTAAAGGGTTTGTGTTCGACGGGTTTCCACGCACCCTCCAGCAGGCAGGCGACCTGGAGCGAATTTGCAAGGAACACCTGCTGGGCGGCACCATCGTGCTGCACATGGTCGTGAACCCGAATTTGCTGATGCGCCGTTTGACGGGCCGAAGAATCTGCAAGGCGGGCGGGCACATCTATAATATCTATGAGCGGCCGCCGCAGCGTGAAGGAATTTGCGATCTCGATGGAAGCGAACTGATTCATCGGGCGGACGATTCCGAGGATGTGATAGGCGGGCGCTTAGCGGCCTATGACCGGCAAACGCAGCCGCTGGTCGAGTACTACACTTCGCGGGGCTTGCTGAGTTCGGTCGATGCCATAGCCGACGCGGACACGGTCACCAAGAGTATTTTCGGAATTTTGGACGGAGCGATGGGCCCCAAATGATTGTTTGCAAGTCACAGCCGGAACTGGAAAAGATGCATCGCGCCGGCCTGGTCATTTGGGAAGTGCTGAACGATTTGCGCGGAATGGCCAAGGCTGGAGTGAGCACCAAGGAACTGGACGAATACGCGGAGCGCAAGACGGCGGAGCGCAAGGTTCGCCCGGCGTTCAAGAACTACCGGGGATATCCGGCGACCCTTTGTACATCGGTTAATTCCGAGGTTGTACACGGGATTCCCTCGAAGTCGCGGGTGCTGCAGGCGGGTGACATTATTTCGCTGGACTTTGGCGTGGAATGCGAAGGTTACTACGCGGACGCGGCCGTCACCGTTCCAGTGGGGGAGATTACCCCCGAATTGAAGAAGCTTTTGCAAGTGACGCGGGAATCGTTGGATCTGGCGATAGAAAAGGTGCGTGTGGGAAATCGGCTATCGGACATTTCGGCCACGGTTCAAGAGTGGGTCGAGCGAAAGAACGGCTACTCGGTGGTTCGGGATTTGTGCGGCCACGGAATCGGCACGCACATCCATGAGGAGCCCAACGTGCTGAATTATGGCGAGCCGGGCCGCGGCCCGCGCCTGCAAGAAGGAATGGTCCTGGCGATCGAGCCTATGGTCAATATCGGCGGGCCCGATGTTCGAGTGCTGGACGACGATTGGACGACCGTGACGGCCGACGGAACGAAATCGGCGCATTTCGAGCACACCGTTGCGGTCACCTCGAATGGACCCTGGATATTGACGCGTCCCCGAGAAATGCAGGGGCCGTCTTGGTAGGGGGCGCAAGAGGGCGAATGGGCAAGAGACCCGAACCGGAAAAGCGCAAGGCTGACGCGTCCAATCCGAAGGAAGACGCCATCGAAGTGATGGCCACCGTGATTGAACCGCTGCCCAATGCCATGTTTCGAGTCGAGCTGGAAAACAAGCACAAGGTGCTGGCGCACATTTCCGGAAAAATGCGCAAGAATTTCATTCGCATCCTGGCCGGAGATAAAGTCGCGGTGGAGCTTTCGCCCTACGATCTGACGCGCGGCCGCATCGTGTACCGTTACAAATAAGGGCGCAGCAAACCAAGCATTGAGGGCGAGGAGCGGGAAATGAAAGTTCGGGCATCGGTAAAAAAGATTTGCGACAAGTGCAAGGTGATTCACCGGCGCGGCGTGGTGCGCGTGATTTGCGTCAACCCCAAGCACAAGCAGCGCCAGGGATAAATTTGCAGGGATATTTTCGGGTGCGGGTTCCAGAGGGAGCCTGCAGAAAAATTGAGGAGCACGCATGGCACGTATTGCTGGAGTTGATCTACCGCCGCACAAGCGAATCTGGATTGGCCTGACGGCGATCTATGGAATCGGGCAGCCGCGCGCTCTCTCTCTGTGCGCCAAGGCCAACGTGGAACACACCAAGAAGATCAAGGACCTGACCGAGGAAGAAATTAACCGGCTGCGTCAGGCGATTGAAGTGGAAGGGCGCGTCGAAGGGGATCTCCGCAAGGAGGTCCAGATGAACATTCGCCGCCTGATCGAAATTCAGTGCTATCGCGGTTTGCGTCACCGGCGCAATCTTCCGGTTCGCGGACAGCGCACGCACACCAACGCGCGCACACGCAAGGGGCCGCGGAAGGGCGCAGTCGCCGCAAAGAAGAAGGTTACGGCGCGCTAGTAGAGTTTTGAGGATTACGGAACACCATCCGAAGGAATCGGCAGGTTTCAAGCGAGGGTACTGACTTGGCAAAAGAAGCGCAGCAGGACGCCGCCGTACAGGCACCGGGAAAAGCGGCGACAAAAAAGAAAAAGGAATTCAAGAAGAAGCGGGAGAAGCGCATTGTCCCGCACGGCGTGGCGCACATACAGGCCACGTTCAACAACACCATCGTCACGATCTGCGGGCCGGACGGCCGCACCGTGTCGTGGTCTTCCGCGGGTTCCATCGGCTTCAAGGGATCGCGCAAGGGCACGCCGTATGCGGCTCAACAGGCGTCGATTTCCGCCGCGGGCGTGGCTCGCGATCAGTACGGGATGAAATCGATCGAAGTGCGCATCAAGGGGCCTGGCTCCGGACGCGAGTCCGCCGTGCGCGCCCTGGCATCGGCCGGATTGCACATCGTGCACATCAAGGACGTGACGCCGATTCCGCACAACGGCTGCCGCCCTCCCAAGCGCCGCCGAGTTTGAGGAATTGCAGTGGGCGAGGGCCTGACCGTCAGCCCGCCCGAGAATCGGAATTACGCTCTTAAAGCAAGAGAGAAGGAGAAACGAATTTGGCACGTCATCGAGAAGCAATTTGCCGGCTCTGCCGCAGGGAAGGGCAGAAGCTGTTCCTAAAAGGGTTGCGCTGCTTTACGGAGAAGTGCGCCATTGAAAAGCGCAATTTCGTTCCGGGACAGCACGGCCAATCGCGCCGCGTGAAGAAGCTGGCCGGATACGGCCTGCAGTTGCGCGAAAAGCAGAAGGTCAAGCGCACCTACGGTTTGCTCGAACGGCAATTCCGCAACTACGTGGAAAAGTCCGAGCGAGCACAGGGCCCCACGGGCGAAAACCTGATCGTGATGCTGGAGCGCCGTCTGGACAACGCAGTGTGGCGCGCGGGTTTTGCCAGCTCCCGCTCACAGGCCCGACAGATCGTTTTGCACGGGCACGTGCTCATTAACGGGAAAAAGGTCAATATCCCCTCTTACTTGGTGGGCGTCGGCGAGGAAATCGCTCTCAAGGACAAGATGCATCAGAACGCCATGGTGCTGGAAGCGCGCAACGTGGCGCAGAGCCAGAACGCGGTGCCCTGGCTGGAAGTTGACCGCGACACGTTCAAAGCCAAAGTGGCTGCGCTGCCCAAGCGCGAAAACGTGCAGACGCCTCCGATCACCGAGCAGCTCATCGTCGAGTTATACTCGAAGTAGCGGCGGAAGCGCCATGAAGTGAATTTGAAATTTGAGATTTTGAATTTGAAATCTCAAACTGAAAAACGGAAATTTGTAATTCCTGGCCGAGATTCGAAGGCCCCGCTCTTGCGGGGAGGAAGGACTTAACAGATGTGGAAAGGTTTTCAGAAGCCGAAGCGTTTGGCGACCGAACTCGAGTCGCTTACAGATAAGTTCGGAAAGTTTTCCGCGCAGCCGTTTGAGCGCGGATGGGGCACCACCGTGGGCAATTCGCTTCGTCGTGCTCTCTTGAGCTCGATTGAAGGCGCGGCCATCACGGCTGTGAAGATCGAAGGCGTGCTCCACGAATTCTCCTCCATTCCCGGTGTGGTGGAAGACGCGACCGACATCATCCTGAACCTGAAGCAAGTGCCGCTGAAGCTCAACAACGATCAGTCCAAGACGATCGTCATCAACGTCGAGAATCCCGGCGTGGTGACCAGCGCCATGATCGAGGAAGACTCGGACTTCGCCGTGCTCGACAAGACCGTGTATATCGCCACGGTAAACGAAGGCGGCAAGCTACAGCTGGAAATGCGCGTCAAGAACGGCCGCGGATACGTGTCCGCCGACCGTAACTTCGACGAAGATCTGCCCATCGGTTACATCCCGGTGGATTCGGTCCACTCGCCCGTGCGCAAGTGCAACTACTCGGTGGAAGCCGCGCGTCTCGGACAGATGACCGATTACGAGAAGCTGGCGCTGGAAGTCTGGACCAACGGCGCGATCACGCCGCAGGACGCCATCGGCCTGGCCTCCAAGCTGATCAAGGACCACATGAGCATCTTCATCAATTTTGAAGAGCAGCCCGAAGTGGTCGAGGAGTCGGTCGAATCCTACAACGATCCGCGCGTCGAGCACCTGGACCGCTCCGTCGAGGAACTCGAACTCTCCGTGCGCTCCTACAATTGCCTGAAGAACGCCAACATTCAGACCATTCGCGAACTGGTGCAGAAGAGCGAAAACGAAATGCTGAAGACCAAGAACTTCGGCCGCAAATCGCTCAACGAAATCAAGGAAATCCTGACCAAGATGGGACTAAGCCTGGGCATGAAATTCGACGAGCACAGCCGAATCATTTGGCCGCCGCTCCCCAGCCAGACAGCACCCTTGACCCCGGAGGAAACCGCGGGCCTGTAAGAGCCCGGGGCACTCACGTATGCGACACCGCAACTATGGATCGAAACTCGGACGGCAGCCGGCGCATCGCCGCGCGACGCTCCGCAACCTCGTGACCAACGTCATCGAGAAAGAACGAATCACCACCACGGTTACGCGAGCCAAAGCCGCAAAGCCGCTGGTCGAGAACCTGATTACTCTCGGCAAGCGCGACACTTTGCAATCGCGCCGCCAGGCTGCTTCGTATCTCATGACGCCCGGGGCCACCAAGAAATTGTTCGCCGACATCGCTCCGCGATTTTCCGATCGCGCCGGCGGATACACGCGAATCATTCATGCCGGCTTCCGTATCGGCGATGGCGCTCAGCTGGCCATCCTCGAACTGCTGGGCTCCAAGCTCAAGAAGAAACTAAAGAAGGAAAAAACCGCCGCTCCCGAGACCGCCGAGGAAATAAAAGAAGAAGTGGCGGGGAAATCGCTGAAGTAGAAGTGACTGGGGATCGGTGACTAGTGACGGGTGGTTCGTGAACCCTGATTTGTAAGCGGCTTTTTCAGCTTGCAAGTCCTCTTTTTTTTCGTTTGAAATATCGTTTTATGTTGTCGCGCCAACGGCGCGGAGGATGATAGCTCGGGGCAATGCCCCAGGTATCATGCCCGGTCATCATTCTCCGCCCGAAGGGGCGCAGATAAAGTCACCAGGACCCAATAATGTGGTATCTCACCCTTCCTTTAGGTCCGTAGATCACAAGATCATTTTTGGAACGTTTAGCTTGGTAAAAACCGAGGTTCTTTTGCGTACAGATTTCCACTTCTACGACCTTTTTGCAGGTGGGTAAGGCTGTTTTCTCAGGGGCGATGGGTTCAATTCCGCCGCAATCCTTATCATCTAGGTCAACGCACGCGAGCACGGCATGCGAGCCATCTGGAAAAATTGCATTGGCAGAGAACGCAAACTGTGGTCGTTGCGCTTGCCTCGGCTGGGTCGCTGGTTTTTCCGTAGATTTGCAGTCTAGGCTGTTTCCCAAGGCGTCCGCGTGGCAGTGAAGATCGGCTTGCTCGGGACTACCGGGCACCGTGACATCAATCATGTACAGTTTCGACTCACTGGAAACGATCTCAATTTTCATCTTATCCGCTGCTACTACGGGTTGAAACAAGGCAATCCCGAAACAGAGAACTAGAAATGCTCGCATCATCTTCACCTCCAGTGTGCCACCAGACTATCCCCAGCCAGCCTAGCCCTGCAACTAGCTTTTCGGGCGGTCGTGCCTCATTGCCATTCACACTTGACTTCAGCTTTCAGTGGACGCAAACTTATCCTTTTCGCGCAAGACTCAAAAGCAACAATGCGCGGGCCTAACGAGCAGTCCAATCACCGTGGTGAGGACCAAATGAAGAACGTAGCCAAACTCAAAGCAGCGATTGCAGACCTCAAGACCTTATATCGCCAACTGGATAGGACGGAAGACGCCATCGCCTCTGAGATACTCAGACTCTACCCAAAATTTACCGTCAGCGAAAAGTGGAAGAGGCGCATCGGCCATGCATAAACCCATGATTATTCAGTATGAAGCTTACGGTCCAGATGATCCAGTGGGGATTTGTGAGTTCGTCCAACGGGAAACGTTGGGCAATGTGCCGATAATTTGCGAAGGAATTGAGATTCGCATTGGTTTCCCTGTCAAGCAGTTGGAATATTATCCAATAATGATTAAATTCCCAGTAAGGATCGGAGCCTGAAGGCTGACGGCCCAGCGAGGCAACTCAGATGGCGAAAATGAAATGGTCCAATCGGGGAGGCGGTATTGGATGGGATTGGTCCAAGGGAACTGGAAATCTCTTCACACGTCGCCCGTCGAAGACGGAGCGCGAGCCGCGAACAGGGGACGCATGGACCTGCTTTCATGGTAATAGCTATACGATGCCATGCAAAGCATGCGGACGCACGCCACAAGACGCACAGAGAAATCTCAACGTGCTTAAGAGCAAGCTGCATAAGGAAAACACCTAACTTCATCAGAACATCCATCTGAAACCGTAGAAGATCAGACTGTTCCTTGGCGCATTCTTCCACTGGCGTGCCCCCCGAAAAACCCTCTTTGATACAAAAAACGATGCAAACCAGCAACGCGAAAAAACTAAGTATCGTTGGTTGCTTGTATATACGTTTTTTAAAATCAGCCGCTTTCAGCGCCGCATCGTCGAAGGATTTCTGAAAGGTCATCGCTTGCCAGGTGCGCTTTCATTCTGCATATACCAAAACCATAAGAGAAGCTGCGCAACACTCGCGCCCGTTGTGTCCAGCAGCGCGTCCCAGGGCGATGCGGTACGGCTGGGCACAAAAGATTGGTGGAATTCATCGAAGCATGCATAACCCGCGGCGATCACAATTGCCCAGATCGCCCAGCGCAAGCTCCATCCGCGATTCTGGCCGCGCAGCGCGCGCATCAGCAAAATACTCAGAATGAAATATTCGGTGAGGTGCGCCATCTTGCGGATGACGCTGTGCATCAGCTCGATGGTTTCGATGGTTGCATGGGGAAAGAGCCAGCGCAGCGCTGGAACGATGAAGACGGAGGTATGCTCGCTCGAAAAGGTATCTGTCGAAAGGCCGGAGATCAGGCCGGCCCAGACAATGGCGGGAATCCAATTTCTTACGCGGTAGATCGGTTCTGGTGGCGCCGGCGTCCCGCCGGCGGATTTAGGAGTCTTGTCGTGGCTCAAACCCGCCGGCGGGACGCCGGCGCCACCAACCCCCATTCCATCTTTCAGGCGATCCGAGGGCGGCACTATTCGACCTGATAGTTCGGCGCTTCACGCGTAATGATCACGTCGTGCACGTGGCTCTCGCGCAGACCTGCGACCGTGATGCGCACGAAGCGCGCTTTCTCCTGAAACTCGGCCAGATTGGCCACGCCGCAATATCCCATGCCGCTCTTCAGTCCGCCCACGAGCTGATCGACCAGCGCGCCGAGCGAGCCTTTGTACGGCACGCGCCCTTCGACGCCCTCCGGCACGGATTTCCCGCGCGGCGCGCCTTCCTGCGCGTAGCGGTCAGCTGCCGCCGAACTTACTTGCATCGCGCCCAGCGAGCCCATGCCGCGATACGATTTGAACGTGCGCCCTTGATAGAGAATTGTTTCGCCGGGAGATTCCTCGGTCCCCGCAAATAATCCTCCCAGCATGGTGACCGCCGCGCCCGCCGCGATGGCCTTGCTGATGTCGCCGGAGTATTTGATGCCGCCGTCGGCAATCACCGGAACTCCGGTTCCCTTGGCCGCGCGCGTGGCTTCCATGATGGCAGTGATCTGAGGAACGCCCGCTCCAGTGACCACGCGCGTGGTGCAGATGGACCCGGGCCCGATGCCAACCTTGATTCCATCGATGCCCAGAGCGATCAAGTCGCGCGCGCCTTCAAACGTTCCCACATTTCCGGCGATCAATTGCATTTCAGGCAGGCGATGTTTCACGGCGCGAATGGCGTCCATGACGCGCGCGGAATGCCCGTGAGCCGTGTCAATCGCAAGCACGTCCACTTTGGTGCGCGCCAGGTCCACGGCGCGTTCCAGAAAATCTCCGGTGGCTCCGATGGCCGCGCCCACCAGCAGGCGTCCCTGGGCATCCTTGGCCGCGTTCGGAAACTCCAGTTTTTTCTGGATGTCCTTTACGGTGATCAGTCCCTTGAGGCGAAAATCCGAATCGACCACCAGCAGCTTTTCGATGCGGTGCTTTTGTAGCAGGCGCTCGGCTTCTTCCAGCGTGGTGCCCACTGACACGGTCACCAGATTGTCCTTGGTCATGACGGCGCTGACGGGCTGGTCGAGATTTTTCTCAAAGCGCAGGTCCCGGTTGGTCAGGATGCCCACCAGGCGAGGCCCTCGCGTCACAGGCAGGCCCGAGACGCGGTACTTGGTCATGATGTCCATGGCCTCGCGAACGGTCAGCTCCGGCGAAATGGTCACCGGATCGACGATCATCCCGCTTTCCGAGCGCTTCACGCGGTCCACTTCCTCGGCCTGCCGCTCGATGGTCATGCTGCGGTGCACGAAGCCCAGCCCTCCCTGGCGCGCCATGGCGATGGCCAGCCGCGACTCGGTAACGGTATCCATGGCCGCGGAAACCAGCGGAATGTTCAGGGAAATTTTGCGGGTTAGCTGAGTCTGCGTGTTCACTTCCGTGGGCAGCACCGAGGATTTTCCCGGCACCAGCAGCACGTCGTCAAATGTCAAACCTTCGAGAATCGGACCTTCCATTCACTTCTCCTTAAGCGCTAAGAAAATGACCGGTAAAAATGGAGCGCCAAAAAATTGAGCGGTAAGAAATTGCCCCCATATACAACACAGCCCAGCGGAAGGCCGCTGGGCGGACTAATCGGGAGCATTCGCGACACCTGAGTTTCATGAGTGAAGCTTGATTCTAAGCGCCCCGCCGCATGAAATCAAGCTGGGCACCCTGTGGGGAGCAGTTTCCGAGAATTCCGTTTATCTGGACTTGGCCGCTATCCTAGAGCAAGGTTGTTACTTTTTCGTTGTCTGGATCGACTCGATGTAGGCGGTCAAGTCGCGCACACGTTCCTTCAGAACGTTTGGACGAGACTTCAGGAGATAGAAGACGTTGCCCCACGCGGGCATCTCAGGAGTACCATGCGCGGGAATCGAGCCTTTGAAGTAGATCGCATCTCTTACGCGGTCCGCCGGAAACTTCCCTGCATTCTGTTCGCTGAGTATCGTCAGATTGGACGGTTTCACCCTTTTTTCAGGCTCGATTGATTCAGGATCATACGTTGAGCCAGGACCCGGACCTTTTCCGTCCACACCATGGCATACCGAGCAATTTTGGTGGAACAACTCTCCGCCTGCAGCTAAATTGGCCTTGGAGCCGGTTTTAGTGGGCGTTTGGGCAGAAGCGACCACGCCAATGCCGATACCGAGTGTGAGAATTGCCAACCTCACGTGGCGCATAAACCACCTCTTTCCCGCCTTTTCAAATTGCGAGCGGGAATTACTTCCTCTTGGCTTCGTCTGAAATGTCCGGGGAATCTCCAGTCTTATGATCTACAATTTGGTACAGCAAGAAAGCGTGAATAGCATCCCTAGCCTGTGCGTTGGCTGTGGTAATCCGTACTCTAGCCCCGCTATTAATCTCTTGAAATTCATACTGGATTTGCTCTTGTAACGTCGTCATTGTTGGCACTCCGGGCGGCGTCGTGGCGTGGATAAACATCGGTGCCTCGAAATTGCCAGCCGAAAACATCTTCGCGATGTGCGAAAGGTGCATTCGGATTTGATCACGGCTTGCGATGTCCTTTGAGTCATTCGCAACGATTTCGATGGCGCCCCCGTCCTTATACAATCGAAAGTGATGGGCGGTTTCCTCTTGCGAGAATCCCATCTCTTGTTCGCCCCGTTTCATCATCTCGCTGTGGTGGGCGCTTTGGCTTTCTTCTGTTTCCTTTTGCTGGGCTGGAAGCGGAAAACCAATCGACGAAACTACCAGAAGCGAAACTAGAACTTGAATCGCTAACGCACCTTTCTGTCTCAACTTCCCTCCCATGTCCAGCCTCCTATCTGAAAGCATTTTGCTAAAGCCTTGAATCCGACTCTGTGACCCGCATCACCGTTGGCCGTGGGCCAAGTCCTGATGTGTCGTCTTCTCGCAATGTGGCTTTTCGCCCAATTTCCATTTTCTGATAGGCTAGGTCCTGAAGGAGTTTGTCGGACTTACTCAGCGTGATTTCGGTCTCGCCGGAAGTGGCCCCAGTAGAAGCCTCAAGAGTAGAGCGAATAGCGCAAGGGAAATGATTGCCAGCCACCAGGGCCTGAGCACAACCGGAAACAAAATAATTAGTAGCCACGCCCACCAGGGTGGTCGCGTCCAGAGGTTGACCCCTGTTTCTTTGAACCCAGCTTTGTCATCCATCCACCAGATTATAATCCCGAATCCCGTGAAGCCCTCTTCTAGGACACTGACCCACCACCAAACCTGTGCATACTGGGCCAGCAGGATACTTTCTTCTCCATGGGATTGCTGGAATCGGTGTAGGCTTTCCTTATGCCCGAGAAAAAGGTCTGCCTCCGCGCGGTCATGGCCAGCCTGGAAGGCAAAAGCGTGTGGACCGGCGAATATGCTTGCTCGATTTGCGGTCAGCGCTTCCATCCCGATGCAACGGATCCCGCCAAACTTTCTCTCGACTTTTCGAAGCATCAAGAGACATATCACGCTGCAACAGGCGAGCATGGTGGCTCCAATCAAACGGCTTTCTGAATATTGGGTACACGGGTTCTGTCGTAAGATGTAAGTTCGAATGACGACGTTCGAACCGCATCGGCTGCTTCGCAACCCGCACGCGCAAACGCTGGCCGCGGCATTCCTGCCTCGGCGATTTCCCCGTTTACCTCGGAGTGTCTCCCGGGAATTCGAAGTCGAGCCGGGGACGCGCGTTCGTGGGGAATGCCACTGGCAGGCCGTTCCGCGACAATGCCCAACTCTGGTTCTGGTGCACGGGTTGGAAGGCTCGAGCGAATCGGGCTACATGCTTGGTTTGGCCGAGCGCGCT
The DNA here is from genome assembly GCA_963710315.1 of uncultured Acidobacteriota bacterium. Classification (GTDB taxonomy): domain Bacteria; phylum Acidobacteriota; class Terriglobia; order Acidiferrales; family UBA7541; genus Palsa-360. The sequence continues at coordinate 737,769 of CAVPZW010000006.1, read as the reverse complement.
TTTGTTGCCGGGTGGAACGCTGTGCGGCTGAATCAGCGCAATTGCGGCGGGACGGAAACTCTTACTCCCACGCTTTATAATTCAGGGCTTTCCGGGGATTACCGCGCCATCCTGGCCGAGCTGATTGAGAAAGATTCGCTGCCCGAAATTTTCTTCGCCGGATATTCCATGGGCGGCAATCTGGTGTTGAAGATGGCCGGCGAGCTTGCGGGAGAGGCTCCCAGCCAATTGCGCGCGGTGGCCGGAGTGTGCCCCTGCGTGGAGTTGGGCGTGTGCGCCGATGCCGTTGGCCTGCCGCAAAATTTTATTTATCAAGAGCACTTCGTGCGCAACTTGAAGAAGCGCATGCGCCGCAAGGCCAAACTTTTTCCTGGGAAATACGATCTCAGCGCGATGGCAGGGGTGAAGACGCTGCGCGAATTTGACGATGTAATTACGGCACGATACTGCGGTTTTAGCGGCGCAACGGACTACTACACGCGATGCAGCGCTCTGCGCGTCACCAGCCAGATCCGCGTTGCCACTCTGATTGTGACCGCGCAGGACGATCCCTTCGTCCCGTTCGCCAGTTTTGGCGATCCCGCGCTGGCCGGCAACGCGCACATCCAGGTAGTCGCGCCCCAACACGGAGGCCATTGCTCGTTCATTTCGCGCTTTGCGGGAAACACGCGCTTCTGGGCCGAAGCGTGCCTCATGGAATTTTTCGCAAGTCACGAATGATGAAAATCAAATTCCGTTGATTCCAGCCCTGCAAGTTCCAAGGTTTTAAATCAAATTGATTTAGATCAGCCTCAGCTCAACCCTCTCCGCATCCCTGCTCTTTATTTTTTTGACTCATTTCTTCAAGGCCGCCGGCTGCGCGGGAAAACTTTTACTCAATTATTAATGATTTCTAATTTTTACTGAATAGTACGAAAGTACTTTGCTCATAAGGCACACAAATGGAGATTTGTTCAAACGGATACTTCTTCCTTTTTCCCCTTGGCCGTACAAGTGGAGATGGTTAGTTGTGCAATTTATTTCAAGGGTGTGGGCCCGGGTTCAGCTCCTGGTACTTTCCTGCGACAGCGATGCCCCGACAGCCCCAAAAGGATAGCTACGATGTTGAGCAACATTCGATTCAGCCGTGAACTGGTGTCCCGCTTTCTTGGGGTTTCAGCGCTTATCGCCATCCTTTTCGTGGCAGGTTGCACGTCGGGCGGCGGAAGCACGCCGCAGTTCGCGGTTACGACCGCTTCGGGCCAGTTGGCCACAGTTGCCATCAACGCAGCGTATCCTTCGACGACATTGACGGCCGCGAATGGCACGGCGCCCTACACCTGGGCCTGGTCGGGCAACACTCCTCCTGGATTAAGCTTGAGTCCCGCCGGGGTGCTTAGCGGCACGCCCACATCGTTCGGGACGTTCACGTTTACGGTCACCGTGACGGACTCCGCGACGCCCACACCGCACACGGCCACCGCGAGCCTGACCGTCCTGATCAATCCGGCAGTCGCTTCGGTGGCGTTGAATCCGACTGCTGTGACTGGTGGGACGGCATCGACTGGAACTGTCACGATGACTGGCGCGGCCGCAGCTGCTGCCTCCGTGACGCTATCCAGCGGCAGCAGTGCTGCAACGGTTCCTGCAACAGTAACGGTCGCGGCAGGCGCAACTACCGCTACCTTTCAAGTGACTACCACTGGAGTGGTCTTCCCGACCTCAGCCGTCATCACGGCGACCTATGGAGTGGCCCAGACCGCAACGCTTACGATCAATGTGCCCAAGGTGGCTTCTCCGCTTACGTTGGCCCAGTCGACCGTAACCGGTGGCGTGGGTACAACCGGGACGGTCACTCTGACGGGACCGGCCCCGACGGGCGGCAGCACCGTGACCCTAGCCAGCGATAACGCAGCGGCGCAGGTGGCGGCGTCGGTGAGCGTGCCTGCCGGGCAAACCAGCGCGCAATTCAACGTAACGACCAGCTCCGTGGGCAGCACCGCCACGGCGCACATCACGGCATCCTTGAACGGCTCTTCGCAGTCGGCCACGCTGACCGTCTTGCCGGCTCCGGCAATCACCAGCTTCAATGCTGCTGCCGGGACGATCACCTCGGGCAACTCGACCACTTTGACGGCTGTATTCAGCAACGGAACAGGCAGCGTCAGCAATGGCGTGGGAGCGGTTACCAGCGGCACGGCTGTGTCGGTTTCCCCGGCATCGACCACGACTTACACACTTACAGTGACCAACGCGGCAGGAACGGCTGTCACCCAGCAAGTTACGGTGACCGTTGTCGCCGCGCCTGCAATCACCAGTTTCACGGCCGCAGCGGCAACCATTACCGCCGGGACATCCACGACTCTTACGGGAGTCTTCAGCAACGGAACCGGCAGCGTTGACAACAGCGTAGGCGCGGTAACCAGCGGCACGGCTGTGACTGTTTCTCCGGCGGCTACAACGACTTACACTCTGACCGTGACGAACACCGCCGGGGCTACTGTAACCAAGCAAGCCACGGTCACTGTGGTTGCCGCACCCACGATCACCAGTTTTGTTTCCGGGGCGTCCACCATTACTGCGGGAACTTCGACGACTTTGACGGCGGTATTCAGCAACGGCACGGGCAGTGTCAATAACGGCGTGGGCGCGGTTACCAGCGGGACGGCCGCAACCGTTTCTCCGGCCGCGACCACGACTTATACGTTGACCGTGACCAACGCGGCCAACACCTCCGTGACGATGCAAGTCACCGTGACTGTTGTCGCCGCACCTTCGATTACCAGTTTCACCGGCGGGGCGGCAACCATCACAGCCGGAACCTCAACCACATTGACCGGCGTATTCAGCGGAGGCACGGGCAGCGTCAACAACGGCGTGGGTGCGGTGACCAGCGGAACGGCTGTAACCGTGTCGCCTTCTTCCACCACGACGTATACCTTGACGGTAACGAACGCGGCGTCCACGCCTGCTACGACCACCTCGACGGTGACCGTGACCGTGGTTCCGGCTCCGGCAATCACCAGCTTCACTTCTGGGGCAGCGACAATCGTTACGGGCAATTCGACAACGCTGACGGCTGTGTTCACCGGCGGCACGGGCAGCATTAACAACGGAGTTGGCGCTGTGACCAGCGGCACACCAGTAAACATTTCACCGACGTCAACCACTACCTACACCCTTACGGTGACCAATTCGGCGACGACTCCTGCTTCAACTACTGCAACAACATCGGTAACGGTGGATGTACCTCCTTCCATCACCAGCGCCAACAACGCTACGTTTACGGTTGGAGTGAGCAGCCCCTTCACCGTGACGACCACGGGGAATCCGACGGCTGCTTTGTCCTATACAGGAACCTTGCCCACAGGCGTGAGCTTTGTCAGCAACCCTAATGGAACGGCCACCATAAGCGGCGCGCCCGCCACAGGCACGGCAGGAAACTACCCGATCACGATTACCGCGAATAACGGCGTATCTCCGAATGCCACGCAGACGTTCACTCTGAGCGTCGTTTTGGTACAGGCTCCGGCGATTACCAGCCCGAATAGCGTGACCTTTACGGCGGGAACCAGTGGTACCTTCACCGTAACAACGACAGGAAGCCCAGTTCCAGCCCTAGCCAAGACTGGATCGTTGCCAAGCGGCGTAAACTTCACAGATAACGGGAACGGCACGGCGACAATTTCGGGAACAGCCGCCGCAGTTAGCAGTTCATCGATCACTATTACGGCAAGCAACGGAACATTGCCGAATGCCACGCAAACTTTCACGTTTAACGTTGTGGCCGCTCCGGCGATCACCAGCTTTACAGCCGCCGCGCCGACTATAACGGCCGGAGGCTCGACAACTCTGACGGGCGTATTTACTGGCGGGACAGGCAGCGTCAACAACGCGGTAGGCACAGTGACCAGCGGAACGGCAGCCTCCATTACTCCGGCAGCCACCACGACCTACACGCTGACGGTTACCAATGCGGCGACCACGCCAGTTTCGGTCACGGCCACGGCGACAGTAACAGTGGTTGCCGCACCGGTGATTACCAGCTTCACTGGTACGGCGACGATCCTGTCGGGAAATTCCACGACCATTACGCCGACTTTCAGCAACGGCACTGGAAGCATCAGTCCCACAGTTGGAGCAGTGACCAGCGGAACTAGTTATTCGGTTTCCCCAACAGCCACGACGACTTATACACTGACGGTTACCAATTCCGTTGGAAGCAAGACCACGTCTACTGTAACGATCACAGTGAATGTGCCGCCGCAGATTACGAGCCTCAATAACGCTACGTTCACGGTGGGTGTAAGTGGTTCCTTCACGGTGACGACGACGGGTACCCTGCCGATGACATTGACCGAGACGGGATCGCTGCCGAGTCCTATCACCTTTGTCAACAACGGGAATGGCACTGCCACGATCAGCGGAACGCCCACTGGGACCTCGGTCAGCCCGATCACCATTACGGCGAGCAATGGCTTTGGATCGAACGCCACGCAGTCCTTCACGCTCAATGTCACCAGCAACAGCGGTCAGGTCAGCGGTCAGATTTCCCTTGCCAACACATGCGGCAGCGTCACTCTGCCCACGTTCACTGTCGCCATCAGCACCATCCCGCCGCAGACGGTGCAGACCGACAGCAACGGGAACTACTCGTTCGCTAGCGTTCCCAACGGGACGTACACGATTACGCCGTCGATTTCGGGAGCGGCCAGTTCCGTCTTCTCTCCCACCAGCTATCCAGGCGTTGTCGTTAATAGCGGCTCGGTGTCTGGCGAAAACTTCAACGCGGTTGTGGGTTACAACATAAGCGGAACCGTGAGCTATAGCGGCTCGCAGACCGGGCAAACCTACCTCTATCTCCAAAACAACAATTGCGGGGGGTCGCAAGGCGCGCCGGGGACTAGCATCACGCAGGCCACACTTGGCTCGGGCGGCGCCTATACCATTCATGGCGTGCAGCCGGGAAGTTACACACTCTACGCGTGGATGGATTCCACGGGAGTCACGTCGGGCACCAAATATCCTGGCGAACAAGGCCAGCCGAATGCGAACGACCCGACCGGCAGCAACTCGAGCGTGTCGGTGTCCACCGCGAGCGTGACTGGCGTGGGTGTCACCATGAGCAGTCCCACGTATTCGACGCCGAGCAGCAATCCGGCAATGCAGGTGTTCCCGAGTGCTGGAGGTGTGGCGATCTTCTACCAACCGTCAACCGTGAGCAATTCAAACGGTAACAAGGAGGAGGATGCCAACGAATATGTTGTCCAATGGGCTGTCACCACTGGAACCGACAGCCTGGGCAACCCCACGTGCGCTCTCGGCGGTGGCACCGGTGGCGCACAATTCCTGACCGTCGCCGGATCCCACACGTTCTATGCTAACGGCGCGAACGGCGCAACCGTCTGGATTCTGAACAACACCGTGGCCGGCGCTGGCAGCTTTACCAGCGGCCAGTCCTATTGCTTCCAGGCCCGGTCGTTCAACACTCTGGCCACCACCACGCATCCTTCCGGCTGGGGAAACTACGCCGATAGCAGCGGCAGCCCGCTGGCGGTAAAGATCGTCTCGGCCTTATGCTCCAGCAATTGCACGACGGTAACCGGCTCGGTGACAATTCCCACTCCCGCCTCGGGCGCGCCGTTATACGTTGGGTTCTACCAGCAGAGCGGCAATTCCAAAGGTCCTACGGCCATCTACGCCACCGAAATCAGCGCCCCGGTTACCGGAGCCAACAGTTACTCGATCACCATCCCCAACGGCTCTAATTACTACATTTTTGGGATTCTCGATCAGAACAACGACGGGCAGATCGATGCCGGCGACGTAACCGATACCGGGAACAACAACAACTCCCCCGCCGTCACGCTGTCGGGCGGCACCATGACAGTCAACGATAATTCACTGCCTGCGACCAATAGCACTGCCACGGTGCAAACGCAGTATTCGACCTGCGGCACCAGTTGCAGCAGCTACAACCTCAACCTGCAGGTACGTGAAGGCAACAAACTGCCGGTAGCGGTGACTCTCTATTCGGGCCCGAACCTCCTCAACCCAGTGGACATGGGTCAATGCTCAAGTTGCGGCAGTATCCAATTCCAATACTCCACCAGCTTGCCCGGCGGAACCCCCAAAGTGGGCGATACCTATAATTTCACCGTGACCTACAGCGACGGCTCAGTGGACCAGGGCAGCGCCGGAACGATCAACGCCAAGGTAACGGCTTTTGGCAGTACGGGCGCGGTGGCGGGTGCCAACGATCTTCCGACCAATCTTTTGCCGAGCGGGTCGAGCAGCACCAGCACTACGCCGACCTTTACCTGGACCTTCCCGTCCAGTCCAAGCAACTACACCTACTCATTCTACTTGTCGCAAAACAACTGCTCAGGCAACTGCACTATATGGCAGATTCCAGGCCAGAATTCCAATTCCAACGGCTTTACTTACGCCCAAACTCAGACCGGTGCCACGACTGGTCAGATTACCTGGGGCACAGATCCGACGGGAGCAACCAATTCGCCTTCCGTCGGCGCTCTGACCGTGGGGGCCACGTACAATTGGTCCATTTCGGTGCAGGACGCAAACGGTAACCAGGCGCAGACGTCAGTAAGTTACGTGCCGTAAGAGCGGGTGTCTACTCGACTCACGAGGGTGGTACAGGCCGGACAAGGACGGCCACCCTCACAGTATCTGGGACGGAGACAGCGCCGCCATCAATGTCAGATTGCAAAAGGGCCAGCCCGGCAAACAGGGTTGGCCCTTTCCGCATTTGAAAGCCTGGCCATCCATTCAGGATTCCGAGCCAAGAAGGATTTCCTTAGGTACTTCGTTTTCCCGCCCAGCAATCGTCCTTTTCAAAAGCGGCCGATCAATACTTATTTATAACAATATTTAACTTGACAGCGAATCTTGTCAAAGAGTAACTATTCCGCATTCAGGGCGCGTTTTTGCGCCCGGGAAGCGTCGCAGGCTTTTTTCGCCCGGGGCGTGGCACTTTTGACGGAATATCCGTGCACTGTGATTGCGGAGGATGCCCATGGTTTTCCGGAAAGCGCTTCTCGCCTTAGCGATTTTTGCCGCGCTTCTCTCAATCGCCCCTCGATCGTATGCCGCGGTCGATTGGGATCCCATCACCGATGCCGAGAAGAGCATGAAGACCAGTCCGCTGGATCCCGGCGCGGGCGCGGTTGTGCTCTTTAAGCGCGGGCAAATCGACGTCATCGAGAAGTCCAGCCTTTTTTGGACCACGCGGATTCAGACCTACGTGCGCATCAAGGTGTTCAACGACGCAGGGCGCGACGCAGGCAACGTTTCCATAGACGCTCCCAAATTTGTACGAATGTCCAGGATCGAAGGGCGCACCATCCTGCCTTCGGGAGAGATCATCCCGCTGGATTCCACCAAGGTATTCCACGGCAAGGCGTATACAGAGGGAAAAAGCTTCGCCATATTGCAATCCAGCTTCACTTTTCCGTCGGTGCAGCCTGGAGCGATCATCGAGTATCAGATCGAAGAGAACGAGGATTGGTTCTATCCGGCTCCCTGGATTTTCGATACGCAAGGGATTGGCACGCTGCAATCCGCTCTCAAGGTGACCATTGGCCCCAGACTTTTTATGATGCAGTTTCCTCTGGAAACCAACGCCAACAAGATTTCCGTTTCACGCAATGAAACGGTCATGGGCACGCGATTCGATTTTTCGGTCAATAATTTGCGGCCGATCATGAGCGAGCCTTTTTCGCTGCCCTTTCGCGATCTGACCACCATGATCATTTTCGCTCCGAGCCAATTGGCTTTTGGAGGAGATGTGTATCCGCTCATTACCAAGTGGGATGACGTCGGCAAGGAAGTGACGGAAGAACTCACCAACATGGTAAAGGTGGACAAAGAGACCAGGAACAAAGCCAAGGAGCTGGCGGGAGCGCTCCCCGATCCCCGGAAGAAGGCAGAAGCGATCTACAAGTTTCTCCAGCAGAACATCACTTCCAGCGATCTGGCCGGCGTCTACCTGGGCCGGCCGGCCGATGAAATATTGAGCGCCAAACGAGGCGACCCGGACGAAATCAACGCGCTCTTCGTTATGATGCTCAAGGAAGCAAAGATAGACGCGGACATGGTCTTGGTGGCAACGCAGAACTGGCAAACGCTGGTTCGCGGATTCCCAAATCGCAGCCAGTTCTCCCGGATTGTCACGCGCGTGAATTTCAAGGATGGCGCCGTGTTCGCCGATCCCGCGGATTCGGCCTCACCCTTCGGCGAGTTGCCGTGGTTCGATCGAGGCATCCAGGGCCTGGCAGTGAAGGGAAGCAAGATCCAGGAAGCTGCGATCCCCGCAGGGACTGCCGATGACAACGTTTCCACCGGAAAGACGACCATGCGCGTCGCAAAGGACTGGACGACCGAAGGCGATTCCGAAATCGACCTGAAAGGCGCGGAAGCCATAGAGTTTCGTGGCGACCTGCTTGGGGAACCTCCCGAGAAATTGGAAAAACGGTTGAGCGATTTCTTCGCTTATGGAAATTCCGACGCCGAGGTGACGCAAGTCACGCATCCCGACTTTCGAGACTCCTCGCAGCCCTTTGTGCTGAAGGCACACTTGCGGGAAAAACTAAGCAACGAAACAGGGCCGGGGGAACTTCTGCTCAATCCCTGGATGGGGGACCAGTATCAGCGGCCACGGTTCACCACCAATGTGCGCCACTCCGCGGTGCGCTTCAACAATCCTGAAAAGCGCGTCAGCACGAGCGTGTGGCAACTGGCGCCGGAAATCAAAGTGGAGCAGTTGCCGAAGGAAGCAAAAATTGAAAATGACTTCGGGGGATTTTCCCGCTCCTGCACGCAGAGCGACGCCACGGTCACCTGTATGCGCACGTTTTATCTGAAAAAAGTGCTGTTAACGACCAATGTCGAGTATTTGAATGCCAAAAAATTCTTCGATGAAATTGCTAAAGACGATCAGGAAGTTGTCGTACTCCGGGAGCAATAAGCTCGGCGTCCTCGCGAGGCTGCTGCTGGGCACGCTGCTGCTGTGCCTCGGCGGCCATTCGATCAGCCGGGCCGACTCCGCCCCCGAATGGCTGACGACCGCGGGGCGGGCGGACCTTGCACATTTTGGCGACGGCAGCGCCGCGGTTGTCGTCGGCAAATGGACCGATTTCACGGTGGATGCGACGGGAAAATTTGTCCTCAGCGAGCGCAAGGCCATGCGCGTGCTTAACCGGCGCTCCGCGGAACCATACCTCAACGCTGTGGGATATGAGAATAACGATTCCAAAGTCACGTCCATTCAAACCTGGACCATTTCTCCTTCCGGACGTGTCACGCAGTCGGGAAAGAAAGATCTGATCACCGCGGCCGATTTCCCGGATTTTGAAGTGTTTTCCGATGACCGCATGAAAATGATCAAGATACCCGGCGCGGAAGATGGAGCGCTCGTCGGATTCGAGATTGTAACCCAGGGCCGAATTCCGATCAGCGGGCGGAATTTCCAGATGGAAGAAGAAATTCCCGTCCGGCAAGCTGAATTGCACGTTTCCGTGCCCTCCGGCTCGCTGCGCTGGTTTGTGAATCATCCGGACAGGGTGGAAGTGGTCAGCCAATCGTCCAATGGAGCCGCCTTCCGGACAGAAAACCGTTTTGCCATTGTGGATGAATCCGATGCTCCGCCCTTCTCTTCGCTCGCCGCCGTGGTCTTCGTCAATTACGATCCGAAAGGGCCGTCGGCGCTGAAATCCTGGGAAGAAGCGGGGCAGTCCTATCACACGCTCTTTGACAATGGCGAAAAGCCGGAGACGGAAATCGCGTCGCAGGTGCAGAGTCTTTCGTCGGGTGAAACCAATGCGCTTTCCAAGATTGACGCTCTCTACACATACGTTTCGCGGCAGATTCGCTACGTTGCGATTGAAATCGGAATCGGCGGATTCCAGCCGCACCTTCCCGCGGATGTTTATAAGAACAAATATGGAGATTGCAAGGACAAGGCCAGCCTGCTGATTTCCATGCTGAATAAAATTGGATTGAGGGGATATCCCGCTCTGGTCGGAACCCGGGGAGATGTGGAAGCGGACCCCACGGCCCCGACGCTGGCCACGTTCGATCATATGATCGTGGCATTTCCGGTGCCCGCCAGCCTGCGCGCCGAGGTTGAAAAATTCCCCGCGTACGATTCGCGGAATCAGATTCTATGGATGGATCCGACATCGGAGACGGACCCGCTGGGGCAGCTTCCGGAAATGGATCAAGGTGTCTTTGCTCTGATCGCCTATCCGGAGCGCGGAGACCTTCAACGCATTCCGCTAGCCCCGCCGGAAAAAAATGGAACCGAATACGCGGTGCATGTTCGTCTGCAGTCCGATGGGACCGGCGTCGCGGATGTCGAGGCCAAGTACTTCGGAGCCTCCAATTCGAGCCGCCACATGTTTTATCGAGGGCGTTCACAAAGCGAGATCCTGAAAGCGTTTGAGGAAAGAGTGACTCGCTATGTGAGTCAGGCTTCGTTCCGCCAGGCATCCATCTCCGGCACCGAAGACAATCGCCAGCAGATCGCCGAGAAATTTTCATTCGCTGGAAACTTTTCGACGGCCTCCGCCGGCGATAGCTGGTTCTTTCAGCCTTTAATCCTCAGCGGCATCGCCGTTCCCGAAGTTCCTCCCCGGCCTCGCCAGCTTCCCTTGGATGTTGGCGTCCCGTACCACGTGAAATGCATTTACCGCCTGGAATTGCCGGCGGGCATGAGGGTGGAGCGCCTGCCGGATAAAACTTCGATCCAGTCGGAATTCGGCGAAGTGGCGATCGAATATTCGATGAGCGGTGGCGTTCTTGTCGCGTCGCAGACCGTGTCTTTTGCGCAAAGCCGAATTTCCCCAGACAAGTACCCGGATTTTCGCGATTTCGTAAATGCATACATACGCGCGACCAGGCAGCGACTTCGTGTGGTGAGCGCCACTCCTTGAAATTCGGCGGCATTGGGAATGCCGTTCTCCGAAATGGCATGATGCAAACCGCCAATTGGCAGACTGGCGTATCCGTCTTGCAACACAAGATTGCCGCATTTGTGTGGACATGAACGCCATGCGCGTGTAAAAGCGTGTCAGTAAACATTTGCATTGAATCCGGGCTGCTGACACTCTGTCGCGGCAAATCTTCGCCTAGGTGCGGGTCCGTTTGTGGCCCGCCAAATTGGAGAGTGAAATGAAATTCGGAATGCGTGCAGGGATTGCGTTGGGCGCTTTGGCGATCGCCGCGATTGGTTGGCAGGCTGCCGCCAGGGCGCAGGAAAAGGGCGGCGAAAATGAGACTGGCCCTTACGACGTAGTCGTCGGCTGGCCAAAGCCTTTGGGGCACACGGGATGGACCTGGGGATCGCAGGGCGGAGTGTTTGCCGAGACTCCCAATCGTATCATCCTGCTTCAGCGCGGCGAGTTGCCGGTTCCGGAGAAGGCGCCGGAGGGATACACGGGTGGATATGGGGCGTTCGGCATTCCAGCGACGCAGGGCAAGCCGCGGCTGGAGCATTGCATCTTGATTGTTGACGCGGACGGAAACTTGATCGAGGACTGGACGCAGTGGGACCATCTGTTTGCGGGCGGACGCGGGCCGCACAAGGTGCGCATCAGTCCTTACGATCCGGAAAAGCACGTTTGGATTGTTGATGACGAAGTGGATCAAATATTCGCGTTCACGCATGATGGCAAGCAACTGGTAATGACGCTAGGCGAGCACGGCGTGCGCGGCGCGGACGATAAACATTTTGCGCGCCCCACGGACATCGCCTGGCTTCCCGACGGCACGTTTTTTATTACCGACGGCTACGTGAATACTCGCGTAGTGAAATTCGACAAGAATGGAAAATACTTGATGACCTGGGGCACCAAGGGAACCGCGCCCGGGCAATTCGACCTGCCGCATTCCATCGCCATTGACGCCAAGCGCCGCTTGTACGTGGCGGACCGCTCCAACAGCCGCATCCAGATCTTCGATGAAAACGGAAAATACATCGACGAGTGGGATCACATTCGCTCGCCGTACGACATCATGATGACCACCGATCAGTTCTTGTGGGTTTCCGACGGCGTCAACAATAAATTTCTGAAATACGATTTGAACGGGAAGTTGCTGTATTCCTGGGGAACGTACGGCTCATTTCCCGGGCAGTTCTGGGGAGTGCACCAGTTTGCGGTCGATCCTGCGGGCAACGTATATGCGGCAGAAACGTTTGGCGGGAGGACGCAAAAATTCCGGCCGAAAAAAGGCGCCGATCCTGCAACTTTGATCGGCCAGCCGGGAAAAGTTCCCGCGTCTTGATTTTATCTTGCCTTTGCTGCTACGGCCTGAATAGGCTGGGATTTTCCTGAAGGTGTCTTGCTTGTTTGTACGAGTTTGCGCTGCCGCTGGATGCCGGAAGCAGTGAGCCCGATCATTTGAATCCTATAGTTATCCAGATTCTTCTCAAACCATTTCTCGCCGATCCGATAGCGCACGATCGAGGATAGTACGCTGGAATGCTTGCGCTGAGGTTCGCCCGCCGCCTTATAGATCGTTCCAGCAATGCTGATCGGCAGCGTATCGCCCGGGGGAACTAGTTGACGAATCTTTTGGATTTCATGGAAGGAAGGCGTTGCAGTCTGACTGATTGCAACCAGATCGGAAAGGGTAATTTCGATTTCTTCCGCCCAAACGTGGGTCCTGGCTTCGTTTGCAAGCAGGAGCGACAACGATTCCATGCCATCGAGGCGAGTGAAGCCAATGCGCGGGCGGAATCCATCGCTGCCGTCCTCGGAATCCTGCGCACTACTCCTGCGCAGCCAGATGCGCAGGGCCGCATAGCCCAATGCAACCAGGAAGACAAGCAAGGCAATCGCTCGCATGAAAATCATCTGAATTGGAACCCCCCGGAACCTTATTTATTGCCGTGAACAATTCCAAGCGATCGTTTCCCGCAATCGCAACTTGCCCGATATTGAAACTCGAATGCGCAGCTCCCTAGGCCGCGTGCAAGAAACGAAGCGATGCGGGTTTACAACTACTCACAAACCGGAATCCACGATCTGTGAAATATATAGCTTTTTCCGCAATCCCTGCAAATAAAGACTAATCTACCTGTTTCCATGCCAGTATAGCCCCTCGGCCATGCGGCAAATCAAACAGGTCTGGCAATACCCAAGCTTTTAAGCAACCCTTTCAATATCAATACATTGCGTGCAATAATGCTCTTGCCCGCGAATTTTGTCGCGGAAAAAATTCGCTTTCTTTATGAGTTCCTTACGAAATTTAAGGTATTTATTTAGGCCGGAAATTTTATTGAAGGCTTCTGGAGAAGCCGATTAGAGCATCAAGTGGAAAGTTTTGAGCGTTCTAAACTTTTCAATAAATTCAAGCGCGGCCCGTGCTTCAAGTTTTTTCTTCGAAATTGAGGCAAAGGCGTTCAGCTCTTATAAACGAAGGAGAAAGCACCCGCAGCGCCTGAAATGTTGCGGAGGTTACCAGCGAAAATAGATATGTCAACAAATCAACCGCCCCAGCCGTCCGATTCCGCTCTGAAGCCCGCTCTTCCCAAAGTTGTTGTTGCCACGACCGCCATGCTGTCCTTCATTTCTTTCTGGCGGGCGGCCGCCATCGTACTCAATGACCTCGGATCGTCCGCCTTCTATGCGGGCGCGATCGCCGAGCAAGCCATCGGCAAGGCCGCGCCCTGGTTCATTCTGGGCATCATGCTGTTCTCGTACGCCGTGCGATCCATGTATATCGAGAGCTGCAGCATGTTCGTGCGCGGCGGCGTTTATCGCGTCGTCAAAGAGGCCATGGGCAGCACGCTGGCGAAATTCTCCGTTTCCGCGTTGATGTTCGACTACATCCTGACCGGACCCATCAGCGGCGTTTCCGCGGGCCAGTACTTGACGGGATTTCTGAACGAACTTTTCGTCCGATTTCACGTCAACCTGAATCTTCGCCATCAATTCCACCTCGGCAGTTTTTGCCATCGCGGTCACGGTCTATTTCTGGTGGGAAAACATCAAGGGCATTCCGGAATCCAGCGGAAAAGCGCTGCGGATCATGTATGTGACCACCGTCATGGTGGTCGTGATGATTGCCTGGTGCATCCTGACCGTCTGGGTGCGAGGCGCTCATCTCCCGCCGTTGCCGACGCCCGCCAATCTGACGTTTGCGCCGGAAGCCCTGGGCTGGCTGCGCTTAGCAGCTTGCCGTATACGGTCGCGTCTGATCGGCATTCTCATCGGCCTTGGCCACTCCGTGCTGGCCATGAGCGGCGAAGAAACGCTGGCGCAGGTCTATCGCGAAGTCGAGCATCCCAAGCTGCCCAACCTGGAAAAGGCCGGGCTTCGTCATCTTCGTCTACAGCCTGGTATTCACGGCGGGCGTTTCATTCTTCGCCTCCATGATCATTCCGGACGCGGTTCGGCCTCAGTATTTCGGCAATCTGATCAGCGGTCTGGCCATGAATTTTGTCGGGCCCTACAACCTGAGGCTGGTCTTTCAGGGATTTGTCGTGCTCGTCGGCGTCCTGATGCTGGCCGGAGCCGTCAATACCGCGATCGTGGGTTCGAATGGCGTTCTCAACCGGGTCTCCGAAGACGGCATTCTCCCGCAGTGGTTCCGCCACCCGCATCGGCGGTTCGGGACCTCCTACCGGATGCTCAACCTCGTCGTGGGTCTGCAACTTCTCACGATCATCCTGAGCCGCGGAAACATTTTTGTCCTCGGCGAAGCCTACGCGTTTGGCGTGATGTGGAGCTTCTCGATGAAGGGGCTGGCGGTGCTGGTGCTCCGCTACAAGCAGCCGGGGAAGCGGGATTTTCGCGTGCCTCTGAATTTCACGATCGGCAACGTGGAGATTCCCGCTGGGGCTGGGTCTGATTACGCTTGATGCTCTTTGCCCTCAGCATCATCAATCTCTTTACCAAGCAAGTGGCCACGCTCGCCGGGTTTGGCTTTCACGTTGATCTTTTTTACCGATCTTTGAGATCTCCGAGAAAATCACTCGGAAGCATGGCGGCCAAGCATCAGGAACTCGACATGTTCAACCTGGAATCCGGACGGGGAGCTGACCCCTGCCGCTCTGGGCGTTCGCCCCGGGAACGCGCTTGTGATGGTCCGGAACTCCAACACGCTCTATAACCTGGGCGCGGTGCTCGACCGCGTCAATCCCCGCCAGCAGGATGTTGTGGTCATTCACCTGCGCCTTCTTGGCCGCGCAGGTGCGGGCGAACACGAACTCGCGCCGGAAGATCTCTTTAGCGTAAATGAACAGGATTTGTTTACGCGCGCCCTGGCCTTGGCGGAGAAGAAGGGCAAGTCCATTCATCTGGCCGTCGCGCCCGCGACGGAGAAATGGGACGGCATCCTGCGCGCGGCGCAAAGTCTGCAATCCTCCACCATTGCGCTGGGATTGTCGTCCTGGAGAGCCATCGCGGACGAAGCTCGCATCGCAGGCCTGGCCTGGGAAGCGCTGCCTGAACCGAGGCCCCATTTGACTCTCGAAATTTACTCGCCGAGCGGCCAGGAGCATGTGTTTTATCTGGGCCCTCACGCCCCGCGGCTGACACCCAAGGAAATTGACCTGCTCCACGGCATCTGGCTCGAACTCAGCAATGAAGTCGCGCCCGAAGAACTTCATCACCACGACGTCGTTCACATCGCTCTCGAAGAACTTGCAAAGAAAGCATGGATGCCGGCAAGCGGCAAGAGATCATCGACGCTCTGCGCCAGCACCTCAAGGACATTCGAGATCGCCGCGCGTCCAGTTCGTAAGTTTTTGTGAACCGTCTTTCCACCGAAATTTGGATTTTCCGCGGTCGGGATGGAATATAATGCCCAGGTCAAATCGCAGCGGAACGCAAAGAGCACAACTCCAAGAGGAGCTTAGATGAAAGCGATTCAGGTACCGCAAACCGGCGGAGTAGAAGTTCTAACGTTGGTGGAAATTCCCGTTCCCAAGCCGAAAGCCAACGAAGTGGTTGTGAAGATTGCTGCGTCGGGCGTTAATTTTATCGATGTTTATTTTCGCGAGGGGCGCTATCCAATCGCTCCGCCCTTTATTCTTGGGCAGGAAGCTGCCGGAGTGGTCAGCGAGGTGGGCAGCGACGTAAAGGATTTTAAGGTTGGAGATCGCGTCGCTTATACGGGCATCACGGGCGCGTATGCGGAATGTCAAGCGGTGCCCGCGGACCGGCTGGTTCGCGTGCCTGCTGGAATGACGGACCATCAAGCCGCGGCGGCGATGCTGCAGGGAATGACGGCGCACTACCTGGTCAACAGCACTTATCCGCTGAAGAAGGGCGAGACGGCCCTGATCCACGCGGCTGCCGGCGGCGTCGGGCTGCTCCTGGTGCAGATGGCAAAGAATATCGGGGCGCGAGTGATCGCTACGGTGAGCACCGAGGAAAAGGCCAAGCTGGCGCGCGAGGCCGGCGCGGATGAAATTATTTTTTACAACAAGCAGGATTTTGACATTGAAACCAAGCGCCTGACGGATGGAAAGGGAGTTCACGTAATATACGACGGCGTGGGCAAAACCACATTCGATCAGGATCTCAATTGTCTGCGCCCGCGCGGTTATCTGGCGCTGTTCGGCGCTTCCAGCGGACCTGTGCCTCTGTTCGATCTGGGCAAGCTAGCGGTGAAAGGATCTTTGTTCATCACACGCCCCACCCTGGTCCACCACATTGCCACCCATGAAGAGTTGCAGCAGCGGGCCGGCGATGTGATGAACATGATTGCGTCCGGCAAGCTAAAGCTGCGTATCGAACATCTCTACCCTCTCAAGGACGCGCAGCAGGCTCATCGAGACTTGGAAGGAAGAAAGACGACAGGGAAATTGCTTTTAATTCCCTGAAAAAGAAGTTAGATTAGGCGCGCAAAGAGATTCTCCGGAACCCCTGCCCCTGAGAACCCCTATTCGCTGTGTGCATTGCATCCTTAAAATGAGTGCGTTAACATAGTTGTTAACCTGAGTGCTGTTCGGCCTGATCTTTGACAGCGACTTTCAAGGAGCATCATGGCCCGTGCAAAAAGTGTACCCAATCCGGCCCCCACAAATCTAGCATCGCTGATTCGCGGACTTTACGGACGAGTTGCCAAGCAACTGAAGGTGGATCCCTCCTACGTGAGCCGCGTAGCGCGGGGAGAGCGCCAATCCGACGCAATCGAGGCGGCTCTCGAGCGAGAACTGCGGCGCATTATGGCCCTGGTGAAATCAGGCCACAACGGGGCGGGACGGCGTTCGGCGAAGCGTTCCCAAGCAAAAGGCAAGAAGAAAAAGGCAGTATAAGATCAGAAGTTGCGTCGGGCCACCGACGGTCCGAGCATGAAAATTCCCGACCGGCAGCTTATTGTTGCTGTTGCGCTGGTTGCTGCGTCCTTTCCACAATTGCGGGAGGCTCAGGAACCACGGGCTTATTCTCGCTGAGTTGCTCGCGCCCGTCGTCGTCAACAGCAGGCCGCAGACTCACGTCAACTGAAAGCCTCTGTCCCGCGTGGCCTTTATAGACTCCGCGAACGGGAGCGACATCGCCATAGTCGCGGCCATACGCGATTCTCACATGCTGCAAACCCAGCGGTTTCCCCAGTGTAGGGTCTAAACCGACCCAGCCTATATCCGGCAAGTAAGCCTCCGCCCATGCGTGTGAAGCGGATCCCCCGATGACCTCCTGCAATTTAGCGTCTGGAGCTGCGGCGCTTTGCGGGACCAGATACCCGGAGACATATCGCGCCGGCAAGCCTCGTTTGCGGACCACTCCCAGAAGCAAATGAGCAAAGTCCTGGCAAACTCCTGCTCCGATGGCAAGGGAGTCCTGGATCGACGAGTTAACGTGCGTCGCACCTTTGACGTACTTGAATTTTTCGTGAATTAAGAAAGACGCTTCCTTGACGAAACCCGAAGCGGTCCCATCGCTGCCTCGTTCTGCCGCTTCGATGAGTTCGTCCAGCTGAGGCACATGCGGGACGTAACCCGTCGGAATGATGAAGTCCAGGAATTCTTCCTCCAACTGCTCGCGGCGATCCTCGATTTCCGAAAGTTTTATTCCGCCCGCTGGAAAAAGAGGAACTTCGTGCGCCAGGACTACGGACTCCGCTTCCACCTTCAGGTGGTGGTGTTCGGGAAGAATGTTGAATTGATGCACCCAATTGCCGAAGGAATCGCGATAAGCAGTGCCCCGAGAGACGGGATCGGTTACGAGGCGGAACGACAGGCAGCTCTGCGTTTCGTCGTGGATCGGCCGCAGGCGGACCTCGTTGTAGCTTTCCGAGACCGGACCGTCGTAATGAAATTCGGTGACGTGAACGAGATGATATCGGTTCATTCGACCACCACGTAGTAGAAGTAGTTTCGCGCAATATCTTCGCCGATGGAGCCGCACATCTTCAGCATGTCGTCCAAATAGGAGTGCAGGCCCAGGTGAAAAATTTCCGAGATGCGGTCGTAGCGCAATCCCTCCAGCACCTTGCCCGTAAGGCGCTCGGCCTCATTGGCGTAGGAACCCGCGCTGGTGCCGCTGATGGCGCGCAGGCCCGCCTGCACTTCCGTAATGCTGAAGCGGATGGAGCGCGGATGCAGCGGGTGCAGGATCAACATTTCCGCGACTTTTTCGGGCTCGATAGATGCGTGATATTTGCGGTGGTAAGCCTCGTACGCTCCCACGGATTTCAGCACGGCCATCCACTGATGGTTGTCTCCGCCGCCGATCGCCGCTGGAGCGTCATACAAGACGTGATACTGCACGTTGACGAGGCGTGCGGTCATTTCCGCGCGCTCGATGAACCAGCCGATGCGTAGAAACTCCCAGCCTTCGTCGTGCGGCAGCGTGGCGTCCGTGACGCCGTGAAAGCGGTGGCTGCCAAAGCGGATGGCGTCGCAGAAACGGTGAGGCCCGGCGGCCATTTCCTCGTCGGGATGAAAGCGATTCACGGTGAAGTAAAGGCTGTTGAGGTCTTCCCACATTTCCCGCGAAATAAAATCGCGAATGGATCGCGCGTTTTCACGGGCCTTGGCGATGCACTGCACGATGGAACTGGGATTGTCCTGGCGAAAAGCGAGAAATTCAAAAACGGCGCGCGCGTCGGCTTCCCCGTAGAGCGATCGAAAACGCTCTTCTTCGCCGGCCATTACAATCAGCGGATCCCAGTGCAGGCGGTATTTGTCCTTGGATTGTTCGAGCACGGTATGGAAATTTACATCCAGAATTCGCGCTGTGTATTCAGCGCGCTCGATGTAGCGCGCCAGCCAGAACAAGGATTCGGCGATTCGCGACAGCATCTCAGTCCTCCCCAAAGAGGACCCAGGTGTCCTTACTGCCGCCGCCCTGGGATGAATTCACAACCAGCGAACCTGCTTGCAGCGCCACGCGAGTCAGCCCTCCCGGCACGATCGTGACTTTCTCGCCGTCGTACAGGCAATAGGGGCGAAGATCGACGTGGCGGCCCGCGATAGTGCCATGAGCGGGATCGTAAGAGGGCACGCGAGAAAGCGGCAAGACCGGCTGCGCAATATAATTTCGCGGGTCCGCTTTAATGCGCTGCCTGAAATCTTCAATTCTTTGGCGATCCGCCGCCGGGCCCATCAGCATTCCGTAACCGCCGGATTCGCCCACGGCCTTCACTACAAGTTCCGGCAGGTGCTCCAGAACATAGGCCAGATCTTCCTTCTTGGAGCAAAGGTAAGTTTCCACGCTTCGCAGAATGGGATCTTCGCCGAGGTAGTAGCGAATAAACGCGGGCACGTAGGCATAGATGGCTTTGTCGTCGGCAACGCCGTTGCCCACGGCGTTTGCAAGAGCCACATTTCCCGCGCGGTAGGCTCCCATCAAGCCGGGGACACCCAATACGGAATCCGGGCGGAAGGTAAGCGAGTCCAGAAATTCGTCGTCCACGCGGCGGTAAATCACGTCCACGCGCTTCAGTCCGTGTATGGTCTTCATGTAAACAATGCCGCCATCCACGATCAAATCGCGGCCTTCGACCAATTCCACGCCCATCTGCTGGGCCAGGAAACTGTGTTCAAAATAAGCGCTGTTGTAAATGCCCGGCGTGAGCAGCGCGATTTGAGCGTCACTGCCGCCGCGCGGCGATAGGCTGCGCAGGATGCGCGCAAGTTCCGCGGGATAGTGGTTGACGGGCAGAACCTCGTACTCCTGAAACGCGTCGGGGAACGTGCGCATCATGACCAGGCGATTCTCGAGCACGTAGGAAATACCGCTGGGCGTGCGCACGTTGTCTTCGAGAACGCAGAGCTCTCCGGTTTTTGAATCGCGAATCAGATCGATGCCGCAGATATGGGTGTGAATCCCTCGCGGCACTTCGATGCCGATCACTTCGCGCAGGAAATATTTGCAGGAATAGACCAGAGAGCGGGGAACTTTATGGTCCGCAAAAATGCGCTGCTTGCCGTAAACATCCTGCAAAAATAAATTCAGCGCCACCACGCGTTGCGCCAAGCCTCGCTCCACGCGTTGCCATTCGGAATTCGGTATGATGCGCGGAATCAGATCGAAGGGAAACAGACGCTCGGTTCCACGTCCGTCGCTGTACACCGTGAACGTAATTCCCTGAAGAAGAAACGCCAGGTCGGCATGTTGCCGTCGCTCTTCAAACTGCGCCGGCTGCATGGCGGCAAGCTTCTCGAAAATTTTGGCGTAATGCGGGCGGGGCACGCCCGGAGCCGTGAACATCTCGTCGTAAAACGGTCCGACCTGATAGTCGGAGAAAAGCCCATCTAGGGGCATCTTTGAAGGCACCGAAGCCATGAAACAACTGTAGCAAGGACGCTCTCGATTCCATGTACGAAAGAATTTATCGGTGGCATCAGAAATCCGATGGATACATGCGAGGTAGACACGCGCAGCCAAAGGCCTATCGCGCCGGTTCTCGGAGAGGATACGGGACTTTGCGACGGTTCGCGGCGAACGAAATAAGTTATCTAAATATTTTATAAAGAGCGATTTATGGCCATGGCGCTTGGCTGCAAAATTTGATATTGTTCCAAAATAAATTTATGAAAACACTTAAAAATCTAGCTCTGCTTTGCATTGCCTTGATTCTTCTTCTTTCGCCGGCCGTGGCTTCCGCGAGCACGTTCAGCCTTGGCCGATCCGCGGCGTTTGTCGTTGCGCCGAATATTCGTGCGGATTCGCAACGCATCGCCGACTTGGAACGAAACGTCGCCGACGCAAAAGGCTCCGCGGATAACGCCTGGATGCTGGTCAGCTCAGCGCTCGTGCTGTTGATGACCGGTCCCGGGCTGGCGCTGTTCTATGGCGGCCTGGTGCGCAAGAAGAATGTGCTGTCCACCATGCTGCAAAGCTTCGCCATGATGTCCCTGGTCACAATCTTGTGGGGCCTGTTTGGTTACAGTTTGGCCTTCGGGTCGGGCAACAGCTTTATTGGGGGCTTTGAATACACGTTCATGCGCGGAGTGGGCGCAGAGCCGAACGCCGATTACGCGGCCACCATTCCGCATCTGACGTTCATGATTTATCAGCTCATGTTTGCCGTCATCACGCCTGCGCTGATTACCGGAGCGTTTGCCGAGCGCATGAAGTTCAAAGCCATGCTGGTGTTCATGTCACTCTGGCTGGTGGTGGTTTACAGCCCCATGGCGCACATGGTGTGGGGCAAGGGCGGCTTGTTGAACGCGGCCCTTGGCGGCGCATTTCCCACGCTGGATTTTGCCGGAGGAACCGTCGTCCACGTGACCTCGGGAGTTTCCGCCCTGGTCTGCGCCCTCTATCTTGGGAAGCGTCTGGGCTACCCGAACGAATCGGTGCCGCCTCATAGCGTGGTGCTGAGCTTTATTGGGGCCTGCCTGCTATGGGTGGGCTGGTTCGGATTCAATGCGGGCAGCGCGCTTTCAGCAGGCAGCCTGGCATCGAGCGCTTTTGTGGCCACGCACTTCGCCGCCGCGACAGCCGCCGCGGGCTGGACCCTTGTGGAATGGAAGAGTAGTGGAAAACCAAGCGCGCTGGGAGCCATCTCCGGCGCCGTGGCTGGCCTCGTGGCGATTACTCCGGCGGCCGGGTTCGTCAGGCCAATGCCTGCAATGGCGATTGGATTCATCGCCGGCATTGCCTGCTACTTCATGGTTGCCAAGGTCAAGGCTCGCTTTGGGTATGACGATTCTCTCGACGCGTTCGGCGTGCACGGGGCAGGGGGAACCATCGGCGCGATCCTCACCGGAGTTTTCGCCGTCAGCGCCGTAAATCCAATATTGAAAGACGCGAGCGGAAACGTGATGGCCTCAGGACTCATTGAAGGAAACGCCCACCAACTCCTGAACCAGCTTGTGGGCGTGGCCATCGCCTGGGCGCTGGGCATTGTGGGCACGCTCGCCATACTGGTGTTTGTCGACAAGATCATTGGCCTGCGCGTTTCGCCGGAGCAGGAATCTCAAGGGCTCGATCTTTCCCAGCATGGAGAAGAAGGCTACGACTGGGAGACTTCCACCATGTAGCCACTGGTTTTTCCTCCGGGGTCGTGCCATTCTAGCGATGGCGATTCCTGGTGAGAGACCAGATAAGCAGGCATGTCCACACAATCCGTACCCGGCAATGAATTGCGAAAGCAGTATGAGGCCGATTCCGAGCGCCTCCGGCACGATTTTTCCATTTCCAGCGATGGCCTGAAATATATGCAGGGGAAATCCGCGCTGGTGGACTCCCTTGTGCGCCATCTTTGGGCGCAATTGATAGTTTCCGCAGGTCTTGAACCCTCAAGGATTGTAATCGCCGCCGTTGCGGATTTTGGCAGGCAAACACTTTTTCCATATTCCGAAATCGATATCCTCTTTCTCGCGGCAACGGGCGAAGCGGCAATAAAATTCAAGGAGCCCATCCAGCGGCTCCCCAGTGCGCTGAAAGAGATTGGTTTGAAATGCAACGTAACATCCGGAATTGTTTCCGAGTTTATTCAATTCGATCCTGAGCATGCCGATGCCATGCTTTCCTTGCTGGATTTTCGCTTTCTCGAAGGCGATCGGGAACTGTTCGATGAGCTTCGCACCCGGCTGATTCCGGAAATCATGGTCCGGGAATCCCAGTCCCTGGTCGAGCGCCTTGCGGAAGTGACGCGCAGTAGCCACCGCAAATTTGCAAATACGGTTTTTCACCTCGAGCCCAATGTGAAGGATGGGCCGGGCGGTTTTCAGGATTACGTCACGGCGCGCTGGCTTGCGGCTATTTCCGCCATGGAAAAGCAGGGCGGCTGGCCCGATCCCTCGGCAAATCTTTTACCTTCAAATCAAAAAGCCATGGACGCGGCGCTGGCCTTCTTCGCATCCGTGCGTTGCTTTCTGCACTTCCGCAACAAACGGGATCTCAATCTACTGACCTGGGATGCGCAGGACGAAGGGGCGGTCCTGAAGATTGGGACGCACAATGGCGGCGACGGGAATGTCATCGATTGGATGCGCGTCTATTACGGCCATGCGCGCGCCGTCGAACATATCTCCGGACAGCTGCTGGAGGAAATGCCGGCAGCCCAGTCTCTTTTTTACAGGCAGCTGGAAACCTGGCGAACCGGTTTTTCCGATGACGATTTTTCCGTCGTGGACGGATTGATATTTTTTCAGAAGCCAGGAAATTTGCCCGATCCGGGCCTCCTCTTTCGCACATTCCGCCTGATCGCTCAGCGCGGTTTTCAGCTCAGCCCGGCGGCCGAACATCATTTGGAACAGGCCAGGCCGCGGTTGGCCGGAAGCCTCCCAAGCGGAGCGGATTTTTGGGAGTTTCTGGAAGATATTTTTCCGGAATTGCACGCTGCGGATGCATTGCGCGCCATGCACTCCCTGCATCTATTGACTCTGTTCCTGCCGGAATTGCAGGGAATTGACGCGCTTGCGGTGCGCGATGTTTCCCATCGCTTCACTGTGGATGAACACACGCTCCAGGCCATTGAAAATTTGCACAGCCTGCGGCAATCGAAATTTAAATGGGACGAACGGTACGCGGGCATTTTGGGAGAGTTGGACCAGCCCGAATTGCTCAATCTGGCGATTTTGTTGCACGACACCGGTAGGGCCGTTTCGCTCACGGACCACATTCCGGCCAGCCTGGAAATTGCCGGTAAATGCCTTGAACGCCTGGAGCTTCCTGCAGCCGATCGCGAAACCGTGCTTTTTCTTATCCAGCACCATCAGGATTTGGGAGCGGGCCTGCGCAGGGACATCTTCGACCCGCGCACGGTGGCTCAATTTGCGGAAAGCATTGGTACGCCGGAACTCTTGAAAATGCTTTGCCTGTTCACTTACGCGGACATCAAGGCGGTCAATCCCGAGGCGCTCACGCCGTGGAAAGCGGAAGATCTCTGGCAGCTCTACATTGGCACAGCCAATTATTTTAACCGCAGCGTGGATGAACGCGTCCATGGCGATGCAAACGATGAAGTGCTGAACCATCTGCGCTCGCTGGCAGCGGCGGCGGGCGAAAAACTGCAGAAATTCTTGGAAGGTTTGCCACGGCGTTACCTTCGCACCCATCCCGTGGACGACATCCTGCGCCATTTTGAAATGGCAGGGCGCTTCGGGCAGGACCCCGTGCAACTGGCGCTGAAACGCACTCGCCACTGGTATGAGTTGACGGTGGTGACCAAGGACCGGCCGCGCCTCTTCTCTACGGTAGCCGGAACGCTGGCGGCCTGCGGCATGAACATCGGAAAGGCGGGCGCCTTTTCAAATGCCGGCGGCACGGTCGTGGACATATTTTCCTTCACGGACCGCTACCGCGCGCTGGAGATGAATCTGCCGGCGTGGGAGCGCTTCAAGAGCACGGTTCACGATGTGCTTTCCGGAAAGCGCGATCTGAAGCGCATGTTGCGCGAGCGCCTGGAAATGGAAAAGGATCAGCCCGGAACGCAAGACGGAACGCCCCAAATCCAATTCGACAACGAATGCTCCACGCACAGCACGCTGATTGAAATCGTCACCCAGGACCGCCCCGGTCTTCTGTATCGCATCAGCTCCGTTTTCGCCGAGCAGGAATGCAACATCGACATCGCGCTGATTGACACCGAAGGGCAGACCGCCATCGACGTGTTTTACCTAACCTCAGCGGGCGGAAAGCTCTCTGCGGAGCGACAGGATCTCTTGCGCCAGGCCCTCATGAATAGCCTTTCCACGTAAGGAGGGTTTTGCGCGCTGGGGGGATAGCACCGCCGCGCGCTTCCCTGGACTTCGTTGCAGCTCCCAATTCATACACATAATTATCATAAAAGGGTGTATAGTGTTTTCATGGGCAGAACCAATATTGTCTTGAATGACGAACTGGTGCAGAAGGCCCGCAAACTTACGCGACTCAAAACGAAGCGGGAGATTGTCGGCAAGGCGCTGGAATTGCTTGTGCGCTCGGAAAGCCGCAAAGGCATTCTTAGCTACTACGGAAGCGGGATTTGGAAGGGTGACCTCAAGCGAAGCCGCCGGAATCGCTCTTGATCCTGGTCAACACATCCGTCTGGATCAATTTCTTCAGTGTCTCTCCGGGCCGCGCCGGCGATGAATTGCGGCGCATGATCGAGGAAGCGGAACCTTTTGTGCTCACCGGTGTCGTCGTTACGGAAATCCTGCAAGGTCTCAGGCGAGATGTTCATCGAGTTGAGAGGTATCTTTCCCAGTGGGAGATGATTGAGCCGGGCGGATTTTCCACGTATCGTGAGGCGGCCGCAATCTCACGAGCGGCTTGGTCCAAAGGCATTAGCCTGACAACGATCGATACTTTGATCGCCGCTATCGCCATGGAACACCACGCGAGCCTGTTTACTTTGGACAAGGATTTCTCGCGGATCGCGCGCATAGCACCACTTCATTTGTATTCATTGCCTGAACCTGCACTCTAGCGGCTGTGCCCGGATAAAGGTGAAAGCCCATTGATTGAATTTTCTTCACTCATTTCCCACATCCACCGTAACCTTTTTGCCGTAGAGTAGTACTATAGATTGAATATTGCGAGGCACTCCTAGTGCCCGGAGGCTGACGATGCTGATTGGACAATCTCCCGAGTTCAAGTATTCGGACATAACCCCTCGCGACACGTACGTAAATCGCCGCAAATTCCTCTATGGGATGGGGTTAGCAAGCGGATTGGCGCTGGCTGGAAAGAGCCTGGCGGAACTGGTCAACCCGCCTGTGCGCGCCTACGCTTCCACCAAACTGCCGGGCCTAGTTTCCAGCCCGTTCAGCACCACCGAAAAAATGAGTTCCGAGCAGGTGGTCACCACCTACAACAATTTCTACGAATTTGGCACTGACAAAGCCGATCCGGCCAGAAACGCGCAGAAATTCGTGACTTCCCCGTGGACAGTTTCAGTCGAAGGGGAATGCGCCAAGCCGCGCAAGTTCTCGATGGACGAAATCATGAAGCTGGCTCCGCTGGAAGAGCGCATCTACCGGCATCGCTGCGTGGAGGCCTGGTCCATCGTCGTGCCATGGGTCGGTTTTTCGTTTAGCACCATCGCAAAGCTCGCCGAGCCAAATTCCAATGTGCGCTATGTAGCGTTCGAAAGCTATTTTGATAAGAAGCAGATGCCTCTGTGGGGCCGCGCGGGGATCGATCTCCCTTATGTCGAGGGCCTGAGGATGGACGAAGCCATGCACCCATTGGCGCTGCTTTGCGTGGGCATGTATGGCGAGACGCTTCCCAATCAGGACGGCGCGCCGGTCCGAATGGTAATTCCGTGGAAATACGGATTCAAGAGCATCAAATCGCTGGTCAAAATCAAATTCGTGAAGGATCAGCCGCCCACAACCTGGAATATTGCCAACGCGCATGAATACGGTTTCTACTCCAACGTAAACCCCAAGGTGGATCATCCGCGCTGGAGCCAGGCCAAGGAAGTCCGTCTGCCGGGTTTCTTCAAGAATACGCCCACGCAGATGTTCAATGGATATGGGGACCAGGTAGCAAGTCTGTACAACGGCATGGACCTAAAGAAAAACTACTGATCGGATATCCATCATGAATTCCATTTTGAAGAGTAAATGGACAAAGGTAGTGGTGTTCCTAATTTGCCTCGTCCCGCTGGGCGTGCTGGTCTGGGAAGCCTATACCGGCAATTTGAGCTCGAATCCCACGCAATTTCTGGAGCACGCCACCGGGGATTGGACGCTCAGATTCGTGGCCATTACGCTGGCCGTCACGCCGCTGCGCAAACTTTTTGGCCAGCCGCAACTGATCCGGTTCCGCAAAATGCTGGGGCTTTTCGCGTTTTTTTACGGATGCTGCCACTTCGCCGTTTACTTGACCTTCGATCAGGTCTTCGATCTTCACGGGATTTGGGCGGACGTGATGAAGCGGCGATACATCACCGTGGGATTCACGGGCTTTGTGCTGATGATTCCTCTGGCCGTTACTTCCACGGCGGGCTGGGTTCGCCGGATGGGCCAGCCGCGCTGGCAAATGCTGCATCGCGCGGTTTATCTGACGGCCATCGCGGGAGTCATCCATTTTTACTGGCTTGTGAAATCGGATATCCACTTGCCTTTGGAATACGCAGCGGTGATGGCGATTCTTTTGGGCTGGCGTATCCATGCACACTTTACGAAACCTGTCCATGCCACGGTTGGGGCTCCAGTTCGCAAGAAGCAGCCAGAGGTGCCTCCAGATTAGCAGGATAGGCTCCTCGATCTAAAGTGTGGCGCGGGTATCCCCTCGAGGGCGAAGCTCTTGCCACTGGACCTTTTGAAGTTTGCGTTTCCCCTCTTCTTGCGGCTAAAATTGCATTTCCCGCGGATACTTAGGGAGTATCCGCAGGGAAGGGCTATAGAAGGGCAGTGGTTTTCGCTTGCCGCAACCGCATACCGCTAACGAAGAAAAAATCGGCCTCGCCTATTGGATGGACCGAGTCCTTGAGGAGCACTCAAACGTCGGCGGAACTCTGCCCGCGGAGCCGATCCACGATCTGCGCACCTCCTTGCGCCGCTGCATTCTGATCGCCGAGGTGATGAGGGATATCGATCCGGCATGCGATTGGAAGGCCATGCGGAAATCGGCGCGGCGCGTGTTTCAGAGGCTGGGCACGCTTCGCGACGCGCAAGTCCTCGCGGAATGGATCGAGAAACTCGGCGCTCCGAACGAGGCTTCCACGGCCGCGCTGCTTGGGGTGCTCAAGAAGAAACACGAACGGGATCGCCAGGATGCGCATGCCGCCATTCAGGAATTTAACCGGAAAGAGTGGCGGTCCTGGCGAAGGGAATGTGCCAAACATTACCGTCATGTCGTTTCAAATCGTGCCGCTTGTGAATCGATCATCCTCGAAATTTGGGAAAGTGTGCGCGACCTGCACCGCCGCGCGCAGCGCAGCCGGAGCCTGCTCGCCTACCACCGCCTGCGAGTTGGCCTGAAGAAGTTTCGCTACGCCGTGGAAAATTTCCTGCCGTCGATCTATCCGGGTTGGGCGTCCGACCTGAAACTTCTGCAGGACTTGCTCGGCGAAATTCACGACCTCACGGTTCTCGATCAAATGATCGTGCAAAACAGCAGCCTCGTCGAGGAGAGCGTTGTTACGGCGTGGCGCGCCAAGCTGCAGGACGAACGATCCTCGCGGCTCCAGCAATATCGCGCAAAGATGGCGGGAAAGGCGTCTCCCCTGCGGATTTGGCGCGAGGGATTGCCCGCGGAAAAGGATTTGCGTTTCACGGGACTTGCGCGGCTCGCGGAATGGGCCTCGTTCGTGTCCCCAGATTTTGCGCGCGTCCGCCGAGCGGCGCGCATGTCCCTACAACTGTACGATGGCCTTGTGAACCGCGGCCTGATGGCGAAGGAAGCGCGGATCGAGGAGCGATTGATCCTGCACGCCGCAGCGCTGCTTCAGGAAGCCGGGCGTTTCAAGAAGGCCAAGTCCTACCACAAAGAGTCTTACCGGATGATTCGCAAGCTTTCTCCGCCGCCCGGCTGGACGAAAAAAGACCTTGAGTACGCGGCGCTTGTCGCGCGATTCCACCGGCGCGCATTGCCGTATCCCGACCACGCGAAATTAGGTGTTTACGAACTACCCTTGCGGCAATCGCTCATTCGCCTGGCTGCGATTGTGCGTTTGGCGGATGCGTTTCAGGCCAAACCCTACCGGGCGGTCCGCCGCCTGCAAGTTGAAAATGGCCCTGGTTTCCTGGTGATTCGCGCGGAAGGTTTTCGCGATAGCGACGCAATCCATTCCAAGCTGGCCGCCGCGAGGCGCTTCCTGGAATTTGTCTTCCAGCGCTCCGTTCACATCCTCGCGCCCGGAACACGCATGATGGTTCCCCGAATCGTGCGTCCTGCCGTGCGCATCGACGCCGCCTGAGTAGCACAGGCACTCTTGCCTGTGCGGTTGTCAGCCTCAGGGAAGACTGTCCGGCCCATCGACAATCCCAAAAAGCGCACAGGCAGGAGTGCCTGTGCTACTAAAACACGAGGCGCAGCGAAAATTGCATTTCACGCGGATCCTGTGCGCTGGTGATCGAGCCGAAGCTGGAGGACGTGCTGGGAGTTGTCCCATTTCCTGCAGGGGGATTAGTAAACATTCTGCCGGGCCCAACAGGTGAGTTCAGATTTGGATGATTGAAGAAATCGAAGACGTCCAGCCGGAATTGCAGCCCCATATTTTCGCGGACAGGGAACTGTTTCTGAATCGATGCGTCGAAATCGTCGAGGCCAGGCCCGATGACAATGTCGCGCCCGGCATTTCCGTAGGTGAATGGAGCGAGGGTGGCAGTCGTAAAACAGGAAGTATTGAACCATTCCGCCGTGGTTTTTGGACCGCTGTTGGGATTACAAACCAGGTTTGGCCGTTGCGATGGCGCGGATAACGGCTCACCGTTATTGGCATTGTCCGTTGAAAGATTCACCGTAAAGGGCGCTCCGGTTTGCAGCGTCCAAATGCCTCCCACCTGCCACTCACTGAACGCCGTGTGGATCCAGCCTTCTGAATTCTTGAGGAATGGAATCTGATATAGGAAGTTCGTAACGAATCGATGCCGGTGGTCGAAATCGGACAGCCCCTTTTCCGCCGCCATGTTGGAGGGATCCTGAGGAAAGTTGGGCCCGGCGTTGTCCGCGCCGGGATTGGAGGCATCGTCCAACGCTTTCGACCAGGTGTAGGTGGCATTGACGCCCAATCCTCGCCACAAATGTTGGGTCAAGGTCAGCGCCAGCGCATGATACTTTTCCCAGCCATCCCATGTGATGCTCGGAAAGCCGCTCATCTGCGGAATGGGACGCACGTGAGAGCAACCCTGTGCGGGATTTAAGCAACTGTTCGGGAAGAGATTCTGGTACGTCTCGTTGTCGGCGTGGACTGTGTACGATCCGACGTATTGCGCCTGCAAGGATGTGGTGGGAGATAGGCTGCGCTGGATCGACAGATTCCATACATTGTTGTATTCGATTTTGAAATCGTGGTTGATGTTGTTTCCACTGAATGAGCCGGCGGCGGTGAGTATGTTTTCGGTGTTGTAGAGGACCGCCCCGCTCGCTTTGCTATTATTTACTGTCTTTGCGACATAGAAGGGCAAGTTCAGCGCGGCGTTTTGAATGATGCTGTAGGCCGCTTGATTGGTATAGATCCCAAATCCCGATCGGATCACCGTCTTGTGGTCCGGCAAGGCCCACGCGAGGCCAATGCGCGGCGCCAGCCGCAGTGGGCGCCCGGTTAGCAGGCTGCTATTCCAGCCAGCCTGTTTTGAAGTGACATAGGCGAGGCTGGATGGGATATTTCCCACCAAAGCGGATGCCGAAGAGGAAAGCTGACCGGCGCTGTTACTGGCAATGACAATCTCTCCGCCGGGAACCATGGTGTTGATAATGGCCATGTCGTTGTTCGCATCGGTTACGTTCCGGTTGAATTCGTAGCGGACGCCGATATCGAGTTTGAGGCTGGAAGTAATCTGCCAGCCGTCCTCAACGTAGAGGTGTACCCAGTCTGTGCTGCCCATTAAATTTCCTCGACCCTGGGACGACCCCGACCCCTGATTGGGATCTCCCAGCAGAAAATCCCCCAGGGCATTTCCTGTCCATTTGCCCGTGAACTGGAACGTTCCTCTGGCATTTTGTGCATTCACTGGATCGAAATTGAGATGGAAAAAATAGCCGCCAAATTTCACCGTATGGGTTTCGTGGTGCCAGATGACGTTGTCGTATATTTCGTAGTCGTTGTCCTTGCGCGTGACGTAATTCGTTGGCTCTCCCATTGCTGAAAAGCCGGATATGGTGACGGAGGGATATCCGAGATCCTGAGGATCGCCGCTCACTCCTTGAAGCCCCGTCTGCGCGGCGATATTGTTTCCGGAATTGAGGCTGAGTTCTCCCCCGCCCACCCACATCCAGCCAAACCGCAATTCATTCAGCCAGGATGTGTTGAAGACATGGCTCCAGGAAGCGGAGAAATTGTCCGTATGGGTTCGCAGGTCGTACCCAAACGCCGGAAAGAGCGCCTCATTGAGGGCGGACGATCCGAAGGGAAGGAACCCGTTGGCGTCGAATACCGATGCGCGCACGAACATATTGTCGCTGGTACCAAAGGAATGGTCGAGGCGGGCGTTGTACTGGTTGATGTCCGTCGTGGAGAGCGCCGTTTCATTTAGGTTGTTGCTCCCTGTCAGGCCCGGAGTCGGCAATGGTATTTTTGCCAGGATGGCCGCGGCCACAGGGTCAATCGCCGGAATTGTATCGTTCGCGAATTCGGTCCCCGTGCTCGGATTGTTGACCACAATCCCCGAGCCCGTGAAGTTGCCGGCGCGTTCCAAAGCGGTGGGAACGGCGAACAGTTGAGTTTGAGATTGGCGGATGCGCTCGCCTTCGTAGTCGGCGAAGAAAAATGTCTTGTCCTTTTGAATCGGGCCGCCTACCGACGCGCCGAACTGATTCTGCTTGAAAGGCGGCTCGGCCTGCCCAGGCCTAACGAAGAAATTCCTGGCGTCGAAAAAATCGTTCCTCACGAATTCAAACAAACTGCCGTGGAAGGTGTTGCTGCCGGATTTGGTGATGACGTTGAGAATGCCGCCTGATTTTCCGCCAAATTCAGCGTCGTAGGAGGTCTGATTAATATTCACTTCCTGGATGTCATCCACCGATGGGCTTAGAACCAGATTATTAAAGGCTTCATCCGTGACGGAAACGCCGTTGACGAGGTACAGATTATGCCCGCCGCGCTGCCCCAGAATTCCGAAAGTTTGCCCAGTTTGCTGAAGCGCCGATCCGCGCGTGCCGGCCGGCGGATTGGTCACTCCAGGCGTCAAGCCGACCAGGTCGATGAATTCACGTCCTTTGAGGGGAAGGTCTATGACCTGTTGCTGCTGGATGGTGTCCTGGATGGCGGCCGATTCCACCTGCAACAAGCCGGGCGCCACACTGACAATTAAAGTTTCGCTTTGCTCTCCGAGTTCCAGAGTGAAGGCTTGGCGCAGACGGTCGCCCGCATGTAGCTCGATGTTGGGCAGGACAATCTGCTTAAATCCCCCCATATTCACGGTCAGCTCATAGCGCCCGACGGGAAGCTGGGCCAGCAAGTATTCGCCGGCGTCGTTGGTGATGGCTGAATATTTTAATTGTGTGCCACTTTCGACGGCTGTGATGCCGGCGCCGAGTACCACAGCGCCCGTAGCGTCGCGGACAACCCCGCCGATTTCCCCGGTGTTCATTTGAGCAAATCCGGAAGAAGCGCCGAACGCCAAAATGCCCGCCAGGAAGATTGTCGCCCGGAAGATTCCGCTGAGTTGATTCAGCACAAATGGGCCTCGAGTCGAGGTCAGGAATCCAGCCCTGCCGCTATTTTGTTGAAATAATGCGCGGCTCCGCGCATCCAAAATTACCACTGTTGCGTCGAAGGTATTGAGTAGGACGCAGTGCGAATATCATGGGGGTACACACACCTATGTCGAATTCTTGACACTTTTTCTCCCATGATGCTAGGCTGAATATAGTTTTACAGCTTTCGTCTGGTAGACGCAAGCCGCCCATGAATCAAAAATACTTCACAGACCGCCGATATGTTGCATGCCTCCTACTGCTATCGGGCGTGTTGGTTCTCGGCATCGTGCAATGGAGCTTCCTCCCTATCCTGATTCAGAATGGCCCGATTGGAAGCACGTCTGTTTTGGAAATGTCCGCAGGCCATTCATCGAAATTCGCGGCCCCATTCAAATGCTTGTTCGGAGATGGGCTGAGGCCGTGCCTCGTGCAAACGAGGATCGCCATTCGAAGGATTGCTTCCGGAATTCCTCTCCCGCTGGAAGCCGCGCTCCCCGGCCAGGACGATTTTTCCCTTTCCTACCACCCGCTTCGCGCACCGCCTTCCGCATAACAACCAGCAGGGCCGCGCCCCTGAGCCTTTTCCCGATAAAAACTTGGTAATAGCCGGTATTCTTCCAGTAGGCGTGTCCCATTTTCGGACCGAGTTGAGTTGCGATTCGAGATCAATGTGATGCCCGCAGAATATCGTCATTTTTGAATTGGGGCCCGTTTGTGCGCGGATATTGTGGCTAGATTTTGAATTCAGGAGATGAATGCGATGACCACAAATCATTTGGCGCTGGAGCCAGCTGCGCTGGAACAATTGCGCCAATTGGATGCTTGCAGCGTGGCAAACGCGATTGAAACCTTTGGCGTGCGTTTGCGCAATTCGGGCTTTTCCGATTCCACGGTGCGTTGCATTTTCGAGGATTTTCCGCCGGTAGCGGGCTACGCGGCCACGGTCCGCGTTCGAACTTCCGAGCCGCCAATGAAAGGGGATAGCTATTACTACCTTCTTGACTGGCTGGAATGCCTGGCAAGCATTCCGGCGCCCCGCATATTGGTCATACAGGATATGGACCCCAACCCCGGCCTCGGATCCTTCATCGGCGACGTTCACGCCAATATATTGCGCGCGCTTGGGTGTGTCGGCGTGGTGACAAATGGCGCGGTCCGCAACGTCGAAGTGGCGAGGGAGCTTAAGCTCCAAATGTTTGCGGGGAATTTATCCGTTTCCCACGCCTTCGCCCATGTTTTCGATTTCGGAGGTCCCGTAGTGGTTGGCCAAATGAAAGTGAAGCCGGGCGACCTGCTGCACGGAGACCGGCACGGCGTCCAGACCGTTCCGATTGAGATCGCGCAACAAATTCCCGTCGTGGCCCAGCGGCTGCTAAGCGAAGAGCGGAAGATCGCCGAGTTTTGCCAATCCCGCGATTTTACGCTGGAAAAGCTCCGGTCGGACGTGCATGACCTTCGAATTAAAAGAGAGAATTTAAAAGACTGAGGCAGCGATGCGAGATTGTGGAGGATATTCCGTGAAGGCAATCCATGGAACCATGCGTGTTTTTATTTTTCTGATTTTTCCCGCCGCCCTCATCGGCTGCGGCGCTGCACAAAAATCCGCCGCCGACGATGCGGCCAACGCCCCCGCGGCGGCCGTCGTGAAAGTGGCGCGAGGAAACATTGCGGACAATCTGGAGATCGCCTCGGAATTTCAGCCGTTTCAGGAAGTTGACGTGTACGCAAAAGTTTCCGGCTACATCCAAAAGCTCTACGTCGACTACGGAACCCACGTAAAACAGGGGCAAATCCTGGCGGTATTGGAAATTCCGGAGTTGCAACAACAATTGCAGCAGGATGAGGCTTCCATTCGCCGCAGCGAGCAGGAGTTGACGCGCACGCGCGAGGATTTGAATCGTGCACAATCGGCATACACCGTCGCGCACATCACCTACACGCGCCTGGCCGACGTGCAGAAGTCGCGCCCGGAACTCGTTGCGCAGCAGGAAATCGACGTGGCCAAGGGCAAGGACCTGGAAGCAGACGCGGATGTCTCCGCTCAGAAAGCCGCGCTGGCCGCGGCCGAGCAGGCTTTGTTGGTTGCCAAGGCCGCTCTCGGCAAGGATCAGGCCATGTTCGATTATGCGCGCATGACGGCGCCTTTTGACGGCGTCATCACGCAGATTTATGCCTACACGGGCGCGCTGCTTCCGGCGGGCACTTCCTCGAACAAGGGAGACTCGGCGCTATGCCGCCTCTCGCAAAATAGCCTTCTGCGCCTTGTGATCCCCGTTCCCGAAAGGGCCGTCTCCGGCATTCATGTTGGCGAATCCGTTGCCGTAAATGTGTCAGGGATGAATCGAACCTTTGAAGGAAAAATTATCCGCTTCTCCGATCAGATCGATATGAACACGCGGACCATGCACACCGAAGTGGACGTTCCCAATCCCAAATATGAGCTGGTGCCGGGAATGTACGCTTCCGTAAAAATTCCTCTTCGCACGGACGCGAAAGTCTTGACCGTGCCGGTGCAGGCGTTCCAAACCACGGGCGAAGGGAAGGGAATCGTGATGGTTGTCGGAA
The DNA here is from genome assembly GCA_963710315.1 of uncultured Acidobacteriota bacterium. Taxonomy (GTDB): domain Bacteria; phylum Acidobacteriota; class Terriglobia; order Acidiferrales; family UBA7541; genus Palsa-360. Next base: position 702,505 of record CAVPZW010000006.1, on the reverse strand, counting down.
CGGGAAACAAGATTGAGGTGCGAAATGTAATGGTGGGCCTGCAATCCTCCAGCAATGTCGAAATCACATCCGGCCTGCAGGAAAACGAAACCATTATTTTCGGAAGCCTGGGGCAGTACCGGCCGGGCCAAATCGTTGCGCCCAAGGTTGTCGAGCCGTCGCGCATGGAAGTGGAGAAATAAATGCCATCCTTTGCCGTTCGCCATCCCTATCTGATTGTGGTGTTCTGCCTGTTTGTGGTGGTGCTGGGAGTGACCAGCCTGGCGCGCATGCCGGTGGACATGTTTCCTCCCATCAAGATTCCCGTTGTGCTTGTGGCAACGTTCTACAACGGCATGCCTCCCCAGCAGATTGAAGCCGACATCACCGACGCGTTTGAACGATTCTTCACGCTGGCCAGCGGCGTGGACCACATGGAATCGCGGTCGTTGCCCGGAGTGAGCCTGATCAAGATTTATTTTCAGCCAGGCACCGATGCCGATGCGGACGTCACGCAAATATCCAATCTGGCGCTGGCCGATATGCGCAGGCTTCCGCAGGGAACGCTGCCGCCGGTGGTAATGAAAGTGGATGCCTCCAGTTTGCCCGTGTGTTTCCTGACAGTCGATGGCCCGGGATTGGATGAGACCCAGTTGCACGATGCCCTTCAGTATCAAGTGCGCAATCAAATCGCGGGCGTGCCCGGCGCAACGGTTCCGCCGCCATATGGCGGGAAGACCCGTCAAATCATGGTTTACGTGGACCCGCTCAAGTTGCAGGCTCACCAGATGAGTCCCATGGACGTGGTGCGTGCAACGAATTCTTCCAACTTGATTCTGCCTGCGGGCGATGTGCGCCTCGGCCCCATCGACTACAACATCTACACCAACGCGCAGGTTCCGGACGCCAAGTCCCTGAACGAAATCCCTCTCAAGACAGAAGGGGAGAAATCCGTTTTCATTTCCGACGTTGGGAATGCCGTGGATGGTTCCGCCCAGCAATACAACATTGTCCGTGTGAATGGCGAGAAGTCCGCATACGTGGCGGTTCAGAAGCAGGGAGGAGACACCAACACCATCGCCGTGGTCAACGGCATCCGAAATGCCATCAAAAATCTGCGCGATATTCCCGCGCAGCTTCATGTCTTCGTGACCTTCGACCAGTCGGTTTTCGTGAAGCAGGCCATTTCCACTGTGTTGCGCGAAGGCGGGATTGGAATTTTTCTGACCGGCCTGATGATCCTTGTCTTCCTTGGAAGTTTTCGCGCCACGGTTGCCGTGTTTCTCTCCATCCCCATTTCCGTGTTCATTACATTTTTCATTTTGCACAGCTTTGGGAAATCCATCGATGCCATGGTGCTGAGCGGCCTGGCGCTGGCGTTTTCGCGGCTCATCGACGATTCCGTAGTCGTGATTGAAAATATTTACCGGCACCTGGAAATGGGCGAGGAACCCGCGATTGCCGCCGTCAAAGGGACCAACGAAGTTGCACTGGCGGTCCTGGCCATCATGCTGGTTGCGGTGGTGGTTTTCTTTCCGGTAACGTTTCTGTTTGGCGTGAGTTCCTACCTGTTCGGCGCGCTGGCGCTTGGCGTTGTGCTGGCGCTCTTCGCTTCTTACTTTGACGCGGTCACTGTTGTGCCGCTGTTCTGCGCCAATTTTCTAAAGGTTGTCCACGAACATGCGCACGATGAGCCGGGAGCGAAAAGGTCCTGGGGAGCGAGATTTAATGCCGGGTTCAACGCGAAATTCGAGGCGTTGCTGAATTTGTACGAAAAATGGGTTCGCAAGGCGCTGGAACGCCCCGTCCTGGTGGTCACCAGTTTCCTGATATTTTTCTTCCTCTGCTTTCTCTTGTATCCATTCATCGGTGTTTCGTTTTTCCCGCGAACCGATGCCGGCCAATTCGTGGCCGACGTGAAGGCGCCCACGGGAACACGCATCGAGTTGACCGAGAATTACGTGAAACGACTGGAAGACATCGTGCACCAGGTCGTCCCGCCCAAGGAACTGGAGACCGTTGTATCCAATATTGGCCTGACGCCGGATCTTTCTTCGCTGTTCACGCCCAACGCTGGAATGCACACCGCATTCGTGCAGGTGGGCTTGAAGGAAGACCACAAGGCCAGCAGCTTTGCCTACATGGATGAAGTTCGCAAGCGCGCCGCGTCGCAAATTCCCGAACTGCGCAGCTACTTCCAATCCGGCGGGCTGGTGGATGCGGTGCTCAATCAGGGTGCGCCGGCGCCGATCGATGTGCAGGTAAGCGGCGCGGACCTGGACGCGGACAGCCGTATTGCCCAGAACCTGGCACGCCAAATCCGCGCCATCCCCGGAATTTCGGACGCGTACATTCCTCAGGACATGGATTATCCCGCGCTGCAAGTCAACGTGAATCGCGCGCGGGCCGCCGAATTGGGCCTGAATCCGCAGGAAGTAGTGGATAACCTCATCACATCGCTGACATCCGACGCCATGATCGCTCCGGGTTATTGGGTGGATCCCAAAAGCGGGAACAATTATCTGGTGACCGTGCAGTATCCGGAAAACCAGTTGCATTCCATCGAGGACTTAAAAGCCATGCCGCTGCGCGGGCCCGGTCTGAAACTTCCCACGTATCTCAACCAGGTCGCGGATGTCAGCGTCATTCAATCTCCCACAGAAGTGGACCACTACCAATTGCAGCGTTCCGTGGATATTTACGTGGCTCCCACCGGGGAAGACATAGGGAAGCCGGCTGCGGCCATTTCTAAAATCATTGCCGCCACCAAACTGCCTGCGAATCTTCGCATCAACATGCGCGGGCTGATTATTACCATGCAAAATTCTTTCCGCAGTTTCGGCATCGGCCTGATCCTGGCCATTCTGCTGGTGTACCTGATTCTGGTGGCGCAATTTGCTTCCTTCATCGATCCATTTTTAATTGTGCTGGCCGTGCCCACGGGCCTTGTGGGGGTCGTGCTCACGCTGGTTTTTTCGGGCACCACGCTGAATATTCAGTCGCTCATGGGCATCGTGATGCTGCAAGGCATGGTGGTCTCCAACAGTATCTTGATTGTGGATTTTGCCAACGTGCTGCGCAGGGAAGGGCGCGGATTGGTCGAAGCGGTGGCCCTTGCATGCCGCATCCGGCTGCGCCCCATTCTGATGACTTCGCTCGCCACTGTCGTGGGCCTGCTGCCAATGGCGCTGAAACTTGAGACGGGCAGCGAAGCGTACGCGCCGCTCGCGCGCGTCATTATTGGAGGGCTGACGTCATCCATCCTGCTGACCATTTTTGTGGTGCCGGCGGCCTACCTGCTGATCTACCGGCGGCGCGAATTGTCGGCTGGCGTTGCGATCCTAGAGGAGGCACGCTAATGCGCAATGCTCGCGGATTGCTGCTGTCCCTAATAGTTTACGGCGCTCTGTTTGCGGTTTTCGACTGCAACGCGCAAACTCCGCCGCAAGCGCAAAATGAAAATGCACAGCGCCTGACATTGGCGCAGGCGGAAAGCATAGCCATTCAAAACCATCCGCGGATTCAGGCGGCAACGGAATTGGCGTCGGCCGCCGCCGCGCAAGTGAGGGAAGTTCAATCCGCATATTACCCGCAGGCGAGCGGAGCTCTTACCGGCGCAAAGGCGGAAAAAAACAGCGCCATTGCCGCGGGGTTTCTCAACAGTTCCTCCGTCGCCGACAAATTTGCCGAGGGCGCGTCCGTGAGCCAGTTGGTTACGGACTTCGGGCGAACGCACCAGCTTTCCAAGAGTTCGCAATTGCATGCGCAAGCGGCGCGGGAGAATGTGGTCACCACGCGCTCCGACGTTCTGCTTGCCGTCGATCTGTTTTATTTCAACGCCATGAAGGCCCAGTCCGTGCTCCACGTCGCCGAAGAAACCGTGAAGGCACGCCAATTGGTGGTGGACCAGGTCAGCGCGCTGGCCAAGAGCAGTCTCAAGTCTGGATTGGACGTAAGCTTTGCGAATGTTGACCTGGCCCGGGCGCAGCTCTTGCTGGTGCAAGCGCAAAACGATTTACAATCCTCGTTCGCGCAACTTTCCGACGCTCTGGGCTACTCGGATCAACGCACATTCCAACTTGTCGACGAAACTCTGCCCAGTCCTCCTCCGCTCGATGCCGCGCCGCTCATTGCCGAGGCGTTGCAAAATCGGCCGGAAATTGTCAGCCAGGGGCTGGACGTGCGCTCGGCGCAAAGCTATGCCACCGCGGAGCGAGACCTGTGGTTTCCCACGATTTCCGCTGCCGGCGTGGCCGGCCTCGTTCCCTACCGGCAGGAAAACTTATCCAGCCGTTACGCCGCGGCGGGATTTAACGTCAGCATTCCCATTTTCAATGGACGCCTCTTCAACGCCGAGCACAGCGAAGCCGTGGCCAGGGCGAGCGCGCAGCAGCAATTTCTTCGCGACCTTCAGAACCGCATCGCGCAGGACGTCCGCACTTCCTGGCTGAACGCCATGTCCGCGTACCAGCGCCTTTCCCTCACACAGCAATTGCTGGAGCAGACCACGCAGGCTTACGATCTGGCCAAAGGGCGCTACGGCTTAGGTCTGAGTTCCATCATTGAACTCAGCCAGGCGCAATTGAATTTGACCGAGGCTCAGGTCGAGCAAGTCAGCGCGCAGTACGACTACGAAGGCCAAACAGCCAATTTGAACTACCAGTTGGGCCGGGTGAAGTGAGCGAAAGATGCCGCGTGTGAAATGCTTCCAAGCGGCTTGCTCTTGACAACACAATTTCCAGCGCCCTATGCTGAGGCCCTTGAAAATAGCCATTGCTTCCGACCACGCTGGATTTGAGTACAAGGAAAAGATCAAAGGACTTTTGACTTCGCTTGGCTACCAGGTTCGCGATTTTGGCACTTCAAGCGCTGAGCCGGTCGACTATCCATTGTTCATCCGCCCCGCGGCGGAAGCGGTGGCGCGCGGCGAGTTCGAACGCGGCATCGTCCTGGGTGGATCGGGAAACGGCGAAGCGATTGTTGCCAACAAGGTGCGTGGCATCCGTTGCGCACTGTGTTGGAATGTGGAAACGGCCCGGCTGGCTCGGCAACACAATGACAGCAATGTTCTATCGCTAGGCCAAAGAACGATTCCCGAGGAGCTGGCGCTGGAAATTGTGAAGGTGTGGCTGGCAACGGCATTTGACGGCGGGCGGCATGCCCGGCGAATTGCCGAGATCGAGTAAGATCATCAATACTTTTCCGAGGTGTACATGAACCGTTTCTCTAGGATAAGTCTCCTGACAATCGTGCCTCTTGTTGTTTTACCTGCTATTGGAATTTCGCTCTCGATCGGATGGCGTCCCATCGTTGGCCCGCGATCTCGTCCGCTGACCAATCGGGTGTTTGAACGGACTCCGGAGCGTCTGGCGCGCGGACAATACATAGTGGAACATGAAGCCGCTTGTGCGGACTGCCATTCTCCCCACGAATGGACCAAACATGACGCTCCTATTCCTCCCGGCATGGAAGGCGCCGGGCAGGATTTTTCAATCTTGAAAGGTTTGCCGGGTCATGTTGTGGCGCCTAATCTGACGCCCGACCTGGAAACCGGATCCGGCACGTGGAGCGATGACGCGCTGGCCCGGGCCATTCGCGAAGGCATCGGACACGACGGCCGTGCGCTATTTCCGATGATGCCCTATGAAGGGTACCGGCATTTGCCGGATGAGGATCTGGCCTCCATCGTTGTGTTTTTGCGTTCGCTGCCGCCGGTTCGAAATCCCCTCCCCAAAACTGAAATTATTTTTCCCGTGAAATATCTAATACGAAGCGTGCCGCAACCGATCACCGAACCAGTTTCCGCGCTCGATGTTTCCGATCCGGTGAAGCGCGGGGCTTTCCTCGTAACCATTGCCGGTTGCAGGGACTGCCATACGCCAGTGGATGCGCATAACAACCCTATCCCCAATATGGATTTTGCCGGTGGGCAGGTCTTCGAAGGCCCATGGGGTAAAGTTGTCACTGCCAACCTGACTCCTGACCCTGCAGGTATTCCTTATTACGATGAAGCTTTATTTCTGCAAGCGCTTCGCACTGGATACGTGAAGGGGCGGCCTCTGAATCAGATCATGCCCTGGAGGCATTACGGCGGCATGACCGATGAAGATCTGAAAGCCATTTTCGCATATTTGAAAACGCTCAAGCCTGTCCATTGATCCGCACATCGAGATGACGACAGGACTCAATGTAGTAGGAAAGGCTTCACAGGCTGCGGAAAATGTAGTCTATTTTGTCATTCCGAGCGGAGCGAGGAATCTCTCCGGGTTTTACGCGCATGAAAAGAAGGAGAGAATCCTCGCTCCGCTCGGAATGACAAAATATTTTTGAACTTCTTCAGCGGCCTGTGACGCGTAACTCACTACTTCCCGATGACGAGCACGGAAAACGTGCCGGGGATCACCGGGGGCCGCCCGCGCGGATTTTCCGGTGAAGGCGCCGGGCGCGGCCCAAATTCCGCAACCGCAAGATAAACATTTCCTGTTTTTCGATCGACGGCCATGGTTCGCGCGCCTGCCTGCGTGGGCACTTTTTCGAGAAGTTCAAATTTGTCGGGAGATTTTTCCTGATAAATCCACAACGCGCCGTCGGAGCCAGTCGAAAAATAAGCCAGGCCCGTCTTGGGATCGAATTCCGCGGCGTCAACTCCGCCGCCGATGGGGTTCGAGGCGACGATCTTGCCCGATGCTGCATCCACGGCAATCATCATGCCTGCACCACGGCATCCGATGATGATGCGCGAGTGCGCGCGGTCCATATCCATGCTGCTGGGCGCCTGGCATGGCGCGGTGGGCCAGGTCTCCAGCACCTTGAATTCTTTTGCATCGAGCTTCAAAAGCGTGTTGCGATCCTGCATGTTCAGGAACACGTGTCCGGCTTCGTCGGAGGCGAGGTGTTCCGTTCTGCCGCCCAGGTTCTCGATGGTGCCCACGATCTTGCCGGTCTTGGCGTCAATTGCGGTGACGCGTTTGCTGCCGCGATCGGCGGTAAAAATTCGTTTCGTCAAATGGTCGTAGATGATTCCGTTGGGGTCGTCTCCCACTCTCACTTCGCCGATTTTCGCCAGAGTTTTCAGATCGAAAATCAGGACCGAGCCGGGATTGCTTTCGCTGATGAAGCCGCGCCCGAATTCCGTGGCGATCGCCGCGCCGTGCATGTCCGGTCCGCCGGAAATTCTTCCGACCATGGCTCCGCTATCCAGGTCCAGCACGACGATCTCGGTGTCGTGCGAAACATAGAGGCGTCGCGCGTCGCTGTCTGCGGCCACGTAATCCCAGTCGCCATTGCCTGGAATGGGAATCTTTTTGATCAGATGGTAGGAACCGGCAGCGGCCGCCGCCATTGCAAAAGCGCTGGAAAAAATTAACGAGCCTGCGGCAAGCCGCAGTATTCCCGTAAGAATTCTTTTCATGGCGATTCCCCTCGATTGTTTGCGAACAGGGAGCTTGCCGGAAACGGCTGCTCCAGTTGCGGCATTCTAATCCACGGCGGGAAGTTTGGAAACATCCCATCCGCCGCCGAGGGCTTTTACGAGCAGGACGGTGGAGGTCAAGCGGCGCGTCAGAAGACTTACGGCCGTTCGTTCGTTGGCCAGCGCGGCGTTCTGAGAGGTAATCACGGTGAGGTAGGTGTCCAGCCCGCCCTTGTAGCGGTTGGTGGCTTGGTCGAGTGCGCGATTGGCGGCCGCGACGGCTGCGTCCTGCGTTTTTGATTCCTCTTCGAGGACGCGAAGATCGGACAGGGAATCCTCCACTTGCTCGAAGGAGACAAGCACGGTCTGCTGATAGTCCGCGACCATTTCATCGTACGTCGCGATGGCCTGGTCGGACACCGCGCGCCTGCGCCCGGCGTCAAACACGGTTTCTGCCGCCGACGCGCCGATGGACCAAAGCGCGCTGGGCCCCGTCAGCCAATCTGGAAATTTCTTGCTCTCAAATCCTCCTACAACGCCCAGCATGATCGTTGGGAAGAAAGCCGCGCGCGCGATTCCAACCTGCTCGTTGGCTGACGCGACTCTTCGTTCGGCCTCTGCAATATCGGGACGCCGTTCGAGCAGATCGGACGGAAGCCCGGGAGGAGGCACTGGCGGGGCGGCAGGCAGCGGGGCGGGATCCAACCGGAACGAGGAAGCCGGCTGCCCGACGAGGACGGCGACGGCGTGCTCAAATTGGTCTCGCGCCGAGGTAATGTCAATGTCCTGCGCGCGCGTTTGTTCGAGCTGCGTCGCGGCCAGGTCCACGTCTTCGCGGGAAGCAACGCCGCCCTTGAAACGTTCCTCAGTTAGCTGCAGAGCCTTATCGAAGGCGTTGACGTTGCTGTCGAAGAGCTGCTTTTGCGCATCCAGGCCGCGCAGCGTCAGGTAATCCAGTGCCAGCTCGGCGTGCAGGCTCAGGCGAATTGTTTCCAAATCGGCGGCCGAAGCCTGCGCCAGCGTGCGGCTGGACTGCACGGCGCGCCGGACGCTTCCCCACGCATCAACTTCATAGGAAACGTCTCCATTGATAACAAGATCGGAATAATTGACAGGGGAAGTTCCGCCGAACAGAGCCTTGTTCTTGGACTGGCGGTCTTGAGTTTGTGACAGGCCGGCCGTGACCAGCGGAAAAAGGGCGGATCGTGTTTGCCGCAATACATCGCGCGCTTCCTGAAAACGATCCACGGCGGCCCGCAGGGATTGGTTGGAAACGCTCAGCTTGTCTTCCAGAGCGTTCAACTGTGGGTCCTGAAAAATTTCCCACCAATTTCCCTTTTGCGTCTGGTCGCTCGGCTGCGCCGGTTTCCAGTTTGCATTCTCCTTGTACGCTGGAGGAGTCTGGGCCATGGGCTTCACGTACTTCGGGCCAACGGAGCAGCCGACGGCAAACAAAATTCCGAAACAGAGAATGGGCAGCGCCCGTAGGCTTGCGAGGGGCCGGCAAAAGCGCCCCACCTTTTTGTCATTCCGAGCGGAGCGGGGAATCTCTCTTTCTTTTCGTGGGCTCAAACCGAGGAGAGATTTCTTGCTCCGCTCGGAATGACAAAATAAACTGTTTTTTCCGCCGAAAGGCATGGCATTTCCACGGCGAAACGATCGCATATTTCCAACGGGACGGAACATCAGGGCTTCCTCTGTGCAGGTGCGGGAGTTTCAGCGAGGCGAACCGTGGCGCCATTGCTGAGTGAGTCAGATGGATTCAGGACGACCAGTTCGTCTCCCTTCAGTCCCGCGACGATTTCGATCTCCGTTCCAAAATCACGGCCCGGGGTTACCGAAACCAGGGCAATGGTCTTGTCGCTTTTCACGGTGGCCACTTGCAAGCCCGCGGATTTAAAAATAGTTGTATTCACGGGCAGCGTATAGGTGTTCACGGGGGAAGGGAGCTTGAGATGGACTTCCACGTACCCTCCCGGTTTCAGCAGGTTCGCGGAATTGTCCACATCGACTTCGGTAAGCAGTGTCCGAGATGTGTTGTCGATGGCGCCGGAACTGCGGACCACGGAACCAGGAAACCGCCGGCCGGGAAATTCGGCCAGCACCAGTTCGGCGCGCAGTCCCGGCCTGATCTGGGGCGAATCGAGTTGCGGGACGTTGACATACACGCGCAAGGGGTTCATGGCCGCGATGTGAAATAGTTCGCGCGCGGTGCCGCCGCCGCTGCCGGATTCGATCAGTTGGCCGATATCGGTATTGCGCGCCGTGATCGTGCCGTCGAAGGGAGCGTAAACTTTCTCAAATGATTGCAATTCCTGCAGGCGCTTCAAATTGGCTTGCGCCGATTCCACGGCAGTCTTGCGAGCATTGTAATTTCCCGTGGCGTTGTCAACGTCTTGTTGCGCAACGGAATCACTCTTCTGCAATTCCAAATAGCGCTTGGCGGTAACTTCCGCGAGGTTCAAGTTGGCCTGTGCCGTGGCAAGGTCCGCACGCGCTTGCTGCAATTGCTGATCGATTTCGGGTGAATCGATTTCGGCGAGCAGTTGTCCCGCTTTCACATTTGCGCCTATATCCGAGTACCACTTTTTCAGGTAGCCGTTGGTTCGCGCGAAGATGGGAGCGTCGGCAAACGGCTGCATATCGCCGGGAATGACAATTTCCTGTTGTGGTGCGCCAAGCTTCGGGTGCGTAACGGAAACTGTTGGGATTGCCAGGTCATGCGTCTCCTCCGAGAGCTGCGCATTGGTCTTTCGCCGGTCCGAAATCTCCAGGATGACGACCAGCGCGACCACAATCACGATAAGCAGTAGCATCACAGTGCGAGTTAAGGCGCTGCCACGCGAAGATGGTTCGCCACCCTGCGCTTGTTCGCCGGCGGGCATCTCCATCCGGCCACGTTGATTGGTAACAACCCCCATCTGATCCTCCGAAAAATTGTCCATTGCTATTCGCCCGGGATTTCGATTACGGCGGATCCTCCGCCTTTTTTGCGCAGTCCATGAATCAGGCTATAAACCGACGGCACGAACAGAAGCGTTGCCACTGTCGCAAACATCAGCCCGCCGATGACCGCGCGCCCGAGCGGCGCATTCTGCTCTCCGCCTTCGCCGAGACCCACCGCCATGGGCAGCATTCCGATAATCATCGCCATGGCTGTCATGATCACCGGGCGGAAGCGAGTGAATCCGGCCTCTTCCGCAGCCTGAAGAGGATTGAGCCCTTCCTCCACCCGCTCTTTCGAAAAGCTAACCACTAGAATACTATTCGCCGTGGCCACGCCCATGCACATGATCGAGCCGGTAAGTGCCGGGACGCTGATGGTGGTGTGCGTCACGAAGAGCATCCAGACGATTCCGGCCAGAGCCGCCGGCAACGCGGAAATGATGATCAGCGGATCGAGCCACGACTGGAAGTTCACGACAATCAGCAGGTAAATCAGAAGGATTGCAAATCCCAGGCCGCCCACCAGGCCAACAAAAGAACTGCGCATGGTGCTGATCTGGCCCCGAACAAATACTTGTGAACCGCGCGGCAGTTGGCTGCGATTGCGGTTCACGATGGTGTCGATATCCTTGGCGACCCCGCCCAGATCGCGCCCTTGCGTGGCTCCATAGATATCGATCATGGTCTGCGCGTCATAGTGGGACACGGTAGCCATTCCCTGGCCGCGTGTCACGGTTCCCAGATTGGCAAGTTGTTGCCAGGGTGCTCGCGTGCTGCCGGTGCCGCCGGCCACGGGAATATTTTTGAGGTCTTGCAAGGACTGGAATTCATACTGCGGAGCTTCCGTCGCGACGATGTAGCTGACACCGGACTTGGGATCGAGCCAGAAGGACGGAGAAGTTTGAAAGCTGCCGCTCAAGGAAACCAGCAGGTTGCCGGCGACATCCCTCTGCGTAAAGCCCGCCTGCAACGCCTTGGTACGGTCCACATTGATGTGCAGCTTCGGCTGGTTGAAAGGCTGCTGGATTCGCAGGTCGGTGATCCCGGTTACCGTGCTCAGCTGCTTCATCAGATCGTTGGCGAACTGATGGTTGCCCTCCACATCGCGCCCCATGATTTGAATGTCAATGGGCGCGGGGAGTCCGAAATTCAAAATCTGGCTGACGATGTCGGCGGGCGGAAAGTAAAACATGACGCCCGGAAATTCCCTGGCGAGCTTTTGCCGCAAATCGTGAATGTAGCGCTCGGTGGGATGGTGGTTCTGGTTCAGGGAGATCATGATGTCGGCGTCTTCCGGACCGATTGGCGCCGAAGTGGTATACACATAATTGTACGCACTGTTCGGAAGCCCGATATTGTCAATCACGCTTTCAATTTCATTCGCCGGAATTTGCTGGTGGATCGCTCGCTCCACCTCACTGCAAAGTTCCGCGGTCTCTTCAATTCGAGTTGCCGTCGGCGCGCGCAGATGCAGCTTGATTTGCCCGGCGTCCACTGCGGGGAAGAAATCCTGCCCCAGCCAGGGGTACAGCGCGAAGGAAGCAACGCACACCGCCAGGAAACCCAAAGGAAAAAGTACGCGGTGAGCCAGGCAACTTCGCAGGATACCTCTGTAGAATTCCCGAAGCCTTTCGAATTGCTTTTCAAATTGTCCCTGCAAGCGCACCAGCGGATTCCTGCTGGCAAGCGAAGCCTCCACCGATTCTTCCGCATGCGCCTTCAGGAGGTAACGGGCCATGGTCGGCACCAGCGTTCGCGAGAGCAGGTAGGATGCCAGCATGGCGAACACCACGGCTTCGGCCAGCGGCACAAACAAATATCTGGCCACGCCGGTCAGGAAGAACATCGGCACGAACACGATGCAGATGGACAGCGTCGAAACAAACGCCGGCACGGCGATTTGCTGCGCGCCGTCCAGGATCGCTTGAATCGATTTCCTTTCCCTGGGCCAGGTTTCGATTGATGTTCTCGATTTCCACCGTGGCGTCATCCACCAGGATGCCGACTGCAAGCGCCAGGCCGCCGAGCGTCATGATGTTGATGGTCTCCCCGATGGCGCTCAGAACGATGATCGAGGTGAGAATCGACAGCGGGATCGAAACGGCAATGATCAGCGTGCTGCGCCAGCTTCCCAGGAAGATCAGAATCATCAGCGCGGTAAGGCAGGCGGCGATGACTGCCTCCCGCACGACTCCGTTGATGGACGCGCGCACGAACAGCGATTGGTCGGCGATGGGGCGGGCGCGAAACTCCGGCGGCAGTCCAGCCAGCACGATGGGCAATGTTGCTTGATCTTGCTGATGATGTCCAGGGTCGAGGTGCTTCCGAGCTTTAGGACCGACATGAGCGCGGCTCTTTGCCCATCCACAAGCACGATGTTGGTTTGCGGAGGATTGCCGTCGCGAACGTGCGCCACGTCTCGCACGTAAATTGTGCGCGCCCGAGGTCTTGATGGGCAGATCGTTCATCTCTTCGACAGTTTGCGGGCTGCCATTCAGGTCCACATCGCTTTCGGTGGAACCGATTTTTACGGTCCCGGCCGGCAGGATCAGGTTCTGATTTCCTATGGCATTGACCACGTCATTCGGCGAAAGCCCTTTGGCCTGCAGCGCCTGATATTCAGGTCCACCATGACTTGGCGCTGCTTGCCTCCGTATGGGTTCGGGAAGACGGCGCCCTGCACGGTGGCCAACCGCTTGCGCAAGAAATTCGCTGCAATGTCATTCAACTGCTGCTCGGAAAGGCCCTTTCCGGAAAGTGCCAGTTGAAGAATGGGTACGGAGGACGCGTTGAGGCCAGGATAAACGGCGGCATCGTTCCCGGCGGATCCTGCCTGACGGCGGATTGCGCAATGGCCATGACCTGCGCCATGGCCATATCGATGCGCACGTTGGGATAGAAAAAGATCTTGATGACGCCAAGCCCGTTCAGGGATTGCGATTCGATGTGCTCGACGTCGTTGACTGTTGCCGTCAGTCCGCGCTCGAAGCCCACCACCAGCCGTTGGGAGACATCCTCGGCCGAAAGTCCGGTATACGAATACACGACCGCCACGATGGGGATATCGATATTCGGGAAAATATCGATGGGCGTGGTGTACACCGCCAGCGTCCCGAGAATCAGGATCAGCAGGGACATCACCACAAAGGTGTACGGCCTTCGCAGCGCTAATCGAACAATCCACATACAGAGCCCTTAACTCCTTGGCAAGCTGGCGCTCAGCTTTGCCCACACAAACGCAATAGATCTTCTTCGCCACGCCAGCGATTGCATTTTCAGTCCGATTTCTCGCGCTTGAAATCCGGCCTTCGCTGGCGATCCTGAAGTTTACTGGTTGCCGCGCTCTTCTGGTACCAATTCACATGTCTCGGAGGATTTTCCGGATCGCGCACCAGTCATTACCTTACTTTGGATGCCTCAGGACAAAATCCCGTTACATATTCATTTCAGACAAGTTGCCTCGCCGATGCAGCCCCGGCAATGCGGGTGCGGCCTGAAAAATAGAGTCGAAAAAATGGCCCAGAACATGGCGGACGTCCTCGTCCGACAACGTCTTGGGGTCCAACAGATGCTCCAGCAACAAGCCTTGCGCGACCGCTCCCAGACAGGCAGAGGCTGCGGGATATGCAATCTCAAGTGTCTTTCCTAATTCGCCCATCAAGTCCGAAAATAGTTCGCCGAACGATGCCCGAATGCGGCGGTGCCTGCTTTGCAGCCGTGCACGCGCCTCGGGATGGCGCATGGCAAACAGCTTGAATTCCATGGAAATCAGGACCAAGCGGCGGTCCCTGGCAAGTTCCGCGTAATGCGTTCTCAGCGCGGCCAGTTTTTTTTCGGGATCGGAATGCCGGCGCAGTGCGCCGGCGAACGAATCGATTCGCTCCCCCACCCATTCTTCGAACAGGGCAAAGAAGATATCTTCCTTGCTCTTGAAGTTGGCATAGAAAGCGCCCCTGGTGTATCCGGCGCCGGCAGCGATGTCTTCCAGACGAGCGGCCTCAAACCCCTGTTGCGCAAAAATCTGTTTGGCTGCATCCAGCAGTTTGCGGCGGGTGACGCGGGTACGCTCCGCCTGGCATTTGCGGGTTCGCGCGGCCAGCGTGGCGCGCGTCCGGCCCTTCCTGGACCGTGCCGAAATGGACATCCGGCTCATATTCGCCGTGCACTTGCCTTGACAGGATACATACGTGTATGTATCTTACTTGCGTGTTCCCGGCGACGCAAGCTTTAATTGCAAAATCGGACCGGTTGCCCTGTGTCCCCCTTTGAAACACAGCCGTCGAGTGCGGCGGGCAATTCCCGAAGAATAGAGCGATTTCCATGCGGATTTCCCGGCTTCGTTTCTTCTTCCTGGCGATTGGCATAGTTGCTCCCGTTGTCTGTGCAATGGCGCAGACCGGCCCATTTGAGGGCAGCGCCAGCGCCGGGCCCGTTTCGGATCAGCCGATCTCCCTGTCCCTCGATCAGGCCTTGAAAATGGGGCTCCGCTACAACCTTGGAGCGATTACCGCGGAACAGTCCTCACAGCGGGCCATGGGGGAAACCATCGCCGTGCGCAGCGCGCTGTATCCCAACTTTTCCGGCGGCTTTCGCGAAAATGTGCAGCAAATCGATCTGGCCTCCTACGGTTTCAATTTCAAGCTTCCACCCAATCTGGGATTCAATTTTCCGAATATCGTCGGCCCGTTCAACTTCTTCGATTTGCGCGGCTACCTGACGCAGAGCGTGGCCAACGTGCAGGCCATTCGCTCCTACCAGTCTTCTCGAGAAGCGCAGCGAGCTGCCGAGCTTTCGGCGGCTGACGCGCGGGAGGTTGTTGTCTACGTGGTGACCTCGGCCTATCTGCAGGTGCTTGCCGAAGCAGCGCGCGTTGAATCAGCCGAAGTGCAAGTGCAAAGCGCCCAGGCAATTTTCCAGCAGGCTTCGGACCGCTATGCCTCCGGCCTCAACGCAAAAATTGACATGACGCGAAGCCAGGTCGAGTTGCAAACGCAGCAGCAGCGGCTGACGGCGGAAGAGGCAAGCTACGCAAAAGAAAAGATCGGGCTCGCACATCTCATCGGGCTTTCGCCGGCGCAGGTATTTTCGCTCGCGGACAAGCTGCCCTATGCGCCGCTGGAAAACATAACCCTCGAACAGGCGCTCGCGCTGGCCGCGCAAAATCGTTCCGACTTGAAAGCAGCGGAAGCGCAGTTGCACGCCGCCGAATTTGCGCGCAAAGCGGCCGTGGCGGAGCGCTATCCCACCCTCGGCGTCACGGCGGATTACGGCGTGATCGGCATGAACCCGCCACATTCCAACGGAACGTTTGACGTCAGCGGCCAGCTCCTGTTTCCCATTTGGGCGGGAGGGCACTCGGGCGGCGACATTCTGGCCGCGGACGCTACGCTGAAACAGAGGCGCGCCGAGTACGAAAGCATGCGCTCGCGGGTGGAAGCGGACGTCAGGGACGCCTACCTGGACCTCAACTCGGCAGTGGAGCTAGTGCGCGTCGCGCAAAGCCGGCGCGACCTGGCGCGGGATGAACTTACGCAGTCGACGGACCGCTTCGCGTCCGGAGTTGCGGACACCGTGGAAGTGACGCAGGCACAGGAAGCGTTGGCCAGCGCGGAGTCCGACTATATCGCCGATTTGAATGCGCACAACCTGGCCAAGGCCAGCGTGGCGCGCGCCATCGGCCAGGCCGAAAAAATCATGCGCGATCTCTTGAGGAGCCAATAATCATGGCGGCTGACCAATTGCAACAAACGAGTGCGTCCCGGCCCGCGGACCCAGCCGGGAATCCGAGCGATCCAAACGATACTGGAAGCACTAGCGAGGGGCGGCGCAAAACGCTGCTGTTCGCCGCCATTATCGGCTGCGTGATTCTTGTGGGAGCGATCGGGTTTTGGCTTTATTCCCGCACGTACGAATCCACCGATGACGCTCAAGTGGACGGACATCTCAATGGCGTGACGGCGCGTATCGACGGCGTCGTGAAAGCAGTTTACGTGGAGGAGAACCAGACCGTGAAAGCGGGAGATGTGCTAGTGGAACTCGATCCGCGCGATTTCGAAGTGGCCGTGGAACAGGCGCAAGCTCAACTCTTGAAGGCCCAGGCCGACGAGCGCGCGGAGAATCCGAAACTGCCGATCACCGAGAGTGATTCGCAAACGAACGTGGCGACCAGCAAGTCCGAAGTGGCCAACGCCGAAGCGGCCGCGGCGGCAGCCGACCGCGATGAGCTGGCTGCGCAATCCCGGCTGCTGGAGGTGCAAGCGAACAATGGCAAGGCGCAAGCGGATGTGGCGCGCTACAAGGCGCTGGTGGACAAGAACGAAGTCTCGCGTTCCGACTACGATCAAGTGATTGCCACGGCCAAGGCGCTCGCCGCTTCCGTTGATTCCGCGCGCGCATCGGTTGAATCCGCGCAAAAAGTTGTGGAGCAGCGCCGCGCGCAGCTGGATCGGGCGCGCAGCATGATGGAATCGGCCCGTGTGGATGCTCCCAACGAGGTGGCTATTTCCAGGGCTAATTTGCAGTCCAGGCATGCCGACGTGCAGGCCATGAAGGCTGCACTCGATCGGGCGCAACTCAATCTCAGCTATTGCAAGGTCGTGGCGCCGGTGGCGGGCGTCGTCAGCAAGCGGACGGTTGAACTGGGCGAACACGTCAGCATGGGCGAGCGCCTGGTCACGGTTGCCGACCTCACAGATTTGTGGGTGACCGCTGATTTTAAGGAAAGCCAGGTGAAGCAAATGCATCCTGGCCAATCCGTCACGATTTCCGTGGATGCGTTCGACCAGGATTTTGACGGGACCGTGGAAGCCATGCCCGGCTCGACAGGCTCGATCACCAGCTTGCTTCCTCCAGAAAACGCCACTGGCAATTACGTGAAGGTGGTGCAGCGGCTGCCTGTGCGTATCCGCTTCAAAGCGGGGCAGCAAGGGCTGGATCGCTTACGGCCGGGAATGTCGGTGGTTCCAAAAGTTTGGCTCAAGTAGCTCTCCGCGATTTTGTAGCGCCCGCCTTCAGGCGGGCACTTTGAAATCAAGTACATGCCCGCCTGAAGGCGGGCGCTACATGGCAAGACATTGAGTTGTCACACAGACGCCGAAGTCTGTGCCACAGGAAGAACAGCGTGACGGAAACTTTAGAGGTTCCCTGGAAGCCGAAATTTAACCCCTGGCTGATCGCCCTCACGGTCACGCTGGCCACGTTCATGGAGGTGCTGGACACTTCCATCGCCAACGTGTCCCTGCCGCACATTGCCGGCAGCCTTTCCGCCAGCCAAGAAGAGTCCACCTGGGTGCTGACCAGCTACCTGGTTTCCAACGCCATTATTCTGCCCATCAGCGCGTGGCTCTCCACCATCATTGGCCGCAAACGTTTTTACATGACCTGCGTGGCGCTGTTCACCGTGAGCAGTTTTCTTTGCGGGCTGGCGCCGAGCCTGGGGATGCTGATCTTCTTTCGAGTTTTGCAGGGCGTGGGCGGCGGAGGCTTGCAGCCCAGCGAGCAGGCCATCCTGGCCGATACATTTTCCCCGGCCAAGCGCGGCATGGCCTTCGCCGTGTACGGCATGGCCGTCGTGCTCGCTCCCGCGATTGGCCCAACGCTCGGCGGATACATTACGGACAACTACAATTGGCGCTGGATTTTCTACGTCAACGTGCCCATCGGATTGATTTCGCTCTTCCTCACCAACCGGCTGGTGGAAGACCCGCCGTTCTTGAAGCGTGAACAGGAACGCAGACGGGGAATCCGCGCCGACTACGTTGGCCTTGGACTGATTACCCTGGCAATCGCCAGCTTGCAAATTGCGCTGGACAAGGGGCAGGAGGCCGACTGGTTCTCCTCGCGCTGGATTACCTCGCTGATGATCACCGCGGGCTACGCGTTCCTAGTGTGGATCGTCTGGGAATGGCACCACCCCAATCCCGTGGTGGACATTCGCATGTTCAAGAGGCGCAATTTCGCGACGGCCATGTTTTTCAGTTTCATTGTGGGGATCGTGCTGTACGGCACCACCGTCATGATTCCGCAATTTTTGCAGGTGCAGTTGGGATATCCGGCGGTGGTGGCGGGAGAGGCGCTGGCGGGCGGCGGATTCATCATGATCATGGTGCTGCCGTTCGTGGGAACCATGGTTTCCCATGTGGACCCGCGCAAAATGATGGCCTTCGGTTTTGTGTCGATTTCCGCGGCCATGTATTACATGTCCACGCTGTTCAGCCTGACCATGGATTTCCGCACGGCATTCTTGATGCGCACGCTGCAGATGTTCGGCTTGGCATTCATCTTCGTTCCGCAGAACGTGCTGGCGTACGTGGGCATTCCTCGCGAGAAAAATAACCAGATTTCATCGATGAACAGTTTCATGCGAAATGTTGGAGGGAGCATAGGCATCGCGCTCATCTCCACGTCGATTGCGCGCATCGCGCAGCGCCGCCGCTACACCATGGTTGCCAATACCACGCCGGGATCGCCCGCATATGAAAACCTGGTTGGCGGGCTGACCCAAACTTTCCAAAACAAAGGATTCAGCAGCGTGGACGCGGCGCACAAGGCCCATGGATTAGTGTCGCTCATTATTGACCAGCAGGCCACCACGCTCGGCTATGTCGAAGTGATTTCCATTCTGGCCGTTATCATCCTGTGCCTCGTCCCATTTCTCCTCATTATGAAGAGAAACCGCCCCGCGGCGGGCGAACAGACGGCTGTGCATTGAAAACTTGATTTGTGTTTGCTGCTGCGGAAACAACCTATCAAATAAGCAAAGATGTGATTCCGGCGTGGATAGTTCACGTGTTGCCCCACATCTGGTCGCGCGCTATCATGAACACTCTAACTCTGGCCGATTGGGCCTATCCAGTGAACTTGCTCTGAACGAAGCGGTTCACTGCGTCCGCAGTAAGACAGGAGCAGGTTTCGTGCCTCAGCCTTTTGTTTTTGATCGCCCCATGCAGTCCGAAATGCGCGAGGCCGAAATTGATTTCTTCCGCCGCGTACTTCCCACATGGCAATCCGCCCTCGGTTTGCGCACCGCGCTCGATCTCGGTTGCGGCGTTGGATATTATTCCGCGATGCTGCGCGACTTGGGATTTCAAGTGGTTGCCGCGGATGGGCGGGAAGAGAACATTGTTGAGGCTCGAAGCCGGCATTCAGGGATCGATTTCCGCGTTGCCGATGCGGAGGATCCCTCACTTCCTGCGCTTGGCACATTCGATCTGGTGGTGTGTTTGGGACTGCTCTATCACCTTGAGAATCCTTTGCGCGCGGTCCGAAGTCTCCGGGCTCTCTGCGGCAAATTCCTCTTGGTGGAAAGCATGGCTATTCCTGACGATGAGCCGTATCTGATCGTGCTCGACGAGCCCTCGGGTGTCGATCAGAGTCTGGGCGCAGTCAGTTGCCTCCCCTCGGAGGGTGCAATTATCAAAATGGTTTACCGGGCTGGTTTCCCCAATGTGTACCGTTTCCGTGAATTGCCTGACCACGAAAACTATCGGTCGGGTATCGGGCGATTGCGATCCCGCACCATGATTGCAGCATCGCTGGAACCTTTCGATTCACCGATGTTCGAACCAGCGACGGAATCAAAACCCTCAAATGAATTTTGGAATACCGACCCAACCGGAATTACCAAGGCGCTGCGCAAACTTCGACGAAATCTGAAATATGCGGGCAAGAAAAAGCGGGCTTGATGCATTCCATCCTTTGATGTCAACCCCGCGAGAATTGGAGTTTCGTTGTATCCCTTCATTCACATTGGCCCGCTGACGCTTGGCTCGTACGGCCTGATGGTGGCGGTCGGCCTGATCTGCGGCTTCTTTATACTGCGCGCCGATTTTGCGCGGCGCGGTGTTTCCGCCGACGCCGAAGCCATCATCGGCATCACGGGGCTTGCCGGGCTGGCCGGTTCGCGCATTTACCATTTGCTGCAGGATGAAAACCGCCCCGAGTTTTTTGAGCATCCACTGGCCCAGCTATTCAGCACCATGGGTTTTGCCTTCGTGGGCGCAATCCTTGGCGGGTTCATTGCGCTGGTGCTGCTCGCCAGGCGCTTTCGAATTCCCATGCTGCTGATGCTGGACGCAGCTTCTCCCGCCGCGGCCATGGGCTATGGCATCGGGCGCATCGGCTGCCTGCTTTCAGGTGACGGCGATTATGGCATTGCCACCAACCTTCCCTGGGGAATGGCCTTTAATCCGCTACAACCCGGCTCTCGAATACTCGGTTTCATTCAGGTTGACCACGGCGCCCTGGATCCCAGTTATGGGCGGGACGTCCGCGGTTTGCCTCTCGATGCGATTGTGCGAGTTCATCCCACGCCGATTTACGAATTTCTGGCGGCCATTTTGATTGCATGGATTCTCTGGCGGTTCGGCGCTCGTGGCCTGAAAAAACACGCGCCGGACGGAATCGTTTTTGCGGCCTATCTTGTGATTACAGGCGTTGCTCGATTTCTGGTGGAAATCATTCGCATCAATCCGCGCGACATTTACGGGATGACCAATGCTCAGGCAGCCAGCGTGGTTTCCGTTCTCGCGGGCGTGGCCCTATTCGTTTATCGCCGCAAGCTCCCAAAGGAAAACATCAGAGCTTGACGGTTCCGCTCTTCTCGCTTACCGTCCACTTAGATGTCGGTAGGACAGGTTTCACAGGTTGCGGAAAATGTATTTTATTTTGTCATTCCGAGTGAAGCGAGGAATCTCTCTTTTTTTTTCGTACTCGAACCCAGGAGAGATTCCTCGCTTCACTCGGAGTGACAAAAATGGGGGGCACTTTTTCCGCAGTTTGTTCAGTCTGTCGATATGGTTCTTGCCAATACGAACCTCCACAGACTGAAGTTTGTGCTGCCGGGCAAGAGAGGCGAACGATGGGACGTCCACTGGGAGTCACGATTCTCGGCGCGGGGATGATTCTTGCGGGATTGGGATTTGCGGCCACCGGAGTCATCTTCTTTTTCATGGGATCGACCGGCGCGGCCGCAACCGCTCCGGAAAACGGCGCGATGGCCACTGTGCTCGCCGCGCTCGGCGCTGCCGCCGGAGTGATTTTTCTGCTCTTTGGAGCGCTGCACGTGGTTCTGGCGATGGCCATCTTCAAGTTGCGCAATGCAGCGCGCGTCCTGACCATTTTCTTGTTTCTGCTGATTGCCGCTGGGGCGTGCCTCGGATTGCTTGCAACATTCCTCAGCTACAGCCACCACGGGTTGCTTTGGAATGGTTCCATCCTCATTGTAGATTCGCTTGCCCTGTGGTACTTGCTGCGCCCGGCGACAAAGGAAGCGTTTCACGCGTGACTTGCGTCTGAATCTTAAAGCCCCGCGCCTGCCGGTTTGCTTGCCGCGTCACCTTGTTTGCCGGATACGTCCACCATTTCCACGGGGCCATATTTTTCGAGCACAGGCTTGATCTTGCCCGAGTCTCCCACCGCCACTACCTGCATGGTCGCCGGATCGATGTATTTCCTGGCCACGCGCTGCACGTCTGCCGCATTGATGGCCGCGATTTGCGCGGGATATTTATCCCAATAATCGGCGGGGAAGTTGTATGCCTTGCGCGTGATGGCGTAGCCGATCACTTGCTGCGGCGATTCCAGGGAAAGCGCAAAGTGCGCGACTACCGAGCGGCGGGCCGCGTCCAGTTCATCGTCGGGCACCTTCTCGTCGCGGATGCGGTTCAATTCGCGCAGGAATTCCGTCATGGCTCCGTCGGTCACTTCCGTGCGCAAGTCGCCGCCCGCAGTCCAGGGCCCGGCATATTTCCGCGCGATCACATTGCTGTACACGCCGTAGGTGTAGCCCTTTTCCTCGCGCAGATTCAAGAACAGGCGGCTGGCCGACCCCGCGCCCAGCACTTCATTCAATACAACCAGCGCCGGATAATCGGGATTGGTGCGGTCGATGGCCAGGTTGCCCATCAGCAATGTGGTTTGCACCGATCCAGGGCGGTCGATGAGGAAGATTTTTTCTTTGCTGGCCGCGGGCGGAGCGGGAGGAAAATTCACGGGCACTTTCGATCGATGCCACTCCGCCAGCCATTTGCGCAGCTTTGGAATTAGAGTCTGCGCGTGGACATCGCCTGAGATTGCCAGGATGGTATTTTGCGGCGCGAAATGCTTGCTGTGCCATTCGGCTAGCATCGCCGGCGTCAGGGCGTCGAGCGACTCTGGGGTAGACGAAACGACCGCCGCGGGATACGTCCCATATAGCGCGCGGCTCATTGCTTGATTGGCCAGAAAATTCGGCTGCGAGCGCTGCTGCAATAGCGCGGATTTTGCGCGCGCCCGATATTGCGCCAGTTCATCGGCGGGAAAACTCGGATGCAGCAGCACGTCCGCTGCTATTCCAAACCACTGATCGAAGCTGTCCGACAATCCCGACGCCGACAGCACGGTCGAACCGGAGCCGAATCCCGCACCCGCGGAAAGCGATGCGCCCAGCGAATCAATTTGTTCGGCAATTTGTTTGCTCGTGCGCGTCTTCGTTCCGTCTGTCAGGAGGCGCGCCGTCGCGCCGGCCAGGCCGGGCTGGTTGGCAGGCTCATAAATGGGCCCGGCGCCGCTGATGTCGAACATCACGGTGACCAGAGGGAATCTGTGGTCTTCCAGAATCATCAGGTGGATGCCGTTCGGGAGCGTGGTTTCGAAAGGGCGCGGCAACTTTACTTGCAGGATGTCTTTCGACACTGGAGCGCGATTCAGCCGCTCGACTTTGCTGCTGGGGATCGACTTGTCGTGTGCGGCGTCTCCCTGGCTCCATGCGGATGCCGCAAGCGCTGCCGCCAGAATCACAGCCGCTACTGCCCGTGTTGAAAATCCTCGTGTCCTATTGCGTCTCATCGCTTATCCCTTCGTGCTTTCTCGGCGAATTCTCTCAGGCCATTGCCGCGTGTATTGCTCCAGCGAAAGCACTCGCCGGAAAAGTGACCCACCATTTTTGTCATTCCGAGCGGAGCGAGGAATCTCTCCTTCTTTTTGCTGGCTAGAACCGAGGAGAGATTCCTCGCTCCGCTCGGAATGACAAAATGAGCCGATTATTTCGCTTCCAGTAATGTTCCTAACGAGCCGGCCCGGATTGCGCCTTTGGAGTCGTCAAAACAACGGTTCGCTGCGTTGCGCCCAAGTATTCGCGCGCCACGCGCTGAATGTCGGCCGGAGTTATCTCGCTGTACTTCGCGAGAATGGTGTTGATCAGATCCGGGTCGTGGAAGTACACGGCGTATTCGCCCATGGTTCGCGCGCGGCTCATCGTACTGGTCATGGATTCCGCCTGTTGCAGGCGATCCTGCGTCAGCACTTTTCGCATTTCTTCCGGGGTGACGCCATCCGCTTTGACGCGCTCGAACTCTTCATAGATCAGTTTCTCGACCTCGCTGGCGTCCTGCCCGGGCTTGAGCAGGGCGAACGCTTGAAACAGGCCCGGACCGCGGCGCAGGTTGACGCCTCCAGCCACTTGCAGAGCTACTGTTTTTTCCTTCACCAATTTTTGATACAGCCGCGAGGACGTGCCGCCAAACAAAATATCACCGAGCATATCCAGCGCATAGAAATCCGCCGTGTTGGCGGGAACCGTTTTGTAGACAATGTCCAGGCGAGGCAGGCGCGCGAAGGCATCTTCCGTCACGGTGCGGCGCTCGGCAGTCTGCGCGGGTTCAGCCATGTCCACCGAGGGAGGAGCGGACTGCTGCGGGATGTCTTCAAAATATTTCTTGATCTTGGCGAGGGCTTCCGCGGACTTGAAATCGCCGACCATCGTCAGGACGGCATTGTTTGGCGCGTAGTACGTCTTGAAAAATTGCGCCACGTCGTCAAGGCTCGCCGCGTTCAAATCGGTCATCGACCCGATCGTGGAATGCTTGTAGGCAAAATTGTCGTAGGCCAGGCCTTCCAGAATTTCGTCCGTTTTCCCGTAGGGCTGGTTGTCCATGCGCAGGCGGCGCTCTTCCTGCACGGTGCTGCGCTGGTTGTCGAGATTGGCCTGCGTGATGCGCAGAGCGCGCATGCGGTCGGATTCCAGGAACAACGCCATGTCCAGCTGATTGGCCGGGACGCGCTCATAGTAGTTTGTTGCGTCGTCGCTGGTCGTGCCGTTTACGTCGCCGCCGTTCACGCGCACCAGGATCAGGTGTTCGCCCTTGCCCACGTTTTGCGAGCCCTGAAACATCATGTGCTCGAAGAGATGCGCGAAGCCCGTGTGGCCCGGCAGTTCGTTGCGCGATCCAACGTCGTAGGTTACGCACAGCGACACCGTCGGCGCCGCGTGGTCTTCCGAGAGCACCACGCGCAATCCGTTCTTCAGCGTGTATTGCTCGATGGGGATCTTTACTTCCTGAGATGCGGACTTGACGGCATTGGCACGCGCGGCGCTGCCTTGCGGTGTTGCCGCAATGGTTGAGGCGGCGAGTGCCAACGTCAGAGCTAGCAGGGCGGTCGAGAATATTCTAAGGCGCTTCATGTTGAACTCCGGCCAAACGTATTTCAGGCAGACACTCTATCCTACGTTCAATAGACGTGCGCTGGCAGCAATAGTTTCCTTCTACGTTGCGAAGCAAACCTGGAAACCTCGATCTCGCGTCATGCGCGTCTCCGATGTAAACTCTAATGTCCATGGAAACCACTCCCGGCTCCAATGTCATCGAGGTTCTTTCCCTCACGCGGCGATACGGCCCACTGGTGGCGGTCGATCACTTGAAATTTTCGGTGGCGTCCGGCTCCACGTTCGGATTGCTTGGGCCGAACGGCGCGGGCAAGAGCACGCTCATTAAGATGCTCACCACGCTCTTGCCGCCCACGGAAGGCACGGCAAAAATCGCCGGCTTCGATTTGGTCCAGCATCCCGAGCTAGTGCGAAAGAAGATTGGCTACGTTTCGCAAATGCTTTCCGCGGACGGCGACCTGACGGGCTACGAAAATCTTCTGATTTCCGCGAAGCTATACGGCATGCCGCGCGCCGAGCGCGCGCGCCGCATCGCGCAAGCCCTGGAATTCATGGACCTGGCGCACGTTGGCGGCAAGCTGGTGCGCCAGTATTCCGGCGGAATGATTCGCCGCCTGGAAATCGCGCAATCCATGCTGCACCGGCCCAGCGTTTTGTTTATGGATGAACCGTCGGTGGGGCTTGACCCCTCGGCCAAGCGCTCCGTGTGGGAGCGCATCCGCGAACTGCGCCGCGAATTCGGCACCACCATACTGATGACCACGCACGATATGGAAGAGGCGGACCACTTGTGCGACATGGTGGCGGTCATGCACCGCGGCGTGCTGGCCGCCATGGACACTCCCGCGGCGCTCAAGTCGCAAGTCGGCGCGGAGGCCTCGCTGGACGATGTGTTCATCCATTTCACGGGAGCCACGATTTCCGAGGGAGGCGAACTGAAAGATGTCGCTCGCACACGAATCACATCTCAACGACTGGGCTGAGCCTTTCCCCGGCGCGAATTACCTGCGGCAGACGATGGCGGTCGCCGAAGCCGACGTTCGCAAGCTGGTTCACGATCCCGTCGAACTGTTTACGCGCATGGTGCAGCCCGTACTGTGGCTGCTGATTTTCGGGCAGGTTTTCAACCGCACGCGCGCCATTCCCACCGGCGGCATCAGCTATCTGGATTTCATGGCGCCCGGGATTCTTGCGCAAAGCGTTCTGTTCGGCGCCATCTTTTATGGCATCTCGCTGATTTGGGAACGCGACCTGGGCATCGTGCAGAAGTTTCTGGTGAGCCCCGCGCCACGCAGCACGCTGGTGCTTGGCAGGGCCATCTCCTCTACAGTACGCAGCCTGTGCCAGATGGCGTTTGTCTACATGCTGTCCTACCTACTGCACATTCAGCTTCGCTTCGGAGTTTTTGCGTTGGCCGGCGTGGTGCTGGCCGTCATGCTGGGCTCGTCGATTTTCTCGACCTTCTCGCTGATCGTGGCCTGTCTTGTGAAGTCGCGTGAGCGCTTCATGGGAATCGGCCAGGTGCTGACCATGCCGCTCTTCTTCGCCAGCAACGCCATCTATCCGCTGACGCTGATGCCGGCGTGGCTGCGCGTTGTGGCCAAGGGCAATCCGCTCTCCTATCAAGTGGATGCGCTGCGAACGCTGATGATTGTGGGCAGCAGCACTTCTTTCGGCCTGGGAAAAGATTTCCTGATGATGTTTGTGGCCTTCGCCGTGATGGTGGCCGTGGCTACCAAGCTTTATCCGACCATCGTTACTTGATGTGTGCGGCGCTCCTGCCAGGGCCAAAGTCAAAGGCTTTAACACAGAGGACACAGAGAAAAGAGGAGAAATTCAAGAGAGAGGAATATTGTTCCTTGTGGTGAGCGTGCATCTAGCGAGCGCCCTGCAATCTTGACATCATTAAAATTGGTTTCTCTTTCTCAGGTTTTCTCCGCCTTTCTCCTCTTTTCTCTGTGCCCTTTGTGTTAAAGCTTTTTCCCCGGCGCGCCCTAGCCCCTCAGCAAAGTAGTTTGAGGCCGAACTGCGCCTGCCGCGAAGAAGTCGATGTGCTGGTGAAGGTTCCGGCAACTGGCGATGCTTGAGCCGGCGTGGCAGTGGCGGAAGCGAACACGATCAGATTGGGCGTACCCAGATTCACCGGGTTCAAGGAGTTGAAAATCTCCGCGCGGAACTGAGAATCCACTACGCGCTGCTAATCATTACTTCGGTGGCCTTAATCAGCGCCGCGACGGTGTCTCCGACTTTCAGTTGCATTTCGCGTACAGCGTCGGCGGTGATAACCGATGTGATGTGCTGCCCACCGATCGAAATCCTGACTTGCGCTATCAAGCCGCTCGTCTTGATTTCGACGACACGCCCCACAAGTTGGTTGCGGCCGCTGATGCGGCGGAAGTTCAGGCGTCGTTCGATCACTGGGAGGCGAGCAGATGCTTCGTGCAAAAACTTATCGAGTTCCGGCTCAGGAATGCGGTGATGCCCTCCCGCTGTCTTCATGGTACGAAGCTTTTTCTTGTGGATCCATACCTTCAGTGTTGAGTAACTTATGCCTAGAATCTTTGCAGCTTCACGAGGAGAAAACAGCTTCGGGGGGACCATATACCTCTCTCGAACTACTAATACGCGAATCGCACAAAACCGTCAATCACGATATTCGCCACATTCGGCGCCAACCGGCGAGAGTAATCCGATCGTGTCCAATGATCTGTTCTCCGGCCCTATGCTGTATATGCCGAGACCCCAAAATGCCGCAGCGTGCATTTGACTGGATCATCTAAAAACGTATTGCTTTAATGTATCAATTCAAGTTAAATTGTGCGGGCTAAGTGTTCCAATCGGAGATTCCGGTCAATATGAAACGAACTCACTTGAAAGTCTTTAAGGTGCTCATCCGTCTCGTATCCGCGCCGCTCGGAGTCCTTGCGCTCGCGGTTCTCTTTCTTGGAGCCCCACCGGCCGAATTGGCCGCCGCACAGAACTCCTGCGTTGTCACGGTCGCTGCCGCTTCCGATCTGACCTATGCGATGAAAGAAATCGCCGCCGATTTTGAAAAGTCAGCCGCATGCAGTGTGCGGGTGAGTTATGGATCTTCCGGAAATTTCCAGACTCAAATTGAAAATGGCGCACCCTTTGACGTGTTTTTTTCCGCGGACATCGAGTATCCCAGAAAACTCGAAGCTGAAGGGCTGGCCTCGCCGGGGAGCACGTATCTGTATGGCATTGGAAAAGTGATTCTGTGGGTGAGAAACGATTCCAAACTGGACGTCAGCAAGGGCCTTGACGTCCTTCGCGATTCATCCGTAAGAAAAATAGCGATCGCCAATCCCCTGCACGCGCCTTACGGGCGGGCGGCTGAGGAAGCTCTGCGAAAAGCAGGTGTCTATGACGCGATCAAGGACCGCCTGGTGCTCGGCGAAAATATTTCCCAGACGGCGGAGTTTGCTGAAACCGGTAACGCCGACGCCGGAATCCTCGCGCTTTCGCTGGTCCTATCGCCGGCATTGAAAGACAAGGGCCGCTATTTCCAGATTCCGGACAATTTGTACTCCCCCATTCAGCAGGGCGCCGTGGTCGTCCGCGCCTCGAAGAACCAACAGAGCGCGCAAGCGTTCCTCGACTACATAAAAACGCCAGCGATGACTGCAATACTCGAACGCTATGGATTCGTGCTTCCGGGCAAGGAAAAGCGTTGAACCGAGTTGCCGTTACCCGCTCGCGGACAGTCCTTTGAGGGATTTTGTTGATCGCGGATTAAGACCCCATCCAAGTCCAATTCAACCAAACTTACATTAGGCGATCATACGCGGCTTAATAAGACTGTGCTTCGGATCTCCGCGACGCGCTCGGCAACTCAACCATGCCCGCAGGACGCCTCAATAAAATCACACAAAATCACATTGATTTAATGTATCAATACGAGTTAAAGTGTCAGTCGATTTTAGCTTCTATTTCTAATTATTCCGGAGGTGATTGCTTTGCGATTTTCTCGTTCGCCTTTGTATCTTTTTGTATCTGCCTTGCTGCTATTGTGGCTTGTGATTGGGGCGTTCCCGGCGTGGGCCCAGTCGGGTGCCAGCAGCACTCCTGATGTCTGCGCGAACGGCCACGAGGTTCTCACTACCGATTGCACGCTGACCTGGCACGGCATCACGCTGTACGGCGCGTATGACGTCGGCTTCGGTTATGTCAGCCACGGCTTGCCGCAAAACGCCACGAACTATGAGGGCGAATCCCTGGTGAATCGAAACGGCTATCAGCATCGTGTGCTCATCGAACCGAACAATCTGCAGCAGACGGGTCTGGGCATCCGGGGCAAGGAACAGTTTCTGCCTGGCTGGTCAGTGGTGTTCAACGGTTCCACGGGCATCAATCCGCAGTCCGGCGAGCTAGCCAATGCGGGAGCTACAGACACCGTCAACAACGGCCTTCCCAGAGCCAGCTATTCCATGGCCATCGACGGCGCGCGCGCGGGCCAACCCTTCAATGACGAATTTTATGCCGGCATATCGTCCGAGCATTATGGCACGCTGACTTTTGGTCGCCAGCGCGCTCTCGGCACCGACACCATGCTCCAGTACGATCCGGGCCAAGGCGGCTATGCTTTTTCGTACATCGGGTATAACGGCACGATGGCCGGCGGCGGGGACACCGAGGACACCCGTTGGGACGACTCTTTGAAGTATCGCCTAGCCTATGGCCCGGTCCATTTCGGCGCGATGTATAAGTTCGCCGATGGTTCTGGCGGTTGCTACCTGGACCCCTCAACCCCTGGAACCTGGACTGCCGCCGACTGTACGCCGGAACAGGCGCATAACAACGCTTATGGAATCAACCTCGGCGGGGAGTACCACAAGTTTTCCGTTGACCTCGTCTACCAAGGTTACAACCAGGCGATCAGCGTATTGAATCCTTTGCTGGGGCCTTCGAGTCTGAGTCCCGCGGGAGCATATCAATCGACTCTCGACAGTATCAATCAAATCCCCATCAGCGGGGGGACCAATGTGATCGCGACAACCAACACCGTATACGGCATCGTGACCGACAACAGGGCCATCATGGCCAGTGCAAAGTATACGTGGGGTCCCGCTAAGTTTTATGCCGGCTACGAACACATCCGGCAGACGAACCCGGTAAACCCGTTGGGCGTTGGAGCCTTGGATCAGGGCGCTTATTTCCTAAGCGGCGTCGAAGACAACAACCTGGATTCTCCCAAGATCGTTCAAATCTGGTGGACCGGTTTGAAATACTCCTTGAACAGCAAAACCGAAATCACTGGGGCCTGGTATCATCAGGCGCAGAATGATTTCCGCGTTCCGTCGGCCTGCTCGGCCACAGCCGGTTTCCGGGCTTCCTGCGCGGGCGACCTCAACGAAGAGTCAATTTACATTGATTATCACTTTACCAAGCGTTTCGACGCTTATGCCGGATTTGCGTATTCCTACGTGAGCGGCGGTCTGGCGATCGCCATTCCTCACGGCCCCGGCGTTCCCTATGTCTACAACAACAACGCTGCTCCGACAATCGGCACTCGTTTCGCTTTCTGATCCTTTCCGATGCGGGCTCAGTCGAGAGCCCGCATCGGGACCTGAAGCGGGCGATCGGCGGTGCGCTGCTCTCCGCGGCAGTGCGAATTTCGTGAACATCACGCCGCAGGTGCGTAACCTGAGTCGCGGCACGCCGCCGTTTTCCATATGAACCCGACAGTGCGAGTTGATTGTGTAAAAGTCGTATAGATACGGTTCATTTGTAGCCAATTTCACTCGATTTGACAGTGTGGCCGAAAGATCCCAAGCTTGGCATTGGATCGAAGCGATCCCGACTCATATCGACGGAAAAGAGGGTGCTCCCATGGCCAGCAAACTTTCAGCAAGAAACAAGATCGAAGGAAAGATTATCGAACTCGAAGTGGACGGCGTCATGGCTCACGTGACGGTGCAGGTGGGCAAGAACTTGATTGAAAGCGTCATTACCCGCCGAAGCGCAGAGGAAATGAAATTGAAGGTCGGCGACCGCGTCTCCGCCGTCATCAAGTTGAACCGAAGTCATGCTTCAAAAGGGCTGAACGCGATGGCAAAGGCCCCCGCCACTTTTTGTCATTCTGAGCGAAGCGAAGAATCTCTCTTCGGGTTGAGTCAATCAAGAGAAAGAGAGCTTCTTCGCTTCGCTCAGAATGACAAAAGCGGTGGGAATGTTTTTGGCGGGCTGTGGAATCCACCCGCAGTTCGCTTGATTCATATGGGAAAGGGAATCGCCATGCGCCGCATCTTAGCTCCGGCTGTAGTTGTTCTATTGCTTGGATTTTCCGCCTGGGCGCAGCAAGCCGCGCCCCCAAAGCCTTCGGCGGGGCCTTCCGATTTCAAGATCGGCGGAGCGGTCACCACGCCTCTGGACTTGACGGCTGCTGACCTCAAGAATATGCCGCGAAAGACGCTGCGCGTGGATAACGCGCATTCGAAGAAGACGGAAGTGTATGAGGGCGTGCTGGTCGAAGATCTGCTGCAAAAGGCCGGCGTGCCCCAGGGCGAGCAATTACGTGGTCAGGCCATGGCGACGTACGTTCTGGTGGAAGCAGCGGACAACTACCGCGTGCTGTTTTCGCTGGAGGAGCTCAATTCCAGTTTTCAGGACTCGGAAATTATCGTGGCGGATACCATGGATGGAGCGCCCATCCCCGGCGGTCTCGGGCCGTTCCGGCTGATCGCTCCTCACGAAAAGCGTCCGGCGCGGTGGGTGGAAATGCTCAAGTCGATCACAGTTGTCCGCGTGCAATAGATTTAAGTGGCATAGGCCTCAGCCTGTGGGTTTTACTCCTTGCAAGCACTAAAACCCACAGGCTGAGGCCTATGCCACGCAAGGCCGCACCCTCATTCATTCTTGAAAACGCTTCCCTCTTTCATCACGAAGGAAACTTTGCGCACGGCTTGAATGTCGTCCAGCGGATTATCGGGCGTAGCGATGATGTCCGCAGCGAGGCCCGGCTTGATCGCGCCGCGCTCGCCATCGACCCCCAGCAGGCGCGCCGCGTTGACGGTCATGGCGCGCAGCGTGTCTTTCGCAGGGACGCCCGCTTCGACCCAGGAGTCCACGTATTCCGCTGCCTGCGTGCCGCGAGTTTCTCCCGGCACGTAAATAAATGCGTCGGTGCCAAAGGCCATGGTCACGCCAATCTGATAGGCGCGCTTGAGGCGGTCCACGAACACGGCGTGCATTTCGGGCGTGCCATATTCACGCGAGGCGATCTCCGTGAAATCCGTTCCCACCAGAACGACATGATTCTTCTTGGCCAGTTGCAAATCCTCGTTGGTCATCCGTTCGCCGTGCTCGATGGAATCGACGCCGGCCTCGGCTGCGTTGTGCGCGCCGGCGCGCGTCCAGCAATGCGCGGCAAGTTTCAGTCCGTCGCGGTGCGTCTCTTCCACCATGAAGCGGATGTCGTCCGCGCTGTAAATGTATTGTTGATCGTCCACCACAATTTTGATGACCTTCGCACCGTAATGAATATTTTCGCGAATGGCTTTGATCATTTCGTCGTGCGTATCGGCGATGGCGTATTCCGGCGTTGCCAGATCGCGCTTTTCGGGCTGCAAGCGAAATTGCCCGCCGTAGGGCGCAATGATGCGCCCGGCGTTGATCATGGTGGGGCCGGGCACCATGCCCCGCTCGATGGCTTCGCGCAGCGCGGTGTCCGCATAATTGCCGGCGTTGCCCACGTCGCGCACGGTGGTGAATCCCGCCGCCAGCATGTCGCGCGCGTTGGCCACGCCTTCAATGGCGCGGTAGGGCGTGGAGTCCAGCAGCGTGGTGAAGTAATAATTGTTTCCGTCGCGATCCTTCTTGAGCGTCATGCAGAGGTGCGTGTGCGCGTCAAACAGGCCGGGCAGCACTGTCGATTTCGAGAGGTCGATGACCTTTGCGTCCGAAGGGATCGGCACATTCGGGCCGACGGCTTCGATTATTTTTCCGCGCACCAGAATGATTTGATTGGTTTCCGTCGTGCCCTTTTCCGGATCGACCAGTTTGCCCGCCTTGATGGCATAGATGCGCTCCGGCCCCGGCATCGGGTATTGCGCCGCCAGCCGCGCGGCCGCGCTTAACAAGAACAATGTGGCGAAGCCAAGAAACCAAAGCGATTTGATTTGTGGGCGCATCGAGGGCTCCTCTTCAAATGCAAACAAGAGATGAAGCTAACAGAAGTTTGGGGATGATGGAAAGGCGGAACGAAAAGAGCGGCGTTCCAAATAATATTGAAACACTTCTACTGAGTTTTGGTCGCCAGCCAGGCGATGACATCGCTCGCGTTTTGGTCCGGAGGAAACACTGGATAGAAGACGTGCTCAATTCGTCCGTCCCGGATCGCAAGCGCCAGGCGTTTCAGCAGCGTCATCCCATTGGTTTGGAATGTTGGCAGGCGCAACGCTTCCGTAAGCTTGAAATGTTCGTCCGAAAGAATTGCAAACGGCAAGTGCAGGCGCTCGGCAACCTCGCGCTGATAGGCAGTGTCCTGGCTCGAAAGGCCGAAAAGGTGAGCAACGCCCAGAGCCTTCAGTTCCGCAAAGTGATCGCGGAAAGAGCAGGATTGCGGCGTGCATCCCCTCGCGCCGGGGATCAAGTCCCATCCCGGAGGATTGTCAATTCCAGGAATTCCCGTCCGAGGATAGGCATAGACCACCACCAGGCCGGCTAGAGTTGATAGGTCCACGGTTGTCCCGTCAGTGGCAGGCAATGGGACGGCAGGCATGCGCATTCCTGCAAGATGCGATGCCGCTCCATCATCCGTCGGTTTGGGGATTGCAGACCAATCGGGCGCTTCCACGCTACTTTTCATGATCGTCCTACGTTTGTAATGGAAATGGCGTGCGGCGTTATACGCGCGCGGGAACTGCTGCTTTGATGTCCACCCGGATGTACTCGTACATCTGGTCCGTCACATTCTCGCCCATGTGTTGCGCCTGGGAACCATTCCCCCACAAGACATGCCCCGCTTTGTTATGGGCTTCTTCGGTCTTGCCGCCTTCCAGTGTTTGATGGAGATTCTGGTCGGTCATGAAAATAATCACTGAGCCCAGGGGGTGATTGTGCATCTTCACTTTGTCGTGGGCGGGAATTCGGCAGCGGATCACTCGGACATACTCGTTTTCAAATTCCAGGCGATAGTGCTCGGGGTCTTGCACCGTGCATTCGTGGGACATGTCTACGCCAGGCACATGCGGGGCCGGGTTTGCATTTTGTGCAGCCTGTAATGACAGCGCATGAGAGATCGCCACTACCGCGAGAGACGTGCACGCTGCCGTCTGCATCAATTGCCGCCGGTTTAATTTTTCGGGCATGTCAGGCCTCACTTCGAAGTTGAATTTGGGTTTAAGTAGCGCGGGCTTCAGCCTGCGGGTTTTAGTGTGTGCATGGACTAACCCCCGCAGGCTGAAGCCCGCGCTACTTAAACCATCCCCAATCTAGAGCATTTGCCGCAGGACGTACGGCAGGATGCCGCCGTGCCGGTAGTAATTCACTTCTTCTGGCGTGTCGGCGCGCGCCACCGTTTGGAACACGGTTTCCTTGCCGCCCTTGTCGCGTGCGCGGACTTCCACAGCCATACCCGGCGCGAGTTTTGCCACGCCTTCGATGGTGAACTCCTCGAACCCGGTGAGGCCCAGCGATTGCGCCGATTCGCCCGCTCGGTATTGCAGCGGGAGCACGCCCATGCCCAGCAGGTTGCTGCGATGGATGCGCTCGAAACTTTCCGCGATCACCGCACGCACGCCCAGCAGCACAGTGCCTTTCGCCGCCCAGTCGCGGGACGACCCCGAGCCATATTCCTTGCCGCCCAGGACGATCAGCGGCGTGCCTTCCTTCTGATATTTCATGGACGCGTCATAGATGGACATTTTTTCGCCGTCGGGCTGATGCACGGTCCAGCCGCCTTCGGTGCCGGGAGCGAGCTGGTTGCGCAGGCGAATGTTGGCGAACGTGCCGCGCATCATCACTTCATGATTGCCGCGACGCGCGCCGTAGGAGTTGAAGTCCACCGGCTTGACGCCCTGCGCGATGAGCCACTTGCCGGCAGGAGTGTCCACGCCAATCGATCCGGCGGGCGAAATGTGATCGGTAGTGATGCTGTTGCCCAGCATGGCCAGTGCTCGCGCTTTATGGATGTCCGTGAGCGGCGCCGGGGTCTTGGTGATCTTTTCAAAGAACGGCGGATTTTTGATGTATGTGGATTTTTCATCCCAGGCATAAATATCGCCCACCGGCACTTTCAATCCCTGCCAGCGGGAATCGCCCTTGAACACTTCGCCGTATTCTTTGTTATACATGGCGGTGGTGACGCTTGCGCGCACTGTGGATTCGATCTCTTGCGGCGTTGGCCAGATATCGCGGAGAAATACGGGCTTGCCCGCCTTATCCGTGCCGAGCGGTTCGCTGGCCATGTCAAAATCCATGCTGCCCGCGAGCGCGTAGGCCACCACCAGCGGCGGCGATGCCAAATAGTTTGCGCGTACTAGCGGATGGATGCGACCTTCGAAGTTTCGATTTCCGCTGAGCACGGAAACCGCAACGAGACTGTTCTCCTTGATGGCCGCGCCGATGTGTTCTTCCAGCGGGCCGCTGTTGCCGATGCAGGTGGTGCAGCCGTAGCCGACAAGGTTGAAGCCTAGTTCATTGAGATATTTTCCCAGGCCCGCAGCTTCCAGGTAATCGGTGACTACCTTCGAACCTGGCGCCAGGCTGGTCTTCACCCAGGGCTTGCTGCGAAGGCCGCGCTCGACGGCCTTCTTCGCCAATAATCCGGCTCCCAGCATCAGCGAGGGGTTCGAAGTGTTGGTGCAACTGGTAATCGCCGCGATGACCACCGAACCATTCGAAAGCTCGAACTTGTCGCCGTTGTTCTGCACGGCGACCTTCTTTTGCGCGGCGCCCTCCAGCGATTTTTCGAACGACGCTTTGGATTGGCGCAGCGGCACGCGGTCTTGCGGGCGCTTTGGTCCGGCCAGCGTGGCTTCCACGGTGGCGAGATCGAGTTCAAGCTTGTCGGTGTACATGGGGTCCGGCGTGGCATCGGTGCGGAAAATGCCCTGCGCCTTGGTGTATTCCTCGACAAGGCGCGCGCGCGTTTCGCTGCGGCCCGTGAAGCGCAAGTAGGAAAGCGTTTCGGCGTCGACGGGGAAGAAGCCCATGGTCGCGCCGTATTCGGGCGCCATGTTGGCGATGGTGGCGCGGTCCGGCAAGCTCAGGCTGGATAGCCCCGTGCCGTAGAACTCCACGAATTTTCCGACCACGCCTTTTTTGCGAAGCATTTCCGTAACGACCAGGACGAGGTCGGTCGCGGTGGTGCCCTCGGGCAGGCGGCCGTGCAGCTTGAAGCCGACGACTTCCGGAATCAGCATCGAAAGAGGCTGGCCGAGCATAGCGGCTTCTGCTTCGATGCCGCCGACGCCCCAGCCGAACACGCCGAGGCCATTGATCATTGTGGTGTGCGAATCGGTGCCGACCAGCGAATCAGGGAAGGCAAACGTCTTGCCGTCCACCGTGGCGTCAAACACAACGCGCGCCAGGTATTCGAGGTTCACCTGATGGCAAATGCCCGTGTCGGGCGGCACAACCTTGAAATTGTTCAGGGCTTCTTGTCCCCAGCGAAGGAAGGCGTAGCGCTCCACGTTGCGATGGAATTCCAGTTCCGCGTTGAACGCGAAGGCCATGTCCGAGCCGGACTTGTCCACCTGCACCGAGTGGTCGATGACCAGTTCGGCGGGCAGCAGGGGATTCACTTTTTTTGGATCGCCGCCCAATTTGACGATGGCTTCGCGCATGGCGGCCAGATCGACCACGGCGGGCACGCCCGTAAAATCTTGCAAGAGCACGCGCGCGGGCATGAAGGAAATTTCCTTCTGCGTGGCGGCCTTGGGATCCCATGCGGCCAACGCCTCGATATCGGCGGGATGGACGAATTTGCCGTCCTCCTGGCGCAAAAGATTTTCAAGGAGCACGCGCAGCGAAAAGGGAAGCTTGGAGACATGCCCTATTCCCTTTTTCTCAAGCGCGCCCAAACGAAAAATTTCGTAGGACTTGCCGTTGACCTTCACTGTCTCTTGTGTGCCGAACGAATTTTTGGATGCGGGAGCCATTCTGGCTTTTTTCCTTTCTTGTATGTTGCAGGGTCACAATCATAACGCATCCTGATGATCCGCGCAGCCTGCGAGTCATTGAAAATAAACTTAAATTACGAAGGGGTTGTGGCGTGCCCTTTGCCATTTTGGAACGCCATGGTTGTTAAGACGCATTCAGAAAAAACATGTTTTATTTGAATGACGGGATTCATGTTAGTATGTGCGGCGATCCTCTCCCAAGGAGACCTTTATGAAAAAAACGATTCTCGCGGTTTTGGTTGTTGTTTGTGCATTTACGATTTCCATGGGTACCCGCGCTCAGGATGCTCCCAAGGAACACAGCATGACCGGTTGCTTGCGGGCCGGCGCGGCCGATGGCTCCTACATGCTCTCCGATCTCGAAAAGGGACCGAAGTCGGTAGGAATTGTATCGTCCACCGCTAATTTGAAGCCCCATGTCGGACACAAGATTGAAATCACCGGCACGGCGGTTCCTCCGGCTGAAGCCGAAGCAATGAAGGATGTACCGAAGGCGCCTCACTACATGAAGGTGACTGGCGTCAAGATGCTTTCACCGACCTGCCCATAAGGGTTGTAGTTTCCAGTTTCCATTTTGATGTCACACTCCGCCTCGTCTCGATGGCACAGCCATCGGGACGAGGCGTTTTTAGTAGCGCGGGCTTCAGCCTGCGGGTTTTGATCATGCAAGGCTGAAAACCCGCAGGCTGAAGCCCGCGCTACTAAAAGCGCCCTCGCAGTTCCGCACGGCGCTTACAATTAACATGCAACAGCCAATGCGGGTTAGAATGGCTTCGGGCACGCACAGCTGAATGAATATCCTTCTCATCTCCACGTATGAACTCGGCAGGCAGCCCTTTGGCCTGGCGTCGCCGGTCGCATGGCTGCGCGCAGGTGGCCACGATGTTTCCAGCCTCGATTTGACGCGAGAGGCGCTGGACGAAGAGGCTATCCTCGCCGCGGATTTGATTTGCTTTTACGTGCCCATGCACACAGCCACGCGGCTTGCGGCGGGACTCATTCCTAAAGTCCGCGAAAAAAATCCACAGGCGCACATTTGCTTTTACGGCCTGTACGCTCCGGTGAACGAGGAATACTTGCGCGGCCTTGGCGTGGGCACCATTCTTGGCGGCGAGTTTGAAGAGGGGCTTGCCAGCCTGGCCTCGCGCTTGCAACACGGCGCACTAAACGAGAACAACTCCGCGGAGCAGACGGAGCCAGTAATTTCGCTGGCGCGGCAAAAATTTCTTGTGCCGGATCGCGCGGGCATGCTGGCACCGGAGAAATACGCGCGCGTGGTGATGCCCAGCGGCGAGCATCGCGTTGCCGGTTCGACCGAGGCCACGCGCGGTTGCAAGCATCTTTGCAGGCACTGTCCCATCGTGCCCGTGTATAACGGCGCGTTCCGTGTGGTGGAGCGCGATGTGGTCCTCGAAGACATCCGGCGGCAGGTGTCGGCAGGCGCGCGGCACATTACATTTGGCGATCCCGATTTTTTCAATGGGCCGTCCCACTCGATTTCGATTGTGGACGCCATGCACCGCGAATTTCCGGAACTGTCATACGACGTGACTATTAAAATCGAGCACCTGCGCAAGCACGACGCACTCTTGCCGGCGTTGCGCGATAGCGGATGCCTCTTCGTCACCAGCGCCGTAGAGTCGGTGGACGATGCAGTGCTCGAAAAATTCGACAAGGGCCACACGCGCGCCGATTTTCTGGCAGTGGTGGCGCGCTTCCGCGAATTGGACATGACGCTCCTGCCTACGTTTGTACCGTTCACGCCGTGGACCACGCTTGATGGCTACGCGGATTTGCTGGACGTGCTTGCGCAAGAAGGCCTGACGGAAAACGTCTCTCCTATCCAGCTTGCCATTCGCCTGCTGATCCCGGCCGGTTCGCGCCTCTTGGAATTGCCGGAAGTGAGCGCGATGGTTGGCCCGTTCGATTCCGCGGCGTTCGTTTTTCCCTGGACGCATGCGGACGCCCGCGTGGACGCGCTGGCGCGCGAAATTTCGCAGATCGTGCAGCGCGGCGATGGACTGAAGCTTTTGCGCACGGAAATTTTCTCGCACATTCGCCGAGCCGCGCAGGCCGCCGCCGGTAATCGCATGCCCATCGACCTCGCGCTTCCGTTGGCGAAAAGCGCGCCGGTGCCGTATCTCGATGAGCCATGGTATTGTTGCGCCGAACCCATGGATGTTCAGTTTGTTTCCATAGGGAAACCGAAGGAAGCAGTCGCCAAGGCCGATCAATATGTGTGAGGATGGTCGAGCCGATCAATAGTATCGAGTATCCGTGGTAGCGGAGTTTTTATTGTAGCCCGCCTCTTTAGAGGCGGGGAATTTATGATGCCGGGGCGGAAAAACCCCGCCTCTGAAGAGGCGTGCTACAGCAGCCGGCCAAATCATCGGCGCGGCAGCTGGAAAATAAACCGGAACACCAAAACCATATGAGCAGACTACTGATTCTCGCAAGTAAATTGGGTTACCAGACGCGCAGCTTCGCGGAAGCCGCCAAAGCGCTTGGCGTGGACGTCGTGTTTGCCAGCGACCGCTGCCACCAACTCGAAGACCCGTGGGCCGACGGCGCGATTGCCGTGCGCTTCGAAGATCCAGAGGATTCGGCGCGGCGCATCGTGAAGCAATCGCTGGTGCGCCCCGTGGACGGCTTGATCGCCCTCGGCGATCGGCCTACGACAACGGCAGCGCATGCCGCGCGCGCCCTGGGATTCGCCTACCATTCTCCGCAAGCCGTGGAAAATTGCCGCAGCAAATTGCGCCAACGCGAAATTCTGCGCGACGCGGGCCTCCCCGTGCCCGGATTTTTTTCCTTCAAGTTCGACAAGCGCGTGGAAAAAATTCTGCCGCGCGTTCAATTTCCCTGTGTCGTCAAGCCGCTGCGGCTGGCGGCCAGCCAGGGCGTGATTCGTGCCAACAACGCGGAAGAGTTTCAAGCCGCCGTTGCGCGCATCAAGCAACTGCTGGAATCGCCCGAGGTGAAAGTCACGCGCGAGCCGGACCTGGACCGGCTGCTGGTGGAACGCTACATTCCCGGCCGGGAAGTGGCCGTCGAGGGATTGCTCACGAATGGAAAATTGCGAATCCTGGGAGTGTTCGACAAGCCGGACCCGCTGGAAGGCCCGTACTTTGAAGAGACGCTTTTCGTCACGCCCTCGTGCTTGCCGGATGACATGTACGATCGTCTTCTGGACTGCGCCGAACGCACAGTTCAGGCCTTGGGACTCACTCACGGACCGGTGCACGCGGAGTTTCGCATCAATGACCAGGGGCCGTGGGTGTTGGAAGCCGCGCCGAGGCCGATTGGCGGCCTGTGTTCGCGCGCGCTTCGATTCGGACCTCAGCGCACCTTGCTGGAAGAGTTGCTGGTCCGGCACGCGCTGGGCATGACAGGAACGGGAGTCGAACGGGA
This sequence comes from uncultured Acidobacteriota bacterium, assembly GCA_963710315.1. GTDB lineage: Bacteria > Acidobacteriota > Terriglobia > Acidiferrales > UBA7541 > Palsa-360. The sequence continues at coordinate 662,193 of CAVPZW010000006.1, read as the reverse complement.
AGACGATGCCTCCGGCGTGCTGATGATTCCCGTGCCCAAGACCGGAGTTCTTGAAAAGGTGGAAGGGGAAGATCAGGCCCGCGCAACGCCAGGCATCGAAGATGTGCAAATCACCGCGCGCCTGCATGATTTTATTGCGGCCTGGCCGGAGGGTTCGTCCTACCTCGGATTTCTCTTCGCGCACGCCAAATCGCCGGCCGAGGTGGAAACCGCGCTGCGCCTGGCGCATGGCCAACTGAAATTTGAAATTGTGGAGCGATTGCCCGTGCAGCATCCCGCGACGGAAGCGGCGCAGAGCGCGGGGGAGTAGGACAGGCTTCAGCCTGTCTGGTTTTTGTGGAGCGTTAAGAAAGTCAAAAGAAGACAGGCTGAAGCCTGTCCTACAGGCAGGAAACGTCCGTTATCCCTTGGCTTTAGGCGCAACGTATCCTTCGGGCAACTTCGCGCCTTCCCCAAAGAAATACTGCTCCATCTGCTCTTCCATGATCTTCTGCGACTGTGGATCCAGCGGGTTCAAGCGGTACTCATTCATCAGCATCTTGGAGTATTCGATCCACAGTTTCCAGGCATCGGCCGAGACGTTTTCGTAAACGCGCTTGCCCAGTTCGCCCTTCCAGGGGATGCGTTCCAGGCCGGGCATATCCTTGTCAAACTTTACGCAATGGACCACGCGCTGGCCGGGCTTGGCAGGCGTGCTCGGAGCCACCGGCTTTGTCGGTCCACAGGATTCATCCGCCATCTGCATCCTCCATCAAGGAAATCGAGTAATTAGTGCCTACCTACGATACTGCAAGACCGGCGGAAATCCAAACTGCCAAGGAACGAGGCAAGGGAGGGAACGCGCTCTTGTTGATGCGATATGCCGCTGCTCCGGGGATCATTTTTCGTGTTCACCAGGTTTCTCCGACAATTGGCGAGCCCCCTATGCCGACTATCAACCTGCTTGATAACAGGTTCGTTATGGTACAGGCTGCTCAATGAAACACGCTGATTGAACAGTGAAGCGTTTCCTTGCATGCTTCGCTTACAATAAGTAGGCTACGTGGTCGGCTCTGAGGGGGGCGCGTTGTCGGACGTCACGGCGATATTTTGGGATGTGGGTGGCGTCATCCTGTCCAACGGATGGGATCGCGAAGCGCGCGCCGCGGCGGCCAAGAAGTTTGAAATCGATTGGGAGGAATTTCAGGACCGGCACGAACTGGCTAGCCCCGCATTTGAAACGGGGCGCATTACGCTGGACACCTACCTTCAACGCACGATTTTCTATCGCAAGCGAAGTTTTACGCGAGAGGAATTCACGGATTTTATTTTCGCGCAGTCGAAGGAATTTCCGGAATCGCGCGCGGTGCTTTCCGATGTGGCCGCCAGCGGAAAATATCTTCTGGGCACCATCAACAACGAGCCGCTGGAACTGAATGAGCGCAGGATTCATCAATTCAATTTGCGGCGTGAGTTTAAGGCCTTTTTCAGTTCCTGCTATCTGGGCGTGCGAAAGCCCGAAGAGAGAATATACGAGGTGGCGCTGTCCGTGACGCAGCGCAGCCCCGACGAATGTTTGTTCATTGACGACCGCGAGCTGAATCTGGAATGCGCGCGCCAATTGCGCATGCGCACCATTCATTTCCAGGACGCGGCGCAATTGAGGCGGGATCTAATCGCGAGCGGCGTAAGCATTTAAAGTATTGAAGACACGTAGAGGCGGAGGCGTATATGGAACTCGGAATGGTAGGGCTGGGGCGCATGGGCGCGAACATGGTGGAGCGGCTGGTGCGCGGCGGGCACCGCCTGGTGGGCTACGACCGCGACTCAGGAGCAGTTGCGCGCGTCACGGCGGCCGGCGCGGAGGGCGCGGATTCGCTGGCCAGCCTCGCCGGGAAGCTTGGCAAACGGCGAGCCATTTGGATCATGGTTCCATCCGGAGCGCCGGTGGACGACACCATTGCCGCGCTAATCCCTCACATTTCCAAAGACGATATTTTAATCGACGGCGGCAATAGCAATTACAAAGACACGCAGCGCCGCGGAGCGAGCCTAAAGGCACAGGGATTTCAGTTTGTGGACGTAGGCACCAGCGGAGGAATTTGGGGCCTGAAGGAAGGCTATTCGATGATGGTGGGCGGCGACGTTGCCGCGGTCGAGTATTTGCGGCCACTGCTGGAAACGCTCGCGCCGGCCAAGGATCAGGGATGGGGCCGCGTCGGGCCAACCGGGGCGGGCCACTTCGTGAAAATGGTTCACAATGGCATCGAGTACGGAATGATGCAGGCCTATGCCGAGGGCTTCGCGATCTTGAAAAAGAAAAATGAATTTGCCCTGGATATGCACCAGATTTCGGAAATCTGGCGGACGGGTAGCGTGGTGCGCTCCTGGCTGCTGGATTTGCTGAGCATCGCGCTGAAGGAAAATGCAGAAATGGCCGGAATTGCTCCCTATGTTTCGGATTCCGGAGAGGGCCGCTGGACGGTGGCGGAGGCGATCGATCTGGATGTGCCCGCGCCGGTAATCACGTTGTCGCTGTTGCAGCGGCTGACCTCGCGCGATTCCGATTCCTATTCCGACAAGCTGTTGGCCGCGATGCGCAATCAGTTTGGCGGCCACGCGATCAAGGCGGCCGCGAAAAAGTGAGGGCCCGAACATGACCTCAGGAAAAAGCACGGTGATTGAAATTCCGGAGCCCGCAAGACACAGTTCCATCACGCCGGCGGATCCCTGCACGATCGTCATCTTCGGCGCTTCGGGCGATCTTTCGCGGCGGAAACTGGTCCCCGCGCTATATGGCCTGGCCGCGCAGAATTGCCTGGCGCGCAGGTTTGCCATCATTGGTTTTGCGCGCACGCCCATGACCGATGAGGCCTTTCAGAAGTCGGCTGTCGATTCGGTAAAGAAATTTGCCGACGCGAACACGCTGCGGGAAGAAGAGTGCAAGGAATTTGCAAATGCTCTCGCCTACGTTTCAGGCGAATATCACCACGCGGAAGCTTTCGAGAAATTGAAGACACGCCTGGAGGAGTTGGACAAGGCCCACAAGCTGAACGGGAACCGCCTTTTTTATCTGGCTACTCCGCCGGAAATCTATCCGATCATCATTGAGCAGCTGGATAAGGCAGGGCTGGCAAAGCATCCCAATGGAAAATCCTGGACGCGCATCATCATTGAAAAGCCCTATGGGCGGGATCTGGCCTCTGCGCGAAAGCTGAATCAGACGGTTCGCAAGGCGTTTGACGAACCTCAGGTGTACCGCATCGATCATTACCTGGGAAAAGATACGGTGCAAAATCTCATGGTGCTGCGTTTCGGCAACGGTATTTTTGAGCCGTTGTGGAATCGAAATTATGTGGACCATGTGCAAATCACGGCGGGAGAAACATTAGGCGTGGAGCAGCGCGCGGCCTTCTACGAAACCGCGGGGGCAACGCGCGACATGATTCAGAGCCATGTTCTGCAGCTCACTTCGCTGGTGGCCATGGAGCCCCCGGCTGCCTTTGATGCTACCGCCGTGCGCAACGAGAAAATCAAGGTTCTGCAATCGATCCGCCCATTCACCGCCAGAAGCATCAAGACGGATATTGTGCGAGGACAATATGGCCCAGGTAGCGCGCCCGGCGATTCTTCATTGCTTGCCGGATATCGCAATGAGCCGGGGGTGGCAAAAAATTCTGGCACGGAGACGTTCGTCGCGCTAAGTTTGCAGATCGACAACTGGCGCTGGGCGGGTGTTCCATTCTATTTGCGGACGGGAAAGCGCCTTCCTTCGCGCGTCACCGAAATTGCCATTCAGTTTCGCCGCGCGCCGCATCTGGTATTTCGCGGGCAGGATTTGTCTTCGAACGCTTTGGTGCTGAATGTGCAGCCCGACGAAGGAATTTCAATTTCATTTCATGCCAAGTTGCCGGGGCAGGAAATGAAATTGAAAACCGTTACCATGGATTTTAGTTATCAGGCGGAATTCGGCGGGGGCGAGCGCTCCGCGTACGCGACGCTGATCAACGACTGCATGCGCGGCGACGCAACGCTTTTCGACCGCGCCGACGGCGTGGAAGCGGCATGGGCGCTGGTGGATCCCGTTCTGGATTATTTTGAATCGAATAAACCCAAATTTCCAAACTACTCGGCGGGCACATGGGGCCCACACGAAGCCGATGAATTGCTGGAGCGCGATGGCCGACACTGGCGGAATTCGTAAGGGCGTTACTCCGGAAACTCTCCCGGATGTGCAAGTGTTTTCCAGCCCCGCGGAAGTTGCGCGGGCCGCTGCGCGCCTGTTCGTGGACTACGCCTGGCAATCCATCGCTAAGGACGGCCAGTTCATGGTGGCGCTCTCCGGTGGAAATACGCCGCGCCAGATGTTCGAACTTCTGGCCTCCGATGAATTTCGCGGCCAGGTGGATTGGGCCAAGGTACACATTTTCTGGAGCGATGAGCGCGCGGTTCCTCCCACCAGTCCCGAAAGCAACTACGGAATGGCGCGGCGCGAATTACTCATTCGAGTTCCTATTCCAGAAGGCAACGTGCACCGCATGGAGGCCGAAAAGGCCAGCATTGGCCGCGCGGCCCACGAGTACGAAGAAGTTCTGCGAAAATATCTCGATCTGGACGATCGCGGATTTCCGCGATTCCATCTGATTTTTCTGGGCATGGGCACCGATGGCCACACGGCGTCGCTGTTTCCCGGCACCCGTGTGTCGCGCCAAACTTCACGCTGGGTCAGCACTCCGACCGTCACCAAGTTGAACATGCGCCGCATGACGCTCACGTTCCCAGTGCTCGACGCGGCATCGCGAGTGGTCTTCCTGGTGGTGGGTTCGGAAAAGGCGCAAATTCTGCGTGCTGTATTGGAGGGCAAAGCCGATCCTCCGTATCCCGCGCAGCTCGTGCAGCCTCGGCATCGCGGGCTAAAAATTTTTCTGGTGGATAAAGCCGCCGCCGCTCTGCTCACGACGCCCGCCGAGGAACAATCCGAGCCACCGGCGAAGCCTGCCGGGGTTGTGCGCGGCAAACCGGGGAAAAGTAAATGATTCTGGCCGGGGACATCGGAGGCACCAAATGCAATTTGGCGCTGTATGACGTCCGCGGCGAATCCCACCAAATAGTTTTCACTCAGCGATACCAAAGCCGCGCATTTCCTGCCTTTAATGAAATGATTTCGAAATTTCTCCTGGATTGCCGCGCCGAAATAAAAGAGGCCGGCGCCCGCGCGATTGAGGCTGCGGGCTTCGGCGTGGCTGGACCGGTCATCGATCGCCGCGTCAAAGCCACCAACTTGCCATGGATTGTGGATGCCTCCGAGCTATCCGCGCAGCTCGCAACCCGGCACGTTGTGCTGCTGAACGATCTGGAAGCCACCGCTTACAGTTTGCCGCACCTCGCGCCGTCCGAGATTTCCACTCTCAATCGCGGCGTGCCATCGCCGCTATCCACGCAGGCATTGATCGCCGCGGGCACGGGCCTGGGCGAAGCCATTCTGTTCTGGGATGGCAATCGTTACGCAGTCGCGGGTTCCGAAGGCGGGCACGCGGATTTTGCGCCGCGCACGGAACAAGAGATTGAATTGTTGCGCTACATGAAAAAGCGCGAGGAATTTGTCAGTGTGGAGCTGATTCTTTCGGGGCGCGGCTTTCGAACCATCCACACTTTTCTGGACCCGGCGGTTGTGCATCCTTCCTTCCAAGGGCCGGAAGCGGATGCAGCGCCCGAAATTACGCACCTGGCGCTTGCCGGGCAGTGTCCGGTGTGCGTGCGCACGCTCGATCTGTGGGTGAGCATGTACGGCGCGGAGGCGGGCAATCTTGCGCTGAAGGTTCTCGCGCGCGGCGGAGTGTGGGTGGCCGGCGGAATTGCCGTGAAAATACGCAAGAAGATGGAAGACGGCTCGTTTTTTAAAGCGTTTTGCGAGAAGGAAAAATTCGCGGAACTCCTGTCGCAAATTCCAATCTACATGGTGTTGAACGAAGAAGCGCCGCTGATCGGCGCGATGTCTCAGGCCGTCCGGGCGGCAGGGATTCGATCCGCTTAAGTTAAGGATTTTCGCCGGATTGCAGGCAGCCCCTGGCGCGAATGTCGATTGCCGTAACGATCCCCGCAGGCCCCGCTCCGACGACCATGACCTCAATACGTTTTGTCACAATTAGGCCATCAGATGCCTACGGGAAATGCGGAGTTGTGCGGGGTCCGCAAAACGTATTGTAAACAAATTGTCACGCAAACCGATTCGTGGATTCCCGTAGAATCAGCGGCGCTCATTTTTGATGTTCGAGTGCGGACCGTGCGGCCTTCAGTTCCTTGCGTCTCTGCGCGTCCATCTTAGGGAAGGAAAGGTCCAGACTCTCCATCGCGTCAATGGTGGCTTCCGCCACAACCAGGCGCGCGAACCATTTGTGATCGGCGGGGACCACGTACCAGGGCGCGTGTTTCGTGCTCGTATTTCGGATCATCTCCTCGTATGCACGCATGTACTTGTCCCAATGCTGCCGCTCCAAAACGTCGCTCATTGAAAATTTCCAGTTTTTCTCCGGCTGCTCCAGCCTCTTGAGAAACCGCCTCTTTTGTTCCTGCTTGGACAGGTGGAGAAAAAATTTCAGCACCACGATGCCGTTTCCCGTGAGATAGCGTTCGAAGGCGTTGATGTCTTCAAAGCGTTTCTCCCAAATATTGTCGGTCACCAGATTCGCGGGAATTTTCTTTTGTGCGAGCAATTCCGGATGCACGCGGACGGCCAGGACTTCCTCATAATAGGAGCGGTTGAAAATGCCGATCTTCCCTCGCTCCGGCAGAGCGCGTGACGTTCGCCACAGGAAATCGTGCTGCAACTCCTCGGCCGAAGGAGTCTTGAACGAATGAACGTCGCATCCCTGGGGATTCACTCCGGACATGACGTGCTTGATGGTGCTGTCTTTTCCCGCTGCATCCATGGCCTGCAGAATCAGCAGAATCGCCCAGCGATCCTGGGCGAAAAGTTTTTCCTGAAGTTCGGCAAGCCGCGTAATCCCGCGCGCGAGCGTTGTCTGCGCGTGTTCCTTGGACCTCAGGCCGAGCGTTTCCGCGGAATTGAAATCCTTCATGCGGAAATGCGATCCATCCGCAACCTGAAAAGGTTTCGCAAACTCGCGTGGCTTCATGATTGCCTCATGTTATTCCTTGCGGAACTTTTCCGCGCGGTTCACTTCTGTTTGCCGGGGAGCCGGACAACAATTCCGTCCAGCTCTTCCGACATCTTGATCTGGCAACTCAGGCGGCTATTGATCTGAGGTCCTTCCACGACGATACTCAACATGAATTTCTCATTGTCCTTTGCGGCTGGAATCTGGTCCAGGAAAGATTCATCCACATAGACGTGGCAGGTGGCGCACATGCAATTGCCGCCGCATTCGCCAAGGATTCCCTCGACCCTGTGATTCAAGGCCGCCTGCATGACCGAGATTCCCGCAGGCACATCGATCTTTCGCGAAACTCCGCTCGACGAAACGTAGGTGACGTTAGGCATTAAAAATCCTCTGGATCCAATCTGAATTGCGTTGTTGCCGGCACTAGTGTAAATGCCCGCGGCGAATCCTGTCGAGTGTTCCGCTCTTGCGGCTAACCTGCGTTCCCCCCGGCCGGGTTCACTTTGATCTCTTCCGGTAAAGGGGCAGGTTACAGGCAGTACCTTGCACGGTGCTCATGCCCTCTACCGTTTCTGTCCCTCAGGACAGGAGACTTCGCAATTCAAAAAGGAATACCGTCTGTCTCCAGACATTCGCTTTTGGGGGAAAGAGAGCCGCGTTTGGTTCAGGCGAATGTTTCTATTTTTATTGGCGAGTGCACATTCCCCGCCACTAAGAATGAGGGGGAGCCATGAAACGAGATATTGAAGTTCCAGTGCGCCGCCTGTCGCAATCCGCCGGGAAGGATGACTATCGTGCCAAACGAACGCTGCTTCTGCGCAGTTTGTCCTTGCTGATTTTTCTGCTGGCATTTGTGTTCGCCGTGCAAGGGCAGAACGCCGCGCGCGATCCAGGCCCTCGCACGGGGCCGCCCGGAGCCGGCAACTTCATAACTGGCCTGACCTCTTCGCAGCAGGCCTATTTTGCCGACGGCCAAAGACGGTTTCAGGAAGTGGAAACCGTGCAAAACGGCGCGAACAATGGCCTCGGGCCAACCTTCAATTCCAATTCCTGTTCGAGTTGCCATGCGCAGCCGGCTTTCGGCGGAACAAGTCCTTCCGTAAATCCGCAAATCGCAGTGGCAAACCTGGATGGCGCGTCCAACACCATTCCGCCGTTCATCACTCTGAACGGCCCGGTGCGCGAGGCGCGTTTCAAACTGGCAACCGACGCCAACGGAAGGCTGACCAGCACGTCCGACGGCGGCGTGCATGGCCTTTTCACAATTCAGGGGCGTAGCGACGCCGCGAGTTGCCAGATGGCCCAACCGAACTTCGAGCGCATGCTGAATGAAAACAATATTTCCTTTCGCATTCCCACGCCAGTTTTCGGCGAGGGGCTGATCGAAAGCATCACCGAAGATACGATTCTTGCCAATCAGGCCGCGGAAAATTCGGGAAGGCAGTTCCTGGGAATTGCCGGGACGCCCAACCGCAGCGGGAACGACGGCTCCATCACTCGATTCGGCTGGAAGGCGCAGAATAAATCTCTGCTGATGTTTGCAGGGGAGGCCTACAACGTGGAAATGGGAATCACCAATGAGCTTTTCCCGGACGAACGCGGATATCCTCCGACGCCCATCCCGGCTGGCTGCCTGATCAATCCCACTCCAGAGGACTCAACAAATTTCGACGTTACATCCACCGTCGCGGGTCCCAGCGACATTGTGGCCTTTGCCAACTTCATGCGCTTTCTCGATCAGCCTGCGCCATCCTGCACGGGCACGGGCTGTTCCCAATCGATTCAGAACGGCAGGAACTTGTTCATCAACGTGGCGAAGTGCTCCGCGTGCCATACGCCAAGCTTGACGACCGGCAATTCGTACGTTGCGGCGCTCAGTAACGTGCAGGCGAATCTCTTCTCCGATTTATTGCTGCACCATATGGGGGCGGGGCTGGCCGATGGAGTTTCGCAGGGCGCGGCGGGTCCGGACCAATTCCGCTCGGCTCCGCTCTGGGGATTAGGTCAACGGCTATTTTTCCTGCATGACGGGAGAACATCCGATCTGCTGCAAGCGATCGAAGATCATGCAAGCCCCGGTTCGGAGGCCAACGCCGTCATCCGTAACTTCAATGGTCTGACGGAAAGCCAAAAACAGGACTTGCTGAATTTCCTGCGTTCGCTATAAGCGCAGGCCGATGGGCGGCATGTGGGGAGTTGCAGAGCCCCGCATGCCGGCCCGCCATCCATGCTGGATTCCCGCCGGGATTTAGGCGGCGCCCCAAACTTTGCGGGCCGTGTCCACCACGAGTTCGAGCTTCTTCCATTGCTCGTCCACGGAAAGCAGATTGCCGGCGGCCACGGATGCAAAGCCGCACTGCGGGCTGAGCGCAAGCTTTTCCAGCGGCACAAATTTGCAAGCCTCGTCGATTCGCCGCCGCAATTCGCTCTGCGATTCGAGTTTGGGTTCCTTCGTGGTGATCAGGCCGAGCACCACGCTTTTGCCGCGCGGAACAAGGCGCAGCGGCTCGAAGCCGCCGGAGCGATCGCTGTCATATTCCAGAAGAAATCGATCCACTTGCAGCAGCCCAAAGAGTTTTTCGGCAATGGCATCGTAGCCGCCTTCGGTATACCAGCGGCTGCGGCTGTTGCCGCGGCAGACGTGCAGTGCGAACGTAACGCCGCCGCGCTCCACTCCGCGCATCGCTGCATTGTCACCGGCAATGGCGTTTTCCAGTTCCTTGTCCGGATCGAGGCCCGCCTGGCGCATGTGGGCCTGTTGTTTTGGGTCGAGGTAATGGGAATAGTACGGTGCGTCGAATTGAATGTATTGCACACCTTCCGAGACCAGCCACTGCACGTCGTCGCGGACGATTTCCACCAGGTCTTTCAGCAGGTCGGCATGCGTCGGATAAAATTTGTCGGTGATGCCCGCCTTGTAGCTTGCCAGCATGAAATTGGAGGGCGCGGGCAGCGTGACCTTAAACGGCGCGCGGGCATTCTTCTTCAGGCAGGGAACTTCGTGCCCGGTCATTTTTCGAACCTTGCGAAGTTTCGCGCCGGCGGCATGCGCCGTGCTCCCCTCCACGCCGCCGCCCGGCCCTTTCCATTCGAGCGGCACGCGTTCGGAAACGAATCCGTCGACCGCGTCCGCCATGTCCGTAAGCCAGGAGCCGCGCCGCATTTCGCCGTCGGTAACGACGTCCAGCCCCAACTGGCTCTGTTTTTCGAGGACCTGAAGAATTGCGCGATCCTCCACGGCGCGAAGCTGTTCCAGGGGGAGAGTGCCGGCGCCATGCGCCGTGCGAGCCTGCAGCACCTCCGGCGGGCGAAGCAAGCTGCCAACGTGTTCAGCGCGATACGGTTTGGGCATGAGAAATTGTTTCCTTGTCCGATGGATGCGGGAGAATTCTCGCTAAGATGTGAGAAACATCGCAACAGTATCGGAGGCAATCGCGGACGTCAAGGGACAGCATTCGCTCTGTAGGATAGCCGCTCCTGGCTGTCCTGTTTTAGGCGTCCCGCAAGATTGTAATGTGGAAAATGCGGACAGCCAGGAGTGGCTGTCCTGCTCAAACTGGGCCACAAGCATGATGGGAGTGCGGCTGCGTCTTATCAGTCCATTTTGCGGGCAAGTTCTTCCAGCCAGACATCCAGTGTGGATCGTTGTTCAGGGGTTAATTCAGTGAAAGTCACGCCCATGCCGAATCCCGCATGAGTGTAGATCACTTTGCCGGAAAACTCGCAAATGCTGCAGCCGTAGCGAATACGAACTCGCACGTCCGTGCCCTTGGGAAGCGGATTGATGGAATCGATGTAGCAGCCGCGCGCGCTCAGCTCCGAGATGCGCGATCGGTCGTTCAAGCCCACGATCTCCGCTTCAGCGATAAACGTGAACCGTGGAGTCGTCCGAGCTACTGCGTAAGGGGTGTCGCTCATCGTGTCGCCTCACTCCAGTGAAAAGTTCCCCGAGTTCCCTTGCATCTATTGTACGCAGCCGAAGAATGCCGTGCGGAAAGGCGCAAGAAAGATTTCGAAAGAGGCAGCTGTACCAAGGTACAGGTGCGCCAGATACAGTAATTACTTCGGCTATTGGAAAGTCCGCTTTAATGGTTGGGCGTGGGCAGGGCAGACGATCAGGATTGTATGGGTTGCAGCGCGCGTGCTAAGATTTTGCCCGCTTAGGGTGAAAAATCCCCACAGGAGTGAAAAATGAAATCGATAGTTTCTATTCTTGCGTGCGCCGCCATGCTTTCGTTTGCGGCGGGCGCGCATGCGCAGATGGCACGGCCGGTTCAGACGTTCACTACATCGGCGGGGCCGGTGAAGATTACGCCGGTGTATCACGCGTCGCTGGTGATCGAAGCGGGAGGCAAGGTCATCGTTGTCGATCCGGCCAAACCGGCTAATTTTGCCGGGCTGCCGCAAGCCGACTTGATCTTGATTACGGACATCCACGGCGACCACATGGACCCAGACTTGATCAAGGCCGAAAGCAAGGCCGGCACCGAGATTATCGCCCCGGCTGCGGTCGCCAAGACCGTGACGACCGCCAAAGTTATTGGCAACGGCGAAAAGACAACCTGGGGAGCGTGGACGATCGAAGCGATTCCCATGTACAACACGACGGCATCGCGCGGCCCCAAGCCGGGTACGGTGTTTCATGAAAAAGGGCGCGGCAACGGCTACGTGCTCACCTACGGCGGCAAGCGATTCTACTTCTCCGGAGACACGGAAGGTACTCCCGAAATGCGTGCGCTTAAGAATATCGACGTCGCTTTCATTTGCATGAATCTGCCTTATACCATGACGGCAGAGGAAGCGGCCGACGCGGTCAAGGCATTTCATCCCAAGGTGGCTATCCCGTATCACTACAAGGGGCAAGACACCACCGTGTTTAAGAAAGCGTTGGAGGGCACGGGCATTGAGGTCCGCTTGCTGGAGTGGTACCCAGCAGCCTAAGGCCAATTCTGAAGATTGGTTTTAAGTGGCTGCGGGCTTCAGCCTGCGGGTTTTGGTCCTTGCTAGGACTAACCCCCGCAGGGTGAAGCCCGCGCCCCTTTTATTTTCCGTAGCGCGATTTACTTTTTGGCGGGGGGAACTTCGGCAGGCTTCAATTCGCCCGCGGCTTTTTGAACGTCCTCGACGACCTTCGCTTCCAGCACAAACAGCGCCGGACCTTCCGCTCTCTTCGCGAGGTAACCATTTCCGCTTTTTGCGATATCCACTTTTTCCACGCGCTTGCCGTCCATGGAGGTTACAACCAGTGACAGTACCGGAGCGGAAAATCCCGAGGCCGCAAATTTTGTCGCCGTGAGCGTGCGAATCGAGCGCAAAAATTCCTGAACCGTGACGGCGTCCATCTTTTTCCCGTCCGACCACCAGTCCTCGACGCTGCGCGTCAGGAAATATGCTTTCGACCCGTCGTGCAGTTCAATTTTCTCCGGGTCTTCCGCGCCGAAATCGAAAACGATCTTCTCGCGAAAATCTTCCGCATCCTTGTTGAGCGCGTCGCCCAATTCGTTGGGCACTTTGTAAGCGCCATCCATTGCGGTGGTTTTCGCGTAGTATTCGTTGCCGGACTTTCGCACTTGCAGCTCTTGCGGGCCGGAGGCATCGGTAGCCTTCACGGCGGCGATTGGCGCGCCCGACGCGAACAGGGAAGCAGCTTTTTTCACATCCGCTTCCGGCGCACTCGGGTCCATGGTCGCCGTGCGCAGCTTCTCGATGATCGTCTCCATCTTGGAAGTATCGCCGCGCAAATTTGCCGGGCTGCGGACAGTCCACTTGCCGTCGTCGGAGCCAAAGGTCAGATGCAATTTCGCGCCGTTGATTTCCACCGCAGTCAGCTTGTCGAAATCGACGGGCATCAGGCGCTTGTCGCGCAGGTCATTCAGGCCCTTGTCCAAGTTTGTTTTCGTATTCTTGGGGACCGAATACACTTTCGATTCGCCGGAAACCATCACGTATGCGGATTCGCCTGTGGGCGTCTCGTCGCCAAACAGGATGGTTTGAGTTTTCCCGTCTTTTTCCGTTGCGGAAACCTGAGCCTCGGGTTCCGCCAGGCCGAACTGCTTCAGGTCGGTGGCTTTTTCATCGATGAGCGTGGCGCCATCCATGGGAGACAAATTGTAGAGAATCGTTGAGACGGAGCTTTGATCGGCAACCAATGGTTTCGGCGACGTGATTTTCCAATTCGCCGCGCCCACGCGGGCCAGCACAACGTCGTCGCCGGACTTCTTCTTCACTTCCAGTTTGGAAATGTCGTCCTGAGTCAGCGAAATAACTTTTGCGTTAGACGTGCTGGGGCTGGCGGCTGCGCTGTCGCTTGCCGGTTTGCGGTGATTGGACCAATAAAGCGTGGCGGCCAGCGCTGCAAGCACAACGGTGGCAACAATCAGCTGTCGCATCTTCATCATAATGTTTGTCTCGCGGTGAACAGGTTGAAATCGAAGCTGCCGCTATCTCCTCCGCCACCACACGGAGAGGCCGATCATCAACAGCGCTCCCGGCAGGAGAAACTGGCTGCTGAAACGGACCCAATTAAATTGCGCGCTGGTCATGTTGACTTTGCGATCTTCCGGCGGCTTCGGGCGAATGGAGATCAGGTCTTCATCCGAGGAAAGCCAATTCATGGCGTTCAGCGCGAGGTCGCCGTTGCCGTTAAAGGAGATAAACGAATTCGCCGCCCAGGAAGAACTGCCAACCACAACAAAGCGCCCCTCTGAGTTTTCCTTGCCCGTTCTGTAAGTGCCGGCTGCGGCGATGGTCATGGCGCCGCGTTTGTTGCTGGGGTCGCTCGGATTTATGTTGGCCGTGTCCAATTTGCTGGTCGCCAGGCTGGATTCCGAGGAATCAAACAGCTTCTGCACTGTCGATTTATCCGTGTTCTTGATGGTCATGGAGCGAGCGAGAGGGAAGCCGGTGGCAGTCCCCTTCATTTCGTTCACGATGGGATGGGGAGCGTAGGTCGAGACCAGAGCGATGGTGGGACCAACTCCCAGCAATTGCCCCACCGGGCTTAAATCCAGCAGGAGATTTTTATCCATGTTGACGCCCCAGCTTTGCAGGGCGTTGTTCAAAGCTTCGTTGTCCGCGGTGGGACGCCCAATCTTCAACGGTGGATCCAGCAGAAACATTGCGCGACCACCGCCTTCCACAAATTTCTTGATGGCGTCAACTTCTGTTTGCTGGTAATCGTTTTTTGGTCCCGCGACCACAACCACGGTGCAGTCCGAGGGAATTTCCGCCTTTTCAAGAAGGCTGATGGCCTTTGAGGTGTAATCGTCCTTGGTCAGCAAATCCTTGAGTTTCGAAAGGCCCGGGCGATCCGCATCGTCGATCTGGCGTTCGCCGCCGCCCGTAAGGAAGCAAACCGAGCGCGTATTGCTTTTCAGGTCCCGGATGATTGCGCCGGTGACTTCCTCTTCCGTCATGCTCTTGGCATCTTCTTTTTTCGCGCCAATCTGCACCACGGTGGTTCCGTACTTGGTGATGCCCGCGGCCCGCGCCGCCTGCGGATTTTTGTCCGGGTCGCTGAATTCCAGATGGACCTTGGGAGAAAGCGTCGCGTAGCGGTCCAGCAAATCCTTGGCGCCCTGGAAACCACTGGTCTTGTCAAAATAGGTGATGGTTATTGGTTGCGAGATTCCCTTGACGATTTTGGCGGTTTGATCGGAAAGGCTGTAACGCTTATTTGCCGTCGAGTCGTAGGACTTGTTGTATCGGTTGGACAAAACGTTGGCCACCGAAACGATGCACAGGACGACCAGGATATAGAGCGTCACGTAGGCCGTGTACTTTGTTTGTCGTGCTTCCATCCACTTGCGATTCACTTACGACCTCCACCGCATCGATTCCATCGAGCGCGCCGTAAAAAACAATCCCAGGAAAATTACCGTGGCGTCAAAGATGACGTCCTTGGTATCGAGCAAGCCCTTGGCAAACGATTCAAAATGCGTAATCACGCTCATGTAGGAAAGCACCTGCGCCCAGGTGGAATTTTCGTATTGGCTGACCCAGCCCAGCACCCACAGCAACAGGCACACGCCAAAGGTCACGGCGCCGGCGATGATCTGGTTCTTGGTCAGCGTGGAAATAAACGTTCCGATGGCGATCAGCCCGCCCGCTTGCAACAATAGGCCCAGATACCCGACGGCCAGCGGCTTCCAATCCGGATTGCCATAGCGGAACAGGAAGAGAAGATCGAGCACCGTCGAGAGCAGCATCAGCGCGTACATGATTACGGCGGCAAGCCATTTGCCGACGATCACCTGCACATCGGTGATGGGCGAGGTGGTGAGCAATTCGATGGTGCCGCTGCGCTTTTCCTCTGCAAACAGGCGCATGGTAATCAAAGGAATGAAAAACAGGCCAATCACGTTGATGTTGGCAAGCAGCGGCCGCATGACCTGCTCATTCACGTTCATCGGAAATTGTTCGCCTTCCGCAACGGCTTCCATGGCCATGTTCACGAAATAGCCCACGGAATTCCAAAAGAAGAAGCCGAAAATCACGGCGAACATCACCAGCAAAATGTAGGCGACCGGAGACACGAAATAGCTGCGAAGTTCCTTGCGGCAAATAATCCAGACGTTCTTCATTAGTTCGTTCCCCCCGCAGCCACGGCTTCCGCTTCCGCGGGCGCTTCCGATCCTGTCAGTTGCAGGAAGATTTCTTCCAGGCTCAACGCGGCGGGACGAAGCTCGTTCAAGTCCCACCCCGATTCGACCACGGCGCGAGCCACATTGCCGCGCACCCCCTGGTCCTTGGTCGCTTCGACTTCAAAAATGATGCGCTTCTGGCCGTCCGCCTTGGGCAGGACGCGGCTTACGCCGGCTATCTGCTCCAGCTTGCGCTGTACCGCAGCAGGGTCCAGGCTGCCGCTGCGCCCCGCGACTTCCACCAGAACGGATTCGCCGGAGCGCGCGCGCTGCTGCAAATTGCTCACCGTATCCGTGGCCACGATCTTGCCCTTATTGATGATGATGACCTGCTCGCAGGTCTGGCTGACTTCCGGCAGGATGTGCGTGCTCAGGATGATGGTGTGATCGCCCGCCAGGCTCTTGATCAGGTCGCGCGTCTCGTTGATCTGCTTGGGGTCCAGGCCCGCCGTCGGTTCGTCCAAAATCAGCACATCGGGGTTGTGGATGATGGCCTGGGCCAGTCCCACGCGCTGCCTGTAGCCCTTGGAAAGCTTGCCGATGATCTTGTTTCGAACGTCGGCGACAGCGCAGCGCTCGCAGGCGTAGTCTACCCGGGTGCGCAATTCTTGCCCGGAAAGCCCCTTCAGCTGGCCGACGAACGCCAGGTACTCGGCAATTCGCATCTCCAGATAAACCGGAGGCGTCTCGGGCAGGTAGCCGATGCGCTTCTTCACTTCCAGCGGTTGTTCAATGATGTCAAAGCCGGCCACGGTAGCCGTCCCGCCCGTAGGCGTCAGGAAGCAGGTGAGCATGCGCATGGTGGTCGTTTTTCCCGCGCCATTCGGCCCCAGGAATCCGACAATCTGGCCGCGCTGGACCTCAAACGAGATCTGGTCCACGGCCGTCGTGTGCGCATACCTTTTCGTAAGCCCATTCACTTTAATCATAAGAATTCTCTTTTAGACAGACGCATGCGAAATAAAAAGGTTTCCACAGTCGCAGATTTACAATGCGAGGAATAATCTTAAGAACCTTGCCGCCACATGTCAATCCTCAACATTGCACGGCAAAAGGGAGGCATGCTGTGCAGGAGGCGGAATTGGCGATCCTGCCCCGTAGAGGGCTCTCCATTCGGCTAGGGAGCGCTGATTTCCAATTCAGTTGTAGATTAAAAAATATGGCGCGCCCGGAGGGAATCGAACCCCCGACCCTCTGCTTAGAAGGCAGACGCTCTATCCGCTGAGCTACGGGCGCTATCCGTTTAATTTCTCATATTACAAATAGTTATGCTACTTCCTGTTTTTCTTTGCGAGCACATGTCGGCGTGCTGATTGAGACGCAGGCCTGCGGGAATAGAGGCCAGCGGCACGATCGAAATTTCCATTTGTGAGCCAACCGTTAGCTGCCTCACCTCACGCAAGTGATGATCGGGGAACGAAAATGACGCTTGCTGGTCTCGGCACAAGCCTTTGCGGCTGTCGCGCTGTTCACTCCGCCCTGTGAGAAAATATCGGTATGAATAATCTCGTTGGACTGATAATCGCCGCTATTATCACGGTATTTTTCGTGCGTAGGTACCTCAAGGAGCAAGAGGCTCAGCACGCCCGCGCCAAAGAGGCCGCAAAGAAAGGGACCCTGCGTTCCGAAGGGCCGCAGTCGCAGCACCCGCATATTGACACGCAATATTGCATCGGCTGCGCGACTTGCACCACGGTTTGCCCGGAGGGCGACGTTCTCGCCATGCTTGGAGGGCAAGCGGTTATCGTCAACGGCTACAAGTGCATTGGGCACAGCCTGTGCGCGGAAGTTTGCCCTGTTGGCGCGATTACCATGGTCATGGCCAGCCCCAGCATGGGCGCGGATTTGCCCCAGCTGACTCCCGATTACGAGACCAGTGTTTCGAACATGTTTATCGTGGGCGAACTTGGCGGGCTGGCATTGATCAAGAATGCCATCAATCAGGGGCGCGATTGCGTTGACAATATTGCGACCAAGATTCCCGCGCTGCGAAAGGGAAAATCAGGCCCGGACGTTTTGGATTTGCTCATCGTAGGCGCAGGGCCCGGAGGCATCAGCGCCTCGCTGCGCGCCATCGAAAAAAAGATAAAGTACCTTACGGTGGATGAAGGTGAAATTGGCGGCACTGTGTCCAAATATCCGCGCCAGAAATTGGTGCTGACAAGCCCTGTGGAATTGCCGATCTACGGAAAATTCAAGAAGACGGAGCTGTCCAAGGAAGACCTGCTGGCCATTTGGAATGAAGTCTTGAGGAAGGTCGAATTCAAGTTCAGCCAGGGCGAGAAAGTTGCGGACATTAAAAAGGGAGAAGATGGCATTTTCACGGTAACGACCAGCAAGGGCCAGCACCGCGCGCTTGCCGTGATCCTCGCTCTCGGCAAGGGCGGAAGCCCGCGAAAGCTGGGCGTCAAGGGCGAGGAGCTGCCCAAGGTCATGTATCGCCTGATCGAAGCGGACCATTATGTAAATAAGAAGATCCTCGTGGTGGGAGGGGGCGACAGCGCCATCGAAGCGGCCATGGGGCTTTCCAATCAAGTGGGGAATCAGGTGACGCTTTCGTATCGAAAAGAAGCCTTCACAAGGATTAAGGACCGCAATGAGAAGAGAATTCAAGAGTGCATGCAAAAGGGCAAAATCAAAGTGATTTTTAATTCCATGCCGGTGGAATTCAAGGAAAAATCGGTGGTCCTCGATATCAACGGCCAGTCGCAGGAATTGCCCAACGACTTTGTTTGGATCTTTGCCGGAGGCGAGCCGCCCACGGCGTTCCTGAAGAAAATCGGCGTGCGCGTCGGGCTGCGCGACATGACAACAGAAGGAAGCAGCGAAGCCAAGCAATCTACTCTCGTGCATGCCTAGCCCGGAAGTAGAACAGGCTTCAGCCTGTTGGTTTGCGTTTCAATAAAGTCAAAACCAACAGCCTGAAGCTTTTGTTTTTGTTAGTGATTACTGCGCGGGCGAGTTTCCCTGGCCATTTACTTGAGGATGTCCTGGAGGAAGGGAATTGGAAGTTCCACCGCCGGGGACAAGATCGCGAAAGTTAGGCATGGAGCCTGCCGTTGGCGAAGTCGTGCCGGCATGAGGATTTTCACCCGGCCCGGGATGCTGGATCGATCCCCCGGACGGCTTGGTGGTTTGCACGACCCACGCGCCATTCTGCTTTTCCAGTGAGTACGAAACCTGCATGCCAGCGCCTGGCGGTCCGCCTGCCTTTGGCTTGAACTCCACTTGGGCTTGCGCCTGATTCCCTTGAACGGAAACATTTGTGATGTTCATGTCCATGGCGCCGAGGTTCAGCGTTTTCAAGGAGGCCAGGTGCTGATTGATGCCCGAGCGAATGGCGTCCGCGTCGCTTTCCTGCTTCTTGCACCCGGCGAAGAGAACAAGCAGTCCGATGACCGTCAGAAAATATGCCTTGCGCTTCATGCGAGTCTCCTCTTTCTACCTATAACCCATCCCGAGCACGACAACAATGTGAAGGATGGCCAGAATTGCGAACGAATAACTAAACGGGCGATGAACCACATGCCACAGATTGAAAACCTGTTTGGTGCGGGACAGGAATAAAATTCGCTTGGACAGTGATGCCTGTTTTCGCGCGGATTGAATGGCATGTTCCAGCTCAATGTTGCGCGTTGAAAGAATACCAAAAAGTGCAATCAGCCATGCCACAAACCCGGCTGCCCGCAAGCGAAGCCAGGATACTTGAAAGGGACGCCGGAAGTCTAAATACATCATCCAGCATAGGGCTGCTACCATTGGCGTGCGGGCCACTTGCTCGGCCGTAGGCAGTTCAAAAAGGTCGATGAGGCTCGTGCCGATTTCCTCGTGCTTTTCTTCTGCGTTCCAGCGCAGCTGCACTTCGGCCTCTTGAATTTCCTTGATGGTCAATTCAGCCGCGTTCAACGACCTTGGGATTTGCGAATACAAATAGCGGCCGATGAAGCCGCTGAGCGTAACCGCCGTCATGATCCAAAACGCCATGCCCGCAATTCCGCCAAACTTGAAGGAAGAGTGCAGCGCGATCACCAGAGGCGCGGCGGTGCCCAGTATCACGTGGAAATCCAGCCAGTGGCGCGAATTTCCCTGCCTGCCCAGCCATCCCCAGCGCTTGCGAAGAGGATATAGAAAAATTATGAAAAACATAAGCACGCCGAGCATGCCCATATTAACCCCGATCGGGCCGCTGGGGCGCAACAGCGCATGCTTGGGCGAAAAGGGGCGGTCCTTCCAACTGGTGGTGTAGTAATCGAACCCATAGGCCATGAATGCGCCGACGAATGCCAGGGATACGATCCAGGCGATCAGCAACCGGAAGCGATGTTTCTTTTCCGATTCTTCCCGTTCAAACATCATGCTTTGCATTGCCGCGGATTGGCTCATTGTAATTTCCCCATCTCCTCGTGAATGTTGACGTTGAATCTCTTATAGTCCGAAAACCGATGCTGGTTGCGCCAGTGCTGGCGCGGCGTTTCCACTTCAATCACGGCGGATTCCGGAATCCAAATGGATTCCGCGGGATCGTGGAAGGTATGCGGCCCGTAGCGGACTTCGCTGCGCATGGTCTTCAGGCCCAGGTCGCTCATGCTGGAATCCACATTGGCCTCCAGTTTGGCGATTGCGCCGGATTGCGGCTCAATCCAAAGTGTGCCGGACAAGGGCAAGGGATAATTCTTGCCGCGAAGGCGAAGCGTTGCCGGAGAGGATGCGCCGGGAACGGGAGAAAAATGAATCTTGGCGTAGGAAACTCCGTCGATGGTTTCCGCGCCATCAGGCTCGAACACATAGCTGGCTTCATACATGGGATGCGCCACGAGCAGCAGGCTGGCGAAGCCGGTGGTGACCAGCAAGGTCCGTCCCGGATCACGATAGGCCGGATTGCGGGTTGCGCGCGTTTCGTTAAACTTGAATGTGCCGCTCGAGCTGGTGGCCTGAAATTGATAGTCGTAGGCGGAGTTCTCTCGATAGATGGCGTGCCCGCTGCCGTTCAAAACGAATTGCGTGACCGATTCCTTGCAGGTCAGATCGGAAAATTTGTCGAAATATTCCTGGACGTGTTTTCGCGCGCGCGACAGGGCATCGATCTCCGGAGCGTTGACAACTGCAATTTCGCCCGGCGGCGATTGCGCGGCGCAAGGCCCGCCCACGGCGGCAAATGCGGCGACAAGCGCCAGGGCAAGCCACCATTTCGGCCTAGCCGCAAAGGGGAATTGGCGGTCGCGACGATGGACGGTCATGCTCATTTGCGGAGCGCCCCTCCAAACCGGTATCCAAACGTGAAATTAGTTTGCTGGTAGTTCATGGACGTGCCCATGTTCCAGCTGAAAAGCCCTTCAAAAAAGTAGCGCGGCCCGATCGTCCAATCCACGGTGCTGCTCACGAATTTGGAATCGGAGTTGCTGCTGAAGGCGGAGGTCAGATGCTGCATTCCGCCCTGGATTTGAACGTGAAAGCGCTCGGCGAGAGTTCGCGAAAGGGAAACAAACTGGTAGCTGCCCTGTCCGAAGGAGCTGTTGAATTTGGTATAGCGCATGTCCAGAGTCAAGCCGGTCTTGAACAGTTCGCCAAAGGTAAGGCCGTAGGCCTGATTCCAGGAGGAAGCCGTGTCCGTGCTGTTCTTGCTTTTGCCGACATCCGTGGAAACACCGATGCGAAACGGCAGGTCCAGATGAACTCCCCCGCTTAGTCCTTGGAAAAGGTATTGCTGTAGCGGGCA
This sequence comes from uncultured Acidobacteriota bacterium, assembly GCA_963710315.1. Lineage (GTDB taxonomy): Bacteria > Acidobacteriota > Terriglobia > Acidiferrales > UBA7541 > Palsa-360. The sequence goes on along the minus strand of CAVPZW010000006.1, from coordinate 640,735 downwards.
CGTGCTAAGCGCTTGACCCAACAGGCACGCGCTGAAGAGCTCAGGATTAAATGTGGGCAAATTGCGTAGGTAGTTGTCATTCAGGCTGAGCGTCAGGCGCGAAACCGGCTGAAATCGCGCGCTTGAAAAACTTTGCGTCAGCCCCGTGTTGTAGGTGATGCCGTCGAGCGCCGTGCGAGCCTTGTCGAACTGCAGCGAATTGTAAAAGGAAAAGTAGCGGCTATAGGAAATAGTATTTTCGGCGAAGGCGAACTCGCGTGCGATATGCCCGTTGATGCTGGTGGCGGCCAATCCAAAGGTATCGTTGAATCGCAGATGATCGAAGTCGCCTTTTACGTAATTGACGAAGGTTCCCGCGATATTCTGGTTCGGCGCGTAGCTCCAGGAAGTCGGGTCCGGCGTCGATCCGCCAAACACGCCCGTGGTGAGCCGGCTGGTCACGCGGTATCCGAAGTATCCCCCGTCAATCGTGCTCAAGCTCGGCGCGTACGGAAGATAAAGGCGTCCAACGCCCATGGTGACGATGGAATCTGGATTCTGGTAATAAAGCCCGAGATGATAGGTCCTGTTGAGCAAATCGGTCAGAGAGACCGGGGAAATTCCTGCGGTGTTGCCGGAATTCTGCGTATTCAAATTGCCGCGCCAGTAGCCTGTAAAATTCCAATGCGTGCCGCCAATGCGGTTCATGTCGGCTTCGATCATGAGCCCCACCTGACGTGAGCTGATGCCGCCCGGTTCCGAAAGGAGTCCATAGTCGAATCCGATTCGGCCGTGCAACTGGTTTTGCGGGGCAACCGTTCTTGGCGGAGCCACGGATTCGCGGATCTCTTCGTCCAATGGATCGCCGTAGGAAAATGTCACCACAACGGGATAATTTTCCGATTCGATCTCATTGATCTTGTCCTGCCTCAGATGAGCACTATCGATATCCAGGTAGGCAATTTCGCCGGGGGTCAAGTCTTCCGTTGACTTGACGATTTCGGCGGCGCTGGAAGTGTCCGCCACGGAAAAAATGCGCACATTGGCGACGGGTTCCTGTCCCTGGAATCTCACGGCATCGGTTGTCCCGCCATTGGGATCGCCATGGGCGATGTGCAGGAGCATTCCCTCTTGCAGCCCTTCGTTGCGCCCTGCATCCAGATAAATCGCCCCTTCGGAAGCGTACTTGACGTGGAAAAAGTTTTTCGGTGCAACGGGCGCGGGCGTGGCGGTGTTGTTGACGATCGGTTCGGAGACTTCTTCAGGCGGTAGCGCGACGGCGGATGCAGTAGGTGCCGCGGGAGCAGTCTTTGTCTGGGCAAACAGCCCCGCTTGCGCGGTAAACAGCGCGGCTCCGAGCGCCAGCGTTAAACAAAGGATTCTCAATTTCCACACCTTCAGACTCAAGCTAACCATTGGGATGGCATCCCGAGACGGTACATGTCATTGGTCCATAGTTGCCGGTGTTATGTTTCGAGGACTTGGATTGCCAGCTCGATTCAGGCGTATGGCACCCATTGATGCAGCTAAATGTCACGTAATTAGTGGCTGCCCCAGGAGTCTGGTGGCAATTGGCGCAGGTGGCTCCGTTGTGCGGGATCTTCCACCACGAGTGAGTAAACGTCGCGGAGGTCCAGTTCGTGGTGGTGTGGCAGGTCGAGCACGTGCTGGAGGACGGGAAGCCGTTGCCAGTGTGGTCTGGGACTGCTCCGCCAAGTGTCGCAGTGCTGTTCCAATCGGCAGTGTGGCAACTGTAGCAATCGGTTGGCGGCACGGAGGAACTGGTGTGGCACAGGTTGCAGGCCACGGTGGTGTGCGCGCCGGTCAGCGGGAAGCCGGTTGTGCTGTGATCGAATGTGGCCCCAAGCCACGATGTTGTGGTGTGGCAGGACGCGCAAGTCGTTGGATACCCGAGAGTGACGTGGTTTGGCACGGACCCGCCAAGCGTCGTGGTGCTCTGATAGTCGGCGGTGTGGCAGCTGTAGCAATCGGTGGGCAGCGTGCCGCTGTAATTGCCGTTCACGTGGCACAAGGCGCAGGCCACGGTGGTGTGCGCGCCGGTCAACGGGAACGTTGTCGTGCTGTGATTGAATGTTGATGTCGTCCAGTTCGTTGTGGAGTGGCAGATCGAGCAGTCGGTCGGGAATCCTGCCGTAATGTGATTCGGTACCGATCCGCCTAGAGTCGCCGTGCTATTCCAATCCGCAGTGTGGCAACCGTAGCATGCAGTGGAAGCCAGCGTGTAGTTGTTGGCCACATGGCAGGAAATGCAGGGAGTTGGCGTCGGCGAAACATGCATTCCCGTCAGGGCAAATCCCGTAGTGCTGTGGTCCCACGTTGCGGTTGTGAAAGTCACCGTGGTGTGGCAATTGGTGCAATTTGCCACGGCGAAAGCGGCCCCGGCAGTGGAGTGCGGCGGGGCATTGGTGCCCTGCCAGCCGCCGCCATAGTTTGTGTTCAAGTGGCAGCCGGCGTTTCCGCAATCGGTCGGTGCGGTGTTTAGCGTGTAGTTGTTGTTAATGTGGCACGAAGAGCATGCCACGCTGGCATGTGCATTGGTCAGCGGGAAGCCCGTCGAACTGTGATCGAATGTGCCAGCCGCCCAGGTGGTAATGGGGTGGCAGGAAGCGCACTGCGCTGCCGTGGTCGGGAATCCTGCCGTTACGTGATTAGGAACGGAGCCGCCGATGGTCTGGGTCTGCAGGTAAACCGCCGAATGGCATCCGTAGCAATCCGCGGAACTGAGCGTGTAATTGTTGTTCACATGGCAGGACGCGCAGGGAGTCGGCGTCGGAGACATGTGCGTTCCGACCAGCGTGAACCCTGTAACACTGTGATCGAAGGAAGCGGCGTCCCAGCCCGTTGTGGTGTGGCAGGTGGAGCAGTTTGCCGCGGCGAAAGCGGAACCGGCGGTTGAGTGCACTGGATTATTTGTCTGCTGCCAGGTGGTCAAATGGCACTGCGAATTTCCGCAATCGGTGGGCGTGATCGTCAGAGCGTAATTGTTATTGATGTGACACAAATTGCAGGCAACATTGGCGTGTCCATTGGTCAGCAGGAATCCCGTTGCGCTGTGATCGAAGACGCCGGCAGACCAGGTAGTGATCGGGTGGCAGGTCGCGCAGGCCGTTGCCGTGGTCGGGAATCCGGCCGTGACGTGGTTTGGGACAGAGCCGCCAATGGTTTGCGTGCTGAGGAATGCTGCCTGGTGGCATCCGTAACAGTCCGCCGAATTGAGTGTGTAGTTGTTGTTCACATGGCAGGACGCGCAGGGTGTCGGCGACGGCGACATATGTGTTCCGACCAGCGCGAACCCTGTCACGCTGTGATCGAACGACGCTGCCGTCCAGCCTGCCGTAGTGTGGCACGTCGAGCAATTCGCAGCTGCGAATGCACTTCCGGAAGTGGAGTGCACGGGATTGTTGGTCTGCTGCCAGGTGGTCAGATGGCATTGCGAATTGCCGCAATCCGTGGGAGCAATCGTCAAATTGTAGTTGTTGTTGATGTGGCACAAATTGCAGGCCACATTGGCGTGCCCGGCGGTGAGCAGGAATCCGGTGGTGCTATGGTCGAATGTCGCTGTTGTCCAACTGACTGTGGTGTGGCATGTCGAGCAGTTCGAAGCGGCAAACGCCGCTCCGGCCGAAGGGTGCACGGGATTGTTGGTCTGCTGCCAGGTTGAGAGATGGCATCCCGAATTTCCGCAATCGGTGGGCGCAATCGTCAAATTGTAGTTGTTGTTGATGTGGCAGAGCGAGCAGGCCACGTTGGCGTGGCCGTTGGTCAGCAGGAAGCCGGTCGAGCTGTGATCGAATTTGGCGTTCAACCAGCTGTCAAACGAATGGCATGTAGTGCAGTTCGAAGCCGCAAAGGCAGTTCCCGCCGATTGGTGCGCAGGATTGGTGGTCCCCTGCCAGTCTGACAAGTGGCAGGACGAGCATGCCGTCGAAAGCCCCAGATAATTTCCGACCGCCGCATTCTTGTGGCATTCCTCGCACTGCACGACTGCATGCGCGCCGAGCAGCGGAAACCGGTTGAAGTGGTTCTGAATCGATTGCGTGGAAACCTGCCAGCCGAGAGGTGTGTGGCACTCGGCGCAATTGGCGCCAAATTGCCCGCGGTGAATGTCGGCGTGGCAATTGGCGCAATCTTTGCCAACGTCGGTGAATACCGGCTTGGTGTGGCAGCCCGTGCAGGATACCTTCTGGTGCATGCCGCGAAGCGGGTAACGCGTGGTGTCGTGATTGAATTCAGGGATGGCGCGAATCGGGGCCCAATTCGAGTTCGTGTGGCAGTTTTCGCAGGGAATGTTCAGTGAGCCGTGCGGACTCCGTTTGGGCTGCTTCTGCGCGGATACTGTACCGACAACCGCGAGAACCGCAGCCACCAGAACGAGGAGCCGGCTAACTTGAAAAACTCGGTAAATGATTGCCCCCAAATGTCTTAGCAATTGGCAAATCTCTTTAGATTTTTGAAGCGTTGATAGGTTACTGTTCCCGATTCCCCTCAAACTACTGGGCTTAAGGCCAGGAAATGGACCTGTCCTTCCGCAAAGTAAACCGGGCTAATCTTCTTATCCGCCTGTCTAGAGAGGCTTAACATCTGCTCCGTGACAATCCGCACAATTTTTCGGCGCGGATTTGTAAATCAAGATGAGTTTCCCCTGCACTTCTCGCTGCGCCACATGGCACTTCTCGCAAGCCACATTTGCGTGCCCGCCGGTCAACGGGAATTGCGTGCGCTTATCGTGGTCGAATGTGGATGGCGCCCAACGCTGATCCACATGGCAATCCGCGCATTTTGTGATCCCGTCCTTGGCCGCAAATTGGCCGCCGTGCTGGTCGCTGTGGCAGGCTTCGCAACTCTTTGGCGTGCCCTTGAATTGAATTTCGTGAGTGCCGGAAATGGGCTTGTGGCATTCATTGCAGGCCACCACCCGATGCGCTCCATTCAGCGAGAATTTCGTTTTAGAATGATCGAATCCGCGAATATCGACCCAGGTTCGAGTATTGTGGCAAGCTTCGCAGCCCAGCGCGGTGCCATTGGCGCGCTTGGCCGCCATGCGATCCTTGAATTCGCCCTTGTGGGGATCGGCGTGGCAGGCTGTGCAGGTGCTGTCCTCGAAATGGAACGGCAGAATCTTGTCCGTCCTTCCAGCAAGGCCCGCCTTGTGGCACTCCGCGCAGGGAACTGCCACGTGGCTACCCGTCAGTGCGAAACGCGTCTTCTGGTGCTTGGCGATGGTAAATGTGGAGCGATGAAAATCCTTGACCGTATGGCAGTCTTCACAACGATTCAGGTAGGGAGCGGCGGCAAATTGTTTGTCGTGCTCATCCTTGTGGCAATCGGTGCAGGCCGCGAACTTCACTTTGTACTGGGTGTCCTTGCCCGCCGGCGTGTGGCATTTGTCACAAGCCACGGCCGCATGTTTTCCTTCCAGCGGATATTTCGATGTGGCGTGTTCCTTCACCCCGAATAGCGAGGGCTTCCAGCCGTCAACCTTGTGGCACTCCGCGCATTCTCCCTTGCTGGCCCGCGCCTGGAATTGCCCTTTGTGAGGATCGACGGTGTGGCAATCCGCGCACTGGGCGAAGGCCACTTCCTTCTTGAAATCACCCTTGGCGTGGCAGTCGGTGCAGGCAACTTTCAGATGCATTCCCAGCAGCGGGTACTTTGTTTTGGAATGGTCGAACTGCATCGAGGAGTTGATTTTTTTCCAGCTGGCGGTGGTGTGGCAGGATTCGCAGGTTCCTTTGAACGCTCCCTTGTGCGGGTCCGTATGGCAGTCGGTGCAGGTTTCGAACTTGATTCCCTTAAACTTTACGGTCTTGTCAGGGCCGGAAGGGAAGTGGCACTTCTCGCAGGCCACCTGCGCGTGCATCCCGGTCAGAGGGTACTTGGTCTTGGAGTGGTCGAACTGCTTGGCCTGCTTCCAGTCGGTCAGGTTGTGGCAACTCTTGCAATCGGGGCCCAGCTGCCCTTTGTGGATGTCCTCATGGCAGGTGACGCAGTCTTGCGATAGGCCCATGAATGAAGCAAGGAGGTTTTTCTTCTTAATCAGGGAGCGCAGCGCTGGAACCATGTGCGCCGGGGTATGGCATTTCTCGCATGCGACCCCCGCGTGCTTTTCCACCAGGGGGTATCCGGCCAGCCGATGGTCGAATTGCTTAACGGGCGGGTCCCAGTGGACCAGCGAAAAATCCTCGCCATTGTGTTCGAGGTGGCAGCGCACGCAATCCTTGCCATTGGGATTCTGCATCCCCAATTGCGCGTGATAGCCCTTTTTTGCCGTCAGGCGGTCTGCGATTTCCTTGTGGCATTCCAGGCATTTGAAGGTTGGCGCGCTGGTGCCGAATTGGTGGCAGGTGTTGCACTGGGTCGAGCCGTTGAGAGACTCGTGGGCTTTGGAAAGCGGTCCGGGAGAAATCTGTGCGCGAGCGCCGGCCGCAGCGAACAGAATTCCGCCAATCGCCAACAGCACACCAAGTAGCCGAGGCGCGCAGAGGTTCCAGACACCGCCGCATTTCCTGTTGGCTGAGAGAATAGACACCGGCTTTCCCCGACGAAACACTCATGGCGCGCCACCGCCGACAGCCCGTTGCAAACCTGAACGCGCACATTTCCGCGCTCAAAAAAGTCTACTAGCTGGGCCATTCCGGCAAAGCTGGCCAAAGGGATAGGCAAAGGGCAGGTGTTTACACTGCCCTCATATCGGAAGGAGATCAGGAGAAGAAAGATCGCGGAAAACGAAGAGATACCTAGTGAGCGGCCGGCTCGCAACAGTTTGACAAGATGTAACATGCAGTCCCATCCCAACGTCTACAATAGCGTGTATGATTGGGTCTTCGTAGGATAGCCGCTCCTGGCTGTCCTACAAAGGCCCCGCTCGGAAGGGTTGGAGGTTTCAGGCCATGCGGTTCAACGTGATCTTCTTAGCCACGGGAATCCTTCTAGGTACTTCGGTTGTTGCAAGGAGCAAACCGGCTTCCCAGGCGGGAAATCCGGCTTCGGCAAATTCAGAGCGCGCTTGCAGCATTAACTCCGACAAATTACAGCTGGTAGCGCAAGGGGCGGACGAGGTACCCGCGGCCATTCATCTCGATCAGGATTTAAAAATTCTCGAACAAGAAGAATCGCAATTGGCTCAGTGCATTCTCAGAGCCGAGGAACAGGATCCGGCGCAAGACTCGAAGGGATTTTGTTCCGGTTCTCTGCTTCTGAATTTCGAGATGAGGCACGATGGCGAGCCTGAGCGGGACATTCCGATTGGGCGGCTGCCCGGCAGCTCGGCCTTTTTCTACGAATCTGGAATGACCATCGACGCCGATGGTGCGCCCAATGCCTACCATCCGGACAATACGGGACTGGATGACCTTGAGAACGCCGGTTCGCCGGGAAATTGGCAAGGCTTGGCCAAGGATGCCAATGGAGAGCCTTTCATACAGGGGCCCGGCGATCCTTTTCCTGGTTACTACGTTTCGGCCACAGCGCTCGCTGATCGCACGAAGCCGGTGAGCGATCCCACCCGTTACGTGGATGCCGCCAGGATTCCATTTGTAGTGCTGCCAGGCGAAATGGCGCGGCAACTTGGGGCGCGCCCCGGAGATTTCGCGGCCGTCTTTAATCAGCGAAACCGCAAAAGCTCTTACGCGATTTTTGGAGATGTGGGCCCGTTCGACCGGATCGGCGAAGGCTCGGTGGCGCTGGCCGAAAATCTGGGGATTGGATCCGATGCGCGAAACGGCGGCGCGCGCAGAGGCATTCTGTATCTTGTGTTCCCCGGATCTGGAAACGGGCGGCCGCGGACCGTCGAGGACATTGACGGGGAATCGCAACGATTGATGCAGGGATGGGAATTATCCATTTCTCAAGGCGCGTGCACGGTCCAGCAGCCGTCTTCGGGCACCGATGGAATCCACCCCGCAAACTGAAACGGCAATAAAAAATGCAGGAGGCGATTGTGGAAGAAAAAATCTTGCGTGAACATCTTGTGAATCTTCTTTCCGGGCGCGGCGCTCACGTCGATTGGAAAGCGTCGTTTCGCGGAGTTCCTCCTAAATTGAGAGGCGTTCGCCCCGGCGGCTTGCCATACTCGCTCTGGGAATTGCTCGAGCATATGCGCATCGCGCAGTGGGACATTCTGGAGTTCTCGCGCGACCCCAAGCATGTTTCTCCGAATTGGCCTGCCGGATACTGGCCGTCCAAGCAAGCGCCGCCAAATCCCAAGGCCTGGGACAAGAGCCTCAAAGCGTTCGCGCGAGACCTTGAAACGATGAAGAAGCTGGTTGCCAACCGCAAGACGGATCTCTTCGCGAAAATTCCGCACGGCACGGGACAGACGATTCTGCGCGAGGCCCTGCTTGTGGCGGACCACAATTCGTACCACCTGGGGCAGGTGCTCACTGTGCGGCGGCTTCTAGGCAATTGGAAATAATTCTCGGGCTGCACAGGGCTCTGTGGCTTTTAACTTGTTTCCTGTCAGCAAATTGTCTTGCGGATGGACAGTGTAACCATCTTCCTTCAGGCCGCATCTAACTTGACGAAAGAGCACGCTGAGGAGAGGAAATGTGCGGCCGCGGTACCTGTAGTTCTTCAGGTCCTTTTGATTTTGTCAGTACTCCTCGGCGGCCCAATTCCAAACTAATAGGGAGAATATTCAGTTATGTCTCGACGTCTTTTACCGCTTTTTCTGGCAATCATGGCGCTAACCACCATGAGTGTTTCGGTGTGGGCTAAGAACGACGCAGGCGATACGATTACTGCAAACATTAAGCTGACTGTTGCCACGACCGTGGGAAGCACGAAGCTTGCTCCCGGCAATTACAAGGTCATTGCCGACGGAAGCAAAGCGAAATTTCAGCAAGGCAACAAAGTTGTGGCGGAAGTGCCGTGTACGTTGAAGGATTTTACGGGCAAGGTTAACGATACGACCTTTATTGTGGACCACGATCAAATCACGGAAATTCAAGTCGCAGGAAAGTCCAAAGCAATCGAATTCTCCGCCGGAAACTAAACGGTGTTTGGATCTCGTGTGGCAACCTAAATTTGTTTTCGCATGAAGCAGACGGCTGCCCGCCCAAAATGCGGGCGGCCGCTACGATAGCAAAAAACAATCTTGCAAGATTGTTCTGTAGAGCTCGATCCATCCCGCGTTTTTCGGGTCGGATCGGGCTCTCTTATTTTCAAGCTGAGTTGCCCCGCACCATCTATTTTTGTGACGTGCCGAGTTTCCCGGCTTCACGCCCGCACACATCATCCTTGCCTACGGATGTTCTTCCAAGTGATACAGCTTCAAGGCATTTTCCCGCAGGACCATGCGCGCGATCTGATTGGCACGGGGCACTGTAATCTCTCCGTTTTGAAGCAATTCAGTGAGGGCCATTCCCAGCGCCTGGCGCGCGGTTTCCGAAGTTTGCCAGCCAATCTCCTCCCAATCGTACGCGCCGCTTCCCGGATACAGATCGGTTCCAAATAAAATTTTCTCCGGGTACCACGCGATCCAATAGCGCAGGACCTCCGCCAGCCGGTGAGGCGATTCCATCCAGGTTTGCTCGGATAAATCCGCGTACACATTTGGCTTCATCAGAAGGGGGGAGATTGCCTGCGTGAAGGGGCCGGAGCCGCCGTGCAGCAGCACGAAGGTTGTTTTGCGAAGGCGCGCGTCGTTCAGGACGGATTCCAGCAGCAGCGGGTTCGATCCGCTCAAGAAAAAATAGCCGCCGCAGCCCGCGCCGGTGTGAATGTGCACTGGCAGGCCGAGCCGGCCCGCCTCCGCCGCAATGTACCGAAATAAATAGTCCTGCAAACGCGTGTAATTTTCCTTCGTGGGCGCGCCGCCGCGCACGTATTTGGCGTAGGTGGCGGCCGCGTCGTGCTCGGACGCAGGCTCGAAATCGAGCGACCGAAGATAGGCAGCCTCGAATTTTATGGCGATGGCCCCGTCATTTTTTTGCCGCTCGAGTTCCGCCGTCACCACGCGGGAGGCATATTCCGCAAGCGTCGCCGGCATGGCCGCAACGCCCAGTTCGCGGCCGTAGCGAGCCAGCAGCATGTTTTCGCGGCCAAAGAAAAACTTTCTGTCCGGAGTTTCCGCCGCCAGCGCATCGTTGTTGAGCGGAAAGAGCAGGGCATCGTCAAACGGAACCCAGCGAAAATGCTGGGCATCGAGGCCGCGTCCCATGGCCACGCGGTTGGCCAGTTCCGTGTCGATGCCCAATTGGTCGAGCACCCATGCGGGATAATGATCGCCCTGCTCCTGGCGAATCTTGTTCTTGGTTGCCAGAAGTTGCTTCAGGTGCGCGTCGCTACGGTCGTTGTATTCGTATCTCCACAGCGCTTTCCACGCGGCAAGATATTGCGGATTTTCCGGGCGCGTCATGGTATTCGGCGCGGTCGCTTCCAGCGGATCGCAGGGCAGGGCGTCGAATTCATCGTCGCGCTCGCCATCGGCCACCACGCGCGGCGGGTGCGAATGGTTGTCGATAGCGCGAATCTTGCGTATTTCCGCCATAATCGTGGGGTCTGGCGATTGCGCCCACGCTTGCATTCGCGCGGAAGAAGCGAATGCGAGTAAGAATATTGTCAAAATCGTGCGCTTGAGAATCATGGAAAACCTTTCCGCAAGCCGATGAATGTTTGCCTCGCGTGGCAACTTAGGATTGTCCCACCACGTAGTTCGTAAGCTTGCCAATCTTTTCGACTTCCAACTCGACCGTGTCGCCCGCTTTGAGGAAGCGCCCCATTTCCAGGCCGCAGCAGCAACGGTTTGCGCCGGATTCGGGAACCGTCCCGGTGCCGGAGCCGAAAAATTCTCCCGGGTAAAGAGTCTCGTCCTGAGAAACGTATGCGATTAAATCTTCAAATGTCCATCGCATTCCTTTGGTGTGGCCGTAGGAAACTTCTTCTCCGTTTATGCGCGCTCGCATCGCCAGATTGTATGGATCGGGAATTTCATCGGGCGTGACCAGCACCGGGCCGATGGCGTTGCCTCCGTCAAAATCTTTTCCCTTGGCGGGACCGAGGCGCCCGCCCATTTCTCTTTTTTGAATGTCGCGCGCCGAAAAATCGTTGAAGATGGTGTAGCCGCCGATAAGATCGTGGGCCTTTTCCTTGGGAATGTCGCGGCCCTGCCTGCACAGGAAGATGCCGAATTCCAATTCCCAATCGAATGCTTTGGTGTAGCGCGGAATGGTCACGCCCGCGCCGTCGCCGATCACGTTCATGCGATTGCCTTTGTAGTAGACGGGGCGCTCATACCACGGCCGCGCCTTGCGGTAGGCCAATGTGGCCTTGCGGCCCAGCGTCTTTTCCACCCAGCGATCGACGGAAGCCCTCCACCGGGACATCTCAAAGCGGCGCGTGCAATTGATGACGTGCTGCTCGAACACCATAAATTCGCGAATCGATTCCGGGCGAGGGACGGGAGAAAGTAGTTCTACGCTGGCGCGCTCGACGGCCCCATTTTCAGGGCGCTGCGACATGGCGAACTCGATGGTTCGCTGCGCCGCATCGCGAGACGCGCTCCCGCCCTGCAGGAATGCCAGCATGGATTGAAATTGTGGATTGGCCTGGCCGCCGCGCAGTTGCTCCGCGGCTTGCAGCCGGATGATTTTCGAGTCCGCTTCCGCGAGGGCGCCAATTTCCTGGACGCCCTGATGTTGAAAGGTCACCAGCCGCATGAGTTTGTCCGGATTGCTTGTGTAGCACAGGCTTCAGCCTGTGGATTTTCGCGCGTTCCAGCGAATTCAAACCCAACAGGCTGAAGCCTATTCTACTGGAGCCTCAGTGCGGAAAAGTAGCCAGCGGAGGCGTTACTCCGGGAGGCACAGGCGTCCTGGTGACATTCATTAGCATGCCCAGCGTTGTGTAGTAGCCGCACAATCCGGTGATGTCGATCACGCCCTGCTCGCCGAATCGGGATACGATTTTGGCGTACGCCGGATCGCTTACGCTCTGGTTCAGCAGAAGTTCGGTGACGTAATCGTAAACCATCTCTTCGTCCGGCGTCATGGCCGACGGGCGGCGGCCTTCGGCGATGGCCTTCATGGTTTCGCCCTTAATTCCTGCCTTAAACGCCAGCGCTTCGTGCGAGTACCATTCGAATTGCTGCGTCCAGTGCCGCGCGATCATCAGGATAATGAACTCGCTGATTCCTGACCCGAGATTGGTCTTGTAGCGAAGATATTCGCCCACCCGTTGCAGGCGGCTCATGTATTCCGGGCTTCGCAGCAGCGGGATGAATGGCCCCACCAGTTCCTTGCGCGGCCCGGAGGTGATTTCCTCGGCGGCTTTCTTCTGCGCTTCGGTCCATTTATCCGAGGGGATTGGAGGCATGCGGTCGGCCACGCCTTCGGCGGCGTCGGCGCGGCCCGCGGAAGCCATCCCCAGCAGCGAGGCGCCCGCCAATACCGTTGCACCGCCCAGGAAATCGCGCCGGTCCACAAGCGCCTTGGGGTCGCATACTTTCAGTTCCTTAGGCTCATCCATGGATTTCGCCCTTTCTTCATCCGTAATTATGGAGCGGATGTCCGTTGTTCTTGAGAAGTCCTGAGGCATTATATGCGCCGGATTTCAAATATCAATTGGTGTTGTAGAGGCGCTTGACAAACGGGCGCAACCGAAACAAAGTTGCTTCAGCGGATTTGACCGCGCTTCCGATTTCAATCTAAGGACAAATAAAATGAGCAAGCGCTCTATGTACGTGCGAGTTTCAGGCTTCCCATCTATCGCCGCGATTTTTCTTTTTCTTGCCGCGCTGGCGGCTTCATTCGGAACCATGGCAAGTATTGGCGGGCAGACGCTCGCTGCGAGCCCCGCGCAGGCGGAAAACGGCGACTGGATTCATCCCGACCACGATTTGAACGGAACGCGCTACAGCCCGCTCACGCAGATTACGCCGGGCAATGTGAAGCAGCTCACTAAAGTTTGTTCCTACACGTTCCCCGAAAAAGTGCCCTCCGAATCGGAACCCATTGTTTCCGCTGGAGTTATTTATGCGACCAGCGACCACTACACCGTCGCGCTGGACGCCTCCGATTGCCGCGTTCTGTGGTCCTATCAATGGGTGCCGCGCGCCACCGATCGCGTTCATCCTCATCGTGGCGCGGCCCTCGCCAATGGGAAAATTATTCGAGGCACTGGAGATGACTTCTTGATTTCGCTGGATGCCGAATCCGGGAAGCTTCTATGGGCCAAACAAATAGCCGATCCCGACGGAGGCTTCTTCATCGCCATGCCACCGCTGGTGAATGGCGACATGATCTACATCGGCCCCGCCGGCTCGGAGCGCGCAGGCAGCGGATGGATTGGTGCGTACAAGTTGAGCAACGGCGAGCAAGTCTGGAAATTCAATATCATTCCGCAGGATGGCGAACCCGGCGCGGATACCTGGGGGCCAAATCCGGCTACGCGGAAACATGCGGGCGGTGCGCTATGGACCGCGCAGTCATTCGACACGGAAAATGGAATCCTGTACGTGGCAGGCGGAAATCCGGCGCCTGATTTTTACGACGATGCAAGGCCCGGGACCAATCTCTACACCAATTCTTTGATTGCGCTGGATGGCAAGACCGGCAAGCTGCTTTGGTACAACCAGTTTATTCCGCATGATGTGGACGACTACGACATCACGCACGTCAATCCCATCTTTAAGGTAAATTCCCGCACCATGATTGCTTCCACGGGCAAGGACGGAAATTTGCGTGTGGTCGACGCCCAAACGCACAAGGTTGTCTACACCGTTCCATTCGCCACGCAATTGAACCAGGAGATTCCGCTGACCAACACGCCGCTAAAAGTTTGCCCTGGAATCTTGGGCGGCAACGAGTGGTATAGCGGTGGATACAGCCCCAAGCTCAGCCTGATCGTGGTGCCTTCCAACGACCAGTGGTGCTCCATGAACATGAAGGATAAGGAGCCGCCCAGCGTCGAGAAGGCCAATACAGGTGAGAAAAGTTATTTCGGCGGCCCCATCGATCACGGCGCATTTTCCGGTTCGCGTGGACGCCTGACGGGATTCGACGCCGCCACCGGAAGAGAGCGCTGGAGATACCAGTCTCCAACACCGCTTATCGCCGGGGTTGCAATCACCGCTTCCGACCTGATTTTTACAGGAGAGAGCGGCGGCTTTTTCGATGCGGTGGACGCTCAATCGGGCAAAATTCTGCTCCACTACGATTTAGGAGACTCTATTCAAGGAGGAGTCATCACCTATTCCGCGCACAACACGCAATATGTGGCGGTCACCTCGGGCGATGGCAACGTCATCGGCAGCAAGAGCTTTCCTGAAATCAAGGGCGGAAATCCCACGGTGACGATTTTTGCGCTTCCCAAAAAATAGTCTTGGCAAGCGATACTCAAAGGCGCGCGATATGTCCTGGTTTGAGTTGTTTGCAATCCTGGAAGCGCCGCGCAAAAACTGCTAGCATGGCACACTCATTCGCTGCGCAGCGGAGAAGGTTCTGGTCAAATAGTTACTAGTTACACGGTTTGCTGGGCGAGTTGCAGGCTCGGCATGTGCCGATTTCAAAGGGAGGCCAAGGAATGGCGTACATATTCAACGAAGATCAACTGCCCAGGCTGCTGTCGAACGGCCGCGAGCGGGTTTTCTTCGTAAATAAAGAACTCACCAAGATAGACGATATGCTGGCGGGCATCATGCACTACAAGCAAGGCGCCGCATCTCCGTATCACATGCACAAGAATTGCGAACATTTTTATTTCATCATGGAAGGCAAGGCCACCGTTCAGTCCGAGGAAGGAACTCGCGAGATCGGTCCCGGCATGATGGTGTTCATCCCCGCGGAAGAAAAGCATCGCCTGCGGGCCGTCGAACCGCTCTTCTATTTTGAATTCCAGGCGCCCAATCGTTTTCAGACCACCATTCTGGAAGGAACGCCGGACGACCTGAAATGGGACCGTGTGGATGGCGGCATCTGGATGCAGAGTTAACCGCACCGGAGGACCGGATTGCCGGGCAGGATCGGCAGTTCCAAGGATCTGAAGCGCGCGTGAATTGAATAACCAAGATATAAAAACGAAATCGAAATCGAAAGGATTGATACGCAATGTCACTGACTTTTATCGATACAAATAAGATTCCGCACTCCAAGCTTCCCGGTTCAGGTGAGTTCGCGGAAGTTTTGAATGGCCAGATCTGCGGCGCGAAAAACGTGGTCGGCTCCCTGCGCTGGTTGAATGCCGGCGAAAAGCTGGATGTGCGGTCCGACGCCAACACGCATCAGCTGGTTTACTTGATGCAGGGCGAGGCCACAATCACCATGGACTCCAAGGACCACGGAGTGAAGAAAGGCGCCGGCGTATACGTCGGCCCTTCGGAAATCGTCACCATCAAGCAGGCCGGCACGGCTCCTTTGAAGCTGTTCCACCTGGTTGTGCCGCACCTGCAGAGTTGAGCGATTCACATAGCTCAGTTGATCGGCGTTTTCGTGGAGCCGGCGTCCCGCGGGCTCTCGATCGCGAAAGGGAGAAATACGATGTTGAAACTGAATAAGGTTGTGAGCGCGAGCTTTGCTTTCTCAGTCCTGTGTGCGGCAGTGATCTTGATGCCCTCTGTCGCCGGGGCGCAGCTCAAGCAGCCGTTGCTTTCCGAAAACGACGTGAAGCGCGTGTCCGAGCACGTGTACGTGATTGAAGGTTTTCCCAATGTTGCGATCGTTGTGGGTACGCGCGCAACGCTTGTGGTCGACACCGGTCTGGGACAGCGCAACGGCGCCACGGTCATGCGCGCGGAGCAAAAGCTTGCCAAGGGTTCCATTCTTTATCTGACGACAACGCACTTCCATTCCGAGCACACTTCGGGCGAGCAGGCCTTCCCGGCAAGCACCATCATCATTCGCAACGCCGCCCAGCAGGATGAAATGAACAAGGGCGTGGCCGCGCACATTGAAGCGTTCAAGAAAATGTCGGAGCAAAATCTTGGCCTGCTCCAGGATGTGAAGTTCCGCTCGCCGGATGTGGTCTTCGACCGCGAAGCGAAAATCGACCTCGGCGGCGTCACCGCGCGCCTGTTTTGGATTGGCCCCGCGCACACCAAGGGAGACGAGCTGACCTTCATTGAAGAGGACAGCGTTCTAATCCCCGGAGACATCGTCCAGAAAAATGTTTTCCCAATCATGCCGAACCCGGACGCCAGCGTAAAAGGCTGGCTGGCGATTCTCGATCAGGTCGAGGCGCTGCATCCCAAGTTCATCGTGCCCGATCACGGCCCGGCAATCGTGGACGCTTCACAAATTGGAGTGGTGCGCGCGTACCTCATCGCGCTGCAAGCGCGTGCGCTGGACCTTAAGAAGCAGGGGGTTTCAGCGGATGATGCGGGGAAAACAATTACGGCTGAACTGAAGGCGAAGTATCCGGACTGGCCGAATCCCAACAACGTTGCCGGCGAAGTGCAGCGGGTTTACGAGCAGTCTCAATAGTTTAGTAGGACAGGCTTCAGCCTGTCTTCTTTTTCTCGCACTACGGACGATCAAAACCAGACAGGCTGAAGCCTGTCCTACTCGTTTCCTAACTCCTCAGGCGCGGAATCAACTGCAGCGCGTTCTCGCGCTGCAGCATGCGCATATCTGCCGCGGGGACGTCGATCTTGTTGACGGCGGTGGCGATTCTTTCAATCGTATAAAAGGGGATATCGGAGCCGAACAAGAGGCGCTCTTTGGGAATCCCTTTGAGCACGGCGGCCATGGGGATGGGGCTGAGCGCTACGCTGGCGATGTCGTAATAAAGTTTTTGCAATTCGTGCTCGAAACCGTTGGGGATGGTCGCGGCGCGCTCCTCGGGCGTCAGGTTGCCGCCGGCCAGACGAGGCGTCAGCATCAGGATCGTTCCTCCCCCGTGCGAAAAAATCCAGCGAATGTTGGGGAAGCGCAGAAGGGAGCCGCTGAAAATCAGGTCCGTAATCGTGCGTGTGGTGTCCGTAGGGAAATCGATCTGCACGCGGTTCACATGGCGAATCGGCATGGCGCAGCAGGAGATTGTCGGATGCACGAAGACCACAGCCTTGCGGCGATTGAGTTCCTCTAGGACGGGCGCGAAGTTGGGATGGCCGAGCAATTTTCCGTCGTCGTAACTGGTCATCAGGCCGATGCCGTCGAGCTTCAGCTGGTCGTAAAGATATTCGATTTCGCGCAAGCTTCCGTCCGTGTCCGGCAAGGGAATCGCGCCCCACATTCCGAAGCGCCCCGGAAAATCCTGCATGAGCTTGGCGCCATATTCGTTGCAATCGCGCGCGTTCCTGCGCCCTTCCTCGTTGCTCCCAAACCAAATGCCCGGGCTGGTCATCGAGCCGATGGCCGTGGCCACGCCGTTCTGATCCATCTGCTCCAGGGAGTAGCGCGGCGTCCAATTGGAGTAGAAGGAGCCGGGAAACGTGGGCGAATCGTCCGTCATGTGCTTCAAATTCCTGGCCGTAAATGCAGGAGGGAAAATGTGGTGGTGCGTATCAATAATGCGAGGCCCGGCCCCAACGCTCTGCGCGAACGAGCGCGGAGCAATCGCCATGCCCGCGCCCATGGCAGACATCATGCCCAGAACTTTGCGGCGCGACAGACGGTTTTCACCCGATTGAAGATCGAGTCTGCATTTCTCAGGGAGCATCGATGAAAGTTTCAAAGGCGTTTCCTCTCGCAAAAGTAGAAATAGTTGCAGCGAGCGGCGAATTGTGACCCCGCGTCGCTCGGTGAGACAGTCGGCAGCATTGCAGGCGGACTGCTGTTTTCAAGGGGACAGGATACCGCATCCGGCAAGGTATGACGTGCTCGGAAATGATTGGGCTTTGAAAGTCCGGCGGTTTGGGCGGCCTTAGATTCACATTTTCATATACAGCCGGTACAACTTCAGTGCCGATGAGGCTCAGAATTCCAGCCTCAAGGTTTCTCTTTCCTAAAGCCGATCCGGCGCCGTGCACGAGTCTCGAAATTCCCGACAAAATCGCCGTTTTGCCGTTGCTTTATTCAAGTTATATTTGTGATTCGTCCGGCATTCTGACGCAACCGATTTGAGATGAAGGATTGTGGAGTCTTGCAATGAATGCGCCGCGAAAAGTCATCAGTGTGGTCACCCCGTGTTACAACGAGGAAGCTAACGTAAGAGAGCTATATACAAGGGTCAAAGCTGTATTTGAAGCCGATGGCCGCTACAGCTATGAGCACATATTCATCGACAACGCCTCCCGTGACAACACTCTCCCGATTTTGAAGGAAATCGCGCGCCAGGATCCTTGCGTGAAAGTGATTGTGAATGCGCGGAACTTTGGCCATTTGCGTTCTCCCATGCATGGAATGTTTCAGGCGCAAGGCGATGCCGTAGTGCTGCTCTTTGCCGACCTGCAGGACCCGCCGGAGCTGCTGCAGCAGATGATCGATGAATGGGACAAGGGCATTCCGGTCGTGGTGGCCATAAAGAAGACCAGTGAAGAGAGCGGCGTAATGTTTTGGCTTCGCACCAGGTATTACCAGCTGGTCAGCAGCCTCGCCGACCTTGAAACTTTCGAGCATTTCACCGGATTTGGGCTGTACGACCGTAAGGTAATCGAAATCGTGCGTTCGTTTAACGACCCTTACCCATACTTTCGGGGCATGATTGCAGAGGTGGGCCTGCCTCACGCCGAGGTTTACTATGACCAGAAGCGGCGCCAGCGTGGAATTACGAAGAATAATTTTTACACTCTCTACGATCTGGCCATGCTGGGATTCACCTCGTTCTCAAAAATTCCGTTGCGATTATTGACGCTCGGAGGTTTTGCCTGTTCGCTGCTGAGCATCTTCGTCTCATTTGTCTATCTGATCTATAAGCTGCTGTTCTGGAATAGTTTCACGGTTGGCATGGCTCCGCTATTGATCGGCATCTTCTTTTTTGGCTCCGTACAGCTTATTTTTATCGGGATCCTGGGAGAGTATATCGGCGCAATCCATACCCAGGTTCTAAAGCGGCCTCTGGTGATTGAGAAAGAACGCATCAATTTCGATACAGGAATTCCAGTGAATCAAAGAGATTCACTCGCTGTTTCCCTTCACACGGAAAGCTCCCTATGAAGGTCGTCATCCTGTGCGGTGGCCGAGGCACCAGGCTGCAAGAGGAGACCGAATTCAGGCCGAAGCCTCTTGTGCCCATCGGTGAGCGTCCGGTGCTCTGGCATATCATGAAGCTGTTTTCGCACGCAGGCCTCCGCGAATTCGTGCTCTGCCTGGGCTACAAGGGCAACATGATCAAGGAATATTTCCTCAACTATGAGGCCATGAACAGCGATTTCACAATTTGCCTCGGCAACCAGCAAACGGTGCAATTTCACAATACGCATCCCGAAGAAGGCCTACGCGTGTGCCTGGCCGACACGGGTTTGGAAACGATGACCGGAGGCCGGCTGCAGCGCGTGGCTCGTTACGTCGATACGGACACCTTCATGCTGACATACGGGGACGGACTTGCGGATATCGATATCCGCGCTCTGCTCGAATTCCATCGCGCGCACGGGAAATTGGCGACAGTCACCACAGTGCGCCCCATGCTGAGATTCGGGGTTCCGGAGCTGGACGCGAACGATCGCGTAGCGCACTTCTCCGAGAAACCACAGGCGCAGGGGTGGGTAAGTGCTGGATTTTTTGTGTTCCAGCGCGGCGTACTCGATTACCTGGAAGGCGACGAATGCGTGCTGGAACGCAAGCCTCTGGAACGATTGGCGGCCGATGGTGAATTGATGGCCTACCGGCACAAAGGCTTCTTTTTCGCCATGGATACCTACCGGGAATATCAGTATCTAAACGAGCTGTGGGCGCGGGGAGCGGCTCCCTGGAAGATATGGAAATGACGTCCTTCTGGCGGGACCGTCCAGTCCTGGTAACCGGTGGAACCGGATTGCTAGGGAGCTGGCTGATTTCCAAGCTTCTTGCCCAAAAAGCCTCGCTCACCTGCCTGGTGCGTGACTGGGTTCCAGCAAGTGAAATGGTGCATGGCCGCTTGATTGATCGCGTGAACGTAGTGCGCGGCGACGTTCGGGACCAAGCCTTGCTCGAGCGAATTCTTGGTGAATATGAAATTGATACTGTTTTCCACCTGGCCGCCCAGACCATCGTTGGTATCGCCAACCGCAATCCAGTTTCGACATTCGAGACCAACATTCAAGGTACCTGGGCGCTTCTGGAAGCTTGCCGACGAAGTCCACGGGTCAAACAGATCGTGGTTGCATCCTCCGACAAGGCATATGGCGATTGCGATGCGCTCCCTTACGATGAGAACACTCCCTTGCAGGGTCGCCACCCGTATGATGTGAGCAAATCCTGCGCCGACCTGATCGCAAGAGCGTACGCCGTGACCTACAAACTACCGGTAATCGTGACGCGTTGCGGAAACTTCTACGGGGGCGGGGATCTGAATTGGAATCGAATCGTTCCCGGAACGATTCGATCCGCAGTGCGCGGGGAAAGACCCATCATTCGCTCGGACGGAAACTATATCCGGGACTATTTCTATGTGGAAGACGGGGCGGCGGCTTACATGCTGGTGGCCGAAAAGCTCGCCTCTCATCCCGAACTGGCCGGAGAGGCCTTTAATTTTTCCAACGAAATCCAAATCACCGTCCTTCAATTGGTCCAGCGAATCCTTTCCGTAATGGGATCGCCGCTTGAGCCAGACATTCGCAACGAAGCCAGCGGGGAAATACACAGCCAGCATCTCAGCGCGGCAAGGGCGCGAAATACGCTTGGATGGCTTCCGCTCTTCGATCTAAGCCGAGGCCTGGCGTTGACCGTGGATTGGTATCAGGAGTTTTTCCGCAATGAGCAATCGCGCTGACACGGTTCGCTCGGAAGTTCTCGCACTAGTCCGCCAATACTACGAAACCGCTTTTCCGACGGAAACATTTATTCCTGGGCAGTCTCCCGTGGCCTGCGCCGGACGTGTTTTTGACGCCGAGGAACTCGTTCACCTGGTGGACTCGGCCCTGGACTTCTGGCTCACCACCGGACGGTACGCAGCCAGCTTTGAGCGAGACTTCGCTAGCTTTTTTGGGCGGCGCGAAGCAGTCCTGGTGAACTCCGGATCGTCGGCAAATCTGGTTGCGTTGTCGTGTCTTACTTCACCCAAATTGAAGGAGCGAGCGCTAAAACCCGGCGACGAAGTGATCACCGTCGCCGCTGGTTTTCCCACCACGGTTAATCCCATCATTCAGAACGGGCTGGTTCCCGTATTCCTGGATATAACAGTGCCGACGTACAACGTTGATGTCAGCCAACTCCAGGAAGCCCATTCCGACCGAACGCGCGCAATTATGTTGTCTCACACGCTGGGCAATCCGTTTGACCTCGGCGCGGTCACGGATTTTGCGCGCCGCCATGGACTTTGGCTGATCGAAGACTGCTGCGACGCCGTCGGGAGCCTTTACGGTGGAAAGAAAGTCGGCACTTTTGGCGATCTGGCAACCGTCAGTTTTTATCCGGCGCACCACATGACCATGGGCGAAGGCGGTTGCGTTCTGGCCGACCAGCCGATGCTTGGAACTCTGGCGGAATCGTTTCGGGATTGGGGACGAGACTGCTGGTGCGAGCCAGGAAAAGATAACACCTGCGGAAAGCGCTTCGATTGGCAACTGGGCGATCTGCCTTACGGATACGATCACAAGTACACCTACTCTCATATTGGCTATAACTTGAAACTGACCGATATGCAGGCCGCGGTGGGCGTGGCGCAATTGCAGAAGCTGCCGGGGTTTATCGAAGCGCGCCGAAATAATTTCCGGCTTCTGTACGAGGGCCTCAGCGATCTGCAAGAGTTCCTCATCTTGCCGCAGGCCACTGCGGGATCGGACCCCAGTTGGTTTGGTTTTCCGATTGGCGTGCGGCCTGCAGCGCGGTTTACACGCGAGAAATTGACGCGGCATCTTGAGAACCACAAGATCGCCACGCGACTACTCTTCGCGGGTAACCTGTTGCGCCAGCCTGCCTATCGCGAAATCAAGCGGCGCGTCGTGGGAAACCTGAAAAATTCCGATTTCGTCATGAATCAGGTTTTTTGGATTGGGGTTTATCCCGGACTTACTCGCCAGAAGATCGACTACATCGTTTCAGTTTTCCATGATCTGAAGGAGGTCCTGTGAAATGCGGTGCCTGGTAACGGGAGCCTCCGGGCATCTCGGCTCCTACCTTACGAGGCATCTGCTCGACCGCGGAGAGGAAGTGGCCGTGCTTGTCCGCCCCACGAGCGATTTGTGGCGGCTGGAAGGCGTTCTGGAACGCGTGCGACTGATCCGCGCGGACCTTTCCAATTTGGAAGCAGCGGCCGAGGAGATTCGCAGGCAAGCGCCCGATACGGTTTTTCACTGTGCGTGGTCGGGCGTGACCAGCGACACACGCAACCGGCCCGAGCACTTCGTCAATAACGTCACCGGCGCGCTTCAACTCTTTCGAATCGCGCAGGCAGCTGGCTGCCGCTGTTGGGTCGGCATCGGTTCCCAGGCGGAATACGGAAATCAATCGGAAATTCTCAGGGAAGATATGGTTCCCAACCCGGATTCGGCCTATGGCGTGGCCAAGCTCCACCTTGGGAAACTGTTGCAAACATTGTGTGAATTGTCCGATGTTCGCTACGTTTGGTTGCGCTTGCTTGCCACCTATGGGCCTAAGGACGACTTAAAACATCTAATTCCGTCGGTGATTGAAAAACTGCTGGAGAGATCGCGCCCATCGCTCACGGCCGGAGAACAGACTTGGGACTATCTCTACGTTGCAGATGCGGCGGAAGCAATCTATCGTGTTGCCAACGCGCCAGAAGCACGGGGCGTATATAACCTTGCGTCCGGTGAATCGCATGCCGTTCGCGAAATCGTAAGCCGCTTGCGAGACATGATCGATCTCACCTTGCCTCTTGGCTTCGGCGACATACCGTATGGTCCGGGAGCATTGCTCAATTTGCGGGCCGACGTGACACGCCTGCGGACCGCTACGGGTTGGGCTCCGCGAACCAGCCTCGAAAGTGGCTTAAGAAAAACGGTGGATTGGCACATAAACTTGGCTACCCGAAATGAAAACATGCGGTGACATGGTTGAAATCCTGTACGGCAGTGGCTGCTGCTCTGTCTTTGAAGTTTCCTCAAGCTTGATTTAAGACAAGTTAATTATTGGAACGCCATCCCGATAAACCGCTTTCCGTATGGGTTGCCATACTTTACCATCGCAGCCAGATTGATTGTTTCGTTATACCGCGTGGCTGAAACTGAGTCTGTATTTTGGTTCTAACATGCCCCTGACCCCCGAGTTGCGGCTAAAGGCCAAACTTCGCCTGCTCCAGATGCACTATGAGAGCGGGGTCGGCCACATTGGCGGAAATTTATCCTGTCTCGACACCTTGTTAGCGCTTTACCACAATGTGTTGGGGCCCTCTGACAGATTCGTTTTGTCCAAAGGACATTCCGCAGGCGCACTCTATGTCACGCTTTGGTCCATGGGACTACTCAGCGACGACGATTTGAAGACATTTCACAAGGATGGCACTCGCCTAAGCGGCCATCCTCCCGTTCACGGAATTCCCGAGATTCCTTTTGCCACTGGCAGTCTTGGACACGGGCTTAGTCTTGCGGCAGGACTGGCCCTGGCAAAGAAACTGAAGGGCAGTAAGGGCCGGCTCTTCTGCCTGACCTCCGATGGCGAATGGAACGAGGGTTCGAATTGGGAAGCTTTGATTTTCAGTCGCCAACATGGTTTGAATCTCACCCTCATTGTCAACAAGAACGGCCTTCAAGGGATTGGAAGAACCTGCGACATCGCTGACCTTGAGCCTCTTGCCGAAAAGTTTAGAGCATTTCGCGTGAAGACCCTTGAGGTGGATGGCCACGACCTCGATGCTGTCACGGCTGCCCTCCGGCAAGAAGAAAACGGCCCCGTAGCCGTTGTGGCAAAGACGATAAAGGGCCACGGTGTTTCTTTCATGGAGGATTTGTTCGAATGGCACTACCTGCGGCTCACTGCGGAGTCGTACCGGCAGGCCATCGAACAATTAACTGACAGATGCGCGACGCATTCTGCACCGCTCTCCTAAAGCAAGCAGCAAATCCGGATTTTGTGTTTCTCACGGGCGATCTTGGATTCCAGGCGCTCGAGCCGCTTCGCGACCGCATGGGTGAGCGTTTTATCAACTCAGGCGTCGCTGAGCAAAATATGGTGTCCGTGGCAGCAGGTCTCGCGAAAGAGGGACTTCGCCCCTGGGTGTACAGCATCGCGCCCTTTCTCTATGCGCGTGCTTTTGAGCAAATTCGCAACGATGTCTGCTTTCATCGCCTTCCTGTAGTCCTGGTGGGGAATGGCGGTGGCTACGGATACGGCGTTATGGGTAGCACCCACCACTCCATCGAAGACTACGGCGCGATGCTCTGTCTGCTGGGAATGCGAGTCTATATTCCGGCATTCGATAGCGATGTGAGCGAGGTCATCCAATATCTTATGCGGGCCGAGCATCCCTCGTACCTGCGGCTCGGTCTTTCAGAACAGCCGAAATCATTTTCGCCGCCCCCCTTTGCACCTTGGCGTCATTTACGGAAAGGTACTGGGCCCACCGTTGCCATTGCCGGGCCGATTGCCGGGGGAATCCTGGAAGCCATTCGTGAATCTCAAACACCCGCCGATGTGTGGCTCGTCTCGGAATTGCCGATCACAGAGTTGCCTTCGGAATTTTTGTCCAGCCTGCGCCGCTCCAATCATTTAATGGTTGTAGAGGAGCATGTCTCCGCCGGCGGGTTTGGACAAATGCTCTCCCATCAGCTGCTCCTTGCAGGGGCCGCGCCTGCCCGATTCGTGCATCGAACCGCGTTGGGCTATCTGTCCGGAACGTATGGATCGCAGCGCTTTCACCGCAAGGAGTGCGGCCTTGACCCTGCAAGCATCGTGACGGAACTCAATTGGTCTGTTTCGGCATAAAGGCGGAAAGTCTTTGAATTCCCCCGATCATAAGGTGAACTCGTCCCCAGCAAATGGCAGGGAAGCAACCCAGAAATATGTTTTCGCCTTTTGGCTCGCTTTCCTGAGCGCGCTGGCTGCCATTCCTGCGTACTACCGGATGTTCACCGGATTCAGCTTTTACGATGATGAAGGCACAATGATGGTCTCCGTCAAACAGTACTTGGGCGGAGTGACACTCTATAAGCAGCATTCCCTCCCTTACGGCCCCGTATATTTTTTTTATAATTGGATGGTCCGCACATTGTCCGGAACCCCGCTAACACATGACGCGGTTCGAATAAGCTCGCTGATTCCCTGGTTGTTGACAGCGCTGCTGTGCGCCTGGATTGTTTTTCGATTTTCCGATTCCTTGGCGCTTGCGTCCGTAACGCATCTGCTGGTTTACGTAACCTTGTCGGCATTTTTTCACAATGAGCCGGGGCATCCTCAGGAATTGTGCATTCTGCTGCTGGTTTGCCTGGCGGCCTCCGCAATCGTGACCACGGTTCCGCGCTGGCGATTGCTGGGATTAATTTCCATTGGCGTGCTGACCGCCGCGCTCCTGTTGGTCAAAGTCAATATCGGAACATTTGCGTTCCTGGCGGCTTCTTTGGCGTTGTTGGCGCACGCTCCCAGGACGAAGCTGTCCCGCCTTGCATTCGCTTGCGTCGGAGCTGCCTGCCTGATTCTCCCGGCCGTGCTGATGAAATCACATCTGGACGATAAAGCCGCGCAGATGTATTGCCTTCTGGTCACCGTTTCGATGATTTCCGTCCTGGTGGTCCTTGTCCGGGCGCCAAGGACGCTTTATTTCAGCTTCCGGGACATCTGGATTGCATTCGGATCATTTTCTGCATCGGCCCTCGGCGTGATCCTCAAATTGAAATTGCAGGGCGTCGGTTTCTCGGCATTGCTGCACGCACTGGTGCTCGATAGCCTGAGCACGTTTGTCAATCAACGCTCCTGGTACTTCGCCCTGCCTGTCGATTCAAGGTGGCTTCCGTGGATCCTCGGTGGTCTGGTCGCAGCCATATTTGTTTCGTGGCGTCCCTCGGAAACAGAGGAAACAGAACGCAGACTCATCTACTTGAAACTTGGCATGGCTTCATGTGTGGTTGTCGCTATGTATTTCAGAGCCCCGCTATATTCAGTTGTCACTCCTCTATGTTGGCTTGTTTTGCTCGGGCGCCCCAGGGGCCGCGAAGATTCCAGCGCCTTTCCCAGGACGCTCCTGTGTAGCCTGACGGTGTTGCAAACGCTATACGCGTATCCGATTGCCGGCAGCCAATTAAGTTTTATTCTGGTGTTGCCCACGGTCGTTTTCATGATTTTAATTGGCGATCTCCTGGTGTGGAAACGGGAAAGAATGCCCGTGATTCTTCCGCTTGTCGCTCGCGCTGCGGCCCTGCTGCTTCTGTTTATCGTGCCGGCGCTCTACATGAAGATCGCTCTCAACGAACGCGACGCCTATGATTCGTTGCCTGCTTTGCAGCTTCCCGGAGCCGGGAGAATTCATCTGCAGGACACGCAGGCAAACGACTACAGTTGGCTTGTGCAAAATTTGGACGCTCATTGTGACGTGTTCATTGGCCTGCCGGAGGTTCCAAGCCTGCACATTTGGACTGGAAAAGATCCGTTGGAGGGCATGCAGGCAGACGATTGGATGTTGACCGCTTCCCTAGAACAAGAGAACTCCGCTGTCGCGGCCCTGGCAAAGCATCCGAACGCTTGCGCGATTTACAATCCCGCTCTTGTAAACTTTTGGAATCGCGACAACCGAAACCTGGATTCACTTCCACTGGTGCGTTACATTCACGAGAATTTCAAATCGGTGGGCACGACGGGCAAGTTCTCATTTTTGGTGAAAAAAGAGCGCAATCTCGACATCGATTCCCCTCGCAAACAAATGACCTTTGAATTGAAATAGTAGAGAGAGGCGCTGCTTGGAAGTGGCCGAAGAAATAAGCGCCGCGCCCACCTTACAGGATCGTACTAAATTCCTTGGCGAGTCGGCGGACATTAGGCTCAAGCAAGAGATTTTGCTGGTGACCGGGAATTTCGCGGACTTCCAGGTTGCCGGTGAAGACGTCCTTCCAGCCCAGCTTCTCGTCTGCCATCAATCCTGACAACTGTTTGCTTGCACGGAAAAGCACAACCCGGCCCTGGTATGGTTGCGGCACCCAGCCTTGCAGCGCTTTTTCATGCTCATTTCCGAGAGTCTCAAGGATATATTGCATGGGCAGCCGCGATGGATCTTTGTGTTCGCGGCCAGTCAAGCTGTCCACGGCAATAGCCGCGCGAGCACGAATGACGCTCGAAATGTGCCGCAGCCTTTCCGCGATGTAACCTATGCTGCGGTGGGAAAGATTGTCCAGTTCCAGGCTGATGCGCTTGCTGGCCTGGTACCATGCGCGATGGAAGATTGTGGTGCCGGGCTTGAAGCGCCATGCCTCCGGATGCACCGATTGAATCAAGGTAAGCAAGGCCACTTCCTGTCCCGCCGCGGTCAGTTGTTGCGCAACTTCCAGCGCAAGCAGTCCGCCGAAACAAAAGCCGCCCAACAGATAAGGTCCCTCGGGCTGAAAGCTTCGCAGCTCTGTAATGTACGCCGCGGCCATGTCTTGCAATTTCGAATCTCTTACGATGTTGCCGTCAAGGCCGCGCGCTTGAAAGGCATACACGGGCTGATCCGGACCGAGCAGGCTGGCCAGTGGATAATATTCCAGGACGTTGCCGCCGTGGGCGTGCATCAGAAACAGAGCAGGCTTCGACCCGCCCGGCTTGATCGGAACAAGGCAGGACCACGACGGTTTCCAATTCTCCTGGCGAAGCAGAATAGCAAGCCCCGCGACAGTCGGGGCCTGCAGCAACATCGCCAGCGGCAAGCGCACTTTGGTGATCTTTTCGATTTCAGCGACCAGCCGCACAGCCAGCAGCGAATGCCCACCCAATTCAAAGAAATTATCGTGCCTTCCAACCCGCTCCACTTTTAGAACGCGGCTCCAGATTCGAGCAAGCATTTGCTCGCTGGGATCCTCGGGAGCCACGAACTCGGACCTGACCAGGACCGACTGCTCCGGTGCAGGCAAGGATTTACGGTCGATCTTGCCGTTGGGCGTGAGCGGCAATTTTTCCATGGCCACGAAAGCAGAAGGGACCATGTAGCCGGGGAGATGCTTTTCCAGGCAGTCGTGCAACTCACTGGCGTTGGGCGACTGGCCCGGTTGCGGCTCGAAATAGGCCACCAGCCGTTTGTCGCCCGGCCGATCTTCCCGCGCAATTGCAGCGCATTGACGGACGCCAGGGTGCGTGCTCAGAACAGCTTCGATCTCGCCAAGCTCGATGCGGAAGCCGCGAATCTTGACCTGATTATCGGCGCGCCCCAGGCATTCCAAAATTCCGCCGGGCAACCACCGCGCCATGTCGCCGGTGCGATAAAGCTTTGCATTCGGGTCAAAGGGACTCTGAACAAAACGTTCCTCTGTCAGCTCGGGGCGGTGCAGGTAGCCGCGCGCCAGGCCCGCGCCGCCGATGTACAGTTCGCCTACGCTGCCAACTGGAAGAAGATTGCGATGCGCGTCCAGCACAAGAGTCTGCGTGTTGGCGATGGGCTTGCCGATGGGAAGGGAATTGTCGGCGGAGGTTACCCGGTACACAGTCAACCAGATGGTGGTTTCCGTCGGACCATACATGTTCCACAACTCCGCACAGCGCGGGAGAAGTTCCTTCGCCAAATCGCGCGGCAGGGCTTCGCCGCCGCAAAGAATTTTGAGGTTTGGCGAACCGCTCCAGCCCACATCCAAAAGCGCCCGCCAAGTGGCCGGAGTCGCTTGCATCACGCTGCAATGGGATTCGCGCAAGAGTTTCATCAGCCGCGCGGGATCGTGGGAATCCTCGTAGCTGGCGATCAGCACATTTCCGCCGCTCACCAGGGGAAGGTAAAGCTCAAGGCCCGCAATGTCGAAAGACAGGGTGGTTACCGCCAGCAGGGTGTCCGTGGCGCAGAAGCCCGGCTCGCGCTGCATGGAAAATAGAAAATTGGTCAGGGCCGAGTGGGGAATTTCCACGCCCTTGGGTTTGCCGGTGGAACCCGATGTGTACAGCATATAGGCCAGATCTTCGGGCTTGGCATTCTGCGAATTAAGATTGCCGGCTTCTTGTGTTGCGATTGCATTCCAATCGGCGTCCAGGCGCACCACCGATGCAGGCCGGACAGCAAGATTCTTGTCCAGATCGCGGTGAGTAATCAGCACGCTCATGGCGCTGTCTTCCACCATGTACGCCAGCCGGTCCTTCGGGAAAGCCGGGTCCAGGGGCACATAAGCGCCTCCGGCTTTCAGAATTCCAAACAGGCCCACCACCATCTCAAGCGACCGCTCCACATGAAGCCCGACCAGCGATTCCGGCCCAACGCCCAGTGTTTTCAAATGCCGCGCCAGCTGATTTGCGCGGCGATTGAGTTCACCGTAACTCAGCCGCTTGCCTTCGAACGTCAATGCCGGAGCGTCCGGAGTTTTTTCCGCTTGCGATTCGAACCAATTGCAAACGGTGGCATGGCTGGAAACTTCCACGGAGGTGTCGTTCCACTCCACGATTTGTTCTCTGCGCTCGGCCTCCCCGTGAATGGGCAACTTGGCCAGCTCTTCCGCGGGGTTTGCCACCACGGATTTCAGCAGAGTTTCAAAGTGCCCGAACCAGCGCTTGATGGTTGCGGAGTCGAATAGATCGGTGTTGTAAATGCAGTCCAGGGTTAGCGTGTCGCCGTCCTGGTTGAAATCAAAAGTAATATCGAGATTGCTATAACCATGCGGATTGAGATCTGTGGCGGCCCGTAAGCCTGCAAATCGCGGCACATGCTCTTTGCGCGTAAGGTTGAAGGACGCAGCGACCAGCGGAATGCGGCTGTTGTCGCGCGCCAGACTTAGTTTCTGGATCAGGCTGCCGTAAGTAAAATGCCGGTGCTCCAGGGCCTCGATGGCCAGGCGCTTCACTTGTTGCAGGTGCTCGCTCCATGACAAATTGCCGGAGAGGCGGTCGCGCACGGCCAGGAAATTTACGGTGTGCCCGATCAGCTTTTCGCTGCCCTCCGTGCCCGGAGTGGCAAACGGCACGCCCACGACAATGTCTTCCTGCCCGGTGAGCCGGTACAGCAGCACGGAATACGCGGCCAACAGGATCGCGAAGGTGGTGCATCCCTGGCGCGCGGCGGCACGATTCAATTCGCTGCAAAGCGCGGCAGGCAATTCAAATTTCGCCAGCGCACCGCGAAAAGATTTCTGCGCCGGTCGCGGAAAGTCCGGGGGCAACTCCAGTGCAGGAGGCTGGATGTTGTATTTTTCTAGCCAGTAGGACTCATCCGCCTTTCTTTCCGGATTGCTCTTTTGACGATCTTCTTCCGCCGCATAGGCCATCAGGGATTGCGCCGGCGGAAGCGCAGCGGCGCGTCCCGGCGCAGTTCGCCGAATAAAACTCGGCCAAATCGTTCGTCAAAATGGCCAGCGACCTGCCATCGCAGACGATATGGTGGACCGTGAACAGCACGACGTGATCGTTCCGATCCAGCTTAGCGAGGCGTGCGCGCAGGATCGGCCCGCGTGCCAAATCGAATGGCTTGGAGGCTTCCTCGGCAAGCAGCGCGTCCAATTCCGCAGGGCGCCCGGTCAGATCATGGAAGGGAATCTCAATGGCCAGTTCTGGCGCGACGGTTTGAGTGTCGCCATTCTCGGAAAATGTGGCGCGCAAGCCGTCGTGGCGCTGTACTAAATCTTGCAGTGCTTTCTCCAGCGCAACCTGTTTCAGCGATCCCTTCAGCCGCAACGTGCAGCATTGATTGAACGCGCAGGAGGCCGCGCCGCCTATGGCCGCTCCCAGCCACAGTTCCCGCTGCGCTTCTGTCAGCGGCGCCGTTTTCGGCCCGGCGACCGCCGGAGCAGGCGCCGCAACCGGCTGAACATTTTTGGCTGGCGCGAGCGCATCCAGATGAGCCGCCAGCAAAGCCAGAGTGTTGATTTCGCCGAGCAATTGACGGAAGGCAACCTGAGTGCCGAAGCGTTTGGAAATTGCCAGGCTGACCTGCGTGAGAAACAGCGACTCAAATCCCAATTCCACGAACGGCAAGTTTTCGTCGGCGCTGCTGTAATCTTTTCCGGACAACTCTCCCAACATGGCTTTGAGTTCATCCATGCGCGTGGCTGGCGCGGCTACACTTTGCGCCGAGGCAGGCGCTTGCTTGAGAACGCCCGCGGCTCCAGATAACGCCGGAAGCGTGGCCACTGTAGCGGCCCAATTCGTCTTCTCCGGTTCCACCCAGTGGCGCGTGCGCTCGAATGGATACGCCGGCAACGGCACTCGTTTGCGGCGTTCCTCGCCAAAATATATTTCCGCATCGACGCCCGCGCCCGCCAGCCAGAGTCTGCCGCATGCGGCTGCGATGGAATCCGTTTCCTCTCCTCTGGCCAGGGAGGACAGCACCGACTGCCCGATTTTCCACTCCGGGTGCTGCCGGGTCAGCGTGCTCAATGTCTGGCCAGGCCCGACCTTCGAGCAAAACGTTGGAGGGATCCTGCAGGAAATGCGAAATGCCTTCCGCGAATCGCACGGGCTGGCGCACGTGGCCGGCCCAATAGTTCGGATCGGTTGCGTCCGCCGCGGTAATCCACTGAGCGCTCACATTGGAGACATACGGAATTTGAGGCTCGTGGAGAGAAATCTTTTTCACCACTTCCGTGAATGGAGGGAGCACTGGATCCATCATCGGGGAATGGAATGCGTGCGAAGTGCGAAGATGCCGGAAAGTGACTTCACGATTGGAGAGCCCTTTTTCAAGCTCGGCAATTTCTTCGTGCGGCCCGGCGACCACGCACATACCCGGCGAGTTGATCGCCGCAATGGCCATTTCTCCGCCACCGGCGCTGAGCAGCATTTGCAAAACATCATTTTCCGGCAGGCCCACGGCAAGCATTGCCCCGCCCGGCTGCTGCTGCACCAGGCGCGCGCGTTCCGCAATCAGCGTGAGGCCGTCCTCTAGAGAAAAAACTCCAGCCAGACAGGCGGCCACATATTCACCGACGCTGTGGCCGATCATGGCAGCAGGCTTGATTCCCCAGGACATCCACAGCGTGGCAAGGGCATATTCGATTACAAACAATGCCGGCTGCGTGAAGCGTGTTTGCACCAGCAGCTGTTCCGCATCTTTTTCCGATCCTTCGATGGGAAACAGAATCAGGCGCAGATCTGTTTGCAGAATGGGCTGAAGGAATTCCGCGCAGCGATCCACCACATCGCGGAAAACAGGTTCGGAGGCGTAGAGGTTCGCGCCCATTCCCACGTACTGCGACCCTGGCCCGGAAACATGAAAACAACTGGCGCGTCTTCTCGATCCTGCTTTGCGGTGAAGACGCGCTTGGGGTCGGGCTTTTCCAGGAGGTTTGCGGCGTCCATGCTGTCATGGCAAACCACCACGCGGCGGTGCGGAAAGATGCGGCGGCCCACATCCAGTGTGTAGGCCACATCGGCAATATTTATTTCGGGATGCGTTTTTATATGCGCCGCCAGTTGAGCCGTGGCCCGCTCCAGCGCCGCAGGCGTCTTCGCGGAAAGCTTCAGAACCTGCGCGCCGCGCGAATATCCAGACGGATCGGTGGCCGGCGCTTCTTCCAGCACCACGTGCGCGTTTGTGCCGCCAACTCCAAATGCGCTGACTCCTGCTCTGCGAGGTTCGCTCTTGGTTTTCCATTCCGTGGGTTTTGAGACAACGTAAAACGGACTGCTCGCGAAATCGATTTGTGGATTCGGCGAAGTGTAGTGCAGAGTCGGCGGGATGAGTTCATTCTCTAGCGCCAGCGCGGTCTTGATCAAACCTGCGACGCCCGCCGCGGCATCCAGGTGTCCGACATTGCTTTTCAGCGATCCAATGCCGCAGAACCCTCGGCGGTCGGTGCTCTCTCGAAACGCCTGCGTTAACGCCGCCACTTCGATGGGGTCGCCCAGCGGCGTTCCGGTACCGTGGGCCTCGATATAATTGATGCTGTCCGCGCTGACGCCGGCGACGGCCTGCGCCAGCACGATCACTTCCGACTGGCCGTTGACGCTGGGCGCGGTGTAGCTGACTTTCACGGCGCCGTCATTGTTGAGCGCAGAGCCTTTAATTACGGCATAAATATGGTCGCCATCCGCCACGGCTTCTTCCAGCCGCTTCAACACCACTAGGCCCACTCCGTTGCCAAACAGAGTGCCCTTGGCCTGCGCATCGAACGGTTTGCAGTGCCCGTCTTGCGACTGCATCCCGCCTTCCAGATGCAAATAGCCTTTTTCTTGCGGGACGATGACCGTAACGCCGCCGGCCAGCGCCATATCGCATTGGTAGCAAAGCAAACTCTGGCAAGCCTGACATACTGCCACTAGCGAACTGGAGCACGCCGTAAGAACCGTCACCGCCGGCCCTCTAAGATTCAGTTTGTAGGCCACCCGCGAGGTCAAATAATCCTTGTCGTTGCCCAGATACGTTTGATAAGACCCCGGCTCGCTGTAAGCCAGCAAACCCTCCGTGCGTTTGGGGCTGCTGCAGAGATTGGCGAGCAGGTAGGTATCGAAATACAGTCCGCCGTAAGTGGCAATGGCTCCGCCGTAGCGCCACGAATCGTAACCAGCGTCTTCCAGTGCCGCCCAGGCCGTCTCCAGGAACACGCGATGCTGCGGATCACATTGTCGCCGCTTCGCGCGGACTGAAGCCGAAGAATTCCGCGTCGAATTTGTCCGCGTCGTCCAGCACGGGCCGCGCCTTGACGTAATTCGGATCGGCCAGCAATTCCGGGGCAACGCCCGCGGCAGCCAACTCCTCGTTCGTAAGAAGGTGACGGACTCCACGCCATTCTTCAGGTTTTGCCAAAATTCCCGCACATCGCCCGCGCCGGGGAAACGGCCGGCCATGCCAATGATGGCAATGTCACCGATCGATTTTCTTGTTGAGCGCTTCATACCGAGAAATCCAGTCTCTTGCCACCCCGAAGTGGATTTGATCCGTACACATCCAAGTAAAAAATCTCCAACGCGCAAACTTCCTGGTTCGAGCTATTCATATGGAATCGCCGATCGTGCATGCGAATCGGATTTGATCCCTGAAACTCAAGTGCTACGACGGCTCCAATGATCGGAAAATTCTTCCGCGACGATCCGCAAAGGGAAAATCAAATCGCTCGAATCTCGGCCGCAGCGTGCCAGGCACATTTCCACTTCCGTGCATCCAGCAACAACTGCGTCGCAGCCCATTTCGCGCAGACGGTCGGCGAATCGGCCAAACTCCGAGAGGTCCTTGAGGCCCTGCCAAAACTTTGCCTTCTCGTAAATCACGGACATCAGTTCCGCTTCGTCTTTTGGCGCAAGGACCATAACGTTCTGCCCCGCTTGCGTGAACTTGTTAATTACCCCTGCGAGGTGAGTGCCGCGAGTTGCCAAGACTCCAAATCGAGCTCCCGGCTTTTCCCGCCGCAGATGGGCGGCGACGACTCTTGGAAGGTTGACCACCGGGAGATGGGACATGCGCGGTTGGATCACGGCATGAGCTGTAATGCAGGGCACAACGATCTTGGGACAACCCATTTCCAAAAGAGCGTTTGCCTCGCTGGTAAAAGCTTTCGCAAATTGCTCTATATCGCCTTCCAGAGCGGTCGTCCGGTCAGGCAAATAGCAGGCAAAGCGAACCACCACGCTAGGATAATCCTGATCCCGCCGTGGCTTGCATTTGAGTTCGACGCTCCTCAGTAGCTCCTCCACAAAATACTGTGTCGCTTGTGGCCCCATGCCACCGAGAACTCCCAGATCAATGCGTCCCCGGAGATATTGCACCGAGCTGCCATCCTCTTGATTGCGACGAATCGCGCGCTCGTCGGTTTGGTAGGGTCCGGTTAATGTTCCCGCCGCTGAGCCTGATGCACGCATCGCGTTCCTATTCCCGTTCGTGGCTACTTCAACAAATTCTTTTTCGCTGATGGTGGCATTCTTCATTGGCCGTTGTCCTCCTCAATTGCCGTTTCTCCCGTTCGAGCGGCGATTTGACGGGCGGCGCG
Organism: uncultured Acidobacteriota bacterium; assembly: GCA_963710315.1. Taxonomy (GTDB): domain Bacteria; phylum Acidobacteriota; class Terriglobia; order Acidiferrales; family UBA7541; genus Palsa-360. Next base: position 605,754 of record CAVPZW010000006.1, on the reverse strand, counting down.
TTGTCGGGCATTCAAAAACGCCGATTTCCTGGGGGTCTTCTGGTTCAAGTGGTTGGCCAATGACCGGATGGTGGGATACTGAAAAAGGTCGGTGATGGGAATATCCCGATCGATTAGTGTCCGCATTTTTCCGTGTACCTGAGCCAGCCCAACCGAATTGCCACCCAACTCGAAAAAGTTGTCTTCCAGCCCAACTCTGTCCACGCCCAGCATCTGTTGCCACAGGTTTGCCAATTTCTGTTCCAGTAAAGTGCGCGGCGCAACAAAAGAGCGCGCGGCGCCTGGGAGGGGCAGTGCCTTGCGGTCAACCTTGCCGTTTGGATTTAGAGGCAGCCGATCAAGAGACACATATGATGACGGAATCATGGCAGCCGGCAATTCTCGGCTCAAGAATGATCGGAACTCTTCGGCCTCGGCCCCTGGACCGACGACGTATGCGACCAACATCAGGTTTTGAGACGAGTCGGGGTGTGCAGCCACCACGCAGGCCTGCACGCCAGGGTGACGCATCAATGCGGCACTGACTTCGTCTGGCTCCACGCGCACCCCTTGAATCTTTAACTGATCGTCAAGCCTTCCCAGAATCTCCAGCGCTCCATCCGCCCGGTAGCGGCCACGATCGCCGGTGCGATAGAGCACGTCGGAGGCATCGTCTCGAAACGGGTTGCCAACGAAACGGCGCTGCTGCTCCTCTGGCGCGTTGGTGTAACCAAGCGTGCGGAACGGCGTGCGAATTACGATCTCGCCAACTTGCCCCAAGCCACACATCGCGCCTTCTTCGTCCAGCAACAAACCCTCTGTCTCCGGCAGCGGCCAGCCCGCGGGCTGAACACCATGGTCGGGTTCGGGAGGAATCTCGTAATAGAACTTGATCATGGTGGTTTCCGTCGGTCCGTAAAGATTCACAACCCGGCTCGACGGGAACTTCAGGCGCCAGCGCCGCACCAGCGATTCATGAAGAGGCTCACCCGAAAAAAACAGCAAGCGCAGTTCCGGCAAATTCGTTCCCGGAGGCACATCCGTCAACCAGGTATGGGCCAGACTCGGCACAGTGTGTACCAATGTAATTCCAGCGGATTGCATCCAGGGCAGCACGCTGCTGCCGGCCAAGGTGAAGGATTCCGGCGGCAAACACAATGTGCCACCACTAACCAATGGCAAGAATATTGACCGCAGCACCGCATCGAACGACAAATTGGTGAGCTGCGCTATCCGGTCGCCGGGGCCCACACAAAATGCGTCGCGCTCCCAGTTCAGAAAGTGACTCAGGCCTTTGTGGCAACCCAGTACGCCTTTCGGCATGCCCGTCGAGCCCGAAGTAAAGAAAACATAGGCCGGATCGTTCGGCAGCGGTTCAGTTGGAAAACTCGCAATGCTGTTAGAGGCGGGCTGATTGGGTTCCACACTGCTCATGCTGTCCCATGGATGCTCCCGCATCCATACAGGAATTTCGCCGGCAACTAGCAATCGCCGCGCGCCAGCCTGCTCCACAAGCAATCGCTGACGGCGCTCCGGCAGATTTGGGTCTACGGTCAGCAATACGCTGCCACTCGCCAGCACAGCAAGAATCCCTGCAACCAATCCAAAGCTTTGTTGGCCGGTTACCGCGACGATTTCACCCGGAGGAAGCGAGCATGCCAGGTTGCCAGCGGTGGAGACTAGTTCCGCGTAGCTCCAGACCCTGTCGCCTTGACAAATCGCTGGAGCCTTAGGAGTGCGCTCCGCCCACATCGACACCATATGCCCGAGGGAAGGATACTGCGACTCGGCAAGAAGGGTGCCAGTGCCAAGCTTTGTGCGTTTGATATCTAGCGTTTTAGTATCCATGAACGTCATAATCGCTTGAATTTAAGACGGTTAGTGTCAGTCATAGCCTTTCGGCATGCTGGCGTGCATAAGAATGGCCATAAAAGAGACATAATGCGAAAAATGATGCATGCACATCTTTCGCCATCGGATGTACAAGATATCTTGCTCATAATGGGTGGGTTATGCGTTGTTTGAGGGGTGAACTTTGTCCGCGCGGGAAAATCTTGTCCACAATTAAGGAAAAAAATCTTCGGGCATAGTAACTTATTTCTCTGCATCGACCGGGCGCGGCGCTCAAGATTTCACCTCTGGGAAGGCGGTTGTGTCCCGAGCTTTGGTCTACGGAAATCAGACAGAAACAAAATAGTGCTCCTCCCAGCTGAAGTGGGTTGGTAATCAATTGAAGAACTCACTCGGAAAGTTGCGCTTGGAAGATCGCCAGGTCTGCTAACATTTTCAAATTAGGAAGTGCCCTACAGCATTCTACGGAGCGTACCAATGGTGTCTTCAACTCTGCCCAGTGTGGAAAATTCGACGACGGACGATCGGCAAGTGAGAGGCGCTAAGGCGGTGAAGTCCAAGAAGATCTGGATCGACTTTGACAATTCGCCTCACGTTCCTTTTTTTCTCCCGATTATCGGCGAACTGGAAAGCAGAGGCTACCAGGTGTTGATGACTGCCCGGGACGCCTATCAGGTGTGCGAGCTTCTGGAATTTTTTCACCTGAAGAGCGACGTCATGGGCGGCCACTGGGGCAAGAACCGTTTCATGAAAGTGTTCGGAACGGCCCTGCGAACCGCGCAGCTCTGGGCGTGGAGCTTAAAGAACAAACCCGATCTTGCCGTATCGCATGGTTCTAGAAGCCAAGTCCTAAGCGCACTGGCGGCGCATGTGCCGGTCATCACGATTTGGGACTACGAACATACCCGAAGCATGGGTCCATTTGTTGCCGACTATGCGTTCGTGCCCAATCTGCTTCCGGAATCCGTCGTCGTCAGATCCCGCAAGCAGTCCTTCCGGTATCCGGGATTTAAGGAAAATGTTTACGTCGCGGGGCTTAATCCGGATCCTTCCGTGCGCCAGCAGTTGGGGATCGACGAGGCGGACTTGCTTGTCACCATTCGCCCGCCGGCCGTCGAGGCTCACTATCATAACGCGGAGGCGGATTCGCTTTTGGATGCGGCGCTCAACCTTTTGACGCAGCGGCCGGACACCCGCGTTATTCTTCTGCCCCGCAATCAGCGCCAGGCTGCCGAGCTGCGCGAGCAGTGGGCTGACTGCATCGCCAAGCGCAAGATCATAATTCCCGAGCGTGCGCTCGATGGACTCAATCTCATCTGGCTTTCGGATTTGGTGATCAGCGGCGGCGGCACCATGAACCGCGAAGCGGCGGCTCTGGGCGTGCCCGTCTACAGCATCTTCCGAGGGCCATTGGGTTCCGTTGACCGTCACCTTTCCGAGACCAATCGACTAGTTCTGCTGGAAACCGCTGAAGACGTCCGCACACGAATCGAATTGAAGAAAAGAGATAGAAGCAACGAGTCGTGGAAGAAGCAGAGCCCTGCACTGAATTTCATCGTGGAAAAAATTGTTTCGATTCTTGAAACAGGGCGCCCCTAAATTAGCGCAACTTTCTCCCTGCCGCGAACAACGAATCTGCCTGCATGGAATGAAGAGCAATTAAAATAAGTGTGGAGAATTTGGGGTGAGCGACGGGGTTTGAACCCGCGACCCTCGGTGCCACAGACCGATGCTCTACCAGCTGAGCTACGCTCACCATCGCCAATGTGTTATTGGCTTTTCTGAGGTTTTCGAGTTCTCGGCGTACCCACGTTTGTACCCAAAGCTGAACGGCGACGCGACGGCTTTTGCATCTTTTTGAAGACTTGTGCGAGCCGATTCATTGCCTGCTTTGATTCCTTTGACACCACGTTTTTCTTGATGTAGTGGCGTCGGGTGGTCTTTACGTCAGCATGCCGCAGGATAGCCTGGATCGTCGCTTCATCTTCACCGAGTTCGAAAAGATTTGTGGCCAAACCGCGACGAAACACATGCCAGCCTGATCAGCATTGTACACCAGCCGCCTTCAGCTTGGGAACTATGATGCGACGGGCGAGATTGGCTAGATTGAGGGGGCGCCCGCTTTTCGGGCCCGCGAAAATATATCCGGCTTCGTTCGAGTCACTCTGATGCGTTTCGAGTATCTTTGCTAGGGATTTCAGGACTGGCACGGAGCCTTGGCATCCGTTGTTTTCGTTTTGTCCCGCGCGCTCGTATTCCAAACAGTGTGTGTAATAAAGAACCGACCGTCGCGGAAGTCAGACCAACGCAGACCGCGCAATTCCGACCGGCGCAGATCAGTGAATGCTGCGGTCGCAAAAAGCCGGGCCGATCAAACAGGCTATAAACTCTCCCACACCGTGGTACAAAAACTCCATCAGGTCATCTCCGGTGCGCGGCTCTCGCAATCATAAAAAAATTGTCCATTTGCCCAGTGGGATCCCAATTTTAGTTGCGGCGAAGAGCAATACGGGCGCTATTACTGGGTGGACCCGTTATCTTGTTTGGTGCTCTTGTTCTTGAGGTGGCGATACAGGGTTGTTCGACTTATACCCAACAGGTCGGCGGCCTGCATTTTGTTGCCCACCCGTTCGATTATTTCATGCACGTAACGGCGCTGATTTTCTTCAAGAGTGAACACTCCATTGCGTGCTGCTCCTTGGGCCGGCGAATCCTTATACTTGCGCAAGTACTCAGGGAGATCTTGAATGTCAATAACGTCTCCTTGAGTCATCATGCAAGCATGCCCGAGAATATTTTCCAGTTCGCGGACGTTTCCAGGCCATGAATAACGGTTGAGCAACGCTTGTGCGCGCCGCGTCAGTCCACGTATGGGCTTGCTATATTGTTTCGCGAAAGATTGCAGAAAGTGCCTCTGGAGTAACCATAGATCCTCTTTCCGTTGATTCAGTGGGGGGATCGCAATCTCAATCATCGAGAGACGGTAAAAGAGGTCCTCGCGAAATGTCTTCTTCGCAACCATGTCGCGTAAGTTGCGATGAGTCGCTGCAATGATGCGAACGTCCACCTGGTACGTCTTTGAAGAGCCGATGCGCTGGATTCTTTGGTCCTGCAATACACGCAGAAGTTTCGCTTGAGTAGGAAGGGAGAGTTCCCCGATTTCATCCAACATCAGAGTCCCGCCATGTGCATGTTCAAACATTCCCATCTTATCTTGCGTTGCTCCCGTGAATGCTCCTTTGTCATGGCCAAAAAGTTCGTTTTCAGAAAGTGTTTCGACGATCGCGGAACAATTAAAAGCGAGGAAAGGGCCCGACGAGACTGGACTCAGATTGTGTAGCGCCTTAGCAGCCAACTCCTTTCCGGTTCCTGTTTCTCCAAGCAAAAGGGCTGTTCGGAAATGGGGAGCGACGTGTCGGATCGTGCCGAAGAGTCCCAGCATCAGCGGGCTGCGGCCTACCAGTCCCTGGAACTGATATGCTTCCTGCAATTCATTCTTGAGTCGCAGGCTTCGCTCACGCAACTGGGCGTGAGAATGAAGCTCCATGATCTTATCACGGAGCCTTTCGATGGAGACAGGCTTCGTCAAATAATCACAAGCGCCTTCCTTAATTGCCGAGACAGCGGATTCAACAGTGTACTGACCGGTCATGAGAATGACATCAATGCCAGGGTCTATTTCTAAAATGCTGGCCATCATGTCCATGCCGTTGATGTGTGGCATTAACACGTCGAGGAGGACTATATTCGGATGTTTCCTCCGAACTAAATCGAGGCCTTCCTGAGGGTCGGAGGTGGTGAACATATCGACAGGTCTGCCAATGAGACAGCTGCGGATGAAATTTAACTGTTGAAGGTCGTCATCAACCACTAGTAATCGCAGATGATTGTTATGTATTGAGCCCATTGTCCAATTCCTCAGCCATAACACGCTGAACTTTGCGACAAACCCATCCTCAGGTCCCGCGCACTGTTTCACGCGGGTGCGTTTTGCTCTAAGGGCTTCACAAGAGGCAGTGGTGTCCCCGATCCTGATGCCTTAAGTCAACCCCCCCGCCATCTACATCTTAGTATATGGCGGGATCAGGATATAGGCAGCGCCAAATAAGACTAGCGTGCCCAATAGGTCAAAGACAGCTTCTTAGTGTGGGAACGTCTCTTAGCGAATTCGTGGGTTGCCGGACACATCCACTTTATGAATGACAACAATCCGACGGAGACGGGGCCCGTGGAGTGTCTAGTTCTGAAACACTTTGTCATCGAAGGCACAGTGACGAAGATTCATGCAAACTTATGACCCTCGGGAATCCACCTCTGTCTAACTGAAATCACAGCTAGTTGCCCCACGAGGGAAGACATTCTTAGCGTTTGGAAGCTGGCGTGCCACTATGGAACACGTAGATGACGTATTCGTCTGGAGATTTTGGCATGAATTCTTCCGAAGCAATCACTCACCTAAGCGAGAATGGCGAAGCCCTGTTCTTACGCGGGGAAATATCCGGCGAAACTGGGGCCATGCACCGCCCTGCAGAACAACAGATTCATTGGTATGCCGTTCGAACCCTTCCGCGGCACGAAAAGTCCATTCGTGAACACTTGGGACATCGCGACGTGAACTGTTTTCTTCCGGTCTACCGAAGCGTCCGGCGCTGGAGGAACGGGTGCGATGCCCAGGTCGAGCTGCCATTGTTTCCCGGGTATCTGTTTGTACGAATCGATCTGGGAAATCGTGTGCAAGTGCTGGAAGTGCCGGGAGTTATTTCCCTCGTCGGCGCCGGCCGCCAGCCATTGCCTTTACCCGATTCCGAAATCATGTCACTTCGTGACGGCTTGCAGTTGCACAAGTGCGAACCGCATGCGTATCTGGCAGTTGGTCAGAGGGTTCGGATTAAAGCTGGCCCCCTTGTTGACTGGACTGGGATTGTCGTGCGCAAGAATGGCAGCCTTCGAGTAGTACTCGCGTTGGACCAGATCATGCAGGGAGTGGCCGTCACATTGGACGAGAGGGACATTGAGATTGCCGCGCCGAGCATGCCCGGGTCGAATGGAGATCCTTCTAAGTCGAGGATCCGGTTGCGGCAAGATGCATTCGAGCCTGTCCCGCTTACCTGCCGATGAACGGGAAGGAAGCCGACCCGCCATGGAGTTCGGCCGAGATCGTTCCAGTTTCCCCAGAAAACAAGTCGCCGTTGGCTGGAAATAACGTAATCAGTTCCGTTGAAACTCGACTTCCGCTTGTCCATTGACCCGGCGGAAAGATGTTGTCGTATGGCCATCCAGAACCGAGAGATTCGAAGTGAGCGCTCAAGAATTGAAAATACGAACAACCGAGACAGAAAAAGAGCTCTACGGCTCGCCGTTCGCTGCGCCGGCATCGGGCGATGCCCACGGCAAGATGGACCACCTGCGCATACACCGGTTTCTTTTTCTCGTTAACCTTTGTTTGATTTGGATAGGCGGTGCAGCCGCCCATGAAATCTCACTTTTGTGCGCTCGAGTATTTCACTACGTGGCGCCGCAAGAGCTATCGCAAGCAAAAGCGGCAGGCTGCCTATTGTTGTTTTCAGTGTTGATTGTTGTTTTCGCACAACTGCAAAGGGAATATGCATCTCTATGGAAGAGAAGCATCCACCGGGAATTTCAATTCCTTGCCAAATCCATGTTGGCGGCGGCCTTGGTCACCGGCGCGTGTATCTATCTCTTCGCCATTCCCATTGAGAATAAATTATCCGTGACGTTGACCATCGTCTTGAGTGGGATTTTCCTGGCGGCTTGGCGCAAACTTCTGCGCTCCCAATCGATCGCAGGGTTAAGCGAAAGGCGAAACGTCCTAATTGTCGGGTGCGGCCCGAATGGAAAACTGCTGCGCAGCCATGTGGAACAGAATCCGGAACTCGGATACGTTTTCAAGGGATATGTGGATCGCCGCCTAACAGGAAAACTTCCCAATCCGGCACGAAATATAGAAGAGGCATACATCTTAGGGCCTGCCGATAAACTCGAATCGATTGTTCGTGCGCACTTCATCGACGAGGTCTTTGTTAGCGTTCCCAGTGACCGGCACTTGGTGAAATTGGTGGCGAGAAATGCCCGCAAGGCTGGGATACCCGTGCGAGTGATCCCGGATCTGTACGACGGACTGGCAATTGACCAACCCGTCGAGTACATCGGGCAGTTCCCGACTTTGACACTCCATCATTGCGCCATTCCGACATTTCAACTGATCATGAAGCGCCTGGTGGATATCGCATTCTCGACTCTCGCCCTCATTCTGCTGATGCCAATTCTAGTGTTCTTAGCAATCATTGTAAGGCTGGATTCAAGCGGACCCGCCCTGTACGCGTCCTTTCGTGTAGGGAAAAAAGGGGAAACATTTCTTTGCTATAAGTTTCGGACCATGGTGCACAATGCCGACGCCCTGAAGGAATCGCTCAAACACTTGAATGAGAGAGACGGAATTACGTTCAAGATTGCCGAGGACCCGAGAATCACGCACGTCGGCCGGTTTCTCCGCAAGTACAGCCTGGATGAGTTGCCCCAGCTTTGGAATGTGTTCTTGGGCGACTTGAGTCTGGTCGGGCCGCGCCCGCATCCTCCCGACGACTATTCCCGGTATGCGCTCGAACATCGTCGCCGACTCGAAGTAGCGCCAGGAATCACCGGTTTGTGGCAAGTGACGGCTCGCCGTGATCCTTCATTTGAGAAGAACGTTACCCTAGATATCGAATACATCCAGAATTGGAGCCTCTGGCTCGATTTGCGGATCCTTTGGAAGACAGTTGGTGTGGTATTTGCAGGGACAGGGCAGTAAGCATCGCGTTCTCTGTGACCGAATATGTTGATTCTTGAAAAAGTCGGCCTTTTCCTGCGCAGCTGGATAGCGGGACAATTCTCCAGTTCCCTGGCGCAAAACACGCTGTGGGCGCTGGGGGGGTATGGTCTGCGACTCGTCATCCAGGCGGCGTATTTCATCGTCATTGCGCGTTATCTCGGACCGGGGCAATACGGAGGATTCGTTGCCGCCACCGCGCTGGCGAATCTGATTGCGCCGTTCGTGGGCTTGGGCAGCGGGAACCTGCTGATCAAGAACGTCGCGCGGAACAAAAGCCTCTTTGCGGAATACTGGGGCAACGGTCTCGTGGTGACGCTGGTATCGGGCCTGGCGCTCGTGGGATTCGTGATTTTGCTGTCGATTGTGGCGCTTCCGCGCACGATACCGATCTTTGCCATCCTGTGCATATCCGTATCGGACTTAATTGTTGTGAAGTTTTTGGATATGGCGTGTTTTGCATTCCAAGCGTTCGAAATGCTTTCCAAGAACGCGCACCTGAATGTCTTGGTCAGCCTGACGCGGCTCGTTGGGATCGTGATTCTCGCTGTCGCGCTTCCTCACCCGACAATTCTAGTGTGGTCGGCGGTCTATTTAGCAGGTTCTATTTTCGCGGCGTCCGTTGCCGTTGTTTGGGCGACGGTGAGCCTGGGGCGTCCGAAGCTCGCGCTGGGCCACATTCGAAGAGAGAGCTTCGAAGGCCTTACGTTTTCGACAAGTTTATCGGCACAGACGATTTACAACGACATTGACAAGACCATGCTGGCACGGCTGGGAACCCTGGAAGCGACCGGCATCTATTCTGCAGCGTATCGGCTGATCGATGTGGCATTCATTCCGGTCAGGGCCCTGCTCAACGCCGCGTATCCGGGCTTCTTTCGCACCGGTGCGGATGGGGTTCGCGGCGCGCTGCGTTATAGCCTCCGCCTGATGATTCGAATTGTGCCGTACTCCTTCTTTGCGTTTGTGGCTCTCATGATCGGTGCGCCGCTTGTCCCTCATGTGCTGGGCCACCAATATGCAAATGTAACGGAAGCGCTGCGTTGGCTCTCTCTGCTGCCCTTACTGAAGACGCTGCACTATTTTGCGGCCGACACTCTGACGGGCGCGGGCTATCAAGGAACCAGAACAGCGGTTCAGGTCGGGATTGCCATTTTTAATGTCCTCTTCAATCTCTGGATCATCCCCGCATACGGGTGGAGGGGCGCAGCCTGGTCGAGCATTGCCAGCGACGGCTTGCTGGCAGCGATCCTTTGGCTGATTGTACTTCGATTGTCGGCCAAGGCCGCCGCGCGATACGAACAGGCCGAATTCGTTGCGGCGGAAACGGCTCAACCGTAGCAGGAACAAGCATCCTCGATATCGTTTCCACATTTTGGTAACCAGCGCGTCAAACGACTACATTTGCCATGCTCAAACTTTCCGAAAAGATATTCGCGATCGCGATGCTGTTTTACACAACCAGCGCGGTATTTCCTTTCTTTACCGGCTCTCAGAGCAGCTATGCGTCAATGGGAAGCAATCTGGTCGAATTTGCCATTCAATCCATTTTTTACCTGGCGGTTTTCTCGTTTATCGCCATTCACTGGAGGACCGTGCTTCAGGGTGTCCTGAATGCGAAGTGGATTATTTGCCTTACGTGTATCGCGATCGCTTCCACTGCGTGGTCTCAGAATCCTGGCTTCACGCTTCGACGGAGCATAGTTCTCATGGCGACGACGGCATTCGGCATCTATTTCGGCAGCCGTTTCACAGTTCCTCAACAGTTGCGCCTGCTGGCTTGGACCTGTGCCTTGGTGATCTTTTTCAGCTTTGGAATTGCCATTCTCCTTCCAAGATACGGCGTGGATCATTCCTACCATTTGGGAGATTGGCAAGGCGCATTCACTCAGAAGAACATGCTGGGCAGAGCCATGGTTCTTGCGGTTCTGGTGTTCTATTTCGTGCGGCCGGCAATGGGGCGTTGGATCCGCTGGGCAGGCATTGCAAGCGCTTTGGCTCTCCTGGTTCTTTCACGCTCCTTGACCGGAGCGCTTGTATTTAGCGCCATCCTGACCACGCTACCGTTATATAGGCTCTTGCATACCAAAATCACGTTTGCAATTCCAGTCCTGATCGCTCTAGTCCTGGGGGTTCTGGGATCCATCCTGATTTTGACTTCGGCGGTTGACGACATATTCCAAGTGCTGCACCGGAATGCCACCCTATCCGGCCGCACGGACCTGTGGAATGCGGTGGTGACGGCCATCATGAAACGCCCGTGGTTCGGCTACGGGTTCAGAGCGTTTTGGCAGGGCATGACGGGAGAATCCGCAACTGTGCTCCTGACCGTGCGCTGGATGGTGCCTCATTCGCACAATGGTTTTCTGGATCTGCTGCTCGACTTGGGCTTGCTGGGACTTGCCGTGTTCGCCCTGGGCTATTTTGCTTCATGGCGGCATGCAGTCCAGTTAGTGAAAACAATGCGCGGCCGCGTTCCGGTCTGGCTCTGCACGTATCTCATCTTCATGTTTTTCTACAACCTCACGGAAAGTTCGATTCTTGTGCAAAACAATATCTTCTGGGTGCTGTACACGTTGACAGCGGTCAGCCTTTCTCTGGCAATGAGGGTCCAGCAGCCAGCCGAAGAGCCCGTTTTACAGGATGAGTTTGAGCCTGTGCTTGAGAGTGTGGCGGGATAATCCAATGCATATTGTAATCTGTGTCGCGACATTTCAGCGTCCCGTTGGGCTCAAGCGCCTTCTGTTCAGCTTGAACCGGCTTTGCCGCAACGAGCAAGACGACTTCCGCGTGGTGATTGTGGACAATGACGATCGCGAGTCCGCCCGCCCGGTAGTGGACGAGATTTCGCTTTCACTCACTTACCCTATCTCATACCTCGTTGAACCGCATCGCGGGCTCTCTTATGTCAGAAATACGGCCCTTGAGCACGCTCTTGACGCCGATGCAATCGCGTTTATCGACGATGACGAAGAAGCGGATCCGGCGTGGCTGAATGAATTGGTGAATACCTTAAGGGCCTATTCCGCGGATGTCGTGACCGGTCCGGTACTGTCACGTTTTCTCAGTCCCCCCGCTGAGTGGATCGTGGCCGGCGGCTTTTTTTATCGTCAACGGCCCGTTAACGGTGCTGTGCTAACGGAAGCGCGCACTGGGAACGTATGCATGCGTACCGACATGCTGAGAAAAAGCGGCATACGATTCGATCATCAGTTTGCGTTGTCAGGAGGGGAAGACGCGGACTTCTTCTACCGCCTGCATGCCGGAGGATTCAAAATCGTCGCGAGCGATGCTGCCATTGTGCATGAAACTGTGCCGCCTTCCAGAGCCAATCCCCGATGGATATTGCTACGAGCGCTGCGCACCGCGAATGCCGATGCTCACAGTCAGCTGAAACGGTCCTCGTCAGCAGTCACTCGAATCGGCCTGCTAGCTGCGGGCTGCGCTCGGATTGCCAAGGGTGCGACCGCAACTTTGGCCGCTCCGCTGTTTCCCAAGTATGTCTTCATGCGCAACCTCCAACGGATCTTCCGCGGCCTTGGGATATGCATGGCTAGCATCGGTCTGCGATACAACGAATACAAGAACCATTCCCCTGAACCTGCCGCCGAAGACCAGCCTTGCGGAGTGGCTCATGCATAAAGTTACATTGGTTTCTGCCATCGCCCGGACCCGTAACCAACCCGATCCTACGGTGGAAGCAACAGCGGACGGCTACGAACGATTATTCCCTGAAAGCAGGAGCAATGAATCTGTCACTTCCTCGTCGGGTGCAATTTTAAGATTCCCTGCCAATCACCTGGCGGGGATACGCATGCACGCGATGACTAAGTTGGACCTGGTGAACATCGTGGCGGAGGCCATCGGGAAGGGAACGCGGTACATCATCTCGAACCATAACTTGCACGGTTTGTACTGTTGGTTTCATGAACCGAAGGTACGCGAATTCCATGAATGCGCCGACTACACGCACATCGATGGAATGTCGCTAATCCTTCTGGGACGGGCGTTGGGACTGCCACTGAAGCGCGAACATCGCACTACCTATATAGACCTGCTTCCCCCTCTCGCACAGGAAGCGGCCAACCGCGGATGGCGAATATTTTACTTGGGATCGAAACCGGGGGTGGCCGAACGGGCGGCCCAGAAACTTCGAAGGCAATATTGTGGATTGCAAATTCGTACGCGTCACGGGCACTTTGATCCAGACAATGCGAGCAAGGGTAATCAAGAAGTTTTGGCCGACATCAACACCTACGCTCCGCATATTCTATTGGTTGGCATGGGCATGCCGCGGCAGGAAACCTGGATTTTCGAAAACAGAAATCAGCTTTCCGTGAATGCGGTGTTTTGTTGCGGCGCACTGATGGACTACGTTGCCGGCGAAATCCCCTCACCCCCACGCTGGACTGGAATGCTCGGGATCGAATGGCTGTTCAGACTCGCCTCAGAGCCGAGCCGGCTGTGGAGCCGCTATCTGGTGGAACCCTGGTTCGTGTTGGAGCAAATTGCAAGGCGCTACTTGAGATTCGGCACGAAGAACTACGACAGGGGTCAATAACAATGAATGTAAACCGTGATGACTTGACGCGCCGCTCATTTTTGATGGGTACAGTCGCAACGGCGGCTGGCCTCGGAGTTTTGAGCGCTACTCGGGCGCTTGCATCGGGCAAACCGTTACGAGCATATGCGGCGGACAAGGGAATTCTTTTCGGGAGCTCGATCACTGGTATGGCGCTGAAAGACCCCGTCTTCGCGGATTTGTTCGCTTCGCAGTGCGCGATCACGGTTCCTGAGAGTTCGCTGAAATGGGACGCGCTTCGCCCAACACCTTACCGTTACGACTTTAGCGGGGGCGACTGGCTCTTCCAAGTGTGCAAATCGCACGAAATCTTAATGCGCGGCCACACACTGGTTTGGGAACAAGCGTTACCCAAGTGGTTCGGATCCATCGTCAATGCGCAGAACGCGAACAAAATAATGGTCGATCATATCTCTACAGTAGTTCGCCACTATGCCGGCAAGATGCACTCCTGGGATGTGGTGAACGAGGCATTCCAAATCGAAGATGGACGGGCTGATGGGCTCAAGATCACTCCTTGGCTGGATTTCATCGGTCCGGAGTACATCGAAACCGCTTTCCACGCGGCTCACGAGGCCGATCCAAGCGCGACGCTGGTTTACAACGAAAATTGGATCGAACCGGAAGGTGCGGACAAAAAAAGAAATGCGGTCCTGGCACTGCTAACGCGCCTGAAAAAAAACAACGTTCCGGTGCATGCGCTGGGAATTCAATCTCACGTTTTTACCGACATGAATATAACGGGTCCGGGATTCAAGCGGTTCTTGCAGCAAGTTTCCGATTTGGGGGTGAGCATCATGATCACGGAGATGGACGTGCGAGAAAAGAATGCCCCCGCTGATATCGCAACCCGGGATCGCCTGATTGCGAGCCAATACTACAAATATCTTTCATTCATGCTGCAGTTTCCGGCGGTAAAAACCGTCATCACCTGGGGTCTGAGCGACCGTTACACCTGGATCGCAACACACAATCCCCGTCCGGATGGGATGCCGGTTCGTCCCCTGCCGTACGATGCCGAGATGAACGCTACGCCAGCCTGGGATGCAATCCGGAACGCATTGGAAGAAGCTCGACGGCGCTGAGTTCGCTCCATAGATCGTGAAGCAAGAGTTTTCCAACTCAATCTTAGGGATGACACTTTGCGAGTACAGGAAACGAGAAAACCGAAACGACGATGGAGCCATATTCCAAGCGATTGTCGGCGCGCCAACGGATGCAATCTCTCACAAAACATGTTCGGACTGTAGACAAGAATGGTTTATGTCATCTCGTCTCGTAAATAGCTCGTACCTTATGCCGCATACACCAGTGTCCGTCATTATACCGACCCGAAACAGGCCGCAGCTCGTGTTGCGCGCGGCGCGAAGCGCGCTCAATCAAACGTATCCACATCTTGAAGTAATTGTTGTGATTGACGGTCCGGATCTGACAACAAACGAGGCATTAAACGCGGTTGTAGATGACCGGTTGAAAATCGTGGCGTTGGATCAAAATGTCGGAGGATCAGGGGCGCGTAACATCGGTGTGCAAAATGCAAGAAACGAGTGGGTTGCTTTTCTGGACGATGATGATGAGTGGCTACCCAGCAAGATGGAAAAGCAGATAGCCCTGGCCGCTCAGGCCAGCGAACCGTATCCGGTAATAGCCACACAGCTGCTCGCGATGAGCCCCTACGGAACTTTTATCTGGCCGCGAAGATTTCCGGCGGAATCAGAACCCCTGTGTGAGTATCTGTTCAACCGAAAATCTTTCTTCACGGGGGAAGGGCAGCTGTCAACATCCGCGCTCCTGACGCGGCGATCGTTGATGGAGCTGGTTCCTTTTACCGGCGGGCTTCCCAAGCATCAGGATTTCGACTGGTATCTGAAAGTCTCTCAGGTGCCGGGTGCACGGTTCTACTTCGTGCCCGAACCTTTGGTGAAGATATACGTGGAGGAAAATCGCGAATCGATTTGCAACCATTCGAACTGGCAGTTTTCCATGGACTGGCTGAGAGCCAGTCGTGGACGGATGTCTCGGCGAGCTTACGCCGGATTTATTTGCACCATTGTGGCTTCTGAAGCATCCCGACAAAGGCAATGGCGCGCCATTCCTGAACTACTCAGGGAAATGTTCCGTCACGGAAATCCGGGGTTCATGGACCTATCGCTATTTGTGGGTAGGTGGTTGATTCAGCCGTCCTTACGAGGGAAGCTGCGAGCTTTGCGGCATTCCATTGCCACAAGACAGCCTGCATGAAAATACTGCAAATTACGCGTCAGTACCTGCCGTCCACGGGAGGTGTGGAATCCTCGGTGGAAGGGTTGAGCCACGCCGTGCAGGACGCCGGCCATGAAGTGCGCATCGTCACGCTGAAGAAGATTTTTGGGACAGGAGAAAACGCGCCGGCGAAGTCGTTAATCAATGGGCTGAATGTAACCCGCATCGGGCATTGGGGCTCGCGCCGCTATCCGATCGCTCCGTCAGTGTTGAGTCATGTGCATGACTCAGATCTACTGCACATCCACGCAGTGGATTTTTTCGTAGACTTTCTGAACCTCACTAGGGCAATTCACCGACGCCCTATCGTACTCAGCACACACGGTGGGTACTTTCACACGCCCCGCTTATCTCGGTTCAAAGCGGCATACTTCCGGACGATGACTCGTCAGACGCTAAAACATGTTGCCGCTGTAATTTGCATCAGCGACCGCGATTACGAAATGTTCTCTTCGATCGTTTCGAAAGAGAAGCTGCGCCTGGTGCGGAACGGGGTGCAAATGGAGTCCTATTCGAATGTTACGAAAACAATCACGCCGGGTTTGTTGGTTGGTATCGGCCGCGTGTCTCAAAACAAGGGTATTGATCGGCTGATCCACGCGGTGGCCGAAGTGCGCAAAACTCGTTCCGATGTTCAGCTCATCTGGGCCGGACCCGATGAGGAAGGCCGTATCGACCAGCTCCGTAACCTGGCGGAGAAAGCAGGAGTGGGCAATTCCGTAAAGTTCACAGGGCGGGTGGAAGCCGCGGAGCTGGAGCGTCTGCTTTCCCGCGCGAATCTCTTTGTCTCTGCTGCTTCCTATGAAGGATACGGGCTTTCGACGATTGAAGCGATGAGCAGTGGCACGGTGCCGGTAGTAACGCGGGTGGGCATTCACCCACAGGTCATCCGTAACGGCAAAACCGGATTCCTTGTCGATGGCGACCCAGTTTCTTTGGCTGATGGCTTGCGAGTGGTTCTGAACCTGGAACCCAGCGTTCTGGCGGTCATGGGGCAACAAGCGAGGGAACTCTCGGCACTCTGCACGTGGCGCCGCGCGGCGGAAGAGTATCTTGAAATCTACCGCTCGGTCTTAGCCGAGTCCTCGCGCAACTGAACATATCTCGAATAGAAAAAGAGAGGAAAGAGAAAATGGACAAAGATATCGTTCCCATGGTCGAGCCCGAACCGAAGGAAGTTTTCCCGCGACTCCCGGCTCAACGAAGTGCCCGCGTCACTGCGGATGAACATCATGAACCGCAGATATCTTTCAGCCAGATTTGGCTGATCATTCGCAAGCGAAAACGGTTCCTAATGATGTCCACCTGTGGCGGCTTCGCCCTGGCGGCGATTTTCACCTTGCTCAGCGGCTCGAAATATCAATCCACATCGACCATTGAGTTCAACAAGGAAAACTCCGACGCGCTCGAGTTAAACGATGCGCGGACCGGTGACGCCAACTCGATGGACTATATCGTCGCTCAGCAAACGCAAGTGGATGCGCTGAAGAGCGACGATCTGGCGCTCCAGGTTATTAAGCAATTAAATCTGGAAAGCCGGCGCGAGTTTAAATCCAGGCAGTTCTTGTCCGACTATTTCCGCTCGTTCAAAAATGAGGCCGGGCTCCCGCTGGAAAGGGCCCCGCACCGCCGGACGGAAGCACTGAGGGCATTCCAGAAAAACTTGAAAGTCGATATTGTGCCGGGAACCCGGATGATTAAAGTCCAATACTTCAGTCCGGATCCACAGGTCGCCGCGGACACCGTGAACGCACTGGTAAATGACTATCAGGAACAATACATGCGGGTCCGCATGTCCGCGACCATGCAAGTGTCCGATTGGCTTTCCAAACAACTCGACGATCTCAAGAACCAGGTCGAAACCTCGCAGGAGCGGTTGGTGCAATATCAGAAAGAGGCGGGGATCCTGGGAACCGATGAATCCCACAATATCGTGATGACGCGTCTCGAACAAGTCGATAAGCAGCTCACCGATGCCAGCGCAAATCGCATTCTGGCTCAAGCGGTCTCACAGCTGGCGCGGAGCGGGAATCCCGAACTGATCTCCGGTCTTGTGGGCACAGCGGGATCGTCACCCTCGAGCTTAACGATGCCCGGAACTTTATCCCTGATTGAGCAACTCAGGTCCGATGAAGCAAGACTCAAGAGTGAATATGCGGAAGCCGCGACAAAGTTCGGTTCCGCATATCCCAAACTCATCCAGATGCAGAACCAGATTAAGGATTTTGATGAGTCGATTAAGACGCAGGTCGATGACCTTGCGGCGCGCGCTCAAAATGACTATCTCGCCGCGCAACACACCGAAGCAGGGTTGCGTTCCGCCTTTGAACAGGCAAAAAGTGAGGCCAACCAACTCAACGATAGCGCCGTGCAGTACACGGTCCTGAAGCATGAAGTTGAATCCAGCCGCGACCTATACGACGGACTCCAAAGGAAGCTCAAGGAAGCGGGCGTGCTTGCCGGTTTGCGGTCCACGAATGTCGTCATTTCAGATCCAGGGATGGCTGCGGACCGGCCCGCTCGTCCCATTACCTCATTGAACCTCGGCGTTGGCCTGTTGGGCGGCGTCTTGATTGGATTCGCAGGTATGTTTGTCCTCGAAAATATAGACGAAACAGTCAGCACCCCGGACGAGGCCGAGCAGATCACGATGGTTCCATCCCTTGGAATCATTCCACAATGGAAACGTCCGTCGAAATTAAAGGTAGCGAGGACTTCCACCGGACTCGCCATCCGAGATACGAAAATCCTGGTGATTTCCCAGCCCTGTTCGCAGGCTGCGGAAGCGTATCGCGCAATTCGAACGGCTCTCATGGACGTGACGCGGCGGGGCAGAAGCAATGTCCTCCTCTTCACGAGTTCTCTTCCAGAGGAAGGAAAGACGACCACCAGTCTCAATTGTGCCGCTGCCTTTGCCCAACAAGGTTCTCGCGTGTTGTATGTCGAAGCCGACATGCGTCGGCCCAAGGTGAACACTCTGCTGAATCTGAATGTATCCGCCGGGTTGAGTTCGCTGATCGGCGGCAAGCAGTGCCTGGACTTGCCGATACGGCTCCCTTCCATGCCCAAGCTGTCCGTCATTCCGGCGGGCCCTAGATCGACATATCCTGCTGAATTGCTTAGCACTTCGCGCATGGCCGAACTGGTGAAGCAATGGCGTGACGAATACGACTGCATTATCATCGATACGCCTCCCGTTTTGTCCGTCACGGATGCCGTTGTAATCGCCCCCCTGTGCGACGCCGTGATCCTTGTTGCCAGGTCGCGGGTCACCAAGAGGCAGTCTCTGCACCGTGCGCGCAGCTTGTTCCTGCGAACGAAGAGTCGAGTTGCAGGCGTGATCTTGAACGGTTTCGATATCGAATCTCCTGAATACGGTGCGTACTACGGATTTGAAAATGGCTCGGAGCAAGGGCAGGGCTACTTCGAATCGGACGGAAACGAGTGGAGGAAAGGAATCCAGTCATGAACATTCCTATCGGAAAGATCGCTTGCGGGTTTTGCGTATGGGTCGCGCTGGTTGCGATTCAATCCAATGGCGCCTCGGCGCAACAAATTGCGGCGCACCAATTAACAACCGTCAGTAATGACAGCTCCGAAGTCACCCCGAACGGAAATGCGCCAATCTCGGGAACCGCGGGGGGGCAGTCGCGGCTTCGAATCGGGCCCGGGGACCTGCTGAACGTGACCGTGTTCGATGTCCCTGAAATGGCGCAGACGCTCCGCGTCAGCGATATTGGCGACGCTACATTCTCTCTCATTGGTTCCCTGCACATGTCTGGTTTGACCACCGATGAGGCGCGGATGTTTATTGCGCGCAAGCTGAAGGATGGGAACTACATCCTAGGCCCACAAGTATCGGTACTCATCAGTGAATACAGCACGCAGGGGGTTTCCGTTCTCGGCGAGGTCAATAAGCCTGGTGTCTACCCGGTGCTTGGGAATCGCACTCTCGTGGACATTCTTTCCGAAGCTGGGGGCACAACGGCTGTCGCCGGCCCGGACGCCACGGTCAAGCATCTCGATGGAACTACTGTCTCAGTCAAGCTGACAAAAAATGCGCAGGCGACATTTGCCACCGATGTCGAGCTTCTACCCGGAGACAAAGTGATCATTCCGCGCGAGGGCCTGGTTTACGTGCTTGGGGAAGTTGGCCGCCCGGGTGGTTTCTTGATGGAAAACGATGGAAAGATCTCGCTCTTACAGGCAGTCGCGATGGCCGGAGGGACCAATCGCACCGCTTCCATGAACCGTTCGAGACTTATCCGCAAGACAGGAAACGGTTACACGGAAGTCTCCGTCCCACTGAAGAAGCTGTTGCAGGGCGGAGGCGGCGACATGCAGATGCAAGCGGAAGATATTCTGTATGTTCCGACGAACGTCACCAAAGCCGCGATTTACCGCACGGGTCCTTCACTGGTGTCGGCCGCGAGCAGTGCCGCCATTTATCGAGGCATACCCTAGAAGCGGCGCGCACTTCCCACGGCTGGATTAGGACAAGGAGAGATGCTTCACTAACGGGTTAAGATCTGAAGCCCTTTTCAGCTGTGCAGATGCGGATGGCTGGGCCTGAGGAGTGCTTCCGATGAGATTCCTTCCACCGAGTCGTGGACATATCAGCCCGCTGCACTAGGATCGTGCTTTGCACAGAAAACGTCTGGAACAAGAAGTGGAGAATTATCGCCAGAATCTCGAAGTGATGGTCTGTGCGCGAACCGTACATCTGCAAAAGGCTTTGGGACAAGTCGAACAAAGTTGCGCGGACACTTTGGACGCGTTGGGAGCTGCTATCGACCTGCGCGACGGTCAATCTGCAGGGCACTCCCGGCGCGTAGTTCTGTATTCGACCGAAATACTGACTCAGATGCGTGATACCCCCCAGGACCTCAAGAGTCTTGCGATGGGGGCTTGGCTGCATGATATAGGGAAACTGGCAACCCCAGACGCGATTCTTCTCAAGCCCGGACCACTGAACGAGGAAGAACGACGGATTATCCAGGGCCATGCGAAGATCGGGTATGATCTGGTCAAACGTATCCCTTTCCTCACGGATGCCGCGGAAATCATCCTTCCCATCACGAGCGCTGGAACGGCACTGGCTACCCGCGAGGTCTGAAAGGCGCCGATATCCCGCTCAACGCAAGAGTTTTTGCCGTGGCGGACACTCTCGATGCAATGACGTCGGACCGCCCATATCGGTCTGCTCTCCCATTCCAAGATGCACGGAATGAAATTGAACGCCATGCCGGAATCCACTTTGACCCAATGGTGGTCAGCGTATTTCTGAGTATAGCGAGTGAAATCTGGGATACCGCTCACGGGCAAACCTCGGCGATGCAGACCAGCACGGTCTTCGCTGACTTTCTCGGTCACCACACAGATTGAAATCGGTGAAATCAGCGGCACCTCACACTCGCAAGCACATGGCGGAACAAGGAATCAGACACTATTCGCTGATCGTTGGTGAGTCGCACAAGGATCGAGGACGCATCAGTGATGAATGATAAATCATCTGAGACCCTCTCAACGCATTTTGGCAAGATCGAGAGGCGCGAGTGGTGGCTATGGTCGGCGGCGGTTATTGTCACATTGCTGCTGACAGCTGGACTCGCATCGTTTCTACTCCCAGGTTTGGGAGCTAGCGCGAGCGATCAGCCTATTGTTCTGCTGCCTCAAGCCGTGAGGAGCCTGCTCGGACTGGTCTTAATATTCGATATTTACACTTTATATCAGCAATTGCAGATGCAACAAATCCGACGGAAATTGATCCAGCGAGAGGAGCTATTCAGGCTCATCAGTGAAAATGCCGCCGACTTGATTGCGGTAGTCGACATGCAAGGCAACCGGATTTACAACAGCCTTTCTTATGAAAAGGTTCTCGGGTATTCCCCGGAAGAATTGAGAAGCTCATCTTCTTTCGAACAGATTCACCCTGAAGACAGGGAGCGCGTGAAAGAGGCGGCTCAGGAAGCTCGGCGCAGTGGGGTGGGCCAGCCGATGGAGTATCGCATCAGGCACAAAGACGGGACGTGGCGGACCTTGGAATCCACGGCGAGTGTGATCCGAAATTCCAAGGGAGAGCCAGAACAATTGGTCATTGTCAATCGCGATATCACGGACCGAAAGTATGCGACCGAGGCTCTACGGCGATCAGAGGCAAGCTTCCGTACCGTGGTCGAAGATGCGCCGTATGGAATTTTCAGGGCGAATCTGGAGGGGAAGTTCCTCATGGTCAATCCGGCCCTCAAAAAAATGCTGGGATTTGAGTCGCAAGACGAATTACTAGAGGCCAGCCTCGTAACGGATATTTACCGCTATCCAGCGGAGCACCAGAAAATAAGTGATCTTATACAGAGAGATCAACATTTCAAGGATATCGAAGTCGAATGGAAGCGGAAAGACGGTACTTTCTTCACCGTCAGGCATAGTGGCTGGCCAGTAAAAGATGAAAGCGATGCGGTGGTCCATATTGAAGTCTTTGCGGAAGACGTGTCGGAACGGCGAGTGCTGGAGCGACAGCTCCGCATGGCGCAGAAGATGGAGGCGGTCGGTCGGCTGTCCGGTGGAATCGCACACGATTTCAACAATCTCCTTGGGGTCATCATCGGTTACATCCAGGTGATCAAACGAGATTTAGTTCCCGGACATTCCTTGCATGAGTACGCCGAGGAAATCGAAAAAGCCAGCCAGCGCGCGGTGTCACTGACGAGACAGCTCCTGGCCTACAGCCGCCAACAAATTCTTGAGCCGGTTATCTTGAATCTGAATGCGCTGGTGTCCGATATGGAAAAAATGCTCCCCCGTCTGATCGGGGAGGACATCCAGCTTCGTTTGATGCTTGATCCCGCCATTGGCCAAATTAAGGCGGACCCTGGTCAAATCGAACAGGTCGTGATGAATCTGGCTGTCAACGCCCGTGATGCGATGCCCGATGGAGGCGAATTGATAATCCAGACAGCGAACGTGGAACTCGATGCCTCTTTTGCCCGGGAACATCCGGGTTCGATACCAGGCCAGTACGTCATGCTGGTCGTCACGGACACGGGCGCGGGAATAGATCCGGAAATCCAATCGCAAATTTTTGAACCGTTCTTCACGACTAAGGATCGGGATAAAGGAACGGGACTAGGTCTCGCCACCGTTTATGGGGTGGTAAAACAGAGCAATGGGTACATCAACGTTGAATCCGAGAAAGGAAAGGGAGCTGCATTCAAGATTTACTTGCCACGTATCGAAGAACCCGTCGCAACCAAATACGGGAGCAATCGGGCGCTGCTGAACGTGCGTGGATGCGAGACCATCTTGTTGGTGGAAGACGCCGAGCCTCTGCGTAAGCTGGCGCATATATTTCTGAATGACAACGGCTACCAGGTCTTGACGGCTGCGGATGGGTCGGAAGCCCTGCAGGTGGCGGCGCAGCACCCCGGCCCCATTCATCTCCTGCTCACGGACGTGATCATGCCCGGAATAAACGGGCGCGTCCTGGCAGAACGCCTTGCTCCGCTTCGTTCGGGAATGAAGGTTCTGTATATGTCCGGTTACACAGACAGCTTCATCGCCGGCCACGGGGTTCTCGATCAGGGCATCCACCTGCTCCACAAACCTTTTACTGAGGAAGACGCTGATGCGCAAAGTATGTGAGCTGCTGGATGAGTGCAGAGAGACGAAGGAAACGGATAATGCGGCGGGCATGGAAAACACCGTGACTGCTGGACGTGACATTTAATCGACCAGATGGGAGGGAATCACAACGTGAAGAAATTGCTTGATCGTCGATGATGAGGAGGCCATGCGGCGTCTTCTGCGGATAAATCTTGCGGATAGCTACGAAATCGTCGATACCGGAACCCCGGAACAGGCCCTTGCCCTGGCCATGCAAGACAAACCCGACGCTATCTTGCTCGATCTGAGAATGCCGAAGTATTCCGGCTTCGAGCTTTGCCGGACATTCAATTCCTTGACATTCCACGCAGTTGATTCCCCTCATCGTAGTCAGTGGAGAAGCGGGCACAAGAACGAAATCGCTCTGTAAGGAACTCGGCGCCAAGGCTTATTTCGAGAAACCGATCGACTTTGAAGCGCTGCGAGCCCGTCTGGCAAACGTGCTGCACGTCGCTCGACCCGAACGGAGAAGAGAAGTGCGCGTTCGCCTGCGAATCATGCTGAAGTTGCGAGGAACCGATATCAATGGGAAACCATTCGAAGAAGTAAGTGCTACCGAGAATGTCAGTAAGAGCGGGTTCCTGTGTGGTTGCATTGCCCCGCTGAAGAAGGATTCCACGATCGAGGTGCGCCTGATTGACGCAGGGGCCAACTTTGTTGGTAGGGCGCATGTAGTCAGGTCCGAGGGGTCCGACACGCCGTACCCACGCTATGGGTTCCGGCTCATCCAGAGAGAGGGCGATTGGATTCTGAAGTAGTGTTCCCTTGCATTAGATGCCGCACTCGTCCTGTACAAAAGTGCTTGGCAACGGTAGTAATACCAACCAACCTTGTAAAACTCGTTAAGAAAAATGCTTTGTGTCCCTGACTATTCTGAAAATACCTCGATCACTTGAGAAACTTATGCCTGATCTAAGTGCAATCAAAGCCACTATTTTAATCGCGGATGATGAAGCCGGGAACCGCGGCCTCTATTCGGAAATACTAAACCGTGCAGGCTACGGCGTCATCTGTGCAGAGGACGGTGATCAAGCTCTGCGAGTAGTCCGCGAGGAACCGGTGGAGTTAGCTGTGCTCGATGTGAACATGCCGCATAGGAGCGGACTTTCCGCTTGTCTCGAGATCAAATCTCAGCCGGAAACTCGCCTCCTGCCAGTCGTTCTAGTTACAGCTTTGACGAGCATGCAAGATCGCATTCAGGGGATCAAGTGCGGCGCGGATGATTTCCTCAGCAAACCAGTAAACAGAGATGAGCTTCTGGCACGCGTGCGGTCGCTCCTGCTCTTGAAGCATTTCACTGACGGGCTGGACAATGCAGAATCCATTCTGTATACCCTTGCGCTGAGTATCGAATCCAAGGATCGCTATACCGAAGGTCACTGCGACCGCTTATCGAATTATTCCGTGGCTTTGGCTCAATATCTTGGTCTTCCAGAAGAACTGCAGACCGCACTCCGTCGGGCCGGAATTATCCATGATATCGGGAAAATAGCCGTTCCTGAAAACATTCTTTTAAAACCGGGTCGCCTGACAGACGAAGAATGGACCATCATGAGGCAGCACCCAATCGTCGGCGAGCGGATCTGCTCCCCCTTGAAATCCTTTCGACCAGTGCTGCCAATTATTCGCCATCACCACGAGAAGTTCGACGGATCGGGATATCCCGACGGGCTGAAGGGCGAACAGATTCCTCTAGCCGCACGGATCCTCCAGACCGTTGACATCTATGATGCACTGACCACGGACCGACCTTACCGGAATGCTCTACAGCCGAGTGAAGCGCTCGCACTTATGCAGGATGAAGTAAAACGTGGATGGTGGGATGGTGCACTCGTTGATGCACTGCAAGCACTGATATTGGGTGTGACAACGCATGCTAATGATCCCGCCACGGGCTCAAATACGGAAAGCCAAGAGAAACCCCGATGAACAGTTCAATCCTCCAGCAGGTCACCGCCGGTGGCAATCGCTCTCCTGTACGCAAACATAAGGCGTCTGTGAATTTGGTTCAGCTGCGCGCTGCGGCTCAGGAAGCCTCTGCCACCGCGGCGAAACAGCTATTTCCAAAATGTTCGGGCGCGCTATGCGTAGCCAGTGATTCCAGAACTGCGGTGGAGACCGTTGCCGATTCGGGTAATGCTGTACACGGCGAACTCGTCTTTGCCCCGGACGGCTGCTGGGCGTTGCGTCGAGGCTTACCGTAATCATTCAGGCGCGACGAAAAGACAGTCTCCATTACCTACAATGACGGGTCGGATAACCTGAATGCTCCCTCTGATTTCAAAGTCGTTAATAGACGCTGTTATTAGCCGATACGTGAAATGCGTATCCGAAATTGTCCGCTACCATTCAAGGTTATGTGTCAGTTATATGAACTAGACGTTAAAGAGTATCCAGATGGACAGGTCCTTAGAAACGGAGTCCTATGCGCACAGTGAGTACTGTTGAGCCATCGAGTGCTTCAGAGATAAGTGGCTCTGAGTCCAAGATCGAAATTGCATCCGAACACGAGATTAGTTGGAAGTCACTTACCTGGTTCTCCATTGCTGCCATGGGGAGCCTGACCGCCTCTATCACACTGGAACATCTGCTGTTCCCCAACATAAGGGTGTGGCAGTCCCGAGTGATCGCGATTGCTGCCGGAACGCTGGCTGTAGCTTGTTGCAGTTACTTTCTAAAACAGAAACTGAAACGACTGTTTTCCGCACACCTTCAAGTGGAAGAAGAACTCGCTTTCGAACGCAATCTGCTGAGAACTGTTATTGACAATATCCCAGACAGTATTTTTGTTAAGGACTCGGAGGGGAGGTATCTGCTCGCGAATAAAGCATTCGCCAAACTCCACGAGTTCGAATCACCCGAGCAATTATTGGGGAAAACGGCTTTCGATCTATTTCCGAAGGAGCGTGCCAGTGCCTTGCACTCTGCCGATCTGGAAGTGATGAAGGCCACGAGACCTGTGATCGAAGGCGAGCGCTCGTTGGTGGATGCCCAAGGGAATATGGTCTGGATTCAAATGACCAAGGTTCTCCTGAGAAATCAAAAAAATGAAATTTCCGGGATTGTCGGTGTTAATAGAGATATCACGCTACGCAAGCTCGCGGAAGTTGGGTTATACCAAGCCAAAGAAGCAGCAGAAGCTGCGAACAGGGCAAAGAGCGAATTCCTAGCCAATATGAGCCACGAGATCCGGACGCCCATGAACGGGATCATCGGTATGACGGAACTCGCTTTGCAAACTAGCCTCACCGACGAGCAACGTGATTTCCTGACCATGGTCAAGACGTCTGCGGATTCATTACTCACCGTGATCAACGACGTCCTGGATTTCTCCAAGATCGAGGCAGGAAAGCTAGAGATCGATCGAACTGCCTTTGACTTGCGCGAAAATCTCGAAGAAACCATTCGATCGTTCAGCGTCAGGGCTGGACAGAAGGAACTAGAGCTTGTTTCCGATATCCGGTCGAACGTGCCCCAAGCGGTTCTTGGCGATCCCGTCCGATTGCGCCAGGTGATCGTGAATCTGCTAGGGAATGCTATCAAGTTCACCGATCAGGGAGAGGTGGTTTTGCAGGTCGATGGCAAGACGATGGAGGGAGACACGGTCGAATTGCACTTCGCGATACGCGATACTGGCATCGGGGTTCCAAAGGAAAAGCAGGAATTGATCTTCGAGTCCTTCGCTCAAGCCGACACTTCTTCGAAACGAAAGTATGGGGGCACGGGCCTTGGCCTGACGATCTCCTCCAGGTTGGTGACTATGATGGGAGGTAAAATCTGGGTTGAAAGCGAAGCAGGACAGGGGAGCACATTTCACTTTACCATGAGGTGCGAGTCTCTGCCGAAGATGCCCGAGAAGATTGAAGGTAATGCGAGTCTCAATCTTGTTGGCATTCCTGTGCTGGTGGTGGATGACAATCCAACCAATAGGCGCATCCTGGAAAGAACCCTTTGCCAATGGGGCATGAAGCCCACCCTGGTCGCGAGCGGGTGGGCGGCTCTCGCGGAATTAAGACGTGCGAAAGAAATCGGTCAAGTGCCGCCACTAGTCTTGCTCGACGCCCAGATGCCCCACCTGGATGGATTCTCGACCGCTGCGAAGATCAAACAGGACAAAGGCATAGCTTCGTTGACGATCATGATGCTCACGTCGGGGGGGCAGCGGGGGGATGCTGACAAGTGTAAAGAGGTGGGTATTTCTGCTTACTTAACCAAGCCGGTTCGGCAAGAAGAATTGCGGCAAGCGATTCAGCAGGTCCTGGGGCTAAAACAAAAGCGAGAGAACGAATCGAACCTTATTACCCGTCATTCGATTAGAAAAACAGCAGCGATTTTGCGCGTTCTGCTGGCAGAGGACAATGCAATCAACCGCGAACTCGCCATCCGATTGTTGACCAAGCGCGGTCATGCCGTAGAAGTGGCCACCAATGGCAAACTGGCGCTGGACATGCTTGAGGGCGGTTATTTCGACGTGATCCTGATGGACGTGCAGATGCCGGTGGTGGACGGCTTCGAGGCCACCGCTGCTATTCGCAGCAAGGAAAAGTTCACCGGAAAGCATATTCCGATTATCGCAATGACTGCTCACGCCATGAAGGGTGACCGGGAGCGGTGTCTGGCGGCTGGCATGGATGAATATATTTCCAAGCCAATCAACGCGATTGAACTCATGGAAATTCTGGAAAGTTTTTCCGATAGCACGATTCCAGTTTCCCCCCCTCCTGAACAAGCACTTCCGGCCTTGGATAAGAAGGTCGCTCTCACAAGAGTGGGTGGAGACCAAGCACTGCTGATTGATCTTGGACGGCTTTTCAGTGGAGAGAGTGCGAAACTGCTAGCAGCAATCCGCGATGCCGCAGACCGCAAAGATATAGAAGCCTTGCAAAACGCCGCTCACTCGTTGAAAGGGTCCGTGGCCACATTTGCGGCCGATGAAGCTTTCGAAGCGGCGACAAAAGTCGAAAAATTGGCAAGTTCCGGAGATTTGACGGCTATAAATGAAGCTATTTCGAGCCTCGCGTTTGAAATCGAACGTGTTCTTTCCGCCTTGGGAGAATTGGCGGACGGTCCGGAATTGAGGCAGGATGTTCCGTCGCTCTAGAATGACTGTTAGAGAGCAGAAGGGTAATCCATCCATGAAAATTCTTGTTGCCGATGACGCTCCTATTTCCCGCCGGCTATTGGAAGTGACACTAACAGACGAGGGCTATCAGGTTGTGCTCGCCTCCGATGGCGGGCAGGCTCTGCAAATCCTCGAACAGGACGACTCCCCTCGCTTAGCCATTTTGGATTGGATGATGCCAAATGCGAACGGTCCCGAGATCTGTCGCACGATCCGAAAACAAGCCCGTGAACACTACGTCTACTTCATCCTATTGAGCGCCAAGGGGGAGCAAAACGAAGTGAATGAGGGCCTGGGAGCGGGCGCGGACGATTACATCATCAAGCCATTTGACCTGAACGAGCTGAAAGCGAGAGTTCGATCAGGGCGGCGCATCATCGATCTTGAGGAGCAGCTTCTCTCTGCCCGAGAGCTATTGCAACTGCAGGCAACACACGATTCACTCACCGGTTTGCTCAATCGCGCTGCCATCTTGGAAATGCTCAAGAAGGAGCTTGCGCGATCGGTCCGTGATGGCAGCTCCGTCTCGATTATCGCAGCTGACTTGGACCATTTCAAACACATCAATGACTCGCATGGGCACCAGGCAGGAGATGCAGTTTTGGTGGAGGCAACCCAAAGGATGCAGGCGTCACTCCGACAGTACGATGCCATAGGGCGCTGCGGTGGTGAAGAGTTTCTGATTGTCAGTCCAGGATGCAGCGAAGCAGCTGCAGCCGAACAGGCTGAGCGATTACGGGAATGCCTGTCTGCCAGCCCGGTGCAATGCTTCCAGGGCGCGATTCCTGTAACGGTCAGTCTCGGCGTTGTCGCCACAACGAGCGGGGCGGTGCAAGCGGACGATCTTTTGCGGGCCGCAGATGAAGCGCTTTATGCGGCCAAGAAGAACGGGAGAAATCAAGTCAAAGTGAGTACGTTAGTTCAGCAGTAAGCATAACGCGTAACGCATCTGTATGAGGCATCGTGCGCAGTGAATCGAGATCCGACGCCGGGGCCCAAACGGAAGACCTATGGGCCCGGGCTTGTATTCCCGAATGGAGTAATTGCAATGATAAGGACGGATGCTACCGGAAATCTTTTGATACGAATTGGCCTGATCGATGCTTCCGGGCGCGCCCAAGCCCGTGAAGTTCAAGACGTCAAGAACGTGACTCTCGGCAAGGCTCTGGCAACTCTTGGTTTGGCGGATGAGGAAACAGTTTCCGCCGCAATCGCAAAGGAACTGCACCTTGAGTTGCTCTATTCGGAATTGCCCACTGTTGGTTCAGATGTCGCGGCCTTACTACCCAGCGATCTCTGCAACAAACGATTGATCGTGCCATTGGGTGTGAAAGGAAATACGCTTCGCTTGGCGATGACCGATCCGCTAGACTTTTCGGCCATCCAGGACGCCGAATTTCGGGCCGGCAAACGGGTGGTCGCCGTGGTGGCCAGTGAAACGACGATTCGAAATCTGTTGAACCAAGTGTATTCAACAGAAGCACAAAGCCAAAACATCTTTGGCGGTGCCGCCCCCGAAGGCGAGGTGGAGTCGCTTCGAGAAGCGGAGTTCGAAATTGCTGATCCGGCCAAGCTGGCAAAAGACACAAAAATGACGCCCGTGGTCCGGATCGTGAACCTGATTCTGAGCGGTGCGGCCAAGATGGGTGCCAGTGACATCCATCTGGAACCGAAGGAGAACTACTTGCAAGTCCGGCAGCGCGTGGACGGATTGCTTCAGGACGTCCTCCAGATTCCCAGAAATCTTCGGGATGCGACAACCTCCCGGCTGAAGATTCTTTCCGGTATGGATATCACCGAACGCCGGCGCCCTCAGGACGGGCGAAGCTGTCTTAAGTATGAAGGGAAACGGATTGAGCTGCGCATCTCCACAATACCCACCCAGTTTGGAGAAAAAATCGCAATCCGCCTCCTGGATAGCCGGAATGCGGATTTCAGCATGGAACGTATCGGCCTGACACCAGAGGATCTGAAAGTGTTTGAAGGAATGCTTTCGCGGCCTCAAGGCATGATCCTGGTGACAGGGCCGACCGGTAGTGGAAAGAGTTCGACGCTGTATACAGCAGTGAGCTGGATAAAATCCACCACCACAAACATCATCACTGTCGAAGATCCTATCGAGTATCAACTCGATGGCGTGAACCAGGTGCAAATCAATCCCAAGGCTGGAGTCACATTTGCGGCCGGGCTGCGCTCCATTCTGCGGCAGGATCCCAATGTTATCCTCGTGGGAGAAATCCGAGACCGGGAGACCGCCGCCATTGCACTCGAAGCGGCTCAGACCGGGCATTTGCTGTTGAGTACGTTGCACACAAACGACGCACCGGGGACGATCACACGTCTGCTGGACCTCGATATCGAACCCTTTTTGATCGCTTCCGCGCTGGTTGGAATCGTTGCGCAGAGACTCGTGCGCCGGCCCTGTCCATCGTGCGCGATTCCCCAGCCACCCAGCCCCGAATCAATTGAGCGCCTAGGAGGATCCTCGCGGTTACCCTCGGACGGAAAGTGGCTCGCCGCAAGCGGCTGCCCGCAATGCGGACAACTTGGATATAAAGGGAGATTGGCAATTCTTGAGTTGCTGCCGGTGAATGCCGAAATCAGGGACTTAATCACGCGCCGAGCCCCCGAGGAGGCGATCCGTAAGGAGGCGCGAAGGGCAGGCATGCGCACGCTTCTGGAAGATGGAATCCTCAAGGCCTCTCAGGGTAAGACCACTTTGGAAGAAGTCTTGCGTGTAGTATCCACCGATGATGCGTCGCGCGTGAAAGATCAAGCGACCTTGCCCCGTTCCGAAGTAGCGGAAGCAGCACAAATTGATATCGATGAGTTGATTTCGCCGCTTCTCAGTTCTGATAATGTTCCGGATGATCCGAGAGGACGAGTGCGAGTGTTGCTTGTCGAGGACAGCCTAACAATCCTTTCGGTGGTAAAGTATTTCCTGGAACTGGAAGGATTTGAAGTCCTGGTGGCCAAAGACGGGGTCGCTGGCCTCGAGATGGCCAAGCGCCACAGACCCGACGTCATTGTGTCCGACTACAGCATGCCGGGGATGAACGGCCTGGAATTGTTGAAGGCGCTTCGAGCGGACCCACTGACCCAGGGAATTGCAATCCTAATGCTGACATCGGAGGCAAACGTGGAGAAGGAAACTCAGGCACTCGAGATAGGCGCTGACGACTACATCCTGAAGCCCGTCGAGCCGAGACGTTTAGTTTCCCGAGTCAAAGCTTCGCTGATCCGTTCGCGAGAAAGAGCTACTACCAGCAAGCTATAGCGCTTGGATCTGGATATCCTGGGCGGGAAATCTCAGGGATCACGAGGAGACATGCCTTTACACCCCCAAACATTTTAGGCATTGACAAATCATTAAGCAGTGATAGTATGTTAATAACATCAGATTTTATGGTGCATAACTCCGACGTAAGAGCCGCAAGAATGGAGTCTTGTGCTCAGTTGTTATGTCTTCTTACCTCAATCAAGTAAGGGTTTACTTTTGGAATCTCCGCCGCCCAGCCACGGATACCCCGAAAAGCCTACCTGGTCATATTCTGCTCATGAATGTGCGCTGATGTTCTTATTGGTAAGCAAGAGAGTCGAAGTGTCATTTGTTTGCATATGGGAAGAGCTGTTGGGCGTGTGCTTCGAAGACTTGCTGTCAGAACGTTATGGGGGAGTGCGTGTGAAAAACTGCAGTAAGTATTCATTCCACCCCCTAATACGGTCTAGGCGGAGCGGCCTTGATCCCTATGCCATACGCTTGAGTGACAGCAAGTTCACCGTGGACGTGAGCATTCCCCTAGCAATCAGAGAATTAGAATATTAAATTATGAGCGCAAAACGGCACATTACCGACCGCAAGAGAGTGAAAAAAACAGTTCGCCCTAGCAAAGACTTCTACCGCAAGCTTATCGAAGGATCGCCGGATGCGATCTGGGTACATTGCCGAAACAAAGTTGTTTATGCCAATCGGGCCTGTGCCGCATTCTTCGGCGCTTCCTGCGCGGAGGAACTCCTGGGAAGGAAACCCCTCGATTTTGTTCATCCGGACGATCTAGAGATCGTAAAGAAGAGGGTTCATACGGTCTATACCGAGCGTAAGCCGGTGATTCGGAACGAGACCCGGTGGATCCGTCTCGACGGAAAGGAAGTATATTCCGATGTGATAGCAACTCCTGTCGAATTCCAGGGTGAAAAGGGAGCCCAAACGATCTTTCGCGATATATCGGAGCGAAGACGAATGGAACAGAACCTCCGGAAAAGCGAGGCAAGTCTGGCAACCGCACAGCGGACCGCGCATCTGGGCAGCTGGGAGCGGGATATAGTAAATGTCAACGAATTTAGCAACGGCCCGGCGTACTGGTCCGACGAAGTTTTTCGTATCCTCGGCTACGAGCCTGGACAAATCGATCCCTCGAACAGAAATTTCCTCCAGTCTGTTCATCCCGATGACAGGGAGCGCGTGCGTAGCGCCGTGGCAAGCGCCCTTCACGAGAACAAATTATTCAGCGAAGATTATCGGATTATTTTGCCCAATGGCAACGAACGCATCGTTCACTGCCAAGGTGAATTTATCTTCGACGAAGATACCCACAAGGCGTTGAAATTGGTCGGAACGGTTCAGGATATCACCGCGCAAAAGAAGGCGGAGGAGAAGTTCCAGGGGTTACTAGAGGCGGCACCCGACGCGATAGTTGTAACGAACGAGGAAGGAAAGATCGTTCTGGTCAATTCGCAGACCGAAAAGCTGTTTGGATATAAGCGGGAGGAGTTGCTGGACAATCCGATTGAAATTCTGATGCCCGAACGCTTTCGAGGCGGGCATCGCGATCAGATGACGGGATTCCTTGCCTACCCTCTTATGCGATCGATGGGCGATGGTCGGAAACTCTTTGCACAGCGCAAAGACGGCAGTCAGTTTCGGGTTGAGATCAGCCTTAGCCCGCTGGAAACCGAGGAGGGAACACTAATCACCCGGGCGATTCGTGACATTACCGCCAACGTGCAGGCAGAAGAGGAGCTTCTTCGTTACGAGGCCATCGTGCACTGGTCGAACGACGCGATTATCGGCTTTGCGTTAGACGGAATCATTACGAGTTGGAACAGGGGAGCCGAGAGAATGTTTGGATTCTCTCTAAGCGAAGCGGTCGGCAAATCGATTGCTATTCTCGCTCCCTCCGATCGCGTCCAGGAACCTCTCGTACTTGTGGATGAAATGATAAAAGGCACGAGGATGTCCAATATTGAAGCTATCTGGATGACAAAATGCGGGGAGTTAATCGAGGTTTCCATTTCGCTATCGCCGATCAACAGTAAGGATGGCCAGATCCTGGGAGGTTCCGCAATTGTGCGGGACGTGACCGAACTCAGGACGGCGGAGCGGAGATTTCAGAAAGTGTTCAATGGAAGCCCGGAGCCAATGTCCATTGCCTCGCTTTCGGAGGGACGCTACATCGATGTAAACGAGAGGTTTCTTCATCTTACCGGGTATCGACGCAGTGAGGTGATCGGTCACACGTCTTTGGAGCTGAAGATATGGGAAAGACTGGAAGATCGCGTCGCGATTATGGAGGAGCTCAAGAGCAAAGGTGCAATTCGGGATTTCGAAAAAACGATTCGGACAAAGAACGGTGAACACCGTGCGGTTCTGGTTTCGTTTGATTTAGTTGAGTTTGCCGGACAGCGATGCTTAATCGCCATCGTGAAAGATGTTACGGAAAAGCAGAGGTTGGAGCAGCAACTTCGCCAAGTGCAAAAGATGGAAGCGGTCGGCCAGTTGGCAGGCGGCATCGCGCACGATTTTAACAATCTATTGAATGTGATTTGCGGATATAGCGAACTGCTGTTGGAGGACATAGGCTCGAATAAATCTCTGCGCGGGCGAATCGAAGAAGTCAAAAAAGCCGGAGAACGCGGGGCGTCCCTGGTGCAACAATTGTTGGCCTTCAGCCGGAAACAGGTTCTCGAACCACGGGTGATCAATCTTGATGATGTCCTGAAGAACTTCCAGACGATGCTGGGGCGTGTCATCGGCGAAAACATCGAGCTGCACATACGAGCAAATTCATCCGCGTGGTCGGTAAAAGTCGATCCTGTACAGATAGAACAGATCATTCTGAATCTCTCGAGCAATGCCCGGGACGCCATGCCTCGCGGCGGCACGCTCACCCTGGAGACCTCGAATGTGACGCTAGAGGCGGAATTCTTCGGCACTTATAACCCTGTCACGCCCGGAGACTATGTCGTGCTCGTCATTAGCGACACGGGGATTGGCATGGATGATTCCACTCAAAAACGGATTTTTGAGCCATTTTTCACGACAAAAGAAGTAGGCAAAGGTACGGGGTTGGGCCTCGCAACAGTTTACGGCATCGTGAAGCAGAGCGCAGGTTATATCTGGGTGGACAGCGAAGTCGGCAAAGGCACGACCTTCAAAATTTTCTTTCCGCGAGTTAAGGAAATGCCACAAGCGTTGACACTGACAGTGCCGACTCAGCAACGAACAGGCGGCACGGAGACAATCCTCGTCGTCGAAGACGACAAAGCTTTGTGCGCAGTGCTCTGCGAATCTCTCTCTCGGAATGGCTACACCGTTCTGAAGTCGCACACTGGCGGCGAAGCGATCCAAATTGAGAAACATTATCCGGGGCCAATTGATTTGGTAGTCACGGATATAATCATGCCGGGGATGACCGGTCCAGAACTGGCCGACAAATTCAGGGCATCGCGGCCACAGACCAAGGTATTGTTAGTGTCAGGGTATGCACAGAATTTGGTCGCTCGTCACGTAGTATTCGGACCTGGAACTGAGTTTCTTCAGAAACCATACAGCTTATCCGACGTGGCACGAAAAATTCGCGATCTGCTGCGGGAAGATTCGACTCCCGGAGTCGGTGACCTAGTCACCGCAGGCAGCGCAAGTTCTCTTGATGCCAGAGTCCCCCCCACAGTTACCATCAAACCAGCAACAGTCAAGGCAACAGATCTCGGCAAATAGTCAATCCTTCCACTATTTCCCTGTCTCCCTTCCTAGAACGCGCCCCCAACAGGATAAATCGGATCGCATCCCAGACAAGAGAGACAGTCATAAAAACAAAGCGCTCTTAGACCCGCCCCTGGCCCATTCCAGAAGAATGGGCCAGGAGAGCGGGTAATTCCGCTCAGAAAGGAAGTGCGTTATGCGTATGTCGATTGGTGTCCCAGGAGTCGCTGTATATTTCGACCGCAGTCAGATCAAGCCGTTCCTCAAGGACCGCTCCAAGAAGGCAAAGGAGCTGTTCGATGAACAGGTAGTTCCGGCTGTGCTCTTCGGTACTTGCAAGGCATTGGAGGTGGTTGCCAACAACACCGCCGATGCACATGACTACCTGATCCGCAAGCTCACAACCAAGAAGTCAGCATGATTTTCGGATCCGAATCTCAAAAGAAGGCAAGACCATGCAAATGAAACAAGCAAAGAAATACCTCGAACAACGCGGCCTCGCATGTCCCTTCTGTAGCTCCCGGGACATCGAGGGCGGTTCCATGAACTTCGAAGCCAGTGAAATCGCTCAGAGCATCTCCTGCCACGAAAGCGACGAGCAGTGGATGGATGTCTACAAGCTCGTTGCCGTGGCAGACGCGGAATCTGATGAAACATCACTTCGATTTCAATACCAGCTGAGTAGCGTCTTCTGTCGTTTCCCTCATTTGATTTCCCGCCAGTGAACGTTCTGACCTTGTAGTCCGCAGTTCCTCAAACCTTCAGTCCGTAGTCCTATGTTCAACCACTCCCCGCTCGGGGTGTGTTGGGAACGTCCGATTAGAATACGGAGCTGTACCCATTTCGTACCCAAACCACTCCTAAATCTCACCAAATAACCCGAATTGCACCGAATGACTGGGTTGTAACCGATTGAAAACAAACAACGGGGATAATGATGGTTGGTGCCACAGACCGATGCTCTACCAGCTGAGCTACGCTCACCGCAGACGAAGTACATGCGGTTTATGCCAAATTCCGCTTTGAGTAAAGTAGGACAGCCACTCTTGGCTGTCCGTTCTTGGCCTGCCGAGGTTGAACTGGAATAGCCGGGAATGACACCCAACGGTAACGGTCCCTGGTATTACCGATTACGCCCCGCTGAGATTGCCCGTGGACAGCCAAGAGTGGCTGCCCTACAAACCGCGATTAATGATACAAAGATGGTATGCAGCTACGCGGGCTATTCCGGCTCCTCTTTCTTTACGATGTGGCGGAGTCCATCGATCTCGGCAAGTTGCGCAATTTGCTTGGCGAGCGCGGCGGTTCGGTGGAGCACGCCTTTCCGCGGCGCACGCCCGGTTACGTGCGTTTTGAGCATCCTCCGATTGTAGAGCCTGCCGAAGTCCTCGCAGTTTCTCCCGAAGTTAACGTCGTATGCCCCGTGAAATACTACGCGTTTGGCGCGATCGTGATTCAGGTCGAAGTGCCGTTCGAGTGTGACTGGAACTCGCTTGTGCAGCAAGGGGCGCGGTGGATGGATGCCGCGGACGTCGAGCCTCTGGTGCGCGAACTTGCGCGGCGACGCTTGGATCAGATCAAGCCAGCCGTCACTAAGCCGACAGAAGACTGGCTGCAGGAAAACTATCTGGTGGTTGAAATTCACGAAATTCGCGACGCGCAAGGGAAGCACCCGGCGGCCGACGAACTCATCGCCTCACATGGCGGAGAAATGGTGCAACTGATTCGCGGAGAAACCGTTCCGCTGGCGCCCAAATCCGTCGAGGAGGCGCTGCAATCGAGCCTTTCGTATTACCCTTCGGATTTGGTAGTGGTCGGATCGCATGGAGCGGTGGTCTTCGATGGGGCGGAAGACGCCTCGGCCGTGACTCAGATTCTGGAATACGCCAAGATGCAACTTTTGGAGTTTCGCTACTACGACCGATTCATGACGCGCGTGCTCGCGGATTTTTACACCGCGCTCGAGCGAAAACGAAACGCGCTGCTCTCGCGCTGGACCCTGCCTCGCGAGTCTCAGCGTTTCAACATGATTCGCCTCGACGTGATGGACCTGACCGAGCGCATCGACAACGCCATCAAATTTGTAAGCGATATTTACTACGCGCGAGTCTACCGGCTGGCGGCAACGCGCATGGGCGTGCAGGACTATCGAACTCTGGTGGACCAGAAGCTGCACACTTTTGGCGAACTCTATGATTCCATGGTGGATCGCTTCAATGAAACGCGGTCATTCGTCCTGGAAGTCATGGTAGCGATCCTGGCGGTCCTCGATGTGATCTTCCTTTTCCGCGGCCAGTAGGGCTGCTTCCGATTGCCGTTCCTCGCAGGAGGCTAAACAAGCTGCGGGTTTTGATTTGTGACCCAGGCTCACACGTGCCGCGACCTGCCGAAAGCGTCCCACTCCGGCACTGCAAGATTTTTTAAGCAAAATTTCTCGACTTGCTTTATATTTGTGAGCTGCCCGATCTTCAAAATAGATGAAAGGATGTTTTCTCTACCATTATGGACACAAGATTCATTGGTCAGCCACATTCCTGGGATCCCCGGCGCATGTACAGCCAGACCGGCGCCGATTGGCAAATGCGCGTCGATTTCGATCGCCTGCGTAAGGAGCGCCTCGAGAAGTTGCGCGCTTCGATGAAGGTGCACGACCTCGGCGCCCTAGTTCTATTTGCCGGCGCAAATATTCGTTACGCCACGGCTTCCTATCAAGGCAATTGGAAATACAACATCAACATTCGCTATTGCGTGGTCACCCACACGGGAGACCCCATTTTGTTCGAAACGGCGGGCTCGGACCTGCACTGCGCGGAAATCGACCTGCCCTGGATGGAAGGCAAGATTCGCCCGGCCATCACCTGGCAATGGGCGGAAGGCGCCGTGCCGTACATGGCCGGCCGCATGGCGGAAAGCGTTTTGGAAGTCCTGAAAGAAGCCGGAGTAACCAAGGAAAAGATTGGCATCGACAACTTTGACATGCCCGCTCTGGAAGCTTTCCAGAAGACCGGCCTCAAGATTGTGAATGGCTGGCCGGCTGTTTCGCAGGCGCGCGTGGTCAAGACACAGGATGAAATCGAATTGCTCAAGCAGGCCTCCAGCATCGGCGACGCGGCCATGTGGAAGATCAAGTACGAATGGCTGAAGCCGGGCGTTCGCGAGCGCGAAATCGAAGCCAAGGTTCACGAGTTCATGCTCGAGCGCGGCTGCGAAATTATCTATGACATTATCGTCGCCTCGGGAGGCAACACCAGCCCGTATCGCCGCTGGGCCACGGATAAGCTGATCCGCCAGGGCGACCTGGTGATCGTGGACATTAACGCCGTCGGACCTTCCGGCTACTTCATCGACTTTGTGCGCTGCTTCAAGTGCGGCGGAGCACAGGGCATGAAGATGACCCAGAAGGAAATCGACCTGTACCGCGAAGTGTACGATTCCATGTACGCCGGAATCGAAAAGCTGCGCCCCGGCATGACCACGGCGGACGTCGCCAACGCTTTCCCGGAATACGACGACGACAAGTACGGCACCGTGACGCTGCAACAATTCGCGCACAGCATCGGCATCACGCTGTACGAGGGCATGTGGATGTCGCGCGCCTATTCGCTCAAGTATCCCGCCGAGATCAAGGAAAACATGTACTTCGCGATTGAAACCTTCGCGGGACATCCTGGATTGCAGCAGACCTGCCGCCTCGAGGAAAACGTGCTGGTTAGCGGCAAGGGCCCTGTGATCTTCACCATGATGGAACACATGGAAGAGGCCATGAAGCGCTAATGGCACCTCTACTGGTAGCAGTTGCAGACTCTGTATTTCCAAACCTGGACCTGGCCCGCGCGGTGGTTGCGCGGGCCGGGGCCGAGTTGCGCATGGCTTCTCAACCCACCCCGGAAGGCATCGTGGCGGCGGCAAAAGATGCCGATGCGCTGCTTGTAACCTACGCGAAAATCAATGCGGACATGATCGGCCAGATGAAGAAGTGCCGCATCATTTCGCGTTTTGGCATCGGCGTGGATAACGTCGATCTGGCGGCGGCCACGGCCGCGGGAATCGTCGTTACAAAGGTGCCCGACTATTGCATCGACGAAGTTTCCGATCACGCCATGGCGTTGTTACTTTCGCTGGTGCGCAAGATTCCGGCGTCTAGTGCGCGTGCCCATGCGGGCCGCTGGGAGATGCCGGCGGTCGTTCCGATACACCGGCTAAGAGGCACCGTGCTTGGCCTGGTGGGATTCGGAAGGATTCCTCAGCTTGTGGCGCCCAAGGCCAAGGCATTCGGTATGCGCGTCGTCGCCTCCGATCCTTTCGTTCCGAAGCCGGTGATGGACGCGGCCGGAGTGGACAAGGTGGAATTCGCTGAACTTTTGAGAATTTCGGATTACGTTTCCATTCACTCGCCGCTCTTGCCAGAAACGCATCATCTTTTCAGCACGGATGTGTTTCGCCAGATGAAGCCCGGCGCGCTCATCGTAAACACTTCGCGCGGCCCGGTGGTGCACGAAGAGGCGCTCGCGGCGGCGCTGGACTCCAAGCAAATTGGCGGCGCGGCGCTCGACGTTCTCGAACAAGAGCCGCCAACCAGTTCGCCGTTGTTTGGCCGCGACAATGTCATTTTGACTCCGCATACAAGTTTCTACTCGGTGGAATCGCTCGAAGAACTACAGACCAAAGCCGCGGAAGAGGTAGTGCGTGTCCTTTCCGGGCAGGCGCCACGCAATCCGGTCAATCCCGAAGCGCTGGCAAATGCACGCGGCAAGTAAAACAATTTCTTAAGGAGGAAGTCATCATGTCCAATACACCCTGGAAGACAGATAAGTGGTTTGTAAGCCCCTGGAATTTTAATCCGGCAGTGAATAGCGATTTTAAGTTCGCCAAGAAAATCGAGTTTCACGATGTGACCCTGCGCGACGGCGAGCAGCAGACCGGCGTGATCTTCACCAAGGACGATAAGATTCGCATCGCTGAGGGACTCGCCGAAGCCGGCGTGCACCGCATCGAAGCGGGCATGCCCGTGGTTTCGCCCAGCGACACGGCGGCCATCAAGGATATCGTGAAGCGCAATTTGGGCCCGA
The DNA here is from genome assembly GCA_963710315.1 of uncultured Acidobacteriota bacterium. Lineage (GTDB taxonomy): Bacteria > Acidobacteriota > Terriglobia > Acidiferrales > UBA7541 > Palsa-360. The sequence goes on along the minus strand of CAVPZW010000006.1, from coordinate 565,416 downwards.
AAATTTTTGCCTTCTCGCGCTGTATGGTGGACGACGTCAAGCGCGCCGTGGACTGCGGCGTGAAGGGCGTCGTCATGGAAGTTCCCTCCAGCGAGCACATCATCAAGTACGCCTACAAGTGGTCCATGGAAAAGGCCATTGATCTTTCCATTGAGTCCACCAAATTTGCGCACGAGCAGGGACTGGAAGTGGTGTTCTTCCCCATCGACTTCTCGCGCGCCGAAATGAACTGGGTACTCGACTTGATTTGCCGCGTGGCCAACGAAGGCCACATGGACGCTTTGGCACTGGTGGATACTTTCGGCGTTCTCACCCCGCACGCGATTCAGTACCTGGTGCGTTCGGTGAAGGCGCGCATCAGCAAGCGCCTGGAAGCCCACTTCCACATGGACTTCGGCATGGGCGTGGCCAACACCATCATGGCGCTGGCCGAGGGAGTGGAAGTGGTTCACTCCACCGTGCTCGGACTCGGCGAACGCGCTGGAAACGTGCCGATGGAAGACACAGCGATGGCACTGCTCACTCTCTATGGCATCGACACCGGCCTCAAGTACGACAAGTTTTACGGCCTCTCCAAGCTTGTGTCGCAACTCTCCGGCCATGCAGTTCCGTCCAACCGGCAAGTGGTGGGCGACTCGCTCTTCAAGATCGAGTCCGGCATCATTGCCAGCTGGTTTGAAAACTGCGGCGAGGAAAATGCTACCGAACTCTTCCCGTTCCGCCCGGAAGTGGTCGGCCAGGCGCCCATCAGCGTGGTATTCGGCAAGGGCAGCGGCATTGACTCCGTGAAGTGGGGCCTGAGAAAGCTTGGCGTAAAGTTCAACGAAGAAGAAGCCATGAAGTGCGTTGCCGCCATCAAGGAGTTCTCGCTGCAGCGCAAGCGCCTGCTGACCGATGCGGAATTCCGCGACGTGGTCAATGCCACGCTTCCGGGCCGCATTGGTTCCGGAAAAGCAGCAGACTAAAGCGGCTTGAAGCTGGTTTGCGGAGGTCCGACCTTTAGGTCGGACATTTGACGCTCAGTTACGAAGGGCTTTAGCCCCTGAAACTTCAGGGGCTAAAGCCCTCGAACGTGTGACCTGGAACGTCGGGGCTAAAGCCCCGACCTCCTTACAATCGGTCGCACGAGAAATCTAGCGATCCGTCGTACGAGTAATCTAACGATTAGTCTAACGATCAGGCCCATCACCGGACCGACTCAACAGGAAAACCGATTGACGAAATCAACTCTCATGAAAGCCATGGTCCTGCAAGGGCCACGTAAATTGGCCCTGGCGGAGGTTGAGCGGCCCGCTATCGGACACAACCAAGTCCTTGTCCGAGTCACTCATAGCGGCGTCTGCGGGACCGATCTGCACATTTACGATGGCTCCATCCCCGTTCGTCACCCGCTGATCATGGGGCATGAAATGATCGGCGAAGTGGTGGAGGGGGGCGACGCCGTAGTGAAGAACGGCGACCGCGTGATCGTCGATCCGGCAGTTTATTGCGGCATGTGCCTCAATTGCCGCGAGGGCCAGCACAACCTTTGCCCCAACGGTTCCCTCGTCGGGCGCGATACCAACGGTGGATTCGCCGACTATCTGGTTGCTCCCCGCACGCACATATACCCGCTTCCTGCCTCGATTGAAAGCAATGTCGCTCCGCTGATTCAAGTGGCAACCACCTGCGTGCACGGCCACCATCGCATGAAGATTTTTCCGGGACAGTCGGTGGTGGTGATGGGCCTTGGAGTCGGCGGGCAAATTCACGTGCAAGTGGCCAAGTCCTGGGGAGCCTACCCGGTGATCGGTATTACGCGCAGCGCCTATAAGCGAAACCTCGCCGAGCAACTTGGCGCGGATATCACCATGTCCAGCGGTCCGGAATCCGTGCGCGCCGTGAAGGAAGCCACCGAAGGCCGCGGTGCGGATATCGTTATTGAATGCACGGGTGTGCCCTCCGCGCTGGCCGATGCGATCAATATGGTGCGGCTAGGTGGCACGATACTCCTGTTCGGAATTACAGCGGCCACGCAGATGACCCTGCCGTTTTATCAGCTGTATTACAAGGAACTGCACATCGTGAACACGCGCGCGGCAACCGGCAAGGATTTCCCGCCAACGATTGACCTCGCGGCGCGCGGAGTGCTAAAACTCAAGCCGCTGGTGACGCATATCGTGCCGCTGCTCGATCTCGAGAAGGCAATGGGCATGCTGGTATCCGACGAAGATCAGCGCATGAAGATCATTATGGAAAATTCGCGCTGACGGCGCGCCAAGAGATTTCCCAATGGGTTGGGTGGAAGCGTAGGGCGAAGTCTGATACTCTCCGACATTGAAAATTGCGACGACCATCCAGGATTTAGGAAGTCGGGGCTTTAGCCCCGACGTATAAGTCCGTGCGATCAGGGGCTTCAGCCCCTGAAGCTTCAGGGCCTAAAGGCCCGCTATTGCAGCGATAGTAGTCCGACCTGAAGGTCGGACCTCCTTTGCAACGGGAGGCTCTTACGACTCAGGACCAATCGGCCGCAACGAACACAAGCGCAACGGATTTGCAGGCAGGCGCGCGCGGCATCGCCATCGCCATGTATTGCGTGCTGCTCGTTTCCTACATACTCATGGCTGCGGACCGTTACCTCTTTCCGGTTCTGGCCCCGGACGTTCGCAAGGCTTTCGGATTTTCCCTGGCCAACACCGGACTGCTCTCGACAATTTTTACTTTGGGCCTGGGAATTGGCGGACTTCCCACCGGCTACCTGCTGGCGCGCTACTCGCGGAAAATGGTCCTGCTCACGGGCATCGTCATCTTTTCCTCGGCCACGGCGCTCACCACGCAGGTACCCGGTTTTTGGACCATGCTGGTGTGCCTCGCGGCGCAGGGCATTGGAATGTCCATGCTGGCCACGTCCATGTTCGCACTGGCTGCCAGTTATTTTTCAGAGTATCGCTCCGCTGCCATCGGCTCCGTGAACTTTTGCTACGGCATCGGCGGATTTCTGGGCCCGTATCTGGCCGGAAAACTTCGGCAATCCTACAACACATGGCACGCGCCGATGCTGGTGTTCGGCCTGTTTGGTTTCGTGATGGTGGCCATGATCGCCGTTTCGGTGCGCCCCTGGTTCGTCGAAACGCGCCGCGCCGCGGAAGTTAAAGCGGATAGCGGCGGCGCCGAAAGTCTCTTGAATCGCAACACCGTGATCCTCACCATTTTGAGCCTCATCCACGGGCTTGGTATGTACGGATTTCTCGGTCTCTATCCCACATTTCTGCGGGAAACTCTGCACTATTCGCCCATCAGCGCGGGGAAAGTGATCGGTTTTTTCGGAGTCGGCGCGCTGGCCTCCATTCCATGCGGCTGGATTGGCGATCGCTACTCGCCAAAGCTGGTGCTCAGCGGATCGCTGCTCTCCATCGCCGTGCTTGGTTACTTGTTCTTCCAGGTATCGCCGACCATGCTGACGCGCGAAATTCTCACCTGCATTTACGGAGTTACCGGAAGCGCCGTGCTGTACGTCAATCTTGCCGGTTATCACGTGAAGGCTTTGCGCCGCAGCCTTTCCAGCCGCGGCTCGGGAATGTTCGTCACCAGCCTCTACGGCGGCGCTGCATTCGGTGGCTATCTGCTTGGATGGATCGTCGGTCACGGCGGCTGGCTCTTTGCCAGCGAAATTCAAATCTCGCTGCTGAGCCTGGTTGGCGCGGTCTTGGCCCTGGCCCTGCGCCCCAGCGAAATGTCCCTCTAATTTAAGCCGGCGGTCGTTTTTTGTGGCACAGGCTTCAGCCTGTGGAATTTAGTCCTAGCAAGGACTAAACCCCACAGGCTGAAGCCTGTGCTACGGAAGGCCTCGCGCGGAAACAGTGTGGCGCGGTCCGCTCCTGCCAGTGTAGTATCAAACGCATTTTCGAAAACGCTGAAATGGAAATCTCATACGGAATGATTGCTTCTGAAAACATGTTCTCGATTTTTCGTCATGCGTGCGAGCGGCAGGTTCGCCTGTGAGTGCCTCGCGGAATATAACATCTCCGGTTGGCGCGCACACCTCGCCCTTGTCGGAAAAGGCGCAGACCGCGGCCGTAATTTGCGGCTGCATCGTGGCCTTCGCCTACTCCGCCAATTACACCAACCACGCGCCTCTCGCGCCCGCATTGATGCGCGAATTCGGATTCAACAACGCCCTGGCGGGCCTGCTGACCACGGGCATTTTCGCAACGCACGCCGGCATGCAGATTCCCGGCGGATTTCTGGTTGACCGGCTTGGCTCGAGGCGCGTGCTGCTATTTGCGCTGATCTGGGTGGCGCTCGGCAACGTTGGAATGGCGCTCGCCGGGGCCTATTGGCAGCTCCTTTTTTTTAAGATATTCACGGGCATGGGAACAGGCGTGTGCTTCGTGGGCGGCGCGCGCTACGTACATGAAGCCACGGCGGGCGCTCGGCTGCATGTGGCCCAGGGCTTCTTTGGCGGCTCGATTCAGCTTGGCGCTGGATTCGTGATTCTGGCCGTGCCGCGGCTCAATCTACTTGCTGGATGGCGCATGACATTCGTGGTTTCCGCGGGAATGGTGCTGGTCGCGGCAGTCATCTGGCTGGCTGGCGCACCGACCGTGGAATTTGGCGCGAGGCCGCCAGGACATTTTCACGAAATGCTGCTGGCCCCGCAGCTTTGGTTTTTGGGGCTTATGCAAATGGCCACTTTCGGAATTTCCGTGGTTGTAGGTTCCTGGGTGAGTGTGGTCTTGATTCAAAATATGAAAGTCCCGCCGACCCGGGCGGGATTGATCGGATCACTCGTCTTATTGCTTGGCATCGTGTCGCGTCCGCTAGGAGGATTTCTGCGTCGGCACATGGGAATCAGGCCGTTATTCATTGGAAGCTTGCTGATGGTTGCGCTGGGCTGCCTGCTATTTGTGCCCTCCACAATTTCGCTGGCCAGCGCATTGACCGGAGTGGTGCTGATCGGAATCGGGATCGGAATGCCTTACGCAGCAATGTTTTCAAGGGCGGGGGCGCTATTTCCGGGAAGGGCTGCGGCGGCCATGGGGCTGGTCAACATGCTGGGCATCATCATGATTTTGGGAGGAGCCCCGCTGGTCGGTCATCTGAAGGACTTGACTGGTTCTTTCAAGGCAAGTTTTGCGGTCCTCGCCGGATTCTCACTCCTTACATGCGCGGTCGTGCCGTTGATCGACCGGGAGGATCCGGCGAGGCGCTCGCAATAGCCGTAAAGCGTTTCTGGAAATCGGAAACTTAGTCCGCCGAAGAGTGGCTGGCGGATTTCCCGCGCGCCATTTTCTGGGCCATGAACAGCAACAGCTTCCGATCGGCTTCCTTGGTGCGGCTCAGCAGTTGGCGAAATCTTTCCAGCATTCGCGCATCTTTTCCTGAGCTTCCCCAGGCGATTTCCCCCGCGCTCTTACGCTTCAAAATGTTGGGCAGGGCGGGCGGCTTGTCGCTGTCATAGAAGAGCTGGTACAGAGGAACTTCCAGGGCGCGCGCGAATTTCTCAAGCGTCTCCACCGCGGGAACCGTGTGTCCGTTTTCCACGCGGGAGATGTAACAGCGAAGCAGCCCCGTGCGTTTCTCGATTTCTCCCTGCGAGAGTTTCTTTTCTTCGCGGATGGCCCGCAACTGATCCCCGATAATCATCTGATTGTCCTTTCAAAGTTGGCCTAGTTGAATTTTATTCAATGCCAAAACAAATTAAATTTACGTTCAACCATCAAAATCTACCCAACCATATAATATCAAATTTATCCGCCTTTTATTATGTGACGCAGGGCACAAAAACCTCTGAGCCTTCAAACATCTTCCCATCGAGATGAAGTCCCGTTAATTCATCCTGCGAAATGGAGTCAGCTTTCCCGCGGGAGTTGAAGCGCTGGGAAGCCGGTATTTCTCGATCCGCTCGCGGGCAAATTCCGCCCACGGCCCGTTTGGTTCGTAACGCACATACAGCGACAAGTGCCGAAGGGCATTCTGCAATTGCCCGCATTTCTCAAATGCCAGTGCAAGATTGAGATGGCCATCCGCGAGCGATGGAGAAAGCTCCACGGCGCGCGAAAGATGTAAAATGGCTTCCCCCGTTTTTCCCAGTTGTTCCAGCACGCAGCCCAGATTGAATTCCGCCAGGGTGTTTTCCGGCTCTATGGCCACGGCGATGGAAAAATGTTCGTGGGCTTCCGCCATGCGCCCCAATTGATACATTGCCGTTCCCAGGTTGATGCGCGCTTCCACCCATTCCGGCGCCGCTTCCACGGCCTTTCCATAGGCCTCGGCGGCATCGTTCAGCGAATCGGCGCTGGAATCGCACATCATGCCGAATTCAAACCATTCTTCCGCCGAGCGAGAGGCCATGGCATGAACTTTCCTGGCCAGGTCGGACGTCTCGAAGTTCAGCACGAATTGTCCTGTAAGCGGTTCAAAAGGGCGCGCCGTTTCCGAGGGTGGAAACACGACCACCTGTTTTCCATTAGTCGAAATGCGCAGCTTGGAAAGCGGTGCGTGCGCCGATCCCAATTCAGTTTGCAGAATTGTCACCGCGCGGCGAATGCGTTTCGCGGGAACCTTGCGAGCCGCCAGGCGTTTGATGGTCTCCAGCGCCACGAGGTCCGAGAAATTAAAAAAGCGCTCGCCCCAGCGCGCACGCGGCAGCACCAGGCGCAGGCGAGTCCAGTAATCCAGCTCGCGGCGGCTCACGCCCATCATGCGTTCCACTTCATTGCGAGTGTAGCGGTGTTCCAATCGATGCACTCCACGAAAATTCCCAGCGATGCGGCATTATCCCCCTATTTCCTGTGGATTTCAGAGAAATATTGCGCGAGTCGGCAATAATCCATGAAGGCTCCATTGGCGGGAGTTGCAGCCCAGGAAAGCGCATCTTGCGCGGCGAGCCAATCTTGTTAGACTAATTCTTGTTCGAGCCTTCGCCTCGCGCAATCTATGCAACCCCACGCAGCTGAGCGGCGTCACCTGGAGCGGCAAATTGCCTATGCGCGCCCCATTTTCATGGTGCTGGCGCTGGTCGATTTGCTGGACCGCCCTCCTTCCCAGCGCGGCCCTCATGCAGTTCTCTTCGTCACCGTATATTTGTTCGTGTCGTTGGCCTTGGCGCTGGCGCAGAATATGCATTGGATTCATGAGGTAACACTTCCTCTTTCTCTCGATTTGGCCGCGCTGGCCGTGTTCCTGGTTCTCACTCGATCCGTGGTCGCATTCTGGTTCGTCTATTTATTCGTCGCATTGGCTGCGGGAATTCGCTGGGGTACACGCCGTTCCATTGTGCTGGCCGGAATTGTCACATTTGCCCTTCTGGTTCGAACGGCACTGAATGGCCCGCTGGCATGGGAGCAGATGGTGTCCTGGATTGCGCTTTCCACCGGTACGTTTGCCGCCGGGGCGGGCATGTCATTTCTGGGCAGCCGCCAGAGGCGCCATGCAACCGAACAGGAATTCCTGGCGCAAATTACCGGACAATTGGAAGTGCAGCGCGGCATGGCGGAATCGCTGCGGCTGACTCTCGGCGAACTCGTTCGCGCATTCGACTGTGAAGAAGCGATCCTGGCCTTTCGCGATACGGACATCGACCGTATTTTTGTTTGGAAATACCGCGATGGCGATGAGACGCGGCTCACACCTGAGAACCTCCCTGTCAATCGCAGCGACGGCTTCCTGCTGGATCAACCCGAGGCCAGCGTGTGCTGGAACCACCTTGAGGGAGCCGGCGACGGTTTTGGTTGGAATCGCAAGGACGGCCGCCGCCTCAAGGAATTGCCCCGTTTGCCGGGCCCCATGCGGGAAGAGCTTGGCTGGCGCTCCGTCATGGGCGTTACGCTGGACCTGGGGGGCCAGCCAGTTGGCCGCCTATTGCTGGGCAACGCACGTAGAAAATTCCGCCCTCAAGACTTGCACTGGATGGAACGCATTGTCCGCCACCTTGGGCAGCCGCTTGCAGAACTTGTTTCTTCTCCGCCACATCCGGGCGCACGCCATCGAAGGGGAGCGCAGCCGCATTTCCCGGGAAATCCACGACGGCATCCTGCAGACCCTGCTTAGCGTGGATATCCAGCTTGACGTTTTACGGCGCAAAGTGCCTTCCGACCCGGATCAGGCCGTCGGGGCTCTCTCATCCCTGCAACAAACCGTGCGTAATGAGACAGATGAGCTTCGCCGCATGGTCACCGATATGCGCCCGCTGCAGGTCCAGAGCGCCGATTTGGTGGACTTGATGCGGGGTTTTGCCGAGCGATTCCGCAATGAATCCGGCCTGGCTCTGGATTTGCTGATCGACGCCGCCGAATTGCAGATTCCCGGACCGCATCTGCCGTGACCTCTTTCAGATATATAGAGAATCGTTACACAATGTGAAAAAACATGCGCATGCTTCCCACGTCGTGGTAAAACTATGGCAGAATGAAGGGGAAGTTGTTCTTGTGGTGGACGATAACGGGGAAGGCTTTAGTTTCGCCGGGCGTTTTACGGGGGATGAGTTGGACCGTCTGCGGTTGGGGCCAATTTCAATCAAGGAGCGAACGCGCAGCGTTGGTGGTGTGTTGACGGTGGAATCCACTCCAGGCCATGGCGCACGCCTGACCGTCGAGGTTCCTCTCGGCTGATATGGCCAAAACGACAAAACAACAAATTCGTGTGCTGATGGCTGACGATCACGCCATCTTCCGTGAAGGTCTGCGCAAACTGCTTGACGGCGACGATGAAATCACAATCGTCGGCGAAGCATCCAACGGCAACGATTGCATCAAGATGCTTGCCAAGCTCAAGCCTGATATTCTGCTGCTCGATTTGCGCATGCCGGACAAAGACGGCCTTGCTGTTCTTGAAGAAGTGAATTTCGATCAGCTGCCGACGCGCGTCGTCGTGCTAACCGCCGCCGAAGACGATCGCGACGTGGTGCGCGCCATGCGCCTGGGCGCGCGCGGCGTGGTGCTGAAGCAGTCCGCCACGGACCTGCTGGTGCGCAGCATTCATAAGGTTCACAATGGCGAAATCTGGCTCGACAACCACATGACCGCCGAAGTCATGAAGGCTTTCTCGAAGTCCTCCGACGGCGGCCCGCGGCGCGAGAAGCCGCTGCTGAGCGACCGCGAAAAAGAAATCGTGCAGCTGGTCGCCCAGGGCTACCGCAACAAGGAAATCGGCGAAAAGCTCTTCATCAGCGAGCAGACCGTGAAGAATCACCTGCACAATATCTTCGATAAGCTCGGCGTTTCCGACCGTCTGGAACTCGCCCTCTACGCCATTCATCACCGCCTGATCGATCAGGCGTAATTGCTCTGATTTCAAAGGCTTCTAGTTTGTATTTGCCTGTCCTCGCATCCTAGTACCCCCGTACCAAATTAGCACCCGCTCGAATCGGGACCTCCGCGCTATTGAGGCATTCATCCCCGAACCGTAATCTCATGCACCTGTAAACAACAGCGGTTCAAACTCTCGGAGGGCGACACTTTGACAGCCGAAGAGCGACGCGCGACACAGACGGTTTCAGATTCGGCTACCTATGATTGTTCGCTGGACCAGCGGTTCGGCGATCGGCGAAGCTACGACAGAATCCAGGGACGTGAGTTCGCGCGGAGTCTACTTCTTCCTGCCGAAGGAGGTTACCAGCGGCTCGCCCGTGGAGATTCTGCTGACGCTACCGCATGAAATCACGCTCGCCGGACCGGTCAAGGTTCGATGCCTCGGCCGCATCAAGCGCGCCGAAGCCGACGAGCCCGGCCGCATCGGCGTGGTAGCCCAAATTGAACGATACGAGTTCCTGCGCGGCGACGAACACGCCGCGTAGCACGAGTCTTGCCCGCCACCTGCGGAGGCGGACAGGGAAAACCGGGGCGCTCCGGCCCCTCAGCTGAGCGCCCCGGTTATATTTTTGTCCTGGATATTCCCTATGAATTGGACGTAACTTGAGATTTGAGCTGCTTGTGGCGAGTGATTCGAGACTCGTGATTCGTAATTCGTGGACGAAAAGCCCAATCTTGCACCCGTCGCTAATCCCAAAATTCCCGGCAAGAGCGCCCGGTTCGAGGGTTTTACGAATCACAAATCACGATTCACAAATCACAATTCACAATCACTCATACCGCAGCGCCTCGACCGGATCAAGCCGCGCGGCTCGCGACGCCGGATAAATTCCTGACGCCAGGCTGACCATCACCGCAAATGCGATCGCGCCCAGCACCAGCCACCACGGCACGGACCAGATGTTCGGCGGATTCAAGCCTTGCCGCTTCAGATACACCATGGTCCCGAACTGAATCGCCCGGCCAATCGCCCAGCCCAACAGCACGCCGAACACGCCTCCCACCAATCCCATCACGCCGGCTTCCGCGAAAAACAATTGCCGCACATCGCGATCCGCCGCGCCCAGCGCTTTCAGCACGCCAATTTCGCGGCGGCGCTCGAGGATGGCCATCACCAGCGTGTTGATGATTCCGAGCGACGCGACCGCCAGCGCCAGGCTGCCGAAAATTCCCAGGAACATATCGAAGATCGCGAAAAAATGTGCGCAGGTTGCGCGTGACGTCGATCAAGGAAAACGCCGCGAATCCCATGTGCGAGACGCTGGACTCGATCTGCGCCACCGCCGCCGGGCTGCTCGCGCGCACGTTCAGTGCAGCGTAGCGCGTGCCCCGCCCGGACGCGGAGCGCGCCACGTCCCGCAGATCCGTCCCTTTGCACGACTTGCAGTTTTTCGGCCACCGCCAGCGGCAGATATATTCCCGCATTATTGAAGCCGACCTGCCCGCCTCCGGAGTCCGACGCGGGAAGCACGCCGACGACGCGGAATTTCTTCTCGCTCGGCACGATCGAAAATCCCATGGCCTCTTCGTCCGGGCCGACCGCCTGATTGGGCGCGTCCGGCTGCGGCTTGCTGCGAAGGCGGCGGAAGAGCCTGGCGCTGCGCAAATCGCAAAGTAATTTCCTGCCCGAGCAAGTGAAGCGGGCGCTTGCCCATCGTCAAGCAGACGCTTCGCCAGGTCGCCCTGCACGATGGCTTCTTCCGCATCCGGGACCGGAGAAGAAATTTCCGGTCAATCCGTCGAGCGTTCCGCTGGACTGCGACGACGGCGCCATGCCCGACACCATCACCAATTGGCTGTTCGGTTCGCGCCGCGCCTCGGCGGTAAATCGCACTTCGGGATTCACTTCCACGACGTTGGGCAGCGCGGCGATTTCCTTTCGAGCCGCGTCGTCGAGGGCGCGCGGCGGCGCCAGATCCGCGGCATCGCGCGGACGTGCGCCGCCCGCCGCCCGGCTGCCCGAAGGGAGCGCTCTGCCGCGGACGCACGGAAACCGTGTCGAACAATCCGGCGCGGGCCACCGAGCGATCCACAAGTTGTTGCAGGCCCACGCCCAAGCGAAAGCAGCGCCACCAGCGAAGCCACGCCGACGGCAATGCCCAGCGTGGTGAGCGAATTTCGAAGCACGGCTTCGCGCAAGTTGCGCGCGGCCAGTTCGGTCAAGTCCCCAGCTTTCATCGCAGGCGCTCCTCGCGGGAAATCGCGCCGTCCGAAAGTGTGACGATGCGGTCCGCATATCGTTCCGCCAGCGCGCGCTCGTGCGTCACCATGATGATGGTTCTTCCCGGCCCGGATGCCGGCCGGTGAATCCCGGCGATCAGGTTCATGATTTCTTCGCCCGTCTTGCTGTCCAGATTGCCGGTCGGCTCATCCGCCAGCAAGATCATCGGCCGGTTGACCAGCGCGCGCGCGATGGCCGCGCGTTGCTGCTCGCCGCCGGAAAGCTCGGTCGGGCGATGCTTTCGCGCGCGCCCAGGCCGACGCGCTCCAGCGCCTCGCGCACGCGCGCGGGACGCTCGCCGCGCGGGACCTCCGCCAGGCGCAGAGGCAGCTCGACATTTTCTTCCAGCGTCATCCGGGGCAGCAATTGGAAGGACTGGAACACGATGCCGATGGTCTGGTTGCGTGTGTCGCCAGCTCCTCGCTCGACATCGCCGCCAGATCGCGTCCCTGCGCCAGAATGGCGCCCGAAGACGGCCGGTCGAGCCCCGCAATCAGATTCAGCAGCGTGGACTTGCCCGAGCCGCTCGCGCCCAGCAGCGCCAGAAATTCTCCGGCGCGGACGTCGAGCGAAATCTCGTCCACGGCGCGGATCAGCGCCTCGCCCATCTTGTAATAGCGGGAGACGCGGTCGGCGCGGATCGCAAAACCATTCGAACTTGCCGGTAGATTCAGGCACATTCATACTACGCAGAGTAACATGCAAATGTTTCACGGGGGAATTCGAGGCTGCAAGGGTAGTTGGATGCCTCTCAACTGCTAGATGACGGATTGACTTTTTTCTTCGCAGGCGCAAAATAGGGATGGTAAGGTGCTCCGACATAAGAATGCGGTGTGAGTCGTAGCCGCATCGTGACCAATTGATGTATAATTTCCCGAAATAGGAACTCCAACCCAAGTCGCATCCTCGGCTGGCAAGAAAAGAAAATTAAGTATTTCGTTAAATTGTACCTTGTGCCTATAATCCAAATGTATATAATTCAACTGTATATAATTTGGAATGATGGTGACTCGCATGGTAACTCGCCCGCCCCGGGACTTGAACGTACCAGATTGGTCGATTGCTATCCTTAATTTGCGGCAGCGCCTCGGCCTCAGCCAATCCCAATTTGGTTCCCGACTGCATTATTCCGCGATGGCCGTATCGCGTTGGGAAACCGGGAAGCAGGAACCCACCTCAAGATGTTTTATCCAGCTTGGAAATATGGCCGGCCAGCCGGAGTGCTGGCTCTTCTGGGCCAGAGCAGGACTGCAAAGCGCTAATCTTCGCCAAATGTTTCCCGAAATCCGCCCTGCGGCACTTACTTCGACCTCCGCGGATTTTGAAATTGTGCGAGCCGGAAGCGGTGCGAAGCGGAAGAGGCCCAAAGGTTCTCCCAAGCTGCAAATGGTGGCGGTTCCGCTGCTCGCCGTTCAGGCAGGCACGATCGGGCAGACGGGCGGCCAATTCGCCGACCTGGACAGCGCCTTAGCCGAAGAGATGATTGCGGCGCCAGCTTTCTGGTGCCCGAATCCGGCGCAGACCAATTGCCTTCGCGTGAAGGGCACATCCATGAGTCCGCTGATTAACGATCGGGACATCGTGGCGGTGGATTCCTCGCAGACGAACCCAGAAGAGTTGCATCGAAAGATTGTTGTGGCCTGGCACCGCGAAAACGGACTGTCCCTGGCGCGATTCATCGCAACCGACGGAGTGCAATTGCTGGAATCTGAAAATCGCGACTACAGCCCCGTCACGGTAGAAAGAGACAGAAAATGGCAGATCGTGGGAAAAGTCCTGTGGTGGATTCGGCAAGGGCCGTGAAAAAGCGCGCCTGATCGGGAAGATGGTCGGGGCGTCCGGATTTGAACCGGAGGCCTCCTGCGCCCAAGGCAGGCGCGCTACCAGGCTGCGCTACGCCCCGACATTTGTTGCCAAACGATTCTACTGCACTTTTACGTTTTCCTTCCATCGATCTCCGCTTGCCGTGCAAAAATTTGGCGCACGTTCTTCGCACACGATCATTTTGGGGGAAGTTTACGTGGCATAGGCTTCAGCCTGTGGGGGGTAGTCCTTGCAAGTATTAAACCCCCACAGGCTGAAGCCTATGCCACGGGAAACCCGCGAAATTGAACTGAGTTTGGCGCCAGCGCCTCGCTGTTCCGGGAAATGTGGACTAGACTATCTTCCGCACATGTCCACTACTTATTGCCAAGTTGCGCTGCCCGTTCCGTTGCGCACGCTGTTCACGTATGAGATTCCCAGTCGCCTGGCCGGATCGGTCAGCGTGGGCAGCCGCGTGCTCGTTCCGTTCCGCAACCGCGCCATGACCGGCGTGGTGGTGGACGCCTCCGTGCGTCGGCCCGACCCTGAGCGCGTAAAAAATGTAAGGGAAATAGTGGATGTGCTGGATGCGATTCCGGCGCTGCCGCCCAATCTTGTGGAGCTGGGGCGCTGGGTGGGCGGTTACTATGTGGCGCCGCTGGGGGAAGTGTTTCGCGCCATGTTGCCGCCGCAGATCGATCTGCGGCACGAGCGGGAATTTTTGCTGACCGATGCGGGGCGCGCGCATCGCGCCCAACTGGATGCGTTGGGCAATCGCAGCGAATCCGAAATCGCGGAGATGGCGCTGCTTTCGCTGATGGAAATCGAGGGGCGTCCGGTGCGCGCGGACCGTTTGCGCAAGCTGCCCGGCGGCGAAGCGGCGGCGGAGCGATTGCTGCGGCGCAAGCAACTCGAAGCGCGCGAGGTCGCCGTGCGGCGCAAGGCGCGCGTGCAGAAAATTGTGGCCTGGAACGCCGCTGCATCCGAGCACTCGCCGCAGGGCGATCCCAGCGCCTCGCTTCCCGAAAAAGAGGCGCGCGTCTTTCACGTGCTGGCGGAGGAGCGCGGACCTTTGCCGCTCCCGCAACTTGCAAAACTGGCACGGGTTTCGCGGCCGCTCATCGAACGCATGATCCTGCAGGAAAAACTGAAATGCTGGGAAGAGCCCATCGCCATCGAGGAAGATTTGTTCGATGCCGATTACACACCGCCCTCCAATATTCTGAACGTGGATCAGGAAAGGGAATTGGCGGTCATCCGCGGATGGCTGGGAGCGGGCGTTTTTACTGCCGGGCTGCTTCACGGCGTGACCGGCAGCGGGAAGACGGAAGTGTATCTCAACGCCGTCGAGACCGTGCTGGCGCGGAACAAGACCGCGCTCATTCTGGTTCCGGAAATCGCGCTGACGCTTTGGATTGGAAGATTGTGCCGCGCGCGATTCGGTGTGGACGTCGCGGTGCTGCACAGCGCGCTGCCGGAAGTGGAACGCGCGCGCGAATGGTGGCGCGTGCGCCGGGGCGAGGCGCGCGTGGTGGTGGGAACGCGCTCGGCCGTTTTCGCGCCGGTTGAAAATCTTGGGCTGATCGTGGTCGATGAAGAGCAGGAGGCCAGCTACAAGCAGGAAGAGACGCCGCGCTATCACGGGCGGGACGTGGCCGTGGTGCGCGCAAAACTGGAAGGGGCGGTTGTGCTGCTGGGGTCCGCGACGCCCTCGCTGGAAAGCTTTCAGAATGCGCGGACCGGGAAATACCAGCTGCTTCAATTGGACTCGCGCGTGGAGAACCGGCCGCTGGCCCCGGTGGAGATTGTGGACTTGCGCGAAGATTTCAAATCCACGCATAGCGCCGCGCCGATCTCCTCGAAGCTCGGCGAGGCCATTGCCATGCGCCTCGCGGAGGGAACGCAATCGCTAATTCTTATTAACCGGCGCGGATATTCGTGGTCGGTGCTCTGCCGGTCGTGCGGAGTTAGCGTGCAGTGCGAGAATTGCAGCATTTCGCTGACCTATCACAAGCAGCGCCAGCGCCTGGAATGTCACTACTGCGGATTCTCGCGGCGCGTGCCCGAGAGCTGCCCCAAGTGCAATTCCGAACACGTCTATTTTTTCGGCGCGGGCGCCGAACAGCTCGAGGAAAAATTGCGCGAGAAATTTCCCCAGGCCAAAATTGCGCGGCTGGACAGGGACTCCGTGCGCACTAAGAAGGCCTATCAGCAGGTGCTGGGCGATTTTGCCACGGGGAAGATCGACATTCTGGTGGGCACGCAAATGGTCGCCAAGGGGCACGATTTTCAGCGAGTCACGCTGGTGGGCGTGATTTCCGCGGATTCGCAGCTCAGCTTGCCGGATTTTCGGGCGGCGGAGCGCACCTTTCAATTGCTCACTCAAGTCGCGGGCCGCGCCGGCCGCGGAGGATTGCCTGGGGAAGTGCTGGTCGAGACTTATTACCCGGAGCACTATGCGATTCAGCTGGCAGCGCGCCAGGACTATCTGACGTTTTTTGAAAAAGAGGTGCAGTTCAGGAGATTGCTGCACTATCCGCCGTTCACAGCGCTGGCAAGCATTTTGGTGCGCGACACGAAAATCGAAAACGCCATTCGCTGGTCGCGGCAGCTCTCCGCATTTCTGGCTCCGCAGGAATCGCGCGGAGTGAAAGTGTTGGGGCCGGCTGCGGCGCCGCTGGCGCGATTGAAGCGCGAGTATCGCTTCCAATTCTTATTGAAAGCACCCAAGCGCGCGCAGCTCACTCGCGTCGTTTCGGAATTGCTGGCATTCAGCGAGGAGAAGGAAATTCCGCAGAAGGCAGTACAGGTGGATGTGGATCCGCTGAGTTTGTTTTAGAATTTTGTAACGCGGGCTTCAGCCTGCGGGTTTTAGTTCTCGCAAGGACCAAAACCCGCAGGCTGAAGCCCGCGCTACTGGAAGGCTTCAGCGGATCATGACGGGCATTGGCATGAAGCACAAAATGAAGATCAAGACGGCAACGGCCGCCCAGATGAGGCGAGAGCGATCGAGCTTCTCCCATTGATTGAGCAGCGGCGGATGGCGGAAGCCAATTGCCAACAACAGGACGGCCCACATGATCCAGCCCTCCCAATAAATCAGGCCGAGCGGAATCAGGAGCAACGCAACGGCCAGCGTAATTTTCTTGTGGTACTTGCTGGCCACGGAATACAGGATGTGCCCGCCATCGAGTTGTCCGCCCGGCAGCAAATTGAGCGCCGTCGCAAATAAGCCAACCCACGCCGCGCGTCCCACGGGATGCAGCAGCAAATCTCCCGGCCTGACGCCCGGCCGCAACACGGCCACAAGAAAGCGCATCACCAGCGGTTGCCCGAAGACAACCGTGGAATGCGCTTCCGAAAACGGCACCACCCTCGAATAGAAAACGGCGATGGCCAAAGCCGGCACCGCGAACAGGAATCCAACCACGGGCCCTGCGAGGGCCATATCAAAAAGAGCCTTGCGGTTGTAGATCGCCGAGCGAATGCGAATGAACGCGCCAAGCGTCCCGATCAAAGTGGGCGCGGGGAGAAAATAAGGATAGCTCGATGAGATTCCGTAGTAGCGGCACATGAAAAAATGTCCCAATTCGTGCGCCAGTAATATGCCGATCAGCGTGAAAGCGAAGGGAACGCCTGCCAGCAAGAGTTGCGGGTGCGCCAGGAGGGAGGCGTACGTGGAGAAGAGCTCCTCAAAATCGGGAGATTGCCCGGAGGCGTAGGAAGATGCATATTGCGCTCCGACCGCCAGAGTGGAGATCAAGGTCAGCACGAAAAGCACAATTGCAATTGCTAGCGACTTGCGCTGCCTGCGGGCCTCCAGATTTTCCCAATACGGATTGGGAGGCAGATCCCAGGCAGTCACCACGGGCGTAAGTGTTTCCGCGGGAGTGGGATCGAATTCACTGCGATCTGTCATATTTGATTGGATGCGCGGCACGCGGCAAGAGAACAGAAATCGCAGGCAGGGGACGCCAAATATAAATTTTGAAATAAGCGGACGCGATGCGAAAGGGAACTCAGAGCGTTTGCAATTCCTTGCCGGGCTTGAATCGCACTGCCTTGCCGGGAGGGATGCTGACTTCCTGGCCGGTACGCGGGTTGCGGCCGATGCCGGTCTTGCGAGGGCGCACGTTGAACACACCGAAGCGCCGCAACTCGATCCGTTCGCCTTTGCCGAGCGCCTTCTTCATGGCATCGAAGACGGTTTCGACAGCTTGTTCGGCCTTGGTCCGGCTCACGCCGGTTTTGTTCACGACGGCATTAACAATGTCCAGCTTAATCACTCTACCCTCCAGCTATCCGACGGCAAGCTATGCTAGACACGGAGTTGCGGGTTGTCAAGGCGGACGCGCTCGGTTAAGATGCGCGTCTTTGCAACGTCACGCAGGAGGCCCTGAATGTCGGTAAAGCCGGATCACTGGATACGCAAGATGGCCCTGGAACACAAGATGATCGAGCCCTATGAGGACCGCCAGGTCCGCGAGGGCGTCATCAGCTATGGAGTCTCCAGCTATGGCTACGATATCCGTGTGGCCGACGAATTTCAGATCTTTACCAATGTGAATTCCACGATTGTGGACCCCAAGCATTTCGATGAGCGCTCGCTGGTCTCCTTCAAGGGCCCAGAATGCCTGGTCCCGCCAAACTCTTTCGCGCTGGGCCGGTCGGTGGAATATTTCCGCATCCCGCGCAATGTTCTGACCATCTGCCTTGGAAAATCGACCTACGCGCGCTGCGGAATTATCGTCAACGTGACGCCCTTCGAGCCGGAATGGGAGGGCTACGTCACGCTGGAAATCAGCAACACCACTCCGCTTCCCGCAAAAATCTACGCCAACGAAGGCCTGTGCCAGGTTCTCTTCTTCGAGTCCGACGAGGCATGCGAGGTTTCCTACAAGGATAAAAAAGGGAAATACCAGGCGCAACAGGGCATCGTGCTGCCGCGGCTCTAACGTGATCGCCGAACTCAAATCGTACGGGAATCAGCGGCTACGTTTTTGCCGGCTGAATGCTGCTAGCTTCCACTTTGGCCAGGCTCATCGGGAAACCTCGTTTGCGCCAGCCTTCGTAGCCTTCCGATAGCGGACGGATCTGGGTGATTCCCTTGCTGCGCAGCAGCAGCGCAAGGCGAGCGGCGGTCACTTCATTGGGGCACGCACAAAACAAAACAATTTCACGGTCGCGGGGAATGACGTCGGAAGCTTCTTCAAGTTCCGCGGCATCCACATGCAGCGCGCCGGAAATCGTTTGCGGATTGGCGTCAAAGTCCAGCGCATGGCGCAGGTCCACGATGAGAATGTCCTCGCCTGCATCCATTTTTTGCTTCAGTTCTTCGGGAGTGATGCGCGCAATTTTCAGGTCGCTCAGGAATTTGTGGCGCTTGTAGAATTTCCAGAGAATGTAGGCCGCGAATGCGCCCAGCAAGAGGACCAGCAACCATTCTCCGAGATAGGCGGCCCTCGCCGCGACGCGCTCCAGCTGGCCGCTGAACGCGTAGCCCGTGACGGTAAAGACGCTCACCCAGGCAAGCGCGCCAATAGCGTCAAACAATAGAAACTTCCGCCAGCCCATTTTGATAATTCCCGACAGGGGCGCGGCCATCGCGTTCAAGCCGGGAATGAATTTTGCGCCCAGCAGCACACGCGGGCCGTTGCGCGTAAAGCTTTCCTGCGTCCTTCGCACGCAGGAGTCCGGTTCCAGCGAAATCCGGCAGAGTAGTTGAAGGACGCGAGCGCCTTTGCGCCGGCCGATCTCATACCACATCGAATCGCTGGCCAGCGCTCCGGCGGCCGCTAGCGCAATGGATGCCCACACGTTCATTTGGTGCATTCCAGAAAGCGCGCCCGCCGCAAGCAGCAGCGGAGCGGAAGGCACCGGCAGCCCGGCCTGCTCGACAAAAACCCACGCGAAAATTAGAAGGTACCCGTGCCGGACAACGAATTGGAGAGTCTCGGTCATTGCAAAGGATGAAATGTAAAATTTAGGCGGAGCCCGTGATTGCAGCAGGATTTCCCCATTTGCCCGAAAAGACAAATGAATCGAGCGGCCTGCGCTGGCGCCGTGCGATCTCTCGTTCTCGCAGTTTTTCCGGCAGCGAATCTGGATTTCCCAGATAACCAACAGCCACTACGCTAACCGGCTCCCAGTCCTTTGGCACGGCAAAGCGCGCACGCGCGTCCTCGACGCTAAACCCTCCCATCTGGTGGGCAACAAGGCCCAACGCTGTGGCCTGTATGGACAGATTGGCGGCCGCCTGGCCTACATCGTAGAAGGCATGACGGTTTGGCTTCCCGGTCTTGTCAAATTGGGAGTGAGCAAAAGTCAGGATTAGAACGGGAGCCTTGCCAGCCCAGACACGATTCGATTCCACCAGCACGCTGAGCACATTCTCATGGTTTTGGACGTCCTCCCGCGTGGCCACAAGGAACGACCAGGGCTGCTCATTTGAGCTGGAAGCGGCCCAGCGAGCCGCTTCCAGCAGGCTCAGCAGTTTTTCCGATTCGACCGGGCGCTCGGAAAATGCTCGAGGGCTCCATCGCCGGCCGATCAAGTCGTGAACAGGCACTTTCGTTTCGGCTAATTTTTCCAAGACCATGACGATCTTTTTCCCCTCTCTATCTATTCAGGCATCGTTCGACTGGCTAGACAAGTTCTCTGCGTTCCATGCGGCTAAATGGCCTATTGCGACAATCGCAGAGGCACGGCATGCCGTGCCTCTGCGCGCGGGCTCAGCCAATGATGAGCCGCAAGTCGATGGCAACGCATCCGCTGATTTAGGCCGCGGGAGCTTGCTGAATCAATTCCGCCTCGATGGTGATTTTGACTTCGTCGCCGACAACAAGTCCGCCCGTTTCGGTGAATGCATTGAAGACCATTCCGAAAGCCTTGCGGTCGATTTTCGTTGAGGCCGTGACTCCGGCTCGCATGTTGCCCCAGGGATCCTTAATCGCCGGCGTGGGTCCTTCGACGTCAAACGTGACTTCCTTTGTGGCGCCGCGAATGGTCAGATCGCCGGTCAATTTGAGATTGTCCGCGCCGGCCGATTCGGCTCGTTTGGAGCGGAACGAAAGGGTTGGGAAATTGGCCACATCGAAGAAATCCGCGCTGCGCAGATGCACGTCCCGCTGGGGTTCGCGCGTATTGATGGAGGCAGCTTCGATAGTTACTTCGACGCTGGATTTTGTTGGATCGGCCGGGTCGATCAGCGCGCTCCCTATCAGCTTGGTGAATTCTCCCCGCACATTGGAGATCATCAGATGCCGGACGCTGAAATGCGCGGCCGAATGCGCTGGATCGATCTGCCATTGTGTCGGTTTCGTGCTTTGTGTTGGTGCCGTGACTGCTGAGGTCATTTTTGTTTCTCCTTCTTCGAGTGTCCTGCCAATCAAATCAATGAATCGGGCCTGTCAAAAATCAATTGGGCGAATCCGGTGCTTCCACCTGTTCGCGCACACGGTCGAGCAATTTGGAGAGTTGCCGGAGCTGGTTCGCGGGGAAGGGGATCAACTGGCGGCGGTGCATTTCGCGCACAGGCCGATCCAGATCGCTCAGCAGCCGCAGCCCTTCCCGGGTGATGCGAGTTTTCACAACGCGGCGGTCCCGCGTTTCCCGCGCGCGCGCGATCAGCCCGCGAGATTCCATTCGGTCCAGCAGGCGCGTGATGTCCGGATCGCGGGAAATGAGCCGGCAGCCGATCTCGCGGCAGGCCAGGCCCTGGTCGCCCGCGCCTCGCAGAATGCGCAGGATGTTGTATTGCGCGCCGGAAAGGTTATAAGGCTTGAGAAGGGCCTCGGCGCCGCGAGTGAGGCTTTCGGCGGCGCGCAGGAGGCCGACGAAGACATTGGTTTCCAGCACCGCCCGCGGATCGTTCTTCAGTTTTGCGTTTCGTTTCATGTGTAAACAATAGTCGTTTAAACGACTATTGTCAAGCGGAATGTGTTTTGCGGGCCTTCTCCGCTTCTCTCCTCTTTTCTCTGTGTTCTCTGTGTTAAAGGTTTGCCGCCGTTTTCGCAAGATTCTTAGCGCAGAGGGCGCCGAGAAAAGAGGAGAAAAGCGGAGAGATTGTGCGGGCCGGGACTACGGCTTTCGCGTGGGGCGGATGTGCACTTCGCTGATGAAGCTTCCGTCGGATTGCGTTACCAGCGCGGCCACCGCGTGCGCGATGTCCTCCGGTTGCAGCGCCTTCAGCGGATTCTTTATTCCCCGGCCTGAAAATTCGGTGGCCACCGATCCGGGGCAGATGGCGCTCACGCGGATGCCATGGCTGCGCAAATCCTCGGCCATGCTGCCGGACAGGCCCATGAGGCCCGATTTTGACGCGCAGTAAATGGCGCCGCCGGCGAAGGTGTTTTTTCCCGCCAGCGAACTGATATTGACGATGTGGCCCGTCTGGCGGCGGATCATATCCGGAACAACGGCCCGAGAAAGAAGGAATACCGACTTCAAGTTCGTATCGAGAATGCGGTCCCAGTCGGCTTCCGCAAATTCATGGAAAGGGCCAAATAAGCCCGATCCGGCGTTGTTTACAAGGATGTCGATGGGCCCCAAATCCTGTTGCGTCTTGTGCACCAGCGACGAGATTTCGTCCGCGTGGGTGATATCCGCACGAATGGCGAGCACTTCGATTCCTTCAGCGCGAAGACTGGAAGCCGATTGATCGAGCTTGGCTTGATCCCGCCCGCAAATCGAAACGCGAGCGCCCATTTTTCCCAGGCGGCGCGCGATCGCAAAGCCGATGCCGCGGTTGCCTCCGGTGATCAGCGCGAACTTGCCTTCCAGGGCATTAATCGATGGCATTGTTTCTCCTCAATTGTTGGAAGAAGTGATATTCTCTGCCCAGGCTTCCTTGTTCCGGAGATTGACATCATAGCATCAGCCGCCGCCGTGCGAGACGCTGGGCCGAAACGGCGAGCGGTAACTTTGGAGAGGAAGACGCGGGGAATCAAGCTTGCACCGTTGAGTAGGATTCCCTATAATCCGAGAGCTTTAAGCCAAAAGAAATTCTTGCAGATTGTTTTTGCGATCGATTTTTTTTGAAATTTGCTGAGGAGGCTGGAAGCCGATGATGCGAAAGTGGATGGTAACGGGCGCCGGTCTGTTATGGATCGCGCTGGGAATGGGAACGGGCGCGGGGAAATTGTGGGCCGCACCGCAGGATCAGGCCAAGCCCGCATACACTCTGGCTGAGTATAACCAGTATCAGGCGGCGGATAAGGAACAGAATCCTCAGGCGAAAGTAAAAGCCCTCGACGATTTTGTGAAGGCTTATCCCAACTCTTCATTGATGCCGTATATCTACCGCGACTACTACTCGACGTACATGGCGCTGAAAAATTACGCCCAGGCCATCGAGTATACGGATCGCATGATCGCCCTCGGCGACAAGATCGATAGCACCGGACGCCTCGAAGCCTATTACACGCGCGCGCAGGCGTTCTTTCTGGGTGTCGGCCCTGACAAGACGCTGCAAACTCCCGACGCGTTGACCAAAGCGCGGGATGCCGCCATTGCCGGCCTCAAGGCAGTGGATGATCTTAAGAAGCCGGACGCCGCGCCTGCCGATCAGTTCGAACAGCAGAAGAAGGGCGTCAAGGTCCTGTTTAACGCGGTAGCCGCGCTGGCCTCCACTAACATGAAGGATTACGCCGCGGCGGTCGGGTATTACAAGACGGTCCTGTCCATCACTCCCGATGACGCCGTCACCCACTACCGCCTGGGCATCGTGAATCTGCAGATGACTCCGCCCGCGGGAACCGATGGCTTCTGGGAACTCGCACGCGCCATCAATCTGAAGATTCCCAACGACGCGCAGGTGAAGGCCTATCTGAAGAACCAGATCATTCGTTACCAGCAGCCTGCCTGCGACAAGCTGGTGGACGACCAGGTAACAGAACTCCTCACGCTATCCGCCACTTCCTCGGATCGCCCGGCCACGCTGAATGTTCCCAGCGCAGCCGACCTGCAAAAGGCTCGCGACGACACGGCGAACTTTATCCCCGCGCTGATGGCCGGTGGCGATGCGGGCAAGGCCATGTGGCTTGCCAGCTGTGGGCTGGAGTATCCGGACGTTGGAGTGCGCGTGATGGACGCTCCCGTGGTTGACGGCGATTCCGTGACCTTGAAAGTGTTCCGGGGCGCCACGCCGGAAGAAATCGAGGCGGCAACCGCTGCCAACATGCAGGTGAAGGTTGAGGGCCAGCCCGAAGCCAAGCGCCTTGAGAAAGACGCCGTGGTTCGGTTCACCGGCACGCTGACCGGATATACGCAAAATCCATTCATGCTGACGTGGGAGAAGGCCAAGATCAACACGGAAGACTTGCCGGAGGAAAAGGGCGCTGCGAAGAAGGCCCCTGCCAAGAAAGCTCCGGCTAAGAAGGCTCCCGCAGGCGATTAAGTATTTAGCGGATTGGAAGAAAAATGGCCCCGGGAATTTTCCGGGGCCATTTTTTTGATTTCAAATTTGAAATTTCAAATTACAAACCACGAGTCACGAATCAAAAGCCGCAAATCACAACTCGCAAATAGTCTGCTGCGGCCGCCTCAAATCCGCCCAGTCACCAGTCACTTCCTCCTGTGGTCCAGCTTGTACAAATCGATCTTCCGGCTCAGCGTGTTGCGGTGAATTCCCAGCAGGCGCGCGGCGCGCGACTGGTTGCCATGGAAACGGTCCAGCACTCGCTTGATAAATTTCTTTTCAAATTCGTTGACTGCTTCGTCGAAATGGATCCCGCGATCCACCATCATTCCCACCAGCGATTCCAATTGCTCCTTCACCGTAGCACGCTCCGCACAAGAGTTGTTCGCTGCCGGGCGTTTCCGCCCGCGCGGCTAGCTGAGTTCCTGGCCCGTTAATTGCCGAAACGCTTCCCTGTATTTTTCGCGAGTCGCGGCGACCACGTCGGAAGGAAGCTCCGGGCCGGGCGGCTGTTTATTCCACCCGATCCGTTCGAGGTAATCGCGCACGTATTGCTTGTCGTACGAGGGCTGCGCGCGGCCGGGCTGGTAGCCGTCCGCTGGCCAGAAACGAGAGGAATCCGGAGTCAAGGCCTCATCAATCCAAATTAAATCTTTTCCCACCAGGCCAAATTCGAATTTTGTGTCCGCCAAAATAATCCCGCGCGGCTCGGCGTAGGCGACGGCGCGGCGGTAAATTTCCAGGCTCACGGCGCGAACTTTTTCGGCAAGCTCCGCGCCCACCAGGGAAACCGCGGTGTCGAAGGAGATATTTTCATCATGGCCGGTGGTCGCCTTCGTGGAGGGAGTGAAAATAGCCTCCGGCAGGCGTTCGGATTCGCGCAGGCCCGCGGGCAAGGCAATGCCGCAGACTTTTCCGGTGGCGCGATAATCCTTCCAACCCGACCCTGAAAGGTATCCGCGCACGACGCATTCGATGGGCAGCGGATTGGTCCGCTTGCAAAGCATGGAGCGGCCTTCCAGCTGGGCGCGGTAGGGCTCCAGTTCGGCCGGAAAATCGCTGGCCGTGACGATGTGGTTCGGAATGACGTCGCGCAGCAGATTGAACCAGAACAGCGAGAGCTGCGTCAGCACGCGGCCTTTATCCGGGATCGGCGTGGGCAATACCACGTCAAACGCGGAAAGACGGTCCGTGGCGATCAGCAAAAGCTGGCCGCCAACCTCGTACAAGTCCCGTACTTTCCCGCGATTCAGAAAGTGAATGCCGGGGAGATTTGTTTCCCAAACGACGGTATTTGATTTAGGAGAAGCCAAAGGCAACCTGTCCCTTCAGAGAGGCGGACATTCTAGCGTACGGTCCGGCGATGTCAACGGAGAAGAAAAACGAAAAGTGGAAAAGTGGAAAACTGGGCTGGCATAGGCTTCAGCAAGTGGATTTTGTGTTCGCAATCTCAAAACAAAATTCCACAGGCTGAAGCCTATGCCACTGAAAATTTACGCTGCGTTGGTCGCGGCTTTGGCGGTGGCCGGCTCGTCCCAGCGGACGGACACCAGCTTCGAGACGCCCGGCTCCTGCATGGTCACGCCGTAGAGGACCGAGGCCATCTCCATGGTTCTGCGGTTGTGAGTCACCACGATGAACTGGGTGCCCGCGCTCATTTCGGAAACGAGTTTGGTGAAGCGGCCGACGTTGGCTTCGTCGAGCGGCGCGTCGACTTCGTCCAGGATGCAGAACGGGCTTGGCTGATAGCGGAAGATGGCGATGAGCAGCGCCAGCGCCGTCATTGCTTTTTCTCCGCCGGAAAGCAGCAGCACGTTTTGCAGGCGCTTTCCGGGCGGCTGCGCCACCACGTCGATACCCGGTTCGCCGGAGCTGTCCGGTTCGGACAATCTCATCTCGCCGGTTCCTCCGCCGAACAGGGTGTGGAATGCCGTGGCAAAATTTTGATTGATGAAGTTGAAGGCTTCCTCGAATTTCAGTTTGCAGACCTCGTCGAGTTCCGCGATGGCCTGCTGCGTGTCGGTGATCGATTGCAGTAGGTCGGTGCGTTCTCGGCCAAGGAATTCGAAGCGCTGCTCGCACTCGTTGTATTCCTCGAGGGCCATCATGTTGATCGGGCCCATGGATTCGATGCGCGATTTCAGTTCGCGGTATTGCTCGTCGGAATTGCGAAGTTCCTCGCCGCTCAGGAGGGCGGGGAATTCGGCAATCAAATCTTCCGGCTGGGCGTTCAGCTCTTCGATGCACGATTGCCGGAGGTGCTCGCGCTCGGATTCGTTGCGCGCGCGCTCGATTTCCAGCTTGCTTCGCTCCTCGCGGAAATCGCCCAGCTTCTGCCGCGCATGGCGCAGCGTGTCGTCCGCCTGCGCGCTGCGCACGCGCGTTGCGTCAAACTCCTTTTCCATTTCGGCGCCGTGCGCTTCGAGGCGCGATTTTTCCGCGCGCAGCGATTCCACCTGCTTGCGATGCTCCTCGGTCTGCGCCGCAAGCTGCCCTTGTTCCTGCACCAGAGAATCGTGCTGGTTCACGAGCGCCTCGCGCCGTGTAACCAGTTCCTGGAGTTCGTGAGCCATACGCGCCGCAATGGTTTCCGCGCTGGCCAGGCGTTCCGCCAGCCCAGCCATTTCCGCGCGCCGCGTGGCCAGGTCTTCCTGCTTGGCCTGCGCCGTTTGCCGAAGGGTGATTTGCCGCTCCATGGCCTGAGCAATTTCCTGCTCCGCTGCTGCCCGCGCGGTGGAAAGTTCTCCGCGCCTGGCCTGCGCGGCCTCGGCACGCTTCTGGGCTGCCGCCGCGCCGTTGCGCAAACGCGCAAGCTCGGCCTGGCAGTCGCTCAGCTCGATTCCCAGTCGCACCATGTCGCCGCGCGCCTGGTCGCGCTGCAATGTGGCCGCCACCGCAAGCTTTTCGGATTCGACGTGCTGCGCGGTGGACTGTTCCAAAGTTGCTTCGCTGGCGCGAAGCTCTTCTTCAATGCGCTGCAGCGCAGACTGCGCTTCCGCCGCCGCCTGTTCCAGTTGCAGCACTTCCACGTCCAGCGAGCGCAATTCGCGCTTCATGCCCAGAGGTCCTGCTTCCGACGGGCGTCCGCCGCTGACCACGCGTCCCTGATAGGTGGTGCCATCGGGCGTGACGAAGGAATACGCGGGATTTTCGCGCGCCAGCCGCTCGGCTACCTCGGATTGTTCCACGAGGAACGCCGACTGCAAGCGCGGCAGGAATTGCTTGGCCGCCGGGCCCAGCGGATCGCGAAACTCCACCAGGCGGTCCAGGCGCGAAACCGTTTCGCGTTCGAACTCGGACGGCGGCACGGGCTCGCTGGGCTGCTTGTTCAGCATGCGCAGGGAATCCACGAAGAACGTGGCGCGCCCGCCGACCTCATCGCGCAGCATGGCGATGCCGGCGCGGGCCACGTCAAACGTTTCGACGACCACGTATTCCAGTTCTTCGCGCAAAAATTGTTCGATGGCGTTTTCGTATTCCTGCCCGACCTCGGCGTAATCGGCCAGCACGCCAACGGCGCGGAATCCGTCGGAGTCACTGCCGCTTTGGCTCGAAGCGAAAAGTTTCTGGACCGCATCGGCCGTGTAGGAGCGTTCGTTCAAAATTTGCTGTACCGATTCGCGGCGCGCGCGTCCGCCGGCCAGAGCATCGCGGGAAGTGCCAACTTGTGCGGTGGCCTGTTGCTGCTGTTGGCGTAAGTCGGCGATGCGCGCCTGCGCGGTTCGCACAAGCTCTTCCAGCCTGCGCGAGCGTTCCAGCACCGATTGCCAGTGCAGATCGGCGGCCTGCGCGCGTTCGCGATGGTGCAGCGATTCCGCAAGCAATTGCTGCTCCTGCTGCTCGTAACGCGTGACGCCCTCGCTGTGATGCGCAAGCGTCTGTTCCGCCTGTGCCTGTTCTCCATGCAAGCGCGTCAGTTCCTCGCCGAGTTTGGCGGACGAGCGGCGCAGCGCGGCAATATGCTCTTCCGCGGAATTGTGCGCGCCGGAAATTTCCGCAGTGGCAGCGGCCAACATGCTCAGGATCGCTTGCACGCGCGCGACTTCGCCCTGAATTGCCGTGACCGATTCGCCATGCGCGGCGGCGCGGGTCTCAACCAGCGCGGCTTGCGCGGCGCCCTGCTCGATTTCCACGGTCAATTGCTGCAGCCGTCCGGTCAGTTCCGCCGTGCGCTGGCGGTTGAAGAGAATGCGATTCTCGCTGCGGTCCAGCTCCAGCGCCGTTTGCCCCAGAACGTTCTGGTGCTGACGCAACTCGCCTTCCAGTTCGTAGGTGCGCGCTGAGAGGCGCTCCTGCTCCGCTTCCCACTGGCTTACCGATTGAGCTTCCCGCGATTCCTGTTGCGAAATGCCGCCCAGCAATCCTGCCAGTCGCTCCGCTTCCAGATCGAGTTCCTTGGCCTTGCTGGCCAGAACCTGGCGCAGCAAGCCGCGCATTTGCTCGCGAATTTCCGCGTAGCGGCGCGCCTTGGAGGCTTGCCGCTTCAGCGAAGCAAGCTGTTTCTCGACTTCTACGTAAATATCGTTCACGCGCGAAAGATTTACCTTGGAGGATTCCAGCTTGGCTTCCGAGAGGCGCCGCTTGGTCTTGAATTTGGTGATTCCGGCGGCTTCCTCAATGATGGCGCGGCGGTCAGTGGGCTTCGAACTGAGAATCTGGCCGATACGCCCCTGTTCGATGATCGCGTAGGAATCCGGGCCCAGCCCGATGCCCATGAACAAATCCTGAATATCGCGCAAGCGCGCCACGCGCCCGTTGATCAGATACTCGCTCTGGCCTGAGCGATACAGCCGCCGGCCTACGACAACTTCGCCGGGCTTCAAACTCATCGCATGCTTTTCCGCCGCTGTGCGTTTCTTCTTCAGAAAGGCCGGCCCCTGGGATTCCTCTCCCTCCGCTTGTGTCTCTCGCAAGGCAAGGCCGTCAGCGTTAACGGAAATCTCTCCGCCGTTCTCTTCGTTGTTCTCTGTGCTCTCTGTGTTGAAAGCTTTTGCCGTAGCTCCGTAAGCGCTGTCCGGAACGCCGACAGGTCCCGCCGAGGGTGTTTCGCCGCTTTGAAGCCCCAGCACAAACTCCGCCGCCTCCGCGAGTTCCGGATCGATAAGGGTGAGCGTGACTTCCGCCAGGCCCAGCGGCGGCCGCTTGGCCGTGCCGTTAAAAATGCAGTCGGACATGCGTTCGGCGCGCAACGATTTATGGCTTTGCTCGCCCAGAACCCACGAAATGGCGTCGACAATATTGGACTTGCCGCAGCCATTGGGCCCGATGATGCAGGTCAGCCCGCTGCCGCTAAACGTGATTTGCGTCTTCTCGCAAAACGATTTAAAGCCCACGAGTTCGACTTTGCGCAGTTTTAACAAGTGTTCCCCTTTATGGCCTTTGCCCGGAATGCGCCGGGTGGCCCTGTTTGCGACGTATATCTACACCAATCCCATTCCTTACATATCGGCAGAAACGAATACCGCTTGCTAGGGAGGGTTCGAGCCGCGACAAAATGGCTGAAAGGTCGTTTAACAGGGCCCATCCGCCTGGCGCTACGATGGCGGTTACGGGAAAATAAATTAGCACGCGTCGCGCATGAAGTAAAGTGCGAGCCGCTGTCTCCCCATCAAAAATCCGAGAATTGCCCGAATATTTTTTCCGCTGTTTCAACATCTCGCTAAATACCTGCAAAAGGGTTTTCCACAGTGATGCCGGAGATTTGCTGCCCAGCGTTGAAATCCTCCGAAAGAATCCTCGTCGCCCCGCTTTTGACGGCGGAGGAAACGATTAGCGCATCCCAGAAGCCGATTTGGGATTCATCTTCGATTTGGTATGCCGCGGAAATTTCTGCTGGAGTTGTTTCCATGCACCAGATGGCGTAACTGTTCACCACGCCGCGCGCCAGATCCTTGGGCAGGGGAGTAGCGATCTTCCGCGTGACGTTGACGTAAAATTCCTGGAGCACTTGCATGCTGAGGACGCCCGTTCGCCCGCTCCATAGTTCCCGCAGAACTGTCTTGGCGATTTCATGTTTCGTCATGGCATCTATGTCATGTGCGTAGATCAGGACATTGGTGTCTATGAATGTCTTACCGTTCATGGAGTTCGTCGCGGCTGGCTCGAATTTTGCCGCCCAGGTGAAAACCTTGCTCCATCAGCGATGCAGCCTGGCGCTCGGCCCGCTCGTAGGCCTCTTCCTCGCCAACCAGTATCTCGATTTGCCGAGCCAGCAAGCCGCTGATCGAGGTGGACCGTTTGGCAGCGACGATCTTGGCCTTCCGGATGGTCTGCCGGTCAAGGCTGATGGTCAGGTTCTGTTTTTGGTCGTCTTTTGAGCTTGGCATCGATTGTGTAGCCGTTCATGCACGCGTATTACGTGTAGCACGTATTATACGTGTTGTCAATCCGTCGATTTCTTACCATAGCGCTTAGGTTCGACCCCGCAAATGCCCATTCCGTCCCGAAATTCACGGGACGGAATGGGCGCTACGAAACCGGTCTTCGCTGTTTGCGGCAGGTTTTGTAGAAGCCGCCCGTTTTTTGGGCGGGCAGGTGTGCGCGCATCTAGCGCGGATTGATTCAACCACCGGAGGCAGGGTGCTTCATTCCACGGTCCTATTGTAAGCTATGTCTGCGGAATGAAGACGGGGGTATTTCCAATATGCTTTTCGACTTCAAGGATATTCCGGGCAAGGAATGCTACAAGCTGCTGGTCTCCACGGTCACGCCGCGGCCGATCGCCTGGGTGGTTACCCAGGACGCAAAGGGAGTGCTTAACGCCGGAGCATTTTCGTTCTTCAATGTGTTTTCGGGAGATCCTCCTGTCGTGGGCATCGGCATTGCCAGCTACAATCCGGGGCGGCCAAAAGATACGCGCGTGAACATTCGCGAAACAGGACAGTTCGTGGTGAATCTGGTGTCCGAAGCGAACGCCGAGAAGATGAATATCACCGCCATCGAATTCGATCACGGAATAAATGAATTGGAACAAGCCGAACTGACGACTTTGCCTTCGGTGCGCGTGAAGCCGCCGCGCATTGCGGAAAGCCCCGTGGCCATGGAGTGTGAGTTGATGCAGATTGTGGACTTGGGGCAGACCGGCCTGGTTCTGGGCCGCGTGCTGGCCATGCACATCCACGACGAGATGGTGCTGGACGCCGCGAGCCATTACATCGATACGCCGAAACTGAAGCTGATCGGCCGCATGCATGGCCGCGGATGGTACGCGCGTACCACCGATTTGTTCGAAATGCCGCGCATTCCGATGAGCGAGTGGAAGATGAAAGCCAAATAAACTATGCGCCATCAAAAAACTGGCGCTGAGGGTTTCGAACATATCGGGATTTCAGAACTTGCCCCGGCGACGGGAAGCGATGGTAGAATTGCCCGGTAGAAATTGAAGTTGAGTTGGAGTCGGGGCCCTCAAGCCGATCCTCAGAATATCGGGCCAAATTGTTTCGGGAGCGAACACAATGCCATATCAATTGAATTTGAACGGACGGTCCACCTCTGTCGATGTGCCGGCGGACATGCCTTTGCTTTGGGTGATCCGCGATGTGCTCGGCATGAAGGGCACGAAATTCGGCTGCGGCGCGGGCCTTTGCGGCGCCTGCACCGTGCACCTGAACGGGCGAGCGGTGCGCTCCTGCCAGACGCCGGTTTCGGCCGCGGCGGGCGCGCAGATCACCACGATTGAGGGGCTTTCCGCGAACGGCACGCACGCCGTTCAGCTGGCGTGGCAGGAACTGGACGTGCCGCAATGCGGCTATTGCCAGGCCGGGCAGATGATGTCCGCCTCGGCACTGCTGGCGCACACTCCAAGCCCGACCGATACGGAAATCGAAGACGCCATGAACGGAAACATTTGCCGCTGCGGCACCTACCTGCGCATACGGCCCGCGATTCATCGCGCCGCTGTCATCGCCCAGAACCAATCCACGCGGCCAACGGAAAGCGCCAGTGTTCTGGCGGGGAAGGAATAAGGAGACGCCATGGCAACCTCAATGAGAGAACCAAAGCCCACGAATCCCACGATGATCGGGCGCCGCTCCTTTCTTCGCGTCAGCGCAATCGGCGGAGGCGGATTTCTGCTGGCGCTGTATGCCGATCCCATTTCCAAAGTGTTCGCGCAGGGCGGGCTGAAGGCGCTTCCGCCGGCGCCGACTTCGCCGAACGCCGATTTGAGGCCACGGCGTTCATTCGAGTAGCCGCGGACGGCAGCGTCACCATCATGGCCAAGAATCCCGAGGTCGGGCAGGGAATCAAGACGGCATTGCCCATGATCATCGCGGATGAGCTGGACGTGGACTGGAAAGACGTAAAAGTTCAGCAGGCCGATCTCGACGAAACGAAATACGGGCCGCAGCGCGCCGGCGGGAGCACCTCCACGCCGGTGAATTGGGATCCTCTGCGGAAAGTGGGCGCAGCGGGGCGGCAGATGTTCGTCACCGCGGCCGCGCAGACCTGGAACGTGCCGGAATCGGAGCTCACTACCGCATCAGGCCGCGTGATTCACAGCGCGAGCAATCGTTCGCTGGGCTACGGAGAACTTGCCGCCAAGGCCGCGACGCTGACTCCGCCGGCATCTGAACTCCGTGAAAGCTGAAGGATCCGCCAAGGATTACAAGATCATCGGGCAACCGATGCACGGCGTGGACAACGCCTCGATCGTTACCGGCAAGCCGATCTACAGCATCGATTTCGTCCTTCCCGGGTATGCTCTTTGCCGTATTCCAGAAATGCCCCGTGTACGGCGGCAAAGTGGTCAGCGCGAACCTGGATGAAATTAAGGCAATGCCCGGTGTGCGCCACGCATTTGTGGTGGACGGCGGCACCGATTTGAACGGCTTGCTGCCCGGCGTGGCGATCGTCGCCGACAGCTGGTGGCAGGCGAATACCGCGCGCAAGAAGCTGCAAGTGAAGTGGGACGAAGGCGCGACGGCCAAGCAAAGCAGCGAAGGATACGCGCGCCGCGCCACGGAGCTTTCGCAGCAAGCGCCCGGCATTCGCTTTGCGCAAGGACGGCGACGCCATGCCGCGGCCATGCAGAACGCCGTGAAAGTTGTCGAAGGGGCCTACTCCTATCCATTCCTCTCCCACGCGCCGCTCGAACCGCAAAACTGCGCGGCGCATTACAAGGACGGCAAAGTGGAATTGTGGGCGCCTTCGCAGACGCCCGAGGCCGGCCGCCAACTGGTCGCCGCAACGCTTGGCATCCCGCCGGAGAACATGACCATTCACCTGATGCGCGCAGGCGGAGGATTTGGCCGCCGACTTTCCAACGACTACGCGGCCGAAGCTGCCTGGATTTCAAAGGAAGTCGGCGGGCCCGTCAAGCTTCTGTGGACGCGCGAAGACGACATGGCGCACGATTTCTACCGGCCCGCGGGATTCCATTTCCTCAAGGCGGGGCTGGATTCCTCCGGCAAGATCTCGGGTTGGAGCGAACCACTTCGTCGCGTTCGGCGATGGACGGCCAATTTGCGTACGCCTCCAATTTGCCCTCCGAACGAATTTCCGGGAACGTTTCTGCCGGATTATTCCTTGAATGCTTCGCTGATGCCGTTCGGCATTCCCACCGGCGCCATGCGCGCGCCGCGCAGCAACGGACTGGGATTCGTTTTCCAATCCTTTGTCGACGAACTGGCGCACGCGGCGGGCAAGGATCCCGTGCAGTTCCGCCTGGATATGCTGGCCGCGCCGCGCGTTTCAATCCCAACACGCCGCCCAACGCCGGCGAGCCTGACATCGACGCGGCGCGCATGCGCGGTGTGCTGGAACTGGTCGCCGAAAAATCCGGCTGGAATTCACGCAAGCAACTGTCCAAGGGGCGAGCCAAGGGCGTGGCCTTCCATTTCTCGCATCGCGGCTATTTCGCCGAGGTCGTGGAGTTGAGCGTTGACGCAAAGCAACCATGTGAAGATTCACAAGATTTGGGTGGCCGGCGATATTGGCAGCCAGATCGTCAATCCCGAGCAATGCCGTGAATCAGGTGCAGGGCGCCGTGATCGACGCGCTCAGCCAGGTGATGGGCTACGAAATCACCATCGACAAGGGCCGCGCCGTGCAGACCAATTTCCACCAGTATCCGCCAGTGCGCATGACGCAAGCGCCGCCCGAGATCGAGGTCCATTTCCTGACCACGCCGAACTCTCCCACGGGATTGGGCGAGCCTGCACTTGCCGGCGGTCCTGCCGGCGGTATGCAACGCAATTTTGAAATTACCGGAGAAACGTCTCCGCTCGCTGCCGCTTGCGAAACACGGGTATTCCTGGGCGTAGAAGCTCCGCGTATTACGTAAGACTGAGATTTATCAGACTTGATTCCGTGCGTCTGCCGCAGCGGACGTCTTGAGGTGCGTGATCTACCTGAGCCGCCGCGGCAGGCGAGCGCGAATCTCCTCCGCTAAATTCATCGACGAATTTTCCAGTCCAACCCAGTCGGTATAATCGTAGTCGCGTGAAGTGTCCGTTGCCGCGCCGGCCTTCTTGGCGATCTGTTTCATGATGAAGTCGAACTAGAAATTGTACTTCGAGTATAGAGAAGCGCCCCTGCCACCGGTTTCGCCTAGCGTGGGATACCATTGTGTCTGCTTGAAAGAACTTGCCGATGCATTTTGTCAACGTCCGCGCGAATTGCGCGTGCTCGGCTCGGGAGTTGCATCCGGTCTTTCCGCCCCCGCCTCGCTGAATGTCACGGACATGAAAGCCGTGGGCATGCTCTCGAGTTCGCGCGGTGATTCCTTACAAACCGGACCATCTCCTTTTCGTGACTCCCTCCGTGCACGGAAGCCGCGAGCACGGCGGCGGCGTAGTGCTCAAAGAAATCGCAAGCGGGCGTCGAACATCGTGCAGGTCGACGTCAAACCCATGCTAGTCCGCAGGTCTTCGGCATGATTTGTTCCGCAATTTGTTGCGTGTGTCCTTCCCAAGTCGCGAAAAAGACGCCAATACGCTTTGGGTGCTGACCGGCGTGTTTGCTGTTCGCGTTTCTGGGACGCATAGTGGGCTGGGCCGAGTGGGTCATAAGGTGATGAACTCATTGTTCACCTCTCTATCAATGAATATTTTCGTGGAGGCGTGAATGAAGCGCAGTGATGGCGGTCACTGGGGCGTATTTGCAGAGATTGCTTGTGGCGTCTGGTATTGACGCGCGGTTCAATCGATGCGATAGTGGCAGCCGCGGCTTTCGCGGGCCTGGTCGGCGGCTTCGAGGATCAAGAGCGCGGTGAGGATTCCGTTGCGCAGGCCGATGATGGAATCGCTGATTTCGCATTTTTCGTAGAAGCGCGCGATTTCCAGATCCAGTTCGCGCAACACGCGCATGGCGCGATTCAATCGCTTCTCACTTCGAATCAATCCCACATAATTCCACATGGTGTGCTGGATGGTCAGCCAGTCCTGCGAAATGAGCGCCGGGTCTGCGGCTTCGTTTTCATAGCGCCAGTCGGCGATCTGCGGAAAATAAAAATCATTGCCGCGCTGGATGCGCTCGGCGGCTTGTTGCTCCAGCGCGCGTTCCCCACACCAGGCATTCCAGCAGGGATGTGCTGGCAAGGCGATTCGCGCCGTGCAGGCCTGTGCAAGCTACTTCGCCGACAGCGCGCAGTCGATCCACTGTCGTGCGGCCCCACCCATCGGTGGCGATTCCGCCGCAGCTATAGTGGGCCGCGGGAACCACGGGGATGGGTTCTTTGGTGAGATCGATGCCGCGCTCCATGCAAACGGCGTAGATGCCCGGAAAACGTTCGCGAAGTTGCTCGGCGGGTTTGTGGGTGATGTCCAGATACACGCAGGGCTCGCCCGATTCGAGCATGGTTTGATAAATCGCGCGGGCGGCAATATCGCGCGGAGCGAGCGAACCCGCCGGATGAAACCGCTGCATGAATTCCTTGCCCTGGCGATCCACAAGGCGGCCGCCCTCCCCGCGCACCGTTTCCGAAATCAGAAAACAGCCGTCCGGGGCCAGCAGCGCCGTGGGATGGAATTGCACGTATTGCAAGTTGATGCAGCGCGCCCCGGCGCGATAGGCCATGGCGATGCCGTCGCCGCGTGCGCCGGGAGGATTGGTGGTGTGCAGGAAGACGCTGCCCAGCCCGCCCGTTGCCAGAATAGTTTCCTTGGCGAGAACGGAGGATATTTTCCCCGTAGTCTGATCGAGGACGTACGCTCCCACGCAGCTCAGAGGGCGGTAGACATCCGTTGGCTCGACCGAATGGTGCGATGCCGTCAGCAAATCCACAGCAGTGGCATTGGCGATTACTTTTATTTTCGGGTGAGCCTGAACCCTCTCGGAAAAAACACGCTCGATGGAATAGCCGGTGCGGTCCTTGAAGTGAATGATGCGCGGAATGGAGTGGCCGGCTTCGCACGTCAGATCGAGTTCGCCCGGATTTTCGGGCGAAGGATCGAAGGGAACCTGAAGCTCGTCGATCAGAATTCTTTTCACCAGGCGAGGGCCTTCAATGCTGAGCAAGGAAGCCGCTTCCGGCGAGCTGAGTCCTGCGCCGGCAATGAGGATGTCCTCCACAAGTTGCTCGGGGCGCTCGTCATGTCCGCGATAGATGATTCCGCCTTGCGCCCAGAACGTGTTGCTGTCCTGCGTTTCGCGAGCGCGCGTGAGCAGCGTGACTTCGCAGCCGCGATTGGCGGCGTCCCATGCCGCCGCCAGTCCGCCAAGGCCGCTGCCAATAACCAGAATGTCGCTATGCGTTGTCTTATTCATCGAATGAGGCCAATCGGAAAATCACCCAATCTCAATTTCAAAACTTAAATCCACGGCCGGGGCCGAGTGCGTCAG
The DNA here is from genome assembly GCA_963710315.1 of uncultured Acidobacteriota bacterium. GTDB lineage: Bacteria > Acidobacteriota > Terriglobia > Acidiferrales > UBA7541 > Palsa-360. The sequence continues at coordinate 528,905 of CAVPZW010000006.1, read as the reverse complement.
CGCGCCAACGGAAATCCAGTCTACGCCAGCTTCGGCGAATTCTCTCACGTTATCGAGCGTAATTCCCCCGGATGCTTCGGTGCGAATCTTGTGAGGCGCGGCATGGCCGCGCACTTCCGCAACAGCCTGGCGCGCCAGCGACGGTTTCATATTGTCCAGCATGATGACGTCGGGGTTGTGCGGAAGCGCCGCGCGCAATTCGTCCAGGTTTGTGACTTCAATCTCAATCCACGCCACTCGGCCCCTGGCCGTTTGCGCGGCTGTGAGCGCGGCTGAAACGCCTCCCGCAAGTCGAATATGATTTTCCTTGATCAGCACGGCTTCGGCGAGGTCTTTGCGGTGGCTTTTGCCGCCGCCCACCAGGACCGCGTATTTTTCCAGCGCGCGCAGGCCGGGCGTGGTCTTGCGCGTATCCAGAATGGCAGCTTCGGTGCCTTCGATGGCACGGACGAACCGGCGCGTGAGCGTGGCGACTCCGCTGAGCCGCTGCAAAAGATTCAGGGCCACGCGCTCGCCCGACAAGAGAGCGCGCGCGGAGGCGTTGACGCGCGCGGGAATTTTTCCCGGCGCAAGCTCTTGGCCGTCGCGCGAAACGATTTCCACTGTGGCTGCGCTGTCCAGAAGGCGGAACACTTCGGCGAACAAATCGATTCCCGCAAGGACCAGCGGCGCTTTGGCGATCAATTCGCCGCGGGCGCGCTGCGTGGCGGATACGGTTGTTTCCGTGGTGACGTCGCCTGTTCCAATATCCTCGGCGAGAAACGACCGCAGCAATGTGTGGTATGCGTGCGCGTCGAGTGATGGGGGCATGTCGAAGGGAGAAAGTCTAGCTCATTTCCAGCATTCGCTGAATTGGTTTCAGGGCCTGCTGGCGCAGATTTTCTTCAAGCGTGATTTCCGGTGTGCGGTCCCGCATGCAAAGGTACAGTTTTTCCATGGTGTTCAGCTTCATGTGCGGACATTCGCTGCAGGAGCATCCGCCTTCACCGGGAGCGGAAATAAAAGTTTTCTCGGGGCACGCCTTTATCATCTGGTGCAGGATGCCGCTTTCGGTGGCCACGATAAATTCGAGCGCGGCGTTGTGCGTTGCGAAATTCAAAATGCCGGTGGTCGAACCCACATAGTCCGCGTGGCGCAGAACCGCTTCCGGGCATTCCGGATGCGCCAGCACCAGCGCTTTGGGATGCCGCTCCTTCAGTTGCACCAGGCTCTTCTCGGAAAACATTTCGTGCACGATGCAGCTTCCCGGCCAGAGCGTCAGCTCGCGCCCCGTCTTCTTCATGAGAAAGCGGCCAAGGTGCTGGTCCGGCGCGAAGAGAATATGTTTCTCCGGCGGAATCTGCCGGATGATCTTCTCGGCGTTGCTGGATGTGCAGATGATGTCGCTCAGCGCTTTTACTTCGGCGCTGCAATTGATGTAGGTAATGGCAACGTGATCGGGATGGCGCTCGCGAAACGATTTGAAAAGCGGCGCCGGGCAACCATCAGCCAGCGAGCAGCCAGCCTTCAGATCGGGGAGCAGCACAAGCTTAGTAGGGTTCAGGATCTTGGCCGTTTCGGCCATGAACAGCACGCCCGCAAAAACGATCACGTCCGCCTGTGTGCTGGCTGCTTGCTGCGAAAGTTGCAGGCTATCGCCCACAAAATCCGCCAGGTCCTGAATCTCCGATTCCTGGTAATAGTGCGCCAGGATCACGGCATTCATTTCCTTCTTCAGCCGCGCAATCTCCTTTTCGAGATCGAGATGCGCGAGAGAAGCCTGATTTCCGTTTTGTGCCGGTGCGATCATTGTCTTGGCTGACACCAATTCCATCTGGCAGCTTCATTATAGCCATGGCATCGGAATGACACAAACGTGTGGTTGCATGGCTGAATCGCGCATCAGTTAGGTTTGCATTCGGGAGAAAAGCTGCCCGCCCAAAATGCGGGCGGCCGCTACAAAAACAAGGACTGCGGAACGCTGCGGTTTTGTAGAGGTATCTCCGTCTCGTGTCTTTCGGGACGGAGATAGCACTCTTCCTCACCGCAAGACTGGAGACTATCTTTGCCCCGCCGTTCCATCGCATAATGCAATCACTTCCTTAGGAGGTTCTCCATGAAATCGCAATTCCTGATTGCTGTGGCTTTGATTTCAAGTGCCTGTGTGGTTTCGGCGCCTGTACGCGCGCAAGAGGTTACCAGCCAGACGGTCGAGGGCATTACCAATCTGAATCGCATCGAGACCACGGTTGCCTGCTCGGGAGCCATTAAGGCTACCGCAGTTCCAGAAATCAAAAAGTTTGGTTTTGCATCCATCATCAATTTGCGCGAGGCCAGCGAGGAAGGCGCGAACCTCGAAGCCGAGGAAGCCGCTGCCAAAGCTGTTGACATTCGCTACTATTCCATCCCCTTCAATAGCACTACGCCCGACCCGGCTGCGGCTGATAAATTTTTGGATGCCATCACCGCCAAAGGCAGCGACCCGGCATTCATTCATTGTGCGCGGGGCGGCCGCGCCGCCACCATGTGGTTCATCAAGCGGATGGTGGTCGATCATTGGGACGTCGATCGCGCCGCCAAGGAAGCCACGGCGCTGGGCATGAACAGCCCGACGCTCAAGCAATTTGCCATCGATTACGCGCAAGCCCACAAGCGTTAGGGCTGCCTGTCAGTTTGCATTGCGCGCGGAAGCCGGCAAGCGTATAGTGTCGGCGGGCCGAACTAACCGGAGTACCCAACAATAATTAATGTGCGCGGCAGATTTAAAAATCTGTGAGTAACCGCGCGTGCTCCAATCTGCTTTGATCGCCAGACGGCTCCGCGCAATCAGCGCACGGCGAGCGAGGGAGGCAAAATGAAGCTCCAGTCCAGACGAGCGATCCGTTGTGCCATGGGAACCATGATCTTGTGCCTCCTGGGAACCGCTTGGGCGCACAGCCAGGCCGATAAGGCTGCCATGGGCCAGAAGCCGCAAATGGCCGAAGACGTTTTCAAGAACGTCCAGGTGCTGCGCGGAATTCCCGTGGATGAATTCATGGGCACGATGGGTTTCTTCGCCGCTTCCTTGAACATGAATTGCACGGACTGCCACGTCACGGAAAGCGCCGGCGATTGGAACCGCTACGCCGACGACACGCCACTCAAGCAAACCGCGCGCAGAATGGTGTTGATGGAAAACCTCATCAACCGCTCGGACTTCGGCAATACGCGCCTTGTGACTTGCTACACCTGCCACCGCGGCTACCAAATTCCCGAAGTCACGCCGAGCCTGGCCGAGCAATATGGACCGCCGCCGACGCCGGATCCGGATCGCGTGGAACCTCTTCCCAAGTCCGCCGAATCGCCCGATGCAGCCCGGCAAATTATTGACAAATTTATTCAGGCCGTTGGCGGAGCGCAGCAGCTTGCCAAGCTGAGCAGCTTTACTGCCAAGGGAACTTACTCCGGCTTTGACACGGATTTTCAAAAGGTCCCCGCGGAAATTTTGGGCAAGGCTCCCAACCAGCGAGTTACCATCAACCATTTGAAGGGTGGCGACAATGCCGCTGCCTACGACGGGCAAGTGGGATGGGTCGCGGCGGCGGACAAGCCGCTCTCTCCCATCGTGCTGAGCGGCGGCGATCTGGACGGCGCCAGGATGGACGCGGACATCGCCTTTCCCGCCATGCTCAAGCAGGACCTGAGCAAGTTGCGCGTGGGTTTCCCGCCCGTCACGCTCAATGGCCACGCCGTTCAAGTGGTTGAGGGAACGGCCGCAGGCGGAACTCGCGTAAAGCTCTATTTCGACAAAACGACGGGGCTGCTGGTGCGGCAGACGCGTTTGCTCAACACGGTTGTTGGCGTTACTCCGCTGCATGTCGATTATTCGGATTATCGACTGGTCGGCGCGGTCAAGATGCCCTTTCACATTGCAGTCACCTGGGTGGACGGGCAGTCGACCACGGAGCTGACCAGCGTGCAGCCGAACGCGGCGGTCGCGGCCGAAAAATTCGTGAAACCGTCCTCGACAACGGCGCGAATTACCATGTCGAAGTAAGCATCGGCATGGGACCAGGACTTGAACTTTGTTGGGAGTGGTAATTCGATTCGCGGATAATTGCAGGACCGCAGAGCGATTTTGGGAGGCGTTTATGGCGAAATTTTCTCGGCCGCAAGTCCTCGCTTTGTTTGCCGTGATGGCTCTAGTTTCCGCGGCGGCGTTTATAGCGCCCGCGCAAGGGCAAGAGCAAAAAGATGCCGCGCATCGCCCGCTTGCCTGGGCCTATGCCGTGGTCGAGAACCCGCCGCCACCGCCGCCACCGCCAACGGACGGCGATAAAATCGGAAAGATTCCCGGCAGCACGCAATCCTTCACCATGAAGCAGATTCGCGACAACGCCAACCCGGTCGATTGGTTCCCGGGCGACCATCCCCCAGTGCCCGCCATCGTGGCGCATCGCCGCTCTCCGGGCGTGAATCCCTGGATCGGCAGCTGCGGATGGTGCCACTTGGTCAATGGTTTTGGGCGTCCAGAAAACGCGGGCGTCGCCGGCTTGCCCGCCGGATACATTCTGGAGCAACTCGCCGACTTCAAAAATGGAGCGCGCAAAACCGCCGATTTCGGAAAGAAAAATACGGCCACCATGTCCGGTAACGCGGCCGCCCTTACCGATGAAGAGAACCGCGCCGCCGCCGAATACTTTTCTTCCATCAAGATGACCCGCTGGATCAAGGTGGTCGAGACCGACACCGTGCCCAAGTTCCGCAATGCCAACGGCTTTTACGTCCCTCTGGAAGGCAACGAGACCGAACCGCTTGGCCGCCGTATCCTGGAAATGCCTGTTGACCCCGAGGCAACCGAGACCTATCGCAACCCGCATTCCGGCTGGATTGCCTACGTGCCCAAGGGCAGCATGAAGAAGGGCGAAGATCTGGTTCTCAGGGGCGGCTCAGGCAAGACCATCGCTTGCGCCGCATGCCATGGCGATAACCTGAAAGGCAATGGCAATTTTCCGCCGCTTGCCGGCCGATCCCCCAGCTATTTCGCTCGGCAGCTCTATGACATCCAGCAATATACGCGCAACGGTCCGGGCACTCAGCTGATGCGGCCCGTGGTTCAGAATTTGACGGAAGACGACATTCTGTGCATCACGGCCTACCTGGCATCGCTCGAGCCGTAGCGCCATAGCGCGATGTATCGAAGGACTTTCATCAAGCAGGGCGGAAAGGCAGCCGCAGCTCTGGTTGCCGCATCCGTTGGTTACAGCCGCGCCTGGGCGCAAGCTTCATCGAACGCAGTTCCGCTTTCGGTCGATACTCCTGTTCTCACCATCGCATACGAAGAGAGCGGAATCAGCTCCGGTTTCCCCATCATCCTCCTGCATGGTTTTCCTGATGATGTGCGTGCTTGGGACGGCGTAGTGCCTCCGCTGGTCAAGGCCGGCTACCGCGTCCTGGTGCCTTACCTGCGCGGCTATGGCCCCACGCGCTTCCGCGATGCGTCGGCTCCGCGCATGGCCGAGCAGGCAGCCATCGGCCAGGACCTCATCGACTTCGCCGATGCGCTGCACATAGAGAAATTCGCGGTCGCTGGCTACGATTGGGGCGGACGCGCGGCCAGCGTTGCCGCAGCGCTGCACCCGGACCGCGTGCGCGCCGCTGTCCTCATCGGCGGCAATACCATCCAGAACACGATTGCTCCGCCCGCTCCCGGAGATCCGGAGGCGGAGCGCGCCCTTTGGTATCAATGGTATTTCAACACCGAACGCGGGCGTGCTGGGCTCACTGCCAACCGGCGCGGCATCTGCCGCTTGCTGTGGGAAACATGGTCGCCCGGTTGGCGCTTCAGCGATGAGACGTTTAACCGGACCGCAAAATCATTCGATAACCCCGATTTTGTGGATGTGGTGATCCATTCCTATCGCCACCGTTTGGGAAACGCCCCGGGCGAGCCGCGCTTCCTGGCCGTGGAGCAGCAATTGGCGCAGCACCCCAAAATTGAGGTCCCATCCATCGTGCTATACGGCGCGAACGATGGTGTGCGAAAGCCGCCAGCCCCGGCAGTCAACCAGGCATTGTTCACCTCGCTGCTGGCTCGCGAAGTGGTTCCCGGCGCAGGGCACTTTCTCGCGCGTGAAAAGCCGGATGCCGTATCCTTGGCGCTGTTGAAACTGCTCGCAAAAGTACAATAGGTCTTGCGTGGCTGAAGTTCATCTCGCTTGAGAGAAACCGCCCGAGTGCTTGAGATCTGGATTGTCAACCGAATGCCGGTTGCTTATTGCTGGGCGTGAGCCGCTTCCATGAATCCGTCTTGCCTCGCGTCGCACCCAGCACTATACTCCGCCAATATTCACAATTCTCATGTGGCAACGGAAAGGATCGATCTTATGCTTATGACTCGTCTCAGGAATATTTTTACGCGTGCAATCTGCAGATCATTGGTGATTGGTTTGGCCGTGCCATTTATCTCACTCCTGGCTGTCTCGGCCAGTTTCGCCCAGGCCCCGGCCCTGCCCGCGGTCCAGGCGACAGCCAAGAGCCCGAACTTCAAAGACGGGAAGGTGCTGCTCGAGGAGCGCCGCATCCGGGCGTATGCGTACCTTGGCGGCGACGAACACATCATCCGGCAAACGGTCCAGCGGATCGTGAGGCAGGAAGGCGACGCCCCTGGTGGTTGGGTTTATGAGTGGAGCGTCATCGGCAAGTACTACGAGGACCGCGGCGATGCGTTCATTAAGACCGGAGCGCGGCGTGCGGCCCTGGACTCCTACATGACCTCGAGCGTCTATTACGCGCTGGCCTGGTTCCCGAGCATCAACTCGGAACAGGAAGCCAAAGCCTATGACGCGCAGCTGCGCGTGTACCAGAAGGGCGGCAAGCTGTTCGACGTGCCGCTGGAGATAGTGAAGGTGCCCTACAAGGGCGGCCAGATCACCACCTATCTGCACAAGCCGGCTGGCGTCCAGAACCCGCCCCTAGTCATCTGGTGCGGTGGCGTCAACCAGTACAAGGCGAACCACTGGCGCCCCATACAGGACATGCTCGCTAAAGGATTTGCCGTCGCAACCCTGGACCTGCCCGGCTTCGGCGAGAGCAGGCAGTGGGAAAGAGAGACCACGGCGGACGCCAATTTCGCCGTCCTGGAGACCTACCTGAAGCGAGGGGATATCGATACCAAGCGCATCAGCTTCTTCGGGCAAAGCTATGGCGGGGGCGCCACGCTGCATGCGGCCCTGCGAAACGATCCGCGCGTCAAGGCCATCGTGGCCATGTGTGCGGGGCTGCATTTGGGCGAGAAGAACTCGCTGGCGCCCAATGCAAAACCCGGAGACAAGCTGATCAACGGGCCTATGCTGGTGGTCAACGGCACACGCGATCCCGGCAACCCCGTCGCGGACCTTACATCGACCTACCAGGCGACGAAGGAAGGCGATCTGTGGCTGCTCGGCCGCGGCGAGCATTGCGCGGTGGAATACTGGCCCGTCGTGATCCCGCAGATGGCCGACTGGTTGACTGAGAAGATCAATAAGTAAAGCTTCGTGCATCCTGGAACATCAAGGTGAATTGCGCTGGGTGAACTCGAATTGATCCGATCTTGTGGGCGGGCCGACTGCGCAGTTTTACGCGCAGTTGACCGTCGCAGGAAAAACAATGAGGAGTACTTACCATGAGATTTGCATCTTTCGCCCTTGTGCTGACTCTCATGACTCTTTCAGCCGCGGCACAGGGCAAGAAGGAGGCTCCTGCCCAGTCTTCCACATCGGTTCTGATCAACGGCCAACCCATTAAAGGCAAAGTGCTGGAAATAGATGGGAAGCACTTCGTGGCCGTCGAAGACATGGCGCAAAGCCTGCGTGGGACAATAGCCTACGGCGAAGGGCGGATTGCGCTCTCGTTGTCAGAACTCCCTCCCGTCACGGCTCTGCCACCCCCGTCGCAGCTTCCATCCTTGAGCGCACAGCCAACTGAAACCGGACGCATTCAAGGCACGCTCACCTATTTCTTCGACTTCCATGTCGGGAACAAGCCCGACGCTGGAAGCAAAGTATGGCTTGTTAAAGGCCGCGTTGAAATTCCAGCCGACCGAACATTTGTTGCTACCAGCACCGCGCTGGGGACTGGCGGCAACCCGGAACAATATTCTGCGGTCCACTATTCGATCGCGGACGAGAATGGAAAGTTTGAATTGCTTGATATTCCTCCTGGCGAATACACGCTGATTATGCAATCAGCGCATACGGTAGGCACTTTGAACGAGAAAAGGAATTTATTCGGGAGAGCAAACGGGCGCACCCCCCGAGACACCAAAGGAAGAGTTGAATTTCTCAATGTCCTAGTAAAGCCTGGCGAGACGGTCGATGCATCGAAGGATTTTGGGCCCAATATCGATATGTGAGCGGCTCGCATCCGAATGTTGCCTGCTACCGATTAATTCTTTTGCTGGACATATCTGCCCCCACCCCAACAGACCTTTTGCTACCTGCGCGCGCGTCGGTTAAAATGACGCGTTTGCCATGAGCGTACAACCTACATTGAGCGGCGGGGACCGGACCACCAAGACGGAAATCCGCTTCCACAACACGTTATCCGGACAGACGGAGCCGTTTGTTCCGCTGGTTCCGGGCGAAGTGCGTTTGTACACTTGCGGGCCTACGGTCTACGATTTCGCTCACATCGGAAATTTCCGCACCTTTGTGTTTCAGGATGTGTTGCGGCGGTATTTGAAGTCGAGGGGATTTCGCATCAATCAGGTGATGAACCTCACCGACGTGGATGACCGCATCATTCAGAAGTCGGCAGCGGCGGGCGTCAGCATTCGCGAGTACACGGACAAATACATTCAGGCTTTTCTGGACGATCGCCGCGTGCTGAATCTGGAGCCACCCGAGCACATTGCGCGCGCCACCGATCACATTGACGACATGGTGAAGCTGATCCAGCGGCTCACCGAAAAAGGTTTTACCTACACCAGCGAGGGGTCCACCTATTTCCGCATCGCCAAATTTCCGGGCTACGGCAAGCTTTCCAAGATCGATGTGGCCGGCATGCAGGCCGGTGCGCGCGTGGACAACGATCGCTACGACAAGGACAACGCGCGCGACTTCGCCTTGTGGAAAGCGCCCAAGCCCGGCGAGCATTTCTGGGAGACGCCCATCGGGCCGGGGCGTCCCGGCTGGCACATTGAATGCGCGGCCATGGCGCTGAAGTTTTTGGGCGACACGCTGGACATTCACAGCGGCGGCGTCGATCTGACTTTTCCGCATCATGAAAATGAAATTGCCGAATCCGAAGCGGCCACCGGCAAGACATTCGCGCGCTACTGGCTGCATGCCGAGTTTCTGCTGGTGGATCATGAAAAAATGTCCAAGTCCATGGGGAACTTCGCCACGCTGCGCGAACTGTTTTCCCATGGGCACAAGCCCTCTTCGATCCGATTCCTGCTGGCTTCCGTGCCCTACCGCCGCCAGTTGAATTTCACGCCGGAAAGTTTGCAGAGCGCGGCCAGTTCGGTGGAGCGGCTGAGGAATTTTGTGTCGCGCCTTCGCACGGAAAAATTCGCGGAAGGCTCTTCCTCGGTTTTTGTGGAGCGCGCGGCAAAGGCCGTGGAAGAGTTCGATCGCGGCCTTGCCGATGATCTCAACACGGCGCAGGCGCTGGCGGCCATCTTCGATCTGGTGCGCGAGGCCAACATCGCCATGGATCGCGGCGAGTTCCGCCAGGGCGACGCCGCGCCCGTGTTTGCCGCAATGGAAATGTTTGACGTGATTTTTGCCGTGCTGCGCGACGACGATGCCGAAAAGCTCCGCTCGCTGGGAATGGGCCAGGGTTCCGCTGCGCTTAGCGATGCCGAAGTCGAAGCCCTTGTTGCCGAGCGCCAGGCCGCGCGCAAGCGCCGCGATTTTGCGGCGTCGGACCGGCTTCGCGATCAACTGGCAGAACGCGGAATTATTCTGGAAGACTCCCGCGACGGCGGCGTCCGCTGGAAACGCAAGTAGCACAGCCACTCTTGGCTGTGCGTTTTTTGCGATGTATGACGTTATGAGCGAGTGAAAATCGAGAAAACCGCACAGCCAAGAGCGGCTGTGCTACTAAAACCTCCCGCGATTCCGAAGTGTAAACAATCCCGCCTTTCCTTTCCTCGACGCGCGGACCGCTTGGGCGTAAATTGGTATTTGCTCTCTCTCTTTCGATGGTCATGCTTCCGATTCTCGAGAGTGAGAAACGCATTGTGCGGCGTAGCGGTTGTGGCACCGAAACCACGCCTGCTGGAGGGCCATCATGGAGAAAATCGTGGGCGCGATCACTACCGAAGCCAAACTGCCCGTCCTGTTGACGCCCCTTCCCGGCCCAAAGGCCAGAGAAGTGATCGCGCGGGACGCGCAGTTTGTCTCACCCTCCTACACGCGCGGCTATCCGATGGTGGCCAAGCGAGGCCGCGGCGCGATGATCGAGGACGTGGACGGCAATCTGTTTCTGGATTTTGCCGCGGGTATCGCCGTCGTGTTGACTGGGCATTGCCATCCGCGCGTGGTCGAGGCCATTCAAAAGCAGGCTGCCGAGCTGATTCATATTTCCGGCACGGATTTTTATCAGCCCAACATGGTGGAATTGGCCGAGCGGCTCGCGGCCGTGGCTCCCGGCAAGGAAGCCAAGAAAGTGTTTTTCGGAAACTCAGGGACGGAAGCCATCGAAGCGGCCATCAAGCTGGCGCGATACCACACGCGGCGCGACAAGATCATCGCATTTCACGGTTGCTTTCACGGGCGCACGCTCGGCTCGCTTTCGCTCACCGCGTCCAAGGCCGTGCAGCGCAAGGGATTTGGCTCGCTGCTGGCCGGCGTTTTTCACATTCCGTATCCGAATTCCTATCGCTGCCCGTACGGCAATCCTTCGCCGTGCAATTGCGTGGAAGCGGCCACGTTTCTGGAGCGCGAAATTTTCAAGCGCCTGGCCGATCCCGAGGAAGTGGCCGCGGTGTTCATCGAGCCCATCCAGGGCGAAGGCGGCTACATTCCCGCTTCAAAAGAATTCCTGCTCGAACTGCAGCGCATTTGCCGGAAGCACGGAATTCTTCTGGTGTGCGACGAAGTGCAGAGCGGAATGGGGCGCACGGGAAAATGGTGGGCCAGCGAACACGCCGGGATCGAGCCGGATATTTTGTGCGTGGCAAAAGGCATCGCATCGGGCATGCCGCTTTCCGCGACCATTGCGCGCGCCGGCGTGATGGACTGGAAGCCCGGCGCGCACGCTTCCACCTTTGGCGGCAATCCCGTGAGCGTCGCCGCGGCGCTTGTGACCATGGACTTGCTGGAGACGCAATACATTGAGAATGCGCGGCGCGTTGGTGAGTTTCTGATGGGGCGCATGGCGGATTGGCCGTCTCATCATCGCATCGTCGGCGATGTGCGCGGCAAGGGTTTGATGATTGGCTTGGAAATTGTGCGCGACCAGAAAAGCAAGGAACGCGCCGGCGATCTGCGCGAAGCCATCGTGGACCTTGCATTCGAGAAGGGCGTGCTGCTGCTCGGCGCGGGCGAAAATTCAATTCGCATCGCTCCGCCGTTGGTCATCGATGAGGAGCAGGCAGCCTTTGCCGCGCAAACGCTGGAAGCGTGCATCAGCGAAGTGGAAAAGTCCGCCCAATGAGTGCAATATTCCCGGCATGATTTTCTCTGCGTTCTCCGTGCCCTCTGTGTTAAAAGCTTTTTTGCGCAAAGTGCAAAGCTTTTAACACAGAGGACACAGAGGTCACGGAGTAAGCCGGGAGACGCTCTGGCTACAGCCCGTGGCTGCGCGACGGAGGAATGAGCTGTGCCACTTTTAGCCCGCGCAATGTTCGGTTTGGTGGATTGGGCCGCACGCAAAGGCCTCGCGGATTCGTCATCTCCGCAGGTGCGCAGCGCCGACGCAGGCCGCAAAGCGCGGAGGACTGGCGTGCGCGGCGAGACCTACGCCTATTGGTATCTGCGACGCAACGGCTACGTCATGATCGCGCGAAATTTTCAGCAGCGTGGCATCAAGGGTGAAATCGATCTGGTCGGATACGATGGCAAGACACTCGCATTTGTCGAAGTGAAAACTCGAACTTCTCAATGCGATGCATTCGGTTCGCCCGAGGACGCGGTAACCGCCGGTAAGCAGCGGCACCTTTCCCGAATGGCCCGCCAATTTGTTCGCGAATACAGAGCCAGCGGCGTCCCTTACCGATTTGACGTCCTCGCCATCGAAGCCCCGCCCGGCCGGCGCCCCGTCGTTCGCCTTCACAAGGGAGCTTTTGCCGCACAATAAAAATTGGTATTGTTTCGCAGGACTTCGCGGGCCGATCAGGCTTAAAATAAGCCTTTTTCCGCGGCGTCCGATGTTAAAGAGTGCGGCCTTACTGGCCAGGAGGAATCGTTGCCCGAGTTAAGAAAGGATCCCATCACTGGACGATGGGTGATTATTTCGACGGACCGAGCCAAGAGGCCTTCGGACTTTTTGCGCGAGAGCGTCGAGATCAAGGGAATCGGGATCTGCCCGTTTTGTTACGGGCATGAAACCAAGACGCCGCCCGAAGTCTTGCAATACGGGCGCAACGGCAGCGGGCCGAACACGCCGGGCTGGCAAGTGCGCGTGGTTCCAAATAAATTTCCCGCGCTGGGCATCGAAGGAGATTTGGATAGGGAAGGCGACGGCCTGTTCGATCGAATGAACGGCGTGGGCGCGCACGAGGTGATCATCGAGACGCCCGACCATCGCAGCACGCTGGCAACCATGTCGGAAAAACAAATCGAGGATGTGCTCTGGGCCTTCCGCGACCGCATGCTGGACCTCAAGAACGACAAGCGCTTTCGCTACATTTTGATTTTTAAGAATCACGGAGAGGCGGCCGGCGCCTCGCTCGAGCATCCTCATTCCCAGTTGATCGCCCTGCCGATCGTCCCCAAGCGCGTGCGCGAGGAAGTGGATAGTTCGCGCCACTATTACATCGACAAAGAGCGCTGCATCTTTTGCGACATGATCCGCCAGGAGCAGGAGTCGGGAGTGCGCGTGATTGGCGAGACGGATTTGTTCGTGACGCTTTCTCCTTACGCGCCGCGCTTTCCGTTTGAGATGTGGATTCTGCCCAAGCAGCATGCATCGGCGTTTGAGAATCATCAGAGCCTGATCTATGCGGGGCTGGCCAAGGTGCTTAAGGACAATCTCTCACGGCTTGACGTGGTGCTCGACCGCCCTGCTTACAATCTGATGATTCACACAGCGCCCATCGGCGAAGAATCCAACGAGCATTACCACTGGCATGTCGAGATCATACCCAAGCTCACCAAAGTGGCGGGCTTCGAGTGGGGCACGGGATTCTATATTTGTCCCACGCCGCCGGAGGAATCCGCGCGCTTCATCCGCGAGGCCCAAGTCACGCCGGTATCGCGCTAGAGCGGGCAATTTCCTGTAAACATCGGCTCTGAAGTAGACAGCGGGAATCCATTCATTCCAACCGGCCACTGACAATTGGACGTCAGTTTCGCTATACTTGCTAGTTCCGGCGCGGTACCCAAGAGGCCTAAGGGAGAGGTCTGCAAAACCTCCATTCGTCGGTTCAAATCCGACCCGCGCCTCCAAAAGTTTCTTGTAGAGATAGTCCTCAGTCTTCGCACCGCAGAGTAGCAACGCTTCCCATTGTTGGCTCCACGCACATGACGAGGTGCGTTTTCGATGCCCTCAAAGCGCACATCGGCCCAGATTGGCATTCCCTGCAAGCTTCCTTGCGCGCTTCAGGAAATTATTAAAGATTGTTAAGCGTGGTTTGCTAATGAATTGCCTGCATTAGCACGATGTTCTATGCGTACGCCCAACGACAGTTCTGCGAATTAGGGGATGCTGTGCCAATTGCGTACTTGGCGCTCTCACAAGACTCACTGTCTTCTTTTTTTTGAGTAGCGGGTAACTTGCAATTCCGTCGTTGAAAACAGGAGCAACACAAAATGGCCAAAGTAATCTTAGCCGGTGGTCCGAGCTTCGCGCTTTTCAACCCGTCGCTGCATGTTTCGCTGGGATTACTGTATCTGGGAGCGGCCCTGCGCAAGGCTGGGCATGACGTGAAGATCGTGGATTGCCACAAGTTTTGCGCCGTGGACGAGTCCACCGGGAAGCTGGCCGTTCAGAAAGAGAAGTTGGAGCCTTGCGACGTACTGGGCATCTCGTGCGTGACGCCCAATGCGGAGTTCGCCGGGCAATTGGCCGAGGTATGGCCGGCCAAAGTGAAAGTGGCCGGCGGGCCTCACGTCACCTACATCCTCGAAGGTCCTCATGCGAAGTTCAAGCACTGCAACTACTTTCGCGGGTTCGATTTTTTGATGTCGGGAGAATGCGAAGAGACCTTCGTTCAATTCTGCGATTACTTCTCGAAAGGCATGCTGAGCATGCCGATTCCAGGACTCGCGCGATTCAAGAAGGACGGAACGGTGGACTGGAATCCGTCGGGTGCACTGCCCGACGTGACCAAAATGCGGTTGCCGGCCTACGACTTGTGGGAAGGGAATTATTCCAAGGGAGCGCTGGCGGTGCAGTCGGTTTCCGGGAAGTCCGTGGATGCGGCCGAGCGCATGACGGGGTCCTTGTTTACAGCTAGGGGATGCCCATATGGATGTTTCTTCTGCGCGGATGCAAGAACAAAAATGCGCGAAGAATCGCTCGACCAGATCGAAGCGGAAGTGAAAGCCCTGGCGGAATTGGGCGTAACCGCGTTGCGGGTTTGGGACGACACCATCACCATCAAGGAAAAAAGATGTAAAGAGATGGCCAATATTTTTCATTACTACGGAATGCTGTGGCGCGGCTGGTCGCGAGTGAACCTGATGAACCCGGGGCTGTTCCGGTATTTGGCCGAGAGGGGCTGCACGGAAATGGGGTTTGGAGTGGAGCACGGTTCGGCCAGGATGCTGAAGGCCATGAACAAAGGCACGACTCCGGAGGCCAACGAAAAGGGAATCAAGATTTGCCAGGATTCGGGAATTGTGGCGCGAGCCTACTTGTTGATCGGTTTTCCGGGAGAAACGTGGGAATCGATTGAAGAGATGAGGCTGTGGCTGGACAGCGCGAGGCCCGATGCGGCGAGTTTGCACATGTTCCAGCCCTATCCGGGATCACAAGTGTGGGGAACGCCGGAGCGATTTGGGATCGAGTTGCCGGAAAACGCTTTTTCACAAATGTGGGAATTGAACGACGACGATCCCAAAACGCTGGTGCTCGATCTGCCCACCATGACAAAAGCGGAACTGTTTCAGGCCCGCACGGAGTTGCATGAATGGATCGTGGACAATATTTCGCTCAGGCTGGCCAACAGATAGCGAATCCAGTTTTTTCGCCACTCGCGCGGTTGTACGAGGCCGCGATCGGAATTCCACTGTGCGGCAAATTTAGCGATAGCGAAGTTTTAGAATCAGTATGGTCAGGGCGAATACAAGGGTAACGGTGTTGGCGTACAGGACGGGCCTGTTATTCAGGAGCAATCCGTAGGTAGCCCAGAGCGCGGTGCCAAAGGTGAACACGCTCTGTGTGATGATCGAGATGCCCTCGGTTCTCTTTTCACGAATAATTTTTATCGATTGCGGCAGCCAGCACAGCGTCGTGCACAGCGCTGCAACACTTCCCACACCATCGAACCAGGCGGCCATGGCGTCCCTCCAAGCACATCGCGAATTGGCACTTGTGGCCCGCGGACGCCGGAGTCGGAGGTCCGTAAGCGCATCCCGATACTATCGCAAAGACGCGAGAAGCTTGACCTTGTCTATCGCTTAGCTTTCCTGCCTGGCCTGGCGGCAGTTTCGCAACAATGCGTGGCTATCCGCATATGTCAAATCGCACGAACCGGCCAATTGTGGTGTGCAAATTGAATCGCGTTTTGAAGACCAGCGCTGATATGAAACCGCCCTCTAACTGTCGGATTTGTATTAGGGACTTCTAATTTTGCAACCCATTGACCTAAAGCACGGTGTGGAATCGCCGATGAACACAAAGTGGTGGGCGTCTTGCGGTTGCATTCATGGGATGGCTTGGGACATTCCCGCTTGCTTGCGGCGCTTACTTAACGAAGAGCCGCCCAATCCGATCCAATTGTGACCAATGACATCCCGGATGGAGTGTTAGGAAGCAACGTATGCTGCAAATTTCAAGGATTCTTAGGTGTTCGCTGGCATTGCCCTCCTCACGGAGTCCGGCAGTCGGTCTGCGGCCAGAACAGCGGCACCCGTGTGTCTTCGGATGGTCGTCCGCATCGGTAGTCGTGCTGCTCGTGGCTGTATTGTTATTGCCGGCAAATTGCGCGACCAGCGCGGGCCAATCTCTCTCTGAATATCAAGTCAAAGCAGCTTACTTGTTCAACTTTTTGAAATTTGTGGAATGGCCGGACGATCCAGGCGGAGACCAGCACGCCAAGTTTGTGATCGGATTCGTGGGAGGGACGCTTATCAATAGCGAATTGTCCCGCCTGGTCGAAGGGAAAACCGTTCTGGGCCGGGATTTGCAGGTCAGGACATTTCAGGCGTCGGACAATTTGCGGGCATGCAACATTCTGTTTATCAGCACTTCGGAAAAGAAGCGCCTACCTGCCATTCTCGCATCTTTGCGCGGATCCACCGTCATGACGGTAGCTGACATGAGCGACTTTATCGACTCCGGAGGAATGGTTCAGTTTGGAAAAGAAGACGGACGCCTGCGAGTGACCATCGACATGGGCGCCACGGCACGGGCGCACTTAAGAGTTAGTTCGAAGCTGTTGGCGCTGGCCCGCGCCGTGACCGCAGCGGAGGGGAGTTTAAATAACTAATATGCAATGGCCCCGCAAACTGTCGCTTCGGCGCAAGCTCACGCTGGTCATGATGATCAACACGGTCGTGGCACTCTGCATGGCTGGAGCAGGATTTGCGGGATATGGAGTGCATAAGTACAAGGAAGCGCGCGTGGAGGATCTGAAAGCGATCGCCAACATCCTTGGCACGAATTGCACGGCCGCTCTGGCGTTTCGAGATACAAAATCGGCGGAGGACGTTCTCCGCGCCCTTGCCGCAAAGCCCCATATTCTATCTGCCGTCATATACGATCGCGATGGAATACCCTTTGCCGTGTACCACCGAAGCGGATTGAACGATGTATTTTCCGCGCCTCCCGTGGAGAGCGATTCCACCCGCATTGCCGCCCATCGCCTGGTGATCTTCCAAACAATCAATTTTGAAGGCGAAAGAGTGGGCACTGTGTTCATGGAGGGGAATGCGGAAGCATTTAATCAGCTTCTGGATGAGTAT
The DNA here is from genome assembly GCA_963710315.1 of uncultured Acidobacteriota bacterium. GTDB lineage: Bacteria > Acidobacteriota > Terriglobia > Acidiferrales > UBA7541 > Palsa-360. The sequence continues at coordinate 511,668 of CAVPZW010000006.1, read as the reverse complement.
CTGTTATTTTTCGGGATCATCTTTGTCGCCGTCTCGCTGGGGGCGTATGTGATGGCCGGGCGGCTGCAACGATTGATTTCCAATCCGATCCTTCAACTGGCATGGACCACAAAGATGGTCACGAGTTCCAGGGACTATTCCATACGCGCTGGGAAGCATTCGGAAGACGAAGTTGGAGTTCTGATCGATGGCTTCAATGAGATGCTCGCGCAGATTCAGAGTCGCGATAACGAACTGAGCCGCGCCCGCGAAGGCCTTGAGAAGAGCGTGCAGGAACGCACGGCCGAGCTGGAGCAGGAAGTGGCCGACCGCCAGCGTGCCCAGGATGCGTTGCGTGAAAGCGAGGGAAGAATCCGCCTTCTTCTGGATTCCACCGCCGAGGCCATCTACGGAATCGACCGCGAAGGGAAGATTACATTTTGCAATCCTGCCACGCTTCGATTGCTTGGCTTGCAAAATACGGACGAACTACTTAGCAAGTATGCTCACTATGAGATGCACCATACGCGCGCTGACGGAACGCCCTACCCGATAGAGGAGTGCCCGATAGTCGATTCAAGGGTTTTTGGAACGGCAATCCACTTGGATAATGAAGTGTTCTGGCGCGTGGATGGCACGAGTTTTCCGGTGGAGTACTGGGCCTATCCGATTCGCAAGGAAGGTGAAATCGTCGGCGCGGTGGTCACGTTCGTGGACATCACTGAGCGCAGGCTTGTGCAAGCGTCCCTGCTCGAGGCCAAGGAAGTGGCCGAGGCAGCCAGTCGCGCCAAGAGCGATTTCCTGGCAAATATGAGCCACGAAATCCGCACTCCGATGAACGGCATCATTGGAATGACGGATCTGGCGCTGGAAACCACATTGACGGCCGAGCAGCGGGATTATCTCGGGCTGGTCAAGTCGTCCGCCGATAGTCTTTTGCACGTCATCAACGATATCTTGGATTTCTCCAAGATCGAAGCGGGAAAGCTCGAACTGGAAAAAACTGAATTTGAGATCCGGGATTTGTTCAGGGACACCCTGAAAACGCTGGCCCGGCGCACCGACAATAAGCCCCTGGAGATGTGCGCCCGCATTTCGCCCGACGTCCCTAAATCCTTGATTGGCGACCCAACGCGGTTGCGACAACTTGTGGTGAACCTGGTCGGCAATGCCCTCAAATTTACGCAAGAGGGGAACATTGTCCTGGATACGGAATTGGAATCGATGGCGAACAACGAAGTGCGTTTGCACATTTCCGTTTCGGATACCGGCATGGGAATTCCCGCGGATAAGCAGCAGATCATCTTCGATTCCTTCGCTCAAGTGGACGGGTCCACCACGCGCCGCTTCGGCGGTACGGGACTGGGCCTTACGATTTCACGGCAACTCGTGGAACTCATGGGCGGCCGCATCTGGGTGGAAAGCGAAGTGGGAAAGGGCAGCACGTTTCATTTTACGTGCAATTTTCAGCTAGGAAACACGGCCCTGTCGGTGCAGGAACAAATTGCAGGCAAGACCTTGCCTGGAATGAATGTTCTGGTTGTGGACAATAACGAAATCAACCGCGAAATTTTCTCGGAGATGTTGAAGAACTGGGGGATGAACCCGACTCAGGCGGAAAGCGGCCGGGGAGCGTTGGAAATTCTGGAATCGGCGCACAAAAAAGGCCAACCATTTCCGCTGGTGTTGCTGGACGCGCTGATGCCGGAAGTTGACGGGTTCCAGGTCTTGCGTCGCATCCGATCGAAGCCGGGCCTTGCAGGCGCGGTGGTCATGCTTCTTACCGCGAACCGTCATACCACGGATTTGGAACGATGCCGCCGGCTTGGAGTTAAGCAGTGCCTCACCAAACCCGTTGGTCAGTCCGAGCTTCTCGACGCAATCCTATTGGCATTGGGACAAGACTTTGCCGAGGAGCGGCTGGTCGATGCAACCGCCTCCGCGCAAGAGAGACACAGCGCACGGCGACTCAACATTTTGCTTTGCGAGGACAATGCGGTGAACCAGAAGCTGGCCGTACGGTTGCTCGAAAGGGCCGGTCATCGCGTAACTCTGGCCGGCACGGGCCTTGAAGCAATCACGGCTTGGGAAAATGCCGGCCGAGCCCAGTTTGATTTGGTGCTCATGGATATCCAGATGCCGGAGATGGACGGAATGGAAGCAACCGCGGCCATTCGTGCGCTGGAAAAAAAATCCGGGGGGCACGTCCCAATACTTGCCATGACCGCGCATGCCATGCGAGGAGACAGGGAAAAGTATCTTGCCAGCGGGATGGACGGTTACATTTCCAAGCCGATTCAGCCAAAGGCATTGTTTGGCGAAATCGACCGATGCCTCGGATCGCAGAAAGGGAGTGACGCAATGGCCGGCAATTCCGTTGAAACGAGCGAACAAGTCGATCTTGTTTCCTTGCTGGAACGCGTCGAAGGAGACAAGGAACTGCTTACCGAAATGGTTCAACTATTTCTGGAAGACGCTCCCAATCTGCTCAATGCCATGCGTGACGCCCTGCAACGCGGCGACATGGAGGTGCTGGAGCGGAGCGCACACTCCCTTAAGGGAGCGGCCAGCAACTTATCCGCGAAGCCGGCGGCGGCCGCCGCATTGAAGCTCGAAAAAGACGCGAAAAACAACAATGCGGAATCCGCCAAGGAAAGTCTTGCGGGTGTTGAGCAGGCCATGAAAATTCTGGCCCCGGCACTTTCTGCTCTATGCCAGGGAGTCTCGAAATGAGGATACTCATTGCCGACGACGAGTCGGTATCGCGGCGAACGCTGCAGGCCATGCTCGAGAAATGGGGATACGACGTTGTGTCGGTGCAGGATGGCGACGCCGCCTGGGAAAAATTGAAATCTCCGGATGCTCCGCGCATGGCTTTGCTCGATTGGATGATGCCTGGCCAGAACGGCGTGGACGTTTGCCGCTCGCTACGAAAGCAACGCCCGGAACCCTACACTTACATTCTTTTGCTTACCGCCAAAGACGCCAAGGAGAGCGTGGTGGAAGGGCTTGAATCCGGAGCCGACGACTATTTGACCAAGCCGTTCAACCCGCAGGAACTCAAGGCGCGGATTCGAGTGGGATTGCGCCTTCTCGATCTGGAAGACAATCTGGTGCAAGCCCGCGAAGTCATGCGCTTTAAAGCCACTCACGATAACTTGACGGGAGTTTGGAACCGTGGCGCGATCCTGGAAACCCTGGAGCGGGAAATCTCGCGCTCCAAGCGTGAGGGGCCTTCCCTCGGAATCTTGATTGCGGATCTGGACCTCTTCAAGTCCGTCAATGATACCTACGGACATCCAGCAGGAGACGCAGTACTTCGTGAAGTCTCAAAAAGGATGCAGTCGGATATTCGGCCGTACGATGCAGTGGGCCGCTACGGTGGCGAGGAGTTCTTAATCCTGCTGCCCGGATGCGATGGGCGAGCAACGCTGAGCAAGGGTGACCGCATGCGGGAAGCGATCTCTCAGGAGCTTATCACCACCCACGCAGGCGATCTGAAAGTCACAATGAGCGTTGGCGGAATAGCGACGGCGGATTGGCCTCATGAAACTCCCAGCCAAATCCTGCAAATGGTTGATTCGGCTTTGTACAGGGCGAAGAAAGAAGGACGCAATCGCACCGTAATGGCAGGCGCGGCGGAACATGAAGAGACGCATCGCAATTCTCTGGAACTCTCCTCATCCGGGTCCCGAAAAGAATAGCGAATTTTGAATTGTGGTCCCTTCAGGGATTTGTGCGTGCGGCGGCACTTTGCAGCGTGTCAGTTCCGATGACCTCCACGCGTTGCACTCCGCCCCATCGAATGTGTTCCAGCTCAAAACGGTTTTGAATTCTGCGGCGCAATTCGCGCGCTGTATCATCCTGCCGGCCGGGAACGGTGCGAAGCTGCAGCCGCAACGTCACTCCAGCCGTGCCAAACGATTCCACTCCCAGCGCACGCGGCCCATCCACCAGGACCGGCGACCAGGAAACATCGGCCCGAAGTTCGGCGCACACACGTTCCAGCGCCGCGAGCGCCGCATCGGACGATGTTTCCGGAGGAATGGAAATGTCCACGAACACCTGTCCCCAGTCCCGGCTGAGGTTTGCAACCTGCGTGACCTCTCCATTGGGAATGGTGACCACCGCGCCCTGAATATCCCGGACCACAGTGCGGCGCAGTGTCAGATGTTCCACACGCCCTATCACGGTCCCGATGCGCACCGACTCCCCAACGGCGAACTGATCTTCGATAATGATGAAGAATCCATTGATGAGATCGCGAACCAGATGTTGAGCGCCGAAGCCGACCGCCAGGCTCGCAAGGCCGGCTGCGGCTGCAATGGGCGTAACATTGAAGCCGAACTCGGGCAGCGCCGTGAGGATCGCGCCGACAATGATGACGGCAGTGCCCGCGCTGTACAGCAGGCCCGCCAGGGTTTTCACGTGCTGCTCGCGCATCCGCGCAATGCGTCCGGTGCTCTCGGAGCCCGGGGCTGGAATCAGCCGGCGCGTCAGCACACGCAACAGCCGGTTCAGGATCAGCGCGATCAGCACAATCGCCGCGATGCGAATTCCGCGCGCCATTGCAAAATCCGTCCATTTGAATACGTTTGGAGTCATAATATCGGCACGAGATTATAGCACTCTGGGATTCGCCACAAGGTCAGGGATGGCAAGCCAGAATGGTGCCGTAGGAGAATCCATTGAAGACCGGACGAAGGCATTTCCTATCGGGCATCGCTGCCACACTTGCCGGGACGCGGGCTCTCTTGGCCGACAGCCAGCGCCATGGGCCTCCCCCGCCGATTACTCAAATACCCGATGCCAGTGGCTCAACCGAAGGGCGCGACAGTTCATCCCCCTCACGCACAGACCCGAAAGCGCAGCTCAAGGAAGAACAGAAGAAATTGAGAAACGATGTCGACCGCTTATTGCAGATGGCCAAGGACTTGAAGGACGAATCCGATAAAACGCCGGAAACCGATGTGTTGTCTCTTTCCCTGGTGAAAAAAGCGGAAGATATCGAAAAGCTAGCGCGTCAGATCAGGGACCGAATTCGGTCAAGCTAAGGCATTTCCCCTTCTTGCGTTCCACCATAAATCAGAAGACTCGCCATCCCATATGTGATTACCGTCACATTGGGGAGTGATGCATGTCATGGTTGATTTCCAAGCATCCCTCCAACATTTCTATAGGCAAGACGGAGTGAACGAAACAAGATGCCGTGGGTGTCGAGCCCAATTGGAAGGAGTGGCATGACGCGATGACTTAATGCGCGTGGCAACAGCGGGGGTGATACTGTGCAAAACGAACACGTTCTGTTTATTGGAGAATCGGGACCGGCGGCAAGAACGAGGGCACATATCGTCCTGGCGCCGCCAACAGTTGCGCCGCTGCACGAACTCTTTGCGGAAGCCATCCTGGAAGATACATCCGCGCACCAGCGGCGCAGCGCCTTGGACTGGGTTACCTCAATCGGCGTTCACTTCGCGATCCTAGCGATACTTTTGATTGCGCCCCTTTATTTTACGGCTGGTCTGAATTATGAAAAATTGAATCTTACGTTTCTCGCGCCTCCCGCGATGCCCGCGGGTCCTCCACCTGCGCCAATGGTTTCGTCCGCCGTGAGGCCGGTTCGAGTTGCGCCTATGCGCGTCTTCAATGCCGGAAAACTGACGGCGCCTTCCTTCATACCCAAAGCCGTCGTGACCACACCAGAAGTAGCGGAGGCGCCCCCTGACGATGCGTTTATGGGGGTACCTGGCGGAATCTCCGGTGGGCAAGTGGGTGGCGTTATCGGTGGTGTCCTTGGCGGAGTTTCGAAGGGAGTTCCACCTCCGCCGCCTGTGGCTCCGGTGGCGAAAGGGCCAGTGGCGCCAGTCCGCGTGGGTGGCGATGTGAAGCCACCGCGCCTGCTGTTTGGGCCCGATCCGGAGTATCCAACCCTCGCAAGGCAGGCTCACCTTTCCGGCGTGGTCATCATCGAGGCGATCATCGACGAACACGGCAACGTGAAAGGCATGCAGGTGGTCAGCGGGCATCCGATCCTGATCCCCGCGGCATTGAGTGCCGTTTCGAAGAGGAAATATGAACCTACGATCCTCGATGGCGAGCCGACACCGGTCGATCTGAGGGTAGAGATCAAATTCAGCTTTTCGTAGCCCGTGGCATGCCCGCAGCGAAGCTGGGACAGTCTTTTGAGAGATGGATCGGATGCGTGGAATTAAATAGTGCGGCTGGGGCGACTCGAACGCCCGACCTCGTGCTTCGGAGGCACGCGCTCTATCCAGCTGAGCTACAGCCGCGCACTTCCTTTATATCATGCACTCCGGGTTGCGCGCATGGTTGTGCTCAATTTTCGATCTGCCGCCCGCCGCGCAAAAGCTTCCCCATTGGCTTGCCGGATGCGGTCCTAATTCGAATGGTGCTGGCACGGCGCTGCTCTTAGGAGGTCGGGACTTCAGTCCCGACAAAAAGCCGTGGCCGTGTTCGAATCCGCCCGCTACATCTTCGACGCAATTCATGAGTTCCGCATCATGGCCTTGGTCTCTTCTTCGAAGGCCAATCTGTCTCCCCATATTCCAAAGGAAATTGAACGAGCGGTCAGCCAGGGCGTCACCGTCATGCTGCTGCGCATTGAGGACGTGGCGCCGGGCAAGTCGCTGGACTATTTTATCGGTGGTGTTCGCCCGGATTCCTGACCAGCGGCGGGAACTACATCGCCGTGCAGCCATCGGACACGAGCATGTTGCCGATGTGGTAACCGGTGACTAGTGATTCGCACGCGTGGAGGTTGCCCGGCGTGGTTCGTGATGCGTGCACTCGTGAAACCCAAGTAGTGAAATCCTGCCTGGATTCCGCCCGCGCTCTTCAATTGCAGCAATAGGAGGACGGTTCGCTGTAAAAAAAAGCGGCGAAATTAAGCGCCGCTTTTTTTCACCAGTCACCAGCTACTCGATACTCTCGGCCATAATCACGCGTCCTCGCACTTTAACGTCAATGGAAAGAGGCGGCCGCAGGCTGTTGCCCTGCACGATTTGTCCACGGACCCATGTATTGCCGCCGACATCGTCGACTTTCAAGGGATCGTACACCGTGTTGTCGCATGGACTCACTACCATCGGATGGCTTGCGTTGAATCGGTATTTTGAGGCAAGCGCACCGAGATCTGTAACGAATTCCAATTCGCAGCGGTTAAACGGCCCCTGCAGGGAAAATGCCCAGAGTTCTCCGCCCGGGAGCCGGATCACCATGGCGTGAACATTTTCCTGCGTAATCGGTTTCACGAAATTAAATTTCCTGGCGGACCAAGTTTTAGAAAGCTCATCGACCGTCGCGGCCACGGATGGCCCCTCATGAACCGGGGCGATGGGATCGGGAAGCGGAGGAGCGGGCTGTTCCGCGACTTCCGTATTGGAGGAAGGACTGGTTGCCACTCGCGACCTGCTCCTGAACCAGAAAATGCCAACGGCGGCGCTCAACGCCACGACAATCGCGATGCCCACGATTTGGGGCAGCCGTTGTGGATCAGGGCGGTTCAATCCTTGCTTTGAATGGCGTGATCCATCGCTTACGCCTGGGATTTGCGGCATGTCAGGCTGAAACGGTTTGAACGAATTCTCCTGGGGATTGCCGGGAACCGCTTCCGAATTCTTCGTGGGTGGTTTGGCTATCATGGCCGTCAGAACTTGCGCATGCGAATTACAGTGCCGTTTTGTTCGTGCTTCACTTCATCCATCAGCTTGTTGATCAACAAGATTCCGCGGCCATGTTCGGAATGCAAATTGGACTCGTCCGTGGCCGAGGGGATGGACGCGGGGTCAAACCCGCTGCCCGGATCGCGAACCACGATCAGAATGCCCTGGTCCCGATCGCCCGTCACCGAGCATTCGATTTTCTTGCTGGCATCGCCCTTGCACCCGTGAAGGACAGCGTTCGCCAGGGCTTCGCGCAGGGCCATCTCAATTTCAAATTCCTTGCCCGCCGCATATTCCAATTCGCCCACAAGGCGCATGACCCAGCCCACAACAGGCGAAATGGCCGTGACATCGGCCGGAAGACTCACGTCAAAATGCGCCGATGAGGAGTGTGCATTCACGTAGGTTTCCGAATTTGTTTCTATCGCCATGCGTCATTTTAGGTGCGTGGCCATGCAGGCCAGATTTGCAGCCATGCCGATTACAAGACCGCTTAGTTATATTCTGAACCTGAGTGCAGGCCCGTACAAGCAGTGGGCGCAAATTGCGTTCCGCATGGATACCCCATGCATGGGGCTAGAGGCTGAGCGAGGTTTGGTGGCGAATTTGCTCGTTCACATTGGCGATTGCCAAAACAAATTGTAATAAGTTCGAGCGCATTTCATCGCCTAATTCCAGGGTTTCACTGCCCAGAGACTCAACGATAATGTCCACTTGTTCGAGCATCCAATCGTGTGAATCCCGGTCGATTGTTTCTCCGCGATTTAGGCGTTCCGCGATTGCGTCCAGCATCTGTGTGGAGTTGTATAGGTACTCTTCCAGTTGCTCGCCGCTTTCGCCCGAAAACGTGGGGCGATCGATTACGCACTCCCGAGTGCCACTATTGTTCGCCAATGCTTGCATGGGTTTCACCTCAATCCCATTTCAAAATATCACTGTGTTGAGAGCAAGGCGGCTGCCAACCCTTTGAAGTCCTTGATCTGCCTCATTTTGCGCGACCTATGAGGGCCATCCGCGGGCCTGGAGTCTTGCCTGAGGGGGTGTGGGGTGTAGAATCTATCCTCCTTGTGGAATCCAGGCAAAATTGCAGAGCCAGCCGAGGAGGGGGGATAAGGCGCAAATGAACTCTTTCGTCTGTGGCAGGAAGAATTGACTTGCTGAGAAACTCATCCACGAATTAGCATGGACACGTTCTAGTACCAAGTATGAAGATGGTGGGGCCAAGGGGATCGCACTTGATATGAGGAGGGTTTTCAGTATGCGCAAGTTATCAATTCTATGCGCGGCGCTTTTTTGCCTATCGCTCACTGCGTCGGCACAGGATGCCACAGCGGCGTTTGACGCCGCGAGTCCCGCAAGTGAGCCTGCCGCTCCGGCGTCGCTAATCCCCGCGGATCGCGAACCGTGGCAACTGGGCTTGGGATTTCAATACATGCAATACAACGTCCTAAACACGAAGTTTCACGATTTCGGATACAAAGCGGACGTTACCCGATATTTTAACAATTGGCTTGGCGTCGAAGGTACGGCCATCATGGGATTCGGCCACGTGCAATCAAATCCCAGCATCGATGCGAAATCGCTGTTCCTGGGCGGCGGCGCGCACGTTTCCCTTTATAACTCCAACCACTTTGAGCCATGGGTTCATATACTTGGCGGCTGGCAGCACTTCCGATTTACTCAGTCGCCAACCCTTGGCAGCAATTCGCACGCCGCGTTCATGGCCGGCGGCGGACTGGACTACAAGATTCGCAATGGGCGCCTGTATTGGCGCATTCAGGGCGACTACCTGGTAGCAAACTTTGGCCCATCGATCGCCCCAAACTATTCTGTCGGAACAGGGTTCGTGCTCAACTTCTAAGGGACGCAACAATCCCTTCTTGAATGGCCGGTATTTGGCGAGCAGGCTTCGCTCAATACCGGCTTTTTTTGTTTTTTGGTGCGGCAAATTGCAGTGTTGGGGAGACGCTGGAAACTTACGGGAAATATTTACGGCCGCTAAGCCGCTGCGCCGTGGCACTTCTTGTATTTCTTCCCGCTCCCGCAGGGGCAGGGGTCGTTCCGGCCGACTTTCGCGCCGGTGCGGACGGGCTTGGGCTGCTTCGGCTTGGGCGGGGCCGGCCTGGTACTGCAATTCCTGCTGCTGCCGGCGCTGGCGGCGCTCGATTTCGCGCGGCTTCGTCTTCCGGCCTGGCGGGCTGGACCAGGAACAGGTAGCGCACGGTTTCGGTATCGATGCGCCCCATCATGTCTTCGAACAGCGTGAACGCTTCCTTCTTGAATTCGACCAGCGGATCTTTCTGCCCGTAGCCGCGCAGGCCGATGCCTTCCTTCAAGTGGTCGAGCGTGAGCAGGTGGTCTTTCCACTGCGTGTCGACGATGTCCAGAATGATGCGCCGTTCGAGCCAGCGCATCATCGTCTCGCCGAATAGCTTTTCCTTCTCGGCGTAGCGCTCCTTGACGCGCTCGACCAGCGTGTCGGCCAGTTCGGCGTGATTCATCTTGGCCGGGTCGATCCCGGCCGCCTTCACGTCGATGCCAAACTGATTCAGCACTTCGGCGGCGAACTGCGTGACGTTCCATTTTTCGGGATGCTCGTTCGCGCGGGCAGAAGGTTTCCACCAGTTCGCGCGCAATGTCTTCCGCGATGCCCAGCGCGTAATCCTTTTGGTCTTTGCCTTCGAGCGCGGAGCGGCGAATCGAGTAGATCGTCTCGCGCTGCTTGTTCATCACGTCGTCGTATTCGAGCAGGTGCTTGCGCGCCTCGAAGTTCTGCGCCTCGACGGCCTTCTGCGCGTTCTCGATGCGGCGCGAAATCAGCTTCGATTCGATGGGCACGCCCTCGGTCATGCCCAGCCGGTACATCAGCGCCTTGACGCGCTCGCCGCCGAAAACGCGCAGCAGGTCGTCTTCGAGCGAAAGGAAAAAGCGCGAGGAGCCGGGATCGCCCTGGCGGCCGGCGCGGCCGCGAAGCTGATTGTCGATGCGCCGCGCCTCGTGGCGTTCGGTGCCCAGAATGTGCAGGCCGCCCAGCGCGATCACTTCGTCGTGCTCGGCGCGGCACTGCTCGACGAACTGGTCGTAGATCGGTTTCCACTGATCGAGCGGGCACCTGAAAGATTTTTCCTTCCTGCTGGAACAGCACCATGTTCGGCGCGCGGCGCTGGCGTTCGGCCGCCATCCGCGCCGATCACCGCCGGCGCGGCAGTGTAGGGAATCGCCAGCTTTTCGTGCAGGCAATAGTCGCGCGTCATCGCTTCGGGATTGCCGCCAAGCAAAATGTCCGTGCCGCGGCCGGCCATGTTCGTGGAAACCGTGACCGCGCCCTTGCGCCCGGCCTGCGCGATGACTTTCGCTTCGCGCTCGTGCTGCTTGGCGTTCAACACCTGGTGCGGGATGCCCGCCTTCTTCAGCAATTCGCCAGGTGCTCCGATTTTTCGATGGAGATCGTGCCCACCAGCACGGGCTGGCCCGCTTCGTGAATCTGCCGGATGCCGTGCGCGTGGTGCCGTCCTCCTGCAGGATGCCGTTGACCACGGCTTCGTATTTTTCCGCCGCCGTGCGGTAGACGACGTCGGAATATTCCTGCGCGGCGCAGCGGGCGGTTCGTGGGAATCAGCGAAACGTCGAGCTTGTAAATCTTGTCGAACTCGGTGGCCTCGGTTTCCGCCGTTCCGGTCATGCCGGAAAGCTTCTTGTACATGCGGAAATAATTCTGGAAGGTGATGGTGGCGAGGGTCTGATTCTCGCGCTCGATCTTGACGCCTTCCTTGGCTTCGACGGCCTGATGCAAGCCGTCCGACCAGCGGCGGCCGGGCATTTCGCGTCCCGGTGAATTCATCGACGATGATGACTTCGCCGTTTTTGACCACGTACTCGACGTCGCGCTTATAGAGCGTGTGCGCGCGCAGGGCCTGGTAGACGTGGTGAATCGTTTCCATGTGCTGCGGGTCGTACATGTTGCCGAGGCCCAGCAGCCTCTCGCATTTTGCTGACGCCCTCTTCGGTCAGCGTGGCGGTGCTGATGCTTTTCCTCGACGGTGTAGTCGATGTCCTGAATCAGTTTCGGAATGATCTTGTCGATGCGGTAATACTTGTCGGTGGATTCCTCGGCCGGGCCGGAGATAATCAGCGGCGTGCGCGCTTCGTCGATCAGGATGGAGTCCACTTCGTCCACGATGGCGAACTGATGGCCGCGCTGGACGCAATCCGCAGATCGTACTTCATGTTGTCGCGCAGATAGTCGAAGCCGAATTCGTTGTTGGTGCCGTAGGTGATGTCCGCGCCGTAGGCGGCGCGCCGCTCGCACGTCGCTCAGGTCGTGCACGATCACGCCGACGCGTCAGCCCCAGCGCGCGGTAAATCGGGCCCATCCACTCCGCGTCGCGCCGGGCCAGGTAATCGTTCACGGTGACGATGTGCACGCCGCGGCCGGTCAGCGCATTCAGGAACGCGGGAAGCGTGGCGACGAGCGTCTTGCCTTCGCCCGTCTTCATTTCGGCGATCTTGCCTTCGTGCAGCACGATGCCGCCGATCAACTGCACGTCGAAATGGCGCATGCCGAGCTTGCGGCGGCCCGCTTCGCGCACCAGGGCAAACGCCGGGACCAGCGCCGGTTCCAGCGCCTCCTTGCAACGGCGCTCTTGAATTCGGGATCTTCCAGCGGAAGTGTCGCCGAGCCGCTCCTGCACCTGGGTCCTGAGCTGCACGGTCTTTTCCAGAAGCTCGGCGTCGCTCAGCTTCTCGTATTCCGGCGCCAGCGCGTTGATCGCGTTTGACCAGCGGCTGAATCAGCTTGAGGTCGCGCTCGTGTTTGGTGCCGATGAACCGGGCAACAACCCGGTCGATCATGGTATCGACTCGCATCACAATCCTTCGGTGTTCTTCGGAATTAACTTCAAGCTCCAGAGGCGGGCCCAAAAGCCCCATACATGAGATGCGACTGCGAGCAGTAGGAGGGCATTCCGCAGGCACACTCAAAACTTAATTGTACCCTGTCCGGCAATCGCCGTGCAAAGTGAGCTGTTCGGGCAAAATCCGAAAGGATCTCGTTGGCGAAGGCTGTGGTGGGGGAACCTATGCGTGAAGATTGCCTAGGACCGATTCGTCAATGGCAAACTTGGCGAAATTCAGCATTGCCGCCTTATTTTTAAATGGGAGGCGGCCTGCCACGGCAAGTTTTGCGATCCCATGCACCAGTGACCACGCGTACAGAGCCCGCTCCATCGTATTTCCGGCAGGGAGCTGGCCTGCCTCCTCACAATTTCGGATGAATGTCACCAACGTGCCGAAGGACTCCTCCGAGGCTTGCACATATTCCGGGTCCTTGTTGCTGCAGACCGGGGCGTCGAACATCACAGTGAAATGCTCCGGTCTGCGTAGGGCGAAATCCACATAAGCCAACCCTGATTGCTTCAATCTGTCCAAAGCACTGGATTGCTCCTGGCCCGCCTGAAGCATGGCATGCGTCAACTCCCGGAACCCCTGAGCGGCCACAGCCGCGAGCAGCGCATTCTTATCGCGAAAATGGCGGTAGGGAGCGTTGTGCGAAACTCCGGCGCGGCGTGCCACTTCGCGCAGCGTGAAGGCAGCCGGTCCCATTTCGGCGATGGCGCGCAGTGCCCCTTGCAGCAGGGCGTCGCGAAGGTTTCCGTGGTGGTAAGGTTTTCTAGACATGGCGAAAAATATTTTATGCCGGAATGTTGACAAAAGCAACATTGATTCGATAGAATGTTGCCGGTGTCCACATTGATTCACTGGAGAGGCTCTCATGAACCAAGCCACGGCATCCGCAAGCCAAAATCCCAACGGACAGTCCTACGATGCCATTGTTATCGGCTCGGGCATGGGCGCGCTGACTTTTGCCAGCATCATGGCCCAATTGCGCAAGTGGCGCGTCCTGGTGCTCGAGCGCCATTTCAAAATCGGCGGATTTACGCACACCTTCAGCCGGCCGGGTGGCTGGACCTGGGATGTCGGCGTCCACTACGTGGGCGAAATGGGCAAGGGCATGACCGGGCGGCGGCTGTTCGATTTCATCACGGATGGAGGCGTGGACTGGTCGCCCTTGCCCGAAGTGTACGATGTGTTCGTGTACCCCGATCTCACCTTGCAGGTGCCGAAGGGCCGCGCGAATTTTGAGCGCGCGCTCGCGGAAACGTTCCCCGCGGAACGGCAGGCCATCGGCCAATATTTCCGCGACATGAAGCGCGCCGCGAACTGGTTCAACCGGCGCATGATGTCGCTGCTCACACCGCAACCGATCCGCTGGATGGTACAGGCCATCAATCGCTTCGCTGAGAAATCGTCGCTGCAAACGACGCAGGAATATTTGGAAAGCCACATTCGCGATCCGCGTCTGCGCGCCGTGCTTGCTTCGCAGTGGGGAGACTACGGATTGCCCCCGAGCCGCAGCGCATTTGTTGCCCATGCCATTGTCGCAAGCTCCTACCTGGATGGCGCGTGGTATCCGGCTGGCGGCGCGGGAGAAATTCCATTGGCTGCAAGCTCCGTGGTTCGGGCGGCGGGCGGAGAATTTCTGGTGGGCCACGAAGTAACTAAAATTATTTTGCAGGATGGACGGGCTGTAGGGGTGCAGGTGCAGCCCGAAGAAGGGAACGGACCAGCCCCTGAGAGAATTTCGCGCTCCGGTCATCGTCTCCGATGCGGGGGCATGGAACACGTTCGCGCGTTTACTTCCCACCGAGGCCGTTCCGTTTCGTGCCGAACTGCAAACTCCTCCGGAGGGACTGGAAGCCGTGGAGCTATTTCTGGGGTTGAAGCGGGATCCTCGCGAGTTGGGTTTCAAGGGAGAGAATTACTGGATCTTTTCCTCATTCGATCATGAGCAGATGTGCGCCGGCCGGGACGACCTATTGAATGGCCGCGCCCCGATGGCCTACCTCTCGTTTCCATCGTTGAAAGATCCGCGCGCGCAGAGCCATACGGCGGAAATCGTTGCGCCGTTTTCCTATCGCGGTCTTGAGGCGTTTCGCTCAGAGCCCTGGCGACGCCGCGGAACCGACTACGAAGCGGCCAAGGCGCGCATCACGCAAGGCTTGCTGGATCTTGTGGAGCGGCAATACCCTGGCTTCCGCGACCTCGTTGCCTACGCTGAGCTGGCCACGCCCCTCACCTTCGAGCACTTCACGGGAGCGCCGTCAGGGACGATCTACGGCTACCCGGCCACGCCGGACAAGTTTCGAAAGTCCTGGCTCGCGCCAAGGACGCACATCCGCAACCTATATCTCACCGGGACGGATGCATCGTTGCTTGGAGTTATGGGCGCGTTGATGGGCGGAGTGGCAACTGCAAGCACGCTGCTTGGTCCTGCGGGCTTTTTGGAAATTATGCGTGCGGCGAATTCATCTGCATCCGGCGCAGGGCCCGGCCACAATCCCTCAGAATAAAATGTTACCGGGCGGGAAGAACCTATCCCGCCCCACTTTGCGCCCAATGGGAGCGATGAATCTTCTAGCTTCAGCGCGCTTTCCGCGGCGTGTGGGGTTTTATTGTCGCCCGAACGTGTACCCTATCGAAATCGTAAATTCCGGAACAGTGTTCCGCCCGTATTGATTGGTCAGGTTTGGCACATAATGGACATCAAATTGAGGCTTTATGAAGATATCCGATTTGATGTACAACTTCACTCCCACTGCGCCGTGCACTTGAAAGTGGTTGGAACTAGCAAAGAATTGACTTCCGCTGAAAACGGTCCCCGCCCCCGGGTTTGCATAGTAGGATAGCTTGGCACCACCGATTCCTCCTTCAAGTACGGGGACGGCCCGCCGACCCCCTGAGGTTGGCTGATAAACCGCGTTAAAGTCATAAAAGCTGGGACGGATGTTTATCGGTGTAGGTGGGAATGTCGTAGCGGTGTCGAAGTAACTCGATTGAGCGAAACGGAAGCTGTACTCACCGTTGAATCCGAGGTGTGGCTTGATCATAAAGTCGGCGCCGAACACGCCAAAAACACCACCCATCCCCGATACCGCCACGCAGGGCGCCGGGGGTGTGACAGTTGGATCGGCGATCTGGCCAGACGGACAACCCGAATTCGTGGCCGCGCTGTCGAAGGCGCTGCCCAAGCCAAAATAGGCGCTGAATCCCTGTGCGCTTGCCTGTTTCGCGCCGGCAATCAAGAGAAGAATGAGAACCGGAATCGTGCGAATCGTGAGCTTTGACACGGAAAATCTCCTTTTCAGAAAGCTTCGGTTTGCCAAATATTCAGACTCAATTGACGCGAGTACGCCCGTCACGCCCCGAAATTTCCACTGCAAATGAATCCGCACACCCTTAGATGGTAGCCTTGCTCTGATGGTTGTGCTGGGGTCAGCACCAATTTCCTCAATTGCAAGGTTCGAGTATCCCATATATTTCACGGCAATGTTGGCCCATCCGGAAGCTGATGTTGCAGGGCCGTTACGATGCCAAAACGGAATGGGCCATTTGCTGCCCGGACCTTGCCCCGTCGAGAGTGCCCGGTCGAGAGTGGACGTACGCGCCTTTCTCGTTCAAAATGAAGGGCTGTAAGATGCTCAGCCTAAGATTCCGTTGCTTCAGGAGAAACCGATCATGCCGCCGCCACCCATGCCCCAACCGCCCAAGTTGCCCATTCAGGGCGTGAAGAATCTCGTCGCCGTCGCCAGCGGAAAGGGCGGCGTGGGAAAGACCACGGTTGCCGTGAACCTGGCGCTGGCCCTCAAACACCTTGGCCACTCCGTGGGCTTGCTGGATGCGGACGTCTACGGCCCCAACGTGCCCATCATGCTGGGCACCGAGGAGCAGCCGCAGGCGCTCAGCGACCGCGAAATTCTTCCCGTCGTGGCGCAGGGCGTGAAGATGATCTCCATGGGCCTGCTCAATCCGGGCGACAAGCCCATGATCTGGCGCGGGCCCATGCTGCACAGCGTGATGCAGCAATTCCTGCGCAGCGTCCTGTGGGGCGAGCTGGACTACCTGATTATCGATCTGCCTCCGGGCACGGGCGACGTGCAGCTTTCGCTGATCCAGCTCGTGCCGATAACCGGCGCGGTGCTGGTCACCACGCCCTCCACGGTCGCGCTGGCCGATGTGCGCAAGGCCATGGAAATGTTTCGCCAGGTGAACGTGGACATTCTCGGCGTGGTCGAGAACATGAGCTTCTTCAGCTGCCCGCACTGCCAGGGGCGCATCGACGTCTTCGGCCACGGCGAAGGCAAGCGCATCGCGGAAACCTACGGCGTGCCGCTGCTTGGCGAAATTGAAATCGACCCGCAAATCCGCATCGGCGGCGATACCGGCAAGCCGGTGGCGCTGCTCGGTCCGGATGCGCCCGGCGCGAAGAGCATTTACGCGATGGCACGCGCAGTCGCCGCGCGTTTGGATGCCAAGCCGGCCGCCGCGCGTGGTTCAGTCGTGGAAATCGATTAGGTTTAAGTAGGACAGGCTTCAGCCTGTGGGTTTTGCATTTCATTCGCGCAAAAACCAACAGGCTGAAGCCTGTTCTACTGGAGTCACTTTCTTGTCAGCCCGGAACGCGTGTGTTAGCTTCACTTGTTTCAATTCCATCGAGGTGCGCGCATGATTCGCAGCCATCATGGCCGGACGCCGCAAATTGCGGCATCGGCATACATCGATCCGCAAGCAGTGGTGATCGGAGACGTCAGCATTGGCGAGTTTTCCAGCGTGTGGCCGTGCACGGTGATTCGCGGCGACGTGAACTGGATCCGCATCGGCTCGCGCACCAACATTCAGGACGGCTCGATCCTGCACGTGTACAAGGACACCCATCCTCTGATACTGGCCGACATGGTGACCGTGGGGCACGGCGCCATCCTGCATGGCTGCACTATCGAATCGCGCGTGCTGATCGGCATGGGAGCAATTTTGCTGAACGGTGTGCGCGTCGGCGAAGGTTCCATCATCGCCGCGGGCACGCTCATTCCCGAGGGAACTGTGGTCCCGCCGGGCAGCCTGTTCATGGGCCATCCCGGAAAATTCCGCCGCGCGCTCACGCCCGAGGATCAGGCCAGCATCGAGGCCTACGCCACGCGCTACGTCGAATATTCGGAGGCGTACAAGTAGGAAGCGGGGAAGTAGTAAAAGTAGGACAGGCTTCAGCCTGTCTGCTTTTCCACTCGCACAAGAAAACGCAAAACAAAACGCAAAACAAAAAGCACAACAAAAAGCTCAACACAGAGAACACAGAGAAAAGCGCACAGAGGTCCACAGAGAAAAACGATGAGAATTTCGGAATCACCAGTCACTAGTCACCAGTCACCAGTCACAGGATTTTCCATTGTCCGATAAAGGCAAATTTCAGGCCATCAAAGGCGTTCGCGACATCCTTCCGCAGGAGTCCGCGCTGTGGAACCGCGTCGAGCAGGCCGCGCGCGAGGTGTTCGGCACGTTTGGTTTCGCCGAGATTCGCCTGCCGATTTTTGAGCCGACGGAACTTTTCGCACGATCCGTGGGCCAGGAAACTGACATCGTTTCCAAGGAAATGTATACGTTTGTTGATCGGGCGTCCGGAGAACTTGCAATTCTTAGAGAGGCCATCTCGAACCCGATTGCCGTCGGGGGAGTGCAACTCAAACAGGAAGAATTTATTCAGCTCTTGAAACGATATAAATCCCTTCTCGGAAAAGAAATTGAGCTGGGAGAACTCTCGTTTGACGAGAAGACCAAGTCTCTCGTCACTCTGTTTGACTCGATACTGAACATGCTTGAGAACCAAGCTGCTGGGCAACCCGTTTTTGATTTCGTTGATCCATCCGTTCTCCAACAGTTTGTTCTAGGTTTGGAGGGAATTGTCCACGTGATTCCCATCGGACAGGACATAAGCCTGCGTCCCGAAGCCACAGCTTCTGTTGTGCGCGCTTACATCGAGCATGGGATGCAAACGCTGCCCGGCAACGCGAAGCTGTACTACATGGGGCCAATGTTCCGGCGCGAGCGGCCGCAGAAGGGGCGCTACCGGCAGTTCTATCAGATTGGCGCGGAGGTGCTGGGTTCTTCGGATGCGCCGGGGATTGACGCCGAAGTGATTGAAATGTTGATGCGGCTTTTCGAGCGGCTGAAGCTCAAGGGCGCTGTTCTGCACCTCAATTCGATTGGCTGCAAGAATTGCCGCCCTGCGTACGTCGAAAAATTGCGCGCGGAATTGCTAACGGTGCGCGAACAACTTGGGCCGGACAGCCAGCGGCGCATTGAGACGAATCCGCTGCGCGTGCTGGACTCCAAACTCGAGAGCGAGCAGGGCATCATCGCAAATCTGCCGCGCATTGCCGAGCATCTCTGCAACGATTGCCGCGTGCATTACGACGAAGTGAAGCGCCAGCTAGCGCTGCGGGGAATCACCTATCAGGAAAACTGGCGCCTTGTGCGCGGCCTGGACTATTACATGCGCACCACATTTGAAATCACCGCGCCGGGCCTCGGCTCGCAGAATGCGGTTTGCGGCGGCGGGCGTTATGATGGTCTGGTGGAACTCTTGGGCGGCCCGGCCAGCACCAAAGGAATCGGCTTCGCCATCGGCACGGACCGCTTGATTCTCTCGCTGCAGGAAGCGGGAGAGGGCGCGGTGCCCAGCGGCTTCGATGTGTACCTGGCATGGTTTGGCGCGGCGGCGCACACGGCGGCCATTGGTCTTGCGCGGCGGCTGCGCGATGCGGGCTTCGTGGTCGAGCTGCCCGCGGTAGAAATGAAATTCGGCAAATCGCTGGGCCTGGCGGATCGATTGAAAGCGCGCCACGCCGTGATCGTGGGCGACGATGAACTCGCCGCAGGCGTTGTCACCGTAAAGCGCCTCGCTGACGGCTCGCAGCAAAAACTAGCCGAGCCGGAATTGTTTTCATTTTTGCAAGCTGAGCGGAAAGTGTAATGACGCCAGCAGGAATGCAGTTTTAGTAGCACAGGCTTCAGCCTGTGGGGTTTAGTCCTTGCAAGCCTCAAACCCCACAGGCTGAAGCCTGTGCTACTGGGAAGAACGGAAGGAAGAATACGTGCTCGATTCACTGGGAACACTGCAACGCACACACTACTGCGGCGACCTGCGCGCCGCGGACGCCGACAAGGACGTAGTCCTGATGGGCTGGGTCCACAAGCGGCGCGACCTGGGCAATCTTCTGTTCATCGATTTGCGCGACCGCTCGGGCCTGGCGCAAATTGTTTTTAATAAAGAGCTACATGCAGCCGCGCACGGCCGCGCCGAGGAATTGCGCTCGGAATTCGTGGTGGCCGTAATCGGGCGCGTGGTGAAGCGGCAGAAGGTGAATCCCGACCTCGCTTCGGGCGAAGTGGAAATCGTGGCCAGCGAGCTGCGCATTCTGAACACTTCGAAAACGCCGCCGTTCGTTGTGGAAGACGATTTGACCGCCAGCGAAGAGACGCGCCTGCGCTACCGCTATCTCGATCTGCGACGCACCAAACCGCGCGAAAATCTGGCGCTGCGCCACCGGGTGATTCTGGAAATCCGCAAGGCCATGGACGAAATGGGCTTTTATGAAATCGAAACGCCCATGCTCACGCGCTCCACGCCCGAGGGCGCGCGCGATTACCTGGTGCCCAGCCGCGTGCACCGCGGTCAATTTTATGCGCTGCCGCAATCGCCGCAGATTTTCAAACAGATTCTGATGATCGGCGGACTGGACCGTTACTTCCAGATCGTCAAATGTTTTCGCGATGAGGACTTGCGAGCCGACCGCCAGCCGGAATTCACGCAACTCGATTTGGAAATTTCCTTTCCCACGCAGGACACGGTGTTCGGCGTGATTGAAAACGTGATGGTGCGCGCCTGCGCCGTCGCCGGCATCACCGTAAAAGGCCCGTTTCGGCGCATGGAATACAAGGATGCCATCCGCCGCTACGGTTCGGACAAGCCCGACCTGCGCTTTGGGATGGAATTGCATGACGTGAGCGAGCATTTCGCCGCGGCGCGCGAAACCATGCATATCGACGGAAACGTGCAGGCATTCGCCGCTCCCGGAGCGGCCGCGTTCTCGCGAAAGCAGCTTGACGAAATCGCCGAGAAAGCCAAATCGCTGGGCGCGCGCGGCGTATACACCGTCAAAGTCACGGCCGAGGGAGTAACCTCGCCGCTGGAAAAAAATCTTGGCGCGGAGACGCTGAAGAAAATCTCCGCCAGCGTGGAAGCCAAGCCGGGCGACCTGGTCATCGCCGTCACCGCCAAAGAACAAATTCCCGGCACGGATGCCGCCGCGTTGATCGCAGGACAACTGAGGTTGCTGCTGGCCGATCAACTAAAACTGATTCCCCAGGATCGTTGGGAATTTGCGTGGATCACCGGCTTCGCGCTTTTTGAATGGAACACCACCGAAAAAGCGGTGGTCAGCGCGCAGCATCCCTTCACCGGAATCGTCGAGGAAGATATTGCCAAACTGGAAGACCCCTCTGACGAAGTGCGCCTGTCCATGCGTTCGAAGGGCTATGACCTGGTGCTGAACGGCGTTGAGCTTGGCTCGGGCAGCATTCGAATTCATCAGCAGGAGTTGCAGGACCGCGTATTCAAAATGCTGGGGCTCAGCGAGGAGCAGCGCAAGAGCCGCTTCGGCTTCTTCCTCGATGCGCTGACCTACGGAACGCCTCCGCACGGCGGCATCGCGCTGGGCTTGGATCGCGTCGTGCTTTTGCTCGCGGGCGAAAAATCAATCCGTGAAGTGATCGCCTTTCCGAAAACGTCAAAGGCGCAGGATTTGATGGCCGAAGCGCCGTCGGATGTGGACACGGATCAACTCGATATGCTCGGCATCCAGCTGAAGCCGATAGAAGAAAAATAGCGCAGGTTTGGTCCTGTAGCGCCCGCCTGAAGGCGGGCGCTACAATCAATCGACACATGACACGAATACGCATACTTGCGGAGCACGTCGCGAACAAGATCGCCGCCGGCGAAGTCGTCGAGCGGCCAGCTTCCGTCGTGAAGGAGTTGCTGGAGAACGCGCTGGACGCGGGCGCGCGCTCGATTCGCGTGGAAGTCGAGTCCGGCGGCAAGCGCATGATTCGCGTGATCGACGACGGCTGCGGGATGATGCATGACGACGCGCTCTTGGCCTTCGAGCGGCACGCCACGTCCAAGCTACGCACCGCAGACGATCTGCTCTCGATCTCCACGCTGGGCTTTCGCGGCGAGGCGCTGCCCTCTATTGCTTCGGTATCGCGCCTGCTACTGCAAACGCGCGCTGCGGAGGACGCCGAAGGAACTCGCGTGGAATTCGCGGGAGGAAAGCTTGTCGGCGTGAATCCCGAAGGCCTGCCCGCGGGGACGACCATCAGCGTGGCCGATCTTTTTTACTGCGTGCCGGCCCGGCGCAATTTCCTCAAATCGGAGACCACCGAGCTTGGCCACATCGCTTCACTGGTCACGCACTACGCGCTGGCGCATCCCGACAAGCAGTTCGTGCTGAAGACGCCCACGCAGGAAATTATTCACGCCACGGCCGTCGAGAATATGTCTGACCGCGTCTACCAGCTTTTCGGGCGGCAGGCGCTGGACGATCTGTTTGAGCTGCTGCCGGTGTCCTCGCCCATGCGCGCGGCCATTACGGAAGCGGAAATCACGAGCGAAGAGCGCGCCGCCGAAATCGTGGTGCGCGGATTCGCTTCGCGGCCCGAGGTGCAGCGCGGCAACCGCAACGGAATTTACGTATTTGTGAACAAGCGACTGGTGCGCGACCGCCTGATCCTGCACGCCATTCACGAGGCCTACCGCAACGTGCTGCCGCCCTCGGTATTTCCGGCGGTGCTGCTGTTTCTGGATATGCCCGCCGAGGAAGTGGACGTGAACGTTCACCCCGCGAAAATCGAAGTGCGTTTCCGCCATCCTCAATTTGTGCACGACTTCACGCGCGACTCGATACGCCAGGCGCTATCCAAAGCACGGCCGATCCCGAGTTTCACTGCCGCCGCGCCGGACGCCGCAAATGCGGGTGAGCAGCCGAGTAACGGCGCGGCAGCGGCCGTTGCTGCATTCGCGGGCGCAAATCAATCGAGCACAGGTTTGCCGCGCGCCTTCATTCCGCCGCTGGGCGGTTCGCCGATGAGCAGGACGTCCATCGATGGGCAGGCCATGAACGCGGCCACAGCGACGGGCGCGGCCATTGCCGGCGATTTCGAGCTGACCGTCGAGCCTCTGCGGCCCGAGCCGCAGCGCTTCCGATTCGAGGGCGGCATTGGCATGGCCGCGGACGAAACGGCTTCCGAGGTGGCGCGCAACTTCAGCGAATCGGAATCCCTGGCGAGCGCCGGAAGCTTGACCGAACTGAAGCCGCTGGGGCAGGTGAATTCCAGTTTCATCGTGGCCGTGAACGGCGAGGGGCTGTGGATCATCGACCAGCACGTGGCGCACGAGCGCGTGCTGTTCGAACAGCACCTCCGCGCGCGGCGCGAAGGGCAGCTGAGCGGGCAGCGCATGCTGGTGCCCATGATGGTGGAGCTTTCGCCGAGGCAGCTTGTGATTTTCGAACGCATCGCCGAGGAGCTGACCGCCAACGGTTTCGAAGTGGCGCAAATGGGGCCGCGCAGCGTGGCCATTCACGCCGCGCCCGCCGGAATCGCCACCTCGGACGCGGAACGGCTGCTGATGGAAATCCTCGACGGCACCGAGCGCGAGAATGCCGCTGTGTCCATGGATTCGCTGCAAGCGAAAATCGCGGCCTCGACCGCCTGCCACGCGGCGATCAAGGTGAACATGCCGCTGGATCAGCAAAAGATGGAGTGGCTGCTCGCGGAACTGGCCAAAACCGAAGCGCCCATGAGCTGCCCGCACGGGCGGCCCATCGTGCTGCGCTACTCGGTGCGCGAAATCGAGCGCGCATTCAAGAGAATTTGACGCTGCGGACTTGACCCTCTCATGAAAGACAAACTGATCATTGCCATTGATGGCCCTGTGGGATCGGGGAAAAGCACCGTCGCGCGGCGCGTGGCCGCGATGCTGGGCTACACGCATCTGGACAGCGGCGCGATGTACCGCGCGGTTGGTCTAAAAGCGCTGCGCGAGGGAGTGCCTCTAGATTCTCCGGAACGGCTTGCTGTATTGGCCAGCGCGGCGCACATCGACCTGGTGCGGCGCGAAGGAAAGCTCAGAGTGATTCTCGATGGACAAGATGTTACGGACGCGATTCGCGCGCCGGAAGTATCTCACGCGGCCTCCGTGGTGGCCGTGGTGCCGGGGGTGCGCCATCCCATGGTGGCTGAGCAGCGCCGCGCGGGCCAGCAGGGCGGAGTGGTGATGGAAGGGCGCGACATCGGTTCGGTGGTGTTCCCGCATGCGGATTTGAAGATTTTTCTGGATGCTTCTCCTGAAGTGCGCGCGGGACGCCGCCAGCGCGAGCTTGAGGAAAAAGGCCAGCCCGTGGAATTTGAGAAGGTCCTTGAAGAAGTGCACATCAGAGACAGGCGGGACCGCGAACGCGAGATGTCTCCGCTGGTGCGCGCCTCGGACGCCGTGGTGGTGGACAACACAGCCATGGATGCGGAAGAAACGGCGCGCGCGATTGTCCTGCTGGCGAGGGAAAAGGCGAGGGCCGCTGCGGGGTGAAGAGCGGCTGGTGAATCGTGATTTGTGATTTGTAATTCGTGAAAATGAAGGGCCGGCTTTGCGCGCCATGGGCCCGCCAATGCAAGTCCTCTGGATCGTTCCAGCAGGCTAAATCGCACAAATCTTCAGCGGGCGGATGGCATGACAACGCTCTGCCGCAGAGCGTTGGACCAATCGACAGCGGAGACATACAGCGAGGAAACCTGCTCTTCGTTCATTCCAAGTGCCGATACCAGACGACTGACTTCTTCCCAATCCGCGCGTTCCTGAGCGATGGCGATTTCCAGTAACTGCCAGTACAAGCCCGTCCGAGAAAGCAAAGCTTCCTTGATTTCGCCGCGCACCGGCAGCTCCGCCATAATGGAATCGAGCGGCTGGTCGAGGATTGCGTCCATCAGGGAAAGCAGCCCCATCATGAAGAGGTCGTTGGAATCTTCCGCGATTCCGGCGAGCGGAGCAAGCAGCTCGCAGAATCGGCCGCGCACCAGCGGCACGGTCATCAATTCGTCGGGTTTCCCGTCGGCCAGGACGCCCACCGAAACCACCGCGATCCATTTCCTCATTTCACGCTCGCCAAGCAAGGAAAGTGCGTGCTGCACGGAACGAATCTCCGCGCGCAGCCCGAAGAAGGCCGAGTTGAGGTATCGCAACAGCCGGAACGTGAGGGAGGCCTCGTACTTGATCTTCAAGGCCAGCTTCTGAATGTCGAATTCGCGGGCTGTGGCCGCGCGCAGGAGTTCGAGATAGGCCAGCTTGAAGGAAGGCAGACTGTGGTGCTGCATCATTTCAGGGTGGCAGAAAAAATATCCCTGGAACAGGGAGTATCCCATTTGCATGCCGGCCGCGAACTCCTCCTGGGTCTCCACTTTTTCAGCCAGCATGCGAATATTGCTCCCTGCGTAGCGGGAAACAATGGCGCGCTGTTCGTTCAGGTCGGTAAGCCGGAAGTCCACCTTGATGATATCGGCGAGGGCCACCAGGGGCGCCCAGAGCGGGGAATCCACAAAGTCGTCCAAAGCGATGGAATATCCCGCCGCCTTCAATCGTTTGCAGGCTTCCACGATTTCCTCGTCGGGATGAATGGTTTCGAGAAGTTCGACCACCACGGATTTGGGCGGAAAAAGGGAAACGTAGTCCCGCAGGAGAAATTCGCGGGGGCAATTAAAGAACATGGGGCGCCCCGCGGAAATTTTTTCAAATCCGATCAGGAAGGAAGTATCCAGGACGGAAGCGGACGCAAGTTCAAGGTCCAACCCCTCGCAAGAGTTCTGAATGCCGTTGCGGAACAGCAATTCGTAGCCGAACAATTCACGCGCTCGGTTCAGGATGGGTTGGCGGGCCAGATATTTCATTTAAATGTCTTCTCGATCGAAACGATACCGCACACTCCGGCTCGGGCCGAAGAGGGAAGAGGGGATTGTAAATGCGCCGAATGCCCTAAGTCGGGCTGGACATGGAAGCGAGAAATTCGGCGTTGGACTTCGATTTGGAGAGGCGTCCCAAGAGCAACTCCATGGCCTCGACCGGTGAGAGAGGATTCAACACCTTGCGAAGCACCCACACGCGATTGAGTTCATCCGGCGGCATCAGCAATTCTTCTTTTCGCGTGCCGGAGCGGTTGATGTCGATGGCCGGGAAGATGCGCTTATCCACCAGGCGGCGATCGAGGTTGATTTCCATGTTGCCGGTGCCCTTGAACTCCTCGAAGATCACGTCGTCCATGCGGCTGCCGGTGTCGATCAGGGCCGTGGCGATGATGGTGAGCGAGCCGCCCTCTTCCACGTTTCGCGCGGCGGCGAAGAATCGCCGCGGGCGTTGCAGAGCGTTGGCGTCAATACCGCCGGAAAGCACCTTGCCGGAGGGCGGCGTAACGGCGTTGTAGGCGCGCGCCAGACGTGTGACCGAGTCCAGCAGGATCACCACGTCGCGCTTGTGCTCCACCAGGCGCTTGGCCTTTTCAAGGACCATTTCCGCGACCTGAATGTGGCGTTGCGGCGGTTCGTCGAAGGTCGAGCTGATGACTTCGCCCTTCACCGTTCGCTGCATGTCCGTGACTTCTTCCGGGCGCTCGTCGATCAGCAGAACGATCAGAGCGACTTCCGGGTGATTAGTAGTTACCGAGTTGGCAAAGGCCTGCAGCATCATGGTTTTTCCGGTGCGCGGCGGCGCGACGATCAAGCCGCGCTGCCCCTTGCCGACGGGGCAGAGCAGGTCCAGCACGCGCCCAGTCAGATTTTCGCGGGTGGTTTCCATCTTCAGGCGGCCCGCCGGGTACAGAGGCGTCAGGTTGTCGAAGAAGATCTTGTTGCGCGCGACTTCCGGATCTTCAAAATTGACCGCTTCGACCTTGATCAGCGCGAAATAGCGCTCGCCGTCCTTGGGAGGACGAACCTGTCCCGAGACCGTGTCTCCGGTGCGCAGGTCGAACTTGCGAATTTGCGACGGCGAAACGTAAATGTCGTCCGGGCCGGGGAGGTAGTTGTATTCCGGCGCGCGCAGGAAGCCGAAGCCGTCCGGCAGGCATTCCAGGACGCCTTCGGAGAAGATCAGTCCGTTCTTTTCCGTCTGGGCGCGGAGGATCTGGAAGATCAACTCCTGTTTGCGCATGCCGCTGGAGCCGGGGATGGCCAGGTCCTTGGCGATTTTTGCCAGGTCTGTAATGTTTTTGTCTTTCAGTTCCGCAAGACTAATGCTCATCGTTTTCATTTCCTTAAGTTTCTATAGAGATATGCCTGAAGCTCAGGCAGGGATTGTGCTTTTCGGCGGAACCCGCACAGGTGCACTTCGATTTCCGACCGGATTAGCCGTACTGGAATTTCAAATCACGGGTGATGCGAACTACAGCCGCGTCCCACGCCACGAAGCGCCCCGCTGACTATTTCGATTGCGCTTCATGGGGTTGCAGGAGCCGAGGCTTGCCTCAATTTGTCAATTCTTGATCGCTCTCGGTTTCAGTTTCAAACTTCGCCGCCACTTCCGGGCCTGCATCGTGTGTTGCAGGTGTCAGGGGCCGTTCCAGGGCGATTTCCAGCACTTGGTCCACGTTCTCGACAAAACGCAAAGTCAGGTCGGCCTGTATTTCCGCGGGAATATCGGCCAGATCCTTTTCGTTGTCTTTCGGCAGAATTACGGTGCGGATTCCCACGCGGTGAGCCGCCAGCAATTTTTCCTTCATGCCGCCGATGGGCAGCACCTTGCCGCGCAGCGTGATTTCGCCGGTCATGGCCACGTCGCAGCGCACCGGAATGCGCGTCAGGGCGCTCACGATTGAGGTTGCGATGGTGATTCCGGCCGATGGCCCATCCTTGGGGATGGCGCCTTCGGGAACGTGCATGTGGATGTCAAGGTGGCGATAAAAGTCGCGCGGCAGGCCGAATGTTGCCGTGCGCGAGCGCACATAGCTCATGGCCGCCTGGGCCGATTCCTGCATGACGTCGCCCAGCTTGCCGGTAAGCATCAGGCGTCCCTTACCCTGCATGATGGTGGCTTCGGTGGAGAGCACCGAGCCGCCCACTTCGGTCCATGCCAGGCCGGTGGTGAGCCCGATTTCGTTTTTCTTCTCGGCCCAAACTTCGCGATACTTGATGATGCCCAAGAATTCGCCGACGCCCTCGGGAGCGACGTTGATGGAATACTGTTTGCCTTCCTTCACCACGCGACGAGCCACTTTTCGGCAGATGCTGGAGATTTCGCGCTCCAGGCTGCGCACGCCTGCTTCATGCGTGAAGTGCCGGATGATGTGCGAGATGGCCTCGTCCGTGAAGCTCAGGTTGGTTTCCGTCAGCCCCGTGGATTCGCGCGCCTTGCGCACCAGGAAGCGCTTGGCGATCTGTGCCTTCTCGGCTTCCGTGTAGCCCGGAATGCGCAGGATTTCCATGCGGTCCTGCAGGGGCTGGGGAATGGTGTGCAGCACGTTGGCGGTGCACACGAACATGACTTTGGAGAGATCGTATTCGACGTCCAGATAGTGGTCGGTAAAGGCGTGGTTCAGCTCGGGGTCCAGCACTTCCATGAGCGCCGCGGAGGGGTCGCCTCGGAAGTCGGTGGACATCTTATCCACTTCGTCCAGCACGAAGATTGGATTGACCGTTCCGGCCTTCTTCATCATCTGAATGATCTGGCCGGGCAGGGCGCCGATATAGGTGCGCCGGTGGCCGCGAATTTCCGCTTCATCGCGCACGCCGCCCAGGGAGACGCGAATGAATTTGCGTCCCGTGGCGCGCCCGATGGACATGGCCAGCGAAGTTTTGCCGACGCCCGGAGGCCCGACAAAGCAGAGAATCGAGCCGCGGGGATTCTTTACCAGCTGGCGGACGGCCAGGAATTCCAGGATACGTTCCTTGACCTTGTCCAGCCCAAAATGCTCTTCTTCCAGAATTTTCTCGGCCAGCGCGATGTCGCGAATTTCCTTGGATCTCTTCTTCCAGGGTACGGCCAGCAGCCAGTCCAGGTAATTGCGGCTCACGGTGGATTCCGCGGACATCGGCGGCATCATTTCCAGACGCTTCAATTCCTGCGTGGCTTTTTCCAGGGCGTCCTTGGGCATGCCCGAGGTTTCGATCTTCTTTTTCAGCTCGTCCAGTTCGTTCTTTTCGCCGCGACCCAGTTCCTTATGGATGGCCTTGAGTTTTTCGTTGAGGTAGTACTCTTTCTGGGCGCGCTCCATCTGGCGCTTCACGCGGGTGTTGATGTTGCGGTCCACGTTGAGCTTTTCGATTTCGCTTTCCAGGATTTCGCCGACGCGGGTCAGGCGGTCCAGCGGATCGAAATTTTCGAGAAGTTCCTGCTTTTCCTCGACGGGAATTTGCAGATTGGAAGCGATGGTGTCGGAAAGTTTCGCGGGATCATCCACGCGTGTGGCCGCGATCATGGTGTCGTAATTCAGGCTCTGCGAGAGCTTCACGTACTGTTCAAACAGGCCGGTAACCTTGGTAACCATCTGATCGATTTGCGGCGAGGGTTCGGCCTTGTTGGGAATCACCTTTAGGGTGGCCCGGAAAAAGCCCTCATCGGTGGTTATTTGCGTGGCCTTGGCTCGCTCCACGCCTTCCACCAGGACGCGCAAGTTTCCGTCCGGCAGGCGAACGCTTTGCACGATATTGGCCAGCGTGCCGACGGAGAAAATTTCCTCCGGCTTGGGGTCGTCGACGGAAGCGTCGTGTTGCGTGGCCAGGAAAATCTTTTTGTCGGTGGCCAGCGCCTCTTCCAGGGCGCGCAGGGAACTCTCGCGTCCCACGATGAAGGGGTTCATCATCTGGGGGAAGATCACCAGATCGCGAACCGGCATCATCGGTACGCGTTTTGATTCTGTCTTTTCTCGGTTAAACATAGGTTCCGTAATTTTCTCCCGCTCTTTCATCATCCCGCTTTTTCGAGCAGCGTCCAGTTAATTTCCCGGCTACGGACCATTTCGCCGGTGACCACGAATTCGCGAAGCTTGCGCTGAGCCGGCAGGTGGTACATGAGTTCGAGCATGAGGTCTTCCAGAATCATGCGCAGTCCGCGGGCGCCCACTTTGCGTTGCAGGGCCAGTTCCGCCACGGTTTCCAGGGCATCGTCCGAAAACCGCAGGCGCACATTCTCAAATTCAAAGAGCCTCTGGTATTGACGGATGAGCGCGTTTTTCGGTTCCGTCAGAATCTGCATCAGCGCGGCCTTGTCCAAATCGCCCAGAACGCCGACCACTGGCAAGCGGCCCACGAATTCGGGAATCAGGCCGTAACGGATCAGGTCCGTAGGCTGGGCCTGGCTGAGCAGTTCGATGTTGCGGCGCTGCGCCGTGGTGGGCTGCGCATCGGTGTGGAAACCGAGCGACTTTTGCCCAATCCTGCGCTCAATCGTTTTTTCGAGGCCTACGAATGCGCCGCCGCAGATAAACAGGATGTTGGTGGTATCGACAGGCGTGAATTCCTGGTGCGGGTGCTTGCGTCCGCCCTGCGGCGGAACGTTGGCGATGGTGCCTTCCAGAATCTTCAGCAGGGCCTGCTGCACGCCCTCGCCCGAAACATCGCGCGTAATGGACGGGTTTTCGTCCTTCTTGGAAATCTTGTCGATCTCGTCGATATAGATGATCCCTTGCTGCGCCTTGGTGACGTCGCCGTCAGCCGCCTGCAAGAGTTTCAGGATAATGTTTTCGACGTCCTCGCCCACATAACCAGCTTCGGTCAGCGTTGTGGCGTCCACTATGGCAAAGGGAACGTCCAGCATGCGCGACAGTGTCTGCGCCAGCAGGGTCTTGCCCGTGCCCGTGGGGCCGATCAGCAGGATGTTGGACTTGGTCAATTCCACGTCGCCCGGTTGGCGATTCAGGAAGATGCGCTTGTAATGGTTGTAAACGGCGACGGCCAGCTTCTTCTTGGTTTTATCCTGGCCGATCACGTAGCCGTCGAGGAAAGCTTTGATCTCCGGGGGACGCGGCAGGCGCTTGTTGACCGGGTTGGTCTGTTCGCGCTTTTCTTCCTCGAGAATCTGCTCGCAAACCGTCACGCACTCGTTGCAGATGTAGGCGCGCGGATAGTCAGAGGGCGAGCTAATAAGCTTCTCGACCTGCTCCTGCGCTTTGTGGCAGAAGGAACAGCGCAATGGTTCGTCAGTGCTGAGTTTTTTCAACGGTGTGTCGCCCTCCGCCGGTCAAGGCCAATCAAGGCCGGACAAGTCCGGACAAGGGAAGATATCCTTGCCGTGCGGATTATTCTAGGCCCCTTTGCTGCTTCCGTACACCGCCGCGTTTGTTTATTACTAACTGATTGGAACGCGCTAGCGGTGCTTGGTAATAATTTCGTCGATCAGCCCGTATTCCTTGGCTTGAATCGCGGACATGATGAAGTCGCGCTCGACGTCTTTTTCCAAAGATTCCAGGTCATGGCCGCTGTGTTGCGACAGCAGGCCGTTGATGACCGTGCGCATGCGCAGGATTTCCTTGGCGTGGATATCGATATCGGTAGCCTGGCCAGACAATCCTGACATCCATGGCTGGTGAATCAGAATCCGTGAATTGGGCAGTGAAAAGCGCTTTTTCGGCGCGCCCGCGGTCAGCAGCAACGCGGCAATCGACGCGGCCTGGCCGACGCAGATGGTCACGACGCTTGGCCGCACGAACTGCATGGTGTCATAGATCGCCATGCCCGCGGTGATCGAGCCGCCCGGCGAGTTGATGTACAGCGAAATATCCTTCTCGGGGTCTTCCGCTTCCAGGAACAGCAGCTGCGCGGTGACCAGATTGGCGACGTGGTCGTCAATCGGCGTCCCGATGAAAATAATATTGTCCTTGAGCAGCCGCGAATAAATATCGTAGGCTCGCTCTCCCCGATTGGTCTGTTCCACGACCATGGGAACGAGTGTCGTTGCGTACGGAACCATTTCTTCTCGATCGTTTCTCTGATTCATGGGTTTTTAGTTGAGCGAGGGAGTCCGGCCGGAATCGCTTCAATTCTCCTTGGTTATTGTCCGGGTCCGGGAATTGCTGCAGAGCCAGTCCAGAGTTTTTTCGCTGCGTATCTTAGATTTCATCCTATCCAGCGCTCCCTGCCTTGTCAAGTTTGCGCGAACGGCTGTTGCCGATTCGCCACTACGTTCCGCGATGGCCGCGATTTCCTTGTCTACTTCTTCATCGGCCACTTCAATTTTTTCCGCCGTGGCAATGCGGTCCAGCAGCAACTCGGCCTTCACATCCTCGATGGAACGATCTTTTTGGCGGCTGCGCAGCGCAACCCAGTCCACATTCACCGCGCGCGGATCGACGCCTTGCGATGCCAGCGAGCGCACCGTGCGCTCCAGGCGCGAATCCATCTGGTGCTCGACCAGCGCCTCGGGGACAGGGAAATCGTGCGTCTTCACGATTTGAGCGAGCAGTTTTTCGCGCTGCTGTTCGCTTTGGCGATGCGTGCGCGCCGCTTCCAGATTGTCGCGCATCTTCTTTCGCAACTCGTCCAGCGTCTGCGCGTCGCTCACGTCCTTGGCGAATTCATCGGTCAGCTCGGGCCGCTTCTTTTCCTTGATGCCCAAAACTTCGACCGCGTACGTAAATGTTTTTCCCTGCAGCTTTGCATCCGGATAGTCCGAGGGATAGGTCACGTCAAAAGTTCTGTGATCTCCGGCGCTGGCTCCGCGGAGATTCTGATTGAACGGCTCCATGGTTTCCTCGCCGCCCACGTGGCAAAGAACGCTGTCGGCTTCCAGCGGATCGCCGCCGCCCACCGGGACACCCTTCAGCTTGAGCTGCGCGTAATCGCCATCGGCGATCACCCTGCCTTCCACCGGAACGAAGGTTGCGGCGCGGTCGCGAAGCTCCTCAAGACCCTTATCGACATCCGAGTCTTCCACCTTGAGGTCTTCGACCTCTACTTCCAGGTCCTTATATTGTCCCAGCTCGAATTCGGGCAGCACCTCGAACACAGCACGAAACTTTACCGGCCCGCTCTCCGTGAAATCGACCTTGTCGATTTGCGGCTGGGTCACGGGAACCAGCTTGCTCTCGGTGACGGCGCGCTCGACTTGTTCGGGCACCAGGGATTGCAGCACTTCACTCTTGATGTCGTCCGCAAAACGGCGCCGGATCAGAGTAAGTGGCGCTTTTCCCGGACGAAATCCCGGGACGCGCGCCACGCGCGCAAATTCCTTGGCCACGCGCGCCACTGCCTTCTCCACGGTTTCCGCGGGAATTTCAAGTTCCAATTCGCGCCGGCAAGTTGCTTCGCTCATAGTCACGCCTTCGGATTCACAATTTTCGTTGTCATTTGATCGAAATATGCCAGGAACCGCCCATCGGTTCGTACTTCTACTCTTTGCCGCTTCTCGGTCCGGAAAAAAATGGAAACGGGAAAGTAATGCGAGCGGGGCACAACGAAAACAAAGTATAGGGGAATCGCACAGCAACGTCAACTCGCGCCATTTGGTTTTGAAGAATAGATGTTCGAATGCGCGCGCGAAAAAACAAATGGTGCGGAAGAAGGGACTCGAACCCCTACGGCCTTTCGGCCACCAGCTCCTAAGGCTGGCGCGTCTGCCAATTCCGCCACTTCCGCATTGTGGGACAGTATAACACCGGGACTGCGCGCTGAGGATCGGCTGTCAGTTTCCGGGGGCAGTGAGTAAAAAACTTTAACACAGAGGACACGGAGGAAAAGATGAGAAACCCGGAGAATTTGTGGAGAGGCCTGAGAGACCTCGATGGCGCTTCGATTCCGTGAGCGATCCAAATTCTCCCGGTTTTCTCTGCTTTTGTTTTTTCTCTGCGTCCTCTGTGTTGAAAGGTTTAGCCCTGCGGCCGCTCACGAATCGCTCTTGTTGCTGGCTTGCGAGAAGAAAGTGGCCAGGATCGGCAGCAGGAAAAAGAATGCCAGCGGAGAGGTGGCCATGCCGCCGACCACCACGCGCGCCAGCGGTTGCCGCGCCTGAACGCCAACGCGCAAGGAATACGCACGCGCACAGCGACGGCCACGATTAAATTTCGAAGTCCGGCTCCGGTTCCGGCAACTTATCTCCTTCTCTGGCAAGCCAGACATACAGAGTCGGCAAAATAAAAATGCTCATGGCCAGGTTGACCATCAGGCCCCCAACAATAACGATCGCGAAGGGCCGCTGAGAATCGGACCCGATTGCGTGCGAAAGCGCCGCAGGCAACAGACCGAGCGTCGCCACCAGCATGGTCATCATGATGGGGCGCAGTCTCAGGACGGCTCCATCGATTGCCGATTCCTCGATTGAGCCGCCACGGGCGCGAAGCTGATTGATATATTCGAGCATGATGACGCCGGTCTGGACGGAGACGCCGAATAGCGCCAGGAATCCCACGCCGGACGAAACGCTCAAGTGGGTTCCCGTGATGAGAAGGGCGAGCAGCCCGCCCGCGCTGGCCATGGCAACGGTGGCGAGAATCAGCGCGGCCCACTTCGGAGACCGAAACATGGAGTAAATGATCGTGAATATCATCAGAATGGTCAGAGGAACAATAATGAGCAGGCGCGCCTGGGCCCGCTTTTGGCTTTCATACTCGCCTTCCCAGTCGATGCGATATCCGCGCGGCAGTTGAACCTGAGCGTTCACCTTGCGCATGGCTTCCTCGACGGCCCCGCCGAGGTCCCGGCCCCTCACGCTATATTTGATCGCCACGTAGCGCTGGTTTTCTTCGCGGTAGATTTCCGAGCCGCCGTCCTGTTCCTTGATGGTGCAAAGCTGTGCGAGAGAGACTCTCTCACCGGATGGCGATAACAGGCGAATGTCTTCCAGGGCTTCCTTCGTCGTGCGGTATTGCGGAAGGTAGCGCAAGACCAGGTCATAGCGCTGTTCGCCTTGCAATACCTGAGTGAGAGCGGAGCCTCCCACCGCGGTTTGAATTGCATCCTGAATGTCGGCGACATTAATTTGATAGCGCGCGGCCTGCTCGCGGTCCACCTCGAAGTTGATGTTGGGCTGGCCCAGGGCGCGAAAAACTCCGAGATCCTCAATTCCCTTGACCTGTTGCATGGCGCCAACAATCTGATCGGCTTTTTCCTCGAGAACCTTCAGGTCGTCTCCGTAAACCTTTGTGGCGAGTTCGCCTTTTACGCCGCTGACCGCCTCTTCCATGTTGTCTTCAATGGGCTGAGAAAACCCCCACGTCACTCCGGGGATATGGTCCAGTTCGCGATTCATCGCGGCAATCAGCCTGTCCTTGTCTTGATGGAAGACGGGCCGCCACTCTTCCTTCGGTTTAAGTCCCACGAAATATTCCGTATTGAAAAATCCCGTTGCGTCCGTTCCGTCGTCGGGGCGTCCCACCTGGCTTGTGCATTCCGGCACTTCTGGAAAGGAACACAATCGGGCGCGAGCCTCGTTTGCAATTTTGATCGACTCGCTGGGTCCGACGCTGGAGGCAAGGGTTCCGCGCACCCAGATCGCGCCCTCATCGAGATGAGGCAAAAACTCGGAACCAAGCACTCCGCTATAGACAAGAACGACGGCCAGGCACAATCCAGCCAGCCCGATTCCCAAAGTCAACCCGCGATGTTCTATTGCGCGGCGCACGAACATCCGATAGCGGTTAGTTAAAATTTCCATAATAGGGTTTTGCCATTCCCGGACCCCTTTACGGAAAAAAAGCGTGGATAGAACCGGGGCGATAAGCATTGAAAAAATCAGCGCCCCGAGAAGAGCGAACGCCACCGTCCAGGCCATGGGGCGGAACAGCCTTCCCTCGACCCGTTGCAGCGTAAAGATGGGCAGATAGGCGGTGATGATGATGGCGATCGCGTAAAAGACCGGCCTTTGCACTTCGTGCGCGGCTTCGCGGACCACTTCCATCGGTTTTCTTTCAGTGTTCTTCGGGTGAGTCATGTGCCGAACGATGTTTTCGACCATGACCACCGACCCATCCACGACCATTCCAAAATCCAGGGCGCCCAGGGAGAGCAAGTTTGCGGGAATGCCCTTCAGGTCAAGACACGTTGCGGCGAATAGCAGCGCAAATGGAATGGTTAGAGCGACGATAATTGCAGCTCGCACATTTCCGACGAACAGGAATAGAACGATTGCCACTAGAACTATGCCTTCCGTAAGGTTGTGGAGGACGGTGCGCGTCGTAAAGTGAACCAAATCGCTGCGGTCGATGAATGGAACGATTTTTACGCCGGGTGGCAGAATGCGATCGTTTAACTCCGCTACTTTGACATGGATTCCGGCAAGAGCGTCGTCGGCATTCGCACCCTTGCGCAACAGTACGATCCCTGAAACGACATCCTCGTTGTCGATTATCTTGCCGTCTTCGCGATGGATAGCCCGCGCGAACTGGCCGAGCCGAATCTTCGGGCCTTGGGCCACCACGGCAATATCCTTGACTCGGAGCGCCGTGCCGTTCTTGGCCGTGAGGACCGTGTCCTCGATATCGCGGACATTCTTGACCAGTCCAACTTCCCTGATGTTAATTTGCTGCTGGCCGGATTCGATGAAACTGCCGCCCGCATTGTTATTGTTGCTGGTGAGCTGTTGCTCGACTTGCGCGATGCTGAGGGCGTAGGAAATCAGTTTGGTGGGATCTAGGCGAACCTGATATTCGCGCGTGGGGCCGCCAAAGCTGGAAACATCGACAACATTTGGGACCGATTTGAGATTTTTCTCGACTACCCAATCCTCGATCGATTTCAAATCCATCACGTCGTACTGGGGATTGCTGCTTTTCAGCGTGAAGAAATACACCTGGCCCACCGGGCTCCAATCGGTTCCCATCTGCGGAGACACCCCGGGCGGCAGAGTAACTTGCGACAGCCGTTCAAGAACTCTCTCACGGTTCCAGGCGTTTTCCTCTTCATCGTCGAAGACTAATTTCAGGTCGGACAGGCCGAAGAGGGAGAACGAACGCAAGTGAGCCACGTGAGGAATTCCGTTCATCGCGATTTCAAGGGGGATCGTGACTTGCTGCTCGATTTGCTCGGCGGAGATCCCCGGCCATTGCGTGATGATTTCCACGTAGTTGTCCGCCACGTCGGGATACGCTTCGATGGGAAGTTGATGGAATGAGATTGCGCCCCATCCAAAAAGCAGGAGGGCCGCTGCCAGGACCATGAAACGATTCTCGATGGCGAAATCGACGAGTCTGCGAATCATTCTACTGCTCCACCGTGTTCTGGAACGTGAGCGCGTTCCGCACAACTTGCGCCCCAGGCGCGATACCCGAGACGACTTCCTGCATATCCCCGGGCAGAGCGGCGCCTGCAACGACTTCGACACGCCGAAACTTTTTGTCCGCCGTAATCGCGAAGACCCAATCCGTATCATGCAGATGCAAAATCGCCGTGGACGGAATGGCCGTGTGCGTGACCTGCTTCTGCCCGCGGAATGTGGCCGTCACGAACATTCCAAGACGCATCGTTCCCGGATTGCGCACTTCCATGCGGACTTTGGCTGTA
Organism: uncultured Acidobacteriota bacterium; assembly: GCA_963710315.1. Taxonomy (GTDB): domain Bacteria; phylum Acidobacteriota; class Terriglobia; order Acidiferrales; family UBA7541; genus Palsa-360. Next base: position 474,592 of record CAVPZW010000006.1, on the reverse strand, counting down.
CGAAGATTTGGATCGAGGATGGCCCCGATGTTGCTGATCGTGCCTTTGAAAATACGGTCGGGATAGGCGTTCAAGCGGATTTCGGCGGTGTCCCCCAGGCGCACATTGGCCAGCTGGTTTTCGTGCACGTCGCAGACTACCCAGACGACGGACAAGTCCGAAATCGTGAACGGGTTTGGGCCGTAGGCCTGCACGGACGCGGCGTCTGTGACTTGCTGGTCGGTGATCACTCCCGAGACCGGGGCGTGAATTTCCACGATGTTATTCGGTTTGTCCGGGTCACTGCCAAGCAAGCGGAGATGCTCGGAAGTAGTCTCCACATCCACTCTGGCTTTTTCTTCGGCGTCCTGGGCGATTTGCAGATCGTTTAAGGAAATTGCGCTGTGGGAAAAAAGATCCTTTGCCCGGTCGAATTGCGCGCTGGCCAGTTTCTCGTCGGCAACGGCTTTGCGGTAATCCGAATAGCCTCCCGAAACATCATTGCTTCGAATTTTTAGCAATACGTCGCCCTTCTTGACCGTATCGCCCAGGCGCGCGCGAATCTCCACAATGCGGCCCGAGGCCAGCGAGACGACCGGAACATTTCGCGAAACGTCAGGAGCTACAGTTCCCGTAACAACCAGCTCCGGCCATGAATTGCGTACAATCGCTGCTGCAAGCGGAATCTGCTCCGGATGGTCCACTTGAAACACGCCTCCATCCTGTTCACGGTCCACTTGGGCCGGTGGTGGCGCCTCCGCTTTTGGATCGGCACTTTCCCGCCCACAGCCCGGCGCGAACACTGAAACGGCCAGCATGATCGCAATCAAAATCCTGTTCATTTCTGCTTCTCCATTCAGGCATGTGCGCGCCAAGCTTTTCTACACTCGGCAAATCCGAATGAGCCGAAGCCAACAGTTCAGAGGCGCGCCGTCTGAAAATGATTGATCCGTAGTGGAAATGAAGAGCGCCCATTTACCAGTCACAACTCGGGCGAGCGGGGCAACAATAGCTGCAAATCCAATTACGAGAGAGCCGGGGGGGACCGTCCACGAAAACTGCCATTCAAAGAGATTGGATCATTAACCTGTGCAGAGGTAATAAATTCCGCAGTCACTAACTTGGCTGTAGCGTAGGACCTCGAAATCGCCCCAACGGTCAAATGTTTCCCGAATCTTGTGGTTGAACCCCCAACGTGAGGAGCGCTGGCCGCGATCAGGCATGCATTTCGCTTGCCGGAAGCTGCGTCCACAGCCACGGTTTCAGGATGTAGGTCGTCGGTTAGGGAAATGACCGGGAATAAGAGGGCCAGAATACAGACCATGGCAACCGATTCCATGCGGGTGCTGTGCCTGGGATTTTGCCGCGATACACTCCAGCGGAATCGCCACAGCCAAATTGCGGCCACGGTAACTGCCAGCCAGATCAGATTTAGAATCGTCTCCATTGGTTAGATCTGATGCCCTTCGAGCCGGGCGCAACGTGTAGCGCCAACCTTCAGGTTGGCATTCTCACATCAAGTAGACGCCTGTCCGCCACGGACGGTTGCTACGTAAATTAAGACGCATTCCTGGGCCTGGAGAGGAACCAACCGCTCACCCAGCGGGGAAAATCCCCTCGGAATGCATGTAGTTTACAACGGCTCGCAATCCGGCGGCAAACCTTCTATCCTTCAATTTGCACAGTTGCGCTTGTGCGGCGAGGGCAGCGGTGATAGCCTTCGCGCAATGTTCGAGTGCTAGAGCGACAACGATTTACGGAGGGGAGAAACACCATGGCCTTTTGCAGCAAGTGCGGCAGTGAAGTGGCGGCGGGCGCGGGATTCTGCCCAAAATGCGGCGAGGCGCAAACCGGCGGGGCCGTGGTGCAAGCCGCACCGGCGGCGCAGTCGGGATTGTCAGAAAACGTCGCCGGATTCCTGTGCTATCTGTTCGGATGGGTGACCGGGCTTATTTTCTTCCTGATCGACAAGCGCCCCTTCGTGCGCTTTCACGCGGCGCAATCGATGGTTGTGTTCGGCGGGCTGCACATCATCAATATTGTCCTGGCGATGTTCTTCGGTGCAGGGATGATGTTCAGGGGAGGAATGGGCGCTTTGGCTTGGGTGCGGCGCTGTCCGGCCTCATCGGCCTGCTTTCCCTGGTCCTCTGGATCCTGCTGATGGTGAAGGCGTATCAGCATGTGAAGTTCGAAGTGCCCGTCGCGGGCGGCATCGCCAAGAGCTTCAGCGGCACCTAGAGCCGATTTCCCGTTCATTGCAGTAGCCGAGTGTCGCTCTGGAATATTTCTTACCTCGGTCATCGAGCGCCGGTCATAGAGCACCTTACATAGGATGGCCGCAGCCACTCATGGCGCAGCCCGGATACTTTGCCTCTTTCCGAATTGCCGGACTTCCTTTTCGTCTTGACATTCTTGTCTGTCCCAGCCATCTTTTAGGGCTTTCCGATTGCTTTGACGTTTGGCTGTGCAGGGAGCGAAAGGGCAGAGTGGCTGATCCGGTAAAAGTTCGATTGTGCTTTCACGACCGATGCTTCGACGGCGCTGCGTCGGCGGCGGTTTTCTATCGCTTTTTCCGAGAGCGCTTCCAGCCTGGCGCGGAGTTTCACTTTACGGGAATGGCGCATCATGCGCGCAACCCTTTCCCGGAATCCCTGTTTGACGGCGATGAGAACGTCATCGTCGATTTCAAATACTCGAGCTCGCCGCGCGTCACCTGGTGGTTTGACCATCACCAGAGCGCATTCCTTACTCCGGCGGACGCCGAGCATTTTCGCCAGGACCGCGGCGGCCATAAGTTCTATCGCCCCGAATACAAATCCTGCACCAAGCTCTTGGCCGACGTGACCAGCCAGCAATTCGGCTTTGACGTGAAGCCGCTGGTCGAGCTGATTCACTGGGGCGACATCATCGATGGCGCGCAATATCCCACGCCGGAATCCGCCGTGGCCATCGCCGAGCCCGCGACAAAGCTTGCATTGGTGATCGAGTCCGCGCCCGAAGAAGGCCTGGTCTCCAAAATTATTCCGGACCTCTCCATGCGCCCGCTCGCGGAAATGATCCAGCTGCCGATCATCGCCAAGCACCTCGGTCCGCTGCTCGAAAAGCATCGCCAAACGATTGAATTGCTGAAGCAGCGCATCGAAGTCCGCGGCGGAGTGATCTATTTCGATATCACCGATCTGCCCATCGACGGCTACAATAAATTTATTCCCTACATGCTGTATCCGGACGCGCGCTACACGGTAAGCGTGCTGGCTTCGCCTTCGCGCGCCAAAATTTCCATCGGATCGAATCCCTGGAATCCCGCTGCTGCGGAAGACAATCTGGCAAGCCTGGCCGAGCAATACGGTGGCGGAGGCCATCCGCGCGTGGCCGCAATTTCGCTGGATCCGACCGAAGTCGAGCGCGCCAAACAAGTGGCCAAGGAAATCGCGGAAAAATTGCGCGATTAAAATTTTGAAGTGCGCGTCGCAGGCAGCCTAAAATTGCCCTCAGTCGTGCTAAAATAAAAAGTTCGTGGACCGGTAGCTCAATGGTAGAGCAGCTGACTCTTAATCAGCGGGTTGTAGGTTCGAGTCCTACCCGGTTCACCATATTTTCAATGGTTTACAGTTAGAATGCTTCTCGCACTCCGGCCGTGCTAGTTGGTAGGGTAGCTGTACCACAATGTTACATGTTTACCCTCAAGCCAAAGTCCAAATTTGTTTCGTTCATACCGGGATGCGCTGAAGCTAAAATTGTTACCGCTACCATGAGTGACCTTGTTCATTCCTCTGTAAATTCCAAGATCTCATCGGCCTCTTCGCTTCGACTTCCGGCCGGAGACTTTAGTTATGGGCACAAATCGCTGGGATTTAATGGCCTGGCCCGCAAGATTCGTCGAAATTTCCAGGACTACGGGTTGCGAATAACTATCGATAAGACATTCGCTTATCTGCTGCGGTCGATTTATTTCCGTCAGATTTACCGTATTTATAGAATCGATCTTGAAACGACAGCGCCGCGCGCATCGGTTAGCAACTACAATTTTAGCTTTGAGATTCTGACGGCTCGAAACGTAGACATGATCTCTCAAATTGAGAACATCGCGGAATGGCTGCGTGGCCGATTGACAGAAGCGATCTTAGAAGGACAGTTGTGTCTCGTGGCACTGGATGGAAAACAGGTGGCCGGATTCAACCTGATTAATTTCGATCGCGCCACTCTTGTCCTGGTGAACATGGAAAAAGAGCTGCGAAAGGGTACGGCCTGGTCCGAGCACATTGCCGTTAAAAAGGAGTTTCGGAAGACGGGCCTTGGCTCAGAGCTTCGATTTAGAATTTTCGAGGAGCTCAAAGAACGAGGAATCCGCAGATTGTACGGAGGGACGCTTCGATCGAATATTGCTTCACTGAGCCTGGCGAGGTCCGTGGGTTTCAAGGAAATTGGTGACGTTCACTACAGCAAATTCTTTTCCTTCCAGAAATGGCGTTACAAAAGGGTTTGCTGATGAGCCTGATTGATGCCATAAACCAATTCGTGGTTGGCAGGATTACATTTCCTGCCGTCAACTACGTAATGAATCGGAAGGATATTCTGGGCCGTTATCGGCAGTTGTTGCTTGCCGAATATTCCTCAAAAGATGAACTTCGAGAACTTCAATTCCAGAGGCTAAGAGCCGTTCTTCGGCGGGCCTACAAATGGAATCCTTTTTACACCCGGCGATTTGATGAAATCGGACTTGTGCCAGAGGACATCAGAACTTTAGAAGACTTTCGCAGCATTCCTCCGCTTGATCGCGAAGACATAATGAAGCACCGAATGGACCTTGTGGACGTCCGGTACCATCATGCGATCTCGGACGCTGAACGAATTGCCCATGGACGGAGTGCGCCGATTTCCCTTGCGGGATTTAAGGCCCGAAGCCTGGTTAGAGTTTCCACCTCGGGTTCCACCGGAACTCCAACGGTTTTTTACGAAGATGGATCGACGACGGCGTTGAGCTGGGCTCATGAATTGCGGCTAAAAAAATGGTTCCACATTTCCCCTGGCGCAAAAGAAGCGCGAATGTCAGCCACTTCGGCTGAATTTGCCGGCATGAGCAGGCTTTCATCCGCCAGGCAATGGCTATGGAATCAAATGATTCTGCCCGGATATTTTCTCTCGGATCGCGAATATGAAATTTCCGTGAAAAAATTACGGCAGTTCAGGCCGCGAGTCTTGTGGGGGCCCACGCACGCATTGGTTGGTTTGGCTCAATACATACAGCGTACGAATCAGGAAATCTCCCGGTGCCGCCCGGACCTGGTAATTTCGAGGGCCGCTCCTCTCTATTCACATGAGGAAAGAATTCTGGCCGAGGTTTTTGCTTGCCCGATCACAAACATATACGGCACGCGAGAGTTGGGACACGTGGCCATGAATTGTCCACATGGTTCAATTCACGTAAATCAGGAAAATTATCTGGTGGAGATTGAGGACCCTGGGTTAGCGCAAGGGAGCGATGGTGCCGGAAAGATTCTGATCACTCCGCTTTTTGAGTCCCCAATGCCATTCCTCAGATACCGCATCGGGGATATTGCAGAGCTGGGAGAACGCGATTGTCCTTGCGGCCGGCCCCAAATGACTCTTGGTAGGATCATGGGGCGCACTGGCGAGTTATTTACGACGCCTGAGGGGCGCTTGCTCGAGCCTAATTTTTGGTGCATCGCATTTGAGAGCGCGCGTTTAAGTCAGGATGTCGAGAGGTTCCAGGTTATCTATCGGCGGAACGACTGTATCCGTTTTCGTATTGTCGCCAGGTCCTCCTATTCCGACGAGACGGAATCCGAATTGCGCAATTTCCTTGAACAAAACTTCCAGTCCACCATTCAATTTGAATTTGAATATGTTCCCGAAATCAAGCCTCAGCCCTCTGGGAAATTCCTTTTTGTTGTGAACGAAATCCCACAACAAGAGGAACAGCTTATGCGGATTTGAAATGGAAATTTCCAGAAGCTCTTCTTGTTATGTCATCGATGCAGTCAAGCCCCATTCGATTGTAAGGTGGGCTGACTATCTTTCCGGACCTTCAGAATTAGAGCCGGAGGGAAGGCATTGATGTTCCACGATGGAATTAATTCCTTCCAGGATTCAAGGGGCAGACCATCATCTACCTGCACGGCGCGCTGAACCGGCTCACTTCGCGTGCGCCGCCGCAGCCTTTGGCAGCGGGTCGTTTGCGTTCGACGCGCGCGGGCCTTCAGGAGCGGATGGTTTGCAGGAATGAATCGACGGAGCCGGAGAGCTGCTCTGTCTGTTGGGAAAGTACGGTGGAAATTTCCTGCATTTCACCGATGCTTTGCGACATGCTGCCGACGAGAGTGGCGGTTTGATCGACGGTGGAGCGCATCATGGCGATTTCGTTTCCGATTTGTTCCGTCGCGCCTTTTGTTTGGTTGGCCAGCGACTTGACTTCGGCGGCCACCACCGCAAAACCCTTGCCCAGTTCTCCCGCACGCGCGGCTTCAATCGTGGCGTTCAGCGCGAGCAGGTTGGTCTGCCCGGCGATTTGGGAAATGAGTTTGACCACTCCGCCAATGCGCTGTGAAGCTTCCGTCAGCAGCAGGATCACTTCGTTGAGCTGGCGGCCCTTTACCCCCTTCTCGCCGGACGCGCCGGAGGCGCCTTGCGCAGCGGGGACAGCCGCGCTCGCCGATGTGGCGGCGGGCTTCGCAGCGTTACCGGTGCCGGCCACATCGGACAGAGTCGTTGCGGCGGTTGCCACGCGTGAGGCGGAAGAAGCCAGTCCGGAAAACACTTTCTTTACCGTGTCCTCGAATTGATCGGCCAGTACGCGGCGCTGTTCCACGGATTCTTTCAGCGCTGCGTCGCGCGCCATGGCGCTGTTGGCTTCGTTGATTGTTTCGCTGGCGTGGCGGAAGGAGCCGCACATGCCGCGCAGGATCACGCGGCGGTAGAATTTTCCTCGGCTGGCATACTCGAGCGAAGCGCCCACCTCGCGCAGAAACGCGTCCGTCATATCCAGCATGTGGTTGATGGAATCCGCCAAGCGCTCCATTTCGATGGAGCCGTGGCAATTGAGCATTCTCGCTTCCAGGTCGCCATTGGCCGCTCGTTCGCACGTATCCGTCGCCTGCGCCAGGAACTTTCGATATTGCTCAAGCTCCTCTTGAGGGGGCATGGCGGCATTCGATGAGGCGTGCGCGCTTCCACCATTTCCGGATGCGATGGAATTGGAGGAGTATTCTGTATCCAACTCTAGACTCTGGCTGGTTGCCATGATTTCTCCGCGGTATCAGATTGAAAGAATGAATTCGTCGTATTGCATCTCTTTTGCCGCCACGGTCTGAAGCAGTATTTCCGTGGCCGCCGCCATCCCCTTTTTCCAGTCGGAATGCCGCGCTTCTTCCTGCTTCAATTTGCGGTAGAGTTCTTCGGCGATTTGCACCTGGTGACGATCCGGCTTGCGGCGATTGGAGTGGTATCCAATGATATTCTTGGAGCGATCGAATGTCGGGGTCACGTGCGCAAAGACCCAGTAGAAGGCCCCGTTTTTGGCCATGTTTTTTACGTATGCGAAAATTTCATTGCCGCCCTCGAGTGTGTCCCAGAGAAGCTTGAAGACGCAGCGCGGCATGTCCGGGTGGCGCACAATACTGTGCGGTTCCCCCAGGACTTCGTCCTCTGTGTACATGGCCACGTTAAGGAATGTGCGATTCGCGTAAGTAATGATTCCTTTTAGGTCCGTCTTGCTGACGATGATCTCGTCTTCCCCAAAAGTTCGTTCGACCGCTGTGGGCCGAATGCTCGGCTCTTTCATTCGAAATCTCCCTGGAAGCTTGCTATAAGGATTATCGGCAGGGAATGAGCAATCTTTATTCCATGAAACGTTTGGAAATTGGGCCGCAAATGTGCCAGTACGGGGCAAAAATCGATGCTGGAGGATTTCAATCTTAGATTGTTTTAATGTGCCGTAGGCATTGTGCCGCCAAGCCAGGACCCAAAATGGTTGTGACCGGCAGACGCGCAACAGCGAACTTATGTAGCGCTTCAGTTTGGTGTCAGGATCGCGAGCGCTGCGCTATCCTTTCACTGTCTCCGCTGCCGCAGCTCGGCCAGCGATGCGGCCTTGCACCGCGCATCTTGCAAGTCCATGCAGGCTGAATCCTCCCGCGGACTCGCCTCCGCAGTAGAGGCCTGGAATCACTTCGCCGTTCATGTCCATCACCTGACACTTGCCGTTGATGCGCAGGCCGGAGCGCGTGTCGTGAATCACAGGCGTGGCCCAGGCTGCGTAGAAGGGAGGCGTCTGAATTTTGTATTTCGGCGCAGGCTTGCCGAAGTCCGCGTCTTTGCCGGCGTCCACGAATGAGTTGTAGCGCGCCACGGTGTCCTGCAACGCGTCTGGTGGCACTGGTTTCTTCTGGAATTTATTTTTGATCTTGGCGGCCAGCTCCGCGATGGAATCGGCGGAGAAGAAATATCCTTCGGTTGTGTCTACGTAAGGAGGCGTAACTTTCCAGCCCTCTCGCTTTACGGCGTCCGCGTCGAAGATGGCCCAGATCGGCCCGCCTCCTGGTGTTGTGTCGCCTGTCCCGGCCAGCGCCGCGTTGATGAAGTTGGAGGAGTCGTACTTGATATTCGCAGCGTTCAGATAACTTCTCGGGACATATCCTTTGATGGAGTTGTAATTGTTGGCGGGGAATTGGCCCGCTGTCTCATCGTAGAATCGCTTGCCCGCGATATTCACGAGGATTGCATCCTGATAATCCCTCACGAATAGGCCAGAGGCGCGGGCCTTGGCAAATATGGGGCTGTCCGGCTGCCAGCTCAGGTTCACATAGCCGTATTGGCAGCCGATCCATCCAGCCTTGGTTATATTTTGCCCAAATTCTCCGGTCTGATTGAACGCGCCCCACAGAGATGCGCCAATGCTCATGGCCGCGATTTCTCCGCTGCCATCCTGGAAGGAATAAGGCTCTCCCGCCACCTGGTACTCTTCGGTGAGACGCGGATCGAAAATGCGCCGGAAATTCACGTTGCTGCTGTGGCCGCCCGAGCCGATGATGACGCCCTTGCGCGCGCGAATGTTCACGGTCTTGCCTTGGCTCGTGGCCGAAATACCCAGAACTCTACCCGTATTCGGATTCTCGCGGACGATGCCGGTCATCTTGTGTTGCAGAAGAATCTGTACGCCGAGCTTTCTGGCGCTGGCTTCCAGAGGCCGGATGAGCCCAACGCCGGATGATGTCGTTGCCGCTTTATCAGCGGGCATCGGCCCGCCATTTTGCACCAGCGGAAAAGCCATAGGCGCGGAGTGATGTTCGCGCGGAGCGGAGTTGCCGCAGGCATGCCCGCCGGCGGTGTCCGGAGCTTTGTCCACAAACGTAACACCATGCTCGACGAGCCATTCATAGGTCTTGGCGCTCTCGTCGGCAAAGGCGCGGATAATTTCCTTGTCGTTGTAACGGTAATCTGGAAAACCGTTGGGCTCGACGACCGACCAGTCGGTCAGGTCCGAAAACAAAATGTCCGGTGAATCGACCACGCCGTATTTTTTTTGGCGGCTGGTGCCGCCGCCCAGAGCCAGGTTTCCGCCGCTCAAGATCGCGTGGCCGCCGACATCCGAATTGGCTTCGACCAAAATGACTGACGCGCCGCCTTCGGCCGCTTGAATCGCCGCGGGCAGTCCTGTGGCTCCCGCGCCAATGACAACCACGTCCGCTTCCTTGTCCCAGCGCGCGGGCCGCCCTTCAGCCTTCGCCGCCTCCACGCCAAACCCGGTCAGCGCGGCTGCGCCCGCCCCGGTGGCAGTCGTCTTGATGAATTCTCGGCGCGAAAAATTGTTCTGATCTCGTTTGTCTTTTTTCATGTCTGCAGTCCCAGCGTGCGAATTTAGTTTGTTCCTTGCGCAAAACGATATGCTGGGTGTGCTCGCAAGTCAACTTCGATTGAGAGTGCTTGCGCCATGAGTGCCATTGTTACTCGATGAATACAGAATCAACTGGATTGACACTGGAAATGCATTAAACTGCGGAGCTGGATGGCAAATGGCGGCCGGCAATTTGGAATTGTGGCTGTTGATGCTTAGCAAGCAAAGGCAGCCGGTTCAAGCAGCATCGAGGATGATGACTTCCCCCCACAAGGTCCTTCTGGCTCTGGCGTGGTTGGCTTGCATTCCAGCAGCCGGCTGGGCGCAGCCTAAAGCCGCTGACGATGCCTCACAAGCTCGCAGCCAAATATCCTCGCTCGGGGAGTCTCTGCGCAATGCACAACAGCGTCCGTTGCACATTCTCTACATTCACGGGATTGGCGCGACAGGGCCGGGCGACTCGCAAATTTTTCAAAGGCACCTCTGTGCTCTCCTGAAAGGCTGCAAGATTCCAAAGAACGTGAAAGTCCTCGTTCCTGTGGGAAGAGACTACGCGGATGGCGGAGTTTTTGCTGATGCTGCGCAACCTCCCGCGTTCAAGTACTTGGGCAATCCGGTTTGGAATACGCAGGAGGAGTGGCGAGCATCCGCGCCGTTTGTAGATCACTACGTGCTGCAGCGCAGCGATGGCGGTCCGGTTGTGGTGGACGAAATCAATTGGTGGCCGCTGGTATTCCCGCTAAAGTGCGGGCGGATCATGACCGGTGAGGTTTGGCTGGCGGGACCGAACAAGAAGATTCTTGAATTGTGCTCCCAAACAAAAAAGGATTTGTCGCACCCAGGTAGATATGAAGCTTACCCATGGATCGATCATGATGCCGCAACGAAGCTGGAAGCCAATCGCGCCCAGGGAGCGTTTCTCAACCGAGGCTTGAAGACCACGCTGATGGATTGGGGACTCTCCGATGCGGTTATGGCCGTGGGTTCCATGCACGACCTATTCCGAGAGGGGATGCGCCAGCTATTCGTGAAATCGGCGAGATTCAACGCGGATGGCTCAAAGACAAACGACTGGGAGCAGCAGGCGAGGAATCCGCGGCAAATTGACCGTGAATTCATCATTGTCTCGCACAGCCTGGGCAGCTATCTGGTGTTTTCAACGCTAAATTTGGATCAGCAGGACATCACCCCGCTGCCTGCGGCAATCCGCGCGAATAGCGATGAGGCGGCAAGGGAAGATGCGGCCGCCGACTACATCCTTCAACACACTTCACTGGTGTACTTCTTTGCGAATCAGATTCCGCTTCTGGAATTGGCAAACGTGGAAGGGCCGGTGACTGGAGATGTGCTTGCCCGGCGGCTTCTAAGATGGAGAGAACTGCGCCAGAAATTCGAAATGGCCGCCAGCGGTACGCCAGGTTTGCTCGTGAAGCCGCCACAGGTAATCGCCTGGAGCGACCCCAGCGACTTGCTTACCTGGTGCATCCCGGATATGAAGCCACTGACCATTGTGAATCTCTACGTGCGGAACACCTGGTGGCATTGGTTCATCGCCAGCCCGGCGCGCGCGCATGACAACTATGCCAGCAATAAGAGCGTGCTGCGGACGATCATGAGTTCAGAGCCTTCCGCCGCCAAAGGCGAAGTTTGCAAGTGAGGCGGGCCAGTGGATGATTCCCTTTGCTGGGCTCCGCGTGTTTCGTACCCGGCTGGCAAAGGGAGCGAATCGAAATGCGCGAGCTATTGCTGGTCGCTGCCTTCTCGTTCGTCGAGTTTCACACCTACGATGAATCCGCTCTTTTCGCGCCGGCAGTTGGTAACCATGCCGGAAATCTGCAAGGTGCCGGATTTAATCGTGATGTGCGCCGCGATTTCAATCTTGTCTTTCATTCGCACGCTCACGCCGCCTTGCGATCTGTCCTCAAGCGTCGCCGGCGACACGCGTGGCGTCAATTCCACGTCCATCCACAGGACATCGACCCGCGCCATCAACGGAATTCTCTGCTGCGTCCTTTTTTCGCTCACGCCTTGCCTATCGGCAAAAAAGGAAAAAGTCTTATTGCTTTTCGGCGTCGGCCGTTTCCTCTGTGCCCTCTGCGTACTCTGTGTTGAATGCTTTTGAAGTTGGGGCTTTCGGCTGCGTCCAGGGCTGCTGCTACTCGCGAAGGGCAATGAGTTGGCGATCGAGCCGTTATATACTCGCGCCCGCTACTGGTTGCCTGGCACAATTCAAAGAGAGAAAAGCTTCAAGCGCAAAATTTCACTAACGGAAGGATTCTCATGAGAATCGACGTCCACGCGCACTATTTTCCCGTGGAGTACCTGGATCGCTTGGACCTTTACGGCGGAAGTCACGTCACTGGCCTGATCCGCAAAATGAAACTGGAAGCCACCGGATTCAGTGGCCTTGACGCGCACTTGCGCCACATGGACCGTTCCAGCGTGGACATGCAAATTCTTTCCGTATCCGGCCAGCTCCCTTATTTTGCCAAGGAAGCCGACGCCGTGGATGCAGCTCGCCTCGGCAACGACATTTACGCGCGCATTGTCCGCGAATATCCGAAGCGCTTCGCGGCCTTCGCCTGCACTCCGCTACCGCACGTGCAAGCCTCTATCGACGAAACGCGCCGCGCCCTTGACGACCTCGGCATGGTGGGCGTAACTGCGGGTACTTTTGTGTTGGGCAAGAGCATCGCTGACGCGTCCTTCGACGGTTGGTTCGCCGAGCTCAATCGCCGCAAAGCCGTCCTCTTCATCCATCCAACCGGCGGCAGCCTTGGCTCGCAACTCATCGAATCCACCAAGCTGGCATGGCCCGTCGGCGCGCCGCTCGAAGACACCGTGTGCCTGCTGCAATTCATGCAGGCCGATTTCCCCAGCCGCTTCCCCGACATCAAAATCATCCTGCCGCACCTCGGCGGGTTCGCCCCATTCCTTACAGCCCGCCTCGACCAGTTGCAGGACCACTTCCTGCCGCCCTCCTCCCCCGCGCCCAGCGCCCAGGCCAAATATTTCTGGTATGACACGGTCAACGCCAATCCCGCCGCGCTTAGGTGCGCGCAGGAAACTCTCGGCGCCGATCACCTCTTGATGGGCACGGATTATCCCTTCTGGCGCGACGTTGCCTTCAAATTGTGCGTGGATTACGTGGGGCAATCCGGCCTGCCAATGGGTGATGTGGAACGAATCCTGGGAGGAAATGGCGAGCGACTGTTGGCGATCTAGGCTATTGGGGCGAGCGCTTGACAGGCCGAGAACACAGCGGCAATTTTTTCAATACGAAGGAAATGAAAAATTTCTTTTTCGTCTCAATGGCATTGATCGATGAAGGATTGCTCGCTTCGTTCGGAATAACAAAATATGGGAGCTGCGGCATGGAAATCCCCCGCAGCTTGGCCGGGAGTGGATCGTTTCGGAAAGGGAGTGGGCATCCAGCCTCGCGGACGCCCTGTATCGCTGCGATCCAGCGGATGCGCGTGAATCACGGCGGCCTCTTTAGGCCGTGCTAGAAATATATTTTCGCCGCAATCTGGATGATCCTCGGGGGGAAGGCTGCCGTCTCGGTTCCAAACGCGCTCGAATTGAAATCCGTGTTAATTCCGTTAGGGTCGAATTGCGTGTGATTGAAGAAATTGAAAAATTCGAATCGGAGTTCGAGCTTCGTGCTTTCAGTGATTTGGGTGTCCTTCATCAGCGCAAAATCAAAATTGTTTCGGCCGGGACTGCGGATAATGTTGCGGCCGGCGTTTCCTTCAGTGCCGATTGTGGGCGCGGAAAATGCCCCCCGCACGCATGGTGGCGTTCCCGGCTGACACCCGGCCGGCGACGAAGCCGTGTTGAACCAGAGGTTCCCCGCGGATGTCCTCGGGTTCAGGTATTGAATGGGACCGTTGAGATTCGGAACATCCCATCCCGCCAATCCAAAAGCGGTGTAAAAGGTGTAAGCGCTTGAAGTAAGGGAAGGGAACGAACTATCCACGACGTCCAGGGGAAATCCGGACTGGAATGTGGTAATTCCACTAATATTCCAGCCATCGGTTACCCGGCTTGGAATCCATTGGAGGGCGTTGAAATGGCGCAAGCTGGGCAAATCATATACATAACTGATCACCAGGCGGTGTCTCGCGTCATAGTTCGAACTTCCGTAGTCCAATTTTGGATTGAACGGATTTGTCGATCGCAACTGCCCAAATCCGCCCGACCCGCTCCCGCCGAATCCCGAATTTTCAAAGCCGGAGGCGATGTCCAAGGCATGCGAATAGCCATAGGATGCAAGAAATTGTAAGCCATGTGAAAAACTGTGATTCACGCTGGCCTGGAACGCATTGTAATTGGACGTGCCGTTCGTTGTTATATCGCCCACGGAGGCGAAGATGTTGCCAGGATACTTAAAATTCCCAGGGAAGGCCACGGGTTGAATGTTGGCCTGGGCCACGCAGGACGGATTTGCCGCGCATCCAGCAGGATTGATTCCGGGGTTCAACTCTTGCGTAAGCAGAAGGTGTCGCCCCTCGGAGCCTACATATGCAAGCGTTACGAGCGTGCTGCTGCCGAATTCCCGCTCGAGGGTTAGATTAAAATTCTGCGCATAAGGGACGGTAATGTTGGGGTCGTATACGCTGATGTCCAGCGGAAGATAAATCGAGAAGTTGGCTGTGGACGAGGGAACGTATGGAAATTTGTTGGGTTCCGATACAGCTGTGGGCACGCCGCCCGTCAGCGCATAGCCCGAAAACGGGTTCGCAAAATTTGGCGTTCCTCCCACATCGCCCGCTCCGAACGATGTCTGAGCGAATGGCGGGGATCCCTGTGTTTGAAGTGCAGTTTCACCATTGAAACGGTTGTAATAAATTCCGTACGCGGCGCGAATACTGGTTTTACCGGCTCCGCCTGTCAGCCATCCCCAATTGGGGGAATAGGCTAGCCCGAGGCGAGGACCGAAGTGCCTGAATTTGGTGGTCCCGAATGCGTTTACTCCGGCATCTCCCTGAAAGACATAATTCGTGGGGGCATTTGGAAACACGGTCAACTGTTGACCCGGCCGAAATGCAACCCCTGCATGATTGTTGTGGGCAATGTCCGTCATGGGCGTGTCAATCGACCATCCGGTACCGATAGTTACGGTCAAATTTCTTCGAATTCTCCATTGGTCCTGGAAATAGGAGTAATACTCCTGCGCCCTTTCATTCAAAACATCTCCACTCCCTTGTTGATAAGAATCGGGTATGCCTAATAGGAAATCGGCTCCGACGTCTCCGGTCGAGAACGCCCCTTGGCCTCCGAAATCGAAAACACCGCTGTTGTCGTGAGAAAATGGGTTGAAAACCTCGAAACGTCTCATGGAGAACCCAAATTTCAAGGTATGTGTGCCTGCGATCTTCGAAAGGCTATCGCCGAATTGGTATGTCTGGTCAATTCTCGGTTGCGGCCCGAATTGCGAAAACCCCAAATTGAAATTTATCGCGGAAGCAGAGGGACCGCTGACTACCACAACGGGCAGGCTCTCACCCGACGTGAGTTGGGGGTTGATTCCGGTGAATCCCACGCTGGAGGGCGCTACCGGATTGACAGGGCTGACCGCATTGTAGTTAAAGCGAGTATAGCCCACGGATAACTCGTTTAACGTTGTGGAACTGAAGGCGTGGTTCCAGGCGGCCGCGTATTGCTGCCAGTGCTCTTGGTTGGTTTCGGCAAAGCCAGGAAGTGTTGCTCCGTAGAAAGGGAGAGCGTCCGTCGTCGGGCTGCGCTCCCATAGTACGTAGGCCCAGAGATCATCCTTGGAACTAAATTTGTGATCCATCCGAAGTAGCAATTGATCGTCCGTGTTTGTTGAGACGGGGTTGAATTCAAACAAGCTGCCCGTGCTGACGCTGGGAATGAACCCCAAAAGCTTGCTCGATATCGGGTTGATATCGGTGGACGGAATATGCCCGGTAGGGAAGATGGTGTTGTATGGAGTACCGGCGGGATATGTAGTCCCATTCTCACCCACCAAAGGGAAAGGCGATATGCTGGTTGAGGTTGCAAGATCGGAGAAAATCCCGTTGCGTTCGCTCGTTGTGAGCACTTGAGCGGTACCCGGTGAGGCGCACCCGCAATCACCTGAATTTTCCTCAGTGCGCGCCCTGGACCCCTGGTAGGAAAAGAAGAAAAAAGTGTGGTCCTTCCACACGGGCCCGCCGACCGTGGCGCCAAATTGGTTGCGGTGAAAAACTTCAGGCCCCGCAAGGAAAAAGTTCCGCGCGTTAAGGGCCGTATCCCGGAAAAAATCGAAGGCGCTTCCATGGAACTGGTCTGTTCCGGCCTTGATGGTCGCGTTAATGATTGCCCCGGAATTTCTGCCGTATTCGGGATTGATGGTGTTGGTCGCCATTTTGAACTCGGCTATGGCGTCGGGGCTGACGTTAATTTGAACTTCATTCATGGGAAGGTCGTTGTTGTCGACCCCGTTAATAAGGTAGCTGTTCTGGTCGGCTTGCGAGCCATTCGTCGAATAGTTGCCTAAGCCGCTTCCGCCCCGGGCATCGGACGCTTCCACGACTCCTGGCTGCAGCTTCATCAAGTCAACGAAGCTGCGCCCGTTTAGCGGCGCATTCACGATTTCCGTGGCGTTGATCGTCGTTCCCAATTCGATACTGGTGGTTTCAACCTGTGCGAGGGATTTTTCCGTCACCGACACGGTCTCCGTCATGGTGCCGAGTTCCATGCGAAGATTTTCAACGAAGATTTGGTTCAACTCGAGGTGAATGCCATCGACTTCCACTTTTTTGAATCCCGATATTTCCGCGGAGATGTTGTAGGCGGCGGGAGCCGCGAGTTGAAGGAATTCATAACTGCCATCGCGTCCGGAGACCGTCTCGGTGGATATGCCGGTTCCTACATTCTTGGCTATGATTTTTGCATTGGGAATGACGGCCCCAGTCGGATCGGTCACTATCCCTCGAATTCTCCCGTAGACATCCGCGTGCGCTGCACCGACTCCGAGCAAACAAATCGCGCTCAAGGCAACTAGAAGAAAACATCGGATAGCACGCATATGCCCTCCATTGAACAAGTATTCACTGCATATTTCCAGGCCGATTCTTGGCGATCCGAAAAGCATCCCTGGATTCCGGGCTTGGCGCTTGGGAACTTCCTGCACGGGAATGTTTCGCTAAAGTCGGCCGGGAGCCCCTGAGGCGCGCTCCCCCCCGAGGAGCGGTTTAGCAAAATGGTAAACTCGAAAAATCAACGAAACCGACCTGGTTTTCGTTCTGCCCAACCATGTGGGATGATAAATTTTTTTAAATATAATGTAAAGGAAGAAGATGCCAATTTGGCTTGTAGGTTTCTGACTCGTAAACATGGAAAACATTAGCGTTTTCATTGACAAGGCGTGTGATTGTCCAAAATTGCCGATTTTGAAAGCTAAGCATCTGATGAATTTTCCGCCGCATCGACCGTGAGCCACTTCCGCAATCTTTGCTGCGCCAGGCGCTAGTGCGTGAGTTGCAGCGAGGGCAGGGAAGCGGTGGCACGGCGGACGATTTCTCCGGCGATCTGATTGAGGGGCAGTATTTTTTCGGCCAGGCCAGCGCGCGCCACGAAGCCTGGCATGCCCCACACCACGCTGCTGGCTTCGTCCTGAATAATCACCGAGGCGCCGGCAGCGCAAAGCATTTCGCAGCCTTTCAGTCCATCTTGTCCCATGCCGGTGAGAATCACGCCCAGTGTGTTCGCGCCATACAACGCCGCGACCGAGCGGAAGAGAACATCCACCGCCGGGCGGCAGAAATTTTCGCGCGGCCCTTGATTGGTGCGAAGAACCATGCGGTTATCTTCCCTCGTCACCACCATGTGGTAGTCGCCAGGGGCAATCCAGATGCCTGAGGGGCCAAGCACATCGCCGGACTGGCATTCCCGCACCGGCAGCGCGCATTTCGTCGAAAGGCGCTTGGCCAGCAGCCCTGTAAATATGGGCGGCATATGCTGGGCAATCACAATGGGAAGCGGAAATTTCGCGGGGATCATGGGCAGCAGGACGCTGAGGGCCTCAGGGCCTCCGGTTGACACTCCGATAGCGATGATTCCTAGCCGGGCAACGCGCGTGGAAACTGGCCGCGTTCGTACAGCAAGGTCTTCAACCCTGGGCGCCGGTGTCGCCGTTCCCGGCGAAGGAGATTGCGCTCGAGATGGGACGTGACAGAGCGCTTTGATCTTCGGAATGAGATCTCGCGCAATGCTTTCGGAAGTCGATCCCATGTCTGAATTGCTGGGCTTGGTAACGTAGTCGGTGGCGCCAAGCGCAAGCGCGTCGAGAGTGGCTTCGGCGCCCCTCTCCGTGAGCGTGCTGAACATGATGATGGGAATTTGGGGGTATATCTTGCGGATTTCCGGGATGGTCTCCAGCCCGGTCATTTCCGGCATTTCGATGTCCAGCAGGATTACGTCGGGGCGCAGGCTTCGAAGCTTGGCCAGAGCCAGCTTTCCGTTGCTGGCGGTGCCGACAACCTCTAGATCGGGATCGCGCGAAAGTGTATCCGTGAGCGCCTTGCGAACCACAATCGCGTCATCCACGATCATTAAGCGAATCGGCGGCATAGTTGATCGAATCCCCAGTTGTCCGGCTGCCCGCAAGTCCTATCGTAGAGCGATACAAACTCCCTCGGCAGGCGGACCATAAATTTCCATACGCATTCCAGCGCAAGCCGGTGAGTCACTCCAGCCAAACGCGTATCTTCTTGGCTCCCTCGTCGAGCCGAAATAGTTCTCCCGGCGGGAAGTTTGCGTTTTTTGCCACACTGGCGATGGTCTGCACGTTTATCCCGCGCTCGGTGAGTTTCCCCTCGATTTCCGGAGGGACAAGCTCAGCCAGATTCTCAGCCGCGGTGGCGCGAAATGTTACCTTCGCTTTTTCCATGCCGTTTTCTGAAACGCAAATTTGCAGATACCGTGAAAGCCCCTCGACTGGAAATACTTCTTCCTCCGGCGCGTTCGCGAAGACGGCGGCGCGTCTCTCCGGCCGAACCGATTCGTAAGCGCCTTGCCAGTCCACCGGAGTTTCCAGGGCGTCCAGATACTGCACCAGTCCCTGGAAGGCGCGCACAAAGTAGATCAAGTCCGGCGGGCCCGCCATGCGGAAATTCCAACGAAATTCGCCGAGAATATCCTGCACTCTTTCGGACAGCCGCCATTGCTGGACCGAAAATGACTTCCCGTCTCTAAAGGGTTCGAACAGCACGGCAGCCAAATCGGGCAACAAGTGGGCCATCGGCTCGAGGAGCCTGCGCTGGAATGCAAGCGCTTCGAAACGAGTCAGCGCGAGTTCCGCATTTCCGCGCAATCTATCCGTTCGCGTATCGTCAATGATTGCCGCAAGCGCGTCCGCCGCTTCGTCGGGAATCGTTTTGACGCAGCCGAAATCCAGCAGGCCGATCACCGGCCGCCCATTCCGCAGCGAGAAGCGATAGTTGCCCGGATGCGGATCGGCGTGCAAAAGCCCCCATCGGAAAGTGCCCGTCAGGAAGAGTTCCACCAGGGACTCTCCAAGCATGCGCCGTGAATCAGCTGCCCACTTCCTGGTAGAGAGGAATGGCTCGCCCTCCAGCCAAGTCATAGTCAAAACACGCTCGCCGCTTAGTTCACCGATAACCTCGGGGACTTCCACGCCTTCCATGCATTGCGTCAGGTAGGAAAAGCTGCGAATCATTGCCGCCTCGTGGGTGTAATCCACTTCCTCGCGAAGCATGGTTCCGACTTCGTGGCGGTATCCCGCCAGATCGAATCCTCTGCGCAATCCCCCTACCGGAATGGTGAGCCATCCGAGCGCGCGCAGATCCGTTTCAAGGGATTGAGCGATTCCCGGATATTGCACTTTCACGGCTAGGGCGCGGCCGTCGAGAAGCCAGGCCCGATGCACCTGCGCAAGGGAAGCCGCCGTCCCCGTTTCTTCAATGCGTGAAAAACACCGATCGAGAGGCCGCCCAAGGGCCATCTCGATTTCGTGGAAGACTTCAGTTGACGAAAGCGCCGAAGGAGCTTCTGTCAATTTCGTGTAAACCGGTTCGTCGGCGTTCAGTTCGCCGAGCGATAGAACCTGCCCGATTTTTTGCGGCAAGCCATGAAGAGCGGCCAAACGATCAACGACGGACGCGCGCGCGGTTTGAGCTGCAACGCCGGTGCCGGCACGGCTCAAATGAACCATCTTGCCAGCCAGCCCTGCGAGTTCTCGAACGCGGCGCGCTTCCCTCCGAAACGATCCGTTTCCCGAGATTCTTGCGGAAGGTACCTCTTCTTCTGCGAAACCTCGGGAAACGGTGCCTTTCGCCTGGACATTATTATTCTTTCTTGCGATCCAGCATTTCCCGGAGTTCGCCGGCCAGTTGTGAGAGTTGTTCGGCAGCGCCGCGTGCATCGGCGGCACCGTGGGTGGTGCTTTGAGCGGCTTCGCTTACGCCCGAGATATTGCGGGCGATCTCGCCGCTGCCCTGTGCGGCAGCTCCAACGTTACGAGCCATTTCGTCGGTCGTGGCGCTCTGCTCCTCGACGGCCGTGGCGATCGTGCTGGAGATGTCGCTGATCTGGTTGATGATGGCGCCGATTGTCCCGATGGCGTCAACTGCTCCCTTGGTATCGGTTTGAATCGCCGCGATCTTCTGGCTGATGTCTTCGGTCGCCTTGGCCGTCTGTTTCGCCAACTCCTTCACTTCGTTGGCAACCACCGCGAACCCTTTGCCCATTTCTCCGGCGCGTGCCGCTTCAATGGTTGCGTTCAGGGCCAGCAAGTTGGTCTGTTGAGCGATGGATGTGATCACCTTGATGACCTGTCCGATTTCCGCGCTGGACTCGCCAAGTTTTTGCACCGTTGCGTTGGTTGTCTGCGCGGTCTTCACGGCTTCACCGGCTACGCGTGCGGCTTCGGTGGCGTTCTTGGCGATTTCCTTGATCGTTGCGCCCATCTCTTCGGTTCCGGTGGCCAACGTCTGCAGGTTCTTGTTGACCTCCTCGGAAGTCTTGGACACTACACCGGCTTGCGCTTGCGTCTCTTCCGCGTTCGCGCTCATCTGTTCGCTGACAGTGGACAGTTCCGCGGAAGATGTCGCCAGGCTTTCCGCCGTGGCCCGAATCTTGCGTTCGGTTTCGAGCTTCTCCGTGACTCGTTCCCACGTGACCATCGGCCCCGTGTAGCGTTTGTCCTTGTCGTAGACGGCGCTGACTAGCAGGTCCAGCGTCTCCGGCCCCACTTTGATTTGCGTTTTCATCGGCAATTGTCTGTCGGTGGCCAGAAGCTTGCGCTGGTGCGCCGGGTTCTTGTGGAAGATGTCGATGGCTTGTCCAGGGATTTCGGAAACCTTGATAGGCAGGTGTTGCTCGAATGCCGTGAGAGTTTTCACGGAGCTTTTGTTCACATACTGAATCTTCAGCTCGTCTTTATCCGCGTACATCACATTGACCGGGGCGTCTTCCATCATGGACTGGATCTCGGCCATCTTGTTTTCGATCTTCAGTCGGTCGGTGATGATTTCCCACGTGACCATGGGGCCCACGTAGTTCTTCTGCTCGTCGTAAATTGCGGTGACCAGCAAATCGGCGGTTTCGGGGCCGATGGCAATGTTGGCCCGGTGCGGAAGATTCTTGGGATTGCTCAGCAGCTTCCGTTGATACGCCGGATTCTTGTGGAAGATGTCGATATTCGCACCGAGCACCTTCTCGGCGGGAATGGGCAGGAGTTTCTCGATGCTCTTGAGCGTCTTCGCCGAAGCCGGATTCACATAGGTAATTTCCAGATCTTCATTGGCCAGCAGAAGATTGGTTGGCGCGTTTTCCAGCATGGCGAAGAGGTGCCCCTTCGAGAGGCTCCCAGTCGCATCGCCCTCTTCACCGGATCCGCTGGATTCCGAGTTGACGATTTCGGGTTCGAGTTCGGTTACCTTGTCCATCACCGCATCCAACACTTCCGGAGGCACACCCATCTCGCTGAGGGTATCGGCCAGATGCCCGCCGACGAGGTCGAAATGCCGTTTCTCGATGAGCAGGTTGGCATGGGCGGAGCGCATGTCCTTGCCCTTGTATTCCGAAGGGCCTCCCAGCGCCGCCGTCAGGAACTGAGTCTGGCGGAGCTTGAGCCAGGTCATGTTGGTCTTGGCAAAAAATTTCTTGAGTTCGGGATCGGCCAGCACTTTGCCGTAAAACTTCTCCACAGCGGCGCTGATTGCGGCTTTGCCGCCCAGCTGGCTGTATAGAGATTCGGTCCGTCTTGCAGACGACGTTTTCACCTTCATGTTCGCTCCTTGAGTTATATAATTCTTAAACAAGCATATAACTTGTTACGTAATTCAGGCCTCGAAGCACGAGAAAAGCCATTCCGACCCTGCGATGGAAGCCGCGCGTCCGGTTGTCCCCGGCCAGCATCGGGCGGCCGAGATAGATCATGAACACGTAGCAAGCCAGCACAGCCAGGGAAATGCCGGCATGGAACCAGATCATCGGCCGGCCCCGCGTAACGACTTTCTCGACCGCGTGACGGGCGACCTCGATGTAAATCACGAGAAGAAGATCGGCAGTGAACGCCGTTAGCATCAGCGCGAAATGGACGCGCGAATTGCGCTTCCGGAAATACACTCCCAGCAACAGCAGCACCACGATCAAGCTTGATTCAATATGCAGCATCAGGCCGCCTCCAATCCTTGGCGAAGCGTCAAATCGCCGAGATCCACGGCGCGGTCGATATTCAGCACCAGCAGCAGGCGGTCGGGCAGTTTGTGAACTCCGCGCACCACCTCGCGCGTCGGTCCTTGCAGCGTTTCCGGAGGAGGCTCGAAGGTGTCGTCCTGAACCTCGATTACATCCCCGATTTCGTCAACAAGGAGGCTGATCGCGCCGTCCTCGGTCCTCACTACAACATTCATCGGCAGCACGCCCTTGGGCAGATCGCTCATGCCAAGCCGCCGGCGAAGATCGACGGCCGTGATGATCTGGCCACGCAAGTTGATCAATCCGCGCACCACCGGCGGCACCAGCGGCACACGAGTCATCTCCTGAAACAGGATGACTTCGCGCACTTGCTCCACCGGCACGCCGAAGATGTGTCCATCCAGAAAAAATGTGCAGAACTGCTGAGTCGAACTCATCGACTGCGCTCCTATACCAGTGCAAGCTCCTCCACTGGAGCCTGTTCCTGGTCAAAATTGATTTGGGCTGAATGCACCACCGACGGGATATCCAACAGGTCGGTCACGCGGTCTTGAATGACCATCGAGCCTTTGATCCCTTCGCGTTGCGACGGATTTTGAATCACCACGTTTTCCTCGACGATGTCGAGAATGCGATCCACCACCAGGCCCACGCTTCGGCCTTTATCCGAATAGACCACTACCTGAAGCGAGTTGTGCACGTCCGCCTCTCCGTCACCCGCGCCAAGTTGCAGGATGTCGGAGACTCGCAGCAGGGGCATGATCTCGCCGCGATATTGCGTAACGTCTTGAAACCCGGAATGCTCCACCGCGCTCAAGGCAAACACTTCCAGACGAGCGACTAGCGAAAGCGGTATTGCCATGCGGCCCTGCTGGCCAACCTGAATCAGCAGAAGCGCCTGACGATTGCCCTTTTGCGCCTCGGATTCCGCGGCCTGGTCGTGGCCGGCGACGGCGGAACGAGTGCGGACTTCCGACACGATGTTGGTGCGCTGAGCCAAGCCCAGTACGTCGATGATCAGCGCCACCCGGCCATCGCCCATGATGGTTGCGCCGGCAAATATGTTGACGCCTTTCAGCTTCTTGCCCAGCGGTTTGACGACAATTTCTTCCGTGTCGATAATCTCGTCCACCACAAGGCCGAACTGGCGGTCGTCCGCCTGCAATACCACGATGGTGGCGGCGGCCCCTTGCAATGTTGCGTTCTCGGGGGTTCGTTCCAGTTTGAGGGCTTGATCGAGGTACACCAGCGGCAACAGGCGTCCCCGCAACCGATACACGGGCACTCCATGCACAAATTCGATTTTGGAGTTTGCCGCGTCCGCTTCAATCCTCACCAGCTCGGAGAGGCTGACTTGCGGGATGGCGAAGCGTTCGCCACAGCACACCACAACCAGTGCCGGGACAATCGCCAGCGTCAATGGAATCTTGATTTTGATGGTCGTTCCCGAACCCATGGTGCTGTGGATGTCCACCGTGCCATTCACACGGTCGATGTTGGTCTTGACCACATCCATGCCCACGCCGCGGCCGGAAAGGTTGGTTATTTTCTCCGCCGTGGAAAATCCGGGAAGGAAGATGAGATTCAGCAGCTCGCGCTCGCTCATGTTGGCTGCTTGTTGTGGAGTGATCAGCCCGCGCTCGAGAGCCTTGTTCTTGACGCGGGACGTGTCGATGCCGGCCCCGTCGTCCGTGATTTCGATCACTACCTGGCCGCCCTCGTGGCACGCCCGCAATTTCAAATGTCCCTCGGCCCGCTTGCCGCGTGCCGCGCGCACATCCGGTGCTTCGATTCCGTGGTCCACGGAATTGCGCACAATGTGAGTCAGCGGATCCTTGATGGCTTCGAGAAGGCTCTTATCGAGCTCCGTTTCCTTCCCAATCATCTCAATCTGCACCTGTTTGCCGCAGCCCATGGCCACGTCGCGGACCACGCGCGGGAACTTGTCAAAAATGGTGCTGATCGGCTGCATGCGCGTCTTCATCACTTCTTCCTGGAGTTCGCTGGTCAGCAGGTTCAGTTGTTGCGCGGGGCTAACTAGATTGGGATCGGTCTGCCGCGCGGAGAACTGCGTGATTTGATTGCGCGTCAGCACCAGTTCGCCTACCAGGTTCATGAGCCGGTCCAGCAGGTGCACGTCAACGCGAATGGTTTCCCCAGGCACGCTCGCCGCACGCGCTTCCTCCTGCGGGTGCTGCGCCGCGGAAGCTTCCTCGGGCGCCGCAGCCGCTGGGGCCGCTGGTTCCGGACGCGCTGGCGGCGCTACTTCCGTGCGGGCCGCATCTGACGCTTGCGGCGTGGATTTTGCGGGGCTGCTTTTCTCTTGCTTGATTGCCGAAGGCTCCTGCGGCACGGGAGAAGCGGGGGGTGCGGCCGAAGCCGGCTCCTGGCCCTGGGTTTGCAGCTTGTTCAAATTTGCAATGAGATCCGGGTAGGTTTCGTTGCCGTCTTGCCCGGTGTTTTGGATTTCTCCCAGCATGGTGCGAATGGCGTCCACCATGGCCAGCAGGCCGGTGGTAAATTCCGGCGTCAGGGAAAGTTTTCCCTCGCGCAGGCGGGACAGCAGGCTTTCGCCCACGTGTGCCACTTTCTCCAGTTTGCTGAATCCCAGGAAGCCGCAGCTTCCTTTAATCGTGTGGATCGTCCGGAAGATGCTCGACAAGAGATCTTGGGAAGACGGATCGGTTTCCAGCTTCACGAGTTCGCTGTCAAGCCGGTCCAGGTTCTCGTTGCTTTCGACCAGAAAGTCCTTAATCAGATCGTCCATTGCACCACCCTGTTTGCGATAAACAATTTCAAGTGAAGAACGGTGTTGCCCTGCCGGACACTTGTCTGCGAGGGATCCATTTTCCGAACGGTCTACTTAAAGCCACACTCTCGCAATTCACACATGCAGTTCATCGTCCACTTTGTGATTTAGCTTTAGCTGAAATTCAAAATGCGCATGAAATTGATTTGCGGAGCGGCGTGCTTTCCGTTGGATCGATTCTTAACCTCGCATGCAATAGGGAGTTAGGCGTGAATTGGCGCGGAAATAGAGGCTGGATGGGCTCACCGCCAATTTCCAGAGAGCGATCGCGGCGCGCAAAGTGTTGGCGCTGAAATGTTAAATTCTTAAGGAAGAGCGAGCCGCCTCCTTAGAAGTTTTTAATAATTTGGCAGGGAATAGGGCAGGGAAGCGCGCGGAAAACGGGGTGGCAAAACGGCGGCCAGGTCAGCGGGGATGCCGGGGAACTTTTTGATCAGCTTAGATTCGCTGGCGTTCGTGTTCCTATTCCAATTTCACAAACAAACGGCGCCTGCAAATCAAGGCTATCTGGGGCACCAATAAGAACACCGGGAAGACACAGGTTCCTGTCCAACCTGCTTGCTACATCGGCTGCAGCAATACAAAGGGGCCGTCCTGGCTTGTCCAGGACGGCCCCTTTGTTTATTTCCAGATCGATCCGAATGGATCGGTTAGAAGATCAGCTTCAAGCCCAGCTGCATGGCGCGAGGACCGCCCGAGCCGAGCACCGGGTTGGAGTTGACGACGTCGGATGTAGATGGCTGAAAGCCGAAACTCGCTCCCGCATCTCCTGAAGGGTCGGTGTACGTGTTGCTGCCCCCCGGTCCGCCGTAGGGATTGGACATGTTTGGGTGATTGAAAATGTTAAAGAACTCGACCCGGAACTGAGCCGAGAGGCGTTCCTTGAACTTGAACACCTTGGTTACCGAAAAGTCCACGTTGGCATACGCGGGGCCGCGGAACATATAGGGGGCCGTGGTTCCATAGCTCCCGTAGGGCGGCGGCACCAGAACCGACTTTCCGTTCAGGGAAACGTAGCAGCCCAAGTTGGTGAGCGAAGCAATCGCTAATGGACCCATAGCAGCTGATCTCGCGAGGCACGTGGAGTTGCTCGTGCCGGCGAAGTAAGGTAGTCCACCGCCTCCAGTCTGCCAGCCACCGTTGGTATTAGCCAACGACTCTGTCGTCCTGAAGTCAATGGGATTGCCGAAGAAATCCCATTGCTCCCCTTGTGCGTTTGATCCGCCAGGAACACCGGCTGGGTTGCCGATCTCGCCAGTGCCGCTGAAGTCGGTAGTCCAGTCATTGACGCTCCAGGGTGTCGCGCTCTCCAGTGTCACGATGGAGTTAACCGACCAGCCCTTGAGGATCTGTCCCGGCGCGTTCATGCCGGGGATCGCATAAGTGGTCGAAAACGTAAACACATGGGTCATATCGAATTGGGTCGTCCCGTACAGGCCCTTCACATTGGTACTGTCGGTTGGGGTTGGCTGATTCCAGTTGTCCGGAGTCTGCCCAAGGGAATGTGAGTACGTGTAGCCCGCCACGAAGGACAGGCCGTGCGAGGTCCGCTCGGTCAGCGCTACCTGCAAGGCGTTGTAGTTGGAGTGGTTGTTGTTGGACAGCATTAAAATGTTGCCCAGATACGGGTACTTGGTATGGAACGGCTGGGCATTCACTTCAGCAACCGTATCGGGTGCACAATTTCCGTCGGCCGGGTTCGGGTCAGCGATGCAAGCAGCCTTGACCGGCGCCGTCCATCCGGCTCCAACCGTTGGCTGGTTAATATCGGCCAAACCGGGATACTTCGTGCCGTGGTTTCCGACGTAATTGACATCCAGGGAGAGGTTGTTGGTGAGGGCGCGCTGAATGCCCAATGACCAGGCGCCCACGTAGGGAGTGCGCAGGTTCCTGTCCATGGCCAGGATGCTGCAAGGCTGCGGAGTCGTGGCAACCCCTGGGACTGGATTGCCATCGCCGCAGGCGGCCGACGAAAAGTTATAGAGTGGTGTGGTGGACGAGTTGTTGATCCAATTGGCGTCGATGGATCCGGGTGTGACGACCCCATTGACCAATCCAAGAGCCTGGGTGCCAAATAGGAGGAGGGCGGAATTGTTGATCGTGCCGCCGGCAGTGCCAAGGGAGACGCCGTTCGCATACAGGTTCGCTCCGGTGGGAATCGATTTCAATCCCCAAAGGTTGTTATACGCCATCATCATGTCATAGCTGAGCTGCTCGTACATGATGCTTCCGCCGCCCCGAACCACTGTCTTGCCGTTGCCTGTAACGTCCCAGGCAAAACCAAGCCGCGGCGAGAAATTATTGTGGTCGCCGTTGTAGAGGGAAGGTATTTGTTTGCCGACTTGTTCGAGGCCCACGGCCGGCTCGAAATTGCCGACCAAGTCATTCTTTTCCTTGATGACGGTGCTGAGTTCATACCGCAGTCCGAGATTTACCGTGAGTCTGGACGTAATGCGCCAGTCGTCTTGCGCGAAAACGGCGTAGCCCTCATTTTGCATCTGACGCGCGTAATTGCCGGTGGCAATCGTGGCCTGGCTGAGAGTGCCCTCAAAGAAGCCCGTCAAAGTGGGGAATTTGAAGGAGCCTTTGGTATTGTTGGCCACGTTGTTACTGCTTTGATCGATCAGCACCTCGCCGCCGAACTTGAACGTATGTTTCCCGTGCAAGTACGAGACGCTGTCGTTGAATTGCCAGACGCTGTCGGGCCCGACCGTCTTGGGCCATGCCAGTCCCAGCTCGTAGCCGCCAAATTGGCTGATGCGTGTCCTAGGAAATCCGAAGTAGGCCGAATCGGTCTGGCCCGTGTAGAGGTTGTAGGTGGCGCCGTTGTAAGAGTAATTTGCGGGATTCTGGTTGGCATCCGGGGTGGTGAAGGTTTGATAATATTCGGAGTAGCCAAAGCGGAATGAATTGACCCACAGGGAATTTGGGGCCCAGGTTTCGCCCACCGAGACCACCTGAGAGTAGGCATTCTGGACCGTCAGCCACTTTGATGAAATTTCGTTGGTGGAATCGTCCACGAACGTGCCGCTTCCGGGGCTCCTGAAATACATCGCGCTGAGCGAGTTCTTGTCGTTGATGTGATAGTCAAGCTTTCCCACTCCGGAATAAATCTTGCTTTGGCTGACAAGCGAAGTGTCCTGGTTGACACTACTCGTGCCGGTTCCGAGGGTTCCGCTGGGTCCGCACGTTATGGCATTTAGGCCTGGTATGCAGAACACTCCTGGATAATTCGGCTGGGTATTGCAAGACGTGTCGAGGCCGGCGAGCTGTGCGCTCAGCGCCGTAACCCCCGTCCCCCCATTGGCTGGCAACGCAGCTAGGCAAGCGCCTACCAGGCTCGCCGCAGTTCCTTTGCGAGTTACTGCGATGTCAGTTGGAGTCGTGCCAGTGATCGGCATAGAGTGAATGGTTGGATTCCCCACGCTATAGTTTTGCGTCTCAAAATTGCCGAAGTAGAACAGCTTGTCCTTCTTGATGGCTCCTCCCATGCTGCCGCCCCACTGCTTGAGTTCGACCGGTGCTTTGGTGCAAGGGGTCGGATCGGGGCTGCACGCAGTCGGGTCGGTAGCAGGCGTGTCGTTGAAATAGTCACGAGCATCAAAGGCGGTTGACCGGCCGTATGCATAGGCAGATCCGTGAATGGAATTCTGGCCAGACTTAATTCCGACGTTGACGATCGATCCGGGCTTCCAGCCATATTCCGCGCGGGGGTTTTCCATAGTCTTGAATTCGTCGATAGCGTCGATGGGCAACATCGTTCCAGCGTCGCCCGCGGCCATCACCGCGTTCATCATGCTCTGGGCCATCCAGGGATCGGTGCTGTTGGTGCCATCCACCATGTAAACATTGTCGTGCGGGCGCAAGCCGTTGGAGCTCTGTGTCCAGGCGGAGTTGCCGGCATACTTGGTGACGCCGGGGCGCAGATTCAGCAGATTGGTGAAGTTCCGGCCGTTCAAAGGCAGGTCATTGATTACTTTGTTCTCGATCGTTCCGCCGAGTTCCGCGTTGGAGGTTTCAATGAGCGGGAGTTCCTCGGTCACGGTGATAGTCTGCGCCTGCTCGCCGGGCTGGAGCGACAGATCGACGCGAAGTTCCTGGGCAACCTCAAGCTTAAGGTTCTTGCGCTCGGTGGTACTGAACCCCTTGAACTCGGCGCGCACGCTATAGTTGCCGGGAATCAGGTTCGGAGCGTTGAACGCGCCCGAGTCATCTGTGGTCAGAGTCCGCGAAGTGCCTCGGTCCACATCGAGAACGGTTACCGTGGCGCCGGCGATCGCGCCGCCATTGGAATCCGTAATGGTTCCGAGAATGCGGCCGGCACTGCCCTGCGAGAACGCGGGCAGACAGAACAAGAATATCGCTACACTTGCACCCATCACCCGAATTGCTCTTATTATATTAAATCTTACCCAGTGAATATTCATTACAAGTCACCCCCTAAGAATGTGGACTGCTTAACGCCGCAGAAGTGGCGCGAGGTATCTTCCTCACGCGCAACTGCGTGGATCGCGTATGCTGGCGGTGTGGATGCAGGCATCATTCATAAGGAAGATGCTGAAAACGCCGATTGCAATCCTTGGGCCTACATTCGCCGCTGCATCGAAGCACCAGATCGTACTTTCAATCCTGGTTCAGCGCGCGGTCAAAAACAATTGTACACTTCTCTCATGGCCAATTGTTTAAAGATGTGATGTGCGTCACGGATCGATGTGATGGCGAATGCAATTATTTAGTGATTCCTAATCGTCACTTATGCCCAAGTGGAAGCCGCAATTCGCCGGCCAATCCTGATCTGCTCCACTGGCCCGCGGCAGAGCGCGAGAATCCACAGCCGTCTGGCCAGCATTTGATGAGGTTTGGAATTTGCGGATGGCTGCTGCTTTGCGGTCTTCTAAGGGGCGGACGGTTAGGCATGTAATCTTTACATTTGTGATCCAGTTGGGCGGGCGGGGCACTTCTTGTGGCGCATGGCTTCGGAGGCGGCAGATTGCCCCAGCTTATTTGCTGACCGGGGTGGTATTGGCGACCCCCGAAACAGGGCAAAGCGCCAGACTTTTTCCGAAGAAGAGGTGGTGGAAAGCTGCTGCAAGAGGCCCGCTAGGCCGATGGCCAGCGCTACCATCACACATGACAGAATCGTTGCGCCCATTCCGGAATCGCCTGCGGTGTGATCGCCTAGAAAGCCGATCGTGCCATTATTTCGTGAATACCATCCGTGCCAGAATTCCTGGTCGAGCCCGAACCATTTTTGAATTTGGGTCTGGCCGACGGCGGCGGAAGTTCATGAGACTGGGAGAGTTCCACGAGCTGAGCGTATTGGTGTTTGAGAATCCAATTGGTCCAGGCCGATTCCGAAAGGGAGTCCGGCGTTGGCGCTGGCTGTTTTTTGCCAATCACTTCGCTGAGGCTTGGGAAGACTGTCCGTTGCGAAGTGTTTTCCACGCTCTCCACGCGCGCGTGCAGAAGTATTCCGAAGGAAAAGTCCAGCAGGCATCCGGCAATCACCAGGGTCAGTAGGGCCCGGCGCAATGGAAACATGCCGGCCAGCATGGATAATCCGAGGACTTCCACGGTAAGCAGGGTGGCGTGAGCCACGCCTAGAGGATCCCTCTCTCCGACGGAAGCAATGCCCGCCAGGACGCAAAACGAAATCATTGCCAACCAGAACCAGCGCGTCGAACCGGGCCGGGAAGGCTGGCGGAGGGCGCCATAAAGCAGCCAAAGAATTATCGGCCCACCGACCAATCCCATACTGAAGACAAGGTTGGCTTGATAAAAAATAAAGGCATCGTCGCGAAGGTTTCCAAGGAATCCCTGATGTTTGAAACCATCCAGGTACTGATGGTTCCGCACTACCACGGGCACGATGGAATCGAACACATTCGCCGCCATCTTCACCAGATTGTTTCCCTGGTATCGCTGGCTGGAAGTGACGCTGGTATTGGAGGCCAGCGTCGAATGGGCCCCGTAGGCGGCCATCGACCAGCCAAACCACGTCGCCAGCAGCAAGCCGCAACTAGCGGCGATGGTCGCGATTTCCTTCCAGCGGTGCGCTCGTTTGGGAAACACGCGGAACAGATAGTGCAGCGTCAGGAACAAGACGTACGGTGCGGCGGAATAGTGCACCAGAATCCCCATCGCTAATGCGAGGAACGCAGCGGTCATCCGCAAGCGATCGTTCTTTCTCCACGCCGCCAAATAAAACCACAGTCCCAGGATTACGTAAAATGCCGTGAACGCCTTGGTCCAGGTGTAGGTGACGTTCTGCATCACCATGGGATTTAAGGCAAACACCGCGACCAGCGGCCACACGGAAGTCCTGCGCGGTCCGACCAGCGCCGGCATCATCAGGCAACACGGCAGAAACATCAGCAAATTGAGGAATGAGAAAATCACCTGAAAAACTTCGAATCGGTCCGCGGTCTGTCCCAGGAAGAAGGCCGCCAGCAGATTCATGGCGGGAGGCCTGGCGGGAAGCCGGTACCCCATGATGATCGGAGAGTTTGTCGGAAAGTGATGCAGGAAAAAGAGGGTGCGCTGGAAATGCTCCAGCCAGTCGCCATACCAAAACGCGCCGGAATAGTTGCGGATCATGGCCAGGAATACAAGCGTCCAAAGCAGCAAGAATGAGAAGCCTGCGATAGACTGGCGGACTCGAAACGACCTGAAGAGCCGCGCGATATCCCCCCAGACTGCAATGCCCAAACCGAGGGAAGCGATGGAGATGAGCGCCAACAGCTTGCGCGGCATGTCAGCCCCGGCCGGAGTGAGGCAATAAATGGTCCCGAATACCAAATACAGGAGTACGAAGGATGCGCCGATCGACCCGCAGAGTTTCTCCATGGGACTCCACCGCAATTTACGGGTGAGAAGAAAGCCGGCGGGGAAACTGCAAACCACCAGAAGGACAATCGCCAGGAGAAGTTCGAAAGCGAGCATATGATAGCAGTATAGTCATGATCTCTCAGCCCCGATAACAATCCATGCGCAGGGCATAGCTAAGAAGTCATCAGTGCAAGTGGTGACGCGTGCGGGATCATGATTTCCACACATCAAGTCCGTGCGGAGAACCTACACGTTTCTATCCACCCTGCGGACGATTGAGGTCTTCGCGGGCTACGGCGTAGAGGGCTAGTTCGACGCGGCTGGAGACGCCCAGCTTGTCGTAGATTGCGCTGAGGTAGTTGCGGATGGTGTGCTCGGAGAGAGAGAGTTTTTGGCTGATCTCGCGCGTACTTAGGCCGTCTGCCAATAGGTGGACCACTTCGGCTTCGCGGGGAGTCAGGCGAGCCATGCCGCCGCCGGGTTTGATGAGGCGCAGCGGCTTCAATTGGGTGAGGAACTCCAGGAGGAATGCCAGATTGCGAGTGTCCGCCCAGATTTGGCCTTCGTGCACGGTTCGAATGCACTTTGGCAGCAGTTTGATGGGCTGCAACCGGCAAAACACTCCCTTGGCGCCGCCTCGAAATGCATCCACCACAAGATCGCGCTCGGAATCCGGAATCAACATGATGGCGGCGGTCTTGGGCGAATGAGATTGCAGGGATTGCAGGACGTTGTAGCCCGTCAGCCGGCCGTCTTCGAGGTGGGCATTGATCAGGGCGACGTTGGGCCGGCTTTTTTCCAATTCCCGGATGGTCTCGATGGAATTGTTGGAAATGGCGACCACTTCAATATCGTGACGCCCGCGCGTTAGCCCGTCCGCTATCAAATGCCCGCTCATGCGGTCCGCGTCTGCGATGAGGACACGGATGCTTGTACTGGTCGGCTGGGACATCTGACTCATAAGCTGCTCCGCTAGGGCGGAATCGAGAGGGGCAGGCTATACGAAATTATTAGATGAATCAAGCACTATTTGCGTGCACATGTCATTATTCGTGCCAACCGAATGAAGCGTAGATTGTGTCCAAAGGGTACATGTGTCACGTATGGTGACAAGCAATGTGACCTGCAAGGATTGCGGGGGCGTCCTGCCCCTGTCGCATTTTCCTGCGACTGTCTATCGTTCCAATTCTAAGCCGTGGCCAAGGTCCATGAGGATTTCCGGAAGTTGCGGGAAGCAATGGCAGGCCTGCGAGGCGAGAGTGCCGTTGGAATTTAAAAAAGAAAGTTTCTGTAAGTCAAAGGGCGGAGCTACGTGCATACGGCGGAAATAATAACGGACATCCGGAGCAGAATTGGCGCGGCAAACTGGTACGCCCTTTTTACGCGCCATCAGCGCGAAAAGCCCGTCGCACTTGCGCTTTCGAACAAGAATCATGAAGTTTATCTTCCGCTGTATCGCTCCGTGCGCCAGTGGCAGGACCGCGCCAAGCAGCTCTGGTTGCCCCTATTTCCGGGCTACGTGTTTTTGCGCGGAGGGTTGGAGCGGCAGCTTCAGATACTCACTACGCCCGGAGTCATCGACATTGTGCGATTCGGCGGGCATCCGGCAATTGTCCCGCAGGCTCAGCTGGATGCAGTGCGGCAAATCCTGGAAAGCTGCCTGGCGGTCGAAACCCATCCCTATCTGGAGTGCGGAGATCGCGTGAAGGTCAAGAGCGGGCCCTTGGCGGGACTGGAAGGGATCCTGGACCGCAAAAAAGGGTCGGCGCGGCTGGTTGTTTCCATGGAAATGCTGGGACAGTCTGCAGCGGTGGAGATCGATGTTTCGAATGTGGAGAGAATCGGGCCGTTCCGGGCGATGGAGCTTTCGCAGAGGGACGCAGCTTCTGCCTGAAAAAGAATTAGCACAGGCTTCCGCCTGCGGAAGTTCGTGTTGCCGGCGCTGAAAACGCACAGGCTGAAGCCGGTGCCACTGGAGAGCGCCCTGGCTGCTTTCTTATGGAAAAAGTGACCTCCAACTCGCGCAACCTCGACCTGCTTCGGTCTTTCGCCGTATTGCTGGTGGTGGGTTTTCATTTGGCGAAATTTTTCAACTGGCAGGTTGCAAAGTTGCGTGTCACGGATTTTGGCTTGCTCGGCGTGATGCTCTTTTTTGTGCATACCACGCTGGTGCTGATGTTCTCGCTGGAGCGGCAGAGCGCGGGGCGAAACGCGCCGCTGTTCGTGCCCTTCATGATTCGGCGGTGTTTTCGGATCTACCCGCTGGCCATTCTGGTGGTCACGTTCGCATATCTGTTCCGCATTCCCTCGGACCTGCAATTTGGGCAATTCAATTTGCTTCACCGATCGGCTGGAAATTTGCTGGCAAATATCTTGCTTATCCAAAACGTGACCCGGCAGAAGGCCAACCCCGGAATTCTATGGAGCCTGCCTCTGGAAATTCAGATGTACCTGGCTTTGCCGGCGCTGTTTCTTTTTGCGTCGTGGGTAAAGTCGTGGTGGGGAATGATCGCTTTTTGGTGTGGCGCGGTCGCGCTCTGGTTTGCGGTGGGATTCTCCACCGGCATGTTGCCGCTGAGCGAGGGAGGCATCCGGTCGCCGGCGGAAGCGATTCTAAAATTCACGCGCTTCGCGCCGTGTTTTCTTCCGGGGATTGTGGCTTACAAACTTTGGAACCGGCCGAGAAACCTTCCCGCCTCGCTTTGGCTGGTTTATCTGGCTGCGTGCTGCGCGGCGTTTCTGTGGCTGTCCGGAAGCCAGCCGATCGAAACGGGGTGGTTCATCTGCTTGGCGATCGGAGCGGGCGTGTGCTTCTTTCGGGAGATGCCGGAAAATCCGCTTACCCTCGTCACCAAACGAATCGCGCGCTATTCCTATGGAATTTATTTGCTGCACTATTTTGCGATCTGGTTCGGATTCGTGGTTTGCCGCGGATTGCACATGGGGCTGCAAATCGCGATTTTCGCCGGAGTGCTCATCTGCCTCTCCGTACTCTTCTATCACACGGTGGAAGAGCCGCTGATCGCGGCAGGCGTCAGAATCTCGCAAAGATTTACACGCCGCGAATATACGTTTGCAGTGAAAAGCCATTCCGCCGAGGGCGCGGCGTAAATCCGTCCGGAACAGGTTGAATGATCGTGAAAATAAATCGTCGTCTTAAAATATTACTCACAATCCCGGCGATTCTGGCGCTTGCGCTTTTGGTGTGCGCGTTTCCAGCGCTGGCGCAAAGCCTGGCGAATGGCGGCAGCCAGCCAACGCCTCAGTTGCGCACCGCGGCGGATATCAACCAGAGTCTGCAACAAGTCCGTGAAAAACTGGCCGGATCGGCTACGGCAGCGTCAATGGCAACCCAGGCCAGCGATTCGCGGATCGGCCCGGACGACTTGCTGAATATCGCGATTTTTGAGGCGCCGGAAATGAATAGTACGGTGCGCGTGTCTGCCTCCGGCGACATCTCCCTGCAATTGCTTGGCGCGGTTCACGCCGCCGGACTGACGCCGCGCGAGCTTGAATCCCTGCTGCAAACCCAGTTGCGCCGTACCTATATGAAAGACCCGCACGTGGGCGTCTTCATTCAGGAATTGCAAAGCCATCCGGTGTCCGTGGTAGGCGCCGTGAAAATGCCGGGAGTGTTTCAGATTCGCGGGACCAAGACGGTGATTGAAGTTTTGTCCATGGCGCAAGGCCTTGCGGATGACGCCGGCGATACTGTGCTCATCATGCGTGGCGGCGGGCAATCCGATTCGCGCGGCTTCGATGGCCAGGATCCCGCGCCAGGCGCAGCCGCACCCACGCCTCAACTACGCGAGGCAAATGTAAATGGCGCCGGCTCACAATCCGCCACGTTTGAAAAGAACGACGGAATCGTGGAGATTAACCTCAAGAAATTGCTGGAGTCCGCGGATTCCACTTTGAATATGGCGGTTCGTCCCGGGGACGTGGTCAAAGTGCCTCGCGCCGGAATCGTTTATGTGGTGGGAGAAGTCAACAAGCCCGGCGGGTTTGTCCTGCAAAACAACGAGAGCATTTCCGTATTGCAGGCGCTGGCGCTTGCTCAGGGCACCACGCATACCTCCGCGATTAGCCAGGCTCGCATTATCCGCACCGATCCGGTAACCGGAAAGCGAACGGAAATCCCCATGAATCTCGGCAAGATTTTTTCCGGGAAACGGCCCGACGCACTGCTGCAACCCAAAGACATCGTCTTTGTCCCCAATAGTGCGGCGAAAGCCGTGTTCTACCGGAGCTCGGCGGCAGCCCTTCAGACCGCCGCGGGCGTGGCGATTTACAAGTGGTGAACTCATGGCAATAGACGGAAACGACCAAAATAAAATGGAAGTGTTCGCACCGCGCGATGTGCGCGTGGAGCGCCGCCGCGTATTGCCGGGAGGACTTCGCCCGGCAAAGATGGAAAAGCCGCCCGACTTGGTGGCCTGGTGGAGAGTCATTCGAAAGCGGCGATGGACGGTTTTGACGGCCTTCATTGTGTTGTTTGTAACTGTCCTGGTTGGATCCATCGTGGAGAAGCCTGTTTACCGGGCCAAAGCCATGATTGAGATCGACAAGGAAGATCCCAACGTCGCCAATCCGCAGGAGCTATTCCAAGTGGATGAGGTTTCCGACGCCTATCTGGAAACGCAATATAAGGTTCTCGGCAGCGACGATCTGGCGGAACGCGTCATTCATCAACTCGCTCTGGACCGGCAGACGGAATTCATGCCTTCCAGCATGCACTGGCCGTGGAGCGCCAGCGCAGTGCCGGCCCCTGCTTCCACTTCTGCCGACGACAGCGTGGCCGTGCCCGACCCAATGGTTCAGGCGACCGTCCTGAAGCGTTTTCAGGACCGCTTGGATATCCGGCCGGTCCGCCGCAGCCGCGCCGTCGAGCTTCGATTCGATTCGCAGGACCCCGAGCTTGCGGCGCGCGCCGTGAACGCGGTTGTCGACAACTACATCCAGAAAAATTTCCAGGCGCGCTGGGACGCGGCGCAAAAAGCTTCCTCCTGGCTCTCGCAGCAATTGCAGGAATTGAAAAGCAAGCTCGAAAACTCGGAAAACGATTTGCAGAAATATGCCGCGGATAACGGCCTGCTGTATCTCGAGACAGGAAAGGGAGACTCCGAGAGCATCGTCAACCAGGGCGTTCACGGAATACAGGATGAGCTGACCAAGGCCGAGGCGGACCGCTTTCAGAAAGAGTCTCTCTATCGGCTGGTGCAAGCCGGGGACTTCGCATCGCTTCCCGGCGTGTTTGACAATAAATTGTTGCAGGACTTGACCGTGCGGCTGGCGGACCTTCAGCGGGAACACGCGCAGCTTGCTTCCACGTTCACGGAAGACTATCCGAAGGTCAAGGAAATCCAGAGCCAGATTGAAGAAATTCAAGGTTCCCTGGAGAGGGAACGCCGGCGCGCGGCGCAGAAAATCAGCAATGATTATTTCGCCGCGGTCCGGCGTGAAAAATTAGTGCGGCAGTCGTTTGCGGAAAAGCAGGCGGAGGCAAACCAGGTTGCCGAAAAATCCGTGCAGTACGGAATTTTGAACCGCGAAGTGGAGAGCAACAAAGGGCTGTACGAAGGATTGCTGGAGCGGCTCAAGGAAGCCAGCGTCTCCGCGGGCTTGAAAGAGGGCAACATTCGGGTCGTCGATCCGGGAACGGTTCCTTACAAGCCGATCGCTCCAAACTATCCTCTCAACCTGGGGCTGGCAACGTTCCTTGGGCTGGGGCTTGGGGTGGGCATGGCGTTCCTCAAGGAACACTTGGACCAGACCATTCGCTACAGCGAAGACGTGTTCAACTATTTGGGCGTTCCGGTGATTGGTTTTGTGCCCACCTTTGGCGCGCTGAACGGGAAAAAACACAAAAGCGATGCCCGCGCGGATCGGGAACTTATCCTGGGCTTGAGCGAGGCGAGGAACGTATCCGGCGGCGTGCTGCTGGACGACCATTCCCGGAGTCAACTGGGGATTCACAGAGGGTCCGCCTTTTCGGAAGCGTTCCGTGAACTTCGAACCTCGGTGATTCTCTCTTCTTCCGGGCGATTCGCGAATTCCATCCTGGTAACCAGCGCGCAGCCTGGAGAAGGAAAGACCACGGTCGCCGTGAACCTGGCGTTTTCCCTGGCGCAACTTGGGCAGCCGGTTTTGTTGGTCGATGCCGACATGCGCCGTCCAAGCATTCAGAAATATTTTCCGCAAAGAGGCTCGCGGCTGAGCAGCTATCTGGCGGGGCAGGGCGCCTGGCAACAGATGGTGTACCCCACGTCGGTCAGAGGCTTGTCGGTGATGCATTGCGGTCCCATTCCGGAGAATCCCTCGGAGCTTTTATCGTCGGACCGCATGCGCGCCATGCTTCAGGAGTCCATGGCCACCTATCGTTTCGTGATTTTCGATTCGCCGCCGCTTCTCAACCGGGCGGATAGCCGCATTCTGGGAAGCATGGTGGGCGCGACGATCCTGGTCGTAAAGGGTGGAGAAACGCCGCGCCAGGTTGTGCAGTACGCGGAATCGCAGGCGCGCTCGGTGGGCACAAATCTCATCGGCGTCGTTCTGAATAACCTGGATACGTCGATGAACGATTATTCGTACTACTCCGTGGCTCGCCCGAATGAAGAAGCGGCCGAAGCTTAGTCGGCGCAAACAGGCATGATATTTTCCAGAGCCAATCTCGGAACGTTTTCCACCAGCCTGGCCATCCAGGCTTGCGGCGCCGCAACCGGCATTTTGACTGCACGGTTGCTGGGCCCCGTTGCACGCGGCGAACTCGCCACGGTCATTCTATGGCCCACGATTTTTAGCAATCTCGGATTGATGGGCTGTAACTGGGTTCTTGCGCGAGAGGTGGCAAAGGATCCCGAGCGCGAGTGCGATTGGGTCGCCGTTGGGCTCGCGGTCGGAATAGCTACCGCCGTGGTGTACCTCGTGGCCGGTTATTTTCTGCTTCCGCTGCTATTGCCGGCGGACAGGAGCTATTTGTTGCCGGTTGCGCGGCTTTGCTTGCTGCTTATTCCGATCGACATTTTCAATCAAGTGCTGCTGGCCGTCGAGCATGGCCGCATGCGCTGGCGGCGATACAATCTTATGAGGCTTTCCCTCTTTCTTTTTTATCTCGCGCTTATCGGCTTCATCGGCGTGACGCACAGGGCGCAAATTCGTTTTTTTGTGACGGCATTTCTCGCCAGCCAATTGCTGGCCGTTCTCTTGCGCCTTTGGATTCAGAGGAGATCGCTGGCCGCCGGAGAATTGCGGATCGAAGGTTGCCGCCATTTGTTGCGCGCGGGTGTGCCCTATTTCGGAGCCACCATCAGCAACTTAATTTCGCTGCAACTCGACACAGTGCTTGTGGTTGGTTTGTTCAATGCGGAAGCCGCGGGAATTTATGCCGTGGCCTCGGCTTTTGCCAACGGACAGTCTTCCCTTGGCGAAGCCTTGGGAATCACTTCTTTTGCCGTGCTTTCCAATGAAAGAAACGCGGCGAGCCGCGAAAAAATTATCACCGAAACATTTCGGCAATCCGCGTTGGTTTCCTGCGGCGCGGGGCTGGCTCTGTCCTGCCTGATCCCGTTTCTGGTTGCCCCGCTATTTGGATTTGCATTCGCTCGGGCCGTCCGGCCCGCCGTGGTGCTGGCTCTGGCCGCTTCTCTAATGTCCACTGCAAACATTTTGAATCAAGGATTGCGCGGCGCCGGGCGTCCACACGCGGGGCTGATGAGCCAACTGCTCGGGACCGGCGTCATGGCGGTAGCGGCGCTGTTTTTTCTGCGGCCATACGGGCTTATGGGAATGGCTTTTGCCGTGGGCATCAGCGCTTGCGTGCAGTTATTGGTGTTGATTGCCGCGGCGGCAAAATGGCTGGGCATCTCGCCTCTCAAGTTTTGGCCGTTTGGCGCGGGAAACGTCAGGATGTTTTTCCAGCAAGTGGCAGGATTGCGGTTGCGGCTTTCACGCTCTCCCGCATGAGTTTCTCTTTCCGAAGCGAATTCACAATGGGCGCAATCCTCGGTTACGTCACTCCCGTCCGCGCATTTTCCAGCGGTGGGGAAATCTATATGCAGTCGGCATCGGGGAGGGTGGCCGAAGCGCTGGCCAAACACTACGAAAAAATCTGCGTATGCGCGAGAGTCGTGCAGGAAGCCCCTCCCGCGCCGTTCGATTCTCCGCTGAACGCGCCAAATCTGGAACTCATCGAGCAGCCTTACTGGAGCACTACCGCTGGTTCTCTCTTGCATTGTTTTGGTATTGCACTCGCTTACATTCGGACTTGCCGCCGGGCAGATGTTCTGTTTGTGCGCGGAATGTGCCCCTACATCGCGGTGCTGTATTTTTGCGCGGCGTTATATCGCAGGCCGATTTGCCACTGGATTGTGGGCGATCCTGTTGCGCTGTTGCGTACCGGCGCGAGGAAAGGGCGCACTGCGGATTTCTTCGCGCTGCTCTATGCGTTGCAGGATCGATTGTTTACGCGCTTTGGGCGCTGGCTCGCGGGAGGAGCGTTGATTTGCAACGGCCGCGAATTGGCGCGCGCCTACAAGTCTCCGCGAACCATGGAGATCGTTTCCAGCACCGTCAGGGAAAGCGACTTCTTTCCGCGCAGGGATACCTGTCAGGGCTCCGTGGCGCGAATTCTTTTCGTCGGATTCGTCCGCCCGGAGAAGGGAATCGAGTACCTGCTGGAGGCTGTCTCCCAGCTCAAGGCCGATGTGAATTGGGAATTGGAAATAGTGGGGCCGCGCGAATTTCCGGAGTACAGCGAGAAGCTTGGACAGATCGTTGCCGCGCTGGGCATCGGCAAGCGTGTTCGCTGGACGGGATACGTGCCGAATGGCGCGCCGCTATTTGAAATCATGCGCGCCGCGGATCTCCTGGTTCTGCCGACTCTTTCGGAGGGTACGCCGCATGTGTTGGTGGAAGCGCGGGCAAACGGATTGCCCTGCATTTCCACAAGCGTTGGAGGCGTGCCCACGACGGTCACGGATGGACACGACGCGTTGCTTGTTCCTCCCAAGGATGCGCCGGTCCTGGCGCGGGCCATGGAACGCGTGATGGAAGATGGCGAATTGCGGCGGGCCATGATCCGCAACGGACTCATCGCGGCGCGCAAGCAAACGCTGGAGCGATTCATTGCCACGGTGTTGAGAGAACTGAACGCCGATGTTCACGCGGAGCGAGCCGCGGTTGCTCAGGAGTAAGCGCTAAAGAAAATGCGAGTGCTGCAATATCTCTGGTTTCATTTCATCACCCTGGCCACAGGCTGGTTGCCCGATCTGCGGCCGGTCCTGCGATTGCGTGGATTCTTGTTGCGGCCCGCGTTCAAAAGCTGCGGGCGAAATCTTCAGGTCGCGCGGCGCGTGACCATCAACTTTACAAATCGCCTGGAAATCGGCGGCCATGTTTTTCTGGGCACGGGCTGCTGGCTGAATGCCGCTGGAGGAATCGTTTTGGAGGATGAGGTGCAACTGGGGCCGTACTCCGTGCTGGTCACCAGCGACCACACGCAAATTGGCGGGTCCTATCGATTTGGCCCGAGCCAACTTGCGCCGATTCGCCTTTGCACAGGTTCGTGGATCGCGGCCCATGCCACGGTCACCAAGGGTGTGGTCATCGGGCGGGGAGCTCTGCTGGCGGCCAATTCCGTGGCCACTCGCGACGTTCCACCGTTCGCCATGGCCGGCGGCGTTCCCGCGCGCGTCATTCAGAAAAAATCGCGAATCGAGATCGTCCGATGAACTCCCCTGCCGCAACCATTTGAACGGCAAAAATAATCGTCATGATTCTCACACCAATTCTCTGGCTGGAACTCAGCGTCGCAACGCTTATAGCCGTTGCGATTGTTTGGACCAAGGCTGAGTACGGCCTGTTCCTATACGCGTTCGCGCTTGGCTTTCCCGATGTGGCCTTGCCTCTCGGCGCCACCATCAACATTCGTGTGGACGACATTCTGATCATGATTTTCCTGGCGCGCACCATCCTGTGGACGCCGGCTCCGCCTTCGCAAAGGCAGAAAAACATATTCACGTGGCAGGCGATTTTCCTGGCGGTCTGCCTCTTGTCAATCGCCGTGGAAACCGCGCAGGGAACGCCTCCCGGGGCCTACGAGACCGCAAAAATGGCCGGATGTGCGGCAATCCTTGTGGTCCTGCCTCGCCTCTTGCAGTCGGAAAGAAGGCTTCGATTCTTCCTTGCGGGACTGGCATCCGGCGGAATTGCGCTGGTGATTCAAATCCGCATGCATCTGGACGAAGTTTCTTCCAGCAACATTGCCAATTTTCAGGAATTGAAAAGCGCCGCCACGTTCAGCACCTGGAACCCCAACACCATGGGCCAGGCGGCGATCCTGCTGGTCTTCGGCGCGGGCTTGGGTGGAATTATCTTTTCCAAATCGCTGGCCAACAAAATTCTCTGGCCATGTCTGGCCATGGGATTCGCGCTGGTGCCCGCGCTTTTGTTTGTGCGAGGGACGACACTGAGCATTGCAGCCGGATTCGTCTTGTTTCTTCTTCTGGCGCGCCGCTGGAAATGGGTGCTGGTATTCGCCGCAGTGTGTCTTTGCGCCGTTTTGTATCTGCATGCGCGGCAGCCGCAGTTGATGGAGGATGCTACCACCGTGAATGTGTCAACGGGTGAAGGTTTCAGCCACCGCTTCGACCGCTGGGGCATGGCCTTTCAAGCCATTCAAACGCAGCCTTTCATCGGCCAGGGATTTGGGCAGGAATTGCCCTATTTGACGCTGATCGGCAGCGAAGGCCGCGCGCACGACGCCTATCTTGCGGTGTGGCTGGAATTGGGATTGGGCGGTTTGCTTCTGCTGCTGGCCGCGGTGTTTCAATTTGTGCGAGCCGGATTGTTTCTCTATGGAAATCCGCGATCTCAAATGTATGGAGCGCTGATTCTGGCGCTGACTCTTACGCTCTGCCTCGACAGCCTCGGCCTTCCCACTCTCTATTGGGAGAAGTTGCCAACCATTGCGCTGTCCATTGCAGTGGCGGCCGTCGGCATGTGCGAGAGAAACGTTCCGGAATTGGCGGCGAAAAAAGTTCCTTGGCCCGCATACCAGCCGGTTGCGCGGCATTCGTAATTTCATTTTTGTCCTGCTCCCAAAAAAAATTATGACCCTGCGTCCAGCGGAAGGAGAAGCGCGCTCCATGCAGCAGAGCGAAGCCGTGCACATTTCAGTAGTCGTTTCCTGCCGCAATGAAATTCGGCACATCCGCGCGTTTCTGGAATCCCTGTTTGGCCAGGAACTCGGCGGAATCGAAATGGAAGTCCTGGTCGCCGACGGCATGAGCGTCGACGGAACGCGGATTGTCCTCGGCGAATTTGAAAAAAAATACGCGGCGTTGCGAGTGATCGACAATCCCGAAAAAATCGCTGCCGCGGGGTTGAACCGTGCGATCCGCGAAGCGCAGGGGGAAATCATCCTCCGAATGGATGCGCACTCGATTTACGCGCAAGACTATGTGCGTACCTGCGTCGAAGTGCTGCGCGAAACGAACGCCGAAAACGTGGGCGGCCCGGCATTGACGCGCGCGCATGGGTACCTGCAGCAGGCCATCGCACACGGATTTCATGCGCCATTCGCAGTCGGCGGCGCTAAGTATCGCGATCCGCATTACGAAGGCCCCGTTAGCACGGTGCCCTACGGATGCTGGCGCAAATCCACCCTGGATTGCGTGGGATTGTTTGACGCGGATATGGTCCGCGGCCAGGACGACGAACTGAACTTTCGCATCCTTTCCTCGGGCGGCACGGTGTGGCAGTCGCCCAGAATCGTTTCCTGGTATCAGCCCAGGGCAACTCTTTCCGCCTTGTTTCGGCAATATTTTCAAAATGGTTTCTGGAAAGTCGCCGCCGTCCGGAAGCATGGCAGGCCCGCGTCCTTGAGAAATCTGG
The DNA here is from genome assembly GCA_963710315.1 of uncultured Acidobacteriota bacterium. Lineage (GTDB taxonomy): Bacteria > Acidobacteriota > Terriglobia > Acidiferrales > UBA7541 > Palsa-360. The sequence continues at coordinate 430,559 of CAVPZW010000006.1, read as the reverse complement.
TGCCGGCGTCGTGTCTGTCCGTCGGAGTCGCCCTGCCGATGTGCGCCGCGGCTGCCAGGCTGAGTGCATCGCCCGAGTGGCAATACGTGTTCCTCTCCGCATGGCTGACGCTGGCGTGTTTGTATTTCGCCGCATCTTTCGTGGCTGCATTTGCGATTGCCCGGCGAGAAGGGTGGAAATTCCTTCCATTCCTGCCCATCGTCTTCGCAACGTACCAACTGTCTTATGCGCTCGGCTTTCTTCTTGCGCTTCTGCATCGACCCGAGGCCGGGAAACGGCCGAATCCGCTGCCGAAAGTTGTTACGACAATTTCAAGATAAGTTTTCCCAGCCACACCGTTGCACCGGAATTGGCGTGAAAAATTATCACTACTCGTCGGAGGAATTTCCCGTGGCCCGTCGCGAATCTCAGCACCTAATTTTCCTGCATGCGCAATCCGAAATTCCGGATCGATCCGCTGAGCACTCTATCCGGACATTCTCGGACCTTTCTTGGGAGCGGCCGCTTCACCTGGGACACTCCGTGGCAAGACCGGGAAGGCGCATCCGGCGTTCCGTTGCCGCGCGGACCGCACCTGATACCGGCCAAGTGCTGCGCCGCGTGTGTGAATCCATTTGCGCGGCCGCGGGACTGATTCTCCTGCTTCCCATTTTTGCGATGGTTGCGCTGGCGATAAAACTCGACGATGGCGGCCCCATCTTTTATTCCCATAGCCGCATTGGCAGGGGGCATCGCAAATTTCGGCTCTTCAAGTTCAGGAGCATGGTTTCCAGTTCCGCGGGGGGCAGCACGGTGACGGCGCCGCAGGATGCGCGAGTCACGCGCGTGGGGCAATTTCTGCGGGAATATAAATTGGATGAGCTGCCGCAGCTCGCCAATGTCCTCAAGGGCGAGATGCAACTGGTGGGAGCGCGGCCTCAGATGGAGAAATATGTCGATATTTTTCGCGACGAATATGACGAGCTTTTGCAGTCCTGGCCGGGAATCACGGACCCGGCCTCTCTGATCTTTCGCAATGAGGCAAAGTTTTTTTACAAAGGCTCCATAGAGGAGCAATACGTCAAGCGCATCATGCCCATCAAGCTGGAAATATCGCTGAAATATTCGAGGACGCGCACATTTGTTTCGGATATTGGAATTTTATTTCGGACAGTCCTAGGACTTCCGGCCCCGTCCGCAGTTTGGGAAAACACAAGTTTTTATTCCCAAGCGCGATCATTTTCTGAATTCGGCCATAAAAAAGTTTCCTAGATTGTGTTCGCGAATTTGAAATCAAAGTTCGCGAGATTGGCAATTGTAATAGACACTGTCCATCCTTGCATGCATTGCGATGCCCTAATTCAGTGCATGGGAATCTGATTCATTCCATCGAAACGATGAATTGGACAGAATTGCGCCCCTCCCCTAATCTCACAGGTGAGCAGATAGCATTCCTTACCACCCCGGGGCCGGATGAACACCCACATTCGGCCCTCCTCCCTCAAAGATTTAACCCCACACGATAAGCTTCGCCACGACACTTAAGTCCTTAATCCCTTAATCCGTAGATTCTTTGCGTGGCGCGACGAATTTAATATTGCTTCGGTTTAGATGTGGCCTTGATGGAAGTCCCGGAGGGACGGCAGATCGTAGCCCACCACGTAAGTGGTGGGAGCGCAGCACCCGGCGAAAAAAAGCCCCGTAGGGGCGGCACAGTCTTCAACGTGTGCCGCCCCTACGGGGCTTAGGCTTGTTGGGACCGTCGCTCCCACCACTTACGTGGTGGGCTACGATCTGTCGTCCCTAACGGGACTGGCGGAGAGAACAAGGGCAATTCGCAGTTTAGCCATACAAGTTGCCTTTGGTTGCGGCTCCGCTACGCTGCGCATGAATCTTTAGGCCTTACTGCGTCCTGAGCCTCCCTAATTCAATAATCACAGTCACCGAATTTTCATCTTAAGGCGGATGCCTGACCTGCGATAATACTTGGATTGTCGGCTTCCGCTAGTTGACTCTCAGTTTGCATTTATTTTCAGGAAGAAGGGAATCATGCTTAGGAGCAAGATCTCCATCCCTCCCACGGTGAAGTGTCCCGGATGCAGCACGGTTCATGCGCGTGGTGTGCTGGAAGAAAATCTCTATATCTGCCCGGGATGCAATCACTACATGACCATGCCTTCGCACTCGCGAATCGCGTTGCTGTCCGATGAGGGATCGTTTCGCGAATTGGATCGCGAACTGGTGTCGGTCGATCCGCTGCACTTTGCCGACCACAAATCCTATCGCGTTCGCTTGCAGGATGCCCGTCGCGAGACAGGAGTCCGCGAGGCCGTAACCACGGGATTTTGCCGGATTGGCGGCCATCAGGCGGTGTTGGTTGTTTTCGATTTTGCGTTCCTTGGCGGCACGATGGGTTCCGTGGTGGGCGAAAAAATCGCACACGCTTTCGAGGAGGCTACTCAGCGCCGAATTCCGTTGGTGAGCGTTGCGGCCAGCGGCGGCGCACGCGTGCAGGAAGGCATGTTTTCGCTGATGCAGATGGCCAAGGTTGCGGCTGCCGCTTCCGTGCACGATCGCAATGAACTGGCATTTATTTCCATTTTGACGGACCCGACATTTGGCGGCGTCACGGCCAGCTTTGCCTCGCTTGGCGACATTCTGATCGCCGAGCCGGGCGCCCAAATCGGGTTTGTGGGCCCCCGCGTCATCGAGCAGACCACGGGCATCGCGCCGCCAAAGGATTCGCATCACGCAGACACGTTGCTGAAGGCAGGATTGATCGATCTGGTGATCGGGCGGAGGGATTTGACCGCGATCACCGCCTATCTCATTGGCCATCTAAAGCGCAACAAGGCAATGGGCCCGGGGAGCAAGGACCTGCCGCCGCCCGTGAAGTCCAAGCATATTTCCGCCTGGCAAAAGGTGAATCTGGCCAGACATTCGGGCCGCCCCACTTCAAAATATTACATCGCGCACATGGCCTCGCGCTTTCTGGAACTTCACGGAGACCGCTGGAGCGGGGACGATCCCGCGGTCATCGGCGGCATCGCGGAATTGAGCGGCGAAACCGTGATCATGATCGGGCAGGAGCGCGGCGGCACGCCCGAAGAAAAGCTGGCATCGCACGATGGCAAGGCGTATTCAGAGGGCTACCGCAAATCGCTGCGCCTGATGCGGCTTGCTTCCAAGTTCAAGATTCCGGTGATTACGCTGGTGGATTGCCCGAACGCGCAGGCCAGCTACGAATCCGAACATCGCGGCATCGCCTACGCACTCGCGCGCAACCTATCCACCATGGCCAACCTGCCCACGCCCATCGTCTCCGCGATCATCGGAGAAGGCGGAAGCGGCGGCGCAATTGCTATGGGCGTGGCCGACTGCGTACTGATGCTCGAAAACGCCATCTATTCCGTTATTTCGCCTGAAGGAGCTGCCGCGATTCTCTATCGGGATGCCGGCAAAGCCGAGACAGTTTCGGATGTCCTGAAGCTCACGGCGCAGGACCTTCATTCCCTCGGCATTATCGATACGGTGGTGCCGGAGTCCGAGGGCGGGGCGCATCTGGATCCGGCGGCTGCGGCGGAAACGCTCAAGAGCCATTTGCTTGCGGCACTCGCCCCGCTTACCGAACTTTCCGTGCGCCAGCTGCTCGATAGCCGCTACAAGAAATATCGTCACATCGGCCAGGAAGGCAAGTACTGGCAGGAGCAGGTTCGCAGCGGCATCAGCGATGTGTTCGGCCTTCTTGCGTATGCTGTATCCAAGATGGAGAAGTCCAACCGGAAACCCAAGTCCGCCGACAGTGTGCCGCGACGCAGGTCGGATAAGGGCAAGGTTCCGGTTTCAGCAGGCCCCAAGCGAGGGGAACGCGAATAGCCGGCGTTCGCGGATTCCGGTTTTGCAGGCTTCGGGAGAATTAATTTATTTTGTCATTCCGAGCGGAGCGAGGAATCTCTCTTTGGTTTGAGTCCGTGCAAAGAAAGAGAGATTCCTCGCTCCGCTCGGAATGACAAGAGTGCGGGGCATTTTCTTTGTAAGGCAAATTGGTTAGCCGAATCCGGCGGAAATGCTGAAGGGAATCCAAAATGAAAGCACTGGTCAAGAGCCGCGCCGAGCAAGGGCTTTGGCTCGAAAATGTTCCCGAGCCTGTGCCCGGCATCAATGATGTGAAGATTCGCGTGCTCAGCACGGGAATCTGCGGCACCGATTTGCACATCTACGATTGGAATGAATGGGCGCAGTCCACCATTCACGTGCCGCTTGTCATCGGGCACGAATTCTGCGGAGAGATAGTCGAGGTTGGCTCCAACGTTGCGGATTTGCAGCCCGGCGATTTCGTCAGCGGGGAAGGGCACGTGGTGTGCGGGCGCTGCCGTAATTGCCTCGCTGGGCGGCGCCACTTGTGTGCGCACACGCTGGGCGTGGGAGTGAACCGCGCGGGCGCTTTCGCTGAATACGTGGTCCTGCCAATGATGAATGTGTGGAAGCATACGCGCCCCATCGCGCGCGAGGTTGCCGCGATCTTCGATCCTTTTGGAAACGCGGTCCACACGGCGCTCTCGTTTCCAGTGCTCGGAGAGGATGTGTTGGTCACGGGCGCCGGCCCCATCGGCATCATGGCCGCGGCAGTCGCTCGCTTTTCCGGCGCGCGCCACGTGGTCATCACCGATGTGAATCCCAAGCGCCTCAAGCTTGCAGAAAATGCAGGCATCCCCATCACGGTGGATTCGCGAACGACGCGCTTGAAGGACGTCCAGAGCCGCTTGGGAATGCGCGAAGGATTCGACGTGGGTTTGGAGATGTCCGGCTCCCCCGAGGCCTTCCGCGAAATGCTGGAAAATATGTGCCACGGCGGCAAAATCGCCATGCTGGGCATTCCTGCTGCGGAAATCGCCATCAATTGGAGCCACGTTATCTTCAACATGCTCACCATCAAGGGTATTTACGGCCGCGAAATGTTTGAGACCTGGTACAAGATGACCGTCATGATCGAGTCCGGGCTAGACATTTCTCCGGTGATTACGCATCGCTTTTCCTGGCGCGACTACGAAAAAGGTTTTGAAGCCATGCGCACGGGCGAAGCAGGGAAGGTGGTCCTGGATTGGAGCGATGTTTAGCGATGTCCAATGATCAGTCAGATCGCAGGTGGGTGTTTTCCATCGCAACAGACCGTTTATTTTAATTCTCTTGTATAATATCGGGGCATACTTGGGGGATGGCCCGGGGATGGGGCTTCCCTGCAAATTCTTCATGAGTGGCCGGGTGTACTTGCAGCCCGGCGGAATGCTAGACGGGCGTCCAACCCGCTTCCATGAGGGTGGATAGCCCAGGCAGAACTGGGCGGACAATTTTATGAAGAAAACTGGCGCGCAAATTCTTTGGGAATGTCTAGAGCAACAGGGCGTTACAACGGTATTCGGCTATCCGGGCGGCGCGATTCTGCCCGCCTATGACGCGCTGAAGTACAGCAATATCCATCACGTACTGGTGCGCCACGAACAGGGCGCCACGCACATGGCCGATGGCTACGCGCGCGCATCCGGGCGAGTTGGTGTGGCCATCGCCACGTCCGGCCCGGGCGCTACCAACATGGTGACCGGCATGGCCACAGCCATGCTTGATTCCTCTCCGATGGTGTGTATTACGGGCCAAGTGGGGAGCAAGCTGATCGGCTCGGACGCCTTTCAGGAGACGGACATTACAGGGGTCACGCTTCCGGTGACCAAGCACAATTATCTGGTCACGCACGCCAGCGAGATCGCGCAGACGATCAGCGAAGCTTTCTACGTTGCGAGTTCCGGCCGCCCCGGCCCCGTGCTGGTGGACATCACCAAGGACGCTCAGCAGTCCACATGCGAATTTGACGGCAAGCCAATTACGCCGCATCTGCCGGGGTATCGCCCAGACCTGTCGCCGACCGCTGACGAATACAAGCGGGCGCTGGAACTCATCAACAGTGCCAAGCGGCCCGTGATTCTGGCGGGGCACGGCATCATTTTGTCCGGCGCGATGGAGGAAGTGCGAGCGTTCGCCGAGAAGGCCAACGTTCCGGTGGGGCTTACGCTGCTGGGACTCGGCGCGTTCCCGGCGTCTCATCCGCTGAGCCTGGGTATGATGGGCATGCACGGCGAAGCGTGGTTGAACACAACCATCCAGGAAGCCGATTTGCTGATCGCCTTCGGCATGCGTTTCGACGATCGCGTGACCGGCAACCTGAAAACCTACGCGCCCAATGCCAAGAAGATCCACGTCGAAATTGACCGCGCGGAGATCAACAAGAACGTGAAGGTGGATGTTGCGCTGGTCGGAGACCTGAAAGCCGTGCTGCGCGATTTGCTTCCCAACTTGAAGGCCCAAGAACGCCACGAGTGGCGCACTTATATCGATCGTCTAAAGGGCGATTCGGCCGTTCGCGACATTCAGAACCTGCCCGACAACGGGCATCTCTACGCCGCGCACGTGATCAACGATTTGTGGCGCGAGACGCGCGACAGAGATACGGTCATCGTCACGGACGTGGGCCAGCACCAAATGTGGGAAGCGCAATATTACAAGCACGAGAAGCCGCGCACGCTGATCACCTCCGGCGGACTCGGGACCATGGGATTTGCGTTGCCCGCGGCCATCGGCGTGAAGGCTGCCCGGCCCGAAGCCGACGTTTGGGTTGTGGTGGGCGACGGCGGTTTCCAGATGACCATGTGCGAGCTGGCCACCATGGTGCAGGAAAAATTGAAGGTCAACATCGCCATCATCAACAACGGCTATCTGGGGATGATTCGCCAGTGGCAGGAATTTTTCTACGAACGCAACTATGAAGCGTCTCCCATCCTCAGCCCCAATTTCGTGAAGCTTGCGGACGCCTTTGGGATTCGCGCGGTGGCCGTGACGCAGCGCTCCGAGGTTGTGCCCACGGTGGAGATGGCGCACAAACACAAGGGGCCGGTGCTGGTCGATTTCCAGGTGGAGCAGGAAGATTCCGTTTACCCGATGGTCGCGGCGGGCGCATCGCTGCACGAAATGATTCGCCGTCCGAATCCGATTGTCGAGACGGCCACGGACGCGTGAGAAACCAATGCTAAATACATTTGTGGTGCATGTCGAAAATAAGCCCGGAGTGCTGACGCGCGTGGCTTCGCTATTTCGCCGCCGTGCGTTCAATATCGATTCGCTCACCGTTGGCCGCACGGAAAAGCCGGAAGTTTCGCGCATGACCATTGTGGTCGATGCGGACCGCGACCAGGCCATGCGCGTGGAAGCCAATCTCTACAAGCTCGTGAATGTGCTGCTGGTGGAGAACATCACCGGGAAGCCGGCGATTTGCCGCGACTTGGCAATCATCAAGGTTTCCGCCAAGCACAACGAGCGTTCGCCGATTCTTGAAATCATCAATGTGTTTCGTGCGCGCGTGGTCGATTTTGCGCTCGATTCGCTGACCATCGAGATTACCGGCGGCGAAGAAAAGGTCGACCGGCTGCTTGAAGTGCTGCGCCCCTATGGCATCCTGGAAATGGTGCGAACGGGAGTTGTTGCCATGCGGCGCGGGACAAAATCGCAAGAAGCAATCGCTGCTGCTGCCGCAGCGGCGGGCGGCAACGGCGCCGCAACCGTCGCTGCCGACGACAACGTTTCCTACTCGGTCTGATCACCAGAGATGGTAGTAGCCATCCCGCTGCGTGATATCGATGCGTAAGCCGAACAAGCGTGAGATTTCCTCGGGATTCAGCAAGTCTGTTTTCTGCCCGTCCGCCTGAATTTTTCCGTTCCTCATTAAGACCACGCGGTCGATCTCCGGGATTACATCGGAGAGATGGTGCGTCACCAGAACGATGCCGATGCCGGATTGCGCCAGCTCGCGCATGGTTTCGCGCAGGCCGTGCTGGGCGAACACATCGAGGCTGTTGCTGGGCTCGTCGAACAGCAGCGTGCGCGGATTGTGCACCAGGGCGCGCGCGATCAGGATGCGCTTGGCTTCGCCCGAGGACATCTCCTGGACGGGCCGGTCGGCCAGATGCGGCACGCCGACTCGATCGAGCACGGCGTCGGCGCGTTCGCGGTGAGACTCCTCGACGGTCAGATGGTCGAAAATTTTCGTGCTGCTGAAGAAGCCTGAGAGCACCACTTCACGGCCGCTGGTTTCGCCGGTGACGTCCGTCATCAAGTCGTTCGATACGATGCCGAGCACCGAGCGCAGCTCAAAAACATTCCAGCGCGACTGGCCCAGAATGGTCATCGATGAGCCTTCGCGAATCACCGGATAGCATTCGCGCGTGATCGTTTTGATCAGCGTCGATTTCCCGCAGCCGTTTGGCCCGAGTATGGCCACGTGCTCGCCGGAGTTGATCCGCAGGCTGAAATCGTCGAGCGCGACGTTGTCGCCTCGAATGACGCGCACATTGTTCAAATCCACCAAAGCAGGTTCCATGGGGTCTCCAAAGCTCTCCATAATATCGAAAACAACGGCCTCTCACACACAAGAATCGACATGTCGCCAAATGGATCTTCGCCAAGAATACGCGCTCAATCAAGTGGCGCCGGCGGTTTTTCTTCTCTGCGACACCGCGCAAAACCGCCGGCAAGATGCCGGCGCCACAAACTGACGGACAGTTTCACCGTTGGTGCAAAGCGGTGAAGGAAGGAAACAAACCCACCTATTTAGCGAGTAAAATGAATCCCAGATGCGTTTCAAAAAGTGGAGGGGTTTGCAGATGAGGCTCGCCACAATCCTGGCCGGACTATTCTTGGCAATTCTTATTTCTGCTTCGCAAGCAGCCTATGGCCAAGATAAGGGTTCCGCGCAAATTCTGTTTGAATCGGCGAACCGTGAGCGCACGGCGCGCGGGCTCGCTCCATTGAAATGGAGCGCTCCACTCGCCGGAGCGGCACTGCAACACGCGCAGCTTATGGCAGCGCAACATACGCTTTCGCACCAGCTTCCGGGCGAGCCGGGGATGGCTGAGCGCGCATCGCAAGCGGGCGCGCGCTTCAGTTCGCTTGCGGAAAATGTTGCAGAGGGGCCAAGCGCGGAGAGCATTCATCAGCAATGGATGGATTCGCCGCCTCATCGCGCCAATTTGCTCGACGCGGAACTCGATTCGGTCGGAATTGCGGTCGCCGAACGCAATGGCACGTTGTTTGCAGTGGAGGATTTTTCACACGCGGCGGGAAATCTCTCCGCGGAAGAGCAAGAGGGAATTGTCGGCGCAAAACTGCGATCAACCGGCTTGCGATTGCTAAGTTTTACGAGCGATGCGCGCCGATCCTGCGCTCTGGACAACGGCTACGCTGGAAGCCACGTTCCTTCCTTTGTTCTGCATTACGCAACGCCCAACCTGCAAACGCTGCCGGATTTGCTCAGGAAGAGAATCCAGACCGGCAAGTACCATTCGGCGGCCGTGGGCGCATGTCCCAGCGACGCGAAGTTGGGATTCTCCAACTATCGTATCGCGGTCTTGCTTTTTGAATAGCAGGGCTAATCCTTTTTTCCGTCCTTCTTGTCATCATCATCCGCGGAGCCAACTTTTTGCGCCCATGCGCAAATTGCCTTTGTTTCCTCCGGGGAAACATCCGTGCCTTTGTGTATGAAGCGGTAATCGGCCGGCGGCATTCTTCCTTCGCGGACCAGTTTGCAGGTCAGGCCCAAATGTTCCTTGCCCTCCTGCTCGTTGACTTGCGCTTCCCAATCCTGAAAGTTGATGTGTCCTCTGGCCACGCTTACGTCGCGCGCCACATACCAGGAAACCGGCGCGACGCGGCTATACCACGGCCACACCGTTGCGTTGGAATGACAGTCGTAGCAGGAGCGCTTGAGCACCGATTGAACTTCAGGGGGAACATCCACGTGGGACTCCAGGCTGCGCGAGGCGACCACAGGCGGATTCGTTCGGCTCGGTTGGATGACTTGAATGAGAATCAAGAACACAATCACGCCCAAAACAATGCGGCCAGCCGAGACACGCTTCATGGAAGAGTTTCTCCCTTAATCTTCAAATGGAAATTGTTTCTACGAGTCAGCGGCACACAACCGGATTGCTGGCCATGGAGCTGCAAACCTGCGGCCGGACCGCTCCCGCGAACCGTTCAAAACTTAAAATTAGACGACCCAGGCGTGGCACTCGACTCCATGCCGGGGAGATGCAAGTTCAGAACAAGATTCACGAAGGATTCTACTCTAGTGCCCAAGTTAGCCTCCAGTGTTTCCTTCTTTTTGATTCTTGCCTGGGAGAAGTTGATTGCAGATTTAATTGGCCCCCAATTCTCCTGGCGATCACCGATCCGGCCACCAGAGATGCATCACGGCCAGCCCAATACCTCGCCTTCAACCTCAATGATTCATACAGTGGAATTAACAGGTACAATGGCCCTATAGTGTATGGCGCTGCCATGACGCAGCAGGGAATCGAATCTGTTGTTCGAGTCTGAGGATAAGAAGATGATGACGAAGCTTGAAGCGATCGTTCAGCCGTCCAGGTTTGAAGCGGTAAAAGAGGTGCTCACGGAACTGGGCATCGGAGGTATGACCATCTCCGATGTGCGCGGGCACGGCCGGCAAAAGGGGCACACCGAAGTGTATCGCGGGCGAGAGTATACGGTGGATCTCCTGCCGAAGATCAAGATTGAAATCGTTATCCCGGACAATTTGGTCGATGCCGCGATCGATGCGATTCTGCAAAGCGCGTCGACCGGCAAGATCGGCGATGGAAAAATATTTGTTTCCAAGGTCGATCAGGCGATTCGCATTCGGAACCAGGAACGCGGGGTTTCCGCGCTGTAGTTCCGGAGTAGTGTCGAATCGTTGGCAATCGGGATGCTGGACTGCAACGCGTTTTTGAAAATCAGGGAATCTTCAGCGCAATGCGGGTGGGGGCCTCGTAAACCGGAGATGAAGCTCGAGAGAAGTAATTCCACTTTGCAGGAACTGTACGCGGAAGAATCCGCGCGGATTCAGAAACGCTTTGAAGAGGCGGGCGACGGCAAGGCGGTGATCCGCGACCGCACTGCGCTGATCGATTCCGTGGTCACCGAGCTGTGGAACGATGTTACGGCGGCAAGCGGTCCGATCGAAGGTTTCTGCATTGCCGCCATGGGCGGATACGGCCGGCGGGGATTGTTTCCGTATTCGGACATCGATCTGCTGTTTCTTTACGAGAAGGAAGGCAATGAGGAATTTCTCGGCAAGAAGGCCATTGCCCCGCTGAGCCAGTCTCTATGGGACCTGCATCTTCGCGTAAGCCCCACCACACGGACCCTCGCCGAATGCGGAAAGCTTTATCGTAACAACATCGAATTCAACATCTCGCTTCTGGATTGCCGCTACATTTGCGGAGATGAAAAACTTTTCGAGCGCCTGCGCACCCGCGTCCTTCCCGGCATGGTGATTCGCGAGTCCGATACTTTGATGCGGGAACTCACTGGACTTGCCCACGAGCGGCATCAGAAATACGGCCAGACAATTTTTCATCTTGAACCCAATATCAAGGACGGTCCCGGCGGCTTGCGCGATTACCAGGTGGCCTGCTGGCTTTCGCAAATCGCGGAGATGAAGCGTTCCCGCGAATGGAAGGATCCGGCTCCGCTGCTGCCTGTTCCGCTCCGCGCGGACGCAGTGAACGCCATCGATTTCCTGGATGCCGTGCGCTGCTACCTGCACTATCGCCAGGGCCGCGACCTCAACGTGCTGACCTATGAGTTGCAGTCCGAGGCAGCGTCAAAAGGAATTGGTCTTCACGGAGGACATGCAGCCTCTCCAAATGATTGGATGCGCACCTACTTTCGCCATGCGCGCGCCATTTACCGGCTGAATGTCCTGTTCGATGAAGTCCCGCGGGCCAAGTCGATTTGGAAGCGTTTGCTGGGCGCTCGCCGGTCTCCGTTATCGACGGCGGATTTCAGCGTGGTTGACGGGCGCATTTCCCTGCGGCAGGCGGATTCCGTGGAAGACCACAAGGTGATGTTCCGCCTGTTTGAACTCGTTGCGCAGCACGGCTTGAAGTTGAAAGCCGAAACGGAAAACGCGGTGGAAGCCGCGTTACCAAAAATTCAGAAGTGGAATGCCAGCGAGCCCGATCTTTGGGAATACTTCCGCAAAATTCTGGTGTTGCCGCACGCAGCGTCCGCGCTGCGCGCCATGCATCGCGTCGGCCTGTTGGATTTGCTCTTCAAGGAATTCAAGGCCATCGACTCCCTGGTGGTCCGCGACTACTATCATCGCTACACGGTCGACGAGCATTCCTTCGTGACCATTGAGAATCTGCATGCCCTGGCCTCGAAAAGCGCCGGCCTGGACCACCGCTTCCACGACATTCTTTCCACGCTGGACCATCCCGAGCTTCTTTATTTATCGCTGCTGTTTCACGATGTTGGCAAAGGCATGCCCAACGAGAGCCATGTGGAGGGCAGCCTGGAAGCGGTCGCAGGCGTGTTTGAACGATTGCGCTTCGATACCTTTGGACGCGAAACGGTGAACTTTCTGATCGCCAATCATCTGCGCATGTCCGCCACGCTCCTGCGGCGCGATATTTTCGATCCTGAAGCGGTGCATGATTTCGCCAAGACCGTGGGGACCATCGAGCATCTCAAGATGCTGACGCTGTTCACCTATGCGGACATCAAGGCTGTGAACCCGGAAGCCTTGACTACCTGGAAAGCGGAGATGATGTGGCAGCTGTACGCCGCCACGGAAAATTATCTCAACCGGTCCGTGGACGATCAACGCATGTACCTTGCAGGGGAAGACGCCCAGCAGCTCGAGCGGCTGATTCCCACGGGCGAGGATGCCGTGGAAGCGGATCGATTCCGGCATTTTCTGGATGGGTTTCCGCGCCGCTATTTGCTGACGCACTCCTCCGCGGAAATTTCCGCTCACTACAGGATGTACAGGCGCCTGGGACATTCCATCGGCCGAAATCAGCATCACCAAACGGGACCAATATTACGAGCTTGTGCTGGTCACCAAGGATCGCCCTTTTCTTTTTGCCAAAGTGGCCGGAACGATCTCTTCCTGGGGCATGAACATTCTGAAGGCGGATGCCTGCGCGAACAGCAATGGAGTGGTCCTGGACGCGCTGCGTTTTTCCGACCGTTTCCAAACGCTCGATCACAACCCGTCGGAAATTATCCGACTGAAGCAGCAACTGATCGCCGCGATCTCCGGGGAACTGGATGTCGCCGCACTGATGAAAAGAAAATTTCAGCCTGAAAAGCGGCCTCCCGAAGGTCAGCGTGGAGACTCGAATCCATCTGGACAATGAGTGTTCCTCGCACAGCACCGTTGTGGAGATCGTGGCGCTGGACCGTCCAGGTCTCCTGTATGACATCAGTTCCACATTTGCCGAGCACGGCTTCAATATCGAAGTCGGCCTGATTGACACCGAGGGCGGAACCGCCACGGACGTTTTTTACGTCACTCAAAATGGAGCGAAACTCTCGCCGGCCCGGCAGCACGAATTGCAGGTTGAACTCCAGCAGCGCCTTTGAATTTCCCCTCGATAGGATCGGGCGTTATAATTACATTGTAATCTGAGGCCTGAACGGAATATTGGAAGCGGAGGTATCTTCCTATGATCCTAAAAGTAAATGGCGGATATAAAGTAGTTTCCAGCAAGGGAAGAATCTTGGCGGGCCTTACAAGACGCTGGAAGAGGCCAAAAAGCGTTTGCGCCAGGTGGAATTCTTCAAGCATCGCAAGGCTTGACAAGCCAACGGATGCGGCGAAGACGGGCCCCTGTGGAAATCGCTAGGCTTCATGCCCAAACGTCGTGATACTGTGTAATTGCGTTTGTTGCTCTTGTAAAACCTTTAGATTCGATTAAAGGGGCTGCAAGTAACAAACTTGCGGCCCTTTTTTTGTTGTACGGCTGGAGGCGGTCGAGAAGCACCAAATAGCTCAAATCAGTGAAAAGGAAATACCGTGAAAGAACAAGGAACAGTAAAGTGGTTCAATGCCAGCAAGGGATTCGGATTCATCCAGCGCCAGTCCGGCGAGGACATCTTCGTCCATTTCTCCGCGATTCAAGCGGAGGGATATAAGTCGCTGAACGAAGGCCAAGCGGTTGAGTTCGAAGTTACCTCCGGCCCCAAGGGCCTGCAGGCAGCGAACGTCACCAGCCTGTAATACATTGGGGCGAAATGGCCGACCGCCGTTTCGCCCCATTTTTTTGCCTGCTCGTCTTCAAGAAGATGTTTCGGATTCGCGCTCAGCCGCTCAGGTCCTCTTCACCAAACAGTAGTCGTTAGTTGCAATTCACCGCCGCCCAGTCAATCGTCCAAGCAAAGAAGATTTCGAAGAGGTCCGCGGCATGCCCGCACCCAATCGGTTCAGCCGTTTGCGCGCTTCCCGGTGATTCGGATCGATCTCCAAAGCGCGAAGATAGTGAAACCGCGCCCGCCACGGCACTTTCAGACTTTCCAGCAATTCACCGTAGTCCATATGCGCGGCAAGATTGCGGGGATCGAGGTCAATGGCCATCTCGAATTGCTCGACAGCCTCCCTGCGGTATTCGGGAATAGTGGACAGGCATCGCCCAAGCATTGCACGGTGGCTGGAAGAATTAGGCTCAGCTTCGATCGCGTGGTGCAGCCACAAAATGGAGCCGGCAATGTTTCTTTCCGCCATGCACTCCTGAGCTTTTTCCAAGTACTCTTGCGCCAGTTTTTGAGAATCGGGCGGTAGATTTTCGGCCGTCCGCGCGAGCAGGGCGTCGTATTCTTTTTTCGTTTCATCGTCCGACAGGGTCTTGTAGGCCTCGGTCAAGCTTTCCATCAGTGCCAGCAAGCGTGGCGTCCACTCCGGGTGGTCCATATGGTGGTCGGGATGAAATCGGCGGGCCAGCTGGTAATAGTGCCGCTTCACTTCGGAGCGGGGAGCGCTGGACTCCACGTTGAGCAGCTGATAATGAGTAGTACGGGAGGCCGCGCTTAGAATTCGGTCAACTTCGGCAAGGAACGAAGCCGGGTCTTCCTTTGCCCCGGGTGAAAATGCGGCCCAATCTTCCGGAACTTCATCGAGATCCCATATATTCAGCGGAACGGCAAATTCTATACCCGCCAGATAAAATCCATCCAGGCGAAGCGATTTCCGGACCCAGGCCACGCGCCCAAGATAGACTTTCGCGGATCGGTCCCTATCTTCCGCATTTATAATGAGTTGAACGGTAACAGGCGCATTCTTTTTGGGGCGCTGCTTTGAGAAATACTGGAATCCATGGCAGTTGATGGAAACCGTTGCCGTTTCCTCGGCTATGGTCCCTGCCAGGCTATCCACCCAAGTGACGAGAAGCGGGGTGGTATGCGCGATGCGCGAACTGCGCCGCTTCGCTCCGGAGGCCGATATGGGAGGAGTCCGCTCTCTCACGAAAGAAGCTCTTTCCTGAGGGCCAACCAGCACGAAATTCGCAGACGCCGCAGTGCGCACTGCTTTACTGCAAACCACACACGGGCGAGAAGAACTAGCGAATCGGGAGCTGGGCCCCGAGACCTAGAACATGAATGCCAGTATACGGCCAAGAATCAAATGGGGAAAGGCTAAATTGGGAACGCCGGTTCGTGGTTGTGGTGGTACTTGTAACTCATTGAAAAATATAATTTTATGCCGCAACGAAGGGGCTGGTTCCGCAGGGGCCGGGCTTAAGCGACGAGCTGTTCTGAGTTAGTACAACACTCTTGCGATTGACGGATCCATCTAGCCAAAAGCGTCACGTTTCCGCTGATGGGCGAGACATGAATGTAATACGTCTCGCACTGGTTCTCGACCTCATAGAAGTTTTCGCGGCGCGGGTCACGTTGTCCTGGGTTGCCGGCTTCCAGCAAATGCCGAAGCTGCTCGACCGCCCCGGTCTCATATTCCCGCGGGTTTTCCACTCTCGCTCCTTTTTTGAATTGAATCATGGAACTTTCTCTCCTTTCCAGTGATGCCTGACCATCACGCATTGGGGTTCCCGCACTTACATCCCCTCTGCTATATGATGATCGAAGTATCGAGATGTTGCGTAAACGCTTCGTTAAAAATTGCCAATGTTTCCAGAATGGTGGTTCATCCTGGTACCGTGCCTTTCCTCGTTACAATCAGCCTGCTAATACAGTATAATTCCATTGCATTCAAAGTATTGACCGAATTGGTACTTGCGCTCGCAAATTGAGATTGAGATATTCAAATAATGCCAAAAACAATAAAGACCACACGAAAACGTACCAAGCTCGGGAAAGACCGGCGGCGCAAGCACAAGCACTTTCAGGTGACTGTGTTTTACAAGGATGGCGAGCGATTCGCCCGGGTATACACAGATAAAGAAAAGGCTTCAAAATTTGCCGAACGGCAGCGAAAGTCTCCCGTCGTAAAGACCGCGCGGGTACTGCAAGTCGGCTGATGGGGCTGTACGGCGAACTTCCAACGCAAGCCAGAGCGGGCGAGGCAGGCTTTGAAGCCTAATATGACACGGGCCGGTGAAATTCAACTCGCTGGGATCTTGTCGCTGAATGTCTGGCGTGTTAAAGTTTCGTTGCTTTGAGCGGCCTTAGTATAACGGTAGTACGGGACCTTGCCAAGGTCCAGGCATGGGTTCGATTCCCATAGGCCGCTCCATTCCTTCTTGAATTGGTCCTTTACTAAATTTCATGCTGGCTTATCTGTGCGGCCCGATTGAGTTCGCGCCCGATGGCGGCAAGCTGTGGCGCCGCAAGCTCACGCCATTTCTGCACAACGATCTGGGCCACCGCGTATACGATCCCGCCGAAGACGAAAAGAAAAGCCTCACGGACGAAGAAGTTGCGCACTTCAGGGAATGGAAAGAAACGGACGTGGAACGATTCCGCCGCGTGGTCCGCAAGATTATTCAATACGATCTCGATATCGTGGAAAATAAGGCTGACTACGTGATCTGTTCGTTGAGCGGTGAAGGCGCCGCGCTCTCCTCCGGTGGAACCTCCTCCGAATTGACTTTTGCTCATCGCCGCGGGATTCCCGTATATCTTGTGACCGATGTGCCTGTGGCGGAAATCAGCGGCTGGATGCTGGCTTGCGCCGACCGCGTGTTTGCGAACGTGGATGAGCTGAAAAAGTTTCTCCTGGACCGCTACGGGAAGGAAAAGCAGGCGCCGCTCTGGCGCGTGTAGGAAATTTGCAACCACGGATGCACACGGATCGGCACGGATAAGGCCGGATTGCGCGGGTTTACATAAGCAGCGCGCGCTGCTGCGTTTCATTCATCGATGGCGCATGAGGGATTTGCGGCGCGATATGCTACTCTTCGGCAAGATATCTTCAGGGGAGAAGGCCAAGTGGACATCGTAAAAGGGAACATGGGCTGGATCGAAGTGATCGTGGGCCCCATGTTTTCAGGCAAGAGCGAGGAATTGATTCGGCGGTTAAAGCGGGCCGAAATCGCCAAGCAGCGCGTGCAAATTTTCAAGCCGGTGATCGATCAGCGCTACGCGCACTCGGACATCGTTTCGCATTCCGGGTTCGAGTTGCCGTCGCAGGTTGTCACCAATGCGGTGGAAGTCTTTGAACTGGTGCAGCCGCGGACGGAAGTGGTGGGCATTGATGAAGGCCAATTTCTGGGCGAAGGGCTTGTCGATATTTGCATGCGCATGGCTGATGCAGGCAAGCGCGTGATCGTCACCGGCCTGGACACCGATTATCTAGGACGCCCATTCGATCCCATGCCGCGCCTGCTGGCGGTGTCCGAAGAAATCACCAAGCTTCTCGCGATTTGTGTGCAGTGCGGCAATCCCGCGGTACACACACAGCGGCTGGTGGCTTCCGAGGACTTGATCGTCGTGGGCGCCGCGGGTATGTACGAACCGCGCTGCCGCCGATGTTTTGAGCCGCATCTGGCGCACGATCGTGTCGAGGCAAACAAGAGCGCGTCGTCCGCCACATCTTCCGCTGCAAAACGTCCAGTCACGCCGTGAGATTAGATTTTTGAGTTTCTCGATTTTTTCTCAACGCCTTCGTTTTTCTCTGTGCCCTCTGTGTTGAAGCAGTTCGGAAAAAGCTTTAACACAGAGCACACAGAGGGCACAGAGAAAAACGAAGGCACCGAGAAATCACCGTAGTCGTGCGCGAATTTCTGACGCTAGCCGCTGATTTTCCCGGCATCCCAAAATATCGATGGAAGGCTGAGTGCCTGGCGCTTCCGCCTGGGCGCTTACGCGATCGATCCTATGCAGGGAAGCGTTCCATTCACTTTCGTCGAAACGTCCTTCCATACGCGATTTCCTGACCGCGTCGATTGCTGGCGCAACAGCCGCCCAGTCATGGCATAGCATGGCAACGTCCGTCCCCGCGAAAAGCGTTTGCACCGCAGCCTCGCCCGGGCCGTATCGCTTGGCGATTGCTCCCATGCCCAGATCGTCGGCGAGGATCACTCCGTCAAACCGCAAGCGCCGCCGCAGCAGGCCATCCAGCATCGTGCGTGAAAGAGACGCCGGATTTTGCGGGTCGATTTGAGGCAGCAGGATGTGCGCGGTCATCACCAGCGGCGTGCCCGCCGCAACCGCCGCTGCGAAGGGCACAAGCTCCGTCGTCTGCAAACGCTCCATGGTTCCCGCGAACACGGGCAAGTCCAAATGCGGATCAACCGCGGCGTCGCCATGCCCAGGAAAATGCTTGGCGCAGGAAAGCACTCCACCCTGGCGTAATCCGTGATCGAACGCAACGCCCATGCGAGCAACGAGCATGGGATCGCCGCCAAAGCTTCGATCTTTGGTTACGGGGCTATCCGGATTTACGTGCAGGTCCAGCATCGGAGCGAAATTAAGGTTGCAGCCCACGGCGCGCAATTCCCGCGCCATGGCGCAGGCGACTTGCTCCACGGATTGCGCGTCTCCCAATCTTCCCAGTTCCGCCGCCGATGGCCACGCCGTGAACGGATCGCCAAGCGCAAATCGCGTTCCGCCCTCCTGATCGATTCCGATCAGCACGGGACGCCCGGCAGCCTGGCGGATCGCCGCCGTGAGTTTCAGCAAGTCCTGCGCGCTCGCGAAATTTCGCTGGTAGAGAACCACTCCCGCAAGGCCCAGAGCCAGATATTCCGCAAGCTCGCCGGAAAGGGAATGGCCATGAAAACCCAGCATGAATCGTGCAAGTACGGAATCTCGCAGCTGCGTTTTGGATTGGGTCTCTGTTTTCATCTGATATGATTCGCGCGTGAGCCGCGAATCCGTGTGAAACATGAGGCTAACGGGGAGAAGGGAACAAGTCAAAGTGAGAATCGAATCGAAAGCGCCGACGCGCATTGACCTGGCCGGGGGAACGCTGGACATCTGGCCTCTGTACCTGTTTCACGAAGGATCGCTGACCGTGAATTGCGCCATCACTCGCCACGCGTCCTGCGTGATCGAGACCGCGCCGGAAAATTCTCGCCGCATCGTTTTAGCTTCCCGTGATATTGCGCGCAGGGAGTCGTTCGCCTCGTTCGAGGCATTGCTGCGCGCGCGCCGCTACAAGCTGCCGTTGCTCGCGCATCTCGTTCGCGTGTTCCGTCCAACGTGCGGATTCACGCTGACCACGGATTCTGAAGCGCCTGCCGGAGCGGGAATCGGCGGATCATCCGCCATGGCCGTGGCCATTTGTGCGGCTCTGGACAAACTGACTCGCGCGGGGCTGCGCCGCGAGGACTGGATTCACATCAGCCGCGATGTCGAGGCCATCGTCATCCGCGTGCCCACAGGGACGCAGGACCATTACCCTCCCGCGTTTGGCGGCGCATCGGCGATCGTGCTTGCGCCGGGCGGCGAGCGGCGCGAAGCCCTGGCCTGCGATCTCGACGAACTCCAGCGCCGGCTGGTGCTGTGCTACACGGGAAAGCCGCGGCAGCACGGCATCAATAATTGGGAAGTGTTCAAGCGGCACATCGATGGCGACAAGCGCGTTTCGCGCAACCTGGAAAAAATTTCAATCGTGGCGCAAGCCGTGCGCGCCGCCATTGAGCAAAGCGATTGGAACGAAGTGGGCCGCCTGATGCGCGAAGAATGGGATTTTCGCCGCCGCAACCTCCGCACCATTTCAACTCCCTTGATCGACAAGGTGATTGCCTCAACGCGCCGGCACGGCGCGCTTGCCGGAAAAGTGTGCGGAGCGGGAGGCGGCGGTTGTGTCACGCTGTTGATCGATCCCGATGCGCGCGCACGCGTCGAAGCCGCCGTCGTTGCCGCGGGAGCGAGCCTGCTGCCGTTTCAGATCGATCGCGTAGGAGTTTCCCTGAAAACGGATGCGTAGGGCGCTCCAAATGCTTGATACACGCTGAGAACCTATTTGGTGTTAAAATCTCTAGAGAAGGTGCCTCATGCACCGGTTAACCTCCATGATGGCGACTGTGGCGCTCCTGTTGAGTGCCGATTCTTCCGCAGTGCTTCGCATGTCTTCTCCCAGCGGGCCGGCAAGCTTTCCCCCAAACGAGAATCCACCCGCAATGCAGGGAACGCAGCAGAGCGGCGATCAAGCGAAGTCCGCGCCGAACGATTCCACTGGCAAGTCCGATCAGCAGGCAAAGCCTCAAGCGGGCCCCCTGCAACCCATGTCCCGCCTGTCGCTGGTTCGTTACGTGGATGGGGAAATTGTGCAGGTAACGAAATCAATTCCCGCCGGCAAAAAAGGTTTTCATCTGAAAGCGGGCGCACCTCTAAACGAGAACGCGCTTCGCATGGCAGTCACTTCGGCCGGATCCGCGATCAATCCAGGGGATCGCGCTCAGATCACTAATCTGGAATTCAAGGACAAGCAAATTATCCTGGACATTAACGGCGGGGGCCGCGGAAAAACCAGGATGCGCGATCGCATCCACTTGGATATTGGGGGAATCCCCACCATGACAACGGAGCCGGAAAAGCCCGTGAATACAAACGCAGGCGCCACGATCTTCCTCGATTTTGACAGGCCGCTGCCGGAAATGACCGCTGACGAATTGGAGAAGCTCCTTTCTGGCGTCCTCGATTTTTCCAAGCGGCACTCCGCGGCCATACAGTGGGTGGAGACCTTGCCTCCCGACATTCAGAAGGCCATTCAGGACAAGCAGCCCGTAGTGGGAATGGATCACGAAATGGTCCTCGCGGCATTGGGCCGCCCCGATCGCAAGATTCGCGAGAAGGATCCTAACGGAAACGAAATCGAGGACTGGATCTACGGAAAGCCGCCCGCCAAAACAATCTTCGTAAGTTTTGAAGGGGACAAAGTGACCCAGGTGCAGCAATTTCCCCGGTAGTCCCCCGGCCAGTGAATTTTCATCGAGAGCGCGCATGCTGCAATCACGCGACTTCCGGGACAATCAAGGCGCCAAAATGCCTCCAAAAAATGAATCAAAACGATCACCTATTTGACACAACGCATGGGCGAACTGGTTTGACTTTTCGTTGTGGCCACCCTAGCATCTTGAGATTGCATGCCGAGTGAAATGGAAAGACGGGGCGAGAGGAATTCGTCCAACCCTCGATGCGAGGTCAACGGAGATCGCGGCAATTATTTACTGAATACAAGCGATGATCCACTGAATGCCGCAATCGACTCGCGTGTGCAAACGGGCCCTGCAACTGATTGGGATTGAGCGCTGATTGTGCACTTCATTCTTCCGGAGGATTCATGCCGATTAAAGTGGGAATCAATGGTTTTGGCCGCATCGGGCGAAACATCATGCGGACGGCCTTGGGAAACGCGGCGATCGATATCGTGGCCGTCAATGACGTGACGGACTCGAAAACCCTCGCCTACTTGTTGAAGTACGATTCCGTTCTCGGCAATCTCCACCAGAAAGTGACGCACACCGACGATTCCATCGCGGTCGATGGAAAAAGTTTTCGCGTGTTCAAGTCCAAAGATCCCGCCGAAATCGATTGGCCGTCTGTGGGCGCGGAAATCGTGATTGAATCCACGGGCCTGTTCACCAAGGCTTCCGACGCGGCAAAGCACAAGCGCGGCACGGTGAAAAAAGTGATCATCTCGGCGCCCGCGACGGATGAAGACTTGACCGTAGTGCTCGGCGTGAACGACAAGTCGTACGATCCGGCCAAGCACCACATCATCTCCAACGCCTCCTGCACCACCAATTGCCTCGCTCCAGTCGCCAAAGTGATTCAGGATACGTTTGGAATTTCTTGCGGCACCATGACCACCATTCACTCGTACACCAACGATCAAAAGCTGCTCGACCTGCCGCACAAGGATTTGCGGCGCGCCCGAGCCGCTGCGCTTTCCATGATCCCCACATCGACGGGCGCGGCCAAGGCGCTGCACCTGGTCATCCCTGCGCTGAAAGGGAAGCTTGACGGATATTCCATCCGCGTGCCAACCCCCAACGTCAGCGTCGTGGACTTGACAGTATTTACGGAAAAGCCTGTGACCGTGGCCTCGGTAAACGCCGCTCTAAAAGCCGCTGCCGACGGCCCCATGAAGAATATTCTCGAATACGAGGAGCAGGAATTGGTCTCCATCGACTTCCGCGGCAACGCGCATTCCTCGATTGTGGATGCAGGCTATACGCGCGTGGTGGGAACGAATTGCGCCAAGATTCTCGCGTGGTACGACAACGAGTGGGGATATTCCAGCCGCTGCCGGGACTTGATCACACTCATCGCGTCCAAGATGTAAGGGCGTGATTCGTGATTTGTGAATCGTGATTCGTGCCGAACGCACGGGTATGACGCGCAAAGTTTTCCAACACCAACATCAACCATGAGTAAACTATCGATTCGCGATTTGGAAATGAGTGGGAAGCGCGTTTTCATGCGCGTGGACTTCAATGTTCCTCTGGATGGCGCGCGTGTCACGGACGATACGCGCATCCGCGAAACGCTACCCACGATTGACTTTGCACGCAAACGCGGCGCGAAGCTTGTTCTCGCTTCGCACCTCGGCCGGCCCAAGGGCAAGCCCGATCCAAAATACAGCATGAAGCCGGTGGCGGCGAAACTCGCCGAGTTGCTCGGCGCGTCCGTGAATTTTGCCGAGGACTGCGTCGGCGCGGATGCCGAAGCCAGGAGCCGCGCGCTGGCCGATGGCGGCGTGCTGCTGCTCGAAAATGTGCGCTACCACGCGGAGGAGGAAGCCAACGACGAGAATTTTTCGCGCCAGCTCGCGGCGCTGTGCGACGGTCTTTTTGTGTGCGACGCGTTTGGGTCGGCCCATCGCGCGCACGCTTCTGTGGTGGGTATCACGCGCTTCGTGAAGCAGGCCGCGGCAGGGCTGCTCATGGAGCGCGAACTTACCTATCTGGGCAAGGCGCTCTCAAATCCCGAGCGCCCGTTTGTGGCCGTGCTGGGCGGGGCAAAGGTTTCCGACAAGATTGAGGTGGTGGAAAATTTGATGCGCGTGGCCGACGCAATGCTTATCGGCGGCGGCATGGCCTACACGTTCCTGAAATCGCAGGGTCTGCCCATCGGGAATTCGCTGGTGGAAGCCGACAAGCTGGACCTGGCGCGAAAGCTGCTCGCCGAAGCGAAGCAGCGAAATTTCCGCTTGCTGCTGCCTACCGACCATGTTCTCGGAGCAGAGTTCAAACCCGATACAAAAACGCAGACTACCAGCGTCACAGCTACTCCGGACGGTTGGATGGGGCTGGACATTGGCCCGGATACCATCGCGAATTATTCCGCGGAGTTGTCTCGCGCCAAAACAATTGTGTGGAACGGACCCATGGGCGTGTTCGAGATGCCAGCCTTCGCCAAGGGCACGCTGGAAATCGCGCGCGCCGTGGCGGCGGCCACCGCCAAGGGCGCCACTTCCATCGTGGGCGGCGGAGATTCCGTGGCCGCGATTCACGCGGCGGGTCTTGCGGATAAAGTTTCGCACATCTCGACGGGCGGCGGTGCCTCACTGGAATTTTTGGGCGGCCGGAAACTGCCGGGCGTCGAGGCGCTTACGGATAAACTGTAAAAGCGTTTAACACAGAGAACACAGAGGGCACGGAGAAGGCAAACCGGAGAAAGCGAAGCGGAGAAGGCAGAGCGGAGAAGACGCACCATGCGGCGACCTGTGATCGCGGGAAATTGGAAGATGTACAAGACGCAGGCGGAGGCGCGCGCTTATTTTTCGGCGCTTGCGCCGCTGGTGCAGCAGAGCGCCCATTGCGAGATTATCGTCGCGCCGCCCTTCACGGCGATTGCAGCTTCGGTGGAGGCCGCACGCGGGACGGCGATTTCCATCGCGGCGCAAAATGTGCATTGGGAAAAGGAAGGCGCCTGCACCGGCGATGTTTCCACTGGGATGCTGGTGGAGGCGGGATGCCGCGCGGTGATCATCGCGCATTCCGAGCGGCGGCAATTTTGCGGCGAAACCGATGAGACTGCAAATAAAAGGGTTAAAGCAGCGCTGGCAGCGGGCCTGACGCCGATCCTGTGCGTGGGGGAGCTGCTGGCCGAGCGCGAGGGCGGCAGGACCGAAGATGTCCTAGAGCGCCAGTTCAAGGGCGGCGTGGCCGCGTTGACCGGTGCCGAGTTCTCGCGTATCATCCTTGCTTACGAACCGGTCTGGGCGATTGGTACGGGCCGCACGGCAACGCCCGAAATGGCAGCCGAGGCGCATCGGTTTCTAAGGCAGCAGGCGGTGGCGAATTTCACCTCCGAACGAGCTGCCGGTTTGAGAATCCTCTACGGCGGCAGCGTCAAACCCGACAACATCAAGGGATTGATGGCTCAAGTGGAAATCGACGGAGCGCTGGTCGGCGGCGCAAGTCTTAACGCGGAGGCATTTGCCTCCATCGTGAATTTCTGAAGGTAAGGGACAAGAAATGCCAAAAGAAGTGAAGTGGGCGATTTCGATCGCAGTGGGATTGGGTCTGCTGGGACTCGGCTGGAAAGTTTATTTTGTGCTGGTTACCCTGCACGTGATTATCTGCGCGCTGTTGATTGGCGTCATCATGCTGCAGAGCGGCGAGGCGGCGGACCTGGCGGGCGCCTTCGGCGGCGCGGGCAGCCAGACGGCCTTCGGTCCGCGCGGAGCGGCCACGTTTCTTTCCAAGGCCACCACGTGGTGCGCCATCATGTTCATGCTCACGTCCATGGCGCTGACCATGCACCAGAACTCGACCATGGCATCCACAGGCAGTTCCGTGCTGCAGCAATTCTCGAAGACATCAAAGTCGGCTCCCGCTTCATCGGCTCCAGTTGTTCCGGCTGTACCTGCTCCGGCAACTCCTGCTGCGCCGACGAAGTAAACTGGCTATTTTTCAGAATCAGGCGGCTGGCCTCTTTTTTTGCCGCGCACTAGAAAAAGTTTTTTTCACCTCACCCCGGGCGGAAGTGGCGGAACTGGCAGACGCACCATCTTGAGGGGGTGGCGCCGCAAGGCGTGGGGGTTCGAATCCCCCCTTCCGCACCAAAATATCGCTTTTTTTCTACCTAGTCGAAACTCTTCCTGCGGCGGCAATGGAATCACTTTCTTCATAACCGCTGTCCGGGCCCTAACGGGCGCCGCGACCGGGGAGGCTTACAACCCCGCCATTTACTTCAAGGGACCATCTTTTGCTGGGATCAATATTCCGGCCAATGTTATCCCGGAAGCTTGTGGGCGCGGACCACGAATCTCTTCGGAGCGGGCCCTATGTAATAAAACGGATAGCAGGTCACAAGCGTTAGGACCGTGTCAGTGGAATCATTCAGCGCCTGGGTGTCCTCAGGCGCAACGATTTGGGTAGTATCGACGAGATAGCGGTACGAACCCTCCAGCGTCGTCAAAGTGATTTCATCGTCATGGCGGACATTCCGCAAACCTCTGAAAAAAGTGTCGCGGTGCCCCGCGATTGCGACATTCCCAGCCTGTCCCGGCAATGGCGTTCCCGGAATGTGTCCCACTGCATGCCGCAAGGTTCGTTCGTCGATCCCCTCGGAAATCATTGCATCAATACCAATCCTGGAGATTTCGATTCTCCCTAACGATCCGCTTTGGATCGCGGTAATGGGCGGGCCGCCGATGCGCCCGCCGCTGGCCATAGCAGGCCAAACGCTGCTCAATTGTTGTTGGAATTGGCGGGCTTGATGGGCCTGGTAGAGTTTCGTGTCGAGCAGCACAAATCCGCAGTAACCCAGAGTGAGAACCCCGACGATCAGAAAAGTGTCGCGGATCAATTGCAAGAACCTGCCGCTGCGCGCCGAATTGGGGATCCGGCGCGCATTTCGGACCATCATGACTTGTTGCTCTTTCCATCGCCAGCGGTGTGCGGATTTACGGGTGTGGAATAACCGCTGCGTGTGATGACGGACAGTCGCCTGCCTCCGACAGCCTCGCGCGCCTTCACCTCGATCTTTCGATACGAAGCATCTTGTTTCTTATTGGTTGGCGCGAAGGTGATGGTGTATTGGCTGCGAATGTCGTGAGCAATCTGTTCACAGAATGGGAGAATGTCATGCAGAGTTCTGGGGAAAAATGCCTCCCCGCCGGATGCGTTTGACAACTGTTTGAGCACATGCGGGTTCCGATCTTCGTCGTTCTCGTCAAATATTCCCATCGTGTAAATAACCGCGCTCGATTGATTCACCATGGTCAAAGCCTGGGCCAAAGTGCGCTTGCTGGCGTTGTCGCCCCCATCGCTAACCACGATCAATACTTTCTTGTCCCATTTGCCTTTCTTGAGTTGCTCGAGACCAACGGCAATCGCATCGTACAAAGCAGTCATGCCGCTTATAGCATTTCTGGACAATGCGGTTTCCAATAGGGCGGCATTGTCCGTGAATAGCAAGTTCGCTGGAAGTCCCATGGAAACATGTTCGTTGAAATTAACCACAAAAATCTGATCTGCCGGATTGCTGGAGCGCACAAAGGCCATTGCGGCGGCGACTACGTCATTGCGCTTGGAACGCATGCTTCCACTGTTGTCAATCACCAGGCCGACCGTGACTGGAACATCTTCGTGACTAAACGATTCGATTTGTTGAGGGACTTTATCTTCAAAGACCTGAAAGTCTTCCATGTTGAGTCCTGAGACCGTCGCGCCTTTGCGGTCCCTTACCGTTGCTTGCAGGACAACCAAGTCCACATTCTTGCGGATCGCGTATGTGCCATCAGAGTTAGCCTGTGGAATGCCTTGAGACATGGCAATGCAAGGTAGAGCGATCAGAAAGAGGAGCGCAATCAGCAGGCATTTTCGAACTGTGCGTCGTTTCATAGATCTTTTCGGCTTCTCGTCAGGCTCCGGGATAATATTTTGGATATTGAAATGCACTCGCGAATCTCGGCCCGCACCGCCCATGAGGACAGGTCAAACTCACCTGCCCTCGGAAAGATACTCCCACGCTCGCAATCTATGCGGATCGCTTGGTAACGATGAATAGAGTAAGGCCCGCGAATAGTGACAGCAGCCCGATGCAAGCAAATATCGGCAATGTGCTTGCTGTATTTGGCAAGGTCTGCGGTTCCGCTTGCGCTACAACGGCTACTGGTTGTGGCTGGACCGCGACCGGCGTTGGCTGGGCCACTGCCGTTTGCGCGGGAGGGGTTTCGACTACTTCGGCGATTGAAATATCTTCGCCCGTTGGTTTGACCGCAGTGACTGGCACGCTTTTCAAAGTTTCCATAGGCTCGACGGCTGCGGTTTCGACAGGCATGGCAAGGACGGGCTCGTTGAAAACCTTCGCCAGTTCGATTGCACGTTTCTTTGAGTATACGAATTCCTGGCCAAACGCATAACCGGGATAAAACCAAGCCTTGATTGCTTCCGGTTGGCCCTCTCCACGCTCTCTAAACGTCAACACCGTCTTGTCCGTGGGTTTCAGGCGATAATTGTTGATTGCCAATATAGTTGTGAAGACGTGCGTGCCATCTTCGTTTGTAATTCGGACGATATTGCGATCGGCAAGCGATTCTACAAGTGTAAAGACATAGGTCCCGGGGGGCAGGATTTGGGCGTCCACACCGGGCACTTCAAAAGGCTCGCTGAACGTAATAACGGTCTTCTCGTTGGAAGTCTGAGCCATGACCCGTGGTGTAATTGCCAGGGCCAAAAATACAAAACAGGAAACTATAACCATAAATGTGAATTGCTTCATCTTGTATCCTCTTTCATCGATTGCAATATTCCCAGGATTCAGTTGCGCGAACTTAGTCGCTGCACAGAAATCGCAGCGCAAATGGCGACCTATCGGTTTTGTGTTGAAGGTCATGCTGTTCCACTTCGGAAATATCCACCCTTCACCAGATTCTGACTGGCAGGCGGAGACTCACCTTTTGTACTCTTTGCCATTTGCCGCGTCTGTTCGATTCAGCACAGGTTTCCCATCGAAATTGAAAATTCCCGGGATGGAAGAGAGCCTGAGGGTCGCCGAGCTTGCCACTAGTTGCCATTCCTAGAGTTATATGATTGTTCACAAGTGAACAGCTTTGTCCGCTTCCATCTCGTACCATGCCATGCGTCACTAAAAATCGCATGCAGTAAGAAAAGTGAGGTCAACCGGTCATGCCTCTATTTCAAGTGTTGTTTATTTTGATTGTGGTTGGTGTAGTCCTTTGGCTGATTAATCAGTTCATTCCCATGGCGGCCTCCATCAAGTCGATCTTTAATGCCGTAGTTGTCCTCGGCGTACTGTGGTGGCTTGGCAACGTATTTGGATTGTTCCACTCTCTCAACCGATTTCACGTCGGATAGCAATGTTTAAGAATCGATTCTGGACATTGATCGATTACAACTTTGGCCCAGCGCCGCCATTTGTCTGCGAAAAATAATATCGACGTGGCGAGGCGCTTTAGTTTTCTCCGATGGTTTGTCTTGAGGAAGAGCAAACGATGAATGTAGTGTCCGGCGGATGGATCCGATGGAGTACACGAGTGGCAGTGCTCCTTTTGGTCATACTCCTGTGCGGCAGCCACGTGTACGGATACTCCGTGCTCACGCACGAGGAAATTGTAGACCTTGTCTGGACGGATGAACTCCGCCCCCTTCTTCTCCAGAGATTTCCAGGGCTGACAGAAGAACAGATCACGGAAGCGCATGCCTACGCCTACGGCGGCGCTGTCATCCAGGACCTTGGCTACTATCCGTTCGGCAGCGCGGAATTCAGCGACCTATTGCACTATGTCCGCAGCGGAGACTTTGTTCAGGAAATGCTGCTGCAGAGTAAAGATGCCGACGAATACGCTTTTGCGCTGGGCGCTCTCGCGCATTATGCCTCTGACATAGCCGGCCACCCGACCATCAACCGAGCCGTAGCCATGGATTTTCCGAAGCTGCGGCTGAAATTCGGCAACTCGGTTCGATACGCACAAGACCATACCGCGCATCTGAAAACGGAATTCGGATTTGACATGGTGCAAGTCGCCAAGAATCGTTATGCATCCCAGCAGTATCACGATTTCATAGGATTCCAAGTTTCCAAACCGCTTCTTGAGCGCGTTTTTCCAGTCGTATACGGAATGGAATTGAAAGACGTTCTGACTCACGAAGATCTTGCCATTGGGGCCTATCGGTATTCTGTCAGCCGCTTGATTCCGGAAATGACGCAGGTGGCGCTGCGAACGCATAAAAAAGACCTGATGCGAGAGACGCCCGGTTTCGCGAAACGGGAATTCTTGTATCGTCTTTCGCGTTCCGAGTATGAAAAGGAATGGGGCAAGGATTATACAAAGCCAGGGTTAGGCGCTCGAGTCATGTCAGCGCTCTTGCACTTTGTGCCAAAGATTGGACCATTCAAGGCAATGGGGTTCAATAATCCGACACCCCAAACAGAAGAAATGTATTTCAAGAGCATCAACGCCACCGTCAACCAATATCGCGCTCTTCTTATTGCGATTCGCACGAATTCTCTGCTGCTGCCAAATGCCGATCTCGATACCGGCAAAGCGACCAAGGCGGCTGAATATTCGCTGACCGACGATACTTATGCAAAATTGCTGGGCCAGCTGGCGGGCAAGAAGTTCAACGCGACCTCGCCTGACCTGCGCGACAACATTCTGAACTTCTATTCTGATCTCGCCGCTCCAATTGAAACGAAAAGGAACAAGAAGCGCTGGCAGGGCACGCTAACGTCGCTCGATGAACTGAAGTTGGCGACTCCGCTTCCGCCCGTCGCGGAAGTCTACCAGCAAGGTGTCCCATCCGCCCCAAGTTCAGGAGTTGCCACACAGCACACCGGAACATTGGCCGACTCGACGCAGGCGATACGATGAAGGACTTGTGCGCCGTTACATATCCCAGGAAGGCTCACCCCATATGGTAATTTCGATTGCTCGCCGCTTGAAGCTCATTTCGCTGGGCGCTTTTCTATTTTTCCTTGTTGCCATTCTCACCCCTGGACAGACGTTTTCGGCGCACCCTGTTCCCGCGAATGAACCTTCCACTAATTCGCCGGCCATCGTGATCGGGTTTGTGGGCGGGTTCATTGCGCACGACAATCCTGTTCACAGCGAAGTCCAGCTCGCGGCGCGCCTTCGCAAGGAATATCCCGCGGGAGTGGATGTGGAGACGTTTGAGAGCTATCGCGGGGAGAGAGCTCACCAGAAAATCCTGAAGCTTCTGGATACGGATCAAAATGGGACTTTGACGGCCAAAGAGAAGCAGAATGCCCGGATTATTATTTACGGGCATAGCTGGGGCGGCTCGGAATCCATTGCCCTGGCACGCGCGCTGCAAAAGGATGGCATCCCCGTCCTCCTCACACTCCAAGTGGATAGCGTTTCAAAGCACGGTCGAAATGACACACTGATTCCCGCCAATGTAGCCCAGGCTGTGAACTTCTATCAGCCGCATGGAATCGTACACGGCGACCACGACATTCTGGCCGCGGATGCGAACCATACACGGATCATTGGCAATTTCAAATTTGACTACGGAAAAAGTTCCCTCAAATGTTCCGAGTATCCCTGGTACGACCGCCTTTTCGTGAAAGCGCACACACAGATCGAATGTGACCCCATGATATGGGCGCGTGTGGAATCCTTGATCCGTGCAAACTTGCCGCAAACGGTGCAAGGTGAGGAAACTCAATAAAGATGTGCCTGCCAATGGTATCTAAATAGGCACAATTCCACGGTATGTATCGAACTGAACAGTCACGAGTGCTACCCCAGCACAGACTTCCAAATGGGAACACCCAACAAGTTCCACTAGCTGATCGGGGGGACCCCACCAGCTCTGGAGAATACGAAAGCGGTTTGCCATGCCACAACTGGCCCAGCACGAAACACACCAGATTCATCAAGGATTTGCCGCCCGCCGCATTGTGACCCATCAGAGGCGTACAGTGCGAATACTCTTCGTCAGCGAAAAGGAATCCAACCTTGAACGCTGCCTGCAGGAACTCACACGGATGGACTTTGCTGTCTCCGCCGATTGGGTTCAAGGCGCGGCGATGTTTTCAGAATGCTTGCGCACGCAGTCCTTCGACGTGATCGTCAGCGATCTTTCCGTGCCCGGCTGGACCGGATTGCAAGCCCTCGAACTTCTGTACCAGTTGAACCTGGAGATTCCATTCATCCTCGCCGGCAACACGCTGGATGAGGACACCGTGGATTCATTTTTGCAGAAAGGTGCGTTCGATTGTATTGACATTAACCGGCTCAACCGTTTGCCGCTGGTTGTGGCACTGGCTGCGGAGAAAAAAGCTTGGTGCGAGGAACGGAACAATGCAGAGAAGGAGTTGCGGCATTCGGAAGCCCACTATCGCGCTCTGGTCGAGAATCCCACCTATGGCATATGCCGATTCGACGTGGACGGACGTTTTCTCGATGTGAATGAAGCGCTGGTAAAGATGCTCGGTTACGAAACCAAACAGGAATTGCTGGCTGTGAACCTGGCGACGGAAATCGTTCGCGATCCCATCGAACGCGCGCAACTCTTTGAATCCTACCGGAAATCCGGGAATGTTGGCCTGATCGAAATCGAATGGCGCCGCAAGAACGGAACCCCCATGACTGTGAGGCTCAGCGGCCGGCAGGTGGGCCTTGAGGGAGGATCCCAGAATGCTTGCGAAGTCATTGCCGAGGACGTTACCGCACAGCGCGCATCGGAAGATCATCTGCGGCACTTGGCGGCAACCGACCCGCTGACAGGACTGGCAAACTATCGCAGGCTTTCCGAAACACTCGATACAGAGATCAAACGCTCGACCCGCACAGCAAGGGAATTTGCCGTTCTCCTTTTCGATCTAAATGGAATGAAGCAAATCAACGATAGCTATGGCCATCTTGCGGGCAATCGTGCAATCTGCCGCCTGGCCGATATCTTTCGATCCTCATGCCGGTCGATTGACACTGCGGCGCGCTATGGCGGCGATGAGTTTGCAATCATTCTGCCGGAGACCGGCGCACAGGAAGCAGATTCCGTGGGACGCCGCATTTGCGAACTCCTGGCCAACGATCATGAAGAACCTTCGCTCTCCGTGAGTGTGGGCATTGCGGTCTATCCTGAGAATGGAACAACCATCGAAGCTCTGCTGCAAGCCGCGGATCGCGAACTCTACAAAATGAAAGTAATGCACAAGACAGCTTAAATGGGCCGGGGCGATGCTGAAGTTTGCCAGCGATTCCTCTCCAGAGCATGCCGTCCATTCCGACTTTTAGATTTGTATAAGCCTGCACCGAAATTCCGTGTTGGCAAAACCGTTTACCATCGTCCGGCAGCGAACCACGCAATAGAGGAAAAGAAATGTCCTGCCGCCAGCCGCGTTAATTAACAGGGTGTTCTGATTTGAACAGATTTCCATCTGCGTTCACGCTAAAAAGAACATGCAATTTGAAGGGATTCACATACCGCACATAAACCGAATGCCAGGAGGCTGACGGCGATGAATATGGAAAAATCAAATAAATGCCCGAGCGCATATTCCGCCTGGCTCGGCAAACCGGTGGTTTTGCTGGTCGTTATCCGTCAATGCCCGGTTCCCATGCCGTGCAGCATCGTTGGTGAATCTGACGCCGAAGTGCGCGTGCGCATCCAGCCGGGATGGGAGATGGGTGTTCGCAAGGAATTGATTTTAGCTGTCGAGGAAGGCGCCGTCGCTGACGTTCCGCGAGTGAATTGACGCCGGCGAACCAGGCCGCAATCGCACCGCCAAAAATATAGGTGTCTGTTGCAATAAAGAATTTTCCTGTGGCTGCAATCCGCGCCGGAATCTTGGCAAGGGGAAGCTTGAAGCTTCACGAATCGAAAGGAGAACCACGATGTTGCTGCTAATTATTTTACTTGTGCTGTTGTTCGGCGGTGGCGGAGGGTACTACGGCTATTCCAGGTGGGGAAGAGGCGGGGGCCTTGGAGTCGTCGGAACGGTCCTGTTGATTGTCGTGATTGTTTATATGGTCGGCGGGCTACGTTAACAATTTTCAATATCAGCTGATGTCAGCGATCACAAAGGAGGCAATCCATGAAGGAAAGTACGAAGGACAAAGCCAAAGGCAAGTTTCACGAAGTGAAAGGCAAAGTCAAAGAAAAAGTCGGACAAGTAACCAACGATCCCGACCTGGAAGCCGAAGGCCAGGGTGAAAAGATTGGCGGAAAGATCCTAAAGAAGATCGGCCAAGTGGAAAAAGTTCTGGGGAGTTAAATTGCATGGCTTGGCCCAGACTGCCCGCGACAACGCAATCTGGTTTCAGCATTGCGATTAGGATGTGAAATTGGCCAGCGCTTGCGTTATCGTGGTCCCACTGCCGGTAGGGAAGCGAGGTGTGCGGCGCTGGCTCTTTCACCTCGGAAGTTGAGAGCTCAAAGCCTGTCATTCTTGCTTGCCAACTTAATCGCCTTTTACAGGGTGGCGGACTACATCGAGGAGGCCACTGTGGACCGTCATTTCCCTGCTGTTGTAATCGATGAAGCCAAGCGTCCTGAATTTATTCATGAAAAAATTAATCCGTGACCGTGTTGTGCCGACCATTTCCGCCAGGTGTTCCTGACTGATCCCGGGAACTACGGTTTCGGTACTGCTGTCCTTGCTAAAGTGAGACAGTAGCAGGAGCATGCGAGCCAGGCGCACCTCGCTGGAATTGAAAATCTGGTCGACGAGATCCGCTTCGTATCGAATGTTTCGGGCAAGTAGATGAGTGACGAACATTTGCGCTAGTCCCTGCACCTCGGCCAGCATTCGCGCCATGATTGGCTTCTCAACCCTGGTAACAGTGCAATCTTCCACGGCAATAGCCGTTGCCATACGCGATGCCTGACCTCCCAAACATCCCTCACCAAAGAATTCTCCGGAGTCCAGAGTGGCAACAATTGCTTCCTTGCCGTCGAAGGACGAAACCGCCAGCTTCACCTTGCCGTGCCCCAGAAAGAAGATGGATTCCGCCGGCTCTCCCTGCATGAAGATGTTGCGCTTGGCGCGGTATTCCATAACAGTTTTCCCGGTAGAGATTCCAGCCAGGAAGGTTTCCCATCCGGCAGTCGGGCGTCCGCTGCCCGCCGCAATGGACGCGTTCTTCTTATCGACCGGGAAGATATTCCTACGAGCCATAGCATTGGGATTTGCCATAGCCAATTCCCGGTGACCCTTGGGGGCTACGCGGGTCGCCGAAAACGAATTTCTCGTGAAGATCTTTCTTTCGCTTTCCGCCATTCCTTACTCCTGTATTTTCAGGTCCAGCCCGAAGAGCACTTTGTCGTGGTCAGACAAGTCGCCGATAAGGCGTCGCAGCGGCCGCGGGAGCCGTTTAATGAGCGTGGGCACGGCCACAATCTGCTCGTCTCTGGCCAGATTCGCGTGCTGGAAAATGTCGATAATTTCCAGGTCATTCATCCCGTTCAAGTGCTGCTCGCAAATCTGCTTGATATTCTTCACCGCCAGGTTCGATTTCAACGTGGAACCGTTGATGTACAAACGCAAAATGTATTTTGCGCGGACAACAACGCTGTCCGTCTGCTCGATTTCCGCGCGCGATTCGGTTTTTCGCTTTCCTGCCGGACGGGCCTTTTTCAGGGGCTTCTTCATGTGCACCTTTCTAAGCCTGATCAGACAATCGGCTGCAGGGCCAAGCCAATCAACGTCCGCTCGGTGTTGGACAGGTCTCCAATGATTTTTCGGACGGGCCCCGGAAGATCTCTTACCAGGGTCGGAACCGCCACGATCTGGTCGCCGCGCGCCATGTGCGGATTCTCCAGAAGATCGATCACTTCGATCCGATAGCGCCCCTTCAAGTGTTTTTCACACAGCACCTGGAGGTTGGCAAATGCGCGAATCGATTTGGGAGTCTGCCCTGCCACATAGAGCCGCAGCTTCCAAAATTCCGGTTTCTGGGGCTTCGATTTGCGAGGCCGCGCGGGAGATTTTGTCTTGGGTTTCGGCATTTAACGTTTCCGCGCGGCTGGCGCGCCCCCCACCTTTTTGTAGGCGGAGGTGTCCGCTTCCCGGCTTCGCACCATCTGCCCGCGGTCCTGCAACACTTCCTCGGCGAGTAATTTCGATTCGGAGATGCTCTGTTTAATTGTTTCTTCCTCCACTTCAAACTCCGCCCGGAGCATGACCATGCGGGCCTCGAAGATCTGGCGCTTGCGCTCCAGTTCGCGCCGGCGGGTCTCCTGTTCTTGCTTGCGGAACGTGACCACCGCTTTCTCGCGCCCTTCCTGTGATACCCGCGCGGAACCGGTCAGCACGCCCTCCGGTCCGAGATACACGTCCAGCATTCGAAGGCCGTCGTTGGTGAGCAGGAATTCGCGAATCTGGTTGGAATGCTCCATGCCTCGGGATTTCAGCACGTACAGCGCGCGGTTCCTCTCTCCTCCAACCTCAATGGCTTTCAGCAACAGCCAGGTGTCCATGAGAGAAGAAATGTCCGCCTCGCTGGCTTCCAGCGAGCCGCCTGCCGCGGTCAAACTGGTAAAAATCGCGGTGATCTCCTGTGTCTTCAGAAAATCGACCAGCCGCGTGAGCATGGACCGCACTTCGTTCAGCGTGCTGACCATGAGCAGATTGGTAATCGGGTCCACCACCACGACGCTGGGCTTGAAGCTGATGATGTGTTTGTGGGTCACCAGCAGAACTTCTTCGATCCCGCCATAAGTGGGACGCGCGGCATGGAATTGCAGTAGTCCCTTGCGGACCCAGGGCTCGAGATCGATGCCAATCGAGC
Organism: uncultured Acidobacteriota bacterium; assembly: GCA_963710315.1. Lineage (GTDB taxonomy): Bacteria > Acidobacteriota > Terriglobia > Acidiferrales > UBA7541 > Palsa-360. Next base: position 394,615 of record CAVPZW010000006.1, on the reverse strand, counting down.
GCATGTTGCGGACCACCTGCTGGGGTGATTCCTCGAACGCGAAATACAAGCAACGCTCGCCGCGGCGGCAGGCCGCATCCACGAAATGCGCCGCCACACTGGTTTTGCCGGTTCCGGAGGTGCCGGACAGCAGAATGCTACTGCCCCGATAAAAGCCCTTGCCGCCCATCATGCCGTCCAAGCGGTCAATGCCGGTCGAGACGCGCGTGGCGGAGGCCGCATGGTCCAGCCCCAATGAGGAGATCGGCAGGACTGAAATACCGTGTTCATCAATAAGGAATGGATACTCGTTCGTGCCGTGGGTCGATCCCCGGTACTTGACGACGCGCAGGCGCCGCGTAGAGATCTCCTCCCGGATCCGATGGTCCAGCACGATCACGCAATCCGAGACAAATTCCTCGATGCCGTGCCGGGTCAGCTTTTCCGGCCGGTCGCGCTCCGCGGTAATGACCGTGGTCAATCCCTGTTGCTTGAGCCAGTCGAACAGGCGGCGGATTTCGGCGCGCAGGATCCCTGCGTTTGGCATTTCGCCGAAGAGCGCTTCGATCGTGTCCAGGACGATGCGCTTTGCCCCAACTTTCTGCACGGCGTCGGCGATTCGAATGAAGAGGCCATCAAGGTCATACTCCCCGGTTTCCGCAATTTCGCTTCGTGAGATGTGCACATGGTCCAGGAACAGCTTCTTCTCGGCCACCAGGCGGTCCAGGTCGAAACCCAGCGAAGCGGCGTTTTGAGTCAGGTCCGGGATGGTTTCTTCGAACGACATGAACACGCCAGGCTCATCATATTGAGTGGCGCCACGCACCAGGAACTCCAGCCCGAACATGGTCTTTCCGGAACCAGCTCCTCCACTGACTAGAGTGGGACGTCCAGTCGGCAACCCTCCGCCCGTGATTTCGTCCAACCCCTGGATTCCAGTGGAGGATTTAGGCAGCACTTTGGAAGTTTTATGAGTGGCTTTCTTCTTTTGGGTCATAGGCATCATCCTTAAATCCTTATCTTCTTGCGGTTGGGCTGCCAGGTCCCGGAAGGTCAGGTCTTCGGGATGGTGCCGAAGACGCCGCAACGGTCAAACTCGCGCCCAGTAGACGATGCACGATGGGAGTGCCAGGCAAACTCTCTTCCGTTTAATGGACTCAATAGCGGAAAGTTTCCGGAGTACGTGAGGTTCCAAACGCAAGCCGCCGGAATGCAGGATGCACACTTTCCCGGCAGGCACACCACAGGTAGGACAGGGGACGAAAGACATTTTTCTACTGGTCAGATCTTTTTTTATTCATTGTGCCAAACATATTTAATACCAATGCACGCAATAAAACTGTTCAATTTTGCACAGTGCCCAGGACGGCCATATTGGGCTTCAGAAGAGGCGAGCAAGCCCTTTGCAAGCGCCTTCCGATAAAAGCATTCGCCTAATCGTGCAGGACAACACTCAAGAGCGAAGCGTTGATCTGCAGCCCGCCGTTGTATTTGATGAAGCCCAGTTTTTTGAATTTGTTCATGAAGAAGTTGACGCGGGAGCGCGTGGTGCCCACCATCTCCGCCAGTGTTTCCTGCGGTATTTTGGGAAGCACTTTGTGGGGGTGATCTTCTTTCCCGTAGCGGGCCAGTAGCAGAAGGGTGCGCGCCAGCCGCTTCTCGCTGGAGTTAAAGAGCTGGTCGATCAAATCCTCTTCGATCCGCACGTTGCGCCGAAGCATATAAGTAATGAAGTGATCGGAGAATGCAGTTTCCGCGTGTAGCACACGCGACATTTCGCCATTGTCGATTACCAGAGCCGTTACGGGCGTGGTGGCTGTGGCTGTACCCATTCTCATGGATTGCCCTGCCAATCCTCCTTCGCCTATAAAGTCGCCCTGTCCTAACATCCCGACCACGGCCTCTTTGCCGGTCTTGGAGACGACGGAGATCTTCACATCTCCTTTTTGAATGTACATGATGGTCTTGCAGGGGTCGCCCTGGGAGAATAAGGTCTCTTTTTTCTCGAAATCCATGATGGTTCTGGGCAAGCCTGCTGAACTAAGGAAAGCTTCCGTGTCGAAAGGTGCGGGTTTTCTCTTCCCATTGCTCTTTGCGTTTGCCCGAATGCTTGGTTTCATCTCCCCGCCTTATGCTTTCGCGCTCATGGCCTGAGCCACAGTTCGCGTTGTATGTTCCATCCTCTTTTGATACGAAAAGCTGGGGCGGTCTTGAAGGGGCAGGCGCTTTGGGTGTTGCGCGCAAACATGGGATGAAAATTCCATGTCGCGTTGCCGTTCATAGTTTTGCATCATCTCTTCCAGGCTGTCGCCCAATGGCGGCCCTGAAGGAAGGAATGCCCATGCGCATGCCGCGCAGGTCCAAGCCTCCATATGGGCGGTCGCGACCCACGCCATATGTTTCGATTGATTTGCTTGTGGTTTTGGGAGCCGTTCTCTAAGCGACGAATTTATGTTCTTGATGAGGGTTTTCAATTGATCCTCCAGTGTCCGATTTGCGATCGCTGCCGGCGCATGAGGCGTCTCAAGGACAGTAGTCTTGGAGTGGTATTTCTTAGCGACACACTTCCGTTGGATGCGGATCGCGGCCGGCTCGGCGGCAGCCGCAGAGCCTGCTCCGCAATTCTGACCGGGATTTGTTCGAAGCGTGTTTTTCTTATGGTCATGGCCGCCTCTCTTGTTGCTGCATGTACCGTAGCAGCCTCGAATCGATGCGGGGAAAATCTTTAATCAATCTCCTGGCTGGTGTTGGACGCCCTTTAAGGTGATTGTGCATCTCGTTAATGATTACTGTTGTTCCTATAGGATTGGCGTAGGCACGAATGCGCGCCGACGTTTGCAAATATTTTAGCTATGCGCGAGGCTAGTTCAGTGGTATTACTGGATGGCGTTAATTATACGGTAGCAATGCGGGAGGATCTCATGAAAGTGAATCCCATGGCGGCGCATTTCAAGACACTGGATCTCGGAGATGTTCCTCACTCGCGGGCAGGCAAGAACAAGAAAGTTGTTTCCTTGATTTTGCGCGATCTCACCAAGCTTAAGGATGGCGCTGCACTGCGAGTGCCTCTGGCGGAACTGGGAAACACCAAGGAAAATGTTCGCTCCGCATTGAACCGCGCAACCCGCAACGCCAAGCTGAATGTTGCCACCGCCACGGACGATCAATTTTTGTACGTTTGGAATGTAGCCAAGGCCGAACGCTCAGCCTGAACTTGTTCCAGCCAAGAAATCGAATTGCCTCGAAACGCGCAGCAAATCTGATCGAAGCCGCAGCGATTTGGTCCCAGAGATACTTTCCCGTTTGCTTCTCCGCGCCATTCGTCTAACTTCACGATTCCGACCCCTGCATTCGCCATGCCTCTCAGCGCGCGGGAAACCGCTAAATTGCAAATACGTGCAATAGAGCACAGACGTTCGCCTCGCTTGCCTGCATTATCTTTTCATCGATATCGGATTGATGGGCTGCAGAGATGTTCGCTGGGGTACGAGAGATTTGCCCACACTTCCTGCCGATTCAAGACTGAGATCGCCATGCACGCTTGGAGGAAATTCATATGCGCTTCACAAATCGATTTATCGGTTCGCTAGTCCTGGCCGCCGCGATCGCGGCACCGCTGGCAATTATGGCTGCCCCTATGCCCAAAGACGACAGCGTCCAGGTTCGCGTCTACGACCGCAACCACAAGGACTACCACAACTGGGACGACCACGAGAACGCCGCCTGGGGAGTCTATCTGACCAACAATCACAAGAAGTCCCACGAGTTCTCGAAGGCCAGCAAGAAAGAGCAGGGCAATTACTGGAATTGGCGCCACTCGCATCCAGACTAGCGCCAAGCAAGGAATTGCATCGGCTCGAAATGCGGCATGGTGAATGAACAAAGAGCCCCTGTCCGGAACGCCCGGACGGGGACCGGTTTTGGGCGCAACGCCCATTTGTATAAAGTTTTGGAAATTGGTTGACGTGGTCAAGGGGATAAATTGCGTGAAAAACTTGGATACTACGCATGTGCACTGGTGGCCGCGATCGTTGGGTTTGGTCTCTATTCCTACTACGTTCGCGAACTTCTCGCGGCTTTGACCTTATTTAGCGTAGCGTTCTTCTCTTTGGCTCTGCTGGGGCTGGGTGGGATGATTATTTGGTTTGTAGGCGTGCAGGCGGCAATCTGGGCAGGGCCTGCCTCGCGGGGCATGATCGCGTTTTCCCGCCGCTTGATCGCAGCCTACGCGCGTGTCTGACCCGGAAACAAATCCCGCAACACAATTTGAAACTGTTCATTAGTGAACAGACCAGAATGCCGGCATCGTCTAGGATTCAATTGGCGGAATGCAAATGTATTTCGATGCCCTGGCAATCCTTGCGTTCATCATCTTGACGGCGGGGATTCTTAGCAAGACTCCAGCGAATGAAATTCAACTCGCTCAGTAAGGAGAACCAACATGCTTTGGACGATTTTCGTGGTGTTGCTTGTGTTATGGTTGCTTGGGCTCGTTACCGCGCACACCATGGGTGGGTTTATCCACATCTTGTTGGTCCTGGCGATTGTTGCCATTTTGATCCAGGTCATCTCGGGTCGAAAGACAATATCTTAGCAGCGGAGAAGAGCCGATGAAATCAACTACCGTACTGGGAATTCTGCTCGTCGTTCTGGGAATAATTGCCCTCATTTACCAGGGATTCAGCTATACGCGCGAGGTAAAAGTTCTCGACGTGGGGCCGATTCACGCCACACGCGACTCCACGCAGCACGTCCCTCTTCCACCGATCCTAGGTGGATTGGCGCTGTTGGGCGGAGCCGCGTTGCTGGCCATTGGCGCAAAACAAGGGGCATAACCCCGGTCGCTACGACGGATAACGGCAGATCAGGTGCGCTTTTCCTCGTCCCATGATCCCGGACCTGGAAAAGCGCAATTCAACAATTTCATTCCGCATCAAACCTCTTACCACCCGCTAAGCACGTTTAGATTCATTTTGCAGATAGCTCGCGGATCTTCTCTAGCTCATGAAAGAAATGCGAAAGGATTCGTAAACAGTTTTCGCGGCACGATCCCTGATTTCCATGACCAATAGCAATCAATCCTCGACAATTCTTCTTCCCAATCAGGAAGAGCCGATCCGTTCCGAACTCTTTAGCCTGGAACGGCTCGAGCAACACGCCGAAAGCCTCGCGGCGGCGCAGACAGTCACGAAGGAATTGATCCGGGGCCGCCCGCTAATACCACGCGTCCTAGACAACGGCCGCGTGCTGCTGGATTCCTACCGGGCAATCGCCCGGGCCATTCAGGAAGTGTTTGAGATTACGCCCGCGGCGGAGTGGCTGGTGGACAATTTCCACATTGTTGACGAACAACTCCGCGAAATTCAGGACGACTTGCCGCCAAGTTTCTACCGCAAGCTACCCAAACTTGCTACGGGGCACTTGGAAGGCTACCCGCGCGTGTTCGGCGTGGCTTGGGCCTTTGTGGCTCATACAGACAGCCGATTCGAACCCGAAGCGCTTCGCCGTTTCGTGGCTGCCTATCAACGCGTGCAACCGCTCACGATTGGCGAGCTTTGGGCGGTGGCCATCACTCTGCGTGTGGTGCTAGTTGAAAATCTGCGCAGGATGGCCGAGCGAATTGTGCGCAGCAGAGCAGCCCGGCGCGAAGCCGATGCCCTAGCCGATAGTTTGCTCGGTCCAGGTGGGCAATCGGCCATCCGTCCTGCACTCGATCGCCTTGAGAAGGCTCCGTTGGATACGGCGTTCGCTGTGCAGCTCATCCAGCGCCTGCGGGATCTGGACCCAAAAGTCGGCCCTGTTTTGCTCTGGCTCGATGAACGTTTGGCGGTCGCGGGAACCAGCGCCGATGAGATTGTTCGCGCCGAACATCAGGAACAGGGCGCCCTGAGCGTTTCCGTGCGCAACGTCATTACCAGCATGCGATTGATTTCCGAATTTGATTGGAAGAAGTTCTTTGAAAGCGTCAGCCTGGTGGATGAAGTTCTCCGCAACAACACCCGCTTCGCCGATCTTGATTTTTCCACGCGAGACGATTATCGCCACGCCATCGAAGACCTTTCGCGCGGATCGAGCCATTCGGAAATTGAAGTTGCCTTGCATGTTGTCCGCCGCGTTCAGCGCGAAGCTTGCAGCCCGGAAGAAGATTCGTGCAGCGCTACACGGGAGCGCCGCATGGAGCCCGGCTACTATCTAATTTCGCGAGGGCGTCCGGCATTTGAGCGAGAACTCGGATTTCACCTTCCCCTGCGGCGTCGCCTGCTTCGTTTTTATGTTCGAAACGCCGTGCCCGGATATCTGGGAACCATCGCCATCGTCTCCGCAATCGTCCTGGCGCTACCGTTGCTGCGTTCCCGTCAGGCAGGCGTCAGTCCTGATGGCCTTCTGCTTCTTGGTTTTCTTGCCGCTGTGCCCGCCTCGGACCTGGCCATTGCTCTGATCAACCGCGCGGTGAATAGCTTGCTCGGACCGCGAAGGCTCCCGCGACTGGAGCTGCTCCACGGAATTCCCGAGGACTTGCGAACGATTGTGGTGATGCCCACCCTTCTGACCACGCCGGCGGAAATTACAGAGCACCTCGAGCGGCTGGAAGTGCACTACCTGGCGAACGCGGATGGAGACCTTCGCTTTGCGCTGCTTTCGGATTGGCTTGACGCGCCCAGCGAAAGCCTGCCGGATGACAACGATCTGCTCGCCGTGGCCAGGGATGGCATTGCCCGGTTGAACGCGAAATATGGTCCCGTACCCGGAGAAGGCCAACGCTTTTTTCTTTTTCATCGCAAGCGCGTGTGGAATCAGTGCGACGGGAAATGGATGGGCTGGGAACGCAAGCGCGGAAAGCTACACGAATTGAATCAGCTCTTGCGTGGTCTGGCAAGCACGACCTTTGTGTCTGCCGGCGGGCATGCCCCCATTGCACCTGCTGGCGTTCGTTACGTAATCACGCTCGATGCAGACACGCGCCTTCCGCAGGGCGCGGCCGCTCGATTGGTCGGCACCATGGCGCATCCCCTGAATCGGCCAAGGTTTAGCGAGCGCGAAGGCCGCGTGGTGGAGGGCTACGCGATCGTGCAACCGCGGGTCACACCAACGCTGCCCGTCAACCATTTAGGTTCAATCTGCCAAAGAGTTTTTTCCGGCCCCGGCGGAATCGATCCATATTCGGCGGCTGTCTCCGATGTCTATCAGGATTTGTTTCAAGAAGGTTCCTATACCGGCAAAGGGATCTACGACGTTGATACCTTTGAAGCGGCTCTGGCGGGCAAGGCTCCGGAAAATGCTCTCTTAAGCCACGATCTCTTTGAAGGCATTTTCGCGCGGGTCGCACTGGCCACCGATATTGAGTTGTTCGAAGAATTTCCCGCGTCGTATGAAGTGGTTACCGCGCGCCAGGACCGCTGGGCGCGCGGAGACTGGCAACTTTTGCCATGGCTTTTGGGACGCGGCCGCACGGGGCCGGGGAAACATATCGCCGTGCGGATTCCGGCCATCGGCCGTTGGAAGATTCTTGATAATCTGCGCCGCACCGTGTCTGCGCCAGCCGCATTTCTTACTTTGCTTGCGGCATGGCTTCTGCCATCCGCTTCTCCTTGGGTTTGGACGCGATTCATTGTTGGGACGGTTGCAATCCCAGCGCTTCTTCCGTTTTTTCTGGGACTCAGCCCGCGCCGCAAAGGTATTTCCCTCGAATGCATTTTCGCGGTGTTCTTAGCGACTTGAGTCTCGGCGCTGGCAATGATCGGCCTATCGTTTACATTCCTTGCATACCAAACGTGGCTGATGACAGACGCGATTCTGCGGACCGTTTTTCGTTTGTTTATCACTCGCCGGAATCTTTTGCAGTGGGTGACCGCGGCGCAGTCCAAGCTTTCTTCGGAATCGAAATTGTCCGGGGATCTATCGGCGCATGGCTGGTGGTGTCTTGGTGGCAGCTTGGGCGGGTGTAGCGTTGGCCTTTGCAGGGCATCGAGCCTGGGTCGCAGCGACTCCGTTGCTTCTTGTATGGGCTGCGGCTCCCGTCGTGGCACTTTGGATCAGCCGGCTGCCGCGGCCTCGCACATCCAATCAATTATCGCCGGACGAGGCGGACGCGTTCCGCTTAATTGCGCGCCGAACCTGGCATTTTTTTGAGACTTTCGTCACCCTAAAAGACCAATCACTTCCTCCTGACAATTTTCAGGAAACGCCCAAGCCCGTGATTGCTCACAGAACTTCTCCCACAAACATCGGGCTGTATTTGCTTTCCACGGCTTGCGCCAGAGACTTCGGATGGATCGGCACGCTGGAATCCGTTGAGCGCCTGGAAGCTACGCTCGCCACCATCGGCCAGATGGAATTATTCCGCGGACACCTCTACAACTGGTATGACACGCAGGATCTTCACCCGCTCGAACCGAAATATGTTTCCACTGTGGACAGCGGCAATCTCGCCGGGCATTTGCTGACGCTGGCCAATAGTTGCCGAGAGTGGATGGAAAAGTCATTTGTGGGCCCCCATCTTCTGTCCGGATTGCGAGACACGGGGCAGTTGTTGCGCGAAAGGCTTGCCAAAGTTGCTGACACGCCTCGCACGCATATGGTCACCCTGAAGCAACTGAGCACTTCAGTGGATGCCATGATGGCCTCGATTGATCCGTTGCCCGTGGATTCGGCGGATTGGGCAATGCGATTCAAGGAGTGGAGCGCCCAGGCTCAAACCGTGGCTGACATCGCTCAAGCCTTGCAGCAAGAGCGCGGAGACAGTCTCGAATCGGAATTGCACATTTGGGCTGAGGCGTTCAAGGCGTGCGTCGAAAGCCACGAGCCGCGATGTGGAAATCCTGATTCCGTGGGCGCGACTGGACTTGAAAGACATCCTGCAATTGGCCAAGGATTTCCGGGGCCAGGCGCCGGAATGGGCGGCCATCGAACAGTCCCTGCGGTTCATGCCCAGGTTGCTGGATGCGCCCGAAATATTCGATTCTGTTCTCGTCGGCTTTCCGTTTTGCGCGCCCGTCTGGTGGATGGTCTGGTGAACGGCCTCCCGGCGGAACGCGACACGATCGAACGAATCGATGCGCTGGCTGAAGCGTTGAGGCATTCGGCTGCCGATGCTGCAGCGCTCATTCGGCGTCTTTCCGCCATTGCACAAACGGCAGATGCAAATGTTTCAGTCCATGGAATTCGGCTTTCTGTTTGACGATACGCGCAAGCTCTTTTCCATCGGGTATCGCGTTTCGGACGGAAGCCTTGGACCCCAACTGCTATGACCTGCTTGCTTCGGAAGCGCGTCTGGCAAGCTTTGTCGCCATTGCCAAGGGCGAAGCCCCGCCGTCGCACTGGTTTCACCTGGGCCGCGCGCTCACGCCTGTGGACCGCGGATCGGCGCTGATTTCCTGGTCGGGCTCGATGTTTGAATACCTGATGCCCGCCCTGGTGATGTCGTTCCCCTGAAGGAAGCCTGCTGAGCCAGACGTATGGATTGATTGTGCGCCGCCAAATTGAATATGGCGCGAGAGCGCGGCATACCCTGGGGAGTTTCGGAGTCCGCGTATAACGCGCGCGACCTCAACCTCAACTATCAATATTCCAGCTTTGGCGTGCCCGGACTTGGGCTCAAGCGGGGCCTCAGCGAAGATGTTGTCATCGCTCCCTATGCCACCGCGCTTGCGGCCATGATCGATCCCGCCGCGGCCTTTCAAAACTTTCGCGCGGCTTGAAGAAGCAGGCGGCAAGCGGCGCCTACGGGTTCTATGAAGCGCTCGACTACACCAGCGCGCGTTTGCCGGATGGCGAAGACCGTCGCCATTGTGCGCGCGTTCCTGGCGCATCATCAGGGAATGTCGCTCATCGCCATTGCAAACTTGCTGAACGATGGCGCGATGCGCAGTCATTTTCATGCCGAGCCCATGGTGCAGGCCACCGAACTGCTTTTGCAGGAGCGCACCCCGCGCGACGTGCTAGTGGCCCGGCCTCGCGCGGAAGAAGTTTCCGTCACCGCCCACGTTCGCGAACTCATCCCGCCCGTCGCTGCGCCGGTTTACCACTCCGCATAGCTTCATCCCGCGGACGCATCTGCTTTCCAATGGAAGATACGCCGTGATGCTGACCACAGCGGGCTCCGGCTACAGCCGTTGGCGGGATATTGCCGTCACGCGATGGCGCGAGGATGCCACGCGCGATTGCTGGGGCAGCTATATTTTTCTGCGCGATGTGCAGACCGGCGAAGTCTGGTCCGCGGGCTATCAGCCGACCGGCGTGGAGCCCGATGCCTACGAAGTTTCGTTTCATGAAGACCGAGCCGAATTCATTCGGCGCGACCGCTCGCTGACCACGACGCTTGACGTCGTCGTCTCTCCCGAGGACGACGCGGAAATTCGGCGCGTCTCCATCACCAACCTAGGCACTCGCACGCGCGAAATCCAGGTTACTTCCTATGCCGAGATTTGCCTGGCACCCCAGGCTGCCGATGTAGCCCATCCGGCATTTTCCAATTTATTTGTTCAGACCGAATTTCGTCCCCGATGTCGGCGCGCTGCTTGCAACGCGCCGCAGGCAATCCGATAAGGAAACTGCCGTTTGGGCAGCGCACGTGGTCGCCGTGGAGGGCGAAACCGTCGGTGACCTGCAATTCGAGACCAGACCGCGCGCGGTTTATCGGCCGCGGCCACAATGTGCGCAACCCCGTTTCGATCCTCGATGGACGCCCGCTTTCCAATACGGTCGGCTCCGTGCTCGACCCGGTGATCAGCCTGAGGCGGACGGTACGCATTCCGCCCGGGACCACTGCGCGCGTTGTTTTTTCCACCATCGTGGCAACCGACCCGCGAGCAGGCCGTCGAACTCGCGGATAAGTATCGCGGACCCACAACCGTTGAGCGCACACTGGCCTTAGCCTGGACACAGGCTCAAGTTCAACTCCATCATTTGGGTATCGATCTCGACGAAGCCCATTTATTCCAGAGACTCGCAAACTCCGTGCTGTACTCCGACGCTTCGTCGCGCCCGTCCTCCGATGTCCTCAGCCGCAGCACATTGGAGCGTTCCGCGCTGTGGGCCCACGGAATCTCCGGCGATCTGCCCATTGTATTGGTGCGCATCGATGAACCGGAAGATATCGAAATCGTCCGCCAATTGCTGCGCGCACATGAATACTGGCGCATGAAACAATTGTCCGCCGATCTGGTCGTCATTAATGAAAAGTCCTCCTCGTACGCCCAGGAGTTGCAGATCGCGTTGGAGGGACTGGTGCGCGGCAGCCGCTTGCGGCTCTTCTCCGGACACGGGCAACGTGCGCGGCAGCATTTTCCTGCTGCGGGCGGATCTGATTTCTCGCGCAGGAGCGCACGCTGCTGCAGACCGTCGCGCGATCCGTGTTGCTCAGCCGGCGCGGCACTTTGTCCGAGCAAATCACTCGATCTCAGCGGGCGAACCTGTGGTATCTCCCGCCGCGCGGCAGCGACGCGCGGCCAAGCGCATGGACGTGCCGCTTCCGCGCAACGGCTCTCGGATTTGTTCAACGGCCTGGGCGGATTTGCCGATAAGGGACGCGAATATGTGACCGTTCTGGATGAAGGTTTGCGAACTCCCGCGCCGTGGATCAATGTGATTGCGAATCCTTCCTTTGGCTTCCTCGTTTCGGAATCCGGCTCGGGCCACACTTGGTCGCTCAACAGTCATGAAAATCAACTCACGCCGTGGTCCAACGATCCCGTCACCGATCCTCCCGGAGAAGCCATCTATATCCGCGACGAAAACACGGGTGAGGTCTGGAGCCCCACGGCGCTGCCGATCCGCGATGAAACTGCTCCGTACATTGCGTGTCACGGCCAGGGCTACAGCCGATTCCATCATGGCTCGCACGGAATCCTGAGCGAGCTACTGCAGTTCGTGCCGCCCGCAGACCCGATCAAGATTTCCCGGCTCACTCTGCAGAATGATTCCGGCCGCGTGCGCCGCCTCTCCGTGACCGCTTATGCCGAATGGGTGCTTGGGAAGTTCACGCAGCGCTTCGGCGCCATATCTCAGTCACGGAGATCGATTCGAAAACGGGAGCGATCTTCGCGAGGAACGTATGGGGCGGAGAATTCGGCGGGCGCATCGCCTTTGCGGATCTTGGCGGGGCGCAGGTTTCTGTCACAGGCGACCGGACGGAATTTCTTGGCCGCAACGGGACGCTTGAGCGTCCGGCTGCGCTTGAGCGAGGCGGCCCACTTTCCGGCAAGGCCGGGGCAGGACTTGATCCTTGCGCGGCGTTGCAAACTTTGATTGAATTGCGGCCCGGCGCGACGTTTTGATGTCGTTTTCTTCCTGGGCCAGGCGGAAAACAAGGAACAGGCGCGCGAGTTGCTGAGTCGATATCGCATCGCAAATTTGGACGCAATCCTTGCAGAGGTCACTGGCCACTGGGACCGCCTCCTCGACACCGTGCAGATCAGCACGCCCGATCCGGCAATGGATATGCTCATGAATCGCTGGCTGCTGTATCAAACTCTTTCCTCGCGCATCTGGGCGCGCGCGGCGTTCTATCAGTTAAGCGGCGCATATGGCTTCCGCGACCAGCTTCAGGACGGAATGGCGCTGTGCGTCGCGAAACCCGAAGTCACTCGCGAGCATCTGCTGCGCGCGGCCTCACGACAATTTATCGAAGGCGACGTTCAACATTGGTGGCATCCGCCATCGGGGCGTGGCGTTCGAACGCGAATCTCCGACGATCTTCTCTGGCTGCCGTACGCCGTCATCCAATTTCATTGAAGCGACAGGCGAGACGGCCATACTCGACGAAGCCGTGCCCTTTCTGGATGGCGAGACCTTGGCCGAAGGACAGAATGAGTCCTATTTCCAGCCGCGTGTTTCGGAAACGCACGCGACACTATTCGAGCATTGCGCTCGCACCCTGGACAGAAGCCTGGCTGTGGGCAGCCATGGCTTGCCGCTGATGGGCACAGGCGACTGGAATGACGGAATGAATCGCGTCGGCGAGGATGGGAAGGGAGAAAGCGTTTGGCTCGGCTGGTTCCTGCACACCATTCTTTGGGAGTTCGCCAAGGTTGCCGATCTGCGCGGTGAGCACGAACGTGCCGAGGCTTGGCGCCTCCATGTGAGCGCCCTGAAAGCGGCGCTCGAACGCGATGGCTGGGACGGCGAATGGTATCGCCGCGCTTACTTCGACGATGGCACACCGTTGGGCTCAGCCGAAAATGAGGAATGCAGGATCGATTCCATCGCCCAGTCCTGGGGAATCATGAGCGGCGCTGCCGAACGCGGCCGCGTGACGCGCGCCATGAACGCGGTGGATCAGCAGCTGGTGCGCCGCCCCGATGGATTGATTCTTTTGTTCACGCCGCCTTTCGACCACGCGACGCATGATCCCGGATACATCAAGGGATACGTGCCCGGCATTCGCGAAAACGGCGGCCAGTATGCACACGCCGCTGTGTGGACGATTATTGGATTTGCAGCGCTCGGCGATGGCGATAAGGCGTCTGAATTATTTCGAATGCTGAATCCCATAGCCCGAACTTCTTCGCGGGCAAGCATGCAGCGCTATAAAGTGGAGCCCTACGTAGCTGCCGGCGATGTTTACGCCGAACCTCCCCACGTGGGAAGGGGTGGATGGACCTGGTACACAGGATCAGCTGGCTGGCTTTATCGAGCGGGTCTGGAATGGATCCTGGGCTTCCGCGTTCGTGGCGCAACGCTTTCCATTGATCCTTGCATTCCGCGAAACTGGCCTGGCTACTCCATTACATTCCGCTATCGCTCGGCCACCTATCAGATCAAGGTGGAAAACCCGTCCGGAGTTTCTCGCGGAGTCGCAACCATCAATCTAGATGGCAAAGCCCTCGATGATCGCGCGAATATTCCACTTACTGACGACGGGTTTGCGCATCAAGTCCACATCGTGCTGGGTTGAGCATGACACTCAATGGTTGGCCGGCGCCGACTTATTGATGCTTTCTAGCCCCATGAACTCACTGATCAGTGCGAAGTGTGCAGTGTTGAACAGCCGGACAAGGCGGATCGCTCTACTATGATTGTGTTATCAGGGGGCAACTCATGTCGATAGACCAACTTGCACCATCATCAAGAACTGGCGCAACAGAAGATGCCGGCAGCTCCATGAAAGCGCTTGTCTATCATGGTCCGGGCAAACACGCTTGGGAGGACAAGCCGCGCCCCACTATCCTGGATTCGAGCGATGCTATCGTCCGAGTCACCACTTCGACTATTTGCGGGACCGACCTTCACATTTTGAAGGGAGATCTCCCGGCGGTGACCGATGGACGCATCCTCGGCCATGAAGGTATAGGTGTGATTGAGCAAGTTGCAGCGGGCGTCTCGGAGTTTCATGCGGGGGACAAAGTCATCATCTCGTGTGTCACTGCATGCCTGAAGTGCGACTTCTGCAAGCGAAGCATGTATTCCCACTGCCGGCGCGGCGGCTGGATTTTGGGAAACACGATTGACGGAACACAGGCCGAGTATGTGCGCATCCCGCAAGCCGATGGGAGCCTCTATCATTTTCCTGCCGGCGGGGATGAAGAATCTCTAGTGATGCTCAGCGACATTTTGCCCACCGGCTTCGAGTGCGGCGTTCTCAACGGACAAGTGAAGCCTGGCGACACGGTTGCCATCGTCGGCGCTGGCCCAGTGGGTCTTGCCGTTCTGCTTACGGCACAATTCTATTCACCGGCGGCGATCTTCATGATCGACTTGGACGACAAGCGCCTGGCTGTAGCAAAGCAATTTGGCGCAACCGTTCTGGTCAACAGCGCGGACGGAAATGCCGCTCAGCACATAATGGAACTGACGGAAGGCGCCGGCGTTGATGTAGCCATCGAGGCGGTCGGAATTCCGGCAACTTTCGCTATCTGCCAGGCCATTGTAGCGGCCGGCGGACGCATCGCAAATGTGGGAGTTCACGGCAAACCGGTGGAGTTGCACCTGGAGAAGCTCTGGGATCGAAATATCTCAATCACAACGCGACTGGTGGACACGGTCACCACAGCGATGCTGCTGAAGGTCGTGCGCTCGGGCAAGCTTCAGTCCAGCAAACTGGTGACTCATCGCTTTGCGATGAACGACATCATGAAGGCGTACGACACGTTTGCAAACGCGGCAAGAGAGGGCGCACTCAAGGTGGTTCTTACCAGCGGCGGGACTCGTTCATAAGATCGCGCCGGGAGATACTAAACTCTTAATTTAATAAAATTCTCTTCCATAAATTCAATGTAAATCTTGGAATTTCAATTTGGTTTTCACGAGCTATAGGAGTAGAGAAACGGCCGGTGTGCGCTGCTTTTCCAGAAGTAGGCCAGGATGATTAGGCTTGCGACCGCCGCGTACGCGCACCACACCGAGGTAAACGCGTAGCGCTTGATCCCCATTACAATCAGGAGAATCGTCAGGTTGGCGGCGCCAAAGAGCACCATTGCCCTGACCTTGGAAAAGAACAGGGAACCGCACGTTGCGATCACGTAGAGCAAAGCCAACACCGTCTTGTTCGTCCCCTGATTGATGTACACAATGCTGTTTTTCTCCACGTACACGTGCAATGGGTACGCCGTCAACGCCCACAACATGTAAAGCGCAGTTGCGCCGCCCAGAATGGCGAATGGAAGCATGCGCCTGCGGCTCTTCGCGTCGGGCTCAAACAGCAGCACGCTCAGCGGCAGTAAAAAGGGGAGCAGTCCCTGCGCAAACAGCACAAACGCCGCGCCCATATTGTGTGTCACTGCAGGGGAGAGAATCCCGTCCAATCCCAGCCAGACGAATCCTTCGATGAACTGATGAAAGGCGAACATCGTGGGCAGCGCGGCGAAAAGCAATTCGCGCCTGTGCTTCACTTTCGTCAATGTGACGACGCCGATCGCCGCCAAAGCCCCGCTGCCAACGAAATTCGCCGTTGCAGAAAAACACATGAGTCGTTTTCTCCGTAGCGAGGATTGCACTTAAAACAGTGGAAGGCAAAATATTTGTCGTGGGGCAGCCATCGCGTTTGCCGCGCAAACTCTTTAGGCGAATCCGAGACGGCTGAATACGGGCACTTTGATAAAATCCGCTATAAATGCGAAAAGAATTGCCCCCACGAGCGTTTCCCCTATTACGAGGAACGGGAGAGGTGCAATGGCGATTCCAAGCCGTGCAACTGTCGAAGCAATTAAGAGATCGGCTGCCGATGAGAGCAGCAGCCAGAAACTTGGGCGGATCGACCATAGGTGTTGGCGAGTTCGATTGGTGTAGGTTGTTGCTTGATTTCCAAACACGATGACAACGAAAGCCAGTGTGCGCAGCGTCTCAATGCCAAGACCCAGACGGAATTTACCGAATGCCAGGACTGCGCTACAAAACAGCAACTGAGAAATTCCCATAAAAACACCGGCGATCGTCAACCTTCCGACGCGCCACGCGTTTGGCATTGCCGAGGGCCGCACGTTGTCCGTGGTCAAGGACATGCCCAGGAAATCACCGGTGATCATGATCAGGACCATCAACATCGGTGTAAGAATCGCATGGCCTGTCATGACCAGTCCCACCGCAAGAAACAGCACTTGCACTGTTTTCTTCGTAACGGAATTTAAGGTATAGGTCAAGATGCGTTGATACGTAATCCGGCCTTCCTTGACCGCGTTTACAACGCCAACAAGCCCCGGTTTAGTGAGCACGATTCCTGCCGCTGACTTGGCGACGTCCGTCGCAGTCGAAACAGCAATACCCATCTGGGCCTGGCGCAAAGCCGGCGCATCATTGGCGCCATCGCCGCACATGCCAACCGTGTGGCCGCCCTTCTGGAACGCTTGAACGAGATGATATTTATCCTCCGGAAGGACTCCTGCAAACACCGCGAAAGTTTCCGGTTGAACAATTTCAGGCAAGGGCCCGGGCGGACAGATCGCTCCATCAAGCCCCACGGCTCGTGCCACGATTGCGGCTGTTGCCGGCGCATCGCCGGTTACCATCACCGTGCGCACGCCCAATGTACGCAGTTCCTTGATGAGATCGGCTGCATCGGAGCGCGGAGGATCGCTCAACGCGATGATCCCGGCAAGGCGCATCGGAACGGGCGTCCCTACAGCAACCGCCAAAACCCGGAAGCCTTTCTCTTCGAGCTCCTGCGCTGTGGCGGCTGCCGCTGGCACTGTCTCGGCCAGCTTGGCAATGGCCGCGAACGCTCCTTTGGCGGCGCGTAATGTCCCGCCATGTGCATCCACGGCCGTCGCCTCGGACATTTTTGTTGCTGGATCGAATGGTACAAACTTCGTCAGTTTTGGAGCATCACTGAGACTGTTTTTCGCGGCGGCAAATCGGATAGCAGCATCAACCGGATCTTGCCCGCCATCGGAACTGGCCAGAGCCGCCATTGCCAATACGTGAGCCTCATCGAAGCCAGTCTGGGGACGGATGGCAGTTACCACCAGTGCATTGCGAGTTAGCGTCCCTGTTTTGTCCGAGCATAGAACATCCAGCGTCGCAGCCTCATCCACAGCGGACAATCGCGTTGGAAGCACACCCAGACGTGCCAAGGCCCTTGCGCCCAGCGCCGCGGCAAGGGTGAAGGTGGCGGGCAGCGCCACGGGAATGGATGCCAAAACAGCAGTGAGAACGAGAGGAATAATTTCGCCAACCGGCATTTTGCGAGCATGGGCGTAGGCGACCAATAGAAGGATGAGAGCGCCGTTGAACAAGGCGAGATTTCGCACCACCCGTACCACGATTTTTTGCTGTGTGCTCTCAACGTGCGCGGTCCGAACAAGTTCCGCTGTATGTCCAAATTTTGTTTGCGCCCCTGTTGCGGTGACGATTGCAGTGGCTTCGCCGCGCCGTATCAGCGCCCCAGCATACGTTTGCAGCCCTGGCCCGGCCTCGATCGGAATGGATTTGCCAGTGAGCATGGACTGATCGAGCAGGATCGATCCTTCGCGCAAAGTTGCGTCGGCTGCAACTACGCCACCGAGAGATAGTTTTACGATATCGCCTGGCACCAGATCAGTAGCGGGCAGATTCTTCCACTCTCCGTCGCGTTTCACCGAAGCCATGAGGGCGAGGCGAGATTTTAGAGCTGCAAGTGTCGCCTGCGCGCGCCCCTCCTGGAAGAAACCAATCGCTGCATTAAATATCAGGAGAGCGGCAATCACCGCAGCTTCTTCATAATCATGCAACACGATTTGCAGGATAACCGCGGCTTCCAGCATCCACGGAACTGGAGCCCAGAACTTGGCCAATGCCATGTGTAAGGAGGACACGGAAGGGTCCGGCATATCATTGGGGCCGTACTTCGCGAGCCGGGCTTGAGCTTCGCCACTTGTGAGGCCATGGAGCGAAGTATCCTCACTGTCGTGATGCAAAACATCTATCGGCACAGCAGGGTTGGGGTGGGCGGAGTCCATTGATCTAAGGATACTTTCAGATTGACTTCGCTGGGTGTGGCGATGGAATTCGCACAATCTCCACCGAGCAATGGGCGTGGCGGGCGATTGCCTCTGAAACGCTGCCCATCAAGAAGCGGTCCATGGCGTTTCGTCCGTGCGACCCCAGCACGATCAAGTCGGCGTGCCACTCTTGCGAGGCATCGATAATCGTGGATTTTGGGTCTCCCTGCTGCACTGCGGTGCTCACTTTCATGCCATGCGAACGCAGCGTTTCCGCGGTCTTGTCAACAAAAGCTTGCGCCCGCTTCATTTCTCCATCCCACACTTGGTCGAGAGTCGGGTCATAACCGCCCATTTCCCGGCCGATGAGGAGCGATGGCGGCTCCACAACGTGCAATACGCGCACTTCCGTATCCTTCGATTGGCTTTGCGCAATCACAGCCTGAGTAGCCGCATCTGAAAATTTTGATTCATCTATCGCCAGCAGAATTTTCATGGGCATCACCTTTCCAAATTTTCGAGCAGCGACCCGTCCCAAAGTGACAAACAATCCTAGCATTGCACGCGCGCAAGGCACATTAATTCAGCCTTGCCCGCGCTTCTCGCTTTGTTGCTATGCTGCGGCCTTTGCGGTTGCTTCTCCCGAGTGCGTCGAGCACATGGCAGGATGAGTGGAGTCGATGATTTCCTTGGCCTTGGCCACTTCTGCTGCCGTTCCGTTGGCAATCAGCAAGAACTGATCCGTCTTAAGGGCCGCTTCATATTTCACAACGCTGTCCTTTGGAATTCCAATGCTGTAAAGGCCGGCTCCCAATGCTCCCAGCGCTCCTACCTCTACTGCGCCCTCCAATCCAGCAACGATCCATGCCACCACCGGTCCGGCCGCCAAGACAGGGCCGAGGCCCGGGATCATGAAAAATGCGGAGCCGAACAAGAGTCCCCAGAAACCACCCCAAAACGCGCCAACCTTGCCCCAATACTTCATGCGGTCGCCGGTGTTGTAGTAGCCGACGGCATGTTCATCGGTGTGGTAGCCCTTCCCAACGATGGAGAGCTTGCGCATGTCGAATCCGCCACTTTGTAGCTCTTTTACTGCCTGATCCGCTTCCGCATGCGTGCGATACACTGCCACTACTGAATTTTGTGTGGACATATTTCAAATCTCCTTGGGCGCTTGCCATCGTTCTCAAGTCATCAAGCTAAGTCCCGAACCGGACTATGGCAGCGTAACGCGTGGGAAGCTGTTCCAAATGAGACAGTCGGGGCAAAAGTCCGCGGATGCATTGGTGGAAGTCGAAAAGTTCGCGGTTCGTTTGTGCGCTTTGATGTTGATCGACCGCAAACCACGATCAAATCGCAATGTGTTCCATATAGCACAGACACATTTGCTTCCTTCGACTAACATCGCCTTGTCAATGATCAGCGATTTGTTTCAAGTCAGGAGCACAAGTGGAAACTAAAAACCTTGAGAAGTGCGCACATCCTGTTTGTTCGTGCGGACACGTCGGCTGCAAGGGCAAAACTTCGTAATCGGAATCGGTTTGGCGTTGAAGTAATGAGCCACGCGATACGAGTTCCCAAGCCAGTTCGCACATGATCGCCACACTTGTCCGCGCTGTTGACCGCGTTTGGATGAACTGAAAAGAGTATTGAAATCGATGAATTGGCCGTACACTTCGGCTTGTGGATTCAATCTCCAAGGGAATACGCAAGATCCGAAGCGCCAGCTGTAAAAGGTTGTTGGGAAAAGGAGATTTAATGCGAAAACTAATACATGTCCGCGTTGTTCGCTTACTGTTTTTGGCAATTTCAATGTTCTTTTTGTCGTCGCCCTTCCTTTCGTCGGCGGCCTCCGCGCAAGTCGGCATCTCTGTCTCCATCGCTCCACCTGAGTTGCCCGTTTACGATCAGCCAATTTGCCCAGGCGACGGTTATATCTGGACGCCCGGATACTGGGCTTGGGATGGTGAATATTACTGGGTGCCGGGCACATGGGTGCTGGCTCCGGAAGTCGGCTATCTTTGGACTCCGGGCTATTGGGGTTGGGGCGGCAACGGTTTTGTTTTCTATGATGGTTATTGGGGCCCGACGGTAGGTTTCTACGGCGGGATCAACTACGGTTTCGGATACTTCGGCCACGGCTATGAAGGTGGACGCTGGCAGGGCGGGCATTTCTTCTACAACACATCCATAAATCACGTAGATGAGCACGCCATTCACAATGTTTACAGCTCAAAAGTGAATGAGAGTTCCGGCAGCCACGTCGGCTACAACGGCGGCACCGGCGGGATCAACGAGCGCGCCAACTCTCAAGAAGAGGCCGCCGCTCACGAAAAGCATATCGCGCCTGTGGCAGCTCAAAAACAACATGCCTATCTTGCACACAATGACCCTCAACAACGCGTTTCCACTAACCACGGCACACCGCCGGTTGCGGCGACTCCTCGTCCCAATCTTGCTTCGCATCCCAAGGAACTGCCGCCCGTCGAGCGCCCTGCCCCTCCCAGCACGGGCAACCCCAAGCTGGATCAGAAATACCAGAAGCAGCAGGAAAGCGTAATCGCCAAGCAAAATCAGGAACGACAGAGTCTCCAGCAGAAACAAGACAACGAACATCAGAAGCTGGCTAAACAAAATGCTCCCCCGCAGAGAATGCAGCAGTTGGAGCAGCAACACCAGCAGCAGACGCAGCAATTGGCGCAAAGACACACGCAACAGACACAGCAGATGCAGCAGAGACAACAACCGTCCGGCGGAGGATCGCGCGGCGGTGGTGGCGGGCATCGTTAATCGGAAGTTCGCACGGCATCTGCAGTCGCCGATCAATCTATTGGTTAGGAACCAATGGTTCAGTTCACCCGGAATCGCCGCAAGAATCGGCGCAAACAATCCACACCCGGGTGAACTGGACGAAGTAGTGGAAGCGAAGAATTGAAAATGATTTACCGTTTGTGAGCTAAAACTTCGAGGGGGATAAAATGTTAAAACGTATTTTGATGGGAACCGCGTTAGGCCTGCTTGTCACTCTGTCTGCTTTTGCCTCGGACCGCGAGGATGACGTCAAGCGCACCGAAAAAGCTACACAGGTATTTAAGGAAATCATGAACACCCCGGACCAGGGTATTCCGCAGGATCTGCTGCGATCGGCGAAATGCATCGCCATCATTCCAGGCGACGTGAAGTTTGCATTTGTATTTGGCGGAAGCTACGGCAGGGGACTGGCAACATGCCGCACCGAACATGGCTGGAGCGCTCCTATGTTTGTCGCGATTGACGGCGGCAGCGTTGGGTATCAGATCGGGGGATCTTCCACCGACATCGTGATGCTCTTCATGAACGATCATGCCCTGCAAAGCTTGATGAGCGACAAATTCAAACTCGGAGCCGATGCTTCTGTCGCCGCCGGGCCCGTGGGCCGAACT
Source organism: uncultured Acidobacteriota bacterium (assembly GCA_963710315.1). GTDB lineage: Bacteria > Acidobacteriota > Terriglobia > Acidiferrales > UBA7541 > Palsa-360. The sequence goes on along the minus strand of CAVPZW010000006.1, from coordinate 372,864 downwards.
GCTGCAGCCGGCACCGACGTAAAGATGAGCGCCGAGATTCTGTCCTATTCCCGGACCAAAGGCCTTTTCGCAGGTGTGGCTCTTGATGGCGCAGTCGTGCAAGCCGACAAGAGTGGCGACAAAGCCATGTATGGGGAGAATGTGAAACGGCATGAAATTCTAAGCGGCAAAGTTGCGGTACCCGCATCCGCTCGACCGCTGTTGCGTGAAATTGGCGAAAGTGTCCAACTAGCGAAAGAGAACCAGTAATCTTTCAAGCTGTGCCCCTCTGAAATGTCACCATTTCAGAGGGGGAGCAAATCGGGCCTAATTTAGGCGCCACAACCAGTATGTCGTTTTGCGTGGCGTTTATCTTTACTGTCGAATGTTGTTGGGAGCTTGTGACCTGAGCGGGGATTATTGTACCGGGTGAAATGAGAGAGAATTCACCCGGTACAAAGATCTCGCTCAGGTCAACACATTCTGGATGAGGAAACGCGGCCGCCTAATTGCCACGGTTCCGCTGGTTGAAAGCGTAAAGAATTAACTCGACACGGCTCGAAACTCCCAATTTATCGAATATTCGGTATAAGTAATTTCGAATCGAATGTTCGGCAACCTCAAGCCTCCGGGCAATTTCGCCATTCTTCAAGCCATCCGCTACTAGCCGAACAACATCTTCTTCGCGACGGGTTAAAAGCGGCATGCCGTCCACATCGTTGAATCGAAGAGTCTTGCCTTGGCTGAGAGCGTTCATGATATGTCCAAGATCCTGATTGTTGGCCCAGAATTGTCCCTCGTGAACCGTCCGTATGCATTTTGAAAGCGCTTTCAAGGAATGAGCACGGCTGAAGACTCCCCGCGCACCCTCACGAAACGCCTCAACCACACAATCGGGCTTGGAGGATTGCAGGAGCATGATGGTCGCCGTGTCATGGTGCGTTTCACGCAACTTTTGAAGGACCTTGAAGCCTGCAAGAGGGCTGTCCTGAAGCTCATCGCAAACCAGCGCGACTTGCGGCTTGTGAGCCGGCAATTTGCCAATGACTTTCTGCGAAGTTCCGGTCAACATTTGGACCGCGAAATTTCTTTTTCGCTCGTGAGCAAATGCACTCTTCAGCAGCTCAGCTGTAATGTTGTCAGGAGTGATGACAAGTACCGAAATATGGCCGTTTGCGGATTGCGGAAGCTGGGGCATGAAACATCTCCATCTTTACTGGAATGGCCTATTCGGGGGGAGGGCGAATAGAGGTTAAACCACTCTCGTAAGTGTCCAACTTCGATTTGACTCCTGTAGGCTGCCACAGCAAAGGAACCTTTGCAAGAGTGATCACGCACTTAAGCAATATAACTTGTGGATAAACGGTGTCAGCAATCTTTCCCTCGCTGTGGCGAACGGAAAGGGGAGAGCAATAAATTGGCCCGGCAAAATGCTTCCCTCTGATGCAAGCTGTTACGCGAGGCCTCAGTCTATCTAGCCCAATTCAACTCGTTGAAGCAATGATCTGTAACGGGTTACGGACAATGTTGGCCCATCACCCAGGCATTGAAAAAGCCCCCAGCCGGTTTTCCACAGTGGACATTTACCCATTCTCAAAAGGCGGATTTGCTTCCCTGAGCGCCTCTAGTCTTAGTGACACACCTGCCTCACAAAATGAGAACCGGCCGCCCCCGCAATGAGGGCGCGACCGAAAGCAAGATAACTTCTCTTGAGTGAGACTTAAGGCCACTTGTAGACTATTTTCAATTTCCCTAATCTTCGCCATAGTGCGAAGTAAAGGGGAGAGACCCACATTACACAAACAAGTGAGCTGCAGGCGGAGCGCAGGAAAGTCATTCGTTATCGAATGACTACAGCGGTGATCTTCCGCTGGAAAGGGCCGGGCAACGAGCGCTTTCAAGGGGAGGGTGTCACACGAGACATGAGTGTTGCTGGCATCTTTGTTTTGACGGCCACCTGTCCGCCCGCGAATGCCTCGGTCCAGATGGAAGTTCTTCTTCCCATTTCCGATGGTGCATCGAGGGCGCGAATGAAATCCGACATGAGGGTCTTGCGTGTGGAACACGATATTGCCGGGAACAAGCGCAGTGGGTTTTCAGCACTTGGTACGGGATTTTCGCTGCGCACTTTTTCGAAGAAGGCATCGCGACTAGTGGCCGAACTGATCGACGAATCCGAGGAAGCGGTGGGGAAATGAACATGAGCGGCGCGGATCGAATCGAAAAACAACGCCGCGGCGATAGTGTTCCGTTTTGCACAGTCTAGCATTTGCATGTCGGATAATATTTGCGACGAAGTGAATGTCCGGTTACCACGACTCTTCTTGTCTTGCGTTTTATGAGATTGCGTTGAATCGGCAAGATCGAACATTGATCGTCGGTTTTAAGTGCGGAAATGGGACTGAGGGGGCGAAGCTGTGTACGATCTACAAATAAATGTCGAATCAAACAAGGTATTTCCCTCGCTGGATAAGACTGTAGAAGAATCCCATTGGTATGCGATCCATACGGTAGCGCGGCATGAGAAACGCGTTGCCCAGCAGCTTCAGGAAAACGGAGTTCTCACATTTCTGCCGCTGATGCAGCAAATACGCCAATGGAGCGACCGACGGGCCAAGGTGGAAGTCCCCCTGTTTAGTTGCTATGCCTTTGTCCGCACGGTTCAGACGGCAAAGGATCGATTGCAAGTGTTGCGGGTTCCCGGCGTGCTCGGTTTCGTTGGCAGTGAGCGGGTTGGGACGCCGATCCCCAGGCAGGAAATCGAAAATCTGCAAACGGCCATTCGAGAAAAGATACCCTATGCGGTCCATCCCTTTGTGGAAGCGGGGAAGCGTGTGCGCATTCGCGGCGGAGTTCTGAATGGCATGGAAGGCGTCCTTATGGATCAACCAGGAAGCAAGCGTTTGGTTGTGTCCGTAGAGTTGCTCAGGAAATCTGTCTCCATCCAAGTGGAAGGGTATTATCTGGAGTTGGCCTAGGGCAGCTTCTGGCTTGAACGGCAAAAAATTGCAACGCGAAGTTGAATGTTTTTGGAGTTTATTCCTTTACAGAAAAGGTCTTCTGAATGAACGAACCGGAAAAAAGAAAAACCCAAACCGGCGAGAGCGCAGCCCCGGCCAGCTCCAGTGAGCCCTCCCAACACACAGTGTCCGGAGTCGAACGGCGAAGTGTAGATCGGCTATTCCTTGAGTATTATGGCCTCATCGAACAGCCCTTTGGCGTAACTCCCGATCCGCGGTTCCTGTACCTTGGCGCCAAACACCGGCAAGCGCTGGATGTGCTCACCTATGGCACGGAATTGAATCGCGGCTTTATTACCTTGATTGCCAAGCCTGGAATGGGAAAGACTTCTCTCCTCTTCCAATATCTTGAGGGCCTGCGCGACAAAGCACGCACCGTTTTTCTGTTTCACACAGATTGCGACTCAGCCGAATTGATGCGCTATTTGCTCGCGGAACTCGGCGTTGTCGCCACCGGGATGGATCTCCGGGAGATGCGCGCAGCGCTTAGCCAAATCCTTTTGGGAGAAATGGAAGCGGGACGGCGCTTCGTTCTGGTTATAGACGAAGCTCAGAACCTGGATGACAAAGTGCTTGAATCCATCCGCTTGCTCTCGAATTTCGAGATGCCATGGATGAAACTCATGCACATTGTCCTGGCTGGCCAGCCTGAGCTGGACGATCGGTTATCAAAGCAATCCATGGATCAACTCCGGCAACGAATTTCATTCACAATTCGAATCGAGCCGTTCACTCGCGAAGAGGTTGATCTATACATTGATCATCGCCTCTGGGTTGCAGGCTATAAAGGGCAGCAGCTGTTCAGCGTTGGCGCGCGAACCCTGATTGCCGAACGCAGCGGGGGCATACCTCGCCTGATTAACAACATGTGTTTTTGCGCCATGTCCTACGCCTGGGCCCTCAAGCGCAAGACCATCGATCGCGATACCATGGCCGAAGTATTGGCCGACATGGATCCTGCATCCCCCGTAGAAAAAGAAATACAGATTTTCACGCCAAGATTGCCGGAAGAACCAAAGCGGGCTGTCCCACAAACAGCTAATTCCGCCGGTCTCAAATTGCAACCTCCTCCCGCAAGGAGTTGGCTTTCATTGATCGTAGCTGTGTGCATCTTTGGTTTTGTGCTGGGTGCCATTGGGCTGCAACCAAATGTCGAAAAATGGATTGGCTCCTCGTTCAGTTCAATTTCAGCTGGCATCAGAAGTTTTCTTGTTCCCGCGCCCAGGCCCGCTTTGTCCGAACAGGCGCCAAACGTTCTTCCCGATCATTCTTCGACGGGCCCCAAAATGGAAGGGCTCACGGATCAGAAGGACGCCAAGGCGCCCATGCATGATGGGGAAGAATCGCCTTTGGGCAGCCGCTCGAATTGAAACTTTTCATCGCAATAACCCCGGATTTGCTTTGGCGATAACGAATTGGGAGCTTGAATGGCAGAAGAACTAGACGACCAAATGTTTCTGGGCTGGGAGGAGTACTGGGCTATCGCTGTGCGCCGGCGCTGGTGGATTTTGCTGCCTCTATTCTTGGTGTGGGCTGCCGTTTGGGGGGCAAGCTGGTTTCTACCGGTGACTTACCAGTCCGAATCGCTGATTCTGATTGAAGAGCAAAAGGTTCCTGACCAATACGTCGTGGCCAACGTTACGAGTGGCCTCCAGCAACGTCTGCAGAGTTTGACGGAACAAATTCTAAGCCGCACACGCCTTCAGGCCACGATCGATCGCCTGCACCTATACACAGGGCCTGAGGGCGGATTGAATTCTGGCGATGCCGTCGAGCAAATGCGCAACGATATCAAGATTGAACTGGTATCTGCGCCTGACCACCCGGGAGAGTACACGGCTTTCAAGATGCGATACTCGGCTGGGTCTCCGGAACTGGCGCAAAAGGTGAACGGCGAACTGAGCTCAATTTTCATCGCCGAGAATGTGAATGCACAGCGGCAGCTTTCAGAAAACACAACTGCCTTCCTGGATAGCCAGTTAACGGATGCCCGAGCCAACATGGCCGAGCAGGAAGCCAAAGTTGCATCGTTCAAGGCAAGACACCTCGGAGAACTGCCAAGCCAGTTGGAAAGCAACATGCAAATCCTGGCTGGCCTTCAATCTCAGCTTCAAAGCGCCCAGCAAACCATGGACGCCGCCAGACAGCAAAAGCTTTATTTGGAATCTTTGCTGCAACAGTATCAATCGGTGCTATCGAGCATGGGTAGCGGAGACTCCATGACACCGGCGCAGGCCTTAGAGGCGGAGTTGGCCGCGATGCGCACCAAACTTCGTGATTTGCAGTTGCGGTACACCGAAGGGCATCCCGATGTTGTTGCGCTTAAGAGAGAGATAGCGAAGGCAGAACAATTGAAGAAGCAAGCCGAAATCGAAAGGGCCGCCAACCAGAAAGACGGCAAGGCGGCAAATGGCGCCGATCTCTTGGCAGCGGAGGGAGCTCCGCGCGGCTCGCCAACGCCCATCATGCAGGTGCAGAGCCAGCTCAAGGCCAATCAATTGGAAATCACTAACATCCAACAACACCAAACGGATCTCGAATCGCAAATTGCCAGTTACCAGGCGCGCCTGAATTTGACTCCACAGACCGAGCAGGAGTTGATTGCCATTTCACGCGGCTATGAAGAATCCAAAACCAATTACAACTCTCTCCTGCAGAAGCAAATGCAATCGCAGCTGGCCACCAGCCTGGAACAACGGCAGCAAGGGCAACAGTTCCGGATTGTCGATCCTCCGAGTTTGCCGAAAAAACCATCAGCGCCAAATCACTTGTGGTTCAGCCTTGGAGGAATGTTTGCCGGTGTTTGCATCGGACTGGTTCTGACCGCTCTACTTGAAATGACAAACAAGCGCATGCGGCAGGAAAAAGATCTCGCGGGGATTGTTCCGGTCAGCGTGCTGGTCGGCATTCCGCACTTGAGCACGCCGGGCGAGAATCGTTCTCGCCTGTTCGGATGGTGGATGGAGTTCGCCACGGCTGCAGCACTCGTGGCGCTGATTGTCCTCGGAAACCTCTACGCATTCATCAAGGGTTGAAAGGTATTTCGAATAGTGAGTTCAGTTAAAACAATATGAGTCGTCTATTTGAAGCTCTAAGCGGGCTAAAGGCAGAAAACCGGGCGGCGGAGGGTGCGGCTTCGCTGGGGATAGCCCCGCCCGCCACAGTTTCGCCGTCGGTCAGGCAAGAGCCAAAGCCAAAGCCTGAGCAGCACCCACTGAAGGTAGTGCCGCCGAGTATTGGTCCGCTCGACGCGGCTCTGCCGAAGCCACCGCATGAAGCGAAAGTGTTGAACGGAGCCGTGTCGAGGCAGATCGAGACCGTGGAGCCGCCTGCAGTATTGGTGAGAGTTTCAGCCGAATCGCGATTGGTCGCATGGACACAGCCAAATAGTCTGGGTGCGGAGAAGTTTCGAGCTCTGGTCACGCGTTTGGACCACTTGCGCGGCAAACGGGAAATGAAGTCCTTTCAAGTCACCAGCAGTGTGATCAACGAGGGCAAGACTCTGATTTCTGGAAATATAGCCGTTACACTTGCCAAGTATTCCGGTTCAAAGACACTCCTAGTGGAAGGCGATTTGCACCGTCCAACTTTGGCAAATTTGTTTGGTTTAAGCGGGTTGCCAGGCCTGGATCACTGGTGGGCCGGTGCGGATCGCGATCTCAGTAATCATGTCCACCGTTTGAATGGAATGCCCTTGTGGTTTCTTCCTGCCGGTAGGCCCTGCGACCAGCCTTCGGAAATATTACGTTCGACGAGGTTCGCCAAAGCCTTCGCACAGTTGGCCGCCCAATTCGAATGGACGGTAGTGGATTCTCCGCCAATGCTGCCGATCGTCGATGTCAACCTTTGGTCAAAATTGGTGGACGGCACACTCTTAGTTGTCCGGGAGGGTGTTGCGCCGGTAAAGGCCCTCAAGAAAGGGCTGCAGTCCCTCGATCATCCGAAATTGATTGGCGTTGTGATGAACGAGGCATCGGAATCTGGCCAGGCAAGTTACGAGGGGCAATATTACGGTGTGGGCAAGTCTAAGGATACAAGCCAATAAAGTTGGGCTGATCTCGCACTATCTCCAGGCTGCGCTTCCAGCGCGACAATCTCATGTTTTCCGAATCCACATCCAGTTTCCTCGAGGGAAGTGTTTCTTCAAGCGAGCCCAGGAGAAGAGCGCTTTTCTACTCTGCCTTGCTTAGCGGTTTGGTTCTCGTCCTATACGCGCCCGCGCTGGGTTCCATGGCCCGGCAGTGGTGGGACGATCCAAACTATAGCCATGGCCTGCTGGTGCCGATTTTTGTGGCATTTCTTCTGTGGAAAGATCGTGCACGATGGAGTTCCGTTTCCGTCCGGCCAAGCGATTATGGTTTGCCGGTCATGGTGCTCGCCATTGGGTTGCTGATGCTCGGGACACTTGGTTCGGAGCATTTCACCGCCCGCGTTTCGTTACTCATATTGATATCGGGCATCGTTGTTTTTCTTGCGGGGTGGCAAGCGCTCAGGGCGACCGCGTTTCCGATCAGCTATCTTGTCTTCATGATTCCGCTTCCGGCAATCGTCTATTATCAATTGACGTTTCCTCTGCAATTGCTCGCTTCGCGGCTGGGCGCCAAGGGTCTGGTCGCTCTCGGCGTGCCCACTGTGAGGGAAGGGAATCTGCTCATTCTTCCCAATTGCACACTGGAGGTTGTGGAAGCGTGTAGCGGAGTCCGATCGTTGCTTTCCTTGTTGGCCGCGGTTGTTGGGTATGCTTATCTTGCCGAACCAAAGATGTGGAAACGCTGTGTACTAATCGCCTCGACGGTTCCGATTGTAATCCTGAGCAACGGCCTTCGCTTGGTTGCCGTGGGTGAACTGAGTTATTCATTTGGGCCAGGAGTGGATTCGGGGGCGGTCCATACCGGGCTAGGTTTAGCGTTCTTCGCTGTCGCCTTTCTTTCGGCGCTATTGCTTCACGGCGCGCTTGGCCGCTTTGAGGGGAAGCGGATTCCAGCTTAGTAGATGTCCTTAATCAGATTCATTGTCGCCGGATGCATTCTGGTTGGGGGCATATTCGCCACCCAGAGTGTAAAACCTGCGGTTTCGTTTCGAGAGCACAGACCATTGCGCGACTTTCCCGCGGCGATCGACGAGTGGAATAGCCAGGATCTTCCTTATGACGCTCAAACTGTGGACGCAATCGGAGTGGATGACTACACCAACAGGGAATATTTTGGCGGCGGGCGTCCCGTCGAACTCTACATTGGTTACTACAAGGATCAGCGTTCCGGCGACGCTATCCATTCCCCGAAAAACTGCTTGCCCGGCGAGGGATGGGAACCGGTCCGGTCTTCGCGCATCCAGGTGGGCTCCGCCGAAAAACCTGCCCTGGTGAACGAATATATTGTCCAAAAAGGGACCAGCCGGGACTTGGTGCTTTATTGGTATCAGACGCATGGACGTATTGTGGCCAGCGAGTATTTGGCAAAGTTTTGGCTGGTGGCGGACGGCGTAAGGGGTCGAAGCACCGACGGCGCAATGGTGCGCATTTGGACCACGGCGGCGGATGGGGAAGAGAACGCAGAGAAGCGCGCCGCAATTTTCGCGCATCGCATTTATCCGCAAGTTTCCGAATACTTGCCGAATTGAAGGCCACTGCCAAGCCCGGCGACGCTTACGATTTCTTTTGGAACGGTTTTGTCACGCGAGAACCAATCCAGTGGTTCGGACGTGAATCGCGCTAGAAACGTATGGAGGTAATATGATTCGAACGTTAATCGTGAACACAGTGCTTCTGTCAACCGCCTTGTGGATGACTTCGCTCTCCGCCTCGGCGCGCACAGATGCCTTCGTTCCAGCTGTCAATCGCGCACACGCCCCGATCCTCTGGGCCGGTGCGATATACACCGGTGGAGACAACGGCGGCAATGGCAATGGATATGACAATGGTGGAAATTGGGATAAAGACAAAGGCAAGGGCGATCACGATGGTTGGGATGGTGATAAGGACAAAGGCAAGCATGATCGCGATGGGCACGCTCCCACGCCAGAGCCTTCGACGGTCCTCTCGTTTGGGGCGGCGCTACTGATTGGAGGAGGCGTGCTTTACTCCCGCCGTCTTCGAAAGAGCAGAAAGTAACTCTCCTGTACTTGGCGGTTCAGTTTCCATCACAATAAGTGGCCCCGGACGCGCTGCCAAAAGTTCAGCCCAGACGCGATCGATCCACATAACGCAAAGTAACAACCCCAAAATCAAGACGACCTTTATGAATGACTGAATGCGCGATCTAGTGACGGGCGGTGGAGGATTTATTCGTTTCAATACGATTCAAGAATTGATCCTGTGCGGCCACACGGCGATTCATACTAAATCAGAATTTGCAGTCCCTTGGCACTATTGTCGGCCGGCCAGGAAACGCCATATATGTGCCGGCGCGCGCCGGAGACATTCTTCACTCTGAAGCTGATATTTCGGCGGCACGGGGAAAACTTGGTTACAACCCGCAGATCGGTTTCGAGGAAGGCCTGTGGCGAACTTGGGAATGGTTTTGCGAAAACTACGCGACAAAAGGGCTGGCAATGGGTGCCGCGGGCGGCTCCTCCCGGGTCGTACGAGTCGCTCCATTGCCGAGTGGAATTTCCCACAATCAACAAATAGCGATTGCAGAATAAAGAGCCTCATTCAGGACGCGTCCTTATAAAGGGTGAAAATTATGCGTTGTTTAATCACTGGCGGGGCCGGCTTCATCGGTTCACACTTGGCTGAGGCTCTGCTCAAAGAGATGAGTGTCGTTACGGTTCTCGATGATTTGTCTACCGGCTCGATCGACAACATCCAGCACCTGCGCGGCAATCCGAACTTTCATCTTGTGGTCGATACGATGATGAATCGTCCTCTGCTTGCGGAATTGGTGGATCAGTCCGACGTGATCTTTCATCTTGCTGCCGCTGTAGGTGTCCGACTCATCATCGAATCACCGGTCAGAACCATCGAGACGAATATTCGGCCTACCGAGTTGTTACTCGAGCTGGCGACCAAGAAACGAAAGACAGTGTTAATCACTTCGACCTCGGAAGTTTATGGCAAAAGCCAGAAATTCCCGTTCAGCGAAGAAGATGATTTGGTGATCGGCTCTCCCGATAAGGGGCGCTGGAGCTACGCGTGTTCGAAAGCGATTGATGAGTTCTTGGCCCTCGCCTATTGGCGCGAAAAGAAACTGCCGGCGATTATCGTTCGCCTCTTCAACACCATCGGCCCGCGGCAAACTGGCCAGTACGGCATGGTGGTTCCCACATTCATCCGCCAGGCCATGGCTGGTGAGACACTTACTGTCTTCGGGGACGGCCGGCAGAGCCGCTGTTTCGGCTGGGTTGGCGACGTTGTCCAGGCAATGATTGCCCTGGTCAAGAATCCAAACGCTCCCGGCAATGTCTTCAATGTGGGTAGCGACGAAGAGATCACCATCCTCGATCTGGCCGCCCGGGTGAAGCGCTTGACGACCTCCGAATCACGCATCGAGCTCATCCCCTACCATTTGGCCTACGAATCGGGTTTCGAGGACATGTCTCGTCGGATCCCAGATTTGAGCAGGATTCGCAACCTGATCGCATATCGACCGACCAAGACTTTGGACGAAATGCTGCTCGCCATCGCCGTACCGCTTCAGGAATGCATTGTTGTTAAATCTAGGTCGGCCAATATGTCAATCGGCGCCAGCCAGAAACCTCTACCGGCTCAAACATTTTGAGAAATCTTAAGATCTATCGTCGAAGGTTTTCCTTCTCGAAATAGATAACACCGTGTCAACCCACAACGAATTCTACGAGCGCTGGGGCAAGCGTGCTTTTGACTTGGCCGCTGCAAGCATTGGCCTGCTCCTTCTCAGCCCGGTGATGCTGATTGTCGCGCTGCTCGTTCGCGTTACTTCGCGCGGCCCAGTGTTCTTTCGTCAGGCTCGTCCGGGCTTAGGCGGCCGTCCGTTCCGGTTGTTCAAATTTCGGACGATGAGTCATGGAGCCGACCGACTTGGCGCCGCTGTGGTCGTTGGAAGAGATTCGCGGCTAACCCGTGTCGGTGGGCTTCTGCGCCGCAGCAAACTGGATGAAATCCCTCAATTAATCAACGTAGTTCTCGGTGACATGAGCTTGGTGGGACCTCGCCCACGGCCATTTGAGAATGTCCACCTCGAGATCCCGGAGGAGCGGGAACTTCTAACGTTGCGGCCGGGGATTACGTCGTACGCCACTGTCTATCACCACAGTGAGGAGGCCTACTGCTGCCAGCAAAAAGACCCTCAGGCGGCCTATCGCGAACTTCAGATGCAGAAGAGTCATCTCGACGCGGGGTACCTGAAGAATCTAAGCTTCAAGACGGACCTGAAACTTATTCTGCTGACCTTGCTACTGATTCTTCCTGGCAAGTCGAAGCCGGAACCATCCCACTTAAACAGGCAGGGGATCAATCCCTATAGTAGGACGGTTCAAATGCTGCTTGAGGGAATTGTCTTCGCGATGGCGGTCTGGCTTGCATATTGGCTACGTTTTGACGGTCAGATCCCGAAGTTTCGTCAAATACAAAGGGATGTCTTGATACTGGTCCTACCGATGGCCCGTTTGGCTATTCAGAGAATAGTCGGAATTTACGATATGGTTTGGCGATATGCGAACCTTGTGGATGGGGCCATGCTTGTTTTCTGTTCCTCTTTTGTTTCTGGCGCGCTGCTGATGCTCCGCCTGCTCTCTTTCGGAGGTCCGACGGATTCCCGCTGGCTGTCTCTGCCTCTGAGCGTTATCGTCCTAGAGTACTTGCTGGTTTTATGCGGAGTAATAGGGCTGCGCATTCTTCGCCGAACTCTCTACGAACTGAATCACCGTTACCAGCCTTGGAGTCTAGGAAAACAGAAACGCATCCTCATCATTGGTGCGGGGCTTTCCGGTGCAGAAACATCACAAGCGATTGTACGCTGCCCCCAGCTTGAACTCGTCGGATTTGTAGACGACGATCCCGCGAAACAGGGCCGTTCGATTGCCGGACGTCGTGTTTTGGGGCGCTCGGAACATCTTGCCAGCCTCATTCGTGAGCACACCGTGAGTGATGTAATTTTTTGTACTAGCTCGTTTTCACAAGCATCTTTGCAGGAAATCCATCAATGCTGCGCCGCCCTTGGCGTGAGAACGCACGTGATCCCAACCATGAAGCAAATCTTTGGCTTGGATAGCGTCGAGCCTGGATTAATTGCGCTATCAAGCGTGGTAATCACAGGCAACCCTCGTCAAGGAGAATTGAAGGCTAAGGCCGCGACCAGCAGTTCTCATTAGGATCTCAAAGAATCTGTTCTTTAGTCGAATCGGTAGTTTGGAACCTCCGAGTGAATCTAGCCACCACAGCCATCCCGCGGGTAAGAGGCGCGAAATGAAGTTGCTTTTCTGGGTTAGTGCGTCCCTGATCTTTGTTGCCTATGCTGGTTACCCTATCTGCTTGTATTTTGGGGCGAGGTTCTGGCCTCGGCCAGTTCGTCGGGAAAGTATTTTCCCCGGAGTTACGATTGTCCTAGCGGCCCACAACGAGGAGATAAATCTGCCGAGGAAATTGGTTAACTTGGCCGCCTTGGATTATCCAGCAGACCGACTTGAAGTACTCGTTATTTCCGACGGTTCCACGGATGAGACAAACAAGATAGTCAGTGCGTGGCAGAATTTCGGCCATCGAGCCGTGATCTTGCCAGAACGTCGGGGTAAGGCCAACGCCCTAAATCAAGGTATTGCGGAAGCGCAGAATGAAATCATCTGTTTTACAGATGCAAGACAAGAAATTGCTGCGGATGGTTTGAAGAATCTTGTCGAAAATTTTGCCGACCCTTCGGTAGGCTGCGCGAGTGGCGAATTGATCCTTCGAAGCGACCGAAAGACAGCTTCATCGGACGGAGTAGGCCTGTACTGGCGATTTGAAAAACATATTCGGAATTTGGAGGGACTCACCGGATCAACGGTTGGTGCGACGGGAGCCTTTTATGCGGTCCGAAAGGATTTGCTCTTTCCCCTTCCCGAAGGAACAATTCTGGACGATGTATATCTTCCGCTGCAAGTTGTGCGGCAAGGCAAGAGAGTCGTTTTCGATCCGAAAGCAGTGGCTTGGGATGACTTCGCGCCCAGTCCAAAACAGGAATTTAGCCGAAAAGTGAGAACTTTGGCTGGCAACTATCAATTATTGCAATTAGCTCCCTGGGTTCTAACCAGCGCCAATCCACTTCGTATTCAATTAATTTGTCACAGACTACTCCGCCTTTTGGTGCCCTTTGCCCTCCTCGGTGTCCTTGTCTCGACGGTGTGGCTTCGACAGGGTATGTATGAACTCGTTCTAGTCCTCCAAATTGTTCTCTATGCGCTGGCCAGTTTGTCGGCGTTCCGCGCGAAAGTTGGTTTTCTGTCGCAGATGGCGAATATTTCGCTGGGTTTTATCCTGTTGAACACGGCGGCCGCCGTGGCATTCATCTATTTCATTACGGGCAGGAAGGCAGTATGGGTTCGGTAAGCAACTTGAATCTGAACGATACGGACAACGTGATCGACGCGATAGGAACGAATTCGGTCTCACCGAAGAGACCTAATTCACGGCATACGCCACTGGTCGGGGCGTACGGGGCGCTCCTTCTATTTATGTTCATTTATTGTGCTCGGCCAGAGGACTGGATTCCCGGGCTATCTCATGTACCTTTGGCAAAAATCGCCGGCACATTGACGCTGCTCGCGCTGATCTCTTCCCTTCGGCAGATTCGACAACGATTGCCTCGAGAGGCCCTTTTCCTGGCTCTTCTGGTTGGACAATTATTTCTCTCATCGGCATTGTCCCCGGTGTGGCGCGGCGGGGCATTCCAGATGACGCTCGGATTCGCAAAAGTTTTAATGTTGGTCCTAGTTATCAACATAGCAGTTGTGACAATTGGTCGGTTAAGGGCGCTGATTTTCACCCAGGCTGTATCCGTCGCCGCGATCGCGGTATTAACTGTCTGGAAAGGCCGTCTGATACTTGGGCGCTTGGAAGGAATATTGGACGGGAACTATGCCGATCCGAATGATCTAGCGCTTGCGATCATTATGTCGCTTCCACTGTGTTTAGTATTGCTGTTCCTGAGCAGAAGCTGGCTCTCGAAGATCCTTTGGTCAATATCCCTGCTGGTGATGACCTATGCTGTGCTTCTGACGGGGTCCCGAGGAGGCTTCCTTGCTCTCGTCGCCGCTACGGCCGTCTGCCTTTGGGAGTTCGCCATTCGAGGCCGCCGTCCTTATCTATTGGGACTTGCAATCCTGGCGGGTCTCATTCTCTGGCAGTCCACTGGTGGAATGTTAATTGGTCGTCTTAAAGGAACCTTGAACGTCAACGGCGATACTGCCGCGGCGTACAGTTCTGCACAGGCCCGCCAGCAGTTGTTCTGGCGGAGCATCGAAATAACGAAAGAGCATCCACTCTTCGGTGTTGGGCCCGGCAACTTCGATCAGGTGTCCGATCAATGGCATACAACACACAATTCTCTCACGCTCATGAGCTCGGAAGGTGGCCTCCCGGCACTTGTTCTGTATATTTTGATTCTCGTGTGCGGCTTTAAGAACTTGAGAGCAGCTAAGCGGTTGGGGCGGCGGCGGTCGGAATCAAGCCTATTGGCAGGAGCTCTCTTCGCAAGTTTGGCTGCGTATGCCGTAGGTTCCATATTTCTAAGCGTAGCCTACGCATTTTTCCCTTATATCCTCGTGGCGTACACTGCAGCCCTTCTCGCGATTGCTCAGAACTCCGCACGTCAAGCCCACGAATTTGAACCGGCTCAACAAAAAAACGCCGGAGAAGCAATTCCGCTTGCAGACGCGAGTGTTTGAAATGTTCTTTCTCCGGACCGAGATTCTATTCGCCCAACGTTCACCAGATACCTGAGGTTCACGGCCGGTGAGACAAAGAGCGCAACTACCACAAGCGGTTTCTTATCTGCGCGATGACCTGATTCGGAATTTGCACACCGTGAGTTTGCGAAGAGCAAAAAAGACGAGCCGATCGGCGACCTGGGAAAGGGCTAAATCCGTTTGGCCTTGGCTCCTGGCATACACATGGCAACGTTGCGTCCGGCGCCTTCCGGATATTCGTCCGTTACATTTGATGATAGGTCTCGCGGACCATTTCGAACCTATGAATCGCAGTGGCGCGTCTGGAACTCCTGTTGATTCCCGTGAACAGGAGAGGCGATTGAAGAAATGGTGTCACGTATATCCTGGGGCAGTCGGGGAATGGCGAGACGATGAAGGACAGCCATTTCGCCACACCTATTTTTACCCAGCCGAGGACTACGATGTGAGCCTGCTTGACTGGCTAGCCGAGCACTGCCACGCGGGATGGGGCGAAATTGAAATTCATTTGCATCATGGCGTCGATGCCCCGGACACGGCTGAGAATACGGCACGCACTCTCATCGAATTCCGGAACGCTCTGGCAGCCCGCGGGTGTCTTTCCCGGCAGGATGGGGCGGGGCCGCCACGATACGGTTTCGTGCATGGGAACTGGGCACTGGCAAATTCAGACCACGGGCGTTTTTGCGGTGTGGACGAAGAAATGCAAATTTTGGCCGACACCGGATGCTATGCCGACTTCACATTGCCTGCTCCTTCGTCTGCCCAAATTGGAAAGATTAACGCACTTTATGAATGCTCCCAGCCGCTCAATAAACGCGCACCCTATCGCCGGGGCTTGGAATTGGAGCGCGGCCATGCCCCTGGCACTTTCCCACTGATCATCCAGGGACCGCTCATGATCGACTTCGGGCGGCGCAAGCGCGGCCGGCTATTCCCGGGCATCGAAAACGGCGAACTCTCTGGAGTCAATCCGCCAACAATGCGACGCCTGCGACTCTGGCAGGAGGCAGCCATAACCGTTCGAGGCCGCCCAGATTGGTTGTTCATTAAGCTCCACTGCCACGGGATGACGCCTCGAGACGAACCTGCCATGTTTGGCTCCTCGATTCGACACTTCCTTGAGGAATTAGTTGAAGGACAGGGAAACGGAACTGAATATCGGCTGCACTTTGTCACGATGCGGGAGATGGTGAACATAGCCCTCGCAGCCTGTGATGAACGCGACGGAAATCCTGGCGAATATCGGAATTATAGATTTCGGCTTGCTGAGGCTGCCGTCCGAATTTGATGGATCAGTGCACCATTTCCAATAGTGAGCACGAAAGAGCGAGAATGAGTTTTTGGTTAGCTTTGGTTCTTTTTTCTGTCGGATGCATTTCGGCCAGAGCGTGGGCACCAGCGACGTCTTTGTTTCACTATTGTCTTCAATCGAAAATCAGAAGCTATCAAGTTCGTTTGACGCACTCAACCCGAAAGAGCCCGTTCAGTTTCTCACGTCCGCAGTGGTGAACCGTGGTAACGGTATTAGCCACAAGTTGATTCGGGTGCAAGTCCGATCTACTGCCAACTGAAGGCAGACAGACCTCCCCATGAAATTACTTTACTTCGCTCTCCATCCGATCTGGCCGCTTAACAGCGGTGCCCGCGTGCGTGACTTTCAACTGGCGCGATACCTAGCTGCGCACGCTTCGGTCACCTTCGTTGAAATGCACTTTTCGGGAGACAGCCACCACGATCCTCCAGATGATTCAGGCCTGGCAGACATCGTTGGACTGGAAAAAGAACGAACCTACTCACTATCCAAAATTGTGAAGGGCTTGGCAGGACCCGTTCCAGTCACGGTTTTGAATTGTTGGGCCTCTCAGTCGGCTTCCAAGTTGGAGCAAGTGCTGCAGTCTCGCCAGTTTGATACGGTTCAGGTCGAAGGCGTCCATCTTATTGAGTACTTGCCGATCATTCAGGGCGCGCCAGGGTCGCCCGCGATCATCGTCGATTGGCACAATATTGAATCCGAAATGATGTGGCGATTCGCTAATACCACCCGCAACTGGGCGAAGAAGATCGCGGCGAGGCGAACAGCAACATTGATCCAGCGCGCCGAGGACCGGCTCCTCGAAACATGCGCCACACACACTGTAACCAGCGAACGTGAACGGAAAAAGCTGCTTGCGAGATGTCCAAGTGCAAACATTCGAGTCATACCGAACGGAGTTGATGCCGCGCACTTTTTAGCGAAAGATATCGCTCAAGCCTCCCGGCGGAGCGGTCAGCACGATGCGAAACCAACAATCCTGTTTGTCGGCTCCATGGATTTTCACGCCAACGTCGATGCGGTGACCTGGTTTTCTCGCAATGCCTGGCCGGAGATATCCCGAAATCATCCGGACCTGCAATTCACGATCGTAGGTCGCGATCCGGCCCCCGAGGTTTGCGCCTTGGCTTCGGATCGTATCCACGTGACCGGCACAGTTGACGATGTTCGTCCTTTCTACGCATCCGCAGTCGTGTCAGTTGTGCCCATTCGCTCGGGTAGCGGGACACGGCTCAAAATCCTAGAGGCTATGGCCGCCGGTGTTCCCGTTGTATCCACGCGATTGGGCGCCGAAGGTATCCATGTCGAAGACAATGTCCACCTCCTGCTAGCTGATACCGGGCCGGAGATCGTAGCGGCGGTTCATCGGGTTGTCTCGTCGGCTGAAACTAGTTCACGACTCTCACGAGCGGCGCGGGAACTAGTGTGCAGGGTTTACGATTGGTCCATAGTCGGAAAACAATTACGTGTGCTACACGAGGATCTGATGGAGTCTCGATCCCTCAGCTCTCTTTGCAAGGTTTCGTGAATTATGAATGACATTCGCGTATTGGCGATGCTCGAAGCCAACAATGTCTCCGGATCAGCGAAAGCAGTACTCGAATTCGCCAAAGAAGCGGCACAAGGGTACACGGGTTTTCCAAAGATCGATTTATCAATTTTAACGTTTGATCGAGGGCAAGGCGAAAACTGCCTGAAACAGGCGATCCGTGACATTGGCACGCCCTTGGATATTGTCTTCGAACGTCAACGATTCGACTCCAACGTCGTTCCGGAATTGCACTCAGTCGTTGCAAAGCGGTCTGTGGACCTTATCTGGACCAACAGCGTAAAGTCACATTTCTTGGTTCGGTGGGCCGGCCTGAATCGATCAAGGAAGTGGGTCGCATTTCACCACGGGTACACAACTGTCAATGCGAAGATGCGAATTTACAATCAACTCGATCGCTGGTCACTTCGAACTGCGAATCAAGTTTTGACAAGCTCCGCCGCATTTATCACAGAACTTGAACAAAGCAATGTCCAGCGCGATCACATCCATGTGCAACATATGCCGATTCGTCCGTTCGCGCCGGTGCCAGATAAACAAAAAGCGGAACTGCGCCGGCAACTCCGGCTAGACGATGCAACACGCGTACTTCTGTCCGTCGGGCGTCTTTCGCGGGAAAAAGGACACGCGGACCTGATTCGGGCAATTCCGAAAATGGTCGAACTCGCAGGTAAATCGCGTCTGCGCCTAGTAATAGTAGGAGATGGCTCGGAGAGGCCGAGAATCGAAGAGCTCTGCCGCAATTTGCGTCTGACCGATGTCGTAACATTGACCGGCCAACAAGATAACATCAACCCATACTACGGTATTGCCGACGTGTTCATTTTGCCTTCTCATAGTGAGGGATGTCCGAACGTCTTGCTCGAAGCCATGGCGGCTGGAGTTCCCGTGGTGGCCACAGAGGTGGGCGGAATTCCCGAAGTTGTTACTAATGGAAGGGATGCAATTCTGGTGAAAAAGCATGACCTGGAAGGCTTGGCTTTAGCGACCACCAAAATCCTCCAGGACCGTGAACTTCGGAACTGTCTGGTTTCATTTGCTCGCGAGATTGTTAGGCGGAAAACTCCAGAAGCCTATTTCAAGTCGATGACTTCTGTCTTTACCCAAGCGTGCACGAATGGTACTTGAAGTTCAACAAGAGATCACTACCGGAATCGGTAGCGCGAATTCAGCAAAGCCAATCCCGATCTTGCTGACGGTCAGGGAACTTAACCTCGGTGGGATCGAGCGCGACGTAACTCAGATTGCGATGAAGATTGATCGCTCGCGATTTGAACCCCATGTCGCCAGCTACCAGTCCGAGGGAATACGATTCGAGGAACTGCGAAGCGAAGGGGTTCCTTTCCTTCATTTGCCTCTTACTTCTCTGAAGTCGCTAGCCGCAGTTTCCGCGGCGCTACGGATGCAACGATATATCCGGGAGCATGGAGTTCAAGTCGTGCATGCGTACGATTCCAGCGCTGTCTTTGTGGCTCCGATTGCACGAGCTCTCCGCGTGCCTGCGGTACTGTCGAGCACTCTTGGCAATCGCAACCTGCTCGACGCTCGCACTCGCCGCCAGGTCCGCTGGACTGACAAGATCGTGGACAGTGTTGTTGTCAATTGCGAGGCGATGCGCCGCCATATGATTGACGACGAACATCTTCCTGATGCACGAATCGAGCTTTGCTATAACGGTGTTGATACGACTCAATTCTATCCGGGACCGGCCCGGAGGCACGCGCCTGTCGATGATGCTCCTCTTGTAATTGGAGCCGTCTGCGTGCTGCGCCCGGAAAAAGACCTCAATATTCTGCAGGAAGCGTTCGCTAGCATACGCCATTTGAATCCCGGGATGAAACTTCTGATCGTAGGAAGCGGCCCGGAACTCCCGAGATTAATGGCCAATAGCCGGCGTTTGGGGCTTCTGGAGGACTGCGTGTTTGTGCCCGCTACACAATTGGTCCCGCAGTTTCTTCGTTCCTTCGATATTTTCGTTTCTTGCTCTAAGTCGGAGGCGTTTTCCAACACAATTCTGGAGGCGATGGCTTGCGGCCGCGCTGTTGTTGGCTCGCGAGTAGGCGGCACCCCGGAGTTGATTGGAAATGATGAAAGGGGGCTGCTGTTCCAGTCGGGCGATGCCGGCGACCTTGGCGCGAAATTGACTCGGCTGATGGAGAATGAATCGCTCCGCCAGGAATTTGGAACTCGCGCCGCTCAATTCGCCAGGGAAAAATTCAGCATCGGGATCGCTGCCGGACGCATGGCGGAGATCTATGAACTAATTTTGCGCCGGAAAGCGATAGGCTGAGAGACCAATGGCCGAGCACCTAGTTCTGATTTTTGCCTACTACTTTCCGCCGGAAGACTCGATCGGCGGCGCACGGCCCTTCCGTTTTTCGAAATATCTCTCCAGGTTTGGTTATGACTGCCGCGTCTTTACGGCTTCCGACCAAACTGGACGCGACGATCCGAACACGGAGTACATCCCTGACCCTTTTTTCACGCATTCCCGAAGTAGTCTCAGCTGGCAGTTCGAACGAGCGGTCCGGAAATCCTTATTACCGGGCGAGATGGGAGTTCAATGGTCCTATCGAGCTGCACGAGCTGCCCGAGCGTGCATCCGAGCACACCCCGACGCTTGTGTTACCATTTTTTCTACCTTTCCTCCGCTCGGGTCCCATCTTGCTGCGTTGCAATTGGCACGACGTGAAAAATCTCGTTGGATTGCCGACTTTCGAGATCCGATGCGCAACGAATATCATGGAGAACCCCTGAATTTATTCCAGAGGCGAGTGTATCGAGGGCTGGAGCGTGTCATAGCGCGAAGGGCGGATGCTGTGATTGCCAATACCGATGAGGCGGTGGACAGATGGAGAGAAGAGTACCCGACTCTAAACGGGAAAGTTCATTTGATTTGGAACGGATTCGATCCGGAGAATCGCATTCAGCCGCTCTCAATTCCGCGTCGCGATCGCGGGCCGCTGACTCACGTGGGATACTTGTATAACGGGCGAAACGCGACGCCGATTCTCGAATCAATCGCAAGATTGATCGCGATGAACCGGTTGCCGTCTGGAGGAGGGCGGGTGAGGTTGATTGGTGCCGCCGAGACTGGAGAGCTCCCGAATAAAGAGTTTATAGACCGTGCGCGGGCCGAAGGCTGGTTGGAGTTGGTTGACGAACGAATTCCCCAACCTGAGGCACTGCAAATCATTCGGTCAGCTGGCAGTCTATTGTTACTGCAACCACAATCCACCACTCAAGTTCCAGGAAAACTATTCGAATATCTGCAAATTGGAGTGCCAATCCTGGCGTTCATTCAACCGGATTCTCCCTCCGAGCGGTTGCTCGCGCGTAGCGGAGTGCCTTACCGGTGCGTCTATCCCGGCAGCACTCCCGAGGCGATGGACGAGACTATCGCTGACTTCTTCGAGCTTCCATCCACAGCGGTTGCCGCCAGTCCATGGTTTCAAGAACAGTTCAACGCCGAAAATCAGACACGAACGCTCGATGGTATTATTCGATCTCTGCACGGCGAACCAATGCCGAGCATTAACACTGAGCCCGAACTTCCAAATTCTAGGAGGCCGGTGTCCCGTGTGATCTGACGTACACTAAGAAATCTGGCTCATCCACGACTCGATAGACATTCAAACCATGCTTTTTGAGAAGTCGGCGAATTCGGTATTCGGTCTGAAAAGACATAGTAATACGGTGCCGGCCCAAGCCGAATTGAAGTTGGTGTCCGGTTACGTTGAACCACAAACTCGAAAGCAAAATTAATGCTCCCGCGACGGATCTCTTCCAGTCGCGAAGCCGTAAAGAGAACCAAGGACGATAAAATGTCCAGTGATGAAGCAGAATGACAGCTGTGCCTGACGGCCGCATGACCCGCCCAATTTCGGCTGCCACCTCAGTCACAGAAATGATCGGCATCAACCCTCGGCAGACAAGGTGATCGACGGATGAATCGCGCAGCGGAATTGACAAACCCGACGCACAGAACCATGAGATTCTGCCAGGGTAAGTTTCCATTTCGCGCCCCAGGCGAAGTGCATCCAAGTCGATGTCAAAGCCGAGGTTGTGCTTCAACGATTTCCGCGACGCCAGATAATTATTCACGTACCCGGTTCCGCACCCCGTATCTAGAAATGTGGAATTTTCAGCGATCTCAAGAGGGTCAAGAAGTTGTGAGAGGTATCGCTCATTGTCACTTTTCTTCCGTTCGGCAAGGTGATACGCGCGAATTTCTTCGGCTGGGGGATGGTCCGCCGGTCGAGTGGTCTGGTCGGGCGTCATGACCGGGAAGCCATCCACGATGGCGAACCGGCGTTTGCAGGAGACGCATTCCAGTTCCTGCCCGCCGGGCAACGCAGATACTTGAGCATGGCAAACTGGGCAAACCAGTATCTCTTTCAGTTCATCGCTGAGTGGCATTTCCTGACTCGTTTCCCGCTTGCGCGCTGACTGATGGCCACTAGGGCACGACACAACTACGAATCGCTATTCGCTTGGCGTGGACCTCGTGCATCGGAATGTGCGCCGTTAAGCGTATACGCAACAGGAGGTAGACGCAATTTAGTTTTCCTTGGAATGCTCTTGCTACAGGGTTGCCGGTCGCAAAGAATCCGCATATGACACGTTTACTTTACATTATGCCCGGTCTCACACCGCCTAGCTCGAATCCGGCACACGACAAGTTTACATTCTTGTCCGAAATCGCCGAGGGAGAAGTATTGCTCCCGATTTGGGGGGGATCGCCGAAGAGCGTCCCTCCTTTTCTAAGAGAGACATTTCCCGTTTATCGACAGGGCAATTTTTCTTACCACATGTTCCTGACGTACCGATTTCCGAAATCTCTCCGGCGACTTGCAATTTTCTTTTTCTATATCCGTCGCGGCTTGCAGCTTCATCGCGAAAAACAGTTTGACGCCATCATGACCTACGGCACAAACATAACGGGAATTGCAGGGGTCATTTTAAAGTGGATTACCGGCGCCCAGCTTATAGCGGAGATACCGGGTGCGCCGGAAAATGCCTTTCGATACGATGTGCCTCATCCCAATCGTCGTGCCGCGGTCAAGCGATTTTTTGCGGACCGGCTTCTGGGATTCGTAGGCAAAAATGCCGATTGCATTAAACTACTCTATCCATGGCAGCTGCGGAAATATCGTAGCTTGCAAAAAAAGAGGATTGCTGTTTTTCACGATTTTGTGCCTGTGCATGTCATCAACCTAGAGCCTAGTCAAGAACCTTATATCCTCCTGGCAGGTTATCCTTGGTATACGAAGGGCGCGGATGTACTCGTCCGTGCGTTTAAATTGATCGCCGCGCAGTTCCCGAACTACAAGCTCAAACTGCTGGGTTGGTATACGAATCGAGAAACCTTGGACAACCTCGCCCGCGACTGTCCACAAATCGAGATTTTGGATGCTTGTACGAATGAGCGGGCATTGGAGGTGATTGGAGCTTGTTCCGTGTATGTTTCCGCATCGCGAACCGAATCGATGGGTCGCGTGCTCTTGGAAGCAATGGCAGCGCGGAAGCCGATCATCGCATCCGCCGTGGACGGTGTCCCTTACTACATCAAGGACAACGATAACGGACTCTTGTTCCAATCTGAAAACGTAGAAGAACTTGCGGCGAAGCTAGCCACCCTGTTGAGCAGTCAGGAATTACAGGCTCGCCTGGCCAGAAGTGGATACGAAAAAGTACTCTCCGAATATGATGAACAATCGTACACTCGTTTGTTCGGCGGAATGCTGCAATTGCTGCGAGACGGGAGGCTGGGAAGTAACAGAGGCAGCGACCGACGGAAAGAAACGATAGACGCTAATGGTATGGCCAACGAGGTTAGACATCAATGACGTTCAAGCAAATCATGATGAATCCATGGCTGTTCGCGCAAAAAGCAGCGGGACGTCTGAGGCGATGGATGATCTCGCCCCCGAAAGAAGCGGTGGAGAGAACTATCAACGGCTGTGTTCGCTTCGAGTACAAACCTCTTGCCTTCTTGGATGACGGCGACTTTTGCGCAATGCTGACACAATCATACGACATCAACCTCTCCAACATCCTGCGGGAGTCTCTCCGCTCTGGGGACATCGTGATCGACGTTGGTGCGAATGTCGGCTATATATCGGCAATTGCAGCTTCACTGGTTGGGACATCCGGAGAAGTGCATGGGTTCGAGCCATTGAAGGAATGCTTCGAACGGTTGCAGGTTCTGCAGACGTTGAACCCCCAGTACAAGTTTATTTTTTCCAATGTTGCGCTGGGCGAAAGACAAGGCTCTCTGCCGATCTCCTACGACCCTCAGGGAGGGTCAAGAAATGCGACTCTAGTTCCAGGCTATTCCAATCCAAGAACACTTCAGGTTCCGGTAATTCGGTTGGACGATTATATTTTCCTCCATATTTCCCAACCGGAGCGGATTAAGGTCATCAAGATCGATGTCGAGGGGTTTGAGTTCCCCGTTCTGTTAGGTGCTGAAAAATTCTTCGCGAATGCCACCTGCCGCCCCCAAATCGTCTGTGAACTAAAGCCATACGAGATTCGCAAATGTGGATTTACGCTTGCGGACATCGCACAATATATGAGGGGCTTCGGTTACCAGGCGTATGACAGCGTAGAGCGTAAGAAGTGTGTGGATCTAGTCTCGCTCACTGAGATGGAAGTCCTGCTGTTCAGGGCTTAGGATCGTGTGGGTACCGACGCGAACGATGGTTACAGTCTCCAAAGCTGAAAAATGTTGTAGCGATGATATAAGATGCGTAGCATCTCTCAGTCATTGCTTCGCAGATTCAGCCATCAGAACGACGCGACTTACGCCATCACCGGCAAGCTGTATATATTTTTCGTAGGTGCGTCCCCAATTCAAATTGCGCTTAACGTACTCGTGGAACTTTGCTGCCATCTGCCGTGCTTCTCCTGGATGCGTAAGAAGATCGATCATGGCCTCCGCGAGAGCATATTCGTCGTCCACATCCACCAGCCGACCCGTGACTCTATCAGAGATCAGCTCATGCGATCCGGTTGTTCGAGTGCATACTACGGGCAGACCAGCTGCACCCGCCTCGATTACTGCCAAGGGATTGCCTTCCTGCCGCGAAGCTAGAACGAAAAGTTGTGCCTGGGACAGAAATATTGGAATGCGCTCGTGAGGGATATCCTTGCAGATCGTAACCTTATCCGTGAGTGACAACGAACTGATCAGTTGGCGAAGTGGTTCAATTTCGGGGCCGTCGCCTCCAACCAATACCAAACGCGCATCGGGCAACTTAGCCAGAACGTAACCAAAGGCTCGCACGAGAACATCGTGGCCCTTCCTTAGGATGAATGCACCAATGCTAAGAATAGTCTTGCCCGGATCCGGAACAAGGAACTGCGAACGGGGCGCGGGCTCGCCGCGTGCAAATGCAGCGAGATCGACCCCGTTATAGATTGTTGTCACTCTCTCCGCTACCGAGGGGTCCAAGGCCAAAACGTCCATTGCAAGATTGTTAGAAACTACGACAATATGATCCGCACCACGCAGGAGTATCCTCCAAAGTTTCCTCTCATATCCCCTTGTAGTTAACGCACCCCGTACGTCACTTAGATGAAATGAAAGTATGATCTTGCCATTAATCAGATGAAGCTTCTTGAGGACTACGAATAGCAGAGACCCAAGGTCAGGAAAATGCGGGTTGATAACTCTTATGTTGTGTTGAGTAATGATTCGGCGCATAACCCAACAACGATACGGCAACCGACAAACAAAAGAAAACAGAGCGCGAAAAGGATGCTGATGGTCCACGGGACTCCACAGATTCAGATAAAACGGCTTTATCAGCTCCTGTTCGGCATTGCTGCTTGATTCAGACTTTACTGACCTGACTAGCAATTGGGGAGAGAATGCGCCGCCTTCACGAAACTGCCCTATGAGGGATTTTACAACCTGGTTCACACCTCCGACGTGTCGGTGAGACCAGGAAAGGACAAATAGCCAACCTGGAATGGGTTGGCTGGGTTTTTCGACAGTTCCGCGGGGCTCAGGATAATGATTTAAACTCATAGCTAGTGCTCGCTACTCCTATAATTGCAAGATTAGTCCATAGATAGTATGGCTGAAGATTCATGCTTTTGTGGAACAATTCACAAGACTGACGAGGAAAATGAGCCGAGTTCGTATTCTTTTGACAGGCATCTTGATGAATTGGACGGCCTTTGCCGTCTCCGTGATAGTTTCGTTTTTTCTCTCCCCATTCGTGGTCCATCGTCTTGGGAATATTGCCTATGGTGTATGGGTTCTAGTCAATTCCTCGATCGCTTATATGGCCTTGCTTGACCTCGGGATGCGCGGTGCCGTGACGCATTTTGTTGCCAAGCATCAAGCCCGGGAAGAACACATCGAATCGAGTCGTGCCGTCTCGGTTGCTCTGGCATTTCGAACCTTGATAGGTCTGGCTGTAATTGTGGCTAGCCTTATCCTCGCGGCGTTTGCTAACAAAATCTTTCGCATTCCCACTAGTATGTGGACAGCAGCGCAGTGGGTCATCATTATTAGCGGTTTCAACTTATCATTCAGCTTGGTCGCCGGAGTATTCGGCGGTGTGCTAACAGCTTTACAGCGTTTTACACTGGCAAGCGGGTTGGCGATCGCTCAGACGTTAATCGGGGCAGCGGGCACTGTATGGGTACTCGACAGAGGTTATGGGATTGTTCCTTTGGCGATCATGCAGCTAATAGTCGCACTGCTCTTGGGCCTTGCGACGATCATTATGTGCCGCCGAGTTTACCCGGAACTTCACCTGGGCTTTCGCTTTCTGGACCGAGGCATTCTTCCGGAACTTTGGCGGTATAGTTTTTATCTATTTGTCATCGCTGCTTCCGGTCAAGTTATATATTATACCGACAACTTAGTTGTGGGCGTCTTCCTCTCCGCGGAGGCAGTGACATTTTACGCGATTGGCGGCCGGTTTATCGATTACTTGGGACAACTTGGCGCATCGTTTGCGCAGACCTTCATGCCGGTCGCGAGCAATTTGGGTGCCCAGAATCAGCAAGATCAATTGCGGCGATTGCTGATTCAAGGCACCAGAGCGGTGCTCTTTGTCATTCTGCCCGTAGGTGGGGCGTTGTTTTTTCGAAGCTCCACTTTCATTGGTTTGTGGATGGGGCCGCAATACGCGCAACCTTCCGGGCGTATACTCCGAATTCTACTCCTGTCAACTTTTGCCCTGTCTGCTAACCGCGTCGGCGGCAATATTGTCCTTGGCCTCGGTAAACACAAACCATTCGCCGTATGGCAGTCGTGCGAAGCGGTAGCGAATCTCGCATTGAGTATTTACCTGGTCCGGAAGATAGGAATAGTGGGTGTGGCATGGGGCACTGTTCTCCCTAGCCTGGTGAGCCAACTTGTGCTGTGGCCGCGATACCTATCAAAACTCTTGAACCTGCCCGTTTGGAGCTATTTCCGGGATTGTTGGATCCGGCCTGCGCTTGCCATCGCGCCGTTTTGCCTTGCGTGCGCTTGGACCGATCATAATTGGGCCGTCACCAGTATGGTCCATTTCTTCCTCCAAATCGCGGCGTTACTGCCACTCATACCCCTAGGCATAATCCTATTTTTCTGGAAGGAGGTGAACTGGCAGTTACGTAGTCGGGATAGCCTTCTTCGGCGCACACTCCTAGGCAACTTGAACGCTAACGCGACAACTTTGGGAGCAGGCTTGGTCGCCGGGCCGTCCGAAGAAATCCGCCTCTCCAAAGAAACCGGGGGCTTAGGATGACCTCGATCCGCCGCTCATCTCAAACTGTCAGTGAGACGGTAAGCCCTTCCTGAGTGCCACGCATGTTAATTGGTGACGTTCCTGGGCGCTGGTTTTGTTGGGACCGATACGGGATCCAACTGACCAGTAATCGCTATCGAATAGTTCCCAATATTCCTGTTTGAGAGGAAGTAATCCCGCTTCAGAAAGCCACAGCGACAGTTCCCTGCGGGAATATTGTTGCGTAATGAAATCATTATTGCCATGGCCATAGCTATTCGCAAGATCGTAGACGTTCGGATGGTACAGATTTTCGTTGTAAGGACACGTAAGCAGAAGTACGCCGCCCGGGTCCAGGAGCGATGCCATCCCCCGAACTGCGGCAACCGATTGTTGGATATGTTCCAGGGTGCTGATACAAGTCACTAGGCCAAATGTTTTGCCTAGTTTTGGGTTCCGAATGTCTTGGTCGAGCACAGGAAAATGACGGTTGAACATGCCATCCGGCCAGTAGTCGCGGACGTTGTCAATGGCTGTTACATTGAACCCGCAATTCCGAATAAGTGCTGGAAGCGCCGTGGTGCCAGTGCCAACGTCTAGGACCGAAGAGGGTCGGAAAGTGGTAAGTGCGCTGAAAACAAATTCGTATTCAATGGATCGTTCATTAATACGTATGGGAGGTTGCGAGTACTCGCTATTCATAATTGCGCGAACGTATCGCTGTCCAGCAACATGAGCAAAGCGCTTCAGCAAATTCATCGCGTTCGACCCGCTGCCCATATTCTTAGACTGTCACTGAGATGGTACCGGATCAATCTCCACCGCCGAAATGTTTGCATTGGGATTGGAAGCGTTGTTTGGGCCTGGTCGAAGAACGTAGGATAGCACTCCGTTGGTCACAGTCGTCGTTGATACCTCATCAAGCGGCATGTTGTGACCGCCCGCCGCAACATACACATCCAGATTCGGTACGGAGATTGTCCCATTCGCTTCAATGGAAAAAATCTTGTAGCCGGGAGCAGACCCCTGAGTTTCTGCAAACTTTCCTGTGATCTTATAGGTGCCGTTCGGTACGAGTATATCGAAGCGAAGATCGGCGGCCGCACTGCCGTAAATCGGTATTTGGTACAATTTGATGTCGGTTGTTAACGGCCACGATCCGCCGTTTTCGTAGCCGTAACCTCCATCCCCGGCGATTCCGTTATACCAGACATTCCCATGCGAATCCGTGTAGTTGCTGATTGAGAAGAAATCATACTTATTGGATTGCGCAGGCAGGATGCGAATACTCCCGTTGGGATAGATTGCAATGGACATTTCTGCGGCCACGCTCGTATTGTCGGTGCTAGTCGCAGTTACGGTAGTCGTTTGAATGTTTGTGGAGGTGGCTGGAGCCGTATACAGTCCGCCAGAGGTCAGAGTGCCTACACTCGGGCTCATTGACCAAGTGACGGTATTGTTGGCCCCGCCATGGACGAATGCCGAGAGTTGCTGAGCGGCGACCCCTGCCTGAATGTACAGGATGTCGTTCGGGAGCCCGACCGTCACTCCGGTCAACACCACATCAACGCTTGCTTTTGCGGAGTCGGAGCTGCGCGTAAAGGTTACGATCTCGCGATTGGCGGTTGTTTCTCCGGAAGTAGAGGAAAGCATTAATCCCGATTCATCAACCACCTCAAAATTGGAGGGAGAGATGCCGGCACCACCGACCTCCGTCATGGCATTGAATATCGGTAGCGGGATTTTCGTCGCATCAGGGGAAACAATATCCCACCCCGGCCCACCGTCGGCGATGATGAGTCCGTACTGCTTCAGTTGAGTCAAGAGGATTTGTGCGATGGGGGAAAATCCCGAGATATTAAAGCTTGATTTCAAACGAACACGCTCGCCGTAGTAGTTAAGGCCACCTCCGGCGCTCGTGCTTGTGGTGGCAGGCCAGAGGACGGCATTGTGCAAGTACCCGTTTTGCAAGGTCATTCTCAGCGCATGGTTGATCGTGCCGCCGATGGCGATGGCTTGTTCAACCTCCTGGGCACGAAGAACAAGCGGCATCAAATACATCCCGGCCGCATCCGTCGCTCCGTTCGCAGGCAGTACATAGGTGGAGTTCGAGTATCTTACCCCGGATTGAGAAGTGCAGGTCTGACAGCTACTATTCGTGCCTGCAGGGTAATACTGGTACATCTCCTGAAACATGCCGGTTGTCGTGTCAATGGTCAGGAGATGATGGTCGATATTGCCATTTGTGCGCGTGAACCAACCACCTTCGATTTTGGCTCCGGGATAAGCAGGAATTTGAAAGGTGCCATTGTTTGCGGGAGTGTAGTAGAAAGCTTCACTTTCCGTTGGGGTCGAGCTGTTCACGTAATTGATTGGGAAAGCACCCCCGTAACTCAGATTTGTCGCCCCCGCTCCCGCGATCAATTTGGACGAATCAGGCCGAAGCGGTAGGGAGTCAATCCGCGTGTTGAAAACATGATTGTTTGGGAGAACTTGATAGCCACCATACGATTGCTGCGCTGTGACCTTACTTGGAGCGGTGTAAAGGCCGGTCAAAGGATCAATACTTCCCTTACAGGTTGTGGTTGCTCCAGTTGAATCAGTTCCGGAGCATGACCAGGTGCCTGCTGCGTTCGCAGAAAACTGGAAAGTAGTGCCTTGATTGACCGCCGGAGGGATTGCGGGAGCTATGATGACCTTACCAGAGGCTGCGGCATCCACCGTGATCGTTATACCAGTCGGCGCCTGTACCGATTGCCCAGTGGAATCGGTCAATACAATCGTGAATGTGGACGTGCCAGGTTGCGTTGGGGTTCCAGAGATGGCGCCCGACGAGGCGTTCAAGGTCATGCCGGATGGTAAAGCGCCCGTGACTTTCCAGGTGTAGGGTGTTACGCCACCACTCCCGGTGAGCGTCGCCTGGAAAGGAACTCCGACCTGGCCACTCGGCAAGGTGCCGGGCGTGATTTGCAGGGCGAACGCGAGAACGGAGAGCGTCAGAGCTTTCATCGCAGTCTGTTGCTTAGGAGAGGAAGAATCGCTCACTTGGACGGTAAAGTCAAATTGTCCTCCGAGCAAGGCAGTTCCCGAGAGTACGCCGGTACCCGGATTGAGCGATAGGCCGGTAGGCAATTTCCCGGACACTACGCTCCAGTTATATGGCTGCACTCCTCCGGTCGCGGTGAGGTTCGATTGAAATTGAATGCCAGTTTGGGCGTTCGGAATCAGGTTGCTTGTGATCTGCAATGGTATCCCAGGCGTCCCATTAACCGTGAGGGTAGCGGGGTTACTGGTCACGCTCCCTACCGAATTGCTGACTACTACTGTGAACTGCAATCCGCTATCCGATGTCGATGTGGGTGTGGTTGTGTAGGTCGTCGAGGTCGCACCGCTGATGGCCGCTCCGTTCTTATTCCACTGATAGGTCAGTGGAGCCGCGCCCGAGGCCATCACAGAGAATGTAGCTGTCTGGCCGGCGATGACTGCCTGGCTAGTCGGCTGCGTGGTGATCGAAGGCATCACCGGAACACCCGCGCCCATCATCGCGATTGTTTCCTTGCTAGTGACAGTCGTCGGTGCCGCCGTCGCCGATCCACTCCCGCTGGTTATTTGGAGCGTGTTGGTTGTCTGTTCTTTTGTGATCAAAAGGGTTCCCGATGCACTACCGATTGATTTCGGTGCGAACCTTGTTGTGAAGGTTGTGCTTTGGCCTTCGGTCAAAGTCAATGGGAGCGCCGGACTTTTGACTGTAAATCCTCCGCCAGACACGGCAGCTTGAGTGATTGTAACGACTGTAGCGCCAGAATTTGTGACGGTTAGATTCTGATTAATGCTGGAGCCGATCGGCACGCTCCCGAAATTGAGGCTTGTGGAGCTGACGGCAAGGCTGCCAGGCGATGAGACACACCCTGATTGTGTGAGGGCCGCCAACAGTACCGTCGGTAGCACTAGAAGAATAGTTCGACGGATCGAACCTTTATGAAGACGGCTTAATTTGGGGCGTCCCATCAAGTAATGACTGTAAAAGCAGGAAGCGGTACCGCACTACTGGTCAAGAGGGCAACCTAGGGACAGGTCTTTATGTTGTCACAGCTGACTATGCAGACCTGCCCTTAAGGGTCAGGTCCAACCAACTCATTCTACAAGACATCTCAGACCTTTTGAGAGCCGCGCAAATATTGAAACAATGGGTCGTACGCGGAGAAATTCTGATGGACGAAATGATGCCAATTCACTTTTGTACAATCACTTTTGGACGAGCTTGTTAAGCTAGGGCTGCAATTAGTTTCCTATGTTCATGCACGATACATGTGCGTTAGGGACAAAACAAATTATGAAACGCATGGCTTCCTGCCTAAGTAGTTTCTTTGCAGCAGTGACCCGATGGAGTTTTTGTACCACGGAGGGTGAGAGAGCCTACCGAATTTGATCGCCTTGATCGGCCATGTCAATCAAGTGGTACAGACTGGAGCAGATCGTAACCCTATTGCCGCAGAGGGAGTGGCGCGTTTGCCAACACAATTTGCCCCAGTTCTGGTATTGGCGAAATATTCGGATTTTGAGCCAATCGATCTCCAAAGTGACTCATATTGAACAGTAATGGCCCGAGATCTTATTTATCGTTGCTCAAGTTGAATTTCCGATTGGAAGCTCCCTGGCAGATTGTTAGTCAATCGAACCTCAAAATGGAAATTCTTGCTCAACATGCCAGGTGGTCGCGCGATGGTTGAAGTTCAATCCTAAGAGACCTAACTGTGTATAGACATCATCCTTGCATTTTTGTATTCAAGCGCTGCTGTTTGCGAGCGGATGGTAAGATGTGACGTTCACGTCCGAGCGTCGGCGCGAGCCACGGTTCACTGCCTGGTTGCCTCTCCGTATAAAGGTCGTAGGGGGTATACCTCAACGCGATCCCCCGCCATTGGTAACACAGAATCTCAGCAAAAGCGGATTGTGTTTCCCTGCACCGCACCATATTGCGCCGGGCCAGTCAATCGAGGCGGAAGTTACAATCCTAGGCGCTGGGGAAGGCGGCAACGACATAAAGATATCTGGCACCGGTCACATTGTGCGAGCCGAATCTGCTAAACAGCCGGGCTGGTACAAACTGGCTGCCACATTCGACGAACCACCTTCCTGCGATGAAATGGAATGGCAAAAATTGGTCGCCGCGCTCGATAAGAAATCATAAGTAACACTTGGAAAACTCCATCTCCCAATTCTCATTTCCAGACATGCCGGATCATCGGAATGTGGCCCTTTGGCCGAGAAATTCAGGGACCTGATTGCGGTGGGTTCGGTTTCTCCAATTGAAATGTTCAGGTATCAAGCAGGGACGAAAAATCTCCGAAGGAGGCACATAGTGAAGATTGCCGTGATTGGTGCGGGTTACGTTGGGTTGGTCTCATCGGTCTGCTTTGCAGAGTTGGGCCATGAAGTCATAATCGTCGATACTATTTCTGCCTTGTGCTCCATAAGTTTCTCGAGACATGTCCGAGTCGGTGAGCGTCTTGGTGGCACTTGGCGCAAAGAGCTATGAGATTCTCAGCCGAATCATCACCCAGCCGGCTCCGCCACTGGATGTGATGGACTTGAAGATCTTCCATGCGTCCGCACGATTGGCATCGCCAGCCGTCTCGCTCCAGGACTTCGTGGCAGAGCTGGCGATAAGCTTCGGGATCAAGCCTCAAGCGGGGCCGCCTGGCACGGATCCCTTTCAAAGCGTCACCTGCACTTCCTCAAGGAGTTGCCTCCGCTGCGGCTTCGGAAGGCCAATGACCAGCCGAGTGAGGCAAGGTAATAGAGCATCCTGGTTGCCCGTCTCCAAACTCACCCCCGCCAGAAAATCCGCACAGATCATCTCCAGGCAGTAGCCTCGCGACTTGTCGGTACCGAGCATCAGGCCCGCTGTCTCAAGGGCCTGCTCGATGACAGGCAACTGGCTCTTGTAGGCCTTGAAATAAAAAATCTCCCACGGCTCCGTTTCCTTCCCGGTTAGGTGCTTCGATACTTCTCGTTTGAATTCCTCCTTGGGCAGTTCGCGAGCCTTGTGCAACCAGGTTGCACTATCGAACCTCTGCCCATCCCTGCGCGCCACCTTGGCTAGTTCTGTGGCCTTGGACCAGCCCACTTGCTGTAGCTCCACCTTGTGAATGCGAGACAGTTGCTCGTGAATGGCCATGAGGTAGTATGCCTTGCGCCTGGATTCCGGGAACTTCCTCTCCAAAAACTCATCAAATGATCGTACGTTGTCCACCCTCCAGTATTGTCCTGCTCGAACCTCGCAGAGATAGCGGCCGAGCTCCACAAACTTCGAATCCCGATCGCGCTCCGTGGCCCTCTCCCACGACAAGATCTCGTCGATCTTGGAGAGCACAAACACGGCACGCCGGCGATTGAGCTTCGGAGCCATCAGAGGCCTTCCGTTAGTCGTCAAGCACGTCAATCCAATCAAGGTCGGCGGCTCCTGGTTGACGAATGAGTGTGGTCCCAACTACTGCTTCGTTTCCGAGGCACAGCCCAAGATGCGCGCAGCTAACGCAACCGTTCTGCGGAAATCGGATTCCTGGATGGGAAGGGAACTGGGCCGTTTCGATTTGACGGGCGGTAGCGTCAACCAGTTCGCCAAACTCCTGGCGCTGCTCTTCGCTGATCGAAGCCAGCAGGTACTGAATCTCCGGAACGCGTTTTCTCACAAAGGCCACAATGGCGACATCGGGAATGCCTGTGATCCAGGAGTAGCAGACGAGCTGTAGATCAAGCGAAGTCAGCCCCTCGGGCTGCTCCGGATAACGGGCACTGGTGGTTTTCCATTCCAACAAACGCCTCGTGCCGTCCAGATGGCCGATGGCATCGACATAGGCCACAAACTCGTTGCCGTTTGAGAGGGAGCGAACGAGCTTCTTCTGCAGGTTGCGTTTGGGTTGACGAATGCGGACGCGGTTGTCTCGGGCGAACTGCTCCAGGAGCGCAATCCCTTGTCGAAGCAGGCGCTCCCAGTCGTCTCCGTGGGAGAACTGCAGGGGAGAATCGCGGTAAGCGCCCCACTCCTTGAACAAGACCGCTCCAGCGTCTTCACGCAAGAAGAGCGCTGCAATGGCCTTCTCGAAACATCGGCCGAAGCACATTGCTGCTTTTGAATCCTTCTCCCTCCAGCCGTCTAAATAGCGAAATCGGTAGCTCCTGGGACAGCGTAGGTACTGGGAAACCTGCGTGTAACTAAACGTCACGGGCCACCTCCTGGTTATTTGTCGCAGACACAGAAAGTTCTTCCCATTCACTGGCTGGGGCAAACCCACCGAGATTGAGGAACGAGCAGCCATTCAGGGTGGTGCGGGAAATCCGTACAATCCCGCGCAAACCGACGAGCGCCTTTTCATCAACTTCGTCTCGACCCATGAGATCAGGGTCGTAGCCAAAGTCCCGTAGGAACCAGCGGAGTTTCCATAGCGCTTTGGGAGTGCAGTAGAGCCGACCGTTGAGAGAACTGCCTTGGTGTTCAAGCGGCTCGAGGATGGTGAGCCTCAGAACATAGAACGGCCGCTCTGGATGCCAGCGGTAGAAGGTCCGATCGACGCGAGTAAGAAAAACGCCCTCCAAAATGCTCTCAGTGCTAGGACCTTTACCATGCAAACCAGGAATGTGGCGTTTCATTGGGCAGCCTCCTCGGGTTTGGAATAGCTGTTGAGTTGGCAGATCAGCCCGTCGCGATCTTTTGCGGCACGCTCGGCCAGATCATTGATGAAGGATTCGACCAGGTCACGGCCGGCATCGCGAAGCGTGGCAGTACCGCAGTAGTCGGCGGCATAGGCTTTCACGAGGCCAGCATCGAGGTGGTGCTGACGAATCAGCAGGCAGAGCCGGTCGCGAAGGCGTGGCTGACCATTGCCATTGTGGTGGCCGTTGTTTCCGTTGGTGGAAGCTTTGGGCTGTTCGAATGAGGGAGAAGAGTTTGATCGAGGAGCGCAGCCGAGTTCCTCGACCGAGCAGAGCCCAATGCCGTAGGCCTTGCGGAGAGCGCGGTTAACGGCGCGAGTTTCGGCGACGCGCATCTCGGCGCCGTGGACCAGGGAAGAGACGTTGGAGGGATCGGCATCCCCGTAGCCGACGAAGCCGCGGGAGCGAGGGGACTTATAGACTGTCGCCTTGAAGACCCAGCGACTAGAGGCTGGATCTGACAGCCCCTTGTCAACAGTGGTTCTCATTCCTGAGCAGTGATTGCGCTGGGCTATGCGGAGCAGACCAGCGTGAGTTACGTACCAGCGGCCCTCAAGAAATTGGAGATCGCCAGCTGCCACTGAAAGCTCATGAGTAGCAGTCAGATCCTTGAGATTCCGGAGCGCCTTAGTAGAAAGTTCTCCCCACATTGATTTGGCAAGCTTGGCGTTGGACCGAAAAGCAGTAAGTGGTTTGTTCATGACGTCTCCTTATATATGACATCCACTGGCACCCATATACTGACACAGGGTGCCATGTGGTGTCAAGTCTTTGGGGTAGGAGCCAAGGCTTAAAAAGATGGTAAAATCCCCCGTCTATGCGTAAAGACAACAGGCTTTCATTTCGAGTTGGTTCAGATCTTAAGAAGGCTCTCGAAGCTGTTGCTGCGACGGAAGGTCGCAGCGTGGCACAGATTTGTGAGGTGTTTCTTAAAGCGGGCTCTGAGATTTACAAGAAAGAGGGCACAAGACTCGTCCAGCGTTTTCTTGCTCAGCAGAAATCAAGATAAGGACGCATAATAACTACGCTAAATCCTCCGCCGGTGCTCATGATCTCGGCACGCAGGCTTGCGCAATGATACGTATTGAAATTAGGAATTCCACCGGGGTTGAAAGATCTATAAGCGAGTTTGCTGAACGCCGTATGATCGCTACGAAGGAAGACAGAAATCTAGCCCAACTGTGTGAGATGTTATTAAGAGGTGCTGCCGCATCGTACAAGGAAGAAGGGCATGCATATCTCCTACGCCTTCTCTCTCGCCAGAAGAAGGAAGCATCCTCAGAGTAGGGTAATCTCCATGTGCTTTTACCAAGGTCCCGACCAAGTGCCAGAAGAAATTCTGTGGTTCACCTATTTTTGATCACGTGCTATCGGCGATCACGATCGGAGGCATGATGCCCAAGAAAAAAGGGAAGTCCATCCCCAAGACCAAGAAAAAGCCGGTGCGTCCGGCCAAGCGAACTCGCAGGAAGGCTTCATCCCGAAAAAAGAAACCGCTGAGGAAGCAGAGCCAGACTGCCAGCGTGCTTGCGGTCGAAGTGGCTGAGGTAGAGGTGATTGGAGTCATCGAACAGGATTCCGTCGATGAAACGGAAGTTGCCGTGAGAGACCCGCTAGACGAGCATCTTCCACCGGATTATGGAGGCAGTGAGTAAAGCTCCCGATGGAAAGATGAGATCCGTAAACTGAGTTTTGGATCCAGCGTTCGACTTTCGCGGTCAAAGAACGAGCACTTCAGTACTGCGTGACTGAAGCGCGCGGTCGAAGGTTACGAGCCTTACGCCCGCGACTGAAGCAAAGGCAAGAAGATAAGCGTCTGCCCAGACTTTGGGCGAGCGACTGGGAAGTCGGGAAAGTTTGCGGAATGCCGTTTCGAGGCCATCTGGCTCGGGAAGAAATGCAACGCGGTTATCAGCCCAGATTTTGTCCCAGAGGCTCCAGGCTTCGGACATGTTCTTAGTATCCTTGCCCATGATTTCTTTGGTCGTGACTAGCCGCAAAACCGTGATTTGCGTAAAGCGGCAAAAGAAAAATTGTTCATCGGCAGATTGCTCGAACCACTCCCGGGCTTGTTCTGAATGCATATGCCGACTCCAGAGCAGTGCGAGCCAAACATTCGCATCAAGGAAATTCAACGTATTCATATATATCTTCGTTGGTCAGGTCTACCTTGGGACCTTTCGAGGCGATGAGGGGAAAGCGCACCCTTTTGGGGCGTGGGCGCTTGCTCTCGATGAGAGAGCTTTTTGCGCCTGCAAGAATGAGTTCGCGGACCGAGCGTCCTTGCGCAGCTGCTTGCTCTTTCAACCTCCTGTATAAGGAGGTTGGAATATCTACGGTTGTGCGAACGGCTTCTTGCTTCACAATGTGAGTATCTCAGATATGCCATAAATATGGAAGAGAAGAATGTTGGATCTCGATCATTTTGTCGAACTCACCGCGTTGTGCGAATTGCTGCCAGGAAAGCATTGAGTGCGTCTTCGCAATATGCGAAGAGTTGCGTGATGCTGCTTTAAATTCATAGTGGACATGTGCTAGCGTTCTTTTTAACAGCCTCGTAGTCGAGGTCAATTGTTTTCTCCAAACGAGTCGAGATCTTTTCGCTACCCTGCTGCGTGACGGGAGCCGTCATCGCCACTTTCTTTGCTGACGTATTATCGCCGAAGATATAAGCCGCAATGGTTCGGAAACCTTCGCTAATCGCCTTGTCCCGCTCTCCTGAAACTTCTGTCTCTGCCACAACCATCGGCGCGTAGTCGCGTATCTCGATGTTGTCGTGTTTCTCCACCACCTGATATTTCGACTGTTCGACATTGCTCACAATCGGCCCCCATAGTGCTCCCGCAAGGACGGCCACAGCCATGCCCACAATCATCCACCACATTTGTTTCTTCCCCCAGATTTGTGGCTCATGAAAGCGTGTCCCTACCATTTGGGGCCCTCACTTCTCCAACGCCAAGGACCGGATACGATCAATATCCAAGGTCCCTTTGGCGCCCCAGCCTGTAACTCCTTCAGGAATCGAGGGTCTGAACTCCTCATAGAGACTGAACGCGTTTTTCAAAAGCTGCTCCGGTCGGAAGGCTTTCGTTAGGTCACGCATCGCCGAGCGTGCAGCTCCAAGGGATTCACCGAACTTGCTCTCAAGGTATCGCTCCACGCTCTTCGGTTCAATGGGTTGGTTCCTAATCACGGCCCGCACTCCGTCCGTCGTATTGATTGCTGGAACCTGCCGTCCGCAAATCTCAACCAAGAATTCCTCTCCTCGCTTTCGTGCACGTGCCTTTTTGACCTCTTGCGGCACAGGTTTGTATATGCCTAGTCGCTGACCTTTGGATTGCGCAGTCAGGCCAGCCACCGCCTTGCCGAGTGAAAGTGCCTCATCCTTGTCAAATCCCAGTCGCTCGGCAACGGTAGTTGCCCACAGCGTCAGGACGGGAGCACGATTGATGAGAATATTGCGTTCGGTCATGGCTCACAGCGTACCTAATTGGGTTGCACGACCGCAATTGCTCGTCCGACGCAAAGGGCTAACTGGAAGAAGGGGCCAGAGGGTTATAGTATGGTGCCAGAAGCCAAGACATCGAATGGAGGGATCCAGTGGGTGAAACGATTCAGTTCAAGCGACCAGACGGAACAACCTGCCCTGGCTATCTGACGACGCCGAAAGCAGGACCGAGCGCGCCTGGCTTTGTGGTCATCCAGGAGTGGTGGGGACTTAACGATCAAATCAAGAAGACCGCGGACCGAATGGCGGAAGCGGGTTATCGGGCGCTGGTGCCAGATCTCTATCGAGGCAAGCTCGCGACCGCCGCCGAGGAAGCCAACCACCTGATGGGCAATCTCAATTTTCCCGATGCCGCCGGCCAGGATATCCGCGGCGCCGTCCAATACTTGAAACAATCCTCCAAGAAGGTAGCTGTGGGCGGCTTTTGCATGGGCGGCGCGCTCACGCTTCTGGCCGCTCTATTCGTCGCGGAGATGGATGCTGGCGCGGTGTTCTATGGGATTCCGCCGATTGACGCTGGCGAGTTCAAGAAGATCAAGATTCCCCTGATTTGCCACTTCGCGAACGTTGACGACTGGTGCACGCCCGCCAAGGTCAATGAGGTGGAGGCCGCGCTCAAGCAGTCGCAATCGCAGTTCGAGTTCTATCGCTACGATGCGCACCACGCCTTCATGAATGAAGCTCGTCCTGAGGTATTCGACGCGGTGTCCGCAAAGGATGCGTGGCAGAGAACGCTTAAGTTCTTAACCAAGGCACTCGCGTAACAGATCTCATCGAGGCTCTTCACATCAAAGCACCGTATGAAGTTCTCATAAAGAGGTGTGCGCGTTCATGGTTCGCGAGGTAGAGCTTTCTTGTTCCCACTTTTAATGCACTTCCTCGACAAGCCTCGAGATCGACTCTTTTATTGTCATTGAAAATGACAGATGCTATTGTTAGAATCGTGCTAGGCCTCGATGTTGGTTTGATGTGTTTTCTCCCCGAGGAAATAGGCTCTCGAATTGCATTGTCCATCAGCGTATTTCAATAGCGCGCTGCGCGCGCCATATTCTAACTAGGAAGGATCTCATGCATGAGATCGTTCAGCATCAACAATCAGAACAATTCCATTCGAACACCCAAGAAGATGGATCGCAGCCGGCATCTCGCGATGAAGAACAAAGTCATCAAAGCCAAAGGAATCGGACGGGCGCCACTGGTCCGCGAACCGAACTCGGTAAAAGAAGGTCGAGCCAAAACGCGCTGAAGTCCGGCATTTTCTCCCAAGCGACCTTGCTCAAGGATGAACCTCGTGCAGAATATCAGTCGTTGCTGGGAGGACTATGGGAATCGCTGCAGCCAGAAGGCAAGCTCGAGGAACTCTTGGTGGAAAAGTTGGCGACTATTTCTTGGCGCTATCGCCGGCTACTTTTAGCAGAAGCGGCAGAGATTCGGACACACACCGAATTTCCAAGAGAAACCAATCCGCAGTCCCAAGCGAGGATGGCGGAGGAATATCTTTCTAGGCGAGGTCCCTTGATTTCAAAAATCGAGGATCCAAATAGCTTTGAAGAGTGCTTGAAAATGCTTGCTGATCTAAAGAAAAGAATTAATGACAGGGGGTTCACCGAAAACTTGGACACCGGTGTGCTAAATCTGATCTATGGCAAATTAGATCCAGTTCAAACACGGAAGAATCTTTACAGTGAGTATTGGAATTGCTTTCTTACTGCAAGAGCACCCGAAAAAGAGAGGGAACGCGAAGGATACGCAAAACCCGAAGAATGCAAGCGGCGCGCCATATAAGCGATCAGTGACGAGATTGAACGTCTCAAGCAGGATGAAGTAAATCGAAAGATGATTGAATCCGAGCGGAAGAGCGTGGATCTCCTCCGGCATAGTGTCCCAGACCACTCACCATTGCATCGTTTTCTTCGCTACGAATGCAGCTTGGAACGATCCTTCGACCGCACGCTGACTCAGCTTGAGCGTGCGCAGCGCACACGCAAAGGGCAACCGCTGCCACCCCAATTGGACGTTAAGATCTCCTGATGTCGCCGAGGCGGAGTCGGCCAGGTATCCTGGACGATCCACCTTCCTAAACACGATTGTCTTATTTCTATTGGCGAGGTTCCGAAAAACGCATTGTGAAAAAACGAACTCAACTAACTTGAACAAATTATGAATCTTATCGATTTTTGATTTGCTCAAAAACTGTCAATCTCGAAGAATCTATCGCTGCTTTATCCTATTCTGACTTGCTTAGTGCGCTGTAAAACACACTTGAGCCGCGAGTCGGATATCCATTCTGTAACGACCACGATCGGAGGCATGATGCCCAAGAAAAAAGCGAAGTCGATCCGCAAGACCAAGAAAAAGCCGGTGCGTCCGGCCAAGCGAACTCGCAGGAAGGCTTCATCCCGGAAAAAGAAACCCCTGAGGAAGCAGAGCCAGACTGCCAGCGTACTTGCAGTCGAAGTGGCTGAGGTAGAGGTAATTGGAGTCATCGAACAGGATTCCGTCGATGAAACGGAAGTTGCCGTGAGAGACCCGCTAGACGAGCATCTTCCGCCGGATTATGGAGGCAGTGAGTAAAGTCCCGATGCGGAGAAGGCTAGAAGCCGACTTGCTAGGAGCCGTGAAAGAGGCCACTCAAGCGGGCACCGACACGACATAAACTGTCTCTGGTCAAACGCATACTTTACTTGCCCGGATAGATAGACTCTTGTTTTCTAGGAAGAGAAAAGGGAAGAGCCAATTATTACCCTCTTTAATGCCATCTCTGCAGGGTATTAATCTACTTTGTCCAAAGACATCATCATGCCTGAACGTTTGCTAGCTGATGAATCCGCTGCACATGGATTTGCTTCTCCCGTTTGCGGGTTTGAGCAATATCGTAGGAGGCTTGCATTCGCATGAGCGTGTCCATCTTCACTCCAAAGGCCTTCTCGATGCGGAGCGCCATATTTCCAGAAAGGTCAGCTTTGCCATGGAGCAGGCTGGACAGCGCGGGCCGGGAAACATGAAGCGCGGCGGCAGCCGCAGTTACCGAGAGGCCCGCAGGATTGATAATCTCTGTCCGAATGAAATCTCCGGGATAGGGTGGATTCTTCATACGCATGGCATTTACTCCTTTTACCCTAATGGTACCCGACAAGAGCCAATCGCGTCCTAGTTTACTCCGTTATGAGACCGGCTTGGAACGATCCGTTGCTAGCGCGGTAGCTCAGCTCTAGCGTGCGGAGCGATGCGCAAAGAGCAACCGCTGCCGCCCCAGGAGGACGATAATATTTCCCGATCCCAAGGGCAGGGAATTAGCCGTTCCGTTTTCGTGCTGATGCGCAACCTTCTTGAACCGAAATCGGGCGGAGGAATCAGGCCATTGCCATTTCGCGAAGGAGATTTGCGCGGTCTTTCTGCCGTCGCGCAAAAAGTTCTGAGTGCGCTACTGCTGGCGGCATTCCAAAATCAGGGGTATTTTCAACCTACCAGCACGCATCTGCGGGCCGAAAAGCTCATACAATGTAAAAGAAAAGGTAGGACGGCCCGTGGAAGAACGCAGCACTCCCATCAATGTGAATGCTATCAAAGCGGCTCTGAGCGCCCTGTACCCCGAAGGCATTCAGCTCGAAATGCGCGTGATTACGAAATCGACTCTCCTCGGCACAGTGTCAGGGGTGTACGACAACTATGACATTCTTGCCAAGCAAGCTCTCGAATTGAATGCCCAGGGCTATAACATTTACTTCACCGTGAATGGCACAAAACTGTTCGTGACTAACTCCTGGAGCCCCAACGCGCGGCGCACAACGAAGGATAAAGACGTTCCGTCCTACCGTTATCTCTTCGTGGACTTCGATCCTGTACGAGCGCCGAACACATCAAGCACTCATGAGGAAAAAGCCGAAGCCTTGAAGACGGCCACATCCGTCCGCCTGTACCTCAAAGATCGAGGATGGCCAGAGCCGTTTCTTGCAGATTCAGGCAATGGATTCCACTTGTTGTACCGTGTCCATCTCTCAATCGATCCTGAGAATATTGCGATGATGCGCCAGTGCCTCGGGGCGTTGGACGCCAAGTTCTCAAACGAGGCCTGCAAAGTTGATACGACCACCTATAATCCAGCGAGAATCACGAAACTGTACGGAACACTCACCCGCAAGGGTACAAATACTCCGGACCGCCCGCATCGTCGCAGTGAACTCACGCTGGAAGGCAAGATCCAAAGGGAAATCGTCCCTATTGAACTCATATCCGTTCTTGCCGCTGGGAATGCGATGACGGAACAGATTTTTGCAAAGACGAGTGGCGAGCCGGAGGGCACGGCTGATGAGAAGCTGACATGGCTGCTAAAATGGCTCGACGCCCAAGGCGTTCAGCATTCCAAGCCGCACAAACGCGACGACGGCTCGTGGGTGGTTTTCGTCTCCTGCCCTTGGAAGGCTAAACACAGCATCGATTCCGGCATTACCGAGACCGCTGTCTTCGCTATGCCGGGCGGATTTGGCTTCGATTGCCGCCACGACCATTGTGCAGACAAACACTGGACCGACTTTAGGCACGCCATCGAGGGCGGGGTTGACCGTGAGAGATAAAGACCCAACTCAAAATGTATTGCTTAGTCGTCATCCCTGAACCACATGATGCCTTCCTTGTCGATCCACATCAATTCGATATCGAGCATCTTGTCCAGTGCGCCGCGATCGCCTTTGGCGAGAGCCGCTACTAATGCCCGGTCGATCTTAAGCACCGCGTCGTCGGCAGTGGCGGGCTTGCCAGTCTACGCAGCCACGGCACGCGTGGCGGAGATGTGGATTGATAGCCCCTCAGCGCTATACGATTCCATTTTTTGGGGACTTATCCAGATTAGGCACGGAAAGCCGCCTTTCTTCGTACAGCAAAAGTGTGATCTAGATCACTGCTCGACAGGAAACCAATTCAGATGCCAGACTTCCCATAGGACAGCCGTTGGACGTAATCTTGATTCAAAGAGACCCGCTGAGCGTGAGAGTTGCGTATGAGCAGATCTGAGAGAATCTGTGCTTTCCTAAGAAACCCTAGAGCAGTCTGGCTGTTCGTCCTGGCGGAGAGTAGTGCCTTGGCGTTGGCTTGGATACTCCGACGTGTCCCGCTTGTCCTTGATCCTCTGCTCTACGGGCAACTCCAAATTACGAGTGGGCTCCTTGCACTTATTATCGCAGCCTCCGCACTCGTAAGGTTTCGGGGAACGCGCGATCGTCTTCCACTCATTCTGGCCTGCGGTTTCGTCATCGTCGGTTTCACCCTGGTCAGCTCCAGCCTTATTTCATTTGGCATCGCAGATTCCGACGTCAGACTGCGAGATCCGATGACATGGGTGATCGGCCGGACACTTCTGGCCGTGTTGCTCGTGGCAGCCCTAGCTGTTGGGCGACGTCTACCTACAGCACGCAATCCCGGCCGGGAGATAATTGTGGCTCTTGGCATTGTTGTCTTGTCAGCGTCGTTCCTGAGCCTTGTCCACGGACGTTTGCCTTCCAACATCGTAGTTCATCTGCGGGGAACTTTCTCGCGGCCCGGGAACCTGTTTCCCGCGGGACTCTTTCTTCTAGCAACCGTTGGATATCATCGCCGCTTGAAGCACACGACTTCTCCGTTTGATCGTTCCCTCTATATTACAGCGGGATTGAATGTAGCGTGCTGCCTTGCTGCCAGTCAGTCCGAACATAGACTGGATGCGCCCTTTGCCTTCGCGGAAATCCTTCAGTTCA
The DNA here is from genome assembly GCA_963710315.1 of uncultured Acidobacteriota bacterium. Taxonomy (GTDB): domain Bacteria; phylum Acidobacteriota; class Terriglobia; order Acidiferrales; family UBA7541; genus Palsa-360. The sequence goes on along the minus strand of CAVPZW010000006.1, from coordinate 328,455 downwards.
GCAGTTATGCAGTCCTGCTGGGAGGCGCGCTTCTCGACAACGTGCACTTGTTCGAGAACGTCCGCTTGTTGTCGGTCAGTGATCCTCTGACGGGGTTGGCCAATTATAGGCGGTTGGTAGATGCTCTGGAATCCGAGATCCAAAGGACCCGGCGCACAGGGAGACCTTTTTCTCTCCTGCTGTTCGACCTCGATGGTCTCAAAAAAATAAATGACAACTACGGGCACTTAGCTGGCAGTAGAGCGCTCTGCCGAGTTGCCAACGTGCTTCGCGTCAATTCCCGCAGCATTGACACAGTTGCGCGATACGGAGGAGACGAGTTCGCGCTTGTTTTGCCCGAGACTGAAATGAATGCGGCGCACGAAGTGGCACACCGTATCTGTAACCGTGTAACGAGCGACGCGGAGCTACCCCCAATTTCCGTAAGCGCGGGGATCGCCTCTTACGCGCGGGATGGAGAGACAATCGAAGCCCTGATGGGTGCAGCAGACCACGCACTGTACAGGACAAAGGGCCGTACTGTCCGGAAGCTGTCCGTAGCAATGTAAGAAAAGTTGCTTCAGCGCGGAAGGTGATTGTGGCTATTTCAAACTCCGATCACAAACGATTAGAACCACGGATGTGAGGCACCGCTGACTGCCATTTCCCGAACATTTGTCACCCTGCTGTGAAATCAAGGAGCCGGTAGAACCCGAAGATAGCTAAATGCGAAGGTCCCATTGAGCCCACAGAACTGAGAAGCCGCTTTTGAGACGCTATCAATGTTACTCACGACTAGCGTTTTTGCATCCTGCAGACGTGCCTGAAAGACCGTTCCCTCGACGCTGATTTGTAAATCGTCGCCGGAAGATTCGGCTTCCCCGGCGAGTTCACACTCCCATCTTCCGTCGCGCGGATCTGCAGTCTGAATGTTGATGATGTAACGATTTCCGATTGGGAAGACCGCAAAGAACCCGATGTCCTTCACTTCGTATATGCCCGAGAATCGATGCGCCGGGTCGAGACCACTCAGAGTGGAGATTCGATTTCGGTACAGTTTGCCGATGCAATCGGCATCATCACCGCAATTTGTCCGGCGTGCTATCCACGTCCTTTGGTCCTCCTTCATCTGACTCTTTTGAGCAGAATCGATAAAGTCATCAAGCAATGTTTTCCACGTTCGGCCGAGCTGGAAGTCAAGTCGAGAAAGTACGGCATTCGCACAGATAGTTTTCTCGGAAAGAGAAGCTGCCTTACGACAGTCGAATGACGGCTGCTCGTGCGGGTCCGGACTAACAGAAACGCCTCCTACACCTAGAGCGGTAGGGGGGCCGCTGGCCGCAGTTTGCGGATATAGTGGCGGAAGAACAACCAGGGCAAGAAGAAATCCGACAATGAAAGACTTTGGCATTTTCTTCATGCATCTTCACCAGTGAAATGTGCGGCGGAAGAGGTGTCGCCAAGCCTATCCCTCTGCTACCCTCTTAAACACGCTCAAATAATTCGGCGCAGCGCGCTCGATCGAATAGTAATGGCGTTGAGCAGCCAGCGCAGTCGCCAGCCGTTCATATTGTTTTCTTGCCTGCGCGACTGTTCTCGGCAAGTCATTTTCGTCCAGTGCAATGCCGAACTTACCTCCCAATTCACTACCACTTCCCAGTCCGGGATTATAGATAGCGGGTAAACCCGCGCATAGTCCCTCAATTAGGCTGTTGGGGCAGACGTCACGGATTGCGGGATGCAGAAAATAATGGCCGCACTCATATAGTTGTGCCATCTCTTCATGTGAAAGCACCCCTGCAAGTTCAACCTTTCCTTGGTTCAGGTTTGCCGGCCAGGCGCCGGAGTGAATGACTCTCACACCTGGTACGAGGGAAAGGGCAACGATGATGTCGTGCCTTTTGACGCTCTTTGTCTCCATCGCCGAGGAGAGCAGAATCAAATACTCACCTGACCGAAGCTTCTTAGCGCCGCCAGGTACATCTAGGAAGATGGGGGCGGCGCCGTTATGAATGACCGTGTGGTTCTTGCCTTTGTAGCCGAAGTGGTCAAAGAAGCTCTTTTGAAATTCGCTTTGAAAAATAACGAAATCTGCCATATTCAGGAGATCCATCGTGGATCTGTCGTGCGAATAATGTCGTAGATCACGGATACGATCTTTGTCCTGATCATTGCTCTTTAGATTGATGGCCCGAACAATCAGTTTCCTTTTCCCCTTGCCGGTCAGCGCTGCGCGAATTTCAGAAAGGGCATAGGGACTGCCGGGCGACCGGCTTAGTTGATTCATGAACAGCACATCATAATCATCATGCAAATTATCGACGATTGTAAAACCCGGAACGCGTGATACATGTTCGCGCAACGCACGTGTGAAAGTATTGCTGCCGTCCATAGGAGCATCAGTATGCGCGTAGGAGAAACAGATTCGGAGCTCAGCCACAGTGGCTCGCTCTTCGTTGGAATGGTTAATTGCGTGCGCGCTTTTTACCATTTCCATTAGTCCCTGCTCAATCCTTAATTGACTAAGATTTCCGTGTTATGCTTAGGTATCGCAGACATCTATATCTGTCAAGCCAGCAACTCCAAATTTCGGATGCCTGGAAGTTCCCATTCGATTCCGAAAACTAAAAATATTCTAAACTTAATTCGCCACCCGCGCTTCATTTGATCTTTTTTCCATTTCCATCCGAAGGTGTATTCGAAAGTGCCGCTCACGCAAATGGTTTCCTGGATGTTCGAAGCAACTTGCTTCTGGAAATATCCTGCAGAACCAGTCCGGCTATTTCGATTTTGAGCTATATGAATTTCTTGAGACATAACCATGTCGGTGAGCGTCCTGATGGCACTTGGCGCAAAGAGCTATGAGATTTTCGGCAGCGTCGTCCCCGTAGTGGCTCCGCCACCGAATGTGATGGACTTGAAGATCCTCCATTCGTCCGCATGATTGGCAACGCCAGCCATCTCGTTCCAGGACTTCCCGGCAGAGTTGGCGATAAGCTTCCGGATCAAGCCGTAAGCGGGGCCGATTTGCTCGGATCGCTTTCAAAGCGTCACCTGCACTTCTTCAAGGAGTTGCCTCCGCTGCGGCTTCGGAAGACCAATAACCAGCCGGGTGAGGCAGGGCAATAGAGCATCTTGGTTGCCCGTCTCCAAACTCACCCCCGCCAGAAAATCCGCAAAGATTATCTCCAGGCAATAGCCTCGCGATTTGTCGGCACCGAGCATTGGGGCGGCTGTTTCAAACGCCAGTTCGATGACAGGCAACTGGCTCTTGTAGGCCTTGAAGTAGGGGATCTCCCACGGTTCCGTTTCCTTCCCAGTCAGGTGCTGCGATATTTCTCGTTTGAATTCCTCCTTGGGCAGTTCACGCGCTTTGTGCAACCAGGTTGCACTATCGAACCTCTGCCCATCCCTCCGCGCCACCTTCGCTAGTTCTATGGCCTTCGACAAGCTCTTCGGGCTACCCGGCGTGACGAGCACTGGTGATTTTCCGTTCGGGCAAACGCCCGTTGCCCCCCATGTACATTATAAGGTACACTATAGTTCCATAAGGTGCAGGATGACGGAAGACCGACACCCGCAAAAAATTCCGCTGATATTTGCGCGTACGGAGGCGGGCAGTGAGCCAGTGCGGGAGTGGCTGAAGGGATTGCCGGAAGCTGAGCGCCAGGCGATAGGGAAAGATCTATTGCGCGCGCAATGGCGGTGGCCGGTGGGTATGCCGTTATGCCGACCTATGAGAAACGGGCTGTGGGAAGTCCGGACGAACCTACCGACGAAACGTACGGCGCGCGTGCTGCTCTGCCTTTACCGCGAGCACCTCGTCGCGCTTCACGGATTTATCAAGAAAACACGCGCAACGCCGGACGAGGATCTGATGTTGGCGCGAAAGCGCAAGAAGGAGCTAGAGCAATGAGCAAGAAACATATGGGTTCGAGTATTGATGATTTCCTCAAAGAAGAGGGCATTTTTGAAGAGACGCAAGCGCAGGCGGTCAAGGAAGTCGTCGCTTGGCAACTCGCGGAGGCCATGAAGAAAAGAAAAATATCGAAGAAGAAGATGGCCATGCTGCTCAAGACGAGCCGCACTCAGGTTGACCGGTTGCTTGATGCGAAAAACGACATCACGCTGTCGAGCTTGCAGCGGGCGGCTGCAATAGTGGGGCGCCGCGTCGCGATCGAATTGGTGTAAAACGCGTAGGACGGTCCGGCTAGTTTCTAAGATTGTAATCGCGCGACGATTGCGATGGAAAAGCTTAATCAGCGTACAGTGTGCTTTTGTCGATGAGCCTCTTGGTGGCACCTGGCGCAAAGAGCTATGAGATTCTCTGTGGAATCATCCCCTATCCATTCTGTAACGACCAAGATCGGAGGCATGATGCCCAAGAAAAAAGCGAAGTCGATCCGCAAGACCAAGAAAAAGCCGGTGCGTCCGGCCAAGCGAACTCGCAGGAAAGCCTCACCCCGGAAAAAGAAACCCGTGAGGAAGCAGAGCCAGACTGCCGGCGTGCTTGCGGTCGAAGTGGCTGAGGTAGAGGTAATTGGAGTCATCGAACAGGATTCCGTCGATGAAACGGAAGTTGCCGTGAGAGACCCGCTAGACGAGCATTTTCCGCCGGATTATGGAGGCAGTGAGTAAAGTCCCGATGCGGAGAATGCTAGAAGCCAACTTGCCAAGAGCCGTGAAAGAGGCGACTCAAAGTGCGCCGCTAGGATCTAGACTCAGTAGCTCCAATTTTTGCTGAGCGTCTGGGATATGGTTGCCCGCCGGGAATCATTGAAGTTTTAAGCAAGGGCGAGGTGTACCTGCGGCGTGCGTCGCGTTCCAATAAAGCCTGCCAGCTCAGACCCCTACCGTGTCAATTTGCTGGCCGGATTAGGAACGGATGAGATGGAGTGAGAACAAGTTGCAGAGGCTCAATTGACTAATTCGAAATTTGGTAGGATTTTGTTGATCGCAATGAGACTAGGTTGGAGGCGTTTGTACCGGCTAGCCTGAGGGGGTTACGTCACAAATTGCGTCACAAAATTGTGAATGTTGTGGCTCATGAATAATCGCCAAGATTCTATTTGGGTTGGGGAGATACAGCCGTTCCACTTCGGATTGAATCGGTCGCATTGGCCGCCACAATTTCGCCAGGCTGCAAGTCGCCAAAGACTTCGATTTTTCCGTTCACCGTTGCACCAGTCTTGACGTCAACCCATTCTGCTTTTTCTTGGCGCACACGAATGACGAATGTGCGCTGCAGGTCGGTGGTCACCGCGGTGGAGGGCACGAAAAGCGTTGCGTAGGAACGATGGATAGGCCATTGCACGCTTGTAAATGTTCCGGGCGTGATTTGAATTTCAGCATTCTGCAGATCAAGTTCTACCTGCATGGTTCGAGTGCTTTGATTGATATCGTGGGATATACGGGCGATGGGGGCGTGAAAGGCCCTTCCCGGGAATGCGGGAACGTTGAATGTTACCTGCTGGCCCTCTCGGACCCCGGCGGCAAACGCTTCCGGCACGGGAACGATTACCCGAAGGCGGTTTATGCTTTCAATTTGCACGATTGGTTGCGCACCGGACAGGCCTGATGTTGGGCCGACCAGGGCTCCTGGATGTAAATTCCGCTCTGTCACCACCCCGTCAAACGGAGCACGGATTTCCAAGTAGGACTCCAACTGAGCGACGCTGCGCAAATTTTCGCGCGCGGCCTGCACGTTATTTGAAGCTGCCTCCAGTTGCGCATTGTCAGCTGCGGCCAACTGTTCAGCCACTTGCAAATCATTTCCGGCGACCACTCCGGGCGTCTTGGCTGCGGCCTGCAAATGTAGGAAAGTTCCGTGGTCGGATGCGAACTTCGCCTGTACAGCGGCAAGCTGCGCTTCGGCGCCATGCAGAGCGGCCTCCGCCTGTGTTCGCTGCGCGACTAATTCAGGGGCTGAAAGCCGGGCGATCACATCGCCTGTTTTTACGTGTGATCCGCGATCCACGAGGATCGCGTCAATGAATCCAGTCACCTTTGGGTACACATCTACAGCTTCATATGGCGCGATCTGGGCGGGAAGTTCTATGCTTGTGTCCAATTTCTGAGATTCGACCGAGGCCACTGCAAGCTGCAAAGGAGACCCCGCACTAGTGGCAGCATTGGTCCCCGGCTGCTGGACAGTTGAGCTGCTGCAGCCGATAAGCGCGACGCAGAAAATGAATGTTAAGAAATGCAATCTCATTACGAAATCTCCGATGCTGTCGCATGAGCGCTATTCGGGTCTTCCGGATCGAGTGAAGGCGAAAGAATGGAAGCGCGTTTTTGCACGAGTCCGAAAACAGTGGGCAGAACTAGAAGCGTGGCAACGGTAGCCGCTATCAGTCCGCCAATAACGGCCCGGCCAAGCGGAGCGGTTTCCTCGCTGCCGCGTCCAATCGCCAGCGCCATGGGAATCATTCCCGTAATCATTGCGAGACTGGTCATCAGCACAGGGCGGAGACGCTCTCCCGCGGCATTTCGTGCAGCCGTTTTTGCATCCGCGCCTTCCTTCCTGTTCTTTTCAGCGAAGGTCACCAGCAGAATCGCGTTTGCAACGGCAACGCCAATCGCCATGATGGCACCCATGAAACTTTCAAGGTTGAGACTTGTACCCGTGATCAGAAGCATGAGTACCACTCCAGTGAGTACGGCGGGGACCGAGGACAAAACAATCAGCGGTAGGCGAATAGACTCAAAATTTGCAGCAAGCAGCAACAGGATTACGAATATAGCAAGACCCAGACCAATGCTCAGGTTACCGAAAATTTGCTGCATGGCACTAACCTGACCTCGCACCTGAGCTGTAACTCCGCGCGGTGGATTGCCAGCACGGGCAATGGCTTGCTTGATGTCGGAAGCTGCGCGAGCCAAGTCACTCTTGGCAAGATTCGCGGATAGGCCAATCAACCAAAGTCCATTTTGACGGTCGAGCTCGCCGGGAACGTTCCCAGAGCGTACGGATGCGACCTGGCTGACAATCGGGTCCGCCCCAGTTGAACTTGCCACTGGGATGGATTCGATATCATTGATGGAGGTCATTTGAGCCTGCGGTATCTCTACCTGCACTTGGTAGCTGACCCCGGACGCAGGATCGCGCCAGTAATTCGGAGCCACGAACCGGCTTGAGGCCGTCGCCGACACTACGGCCTGACCAACTTGATCCGCGCTCACTCCGAGCTGGCCGGCCACTACACGGTTGATGCGGACATCCACGGATGGGTAGTGAAGAGGCTCCTCGTATCCGAGATCGCGCAGCTCATCAATTGTCGAAAGCTCCTGCCTTACGCGCTCCGAGTAGCTCATCACATCGTTATAGGACGGGCCAGTCGTCGCAATCTCAATCACTGAAGGCGTACCGAAATTCAGCGTCTGGCTGATGAGGTCGCCAGGATCGAAGGAGAAATGCGATCCCGGAAACTGTTGCGGCAATGTGTTGCGGAGCTTTTCTTCGAGGTCACGAAGAGAAATCGTTGCACCGGGGCGAAGCCCAACGTTCATCACAGCTTCGTGCGGCCCGCTGGTCCACAAAAATATTGCGTTAATGGGATACGACGAGCCTTGAGTGCCCACGTAACTTAGGCTCAGCGCGACGTTTCCCGGACCTGCCTCGCGATTGATTGTTTCGAGCAGCTTCCGGGCCAGTTCTTCGGTTACCGGCATCCGTGTGCCATCGGGAGCGTCAAAGCGCAGACGAAATTGATTTGCAGCCGCAGATGGGAAAATTTCTTGCGAAAGCCTCGGACCAGCCAAAACCAGCGCCAGGACCACAACAAGCGAATACCCGATCAGGAGCAGGGCCGGGCTACTCATGAGGCGATCCAGCCAGCTGTAAAACTTTTTTCTGAATCGGTCGAAGCCTTCCTCCGTGGAAGCATCACCGTGCACCATGTCTGCTCGGAGAACCCAGTTGGAAAGGACCGGCACTAGAGAGCTGGAAAGGAAATATGATGCGCCCATCGAAAATCCCACCGCCAGCGACAGGGGAACAAAGAGCGAACGTGCTGGGCCGACCATAAAAAAAGATGGCAGGAATACGGCGAGAACGCAGAGCATGGCCAGCAATCGCGGGATTGCAACTTCGCGGCTCGCTTCCAAAACCGCGCGAGCTTTTGCTTCGCCATGGGCCAAATGGACATGAATATTTTCAAGCAGCACCGTGCCTTCATCCACAAGGACGCCTACGGCAAGTGCAAGTCCACCCAAGGTCATGATGTTAATGGTTTGTCCCATGGCCCACAGAGCCACTACCGCTATCAGCAGTGCAAAGGGAATGGTGATGACGACAACCAGCGAACTCCGCCAATCACGCAAGAAGAAAAGCAACGTAAGCCCTGTGAGGATCGCACCCAACAGAGCTTCGCGCAGCACGGAAAACAACGCGTCGCGAACGTATTGGGATTGATCGAATTCGTAGGCAATCTTTATGTCTTCGGGAACCAGTGACTGAAATCGAGCAAGACTCGCACGCACTTCGTTGACCACGGTAATGGTGGAAGCATCCGGGCGTTTTGTCACCGGGATATAGACGGTTCGTTTGTCATTCAACAGGGCGTAACCCGCGGGAATGTCGGAAGAATCGGAAACTGTTCCAACATCCCGCAAGTAAACCGAAGGACCTGGGCCGCTGCGTATGGGTATGTCCAGCAAATCTGAGATTTTTCCGACAGTTGAATCCGTGGTGACGAGTGACTGAAAATTCCCGATGTTGGCATCCCCGGCAGGTTCGATGCTGTTTCCCGCCACCAGAGCTTGCACAACGTTTTGAGGTGAGAGTTTATATGCATGTAATTTCGCAGGATCGACGCTGACAACAATAGTGCGTTGATTGCCTCCGAAAGGCGGCGGAGATGAAACACCTGGCAAAGTCGCAAAGACAGGCCGCACACGGTTTAACGCAAGATCCTGAATTTCGCCAAGGGTTCGCGTTTCGCTTGAAAAAACCAGGTAGCCAACAGGAAGGGTCCCAGCGTCATAGCGAAACACGAATGGAGAAACAGTGCCGGGCGGCATGAATGCGCGAGCGCGATTCACGTAGGAAATCGTCTGCGCCAACGCTTCGCTCATATCCGTTCCAGGATGGAAAGTAAGTTTCAGCAGCGCGATTCCCTGTATGGACTTTGCCTCGACGCTTTCGATCCCGTTGATGTAAAGAAAGTGATACTCGTAATAGTAGGAAAGAAAACCTTCCATCTGCTGCGGACTCATGCCTCCGTAAGGCTGTGCCACATAAATGACGGGCAAATTCAAATCTGGGAAAATGTCGATTCGCGTGCGGGTCAGCACAAGAATCGAGGAAAGAGCGAGAGCAACCACGATGACGATTACCGTGATCGGCCTGCGCAACGCTGCCCGAATCAGCCACATGGCTAATGATCCCCTAGCGGGATGCCATGCAAGGCCCGAATGAAATCCTGCAGGTTACCCTGCGCGCTTGCGACTGCGAAAAGTCCATGCCACACATTTAACCGGGCTATGGAATCCTCTATCTCCGCTTGAGCAAGAAGATTCTCCGCTTCAGCCACTTCCACGAGCGTTGCCAAGCCGGATTCATACCGTGCCCGCGACTGCGTCTCGGATTGCCGAGCCGCTGCCAATTCGGCGGGAGTTTCCTGCTCAATGAATTGAGCGGACTTCAGTTGATCGCGAGCCGCTTGAATTTGACCTGACAGGTCTTGAATCGTCTGGTCATAGCGGGCTTTTTGCGACAGCTCTTTGGCTTTTGAAATTTGCTTTTGAGCGCTGAGCGCTTTGAAACTAAACACGTCCGGGAAGAGGATTGTTATTCCTGTCACCCAGTTCTCTCGCCCGGGCACCAGCCCATTCCAGTTACCAACGATTGTGCCGTTAGTTGAAATCTCGCTACCACGGCCAAAAATCTCTCCCTGCAACAAAAAGCGAGGATAGTCCATTCGCTGCAGAACTTTCTCCTCCGATTGGAGTTGCTTCACATCAGCCAATTGGTCGCGCGCCAACGGATGTTCGGAAGCGGAGGTATCGGGCATCAGAACTGCCGATGAAGCATCGAGCAAGTGCCCTTGGTCTAAGTTAATTTCATTGCCCGCTATTCCCATGAGAGCTGCGAGAGTATCCAGGGTTGCCCGCTCTTCTTGCTGAGAGCGGTACGCCTGAATTCTTGCTCGGGCGAGTTCCGCATCGGCGCGCGAAGCATCCGCTCCGGCTCGCAATTGGTTATCCACGAGCACGTGAATGGATTTATTGAATTCCTGCCAGCGGTTGAGATTCGCTTGAGCTGCCAATACCGCCTGATGATTCGCCACGGCAAGAAGAAAAAAGTTTCCGACCACCGTCGCAACCTGCAACTGCGTCAAGGCAAGGTCCGCACGTGATTTAACATCGGCGGACAGGGCTTGGCCAACCCTTGCCGAGCGCAAACCAAAATCAAAAGGTTCCCAGGAAAAAAGGGCCGCAGCCTGACTGCCCCAGTAGCTTTGCCCGCTTGAAGGGCCAAGCGGACCCTCAACAGTCGGGGTGATGGGAGTTGGCAGCCAGATTCCCAATACTTGATTCTGGGTTGCGCGGCTGTCCTGATATACGCCGCTCAACTGCGGCAGATACTGGGCCCTTGCAACGGTGATTCCGGCGTGGGCTGCGTTCACTTGTTCAAGACAAGCACGTACCGCGGGATAATTCTGCACTGCGTACTTCAATGCATCTTCCAGGGAGAAGGTTTTCGCTGTTGCGTTCATCTGGCCGCTCAAAGGACCAGAAGAAGAACCAACAACCAGCACAATTGCGACGCCAATGACAACCAACTTTCGCGAACTTCTGGTCACGTATCTACCCTTCTGCATAGAGAGACAAACGCGCTTGTACGTAGAATCAAGAATCGCCTACCTGAATCGGTCGTTGGGGCCACCTCGATGTAACTGACCTGGACTTTGATCGAACTGCAGCCCATTGGTTTGCGAGCTACCGAATAACACTAATACTTATGCGGGAGAGGTAATCGAGATTCCACTGAAGATTCTCTGAATATCTTCTGAAGATTTCTTCAGGATTCAGATACAGAAGAAAGCATAGAATCCGGGGCTCGATCCTGCGGAAGGTCTTGCCATTCCACGAACAACTCGTAAATCTTCGGAGTCAGTTAAACTTGGCTCATTGCCTCAGACGGGTGCTTACTGTTGGTCGCGCGCGCTTTTGGCAATACGATGCGGAAGACACATCCTGAGCCCGCTGGACAAAGAAGTTCCAAGTGCCCGCCGTGCGCCTCGGTGCCCCACTTCGCAATGGACAAACCCAGCCCGTTGCCGCCTGTTTCGCGCGAACGCCCTTCGTCAGCGCGGTAGAACCGATCAAACACTTTGTCACGATGTTGCGGAGGAATGCCTGGACCGTTATCTTCGACTTCGATTGCAACGGTTTCATCTTCGGCACGTAAGACGCGGACCGCAATTTGGCCGCCAGCATTGGAGTATTTGATGGCATTATCGAGCAGATTCGTTAAGACTTGGCGCAGGATTGCCCTGTCTGCTTCCACTTGAGCCGTATCGTCACCATCGACTACCAAGTCTTGCCCCTTCTCTTCGGCCAATACGTCGAGAACGGAGACCACTTCCCGCACAAATGGCAAGATGGTGATCATCGTGCACTCCGGCTTGATTTGGCCGGCGTCCGCCCGAGCAATGGTGAGTAGGCTATCAACAAGACAGGTGAGGCGGACTGATTCTTCAAGCATGCTTCCGATAACCTCCCGATAATCCTCCACGGTACCTTGTTTCTGAAGCCCCACTTCACCGACACTACGAATTGCGGTGAGAGGTGTTCTCAGTTCATGTGAAGCGTCTGAGGTGAATCGTCGCAGTTGCTCAAACGAGCGCTCCAGGCGTGATAGTGTGTCATTGAACGTAGTGGCCAGGAACCCAAGTTCGTCCTGCTGATTTTCCACGTCCAGCCGTGCGCTCAACCGCTCCGCATTGATTTCATGCACCCGGCGCGCCATGCGTTCAATGGGCCGTAGTGCGTGTCTGGCTAGAAAATAGCCGCCGAGCCCGGCGAAGACGAGCACGAATGGCAATCCTGCCAGCAGGCCCACGACGACTTCCCGGAGGCGCTGCCATAAAGCCTCCTCGCTGAATCCGAGTCGGATCAATGTAGGGTGTCCTTCAAGGATGTATTGTTTGCTGATTAGGCGAATTGGCATACCGTCTGATAAATGAGTGGAGCGCACGGAATAAGAGCCAGACATCTCTCCCGGTTGCGGCGGACCGCCCAAGGAACGGTTTCTGAGCAGCTCGTTCCGATAGAGAAGCGTTCCGTCCCCAGCTAATACCTCCATAAGCGGGTCGAGCATTTTTGTTGGATAGGATTGATCCTGATAATTGCTGCGGAACAGGAGTTTTCCGTCGGGTGTGAAACTGAGTAAGCCCTTGATGGTTTCAATATCTTCGATCGCACGATGATCCAGCTGACTGCGCAACTGGAAAACCAGGAGAATGGATGTGCTCGCACCGTAGATTAACAATGCACAAGCAAGGACTGCCACGTACCAAAGCGTGAGCCTTGTACGCACGTTCTGTGGACGGAAATGTCTGATCATTTTTCAGCTTTCATCACAAATCCCACGCCGCGCACTGTATGGATGAGTTTCTTCGGGAACCCTTCATCCACCTTCCTGCGCAGTCGAACCATGTGTACATCGATCACATTATCCAACGAAGTGTGCCTCACGGTCATTTCCCAGACATCTCTTGCGAGCATTTCGCGAGAAACTACGTGGCCTTGATGGCGAAGAAGGTATTCGAGCAGGTCGAATTCCTTAATCGTCAATTCGAGTTTCCGCGCTCCACGAGTGACTGTGCGAGCCTCCAGGTCCATTTGTAAATCGCCGATTCCCACTGTAAGTATGGGAACAACTTTTCCACGACGCAGAAGCGCGCGAATGCGCGCGCAAAGTTCGGGAAACGCAAAGGGTTTCACCAAATAGTCGTCTGCGCCAGCATCAAGTCCGATCACGCGATCTTCGATCGTATCTCTTGCAGTTAGCAGCAGGACTGGAATTTTGATGCCTTGCCTTCGAATCGCCGAAAGCGTCTCGATCCCACTTCGGCCCGGCAGCATGATGTCCATCACGGCGAGATCGAATGGTTCGGAACTCACCCGGAAAAAGCCTTCCTCTCCGGTGTGAGCAACTGCGATGGAATATGATTCGGCTTCGAGCCCTTCTTGCAGAGCCTTTGCGACCTTTCGCTCGTCTTCCACTAGGAGTATTCGCAAGAGTCTTCTTCGTTACGCTTCTCGGCCGAAGCCGCGGATTAGCCTCGCAAGGAATATCAATAAGTCTATCACTGCCGAACGGGATGCGAGCTAGGGGCCTGTATTATTGCGCAAGTCCATGACAAGTCGCCCAAATAAGGTGTGTTTCTCCATACGCCAACATTGATCTCCAACATATGTCTTTCCCAGAGTATTTTGCATGCAGAAAGGAGAACATCGGCTCCATGCAGTATTGATCCAAATTTTGTAAGTTGGCATAGCCAAGATGGTCCAAAAACGTTTCAATAAACTGGCGATTCTCGAAAGCTAGAGAAGGCAGGTCTCGGGTGCTAAGAATCAGTAGCTTGAGGCCAGGTTTCTGACGGGGATTCTTGAAAGGCCACGTGAGATCTAGGCTTGTAGGACTTATTGCATGCTAACAATAGACACATGTTAACTCAATTCGAGAAGCGAGATGTCAATTTTCTCTGCCCTATAGAAACTCTTGAAAGACGATGCGGAATATTTAAGCGGCGCACGAATAGAAATTCAAGGCCAACCACTTTCTGTAAGTTGTGAGTTGTGATTCTATAAGTGGCATCTGAAGTGGACCACGAACTTATGGTCCCACCGGAGAGCAGGCTTATCCAGATTCGGGCGATCCGCTGGCCACCGCGCTCCAGAACTTCCCGGCAGAGCTGGCGATAGGCTTCATGATCAAGCCCCAAGCGGGGTCGCTTGGCATGGATCCGTTTCAAAATGCGAGCTGTAAAGAGTAAGGTTGAATTGTACGGGAAACTACCGTACACTCACAAAAGTGAGGATCTTATGGCCCTAACCCTCAAGAAGCAGCAGCGTCAGGCGAGGAAGGTCGCACGGATCGAGGCGCGCCTGAATCCTGAGCAGAAGCGCCGGATCGAATATGCGGCTCGGCTGAAGGGTACGTCCATATCTGATTTCATGGTTCTGAGCGCCGATGATGCCGCAGCGCGCGCCATTCAAGAGCACGAAGTCTGGGTCCTTTCGGGCCAAGATCGTGAGGCGTTTGTGCGGGCCTTGCTCAATCCCCCGGCACCCAGCGCGCGCATGAAGGCTGCGGCGCAACGCTATAGGAGACAGCTGGGTGCCTTGTGAGCAAGGAGCACGGCGAAACTCAATACCGAATCGAGCCTCTCGGCGATGAACATGACCGTGCGGGTTTTTCGTGTGGCGTGGAAGCGCTGGACCGCTATATTCAAAAGCAGGCCGGTCAGGATGTCAGTAGGCGCGTAGCGGCGGCCTTCGTTATCACTCCCGATGGTACAACAATTACCGGGTTCTATACGTTGTCCGCTCATCTGGTGAATCTGGCTGATCTTCCGGAAAGGGTCGCGAAGAGGCTCCCGCGCTATCCAAATGTCCCTGCTACGCTTCTAGGTAGATTAGCGGTGAGCAAGAAATTCAGAGGTCAGAGGATCGGCGAATTGTTACTAATGGATGCACTCAAGCGTGCATTTGGAAATACCCGCGAAGTCGCTTCGGCCGTGGTCGTGGTGGACGCGAAGGACGAAAGGGCGCGTGGATTCTATTTGCATCACGATTTCATGCCTCTTCCGAAGCAGCCAAACCGGCTCTTCTATTCCATGAGGACCATCGAGAAACTATTTCCCCGCTGAACAAGCCGGGCGAGGGTGTAATAGCGGCGATCCTTGTCAGCGCCGCCTTTACCGCGAGCACCTCGTGGCGCTGCACGGATTTATCAAGAAAACACGCGCGACGCCGGATGAAGATCTGGCATTGGCGCGAAAGCGCAAGAAGGAGCTAGAGCAATGAGCAAGAAACATATGGGTTCGAGTATTGATGATTTCCTTAAGGAAGAAGGTATCTTTGAAGAGACGCAAGCACAGACGGTCAAGGAGGTCGTCGCGTCACAACTCGCGGAGGCCATGAAGGAAAGGAAAATTTCGAAGAAGAAGATGGCCATGCTGCTCAAGACGAGCCGCACGCAGGTATTCTTTACATCTTCCAGACCCATAAATTCCGTGTGAATCTCATTGTGCCTAAGTGGGGAATTCTGGAATCTCGCGCACAACAACCGCAATGCGGGCTACTTTCGATTTCAAATGGGTCAACCCCCAATATTAATGAGTAGGGACGTCGCTCCGGTTCGGGAATCTGCGCGCGGCCGGTAGGCGACAATAATTTATCTTCAGTGTATCCTGAGCCGCTTGAGTTCCGTAACACCTGCTCTTGTTGATTTTCGAGTTTATTGGCTTTGATGCGTTCCAATTGCTGGGAGAGTGATGCGTGCCTGGTGGTCGTCGCGGTCTTCAAAACCGTTGCCCCGACACTTTGTGCCGGGGGGTAGGTTCGATTCCTATCCTCTCCGCCAACTTTTTTAGCATTCGAAACAAACATCGAAAGGAGGTGATCGCCCATGTCGCGCGAGGAGATTTTTAAGCTAACCGCGTTGTCCTCCTGCGCCGGTTGAGCTTCCAAACTCAGCCAGCAGGCTCTGATGCAGGTTCTGCGTCAGCTACCAATCCTGAACAGCCCAAATCTCCTGGTTGGAACTGCCACCGGAGACGATGCAGGGGTGTATCGTATCGACCGGAATCGTGCACTGGTGCAGACGACTGATTTCTTCACGCCCATCGTCGACGATCCGTTTGCCTACGGACAGATCGCAGCAACAAATGCTTTGTCCGACGTTTACGCCATGGGCGGGCGTCCCCTGACGGCGCTTAACCTGATGGGAATACCGACAGACTTGGTACCATCGCGCATCATTAATTCGATCCTTCGCGGAGGGGCTGCCAAGATCAAAGAAGCAAAATGTGTTCTGATTGGCGGCCATACAATTCGAAACCCGGAACCTATCTACGGCCTCGCCGTCACAGGCCTGGTGTCACCGCGGCACATGCTGACCAACGCGAAAGCTCGTGCAGGCGATGTGCTGATCCTGACGAAACCGCTAGGCATAGGTATCATTACTACAGGGATTAAGCGCGGCCTAACCAAACGTTCGCTGGAACGGAAAGTTATCTCTCTTATGACCAGGCTTAATGATGTCGGACCGGAACTGGCCGAGAGAGGGCTTCTCAGAGCTGCAGTTGACGTGACCGGATTTGGGTTGCTTGGTCATCTTGGCGCGATGTGTCGCTCCAGCGGTGTTGGCGCCGAGATTGTTGCTGGCGCTGTGCCGGTAATCAGCGCGGAAGTCTTTCAGCTAATTGGGGCCGGCTGCATCCCTGGCGGCAGCCGGGACAATCTAGCCTTCGCGACCAATTTTACGGAATGGGATGATGCCACTCAGGCTCAAAAAATTCTATTCACGGATGCGCAGACAAGCGGTGGCCTTCTGCTGAGCGTGCCGCGAGGAAATCTGGATGCGGTATTGAAGCTTCTGAAGAGCCATCACGCCCCCTGCGCCGCCGTTGTTGGTCAAATCGTGCGGTCTAGCAAGTCGAAGATCAGGGTGCTGGCATGAAATATTCCGCGCTGCGCGGTATCCCGTCTGTGGAACAACTCGCGCAGGCTCTAGGCGATACGGGATTGCCTCGTCCTACCGTCGTAGCAACTATTCGGCGCGAACTTGCTGCACTGCGCAAACACGGAACGATACCCGGATTCGAGGACATTCTCTCGCATACGCGTTCCGCGCTCGAAATCCTGCGCGCATCCCGCATCCAGCCTGTGATTAACGGAACCGGCATTCTCATTCACACGAATTTCGGTCGTGTGCCACTGGGGCCCGTAGTGATGGAAGCGGTGTCCCGAATTGGATTGCATTACAACAATCTTGAATACGAACTCGCCGAGGGAGGGCGCGGCGGACGCGCCGCGTACTTGGAACAAAATCTCGCACTGTTGTGCGGCGCCGAAGCGGCCACAGTGGTGAATAATGCGGCGAGCGCGCTAGTTCTGATTCTTCACCATTTTTGCCGAGACGAAGCTCCAGTCGCCACTGGCGCGCACAGAAACAGGCATCAGCAAGATCAACTGCGCAGGAATGAAGTTGTGATTTCGCGTGGAGAATTGATTCAGATCGGCGGTGGATTTCGGATTCCGGACATTCTTGAGGCCAGCGGGGCGCGACTGCGCGAAGTCGGCACAACCAACAAGACTTCCCTCACTGATTTCGCTCGTGCGATCACGCGCGAAACCGCGATGATCTTGAAAGTGCATCGCAGCAACTTCTTCATGGAGGGATTCGTTGACTCTCCATCAATAGAAGCTATCGCAAAGCTGGCGCGCAAAAAGCGAATCCCGTTTGTCGAAGACTTGGGTAGCGGCGCGATGATTCAAACTGAAACTGTTCCTGGCCTGGAACACGAGCCGACGCCCGCGGAGGTGTTGCGAAACGGAGTGGATCTGGTCTGCTTCAGTGGCGACAAGCTACTTGGCGGGCCGCAGTCGGGGATGATTGCGGGGAAGGCGAAGCTGATCGCCGCGCTCAAGCGCGAGCCGTTATTTCGCGCGCTACGCTGCGACAAACTAATCCTGGCTGCGCTCGAAGCGACTGTGGATATTTACTTGCGTAATTCCACAAAACTTCCGGAAGCAAACGACGCGCTGAGTTACGGCATTCCCCTGCTGGCGATGCTGCACACCTCCAACAACGAACTGCAAGCGCGCGCAGCGACGATCATTGCGGCGCTCGATGGGTTGTCCCTTAAAGCGGCGATAGGCAAAGGCCGTGCTCAGATCGGAGGCGGCGCGCTGCCTCGCTCGATTGTGCAGTCCACGACGCTCGACATAACTCACAACAGGCTTAGGCCGCAGGAATTGGCTGCACAGCTGCGCTCGCACACCCCGCCCATTGTCGGGTATATTGAACGAGGCCAGCTCAAGCTCGACCTGCGCACTGTGTTCCCGGATCAGGACGCTGAAATCGTAGCTGCGCTTCGCGCCGCAATCTGACACAAGCAAGGCGAAGCTCATCATGAATTGCGGCAGTGCGTACAGGCTTCCGATGGCAGAGCCCCAACATTTCATCGTCGCGACCGCTGGCCACGTGGATCATGGGAAGAGCGCGCTGGTCAAAGCGCTCACTGGCACTGATCCCGACCGCCTGCCCGAAGAGAAAGCGCGAGGAATCACCATCGACCTCGGCTTTGCGCACTTAGAACTCGCTGCCTCCGCGCCTGGAGCTTCATCCTTCCTGCTTGGAATCGTTGATGTGCCCGGCCACGAAGACTTCGTCAAGAACATGGTCGCGGGGGTCGGCTCAATTGACTTAGCACTATTTGTCGTTGCGGCCGATGATGGATGGATGCCTCAGACCGAGGAGCACCTGCAAATCCTCAGCTACCTCGGTGTCCAACGCGCTGTGGTTGCATTGACCAAAATCGATCTAATACAGGATGAAGGTCGCGCGGCCGGGGCAATTCACGACAAGTTGCGCAACACGTCCTTCGCTGATGCGCCGATTGTTCCCACGTCGGTTGTTACCGGGCGAGGCCTTGACCATTTGAAAGCCGCTCTCGCACGGGTTCTGGCCGAGACGCCCTCGTCGCGCGATATTGGCAAACCGCGGCTGCCTGTCGACCGAGTCTTTACACTGCGGGGCATCGGCACGGTGATTACGGGCACGCTTACCGGTGGCACTTTCCGATGCGGCCAAAGGGTTACGATCCAGCCATCCGGCAAAGTCGCTCGGATTCGAAACATCCAGTCTCACAACCGCAACGTCGAGCTTGGCGTGCCGAGTACGCGCACTGCGCTCAATCTGCCTGACATTGCTGCCTCTGATGGCGTCCATCGAGGCGACGTGGTCACGCTAGGCGAATTTGGGGGGCCGAGCGAGGTCCTTGACGTGGCTCTGGAAATCTCACCGAGAGGGAACCGCCAGCTCAGAAACGGCGTGCAAGTGCGCATTCATCACGGCAGTGCAAATCTCCGCGCGAACGTGCTGTTTTTCTCGCACAAAGAGTTAGCTCCTGGAGAACAGGCACTAGCTCAGCTTAAGCTCGAAGCGAGCGCATTTGTTTTTGCTGGTGATCATTTTGTCCTTCGCGACTCCGCCGGACAGCACACATTGGCAGGAGGTGTTGTGCTAGATCCAGACCCGAGCCGAAGATTGTTCCGGAGCGAAGCGCGGCTCAGCTTTCTCCGGCAACGTGCAGAATCACGCGGCGAGGCGCTGCCATTTGTCGCCTCGCAAATCGCGCGCGACCTGGCTGTCAGGCGATCTGAATTGCTGTTGAAGTCGAAATTCAGTGCCGCGGACATTTCTCATGCTGTTTCGCGGCTAACTTCTGAAGGAAATCTTCTCGTCCCGGGAGATTTTGCTGTTGACGCCGCCAGGTGGCAGTTATTGCTTCGGCGTGCAGCAGAAGTGATTGAAGCGTGCCATTGCGAACATCCGGAACAAGCAGGCTTGCCCGTTTCGGACCTACGCGTGAATCTTGAAGCCGATCTACCCTTCGCAGACCTCTTCGAATTCCTAGTCAGAGATTTATGCAGGAGTGAATGGGTCCAAGTTGGAAACACAATTCGCCGTGTGACACATCGGCGAGCGCTGCCGCCACCGCTTCAAGCGGCAGCCGCGATACTGCGCACCAAGCTGGCTGCCAAACTGTTTGATCCACCCTCGCGGAAGCAGCTTGCGCCGGATTCCTTTTCTCAGCAGGCGTTGCGGTTCTTGATCGAGACCGGCGAGGTCGTAGAGATCAACGCTGAAGTGGTGATTGTGGCGGAGAGCTTGAAGCGCATGACCGAATTGATCCGCCAATACATACGGGACAACGGACCTGCGACGGTTAGTGATCTGCGCCAAGAGGTCGGATGTAGCCGAAGGATCATCGTGCCACTGCTTGAGCGACTCGACCGCGACGGCGTCACAAAGCGGAACGGTGACGTTCGAACCCTTTGCGCCAAATAAGCTGCGGTAGATGATCATCCCAACAGCAAAGCTGCTGGAAATCGCCTGCCTATTTGTGTCGAATGCTCATGGGAGCCCGAATCCGATCCAGAGGAAACAGTTTTAGTTCCCATTTTACCGGGACGGACGTTGGCAGGTAACAGATGGTTTTGTCGCAAGCCTGATACTCAAGCTTTCCCAGAATCGTGAATACTTTTCCGTCCGGCCCAATCCCGCCCAACGTTTCCATCCTGGTTGTCACTTTCACATCTTGGCTGATTCGGAAGGTCCCCTCGAAGACAGGTACGCGCTCCTTGATTGCAGGCAAAAAGAGGATTTTGGATGGCGGGTAGTCTGCCGGTTTTAACTCGAGTTCCGGGATAGGTTCAATCACCAGCTGAATGGGCTTATAACCCTGCGCTCCTGGCGCATATACGTGCACATCCGGGGGGAGCCGAACTTCGGCAACAAGGGTGATATGAGTGCCTGAAACGCCGACGGGATCGGATTGTTCGAGCGCCACTTGAAGATGCGGAGCTTCGACCGTATCCGTAACTTCCTGGCCTAATTCCGGGAAGAGCTTGGAGATAAGACTATTTCCGGTCAGCCGCTCTCGGTATTTCGCTTCGAAGAATTTTTCTCGAATGATGCCGTTGTGATCAATAAAAAAATATCCGGGGCGCGCAAATCCCTTTTCCATTCCAAAAGCTTCCTCATTCAAGACGCCATAAGTGCGAATAATCTTGGAATCGGGATCACCCAGCAATGGATAAGTGATCTTCTGCCGGTCAGTAAAAAATTTCAGGATCTCTTGCGAGTCATAGCTGATGGCCGCAAACTTGATGCCTTGCTTTTCGAATCGCGGTATTGCGCTTTGCAGCTGGACCAGCTGCCCTTTGCAGAACGGTCACCAATCCGCGGAACGAAAAAATAGAAGAACGGTTCCGTTCGTTCCTTTTAATGTATCGAGAGTTTGTACCTGGCCAAACTGGTCACGGATCGAAAAGGCGGGCGCTTTCTGACCGACAGCGAGCCCAATCGACATCGGTTCGATGGAGGTTGTCTTAATCGTATCGCCATCGAGTGTCCCTCGCACGGTCACGGCGTCTCCCAAGCGAGGGCCCACTGGTCCCTGCGTCTCAAGGCCGTACATAACTCTGGTCGTATCGTCAATCAGCGACAGCTCCGCGCCGGGCTGCTCCTTGAAGCAATCGGGCACTTCGGCAAACGCTTCATCGGCGTTGCAGGCGCTGGACACAAGGATGCCAGACCACGAACCAGAATTTGTTACATCTTTCTGTCCGGCCAATGCAAAAGGCTGAATAGAGAAGAGCACCAACAGACAGAGGATGAAATGTTTCACCATTGAATCAGCCCTGATCAACAAAATGAATTCAAAGCTTTGCTTCCATTTTTTAATCCGCCCCTACTGTACGCCCAACAGGCTTAGCGCACAAGATATTCAGCCAGCTGAAATGCATCGCTGTCCATTGGTGACCTGACCGGGGATTTTTGTACCAGTTGAAATGAGAGAGAATTCTTGGAGGAAGACCGGTCATGCCCATGAAGAGATACAAGCCGGAGCAGATCATGAATTTGCTGCGGCAGATCGAAGTAGAGATCGCGAACGGAAAGACTACCCCGCAAGCCTGCAAGGAAGCCGAAATCACCGTGCAGACCTACTACCGCTGGCGGAAGGAATACGGCGGCCTGAAGCTCGACCAAGCCAAGCGTCTGAAGGAACTGGAGCGGGAGAACGTCAAGCTGAAGCGGCTGGTGGCGGAGCTGTCTTTGGAGAAGCAAATTCTGAAGGACGTGGCCGGGGGAAACTTTTAAGCCCTGAGCGGCGGCGTAGTGCGGTCAGGCATGCTTACGAGAGGTACCAGGTAACGGAGCGGCATGCCTGAGGAAGCAGAGCCAGACTGCCGGCGTGCTTGCGGTCGAAGTGGCTGAGGTAGAGGTAATTGGAGTCATCGAACAGGATTCCGTCGATGAAACGGAAGTTGCCGTGAGAGACCCGCTAGACGAGCATTTTCCGCCGGATTATGGAGGCAGTGAGTAAAGTCCCGATGAGGAGAAGGCTAGAAGCCAACTTGCCAAGAGCCGTCAAAGAGGTCACTCAGAGTGCTCCGCTAGGATCTAGACTCAGTAGCCCCAATCTGTGCTGAACGTCTGCTGAACGTCTGGGACACTTGTGCCCGCCGGGAATCATTGAAGTTTTAAGCAAGGGCGAGGTGTACCTGCGGCGTGCGTCGCGTTCCAATAAAGCCGGAACCAGCGAACTGGCAAAAGGGGAGACGAAAGCACCAGCGGCTTAATTGTGCAAACGCAGAGAGTTAATGCGCGTTGTGGCATAAGGGTTCGATCGAAAGAGCCGAGCCTAACCGCCGAGTTCAGGTGATTGCGCCCAAGTCCTGGCCCAACTCTCATCCAAGAGGTGGAAGCCGAGGTCGATTCTCAGGTAGCAGCACCTGCTGAATTGAGGACGCCGAACTTGCACCGAGCGAAGAATCGCTCAATAAAAGAGTGTAGATGGAAGGATGGCGACAGAGGCAGCCCGGCCCAAACGAGAAACCACTGACAGGAAAATAAAAAATCGACTTGAAACTAACCGGCCTTCTCATGGAAGGACTTGGCTCATAGCCAACGGTGATGCGGGTCACAGTATCGAGTTCGAGCCTTTAGGACAATATTTAAAAGTAGGGGGGATTAGCATGAGTCCGACGCGCGAAAGGAAGGGTGCGTTAACGATCCGGATTGCAGTTGCGCTTCTCGTAGTTTCGTCGATTGGTCTCACGCTCCATGCCCAGCAAAGGGAAACAGAGCAAAACCAAAGCGCCCATCACAGCTCGATGATGAAACGTGGCAACCAGGAGAAGAACCTAACGCCTGGGTGGACAGAGCGCGAGAGAACCACAAAGCTCGCATTACGCTGGCAGGAGTGGACCTCGCAAAACGTGCAGTCGAACGTGGGGGACAATATGCTTTAGATTAGTGCGGAGCGCAAAGAAAGTCACGACTACCTATATCCCGAGCTTGGTTGCGGAACGCTTGATTAGCATGAGAGAAGCGCAATGCTTAGAAAACTGACTCTATATCTGGTCAAACCTTCACATTACGATGATGATGGTTATGTTGTGCGCCACTGGCGCGGGGTCCTGCCAAGCAATTCCTTAGCCTGCCTAGCGGGATTAACGGAAGACGTCGTATCCCAAAAGCGGTTAGGAGATTCGTTAAAGGTTGACGTCCATGTGCTAGATGAAACTGTGGATCGAATTCCGGTGAACCGGATTTGCCGTTCTCAGCGCGGCCCTCACTCGAAAACGATTGTCTGTCTAGTTGGCGTCCAGACTAATCAATTTCCTCGCGCCGTTGATCTCGCCCGTACATTTCGCCGGGCTGGTCTTACCGTAATGATCGGCGGTTTTCACGTCAGCGGTTACTTGGCTTTGCTCCCTGAGATTCCGCCGGATATCCAGGAGCTTATGAATGAGGGCGTGACTCTAGTCAAAGGTGAAGTGGAAGAAACTTGGGGCGACTTGCTTTGCGACGCGGTGAATGGCCGCCTGGAGCCACTTTATGATTTTATCGATCACAAGCCGGACCTCTATGAGAAGCCGATCCCGACAATTCAGAAGAAGCACCTGCGTAAATTTGTAGATCCGAACTTTGGCACTCTCGATTGCGGGCGGGGCTGCCCATTTGAGTGCAGTTTTTGCACGATCATCAACGTCCAAGGGCGCAAGATGCGGTTTCGCTCGGCGGAATGCATTGCCGAAGCTGTCCGCCGCAATTATCGAGAGCATGGCATTTCCTTTTATTTTTTCACGGATGACAACTTCGCCCGCAACAAGAACTGGGAAGCCATTTTTGACTTGCTCATACAGCTGCGCGAACAAGAGAAGGTCCCGATAGAATTCATGATGCAGGTAGACGTGCTCTCGTGGAAGATCAAAGATTTCGTTGCCAAGGCACGCCGCGCGGGCTGTATTAATGTGTTTATCGGAATGGAGAGCATCAATACAGTCAACTTAAAAGCGGCAGGCAAGAATCAGAATCATGTGGATGAATATTCGGAATTGATAGAGGCCTACCGCAGCAATGAGATTTCCACCCACGTCGGCTACATTATCGGTTTCCCAGGCGACACGATCGAGTCTGTTCGTCGTGACATTGCGTATTTGATGCAGGAAGTACGACCAGACCATGCTTCCTTCTTCATGCTCATGCCATTGCCAGGCTCACAAGATCATCTAGTTTTCTTCCAGCGAAAGACATGGATGGATCCAGACTTCAATCGCTACGATTCCCACCACGCTGTCAGCAAACATCCAAACCTGACGGCGGAGGAATGGAAAGCCCTGTATCTCGAATCCTGGCTCACATTCTACAGTTTTGAAAATATGAAGGCGGTACTGCGGCGCACCCCGGCGTGCAACTACTGGAACAATTTGATACGGTTTGCCTGGTACAAGAATTCCATTGTTACAGAGGAACGCCACCCAATGATGTGTGGCTTCCTTCGTCTGAAGGGCCGCAAAAATGTTCGCCCTGGCTATCCGATATTGTCCCGCAGGAAGTATTATGCAAATCGCGTGCGCGAAATCTATCGTCACTGCAAGAGCATGAGGCGTATTCTTCTCGAGATGGAAGAACTTTGGCTTCAGACGCGCCATCTGAGCGAAGCCGAACAGCGGGTTCTAGAGGAATTGGGGAAAATGCGCGCTGCCTACGGAGCGTTGAGGGTGGCAGACCTACAGATGGCATTCTTGAGGGCCAAGAATTATTTTCCCGCATTGCGTGTTCCATCTAAGCTGCAACTGTTTTGGGCCCAATGCAGTCCATTGCTTGCTCCAAGCAAAGTTCATACGCGAGCGGACCTCGATCTGTTTTGGCGGAGCGTGCATAAGAAGTGGACGGACCGATCTTGGTTTCACATTCCCTTGCATCGTGTTGTGGGGAATCTGTTTCGTGATGTCCAGCTATCACTTCTCTTCTTCTTGCAATTTACCAGAACCCGTTAACCTTCCAAAAAGTTATTCGAACGGATTCTAAATTCAACACCGTTAGGCAAGAATTGACCGGCTTCGTTAATCCTGCTCAATCCGGATGCGAATCGGTTTGCCCGTCTGCAGCCTGGCGGCGTCTTCCTCGCCGACGCTTTACTGAAGCGGGAGTACGAAAACTTCAAATCGATCGAATTGGAACGAAGGGAGGTGGAAGTCCTTCGGCAACATGTTCCAGAATCCCAGGGCTTGGATCGTCTGCTACGTTACGAAAGCAACTTATAGCGGGGATTCGGCCGCACGCTGGCCCAGCTGCACCGTGCGCAGCAATTACGCAAAGGACTCCCGCTGCCGCCCCAAGTGGACGTTAAGATTTCCTGATCCTGAAGGCATGGCGTCATTCACGGGAACGGGTGGTTTTAAAGAGTAAGTGCGAACTACCCTTAAGATTGCAATACGAACTGAGCTAAATCGAACGTGGAAGCTTTTGGTTCCATTCGTCAGCAACAAAGCTAAATGAAGGTTTTAAGGTGGTTGCATTTTGTAAAAAAGAGGTAAGACGTTGATCTTCGGATGCGGGTTTCGCAATTTCTACATCACCTAGAGTCACGCCGTCCGCAATGTGGGCCAACAGGGAATTATAGTGTTTCATCGAAGGATGATTACTTATGCGCAATTGCAAAATAAGCATTCACAAATTAAGAATGATTCAAACGCGCTTCGAGCTCTTAATCTGGAGCCGACAGTTCCAGATGTAGATGTCGAGTTAGTTAAGTCGAAACGAATATCTAAAGGGCAAGAAGCCTCGCGGCTTCCGGATTTAGGCGATTCAGAGCTATTACAAGGAGGATTCGGAGAAGCAAGTAATGAAACTATTCGTGAGCCCATGCAAGTGGTTTCAAGGGCAATGTATGCGGCGAATGTCCATTTCGAGGCGCCACCATCATCGCAAGTGGAATCCGAAATGGCACGATTTATGGCCTGGTTTCACCGGACGGGACCGCGTGGCGAAGAGCCTCTACCCGCATTGACGCGGGCAGGTATCGCTCACCTCTATTTTGAGAGCATCCATCCATTTGATGATGGGAACGGGCGTATCGGTAGAGCTATTGCCGAAAAATCCTTAGCAGAAAGTCTGGGGCGGCCGACATTGATGGTGCTGGCGGCCACTATTCTCGCCCAGCGCAAGAACTACTACGAAGCGCTTGAGGCCGCTAACAAGAATAATCAAATCACGGTTTGGCTAGCGTGGTTTGCGGGCGTTGTCCTCGAAGCGCAACATCGCACGATCGCGCTGGTTGAATTCCTGATCGACAAGGCAAAGCTGCTGGACCGATTGAAGGATCACCTTAATGAGAGGCAAGAAAAGGCAGTCCTGCGTATGTTGCGTCAAGGCCCGGAAGGATTCAAGGGCGGGCTTAGCGCAGGAAAATACTGCGCGATCACCGGGGCATCGCCGGCGACGGCGACACGCGACTTGGCGGATCTTGTAGCTAAAGGCGGGGTGGTTCGGGCCGGTGAGCGAAAGCATACCCGCTATAATCTTAGTGTTCCCATGCGGCCTGTACGACGGGTCACGCTGAACCAGCGAGGGGGGCCTGTGGAATCTTGATCGGCGGATACCCGACAAGAGCCAATCGCGTCCTAGTTTACTCCGTTATGAGACCGGCTTGGAACGATCCGTTGCTCACGCGGTAGCTCAGCTCTAGCGTGCGGAGCGATGCGCAAGGGGCAACGGCTTCCGCCCCAGTTGGACATCAAGATTTCCTGATCCTAAGGGCAGGGAATTAGCCGTTCCGTTTTTGTCCTGGTGCGCAATCTTCTTGAACCGAAATCGGGCGGACGAATCTGGCCATTGCCATTTCGCGAAGGAGATTTGCGTGGTCTTTCTGCGGCCGCGCAAAGAGTTCTGAGTGCGCTACTGCTGGCGGCATTCCAAGGGACCTCCCGTTTGAATTCGTCCTTGGGGGCCCACGAGCTTTATGCAACCAGGTTGCACTGTGTTCACAATGTGTGGTTGTGTGTACATCCATGCGTTATACTAAAAATGGAGGTCAATCGAATGGCGAATGGCAGAACTCGATCACATAAACATTTCCGTTTGGATCCTGTGAAAATCAAGCGCGCCCAAAGGGTATTACGCGCCGTTACCGAAACTGAGGCCATCGAGCGCGCCCTGGATTTGGTGATTTCCGAGCACGACAGAATCCGGTTGGCAGTTGAAGCCAATGAGCGGTTCGTGAAAAGCGGCATTGAGATCAAAGACGTGTACGGCACTTTGGAGGAGTAAAATGCAACCCGTACTCTTTGACTCATCGATTTATATCACGGCCTTGCGGATGAGAGACAAAGCAGCGCTGAGTTTGAGACGGATCGCTGAAGGTGAAGCGGTATGGTTGAGTTCGGTTGTGCTGGAGGAACTCTACGCCGGGGTGAGCGCGCGCAATCGCCACGTTGTGGAACGTCTCGAACGTGATTTCGATAGAGCTGCGCGGATTCTTAGCCCCAATCTCACTGATTGGACTCAAACTGGCAAAGTACTCGCTCGTCTTGCCGCAAAGTACGATTACGAGCAAAAAGGAAGGGGGCGATTGACCAACGACGCGCTCATTGCGATGAGCGCAGGTCGTCTGGGAATAACAGTGATAACCGCCAATGCGCGTGATTTCAATAAGCTTGCAGAATTTCGAGCATTCCAGTGGCGAATAAGCGATCCACGGAGCAGCCAAGACAAAACGAGAAAGAAAAGCAGCAGGTAGTTGACGGTGGTCGGGCCGTATCTCGTTTTGCAAAGCGGAGTGTAAGAATTTGTTGGCGGACGGGCAGCCGCTTCCCAAAGATCCCCACCCCAATTTGTTGGGACACTCGATTGGAAAGTGGGAGGGTGATACGTTTGTGGTAGATATGATTGGCATGAACGACAAGCCCTGGGTCGACTCCTATGGGAATCCGCGGAGCGAGCAGATGCACCTCACGGAGTGCTACCGGCGATCGGATCATGACACCATTTGAACGAAGAGGGGTGAATAAGGACGACTGGAATGGCCTCATTCACGAGATGGCCGCATAGAGCACGGTTGAAATCAGCTCGACTCCACCTTAGTAGTGATGCCGGACAGACATGTACGGTTAGCATGTTAACCAAGTGTATTAACTACAGTGGTCTCAGTCACTCTCATTAGCGGCGAAGATCTACATCCTCGCGAGATAAGATTGGGATGCAGATGAAAGGTTAATCGATAGGAGACCAGCGAATGGACACAGCTCGAGGGACACTCGCGAACGACCAAAAGCTTTTGCTGTTCCGCAATCTGGCCGGAGCCATGGCGCTCGATCGGATGATGATGCGCGTCATCCGGGCTGGAAAGTTGACCGGCTTCTATCACGAAGGCGGACTTGCCATGGCCCCCGGCACCGCAGCGGGCAGTTTCCTGCACAAGGACGACGCCATGTGGCCGCACTACCGGGGACACGGACTCGCTCACATCCTCGCCAAAGGCGCTGACGTCAAGCACTACGTGGCAGAACACATGGGGCGACAGACCGGATGCTGCAAGGGGCGCTCCAGCTATCACGTTTCATTTCCCGAAGACCACCTTTTCGGATGGTCGGGAAACATCGCCGCGAATTTTGGAGTGTGTATCGGCTACGGACTGGCCGCGAAGTACAAGCGTTCGGGGCAGATCGTGATGAACTGTTCCGGCGACGGTTCGTACGGAGAGGGGCGATGTCATGAGGCGATGCTCATGACCGCTAATTGGAAGCTGCCCGTGATTTTCTGGTGCGAGTCCAACGGTATGATGCAGCACACGAGCATGAGGGCAGCATTTCCCGGTCCGGACATTTCGGTTCTCGCCGCCGGCTATGGGATACCTGCAATGGTTGTTGACGGCCAGGATCTTTTCGCGTGCGGCGAAGCTGCGCTTTCGGCCATTGCTCACGTGCGAGCGGGCAGCGGTCCGTTCTTTGTCGAGTGCAAGACGCTGCGCGCGCAAGAGCACAGCGTGGGCGGAGTGAATTTTGAGGGACCGTCCCAACGCGACCCGAAGTTAATGCAGGAATGGAAAGCGAACCGCGATCCGCTCAAGCTCGCAAGCGCACGGCTGATCAAAGAAGGCCTTCTGAACCAGGAAGGCGTTGACGCAATCCTGGCCAAAGCTGACGCGGAAGCCGACGCGATGGAAGCTTTCAGCGAGGCGAGTGCCAAGGCATTGCCGAGCATTGAAGAGTTGCAAGCTGACGTCTATGCAGCGTAACGGTCAAGATGACAGAACGACGATAGGACGGGGCCAGAACAATGAGCGATGAACGAATGATCACACTTTGCGAGGCGATGCGCGAGGCCTACGCCGAGGAAATGCGGCGAGACGAACGCGTCTTCATGATGGGCACGTGTATTCAAACGCCCACGTTCCCACACACGAAGGGCTTGTGCGAAGAATTCGGCGCTGCGCGCGTTCTTGACACTCCGATCGCGGAGGCGGGAACAGCCGGAGCCGCTATGGGCGCCGCGCAAGAAGGGCTGCGGCCGATCGCTGACTTCATGTACGCGGGCTTTGCGTATTACGCGGCGTCGGAAATTTTTCTGCAAGCGGCTCAGTACTACTTCCTGCACGGCAGCCAGTGGCCGTTGCCAATTGTTTTCGTCGGTACGTGTGGCGTAGGCCGTCGCGTGGGTAACGAACACGCGACGCTCCCCTACGGCGCTCTGATCCATCATCCAGGAATCAAAGTCTGCATGCCGTCCACGCCGTACGATGCGAAGGGATTGATGAAAGCGGCGATCCGCGATAACAATCCGGTGTTCTACCTGTGGCACACCAGCATGATGATGAACAAAGGGCCCGTGCCAGATGACGATTATGTAGTGCCGCTCGGGCTCGCGGCCGTGAAGCGCGAAGGCGGCGATGTGACCGTTCTTGCTTCGGGAAATCAGGTGCACACGGCGCTGAAGGCCGCGGAAAACCTCAAGGACGCGATCAGTGTCGAGGTGGTTGACGCTCGCAGCTTCGAACCTTTCGATCTTGCAACTCTTCTGAAGTCGGTTGAAAAGACGACGCGCCTGGTGATTGTGGACGAAGACTTCGAGCGCGGCGGATTTGCCGCGGAAGTTTCCGCTCAGGTGATGGAGCACGGATACGACTTGCTCGATGCGCCCGTCAAGCGTGTGTGCCACGCAAATTTTCCCGTACCGGGCGGCTACATTGACGCCTATTCCATGCCCACTCCGGATCGCGTCGAAGCCGCGATTCGCGAAGTGTGCCGGTAGGAGGCCGCGATGATCCGGGAAGTCATCATGCCCCAGCTTGGTATGGGAATGTCCGAAGGCACGATTGTCGAATGGACAGCAACTGAAGGGCAACGAGTCAGCCGCGAGCAAACCCTGGCGTCCGTGGAGACGGAAAAAGTTGAAATCGAGCTGCCCTCGCCGTACGCGGGCTTCGTCCATATCGTCGTCGGCAAGGGCACGACAGTTCCAACCGAAACGTTAATCGCCCAGATCGCTGACACGGAAGCGGAGTACCTGCGGCTCGTTGGCGGTGCCGCGACGGACCATGGCGAATCCGCGCAATTCCCGACCGCAGCATCCGCGCCGGCACTTGTGCAGCCAGTTACAACCGGGCGCATCCGCATCTCTGGACTCGCGCGTAAAATTGCGAAGCAAAATGGAATCGATCTTGCCAGCATCGCAGGCACCGGTCCGATGGGCCGGATCGTTAAGCGCGATCTTGCGCCCGCGTTGACCAACATGCGTGCGGTCTCGGCGCCGTTGGCTCCGCAATCAGTTTCGGCGGCATCGCCTGCGCCGGTCACCGTCATGGAAATCCGCGAGAAAACCCGCATTCCAATTACGGGCATGCGCCGCACGATCGGCGAGCGGATGATAAAAGCGAAGAACACCGCACCTCATACGCACATCATCTTCGAGATTGACGTTACCAAATTGATGGCTGTGCGCCAGATGCAGCGCGAGCGCGAAAAGGAACTTGGCGCACGCATGTCGATGACGGCCATTTATGCCCGGGCGCTTGCACTCGCTGTGAGACAGGTGCCGATTTGCAACGCGGCTCTCGTCAACGGAGAGATCATCGTGTGGGACGAGGTGAACATTGGAATTGGCGTGGCGCTGCCCGGCCGGAACGAGTACGATTCAAGGCTGGTGGCGCCGGTAGTGCGGCACGCCGAGGAAAAAGGACTGCGAGAGATTGACCGCGAAATCCGCGAGTTGGTGGCGCGGGCGCGCGAAGGAACCCTCACCGCAGAGGATATGGCGAACGCGACGATTACCCTATCCAGCAGCGAACGGCTGAACTCAGGTGGATGGATGGTAGGGACTCCGTTACTCACTCTTCCGCAAGTGGTCGCATTCGGACCCGGCGCCCCAGTGAGCAAGCCAGTGATACGGGACGACGGACAGATTGTCGCCGGGAGCATACTGCCGTGCTGTCTCACGTTCGATCATCGAGCGCTTGATGGGGAACCTGCGGCGTTGCTGGCCAAGAAGCTTACGGAACTGCTCTGCCAACCTGAGGTCTTGCTGCTCTGACGTTCAAACGCAATACACCCCCTCAGTATCCTGCTTGATTTGGTGTAGGGAAGACAGCTGGGTCGGCTTGACCTGACTGGGGAGATTTTCTACTCGCTGAAGGAAGCGCAGGTGGTGATCGAAAACTGGCGAATCGAATACAACACGAGGCGGCTGCACTCGGCGTTGGGCTATAGGCCGCCGGCGCCGTTCGCGCCGCGAATGGCGGCTCTCCGGTTGCCTTCGGCTCCCTGCAATCCGCCATTCGCAAACCCCCTTCGGACGGAGGTTGTGCTATAAACACTCTCAGACGCCGCGATACAAAAACTCCATCAGGTCAGACGAACACCAAATACGAGAGATGCGAGGTAGACCAGAATGCCCAATCCGATTAAAGACGCACCCACAAATGCAAAGAGGACAAAGGCAAGGGGATGAATCCACCCAAGACTAATCATTTCCACGACCAAGCCAAGGATGATCAGCATGCTCGCAATGCGTAGGAGTCTCGAGATTCCAAGTTCTCCAAGTTTCATTGGATGGGCCTCCACATTTTAAGATGGCCTATTTCAGATGTATTGTGAACCGTATCGTGACAACCGCTCGAAATGCATGAAAGCTGATTCGATTTGAGTAAGTCTTTCATCGCGGCGTGGACGGGATTTTCTTCGAAGTTTCGGGCACCCGCATGACAGTGTAGGCATTGCAAGTTATTGTATCCGCCAGGTATATGGATTGTGGCGGGTGGCGTACCGACGTACTGCAAGTAGATGCGCGTTATGCCCCTGAGTTTGTCCTTTAAGGGACCGTAGATGGTGTAATCGGTGTGGCAGGTATAACACGCCATGTTCGCAGGCACGCGATGGTTCTGAAAATGCTGCGCGGGGATGTATTTCGGATCGTCGACGTAGAGGCTTTGACCGTAAGGCGCCATGGCGTGGCAAGAAATGCAGAATTGAGTCTGTTCAGAACGCTCCATATGAGTGGACATGCCTGTGCTGATACACAATGCCGGGAGAACGCACAGGCCTACAAATGCGAGAATTTTGCCCGTGGTCCTCACAGTCATCAAGGGATCCACGAGAAACACCGCGGCCAGCACAATGGTCAATACGATCAATGCGATGAGTATTCCGGGTACTCCCATCACAACTCCTCCTGGCCTTGAGTTCGCACGAATCACCTCGCAGCGAAACGGCTGACGGACAGCCAAGTTTTTACTTTTTGCCCAGATCACGGATGTAAGCAACGAGATCTTTGATCTGCGATTTCTTCAGGTCGCTTTCATAGCCGGGCATATTGGCTTTGCCCTTTGTTGTGATCTTGACCAGGTCCTCGTCGGTTTCCTTCCGCACTTCCGGAGAAGAGAAATCGCGCACCGCGAGCCTCTTGGCCAGGGGCGTGTCTCCCTTGCCATCCGTCCCGTGGCAATTTGCGCATTTCGCCTTATAAAGAGCTGCTGAATCATCGGCTCGCGAGAAGGCAACCACAACAAACATCAGCGCAATCGCCCCCAATAGCTTTTGTGCTGCTCGAAATGCTACACAATTCATTTCAACTCACTTCCTCCATAAGAATATCGCATGGATTGCCTTGCCACATCTCGGTCGTCTTAGCTTTCCGATCCAAATGCTCTTTCGAGCTCGCATCTGAATCAACCTTGGAGACCTCCGATCGTATCTACTGGGAAGGGCGACTCAGCTCGGTGAGGATTTCTCTAACTCGATTGGCCGCAATTGGCAGGGCTTTGCGGGCGGTTTCGGAA
Source organism: uncultured Acidobacteriota bacterium (assembly GCA_963710315.1). Lineage (GTDB taxonomy): Bacteria > Acidobacteriota > Terriglobia > Acidiferrales > UBA7541 > Palsa-360. The sequence goes on along the minus strand of CAVPZW010000006.1, from coordinate 295,108 downwards.
AGGCCGCAGCCGGTAGCGATGTTTTGAGGTTCGACCCCGACGACAAACACGCGATCGGGCAGTTCATCAAGAACTTTGGCGACCGCGAGGAGCTCGCGGGCATTGCCCTCGTGCGAGGTATTGGCTCGGTGGACATCCATCTGGAAAACTTCCGACTCCTGCAAAATTCTGGTGGTTCCCGGCGGCGCACCCATTACAACAGCATCCACGATAATGATAGCCTCGCGATCGCTCAGGTGGCCGAGCAATGCTAAGCCCTGCGTACCGCCATCGAGAAACTCGATGCGACCCCTCCAGCGTTCCTCTTTCTGTTCCTGTAATAATTGTTCGATCAGAGCAGGGCCGAGACCGTCGTCGCCGAGCAGGGTATTCCCCAAACCTAGAACAAGAAAGGGCGCCCGATTCCCAAGAGCATCGCCCGGGTTACTTGTCATCTTGCACGTCTTCCCGCTGGTAGAACTTATGGCCCGAGATGATGGAGCCGACCAGTCCGTTGCCAAGTGTGACCGCGTCGTACAGTACGACGTATATGTGGATCAACACGAAAATAGGAAATGCCCACGCAACAAGATGGTGGTACATGTGGGTCTTGTAGGACCCGCCCAGCAACGGAATCACCCAGCCGAACAAATGATCGAGCAAGCCGCCAGGATTAACTTCCGAATACAGGGCCAGGCCCGTGAAGATCTGAAAGCATCCGAGAAGGACGATGAAAAAGGTGTAAGAAGCGCCACCCAACGCGTTGTGGCCGAGGTAGGCGCGTCCACGCTTAAGCATCAGGTAATCATTCACTTCCCCTATGACTTCGCGCCACCAGGAGGCGCGCCAAATATAGGGGAACCCCGAGCGAGCATAGTTGTTACCGGCCCAGAACCAAAAGATGCGCAACAGAAAGCTGATTACGAAAATGATGCCCGCCGCGAAATGTACCTCGCGAAAGCGTCCCATGACAAAGTGATTGGCGGCCTCGCCTGCGGGTGCGAGGATCGGACTGCCGATATAAAGGCCCGTGAGGAAGAGTACGACAATGGAAAGGCCACTGACCCAGTGGGTAACCCGCACGGGAAGTTCCCATATGTATGCACGGCGGAAGAATTTCTCCGGGTGACCCTGGAGTTGCTTCGGATCGAATAATCGAACGACGTTCGCCATAGCTACCTCCTAGGGAACGATGACGACCTCTGACAACTTGCGCCCATCCGGGCTCAAAACGTGCGATGCGCAGGCTAGACACGGATCAAACGAGTGAATCGTACGCAGGATTTCGAGAGGCCTCTGCGGATCTGCCATCGGTGTGCCAATCAGAGCAGACTCGTAAGCGCCGCGCTGTCCCTTGCCATCCTTCGGGGAAGCGTTCCAGGTGGAGGGAACCACGATCTGGTAATTGGCAATCTTCTTGTTCTTGATGTGAATCCAGTGGCATAACGCGCCGCGTGGAGCTTCCGTGAAGCCGTACCCTTTGGTCTCCGCGGGCCAGGTGGAAGGATCCCACTTGGACGTGTCCGCCGTAGATGAGTCGCCCGCCTTGAGGTTGGCGATGAGATGGTTATATTCCTCCATCAACCAACGGACCGCGAGGCGCGTTTCCAGTCCGCGCGCGGCGGTCCGCCCGAGCGTGGAAAACAGCGCCGTGGCGGGAATTTTCAGTGCGCCGAGCGCTTCGGTGACGACATCCTTGAAATCACTGTGGCCGCTTGCATAGCCCACCAGCATGCGGGCCAGTGGACCGACTTCCATGGCGTTGCCCTTCCAGCGCGGCGCCTTCAGCCAGGAGTACTTGGCGTTTTCATCGAGCTGTTTGTAAGGCGGCGTGGGGCCGCTGTACTTGGGGGTTGTTTCCCCCTCCCAGGGATGCAGGGATTCTTTGCCACCCGAGTACTCGTACCAGGAATGCGCGATTTGTTCTTGCACTTGGCTGGTATCTGTCGGATCGACGGGCAATACCTCGCCTAGATTTTTGTTGAGAATGGCCCCTCGTGGAAAACGGAATTTCGAGACGTCGCTGATTCCATTTTGCGGAATATCGCCGTAGACAAGGTAATTGCCCAAACCTCCGCCTATTTGCGTCCATTCCGGGTAAAAGGAAGCGACAGCCAGGAGATCCGGGATGTACATTTGCTCGACCATTACCGTGGCTTCGTCGATCAAGTCCTTGATGTAGTTCAGACGTTCCATGTTGATGGCGTTGTCGCTTTGCATGGAGATTGCCGCGGCAATGCCACCGACCAGATAGTTGGGGTGCGGGTTCTTGCCGCCGAAAATGGTGTGGATCTTTATAATCTCCTTTTGCCACTTGAGCGCTTCGAGGTAGTGTGCCACGGCCATGAGGTTGGCTTCGGGCGGGAGCTTGTAGGCCGGGTGCCCCCAGTAGGCGTTCTGAAAGATGCCCAATTGGCCAGAGTCGACATACTTCTTGAGCGTCGCGGCAATGTCGCGGAAATAGCCGGAACTGGCTTTGGGAAATGACGGAGAAACTTTTTGCGCCAGCGCGGCCGTCCGGTCCGGGTCTGCTTTGAGCGCGGAGACGATGTCGACCCAGTCGAGCGCGTGCAGGTGATAAAAATGGATCACATGATCCTGCACCATCTGAGTAAGAAACATGATATTGCGAATGATCTCCGCGTTTTGCGGCACACGAATGCCCAGAGCGTTTTCGACGCAGCGCACCGAAGCCAGGGCGTGTACGGTAGTACAGACGCCGCAGATGCGTTCGCAAAATGCCCAAGCATCGCGCGGATCGCGATCACGAAGGATCACCTCGATCCCGCGCCACATGGTGCCAGAGGAGATTGCATCGCCAATGTGGTTGCTGTCGTTCAGAATGGCTTCGATGCGCAGATGCCCTTCAATGCGGGTTACAGGATCAACAACGACTCGAGTGCTCATGAATCACCTCTACTCGCCTTTGTCGGCGGTCGGCTGATCTTTGTCCGTTAGCGGCTTCTGTGACAATCGGTGAGCGACCGTGGCCGTCAGGTGCGCCCCGACGCCAATGGCCGTGGCTATCCCCAGGACTTCGCCTATCTTGTCCGGCGTCGCATCGATTCCAGGCACGACGACGCTTGAAAGCCTCTGGTAGAAGGGGCCGTTGTCCCAGAAATTGGCCTCGCTGCAGCCTATGCAGCCATGGCCTGAGCCGATGGGGAAGGAAACGCCGTTATTCCATTTAAAGGTGGAACAAGAATTATAGGTTGTCGGGCCCCGGCACCCCATCTTGTACAGGCACCAGCCCTTGCGTGCGCCTTCGTCGTCCCAAGCCTCGACAAACTGGCCTGCGTCGAAGAAAGCGCGCCGGTAACACTTGTCGTGAATGCGCTGGCCATAAAACATCTTGGGCCGGCCGATGCGGTCCAGTTCGGGCAGGGCGTCGAAAGTAAGTATGTATGTCAGGACGCCGGTCATGACTTCGGCGATCGGTGGGCAACCGGGAACATTGATGATCGGCTTGCCTGAAATCAACTGGTGGATGGGCTTGGCCCCCGTGGGATTCGGGCGTGCTGCTTGGACGCAGCCGTTCGAAGCGCAAGATCCCCACGCGATGATAGCCTTCGCGTGCTCGGCTGTCTCTTTAAGGACATTGAGGAAAGTATCGCCGCCAACCGTGCAATAGACGCCGCCGTCCGCAGTAGGAGCGTTACCTTCAACGGCCAGCAGGTACCCGCCGGGATGCTCCTTGATCATCTTCTGGCGAATCTCTTCCACCTGAAAGCCCGCAGCGGCCTGCAGGGTATCGTCGTAGTCCAAGGAGATCATGTTCAGGACGATGTCCTGGGCAATCGGGTGAGAAGAACGGATAAAGGACTCGCTGCAACAGGTGCATTCGAGACCGTGAAGCCAGATGACAGGAATGCGCGGCTTTGTCTCCAGTGCATGGACTACTTGCGGCACCATGGCAGCATCGAGCCCCATGGCGGCGGCAGTCGTGACGCAAAACTGCAAAAAATCTCGCCGCTCGATGCCATGCTGGCGAAGAATGTCGTAAGTTGAAGCAGGAGAGAATGGTTTGTTCATGTCATCCCCCTGAACGCGATATTTCTGGCCGGGGCCGATTACCTCGTGCATCTCGGCCGTGGGCTCGAAAAGCGAGGAAAACAGTGCAGCCCCCTGAGATTCACGAGCCACTCATAGCGCAAGCTGTCGTCTTTTGTCCGTGATAAAGATCACTGATAGAGGTGGTCACGATCACTGATAAGCCCACCCTTGGGAAATATGTTTGCGCTTAATAGCAGAGTGCATTTTCAAGAGGCGCATTTATGATGCACGGTTCTTTGCCGAAGGATCTAAAGTCGCACGGTGTTTCGCGCCGGGCGTTTGTCACGCTCTGCAAAAGTGTGGTCGCGACGCTGGCCCCGCTCCTGCCATATCTCAGGGCGTAATGGCCACTGCAAATGTCGCCGGGCGCATTGGCATCAACGCATGAAATTCGGATCCATGGAATGGACGAATGTTTCGATTCTGGAGGAAGTGAATGTGCCTTGCGATTCCAGGGAAACTTCTCAGCAGCGAAATCAGCAATGGAATTCGCTCGGCCGAGTGCAATTTGGCGGTATTTCACGTGAGGTTTGTCTCGATTTCGTGCCTGAAGCCGTTGTCGGGGATTATGTAATCGTTCATGTGGGTTTCGCCATCAGCGTCGTCGATCGTGAAGAGGCCGAGCGGAGCTATGAACTGCTGCAATCGATGGGCGTGCTCGATAGGGAGTTGGAGTCCGATTTGGAAGCTTCGTAAAGCTGCCAGTACGAGATAGAGGGAGTTCGGGATGAAATATCTCGACGAGTATCGCGATGAACGCATTGCCCGCGGCCTGGTGGCCCAAATTGCCAGCAGGGCGACGCGCCCGTGGGTGCTCATGGAAATTTGCGGAGGACAAACGCACACGCTGATGCGTTTTGGAATCGATGAACTGCTACCGGCTGGCGTGGAGATGGTCCACGGCCCCGGATGCCCAGTGTGCGTGACGCCGCTTGAGACCATCGACAAAGCTATCGCCATCGCTTCCCAACCGGGCGTCACGCTGATTTCCTACGGCGACATGCTGCGCGTGCCGGGTTCGCAGACCGACCTGTTTCACGTGAAGGCGAATGGCGGAGATGTGCGCGTCGTATATTCGCCAACCGAAGCTCTGAAATTCGCGCGCGCCAATCCCGATCGGAAAGTGGTTTTCTTTGCCGTGGGCTTTGAAACCACGGCGCCGGCAAACTGCCATGGCGGTCTGGCAGGCAAAGCGGGAAGGGCTGAAAAACTTCTCGATGCTTGCGTCGCATGTCCTGGTGCCGCCCGCGATTCGTGCTCTTTTGAGTTCGCGCCGCAACCGCGTGCAGGGATTCATCGGGCCGGGACACGTCTGCACGGTAATGGGCTACCACGAATACGAAGACCTCGTCCGCGAATTCCACGTGCCGATTGTGGTAGGTGGATTTGAACCGGTGGATCTGTTGGAAGCTATCCTGATGCTCGTCACGCAACTCGAAGAGGGCCGGGCAGAAGTAGAAAATCAATACGTCTCGATCGGTGACGTACAAAGGTAATCTGGCCGCGCAAAAAATCCTGGGTGAAGTCTTTGAAGTTTGCCATCGCAAGTGGCGCGGGATCGGCGGAATTCCGGAGAGCGGACTCAGCCTGCGGGAAGAATATGCGGAATTTGACGCCGACCGCATCTTTGGGACGCAGGAAGTGACGGTGGAAGAACCATCCGAGTGCATCAGCGCGGAAGTGCTGCAGGGTTTGAAGAAGCCCACGGATTGCCCCGCGTTTGCCGTGCGCTGCACGCCGGAAAATCCGTTGGGCGCGCCCATGGTATCGTCCGAGGGAGCGTGCGCCGCTTATTACCAGTACCGGCGGCATATGGTTACCGCCGGATCCGGAGGGCGATGATGCCGCAGGACACGAAACTCGATATCGGCCTCACCTGCCCCGTTCCCATGCCCGCTCGCGATTCGGTGCTGCTCGGCCATGGCAGTGGCGGCAGGATGAGCGGCGAAATGCTCCGCGATATTTTCCTTCCGGCTTTCCAAAATCCCGTGCTGGATCGGTTGGACGACCAAGCGATTGTCGAAGTGAATGGCTGCAGGCTGGCCTTCACCACCGACTCTTTCGTAGTGAAGCCGCTATTTTTCCCTGGAGGTGACATCGGAACCCTGGCGGTGAACGGCACGGTAAACGATCTGGCCATGGGTGGCGCCGAGCCTTTGTTCCTGAGCCTGGCGTTCATCCTGGAAGAAGGGCTCTCGATGGAGGTGCTGCGGCGAGTCGTGGAATCGGTCCGCGTGGCCGCGGCGCTGGCGAATGTACTTGTTGTGACCGGCGATACGAAGGTCGTGGAAAAGGGCAGCGGGGATGGCCTGTTTGTCAACACTTCGGGGATCGGCCTGGTCCCGGCAGGCTTGCGGCTTTCGGCGGACCAAGCCCGCCCCGGCGATCTGGTGCTGCTGAGCGGCACGATCGGCGATCACGGAATCACGATCTTGTCCCAGCGCGAAGGACTGGAATTCGAAAGCGAGATTCAGAGCGATACCGCGGCGCTGCATCGCTTGGTGGCGGATATGCTCGCGCGCGAGCGCCGAGCATCCGCTGCCTGCGCGATCCGACGCGCGGCGGCCTTTCCAGTTCGCTCAATGAAATTGCGGAGCGGTCTAAGGTGAGCATCGAATTGCAGGAGAGCGCGATTCCCATCCGCGACGAAGTCCAGGGCGCATGCGAGATGCTGGGGCTCGATCCGCTCTACGTGGCCAACGAAGGCAAACTGATCGCGATCGTCGCGCCCGAGGCCGCCGAACCGATCCTCGAAGCGATGCGGCGGAATCCGGCGGGCCGTGATGCGCACATTATTGGAAGAGTGAATGAAGAGAATCGCGGCATGGTCACCATGCGCACGCGTCTGGGAACGTCGCGCATTGTGGATCTCCTGTCCGGCGACCAGTTGCCGCGCATCTGTTAAGGATCGAAGATGCACGAGATGGGGATTGCCAACTCGGTTCTGGAATCGGTCCGCAGCGAAGCGCTGACGCTTCCCGGGCCAGCACATTTGCAAGGTCGGTGTGCGCATCGGAGAGCTTGCCGGCGTGGACCCTGACGCGATGCGCTTCTGTTTCGAAGCGTTGGTGCGGGACACCGATTTAGAGCCGCTGGCGCTTGACATCGACTATCGTCCCCGGCGCCAGCGAATGCCAAACCTGCGGACGCTCTTTCGTCCCGCGACTCGAAGACTTGACATGTCCGCATTGTGGCGGAATGGATTCACGGTTTATCGAAGGCGACGAACTGGAACTTGCTTATCTGGAGGTTGAAGATGGAGCGCGTACCGCTGGAACGTAAAGTTTTGAACGAAAATGCGCGCGTCGCCGCCGAGTTGCGCGCGCGCTTTGCCGAGCACAACGTCGTTATGCCTTAATCTGATCAGTTCTCCGGGCTCGGGCAAGACGAGTTTGCTGGAGCGCACGCTCGAAAGCTTTGCGCCGAACGAGCGCGTCGCCGTGTTGACCGGCGATATCCAGACCGAAAACGACGCCATGCGCCTGGCGCGGTTCGGCTTCCCCGTGAAACAAATTACGACCGGCGGGACTTGCCATCTCGATGCCCGCATGATCGAGCGAGCGCTTGCCGACTGGCCGCTGGAAAACATCGATCTGCTGCTGATCGAAAATGTCGGCAACCTGGTCTGCCCCTCGAGCTATGATCTGGGCGAAGCTGCGAAAATCGTAGTTCTCAGTGTCGCGGAGGGAGAAGACAAACCGCTCAAATACCCTTCCATTTTCTTCAAATCCGAGCTGCTGGTCTTGAACAAGATTGACCTCCTGCCCTATGTGCCGTTTGACATTGCTGCCGCGGAAGAGAATGCGCGCAAGGTTCATGCGGGAATGGAGATTGTCCGCGTTTCCTGCCAGACGCGCGATGGATTGGCTGAATGGCTCCGCTGGCTGCAAGGCAAAGCGGCAGGCAAGCACGACGCTCGAGGCGGCATCGCCATCCTAGGTTCCTTATGCAAGTTCGCAGGGAAGTCCGAGTTTCCGGAATTGTGCAAGGAGTTGGATTCCGCCCTTACGTCTTTCGGCTCGCCACCGAACTTGATTTGTCCGGGACGATCAGGAATACATCCGCCGGCGTCACAATCGAAATTCAGGGACCGATCGAGCTCGTGGACGACTTTGTCTTGCGCCTGCCGGAGGAAGCGCCGACTCTTGCCCGCATCACTGAAGTTGCCGTCCGCGAACTTCCCTGCAACGGCGACCATGAGTTCCAGATTCTCGCCAGTCACGCGGGCGAGCCGTGTTCGCACGCTGATCTCCCCGGATGTCGCGATATGTGATGACTGCCTTCGTGAATTGTTTGACCCCGCCGATCGCAGGTATCTCTATCCCTTCATCAATTGCACGAACTGCGGACCGCGCTTCACGATCGTGCGCGACATCCCTTACGACCGCTGCCGCACCTCGATGCGCGAGTTTCCCATGTGTGCCGCGTGCCGCGCCGAGTATGAAGACGTTCACAATCGCCGCTTCCATGCACAACCGAACGCCTGCTGGGAATGCGGCCCCCAGCTCGAGTGGTGGGATTCACACGGCCATTCGTATCGAGACATCCGATCCGGTTCGGGAAGCGGCGCGACACCTTCGGATGGGCGAAGTGGTCGCCGTCAAAGGCCTCGGCGGTTTTCATCTTGCCGCGGATGCAACCAATCCTGTGGCGGTCGAGCGGCTTCGTCAGCGCAAACGCCGTGTCGAAAAACCCTTTGCCCTGATGGTGCCGGACCTCGATGCCGCGGCGCAGGCTCTGCGAGGTCGATGATGCCGCCCGTATCGCGCTTGCTAGCCGCCAACGGCCCATCGTGCTGCTACCGAAAAAACAATGCGACGCCCATCGCCGAAGCGCGTGGCGCCCTGCCAATGCGATTTCGGAGTATTCCTGCCATACACGCCGCTGCACCATCTGCTCTTTGCCGCGGAAGAGTTTCCGGCTCTGGTGATGACGAGCGGCAACGTAAGCGAGGAACCGATCGCGATCAACAACCATGAGGCGGTGATGCGCCTTGGCCGGTATTGCGGACTATTTCCTGATACACAATCGAGACATCCTGCTTCGTTGTGATGATTCGGTCGTGCGACCCGGCGCGGGACGTGTGCGGCAGGTTCGCCGATCGCGAGGGTATGTGCCTGCACCCTTGGAGTTGCGTCGCACGCTTCCTCCGGTCCTTGCCGTAGGAGGAGAGCTCAAGAGCACGATCTGCCTGGCTCGAGGCAACCTCGCCTTCCTGAGCCAGCACATCGGGGATCTCGAGAATGTGGAGAGTTTCACTTTTTTCCGTGAAGCGGTCGAACATCTGTCGAGAATTCTCGAGATCGAGCCGGAAATCATTGCCTACGATCTTCATCCGGATTATTTGTCCACCAAATGGGCGCTTGCGCAAAAGGATGTCCGCTTGTTGGGTGTACAGCACCACCACGCGCACATCGCATCCTGCATGGCGGAAAACAGCGATCGAAGGAAAAGTCATCGGACTGGCGCTCGATGGCACGGGCTACGGCACAGACGGCAACATCTGGGGCGGCGAAGCGCTTCTTGCTGATTACAGTGGCTTTGAACGGGCCGCTCATTTCGCTTACGTGCCCATGCCCGGGGGCGCCGCGGCAATTCACGAGCCCTGGCGCATGGCGGTTAGTTATTTGGCGCATGACTTCGGCCCGGAATTTCTTGAATGGGACATTCCGTTCGTCCGCGGACTCGACCGCGGGAAAGGCCGAGACCATCCTGCGCATGATCGAGCGGGGAGTGAATTCTCCACTCACTTCAAGTTGTGGAAGATTGTTCGATGGCGTCGCGGCCTTGATGGGGCTTCGAGGGAGGGTGAATTACGAAGCTCAGGCAGCGATGGAACTTGAAACCGTGGGAAGGGCGTCAACTGACGCAGGCGCTTATCCGTTTGATGTTCGCCAGGCAAACGGATGCTGGGAAATCGGAACGCATGCGTTATTCGAAGCAATCGTCGAAGATTTGGCTCGGAATGTGGCTCCAGAAATAATCAGTCGGCGATTCCATAACGGGCTGGTCGCCGTTCTCGCGCGGCTGGCAAGTTTGTTGCGCGAGGAGTCGTCGCTGAATCGAGTCTGTTTGAGCGGCGGAGTGTTTCACAACTCGCTTGTGCTGGAGCAATTGGTCCGTGATCTCGATGCCGCCGAGTTCGAAGTGTTCACCCATGCCCAGGTCCCCGCCGGAGATGGCGGCCTCAGCCTCGGACAGGCTGTCATCGCGGCACAAAGGGCGAAGGGAGCTGAATCATGATCAATTTTCTCGCCATTCTGGCTTTGGGATTCTTTCTGGGGATGCGGCACGCGACGGACCCGGACCATGTCATTGCCATCACAACGATTGTCACTCGCGAACGGAATCTTTATCGATTCGACGATCGTTGGAATTCTCTGGGGAGTCGGTCACACGCTCACGATTCTCTTGGTCGGCGGAGCGATCATTCTTTTCGGACTAGTGATTCCCCCGAGGCTTGGTCTCGCGATGGAATTTTCGGTAGGCTTGATGCTAGTCTTGCTCGGAATTTTCAACTTGGCTGCGTTCTGGAAATCGCTCGGAAGAGATCGCTTCAGGTCGAAGCGGCGGCGCGACGGCGCCTTCCCACTTTCACTCCCATGCCGATCTCGCGTCCTGCCAACCGCAAACCCGGTGATTTGCTCTGAGCAAATACCGAAAGAAAATAATCCTTTAAGAAGACTGCTTGATCGGTTCTCGTGGCCGGCTGGGCGTATATCACACACTTCGTCCCATCGTGGTGGGAATCGTGCATGGTCTGGCTGGGTCTGCCGCCGTCGCTTTGTTGATTCTTGCCACGATCGGAAATCCGCTGTGGGCTATGGCCTATCTCGTGGTCTTTGGGATTGGCACCGTCGCCGGCATGGGGCTAATTACAACCGCCATCGCAATTCCTTCCGCATACGGATCGCTACGATTTGCGCGAATGAACCGGTATTTGGTCGTATCGTCCGGCCTTCTTAGCGTTGGTTTTGGAATGTTTCTCGCGTACCGCATCGGTGTGATCAACGGGCTTTTCACCAACCATCCGCTATGGATGCCCAAATAAGGAGTTGCACGCACTCCCGTTCGACTGTTTGACATGGAGAGGACAATAGCGCTGCGCCGTGGGTCGTCCGCGTGACGCGCGCTGATTTTCCGGCTGGCCGATTGGGGGTTGCTTGCCCGATTTTGGCGGTCTAGAATCTGCCTCATACGAACTAATTGAATGGGAGGAACCGTGAAGAGTTTCTTGATTCGTGCGCTAATTGTTGGTGTGGTTTGCGGTGGAGTATTGGCAGCGGGGCCGATGGGGCGAGTGGCCGCGGCCGATGACGGCGAACAGGCGGCGTTGCAGGCGGACAAGTCTTTGCAGGCTGCATTGGGCAAGGTCGAAAAGGCGGCAGCGGGGAAATTGCTGGATGCGGATTTCGTCTGGACGGACACGGAAGGCAAATCGCTGAAGAAAGCGGAAGTCCTGGACGCCCTGCCGGCGTTCGCAGCGGACAACATGGGAGATGAGAAGGTTCAGACTCATTTCTACAGCCAGGTGGAAACTGTAATCGGCGAACATCATAACGTGCGGTTCTTGCGGGTGTGGGTCAAGCGTCCAGCGGGCTGGCGGGAGTTTATTGAATTGGACACGCCCATCACTACAGGGGGCGTGCCGGGCACGATGATTCCCAGCCAGGGCGATTGCGAGAATCCCTGCCGCACCGTGCCGTACAAGCCCACAACTGCCATGGACAAAGCCATTCTTGCCGACTGGCAAAAAACAAAGGTAGATGAGTGGCACCCCGACGCCACCGACTGGCCGCTGCACATTGCCGACGAATTCCTGATCATCAACAACACGTCGATGCGTGGCAAGGCCGACCGCGTGGCGCTCGCCAAGAAACAGCAGGAGGCAGGGATTGGCACGGTGGGCGACCCGATCACGGCCATGGAGATTCACGACTTCGGCGACAACGCCGCGGTCATGATCTCGCACCACGTGCCGCATCGCGGCGGAAAGCCTTACTACAACGTCCGCGTCTGGACTCTGCGCGACGGCCGCTGGCAACTGGCTGTAAGCCAGCAAACCTCCATTCAATCCGCCGCCGCAGTGCCTCCAGCGGATTCCAAGTAGCCGACTTGATTCTGCGAACTCAAAGCGACACACGGGGAGCGGTCCAATTTCCGGATCGCTCCCCGTTGTTTTTCCAATCAGCCAGACGGAAATGGTCTGCCCCGTCCTCGGCCCGATTTATTTTTCGATGAGTGTTCCTACACGGTTTTCCCGATGAACGATCAGAATGCCGGCCTTCGCAGCGTTTCCGATACCGCCCGATGGGTGGCGCATTTCCGGGCCTTGGAAACGCGCCGGCCGGACGCGCTTTTCCGCGACCCGTATGCGGAGCGGTTAGCCGGCGAGCGCGGCTTTCAGTTAGCAAAAATGCTGGCGCAGGGAACTGAACAGGGAATTACGTATGGATGGGCCTGGGTGGCGCGCACCTGCCAGTTCGATTCCTTCGTGACTCGCTTGCTGCGGGACGGGGCTGACTTGGTGCTGAATCTGGCGGCTGGATTGGACGCGCGGCCGTACCGCATGGAATTGCCTTCCTCTTTGCAATGGGTTGAAGTCGATCTTCCCGAAATTATTTCTTACAAGGAAGAGATGTTGGCGACGGAAAGGCCGCGATGCCGGCTGGAGCGTGTGGCTCTTGACCTGTCAGATGTTCAAGGCCGCCGCGATCTCTTCCAGGCGTTGAACGCGCGAGCCCAAAAGATCGTGGTATTGAGCGAAGGTTTGCTGGTTTATTTTTCTCCTGAAGAGGTTGCTGCGTTGGCGCGCGATCTGGCCCGCGGGCCGCATTTTCAGAGCTGGATTGTCGACATCTCATCGCCTATTCAATTGGCGTCGATGCAGCATGGGACAACGGGTAGATACCTCAGCGATGCCAATGTGCAATTAAAGTTTGGACCGCCGGAAGGCGTGGATTTTTTCAAGCAGCATGGCTGGGAGCCGAAGGAAGTGAAGGGATTGCTGGAGACGGCTGCGGAAAACAATCGTGCGCCGGAGGAGTTTCTATCGCTGTTGCCCGATCCGCGACCCGTTCCTGCAAATTATCCCTGGACAGGCGTGTGCCTGCTGCAACGATCAGAATAGCGCTGGGAACATACGTCAACGAGAACATCCAACCATTAGGCCCGAATTTCTCACTTGCTTGCCTTTGATCCCCGTGAAATTCCACAAATAACGCCGCATTTTGCAGGCGTCGTGGTTGTAGGGGCACGGCAATGCGCCGCGCCCCTACTGCCATAAGTTAATTAATCGCGAAACAATAGAACAGGCCCGCGCCGCCGGTGCTTACAAGATTGTCCTGGCTGCAGCCGCGGCTGGGGTGCGCCGAGTTCCAGGAAGTGTTGTTGGCGCCGTTGCGGTCGGAATGCCCGAGCTGCGCGGTGCCGGTGGTTTCACTCGTCCAATTGTTGCAGGTGTGGTCCATGCCATCGGTGTAGGCTCTGCCATCGGTTTGCGAGCCGGTCAGCATGTCGTGCGTGTTGGGTGTGTCGCCCCGGCCGTTGACCATGTTTCCTTTTTCGGTCAGCGCGGACATTTTCACCAGGTTGTTGCCGAGGCGCGCAAGCTCCGCCGTATCTCCGTGCAGATCGGCCAGTCCATTGGCAATCTTTTCACCCTTGGCGTTGTACCAGGGACCCGTGCCGATGCGGTCGCGCGCATTGACCGTGGGCGAGTTGGTGCTCAGATAAGCGTGCCAGGTCTTGCTGCCACTGCCCACTGCTGCCGCGAGCGTCTGGCAGATCTTATCGGCTCCCGCAAGCCCGCCAAGATTGGCTCCATGGCCGGAACCCGCGCTGGTGATGAAAAAGCTCATGGGCTGCGGGGGCGCCTGCGCGGGCTGCTGCGCGAGCACAAAATACGAGCCGGCAATCGACAATACGATTGCGGCAATAATTGGCTGAATCTTTTTCATTCCTGTCTCCTTCGAATTCACTCTGAATTGAGATGACTGCCGGCGCACGCTGGCAGCGCATTTAGAAGGCAAGATAACACGATTGGGCGCGAATCGCAGAATAGTCTGTTTGAATAAGACTCTGAGTCCAGGAAACGCAATGCATCCTGCAAAGAGTTCGAATCCGTTCTCGCGTTTCAGACTATCGATTCGAAAGTTTCGCTTAAAGTTTCAGCAGTTTTTCCGCGTTGCGATGCGTGAATTTCTCCATGTCTTCCGGGCTGAGGGCCAAGGTATTTAGAAATTTGCGGCCATCGGTGTTGGGGCTGAAAGGGTAGTCCACGGAAAACAGGATGTGGTCGATGCCCACAACTTGCTGCATGCAGAGGAAGGGCGGCATGGTGAAATACCCGCTGGTGGTGAGATAAAAATTCTCGCGGAAATATTCGCCGATGGGGCGCTTCAGGTCGGACGCTCCGCGCCCCAGGACCATTTCCGCGCGGGCAATCGAGAAGGGCAGATTTTCGCCCATATGTCCGATGATGATTTTCAGTTTTGGGAAGCGGTCGAACACGCCGCTGAGGATCAGCCGCAGGCCGTGCATGCCCGTTTCCACATGCCATCCCCATCCGGCGGTTGAGAGCATGAATCCCAGCGTGCCGGGCAGGCCGCTGTAATAGGCTTCCATGACCGGCTTGGGCGGCGGCGCGGGATGCAGGTAAATTGGAACGTCCAGCGATGTCGCGGCTTCGAAAAGCGGGGTGAATCGCGGATGGTCGAGAAACTGGCCGTTGCTGGTGCCGTTCAGCATGGCGCCCTTGAAACCCAATCCGCGCACGCAACGCTTGAGTTCCGCGGCGGCCTTGTCCGGTTCATGAAACGCAAGAGTCGCGAATGCGGCAAAACGTGTGGGATGCGCGCGAACGGCTGCCGCCATTCTGTCATTGGCGTCGCGGGCCACGGCATTTGCGGCGGCCGAATCGAGTTTTTCCACCGTATTCGCCGAAACCGAGAGAACCTGCATGTCGATTCCCGCGGCATCCATGTCAGCGATGCGGCCCTCGTCAAGATCGAGAAGCTTGGCATTCATGGCCTGCATGAAGGCGGCGGAGGCGCCCGTCACGGGCATCTGCGCGGCCTTCAGCAATTCCGGCGTCGTAATGTGTTCTTCGAGCGTTATGGTTCGCATGGGCACCTATCGCAAAAGGTTTTTGTAGCACAGGCTTCAGCCTGTGGATTTTAGTTCTCTCAAGGACGAAACCCCACAGGCTGAAGCCTGTGCTACTTTAGCCTGTGCTACGTTCTGATTATTTCCAGGCGGAATAGACCGGCTTGCCGACCATGAGCGCCTGGTTTGCACCAGCGCGCGGCTTGAATTTCTCGGCGCGGCCGTTGTTGACTTCAGCCAGGTAAAGATTGCCTTCCTGGTCGACGCTCATTCCGTGCACATTCCACAGCGCCCCGGGCCAGTCGCCTCCGCTGCCCCATTCGTAGAGAAGATGGCCGTCCATATCGAACTTGATGATTTTTGCGGTGGAACCGTCGGCAATCCAGATGTAGCCGTCGGCCGCCTTGTAGAGAAATTGCGGCGTGGACGGTTTTCCCGTTGTCCACTGATCGAGGAACTTTCCGTTTTCATCGAAAATCTGGATGCGATGGTCGGAGCGATCGGTGACAAAGACGCGGTGGCGCGGAACGTCAAACACCACGCCGTGCACGTCGTGGAAAGTTCCCGGGCGCGTGTCGTCCGGCGGGTTTGAGGGCTGCCCCCAGGCCATCAGGTACTTGCCGTCCTTGTCGAATTTCACAACGCGCGTGTTGCCGTAACCGTCGGTCACGTACATGGTCCCGTCGGGCAGCCAGTTGATGAACGTGGGCCGGTTGAAATGTTTTTCGTCGTTGCCGGATTCATAGGGCGTGCCCAGCGTTTTTACCAGTTCTTTTCCGTCATGCGTGAATTCGTAGACGGCGTGGCCTTGATCGTCCACCACCCAGATGTGCTTTTCCGGGTCGTAAGGATTCATGGTCACGGAGTGCGGGCGGCGCAGCATCTTGTCCCACTTGGTCCAGTCCTCAATAAGGTTGCCGTTGGCATCGACCACCACCATGCAATGCTCCCAGCGCGCATCCACTCCAAGTTTCCCGCTCCATACTGGATTTCCAGCGGACGTCACCGGTCCCACCGAGGCGTTGCGCCACGGCACCTGGGCCACCGGAAACGAAATGCTCGGGCCAACCGAAGGGTAGGGAACTTCCTCGGGCCGCTTGAGGTTGGGAATTTCGCCGCGCTCCAGAATAAAAACGCGATTGGGATTTTCCGCGAAGACGCTTTCCACCGCGCCGTAGGTCCACTTCTCGTGTCCGGGCAATGCGCTGATCGGTTTTGGCCAGTTGGGATCGACGTCGTACGGGCCATCCACATCCTGCCCCACGCGCTGGCCGGCCAGCGCCGCGAATCCGTATCCCGGCTTGGTCTCGGCCTGCACGGAAATCATCTTGCTGGTGACGATCGCGCCGGCCACAAATGCAATCGCGGCCACAGCCGCAAGGATGAGCGTCAATGTGCGTCTGGTCATGAATGTAGTCTCCCGAAAAATCTCATTTGAAGTCTGAACCGTTGAATTTCCGGAAGGTACTATACACCCGCTTGCGTAAATTGGTCTCACTGCGTGTCAGACCATGAGAACTGTTTCAGATGGATTTTTGTTGTCTTGGTGCAGGAAAGATGTGGAGGTCGAAGGTATGTTTTGGGGAGTCAACTCGGCTTCTACAATGCAATGCGTGCACAATTACGTTCGCCGCCTATCGACTCCCCTCACAGACTTCTTTCGCGCGATGCAATTCGGAATTGCGGATATCGATTACCGTCTGGCAATCCGTACCCACGCCTACGACTGGCCAGCTAGCCTCAAGCTGAAGCCGCTGCCGCGCGAGGCGACAACTGCGGGCCATACAGCGTCTTCAGGGTTCTCAAGATTTCGTCGGACGAAAGCTCCGGCTTGCCTCCCGATTTGGATTCGGCCAAAAGGACAACATCGTCCATGGAGAGGACGCCTTCGAACTGGTTTTGCTCGTTGACCACCACGATGCGTCGAACCTTATTTTCCGCCATGGTATCGAGCGCCATGTGAATGTCGTACTCCGGCCGGCAGGTGTGCACCTTGCGCGTCGCTACCTCGCCCACCGTGATTTCCCCTGGGCGCCGAGGCTGTGTTCCAAGCGCGACCGCAATATCTCGATCCGTTATAACTCCCACGACGCGCCGCTGCGCATCCAGCACGGGGAGAAATCCACAGTTGCAATTCCACATCATCTCGACTGCCTTTCCCAGGTTCGTTTCCGGATTGCAATAAGCCGCTGGCTGCACCATCACATCCTTGATTCTCATAAAATCCCCCTCTGCTTCTATTTGCCGAACGCCTTGCGAGCGCAACCCGTGCAATTTAGGAGCTGTCGTATGGCGCGGCCGGCGAGAAGCTTTACCGTCAATTTTCACAATTGCATGAGCAAGAAGCTTTTGCAGTGATCCAAATCACAGAGCAATGCAAGTCGAGTTATAAACAGGGAATTGACGCTTTATTGAATCTTGGAGTGCTGAAGTGAAATTGGACGCACCGCGAAATTGCGAAGATTTGCATTGAAACCGCCAACGGGACAGGCAGTGATCACCCAGCGTCCACACCAGAGATGCTGATGCCGGTTACCGCACATCAAGGAGATGATGAACAACTACTTCGTCATGTGATGGTGCCGCGCAATAAACAGCGGAATCCCCATCATCAAAACAAAAAACATCACCATAAATGGAATTGCCGCGATCGGAGTTGTAAGTGGTGGCATGTCAATCTCCTTTACTTCTGCCGCCATTCTCGCGCAATTACTTCCGAACCTGCTGTGACCGCCGCAACAGGCCAGCGTGATACCGGTCACACTTGAAGGTTCCTGCCATTCTCAGCGCCCAATGTATTGGGCAGCGGCCACCTGCAACAAAAGAAAATGGCCGGGAGAAGATGCCTTCTCCCGGCCAACGAGCGTGCCGTGCAGCTTTACTTGGTCCAAGCCGCGCGAATCGGCTGGCCGATCAGCAGGGATGGATCGGCGCCCTTTCGCGGGACGAACTTTTGAGGACGGCCGCCCCACACTTCCGCCGTGTAGAGGTTGCCCTCCTGATCCACGCCGAACTGGTGCGTTCCCCACAATCCGCCCGGCTCGGGTGTCATCGTGCCCCAGGTATAGAGCAGCCTTCCGTTGAGGTCATATTTGTAGAACTTGAAATTGCCGTGGCCGTCGGACATCCAGAGGTGCTGATCCGCGGTCATGACGATGTGATACGTGGCGGTGGGACCGTCGCCGAGATACCACTGGTTTATGAATTTTCCGTTCTCGTCGAAGATCTGGATGCGGCGGTTGCTGCGGTCGTTGATGTAGAGACGGCGCTGGTTGTCGATGGCGATGCCGTGCACGGTATTGAAATAGTTTGGCCGCATCTCGTGGCCGCCGGCCTCGCCCCTCTCGCCCCAGGCCATCAGGAATTTTCCGTTCTTGTCGAATTTCACGACGCGTGTTTCCTCGTATCCGTCGGTGACGAAGAAGGTGCCGTCCGGCAGCCATGCAATATCGGTTTGCCGGCCAAATGTCTCGCTGGGCGGACCTGTCTTTTGAATATAGGACGGGCGGCCGGTATTGCCGGTCATCTTGGCGTTGCGTTCGGTGGTTGTGTTCAGCGTGCCGATGGTCTGCAGCAGTTTCTTGCCGTCATTGCTGAATATGCGGATCACTTCATGACCGTCGTCAATGGCCCACACGCGCTTTTCCGGGTCATAAGGACTGATCAGAATTTTGTGGACGCGGCCCTGCGACAACACATTCGGATTGTCCGGCTTAAACAGCGAATCCCACTGCGTCCAGGCTTCTTTCACATCACCCTTGCTGTCATATACCGTGATGATGTGTTTCCAGCGGTAGTCTTTGCCTTCCTGGCCCAGGTAATCGTCAGAGGCCTCGCCCGGGCTGGCATATTGGCCCACGGATGCATTGCGCCCGTACATGCCGCGCCCTGGAACCTCCAAATGAGTCTTGATTCCGAAAGCGGTTTCGATCTCCGCGTACACTTTTTTTGCGCCTGCCAAATCGGGCAGCTCGCCACGCATGACCACGAAGATGCGATCGGGGTTCTGCGCGAACACGCCCTGCACCGCGCCCCATGTCCAGCCCTTCTCTTCCGGAAATAATGTGGACAAGGGCTTGGGCCAATTGGGGTCCACTCGATACGGGCCATCCACCAGTTCGTCGCTGGGGTTTGCCGGATCGACCCATTGGCCTTGCTCGGCCTTGCGTTGCGCCGCGTTCACTTTTTCCACGCTGAACCAGCCCAGCAAAGCCGTAACGCCAATCACGGCGCAGACGATTGCTCCGACAACTGTTTTTCGACCAGACACTTTCATTGGCCTTCCTCCTGTGTTCTATGTATCGTATCGAGGCTGCGCATCCTGTTTCGCAAGATTAGCCGAAACGGACGCCAGAATCTCTTAATTTTGAAAATGACGGCTGCACATCTGTATTTCGATTTTGACTTCCCACCCAGCCGATAACTTACACCCAAATCCACACTTGTGTCTCATCTTGCAGCCATCGGCAGTGACAGAATGTCCAAAGCAACGCGGGAGAACAATCCTGTCACTGCCGAGCGTGATAGTTTCAACGAGGAGCCGCTTCTACTTGCCCACCACCAGAATGGAGAACGAACCCGCCACCATGGGGCCGCGAGCCACGCGCCCGTTCGAAAGTGGCGGAGTTCCAGTCACCGGGGGATCGAACATGGCGGCGATCGACAAGATGTGGTTCGTCTTGGTGTCCAGCGTGAGCGTCTTGGCGCTGGGCATGGTGATCAGATTCTGCTCCACCTCGAAACTGGTGGGGCTGTTTTCCTTGATCACGGTCAGCGTGCCTTCGGCATGCGAGCTAAAAGCTTCCATCGTGGCTGGGTTGAACACGGCGCCGTCTGTAACTCCGGCCAGCGGCAGGGTGGTGATGATGTTGCCGTCATCGGCGTTGAGAATCACCATGACGTGCGGCTCGCGGCAAGCGACAAACAGGACGCGATTCTTGGCGTCGATGGCCAGCCCGGCGCAGGTGCCCGCTTTTCCGGAAACATCGTAATGCGCAGTCACGGCCAGTGTCTTGGCGTCAACCACGGCGATGTTGCCTTTGTCTTCAATATCCACATAGAGATGACCCTTGCCGTCGGTGACGGCCTGCTCCGGCGCTCCGCCCAGATCGATGGTGCCGACGATGGAGCCGTCCTTTGCATCGATCACGGTGGCGTTGGGCGCGGAGTGGCTGAGGTCGTAAACGCGCTCGTTATACGGGTCGAACAAAATGCCGTCCGGATTTCCCTGCACGTCGATGGTCTTGATGACCGCAAGAGTTTTGGAATCGAACATCACGATGGGCTTGCTGGTTACGAAGCCGTGATTGGTTTTGGGGTCCACAACGGCTCCATGCCCATTGACGCCGGGGACTTCTCCGGCTGGCTCCAAAGTATCCAGATTAAATACGGTGATCCGGGCCGTGGGCCCGCTGCGCGGAACGTACAACCGGCGTCCTTCGACGTCGGCATTCACGTAATCGAAGCCGCCGTCGCCGCCGACTTTGGCCGTCTTCAACACTTTGTATGGGCCCGCAGTGGGAGCCTGTTGCGCGAGGCCCAGGGACGCGAGCATCGCGATTCCTACAGCAAGCACAACTGGCAAGCAAAATCGTCGCATCGGAGATCTCCTTGATTGAGCGGGAATACCTATTTCGGTCCGTAAGCTGCGAGCGAATATACACCCATTTTCGGCCAAATCGTTGCCAACCATGAAATCACCCTCGTATGAGGCTTAATCGCCCGCCGGTTAAACGTGTGTTGAGAAATTCTCGTATCTGCCGTGAAACAGCGCACCGAAGATCGGCTGTGGCTATGCACGCGCAGATCACTGGTCAATGTGACGTGGGCCACTGATGCACTGTTTCGATGGATTTATTTTAGAACTGGTTCAAGAGCGAGGTTACGGTCTCGGTTTTGAGACTGTAATCAATTGTGTGGGAGATCTGCCATGATGAAGACAAGAGTGATGGTCGTGGTTTTGATGTCGCTTGGTCTATCTCTGCCCATGTTTGGCGAGACTTACAAGGATTCCTACTCCGTTCCTTGCAGTGATTTGTGGGGCGCGGTCAAGGACACGCTCAGCAATCCGGAAAATTACAACGTTTCAGCAAGAGATGACGCAAAAATGACTGCTTCCTACAAAGTGAAGCATGCCGTCCACGTCACCATTACCGGGGCGCTCTTGCAGCGGACCAACCGCGTCACTTTGGTTCCAAAGGGTACGGGTTGCGAGATGCAAGTCGTATCGAACTACAGCGGATTTGAGCACGACGATCGGGGTGACTTCAAGAAGCGCGTGGATGAATTTCTGGCCAAGCCCAAGGCAGAGCAGCCATCCGAGCCTGCCAAACCGGTCGATCCAGCTAAGTAGCACGGTGAGAGTTTCCCGCGTGCGCACTTCGAAACTTGACGGTGCAATCGCCGATCTGGTGCCTAAGGCACGCGGCACGTGAAATTTTCGGCCTGATCGGTGCTACCGGTTCCTTTGTACTGCGCGACTTGCGGATAGGGGCAGAGCGGGCGCGTGCGGATGACGCTGCCTTTTACGATTTGCGAGGCGATGATTTCCCTGGGCGCCGTATCGTTCTCGCGCCATTTTTCCAGCGCGGTTAGCGTGTCGAATACATTGGGGCCTTCGCCCCCGCCGCAGTGGCCCATGGCGGGCACCATGTACAGTCGCACGGAGCCTTCCACCTGCTTCTGGCCAAGTTCCTTAACCAGCTTTTCGTAATACTCCACCGAGGAAAGCGGCGCGACGTTTTGATCGCCCCAGCCGTGATAAATGATTAGTTTGCCTCCGCGACCCACAAACGTTTTCAGATTTGCAGATGTGGGGCTGATCACGCCATTATCCATTTTTCTGGCAAGAGCAAGATGCTGGCCGACATCGAGCGTCATGTAATCCCAGTTGGGATTCTGGAATACCACGTACTTGAAAAGGTCGCCGGCCATGAGCAGCGGTCCTTCACCCAAGGCGGCCCAGCGCAATTCGCTGCCGGGCTCGAATCCCGGAAAAACTTCCTCGCCCGTCTTTGGATCTTTCAGCGCCGTGTAAAACGTTTTGGCCGTTTCTACTTGCGCGCGTGTCAGGCAAGCCGGGCCGTCCGCGCCTTTGCAGAGCGTCACCGATGGATCGAATTTGCAGCGCGTCGGATCATTGATAATGCCGTCCTTGATGCCGTCCAGCGCATCGCATGCGTCCAGCGCGGCTTGGTGCAGCACGGAAAGTTTTTCCGGGGGAATTTTTCCGGCGGGGTTGCGGTACATGGCTTGCGCCGCGGCCACCAGCTGAAAACTTTCGCCCGTGCGGTCATAACCGGGATCTCCGGCAATGATGCCTTCGAAATCCTCAGGGTAGCGCTGCGCTTCGGCGAATGCCTGCCGTCCGCCGCCCGAGCAGCCTGTAAAGTACGACAGGCGCTGCGGGCCGCCGTACAGCGCGGCAATCACAGATTTGCTCTGCACGGCCGTCTCGTGAATCGCGCGATAGCCGAAATCGATCACCTTTTCCGGATGGCCCAGCGCAAAGCTGGCGCTGCCTCCCACGTGCCCGGTATCGGTGGACGCCGTGGTGTAGCCGCGCCGCAATCCCTCCGCAAGCGCGGCGTATTGAATGTCGCCGTTCCAGCCTCCGTTGCCCACTTCTTGAAACTTGCCGTTCCATGCGGAAAGCGGCAGCCACACTTCCGATTTAATTTCCGAATCGCTGGACGGTTTGATGGACATCGAAATGCGACAGAAGGCCGGCAGGTCGCCATAGCCCGCGTCCGGACCTGAAGGCGGTTTGAATTGTCCAGCAGTAACGGCTTGCGCGGAAGTGATGGTGGTATTCGGCAGGCTGACGAATGCCATGCGGTTGCATGCCGCTGCGTCAGCGAAGTTGCGAGCCGATGGAGCTTGGGCATTGCCTGTTCCACAAAGAAAAGCAACTCCGCTCAATACAATGGAAAACGCAACGCCCACCCTGGTCTTCATAAATATGTTTTCACTCTCCACGATTTGAGATCATGTTCGTTCCGCATTCCACTTCATCGGCGACCCAAAGCATAATACGTCTCGCCGAACTTATTATCCCAATTTCATTTCACTGGCACAAATCTCTGCACCCTCTCGCCGTTAAACACTTCGCCGGTGTAGAGGTTTCCTTTGGAGTCAGTGGCAATCATGTGAAGGCCGAAAAACAGGCCGCCATTCTGGCCCATGCTGCCCAACTGGCCGACCAGCTTGCCGTCTTCACGATTGAGGAACCACACGTGGTTGTTGTTGATATCGGAAATGTACAAGAACTGCTGACCCTTGTCCGGCGAGAACATCACGCCGCCGGCGGAACCGCCGGCAGTATAGGGGGCCACGACGATTTCCCTTACATATGTGCCGTCTTTTTTGGTGACGATGATGCGGTTTGCGGCACGGTCCGCTGCATACACCAAGCCATCCTTCGAAAAATTCAGTGTAAGGTGGCCGCGAAA
The DNA here is from genome assembly GCA_963710315.1 of uncultured Acidobacteriota bacterium. GTDB lineage: Bacteria > Acidobacteriota > Terriglobia > Acidiferrales > UBA7541 > Palsa-360. Next base: position 271,520 of record CAVPZW010000006.1, on the reverse strand, counting down.
TTCCTTTGGTTCCGGACCATTGGGCGTATATTCGCGATCTTTTGGGTCTGTGGTTATTTCAGAGAGCTTGTGTCCGTAGGCGCCCCAACCGCGCTTGAACGCAAACGTGTCCAGGTCAAACACCATCACGCGCCCGCCGAGGTAGCTGTCCGAGCAATACAACTCGTGGGCCGGCTCATCGATCCGCACTTCTTCGATCTGGCCTACGATCATCGGAGTCGTCGGGGGATACTTGGCCACGAAGGCTGCTGTTGCCGCAGCAACGGCCGCCGGATCGGCTGCAGCGCGCCCCCGCGCCATAACCGGATAGGTTCCACCGGGGCCCGGTCCGCCCTTGCCCGGAGCACGGTTGACAGGAGCCTCATCACCCGCGTCGCCACCACCGCCGCCGGCCTGCGACTCGGGCGCGCGAGGGATTTCGGCCAGCAACTTGCCGGTGTTCGGATCGTACTTGCGCACGGTGTTCAGCCCGTGCACAGCGTTTCCAATGTACACAAATCCCTTGCTGTCCACGGCCATGCCGTGTCCCTGCGGCGGGTCGAAGGAGCCGATCACGTTGCCTGCCTTGTCGATGTGAATCATGGAGGGAGGCCGCGTACAACAGTCGGCGATTTTGGGTGTGATCTCCGCCTTCAATTCCATATCTCTCAAGTCATTCGGGCGGTCCAACACCCAGACGTTGTCGTCTTTATCCACGGCAAGTCCCGTGACGCCGCCGATTTTCCAGTTGTTGGGCATGGTTTTCGGCCAGTCGGGATCGAACTTGTATTTTGGGACGGCGGGCAGTTGCGCTCCCAGCCCCACAGCGAATGCCATCAAGCCAATCCCCCCGAATACGGCGAACACACGGGCCCAAACACTTCGATTATTTTTCATGGACGCCCTCTCTTGTTGACCGATTGTGGGTTCCCGCCAGCAATTGCGGGGAGTCTAGTCCACGATCTCTTAGGTGTCAACAAAACTACGGAGTATTAACCGGCGCGAGCGAAAATATGTGTCGTCGCTGATTTCCATCGCGCCGCCCGCATTTGTAAATTTGTTGTGTCCGGGACGGGACAGGCGTACCATGCGCCTGCCAGAAGTCCCAATCGAAAATTCCGCGTGCATTTGTCTTTGTTTGAAAAGGAGCGTGAAAACATGGATTCAAAATCGAAGATGAGCAGGAGAGCTTTGATCAAGACCGGGCTTGCCTCCACGGCGCTACCCATGGTTTCAGGAATATTCAGTTCGCCTGAAAAGGCCGAGGCGCAATCGAAGACCGCGGAAGTTTCGTTTGCGGCGGTCCCGGGAGAGAAAGGCGTGCAGGACGTATTCGGGGCATATAATGTTGACCCGAATTGGCCGCAACCCTTGTCCGCATTGCCGGGGAACGAGGCGTGGAACTGGGGATCGGGAGAAGGAATTTTCGCCGAGAATCCGGACCGCGTCTTCATCCTTCAGCGCGGCGAATTGCCGAACATCAAGCGGCCGAAGGAAATTGATCTGCCGCAGCTAGGGCCGAGCCTCGGCTTTCCCATTGGCCGCCTGCCTTGGCGCGACGCCACGGCTGCCAGCCCGCCAGGACCGCTGGATGGCCCGAACCACGGCACGGAAAATGTCGACTGGCGCTGGACACACTGCATCACCGCGGTGAACGCCAAAGGCGAGATCAAGGAAACTTGGCCGGAGTGGGACAGCATGTTGCGCCGGCCCCATGCGATTTACATCAACCCATACGACAAGGACAAATATGTATGGCTGGTGGACGACTACCGCCACGCCATCTTCAAGTTCACTCATGACATGAAAAAACTGGTGCAGACCATAGGGACTCCCAATCAGATGGGCGCCGATGCCACGCACTTCTCTCGTCCGACTTACCTCGCCTGGCTGCCCGATAGCACCATGTTTGTGGCCGACGGGTACATTGGCACGCGCGTCGCCAAGTTCGACAAGGACGGAAAGTTCCTAATGGATTGGGGACAAAAGGGAACACCTCCAAACGAAACGCGTCCCGGCTACTTCAACGGCGTGCACGGAGTTGCCGTTGACGTTCCCAGCGGGAGAGTTTTCGTCAACGACCGAAACAACCACCGTGTGCAGGTGTTCGACACCAACGGCAAATTCCTCAACATGTGGAAGGTGGGCGATCCGCCGTCCGATGTGCACTGCCTGCATTTGGCCGCTGCAGATCGGCACCTGTGGCTCTTCGATCGCGGCACCAACAAGATGATCAAATACGACCTCGACGGCAACTTCCTGTACTCCTGGGGCACGTTCGGCGATTTTCCGGGCGGATTCTGGGGAGTTCACGGCATGCACGTGGATCAGGAAGGCAATCTGTATACGGCCGAAGTGGACAATGGCCGCGCGCAGAAATTCATGCCGAGGAAGGGCGCAAACCCAGCTATGCTGATCGGGCCTGGCGTGAAGCCCGTCTGGTCGTAACTGCAAATTAATCGCTGCCCGCTTCTTCGCAAAGCAAGCGCTGACAAAGTTAAACGCCGCTGCGGCTTCTCACCGCAGCGGCGTTTAATTTAGTCAATGATTTCTCATGTGATTTGGAATTTTGTGGCATAGGCTTCAGCCTGTGCGGTTTTAGGCCTTGCAAGGACTAACCCGCACAGGCTGAAGCCTATGCCACTTAACATTGCATCCCACTTTTGCCGGGAGCTATTCGTAAAACTGCGGCGATTTCCTCAGTTTTGCATTGCCGACGAAATCGTGCTGAATCCATAGCTGCGCATTCTTTTCCTTCAGGAAGGCCTCGATGGTCTTTCGGCTGGCGCGGGTTTGCTCGCCGTTGAAATCGAAATTTGGGACGCGATCCAGAGTTCTCTCCGCTGGATAGTGATAGAGATCGCCGGAAAGCACGACGCCTCCGGTCTTGGCCAGCTTCAAGTACAGAACCTGGTGGCCCTGCGTATGTCCGGGAGCGGACTTGATGATCACGGTGCCGTCGCCGAACACATCATATTCGTTGTCCTTGAGGATGATGGTTTTGCTATTCTGCAAGGCCGAAAAAGTCGAGGGCTGCAGCGAGCCGTAGGCTTTTCCCCCGAACATGGCGTCGCGTTCCAGTTGAGGCACCAGCCAGGTGGAGCCGGCAAATTCGTTGGCGTTGCCGGTGTGATCGTAGTGATAGTGCGAGAGCGCCAGGTAGTTGATGTCGGCAGGGGAGTAGCCGATTTCCGCGAGCTGCGATAGCAGCGTCTTGTCGGCATCCGCTTCGCGAAATGTTCCGTCGGGAAACGTGAGGTGCTGCGTGATCATTCCTCCGGTCGGCTTCCAGGAATCGTCGGGGATCGCGCCTGTGTCCCAAATCAAAGTTCCCTTTGGATGCGCAATCAGAAAGCAGGCCATGGACATGTCCGTGGTGAACACATCTTCCTTTTTCAAATTGTAGCGGCCCATGTCTGCATTGTGCAGCACGCCGCAATCGAATACGTACAGCCGCACCGTGCGTGGCGGCTTCGCTTTGGATTTTGCGGAAGGCGCGCTCTGCGCCCAGGAATTGGCTTGGGCGGAAAACAGAAATGCCGCAACAGCGGCAGCCAGAAAAAATCGAATCGCGTTACGTTTCATCATCGAGAAACCTCTTTCTCCTATGCAGAGATAGCCGTTCCAGACCGCGAATTGTGCGGCATTGTATACCGGCTTGGCCTTGATTTGCAGTTCTCGCTTTTAGAATAAGGCTACGAAAAAAGCGCTCCACCATTTTTGTCATTCCGAGCGAAGCGAGGAATCCCTCTGTGGTTTGAGCCCAGGAAAAGAAAGAGAGATTCCTCGCTTCGCTCGGAATGACAAATTAGAATATTGTTTCCGCAGCCTGCTAATTTGCTAGATCACGGATTCGTCAGGAGGTGGTTGCCGGTGTAAACTCCTCGGGGCCATAAGGCGGAATGGAGAGGATTGTTTGTCGCGAGCGTCTGCAATGAGATCCACATTCACTATTTTCGCGATTCTGATGCTGGCGCTGTGCCTGGCGGGATCTTCGACCGAGGCCACGCGCAGCCACTTGTACGTCTTCCAATACGAAAATGTGATGGGCACTTCGCTGGAAATCAAAGTCGCGGCCACCTCCGCAGAGCAGTCGGAGAAGGCGGATCAAGCGGTGCTGGCGGAGATCGATCGCGAGTCGAAGATTCTTAGTTCATGGGATTCGGAGAGTGAATTCAGCAAATGGTTTCGCACCATGGACCAGCCCGTGCAGGTCTCTCCGGAACTATTTGAAGTGTTCAGCTTGTTTGACAAATGGCGCGAGCTGACTCACGGCGCGCTAGATGCTTCCGCCGAAACCATTACTCGAGTTTGGAAGCGAGCCGCCGCCGAGAAGCGCCTTCCGTCCCAAGCCGAATTGGATAACGCCGTTGCCGGCGTTCGCAGAGTACATTGGCAACTCGATCCCGTGAATCGTACGGCGACGCACACCAGCGATGCTCCGCTGGCGCTGAACTCTTTTGTGAAAAGTTACATCGCCGGGCGTGCCGCGGACGCTGCGCTCAGTGCATCCGGCGCGCAAGGTTTGGTCATCAATGCTGGCGGAGACCTGGTGGTGCGCGGAAACTGGAATGAGCCGGTGGACGTTTCCGATCCCAAGTCAGACGCGGAAAATGGAGTGCCCATCGCGCACCTGCTCATTCATGATCGCGCCGTGGCCACCAGCGGAGATTACCGGCGCGGCGTGGAGATAGGCGGGCGTCACTATTCGCACATCGTTGACCCTCGTACCGGCATGCCCGCGCAGCAAATCATCAGTTCTACGGTTATCGCGCAGTCTCCGGCCGTGGCGGGCGCGCTGGCCACGGCGCTTTCCGTGCTGACTGCGGAGGAAAGCTCGCGTTTAGTTGCCAGCCTGCCGGGCGTGGAATATCTTCTCGTAAAAGAGAATGGCGAAAAAATCGTGAGCCCGGGATGGAGTTCGTACCAAGCGGCGCCCGCGCCACGCACGGCGGCGCGAAAGCCTGCGGCGGTTTACCAGACGGTTGCCGCGCAATCCGGCGCATCCCAGTGGGACGCCAAATATGAGCTTGCCATTACCATCGAGCTGAGCCTGATCGAAGGATACCGCGTGCATCGCCCCTACGTTGCCGTGTGGATTGAGAACGAAAACCACGCTCCCGTGCGCACCATTTCCCTGTGGTTCGGAAAATACAAATACCTCAGCGAATTGCGCGCCTGGAATCGCGTTGAAAATACGCGCTCTGTGAGCGAAGACACGCACATCATGAATTCGGTTTCCAGCGCCACGCGCCCTCCCGGGAAATACACGTTCCGATGGGATGGCAAGGACGATTTCGGAAATGTAGTCAAGGCAGGGAAATACAACGTGATGATCGAAGCGGTGCGCGAGCATGGCTCGTATCAACTGATGCACCAGGAAATGGATTTCAACGGCACGCCCAAACAGTACCAGCTTCCGGGCGATGTAGAGATTGCGTCGGCTACCCTTGACTACCACAAAATCGCCCAATAGCCAGAGCGGCGAGTCCAACGGCTCTTCGCGCGCCGTTTCATTCGATTCCAGTTACTTGCATTTGAAGCGCCGCTTCGCGCATATCGCGCGCTGGCTGCACACCTATCTGTCGATGGTCAGCTTCGCAATTCTTCTTTTTTTCGCGGTTACAGGCCTTCTCTTGAATCACGCCGAGTGGTTCGACACTCTGCGCCGCCCGGCCATCTATCACGGCACGCTGAACAAGGACTGGTCGAATACTTCCGACCCGGCCGCGGTGGCCAAGGACGAAATTGAAAAATACTTTCGCCGTACCTATCACACAAAAGGAACCCTCTCCGAATTCCGCGTGGATGGGGATCAATGCGAAGCTGTGTTCAAGGGCCCTGGATACGAGGCGGACGCGACCATAGAACGGGCCACAGGAAAGTATGACCTGTCCGTAAGCCCCTTCAGTCTGGTCGCGGTAATCAACGATCTGCACAAGGGCCGAAACACCGGGGAAAAGTGGTCTCTGGTCATCGATATTTCCGCGGTGATGCTGACGCTGGTGTCCCTGACGGGACTCACTTTGATTTTCTTCCTCAACAAGCGGCGCTTTGCAGGACTCTTATTGATGGCCGTAGGCGCGCTGCTGTGCTGGTTTGTCTATTCTTTCTGGGTATCCTGATTTGGCCGGCTATTGCTCTTAACAGACTGCGGAACAAGTAGTCTATTTTGTCTTTCCGAACGGAGCGAGGAATCTCTCCTCGGTTCGAGTCCATGAAAAGAAGGAGAGATTCCTCGCTCCGCTCGGAATGACAAAACGTTTTATGACTTTTTTCGCAACCCGCCAAGCGGAGAATATTTCGAGGTTACGGTTTTGCGGCCGCAGTCTGCGTGGTTCTTAACAATTTCGCGGGATCGTAACCGTTCGTCGTCAATAGATGCAGAATTTCTTGGTAGACCGAGTCTTGCATGGCTGGAGTGCGGCTTAGAATCCAGAGGTAATTCCGCGAGGGTTCTCCCACGATTGCATATTCGTACTGGTCGCCCAGCCCAATCACCCAGTACTTGCCGTAAAAAGGCCAAAAGAAAGTTACTTTCAATTTTGCATTTGTAGTTGCGTCAACAATTTTGGCCGTTCCTTCGGATCGTTCGGTCTTTCCCGCGCGGTTGATGCAGGAGTTGACCACGCGAATATCGCCGTTTTGTTTGGTGGAATATTCAGCAGTTACATCCCGATCGCATTTCTTCTCGAACCAATTGGGGTACCGGGCGATCTCGAACCATCTGCCAGCATAGCGGTTTAAATCGACGTGCCGAACGGTTTCCAATGGCCGTTCCATTCCCGCCACCAGCAACCCCGCAGCGGCGCAAATTAGGCTCGCTGCCGCAATTATGTTGCTTATGCGCACGGCCCATTATCTCATGCAGGCGCGAAATAAACTTGATTTGGCGCTGCTCTCCGAGAATTCGTTCCCCCAGGATTGAAGTAATTCTTCGGAGCCAATCGATTCAGCGAGGAACTCTTTGCGTGCATATGATTTGTGCCGCAAGCAGGAGAAGAGTACGATGCGCGAGACGGTGGTTCAATCCGGAAATTCCGGATCTATGTCTTTATTCTAGAGGAGCAACGACCCATGTCATTCCAAACAATAGCATCGCAAGTGCCAGCGCGCAGTAACCGCGTCAATTGGATGGCAGCCCGCACCAGAAGGCTGGCCGCCTGTTTCGCCATCCTGATTGCATGCGGCGCATCTTCCGCCTTCGCGCAGGACAAGCCCGATCCGCAGTCCGAGATCGGCGGACTGAAATCGAAATTTGTGAATGTGAACGGAGTGAAGGCGCGCTATTACGAAGCCGGCCAGGGCGAGCCGATGGTGCTGGTTCATGGCGGGTTCACCGCCGGATCTTCCACCGCCAACGTCTGGTCCAGGAACATACCTGCCCTCGCCAAGCATTTCCATATTTATGCGGTTGACCGCCTTGCCAGCGGCATGTCCGGGAATCCCACGGACGATAAGCAGTACAGCTATCAGGGCGACGTCGATTTCGTGTTCAACTTCATCCAGACGCTCAAGCTCGGCAAGGTTCATCTGGTCGGCCACTCGGCCGGAGGCGCGATTGTCATGTACCTCGCCATCGAGCATCCGGACATTGCGCGCACGCTGACGATTCTGGCCGTAGGGCCGGAAAATCCGCCGCAGCCGCAGACCAAACTTGTGAACATGCTGAAGAAATGCCCCGACCAATCGCAGTACGCGGGCCTAAAGTGCCGCGTCTATGAATTGGCTTGGCTGCCGACAACTTTTGACGATGAGTACTGGAAGGCTGACGAGTACATGGCCGGACTGCCCAAATCCAAGGAAGCGCGCGACAAACTTCGATCCGGCTCCGGCGAATCGCAGCAGGCCGCCGCAGCGTACCGGGACAAAATGCTCGAGCGCATCAAGATGGAAGGCATGCTGCAGATGCCGGTGCTGATGGTTGCGGGCAAGAATGATGTGCTCGACTGGGGCGAGGCGGACGCCACGGCGCAACTCAAAGGCGAGATGGCGCTCTATGACATTATCGCTGCAAAAAATACTAAAGCGCAGCTATTCGTTTTCAACAACGCCGGCCATTTCATGTACCGCGAACATCCCGAAGAGTTCAATGCCATGCTGGTGACTTGGATCGACTATTGGAAAAATAATCCGCCTCAGCCTCCAGCGGGCGATTTTCAATTGCCGTAAGTATTTCTCGAATTCTCGAAGCACGGCGCGGCTATTCGCCGAATAGAGCGCTGTAGACACCGCCGCCGATGGCCGCACCGACGATTGGCGCCACCCAGAATAACCACAGCTGCGCCAGCGCCCATCCGCCCACGAAAATGGCCGGGCCGGTGCTTCGCGCAGGGTTCACGGAAAGATTCGTGACCGGAATGCCGATGAGATGAACGAGGGTCAAGCCGAGGCCGATGGCGATTGGCGCAAATCCCTGCGGTGCGCGTTTGTCTGTCGAGCCCATGATAATGAGCAAGAAGAACATGGTCAGGACCACCTCCGCCACGAAACATGCCAGGAGGGAATAGCCTCCGGGAGAATGTTGCGCGTACCCGTTGGAGGCGAAGCCTCCGCTGAGGTCAAACCCAGCCTTGCCGCTTGCGATGATGTAGAGGACTCCTGCCCCGCAAATGCCGCCCGCAACCTGGGCGATCACATAGGGCACAAGATCGGAGGCGGGGAATCGCTTGCCCGCGAGCAGTCCCACCGATACAGCCGGATTTAAGTGGCATCCGGAAATGTGACCGATTGCGTAGGCCATGGTCAGCACGGTCAAGCCAAACGCCAGCGCAACGCCAACGAAGCCAATTCCCAGGCTCGGGAATGCCGCGGCCAGCACTGCGCTGCCGCATCCGCCGAAAACCAGCCAAAATGTCCCGAAGAACTCCGCCGATGCACGCTTGCCAATTGACATAATTTACCCCGCAAGAATTGAATTTCTTATCTCAATAGTTTTCTTCCATCTGGAATTCCATCTTTGTCCTGCCAGCTCGCGCATCGTACGCTTCTCCCGCGTTCGGAACAAGATATTTGACTGCCTTGCAGGACGGCTACTCCTGGCTGTCCGCTTTTGCGCATCTGAAAACGAGCAACGATAGCCAAGAGTAGCTGTCCTACAAAAATTGCAGATCGAAACGCAAACACTGCGGCCGCAAATTTGTTGTGTCGAGAATCGGGGGAGCGTACCATGCGTGCACAGAATACCAAGATCAGAATTGCAATCTTCAAGGTGAGCGCAAGGGAGGATTGGCATGCGAAATCGCCTATTCGCGGTGATGCTGGTAATGGGAGCGGCGTTGACTTTTTCCTGCACCCTGTTCGCCCAGAGCAATAATCAGGCGACTGCCCAACCGCCTGCGGCAAAGGCGCAAAGCGCTGCAGCGCCCCCGGACTTTTCTGGAGTCTGGAATGCCATGCGCAGCAACTATGACTTCGCGTCATTCAGCAAAGGCGATCCGCCAATGACTGCCTGGGGAAAAGCGCAGTTCGACGCAACAAAACCGTCGCAGGGACCGCGCGGCGTCTCGCTCAAGGAAACCAATGACATGGTTTACAAGTGCATTCCTCCAGGCATGCCGTATATCTACTTGCAACTTTTTCCCATGCAGATCGTGCAGACGCCCAAGGAAGTGATCGAAATCTTCGAGTCCGACCACACCGTTCGCCACATTTTTGTCGATGGGCGCAAGCATCCCGACGACTTGACGCCCACCTACAACGGCCACTCCATAGGCCACTGGGAAGGCGACACGCTGGTCGTTGACACCATCGGCATGAAGGGAAAGCTCTGGCTGGACCGCCTGGGCCATCCGGAGAGCGACCAGATGCACATCGTCGAGCGCATCCATCGAGTAGATGATAAGACGTTGCAAGTTGACTTCACGTTCGACGACCCCAAGAGCTACCCGAAACCCTGGACGGCGCAAATGAGTTTTCGGCTGCAACCTACCTGGGATATTTTGGAAGACGTTTGCGAGGATAACCTGGAGTTCGAGAGCTTCGAGAAATAGTCCGGCGCGTGCCTGAACAAGTTGCAAGAAAATTTAATTTCTTAACCCGAGCGAAGCGAGAAATCTCTCCTCGGTTTAGACCAGCAAGAAAAAAAGAGAGATTCCTCGCTCCGCTCGGAATGCCAAAATGTGACACATTTTTTGTGCGGCCCGCACAATAATAACTTCATCGCTATAGCTTAGAGCACATCTGTTGCGGCCGTCGCCGCAACAGGTGTGCAGTCGCGCCGCTGGCCTGGGTGTGGCAAGATTACATGGTTTGCAATCCAGGGGAGGGAAGAACATGAACCTTAAAAATTCAGTCGCATTGATCACCGGCGGCAGCAGCGGCATTGGACGAGCCATCGCTCAATCGCTGGCCGCAGGCGGGGCGCGCGTAGCCATCACGGGGCGCGATGAACGCAAGCTTGCGGAAACGGCGCGAGAGCTGGGCGTGCACCCGATTCACGCTGATGTGTCGGTGGAGGCCGATGTCGAGCGGACCTATAGCGACGTCCTGCAAAAGTTCGGAGATCTGGACATTCTTGTGAACAATGCAGGCAGTGGCGTCTTCAAGAACCTCGTCGATTTCGGCAAGAAGGAATTCGAGGATGTGTTTGCCACCAATGTTACGGGCGCCATGCTGATGGCCCGCGAAGCCGCAAAGCATTTCGTGAAGAAGCAGCGCGGCAACATCGTGAATATCGCTTCGACCGCCGCTCTGCGCGGCGCTCCCAACGGCACCGCATACTACGCCAGCAAGTTCGCACTTCGAGGCATGACCGAGTGCTGGCGTGCGGAGCTGCGCAAATACAATGTCCGCGTAATTTTGGTCAACCCCAGCGAAGTCCTGACGAATTTTTATCCAACCGCAGGGCTACCCCAAAAAGAGAATGAAACCAAGCTACGCGGAGAAGATATCGCCTACGTGGTGAAAGCCATGCTGGAAATGGACGACCGAGGCTTCGCGCCAGAAGTATCCATTTTTGCGACCAATCCGCGGGACTGAAGATTTCGCCCCAGCCGGAAATTGTGGGTGGTTTTATGTAGCGCGGGCTTCAGCCTGCGGATTTTGGTCCTTGCAAGGACTAACCCCCGCAGGCTGAAGCCCGCGTTACGTAACCCTACTTAATATTGTTTTCCTTGCCTTCTTTCACGTAGGCAACCGACGTAGCGATGTGATTTCTGCTGTGGATGGATTTTTTCTTGGCCAGGTGCGCGAACATCTGGATGCCGAACCCGCCGTCCAAATCATCGGTAATCCTCTTCTTCCAGGGACGCCGCACGATTTGCGTGGTCAGCCGGCGGGTGATGCGCGGCTGGGTCATGATGTGGTCGGCAAGCTGCCTGGCGCGATCCAGCAGCTTATCTCGCGGCACGACTTCGTTCACCAATCCATATTCGAGAGCTTTCTTTGCGTCAATGGCCTGGCTGGTGAGCAGCGCATAGGCCGCCCTCTTCACGCCAAGCAATTCGATAAAGCAGCTGTGAATGCCATCGCCGGGAACCGAGCCGATCTCGTAGTGCAGGTCGAAGATGATGGCGTCTTCCGCGCAAATGGTGATATCGCACATCAGGCAAATTTCCGTATGAAAGCCAGGCCCATTCAGCACGCCGATAGTGGGAATTTCCAGATCGTTCACCAGCGAGCTGACATTGATTCGGCCGTCTTTGTAGGCGTATTCGTAGGCCCAATGCTGCAAGTCTTCCTGCTCGAGCTTAAAACCTTCGGGGTCCGCGTCCATCATGAAATCCTGGCCCGAGCCGGTGAAGATCATGACTTCGTTTTCGGGATCGGCGCCGATGGTTTTGAAAAGCTGGCCGACCGAGCGATGATTTTCCACGCTCAGCTGAATGGGCCCTCCCGCCGTGTGCGCTTGAACCACAATCACGCCGTCCTTGCTGCGCTCCAGTTTGTAATGCTGCTTGAAGCGCTCTTTGTATTCCTCGAACTTGGGTGTGGGCACGAAATCCACTAGGGACATGGGTGATCCTCCTGTTGGTCGATTTGCTGTAGGTGCACGACATGTCGTGCACCTACAACCGACGCTTAAGTTCAGAACCGAACGGTGGCGGCGGCATCTTGCCGGCGATTTGTCCCAATACCACGCGCCGCAAAACCGCCGGCGGGACGACGGCGCCACGCTCAAGCCTTGTTACGATTTCGACTTCAGTCCGGCGTTGCGCGCGATTACCTGCGCCACGCTCGACCAATCCATTTCTCCCTGCCCTTGCGCGAGCCCGGAGAGCAAATGGTCATGCACCAGGCTGGCCAGCGGCATCGGCGAAGCGCATTCCTCGGAGGCTGCCAGCACCAGGCGCACATCTTTCAATCCTAATTTCAAGGCAAACCCCGCCGGCTCGAACTTCTCCTGCGCGATGATTCGCCCATAACCGGTTATCACCTGCGAACCGAGCAGGGAATGCATAACTTCAAGGAAAATCTCCGGCTCCACGCCCGCTTTTCGTAGCGTCGCAAACGCTTCTCCCATTGCTTCAATGGCGCTGGCGACCATAAAGTTTCCGCAGACTTTGGCTACATTGGCCTGCCAAGGTTCGGCGCCGATCACAAACGTCTGCCGCCCGATGGCGTCGAAAAGTGGGCGGCAGCGTTCCACAAGTTCAGCTGGCCCCGCTGCCACAACCACCAAATTTTTACTCTCCGCGGCATCCGGCCGGCCGAATACGGGCACGCTGAGATATCCTTGCTTTCTCTGAGCGTGTTCGGCCGTCAATTTGCGAGCCAGGGCTGTGCTAATTGTGCTGTGAGAAATGTGAATGCAACCGGCCTTCATGGCCGAAGCGATTCCGTCGCTTCCGAAAACGATCTGCTCCAGCGCCTGGTCGTCCGCGACCATGGTCATCACGACTTCGGCGTCTTGCGCGGCGTCCGTTGGGGAATTCGCCACGCGCGGCCGTCCGAGCCAGCGCTTCCGCCTTTTCGCGGCTGCGGTTGTAGGCTGTCACAGCATGCCCCGCGCGAAGCAGATTGCGCGCCATTCCCGCGCCCATTCGTCCCAGTCCGAATCGACATGCGATCTTCATAGTCGCCAGCATAAGCCGACTCTCCCTATCGTTCGGAGCCAAGCGATTTTCATGGTTTGCAAAAGTTGGAATATAAGAGGGAAGGGTTGAATCTGTCCTCCCAATTACGCAAGCTGCGGAAAAGCCAGCCTATTTTGTCATTCCGAGCGAAGCGAGGAATCTCTCCGCGGTTTGAGCATGAGAAAAGAAAGAGATTCCTCGCTTCGCTCGGAATGACAAAATTGGTGGGGGATTTTTTCCGCAGCGGTCTATATTCGCATGTGGGAATGGAAGTGGCCGCGCGATGCCGCAGCCTGCATAACTCGGTGAAATAGTTACAAATCGACGAAGAGATATTGAAGATTGCGCTTCGACCAGGGCGTGCGAGTTGTCGTGAACGGCGATGTTTAAGTACACGGCGCCTTTGGGCAACTCAAAACGCAGCAAGACCGCCTCGCTGTCCGCCGTCACGCGCGACGCCGCGTCTGTTAAGAAAAGTTCGGGCGGATGCACTTTGAACTTGAATCCACGATCGTTTAATTGCGTCACGGAATTGCCGATCACCATGTTGGTGAGCTCACAAATGATCTCGCGCGCGGTTTCTTCTGTGGCGGGTGCCCGGAGATTCCGGCAAGGTCGGAAGCCGCCTGGCTGGCGGCGGCTGATCCATGTCCAGAATGATGCGTCCCTGGATATCTCCACTGAGCAGGACCAGAGCCGCAACTCCAGTCCGCTTGTAACTGCCCTCTTCCATGGTGACGTCCGCAATCCGAGCGGAGCAGCGCATGATTTCAGAGATGACAGCGTCCAGCGAATTGATGAATGGCTGAATGAGATCCAATTTCATGACTAAACCTCCGCCGGCTTAGTTTGCGCTGGCTCGGAATTTTCGCTCAACACGTAACGGATGATTTCGTAGAACGCTTCCGGCTTCACGGGTTTCTGCACAAAGTGCCGGGCGCCCTTCTGCAGGGCGGAAAGAATGTTGTCCTGGTATCCCACGGAGGAAACCATGACGATGCACGCTTTCGGGTGATCGCGGACGATATGCTCGACCGCCTCGATGCCCTCCATCTTGGGCATGGTGATGTCCATCAATACGACGTCCGGGTGGGTGTCGTTATATTGGGAGATGGCCGCGACGCCGTCACCCGCTTCGCCGGCGATTTCTCCCCCGAAGGCTTCCACCATTTTGCAGATGTTTTTGCGCGCGAAGACCGAATCGTCCACCACAAGAAAGCGGATCTTCGGTTTGTCCCCGGAAGTTAGAGGCTTAAATTCCATGATGACGTTCTCCTCTCACAAATTCTCTCATCGGCGGTCTCCACGAATCGTTTCGAGATCCGCCGTGAAGGCACGAGGGTTTGAGCCGTCGTCCTGACACAAGACGTGTAAAACACTGGGAATATTTTCAAGCGGCACGATGCGGGCGGCGTAGCCGGCTTCGATTGCCGCGCGCGGCATGCTGTCCACCACGCAGGTTTCCAAGCTTTGAGCGATGGTCACGCCACCCGCCGCTTGCACTTCCTGCATGGCGTCGGCGCCGTCGTCGCCCATTCCCGTCATGATCACCGCCGCGCTCTCCTTGCCAAGTTCCTTTGCGACGGAACGAAACAGCACGTCCACCGATGGCCGATGGCCGTTTACTGGCGCCTGATCCACAAGCGCTATCGTGAGTCCCTGCGGGGTGCGCCGTATTTTCATATGGCGGTTCCCCGGGCACACAAAGGCACGGCCGGGCCGCAGAAGGTCGCCGGACATTGCCTCCGAGACGTGAATCGCGGAGACATCGTTCAACCTCTGCGCGAACATTCCGGTAAATCCCTCGGGCATGTGTTGCACGATGAGCAAACAACCGGCGAAGTCGGAGGGAAGCTCCGAACAAACGTAATGCAGTGCATTCGGCCCACCAGTTGATATGCCGATGGCGATGGTGCGCGCAGGCCGGCTCTCGGTAGTGAGCGGCTTTTGCGCATGCGGTGCATGCGGTGGCAAATCGAACGTCTGCTTGGGCGGACCGGAGATTGCCGCGACTTTGATTTTAACGGCGAGCTCTCTGGCAATTTGCTCCAGCCCGCCCTTGGAAGCGTCTATCGGTTTGGCGACAAAATCAAAAGCGCCGTGGCTGAGCGCATTCAAGGCGGAATACGCGCCCTTGGAGGTATGGCTGCTCACCACAATCACGGGAATGGAATATCCGCGGACGATCTCGCGAAGCATGTCGATCCCGTCCATCCTCGGCATATCCAAATCCAGTGTCACCACATCGGGACGCAATTCTCCGATTTTTTTGAGCCCCAGCAGGCCGTCCATGGCGGTTCCCACCACCTCGATGGAAGGGTCGCCCTGCAACAATTGTGGGATCAATTTCCGCATCAATGCGGAATCGTCCACCACCAGCACTCGGACCGGGCTCCTCATACTGCCACCTTGAGGATTCGCTTGTGGCTTAAGTGAGAGACCACCGCGGGGACGTTCAGGATCAGCACCACGGTTCCATCGCCCAGGATGGACGCGCCACTCACCAGTTCGGAGGCCACCAGGCGGTCCTCGAACGCCTTGATGACTAATTCTTCCTCGCCCACCAAGCTGTCCACGATCAGTCCGAAGCGGTGGCTTCCCGCGCCGATCGTCACTACAAAGTGCCGCGTCTTGTGCGTGGTAATTGTGCAGGCAATGAGCTGATCGAGTCGCACAACGCTCAAGACCTGGTCGCGCAAGCGAATCACTTCATGGCCGTCGATTTTGTGAATCTCTGCGTCCGTCGTTCGCGCAATCTCAATCACCGAGTCCAGCGGCACGGCGTAATGTTGTTTCTCCACGCGGAACATGAGCGCCTGGATGCTTGCCAGAGTCAGCGGCGCGATGAGGTGAAAAGTTGTCCCACGACCCGGCTCGCTTTGCACCGCGACTCTGCCCTTCAAGCGATCCATCACCGTCTTTACGACATCCATTCCCACGCCGCGTCCAGAGATTTCCGTGACTTCCTCGGCAGTGGTCAGACCCGGATGGAAAATCAGCTTGAGGATTTCCTCGTGCGGCATCGAATTGATTTCTTCCTGAGAAACGATTCCGGCTTCCGCCGCCTTCCTCAATAGTTTTTCGTGGTTGATTCCGCGGCCGTCGTCGGAAACTTCGATCACCACTTGATTCCCCTGATGGTAGGCGTCCAAATGGATCGTCCCGCGGGCGGACTTTCCGAGTGCCAGGCGCTCTTCCGGCGTCTCGATGCCGTGGTCCGCGGCATTGCGCACCAGGTGCGCCATCGGCTCGGCAAGCGCGTCGAGCACGCTCTTATCCATGTCCGTGTTCTGCCCAGCCATTTCGATTGCGATTTCCTTTTTGCGTGCCTTGGCCACATCTCGAACAATGCGCGGCAGGCGGCGGAAGAGTTGCTCGACCGGCACCATTCGTATCTTCATCACCGATTTTTGAAGTTCGCCGAGCACTCGCGACTGAAACGACAGCACGTCGCCCATGCGATTGCGCAACGCATCCTTGGGAAATCTCTGGTCGAACTCATTGATCACCCGGTGCAGCATCGATTTCCCGATGATCAATTCGCCGATCAGATTCATGACACTGTCAATTCGCCCTGTCTCCACGCGAAGCCAGGCTTCCGTGGAACCGAGCATCCCTCCGGTTACGCCGGTAACCCCTGGCGCTCCTTCCGGGTGCGAGTCGGCGTGGCCAGTTTCAGGATTGAGCGCGGCCATGGATTCCGCGGACGCTTCGGCCTCCAGCAGAACTTGAAGGGCATCGCGAGGTACTTCCTCGGTGAGTTTCAAAAGTTGAATGGAAATGTCCGACACGATGCTTGGAACCTGGCAACGTGCGCGAATCCAATCCGGCGAATGCGTGCTCGAAAGAGCTGCATGAACCACATGCAATGTCTGCACCGGAGTGCCGCTGGCGGGAGACTGCGCCACGATCGTGCCGCATCTTTCCAGCGCCGCGCCAACCAGCTGTAGCGAGGCCGCGGGCATTTGCAGCGTGGCGTCAATGCCCAAGGTCAATTGATAAATTGGCGTATCGCCGCGCAGTGCGTCCGTGATGCGCAGCCTATCTTTGGAGGTCCACTCATGCTGGGAATGCGATGGCTGAGATTTAGACGCGGCTTTGGGGCTCTCCGCAAGCGAGCGAATGTGCGCGCGCAGTTCGGTAATGTCGGGTGGCTGCAAATTGCCGCGATGGGCGCCAAGCATGGCATGAAAGCTGTCCGCGGCGGAAAGGACGATCTCGGCTACCACTTCACCCCGCTCGATGACCAGCGCGGGAGTCAGCAATCCTTCAATGTCGTGCGCCAGTTCGCTGAGCTGCCGAAATCCGCAAACGGCGGCGTCGCCCTTGAGCGTGTGCATGGCCCGCCGGACACGCGCCAAGGCATTGGAATCCGCCGGATCGGTTTCCAGCAGGATGCCCGCTTCGTTCAACTCCTGCAGGATATCCTGCGCGCTCTCGAAAAATATTTCGAGAAGTTCCGCGGCGCGATCGTCGGAAAAAAAGTTCATTCGCCCGCCTCGAGCCGCTGGTACGCGGTCGCGTTATTCAAGTGGATCATGCGGAACTTGGTGCTCAAGCCGAACAGGCTTTCCGCGTGCCCCACGAACAGATATCCCCCGGGATTCATGCAATGATGGAATTTGTCGATCAGGCGCTTTTGCTCGGGTTCGTCGAAATAGATCATCACGTTGCGGCAGAAAACAATGTCGTTGCGGCGCGGCAGGAATTCCGTCTTCAAGTTGTGGAAATCGAACTGAACGAGGCTCTTTAGCGCCGGCTTGACGGCATATCGGTCGCCCGAGCTTGTCGAAGTAACGCAAGCGCGAGGTGTAATCCACGGCCTCCATATGCGCATCGCTGTAGATTCCTTGCTGTGCCGTCAGCAAGGCCGGAATAGCTCATGTCGCTAGGCCAGAACCTCCACTTTCCACGGCGGCGGGATCATCGGCTTTGGAGAGCGGCATCTCCATGGGCAGGGGATTTCGAAGATAGTAATAGGCCAGGGCGTCGCAGATGAGCATGGCCAGGGAGTAGGGCTCCTGCCCGGTCGAGCAGCCCGCGCTCCAGACGCGCAAACTCCAATCGCGACTTCGCTGTTTGCGGTTCAGCACCTCCTCCAGAATCGCTTTTCTGAAACAGTTCAAGCTGGGGCTTGGCTCGAAAGAAACTTGTTTCGTTGACCGTCAGGTTTTCCAGCAGCGCGGTGAGTTCCGTCTTTGCCTTCGCGGCTGGTGAACAGGCGGTAGTAACTGTAGAAGGAATCGAGTTGGCAGACTTTCAGCCGCCTTTGCACCCGGTCGCGCAGAAAATGCATGCGGCGTTCATCGAAGAACATTCCGCATTCCTGGTAAACCAGGGTTTGCAGGAGCTTGAGTTCCGCGTCTGTCGGGGAATTGGCTGGAGTATCATGGTGTGGACATTGGTCTCTCGCTTTCGCAACGCGGATCTCCAATTAACCGAGCCGGGACGGTCCCGAGCTCATCGAAGCGCCGGCCAGTTCCGCGACTTCGTTCAATCGCCGCAATTCGATGGCCGAAAATTCGGCTCAGATCCAGAATAATCATCAGCCGGTCTTGCAATTTGGCAACCCCTGTCACATAGCTCATGTCTTCATTGGGGAAAACATTTTGCGGAGGCTCAATTTCGGACGGCGAAATTCTCAACACTTCGGAGGCGGAATTCACCAGCAATCCCACCAGGCGATCTTCCAATTCCACAACCACGATGCGGCTCTTGGAATTGCGTTCGATGGCCGGCTCGCCGAAACGCTTGCTCAGGTCAACGACCGCAATAATCTTGCCGCGCAGATTGATGACGCCTTCGATATGATCCGGTGCGTTCGGTACCTGCGTGATTTCCGGAACGCGCACGATTTCACGCACCAGGGAAATGGGCAACCCGAGTGTTTCGCGGCCGATCCGCAGCCCGACGATCTGCAACTGTTTGTCTAGTGGTTTGCTCAAGTTTCAGACTCGCGCCAGTTCTGTTTCCATATCGGCATAATCGGATTCTTCCTCAAGAGTGGGCCTCTTGGCCGCTTTTCCCTTGGACCGTACTTGAGCCTGGTCTTCGAGAACGAACAGGTCCGCCACCTCGATCAGCCTGTGCGAAAGTTTGGACGTCTGTTTCGCCATGGCCGCCAATTGCGAAGAACTGGACGTGGATTGCTGGACCACTTCGCGCATCTTTTCCATTGCCCGAACCACCGATTGCACGCCGGAAGCCTGCTCTTCAATCGTGGAATTGATTTCCTGCGTGATTTCCGTGAGCCGCGAGGTAGCTTTGCAATCTGAGTCGATCCCGCGGACTGTTCCTTGGTTGCGCCGCCGATTTGCTGTGCGTACTTGTAGACTTCGGAGACCACGTTGGAAATCTTGGTCAGCGCCACATTCAGCTCGGCGCCCAGTTCCAGGCCTTGCTGCACCATGGTGGTGCTCTTTTCCATGTTCTCCACGGCTTCGCGCGCTTCCTTTTGAATTCCTTGAATCAGGTCGGATATTTCCTTTGTGGACTGCGTGGATTTTTCGGCCAGCTTGCGGACTTCCTCGGCCACAACGGCGAAGCCAAGGCCGTGTTCACCTGCTCGGCGGCTTCGATCGCGGCATTGAGCGCCAGCAAGTTGGTCTGTTCGGCGAGATCGTCGATTACCTCGATGATTTTTCCGATTTCATCCGCGCGCGGCCCGAGCACGTCGATGATTTCTGCCGAGGAGCGGATGGCGGAGCTTGTGCGCGTTAGCCCGTCGGTGGCTTTGTCCATCGTTTCGATGCCTGATGGACCTCTTCCCTCGAGCGTTGGCAAATCTCAAGCAAGCACTTCCGCCGTGTCCGCCACGCTTTGGATGGAGGTGACCATCTGGTCGATGGAAGCGGAAGTTTCGGCCGACGCTGGACGATTGCATCTGCGTGCTCTTCACGACGTTCTGCACGTTGATGCTCATCTCGTGCATGGTGCTGGTAACTTCATCGATGGCCCTGGCCGCCTCCACGCTCACCTTGGCGGATTCGTTTGACGCTCCGGCCATCTGGCTCGATCCACTCGCGACGCCTGTCGCGCTGTCCCGAATCTTCGTGGCCAGGTCGCGCAGTCCCTCGATCATCCGCAGGAAGGCATTGGCCATGGTGTCGCGCGACGACCGCGGACGCACGGAGACGTTCAGCTGGCCTTCGGCGATTGCCGAGGAAGCGCTGGCCATTTCTTTCAGATGAAGCATCATGTTGCGATAATGGTTTGCCAGTGAGCCGATCTCATCGTCCCGGTGTACATCGATGCTCTGGTCGAGATCGCCGGTTTCCGCGACTTCCTTGGTGACGGCGATCAGCTCATTCAGGGGTTGCGTGATGGACAACGAAGTTCGATACGCTACAAATATGCCGATGATGGCGCCAAGGATTGTCCCCAAACTCAAAACTACTGTGCTGACAGTCGCCGAGGTGTTGGCCGACTCTTCCGACTTGTCCAATGCTTTCTGGATCCCACGCTCGGTCTCATCCATGGCCGACACGCTTTTTTCAATCCAATTGTTCGTTGAGCGCTGTAAATAAATGATCTGCAAATCGGACACCGTGGTCTGGCCGGCGTTGACTTGATGGCGTTTGGCAATCAGAGGGTCTGCAAATTCACTTTGCCAGCTTTGCTGATTGGATTCGATCGACGAAAAGAGATTGCGGAGTTGTTCGTCACTTGTCTTGTTCTGTGCCTCGCGCAGAGTAGCTTCAAGCGTCTTGTCATCGCTCGCTTTAGCCGACTCCATTCGAGGATCGCCACTCAACAAGTAGTTGCGCAGGTCGAGGCCTTCCTGCATCACTTGGAAGCGGATTCGTTCGATGTTTTGAATGCTCTGGAGCGCGTCGGCTGCCGTATTTCTCGCCGTGTGTTCGATATGGCTAGCCGAAAAGCTGACCACGAACAGTAGTACGAGAATTCCCAGGATCGAGCCAAAGCCGGTATATAGCTTCCTGCTGATGGTCATGTGCTATAGCCTCTCAATTCTTTCGATCGTTCTCCACGTACCTCGCGCCGGCGTGGCGGATTACTGGTAGACGACTTCAACAATCTCAAGCGTCTCTTTTGGGGCTTCTTCGTATTTCCATTTCTTTACGGCGTTGGTAGCTTCCTGGGCCAGCATGGGGCTTCCCCCGAGGACGCGCGCATCGCGCACTTTGCCGTCCGCCGCTACGGTTGCTTCCAGTCGCACCGTGCCCGTGATGTGCATTTGGCGGGCAACGTCCGGATAGGCTGGCTTCACCGAGGTTTTCACCTTACGGCCGCTAGCTTCTTTTACGTCGCCGGTAGCTCCGTTCTGTGAGAAGGACCTGACTGGCAAGAGCGTAATACTTGCCACTGAAAAAGCAATGGCTGCAAATAAGAACCAAACTCGATTTAGTCGTGACATATTTCACCTCAAGAAGATTTACAGCACTGCTACTTATGCACGAACCTTACCAGTCCGCTGGTTTTCACGAAATTTCCGGTGAGTTGGGTTAATATCCGGGCAAACTATTGCAATCAGAAGGCTTGCGGTTGTTGCGTAGGGCCGGGCGTGTTGCGATCCAACTTTGCCAATTGTCTCACTCTCACCGGCGACTGGAGCCCGTGCGTCTCAATTTGCGATACATCTTGGCGCACAAGTAACCAACGCGACATTGAGACCCGGAACTTTTATTGACTGAATTGTAAATAAACCCATAATTAGGAAACGTTTGGCCCAAATCTTTCAGGAAGTTTCTGGAGCTTCAAACGCCCGTGCCTGCCGCTAGCAGTGGTCACGAATTGTCGGACCTTAGCCGCTTGTCTTTTGAGACGTTACTGGCGCGTCTGACATCTGAATCCTGCGGCTTCAATCAGGAAGAACTCCTGCGTCTCTTCTGCAGGACTCTTCGCGAATTTTTCGATATCAGCGATGTCTGCTGCTGTACCTCTAGTCTAGGGACTTGGCGCATCCTCGAATCCGCAGGGCAGCCAATCTGGGGGAAGACGGGAGACAGCCTGCACTCAGGCGCCGCGGAATCGCTCGCCCAGTCGGAACGCCTTCGCAAGGCCATCGTCTCCCGGCCGTCTTCGCAGCAAGATCCACGCATGCAGGGCTCCGTTGGATCCTCTTATGTTGCCGTGCCGTTTCTCAGCCAGGACGAGTTTCTCGGCGCAGCCCTGGCCGTGTGGCAAAATCCCGCGGAGATCTCCGAACAACTTTTGCAACGGCTCACGCTCCTGGGCATGAGTTTTGGCGGCCTGCTTGAACACGCTCGTCTGTTTGAACAAGTGCATAATTCCCGGGAGCGATGGGTTCGCATCATTGATGCCATTCCGGATTCGATTGTCGTTCACGACCCCGGAGGAAATATCGTCCGAATCAATCGTCCGCTTGCCGCGCGACTAGGGGCTCATCCATCCCAGCTGATCGGGCGCCCAATCCACGAAGTGCTTGGAATCGAGCGGGAAGAGAACGCCGGACTTTGCCCCCTATGTTTGGACCAGCCGGGAGGAGGCGAAGGACGGATCGAACTGATGGCCGACGGAAGCTTCCTGGTATCCACCACGAAAATCTCTCCGGACGACGGGGAGGGCGCTCACACCATCCACGTGCTCGTCAATATTCGCGAGAGATTGGAAGCCGAATCGCGCTACCGGGACCTCTTCGACAGCATTCAAGAGGGAGCTTTCTTTTGCCAGCCGGACGGGCAAATCGTGGACGCGAATCACGCTCTGGTGCGGATGCTGGGCTGTTCAAGCCGAGAAGACCTGCTCACAAAGAACTTGTTTGAAGATCTTCTGCCGCTGCCGGGCCGTGCCCGCCTGTTGGAAGAGCTGCGAAATACGGATATCTTGCGCAACCGAGAAACAGAGTTCCTCAGGCAAAATGGCCGCCCGCTGGAGGCCCTGCTTCATGTGAACGCGGTTCGTGACGCCAAGGGAGCCCTCCAACAATTTCGCGGGCTGATTTTGGACATCACCGACCAGAAGGATTCTCAAGCGGAGCTTCGGCGCGAGCGCGATTTCAACCTGAGCATTCTGAACCACACGCAAAATATTATTCTGGTCCTCGACGCTTCCGGGTGCATCGCCTATGTGAATCACCGCGCGGCGGAAATCGGATATTCGGTGGAGGCGCTTCAAAGCCTGCCGCTGGCGCAGTTGATCCACACTTCGCACCGGCCGATCTTTCTGGAAGCGTTGCGGACGGTCCTGGATACGGGCGCGGTTCAAAGACTGGAGCTGCCGTTTCTGCGAAGAGAAGGGAGCGCCACGCGATTCGTTGTGCATCTCAGCTCGATGCGCGAGAAAAGCGGAGACGCAAATAGCGTGGTGGTTGTGTTGACCGACGTCCACGAAGCATCTCTCTTGCAGACCAAGCTGGCGCGCGCCGAAAAGATGGCCGCTCTCGGCCAGTTGGTGTCGGGCGTCGCTCATGAAGTGAACAATCCGTTGGCGGGAATCGTCGGTTTCACCGACCTTTTGCTTGAGAATCCTAAACTCCCGGAATTCGCCCGGGAAAATCTCGGAATCATTCTGCAGGAAGCGGAACGAACCCGTTTGATCGTTCAGAACATGTTGCGCTTTGCCAGGGAGATGCCCCCGCAGCGGGAACTGGTCGAAATTAACGCGGTAGTCCGGCAGACTCTCAAGGTGCGTTCCTACGGATTGTTGGACAGCGGTGTCCAGATTCACGAGCGCCTGGCCGAGAATCTTTCCGTCGTGGTTGCCGATCCGCACCAGCTCGAGCAGGTCTTCCTGAACATACTTAATAACGCTTTCGATGCCATGGCTCAAAGCGGGCGCCCTGGCCGAATGGAAATTGAGACAATTGCCTGTGCGGAAAAAATTGAGATTCGTTTCCGCGACAACGGGCCAGGAATTTCGCATCCGGATCGCATTTTTGAGCCTTTCTTTACGACCAAGCCTGTCGGAAAGGGAACTGGCCTGGGCCTAAGCATTTGCTATGGGATCATCCAGTCTCATGGTGGCGAGATTATGTGCCAAAACAACGCCAACGCCGAAGGCTGCACGTTCCTGATCCGCCTTCCGGCCGTGGCCATGGGCTCGCAATCCATGCCGGCGGACGCGCGAATTTGATCCCGGTTTCATTCGCGGGAAAGTTTTTAAGGCCATTTATTTTGTTTCAAGGAGTGCATCGATGACCAGGGACGATTCCCGAATTCGGCTTCTCGTTGTTAACGATGAGCAAAGCATTCGCCGATTGTGCATGACCGTGGGCAGTTCGCTCGAGTACATCTGTTCGGAAGCGGAGAGTGCGGAAGCCGCTCTGGGCCAGTCTCCCGCGATCCCCCCGGATATCGTCATCGCCGATCTGCGCCTGCCCAACTTATCCGGCGCCGATCTGCTTCGCCAGATCAAGTCGCGCCTGCCGGCCACCGAAGTGGTGATTATGACAGGGCACGGCTCCATTGAATCGGCCGTCGAAGCCATGAAATTGGGCGCGTATGACTATATCCAGAAGCCCTTCCGCGTGGAGGAGCTTCGCATGCTGCTTCGCCGCATGGAGGAAAAAATTCGCCTGGTGCAGGAGAATCGGGTCCTTCGGGAACGCGTCGAGACGGATCAGCAGCTGGACGGAATTATCGGAGACTCCGCCAAGATCCGCGAGATCTTGCGCATGATCAGCCGCCTGAAAGATACATGGACTCCCGTGCTGATCTGCGGGGAAAGCGGCACTGGAAAAGAGTTGGTCGCGCGCGCCATCCACTATCGAGGGACATTCGCAAAGCGCCCGCTGGTTGCGGTGGACTGCGGCGCGCTGGTTCCGACGCTGATGGAGAGCGATCTTTTCGGTTATACCAAAGGCGCCTTCACGGGAGCGGCTAAATCCAAGATCGGATTGTTTCAAGCGGCCGAGGGAGGCACGATTTTTCTGGATGAAATCGGAGAATTGCCCCTGGAACTGCAAGCCAAGCTGCTGCGCGTCTTGCAGGAAAAGGAAGTGCGGCCCGTTGGAAGCAACGAAAGCATCCATTTGCAAGTGCGCGTGGTTGCCGCCACAAACCGCGATCTGGAAACCGCAATTGGCGAGGGCACCTTTCGCAAGGATCTCTTCTTCCGTTTGAATGTAGTTTCCATCACTCTTCCGCCATTGCGCGAGCGGCGCTCGGACATTCCCATGCTGGCGCAATACTTCCTCGATCATTTGGCCGAGGGCGAAAACATCAAGTTCACTTCCTCCGCTATGAAGCTGCTCATGCGCTATGACTGGCCGGGCAACGTTCGTGAGCTGGAGAATTCCATCAGCCGCGCGGTTACGCTTGGCGACCGCAAAGTCATCGACGAGAGTGACCTGGCACCCGCGCTGCTTCGCGGCAACAACAGCCATGCCAATGCAAGCGTCATTGCAAATGTAGATGTGAGCGCCAATGCAAATGCCATCGCCAGCGGCAATGACGAGATCGAATCGGCTGCGCGCGATGAGGCTGGAACCTCCTCCACGGTCGCGCTCGATGAACTGGAACGATTGACGATTCAGCGTGTGTTTGACAAGGTGGGAGGAAACAAAACCAAAGCTGGAGAACTCTTGGGAATCAGCCGCGCAACGCTCTACCGCAAACTGAAGCGTTACCGAATTTCCGAAAATCAGCGAGCCGAAAACGTTCTAGTCTGAAGAGTTCGCTGGAAAATATACGATAAAGAGAGACGTTCAGCGGCACAGTTAGCTCATCGCCAGTCTCGCTGTGGCGGTCAGATGTTTTCCTTGAGATCTTTCATGGATTGCGGAGTGATCATTCTTCAACCCAATCCGGCGCTGTTATTTTTTGAGAACAACCCCCAGCCCGCTATCCAAATGAGACACTGCGTCGCAAATTGAGATTCACCGCAAGGCCCCAGCGCGCCGATCGTGCAATCATCAAGAAAATAAACTTGTTAGAGGATCCTGGGATTTCCTCCGCCTTTGGTCGTCCTCTTGCATAACTTCTTGTGGACCCATGTGATTGGGCGATTGAGAAGATGAAACCGGGATTTTCTCACTGGCACCGGGCTCGTGGTCGAAATTATGCGCCGGACATCAAATCTCACGTTTCCATCTCAGAGTCCCTCGGCTCTACAGAGCCTGGCTGAGCTGTTCCCAAGCGCCACGCCGCTGCGCATCCCGATTTTGGTGAGCGTGGCTCGCGGAAAAGGCCATTTCCTGGAAGAGAGCACGGTAATCGAAATGGGCACTTCCATGGTGGTTTTCTTCGAATCGCGGCTCCCTTTGGAAATGTCGGACAAGTTTCATCTTGAGAATTCAGACCGTTCACTCGGCGCGGACGCAGTTGTGGTTGCCATACGAGACGGAGTCGGCCACAGTGCGATTGCGGCTCGATTCGTCACAGAAGTCCGCAATTGGATCATTCAAGGCTAATTGTGAATACGCTTACAACAGACCGGACCCACAATCGGAAGCAGGATGCAGTTTCATCCGTTGTGCCACAGACCTGGGAGGAATTCGGCCAGCTCTATGCGATCTATGAAGCGTTGACCAACCAGCTTGATCTTCCCGGCGGGCCATATCCTTCGGGATTAAAATTTGGTTCCTGGTCCGACAAGAAATCTCGCGAACGCGACCTGCTCTGGTTGGACCAGGTGGATGGACATGTACAAGCCGTCCACCTTCGGCATTTCCTGGTTACCCCTGCAGTTGCGCGCGAGGACGGTCTGCGGCTGTTCTTACGGCGACATCTTTGCAAGCCGGAAAAACTTCCCACCGACCGGGACAAAATCGATTTGCTCCTTGTTCAATACTTCGTATTTTGCGCCCCGCAGGGCATGATCGCCGGGCGCATAGAAGCGGCCGACGTCGCGAAAATTCTTCAGCCCGTTCTGGGTGAAGTGGAGCCGGTATCCCTCGAAGCTTGCGAACCGTTGGATCGCATACTGGAAGCGGCCCTGCAATGCCGCAGCCTGCGCGACCTAATGGATCAGGGTTTGCTCGAGCAGGGGAAGCAGGTGAAAGCGGCGGTCGGGGGCATGTTCTATGATTCGGCCGCGCTCGTTTCCATTTGCCGCTTCAACTTTTTGCTTCGCCGCACATTTATCCAGTGGCTTCATGCCGATCTGCGCGCCATCGGCGCGGCGCTGAATCTATTGGAAAAGCGCGGTATTCCGTATCTCGATTGCAGCAGAGCAGGGCTTTCCTCCAAGGAACTCATTTCAAAGCTGCACCAGTTTCACCAGCATTGGAAGCCTCCTTTCCAGACCGATTACAGCCAGAACTCAGCCTTTCAGCCGTACGAACAGCTGATGTGTCTTCGGGAAGTCCTGGAAGCCGCATTGGATTTTGCCCCCGCGTCCACCGGGCCTTCTCCCGCGATAGCAAAAGACGGAGCCCGGGACAGTCGAACCCGTGCCGACTCCACGCGCAACAGCAAGCCTCCCGAGGGAGTGACTCCCGTGGCGCCTTCCGCGCCGCCGCAGTCTAGTAAGCAACCTGCAATTGCAAGTGCCGCACCTCCCGCGAATTCCGATTCAGCCCAATCGGCCGCCTCCAAGGGCCAGGCGCTTCCCGATATTGGCCTGGCTGACGTCGAAATTTTGGAAGAAAAAATCTGGGAACAACTGATTGCCACGCCTCCGGTTCGCGGGCGCTCCATGACCACCGTGACCGTCGAAAACATCAGGATTTTGCTATCCGCGTGGGAAGTGGCCGCATTTATCAGCGATTCGGGACAGGATTCTCAAGATTTGCGGCGCCTTATTGTTGCCCGCGCTTTGCTGTCCACGTCCATCGACCGGCTGAAACGGCTCACGGATTTCAATGCGTTACGGCAATCCATCGCCCATGCGCGCGCCGAAATTCCCCGATTCCAAGAACGCGTCGATCAGCTCAAACGAACCATGAAGACGGACGGCGCTGTCAATCTGGGTATCAGTCTCAAGCGATTGCTCTCCCTGGCGGAAGAAGCGGAACAGCTCCAAAAGGGAAATGAGCAGAAGCCGGAAAAACGATGACTCCCGGGCAAGTCCTAATCGTCTCCGATGATTCCGAATTCGTCAGGTCCTTGGTGTCCCGCTGGCGAATGGAGAAAGATTCACCAGCCATCACCGCGGTTTCCACGGGTGTCAGCCGGCAAGCCATTTCATCCGGTTACGAATTGATCGTTGTGGGGCCACTGCGTGAATGTGCCGTGCTTCCGCATGGGCCGGACGTGCACCCGGAATCCGTGGTGTGTGTGGTGGGCGATCAGGACAGCTTGGAAATTGTTCGTGCTGTCCACGCTGATTGGCTTCTGCTGCCAGAATGTCCGGGATGGACCAAAATTTTATTTTCCCTGGCGGCGGAAATTTTGCGGCGCACGGCAGCGGAGGCCCGCGCGCGCGAAGCCGAAATCACCAACCATTCGCAAAAGCGCTTTGGCATCCTGGGTAAATCGTTGCTGGATGCTCGCCCCGGCATGATTGACGCGCTCACCTCGCTTCTTGGCAACGCGGACCTGATCCTGCTTTCCGAGGAGCCCTTGCCCGACAACTACCGGGAAAACGTGCGAACCATTCACACCATGGCCTTGCGGCTGAATGAAATCGTTCAGCGGCTCTCCTCCATTGAGAATGAGATGGAATTGAGCGAGAGAAAATCTCATCTTGAGACGCAGGAAATGCATGTAGCCGAATCCTTCAAGACCTGATTGTCGTTCGCTCAGCTCTAAACGCTGGGTGCTCAATAGGTTGAAGGCAGTATCTGATTGAGAAACTCATTTTGAAGAGTGGCGCTGTACTTGCTTTCTCTTATTGGGGCACTTTGAACCGAGGAGTGGGCCTTGAAAAAGATTCTGGTTGTGGATGATTCCAAAGCCATGGTTCGGATGATTGAGAATGTTTTGCTCAAGGAAGGCTACTGTCCCGTCGGTATCAGCGACCCGGCTCAGATTGAGCAGACCATCGATTCCGAGTGCCCCAGTCTCATCCTGCTGGACGTGGTCATGCCGGAGCGCAATGGTTTCCAGATTTGCAGATCGCTCAAGAATTCGCCAACGTATCGAGGCATTCCAATCATTCTGGTGAGCGCGAAATCGACGCCAAGTGACCTCTTCTGGGCCGAGCAGCAGGGCGCCAGTGGGTACGTTGTGAAGCCCTTCACGCCTGTCGATCTGCTTCGTGAAGTAAGGCGGTTTGCCTGATGCCCGGCGAAACATATTTGAATCCGCTACCCTCGGACATGCAAGCCGATGAGTTGTCCGAGATTTCCGGATTCACCGAGCATTCATCGCCCTCGCGACAGTTTTGCGTGTTTCGCGCCGGGCGCGAGCGGTTCTGCCTCCCGGTGCTGGAAGTGGAAGAGGTGGTGGACTGGCCGCTGGTGACGCGCGTGCCTCTTGGACCGCCCTTCCTGATGGGCGTCTTCAATTTGCGCGGCACGATTATTCCTGCCGTCGATATCGCTGTCACTGAAGGCCGCAGGCCGGGGCTGCTGCCGCGCAGCATCATCGTGGCCGTGCTGGCCGGCGACGACCAGAGCGAAGACATGCATGTGGGGATCGCCGCGGACGAAGTGATCGGCACCTTTCCGGCCAATTCGGAATCGCTTCTGGATCATGCGCCTCCGGACATGCCGTACTGCCGCGCCATGCTGCGGCACGAAGAGCGTCTGGCCCTGGTTCTGGATTTGAGACAGCTGATTCAAGTGTTTTCCGTGCCTGTTATTTAGTCGGGCCATTTTCAATCTTGGCAAGAATTGCGTAAGTGCAGGGCGCTGCGAAGCGAATTTAGGGAGGTTTCGAAGTCATGAAGACCCGCTTGAGTTCAACAATCTGGATGCTTGTCATAGGGACGAGCATCGCGCTGTTTGGAGTGCTGGGACTGGCTTATGAAGCCGGTGTGCACTCGGGTGGCACTTCGATCTTCCAGGGCGGAGGCTTGGGCGGCGGCAGTATGGAGTTCTTGATTGCCGCGGGCATAGCGGCCGTCACCTCGCTTGCGCTCTTGCTGACGCTGCCGCGCCGCGTGCTCGGCCCCATCGGCGCATTGGCTTCCTTCTCCGAGCGCTTCGCGGCGGGAGATTCGCGCGCCAAAGCCGAAGTGCCCGTGGAAGACGAATTCAGCGTGATCGCGGAAAACCTGAACCGGACCAGTGCGCGCGTCGCCAAGGCCTACGGAAACCAGGAAGCCCAGGAACTCTTGCAGCGCAGCATCACGGATCTTTTGAACCTCATCAATCAGGTGGCGCGCGGAGACTTGACGCTTCGCGGAAAAGTTACCAACGACGCTCTCGGAAACGTGGCCGATTCCATCAACTTCATGTTGGACAATTTTACGACTGTGATCGACCGCGTCCGCAAAGCGGCTGTGGAAGTTTCCACCAACGCCAACCGCATTCTGGTTGCCACGGACGAAATGAACACGGGTACCGGGCAGCAGGATCAGGAAATCACCAACACCTCGTCGGCCGTCGAAGAGTTGACGGTTTCCATGAAACAAGTGTCAAACAACGCCGAAGCCAGCGCCGAAGCCGCGCGCCGCGCCCTGGACGCAGCCGAGCAGGGCAACCGAGCCGTGCGCGATACGCTCGAAGGAATGCAGCGCATCCGCTCTTCCGTGCAAGCCACCGCGCGAAAGATCAAGTCCCTCGGCGATCGTTCCCTGGAAATTTCCGAAATCATCAACGTCATCAACGACATCACCGAACAGACCAACTTGCTGGCTTTGAACGCCGCCATCGAAGCCGCACGCGCCGGAGAAGCCGGACGCGGGTTCGCCGTGGTTGCCGACGAAGTCCGCAAACTGGCCGAGCACTCCCGCACAGCCACCAAGGATATCGCGGCGCTCATCAAGGCCATTCAGGCCGAGACCAACGAAGCCGTGGTGGTCATGGAGGAAGGCACCAAGGAAGTGGAAGTCGGAGCGGGCCTGGCGGATCAGGCCGGAAAAGCCCTGGAAGCCATCTCAAGCGTCGTTCGCCAATCGGCGGAGCTTGTGCAGGAAATTTCACTCGCTTCCAAACAACAGGTGCGCGGCACGGAGGGCGTCGCAAACGCCATGCAGATCATCTCCGGAATCACGCGGCAAACATCGCAGAGCGCCCGTCAGGCGGCCGGCACGGTAGGCACACTGGTGAAGCTCTCC
This sequence comes from uncultured Acidobacteriota bacterium, assembly GCA_963710315.1. GTDB lineage: Bacteria > Acidobacteriota > Terriglobia > Acidiferrales > UBA7541 > Palsa-360. Next base: position 240,498 of record CAVPZW010000006.1, on the reverse strand, counting down.
GAACAACTCGTCAACGCACTGTCGCAATTCCGTTCCAACGGCGCACCCGCCGCGGAACGTCGCGAACCAGCTGTTGTCGAGGCGCGGCGGTAACCCACCGGAAGCCGGTTCGTTGAGCCCGGCCTGAGGACCCTGGAACGCGAATGGAAAAATTATCCACGCCACCTGCCACATTGACCGCTTCGGAGCTCGACGAGCTCCGCACGTTGATTGAAGAGCGGTCGGCCATTTTGTTTGACGCCTCGCGCGAACGTTTCTTCGCCCCGCGCGTGAACGAATACTTGCGCGCAAGCGGGGAGCAAAGCGCCACAGGCCTTATCCGCCGCATCCGCGGGTCCAACGTAGAATATGACCGTTTCCTGGGCAGCCTTCTCACCCAGGAAACTTCCTTTTTTCGTTACTCGGATATTTTCCTGGCCCTCGAGCGCGTGGTGTTGCCCGAAGTTCAGGCCCGCAACATGTGGCGCAACCCGCGCGTGCTGAGGATTTGGAGTGCGGGCTGCTCCACGGGCGAAGAGCCCTATTCCATCGCGATCACATTGGCGGATACCCTGCCGTATGCCGATGCCTGGCAAATCGAAATCCTGGCCACGGATATCAGCCGCGACGCCCTGCAGATTGCCGAGCGCGGAGTTTACTCCGGCCGCAGTCTCGCCAACGTCACGCCCCAGCAGTTGCAGACGCACTTTAAAAAAGTTGGGGATGCCTGGGAAGTGAAGCCCCGCATCCGCAAAATGATTTCCTTTGCGCCCATGAATTTGGCGCGCTCCGTTTACGTGGGCCGCATGGACTGCATCTTTTGCATGAATGTGCTGATGTATTTTTCCGAAGAGCGCAGAAACGAACTGATGCAGCGTTTTTACGACACGCTTGAACCCGGCGGCCTCTTCTTTCTCGGACACTCGGAATCCATGAAGAACGCTCCCGTCAAGTTTGAAACCGCGGTGTTTGGAGATTGCCAGTACTACATCAAGCCTTCCGCATCGAAGATCGAACAGAAACTGGTGCCGGCGGGGAACGGGTCATGACGGCTCACGATTCCAATTCGCTCGAGCAATTCCTGCAAGAGGCCTCCGAGCGCCTGCAATATTTGCGGGAATACGCCGCTCTGCCCGTGGAGCCCCAATCCTCCGGCAGCGACCTGGTTCGCCTTTACGAAGCTGCCCACGAACTGGCCGAATCCGCCGCCCGCTGGACCTTTCCGCACTTCGCGGATATTGCCGGCAGACTGGCGCACGTTTTTCAATACGCACAAAAGGCGCAACTGAGCCCGGACACCTACGGCCCCCTTACCGAATTCCTGGCCGACGCCATCTCCGTTCTTGAATTTGACCTGCTGCAAATCAGTTCGGACGGCAACGAAACCGTCGACGACATTATTTCTTTCAAGCACCGCTACGCCTTTGCATTCGGTGGCGCGGCTGCTCTCGCGGATGAAGAAGATGGCCGGTCCGGCGATGAAGCGCGCAACTCTCACTCACAATCCGATGGCAATCCCGCGGACGACCTTCCCGAAGATGACGATGTTCCCAGGGAAGTGCTGGAGTTTTTCATTCCAGAGGCGGAAGAGCATCTGCAAATCGCCACGCAGTGCTTGTTGGGTCTCGAATCCAGTCCAGACCCGGAAGAAGTTCACCGGCTGTTCCGCTCGGTTCACACCATTAAGGGATCGGCGGCGCAAGTAGGTTTGCGGCGATTGGGGGCGGTGGCGCACCGCTTGGAGGACTTGATCGGGCAGATTCGCGATGGAGCTCTGCATTCCAGTGCGGAGATCACCGATGTGAGTTTGCAAACGGTCGACGCCCTGCGGAAATTCCTGCACCGGCAGTGGACCAGCGATGAAGAGATGCGCTCCACGGTTGGACCTCTACTGATCAGCATCTCGCGATGGGTTCCCGAAGATTTCGAAGAAGCAGCCCATGGCGAGGACGGGGCCCAGCATGAGGCTTCGATATCGGACGCTTTGTCGGTATTGCCTGCCAAGGCGCCAGCAGGCAAGTCCGGAAGAATGGCTGAACGCGGCACGCAGTCAAAGTCGGTTCGAATTTCTCTCTCTCGCCTCGATGACATGATGAACAGCGTCGGCGAGTTGGTCATCAATCGAACCCGCCTCATCGGGCGCATGGCCGAGCTGAAGAAGCTCGTCGAGGTCCTGGGGATATCCAAGAAGCGATTGTCCGACAAGGTCACGGAATTTCAGGAGAAATACGAATTCACGCGCCTCGGAAACGGCAATTCCGATGGAGGCCGCGGTGGAACGCGCAAATTGGCTGGGTTCGGGCAAGCCGCACAGGAGCAGAATTCCGGTGGCGATTGGCAGGACTTCTCCGACCTCGAATTGGATCGCTACGATGATTTCAACATTCTGTCGCGCTCGTTGACCGAAATTTCCGCCGACATTTCGGAAGTGCTTTCGCAGCTTGGCGGATTTGTCGGCCGTGTGGGCGGCGACATCGACGAATTCACCAAGCTGGGACACCATTTGCAGGATGAGATCACCGAAGCGCGCATGGTGCCCATCGGCAATCTGTACACGCGCCTCTCGCGCACGGCGCGCGACGCCGCCCAGGTATGCGGCAAGTCCGTGGATCTGGAACTGGTCGGAGAAGATACCCGGCTCGATAACAACATCGTGCAGCAGATCACCGATCCGCTGATTCACCTGGTCCGCAACGCCATCGCGCATGGCATCGAAGATAGCCAGGCTCGCCAGCAGGCGGGGAAGTCCGAGCGCGGCAAAGTCACCGTGCGCGCCTTTCATCGCGGCAATCATGTGTTCATCGAAGTGCAAGACGATGGCAGCGGGCTGGACTACGGGCGGATTCTGCAGACCGGAATCCGTGCCGGTTTGGTTTCCCTTGCGGAAGCCGAACATCTGTCGGAAAGCGATCTGCGCGCTTTCTTGTTCCATCCCGGCTTCAGCACAGCCGAGTCCAAGACCGAAGTCGCGGGGCGCGGCGTGGGCCTCGATGTGGTCCGCAATAACGTTCACTCCTTGAACGGTGAAATCGAAATCCGCAGCGAAACGGGCAAGGGCACTTGTTTCGGCGTAAAAGTTCCGCTCACTCTAATTATTTCGCAAGCCCTGTTTGTGCGTTCGGGCAGCACGGTTCTGGCCATGCCCCTTGCGGTGGTGGAAGAAATCCGCAGGCTGCGCCCAACGGAAATTGAAGACATTGGCGGCAAGTTGCTCACCAAAGTGCGCGGCGTGGTAACTGAAGTGGTTCGCCTGGACTCCGCGCTGGGGCTTCCTCCTATCGAGCCAATTAACGGCTATATGAATATGGTGATTGTGCGCGCCGCGGGGCGCCAGGTGGGCGTGGTGGTCGAGGAAGTCCTCGGCAAGGACGAAGTGGTTATCAAAAATTTGGGCCAGTACTTGCGCCGCGTCAAGCTCTTCCCCGGCGCCACCATTTCCACCGATGGAAGTTTGATCCTGCTTGTGGATGTGAATCGCCTGGTGGGCGCGTCGGCCGCGGAAGTGGACGTTGTCATTCCCACCGCCAGCGCCGCTCGCGTCTTCGGTCCGGGAGCAATGGCGGTGGCCTCCGGCAGCATTCCTGCCGCCGCAGTGGACGAGCCGGCCGAGGAAAAAGTGGTGGTCATTGCCGACGACTCCATCAGCGTCCGCAAATTCGTCGGCAGAATTCTGGAAAAGGCCGGCTATTCCGTGAAGCTGGCTTCGGACGGCCTGGAGGCCGTGGAGCTGGTGGCGCAGGTGGGTTGTCACTTGGTTATTACAGACATTGAAATGCCGCGCATGAACGGTTACGAACTGATGTCGCACCTGCGGCAGGATCCTTCCACGCGCCGCATACCCGTCTTGGTGGTTACCTCCAGGGCCGGCGCCAAGCATCGCGAGCGCGCCATGAAGGAAGGCGCGGCATCCTTCCTGACCAAGCCCGTGCAGGAAGAGCAGCTCCTTTTGGTGGTGGATGAATTGATGAATTCAGTGACGCGGCAGCGCCGTCCCGCCGCGCCCGTATTGGATAGGGTCTAGCCATGGCCTCTGTCGAAAAAAAGACGCGAGTGCTCATCGTGGACGATTCCGCCTACATGCGGAAGGTCCTCGAGGAACTCATTCTCAGCGATCCAAAACTGGAAGTGGTCGGCCAAGCCAAGGACGGCCGAGAAGCCATCACCATGGCGCAGTCTCTACAGCCGGACGTCATTACCATGGATATCAACATGCCTCGCATGGATGGCCTGGAAGCGACGCAGCACATCATGACCCAGAGCCCGCGCCCCATCCTGATTGTCAGTTCCGAATCTCGCCAGGGCGCCGCCAGCACACTGCGCGCCCTGGACCTGGGCGCCATCGATTTCGTCACCAAACCGTCAAGCGCCATCGACCTGGACATGAAGAATGTCCGCGATGAGCTCCTCTTCAAACTCAAGATGGCCGCCAAGGTCCGCGTGGTTCGCACCGCCGCACGGCACGATTCCTCGGCTGCCGTGGAACTGAAAGCTCAGGCCCCATCCACAAGAGAAGTTGGCAATCCGGATGTGCGCGTTCCCCTGGTGGTGATCGCGGCTTCCACCGGCGGGCCGGCAACCCTGATGCGCCTGATGCCGCGTTTTCCAAAAGATTTTCCGGCGGCCGTCGTTCTGGTTCAGCACATGCCCGCGACGTTCACCTCGCAATTGAGTTTGCAGCTCTCCGAGGTCTCGGCGATTCGCGTGAAGGAAGCCGAGCCCAATGAGTCCATCCAGCCGGGAACCTTTTACGTTTGCCCTGGATCGCACCACCTGCGCATTTCCTTGACGGGCCGCATAAAGCTGGACGATGGGCCAAGAATCTCTGGTTACCGCCCCTGCGCGGATGTGGCTTTCGAATCGGCCGCAGCCTACGGCGGCGCTAACGTTGTGGGAGTGGTGCTGACCGGCATGGGCAATGATGGGTCCGTCGGCGTTCAAGCCATCAAGGCGGCCCGTGGATGGGTGCTTGCGCAGGACGAAGCCTCTTCCGTCATTTTCGGCATGCCCGCCGAAGCCATTCGAACGGGCTCCGTGGATCAGGTCGTGGGCATCGACGATATGTATCCCGCGATCGAAAAACATATTGATTCCATTTGCAGGCTGGCCCAGCCAATAGGGTCGCGATGAGCACACAGAGCAACACCGATCTGACGCTGCGGGACAATCGGCCGCGCGAACAGGTCGCGGTGTTTTCCATCGCTCAATATAGTTTCGTCATTTCCGCCGCTTCCATTCAGGAAATCAGGAGCACGGACAGTTTGGGCGGAACGGTTGTGGACCTGGATCGTCCCGTGCTCGGAAAAGTTCGCCACATTGTGGAGCGCGACTCACGGGCCTACTACGTGGTTAGCGGCTACTCGCATTTCCGTTTGCCGCCGTCCCGGCCCACCAAGGTGCTGATCCTGCGCAACGCGCCCGTGGCCGTGCTGGTGGACAGAATTGAAGAAATGGCCGAGATGCGAGTGCTGCTCTCGCTGCCGCAATCCTTTCGCGGGGAAGAAAGCACCTGGTATCGCGGCCTCACGGTGATGGACCGCAAGGTTCTGCCCGTTGCCAATCCACTTGGATTTCTGACGGCCACGGAGTTACAGCAGCTCGAGGAACAGAATCCGGGCTTGCTGCAGTCCGCTGCGGCGACGCGGCATGGAGGAGGGTGAGCATGAACGCGGAAACCGGCTCTCTCGTCCCTTCCTTCGTGGTTTTTCAATTGGGAACGCGGCACGTTGCGCTGCCTCGCGAATGCGTCGCGGAACTGGTTGCGTCTCCGGTGCAATTTTCCTTTCCGCACACCACGCCGCTGATTACCGGCGTCATTTTGCGTCGCGGGCGAATCGTTCCGGTGCTGGACTTGGGACCCGGAGTGCTGGGCGCGCCATCGCCAACGGCGCGATTCTATTTGGTCGTGGAGAGGCGCGTCTCGGCCATTCCCGAGCGCTGCGCGATCCCCGTGCAGGGAGAATGCGAACTGGTGGCCGGAATTCTGCTGGCTGCGACCGGGCAGGACGACTTTGTAATCGGATGCCTGGACTTCAACGGGGAACAGATCGAGGTTTTGGATCTCGAAAAGGCCATTGCGGCCGGCTCCGGCAGCGTGCAGGAACCAATTCTTGCGGCGGAGGCGCTGTCATGAGCGATTCCCCCACCGCGCCGCGCGTCCTGCTGATTGACAGCAACGTGTATTTTGTCAAACGCATTACCGACGCGCTGCACAAGGAAGGCTTTCAGGTGTTTCATCATCCCGTGGCGTCCTACGCTCTAACCATGATCGAGTGGAATCCGCCCGACATTATTCTTTGCGCCACCGAACTTCGTGAAATGGGAGCCTTCGAGATTGTTTCCGTGCTGCGCAGCGATCCCAAAACCGCCAGCACGCCCCTCCTGGCACTGGGCAGCAGCGCGGAGAAGGGCTCGCTGGAGGCTTACCGCGCCGGCTGCGACGATTACATCGACCGGCACAGGAATCCCGCGGACATTGCCAGCCACGTGCGCGCATTTCTGCGCAGCTCCCGCAATGGTTTCCAGGCTTCCGAAATGCTCTCCACCTCGGACACCTCGCTCAGCGGAAGCCTCGAGCATCTGGATTTGCCGGGCATCGTTCAGATGCTGGACCAGTCGCGCAAGACCGGCGCATTGCACATCAACGCCGGAGAGAACGACGCGGTCATCTTTTTCGACTCCGGCGAAATTCATCATGCCGAATGCGGCAAGCTCATCGGCGAGGAAGCCGTCATTCAAATCGTCAGGGATTGCCAGCAATCGGGGATGGGCAGCTACAAGCTGCTGGCCGGCGCCACGGCCAATCAAAGGACGGTTCATCGGCGTTCCATGGATTTGCTCCTTGATGCCTTGCGCCTGTTTGACGAAACGAATAGCCATCCCGCGGAAAGTGAGGTCTCATGACCGACGCTACCCAACTCGATCCGGGTTCAAAACCCAACGTGTATTTCATCGACGATAGCGCCACCATGCGCGAGGTGGTCAAAATCGCCTTTCGCCGCGAGAATTTCAATGTGGTGACCTGCTCGGACATGGCTTCCGCCGTGGCCCTGTTCGACGAGACCGTTCCCGATGCCGTCATCAGCGACGTCATTATGCCGGACAAGGACGGATACCAGCTTTGCGAATACATCAAGCAGCATCCGCTGCTGGGCAAGACGCCCGTTTTCCTGATGTCTGGAGTGGTCAACAAAGAGGTAGCCGAACGCGCTCATCAGGTGAAAGCCGACGAACTGATCCGAAAACCATTTCATCCTCAGGACCTGGTAGCTCGCGTCAAAAAACTTTTGAATCGCGCGGAACCCGTCCCGGCCGCTCCGCCCATGGAAGCGGGAGCAGGCAGCCCGCTCAGCCGTCTGTTCGAGGCGGCCATGGAATCTGTTTCCAAAACGGCTCCGCCATCCGTGGCGGTTCCGCCGCCCGCGCAGGCCGCCTCGCGGCCCGTTCCACAAGCGCCTGCTCCTGCCGCAGCTCTGCACGCCCCGGCAAGCAACCCGCAGGAGCTAGCCAAACTGCGCATGGAAGTGAAGCGCCTCGAATCTCTAATCAAAAAGCTGCAGAATGAACTCGCGTCGGAACGCGAATATTGCGCCACGCTCGAATCGCAGTTGCAAACCCTCAGCACGGCAGAGTAAAAGGGAACCGGAAGGGAAATCAGAAGGAAAATTTTCGACAGCATCGCTCCGGTTCTTTCCGCACGCGCGGGCTAATCCCGCTTCCATATTTTCCCAGGAAATTCCAATAGTGGCTCAGCCAGCAGAAGGCCATGCCCGCTCCGTCCCATAAAACGCGGGACGCAGCGGCCTCTACGAAACCGTAACCCTTTGCCGCACCCCCGTTTCGTAGTGCCCGCCCGCATTTCGGGCGGGCATCTTTCTTTCCTTTCATTCTCGATCCAGACCGTTGCATCACCGAAATTCCCGCACTGTCATAATTTGAAAGTTTTCGCGTTTGGGAGAGGCGAGCTTCAGCTCGGCCATTCGGGTTACATTTCGTTGCGGGCTTTAGCCCCTGAAGCTTCAGGGGTTAAAACCCCTGATGAGACGACCCTTTTCGTCGGGACTGAAGTCCCGACCTCCTAGGAACCGCGGCGTGCCAACTCAAGTCGAATTGGGACGGCACTGAAATTCTAGCCCAGTTGATAAATAGCACCTTCTTCTGTATATTTCCCGCACCCCCGCCCTGCGAAGGCAATTTTTATTCGCTTTTCAAAGCGTGACTCGATTCGCCGCATCGACCAAGGTGTTGCAGACGAATGTCGGATTTTTTCGGCTGGGCCGAAGAGATTTTTATTGGGATGTCCCGGAACTTGCTGCGCAGCTTTTACGCAATTGACCAAGGTCCGAAAGATGGACTATCCTTCCGGCACAAGGAACGCATCCATGAACGTGTTAGCGAGCGCATCAGTCGGAAGAAAAAAAGGCCCCGCCGGGAAATTAAGACAGAATCGTAACTCAGAATTCGGCCAGCGTTTTACAGATCGCAGAGCATCGAGGCCGGAGGAAGCCGGATGAAAAGCGCGCAGCGAGGAACGTTTCATAGCAGTCCTCGGCGCCCTCGACAAATCAGCCCCTGGTAATTCAAACGTCAGGATCTCCAAGAGTCGCTGGAGGTTTGAGCCATGAATTTGCACCGCACCCTTCCTGTACTTTTCCTTTGCGCTTTTTGGTGTGCACCCGCCGCTCTCCCGCAACGCGCCTGGAGCGCTGCTCCTCCAGCCCCGCCGCAATCGTCCGCTGAAAAAGATTCTCTGCCCTCGGAGGAAACCAGCATTCCGGGCCCGCTGCGCTCGTTCCTGCGGATGGCCGCCATCAGCCAAAAAGTGACGCCCGAGGAGGTTTTGCCGCTGCTTGCGCGCAACATTGTCATGTCCGGCTATGAAGTCGGCAGGCCCACGCAATTTCTAGTGCTCATCAATTGGTATTTGGATCAAGCGCGCGAGTTGCAAGCCTTTGCGGGCCGCGGAGGCATGATTCATGTCGCCAATTGCGACGATGCCAAACCGCTTCTGCCCATTCTCGGCTACAGGCTCCGCGATTCGTGCGGGCCGGACGCAGCGCTGGAAACCGCCGACGCCAACAGGGCATTCCTCACCATTGATTCGGGATTCCCGCTGGCGGACCTCGAGGACACTCTGCGCGGAGGCAAGCCGTTCGATACTCCCTATGCTCCCACAAAAGTTCCCGTGCTCTACAAGTCCTCGGACTGGGTGCAGAACAAGAAGAATGCCAACCGCGGCGTCATTGATTCCATCATGCGCGACCCCAATCTGTCCCGACTGTATTGGGCCATGTCCCGCATGGATACGAGAACGGGACAATTCTTGTGGAGTTCCCTGGGCCCCAAGAAGCTGATCTTGGCCGCTCCAGTGCTGGATTTTTACGGGTCGCAGATCAGCGTGCGATCCGGAAGAGTCCTCGTCCCCGGCGGACCGGCAGCCGATAACGCCTGGAGAGATTTGGTGGGAGCCAACCCTCGCTCCCCGGCCGATTTCGTTTCCCGGCTGGTGACCAAAGATAGCGGCTGGCTGGCCTCGTATTTTGACACGCTGTCGCGCGTCAGCCAGACGCAGCAGGCTTATTTCACCGAGCCTCATCGCTTGCAACGTTTTTACGAGGCGCTTCGCGGGCGCGATTTGACACCGCTCCCCACCCGTCATTCCTTCCGGCCCGACCCGCTGCTGTTCATGCTCGAAGCGCGTTTGCAAATCGATCCCAACGGTGAGGCCCATATCCCCGGAAGCATCGATGTCTGGAAAGATGTTTTGCGCCGCAAGACGGATTCCAAGCTGGTCCGCGATTGGGGAGAAAAAGCTGCTGGCTGGAATAATTCGGAACAAGTGGTCGAGGGAATGGTGGGCGTTTCGCGGTACGCCATGCCTGACGGGCCTGTCTACAACTTCCTGGTGCTCACGGAGATCGACCGCGGCCGCGCTGCCGGCGAGCAGCTGGATGTGCCCACGGCCCGCCTGCTCGCCGAGAAATTCCCGTTGTTTGGCGACCAGTATCCGATCTTTGCGGAATTCCACGCGTTGAACAACCAATCCATCTCACAATTTCTAACGGTCGCCGAAGGCATGAATCAAATGTCCGATCGCCTGGTGCGAACCGATGCCCTGGGAATGTTGCAAGCAAGCCTCGGCCTCTGGCAAATCCTGGCGCGGCAGGGCGAAATTCCAGACGCCCTCCTGAACGATTCCTGGCAAAAAATTCTCAGCGCATTCCAAGTGCTGCATTCCTCCGATCAAGTGTACGCGGCCGGGCGAACGGCGCTGGCGGAGCTTGTGCGCGCTTCCACCGGCAAGGCAGCTTTCTCTCAAGATCAGCTCTTCGCCCTGCTCGCCGGCCCCGAACAGTACAGCAAAGAAGGGCAACAGATGCGCTCCGAAATGGCTGGCAAGATGCACCAGGTGATTGACGATCAGCGCTTGGTATCTCTGGACACCATCCTCGCGCTGGGCGATGGCCTCGACCAAATGGCCAAAGGCAAGGACGTCGCCGAATCCCTCATCCCTCTCGCCGGCGAACTGCGCGAATTCGAATTGCCCAAGCCTCTTTTTACCAAGAGCGAGAGGAACGAATTCGCCGCGGGGCTTTACAGCAACCGCCATACCGCCCTGCAGATGCGCACCGATTTGATAAAAATTCTAAAGGCTTCCGCCAACCCCGCCGAATTGACGCAGGCACACGGCTTGCTCACTCCCTTTTTGAGGGACACTTTGGTGGGCCTCAATTACGCTTACTACGAGCCGCCCGGCGCGCAAATGATTCACAACAATCCTCTCTTCGTTCGCTCGCACGATTTTTCCGGCGGCGATTACTCGGGCGAAGCCGCCACCGCAAGCGAGGAAGTTTGGCGCACTCCGCGCATATTTGGCCGCGGATGGACGGCCAGCGGCGGCGCTCACCTGATGGGCTCGATGGCCGATTTGCCCTATGCCCTGGCGCGTGTGGAGCAGGATTTTATCGTCCCGCAGAATGTGCAGTCCCTTATCTGGGAGGATTTGGTCCCGGGCCTGATCACCAGCGCGGTCTTGCCCAGATGGTGGAGCGTGACGCGCAACGAGCTTCATGCCGTGGCTCTTTATCAGCGCGGCGGCGAGGAACTGTTGAGTAAGGCCGCCAAGGACGAAAAATTGCGCGAGTCCGTCGTCGGCATCCTCTCGGACCGCTTGCTTCCTCAAAGGCTGGAGCGATTCGATGCGGCTCTGCGCGCCGGACATGAGGATGAAGCCCTGCTGCTGGTTGCCCCCTCGGAAACTTTTTATCTGGCTGCGGAATATCGCCGCAGGTTTCACTCCGAGAATCGCAATTGGGGGCCGGCAGGCAGGGAATTGGACGATCTTCTGGCGCGCTACCCGCTGGAAACAAGCGCGGAGCGAATTTCGGAGGATTTTGGCGTTCCGCATCCTGCCCTGGCGCAGAGCTATGGCAGGGAATTGATGAGCATGAAGCCTCTGCCAACGTTTCTCTACTATTCCAGCCGCCTGATGGGCGAATCCTGGGACTCGGGCAACCTGTACTGGGGGCGCTTGGCCGATGAGATGGGCTATTCGCCGGTAATGCTCAACGTGCTGGTTCCGCAATTGACGCGCCGCATGGTGGAGCAGACGTTCGCATCGCACCTCGAGGATTGGTCCGCGGTGCTGCGCGCAATGCGCGATACCGGCGAGGAATTTCGCCTGGGCAAGATCGCGTCTCTGCCGAAGAGCGGCCCGTCGGCAGGACTTTGATGTGTTTGAAATGTTTTTTCTGTGAGTTACAGGAATGTAAGGCGGAGGCAAAGCAATAAATAATTTTGTCATTCTGAGCGAAGCGAAGAATCTCTCTTCGATTGAAGCAAAGAAGGAGAGATTCTTCGCTTCGCTCAGAATGACAAAATTGTGAGTACTCCCGCTGCCGGATGGAAACGCTTTTGCGGAAACGAACCGGGAAGTCTCGCGAGGGAATGATGGCAAAACGATATTTGTTGGCATGCGTAGCGGTTCTGATCTTCCTCTCCAGCTTCGCGGTTTGGTTGGCCGCGCAGGATGCCAGCCAGGGCAGTGGCGGCAACGTCATTCGCGTGGTGGTTTCCATGGTGCAATTGAACGTGGCCGTGACGGACGAAAAGGGAAATTACGTGACCACTCTGCGCCCCTCGGATTTTGAAGTTACCGAGGATGGCATCCCCCAAAAAGTCGCGGTGTTTGAGGAAGGCAATGAAGGCCAGCAAAATTTGCTGGAAGCTCCCACGGAATCAGCCAAACAAAATGGCGCCCCAGCCGGCGGCAGGCGAATCGATCCAGCACGAGGCGGCGCTCAAATAGGTTCCCCCGAGACAATCGCTTCCTCGGTGAGCGGCTCCAACGTATTCATTCTGTTCGATACCAGCAACTACATGTTCCGCGGCCGGGGCTTTGTGTTCGCGCAGGATTCCATCGCGGAATTCGTGCGCTCGCTGGACCATCCCTATCAAGTGGCGTTCTATTCCTATAGCCGCAATTTTTATCGCGCCGCGTCTCTCACCACGGACCGCTCCCAGGTGATACGAGGCGTGCGAGAGACCGTCAACGGCGACGATTCCGCGCTGTACAACGCCCTGCTCATGACCCTCAAGGACGCCGCCCAATATTCCGGCAAGAAAGTCGTGGTGGTCTTTTCCAATGGCCCCGACAATTCCAGCATGGTTTCTCCGGAAGACGTCGATGAACTGGCGCAGTCCGAAGGCATTCCCATCTACATCATCAGCACACGCGAAGCCAAGTTTAACGCCGCTTCCGCCGCCGTTTTTGGGCGCATGACGGCCAGCACGGGCGGCGAGACGTACTTTGCAAAAAGCTGGAAGGATCAGCGCGAGGCGTTTGCCTCCATCCGCGACGACCTTGCCCACCTATACTTTATGAGTTACTACCCGCAGCCTAATCCTAATCGCGGCTGGCGCGCCATCTCCGTGAAACTTACCAATCCCAAATTCAAGAAGTACAGCATCCGCACCCGCAGCGGCTATCGCCCCATTCCCGCGCGCGTCAACGCGGACGATTCCGCCCCCCAGCAATAGGGCGTGCGTGAGAACTTTGCTTTATGTAGCGCCCGCCTGAAGGCGTGCGCTACATAAAACTCCCAAAAGGGGGTTCTCACACAGACTCGATAAGCCAATCGCCGGTTCCCATTTCCAGCGCCGTTCCCTCGCGCGGCAGACGCCCTGAATAGGCGGCCGCCGCAAACGTTGTTCTTCATGCCTACTGTACGGAAGGACAGTAGTAATTTTGCGGGCATGTCTTTAAGCTGTTTGTGAACCGATCTATTGTGTTGAAATGCGGCCCGGATCGGCGAGGGATGGAAAACCTTCATGGACAGAAGGAAATCGGCGATTTTGGCGGGCCGCGGAACCGCGACGGACGGTTCCAAGGCGGAGCGGCGGAAGAGCCACCGCTTTCCTGTAGCGGTGCCGGTCGAAGCAAGATGGCGCAATTCGGAAGGTGTGCCCGTTCTGGTGCAGGCGGTCGCGAAGCAAGTCAACGCCAACGGCGGATTCCTGGAAATGGGAGTCCAGCCCAACGTAGGCAGTCGGGTTACGCTCACCAATTTTCTCTCCGCGGAATCGGCGGAAGCTCGCGTTCTGGCCACGCCGAATTCCAGGGAAGGCGTTTCGCAAGGGATTGTCGTCGAACTGATCACCCCCAGCGAAAGCTTCTGGGGCGTGAATCTTCAAGTCAAGAAGACCAGCATCGAGCTGCAAAAACTGGAAAAATCGCTTCAATCCGAGGGCATCGACTTCCGTCTGCTGAACGAATTTCGCGACACGGTTGACACGCTTCGCACCACCGCTCTGGCGGTTCAACAATTGCGCGAATTTCAGCTGAAGGGCCGGGACGGCGGGGAAATCGTTTCCATGCTCGTCGCGGAGCGCGTGCGCCGCGCCACCAACCTCTGCCACGAACTGGTGGCCGATCTGGATGCAGGGGAAATGTCCATTGCAATCAAGGGAGTGGGCGAACTTTACGAGTCCATGGAGCAAGCTTGTGACCGGCTGAGGCATCTTCTCAAGAGCCGCCATCCGGACCGTTACCTAACCACGCGCACCTGACCTGAATCCTCAGGCAATTTAACCACAACCGGCAAACTAGAAGCGGATCATGATTCCCGTCGAGATCCTCGGATTGTGTTGTATCCCGTCGAAATAGTGAGTGACGACATCGTCCACCTGAATCATCCTCCAGGTGAGCAGCGGCGCAATGTGCATGTCGATTCCGCCGCCCAGTGCGGCCGCGTAGGATCTGCTCGTATCTCCATTCAAGTGCACATTTCCAAAGCCAGCCAAAGCGTGAACGAACGGGGAAATGCGCCCCGGCAGGGAAAGCTCGGGCCCGACCATGATATGAAACGTCCTTGCGTCGGGGCTTGAGGGGAGACCGAAGTGGCCATCCATGTCCGCAGAGACGCTCAGCCAATTGGTAAACCTGTATTGCGCCGCGATTTCCACTCCGTTGAGATTTCTTGCGGGTGAGGTGCCCAGGCGTTCAAACGTGTAGCCGCCATACAGGGCTATATTCTGGGCCCTCGCGGAAACTGAAATCAGTAAGAAGAGTCCTAGCAGCATCAGCAGCCTTCGAGCCATGAAAGTCGCCTCCGGATACCGAAATAAAATAGAAGATGAACTTGCGGCCTTGGAAGGGGGGATTCCGCCGCTCACACAGGGCTGGTCCCTATTAGGATGCCAAAAGCCTGTAAAGTGTCACTCTACCACAATTCATTTAGAGCTAGCGGGATGCCTTTCTCACGAAGAAGCCCGAAACGACAACCTCCACGCGAGCAGCGCCCCTGCGGCCGCGCTGACGGGCAATACCGCGGTGTGCCAGATCAGAATATGCATGGCCTGAAAATTGGGGCAGTGAAGCTCCAGCATCGCCACGCCTGCTAGTCCGGCAAGAGTGCCCGCCGCTAGGCCGGCTGCAACGGAATCAACGGCAAAACCGCGCCTTAGTACCAACCAACCCAGCAATCCCGCGGGAATTGCATGCAGCAGCCCTGTCAGTAGGCAAACAATCCCCGCGGAAATGAAATGATCCGTCCGATAGTCGCGGAACAGGCCCGCAAAAACAGTCAGCATCGCCAGGGTCCCGATCAGCAGCAGGATGCTGGGATCTGCACGCCGTCGGCTGCCTGGGATATTTTCAGCAACCCACGCCGTCGCTGCCAGCCACAGCAAGATGCCCAATGCAGGAAAAATCAGGGCGCGCTCCGTATTCCCCAGCTTTTCAATTCCATAAAATCCAGCTCGTGCAGCGCCGGCGATGGCAACGGCCACGGCGATGACGATCACTCCACTTTCCAGCACCCAGGCTGGCGGCAGCGGACGGACCGGACTCAGCGAAGCGCCAATGGATGCGGAAACACGATCGAGCAAAGTTGGGTCCACGTCGTGAGGAGCCTCGGCGGCCTGCTTCAGGATTTCATCCATTTCATTGTCCTTCATGGCAGACCTCCTGTTTCCACTTTGCCCAATCCCATACCGACAAGTAGTTCTCTCAATTTTTCATAGCCGCGATGAGCTTTTTGCTTCACCGACCCTATGCTCGAGGATGTGGCGCGCGCCACCTCTTCCAGCGACATTCCTTGAACCTTTAGCATGGCGATGACTTCCCGCTGGCTTTGCGGAAGCGGCGCAAGGAGCACTTCCAGATCGGGAATCCGGCCGGATTCCTGCGCGGCCGGGGCCTTCACCTCGGGCGTTTCGCCCAGCGGTTGTTCATGACCCGTTGTGCGGCTTGATTTTCGGAAGTGGTCCACTCGAATGTTCCGGGCGATGGCATAAAACCAGGGCAGAACGGGCTCTCCTGGGCGGTAGGTGTGCCGCGCCTTGTGAATGCGCAGCCAGGTTTCCTGCAGCAGATCGTCGGCGTGCTCCCTGCTGCCCGATTGCATCACAAAAAAGCGATGCAGTTGAGGGCTCAAGCGCTGAATGATGGCTGTGGCCGCTTCCAAATCGCCCTGCTGATAGCGGGCCATGAGCAGTTCTAAATCGATGTCCGAGGTCATGTGGATGAATCTGCGCAGGCGATTATAGCCGGATTCTTCCAGTCGGGGCGGACGATCTGCGAGCGCTATTGGCGAGACCCCGAGCATATTCTACTTACAATAGATACGATGTGCATCAGGGGATAGTTACGCGGAAACTTTGCAAAATCGCGGTACGAGATAGCCACTCCTTAAAGTTCAAGGCGCGGCCGGCGGCTGCGCTGAAACTGAGACCTTTCGCGCACGGACGATGAACCGCTTCGGGGCCGCTCCGACATAGTAAAATGGGAAGCACGTAACTAGCGTCAGCGACGGCTCGCTTGTCGGCTGAATCACCTGCACCGCTGTGGGAGGAACTATCGCAGTCCATTCCACCTGGTATTGGAATTCGCGATCCTGCGTTTTCAAAGTGATTGTGTCGCCCGGCAGGACGTTTCGCAGCGGCCGGAAAAGCCCGTCGCGATGGCCCGCCAGCGCAATGTTGCCCGCTTGGCCCGGCAGCGCGGTTTCCGGAAGATGTCCCACCGCGCCCCGCAACAGCTTCTCCGAATCGCCCTGAACCACAATCGCTTTCAATCCCAGGCGGGGCACCTCGATTTCGCCAATCACGCCGCCATCGGCGATGGGAGCAGGCTCAATTAGAAGCGGCTCGGGAGACGCAATGACCCTCTCAAACCTGGACGTCTGGGCGCTTTGATACCAATAGCGATAGATCACAGCGCAGCCCGCATAAGCGATGGCCATGATGCCTGTCACCAGAAATGCATAATATGCCGCGCGAAGCGCTCGCCGCGTCAGCGCTCGCGCATCCTCACCTAATGTGATTGTCGCTCTCATGAGCCTACCTTACCGGCCTTAATGCCGCTATCAGCTCCGGCAACGGGCTGTTTCCGTGGTCCGGCATAGTAGCCGGAGCGCGTCCGCACCTGCAGCTTGCCACGTTCATGAGCCGTCACTTCCACGCGAATCTTCCGGAACGAATCGCCGCTTCTTTTCTCCGGCGTGAATCCAATCGTGTATTGCTCGCGAATATCGCGCGCGATGATCGCCGAGATGTCCGAGACCGATTGCCCTGCCTCCGGAAAAAATGCCAAGCCCCCGGTGTCCTTGCACAGACGCCGGAGTACGCCTGGATTTTCTTCTTCCCATGTCCCGACCAATCCGATGGCATAAATCACCGCACCCGAGCGGTGCGCCAGTTCCAGGATGTCCACATATTTCCGCTTGCTGGCGTTGTCGCCGCCGTCGCTGACAATGATTAGCGCCTTCTTATCCCAGCGGCCCATTTGTAGGTGATCTAGCCCTTGGGCGATTGCGTCGTACAGCGCGGTCATTCCGCGCGCCGAGACCGCTGTGACGGCCAGCGCCAGTTCCTGCGGATCGTTAGTGAATGGCTTTCCGCCGGGCTCTTCGATCGTCACGCTGTCGCTGAAGTCCACCACGAACATTTCATCGTCGGGATTGCTGGACCGCGCAAACCCGGAAACCGCGGCGGAAACGCCGGCAAGTTTCGGCCCCATGCTGCGGCTATGATCCACCACCAGGCCCACGGTTACAGGATTGTCTTCCTGATGGAAAAGTGTAATGGACTGCTGCCGCCCGTTTTCGTAAACACGAAATTGATCCTGTGTCAGTCCGGAAGCGAAATCACCGTTTGCGCCGGTTACGCGCACGGGCAAGACCACCAGCGATGTTTCCACGGAAATAACGCCCTGGCCCTGGGCATTGGGCTGCGCAGGCAATTGGCTGCTGGCATAACCCGCGCCGCAGCACACAAGCAACGCCCCGGCAAGAACACCGCGATGGATTGGAATCCGGGTTGTTGCGGCGAGACTCACGGAAGAACCTCCTTGCGCCGCGGGCTGGAGCTTGAACTCTTGCCCACGGCGCTGGAGTTTCGATGCGTTCATGAAGATCAGCTAACGAACCGCTTCAGCACGAACGCAAACATCACCGACAGCACGCCAAGCAGCGCGATCAGCGGAACCTGGCTGGCCGTCTTCGGTAGAACTGGAGTTGGCGTCAGCGTCTCTGCGCTCGGAGCAGGAGTCGGGAGCGTCTCCTCCACGGCGACTTCCGTATTCTCGGGAGTTTCTGACACGATGGGCTCATTCTTGAATTCCTCGACGGTTGCGGGTTCGGTTTCAACCGCGGGAACGGATTCGTGCGTCAACTGCGCGAGCTCCACAGCGCGCGGTTTCGGGTACACGAATTCCTGGCCAAAGCCGTCTCCCGGATAGAACCAGGCCTTCAGTGCGTCCGGAGCATTGCCGGGCCGCTCGGAGAAGTTCATCACGGTTTTGCCGGTGGCTTCGAGACGCCGGTTGGGAATGGCCAGGACGGTTGCGATCAGCTTGGTTCGGTCCGCGTTGAAAAATCGCACGATATGCCGGTTGCCATAGCTTTCGGCAAGCTCGATGGTATACCTGCCCGCGGGAAGCACCTGGCCGGGAATCTCCACCGGCTGTGTAAAGGTGATCACGGTTCGCTTGTTAAAATTAGTATCGGCTCCTGCGCTCACGGCAAATGTGGCCACGAGCAATGAAACAGCTAACATCACGAAAATTGTCCTGAAGATTTTCATTTTACTTCCTCCTGATTGCGACGACGGATGCCGCTTTTCCTCATTGGCCCGCTGTAAGGTCTTGCACATCGCATCCCCTTCGCCGGTTCCTATCTATTAGCTACTCGCGTGTGATTCTCTCGTATGTGACTGCGATCACGATTGCGCGTACCCCGCATCACGGCTCCAAAACTCTCTTCTGAGGGCATATTTGGCGCTTTGACATTTCCATGGCTGCATTGTAATCTTGGGGTCGAAATGAACTCCTTAAGCCAGCGCAATGTCCACATGTGTTGTTGCCGCGACAGTGCGCCGCTGTGTGGGGGATTCGCGCGATAGAGAACCGATAGATCGCAGCGCAGGCAGCCCACCTCGGTCAAGAACCCGAAGGTGGGTTTTTTGTTTTTGGGCGAAGCGCTGAGTATCTTGCCCGGACGCCGATAAACGGGCGGGGATTCTGTGGACTGCCGTAGATGATCGATCCACTACGGCCGCATTCAAGGGCAGCTTGTAATGGAGGCGAAGGCTACATGAAAGTCTCGAACTCGACCTGGGCCGAACGGCTTGCCGGAAAAATTCCGGAGAGCCTGGCACGCGAAATCGACATCTTCGAAACGGAAATCGCCGTGCGCAAGCAGGGCAAGATCGACGAGCGCTTGTTCGCGGAAACGCGCCTTCGAAGAGGCGTCTACGGCCAGCGATACGATAACGGCCAGAGGCACAACGGCAAAACCGTTCAGAAGCTCGAGTTTCCCTCCGGAGATTTGACCAAGGGCCCCAACACCATGTGGGACGCTCCCGGGATGCAGCGCATTAAGATCCCGGCGGGAGGGCTGAACGCCGAGCAACTGGAAATCTTGGCGGATCTGGCCGAAGAGTATTCCGACGGCATCGCGCACGTAACCACGCGCCAGGATTTTCAGCTTCACTATGTGCACGTCGAGGACACGCCGACGGTGATGCGCCGGCTGGGTGCTGCGAAGATCACCACCCGCGAAGCCTGCGGAAATTCCGTCCGCAACGTCACGGCTTGCCCCTGCTCGGGCGTCTGCCCGGACGAAAAATTCGACGTCACTCCCTACTCGCTCGCCCTTTCAAAATTTCTGCTGGGTCATCCGGACACTCAGAATTTCGGCCGCAAATTCAAGCATTCCTTCAGCGGATGCTCGCAACATGCCTGCGGCCTGGCCAGCATGCACGACATGGGCATGATCGCCGCCACCAGGATCGAGAACGGCAAAGAGAAGCGCGGCTTTGAAGTTTTGGTCGGCGGCGGCCTGGGCGCGGTCCCCTATCAGGCCAAGTCCTTCGATTCCTTCGTTCCGGCGGAAGAGCTGCTGCCCCTGGCGCAGGCCATTTCACTGGTGTTCGCGCGCCTGGGCGAGAAAAAAAATCGCAGCCGTGCCCGCATCAAATTTCTTGTTCAGGATTTGGGCATCGAGAAATTCAAGGAACTGGTGCTGGAAGAGCGAAAGAAGCTGACTCCCGATCCGAGATGGACGGACTTTATTGAGGACGCCGAAAAAGTTCAAGAGACCCCTTTGCGGCCCGGCGGCAAAGCTCCCTTGCTGGGATCGGAACGCTTCCAACGCTGGGTGAAGAGCAACACGCGCGCGCAGAGGCAAGAAGGCTACACGGTGGTTACCATCGCGCTGCCGCTCGGTGACATCACCTCGAAGCAGCTGCGTTCCTTGGCGGACATCGCGCGGCGTTTTACGAAGGAAACGATCCGCTCCACGGTGGAGCAGAATATTGTCCTTCGCTGGGTGAGCCAGAGCGATCTCATGGAATTGCACCAGGCTCTGGAAGCCGCCGGGCTTGGCGATCCGGGCGCGGGCAGCATTGTCGATATCGCCGCCTGCCCGGGGACGGACACCTGCAAGCTGGGCATTTCCTCTTCGCGCGGCCTGGCCGCCGAACTGCGCAAGACGCTCGGCGAGAAAAGTTTTCAGCTGGACGATTCCGTGGTGAAGCTGCACATCAAGATCAGCGGCTGCTTCAACAGCTGCGGCCAGCACCATGTGGCCGATCTGGGCTTTTATGGCGTCAGCCGCAAAATGTCCGGATACGCGGTCCCGCATTTCCAGGTGGTTCTGGGCGGCCAGTGGGAAAATAACGGATCCTCCTACGGCCTCCCGGTCATCGCCATTCCTTCCAAGAAAATTCCCGAGGTTGTATCTCGTTTGACGGACCGCTACGCGGCCAACCGCAAGAGCGGCGAGAGCTTCAAGGATTTCGTGGCGCGAGTCGGCAAGGTTGAACTAAAAAGAATGCTGGAAGACCTTGCGCGCCCCCCGGCCGATTTGACGGACCGATCGTTCTTCCAGGATTGGGGCGATCCGCGGGAATACACGTTGGCGGACATTGGCGTGGGTGAGTGCGCGGGAGAGGTTGTATCTTCCGTGGAGTTCGATCTGGCCGCGGCCGAAAGGGAATTGTTCGAGGCGCAGGTGGCGCTCGAAGAAGGGCAAGTCGAGAAGGCCGGGGAGACAGCCTATCGATCCATGCTGCAAGCCGCCAAGGCGCTGGTGAAGATTGAGTCTTCGCTTGTGGCCGACGATCCGGCGCAGATCGTGAAAGAATTTCGGGCGCGCTTCTACGATACGCAGAAATTTTTCGATCCCTTTGCCGGCGGGAAATTCGCGCACTACCTGTTTACGGCACACGATAAATCGGGCCAGGCGTATACACAGGACGGCACGCGGTATCTGATCGACGAGGCGCAGCTTTTTATTGACGCTGCGCACAGTTGCTACAACCGAATCTCGGCGCCCGCGCCGGCCTGAAATAATACGCGCGGATTTTGTGCGCCGGATGTTGCGCCAACCTTCAGGTTGGCATCCTGGCGATTGAACAGCCGCCCGTCCGCCCCGGCGGACGGGCGCGACAGAAATGGAAAAGGAACCCCAAGGCATGCAACTTCAGCACGTCAACGTGAAACTTCTTCTTCAAAAGTCCGAGGGCCTCAGCCTCGAGCCGCTGATTCCCGTATTTCACAGCTGGATTGAAAATCAAAATGGCGATGAGTTGCTGATCGACGTGGCCGATTACAGCCACGTTCCCGCCGGGCCTGGAGTGGTCCTGATCGGGCACCAGGGAAACTACAGCGTCGACAACGGCGACGATCGATTGGGTGTGCGCTACAACCGCAAGGCAATTCTCGATGGCGGCAATCAGCACAGCTTGGCGCAGGCCGCCCGCGCTGCGCTCACGGCTTGCCAGCGCTTGCAAGCGGAGCCGGGCCTCAACGGAAAATTTCAGTTCAACGGTCAGGACATTGAAATTTTCATCAATGACCGCCTGATCGCTCCCAACAACGCCGCAACGCGCGATGCTTTCGATGCCGACTTCCAACTCTTTTCCCGGGAATTGTTTCGTGGAAAGGACTACACTATTTCCTACGGTGCCGACCCGCGCAGCCTGTTCACGGCACATGTGAAGTCGGCCCATCCATTTTCCGTTGCGGAATTGCTGGAAGCGCTCGCTTAGACAACAATCAGCCGTCATCTGCCAGGAGGAACTTCCATGGGAAAACTAATTCAAATGTCCAAGGTGAAAATTTCCAAGGAGCCAGGAAACAGCAAGATCAAGCGCGCCGAGATCGAAGGTTTTCCTGGCGCCATCCGCATGGGAATTCACGGCGGCATCGCGCAGTACTTCAAGCTTTCGCCGAATGAGCCAATGGCCTCCACGCTGGATTACATCGTCGCTGCGGTGGGCGGCTGCATGACCGGAACCGTGGCCGGAGCGCTCGAAGCGCGCGGCGTGAGCGCCAGTCCCGACAAGCTGCAGGTCGAAGCCGAAGGCCGCATCGAGGAAGTGGACGGCAAAATGATTCTGACCGGCATCAAGCTGCACTACCGCATGAAAGTGCCGAAAGAAAAACGCGCCACGGTGGAGCGCGCGCTGGAGCACCACGAAGGGCTTTGCGCGGCCTCGGAAAGCGTGCGCCGCGGCATCACCGTGGAATGGGAAAGCGAAATCGTCGAAGAGCCGGACGCCGAAGCCGGGAAGACCTCGGCGGCAACAACTACTGCCCGCCCATAAGGCGGGCGGCCTCTACAAAATCAACTTGCTGCACGGTGCAGTGGTCTTGCAACAGCCGTTGTGGCGCATGCCTTTCGGGAAGCAGTAAGCATTGTTGCGATCGGGCCGGGTAACTGGCGTGGACAAACTGGAGCGCTGTTGTCCAACGGCAAAAATTCCTCAAGCAGGAATCATCCATCGGCTGGCCATGTGCCTTCCAGCGAAGGCGCAGGCCGGCGTCCGGAGCCTTCGCAAGCGAAAACTCGGCAAAGCAGGCTGATTCTCTGTGTGCTTTTCGTTGCATTTGTGGCTAGCTTTTTCGCATATGCCCGCCGGTTCGGGGACTTTGCCGGTTACGCCGCGGTTGGCAATGCATTCCTCGACGGCCGGGACATCTATCTCGATACTCCCGCGGGCGTCAACACGTGGCCGCCATTCTTTAGCCTTGTAGCAGTGCCGTTGGGATTGCTCAATCGTGTGTCGCCTTACCTAGCACACGTTGTATGGATTGCCCTGACATGGGTTTCGATTTTTTTTGCCCTCGACCTGATCGCCCGTCTGATTTACGGCAAGCCTCTGAGGTTCCGGCCGGATGAAAACTCGCTGGCCATTACTTCCCCCGAATTGCTCGTGCCATTCGCGCTAACGCTTCCGTTCATCGCTAATAATTTCGAGGTACTGCAAATTGACATGATGCTTTTTACCCTGGCCCTTTGGGGGCTTTATATGCAGGCTAGGGGGCGGGATGCGGCGGGCGGGATAGCTTTGGCGGCAGCTGCGGCGATGAAAGTCATGGCCATCGCTTTCCTGCCCTATTTGTTGTACCGGAAAAGGTGGCGCGCGGCGTTCTGGATGGCCGCGGCCTCGATTATTTTTTTCTTCAGCCCGGCGCTCGTTCTCGGCTGGTCCAAGTTTTGGCAGGGCATTGCTTTGTGGTCCGCGGCCCTTCACAAAAGTTGGAGCGCCGGAAACGAGAGCCAATCCGTCTATGCCATGTGGGATCGCATTTTGGGTTACGGATATATTCCGTTTACGGTTCCGGGAAGTTTCCAGTTGCCTATGAGCGGTGCTCGCAGCGCGAAGCTGGCCTGGGAGATGACCTGTGCCGTAGTGGGCATATTGGGTGCGTTCGCATGCCGCGGGACGCCGCGGCCCTCCTCTCGCTGGGCGCAGGTTGAATGGGCATTGGTGTTTGTTGCCGCAACGATCCTAAGCCCGCTGACGCGCAAGCATTATCTGGTGGTGCTTCTGTTGCCATTTGCGCTGCTGTACGCCGCATGGCATTCAGCCGATGTCGATCCGCGCCTGCGGCGTTTGCTGCGCAATGTCATATTTATTTCCTTCGCGCTGAGCATCCCCACTCTTCACGATTTGATTGGGAAGGCGCTGGCTGTCCGGCTGGAAATGGGTTCGGTGGTAACCTGCGGAACGCTGGTCATGCTCGGCGGGCTGCTTTGGTATCGCAGCCGGGCTCCCCGGGAAGCGTTGTAGCGCCGGCGTCTCGCCGGCGGTTTTTTTTCCACTCTCCTCGCGCGGCAAAAAGCCACCGGCGGGACGCCGGCGCCACGAAAACCATTCGTCTCAATCCGGCTGCGAAGCAAAACCCTAATCCAGCGGGATTGATTTCCGGCCGTGCAGGAACTCGCTCCCCTATTTTTTCTCGGTGATATCGATCGAAGCGCGAGTCGTTTCCCAATCCAATTTCATCGTGCAACTGCTTCCAGCCTGGTCGAAGGAGATTGTGAAATTTTCAAGCGGCGAGGCCAGCTTTGAAATCTTCATGTCCATACGCGCGAAATCGAATTTTTCGCCGGGATAGGGAATCCCCCATTCGCCGATTTTCTTGCTGACGATCAAGGTCCACTTGGCCGGTGTGGGAAGCGCGAAGAGCGTGTATCTGCCGGCGGGAATGTTCTTGCCGCCCACAATCAAGTCCACGCTCGTGAGAAATGCGGTAGCGTCGTCGGCTCCCACGCGCCAGACTTCTCCGAAGGAAACCAGGTCTCCGAAAATCTTGCGCCCGCGCATGCGAGGGCTGGAGTAGTTCACCGAAATTGTTTTTCCATCCGCAAATTTGCAGGACGTTTTGGCCGGAGGGCTGAGAACCTGGGCCCTGCAGGGAATCGCGCCGGCGGCAAGAGCCGCAAGAAAAATGCCCAGCAATAGACTGAGTTTGCTCATGTTTTTCATTTTGTCCCGCTTCCTCAATGCTGGAATTCATGGTACGGCATCCGGATGCGGCTTTCCACAAGGCCATCCACTATTTCGATGCCATCAATAAAGATTGTTGAAATTCTCCGCGAGATGTATATCATGTGCCGCTAGGCCATCCTTACCGAATTGGTTTCGTCAAACAAAACGTCTTTAGTTGAGTACTTCGGGCCCCGTAATTAGGTCTGTAAGACACTTGGAGCGGAGACGATGCTAAGTAGACGACCAGAACGCGGTTCCACTTCCGTAGCCCTTGCCTTCGCTGTGTTTCTTGTACTCATGACGGCTGTGACTGTCTATATTTTCTGGGCGAAAATCTGGTGGTTTCCTCCGGCCATCACCGATTTTGGCCATGAGATTGACGCGCAATTCACGCGCACGTTTCTGATTACAGGCATCGTGTTTGTGGCTGCGCAGTTTGGCCTGGCGCTGGCCATCTTCAAGTTTCGCGACCGCGGCCAGAAGGTCACCTACTTCGAAGGCAACAACACCATGGAGATCGTGTGGACGCTGGCCACGGTGGTGCTCTTCGTTGGCCTGGGCCTGTATGCGCGCAATGCCTGGGCGGAAGCGCACTTCATGGGCGCCGCGCCTGGCGCGCTGCAAATCGAGGTTACCGGCCAGCAGTTTGTCTGGAACTTCCGCTATGCCGGACCGGACGGAAAATTTGGCCGTGACGAAGCCTGAACTGGTCAGCGCCTCCACGGGCAATCCCGTTGGACTCGATCCGACCGACCCCGCTTCAAAGGACGACATTGTTTCTCCGGTGATTGTCGTTCCGGCGGGCAAGGAAGTCGAACTCATCATCCGCTCGCAGGACGTGACCCACAGCTTCTATGTGCGCGAATTGCGACTGAAGCAGGACGCCGTGCCCGGCATGGAGATTCACATGCACTTCACGGCCAGCGATCCCGGCGACTATGAAATTGCCTGCGCCGAGCTTTGCGGGCTGGGCCACTACCGCATGCACAGTATGCTCACCGTGATGCCACCAGGCGGATTTCGATAAGTGGATGAAGGATCAGGAAGCGGCCAATCAGTAGATTCTGTAGGACAGTCCGCCTCGGCGGACTGTTGGTTTTGATGTTGCTCTGCGGCAGGGAAACCAACAGTCCGCCGAGGCGGACTGTTCTACCAAGACCCTAGGAGAGCCTCGATGGTGACACACGAAAACGGCGGCGGCCACGGGCACCATCAAGCCCCGACCGGTTTCATCCGGAAATACGTGTTCAGCATCGATCATAAGGTCATTGGCATTCAGTATTTGTGCCTGGCCTTGTTCTCAGTCTTTGTCGGCATGGGCCTTTCGCTGCTGATGCGCTTGCACCTGGGGTGGCCGGCCGCAAAGTTTGCCTTCTTCAAGGGCGGCCAGATGACGCCGGAGCAATATCTGGCGCTGATGACCATGCACGGCACGATCATGGTCTTCATGGTGCTGACCACCGCGCCGCAATCGGGCTTCGGAAATTATTTTCTGCCGATTCAGATTGGCGCGGAGGACATGGCTTTCCCTGTCCTGAATATGCTTTCGTTCTGGACCACGTTTGTATCGCTGGTCGTCATGGTCTGCGCCTTCTTTGTGACGGGTGGCGCGCCCATCGGCGGCTGGACTTCTTATCCGCCGCTGAGCGCGCTGGGCGAGATCGTTGGCCCCGGGCAAGGCGCCGGCGAAACGCTCTGGATCATTGGGCTGGCAATCTTTTGCGGCGCTTCGCTTATGGGCGCTCTCAACTTCATCACCACGACTGATCGACCTTCGCGCCAAGGGCATGACGCTTGGACGGCTGCCGCTCACTTGCTGGACTTGGTTTGTCACCGCGATCCTGGGCCTTCTGGCGTTCGGCGTGCTGCTCGCGGCCTGCATCCTGCTGCTGCTCGATCGCGTCGCGGGAACCAGCTTCTTCATTCCCGGCGGCCTGGTGGTCACCGATCAAGTCATTACCTGGCACAAGGGCGGCTCGCCGCTGCTGTGGCAGCACCTGTTCTGGTTCTTCGGCCATCCGGAAGTTTACATCGCGATTCTCCCGGGCATGGGCGTGGCGTCGCATCTGCTCTCCACCTTTTCGCGCAAGCCGGTGTTCGGCTACAGCGCCATGGTCGGAGCCATCTGCGGCGATCGGCTTCCTGGGCTTCTGCGTGTGGGGCCATCACATGTTCGTCAGCGGAATGAGCCCCTACTCGGCGTTCGCCTTTTCCATGCTGACCATGACCATCGGCGTGCCTTCGGCCATCAAGACATTCAACTGGCTGGGCACGTTGTGGGGCGGCAAGATCGATTCAACTGCGCCATGCTCTTCGCTCTCGGTTTCGTTTCGCTGTTCGTGAGCGGCGGCCTCTCCGGTCTGTTCCTGGCGCAGCCGTCGCTGGACCTGTATCTGCACGACACATACTTCGTGGTGGCGCACTTCCACCTGATCATGGGCGTCGCCGCGATCTTCGGAATGTTCGCGGGCACTGTACTTCTGGTTCCCCAAAATGTTCGGGCGCATTCATGAATGAAACCATCGGCAAGGTGCACTTCTGGCTCACCTTTATCGGCGTTTATGCCATCTTCATGCCCATGCACTTTCTGGGATTGGCCGGAAATCCGCGCCGCTATTCCGAAATGACCGCGGGGCCGTTCCTGCAGAAACTGCAGCCCGTGCATCAATTCATCACCATCGCGGCATTCATCACCATCGGCGTGCAGCTGATTTTCCTGTTCAACTTCTTCTGGAGCCTGTTGGCGGGAGAGAAAGCCAGCGAAGAGAATCCCTGGAACGCCACCACGCTCGAGTGGTCCATTCCTTCGCCGCCGCCGTTCGATAATTTTGGCGGAGTGGAACCCGTGGTGTACCGCGGCGCGTATGAATTCAGCGTGCCCGGCGTGGCCGATGACTACATCATGCAGAACGCGGCTCCGGATCTGGTGCGCAAAGCCTAGAGCGTATTTTGTTCTGTAGCTCGCCTCTTCAGAGGCGAGGGTTTAGATGATCGTGCGGCAAAAATCCCCGCCTCTGAAGTGGCGGGCTACAGCAGCTGCGAGGCGATGCCGGGAATGTCGGCAGAGCCAAAGATTAGAGTGTAGTTTTTCAGAGTGAAACGATGCCTGGAACAGTTTTCGATGATGTCGAGATGATCGACGCCGGCCACGGCGGGGAACGCCTCCGCCCGCCGGTGGCGACGATGACGGAGATTCTTCCGGCTCGCGACGGCCCGTACCGCGCCGCGCTTATTTCACGGCGCTGCAATTGGGCTTGGCCGGCATCATGATGTTTTTCATGGCGCTGACCAGTTCGTTCCTGGTGCGAAAAGGGCTGGGCACGGATTGGCTGACGCACGCCGCTGCCCCGCGTTCTTTGGTTCAACACGGTGATTTTGCTCGTCAGCAGCGTCACCATCGTGGTGGCGCGACAGAAGCTGGCCAGCGGCGAGCGGGAAGCCTTTCAGTCGCTGGTGGTGGGTGACCATCGGGCTGGGATTGCTTTTCCTGGCGGGGCAGTTCATCGCCTGGCGCCAACTCGCCGCCTCAGGGCGTGTTGCTTGCCACCAATCCCAGCAGCAGTTTTTTCTATCGTTCTGACCGCCGCGCACGGCGCGCACCTCGCCGGCGGAATCCTGGCGCTGTTCTACGTGGCCTTTCGCGCCTGGAGCCGTTCGCGGATTTCGCAGTCCACGGCGGCGGAGTTGGCCTCGATCTACTGGCATTTCATGGATGGGCTTTGGATTTTCCTGCTCGCACTTCTGACACTGGGACGGTGAATCGTGCATGACGAAAAACGAGTGGCGATGGATCAGCCTCAGCCGTGGAACGGCGGCGAGTCTCCCTTTGCAATCAGCTCGAAGAAACTGGGGATGTGGCTGTTCATCGTTTCCGACACGCTGACGTTTTCGGCGCTGCTCATTGCCTACAGTTATTCGCGAATGGCAAATCCGGACTGGCCGCGGCCGTTTCACATTTATCCGGCGATCGCATTTTCCACCACCATGACCATCGTCTTGCTGGCAAGTTCCTTGACCATGGTGTTGGGCGTGGCGGCGGCGCAGCGCAACGACCGCAAGAAAACGGTCATGTGGATGTTCTGCCACCATGCTCGGCGGGCTGCTCTTTACCGTGCTGCACTTGACCGAATGGTTCAACATGATCACCAAAGAGCATTTCACGCCTCACTGGAAAGCCGGAAGGCACGCCCCTTTTCGGCGCGATCTTCTTCGGCATCACCGGGCTGCACATGACGCACGTCATGATCGGCGTGATCTACCTGGGCATCGTGGCCGTCGGTTATGGACGCGGCAAATTCTCCGCCGAGGACGTGGAAGTGAACGGCCTGTACTGGCACTTCGTGGACCTGGTCTGGATGTTCGTGTTTCCCATGATTTACCTGATGTCGGTGAAGTACTAAGCCTGCGATTCGGGAGAAGAAACGACTCATGAATACAGAAGCGCACGCCGAGGAAGTTCACGCCGGAGCCAGTGTAGGAACTAATCTGGCCATCTGGATTGGCCTGGTCGCCATTACGTTCTTGGAAGTGTTCCTGGCATACAATCACCTGGACCCAACGCTCATGCTGAGCGTGCTTGTGGTGCTGTCCGTGGTGAAAGCCGCCATGATCATGTCCTACTTCATGCACTTGAAATTTGAAAAGCTCTCGCTGATCCTCTGGCTGATTCCGGCCATGATCTTTTGCATCATGATGATGTTTATCTTCTTCTTCCCGGAGGCTTTCCGGCTGCTTCAAATGAGGCCGCACTGAGGTAAGATGATCGGGCGGCAGGAACGCTTTGGGAGGGAATTGAAATGCGATTGAAATTTGTCCTGGCAACTCTGCTAACGATCCTGGTTTCCACAAGCGGCGCTTTCGCCCAGGGCTGCGCTCTCTGCTACACATCTGCCTCCGCCGTGGGCCAGGCCGGGCAGCGCTCCCTCGACTACGGAATCCTCGCGCTGCTGACTCCCGCGCTAGTCCTGTTCCTCAGCGTAATGTTCCTGCTCTACCGCCGCGCCGTTGCCGCAACTGCATAGGTATGCCAATCGTTGGATGGTAGAAGTGATGCTCAGGCTTCTTCGGCCTTACCCCGCAAAATATATTTACTTTAGCAATATATATGGATTATAAATATGGCCGATCTCTCATGAAAGCAGAGGGGGAACGATGGATCAGATTACCACAACGATTAAGCGACGGTTTTTAGCTGAGATTGTGGCGGGGACAAAGAAAGTTGAATACCGAGAGATTAAGCCTTATTGGACAAAGAAATTCGGCGCAGTATCGCGCCCTTTTATTTTGCGTCTCATTAATGGAATGACCAAGAAGGCGCCGGAAGTTACAGTGCAAATCAATCGAATTACCACCGGCGATGCGTATGAACTTCGAATTGGCAAAATTCTGAAGGTCAAGAACTGGCCCTTAAAACCGCGCAGGTCAGGTAAGTAATCCCAGGAATTCGTGAGTAATCATTTGTCCTGAAGTATGGCTGCGCGCAATTCCTGCGCCACGCGCTCGACTTGCTCGCGCGTCAGCTCGGGGTACATGGGAATGGAGAGCACTTCGCGGGCGGCGCGTTCGCTGACGCGCAATTCGCCGGGTTTGCCGCCGAGCGATGCGTACAGCGGCTGCAAGTGCAGCGGCACCGGGTAATAGACCGTGCTGCCCACGCCGCGCGCCTTGAGCCGTTGCTGAACGAGATCGCTGCGCACTTCATCGCCGCGATCGTTCGCGCGGGGAGCGCCACCTGCGCGCCCCTCCACGCGAATCGTATAGAGGTAGTAGACATGCTCTCGACCGGGCGGCACGCGCGGCAGAACGATTCCCGGCACATCTTTCAACAATGAATCGTAGAGGCGGGCGTGCGCTTGCCGTGCGGCGGTCCAATCCGCCATGTGGCGCAACTTCACGCGCAGGATGGCGGCTTGCAGTTCGTCCAGGCGGCTGTTCCATCCGCGCTCGGTGCTGAGGTATTGGCCCGTTTGCCCGTGATTGCGCAACGAGCGCAAGCGCGCGGCAAGCTTTTCGTCGCTGGTTACGATCATTCCCGCGTCGCCGTACGCGCCCAGATTCTTACTGGGATAAAAACTGAGGCAGCCGAGGCGTCCCATCGAGCCTGTCTTGCGCCCCTGATAAGTAGCACCAAAGGATTGCGCGTTGTCCTCGACCACGGGAATGCCATGCTTTTCGCCAATGGCCAGAATGGGATCCATGTCCGCCGCAAGGCCGAAGAGGTGTACAACCACAATGGCGCGCGTGCGCGGCGTGATGCGCGCTTCAACCTGGTCGGGATCGAGATTGAACGATGCCGGTTCGATGTCTACAAACACCGGCCGAGCGCCCAGCGCGCTGACCGCGCTGCCCGTGGCGATGAAGGTGAACGCCGGAACGATCACTTCGTCGCCGGCCTTTACGCCGCAGGCATGAAGCCCGAGTTCCAGCGCCTCTGTTCCCGATGCCAGCCCAATGCCATAGCCCGCGCCGCACGCTTCGGCAATCTCGCGTTCCAGCGCTTCACCCTGCGGCCCGAGCACGAACTGCTGCGCCACGAGCACCGCTTCAACAGCGGCGCGAATTTCAGGCGCGATGGTTTCGAATTGAGCTCGTAAATCGAGCATGGGAATCGTTTCGGTGGATGTGTGCGTTGGTACAGTCATAGTGGATTCGAATGGTCCCGGCAGGTGGCGTGAAGTTTCACGGCGCAAATATGGTATCACGCGGCAAGCGCGTGCGCGTCACCTGGGCGGAGTTACGGGCGGATGTACGGATGGATGACCGGGAATCGCGCAGGTGTCGCCCTCACAGCGTTTGGGCGCTCCAGGCAGGTTGTAGCGATGCCGGGCGATAAATGCGTACACAGAGGGCCCCAGCCAGCGCACAGGTGGCATTCCAGCGATGCGTCCCGTCCACGCAAGCCTAGGAAGAGCGCGGAGCAACGCTACCCACGCCGTGAATCCCTTGAGCCACGTGCCATCCGGCGTTCGAACATGCATTTCGTTGTCGAGTTCCGCGCGAGGAAAGGGAGCTTGCGCAGCCACCGCCGGATCGTTGTAGTCCAGGAACCGCAGCCGCGAGGCGGAATCGTAGGGTTCGATCTTCTGTCGCGACCACTGGCAGAACGAGCAGGAGCCGTCCATGAAGATGTCGTATGTCGTGGTCTGTGGCATCGAGTGGCCCGCCAAGCGCTTCCATTATCTCACCAGCGAGACCTGAGGGCACACCTTCTCACCGTTTTTCGAGACACTCGCGACTTCCTGGCCAATCAAACTCTAAGAGTGGGAATTTACCGCAGGCGGCCAGGAGGATCGGCTGAGCGGGGGATGGCCGGAGTTGCCGCGAGCGATCCCGAGTTTGCGGAGACTTTGGAGGGCGCCGGCTGAGGCAAGCCGATGCCAACGTTCATCTCCAGGTGCTCCTTGGCGCAGCGAGGGCAAAAAGATTTGCCGGTGTCTTCATCGCGCATGCTGGCAAGCTCGTAGCATCCGTGGATGCAGTCGCAATAACCTGTCGTGGAAGCAGTCTTGATCGCAACAAGGGCCATAGTGTTTGTCCTTTTCGGCAGGATATTACAGGTCTCAGGCTCTTTTCGCAAGGCCCTGAGGCGGCATTCAGAGAGGCGCGATCTTTCTCAGATCTCAGACGGCCTTCAATTGAGAAAGGCGGTAGGGCGTTCCAATGTTCTCGCGCAACTCGTTCCAAAGGGAAGACTGCATCCTGATAAACACTTCAACCACTTTGGGATCGAATTGCGTTCCCGAGCATCGCTGGATTTCCTCTTGCGCATGCTTGATCGACAAGGCTCTGCGGTACACGCGGTCTGAAATCATGGCGTCCAGAGCGTCGGCCACGGCGAAAATTCTGGCGCCCAGCGGAATCTGTTCCCCGGACAATCCGCGCGGATAGCCGGTTCCGTCGAAATATTCCTGGTGCGCGAGGACAATTTCAGCCGCTTCTCGAAGGAATGGGATGCGCTTCACCATGTTGTATCCGATTTCGCAATGGGTGCGCATAATGTCGCGTTCTTCCGGCGTGAGTGGGCCGGGCTTGCGCAAGATGTTGTCCGGAATGGCCATCTTCCCGATGTCATGCAGGAATGCGGCCCGGGCGATTTGCGGAAGTATCGCCGGTTCCACTCGCATGGCCTTGGCAATGGCAATGGTGAAGGCCGTCACGCGCTTGCAATGTCCTTCGGTTTCGGCGTCCTTCAAGTCCAGCGCGCCGCCCAGGGCTTCGAGCGTATCGTCGTAGGATTGTTCGAGCTGCTGGAGAGCGCCTTGCAGCTGCGCGGTGCGCTCTTCGACCTGCTTTTCAAGGGTGCGCTGGTAGTTGCGATTCTCGAGGACCAGGCGCCGGTGCTCCAGGGCCCGCCGCACGCTCAGATAGAGTTGGTCCTTCTCGAAAGGCTTCAGGATGTAGTCGTAGGCCCCTCTGCGGATCGCTTCGAGAGCGGTGGAGAGATCGTGTATGGCGGTGACCATGATGACCGGAACGTCGGGCTCGGCCTTGCGCAGCCATTCCACCAGGCTGAGGCCGTCCATTTCCGGCATGATCATGTCGCTCAGGACGATGTCGACTTCATGCGTGCCTATGAATTCCTTAGCCTCGCGGCCATTGCTTACGGACGAGCACTGGTAACCCAGCGCTTCGAGAAGAGTGGAAACGACTTCTCGAATGGCCTCTTCGTCGTTGACGATCAATAGTTTGGTCTTTTCCACCCAATCCCTCAAAGAATCTAATTATACGGCAGGGCGGGGCCGCGCTCAGGATTAGGTGTCAAATGATGAAATGTCGTGCTAGATGGGTAAACAGGCCTTTGAAGCAGCGGAATTGCACGATTTGGGTCGCCGAGCGGGTTCTGGATAGCCAGGCCGCCCGATTTCGGGCATTACGAAGTGACGCTTGGGAAGCTGCCTAATTCGGATTGAATTCCGGCAGGCGCGTTGCCTAAGCTCCAATTCTCCCGGGAGCTTGGCCGGTCGATAGTGCGCCGATCTCCAACATGGCCTCATCCAGGCGCATGGCCAGCCTGCCAACAATACCCGTCAAGTGTTCAAGCTGCCCAATCGGCAAATTGCCGGTAGAAAGACGCAGCAGTGTAAGGGCATACAGCAATTGAAATTTCAGGTTCAGCATTAGCCGCTCAGTCTCCTGCTTGCGGCTGATCTCCGGAGAAAGCGCGGCAATAACCCGGCCCAGCCTGGCGAGATTCAAGAAGTCTTCGCGCAGTCCCTTGAGATAGCCACGGGCTACCGCGCGGCGCTCGCGAAGCGCCTGCTTTGCGACCTTCGGAGGCGCGGATTGAATAAGATATTCTGAGTCCTCAGCGGATAGGGCGCGGCGAATTTGGGGAAAATACTGATAGTGCTTTGGTGAAGGGAGCGCTTCGTTCGCATCGGGACGATAAGATGGTGCGGGCGTTCCCGATGATTTGCGCCGGGGGAACAGCAGCCATGCAAGAACCCCGGAAATGCCGGCTACAAGTAGAATGTAGACACTCAATTCACTCATGGCTTCAGCAACTCCACCATACGATCGTTAAATGTGGCCAGACGCATATTGATTGCGGGCGACAAGCCGCGATAGACCTCGACAGGCAGAAGCTGTGGGGCTGCGGCAGGCTCAGGCAGTGGTTTCCGAAGCGCGAAACACCAGATGCCCATCGAAAACATGACAGAAAAAAGGTGAAATGCGCTCCACATGTCATTTACGTGATAGACCTGGGGCTTCAACGATGGCA
This sequence comes from uncultured Acidobacteriota bacterium, assembly GCA_963710315.1. Classification (GTDB taxonomy): domain Bacteria; phylum Acidobacteriota; class Terriglobia; order Acidiferrales; family UBA7541; genus Palsa-360. The sequence goes on along the minus strand of CAVPZW010000006.1, from coordinate 206,021 downwards.
ATAATGCTTTTTGATTACTTTGAAACCAGGTAAACAAGGAGCCTGTGTAGAGATTCCGGAGAATTGCATTGCCGATAACATCGACTGAGCATACCAAACATATTCCAGCTGCGATCGCCTTTTGCAGTGGTTCGAGAGAGAGTCCATAGTAATTTCGGAAAAGTAACAGAACGGCAAGAATGAAGATCGAAGCAAGGGCAAGGTCGCGATCTATGGTCATCCCGTAAATCGCAACACGATTGGGTTGTTCCCAAGCGTCAAAGATTGTACGAGTGATAAGAACAACCGTAAGAGCTGTAAGTGTCCGCCAAACTAGTGCCCAGATGCCGCGGTAAGCCCGTAGTCCGTAGCGGCACAATTCTATAATCGCGAGGCTGCGCACGCCTGCATTCAAGAGAACTGAACCCCAATAGGCATAATACGAAGTGATGGAACTAAATCCGAAATGCCGGTAGACGAGCCACACACCCACCATGCTGATAACGAGCACGTATGTGTAGACTGCAAAAAACGGTAGTATCCGGTGCACTTTTCGGTTAAGGACAAAACCGCAAAGTACGACTAAAACGGATAAATTAGACCATGAAAGAACGCTTTCGAGAAGATTCATGAGTCCGGACCAAGCCCGCGCAGTATACCACAGGGATGACTTCACTTGCCAGACAACACCCTATAGCGCGAGCGATTGGTCCGGACTCTACCAGCCTAGTGCCCGCCGCCACCAGGAGGCATCGGATTCATGCCCTGAAGATGCCCGCCGCCACCAGGAGGCATCGGATTCATACCCTGAAGATGCCCGCCGCCACCAGGAGGCATTGGATTCATACCCTGAAGATGCCCGCCGCCACCGGGAGGCATCGGGTTCATACCCTGAAGATGACCGCCGCCACCGGGAGGCATCGGGTTCATACCCTGACGAAAGATGGGTTGATTAACCGAAGCAGCGTTGACTTGGTGTGCAACTGGGAGTAACATTGCAAAAGCAAAAGCCGCAAGAAACGATGCGCTTAGAATTTTTTTCATTGTGATTGACCCTCCAGAGTCAACACAGTGATAAACGAAGGTTTCCCTTTCAGGGCGGACCCAAACGCAAGAGTTCAGGAATCGGAACGGGTGAAAAATGGAATCCTTGGAACGTTTCCATCAGAGCAGGGCGGTGGTCGAGGACTTTTCGTCTCGGACGCTAGCTGCCATCGCGACTGATTTTGGGCGGCTTCACTACGTTAGTTCGCTGAAAGACTCGGCCTCGGGGCGCTACGAGCACGACGGCCTGACTAGCCTTTATCCAGAGGGAGCCGTCCAATTAGCCCTTTCACACTGCCATGAAGAGTTGTTTGCGAGGATTTTGGAAACGCCATTGCAAAGACAAGAGGGCGATTTGCGTGCTTGCCTTGGCGTGGCCGGGGACCAGTTTTGGAACGTGGTGGAAAGCTGGAGGGCGAATCGGTCTTTCGGCGAGATGTGCCCAGAGGGAATGCCCAGCTATCTTTGCGATTTGTTCTGTTCGAATATGAATGCCCTGTTAGCAGTAGTCTCTTCCAGCAAACCTAACTAGGCCCCAGCCTCATGGCAACGCCTACAACCTGGCCCACGATTTCCGCCTCTTCTGGATAGCGGTAAACCTCTGGTGCACAAGAGGATAAGGGATGAGGTACCAGGTCTAATTTGCCCCCTTCACACCTGCACCAGCAGCAGCGGAACTCCCCATGAAGCTCAATGAAGTGGACCGGGCGCTCATACTCGTTGGTCCAACCGGAATTCTTGATCTGCTGCAGCTTGGGATCCACGAGCACCAGGCTTCCGGGCCGAATCAGAGGGTTCATTCTCATGTCATTCACTCCGACATAGCCGTAAAGGTATCTTGAGGGCTGATCGAAGAATGTCCCTTCCAGATCTCCCCACCGCTCAACCATGCGCGTGAGAAATTCTGTGCGGCGAGGGTCAAAGGCCGGATCGAATCGGATTGGCAGCCGCAACTTGGCTGGCGCTGCGGCAAGATGTGTGTTTGGAGCGCTGATTTGAATTCCGTCAGAGAAATGGCCTTCGAAGGGAACGTCGTACCATTGGCAGACCTCTCTGGGATCCAAATGGTAGATGACGGCCAGAGCATAAAGCTTGTATAGACTGGGGGTTACCTCTCGATTTTCGATATCGGCCAACCGGCTCAAGTGCACAATGAAATCCGCGCGGCCGCGCTGGCATGCCAATTCGTAGCTTGCCCGTTCGACGTCTCGATAGGTTAGGCCGAGACGTTCGCGGGACCGCCTCAGACGCGCACCCGGCTGCATGCCACGAGCTGGCAGTTCTCCTGGGTGGCTTAAACTCCGAATCGCCATGTCTTAAGACACCTTTCTGTTAAGTTTCCAGAACAGCGCCCCATACAGATCACGATTATACAGGCGCACAAGAAGCCAAAACGTGTGCCACTATCAAATTATCAAAATTTCAAGATGAAACCCGGAAATCCAATTCGTGAAAGTAATGATTCCGGGCGATCGAGGCCTTTGCAGAAAGTGACGAATCAGATTTCCCCTGCATGAGTATCTGAGTAAAAAGAATATCAAGAACGTTTGCGAACCAGGGGATACTCCACGGATGTTCCCCGGTCATTGCGCCACACATAAAGAGTGTATTAGAGTCAAAGTCCAAATGAACTCTATTTTTTCTAGCTGTGGAAAACTTCCTGCGACAGCTCGCACGGTCGCCTCCATCCTGTTATTTTTCGTCATTTTTGTTGTCACTCCGTCCGTAGGGCGGCTGCACGCGCAGACCGGCGGTGATCCCGCCACGGAATTTAAAAATATTGCCGCGGAACTTTCCGCCGCCAGGCTAAGCGGCACGGACGAAAGTGAAACGCGGATGCAGAAGGCGCTGGAATACCTCGATACCATCGCAGTGTCCGCGCTAAACGTTTTGGCAAGTCCCGACCTGGATGCAACAAATCGGCGCCTGGCAGGGCTTGCCGCGCACACGCCTCCGGTGGGAGAAAATTATCGGCTTGTGAAAATTGGCGGCACGCCGGCGGCCTACGCGATGGAGATCAACTTCGGCCTGGGCGGACCCGCGGCAGTGCGAATCTATTCGGGCGGGGCGGGACACTATGCATTGGCCGCGCGCATCGATCATCTTGCGCAAAAGGATTTCCTGGACAGCGACGTGGAACTCGTGCCTGTTTCCGGCTCCGAGCCTGTGTTTGTCACGGTTTCCGGCAGGACGGATGATTTGTCGACAGGCGCGTTTACGGCCTGGCAATTTAATGGGCACGGCGTGGCGGCGCTTTGGAGTTCGGATTTGTTGCAGCAGTCGAGCTACCAGGCCGAGGATGGCGGCTTTCGTATCGCCTACTGTTCCCAGGTGAATGAGGATCGTCCGTCCGAGTGCCTCAAGATGTCGCGGGACCTCTATCGTTTTCAGGCCGGCGAATGGAAACGGACCGAAACGGCTGACATGCCGTTGCCCAAGCCCGCGGCCAAGTAAATATCGATCCCCGCGGATGCCCCGAGGGTAATCAAATCCCCTCTGCGCATTACATCCGTTGGCTCGAAATCCACATCAAAATGATAGTCTGGATTCAGCTCTCGCAATCGAAGGGACGGGTCGCGTGAAACGAATCGTTGTCGGCATTTTCGCTGTGTTTCTTCTGGCATTTGCAGCCTCGGCGCAAAAAGTTGCCACGCCTGCTCTGCTGCCTCCGCCCGCGTCCGTGCAAAGCCAGGAATTCCTGCAAGCGGCCGACGAAGTGCTCGCGCAAATGAGCAAGCTCGTTTCCTTGCCGATTCTTTCTCCCTTGAAGAAGAGCATGCGTTCCCGCGAGGAAATTCGCGCGTATCTGTTGCAGAAAATGAAGGAAGACAAGGACGCGGGCAAACGATACGCGGACCAGAAATCCATGGAGAAATTTGGCCTTCTGCCAAAGGACTATCCGCTGGATCAGGTGCTGGTCAAAGTTCTGACCGAACAGATTGCCGGACTTTACGATCCCGACAGTCAGGAATTCTTCATTGCGGATTGGATCTCCGCCGCGGACCAGCGCTCGGTGATGTCTCACGAATTGACGCACGCCTTGCAGGACCAGCACTTTCACATCGACAAGTGGTCGGACGCGGCGAAACCAAATGACGATGGGGAACTCGCACGCGACGCCGTGATCGAAGGGTCGGCCATGGCCGCCATGCTGGACTACGAACTGGCCGGAAAGGGAAGCATCCGCGATCTCGGCGACTTCGACGCGACCCTGCTGATGGGCGATTTGGATAGCAGCCCCGAACTTTCCAAAGCTCCCAAGGTGCTGCAGGATGAGCTGATGTTCCCCTATCTCGCGGGGATCACATTTACGCAGCATTTGCTGAAGGCTGGCAATGGATGGCCGGATTTCTACAAAGTATTCGACAAGCCGCCGGCCTCGACGCAGCAAATTATGCATCCCGATTTGTATTTGCAGGGCGTGCTGCCTGCCAAGGTCGATCTCCCCGCGGGCAAGGGAGTGGTTTCCGCCGACTGGAAAAAACTCGATGAAAATGACATGGGGGAATTCGGCGTTCTGGAAATATTTAAGCAATTCTTGCCAAAGAATCGTTCCACTACTCTGGCCGCATCCTGGGCGGGCGATCGCTACGCGATCTTCGAGAATCAAAAAAATAAGAGGACGTTGCTGGAGTTTCGAGTGCGCCTGTCGAGCGATGAGGATGCGGCGCGCTTTTTCGGAGCCTACAGCGAAATTCTGGAATTGAAATATAGCCAGCGGAGCAACCTGATGCGCCGCCCGAATTTCTTTTCATTCGATACGGCGGAGGACGGAGTCTTTCTTCGCTGCATGGATGCGGATTGTTTCGTTCTGGAAGGCGGCACGCGCGCGATGTTCGATCGCATGACCATGGAAATGGGATGGCCGGCCGGACCTGTGGTGCCGATGAATCCGAGCGATCCGCATGTCAATCAAACGGCGTTCCCGATCTACCCGAGCCTCATTGCCGATGCCGGTCAGCCCACGCAGCCCATGGCACAGTGAGCCAGATGGCGATGGCGCTCCACGCCAGCGCTTGTACGTTGGGAGGCGGTGGCCCGAACAACGAAGCCGGGTAGACAACGCCAAGCAGAATAACCAACGACCAAAAGGCCCATTTCCCCGTGGCATCCTTGGCGCGGGTCGCGCTGAGGTACAGCGCGATGCCCGCCGCAAATAACACATACTCCACGGAAATCGTCACAGGAACGGAATTCCACATACCAAGGCCGTATTTGGGGCCGCCGGGATAGATAGGCATGTCCGGCCTGTGCGCGATGAAATCGAGCACCCAATGAGTGGGCACCAATCCTCCGACGAGCATTGCGCTCTTGCCATCGCGCTTCACAGCGAAATAAATGAGACCTAGAAGCGCGCCCCATCCCAGCTGAGCGATGAGGCTGTGTGAAATTGGGTACGACGTGAAGTCGAACGGAGAAGCGCGGAGAAGGCCGGGGACGATACGCACTTTTTCGATGCCCAGGAGCAGCAGGATCGGCCAGAGCAAATCCGCAAATTGCGCCGCGAACACCAGCGCGCCTAGGGACGCTTTCGGCGCCGCTTTTTTTGTGGCGAATGCCACTCCAAAATGGCCTAGGAACATAGAACTCCCTTTCCGCAATGTGACTTTCAACCGCAAATTAGTAGGTTATCTCACAATTTGATTTTTGCGGCTATTGGAATTGATTGCTCAGAATGTTGTCGCGCTAGTGGCGGGGAGGGAATCAGTCGAGCCAACGGCGCGGAGGAAATCAGCCCAGGGCAACGCCCTAGGTTTCGGAGCTAGTCAATTGTTGTGCGCCCTGAAGGGGCGCAGGTGTCCTCCACCCTTTCAGGGCGGGAAATGATATTTGTGCACGACACCAGGGTGTTGCCCTGGGCTGGCATCCTCCGGTGCTTTCAGCGCCGTAAGTAAGTGATTTGGCTGAAATTTAGAGCGCTCACTTCGAAAATGCAAAGCGGTGCGGCAAGGTCTTGAAAGATTCTTGTGAGAGCACTGTCTTTGAAATATTCTCGGCATGAAAACGCCCAACCGCCATGGGAGCCGCTTCTAGGCAGTTGTGTCAACGGACCGGTTTCCGGATTGCGAACGGCCAAATGGGAGCGCGCCCGCGCAGCGGCGTTCCAGGCGCGAGAGGCGGCGAGCGAGGCGCGATTCGATTTTGCAGGCGCGGTCCCTGGCGAGCTTTCCGTCACGCTGCGCGGCCTGAAATTCAGCGATTGCCACGCGGATCAATTCGAGCGCGCGACGCGGCTGTTTGGCGCGATGCTCGTAGTAGATCGCGAGTTGCTCGGCGGCTTCGATGGCGGATTCCAGCGCGCGCTGCGCGTCTTGCGCGAACAGGGGCGATTGGCTGCGCTTTGCCGGGGCGGGCGATTCTCGCAGCGAATCCCACAGGGAAATGGCGCGCGTGTAATCGAGTTCACGCTTGGCGAGTTGAGCCAATTCGCGCTGCGCGAGTCTTTCGACAGGGCGCGGCAGTCCGAATTGCAGCGCAGTTTCGTAGAGTTCGCGCGCGCGGGCGGAATGGCCGCGATTGCGCATGATGCGAGAGAGGCCGAGCACTTCGATCGGATCGCGCGTCTCAGCGTGCGCGGCGTTTGCGATTCCGTTCCCGCTATCGAGCAGCGTGAGAATTTTCCCTGCGAGCGCCGCGAGCCCGCGCAAGTCCATCTGGTTGTGGCGGAAAATTCCCGCCAGCGGCTCGGCGGGCCTCCCCGCGAGATAGTCGAAATACATTTGCGGAATCAGCGAGGAGTCGATGTCTTCTCGGCGCGACCATTCGAGCTTGCGCCCCTCGCCGCCCAGAACGTGCCGCTCCAGATCCTTGAGCCGCACCGATCCCAGCCGCAACCGCCAGAGCTGCCGCGCGGGATGCAGCAAATCCAGGTGCAGCTTGGGAGAGAAGGCGGGAACGGCCCGCGTCATGCGATAGCGCGTTTCCAGCAGCGGCCAGTCGAAGCTTTTCCCGTTGAACGTGACGAGCACGGGGCGTTGTCTCATTCGCTCGGAAAGTTCCAGCAGCAGCGAATGTTCCTCATCGAGATCGCGCATGAAAAATTGCTCGACCTGCAATCCGCCCGCGTCCCACCATGCGATGCCCACCAGGAAGGCATATGTGCCGGTGCCTCCCGCTAGCCCGGTCGTTTCCGTATCGAGAAATAGCCACTGCTCGGGATCGATCGCGGCATTGAGGAAATCTTCCGAGGCGCCGGCGGCCGATTGCGGAAGCAGCAAGGAAAGCGAGCGCGCATCCGGCGTGCACATTTCCGGAGTCGCATACCACTGCTGCAGGGACAAGTGTTCGCCATAGTGATTTCGATGATGCGCGCGCCGAGAAGTTCCGCGAGGCGGTCGCAGCCCTCGCAAGCTTCAGGCATGTACGCGGCCAGAGCTTCCTTCCTGCGCGCCGGCCGCAACGCGGAGATACGCGCGAATTTGTCGTCCTTATTCATAAAGTTCGCGGTGGCAAGTTAACTAGTAAATTTAATCCACAGATGAACACAGATAAACACTGATAAAAACAAACACAAATCAAGGGAAGTGAAAAAGCAGAGTAGGCAAATCGCTTGCAATGAATCTCTTGTTTTGAATTTTCTTTCATCAGTGTTTATCTGTGTTCATCTGTGGATTCGCTCCGCCTTATGCGCCGAGGCGGGAGAGGATTGCCAGGGCGGCTTCCTTTGCGCGCTCGCCTCGCTCGCCCACCGGGCCGACGCACGACGGGCAGCCGTTTTCGCACGGGCACGCGGCGATCAGTTCGCGCGTTTTTGCCAGCAGGATATTATGCGCGCGGTACAGCGGCTCGGAAAATCCGATGCCGCCGGGATAGGCGTCGTAGAGATACAGATTCGGCTCGAAGAATTCTTTTTCGGCGAGCGCGGCGATGGCTTCGAGGCTCGCCGCTTCTTCCCACTCGATTTCGGAGCCGGGCGACGGCGGGCGCTCGCCAATCGCCGTGCCCAGGTCGCGCGCGTCGCACATCAGCAGCAGTGTGGCGATGGATTCCAGCGCGTGGAGCAGACCGAACATGCCGCTCTGGCGGTCGCTGACGGAGAAGGGAAGCGATTCGACCAGCGGGCGCTCGAGCGTCAGCCAGAAGGCCGTGGTGTGCATTTCGTTTTCCGGCAGTTCGAGTTTGCCCGTCGCCCACATTTTCATTGGTGAAAAATTTGATTTTCTTGAAGCCAACCACCTGCGAACGGACCAGCACGTCGCCATGGGAGCGCGCGGCTTGGGCGTCGGCACCGGCCTGCTTCGATGCGCTCGCTGGCCGCGCATTCCAGCACGCGCACCTGCGTGTAGCGGATGGCGTCGGTGTAGTAGTCCACGTCGACGCGCTTCACGTACGCTTTGCGCTCCTCGAAATCGAGCGCTTCGACGTGGTATTGCTGTCCCTGGTGCAGGTAAATCGCCTTGGGATGAACGGTGGTGAGCGCGCTGGAGAAATCGACTTCGCCGATCACTTCGGCCTCGTCCGTGGTGTCCACGATCACGAAATTGTCGGAAGTTACCGAGCGCAGGCTCACGGCGTCGGCGGGATAGGCCTCCTGCGTCCAGTGCCAGTGCTCGCCGGTGCGATGCAGGAAGCCCGCTTCGGCCAGGCGCTCGCAGAGATCGGGCACATCCACGCCGCCGAATGTTTCGCTGCCGGCGATGGGCAACTCGAAGGCGGCGCACTTCAGATGATTCACCAGGATTTCGAGATTGTCCGGCTGGACGAAGGCGTGCTCGGGCGAGCGGCCGAAGAAATAATCGGGATGCTGCACGATGAATTGATCGAGCGGCGCGGAGGAGGCCACCAGAACGGCGCAAGAGCTGCCGCTGCGGCGTCCGGCGCGGCCCGCGCGCTGCCAGGTGGAGGCAATCGTGCCGGGATAGCCGGCCATGATGGTGGCGTCGAGCGAGCCGACGTCGATGCCCAGCTCCAGCGCGTTGGTGGAGACCACGCCGCGAATGCGGCCTTCGCGCAGGCCGTGCTCGATCTCGCGCCGTTCGCCGGGAAGATAGCCTCCGCGATAGCCGCGAATCGCGGGCGGCTGCCCGGGCGGCATCGGGATTGGCCTGCTGCAGATAGGTGAGCAGCACTTCGGTGTGCAGGCGCGAGTTGGCGAACACCATGGTCTGCAAATTCGCGCTTCAGGAATTCCTGCGCGACGCGCGACGCCTCGTTGATGTAGCTGCGGCGGATGCCCAGAAAACGGTTCACCACCGGCGGATTGTAGAAGACGAAAAATTTTTCGCCCGCGGGCGCGCCGTTTTCCTCGATCACCTCGAATTCGGTTTCCGCCAGCCGCGACGCCAGTTCGCCCGGATTCGCGATCGTCGCCGAGGAGCAGATGAATTGCGGGTCCGAGCCGTAGAAACGCGCGATGCGCCGCAGCCGCCGCAGCACGTTGGCCAGGTGGCTGCCGAAAACGCCGCGATAGGTGTGCAGTTCGTCCAGCACCACGTAGCGCAGATTCTCGAACAGGCGCTGCCAGCGCGTGTGGTGCGGCAGGATGCCCGTGTGCAGCATGTCGGGATTGGTGAGCACGATGTGGCCCGCGCTCGCGGATGGCCTTGCGCGCGTCGGAGGGCGTGTCGCCGTCGTAGGTGAAGACGCCGAAGCGATGATCGAGGCGCGCGGACAAGATCGTGCAGTTCGGCGAGCTGATCCTGCGCCAGCGCCTTGGTGGGGAACAGATACAGCGCGCGCGTGTCCGGGTTTTCGAGCACCGCGTTCAGGACCGGCAGGTTGTAGCACAGCGTTTTTCCGGAAGCCGTCGGCGTGACCACGACGGTGTTGCGTCCTTCTTGTGACGGCCGCTGCCGCGGCCATGGCCTGGTGGCTGTACAGTTCGCGCGACGCCTTTTTCGGCATACGCGGCCGCAAGCTCCGGCCGCACCCACTCCGGCATCGGCGCAAACTTCGCCTCGCGCGCCGGGATGTGGTGCATGGCGGTAAGGATTTCGCCCAGGTGGTCGCGCTCGGCGAGTTGCTCGACGATTTCGCGGACGCGAGCCAGCGTGACCGCATCCTTCGTGCGCCGCACTGCGAGAGATTGAGCCACTTCCAGCCTCCTCAACGCTTCGCCTTTTATTCGCTACGCTAACATGATGCAGCGGGCCGCGCAACCGGCTTTCTTGCATTTGCCACGCAAACGATTCCCGGCGGCCGAAGCATTTTCCGCAAATTTCGATTCTTGCTCTGCAAGCGCGGTGGACCTGTCTCAACATGCGTGGCTTGGGCCTGTCCTTTATTTGTCCTACGGGCCAGTCGAATGTTCAATCTGCCGTGGCTTACTCTGCGCAATGGTTCTGGGGGGCTAAATTGAAAAACCAAATCAGAAGCTTTTTGAGCACCTCAAATGGCGAGTGCGCGCGACCGTATGTTTTGTGCGCGACCGAAAAACTGGGGACAAAAATGCAAATTGGCGTGAAAATTGGGTGCAAGATTCAGACAGCTGCGGCGGTTGCCGCAATGTTGTTCGCTTTTGGAACAGCGGCCCAGGCGAATGTGAGGGTGAGGCCGTCCTCCATCAATTTCGGGAGCCAAGCGGTAGGCTCGGCCAGCGCATCGCACACGGTGACCATAACGAACGAAAGTAGGCGCAGCATCACGATTTCCAGCGTGACCTCATCCGTTGCGCAGTTCTCCTATTCCGGGCCTTCCTTGCCTGCCAATTTGAATGATGGCCAGAGCCTGACCGGCTCCATTACGTTTGATCCGTCCGCCGCGCAAGTCTATTCCGGCACACTGAAATTCACGGAGTCCAGCGGAGTGGTGATTTCAATTGCCTTGAGCGGAACGGGCAGCGGCACGACGCCTGTGATCACGCCGGTCGCCCCCACAATCTCAACGCAGCCAGGGAGCGCGAGTATCGTTGCAGGACAATCGGCAACTTTTAACATTGCGGCTACGGGCACAACGCCCATGACCTATCAGTGGAGCAAAAACGGCGCGGCGATCAGCGGCGCGACGTCTTCTAGTTACACGACTCCGGCCGAGACGACGGCGGACAACAACGCGCAGTTCACGGCCGTAGTGAGCAACTCTGCCGGCAGCGCGACAAGCAATGCCGCCGTGTTGACTGTGACAAGCCCCGCCGTAGCTCCGGCCATTACAACGCAGCCTGCCAGCCAGACAGTGGTCGCTGGGAAAACGGCTTCGTTCTCGGTTGCGGCCAGCGGGACTGCGCCTATGACCTATCAGTGGAGCAAGAACGGCGCGGCCATCAGCGGCGCGACATCGTCCAGTTACACGACTCCAGCCGAGACGACGGCGGACAACAACGCGCAGTTCACCGTCGCGGTGAGCAATAGTGCGGGCAGCGCAACCAGCAGCGCCGCGGTTCTGACCGTCACAAGTGCTGCAGTGGCCCCGGCCATTTCGACGCAGCCCGCCAGCCAGACAGTTGTAGCCGGGAAAACGGCTTCGTTCTCGGTTGCGGCAACCGGTACCGCGCCACTCTCCTACCAGTGGAGCAAGAACGGCGCGGCAATCAGCGGCGCGACGTCGGCAAGTTATACGACTCCGGCCGAGACAACGGCGGACAACAACGCGCAGTTCACGGTCGCGGTAAGCAATAGCGCGGGCAGCGCAACCAGCAGCGCCGCGACGCTAACCGTGAACGCCGCGTCGCTTCTACTCAATTCAAGTGTGTCCTCGCTGAGCTTTGGCAGCGTCAACGTTTCCAGCAGCGGCACTCAGAATGTCACGCTCAGCAACGCCGGCAATTCCAGCGTCACGATTTCCAACGTTTCAGTTTCGGGCGCGGGCTTCAATGCCACCGGCGTTTCTTCCGGGCTAATCCTGGCACCGGGGCAAACGGCCACGCTGACGGCAACATTTTCGCCATCTGCGGCGGGCAGCGCGACGGGCAGTGTGTCGGTCGCAAGCAACGCAACAAATTCGCCCGATTCTATTGCGTTATCTGGCACGGGAGTCGCGGCGGTGAATCACTCGGTGGCATTGACATGGTCGCCGAGCACGTCCACCGTGACGGGCTACAACGCGTACTATTCAGCGCAATCCGGCGGGCCATATACAAAACTGACCAGCACTCCGGTTGCGGCGGCATCATACACGGATACCAACGTACAGGCCGGACAAACCTACTATTTCGTGGTTACATCGGTCGATTCCAGCAATGTGGAGAGCGCCTACTCCGCTGAGGTCAGCGCTCTGGTTCCGTAAGACCGGATGGAACCACGGATGCACACGGATAAATGCGCCGGAATAATTTCAAATTTGAAATTTCAAATTAAAGATCAATAGTCGGAAATCAAGGATCAAAAAAAATAATCAAAAACAAAAAGCCAAAAACAAAAAGCGCGCGAACCCATATCAAAACAATTCTTCCTCAGTCCTTCTGGTTTTATCAGTGTTTATCCGTGTGCATCCGTGGTTCCAATGCTATTTGGCCAGAGTCAAGGCGTGGCGCATCACTTCAAGAACTTCGGAAGTTTGCCATTCGTTGCCGGGCCACATGTCGGCCACGGTTCCGTCGGCGGCTAGCAGGATTGTATTCAGGCTGTGATTGATCTGGCTGTTTTCTTCCGTATAAGAAAGACCAAAACTTCCGGTCAGCTTTTGCAGGTCCGCGGGAGTTGTGGAAACAAAATCCCAGTGCTGGAAACCTTTGGGATCGTGGTCGACGTAAGGCAGTCCGTAGGCGCGCATGACCGGCGGCAAGTCGAATTTAGGATCCAAGGTAATACTCATTAGATGAGTTTTTTCGTAATCGGCGGGATTTTTGGCCAGTTCTTTTTGAATGGCGGCGAATTTTGTGCTCAGTAGCGGGCAGTAGTCGGGAAATGGGCAGCGCGTATAGATGAGCGTCAGAAGGACGGCCTTGCCCTTGAATTGCCCGAAATGCAGCGTTTTTCCATCCTGATTGAGCAGCGGCACGTCGGGAACTTTGTCGCCAATCATCAGGACTTGCGGCGTTAGCCCATCGGCCGCCGGGCGATTAGTTGCTTTGCCGATCACGGTTAAGTGTTCCAGCCAAAACTTGCCGGGCTGATCGACAATTACTTCCGCGCGAATCACGTCCGCCGGCTGCACCTTTTGAAATCCATCGGGGTCCTTCACCGCATAAGGCATGGTCATCGCCGACATAAATCCCGGGATGTCGTCATTGTCGACGATGAGCTGCTGCGTGGCGGGCTGCTTGCTGATGACGCGCCCCGTCAAGGTGTAAGTGGTCGGCGAATTCTTGCAGCTTGCCAGGGACAGCGACAAAATCACGATAAAAATGCTTCCGGCAACGCGGGAATTAATTTGTTTCATGATCATCCTTCTGAGAAATCCTCCAGCAATCTTCTCAAGCACATGATCTTCGGGAACTTTCTAACCCATTGCGGGTTTGAAAGTTCCCGAATTCATTTCAGTCTTAGTAATGAAAACGGTAGCGAAGCTCCACGAAAATTTCGCGCGGATTGTTGAAGTGGAATCCGCCGAACGTCAAACTGTCATCCAGCATCACGCGCTGATTGGCCACGTTTAACCCGCTGACGGAGACGGAGAACTTTTCGCCGATGTCCTTGCCAACGGAAAGGTCAACAGTGGTATGGGCCGGCAAGTAGTCCAGAGCGGAGCAGCAAGGCGCCAGTCCCAACACCGCCGGGCCATTGCCGTTGCTGAAGCCGGAGCCGTAGTAGACATTGCCGGATGCGAATGTGCGCCACGGCAGCGTGGTTTGGATTCCCACATTGAGCGTATTTCTTTGGTCGTGATCCAGTTGCCCGTAATCCGGCGAAGGAGTGTTGCTCGCGGGGATTAAGCCGCCGGTGATATTTCCCCTGGCTTCGCCGATTTGGTTGGAGTACGCGAGGTGCAGTTGCGCCCTCTTCCAGAGCCGCGGAGATCGCAGAGTCGCTTCCCAGCCGCGAATCAGCGCCTCTGTGAGCGTCACCGGAATGAAGATGTTGGATTCACCCAAATTGTTGTGATCGAAAAAATTGTGAGAAAGAGTATGAAATGAATCGATGTCGAGGTCCCAGCCCTTGTACGGGACCGTCACTCCGATATTGATATTCTTCATCCCGCTCGCCATTCAATGGACCGAAACTGTAGCCTTGGCCGCTTGCTGCGTTCACCAGCGCGGGTCCCGAGAAAGTGAGCAGTGGAGGGGCTTGGTAGAAATCTCCATAGAATCCGTGGAATACCACATTTGTCTTGGGAACCCGGGCCGAAATTCCGGCACGGGGACTGGTGGCATTCTGAGTGATGGTGCCGCTAAAGTGAGTTTGCCGCACGCCGCCGCTCAGGGTCAGCCAGGAGGTCGGTTTAATCTTGTCTTCAATCCAAAATTCTTCCAGGCCTCCGTTGACGATCTCGCGGTCGTTAAAGTTCGAGCACGCTGGCGTCGTTGGTGGCGTTGCCGCGCAGCCAGCCGGTGTCGGCGGCGGGCCGGCGAAGAGCACCTGGAACAGTTGGTTGTCATGCTGGTAGAAGCCATAGAACCCGGCGCTTAACGAGTTCCTTGCGACAGTCCCGGCCAGAGTGACTTGTCCTCCAGCGTATGTGGATCCGCGATTATCCGTTGTGGCTGTTGGTATATCGTTTGGGTTGCTGCCGTAATCCGCGCTGTTGTAATGAAAAAAAGGAGAGACTGTTAGAAGGGCGCTATGGCTCATGGTTCGCACCCAGGAGAAGTTGATGAAGGTGTCGGCTTCCCGCTCGCCGTCCATTTGGAAAAACGTTCCCGGAGGATACGGAGTTAGAAAAATGACGCCTGGCTCGCCGAATATTTCATTGATCGCGCCATTGGAATTTGGAATTTGGTAATAGTCTCTGCGCGAGGAGATCACGAATCGCAGCTGATCCTTCGGGTCCAGGTTGAACATCAGCGTCCCGAATCCCCCGATGCCGTTTTCGGCGTCATGAATGATCGCGGGCGACGGTGGTTGAAGGCCCAGGTTGCTGCGGTTTCCGTTCAGGCTGCCGTAATACGCGAACCTCGCCGTGTGCCCGCCGCAACTGATGTCGTCATTGGTTTGATAAAAATTACCGAAGCTGGTGACGAGATCGCACTCCTTGTCTCGCTCAAATCCCGATCGCGGGACAATGTTGAAGACACCGTAGGTTCGATCGCCGTAGTCCGCGTCATAGCTGCCTCGCTGCACTTCCATGTAGTCGATGTCCTTGGGATCGAACTGCGGCCCCACGTTGCTGGCGATATTCGTGTTTGGAACCGGCACGCCATCCACGAGCCAACTCACCTGATGTCCGCCGCGGATATGAAGCTGATCGTGAGTAACGTAGGCGCCGGGGACATAGTCCGTGATCATGGCCATGCTGTTGGTGCGATCGGCTCCCGGCGTATCTTGAATCGTCTCGCGGCTCAGGAGAGTTGTGGGCGTGACGGAATCCACGGGTGCGGTGATGGCCTCTCCGGTAACTACCGTTCTTTCCGTGACGCTAGCCAGTTCCAATTGAAAATGCAGCACGGGACTGCTGCCCGAGGCGACGACCACATTCTGCTGTGCCAGTTGGAAGTTGGCCACCGTGACGGTGACCGTGTATTCGCCCAGCGGCACGGCGCTGAAATCGAATTCGCCGCTGTCGTTCGTTTTCTGGTGCTGCACCCAATCGGAATGCTGGGCCTTCAAGTCGACCGCCGCGTCCGGAATGGGTCTGTGCTGCGGATCGTGCACGATGCCATGCACATTTCCGAAAATTTCCGCTCGCGCCGGCACACAGCAAATCGCCAAAGCGCCCCCCACAAATGCCAGAACAATAACTAATTTGTATAAAAGCATCCTGAGTTTCATTTTCTGCCTCTCCCGAGCCGGATTCCGAGCGACACCGGGCGGACGAATCCGCGAACCGGTGGAAATAGCCAATGAAATGGGCTTCGTTCCGTTAGCTCGGAAGATTTTGAGGAGGGGGAGTTAAGGGCATAGCAACGATATAAGGGAAATACTGAGGTGCCAGGGCAGTAGTAGCTTCCGCGACGGCAGGGGCGCGCAAGGCAAGCGGCGTTACCAGAACAAATAGTGCGGTTCCAACCACTGGACTGGGCGCGGCGTCACAGGCTCGCATCGAGCAATCGCGCTGGCCGGGGGCGCCCATTGCGCCGCATTCGCTCTTGTCCTTCTGCACATCGCTCATTTGGCGATGGTGCAGCGGGCAATAAGCCGTGTTGCAGCATGCGGGCAAATCGCCTGCGGACAGCGTTTCCGCCAGCGCGGAAACGCCCGGCAGAAGCAGCGCCACAAGGGCTGCGATGGCTGCGAATTTGTGTACGATCGCCCGCAATTTGGAAATGCCTCTCCTGCAAAGAGTACTCGCGAAGCATACTCCCTGGCAACACGCGCTGACAAGTGGCGCTCTTGTTGGACAGCCACGTGTGGCTTTCCTACATCGCCATCCGGTCTTGACACGCGGCGCTTGGCCCGCCAATATCAGGACATGGCACATTCCTTTGTGATTTGTGATTTCGGCAGCAACGAAGACGCGGCCCAGCAGGGGCGCCTTCGAATCGATGCGTGGAAGCAAGGGTACAGGCTCGACAAGAAGCTGCAGGTCAAATTTGAGCGCAAGGAACAGGAAGGCAAGGCGGCAGACGCCTCCGCCGCGACTCCAAAGGCCGCAAAATCCGGAGCGAAAGAGAAGGGTAAGGCTGGCGCAAAATCGAAAGCCGGAGACGAGTCCTCATCCAAGGCCGATGCTGGGGCGGGAAATAACGCGAACATTCGTTTGATTGTGCGACTGGATTTTTCCGACCACGAAAAGCTATCTCACCAGCGTTGGATCGAGCGTATTCCCACCGAAGAGCCGTTCAAGACCGCAAATCCCAAAATTGTCCGCGCAGGCGAGCCGGAATTCAAAGCCACTTCGGCTCTATTCGATTCCTTGAATTGAGAACTTTTGCGGCGTGGCCGCGGCTGGAACACTAGCTGCGGAACGCTTGCATTGTCTCAATGGATGAAAATAGACAGGAGAGGAACTCATCTTTGCGAACCCGGTCGCCTTTTCGGATGGCTGCGCCCAAAACAAAACCTGCCACCAGCGCGACCAACGACCACATGGCCAAAACCTTCAGCATTAGAATTCCCATCTTAGTCTCCCCAAGCACTTCTAGTCCCGCATTGGGTATGGCAAAACAAGAGCCAAACAAATGGTCCGAAAGCATTTCCCTAAGTCCAAGAAACCCCGGCAAATAGAAGCTGGCCTGGATTCTCGCCCTGGCCCATGTTTCAAAATGGCCCGGTAAAGATTATACGTCTCTTGCGAAGTTTACATGCTAAGAGTACTATATCTAACAGTATTTGGCTCTTGCAACACCCCTCTCAAGAAGATCCCTTCCTGCCTCGTATTTGCTGGGAATCTGGAATTTTGAAACTGCCCGTTCGGCCGGGTAAACAACCCGTACCAAACCTGTCCATACGACCAGCGTCTTTTTTCCCTTTTTGCCGATAGTCTCTTTACGGACCCGCATCCGCCTAGACGGTGGTTGTGTGGACACCCTGCCGAGGGACCCAATCGGATGCCAGCGAGCCGAAGGCATCTTCCTGATTTGGGCGCTAACCTCAAGGGAACTCGGAGGCTACGGACAAGATAGAAGAATTTGATGAAACGCTGCCCACGCCATAAGCGGAGTCTGCAGCGGATTCATGGAGATTGCCGGCGCACCTTCGCTGCCGCGATGCAGTGCGCTAGCAATATGTCGGCGCTCATCCCCCCCGGTTGCGCCGCCATGCAACGCGGCGGGCGCGTCCATCCCAGCTCCACACCCTGGGATGGAGCGCTCGCCGCGATTTTTTTGTACGCAGGGACGAATCCACAGATGAACACAGATAAAAGCTGATGAACACTGATAAAACAGGGGAAAGACAATTCTAAGAGAATCTTGACCCTCAAATTTGTTTGACCCTATCACTGCTTCTGCATAACCTCGTTTTGTTCACTAGGGTCCATCTGTGTTTATCAGGTTTTATCTGTGTTTATCTGTGGATTCCCTTGACCCATTCACGCGCCGATGGCTGAGCTATCCGGGTGGCTACTTTTTGGAGAACTATTTTTTGGGTTTCTTCGCCGGTTGCCCTGGTTTGGATATAATGGGGCGTATTTCCGAAGCTGGCTGTTCCAGCTCAGCCCAAGGTGATTCGGATGCCGGTACAGGCTCGCCCAAAGACCGAAACGCACGACTCCAGCCGATATCAAGGCCTATCTCGGGGGGATCTTCTTCGTATTTACCGCACCATGTTTCTTTCGCGGCGGATCGACGACCGCGAAATTCAGCTGAAACAGCAGAACAAAACTTTTTTCCAGATCAGCGGCGCGGGACATGAAGGCGTATTGGCCGCTGCGGGGCTTGTTCTTCGACCGGGCCATGATTGGATCTATCCCTATTATCGCGATCGCGCTCTTTGCCTTGCGCTGGGCGTCACGCCGCTGGAGATGTTTCTTCAGGCAGTGGGAGCCAAGGATGATCCGAATTCCGGCGGCCGACAGATGCCTTCGCACTGGGGCATTCCACGGCTAAATATTCTTCCGAGATCTTCATCGACGGGCATGCAGTACACACATGCCGTGGGCATGGCCGAATCCTCTCTATATTTTGAAAAATTTCCGCAGGCGCTGCGGCAGGCGCAGCAATCGCCTCTCGGCGATCATGCGCGCCACCAATCGGATGAAATTGTGTATGTCTCGGGCGGCGATGGTTCCACCAGCGAAGGAGAATTTTTTGAGGGATTGAATTCCGCCTGCCTGCGCGCGCTTCCTATTTTGTTCCTGATCGAAGATAACGGCTGGGCGATCTCCGTGCCGGTAAAGTTTCAGACGCCGGGCGGCAACATCGCCAAGCTGGTGGCCAATTATCCCGGGCTTCTGCTGCAGGAGTGCGACGGCAGCGATCCTCTTGCCAGTTATGCGGTTCTTCAGCGCGCCGCGGAATATTGCCGCGCGCGGAAAGGCCCCGCGCTGGTTCACGCGCGGGTGACGCGTCCCTACTCTCATTCCCTTTCCGACGACGAAAAGCTTTACAAGAATCACGCGTTGCGAGAGGAAGAGGCGCATCGCGATCCTATTCCAAAATTTGGGCTTTTTCTGGTGCGCGAAGGCCTGGTCAATGAAAAGGAACTGGAGGCCATCGAAGCCGAGGTTGACAGGGAAATCCGCGCAAGTTCCGACAAGGCCCTGGCCGCGGAAACGCCCGCCAAGGAATCCATCCTTGTAAATCAATATTCCCACGATATCGATCCGACGTCCTCCCGCTTCGAATCGGTCCCGCATTTTTCCGGCGAACCGCGCACCATGGTGGAAATGATTTCGCACACGCTGGCCGATGAAATGGCGCGAGACGAGCGCATCGTTGTGTTCGGCGAGGACGTGGCCGATTGCAGCAATGAAGAAGACTTGCAGCACGTGAAAGGGAAGGGCGGCGTTTTCAAGGCCACGGTCGGCTTGCAGCGGCGGTTCGGGTCCATGCGCGTCTTCAATACTCCCATTGCGGAGGCCTGCATCGTGGGCAGCGCGCTGGGCATGGCCGCGAGAGGACTGAAACCCGTCGCGGAAATTCAATTTTTCGATTACATCTGGCCGGCCATGATGCAACTGCGCAACGAACTGTCCCTGGTGCGCTGGCGATCGAACGGAGAGTTCAAGGCTCCTGCCGTGATTCGCGTGGCGACCGGCGGCTATCTGACGGGCGGAGCGATTTACCACAGCCAGAGCGGAGAATCGCTGTTCACGCACACGCCGGGGATTCGCGTGGTCATGCCGTCCACCGCGCTCGATCTTTGCGGCCTGTTGCGCACGGCAATTCGCTGTGACGATCCCGTGCTGTTCCTCGAACACAAGCATCTCTACCGGCAGCCCTACAACCGTTCGCCCTATCCTGGACCTGATTACACGATTCCTTTCGGGCGGGCGCGCGTTGCACGGGAAGGGACCGACATAAGCATCATCACCTACGGAGCGGTGGTTCATCGCGCAGAGGTCGCGGCGGCGCAACTGGAACGCGAAGGCGTCTCCGTGGAAATTATCGATCTTCGCTCGCTCTCGCCATTTGATTGGGAAGCAATCGCCGCGACGGTCCGCAAAACCAATCGCGTGATTGTCGCGCACGAGGACATGCTCTCGTGGGGATACGGCGCGGAAATTGCCGCGCGCATCGCCGACCAGCTTTTTGACGATCTGGATGCCCCCGTTCGGCGCGTTGCGGCGATGGATACCTTCTGCGCCTACCAGCCGAAACTTGAGAACGAAATTCTTCCGCAAAGCGGCGATCTGGCCGCCGCAATCCGCGAATTGATTGCCTACTGACGCGCGCCACTTTATCCCGAAAAATTGTCGAGTTCCGATTGCAAAGCGAATCGTCGGCTGGTACGGTTCTTGAGGCCTGTTCTGGAGGACTGCAATTCTAACTTGTGAAAAATGCGACGCTCAGATTCCGGAGGGCGTCAGCGTTTGCCCCCAATGCCAGGCTCCCGTGAGCGTCGCGCAAATCGGGCCTGTGTACGTTCCGCCAAGCGCTCTGGCGCCTGAGGTTATTCACGCGCTGCCGCAACTTGCCGCGCTGCCGCCGCGGCCGGCCTTCGCGGGATTCTGGCTGCGAGCGTTTGCCTGCGTCATCGACACGATTTTCATCGTGGCCATTTTTCTTTTGGGCGCTTCGTTTTTTCCGTCCACTTTCGAGAAACTGCTCCCTCCTACTCCTGTATCGCTGACGGACATGCCGCAACCGGCGCCCATCGTGATTGCCCTGCTCATCGCGCTGGGTTGCCTGTATTACACCTTGTTTGAGGCATCCAGTTGGCAGGCCACGCCCGGCAAGCGAATTTTGCGGTTGTATGTCACGGACCTGAACGCGCAACGGCTTTCCTTCGGGCGGGCGCTGCTGCGAAATGTGGCCAGGCAGATTTCCGGATTTTTATTTATTGGCTACATCATTGCCGGATTCACGGAGAAGAAGCAGGCTCTGCACGACATCCTCGCCGGTTGCCTCGTCCTGCGAAAGCCGTAGCGGTTTGCTGAACAAGCAGCCTATTTTGTCATTCAGCCCATTTTGTCATTCCGAGCGGAGCGAGGAATCTCTCTTCGGTTTAAGCTCAGCAAAAGAAGGAGAGATTCCTCGCTCCGCTCGGAATGACAAAATGCCAGGTGTGGTCGCACCGAAGCTTGCTAGAAGAAATTCAGCGACGGTTGCAGCGCGATTTGATTAGCTTTTTGATTTGGATTTTTTTGTGGATTTGCGGCGCGACTCAAACGTGAAAGCATCGATGGAGATTGCGCCCGCTCCCGTGGTCGCCAGCGCCAGTGCCATCGCGCCAAGCAGTAATGGCATTTCGTATCGCCCGAATGCCTGGATTCCCTGCGAAGGAACAACGGTCCGGCTGAGCACCAGCCCTGCCTCGATGGCCAGCAGCAGGGCCACGCCCCGCGTGAATAGTCCAATGATCAGCAATCCTCCGCCAAATACTTCCAGAATTCCGAAAACGTATGCGAAGTAGCCTGGAAAGCCGTATCCCGCAAAGGACTTGAGAGCATGCTCGGGATCGATCAATTTCGGATATCCATGGAATAGGAAGCTCGCGCCTAGAGCCGCGCGCAGGATAAGGAGGCCAAGCGGTTCCAAGTTGTCCAGAAATTTCATTCCCATCGTCTCCTGCTTCGCGCAAATTTATTTGGAATTTCTGGTATGAACCAAAAATCAATCCCTGCCACGAGGGTTATTGCGCTCACGTAGCGCGGGCTTCAGCCTGCGGGGTTTAGTCCTAGCAAGCACTCAAACCCGCAGGCTGAAGCCCGCGCTACTAAAGCCCGCCACGACACGCTAGGCGTTGCCAGTTGCTTCCCAGAGCGGAATGGGTTTGCCCATGCCGCGCGCAACGGCCATTTCGTACACGCGCACAGCAGCCGCCAAATCCCAAGTTGCGATGCCATTCGATTTGAACAATGTAATTTGATCGGTGCCGCTTCTGCCGGGCTTTTTTCCTATCACGATTTCCGACAGCTCCTGCACCGCGTTCCATCGCGGCAGGTCTTCGCCAAACGCCTGAATGAGGTCGCCCGCTTCCATCTTGGCTTGCTCGATGGAGTCCACAACCACTTTGTTGGCGCGGCCGACCGCCGCGGCATCCAGTTCGCGCTTCTGCGGCCAATTCGCACCCATGGCGTTGATGTGCATGCCCGGAGTGAGCCACGCGCCTTCCAACACGACTTTTGTCGCGGACGTCGCGGTGACGACGATCTCCGCGCCCTTCACGGCTTCCTCGCCGGAACTTGCTGGTTCCACGGCGACTCCGATGCGCTCGCTCATTTCGCGGCAAAATGTGGCGCGGCGCTCGGGATCGCGCCCGAAGGCGCGCACTCGCTGCAGAGGACGCACTGCGGCGACGGCCTGCAGTTGCGTCCGTGCCTGGTATCCGGTGCCGATGATGCAGGCTGTCTGCGCATTTTTATTAGCGAGATACTTGGTGGCCACGCCGCTGGCCGCGCCGGTGCGGATTTGGCCCAGCGCGTCCGCTTCAATCAGCGCGGCCATCTCGCCCGTGCTGGAATTGAAAAGCGGCACCACGAAACGCGCCACGCCCCGCACCACCGTGTAAAGCTTCATGCCAATGAATCCTCGCACCGTGTCGCCCGCCGCCATGTAGTGCAGCAGAGCGTTGTCCGGCATTTTGATTCTGCGGCGCGGGTGCAGGATCAGCTCGCCGCGGCCCTGTTGGCGCAGGGACTCCTCCACAATTTCCAGCGCAATGGGCATTGTGAGCAGGGAGCGAACGTCGGCTTCGGTAAGAAGCAAGGTCATTGCGGCTCCTTTATTTCGAGATGCAGGCGGAAGCGAAACACTTTCGGCGCAGCGGGATCGAACACTAGCAGTTCCGAGTGAGGAGTCACCACGATTTGAGGCGCGGCAATTGCGGTCGCGCCGATGTAAGGGGCGAGATCGGAATCCAGCTTGTGTTGCCCGTCGAGAGTCCACACGCGAATTTGCGAGGAAGAGGCAGCCATCGTAAATGCGAATTGCCCGCCAACTGCGAATCCAGCCATTGGCGGGGAATCATGCGATGGGTTTTCGATGGTGCTCCACGAAGCTATCTTCGTGCCGTCGGAAGTATATTTCGTGATGGAGGCCGGCTTTGCATAGGCCACAAATACCGAGCCGTCCGCTGCGGTGGCAACCGAGTAAGGCCGCGGGTCCGCTGCGGAAGGTTTTCCGGGGGCCCAGAATTTTACCTGGCGGCCCCGTCTGTCAATCTTGGTCACGCGCGCTCCGGCCGGATCGGGAACGTAAAGATTGCCCTCATCGTCAACGGTGAATCCGAGGACGCCGGAAAAGTGGCGCTCCGCGGGACTGTGCCAGGATTGCAAAAGATTTCCATCGGGGAGAAAGACGAAGATGCTGCCTTGTTGCGCGGAGGCCAGATAAATGGCGCCGCCGGAATCGACCGCGATCCCGGTCGCGTGGCGCACGCGCGGCTCCTCGAACGAAAGCAGGGGAGTGCCTTTGGATTCAAATTTATGGACGAAGCCGGAGCCCGAATCGGCAAAGAAAACGTTGCCGAGCGAATCGGCCGCGATTGAAACGGGCGAGTCGAGCTTGCCTGGCGCATTGCCCTTGTCTCCCCACGAACCCAGAAATTCAAAGGGCGGCGGAGGCTGCGGTTTCGGCGCGGGAGTGGCGCGATTGCCGCACGAAATGAGGAAGAATATAGCGACTAACGCGGCTTGCGGAAAGTTCCATCGCAATGGCTCGGATTTTATTTTTGGCATTCGGCGAATGTGCATTCAAAAATCGAATGAAAACTTTCAAGTAGGAGTCTACCACGCGCTTTGCCAAGCGCATTGGCGCTCGCTCGGAGAGTGTTCACAATCGATAGCGGCTATTTCTGGTGAGCTGTGTGTGGCGCAGGCTGAAGCCCGCGCTACAGGGGCTGCAAAACTCTTCGATCAATCGTGAGCGTGCGCCGGCTGTGTGGCGGCATCTTTCACGCGGCGAACGCTTGTCTGGGACATGACGTATGTTCTCAGCGCACCGCCTTCGTCCACATCGGGAAATTGAAATTGCGGGCCCTTTGCGCTGCTGGAAATGTGTATGGGCAGTTTTCCGCACAGATCGCTTTCCACGTAGGCCGTCTCGTAGCGTTTTCGCGCCGTGCCCCACGTGTAGACGCGCAGCATGGTGAAGTCGCAAGGTCCGCCCTCGGCCCCGTGCGATCCTGCAACCAGGTATTGAGGGGCTTCGCCGCCGGAGCCATCCGGCACGCGATTCAATTCAAACCATGCCACGACGTGCAGGTCGGCGGAGCTTGCGTAGTCCTTCACGGGGTCCGGCAAATCGAGTTCGATAAATCGCGCCAGCACCCAGCCGGCGACAGGCCCCGACGCGTCCACCACGGCTGGGCTCAACTGTGTCACGTCAGGTCCGCCGCTCACGGCATCGCTGGTGGCCCGGTTCGCTTCCGCCGGGGCATTGCCCGCAGACGGAAGGCCGCCGCCACTTGGCGTGGAATTCAGCGCACGCATGACCAGCAGCCAGTCTTCCTGCTTGGGTCCTTGTCCCTCGGAGGAATCGGATTTCTCCGCCGGCGAATTCTCCTCCGGTCCCTGCGGTGCATCCGCAACGGCGCGTTCCAGAATCAATACTTTGGTATCGCGCCCGAACTGAAAAATGCGCTTGCCATCGCGTCCGGGTGCAACACGCACGTTGCTGACTGTTTTTGTCCGGCCGCGCGCCTGGATTGGCAACGTGCGCGCGCGCTCCAATAGCGCGGCAATTTTCCCCCACAAGTCGGTATCCATTAATTGGCGTGAATCGCGCATCCATCCGACAATGCCCGAAGCCGTGCGCACTTGCACCGCGGTCCCCTCCACGCGCAGGACTTCCACCCGGTCGCCATAATGCACTTCGCCAACCGATTCGCGAACTTGCGCCAGCGTATTCCAAAGGATTACGCCGCGATCGCCAACATATCCAACGGAGATAACTTGTTGGGGTCCCTGATGAAGCTTCCAGTAAAGCAATGCAGCCAGGATGAGGACGATGGGAATAAATCCCCGGCTGCGCACAATCCGCCAAATCATCTATTGATCTCCGAAAGTGATCCCAACCGCTCGCGCTGTGCGAACCATGCTTCCTTTTGGATCCACCAGGCGATTTTCGCCGACCGCCTCATCCAGCGTGACCGATTCGATTTCGCCGGCTCGCAGGCAAACCATTCGGTCGAATTCGCCGCGCGCGACCAGCTCCACCGCTTCCACGCCAAATCGCGTGGCCAGAATGCGGTCGAACGGGCTGGGCGAGCCGCCGCGCTGAATGTGGCCCAGCACGGTGACGCGCACGTCCTTCTTCAGAATCGTGTGGATGGTATCTCCGATCACGAAACCAACTTGCCCGGGGCGCGGTGCGGGATAAGGGTTCCCGTGGGAATCCGTTGGCGGCAGTTTTACGCCCTCGGCCACAACCACCATTGAGAATTTTTTGCCCTTGGCGGCGCGCTCGCGCAGCCTCTCGCATACTGTTTCAATGGTGAAGGGAATCTCCGGGATGAGGATCACGTCCGCGCCGCCCGCGATTCCGGAGTGCAGCGCGATCCATCCTGCGTCGCGGCCCATGACTTCGATGACCATCACGCGGCCGTGCGATTCCGCCGTTGTGTGCAGGCGGTCAATGGCGTCGGTGGCCACGTGCAGCGCGGTGTCAAAACCGAAGGTCACTTCCGTGGCGGACAAATCGTTGTCGATGGTCTTGGGCACGCCCACGATGGGAATGCCCAGACGCCCCAGATCGCGAGCGATGGTCAGCGTGCCGTCGCCGCCGATGGCGATGATGGCGTCGAGGCCCATTTCCCGCGCGTTCTTCGAGGCAGCGAAGCGAATAGTCGTGTTCGATCTTTTTTCCACCCTCTTCGGCCGCGTAGTGAAACGGGTTTCCGCGATTGGTCGTTCCGAGAATTGTGCCGCCGCGCGGCAAAATCCCGCGATCGATTCCATGGTGAGCGGCATGCAGCGTTCGGGCCAAATCAGCCCGTCAAAACCGTCGGTTATGCCGATTACCTTCCAACCGTGCCCCAAAATCGCGGAGCGAACCGCGCCGCGAATGACGGCATTCAATCCAGGGCAGTCTCCTCCACCGTTTGCAATGCCGATTGTTTGAATGGTTTGAGCCATAGGTCCTCTGTGGGCGGCAGGCTACAGGGCCTGAAGCGCAAGGAATCATTCTACACCATCTGTAAACTGGGCCCGTCTGGGTCGCATGTACTTGCTTCGAGTGCGAACGCTTTTTCTCGAATCGATATGGTGATATTCTCCGCATCAAGTCTTGTGGCCCTGGCAACCGGGGCTAAACGCGAGGGAGGAGTTCAAATGGAACGAAGAAAAGCGTCGGATTATCCGCAGGAGTTGCTGGACCACTTTGACAAGTACGTTCACGGCGACATCGACCGCCGTGCGTTTCTGGACCGCGCAAATAAGTTCGCGGTAGGCGGAGTAACGGCCACGGCAATTTGGGAGAGCCTCCGGCCCAATTATGCTTTTGCCCAGCAAGTTCCAAAGGACGATGCTCGAATCAAAGTTAGCTATGAAACAGTGTCGTCGCCGCAGGGCAATGGCAGCATCAGGGGCTATTTTGCGCGTCCCGCAAAACCCGCGGGGAAGTTGCCCGGCGTTTTGGTCATTCATGAAAATCGCGGATTGAACCCTTATGTCGAGGATGTGGCGCGCCGCTTGGCGGTCGCAAATTTTGTTGCCTTCGCTCCCGATGGGCTGACTTCGCTGGGCGGCTATCCCGGCGATGAGGAAAAGGCAGTGGCCCTTTTTCCCAAGGTTGACGGTCCCAAAATGTTCGAAGACTTTGTGGCTTCCTATGCCTGGCTAAAAGCGCGCCCGGAATGCACCGGGAAGATGGGCGCGGTGGGCTTCTGCTTTGGCGGAACGACGGTGAATAAACTGGCCGTGCGATTGCCGGACCTTGCCGCAGCCGTTCCGTTCTACGGCGGCCAGCCCACGGCCGAAGAAACCGCCAGGATCAAGGCTCCGCTGCTGCTTCACTATGCGTCGCTGGACACGCGCATTACCGGCGGCTGGCCCGCATGGGAAGAGGCGCTGAAAGCCAACCACATCACCTATACAGCCTACATTTACGAAGGCGCGAATCACGGTTTTCACAACGATACGACACCGCGATACGATGAGGCCTCGGCCAAATTG
Organism: uncultured Acidobacteriota bacterium; assembly: GCA_963710315.1. Classification (GTDB taxonomy): domain Bacteria; phylum Acidobacteriota; class Terriglobia; order Acidiferrales; family UBA7541; genus Palsa-360. Next base: position 178,871 of record CAVPZW010000006.1, on the reverse strand, counting down.
GCGTGGACGCGCACGCTGGAGTTCTTTAATAAATATTTGAGGGGTTGAGGAAGTTTAAAATTCTGGTGCTTTAGTAGCGCGGGCTTCAGCCTGCGGAATTTGGTCCTTGCTAGGACTAACCCCCGCAGTCCGCCGCGGCGGACCGCGCTACGTAAGGCCTATTTCGCTGGCAGGCGGTAGGCGATCAGCTCGCCGGGATAGCCTGGGCCGCTGACGGCCACCACGATATACTGCTGCCCGTTGAGCATGTAAGTCATCGGAGACCCACTCTGCGGCGCCGGCATGTAGACTGCGCCGGCGTCCTTCCCCGTAGCTTTGTCATAGGCGCGCAACATTGCGCCGCGCGTGCCGGACGGCATGGTCACGTTAATGGCCTCGCCCGCAATCACTAGGGATTTAGTCGCAAGCGTGCCGATCAATCCCGAGCTCCCTGTGCGCGGGATGTTCAACCCTGCGAGGGCAGGATGATTTCGAACGTTGTCCGGCGTTTCCCCATGGGCAACCTGCCAAACAATTTCGCCCTTATCCAGATCGATTGCCGTGATGCGGCCGTAGGGCGGCTTCAGCAATGGCAGCCCGCGCACGAGTAAGACAGGATCACCGCTCTCGGGATTTGCTGCCGGCACCGGAGGCGCGCCCATGGGCCTTCCGGCGCGGGGATAAACTCCGGCGCTTCCCTGAACATATTCCATGTCAGAAAGCTTCGGATCTGGAGACGGGACAAGCCCCAGCGCGGAGACGGCGCTTTGCGAATACACGTACAAGATGTGCGTATCGGGATCGTAGGACCCGCCGGGCCAATTTGCTCCGCCAAGCGCGCCCGGGGAAACGAGGGTGGCGAGCGGCCCATCCGCCTTGCTTACCGAAGGCGGCGTAAAAAGCGGGCCAATCCGAAATTTCGATACGAGTTCCTCTGCCTCCGCGTGCAGGGCCGGCGTGAAGTTGATCAGGCTTTCATCGAGAACGCCCTGATTGTCAAAGGCGGGCGGCTTGGTGGGAATCGGCTGCGTGGGCGAATACCATTCTCCGGGAACGTCTCCTTGCGGTACCGGGCGCTCCACGATGGGCCAGATGGGCTCGCCAGTTTCGCGATTGAAAACGTACAGGTAAGCCTGCTTGGTAGGCTGCGCCACGGCTTTTACGGTGCGGCCGTTGATGGTGATGTCAGCGAGAATGGGCGCGCAGGGGATGTCCATGTCCCACAGGCCGTGATGCACCAGTTGATAGTGCCACCTGCGCTTGCCGGTTTCCAAATCGACGGCCACCAGGCTTTCTCCAAACAATCCGTTGCCGGGGCGATCCCCACCAAAATAGTCGCCGGTGGGCAATTCCACTGGCAAATACACGAGTCCGAGAGTTTCGTCCACGGAGATTTGTCCCCAGACGCCTGTATTTCCTGTGTAGGCCCAGGACTCCTTGAGCCAGGTATCGTTTCCAAATTCGTTGGGGAGGGGAATGGTGTGAAAAATCCACAGGCGTTTTCCTGTGCGCACATCGAATCCGCGCACATAGCCCTTCACATTTTTCCTGCTGTGTGGCACTCCGCCAGTGAGATGCGCGGCTCCCACGATCACCACGTTGCGGGCTACGATGGGCGTGGAGTGCAGCCCCACTTCACCGGTAATCAGATCGATATTCTGATCGTCATCTTTTTTCAAATCGACCACGCCGCCAACGCCGAAGCTTGGCACGGGGACGCCGGTCTTGGCGTTCAGCGCGATGAGCCGGTAACCCGGCGTGACATACAAAATTCGCTCTTCCTTGCCGTCCGTCCAATACGCCAGTCCGTGGCCTGAAAGCTGCCTCGGAGCGTTGTCGCCGCGCGCGCCTTCGTTCTCGCTGTGCATCCACAGCAGTTCGCCGGTTGCAGCATCCAGCGCTACCACGGCTCTGCGCGTGCCGCCCGTGGAATAGAGCACGCCCTTCACCATTAGCGGCGTCGATTCGAATTTGAATTCGGGCCGCGGGCCGAGCGAGTCCGTTTTGAAACGCCAGGCGACGGCCAGCTTGTTGAAATTCTCCGCATTGATCTGATCGAGCGCGGAGTAGCGCGTGCTGGCGAGATCGCCTCCGTAGGTTCGCCATTCACCGTTTTTAGCGCCTGTTTGCGCGCTTGCGGGCGCGGCCGCGCAGAGCAAGCAAATCATTGGAGCAATCGTGGCGATCCATCGAGAAAGCCGTCTCATCGAGTTTCTCCTGAATATGGCGCAATCATTGTCGTGCATGTCGTCAGTCTTGACGCGATGTGCGCCCTATTCTGTGCCCATTTTCGACTGTAAACAAGAATATTGGTTTGAGTTCTAGATCCGGTTTCTCACTACCTCAAGATTTGCGCGAAGTCCCGGAGGGACGGCACATCGTAGCCCACCGTGAAACGGTGGGAATGTGTGAGGGGCAGAGATCCAAGCCCCGGAGGGGCGACACAAGTCTAAACCTGTGTCGCCCCTCCGGGGCTTTAGCATGTCACACTCTTTTTCCCCACCGTTTCACGGTGGGCTACGAAGTGCCGTCCCTACGGGACTGGGCCGGAAGAGAAAAACAAAAAATGATTCGCCGGTCCACAGGCTACACAACCACTAAGTAGTTTTTGAATTGCGGCGGAAGCGCTCCAGGAGCGCGGTGTGCAGGCGATTGCGAACATCTTCGGGGAGGGGAACGGGTTCAGAGTTGCAAAAAATCTGGATGGTTTTTCGAGTGGTATCCACGACCAGGCGGCAATCGGTGCAGCGGGAGAGGTGCAATTCAAGATCGGCATCGCATGTTGGAGTCCAGGACTCCGTCCAAATAGCTGGTCAATTCAAGAATTACTTTCTTGCAGTTCACTGCGATTCGCTCCGTCGAAAGTATTTGTTGAGTTTTTGGCGGAGTTTCAGGCGCGCCCTCAAGAGGCGCGATTTTACCGCCGCTTCGGATATTCCCAGGATTTGCGCGGTCTCGTCCGTGGACAGGCCTTCCGAATCGCGCAGCAGGAAAACCACGCGGAAAATCGGATCGAGCTCGCCGATCACGCTGTTGAGAATTTCATTGAGTTCGGTCTGCGCGAATTTCTTTTCGGGCGAAGGTCCCCAGTCCTCGATTTCGCGGAAGACGGAATCCTCGCCGTCGCCGTCGGTGAGCGGCTCATCGAGAGACACTTGATTGGGGCGCCGCTTGCGCAATTTCATCAAGGCTTCGTTGACCGCAATGCGCACCAGCCACGTATAGAAGCGGGAATCACCCTGGAAGCGGTCCAGGTTCTGGTAGGATTTCAGGAAAGCGTCCTGCATCACGTCTTCCGCGTCTTCGCGGTTTTGCGTGATGTTCATTCCCAGGCGAAAAATCTTGCGCTCGTAGCGATTCACAAGCTCTTCAAACGCGGCTATGTCGCCGCCCTTGGCCGCGGACACCAATTGCGCTTCGTCCTCACGGACGATCATGGAAGTCAACCGCTTGGGGTCGCTCGCGCTCAAGTTCCAGTGTGCTCCAGGGGGCTGCGTGCACTGGCCAGCCGCACTCATTTGGCAGGGTACCATAGTTCTCCTTTGCATTTCCTGCCGATCGGACCCTTGTCTTCTGATGCTGCGTGAAGCCTGCTCGATTCAAATGTTTTTGTAGAGCACAAGCCGAAAAGGGCTTGCGCTGTGTCGGCGAATTAGGGTGATACAATAAGCCGTTTTCATCCTAAGGATAGAGATTTCCGTTTCGCGTTTAGGTCCGTTGCAGGACAGGCTCCAGAAGTCGTGGAAAAACTCGCACTGTGTCATTCCGAAGGGCGGGGTTTGCCCGAGGAATCTGCTGTTTCTTGGAACCCGAGGAGAAAAGCAGATCCCTCGCTTCGCTCGGGATGACAAATATTACTTTTTCCGCGGCCACTTCAGCCTGTCTGGGTTTAGGCGCTGCAAGAATGGCGCGGAACAAGCAGGCAAGCTAAAGCACGAATCCTGGGAGTGCGCGGTTTTCGCCGAGTAAAATGCGGACTTTGCCCGATTATTTACGCAGCGGCATGAAATTGATCATCGTGGGGAGCAATCCCGGCGACCGGTCGGCGCGCGTGGGCCACTATTACGCGGGCCGCGGAAACGAATTCTGGCCGCTACTCTATGATTCGGGCGTGGTGCCGGAACTGCTCGATCACCGCGACGACAAGCGAATGATCGAATTCGGCATCGGCTTGACCGATCTGGTCAAGCGCCCGACGCGCGGCGTCGAGGAATTGACGCGCGAGGAATTTGCCGAGGGACGCATCATGCTTTCGCAGAAGCTCGAGCAATTTGCGCCGCAGATCATCGCTTTCAACGGCGTGGGCACGTTTGAGAATTTCGCGCAGCGGCCCTGCAAGCCCGGCCTGCAGAAGGATCGCCTGTACGGCGCTCAGGTGTTTGTGTTGCCCTCAACCAGCGCAAAAAACGCCACCGGGCGCGCGCCAAAGCTCCGCTATTTCCGCCAGCTGGCCAAGCTGCTCGCCAAATTGCCGCAGTAAGTTTTCCTAATGCCGCCGACGATCGAATGAAACGTTCAGAGTTGTAGCAGATTTAGGCCGAAAAATAGCCAGGATAGTGTCAGAACCCAAAGGGCTACGTACGAGAACCGAAGTAAGCTATTAGGGAAGAACTGTCGATGTACTCGCCACAATCGAAAAAGTTCACTGCGTTTAAGCCCGCTTCTCGACCACATGGTTCCCCGGATTTTTCCATCGTTAGGAAGCCGCTGGTCGGCTTGCATCACCATGCGGTCTCTGATAATCAAGATACCTATTCCACCGGAAAAGAAGATGCAGAAATAGATCAGCAAGATCAAGAGGCGAGTTTCCATCGGGACGGTTGGCTGAGTGTGAGCATCTGCCGCGATGTAGTGGCTGAAAGGGAAAGTAAAAACTTCTGGTCTTACATTTTGCGCTGACTCCCGAAAACGGAGCGAGAGATTAATCGTCACGGGAAGTTGTAGATTTTTACTTACCGCAGCTTCCAATGTGTGCCCATCTTTTCCGACGTGGAGACGTATCCTCGGGGCGCTTTCGGACTCCCCCACCTGCACAATTCCACTGGCCTGCTGCACTTCAGCGGCGGACAGCGGCTTCGTAAACGCGTCGTAGAGATAGACCTTGAAAACTCCAGATTTCAGGAGCACTCCCTCCAGGTGATGCTCGTTGTCCAATGCCATGAAGAAGACTCCGCCGTGCTGCGGATTGTGATTCGAATGAGGCTGCGGTCTAGTGACCGGCGAGTCTTCGGAAGCCCCGGACATCTGCGCAGCAAGAGGCCCGGCACCGCCAGGTGGCAGCGCCAGCCAACATACGGACATCATGATGAACGCAGTAATATATGTAGATATTCTTCCCATACCTAAGCAGCCGGGCTCTTGCTTCGTCTTTCAGCTATTGAAGGTCCGTGGAATCCCACACGAAATTCATAACCTACAACCCGCAAAACTAGGAACGGTACTTCCCCGCGTCTCAATTCCGGAAGTGATTTGCGCCTCCCGAATGAGTCATAAACAGGGGATAAATCATAAGCAACGCCATAAAGAGGTAATCTTGTTTGACCTAACGCCCTCCTCTTCTCGTTCCTTTCAAATAAAATAACGATAGCCTTATCTGCCGATCAGCGATGTGATGTGAGGATCAGTCTTCTGTGACAGTGGTCACGAGCTGAGAACGGCCCATTTCTTCAGGGGGACAGTCGCGCCCCCTATAGGTGGGGAAGCTATTCTCGTTCCGCTCCCCGCGGGCCAAGTCCTGAAAAGATGTGCCGGAAACTGGGCCACTACCAGAATCTGAATCTATTGCCTTTCAGATGGGTTACATTTTACCTTGTGGGTCCGCTATTCGGAACGTGGATTGAGGGGAGAAGATTGTGGGCAAAGTGAAAATAAAATTTCTGCAGAAGCCGTCTTGCACCACTTGCCGCAAAGCCAAGGCATTTTTGGAAAAGCGAAAAGTGGAGCTGGACCTGCGCGATCTGGGCAAGGACCGCATGTCCGTGGAGGAACTGGACAAGCTCATTGGCAAGCGCGACCATCGCATGTTTCTGAATACGCGCAACGAACTTTACCGCACGCGCAAGATGGGCGAGAATCCGCCTTCGCGCGATGAGGCTTTGAAGCTGATGGCCGAGGAGCCTAACCTGATCCGCAGGCCGGTGGTGTTGCGCGGCGCGCAGATCGTGCTCGGGTACGACGAGGAAGCCCTGAAACGCATTTCGAAATAACGCACTGATCCGGGAACCATGCGGCGCATGCACATTATCGCAAACATCGTTCTTCTTCGAGGCGGCCAGACGCGGATGCCCGCAGGCGATATCTTGCGCGCGTCGCCCGCGCCGGGGCGAAAATGAACGCACTGGCCGAAAAGGTTCTCACCGAGCTCAAGCAGTACGAGCATCCTCTTTTTGTTTTCGATGCGCGGCCCGCCGCCGAGGGCGTCGAAGTCCTGATTCAATATTCGCCGCCCGAGCCGCAAGTTCACACCTACGTGTTTCTGCTGCGTCCGCGCGAAATTGAGAGCAAGCAGTTTCCCTGGATTTTTCAGAAACAGCTTTACGATTGCCTGCACGATTTCATCGTGGAGATGTTTACGTGCAACCCGCAGCGGCAGGACGTATGACGGACGGCCCCTCTTTCGCTTGGCCTGCTCAAAGAGAAACGCCCGGGCCGGGGGAGCACGCGCTCGCCCTCGCCGAAATTCTGTCCCGGCGCATTCGATCCTCGGGCCCCATTACCTTCGCCGAATTCATGCGCGAATGCCTCTATCACCCCGCTCATGGCTACTACATGCGGACCAGCACTCGCCGCTTTGGCGACTACTATACGAGCGTTGACGTGCATCCGATCTTTGGGCGATTGCTGGCGCGGCAATTCGCCGAAATGTGGCAGCTTCTTGGTTCGCCTCGGCCATTCGTGGTGGCCGAGTCGGCTGCCGGAGTGGGCAGGCTGGCCGGACACATTTTGGATTTCAGCGCGCAGGCGCTCCCGGAATTTTATGCGGCGCTGCAATATGTGGCGGTGGAGCGCTCCAGCGCACGCCTCGCAGAGCAGGCCGCGCGCCTCGCCGTTCATGCGGCGGCGGGACGCGTTTCCAGTGCCGCCGATTTGCCGGACGAGATTCCCGCTGGGTGCATTTTTTCAAACGAATTGCTGGATGCCTTGCCCGCGCACCGCGTAATTATGGAACATGGAGCGCTGCGCGAAATTTACGTGGCATTGCAAGGCGAGCGATTGATTGAATCGATCGGGAAGCCCTCCATGCCCGCGCTGCAGCAATATTTTCTGGAGCAGGGAATCACGCTCGAAGAGGGACAGCAGGCGGAAGTGTGCTTTGAAGCCTGCGATTGGGTGGAAAGCGCGGGGCGCTCCCTCCATCGCGGTTTTGTGTTGACCATCGACTACGGCCACGAAGCCGCGCTTTTGTACGATCAGCATCACAATCGCGGCACGCTGCTCGCATATCGCAATCACACGGTTACGGAAAATGTTCTGGATGCGCCGGGCGAGCAGGACCTGACCTCGCACGTCAATTTCACTGCTGTGGACCTAAGTGGGCGCAAGGCGGGCCTCGTGCGCACAGGCCTGGTCACGCAATCGCAATTTCTAGTTGCGCTCGGACGCGGAAATGAATTCGCCGATTTGTACGAACCCGGCCAGACGGAAATGGAAAAATTGCGGGCGCGCCTTTTGCTGAAGAATCTCATTCATCCGGAAGGCTTGGGGGAAAAGTTTCAGGTGCTGATCCAGCACAAGGGAATTGCAGAGCCTCGGCTCACCGGGTTGTCCGGGTATTGAGGATTTAAGTAGCGCAGGCTGAAGCCCGCGCTACTCAGGATGCGTTTTCGCTGTAGGCTTTCTTCATGGACTTTTCCGCTTCGGCCTGCGCGCCGCCGGTGTTGTCCCCTGTTTGCCTGGCCTTGCCGTATTCGTTGACCGCGCGTGTGCGGTCGCCCTGGATGTCGTAAATCCGCCCCAGGTAGATGTGCGACCAGACTTCCGTCCATTTGGTGGACAGGTCGGTGGCTCCGTCAAGCGTGTCGCGGAAGGATTGCGCGGCGGCCGCGTAATTTCGCTGATAGAAAAACGCCTCGCCCATGCGGAAGTCGGCCAGCGCGTTCTGGCGGTCTTGTTCCAGCGCACGCTGGTACTGCTGCACGGCCTCGTAGTAGCGGCCCTCGGAAGCAAGCGATTCGCCTCGCGCGATGATTCCCCGCACGCGCAGCTTTTGGTTGGATTTCAGAATGTAGTCGTGCGGATCGATGATAATTCCGTTGGGCTTGGGCCGGCCGAAGGTTTCCGCGGTGAATGAGGATTCTTTCCCGGAAATTGTGATGGTCTTGAACTCCGGATTTCCCTCGGTCTGGACTTCAAGTTCCACGTCCATGTGAAAGACGTCCAGATTTTGTTTCACTTTTCCCACGATGCGGAATCCTTTTTTGGTGCGGTAAACTACGTATTCCAAATTGAATTCCGGAACGCCCGTGGAGTGAAGCCACTGCGTGAAGAAGGGGCGCAGGCTGGCCGGTGCGGCGGACTCGGCGGGCGAGTTACCCATCTTGAAACCAGCGGCAGCGGGCTGAGCGAGCCGCGCCTCCGCCAGTTGCTCGAAATCCTGAATCCGCGCGGACTTGCCGGCGTACCGCGAATAGAAATCCTTTAACAGGGCGCTGAAATTGGCGTCGCCGATGATGGCGCGCAGCATGTGAAATACAATTGCGCCTTTGTTCACCACCACGGATTGATATTCTTGCGACCCAAGATCAAGCCGGCCGGCATCGGCGATGGGCGCGGAATCGTCGAACATCAGCGCGCCCACTGCAAAATCCTCGAGCGCCATGTTCAGGCCATCCTTGCCCGAAGATTGCTCGACGTACATTCCCTCGGCATAGCGAGAAAGCCCATCCGTGATCCATGCATCGGAGGGCGTGGCGGCCGCGACCTGCGCGCCCCACCACTGATGCGCGGCCAGATCCGCCAGCAGCCGCTCGTTTGGCTTTGCCGACCATTGCCGGGCGCTCACCAGCAGGAGGCCTGGGGCGGCAAATCCATCGACGGTTCCATCCTGCAGTTGCGCGACGGTCATGCCTGGCGCCGGCAGTGGGCCAAACGCATCGTTGTAGAAATCGATCAATTGCGCGGTGGTATCCGCATAGGCAGGCGCTGTGTTTGCCAATGCGGGCGGCGTGTAGACGGAAATGGCCATGCCCTGCGCTTGCTGAGGGCTTAGCTGCAATGGCGCGATGACGAAAGTGCCCGCTGCCTCGGGCTTGTCCACACGGTAGGTGTACAGCATGCGCTCATCTCCCATCGAGGGCGGCGGAGGCGCGCTGGTGGCCGATACGGGAGCCGATGGCGCGCGAGACTTGGAGTTGCCCAAAGCTGGAGGCGCGGCAGGGGCAGGAGCGGCCTTGGGCGTCACCGAGACCGGAGCGCCTACGGAAGTCCCCGTGCCCACCACGGTCATGGTTCCCGGCACTTCGATCTGAAAAATACCCGTGTAGCGATTCGAAGGAAAGTCGGTCAGCGGGAACCAGCGCGCGGGAAGCAGCAGGTATCCGCCGTCCTTGGCGATGTAAGCCATTCGCGGGCCTTGATCCGGATTGCTCATGCGGCTGGAAAGAGGGCCGCTATATTCGAACAGCAGCGTAACTTTTCCTCCGACGGGCACTGTATCCGCGAGCGTAACGTGCAGCTTCTGCCCGGCATTGTCGTCCCGATCGTAGGTCACCGGCTTGCCGGATGCGTTGCGAACCGAATTGACGCGCAGATTTTGATTCAGTTCCACGTCCACTATCCGGCCGGAGTCTCTCGCTTCGAAGTCCACCTTGGCTTGCGCGTTCATGACCTGGCCGAGGGTGTCGAGGGAAGCGCGAACCTCATAGTTCGATGCGCGAAAAGCTCCAGTTGCAACGGTTTGCACCGGCGCGACGGCGCGGCCCGGGCCTTGCGGCGCGCCCGGCGACTGAGCCCAGGCGGGCACAGCGAGACTAGTGAGGACTGCCGTGACGATGAGCAGTCGAAATTTCGACATGAGTTTCAAATGCCTTTCTCCGCAGTGGAGGCCATGTAAAACAATAGGATACCAACTCGGCCCAATGAGTTGCCAGCCCCTCATTGCGTTATGACGGTTGGGGTCATGATTGATTCAGCATGGCGGCAATTAAGTCCGCGGCGCGTTCAATGGCCCCCGGCGGGCCGAGTTTCTCGCGAACTTCAGCCAGGCCTCGGCGCATCTCCGCGCGCGCCTCAGGCGAATCCAGCAGGCGCATCGCCTCGCCGGCCAGCCGCTGCGGAGTGAAATCCTTTTGCACCAGCTCGGGCACAACCCGCCTGCCCGCAATCAGGTTGACCATGGCAAAAATGTTCGTGCGCACGAGCAGCTTGGCAATTGCGGCGGTAAGCGGCGCCAGGCGATACACGACAATCATGGGTGCATCCATCAGCGCGGCTTCCACCGTTGCTGTGCCGCTGGAAACAATCGTTACGTCCGCCGCGCCCAGTGCGTCATAGGTGGCATCTTCCACCACGTGCATTGGTAAGTCAGCGGATAAGTAAGGCGCGATCTGGGACTGCTTTGAGCCGGGAGCCAGCGCCAGCACGAATTGCACTGCACGGCCGTCTTGAATCAGGCGGCATGCCTGCATCATGGTGGGCATATGGTGGGCGATTTCGCCGGAGCGGCTTCCCGGCAGGAGCGCGACGATTGGTTTGCTCGCGTCCAGCCCATAAGCAGCGGCAAATTCGGCGCGCGTGCGCTTCGCGGAGACGTTTCCCACCAGCGGGTGGCCGATGAAATCGGCCTTCACCCCGCGCGAGCGGTACCATTCCTCTTCGAACGGAAAAATGCAAAGCCCGCGGACGAATCGCCGCCGCACGATGTTTGCGCGCCAGGGCCTCCAGGCCCAGAATTGCGGGCACACGAAATAAATGTTTTGCACGTTCTGGCGCTTCAGGGCGCGCGCCAAACGCAAATGAAAGCCCGGAAAATCGGTGAGGATCGCGAAGCGCGGTTTGCGGCGCTGCGCTTCTCCCATCAGGCGGTTCCACACGCGCTTCAGTGCGGGATATTTTTTTGCGATTTCCACGATTCCCACGAGGGAAACTTCCGAGCAGTCGGCCACCAGTTCCACGCAGGCATCGCGCATGCGCGGCCCGCCCATGCCGAAGAGTTGCACGTCGGCGCGCGCACGCAGCGCTGTTGCCAGTCGCGCCGCGTACATGTCACCCGAAGCTTCACCGGCGGAGATGAGAATTTGTGTGGGAGGCATTTTATATGGCGCGGGCTTCAGCCTGCGGAATTTGAATTGTGCGCGAACGAAAAGCCACAGGCTAAAGCCTATGCCACAAAGGGCTAGTCATTCCCCGGCACGGACGTGCCCGCTTCGCTTCCTGCCGTCTCGAAGGGCACGCGCATCTCTTGGTCCTTGTACTGCAGCTGATACAGGCGATAGTAAATCCCGCGCTCGGCAAGCAATTCCTGATGCGAGCCCTGCTCGCGCAATTTGCCTTTGTGGAAAACGAGAATGCGGTCGGCATGCTGAATAGTGCTGAGCCGGTGCGCGATGACCAGCGCGGTGCGGCCTTCGAGCAAGCGGTCCAGCGCCTCGCGGATCAGGAGTTCCGTCTTGGTGTCCACGCTGGAGGTGGCTTCGTCGAGAATCAGAAAGCGGGGATTGTGCGCCAGGGCCCGCGCGAAGCTGATCAGCTGGCGCTGGCCCACGGAAAAAGTCGCGCCGCGCTCGGTGACGTTGGTGGCAACGCCGTCGCTCAGCGAATCGAGCAGCGAGCCAAGCCCCACTTCGCGCAGCGCGGACTCCACGCGCGCGCGGCTGATGTCTTCGTCGCCCAGGCGCACGTTCGATTCCAAAGTGCCCGTAAAGAGAAACGGGTCCTGCAGCACGATGCCGAATTGCCTCCGCAACTGGTGCACGTCATAGCGGCGAATATCCACGCCGTCGAGCAGAATTTCGCCGCGCTGAATGTCGTAGAAGCGCAGCAGGAGCTGGATGAGCGTGGTTTTTCCAGCGCCAGTGTGGCCCACGATGGCCAAGGTTTGTCCCGGCGCGATGTGAAAGGAAACGTCGCGCAAGACCCAGTCTTCATCCTTCGGATTCGCGCCGCCCGTGTAGGCGAACCACACGTTGCGGAATTCGATGTCGCCGCGCGGCGCGGAAAGCACAAGCGGGGTTTCCGCGGGAGGCGCGGGCAGCGGCTCGTCCAGCAATTTGAAAATGCGCTCGCAGGCGGCCATGGCCGATTGCAGGATGTTGAATTTTTCGCTGAGGTCCTGAATGGGGCGGAAGAAGCGCTGCGCGTATTGCATGAAGGTGATCAGCGTTCCGACCGTGACAGCGCCGGCGAAGGAAAGCAATCCGCCATACCAGAATACGATGGCGATGGCCGTGGTGCTGAACAGTTCGACCGCAGGGAAGAATACGGCGAAGGCCGTGATGGCATCCTTGTAGGCTTCCATGTGGATGCGGTTCAGCTCGGCGAATTGTTCGCGCGCTTTTCGCTCGCGGTTGAAAATTTGCACGATGCTCATGCCGCTGATGTGTTCCTGCAGGAACGAATTGATGCGCGCGATGGCCGTGCGGATGCGCCGGTTGGCGTCGCGCACGCGGTCGCGGAATATCCATGTGGCGATCATGATCAGCGGCAAAACCGCGAACGTGGCCAGCGCCAGCCGCCAGTTCTTGGCCATCATCACGGCGCCAATGCTGATCAGGACGATGGCGTCGTTGGCCATTGCAGCGATACCGGCGGCGAACAGATCGTTCAGCGCATCCACGTCCGTGGTCACGCGCGTCACCAGGCGCCCCACCGGGCTGCGGTCGAAGAAACTCATGGGCAGGCGCTGCATGCGCTCGAAGATTTCTTTTCGCAGGTCATACAGCGTTTGCTGCCCGACGTTCTGCATCATGCGCACTTGCAGATATTGAACCGCGAAGCTCAAGAGCAGCGCCGCAAGCGAAAGGAGAGAAAGAAAAGTGACGCCGCGCAGGGCATCCGAAACAGAGATGGCATGGTTCGAGCCGGGCACGATGTATTTGTCGACGGTGAATCCAAACAGGTAGGGACCCACGACCTCAAGCGGGCCGACCAGCAAAGTCAGCACGACTGCGAAGACAACAGTCCACTTATACGGCCGCAGATAGGTCAACAGCCGCCGCAGAAGCTGCGAGTCGTAGGCTTTTCCTAGAGCTTCTTCTTCGCGGAAGTCGCTCATTCGCGCGCCAATTCTTCCTCGAGCAATTGTTTCTGGTACAAGTCGGCGTAATAGCCGCCAAGCGCCAGGAGCTCGGCATGATTGCCTCGTTCCACAATTTTCCCGTCGCGCAGCACAACAATTTGATCGGCGTGCTGCACGGTCGAGACGCGGTGGGAAATCAACATGGTGGTGCGCTGCCGCAGAATCGCGTCCAGCCGCCGCAGGATGCGCTCCTCGGTTCCGGTATCCACGCTGGAAAGGGAATCGTCCAGGATCAAAATTTTGGGATCGCGAATCACCGCGCGGGCGATGGCGGTGCGCTGCTTCTGTCCGCCGGAAAGCGTGATTCCGCGTTCGCCCACCATGGTGTTGAACTGCCCCGGGAACTCGTTGATTTCGGCGGCGATGCTGGCCACGTCGGCGGCGTTGTGAATATCCACATCCGTCGCGTGATCGACTCCGAAGGCCACATTTTCGCGCATTGTTTCGCTGAACAGAAAGGTGTCCTGCGGCACGATATCCCATGGCGCGCCGCAGCGTTTCCAGCGGCCACTCGCGGATCGGGCGCCCGTCGATCAGCAGCGTTCCCGCGGGAGCTTCCCAGAGGCGTGCGATGAGCGCGGCCAGCGTGGATTTGCCGCTTCCGGTCGGGCCGACGATTGCCAGAATCGAGCCGGCCGGAACGTGCAGGGAAATGTTTTCCAGCACGGGCTTGTTGGGGCCGCCCGAGCCGTTTGTTGCTTTCACGCCGTCCACGTCGTTGCGCAGCGTCGGATACGTAAAGGTCAGGTTGCGGAATTCGATTTCGCCGCGGACTTCGCCGGGATTTGCGGTCACGGCGGAATCGTTGATGCTCGGCTGGGAATCGAGAATGTAATTCAGCCGGCCCATGGAAGCGCCGCCGCGCTGAAAAATGTTGGTGACGAAGCCCAGCGCGATCATGGGGAAAATCAATCGCGTCATGAACGTGTAAAATGCAATCAACTCGCCGAGGGTGATCTGATTCATCACCACCTGGCGGCCGCCCTTCCACAGCACCAGAATAAACGTCAGCCCAAACAGCATCTGGAGCAGCGGCATGAACAGGCTCCAGAAATAAATCAAGCGCAGGTTGCGGTCGATGTACTCGCGGTTGGGCGCGTCGAAGCCGCGAATCTCCGCTTCCTCCTGGCCGTAGGCGCGAACCACGCGCACGCCGGCCAGATTTTCCTGGGCCTTGGCGGAAAGCACGGCCAGCGAGGCCTGAATTTTTCCATACATGGCATGAATCTGGCGGCCGAAGAGCCACACGGTGACGGCCACGACCGGCACGGGCAGAAGCACGTAGACGCTAAGCGTGGCCGAAATCCAGAACATCAGGATCACGGCGAGCACCATGGTGGCCATGGTGTTGGCGCTGTACATGATGCCCGGCCCGAGCACCATGCGCACGGCGTTCAAATCGTTGGTGCAGCGGGACATCAATTCGCCGGTGCGGTTTCGCACGTAAAATTCCGGCTCCATCTGCACCAGCTTGTTGAGCAAATCGTTTCGCAGGTCAAACTCGATGTCGCGGGAAAGGCCGATCAGGATTTGCCGAGTCCAATAGGAAAAGACGCCTTGAGCGGCGCAGACCACTACCAGCGCCGAGCAAAAGACAGCAAGAGTGTGCGGGTTCTTGGCGTGATAGTAGGGAAGAAGCGGTCCCAGCGTGATATGCGTCAGGCGGCCGAGCTGCGCCAGCGGCGTCTCAGCGCCCTTGATGCAATCGGTGATCACGCCCAGCAGCAGCGGAATCAGCGTGCCGGTAATGCCCATGCCGGCTTGCGTGACAAAGCCGATCACCACTTCCGTTTTGTGGCGCGAGACGTACGGCAGCAGGCGCATGAGCTGCGCCCATCCGGAGACGCGCTTGGGGGCGGCCTTCGCTGCCGATCCTGAAATGGTGTTTGCCGCTGCGCTCATTTAAGAAGGGACTCGGGAGTTTCGAGCGTCGGGATCTCGCTCAAATACCTTTCCTGTGACGGGTCGAACCCTTGATAGCGTTTCACACTCTTATTCCAGCGTACATGAAAAACAGAATGCTTTTGTTCGGAAACTTGGCCCGCGTTCGTAGGGTCGCCGTTGAAATTTTCCGCGGGCGCAAAACTCATCTGCAAGCCATCCTTGGCATCCTGCTTGTACTCCAATTGCCAGCCGGTGATGCGAGCCTTGGGCGCGCCCCCGAGATAGCCATTTGCATTTTTCAAATGCTCATCGCAGAGCAGAATTTGCGACCACTTGCCGTCGTTTTTTTCCAGTACAGCCGCGCGCGTCACGAAAATCGCGGAGGAATTTGCCTCTCCCTTGCCTGCCTGCGCGCCCGTCGAGAAACGATTGGCGACCAGCAATTGTTCCCGCCCATTCAGTGCAAGATCCCCTTGGGCCAGAATTTCAGCCTGCTTGCCCAGGGACGCTTCCGCAACTCCTCGCGCCTCGTTCGCCGCACGCGCTGCTTCGGCGGCAGCCTTATCTTCCGCGGGAGGCTGTTGCGCCGTCCCGCATCCCGCCATGAAGAGCGCGATAGTCCAAGACAGCATTCCCGCAGCCGCGCGCAGTCTTGATATTTTCATCGTCGGTCAGCGCACTTTTCAGGCTGCAAAAAAAATATTTTGTCATTCCGAGCGAAGCGAGGAATCTCTACTTCTTTTCTCGGTCTCAAAGCGAAGAGAGATTCCTCGCTCCGCTCGGAATGACAGAAACTTGGCGCTGTTCCCCAAGCGCTACAGGCTCGGGAACGCCAGCGTAATTTCCACCACGCGCCCTGTATCGCGGGCGCACAGAATTTCCATCACTTGTGGGACATCCGACCCAGCCCAATCGAATTGATAATACATGAGTTCCAGTTCCTGGCCATTTTTAGATGCGGGGCCGCTGGAATTCGGTTCACCGTATAGGCCGACCACGCGATCCTGCGAATCACCCATTCGCAGGCCAAGCCCGGTGAGCCAAAATTTAGGGTCCAGAAAATCCGGACGCCGGTCGCTGCATTTTCCTTCCTGCATGTCCAGCGTGGTGAGCGTGACGCTTTGAATCACGGACTTTGCGTTCGACTTCTAGTCGAATCGAGCGGCCCGAACAGGAGTCCCGCCATTCCTTCGATCCCGAATTTGGCTCCTCGAAAACAATTTTCGCCTTGAAGCGTTTCTGCGCGATCGCAAAGGTGTCGCGGCCGGGGCGCAATCCGGCCAGCTGCGTTTCGTTCATGTGGCGCTTGGCCGGGGCCGGCCCGGCCGCGGAAGGAGAATCCTGCGCGCCCGCCGGCACGGCAGCGCAGGCCGCGGCCAGCGCCAGCGCGAAGCTAGCGCAAATCCAGAATTTCATCGAGCCGCGCTTCAAAATTTTCTTCTCCCTCCGACCACAGGCGAAATTTCTCCACCGGCAGAGCTTCCTGCACGGCGCGCATCCAGCCCATGAGTTTCTTGATATTCTCTCTCGTTTTCTCCTGATATTCGCGCAAATTTTGCGGCTGGGACATCCACATCAGAAATCGCGCCTCTTCTGGATGCTGCGGCTCGGCGATGCGCGAGGCTTCCGCGGCCAAGAGGCCCGCGTGCCCCGTGAACACATGCTCGAAGCCCAGATCGACCATGATGTGGCCCGATTCGGCGAATACACCCTGATCGTATTCCGGCCCGTAACAAAAAATATCCATGCGCTCGGGCTGAATTTTCCAACTCGCGGTTTCCTTGTCGCGAATCCACAGGTCCCATCGCGCCGCAACTTCGTAACACACGTCGGCGGCGTTGTTTTCCTTGGCAATCGCGGCGATCTCTTCGGGAGTGGTCACGTAGCCGCGCAAATCGAATTCCTCCAGCGGCGTCTCCGCGGGGCTCACCGCGCGAACCGCCAGCCAGGTAAACCCCGGCGGCACGGCAGCCAGCGGCACAGTGGCCAGAAATCGCCCGAAGTGGGCGACCATGTTCTCCTCATTGAAGTCGCGCACCCACACACTCGCATAAGCTCGGTTCGGCATCCGGATATTATACAGGCAAGGGGGCTAAGGATTGAAAACGCGCATGCCAAGCAAAATGGCTGAATTTCCGGATATTCGACGATCCGGAAAATACCCTACATATCACTTCCCGCAAGCCAATCTGCCGTCTGTTTTTGCTGAATGTAATATTTTTGTAATGTGACCGAGGTCATGGCGAAATGCGCGGCAGGGGACTAACGTGTGAACATGGAAAATATCCAACTTCAGCCTAAGCAAAGTTACCCTCGCGTCCTGTTGAGCTCCGTATTTGGGCCATTTGCGCAAGACGACGAATTTGGAAGCCGAACCATCAATCCCCTTGAGCTCTATCACAATCAGGTGACGCGAGCACAAGGGCCTTTTTCGCTACGAATGCATCATCGTTCATGGGGCATCATGCTGATTCAGGAGAATATCTCCGCGCCGTCCACCCTTCTCGATTTTCCGACGCGCGAGCGATTCATCGAGGAACTCACGTCCCAGCAATACGACGTGGTCGGCATCTCGGGCATCATCGTCAACGTCGGGAAGGTGCGCGAGATGTGCCGTCTGGTCCGGCAAGCACTCTCCGAAATCGACGATCGTGGTCGGCGGCCATGTCGCGGCGATCCCCGGGCTTGAGCAGGATGATCGAGGCAGACCACATCGTCAAGGGCGAAGGGATCCGATGGTTCCGCGAGTTTCTCGGCGAGCCGGTTGACGCACCGATCAAACATCCGGCCATCCGGTCCTCGTTCGGCTCCCGGCTGATGGGCCTGAAAGTGCCTCCGGGCGGCGGCGATCCAGCCGCTACAATCATCCCGTCGGTCGGCTGTCCGATGGGCTGCAACTTCTGCACGACCTCGTCGTTCTTCGGAGGGAAGGGTCGATTCGTAAATTTCTTCGAGACCGGGCAGCAACTCTTCGACGTCATGTGCGAAACAGAACGCACGCTCGGCGTCAGCACATTCTTCATGATGGACGAGAACTTTTTGCTGTACAAGAAGCGCGCGCTCGAACTGCTCGATCTGATGAAGCAACATGGCAAGGCGTGGTCGATGTTCGTCTTCTCCTCCGCCAACGCAATTCAGAAATACGAGATGCGCCAGCTCGTGGAGCTCGGCGTGTCGTGGGTGTGGATGGGGTTCGAATCCGCTGAGGCCGGCTATGCCAAGCTCAGGAGCACCGACACGGTAGCGCTCACCCGCGAACTGCAGTCGCACGGCATCCGCGTGCAGGGGTCGACGCATCATCGGCATGGAGCACCATACACCCGACAACATGCGCGAGGCGATCGCACATGCCGTCGCGCACGATGCCGACTGCCATCAATTCATGCTGTATACGCCGGTCCCGGGCACTCCGCTACACGCCGACATGGAAGCACAAGGGCGGATGCTTGAGGGAGTGGACCTGGCCGATATCCACGGCCAGTTCAAATTCAACTTCAAGCACGAGCACATTGAGCGCGACGATTCGAAAGTATGGCTGGACTGGGCGTTCCAGCACGA
Source organism: uncultured Acidobacteriota bacterium (assembly GCA_963710315.1). Classification (GTDB taxonomy): domain Bacteria; phylum Acidobacteriota; class Terriglobia; order Acidiferrales; family UBA7541; genus Palsa-360. The sequence goes on along the minus strand of CAVPZW010000006.1, from coordinate 160,216 downwards.
CTTCGACACCAATGGTCCCAGCCTATTTCGAATGATGCGCACGATGTTCGAGGGCTGGAAACGGTACGGCAGCGGACAGCGATGCACGCGTCCGCGCGCGCTTCGCCGGCGAGGCGGCAAAGCTGAAGCACGGCTACGGTGCCGCGTTATGGGCGATGGAGAAGTATCTCGCGGCATCGAACGTGCGAGTTAGCGAGCGCATCGGCGACCTGCGGCGGCGGATCGAGCAGGAACTCGGAGGCCTCTCCTTTATCATCGACCACGTGGCCGGCCCTGCGCTGTTGTGGTCGTCACGGCGGGACGCGGCGGCGTACCCGACAGGACGGCCTCTGGAGCCGCAGACCTTTGTGGACCGCAGGCACTGGTAAATCATCATCAGGGTCTTGCGAGGTCCGTTTGCGGGCGGATGACGGCGCATTCGGATATAAACCATATGCGTGATAGATGCGGCGGATGCTGAGCCCCGCCCGAGTGAGAACCGGTCATGCTGAGGGATTTGCCTCGCCGTATGTTTTTAGAAAATGTTTCCTGAGCCGCTGTTTCACGGTGTCGTCAACGAACGCAGCGTCCAACCCCATCAGATTTGCGCGCAGCAAATCCTGTTCGCTCCATTTGAATACGCGCTGGAGATTTTCATATTCGTTGGTCAGAGTTGTTGGAGTCAACATGCGGCTGTCGGTGTTCACATTGAGAGAGACGCCGGCGCGATAGAGGCGGTCGATGGGATGCTGCTCCATGCTGCCAATCGAAGGGATGATCTGGACGTTGGCGGTAGGGCACAGCTCCAGGTGAATGCGCTCGCGGCGCAGATGCTCCACCAGTTTGGGATCCTCGATGCTGCGCGTTCCGTGGCCGATGCGCTGCGGGTCGAGCAGGCGCAGCGTTTCCCACACGCTTCCCGGTCCGCACGCTTCGCCGGCGTGAGCGGTGCGCGGCAAGCCGTGCTCGCGCGCGTAGCGATATGCGGCAATGTGCGCGTCCAAAGGAAATCCTGCTTCGTCGCCCGCAAGATCGAGCGCCACGACTCGGCTGCCGCGAAATGCTTCCACCAGCTGCGCGGTCTGCAAACCCTGCTCTTCCGTGAAGTGCCTGAGCGTGCAAAGGATCACTCCTGCTTGCATTCCGGTTTCGCGAATCATGCGTTCGACCGAACGCTCCACCGTCGCGACGACGCTTTCAGGGCTCAGGCCCCGCTCGGTATGCAGCAGCGGCGCAAATCGAATCTCGGCATAAATCACGCCATCTTCCACGAGTTGCTGAATTAAATCCTCGACGACCAGTCGGAGCGAATCTTCTGTTTGCATGAGGCGGAAGCCCATGGGCGCGCGGGAAAGAAAATCCGCCAGGTTCGCACAGCGCGCGGGAGCGATGTAATCACGCTCGTACTCCTCGCGCGTGACGGATGGCGCCAGAGCGGAAACTGCTCCATAGCTCAGCGAGCAGTCCAGATGAAGGTGCAGCTCGATTTTAGGAAGGGAACGAAGTTCCATTTGCCCGAGAATATGCGCTTGTGGAGTGTGTGCCATCCTTCAGCATAAAAAAAGTCACTGCATTTGTCCATTCGCTGTAAGTCCGGCTCGTGAATTTGTTTGCGTTTTGAACGGGGGAAGAACTGCCCGCCCAAAATGCGGGCGAGCCCTACAAAACCGGCGATTGCCGCACACTTCAACCTGTTCACTACTGCACAGACAGGGATTGCTCCAAGGTCCATCTTGATGTTTACCTACAGTTCGCTCGGAGGCAATCCTTGAACAATCTGAACCACGGCTCTTGGCAAAGAAAATTGGATATTGTCGGGAAATTCATTCGCGCATCCTTGCTGCTCGCAGTTGTGCTACTTGCCGGAGCATCGGCATCGCAAGCTCAAGTTACTTTTGGCATCAACATTGGCCCACCGCCGCGCCCCCGCGTGGTTCGCGTAATACCGGCAAGCCCGGGCCCGGATTATGCATGGATCGGCGGTTATTGGTATCCGAACGGCCGCCACTACAGGTGGCATGCAGGCTACTGGACGCGGCCTCCCTATGCAGGCGCTCGTTGGGTCGAACCTCACCACGACGGCCAGAAATATTTTAATGGATACTGGGATGGAGATCGCGGCCGGCTGGAACACGACCATCGCTGGGACCACGAAGGCGACCGGGACCAGAATCGCTATCGCGACAACGACCACCATGACGATCATCACGATGATCACCACGATGACAATCACTAAGAGCGATTGAATCCAGGCTTAGAAGCTACTTCCGTTCTGCGGAAGGATTAACGGGCAGAGAGGGCGAAGCAGGCGCGTTGGGCGCAACAAACGGCACTGCCAACGCGGCCAGGCGTTGGCGCAGGATTTCTCCCATTTCGGAGAAAACGTTGCCGCAGACCGCCTTCAATTTTTTCTCGGTGGCGTCGGACATTTCGCTGATGAGGCTTTCCGATTGCTGGTTGAGCTTGCTCACCGTGGTCAGCAGCCAGGAGTTCGATGCGTTGTCCAGGCGCTGCTTGTGCTCCTCCATGGCAACGGCCCCTGAGGAACTCAGTGTCGTCTGGAACTGGCGTTCCAGGGTTTGCGTCTCGATCAGCAGCGCGTCCTTGGCCTGGTCGATTTGCAGGCCCAGCTCCTGCTTGCCCAGCGCCAGCGTTTGCTGTGCGTGTTGCGATAGCGCACGCTGGAACTCCGCGGCAAATCCGCGCGCGTCGCTTTCGAGGTTGGCGCGGACTTTCATGGCTTGCGAGTCCATCGCGGCGGCATTCTGTTCCATGGCGCCCTGCGCCTTGGCGGAAAAAGCGTCGAATTGCTCGCGCACCAGCTGTGCGGCGCGGTCCGTGAACTTGGCGGCGGCCGCGTCGCCCGCTTCCATAATTTGCTGACCGCCGCGTTCGGCGGCGTCGCGGGCGTTTTCCTGCATCTGCCCCTGCGCGTGCTCCACGTAGCTCCTGCTGTAGTGATCCAGCTCGCTGGCGAACAGGCCGGACATCTCGGCGGCCTTTTCGCGCAAGCGAGAAGCGGCCTGATCCAAGCCCTTTTCCAGAGTCGATTGCATCTGGGTCTGAATTTTTTTCTCGTACCAGTCGGCCGACTTGTAGAGAGATTCAAATGTGCCGTGCGATGTCTCGGTGGCCTTGGCTTCCAGATCGGCAATCCACCTTGCGGAAGCCGTGCGCGCCGATTCGGCGAAATCCTTCTCGATCTGCGCGAGGATTTCCTTGCTGCGCGCCGCCGAATCCTGAAGCCCGCGATCGGAAACTTCCCAGATGCGCTGCTGATGCTCGGTAAGTGCCTTATCGGCGCGTTCCTGGTCCAGCGCCAGCTTGCCCAACAGCTCCGTGGCCTGCACGATTTGCGGCGAGAATCGCTGCTCGAATTCCTTGGCCAGCTTTTCAATCGAGTCGCGGCCCGCGGCTTCCAGCATGGGCTGCAGCCGCTGGGCCATTCCCGCCGCGGCCGATTCCGCCTGGCGATTCATCTCCGCGCTTTGTGCTTCGAGCATGGCCGCGCCGCGCCTGGTCCACTCGTCCGATGCTGCCTGCAAAAGGGCCGAGAATTCGCTGCGCTTGGCTTCCAATTGCGCGACGGATTCCTGAAACCGCGAAATTACGGCTTCGCCCTTGGTGGATTCCTTGCTGATCGCGGTGCGCAACGTTCCCAGGGCGCTTTCCGCCTCCGCCGTGACTTGCGAATGCGCGTTGCCTAGCGTATTGATGCGCTGCTGAAGTTGCTGCTCGATCTGTCGCGCGGAGGCATCCGCGTGCTGGCCAATCCGTTCAGCCGCGGACCGCGAAGCGGCTTCCACCGCCGAATCCATCTTCTCTTGCCAGCGCGCGCTGGCAGCCGCGAGGTCGGCTTCCAGGAGCCCGCGCCATCCAGCTTCTCCCTCTGCGGTTGCGGCGGCAATCTGCTCAGTAATTTTCTTTGCCGACTGGTCTATCTCCGCGAGGCGAGCCTGGGCCTCCGTCGTGCGAAGGTCCATCTGTTCCTTCCACTTGCGTATTTCCTCCGCGGCGGCTTGGGCCGAGGATTCGCGCAACTGATCCATGACGGCCCGGACTTCGTCCTGATTCTTGCCCATGTTGCCGCTCAGGTTTTCCATCTTCTGGATGGCAGTCTGAAGCTGGCTTTGAATTTGCTGTTCGAAATCGGCGCGGCGGGTGCGCTCCACTTCGGCCATTTGGCTGTCCATCTGCTGCCGTGCCTGTGTGAGCCTATTCTCCACTTCGCCCGACAATTGCTTGAGCATGGCCGCCATGCCCGCTTCTTGTTCCCGCTGCACGCGCTGAATGGTTTCCTGCTGCAATTTTTCCATTTGCGCGGCGGCAGCCGTGGATACTGATTTTTCCGCGGCATCCTGCAATTGATTCTGCAACGCTTCCAGCAGCGGGCGAGTTTCCGCAACCACCGCGCGAGCGGCGCTTTCACGGGCCGTGCTCTGGATTTGCTGCTTGGCTTCGGCGATTAGCCGCGCCACTTGCCGCGCCATTTGCAGGGATGCATCCTCGCCGGCCGGCAGGGGAAGAACGCGAATATTATCCTGTGCGGGTTCGGGCGCGGGCGCCGCGGGCGCTTCTAATGTGGACCAATCTTCCGGTTCGCCAATCGGCTGCGCGACTTCCGCGCTTGGGGCGGGAATTCCAAGGTTTGTCGTGGCTCCGGCTTCAGGGAAGGGAAACCAATCGCTGGGTGGAAAGGCGATTCCCCATACATTTCCGTTAACTTCCAGCTCCAGGCCAATTTGAAAAAGCTCGCGAACCGTTCGCGGACGCTGAATCCATGTAACGCGGCCTCGAACCGTGCGCGGCTCGTGGCCGGGCTCGTTGTGAGGCACCTCGAGCGTGACCCACATGTTTTTCAGGACGTAGTGTTTCGATTGGTAGCGGGCGCCGTGACAATTAATGATGAGAGTGGAGGTGCGTTCCTGAAAAGGGCGGCCGAGCGCGTCCACACCCGTCACGGTGAGCGGCACGGCTTGCACGATGCGCGTGCTGCGCCGTTTCTGCGCTTCGACTTCAGGATGAAGGTTCGATTCCGCCACTACCACTCCTCAAGCATCAATTCCAAAGCGTAGCATCGCGGCATTCGCGCGTCGAGGCTCATGGAACGCGAATTTCGTATAGGTTACGTCTCGACATGGGGGCCATTTAGGCCACCCTCACAGCGAGCGGCCAAACCCGCGGAAGACCCTGAACGGACTGAGAGTTTCGCAGGCACGCAAATGTATCTACACTATTCAATATAGGAAGGGAGGGGGCGGGAGCCTTCCGAAGGCTGAAATGTACTACAAAATCCACTGGATGGCCAGTACCTTTGGATTTAAATCGTGGCCCTGCTTTCGCTTGTGGTTACGGAGCTGCCACGGGGAGGATTAGCGGCTGGGGCGCCTGCCGTGGACGGTCGGCTGCATTGGGGCTGCAACAATTGGTTTCCAGCTTCGCCAAATCTCTCTGCATTTCGGGCAGTTGCCTCAAATGGGCCAATGTTTCTTTCAATATTCCAGAGGCAGCCGAATTCTGAGGCGCGCTGAGGCGATAGTGCATCCAGCGCCCCTGCCGCCGCGAAGCAACAAGGCCAGCCCGGCGGAGATAGGCCAGGTGGCGGGAAATCTTGGGCTGGCTGATGCGTAGGATCTCCACAAAATAACAGACGCAAATTTCCTTGTCGGCCATGAGATTGAGCAGGCGAAGGCGCGTGCGATCGGCCAGCGCGCGAAAGAGCAGGTCGGGCGGCAAAGCGTTTTTCTTTGCAGGCATGAGCTATATTATATATGGCTTGACAGATATGAGCAATGGGGCGTATTTTACTCACATACGCATAGGCGTATATGTATTTGGAAGCTCTTTTGGAGGAATCATGTCATTGCAATCGGTCATTGCCCGCAAGGCTCATGTTGCCATCCACGTCAAGAATGTTGCGGCGAGCATCGAGTTCTACCGCAAGCTTTTCGGGATTGAACCCAGCAAAGTGCGCAGCGGATACGCCAAATTCGATGTTGCCAACCCGCCCATCAATTTTACTTTGAATGAAGCAGAGGGCTCAGAGCAGGGCGCTTTGTCGCACCTGGGAATTCAGGTCGAGTCCACGGCGGATGTGCTGGCCGTGCGCCAGGGCTGGCAAGAAAAAGGTTTGCTCACCCGAGACGAAATGAAGACGGAGTGCTGCTACGCGCTGCAAGACAAGGCCTGGGTCCGCGATCCCGACGGGAACGAATGGGAAGTGTTCGCTGTCCTTGAGGACAATCTTCCGGAAAAGCCGGTTTCGGCCAAGACCTGCTGCGCATCCGATTGCTGCACGCCCGCTGCTGCCTGAGCAGACTGCGTGATGACCGAGGGCCAGGCGGTGTAGCGCTCGCCCGCCAGGGCGGACGAGCATGTGCTGGAATCCACGATGCCCGTCCGCCGTGGCGGATGGGCGCTACAAAGCTCATGAAATTTGTGCTGCGATTCAGGCGACGAACCCTATGCCTTAGCCGCGAAAGGGACCTCCATGGAAAAACGCTACAACGTTCTCTTCTTGTGCACCGGAAATTCCGCGCGTTCCATCATGGCCGAGGCCATTCTGAACCGGAAGGGGCGGCCCAACTTCGTGGCGTATAGCGCCGGCAGCCACCCATCCGGAGAAGTGCGGCCCGAGGCGCTGCGGCAGATCGAGCTCGCGCGCATGCCCATCGAAAATTTTCGCAGCAAGAGCTGGGACGAATTCGCCAAGCCTGGCGCGCCGCAAATGGATTTCGTTTTCACCGTATGCGACAACGCCGCCGGCGAAGTCTGCCCTTTGTGGCCCGGCCAGCCGATGACCGCGCATTGGGGCGTGCCCGATCCGGCAGCAGTGCACGGCTCGCCCGAACAAATTGAGCGCGCATTCCGGGAAGCATTTGTGATTCTGGACCGCAGAATTTCGCTATTTCTGTGCCTGCCCCTTTCCACTCTCGGCCAATTGGCGATCAAAAAAGAAATCGATCGCATAGGCAAGCAATGAACAATATTGAACATCCACAGAGGTGCGCATGACAGCAACGCTCAGCACGCAAGGACAGGTTTGCTCCCCAATGCCGCGGGCGCATTTGTCATTCCTGGATCGCTACTTAACGCTGTGGATTTTTCTGGCGATGGCGATCGGCGTCGGGCTGGGACATTTTATTCCGAGCATGGCGGATTTCGTGCAGCGCTTTCAGAGCGGCACAACCAACATCCCGATTGCAATCGGCCTGATCGTCATGATGTACCCTCCTTTGGCCAAAGTGCGCTACGAAAAACTGGGCGAAATCTTCCGAAATCGCGGCCTGCTTGGGCTCTCGCTTCTCCAGAACTGGGTCATCGGGCCGATCCTGATGTTTGTCCTTGCGATTACGTTTCTTCGCGGCGAACCCGCCTATATGCGCGGCCTGATCTTGATCGGACTGGCGCGCTGCATCGCCATGGTTATCGTGTGGAACGAGTTGGCCGCCGGCGACACCGACTATGCGGCCGGACTGGTTGCATTCAACAGCGTCTTCCAGGTGCTCTTCTATAGCGTCTATGCTTGGGTGTTCATCACCGTGCTTCCCAAGTGGTTTGGCCTGGAGGGGAGCGCGGTCCACATTGGAATCGGCCAGATTGCCCAGAGCGTGTTTTTTTACCTGGGCATACCGTTTCTTGCCGGCATACTCACGCGTTTCGTGCTGCTGCGCGCAAAGGGAGAGGAGTGGTATCGCACCCGCTTTATTCCGCGCATCAGTCCCGTGACCTTGGTGGCCCTCTTGTTCACGATTCTGGTGATGTTTAGCCTCAAGGGCGATCTCATCGTCCGTCTGCCGCTGGATGTGCTTCGCGTGGCGCTCCCGCTGCTGATCTATTTTGTGCTCATGTTCCTGGTAAGTTTCTGGATGGGACGCAAGTTGGGCGCGGACTATTCAAAAACTGCGACGCTTTCTTTCACCGCCGCGAGCAACAATTTTGAGCTGGCCATTGCAGTGGCGGTGGCTGTTTTTGGCCTCAATTCGGGAGAAGCTTTCGTGGGCGTCATCGGCCCTCTGGTGGAAGTGCCGGCGCTGCTCGGACTCGTGAATGTGTCGCTGTGGATTCGGCGGCGCTATTTCGCTCCGAACGATATTTGAATGGCGCGCTTGATTCGGAGCTTCAATTTTAAGATGCCTCAATCATCTTGCTCCTTCTTGTTGGAATCCCGCCTTGAATGTCCAGGCCAGTGACGCGATACTGGCCGCATGCAGGAAATCGCCACCAAACCAGCCCTTCGCGTCAGCCAACTGCGAAAATCCTACAAGGACGTGGTTGCCGTCGATGGCCTGAACCTCGAAGTGCAAGCGGGGGAGTGCTTCGGCCTTCTGGGGCCAAATGGCGCGGGTAAGACAACCACCGTCGAAATCTGCGAAGGGTTGACAGAACCCGATTCCGGAGATGTCCAAGTGCTAGGCTTGCAGTGGAATTCCGATGCGGCGCAGCTTCGCCAGCTGCTTGGCATTCAATTGCAGGATACGCAGCTTTCCGAAAAGCTCACCGTGCATGAAACCGTTCGCCTATTCCGCAGCTTTTTTAAGCAGGGAGCGGAGGCCGGCGAAGTAATCGCGCGGGTGCAACTTGAGGAGAAGCGCAATTCGCGCGTGGGAGATCTTTCCGGCGGGCAGAAACAGCGCTTGGCGCTGGCCTGCGCCCTCGTCGGCGATCCCGATTTTCTTTTTCTGGATGAGCCTACCACTGGCCTCGATCCACAAGCGCGCCGGCAGCTCTGGGAATTGATCGAGGAATTCAAGCGATCCGGCCGCACCATTCTGCTCACCACGCATTACATGGACGAAGCCGAGCGCCTTTGCGACCGCGTGGCCATCATGGACCACGGCAGGGAAATCGCGCTGGGCACGCCGCGCGAATTGATTGCCTCGACCTGCACCGAACACATGGTCGAGTTTACGGCGGGCAGCGTTTCCAAATTGCTGGATGTGCCCGCTCTGCGCCGCATCGAAGGCGTGCGCGAAGTTCGCACGCAAAACGATGCCGTGCTGATGCAGGTGACCGAGCTTCACACTGCCGTCCCGGCCTTGCTGGCGGAGCTGACGCGGCAGAATGTTCCGCTCACCGAGTTTCGCACCCACTCCGCGACGCTGGAAGACGTGTTTGTAACTTTGACGGGGCGCCATTTACGAGATGAGTGACAACGCCGTTCCCGAGGTTCGCGCCGCCGCCGAGAGGAAGTCTCCGCGCGCCAATTCGCTTGCGGACCATCCGCTGGTGCAATTGACGCTGGTGCGCTTTCTGGAATTCATCCGCGAGCCTGAGGCACTGTTTTGGGTATTCGTGTTTCCGCTTCTTCTTGCGGCAGGGTTGGGCATTGCTTTCCGCAATCGCCCGGCGGAAGTGCTCAAAATCGCGGTAGTCGCTCCGGAACTCGCGCAATCATTGCGCCAAGAAAAGCTTCTCGATGTGCAGCAGATGGACGCAGCCGCCGCGCAGGACGCGCTTCGTACAGGAAAAGTAGCGCTGCTCGCCACGCCAGGATCCAGCGGCACGGTCGAGTACCGCTATGACGATACCAATCCCGAGGGCCGCGCCGCGCGCCTGCTTGCGGATCGAGCGATCCAGACAGCTGCGGGCCGCGTCGATCCCGTAACCACCAGCGACCTGCTGATGCGCGAGCCAGGCTCGCGCTACATCGATTTCCTGATTCCCGGATTGCTGGGAATGAATCTGATGGGCAGCGCCATCTGGTCGATGGGATTTGCCATCGTGGACGCGCGCCGCAAGAAACTTTTGAAACGCCTGGTGGCAAGCCCCATGCCGCGGCCTTACTATTTGCTTTCGTTTCTCCTGTCGCGAATCTTGATGCTGGTGGTGGAAGTGGGAGTGCTCGTCGGATTCGGCGCCTTGTTTTTCCACGTGCCCGTTCGAGGCTCGCTTGTTGACCTTGCGGTACTCTGTGTCCTGGGATCGCTTTCCTTTGCGGCGTTGGGATTGTTGCTGGCCTCGCGGGCAAGAACGATTGAAGCGGCTTCCGGCCTCATGAATGTGGTGATGATGCCGATGTGGATTGCCTCCGGCGTTTTCTTTTCCTCGCAAAAATTTCCAGACGCGATGCAGCCCTTCATCAGAGCGCTGCCATTGACCGCCGTAATCGACGCCTTGCGCGCCAACATGCTGCAAGGCTCGAACTTGGCTCACATGGCGCCGCAACTCGCAATCATCGTCTCCTGGCTGGTGATTTGTTTCGCGCTGGCCTTGAAACTTTTCCGCTGGAGGTAGTAGCGCGGGCTTCAGCCTGCGGGGTTTGGGCCTTGCAAGGACTAACCCCTGCAGGCTGAAGCCCGCGCTACTTAGTTCTGCGCTCCATGCAAACTACCTGATTCAGCTATCGAGGGGACGATGCTTGAAGGTGCGCAGGCCCTTGCTGTAGCTCGCCACGGTTTGGCCTTTTCCGAAGAGCTTGTACTTGTAAATGGTGAGCCCTTCGAGTCCCACCGGGCCGCGGGCGTGCAATTTTCCGGTGCTGATCCCAACCTCCGCGCCCAATCCGTAACGGAAGCCGTCGGAAAATCGCGTCGATGCGTTTTGAAAAACGTTGGCCGCGTCCACGAACTCCATGAACCGCGAGGCGACGTCATGGCTCTCGGTCACGATGGATTCGGTGTGCCGCGAGCCGTAACGGTTGATGTGCTCGATGGCTTCGTTCACTCCGTCCACCACCTTGATGGAAACGATCAGGTCGGAATACTCCTTCTTCCAATCCTCTTCCGTGGCCGCAATCACATCGTAATCTTTTGCCAATTCCATCGTCCGCGGGCAGCCGCGCACCTCGACGCCGGCCTTGCGAAATTCCGAAACGATTAGCGGCATGAAGATCGGCGCGATTTCCTGATGCACCAGCAAGGTTTCCATGGCATTGCAGACGGCGGCGTATTGAACCTTGGAATCGTAAGCGATGTCGATGGCCTTGCGCAGATCCGCGTCGCTGTGCACGTAGACGTGGCATATGCCTTCGCCGTGTCCCAGCACGGGGATGCGGCTGTGAGTCATGACGTAGGTGACAAATTCGTTCGATCCGCGCGGCACGATCAAATCGATATCCTCGTGCAACGTGAGGATCTGCGCCACGTCCTCGCGCGTGTGAATCAACACCACAGAGTCGGCCGGAATGCCGGGAAACGCCGATAGCGCGTCGCGCCAGATGGAAACGAGCACGGCGTTGGTTTCCGCCGCTTCCGCGCCGCCCTTGAGGCACACTGCGTTGCCCGACTTCAATGCCAGCGAAGAAATTTGCGGCACGACATCCGGGCGCGACTCGAACACCACGCCTACAACGCCCAACGGACAGGTTTCCTTGTGCAGAACCAAGTCGTCGTCCAGCTCCATGGTCGAAAGGCGGCGGTGAAGCGGATCGGGCAGGCGCGCCACATCGCGCACGCGCGCGGCCATTTCCGCGATGCCGCGCTCGGTGGTCCGCAAACGCGCGAACATGGCGCGGGAAAGCTCGCCACGCTCGACGGCTTGCTGCGCCAGCGCGCAATCCTTATCGTTCGCGGCCTGAATCTCTCCGGCGCGCGCTTCGATGGCGTTCGCTGCCGCAAGCAGCGCTTCGTTGCGCAGTTCTCCGGAAAGCGTTGCCAGCACATGCGCGGCTTTGCGCGCGCGCCGAATCAGATGACGAACGTCGGAAGGGTCGAGTTGTTTTTGTACGCTGCTCATTTGCGATCCAGTAAAACAATATTATCGCGCTTTACGAGCACAGTTGCACGCTTGCTGGTTTGGCCGCCGGGGGCTTCGGCTGCGCGGGCGCCGTTGCCGATCATTCCTTGCGCATCGCCGCGCGAATAATCGGAAATTCCGCGCGCGAATTCCAATCCTTCCGTGTCCACGATGCTCACCACTTCCGACGCGTCAAACTCTCCCTCAACGCCCGTGACACCCGAAGCCAGCAGACTTGCCTTGCCGCCGGTGAGCGCCTCGCGCGCTCCTGCGTTGACGATCACGCGCCCGCGCACTCCTGCTGCATAGGCGATCCATCGGCGCTTTCCCGCCATGCGCGTTTTCGACAGGAACACCGTGCCGGCCGGCTCACCGTCAAAAATCCTGGTTAGCGCATCGGGCTTCATGCCGTTGGTAATCACGGCCACGCCGCCCGCCTGCATGGCAATTTCCGCGGCATCCAGTTTTGTCAACATGCCGCCGCGCCCTCCCTCGGATGGGCCAAGCGCTAGCGCTTTCAATTCCGGCGTGATTTCCTCCACCAGCGGAATCACCTTAGCGTCCGCATCGATCGAGCCGGACGGCCCAAGATGCATCAATCCGTCCACATCGGTGAGCAGCACCAGCGCGTCGGCTTCCACGTGGCTCATCACCAATGCGGCCAGGCGATCGTTGTCGCTGAAGATGCGTTCGCCCGCGCGAATGTTCAGGTAATCCAGTTCCGCCGTGGAGACCGTATCGTTTTCATTGACGATGGGCAGCACGCCCAGCTTCAGGAGCGCTTCCATCGTCTCCCGCAAATTGGAATAGCGCGTTCGGTCAACAAAATCTCCTTCGGTCAGCAGCACTTGCGCGATATCGACGTCGAAGGCGCGAAACAGTTTTTCATATTCGTGCATCAGCAAGCTTTGACCGACGGCCGCGCAGGCCTGGCGCATCACCATGTCATTCAGCCTGTCGCGATGCAGCCCCAGCCGCCCTCGCCCCAAACCAACCGCGCCCGAAGACACCAGCACGATTTGACGGCCGTCCTTCTTTAGCCGTGCAATACCGCGCGCCACCGGCTCAAGCTGCGCGACGTTAAATTGCCCGTCGCCGCCGGTGACAATTCCGGTGCCCAGCTTGATCACCGCGCGGCGCGAGGCCCGCAGCCGCTTCTGCTGTTCGCTCTCTGGTTGTTGATTTTCCACGGGCTTCTACTTTATCACCGACCAGCGCCTGTACGAAAGTTGGCGATGGCAGGCCAGTGGACCAGATCGGATTTGGTGGCGCCAGCGTCCCGCCGGCGGTTTTTCTGCGCGACCAAAGTCATGCACAGCGCCATTAAAAATTCCCGCAAGGAAGCGTGTTCTCCGCCCGCCCGGGTTCCAGCCAGGAAACATCGGCTCACCCTCTTGGGCGATTCGCCATATCACCGTGCTACGTTAAACACTTCGGAGTGAAAACTCTTTCTTTCGTCATCTCAGGAATATGGCAGATCAAAAATCAGAGGCATCGCGCCGCATTCTTCTGGCGATTGGAGTAATTCTACTGCTCGCCGTCATGGCGGCGGAACTGGCGCTCTCCGCACGCCGGCAATCGCAGACTTTCGATGAGGCCGTGCACATTTTTTCCGGCTATCGATACTGGAAGAATTTCGATTTTGGATTCAATCCCGAACATCCTCCGCTCGTCAAGCTGGTGGCCGCGATTCCTCTCTTGCGCATGTCGCTGCGCGCGCCAATCTCGTTTCCCGACGCCGACTTTAAGCCCGTGGAATATTTGGCCGGGCGCTCCTTTCTCTACAGCAATGACGCAACTACTTTGCTGTGGAGATCGAGGATGGCCGCGGCGGTCTTTACGCTCTGTCTGGGTCTCGCCATTTTTCTGGTGGCAAATTCCATGTGGGGGGCGGGGCCGGCCTTTCTTTCGCTGGCACTGCTGGTTTTCGATCCTAACTTTCTGGCCCACGGCGCGCTGGTCACCACCGATGTGGGCGTGACGTTCGGACTGTTTCTTGGAGTCGGATGTTTCTATTTTTATTTGAAAAAGCCTTCGGCGCTCAGGCTACTGGGCGCAGGGCTGGCGGCTGGAATTTGCCTGGGCGCCAAGCATTCGGGAATTTTGCTGTTTCCCATGCTGCTCGTTCTGGCGATCGCCGAACTACTGTCTTTGCGCGACCCCGCCACAAAAAAGTTCGCTCCTGAATTTACGAAGAGCGCCGTGCGCCAAGCGGCATCGCTTGCGGCAACCGCCGCAATCTCGCTGGTAATCCTGTGGTCTTTTTACGGATTTCGCTACGCAGCGCGCCCCGCAGGGCTGAGAGTCAATCCTCCCCTTGCGGAATTCGTGCAGGGGATGGGTCCCAGTTCTTCGGCCGTCGTCCTTGGCGTCGCGCGCTGGCATTTGCTGCCGGAGTCCTATCTCTACGGAATAGCGGACATTGCCACGGCAGGGAAGCTGCCAACCGTAATTTTCGGAAAATATTATCCGTCCGCGCAATGGTTTTATTTTCCGTCCGTTTTTATTGTGAAGTCCACGCTGGCGTTCTTGATATTTTGCAGCCTCGCGCCATTCGGAGCCGCGTTTGCGGGCAAGAAATTTCGCCGAGAGATCCTTTTTCTTGCCATTCCTCCGGCCATTTATCTCGCCGTGGCCCTGTTTTCCGGCATTAACTACGGCGTGCGCCATCTTCTTCCCATCTATCCATACCTGATTATCCTGGTTTCCTATGCGGCCTGGAATCTGGCGCAGCGTCACCGCGCACTTGCCGGACTCGTCGCGGTTCTCATTGTTGCCCACGCAGCCTCTTCTCTTCGCGCCTTTCCCAACTATATTCCCTACGCCAATGAATTGTGGGGCGGTCCGGCCAGGACGCATGAACTTCTGACCGATTCCAACGTCGATTGGGGACAGGGTCTGGTGGCCATGCGGCAGTATATCGATCAGCGCCATATCACAAATTGCTGGTTCGCCTATTTCGGCCAAATGATCGTGGATTTTTCCTACTACGGAATTCCGTGCAGGGTTTTGCCCACGGCTTTTGCGGACTCCAATCAAATGCCCATGTCCATCGTCCCACCGCAGGTTGACGGGCCTGTATTTCTCAGCGCCACGGAAATGACGCGCACGTTCTGGAGGGCGGATTGGGTGAACCCGTATCTGCCATTTCAGCGCATGCCTCCATCGGCTCTGGTTGCGGATTCCATCCTGGTATACGACGGGAAGGTGGACATGTCGGAAGTGTCCGCGCTGACGCACGAAAAACTGGCCATGGAATTGGCGCGCGACAAAAAATTCGTTCAGGCGCTGGCCGAAGCCACAACAGCAATCGAGGTTGCGCCAAATCGTCCGATCTCGCACGCGGCGCGCGGCGCAATCCTGTCTGCAATGGGGAAAAACGCGGAAGCGCTTGCTGAATCGGGAAAGGCCAGCGCGATGGTAGGAGCTATCCTGGCGTCACAGGGCCACCAGTAGAACAGGCTTCAGCCTGTTGGGGTTCTTGATGCAGACCAACCGAAAATCAACAGGCTGAAGCCTGTCCTACCAATCCCCTCACAGATCGCGGCGGCCTTCCATGGCTTTCATCATGGTAACTTCGTCGGCGTATTCCAGGTCCGCGCCCACGGGGATTCCCACGCCGATGCGCGTCACGCGCACACCCAGCGGCTTGAGAAGCTTCGACAAATACATGGCCGTGGCCTCGCCCTCGGCGTTTGGATTCGTGGCGATAATAACTTCCTCGACCGTCCCGCCCTTCAACCGTTCAATCAAGCTTTTCAGGTGCAGTTGATCGGGCCCCACGCCGCGCAAGGGCGCAAGCGATCCGCCCAGCACGTGATACAGGCCGCTGTACTGGCGCGTCTTTTCGATGGCCATGATGTTGTGCGGCTCTTCCACCACGCAGATGGTTTTGCGGTTCCGCGTGGTGCCCGTGCAATACAGGCACGGGTCTACGTCGGTGATGTTGTTGCACACCGAGCAGATTCGCATGTTCAACTTGGCGTCGCGGATGGCGTCGGCCAGCGCCAGCGCGTTTTCGGAATCGGTGCGCAGAATATGAAATGCCAGGCGCTGCGCGGTTTTCGCGCCGATGCCGGGCAGGTGTTTCAGTTGGTTGATCAGCCGTTCGACGGGCTCGGCGAAATCAGGCATGAGAGTTGTTCCATGACGGAGTGATGCGGGACAGGGAATCCGCACTCACTCGTAAAGTAGGTGTCAAAAAAATTCTCAAAGGGAGCGGCCTAGAACAGGCCGGGAATTTTAAGTCCGGCCATTCCGGGAATGGAGCCGGTCAGATTCTTCATCTGGTTGGTGAGCTCTTCATCCACGCGGCGGCTGGCTTCGTTCACGGCTGCGCGCACCAGGTCCTGCAGCAATTCCTGATCTTTTCCGGCGAAAATTTCGGGATCGATGCGAATGTCGGTAAGTTGCTTCTGGCCGTTCATCTTGACGCTGACCATGCCGCCGCCGGCCGAAGCTTCCACGTGCACGGTTTCGACCTGCTTTTGCAAGCCCTCCTGCATCTGGCGAAACTGCGTGAGAATCTGCTGCAGCGCTTTCACTTCCATGGTCTACTCCTCGCCCCGGCGTTTTACGTCGGAAATCTGGCCGCCGAATCGCTCCAACATTCCGCGCACGATCGGATCTTGCTCGAACTTTGCGCGCAATTCGCGTGTACCGTTGGAGCCGTTTGCGGAAGCTCCTGTCACCGGTACGGCTTCGAGTTTAACACAGACCCGCACCGTCTGGCCGAGGATGCGGCTGGCAATGTTGCGCAAACGTTCCATGGGATCACGGGCCTGCAACAGTTCGGCGAGAGCGCGGTCTTCCATCGGGAAAAATAATCTTACTTCTCCGCCGCTCATTTCCCAGCGCGAGGCGCCCGCTACGAGTTCGCCCAGAAATTTTTCCTGTGCGACGATTGCGCTCTTGATGGATTCGACTTGCGTTTCCACCAGGCCTTCGACCGCGGCAGCGGGCGGTGCAGCAACTTCGGACGCCGCGCCGGACATTGTGTCGGGCATAGCAGTGGGCGTGGGCGCTGGAGCCGCGTCCATTCGCTTTGGCGCTGGATTTGTCTCTTCGCGCACGGCGGCAACGGGAGCCGCGGTTTCCATTCGCGACGCGGGAGCGGCTTGCACTCTGGCGGGCGCGACTGCTGTCGCAGCGCCCTGCGCGGTGCCCGCGCCTTGCCATGCGGAGGCGCCATAAGGCTGTGGAGCGCTCACACGCGCGGCGGAAGGGAATTGTGAAGAGACGCTAGTACTCGCGGCAGGCAACGCCGGCGAAGATGCGCTCGAAATGTTTGAAGCGCTCGAAGCGCTTGATGAGCTTGATGAGCGCGTTGGCGCGGGCGCCGCAGGAGTTCCACCTTCCAGATCGGCCAGAAGTTCTTCCAGCGGCGCCAAGCGCGCGGCATTCACCATGCGCAACAGGCCCATCTCCATATGCAGGCGCGCATCCGGCTTGCGGCGAAGATCGTCGTCGGTGTGCAGCAAAATCTGGAAAAAGCGGGTGAGGTCTTCCTCGCTGAAAAATTCAGCGGACTGCTTCAGGCGCGGCCGCTCGTCGGCGGGCGCGGCGATCAATTCGGAATCCGCTCCGCAAACGCGCGCCACCAGCAGATTGCGAAAATGTCCGATGGCTTCGCGGCAGAAATGCTGCAGGTTTTGTCCATCGGCGAGCAGGCGGTGCACCAGCGAAAGAACGCGCTCGGCCGATCGCTCTTCGATGGCGCGCGTCAGCTCATCCAGAATTTCTCCGGGGACCACGCCGAGCAGTTCGCGAACTTGCGCGTCGGTGATGTTGGCGCCGCAATAGGCGCGCGCCTGTTCCAGAAGCGAGAGGCCGTCGCGCACGCTGCCTTCGGCGGCGCGAGCCATCACGCCGATGGCGCCCGGCTCCGCGGTCAAGTTTTCCTTGGCGCAAATATCCTCCAGCGCGTCCGACAATTTCCGCGAACGAGAGCGCGCGAAAATGAAAATGCTGCGAGCGCGAGCGGATGGTGTCGGCGAGATTTTCCGGCTCGGTCGTGGCCATGACGAAGATAACTTTGTCGGGAGGCTCCTCGAGAGTCTTCAGCAGCGCGTTCGATGCTTCATCGGTGAGCATGTGCGCTTCGTCGAGGATCACCACTTTGTAGCGGCCGCCCGCGGGCGCGTAGCGCACCATCTCGCGCAGTTCGCGAATCTGGTCGATGCCGCGGTTGGAAGCCGCGTCGATTTCGATCACGTCGAGGGAATTTCCCAGGCCGATTTCGCGGCAGGAGTCGCACTCGTTGCAAGGTTCCGCGGCGGGGCCCTTGGCGCAGTTGAGCGCCTTGGCCAGAATGCGCGCCGTGGTTGTTTTGCCCACGCCGCGCGCGCCGGAAAAAATGTAGGCGTGCGCCACGCGTCCGGATTGAATGGCATTGGCGAGCGTGCGCGTGACGTGCTGCTGGCCGACAACGTCGGCAAACGTCTGCGGCCGCCATTTTCGCGCGATGACCTGGTAGCTCATACGGTGGAAGCCGAAGTCTCCAAAATCCTGGCAATCTCTCCGCGCCCTCAACGGATTTCTCTGTGCGCTTTGTGTTGAACTTCTAAAGCTTTAACACAGAGGACACTGAGAAAACCGGAGGACCACGGAGAAAACTCGATCAATACTTCTCAACGATTCTTCTCGTTTCCGAAACATCGTATCCGATAAAGATGAGAGGAACTTCGGGTACTCCGCGGCACACGAAGCGATCCCGGTACCGTTGCTCCCTTCCGGGCCTGGCGGGGTTCGCGGGACTTCGTCGCACAGAGCCCGAAGTTCCACGCATCGGCAGCCGCTTCGAGAAGAAGCGGCTGCAAAAGAAGTCTAGCACAGCGCCGCGCGCGAAAAAAGAATTCACGGCGCGTTTTTAAAAAGCCTGGACGGGAAAAAACAGCCCGCAATTTTTGTTCACGCGTTGCGGTCTTACATGCCGCGGAAAAAACATTCCTTTTGTCATCCATCCCTTTTGTCATTCCGAGCGAAGCGAGGAATCTCTCCTTCTTTTCGTGCGCATAAACCAAGGAGAGATTCCTCGCTTCGCTCGGAATGGCAAAAGTTGTGGGACTTTTTCCGCAACCCGTTTCAAAGCGCCGGGTAGGCGATTTGAATGAACGTATCGCTGTTGAATAGCGCCTTGCCCCACACCGGATCGAGATCGGCGAGGGGCTTTGCGGCAACGGCTTCCTCCACGGTCTTGCCCGCGGACTTCAATTTCTGCAGCCGCTCGCGCACGGTGGTGAGCACGTCTCGAAATTTCAGGAGGTCGGCCTTGTTTCCCAGAGGGCCGTGTCCGGGAACGATTTTGGTGTTGTTGTCGGCCACCGCCAGAAGTTTCGTGGCGCCCGCGATCATGCCGCTGAGGCTGCCGCCGGTGCCGCTGTCGATGTAGGGATAAAAGCCATTGAAGAAGACGTCGCCCGATTGCAAAACGTTGGCCTTCTCAAAATGAATATAAATATCGGAATCCGTGTGAGCCGGGGGAACGTGCACCAGCGACACGGTTTCGCCATTCATCGTTATTTTATGTGTCTGCTTGAATGTCTGCTGCGGCAGGGCATCAGCCGGAGAAGCGGGGAACGTCAAATTGAGAACGGCCAGCGTGTGGGTTTCGGACATGCGCTTCTTGGTGTTCTCATGGGCGATCAAGGTTGCGCCCGCGGCGCGCAGTGACGCGTTGTTGTCGGCATGATCGAAATGCCAGTGCGTGTCGATCGCGGTTTTGACGGGGGCCTTTCCGATATTCTCCAGCGCTTCCTTGAGGTGCGGCCACGCGGGCTGCACAAACGTGTCGCCAATCAACTTTCCGTCCGCGCCATTCAGTACCACCACATTTCCGCCGGGACCAGAGAGCAGCGTAATGCTGTCCGTAAGTTTTTGCGCCTGGATCGGCGCGCCGCCAAATTGAGCGCGCATTGCGGCGAGCGGATCGGCTGCCGGCGCCTGCTGCGGATAGCCAGCGGCAGCCGCACGGACAAGCGTAGCAGGGTAGAACCGCGCCGCCAGCGCTCCGCCGGCCAGGGCAGCCGAAGTACGCAGCAGTTCGCGCCGCGTCATAAACTTTATTGTGGGATTGCTTTCCATTCTAAATCCTCCCCATTCGCAAATAATTGTCTGGCCTCATGGTCATTCGGGAATATACCCGTCCGTCGTAACACATGCAACGGCGCAAGCCACGTTGGCCTTTCGAAACATGCTTGGCGAATTTGAGAGGCGCGCAAACAGGGGCGCGGAGTATCATGCCGTCGGACGTTACCTCCGCATCCGGTCCGGCTCGCTCCCGCAGGGCGTTGCCGGGCGCACAGCGCCAGCGCATGGCCTCACGTCACGAGGCATAGCCCGCACACGGCCGCATCGGCGGCCTGCGCGAATGCATGGAGGAACCCATGAAACGCATCGTAATTTGTTTCAGTATTTCGTTTGCCGTATTTGTGTTGATGTTTTCCGCTGCCGCGATTCCAGCTCGCGCGCAATCCCATGAACTTCTGCAGGGCACCGAGGTGCACCTGCGATTGCTCACCAATTTGAGCACGGCCGACGCCAAGAGCGGCGACCCATTTGTCGCCGAAGTCACCCAGCCGGTTTCCGTCGATAGCCAAATCGTTCTGCCCGCGGGAGCGCGCGTTCGCGGGGTGGTCGGCGGGGTGATCCACACACGCCACTTTTCCATCTTTCGCGGCCAGTCGGCCATGAGCCTTTCCTTTCGCGAGATCGTCGTGGATAGCCGCATCTTCCCGGCAAAGATGAGCATTTTGCGCTTGGAAGGCCCGTTAACGGAAACTCGGGAAGGAAAAAGGCGCAAGGACGTGAAGATTGACGAAGGCCAGGTCGTCGAAGCAAAGCATGACGTCAAGGGCGATGTCGTCGGCGGCGCTCTGGGACTCGGCGGCGGGACTGTCGTGGGCGCTTTGTTCAGCAATGTGTCGCGCGGCGTCGGCTTTGGGTTGATCGGCGCTGCCGTCTATATCGTGGAGCGAAAAGGCAAGGAAGTAGACCTGCCGGCGCAAACCACGATCCGGGTGCGCATGGACAATACCGTTACCCTGCCCAGATTCACGGCTGACAATAACCAAAAGGCATCGCCCAAGAACGAAGCGGATTAATGCGAATTGCGAAGATCGCCGGAACCACTCCGGCGAGGTGATTCTGACCGGACCAGCCACAAGCACTTGTAGCGTCCGCCTTCAGGCGGGCATGCGATGGATTCGCAATGCCGGCCTGAAGGCCGTTGCTACAAAATCGTCTGATTTCCAGGTGGCCACACAGGCTTTACAGGCGGGCTACTCCGGGGAAGATTTGGCCTCGGCGCAACTTGCGTGAAACGAGCTGTCGGTTAGCTCGTCTTCCAGCAGGCATCTCGCGCCCGCTTCCCACAATTCGCCTTTGCGCAGTACCCTCACGATTACGAACAGCCGAGGAAACTCATCCGGCAGGTTTTGTCCACGGGGGCCCAACGGTTCTATGCCCAGAATGCCGCCCTGTTGAAGCACGTTTCGCGCCAGCAGGCGGCATCCCAAGCCCCCCACATCCACTAGGCGCGCCCGCTCGGTGAACTGCAATCCCGAGCTGTCCACACCCGTGATTTCCACCTGCTCATGTACCATAACTCGTTTGTCCCTACGGCGCTCTTCTGTCATATCGGATCATGCTTCTATCCGCTAATTTCCGGCGGAAATTAAAAATTGGCCAGTCTTCTTCCTCATTGCAAGCAAAAGCGATCCTGAATCTGTGGCCATGCGGGGGAGAACATACCTGCCACTCCCAACGTTCAAAAGGGGCAACTATCGCGCCAAAGAAGAGAGCGATTCGAGACTGAAAATGCGTGACTTATGCTTGAGGGCAAGGCACGGCCTGTGCCGAAAATGAAGACTGCTCCGGTCTGAAACAACGATCGCAGACCGGTAGCCCAACCGTGAGCATTCCCGTGTATTGCTAAGACTACAATGCAGCCGAAGTTGCGGACTTCTTCTCGGCCCGCTTCAGGAAGCGGTACAAACTTGTGCGCCCAATCCCCAGCATTTGAGCCGCGCGCACGCGATTGCCTTCGCAGGCGTCCAGGACCCGGCGGATATGCTGGCGGCGAACTTCCTCCAGGGGAACCGGCCGCCAGGTATCTCCCGTGCGGCTGGATTGGGCCGCGGGCTTTTGCAGGTTCTCAGGCAGGTCATCTACGTCCACAAACTCGTTTACCGAAGTGAGGCAAGAGCATGAAATGACGTTTTCGAGTTCGCGAACGTTTCCCGGCCAGTCATGCTGATAGAGGACCGTCTGGGCCCTTCTGGTGAGGCCTTTGATCTGTTTGCCATAGGCCTCATTGTACTTTTTCAGAAAGTATTGAATGAGCAGGGGAATATCGTCCAGACGATCGGCCAGGTTGGGCACGCGGATTTGAATGGTGCTGAGGCGATAGAACAAATCTTCGCGAAACCGGCCGGCCAGAACCTCGGCGCGCAAGTCGCGGTTGGTGGCGGCAATGAGGCGCACGTCCACGTGGCGCACCTCCGGAGAGCCCACGCGCTGGATTTCCCGGTTCTGGATCACTCGAAGCAATTTGGCCTGCATGGCAAGCGATGTTTCTCCCACTTCATCCAGAAAAACCGTGCCGCCATTGGCGTACTCGAACAGCCCCTGTCGCGTGTCGGTCGCTCCCGTGAATGCGCCCCGCACATATCCAAAGAGCTGGCTTTCCAGAAGCGTATCGACCATCGCGGAGCAGTTGCAGACCGCAAAACGCTGCTGCGAGACGGGGCTCATCTGATGAATCGACTTGGCGATCAATTCCTTGCCCGTGCCCGTGGCCCCTACAAGCAGAATGTTGGTGTAATGCCGCGCCACCTTGCGAACCATTTCAAACACTTCCACCATGGCCGGGCTTCGGCCCACGATGCCGTGAAACTCCAGGTCGCTCAGCAGCTGCTGCTCCAGGCTTCGAATGCGTTTGCGCTTGTGGAACGATTCCGAAAGCTCGTCCAGCGACCTCTTAAGGCGCGAGCGGTCAACGGGTTTAGGAACGTAGTCATATGCCCCGTGTTTAACTGCGGCAATGGCGTTGTCAATCGAGTAGTATCCCGTCATCAGCAGCACATAGACCCCTGGATCGCGCTGTATGGCCTGCTCCAGGAATTGCAGGCCGTCCATGCCCGGCATCTTGATGTCGGACATCACTACGCGCACGCGGCCCTGATCGACCAAATCCAGCGCGCATTGCGGGTCGCTGGTGCCAATGGAGCTGAAGCCCAGGCACCGCAGCGATTCCTGCAGCATATCCACCATGCCCGGCTCATCGTCCAGGACGCATACCGTCATGGCATCGTCCGAGCTGCCCTTAATAAAATGACCTGCTTGAGTTGGTGCAATCAAAGTGTCCATGATGAATCACTGGCAAGGCCAATGCCAAATGCAAATGGGATTTGGGTCACCCTGTAATTCATCTTCTTGCTTTTCGGTGCGGGTGGGATTGCTCGTAAGTCTAGCGCGGACAATCAACTGTGGAGCAGTGGATTATGAATCGCTTTCGGCCGCGCAAGGGACAGTTCCAATGTGGCACATTGATTTAGCTTCGAATAAATTGCCGTGTCCCGATTTGGAGAGAAACGCATGGAATCTGTGCCAAAGGCGAATTTTCTTTGGCCCGCGTTCCACCTAATTGGGGATGCTTTCGTCCATCTCGCTCAAGTACGCGAAGAACTCAAACTCTTCCGCCGGATAGCGGATAATTCCGCCGAGGTCCGAATCCATCTGGCAGTAGTTGCCCTGGGCATGGCAATGCTCCAGCATGCGCTCCTGCGAGGAAGGTGACGCGCAACGAATCTCCTCATAGGTTGCGAACCGGTCTTGAGTCGTCGGTTTCATCGTCTGTTTTCATTGGAGGATCTCCTCGTGCCGCAACGTCGCACTAGCTTCCATCGTGTCGCGTACCTTCCGTGAATCCTCTGACCGATTTGATGCAGTTGCCCGCCCAGGGATTCCCTGGAGCGCGGGTGCATTGGCACCAGCCGCATGCGGCACGACCATCGGCATCCATAGGCGTCACGCCTTGACCTGGTAAGCAACGGGCACGGACCCGTTGGTCGACTCGAGGCCAGCAAGCGCACAAAGATCATGGCACCCTCCGGCAAGGCACGCGGCAATTGCACATGTTTTTCGCCGTCTGCCCGCCCAGAGCAATTCGGTCCTCTCCACAAAGAAACTGTTATCCATGCCCCAGCCTGAAATTTCAATGCGGCAATCGCCGGAAGAGTTGAATGTGTTACCTGACAAAATCTCGCTCCATGGCATTTAGCTAATGCAGACGATGGGCCAGATGGGGAAGGATTTTTGACGTATTGAAAGGGAAGGGGTTACCCAGTTTTATCGCATGGCTGGCCCGGGCCAAAAGTGAACAAATTGAGACCAGTGTGCAAATATGAAACAGCGGGTGACGAAACCAGTCCCTCGCCAAACGTAAATTTTAGCGTCAAGCACGTTACCCGTTGTGAACTCCGGCTATACAGCATATGCAGCGCAAACAAGAAGATGGGCTGGAAAATCCTGTCGAATAGATTCCACGCCACGAGCAATCCCAGCATTGCGAAGTTCCGGGAATGCTGCATGAAGTCCAGATACCTGTGAGCGAGCCCTTCCGGCAACACAACCATGATTCCGGAGCTGCCATCCAGCGGAGGCACCGGCAACAAATTAAACGTGCCCAACAGCAGATTGAGGATGAAGAGAATACTCAGCGCTGAAGTAAGAAAGCTTGGCTCCGTGGCATTGGCCGGCATCACTAAACCGGCAAAGCCATGGACGAACCGGGGAGGCACAAACATAGCCCGCCGCCAAGCCGATGCGTATGGCAACCGCCGCAAAGATCATCAGCGAAAAATTCGCCGCCGGGCCCGCCAGCGCCATCCAAGCGGACCGCCGCGGATATTGCCTCTGCCAAGCGGGGCTGAACGGCGCGCTGGCCCAGCCGATCATCCAGCCGCCCAGCGCGAAAGAAAGAATGGGCACCACCACCATTCCAAACGGCGAGCGGCGAATGTGCGGAATGGGGTTGAGCGTCACCTGCCCGCCATCGGCTGCGGTCATGTCGCCGCCAAGCTTGGCGACCAGTGCGTGCGCGGCTTCGTGGCACGTGGTCGAAAATAGAAAGACGAGGTACCAGATCGCGCCCAGTGCTAGGTCGGGTGTATTCATGGTGGTTGCAAAAAAGAGTTGGCTCCGGGGCCTGGACTCGAACCAGGATAACCAGCTCCAAAGGCTGGCGTGCTACCAATTGCACTACCCCGGAATCGTTCAGGGCCAAGATAGATTAGCGTAAGTAGCGGGATCAGTCCAATAGGGTATTGGTCCAGGAGTTGCTTGACACTGAGTCATGCTGCTCGCATACTTGAAACGTACTCTAAATAGCATTGAAGGTACATTTGGAGAATACCATGAGTGAAACCAGCGCCGTCACGGTAAGAAGAGTTTCCGCGACAAGTTTGCGCGGACGATTGAAGACATACATGAAGGCGGCCAAGGGCGGCAAGGTTGTCCTCATCGAGAATCGCAGGCAGGACTCCAAATACCTGGTGGACAAGGAATGGCTGGATGCCGTGATGCGCGAGCGCGAGTCCATTCTTGCCACGCTGGAAGTTCTTGCCAACCGCGAACTTACGACCCGTCTGTTAAAGCTTGCCGAGACTATCGATGAGGATGTCAACACCGGACGCCTTCACACCATGGAAGAGGTCTTTGACAAACCTTGAGCGGAGCCGATCCTGAATATTCCGTAGTGTTCACCGGCGACGCTTTCGGGGACGTCAAAGCACTCGACGGGAGCGTGAAAATTAAACTTAAGAAAGTCCTGGCCAAGAAACTCGCAATGGATCCACAAGGCTACGGCCTTCCGCTACGATCTCCTCTTCAGCTTTACTGGAAGCACGAGTTCGCGGCGCACCGCATTATCTACCGCATTTACGATGAGAAGCATCTTGTCGTTGTCTGCGCCGTCGGGCCTAGAAAACAAGGAGATGTGGCGGACGTTTACAAACAATTTCAGGCTCTGGCCGAAACTGGGAAAGTGGCCCAGCAGATCGCGGAAGTCCTTGGCAGCCTCGCGCTTGGGAAGGAGAAAACGGACCCTCCGAAGCGCTAGGATTTTTCTCTTACCTCGTGACCTTAGAAATGCCACGCAGGGCGTGGCGAACCTGGTGCTCGGGTGCCTTTGTCGTGCTGTGTAACCGGCCAGGATTCGGTGATCGTTGCCCCGTTTCGGCGACGGTAGTAGTATTCTTCCAATTTCCGCACTGGAGGTCCCATCTATGTTCAATCTTCCGAATTGGATTTTAGATATTTTTTGGGCAGCTTGGATCCTCTACATGCTTAAGCTCCTACACCAATTCATTGATTGGGTGGAGGATCAGCGTCCCCTCGCCACACACTTCGCGAACCAAAAAGCCATCCTTCGTCGCCTGGACCGTCTAATTCAGGATCAGCAGCGTCAGATCGCATTAATCCAGGGCAAACCGGACCCTGAAGGCGAAGAGCTTAAAGAACTGGAGAATAAATTTCATCAGCATCCGCCTGAATTTACCGAGGCCGATCTCCTACGAGAGTACGGTACGGCCGATAATTACAGGGATCGTCTGAACGAACGGGAACAGCGCCGCACTCGGAATGCGAGTTCTGCAGCCATTTAGGTCTGGGCCGGTGACAATGCCCTTCCTAACACACGCAACTGTCACATTTTCTGCTTGCAGCACCGGCCCTTGCAGTTTTCAGGATTGTGCTAGAATTAACCGCATGGAATTCACAAAGACTTTTATTCCCACTCTGCTTGTTCTTGGGATGGGAGTGTCTTTAACCTCAAGTTGCGAGCAAAAACACGTTGAGTTGAAAAGAAATTCTGATCCGTTCGTTGTGAGGGTGAACGCGTATTTGTCGGGCGCAAATTCATACACTGAGACGGGATCTCGCATACCCATAATTCCATTTGAATGAGAGGCTGATGTCAACCCTTGCTGGGAATTGTTAGCGAGGATGTAGGCGCAAGGTGTACGACAAGTCTCGCCAATCCATCCAAGAACACCCTGAAACGACTTCAAGGAAACATGCCGGACTCGCAGGATTAAGACTTCCACATTTGCTTTTCATAGTTGCCGAGGCGCATTAGTTCAGGGCACAGGATCGTATGCAGCGATCGACCCGAAGTAGGCGACGTAGACGCGATGCGTGGCGGGATCCACCACCAGCGAGTGCCCGCCGAAATGCGTGGGGGCATCTTCGAGGACTCGATACCGATCGGCGGATTCCTGCTGAATGACGGTCATGGTGCCAACGCCGTTGGCGGTGTAGACGCGGCGCAGGACGGGATCGTATCCCGCGCCATCGACTCCAGCG
Source organism: uncultured Acidobacteriota bacterium (assembly GCA_963710315.1). Lineage (GTDB taxonomy): Bacteria > Acidobacteriota > Terriglobia > Acidiferrales > UBA7541 > Palsa-360. The sequence goes on along the minus strand of CAVPZW010000006.1, from coordinate 133,198 downwards.
CCAATGGGAAGTGTTGAGACAATCGCGCCGGTTTCCGCGTCCATCACAATGAGCTTCTTATTTCGCGCGGCGCTGAAGAGGCGATGGTTGGCGGCGTCCAGTGCCAGGCCTGTTGGCCCTTCGCCTGGAGCAAGTTTGTAGCGCTTGACTACAGCCTGTTTCAGCGGATCGATCACTACAAGTTCGCTGGTGTCTTCCAGGTTTTGATAGATCAGTCCAGTCGCGGGATCGGACTGGGGATATTCAGGCTCTCCTCCCAGCGGAATCGTAGCAGTCACTTTTCGAGTTGCAGGATCGATCAGCATGCCTGTTTTTCCATCATGATTGGCAACATAGACCAAGTGCGCCTGCTGGTCGTAAATAATGGCGTCCGGAACTTCGCCTGCCGGAATTGTTTGCAGCAGTTTGTTGTTGGTCAGATCGAATACGCCCACTACACTGTCGCCGCTCGACGATGCGAAGCCCATGTTTTGCTCCGCAACGATGGCCACTCCATGCACTCTGCTGAGTCCTCCAATGGTGGCCACGGCCTGATTGGTGGCGGTGTCCACAACGCCGACGAGGCCGTTGCTTGCGTATCCCGCATACAATCGGGAGCCGCTGACGGTCATGTAATCGATGAATGGCCGTCCCACTCTAAACGGAGTGGGAATGGAAATGATCCCCGCCGCCTTCATGGTTTTGCCTGCAGGGCGCGTGGAGAGATACACATTGAGCGCAACGATTGCCAGGAGAATGAGCGCGATGATCCCGCCGAGCGCTTTCAGAAATAATCTCACCACTTTGTTCACTTGAACCTCCCGTGCAACGGCGATCCAAATCGTGCGCAAAATTCAGCCATCCCTTGCACAAGGATGGGCTGCCAATCATTACGTTTGCGGACGAACCTTTGTTTCAATGAATGATGCGCGGGGCAAGGTTTTTTGCACGGAAAAAATCTTTTCGTAAAATGGCGGAGAGGGTGGGATTCGAACCCACGGTCGGGTTTCCCCGACACACGCTTTCCAAGCGTGCTCCTTAAACCGCTCGGACACCTCTCCACGAAAGGAAGCTCAAACAGACTAGCACAAACATGCGGGGAGATGAAAATTGGTAGTCTGCGTGAGTTTCCGTTGATGGACGATGCCCTCCAAAAATCGGGATTACCGTGCCAAGTGCAAGACCATTTTCGCTGCGGCGGCGCGCAATTTTTGGCGGCATGAGAGGACGAGTGTCTTCTCCTAAAATCCGCGCTCGTCCTGTAGAATTCCATTGGAGGGCGGCATGAATCGTTGGCAAGGCAAGTGGGCGCTGATCACGGGCGCGAGCGCGGGGATCGGCACGGCGATGGCGCGGGAATTGGCGGCCGGCGATACGAATCTGGTGCTGACGGCACGGCGGCGCGACCGTCTGGTGGGGCTGGCGGCGGAGTTGAGCGAAAAGCACAACATTCGCACGCTGGTTTGCGTTGCGGACTTGGCGCAGCCGCTCGGGCCTCAGCAGATTTTTTCGTTCACTGAGGAAAAGAATATTGCCGTCGATCTGCTGGTGAACAACGCCGGGTTTGGAGCCTATGGCGAATTTCACAAGGTGGCGCTCGATCGGCTTGTCGAAATGACGCAGGTCAATGTGACGGCCGTGGTGCACATGACGCATCTCTACTTGCCCGGCATGATTGCGCGTGGCAGCGGCGATATTTTGATCGTGGCTTCCACGGCGGCCTTTCAGCCTGTGCCCTACATTTCGGCCTATGCGGCCACCAAGTCGTTTGACTTGCATTTTGCCGAGGGCCTGGCCGAAGAAGTCCGGCAATACGGCGTGCGCGTTTGCGCGCTCTGCCCCGGTTCCACGGAGACGGAATTTTTTCAAGTTGCCGGGCAGCGCAACCATACCAACCGCGCGCCGGAAGCGCCAGAGAAGGTCGCGCACGTGGGGCTTGCGGGGCTGGCGGCTGGGAAAAGCTCGGTGATTTCCGGATTCACCAATTGGATGGGAGCGGAAACCGTGCGACTTGTCCCGCGCCGGATGGTCGCGCGAATCGTGGCGGGAATGTTTCGCCCCAAGGGAAAGCAGGCGTAACAGGTTGCGGTAAAACCGCATCACCCTTTTGTCATTTCGAGCGGAGCGAGGAATCTCTCCGTGGTTTGAGCTTCGAAAAAGAAAGAGAGATTCCTCGCTCCGCTCGGAATGACAAAACATGATATTTTTTCGCTACCTTGGAAAGCCTAGTTGCACACAAACGGACAAATGCTGAGCGATCTGAAATCTTTGGAGCGGCAACTTCAAGAGGAAGGATTTCTGCATACCTACGTCTGGCAGGATGGGCCGAACGTTTTCTACTCCGACCACACGCACGCGGTTGAAACGGCTCACATCATCCTGGACGGCGAGATGGCGTTGACGCAAGGCGGCGAGACTCGCACGTATGTGGCAGGGGAGCGCTGCGATGTGCCTGCCGGCGCCGTTCATTCCGCGAAGATGGGGCCGCGAGGCTGCAAATATTTGATTGGGGAGAGGCAGTAGCACAGGCTTCAGCCTGTGGATTTTTCTTGCGCATAACAAGATCAAAAACCACAGACTGAAGTCTGTACTACTTGCAATCGCGGCTAAGCTTTCTTCACCAGCGCGCGATCCAGCAATTCCATAACGTGCACTACTTCCTGCCCCGTCGAATGAATTTCCGCCCCGGCGCGCATTTGCAGGAGGCAGCCGGGATTTGCCGTGACGATGATGGGCGCGTTTGTGGCGCGCGCATGTTTCATCTTTTCCGCCAGGAGCGCCAGCGAAGTTTCCGTCTCGGTCACGTTGTACGATCCCGCCGACCCGCAGCAGTAATCCGCCATGGCCATTTCGACTAGCTGCAATCCAGGAATGGCGCGCAACAGTTTGCGCGGGGCTTCGCGGACTTTTTGGCCGTGCAGAAGATGGCAGGAATCCTGGTAGGTGACGCGCATCGGCTCTGCGGACAAATGCGCGGTGAGTCCGAGGTCGGCCAGGAATTCAGTGACGTCCCGCATTTTCCTGCGGAATGCGTGCGCTTTTTCCTGCTCCGCTGTGCCCTCCGCGAAAAGATGCTCGTACTCTTTTAGCGTTGAACCGCAGCCCGCGGCGTTGGTGACTACGGCGTCGAATTCTTCGCCCAGGAAAACATCCATGTTTATGCGCGCGAGGGAACGCGTTACATCCCGAACGCCGGCGTGCCCGGGCAGAGCACCGCAACAGGTTTGCCCGGCGGGGACAACCACTTCGCAGCCGTTGGCCGTCAGGACGCGAATGGTGGCATCGTGCAGCGCCGAAAAACTTACCTGCGCGACGCATCCGGCAAAGAGCGCCACACGCGCGCGCCGCGGACCTACAGCAGGAAATGTTTGCCCGAGCTTTGAAAAGAAAAACTCTCGATCGATCGGCGGCAAAAGTTTTTCTTTGTCCGCAAGTCCCAGCAGGCGCAGAATTCCCGTCGCGCGCGCCAGCGATTGAAGGCCGGAGCGCTGGTAAAAATAGAGCAGGCGCGCCAATGCGGCAATGCGCTTTGGATGCGGCAGCAAGCCGCGAAAAACAAAATCCCGCGACAGGCGCGAGAAAAATGGCCGCCTGTAATTCTGCTCGATCTGCGCGCGCGCCGCTTCCACCAGCTTGCCGTACTCGACGCCCGAGGGGCAGGCCGACTCGCAGGCGCGGCAATCGAGGCACTGGTCGATGTGCTGGACAAAGGAATCGCCAAGCGGCAGGCGGCCCTGATCGACCAGCACGATCTGGCGAATTCTTCCGCGCGGAGAATCGGCTTCCAGGCCCCAGAGTTTGTACGTGGGGCACTGATTCAGGCACAGGCCGCAATGAACGCAGTGCGCGTAGTCGTCATACGCGGGAATATCCGCGCCGGAAAATCCGCTCCGTGGTTTTGGGCCGGTGCTTTGCTCGGCGATTGCTGCTGGATCGGTCATGGCCTCAGATTCCGCCCGCGAAGCGTCCCGGCGCCAGAACGTTTTGCGGGTCGAAAGAGTTTTTCACGCGGCGCATCAATTCAAAATCGGGGCGCGGCGGCCCCCACACGATGTCCGCGGCGGTCTTTATTTCCGCCGGACACCATTCCAGCATGGCCGACGCCTGCGCTTGGAGCTGGCCGCAGGCGCGAAACACATCGGGAATTGCCGCCGTCAGCGATGCGGCCGATGCCGCGCGTTCCCCTTGCGGCACAAACACGGCGCACATAATTCCGGAGGCGCGCGTGAGCGTGGCGACATCGGCGCGGTTCTGCCTGGCGATTGCACTCAGGCTTGCGATCAGCGCAGGCATGGCCGTGGGCAGGACGCTGATGCGGAAAATTGCCGCGTCCGGAGCCGCTTCTAAAGCAAGGCGCGGAAACTCTCGCACGCGAGTCAGGATGGCAAATTGTCCGGCATCGCCGATGGGCAGGAATTCAGCGGCGCTGGCGGCCACGGCCATGTGGCCCAGTTCTCGCGCGTATCGATCCACGACAGCGGGTTGACCGGCCGCGGTGATGACCACGGACCACTGCTCCGGCATGATTCGTTCAAAACCTTCCCCTGAAAAGAGAAGTTGCCCGGCGCTGGGATCGGCGACTTCCACCATTTGCGGCGTGAGAACGGAGTGCGCAATCGCCCGGCAAAATTCAAACGCAGGCTCCGCCGTGGGAAACGAAGCAACGAATGTTCCCTGCGCCTGTGGCATGGGAAAGGTGCGAAAATTTACACGTGTGATTACGGCGAGCGTGCCAAGCGAGCCGATCAGCAATTTGTGCAGATCGTAGCCGGTCACATTTTTCACGACGCGTCCGCCGCTCTTGGCTTGCACGCCTTCTCCGGTCACAAATTCCATGCCCAAACAAAAGTCGCGAACCGCGCCATAGGCTTGGCGCAGCGGCGAACTGGAATTCGCGGCCACGATGCCGCCGACCGTGGCGCGGTCCGAGAACGGAACCGCCAGCGGCAGAAATTGTTTTTGCTCGCCCAGAGTGACCAGCAAATCCTCGATTCGCAGGCCCGGCTCGACGCCCAGGGTGAGATCCTTGGGATCGTATGCGAGCACGCGATTCAGCCGGGAAAGATCGAGCGCAATGTCGTAGCGCGCGGGCCGCGAGCCGATGCCCAGCTTGCTGCAGCCGCTTGTGGGAATCACGGCCAATTTTTCGGCGGCGGCGAAGCGAAGAATTTCCGCAATTTGCGCGGCGTCCGCAGGTCGGACCAGGACGGCAGGGCGCACGCCGCAAACTTCGCGCGCGGCAATCTCAGCGGCGTCCGTAGTCACATGCTCGGCGCCGGCAATTTCTTCGAGGCGCGTGAAGGAAGCTTGCGTGGGCCGATTCATGAGGAAATCGCCGTGGACGCCGGAGATTGCGGCACTCGGATTTCTCCGCATCCCTTGCCCATGGGCAGCACTTTGCCGGGATTCAATCGCCCGGCGGGATTGAACGCGGAGCGCACTCGCCCCATTAAGGCCAGATCGTCCGGCGTGAAGATGAGCGGCATCAACTCATTTTTCTCCATGCCGATGCCGTGCTCTCCGGTCAGCGCGCCGCCCACGTCCACGCAATGGCGCATGATTTCTCCACCCGCCGCAACCACGCGCGCGAATTGCGCGGCGTCGCGCTCGTCAAACAGAATGAGCGGGTGCAGGTTGCCGTCGCCGGCATGAAAAATATTGCCGATCTGCAAATCGTACTTGCGGCTGATTTCCTCGATGCGCCGCAGCGTTTCCGGCAGACGCGTGCGCGGGATGACGCCGTCCTGCACGTAATACATGGGCGAAATGCGCCCCATCGCGCCAAACGCTTCCTTGCGGCCACGCCACAAGAGGTTGCGTTCCTGATCGGTGCGCGCCACTCGCACTTCCCGCGCGCGGTGCTGTTTGCAAACTTCGGTGATCTCGGCGGCTTGCGCTTCCACGGCTTCGGTGAGTCCCTCAACTTCGATCAACAGCACAGCAGCGCAGTCCTTGGGGAAACCCGCGTGCACGTAATCCTCAACGGCGCGCAGCGTGAACCCGTCCAGCATCTCGCACGCGGCGGGAGTGATGGCTCGCACGGTAATGTCGACAACGGATTCGGTGGTGTCGTCCAGCGTGTCGTACACCGCCAGCAGCGTTTTCACCGCCTCCGGCTTGCGCATCAGCCTCACGGTAATTTCCGTGACCAGCGCCAAAGTTCCCTCGGAGCCGACCAGCAGGCCGCCCAGGTCGTAGCCGGAAGTCTCGCTGCTCTTGCCGCCGATGCGCACAATTCCGCCATCGGGCAAAACAAGTTCGAGGCCCGTGACGTGGTTGGTGGTCACTCCGTAGGCCAGCGTGTGCGGCCCGCCGGAATTCTCGGAAACGTTTCCGCCGATGGTGCAGGCTTTTTGGCTGGAAGGATCGGGCGCGAAGAACAGGCCCAGGTGCTCGACCGCGCGCGACAGATCGAGATTCACGACTCCCGGCTGAACGACGGCGCGAAGATTTGCTTCGTCGATTTCGAGGATGCGGTTCATACGCGAAAACACGATTACAATGCCGCCGCTGCGCGCGATGGCCCCTCCGGAAAGCCCGGTGCCCGATCCACGCCCCACAATGGGAGTTTCATGGCGATTAGCCAGGCGAACGATCCCAGCGACGTCTTGCGCGGAGGCCGGAAAAACGACGCAGCGGGGAGAGCCCAGGTCCACCGATCCGTCATACTCATACAGCATCAAATCTTCAGGCGAAGATAGGACTGCCTTGGGTCCGAGCAGCGCCTCGAGTTCGCGGTTTAGCTGTGGTTGCATCTATTTAATTTGCAGGCCCACTGGTCACTATAGTCTGTGGCTTCGGGCGGAGTCAACGCGCGGAAACGTCACACAATAAAATGGTTCTCCGGCATGCAAAATGTAATGCCATGAGAAATGTCGCGAAAAGATTGCAAATGGGGTTAAAATTCCCCTGGAGTATTGGGACAGGGATCGGTAGCCCGGCTACCCAGCCTTTTTTGGAGAAGATTCATCTCTTTTCCTTGAACTGTATGGCAATCCGATAAAAATTGGAGATGAGGGTCCATGGGCCTGTTGGCAAGATTATTTGGCTCAAAGAACGCGGACAAGGATGCGCCGCCCGAGCAGGAAGTGGAAGTGCATTTCGCCTACGGCTCCACCAACTTTCAGCACGTGTATGCGCTCGGCGACGAGCTTCAGAACGCAATTTTTGAAGCCAAGGTTGGCGAATACGACGGGCACGCGCTTCCCGCTGACGGCAGCGAGGGGCGATACTTTATTTATGGGCCGGATGCCGAGGCAATTTACAAGGTGATCGCCCCCATTCTGGAAGCGTCGCCGCTCATGCGCGGGGCAACCGTTACGCTGCACTTCGGCCCACGCCGGCGCGGAACTCCCAAACGTGTGATCGAGCTGCCCGAATAGCGCGGAAGCCGGCACTCAGGCAGCATCTTCGCGGCATGGCTGTGATACTCTCCCCCAGTTGTTTTTCAAACGCCGAGGCCACGTGTGAGCAAACCGAAATTGTTTTCCACTCATGTTTTATTTGAAGAGCCGCGCAGGAAACTCGCGGAACATTTTGACGTCGAATACTGGACCGGCGAGGATCGCCCATCGCGCGACGAATTCTTGAAGCGCGTTTCAGGCAAGGATGCGCTCATCTGCCTGCTCACCGAAAAAATCGACCGCGAAACGCTGGACGCCGCTGGGCCGAATCTGCGAATCGTCGCCAACGTGGCGGTGGGCTTTGACAATATCGACGTGCCTGCTTGCACCGAACGAAACGTTGTGGTGACCAACACGCCCGGCGTGCTGGATGAGACGACCGCCGATTTTGCGTGGACGCTGCTGATGGCCGTGGCGCGGCGACTGGTCGAAGCGGATCGCTTCGCGCGGTCCGGCGCGTGGAAGAAGTGGAATCTGGACCAGCTGTGCGGGACCGACGTGTGGGGCAAAACGCTGGGCATCGTGGGACTTGGCCGCATTGGGCGCGGCGTGGCCCGCCGCGCATCGGGATTCCGCATGCGCGTGATCTATAACAGCAACACGCGCGCCACCCCCGAGATTGAAAAGGAATTGAACGCCGAATATATGTCTCGCGACCAGGTCTTCGAGCAGGCCGATTTCGTATCCCTCCACGTTCCGCTCAATGCCGCCACTCGAGGTTTGGTGGGACCCGCGGAACTCGCCAGGATGAAGCGCACTGCATTTCTGATCAACACTACGCGCGGCCCCGTGGTGCAGGAATCGGCGCTCATTGATGCGCTGGAACGCGGCCTGATCGCCGGAGCGGCTCTCGATGTCTTCGAGCAAGAGCCGATCATTCCGGACGGATTGCGGCGCGATAATGTGGTCCTCGCGCCGCATCTTGGATCCGCATCGGTCGAAACGCGCACGCGAATGGCGCTGATCGCAGTCGAAAACGCTGTCGCCTTATTTGCCGGAAAACGGCCGCCAACCATATTGAATCCGGAAGCGCTGCGCCAACATTGAAATTGCCGGGCGGCGAGGCATCACTTATTTTCTGGAAAAACTTGCAAGCAATCGCACAGGGGGAAAGAAAATGGCTCACGTATCGCTCAATCATCCCAAACTAACGCTGGAAGGCGCGGAGGCCATACTGGACGCGGCCAAGGCACAGGCGGCCCGCATCGGCGTGCCCATGAATATTGCCGTGGTGGACGATGGCGGCTACCTTTTGGCGTTCGCGCGCATGGACGGCGCAAAGCTTGCCTCGATCGACATCGCCATTAACAAAGCGCATGCCGCGGCCATTCGCCGCCAGAACACCGGCCCGGCGCGCAGCGGCGACGAAGTGAGCTTGCTGCTGTCGCTGGGCCTGGCAATTGGAAGCCGCGCGCATCAAACGCCGATTCGCGGCGGGCTCATGCTGGAAGTGAGCGGCCAATGCGTGGGCGGAATCGGCGTAAGCGCTGGAACAGAAGACGAGGACACCGAAGTGGCGCGCGCGGGCGTTGCCGCGTTTGTGAAGGGGTAGCTTTTAGTAGGACGGGCTTCAGCCTGTCTGATTTTCGTACGTCGTCACCAAGAGCAGACAGGCTGAAGCCTGTCCCACTAAACCCCAATTCCAATGACCGACCTCAAACAATCCGCTCTGCAAATGTTTCGCGAGACACTAGCGGGCATCGATATTCCTTTGTCGATGTGCCGAAAGCTCGGCCGCGCAGGCTCGCAAATTTTCGTAAACGGGTCGCCATACGATCTCGCAACGTTCGAACGCATTTGCGCCGTCTCCATGGGAAAAGCTTCGGCGGCCATGGCGCGCGGGCTTGCCGATACGCTCTCGCCGGATTTTCGACTGGAAGGAATTGTGGTCGCGCCAACCGCCACTTCGGACATGCCGCAAGGTTTCCGCTTGATCGTCGCGAGCCATCCCGTGCCGGACGCGGGCAGCTTCGCGGCGGGACGCGCCATTCTCGACTTGCTCGCCGGCGCAACGGAACGCACGCTGGTTTTCTTCTTGCTGTCCGGCGGAGGCTCGGCGCTTGTCGAGCTTCCGCTCGATCCGGGCGTGACGCTCGAAGACATGCAGGCGCTGAACCGCGTGCTGGTCACCTGTGGCGGGTCCATCGATGAAATCAACGCGGTAAGGAAACATCTCTCCGCGGTGAAAGGCGGACGCCTGGCTGTAGCAGCAGGCGCTGCCACCAAGGTCACTCTGGGAGTGACCGACGTGCCCGAAGGGCAGGAATCGGCGTTGGCTTCTGGCCCAACCCTCCCCGATCCCACGACCGTTGCGGACGCCTGCGGCGTGGTTCGCCGCTACGATTTACTTTCGAAACTTCCGTCCAGCATTCGTGCGCGCTTCGAACACCCGGAATCCATTCCCGAAACTCCCAAGGCGTCGAATTCCGCGTTCGATCCGCGTCGCGCCGCGTTTCAGATTCTACTGGGGCGGCACGATTTGTTTCATGCCGCGCACCACGCTTCGGAATCCGCGGAGTTCATCACCGTATGCGACAACACCACGGATAATTGGCCGGTCGAAGAGGCCTTGGATTTCCTGCTGGCGCAGCTTGCGGCGCTCAAGGAAGCCAATCCCGGAAAGTCAGTGGCCGTGATCGCCGATGGCGAGGTGAGTTCGCCCGTGACAGGTGATGGCATCGGCGGAAGAAATTTGGCCTTCGTGCTCGATTGCGTGAAGAAAATCGCGGGCAGGAAAATTGCGGTGCTTAGCGCGGGTACCGACGGCATCGATGGTTCGAGCCCCGCGGCGGGAGCCGTCGCGGACGGCGAAAGTTTTTCACGCGCGCAATCCCTGGGCCTGGACCCCGTCGATTATTTTCGCCGCAGCGATTCCTACACTTTCTTTCACAAATTAGGCGACGCAATCGAAACCGGCCCCACGGAAAACAATCTGCGCGACTTGCGAATCCTGCTCGCGGAATAAAAATCAACGGGAGAAATAATATTTTTGTAATTCAGAGCGAAGCGAGGAATCTCTCCGTGTTTTAAGCCCAGGCAAAGAAAGAGAGATTCCTCGCTTCGCTCGGAATTACAAGAGGGTGGGACAATCTATTCGCACCATTCGCAAGCCGCGAAGCCTGGCCACTGAAAACCGAACATATTTTGGAACTATTTCAGTTTGGCCCTGCAAGCCTCACGAATCACGAATCACGAATCAATCGCTCTTGCTCCCGGGCAACGACTGCTCAATCCGCCGCAACCGGTCATTCATATCCGTGAGCTGATGTTCGAGCTGGTCGAGACGGTCGAGCACGGGCTGACTGTTGGCTGAGGCAGCGCCATCACTATCCTTATGGGGCGCAGTAGACGAGGCTTTCTCGGGTGCGTTCTTTTCTTTCAGCTCGGCAATCAGATTCTCGATGGAATGCGGCACGCCAATGGAAAACTCGCCGCTCTTCAGCAGCGCCTCCAGAGGCTCGATGGCCGTGGGATCCCCGCGGCGGCCCAGGGCAAAGATGCTGGAAAAGCGGATGTCAAAGGGAGTTTCATTCAGATAGGAAATCAAGCGAGTGGTAAGGTCATGATTTTTCAGGTCCACGCGCCCTAGCGCTCCAATGGCCACGCTGCGCAGCGCAACCGGTTTCCCCGGCGACGACCATTCGACGATTGCGGGAACGACGGAATCGTCGCCCAGCGAGCCCATGGCGCGCAGCGCAGCGCTGCGCATCACATCGTCCGGCGAAGAAACCGCGAGCGCTTTTTCCAGAATGGCGCCGGCGTTGGGAGCCTTGTCCAGTGCCAGCGATTGCAATGCCGCGGCGCGCACCGAATATGCCTTGTCGTCCTTGTATAAATTTTGCAGGCGCTTGGCAATTTCCTCGTCGCCGCGGTATTTGCCAAGCTGGTCGACGGCAGTCGCGCGCACCCATGGTTGTTCGTTGGAAAGCGCGGCCAACACATGCTTGCGCGCCGGCTGCGAATTGATCCGACCGAGCGAGCGCAATGCTTCTTCGCGCACGCCCCAGAATTTGTCGTGCAGCGGCGCATCTCCCAGCGCGTTCGCCACGGCTTCGTTATCGTGAATGTTGCCCAGCGCAAAGGCCGCGTCCCCGCGATCCGGCACGTCCTGCGCGGTTTGCAATTGGCGGATCCATTCTTCAGGTGTCTTTTGAAAATCCAAGGATTTCAGAATTTTGTCACCCTTGTCGAACAGCACCATCAGCGGCGCGCCGTTGACAGGGAAAGAAAATGTTTCCTCGGCCTTGGAGACTTCGATGGGGAAAAGTTTTTCGCCGCTGGAAGTAGAGATGGAAACTTCGATCGGCACGCGGAACAATCCCACGTGTCCCTCCACCTTTTGCGTCTGCTTCACGCTGAGGCTGACTTTCTTTTCCGCTTCATCGTAGCTGGAACGCACGGTGAAGCGCGGAGCGCCCGCGCCGTAGATCCATTGGTCGAAGAACTGGTCAACATTGGTGCCGGAGGATTCCTCCACGGCCTTGGCCAGATCCGCGCTGACCACGTTCCGCAGGCGATTGGCCTCCAGATAATGCTTGATGGCGCGGAAGAAGGCTTCGTCGCCCATCTGCTCGCGCAGCATCTGAATCACCCAGCCGGCCTTGTCGTAAACGTTGCCTTCGTATTCCACGGAATCGTCGATGTTCCGCGTGACGATTGGGATCGCATACAATTCCCTGGACTGCATCCAGGTATTCTGTTCGCGCCATAGACGGTAGTGGGATGCGTCCGCGCCGTAAAAATGCTCTTCCCAAAGCTCCGCGCCAAACGTGGCGAAGCCTTCGTTGAGCCAGGTATTGGTCCAATCCTTGCATGTCACCAGATCGCCGAACCACTGGTGCGTCATCTCGTGGGAAACCAGGTTGTCCGCGGCTTCCGGCTTCTCCGAAGCAAGGTCGGCATGCACCAAGTCGCGCGCTGCAAGCGTCGTGGCGCTCACGTTCTCCATGCCGGATGCCACGAAGTCATGCACGGCCGTTTGCGCGTATTGATCCCAGGGATAGGGCACACCAAATCGCTCCGAAAAGAAGTCCAGCATTTGCTTGGTGTGCAGAAATGTGGAATCGATGGTGTCTTCCATCCCGCGCGGGACGTTGTAACTAATCGGAATGTTGCGCCAGGTATCTTTCTTGTCCTTGAACTCGCCTGCCACAAACGAAATCAGATAGGTGGAAACCGGCAAGGATTGCCGCCACGTCCAGGTCTTCTGGCCGTTGGGCGCTTCCTGCACGCTCAAAAGTTTTCCGTTGGAAACGGTCAGCCAATCGGCGGGCACGGTGAGAATCATTTCGGAAGTGGTTCGATTGTTGGGATAGTCGTAGATGGGAATGTAGTGGTGCGTGTCTTCCGCTTCTCCCTGCGTCCAGATTTCTCTGGGGCGGCCGGGATCGTCCTTATCGGGGAGAATGAAATAGAGGCCCGAGGTTGGCTTGCCGTCGTACTTCAATTCGACTTCGAATTTTTCGCCGGATTTCGCGGGCTGCGCGAGCCGCACGCGCAACTGGTTGTCATGAAGATCGAATGCAGCGTCCTTGCCGTTGACGCGCGCGCTCGAAACCGCAAGCTCCGCGCAATCGAAGTCCAGATGGGTCAGGCCATCGCGCAGCGCGGACAGGGTTTGCGTCACGTCGCCCATCACTTTGCGCTGATCGATATCAAAGCGCAGCGAGACGCGCACATTCTGCAAATCATAGTCGCGGCTCGGCGCATACGGCCGGTCCGCGCGCGCCACCCCGCCCAGCAGCAAGGCGGCGCCAAGAAGCGCGGCCGCCAGGGACATTCGTGGACGCAGCTTCTTCCAGCGTGATTTCATCGTGGCCTCGCAAAGCGATTTTCGGAACTCCAAAGCATCTGTCTATTGTACCTGTGAGCGCCATGCGGAATCAGCGCAAGCTTTGTGCCCATTGTCGTTAGATGCGTAGCGAGGCCAAACGTTTCTAACCGGTTATCGGCCTGGCAACTCCGGCTCCGCAACCCCGGCCCTGCTGGCCTGGCGCCGCAATCTTATTTGCGGAGGTAGGAATCCTCCTTGCGAATCCAATCTTCGCGGCGCGGCGCGAAGATATCGACGTCCACCGTATCCTTGAGCGCCACCGCCGAGTGGGCTGCGTTGGCGGGGATCAGCAGAATTTCGCCCTCGCCGACAAGGATTTCCCGGTCATCAAAAATAAATTTCAGCGCCCCGGAAACAATCCAGGAATATTGCTCGTTTACGTGCGAGTGGCGCGGGACCGTTGCGCCTTTCTTTAGCACCAGTTGGGAAATGGTTGCGTTTTCCCCTGAAATCATCTGGCGCGTAATCTTGTCGTTCAATTGATCGAGCTCGATGCTCTTCCAGGATGACTTTCCTAGAACGCTCATGTTTGCCTCCTCGAATTGGCGATGCCGAGGCTGCATCCTCTCCCGGAAATCCGCGCCGCGTCAACTCCATCTTGTCAGTCTTATCATGCTAGTCATGGAGGCCACCGCGGCTGGGCCACGCTCGGCAAAAGCAAGCCGGGCGCGAAACATCTGATAAGATGCCTAGCGGCGGAAATCGTCAAAAAGTGAGGTCACTGTATGCCGGCGGAATCGAACGTTGGTGGCATGGCGCGGCTGTTCTACATTGTCGCGGGCGCTGCCCTGGCAAGCTGGGGACTGTGGGGCGCGGACCAGGGCTGGACGCAGTGGACATGGCTCTCGCTGGGAGGCGTGCTCCTGATCCTGGGATTAATCGGCTACTCGCCTGTGCATGCCCTGATCGTGCAAAAACATCAGAAAGTAAGTTGAATGCGTTTCCTCCATGCGGTGGCGGGATTTTTTCTTTTCTTTGAACTTCCAATTCCAATCTACTGGTTGATTCTTCACCCGTTCAATTCCTTCTGGCGAAGCCGCGTGCGCGCCGCATTTTTGTTTGCAGGGCTCTCCGCGTGGACATGCGGCGGTATCGTCTTGTGGCATTTCCGCCATGTACTGCTGGCGGCCACGCGCCCGTCGTGGTTCTCGATCGCCGCGGGATTTGCGCTAATTGCCGTGGAAATATATTTGTTCGGGCGCGTTGAACGCGAGCTGGGAAGCAAGCGGCTGGTCGGCCACGCGGAGCTTACCGGCACGGGCGAAATGTTTTCCAGCGGACTGTATGCCTATGTGCGCCACCCGCGCTACGCCGGCATGTTTAGCGCGGTCATCGGCGCCGCGCTTCTCGCGGGGACGCCGCTTCTCTGGATCGTTCTGATCGTGTGGTGCCCGTTCGCCCTGATAGTGATCCGCCTTGAAGAAAGAGAATTGGCGGCTCGCTTCGGCCCGCCCTATGAAGCGTATCGCAAGCGCGTCCCCGCTTTCTTTCCGATTCGCTTGCTCTCTGCAAGAAAGCCGTAGCTCTTGCGGCGTGAAGCATTCTCGCGCCCGAAGGACTGGCGTTGCTCCGCAGTCGCCGCTCCGCTAGAATGAAGCAACAGCCGTGGAGAGGTGTCCGAGCGGTTGAAGGAGCTCGCCTCGAAAGCGAGTGTCGGGGAAACCCGACCGTGGGTTCGAATCCCACCCTCTCCGCCATAGCTTTTTCAATCATTTCCGAGTGATTGTTGCTTACATCGCGTGCCTGCTTGCAATTTCCTTCTGAACATGTCTTTCACTGAAGCTCTATTGATGTCATTGCCAGGAATGCTGGATACTTCCGCAAACGGGGATCGCAGGCTGGCGTTCGTGTGCTTCTTCGCGTTATCGTTATCAGGAAACGATACCTATGCCAACCGACGATCTGACCAATACGGAGATACCTGAACCCGATTTAAATTGGGGGAAAACCGCTTCAAGTCAGGGACGATCGAATCTTCCTCCAAGGTCCCCAAGGACGTGGTTTTGAACTCGGACAAGCTTTGCGGATTTTTCGCGAATTGATCCACGGTTTTCGTTCCCTCCACTTCGTGGGCCCTTGCGTTACCGTCTTCGGGTCGGCGCGATTCCCGGCGACGCATCCTTACTATGCACTCACACGCGAACTGGGAGCGCTAATTGCGCAGGCGAAATTCACGGTCATGACCGGTGGCGGCCCTGGTCTGATGGAAGCGGCAAACCGCGGGGCGAAAGACGCCAACGGCGTCTCGATTGGCTGCAACATTGTCCTTCCTCAAGAGCAAAAACCAAATCGCTATCTCGATAAGTGGGTGGAGTTCCGATATTTCTTCGTGCGGAAGTTGATGCTTGAGAAATATTCCTACGGATTCGTCGCGGCTCCCGGAGGATTTGGCACCCTCGATGAGCTGTTTGAAGTCGTGACTTTGATCGAAACCGGAAAGATCAAAAACTTTCCCGTGGTACTTTTAGGTGTTGAATATTGGTCGCCTTTGCTCAAGTTCCTTCGGGAAACACTCTTGATGAAGGCGGCCATCGACTCGCACAGATCTTGACCAAATCCTCATGACAGACTCGCCAGTGGAAGCAGTGTCTTTCATTCAGAAGTGTGTGACGGAGCGTTTTGGGTTGCGATATGTTCGCAGACGCCCGCGCAAGTTCCTGTTTGAGCGGGGCATCTAGCTTGCGTGGCTCAGCTCTCTTCGCAGCCACCGATCGCTTGGCTTACCGAGCATCCGGGCGTCAAGCGCAAGAGTAGCTGGTCAACTACGAAGTTCGCTTCCATGAGAACCGCCAATACGGCCATGATAAGGGCGCTCGGTTCAGGGTTGGAATCACTGGAGCGCAAGGCGACCTAGGTCGATTCATGGATACTAGGGACTAGGGGGCAAATCGAGAGGTGACCATGCAGAATCGTGCAAGCAGAAAGCGCTCCGTTGTGAAAGCCCTCACATATCGCGGCATCATCGTCCGTAATCTTCGAACAGCGCATCGCGAAGCTCTGCTGTTCTGATATGTTTACACTTGATGGATTTCGCAGCGCCGTAAAGGATGGAAAATGACAAGCCTCGCTGAACCCTGTCATCTTCCGGGCTGCAGGTGCCGCTGCCGTTCCCTTCGAAACATGCACCTGAGAGTTAGCATTGGTTCATGATTGAAACGCGGGCTCGTCGTCGCTAATGGATGGGGGGGAACCATGAACAAGCATTTGACTCGTGGCCTGCATTTGTTCCTCTTGTTGCTGGTCTGCCTGACTTTTGTGCGGAACGCCTCAGGCCAAACTTCGACTTCACAGATATTGAATCAAGTGATGGGATCGGGCGCTACGCCCAGCACGAGTGCGGCTCCCAGCAACGCCGATCCTCTCGGCCGAAGCACGCCGCGCGGCACCGTTTTCGGCTTCCTCCAGTCCGCCCAGCTCGGGAAATACGACTCCGCTGCCCAGTACCTGCAATTGACCAATGCGCAGCGCCGGAACGAGGGACAACAGCTGGCCGAACAGTTGCTCATCGTGATCAATCGCGGGTTCAATGGCAACGTCAACGGCATTACCGACCAACCGGGAGGCACCGAGCAGATCGGCGTTCCGCCCGGCCACGAACAGGTTGGCATGCTTGGCCTCGGTGACACCGAGGTTCCACTCGACTTGGTTCGCGTAACCGATGCCGACGGCAATAAAATTTGGCTGATTTCCTCGGACACGCTGTCGAAGCTCCCCGAACTGTACAGCCAGACGCAGATTCACCAACTCGAGACCCATCTTCCGCCCTCGCTGGTGCGATTCCTCATTCTCGGCATGCCCGCGTGGCAGTGGCTGGCCATGATTCTGCTGATTCCAGTGGCGCTTGGGGTGGCGTGGTTTCTCATTCGATTGGCGCTGCTTGCATCTGGGTAGTGCGAACGGCTGAAAAAGCAGCCGGCAAAACCCGGCACTACACAGCATGTCCAAGCCGCTTTTGGTGGTGGTCGCAACCATATTGCACCGGATGGGAGTCGGGTACCTAGTTATTCCCGTGCTGTTGCGCGCCTACTATGGACGCGTCGCGTGGATCGTTTTTATCGTCGCATTTTCCTGGCTCTGTTCGCGGATCTTACGGAGCGCGATGGAGGCGGTCGAGAAGAGAGCGATCGCGGCGGGGCGGGCGGGGATCGGGTCGCTCGTCCTTCTGGGCCAGCGCATCGCGAACGTCTTCCTAATTCTTTTCGCAATGCTGTTAGTCTTCCGCGCTCTTGGATTCAATATGAGCACGGCCTTGGCCGGCGTTGGGATCGGCGGCATCGCCATCGCGCTGGGAGCGCAGAAGAGTCTGGAGAACCTCATTGGCGGCATCGCGGTGTTAAGCGACGAGGTTATCCGCGTTGGCGACTTCTGCCGCTTCGGCGATAAATCCGGCGTGGTCGAGGACATCAGTCTGCGCTCGACACGCATTCGCACCGCCGAGCGCACCGAGCTCTCCATCCCCAACGGCATGCTCGCGACCATGAGCGTCGAGAACTTAGCGCGCCGCGACAAAATGCTGTTCGAGGCCAAACTGGGCTGCGATACGAGACCACTCCGGACCAATTGCGCGCCGTCCTGGCCGAAACCCGCCGCATGCTTTACGAGCACCCTAAAGTCGAGCAGGAATCGGCGGGGATTCGCTTTTCAGGCTTCGACGACTACGCGCTCCACGCCGATCTTTCTTGCTACCTTGCTCACCACCAACGATACCGAGTATCAAGCCATTCGAGAAGACCTGCTCCTGCGCATCGCTCGAAATCATTAAAGCAGCAGGAACCGGATTTGCGCTTCCATCCCGCACCCTGTATCTCACAGGCGATCCTGGCCTGGACCCTCGCAAGACGGCGGAGATGGAGGAAAAAGTAAAGCAATGGCGGGAGCACCACGAATTGCCATTTCCCGATTTCGATCCCGACGAGATTCCCGCCTTGCGCGACCAGATCGTTTATCCGCCGACGGAATCCGCGGTGCGCAACGAGGATAAGGGATCTGTAAACAAATAGCCCGCAGTTTCTCCGCAGCTGCGAAATCAGCTTTCGAAACGCAAAAGCTAGTGAGCTAGGTCACAGCGGCCCCGCGCCAGCAAGGCATTTGAAGAGGAGCTATGAAAGTAAGTCCCTCCGCAGGAAGGCCGGCCCCGCAAGAAATGCTGGTGAATGTACCCAGGCTCGTCACGGCCTATTATACGGGTACGCCTGATCCTTCCGTGCCGGAGCAACGGGCTGCCTTCGGCACATTGGGACACCGTGGCTCATCATTCAGAACAGCCTTCAATGAATTGCATATTCTTGCCATCAGCCAGGCGATTTGCCTTTACCGAAAGCAGCACCGGATTGATGGCCCCCTATTTCTCGGCATGGATACGCACGCGCTTTCGGTGCCGGCGCTGGCCAGCGCGCTGGAAGTCTTGGCCGCCAACGGCGTCGATGTCATGCTCGCGGAAGGCGATGAATACACGCCAACGCCGGCCATTTCCCACACGATTGTCAGCGACACTCTGGCGGCAGCGCCAGTTCCGAGAGAGAAATCATGAGCTATCAATCACGCGTCAGCAACCCGTTATACAGCTTTCTGCCCACGGAAATCGAGGGGTTCGATTCTCTTGCAGAGCTTGCTTTGGATATGCGCTGGTCGTGGAACCACGCCACTGACGGAGTTTGGCGCACACTCGATCCAATACTGTGGGAATTCACGCAAAATCCCTGGGTCATCCTGCAAACGGTCTCGCGGGACCAAATCGAACGGGCGCTGGGCGATCCTGCCTTCCGCAAGAATGTCGATGACCATCTGCAGGCCAAACTTCATGCGGCGGACACGCCTGCATGGTTTCAGCAAAAGCATCCGCAATCTCCTTTAACTTGCGTGGCGTATTTCTGCATGGAATACATGCTGAGCGAAGCGCTCCCGATCTATTCGGGCGGTCTTGGCAATGTGGCCGGCGATCAGCTTAAAGCCGCCAGCGATTTGGGTGTGCCGGTGGTCGGAGTCGGACTGCTGTATCAACAAGGCTATTTTCGCCAGGTCATTGACAAGGACGGAGCGCAACAGGCTCTTTACCCGTACAACGACCCCGGACAGTTGCCGATTACGCCGGTGCGCCAGCCGAACGGCGAGTGGTTGCGGTTGGAGATCGCCTTGCCAGGATACTCGGTCTGGCTACGCGCGTGGCAGGTTCAGGCCGGCCGAGTCAAGCTCTACCTATTGGATAGCAATGACGCGGCGAATTTCCCAGCTCATCGAGGGATCACCAGCGAGCTTTACGGGGGCGGGCCGGAGTTGCGCCTGGTGCAAGAAATGCTTCTCGGGATTGGCGGCTGGCGGCTGCTCAGCGCGCTGGGCATCAAGCCGGAAGTGTGTCACTTGAATGAAGGGCACGCGGCCTTTGCTGTGCTGGACCGCGCCCGAAGTTTCATGGAAGAAACCGGGCAGCCCTTCCAAGTCGCGCTGGCCGCCACGCGAGCGGGGAATCTCTTCACCACCCACACGCCAGTGGCCGCCGGGTTTGATCTTTTCGCTCCAGCCCTCATCGAACAATATCTGGGAGGGTATGCAGAGAAGAAACTCGGAATAACGCCTCACGATTTGCTGGCCCTGGGCCGCAAGAATCCGAACGATTCGGCGGAGACTTTCAACATGGCCTATCTGGCAATCCGGGGCAGCGGAGCGGTGAATGGCGTAAGCCGGTTGCACGGAGAAGTCAGCCGGCGCCTGTTTGGGCCGCTTTTTCCCCGCTGGCCGGAGGGCGAAGTGCCCGTCGGGCACGTAACCAACGGAGTCCACATGCCGACCTGGGACTCGGCGGCAGCCGATGTGCTCTGGACAAACGCTTGCAGAAAAGACCGCTGGTTGGGGACGACCGAAAACCTGGAGCAGGAAATTCGCCGCCTCCCCGATGCCAGTGCTCTGGCAATTTCGTACTGTCGCCAGGAAGTCTCTCGTTGAATATGCCCGCGAGCGACTGTCCGGACAACTGGCCGCCTCCGGTGCGTCGCCCGAAAGGATTGACCGTGTGAAGCATATTTTCGATCCCAATGCGCTGACACTGGGCTTTGCACGGCGTTTCGCGGCCTACAAGAGGCCGAACTTGCTGCTGCATGACTCAGAACGGCTGCTGCGTCTGTTGAGCAATTCCCAGCGCCCGGTGCAACTCATCATCGCCGGAAAGGCGCATCCGGCGGACCAGGCGGGGCAGGCCCTGATTCAGGAATGGATACATTTCATTCGGCGGCCAGAGGCTCGCCCCCATGTGATCTTCCTCAGTGACTATGACATGCATTTGACCGAGCACATGGTTCAGGGGGCGGATGTCTGGATCAACACGCCACGCCGGCCCTGGGAGGCTTGCGGGACGAGCGGAATGAAAGTGCTCGTGAATGGAGGCATCAACCTGTCCGAGTTGGACGGTTGGTGGGCGGAAGCGTACACGCCTGAAGTGGGATGGGCATTGGGCGATGGCCAGGAACATGGCGACGATCCGGCATGGGATGCGGCCGAAGCGGAAGCCTTGTACGACTTGCTCGAGCGCAAAGTGATCCCGGAGTTTTATGCTCGCGACAAGGACGGTATTCCCACCGCATGGGTTGCGCGGATGCGCGAAAGCATGGCGCGATTGACGCCGCTATTCTCCGCGCATCGTGCGGTGCGCGAATACACGGAAGAACGCTATCTTCCAGCGGCTACAGCCTACCGTGAGCGCGCTGCGAACAAAGGAGCGATCGGCAGACAAATAGTCGATTGGCGGAACCGCCTGGAACAGAAATGGGATCGGCTGCACTTTGGCGAAATGAAGGTTGAGACTCGCGGCCAGCAGCATGTCTTCGAGGTTCAGGTCTGTCTCAGCGATCTCGACCCTCGGGCGGTGCGTGTTGAACTTTATGCAGACGCAATCGACAGCGGCGATCCTGTGCGGGAAGAAATGAATGTGCGGGTTCGATTCCTGACAATGCCGGCAGCTTCGTTTTTCACGCAACGGTCAACGCCTCGCGCCCAGCGAGCGACTATACGGCGAGAATAATCCCCGCGCACTCGGGGGCGGCGGTTCCGCTCGAATCCTGCTCGGATCCTATGGCAACGATGATGCACAATGACTGGAAAAACATCCATGAAACCAGCTAACCCACGCATCCTGACGATCAATGGCGGCTCGTCGAGCATCAAGTTCGCGCTGTTCGAAGCCGGCGACTCGCTCCGGCGGATTCTAGAGGGCGGGATTGAGCGGATTGGACTGCCGGAGGCCACTTTGCGGGTGAAAGGCGTGGACCAGGCGGACAACTTTTCGCGCATTGTGACGGCGCCGGATCACACGGTAGCAGTGGGCGCTCTGATGGATTGGATCGAGGAACGCAGCGGGCGCGATGCATTGACCGCGGTTGGGCATCGCGTGGTGCATGGCGGGCCGAAGTATTACAAGCCGCAGCGAATCACTGCGGAAATGGTTGAGGAGCTGCACCGGCTCAGTCCATTCGATCCCGACCATCTGCCGGAGGAGATCCTATTGACCGAGGCGTTTCATCGCCGATTTCCCGACCTGCCCCAAGTGGCATGTTTCGACACGGCTTTTCACCATGACCTGCCGCGCGTCGCGCAGTTGTTGCCGATCCCGCGCCGCTACGAAGCGCAGGGCGTGCGGCGGTATGGGTTTCACGGGTTGTCGTATGCGTTTCTCATGGAAGAACTCGCGCGCCTGGCGATCCGGCGGCAACAAGGCCGGGTCATCCTCGCCCACCTCGGCAATGGCGCGAGCCTGGCGGCGGTGCGTGACGGCAAATCCGTGGACACAAGCATGAGTTTCACCCCGACCGCCGGGGTGCCGATGAGCACCCGCTCAGGCGATCTCGATCCCGGACTGGTTTGGTATCTGGCGCGCACTGAAAAAATGAGCGCGAAGCAATTCAATGAGATGGTCAATTTACAGTCCGGGCTGCTCGGCATATCCGAGACCAGTTCCGACATGCGCGACTTGCTTGACCGTGAAACGCAGGACGTGCGGGCGGCTGAAGCGGTCGCGCTGTTTTGCTACCAGGTCAAGAAATGGATCGGCGCATTCGCGGCGGCGCTGGGCGGACTGGACACGCTGGTGTTCGCTGGCGGCATCGGAGAGAATGCGCCCGCAGTCCGCGCCCGGATTTGCGATGGGCTGGGATTTCCTTGGAATCGAACTCGAAGAAAAGCGAAACGCGGCGAATGAGGGCGTGATTTCCGCGGCGGCCAGCCGGGTCGCGGTCCGCGTCATTCGCACGGATGAAGAACTCATGATAGCCAAGACGGTTTGCCGCGTTCTCGGCCTTGGCTGAAAACGAAGGATTTGAACCATGAAGACAGAAACTCGTCCCCCAACTCTTTCCCCGGAACTGCTCCACAAGATGGATGCCTACTGGCGCGCCGCCAACTATCTGTCGGTCGGCCAGATTTATCTCTACGACAATCCGCTGCTGAAGCGGCCGCTGACGCTCGCGGATGTGAAGCACATGCTGCTGGGACACTGGGGCACGACCCCCGGGCAGAACTTCATTTACGTGCACTTGAACCGGGTCATCAAAAAATACGACCTCGACATGATTTACGTCTCCGGCCCCGGGCATGGCGGCCCGGCGGTCGTGGGCAACACGTATCTCGAAGGCACTTACAGCGAGATCTATCCCAACATCAGCCAGGATGAGGCCGGGCTTCGGAAGCTCTTTATTCAGTTTTCGTTTCCCGGAGGAATTCCCAGCCACGCTTCGCCGGAGTGCCCGGGCTCGATCCACGAGGGCGGCGAGTTGGGCTATTCGCTCAGCCATTCGTTCGGGGCTGTATTCGACAATCCCGATCTCGTTGTCGCCTGCGTTGTCGGCGATGGCGAGGCGGAGACCGGTCCGCTGGCCACGGCGTGGCATTCCAACAAGTTTCTCGATCCGGCCACCGACGGCGCGGTGCTGCCGATCCTGCATCTCAACGGCTACAAGATTTCAAACCCGACCGTCCTGGCGCGCATCACCCGCGAGGAATTGGAACAGTTGCTCCGCGGCTACGGCTGGACGCCCTACTTCGTCGAGGGTCATGAGCCCGCGCTGATGCATGAGGCCATGGCCGCGACGCTCGACACGGCGGTGGAGCAGATAAAAAAAATCCAGCAGGACGCCCGCGTTCACGGCAACTTGACGCGTCCGCGCTGGCCGATGATCGTCCTCAATTCACCCAAGGGCTGGACGGGGCCGAAGATGGTCGATGGTCTGCAAATCGAAGGCACCTTCCGATCGCACCAGGTGCCGCTCTCCGACCCGGCCACCCATCCCGAACACCTCAAGCTGTTGGAAGACTGGCTGAGGAGCTACCGGCCGGAGGAACTCTTCGATGAGCAGGGCCGCCTGAAACCGGAACTGGCCGAACTTGCGCCCAAGGGCGAACGGCGCATGGGTGCGAATCCCCACGCCAACGGCGGCATTCTGCTCCGCGATCTGCGGATGCCGGATTTCCGCGACTACGCGGTCGACGTGCCCTCGCCGGGGGTGCTTGGCATCGGCGACACGCATGTGCTCGGGCGTTTCCTGCGCGATGTCGCGAAGCTGAACAGTGAGCAGCGGAATTTCCGGGTCTTTGGCCCTGACGAGACGATCTCCAACGGCCTGGAAGCCCTCTTTGAAGTGACCAAGCGCCAATGGGACGCCGCGACCGTGCCGAACGACGAATTTCTCGCGCCCGCTGGGCGCGTGATGGAAATGCTCAGCGAACACCAATGCGAGGGCTGGCTCGAAGGCTACCTGCTCACCGGGCGGCATGGAGTTTTCAATTGCTACGAGGCGTTCATCCACATCGTCGATTCGATGTTCAACCAGCACGCCAAATGGCTGAAGGTCACGGCGCACCTGCCGTGGCGGCGGAAGATCTCCTCGTTCAACTATCTTCTGGCCTCGCATGTCTGGCGCCAGGATCACAACGGCTTCACGCACCAGGATCCCGGTTTTATCGATCACGTGGTGAACAAGAAGGCCGAGATCGTGCGTGTTTACCTTCCGCCGGACGCAAACTGCCTGCTGTCGGTGATGGACCACTGCCTGCGCAGCCGCCATTACGTAAACGTCGTGATCGCGGGCAAACACCCGGCGCCGCAGTGGCTGACGATGGACGCCGCCGTCAAGCACTGCACCGAGGGCATCGGCATCTGGCAGTGGGCCAGCAATGACCAGGGCGTTGCACCCGACGTGGTCATGGCCTGCTGTGGCGACGTGCCCACGCTGGAGACGCTGGCCGCCGTCTCCATCATGCGCGAACGTTTGCCCGACCTGAAAATTCGGGTGGTCAACGTCGTCGATCTCATGAAGCTGCAGCCGCAAACCGAGCACCCGCACGGGTTGAGCGACATCGATTTCGACGAGCTCTTCACCAAGAACAAGCCGGTCATCTTTGCCTTCCATGCCTACCCGTGGTTGATTCACCGGCTGACCTACCGCCGCACCAACCACGACAACATCCACGTCCGCGGCTACAAGGAAGAGGGCACCATCACCACGCCCTTCGACATGACGGTGCTGAACGATCTGGACCGCTTCCACCTCGTGATGGACACCATCGACCGCCTGCCACAAACCGGCGACAAGGGCATTTACCTGAAACAGCAGCTCAAGGACAAGCTTATCGAGCACAAGCAGTACATCGACAAGCACGGCCAAGACATGCCGGAAATCCGGAACTGGAAGTGGAGCAGCCCGGAACGTAGAAAGAGAAAGCGCGGGCGGATGAAATGCAAGCCTAAATGAAATCAACGGTGGATCGGCGAAAGCGGGCATGACGAATCCTACTATTCACGTCCGTGCCACTGAATGCTCCATTCTTCGTGGTCTTTCAGCGCCTTGCGTGGCCTTGCAGCGAGGGAACCCAGCGGCGATTCGAACGGTTTATCAGCGGAAGAAGATCGAAGGTAAAGCATGGCGATATCGACCGCTCGCTGCGGATCGCCGCCCTGAAGCGGCTAAGAGCGATCCGACTCGATTCGCGTTCGCGGCGGCACCGGAATTAGGTACCAGGATTTCGTAGGATTTCCCCACGAAGTTGGAATCGCCATTCACTCTCATATGTGAGCATGGTGCATGGCATCATCCAAAAAAAGGTACACGTCCACACGGGCTCCGGTCATCAAAACAAGAACTTCACACCCAGCTGAATGGTCCTGGGCTGGTGTGCGTCCACCGGATGCAGAAAGGAACTCGATCCAACGCAAGCGGAGTAGGGCGCCGTATCGCCGTAGCAGGAAATTACGTTATTGCCGGTATTGCCCGGGTTGGCGGGGTCGTAGATCCGGAATTGCGTGTGATTGAAGATATTGTACGTTTCTATGCGAAACTCCAGCGTTTTCGATTCCCTGATTTTGACATCTTTTATAAACGAAACATCCCAATTGAACTGGCTTGGATTGTTCAGAAAGTTTCTTCCCGCATTTCCATAGGTAAGGCCTTGAGGCGCCACGAACTCCGCTGGGTTGCCGAGCAGCGGGCCTTGCGTTGTACCCGTGGAACTGGAGCTTCCTGAAGTCACCGGCATAGGCGCATTCCTGACCACGTCCGGGTACGAACCCGGCCCTAGCCCGGCGGCCACACCGGCATTATCAAGCGAGGAGACGAGGCCGGTGGAACTTCCGCCATTCAGCACGCTGAAGGGCGTTCCGGTCGCAAAAATAGTAATTCCAGAGATCTGCCAGCCATCGAAATAGCGCTTGTGCCAACTGGAAAGGTCGGCGCCTTCCGTCTGCCAAGGCCCCAATGCATCGAATATTTTCATGATGCGTGTTACACCAAAAATTTTGGTCAGCGGCAATTGATAGACGTAATTGATATTCAGCAGGTGCCTCTGGTCGAAGTCGGAACTTGCCCAATTCTGCTGCAGGTTATAGGCATTGATAAAGGAAGCCGAGGTGCGATCGGAGGAGTCATCGAAAGAATGGCTGTAGCTGTAAGAAACTCCCAGAGAGAGCGGACCGGCCGAGCGGCGCAGAGTGATCTGCAGGGCGTTGTACTTGGAACTGGCGATATTCTGCAGAGAGAAGATTTGGCCCATTCCGGGGGCGATGGCTGTGCCCGGCTGGCGCAACGCGTTCGGCGTGGGAATTTGAGAGTTCACTCCGGTGCACGCTGCCAATAGGTTGACGTACCCGGGCTGCCCCGGACCGACGGTGATAGGCTGTCCAGCGGGAACAGGAATGGTGAACAGTTGTTGTCCAAATCCCGAGCACACATCACTCGTTAAAGGCACACCGGCCGGGAAAGGATTCTGCGCGGCGTTTACGGGGACCAATTGATTCACTTGAAGTTCCGTAGCCAAATTCGTTCCCTTACTGCCGACATAAGCGATCGATCCCAACAAACTCCACGGCAATTGGTGCTGAACACTCAGGCTCCACTGCTGCACATAGGGCCAGGTGACCTTTGTCGGAATATTGGTCACATTCAGAGGGAAGGCGCCTGGGCCTGCCGCTGTGCAACCGCTTCCGGCGGGATTGCCGATGCAACCCCAGCTCGTGGGATAGTATTGCGTCATGTCCAGGACGCCGCCGGAAGGTCCCGGGCTTCCTTCCAGTGATCCTGTATTTGCCTCGTTGCCGGTCCCATGCTCGAAGAAAATTCCGTAACCGGCGCGAATGGAAGTCTTACCCCGGCCGGTAGGATCCCATGCGAATCCGACTCGGGGCGAAGGGTTGAGCCAGTGGTTGGTCATGCATCCCGCTGGAACTCCATTCACGCCGCATTGCTGGATTCCGTTTAGTAAATGAGGATCCACATTGGTCAGGTTAATCGGCACAGGATTTCCAGTGGAAAGGAGCAATGTGCCAGTTGCGGGGTTCACGGTCACTTGGGAGGCAAGTGCGGCGCTGAATTGCGAGGGCACCCAGTTGTAAGCCTGATCGTATTTTTCATGGTACAGGCCGAACAGGCTCAATCGGATACCCAGATTGAGGGTCAGGCGTGATGTAATTTTCCAGTCGTCTTGCACGTAGGGCTCAACGGTACGATAGCTGTTGTGGTACACGCCCTGGGCGCTATCCTGCTGAAATCCCTGAATATGTGGGGGGCCGGGCAATTGTTCCAATTGTCCGGATTGACTTCGTTGCGTACCAATCCAACTCCCCAGAAAATCGGCAAAGGCATTTCCGCTTGTGCTTCGTGTGCCGACATTCGTGAATGTGGCGATGCCCTGGATAGCGCCGCTGTTTGCACCCACTGGCG
Source organism: uncultured Acidobacteriota bacterium (assembly GCA_963710315.1). Classification (GTDB taxonomy): domain Bacteria; phylum Acidobacteriota; class Terriglobia; order Acidiferrales; family UBA7541; genus Palsa-360. Next base: position 105,791 of record CAVPZW010000006.1, on the reverse strand, counting down.
GATTCGTTTCGTTGCGCTGGGCGATAATGAATTGAACGCCGACGCTTATGGTGTGTTTGCCACGGACTAGCGTTGCATCGTCTCGCATCATGTAGGTCGGGTTGGAGTGATGCCAGGGCATGTAGCCGGTATCGATGGCGAATCCCGACCCGCCGTAAGCGGAGTTTGTTCCACCAACGACAATGCTCGGCAGCGCACTAATGTTTGCGGCGGCAGTGGGGAAGATGGAACCCATACCGCACGGTGTGGTGGGCGCATTGGGATTACTGTCCTGCACGCAAACTGCATTGCTATTGAGGTCAGCGGGACGCGAAAGATTGGCGTTCAAACCGGGGATATCGGTCAAGCTGATGTGGTCCGTGGAAAAACTCATGGCCGCATCGTTCACAAAGGTGCTGCTGATTGTGCTGGTCAGATGCGCCACCATGCTGAGGCCGGGACCCACAAACTTATTTTGAACCGTGGGGAACACCTCCGTCGCAGGATTATTCTCCTGAACGTAACCCCATTGCGGGGTTAGAGAAACTGTTTGCCATGCATCGTGAATGTAGCGGAAATAAATTTTTTCCGTGGGCGTAATGTTGTGGTCCACGCGGAAAAGATCTTCGTGCCAGGTTGTGAGCGGCGACAAGGTTGCCACGTAGCAGGACCCAATGGATGAATTGCACCCAGTCTTTGAGTTGGGAGCGGGGATCAGGTTGGCATTGAGGATGGCGCCCGAAATTGGATCGATCGGAACCATGTTTCCGGGATATGTGCTAAATCCTCCGGGTGTTGGCGTGCCAGGGCAATCCGGGTATTTGCTTCGAGAAAAAACAACTGAGCTGCCGGGACTGAACCCGGGCCTTCCTCCACCCACTGACGGGCATACATCGCTGAAATCGCCATATTGGCTGTAATCGGTTGGAAAGGGAGGCTGCGCGTCGTTCCCGCAGTAGGGATTTGGCCCTCCGTTATAGGCGGAATCATGGGCAAAGCTGCAATTTCGCTCCTGCATGGTAGGAACAGCCTGGTTGAAATCCTGCGGGGCGCGATCATGGTGGTATTCCTCGGAGACAAAAAAGAACGTTTTGTCCTTGTTCTCGTTGTAGTGCTCTGGAATATATAAGGGCCCGCCAAGCGTAAAGCCTTGATCGTATTTATGATAAAGAGGCGCCGGTCCTTGAGGATCGAAGAAATTCCTGGCGTTCAAGTGGTTGTTGCGAAGGTAGAAGTAAGCGTCGCCGTGGAAAGCGCTGCCGCCGCTCCTGGTTGTAGCCTGAATGGTCCCCGAGGCGCTCCTTCCGTACATGGCGCCGTAATTGGAAGTCAGGACCTGCATTTCGGAGATGGCATCGACGCTGGGGTAGACGATCAGAGCGCTGCTGCTTCCATTGATGCTGGCGTTCAGAATGTCGCCGCCATCCACCTCATAGGTGTTGTACTCGGTTCGACCGCCATTCACGCTGTACTTCACGCTGCCTTTCACTCCAACCAGCGCTTCATCTTGTCCTGATTGGTTGCTGACGCCCGGCGCCAGCAGAGCGAGCTGCGTGAAATTCCGGCCATTGATGGCCAGAGTAACAATCTCCTGCGTGGTGATCGTGCCGGAGACTTGCGAGGATTCGGTCTCCACCTGATTGGGAGCCTGTCCCTGAACGTCTATGGTGGTATTCAACCCGGTGGGCACCATGGTTGCGTCCACATGGGCCGTCTGGCCGGAAGTCAGCACCACGTTCAATGCTTGAAAGTCGTTGAAGCCCGGCACGGACACGGTCACCTTGTAGGTTCCCGGCGGCAATTCCGAAACTTGATATTCCCCTTTTTCGTTCGAAGTGACTGTTCGTGACAGCGCAGCCCCGCTGGTCACATTGATGACGGCCCCAGGAATAATAGCCGGCGTATTGTCAAGCACCGTGCCTGCGATGGCCCCAGTAGCGGAACTCTGGGGCGCGGCCTCCGACATTGGGTTAAATGCAAAAAATAGAATTAAAACCGCGAGGAATGCCAAAACTCCTGATCGTTTCACCTGACCGGCTCCTGTTCTAGGCTGGGGGTTCTCGAATCGAAACAAAAGTACGGACGCATGGTGCCAGCCCTTCTGTTACGGTCCGATGAGTCTGAAGTTAAAATAAGACCAACTTCGGCCTATTTTGCGCGGGAGCATTTGCGACAAGTTCGTTTGGTGGACAAATCCGGCGGATTTTTTCGAATTTGTTGCCTCATTTTGCAGCAAGTGCCACGATCACGCGGCTTGCGTTTGCGCGGAGTCCTCTCTCGCTTTTTTTCTTGCCTGATATATCAAAAATTCAAAATGTCTTGAAGATCCAACGGAGTAGGGGCAGCAAAAATTCGTCCGGGGCTGGAAGTTCGATTCGTTTTTAGATTTCAGATTTGCTGAATTTTTCCGCGTCCAGGAGTTTTATCTGAAATTAGTTCGCACGTTATTGTGACTTAATAAAGCTCCGCCAGAATGCCGCACGTTGTCCGGACTTCCCGGTGGTTGGTCGCAGAGGCAGACCGCTTTGAAGCTCGGCAACGCAGTCAAGCAACCCGGTCCAGAGACTTATCAATAATCTTGCTCGGAGGTTCCAGTCCGCTAAAGGACAACGAGGCCGGCCGAGCAAGTTGGCCATCCACCCCAACGCTGTGGTGGTTTCATGCGCCACACAGCCCATTCTTACTAGCTGACCGATGGGAAGAAGAACCGGGTGTCGTTCGTGTTGGAAGTGTGTTTGGAGACAAGCAGTGGCATTTTTGAATTCAAAACTCGCAAGGAGAAAAACCAATGAAGAAGTTACTAGTTGCGCCGTTTCTGTTAGCGGCGTCCTTGTTCATGGCTGGAAACAGCTATGCGCAGGCGCCGCAGATTATTGCCGGAGGATCCTCCGGAGCATTCACCAGCATTGTGGCCGCCATGGTGCTGCCCGATGCTACTTTGGGCTATACCAGCCCAATTTGCGGCTCGAATGTCTGGACGTATTCGAGCGCTTCCCTCGTATATGCCGTTGACCCCCGTTCCGGCTCGATTCCGACTGAGCCGGGCAGCATTGCCGTGGTATGGGACAACAGCACCTCCCCGAACACCGTTTGCGTATACATGTCCATTGACTCCATCGTTGGTCTGCGCCTGTTCTACGCCCAGTCCGGCAGCGGCGGGTCCAGTGGAAACGGATACATTCACCTCGATCCTTCCGTGTCCGGATCCGGAAGCGTCGCAGGCTTGGCCGGTCAGAATAAAGTTGGCTACATTACTGACACGGTCAACAATACCTGCGGTCCCTCGGGAACCTCGCCGTGCGGATTGCCCCCGGCAGTCTATGCCTTGGTCAACGGAGCGCACTTCAATTCCATCTTTTCGGACATTCGTCCCGATGACGGAGAGTACGCCTACGGGCGCGCTGCTTGCGCCCCGGCGGATGAACAAGGATGCTTTGGATACGGTCCTCTGGGTGGTATTGGAACGGCCATCCTCAGCGCATTCAACACCAACAACGTTGCGAACGTGATTGCCTTTAACGTGAGCGGCGGCGTTGACCAGATTTCCGGCCTCACGGTTCCGGCCACGAAGACCATCAACGTCGGGGCCTACCCGATGATGTTCTTCTACAACGATCTAGATACGACTGCCGGAAAAGGCTTGGGGGCACTATTGCCGACGAACGCCCTCTCGCACGTCATCGAGGGTTTCCTCTCCGGAACGCTCGGACTTAACCAGGATTTGGTTGGCACTGCAGTTGGGACACCGGCTGCCGTGGACGTCGTCTTCCGCGAACCGGTCTCGGGGACCTATAACACCACCGAATTCCAGATCGTTCACGATCGAGACGGGAACTCCAGCTTCAGCCAGGAGACCGGCTTCACTCCCACATCGTATGGCACAAACTGCTATACGATTCCCTCAAGCCCAACGTATGTCGATCCCGGAGCTGCCACCAGCACCAATTGCTCGAATCCGGCTCGCGTTCCCGGGCTCTATAATCACCGCATGCGCGGCGTTACGGGCGGCGAAGTGATTGCCGCCGTCAATGGCGCACCAGCTAGCGGCAACCAAAATCGCTTGGGCTATGCTTTCTGGAGCCTCGGCAGCTTCGCGCCTTCCAAGGCCGGAAATACCCGCTACCTGGCGATCGATGGCGTTGATCCACTCTATGCCAGCGTCGGCAGCGGCACATGGCCTTCCTGCACAGGTGCATTTAACACCGGAGGGCTTACCTGCTCGAATCCTCCCAACTTTACAAACGTCAAGAACGGCAACTACCGCGTCTGGAACATCATCCGCGGTATTCGTTATGCCAGCTACACCCCACCGACGTCAGGCCCCAGCGTCGATACCTTGATCGCAGCGGCACAGGATCAAGCGTATTCCGCAGCGGCAGCCGACTTCGTTCCCTACCAGCGCTGCACGGCTGGCACCACCAGCGGCTGCACCACGTTTGCTCCAGTGCTGACGGTTTTCCGTTCGCACTACGCCCTCCCATCCACGGTCGGAATCGCAAGCAACGGAATCGGCAGCGAGCCGGCTGAAAACGGCGGCGATATGGCCGGCACGATTTTCAACACCATCAACGAATCGGATGCCTACAACATCGCGGGCAGCACCTTCATTACCTGGATCCAGTAGTCTTACAACCTTCTCGGGAAGGGGCAGGCGGCAGCAGTACGCCGTCTGCCCCTTTTCGACGTTTCATACGGACGTAACATCAATTGAATAGGATACCAGTCGTTGGTCCCGATTGATCGAAGATCCAACTTGGATGGAGGAATCGTAATGATCGGCAGGTCGCTCAAGATGGAAAGGCTGGCGCACGGCGCGCAAATTGCATTACTCGCCCTTTGTCTTTCCGCAGTCTCACATGCTCAAGTATCGCCGAACCCCGCGCCCTCGAGTTCTCCCGGGAAATCATCGGCGAAATCCGAAATTGCGCCAAAGCAGAGTTATCACGAAGATTGGTCCTCGCCATCGTTGGATGGCAGCACGCTGATCGCTGCGAAACCGGTGTTGGGCGCTAAAGACGACGCTCAGGGAAGCAGCTACATCCGGGAGCGCTACCAGATGATATGGCGTCCTGACGATCCTCTCGACGTGTTTGTGGTTCGGCCGAAAGGCGTGCCCAAACCTCCCGTTATCATTTATTTGTATTCATTTCCACAGGACACCGACCGTTTTAAGGACAATAACTGGTGCACCTTTGTGACCAACGGCGGATATGCCGCAGTCGGGTTCGTCTCCGCGAACACGGGCCACCGCATGGAGCACCACGCCGTCAAGGATTGGTTCGTGAGCGAACTTCAGGAGTCCCTGGGCGCCTCCGCTCACGATGTGCAAATGATACTGAATTATCTTGAGACGCGCGGCGACCTCGACATGGATCATGTGGGCATGTTTGGGCAGGGCTCGGGCGGAAGCATCGCCATTCTTGCGTCGGCTGCGGACCCAAGGATCAAGGCGCTCGATTTGTTGACCCCCTGGGGAGACTGGCCCAGCTGGCTTGCTAATTCGAAAATCGTGCCCGACGACGAGCGGGCAAATTATTTGACGCCGGAATTTTTGGCGAGCGCCGAAGTTCTTGAACCGATTCAATGGTTGCCAAAGGTAAAGGCGCGCAGCGTGCGCCTGGGAAATGTAAGAAAAGACACCGAAATGTCCGACGCGGCGGAATTGAAAATGGAGGCGGCCGCCCCCGCAATGGCGGAAATTAACCAATTTGGCGATCCCGGCGCTATGTATCCCGAGGTAGGCAGGTTGATGGATTGGATCAAGGATCGCTTGAATCCGGACGCCAAGCCCGCTGAAGCTGAATTGAAGACCGAGCGCGTGCATTACTATCCGCCCAAAGGAAAACCAGGCTCGCCGGTACCTTTGCCTGCGGCTTCGGGGCCAGCCCCCAGACCCGCGCAACCTTGAAAGGTGGAATAGGGAAGGCAGCCCCTTCCTGCAGGTTTTGAGCAATGCTAACGATTTGTAGACATTCTTTGCGTGAGGTTCCCGTGTTTCGAACGCATTACTTTTGCTTCATCCATACGCCGCCGATTTCTTGGGCATAAACTCCCCCGAATGTTCATCGCAAGATTTGAGACAGCCGCATTGTAAATTTATTGTTACTGAGAGAACCCGGAACTATCGAGAATCGGCCCCCTCGGAGCGATTCAACGCAAGAACAGTGTAAACGATGGTTCAACATGCGGCATTTGCCCGGCTGCATGGATTGCAGAGTCGCATAATTTTTGCCGAACTGTATCTTGCCATTCACATGGCAAACATATCCTTGTTCCCGAATTGAATAGCTTGGGAATCCGGAAACCCCGCCAGGATAATCCTAAGTAGGATAGGGAAACCGAATGCGTCATTCATGGATTCTTGTAGGTTTGTTATCTATTTCCTTAGGGCTTACGAGTTGCGGCTTGGTTGGTGGTTCGAAGGTATCGGGTTCCGATCCCTTCACGGTTTCGAATGCTTTTTCAAGCATTCAGGCGGGAACCGCGGCGGTAACATTGAGCGCTGCCAGTTCATCGAGCGCGGAATCGGTAAGCTGGACGCTGACTTACGCGAATGAGCCGTGCGCACCGGTATGCGGCACCCTGGCGTCCACGGGAAATTCAAGCGCCACGTATACGCCGCCGGCCACGGCGCCGTCCTACGGCGCGGGAACGATAACGGCTGCGTCAGCGACGAACCCCAGCCAAGTTTACGTTTTCAATTTCCAGATCACTCCCGCGCTTGGCGTCAGCATCACCAATAAAGTTTCGACCGTGACAGCGGGCGGCCCGCAAGTCGTGCTGAACGCAACGGTGGTGGGGGATTCGGCGAACGCCGGCGTGACATGGACGTTAACTGCCGGCGGCTCCAGTTGTTCCCCGGCATGTGGAACGCTGACGTCGGCAACCTCATCTCCAGTGCTGAACGCCGGCTATCAGCCTCCGGCAACGGTTCCGTCCGGCGCAAACGCTTCTCCCACCATTACGGCAACCTCGGTAACGAACAAGTCCACGTCCGACAGCTTTACGTTTTCAATTGTTTCCGCGCTGAATAGGCTGCAGGGTAGTTACTCGCTTTTGCTGCGCGGCTATGATCTGACTGGATCTCCCATGGCCATGGCCGGAAGCATCACGGCGGACGGGCAGGGAAACATTACGGGCGGCGAGTTTGACTGGAACAATGGCGGCGGAATCAACCGTGCGTTAAGCCCTCTTACAGGCAACTATTCAATCGATATTTCCTTCAACAACATAACCAGGGGAAGAATTGTCATTACTAACTACATGTATCCGGGAACCAGCATAGGACTCGCCTTCGATTTCACGCTTTCCGCCGACGGCAAGCGCGGCAGGGCTGTCGAATCGGACGGCACAGCGTATATAAACACGGGGACCTTTTTGCAGCAGGATTCCTCCGCTCTTACAGCCGCCAACCCCTCCGGCACGTATGCTTTCGGTTTGGATTCCGACGCCCCTGTTGGCGGGCGCACGGTGGAGGCCGGGCGATTTGTTCTTGCCGGGGGCGCGGTAACGGGTGGAATTGTGGACCAAAGCACGGCCGGCAACATGACTCCGACGTATTCGGCCGAGCCGATCACCCAGGGATCGGCAACCACTCCCGATACTTCCGGGCGAGGCACGCTGACGCTCTCGGTCAAAGGAAATTCATCCACCTATGCGTACTACATTGTAAATAAGAATCAACTCAACCTGGTGCAAATCGATCGAGCGCTCACCTTCGGGACGGTGCAGGCCGGCGTGGCGTATGCGCAGAACATGCCGTTCACGGCGGATAGCGTGAACACAACCAGCGTGCTGCAAATGACCGGGACGGACGCAATCCCTGGAACGTCCAGCGGTTTTGGCCCCGATGTGATCGTCGGCGTTCTAAAAATTTCCGGAGGAAATCAGTTTTCGCTGACGTTTGATGAGAACGACCTGGGAACCGTGCTCCCAGATCATCCCGCAAACGGATTGGTCGTTTTCGACTCCGCGACGGGCCGCGGAACCTTTTCGGATCCGGGCGGGTTCGAAAACGGATTTATGGATAACGCCGTATTCTATTTGTACGATGCGGGGAAAGCGTTCCTTGTCGATGCGGATATTTCAACTTGCGCGCCGCCGCCCGCAACGGCGCCTCCCGGTTGCGTGATTGCAACGACGCCGTCCGCAGCGATCAGCAACAATGCATTCTCGGGAACGTTTACTTCCCAGGCCGCCAGCCCGTTTAGCGCATCGAGCATCAGCGGGAATCTGATCGGCGGATTCGGCGCCGCGCCCATTCCCGATCTTCCCGACATGGAGACGGCGATCACCGCCAATCCTTCCACCGGCACGCTTACTGCCGTGACCGATCTGGACTCGTTGTCCACGCAGTCCGGAAATCTTCGCAATCTCGATTTCGGCGGGACCTATGCGATCAAGGACCCGTCTCTCGGATATGGCACCGCAACCCTGCCCGCGTTTATTTTTGGAAATTTCGTCATCACACCTGAGTCGGCATCCTTCTATATGATCGGGCCCAATCAATTTGTGCTCATCGGAATGCAAAGCGGGCTTTACTCAGGCATAGGATTTTTAGACCCTCAGTGAAGGGGCCGATCGGCGTGGTGGCTTGCATTTGAGGCCGGAGTTCGCCCCAGCAAAATGCCATGGATGATGTGTGATGGGAAGTACAGGAGAGATCGTCGTTGAAGATTGTGTCAGGCGGGGATGAAACGGAGAAGTTTAGTTGTTTCTCCTCCGTTACGGATCAAAGCTAAATAGCGAGTCGTTCATATTCCACGCTGCCAGTGACACGAAATCGGACTGCTTTTCGTGGACCATCATGATTCGGACCCTCGGTACGCAAAGAAATCCTAATTTCTTCATGGTTGCCAGAAGTTGCGAAGGATGAGGGTCAGTGTCGTATATCGCCCAGCGAACCCCCAGAGCTCTTTCCTGGCATGCCAGCCGAACCATCGCGGGAACTAGATCCTTCGCCATTCTCGAGTTATCCAGCCGCCATTGGCAGACTCTCAGATATCGATCGTTCGATCCGCGTTTCGCGATCAGATAATTGGACGGTTTGGAGTCAAACGCAAAGCGCACATATTGTCCTTCCAAGTATCGCCACTTCAGGGAGCAGCGGTCCTCAAAAAATGAAAGCCGCGGCCCATCTGGAGAAATTGGTTCGGAGTTTACCGGTATCGTCCGAATATCTTTGGCGGGCGAAAGTAAATAATTTGCAACCGACCAACCGATACTTTGGCCGACTCCGACAGCGAACAGGGCAGCGCGTTTCCGGGAATCGATGTTGGGCGTTTCCCTTGCCGCATTCTTGGGCCTCAGCGTCAGCAGGCATTCCCAGAGCGGAAACTCCAGCGGCCGGAGGCCGACTCTTCTGGTGAACACCTGATTCTTCTCATTGGTTGACGCAAAAATGGGGCCCCACCCAAGCGCGATACAGTGCCGGAACAATTGATCCAGAATAATGATGAACGCCGGCCTGCTGACATTTTCAAATCCGCGAATTTTAATGCCGCGAAAATCCTCATGGAGAATTGAAAATTCCGATTTCGCGGGAATGAGTTGAGAATGGCCGTTTCCCGCGCGAAATGGGAAGAGAGAGGTGTGACCGACAATGCGCCCCTCATCCGTTTCCAGAAGAGCGTGCCACGCCGGCCCAGCAGGGCTGCGCTGAACCCAGTGTTCGAACTCGTCGATGGGAATTCGAGCCTTGGTCAGCCGATTGTATTCAAGTAGGATGGCTTCATTGGCCGCCCGCTCAAGCGGACCGCGCACGATTCGAAAGTTAAGCACCGAGCGTTACCTCTTTGAGCAGACCTGCGTTGTGAAAACGGCTCAAGCATAGCGGAAGTAACTGATCCGAGGTCATCCAAGCCTCGCGAAAAGCGCTTCGCTTTTCGGCGCAGCTCCAGAAAACTTGATTGATTTCCCTGGGCACCTGGATCGGCTCGATCGGGTTGTGCCACAGGATCGAGATGCCACCCCAACCCCATTTTCGACTTTCTCCCAAGATTTCGTCCGCAACCGTTTGAGGATTTTCTCGCGAAATGCGGCTTTCCGCTTGCAAGCTCCCGTCCATTAGAGCCAGGGGGAATTCCAGGAAATTGAAGGGAGCTTCCTTTTCGAAGTCATAGGGCGGGTAGGCGAAACTTGCGCCATTTCGGAATCCCACATTTTCCGCAAAACCGAGGGTCGAGTCGAAAATCAGGCCGGCACGTGTAACTTCACTGAATAATGTTTCGTGGCGATTGAATCGGAGCCAGTGCTGGCGTCCGCCACGGGGATATTTCCCCAAGGCGTTCGAGAGCGTCTCAGCCTCCCCATGCAATGTTGCGTCCTCAATCATGCTGCAATACGAGCCGTGCACGTTGACCGGAAAACCTCTCCTGTTGGCTTCGATGAGTGAGGAGGAAATCTGCGCAAGCTGATAATTTGGATCTCGACGGTTTCCGTGGCGTGCAACGGCAAAGAAAGTGGAACGGAAGCCTTGCCGTTCCATCTCCAGCATCAGCGCCTGTAGATAGTCTCCGACCCTTTTCCCAAGGGATAATTCGAGGAGTTGCCGCGAGTTGTCGGCGAAAAAACTTGCGCTACGGTGCGAACTGCAGGAAATAACAATATTTTTCAGCAATCGAATGAGTGCGGAAGTTTTTGTGGTGTAACAGAAATCGATGTCATGGGAGGGGAGAACGATGTGGTCTACATCTTTTACAGGGGAAGGCGCTTTCGCAAGCGCTTGAAGGGCATTTCCGTTTCGGAGGGTATTCTCCATCCAGGCCATGAGCAAACTGGCATAGGGCTTACGCGGAGTAATGCCCAATCGGCCGAAAACCGTTTCCGAATAGGGGATTCGTCCGACGGCGTCTGATCCGGTCGCGGCCATTTCGTGGCTGCACGAGAGCCAATCGAATATCTCTCCCAGCCAATCCGGATTTCCGGTTGACGCGTCAAGGCCATAAGCCAGGTACAGTTGTTGGCCCGCGTAATCATATTTCGCCAATTGCTTTTTTGTGGGCCGGTCGTCTTCCATTTGATACCGAGCCGGAATATATAAGGTGTCTGAGTGGGGAGAGCGCGGAGGAGTTTGCGTGTAAATGCAGCGGAGCCCCGAGGAAGGTGAATCCGTTTCGACAACTCTGTAATTGTAAATCGCCGCAAAGACTCGAAACGCGTAGGATATTCGCGCGCGTACTGGACTGCTCACACGGTCGTCAAACCACAGAGAAATGATATCCGCTGCGTTTGTGGCCATCTCGGACGGCGCACAATTGATTTCACCGTCGGCTACTTGCATTCTCCGCTCCTTCGATCGAGAGAGGCTATGGGAAGAACGAATCCTGTTCAATGTTCGTGAAGCCGCATGCGAAAAAGTTGTGCGAACGACTTACCACGTTGAATACGCCGTGCCGTCGAGCGCAATCGCCTGGGATTTGGAGTGCACGTCAAACACGTTGCTGCCATCCCATGCCTGTGAGTCGGGATTGTCCTGCTGTGACTGAAGCGCCCATTCGGCATGCCCGGTCATGGGGTTGACCGGAATGCGCCGGAGAAATCGAACTCGATCCGCGGCTCCGAACGATACGCCTTTTACGAGAGTGTCCAAGTCCGGAGGATAGCCGTCGCTCCCGACCGCGGAGCGAATCAAATTCTTGTCCGCCAGGTCCTTGTAGCGATCGATGGCATTGCGCATCTCCCTGAGGTCGCGCCGAAGTTCAATCTCCCTGTTTCGAACAACTGTATTTCGGTAGATCGGCAGCGCAGCCGTGGAGAGGACCAGGAGAATCGTGACGGCCAGAATCAATTCGAGAAGCGTAACCCCCGCCTGCAGAGAAGAATTGCGAAGCGGGCCGGCCGGGACTGATTTCATGCTGTGCCTCGGGAGCTCCCGGCTGCAGCGGCCTGGGAGATTTCTGCTGAGTGTTTCGCTCGCCTTGCGTGAACGCGTTCTATCGTCGTTTCGGTAGCGGTTATTTCCAATCCGTGCGCGGGTCTTTCCGGAATATGCGTAAAACCCAAGGCCATGGAGGTCAGGATTCGATAGATCGCGTTCGGATCGGAACTTCGAGCGCTTTGAATGAGTTGCGAAATATGGCTCCTCAACACGTTCTCGTTATTGTTTGCGGGTGAAACCGCGAACAGCCCCTCAAATCTGGTCTTCATTGGTCTTTCCGAACGCAAAATAATGTCTTCCGTTAGTTTTTCGCCGAGGCGCAGCCCGGTGAATTGAATGGCGATGTCCTTCTCAAGATCCGACCCGGACAGCAGGACTAACTCCCGCGCCAGTTCTTGAATCTTGCGCGGCTTGTCCATTTCCGCTACATAGATTTCTCCATCCTTCGCTTCGGTTCCCGCGCAAAGTATCAATTGAATGGCGCGCCGCATGGAGATGAATCGGCGCGCGATGTCCGGGTGCGTAACGGTCAGTGGGCCGCCCTCCGCAATTTGCCGTTGAAATAGAGGAATAACGCTTCCCCTGCTTCCAAACACGTTTCCGAGACGGATGCTTGCGGTCCTTATGCGGCCAAGCTTGGCGGCGGCCTGGACCAGCATTTCACCGATGCGTTTGGTTGCGCCCATCACGCTGACCGGGTTGACGGCGGTTAGCGTCGAAATAAAGATGAGACGCTCCGCGCCGAAGCCCGCGGCGATGTTGAGAAGGTTCTCGGTGCCCAGAACGTTGCCAAGGATGGCCTCGCACGGATGCCGTTCCATGAGAGAAACGTGCTTGTATGCCGCGGCGTGAAAAATCACCTGAGGACTTAACGATTTGCAAATTGCCGATAAACGCCCCGCGTCGCGAATATCTGCAATGAATGCTTCCAGGGCAATCGGTGAGCGCCGAAGGCAGAAATCCTGCTCCAATTCGAAGATGGCATTCTCATCCTTATCGAGCGCGGCGATGGTTGCAGGCTCCAGGCGCGCCAATTGCTTCACCAACTGGCTGCCGATGGATCCCCCCGCGCCGGTGACCAGTATCCGTTTCCCGGCATAAGTTGACAGGCATGCCGCGCTGAGGTCTGGAAACCGTTCCTCGCTGTCTGCTTCCTTCTTGATCAATCGATTGTTCACGCGGTGGCTAATATTCCAGTCTGGAAGCGAATGAATTGGATTCGTGGCATACCGTAATTATTTTATTTCACTGTAATGAAGAGGAATCTAGGACTTGGTGAGAACTCCGCTTTCAGAAAGAGATTTCAGGGTTGCCGCGATCGGGAAATTCATGCTTCGCGTAAATACGGAGTCCTCGGCGCGTTGCGATTTGAGGAATTCGTGGTTGCTATACTGCCTGTCCCGATAATCGCCTATGAGCTTGGCATCATACAATTGCTTGAATTCAAGCACAGCGTATTCGATGTTCTTTTCACAATGAAAACCTAATTGTTCGCGGATTTTTTGGAAGGAAACGCGGTAATTGCGCTTGTCGCCTTCGGGCGCAATTTCGATTCGCACGCCGGGCACGTATTCGCAAATGATCCTTCCCAGTTGGGCGATCGTGAATGTGAGATCGTCCGAGCCGGCGTTGAATATCTGCTTGCTCACCTTCTCCGGCTCGCTTTCCATGGCCAGAATGAAGGCACGCGAGATGTCGTGCACGTGAATGAAGGGCCGCCACTGCTCGCCGCCGTGCAGGGTGATCTTTTTTTCCGTGAGAGCCTTGATCGAAAGGAGATTGACCACCAGATCGAATCGCTGGCGATAGGACGCGCCGAACGCAGTGGCCAGCCGCAAAATGGTGGGGTGAAATTCGGAAGACGCGGAATCAAGAATAATGGCTTCCGAATCGAGTTTGGTGCTGGCGTATAGCGAAATCGGGTTGGGCAGCGATTCTTCGTCCACGATTTGGTCCGAGGCTCCGTACACGCTGCAGGTGGATGCGAAAAGAAGGCGTGGAATGCCGTATCCTTTGCAGATATCGGCGATCATTTTCGTCGCCGCAAGATTAATTTCAACCGTTCGAGATGGCTCGAGCGCGCATGCGGCGTCGCCTACGATGGCGCCCAGGTGGATCACGGCGCCAATATCGCGGTAGGAGCGGACCACGGATTCCACGTCGCGCGAATCGCCCTGAATCAGCTCGAAATCAGGTTCCGGCAGGAGTTCCCGTATGCCGCCGTTGCCGTACATCAGGCTGTCAAGCACTCGCACGCGGTAATTTTTGGCGAGCAATTGTCTTACCAGGGTAGAGCCGATGTAACCGGCCCCGCCAACCACAAGGACTCCCTTCTTCTTTGACTGGCCGCTCAATTTGTTTAGCGAGATGTGCATTGAAAACGAAGTGTTTTCCGTTGCGCTCGGGTCAATCTGATTGTTCGGGGATTGCGTTTTCGGGGCTTCATTCATTAGCAGTTCGCGAACGCTGGGAATAATTCGCGAGGGCACGTTGGACTGGCGGCAATTTTGTAAGACACGATCAAACTTCTCCTGGGTCGCGGTTGCCATGCAGATCAGGACTTCGTCAATGGCGTATCGCGCTGCCAAGCGTTTCAGATCGTTGCCGCTTCCCAGGACAAGAGTGTTCTCAACCACGGAGCCGACCTTGTTCGGATCGTCGTCAATAAATCCGATCAGATCATAGACGGGGCTTGCCTCCAGTTCTCTCCGCAGCATGATCCCGGCTCTGCCCGCGCCATACAAAGCGATGCGTTTCAAGGATTGTCCGGCTGCCGATGTTTTTCTTTGTTGATTGCGATAGAGCGTTCGACGCAGCGCTCTCGCACCCATGGACAGGGTGAGCGAGGAAAGCCCTTCCAACGCAATTACCGCGATGGGGATTCTGAACCATTCGCTCCATGCGGCGTTCGTCGGGTAGAGGAGACGCAATGCCGTGAGAGCCACGGAGACCATGGCGATTGATTTCGTTATCTCCATGGCGTCGGAAAAGGATACGAATCTCCATATTTGCCGGTAGATGCCGCGTTTCCAATGAACGAAAAGCCGCGCCGATACGAGGACAGGCAGCCACACAAGAATTTTCGGCAGGTCGGAACCAACTGGCCAACGGTTGAAACTGAGAAAGTACGCCAAAACCAGAGAAACCGCGAAGGACGCTCCGTCAAGGATCATCTGGTTTGTGCGTGAGTAAAGATCGAAATTATTTTTCATGGCGGGGGCATGCTCCTGATGGCGATCGATTTGAAAAGAATTCTGAGATTCAGGAATATCGTTGAGGTCAGTTTCCCTGGCACTTGAGGATATTCCAGGACGCGTCCCATGCAATTGGCCGAGCCGGCCAAAAATCATGGGAAAAGTTCCGAAAATCAGCACTAAGTCATTGCAAAGGGATATATGCGCGCAATACGCGAGATCAATTTCGAGTTTGGCGGGGAGAATCGATTTTATATAGAAAGACTCCTTGTCAATTTGGCCGGCAAGAAGTTCTTCTTCATAAATGTTTATGGAGGCGCCTGTCATGCCTGGGCGCACCAAGAGGACATTCCTCTGCCGCTCGGTATAGACGTTTACATACTTCCCAACTTCCGGACGCGGACCCACCAAACTCATGTGGCCCAGAAGCACGTTGATGAGCTGCGGCAGTTCGTCAATCTTGGTTTTGCGCAACCACGCGCCCAGCCGTGTGATTCTGGGGTCGCCGGCGGCCGTCAACAGGGAACTGCCCGATACCGCTCCCGTAATCATTGTGCGGAATTTGAAAATCTTGAAAAGATTGCCGTTCAGGCCGACTCTCTCCTGGCGGAAGAATGCAAGGCCGGGACTCGTTAATTTGACGGCGAGCGCCACGACCGCAAGGAATGGCGACAATACGATCAGGCCGGCGGAGGCGCATGCCACATCCAAAATCCGCTTTCCTGTTCGGCGATAGAACATATGGTTCGAAATCATTTTGGCTGGCTTGTCGTACAATTTGTGCAAGCAAATCACTGAGAAGTTTTGCGGAACTATATCCGGTGAAGCAGAGCGCCGACACTCGGAAAAACAGACAGCGCGGACTACTTTACATTTTGCCGATGAATGTCGCTGAGGGCCTCGATCACTCGATCGACATCCATATCCGTCATGCTTGGATAGATCGGCAGGGAGAAAGCGCCGGAAAAATGCTTTTCCGCGTTTGGAAATTGTCCGTTGCTGTACCCCAATCCCTGGTATAGAGGGTGCAAATGCAAGGGAATGAAGTGCACGGAAGTCCCGATTCCGCGGTTCTTCAGGTCCTCAACGATTCGGTCGCGATTGATGCGCAGAACCGATGAGTTCGCGCGAACAACGTAAAGATGCCACGCATTGCCGGAATCTTCCGCCATATCGGGAATCGTGAATCCATCGAGGGATCTCAGTCCGCGGTGATATCGGTCGGCAATGCTCGCGCGGCGTGCGCGCATTTCGCCGCACTTGGCCAGTTGCGCAAGGCCTATGGCCGCTTGTATGTCGGTCATATTGTACTTGTATCCGGTTTCCATTATTTCGTAGCGCCAGGAGCCCTCCGCCGTGTAGCGCTTCCAGGCGTCGCGGCTGATGCCGTGAAGGCTGAGCATGCGCATACGTTCGGCATACTCCTGGTGCCGCGTCGTGGCCATGCCGCCTTCGCCGGTGGTCAAAGTCTTCGTGGCGTAAAAGGAAAAACAAGTAATGTCTCCCAGCGTTCCAATCGTGGCTCCCTTGTATTGAGTGGGCAGAGCGTGCGCCGCATCCTCGATCACTTTGAGTTGGTGGCTGCGCGCGATCTCCAGAATCGAATCCATGTCGCAGGGCCGGCCTCCGTAGTGGACGGCGAGAATGGCCTTGGTGCGCGGCGTAATTGCGCGTGCGATCTCCGCGGGATCTGCCTGAAATGAATCTTTGTTGCAATCCACCAAAACGGGACGCGCTTTCCGATAGAGCACTACTTCGCCGGATGCCGCGAACGTCATGGTGGGAAGAATGACTTCGTCGCCTTCCTCGATTCCAATCGCCAGCAACGCGAGGTGAAGTGCCGCCGTGCACGAATTTACGGCGAGCACGTGCTGGGCTCCCACATATCCGGCGAATGCCGCTTCAAACTCGTGGACGCGCGGGCCGGTGGTCAGCCAGCCGCTGCGCAGGACTTCCAGCACGGCGTCAATTTCTTCTTGCCCGATCGATGCCCTATGAAACGGGAGGAACGTTTTTATTTTTGCGGTGGCTGTTGCCGACATGCCTGAGCCCCTTGAGTAGTTGAAATTCGACTTTCGTTAAATTGATTGGAATGCCGCGGCTGTCCCGACCGCTTTTGAAGAGGCTGCAGCTGCTCCAGCCATTCGGATACCACTTGCGACCACTGCAAGTGAGCTTCGACGTAGTCGCGTCCATTCTGTCCGCAGGTTTGCGCGAGTTGCGCATCCTGCGTCAGTTCGAGAACAGCGCGCGCCATTGCCTCGGGATCACCCGATGGCACCACCAATCCAGCCTTCGCCGCTTGCACCAGCCGGGCGGATTCTCCTCTTCCCGCGAAAATCAATGGCTTGCCGGACGCCAAAATTGGAAAGAGTTTTGAGGGGCGAGCACCGTCGAACAGAGGCAAATCAATCAGCGACGCCAATCCCACCTCGGCGATCGAGAAGTAGGGCGGCAATTGATCCAGCTGCACGGAATCATGAAACGTTACATTGCCAAGGTTTAATTGTTCGCGGAGCTGCACCAGCATTTTCTTTGCGGAGCCGTCCCCGACAAAAAGGAAATGAATATCGTCGTGCCCCTGCAGCAATTTCGCGGCATTCAAGACATGCTCAAGGCCATGCGCCAGGCCCAGCGTGCCGGCCCAAAGGATTACTTTTTTGCCGGCTAGGCCCAGTTCGGCCTTCAGGGCATTGTCGGGCGGGCGCGGCTGAAAGCGCACTGTATCCGCTCCATTTGGCAGGAAAAGAATCTTTTCGGGCGGCACCGATTTCTTGGTCAAGAGATCGCGGTGGACTCCCTCGGTCACGGCGTTCACATAGATCGCTTTCCTGTAGCTCCAACTCTCGATTGCGCGCATGCACCTAACCAAGAAACCTTCTTTAAGAAACCCTCCCTCGACAATCACGTCGGGCCACATGTCCGAAACATTGAAGATGAATGGCGCGCGCCACACAATACCCGCCAAATATGCGGGGATGCTGAGAAAAATTGGCGGAGACTCCACAAAAATGTAGTCGGGGCGTTTTGCTTTAAGGAGCCCGAAAAATGTCATGCAAGTGAAAGATCCATAATTCAGCATCCGCTGAATGCCGCTGCCCAGGGCTGGATAGAGCCATACGCGGTGGATGGTCAGGCCCTCGCGGATTTCACGGCGATAGAACCCACGTTCGTATCCGGCAAAAAACTTGCCATGAGGATAGTTTGGAAACCCCGTGAGAATTTCCACTTCATGCCCCAGGCGTCTCAATTCCGTGGCGATGGATTGCAGGCGCGTTTGCGCTCCGCCGATTTCAGGCGGGAAATACTGCGTGAGTATCAGAAATTTCGCGGATCGAGGCCGAGAATCGCGATCGCCGCTGAGCGGAGAAGGGAATCCTGCGGTTGCGAAATCGGCGTCTGCGACATGCGATGCTTCTGTGTGCATCTGTTTTTCCGTTCTTGTCGGAGAAAGAGGAAATGCTAACTAACGAAATAGGCGCGAGCCCAAAGCTCCAGCGAGATTGCTCGAAAAATTGCAGCGGAAGGAAGAGCTGCCGGAATGCGATGCAGAAAATTCTTGCACTCACGAGCGAATCGGATTTCATTCATAAACCGATTCATTCGCAACTTGGGAGCTTCACACAACTCATGGTGGCCATTTCGAAGTCCAGCCCGAACCCAAGCCGCGTCGGGCGCGTCAAACCCGAGCTTGGTTTTCCGCAAACGAATACTCTCCGGAAGGGTGCCCTCAAGCGCATTGCGGAGCATCCACTTGCTCCAGCCGCCCTGCAACTTTAGCGAAATCGGGGAGTTGACCGCGAACTCGACCAGCTCATAGTCGAGGAACGGAAGACGGGTTTCCACCGAGTGCGCCATGGAAATTCGATCTTCGTGGTGAAGCAAGGAAGGAATGCTGGTGCGAATCAAATCCGTTTTCTGACGCTCCGCAACGCCATTTGTCGCCCCAAGCTCCGCATTCGAGTGCATGTAATCCCGGCGAAACTCCTCCGTGCCCAGTCGGCCCGTCAATGAAAGCGGGCCGCGAAGAAGTCCCGGAAGATAGCGAGCTACGGAATCCGCGGTCCAATAATAGTGGGTTCCCCCGACGAGCCAAGATGCAGCTTCCCGAAAAAATCGAAAGTCGGTATTGCGCATGAGTTGCATAAAGTAGAAATAGAAATATTTCTGGTATCCGCAGAGAGCCTCGTCAGCGCCCTGGCCCCCTAACATGACCGGGACTCCCTGCCGCTGCGCCTCTTTCATCACGCACCACTGTGCGAATGCGCTCGTGCCCAGGATCGGCTCATCGTGATGGTAGATCATGGATTCGATGGTTTTCCAAAATGGCTCGGCCTGTGGAAATACTCTGTGGCCTACACCGCCAACAGTTTCGAGAACGGTGGATATATATTCTCGTTCGTCGAGCGCCTGATCCTCAAAGCAGGCCGAAAACGCCTGGAGCTCGACCTCCGGAGCAATTTGTTTTGCCTGGCACACCACGGATGACGAATCCAACCCGCCACTCAAGGAAACGCCCACCGGGACATCGCTTCGCAGTCGCAGCTTGACGGCGCTCTGGAAGCGGCTACGAAATTCATCGAGGGACTCTTGCACCGATCTTTCGGGACCTGGCTCAATTCGTAATTCCCAGTAGCGTTCAATCCTGGGACGAAGCGCGTCGGTCAAGTCGAGCTTTAAGCAATATCCGCCGGGTAGCTGATAAATGTTTCTGAAAAAAGTCTCGGCGGAGTGATCCACGAGGCCCCATTCCAGAAAGCGAGAGACAACGGCCGGGTTGGCCACGCGCGGCATGGAAGAGGCAATAAGAATCTGCTTAATCTCGGAACCGAAGAAGAAGTGGCCGTCGTGGACGGCATAGTAAAAAGGTTTCACGCCGAAGCGGTCTCGCGCACAGAACAGTGTCTGTTTGGACTGATCCCAGATGGCGAAGCCCCACATGCCGTTGAACCGCTGAAGGCATTTCTCCCCCCATTCCTGGTAGGAGTGCAGAATAACTTCCGTGTCCGTCCCGGTGCGGAAACGATGGCCGTTCTGTTTCAGCTCCTCGCGAATCTCCTTGTAGTTATAGATCTCACCGTTGAACGTTATGCAGGTACGGCCATCTTCGCTGGCCATGGGCATATTTCCAGCCTGGCTGACATCCAGAATCGCAAGCCGCCGGCTCCCCAGACCTACGACCGGATAGGGCATCGCAGGATTGCTATTTTCATTGTGAATGATTTCGGGAACTTCATTTTGGTTGCGGCCCGCATAGGCAAACCCGAAACCGTTTGGCCCCCGGTAGGCCACCGCGTGCGTCATCTCCATCAGCGCGCGCGCGTCGATTCCGTCCAGGGAGACGATGCCGGCTATGCCGCACATGGAGGGCTCACAAGTTCGGAATATAGTTTCACAAGCTTCTCTGCTTGCACGTCCCAGTTGTAATTTTTCAAAACGGCTTCACGCCCGCGCCGCCCCATGGCTTCCGCTTCAGCGGGATTCAAAAGAAGGTATTCGATGGCTTGGGCAATGGCTTTGGGATCTTGCGGGTCGACGAATATTCCGCAGCCGGCGTCTCCGATAATGCGCCGCCACAGAGGAAAGTCAGAGGCAATCACGGGAAGCCCCGCCCCCATGTATTCGAATATCTTCTGGGGCATGGCTTCCATGTGATTTGGAATTGGATGGAATAAGACCAGTCCCGCTCGCACGTGATGCAGGATTTCGAATGTGCCCGTCTGGTCGATGAATCCATGGTGCAGCACGCGTCCCCAACCCGGTTGAGAAGACAATTCTTCCACGGTAGGTTCGCCATCGGGATGCGGGCCGGCCAGTTCGAGTGTGGCCTGGAGCGACTCGGGAAGCAGGCTCATGGCCTTCACCATTTCGCGGATGCTTCGAACCGTCATGATTCCGCCTACGTACGCCACGGATTGCCTGCGGGATTCCCAGGGCTGATAGGGTCGATTGAGAACCAGGTCCTTCGTCGAAGGAAAATTGTGCACCACCACCGTCCTTTTATTGATAGTAAGGAAACGGTCCGCGATGGATGGCGTGACGGTCACAAGGGCGGAAAAATGGCGGCAAGAGGCAATTTCGAGTTGTTTAATCATCCAGGCAATTGTCCAGCGGCTCCACATCGGCAAATAGGGTTTGGAAAGAATGTCCTTGGGATAATCTTCGTGCAGGTCATAGATGACTTGCTTGCCCCTTGCACGCAGCAGTAGCCCCACAGGGATTAGCTCGGGGTCGTGAAAATGATAGACGTCGGCGCCTTGCTTCACCGCCTCCCGGTACACTCGCCAAACAGTACGTGTCATTCGAGCCAGCCGCGACTGGTCCCGTTTAATGGACTTGATCGACACCTGGTCGATGACCATATCGCTGCAGTGTGAGCCGATACTGGTTACCTGAAATCCCGCGCGAGCAAGCGAACGGCATTCTTTATGGAAAATGCGAATATCCACGGCGGTATGGACGGAGGTCATGTGAACGACTTTTACCGCGGGCATTTTGTTTTTTGGCTTTGCGGGAGAAACCGCTTGATGAATTGCACTACGCCGGACTTGCAACCTATTCCTCTTATGCATGGACCGGCTGAGCCGTGGCGGCGAGCAATTCGCCGACAATATTTTGGGCTGACTTGCCGTCTCCGTACGGAGTGGCACGGGACCAGTCCTTATCCTGCACTCCACACACCGCCTCGCGAATGGATTGAACGGACGCCCCGCCCAGCCGGTTTGCGCCCAACTCGACCGTTTCAGGCCACTCCGTTTGCTCGCGCAGCGTGACGCAGGGGACCCCCAGATAGAAGGCTTCCTTTTGAACTCCACCGGAGTCCGTGAGAATTTTGCAAGCGTTTCCGGCAAGAGCCAGCATTTCCAGGTAGCCGAGCGGCGGCACGCAACGCACCGCTCCGTTGGGTGAGATTTTTGCGTATGCCAGGACTTGTTTTGTTCGCGGATGAACCGGGAAGAGCACCGGCATATCAAGCGAACTGGCGGCTTGCAGAATTGTCCGCAGCCGTTCGGGACTATCCGTGTTTTCCGCGCGATGAATCGTCAAGAGATAGTATTTCCCGCGTTTGAAGCCCAACTCTTCAAGAGAGTCTTTTCTAACTTTCTCCGCAAGGGGCAGGTTCTGAAGAAGCGTGTCATACATCACGTCGCCTACGACGACGGTGCGCCGTTTGTGGGGATCGTTTTCCGAACCTATGCCCTCTTTATGCAGGTTCTCCATCGTGCTGCGCGAAGGTGTGAGCAGGAGGCGGCTGAGATGATCCGCGACAATTCGATTCTGTTCCTCCGGCATTTCCGAATTCAAACTTCGGCATCCCGCTTCAACGTGCGCCAGAGGAAACTTCATTCGAGCGGCCAGAAGCGCGCCGGCCAAAGTGGAGTTCGTGTCTCCATAGACAACCACCCAATCGGGCTTTTCCGCTGCAAATGTCCGCTCCATCCTTGCAATCATGCGGGCCAGCTGGACACCAGCCGAACCAGAGCCCACGGAGAGTTTGTAATTTGGTTCAGGCAATCCCAATTGAGAGAAAAGAAGACCCGAAACCTCGTGATCGTAGTGCTGCCCTGTATGAAGGATTACATGATTGATTTGTGGGCTGCCTGAGTGGCGATTGTGCGCCTCAATGGCGCGGCATACAGGCCCAAGTTTGACAAATTGCGGGCGAGCGCCGACAACACTCATCCATTTCATGACCCTATGGTTGACCTTAGACCCAATCACTTCCGCCACCGGAATTCCTCCAGTCATAAATTTCGCTTCCCTGCAATGAATCCAAGAGCCTGCGATAAGTTTCCAGGTGCGCGGGATGCATTATTGTTGTGTTGTGCCAGACAGTCGTGAAAACGCCCCCTACGAGTTTGCAGCGTTCCGCGCAATTCAGGAGCTTTGACAAAGCTTGATCCGGCTCCAGCTTCATGTACCCAAAGAGGGCAGAGTCCATTGCCAGAAGAGGTATCTCCAGCAGAGTCGCCTCGCGAGATTCCGAGAGCAGCCACGGGCGGAATGGATACGATGTGCCCGCACGGAAGCCAATTTGATCCGGATAGCCTACCGAAGCGTCGTAGCCCAGATTCATGCGATCCCATTCGATCCATGTTCGCGGGCTCCATCGCAGGAAGTCTTGCCGTCCACCAAGCTGGCATTCTCCGAGCAACTCCTGCAGCGCGGAGACCTCGGACTGGAACCGCTCCAACGAGTCAAAAGCGCCATAACTCAAATGGATACCTAATTCGAGATTCGCGTCTCGGAACGAGGACATCAATCCACGAATCTTTTTGTTTCGAGGATCATATCCAGTGTCATGCGGGCCAGGGCACGATACCTTCCAATACGTCGCAGGGGAAAACCCTCGATCCAGTCCGATCTGAACCAGTTGACGTAAGAGCCGTTGATAGACGGTTTCAATTCCAGTGAATCGGGCGCCCAGATCTCGCGCCGTAGCCAGCGGATTGCCTCGGCGCAGCGTGTGCCCCATGGAATTCCTCAGGGAAAATGGAACACCTATTTCATCCACATCATGCCCCAGGTGCACTTGCAGTCCGTGCTTTTGAGGTTCCCAGCCGGGCAAGAGAGAGGCCAGCGCTTCCTTCATTGCCAAGGCGCATTCATCCACAATCGGACGGTGAAAAAAATCATCGCGCCACGCAACGCTGGAAAAAATGCTGAATCTGCCATGCTCGTCGCGGGGTCCCGCGAAAGTCTCCTCGAAGCGAGACATTGTAAGAACGACGGAGGAGAGCAGATCTACAGGGCAATCGATGCGTTCTTCGTTCACTCTTGAGAAGAGCGGACCGACGTCTTGCCGGTCGGAGGAAGAAAATGGAATCTTAAAATTCGGAACGAGGGCCGCGACGTCATCGGGAACATTCGGCCACGCGGCGGTGGATGTGCGAACAAATCCCGCCCGCAGGTCCGATTTGAAACCATCCGAGAGACGAGGAAAACAAATGTGTTTTCGGCTGTCCGGTTCCACATGGACTTTAACGGCTCCAGTATCGTCGAATTCAATTCGCCAGGAGTTGAAAAAGTCCTTGGAAACGCCTGCTCGCCGAGCCAGTTCCTTTAGGCCATAAACGATCGCTGCGTTGGGCAGGGCCGCGTTTTCTTCCCGCACGCTGGTAGCTGTGGCAGTTTGTCTCATGGACGGACGGTGAGGCTAGGATTTCCCCAACAGGTCATCGCCGAGCCTGAATCCCGGTGACCTGAGCTTTGGCTTTACTGATGACTGAATTAAAGCGGCGCGCGCTCTCAGGTTCAAACGCGTTGTAGCCGCTTTCAGCCGATAACCATATCCAGTTATAACGATAAGACCTGAACATGAGTTCCAGGTACGGTTCGAAATCCTCGGCGGTCGCGGCCGTGGAGGCAGCGCAATCTCCCTGAGGAGTCCAATCGCTCCTGGCCGATGGCTTGTTCCACATCGTGATGGTTCCGCCGAGATCGAGAGTGCCGCGGTATTTTTGCAGTTGCGAAGCGAAGTCCAGGCCGCGCTTCTGTATCGCTGCCTGAAAATCCTGCACCGTGCGGTGGCAGTACGCCAAGCTGCCTTCGCCGCCGGACAAGACCTTGAGTTCAAAATGCCGGGCCTGAATTTCGTCGAGCATTCCCATGGCTACGTAGGTTGGCGACGGATAGTAGGGCTGGCCATCGAACGTTTTGTATCCCGGGTGAGAAAATCCGGTAAAAAAGAGCCAGAGCATGGCCTTGGGATACTCGGTGGCGGCAATGTCGGCCATTTTGGCTCCCACCCCTCGAAGCAGCGTAGCGACCTCCGCGGGCGTTTTTCCCGTTTGGCGGGCCATCTCGCCTGGATCGTATTCCTTGTAGTAGTTGTAGAACTCGGCATCGAAAACAACGCCTGGCGCGCCCGTATCCTTTGCCGCACGCAGTGAGTTTTTCCAATTCTCAAGAAAATCCGCCTGCGCTCCGGCCTGCCCGTCGAGGTCGGCTCCCTTGAACCGGTTGAAATATGGCTGGTGGATGAGCGGATAGCTTTGAGCCTCATCCGGGCCGATCATCCGATTGATATAGACCCAGGGCCAAATATCCTTATTGGTGTTCTTTTTCCATCCCGCGATCTGCGCTTCCATATCCGAGACTGAAATCACTGGTCCTGTGTCGTAGGCATGCCAGAACGCCACCGCCAGCCCGTCATAGGGCGATTTGTCGAATTCCGCCATTTTTTGCGGAGTCATCATGGATGCAATCGCTGTGTTCACTAGCATCAAGTAGTGGTCGCCGAGGGCGCCTGCGCCCGCGGCTCGCGGGGACGCGCTTTTCGATTGCTCTGTTGCAACCGGGATCGAAGGATGCACAGGGTCGCTTGGTTCGGCTGGTCTGTTTTTGCCAACCGCTGAGCATGCCGGCAGCGTCGCAGCGGCAAGCAGCCACACCGCCTGCATGCCGATTCGCCGGAGCGATCCCAGCGAAGCCGTAAACCGTTTATTGTCGAATGGATTTAGCAAGTCTCCGGCTCCACAAAATTGCTCCAAAAGTGTGCGAACGGTTGTGTAAGGAAATCGCGGCCAGCAGAGGTCAACGACGTTTGTTCAAGCTTCCTGCGAACCGAGCCGCGCACCGGCACGACACTTCAGGCCAGAATGATTTCTTCCCATCTCCTGCGCAATTCCGAGCGCACAACTTCTCGAGAATAATGCTGCGCAATGGCCTGGATGCCTTCCCGATTCAAGGAAAGCTGTCCGGCACAATGAAGGGAATGGAGCCGTTGCAATTCCTTCCGCGCATCTTCCGCGCCACTGACTTGTATGCAGCCGGGAACAGGATACGTGTAAAGAACCTGCCGGCCATGCGCCATAGCTTCAAGCACCATGAACGAAATTCCCGCATCGTGCCGGACCGGCCGCCACAAGACTGTGGCCTGTTCATAAAAGGGCGTGAGGTCTTTCACCCAGCGATGCACGATCACGTTTGGCGGAGCGGGCAGCTGGACATTATCGCGAAATCCCACAAGCTTGAACTCAATCGACGGCAATGTTTTTGCAACCTCGACCACTCGATCCCAGCCGTACAATTCGATTCTCTCCGCAACAGGCAGGAAGACCAGAACCGAGAATTTCTCGGGCAAAGGTTTGGGGCATGCAACCGGAGCGACAAATGAGGCTTGGACATACTCGCAACGAAGCCCGAGTGAACGCACTTCCTCCGCCAATGTTGGAGAAACCGCCCAATGAATCCTGTTGGCAACCCAGCGATCCAACTTGCCTTCGGCCAGTTCCTGCCTGGCGAACAGAACATCGCTCCCACACCATAAAATAACGATCTTTTCCTTGCCCATGGCTCGAGCCGCCCAAAGGAACTTTCCCATGCTGATTCGCCCACCCCAGGTATAGGCCAGTTCGCATCTGCGCAAATCGCTTGCCAGCGCGGCGAGTTCCCGCGGATTTTGTTGGGCATGAAAGCGCACATCCCAGTTTTCGTCCCCCAGCAACGCCGGCAGTTTCCCACAAAAATACGGCAATCCATGCACCAAGACCCGGTAGGGCCGGAACTGTCCCTGCGACATCTCGTGTCGAGATGAATCGCCAGATATTTTCTGCCGTTGTGTCCAATCCTTTGTATTGGCGAGGGGCATATTCAAATCGATCGGCGCAGGCTGTCCGTGATCCATTGATCTTGCTGAAATTCTGGTCACCTGCTAATCGGATCCCGCAGCTGCGGCCATAACGCGAGGAGCCGCTACTTGCGGCTGGCGTGGAGTGGCGGGCACCGCCATAAGATTTCCATCACTCAGGACATACGACGCTCCGCACGCCGCGCACGCTCCAAGACCCGAAATTACTTCCAGCCGGATTCCGCACTGGCACACCCAGCCCACTTGTCTCGCGGGCACGCCCACAACCAACGAGTAGTCGGGGACGTCGCGCGTAACGACCGCGCCCGCGCCCACAAAGGCGTACTGGCCCACGGTTACCCCGCAGACGATCGTCGAATTGGCGCCCAGGGAAGCTCCTCGCTTCACGAGTGTCCGGAGATATTCCGATTTTCGGTTGACGTGGCTGCGTGGAGTCATCACGTTTGTGAAAACCATCGATGGCCCGCAAAATACGTCGTCCTCAATTTCAACTCCCGTGTAGACCGACACATTGTTCTGGATCTTCACATTGGTTCCGATGGTTACCCCGGAGGCGATGAAGACGTTTTGCCCGAAATTGCAGTGGCTTCCAATTCGCGTATCCGACATGACATGCGAAAAATGCCAGATCTTGGTCCCTTCGCCGATTTGGCAACCATCATCGACCACTGCGGTTGCATGCACGAAATGCCGGGGTTTAGGTCTGTCTCCGATTACCACGGGTTGTCCGTGCGTGCTGATGGATTGTCCAGCCGCATGCAGGATCTTGAGGACTTCAACGCCATTCTCGCCATCGGTGCGGGGCCTCTTGCGATCTCTCACACATTCCAGGAAGTGCGAGCATTCGAGCTTGAGGGGCTCATCGTTCGAAAGAGCGATGATTTCTCCTCCAGCTTTCTGGGCCACCGGGATGCGATTGATCCAATTGATCCTGTGCGGGTAAATCACGAGTTTCTCTTCGGTCCGTGTATCGTCAAATACCGCCATGTTGCGATCGCCCACGACGACAAGCCGCTGCTCTTTAAATGGATGCAGCCAGCTCACAAAAATGTGGGCCTTTACCCCGGAGTCAAAAGACAGGTTTGTGAAAGTAACATCCGAAATAGGGTGATTGAGATTGCTTGTACCCTGGGCGGTCACCTGGCGTGGTTTTTCGTTCAGCAGGTGCAAGATGGCGGAGATATCGTGCGGCGCGAAGCTCCAAAGAATATCTTCCTCGGTTCTCACCTTGCCGAAATTGAGCCTCGACGAACTGATGTATTCGACTTTGCCAAGCTCGCCGTTTTGGATCATGCGCCGCAATTCCACAATCGCCGGGTGATAGTGGAGCAGGTGGCCGACCATCAGGATGCGCGAGTGTTTGCGTGCGATCTCGACCAGTTCCTCGCCTTCTTCCACCCGCAACGCCAGAGGCTTTTCCACAAACACATCCTTGCCGGCGAGCAAGGCGGTTTTCGCCAGATAAAAATGTTGCGCCGCGGGCGCCGCAATGGCCAACGCCCGAATCTCGGAATTGTCCAACAAATCTTGAAAATGAATGGTGCCGGCAACGGACAAGTTGCGGCTCATTTCCTGCACGCGGGATTCGTCGACATCGCAAACCGCGGCCAGGCTTCCCAATTCCGCGAAATTGCGCACCAGATTCCGGCCCCAATACCCGCACCCTACGACCCCAATTTTTGGAACGGCACCCTCGATCATGGCTTGTCCTCTTCTAATAATTCCTATTTTTTATGTGAACCCGGTCCGCGAAAGTCATCCCATTGCCGGATGCCAATCGAGCGGCTCGGGTCGCGGAATTATTGGGTATGAATGTGTACGTTGGACGGCGATTAGTTCGCAGTTTCGTAAAAATTCGCAATGCCGCCGACGACCGTTTCCTGCCGTGCCCGAGTCAATTCGGGGTAGATGGGCAGGGAAAGAACCTCGCGGCTTGCGCGCTCCGCTTCGGGGAACTGGCCTTCGCGGTAACCGAGATACTGGAACGCAGGCTGAAGATGAAGCGGAATCGGATAGTAGATCTCGGTTGGAATTCCGGCAGCTTTCAAGGAGTCCCGCAATTCATCGCGCTTTCCGCAGCGAATCGTAAATTGGTTGTAAACGTGTTCACTCTCGTTTGCAGGTGTGCGCGGCAACCCCACCTTGGCGGTCAATCCGCGGGCCTCGAAGAGTTCCCTGTACCGGCCGGCAATGGCCTGCCGCGCCCGTGTCCATTCACCCAAGTGAGGTAGTTTGACGCGCAAGATGGCCGCTTGCAGCGCATCCAGCCGGCTGTTGGTGCCCACAATTTCATGGTGGTATTTTTTTCTGCTGCCATGCACACGCAACAGCCGCAGGCGATCCGCCAGTTTCGCATCTTCCGTGGTGACCAAGCCGCCATCTCCCGCGCATCCCAGATTCTTGCTAGGGAAGAAACTGAAACACCCGAATGTTCCAATCGTTCCGATTGACTGGCCCTTATACCGCGCGGCGATGGCCTGCGCGGCATCTTCGACGACGGCAAGTCCGCGCCCGTTCGCCAAGGAAAGGATCGGATCGAGATCCGCGGGCATGCCGAAGAGATGCACGGGCATAACTGCACGGGTGGCGGGAGTTATCACGCGTTCGATTTGCTGCGCGTCGATGTTAAACGTATCGGGATCGATATCCACAAAAACCGGCTTTGCTCCAAGCCTTGCAATGGATCCGGCCGTGGCCACAAACGTGAACGGAGTGGTGATCACTTCGTCGCCAGGTTGAATGCCCGCCGCCATCAAAGCAAGCATCAGTGCATCCGAGCCCGACGCACATGTCACCGCGTGGCGGGCTTGCAGCATGGCCGCAATTTCCTCTTCGAACAAATGGACTTCGTCGCCCAGGATGAACTTCTGGCTCTCCATGACGCGCGTAACGGAGTCCAATAATTCTTCTCGAATCGTTGCATATTGAGCTTTGAGATCGAGAAAGTCGAAGGGTTGGGATGCCGCTTTGGCTGGTACCCTTGCCTGATTTTGTCCGAGTTGGGCGGAAGATGACATGAATAGCTCCTTCAACAAGAAATAGTCTTTCGAAGCGCAGGTCTGCGCTATTGCATAGTGCCAATCCGATAGCCGACGCCGTAGACAGCGATGCCGTCCACGAGCGACGTGGCAACCTGCCCCATCGCTCTTACCGTTTTCTTCGATCCGGATTCGGGGATGTATAAGATGTCGTCTGGAGCGAGCACTACATCAGCGACTTTTCCCGACAAAATTTGGTCCACGTCCACGGGAACTTCCTGCCGGGAGGTGTTGCTTGTAGATTGCCTGATAATTAAGGCGTGGCGTGTGCTGGCAAGGGGACTAAAGCCTTCCGCCATGGAGACGGCCCGCACTACCGAAAGCCCGGCGCCCGGATCGGCGAGTGTAAATCCTCCAGGCTTGGTTACAGCGCCTACAACGTAGACGACGCGGGCGGTGGACACATTTAGAACGTCCCCGGTCCGGACTTGCACGTTACCGGATGGATCGCCTCCCGACACGATTCGGCTCATGTCGATAATTTGCGCGGACCCGACAGCCGTGCCAGTGGCTTCGGCACTGGCGGGACCGCGAATCACGGTGACCGTGCCACCCGCGCCAGGAAGCGCTCCGCCTGCCATGGACAGCGCGTCCAACACCGTGGTCCGTTTTTGAAGAGGATAAACCGCAGGCTTTAAAACGGCTCCTAGCACCGTAACCGTTCGCCCGTGATATTCCTCGACGAAAACATTGATGCGAGGCGCGCGCAATTGCTTTGCATCGATCAACGCCTGGGCGATCGAACGGGAAAGCTCGTCAGAAGTGCTCCCTTCGGCCTGGATGGGTTTCGAAAGGCCTCCCATTTCGATTGTCCCTGCATCGCTGACGCGGAATTTTCCTCCCCATTCCGGCGCGTCCGCGACGGACACGGTAACAATATCGCCTGCTCCTATCGAGTTGTCCTTCTCCACGGAGCGCAGGTTTTCCTTCGAATTGGCTGTTGCGGCCCCGTCGCTCTGTGCATGGACAGAAATCGCCGGCGATGCGGCCAAAAGTGACAATCCCAAAAACGAAATCCCCAAGAGACGGACGTAACTAGTCTCTCTTCGCATCGGCGCCTCCTTCTTTTCCATGGCGAACAATAGAACCGTCCAAATTAGGGTTGAAACGAGCGTGTATGGTGCCGGCCGGAACTTGCTTATGCACTTGCGCCCCTTGCCTTATCATTCTTGTTGGGCTTTGAGTCTTCGGACTTGGGGATCTTCGCGCCGCCCGTGATGCCAATATCCTGCCGGCTACCACCTTGTTGAGTGGCTATGAAACTTGGGGAAACCGGGTAATCGTTCGCCATGCGGCTATATCCATAACTATAGAAATGAAAGTCAGGCGATTTCTCGTCGATATCGTTCAGAACGACCCCCAGTACAGGCGCCTGGACCTCCCCGAACAATTTCGCGCCCATGGCAAGAGCTCGTCTGGTCGTAAATCCATAGCGGCCGACCAGGATCACGACATCGGACAAGAGCGCGATGAGGCGAGCGTCAGAATAGGGAATTACGGGAGGCGAATCGATCACCACGAAATCGAATTTGTATTTCACATTTTCAAGCAGAAGCCTCATGCGCTCCGCACTCAGCGAATCCGCGGGATCCGAGCCCGATTGGCCGCTGGTCAGCAATGAGAGTCCCGGAACATTCGGGGCGGCCACCACGGCACTTTCGATTTCACCAGACCCGTTCAGAATATCTCCGAGCCCTGCCGCGGGCGCAACGCCGAAGAGGTCCGCGATCCGTGGACGCCGAAGATCGGCGTCGATCAGCAAACAAGTTCGGCCCCTCTGAGCAAACGCCGTGGCCAGATTTATGGAGACAGTAGTTTTTCCTTCCCCCATCATCGCGGAAGAAACCAACATGACGCGCGGGGGAGCGCCTCCTCGCGCCAGGAGCAGCGAGGTACGTAGGTTGCGTATCGATTCGCTTTGTGCCAGCGGCGCATTCCCCTGGGCGGGCCGGAGGGAATATCCGCTCCTCCCTTTGAAACTTTTCAGCCAGCTTCCTCGGACTCGATCCGCCAATTCGATAGTCGGCAGCATGGCCAGAGAAGGCAGTCCCACCCAATTCTTTATATCGTCCGGAGTGCGGATGGTGTTCTCAAAACTCTCCAGGACAAAAGCCAGCGCAACGGCGAAGAGACAACTCGCGAACGAGCCGATCGTAATAATGAACAGCCGATGCGGTGCGGTTGCCGTGATGAGCTTGGGAGCGAGATCGACGATATGAATATTGCTGGATCGCAGGCCCGCATAAATTCCCGCTTCGCTCAACCGCCCTCGAAGCGTGTTATACAATTCCGCGTTCGCCAGCACCTCGCCCTTCAATAACTGGTGCTGCATCAGGTGCGAACTCATGGCGCCCATCTGCGCCCGAAGCGTGTCCCTGGATTGAATTACCATTTTTTCCCGAGCCTTGGCCGCATCGAAAGAGTGCATTGTGCGGTTCACGACTCTGGCTCGTTCGGCTTCGACTTGCGAAGCCATTTCGGCCGATTCGCCTTCGAGCTTTTTGACGTTCGAATTCTCGTCGCCGTAGATGGTGCGAGCCTGGGCCAGCTGCGATCGAATGTCGGCGTAACGCGTCAATAAGTCTTGATAGACCTTATCGTCGCGCAGCGCGGGGAGCGCGTCGCTCTGTCCGAGGTCGATCATGCGCACGTACGCTTCCGCCTCAATCCGGGAGGCTTGAGCGTCGCTTAGCTGGTGGTTTTCTTCCGCCATAAGCTGGGAGAGGGGGACATCGCGGTCCTCCGTCTCGACAAGGCCATAGCGCTTTTCATAATCCGCAACCGCCTCTGTCGATAGCTTGACTTTCTGCTGGAGCGCATTGAGCTGGGCCGAGAGCCACTCCGAAGCTTCCATCGTGCTCGAATATCGATTCTTGTAATTCTGGTCGATGAATTGCGTCACCAAAGTATTTGTAATGAGCCGCGCCAGTTGCGGATCGTGACTCATGAAACTTACTTCGATGAGGCGGCTATTTCGAACGGGAGCCACGCTAAGCCGCTGTTGGAAAGCCTGTAGCGTCAGGGATTCAAGAGTGGAGCGGTTCGCGAGATCGAATTGTTCGCGCAAGAAGCCGGTTCTTTCTTCGCCGTTGGCGGTTGCCTCCGATTCCTTTTGCGTCTGTCCAAATTTCAGCAGAGTGGAGCGGCCCACGAACTCGGGATTGTTATCGAGATGCAGGGAGCGGATTACGCGCATCGCCAGCGCTTCGCTCTGAAGGATCTGGACTTGCGTTTCCAGATAATCCTGGTCCGAGACGCCATTGCTGGACTCAATTTCCTGCAATGTCTTGATCCCTGTTTCCAGTGGATCGATTTCGATGCGCGCGGTCGGCTGGTAGACATTCTTCAAAGCGAAGGCGCTCGCCGCGATCACCAGGATTAACGCCCCGGCCAGGGACAGGATCAGCCTCTTGCGCAATCTCAAAACGCGAACGGCATGCTCCCAGGTGAACATCGGGTCAATAGGAGCAGGTGGCGGAAATGGGTAGGGCTCGCCCAATTGGGCTGAGTCGCCTCCTGGCCGCGCTCTATAACGATCGATCGGTTCCATAGCCGCTTTCTTTGCCGCGTTTAGATGCGCGCATTGGGAATTTTCGGAAGAGTCATGATGCGGATTGCCCGCGTGGCATCAAGCGATGAGAATTTGAGCCGCGATCTCGATCGTCCGGGACTCGTTCCACGGTCGCGAGATCCACTTCAACGGCCATCGCTTTTTGCAGAATGTTCATGTTCAATACGATGCGAAATTGCCCTTTGAATCGGGTCAGAATCCCCTCGATGCCGGCGAGCGCTCCGTGCCGGATGCGCACCCGATCGCCGGTTTTCATATATGGATGGGGCTCGACTCGCGTCGCGCTGTTTGTGGCCCTTACGATTGCGTCGATTTCGCTGTCGGGGATTTCACAGGCGTGCCCGCCGCTTTCCACCAGGGAAAATACGCCAGGAGTTTTCAGAATATCGGTTTTTCTCTCCAGGCTGGTCCGCACGAACAAGTAGCATGGGAACAGCGGCAGGAAAACAATCTTGTTGCGGTCCGTCCAGCGGCGGACGGTGCGGTAAAGAGGCAGCAAAACTTCAATGCCGTGGCCCGCCAAATAATCCTTGGCCGTCTTTTCGTGCTGATGTTTCGTATATACGGCGTACCACGCCGGCGATTGTTTCAACTGCACAACCGCTTCTTCCATTTTCATTTGAATGCAGCTCCGCCCTGTGACTTACATGAGGCTTTACTTGATTGAGTTAAACCGCAGCGAGCGCGAAGATCGGCAATCAAGCTAGTTGCACTTGAGATTCCGCGGCTGTTGCCGGATTTCCGACAGAGACGGGCGCATGCGCTGCGCGAAGAATGTTCCGTATTGCGCCGCAAAGTTCATGTGGACTTATTGCGCCCCCATCTCAAATCAATCTGCGCGGCCTGAATTATTGTTTTGTTGCTTTTCTCAAACCTGGCCGCGCCAGCAGGTATTCAATTACATTCCTCTTGTTATTGGAAGATGAATGCCCGGTCAAGATTCCGATACCTTGAGATTGAAAGCGCCGGAGATTGCAAACCGCAACGTATTCATGAGCTGAAACGCCATCATGCGATTATTTTTGGAATGATTTTTTATAAAATGACGGAAATTCTCCCTGGGGAAAACTTTTTTATGCGGCGGGCGCTCTATTCGCAGGGGAGGACCACCACAAATTATTATCATTCGTTAGCGCGCCCGTAACATGGCTTGGCAAGACTTCAATCGCTCATGAGAAGTCCGACGGGCAGCGAACGCCACTTCACTCCGCACCCATTTTTTTGAATCATCCGCATTTTCAGTGGAGTGCGTTCATCGAGCGGAGAAATTCTTAAAGACGGAGGCCGCCATCCGCATCATTCGCAGGCGGTGAGTTCGCTGAGTGTTCGGCCGACGGCAGTCCGAGATCGAAGGAGTCCGGCAATTGTTGGAAGAGCCAAATCGTCCTAAATCAAGTTTCGTTTCATCCGTCGCCACGGTGCTTGGCGGCCAGGCAGTGTGCGCGGCGCTTGGACTTGTTACTGAAATTTGTTACGCGCGCCTCTTGGGTCCCGCGGGCCGAGGGCAGATCAGCATTTGCATGATGGTGATAACCTTTGGCTTGCTGGTCGGAGGACTGGGCGCCGAAGGCCCGATCATCATCTGGTCGGCCAACCCAAAAAACAAGCTGGGCGAATGGCTTCCGGCAACTTTGGGATGGGGGCTTCTTGGATGCCTCACCGCTGTGGGCCTGTGGGTGATGACCTATTGGCGCTGGCATCCTTCGTGGCTGGGATCTCTTTCGGCTTCACTCGCCACAATCGTTCTGGCAACCATACCTTTGGCGGTCCTCGGCAGTTTCTTCGGCAAAATCCTCGCTGGGAAAGAGCGTTTTCGACTGAGCGCCGGTGTCTCTTTCGCCGATCAGCTGGCGGGGCTATTCGGTTTCGTGCTTTTGCTCTTGCTTTGGGGCCGCAAGCCGGAAGCGGCCATGGCGGGGAACGTGGTTGGCCTGGCAATCGGCCTTGCGCTGAACATTTTATTTCTGAAGGATTCGTTCTCGGGGCCGTGGCGGGTTCGCTGGCCGGGGCGCGAAATTCGCTCCGGTTTTGCGATGGGATTGCGCGGTCAGCTCGGAAACTTTGCGAGCCTGCTTTTCTACCGATTGGATGTATTTTTCCTGAATCTTTTCTTGGGCCCTGCCCAGGTGGGTTTATACGCTCTCGGCGTGGTGGTCACGGAGGCGCTATGGCAGATTCCCTCGGCGGCGGCCACGGCCCTTTGCCCTCGAACGGCCCGCACGCTGGACGAGGGCGCCCCGGAGTTCACTTGCATGATCCTGCGGCAAGTCTTCGCAATTTCCTGCGCCCTGGCAATATTATTGGCGATTGCATGCCCCATTGCCATTCCTCTGGTTTTCGGTGAGCGCTTTCGCCCGAGCATTGCGGTGGTTTGGTGGATTTTGCCGGGCACGGTTGCGTTGTCGCTGGCAAAAGTGGCCTGCGCGGATCTACTGGGGCGTTCCAAGGTCGAATACAGCACGGTCATCGCCATCATTGCACTGGGAGTGTCGGTCGCTCTGGATTTGGTCCTGATTCCGCGCATGGGCATTCAAGGCGCCGCGCTGACGTCCTCCGCGGCTTACATTACCGACGCCGCATTTCTTTTGTGGGCTCTGAAATATGAGTTGAAAGTAAGTTGGAAGAGCTTGTTGGTGCCTTCGGCGGCGGATTTCG
Organism: uncultured Acidobacteriota bacterium; assembly: GCA_963710315.1. Classification (GTDB taxonomy): domain Bacteria; phylum Acidobacteriota; class Terriglobia; order Acidiferrales; family UBA7541; genus Palsa-360. The sequence continues at coordinate 69,883 of CAVPZW010000006.1, read as the reverse complement.
TGTTATACCGGCAAGCATGGGTCAATTGCTCTTCCTGGCTGCGGTCGGTGTCGCTTCCGGCCACCGGAGCGGATTAAGCTTCCTGGCGTGCGCCGAAAATTCACCTGGCTCGGAGATTAATTTGCAGGTTGTTAGAAAGGTTTTGCATATGAACGTAACCAATTCAGTAGCTTTCATGTCGCGCAAACTCGCGCGTGGAAAGTATCGAACAAGTCTCCGTCGGATTGTTTCGTTATTACCCTGCCAAGAGAGGCCTGACCACCATCCGAGACTTCGACGGCGATTTGTCGATGACTCTGGATAGGGCCAGCTACATCGGCAGCGCAATCTTCTGGGCCGGCCACCACAGCCCTGAAATCGGCCAATTCGTGCGCGATTTCTTGCGGCCGGATATGGTCTTCGCGGATATCGGCGCGAACATTGGGGAAATAACCCTTATTGCGGCCAAGCGGGTTCCGAAGGGGAAGGTCCTGTCTTTTGAGCCTTCGCCTGATTTGTTCGCGCAGCTTTCGCGAAATGTGGCTCTCAATCGTTTCGGTGGAGTGGCGCTCCACAATCTGGGTTTATTTGACCGCTGCGGATCGCTCCCCCTGTATCTTCGCGAGGACAATCCGTATGGAACCCGGAATGACGGGGTGTCCAGCCTTTTTTCAAATGGCGCAATCTGTCGGGAAAATACCGTCCCGCTGCGCCGGTTTGACGATGTGGCTGAGGAAGGCGGCCTTACCCGGCTGGACCTGATGAAAATCGACGTGGAAGGCGCTGAGCTTATGGTGCTGCGGGGTGCGGAGAACTCTCTCCGTCGATTCCGCCCAGTGATCGTTACGGAAATTGCCGAGCAGAATTTCCGAAATGCCGGCTACAGCAGGGAGGACTTGTTCGCCTGCCTTCGCTCGATGGATTACCAGGTCCCACCTGCCGAGCGTGTCCTCCGGGATGTTCCGGACGAATGCGATGCCATTTGTTTCCCGCGCGAACTTGGAATGCCCTTGCGAATTCTTGCGGCCGGATAGGCGCGGGCAGCGCTAAACGCCTGGAGCGGACAACGGATTCATCGAGGCTAACTTCATCGACGGCGGCCAGCCGGGCCTTCTCCAAGGAAGCAGCAACATCATCACAAATTCGATCACGATAAAATCCGCGGCCAACACTCCGAGCGGAACCGATAGATGGGGGAGCCGACCGGCCCCCCATTCATCCTTCTGGTATTCATCGCACCTTAATTCAACTGCAACACAAGCTTGCGTAAATAGCGCGCCATGCGAGCCTGGATTTGGACAACGGTTCTATCGATTCTGTCGATCGTAGCGGCAGTGCAGCTATTTGTCCGCATGGCGCCTCCATCGGCCATGTTATACACGGCAGGGGCGTTCCTGCTCTTCCTGATTCCGGGAATTTTTATCGGCCGCATGCTTTTTGGGACGGCTCGCCAGGCCTGGCCCGAGCGCGCGATTTTCGGCGCGGTGCTCGGAATCGCAATCAGCAGTTACGTGGCAATTGCAGTCGGCTTCCTACATGGCTGGTCCCCGAGACTCATCTCCCTTGCGATTTTAGGACTCGCGTTTCTGTGCGCGATACTCGGCCGCGTATTTCGAGACCGTCCTTTGTTGCCCATGCCTCGAAAATGGGCCCCTGCGGAATACACCATATTGGCGGGCATGGGTCTGGCGCTGGTGCTCTTCTGTGCCTTGCCCTATCTGAACGTGGGAAAGCTGACTTCCAACGGCTACGGCTATACGTGGCTATTTGGGCTCGATCTTTTGGGGCGCGCGGACTACATATCGGCAATGATGGTGAAGCTGCCGCCGGACAATTTGTGGATGACGGGAACGCCTTTGCGCATGTATCTGGTGGGATACGCGGTGCCGGCGTTCGCGTATTCCGCCAGCGGAGAGGCCTCGCCTTTGCACGCGCTGGTTCTATTCTCGACGCTGGGCCTCAGCCTTCTCCTGCTGGCGAGTTTATACGCTTTCCTGCGCACATTCTTTTCCAGCATTAAGATCTTGTCTTCGCTGGCGTTCCTTGCCTTGTTCAGTTACAGCTACTACTGGTTCTATGACTTTGCAAAATGGATTGTGTTGAGGCCCGGTGAGAGAGCCGGTTTTTTGAGCGATCCTTATTTCTGGAACTATGAAGGTGTGTCCCATCTTTTCCAGCGAATGTTTTTGGTGGAGCCGCAAGCGGCTCTGGCAACCGCCCTGTTTCTTGTGGTGCTCACCGCGCTTTCGCGAATCCGATACGAATTGAGTTCACTGCCGCTGGGCATTTTGATTGGCATGTGTTTGGGCATCTGTTTCGGAATCGATGCCATGCAAGGGCTGGTTGTGACCGTGTGGTTCGGTCTCGTATATGTAGCCCGCCTGGGCCTCGCGAAGGGAAAATTGCGGGAGGAGTATGCTCCGTTTTTGGGAGCGGTGGTTTCCTGCGGTCTGGTCTGCGGCAGTTTCTTCCTGCTGGGCATGTACAAATCGTCCACCTCCCACTTGGTGGAGTTTCATCTGTATCTTTGGATTTTCTTGTTCGGGATCTTTTTTTTCCCCGTCGAATTCGGTCCGCTGATCCTGCTGGGCCTGTGGGGAGTGGTCGCCTGGTGGCGGCAGCATCGAACGGAGTTCGGATGGCCGTTGCTGCTCCTGGCGGGCGTTGCGCTGGCGGAGGTAGCCTTTGTAAGGCTGTACGCCACGCCGCCGCGAATGGCTGACAGGCTCTTGCCGATTGTCCTGCTGGTTTTTTCCGGATACCTGTTTCGCGGCCTGTGGTCGGCCAAGGGCGGCCGCGTGGCGCGCTTTCTGGTCATTGCGATCGTCGTTATCGGGGTTCCCACGTTTTTTACGGACGTCTACTTCGCTTCAAATGTTGAGGATATTTATCATACGCGCTACGTGCGGGTCGAAGACCGGATCGCCTGCGATTGGATTCGCCAAACCCTTCCTGAAACAGCGGTGATCCAGGGCGAACCCCAGTACTTCGCCGGCGGCGACCATGGCAGATACATGTCACTTTTTGCGAGTTTCGCGGGGAGGCCGCAAGTGGCGGGATGGTATTCCGGCGCCGCCGTCCTTGTGGACAACGGCTGGGCCATCGGCGCGGAACGCCGCGCGGATATACAGAAGATGCTCAGTTCGGCCGAGCTGCCGCCGTTGCTCAAAATTGTTCAAAAATATTCCATCGAGTATCTATACGTAGGGCCCTTCGAGCAGGAAGGACATAAGCAGCTTCTTCCTCTTCTTCAGAGTGCGCCGGATCGATTTCGCGAGGTCTATGCGGCGAACGGCGTGCACATTTTCCGCTACTTTGGAAACGGGGCCGATAGCGCAAGCTTATCTCCGCCGGACCGGCAATCTCGATTGAATTCGGAGACGCGGTGAGCATAACGGCAGCCCCATCGCTTGACTACACGCGCTTGCAGTCGCCAACCAGGCTTGCGGAACGGCTGGGCGAGTTCTTCGTCATCGCCCTGATTTGCCTGTCGTTCACGACGCCTCCCCTTCCAAGCCCCCAAGCGCCGCTCTGGTGGAAATTGGAACAACTTCTAATTCCGTTGGTGGTGGCGGTTTACGGCTGGCTGCTCCTGTCAGGCCGCGCCCGCCCGATTCGTTTCAATGGCATGTTTGTCGCTGGCGCGCTGTTCTGTGTTTCCATTTTGATCTCCATCTGGTATGGCTCCATAGCGTTCCATCAGCCCATCATCTTTCGAGATATTTATGAACTCCCTAAGGCAATGCTGCCCGTGGTCTTTTACACCATGGCCTATGAAGCGGAGCTATCGGAGGCTTCGATTCGGCGTCTGGTAAAGATTTACGGACTCCCTGTCTTGTTCGTTTGTCTTTATGCCTGGGCCCAATGGGCTGGACTAGGTTTTACCAATACGTTGAACCAGTATTACTCGGCCGGCGTCCACGACGATGTGCTGGTCAGCAGCCGCCGGGTCTATGCCACAACGGGGAATCCCAATCTCCTGGGGGAATTGGTGACCTGGACCATGGCTGCCTTTATCCTGGCGGCGATGCATGAGGTCGGCAATCGCGCTTGGAACACGATCATGGCCTTTGCCTGCCTGATTACGCTGGCCATGACCGCGTCGCGCTATGGTTTGCTGAACGGATGCCTGACTTTTGGACTGGCCTATGTGTTCCGGCCCCGCACGAGCAGAAGGCGTTCGATTCATCCGGGTGCTGTCTTCCTGCTGGTGCTCACCGTTGTTGCGGTTTTCGCGGTAGTTGCCAATTCCAACCGCGTGACTTCGGAACGATTCCAGACATTGAGGAACCCCCTGCAAGTGGATTCACTGCAGGGCAGGCTCGCCACTTCCTGGCACGATGCCGCACGCGACATTCAGCAATCTCCGCTGTTCGGCCGCGGGCCGGCGAAGACAACTTACACGGGAGTTATCACCGATTCGGAGTACTTGGAAATCCTAAAACTTTACGGCGTGACCGGTTTTCTCTGCTATTTCGCCTATTTTTTGTTCCCTCTCTCCAAAATGGCCGGAGGACTTCAAGCTGCCCGGCGCGCCGGCCCGTTGCTCGAAGATCGAATGCCGGCAACCGTTATGGCACTGCGTTTGAGCGCAATTATGGTTCTTACTGCAATGGTGATGAATGTCGGGATGGCCACGTTTTATAGCGCGACAGTTCAAGGATTCCTATGGATGTGGATGGGAATCGGGGCTCGCTGCGCCATGTCCATTCGCCAAGCTTCGCAAGCAAGCGTCCCGAACGCGGCGTCCCTCCGGTTGAGTTGATTGGAGCGCCAGGGCGATGGGAATCTCTTTCCACATTGCATGCTCAGGTCCATTGGCTTCCCCATTTCCGCCCATTTCAAACAAGCGTAGTTCTTCATTCATGTGTGTGTAACCAGGGGAGGATAGGATTCTCGCCCGGCTGAAATGCAGGTCATGGATAGGCCCCGCCCGCCGGCAAGTGAAATCGCTGGGCGCGATGTTTCTTATTTGGAATCGTTGGAGAATCGGCAGCGCATTGGAAGGCAGGGGAATTTACTTTCCGCCATTGCATCCTGCGGAAAACGAACGGTGGAAGGTTTGCGGCGCCCATGAAACTTTTGAAACAGTTTGTCTGCTGGGTTTTGGATCGCACCGTGCTTCCCGTTTTGCGCTACATCGCCTGGGGCCTCGCCGATGCGTTCCCTGCGCGCACGGTCCTGCAGGAGTTGGCCGTCAAGACGGCGCGGGATTGCGCCGACTTTGTAAGCGAGGAAATGCCCAGGGCCCTGGAATTTAGCAAGAGGGAGAAGCTTTGGGACTACGCCCTGAAGCGCAGGAATGCCACCGGCCTGATGGGAGAATTCGGCGTTTGGAACGGCTACTCGATTAACTATTTCGCCGCGAAAACCGAGCAGCGGATTTATGGGTTCGATAGTTTCACGGGGCTGAAAGAAGACTGCAGCGGATGGGAATTCGCCAAGGGACATTTCGACCGCGGCGGGGTGCTGCCGCCGGTGGCCAAAAACGTGCAACTCATAAAAGGCTGGGTGCAGGATACGATCCCGCCGTTTCTTGCCGAGCATAAGGAGAGCTTCTCGTTCATTCATGTTGACACCGATACCTACGAGGCCGCTGTGGCAATTTTGGGATTGCTCGAGGATCGAATACAGCAGGGCACTGTCATCGTCTTTGACGAATATATCGGCTATCGAGGCTGGAGGCTGGGGGAACACCAGGCATTTCGGGAGTTTGTGCATCGCACCCAGATCGGCTTCGAGTATCTTGGATTTTCCACTCTTGCTGTTGCCGTCCAGGTGACGCACCGCCCGGGACAAGCGGTCCATGCTGCGTAAGCCGGACAAGCCGGATGTCAAACGGAGATTGTCCTGCGCGCCTTAATCCGTCGTAACGCGCTGCGGAAAAAGTTTGGGGAATATTTCCGTATCCTGGCAAGTGTGCGGGCTCGGCACCGATTATGGAAATTCACGAAGTTCAGGAAGAAATGATTGCGTCGGTTAAAGACTTCCTGGCCAATCGCGAAGGTTTCCGCGATGCGAACGACTGGCAGGGATTGTTCAATTATTCATGGAAATTGCAGGCATACCCCTACGGATACGCGATTTTCGATCAGGGAAAAATGGTGGGATTTCTGGGCACGATTTTTTCAGAACGATTCATCGCGGGCGCCAGGAGGATTTGCTGTAATACCACGTCCTGGTTCGTGGAGGAGGAGTATCGAAATCAAATGCAGGCGCTCAGGCTATTTGCGCCGATTCTGAAAATGCAGGATCTGCTGATTACAAATTTGTCGCCCACGGACCGCGCCGGCGAAATTTGCAAAAGGATGGGCTACAAGGACCTGGACCGGGAGCAGATCGCCGTTCCCATCCTTCCCGGCCTGGCGTCTCTGCTCGGAAGCCTCCGAAAGCGCGCCGTCATCAGTTTCGATGCGGCTGAAATCCAGACGCAATTGAACCCGCAAGAGCAAAAGATATTCGCGGATCACCGCGGTTTGCCGTGCAAGCATTTCCTGATTAAAGAGCTGCAAACAGGCCAGTATTGCTACGGCATCGCCACGACAACTCCGCTGGGGAGATTGCGCGGCTTGAAAGGGCAGTGGCTGAACCTCTGTTACCTTAGCGAGGCCGGCGTATTCGCGAGAAATTTCCCGTTTATCAAGAAAGATTTGTGGAAGCAAGGCAGATACCTCGCCTTGCGCTACGATGCGCGGCTCCTGCCCGGAAAACTTTCGCAATTGTCGGTGAAAAAAAATAAAAGCCGGCAATACAAATCGAAGGACGTGGTTTCCGCGGCGGTCGATAACATCTACTCGGAATTGGTTACCTTCAATAAATACTAAGAAAGAGAGTCCAACGATGATTTGGCTGGCGGCCGCTGCGCTCTTTCTTTCTTTTGCAGGGGCAACCTGCTTCCTGGCACTTTTGTTTCGTTACGATATTACGCCGAGGGCCGCGCTTTTCAGAATTGCCAGCCGTCTAGGTATAGCTGGGGAGAAACTCAATTCCGAAGAGAAGTGCGCCCCATATCGACGAATACGGCCGCTGAGGCAGGGATTGCAGAGGCCCGTCATATTAAATCTGGAAACGTCCGACGGGTCGGGGCAAGCGGTGCATCCGGACGTGGCTTACATCGCTGAAGGATTCGGGTCCGGAAAATGGACCTACTGGATGGCTTGCACTCCATATCCTTATGGGAATGCTTATTACGAGAACCCGGAATTGTTTGCCAGTTACGATGGAATCAATTGGACCGTTCCCAATGGCCTTACGAACCCCATCGTCCCGTCTCTCAATACTGCGGGCGACCACAATTCCGATCCCGACATTCTCTTTTACCGGAACGAGCTATGGCTGTTCTACAGGGAGACGCTGCGCGGCGGAACTCCCAACGAAAATAGAATCTACCTGCTGCAGAGCGCCGACGGAGTGCGTTGGTCCCCTCGGCTGGAAGTCTTAAGAGAGAAGCAGGGAAGCGAGATTCTTTCTCCGGCCGTAATTCACGACGGAACCCGATTCGTAATGTGGACGATCGAAATTGTCGCAGGCAATCTCATGCTGCTGCGCCGATGCAGCGACAACGGAGTGGACTGGAGCGAGCCTGTTCCAGGAACGGTTTCCGGGCTCCAGCCTTCTCGTTTGGTGTGGCATATCGATGTGATTCAAGATGACGGAGATCTCAGCGCTGTGCTGGTAAGTTGCCAGGGGATGGGCGGAGCGGGAGCTGAGATTCACTATGCTACAAGCAAGGACGGGGGCCTCATTTGGTCGGTCGAAGATTGTCTGTTGGAACAGAGCTATGAATTCGAGTCGGGATTTCATTATCGCGCAAGCCTTTTCCGGAGGCCAGCGGAGGCTTGCCAATACGACTTATGGTATACAGCTGCAACCAGCAAGCGCCTGTATTCCATCGCATATATGAGAATGGTGCGAGAAGGGAACAAGTTGCTGCCGCTGAGAATATCTTAGACTTTGCGGGTCATTGCAAATCGACTTCGCGGCTGAAGCACTGAAGCAAGTTGTATCCATCCCAGACTGTATTGAAATTCAACGCCGCGCCGATCGGCACGATCCGGTCGATGGCCCGTGTCGGCAGACCGGCCGCCAATTGCTTCAGTTCGGTTTGCGGAAAACCAAAATAGGAGAGCGTTTGGTCTCTTTCAGTCAAGAGACATACGATTTGAGTTAACTCCTCGATTTCCGTTTCAAAAAACAGGCCTCCGCCGCAGTCAATCCCCCGAAAATCCGGCCTTGCACCTTGCGCAAGATGCATTCGACTCACCGGTCCAACCACATCGGGATGGATCTGATCGGCAAAGCCCGTTCCCGCCGCCACGCAAGCGGACACGAGCTTATTCATCCCGATAATCTCAGGGTACTGCAGGCCGCGCCGGATGAGTTCATTCGCGATCTTTGCCCAGAATAATTCCTGTGCGGAATCGCAGCGTGGCTTGCTGCCAATCCATACAACCAGCCGGGGCGAAGAGCAGGCCATTTGGTCGAACCAATAGGCGTCGTTGCAAAACCGCGCGGCAAGCTTTTCAAGATCGTCCTTCTCGATGCGCAAGATCTCCTCGGCGTTCAGCGCCGCGAGCGAAAAGCGGTTCGCAAAAACAATTTCAGTGGCCAACGGATTCATGGGAACGGCTCGCAATTGCCGCACGCTTTCATCGCCGCCCCAGATGACACGAACCTGGCAGGATTCGGAGAGTTGCCGGGTGACCGCATCGTCCCGCTCGTAAGAAAGAATCAAGCTTCGATTCAAGAGCGGCCGAAATCTGCCGAGTTCCAAAGTGCGGTTGATCGTTGCCAGGAGCAGTTCCACTTGTGGTCCCCTTCGCGGGGAAAGGCGGACAATATTTGCATTGCCGGCCAACATGGAGATAAACCAGGAGTATAGGAAAATGGAATCGACATTGGCGGGCGCGAAATGCAGGGCAACACCGCGCGCCAGCCAGATGCGATCGCCGCGCTTTTCTTCAAACCCTTTGCGTAACTCAACCGTGTGCGCCTTGCGCATCCAGTGCGCGACGGCAGCCATTTCCGGCAAACCGCGCATGACATCGTCCAGCAGCACGGATTTGGAAACGACGTCGATGAATTCAATCACCAGAGGATCGAACGGAGATAATGTGCCGCTCTCAATCACGCGCTGAAGCTGTGATTCGTAGTCCGGCGCATTGTGGGGAAGCAGGACGGAAATCATGATGGCACTTGGTGCGTGTCGCTGCAGCCCCGGAGTTCAGCGGCCGGCAATCGCCCCAGCACGCTGAAAAAAGTTCCCCGGCGGCCGCAGCGGCAGCCATCGATTGCATGCACGACACCCAAATCTTCAGTGAGGAGAGAATGGCCTGGATAGCTGCGGGGGATTGTGCTCAAAGTCGCAATCAATCCGGGTTTGCCTGGATTTTGCTCCGCGAGAGTTCGCGGGTCGCGGACAAGGACCTCGGAATAATCCGCCGCGTGGAAGTATCCTTCCTGGCACTCCATGTAGATGGACCCGGTTTGTTCGACCATGCCGTAATAATTATAGATTTCGCGGATTCCCAGGGATTGGCGCAAGCGTTTCTTGAACTCTTCGCCGGACACTTTACTGGCCTCCAGTTTTTTCCAGCCGCCGCCATGAATCAAGATGCCGTTGCTAAAATCCAGCTGCTGGCAACTTTCTTCCACAGCGCTCAGAAAATGCTGCCAAAGAATGTACGTAAATCCGAACAATAGAATGCGTTCACCGCGGTGTTTCGCGAGGAAGTTCTTGATGACATTCCAATCGGGTGCCATGGTTCCGGATTGCAGGGCATAAGCGTGGTCCGCTCCAAACTGCGAAAAGCCCAGAATTCCCGCGCCTCGAGCGGAGAATGCCTGGCGATTCTTCAGAACATCCGGCTCATCCAGGATCATCATGGGCAGACGCGCATTCCCCAAGTAGGATCGGCAGATTCGCACCAGGGCGTGCGCCTGACTGGTTGCGGTCTCTTTATCCAGAAAGATGCGCGATGGCCGCTGGCCGCTTGTGCCGCTGGACGTAATGGTCTTCACAACCTGCTGACTGGGAACGCTCAGAAGCTCCATCTCTTTGAACAATCTCACGGGCAGCGCAGGTATGTCGGATAGCCGCTGATAATATGTGCGGCCGCTCTGAGTGGCGTCTAGAATTCGCCGGTACACCTCGCAACGATCCGCATGCAATGCCGTCAGGGAATTCATTTCATCCAGGAATCGAGGCGCCTTTACCGACGGCGGCTCGGCATACGGATTGTCGCTGAGAGCTACGGCCGCGTGATTGGTTGGCATTACACCCCCTCGATCCTTCGCAGGGATGCGTAGTCGATCTTGCTGTTGGCAAGCCGCGGGAACGAATCGAGTTTAGCGACGCGAAATGCGCTGGGGTGAATTTTGAGCACATCCATTAGCACAGCCGTGGCCACTTTTTCATTTGCAGAAGTTTCGAGGGCCACCCGAACCTGATCGTCCACACCAAAACACGCCACAGGCCCTCCCCCATGGCGCCCGATGAGTTCCTCAATCTCGTCCAGGCTGAATCTCTTGCCGTAAATTTTTAGAAAGCGATTGAGGCGTCCCACGATATAGAAGTATCCATCTTCATCCTGCTTTGCCAGGTCACCCGTGCGCAGGTGGCCCTTAAGTTCATCTCCTTTTTCCAGATCGCCGCGATCGTGCGCGTAGCCCATCATGACGTTCGGTCCCGAGTAAAGCAGCTCCCCAGTCTTGTCATCGAGAGAAAGAGTGCCGCCTGGAATTGCCACACCAATAGAAGATGTCTTTTCGCGAAGACGTTCGGGCGGCAGATAGGAAATACGCGCAGTTGCCTCCGTCTGCCCGTACATCACGAAAAAGCGCCACGCATACTTGGAACTCATCCTTTCGAGCTGGTCGATTCGTTGCGGGTCCAGACGGCCACCGGCCTGCGTAAGGGTGCGAAAGCCGCGGAATTCTCTTTCCAGCATCCCTGTGCGAAGCATGATCTCGTAGTGATAGGGCACGCCGGCCATGGATGTCGGCTGGTATAGCGAAACGAAGTCCCAGAATTCTCTCTGCAAGAAGCTTTTGGTTGTCATCAACAACAGGCTCCCTGCGAGCAGATGCGTGTTCAGCACCGATAATCCGTACGAGTAAGACATGGGCAATGAAACCAGCGCGCGCTCCTCCGATGTGATTCCCAAATAGGAAGTGATTGAAATGGCATTGGACTGCAAATTTTGCAGCGTGAGACGCGCCAGCTTTGGGCTTCCGGTCGATCCCGATGTGGTTAGCGTAAGCGCCAGTTGGGGGGCAATGCGCGCATCGGAGGGAGCTATTTCGCTCACATACAGGAAACCATTTGCGATTTCCCGCTCCAGGTAGCCCGGAACTGTTGCAGGTTGCGGAGCGAATACCCAATTGGGGGAATACCGCTCGAGCATATGATTCAAGAGTTCAGGCTGAAGATCGGCATCGAGCAGACAGACTGCTTGTTCACTTCGCAAAGCCCCTAAGTACGCCATGAGGCATTGCGGCGTATTGCGGCAAAGCACAAATCCCAGTGTTTTTTCCCCGCGAATAGGCAGGGACTCTGAAAATCGGTCGCTGCCGTCCCGCAGTTCGCCATATGTCAGGCGGCGGCCTCCTTCGGAAACGACAGCCGTCGCGTTCGCGGGATGATCGAGCGTCCAGAATCCTAGAGCCACATTCCTCCATCCACGCCAATCACCTGACCGGTGACGTATGACGTGTAGTTCGAAGCCAGCATGCAAATTACCCGGGCAACTTCTTCCGGCCCGCCCAGCCGTCCCATCTTGATGGAACCCCGCAACTCCTGAAGCTTGGCCTCAGGAATGTTGGCGATCATGGTGGTGTTGATGACTCCCGGCGCCACGGCGTTTACACGGATTCCATTAGAGGCAAGCTCACGCGCAGCCGATTTCGTGGCGCCGATCACCGCCGCTTTGCTCGCGCCGTATACCACCTGGCCCTCGTTTCCCGTCCGGCCAATGATGGATGCAACGTTGATAATGCTTCCGGACTTATGGGCTATCATCAGGCGCGCGGCAAATTGCATGATTTGGATGACCGAAAAAAGATTGGTCTGCATCACTTCGCGGATTTGCGCCGCACTGATCATGCCAATCAATGCATCCCGCAAGATGCCCGCGTTGTTGACGACAAAATCGAGTTTTTTCGTGTAGGCGTGAACCTCTTTGAACGCTGCGCTTAAAGATGTCTCGTCGGAGACATCGCATGCGATTAATTTGGGAGGTTTTCCGCCGGCCGATTCGATTTCAAGGGCAGTCTCCTCGAGACCCGCTTGCGAGCGCGCCGTGAGAATCACGGTTGCGCCTTGCCGTGCGGCTTCCACTGCGGTGGCGCGGCCGATACCTCGCGATGCGCCCGTAACCCAGCCGATGGAATCTTCCAGAAGCTTCAAAATTGAACACCATACTTCCCCAAAATCCCGCGGGCTTTATCGTAAGAAGACAGATCGAGGATGTCATCGATGTCCAACATAATTTCAAACGTGGAGTCCAAGCTTGCGACGAGCGACATATGCGCGAGCGAATCCCATCCATGCGTTGTCCTATACTGCAGCGCTTCAGAAACATCGCTTTCCGCCATGTTTAAGCCACGCGCAAACGCACGGCGCAATTTCGCTTCATTCTCCAGCATGCAAACAGTTCCTCCGTATCGGCGGCGGTCTCAGGAAATTCTAATTCTGATTGCGAGGCAAGTTGTTTTGGTGCGCCCAACGGAAATTTATTCTCCCCAATATGGCATTGCCCGAGGGTTGCCCTTCCTATGTCACTGCGAATGGCACACCTGCGCAGTGGTGGCACAGTTCCAGCGAGGTTGATCTTGTTCGCCTATTCCTGTGGCCGAGCCGACATTCGCTCAATATCTTTCCGCCGCTACTCTAGGGAAAGCAGGTTGCAAGCAAGATAATTCTCAATGAAGAATCGATGAAGAGTCGAACTTAGCAAAAGCATGAAATCCGGCGATGCTCCCAAGCCAACTGCTGGCGTCTGGTAACCTGCAATAGCGTTCCGCTGAGGTGCCGCAATCGCATCGAATTGGGTTCTTACCCGCCCGTCTCTACCCAAAGACATCCTTCTCAGTACCTAGTTTGTTTAACAAATTGTAACAATTGAGCGAGCCGATCGGCCACAAACTGATCGGTGTTAACGATTCTTCACTCAAGTTTGAGCCCCGCTTAATCGTTGGTGCACATCGCAAGCTCATCTTGTACCCCACTACCCAGGCGCAGAGCCCCCGATCCGCTCCCTGGGTAACTTTCGGCTAATGAAGGTAGGAAGGAGTTGTAAATGAGTTTCATGTCCCTACGCACTTCGTTTTCTGCCTTGGTCATGGCATTTGCGCTCGCGATTCCCGCGATCGTCGTTGCTCGGCCTCCAGCCACCCCTAACCCAGTTCCGTTCCTTAATCCTATTGTGCCTGCAGCCACCGCTCCCGGCGGCGCAGCTTACACACTTACCGTCACGGGTACCGGTTTCGTTTCCGGTGCGGTCGTTGAATGGAAGGGAAGCCCGCTCGCCACAACATTTGTGAACAGCTCTCAGTTGTCTGCTATCGTTCCTCCAGCAAACACGTCAACCCCCGGCACCGCAACGATTACAGTCTTCAATCCCGGACCCGGTGGTGGCACCTCCAACCAGCAGTTTTTCGAAGTCACCGCAGCCGTCCCAGAAACCTTTTGGAGATCCTTGGATATTACGGGCAAAGTCCCCCTGACGTCCTTTGTCGTGGGTGGGGATTTCAACAACGATGGAAATAACGATATCGCCGTCGCTGCCGGAGGAAATGTGTATGTGCTTCTTGGCAATGGCGACGGCACTTTTCAACCCGCCATCGGCAGCTACGGCCCGGCGAACTCTGCTGTTACCGGACTGCATGTATTTGACTTGAATGGGGATGGCATATTAGACCTCATCGTCACGGGCAAGAGGGGGACGTCTTCTCTTGTGGCCACACTGATCGGCAATGGCAACGGAACATTTCAAGCTCCCGTGGAGACAGACTTCACGGGCCTGTCTACTCCAAACGCTGTCTTCGGCGATTTCAATGGCGACGGTGCTCTCGATTTCGCCTTTGTCACCGCCGCCGGCGTACAGTCGATGCTCGGCAACGGAGATGGAACGTTTCATCCCGGCCCCAGCACACCGCTCAGCTTGATCGGAAATAATGCGATCGCCACGGGCGATTTCAATGGCGATGGCAAATTGGACCTGGTTGCCAGCGTTTACGATCCATGGACGACGGGCTTCTTTGAAATCGCTGTTCTGCCCGGCAATGGCGACGGCAGTTTTGGCTCGCCAAATGTCGTCCCGGGATCGGGCACCTCATTCGTGGGCGCAATCACCGCGGCCGTGGGAGATTTTAACGGTGACGGCAAACTCGATATCGCCTCGGCCTATCAAAGTGTTGGCCCTGTAAACGAGGGATTCCTTACGGTATCTCTTGGCAACGGGGACGGCACATTCCAATCGGCCTACTATGTGCCCAACGTCAATACCATCACCACGCCCCTCCTGGTTGGCGATTTCAACGGCGATGGAAACCTGGACCTTGCCACGGGAGGATTCTTTTATTATGGTCAGGGCAACGGCACTTTCCCGAACTCGGAAGGCTCGACTGGCGCTCCAACCTTCGTACTTGCCACCGACCTCAATAACGACGGGCAACTGGACGTCGTCGATGAAACCATTACCTTACAAGGGTCAACTACGCTTACCGCTCTCGGCTTGGAGCTGCAAGTTTCGCCACTGCCGGACTTTAAGGGAATTGTAGGTCCGCTAAACACGGTGCTCGTCCCTGGAGGAAGCGTTTCCTTCACGGTCACACTACAGCCGCTGAATGGTTTTACCGGCGATGTCACTCTTGGCATGACCGATCTACCGAACGGAATCACTCCCAGCTACAATCCGGTTACCGTTCATGGCGCCTCAGGTCCGTTGACGATCACGCTTACCGCTTCGAATAGCGTGCAACTGGGCAACTACAACCTGACCTTGTCCGGGAATTCCGGAACATTGACTCACAGCACCACCATCCCCGTGGAAGTCAATCTTTCCGCCGGCGATTTTTATGGGTCCGTTGCTCCGACCACCCAAAACACCGCGCCTGGACAAACAACCAGCTACCAGATCACCATCTTCCCGACTGGCGGGTATAACGCGAACGTCACGCTCAGCGTGTCGGGTCTCCCGGCGGGAGTTACGGCCAACTTCAGCCAGAATCCGGTCATTGGCGGTTCCGGGACAACGACACTTACCCTGAACGTTCCGATCACATCCCCGCAGCCGCAGATTTACTCGTTCCAGATCACCGGCACGAGCGGAATATTGACCCATACAACGACTGCCTATCTTGGCGTCAGTTCCTCCGGTGGAGACTTTACCGGAACAGTTACGCCGACGCAGACCGTCGTAGCCGGCGGGACAGCCACCTACTCGATTAATCTGACTCCAATCAGTGGAGGAGCGGGCGATGTCAATCTAACGGTCAGCAGCTTGCCTCCTGGCGCAACCGCTTCCTTCGTTCCTTCCACCATCACGGGCAGCAGCGGCACTTCCACCCTTACAATCACCACCGATCCCAGTACGGCTCCAGGAAACTACGAGCCGGTTATTTCGTTTGCGGGGGCCGGAGTGATTCATTTGGATGGCGTGAATCTGACTGTTACCGCTCATTAGTCTGCAGGGCGTTTATCGCCTTCAGTCACTGCAAGCAATGGCAAGGAAACGGCGGCGGACGCATTCCATCAGGGAATGCGTCCGCCGCCGATTTTTTTATGCAACACCGCGGTGGGATTCATATCAAGGTTTTCAAGCAAGGCGGGGCATCACAACCACTCAATCATTGAGTGTTGCTTGCTGTATTCCGGGAACCTGCGACAGAAAGGCTATTTTCTTGTTTGCAAGAGGTACTGCGCCTTACGGGCCGCATCGAGCTGTTCGCGCTTGGCTAGGTGACGATTTGTGGATTCGATGAATTCCTCAAACGACGCGCGAATCTCCGAGGAGATTTCCTCGCCGGCGCGGCGATAGGTTTGGGCCATGTCCAGATCGCCGAACGTCCAGGTGGCCGGGTGAAGCAAGGCGTGTATTCGATCTTCCTTCCCCAGAAGGTCCAGAAGCGTTTCGCCTCGCCATTTGAATCCGCTGTCGGAAATGTAGCGCACATTGTGCATCAGGTCGTGATTGTAGGCGTCCACAAAGTGCTCGTTCAGTTCGCTCAGGAGCGTGCTGGAGGCCGGCATATGCTGCGCGATGGATTTGATCTCGATCCGGAGAATATTTTCCAGCACTTTTACGTCGCGCAATATTCCTTGCAACGGGTCGAGGCCACGGCTCTCAAAAAAATTGGTTTCATAGTGCAGCCCCACTTCGAATCCCAGCGAGACCATCTCCCGCAAAGCGTCCCAGTGCGGCGGCGCCGCGGGGTTGTAGTAAGGAGAATGCAAGAGGATATAGTACGAGGAACAAACTCCCATGCTGTGTTCCAACTGGGCCATGGCCAGGGCATAACGCGGCGACACATCGATGTCGTGGCGCAACAGCAGAAAGCGGCTGTGCGAGAGCGCTCCATCCTTCAAATCGGAAACCTTGGGAAAATCGTAATTCAAGCTCTTCGCCGTCTTGAGGATTTGGGCGTAGAGTTCCAGCGAAAATGTGTCGCTGGAAAGTTTTGGTAGCGATGATGCGTCCGCCATTATCAAATGTCCCCTTTAAATAAGCCCTTTTTGATAGCGCCATGGGCCTGGTTCCAACCGGATACCGCGCTTGCGTAGGAATTCGCGGGCGGAGTCGATAAAGAGTCCCGATGAACCCTTGAGCGTCTTGGCCAGCAGGTTCATCCGCGTTACATCCCGGCGGATTTCGGCGCCCGAAGAATCGAAAGCCCACAGGACGTTTTCGTCGCCGGACCAGTCGCGGTGTTCCGCCGCCTGCATGGATTCCGCAAAGCCCATCTGATATTTCTTGCCCCCGTGTGACGCCTCGAAAAAGAGTAAAGGGCCGGATTCAACGGGGGATACTTGCACCCCTTTTAGCGCCAGAAGTTCGTGGAACTGCCGCAACAATGTCTCCGCGATCTGCAATTGCTTGCCGCGGTCCATCGGCCGCGCCGCATCGCGGACAACGTGCGCGGGAACGCCCATCGCCAATTTTCCCTTTGGAATGGATGAAATGAGATAAGAGTTGGAACCCAGGACCGCGGATTGTCCGACGCGCGCGCCCGCATAGATCGTGGAGTTCATTCCCACCTGGGCATAATCTTCAAGAACGATGGGTGCGAAGGTGTTCTCATTGCCTTCCAGGATGGAGTGGCCAATGTTGTGCGTGACCAACATTGCGCGCTGCGTCAGAAACACTTCTTTCCCGATCAGCACGGGCCTGCAAATGTTGATGAAAAGATCGTCTCCCAGGTAAACATTGTCACCTGCCACCAGCAGCGCCCAGGGGTCGGAATGTCCTCCTCCGCCGATCTGAATGCGGCTGCCCGCAAAAGTGTTCTGGCCGAAAATGACCGTGTCCCCTCGCACCACAAGCTCGTCGCGAAAACTGGAAAGCGTGCCGGCGGCAAAGCGCTTGCGAAGAACGATGCTGCTGTTCCGGCCGAGCCGAACGCCGTCCCCAATTTGAATTTGAGGCGCAATAATAATTGTTCCGTGGCCAATGGACACGCCTTCGCCAATGTCAGCGCCGTGAGCGCGATAGAGGTCGCACTTGTCCGGCGAATCCAGTTTCGAGACGCTTTCCGGATCGCTTCGCAATAATTCGAGGAACGGCAGGTCAATACAGCCTGATTCGGTGTTCGAGAAAATTGTGGGGAACGTGACGCCGCTGGTTGCAAGGCCTTTGAGCGCGAAATGCAACTGATCCGCGGAGGAAGTTCTTGCTGGAGTTCGACTCGAAGTAATTCAGTACGTCCTGCTCCCGAATCATCGAGGCGCCTGCAAACGCATCCAGCGAAATTTGCCTGCTTTGAATCAGCTCCAGAGCTTTCTTGCTGAAGCGAGTTCCGGAAACAAGGGAGCCCCCGGCACTCACGGACGCAGGGCTTGCCGCGGCCAACACATGGAGCGAAGCCTTTCGGCAATCTGCATTCGCAGTGTGCTCGCCTACATACGCCACAATCGAGCCGACTGGGAGTTCCTCTCCTGCCCCGGCTTTCAAATGAATGCGTCCCGCTGCGGGAGAAAGCAATTCCACCAGCGCTTTGGATGTCTCCACCTCTGCAATATTCTGTCCTTCTCGCACCTCTTCGCCCTCGGCTACAAGCCAGGAAATTAGCTTTACATGATCGTCGTTCAGATTGACGAACGGAAGTTCGACAGGGGTAGGCTCAGGCATGGCTGCTCAATTCCCTCAATCGGGCGACGATGGAGTCAGAATCCGGCAACACTTCCTTCTCCAATGGTCCGCAAGCTGGGATGGGATGTTCGGGTGGCGAAAGTCTCTTGCACGCTCGCAGCAGGCCCGGCGAAAGTTCGGATATTTGCGCAATCAATTC
Source organism: uncultured Acidobacteriota bacterium (assembly GCA_963710315.1). Lineage (GTDB taxonomy): Bacteria > Acidobacteriota > Terriglobia > Acidiferrales > UBA7541 > Palsa-360. The sequence goes on along the minus strand of CAVPZW010000006.1, from coordinate 51,397 downwards.
GGATCCCAGCGCGGCAAACGAATGGCCTTCTTCGACAATCAATAATTTCTTTGTGCGCTCCAGTGATTCAATTACAGGCCAGGGATTTAAGGGATACAGCTTTGAAGGACAAATAATCTCCGCAACAATTTCATAATCGTCAAAAGCGCGGGCGACGGCCTGCTCCGCATGGGGAAGCATTCCGCCGTAGCAAAACACAGTGATTTGCGGCGGCGCCAATGGTCGCAACCTGCATGTCGGGAACTGTTCATCGCTTAATTCCAGAGCAAAGCCATCGGGAACTGGTGGGCCGAGTCGCGACGAGTACAACAGCTTGTTTTCGACCACCAGCGTGGGGCGATCCACGCTGGAAAAAAGCTCATCGTAAATAAGGCCGGGATTGATTCTTGAATTTAGCGCCAGAATTTGTGTCTGCGGCAGGCCCAGGAAATGTTTTTCAAGCGATTGGCTGTGAGTTGGCCCGTATCCCCGGCGCCCTCCCATGGGCGTTCGCACAATCAGCGGCACGCGCACTTGATTGTTGTACATGTAGCGGAATTTCGAGGCGTGGTTGATGAATTGATCCGCGGCCAGCGTGAGGAAATCGCCAAACATGATTTCGCAGACCGGAATGTATCCACCCAGAGCCAACCCATTTCCCAAGCCCACAATCGCGGACTCGCTGATTGGAGTATTCCGCACGCGCCCCGGAAATTCCGCGCTCAACCCCTTGGTAGCTTTAAACGCGCCACCGTACGGAGATTCAATATCCTCACCTATCAAGATAAGACACGGTTCCCGTCGCAGGTTGCGGCGCAACGCTTCGCGAAGGCTGGCAACAAACAGCGTGCCGGTCTCCGATTCGACAACGGTTTTCCAGGAAGCCTTGCGAACAATGGGCAACTCGGCTTCGCCATCGCAAGCTTGCGCGAACGGGCTGGCTTCCGCGAGGGCCACGGCTGCATCTACTTGCCCCTGCGCCTTCGCGAGTACCGATGAATCCACCTCGGAATTATTTTCATAAAACATTCGAAGCGGATCGCGCGCCCAATACGAAGCGATTTCCTCTGGATCGCGATCGTCATCGCCCTTGGAATGAGGCATAAGGCGGTAGGTGTCCACTTGCAGGAAAAAAGGACGGCCATCGCGACGAACTCTGGCAACGCATTCTTCGGTTAGTTCCAGCAGGCGTTCCGGTTCCCAAGTCGAGCTATAAGCAGCTGGAATGTCGAACGCCGCGGCCCGTGCCAGAATGCTTCCGGCGAGATTCTGCTTTTGGGGCGTGCTCTGCGAATAAAAGTTATTTTCCAGAACAAAAAGAATCGGCAAGTCCCACTTGCTGGCCACGTTCAGCGTTTCGTAGACTGCGCCTTCCCCAAGGGTGCCGTCGCCAAGAAAAACTACCGCTATGTTTTCCAGTCCGCGAAGTTGCAAGGACATCGCCAGACCCGCTCCGACCGGCGCGATGCCCCCTTGAACGCCATTGCTGAAAAAACCGTTGCGGACATCGCAAAGATGCTGGCTTCCTCCGCGGCCTCCGCAGACGCCGCTTGCTTTCCCCATCACTTCGGCAATCAGTCCGTCAACGTTTCCTGTTCGAGCCAGAAAGTGTCCATGGCAACGATGGTTGCTGAATAAAATATCTCCGGCCACCAGCGCGCGAGCCACCGCCACGCCAATGAACTCCTGGCCGATACACGTATGCACGGTACCGAATAATTTCCCCTCCGCAAAAAGCTTCAAGAGGCGCTGTTCCACCTCCCGAATCAGTGCCGCTGCGGCGAAAGCCTCTGTCAGCGCGGCGCGGTTTGATATCTCCTGCATTCGAGGGCATCCAGTGCGCGGAGCAGCATTCGATTCAGACGAAAAATAGGGCTGGCTCCGGCGCTCGCATCCATGGCAAGCGATTTCCCGCCATGCGAGTAGGCCTGAAAATGTACGGCAGCGATAATTCCGGAAGGTAAACGGAGAATGACAATTTATTCACAGTCACGATATTCAAGAGGTTTAATCGCGCCTTTTCGGCGACGTCCTCCTCCATAAGCCGTGCTCTATTCACAATTGTAATAGTGTGGTGGAGCGAACCTTAACAGCTACTTGGAAACAAGATCGTTTTTAACATTTTGTTGATCGGAGTTTCATTTCGCCAACTCATATTGAGACAATCGTTCGCTGCAACGGTGGCCATTAGCAATCCCGGACCTCCCTCCTCAATATCCAATTGGCTGAGTTTCCAGGCCTGCACCCTCCCAAGCCAAGTTTCTTTCGCTATCCCAAACGTGACGAACGGCGGCAACCTTACATCCCCTGCGGTGATCGGCAATTTCAATCATGGTGGTCAGTTGATTTAGCATTGGCGAATCAATTCAGTCTTGTGTTTGTCGGGAAACAAATTAATTTTGAGGGATCTCACTTCCGAACGGTTTTTTGCACTATGCTGAAGGTGCTTCGCTTTCAAAGGGCCACTAATGACTTTCCGCCACATTTCAATACGTGCCGGCCTTGGGCTTTTTTTGCTCTTGCCAGCAACTTGTCGAACGGATTCCGTAAGCCGAGCCGACGCGAAAAGCGATCCCGCGGCTTACCCATCCATTCCGCAAGTGGAGCAGTTATCCGCGGACGCGCAAGCATCGCTTCATAATTTCTTAAATTCAGCGGAGTTGCCCGATCTTCACTGGCCCAATTTTGCAAAATACCAGAAAGAGGCTTCCGAGTTCTATGACGCATCTGGCGGTAAGCTCCCGTGGATTCAGCAGGGCAAACCGACTGCCCAAGCGCGCGCGATGATCCAAGCTTTGAAGAGCGCCGCGGACAAAGGCCTCAGGCCGGAAGATTACGATGGCCCGCAATGGGACCAGCGTCTTTCAGATTTTGACCGGCCAACGGCCGTGACAGAAGCAGCACTGGTGAAATTCGATCTGGCCCTCACGATTTCCGCGATGCGGTATATCTCCGATCTGCACATGGGGCGGGTCAATCCCCGTTTATTTCACTTTGGCCTCGACATCGATCACAAGCAGATGGATCTTTCTGAATTTCTAAGGCAGAGACTCGTCGGGGCTAGCGATGTTAATGCTGTTTTGTTGACGATTGAGCCTCCGTTTCCAATTTACCGCCGTACGGAGGAGGCGTTACAAAAATACATGCAGTACGCCCGCCTCGACGATGGCGAACTTCTTCCCGGTACCGCGCGCCCCGTAAAACCTGGAGATGTATACGCAGGCACTGCGCGGCTCGCAAGGTTTTTAGCGCTCCTGGGCGATCTGCCCGCGAGTCCTGCGCAATCCAACACGGAAGGGCGCTATCAGGGCGATCTGGTCGAGGCCGTGCGGCATTTTCAATTGCGCCACGGACTCGCGGCAAATGGAATTCTGGATGCCCCGACGCTGAAGAAATTAAATGTTCCGCTGAGCCGCCGCATCACGCAGCTTCAGCTTGCCATGGAGCGCATGAGATGGCTGCCGCACCAGTTTGAACAGCCGCCCATCGTGGTGAACATACCCGAATTTCGCCTGTACGCCGTCAACTCGGAATACCGCGCTGCCTTCACCATGAAGGTGGTTGTAGGGAAAGCCTACGGACACCAGACGCCTGTTTTTGCGAGCGAGATCAAGTCCGTGATCTTCCGGCCCTATTGGAATGTTCCTCAAAGCATCGTGAACGCTGAGATGATTCCTCATTTCAAAAAGAATCCGTCCTACTTTTCCGCGAATTCCTATGAAATCGTGGACAAGAAGGGAAGCGTCGTCGGCGAAGGGGCGGGGAGCAAGGAGACCGTAGCGCAGCTGCACGCGGGAGCGTGGAGAGTTCGTCAAACTCCTGGCGCGGAAAATGCCCTGGGCTTGCTGAAATTTGAATTTCCCAACCAGTATGACGTCTACATGCACGGCACGCCCGCGAAAGCATTATTCTCCAGGACCCGGCGCGATTTCAGCCATGGCTGCATCCGAGTCGAAGATCCCGTGGCGCTCGCGAAGTGGGTGATGCAAGGCATGCCGGAATGGAGTGAAGACAGCATTCGTGCGGGAATGAATGGCGAAAAGACGATGGAAGTGAAACTAAAGCAGCCCATTCCCGTGCTGATTCTATACAGCACTGCGGTGGTGTTGGAAGGCGGCGAGGTTCACTTCTATGACGACATCTACGGCTTGGATGCAGCCCTGGAGAGAGCTCTAACGCAAGCCAACCCCGCACACGCCGGTGCGGACATTCGCAAGAATCAATAAAAAATTACCACTGGCGAACTCGTCCCACGTCCACGTGAACGAAGCGCGACTCCGGATAGAAACCCACTCCTCCACGATGAAGCGTGAGAGCGACGTTCCGCAATTTGGAAGTCGAAACGCCCGGCATGCGGATATCGATGGCCTCGCCCTGCATGTGCAAACTATGTTCCGCGACACCCGGAGTGGTACGCCGCAGGAAATTGTTGCTCCAGGGCGTGCGGTAACCGCAAACGATGTCGATCTCGGCATCCGGCCTGCCAACGGCGGCCGTCAAATCGTGAAGTAAATCGAACACGCGGCGATCCAGTTGGATCACATCGCCGGTGCGATGATCCCGCAAAAAATGGTCCAGACGATCGATAGCGGAAGGGATGTAGTTTTCGCCCACCCGATAGATCACATCGATGCGTTCATTGGTATGCGTATGGAAGAGACGCAAACGATAGGCCGTTTCAGGTTGAATAGGATCTTCCGCGGCGCGGCCGAGCGCGGAAATTCCAAAAAACAAAATCAAGATAGCGAACAAGTGGGAAACGCATTTTTGCAGGTTCAAGATTGGCCTTTCTTGGCCCCTTTTCAAATGCGCGGAGCCGACAACGCCTTAAATTTTCTCATGGAATGGAGTGCAGTGGCTGCTAATTATTTCCATGGGTTGTGACCGCGATCACAAACATTCGCGCAAGTGCTGCAACCTGGCTGCAAGATTTAGCACAAATGCATCAAAGCGGAACGAGATGCCTGCTTCGCGCAGGCATCTCTATTCCATCGCTCGGCTACTGGAGCAAGCTATCGCTCCTAGCGGTGACCTCCTGGCCCCGACGGGCCATGAAAACCGCCTCCGTGAAATCCCCCGCGTGGCTCGAAACCATGCCCGTACGGATAATGGAATTCTCCGAAACGGTGAGGGCCTCGCCCGTAATAGCCAAAAAAGAAGAAAGGCGACCGATAAACAAAGATTGGTGAATAAAATCCCCATCCAAACGGACTATAAAAAATTCCGTCTGCGGGAACAAAAGTGTAGACGTAAAAATTCGGAACCCAGTACCAGCCGGGGCCATACCAACCAGGCCCATACCAACCGGGACCATAACCTATATAAGTGCGGGCTTCGTCCACGCTCGCTTCCGATAGATAGCCAGACCGCAAAGCGCACCAGCGAAAGAAATCGTCCTCGTATTGTCTGGTATCGAATTCTTGCGCCTTACGTTTGCCAGTGGCGTTTAAGGCGAGCTCATGTTCACCCGACAGAGTGATGCTTTGGCCACTCGCCTTCACTTCGGCTTTACCCTTGAATGCGCGAATCTGATTTTGTCCGGCGTCAAATTCATACAAACCCTTATTCAGAAGTTTTGTGTTTGTATCATTCAGATCGACTCGGATGTTGTTTTCTTTATGAATGTCCAGAATCTCGACCATGGCTCGGCCTGCAACGATCTCAACTTCCGTGTTGGCCAGGTCGGGAGAAACCATCTTCACGGAGCTGTTCTCCGCGACTCTCAGGAACACGCCCGGAGTTAACAGAATCTCCGCCTTGCCATCTTTTGTGGTGAGTGTCTGATTCTTTTCCAGTTCGGTGAATCCCGGTGAGTTTTCCCCCAGTGCTTGCGTGCCGATGGAGGCTGTACCTTCCACGTAGTTGATGCTGCCCGGCCTTGCCGAATGCGGATTTTGAGCCCAAGTGGGCGTACTGCTGATCAATGCGAGAGCAAGACCAAAAATAAGAATAAATTGTTTTCTCATGTTTTTTACCTCTCTTTCGCTTATCAATTACCAAATTATTTTAATCATTGTTTGAGGGGTCCAGAGTGATTCAGGTCTGGCACACTCCTCTGTCTCCTTTCACAAATCTAAAACTCCGTCGCGCCCTCAAATCGCGCCAGCCTCATTCCTTCTTCCGGCCAATCTGCATGCTCATGTTCGATGGCCAGTGCCAGAAGAAGCCCCTTCTGCGATGTCCACAGTAGATATTGAGGATGCAGAGGAATTTTGAGAGAGAATTTGTGGGCATGCCACTTTCGTCCGGCCGCCTCGATATCTTCTTCTCCCAGGTATTGCAGCGGGCCTTCCAGAATCGTGGCTCGAACCGGCTCCGCCATCCCTGGTTGTTCGATGCTCACCAGATCCACCAAGGTTGGCTTCGCGGCGTCGCGTTCCACTTCGCGCGTGATCCCGCCGAATGAAAAGGCTGAAACCGGCCACAGGAGCGCATACGGTTTTTCGAGCGCAGTGCGCAACTTAATTTCTCGCTTGGGGTCCGAGCCGCCCGAGGAGCAGTCCATCTGTGTGGGCAGGAATTCGCAGGACAAGGGCCCTGAATCCGGCACCCACTTCAATTTGGCAAATTCTTTTACGCGAATGACGGTCAAATCCCGAGCGAGTTCCGCAACGAAGCGATTGGAATGAGATTCGCCTTTCGGAGATTCGAAACGCCTTACTCCCTCCACCTGATACTGTCCCTTGTCGGCGCGCCAAAGAGTCCAGGATTCGTGGAAGCCGTAAACTTGCTCCTGAAAGGGACCCACGGCGCCGCTATTGTGGTGCTCAATGATGGCATATTCGCCTTCGGCAACTTTCGTTCGTCCGGCCGACTGCTGCGGCAGTGGCCTCCCAATTGCCAGTTGTCCAAGGCCGATTCCAAGCAGACTACAAAACAAACCAAAATAGAAAATCGGTTTTCGAAGCGTACGTGCCGAAAATGTTGTCGAGCGCGGCTGGCTGCAGGTGAGCAAAATATCCCCCACAAGAAAGTGTTTCTAGATTCGTTTAGCCATGAAATAGCCTGATGTTCATCCAACCCGTGATGGGCGCTTGCCATTCTACAGGGCTGCGCTCACGTCCTCACAACCAATAGGTTTCCGCGGGCTTCCGTCCGTGCGACTCCGGCCAAGCTTTCGGATGCCCCAATACGATGGGCGCGACGACATGATATTGAGCCGGCACCTTGAGTTCCGCCTTGGTCTCGTGCAAATCGAGCCAGGGGCGCGCGAAACCAATCCAGCAACTTCCCAAGCCTTCATTGCGGGCGGCCAGCATCAGATTTTCGCCTGCCAGGCAGCAATCCTCGGCTGACTGTGTGCCCGACAACTTGGCCAGGGTAATCACCAGCGCGGGAGCGTGATAGAACAGAGCATACTGAGGATCTTCCAGCATGTGCCGAATTGCAGGGTCATAGGAAGTTTGCGAGAGGCTGGCCAGCAGCCAATCTTTGGCGCGCTTGGCTAGCGCCTCGATCCGTTCTCGGCCCAGTAGAACGGCGAATGCCCAGGGCTGCAGATTCATTGCGCTGGGCGCCAAAATTGCCGCCTCGATCAGGCGCTCAATCGTGGCTCGGTCAATCGAAGTCTCCGTGAAATCGCGCACGGCTCGCCGGTTGCGGATAACATCCATTAATTCCATGGCGGACTCCTGTGATTGTGCGTGGCGTGCGCCCGGGACGCAGCGAGAACGTGCCGCGCCGGGATGTGAGCCAAACGCGTTTCGATTCGGCTGGTCGCTTCGCGTGTCGCTTCTCCAACCAGCCACAAAATTAAAACCGCGACAATTACGACGCCTATCAAAACGCTGAACAAAAGCAATGCCGCGAGCAACTCGCGAACCCTGTAGAAGACGGCCGCGGAAATCGCCAGGATGCCGATACTCGCAACTGCCTCCGCGGTCTTGTTGGCATAAATTCGCCTTACCGTCGATGCTTTCGCGCGAGGGACTTCCGCGCATGACTCCTCAAGAATTCGAGGCCATGATGGTTCGGCACGTTTGTTGATATCTTCCGTTGGCATTGCGACACCTCTTGCAGCCATCCGCTACGGCGCAGTCCGCACGATCTCCACCGAACAATGGGCGTGGCGAGCCACCCCTTCCGAAACGCTCCCCATCAGGAAACGCTTGAGTCCCGACCATCCATGCGATCCGAGGACAATCATGTCCGCTTGCCATTTCTTGGCTTCGTCAACAATTTCCGATTTGGGATCGCCTTCCACCATTTCCGTGGAAACATTGAAATTTGCGGCCCGCAGTTTTTCCGCGGCCTTTGAAACGATATCCTTTGCCCGTTCGCGCAGTGCATTCCAAACTGTTTCAAATTCCGGATCGGGGCCGGACATTTCTCGCCCCATTAATAGGGAAGGAGGCTCGACGACATTTAAAACTTTCACTTCCGTATTCGGTGGCCATGGCCTGGCGATCACACTCTTCAACGCCGCTTGCGAGAAATCGGAACCGTCGATTGCAATTAAGATTTTCATTGGTCTGTTATCGCTCCATGTAAATTCTCTCGATCACCCTCGCCAGCTGAGCGAATTCGCGCCCACTGCCATCAGACCCCTCGGAGCATCCCCGCGTCAAATACCGCACTGTGAATATCGCGTTGCCCTCTTCGCCCATTTCCATTTGTAGCCCTTGCTGCAGAAAGCGTATGTGACTCATGTCACAGTCAAGAGCGGCGCACTGCACATACTCTTGGTCTGCCAACCAAGGAATATGAAATTGAGCAGTGGAGATCAGTGGCCGTGAACCTGGGGCGGGATGCGACGGCAGAGCGGGAGTCGCTGGGAAATTAAACAGATGGACGAGGTGCCGCGATGAAATCAAAATACACATTGGAATTTTCCGAGATTCGCAATACAGACGTGGCGCTTGTGGGCGGAAAGAACGCCTCCCTGGGTGAGATGTTCAGCGCGCTGAAGCCCAAGGGGGTGGGCGTATTGGACGGCTTCGCTCTCACCACGGAGGCATACTGGCGGCTCCTCGATGAACCGGGTTTGCGCGCAAAACTGGAAAACATTTTTTCGAGTCTCGATCCCGAAAACCTCGAACAACTGGCGGCTAAAGGTCACGAGGCGCGCACGCAAATGCTGCAAACCCCGCTTCCCGAGGTGCTCCGCTCCGCGGTCCGTGGTTCTTACAGCGCGCTCCTCAAGCGCATCGGGCGCGACGTGGAGATGGCCGTAAGATCCTCGGCCAGCGCAGAGGATTTGCCTGAAGCTTCCTTCGCCGGAGCCGCCGAAACGTTCCTGAATGTGCGCGGGGAAGACGCCCTCCTGCGAGCCGTGCACCAGTGCTTCGCTTCGCTCTTCACGGACAGGGCCATCAGCTACCGCGCGCGCCAGGGTTTTCCTCAATTGAAAGTCGCTCTCTCGGTCGGCGTCATGCCCATGGTGAGGTCGGATTTGGCTTCTTCCGGAGTGGTTTTCACGCTGGACACGGAGTCCGGCTTCCGCGACGTGGTCACCATCAGCGGCTCCTACGGCTTGGGAGAACTGGTTGTGCAGGGCGTTGTCACGCCTGACGAATGGATCGTCTTCAAGCCCACGCTGCGCCAGGGATTCGATTCGATCGTCAGCCGGCAACTGGGCTCCAAGGAAATCCAGATGGTGTACGCCACGGGCACGCGCTCCACGCGCAGCGAGGCCACCTCCGCGCAAGCCCGGGCCAGCTACTGCTTGAGCGATGCCGAAGTCCTGCAACTGGGGCGCTGGGCGTGCCTCATCGAAGAGCATTACTCCGAGATCGCCAAGCACCCGCGGCCCATGGACATCGAATGGGCCAAGGACGGAGTGACCGGCGAATTGTTTATCGTGCAGGCTCGCCCGGAAACGGTGCACTCGTCCAAGAAACTTGAGGCCACGGCCCAGGTATATCGCCTGAAGGGCAAGCCCGGGACGCCACTCGTGATTGGACAGGCCGTGGGCGAGAAGATCGGAGCGGGCAAGGCTCGCGTCGTGACGGACGTGAGCAAGCTGCAAGAAGTCCAGCCGGGCGAAGTGCTCATCGCGCAAAACACGGACCCGGACTGGGAGCCGGTGATGCGCCGCGTATCGGCCATCGTTACGGATCAAGGGGGAAGGACCGCGCACGCCGCCATCGTTTCGCGCGAATTCGGAATTCCCTGCATCGTGGGAACGGGAAACGCCACGCGCGCTCTGGCCACCGGCAAGGAAGTGACAGTCTGCTGCTCGGAAGGCAGCGAGGGCCACGTCTATGATGGGCGCGTTCCTTTTGAAATCGAGCAGGTCGAACGCAGGCAAGATTCCCGAGACTCGCACCAAAGTGATGCTGATCCTGGGCGACCCGGGCCAAGCGTTTCATCTGGCCGCGATCCCCAATGCCGGAGTGGGCCTGGCGCGCATCGAGTTCATTGTCACCAATCACATTGGCATTCATCCCATGGCTCTCGCGCAATTTCCGAACCTGAAAGACTTGAAGGCCGTGAATGAGATTCGCACGCGGCTTGCGGGAGAAGACCCGCACGAATTTTTCGTCCGCAGGCTGAGCGAGGGCGTGGCGCGCATTGCCGCGGCCTTCTATCCCAAGCCGGTCATCGTTCGCATGAGCGACTTCAAGACCAACGAATATGCACGCCTGCTTGGCGGCGAGGAATTTGAACCCAAGGAAGAGAATCCCATGATCGGTTTTCGAGGCGCGTCCCGTTATTACGATCCTCGCTATGCGGCGGGATTCGCGCTGGAATGCGCTGCGCTGGCGCGCGTGCGAAACAAAATGGGGCTTACCAATTTGAAAGTAATGATTCCATTTTGCCGCACGGTGGAGGAGGGAAAGAAGGTCATCGCGCAGATGGCGCAAAATGGGTTCCGGCAGGGCGAGAACGGCCTCGAAGTGTATGCCATGTGCGAAATTCCGGCCAACGTGATCCTGGCCGACGAATTCCTGAAAGTGTTTGACGGCTACTCCATCGGCTCGAACGACTTGACGCAGCTCACGCTCGGCCTGGACCGCGATTCCGGCACGGTGGCTCACCTGTTCGATGAAAACAACGCGGCGGTGCGCCGAATGATCGCCAGCGCCATCCGCACGGCGCGGGAACTAAAAAAGCCGATTGGAATCTGCGGGCAGGCGCCATCGGATTTTCCGGAGTTTGCCGAGTGGCTGGTGACGCAGGGGATTGACTCCATCTCGCTCAATCCCGATACGGCAATCAAAACGGCTCTGCGAGTGGCGGCTGCGGAACGGAATCGCAGCGCCATCGCGTCCGCCTAGCCGCAATTTACCTTTTGAGTCAAAGGGTTAAGCAGAGTTGAACAGAGTTGAGCAGAATGGTACGGGTGGATTGCTGGGCGGATCTTTTCCCGGAAAAGGCTAGGTGCCGGAGTAAATTCCCGGATTGTTGTGCATCAGGATTCGAATGGCAACGCCCCGCATGCTTTCATCCAGTTCGTCCACGCGTACCACGTCCCCAATTTGCTCGCGATGAATTGGGTCATCCGGGCCAAAATTGAGTGTCACGATGACGTTCATCCCCACGAAGTAGTGCTGAGTGGGCGTCACGAAATAGACTCCGCTGCGCGACACATTGGCGGTAGTGCAGATTTCCTCTGGGTATAAAGGATCGCAAGGGCGAACTAGCACGGGTTCAGACAACATTTCCCTGGGGTTTGTGCGGCATTCCTTCACGGCAGTCAGCATCGCGGTGACTCCTGTTCCCTTAGACCGAGTGGGAAGTCTAAGTTTTCTCTAATCCCCCTACGCTTACAAAGTATGCCAATGCTCGTCGCCAGTCCACTGCCATGTGGCCGCTGTGCTTTTTCAGCCAATACCTGTTCTGGTGGAGACTCTGGGGATCGCATTTCGGGGGTTGATTGCATTCAGGCCAAACATAAGTGTGGTTGATCCTGATATGAGAAATAGGAGAGGCACCGCAAAGCGACGCCCCTCCCCGGATGAATCTGTCGGAGGAAGACTCATCCGTTTCTTGTATTGCCGCCCAATAGAGGAATCGTTCCAATATTTTTTGAGGTATTTTGGAGAATAAAAAGCGAAGATATCCTCAAACACACGACGGAGAGTTGATCGGAGCCGCGGCTGGACGCTCCATTTCAGGTGCTAGGCTGCGGCGCCTCTGCTTCGGCGTCCCATCCTGGAGTCCGCGTGCAATGCGCCATGCGGAAGCTCGATAGGCACAATTTTCCCGCTTGCCACATTCATGGCGTAAAACTTGTTTTGAGAGCGCCGTGCGAGATCGGATACATGGATGCGCGCTCCTTCCAGTCCAATTACGCAAGCACGCCAAAGCGATGAGCCATCGGGGAATTTCTCGAACAGGTCGTATTCGTGGGTCATGGGAGTCCCTTTCTGGCGACCCTCTGCATCTTTTAGGATCTTAATCCTATGGGGGCTTTTCGTCCAATTTATCTATTGGATGATACAGATTGGATATCACCTGCGGTGGCCCGCTCACTCAAGCTGGCGTATTGGAATACATGCCTTACAATAGGAACCCCGTGCCGCCTCCACTAGAACTCAGCCGCCTGCGCGTGGTGCTGGTCGCTCCGCGCAATCCGCTCAACATCGGCGCCGCCGCCCGAGCCATGAGCAATTTCGGATTTCCGTTGCTGCGCGTGGTCAACCCATATGCGCCCTCGTTTCGCGAAGCTCGCTCCGCCGTGGGCGCGTCGCACATTCTTGAGAGTGCCGAGCGGTTCAAGTCACTGGCCGAGGCCGTCGAGGACTGCACGCTGGTTGTTGGGACCACCGCAGTGCGCAATCGAGACCTGCAGCACCAGGTCAGGCGTCCGGAGTATGGTGCGCGACTGATCCAGCAGCGGCTACGATCCAGCAATGTGGCCCTGCTGTTTGGCTCCGAAAAATTCGGGCTTTCCAATGAAGCGCTCAGCCATTGCCACTGGCTCATCCGCATTCCCACCTGCGACGAAAATATTTCCATGAATCTCGGCCAGGCCGTGGCCGTTTGCCTCTACGAGCTGATTCGCGATTCCAAACACGAGCGCGCCGCGAAGCAACTGGAGCTTGCCACGGCCGGCCAGCTCGAACGCATCACCATGCTTCTCCTGGACGCGCTTCAGACCAGCGGATTCCTGGACCGCCGCCGCGTGTCCGATTCGGATGAAAGAATTCGCCGCCTGGTGCGCCGCCTGCGTTTGCCCGAGCGCGATGCCGTGATCTGGCTGGGAATGCTGCGCCAAATGCTGTGGAAGATGAACGAGGGGAAACAGCCTGTGGCGTGAACTATCTTGTGGGTCAGCCTTCACTTACCATGAAACAACTTTTTGTTTTGTCATTCCGAGCGGAGCGAGGAATCTCTCCTTCTTTTTCTATGGCGCGACCGTAAAGCAAAGAGAGATTCCTCGCTCCGCTCGGAATGAGAAAATGTCCTACCGCCGCGCCGAAAAAAACGACTGAAGCAGTTGCACGGACTCCCCGGCCATCACGCCGGCAACAACCTCCACGCGATGATTGAGCGCGGGCGCATCGAGCACTTGCATGCAGGTGCGAACGGCGCCGCCCTTGGGTTCGTCAGCCCCGTAGATCAGCCGCGCAACGCGCGCCTGCACCAGCGCCCCCGCGCACATGGCGCAGGGCTCGACCGTCACGTACAGCGACGCTCCGATGAGACGATGGTTTTTGATTTTGCGCGCAGCCTCGCGCAGGGCCACGATTTCCGCGTGAGCGGTGGGGTCGCAATCGGTAATGGTGCGATTGCTTGCGGCGGCCAGAATGCGATCGTCCAGCACAACGACCGCTCCGATGGGCACTTCTCCGAGCAGCGCGGCTGCTTTTGCCTGCTCAATGGCCAGCTGCATGTATTCAAAATCGTTCACGATTGCGGCAGGGAAGCAGGGGGAATCAGGCACTCGACCAGCATCACGTCGTGCAATCCATCATTCAGGCGCACGTGGGCTGTGTGGCGGCCCACCTCTCGCCAGCCCGTTGCGCGGCACAAATTCAATCCATCCTGATTCTGCACCAGAATTCGTCCGACCAGCTTCCGATAACCGAGCTTGCCGGCGGCTTCCTGAACGGCGCGCATCAGCTGGCGTCCCACGCCGTAACTGCGAAACGCGCGCCTCACGTAAATGTACACTTCGCCGATGTCGTCCAGCGCGATGCGATTGTCGTATGGCTCAAGAGAAGCCCAGCCCGCAACCCAGTTTCGCAATTCGGCCGCCAGCATTGGATGCTTGGGATCCTGCTCGGCCGCGGCGATCCGCAGGCGCTGAGCGTCCACGCCGCGCGGTTCGGAATCAAATGTCTCCAGGCCATCCTGGACAGCTTCATTGAAAATTTCGCAAAGCGCAGCGGCGTCCTCTTCCTGCGCCTGCCGAATATACAGTTGTGGCCTTGCAGCGGCGGTACTCATGGCGGGAGATTCTATCACTAAATGGGACAGAAGCGGGCTGGCAGGTCATCAGTAGGACATCCACTCCTGGCTGTCCCTGAAAGCGGGGCACAAAACGCGCAATGGACCACGGTGCGTCTCACAAAAGATAGTGTGGTTTTTCAATTGCTCCAGAAGGGCCAGCCAGGAGTGGCTGTCCTACAGGTTCCCCAGTTCCTTGCCATCCGCCTTTACGATTTTTTCCAGGCGCATGAAGAACGTTCCGTTCTTGGTTTGGTGGCCGTAGAGAGTGATCACATCGCCGAGCTTGATGGTGTTCTTGTCCCATCCGCCGTAGCGGGAGAGCATGGCCGGGCTGCGCGCTTCGCCGGTCCACTTTTCGATTTCGCCCTTGTCGTTCTTCACGTCGATGCTGATTTGCACGTGGGGATTGACGAACTCGAACATCGTCACGGTTCCCTTGACGGACACAGTTTTCGTAATGTCGTAGTTGGCTTCGCCGTGATGCGCCTGCAGCGGCGCGAAGATAACGGCGGCGCAGAATATGGTGCCCAGAAAGAACGCCAGTTTCTTCATCGTAATCCTCCCGATAGCGCCAACCGGCCCTGGAGGCTCGATTGTCAAAATTGCACTTTGGCCCTGGAAGAACTATTTCTTAAGAATATCCTTAATAAAAATATCCGCCGCATTGCCGGGTATGTCAACGCCAAAATCGCCGCCGCTTCCCGGCCGTATCTCCAGCCCTACTTTTCCGGAGACGCTTCCTTCTTTTCCAGGCCCATGAAGTTCTCGCCGTCTTCGCAAAACTGTTCGGTCAGCTTCCAGGGTTGCAGCTTGAATTCCAGGCGCGCCGTCCACGGTTTCGTGTAGGCCTTGGGATCGTCAATGGTGATGTCGTCAACCAGGTGATCGTGGGCCGTGCGGCGGAATCGCTCGATCACGTGCAGTTGGTCGCTGTGCGGATGGCCGATGCGGTCCAGCCAGGTCTTATCGTTGAAATTATTGGTGTCCACGACCAGCGTGTCGCCCTCCCAATGCCCCACCGAGCTTCCCATCCACAAAGGGAGCAAGTCCGGATCGCGCGGTTTCCCGTCCGTGTAAATCTCCCGCCGCAGGGAATCGACCTCAAAGAGCATCACGATTTCGCCGGGCGTCTGAATAAATTGAAAAGGGAATGGGTGCATGTAAACGCGCGGCACGCCAGGCGGAAAGCAGCCATGCAGCACCGGATCGTTGGTCTCTTCCAGCGGATACATATGCGAGCCAAAGGAAGATTTGGCCGCCTTAAACCGCTCCAAGCCCCAAGGCGTCATGGGAGGCTCTTCCTGGTTCAGCTCGTAAATCCAGTACTGCATCGCAGTGGCAGGAGGCGCGTCGCGCATCCACACTCCAGACAAGTCGCCTGCCTTGCCGGCGGTCGAGGTCTTCTTTGGCGCATCCGATTTCTTGGCCTGAGCGGAAGCGTTCGCGGAGCAGCTCAACACCATCGCCAGCCCAAGAAGAATACCCATCAAACGATTTCGCATTACGAAATCCCTCCCCCGCGTCGGATATGTCTGTGTATGAGTTAGCTTTGGCGTGGATTATACACTGGGGGTCAAGCAGAAATGGCTGAAGCAAATCGCAATTGGTGGGCTGATCTGTTTCGCACGGCAATCACCTGCTAATGTGAATTGTTGTCTTGATGGGGCGATAATCGTGAGGGCGTGTGGCCTGAGCTTGAACTTGGGGTGCCCCGTCCTACGCATTTTGTAGGGCGGGGCTTTTTCGTCTGTCCGTCTACGCGCGGCGGTTGAAGCAAAAGCCCCGCCCTTGAATAGCGTCAAGGACGGGGCACCCAAAGTTCAAAAGATTAACTGCGAGTAGATATGTGGGAGTAGTATTAAAGCGTGGATCGCATACAGTTTCGCAGAATGCAAAAAGGTGGGCCACCCGCCTGGCCACCCGCCCATAGAAATAGGTAACTCCAAATGAATCTCTGGCGAGATGTTCTTGTTCTGTGGCTAATGACTGCATCGGCTCTAGCCCAGCAGCCTCAACAGAGTCAGCCTGCTAGTCAGCAGCCAGAGGCTCTCATTCAGAGTCTATAACAGCAGGTTGTGGTCCGTCACCCGATTGGCATTCCGAAAGGTGCGGATATGAAGACTTTCGCTCCCTATCTCAGCAAGGCACTACTTCACAGAATTGATTTAGCGAAGGCCTGCGGTGCTGATTGGCATCGGCAGAATCCGGGTCCTCAATTGAAACCGGCTTTCGACTGGCTGGAGCTCGGACTCTTCTCGGGCGGAGATGAAGAGTCCACACCGAGCTCTTTCGTCGTTGAAAGAGCGCAAACGGAGAAGGATGGCTCTATTCGCGTGTATGTCAAGCTTACCTACGAGGAACCGGGCGAGCGCCCGTGGACTTGGCACGTTGTACCAATCGTGCTTGGGGAGAACGGCCAATACGTCGTAGATGACATTATTTTTCTAACGGAGGACGGAGAGAGAGCTGAAGCGCGGTTATCAGCGTTCCTTTCCGAAGGATGTGCCGGCCCTCGTTGGGTGGGGCTCAAAGGCGATTCAAAGGTTAAGAAACCGCAAAAATAATCGGCGTGGCTACACGATATGACAGCTTCACAAGCCCTAGCCCCCAGCCCACAAACGTTTCCTGGAGTCTGTGACCTGCCCCAGATTCTGCGCAAGAGATCATACCTAAGCGTCATCCCAGGGCTTAAGCGTGCGGCCCAAACCGTCTAGGCGAAGTTTGTGTAAGTGGGTGACCTGCTCCCCAAAAACCGCACAAAAGTTAAGTATGATTCTAGCGGAAAAAAGGGGGAGAGGCATGTCCAGAGGAAAGCACACGGAAGCGGAGATGATCGGGGCGCTGAAGGAGATGGAGGCGGGGCGCAAGGCGGAGGACGTGGCGCGGGAAGTGGGAGTGTCCAAGCACACGATTTACGCGTGGAAGGCCAAGTACGGCGGGATGGAAGTGAGCGAAGCGCAAGAAGTGAAGCAATTGCGAGAAGAGAACGGGCGGCTGAAAAAGCTGGTGGCGGACCTGAGTTTGGACAAGGACGCGTTGGGCGTGTGGCCCGGGCTTTGCAGTTGAACTTGGGGTGCCGGGTGCGCCAGCCTTTGAACGATTTTGAACTTTCGGGTGCCGGACCCTTTGATTGTTAAGGGTCCGCGTTTTCACCTTCAACTACGACGCATTGGAGTGCAGGACCGCCCGCCAGTTCGGCGGCGATGTCCTCTTGACAATCGCCCGGTTCGCCGACAGACTATCGCCATGAATTCCATACTTAAGCGGCTGTTTCTGGCGGATTTCTGGAAGGGCATGATTCTGACCTTCCGCACGCAGAATCCCAAAAACATTTACACCGAGCAATATCCGCTGGAGCGGCCCATGGTCGCGGAGCGATACCGCGGAGCGCCGCGCCTGAACATGAATCCGGAAACGGGCGAAACGCTTTGCATCGCCTGCAACTTGTGCTCGCTGGCATGCCCGGAAAATTTGATCGTGGTGGGCTGGCATCGCGATGACGCCACGCGCCGCAAAGTGCTGACCAATTTTACGTACGACACTTCGCGCTGCATGTTCTGCGGGCTGTGCGAAGATGCGTGCCCGACCGATTGCCTGGAACTCACGCAGGATTTTGAAATGGCTTCCTACTCTCGCGAGGGCGCGATCTGGGACCGGCATCGCCTGGAAGAGGGCCCCACGCCTGCCCGCTACACACGGTAATCATTTGCGAGCAGCGAATCCGATAGGTGTTTCCATTAAATTCGGAAATTCTTGCAGCAACTCCATGTTTATATTTTTCTTTCACGGCCGAAGGAATCCTTCTGCAAATCGCCGCCTTGACTTAGAATCCATTCATGGAACTTCGTAAAGATCCCATCACGCGCAGTTGGGTGATCGTGGGGCACAGGGAAGACACCTGCGAAACCACCGGCGGATGTCCGTTTTGTCCCAATAAAACGAACGCCATGAACGCGCTTCTTCGTCTGCCGTCTCAGGGGCCGTCGCAAGTCGCGGTGTTTCCGCACCCGGACCCGCTCTATCGCGTCGAGGGCGACCCAGGGCGGCGCGCCGACGGAATATACGACCAGATGCAGCCGGTGGGAGCGGACGAAATCGTCATCGAGACGCCCGAACACGACCGCAAGCTGGAGGACTTGAGCGACGAGCAGGTCTTGCTGGTCATGGAAGCGTGGAGGCAGCGCGTCGAGGATTTAAAGCGCGACACCCGCTTCAAGTACGTTTCCATTTACAAGAATTACGGCCCGCTTGCCGGGCAGGAAGGTTCACACGCGCATTCGCAAATCACCGCGACTACCTTCATGCCTCGGAGGCTTCTCTACGAATTGCGCGCCGCGCGCGAGTGGTTCAAGGAAAAGGAGCGCTGCGTTTTTTGCGACATCGTGAAACAGGAAGAGCGCCAGGGCAAGCGCATCGTGGACACGCAGGGCGACTACGTGGCGCTATGTCCCTACGCTTCGCGCGTCCCTTACGAAGTCTGGCTGCTCAATCGCAGGCATAACCACATGTTCGAGCAGCCGAGCCCCGGCACCAACCGCAAACACTTGGCGGCGCTGTTGCGTCGAACTCTCAGAAGAATTCGCCAGGTCGCGCCAGCCTACCACCTGGTGGTGCACACTTCCCCCAATACCATTCATCCCAAAGGGGAATTTTCCCCCGAATATTGGAAGACCATCGCCGACCGACTATCATTGGCACATCGAAATCCTGCCCATCGTGGAAACGCGAAGCAAGTCCTACAGCATCAAGGAAGTCTATTACAACTCGGTCATGCCCGAAGAAGCGGCCGACCGGCTTCGCAAACGGGACCCACTGGTATGAGGCGCGGCGAACGCGGCGGCATTTTCTTCCGGTTGCTCTTCCTGCTATTTTTCTTCGGCTTCCTCGCGCTGATTTTCGCGGCCAGACATCCGCTGATGCGCTTTGCCGGCCAGTATTGGGTGCTGGATGAACCGGCGGCGCCATCCGACGCGCTGATCGTTCTTGGCGACGACAATTATGCTGCGGACCGCGCCTTTCATGCGGCGGAGCTGTACCGCGAAGGAGTTGCGCCCGTGGTGGTGGCCAGCGGGCGAATGTTGCGCCGGAATTCTGGTATCGCCGAGCTGATGCAGCACGATCTCGAATCCTTCGGCGTTCCGGCCGCCTCCATCGTACCGCTGTCGCACCGAGCGGAAAACACCCGCGAGGAAGCAGTCGAAGTTGCGCAGCTTATCCACACACGCAAATGGAAACGCGTGATGGTCGTAACTTCCAACTATCATGCACGCCGCACGCGATTCATCTATGGAAGAGTTCTTCCATCGAATGTCAGTTTGCGCGTCAGCGGCGCACGCGATTCCGAATTCGATCCTTCCCGTTGGTGGCAAACGCGCCAGGGACAAAAACTTTTCCTTTTTGAACTGGCGGGATACATTGTTGCGCGATGGGAATTGCGCGGCAGTCCCTCTCCCGAAAATGAACCTGCATTCGCAATTCTCCATCCCTAAAAAGTAGACAGCAATGGGCGGGGCTGCCTCGACCCGCGAATGTCCGTCCCCTCACCCGTATCTGATTGGAAACACGCCCAGTTCGCGGTGGTCGCTCTGCGCCCCGCCAAATACTATAGTTTGCACGTTACCGTCCTCTCCGGGCTGCTCCACGCTCACCCCAGCCTAGTGGCTACGGAGGTTTCGGTCAGGGGAAAATTCATGTGGCGTAAACCAGAAGATGCAAGACCGGCGGCTCCTGTCGCCAATGTTCCTACACCAACGTCGGCGCCAGCACCGGGGCCGCGAGTCGAGCCGACCGTACGCAGTGTCGCGGGTTTGACCGCGGAAGTTGTGCAGCCGTCCGGGGGAATCATCACTTCCACAATATTGATCAAGGGTGAAGTGACTGGTAGCGAGGACCTGTACATCGACGGCGAAGTGCAGGGCACTATCGAACTGTCCAACGGCCGCGTCACCATCGGGCCGCACGGAAAGATTGCTGCGGATGTCGATGCGCGCGAAATTGTTGTTCGCGGGAAAGTGACAGGCTCGCTGATAGGCCGCGAGCGTGTGGAAATTGGGTCAACCGGAGAAGTCCACGGCGATATTTCCACGCTGCGGATTTCCATCGGGGAAGGCGCCCAGATGCACAGCAAAGTGCAGATCGAGCGTTCAGATAATTCTCAGAAGAATCGCCCAACTTCGATTTCCTCCAGCTCCGTGCCTGCCATGGCGCAAGCGGTGGCCATGAAGGTGGGCGGGGAAAACGGAAACTAAGATGAATTTCTTCAGCAAATCACGGCCTGGCCAGGATCATGCATCGCCACCTGGGCATATGCACCGTGCCACAGCCGTCGCCGTGGCCAACGCCAACGTGCCCTCCGCCGTTTCCGGAGCGGATGCAAAAGGCGCGCGCCAATCCAACGGCCTCAAGGAATTCCTGTGGCAACTCGATGGAATCGGCCACGGCCATTTGCTGGACCTGGGGCCGGCGCGGCAAAGCACCATCACTTTTTTCATTGAGCGCGGCTTCAAGGTGTACACCGAGGATTTGCTGGCCACCTGGCAGTATTTTCTGGAAGAAGAAGGGCAACGAGCGAAGAAGCTTTCTCCCGGAGCCGATCGATCCGATTTGACGCCGGAGGCGCGGGCGGAAAAATTCCTGGAAACAACCCTGCTCTATCCGGAGGGCACCTTCGATGCCGTGCTGATGTGGGACAATTTGGATTATCTGGACAGCGAGCTAATGAGCAGGCTTGCCGCGCGCATCACCTCGCTTGTGCGCGACGGCGGAGTGGTATTGGCCATGTTCCACACGCGCAAACCGGTTCTTTTTCATCGCTACAAAGTCCTGGACGCTCAAAATCTGGAATTGATTCCAGCGAGCTGCCCCTTCCAGCCGCAGCGCGTCTTCCAAAATCGTGAAATTTCAAACCTGTTTGCCCGCTACCGCACTTCCAAAATGTTTGTAGGCCGCGATCAGATTCGCGAAGGCCTTTTCGTAAAATAATACCGCCATCGATTGGTGGTCGAACTACGTTGTTGCATTTATAGGACAGCCGCTCCTTGGTGTCCGCGTTTGTCCCGTTGCGCCCCGTGCCGCACAGCGAAGAATGGCACCCCTGCAACCCACACTCTCCGCCATATCCGAAAAACAATTTGCAATCCGTCAACATTCAGGAAGGATTTCCGCAAGACAAAACAAGCCGGCGCAATTCTAAGCGGGCCTCCCTTTGTGCCTGCCATGGTGGCCCTTCAAGATCAGTTTCTTCCTATTGGCCCTGGTTCTTGGCTTGCGCTTGTTTTGTTTTTTTATTTTAGGCTTCGAGCCGGTCTCTGAAGCCACTTGTGCGGAAGTGCCGCGAACAAAGAGCGGTGCGGATGGAATGGAAAGTAGAGCGAAGGCGAAGAAAACGGCGGTGCGGCAAAGTTTGCTCATGAAAATTCTCCACCAATCTGCATGACTCTCAGAGTCAGGGACATAGCTTCTGAGAGACGGTTGCCCAGTATACTTATGTAATGCTCGCTGTGTCACGAAAAATGACAAAAAGTGGGCGGCGCCATGGCTTCCGCGCCGCCCATGCTCATTTCAACGGTGAGGAAGAGTGGAGATACCGGTCCAAACTGGTTTGGTTGGTGAATTTTAGGGGCTACCGTCCAAGACAGGAGTCACATCTCTTGCCTCGGGGCTTAACATCCAAATGCTTTCCATCGAGGAGCAATGACTAGCGGCATTCCGAAATGGGAATCAGTTGCTGGTTCATTCGATTGGCTCACTAATTATCTTGTCGATCTGCTGATTGCCCTTGCCAATCAATAGGATTGCGATCACAAGAGCGGGGCCAAGCGGAGGCCGAGCTATAGAATCTCGTAAACTCATTCAGCTGTGCCGGTTAGTTTAGAAATGCCAAATCGCAAGTGGCTGAAAGATTGAAGAGGGAAGTGTAAAAGTGTGCGAAAGTTCCGATTCTGTGAAACAAAACTCTTCGAATTAAGGTAATAGAAGTACTAAAACTATCCGATAATATTCAAAATTGCTCTATTCCAACCGGCCGCTCCAGGGGCATCTCCCATGACAATTGCCTTGGTGCGGCTTGGATTTTCCACTGTTTGGCCAGGGGCGTGCGATGCTTCGCCGGGGCTTGGCAGTAGTACAGGGAGGTCCACGGCGCGGAGCCAGGGCAGGTCCAGGTCGCTGCCGCCGATTCCGACCAGGGTCAGCTTGATGTGGGTCGCTTCCCGGAACAATTGGGCGACGGTGCGCAAGGCACGAGCCGTGTCGCACTTGGAGGAAAAATGCCAGAAGGTCTTGCCTCGCCGCGCGTCAAAGCCTTTGGCGCGCGCGGCTTCCACGAATCGAGCGATGGCCTTATCGTCGGCGGAAGTGAAATAGAACGGCTCGTCGAATTCACGTGCGCGGGCCAGCTCGGCTTTGCGAGGCTTCATGCCGGTGTTGTCGGCGATTTCGCGCAGGCTCATGTGATGGAAGCCGGCGACCCCAACCGAGCACTCCTCGGCAATGTCGTCCAGCGCCTCGCAGACTTCCGCGTAGGGCCGTCCTTGGGCGATGCTCAGGTAGCGCGCCGTGCGCACAACGCCCGGGATCTTCAAGCTAAAGTAGCCGTCCGGAAAGAAAATTCCGCCGCCATTTTCAGTAATAAAGGGATGGTTGTGCCCCAGATCTTTTCGGATGTGCTCGATTTCCTCGCGCGTGCGCGCCGTGAGCAGGACGTACGGCACTTTTCGCCGTTCGAGTTCCGACAAGGCATCTTCCGCGCCAGAATAAGAATCCGTGCGTGGATCGACCAGCGCGCCTTCGAGGGCGGAAAAAATGAGATGGCGAGGGGCTAGCAAGACAATAAGCAGTGTAACGTGCCAGAGCCATGCAGGGAAGCGGCGTGTTTGTGTGGCATAGGCTTCAGCCTGTGGGGGTTGATGCTTGCAAGGACTAGCACCCACAGGCTGAAGCCTATGCCACACAATGCGTTTTCACAAAAAAAAACCGGGCGCCAAATGGGCGCCCGGTTTTCATCTTTATTGTTGCGACACGAACTAGTCGCTGGCTGCGGACTGTGTGCCACTGGACTTGGGTACGCTGATGTAACCCGTCACTTTATCCTTGCCGACGGAGTTGACGACAAGTTCCAAGGGGCGGCGATCGTTGCCCTGGTGGAAGAAGATCGGCTCGTTGGCGGGCAGATTCTTCTTTTCGATGCGCGAGTCATCCACGATCAAGGAAACGTTGTAGCGTTTCTTGTTGGGGTTGGTGCCGCGCAGTTCGACTACAAAGCCGCCTACCTTTTGCGGCTTGTTCTTGGCGTCGATGGTGAACTCAACGTAGTCGCGTTCGCCCAAGCGGCGGAGCTGTTCCACGTCTTCGTGGTTACGCGCGATCAGCGTGCCTAGTTCGCTGCGCGCCATTTTCAGGTCATTCTGGGTGCCGGTCAGATCGGTGCGGACCACGTCCACCTTGCCGTCCACGCCCTTAACCTCATCCGTGCTGGCTTTGGTGGCGAGTTCGGTCTTGGCAGCCGCATCGACTTCGGCAATCTTCTGCTGGTCTTCGGTGCGAATGGCCTCAGCTTCGTCGCGAGCCTTCTTCAGGTCGCTCTGCGTGAGGCGCAGGCGCTTGGTAACGACCGTCAGGTCGCTCTGCAGGCCGGCGTTCGTAGTGTCCAGCGCAGTCTCATGCTGCTGCAACTGGGCAACTTGCCCGGTGAAATCGGTTTGGATTGCCTTCACTTTGCTCTCGAACGCTCGCTGAACTTCTTGAGTCTGCGTCGAGGCATTGTGCGCCATCACCAGCCCGACTACGGCCACTACTCCAAAGGCAGCAACCACCGCGATTACCCATCCGGGTACGCTTCGGTTTTCGCTAGCGGAACGATTGATCTCTTCTGTGGTATCAGTCATGGGTCATCCCCCCTTTTAAGTACCAACTCTGCTTCTGTAATATGCACGCCAACCGCCAAGTGGTCACAGAGAAGCAATGCTGGTATCAAATTGAAACACAAGGGGATAGTCCGCTGCCCAGTTTCGCGCCAAGTTTGCTCCCTGTGAAAACTTTACGCGCTGCGGGAGTTTTCTGGATATGTTCGAAGGGAAGTCGCTGCTAAGGACCGGAAAAATCAAGTTGCCGGGTGCAATGGTGGGCGATTCATTAGTGAATCTTCATCTTCCAAAAAAGTGCAACACAATTCCAAGGCGGCAGTTGCCCGGCGCTCTCGATTTAGGCGGAGACGCCTCGGGCGAATGCGCGCCAAACCTTCAGCGCTAGTTCCCAATAGGTTCCGGGCGGGGATTCTCGCGCATGGAGAATGCGATGGTATTGCTAAGATGAATGCCTACGGGAGGAAGTATGGATAACCAACGCGAGAAACAGCAATTGGAGATTCGCATCGAACGGCTGGAGTCGCAAAATCGCTGGTTCAAGCGAGGGGCGCTGACGCTGCTGGCCGCGCTCGTTTCAGTGAGCTTGCTGGGGCAGACCAAGCAAACCAAAAAGCCTGCGCCGAAGTCGGCCGCCGCGCCCGCCGCTCCCGTAACGCCGGATCAAATTGAAGCGCACAGTTTTATTTTGAAGGATAGCAACGGCAAGGTGCGCGCGGAGCTTTCCATGACGGGCACAGGGCCGGGGCTAAAGCTGCGCGATGAAAGCGGAACCGCGCTTGTCACTCTCTCCCTGAATGACGACAATCCGCAGGGCCCGCTCCTGCTGATGTCGGATCCGCAGCACCACGCAGGCTTTTCCGTCAGCGTCCTGAATGGCAATGGCTCTCAGTTGTCGCTGTCCGGCGAGCGGCCCGACATTCAGGCCCGCATGGCCGTTGCGCCGACCGGAACGTCTTTCGAAATGTCCGACGCCGACGGTTTCACCACCAGCATCGGAAACGGATTGCAAACTGGAAAAGGCAAGCAGCCCAAACAAACCACAGCGGCGTCGATCACTCTGTATGGCAAAGACAGAAAACTGCTGTGGTCCACTCCCTAACCCGCATTACATAAATACAAACAGTATGGCGCCGGTTTACGTGGCATAGGCTTCAGAGTCTGTGTGAGAACTCAAGATTGAGGCGTTTTTTGTAGCGCCCGCCT
The DNA here is from genome assembly GCA_963710315.1 of uncultured Acidobacteriota bacterium. Taxonomy (GTDB): domain Bacteria; phylum Acidobacteriota; class Terriglobia; order Acidiferrales; family UBA7541; genus Palsa-360. The sequence goes on along the minus strand of CAVPZW010000006.1, from coordinate 26,012 downwards.
TCAGGCGGGCACTTTGGAATCAAGCAGATGCCCGCCTGAAGGCGGGCGCTACATGATCCAAAACTCAGTTCTCACACAGACTCTTCAGCCTGTGGGTTTTAGTCCTTGCAAGGACGAACCCCCTCAGGCTGAAGCCTAAGCCACATCAAACCATCTCAGCTCTTCTTCGATACTTCCTTGTAGATCACTTCGGTCAGGGTAGCGGCGGGCATGGTGCCGTTGGCATTTGGCGTTGGCGGGGCAGTGGACTCGCCGAATGAAGTCTTGATTTCGTCGAGCGATTTGCCTTGCGCGGCCATGGCCTTGATCTTGTCGTACTTGCCTTGAATGAGGTCCAGCTTTTTCTGCACGTCGGCCTTGGTCATCATGTCGCCGTGGCCGGTCAAGTAGGTATCGGCGTTGAGGCCGATCATGCCCTTGGCGTTCTTGATCCATCCGGCGGCCGAGCCGTTTTTCTCCATGTGAATCCCGGTATCGGGGCGATTGGTGACCAGCAAGTCGCCGCCGAAAACGATTTTCTGGTCGGGAAGATATACGACCGTGTCGCCGCTGGTGTGTCCCGGCGCCCAGTGGTACAGGCGAATGTGAATGCCGTCGATGGTCAGCTTATCGGTCTTGGCGTACGTCTTGGTGGGCAGGCGATCCTGAGGGGCGGGGTTGCGAGTACTCGCGGAATCCAGCATCTCTTTTTTGCAATTTTCCTGCGCGATGATGGTCAGCCCCGCGGGAAACGCGGCCAGCCCGTTGACGTGGTCGCCGTCGCTGTGCGTGATAATGGCCGTGGACACAGGCTTGGAGGTGATCTTGGCGATTTCGGCGATCACGCCCTTTTCGGAGTCCACAGTGGTCTTGGTGTCCACCACGATGACGCTGGTGGCGCCCACAATCACGCCGTCATTGGACCCCACGCCGCCCTGCACCCAGTAAATGTTGTCCTTGATCTTGGTCACTTTGAGCGGCTGAGGCTGCTGCTGCGCCTCGGCCATCGTGGCCAAAGATGCGAACGCTACAAGGGCCGCAAGACCAAGAGCAAGTTTCTTCGGAGAGTTCATGTCTGCCTCCATCTGAACCTCCTGTACGACGGATGCCTGCCGATCTTGGTTTCAAAAGGATGGGGGTTTTGGCGTTTTCGTCGCTGCAAGGTCCACAAACTAAGTCGTCCAAAGTCCCAGGCGGGAGAATTCAACCAGAAGTTCGTCGGCGGAAGTGAAGTGGAAGGCGTTGATGCCGAGGGCGCCTGCGGCAAGCACATTTTCGGTGAGATCGTCGATGAAGATGGCTTCGTCGGGCATGGCCGAGGCTTCGCGCAGCGCGTGGTGAAAGATCATGGGCGCGGGCTTGCTCATACCTACGCGGCAGGAGTAGACGCGCACGGGGAAGTGGCGCACAAAAGAATAGTTGGCTTCGAAATGGGCCACGTGGATGGGGTCCGTGTTGGACAGCAGCGCAAGTTTGCATTTCTGTGCGAGGCGTTCAAACAGAAGGTCCGGCAAGATTGGCGCTGGGTCGAGGACGCCATTCCAAATCGCGCAGAACTCTTCAAAACTGCAGGAAAAATGGAATTTTTGGGCCAGGTGCGCGTGCCAGTCGCGCGGCGACATGCGGCCTTCCTGCCAATCCAGCCAGCGCTTGTCCGCTTCCAGCTCTCGCATCACCTGCATGTGGGACATGCCGCGCAGCTGTCCGATCGCGCCCATGGAGCGGGAGAGGTCCACGCGGATGATGACGCGGCCAACGTCAAAGATGATTGCGCGCGGCGCGGTTTCGATGGGCGGGCCGAGAAACGGCATGGCTAGTCACGCTCGGTCGGCGCGGGTTGAGGAATGGGAGCAGGCGCCGTTACTCCGGAAGATCTGGCGCGCAACATGCCAATAATGGGCGGAAGCAAGGACAAGACAATGACCACGGCGATGACGTAATGAATGTTGTCGCTGATGTTGGGGATTTGCCGCCCCAGAGTATATCCGCCCAGAACCATGCCGCCGCCCCACAAAAGTCCTCCGGCCACGTCGTAGGCAAAATAGCGGCCGTAGGGCATCTGCGCCGCTCCTGCTACCGGCGGACAAAATGTCCGAACAATGGGAACGAAGCGCGCCAGGATCACGGTTTTGCCGCCATACTTTTCATAGAAGTCGTGAGCGCGCTGCAAATGTTTTTTGCGGAATAGCAGCGAATCCTCGCGCCGATACAGTGCCTGGCCGGCCTTCCTGCCAATCCAGTAGCCGATTTGATCGCCCACAATGGCGCACAGGGGAACCAGCAGCAAAAGTTCCGCAATATGCAGCTGTCCGGAGGCCGCGAACACGCCGGCCGTAACCAGCAGGGAATCGCCGGGCAGAAAAAATCCTACGAAGAAGCCTGTCTCGATAAAGACGATGGTGCACACCAGCAGCGTGCCGCCCCAGTCGATCAGGCCCTTAACATTGAACAGGAAATGAAGTAAATGTTCGATGGAAACGATCATTTGTGTCCGCAGGTTCCAAGCAAAGCCCGCACCTGAACTGCTTTCATTGGCGCTTGGCGAGTTTTCCGAAAAAGACTCGCGCAGGCTGCACTCCTATACGATAGCAGAAAACAACCGGATCCTGCCTGCCCAGTTCCCACTCCAGCGCCAACACGGCAATAAGCGTCCGAACGAGTGTTGAAGGCTTCACAGCGACAATCCACTTTCCGCGCGGAAGGGCAAGTCCGTGGCGGAGGCCAGTTGCGATCGCCGGGCCAGCAGATCGCGCACGAAGGGCAGCGCGCGGCGCATGGCATCCGCGCCCGCGGAAACGGCTTCGTCCACGCGAGAAAAATCGTTCCAATCGATGTGCTGAACTTGAGGTTCCAGCAGAACGTCCGCGTGCCTGCACCAGGAAGTTTCGAGGGCGCTTCTATGCGAAGCGCGGAAGGCGGGATCGAATACCCTCACCCCGTCTCCCGAAGCAGAGGAACTCGCTGATTCGGGGCTCACGTTCACTCCCAGAACGCATCCGCCATTGATTCTGGCCGCGATCTCCGTGGGCACGGGCGTAACAATGCAGCCGTCGGCCAGTATGCGGCCCTCGTGTTCCACCGGCTTCATCAGTCCTGGAAAAGCGCAACTGGCGCGGATGGCCACTTCCAAAGGACCTCTGGAAAATACGTAGGGCGCGCCGGTATCGAGGTCTGTGGCTACAATCGCAGTGGGGATGGCCAACTCTTCCAGCAAATCCGCGTGAAACCATTGTTGTACGAATTGGCCGATGCGGTCTTTGCTTTGCGTGCCCTGTTCCTGCTGCGATGGATGAAAGCGCAGGAAGTCCCGGATGCGCACGGTTCGTCCAAGATCGCACAGGTCGCGCACGGAAATGCCGTCGGCGTAAGCCGCTCCGAGCAACGCGCCGATGCTGGTGCCAACAATGTAGGAAACCGGTATCTGTTCCTGTTGCAGGACTTCCAATACGCCCAAATGCGCGAAGCCCCGTGAAAAGCCGCCGCCCAGTGCGAGGCTGATTCCCGTGCCTAAGCCACCTGCCTGGATTCCACTCAATCGAGACTTGCGGTCCGGTCGCCGACCAAAGTCTGGCTCAGGAGCATAAGGGGCCGTCATATAGGCAGTCTGGCGTGTAGGACAGACCACGGCAATGAAGCTTGCGTGCCAGATAATTCGGTACTCACGTACTTAGTACTGCAACGGTCATGAAAATTGTGCCGCAACGGCTAACAGTACTTCTCTCCTATCGAATTGTGGCCTCCGTACCATTGTTGGACACCTAAGTGAAATGGAGAATGGCAATTGTTCGGATGGAGCTCAATTGATCTGAGGGGTCAACGAGATGCCAAGCGCATATGCATCATGGGTGGGGCAAGCGGTTATCCTGCAGGTTGCCGCTGGAGATTTGCGCGTGCCGTTGCGCGGCGTGATTTTGGGGGAGTCGGACGGCACTGTTCGGTTTCGCATTGGCGACACATGGGACATCGATATTTACAAGCCGATGATCCTGGCGGTGGAGCAGGATAATTGGGCAAGTCTGGTTATGAACTAGGCCGTTCATCCTGGCGTTCGGACAAGGAGCCCATGAAGCTGCAAAATCGAACGACAAGTGAGCCTGTTCGAAGAGAATTGATCGATGAAAATCGGGCCGCCTATTTGCTGGGCCTGCCGCAAGAGCAGTTGAGAGAGATTTCAGAAATGTCCGGGCTGGGTCATTTGGAACAAGGTGCGTCAGCCCTGCGATTCGTTTTTACGTACGAGGAATTGTACAAGCTGTGCCGATTGATCGTGGGCCCGTCGTCCTAGGCTGCCGTCACGGCTTGCACTGAATAAATTGATCCGAGATTGAATTTACTCCGGCCCCTGCTTCAGATTTACTCCCCCCGGCCCCGGGTTTGCATCCCCCTGACGAACCCGGGGCCTTCTCCCCCTCTGGCGTGATTCGTGAATCGTGATTTGTGATTCGTGCTGAGATACGGTGACTGGTGACCGGCGACTGGTGAACCAACGCGCGGTGCCGTTCATTTCTGTCAACTCTCAACTTTCACCTTTCAACTCATTCTTCTCAAATTATTTCAAATTTGAAATTTCAAATTGCCGTGGGCCAATCGCGCGGCAGGCCTATTAACGATGGGTCCAGTTCGTTGATGGATGCGCAGCCAAGCAACTTCATGGTGCGCTCCAGATCGGCGCGCAAGATTGCGATGGCCCTGTGCACGCCAGGAGTTCCCGCGGCAGCCATGCCGTAGGCGTATGCGCGGCCAACCAGGACGGCGCGCGCGCCCAGGCAGAGCGCCTTGGCGATGTCGCCGCCGCGCCGAACGCCTCCGTCCATCAGGACTTCAACCTGGCCGTTCACGGCCTTCACAATTTCCGGCAGGGCGCGCAGCGTTGCGGAAACGCCGTCCAGTTGGCGGCCGCCGTGATTGGAAACAACAACTCCCGCGGCTCCGACGTCAATCGCGCGGCGCGCGTCGTCTCCGGTCAGCACACCTTTGGCGACGATTGGGCCGGGCCACACTTCGCGCAGCCAAAGAAAATCCTGCCAGGTCACCACCGAATCGGCGAGCGCTGCGGCCACGTCAATCAGCGACATCGGCCCCGAGCCGGGAATGATCACGTTGGGCAATGTGTGCAGGCCGCCGTCCATCAAGTAGGCGGCCACCCATCCCGGGTGCGAGAAAAATTGCCTGAGGTACGGAATCATTCCAATATAGTTTCCGCCCATGAGCAGCCCGACGCCGTTGCGGATGTCGCGCTCGCGCATTCCGGCCACGCCCGTATCGATGGTGACAAACAAAGCCGTGTAGCCCGCTTTCCATGCACGCTCCAGCGCAACTTCCGCGGCGGCGCGGCCTCCCAGCAAGTAGAGCTGATACCACATGGGGCCGTTCGTCGCGGCGCGAACGTCTTCCAGCTTGTGGCCGGAAATCGTGGAGAGAACGAACGCAGTGCCCGCGCCGCCTGCTCCGCGAGCCGCTGCGCATTCGCCGTCTGGGTGCATCAGGCGGCTATAGCCAATCGGCGCAAGGATGAACGGGACAGAAAGTTCAACGCCTAGGATTTTGGTGCGCAGGTCGCATTGCGGCACGGCCATGGCGTTGCGCGGACGGAAAGTCAGGGATTCAAATGCGCGAACGTTTTCGCGCAGCGAAGTTTCGCTCTCGGCGCCGCCGTCGAGATAGTCGAACACGGCTTGCGGCAGCCGGCGCTTGGCGCGCTCGCGCAGGTCCGCAATATTTACGACATGCGGCGAGGAAAGCGATCGCGGCCAATTATTCATTTGCCACCAATTGTGCCCAGGTGCGAAGCCCGTCAAGGCATTGCGAATTTTGAGTGAGCATTGCGGAAGGCATTGTACACGACGAATCCATCGGTCGAATATGCGAGAACCACTTTTCGTTTGACACACCGTCTGCTTGTAACGACACTTAACAACCGTTTCCTGCACAATAACTGGACGAGCCGCAATCGGACACTTGATGACACTCACGCTACTCGACTGGGCCGTGATCGCCGGATACCTGCTGCTGATGCTCGCGCTGGGTATTCATTTTCGGAGGCGTTCCAGCCGCAACACCGAGGAATATTTTGTGTCGGGGCGCCAGGTAGCCTGGTGGCTGGCGGGAACGTCGATGGTGGCCACCACGTTTGCCGCGGACACGCCGCTGGTGGTAACCGGGCTCGTCTATACGCAGGGCATCGCGGGCAACTGGCTGTGGTGGAGTTTTCTTCCGTCGGGAATGATGACCGTGTTTCTGTTCGCGCGGCTGTGGCGGCGCTCGGGCCTGCTCACCGACGTGCAGTTCGCGGAGATGCGCTACTCGGGAAAACCTGCCGCGTTTCTGCGCGGGTTTCGCGCCGTGTATCTTGGCCTGCTGATGAATTGCCTGATTCTTGGCTGGGTGACCAAGGCCATGACCAGCATCGTGGGATCCGCGCTGGGCACCAGCGAGACGCTGAGCCTGGCCATCTGCATTTTCTTTCTGATTCCGTTCACGGGATTTTACGTTTCGCTCGGCGGCCTTTGGGGCGTGCTGTGGACCGACCTGTTTCAATTCGTTTTGAAAATGGGCATCGTCATCGCCGTCGCGTATTATGGCGTGCGCGGCGCGGGCGGCATGGCCGCCTGCTGGGGAAACTTGCCGCAATGCGAACCGCCGCCGGTCCAGAAGCGTCGCGCATCACGGCCATGTTCCCGGATTTTTCGCGCGGCCTCACGGGCGAGGCTTTGTGGACGCTGCCGGTGCTCACGTTCTTCGTGCATCTGGGAGTGCAGTGGTGGGCGTTTTGGTATCCGGGAGCGGAACCGGGCGGCGGTGGATATATCGCGCAGCGGATTTTCAGCGCGCGCGATGAACGCCACGGCCTGCTTTCCGTGCTCTGGTTCAACGTCGCGCACTACGCGCTGCGCCCCTGGCCGTGGATTCTGACGGCGCTGGCCGCAGCGGCGCTTTATCCCGGATTGCAGCATCCGGAAACGGGATACATGCTGGTGGCTACCACCTATCATGCCGCATGCGCTGCGCGGAATTTTGGTCGCCGGATTTATGGCCGCGTTTATGTCCACCATCGCCACGCAGCTGAACTGGGGCAGTTCCTATCTGGTGGAGGATTTTTACCGCAGATTCGTGCGGCGCGGCGCAGCGGAAAAACATTACGTAAATATTTCGCGCAGCACCACGCTGCTGCTGGTGGCGGCCTCGGCCTATGTTTCGGCGCAACTCGCGACCATCAGCCAGGGTTGGGAAGTGGTGCTGGAAGTTGGCGCGGGGACTGGCGGAGTTTACTTGCTGCGCTGGTACTGGTGGCGCATCAATGCCTGGAGCGAAATTTCGGCCATGGCCACGGCGCTGGGCATGACTCTGCTGCTGCACCGCTGGCAATTCTTCGGCGGCAGCGCGCCCGTGATTTTTGCCAAGACCACTCTGGTGACCACGGCCGTAACCACGGCGGTGTGGGTTGCCGTCACGCTGCTGACGCCGGCCGAGCCGCAGGAAATTTTGCTGCGCTTTTATAGAAAAGTGCGGCCGCACGCCGCGGGCTGGCGGCGCATCGCGGCGCTCGCACCCGAGCTGCCCGAAACGCGCGACCTGGGCAAAAATTTGCTGGCGTGGGCGCTGGGCTGCGCTATGGTGTACGCGGCATTATTTGGTATTGGCAAAATTTGCCTGGGCCAAACGCTTGCGGGTATCGCGCTGCTGACGATGTCCGCCGCTTGCGCCGCGCTGCTCTATCGAGATATTTCGCGGCGCGTGACGTCCGAGCCAGAGGGAAGCGAACCAGTGGGAACTGAACAATTGGGAGGCACTGTTGTTTAACAAGGACCGCGACAGCGGAGTGGCTGGCCTTTCCAGCTCGGGACAGATACACGCCGTAACCGCATCGTTTCTAGGATGGACGCTGGACGCCTTCGACTTCTTCGTTGTTGTGTTCCTGTTTGACAGGCTGGCCGCCGATTTCCACGTCAGCAAAGCGAAGGTGGTGGCCTCCGTGCTGGTCACGCTGGCCATGCGCCCCGTGGGCGCTCTCATCTTCGGCCTGCTCACCGACCGCTATGGCCGCCGCATTCCGCTGATGGCCAACGTTGTTTTCTTTTCCGTGGTGGAGCTGGCCTGCGGATTCTCGCCCAACCTCACATTTTTTCTGGTGATGCGCGCGCTCTATGGCATCGGCATGGGCGGCGAGTGGGGCATTGGCGCTTCGCTGGCCATGGAATCGGTTCCACCGCGGCTGCGCGGAATTCTTTCCGGAATTTTGCAGAGCGGCTACTCGCTCGGATATATCCTGGCCGCAGTGGTGGCGCGTTTTGTGCTGCCCACATGGGGCTGGCGACCGATGTTCTGGCTGGGCGGATTGCCGGCGCTGCTGGCGTTTTACATCAGCGCGCGCGTGCCTGAATCGGAAGCCTGGAAGCAGCATCGCGCGCCATCGACGGGCGCAGTGCTCAGGATCGTCGCCACGCAATGGAAAAGTTTCCTGTACCTCGTGCTGCTGATGACCTTCATGATGTTCCTCTCGCACGGCACGCAGGACCTCTATCCGGATTTCCTGGGCACCGTGCACAAAGTTGCTCCCGAGATGCGCGCCTACATGGCCATTCTTTACAATATCGGGGCCATCGTCGGCGCAATCGTCTTCGGGCAATTTTCGGACAAGATGGGCCGCAGAGTCACCATGATCGTGGCCATGTCGCTGGCCTTGCTGGTGATTCCGCTGTGGGCATTCGGCACTTCGCTGCTGGTGCTGGCCGTCGGATCTTTCCTGATGCAGGCCGGCGTGCAAGGCGCGTGGGGAGTGATCCCGGTGCACCTCAGCGAACTTTCGCCGGACGAAACGCGCGGTCTGGTTCCAGGCTTGGCCTATCAGTTGGGAATTCTCATCGCCGCGCCAACCAATACGGTGGAACTCCTGTTGCAGGAACGCGTGGGCTACCAGTGGGCGCTCGCCGGATTTGAAATCGTCACCATCGGCGTACTCATCGTGACCATCGCACTAGGAAAAGAGCGCAAGGGGCGTAGTTTTCATCAGGCTACCGCAAGCACATCGCCTTGAAAGCCATACTTTCGCAAGGGCCTGGTTCTAGCTTGCACAGAAATACCGTACTTCCCGTATTTCAAATCGCGGGTGGTTTGCGAATTGGCGAAGCGCCAGGGAATTCCTTGACCTAGTGCTGGCGGCATCATCTAATCGGCTGGGACAAATCAAATGAGACCGATCATCCATACCATTGCCAGGGCTTTGTTTCATGCGGGCGGATTGGGATTGCTGACGCTGGGCGCGTTTGATTCGTCGCCCCTTGTGGTGCCGATGGGCAACGATTTGCTCGTGTTGGCGCTGAGCGCTCGCTATCACCAGCGCGTGTTGTACTACGTTGTGATGGCGACAGTGGGATCGTTGATTGGCTGCCTGGCGACGGACTGGATCAGTCGGAAAAGCGAAGGCGGTCAGAAGAAGATCATGTCAGGCAAGCATCTCGATTATGTTCGGAAGCTGGTGGAAAAGCGCGCAGGGTGGACGCTTGTTGCGGCATCGCTCATGCCGCCGCCGTTCCCCTTTACGGCGTTTGTGGCGGCTGCGGCAGCGTTCCGGTATCCGAGAATTAAACTCTTGAGTTTCGTCGGCGCGGGAAGATTTGTGCGCTTTGCGATCGAGGCCGCGCTTGCCATTCACTACGGGCGGTGGATCATCAAGCAGGCCGAATCGCCAGTGCTCGACCATGTGATGATCGCGCTCATCGTGATTTCGATCGCTGGGAGCGCGTTTGCCATTTACCAGTGGTTTGACGCGTCAAGCGGAAAGCGCGGCACACACAGGAGTGTAGCGGCGTAAACATGGCGCTCGGGGCCGGCGATGAACTTGTGGATGCGCTGGCGGAAAAGCGAGAGGGCGGAGAGTTGTATGTTGCTCGGCCCTTAGAAAGGCAAATGTGACGGAGAGGAAGTTACTCGGAAGAGTGAGCTGAAAAAGAAGGCTCGTCCTGCCCTCCCGTAACTAGCGGCGGAGCCACTTTCTTCAATTGTTCAAGTTGAGCCTGAACTTTCGCCCATGCTTTGGGATTCCGCTTGGTCGCATACGGAGCGTCCGGATGGCCGTAGAATTCCAGGAATTCGGCGCGAAGCTCCGGAGAAGCGCCGCTAAAGTTCTCCTTTGCGAGCGCGTCGAGCAGCTTTGCGTACGCCTCATCGTTGAGCCGATATTTTCCGGGCCCCGTTACTGCACCAGTGTCAAAATTATCATTTGGCAAGTCCGGCTGGCCGTTGTCTACCTGGCCGAGCAGTTTTCGGTAGCGGTCCAGAGTTGCATTGAAGCTGGCTTCGAACATGCGTTCCGTCTCCGGCGTGGGCGTCTGGAGCTGTAGCACTTTTAGCGGACCGATCTTCGGGACAATCCTCGCAAGAAAGGCGAGAAAGTCTGTCCCAAAACGTGGGCGGCTGATATTCGTTTACCCCAGTTTTTTTGATAACTTGCGCGCGAAAGATTGTAGAGAAACTTATTTTTCGTAATGCCGGGCTGGTCCTTCAGGATATCGTTTTTCTTCAGGCTCCAGGCAACGCGCGTCGCTTTGGGGAGAAGCCGGCTGACGTCATAACGGTAAGAACCGAGCACCTTGTCTTCGTCAGAGAGGACGCTCTTGAGATCCAATCCGTAGGTTTCCTGGAAGGCTTGTTCCAGCAACGGAACTGAAACCCCGAAGCCGATAAAGTCGTGGTAACTATCGGGAGCGTAACGTCCCTGCGCTACTTCCAGAACGTCGAATCCAAATTCCGTCTTTACGTGCGCCAGGGGGTTCTCCTCATACGTAACCAAATCGCCATATTTCTTTTTCAACCTCGGATACAGGACGGGCACCGCGCGATTCACGCCGATGAGGTGGCCGTCATTATCCGCGGCGTAGTGAGAGAGCGCGCCGAGCGCAAAAGCGTAGCCGTCAATGTCCTTGGCATCGCGCAGCAGAGCCAGGACAAAGTCTCCGCTTCGCACATAGTGCGTCAAGTCGCTAAAGAAATGACTTCCGTGGGGGTAATAACCCATGTCCTGGATAATGGCGCCGCCATATGCATAGCCGTGCGCTTCTTTGAGTTCTTCCCGCGTTGCGTCGGGAAAACGCTTCAATAATAAGGGGCGTATATTAGTGTCCCATACGCTGTCGACGATGGCTTCATGCGCAAGGACGGCGTAAGCAGCGCTTTGGGCCGGCCAGCCAAGAAATAAGAAAAGCGCCAGCACGAGCGCACAAACTCTCGCGAACCACGTCCTGCCTCCTCCGCGTCGCATTCTACCCATCGCACCTCGTTCCGATCTTAGCTCAGAAACCGCAGTTTTGAATGGGCCTCGACCCAGAGGCTAGTCATAAGCCATCGGGGCTGGATTCCTCCAGCTCGATTCTTTGGCCAGTTTGACAGACATTGCGACCGCCGCCGCTCCGTTGTAGGCAGAGAGTATGGTTTCTTACGAAGTACTACTGGGCTCAAACCGACACTGGCCGAGCCGCCATCGGCGGCAAGTGTCGGTGGCATCGCATTCGATGAACCGCTAGTTCAAGTAGACCGTGACTGCAATGCGAACTCCAGGATAATAGGGGTTGAACAGGTAATACCCTCCATCGACGTATTCAATGTAAACGTCGTCGTCGTAGTACCAATCTGCTGGCCATGGATCAACAAACCCAAACCAAAAGCCGCCGTACTGGAAGCGAGAATATCCGCCAACCATCTGTGGAGTGCCAATGTGGAATCTATGCCCGCTCCCAAAATTGGCTCGGAACCGATCGTCAGGTATGCGACCGGTGCCTCTGGCACTGAGCCGCAGTGCCGGCATTGAGCGTTGTTTCTGCACTTCGGTCGCACTGCGCTGAGGATGTTGCTGCGGTTGTTGCCCCTGCGGACCCTTGGCCTGTTGCGGCGCTTTCTGCTGCTGCTTTTCAGGCTTAGCCTGCTGTGGCTGTTTCGGTTGCTCCTGGCCCTTGGCCTGTTGCGGCGCTTTCTGTTGCTGCTGCTTTTCAGGCTTAGCCTGCTGTGGCTGTTTCGGTTGCTCCTGGCCCTTGGCCTGTTGCGGCGCTTTCTGCTGCTGCTTTTCAGGCTTAGCCTGCTGTGGCTGTTTCGGTTGCTCCTGGCCCTTGGCCTGTTGCGGCGCTTTCTGCTGCTGCTTTTCAGGCTTAGCCTGCTGTGACTGTTTCGGCTGTTGCTGTTTTTCAGGCTTAGCTTGCTGCTCCTGTTTCTCGGGCTTAGCCTCTTGTTCGTGCTGCTCCTGCTGCGCGTACGTGGGAGCAATAGATCCCAGGACAAGGAGCAAAATTCCCGTGCCCACAAATCTGATTCGTTTCATAATTGCACCTCCATCACACCATGGTTCGTCCCTCTTGCTGTGCTTCATAGATCGTCTCTACTTACTCAATCCACGATTGCCCCGCAAAGTGCCGTTAACCGCCATTGCATCTGCAGAAGTCCTTTTCTCGACTTCGCATCGGTCAGAACAAGCTCAACGCATCCCGCCAAGCAGGTAGATGATCAAAACGATGAGAAGAACCGTTCCGACTACCCCCAAGCCGCCGCGATGCCCCCATCTGGAATACCCGTAATAGCCGCCGCCTCCGCCAAACAAAAGCACCAGAATAATTATTAGCAGTAACATCGAAATTCCCCTTTCCATGTATGACTCAAGATTCCTGTCATAAACTTGAGTCCGTTTGCGCCTTAGCAGTGAACCGCTAGAGCTCCAATCTTTTGTCCTTGCTATGATTTGCTACTGGCCCCCATGACCACTAAGAAAATCCCTCCAGCCAACGCCAGCCCGGCAACTATAGGAGGAATGGGAATTTGCTCGTGAGTTTTTGTTGTGATGTGCACGGATCCCACATCCAGGACTCTCTTCTGGCGCGTGTAGTTGATGCCTTGATAGGCAAGGACCAGCGCGCCCAGAACGATTAACAAAATTCCAATCCAAATCATCGGTTTCATTTTTGTGTCACCTCCACTAGACAGCTCTTCGGCCTTGAACGAGATTAATCACGAGAACAACGACGGCCAACACCAACAGGATGTGGATGAAGCCACCGAAGGTGTAGGAAGTGACCAGTCCCAAGAGCCACAGCACGAGCAAGATCACGAAAATTGTCCAAAGCATGACATCCTCCTCTTAAAATCGATTCGAGCTTCATTTGTCCCGCCCCCCGACAACCCGCATGGCCGCCTCATCGCTTTCACTTCCGTCTCTCTCCGACTCGACCTGGTTCAACTCCCGACGCGGATCTTGGAGAGGTTATGAAGCAGTCCAAACACATTCAGAAGCCACAGCACTACAGCGATGACCACGACTGCATTCAAGATGGACTTGATCGTTCCCTGCATTGGTATGAATCGGTTGACCAGCCAAAGCAGGACGCCCACCACGACCAGAACGAGTAGAACTTGAAGTAACGGCATAACGTCTTGACCTCCTGATCCTCGGAGGCAGGCCCTTCAGGCCTGCTCCACGGTGTTGCACCACTGGGCCTTACTTGCCAGACTTGTTCCTCGGAGACTTCTTGTTCAAGAGTGGAAACGAGCAATTTCGCCGAGGTGGGCGCGTGGATCGCGCTATTGATTACGATGTCCTTCGCCGTGACTCCTTTTCCGTAGAGCCTCTCGTTGCCATCGTTATCGGGGCGGAGAGTTGAGCCTTCCAGAGAGATTCCGGCGAACAATCCTCGCGAACGCGAATACGACAGAATTTCCGCCCGCATGGTGACATCCGTTGCGGCTGCAACGTCGCGGCCCTTCGGTCCGGCTGCAGCAGCCACGTCGGCGCCGAGCTTGACCTGGCTGGTGAGAATCGAATTAGCCCCGCGCGGATTCATCACCAGCAAGACAAAGTCTGTCGCTTGACCTCCCAGCTGAAAGCCGAAGCTTCCACCTTCGACTGCCATCATGGAAGGCGCACTCCAAGGTCCGCTGAACTCCTTCCCGCTCCGGCATGTCATTACGCCGCGACCGTAACTGCCGCCGAACCCGATCGCAAACTTCATCACTGAAGGCAGAACGATGACGCATTCCGCCTTGTCCAGAATGTCCGCCGGAATATCGTCAGGAACATTGAGAATCTCAACCATCACTTGGCCGGCATTCTTGATGCGATTGTTTTCGTCTTTTTGGGCAAACGCGGGCAGGGCACACAAGGCCATGGCCAGCATTGCCGGGAAAAGTTTTTTCATTGGCGTACTCCTTTGTCTCTACATCAATTCGACATATCAGAGGACCGTTGGATCGGCCCGGCGTCCGCGCCTGCCGTTGCGCACATGCTTAGCCCTCGGCGCTGTCACCGTCTGTGATATTTGTCACGATTCTCAGTGATTTGCACTGGACAGAACTGTTCAAAACAGGACACTCGTCCGATCGCTGTGGTTCAGGGGCTCACACGAATGCAGAATTCTGCAGATGAAGTGCATTCAGCTCGGATACGCGTTGCTATTGTGGAGGAATGGTAACTGAATACGCAACTATAATCGTGGTCATCTCAGTAGCGAAAAGGGGATTTTCGGGGAATCCCGTGACGAGTTCCGCAAGCTGGGCGCGAGCGACTTCAGGTTTCCTCTCGCGCAGCGCTGCCATGGCCAGAAGAATCTTCGCAAACGGCCGCAGGTAGCAGCCACGATCGGCGGTGATCTCAAGCTGCTGGATTCCTATTTTCTTGTCGCCGTGGATTCCAGCGAAGCCGAGGAAGAACTTCTTGATTCCCGGCAAACTTCCGATGATGTAATTGGCCGTGCCCAGGCCAAGATAAGCATCAGCGGGTAGTGGGCTAATTGTGTGTTGCTTGGTGGCGGACGCGCTAGAAGGATAGGCCATAGGTTCACGCAACCTCCAAGAGTTCTTGTACGGTCCAGATGTGATCTGTCAATCCCGCCTGCATCGCGGGCGTGACGCGAAGGGTCTGATGAACGCGAACGAAATTGTAAAACGCCATGTAGAGCGAGACAGCCGCTTTGAGGTTGTCCAGCTTCTTTCTGAACGCATTCGTCAGCCGCGTAAAGCGGCGAAGGTGCATTCGTACGGTCAGATTGGCCCGCTCGACGTGACTGGTCGAGATTCGTTCTATCTTCGGACTGCCGCTGACCTGGACTGGTATAGCGTCCAGAACCTTTGTAGGCGCATACCAGGCGGGGCCTTCGCCGTGTTGCCTGCCGTAAATCTTGATGAGCTGCGCATAGTCCACTTCCGATCCGAAGCAATCCTCGATGGCGGAAATGTAGGGCTTGAATCCGTCTGTGGTGATTTGGAAGCGGCCAGTGATTCGGTCACTCAGATCGCGGGCAAGGATAAAGGCGCTTCCGGCATCCCGTTTGCCGACGTGGTAGGAGAGGATCATCTTGGTTTCACTGTCCAGAGCAATCCAGGTGTAGGCATCTCCCCACTCTTCGGGATCGTCCGTGCCAAGATGCCCGTCTTTCGTGTGAACGTAGGACCACAGTTCATCAGCTTGGACAAATCGCGTCCTAAAGTTCCGAACGCGCGCATTGAAAAGACGGCGGCACTTGTCTCCGACCGTAATCAGAAGAGAAAGAATCGTGGTTTTGTGAACGCCAGTGATGCGCGAAACTGCGCGGACGCTCATTCCCTCGGTGAGAAGGGTAATTACCTCAGCAGCTTGTTTGGTCGGAATGTAGTGGCGTCCAAGCGGCCTGTGACGAGGCTCGGAGAATGTATTTTTGCAGGCGGGGCAGCGATAGCGTTGAATCTTGTGCGGACCGTAAAATCCGAATCGTTTTGCCTCGGTGTGTTTACAACGGATGCAGGTCATGGGCTTTTCCCTCTTTTCTTTCTTGGGGAGAAGCCCTACAATCAAATTTTACAGTCTGAATGCGGGCTTCGTCCGCGTTTGGATTTTGCCCTGCCGCGAGTTGACGCTCGCGGCAGGGTTTTTGCTAATTGTTCACTTTTTCTCTTTCACCGGCGCAGGGGGCATAGGCCCTACTTCATTACCCACAAGAGAAGAAAGGGTACCTGCCCCAAACGGATTGCGCCCACGGCGGTATCTCCTGATATATTTGCGTCGCCAGCCGTAGCTCAAGCCTTCATCACTTGTCGTAATCTCTTTATTTTCCAACATTCGCTTCAACGCGGAATGAATGCTCGCCATCATATTCTTGTGCTGGCTAAGGTCTTGTCCCCTACTCTTCAATTGTTCCTTGATTTCAACGGGACTCAAATTCTTGGGATAAGCGGCCTGAAGGATTTCACGGATATTCTCAGTCATTCCCAAAGCTTCGCCGAAAAAGGCCCAAACATTGGTTTCCGGTTCCTTGGCCAGGGGGGCGAAGGACATGATGGCTTGCTTCAATTGAGCGATTTTTTGTTCGATTTCCTCTTGCTGTTCAAGCAAGGTTTCCAGCTCCTTGCGCATGTTGCCGAGCATTTGTTTGTATTCTTGCGTCGTCATACGACAAGTATATGACAAAAGCTAAATCGCTGTCAACTAAAACAGTTAAATCGGAAGCTATGCCTACGCCTACTTGGGAGACGGCCATTTTGGATGCCGAATCAGAAATCAACAGGCTCCGGAGGTCAATTGAGATGTTTAAGTACAACCAGAGAGTGGGTATACCTTTCCCTGGTCAAGCAACACAAAATTAGCCCACTACCCATCAGCGGCTTCTGGGGCAATCACCAACAGTTTCTTGGCATACTTATCGGCTTCGCGAATCTTTTTCAGGCTGTCGAGCTGATGTTTATCGATCAGGCTGGCATAATCGGCCTGCATGCCTACGCTCAGGGCCATGGCGAACAGAGCGTTTGGGTCGTCCGGGTTCGACGTTAATTGAAGCTGCGCCAGATCCTGCGCCCGCTTGTCCGCGGCGAAGAAGGCCGCGCGCAGTTCCGGGTCTGGGTTGAGAGGGATCTTGCCCAGAAAACGCTTGTCATCCAGGAAAAAGTCGGAGGTCAGCACGCCCTGGCGGTAACATTCCTCAAATAGGTACGCTGCCGCTTCCGCGGCACTTCCAAGGGGATCTTCCGGATGAGAATTCTGCAAAGCCTCAAACTGGCTACGGGCTTCTTCGGGCTTGAGTTCGTAGAGAAGGTGAAAGCCAGCGTCGAGTTCCGGCACGTGCAAAGCCTTAATCGCTACTTGTCCGGAGGCTGCCGGCGCCGCTCGAACATTAAGGACACATGTCACCAGCGCAATGTTCAAAAGCGAACAAATAAGTGAACGGTGCAGCAACAATCGCTTGTTCTTGCTGGCAGGCATTATCCTTGACCTCATGCATCATTCATTGAATGAGCGTCCCCTGGGCAGTCCTTCTTCGCATTTGAACGGCACATATGTTTCCTATTGTATGCTGAAATAGCGACCTACAGTCCCAATCATTAAGGATGGCAGATACCCTTCAATTGCGTCATCATAAGGTTTATGGAAACTGAAAATTCACCAACAGGTTTCGCGGGGCTGCGCGTGCTTTCTCTGGAGAGCAGGCGCGAGGCGGAAATGGCCAAGCTGATCGCCAGCAATGGCGGCGAGGCCACGGTCGCGCCGTCCATGCGTGAGATTCCGCTGGAAAGCAACAGCGAGGCGCTGGCCTTTGCGCGCACGCTCTTTGCGGGCGGCTTTGACATGATTATTTTTCTGACCGGAGTGGGGGCGCGCGCGCTTGCCAAAGTTGTGGAGACCGTTTATCCGCTCGAACAGTATTTGGCGGAGCTGCGCAAAGTTGCGGTGGTTGTGCGCGGATCGAAGCCCATGGCTGTGTTGAAGGAATGGA
The DNA here is from genome assembly GCA_963710315.1 of uncultured Acidobacteriota bacterium. Lineage (GTDB taxonomy): Bacteria > Acidobacteriota > Terriglobia > Acidiferrales > UBA7541 > Palsa-360. Next base: position 8,319 of record CAVPZW010000006.1, on the reverse strand, counting down.
ATGTTCCGATTGCTGTTTCCGCGCCTGAGCCCAACACCTGGCACGAAATTCTCAGCGCGCTGGATGAAAATGCCGCAGCCTTTCCATTGAAGGGACGCAGAATCGCCGTGCAGGAATTTGGAGTTCCGAGCACGGAGCTGATCGCGGGCCTCGTGGCGCGCGGAGCGCAAGTCACGTCCGTGCCCGTATACGTATGGGCTTTGCCTGAGGATACGGGGCCGCTGCGCGCCGCGATTGCGGCCATTGCGCGCAATGAAATCGACGTAATTTTGTTCACCACGGGAACGCAGGCCGATCATCTGCTGCAAATCGCGGCGCAGATGAAATTGGAAGATGCTTTGCGCCGCGCGTTTTCGCGTATGGCCGTGGCCTCCATCGGACCTACGACCAGCGAGAGGCTGCGCGAACACGGCATCGCTCCGGACATGGAACCGTCGCATCCGAAAATGGGATACCTGGTCAGCGAAGCGGCGCAACGCAGCGCCGAGATTTTGCAGCGCAAGCGCAACGCAGCACGGTAGAAAACGAAAGTCCCGCAATCCAATCCGCTATACCTTCCATTCTTCGACGAAATATAGGTTTGTGTAGCGCGGGCTTCAGCCTGCGGGGTTTTGTCCTTGCAAGCACTAACCCCCACAGGCTGAAGCCTATGCCATAGAACCCCGTGTGAATACAGCGTTACATCAAGCAAAGACTGATGTTTCGCATCCATAGTAAGAATTGGACAGTCACTGCGCTCGCGCGTAGCCTCGAATTGTGAATACAGAACTCTCCAAATTAGTCATGACTGACAATCCCGATGTCGACTTCATCCACAAGATGGCCAGCCGCATGGCCGCCGCGGACCCTCTGCACGAAGTGCTTTCTCAGATCGTGGATTTCGCCGCCTCGGTGGTGAGCTGCGATTCGTGCTTCCTGTATGCGCTGGAAGAGGGCGAACTGATTCTGCGCTCATCGAAAAATGCGCATCCCGAAGTTGTGGACCGGCTCAAGCTGCGCCTGGGGCAGGGCATTACCGGATGGGTGGCGGAGCACGGCAAGCCGGTGGCGGTGGCGGTCAACGCATCGCAGGACCCTCGCTTTCAATTGTTCAAGGATTTGCCGGAGGACCGCTTCGAGGCGTTTCTTTCCGTGCCCGTGATGTGCCGCGGGCGCATCGTGGGAGTCATCAATCTGCAGAATCGTGAGCCGCATGTGTACACCGAGCGCGAAATCATGCTGGTCTCCACCATCGGGTTTCTGGTGGGCGCGGAAATCGAGATGGCTCGCCTGGAAAGCGAAAACCTGCACCTCTCGGAAAAACTGGAAACACGGAAACTGGTGGAGCGCGCCAAGGGCATTTTGCAGCGCGAACTGAAGATCACCGAAGAGGAGGCTTACCTCACCATTCAGCGGCAGAGCCGCCAGCGGCGCAAATCGATGAAGGAAGTTTCCGAGGCCATCGTGTTGAGCGAGGACGTGCGGCGTGGCATGGCGGAGTAGGGAATCGCGGCACCAGCTGGTTCAACTTAGGCAGACAGAAAAATATTTAACACAGAGGACACGGAGAAAAGAGGAGAAAGGCGGAGAAGGACACAACCCGAAATGAACGGGTTTAGTTTTCTTCCAATTTTCCGGGGACTATCAGGTGTCGGTAGATTAGCTGTGCTCGCAAATTATTGATCGCTGCTGGACCTCGCCGTTTTCCACACCATTCAATTCACAGATCGAGAATCTCCCCGCCATTTCATGAAACCGGTTTCCAGACTGTTTCCGGGCCGGGCGCACAATGTATACTGAACTTCCTCTTCCATCGATTCTCTGAGGCCATATGGCGAAGAACGTGACGATAGCTAAACAGATCGAAAAATTGCGCGATGAAATTCGCCGCCACGAATATCTCTACTACGTGCAGGACGAGCCGGAAATTTCCGACGTCAAATTCGACCGCATGATGGAGGACCTAAAGTGGCTTGAGGCCGAGCACCCGGAACTTGTCACTCCGGATTCTCCGACGCAGCGCGTGGGCGGGGCGCCGCGCAAGGGTTTCGAGACGCGCCAGCATTCCCCGGCGATGATGAGCCTGGACAATACTTACTCGACCGAAGAGCTTGAGGATTTTGACCGCCGCGTGCGCGAACTCCTCGGGCGGGAAAAAGTCGAATACGTCACCGAACACAAATTCGACGGGCTGAGCATTTCGCTGGTGTATGAAGGCGGCTTGCTGGTGCGCGGCGTCACGCGAGGCGACGGCACCACCGGCGAAGATGTCACCGCCAATGTGCGCACCATCCGCTCGATTCCGCTGCGAGTGGATGCCGCGGAACTCAAAAAGCTGGGCATGCCACTCGATTTTGAAGTGCGCGGCGAAATCATCATGCCGCTGCGGGCCTTCGAGGCCCTGAACGAAAAGCAAGAGGAAGAGGGCGGGAAGCGCTTTGCGAATCCGCGCAACGCCGCTGCGGGCGCGGTGCGCGTCCTCGATCCGGAAATCACGCGTTCCCGGCGTCTTGATTTTTACGGGTATTTTTTGCTGGCAGGGGGCCGAATGCCCACCCGGCTTCATTCGGAGGCGCTTGAGGCGCTGCAAAAACTTCACTTCAAGATTTCTCCAGATTGGCGCGTCTGTCACTCGATCGAGACAGTGAAAAAATTCATCGATTCCTGGGAAGGCCGCCGCGACAAATTGCCGTACGAGATTGACGGCATTGTAATCAAGGTCAATGAAATCGCGCAGCAGCTGGAACTGGGTTTCACGTCCAAAGCGCCGCGCTGGGCCGTTGCCTATAAATATCCCGCGCGCCAGGAAACCACGGTTGTGAACGATGTCCTCTTTCAAGTGGGCCGCACCGGCACGCTCACGCCGGTGGCGGTGCTCGAACCGGTGCAGGTCGGCGGCGTCATCGTTTCGCGGTCCACGCTGCATAACATGGATGAAATTGCGCGGCTGGGGCTGCATATCGGCGACACCGTGATTGTGGAGCGCGCCGGCGAAGTGATCCCGCATGTAATGAAAGTGGTCAAGGAAGGGAAGCCGCGCCGCGAAGTGGTCGTTCCGGAAAAATGCCCGGAGTGCCACAGCCGCATTCACAAGGATCCCGAGGAAGTCGCCTACCGCTGCGTCAACGCCAGCTGCCCCGCCAAGCGCAAGGAATCGCTCTTGCACTACGCCAGCCGCCACGCCATGAACATCGACGGCCTGGGCGAAAAGATCGTCGACCAGTTGGTGGACAAAGGACTGGTGAAGGATTTCGCCGACTTGTATGAATTGAAACTGGATGACCTGGCGGCGCTCGATCGCATGGCCGAAAAATCGGCGCAAAACTTGCTCGACGAAATCGCCGCCAGCAAGGGCAACAGCCTGGCGCGGCTGATCTACGCGCTGGGCATGCGTTTTGTCGGCGAACGTACCGGCCAGCTCCTGGCCGAACATTTTGCCTCGCTGCCAAAACTAGCCGAAGCAACCGTGGAGGAACTTGAGGAAGTTCCGGAAGTCGGCCCCAAGGTTGCGCAAAGCATCGCCGATTTTTTCTCCGAGCCAGCCAACAGGAAACTGATTCAGCGCCTGAAAGACGAAGGCCTGAAAATGACCGAAAAGCGCGCGGCTCTGGAAGACACGCGCTTTGCTGGCATGACCTTTGTGTTTACAGGCGCGCTGGCGAGGCGCTCGCGCGATGAGGGCGGCGCGGAAGTTGTGCGGCACGGCGGCAAGGTCACAAGTTCGGTGAGCAAACTCACCGACTACGTGGTGGTCGGCGCGGACCCTGGATCAAAATATGAGAAGGCGCGCACGCTTGGCGTGACCATCCTCAACGAAGACGAGTTCGATGACCTGCTTGCCGGGCGCAGACAGGCGGAGCATGCCCAGTCCGAGGCTGCGGAAGCTAAGACGAAGTCCAAAGGCAAGGGACGCTCCAAGAAAGTTTCCAGCGAGAAATAAACCTTGAGTGAAATTTCAGCGTCATTGCTTACATATCGTGTAAAGATTACTCGTTGCAATGTTTTAAGCATTCCTTTAGCCATACTGGCAATACTTCCTATTCGTAAGGGGAATTGAGACTTAACAGTAAACTGTAATTTTTTCCCAAAATGGTTGGTTACGTGCAATAGTATTGGTGAGTTCTGGGAGGGGGTACGGGGGAGTCCTGTCGAAGGCTCATGATACCTAGAACTGAAAATTGGGGGAGATCGCAAAATGAATAAGGCAGCTTTGTCCGCAACAATCACACTTGCAGTGGGTTCTCTGTTCATCGCCGGTTGCGCGACCAAGAATTACGTCAAACAAACCGTTACACCGGTTCAGCAGAAAATTGATCAAGTCGACCAGAATTCGCAAAAGCGCGATTCTTCACAGGTCGCCGACATCAACAAGACCAACCAGGTCGTTGACGAAGATGAAAAGAAGTTGTCAGCCACCACCGAAATAGCCAGGACCGCCGACACGCAATCAAAAGGCGCGATGGCCAAAGCCAATCAGAACGCCAAGGACATCAACGACCTGCGCGGCGTGATCGCCAATATCGACGATTACAAGCCCGCCGGTCAGCCCTCCGTCGTGCACTTCGCGGTGAACAAGGACACGCTCTCCAAGGAAGCCAAGGCGACCCTGGATACGTTTGCCACCCAGATCACCGCCCAGTCGCGCTTCTTCATCACCGTCGAGGGATTCACGGACCAGACCGGAACCGCCGCGATTAACGACCGCTTGAGCCGCGCGCGCGCCGATCAAGTGATTTCCTACCTGGTGGGCAGCCATAGTGTTCCTGTCTATCGCATCCACACCGTAGGGCTCGGCTCACAGAAGCTGATCGACGAAGGCAAGGGCAAGGCAGCACGCGAAGCCAGCCGCCGCGTCGAGGTCACTCTGTACACAGCCAAGCCGCTATAAACATTAGCAACCGGGGGGAAGTAGACAGCCCGATTTTCATGGAATGTGTCTAACGAAAGAGCGCCACCCTGCCCGGGTGGCGCTCTTTGCGTTTACAGGTTGCGGAAAGACTTCCCATACCTTTTGTCATTCTGAGCGGAGCGAAGAATCTCTCTTTCTTTTCATGGGCGTAAGACTAGGAGAGATTCTTCGCTCCGCTCAGAATGACAAAACAAACTACTTCTTCCGCAACCTGCTTGGCCCGAAATGCTCACAGACAGAAGTTTTGGCGCGTGCTTTACGTTGGTTTCATGGAATTGCAGTTTCCGTATTTTCTTGTTCCCTCCGCTAAACAATTGATTACTGCAAGATGTTATACTGTGACTGGCGGGCAAGCCGGGTGATCGCTGGGCCATCCTTCGCAAGAGGGCTGGCCGGGAGGAAAGTCCGGACACCGTGGTCTTCGCGTTTTGCGAAGGGGGCGAAAGTCCTCGTAGGAAAACGCCTCAGACCAAAGGGCAACGCGCCTGGTAACGCCAGGGGGCTGGCTCTTCGTGCAGTTCGCGAAAGCGAGGCGAGGCGTCGGTTACGGACAGTGCCACAGAAAATAAACCGCCGGTGCAATGCGCCTCGGTGGCCATCCGCAGGAAAACCTGCGGACGGCCTGAAAGCAGCCCGCGCAAGCGGGTTGCGGAAGGCGACAGCGCTTGGTAAGGGTGAAACGGTGGGGTAAGAGCCCACCGCGTCCCGAGCAATCGGGACGGCAAGGCAAACCCCGCGTGGTGCAAGGCCAAATAGGAGGGGAGAGCCGGCCCGGCTCGTTAGGACCCTCGGGTAGGCTGCTGGAGTCCAGGTGCGAACCTGGACCTAGAGGAATGATCGCCACGGTGCGCGAGCGGCAACGCCCGCGTGTCGTACAAAATCCGGCTTACAGGCTTGCCCGCCATAAAGTACTTTGTTTGTATTGCATTCGTTCCTTCGGGCGCGGTGGCTGCGCGCAGATCCTGCCAGATGTGTTTTGCAATTTCTCTCTAATGTTCATTAAATAACATACCCTCTCGCGAATTTCCTCAATAGCGGGCGACACGCTTCACAAGTGAATGATTCAAATTGGAACTCTAGACATTCTTGTGATCTAGATCACAGCATCGGGATTTTTCAGCTCTTATATTGAATTTGGTTTGGGGTGGAAACCAATACCCACCGACCCGAAATTTTTTGGAGAGTTCATGGACGGCGTGACGAACCGCAAAGAAATGGTTTCCAAAGGAACTAGAGCTATGGATTCAAATGAAGCACAAGAGTTTTTCCCGCGGGGAGCCATTGCTTTCTTCATCAGCCTGTTGGTTGGCTTTGCTCTGATTTGGGCGGGTGTTTATATGCTCATGTTTCATCGTGAGTTTCATCTGTAAAATTCCATTTGCGAGCAAAAACGATGTCGAATAGCGCACCAGCAAGCGGAGGTGTAAGCCGGATTGAGAAACGCGTCATTTTGACGGCATTTCTTTTTTCCTGCCTCGGTATGGGATTGATCGCGTACTCGGCCTGGGGAATGGGAATCACTGTCCCCGACTGCGTCCCCAACTCCAAAATTTTTGAACACGGCTCCGTAGCCGAGCACGGCGACAAGAACTACGAAATTCATTTTCTGGCATCCATGTGGGCCTTTGAACCCAGCCGGGTGGTTGTTCCCGTGGGATCGACACTGGATCTTTTCGTGATCAGCAAGGATGTAACTCACGGATTTCAGATCCTGGGCACCAATGTCAATTTGATGGTGGAACCGGCCGTGGTGAACGAGGCTCGCGTTCATTTCGCGCAGCCCGGCGTCTACACCATTTTGTGCCATGAATATTGCGGCGTGGGCCACCAGGCCATGAATGCTGTGATCGAAGTGAGCGGCTCCGCCTCGGGCATTTCGGCGGAAGGCTTGCCTCCTTCAGAGAATCCGTTATCCGCCTCTGGATCTTTCCCTGGCAGGGCAATCATGGACCAGAAGGGCTGCCTCGCCTGCCATTCGCTGGACGGCACCAAGAGTGTGGGGCCAACGTTCAAAGGTTTGTGGGGCAGTAAAGTGGAACTCACGGATGGAACCACAGCCACGGTGGATGAGAAATACGTTGAGGACATGATCGAGTCACCTGGCGTGAAAACCGTAAAGGGATTTCCCCCGATCATGCCCAAGCTTCCCGTATCGCACCAAGAGATCGAACAAATTATCGAATACTTAAAGGCCTTGAGATAGGACTATGGAACAACAGAGAGCTTTGCGCGCAATTATCCTCACTGAATTATTGGTGCCGCTCGTTCTTCTGCTTTTTGGCATCTACCACGGTGTACTGCAGGTCATGTACCGGGCCGGTGTGATCCATGCTCCGTCGTTTGCCGGGATCGATTACTACCAGGGCCTTACGGCGCATGGTGTGATCAATGCTTTGGTACTCACCACGCTTTTTGCCGTGGCGCTGGGCCATGCCCTGGTCACGCAGGAGCTGGAACTGCCACTATCGGTCGCAGGCGCCGGCCTTTCTCTGGCGCTTATGCTGATAGGCGCGGTGATGGCAGCGGCCATGATTTTCGCCGGCAAGGCTACCGTGCTCTACACATTTTATCCGCCGCTGAAGGCAAGCCCGATTTTCTACGTTGGCCTTGCTCTTTTTATTGTCGGCTCGTGGGTCGCTCTTTTTACATGGATCCCACCCTATCTTCGCTGGCGCAAGCAGAACCCGGGCAAGAAAACGCCGCTGGCCGTTGTCGGAATGTTTGCAACATTTATTGTCTGGCAGATTGCCACCCTGCCTGTCGCCTTTGAAGTTCTCGTTCTCCTCGTGCCTTGGTCCATGGGTTGGACGACGGGCGTGAACGTCGTACTGAGCCGCACGCTGTTCTGGTTCTTCGGACATCCGCTGGTTTATTTCTGGCTTCTCCCCACCTATACGCTGTATTACACGGTCCTCCCGCGGCTCTCCGGCGGAAAACTGTACAGCGATTTCGCAGCCAGATTCTCATTTCTTGCTTTTATCGTTCTTTCTTCTCCCTTGGGTTTGCATCATCAATTCGCCGATCCCGGAATTTCTAGCAATTGGAAGGGCTTGCACGCAGTGCTCACCTTGCTGGTGGTCGTCCCCAGCCTGGTAACAGCCTTCACGCTGGCCGCTTCTCTGGAAAATGGAGCGCGCAACAATGGCGGAGCCGGCCTTTTCGGCTGGTGGAAGAAACTTCCTTACTTCAATCATGAGCGATGGCTTTTTTCCTATCTCTTTTGCGGTTTGGTTATTTTCATCTTCGGCGGAATTACGGGAATCATTAACGCGTCCTATGCCATGAACAATGTCATTCATAATACCGCTTGGCTTCCTGCGCATTTCCACCTGACGGTTGGAGGCCCGGTATTTCTGGCGATTCTGGGAATGAGCCTTTATCTGATTACCGGACTGCTGAAAAAGCCGCTGGTATCGCCGGGCTTGGCGATC
>CAVPZW010000005.1:485000-722180 GCA_963710315.1 uncultured Acidobacteriota bacterium | reverse complement strand
TTGGCGAGTAGGTGTAGGTACTGTTGATGGAAATAAGCGGCGCCCAAGTTGGATCGTCCAAAGAGGAACTCCTATTCTCGTTCGTTCCACCTCGATCGTTTGAAGCTGGTCTGGGGCAACGGACTTGATCCCCTGAGCCACAGCTCGGGCCACCTCGTCGTCGCCAGGACTTTTCAAGCTATTAAAATCATTGCCATTCAGCCAGATGATGTTGCGGAAATGCCTGTAGCGGTTTCCCAGATAGCGGCCGTAGACGCCACCGGCGGCCGGTCCGTTGTTGTGAAGCGTCGGGACCCACTGGCCGGTTTCGATGGGATCAAGGAAGACCACCATGTCATGATTTTCGGCTAGCGTGAGCATTGGTCGACACGAGCGAAGTACGCCTCATTGGGCTTGGTGAGATCATAATGCGCGGTATCCGTCCCGCCGGCGACGTAGCCCGTAAAGGGGCGAATACCGTCATAGGTGCTGCCGTCATCCCGGGCGTCAGGATAATAAGGACCAGCATTAAGCACATTAATCCACATTGCATTGAATCCGTGAGCCTGGCGATCGTCGAAATAGCGCGCGGCTTCCGCCGGAGACGCCATCACAACCAGCGCTTGGGGAACATCACCGGCAATCAGGAAGGGAGTATTGTTCTGGTCGACCAGATAGCGTCCGTTGGCGCTGACTTTGAGCGGATAGACAGGCGGCTTGGCGGCAGCCCCGGGGCGCGGCCGTCAGGGCGCCCCGGCCACAGCCGGCCCCAACAACGCTAGCGCCACGAGCAGGGCGGGTAGTCTTAGGTTGGGATGGTTCTGGAGGGTAATAGTTTTCATTTTGTTTTCTTGTTACCTCTTCCTTTGGGTGTCGTTCTGCCCGTCCCCGCTAGCCCGTTGACGATATTCTTAAGCCCCAAGGGGCGGTCCAGCGAAGCCCAGGCCAACGAAGGTGTGAAAAACTCGACGCTTGTCATCCTGGGCGAAGCGAAGGAGCTCAGCAGTTTGCTGAGATTCAATGATTTACGAACAACGGCAGAGATCCTTCGCTCAGGATGACACATTCCGAATTCTTTCACACCTTCAACGGCCAGGGGTGAGGAATCCATCCCGCGCAATCGGCCAGCCTGAAGGGCTGACAGATACTACAGACTTCTGGGACACCACATAAGCATAGTATTGCTAAAACAGCAGTTTCATGCCCAACTCGATGTTGCGTGGACTCCAAGCGCCGGCTGACCTCGGCATTGCCCACTTGGGTGCACGGCTGCCCGAAAGATATCGTCCCGGCTGCATCCCGCATTGATGGATTTCCACTGAGGATGGTTGAAGGTATTGAAGGTGTCAAGGCGGACCTGCAGCGTTGAGTTTTCGTTCCGGAACCAAGGCAACTTGAAGTCCTTGTGCAAAGCCAAGTCCCAGTTGTTGCGGCCCGGGCCCGTCAAGGCGTTACGACCCATGTAGCCGAACATGCCGGCTTGACCATTGGCCTCGAGCTGGCTGGCGAGTGGCTGGGTGATCACGGTGGGATTAAACCAAGTCGGGACCGGACCAAACTGAGGATCGTTAACCGTGCCCTTCTGGATCTTAAGCGCCCCCACGGTATTGCAGCGGACTCCCGTCCCGATTCCGGTGGCGAACCCGTTGACGCCACAACCAAAGTCCACCGGCTCACCGGAATAGAAGCTGGTGATCCCGCTCACCTGCCATCCTCCCAGCGCCTGCCTCGCCACCGCGTAGGAGGAGGTCTTGAAGAAGGGCAGGTTGTAGATGTAATTCATCACCATGACTTGGCTGCGGTTAAGGTTGGAGGTCCCCTTCCACCGGCTCAAATTGTAGTTGTCGTCCACACCGGTCGAGAAGTAGGTGGAGGTGGAATCGTCGATCATGTGCGACCAAGTGTAGACGGCCTGGAACGTCAGGCCGTAACCCGTGGTGTGCCGGAAATTGGCCTGGAGGGCATTATAGCTGGAGACGGCGGTGTTCTGCTTGTCGGTGATCGACCCATAGCCACGATAGGTCTTGAAGAAAATTCCCGGCTGCTGAGTGTTCATCAGGATTCGCTGCACATCGCAGTTGCCGGCTGCATCGCACATGGGCGTGGTGTTCGACGGGTTAAGGCTGTCGCTCCCGGCGAAGCCCTGCCAGGGCAGGGACGTTCATCGTGGTGATCCCGACGGGGATCTGGTTGAGGTTCCGGGCCGTGGCCAAGTGGCGGCCCAGGGTTCCGACGTAGGCTCACGGTCAGGAGGTTGTTCCCGCTGAATTCGTGCTGGACGTTGAGGTTGAACTGCTGGCTGCTGGGCGGCTTCTGGTAGAAGGGAATGGCGGACATGCCCGGCGGGCCGTAAGCGCCCGGAAGGACGTTCGAGTAGCCGACGATATTATAGCCGGAAGGAGCCAGCGTGAAGGGCGGGTTACCTTCCAGTCCTTCAACGTTCGATTCGTTGCCGTTGCCCGGCTCGAAGTAAATGCCGTAGCCGCCCCGGATGGAGGTCTTGCCCGATCCGGTGGGATCGAAAGCAAAGCCGAAGCGCGGGGCAATCCCGCCGTAGTAGGGCTTTACGCAACCCGCCACGATCCCACCATTACCGCAGTTGACCAGACCATTCCCGAAAGTTGTGAAGTCGTGGACGTGGCCGGTGGACGGGTCCGAGACCAGGATGGGGCTGCCCGTGACGGGATCGAACTGGATCAAATCTTCCAGCGCCGGATTGTAATAGGAGGGGATGAACTGCCACAAAGGCTAGCTGCGTCGCTCTGTATCCGCCTGTATCCGATTGAATACCCCATCCTCCTGCACATTGTTTCGCCAATCGGATACAATTTGCGCCTCATCCCTGCGATGCGGAATTGAATGATCGAAGCCCTTCATCTTGTAAAACGGTTCCGGGACAAGAAGCGCGGCACCGTCAGCGCCGTTGACGACGTGAGTTTTTCCTGCAGGCCGGGAGAAATTTACGGCCTTCTCGGAGCGAACGGCGCGGGAAAAACCACCACGCTGCGCATGCTGGCCACAATCCTAGCGCCCACCGAAGGCACGGCCATCGTCGCGGGGTATGACGTGGTGAAAGACGCGCAAATGGTCCGAGCGCACGTGGGATTTCTTTCCGCCGCCACCGCGCTCTACGGGCGGCTATCCGCACAGGAAATGGTTGAGTATTTCGGCCGGCTGCACGGGCTTGACGAACTCACATCTGCGCCGCCGCATCGATGAAATTTTCGCGCGCCTCGAGATGAACGATTTTCGCGACCGCCGCTGCGACAAGCTTTCCACCGGAATGAAACAGAAAGTTTCCATCGCGCGCACCCTGGTGCACGATCCTTCAGTGATGATTTTCGATGAGCCCACGGTGGGCCTGGACGTCATGGCCGCGCGCACCATCGTGGGGTTTATCCGCGAATGCCGCGACAACGGCAAGACCGTGGTTTTCTCCACGCACGTCATGAGCGAAGTGGAAAAACTCTGCGACCATATCGGCATCATTCATGGCGGCAGACTGCTCGCCGAAGGAACGCTTCCCGAACTGCGCGCGCGATACGGCATACAGGATCTTGAGGACCTGTTCGTGAAAGTGGTGGAGTCATGAGCCTCCGCAACATCGGCATCGTCTATCGCAAGGAACTGATCGATTCCCTGCGCGACCGCAGAACATTGATCTCCATGATTGTCGTCCCCCTGCTGGTCATGCCGCTGCTCACCATTGGAATGGGCGTGCTCTCCATCGCCCTGGTGGGCGTGGCCATGAAGGAAACGCCCGAAGGTTATGATCCTGGGAGGCGAAGATTCCCCGCAGGTGCTAGCGGAACTCAGGCAACTGAAGGATTTGCAAGTTGTGCCCGCCAAGCCGGACTATGCCGACGAAATCACCAACAAACAAATTCGCGCGGCCGTGGAAATCCCAGAAGGCTTTGAAGCCAAGCTGGCCGCGGGCGAATCGTCAACCGTTAAGATCTACATGTATGAGGGGGAATTGAAATCCGGGTTCGGCGCCGACCGCTTGCAACGCTTTTTCCGCGAACTGCGCGACCGCTCCATTCGCGAGAATCTCATAGCGCGGCATCTTCCAGAAAACCTGGCGCGTCCCTTCGACATTTTGGAGAAAAATGTGGCCCCGCCCGAAAAAGTGGGCGGCGCGGTTCTCGGCGGACTGGTTCCCTACTTCGTCATTCTGCTGTGCCTGACGGGCGCGATGTATCCGGCCATGGACCTCACCGCCGGCGAAAAAGAGCGCGGCACGATCGAGACGATTCTGTGCAGCCCGGTCTCGCGCACGCATCTGGTGCTTGGAAAATTCCTGATGGTGCTCACGGCGTCGATTGCCACGGCCGTGCTGGCCATCGCCTCCATGGCCCTTTCCTTTGGCGCGGGAAAGCATTTGCTTCTGGGCATGACACACGGAACGACCGATGCGGCCCTGCAAATTACGGTCACCCCAAAAGCCATCGTTTCCATCTTCTTCGTGGTGCTGCCGCTGGCGGTTTTCTTTTCCGCAGCCCTCCTGGCGCTCTCTCTATTCGCAAAAAGTTTCAAGGAAGCACAGAGCTACATTTCTCCCTTGATGATTGTGGTGGTCATGCCTGCGATTGCCGCGCTATTGCCCGGCGTCGAACTGAACGCACCGCTGGCCCTCATCCCCGTGCTGAACACCAGCCTGGTCAGCAAGGAAATTATTACCGGCACCTATCACTGGAATTTGATCGCGCTGATCTTCCTGTCATCCAGCATCTACGCGGGAATTGCCATCGCCATCGCGGTAAAACTGTTTCAGCGGGAAGACGTGCTGTTCAGAACGTAAAGAAGAGGCATTGAAGCAGGAGGCCAGCAAGGAGGCGCGAGGCATGGAGCAGGGATCAACGTTTGTTTTTTCCGCGCCCTTGCTTCCTTGCTTCCGTTTTATGCGGGCCCTGCATGCTCATGGTGCTCGTCCCAGGCGTTTGACAAGTGCCGGACGGTTTCGCGCAGACGCACGGCCAAATCCGCGATGGTTTCCAGGCGCTCCACAGCCTCGGGCGGCAAGCGGTCGCGCCGCGCCAGCAGCAATTCGGTGTTTCCCAGAATTCCGGTCAGCGGATTATTCACTTCATGCCGCAATATTTCCCCGAAATCGCCTGACAATCCATCTTTCGGAAATTGAATCGTGCCCGTGGCCCGCTCGGCCATGCGCACGCGGCGGTCCAGCATGCCCGCCACAATGGGCATGAATTGCCCCGCGCGCGCCACAAAATCCACCGCTCCGGAAACAATCAGGAATGCCATGCCTGCCTGCTTCTCGGCATCCGCCGCCACTACCACGGGCGCGTTTTCCGTAAGCAAAGCGACCGCGGATTCCAAAGTCTCCTCGCCGTTGACGATGTCGATCGCGGATTGATCCAGAAACACCGCTGCGGGGGCGCTTCGGCCAATCTTCTTGCGCGCCTGATCGACTGAGCAGACAACCGGCGTGCGGTTGCGGCCTCCGTATGCGGCAAGTTCCTCGATGCATCGCTGCGCCGTTGCCGGATCGCCGCTGATGATAAAAATAGTTCGGCCCGTGGAATTCATTGCTTCCTCTTGGCTAGTTCCCGTTTACTAGTTCCCGTTCACTAATCATCATTCACTAATCCCTGCCGGCGGCGCGTGACCGTTTCGGTCCCGAGGCCGTTCCTTCGCGCTCTTGTATGGCAGCAAGGGCTTGGCGAACAGCCCCCTTCAACTCTTCCACCAAAAACGGTTTTGCCAGGTATGGCAAGCCGCTGGCCTTCAGAAATTCGAGTGTGCGCGGACCCATGGTGTCTCCCGTAACAAACAGGAGTTTGTGCTGCATGGGGTTTTCACGGCGCAGCAGCGCGCGATGCAGGGCCGGCCCATCCACATACGGCATCTTCAAATCGCAGATCACCAGAGAATAGTTTTTCTCCTCGAGCCTGCCGAGCGCAGCCCTGCTGTCCAGCAGCGTATCGACGCGGTATCCCTCATCGGTCAGCACGTCCGCAATCAGTTCCGCTACGGTCGGCTCGTCCTCCACAATCAGAATATGTTTCTTCGCCGAGGTTCTCTCCAGCGCCGGCAAGGGCGCAACGGCGGCGGCGCGCAGCTGATTGGGCGGCTCTTCGCGCGGAAATTCAAAACCGGAAACAGCCAGCGCGGGCAGTTCCACGGTCAGCGTGGCCCCGCGGCCTTGCAGGCTGTCCACGCTCACTTCCCCGCCATGCTCCTGCACAATTCCGTACACAATCGAAAGCCCCAGCCCCGTGCCCACGCCCGCAGGCTTTGTTGTGAAGAAGGGATCGAAAATGCGCGACACGATTTCAGGCGCAATCCCCGGCCCGTCGTCAGACACTTCCATCGACAGGCGGTCTCCGGCAAGGCGCCTGGTGCGAATGAGGATATGGCCGGTGCGAGGCTCCTCTCCGCGCCCCATCACGATGGCTTGCTCGGCGTTCACGATCAGGTTCAGCACCACTTGCTGAAGCTGCGCCGCGTCCGCCAGCGCTTGCGGCAGCCCAGGATCCAGAACGAGATTCACTTCGATGTTTTCCAGTTTCAATTCGTAGGCGCGCAGGGCAAGCGTGCGCTCGATGAGTTCGTTCAAGTGTACGGCGCGGCGGTCCGACTTTGCCTCTCTTGAAAAAAGCAGCAGGTTTTTTACGATGCGCCCGGCCCGCTCCGCTTCCAGCGAGATGCGTTGCGCGTCCGCCGCTCGCTCTGGCGCGGACCGCCGGCTCAAGAGAAGCTGCGCGTAGCCCTGAATGCTGGTCAGCGGGTTGTTGAGTTCGTGTGCGATCCCGGAGACAAGCTGGCCGAGCGCGGCCATTTTTTCGGTCTGCAACATTTTGGACTGGATGAGCCGTTGTCCGGTAATGTCGCGATAGACTTCCAGCCACCCCAGCCGCTTTCCATCCGGCTTGTAAAGAGGCCTTGCGAAGCGCTCCACGATCTTTCGCGACGGGCGGATCAGCTCAAGTTCATCCCAGCTGGACTCATCTCCCTGGCGCACATGCTCGCGCCAGCGCGCCGCGGTTTCCGCCGGGCGCGCGAAATGGAAAGCCAGATTTTCGATCAGCGCATGGATGGTGCCGAATTCCTTCATGCGGCTCGGTTCAATTCCAAAGATCGCAGCCAGCCGATCGCTGGCCATCAGGATTCGGCCGTCGGCATCCAATATGAGCACTCCGGATTCGATGGAGGCCAGAAGGCCGGCCATCTCGGCTTCCAGCCGTTCCTGCGCTTCGCGCGGAGCCTGCCGCTGCACTTGTTCCTCGAAATGAATGAGCCACTTCGGGCCATCTCCGCCGATCCCCGCAATCTCGCAGCGCATATGCATGCGAACGATGCCGCCTCGCTCCAGCGCCGCTTCGAGCGCGGGAACAAGGCTCTCCTTCTCTTCCGCGGTGGCCGATGCCGCTGAATGCAAACGTCCTCGCCACTCGCTAACTTCATCGCGTGTTACCGGAAAAAATAATTCATCGAGAAGCGTACCTTCCATGCGGCCCCAGGGCGCAAACAACAGCGCGGCGGCGGCCCGGCTGGTTTCAAGAATTTTTCCTTGCTTGTCGATCACCACCAGGCATTCGCGGCTTTCCTCTACCATTGTTTGCAGGACCTCTTGCCAGGCCGCTTGTTCCTCGCGCGAAGTCTCGCGGTCCAACGCGGAACCGGCCAGCGCGGCGTAGGATTCCAGCGTGCCCAGATCGTCGCCCGCATTTTCCGAGCGCAAAAGCCCCGCCATCAGCACGCCTCGCGCCCCGCTTCGAACTGGAATGGGAATGGCTACAACGCGATCCAAAATCGAATGCGGAACGTCTTTCAACGTGCCTGAAATTTTGGCCAGAGCCGCTCCCGAAATTTCGGCCTTCCGGCCTTCCTTCAGAACCTTGCGCCAAAGCTGGGAAAGGCTTTCCTGGCGCAGCACTGCAAGCCAACCGGGCGCGCCTTCCCATCCGCCTCCAACAATGGGAGGCGCGCTGCCCGCTCCCAGTGCGATGAACTCCGCCTGCAAACAATTCCGAGCCGCGCGAGCGATCTGCCGAAAGATGGAGTCCGTCGAAACGCCGGAGAGAACCGCCCGGGAGAGCCGCAATTGGGTTCGCAATTCTTCGGCGGCCCGTTCGTTTCGGCCCGCATTCTTGTGATGCTGAACGGCCAGCGCAATTTCATCCGCAAGTACGCGCAAAGCTTCCACATCCAAATTTCCCGGAGGCCTCGCGTAACCCACCATGCCCAGCCCAAACGTGCGGTCGCCCTCATGCAGCGGTATCCACACCGCGCTGTGCATTCCCACCAGCGGACCAATGTGAGGCGTGGCTTCATCCGCCACAAGATCGACTCGCAACGGACTGGGACTCTCCAGCGCCGCCCTCAAGAAGGGCGCCGAAACATCCAGTAGCTTCCACTGCTCTGGAATTGGGCCAGGCTTAGATTCCACCACGCATCCCGCACCGGACTCCCCGCTTCGTCTCCCCGAGAGCCAAAGCCCCGCGCGATTCGCGTCCCCTGCCCCGAGCAGCGCGCGAGCCCCCAGATGGAGTATTTGAGCGAGCCCCTCTCCACTCGCGCTGACAAGAACCGGCGTGCTTGCCCGATCCTCCGCGCGGCGGCCGCCCCTCCATCTTCGCTCCCAGCCCGCTGAAGGCATTCCGTCTCCTACAGCCGCGCCCAGAGAATTAAGTAGCCGACGAGCATGGCCGCCCCAACCGTGACCGCAGTCGCGATCACTTCTCGGACCATGCGAGTCTGCGAAAAATAAGCCTGAAAAAGCATGTGGCCCTCCTGACGCATATTTGTCTTGCACCACGGTGGCCAATATTTGCGGCAGGCTAACGCAATTAAAATAAAGGGGATGTAGACGATGCGGGAATTATGGGAAGGCTCTTTGTCCCGATACCGGAATTCGACTTGGGATTGTTTCCCGGTTTAGAAAACAGCTGCGTCGCGTACTGCTTCCTTAACTTTACGGCGGCGCAAGCGACGTGAGCCAGTTCAGCGTGTCATAGCTGTACGCCGTGGCCCCGCCCTCCGGGTCCGTGAACCCCGTGCGGTTGGACGAAGCGTAGTAAGTGTAGGCGTTGGTGAAGTTGCGGCTGCTGAGGGAGCTATAGCCTTGGAGTGAGCGAAATCGAAGTGCGACATCCCGATCCGACGGCATCGAAGCGCAGCGTGTTTACTGCGGAGCGACCATGGCGCTGGCCGCTTGGGTTCCGATGGAATCGCCGTTTACGACGATCTCCACGCGCCGGTTGCGTTGGCGCCCTTCGGGCGTATCGTTTCCGGCCACGGGCTGCGCCCTGCCGTATCCGCGCGCGGCAGCGGCGGCGGGTTTGACGCCCTGCTCGATCAGGAATTCCAAGACCGCGGCGGCGCGATCTTCCGAGAGCTGCTGGTTAAAGTCGTCCGTGCCCACGCTGTCGGTATGGCCTTCGATCTGCAAAGTGAGGCCCGGATGCGCGATCACAATGCCGGAAACCTTTGCCAATTTTTCCCGCGCGCCGGGTTTCAACGTGAAGCTGCCCGAATCGAAGAGCACATCGGACATGTTGACGATCAACCCGCGCGCGGAATCCCGCGTTTGCAGCACTGCGTTCAATTGACTAAGAAGCTGCTGGCGCAGCGCCGTCTTTTCCGTTTCGGCTTGCGCTGCCGCCTGGCGCGCCTTGGAGGTTTCGGCCTCGGCGACGCGCTGTTGCTCTAGTGCGGCGGCTTTGGCCTGTTGCGCGGCTTCCGCTTGTCGCGCGGAATCGTTTGCGGCCTGTTCGGCTGCGGCTTGCTGGCGCGCCGCTTGCTGCGCGGCTAGCTCCGCCTCGTGCCGGACGCGCTCCGCGTCGGCTCTGGCCTGCTCGGCGGCCAGGCGGGCTTGTTCGGCTTCCACACGCCGGTGGGCCTCTTCCGCTGCGTCCTGGCGCGCTTTGATTTCGCGCTGTTCCGCCGCTTGCTTTTCCGCCAGCGCGGCGGCCTGGGCGTCATCCTCCGCCTTCTTCTTCACGGCCATCACGCGGGCTTCTTCGGCCGTCTGCACAACGTCGCGCGCGGCAGATTCCACGGCTTTTTTGTCGGACTTGCGGCTGTAGGTTTCCTCGGCCACCTGCAACTGCTGCTCGGCCTTGGCGAAGGTGGACGCGGCATACTTGTCCGCCAGCGCCACGCGCGCAATGCGCACCGCGTTGCGCGCCTCGAACATCTCGCGCGGCGTTTTCGGATCGATCCCGAAAATGGCGTTGTCGATCCTGGTGTTCGTCGACGAATAGACGCCCGGCCCCAGCAGGTCGAATTTCACGTCAATGTTTTCGACGGCGGACGTGGATTGCGGGCCAAACACGTTCTCGACCACCACCAGATTTCCGGGCTGCATCACGGCAAAGTACGGCTCCGCTGTCACCACCATCCCGAACGTCTGCATGTTGGTGATCGCTTTCACCGTGCCGGCGCCGTTCTTGAGCACCAACTCGCCCAGGTTCTCCGCACGACCCTCCGGCGAAATGCCCCACACCACATACGTCAGATATTCCAGGCCAAACCTGGTGGAGTCTTGCAGACCCGTAAATTGCGCCTCAATTTCGACGCGATTGCCCTTGTTTGCCACCTTCGCTTCGCCCGAAGCTTGTGGCATCAGCTCCGTCCCATGCATTGCAACTTTGGTGCTATCTCCCACACGGCGATAATTTCCAGCCTTGGTGCTTCGGGACGTACTGGTCGCACTGGAAGCACTGTCCGCGGAAGGACCAGTTGAGGAGGGGCTTGCCGCTGCCGGCTTGGCCGCGGCCTGACTTACCGGCGCAGGGCTGCCTGCCTGGGCTTGCGATGCCGCGCCCGCCCACGTTCCAAATGCAAATCCAGCCACTCCGGCCAGAATCACAAGATACTTCGTCGCGATCTTCACGGTACGCTCTCCTATGGCGAGTAGATCGGTTCTCTGAATCCCGCCATCTGCGGTGGATTGCCTGCCATGTGCTGCATCAGGTGCGTTAGCAAGTCTGAAAAGACACAATCCCTCGGCAAGAAAGGAGCAACTTGCAGACCAAATCTCAACATACTGATTGCACGACGGTTATGACAAGGTCTAGCTGCGAAAACTTTCCGCAATGTTTCAAAATGTATCAAGATTGTCAGGTTGTGAGATCTTTAGGCGCATGCCCGTATGGCCCGAATCTTGAACTACTGAAGATGAAACATTTGCTGGCGATTGGGGTCGCGTTTCCGAAGGTGGAATCAACGAAATCCGTGCGCGGGATCAATTGAAAATGGCGTGTACGGAAGGCGGCTCGCCTCCGCGCAGGCCGGCCGTGCGGTCGCAATTTCTACCCCAAAATCAAATTTTTCAGAGTATAGTATGGCGTCCAAAAGACACCTGAGGAGGAAATACGATGCGAAAAAATTCGTGCAATCCCTGATTGTTCTGGCAATTCTGTCGGTTGCAATAGCCGCAAGCGTGGCCGCGCAGCAACAAGCAGCTGCGCCACCCCCGCCGCCATCCAAATTTAAATTGATGAGTTCCGCATACGCGGAGGGCTCCATGATCCCCACGCAGTATTCGTGCGCGGATCCCAACGCCGCTTCGCCGGCCCTTTCCTGGTCCAATCCCCCCAGTGCGACCGCCAGCTTTGCCATAATTTTACACGATACCGATGCCGCTCCCATGAAGGGGACGATGGACGTCACGCACTGGATCTTCTGGGGCATACCCGCCACATCCACTTCAGTGGCGGCAGGAGTAAAGCCGGATTCTTCTCCGGACGGAATCGTGCAGGGCAAAAATGTCCGCGGTGTCAACGGATTCCAGCCGTCCTGCCCGCCTCCCGGCGCAACTCCGCACCACTATATTTATGAAATTTATGCCCTGGACTCCAAGATCGATCTGCCGGCAGGATCGACCCGCGCCGATCTGTTGAAGGCGATGGATGGCCATGTAATCGGGAAGGCAACTTACGTGGGTCTTTTCGGACGCTAGTCGGAAAGTAAGGACTTAGACTAGCCGTTTGCCGCAAGAAACATTTCGGCCAACCTGATTTTGCGCGCTCGCGCATGGATCAGGTTGGCCGAAACTTCTTGCGGGCCACGCTTCCAAGCGAAAATGGCAATCCGGCAGATTCTTACTCAGCGCGAGGAAATGCTTCGAGCTGCCTGCCATCCGCCAGCACGATGGTGGTCAGCCGCAGGAACTCTTCCTTCTTCTTGGATTGGTATCCGTTTAGAGTGACCTGATCTCCAACCTGAATGATCTTGCTATTCCATCCCGAGCGGTGCAGGACAAGAGCGTTGGACGCTTCGCCATTCCAATTGTGAACCTTGCCCTGCTCGTCCTTCACGTCCACATAAATCTGCACGTGAGGATTGATGAACTCGAACCTGGTCACCGTTCCCTTCACAGTTACCACTTTGGAAGTGTCTTCGCCCGCGGTTCCGTGATGAGCGAACGCGGGCGCAACCAGCACCAGGACAGCAACGAGCATTGCGAAAGGGGCCCCGAGTTTCAGTTTCATGGAGAAGCCTCCAACACGGATATTTCAGACTGCCCTCATTTTGCACATTGGCAGTCCGTTAATTGAAGCCGTGTATGTGCGGAACGACTAGATGGGCGGAGTGTATCACAACTTGAAAAAGATGCGGGGATGGAGTCGAGGCCTGCAAGCTCACCGGTCCGACGGCAATTGCCGCCCTCATTTGTGTCTACAGCGAACCCAGGTAGGCCACGATGGAAATCATGTCGTCCGTGCTCAGCTTGTCAACGACGGGTTTCATCACTGCACTCTTGCGAGTGCCCTGCTGGTAGTTGTAAAGCTGCCGCATCAGATAACTGGTGGTGCGGCCGGCGATTGCGGGCACATCGCCCATGCCCCGCAAATCCGCTCCGTGGCAGGTGGCGCATTGGATCGTCTTTCCCGAAGCTCCTGTAGTCACGATGGCCTTGCCTTTCGCAACGCTGCCAATGGGCACGTAGGCGAGGAATCCCGAGTGCGGATCGCGCAGCCGCTCGGTGCGGTCGCTATCCTGCGGCACTTCAATGATGCGATCGCCGAGCGGCTCGCTCTGCCCGCCATCCAGCGGCAGAAACATGCCGGCCGGAGACTGCCGCGTTTTGGGTGCCGTGGCGCTTTCCACCACCTTCATCCACGGCCTCCATTGCAGCGAGGAATAGTATTCCGCAGCCTGCCTGGTTTCCTCATCGCTCAGGAATCGGGCGATCTGAATCATTTCGTTGGCGTTTGCTTTTCTGGGATCGGCGCTCTTGCGCCCGCCGCTCTTGAAGAGAGCCATTTGTTCCAGGAAGTAATTGATCGGCAGGCCCGCCAGATGGCCGTTCTCCGGCTTACCCAGCCCGTTGAAATAGTGGCAGTGGCCGCAGGCCCGCAAGTGGTCCTTCTCATGCCCAAATTTCACGATGTCCGGCGCGGGCGGATGCTCGCCCGGAAACCAGTCGGCCGGAGCCCAAAACGATTGCACCTGAGAGATGGTAAAGGATTGATCGCTCCCTAGAAGATGAAGAAGAGTGCCGTCATCCGGCCAGGGGCGGCCTGCCTTTGAGCAATCGTGAGGCTTGGTTTCAGGCGAGCATGGCGGGGCAACAGGGTCAGGCCCGGGCGTAACAAATCCATAAGCCCACGAAACAGGGTCCGGGGCCTGCCCTTGGCCGACTGCGGCCTTTGGCGCGGCCACGAGCAACACCAGCAAGAGGATTACGACTCCCGCGGATTTCCTCATTTCCCCTCCAACAAAGCGATAGCACTGGTTTATGTGGCATATGCGGTCTTAGTCCTTGCAAGGACCAAAAGACCCGCAGGCTTAAGGCCGGCTTAAGCCGAACCAGCCGCGTTGGCGCGGCTCTGCAAATCCTCGTAAAGATCGTCTGGGACAGCTATGCCCGCTTCGGCAATCTTCTTGCGATTTGCAAAACGTCTTGAGCCCGGCAAGCGCGCGCCCGCATCATCTTCGATGGCCTGGCAAAGAGTTTCAATGCGATCCAGCACAGCGTCGCCGCCAAACGTCTGAATATCGAACAGCAGGAAAAGCTGGCCGATGGATGGCGGGTCACCCTCGGCGTCGAAAAAGGAGCTGGCTTCAAAGCCGAAGTGCGAGCGAGTCAGCGCGGCGGAGAGCAGCTCAACCATCAAAGCCAGAGCCGCGCCCTTCGCGCCTCCGATAGGCAGCATGGTGCCTTCAAGAGCGGCGCGAGGATCGGTTGTGGGCTTGCCCGAGGAATCGAGCGCCCAGCCCTCGGGAATCGATTCATTGCGCTGGGCCGCCTGCATGATCTTGCCGCGCGCGACGACACTCATCGCAAGATCGATCACCAAAGGGTCTTGGTTGCGGCGCGGGCAAGCCAGCGCGATGGGGTTGGTGCCGAACACTCCCCGCGCGCCGCCCCATGGGGCTATGGCTGCGGGCGTGTTTGAAAACGCCAGCGCCAGCAAATTTTGCCGGGCCAGCAATTCCACATAGCGCCCAAGTACGCCGCAATGGTGCGAATTCCCAATTGCGATTGCCATCACGCCCGCTTCACGCACGGCGGGCAAGGCCGCCTCGATCCCCGCGGAGATGGCCGGAAACGCAAAGCCGCATCGTGCATCCACTCTTACCACGCCCGAGGCCGGGCGGCTCACTTCCGGCTGCGCCATGCCGGCAACCTTCCCGCTGGCCAACTGATCGGCATACGCCGGCAGGCGCGAAAGGCCGTGAGAGCCGATGCCATCGAATTCCGCCGCGATGAGCGCATCGGCAACGTGGCCTGCGTTCGGCGCGCTTGCACCCGCGCCGACCAGGACGCGAATCGCAAGCTCACGCAACTCACTGGATGGGCGTACAGTCATAGGCTTAAGAAAAGTTCTCTCAATGATTCGCCCGCATCGATGGGCCAAGAAAAAATAATAAATTTATTCTACAACAATCGAGAGGGCCACCGCGCTTGTTCCTCGGGCTCAAGGAAAAACCGTCCGCGCGCTCGACCCGCTCGATACGGGAACCCTCAGCGAAGCGTCCACCAATGACCCAGAAACGCCCCGGAAACGTTTCGGAAACTCTTGATCGGCCCATGGCCGCGTAGTAGTGTCTGTTGATTCTTGCCAGCACACAAGGATGTTGCAACGCCCAATGGGGCTACCTGACGGGGGCGCACTAGATTGCCTGCAGACGCGGCCAAAAATCGATCCTCGGACGTCGGAAAATACTTCGGCATATCGCTGCCGATTTGGGTGCTGGTCTTCCTTGCCGTGGGACTCGCCGTGGGTTTGCTCTTTCCCAAAAACAGTTTCGCGAACGCCGCCTACGTCAGCGGTTCGTGGTTTCCAAAGGGCGTCGTGACATTCGCCGGGCCCTTGATTTTTGCGCTACTCGCGGCAGCCACGGCAAAACTTGTGCTTCTCCACGGCCGGCGCGCACAGCGGTTATTCGGCCTGATCGTTGCTTTGTATTTGGCTTTGGGCGTGGCCTCGTTGATCTTCGTCACCGCATTAATTCCCCTTCTGACCAAGTTGCCGTTCGTCACGTCCGATGCGGGCGTGTCGGGACCCGGCGTGTGGCTCGGGCAAGTTGCCACCACTTTCGTTTTGTTTCTCACCACGCAGCCGCTCATTCAAACTCTGCTGGGCGCCATGCTGGTCGGGTATTTCTCCGCCGTGGTTCCCGTGCTGCGTCCCATGGCGGGCGGATTGATACGCAGCAGCGACGCCATCCTTTGGTTCTTCGGCAACCTGCTCTGGTATTACCCGATCATGATTGGCTGTCTGGCGATTGGCATTCCCCTGAAGTTTGGCGCGAAAGGAATGAACGCCTATGGGGAAACAATCCTTTGGACCGCTCTCGTCACGGTATCTTTTTCCGTGCTGATGGTCGCTCTGACGTTGTGGACCACCAAGCGCACTCCAAAGCAAGTTTTTTCTTATTTTGCGGCCGTGTGGCCCACCGGCTTCGGCACGGGCGGCTCATATGAAACTCTTGCAGTGAACATCGTATCCGCCGAGAAGGATCTCGGCCTGCGCCGCGAAATCGCCGAAGTCTCCATCGTATTCGGAACGGTGCTGAACAAGAGCTGCGCCAGCATGTCCATGCTGCTGATTACCATCTCGGCGACGCGCCTGCTGCACATCCCCTTTTCAATGACCGACGTTATCTTGCTGGTCCCGCCCATGTTGATGCTGGGCCTCGTGTCACCAGGAATTCCCGGGGGCGCGGGATTTTTCATGTCGCCCATCGTGGCCATTCTCCTGCACGTGCGCGACGCCGACACTTTCGTAAATACATTCGTGGCCATGTATGCCGGGCTAATTCCCATGCTCTCCACCGCAGGCAACACCACCAACGATGGCCTGGTCGGCGCGCTGCTCAACGACCGGTTTGCGAATTATCTGGGCCTCGAGGAATCCGCTGAGGCGGCCAAAAACCGCAAGCTCTCGGCGAGCGAAGAAGCGGGAACGGAATCAGGGATCGGCAAACTCGTTGGTTGGATCACATTGCTGGTGGGCACGTGGATGCTCGTCTCGCCGCAAGCCCTCCTCGGCCTTAACCAGTTGAAGTGGATGCACGACTACGCTTTTCCGGGAGAAGTGCCGCTGGGGATGCTGTTCCTGAGCGCTGCGCTTTATTTGATCGGCGGCAGGAAATCTGAAAATAGCGCGAGCCACTGATGGTGCGGTGATCTTGGTAGGGCAGGCTTCAGCCTGTCTGCTTATTTATGGCAACGAAAATCAAAACCAGACAGGCTGCAGCCTGTCCTACTTATGCCCCGCGTACATCATTTCCTCGCAGATGAATTCCCCAATGTCCCAATTGGGTTTCAGCTGAAACTGGATCTGCGCGCTCCAAGTCTTGGTGTAAGCCTTGGGATCCTCGACGGTCATATCGTCCTGTAGCGTATCGTGATTCACTCGGCGGAAGCGTTCCACGAGGTGCAATTGATCGCTGTGCGGATGCCCGATCCTGTCCAGCCAAGTCTTGTCGTTGAAACCGATGGTGTCCACAACCAGCGTGTCTCCCTCGTAGTGTCCGATGGAGTGTCCCATCCATGACGGATCCAGATCGTCGGGATGCTTTCGCCCATCCATGAAAACCTCGCGCACAAAGTGATCGTATTCAAAATACATCATCACGCGGCCGGTCCCTTGAATGAACTCCACTGGGTGCGGGCGAAAATAAATGTAGGGAACGCCGGGCGGCAGGCAGTTGTAGTCCGGCGAATTGGAATCTTCCACGGCCACGGCTTTGGGCCCAAAAGTCGGTTTAGCTTCGCGGTATTTGGCCTCCGCCCAGGGCGTCATGGGAGGCTCATCCTTGATGAAGGAATATCCGGCGTAAGAGCGCGCACTGGCCGGCGCAACCTTCTGCCAGATTCCGGACAAGTCCGGCGCTTGATTCACAGCAGCGGGCGGATTTGTTGCCGCCGGTCTGTCGGGAGTCTGTCCGTGCAAGACAGATGAAAAAGCCAGAGCTGCAATCAACGCAACACATGGCGCGAAAAGACTTTTTCGCATGGCATCCCCCATCCCAATCGCTGACTTCCGCCGATGAAGGCCACTGTAGCACCAAACTTCAAAAAATCGCGAGAAACAAGACTCGCAACTTAGGTGCGCAGCGTACAACGACCTTTGAAAGCAGTTCCAAGCCGCGTCGGCATGGCTGATAAGTGCGTTTATCACCAGAGACAAATGGAAGTCAACGCGAAATCTCCCCGCATGAAAGCGCTGGATGAATAGTTCTCTATTTATCAACTAACTATATCTATAATATCGCGCGAGTTTTCAAAATTCCCACATTGGCGAATCCACATTCCCGCTTCCGCACTCGACTCCCAAATTTAAGAATTTACTTGACATCCAACCCGTGTGGGACTACAAGCGCTAGCAATTGAAGCCCCAGCTGTGAGTTTTTGGGGTCGGCCCGCGGTAATCCAAATTATTTTCACATAAGGGGTGAGGAATATGAATTCGGCGACCTCGGCTCGGAAACTCGCGCGCACGCTCTGCCCGCTTTTTGTGATTCTGCTGGCATCTCTTCCTGCTTTCTCGCAAGCGAACCTGGGACGCATCTTGGGAACGGTCACCGACCAGACCGGCGGCGCCATGGCCGGCGCAACCGTTACTGTCCTCGATGTGCAAAGAGGAATCAAGCGCACGCTGACCGCCGACGACACCGGAGAGTTTAACGCTCCGAACCTTACCCCCGGAACGTACACCGTTCGCGCCGAAGCCAAGGGCTTCAAGAGCGCCGAGCGGCAGAACATCCTGCTGGAAACGGGCAGAGAAATCCGCGTGGACCTCTCGCTGCAACCCGGCGAGCAGGCGCAGACCATAACGGTCACCAGCGAAGCGCCCATGGTGGAAACCACCAACGCCACCCTCGGCGGCACAGTGAGCAATGAGAGCATCAACGAATTGCCATTGAACGGCCGGAATTACCAAAATCTTTTGACCTTGCGGCCCGGCGTGACTCTGTTCCCCGGTGGCGGCGGCTACACGCAATCCGCCAACGGCTCGCGCGCCGAAGATATCGGCTACTTGCTCGACGGTCTAAGGGGCGATGAAGCCTACACTGGCCAGAGCGTGCTCAACGCGCCCATCGCCGCGGGCGATGCTTCCACCTCGCTGCCCATCGACGCCATTCAGGAATTCAACACCGAAGAAAACCCCAAGGCCGAATTTGGCTGGAAGCCCGGCGCCATCGTGAATGCAGGCCTCAAGTCGGGCACCAACACAATTCATGGATCGGCATTCGCTTTCGGACGCGAAACCGGGCTGGATGCGCGCAATTATTTCAATTCGGCGCCGGCGCCCAAGGCTCCTGTCTCCTTGGAGCAATTTGGCGGCAGCGGTGGCGGGTCAATCGTAAAAAATAAGTTGTTCTATTTTCTCGCCTATGAAGGCCAGCGCTACTCGGTTGGCAGCGTGACACAGACAACCACGCCAATCACGTGCGCCGGCGGGTCCGCGGGATGCGGGCTGACATCCACCAATCTGGCTAACAATGCCAAAGTGAGCCTCGTGGACGCTTGCACCGTCGTCGGGCGGGCGCACGTGTCAGCGCTTAGCGCGGTGATTGCCGGGTTGCCGGCTGGAAGTTGTATTCCCAACGCTCCCAATTACACTCCAGGCCCAACCGAATCATTCTTCCCCGCTAACACGAGTTCAGGTACCTCTGTCGTGCTTGGCTTAGTCAGCAACAATCGGCAGGACGATGGCGTTGCCAAGGTCGATTACCACATGGATGACAAAAACACGTTCAGTGGCATGTACTTCAAAGGCGAAGGTGGCGGAATTTGGAATGACGGTTCCTATCAAGTGGGTATCCCCGGCTCCAGCAATTCCCCCTGGATGTCCAATCTGTTTGGAAGCATTCAGATGGCATCGGGTGCCTGGACATTCGCTCCGCGTTCCGACCTGGTGAACGAATTCCGGGTTGGCTATGACCACTACAATCAGCCGTACCTCTCCGTGGATCACAATGTGAATCCCACCGCGTACGGCATCAACACCGGCATCACGGATCCGAATTATTTTGGTTTCCCTTTCATTCGGTTTGTCGGATTTAGCGCCAGGCTGGGGGGCAATTGGCCGAAGGAGCGGGGACCGGATGGTAGCTTGCAGACTTTGGAACACGTGTCGATATTGCACGGCAACCACGCGTTTAAGTTTGGCGGCGAAATAATTTACAACACTGCCGTGCCATTTGTAACCGCCAGCGGAAAAGGCACGGTTCGGTTTAAGAATCTGACCCAATTTCTGCAAGGAACTCCGCGAACAAGCGGCACCATTTCCGCCATTCTTGTTGGTGAGCCTATTCGTCACTATTCCAACGAACAATACGCCCTCTTTCTGCAGGACGACTGGCACGTCAAGCCGCGGCTGACCATTAACCTCGGGCTGCGCTATGAACTCATCACCGTGCTGAAGGAGCGCGACAATCAGCTTGGAAACTTTAATCCGGCTCAAGGTCTCGTGCAGGTCGGCTACGGAGAGCTTTCAGCTTACAACGGTGACCACAACAATTTTTCCCCGCGCTTGGGCTTGGCTTGGGACGTTCAAGGCAACGGGAAAACAGTCGTTCGGGCCGGTGGCAGCGTCATGTATGAGCAACTTTCCTTCAATGTTTTCGATAACGTTGCCAACGTCCTCGGGCTGAGCCAGGTTCCCACGGGCGCAACAATTTACATGAACGGGACCAAGCAACGAGGAATCGGCAACATTGAGGTGGCCACGCTCAACGTAAGCGGGGCGATAATGAACTTTAGCGGATCGTCATTAACCCCGGCGTTTGGAGGAACTGGGACCACCACTGTATTCCCAACAAGCGTCCTGTCACCGGAGTGCGGCGACGGCACCCTAGATGTTAATGGTCAAAAAACTTCACCCTGCAATACCGAGTCGATAGCCCCCAATTTCCGGACGCCCTATGTGGATACTTGGACTTTGAACATACAGCGAGCCCTCACGAATAGCCTCTCCCTCGAGGTTGCCTACGTGGGAACGCACGGAACCAAGTTGCTGGGATTCGCCGACATCAATCAACCAGCTTTGGGTTCTGGATTTGCACCGGGATACATTTCGGGAGGAGGAGGCGATCCATCACAAGCTTCCTCGACGCTTGAACAAGCCGCAAGACCCTTCAATTCTCAATTCCCGTACCTCGCGCAAATCGACCAACTTGGCAACCGCGACAGCTCTTCTTACAACGGCTTGCAGATAACACTCACCCAGCGTGCGTGGCACGGGCTTTCTGCCAATGTGGGCTACACCTATTCGCATTCCATCGACCAGGCCTCAAGCAATTGGAATGCGAATCCCCTGCCGCCCAACAGCTATAACCCATCGAGCCAGCGCGGCAGCAGCGATTTTGACGTGCGGCATCGCGGCACGATCGGCCTTACTTATAATTTGCCGGGAAAATCCGGGTTCGGCCAGATGCTCGAAGGCTGGTCCATCAATTCCAGGATTACGCTGCAAAGCGGCTTGCCGTGGACCGCAGCGGATACAAGCAACGATTTCGCGGGCAACGGCCAGGTTTCCGAGTTGAACAGCTTTGGCCAGCTTTGGGACTTCGCCGGCAAACCTAGCGACTTCACATCTGGCCGGACTGCAGTCCAATGCTGGTCTGGCACTGGGGGAAGTGCACTCTCAGGATGCGCGCTTTCTGGAACTGGACCGAATGCAGTTCCAGCTCCACAAGTTTGCATGACGGCAGCCTCTAATATTGGCGCGAACACTGTTGCCACGCTTAATTCGGTAGGGTGCTATTTCAAAGGGAACTCCGTATTGATTCCCCCCGCCCTGGGAACCATCGGAACAGCTGGCCGCAACATCTTCCGCGACTCGGGCTTCAAGAACGTGGATATGTCGGTGACCAAGTCGTGGAAATTTAGAGAGCGCCTGACCACCCAGTTCCGCGCCGAGTTCTTCAATTTGTTCAACCACCCGGATTTTGCCAACCCCGCAGGGCCGGCAGGAGCGGGTTTCAACGATCCATCCAACCCGGCTACATTCGGTTGCGGCTGCAACACGCCCGACCAGGTGGCGCCCAACCCGGTGCTCGGCTCGGGCGGCAGCCGCTCAATTCAGCTGGGCTTGAAGCTGCTCTGGTAGTTTGTGCGCTTCAACAAATCAGGCCGGCAGGGGTGACCAGTGCCCCTGCCGGCCGTTTTATTTAATCGCGGCAGGATTCCTTCATGGCGCTGTTCGGTTAACTTCAAGCCAGAGGCAACGCGACGCTGCGACACCGCGAGAAGAAATTCCCGACTACGAGGATTTCGCGGCGACAGCCTTTTGTTCTTCGGGGATTGTATCGCCCACGACGACATCGCGATTGGCCATAATCCGGCGCAGATCGATCATCTTCCCGCCTTCCAGTTCTTTCTCCCAGCGGCTCACCACGATTGTAGCCACGCCGTTTCCCACCACGTTGGTCAGGGCGCGGCATTCGCTCATGAATTTGTCGATGCCCACTAGTATGGCCAGCGCCTGAATCGGCACGTCCGGAACGGCGGAGAGCGTCGCGGCCAGAGTCACGAAGCCCGTGCCGGTTACGCCCGAAGCCCCCTTCGATGCGACGGTGGCAAACAGCAGCATGGCCAGAAGCTGGCTGAGATTCAGATGCGTGTTGGTGGCCTGCGCAAGAAAGATCACGCACAACGTGAGGTAGATGTTCGTGCCGTCCGTATTGAAGCTGTATCCGGTTGGAAAAACCAGACCGACTGTGGTCTTCGACACGCCCAGGTGTTCCAGCTTGCGCATCATGTCCGGCAGCACGGTCTCCGACGAACTGGTGCCCAGCACGATCAGCAGTTCGGCTTTGATGTAGCCGATGAAACGCAGGATCGAGAAGCCGGCCATGCGGGCGATCAATCCCAGGACGAGCAAGACAAATATCGCCGCGGTGACGTAGAACGTGCCGATCAGCTTCGCCAAATTGGAGAGCGAACCAACTCCGTAACTGGCAACCGTGAAAGCCATCCCGGCAGCGGCGCCGACCGGGGCGGCGCGCACGATAATGCGGATAATCGCAAAAAGCGCTTTCGTCAGCCCATCGAACATGCGCACCAGGATTTCGCCGCGAGATCCCATCTGCGCAATGGCGAAGCCAAAGAGGATGGCGATAAACAAAACCTGAATCACGTCGCCCTTCACGAAGGCATCAAAAATTGTGGACGGAATTATTCCCAGCAATAGCTGCGGGATACTCACGCCTTTCGCACTCATCACGTATTTCGAGACGAGCTGTGGGTCCAGCGTGGCCGGATTGATATTGAATCCTCTACCGGGATGCAGAACATAGCCCATCACAATTCCCACAACCAGCGCCAGCGTGGAGACCACTTCGAAATAGACCAGAGCCTTCAGCCCCACTCGGCCTACCTGCTTCACGCTACCCATCGATGAAATGCCCTGCACCACAACGCAGAAGACAATCGGGGCGATCATCATGCGGATAAGCGCGACGAATGCGTCGCTCAGCGGTTTCAGCTTCACGCCGAAATTGGGAAAGAAACGCCCGATGAAGATGCCAAGGACGATGGCAATCAGGACCTGCACGTAGAGGATAGAGTACCAGGGACGATGCTGTGTCATGAGTGCCCCTTGCAAAACCAACGCATCCGGGCGGAAGAGACTGACACGTCCCGGCCTCGTCCTTCAATCAATACACGCGGTTCAACGGCGGCTCGCCGGCCACCGCCACTCGCTCCACGTTTTTCCACGCCGCTCGAAAAAGAAACGCAGCGGACTGCCGCGTCACTCCGGCGATATGCGGCGTAAACAAAATCCGCCGCGCGGCTTCGCCCTGCAGGGCCAGCAAAGGGTGATCCGCGTTGGGCGGTTCATCCGAGTAGACATCGATGGCCGCGCCTCCGAGGTGTCCCGATTCGAGCTGGCGTGCCAGCGCAGCCTCGTCCACGATTCCGCCGCGCGAGGCCTGAATCAGCACGACTCCCGCTTTCATCATGGCCAGTTCGCGGTCGCCGATCAGCCCTTGCGTTTGCGGCAGGAGCGGCACATGAAGCGTTATGACGTCAGCGGTCTTCAGCAATTCGTCGAGCGCTAGCGATGAGGCGCCAAGTGCGTCCGCGCCCGCGGGATCGCGCGGCGCCGGATCAAAATAGCAAATTTGGCAGCCCATTTTCTTGAACGCTTCCGCCACGGCCATTCCGATCGCTCCCAGGCCCACCACTCCAGCCAGCAAGCCGCCAAGCCCAGCAAGGTTATCAGCCAGCATGCGCGAGCGAAATGCGGCATAGTTTCCGCGGCGAATTTCGTGGTCCGCCCAACTCAGCCGCCGCAACAAGACCGCTGCCGCCGTCACAACGTATTCCGCCACGGCGCTGTTGCTGCCGCCAGGCACATTCGCCGCGGGAATTCCCAGCCGCTTCAGCGTTGTAGCATCGAGCCGATCCATTCCCGCGCCAGTCACCTGCACCAACTTCACGGAGCTGCCTTCAAAAAGTGCCGGCGGCAACTTGGGCCCCACGGCTGGAATGACCAGCGCCTTGGCCCATTTCATCAGCGTGGGGACATCGGCATCGTCCGTGGCACGATACACCACTTCGAGCGAGTCCGGCGGTAGGGCCTCCGCGCGTTCAAAGTCCGCGCGCGGCCGCAGGCATAAGGTTTCTACTTTCATCGCTCTTTCCGCGCCTCCGGTGACGGCGGCTCTTCCATAGCCTTGGCCACGCCCGCCACGGGAAAGAAGCACAGCAACATCAGCGGCTGGCTGCCGGTATTTCTGGTAACGTGTTTTTCGCCGGCCGGCATAAGCATGGTGTCCCCCGCTTCCAGCGGATATTCTCCGCTATCCGCATAGGTCGTGCCGCGGCCGGACAGCACGTAGATGCACTCTTCGGTGTCACTATGCCAGTGCCGCCCGCGCTGCGCATCGCCGGGCACGGGAACTGGAATTTCCACCAGCCTCAACGTCGTGCCGCGTGCGCCCCTTTCTCCGGAGACGATTTCGATCGATGTCCGCCCCGGCAATCCCAGGCGTTTGCCTTCGGATTGTTTATATACGTGCGCCATTATTTTTCCCGCCGCTCTCGTGTGATTTCGGCGACTCCGCCATGCAACTGGTCGAGTTGCCGGAAAATTTCCATGGCTTCGTTGGCGATGGCGTCGGCAATGCTTGCCAGCATGCGCTGGCCCTTCGCGGCGGTTGCAGGCTGCGGATCTCCATACCAGCCGGTCGGCGCAATCATTCGAATGTCGGTCAGCACGGGCTGGAAGCTGCGCGTGCGGCGCAGCTTGTCCATCTTCTTTCCGTGCTGCACTTCGGAGGAGTGCTCGGCGCGGTCGAGATGCACCAGCTCTGGACGATAGGCCAGAACCGCCAAAGCTTCGATCTCCCCGCCGTGAGTCAATCCGCCGCACTCCGCGCCGAACAGATCTGCGGCAACGTAACACGCCTGCACGGTTAACACGGTCATGCCGTGCTCACGGTGCAAGCTCTCAGCTGCAATGGCCAGCGAAGGAATATTTCCTTCGTGCCAGTTGAGAATGAGCAGACGCTTTGCGCCATGCCGTGCAGTTGAGGCGCAGGTTTCGCTGACTAGGCGCATGTAAGTGTCCGGGGTGAGCGAAATTGTGCCCTCATACGGCATATGAAACGGCGTCACACCAATCGGGCCGCCTGGCAGCACGAGGCCGTCCATGCGTTCTGCGACGGCGTGGCCGATCACGTTGGCCGCGAAAATATCCGTGCCCGTCGGCAGATGCGGCCCGTGCTGCTCCACGCTCCCCGCCGGCAGAATCACCAGCGGGTTCTTCCGGAACTGCGATGCGATCTCCGGCTGCGTGAGTTCGATGAAATAGCGGCTAGGCAGCATGGCTGCTCTCCAGAACTTTCGCACGCGCCTGCTCGATCATGTCGGCGACGCGAACCAATTGGCCATTTTTTTAATCGAGCGCAAGGCGGCATTTACCACGGCGACAGCTGTGTATCCGTTCTCGGCCGTCAGTTCGCCGTTCTTGCCTGTGCGGCAGCTTTCGGCAAACATTTCCAGCTCCGTGCGGAACATGTCGCTCTCCGGCAGCTTCAACTCTTCACGGCTTGCGTAGCCGGATTTTCCGCGCTGGATGTAGAGCGTGGAGGTCTTGTGCAATTGATCGGGCGTGTCCCAGGTTCCGAAATCGATTTCGTAATGCATCAGCCCCTTGGAGCCAAACACGCGCACGGAAAACACTCCGGGCGACGTCCAGCAGGAGCCAACGTAGCCCACTTTGCCGTCCGCAAACTTCAGCAGCGTCATCGATTGATCGTCCACTTCCGCGCCCACCGGAGACAGCTTGGAGGCCATGGAGCTGGCCTCGACAATGTCGCCTCCTAGATAATGAAGCACATCGAAGTGATGGATGGCCAATTGGGAAAGCGGTCCGCCCGGTGCGCGGTCCTTATACCAGCGCCAGGTTTTCGGCGTCAACTCCAATGCCCGCTCATTTGAAAAATTGGCTTCGATGAAGGCCACCCGTCCCAGTTCGCCGCGATCGATCGCTTCGCGGATCATTCGGATGCCCGCCATCAGCCGAGCGCTGTGCCCAACCGTGACCGTAACACCATATTTTTTCTGCAGGTCGGCGATCCTTAATCCATCCTCAAGCGTGCTGGCGATGGGCTTTTCCGTGTAAACGTGCTTCCCTGCCTTGGCGACTTCCTCGGCCACCGCCAAATGCTGCTCGTTTGGAACAGTTAAAATGACTCCCTGAATTTCGGGTTTGGCGAGCAGCGCCTGAAGATTCGGCATGCCTGGAACCCCAAGTTCCTGCTCGAATTCCTTGCGTTTTTCCTCCGAGCGGCTATAGCCCGCCACAATTTTCAGCTTATCGGATTTTTTCGCCGCACGGGTAAGTACCTTGGCCCAGCGGCCGAGACCTACGATGCCAACGCGAATCGGATCAGTGCTCATGGTCTATGTCCCTTCCAAAAGAATTTATAGATGATGCAAATTTCAGCGCTTGCAAATCAAATATTCTTGTAGTATCGTATTACGGTATGATTGATTCGTCAAGCCAATTCACTTCAACCAGTGCGGCGTTGCCGAACATTAATAAGTTCGCAGCTCCTCTCCGGATGCAAGTACTGGATGAGCTCCGCCAGTCCATCATCGCGGGACGCCTGGCGCCCGGCTCGCGGCTGGTGGAGCGCGAGCTCACAGCCATGATGGGCGTGTCACGCACTGTGGTCCGAGAGGCCCTCCGCCAATTGGAATCCGAGGGGCTCATTTCCATTGTTCCAAACAAGGGGCCCATTGTTCGCGAGCTCACCGTTGAGGAAGCCAAGGACCTCTATTCCATCCGGGCAGTGCTGGAGGGCTTGGCGGCTCGACGGTTTGTGGAGAACGCCAACGATAGCCAATTCGAAAAACTGCGGCAGTCGCTCGATGCCACGTCAGAGGCTTATGAACGGGGAGATTCGGCCGCCATTTTGGAGGCCAAGAATCGATTCTATGACGTGCTGTTCGAGGGCGCCGGCAGCGAGACTCTCTCCTCGATGATCGGCACATTGCACGGGCGCATCTGGCGATGGCGGGCGCTGGGCCTGAGCCACTCGCAGCGTTCACCGGCGCGGTCCAATGAAAGCGTGGAGGGATTGCGCGCGGTGCTCGCCGCCATCCGCGAACGCGACGCCGATTTGGCGGAACGCAGAATGCGCGACGAGGTCACGCGCGCTTCGATCGAAGTGTTGCGCTTGCTTACCGATATCCATTTGAGGAATACTTAGCGGCCGGAAGAAACCGCCAAGTTCGTTTTTTACATTTATGGGGGAACCATGGCAACTCAGTTCATTGTCCACGATAAAATCGATACGGTCGGAGTCGTGGTGGTGGAAGACGTGCAACCTGGCAAGGATCTGACCGGGTGGATCATGCAGACCGATGAGACCATCACGCTGAAAGCGCTCGATGCAGTGCCGCTCGGCCACAAGATCGCACTGAAGGATCTGAAGACCGGCGATACTGTTTTGAAGTACGGCCATGATGTCGGCCGAATCGTGGCGGACGCCGGCAAGGGTCACCACGTTCATGTTCACAATATGAAAACCAAGAGGTGGTAACGATGGGCCGCTACGATTTTTATGGATACCGCCGTGAAAACGGCCGCGTGGGAATTCGCAATCACGTCGTCATTCTGCCGCTGGACGACCTTTCCAACGCCGCCTGTGAGGCCGTGGCCAACAATATCAAGGGCACCATGGCGCTGCCGCATCCCTATGGCCGGCTGCAGTTCGGCGAGGATCTCGAACTGCATTTCCGCACGCTGATCGGCACGGGCTCAAGCCCGAACGTCGCGGCCTGCATAGTGATCGGCATCGAACCGGCCTGGACGGGCCGCGTGGTGGAGGGCATCGCCAAGACCGGCAAGCCCGTCGCGGGCTTCTCGATCGAGGAGAACGGCGACATCAGCACCATCGCCGCGGCTTCGCGCAAGGCGCGCGAGTTCGTGCAGAATGCCTCCGAAAAACAGCGTGAATTGTGTACCATTCAGGAACTTTTTGTTTCAACTAAATGCGGCGAGAGCGACACCACTTCGGGCTTGGCGTCCTGCCCTACCGTGGGAAACCTGATCGACAAGCTCGATCCGCTGGGCGCCACCACATGCTTCGGTGAAACTTCCGAACTGACCGGCGCCGAATTGGTCTGTGCCAGCCGCGCCGCCAGCAAGGAAGTGGCGGACGAGTTCATGCAAGGCGTTCAACGCCTATCAGGAAATCATCGAGCGCCACAAGACCAGCGATCTTTCCGAATCGCAGCCGACTAAGGGAAATATCGCCGGAGGCCTGACCACCATCGAAGAGAAAGGCTTTCGGAAATCTGCAGAAGATAGGCCGCAAGACCAAGTATATCGATGTGCTCAAGCCCGCGGAGGCACCTGCCAAGGGCCACGGACTCTACTATATGGATACGTCTTCCGCTGCGGCGGAGTGCATCACTCTTCAGGCCGCGGCGGGATTCGTGGTGCACCTGTTCCCCACCGGCCAGGGCAACGTCATCGGCAATCCCATCGAGCCTGTAATCAAACTCACCGCCAATCCCAAGACCGCTCGCACCATGGTCGAGCACATCGACCTGGACGTTTCGGGCATCCTGCGCCGTGAAATGACGCTCGATCAAGCCGGCGACCGGCTGATCGACATCATGATCCGCACATGCAACGGCCGCCTCACCTGCGCTGAAGCCATGGGACACCGCGAATTCGTGTTCACCAAGCTTTATCAATCGGCATAACGGGCACTGTGACTGGAACAATGCCGCTCGTTGCCAGAGGCGGAAACTCGTGAATTCAAAGACGCTTTTCTTTGTCGGGCTAATTCTTTGTGCCAGCGGGGTTTTCCCGGCGCCGGTTGCCTTGGCCGTGGGACTGGCATACGGCCTCAGCTTCGCTCATCCCTTTCACGTCGAAAGCCGCAACCTCTCCAAATTTCTATTGCAAGCTTCCGTGGTTGGCCTGGGATTCGGCATGAACCTGATGGAAGTGCTGCGCGCGGGCCGCAGCGGATTCGTCTACACCGCCGCGAGCATTACATTCGTGCTGGCCGTGGGTTTGCTGGCGGGGCGCCTGCTGCATGTGAATCGCATTTCTTCCGCGTTGATCTCCGCCGGCACAGCCATCTGCGGCGGCAGCGCCATCGCGGCCATCGCTCCGATCCTCGACGCCGATCCGGACCAGACCGCCGTCTCTCTCGGAACGATTTTCATTCTCAATTCCGTCGCGCTGTTGATTTTTCCGATGATGGGCTGGGCCTTGCATCTTTCGCAGTCCCAGTTCGGCCTGTGGTCGGCGCTGGCAATCCATGACACAAGTTCCGTGGTGGGCGCCACCGCGCGCTACGGAACCGTTGCGCTGGCCGTGGGCACCACGGTGAAGCTGATTCGAGCCTTGTGGATCGCCCCGCTGGCGGCCTGCGCGGCGGTCATCAAAGGCTCCAAGACGCGCATTCACTGGCCCTGGTTCATTCTTCTGTTTTGCCTCGCCACCGTGTTCAGCACTTATGTCCCGGCGCTGGCGCATGTTTCACAAACCCTGAGCAACCTCGGGAAATTGGGACTGACTGCCACGCTCTATTTGATCGGCACGGGACTTTCGCGCGCCACCATCCAGCAGGTCGGCTTCCGCCCGCTCGTTCAGGGAGTTATTTTGTGGCTTTTGGTGGGACTGACATCGCTTTGGTTCATCGTACAGGGATGGATCTCCCTGCAAATGTAGTTCAGGCTGCAAGGGCTGAATTCGCAAAACAAATTTTCCCGCCTGTCGCATTCCCCATTCCCTCGCGTCTTCCCCTACTTTTCGCCTGCAAGTCTTTCGGCGGCCCCGAAAGGTCTGGGGCTGACAATTCCAAGGGACATATTGCGGATCGATAGCTTCGGGTGTAGATTGTCCCGCAGTCGGAAAGCCGTTCGTGTGGAACTCCAGGCCAAGCTGTATCCAAGAATTTTTTAACCGCGGAAATCGACATTTCTGGAAACAGGGAGATTGTTATGAAGCGATGGATTGCGAATTTGACGTTCGTGGGAATCCTGCTTGGCGGCGCGGTCCTCGCGCTGGGACCGAGCAAGCCCGCCACGGCTGCCGACGATGCCGTCGTTCAGGCCGACCGCGCTTTAGTACAGGCACTGCAAAAGGGCGACAGAGCCGCCGCCGAAAAATTTCTGGACAAGGATTTTTCCTGGATCGACTCAAACGGCGTGATGTGGGCGCCGGACGATGCATTCCAGGCCGGGATCAAGCCGTTAATTTCAGACGCGAGCGCGGCGAAAATTACCGAGCACAAATACGGCAAGGTGGTGTGGATTCAGGAGAACGTGGACAACAAGTATGCCGCGCACTTCTGGGTGCAGCGCCCCGCGGGATGGCGGCTGCTGCACACCAACGAAATCACCATCGATTCGTCCAAGGCATTTCATGAAGTGCGGCCTAACTTCGCGGTGCCCTGCATCAATCCCTGCCAGCAGATCCCGTACACAGCCGCTGACGGCAAACGAGAAGGCAGCCCTCGACGGGTGGCTGGATCAGGAGGCTGGCACAGGGCATCACGATGCGCACCTGGGCGAAAATCTGCGCGCGGTCCATTCAGAAAACGGCGTGCAGCCTCCCAAGGCGGAACGCATGGCCGCAACCGCCAAAGCGATGGCC
Source organism: uncultured Acidobacteriota bacterium (assembly GCA_963710315.1). Classification (GTDB taxonomy): domain Bacteria; phylum Acidobacteriota; class Terriglobia; order Acidiferrales; family UBA7541; genus Palsa-360. The sequence goes on along the minus strand of CAVPZW010000005.1, from coordinate 691,635 downwards.
GACCCGGAGGTTCGCAACCGCCCGCCGGTTGGAGTCGCCCCGGTATTGTGGATGCGCTCGTGGGATTTCGGAGACGCGGTTGTGTCCATCATGCTGCAGCCAACGTATGGCGGCAAAGCCTACTGGTCGAGCCGTCTTTTCGGCAATCACAATGGATTTTGGATGATGGAGGAGAGCTACCACACCACGATCCAGGCTGCTCCGCCCATGACTGCGCTGCCCAGCGATGCCAAAGGCCCAAAGGGCAGCTCACTACCTGAATAGGAATCCACCCATGCCTAACTATTCGAACGCAAGGAAGAAACTGCTTGTCCTCCCGCTGGCCATGTGTGCAGCGCTCGCGATGCCGGCCATTTCGATTGCGCAGGCCGCGCCGCACTATAAGTTCGATCCTGACTGGCCCAAATTGCCGCTGCCCAACAAGTGGTGGATGATGGGTGTAACGGGGTTGGCCGTGGATAAGGACGACAACGTTTGGGTCCTCGATCGTCCAAACGACATTGACGGCACGCAGAACTACGCGATGCTGAATCCGCCAACCGCTGAATGCTGCATCGCTCCGCCGTCGATGATCCACTTCGACAAGAACGGCAACGTCATCGGGTCCTTCAATCCGCCGGAAGGGCACGGCATGGCCGTAGATAGCAAAGGATTCGTATACATTGGCAATGCCGTCGATGGAATGAACACCGTTCGAAAATACGATCCCAAAACCGGCAGCGTTCTCGCTGAAATACCGCGCGTGCCGGAAAAAGAACCGGGCGGAGGCGGCGGTGAGGGCGCACAAGAAGTTCCAGCGCTCGGTCCGGGAGGCACGGGTGCAACTGCGGCGGCACGCACGGCCGCCCGCGGAGGCAACCAAGTCGATGCCGCGGCTCGCGCGGCAGCGACTGCGGCATTTCGCACAAAATATCCGCCGACCACGCCGATGATTGTCGGTCAAATCGAAGAGGTTCGTCTGGACGAACCGGCGCGCGAGATTTATTGCGCGGATAGTTACTTGGGAGGCCGTGTCATGGTGTTTGACCTGGACACTTTTGCATTCAAGCGCGGTTGGGGCGCCTATGGCCACGCTCTATCGGAAATCTCCACCGACCGAAAAGACCGCGACTATACTCCCGGCGGACCGGAGCCCAAGGAATTCAGGAATCACCTCACCATAAATATCTCCAATGATGGATTGGTCTACGCCGCCGACCGTGGCGCCAACCGAATCGACGTCACAACCAAGCAAGGCAAATTCGTCAAGGAGTTCACGCTGGCCATCGAGACGGGCAATCGCGGCTCCGCAGGCGGCGTGGCTTTTTCGGCCGATCCCAAGCAGCGCTACCTGTTCATTTCGGATATTTCGAACAACACCGTCTGGATTCTCAACCGCGAGGACGGAAAGGTGCTGGGCCGAATCGGCAGCGCGGGCGATTTCGGAGGCCAGTTCCACGGCCTTCATATGATTGCCACGGACTCCAAGGGCAACATCTATACCGGTGAAGTGCAGGCCGGCGAACGCGTGCAGAGGTTCGTACCGGTCAAGTAGGTAAGTTTACGTGGCATAGGCTTCAGCCTATGCCACGTAGAACACGATTCACTTTGGAGACGAAATCACTGTTTATTCCGTAGGCCTCGGAAAATTCTTGCAGGAATGCTCGTCGATTTTCCATCCCGGCTTTAAATTGAAAACAAGCTGCGAACTCCAGGGCTTTGTATAAGCTTTGGGATCGTCAAACGTAATATCGATTTGCAGCGTATTGTGGTCCACACGCCGCATGCGCTCGACAAGATGCAAGGCGTCGCTATGCGGCGTTCCCCCGCGGTCCAGCCAAGTCTTGTCGTTGAAGCCGATGGTATCGACTACAAGCGTATCTCCCTCCCATTTGCCGACCGAATCCCCAAACCATTGCGACACATCGGGATCGAGGTCCTTGGGATGCTCGCGCCCGTCGATCCAGATTTGGCGCACGATATTGTCATGCTCAAAAAACATAATCAGCCGCCCCGTTGCCCGAAATATTTCAAAGGGAGAAGGATGCAGGTAAACCCTGGGCACGCCGGAGGGAAAGCAATCGTAGTTGGGATCGTTGGTATCGCGCGAGGCGCGCGGGCCGAAGGATGGCTTGTTGGCGCGAAATTTTTCCTCGGCCCAGGGAGTCATGGAAGGCTCGTCCTTGGCGAAGGAATACAATAAATAGCGCGTGATCGGGGACGGGCGCATGTTCCATACCCCGGTCAAATCCGGAACCAAAGCCGCCGTTTCGTTTTGCGCTTCGCTGCGCTGTGTGTTCTGAGCTTTGAGGGCGGACCAGAAAAACAGCGCCGCTGCAACCGCAAGAGCCGCACGCATCGAAAAAGGCCGCATGATCGGCATCCTCCACAGGTCCGGGTAGTGTCGCTGCAACATCATTCCGCGCCAATAAGGAAACTCATGCGCGGAATTTCAGCGATGCACCCTGGTTCACTTTGGCCGAATTTCGGATCGCGTTCCCGTTCGCATGGCAAGAGCAGCTTGCAAGATCGACTGAAGCACGAAGCACTCCCGCCGCGATTTGAGGCGACGGTACCTCTGTCCCCTGGCATTGTCAAACTCCTTTTGGCGTTCCAACAGTTGCCGCCTCCAGATGTTTTGAAAGTGGGATGTCGAAATCATGCTGCGAGCGAATCAGTTGGATGGGCTTGTTGGCGCTCGTTCCGAGTTGCTACTACAAACCTACATGCAAATCCCGCCGTCCTGCTCTATGATACGTAGCTGCACCGGCCACGCGGGCGTGGCGGAATGGCATACGCAGCGGACTTAAAATACCTTGAGTGCTCGCCGGGAAACCGGCGATGCAGAACTGCTCAAATTCGGGGAAACCTTAACTGGCGATCCCGAGCCAAGCCTGAAGCAATTTTTCAGGAAGGTGTAGAGACTAGACGGGCAGCGCCTAACCTCCAGTGTTGCGGAGCAAGGTGAAGGGATAGTCCAGACCGCAAACCTGCGATGTCAGGTCAGGGCGGCGAAAGCCGTAGCCGGTAAGAAAATCCGCAGGGCCGCAAGGCCCGTGTGGGTTCAACTCCCACCGCCCGCACCACCCTTCTTGTCATTCGTTTAATTTTGATTCAGCCGATGTTCTGCCAGCTCAGCGCGCCAGAATATCCTTTAGAAAGCGAGCCATCGCTACTTTGTATTCATCGTTGGCGCGCGCCTCCGAAGGGTTCTGCGGATTGGTAAAAGCATGCGCGGCGCCGCTATAGAGGTTGACCTCAAAATCCACTTTGGCGGCGCGCAACTGCGAGATCACGGCATCGAGTTCATTCATCGGCGCAACCGGGTCTTCGGCGCCATGCAGGATGAGGACGCGGCCTTTGATATTCTTGGCGGCTTCCGGCGCGAAATCGCGGAATGCGCCATGCACCGAGATGAAACCGAGAAGCGGCGCGCCGGTTTCGATCAGCTCCATTCCGGTAGTGCCTCCAAAGCAATAGCCGACCGAGGCAAGCTTCGCCGGATCGACCATCGGTTGCGCCTTGAGAACATCGAGACCCGCCAGAGCCCGCGCGCGCATCAAGGGACGGTCCTTATCGTAGATGGCAATTGTGTCCATCATCTCGGGAACGGTCTTAGGCACCATGCCCTTGCCAAAAATATCTTCGGCAAACACCACATAGCCGAGCTTGGAGATCATCTCGGCATCGGCCAGGGTGCCCAGAGAGAAACCGGAGCGGTCATGAATCATCAACACTCCGGGGCGCCGGCCCTGGACAGCATCGTCATAGACGAGATAGCCGGACAGCGTGGTGTTGCCCTGTTTGTAGTCAATCCATTGAGTTTTCGTGGCGGCTTGAGCCGCGCCGGCCGACAGGATCATGGCAACGGCGGCCAAGATGAAAGACGTGAAACGTGCTCTTCTCATTTGCTCCCCCTGCAAGCGATTGCGCAACCATTGCATTGTCGGATTTCGTTGTTGACCACAAGGGCCCATCGGAACGTGCCGGTTCGACTCTCGCCCAGAAACACCAGAGATAATCTTCGCTATTTATATCGATGCGGAGGATCGACCCAACGAATCACGCCAGATTTTTGTTTAGCGTAACTTTGTCCAATTCATTTTCCCATCGAGCCACGACGAGAGTTGCCACGCCGTTTCCAATCATATTCACGCACGCGCGGGCCATGCTCATGAAGCGGTCAATGCCGATGAGCAGCGCCATTCCGGCGACGGGAATTGTCGGGATGACCATGAGTGTGGCAACGAGTGCGATGAACGCGGCTCCGGTCACGCCGCTCGCTCCCTTGGAGGTGAGCACGGCCACGGCAAAAATTGTAAGTTGCTGGCCGATGGTCAGGTGAATGTTGGTGGCTTGGGCGACGAACAGCGCGGCCATGGTCATGTACATGCTGCTGCCGTCCGTGTTGAACGTGTAGCCGGTGGGCACGACCAGTCCCACCAGCGATTTGGAGCAGCCCAGCTTTTCCATCTTGGCCATGAGCGTGGGCAACGCCGGATCCGAGGAACTGGTGGCCAGCACCACGATAATCTCTTCCTTGATGTAGGCAAGAAACTTGACAACATTGAATCCTGACACCCAGGCAATCAGGCCAAAAACCACCAGTACAAATGCAATGCAGGTAATGTAGAAAATCACGATCAGCTTTGCCAGCGGGCCCAGGGACGCGATGCCGTAGCGGCCCACGGTGAATGCCATGGCGCCGAACGCGCCGATGGGAGCCAGCTTCATCACGATGTTGATCACGCCGAACACCGCGTGGGTCAAAGCGTCAAACAACAGCACAACGGGCTTGGATTTCTCACCCACGATGGCCAGCGCGAAGCCGAACAGGATTGCCACCAGCAGCACCTGCAGAATATTTCCCTTGGCGAAAGCATCCACCATGGTGGTCGGGATGATGTTCATCAAAAATTCCGTCACGTTTTGTTGCTTTGCGGCGCCGGCGTAATCGGCGACGGACTTGACATCCAGCGTCGCGGGATTAATGTTGAAGCCAGTCCCCGGATGCGTCACGTTGCCCACCAGCATTCCGGTGAACAGCGCCAGCGTGGACACAATCTCAAAATACAGCAGCGCTTTCCCGCCGATCCTGCCTACTTTTTTCAAATTCTCCATGCCGGCAATTCCCGTGACGACGGTGCAGAAAATAATCACCGTGATCACCATGGTGATCAGGCGGATAAATCCATCGCCGAGCGGCTTCATCTTTATTGCGGACTCCGGCTTGAAGTAGCCGTAAATAATGGCGAGAGCCACGCCGATAAGTACTTGGCCCCATAGAGTCAGGTAAAACGGCGTCTTTTTTCGCGATGAATTTGCTATGGCAGGAACTGGGGATTGAATTGATGCGGGCATGTCGCCCATCGTTGATTCTCCTTGAATCGAGCGCCTCTGGCAGGCCGCACCGCGCCTCAAACCAATATGCTTCAGCTGTTAGGTCTGCCCGGTGGATGGGAGTCTACCACTAGAGGAGCTTTTCCGGTTCAACTAAGGCGGCAGCCAGGTCGTTCAAGAACAAGGCCCCGCGCGCGCCATCGAGGACGCGATGATCGCAGGAAAGCGTCAGCGTCATCATGGGGCGAATTCCCGGCTTCCCATCAACGGGCACGACGCGGTCGGCGATGCGCCCCACAGCCAGGATGGCGGCCTGCGGCGCGACGATGATCGCGGTAAAGGCATCCACCTGATACATGCCAAGATTACTAATCGTGAATGTTGCACCGGTGATATCGGTGGGCCGTAGCTTGCCGGTGCGCGCGCGGTCGGTGAGGTCGCGGCGCATGGCGGCGATTTCGCCGATTTTTTTGGTGTTGGCCGCGGGGATCGACGCGACCACCACGCCGTCGTTGACGGCCATGGCCACGCCAACATTAATTTCCGGATTCAAGCGGACTCCATTGCCCGCCCAGGTGGCATTGACCAGAGGATGTTTCGCCAGCGCGTGCGCCACCGCCGCGATCAGCAAATCGGTGTGGCTGAGCTTCACGCCCAGCGCTTTCTCAATGGCCGGCCCGAGTTTTTCGCGCGCCGCGAGCAATCCACTGGCGTCGATTTCGCGGCTCACGAAGAAATGCGGCGCGGTGGTCCAGCTCTGCGTGGTGCGCTCGGCCATCAGCCGAGCGACTTGGGTGAGGGGTTGAGTGGCGCGGCCCGCCGTGGCGGGCTGCGCGGTTTCAGTTTTCGCTGCAGCCGCACCGCCAGCCGCAACGAACGCCAATATGTCCTCGGCCTGTATCTCGCCGTCGCCGCCAGTGCCGCGAACGAGAGAAAGATCCACGCCATGTTCGCGTGCCAGCCGGCGAGCCTTGGGAGAAATCCTGGCACTCGACGTGGGTGCAGCGGATGGCGCGGCAACGGCGCTCGAAGCGGCAGCCGCCGCGGGTGCAGGCTGACTATCCATGCGCCGGCCCGATGCGGAAGAAGCTTCATCCACCGGAGGCTTCTCGCCCGGATTCACGATCCAGGCAATGGTCTGGCCGACGGGGATGACATCGCCCGCGTGGGCCTTGACGCCCGCCAGAATTCCATCGGCAGGCGATTCGATTTCGACGACGGCCTTATCGGTTTCGACGTCAAGAAGCGGCTCGCCTTTGGCTATGGCTTCGCCTTCTTTTATTCGCCAGGAAACCAGCTTCCCTGTTTCCTGGGCCATCTCAAGCGCGGGCATTACGATGCTGTGGGCCATAGTGTTCTTCTTTTTATTTTCCGTTAGCGGCGTGGACGCCGGGGCTTTGCAGTCTTTCTACCTTTCGCTCTGGCGCTGGCTTCGACCATTCGCACGACATCTTTGCTGGGCGGGCCATCATGCTCGCGCAAAGTATCGAGAGTGCCATTGACCGTCACATACGGCGCGCCGGCAACCAGAAGTTTTTCCGCCGGGAAGCGTGTGATCACTTCGTGCCCGGTTTCGGTCACCACGATTTCTTCCTCGATGCGCGCCGCGCTCCAGCCGTCCTTGGCGGGCCAGAATGTTTCCAGTGCGAACACCATTCCGGGCTTAAGCACATGCGAATGCTCGAGCGAAACAAGGCGGCTGATCACCGGCTTTTCCCAAATTGCCAAGCCGATGCCGTGGCCGAATTGCAGCGCGAACGCCGCTTCTTCGTCCGGGAAGCCGAACTCCTCCGCCTTGGGCCACACGGCCGCGATTTCCGCGGTGGTGCGTCCCGGTTGAATGAGAGAAATTGCCGCGTCGAGATAATCGCGGCAGCGCTTGTAGGCGTCCACCATCACACGCGATCCATAGCCGATCGAGAAGGTGCGGTAGTAGCAGGTGCGGTAACCCATGTAGGAATGCAGAATGTCGTAGTACACAGGGTCGCCGGGACGCAGCACGCGATCCGAGAAGACGTGCGGGTGAGGATTGCAGCGCTCGCCGGAAATGGCGTTCACGGCCTCGACGTATTCGGAGCCCAAATCGTAGAGAACTTTGCTGACCAGGCCCACCGCTTCGTTCTCGCGCATGCCAGGCTTCATCGCGCAATACAGGTCGTGGTAGGCGGCGTCCACCATCATGGCCGAGTGGTTCAGCAGCGAAATTTCATCCTTCGTTTTAATCACGCGGGCGTCGGACATGACCTGCTGCCCATCGACCACGGTGATTCCCTCGCGCTGCAGCGCAAAAAGAATCGGCGGCTCGATGATGTCAACCCCGAGCGGTTCCTTGTGCAGGCCGCGCTTTTCCAGTTCGATGCGGATCTTCTTGGCGACATTTTCCGCTCGCCCCATTTCGGGCGACATGGCTCCGCGCAAAAGGGGTATTCCCGCCTGTGAGCGCTCGCCCATCCAAGAGCAATGCAGCCGATGATGCTTGGCCGCCGAACCGAAATCCCACATAAGTGGGTCGCCGTTTTGCGGAAGCAAGGTGAAGCGGCTGTTCTTGTCCTGCGCCCATGTGCCGATGTGCGTTGCGGTGATATAGCGCACATTGTTCATGTCAAAACACAACAGCGCGCCCATGGAGGATTCCGCGAGAAGTTTTTTGGCGCGCTCCAAACGCTCGCGGCGCAGGCGCTCAAAATCGATTCGCTCTTCCCAATCCACCGCCATCGATCCGTATGTCGGTAATGCCACGATGCACCCCCCGCTTCAGGTAGCACAGGCTTCCGCCTGTGGATTTTGCATTTCTTGTTACGGAAAATATACGCAGATGAAAGACTGCGCGACAACCAATTAATTTACTAGCGCTTGCACATGGCCCGCGCCGCTTCGAAGACACCCTTCTCAGTCGGAATCGTGGCATCCTCAAGCGGCGGAGAAAATGGAATCGGGACGTGCATGGCGCCAATGCGTTTCACCGGTGCGTCCAGATCGTAGAACGCGCCCGTTGCAATCACGGATGCAATTTCCGCCGTCACCCCATATTTCTCGTAGCCTTCGTCGAGTACAATGGCCCGCGAAGTTTTCTTGGCCGATTCGATCAAGGTTTTTTCATCCAGTGGCCAGGTGGTTCGCGGATCCACAACCTCCGCGCTTATCCCGATTTCCTCGAGCAACTTGGCCGCGCCCAATGCCACTTGCACCATGCTGCTGGTGGCCACCAGAGTAATGTCATCTCCCTCGCGCTTGACGTCCGCCACACCAAACGGAATCGTGTACTCTTCGACCGGCACGGGGCCCTTCAACCTGAACATCATCTTATCTTCAAAAAAGATCACCGGATTATCGTCGCGAATGGCCGTCTTCAGCAAGCCCTTGGCGTCGTACGGTGTCGAGGGCATTACCACTTTGAGGCCGGGAACGTGGCTGACCCAAGCTTGCAGAGACTGCGAGTGCTGCGCGGCCGAGCGGCGCGACGCTCCCAGCGTGGTCCGCACCACCATCGGCACTTTCCACGCGCCTCCCGACATATAGTGCACTTTGGCGGCCTGGTTCACCAGTTGGTCCATCACCAGCGTCAGGAAATCGCCGAACATGATGTCCACGACGGGACGCAGCCCGGTCATCGCCGCGCCCACGCCAATGCCGGTGAAACCCGGCTCCGAAATCGGCGTGTCGATCACGCGCTTCTTGCCAAACTCTTCCACCATGCCGGAAAGAACCTTGAACGGCGTGCCCGCTTCGGCAACGTCCTCGCCCATGATGAATACGCTGGGGTCGCGGCGCATTTCCTCGGACAATGCTTCGCGCACCGCTTCGGCCATGGTCAATTCGCGTACGGCTACTTCAGGCATAAACGTCCTCCCCAACCTTATCGATTCCGGGATACGGGGCGTTCAACGCGAATGCAACGGCGGCGTCGATTTCCACTTTCGCACTGCGCGTCGATTTCGTCGAGCTGCGCCTGCGTCGGCCACATTCTCTGTTCAATCATCCAGTTGCTCAGCATCTGGAATCGGATCGCGCTGGGCTCTCCATTCCACTTCTTCCTGCTTGGCCCGGTAGTATTCGCGGCTCACGTCACCGACATGATGTCCGTGATACCGGTAGGTGTTGCACAAGAGAAATGAGGGACCTTTTCCAGCGCGAGCCTGCTCGACCATGCGGCTGGCCACCTCGTGCACCGCGCGGACATCCTGTCCGTCCACGATTTCCGCTGGAATTCCAAAAGCCGCCGGCCGCCCCAGAATCTCGCCCGCCGTCGTTTCGGAAAAATGCGTGTATTCGTTGTACATATTATTTTCGCAGACGTAAATCACGGGCAGGTCCCAAAGACGCGCGAGGTTCATCACCTCGTAAAGCAGTCCCTGGCCAAGCGCCCCTTCTCCGAAAAAGCAAACAGCCACTTGCTTGGTTCCCCGATATTTGGCGGAAAACGCCGCCCCCGTCGCGATCCCCGCGCTTCCGCCGACGATGGCGTTGGCGCCCAAATTTCCGCTGGAGGGATCGGCAATGTGCATCGATCCGCCCTTGCCCTTGCAGTATCCCGCTTCTTTTCCGAGCAGTTCGGCGAACATGCGGTCCGGCGACGCGCCCTTGGCCAGGCAATGCCCGTGGCCGCGATGCGTGCTGGTGATGTAGTCGTCGCGATGCAGCGCCTCGCAAATTCCCACGGCTACAGCTTCCTCGCCGTTGTACAAGTGGGCGAGGCCGGGCATCACCGCGCGCGTGTACAACTGGTTTACTTGCTCCTCAAACAGACGGATCATTTGCATGCCGCGATACATGCGCAGCCACTTTTCGCTGCCTGCTCCGGCGCCGGCCACAGCTTGTTTGCTTTCCGTTTTCATTTGCCTATCCCCGACATTCGAGCTAACACCTCGAACATCACCGCGAAATCCTGCTTCACCAGGCCCATGCCTCGCGCCGCAGTCAAAAATTCATTGGTCACCGCCGTCGTTGGCAGGGGAACGTCCAGGCTCCGCCCCATTTCCATCGCCAGCAGCATATCCTTCTGCATCATATTTACGTCGAACCACGCTTCATCCGGCATCTTCAACACAAAAGGCCCTCTGTATTGGACCATGGGCGACGCGATGGCGCTGTGAATCAGCACATCCACGGCGGTCTCGCGGGCAATGCCGCTTTTTTCGGCCAGCAACACGCCTTCGCAAAAGGCCAGCATCTGCACGGCAAGGCTCAAGTTTGTGGCAATCTTCATGGCCAGGGCAAGTCCGTTGTCGCCGACGTAAGTCACTTTGGGGCCGACGTCCAGCAGTACGGGCTTTGCGCGTTCAAAGGTTTCGCGGCGGCCGCCAACCATCACGGACAACTTGCCCTCTTGCAGCGTAATCACGCTGCCGGAGACGGGCGAGTCGATCATGTCGGCACCCTTCTCCCGAACCTTTGCGGCAAGCGCGCGGCTTACGGCGGGACTTACCGTGCTCATGTCAATCAGCAGTTTGCCTGCGGCGAGACCCGCAAGAATTCCGTCCGGCCCTTCCGTGATCGAATTGATCGCGGCGGCATTGGTGACCATCGAAAACGTAAAGTCCGCCGCGGCGGCCACGGCGCGCGGAGAATCGGCAAACTTCATGCCTCGGTCGATCAGCCACTCCGCCTTCGATCGCGTCCGGTTATAACCGGTAACCGTATGCCCCTTATCGAGCAGCCGCGCCACCATATTTCCGCCCATTACTCCAAGTCCTACGAAACCAAGGTTTGCCATTCCCAGAATTCTCCTGATTCAGATTTGCCCTTAGGCGCTCGCTGTTTGATCACCCGGGGAGTTGCGTGAATCCTCTCGCACTTGCCAAAGATGAGCCTGCATTGCCGCGCGCGCGCCCTGCGCATCGTGGCGCTCGATCGCTTCCAGAATGCTTCTGTGGTATTGCTGCCCGCGCTCCGGGCCGCCCTGCACACGGGAAATCCGCAGGCGCTGCTCACGCAGCAAGCCAACGATGGAGTCGATCAAAGATAGAACGATCGGATTGGCCGCTGCCTCGGCAAGCGCCAGATGAAAATCGAGATCCGCTTCGATAAACGCCTCGGAACTCCATTCCGCGTTATCCATTACATCAATGGCCTCGCGCATGGCGGCGAGGTCCTCATAGTCGGCGCGAGTCGCGGCCAGTGCGGCGATTTCCGGCTCCAGAATTTCCCGAACTTCGACGAGATAGGCAAGGCCGTCCGATTCCCCGCTTTTGATAATTCGGTCCAGGGAGCGGCGCATGGAACTTGAAGTTCCATTGGTGACAAACGTTCCACGGCCGGGAAACGCGTCTACGAAGCCTTTTTCCTGGAGCGCCTTGATGGCCTCGCGAACCGCGGTTCTGCTCACGCCAAATTGCTCGGCCAGCTCTCGCTCGGCGGGAAGCTGACTGCCAGGGGTCAACTCTCCCTTAAGAATCGATTCCTCAATTTGTTGGACGATTTGTTCGTACAAGCGCGAAGTTTGGATAATCTTGTACAAAATTAATCCTCACCCGGCAAATCTGAAAGATGAAGCTGCCTACATCTCATGTGAAATAATGAACCATGTAAAACAGGTCGCATGGTATGACCATCATACCATTGGTTCTTTTTTTGGCAAGTAAATTTTTAAAATTAATTTTGATGCCTTATTTCACCCAAATTGTCTTTACGTTTGTAAATTCGCGGATCCCATAGGTGCTCAGTTCGCGGCCTACACCTGAACGCTTCACCCCGCCAAACGGCACCCTGGGATCGGAGAACACCATTTGATTGATGAAGACCATGCCCGCCTCAAGCTCATTCATGAACTTTTCCTGCTCGGCTTTGTCATTGGTCCAGGCGCTGGCTCCCAGGCCGAAGCGGCTGTCGTTGGCGATGCGAATGGCTTCGTCAATATTCTTCACACGAAAAATAGAGGCCACCGGGCCGAACAGTTCCTCGCCGTAAGCGGGAGAATTTTTGGGAATATCGGTCAGGACCGTGGGCATATAGAAACTCCCGGGGCCTGCGATCGGCTTGCCTCCGGTCAAAAGTTTTGCTCCGGCCTTAATGGTGCTTTGCACGTCGGCATCGAGCGAAGTTACCGCCTCCGCATTGGCCAGTGGACCGACGTCCGTTTTCGCGTCGAATGGATCTCCCACCTTGAGGGCTTCCATCTGAGCGACGAACGCGTTTTGAAATTTGTCGGCGATCTGCTCGTGAACGATGAAGCGCTTGGCCGCGATGCAGGATTGCCCGTTATTTGCCACGCGAGCCTTGACGCCGGTGGCCACGGCCTCTTCCAGATTTGCGCTGGGCATGACGATAAAAGGATCGCTGCCACCCAGTTCAAGCACAACTTTCTTGATTCTCTGCGCGGCCCCGGTCCCGACTTTTACTCCCGCCCCTTCGCTCCCCGTCAGCGTAGCGGCGGCGATGCGCGGGTCGGCCAGGATTCGATCCACGGCGCCAGAGCCGATCAGCAAGGTTTGGAACACGCCCTCTGGGACTCCCGCCTTCAGCAAAAGCTCTTCGATTTTTATGGCACATTGGGGGACGTTGGAAGCGTGCTTCAAGAGGCCCACATTGCCGGCCATCAATCCCGGAGCGATAAAGCGAAACGCCTGCCAGAACGGATAATTCCACGGCATGATCACGAGGACTACACCCATTGGCTGGTAGCGAATGAAACTTCGGCTTGCCGGTGTCTCCACGACTTCATCGGCCAGGAAGTGCTCGGCATTCTCGGCATAGTAGCGGCAAACCCAGGCGCACTTGACGGCTTCGTCCACGGCGGAGCGAAGGGTTTTGCCCATTTCCAATGTCATGAGGTGGGCAAGCGAGTCTTTCTCGCTTTCTAGAAGCTCCGCGGCGCGCATCATCATTTTGGCGCGATCGGCGAACGTCAATTTGCGAAATTTTGGAAATGCCTCGGTGGCGCGCTGAATCTTCTGATCCACCTGCGCGTCCGTGAGCGCCTCGAACGTCTTGATTGTTTGTCCTGTTGCGGGATTAATCGTTGCTATGGCCATGATCTGGTACGCCCCATTATAAGAAAGTATGAATCCGGGATGGCTTGCGGAGCAGCCACGCCAATTCGTTATATCGGAACATTTCCCTTATGTTTTACCACGTTTCACAGGTATTTGCCCGCCGAAGGATTCAAGAGCAGAGAGAGAGAGCACGATCTTCAGCGTGAAAGGAGGCAACAAAGAGACGGGAATCGGCTGGAACGCATGCCGCGAGGCGCCCAACTGCGCTCATAAAAAATCAAGCCCACCGAGGGAGCTTCCTCGGTGGGCAAGGTGATTTTCCCAGGCATGCTGGACGCACGAATTATAACGCCAACTCGCGGTTACTTGGAAGCGAGTTGCTGCACGATCGCCAAAGACTTGGCGACATGTTGGTCAGGGGAAATGCCGTCATCCTTTGATGAAAACGCCGCAATGATCTTGTGATCTTTGCCTATGACGAATGTTTGGCGCTCGATAAAGTCATGGTCGATCATTTCACCACGGACATCCGCCTGGCCGGGCTTTACGGCGGTAGTCGCCAGATTGTAGGAGGCGGCGATCTTCTTATCCGCGTCGGAGGCTACAGGAAACTTTCCAGCGCAAAATTCAGGGTCCGCCGAGAATTTATTGAGGCGCGCGATGCTATCAGCGGAAACACCAATGATGGTGGCCCCGGCGGCATCGAATTTTTCCTTCTCCTGGGAAAAAGTGTGCGCTTCCAGATCACAGCCCTTGGTATAGGCGGATGGGAAGAAATACACCACTACAGGCCCCTTCTTCAGAGCAGCTTGCAGGGAAAAATCAAATTCTTTTCCAGCCAGCGAACCGCGAGCCGAAAAATCGGGCGCCATATCGCCAACTTTAAGTGCGGCCAAAACCGGAATGCTAACGAGCAAGCAAAGAGCGAGACCCAAAAGCGATTTTTTCATGGTAAATGCCTCCTGACCATCGAAGTGCCAAGAAGCATATCACAATCCAATGTCCTTGGAATCATCCTGTGCCGGGTGGCCGCCTGTGTAAAGGTTAGGGCGATTGGCCGGGAATTTAAGATGGAAATTCAGCGAAAATTTGTGATTTCGCATGGATACAACGGCGCGTGCGTCGAGGTTTAGCTGCTTGGAGGCAGGTTGGGCACAAGGCAGGGCTGTGGTAATCTGTCGCGCGGGCAACAGCATCGCATGGGCAAAGACAACCATACCTCGCGCTCGAATAAACGCCTCGCGCTAGGCACATTTCTGGCCCTCCTTTTTTCAACCGGCATTGCTGGTTTGCAATGGTATGAAATGCGCCACGCCTTGCAGGTAGACCAGCGCGCATGGGTTAGCGTTGTCGGCCCGCCTAGTTTTCCTTTGGAGGGCGCTGCCATACCAGCGTCAATTCAGATAGCGAATACAGGAAAGACTCCGGCGAAACACGTTGAAGGAGACATAATTGCGACCGTATTGAAAAAAGGGGAGGAGCCGTCTTTCGATTTTAGCACTGGTCATCCTCATAACAAGATTCGCACTGGCGTTATTTTCCCCAACGGTCCATTCAACGTCACTATTCCTGTCGTTCGATATGGGCCGCATTCAGAAGAAACTATCGTGCCAACTCCTCAGTTACGGCAAGAAATTGCGACCGGTGAATCCTACATCGTTTTCTTTGGAAAAATCTCGTACGTTGATATATTCGGGATTTCGCATTGGACATCATTTTGCGCGGCAGCAGGTAGTGCGATGGGGGACGTCAAGAAGTGTGTAAGCAACAACGACGTTGATGACAACTGATTGCGGTCCGAGGCACGTGCAAAGACTGAGTGAATCTTGTATAAAGGAATTGCGGGGCTGTAGCTCAGATGGATAGAGCGGCGGTTTCCTAAACCGTAGGTCGGGAGTTCGACTCTCCCCAGCCCCACTATGTTTCGTTATGCCTTCAACTGAGGTTTCGACCCAACTTTATTTTGGTACCAATGCAAGGACAGGTGGCCCGTACGAGGACCAGCGTGTAAAAGGAGCGACCGCATTCGCAGGCCACTTCGGAGGCTTACTTTCTGAATTGACCGATGGCCTGCCGGGATTCGGGCCTCGCAGGAATCGTACAGAGGATCGAGTGCAGGATCACAAGGGTGAGGCCGCCCGAAATTACGGGTTGCTGCACGATCAGCCTTATCATGAGGGGCATGGTTTGCAGGACTTCAGGCGAGACGAATAGCCCGCCGAGTCCCACCAGAAGAGCGAGTCCCGCCACGGCAAATTTGCGGTCGTCCCATTCCACATTCGCCAGCATATGAACGCCGTGCATGAAAACAATGCCAAAGAGCAGAGTCGCAGCCGCTGAGATCACCGGCTGCGGCACCACCACCAACAACATATCAAACTTGATGAATCCGCCCAGCGCAATCAGCAGAACGCCCGCGGCCAGCGTTGCATAGCGCGAACCCACGCGCGTGGCGCGAATCATTCCGATATTGTCTGGATAGGCTATAGTGCTCAATCCGCCCACGATTGCGGCCAGCACGGATCCAATGGCAATTCCGAAAACGCCTTGCGCCATGCGATCCGCTGGAAGCTGTTCATCTCCCCAGTCCGCAACCATCTGGTACATGGCCATGGAGCCCATGCCCGGCGGAATCAGCACCAGCAGAAAAACGATGACAAGACTGGTGTGCACAGCGAATCCGAATGGGAACCAATGCGGCGTCACCAGTAAGGGCGCGCTGGCGACCGCCGCAAACGAAATTGGCCGGAACAGCGCGTAACAAGCCGTGCCTGCGGCAAGCCCCGCAAGGATCGCCGCTCGGCGAAGACGCGCGCCGCCCCACAACATCACGCCAATGACGACGGCAATGGCCAGAGCTCCCGACAGGATATTCACCACCGGAAATCCAGGGCTGGAGGGAAGGCCAATCCAGTTGGGCAATGCCACATTCGAGATTTGCAGGATGACCAGCATCACCATCATGCCGGAAATGATTGGTGCACGAAGAAAGCGCGCGAAAAGGCCGATGAAACTGAATCGACGCAGGGGCACTGTGAGCGCGCACCAGATCAGGGACGCCACGAAAAACGATCCATACGCAGCGCCCAGGCCGCCGCCCTGCAAATGCCCGACAGCGACCAGTGCGGCGAAGCTGCCGGCATAAGGGCCCTGGACGATGGGAAGGCGCAGAAGAAATACGGATTGCAGGACGGTGATGACGCCGCAAACGGCAAACGTCATGCCATAAAGATAGGCAATCTTTTCCGGCGGCAAATTAAAGGATCGGCCGAGCAGGCCGGGAAACACAAACATTCCGGTCATTCCGAAAACATTTTGCAAGCCGAGGACCAACAGTTGAGCGGGCGGCAGCGATTGGTTGATGCCTACATCGAGAATTCCGCGGGTGGCTGCTTCCTTTTTCGATGCATCGACGGCCATGTAATCCTTTTTGCGGATTGCCGATTCGCAGTTTTAGTCCGGACTTCCCAGAAATTCGGCGAAAATCGCCCACAATTTCAGTAGGGGCACGACATGTCGTGCCCCTACGACTTTTCGCGGCCCTCGACGCTGCAAACGGGAGTCTCGGGAGTCAGCCCGCCACGCCGCCGCTTCACTGTATTTTCACCATTCTTAGCCCACTCGCCCGCCACGGCATTGCGCGCGAACAGATTCCAAGCGTCACTCCAATCACCCAGAGAATAGCCGTGCCACGGCGGACGAACGGCGAGCGGCGCAAGGCCCAACTCTTTCCAGATTGCTTGCGCGCGTTCCATGTGTTCGCGGGCGGGCAGAGCCAGCGGCGGCATGGAGTGTTTCAAAGTCGCGTCGATCAGCATGGTCGAGTCCATGGCTTGCGAGCCGGATTTTGGCGCGTGGCCCCGAGACCGATATGGCTCGATGTGCACGTCCTCGGCGGGATTGGAGCGGTAGGCCAGCGACCACAGTACCGCGTCGGTGTTTGTGGGATCGATGTCCTCGCTGACGGCGATGACGATTTTTCCGCAGTCGGCCTGCTTGGCGGAGGCGCCCTGCAAACCGCGCCACACCTCGGTGCGCGGAGCGTCATTCGAGAATTGCAGAAAAATAATGGGGCGAACATTGCTCAGCGGCTCGTGCATCACCACGCGGCGAATTCCCTTGATTGACAATTGATCGCGCAGATGGGCAAGGAACGCCGGCTCATAGGCCACTTTTTTGATGACGCTCGATTCGCTGGGAGTGACCTGGCTGAGGATGGATGCGAATACCGGCGAGCGCCTGTGCGTAATGGCCGTCACCTGCATGATCATGTTGTAGTCTTCCAGCGCAACGTACCCGTTACTTTCGCCAAACGGCCCTTCTGGCTCCAGCAGCTCCGGGTCGATAAGTCCTTCGATCACGATCTCCGAATCCGCAGGAACTTCCAAATCCACAGTGACGCACTTCACGGTGCGAATCGGCGCTCCCGCCGCTCCTCCGGCAATGGTCATTTCATCCACGCTGGCTGCAAATTTCTGCGGCCCCGTGTAAATCACGACCGGCGCGCATCCGATGACGATCGCGCAGGGCATGGGCTCTTTGCGCTGGCGATACTTCACCCAATGCTGATAGCCGCCGGCGCCGCCGATGCGCGACGACATGCGCACGCCAAGCCGATCCGTGGCCTTTAACGCGCCGCGATACGTGCCCATGTTGCGAATGCCGGTTTCGGGATCGCGCGTGATGCAAAGCGTGGCGGTGAGATAAGGCGCGGCATCGAATCCGGGAGTGGAGATCGGCACAGGCAGGCTGGCCAAGCCGCCGCCGGGCCGTTTCAAATCATCGCCACGGATAACAACTTCCTGACAGGGCGCGGAATTCACGAGGATGGGAGCGATGGGATTTGCGATGGCACGATTCCAGGCGTCGCCGATTTCCTCGACCGCGCAACCCATGCCAGCCGCGTAGATTTTGGGCGAAGCGGCCAGCGCTCCGACCACAACCGGAATGTCGTAACGCCGCCCATGAGAGTCGACAACATTCGTAAAGAGAAACGCGCGGCGCTCCTCTTCCGGAATTCCGCCCAAGAACTGGCAACGCACCAGCGGATGCAACTCCGTATCCTTATTGATAGGCCGGTTCACACGAATGAGCAGGCCCTTGCTTTCAAGGACGGCCAGATGCGATTGGAAATCAAGGCTTGGCCGCGAAACGGATTGCCGGTCGTTACCGCTCATTGCAAAGCTCCTATCCAGTGGATAGAGTGCGCCAATCTTGTAGCTCGGCTCTTTAGAGGCGAGGTTTTTTGGCACGCGCACAGAAACCCCCGCCTCTGAAGAGGCGGGCTACAAAACCCGCGTGCATCCCAAATCATTTCCACCAGTACACAAGAATAACGGAAAGGACGGCGGTGGCCACAAGCTGCAGCAAGACCCACGGCAGGCAGATGCGAAAGATTTCGCCGTCTCTTCCCTTCACATTGGCCAGCGACGCGCTGAACGCAATCTGCGTGGGCTTCAGAGCGTTCGGCGGCCCCATGGTCACCACCGTAATAATTCCAACCAGCACCACCAGAGGAATGCCCAGCGTGGGCGCGATGGAAACCTGCATTCGCGAAAACAGAAAATCT
This sequence comes from uncultured Acidobacteriota bacterium, assembly GCA_963710315.1. Classification (GTDB taxonomy): domain Bacteria; phylum Acidobacteriota; class Terriglobia; order Acidiferrales; family UBA7541; genus Palsa-360. The sequence continues at coordinate 672,816 of CAVPZW010000005.1, read as the reverse complement.
CCCGGCAGGCCTTGCCCAAACGCCATCCCTCCCAGAAACGCCACCAGGGGATACAGGGAGGAGTAAACGAATGTTCCGCCCTGCGCGAGAATTTTGCCCAGCTGCGCGATTTGTCCGGAATCCACCATCAAATAGACCGTGGCGCTGCCAACGCAAAGTGTTGCCAGACTTCTGCCGCTTCGTTTGCTGGCCGCCAGGAAATCCTTTGCCGCGTTTGCTTTCTTATTGCGAAACAAGTAGCACACAAGGGCAGTCACAAAAATGTAGAAGCCTGCCGTTGTAAAAATGTTGATCGAGATTCGATTGTATCCCCAGGCGGCCACGCTGAATTGAAAACGTTCGAGCCATGCGGAAACGCCAGGGGATCTGGTAATTATGACAATGGCCACGCCCAAAAGCAGCGGCGCATAGGCCTTGAACAAACTCATCGAACTGTAGGAAGGGCGCGCGGAATTGGCGTCTTGCGGGGCCTTTCGCTTGGCGAGCCGTCCATACACATAAAGCCCGGCAAGAGAAAAAATGGCTCCCGCGATCAGCATCAAAATGTAGTAGGAGGGCCAAACCTGCGTAAACAAAACGATGGCGATGACGTTGGCCAGCCCCGTTGTCCAGAACAGGACTTGCGACTTCCAGGCAAAAAATCGGAAGCCCAGAATTTTCAGAAAGCCCAGCATGGAAAGAAACACCAGCGGAATGGTGAGCAGCCCGGCAACGCGCACGATGTCCACGACCGGCACGTGGCTCGCGGCGTTGGAAATGTTTGGCGCGATGAACAGGCTGTTGAAGGGCAGCGTCCAGGAAAAATAGACGAGATAGCTGGTGGTGGCCTGCACGCCATCGAAGCCGATATCGACCAGGCCGGGGATGGTCACCGGATAAGTCGCAAATCCATTGAACGCACCGATAAACCCGGCAACCAGCGTAACCAAGGCGACCGAACGCCCTTCCACGTCGCGGCTCGGCAGCATCGACCGGATCGATTCCAGCAGGATTTCCAGCAGCCCCGTACTGCGATAGGCCTGGCCGAAAAGCTGACCTGTATAAAGGACCATGAACCCGGTCCACATGGTCAGGTTGCCCCAGGCCGAGGCTTCCAAACTTTTCAGAAGCGGCATGCGGTAGAAGACCAGCACCAGTACGAACTCCACAAGCCAGGCCCAGAGACTGGCCCGAAGCGCATCCATCTTGAAAATCAGGAAGGCGGAGAACAGCACGGCGAAAGGCAAGAGCGTGCCGGCGACTCCCAGGCTAGTCCTCAACGATTTCCTCCGAAGGGATACCGCAAACACCCAAAATGATCGATTGGAGCGCGCGCACAATTAACATGCGCTCCGCCAGCTTGTCAATTGCACGGACAACGCACAACTACCCAGGCCTCTCCGGTTTTCTCCTCTCTTCTCTGTGTCCTCTGTGTTAAGTTTTTGTCTACTCGCAAGAAAAGCTCAACACAGAGGACACAGAGAAAAGAGGAGAAAGACGGAGAAGCCCGCGCCGCACTTTAGGCCAACGCCTTTTCAAGCACTCTTCGCAAGAAGACGTGGATCAGGTGGCGCTTGTACTCGGCGCTGCCCTCGTGGTCGTCAACCAGGTCGGCGGCGTTGGCGATCGCATCGGCGGCTTGAGGCAGCCGGTTCTCAACTTCGCTGCGCGAGCCGGTGAGCAATTTTTCGGCGTCGAGGCCGCGCGTCGGAAAGGGGCAAACGCAACCCACCGCCACGCGAGCTGATGTAACGGTGTGCCCGCCGTCCGGCGTTTCCATCCACAGTCCGAGGCCCAACGTGGGGCGCTCATGCACTTGAAATTTCATGTAGCCTGCGCGTTGAGTGGGCTTCGCGGCAGGAACAGTAACCTTTGTCAGAATTTCTCCGGGCTGCAAATTGCTGGCGTACGCGCCGCCGATAAGTTCCTCCAAGGGAATTTCGCGCGCGCCCGCGGCGCTCTCCACTTTCACCGCGCCTCCCAGAACCAGCAGCAACGTCGCCGGATCGGAGTGCGGCTCGGCAAAGCAAAGGTTGCCGCCCAAAGTTCCCGTGGCGCGCACGCGAACATTGGCCACTTGCGACTCCATTTCAGCCAACACGCGCTGATGTTGCTGCACGATGGCGGAGCGCTCAATGCTGCGGTGCGTCGAAGTGGCTCCGATCTCCAGCGCGCCGTTGCGTGCTTCGATGGTGTTCAGCCCCTGAACCACTTTGAGGTCGATCAAGTGGCGATAGTTCAGGGCCGAATGTTTCATGGCCAGCAGGAGTTCCGTGCCGCCCGCGTAGATGCCCGCTTCATCGCCGTAGTGCACCAGCATCTGCGACGCTTCGAGCACGCTGGCGGGCTTATGGATTTCGAAACGGCTAAGTGTGGTCATACTCTTTGCTTACGCAATCCTCTTGTAGTTGTAACTTTGTAGCTCGCCTCTGAAGAGGCGAGCTACAGCACTTTTCCCTTCTTCTTTTCCTGTAGCGCCTTCCAAACGCGCTCGGGCGTCAGGGGCAGCGTTCTCAAGCGCACGCCTGTGGCCCTGTACAACGCGTTGGCGATACACGGCGAAATCGGATTGACTGCTCCTTCTCCGCCGCCCTTCGCGCCGTACGGACCGACGCCATCGCGATTCTGCACCAGTTTCATATCCACGTTAGCGGCCAGGTCGGAAAAGCGCGGCACACGGTATTCGAGCATCGAGCCATTCATCAATTGCTGCCCGTCGTAAATCAATTCTTCGAACAATCCGGCCCCCAGGCCCATGGTAGCCGCGCCCAGGTCTTGCCCCTCGGTCATTGCAGGGTGAATGGCCAACCCTACATCGCCAATGGTGACCAGCGAATCCAACGCGATTTTCCCCGTTTCTTCGTCCAGGGCAATTTCCACGCCCACCACGCCGATTTCCCAGAATACCGGGATAAGCGTCAGGTCGCCGGCCTTGCGGAGATAGGCGCGGCCCACGATGCTGCAGCCTTCCATCTTGAAATATTTTTCCAGGATTTGCGCCCAGGTCAGGAAGGTTTCGCCGCAGCGCAAGCCGCCGCGTTCTTCGACCAATTTTTCCTGCGGCGCCGCGAAAACTTCCTCGGCCATCACCTTGATTTGCGCGATGGCCTCGCGGCACGCTTCCAGCACGGCGCGCCCCATCAGCGTGGTTGTGCGGCTCGCGCCGGTGGAACGCTCGAACAACGTAACTGCAGTGTCCGAACCGATCAGGCGGACCTTTTCCAGCGGCACGCCCATTTCTTCCGCCGCGATTTGCGTGAGCACCGTGTGGCTGCCCTGGCCGATCTCCGTGCTCCCGCTCAACACCGATACTGCGCCATCCGCATACACCTGCACCATCGCCAGCGTTACCGGGTGCGCTCCCGCATCGCTCGCCGAGCAGCAAATGGAGCGCCCATGCCCGGGAGCAAGCGGACGATCCATGCGCAGCATTTTGGCGGCCTCGCGAATATCGCCGGGAATATCCGCATCGATGGGACGCATGCCGGGATGAATCGACTCGCCGCTCTGGGCCAGATTTTTCAGCCGGAACTCCACCGCATCGCAACCCGATTTTTCGGCAAGCTCATCGATCTGCGATTCGCCGGGAAAGGTAACCTGCGCTCCGCCCAAACCTCGATAGGAACTTGCGGGCACGGTATTGGTGTACACAGCGAAACAATCGATTTTCACGTTGGGAATGCGGTAAGGTCCGACGATTCGGTTGGCGGCTTTCCTGCACACCATGGGGCTGTTTTCCGCGTACGCGCCGGTATTCAGATGAATGGTGGCCTGACGCGCCACCAGATTTCCCTTCGCGTCGGTTGCCGTGCGAATTCGAACGCGCGCATCGTCTCCGCGCGTGGTCAGAAAAGCCTCTTCCACGCTCAGCTGCAACTTGACAGGGCGCCCTGCTTTCCACGAACACGCTGCAACCAGCGGCTCAATTTTTGTGTAGGACTTGCTGCCGTAGCCGCCGCCAATGTAGGGCACGATCACGCGCACACTGTTGAGCGGCAGGCCAAACACGTGAGCCACATCGTGGCGCACCATGAAGGGATGTTGCGCCGAGGAATACACCGTCAGGTGCCCCTTGGCATCGAAATCGGCAATGGCCACGTACGGTTCCATGGCATAGGCATAAACCATGGGGAAATAAAATTCGCCCTCGGCGATGTGCGCGGCCGAAGCGAATGCGGCGTCCACATCTCCCCACCCGACGTGCACTGCCTGGCAGATGTTGCCGGCCGCGCCAGGAAAATCGTCGAAGCCGCGGAAGGAGCCATCGGCGAAATCCGTCTCATGGATGCGAGGAGTTCCTTCCGCCATGGCGGTGTCCACATCGAGGATTGCTTTCATCTCTTCGTACTCGACGACGATTTTTCCCAGCGCTTCCTGCGCGTCCAATTCCGTTTCGGCGATGACGGCCGCAACCGGCTCTCCCACGAAGCGGACCTGGCCGATGGCGATCAGAGGATGATCTTTTACGCCGTGGCCGTAATAAGGATGAAGCCCATGCAGATCGCCGCCGGTTAATACGTCAATCACGCCGGGGTGGCTCTTGGCTTGGGAAACGTCGATGGAGAGAATTCGCGCGCGCGCAAATGGGCTGCGCAACACTTTTGCCCAGGCCATGTGTTCCAGCACCATGTCGCTGGTGTAGATGGCGCCCCCGGTTACTTTGGGAATGCCGTCTCCGCGGGGCACGGAGTGATTTACAACTTGGAATTCGCCGAGTTGTTTCACTTTTGGCCTCGCATTTCGTTCGCAGCCTGGCGAATCGCTTTCAGGATCGGCAAGTAGCCTGTGCAGCGGCACAAGTTGCCGTTCATATGCGCGACGATCTCCGCTTCTGTAACCTTGCTGTTTTCATCCAGCAGCGCTTTTGCGGCCAAAATCATTCCGGGCGTGCAGAATCCGCATTGAAAGGAAAAATTATCCAGAAATGCCTGCTGCAACGGATGCAGCCGCCCCGATTCGTCGGCCACCCCTTCAATCGTGGTGACCCGCTTGCCGCGAACTTCGTATGCGAGCAACGTGCAGGCGCTTACGGGAAGACCATCGACCAAAACCGTGCAACTTCCGCACACCTGAGCCTCGCAGGATATTTTTACACCCGTTAATCGGCAGCGCCCTCGCAAGACCTCGGCAAGCGTTTCGCGCTGCTCAATTTCGAGATGCGCAGGCTTCCCGTTCAGCTCGAAATCAATGTTCACGAGTTCTCCTTCTCAAATTGTCCCTGAATATTTTTTGCAAATTCAGCGAACACTTGTGTCGTCCTTCGCCGGATGGGGACCGCGCCGAGAGTTGTAAGCTTTCCCAAAACTTCAATGGATGCCTCGAAATGCATTTGCGTTCCGGTGGACGATGGGCTCAAGGCAACCTGCATGGAGCCGGTCATGCGGTTCAGGCCCATGGAATCGGCGCCTTTGATCGTGGCTTTCAACAGCGATGGCTCGACCGAATCGATGACGCTCACCTGCAAATTCATGCTGATCTTGAACGGGCCGATTCTCTCGCTTACTTTGGCGGCGTACGATTCCTTTCCTTCTTCCTGCAAGGGCTCGACGCTTTCGACGCCCGGCAAAAGGCCGGTCAGGCGCGGCGTGTCGCGCAACAACTTCCAAACTTCATCGACAGGAGCGTTGAGAGGCAGCTCTTCCGCGAGCGTCAACAACATGGCAGAACCTGCGCCAACATTTCCATCTCCTCGCGTTACCCGGGAACGGCCGATGCGGGTGTACATTCGACGCACATGAATCGAGCCCGCCGAAAACTTTCAAAATCGGCTTCTGAATTTATCATCTATCCGTCGAAATTGCATTCGGTGTTGGACGATATTTAGTTTCAAGCATGTGCCAACAACTCGAAGAGGAAGCTGACATTGTGTCCAAATTGAAAAAGCTGGACTCCGCCGGTCCGCCAAATTGAGAAGCTAAAAGCGATGTTGGTGCTACAATTTCCGAAGTTCGGAGGGCAAGAAAAGATTTTCAAGCGTCGGGAGCAGCGAAGCATTTTAGGTGAGGGCTCCCGGATATTTGAGGGAGCAACGCGCCAACTTCGAATGCAGTCATGCTCCAATCTCGCCGCGCGCGGCGCTGTCGTGCGGCGAATTCCCGTTGCCAATTCCGAATTGCGCGGCACACAAAATAAAAAGGAGCGTTTCCATGAAGTTTTCCAGTCTTGGCCGTTTTGCAGTTGGTCTTCTCTTCGTATTGTCCGGCGCGTGTTTCCTGTCGGGTTCCCACGCGCAGCCGAAACCCGCGGCATCGGGCTACCACTTGCTGAAAACAGTTTCCTTGCCCGCTGCGCCGGGCGGCGGCGAGTATTACGACTACATTTCAGTCGATGCCGAGGCGCGCCGGGTTTACATATCTCACGGCACGGAAGTTGTGGTTCTCAATGCCGACGATTATTCCGTGGTGGGCAAGATCGAAGGGCTGAATCGCTGCCACGGGATTGCCGTGGCCAAGGATCTGGGCAAAGGATTCATCACCGACGGCGATTCCAACCCCAACGCCACGGTGCAGGAAGTCGTGATCTTCGATTTGAAGAGTTTGAAGGTAACCGGCAGGGTGAAGACCGGCCAGTTGGATACCGATGCCATCATCTACGAACCGGTGACCAAGCATATCTTCACGTTCAACGGCGACAGCCATAACACGACCGTGATCGACGCTGTGAAAGAATCCGTGATCACCACGATCGACCTGATCGGCAAAGTGGAATTCCCGGCCGTCAACGGCAAAGGAATGATCTACGACAACAATCCCGAAAAGAACGATGTAGTGGCAATCGACGCTCGCACCAACACTATCAAGTCACGCTGGCCAGCCGCACCGGCGGGCGCGCCGACGTCCATGGCCATGGATCAAAAGAACCGGCGGCTCTTCTCAGGAGGGCGCGGCCCGCAATTCGTGATCATGATGGACGCCGATACCGGGAAAGTCATCCAGTCCTATCCAATTACGGCAGGGGTGGACGCGAATGCTTTCGATCCCGGAACAGGCATGCTGTTCGTGGCCACGCGCGAAGGCATGATGCACATTTACCATGAGGATTCACCGGACAAGCTGAGCGAAGTGGAGGCCATTAAAACGCTCTATGGCGCCAAGACTTTGCAGGTCGATACGAAGACGCACAATGTTTTTCTCAGCACTTCGGATTTCAATCCGCCGGCTGCTCCCACGGAAAAACAGCCTCATCCGCTGGCGACGGCCAAGCCGGGAAATTTCAGAGTGCTCGTGTACGGCCGATAGAGAGATCGCGCCACGGTAAGGCTCTGAAGTGCCTTGAACTGCAATGAAATACTCCGCCCGCGTCACCCCTTCACAGGGCTGGCGCGGGCGGTAGTGTTTAGTACGGCTTCCACTTCCAGATCGGAAACGGAAATGAGTGTAGTTCGGCCCGGACGGAATTTGCAGGCTGATGCGCTTCGGGCTCACCCGTCATATGCCTTCCTGTCTCCCTTACTTTGGCTGGATAAATTGCAGCGTGTAAGCGGTTGCGGGATCAATCGGTTTGTCGATCACCTTCAAATCGACGAGCTGATCGTACATGGTGGCCCAGCGTTTGGGATCCATTTGGCCGAGCTGCGCGCCGGTCGGATCGTCACCTGTCACGAAATGGCCGTCGCGCAATTGCGTCCATGTAAATTGCATCCACTCGGGATTGAGCGCCGGATTGAGCTTGGCGATCAAGGCGTGGGCTGGACCCGGATCGACCAGGTAGTCCCTCCATCCCTTTAATGATGCGCGGACAAATTTGGCCACGATTTCGGGATGCTGCCGGAGGTAATCCTTGGTGGTGTACATGATGCGATAAGGATTGAATCCGGCATCGCTTACCAGGAGCACTCGTGTCTCGACGCCTTCCTGGTGCGCGAAAAACGGCTCCGACGTGGCAAATGCCTGCTGTATGTACTGCGGATCGGCCACAAAATTGGCCACGTTCATCATCGCCGGGACGACCCGAACATTATTCAGTTGATAGCGCTTAACCAAGAAATCGAACCACGCGGATTCGCCGACCTTGATGGCTACCGAATGGCCATTCAAGTCCGAGAATGTGTGGATGGGCGAGTCCTTCCTCACCATGATGCCTTGCGGATCGTGTTGCAATGTGGCGGCAACCGCGATGAGGGCTTGTCCCCCGGAATTGGCCTCCAGAAGCCTGTCCGAACCTCCCATTCCGAATTGCGCGGTACCCGAAGAAACCTGCTTGGCCACCGTGATATATGGACCGCCCGGAAGGATTGTTACGTCCAGGCCTTCATCCTTGTAGTATCCCTTTGCCAGCGCGGTGAAGAAGCCGCCGTGCTCGGGCTGGGGATACCAGTCCGCCTGCAGCACGATTTTGGTGAGCCCATTGTCGACCTCGGCGCGCCGGCATCCGAACACGGAAAGGCCGACGAAGATCGGCACACAGAAGATCAGCACACATAGGACGCGGTGGGAGCGGTTGGCCATGAGATCGAATCCATTCACCTTACGTGGACGAGAATATCACGCAGTCATTGGCCGAAAGAGGTCTAATCGTATCCATGCAAAAATTGAATAGAGGTCCAGCGGCGGGCTGCCCGGCAATGTGGTAAATTGCGGCATGGCTAAGCCGGCTTCCGCAAGGTCGCGGATTTCCTCGATCGATGAGCAGCGTGTGCGCGAGATTTTCGAATTCACCGCTCGCTCACTGAGCACTGTCCGCCCGGTTCCTTTTGGCGCCCTGATTGTAGATACGCGCACGGGCCGGCGCCTGATGCGCGCCACCAACGCCGTCCTGCGCGAAAACGATCCCAGCTCTCATGCCGAAACGCGCACGGTGCGTCTTGCCTGCAAGAAACTGAAACGCCCCTCGCTTGCCGGCTTTACCATGTACTCCACCTGCGAGCCGTGCCCCATGTGCATGGCCAATGCGTTGTGGGCCAGGCTGGACCGCGTGGTATTCGGAGCGACTATCGCCGATGCCAATCGCCACGTAATGCAAATTCAAATTTCCGCCAAGGAAGTGGCGCGCCGCTCGGACTTCGCCTGCGTCGTGGAGGGGCCTGTGCTTCGCGATTTGTGCAACACGCTTTTTACGCATCCGAACATGCAAAGGGCTTTTCGCACCTGGAGTTCGAGAAAGACAAAGTCCGCCAAATCCTGAATTGCAAAGTGAGCTGATTTCCATGGACCCGAAGCACATCGCTAGCCTTCAATCTCTTACCGGCGATCCCTCGCGCGTGATCGTGAATCCTCAGATCGTCGAGCAGCTCTCTCGCGATTTCTATTGGTATTCGCCGGTGCTTCGCAGGCAGTTGGATGGGAAGTTGGGCGACGTGGTGGTGCAGCCGCTGAGCGCCGAGGAAATTCAGAAGCTGCTGCGCTATTGCTTTGCAAACGGTATTCCGGTTACGGCGCGCGGCGCGGGCACGGGAAATTATGGCCAGGCGGTTCCCCTGGAAGGCGGCGTTGTGCTGGACCTGGCGCGCATGGATCGCATCGAGCAAATTCAGCCGGAGGGCGTGGCCGTTTGCCAACCCGGAGTGCGCCTGGGCGATCTGGAAAATGAAGCGCGTAAGGCCGGATGGGAACTGCGCTGCTATCCTTCGACCATCATCAAGGCGTCCGTCGGCGGATTCGTCAGCGGCGGCTCGGGAGGAATCGGCACAGTCGCGCACGGCGGACTGCGCGATTTTGAAACGGTCCGCGCTCTCGAAGTGGTGACCATGGAGCCGGAACCTCGCCTGATGCATCACGAGGGCCAAGCGGTTCACGACATTCTGCATGCCTGGGGCACCAACGGAATCATCACCCGCGTTTGGCTTGCGCTGGCGCCGGCCGTGGAGTGGTCCCAGTGCATCGTGGCTTTTGACACCTTCGCCGCCGCCCTCGATTTCGGCGAGAAGATCGCCACCGGCCCTTCATGGATCAAGCGGCTTGTTACCGTTTTCGAGTGGCCGATTCCATCCTTCTTCACGCCCATTCGCCAATATGCCCCGGAAGGCAAGACGCTGATTTTTTTCATGATCGCATCGAGCCAGCTTGGCGATTTGGAAGCCGCCGCGCGCAACGCCGCAGGAGTCGTAACTCAAAGCGGCGTATATCCCGGCCTCAATGCAAGACCGCTGCTTTCCGACTACACCTGGAATCACACCACGCTCTGGGCCATGCGGTCGGACGAGGCTTATACGTACTTGCAATGCGGCTTTAACCCCGATACGGTGCGCGATCAATTGCGCCAATTGCGCGAGCGCTTCGGCCAGGAAATCTTGTTCCACATGGAATTCATGAAGAACGGCGAGGGCCGCGTGGTTCCCGGCGCAATTCCCGTCGTCTACTACACAACCGAGGAGCGCCTGAACGACATGATCGACTTCTGCCGCAAGATCGGAGTGTTCGTGGCCAATCCGCACGTGAATAATGTCGAGGGCGGCGGCCGCTACCGCGCGGACAACGTGCAATTGCTGACCAAGATGCGCTACGACCCCAAAGGCTTGCTCAATCCCGGTAAGATGGTCACGTTTCATTCAGAAACCCAGATGGCTGGAGCGCCAACGAAATGAAAACCTGGATACCGGACGCGCGAAACTTCGCATACCTAAATTGGAAGCAGGTGGACGCGCTTCCTCGTGACACCACGCTGCTGATCCTGCCCACGGCGGCCATCGAGCAGCACGGGCATCACCTGCCTCTGGCGACCGACACGCTGATCAACAATTTGCTGCTGGGCCACGCGCTGCGCAAACTCCCCGCCGAATTGAATGTCTACGCACTGCCGCCTGTGTGTTACGGCAAGAGCAATGAGCACATCGGCTTTCCGGGGACGCTTTCGGTCAGCTCCGCCACGTTCATGGCCGTGCTGCGCGATCTGGGATCCAGCTTGTCAAAGGCCGGCTTTCGAAAGCTCGTCCTGTACAACACGCACGGCGGAAATACTTCGCTGATCGACGTCATGGCTCGCGACTTGCGCGCGGAATTTGGCCTGCGCACGTTTGCCATGCACGGCTCCGGCGGAATTTCCTTCGAAGGCCTCGATCCTCAGGAACGCGCCTACGGATTTCACGCGGGCGAAGTGGAAACTTCGTTTCTGCTGGCCAGCGTGCCGGAACTGGTGGACAGCTCCGCGTACACCGCCAACTACATCGCCGACATTTCCAAGCCGGGCATGCTGCTGCCGGAAAATGCGCCCGCCACGTTTGCCTGGCTCACCAAGGATATTGCGCCCAGCGGAGTGATGGGCGATCCGCGCCCAGCCACCGCGGAAAAAGGCGCGCGCTGGCTGGAGCAGGCAACCACGCGGCTGGCCGCAGCGCTCGAAGAAATGTATCGCTACACGGACCCGCGCACGCCATGAACTCGCCTGGATGGGTCGATTGCGGCGCAGGCGTACGACTCGAACGCGGCGTCCGCGCACGCATGCGCGACGGCGTTCAGTTGGTATCCGACCACTATTACCCTGCCCAACCCGGCCCATTGCCCACGCTCCTGATGCGCCAGCCATATGGACGCGACATCGCATCCACGGTCGTATATGCCCATCCCGTGTGGTTTGCGCGCCAGGGATACAACGTGGTCATTCAAGACGTTCGCGGACGCGGCGACTCCGAAGGCGAGTTCTATCCGTTTCGAAATGAGGGAACCGACGGCGCCGATACCATTGCCTGGCTGCGCGCGCGCCCCGAATCGAATGGCCGCATCGGCATGTACGGTTTTTCTTATCAGGGAATGACGCAGCTGCTGGCCGCGGCCGAACAGCCTGAGGGCCTGCAGTGCATCTCGCCGGGGATGACCGCGTGCGACCTGTATCACGGCTGGTTTTATCAGGGCGGAGCGCTGCGCCTGGCGTCCACGCTGGGCTGGGGATTGCAGCTGTTGAAAGAGGACGCGCGGCGCAAGAAACTTCGCGAGGCAAGCTACAGGCTCGAACAAGCTTGGGCGCAGCTTGCGTCGCAAACCAGCGTGCTGCCCGTTCGCGCACATCCCGCGCTGCACGGCGAAGGGCTTCCCACATACGTGCTTGACTGGCTCGATCACAATGCTCCCGGCGAATACTGGGCCGCGCTGGATGTCAGCCAACGCCTCGATCAGATTCGTGTTCCGGCGCTGCACATTTCCGGCTGGTACGACATGTTTCTGCGCGGTAGCGTCGAAGGTTTTCTGGCACTGCGAAAATCCGCTGGCAGCGAGCTTGCGCGCGAGAATCAATATTTGCTTGCAGGGCCGTGGGTGCACATTCCCTGGGGCGATCGAATTGGCGCGGCGGATTTTGGTCCTGAGGCGCTGATCGACACGGACGCCATCTTGCTGCGATGGTTCGACCATTGGCTAAAAGATTCCGGCGCGTTTGCGGGAGAGCCGCGCGTGCGCCACTTCGTGCTGGGCGAAAATCGCTGGCGCGACGCGCAAACGTTTCCCGAGGGCGCGGATCACGTCCTCTTTCTGCACAGCGAGGGCAGAGCCAATTCGCGCAAAGGAAATGGAACGCTCTCGTCCGTGCGCCCGGAGACTGAGGAACCCTGCGACATTTTTGTGCACGATCCGGAAGTGCCTGTCCTCGCTCCGGGAGGTCCGAGCGCGGCGAGCGGCCAATTCGATCAGGCCGCGCTGGAAATGGGAAACAACCTGCTCGTTTATTCGAGCGCGCCGCTCGATAAGCCGCTGTGGGTTTTGGGCATTCCGCGCATCCGGCTTTATTGCGCAACCACGCTGGAGAATGCCGACTTCACCGCAAAACTTGTGCGCGCAAAACCAAATGGAGTGGCGGAATTTATCTGCATCGGAATCGCACGGTCCAGCCGGTCAATCCCAGGGACGAAATCCGCGGCCGGCAAAATTCATCGCTGGGATTTCTTTCTTGAACCAACTTCATGCCGTTTCGATAAGGGCGACCGAATCCGGCTGGAAATTGCCGGCGGCGCGTTCCCACTCTTTGACCGAAATCCCGGCAGCGATGTGCCCTCCTGCCAGGCAACATCCTGGGATTGGCGGCGGTCCACACATTTTGTTTTCCACGGCAAAGACTTCTGTTCCGCTTTGTACTTGCCCGCGACAGAGGCGCCTCAATGAACTCCAATGCGGGCGTTCCGGAAATCGAGATTGTAGGCGTCAGCAAGCAGTACGGGAGCGCTCGCGCCGTATTGGAATCGATCAACCTGACCGTCGCCAAGCAGGAATTCGTCAGCATCATCGGCCCGTCCGGCTGCGGAAAGTCCACCATCCTTAAATTGATCGCCGGCCTGTCCGCCCCAACCAGTGGAATAATACGCGTGGACGGAATGACGCCGCTGAACGCCAGGGAAACTATTTCATTCGTCTTCCAGGATGCGACGCTGCTTCCCTGGCGCACCGTAAAACAAAATATCGGCCTGGGCCTGGAACTGGAGCACGTGCCGAACGACCGCCGGGAAAAAGAAATTTCCGCGTTGCTCGAACTCGTGAGTCTGCAACAGGTCGCCAAATCTTATCCGCGCGAACTCTCGGGAGGAATGCGCATGCGCGTCTCCATCGCGCGCGCTCTGGCCACGAATCCGCGCGTGATGCTTCTGGACGAACCGTTCGCGGCGCTCGATGAAATGTCCCGCGACCGCCTGAACGAAGAGATTCTGCGGCTGCGCGCCGAACAAAAATGGACGGCTGTCTTCGTGACCCACTCCGTTTCCGAAGCCGTGTTTCTTTCCGACCGGATTGTGGTGCTGGCGCCGAATCCGGGAAGAGTTTACGCTGAGTTTCAAGTGGACCTGCCGGCGCAGCGCAAATCCGCGATCCGCACTTCGCCGGAGTTTGACGACATTGCTTCGCGCGTGGCGCACTCCTTGCGGGAGACCGTTCGCCAATGAAGCAGCGCGCCATCACCGTGCTCAACGCGCTGGCCGTGTTCGCGGCGTTCATCGTGTTGTGGCAGCTCATTCTGTGGGTGTTTCACGTTCCGCCCTACATGTTGCCTTCGCCCTGGGCCGTGGCGCGCGCCGTGGGCGCGCGCTTCCCTTCCTTGCTGAACTCACTGGCCATCACGGCGGAGGAGTCTGTCGGAGGTCTGCTTGTCAGCATTGTGGTGGGAGTATTTGTGGCGCTGATTTTCGCTCAATCGCGCTGGGTCCGAAAAATGCTTTATCCCTATACGCTGCTGCTGCAGACCGTGCCCATTATTGCCATCGCGCCTTTGATTCTGATGTGGATGGGAGCGGGGATTCCGGCGGTCACGTTCATTGCCTTTATCATTTCGCTCGCGCCGATTATTGCCAACACCACGCAGGGGCTCATCAGCGTGGATGAAAATCTGGTGCATCTCTTTCTGATGCACAACGCAACTCGCGGGCAGGTGCTGTTCAAGCTACGCCTTCCGCACGCTGTTCCGAACCTGTTTGTGGGAATCCGTATCGCCAGCGGAATCGCGGTGATCGGCGCGATTACAGGCGAACTATTTGCAGGCTCGGGCCGGGTGGGTGAGGGCGGGCTTGGCTACTCGATCCTGTACGCGTCGTCGCAACTGCAGACCGATTATTTGTTCGCTCTTGTACTCGCCGCGACCGTGCTTGGATTCAGTTTTCTTTTTCTAATTATGTTCCTGGAGTGGTATTTTCTGCATCGCTGGCACGAATCGGCCCGCGCACCGGAAACGGAGTGAACCAACGGAGCGGCGATGCGGAGTGGCAAATCGGATTGACGCAATAAACTTTTGCGAGGAGAACCAACATGCTGCGACTTGAAACAGAAACTGGATGGTGGCTCGTCAGGCATCCCGACCATGCACGCCTGGCGGGTGATTTTGCCGAGCGCTGGGGCAACGCTCTATTTCCCTCACCCGAGCCGCGCGAACACGTCATGCGCGGAATCGCCCGCCACGACGATGGCTGGGCCGCACGTGACGCGTTTCCTCAAATCACGCGGCAAGGGAAACCCAGTGCATTTTCCACGGAACTGGTCGGCAAATATTCGGCGTTCGAGGAAATCGACTTGGCGGATTATCTGGCGGTGCGCGACCGCGCCGTGCGCCTGATCGCCGCGGAAGACCCCTACGCCGCGGTGCTCATTTCCATGCACACCTACAGCCTGCTGCACGATCACGCCGACCGCTCCACCATTGCCCCCGAGCAATTGCCGCTGCTCGACGAATTCCTGGCGGGGCAGAAGGCGCTACAGGATTCCTTGCGCAAACAAATCGCGGCGAATCCCAGGCTGAAGCCGGAACATAAGACCGAGGATGCGATCGTGGACCACTTCCGGTTGTTGCAAGCCAATGACAATCTCTCCCTGCTCACCTGCGTGAATTTTCAAAAGCCGGCCAGCCTGCTGCACGAGTTCCCAACCCGCGACGGCAAGCGCGTTCCAGTGCAGGTGCGTGCGATTGGCACCCGCCACTTTGTTTTGGATCCCTATCCGTTCAATGAGCCGTCGATCACCTTTCAATTCCCCGCGCGGCACGCCAAAGGGAAACATTTTTCTTCCGCGAAAGAATTGCAAGCCTCGTTTGAAGCGGCGCCGGTGGAATTGCTGACGGTCACGGTAAGCGCCAGCTGAACGGCAGTTCGGCTTTTTCTCTGGTAGCGCCCGCCTTCAGGCGGGCATCGTGGCTGCAAGCACATGCCCGCCTGAAATCGGGCGCTACAAAGACAGGCGAGCCTTTACGAAACACCTCCGCGGCTTTTCTTTGCGTAGCTATGGCTCCGCGCTCGCGCGGCTGTTACAATATCGCCCAGTGAGCGATTGGCGACAAATTCAGGCCCGCATCCGCAAAGCGAGAACCAGCGCGGATCCCCCCGGCCAGCTATCCGCACTGTATGAGCGCACGCACGACGCCATGGTGGCGTTCGAGCTTGCCCAGGTTTTTGAGAAGGCAGGAACGACCTCGGAAGCTGTGCGCTGGTTCACCACGGCCGCCGAGCGTTTCCGCCGACCGCAATGGAAGCAAAAAGCTGAAGAAGGGCTAGTTCGCCTGGGCGCGCCGATACCGGTGTCGCCCGCGGTAGTCACAGGCCTAGCCGTCAGCGAGAACACCGCCGAGCCGGTGACCCGATTGGACCCAATGATTGCAGAATATTCGGAAGAACAACCGAATGAAACCGAGCAAGAGATGACCGAAGGCGGACAAGAAACCGTTTTCGAACAGCCGTCGCCAGAAGGCACAACCGCCGCCGCAACTGCGGCTCAGCCTTCCGAAGCTGGTCCGGACCGCCGCCGCAGACGGCGCGGACGCCGAGGCGGGCGCGGACGTCACAAGGGAGTGCGCACGGGAGTTCCCGTAGCGTCAGCGGCAGCGCCGGTTGCGCCGCCCGCTCCTCCATCCATGTTTGACCGTGTTGCGGAACCACGCACATACCCGGCCGCTCGCCCTGCCGCGTCCGCGGACGTCGCGGAACCTCGAGTGCGTGAGCCGGAACCATCGCGTGGATACGAGACTGCAACTCCCGTTTCCTCTTTTTCGGCGCGCGTTCGCTCGGGAGATCCCGCGCTTTCCTCGCGCATGACGCAACTCGAAGTCTCAGCTTCGCCGTCTTTTGGCGTGCTCGATTCATTCCCTGGAGCAGGCCGATGAAGCTCCCGCCGGTCCCGGCGTTTTCCTGATCACGGACACGGACCAGACCACTTATTACTATGTGGAAGCATGCCAGACGCTGCGCGTGGGAATCGGAAACATGCTTCGCAGCGGGCGCGGCAGCCGTGAAGGCTCCAACCTGAAAGAAAAGCTCGCCGAGCATCTGGGCATCAACGATGCGCGCGTCGGAAAATATCTCAAGGACCATTGCGGTGTGCGCTGGCTGCAACTCGATGAAGGCGCGCCGCTGCTGGCCCACTTTGCCGTCGCCGTCCTTCGGCCCATCTCCAACGAATAACGCCTGATTCGTTCCGAATAATTTCACACTCAGTTACCTTGTCCACTCGCACTGTGGACAAGGTGCGCCTTGTATGGCTAAACTGCGCGTACTGCGAAACACATCGACGGCAGCGGAAGGGTAAACGTGCGAACGCAAATCGGCATCGTCGGAGCGGGCCCCGCGGGATTGGTCCTCGCCCATCTTCTCCACCTGCAGGGAATCGAATCCGTGGTGGTCGAATCGCGAAGCAGAAGCTACATCGAGGAGCGCATCCGCGCGGGGCTTCTCGAACAGGGCACCGTCGATCTGCTGATCGAAACTGGCGTTGGAAAACGCCTGCAGCGCGAAGCGCTTACTCACCACGGCATCGAACTGCGATTCAACCGGCGCGGGCACCGCATCGATTTTGACGACCTGACCGGCGGCAAAACCGTCACGGTCTACGCGCAACAAGAAGTGATCAAGGATTTAGTCGCCGCGCGTCTCGAAGCCGGAAAACCGATTATTTTCGAAGCGGACCAAGTCAGCGTGCACGGCTTCGACGGCGCGAAACCTTCCATCCGTTTTCGCGCCGCAGGCATGGATGAAGAACTTCATTGCGACTATATCGCGGGCTGCGACGGCTTTCACGGCATCTGCCGCCCCAGCATTCCCTCGGGAGTGCTCACCGAATTCGAGCGCATCTACCCGTTTGGATGGCTGGGAATCCTGGCGCAGGCGCCTCCCTCCGCACCCGAATTGGTGTACACCTACCATGAACGTGGCTTCGCTTTGCTGACCATGCGCACTCCGCAAATCAGCAGGCTCTACCTGCAGGTGCCTCATGATGAAGACATCAACGCCTGGTCCGACGACCGCATCTGGAGCGAATTGCGCGCGCGAACCGCTGCGGAAGGCGATTGGAAACTCAACGAAGGCCCGATCTTTCAAAAAGGCATCACGGGGATGAGAAGTTTCGTTGTCGAGCCCATGCAGTACGGCAAAATGTTTCTGGCCGGCGACGCCGCGCACATCGTGCCGCCAACCGGAGCAAAAGGCCTGAACCTCGCGGTGGCCGACGTACGCATCATGGCCAAAGCGTTCGCGGAATTTTACAAGACCGGAAAAACCGATCTGCTGGAGCGCTATTCCGAAACGTGTCTGCGCCGCGTGTGGCAGGCGCAGCGCTTCTCCTGGTGGATGACCTCCATGCTTCACCGCTTCAACTCGGACAACGCATTCGACGAGCGCCGCCAAATCGCCGAACTCGAATACGTAACCAGCTCGCGCGCCGCCATGACTACCCTCGCGGAAAATTACGTTGGCCTGCCCTGGGATTGATTAAGACGTGCCCTAGGCTTCACAGGCTGCGGAAAAAATGCAGAAACATTTTGTCATTCCGAGCGAAGCGAGGAATCCCTCTTTGTTTTCTTGAAGTCAAACCGCGGAGAGATTCCTCGCTTCGCTCGGAATGACAAAAATGGCGAGGCGCTTCTTCCGAGGAATATCCCGCAAAAACTCGGAACTACTTAGAAGCCCGAGCGGGATGCGGCATGATGTAAGCGGTTTCGTGCGGAAGGCCGGCGCGCTCGAACTGAACGGTGGTGTGCGTGATATGGAAATCCTTGTCGAGGTTGGCGCGGACAGCCTGCAGGATCTTTTCGCTTTCGTCCATGTGCATATCCGGGATGCGCACATGGCAGGAAAGCGCCACCATATCCGTCCCAATCGTCCAGACATGAATGTCGTGAACTTCCTGCACTCCCTTGACGCTTAAAATGGACCGAGCCACGGACTCCAATCGAATCCCTTTCGGCAAGCCTTCAAGCAGAATGTTGCCGGCTTCCATCAGCAGGCTCTTGGTGGACCACAGCACCATCGCGGCAATGCCCACGCCGATTACCGGATCGAGCCACTGCGCGCCGGTCATTCGAATGGCAAAGGCTCCCACCAGAATTCCGATGTTCGAAATCGCATCGCCAAAATTGTGGATCAGCAGGCTGCGAAGATTCAGATCGCGCCGCCCGCGCACAAGCGCCAGCGTAATCCCGCCGTTGATGGCCAGGGCCAGCAGCGAGACACCGATCATCCAGCTTTCGTGAACGGCGACGGGATGAAGAAAACGTTGGAAGGCCTCATAGAAAAGACCGAGCGACACGAGGACCAGCAGGATGGCGTTCGTAAATGCCGCAAGTACCCCGGCGCGTTGATAGCCGTAGGTTCGTTCGTGATCCGCGGGCCGCGCAGCCCAGTGTAAGGCGAGCCAGGAAATCAGCAGCGTGGGGATGTCGGACAGATTGTGCAGCGCGTCGCTGACCAGGGAGATGGAATGGCCCAGGAAGCCGCCAAGTAGCTCGGCGACAACCAGCAATAAGGTGGCGGCCACCGCGCCGGCAAGCACCCCGCTGGACATTTCATGGGAAGGGTGCGAATGGCCGGCCGAGTGGTCATGGCCATGCGCGTGTACATGCATCGTTCCCATTGTACCGGGAGTCGCGCCCCAAGGGACAGTTGAACATGGGGTGAAGCCATTTAGTGACTCGTATAGTTCACGCACATGTGATCCGCAAGACAATTGACTTACCCCTAGCCGCTCCCTAGTATGAGAAAGATCGAGAATTCGAGCTTCCGTGCCTACCACTTACTCCATCACGGCCGAACCATTGGCCAAGCCGTCACGCAAAATTTCCAGTGACCGGGTCGCCACGCTGCGTTTCTGGGGCGTGCGCGGGTCCACTCCCACGGTGGACAAAGCCACCTGGCGATACGGCGGCAATACTGCCTGCGTGGAGCTGACCACGCCCGCGGGGGCGCGCGTCATCCTGGACTGCGGGACTGGATTGCGAATGCTAGGGCGGCATTTGGATGCGGCCGAGGAACCGGAAAAGCACGAGCCACACATTTTTGTGACCCACTATCATTGGGATCACATTCAGGGCATCCCGTTTTTTTCTCCTTTATACGCGGATCAAAACCGCTTTCACTTTTACAGCTTCCAGTCCGAATATCTCGGCGCCGGGAGCCTGAAGCGCGTGTTTGAAGCGCAGATGGCATATCCGTATTTTCCGGTGGACCTCAAAGCAATGTGCGCCAAACGCGAATTCACCGAAGTAAGCGGCGGAGATCGCTTTGATGTGCCGGGCGCTCGGGTGACGGCGCGATGGCTGGACCATCCGCAAGGGTGCCTCGGCTTTCGTTTTGAAACTTCCGCGGGAACCGTGGTGTACGCCACGGACAATGAGCCGGGCAATCCCAAGCTGGACAAAAGTTTGCTGGAACTTGCCGAGGGCGCGGATATCTTCATCAACGACGCGCAGTTCAGCCCCGAACTGCTGGCCACCACGCGCAAGGGATGGGGCCACTCCTCCTGGCTGGAAGGCGTGAAAATCGCCGAGTCCGTGGGAGTCAAGAACTTGGTGCTGTTTCATCACGATCCGGATTCCACCGACAAAGCCGTGGACGCAATTCTGCGCGAAGCGCGCGGAAGGTTCGCGAATGTGTGGGCCGCCGCCGAGGGCATGGTGATGACGCTGGGCGAGGAAGAACTCGATGTGGTCATTCCAGCCTCGCGCGAAGGTCTGCGCCGCGACGCGCATTTCCGCGCGCGCGTCACCGGCCTTACCGACGCGGGCCACGCCTTCGAGGAAGAAACTGTGATCAGCGATTTAACCTTGCAGGGCGCGCTGATCTATCTGGACCACAGCCCCAGGCTGCAATCCGAATTGCAAGTCCTGCTCGACAACCCCGGCATTGACGGCTCCACAAACAGCCCGCTGCGCCTGCGCGGCTACGTCGTGCGCATCGAAGAGCAAGAGGATAAAGAGCGCACCGCGGTTGGAATTGTATTTACGGAATAGGTGAGAAGTTCCGCACGAAACTCTGCGAAGTCTGAGCCGCCTGCACGCCCGCCAATCATCGTCCCATGAAGACCACACACTTGCAAAATTGGCAAGGATGGGCAGCTGCTTGCGTTGATTTCGGTCATTAGTCTCCAATCCCCAACCAATAGTCAGCGCACGCGAAACTGTGACCAGGGTCACTTCAAACCGTGACCAGGGTCACAGCATGCGCGCCCCCGTAGGCGCTAAATGGTCGCCACGAGACATATTGGTTCCGGAGGTTCTCACTATGATTGCTAAGAAGACCGATCGCAGAGGATTTTTGAAGGGAAGCGCGGCTCTGGCCGGATTGGCCGCTGGAGCGATTCCCTTTGTGGGCGGCAAGGCACACGCGGCCGACGAACCCACCGCTGGGCTGGGCGTTACTCCTGACGACCCCGTCATTGAGGATTTGGCCTACGGCGGGCGTTCCCGTTTCGAGACCACGATACGGGCACACAGTGTGGGGGTACTGAACGTTACGGGCTTGCGAAACTTGACCCCGCTTCAGGATACGATCGGGGCCATCACGCCGACCGCTTACCATTTCTTGGTGTTGCGTGAGAAACATCTCCCGAACATTGACCCCAAGGAGCACACCCTCCTGATCCACGGCATGGTAGACCGTCCCTTGGTCTTCACCATGGACGAATTGAAGCGCTTCCCTTCCGTATCCGAAGTTCATTTCCTGGAGTGCACTGGAAACAGCGGTGTGATGCATTATAAGTCCTATCTGAGTGACCTGAAGAAGTACCCCGATACGGCGAAAGATGTTCGTTTCATCCAGGCGCTTCATGGAAGG
Organism: uncultured Acidobacteriota bacterium; assembly: GCA_963710315.1. Classification (GTDB taxonomy): domain Bacteria; phylum Acidobacteriota; class Terriglobia; order Acidiferrales; family UBA7541; genus Palsa-360. The sequence continues at coordinate 651,407 of CAVPZW010000005.1, read as the reverse complement.
ACCTCTTCCAATGAATGGACAGGAGTACGCCTATCTGTGCTGCTCAAGGAATGCGGTGTGAAACCGGGAGCGGCCTGGATTGTTGCGGAGGGGAATGACACGGAAAAGCATGCCAAGAGCATGCCCCTGGAAAAGTGCATGGATGATGTGATCGTGGCGTATGGCCAAAATGGCGAGGCGCTGCGGCGCGAACAGGGCTATCCCTTGAGGCTGATGGTTCCGGGCTGGCAAGGGGTCAACAACGTGAAGTACTTGAGGAACATTAAGGTGGTGGACAAACCTTATTATTTCCAGAGTGAAACCACTGCCTACACCAACTTGAGGCCGGACGGCAAAGCAAGCATCTACGAATCTCAAGTCGGACCGAAGTCACTGATCACTTTTCCGTGTGACGGCGACCAACTGACGGACCGCGGCTATCATCAGATCACAGGCTTGGCCTGGTCCGGAAGGGGCGCGATCAGCCGGGTGGAAGTCAGCACCGATAATGGGAGGACCTGGAAGGACGCGGTTCTTCAGACACCAATCTATCGAAAAGCGCATACACGATTCCGCTTCGACTGGAATTGGGACGGTTCGGAGGCTGTGATCATGTCCCGCTGCACGAATGAATACGGCGACATTCAACCGACGTTTACGGAGCTGGCGCAAATGTGGGGCAATATGGCCGAACCTCACCTGCCGGCCGCCGATGTAATCAAGTTTTGGGAGACAGCAAATATCTCGGAGTTTCTCAACAATCCAATTCAGTCCTGGAAAATCGGGAGAGATGGGAGCGTCAAAGATGCGCTGTACACCAATCTCAATGTCAAGGTCTAGCATTCTATTGCCGGCGGTGCTTCTGCTCGCATGCGGCGTATCGTGGGCGCAGGGCCCTACCTACAAGCTGGGTAGGACGCCGACGGAGGCCGAAGTGAAGGCTTGGGATCATGCTGTAGGTCCCGAAGGAAAGGAGCTCCCTGCCGGAAGCGGCAGCGCTGTAGAGGGCGCAAAGCTCTTCGCCGCCAGGTGCTCCTTCTGCCATGGAAAGAACGCAGAGGGTATCTTTCCCTGGCCGCGTTTGGCGGGAGGCGTTGGCACCCTCAACACTCCTAACCCTATACGAAGCTCCGGGAGCTATTTGCCGTATGCGACGACGATTTGGGACTTCATCAACCGCGCCATGCCCCGGGATGCGGAGGGGACTCTCAGCCCAAGCGAGATTTATGCGTTGACTGCCTTCATCCTCTTCAAGAATGGCACCATCAAGGAGACTGATGTCCTTGATAAGAAGAGTTTGGTGGAAGTCAAGATGCCGAACCGCGATGGATTTTTTCCCACCACCCCACAGGCAAATGCGGACAAGGACCACTCTTGGCTGCCCTTTTGGGATCAAGTAAAAGAGCTGCGGAAGGAAGACAAGGCCTTCGATGGCAAATAGGAAGGACGAAACCTTAGGCCGCTCTGTCAAGAAATAGTTTCCGAATCGGCAGCTTGGTTATTTTGCCGGGATATGTAGCGCTATGAATAGGTTTTGATGTAATCACGCGGGTCACGCGATAGGGTGACCTGCGTGATTGCACTTGTGTCCCACATTAGCGCCACATAGGTTGCCCAGAAAGTATTTGCTCAGGAGATTCCCACCATGAATTCGAAGAAGGCTGATCGCAGGGGATTTTTAAAGAAAAGTGCGGCTCTGGCAGGCTTGGCCATAGGAGCGATCCCGTTCGCCAGCGGCAAAGCGCACGCCAGCGTTACCCCCGATTTGATCGATGAGGGCGCACCCGGCAGCAAGTTGGGCGTTACCCCGGACGAGCCTACCATCGAGGATTTGGCATACGGCGGGCGTTCCAGTTACGAAACCATTGAACGCGCGCACACTGTGGGAGCGCTTGGCGGGCAAGGGCTGCGAAATTTGACTCCGCTTCAGGATTCGATAGGAGTCATCACGCCGTCCTCTCTTCATTACATCGTTCAGCACGATATGCACATCCCGAACCTGAATCCCCACACGCACACACTGATGATTCACGGGTTGGTGGACCGTCCGACGATTTTCACATTGGAGGAATTGAAGCGCCTTCCGGCTGTATCGCGAATTCACTTTTTGGAGTGCACTGGAAACAGCGGAGTGATGCATTACAAATCCTACCTGCGCGACCTGAGTGTAGGCAGGAAGGATATGTCTCTTATCCAAGCCATGCATGGAAGGACCTCTACGAGTGAATGGACCGGAGTTCCTCTCTCATTGCTGCTCAAGGAAGTCGGTGTGAAGTCGGAGGCGACCTGGCTGATCGCGCAAGGCGCCGACGTTTCCGGGCGTGCGAAAAGCTTTCCCGTCGCAAAGGCCATGGACGACGTGATCGTGGCATACGGCCAAAATGGCGAAGCCATCCGGCGCGAACAGGGTTATCCGTTGCGGCTGGTCGTCCCCGGCTTTCAAGGGGTCAATAACATAAAGTTTTTGAGAGACATTAAGCTCGTGGACAAAGCGTATTACCTCCAGCCGGAAATCAGCGGCTACACCAACACCAAACCGGACGGCATGGCGACCTGGTACGAGTCCCAAGTGGGACCGAAGTCCGTGATTACCTTCCCATCGGACCCGCATAAGTTGCAGGGGCCCGGCTTCTATGAGATTTCCGGCTTGGCATGGTCGGGCAGAGGAGCGATCACCCGTGTGGAAGTCAGCACAGACAACGCCAAGACCTGGAAAGACGCGGTTCTGCAGACACCGGTATTTAAGAAGGCGCACACGCGATTTCGCCTGGGCTGGAATTGGGACGGCAGGGAGACTGTAATCATGTCCCGCTGCACAGATGAATACCACGAAATTCAGCCGACCATGACGCAGCTCGCCCAGCTCTGGGGGGACTCCAGGGAACCCAAGATTCCTGCCAGTGAAATCATGCACTGGTGGGCAACCGCACCCATCGGCATGTTTCTCAACAATCCGATTCTGCCGTGGAGAATTAAATCGGATGGGAGCGTGCACGATGCGCTGTACATCACTCTCAATCCGGAGGGCGGAGCTTACCCTGGAATCTAGGCAGCGATCGGGAAGTTTCTCAATCTTGGGATTCAGATGTGGGCAGTAAGGCAAGAAGGGAGCATGCAAGATGCGCGCTACAATATTTTCAAAGTCTGGTCTTCTATTGCCGGTGATGGCTCTGCTCGTGTGTGGCACAGCGATGGCGCAGTCCCCGACCTACAAGGTGGGGAGGCCGCCGACGGAAGAAGAATTGCGCCGCGGGAATAATATTGTGGGCTCCGATGGAAAGGAACTCCCTCCCGGAAAAGGAACCGCAAAAGAAGGGGCGCCGCTCTATGCCGCCAAGTGTTCTTTCTGTCATGGAATAAACGGTGAGGGTATGTTCCCGAATCCTCGCTTGGTGGGAGGCATTGGCTCGCTCAACACCCCTAATCCGATAAAGACCGTGGGGAGCAACATGCCGTTCGCCACGACAATCTGGGACTTCATCAACCGCGCCATGCCTCCATGGCCCTATGAAAAGGGCGCCAGCCCGGACAGGTCCCTCACGCCGGACAATGTCTATGCTCTGACCGCCTTTCTGCTCTATAAGAACGGCATCATTAAAGAGACCGACGCCATGGACAAGAACAGTCTGGTGGAAGTCCAGATGCCGAACCGTCATGGATTCTATCCCGACCCTCCACAATCGGCGCCGGATAAGGATCACTCCTGGGAACCTTATTGGGATCAAGTGAAACCCGGCGCGGACGCTTCGGTGAAATGACGAGGCCTGGCTATTCGAAAGGAAGGACGAAATACTTAGGCCGCCTTCATAATTAATTATAAGTAGATGCCGAATCAGCAGCTTCGACACGGCAGTCCCAACGCCGCAACACTTTGTCCAACCAGAAGTTCCTTTCGCAGTTTCCGACGCCCGGGAGTGTACGCACTGTTTTTTTGAGGAGTTCGCCGGTTTGCAGAGTCTTTATCGGTTTTTCTGGCTAGCCGTTCAGGCCATATTGGCGGGACGCAAAAGGCTAGGTGGGGATTTTGGCTTTAGTGCGCTGGTCTCGGGATGTGTCGGCTGCGCCATGCGCCTATGTGATATGTCGCATATTGTCATGTGACCAGCGTCACTGCGTGCATGCCCCATGTTAGGGCCATATAGGCTTCCGAGGAGATTCCTATCATGAGTTTCAAGAACCCTGATCGCAGAGGATTTTTGAAAGGAAGTGCCGCACTGGCTGGCTTGGCCGTGGGGTCGATACCCTTCACCAGTGGCAAAGCGCTTGCCAGCGTTACTCCTGGCTTGATCGATAGTGGCGAACCCGGCTCAAAGCTGGGCGTTACCCCGGACGAGCCGAGCATCGAGGATCTGGCATATGGCGGGCGTTCTAAATACGAGACCACGGAGCGCGCGCACAGCGTAGGACCACTTAACCTTGTGGGATTACGAAATCTGACTCCGCTTCAGGACACCATAGGAGTCATCACACCAGCCTCTCTCCACTACGTGGTGCAGCACGGGAACGCACTCCCCAACATCGATCCCCGGGAACACCGGCTCCTGATTCACGGCATGGTGGACCGTCCCTTGGTCTTCACCATGGAAGAATTGAAGCGCCTCCCTGCTGTATCCCGAATTCACTTTTTGGAGTGCACCGGAAACAGCGGCATGATGCATTACAAGTCCATGATGCGCGACCTGAAGAAGTCACCCGAATCGGCCAAGGGCACTTACGTAATCCAAACCATGCATGGAAGAGTCTCCACCAGCGAATGGACGGGGGTGCCCCTTTCCCTGCTGCTCAAAGAAGCTGGCGTGCAGACAGGCGCGAGTTGGATCGTCGCGGAAGGCGATGACCTTCAAAGACATGCCAAGAGCTGCCCGCTGGCAAAAGCCATGGATGACGTGATTGTGGCCTATGGCCAAAATGGGGAAGCATTGCGGCGCGAAAACGGCTATCCCTTGCGGCTGGTCGTTCCCGGTTTCCAGGGCGTCAACAACGTGAAGTTCCTGCGGAGCATCAAGGTGGTGGACAAGCCTTACTTTCTCCAGATAGAAAACGAAGCCTACACAAATCTGAGGCCGGATGGTCACGCCACTTGGTACGAATCGCAAGTCGGACCGAAGTCCTTAATCACCTTTCCGTCGGACCCGCATAAGCTGCCGGGACGCGGCTTTTATGAGATTTCCGGCTTGGCTTGGTGCGGTCGAGGCGCGATCGGCAGAGTGGAAGTGAGCACCGACAATGGACGGACGTGGAAGGACGCGCAACTTCAGGAGCCCGTGTTCCGCAAGGCGTTTACGCGATTTCGCCTGGGCTGGAATTGGGACGGAGCGGAGACCGTGATTATGTCTCGCTGCACCAATGAATACGGCGACATTCAACCGACGATGATGGAGCTGGCCCAACTGTGGGGCACTGGCAGAGAGCCGCGCATACCGGCTGCTGACATTCTCAAGCTTTGGGAAACCGCGAACGTCGGGGAGTTTCTCAACAATCCGATTCAGCTCTGGAGAGTAAAGCAAGATGGGAGCGTCCAAGATGCGCTATACAGCAGCTTCGACATCAAAATTTAGTTTCGCACTTCTAATCGCGGCACTGTTTGCGAGCAGTGCCGCCATGGCACAGTCTCCAACCTATCAGGTGGGGCGGCCGCCGACGGAAGCGGAAGTGCGTGCCATGGATCATACGGTAGGTTCCGACGGGAAAGAGCTCCCTCCCGGAAGCGGAAGCGCCGTGGAAGGCGCAAAGACCTATGCCGCCAAGTGCTCCATGTGCCATGGAAAAAATGGAGAAGGCATTTACCCATACAATCGCTTGGTTGGAGGCGTGGACTCGCTCAGCACCCCCAATCCTATGATCACTCCCGGGAGCTATTGGCCGCACGCCACGACCATTTGGGATTTCATCAACCGCGCCATGCCAGAGGGAGCCGCGGGGACTCTCAAGCCTGACGAAATCTACTCTCTGACCGCCTTTATCCTCTTCCGGAACGGCATCATTAAGGAGACGGACGTCATAGATAGGAAGACTCTGCTGGAGGTTCAAATGCCGAATCTTCACGGATTCTATCCTGACCCGCCGCAATCCGCGCCGGATAAGGACCGCGGTTGGCTGCCCTATTGGAATCAAGTAAAACCTCCCGCGAAACCTGCGGCAAAAGCGGAATCGAGCCCTGCTTCAAAATCCGTGGCGAATTAGTAGGTTCGCCACGGCATTCCCATTTCCAGCATTTGAAAATTTGAGCGAGTATCTTCCTGCCTGATCCACGCAATTGCATCATCCACATCTGGCAAACCATCGCGCGTGTCTTGCGTGCTTGACAATGGAACGAAGCGCGTAGTATTTGCTTTTAACGCAAATCAATGCCCAAATTTTAGAATTGAATCTTTGCGAAGGGAATCCGGGGGAGTGTGTGCGATGAAAATTGTAATGAAATCCGCAACTGCGCTTTTTGCGCTGGCCTTCCTGGTAGTCAGCCAATGCGCAGCGCAACAAAAAACTAAAGATACTCCGGTGGTTCCTCCCCTGACGTCGGTTCCCACTTTTTCCACGGCCAATATCGCTCGGCAGGGACATTTTTATGTGGGCGGAAAATGGGTGGGCAAGCCTGGCGAGGAAGTCATGCGCGGCGCCATGTACGTGGAAACCTGGGTGCCCAAAAAGATTCGCTACAAATATCCGATCGTCTTCGTGCAGTCGGGTGGCGGCGAAACGAACGTCGCCTTGCTGCAAACGCCGGACGGGCGGCCGGGCTGGGCCTACGATTTCGTCAACCGGGGCTACACCGTTTACATGTTGGATCTTCCCGCGCGAGGACGCTCGGCCTACGTGCCCGGTGTGGATGGCGATTTGCTCCCGCCGCGCTCCGGCCCGTTGATGGAGGAAGTCTGGTCGGGCGCGCGTCCGCCATCTACTCCGCAGAGCACCTGGCCGCAGTACACCAAGCACACGCAGTGGCCGGGCGACGGTCCGAACAAGGGCAAGATGGGCGATCCCATTTTCGATTATTTCGCTAAGACCGATTCGCAAGCTCCAACCGGCAATGACATGGAGCGGCTCGCCGCGGACGACATCGTGGCGCTCATGGATTTAATTCATCAACCAGTGATTCTTTTGCTGCACTCCGGCGTATCTCCGTCGGGTTGGCTGGCGGCGGATGCACGGCCCAAACTGGTCCGCGCCATCGTCGCGGCGGAACCGGTCGCGCCGCCCATCGTGAACGCGGAAAGAGGCGCGACAGGCGCGGGCCGCGTGTGGGGCCTGACCAACGAGCCCATCACGTACGATCCTCCCATCAAGAGCGCCTCCGAATTGCAGCCCGTTCGCCAGGACAAAGCGGACGCGCCGGACCTCATCCCTTGCTGGATTCAGAAGGAACCCGCGCACAAGCTCATCAATCTTGAAAACATCCCTGTTCTCAACGTGGCCGGCGAGGCCAGCTACCACCGTCCCTACTCTCACTGCGTGGCCAAGTGGCTCAATCAGGCGGGCGTAAAAACCAAATACGTGAACCTGGAAGATGTGGGAATTCGCGGGAACGGGCACCAGTTCATGTCCGAAAAAAATAGCGCCGAAATTTCCAAGTTCTTCATGGATTGGCTGGAGAAGAATGTGCGGTGAAGGCACTTCTTCTCCTCGATGAGTTGCAAATCCGGCATGGGCGAGTAGTTTGAAATGATTTCCGCTCGTGCCGGCACCATTTCGCTTTACAGCGATATACAATATCTTGTATTCTATGACTGACATATACAGACCTAATGCCATACTTTCCTGGGAGGGCGACTCCAGGAAAGTCTTGCGAGGCTTCCCTGTTACGGCTCGTAGCAACCTAAGCTTCGATCTGTTTCAGCTTGAACAACATCGGTTGCCCCAGGATTTTAGGCCCATGCCGTCCGTCGGCCCGAAAGTGTACGAGCTAAAAGACGGCGATGAAAAGACCTAGTATCGGCTGGTTTATCTTTCCGAGATCAACAACGTGACATACGTTTTGCATTGTTTCGAGAAGCAAGGGGCAAAAACGCCGAGAAAAGATTTGAAAATAGCCAAGAAACGTCTTTCCGATGTACACGCACGGCTGCGAAGAGGTGAGCAATGAAGAATCCAAGATTAGGCTCCGGCGATGTTTTCAGGGATGCGGGTTTTTCCGCGGAAAAGGCGGTTGAGTTGCGATTTAAAGCGGAGTTGTACCAAGCGGTGCTGGCTTGCGCCCGCCAATACAAACCAAAGGATCTGGAAATCCTCTTTCATGAACCGCAGCCTCGCGTGAGTGAATTGCTCAACGGCAAGATTGCAAACAAGAGTATTGAAAAGCTCTTGTGGTATGCGGGAAAGCTGGGAATCGTGCCAAAAGTCAAATTTCCTCAGCTTCGTAAGCACGATGTAGAACGGGAGCTCGAAGAAGCGTCCATCCTCGCGCGCTGAGGCTGGCGCACCTGGCTAAAGAAACCGTATTCTTAAGTGTTTAAGGGTGCGCCGCTCGGCGAAAAGCCCCGCCCTTCAAATTGCAACACAGAACAGCCGGCGAGACGCAGACGCTACCAAAGCCTTTCGCTGAGACGCGACATAAAATCACGCCTGACGGCATCCTCTAGAAATGCCGCGTCAACGCTAGTGACGTCAAGAGTGTGCAGGTCCTGTTCGCTGAATCCCAACTCATCGACCAGCACTCGGCGTTCGTTGGATAGCAGTGATTTTGTTTGCATGGGATTGTCATCGCCAAGAACGATCTTCAGATTTTGCGCCCGAAAATATTTGGCGGGATGCTGGGACCGGTGGGCGATGGCGCCTGTATACCAATTCGATGTGGGACAGCATTCCACAACGACGCCGTGATCGCGCACCCATCGCAACGACTCACCGTCCTCGGCGAGGTGTGCGCCGTGGCCGATGCGGGTGACTCCGAAACGTTCGACGGCTTCGCGGGCGGCTGAGCCGGGCGCGGCTTCGGCGGCATGACACGTCAAACCTAGTCCCGCCGCGCGAGCAATCGCGAAAGGTTTTTCGTATAAAGACAGATCGTTGAAGAGGGATTCATCGCCAGCCAGATCGAAACCCACTATTCCTTTGCTGGCATACCGACATGCCGCACGCGCGACGTCGATGTTCGTTTCTACGTCATGATGTCGCAGCGCTGCGATCACCACGCCCGCATGAATGCCAGTGCGTTTCATTCCTTCGGCGACGCCATCGCAGACAGCGGCCATCACCGAATTCATGTCGAATCCCAAATGCACGTGAGTGGCGGGGCCGAAGCGAAGCTCCAGATAATCGGTTCCATCCGCGGCGGCATCTTCCACAGCTTCGCAGGCGATTCGCGCAATATGCACCGGAGAGCGGAAAAATGGGTAGGTTGCCGCAACCTTGGTCAAATACACCGTGAGGTTTGCGGGGCCATCCAGTTGCAGAGCCCGCTGCCATCCGCCTTGCGGCGCGGGCACGCCGGCTTCGGCTGCCAGAGCGGCAGCGGTGGAGGGCCGCAGGCGCCCTTCCAGATGGCTGTGCAGGTTCAGTTTCATCAGTTTAATTGCATCAGAGGTCGAGGCTCACTGCTGTTTCAAGAGCCGCTTCAATGCTGCGCATCCAGCCATTCTTCAGCGCTTTGTGAACATCATCGTACAGGCTGGCTCCGGAAACCAGGTTGCTCGAACACGAACAGATCATCCCGGCGCGCAACCCGCGCAAACGCGCCACCACGTACATCGCCGACGCTTCCATTTCGACATTCAGGATGCCCAGCGAATTCAGCTGGCTGATCCAGGCCGGAGTCTCCGCGTAAAAAGCGTCGTCCGAAACCGAAATGCCCGTATGAACGGCAAAGTTCCCTTCTCTTGCGGCAATTTGCCGTGCGATGCGATCCAACTCAATAGTGATGCGCAAATCGGGGACGGCGGGATACCCGGGGTGCGCATAGGCCGCGGTCGTTCCATCGTTTCGCAGCGAGCCTTCGCTGATGAGAAGGTCGCCAGGTTTTACCTGGGGCTGAAGTCCGGCGGAACTGCCCACGCGGATAAAAGATTGAACGCCGACGCGAGCAAGTTCCTCAACGGCAATGGCCGTGGATGGGCATCCCATTCCGGTTGAGGTCGCGGTAATTTTTTTGCCTTTGTACATTCCGGTCATGGTGCGGTGTTCCCTGTTGTGCGCGATTTCGCGGACATCGCTGAGAAATTCGGCAATCAAGGGAACGCGGAACGGATCGCCCGGCAGCAGCGCGACCGTGGAGACTTCTCCCGGAGCGACGCCGATATGAAATTGCCTTGTGCCAATTCCCACAGCGCTCTTGTCCACAAGTCCCTTATTTTCCGGATCGCTCATCCCTGTATCTCCTCAAGCTGCGCTAGATTTTTTCTTGATGCTGCTCCGCCGCTCCTTGCACCCATAGCGACGCGAACAGCGCCAAGATCACGATTGCAACGGAAATCCACATGGCTTCCTGATAGTCCACATATCTGCCCGAGGCGACAACCGGCGCGACAAGGGCGATGCCCAGCCCCGCTCCGATTTGAAAACACGCGCCGTTCAATCCGGGGAGCGATCCCGGTGCATCCGCAGGTGAGAGGATGACGCCAAGCCCGTTGATGGTGGTCAGGGCCAACCCGTTGTAAAACACGCCGAGCAGCGCAAATGCTGCAAGAACAATCCATCTATGGTCGAGCAGTATCGTGGATACGAGCATTGCAGCGATGCTCAGCAGCAATCCGCTCCACATCACGCGGCGCCATCCCACTCGCGGAGCAAGCCAGCCCGTAACCGGCGCTGCAAATACTCCTATGGCAGCAGCGGGCGAGAGAAACAGCAATGCCGACGCAGTGGCCGACATTCCGTAGCCCACGCGATGATCCTGGCTAAAAACGACCACCGTAAAGTTGATGGCCGCAAACACTCCGGTGAGAGTGGCCAGCGTGGTTGCCACAATCGGCCATATCTGGCGCGATTTCAAATGCGTCGCGCTGATGAGAGGATGAGCGCTGCGCTTTTCGATGAACCAGAACGCCACGAAACATGCGGCGGCCGCAGCGAGCAAAGAAGCAGACGCGGGACTGGCCCAGCCGCGCGAACCTCCGCTAGCCACTCCCACATTCACAAAAATCAGCGCTGCGGAGAGGGCCGAAGCGCCGGTCCAATCCATGCTGCCCAGCAAATCGGCTGTGGACTCCGGCACGTAGAGCATGGACAAAACAATCGCCACAATACCGGTGACAAGAATGACCAAAAAGATCGATCGAAAGCCCCAATGGTCCGAGAGCATGCCGCCGAGAAACTGGTCCGCTCCGCCAACCCCGCAACTGATTGCGGTCACCAGTCCCAGCGCTGGACCGAACTGTATGGGCGTCAAAATATCGCGCAGGATCAGGTAGGTAATTTGAAAGATCGACCCGCTTGCGCCCTGCAAGAGACGCCCTATGCAGAGGATTGCAACATTGGGCGCAAGCATCGCCAGAACGGTTCCGATGCTCATCACAATGAGGGAGTAAATCAGAATTTTTCTTCTTCCGGCATGGTCGCTGTATCGGGTCAGAACGATGCCGGCAATTCCACCGACCAGGAAGAAGAGCGTCTGCGAGATGCCAACCATTGACGGAGTCGAATTAAGTTTGCGTGCGATCTCCGGCACGGCGGGAGCCACCATCGAGGCATTCAACTGAAAAGCAATCACGCCGCAAAGCAGCGCGGCTAGCGTGGCGGATTTCTTTACGGCATCCGCGGCCATCGGCGCATCTGCCGAAGTCTCGTCCGATTTGCCGGCGGTTGTGAGCATGGTCGCGCCGGTCAATCATAGCAGAGCATGCTGGACGCCCCATGCTCAGAAAAAAAACCGCACCCTTGAAACTTTCAAGGGTGCGGCTTCGGAAAATTCAAATCTGTGCGGAAATTGCGGACCGACGCGCTGCTAGTCCAGCGGCTCGATCTTCACGATGGCCGCGCCGTGGTTGCTTCCGGTCCAGATAGTCGCGGGCGTGGTGGTGTCGTCGGCAAACACGCGGCGCATGTTGGTGTCGCGGGGCATCAGGTATTCGGTGTCCACGCCGGTCTTGGGATCGATCTTGGCAAGGCGGTCGGTGGTCATGCCCCCGGTATATAAGTTGCCACTCTTATCCCACGTCACGTAATACGGCCCGGACCACGGTACAGCCAGAGGCCATTCGGTGATCTTCTTGGTCTCGGGATCGAGCATTCCGATGCGGTTGCCCTGATACTCGCCGAAATAGGCGGCGTCATTGGGAGCCGTGCGAATGCGGCGCGGGCGCGACTGGCGAGTGGGGGTCTGGAACCATGAGGTGGTCCCGGTCTTGGCGTCGATGCGGCCGATGTAGTCGGTGGCAAAATCCGTGAAATATAGATTGTTGTGCGAATCGGAATCGATGCCGTAAATAGTGCCGGGCCTGTCGTCCGGAAGATGCTTCATGGGTTCGAAGCGCTCGTAGGTGCCCTTCTTGATGTCCAGCCGGAAAATGTCATAGTGACCGGCGCTGTCTGTCCAAATTTTTCCGTCGATGTCGTAGCGCATGCCAAGCATGTTGGGCTGGGCGGCGTTGTCGTTGAACTCCGGGGGCAAAGCAAAGGTTTGCAATTGTTCGGTCTTGGGATTGAATTTAGCCAGCGCGCCCTGATACATCATGCCCACCCAGAAATCGCCGGACTTGTCTTCTTCAATATCCAGCAATCCTTGCGGGTAGCCGGGCTTGAGTTCCGGCACGGGATATTCCTTGTGGACGCCGGTCTTGGGATCGAGCTTGCCGATGAACTGTTCGCCGAAATTGGTGTACCAGACCATGCCATGCTCGTCGACGATCACGTCATGCGGCTCGATCGTGGGGCGCGGCAATTCATACTCGGTGACAATCACGTGCGTGGCCTTGCCCGTGGGGCGAGGAAGAGTCTTCAGCGGATACTCCCACTGCGACACCGAACTCAGATTGATGGTCGCCAGATACTCGGCCTGCTTGCGCCATTGCTCGGGAGATCCGCCGCGATTCGGTTCCATGCGCCGCTGGGGCTTGATTGGCTGGCTCACCTGCGCGTAGCCCATCATTCGATAGATGACTTGCGTGAATTCGTCCGCATCGTGCGTGGACCTAACCACACGCTCGAGCGTGTGGCAGCCCACGCAATTCAGCAGAAACGCTTTCTGATCGTCCGTGCCGGGAATGCTCAACAGCCATTCGGCGTTAGTCATTTGCGGCACGATGTTCTTGGTCTTTTTCAGCGTGAGGTCCACCGTTGCCGGCTTCTGCGCCGCAAGATCCACCGCGGCGGAGCCATCGAGGACATAGCCGACCGCGCGGGTCTTCAGCGTGTAGTGACCAGGCTCGAGCCGGTTCGCCGGAAAACTGTAGTGTCCCTTGTTGTCGCTGATCACGCTGACCGTGACCGTGGAGCCATCCTTTTTGGCGCTGACCACGACGCCTTCCATCGGGCCTTCTTCTTGCGAGGTCACCTGTCCGGAAATCGCTGCCGGGCCCTGGCTTTCCGCCGCATAGGCACGTTCGGGCGCCGCTTGAAATGCGGCAATCCCCAGGCTGATCGCAGCGATCAAAAATAAAAGTCTCGTTCGCATTGTTCCCTCTTTCATTGAGCATTCACAAACGCGCTAGCGGCGCAAAGAATCCGATTCATTCAAAGTTCGCGGACAGGACGCGAAAAAGCGACACCAACAATCCCCAAATGTCACTTTAGCTTTACGGCTGAAGGGCAATATACACCAAACCGCGCGGGCGGGAAACGGTGTGTCCCCATTGGCGTTCCGTGAAGGTTCCGCCGCGCCGCGCATTTCTTCCCACCCCCGGACTCCTCCACGAAGCCGCCGTAACAAATTCATAAACGCGCGATTCAGCACGGACTTTTCAGCATGCGCTACATGGCGGTGCCGGGCGTGCGCTACAATAAAATGCTGCTGCACGAGCTATGACCAATTCCGCTCCAACTTCGGATGATATTCCATCGACAACAGTTCCTGCGCGCATGGCGTCCGGCGAAAGCCGCTCAGCCGGCATGTTTCGAGCGCTGAAGACCCGCAACTTCCAACTTTTTTTCAGCGGACAAATCATTTCCCTGGTCGGTACCTGGATGCAGACGGTGGCGGAGGCCTGGCTCATTTACCGCCTGACGGGTTCATCGGTGCTTCTTGGCCTCTTGGGATTTGTCGGCCAGATTCCCATCTTCCTGCTTTCTCCGCTGGCCGGGCTGGTTGCGGACCGCTGGCCGCGGCGGCGCGTGGTGATCGGAACGCAAACCATCTCCATGCTGCTGGCCTTCACGCTGGCGGCGCTGACGCTGAGCGGACAAATTCGCAAGGACAACGTGTGGGAAATCATTGTCCTCGCAACGCTGCTGGGCACCGTAAACGCGTTCGACGTACCGGCGCGTCAATCCTTTCTGATCGAGATGGTGGGCCGAGAAAATTTACTGAACGCCATTGCGCTGAATTCCTCTATGTTCAACGGCGCGCGCGTGGCCGGGCCTGCAATTGCCGCTGCCCTGGTTGCGGTGGTCGGCGAGGGCTGGTGTTTCCTGCTGAATGGAGTGAGTTATCTGGCCGTAATCGCGGGCCTATTCATGATGTGCATTGAGAAAACGGCGCCGGCACATGACGGGACGTCGCCGCTCGAAAAATTGCGCGAGGGATTTCGCTTCGCGCGGCAGACCAAACCGATCCGCGCGTTGCTAATCCTCCTTGCCATGGTGAGCTTCATGGCGCTTCCATTCAGTGTGCTGATGCCCATCTTTGCGGCAAAAATTCTGCACGGCGGGGTCAATGCCTATGGCTGGCTGATGGGCGCGGTGGGATTCGGAGCGATGTTCGGCGCGCTGGCCATCGCCATGCGGCAACAGCTGCGCGGCCTGGGAAACGTCGTGGCATATGCGGCAACGGGATTAGGCGTTTCGCTGGTCCTATTCAGCATGTCACGCTGGCTCCTTCTTTCCTTTGCGATCCTGATCGTTTGCGGCTTCACGATGATGATGCAGTTGACGGCCACCAACACGCTGATTCAGGCCATGGTGCCGGAACAGCTGCGCGGACGCGTAATGTCCATGTACTCGATGATGTTCCTGGGGATGACGCCTCTCGGCTCACTTCTCGCGGGCACGCTGGCTGATCATATTGGCGCGCCTGTAACGGTCGCCATCGGCGGCCTGGTAAGCTGCCTCGGCGGCCTGATTTTTGCGCGCAAATGGCCGACCCTGCGCGGCTCTGCGCGCGATCTGCTGACCGCTCAAGGCATGATGGCGCCGCCTTCGCCACCGCCAGCCCCTTCCGGCTCACCCTCCTAAAACAAGCGCCCGCCATGAATGCAGAATGGCAGAATGCTTCTCTTAGGCCGCAAGGCAAGAAGGGAATAGGACGTTGTCCGCTGCTCACACAGCGGGACATCGTCGTGACAATTGCCGGAGCTGATTCAGCTTGAAAATCGAAAAACTATGCCCCAGCAGCTCGTTTTGCGCGCGCATACTTTACTGCGTTCCCCATGCCGGGCGCGGAATTCTTCAGATCTTCAAGGCTCATTGCGGGATGCAATTCCACCTTGGCGTTGAATGCCAGAAACCACGGCTCCGCTACGGCTGGAATTTGCGAGGGATTTTCCAGATTGCAGAAGATGAATCCGGTCCTCTCTCCGTTCTCCTCGGCAAAATAGACCGCTTCCGGCTTCAACTCATTGAGGATGGAGCCGATCGTGGTTCCCAGCGATCCCTCGACAACCGCGGCGTTTCCTTCCGCCACCGGTATGGTTACCTTCACTAACATTCGCATGCAACACCTCCGTAAGGATCGCGAGAATCTACTGTTCTATCAGACCGGTGTCAACGCGCTTTTTCATCTGCCTTGGATCAGGTTGTTTATTCGAAAGCTCACCCACCCAAGCCACCCGTTCAGAAACATGGCCGCAATTCGTGCCGCAAGCCCAGACTGCCAAATGTTTCTTCCCTAAGCCACTTCGATAAAATATTCCGTCCACTCCGCAATCTTCCCGTCTTTTAACAAGAAGATTGCCACCACGTGGGAAGTGCGTGTCTTTTCCGGCGTGATGAATTGATTCAACTTCTCAATCGCCACGACAGGGCCTTTGGCGAAGCTCTCCAATAGTTCGTGGTGGATTTTCTGGCCATTGGCGGTGCCTCGCTTGATGGCTGCCTCAACCACCTCAAGCCCGCGCGTCGCGGTCACATCCGTGGGTCGAAGGCGGAATGCGCAATCGCCTGCGAAAAATGGGCTGAGCCTGGCAATGTCCACCGGGTCAGAACCGGCGACAATATCCCAAGTGGCCACCATGTCGTGGATAATTTTGAGGTTGGCCTTTTCGGCGTCAGTGGTTTCCACGGCTGCCGAAGCCTTCGGCACGGCTGCTATCGCCAGTGCGCCAAAAAAAGCAGTTGGTACAAACATTCGTCGATCCATAATTCGCACACTCCAATCTCTAAACTGTTTCTTCTCCCTCAGTGCGGCGCTTTCCAGACGACTGAATGCTATCACTCCTGTGAGTTTTGGCTGACTATCTGTATGTTATAATCGCCCAAGTTTTCAGTTTGGGCTGAACTCGGATACGGGTGACCATGCATGAATCGCAAGCAGCAGAGTTGGGATGCTGACCGCGCACTGGTCCTAATCCGTGAGCTTCAGCACTTGCCCGGCGCGCTCCTTCCGATCCTGCACGCTTTACAAGACGAGTTCGGGTACATCGATAAAGCCGTAATAGTCCCTGTCGCAGAAGCCCTCAACCTTTCCCACGCAGAGGTCCACGGCGTCATTACCTTTTACCACGATTTTCGCAGGACGCCACCGGGCCGCCACATCCTGCGCATGTGCCGTGCGGAAGCCTGCCAGTCAATGGGTTGCGAAGGGATGATCCGGCACGTCGAAGATCGCTTGGGGGTCAAGCTGGGCGAGACGACCGAAGATGGAAGCTTCACTGTGGAGCCGGTCTATTGTCTGGGCAATTGCGCTCTCTCCCCTGCCATCATGCTGGATGGAAAATTGTACGGGCGAGTCTCTTCGGAAATCGCCGATGTTTTGATCGATGACGTTCGGGGGCGCGCGTGAGCATCAAGATATACGTTCCCGGCGATGCAGCGGCGCTCTCAGTGGGAGCCGAGGGTGTGGCCAAAGCTATGGCCGAACAGATTGCCTCGCGACATCTGGACGCCACGGTAGTGCGAAATGGCTCACGGGGAATGTTCTGGCTGGAGCCTCTGGTGGAAGTGGAAACAAGTCGAGGGCGCATTGCCTATGGTCCGGTATCCGCCGAGTCGGTGCCGAGTTTGTTCGAGTCCGGATTTCTGGAAGGCCGCGCCCACCCGCTTTGCCTGGGGCCCACCGAAGAGATTCCCTTTCTCAAGCAACAGGAGCGGCTGACCTTCGCGCGGTGCGGCATCACCGACCCTCTTTCGCTTTCCGATTACATAAGCCACGGCGGCTATCAGGGGCTGGAAAAGGCCATGCGAATGGCGCCACGGGCAATCGTGGACGAAGTGGCCAGCTCGGGGCTTCGCGGACGCGGCGGCGCCGGCTTTCCCACCGGAATCAAATGGCGAACAGTACTAAACACTAACAGTAATATAAAGTATATCGTGTGCAACGCGGACGAAGGCGATAGCGGCACGTACGCGGACCGCATGATCATGGAAGGCGATCCGTTCGTCCTGATCGAGGGCATGACCATTGCTGGATTCGCGGTGAGTGCAACCTGCGGCTACGTGTACGTTCGCTCCGAATATCCGCACTCGTTCCGCACGCTGCGGCGCGCCATTGTCATCGCCTATGAAAAGGGCTATCTGGGCCAGAATGTTGCCGGCACGGGAAAACGATTCGATCTTGAGGCGCGGCTGGGGGCTGGAGCATATATTTGCGGCGAGGAAACGGCGCTGCTGGAAAGCCTGGAAGGGAAACGCGGGCAGGTGCGTTACAAGCCTCCCTTGCCGGCCATCGAAGGCCTGTTTGGCAAGCCAACCGTAATCAACAATGTGATTTCGCTGGCCACTGTGCCGATCATTCTGGATAAAGGCGCAAGCTACTATCGAGATTTGGGCATGGGCAAGTCGCGGGGCACGCTGACCATTCAGCTGGCGGGCAACGTGAAGCGCGGCGGCCTGGTGGAGAAAGCGTTTGGGATCACGTTGCGCCAGGCAATCTACGATTTCGGCGGCGGAACGGCTTCGGGCCGTCCTTTGCGCGCGGTTCAAGTAGGCGGCCCGCTGGGCGCGTACTTTCCAGAGTCTCTCCTCGATACGCCGCTCGATTACGAGGCTTTTGCCGCGGTGAAAAGCATGGTCGGGCACGGTGGAATCGTGGTTTTTGACGACACAGTTGACCTGGCCCGGCAGGCGCGCTTCGCCATGGAGTTTTGCGCGATCGAGAGTTGCGGCAAATGCACTCCTTGCCGAATTGGGTCGACACGCGGCGTGGAAGTGATCGACAGAATTATTGAGAATCATGACCGCACGCAGAACCTTGAGTTGCTCGACGACTTGTGCGAAGTGTTGCGGGATGGTTCTTTGTGCGCTTTGGGCGGATTGATTCCCTACCCTGTGCAAAGCGCGCTTCTTCACTTTCCAGAGGATTTCGACAGACCGAGCCCTTCGCGCGCGACTCTCGCGAACGACAGGGCTTAGGAGAAACAACCATGGCACTCATTCGGGAAGTGGACTTCGGCACGCCAGCGGCAATCTCAGAGCAGCGGATAACGCTGGAGATTGACGGCAAGGCTGTAACCGTACCGACGGGTACCTCCATCATGCGCGCGGCTGTGATGGCCGACTCGCGAGTTCCTAAACTATGCGCAACGGACAGCGTCGAAGCCTTTGGATCCTGCCGCCTTTGCCTGGTGGAAGTCGAAGGACGCCACGGAACGCCTGCATCTTGCACCACTCTGGCCGAAGCTGGAATGAAGGTGCGCACACAATCTCCAAAGCTGGCCAAACTGCGGCGCGGAGTGATGGAGTTGTACATCTCGGACCACCCGCTGGATTGCCTGACGTGTTCGGCCAACGGCAACTGCGAGCTGCAGGACATGGCTGGAGTCGTGGGCTTGCGAGAGGTGCGTTACGGTTACGATGGCTCGAATCACCTCAGCGCGGAGAAAGACAAGTCAAATCCCTACTTCACCTTTGAACCTTCCAAATGCATCCTTTGTTCGCGCTGCGTGCGGGCCTGCGAAGAGGTGCAGGGAACATTCGCGCTGACAATCGATGGGCGAGGATTCACTTCAACGGTTTCAGCGGGCGGAGAGAGTTTTATCGACTCGGAGTGTGTTTCCTGCGGCGCTTGCGTGCAGGCTTGCCCGACGGCCACGCTGATGGAAAACACCGTAATCCTGAAGGGGCAAGCGGAACACAGCGAGGTGACAACCTGCGCGTATTGCGGCGTGGGTTGTTCCTTCAAGGCTGAAATGCAAGGTAATGAAGTGGTGCGCATGGTTCCCTACAAAGACGGAAAAGCGAATCATGGGCATTCCTGCGTGAAAGGGCGGTTCGCGTGGGGCTACGCCACGCACCGGGATCGCATTCTGAAGCCCATGATCCGCGCGAAAATCAGCGATCCGTGGAAGGAAGTAACCTGGGAGGAAGCCATCGCCCATACCGCCAGCGAATTTAGGAGGATTCAATCCAAGTATGGTCGAGACTCGATCGGCGGAATAACTTCTTCGCGCTGCACCAATGAAGAAACTTTCCTGGTGCAAAAGATGGTGCGGGCCGCGTTTGGAAACAATAACGTGGACACCTGCGCCCGGGTTTGCCACTCGCCCACGGGTTACGGGCTCAAGACCACGCTCGGCACTTCGGCCGGGACGCAGGATTTCGATTCGGTGGACGCTTCGGACGTGATCGTCGTGATTGGCGCGAACCCCACGGACGCGCACCCGGTTTTTGCTTCGCACATGAAACGCCGGCTGCGCGAAGGGGCCAAGCTGATCGTGATCGATCCAAGAAAAATAGATATCGTGAAATCGCCGCACATTCATGCGGAGCTTCATTTGCCGCTGCTCCCGGGCACGAACGTCGCCGTTATCAACGCGATCGCGCATGTGGTGGTCACCGAAGGGCTGGTGGACGAAGCCTTTGTTGCGGAGCGCTGCGAGAAGGAAGCTTTCGAGCAGTGGCGGAAATTTATCGCCAAAGATCGAAACTCGCCGGAAGCGCTGGAGAGCGTCACCGGTGTGCCCGCCGGCGACATTCGCGCCGCAGCACGGCTCTATGCGACCGGCGGCAACGCGGCCATTTATTACGGGCTTGGTGTTACCGAACACAGCCAGGGCTCGACTATGGTGATGGGCATGGCCAACCTGGCCATGGCCACAGGCAACATTGGCAAACGCGGGGTGGGCATCAATCCGCTGCGCGGGCAAAATAATGTGCAAGGCTCCTGCGACATGGGCTCCTTCCCGCATGAGTTTTCAGGCTATCGGCATGTCTCCGAAGATGCAACGCGCGCGCTATTTGAGGGAGCGTGGGGTGTTCCGCTGCAAAGCGAACCTGGACTGCGGATTTCGAACATGCTCGATGCCGCCGTGGAAGGAACTTTCATGGGGCTCTACATTCAAGGCGAGGACATCGCTCAATCCGATCCCAACACGCAACATGTCTCGGCGGGTTTGGCCGGAATGGAATGCGTTGTGGTTCAGGATTTATTTCTCAACGAGACCGCCAGCTTTGCTCACGTGTTTCTGCCCGGTTCCTCATTCCTCGAGAAAGATGGAACCTTCACCAACGCCGAGCGGCGCATCAGCCGTGTACGCAAGGTGATGCCGCCAAAGGCCGGATACGCGGATTGGGAAATTACTGTGAAGCTGGCCGAGGCGCTGGGCTATCCCATGCACTACTCGCATCCATCGGAAATCATGGATGAAATTGCCCGCCTGACGCCGACCTTTTCAGGTGTGTCTTACGAAAAGCTGGACCGCCTAGGCAGCGTTCAGTGGCCCTGCAACGAAAAAGCTCCGGAAGGAACTCCCGTCATGCACATCGGCGGCTTCGTCCGTGGCAAGGGCAAATTCATGCTGACCGAATTTATCCCCACGGAAGAACGTTCGACGGATCGTTTTCCACTGATTCTGACTACCGGGCGAATTCTGTCCCAATACAACGTGGGAGCGCAGACTCGCCGAACCGCGAATAACGTTTGGCACGAAGAAGATGTGCTGGAAATTCACCCCTTTGACGCGGAGAATCGAGGCATACGAGATGGCGACCTGGTTTCTCTGTCCAGCCGAGCCGGCGAAATCACGCTTCATGCCAGAATATCCGAGCGCATGCAGCCCAGCGTGGTCTACACCACATTCCATCATGCTTTAACCGGCGCCAACGTAGTCACCACAGAGTTTTCCGACTGGGCCACCAGCTGCCCGGAATATAAAGTGACGGCCGTACAGGTGCATCTGGCCAAACACATGTCCGAGTGGCAAAAGCATTATCGCGAGAAGAGGCGTGCCACAACGCGAATCCTCAATGAATCCAACATGGCCAAGTAACCATGGAACCTGAGCAGATGGTGCACATGGCGAATCAAATCGCCCTATTCTTCGCCAGCTATCCCAAAGAGGAAGCCGTTGCTTCCATCGCGAATCATTTGAAGATGTATTGGGAACCTCGCATGAGGCGGCAGATCATTGAGTATGTGGCATCTGGCGGCGAGGGGCTGAACGACCTGGTGCGAGAATCTGTAAAGCAGCTGAAATAAACAAAGCGCAAGCTTGGCGATTGACCTCCCGCGTATATTAAGCTCCTATCCAATGGCGCAAAAAAACCGCAACATCGCGCTCACCCAAGTGACCCAGTGGCAGGACGGCAAGGCCACGCGTGTGGAAGACTGCCTGGCTGTCGAGGAGCCGCTGGAGATGCGTGCGGGAAAGCGCTCGCTGGGCGTGACCCTTCGCACACCGGGAAACGATGAGGAGCTGGTGGCCGGTTTTCTTTTTACGGAGCGGGTCATCTCGCGCCGAGAGCATCTGGCAGCCGTGCGATTGCCCGGAGACAAAGATCGAGAACGCAACGTCGCGCGGGTCACCCTCGGCCCCAAAGTGCGTTTGCCGGCGGGCAGCGCGGCCCGCAGATTTTCCGCCGGCTCAGCCTGCGGCGTGTGCGGGAAAGCCACCATTGCGCAACTTCGTCAACGCGGGCTGCGCCGCCCCGAAAGCGCAACGCGCTTCGATCCCGAAATACTTTGCCGGCTTCCGGAAAAGCTGCGCGCGGCGCAGCCAGTCTTTGGCCGGACCGGCGGCTTGCACGCCGCTGCTCTTTTCACCGCGGCGGGAGAATTGTTGGTATTGCGCGAAGATATCGGCAGGCACAACGCCGTGGACAAAGTGATCGGATGGTCGTTCCTCAATGGGCGCCTGCCCCTTGGCGGCCATGTTTTGCTGGTCAGCGGCCGTGGCGGATTCGAGATCGTGCAAAAGTCGATCACCGCCGGCATTCCACTGCTGGCATCGGTTTCCGCCCCTTCCAGCCTGGCCGTACAACTCGCGCGTGAACTGGGTCAGACGCTCGTCGGATTTCTGCGCGGGCGGCGCTTCGTTATTTACGCCGGTGAAGAGCGGATTGCAGTTTCCGCTTCGGTCTCGATCACCCCATAAGCTCCGTGTCCTCTTGCAGTCTCCAGGCCCAATCCTGGGTAGCCACGACCATGGGAAGGCGGCCCGAATTCGGCGGAGGCTTGAAGGCCACTCCGCTGCAAGGATAACGAAGTGTACGTCGCCGAAATTCTAAATTGGCGGGTGCAAAAACTAATCCTGCGGCCCGGCAAGGCCGAAAGCAGCCGGGCCTCTGCCTCAAAATAATTTCAACTGGCCGAATGCCGGCAGATGCTGAAAAAGCGCGCACGCCCGTCAATGCGAACCAGCGAGAAATCTCTCTTCGCCAAATTCAGCATGAAGAGAGACTCCTCGCTGGTTAGATAACTTCCCCAGTTCCTTCTTCCCAGCAAGCTCGGCAGCGCTGACCGCCCACGTTTAGAACGTCAAGCTGAGCGACATTTGAATCTGCCGCGAGTTGCCAATCGTCTTCACTGTCTGACCGAGGCCTGTGGGACAGTAATAGAAACCGTTCTGCGGGTTTGATCCGTTGCAGCCTGAGGCCAGAGTTGGCGTGGTGTTGGTTCCGTACGGCGGCTGGGCCACCGGGAAAGGGCTGAATGCCAAGTTCTGGTCGATGTTGTCGATGGGAATGTCAAAGCTTGGATGATTGGTCAGGTTGAAAACATCGAAGCTGTACTTCAAAGTAAACCGCTCCGTAACCTGCGTCAACTTCATGATTGAAATGTCCCCGCGCTTCTGCCAGGACTGGCGGAAGATATTGCGCTGTCCACCGCCGGCGAGGAAGTTTGTTTCGAACGTATCGCCCGGAGGAATTGCCGAACAGGGGAAGCTGCCGTCCAGGGCTTGCGCGTTGGCTGCGGCGTTGCACGGATAGAGCAGCGGCACGGTGAAGCACGACGCCTTCAATGCCGGAAAATTGAAATTGTTGCCGATCGCGCCGGTCACCGCATTTTTTGCCGTGCAACCGGGAGCCAGCGGAGCGATGGGGTTCGTAATTCCGTCGGTGATGCTGTAGAAAGCGCTTCCCACAGCGCCGGAATAATCGACCACGCTATAGGGCTGCCCACTCTGAAGGGTGACTAAACCTTGAACGCCCCAGCCATTCACGAACTTGCCTTCCAGCGAGGAGGCCGAGGCGAATTTGGGAAGCTCGTAGTGGTAGTCGATATTGAAAACGTGCGTGCGGTCGAAGTCCGATGGACCGTAGCCGCCGCGCAAATTTTGCGGATTGTTGCCATTGTAATAGAGGCCCAGCGCGCTTTGCTCGTCTAGGGATTTCGAATACGTGTAAGAAAAGCCGGCCTGAAGCCCGTGGCTGATCTGCTTTTCCACATGGACTTGCAGAGCGTTATAGGCCGAAATTCCAGCGGCTGTGTATTCTTCCGAATCGGCGGAATACCCGATATAGGGAACGCGCTCGTCGATGTTGCCTCCATCGATATTGAATTGCATAGGCTGCCCATTTGGCAAATTCAGGGTGCAAGCCAGATACGTGCAGTTTGGATTCGTCTGAATGCTGGACGTCTGAACGGTGTATCCGTATGTATAGGACTGGGCATAGGGAGCGGAGGGATTTGGACAAACCGCTGCCGGGCCGCACAGCGGGTTGGTTGGAGTTGCAATCCTGGCCTGGTTGAACGGGACCGGAATGATTTCGTGCCTGCCAAGGGCATTTACCGCGCCGATATCGATGGCCAGATCGTTGCGCGGCTGCCACTGAATATCGAGGGATGTGTTCATGGTATAGGGAAGCTTGTTGTTGCGCGCGTACCCCGCGAAATAAAAAGGAGTATCTCCGTTCTGTATGTTGAAGGCATTTGGCATGGGAGCAACGCCAGTATTTGGATTGATCGCGGTCACGGTGTTCGGATTCCCAGAAGGCGGTGCCTGCAGGGTGGCCCCCCAAGGATTCGAGAGGTTTGTGGTGCAAGGTTCAAACGACCCGGGAAACGCGGTCGGGCAGAACTGCCCGCCCACAAAGGGCTCTTGCTGGTTGACCCCGAATGGGCCGCCCGGCGCAAGGCTCTGAGCGCCCGGGAGAGAGAGGTAAGAATATAGCTCGCCGCGATCGTAGTACATTCCCCAGCCTGCACGGACGACCAATTTGCTGTCGAACATCTTCGGACTCCAGGCCACGCCAAACCGCGGAGCAAATCCCCATTGCCGGCCGGTGAGAGTCGAGTTACTTACGCCCGGCGTGGCATGCGGGCTATTTCCCGCAACGATCAAGCCGCTGGAAACAATCGTGTCCGTCGTTGGGTTATAGGAATAATCGCTTGGATTAAAATTCATCAGGTTGCCGTTCTTCTCCGTCAATCCGCCGTCCCAATCGAAACGCAGGCCCGCGGTGATGGAGAGGTTGGAGCGCATCTGATATTTATCCTGGATATAATCGCCCGTTTCGTTGGCTCGCCAATAGCGATTGGGGTTTCCGTTGAGAACGATTGTTCCAGCATAGAGATAATCGTCCTCGAGTTCACCTTGAAGAAACTGATTGATGGACTGCGATTCGATGGTCCCCAATTGGTTTCTTCGATCCCGCGTATTGAGCTGCGTGTACGCAAAACTTCCGCCAAACGTTATGGTGTGCTTGCCTAGAGTCCAGATGGCATTGGCGGAGGGATTGAAGCGGTTTTGGAATACGCCTGTAAATGCCGCCAGTGACAACGCACCTGCGCCGACATTCAATACCGGCTGATAAGAAGGGAGCACATTGCCCGGCCAGGTAATGGTTATGCCGGGAAACACATTCGAACCGAATGTGTTGATGGTGCAATCGGAAGCGCCAAAGCCGGTCAACAACTCACAGGCGGAGCCAAACTGCGCCGGAGTAAACGGCTGGCCAACCGTGCTGTAAGCCTTCTCGCGAATGAACCCGAAAGTTTCCGTGATGCTCAAATTGGGCCGAACGATCTGAGTGTGGCTGAGAGAGATCACCTGGCTGCCCGCGTCGAGATGCTGAGGAAAGCCCGCGACCGAGGAATAGGCAAACGGAGCGGTCGTTGGATCGTGCTGATAATAATACTTGGCTGAAAAAGAGTGGGTCGAGTTTGGATTCCAATCCAGATCGGAAACCGCCTGATCGGCAATGAAATATGCCGTGCCGGGAATTTCCGCGTCCTCGGGAAACGCTTCGATCAGCGCCGGGTTGCTTGTAGTAAGGGCGATGGCATTGGGATTTGCCGAGGGAATCAGATATTGGCCGTTGGGAAGTTTGTAATTAAATAAAGTATAAGCGATGGGATTGATCTCGCCCGCCCCCGGCGTGGTGCCAATGACGCCCGCCGGATTGATCTGGCTATCGCCCAAGCCAAGAGGACCTGAGAGGTTGTTGTTATTCCCAACGGCCGCGAGCGCCGCAGCCGAACGATCGTTGGTAAGTCCTGGCGGAACCGTGAGTCTGGAAATTCCGATCTCTTCATCCGAGGCATGCGTGTGTTGATAGCTCCCGTAGAAGAAGAGTTTATTTTTGACAATTGGCAAGCCCATGGTTCCACCTGCGGTGTAGCGGTGCAAACTGGGATTTTTTTCGCTTTGTGGGATGTTGGGGTCGGCATTGAAGAAATAGGGGTCGGCATTGAGCCAGTTGGTTCCGCGATGGAGATACGCCTGCCCGTGAATGGTGTTCGTGCCTGACCCGGTGCTCATGTCGATGTGCGCGCCGCTGGTGGAGCCTTGCTGCGCGTCGTACATGGAAGTGTTCACGCGAACTTCCTGGATCGATTCAGGGGCTGGAGTTGGGATCGATTCGCCCACTGCGAGATAGACCGACGCACTGCTCTGCACAGGAAGTGCGCTCAGGGCGGAAGAGGTGCTCACACCGGTTTCGTTCACAACTCTTGAGGAAGTTACCTGGCTGGTGGTCTTGCCATTGAACAGGTTCTTGGCGTCCACGCCATTCAATAGGAAAGTGTTGCTGGTGTCGCGCTGGCCGTTGGCCCAGACCGGCTGATTGCCCAAGCCTGCATTCGCTCCTGTCCCGGCGGGAAGTTCCTCGTTCACGCCTGGAGACAGCATCACATAGCCGGTGAAGGAGCCCGTGGGCAGGGGAACCGCCTCGAGTTCTTCCTTATCCATCACGTACCCGTTTGTTGTGTCCACGGCGTTGATGAGCGGCGTTTCCTCCACCGTAATGGACTCGCCGACTTCACCGACCTTAAGAGTGGCGTTGACCGTGACTGTGCGGTTGGCCTGGACCTGGATCGAAGGAATATTCCAGGATTGAAAGCCTGAGCGAGTGACCGTGATCGTGTAGTTGCCAATGGGCAGGTTGACGAAATCATAGCGGCCAGTGTCGGTTGTCTGCTGAGTGCGCGTGAGTTTTGTCTGGTCGCCGACAATGGTGACAGTTGCAGCCGAAATGACGCCGCCCGAAGCGTCCGTCACCGTGCCGGTGATCCCACCCAGCGTTTGCTGAGCGGACGTGCAAGGTATGCAGGAGAAAAACGAACAAAACAACGCCAGGAAATAGATATACCTAACTTTATTCGACATCGGTTCAACCCCTTGAAGAAGAATTTATATCCAAGGGCGAAAACCGAGGCCACCTACGGCCCCTCGAAAAAGGCCCATCGAACAGGTTTGAAACAAGCTACGCGCAGGCGCGCGCGGGCGAAAGCTCATTGTTTCGATTGCCAGGATTGATTATTTCGATTTTTCGTTTTGAAGCGCAGACGGGATAATGGCGGCATTGATCCGACATTGCAGCGCCACCCGCTGCAAGCGCGAATCTAAGTAACATATAGATTAATTACACATAGAGGATATGCGCGTCCTCAAACAAGCCGCACAGCCGGAAGGATCAAGATGACACCGACAAATAAATGCTCAGCTTCCGGTAGCGTGAATCCTGACTCGTACAAAACGCCTACACGTGGGCAGCGGGAAGAAGCGTGTGCCTGCAACTTGCCTCTGGCTGAGGGCGAACGTGAGCAATAAGGCCAAAGCCGCGGGTTACGGTTTGCGGCAGGAGTCTCTGTCGCCAATGGAGACGCTGGCGCAATCCATTTCCGGCGCCTGCCCAACGCTGACCCCGTTCGTCACGCTTCCCTTGGTGTACACGCTCGCTGGAAACGGCACTTGGCTGGCATACGTTTTGGGTACTGCCGGAATCCTTCTGGTCGCCTGGTGCATCAGCCGTTTTGCGCGTTACTCTTCTTCGCCCGGCTCGCTCTATTCTTATGCAGCGATGATCCTACCGCCCTGGCTCGGGGCTACGGCTGCCTGGAGTTTGTTGTTGGCCTATATCATGGGGGCCGCCAGCAATATCGGCGCGTTTTACTATTACGGAAATATATTGATTCAAAATGCAACGGGCCACATCGTGTCTGCCTTGCTGCTGGCAACAATTTTCACGGTCCCTTTCGTGTGGATCGCCTGGCGCGACGTAAAGCTTTCGGCGCGCGCAATGCTCGTGATGGAAGCAGTCTCCGTAACAGCCGTGGTCGCCGTGATGGCGCTGGTGCTGTTCCGCCAGGGCCTGCACGGCGACCCGAATCAACTTCACCTTCGCGGCGTGACGGGCATCGGATTCCGGCAAGGGTTGGTGCTGGCGTTATATAGTTTTGTCGGCTTCGAGGGCGCCACTGTGCTGGGGTCCGAGGCGCGCAATCCTCTAAAGTCCATACCCCGCGCGGTCATCCTCACTTCTGTTTTGGGCGGCGTATTTTTTACCGTTTGTGCGTACACGGAAGTTCTCGGATTCGGCATGAGCGGCAAAGATCTCGGAACCAGCGAAGTGCCCATGCACGTGCTTGCGGGCGTCGGCGGCATGCCCGTGCTGGGATTGTTGATCGACCTCGGCGCGCTCGTGAGCTTGTTCGCGGGGAGCCTGGCGGGCATCACGGCCGCTGCCCGCGTGTTGTTGCAGATGTCGCACAACGGACTCACGCACGGCTCGCTGCGAAACACACACGCGCGCAACGAAACGCCAACCGGCGCAACCATCGTCACGGGTCTCGCGGCGTTTCTCCCTGTCGCATTCCTCGCCGTAAGAGGTGCCAGCGGAGTCGACGTCTATGGCTGGTTGGGCATGATGGCGGTTTATGGATTCGTGGTCAGCTATGGCTTGGTGTGCTTTGCCCTGCCGGGATATCTGCGGGATCACCACGGCGTGGTCAACCTGGCAACCAGGACGATTCCGTATATCGCGGGCCTGGCCATGGTGTACGCCGTGGTCGCAAATCTTTATCCCGCGCCTCAGGACGTATACGGGAAGCTGCCCTACGTTTTTCTGGCGTATCTGGCTGTGGTTCTTGTGTTCTTTGTGTTTCGCCCGCAGGCCAAGCCCACTGCGCAGGAGGAAACTTAGGCGCTAGCCATGCGCAGTCGTATCGTGCCTCTTCTCTTTTTTGCGTGATTCTTGGAGAATGGGCGTCCCAAAACTTTTGATACTTGAAACGTACAAATCTAGAAAGGAGCTTTTATGAAAGCATTTATCACCAGGGATACTCCGATCAACGAAGAGGTTTTGAACTTGATTGCACATCTGCCGACCAAGAGCCTTTCCGCGATTGTCGAGGATGGGTTCTTCAAGAAGCTGTCGGACAGGGACTTTATGCGCATTGGCGTCCTGCTGGCAAAAAAAGGATATGACGAAGGCGGGTCGCCGATTGGAGGCGTAATTATCGACAACGAGACGCGCAAAATCGTTGGCAAAGGGCACAACACACTGGTTCAGGAGAACCATCCCTACAATCACGGTGAGACATCGGCGGTCCGGGACGCGGGGCGTTTGGATTTCGGACTGACCACAATGTTTACGACGCTCAGCCCTTGTGACATCTGCGCGGCGATGATCCATTCGCTGCAATTTGACCGCCTGGTGGTGGGCGATGTCACCAATTTCGCGGGAAATGAAGAGATGCTGCGTCAAAAAGGCGTGAAGGTGGAAATTTTGGAAGACCCCGACGGCGTGGCATTCTATGCCAAATATCTGAAGGAAAAACCGTACCAGCATTTGGAAGATTGCCATGGCCGGGCCGGTGTGCGCAAAGCCTCAGCGGCCAAAGCATAGCTCTCGCCTGACTCAGGTTCTTCTTTCAAATTGTCCGTATTTTTAAGGTTGTGTTTTGAAAACGCAGGGCCAAAACAAGAGCGCCAGAACTACCGGCGCCTCCAAAGGAGATTTTATGAAGGCACTCATTACCAAGGATACTCCGGTTACCGACGAGGTTTTGAACACCATCGCGCATCTCCCGACCAAGAGTCTTTCCAAGATCGTGGAGGACGGCTTTTTCAAAAAGCTCACCGACAAGGATTTCATGCGTATCGCTTTCCTGCTCGCGGAAAAAGGATACAACGAAGGCGGCTCGCCCATTGGCGGCGTAATCATCGACGACGAAACGCGCAAGATCGTGGGCAAAGGGCACAACACTTTGGTTCAGGAGAACCATCCTTACAATCACGGCGAAACCTCGGCCGCGCGCGATGCGGGCCGCCTGGATTTCAGCAAGACAACCATGTTTACGTCGCTCAGCCCTTGCGACATTTGCGCGGCTTTAATCTATAGGCGTCAATTCAGGCGGTTGGTTGTCGGCGACGTCACCAATTTTTCTGGCACGGAAGACTTGATTCGTCAAAAAGGCGTGCAAGTGGAAATTTTGGAAGACCCCGCGGGCATTGCATTCTTTGCAAAATATTTGAAGGAAAAACCGGACCAGCATCTGGAAGACGCCTACGGTCTCGCCGCGGTGCGCAAAGCCGCTGCGGCCAAAAAATAAGTACCTACTACATTTTTAGCTTACGTCTCATGTCTTTTGCGTTGAACCTCTGCGGCGATGGACACGCGTGGAGGCCTGCTCAGGGCCTCCATGATCCAGGTTGGCGTGAAGGGCCCTGACCCATCCACGGCAACGTCGTAATCGCGCAGGGCATCGGCCACGGCATTCGCCACGGCGGCATGCGCACCGATGGTTCCGCCCTCTCCCACGCCGCGCATCCCAAATGGATTGAAACCGGTGGGCGTTTCCATGTGCCATAGTTTGAAATCCTCGGGAACGTCGGACGCGCCAGGCAATACGTAGTCCATCAAAGCCCGCGTTTGGAGAGATCCATCCGCATCGTAGACCACACGCTCGCGCAACACTTCGCCGATCCCCTGAACCACTCCGCCGACAATTTGGCCTTCGACTAACAGCGGGTTCACGATCTTTCCGCAGTCGTGCGCCACAACGTAGCGCGGAATCTTGAGTTGCCCTGTTTGCGGATCGATTTCAACCGTGGCGATATGCGTGGCATAGGCGAAGGACGGTTTTGGAACTTCAATCCGATGCTTGACCTCAATCTTCTCCGGCACGAGTTTCCCCTGGAGCGACGCCAGCCGCGCGGGAATTCCCGACAGCGGAATAAACTCTTCCGCCAGTTCCAGCAACTTCACGCCGCCGCTTTCCCAGCGAAGAGCAGCGGCATCGCACTGGAGCGCCGCGGCGAAACAGCTCAGGATTTTTTTGGCCAGTTCGCGCGCAGCCATTCGTCCCGCTGCTCCGCCAACGGCCGCGCCGCGGCTGGCAAATGTCCCCACTGCGTCCGGAACTTCGTCCGTGTCGCCTTGCCGGATTGCCACCTGGTCCATGAGAATGCCGAGTTCCTCGGCAACCAGTTGCCTCTGCGTGGTTTCCGAGCCTTGTCCGACCGGCATGATGGAACTGAAAAGAAGAATCGTTCCGTCAGGCTGCAAAGCGATTCGCGCGGTTTCGTACGGTCCGACCGCCGTAATTTCGACGTACATCGAAATGCCGATGCCCCGCAATTTTCCCCGCGCCGCGGCCGCCTGGCGATCGTTCTCGAAACTTTCATATTCGGCAAGCTTCAAACCGGCTTCCAGGCAGCGCGGGTAATCTCCCTCGTCATAAATGATGTGGTAGGAGCCCGCGAAGCCGGTTCGACCGCGATCGAGAGGCAATTCATTTGACTGAATGAGATTGCGCCTGCGAATTTCCGCGCGATCCATTCCAAGGCTGCGCGCGGCTTCATCCAGTAGCCTCTCCATAACCAGCGCCGCCTGCGGAGCTCCAGCGCCCCGCAAAACATTCAGCGGCGTCTTGTTGGTCACCACGGAAAACATTTTCGCGTCCAGGTTGGGAACACGGTACGGACCGCGCACCATCGCGCCCATGGCAGTGATCGGCGTGTTGCCCACAAAGCCGTAGGCCGCGCCAATATTTGCCCAACCCGTGAGGCGCAAACCGATGAACGTGCCATCCGGCGCGACCACAGCCTCTGCATCAACCGTTTCTTCCCGCGCATGCGTCGCGGACGCAAAGTGTTCCCGCCGGTCCTCCAGCCACCGAACGGGCCGTTGCAGTTTGCGAGCCACCGCTGGAACCAATATCTCCTCGGGGTAGACCATTTCTTTGCAACCGAAGCCGCCGCCAAGGCGCGGGGCCGTCACCCGGACGCGGTCCAGCGCAATGCCAAATGCGCCCGCTAGAACCGAACGCAGCACTTGAGGAAGCTGCGTGCAACTTTCCACATGCAGCCGCTCGCCGCTATCGATAAGCTTGGCCGTGACTCCGCGCGTTTCCAGTGGAACCGCGGTCTGCCTATGAAACTCGAATCGTTTGCGGATCACCAGATCGCCGGCACGTGCCGCGAATTTAGGGTTGCCGTCGCTCTGCGTCACTTGGTAGACGACATTTGTCCCCAGCTCTGGATAGAGCAAGGGAGCGCCCGGATTTTTCGCGGCCATGTGATCGATCACCGGGGGAAGCGATTCGTACTCGATCTCGACGAGAGCGGCCGCGTCTTCCGCGAGGTAACGATTTTCCGCCACAACCACGGCCACGGGCTGGCCGACGTAGCGAACCCGATCCGTGGCAATGGCGCGATGGCGTACATCCAGCGTTCCCGGGATCATATCCACGCAGGGGAGCGCGTCGTCCACAAATTCCAAATCGCTCGCCACTAAAATCGCAATCACGCCCGGACTTGCCAGAGCGCGTTCCTTGCGAATCGAGCGCACCATTGCATGCGGCTGAGTGGATCGCACGATGCAGATTTCGGCTGCGTTTGGCGCGGCTAGATCCGCCAGGAATCCGCCGCGGCCTTGCAGCAGCTCAAGATCCTCGCCGCGCAAAACGGGTTCGCCGACATAGCGCTGGCTCTGCGATGGGCCCGCCGATTTGAGATTCTTTTCCGTCATTCTTGCCCGCTCACGGGTTCGTCCTTTGCGGCTCCCAGCGCGCGGCGAACTGCCGTCCAAATATCTTTATACCCAGTGCATCGGCAGATATGCCCGCTGAGATACTGTCCAACCTCGGCCGAATCCGGATGTATGGACCGTTTGATCATGCTGTAGACAGTCATCAACCATCCCGGCGTGCAATATCCGCACTGCAAAGCGTGATGCTGCTGAAAAAGTTGCTGCACGTGGTCCAGCCCCTTGGGAGCGTTCAGCCCTTCGAGAGTGAAAATCTCCGCTCCTTCGCTTTGTACCGCAAGCAATGTGCAAGAGCGCGCCGGCTCGCCATCGATCACGATGGTGCAGGCGCCGCATGCGCCCTCTCCGCAAGCAACCTTCAGCGCTGTCAGGCCGAGCTGGTCGCGCAAGAAATCGCTCAGCAGAAGCCGGTCGTGCACGGAAGTGCTGATTTGCTTCCCGTTAACAGTGACAGTGAGCGCCGTTTGCGATTCGTTCGAATCGTCCCGCACCGTTTTCTGCGTCGTCGAATTAGGCGTTGTCATGTGTTGATCCTGTTTGTTTGGAGCAGCGGGCTCGCGCATCCGTGAGGGCGCGGGCAACTGCCGCAACCGCCGCCTTCGATCTGAAAGCGCCGGTTGCATGTAGATCGGCGCGCGCGGGCCAGGGCCGCTCCCCGACAGCGATGCGCGCGGCATCGCGAAGCGCCGTATCGTTGGCGGCAGTTTCTCCCATCAATGCCTTCTCCGCGCGATCCGCGCGGTACGGGCTAGCGGTTAGCCCGCCAATCGAGATTCTTGCCGACAGGATGTGTCCGTTCTCACTGAGCAGAAGTGTGGCCGCGCAACATACCAGCGCGAAGTGGCCTGGGCGCAATTGCACTTCGCAAAACCCCCAACCCTCACCGGCAGCGCGCGCTCGAAATGACGCCGACACGATCAAGCTGCGCGGAGGCAACCGAGTGCCTGCTTCGACGGCATAAACTTCCCTTGCCTGCATCCGTTGAATTACGCCGCCTCGCAAAAGAATATTGAAGTCAGCATCCAACGCCAGAGCCACCACCGGTATTTCGCCGCCTGCATTCGCCTGTGCCAGACATCCCACAACAGTTCCACGGCTGCGAACTTGCGGCATCGCTACCCAACCGAGCGCTTCGGAAAGCAGTGGAATGGACTGTTGAATTGCAGGGCTGCGTTCGATGCGGGATTGCCGGCAGGCCGCGCCAATGGTGACCTCACTCGCGGTCGGCGATAAGTCGTCCAGGCCGGGGCACTTCATGATGTCGAGCAACAAAGATGCGCTGATGCTTCGGGCGCTCAGCGCGGGGATTAAACTTTGTCCTCCGGCCAGAATCCTGGCGGTATGGTCCGCATCGCAAAGCAACTCCACTGCGTGATCCGCAGTTTCCGCACGGACGTACCTGAACTTGGCCGGCTTCATCTACAGCTCCGATAACAAATGTATCAGCGATCGGCACTCATATTCATCCCCCGATATTTCGGGATGCACGGCGCGGATCCTCATGATGCAATCCACGAACTCTTGAATTATTTTCAGCACCGCACACGCAGAGTAACCTTGGTTCATCGGGCGCATCTAGTTTTCACCTGCCACCACGCAAACCGCGCATCCACTCCGCACAAATCATAATACGATATTTGCCCTGCGGATCTGTTCCGCTGCAAGGTGGAAGGATGGCGTGGAGAGCGACGCGGAGAAAGTGGGGATTCCCTGCTTTCCCATCCGCAAACCGAGGAACCTGAAGCGCGCGTTAGCTACTCGCCTGCCCCAGCGGGAGTTGCCGCGCTCACCGTCACTCAAACGCTTGGGCATTCCTCGACACAGATTGTCCAGCGATATGCGCAAGTTCTGGGTCAAAACCAGCTCGTTGCCTTGAAGAAGCAGCAAACGCTGCGACAAGCATCAACGGACCAAGAACCACGGCATTCGAATCAACAGGAAGAAAGCGATGATACAATCCGGCAGCAGCATCGGAACTTTTCCCGCGAATTTACTACGGTGCTGCGTTTTGAGGCAGTCCGATGGGAAATGCAATTCCCCGGAGCAAATGATAGATTAGGGGCTTAGCCTCGGTGGGCCTGTAGCTCAGCTGGTTAGAGCAGCGGACTCATAATCCGTCGGTCCCAGGTTCAAATCCTGGCGGGCCCACCAACAAAATCTCTCAAAGCTCGGTCACATCTGAAATTAAACGTTTCCTCAATCTTGCGAATCCACGCGCATAAAATCGACGAAATTATTTGACACTAAATGGGTGTGTGTGGTTTCCTCAAGTAAGCGACAACATTGCCAAATAATGAATTTTCAGTAAGGACCTGGGTGGGGTGAGCCCAGCAATTTTCAGCCAAGAGGTGTCAGATGAAATCCAAGCTGGTTATTCTTTCTGCCGTAATTATCTGTTTCCTGGCGGTTTCCGCTCCCATGTTCGCCCACCACGGAAATTCGGCCTACGACATGACCAAGACGGTTGCCGTGAAAGGGACCGTCACGCGATTCGAGTACAGCAATCCCCATGCGCAGGTTTATTATGACGTGACCGATGACAAGGGCAACGTGGAACATTGGGTTGCGGAAACAACCAATCCTGCCATGCTGAATCGCGTTGGCTGGAGCAAGGAAACCCTGAAACCCGGCGACCAGATCACGCTGTTCGTGAATCCCAATAAAGTTGGGGCCAAGGTCACTTTCCTGCAAAAGATTCAATTCCCGGACGGCAAGGAATTGACGACTCAAAAGGCGTTCTAGACGCCCTGGCACCAAAAGAGACGGCAAGTTGCCTTGAGGAGTCGCGCGTTAGCGATATGTTCTCCATAAAATCTTTTCTTGTGGGACAAGTCGTACCGGGGGATTCCTGAGTTCGTGGCGGAATCACACGCTGAAATTTCGGAGTCGAATCGAGGGGATCAAGATGCGTCGCCAGTTGTCGAGTTCTCTAGGTGTGTTCGCAGCAGTGCTGGCTTTCTCTCCGATTGCATTTGCTCAGGCGAGTAAGCCGCCGGAAACGAAGAAATCGCCCGCTGCCAGCTCTTCGGCCAAGCATGGCCTTTCCCACGATCTGTCCGGAGTCTGGATGCAATATGCGGACGGGACCGATCCTGCGTTCCCGCGCATGAATGGCGTCGACGATCGCACGCGTCCTCCGTTGACGCCCTGGGGACAAGAACGATTCGACTCCGCCAAGCCGCTCATGGGCCCCCGGGCAGTGGGAGGCCAGGAAGACAGCGCGGCGTTGCATTGCGATCCCAGCGGGCCTCCGCAACTTCTCATTCTTCCCAATCCCTGGGAGATCGTTCAGATTCCTGGACGAATGTTCATGTTTTTCGAGGAGTACCACATTTGGCGCACCATCTATACGGATGGGCGGCCGCTGCCCAAAGATCCCGACCCAACCTGGCTTGGATACTCCGTGGGCCATTGGGAGGGCGACACATTTATTGTCGATACGGTGGGCTTTAACGACAGGGTATGGGCCGACCTTTCCGGCAACCCGCGCAGCGAACAGGCGCACTTGATCGAACGATACCGGCGGATCAATCATGACACTCTGGAACAGCAGATCATCATTGACGACCCAAAATCCTACACAAAAGTCTGGGTAAGCCCTCCCAAACTCCACAAATTGGAACCGAAGTGGGAGATCGGTGAATGGTTCTGCGCCACCAGCGAAATACAGGAATATGACAAGGATGTTCGAAAGCCATCTGGCGGCGCGACGGCACCGAAGTAGAAAGGAAGAAAGTAATGGAAGTGAAGGAAGTGAAGGAAATAAAGGAAGTAGAGGATAAAACCTCGCTTGTCCAGTTCCGCATGGGCGATTCTTCCGTTCCTCTACTTCCTTTACGTCATCGACATCCTCAACTTCCTGTACTTCCCTTTCCACAGCAAATTTTTCTTGCTGTGCGCGTCGCTTGTTCTGCCGCAATTCTAGGGGTGGCGCTGGCTTTCTCCCCCGTTGGATTCGCTCAAATCAATTCTGCGGAAAATAAATCCGCCGAAGCCGCAAAATCTCAAGATGCCGCGCTGGCGCTCTCCCATGATCTCTCCGGAGTTTGGATGCAGTATCGGGACGGGGACGTGCCCGGAACTCCCGGGATGAATGGCGTGAACGAAAGATTTCGTCCGCCCTTGACGCCATGGGGACAAGCAAAGGTTGAGAGTGCGCAGGCTCTACAGGGAGCTAAGGCCGTTGCAGGCAAGGAAGACAATTCGGCCCTGCGCTGCGAGCCTAGCGGCCCTCCGCAAGTTCTGATTCTCCCCAATCCCTGGGAAATCGTTCAGATTCCAGGCAGAGTGTTGATGTTCTTTGAGGAACAGCATATTTGGCGTGAAATTTGGACCGACGGGCGGCCGCTGCCCAAGGATCCCGATCCCAGCTGGCTTGGATATTCGGTAGGGCATTGGGAGGGCGACACGCTGGTTGTCGAAACAGTTGGCTTCAATGACAAGGAGTGGGTCGATCTGTACGGAAATCCGCGAACTCCAACAACACATCTGACCGAGCGATACCGCAGATTGAATCACGACACGCTGGAACAGCAGATCATTATTGAAGACCCAAGAGTGTTTACCAAGCCTTGGGTCAGCCCTCCCAAGCTCCACAAGCTGGAGCCGGGTTGGGAAATTGCGGAGTGGTTTTGTGTCCTTGACGAAAACCAGGGCTACGATGAGGTGGTTCGAAAGCCTGCCGGCGTTGCGCCAACGCCTAAGTAACGTTTCATGCGACAATTGAAAATTTGGGGCGCTGAATCCACAAACGCAAATTGAGCAGATCGAGACAAAAGGGGAAAGAACGACACATGAAGATTCCGGCCGGTGACACTCGTTTTGAAACAAAGCGTTTTGCGAAGGATGCACTCCATGCAAAAGATCATTTGAGACTGCACTTGGAACAGACCGTTGCCAAAAGTGGTCAAAGATCTTTGGGGATTTGCATGCGGACGCTTTTATGCGTTCTGGTACTTGCCCTATTTCCGGTAATCCGCACCGGCGCGCAATCCGCGCAGCAATGGAAATTACCGGATATTCCATGGGCGTTTCCGGTTCGAGACAAAGTGCAGCCGGTGATCGACGAAAGAACCGGCCCTCAGCATGTCCCTGGAAGCAGCAAGGCATACACGCAAGATCAGATCGATAATTTTGTTGACGTGCCGGATTGGTATCCCGACGAGCATGCACCGATGCCGCGAGTGGTTGCGCACGGCGCTCCGGGAGGAGTGCTCGGATGCGCCTCCTGCCATCTGGCATCGGGACTCGGCCATCCGGAATCCGCGAATCTTGCCGGCAT
Organism: uncultured Acidobacteriota bacterium; assembly: GCA_963710315.1. GTDB lineage: Bacteria > Acidobacteriota > Terriglobia > Acidiferrales > UBA7541 > Palsa-360. The sequence continues at coordinate 613,477 of CAVPZW010000005.1, read as the reverse complement.
GCCCGCCGCATACATCGTTCGCCAGCTTGCCGACTTCAAGGCCGGAAACAGAATGGGCGAAGCCATGAACGACATGGCAAGAAATATTACCGACGACGACGCACGCCAAGCCGCTGAGTGGTTCGCGGCGCTCAAGCCAAAGGTGTGGCAGCCGGTGGTGGAAACCGATCGCGTGCCCAAAACTTTTATCAACGAGCATCTGATGCGCATGCCCCTGCCGGGCGGCGGCGATGAGCCAATCGGCAATCGAATCATCGAGCTGCCGCAGGATATTGCCCGCGCGGAAAGCCGCGATGCTCACTCCGGATTTATCGCCTACGTGCCCAAAGGCAGCTTGGCCAAGGGCAAGGAATTTGTCACGACGGGTGGCGGAGGAAAAACGATTCAGTGCGCGATCTGCCACGGGCCGTCGCTCAACGGCTTGGGCGAAGTGCCCCCAATCGCGGGGCACTCTCCCATGTATCTGTTCCGCCAGCTCTACTACTTCAAGGATGGCTCGCGCCACGGCTCCATGGGCGCGCTGATGAAGGGTGTCGTCGCGCAGATGACTCAGGACGATATGCTGGCGGTCGCGGCGTATGTCGCTTCCCTGCCTCCCGGCGCCGAAGAAATCTCCTCGACCGCGACAACGGGACAGACAACGGCGAGCCTGGTAACGGGGACTTACGCTACGAAGGGCGCCAAGTAAGATACAAGCGCGCCCTCCGTAACGAGATTTTATTTATCCGGGAAGAGCGAGGAGACGTAAGCCGCCAGCGCCACGATATCGTCCTGAGTCAAGTTTGCGACGACGCCTTTCATCAGTTGATCCATGTCGCTGTTACGAGCGCCTACCTGAAACCCGGCCAGCTGGCGAACGATGTAGGTTGGAGAATGTCCCGCAATTCTGGGGACGGGGCCCAAGCCCGTGAGTTGCGGGCCGTGGCAAGCGATGCATGCGGTTGTCTTGCCACCGCCGCCCGTCATGACCAAATCCTTGCCTCTTTCAAGGCTGCCCTTGGGCACATAGGCGACGAATCCGGTATGCGGATCGCGGCACGTCACACGCTCAGGGTCCTCTGGGACTTCGATCACGCGCGAACCGATCGGCTCCATTTTTCCGCCCGGCCGCAAATAGCGGCGGTGCCCTTCATTGACGTAGCTTTCCTGCACCATGTCCGTTTCGACCACTCGGATCCAACGGCGCGGCTTAAGGCTTGAAAAATAAGCCACGGCATCTTTCACGTCCTGCTCCGTCATGCCTTTGGCGATATCGCTCATGCGGTGGCGCGGGTCCGTCCGTATGCCCTGTTGGAATTCGTGGATTTGCGTGGTGAGGTAATCCGCGGTCAGCCCGGTAAGATTTGCAGATTCAGGATGCCCGCTTCCTGATGCCAGGTGGCAAGAGGCGCAGCCCGGCGTGGCCTTTCCCTCGCCGCGCGCGACTACGTTCGGAAACGGCATGTGCTCTTCGGGAAACCAGTCGGGAGGATTATAGGTATCGTCAATCTGCCCCTGCGTGTAGGACTTCGAACTGCCCGGCACATGCTTGACGACACTATTATTTTCTGGCGGAAAATCCGGGGAAGGTGCGGGAAACGCCCAGGAAAGGTCCATACCATCCAACCATCGCGAATCGGGAGGCTGGCCTGCGAATGCAGGAACAAACATCAATGCGATGGACACAATAAGAACTGCCGTCTTCATTCAAACTCTCCCCAAATTTGTTTTTGCGGTCCTGTCAATGGCGGGTCCCTGTAGAAGATCGCGATCAAAGGGGTCCCAAACTCATTGTCCTGCGAAAGTCCCGTTCCATAAACGATAGATGAATTCAATCATGAATTACTTTCGCTGTAAAGATTTGACTTCCGGCATTTTGAATTTCTGGAAACGCTTGTCCCGGCGCTGCCTTCAATGCCATACGTATCGCTCTAAGCACGCGTTGCCTTCCCAGAAATGGGCGGTGTCGGCAGCCAGCTTTCGCCCGGCTGAAGGATAAATGTATGTTGCAGCGAATACCAGGGGCCAGTGACTTCCGCCGCGGGTGCGGGCTCGTTTTCATGAAGCTCATATTGTCCAACTAGCGCGCGGGTCACGCCGAATTGCGCGTCGGTGTGAAGGTGCGGATCGTCGGGGGAATAGATTTGCGAGGTAACTGTCTTGTAGCCGGGCTTATAGACCAGGAAGTGCAAATGAGCCGGACGAAAGTTGTGCCGCTTCTGCGCGTTGAGGAGAGCGCCCACCGGACCATTCAATGGTATCGGATACCCAGCCGGCTTGATGCTTCGGAAACTGAACTCTCCGTTGGCGTCGGTCGTAAACTTGCCGCGGAGATTCATCTCGGCCTGCTCAGGGTCTTGATTTTCGTAGAGGCCTACAGGAGACGCGTGCCAGACATCGACCTCGGCTCCGGCAACCGGCTTGCCTTCCTGATCGCGCACCCAGCCCTTAAAGAATAGCGCCGGCCCCGGAGTTGGCGACCTGAGGAGCGATCCACCGTTCTCGGTTCGCGGTGAATCCGTTCTCCAAAAGGGCCCCAGCAGATTCGCGGAGCTTTCGGTAGCCGCATTGGGACCATTGTTCATCAGGCAAATCAGCGTGGAAACTCCCAGCGATCCGCACATGAGCCGGACTTCGTTGTGGCTTTCCGTTGTGAGCTGGCCGAGGGCGGTCACATAGCCGATGGCTTTGTCGAATTCCTTTTCCGTCAAGCGAGTTTCCCGCAGGAAGCCGTGCAGATGCCGTACCAAGGACTCCAGAATCTCCCTGGTGCGCGCGTCCGGTGTGCGCTTGGTTTCATCCAGCACGGCTTGTGTAACTTGTTCCAGATTTTCAATGATCATTGGCTTCAAGCTCCGAGAAAAGGAAGTTGAGGATGTAGAGGAAGTAAAGGAGGTAAAGGAAGTGAAGGAAGTAGAGGAACGGAAAAATCGCCCGCGTTCAACACATTGAGATGCGAACGTTTTTATCCTTTACTTCCTTTACCTCCTCTATTTCCTCTACTTCCTTCTATTTTGGCGCAACTCCGGCCGGTTTTCGCACGGCATCACCATACACATTTTCTTCGTCTACGATGCAAAAGAATTCCGCGATTTCCCAGTTCGGCTCCAGCTTAAAGCGCTGCGGAGGATTCACCCACGGCTTGGTGTACGCCTTGGGATCGTCCATGATGATTTGCATTTCCAGTGTGTCATGATCGAGCCGCCGGTAACGCTCGGTCAGATGCATCTGCTCGCTGCGCGGATTTCCGTAGGAGTCGACCCAGGGCTTGTCGTTCATGCCAATCGTGTCGACCACAAACGTATCCCCTTCCCATTTTCCCACCGAGTAACCCAGGAAAGTGGGGTCGGGATCTTTGGGCAACGGCCGCCCATCCGCCCAGATGGTCCGCCAGAGATGGTACTGCTCGAAAAACATGAACATCCTGCCCGACGCCTGAACGATCTCGAACGGATTGGGCAGAACCAGGGACTTCGGCACAGCCTCAGGCTCGCAGTGCAGCGCCGGGTTGTTTTCCTTGCCGGCAACCGCCCGGGGTCCGACCAATGGAGCAGCGGCATCGAAGCTCGCCTGTCCCCAGGGTGTCAAAGGTGGACGCAGATTTTCATCGATGCCGTCCATGTGAATAGAATACGGCATCCACACTCCGGACAGATCGTGCGACAGCGCTGGTGCAGAGCCGGGCGCGGCGCCCGCGGATCTTGACTTGTCCGGCGAATTGCCGGTTTGAGCAAATGTGGCCGGCAGGAAAGCCAGCGTTGCAATCAAGATAGCGAGTGAATGAGCGAGGCTCATGGCGATCACCTTTCGATATTTAGGAAGTAGAAGAAATGCAGGAAGCAAAGGAAGTGCAAGGATAAAACCTTGCCCACCCATTTGCGCCCGCGCGATGTTTCCGTTCCTTTGCTTCCTCTACTTCCTTTACTTCCTCAATCTCCTCTGCTTCTCTTCCTACTTTGTCGCGGCCGAATCGCCGCCGGCCGGTTTTCGTACGCGATCGGCATAGTCAACTTCTTCATCGACGACGCAAAAATATTCGCCGATTTCCCAACCCGGTTCAAACTTGAAAAGTCTGGGCGAGCTCACCCATGTCCCGGTGTAAGCCTTGGGATCGTCCATGATGATTTGCAATTCCAATGTGTCATGGTCCAATCGCCGGTAGCGCTCCGTCAAGTGCAATTGCTCGCTGCGCGGATTTCCGTAGGCATCGACCCAGGCCCTGTCGTTGAACCCAATCGTTTCGACCACCAGCGTGTCACCTTCCCACCGGCCCACGGAGTATCCCAAATAGCTGGGCTCGGGATCCTTGGGCAGCGCCCGTCCATCCGTCCAAATGGTGCGCCAAAGATGGAACTCCTCGAAGAACATGAAAATTCTTCCGGGAATCTGAACAATCTCAAACGGATTGGGGAGAACCAAGGATTTCGGCACGCCCTCCGGCTCGCAACGCAAGGATGGATTATTTTCTTTGCCCGGAATGGCTCTGGGGCCGAGGAAAGGAATCGCCGCATCAAATCTCGCCTGTCCCCAGGGCGTCAAGGGAGGCCGCGTTTTCTCTTCGATCCCGGAAATTACCGGCTCTCCGTCCACTCGTTCGTCCGGATGCGGCATCCACACTCCAGCCAAATCGTGCGACAGTGCTGAGGGAGTTGCAGCAGGAGCGCTGGCCATTCCCGAGACGCGACTTGTCTGCGCGAATAGGATCGGAGAGAACACTGCGGCGGCTGCCAAAGCGGCCAGGAAAGACAAAAGCCGTGCGGCAAGAAACATTCTGAGTTGAGGAAGTATAGGATGTTGAAAAAGTGAAGGAAGTAGAGGAACGGAAAAACCTCCGAGGCGCACACGCTCGGGCGAGATTCTTTCCTGTGCTTCCTTTACTTCCTTCACTTCCTCAATTTCCATTGGCTCGCTAACTTTCATCACTTCCTCTTCATTCCGCTCGTCTATTTGCCGGCTTTTGGCGCGACACCAGCGGGCTTTCGCACCACCTGATCGTAAGCATTATCTTCATCCAGGACGCAAAACCATTCGGCAATTTCCCAACCCGGCTCCAGCTTGTGAAGTTTGGGCGGGCTAACCCAAGTCTTGGTGTACGCCTTGGGATCGTCGATGATAATTTGCAATTCCAGAGTGTCTTGATTCAATCGCCGGTAACGCTCTGTAAGGTGCGTCGCGTCGCTGCGCGGATTCCCATAAGAATCATCCCAGAGCTTGTCGTTAAAACCAGTTGTCTCCACGACGAACGTATCGCCATCCCATCGTCCAACCGAATATCCTAAGTAAGAAGGGTCTGGGTCCTTTGGCAGCGGGCGACCATCGGTCCAGATTTCGCGCCAGATATGTCCCAGCTCAAAAAACATCAGCATCCTGCCGGGAACTTGCACAATTTCAAATGGATTGGGCAAGTTAAGAAGTTTGGGCGGACCGTCCGGATCGCAGCGCAGAGCCGGATTATTTTCCTCGCCGGGAACGGCTCTGGGTCCGACCAATGGCCTGGCGGCATCGAATTTTTCCTTACCCCAGGGCGTCAAAGGGGGACGAGTGCGATCGTCCACGGCATTCATGCCAGGGACTCCCGGCACATCGCCATCCGGATATTGCATCCAAACTCCGGAAAGGTCGTGGGACAAGGCCGGGGCTGCCGCGGTAGCCGTTCCTCGTTTCGGGGGCACTTCCGATGGCTTTGCGGACTGAGCTGGAAGAATTGGCGCAAGAATCAGCATCGCGCCCAATACGGTGAGCGGGCCTGCGAGCCATGGCCTGAAATAGTTGGCCTTCAAACAATTGCTTCCACCAGAACGGGCGTCGGATGTTTGACTGCGAAGAATTGTGGTCCGATATTTCATTGGCCTTTTTCCAGCCCTATTTGGAATATTTAGAATTAGAACCGGAAACGCCGCCAGCAGGCTTCCGGACAGTTTCATCATAGGACTGATCTTCGTCAACAATGCAAAACCACTCCGCGATTTCCCAGCCTGGCTCAAATTTATAAAGCTTGGGCGGGCTTACCCAGACTTTTGTGTACGCCTTGGGATCGTCGATGATGATTTGCTGTTCCAGGGTGTCATGATTCAATCGGCGATAGCGCTCCGTGAGGCGCATCTGGTCGCTGCGCGGATCTCCGAAGGGATCGGCCCATTGCTTGTCGTTAAATCCAATTGTGTCGACAACAAAAGTATCTCCCTCCCACCTGGCAACCGCGTAGCCCAAATAACTCGGGTCGGGATCCTTGGGCAGGGACCTGCCGTCCGCCCAAACATTGCGCCATATGTGCTGCTCCTCGAAGAACATCAGCACTCTTCCTGGAGTTTGGACGATCTCAAATGGATTGGGATGATTAAGCAGTTTTGGAGGACCATCGGGATCGCATTTCAGGGATGGACTATTTTCCTGGCCGGGAACAGCCCTCGGCCCCATCAGCGGCTTTGAAGCGTTGAATCTTTCCTGACCCCATGGAGTCAACGCTGGGCGAGTTCCTGGGTCAATGGCGTTCTTGCCGGTCCCGGGAGGCACATCGGTGTCCGGATACGGCATCCAAACCCCGGATAGATCATGCGAAAGAGGCTCCGCAGCCGCTTCTGCTTTGGGAGCGTCGGATGGCTTGCTGACCTGAGCGAGAATAGTTGGCGGCAAAATCGATAGGACCACTAAAAAAACGACGGAACCTGCGATCCATCGCGGTGAAGTCCGTCGCGGCAAATCGCCGCAGCCAGCCAAACGGTCCTCAGCAGTTCGTTTCATAGGCAAGGAGATCCAAATCCTCATCGGTCATTCCGCTTCAGGCACTTGTCGTCAGGCCCCAGGTTGCCCCCGGAATTCCATTTTTCAGAAATGGTTTCTTGAGAAATGTTGCGCCGCCTTTGCAAAGAACTATAGGTCCGCTCTTCAGTCAAATCAAGTTCTAGCGGTGAATCAGCGGTCAGCACGATTCGAAACGTGCCCTCTCCGTCCCGAAGAGCGCGGGACGGAGAGGCCGCTACAAGAACACGCTGTCAATTTGCTCGGGCCAGATCGTGGCTGCAACTTTCGCGAAACGCGAACAGGCGACACGCTGTGCCCGCCTGTCGTATGATCGGTTCCCGACAAATAGGGGGCCCGGGCTGTTCCAGGTGGCCTGCGAACCGGGCAACCCGTTGCGCCGCTCTTGCTTCCGAAGAGAGTCAACATTTATCGTATATGGTATTGGGGCAAGAGATGCGTACGACGAATGAAACGCGGGCTTGAGTTGGCAATCCCGGACCGATTTGAGGTCCTGTTCCACGAATTGCGAAGTTGCACAAAATTGACGAGTGCGCTAACCCCGGATTTGCATGCAAACATGCGGGGCGGAGGCAGGGTGAAGATGAAGTGGTTTCTGACGATATTGACGATTGCGGTTTCATTTGCCCTGGCTTCCTGCGGTTCAACCACGGCTCCTACCACATATACCATCGGCGGATCGGTGTCCGGCCTCACCGGCACAGGTCTGGTATTGCAGGACAATGGCGGCGACAACCTGTCCATCATTTCCAACGGGGCATTCACGTTCGCTACGGCCATCGTCACTGGGAATAATTATGCCGTGACGGTCCTGACGCAGCCTTCGAACCCGGCGCAAACCTGCGCGGTGACCTATGGCGGCAGCGGCACGGTGACCTCGAATATTGGGTTTGTTCAGGTCACTTGCACCACGAATACGTTTACCGTTGGAGTCACAGTCTCGGGTCTATCCGGCGCCGGCCTGGTGTTGCAGAACAACGGCGGAAACAACCTGCCCGTCAGCGCAAATGGAAACTACACCTTCTCCACGGCCATTGCCCGGGGAAGCAGCTACAACGTCACGATTCTTACGCAACCTGCCGCTCAGAAATGCGCAGTGACAAATGGATACGGAGCGAGCATCACCGGCAATGTGACGGACATTCAGGTGAATTGCTTTACCACCACGGTTACGTACACAATTGGCGGCACGGTTTCAGGCCTCTCCGGCACGGGATTGCTGTTGCAGAACAATAGCGGCGACAATCTTTCGGTCAGCGCAAACGGGAGCTTTACGTTCGCCACTGCCATCCCCAGCGGCAGCATCTACAGCGTTACGGTCCTCGCGCAGCCGAGCGGTCCTTCGCAGACCTGCGTGGTAACGGGCGGCGGCGGAACGGCTGGCGCAAACATCACTGGCATTCAGGTAGCCTGCACTACAAATACCTTCACCATTGGCGGCACCATCACGGGGCTTACCGGCTCGGGGCTGGTGTTGCAGGACAATGGCGGAAACAATCTGCCGGTCAGCGCCAATGCCACCAGCTTCACGTTCACCACTCAAGTAGCCAGCGGATCAAGCTACGCTGTGACCGTGTTGACACAGCCTTCCAGCCCGAGTTGTTCCATCGCCAAAGGCAGCGGCACGGTGGCAAGCGCTGCTGTATCCAACATCACGATCAGTTGCGCGGGCAGTACCTTTAATATCAGCGCGACCGTTTCTGGATTGTTGGCGAACACCAGCGCTGTATTGCAGGACAATGGCGGCGACAACCTCACAGTTTCGTCGAATGGAATCGTCACGAACTTCAACACACCGATTGCCACTGGCGCGTCCTATGCGGTTACGGTTCTGACGCAGCCGGCGGGCGAAACTTGCACCGTGGGTGCCAACGCCAGCGGCAAGGTGGCAAGCGCCAACATCAATGTTGCGGTAACCTGCGGCGCCACAATCGCCGCTAGCGTCGTGCACACTTGCGCGCTGACCGGTAGCGGCACGGTTCTGTGCTGGGGCTCGAATGAATACGGCCAACTTGGCAACGGCGATACAGCCAACTCCACGGCACCAGTGCAGGTCGTCGGGCTTCCCAGCGCAGCCGTCTCGATTGCCGCCGGATACGATTCTACTTGCGCATTGACCAACACGGGGACCGTTTGGTGTTGGGGCGACAATGCCAACGGGCAGCTCGGCAACGGCACATTCGTGCAGTCCAGCGTCCCAATGCAGGTATTGGATTCCACGGGGAACGCGCCCCTCAGCGGCGTGATTGCAATTGCCGCGGGCCAGTACCACACCTGCGCGGTGACCAGCGCCGGAGCAGCGCTGTGCTGGGGAGACAACGCTAAGGGTGAACTCGGCAACGGGACGGAAATCGGTTCAAACTTGCCAGTGCAGGTCTCGGGGCTAACCAGCGGCGTGGCCACGATTTCCGCGGGCTCTAATTTCACGTGCGCCGTGGCCACCGGCGGCAATTCGTCATGCTGGGGAGACGGCGCTTCGGGCCAACTCGGCAACGGCATTGCCACCAGTTCCGCCATTCCGACGGCAGTTCTGGACTCGACCGGAAACGCGCCGCTTGGTGGCGTGGTCACAATCTCCGCCGGTTTCGAAAATGCCTGCGCCCTGACGAGTGGCGGGACGGTCCTTTGCTGGGGTGCCAACAACTCCGGCCAGCTCGGCAATGGCACTACCAGCTCCCTTTCCAATGTCCCTGTAGAAGTTGTGGATTCGAACGGGCAATCGGCGCTGCACGATGTCGTGGCCATCTCCAGCGGCCTGGACTACAACTGCGCCACCACCAGCAGCGGATCGGCTCTGTGCTGGGGAGGGAACGATAGCGGGCAGCTCGGCAACGGCAGCACCACCAACTCCAGCAGACCGGTGGCGGTGTCCGGCCTATTGAGCGGCGTGATCGCAATTTCCTCTGGCAGCCGCCATACCTGCGCCGAGACCATCGGCGGGGCGGCCCAGTGCTGGGGTTTTAATCTCAACGGCCAGCTTGCCAGCGGAAACACAACTACTTCTGCCACACCGGTAGACGCGGTGGGTGTGGGAGACAAGGGCTTCTTGAAGCTTTACTGATGTATCGATCTACGGATTGATCTGGCCAAGAATACTTTTCGCTTATCAAACCGAGAGTCGGCCCGCAGAGCATGGAACTAAGTGGCGGGCCGACCATTGTTTTCAGCGCACGCTGAAATTACCCTTCCGTATAAACAACGGTGCCGAGGAACGCTTGCGTTAAGTCGTCGCCCCATGCCTCTTTCACTTCGAGAGCTATGGCATAGGGGAGATGGCGTGCCAGGTCCTGATCCACGTCCTCTGGCGCACGGATACGATCCAGCCGGTCCTGCTCTGTTTTCAAAAGGAACTGCCGAAACCCGGCAATTTGATCCGTGGTTTGCCGTCCGAGCGGCGACTTTCGTCTTAGCTGTGGCCACCAACCGAGATTGATCAGCAGGAATGCAACGAGCATCACTGCAAATGAAATGGAAACCCCCGCCGCCAGCTTCTTCAACAAGAAGAAAATGATTCCCCCGAAGGCGACTACAACCCATACGCTGGGGAACAACTCCTTCCAACCGTTCCGCGCGCGGAGGGCTGTCCTAAAGGAGGAGCGCAGAGCGGTTTCTGCCAATAGTCCGAGCGTCAACCCGATAAATAGGATCCAAAGTGTGAGCATGAAAGCGCCGGTTGTGTCCACCCCTCGCGCCATCGCCGCTATCGGCATGGCGAAAAGAAATGTGATCAGGACTCCCATCGCCACGGTGCCGGTATGGCGAGTGAAGTATTTTCCGCCAAGTTGCTTGGTCAATTCCTGGTGAATATGGGTAAGGTAGCGCCCGGTTTGCGCAACAGCGCGGTCATCTCTTGTCGGGCTGAGTTCCATGCAGGGCCCGTCCTCAAATAGCGTTGCGAGTATGCGCTTCTCTTCGGGAGCGAGCGCGGATTCCGTGGCGCGATCGCTCATCAGCCGGGACAATTTGTATTTTCCATTCGCGGATTCCACGCGGATGCATCCGCGAACGGCGAGCTGTGCGATGACCGCGGCGAACGAGCGGCCATCCGTGATTCCAGAGGCTATATAACGAGTTGCGGCGGGAGATAGTCCTTCTGGTGGCTCATACAGTGTGAGAATGGTGCCCGGCTTGGGGTCAGGTCCAATCCGGAACCAGGCAATCAGATAATAGAGGAACAAAATTATTGGGGCGCCAAACATCCACGCATCAGGAGGCAGAAGACTAAAGAATGGCAGGTGAATGTATCCGGACGGCCAGGTGACTGCCAGGCTCAGACTTTGATGAGGCCCCAAATTTGTGGCTCGATAGACAATTGCGCCGGAAGTGTCATCGACACGTTCGAGTGTGTTTTGCGGCCCGCGCGGATAACTCCCTCCACGCCCTCCAACCCGCGGTTCGACCTGTACATTTTCCGCTGGAATAGCGGCGGGCAAGTGAATGGCAAGAATGGCTTCCGCAATCGGAACATTGCGTTCATGGCCGATGGAATTCCAGTACAGCGTATAGAGTTGCGCGCCGGGTTTGAGCGCGGAATCCACCGTGTAATGGAACGTGAAGCGGTGTTCGCCGGAATCGAGAGGAGTGTTCCGTCCTCCGACATATAGCTGCGGATAGATGCCGCTCCCTTTCTCATACCTGGCGGGCTGGCCGTCTTCCGTCACCTCTAAAATATGCGCTCGTACGCCGTTGTCCGGTTTGTACGTGCCCACATAGCGAACATCCCAGCGTTCAAGGCCGGAGATCGGCGGATCGTGCCTGAATCCATGTTTGTAAAAAGAAGCGGCGTCGTTTACCACGATTTCTTCGCGGACATCTAGCGTGCCGTTTTCCTTGACCGTGACGTCCGAGCGGAATGAGGTGATTCCGGATGGGGAATCAGGGGCGGCCATTGCCGTCCAACTCAGGCACAAAGAAACCACAAAGATTGCGACAATCAAGTAGGGACGGCGCAAATTAGCCTCTGAATACGACTAAGATTCTTATCCTCCTATGTTACGTGGAAAGGCCTGTCATTCCTCCGGGGTTCGCCCAGACGTGCAACCAGCCATGCACCCCCGTTCAAGACAGGAAACAAGAGAAAATGGAAGCCCGTACGGAATGCCGCCGCCGTCGAAACGCGCCGCTTGTGCCCTGTTTGGACGCCCCTCCTATCTTCCAGATAACTCAAAACAAACGTGTATGGCTTTTGGTCCCTTCTTTTGTTATAAGCGAAGGGTCCGGTTCGGCCCTGGGATATTCCACCTGCCCGGCGCTGAAAGCGCGACCTCATGGAGATTGGGTCATGAGTCTTGTGTATGCTCAAAAAGGTGCGAATCGGGGATTTGTGTTTTTCCATGGGCAAGGACTTGCCCATTTTCAATTCCTACTCTTACGCCACACATTTACGACGGAATCATCGATTTATTTTGCGGGAACTCCGGGTCACGGGCCTTCTTTTAGGACGAAGAAAAGTCTGAGGGTGCAAGGAGGATTTTCATGGCGACAGCGGTGACTCACTACACTTCCTATAAAGCGCGTCCCTTTACAAGGGAACAGCGCGAAAAGACCACCATTCTATTTGGCGGACTGACCTGGAAACACGAGCGTCTGGTGCAGGGCGTGTTCAACAATTTGAATTACAACGCCAAGCCGCTGCCCAACATTGCGCGCGCGGACCTGGACGCCGGCAAGGAACTGATCGACACCGGCGCGTGCTGCCCCACCATCTTCACCACGGGCAGCTTGGTAAATTTCCTGAAGAACGAAGTGGCCGTGAACGGCAAGCAGAAGACCCTGGACGATTACGTCTTCCTGACGGCCGGCGCGTGCGGCCCCTGCCGCTTCGGCCAATACCACGAATCCTATGAGATGGCACTCGACGGCATGGGCCTGAAGGAATTCCGCCTCTTCTTGCTCGCTCAGGACCAGCTCGACCAGGCGCCCGAAAAGGGCGGCGGCCTGGAAATCAATATGCCGCTGAGCCTCGGCATTGTGTGGGCAATTTTGGTGGGCGACATCCTTACGGATATGGAATATCTGACCCGTCCGTACGAGGTCACGCCCGGGCAGACCGACAAGGTCATGCAGGAAAGCGCGGACTATTTGTTCGAAGTCTTCCAGAACCGTCCGCTTCGCACCAACAAGTACAGCATGCTTGCGTGGCATTTCATGTCCGGCTATTTTGCGGACGCCCTGCGCGTGGTGCGCAAGAAGTTTGACGCCATTGAAGTGGACCGCCTGCAAGTGAAGCCTAAGGTGAAAATTACCGGCGAATTCTGGCTGCAAACGCACGAAGGCGACGGCAATTACAACATCAAGCGTTGGCTGGAGTCGGAAGGCTCCGAAGTGATGCCGCCACCTGTAGCCGTGTGGCTGGGCTACCTGCTGCACACACCGCTGTGGCGCTTGTCGGCCAAGCCGCAAGATCGACCGCAAGATTCGCATGAAAATGGCCATGGTCCGCGGGCTGGAAAAGCTCTATGTGGGAACCTACAACCGCTTCCGCAAGGCTCTCGCCAATGTGCCGCACGAATTGCCCGATCAGGAAGAGCTCAAGACGCTGGCCTCTCCCTTCTTCCACCACGAGCTGCGCGGCGGCGAAGGGCACATGCTGATCGGCAAAGCGCTCCACGCGCACTTGCACAAGCATGCCAACATGACTTGCGAGCTCTCGCCCTATTCCTGCATGCCCAATACAATGTCTCAGGGAGCCATGGCCAACGCGCTGGGCCGGCATCCCGATTTGCTCTACGCTCCCATCGAAATCAAGGGAGACGCCGAAGTCCACGCGCTGTCCCGCTGCCAGATGATTTTGACCGAGGCCAAGAAGCGCTCGCAGGCCGAGTTCGTGGAAGCCATGGCCAAGACCGGACTGACGCTGGAAAAAATCCGCCAGATCGAAGAAAAGCATCCAAAGGTGAAGAAGGCTACCTATCGCGTGCCGCATATGGGCTACGCGACCACGGCTGCCAACTACGCGCTGCACCTCGCCAGCCTGTAGGCGGCGAAAATAAATTCTTTTGTCATTCCGAGCGGAGCGAGGAATCTCTCCTCGGTTTGACACTGCGAAAAGAAAGAGAGATTCCTCGCTCCGCTCGGAATGACAAAAGGGTGGGGCGCTAGCTTCGCAGCATTTGCGGGCGGCTATTGGTAGCAGATGCAGAATTCAGTAACCGGCGGCTGGAGGACTTGGCCGCCGGAAGCAGGGACCGGAATCAACGAGGGCTCCTCAATGGCTGACGGAAATTTCGTTCAGATCGCGCCGCTCATGCGGGAACCGGGCATGGTGGAAATCAAAATGCCGCCGAAGCTCGCACCCAGCACCAATGGCGCGATGATTTGCGGCGTCAACGTGGGAAGTACCACGGTGAAGTACGTTCTGGCCTCGCCGTCCGGCGAAGTGATCTCCCAGGCATACGAGCGGCACAACACCAAGCAGGGAGAAAAAGTCCTGCAATTTTTGGCGCGCCTTGAGGCGCAGCATGATTTCACGCCGCAGCGCGATCGCATCTTTCTGACCGGTTCAGGCGCCGGCCTGATTGCTCCCATCGTGGGCGCAAAGGTAGTTCAGGAAGTGGTCGCGGTGGCCGCCAGCGTCGAGCGGCTACACCCAAATGTGCGTTTCGTCAGCGAAATCGGTGGAGAAGATATGAAGACCATCTTCTTCAACGGCAACGGGACCACCAAGAGCAAGCAAGTCCTGATGCAGAGCGCCTGCTCCGGCGGCACCGGCACGTTCATCGAAAAGACCGCGCGTAAATTGCAAATTGCTCCGGAAGCGCTTTCCGAAATGCGCTACACAGGGCACACGCTGCATAAGATCAGCAGCAAGTGCGGAATTTTCGCAGAGGCCGACGCCAATACGCTGCTCAAGGCCGGCGTCACCGTCGATGAAATTATCGCTTCCCTGTTTGAGGCCGTCGTCTACCAAAACCTGGCCACGCTGACGCGCGGGAACACGCCGTCGCCGGAAGTGCTGCTGCTGGGCGGGCCGAATCTGTTTTTCAAGGGGCTGCAAGAGGCCTGGAGGCTGCACCTCACGCACATCTGGCAGGAAAGAAAAATCCAGATGCCGAACGGCAAGGATCCTGAAGAATACATCGTGGTGCCGAAGGATGCGCTGTACTACGCGGCGCTAGGCTGCATCGAAGTGGCTCTCGGCGAGCAACACACCGTGGGCACCTACCTGGGCACGAAAAAGCTGCACTGGTGGATCGAGGAAGGCCAGTACGAGGACAAGAAGAAGCAAGGCCGGGGCGGGCTGTGCGACAGCGCGAACAATTTGAAAACGTTCATCGACGTATACTCCAAGATGGACGCCACCTCGGCCGCAAATATCGAAGCCAAAGCAGCGGCAGCTCCAACCGTAACAGTGGAAAAAAGAAAACTGGATCGCGTGGTGGTGGGCTGCGATTTCGGATCGACCACGGCCAAGGCCGTGTGCCTGGGGCCGGACAAGGAACTGCTCTTCTCCTGCTACGCGCTGAGCAAGGGCAATCCGATTGAAGACGCGAAAATCTTGTTCCGCCAGCTTCGCGAAGCCATCGGCGACGGCGAAATTCTGGGACTGGGTATCACCGGCTACGGAAAAGATTTACTGAAGGGCATTCTGGGTGCGGATTGCGGCGTGGTGGAAACCATCGCGCACGCTTCCGCCGGGCTGCACTATTTCCCTGACGCCGATTGCATCTGCGACGTGGGCGGCGTTGACGTCAAGATCATGATCCTGAAAAACGGGACCGTCAGCGATTTCCGACTGAACTCGCAATGCTCGTCGGGCAATGGCGCGTTTCTTCAGGGCGTGGCCGAGCGGTTTGGCATTCCCCTCAGCGAGATGGCCGACAAAGCGTTTCTGGCGCAGGCCATGCCGCAGCTTTCCATGGGATGCGGAGTTTTTCTGCAGAGCGATATCGTCAACCAGCAACGCAAGGGCTGGCAGGCCGAGGAAATTCTGGCCGCGCTCTGCTCCATCCTGCCACTGAACGTGTGGATCTACGCGGGCGGGATGAACAATCTCTCGCAGGTGGGCAAGAAATATATTTTGCAGGGCGGCACGCACAAGAATCTTGCGGTAGTGAAAACGCAAGTCGATTTCATCCGCTCCAAAGTCCCCGACGCGGACGTCGTTGTGCACCCTTATTCCGGAGAAGCCGGCGCGATTGGCGCGGCGCTGGTATCGCTGGACTGGTGGGAAAAGGGCGGAAGGAGCACATTCCGCGGATTTGACGTGATCGAGAAGCTGACGTACACGACCACCACCGCCAAGGAAACGGTTTGCAACTGGTGCCCTGTAAATTGCCAGCGAAGCTTCATCGACGTGGCCCTGCCCGGCGGCAAGGGCCGCGAATGGAGCAAGGTCCCCATTACATTGGGCTGGGAGCGCGTGATCGTGAACAACTCCTGTCCCAAGGGGCTGGTCGAAGATTTGAACGAAATGAAAGTGATCAAGGCCGAAATCGAGAAAACTAAGCATGCCTTTCCCAATATTGCAGACATGGTTCGGCAAGAAGGCTTCCGCCGAGTTACCGCCTCCGCCTAAGGACCGATCGGGAATCCGCGTTGGGATTCCCAAGGTCCTGAACATGTGGAGCACCCACCAATTCTGGGTCGCGTTCCTGCGTGAAATCGGAATCAGCTCCGAAAATATCGTGTTCAGCTCGGACACTTCCGAGGAACAGGGCCGCGAATTTGGAAAAGGCCGCGGCACGGTGGACTGCTGCTATCCGGTGAAGGCCATGAGCGGCCACTATGGCGAGTTGATCTTCGGCCAAAAAAATAAATTGCACATCATTATGAGCCCCATGATTTATTCGCTGCCTTCCTTCATGCGCGGGCACGTTTCGGAAAATCTGGCCTGCACTCGCGTGATGGCCGGGCCGGAAAACATCCGTGCCGGATTCGTGAAGGAAAGCGATGTGTTCGGCGACAACGGAATCAAGTACGCCGCGCCGTTCGTGAACATGGCCGAGCCGGACATGGTTCCCAAGCAAATGTACGATTGCCTGAAGGATGTGTTTGACCTGGACATGGCGGAAACGCAGCGCGCCGTGGACGCCGGTTACAAGGCATTGCGCGAATTCAACGAGAAGGCGCGCGCCGAAACCAGAAAGATTCTGACCTGGTGCGCGCGCAACGCGAAACCGTGCGTGCTCGTGCTGGCCCGCCCCTATCACATGGACCCGGGAATCGGACACGAGATCGAATCCGATTTGCAGGCGCATGGCTACCCCATCGTGTGGCTGCAATATCTTCCGATCGATGATGATTTGCTGGGCTGGGTTTTCGGCGAGGAAGTGCAGGCCAAAAAGATTCGATCGCCGCTGGACATTTCCGACGTGTGGACTTCATCCAATAGCAGCAACACCAACGAGATTCTGTGGGGCGCGAAATTCGCTGCGCGCTTTCCCTGGATTACCTGCGTGCTGCGCCTCTCCAGCTACGAATGCGGCATGGATCAGCCGACCTACACGCCCACGCAAAAAATCGTGGAAGCCGCAGGCACGCTGTTTTTCAAGTTTGGCGATCTGGATTCCACCAAGCCCGCGGGAAGCATTCGCATCCGCATAGAAACCATCGTGCACTACCTGGCCAAATACTCCGACAAAATCATTCAGCAGAAGCTGGCTCTGCTGCCGCCCGACTGCCCGCTGCTTCAGAGCAAGCAGGAACAAAGTGAGAAATCCCTGGCGAGTGTTGCTGGAAGCGATTAATTTCGGCACAGTTGGGATTTCGTGGCGCCGGCGTCCTGCCGGCGTTTTTGTTTTTGGGCTGCGCGGCGAAAAACCGCCGGCAGGATGCTGGCGCCACGAATTCCGCGCGGCACAGCGGTGCTTCAGTTCCCTGCCAATTCATCTTTCTGCTTCGCCGCTGGAAGTTCGCGCCTGCGGCTTGAATACCTCCGCCAGCCAATCGAAGATTGGAAGGAAAACGTTGAAGCGTCCCGTATCCCGCGCGTGATGCAGTAAGTGGTGCCTGGCTGCCGGGCGCAGCCACTTTGGCAGCCAGCCACCCATGTGCGAGCGCCAGTGAATTTCTTCAAACGCGATGTAGTAAACCGCAAAGCTGGCAAACACTCCCGCCGCCCAGCCGGCGCGGAAAATCCACTGAAGAAATAGAAATGGCACTGCATTCGCGAAGAAGAGTGCGACAACTCCCCACGGATTGCTGGAGAAATTGACGTAGCGGGCCGCTTCCGGAGAGTTCAGCGTGGTGTGATGCACCATGTGTTGCTGGCAGAAAACCCCGCGCCCCGAATGCAACAGAAATCTGTGCAAGCAGTATTCAAATCCATTGGCATAGAAAACACCCAACAGGAAGCCGGCCGCAATGCCCAGAGTTGTATGCGGGAAAAAATGGATTGAGATATAAACGAGGACAGAACCGGACAAAATGGCAGCCAGCAGGTTCTTTCTCTTGATTCTTAGCCCCTGGGCCTTCCACTGTGCCCGGATGAAATCGTCTGCAATCATTGCAAATCCAACGTAACTCTTTCATTGATTTGCGGCAAGTGCGGGGGGGCTGGTTTTCGTAGCATAGGCTTCAGCCTGTGGGGGTTAGTCCTTGCAAGGCCTAAAAGCCACAGGCTGAAGCCTATGCCACGAAAATCTCGTTTAACTCTTTACTTAAAGAGCCTGTTTTTTTGAGGATAACTCATGATAGAGTCTGCCCAGGAGACCTTCCTGTGAGAAATTCCCGATGGGCGTTCTTGCTTTTCCTTGGCATTTTTCCATTTGCCGCGGGCGCACAACAAAAAACCGGCGTGGATAAGCAGCTGACCGATGTTCAGAAATTGGGGCATCGTGTTTTTGAGCAGCGCTGCGGCATCTGCCACGCTATGGCGCGAGCGGGCTTTCAGATGTACGGGCCAGCCCTGTACAAGGATCTAGTCAACGGAAGCGAAGACGCCATCAAGGAAATCATTCGCAGCGGATCGCCAAAAATGCCGGGGTTCAAGATAGGCTTGCAGCCCTCGGAAATTGACGCGATTGTCGAATATTTGAAAACGGTTCCAAAGCCTGCGAAGAGCACGGAGACCACCGGTGGCGACATGGGCCCGCTCGACTAAGAAAAAGGAGAGCCAGCAATGAAACTTTTCCAGACTCGTTCGATCGTAAACTTCGTGGGCCTGGCCCTCGCAATATTCGCGCTCGGGGCCGCGCTTGCCTTGCCGGCACATGCCTCTCCGGACGGCGCGCTCCTGGCGGGAACGGTGAAGTCCGCCGGGGGAGCGAGAATGAGCGGCGTGACGGTTTCCGCAAGAATGGAAAACGCCACGATCACCACTTCCGTGTTCACGGATGAAGAAGGCTCGTACTATTTCCCGACGATGAATAGCGGGCATTATCAGGTGTGGGCGCAGGCGGATGGCTTCGACACCGCGCGCGGCAGCGTGGACCTCATGTCAATCAAGCATGAGGATTTTGTTTTGAATCCCGCGAAAGATTTCGCCAAACAGCTCACCGGCGATCAAATGATGGCGTCCTTGCCGGATCAAACGCCGGATGACCGACGGCTGAAGCGCGTGTTTCGCAATAGCTGCACCAGCTGCCACCAGCCCAATTACATTTTACAGAATCAGTTTGACGAAAAGGGATGGACCGCAATCCTGGAAGTGATGAAGCGCGTGAACGTCGCGGGCGGCTACTCAGGACCGAGCAGCCCCATTGCGCCGCAAATCGATTCCCACGAGAAGGAACTTGCCGCGTATCTGGCGCGCGCTCGCGGGCCAGAACCCAGCTCCATCAAGAATTATAAATTGCGGCCGAGGCCCACGGGAGACGCGGCGCGAGCGGTCTTCACCGAATACGATGTGGCCATGTTCGCCGCGAACGACGCTCCCAAAACATACGCGCTGAACAATGGAAGCGATTGGTCACTCGGCACGCCGTCTTCGTTCTTTGGCAATCACGGAGTGCACGACGCGCAGGCGGACCTTGACGGAAATATCTGGTTTTCCGTAAACGTCCCGAATCCGTATGCAAGCATCGGACGCGTCGATGCCAAAACGGGCGAGACGAAATTCTTTCGCGTGGAAGGCTTGCACGGCCTTGCCGCAAACGGGCATGGAGCAACGCGCGATGAACATGGCCACCTGTGGTTCAACATTTCCGCAGGCGAAGAAAAAGGCCCCGGACGAATGATCGAAGTGGATCCCGCAACGCAAACGTTGCAGGTTTACACTCCGCCGAACACCATGGAAGGGCCGACCTTCGTCGCGGGAACCGTGGACGTGGACGGCAAGGGAAAAATCTGGGCTTCAACTTTCCACGGTGCTTCGCGCTTCGATCCCGTGACCAAGCAGTTTACGGAATACAAATCTCCCACGTTTAAGAATGCGGATGGCATCGGGAACACCTACGGGCTGACCGCCGATGGCGAAGGCAACGGCTGGTGGGCCGAGATGAACCTGGACATGGTCGCGAAAACCGACCTCGAGACCGGAAAAATCACCGAAATTAAAATTCCGCCCGTCCCGGGAATCAGGGATATGTTTTCTCCGGAGGAAGCGAAACTCTACGATGCCGGCGGATCCACATGGAATGCGGCCACGCCGTGGGCGGAAGGTCCGCGGCGCATGGGCGCGGATAAGCAGGGCCATGTGGTGTGGGTTTGCAACTGGTGGGGCGGAAGCCTGGCCAGGATCGATACGCAAACTTTGAAGGTGACTTTGATTCCCCTCCCCAGGCCCGATGTGCAGGAGCCCTATCAAGCCGCAGTGGACGAGGACCACAACGTTTGGATCAACCTGATGAACTCGGACGAGGTCATCAAGTTCGACCCCAAGACATCCAAATGGACGGAGTATCCATTCCCAACTCTGGGCGCGGAAACTCGCTACATTTCTTTACTGGAGCACGACGGCAAAATGGAAATTATTTTGCCATACTCCCGCGCGCGGAGAGTCGCGCGCATGACTGTGCGCAGCAAGGAAGACTTACAGGCGCTGAAACAGCGGGTGCAGCAGCAGCAGCAACAAGCGCGGGCGCAATAGGCTTACAGAAATAAGGCAGCGAGCCGGCCATGTCCCTTGATTTAAGCGCGCCAAGACTTGTGGCAGCCGTTCTTCAGATTGACATGGCATGACGGCTGGTGTACGGTCCAGCGCAAGGGAAGTTTGAATTTCAGTTTTGTACATCCTTGTGTGAGGTGAATGATGGCCACTTTTTTTACTGGCAGATTCAAGCTCGGCAAGTCTCCACTTCTCTCCAAAATGAAAAACGGAAATCAGGCCGAAAGCAAGAGCATGCGCAAGCGATGGATTTTTCTCTCTGGGATGATTCTCTTTGCATCGATGGCTGTTGCACAGAACTCGCCGCAGGTGACTGGAGTCGATCCGGCATCGGGCAAAGTGAACGACTCAGTGACCGTCTCCGGAAGCGATATCGGAAAGGCATCTGTTTCCGCCGTTTACCTCTCGGATGACAAGAACGATTACAAGGCCACGGTCGTGGAACAGAGCGACGATAAGATCACGGTGAAGGTGCCGCAGGTCAAGGCCGGCGATTACAACATTTCCATTCAGGTGGGCGACAAGCTATTCATCAAGCCCGTGAAATTCAAAGTTGAAGAGTAGAAGTAAAGCAACGCAGCCTTCCATATTTGCGAAATGATTGCGAAAAGATCTCCTTGTTCCCATCATTCCGAGCGGAGCGAGGAATCCCTCTTCGATTTGAGCCTGAAAGAAAGAGAGGTTCCTCGCTCCGCATGGAATAACAAAAATATTTTTACCGCAAAGTTTGGCCTCTAACTCAAAGAGGAATCGAAAGGGCCTTGCGCGCCTCTTCAAACGTAGAGTCGTGAATCTGCCCGATGGCATCCACTTTCATGTGCTTGGTCTGCATGGGTTTTCCGTCCAGGCGATCCTTCAGCCAATCCGCCATATAGGTTGTTTGGCTTGGGCCGAGCGCCGCGGCGGATGATCCCACAAGCCCGTGTTCGGCCCCTTCGTAAACCAGCAATTGTTTCGGCGCCGAAATCGTATCGAACAAATCGTAGGTGTATTCAATTGGGCTGAGCTGATCGTCTTCTCCCGCCATCACAAGGTACGGAACCTTGATTTTTTCCCCTGTTCCCTTCAGAGAAAAAGTTTGCGCGTATTTGTCAAATTCCGCTTCATCGTTAAATCCCGCCATGTACATGAATCGCAGCTTGAAAGTAGGCGAGGCCACATTGAAGAGAGTATTCAGGCCGGGTTCGTGGCACACCGAGCGGACAACGCAGCCCTTCAGCCGTTCGTCCACGGAAGCCACTTGCGTCCCCCAGTAGGAACCCATGCTCACGCCAGATAGGGCGATGCGGTCGGGATCAATTTCGGCCTGCGAGCGCAGCCACGAAAGGACGAGAGGTCCGGCCTGCAACCAATTCGTTCCCGTCGGATGGATTTCGCGCACGCAGCATTCGCCTTGCCCCGGACCTTCGAGCGCCAGAACAGCGATTCCTCTTTCCAGCAGTTTGTCGCCATACAGAGCGACTCCAATTTCCTTGATGCTGTCCATCCCTCCTATCGCCCACACGGCGGGAAGTTTTCCGGGCCCGCGTCGCAGCGGCAAGTGGAGATAGCCGGGCAGAGACTTTCCCGCAAACGGGACTTCCACTTTGCGGATTTCGTGGTCGGCGAGTTCGATGTATTTTGCGTAGGCCGCGGCTTTCTTCTCATTGAGTGCCAGGTTTTCACGCGTCACAGCGAAGATCGGCCATTGCGCGCTTCCGTAAAGCAACGCGGCGATGAAATAACTTTCGCGGGCGGCGATGGTATGGCCGTCTGCCTCGAACTGACGAGCCATTTTCTCGCGCCGGACGGCGGCGCGCGTGTACTCTCGCGCGATGTCGTTGTATTTGTGTACCCGTGAGCGAATGGTGTTGAAATCCCCGGTGGCGTCCGGGCCGCAGGGACCCAGCGTGTACGCAACGCGCGCCTGATCCCATTCCAGACCCAACGTTTGCACGGTGGCGTCGAGAAGCCAGCGCTGCTCCTGCCATCGCTTCATCTTGCGCTGCGTTGCGGCGTTCATTTCCGGCGATGGCGGCGGATCTGGAGGCGTGGCGGCAGGTATTCCCGGCCATGTGGACCCGGCCCCGCGTCCCAGAAATGTTGCGCCGGCCATGGTGGCCGCTCCGCCTAGAAATTCCCGGCGCTGCACCAATTTCTTGCCAGGTTCGGGCTTATTTGATTTAGACATCGCTTCTCTCCCATCGGGTCAAGTTAGACAAAATCGATTGGCGGCCAGTGCGCCTGTTCAGCATGCATGCAAGTTGCAAGAACATCGTTCTGAATAGCACGCCCTCAGCGCGAAGTAAAGGTAGCTTGTCTGGATGGCTAAAACTGTGGGGGAATCCGGCTCAAGAGCCTGTATCTGGGGCGCGGACTGGGCCACGGATAAGATGACAGCTATTTGTAAGTCAATGAAAATACAATACTTAACTTACAAAACCAAGAAAGAAGGCGAGTCCTAGCGCCATTCATAGATCGAGTACTGGGACTCACAGCACCAATGACTTGGTGAATTGGCACTTCTGCCTCATTGGTGTCGCCACTTATTCCTGCGAAAGTTGGCATGTCGAAACGGAGTACGTTACCCGAAGACGAGGAGACGCCAAAATGAATTCGAACAAAATGACTCTAACCGCCATCCTGACCTTCATGATTCTCTTCGGAGCACAGTACACACCCGCGCAAACGCCGGAGTGGAGCAAGGCTAACTCCGCAGCCGCGGCGGCTCGCCAGCATGGGGATTATGCGCAGGCGCAAAAGTATTACAAAGAGGTCGTCGATATTCAGGTGAAGGCTCTGGGAGCCGATAGTCCTGAAATCGCCATCAGCCTGAACAATCTGGCCGTCTCCTACCAGGACCTATCCATGTACCCACAGGCGGAGCAAGCGTACGTGCAAGCCCTGGCGATTCTGGAGAAAGATCCGCTCAAGAAAGTGTCCACGGCCAAGACTCTGGACAATCTCGCTGCTCTCTATCAAGACCAGGGCATGGACGCCAAAGCCGAACCGCTCTATGCGCGCGCCCTGGGTATATGGGAAAGTTTGGAAAAGAATGAGAGCGCCAATAAAGTGATCCCAGCGGCCGCCCTTGCGGGGATTTACCACTCTCAGAACCAGGATGCCAAGGCCGAGCCGCTCTATCGGCAAGCCCTCACGATTTGGAATGAGCAGGGAAAGTCGGAAAGCGATGATGCGGTCGACGCCATGATTCACTTGGCGGAGATTTATCACTTCCGCAGCAACAATACAGAGGCTGCTCCGCTGTATGCCCATGTGCTGGCAATCTGGGAAAAGACTGGGCAGACCGAAAGCCCGGAAGCCATTGCCATGCAGACTACACTCGGTGAAATTTACCGGACCCAGGGGAAATATGCGGAAGCCGAGGTCATGCTGAAGCAAGCGCTGAAGAGCACGGAACAAAAGCTGGGACCGAATCGCCTCGAAGTCGCCACCAGCCTAAATAATCTGGCAATCCTCTACTACTGCGAAGGCAATTACGACGCGGCGGCACCTCTCTACAAGCGAGCTCTGGCGATTCGCCAGGCGAATCTGGGATCGGATAACGCGGTGGTTCTGCAAACCGTGCAATTTTACGCCGCGGTTCTTCGCCAGCTGGGACGTGTGGAAGATGCGCAGAAGCTCGAAGCACAAGCGGCAGGCGGCGCTGTCGCCCACATGTAAACAGCCATAAATTCCCCCGCAATCATTTGAGCGCGGCCCGCTACCCTGGGGGGCCGCGCTTGCATTTTCTTTCCCTCCCCGCGTGAGTATTCCTGCATGGCAAATCCATACGGAAATTCTCTTGTGATCCATGCAAGCCTCTTCGCGGGAAAATAATCAAGATTGCCGAATGGAAAAATTATTTAGTTCAGTTGAGCGAGTCTTGGGTGTATAAGTGTGCCCATTCAGTTTGGGACCGCGGAAACCAAGCCATTGATTCGTGAGCCGATTTTCCGAGAACGAGGAAAACGTACACTGTGAAAACTTTGCGTGCTCGTTGGAATTCTATGCCTGTTTGCGGGAAATGCATCCGCGCAGGCAGTGGATGCCCGGAAAGTGTTGAAAGCCAACAAGAATCTGGTCGAACTCGTGGATACCTGGTATCCCAATCCCATCTATGGCGACATGGACTACGCCTTGATGGCGGCATATCAAAGAGGGCTGGGCAAAAACAGGTAAATGCGGCGGCTGCCGGATGAGCATGAACGTACGGGAGAGGTTATAACTAAATGAACGATTCCATCCAAGCCGTCGAAATCAAATCGCCCGAGTTGCTCAAGCTGATCGATAAGGTTGCGGCCGTCGAACAAATTTGCACGGGATTCTGGTTCACCGAAGGCCCCATCTGGAATCCGAAAGAACAATGCCTGTACTTCAGCGACATGCCTGGAGATGTGCGCCGCCGATGGAGCGCCGCGGATGGCGTCAAGGAAGTGCGCAAGCCCAGCAATAAATGCAATGGCATGACCTATGACGGCGCGGGCAATTTATATGTCTGCGAGCATGTCACAAGTTCACTGGTGATGGAAACCCCGGCGGGCGAGCGCAAAATTCTTGCATCCCATTGGCAGGGAAAAGAGCTCAACAGTCCCAACGATGTGGTGGTTCGTTCCGACAATTCCGTTTATTTCAGCGATCCCTCTTATGGACGCATGCCGGTCTTTGGCCTGGAACGCAAGCAGGATCTGAGTTTTCAGGGCCTGTTCCGAATTTCTCCCGATGGAAAGCTGCATCTGGAAGCGGATGATTTTGGGCAGACCAACGGCTTATGCTTTTCGCCGAATGAGAAGATCTTGTACGTGAACGATTCCCCGCGGGCGCATATCCGCGCATTCGATGTCGCCTCTGACGGCTCGCTCAGCAATAGCCGCATCTTCGCGGAAAAGATCGGCGACGGCATTCTGGAAAACGGCATCGTCAACGGCATGAAGGTCGATGAGCGAGGAAATATTTACGTTACGGGCCCGCGCGGTATTTGGGTTGTAAGCCCCACGGCGGAACATCTGGGCGTGATTCGAATGCCCGAGCATGCCGGAAATCTGACATTTGGCGGGCGGAACTGGGATGAGCTGTATTGCGCATGCTCGACATCGATCTATCGAGTAAAAATGAAAGTACGAGGAAATCCTGTCGCATACATGAATATGCGCTAAGAGGGAACATGGCCGATCGAAAACTCGTGGCGCGAAAAACGGCGCTCATTATTCAGGATCTGCAAAATGACGTCATTACAGAGGGTGGCGCATTTGCCTCTTCCGGCGCGCCCGCCCATGCCAAGAAACAGAACATCGTCGAGAACGTGAAAAACCTGGCCGCCGCAATGCGCAAAGCCGGCGGAATAGTGATTCATATCCACTATATCGTTGAGCCCGGCGCGCCAGGGCTCAAGCTGAACGCTCCGCTCTTCCGCGGGCTGGCGGAAAGCAAGGCCGTGGTGCGGGGAACATGGGGCGCGGCGCCGGCTGAAGGTCTTGAACCTCAAAAGGGCGACGCGGTGGTCGAAAAGATGCGCATGAACGGTTTTCACGGGACCAAGCTCGAAACGATCTTGCAGGGATACGGAATCGATTCCCTGGTGATTACCGGAGCCTGGACTAACTTTTCCATTGAACACACGGCGCGGCACGGAGCCGATTCGGGCTACGAAGTGGTCGTGGCAACCGATGGAACCTCCACCATCAACGACGAATGGCAGAACGCGGGAATCAATTTTGCTCTTCAGAACATCGCCGACCGTTGGAGCTGCCAGGAAATCATTCAGGCCTTGAGTTAGCTTGGGTAAGATAGCCGCCACAATAGAGAATGCATGACCATTCCCATTGAAAATTCAGTTGTCGTTTCTTGCGAAGACGTGCGCGCGACAATCGTTTACGTTCTTTCAAAGC
Organism: uncultured Acidobacteriota bacterium; assembly: GCA_963710315.1. Classification (GTDB taxonomy): domain Bacteria; phylum Acidobacteriota; class Terriglobia; order Acidiferrales; family UBA7541; genus Palsa-360. The sequence continues at coordinate 586,885 of CAVPZW010000005.1, read as the reverse complement.
TTGGAGCCAACCAGCTCGAATGCTCCATTCAAGCGGACGTTCTGACCGAAGCGGATCTTCGCGGCCATCATTCCCATGGTTTGCAGCGCCTGCCGGTTTTGGCCACGCGCATCAAGAAACACCTCATCCGCGTCAATGCCGATCCAGACTACATCTGGACGGCGGATTCCGTTCTGAGCGTCAACGGAAAGGATGGCCTGGGTCCCTTTGTTGCCGAGAGCGCTCTGGAACGGGCAACGCCCGCGCTAAAGCAGAGGGGAATCGTGGCGGTGGCGATTCGCAACAGCAGCCACATCGGGATGATCGGGTATTACTGCGAGAAACGTGCGCGCCAAGGACTTATCTGTATCGCCATGACGGAAAGCGAAGCTCTTGTTCATCCGCATGGCGGCGCGAAAGCGCTGGTTGGCACAAATCCGATCGCCATTGGCATTCCGAGCGATACGGCGCCGTTCGTATTCGATATGGCCACCTCCACCAGCGCAATCGGCAAAATCTATGCCAGCAAACATCGCGGCGAAGCAATTCCTCTGGGATGGGCGATTGATGCCGAAGGCAATCCAACCACGGATCCGGATGCAGCCTTGAAAGGCTCGCTCACTCCCGTGGCTGGCGCCAAGGGATACGGTCTCGGCATTTCCATCGGAATACTTGCCGGACTTTTGCCGGGCGGCGAAATCGGGCGGCTGGTACTTGGCACTTTGGATACGGAGTTTCGCTGCACCAAAGGTGATTTTTTCCTTTTGTTGAGCCCTGCGGCATTTCCCGGCGGACCGATGCTTGCGAGCCGCGTGGCATCCTACCTCGATGAACTTCGCAGCTCGCCGCCACAGAAGGATTGCGAGAGTGTGATCGTGCCCGGCGACCGGGCGCGGCATCTTCGAGAAGAGCGAATGCGCTCGGGAATCCCTCTTCCCAAGGAAGTTTGGCTCGCGGCGGAAAGGCTCAAAAATGAATTCTGAATTCAGCAATCATGTCCTGGGATTTTCCACCGCGGGCAGAATATTTTTTGGATGGGGCGCAGCCGGCGTGCTGCGTGACGTTGCGCGCGAATTCGGCCCTCGAGTGCTGGTTTGTACGGACCAGAACATGGTTAAGGCCGGCGTATGCGAAACGGTATTGGCGCACCTCGCGGAGGGCAAGGCCGAGATAAAAGTATTTGACGGCGGGCAGCCCGAGGTCGATCTTCAGACCATTGAGCGAGCCGCCGCTGTAGCACAGGCATATGCGCCAGACGTGGTGGTTGGTCTGGGCGGCGGCAGCAACCTGGATCTTTCGAAAGCCGTGGCTCTTCTGCTGAAGCATCCCGGCCCGCTCTCCGCCTACTATGGCGAACACAATGTTCCCGGGCCAATTGCTCCGGTGGTGGCGATTTCAACCACTGCGGGTACCGGATCGGAAGTAAGCCCGGTCGCGGTTGTGGCCGACCCGGAACGCGCAATGAAAGTGGGCATCGCATCGCGGGCTCTGATTCCGAAGTGGGCCATCGTGGATCCTGCGTTGACGGTTTCCTGTCCGGCAAGCGTGACGGCCCATTCCGGAATGGATGCGCTGGTACACGCAATTGAATCGTTCTGCGCACGCGTTCGCACCGATTGCTCTCCGAGCGCGATCTTCGTCGGCAAGAATCCAAAGTCGGACGTGCTCGCCACCAAAGCGATTTCCGCAATCACACGATATCTTCCAACGGCGGTTGCGCAGCCCAACGACCGCACGGCTCGCCAGGAAATGGCTCTCGCGAGCCTGCTTGCGGGAATGGCGTTCTCAGCCTCGGGAACGGCGGCCGTGCATGCACTGCAGTATCCCGTTGGAGAAGCAACGCACACGCCACATGGTTTGGGAAATGCCATGCTGTTGCCCACGGTAATGAGGCGCATCGCACCCTCGCGCATTGAAGAAATGGCCTTCATCGCACGCAGCCTGGATGCGGCCCTGAATTCAAAGCCCGATGCCGACGCTGCCGCCCAAGCTGCCGGACTTGTCGAGAAACTGGCCGCGAAAGTGGGAATCCCCAAAGGACTGCGCGCGTTGGGCGTAAAGGAAGAACAGCTTCCTCAACTTTCAAAGATGGCCTCCACAGTTAAAAGACTTCTGGATAATAGTCCCGTTCCCTTCGACGAAAGCGATTTGCTGCGGCTCCTCCAAGAGGCTTTCTAAGAGATTCGAATCGGCGATTCCTTTTGCTTTGCGGGGGTTGCATTTCGCTCCCCAATTTGCAAATTTTCTCCATGAGTTAGCTTGTCGCCCATCCCCGAACGGCTTGGCCATCGGAAAGCGTTCGCCAATCAGGCAATACCTTTCCGGTAGCGAAAGCAGTCGATCGGCCAGCCTCGCATCGGACAATTTGAGATCATGGAACTTGCCTGGCGGACGCCGGGCGGGAAATATTGTTGGGAGGCAGGCCAGCAGCGCGTGGGTTGGAGAGAGTTCGCTCAAATTCCTCGACGCGAGAGCCAGCCAGAGACTATGCCTAAAAAAGATAGACGCGCCATTCAGCGATTCCAGGCCAAGCCCGGCGATTTCATCATTTATGATGAACGATCGGCGCCTGTCCGGGACATGAGCATGGAGGGCGTTTATGCCCTGGACCCGGATCCGCTGCCGGCCGGATCGGAAATTGTCTTCATCCTTCGAGCCGGGCATTCGGAAATTGAACTGGAGGGGATCGTCCGCCACTCGGTGGACCAGCAAGGCATGGGGATTCACTTCACGAAAGTCTCCGCCCTATCGAAAAGGCGCCTGACCATACATCTCGCCACTTTGGCGCCCGCTCCCTTCGAGATGGAGTTTGTCTAACGGCGCAAAGCACTATTCCAGCGCTCGGCAGTGACTCACTTTGCGGTGGAACGTGCCCTCTCCGTCCCGAAAAGCCTGGGACGGAGAGGCCGCTACGAAACCGCAACACATTGGGAGGGTTGGTTTTGTAGCGGCCGCCCGCTTTTCGGGCGGGCAGTCTTTGTCTTGCAGTAATTCAAACGGAGTCACTACCCAGCGCCCGCCTCCCTTTACAAAAGTTTTGTGGCCACGTAGAGTTTACGGGCAGCGGCACTAGCTTTCACGCGCACAAACTGCCACTGAGGCTCGCACAGGTCACCCAGAGTAATGTCGCCTCTATTCCAAAAATCCACTTTAATCTCCATTTTGGTTGCCACGGCGTTCTTCATGGAAAATCTGGACGGCACGGTCATCGCCACAGCGCTGCCTCAGATGGGCAAGTCGTTCCATGTAAGCCCGGTGGATCTCAATATCGGGATGACTGCCTATTTGCTGATGCTGGCCGTTTTTATTCCTATTAGCGGTTGGGTTGCGGACAGAGTTGGGGCGCGCTCGGTCTTCGTTTCGGCCATTGCGGTCTTTACTTTTGCTTCCGTTCTTTGCGGATTGAGCAACGGAATTATGGCGTTCACCTCGGCGCGCATCCTTCAAGGAATCGGCGGCGCGATGATGGTTCCTGTTGGGCGGCTGGTGGTGCTGCGCACCACGGAAAAACACAAGCTGATGGAGGCCATCGCTTATATTACCTGGCCGGCGCTGGTCGCGCCCGTCGTGGGGCCTCCCGTCGGCGGCTACATCACCACTTATTTTTCGTGGCACTGGATCTTCTATCTCAACGTGCCGCTCGGGATCATCGGGATGGCGCTTTCCATTCTGTGGATTCCCAACCTGCGGGAGGACGAAGTGAAGCCGTTCGATTGGATCGGCTTTGCGCTCAGCAGCACGGCCTGCGTGACGTTTATGTACGGCATGGAACTTGTGGGCCGTACAGACGCAACATGGAAAACACCATCGATTTACCTGGCTTGCGGGGGCCTGCTGGCCGTGCTGGCCGTGATGCATTTGCGACGCACGCCGACTCCGTTGCTAAAACTTGACCTGCTCAAGATCAAAACATTCGCAATCACCATCGAGGGAGGATCGCTCTTTCGTGCATCCATCAGCGTGTCTCCGTTTTTGCTTCCCTTGATGTTCCAGGTGGGATTTGGGCTGAGTGCATTTCAATCGGGAATGTTCATGCTGGGCTTGTTTGCGGGTAATTTGAGCATGAAACCAGCCACCACGTTCATGCTCCGGCGTTTCGGATTCCGCTCTGTGTTGATCTGGAACGGGATGCTAACGGCGATTCTGATGCTGGGTTGCTCCTTGCTCTTCCCCGCGACGCCGAGGGCCATCATTCTTGCGGTGCTCTTCGTGAATGGCTTGTGCCGCTCCATGCAGTTCACATGCTTGTCAACACTTTCCTTCGCCGACGTACCCAAGCCGGACCTGAGTTCGGCCACCAGTTTTTTCAGCATGATCACGCAAATGTCCATGGGCATGGGCGTGGCCGTGGGCGCCATCGCGCTTCGTACCGCCGGATTGCTGGATGGCAATGTGCATGGAGCTCCCACCACCAAGGAATTTCACATCGCATTTCTTCTAGTCGCCGGATTGACGCTCCTCGGAACCATCGACTGCTTCACACTCGCTCCAGAAGCGGGCGCGGCGGTTACCGGACACCGCTTGAGTCCCGTGCAGGAAAAAACTTCCGCGGCATAAACAAAAAGCCCCACCCTTGCGAACCCGCAAGAATGGGGCATCCAACCCAAAGACCAAACTTCTACGGCCAAATCTTATCCGTGGCCACCGCCGCCAGAAAGTTCGCGGACGATGGAACCTACGAAGCCCTTGGCATCTCCGAAGAGCATCAGGGTTTTGTCCAGGTAGTAGAGGGGATTGTCGATTCCTGCGAAACCCGCAGCCATGCTGCGCTTGATGACCATCACGGTATGCGCTTTGTCCACATCCAGAATCGGCATGCCGAAAATGGGGCTTGTGGAATCGGTGCGCGCGGCGGGATTGGTAACGTCGTTGGCGCCGATGATCAGGGCCACGTCGGTCTGCGGAAACTCGCCGTTGATTTCGTCCATGTCCAGCAGCTTGTCGTAGGGAATGTCCGCCTCGGCCAGCAGCACGTTCATGTGGCCGGGCATGCGGCCCGCGACGGGGTGAATCGCAAATTTCACGTCGATGCCGCGCTTGGTCAGAATGTCGTAAAGCTCGCGCACTTTGTGCTGCGCCTGCGCCACGGCCATGCCGTAGCCGGGCACGATGACCACTTTGCTGGCCACCGCCAGAATTTCGGCGGCCTCTTCGGGCGAAGCGCTGCGAACCGGCTTCGCTTCCTTGTCGCCCTTCGCGCCGGCCTGCTCCTGTCCAAAGCCGCCAAAAAGCACATTGGAAAACGAGCGGTTCATGGCCTTGGACATGTTCACGGAGAGCACCAAACCGGAAGCGCCGTCCAAAGCGCCCGCGACGATCAGCAGCTTGCTATCCAGCACAAATCCCATGGCGGAGGCGGAAAGCCCGGCGTACGCGTTCAGCAGCGAAATCACCGTTGGCATATCGGCGCCGCCGATGGGGATGATCATCATCACGCCGAACAGCAATGGAATGGCGAGAAGCAGCGGAAACAAATAGGTGTGATCCGGATGAAAGACAAGAAATACCGCCAGGCCGATGGCCACGAGGAGCATGCCAAGATTGACGATGTTCTGGCCCTTGAAGAGAATGGGGCGCTGCGGCAGAATCTCCTGCAATTTTCCGGCGGCCATCAAGCTGCCCGTAAACGTCAGCGAGCCTAGAATCACTTCCATGGACAAAACGGACATCATGAACTTGGGAACCGCGGGCGCGCGCAAATAGAATTCCGCCGTGCCGACCAGTGTGACGCAGCAGGCGCCGAACGCGTGGCTGAGCGCGGTTCGTTGCGGTACAGCCGTCATCTGCACTTTGCCGAGGGGAACGCCAATGATGGTGCCCAGCACCAGCGCGATGGCGACCCACTTGTAGTCCACGATATTGCGATTGAGCAAAGTGCCCACGATGGCCAGGAGCATGCCGACCTCGCCGGCCCAGACGCCGTGCCGCGCCGTGGTGGGCGAGCTCATCCATTTCAGGGAAATGATGAACAGCGCCGTGGCGACGAGGTAGGTGAGTTCTATGATCGTGTCAGTTCCGGGAAAGGGTGTCATGGTTTCGGGCCGCGGCTCGCTTTGAACATTTTCAGCATTCGGTCGGTGATGAAGAAACCACCCACCACGTTACTGGTGGCGGCGACAATGGCGATGGTGCCAAGCACCGTGGAGAACGTGGTCTTGTGTTCGCCCGCCAGGAGGATTGCTCCGACAACGGCGATGGCGTCCAGCGCGTTGGTCAGAGACATCAGCGGCGTGTGCAAGAGCGGCGACACGCGGCGAATCACTTCCAGGCCAATAATCGCGGCCAACATGAATACATAGAGGCTGGTAATCAGATCCATCTTCATCATCAGGCTGTCCCCTTCTGCTGGGCCACCAGAGGCGGCAGCGCGAAGAATTCGCGCACCCGGGGATTGACCACTTCCCCTCCCTGCGTCAACAAAGTGCTTTGGATGATGTCGTCTTGCAGATTGAGCTGAAGCTTTCCGTCCTTCACCAGCAGGTTGAGGAACGCGGAAATATTGCGCGCGTACATCTGGCTGGCATGGTACGGCACGGTGTGACGCGAAATTGAAATAGCCGATGATGGTGACGCCGTGCGCGACAATTTTCTCGCCGGCCTTGGAGAGTTCGCAGTTGCCTCCGCGCTCGGCCGCCAGATCGACTATCACGGAACCCGGCGCCATTCCCTTTACCATTTCTTCGGTCACCAGTACGGGAGATTTCTTGCCCGGCACGACAGCCGCGGTGATAACCACGTCGCTTTCGGCGATCACTTTACCCAGCAACTCGCGCTGGCGCCTGTAGAACTCCTCATCCTGCGCCTTGGCATAGCCGCTGGCGTCCTGCGCATCCTTGGCTTCAATAGGCAATTCCACGAAGCGCCCGCCGAGGCTTTGTACCTGTTCCTTGGCTGCCGGCCGCAAATCGTATGCGGAAACCACGGCTCCCAGTCTGCGCGCCGTGGCGATGGCTTGCAACCCGGCCACGCCCGCGCCTATGACCAGAACGCGCGCCGGAGTAATCGTGCCGGCGGCGGTCGTGAGCATGGGGAAGATTTTGGGAAGCGTGTCCGCGGCGATCAGCACGGCCTTGTAGCCACACATCGTACCCATCGAGGAAAGGGCGTCCATGCTTTGCGCGCGCGTGGTGCGTGGCATCAGTTCCACTGAAAAAGAAGTTACGCCCGACGCCGCGATCTCTTTAATCGTTTCCAGCGATCCCATGGGGCGCAGAAAACCTATCAGCAACTGGCCGCTGCGAAACAGAGGCAAATCGGCGCGGCCCGTCTGGTCATTCGATCCGTAGCAAAGCATCTGCACGACGATGTCCGCCTGCGCGAACACCTGAGCGCGGTCCGCAACGATCTTCGCGCCCTTGGCTGCGTACTCCGCGTCAAGAAATCCCGCCGCCGCACCCGCGCCGGCTTCGACGATAACTTCCATGCCTGCCTTTGCAAGATTGGGAATGACGATGGGCACAAGAGCAACGCGCCGCTCGCCAGGATACGTTTCTCGAGGAACACCAACAATCATTCAGCTTCCTCCTTCAAAGTCCAAACAACACATTGCCGCACACACGCAGTATCGGCAATCCGAGACAAACTTTTCAATCTGCCCAAGCCAAAGTCGAGAATTTTCTTCGAGAGGGCCACGCCAGGTATGAATGGCTTCCATGTGGCGGCCTACGTGGGCCCCAAGCCGGAGGCGCTGGGCGCTATCGCGACGCAACCACTCACGCTGTCCAAAGCAAAACAATCCACTGAAGCACTGATATTACATGCAAAGTTGTGAAATTCCAATGCAACGCTCGATGAATGTTGCGCGCTATCCAACACCAAAAAGCGGGCTCATGGGACCCGCAACCACGCCGCACATGAAATCGAACCTTGACATTATGGCTAATGCAGCCGAGGATTTCGCAAATGAACGCTGTGGGCCGCCTATTCCTGGCTATCGCCATCCTGATTGCCCTGGTCTTTATTGGCACCGCGGGATTTCATTTCATCGAGGGCTGGACGTGGTTCGACGGCTTTTACATGACGCTGACCACCATGGCCACCGTCGGATACGGCGAAATTCATGCCTTGTCGCACGTGGGCCGAATCTTCAATTCCTTCCTGATCGTGGCATCCGTGATTGGGGCGGGCTTTACGATTGCTACGTTCTCTCAGGCATTGCTAGAATTCGAGTTCGGAAAGGTCTTCGGTAAACGCCGTATGGAACGCGAACTCGCCAAGCTTTCGGATCACTACATTATTTGCGGAGCGGGGCGTGTGGGGCGAACCGTTGCCCGCGAACTGCGCGAAGGGGGGCAGAGTTGCGTCATCATTGAGAAGGATCCCGTCCGCGCACGCTGGGCCGAAGACGAAAAAATTCCTGTGATCGTTGGAAATGCCTCCAGCGAAGAAATTTTAACCAAGGCCAGGATCGACCGTGCCAGCGGATTTGTGGCCGCCGTCAACTCTGACGCCGAAAACCTTTACATTATTTTGACGGCTCGCGGTTTTCGGCCAGACCTGCGGATCATTGCGCGCGCTAGCGAGGAAGAGGCCACGTCGAAGCTTTTGAGAGCCGGCGCCACGCAGGTTATATCCCCATATTTCTTTGTGGGCCGCCGCATCGCACAATTATTTCTGCGGCCGAATGTTCTCGATTTCATCGACACTGCCTTCGGCACGGAAAGGCTGGACATTGAAATAGGGGAAGTCAAAATCCCGGAGCAATCCGTCCTGGTTGGCAAAAAGCTGGCTGACTCAATGATTCGTCAGCAGGCAGGTGTAATCGTATTGGCCATAAAAAGCGGGGCGGGCAAATTGGTCTTCAATCCAACGGAGGATTCCATTATCCACGCGGGCGACTGGCTGATCGTGATCGGCGGGGACGATCAGCTGAAAAAGCTCGAAGCTCTGGCGAACGCCTCGGCAGCCGCGTCCTGATCGACTTCCTGTTTCCCTCTGATAGAAATTGACGAAATAGACTGCGCTGTGGCGTTTGGAATACCTCTAAATTGACAGTCTTTCCAAATTCGCCAACCGGCTCTGATATTCCAGTGAATGAAATATCGGGCAGAGCCGGCTTCCGACAGCATCTACTCTTTCGCTCTTTCAGCGAATTCGGCCAGTTCAGACGATTCCGGACCCGCCATCTTGCTGGTCCGAATGCTGCCGAAAACCAGAATCAGATTTGTCAGCAGGACCACGGCAAAAGACATGGGCGCGAGAAACGCCATGGACAGGCCCCGGACTTCAATCACTTCGATAGCCAACACAATAGTGATGAGTCCGCGCGGCAGCATCCATAGGATTTTTTCGCGGTCGGCATTTCCGAGGCCGCGCCATGTCCAGCGGCTGATCTGAATGGACACCCAGCGTGCAAGAAAGATGCCCCCCGTTACGCCCATCAGCAGCGGCCAGATGGGGCGAAGCCCGGATAGTTCAACGACCACGCCGATCAGAACGAAGAAAAACGTACGAACCAGGAAGGAAAGCTCCGCGTGGAAATTTAAGATCTGTTCGTGCGCTCCGGCGCCGCCTTGTGAGAATTGAAAAAAGGTGGGAACAACAGACGGGCGCCCGCCGGAGACGTTGGAGAGCGTCAGCCCAAAACCCAGCACTGCCAGCAATCCGCTCCCGCCGAGACTCTCCGTCCCCGCATAGAGCAGCAGCACCATGGAAAAAGTGAGCACCTGCCAGAATTGCTGCTCGGAAAGATAGGGCAGTAAGCGCGACCAGGCCAGTCCGATCAGAAACGAAACGCCCAGGGAAATTGCCACCTGCGAGAAAAAGCCTGTCAGGAAGTCGCCGACTACAGAGCCGCCCACTCGATGCGCTCCCAGCAGAAATCCAACCGTGAGCACCCCTAAAATGTCCCCGAGGGTCGATTCCAGCAGCAAGATAATCTTGACGGCCTTTTCGGCTTTCCACTGCTGAAGAACGGGAAGGACAATGGTGCTGCTTGTACAACCGATCACCGCTCCGGCCAGCAAGCCATCCTGCCGGCTGATGTGAAGACTAGCGGAGGCAATCCAGCCGGTCGAAAAAGTCGTGAGGGCATAGACCAGGACGCCGAACAACAGGCCGCCCGGAAAGTGGCTGATGGTTTCGCGGATCTTCAGGTCCAGCCCGCCTTCAAACAAAATCAAGATCAATGCCAGCGTGCCAAATGCGTGGGTGACGTCCCTGAATTGATCCGCGCGCGCCCATCCCAGAATGGGGCCGATCACCACACCCGTGGCCATGAGAACCACTACGTCCGGAATTCGCGTCCACCGGAAGAGCCGGTTGGCCGCGAATGCCAGGACCAGCAATCCGCCCAGCAGCCCGAACAAGGAGGTCAGGTTCATCTCCGAATACACTACACTATGCTCAGCAATCAAAAACCAAATTCCATTTGCCTGTAAGTTTTCCGGTACAATTCAAAATCGGCGCGCGGAAAGCAGGTGCTGCAAGGTGAACAACGCGTTCATGCAGGAAGCGATTCAAAGGGCGGTGGAAAACGTCCGCACGGGGCGAGGCGGACCTTTCGGCGCGATCGTCGTAAAGGATGGCCGCGTCATCGCCACGGGCACGAATTTAGTCACCTCTTCAAACGATCCCACGGCACATGCGGAAGTGACCGCTATCCGCGAAGCCTGCCGAGTGCTCGGCGCATTTCAGCTGGCCGGTTGCGAAATCTATACGAGTTGCGAACCTTGTCCCATGTGCCTCGGCGCCATTTATTGGGCGCGGCCGGACCGTGTCTATTTCGCGGCCACCGCGAGCGATGCTTCCGAGGCCGGATTTGACGATTCCTTCATCTACGAAGAATTGAAGCACCCGCACCGCGAGCGTAAAATTCCGTTTGAGCCGATGATGCGGGAAGCAGGCCTTGAGCCGTTTCGCGAATGGAAGGAAAAAAACGACCGCATCCGTTACTGAAAACGGGAAAGCTCCGGACGGTCTGACGCTTTCCTTCAAGGGTTCGGAAGAGCTGTAGGGTCCGTCCGCCGCGGCGGACGGGCAACTGCTTGAATCCGAGATGCCCGCCTGAAAGCGGGAGCTACACAAGCGCGGCAAACTATGGAAGAAAAATATTTCGGACATTCCGTCATCCGCAAAGAGGGCCGCGACAAAGTGATGGGCCGCGCCCGCTATGTGGACGACCTCAGCGTTCCGGGAATGCTGCATGGCGTGACTGTGCGCAGCAGCGTCGCGCGCGGGATCATCCGCGGAATCCGCTTCGGCGATGGAATTCCCTGGAGCGAATTCACGGTGGTCACCGCCGCCGATATTCCTGGCAAAAACGAAATCGCGCTGATCGAGCACGATCAGCCATGCCTCGCCGCGGACAAGATCAACCATCCCGAAGAAGCGGTCGTCCTGCTGGCTCACGAGGATCGATATTTACTCGAGGAAGCGCGCCGCGCCGTGCAGATCGATGTGGAACCGCTACCCGCGATTTTTTCCATCGAGGATTCCATCGAAAAACGCGCCATCCTTTTCGGCGAAGACAACGTTTTCAAGTCCTATCGAATGGAAAAGGGAGACGTGGACGCCGCATGGGCGCAGGCGGATTTCATCGTCGAGGGCGAGTACCGGACCGGGGCGCAGGAACAGCTGTACATTGAAAATCAGGGCGTGATTGCGGTGGCAAATCCGGCGGAAGGCGTGACCGTCTGGGGCTCGCTGCAGTGTCCCTACTATGTGCACAAGGCGCTGGTGGCGGTGTTTGGCCTTCCCGCCGAAAAAATTCGCGTCATTCAAACCGAGACGGGCGGAGGCTTTGGAGGCAAGGAAGATTATCCCTCGGTGATCGCGGCGCACGCGGGGCTGCTGGCGTGGAAATCCGGCAAGCCCGTGAAAATTATTTACGACCGCGCGGAAGACATGGTGGCGACCACCAAGCGCCATCCGTCGCGCACGCGACATCGCACCGGCGTTACGCGCGATGGCAAGCTGGTCGCCATGGACATCGATTTCGTGCTCGATGGCGGCGCGTATGCCACGCTATCCTCCGTGGTGCTCTCGCGCGGCACGATTCACGCAGCGGGGCCTTACTCCTGCCCCAACGTGCGCGTCCATTCGAGGGCCATGGCAACCAACACTCCGCCGCATGGCGCGTTTCGCGGATTCGGCGCGCCGCAAAGTATTTTCGCAATCGAGCGCCACATGGATCAGGTGGCGCGCGCCGTGAACCTCACGCCGGAAGAATTGCGGCGGCGCAATTTTATTCGCAAGGGCCAGACTACCTCGACCGGGCAACTCATCCACGAGGACGTAAATTTCGACGCGCTGCTCGACCGCGCGTTCCGCGAAAGCGACTACCACGCCAAGCGCGAGCGCTTCGCGCGCGAAAATCCCGGTGCGACGATCAAGCGCGGCATTGGATTTGCCGCCTTTATGCACGGCGCGGGATTTACTGGTTCGGGCGAAGTATATCTGGCATCCGTCGTGGAGCTCGAAGCGACGCCCGCGGGAATCGTTCGCGTGCTTGCCGCCAGCACTGAAATCGGGCAGGGAGCAAACACCATCTTCGCTCAAATTGCGGCGGACGCACTGGGCATCGGCTACGATCGCATCGAAATTGCGCAACCCGATACCAGCGCGGTGCCCAACAGCGGCCCCACCGTCGCTTCGCGCACATCGATGGTCGTCGGCAACCTGGTCGAGACCGCGGCGCTGGCGCTGAAACGAACGCTGGTGGATAGCGGCTTGCTCTGCGATGCCTGCACGGAGGATGAATTTGTGCGGGCCTGCAGGCGTTACATCGAAACGCGCGGGCCACTTCGCTCGCGGGCCCAGTACGAACCGCCTCCCGGATTATTCTGGGATGACAAGAAATATAGCGGCGACGCCTACGGCACCTATGCGTGGGCCGTGTACGTTGCCGAAGTGGCCGTGGACACGATTACGTTTGAGGCGCGCGTCACCGATTTCGTTGCCGTTCAGGAAGTGGGCAGGGTGATTCATCCCGTGCTGGCTGCGGGGCAGATCGAGGGCGGCGTAGCCCAGTCCATCGGCATGGCGCTCTATGAAAATGTGATCTATCGCCAGGGCCGCATGGCCAACGGGCAAATGACCAACTACATCATGCCCACCGCCGCGGACATTCCTCCCATTCGAGTTTTTTTTGAGGAGAACCCTTATCCTTTCGGCCCGCACGGAGCGAAAGGAATCGGCGAGCTGCCGGCGGACGGTCCCGCACCGGCAATTCTGAACGCCATCGAAAACGCCACGGGAATTTGCGTGCGCGAAATTCCAGCCACACCCGAAGTTTTGATGGAAGCCATGACGGAGAAGGCGGGCGCGCTTGTCTGACACCGTGAATCGAATTGACATCAGGTGCAGGGTCAACGGCGAGGCGCGCCATGTGCAATCGTTTCCGATGGAGCGCCTGCTGGATGTTTTGCGCGAGGAAATGCACCTGACCGGGACGAAAGAAGGCTGCGGCGAAGGCGAGTGCGGCGCGTGCGCCGTGCTCCTGAATGGCGCCGTCGTCAACAGTTGTCTCGTCCCCGCCGTCGATGCGGACGGCGCGGAGATCCGCACCATCGAAGGAATGGCCCGCGGCGAACAACTGAACGCCGTGCAGGAGGCATTTTTGGAATGCGGCGGCGCGCAATGCGGCATCTGCACGCCAGGCATGGTGATTGCATCCATGGCGCTCCTGGAACGGCATCCTGATCCCAGCGACGCCGAAATTCGCGAAGGGCTGGCGGGAAATCTTTGCCGCTGCACGGGCTACCAGAAAATCTTCGCGGCGGTTGTGCGCGCCTGCCAATCGACCGCCGAGAAGAAAGCGATGAGCCGATGAGAGCCAATATTCCCGCGTACGAGTTGCGCGTTCCGGGAAGTCTTTCCGAAGCGCTGGCGCTGCTTGCTCGCGAACCGGGAGTTTGGCAACCGTTCGCCGGCGGCACCGACCTGATGGTGCTGCTGGAGGCCGGGAAACTTTCTCACAAGCGATTCCTGAGCGTTGCCAGGCTGGACGATTTGCGGGGCATTGAAGTGAACGCCGATTTCGTGATTCTGGGAGCACTCACGACGTACGCGGAAATCCAGAAGCATCCCCTGCTGCAGGCGGAATTTCCGCTCCTGTGCGCAGCAGCGCGAGAGACCGGCAGCGTGGCCACGCAAAATCGCGGCACGCTGGGTGGAAATATCGTGAATGCTTCGCCTGCCGCCGATTCCCCGCCAGCTCTGCTGGTGTACGACGCCGAAATCGAACTGATTTCGCAGCGCGGCCTTCGCTGGATGCCCTTTCATGGATTCCAGACCGGCTACAAGAAGATGCAGCTTGCCTCCGATGAATTGCTGCGCGCCATTCGGCTGCCGCGCTGCGCAAAAAAGTGGCGGCAGTATTACCGCAAAGTGGGCACGCGCAAGGCGCAGGCGATTTCCAAGGTGTGTTTCGCCGGCGCGGCGCTTGTGGAAGACGGATTGATTCGCGACGTGCGCATCGCTCTCGGAAGCGTTGCTCCAATCGTCCTGCGCGCCGTGAAGACAGAAAATGCGATGCGCCGGAGCAGCGTCACGCCCGCGACAATTGCCACGGCTAAGGAAATCCTTGCGCGGGAAATCGCGCCCATCGACGACATTCGCTCCACCGCACGCTATCGCCTGCGCGTTGCGCAAAATCTGCTCGAAGAATTCCTCTCGCAGGTTTCAAGGTGACCACCATTCGCACCATCCGCAGCAAACGCGTCGTGACCCCCGAAGGAGTTCGGGCGGCGACGGTACATATTCGCGAAGGCGTGATTGAATCCATCGCCGGCTACTACGATCTTCCTCCAAGCAAGAATGTTTACGATGCGGGAGAGTCCGTGGTCATGCCCGGCCTGGTGGACACGCACGTGCACATCGACGAGCCGGGGCGCACCGATTGGGAAGGCTTCGAGACAGCCACGCGCGCGGCGGCGGCCGGCGGAGTGACCACGCTGATCGACATGCCGCTCAACAGCATTCCCGCGACGACCACGGTGGCGGCGCTCGAGACAAAACGCAAAGCGGCGCATGGAAAATGCCGCGTAAATGTGGGGTTTTGGGGCGGCGTGGTGCCGGGCAATGCCGGAGACCTGCGCGCGCTGCACGAAGCTGGAGCGCTCGGCTTCAAGTGTTTTCTGGTTCCATCGGGCGTGGATGAATTCGCGCACGTCACGGAAGACGATCTGCGCGCCGCGTTTCCAATACTGGCCGCAATGGATGCACCCCTGCTGGTTCATACGGAACTTCCCGGGCCAATCGAGGAAGCGACCGAAAAGCTCGCCAAGTCCGATCCAACAAAGTACAGGACGTGGCTGCTATCGCGTCCACCCAGCGCGGAAACCAAAGCGGTCGAGATGATGATTCGCCTGGCGCGTGAATTCAACGCGCGAGTTCATATCGTTCATCTTTCCTCTGAACTTTCCGTGCCGCTGATCAGGCGCGCGAAAAAGGAAGGCGTGCGCATTACCGCGGAAACTTGTCCGCATTATCTTTTTTTCACTTCGGGCTTGATCCCGAATGGGAGAACAGAATTCAAGTGCGCGCCGCCCATTCGTGATTTGCAAAATAGCAGGAAGCTTTGGACCGCGCTGGGAAGGAACACCATCGATTTCGTTGTGTCCGACCATTCGCCTTCGCCGCCCGCGATGAAGTGTCTCAACTCGGGCGACTTCTTCAAAGCCTGGGGCGGAATCGCATCCTTGCAGCTTGGCCTTCCCGCCATGTGGACGAAATTGAGCGAGCAAAACTATTCACTGAAGCACTTGGTCCGCTGGATGTGCAACAGACCGGCGCGCCTTGCCGGGCTGGAAAAATATAAGGGCGCGATTACAATCGGGTATGATGCGGACGTGGTGGTCTGGAATCCGGAGAAGCGTTTCATCGTGCGGGCAAAGATGCTGCAACACCGGCACAAACTTACACCCTACGCAAACCAATCGTTGCGCGGAATGGTGGAAGCCACGTTTCTGCGCGGCGAAATGATTTACGATCGAGGGCGATTCCTGGGCGCTCCGAGTGGCGCATTGCTCAGGCGAGGCCAACGCTGATGGATTTTACAGAATACATCGATCTGGCGGCTGAGCGGCTCGGCGGGCGCGTGCTGGCCGCCAACGACGAATTTTTCGCGCCCAAGGAAAATCTCCTAAAAGCTTCCACTCCCGTCTGGATCGCGGACAAATATACCGAATTCGGCAAATGGATGGACGGCTGGGAAACGCGCCGCCGCAGAACGCCAGGCTATGACTGGTGCATCGTGAAGCTGGGCCTTCCCGGCGTAATTCACGGCGTCGTGGTGGACACCGCTTATTTCAAGGGCAACTATCCGGAACATTGCGAACTCGAATCGTGCGCCGTGGATGGAGATCCCAGCCTCGCTCAACTCGATGGCCCATCAACGAAATGGAGCAGCCTGCTGCCGAAATCCCCTCTTGCGGGCGACGCTCGAAATCCTTTTGCGATTGCTCCGTCCGGCAGAGTCACGCACCTGCGTTTCAAAATTTATCCCGACGGCGGCGTGGCGCGCCTTCGCGTGCACGGAGAAGTCGCGCCGGACTGGCCGTCGCTGGCTCGCGCGGGAGGCGAGATCGACCTTGCCGCAGTCGAGCACGGCGGCTGGGTGATCGTTTCGAGTGACATGTTTTTCGGCTCGCGCAACAATTTGATTCAGCCGGGCCGCTCCACAGGAATGCACGATGGATGGGAAACGCGCCGCCGCCGCGGCCCCGGACACGACTGGTGCGTCATCCGCCTGGGCGCGCCGGGAAAAATCAGCCGAGTGGAAGTTGACACCGCACACTTCAAGGGCAATTTTCCGGAAAGCTGTTCGCTGGAAGTCTGCACTGCGCCGCGCGAACTGGTCGATCCGGACGCGCTCGGCGCGCTGCCCTGGAAAGAAATTTTGACGAGGACAAAGCTGCAAGCGGACTCGCTGCACGTCTACGAAAAAGAGCTGCAAGACACTGGAGACGTCAGCCACGCGCGCTTTCACATTTACCCCGATGGCGGCGTCGCGCGCCTGCGCATTTTTGGAACCCTCGCCAGGAGGCATGCATAGCATGACGCTCGCGGAATTTAACGCGTTGCCTTCCGCTCAGGCCGAATCGTTGCTGATGGATTGTTGCGGCTCGGCGCGCTGGGCCTCGGGCGTCGCCGCGCGGCGGCCCTACGCAACGGTGGAAGCGCTTCACAAAGCCGCCGACGCGACTTGGTGGAAGCTCGATCGCGCGGATTGGCTGGAAGCCTTCAGCCACCACCCACAGATTGGCGACAAACCCGCCAGCGGCTCGGAATCCGCCCGCCAGTGGGCCGCGGGCGAACAAGCCGGCGCGCGCTCCGCGGGCGAAGACGTGAAGGCGCAACTGACCAGGGCCAATCGCGCCTATTTTGAAAAATTCGGTTACATCTACATCGTCTGCGCAACCGGTAAGACCGCCGAAGGAATGCTTGCGATTCTCAATCAGCGCCTACAGAATGACCTGGCCAGCGAGCTTTCCATTGCGGCCGAACAGCAGCGTTTGATCACTCGCATTCGCCTGGATAAACTTCTGGCCGGAGAGCGGCAATCCTCATGAGCGCTATTACCACTCACGTTCTCGATACATCCCGCGGCCGCCCTGCCGCGAATCTTAAAGTTGAGCTGCACAGAAAATCAGGCGAAGACTGGAAATCCATCGGCGCCGGCGTAACCGATGATAATGGCCGCTGCAATGGCTTGCTGGGAGAGGCGATTTTAGCCGTGGGCACGTACCGGCTTGTCTTTCACGCCGGCCCTTACTTTCAGGCGCAGCGCGTCGAATCGTTTTACTCGGACATTCCCGTAATTTTTGAAGTGCGGGACGCCAGAATGCATTTTCACGTGCCGCTCCTGCTCAGCCCATTTGGCTACTCGACCTATCGTGGCAGTTGATGAAAGCCACTGTGCTGTATTCTCATTTCAGCAGCTTCGCTTTGGCACCTAAATTTCGCCGAATCAAATTCCTCAATAGCTGAACGCGATCCTCGGTTCCTAGGGCTCGTTTTGGGAGAATTGTGAAGGCTGACATGGAATGAAAGAACAGGAACGATTCTGGGGTTTCAAACACTTTGTGCAGCAGCGTCCAAGCCGATCTGCCCGACGAAACTGCGGTGGAGCTTTCTACTTCGTCCTCGAGAAATATGTAATGACGCGGCTCTCGATAACTACTTCCAGTTCTGAATTGCTGCCGCGCATACCGGTGGACACTATAGTAGAAAAGGGCGGCCAGCAAAGCTGGGAACCCCACCATGTACAGAAGCGCCTCGAATACGTTGAAGGAAGAAACAGAAATCGTGTGAAGGACATGAACCATTCCGAAGCTGAACGCTCCGATAATCAGAGTGCAGTAAAGCCACCAAAACTGTTTCCACGCGTGCCACCTAAGAGCATGATGGAACTCGGAAAATTGCAACTGGCAGTCAAATTCAAGTCGAGGTCCAGCCTCCATGGTTCCTCCGCTTCAGCGTCATTTTCTTGTTCTATTGTTTAGGATTTTCAGAAACGACCCGAAATGTAGTTCCTCGACCGTAACTCCAGTCAGGCGCTGCGCATCCGCTTCGCTGATCGCCCCGCAATTGATCGCTCGGAGAAAGAAATTCAGTAGGGCCTGCCCGGTGGCCGCATCGTCAAACACGTCGCCGACAAGCGTTGCCTTGGCCGCTTTCTCGACGAAGTTCTTGAGCCGCGCGGCGGAGGAATCCAGCCCTTCCAGAAAAAATGCAAATACGGCCGCGTAGCGCGTGGGAAGCTGCGCAGGATGCAAATCCCATCCCTGATAGTACGCGGTAATCAGCGAATGCTGGATGTGCCCATAGTGCAGCCGCCAGGCGCGATGCACGGCCGCAATGTTTTCCTGCTGCTGCGCGCGCGAGAGCCGCTTGCCCTTTTCGGCTCGATGAGGCGGCGTGGGAAGCACGTTGGTTGCTCCATCGGAGAGCCACAGGCCGGTGCCCGCGAATGCCACTTGCATCATGTTTTTGGCAAAGTCGCATGCGGGGTGATCCATCGCTTGGTAGGCCGCCGTGATGCTGCAGCTTGCCGTGTAATCGTAGGTGCCGAAATGCGCGGCGATGCAGCGTCCGCCCGCGGCGTCCAGGAAGCGCGGCAAGTTGGATTCGCCGCGCTCGTTGAGAATGGCCGACGTTGTTTCGATCATCATCTCGAATCGCAGCGAACCTTTTTCCAGCCCCAGCGCGGGTTCCATGGCATCGAGCAGGTGCGTGAGCGCGGCCATCTGCTCGGGGATCACAACTTTGGGCAAAGTGACGACGAAGTTCGAGGGAAGCCGTCCGCTGGTGGCTTCGCACAGTGCGCTCATGAAAAGATTGAGCGTGCGCATGCTGCGGTCGCGCAACTCCGGCGTGAACGGCTTCAAGCGTATGCCGATAAACGGCGGCAGCGAACCCTCTTTGAATCCCTTGGCTACTTCCTCGGCGGCAAGCCTGGCGTGCTGATCCTCTTCCGCGTCGGGACGATTTCCGTAGCCGTCTTCGAAGTCGATGCGAAAATCCTCAACCGGCTCGCGCTTCAATTTTTCGAGCACGCCGCTGTAAATCTTGTGGGCCAGCCAGGCCGCGCGATTTTCGAGCCGCAATTTTTCAGGCGACTTGGCGAACAGCCGCTCGGCCGCTGCCGCTTGCTTGCCGGTCTTTGGCAGCGACGCCGCTCCCGGCAGTCCAATCGCGCGCGCAAAACTGAAAGCGTCCGGCGCGAATTCCTTGAGGACGGCGAGGGCCCCGTCGCCAAGCCGCCTGGAGATATCGGCATGAAACAAATGCGCGCCGCCGTACACGACGTGCACCGGCTGGCGGCGCCCTGTTTCGCCAGGATAGCGGCGCGCGAACGCCGCGGAAGGCCCTTCCAAAATTCGCAACGCCGATTGAATTGCAGAATCCGACAATGATGTTTTCATTTTCCCGATCTTTCCAAAGTGTGGCGTGCGGCGCTTGTCGCGCAGCTAAAACCGGCCTCACATGCCCCGCACATACTAAACGCGCGGCGCGCAACATTCAATTTGAAGGAATTCTTGCGTAGGACAGACACTCTTGGCTGTCCTCTTCAATTTCTGCAATGGCGGCGCAAAAGCAGACAGCCAGGAGTGGCTGTCCTACAAAAACCGAACACATTTGCTGGCGGATAAATGCGAGTAGGCGATCAAGCACCCGAGAACATCATGCAGGCAAAAAAGTAGCGCTAAGGAGCGAGGGAACGAATCGGCGTGACACCAGCGAGATATTCGCCGCGCCGCCCACACAGGCAGCGATCGGAGACCGCGAACTTCTCCCGCGAACTACGCCTGTGCGCTCATGGTCCGCCGCTGCTGGAAACATTCGCGGCAGAACACGGGCCGGCCCTGCGTCGGGCGGAAAGGAACCGTAGTTTCCTTTCCGCACTGCGAGCAGGTCGTCTTGGTTTCCGCACGTTGGAAGGTATTGTTGTTGCCGGGACCCGGACTCTGAGAGCGCTTGGCCTTGCAGTCCTTGCACCGCTTGGGCTCGTTTTTGAAGCCCTTGTCGGCGAAAAACATCTGTTCGCCGGCGGTGAAGACAAACTCCTGACTGCATTCCGCACACTTCAGGACCTTATCGTGATATTCCATACGCAGCTCCGGGGCTCCACACTGGTTGGAGAGCCCACGACACCCCCGGCCAAACCAGATCTGGCTGGGATACGCCGGGGAAGAACGTGGGTCCCAATTCTGATTGGCCGAAGGTGCTCTGGAAAATCCCGGGTCGTGTTGCTTGCCTGGGGGAGTTTAGTCCAGCTCCCGTCGCTGCTTTTTGCGGAGACGCTTGCGCGATAACGCTTGCTTGGCGCGGCGCTTCTCTCCAGGCTTCATGTAGTAACTGTGTTTCTTGATTTCCTTGATGATATCTTCCTGTTGCACTTTGCGCTTGAAACGACGCAGTGCATTTTCCAGAGACTCACCTTCCTGAATGCTGACTTCAGCCACTTAGACTTCACCCGCCTTCCGATGCATGTGGCAATGATTGCTATTAACCATGAGGATTATAAGAGGCCCAACCAGCCCCTGACAGCCTATTGGCACTCACTTCTATCGGACCCGCCTGCCGAAGTCAAGCTTTGTTTTTTCCGGCCCGCCGTCCCTCCAGAACCGCCCAAGACAGAGGGTATTGGACTTTTCCGCCCACCTGCTAGAATGGCGGAGCAGACAGCTTTGCTCCCGGCCATTTGAGAGCAGGCAAAGAGACCCTTGATGTCCCTGATGCGAGATGCGATCGGCGTTTTGCTGGCGGGCGGTCAGGGTGAGCGGCTGTGGCCGCTCACGCGCGACCGCGCCAAACCCGCTGTGCCATTCGGCGGCGTCTACCGCATTATCGACATCACGCTTTCCAACTGCATTAACAGCGATCTGCGCCGCGTTTTCGTCCTGACGCAGTACAAGGCGCTTTCGCTCAACCGGCATATCCGGCAGGGCTGGTCGCAACTCCTGGGCCTTGGCGAATTCATCGAAGTCCTTGCCGCCGCAAATGCGCGTCTCCACCAACTGGTACCTGGGAACCGCCGACGCCGTTTACCAGAACATCTATTCCATCGGCAGCGAGCACTCGCGCTACGTCATCATCTTGTCCGGCGACCACATCTACAAGATGAACTACCAGAAGATGCTTCAGCAGCATGTGGATGCCGGCGCCGATGTGACCGTGGCCACGTTGGAAATTCACGTCCGCAGGAAGCAGCAGGCCGCTTCGGCGTGATCGAAACCGATGCAAACTGGCGCATCGTGGGCTTCGAGGAAAAGCCCGAATCGCCCAAGCGCTCGCACCTGCATCCGGACATGGTCAACGCCTCCATGGGCGTCTACGTCTTCAACACGCAGCTGCTGATTCCAGCGCTGCTGGCGGACGCCGAGGACCCCAATTCCAAACACGATTTCGGCCGCGACATTCTGCCGCGCATCTTTTCGAAATATCGCGTCTTCGCCTACAACTTCATCGACGAAAATAAGGTCGGCCCGCAATACTGGCGCGACGTGGGCACCATCGAGGCCTACTACGAAGCCAACATGGACCTGGTCTCCGTGTCGCCCGTATTCAATCTGTATGACAAGTCCTGGCCCCTCCGCACCTGGCAACACCAATATCCGCCGGTGAAAACCGTGTTCGCCGATCCCGGCCGCATGGGCGTTGCGCTGGATTCCATGGTGGCGCGGAGGGTCGATCATTTCCGGAGGCCGCGTAAACCGCTCCGTGCTGGGCTATGACGTGCGCATCAACAGCTACTGCGAGGTCGAAAATTCCATCCTGTTCAACCATGTGAACATCGGACGCCACGCCCGCGTCCGCAACGCCATCATCGACCGCCACGTCACCATTCCTGAGCGCGCCGAAATCGGCTATGACCTCGAAGCCGACCGCCAGCGCTATCACGTAACCGAAAGCGGCATCGTAGTGGTCGTCCGCGAAGAGTCCATGATCGAGGACCCGGAATGAGAAGGTAGTTGAGAGTCGACAGTCGAGAGTTAAGAGTGAAACCGCTGCGCGGATGACGTTTACTCTGAACTGCTAACTCTCAACGATCAACTCTGAACTTTCATTTCCTTTATCCGGGTTCATCTGTGTTTATCAGTTTTTATCTGTGTTCATCTGTGGTTTCATTGGTTTTGAATTTTTCACCTGGAGGCGCAATGTCCACCAAAATCGCGCGCGTGCATGGCAGGCAGATCATCGATTCGCGCGGCAATCCCACCGTGGAAGCGGACGTGATCCTCGAAGGCGGCGCGCTCGGGCCGCGCCGCGGTGCCCTCCGGCGCATCCACCGGCGAGCACGAAGCCATCGAATTGCGCGACGGCGACAAGTCCCGCTATCTCGGCAAGGGCGTGCTCAAGGCCGTCGCCAACGTGAATGGCGCGATTGCCCGCGCCGTAGCCGGCCTGGACGCCGCCGACCAGCGCGCGCTCGACCGCCGCATGATCGAGACCGACGGCTCGCCCAACAAAGGCAATCTAGGCGCGAACGCCATCCTCGCCGTCTCCATGGCCGCGGCGCGCGCTGCGGCAGTGGCGGCAGCGCCAGCCGCTGTACAAATATCTCTCGCGCTATTCCAGCGACCATTCCGGCAACACGCTTCCCGTGCCCATGATGAATATCCTGAATGGCGGCGCGCATGCCGACAATTCCGTGGACCTGCAGGAATTCATGGCCATGCCCGTCGGCGCGAAAACTTTCGACGAAGCCTTGCGCATGGGCGTCGAAGTCTTCCACCGCCTGAAGGCCGTGCTGCACAAGCGCGGCTATTCCACGGCGGTCGGCGACGAAGGCGGCTTCGCGCCCAACTTGAAATCGAATGAAGAAGCCATCGAAGTCGTGCTCGAAGCCATCACCGCAGCCGGCTACAAGCCCGGCGAACACGTCGTCCATCGCGCTCGATCCCGCCGCCAGCGAGTTCTACGACAAGGCCAGCGGCAAATATGTCTTCAAGAAGTCCGACAAGTCCGCGCGCACCTCGGAGCAGATGACCGCATTCTGGGCCGACTGGGTCCGCCAGTTCCCCATCGTCTCCATCGAAGACGGCCTGGCCGAAGACGATTGGGCCGGATGGAAACATCATCACCGCCGAGCTGGGCGGCAAGATTCAACTCGTCGGCGACGATATTTTCGTGACCAATACGGAGCTGCCTGCAGCGCGGCATCACCGAAAAAATCGGCAACGCCATCCTGATCAAGCTCAATCAGATCGGCACGGTGACCGAAACCATCGAAGCAATCGAAATGGCGCGCAAAGCCGGCTACGCCTCCATCGTCTCGCACCGCTCCGGCGAAACCGAAGACACCTTCATCGCCGATTTCGTGGTCGCCATGGGCACCGGCCAGATCAAGACCGGCTCCGCCTCGCGCACCGACCGCGTCGCCAAGTACAACCAGCTTATGCGCATCGAGGAAGAGTTGGGCGCCGCCGCAAAATTCCCAGGCCGCGCAGCCCTGGCACGAAAATAACTCCCGACGAAATCTAAAACCCTATGCCAAAACGACCGAAACCGATTGTACTGACCGTGCTCGATGGATGGGGCTACCGCGCCGAAACCAAGGGCAACGCCATCGCCCTTGCGCGCAAACCGAATTACGACCGACTGCTGAAAGATTTCCCCAACACGCTGATCCAGACGTCCGGCCCCGCCGTGGGCTTGCCCGAAGGGCAGATGGGCAACAGCGAAGTGGGCCACATGAACATGGGCGCCGGGCGCATCATCCACATGGACATCACGCGCATTGACGTGATGATCGCCACCGGCGAATTCTTCAAGGCAACCGTTGCTGGTCGAGGCCATGGAGCGGGGCCGCGCGCGCAACCTGCACCTCTTGGGCCTCTTGAGCGACGGCGGCGTGCACTCGCACATGAATCATCTCTATGCGCTATTGCGCATGGCGCGCGAGCAGCACGTGGAGCGCGTGTTCATTCACTGTTTCATCGATGGGCGCGACACGCCCGCCGCACAGCGGCGTCGAATACATCCAGCAATTGCAGCAGAAAATCCGCGAGATTGGCGTGGGGCGCATCGCCTCTCTCACCGGCCGCTACTTCGCCATGGATCGCGACAACCGCTGGGAACGCGTGGAGCGCGCCTATCGCGCCGTCGTTCACGGCGACGCTCCGGTGAAAACGGCTGACCCGGTAGAAGCCATTCGCCGCAGCTACGAGCGCGGCACAACCGACGAATTCGTCGAGCCCATCGTGATCGCCGCGGACGCCTCGCCATCCGCCCCGCCCGTTGGGCCGATTCGTGACGATGACGCCGTGATCTTTTTCAATTTTCGCGCCGACCGCGCGCGACAAATGACTCGCGCCATCGCCGAGCCCGGCTTCAAGGAATTCGCCGACGCAAAGCGCCCGTCCAATCTTTTCTACGTGGCCATGACGCAGTACGACAAGTCCTGGCCGTGGCTGCGTTACGTGATCGCGCCGGAAAAAATCGCGCACATCCTGGCGCAAGTTTTCGCCGAGCAAAACCTGAAAAACCTGCGCTGCGCCGAAACCGAAAAATACGCCCACGTCACTTACTTCTTCAACGGCGGCATCGAAAAGCCGTTCGGTGGAGAGGAACGCATACTGGTCCCGTCGCCCAAAGTGCCCACCTACGACTTAAAACCGGAAATGAGCGCCGCAGGCATCGCCGAAACCGTAGTGAAAGCCATCGAAAAGGGCGGCTTCGACGCCGTGGTCATGAATTTCGCCAACGCCGATATGGTGGGCCACACAGGCAATCTGGAAGCTGCGATCAAGGCCGTGGAAGCAGTCGATGGCTGCCTGGGCCTCCTCCGCCAAGCCTTGCAGCCGGGCGGCGGCGCATGGATCGTCACCGCCGATCACGGCAACGCCGAAACCATGATCGACCCGATCACCGGCGGCCCGCACACCTACCACACCACAAATCCCGTGCCGCTGATCCTCGCCACGGAAGATGAAATCGGCCCGCTCAGGCCCGGCGGCTCGCTGCGCGACGTAGCGCCAACGCTGCTCGGCGTCCTGGGCCTCCCCGTGCCGCCGGAAATGACCGGCCGCGATCTCAGAATGAAGAAGTGACTGGTGATTGGTGACTAGTGACTGGTGAATCGTGATTTGTGAATCGTGATTCGTGACCGGTGATTCGCTTGCCCGAAGTTCAGTGAGGCGTGGTTCGTGAATCGTCCACACTAAGATCGACTCAACAACTCGCGTGACCTGAACTCCACCGTCCTACCGCATGTGAATTTGGTCTCAGCAGTTTAGTCAGGTGATCTGCGCCATGGAGTCCTCATCACTAGCAATGCGAAAAATGGGACAGGCTCGAAACATTGTCCCCTGGCCAAAACCCAAAAAAAGCCAGATGACAATAAGACGACTTATCGGGCACAATCCGCGAACGGCTGTACAATGCCAAGGGAATCGATCTCAAATGGCGAGTAGCAGTAGAGATTGGAGGGAGAAATCGTGCTCGAAAGATTCGAGACTATCATTCCTGCAACCATCTTGATCGTCTTAGCAGGGATTGGGGCCTACTACCTATTGTTGAAGGAAGAGCCTCCGGCGTATAGGGAATTTCAAGCGTCATGGCGGAACGCAATAGATGCGTTCATTTGCTCTCGTACCGCTGCGAAATTGTTCCTGGTGGGGACTTTGTGCGTAATTGCATTGACAGGTCTTAGGTTTCGGCCTTGGCCCGATCTTTCACAAATGCCATTTCCTATCGAGTTCATATCCGGGCTTTTGGGACTAATTGTGGCGCTTGGAGTAAATTTTCTTTTCTTCGGAATGTGGCGGTATTGGTATAGGTTCGACGATTCTCCCAAAGCCATCAAGTTTGCGTCTTTCGCTCTAATGCTTGGCGGATTCTTCTGGGGAAGCACGATCTATTATTTCATTTTCTATCTACCGCAGATTCGTCGAAGGCCAACTTTAGTTGTTTAGCACTTCAAAAGGTAGTTACCGATAAGATGGGCGGTCTCAACTGGTCGATGCAACACTTGCTTGCAGTTTATCTGCCGGGGTTATCGTCATCTGGCCCGGACTACCCGGAGAATCCCGCTAGAATCGAACTTCTCGATTTTGAATTTACGGTTCTAATCTTAAATCTCAAATCTGAAATTTCAAATTTTACTTTCAGATTCCGCCAATACGTCTTCGGAGCTCTCCGCGAGGATTTTTTCAAAAATAGCCGGAATTTCAAAAATTGCGCGATTTTCCATGGCCCCGGCGCGCGCCTGGAATTGCGCCAGTTCGCCCGGCTTTAACAATTCGGCCACGGCGTCCGCCGTTTCCCGGTGGCTGCCCACCACGATGCCCACTTTTTTCTCGCGCACCCACCGCGCGTTGTAGCGCTCCTGCGGCAGCGTCCACGCATTGCAATCGATAATCACGGGCAGACGCCGGGAGAGCGCCTCGCTGATGCTTCCCGGCCCCGGCTTGCCGATAAAGAAATCCGAGAGCCCCATGAAATGTGGAATTTGCGTCGTGAAACTTTCAACGTGAATGGGAATGCGCGACGGTTCGCGCCGCAGCGCCTCCGCCAATTTTTCATTCCGCCCGCAAATCATGATGAGCTGCACTTGCAAGTTAGTTCGATTGATCCGCCGCAGGATGTCCAGCATTTTCCAAGTGCCATATCCGCCAAACAAAACAATGCCAGTTGGCAAGTCCGGATCGAGACCAAGCTTCTTTCGCTCGGCCGCACGGTCCACTTCGCTTGGCTCATAAAAGCGCGGATGAAGAATCATCCCGGAAGTCCGGAAAACGGTGCCATCCATGTGCCCCAGCGCGCGAGCCTGCTCCACGGCGCGCTCCGTTCCGCACACGATGTATTGTGATTCTTTCTCGATCCAGAAATGTTTCGGATAGTCCGCAAGGTCCGTCAGCACGGTGACAAAAGGCCGCCCGGGAAGCGCATTCCCAAGACTTTCGCGCATGGCTCGGTTGAAGTGCGGCACCAGCGACACCACCATGTCCGGCGAGTCCTGCTTCCAGAACTGTTCCAGCACGCGCACGGACGGCCCGTGGTACGTGCGCACCACAAGCTGCAGCACGCGCATCAGCTGCGGACTGCCAAGCGTCCACCCGTTGCGCAGCATCTTGTTGTACATGTCCTGAATGCGAATTCCGGTCATCTTGCGGAGGATATCCAGAGGATCAAGTACTTCTTGAAGGTTTACCAGGGACACATCCAGCGGCAGGCCTAACTTCTCTATTTGCACCTGCAAAGCGGTAGCGGCATTGCGGTGGCCTCCGCCGGCGTCAAAGAAAATAAGATGGATGCGGCGTCTGCGGTCGCGCGGGCCGGACATTCCGTCTGCCATCAAGCGTCGCACCTCCTCGGTCGTTAACCTATTTGTGTTCAATTAGTAACAGACGATTGTTACGAGTTTTTAAACATTGAGTAACAAGTTAGCAAAGTCATTTTGAGAGAATTTCCCCATCATGAAATGCGACCTGCACGTCCACTCGCTTCACTCCGGCACTTTGCCCGTGGCCATCCTGCGCCATTTTTTTCTGGAGAGTTATAGCCTCCCGCAGGATGTCTACTCCACGCTGCGCAAGCGCGGCATGGACCTGGTCACCTTAACCGATCACGACTCCATCAGTGGCGCGGAAGAGTTGCGCTGCCACCCGGATTTCTTTGTCAGCGAAGAGGTCACTTGCACCATGCCCAGCGGCACGGAGGCTCATGTCGGCGTGTATGACATTACCGAACGCCAGCATGTGGAAATTAATCGCCGCCGAAAGGACATCGTCCGCTTGCTGGCCTATCTCTCCGAACAGCGCCTGTTCTTCACGATAAATCACGTGTTTTCCTCGGTGACCGGGAAGCGAAACGCGGACGACTACGAATGGTTTTCCGGCTATTTTCCTGCCGTCGAGGCTCGCAATGGCCAGATGCTGCCCTCCGCCAACAAACTTGCCGCCGAGTTCGCCTGGAAGCGCTGCAAAACTCAGGTGGCCGGAAGCGACGCCCACGCACTCGCCTCGGTGGGCACCACCTACACCGAAGTGCCGGGAGCAAGAAACAAGGAAGAGTTTTTCGCCGGCCTGCGCGCCGGGCATGGCCGTCTTTGCGGCGAATCGGGCGGCTACTGGAAGCTGACACGAGACATCCTGCTGCTCTGCCGGGAAATGATGCGCCAAGACCGTTGGACAATGCTGCTCGCCCCGCTAGTGGCTCTCGTCCCTGCGGGCGTGGCAGTCAACTATTTCATCGATCTGGATTTTGTCCGCCGCTGGGGCGCTGCAATCAACGGCCCACAGCCCGCAACGCCAAAAAGCCTGATACGCACTCTGCCGGCGCAGCAAAAGCAGATGGCGTAGCAAGCGCGGGCGGTATTCGTTTACCCCGAGTTTCCAGGGGCAGCCCGCACGGAAAAGGAGCAGCCATGACAGCACGCAGAATGGTCTGGGAATTTATTCAAGCCCGCGACTATCAGGTCATGAGGAAGGTCCACCGATGGCGCCCGCCGCGATGGATGCGCTTCTGGATGATCGCCTCCACGCGATTGGGAGACGGCTGGATCTGGTATTCCGTGGGGATTGCCCTGCTGTTGTTCGGTGGCGAGATGCGCTTCATCGCCTTCGCCGCCAGCGCCTCGGCCGAAGCCGCCACCGTAGTTCTGTTTCGCTATATCAAAAAGATCAGCAAGAGGAAGCGCCCCTGCCACATGGAAACGCATTGCTGGTCAAAGGTCCTTCCCCCCGACCAATTTTCTTTCCCCTCGGGCCACGCCATGAGCGCCTTCGCCATCGCGGTGCCCTTGTGCATCCTCTATCCGCAAATGCAGGCTGCCCTGCTTGCGCTATCGGTGAGCATCGCCGTCTCGCGCGTAATCCTGGGAATGCACTTCGTCAGCGATGTAGTAGTGGGATCTCTGATGGGCGCTGGATTGGGATACGGCGCGTATCTATTAGTGCGCTAGAGGTCGCAGTAGCAGCGTGAATAAATCCGCGCGGGAAAATTTTCTCCGCGCTTCTTTTTCATTCTCAGTCTATCTCCGCTTTTCTCCTCTTTGTCTCTGTGTTGTCTGTGTTACTAATTCGCATTTTCTTTGCGTACCGCGACGAATTTGATTTCGCTCGGCTTGATCTTGCTTGAAGTCCCGGAGGGACGGCACATCGTAGCCCAGCGTGGAACGCTGGGGACGCGGAATGCAGAGGTTGGGAGCCCCGGAGGGGCGGCACAATCGGCTAAGCAAGTGTGCCACCCCTACGGGGTTCTACCTTGCTCGGTCGCGCGATCCCACTGTTTCACAGTGGGCTACGATGTGCCGTCCCTCCGGGACTGGCCTCGAGATCAAAGAAAATTCTTCGTTTTGCCGCGGGCGCCACTCTTGGTTGCGGCCATGCGGCGCTGTGTTAAAGCTTTGTTTTTTCCCTAAGAGGCGATCCGCTCAAAAATCCCAGCCGCGCCCATCCCTCCGCCAATGCACATAGTAACCATCCCGTAGCGCGCACAGCGCCGCTCCATCTCGCGCAAAATAGTCGCCGTAAGCTTGGCCCCCGTGCACCCCAGCGGATGCCCAAGAGCAATTGCCCCACCATTGGGATTCACGCGCGCAACATCAAGCCCCGCCTCCTGAATCACCGCCAGCGACTGCACGGCAAACGCTTCGTTCAGCTCGATCACGTCGATCTGCTCGAGCTTCAATCCCGTAAGCTTCAGCACCTTGGGAATGGCGAACGCCGGCCCAATGCCCATGATCTCCGCCGGCACTCCGGCAGTGGCGAATCCGAGAAATCGCGCAAGCGGCTTCGCGCCCAGCGCGCGTGCGCGTTCCGCGCTCATCACGATGGTCGCCGCCGCGCCATCGCTGGTCTGCGAACTATTTCCCGCGGTAGTCGTGCCACGCGCGTGAAACGCGGGCTTAAGTTTGGCCAGCGCTTCCATGCTGGTGTCGGCGCGCGGCCCTTCATCGATTTCAAAAATCGCGGTGGTCGTTGTGGCCTTTGCCGCGCGGCCATTCGCGGCGTTGGCAACAACGGTGGTCTGCACCTCCACCGGCACAATTTCGTCCTTGAACTTTCCGGCAGCAATCGCGGCAAGCGCCTTCTGGTGGCTGGCCAGCGAAAATTCATCGGCCTTCTCGCGCGTAATCCCATATTTCCTGGCCACATTTTCGGCCGTCAGCCCCATGCTCAGATACGCGTCCGGATAGTGGTCCATCAGCCAGGGATTGGGCGACACCTTGTTTCCGCCCATGGGAATCATGCTCATGGATTCCGTGCCGCCCGCCAAAATGATTTCGGCGTGCCCCACCATGATGCGCTCGGCCGCCATGGCAATGGCCTGCAAGCCCGAGGAGCAAAACCGGTTGACGGTGATGGCCGGAACTTCCGGCGGCAGCCCGGCGCGCTGGCACGCAATGCGCGCAACGTTCATCCCCGCTTCGCCCTCGGGCATGGCGCAGCCGAGGATCACATCGTCAATGTCCGCCGCGTTGAGCCCCGGCACGCGCCGAATGGCCTCCAGCATGGCGATGGCGGCAAGATCGTCCGGCCGCGAAGAGCGCAGCGTACCCTTAAATGCTTTCCCTACCGGCGTTCGAACTGCACTGACGATGACGGCGTCTGTCATGATGTGACTCGTGATTCGTGATTTGTGATTCGTGTTCCCATGCGCTTCATTGGATGCCCTATCGGCGAAAAAAGCAATATGTTGTGTCCTAGCCCGAAAATCCCCGGGTCTGAAGACTCGGGCTACAGCAGCTTGCTGTAGCCCGCCTCTTCAGAGGCGGGGATTTTCTGCCGACCTTCGCATGCGACAAATGCGCGCAAGATTGCCCCTTGAATCCCCCATGCTATCCTAGCAAACGTCAATCCCATGCGACGCCGCCGCACATTAATCACTTCACCTCTGAAATCGCAGATGACCGCCCTGCCTGTGGCTCATCCCACATTGCCCGTAATCGCCGAACGCGGCGGCACGCAGCTGCGCACGCCAAAACCAGCAATCGTGGTCGACACGCGCGAATAAAACCCATTCTCGTTCGAACGTTTTTCAGGCTGGTTTTCCGGCATCGAAAAAAGGCCGCTGGAAATCGGCGACTACGCCATTGCCGGGCTGGAAGATACCTGCGTCGTCGAGCGCAAGGACCTCGGCGACCTGGTGCGCTCGTTCCACGTGGAGCGTTCCGTATTCATCGCGCGCCTGCGCCGCATGAGCGCCTTCCCCGACCGCCTGCTGGTCATCACCGCCGCGCTCAGCCAAGTAAAATCCCGCTACGAACACAACCCCGCAAACCCAAACCAAATCACGCAATCGCTAATCGCCACGCTCGCAGGCCTGCGCATCCCATTCCTCTGTGTCGAAACCCACGAACTCGGCGAAGAAATCGTGGCCTCCTACCTCTACCAGGTCCACCTCTACCACTGGCTCGAGTCCAACGGCCAAGGCCGCCGCCTCGCCGATGACGATTTGTAAAGTTTTCGAGATCCGCTAATTTCGGAGAGGCTTGCCGGTCTTGAGGGTGTGCGCGATGCGCTCCTGTGTCTTGCGTTCGCCGCAGAGGGAGACGAAGGCTTCGCGCTCGAGGTCCAGCAGATATTGCTCGCTGACCAGTTGCGCCGAGGTCAGCGCGCCGCCGGCGAGAATGTGGCCGAGTTTGCGCGCCACCAATGCATCGTATTCCGATATATATTCGCCGCCCAGCATCATATGCACGGCCAGCTTCGCGGCAGCGCTGAATTCCTGGCCCAGCACGCGAATCGATGGCTCCGTGGGCGCAGGAGCGGTTTGCCGCCATTCGCCGCGCACCAAACCGAGCGCGGTCTCCTTGGCATCGGCAACCAGGCGGTCGAGATTCATGGCCACCAAATCGGCGCGGCGCAGGTAGCCCAGGTCGCGCGCTTCTTCCCCGCTCGCGGAAACCTTGGCCATGGCGATATTTTCAAACACAGGCTTCAGCGCGTGGAACAGGTCGAGGTCTTCCTCGCCTTCGGCGCGCTCATTGGCGCGGATGATCATTTCCTTGGTGCCGCCGCCGGCGGGGATCAGCCCGACGCCCACTTCCACCAGGCCAATGTAAGCCTCGGCCGCGGCGTGGATGCGCGTGCCGTGCAGCACCACTTCGCAGCCGCCGCCCAGCGCCAGTCCCTGCGGCGCGACCACCACCGGCTTGGGCGAATGCTTGATGGCCAGCGTGGTGTTCTGAAACTGCCGCACCATCACGTGCAGGTCGTCCCACTCCTGCTCCTGCGCGGTCATCAGCACCAGCATCAGGTTCGCGCCGGCGGAAAAATTCTGGCCCTGATTGGCAATCACCATGGCGTCGAAGTCCGTGCGCAGGCGCGCCAGGCCCTTGTGAATCATGGCCAGCAAATCGCCGCCAATGGCGTTCATCTTGGAATGAAATTCGCAGCAGATCACGCCGTCGCCCAGATCGATCAGGCTCGCGCCGGAATTTTTCTCGATCTCGCGGGCGCGCTCCTTGAGCGATTTTAAAATAATGATTCCCTGGGACTGCGGCGCGGGCTTGTAAACCTTTCCAGCAAGATCGAAATAAGAAGTCTCACCCTGCGCCGACTGGTAAAACGATTTCTTGCCCGAAGACAAAAGATCGGCGACCAGCGGCGGCAGAGCGTTGCCCTCTTTTTCAAGCTGCCTGACCATGGGCTCGACGCCGACGGCGTCCCACGTCTCGAACGGCCCCAATTCCCAGCCAAATCCCCAGCGCATGGCGCGGTCCACGTCCACAATCGAATCGGAAATTTCAGGCACACGCCGCGCGGCGTACAGGCACATGCCGGAGAGCACGCCCCAGACAAATTTCTGCGCCTTGTCGCCCTCTTTCCCTTCGAGTGCGGGGCCTGCCAGCATGCGCAGCCGCGCGCGCGTGCTCTCGATGCCCTTGCCCGCTTCGATGGATGCGAATCGCGCCTTCTGCCGCGGGCGATACTCCATCTTCACGGGATCAAGCGTGAGGATTTCAGATTCACCGCCGGATTTTTTCACGCGCTTGTAAAAGCCGCTGCCGGTCTTGTCGCCGATCCAGCCCCGCTTGGCCAATTCCTCGATGAGCCCGGGCACACGGTAGATCTCGCGCGATTCGTCGTTGGGAATATTTTCGTAAATATTGCGGATCACATGCAGCAGGACGTCAATTCCCACAATATCCGCGAGGCGGAATGTGGCGGACTTCGGCCAGCCCAGCGCTGGCCCGGTGCAGGCGTCCACTTCCTCAAACGACATGCCAAGCTCGCCCATCAAGCGAATGGCATTGAGCATGGTAAACGTGCCGATGCGATTGCCGATGAAATTGGGAGTGTCCTTGGCAACCACCACGCCCTTGCCCAGCTTGTGATCGCAGAATTCGGAGAGAGTTTCAATCACCTCGGGGCGCGTCGCCGTCCCCGGAATAATTTCGACAAGCTTCAAATAACGCGGCGGATTGAAGAAATGGGTGCCCGCCCAATGCTGCTGCCATTCCTCGGGCATTCCCTCGGCAATGCTGCGCACCGGCAGGCCGGAAGTGTTGGTGGTGACAATCGTGCCCGGCTTGCGAATCTGCGCCACGCGCGAAAGCAGCGCGCGTTTGATATCCAGATTTTCGGCGACGACTTCGATAATCCAGTCGGCCTCGGCGCAAAGTTTCAGGTCGTCCTCGAAATTTCCGGTGACGATGCGATTCTCTATGCCGCGCTTGAAAAATGCCGCGGGCCGGGATTTCACGGCAGCCGCAAGGCCCGCGCGAACGATGCGATTTCGCACGTCGGCACTCGCAAGAGTCAGCCCGCGTTTGCCCTCCTCGGGCGTAAGCGACGCCGGAGCGATATCCAGCAGCGCGCACCACACGCCTGCGTTGGCGATGTGCGCGGCGATTCGCGCGCCCATGGTGCCCGCGCCCAAGACCACAACTTTTTCGATCGCTCTTTTTGACATGTCTGTTACGTTAAACCTGCCGTGGTGCCCGGTCAATTTTTCTTATGGCCGAAATTCTAATTAGGACAGCCGCCAGTCCAAGCGCCAGTGCAGGTTACAGAAGCGACAATCCCGGGTCAACGAGAAACACCGGGCATCCGAAAACGAGTTAACGTAGTCTTATTTCTGGCCATGAGCAAACATCGCAAAAGGAAGAAAGTCCTCAAGTGGCTTCAAGGCGCGGTTGGGCGCGTCCGCGAATTCGCCTATGCCGAGCCTCCCGCGCCGCCGGAGGAACGGCCCCGCATCGGAATCGCGTTGGGCGGCGGCTTCGCGCGCGGCATTGCCCACCTCGGAGTCCTGCGCGTGCTCCAGGAAGAAAAGATCCCCATTGATTATCTGACCGGGACCAGCTCGGGAGCGCTGCTGGGCATCTCGTACGCCAGCGGCCATACCATCCCGGAAATTATCCGCCAGGCCCAAGCCACCCGCTTCAAGGACTTTGGCAATTGGAAACTTTCCTGGCTGGGACTGGCTTCGAATCAGAAACTGGAACATTACCCTCGCAAATTTCTCGGCGTGAGTTCCTTTGAAGATCTAAAGATTCCTCTGGCTATCGCTGCGACCGATCTGGCCACCGGGGAGGCGGTATATTTTTCCCACGGACAGCTGGGCCCCGCCCTGCGAGCCTCCTGCGCGTATCCGGGAATGTTTGTGCCGGTCGAGATCGACGGCCGCATTCTGGTGGACGGCTTCCTCGCCGCGCCCGTGCCGGTGGACGCGGCGCGAAGCATCGGCGCCGATATTGTCATCGCCGTATTCCTCGAAGCCGCCAACAACAGAAAACCCTCCAGCATCGTGGATGTGATCGGCCTTTCCTTTGGCATTTTGCAGCGACATGCGGACCTGGAGTGGAGACGCACGGCTGACGTCATCATTGAGCCGATCGTAAAAGATTTTCTTTGGGACGATTTCGACAGGACCGACGAACTGATCGCCGCAGGAGAAACAGCCGCCCGCGCCGCCCTGCCAAAACTCCGCGCAGTGCTTGCCTCAAGATCCGGCCAGGAAAAATCGGAAGTAAATTCTGGCGGGGTTTGAAACCGTGGCATAGGCTTCAGCCTGTGGGGGTTAGTCCATGCTAGGCCTAAACCGCACAGGCTGAAGCCTATGCCACAAAAAGCATACCGTTCCAGAATGCAGCGGAAAATTGCAATGGCCGGGCTCGATGAGTTGCGCATCGAACCCGGCCATGCAATTGACATCTCGATTTACAATTGAAAGGCTAACGATTGTTTCCCGAAAATCCTAGAAAACAAATCGTGCCACTAAGTAGAGTGTATTGTTGGAAGAGGCATTCCTGCCTGCTCCATCGTAGTTTGTGGCCGCTCCGTTGAACCGCGTATAACCGGTGTATTGAAGCGTGAGGCCAATGTTCTGAACGGGCCACCAGGAGACATTGGCGATGTAGCCGGCGCTTCGCGGGTCTCCATTGTTGGCATTGCCCGTCACCGGAACACTTCCCGGGAAAATATTGGGATCGGGCGTTCCGTTGATGTTGAAATAGCCAATGGTGCCCGAGTATTTGTCCCCAAGATGATATTCCGCATTCGCCTGGACAGTATTGAGGTGATGCTGCACGAGTGTGTCTCCTGAAAAACTTGCGGCTGTTGCAAGGAGCGAGGAGTTTTCACGAATATACAACCCTCGGATGGAAAGCACATCGCCTCGCAGCTGTGGAATTGTCAGATCATCCTGAAAATCTGCCGCCCAGTCGGTGTAACCATCTTCCAGCCCGGTGATGGCTCCGGGTGTGGACTTCATATGGATTCCATAAGTGCCAACCATAAGGTTGTTGTTCTTTGAGTTTTGCTGCCACGCCACGCGCCAGTAGGGAGCAACTCCGCGAATGTTAATAGCCAAAGGATTTCCACTTCCGTCCAAACCTGAATTCGGCTGAGGCGCTCCAATGTGCGCTGAGCGATACACTGTTCCGGCAATGTAAAGGTGATTGTCCCACATGGCATATGTGCCAATACCGGCCACATCTTGTGCCAAAGCTCCGTTGATGATAGCTCCCGCATTTGGCCCAGGCGCCCAATCGCTGCCCACCCACGGGAAGCCCCACGCCGGAGTGCTGTTCCAGAGATCCTCCATGGTGGGGTTGTTGTTCAGCGTGATCCCGAAAGCGAGGTCCTTCTTGAAAAGATGAGTCGAATTGGCATATCGGATGTCGGAATTGTCCCAGGTAAAATGATCGCCCTGGCTTGTATAGGTCACCTGCACAAAACTGCCGACATGAGTGGCCCACGCACCCGCCAGGAAAAGCGAAGCCTGCTGGGGAAACTCAAAACTGCCGTTCTGAGCAGGCGTGGTCCCCGAACCCGAGGGTACAACTTGTGGGGATTTCAAGGAAGTGAAGGAAGTATCGAAAAGCACCGAAAGAGGGAAGGACTCCAAAATATTCAGACCGCTCGTGTTCCCTTTGCCCGGCGAAGTAACTGTCGGTTTGCCGGTCATGGTGTAGCCGTTCAGCTTGAACGCCCGGCCAAGCGGCGTCAATTCCGGCGGCATATAGTGGCATGATTTGCATGGAAACCCGGTCTGCCGCGCATAGCTGGGAATAGCGGAAGCCGTGGGCACCTGCACAAATAAACTAATGAACAGCGCACATAACCCACCCACAATTCCAGTTCTATACAAATTGACTTTTTGATTGCTCATGCCGATTTTTCCCCTCCTCATTATTATTTCGTTCGAATTCCGAATCCGAGCACACCCCTACCGCAACAACTTGACCATCGCTTGCCGGACCGTACAAGTGTTCTTCCAACCCACCCGTGGGGCCCTTCTTTTTGGGATAGCGGCAGCTAATTCAAAAACCGCCGGAATGAGGACGTCAGCTTGTCGGTTTCTTGGCGCCCGCCGCCTTCTTGCCGAATGCGCGGACGATGGGAATCAGACTATCGATCTGCGCCTTGTTCAGGGCCCCTCCAAACGGAGGCATATTGCCCTTGCCCTGATCGATTTGCGTGTGGATCTCGGCGTCAGTCAGCTTCTTGGCTTCGGCGGAGCCCAAATCCTTGGCGCCAACCGCTTTTCCGATGACCGTATTTCCGGTCCCATCCGGACCATGGCACTTGGCACAATTTGCGTCGAATAGCTTCTGGCCATCCGATTGCGCCGCCGCAAAATGAGGGAACGCGAACAAGAACAACGGGAGCAGTGCGATAGCGCGAATTCTATGCTTTCTTGTATTTCTCTGGAACATTTATCCCTCTCAGAGTGCGAAGAGTTGCAAAACCAAAGAGCCTACAACTACACTTTTGCCATACGGGCCCGAGTTTGATCTGTGACCAGACGCACTAGGGTTTGTGATGTTCGTCACACCTGGCTGTGAAGCCCCGCAAGGGCTGCAAGCCAGATGCAGGATAGTGGGCCGACCACTGCAGGCGCGAGCATCGCGAGAACTTCCGGCACTCCCGATTGAGAGCCTGCTTATCCATCATATCCCCCTCGGCCCTAAATCAAACATAAATTTTGGCGCCTTTACCCCAAGCGTTAGCCCGAATTCGCCGCCGCCCCACGACCTGGATTTCCGTTGTCAGAGAAACAAAATGTTGCCTTCCTTGCACAACAATTTCCGCCGATGCCTTGCGTTTGATTCATCCGTGCCTTAGACTTTTTAAATCGGTGTGTGTTTGCTGCGTGAAATGTCGCGCGGTTTTTCTGTCAACGTTGGAATTTTCCGTCGGCATACCGAAAAAATTGGAGGATGTTCCGTGTCTACGCCGCTTGAACAATGGGTCGAATCGGTTGCGCGCATGACCCGCCCCGCACATATTCAGTGGTGCGATGGTTCGGCGGAAGAGGACAGCCCGCATCAAGGACCAATTGCTTCGCGAGGGGCAGCACGTTTCCTCTGAACGAAAAAACCTACCCCAATTGTTTCCTGCACCGCAGCGATCCCAGCGACGTGGCGCGCACGGAAAAAGTAACCTTCATCTGCACGCACGATCGCCAGGAACGCCGGGCCGACCAATAATTGGATGGCTCCCGCCGAAGCCAAGCAAACCCTGGGCGCGTTGTTTGAAGGCTCGATGAAGGGCCGCACGATGTACGTAGTGCCCTACATCATGGGTCCCGCGGCCTCGCCGCAGAGCCGCATCGGTGTCGAGGTCACCGACAGCGCATACGTCGTCGCCAGCATGCGCATCATGTCCCGCATGGGCAAGGTTGCGCTGGACCGTCTGGGCAATTCCTCGGATTTTGTTCCCGGGCTTCATTCCCTGGGGGACCTGAACCCGGACCGCCGCTACATCGCGCATTTTCCCGAAGAAAAATTGATCTGGAGCATTGGTTCGGGCTACGGCGGCAACGCTCTGCTCGGCAAAAAATGTTTCGCACTGCGCATCGCCAGCTGGATGGCGCGCGAGCAAGGCTGGATGGCCGAACACATGCTGATCCTGGGCCTGGAATCGCCCGGCCGGAAAAGTAACCTACATGGCGGCGGCGTTCCCGAGCGCCTGCGGGAAGACGAATCTTTGCCATGATGGTTTCCGCTCTTGAAAACGAAGGCTATCGCGTCTGGACCGTGGGCGACGACATCTCCTGGATGCAGGTTGGCGCGGACGGTTACCTGCATGCCATCAACCCCGAAGCGGGATTCTTTGGCGTTGCGCCCGGAACCAACGAAAAGACAAATCCCAACGTGATGTCGGCGTTGCGCAAAAATACGATTTTCACGAATGTCGCCATGACTCCGCAGCGAGAGCCCTGGTGGGAAGGCATGACCGACAATATTCCCCCCGACATGCTGGATTGGCAGGGCCGCCCGTGGTCGCCTTCCAACGGCCCCGCGGCGCAGGCAAATTCGCGGTACACGGTGCCGGCCGCTCAGGCCCCTTCGATTTCTCCGCGCTGGGAAGATCCCGCCGGAGTGCCCATCTCCGCATTTATTTTCGGCGGCCGCCGGGCGCGACTTGCTCCGCTTGGTTTACGAGGCAATGAACTGGCAACACGGCGTGTACGTCGCCGCCACCATGGCGTCGGAAACGACTGCGGCAATTACCGGAGCGGTGGGCGTCACGCGCCGCGACCCGATGGCCATGCTTCCCTTCTGCGGATATAACATGGCCGACTATTTCGGGCACTGGCTGGAAATGGGCAGGAACATTCCGCACCCGCCGAAAATTTTCCACGTGAATTGGTTCCGCAAGGGCGCCGACGGAAAATTCCTGTGGCCCGGCTACGGCGAAAATGCGCGCGTGCTCAAATGGATGCTGGAACGAATCGAAGGCAAAGGAGCGGCCACCGAAACTCCCATCGGAGCCGTGCCCGCCGCCAATGCCATTACACTCGACGGCATCAATGTGTCTCGCGAAACGATGAACGAATTGTTGCGCGTCGATCCCGCCGATTGGGCCAAGGAACACGCCGACGTGGGAAAATTCTTCGAGAACTTCGGCGAGCGCTTGCCGGAACAAATTAACGAGGAGCACAATCGCCTGGGCGAGCGTCTGCAGCGCATGGCCGTGTTCCCAAAATAATCGCATTCCTGTGACGCAGGTCACAGTAAATGCTCTCGAGCAGTGGCATCCTATTGCATTTTTTCCCCTGCAAATTCATTTGCCGAATTTAAACACGCACTTAATGCAAGTTCCTCTTGTATTCAATTTTCCGTGCTGCTAGTATCCGCGCCTTGGGAAATCCCTTGCGAATTACCATGAGCAAATTTCAAACGGTTGGCCCAAATCGACTCGCGGTTTGCGCGTTTCTCCTTTTGCTGATCGCCGGATTGAATCTCTCGGGATGCCGGCTTGGGCAGCACGGACGCGGCCACTCGAGGCCGCGAGGTTTTCGAAACTTGCGTGCCCTGCCACAATGCGGACGGATCCGGGAATGCCGCCATCGGCGCGCCGAACATTGCCGGAATGAAAGAGTGGTACGTCGAGGAAGAACTCGACAAATTCCGCGCCGGAGTTCGCGGCATGCATTTCAGCGACGTGGAGGGCATGAAGATGCGTCCTATGGCCCTCAGCCTGCCTACCGAGGATGACGTGAAAGCCGTGTCGCACTACGTGGAAACCATGTCTCCCGTGCCGCACGCTGCCACGCTGCCCGGCGATGCAAAAGCGGGCCAGGCGCATCTTCGCGACCTGCGCGGCATGCCATGGCGATAACGGTGCCGGAAATCCGGATTTGAAAGCGCCGCGCATTGCGGGATTGGATGACTGGTATCTCGCCACGGAACTCAGAAAATTCAGAAGCGGCGTACGCGGCACGAATCCGAAAGATGCCGAAGGACGCTTGATGCGCCCCATGGCTCGCGGACTCGCGGATGAAGATGCCATTCGCAATGTCGTCGCCTACATTGGCACCTTGAAACCCTAGAAACCGATTTCGGGAGTAGAGAAAAAAATGGATCACGCTGAGACATCGCCGGAGCAAATCGCCAAAACCGTCTTTTGGATCATCGTGATCGGCTCGCTTGCGTTTATTGCGGGAGTAATCATTCTAATCCGGTAGCTGGAGCCTCTATGCTGGAGCGGTATCTAACGGCGCTTCGACCTACGCGCACAGTATCGATCATCTGTTCATCCTGATTGCGGTGATTGTGGGCTTTTGGCTGATTGCCGCCGAGACAATGATGTTCTGCGCTGGTCTTCAAATTTCGCGCCAAGGATGGGCGCCCGACGCAGTACATCACCGGGGAAGAAAAACATCTGCAAGCGCTGGATCACCATCCCTCACTGCCCTGGTATCTCTTTGCGACATTGTCATCATCGTTGGCGCGATCATGGTCTGGTACAACATCAAGCAAGACATGCCGCCTGGCCGATGAAACGGTGCGCGTCATTGGCCAGCAATGGGCCTGGAGCTTTCAGCAGCCGGGCCGGACGGCGTCCTGGACACGGCCGACGATATTCGTACGGTGGGCGAACTGCACGTTAAAAGTAAATACCACCTATCATTTTGAGTTGATGTCTCGCGACGTGGTCCACAGCTTTGCCGTTCCCGCCTTTCGCCTCAAGCAGGACGCGCTGCCAGGCCGCACGATCACTGGCTGGTTTCGCCCGAATCGCCTGGGCACCTACGATATTCAATGCACGCAGATGTGCGGCCTGGGCCATGGCTTGATGGCTGGCCGGATCATCGTCGAGACGCCGCAGGACCACGCTGCATGGCTGATGCGCAACTCGAATCCGGCCATGGCTGAGCAACGGATTTTGCCCGCGTCCGCAACGGACGGACCCTTGACTGTTGGCGGAGGTGCGGCGATGAGCACGCAAGTCGAACACGCCGAGCCGGGATTCTTTCACAAATACCTCTGGTCCACCGACCACAAGATGATCGCCATGCAGTATTTGTTTACCGGCATGGCCATGGCCTTGCATGGCGGATTCTTGGCTTACGTTTTCCGCATGCAACTGGGCTTTCCCAATCAGTATGTTCCGGGCTTCGGAATCGTCACGCCGGGCAGGTACAACGCCCTCGTCACCATGCATGGCACCATCATGATTTTCTGGGTGGCCATGCCGGTGCTCATCGCCGCATTCGGAAATTTCCTGATTCCCCTGATGATCGGATGCGACGACATGGCGTTTCCTCGCATCAATCGCCTGTCGTATCAGATTTTTCTGCTGAGCGCGGTAGTTCTTCTGCTCTCTTTCCTTGTGAAGGGCGGCCCATTTGGCGGCGCCTGGACGGCCTATCCGCCGCTTTCCGTCCAGCTGGCGCGTATAACCTGACGCCCGTCGGGGCCGTCGCTTTGGCTGCTGGCTGTGGCGCTGGAATTCGTGGCGTTTTTACTGGGCGGCATCAACTTCACCGTCACTGCCATGAACAGCCGCGCCCCGGGCATGAAAATGTACGATATCCCGATCCTCGTGTGGATGATCGTTCTGGCCAGCATCATCTTCATGGCTTCGGCCGGGCCGCTGATCGCCGGCGCGGTCATGCTGCTATTCGACCAGACGTTATCCACCGGCTTTTACGATCCGCACGCGCGGCGGCGATCCGCTTTTGTGGCAACACCTGTTCTGGTTTTTCGGCCATCCGGAAGTCTACGTCGTATTGCTTCCAGCCATGGGTATCGTGGCGGAAATCCTGGCGGTTTTCGCGCGCAAGAAACTGTTCGGTTACAAGACCATTCTGTACACGACGTGGGCCATCGGCTTCCTGAGCTTCGTCGTGTGGGCGCACCATCAATTCGTGGCGGGCATCGACCCGCGCATGGCCAATATTTTTTCGATCACCACGTTGCTGATTTCGATCCCGATCACCGAGATGGTTTTCCTGTATATCGCCACGCTCTACGGTGGATCGATCCACTGGATACTCCCATGCTCTGGGCGTTGGCATTCATCGCCGAGTTCATGATCGGCGGAGTGACCGGAATTTTCCTGGGCTCCTCCGGCACGGACATCTATCTGCACGATACGTATTTCGTCATCGCGCACTTCCATTACACGTTCGTGCCCATCGCAATTATTTCGGTATTTGCGGGACTCACGTTCTGGTATCCAAAAATGTTCGGCCGCATGCTC
The DNA here is from genome assembly GCA_963710315.1 of uncultured Acidobacteriota bacterium. Lineage (GTDB taxonomy): Bacteria > Acidobacteriota > Terriglobia > Acidiferrales > UBA7541 > Palsa-360. Next base: position 544,067 of record CAVPZW010000005.1, on the reverse strand, counting down.
AATGAAACGCTGGGAAAAATTCACTTTTGGGGCACGGTAATTCCCTTCAACGTGATTTTCATTCCGCTGTTCATCACCGGCACCGCCGGAGACCAGCGCCGCGTATACAGTTACGCCCAGTTCGCCGAGCAGTCGCGGCCCGCGCTGCAGCATTTGCGCACCACTTCCACGATCGCGCTGCTGGTCATGCTGTCTTTCCAGTTTGTCTTTCTTTTCAATTTTTTCTGGAGCCTGCGCAACGGCAAGACTGCCGGGTCGAATCCCTGGAGGTCCACCACACTTGAATGGACGGTCCCTTCGCCGCCGCCGCACGGCAACTTTGCCCAGCTCCCAACCGTATACCGCGGGCCCTATGAATATGGCCTGCCGGGCCGCGCGGACGACTTCGCGCCGCAGAACGTTCCCGATTAGGCTGTGCGGAGACAAGGACTCATGAGCTCAAGCGCCAAACCAGTTGCCAACACACGAAGCGCGACGGGAATCCCCACCGCGCGCCTGATTACCTGGTGGGTGATCGCGTCGGAAATCGTGATTTTCGGCGGCCTGCTTGCCTCCTACGTGATGCACAGATTGGCCACCCGGAGTGGGCCGATGCCGCGTCGCATACCAATACCTGGGCCGGCGCATTCAATACGCTGGTGCTTCTCACATCCAGTCTGTGCGCGGTTATGGCTCACAAAGCGGCGGACGCGCACGAAGGCCCCAGGGCCGCGAAATTGCTTCGCCTCACTGCACTCGGCGGATTGCTTTTCCTGACCATCAAGGGTTTTGAGTGGACCAAGGACATCCATGAAGGGTTCGTGATTTCCTCGGGCGGTTTCTGGTCGTTCTATTATGTGCTGGCGGGACTGCACGGCCTTCACGTGCTGGCCGGAATGATCATCATGCTGATCGTGGCGGCGGATGCGGCCAAAAATCAGGAATTGCAGCGCGTGGAATGTATCGGGCTGTACTGGCACTTTGTGGATATCGTTTGGATTTTCCTGTTTCCATTGCTGTACATCGCCCGGTGAGGAATAAGGAATGCTGACGAGGAACCATGACCACTGAAGCTGAAGCTCACGTTCATCATCCCAACTACGTCAAGATCTGGGCCATCCTGGTGGTGCTGCTCGTCGTGAGCGTGCTCGGCTCCATGTCACATATGCGCGAAGTGGTGCTCATCGCCGCCTTCGGAGTTGCATTCGTCAAGGCATACCTGGTCGCCAAGAATTTCATGCACGTCAATGTCGAAAAGCGCTGGGTGCCCTATCTCTTGATCGTTTGCCTGCTGTTCATCGTGATTCTGTTTGCGGGCGTGGCTCCAGACGTCATGAAGCACAGCGGCCTGCACTGGAGCAACCCCTCGGCAATCCGCGACATCTGATACTGGCGCGGCCACCAAAAATGAGTAGCCCAACCACAACCATCGAATCTCGATTGGCCGCATCCGCGCCGGACGCAAAGAAGCGCCTGCCCAACTCCGTACTGGGCATGATCATTTTTATCGTCATGGAAATCATGTTTTTCGCGGCCCTGATGAGCGCCCACACCATCGCCAAAGCCACGGTGATGGGCGGTGTTTGGCCGCCCGCCGGGCCAGCCGCGCCTGCCGGTGGAGCGCACCGCGTTCAACACCGCGATCTTGCTTCTCAGCGGCGTACTTGTTGCTGATAGCCAGCCGCCGCGCGCGCGACGGTTACGAAAAGGCGCACGCCTACCTGGCCTGCGCAATCGCCACGGGAATTGCCTTCGTGCTTCTGCAGGGAGTGGAGTGGGTGGCGCTTCTGCGCGAGGGCCTGACCATGACTTCCAGCTCCCACGGCGCGTTTTTCTACCTGATCGTCGGCGCGCACGCGCTGCACGCCGTAGTGGCCATCGCCATACTTGCGGCGATTTATTTCCCGATGCGCCGCGGAACGCTCGCGCCCTCCACGTTTGCAGCCACACAGGTTTTCTGGTATTTCGTGGTCCTTCTGTGGCCGGTGATCTATTTGCGTGTATATTTGTGAGGAAGATATGCAGCGTAGTCTAAATCTTGCAGCGCGTTTCCTCGCGGCCGTGGTTGGCGCTTCGCTAATCCCCGGCGCGGCCTGGGCCTGCCCCGCCTGCATGGTCGGCGATCCCAAGACCGCCGGCACCTACCTCGGCATGACCCTAGTCATGAGTTCCCTGCCCATCCTGCTCGTCTGTGGCCTCGGCTACTGGCTCTGGCGCCGGCATTCGTAGGACAGGCTTCAGCCTGTCTGGGTTTGATTTTCGCAGCAACCCAAAAAAGTCAAAAGAAGACAGGCTGAAGCCTGTCCTACCAAACCAAATCACAATACGCTTTGGATTTCCTGGTCAATCGAGAGGTGCGTCTGCTCGAACCCGTTGATGTTGTAGGCGGGGCCGGAAACCTGGCTGAAATGAAGATATCGGCTGATGTGGTAATCCTCATCGAGCGCACCGAAAATGCGCTCGACTTCCTTGCGCTCAATGCCAAAATCCGCGAGCGGCGCGAGGAACGCAAATCCGCCCGCAATGGCCAGATACTTCTCGACAATTTCGCGCAGCGTCATGGCCTCAGATCCACAGGTACGCGCCCGAATCTCCGTACGGCGCGTTGACGTAAAACAGATTTGCCTCAGCCACCTGCCCCAGAGCTTCGCACAGCTTCGCGCCCCCATGCTTTGCGCAGAACAGCGCGCCGGGCGAACTTTCGATGCGCTCCGTCTGATCCAGGCTGGAAACTTCGCGCCGCGAAATCCATAGCCAAGTCGCGGGCTGATCGCAATCGCTGCACGGCCCCTGCAATTCCTGCAGGCGCGTTTCGATCGCCGCGGCTACCTCGGAGCGCAAGCCGGCGGCATCGAAATCTTCGCGGCCCAGGAAAAAATATTGCGTGAAATTTTCGCCGTCCGGTTCAAACGCAATCACGCGGCTTGAGCAAGCCGCCAGCTCCGGCTCCAGCAAACCGGTCAGGCAATCGATGCAAACGGAAACTTCCGGCCGAGCGGGATCGCGGCGCAGCCTGGGCTTGCCGCGCAGATACAACGTGTCCGGAATAAACGTGGCCATCCAGTGATGCCCGTGTTCCAGATGGACGCACTCAGCGGGCCAGCGCATCAGCCGCGCCCACAATCTGCGCGAGCGCGGACGAATCGAAATCCCCGGGTAGGCCTGTTCCAGAGCGATGCGCGCCATGTCGGGGCGATGTTACCAGAATCCGGGACGCCGCTAGAAAAATTCCGCTATCATGGGTTTTAGTAGCGCGGGCTTCAGCCTGCGCTACTAAAATGCATCCTTCGCGCCGCGCGACATGCAAATTATGAATTCCCAATTTGAGGAGGCTTCGTGCCGATAGCCGTAGGACAGCCGGCTCCCAACTTTACCTTGGAAGACCAGTCGCAAAAGGCCGTCACGCTTTCCGATTTTGCCGGCAAGCGCAACGTCGTGCTGGTCTTTTACCCGCTCGATTTCAGCCCGCTTTGCACCAACGAACACGCCTGCTTCGTCAACGATTTGAAGCAGTTCGAGTCGCTCAATGCGCAGGTTCTCGGCCTGAGCGTGGATAGTGTGTGGACGCACAAAGCCTTCGCCGAAAAAATGGGCATCACCTACCCGCTGCTCGCCGATTTTCATCCCAAGGGCGCCGTGGCGGAAAAATTCGGCGTCTATCTCCCGGAACGAGGGATCGCAGGCCGCGCCGTGGCCATTGTCAACAAGGCCGGGAAAATCGCCTGGCTCAAGTATTACGAATATCCGGCCGTGCCGGACATGAAGGAAGTGGGGCAAGCCCTTGCGGCGGTGAGGTAAGAGGGAGAATCAGGGCGCGGCTGCAATCTGCCGGGCATCTCGCGGGCGCCGCGCCCTTTGACGTTTATTTCTTCAATTGCAGTTACTTCTTGGCTGCGTCCTTGGCGAGCTTGCGGATGTAGCCCACCAGTTCCCAGCGCTCTTTATCCGTTAGCACATCTTTCCAGGACGGCATCGGCCCGCGGCCAGTGGTCATCTTCCAGTAGATGGACCCGTCTGTCTCCGCGGCCATCATTTTCTCGTCCGTGAAATTTGCCGGCTTCACCTTGATGGCCTTTGCGCCCGGACCGTCTCCCATGCCCTTTTCGCCGTGGCAAAGCACGCAATTGTCGGTAAACAAATCCTGCGCGGCGGCCAATGTTTCCTGTGTTGACGGGATTGGATTCTTCACCTTCTTTGCGTCGTCCGGCGCAACCCAGGGCGCGGGTGTTGTATCGTCCGCCACAACTCGCCCTCCCACAAACGCAAATGTTCCAAGCACCAGGCAAGCGCCCGCAGCGCGCGCAAGCCACAAAGAAGCTCCCTTGTTAATTCCGCTCATTCCGAAGTCTCCATTTGAACCTAGATTTTGAGAGGCGATAAAAATTCTGCCACAAGACAGGCGATATTTCACCTGCTAAAGCGCCAGTAGGACAGACTTCAGTCTGTCGCTTTTGACCTTAGGTAGCAAACGGAAAAGCGGCGGTCTAAAGCCAGTCCTGCCTATATCTTCCCGCCAAAGGTAAGCCATAGCAGCGCCACGTTGAGGACAATGATCGCCGCAGCCATGAACCAGCCGAAAATCGCAGTGATCGGGCCGTTTGTAAATTCGCCCATTTTTGAGCGGTCGCCCGTAAATTGAATCAGGGGCACCACCGCGAACGGCAACTGAAAGCTCAAAATCACCTGGCTCAGAATGAGTAACGAAGTCGCGCGCCCCTCGCCCATCACTCCGATCACTACCGCCGCCGGAATGATGGCCATGGACCGCGTAATCAAGCGCCGCAGCCAAGGCTTGATCCGCCAGTGCAGGAATCCCTCCATGCAAATCTGCCCGGCCAGCGTCCCGGTGAGCGTGGAATTTTGCCCGGAACACAGCAGCGCCGCCGCAAACAGCACACTGGCGAAACTCACGCCCAGCACGGGCGTGAGCAACTGGTACGCCTGGCTGATGTCCGCCACATCGTTCATGCCGCGCACGTGAAACGCCGCCGCGCCCAGCACCAGAATGGCCGCATTAATGAACAGGGACAATCCAAGCGCCAGCGTGGAATCCAGCGTGGCAAACCGAACTGCTTCGCGCTTGCCTTCCGGAGTGAGATTGAAAGCACGCGTTTGCACAATGCTGGAATGCAGATACAAATTGTGCGGCATCACCGTGGCGCCCAAAATGCCGATCGCGAGATACAGCATCTCGCGGTCCTTCACGATCTGCCATGTGGGAAGAAATCCCCGCGCCGCTTCGATCCAAAGAGGACGCGCGAAAAATATCTCATAAGCGAAGCACGCGCCAATCGTCACGATCAGCGTGATGACCAGCGTCTCCAGCACTCGAAAGCCGCGCCCCTGCAATGCCAGAACTAGCAGCACATCAAACCCAGTCAACAAAACACCCGCAAGCAGCGGCAGGCCGAACAGCAGCTTCAAGGCCACCGCCGAGCCCAGCACTTCCGCCAAATCGCACGCCGCAATGGCAACTTCGCACAGCAACCAAAGTACCGTCGTCGTGCGGCGCGAATAGTGCTCGCGGCAGGCCTGCGCCAGGTCGCGCCCAGTTGCAATGCCGAGCTTCGCGGAAAGCGCCTGAAGAAAAATGGCCATCAGGCTGGAAATCAGCACGGCGCTCAGCAGCGTATACCCGTACCGTGAGCCGCCCCCCAAGTCGGTCGCCCAGTTCCCCGGATCCATGTATCCGACAGCCACCAGATAGCCGGGCCCGGCGAACGCAATCATCTTCCGAAGAAAGGAAGCTCCTGCATGGACCGGAACGCTGCGGTAGGACTCCGGAAGGGAGGGAGAACCGGTTCGCGGCTTAAGACTGTCTTGCGGAGCGGGAGCCGCTCTATCCACTTTGCCGGGGCCCGAAATCGGGTCGGCGGAGGCTGGAGATGGCGGAAACACGGACATAGTTAACCTACATAAATATCTTCAATAAACTAGCATTAATGCAACAGCGAGTCAATCCATATGCGGCAGGAGTGTGCTCGATAATTTACATGTCCAAACGTAGCGCCGGCATCCCGCCGGCAATTTTTCTTATTTGGCGAAATTGCAAGAAAGCCGGCGAGACTTCCGCGTTTCAAGTGGCGGAGAAACCTGCGCGCACGTTGCTCATGCCTTCGCCGCGCGGAATATGGTAGTGTCGCAAATGGAACGATTCGCGGAGAACGATCTCCGTGACCGGAGGAACCCATGGCGCAAACGGGCGGCGAGCAGGTTCAAGTGCAAATCAAGGCCGACGAAAAGGAATTGGTCGGGCAATTTTCCAACCTGGTGATGTTTCACCATACGGCGGAAGAGTTCACCGTGCATTTCATCTACGTGTTTCCCAATGTGCCTCAGGGAAAACTGGTTTCCAGCGTGATCGTAAGCCCGGGACACGCCAAACGAATCCTGCACGCGCTCGAAGAAAATATCAGGCGCTACGAGAAACAGTTCGGCCCCATCCGCGAGGTACCCGAACCGCCCGTCCCCAATGTAGGTTTCGTGCAGTAGAACAAAACTTCACGCATTTTTTCAAGGGCCGGTGGAATATCATCGGCGTGGGTGCGCCACTCTTTATACGGACGTCAACGGATGGCGTGGAAACCTACAACCATTGTAGAATCAACGGCCTTCGGCGATAGTTCCCCTTTCGAAACTCCTTGCGCGAAGCCCCATTGGATCGCAAGTCACCCATGATAAGTTAGATCAGCAATCGCCGAAGGCCAAGCTTGATGCCCATTGGCCATGATTGATATTTTGCTCGTACGCCTGGAAGACGGCCATCCGCATCGGTCAGAAGCGCCAGACTATAGTTGGTCGCTTCAACAGCCGGGCTGATGTATTCAGTTTGAAAGTGAAATTCGATTTCGCAGGAACCGATGAAAGTTGCTTGCTCCAGTTGTGGCGCTCAGCACTCTCTCCCAGATAAGCAATTGGTGGGACTCCCACGCGTGCAATTTCAGTGCGGCAAGTGCGGAAAAAGCACCGTTGTGGAAATCCCGCGCAGCCCCGAGGCCACTCAGGTCTTCACGCCGCTGCCGGACTTTGCGCGCAGCTCGGGCGCTCCCTGGCTGGCGGCCGCAGGCAGTGCCGAAGCGAGCTCCTTGCAACTGCCCAAGGGGAAAGCGATCGCGCTTTCGGTAATCGCTGGTCCCTCGCGCGGACTTGTCTATCCCGTGGAAAAACCGCGCGTGGTCCTGGGCAGGGCTGACGCCGACATCGTCATCAACGACAAGGAAATTTCACGCTGGCATTGCTCAATTGAAATTAAGGGCGATGTGATCCGCCTGCGCGATATGGATTCCACCAATGGCACATACCTTGACGATGAGCGCGTGCGCGTGGCCGAGTTGAAGCATCTTTCCGAATTCCGCATCGGCACCTCCGTGATCCTCGTCAGCGTCACGCCCACAATCGCACCGATGCGATAACTGCCGCAGGTTTGCGTGGCATAGGCTTCAGCCTGTGCGGTTTTAGGCCTTGCAAGGACCAAAATCCGCAGTCCGCCGCGGCGGACCGCGCTACTCAACCACGTCCGCCGCATTTCGTGTTACCGTAACCGATTGGAATTCCGATGCCTGCACTGACTGCGACTCTAATTTCGTACAACGAAGAACTGGACCTGCCGCGCGCCCTGGCCTCGCTCGTGGGCGTTGCGGACGAAATTGTTGTAGTGGACTCGGGCTCCACGGATCGTACCTGTGAAATTGCTCGCCAGTTCGATGCGCGTGTTTTTAACCGGAAGCTTGATAACCTCGGTAGCCAGAAAAATTATGCGGCTTCGCTGGCCTCGAACGATTGGATACTGTCTCTCGATTGCGACGAGGAATTGAGTCCCGAATTGCGCGACTCTGTTTTGCGTTGGAAGAAGGAAGCGCCCGTCGAAATAGGATACGATTTTTCCAGATTGTCGAATTACATCGGCGGATGGATTCGCCATTCCGGATGGTACCCTGAATACAAGTTGCGTTTGTATCGCCGCGATGGCGGTAAATTCGTAGGCGTTCCTCACGACGCTGTGAAGTTGGACGGCGATCCGCCCGTCGGCCGCCTCAAAGGCCATCTTTATCACTACACGGTACGCTCTTTTGCCGAGCACGAAGCCAAGATAGAAGCCTTTAGCAACATGGCCGCGGAAGATATGTTCGAGCACGGGCGCAAGAGCTGGCGCGCCGCAATGATTTTTGCGCCGCCGTGGACCTTCTTTCAAAAACTTGTGATTCAGCTCGGCCTCCTGGATGGATACCGCGGCTGGCTGATCGCCTGGATGTCCGCAAAATATATTTACGTGAAGTACCGCAAACTCGGGCGCCTGCTCGCGGGCGAGAAGCTCTCACATCGCTCCTGGCCAAAACCCGGTGAGGCCTGAGATTGCGCCCACTCATCGTGGACCTCGGCCGGGACTTTCGCGGAGGGCAGCATCAGGCGTTGCTCCTCTTGCAAGGCTTGCGCGAACGCGGTCACGCTCCCGAATTGCTTGCATTGCGCGATTCGCTTCTGGCTGCGCGCGCAAAGGAAATCGGCTCGCCCGTGCACGTTGTCGATCCGCGCGGGCGGCGTCTGGCGGCCGCGCTGCAAATCCGCAAGTTGCTACGTGAAGGCCGCTTCGACCTAATTCACGCAAACGAGCCTCATGCGCTCACCTCCGCGTGGCTCGCCAGAGCGCACCGCGCCGTCCCAGTCGTCATTTCCAGAAGAATCGCTCTACCTATCTCGCAGGGATTTATTTCCATGGCCAGATATCGCTCGGCGGCGCGAGTCATCGCCGTGTCACATTTCGTGGAACAATCCGTGATCCGAAGCGGACTCCCCGCAAGCCAAGTTCTTGTGATCCACGATGGCGTGCCAATCCCTGCGCAAATTTCCCAGGAGCAACGCGACAGCGCTCGCCGCCGGCTTGAAATTCCGCGTGGCGCACCTTGCATCGGAAATGTCGCCGCCTTCGTGCCGGAGAAGGGTCATGCGCTTCTGCTGGAAGCTTTTGCGAAATTGCGTGTGCAGTTCCCAGCGTGCATCTTGCTCCTGCGCGGCGCCGGCCCGGAATTGTCCAAGCTGCAAGCTTTCGCGCAACAGCTTCAAGTGGGAGACGCCGTAAAATTCCTGCCTCCATCGACAGATATCGAAACTATTTTTTCGGCGACGGAAGTCTTCGCATTTCCCTCCCACGAAGAACCGCTCGGCAGCGCCCTGCTCGCAGCAATGGCACATGGATTGCCCGTTGTGGCCATTGCGCGCGGAGGAGTCCCCGAAGTTGTGTCGCACGCGCAAAATGGCCTTCTCGTAAACGATCTTGATTCGGAGGCCCTGGCTTCCTCCATCGCGAAATTACTTTCCCGCCCCGAAGACGCCTCCCGCCTCGGCAAGGCCGCCCGTGAAACAATTCTCACCAGCTTCTCCGCAAATAAAATGGTCGAGGAAACTCTCCGCTCATACGAGAATCTCTTGCAGCGGCCAGCAATCTAGATTGCAATGTTTGATTTGAACGGAACGAAGTTGAAAGTAATTGAGATTGGCTTTGCACGGCAGAACCGATGAGCCGCGCGGCGCAAATCCAGATCCACAAGCCACGAATTACGATTCACGAATCAAAAATCACGATCCCTCCAAACGCACCAAAAGCGTCTGCCATCCCGTTCCCGCGGAATGTCAGACGCTTTTGGGTAAAACCTTACGCCAGTTGTTTGCCTTCTTCGCGTGTCCCTCCTATCCTTGCAGCGGTTTCCCTGAGCCGAATGGGGAGGTAACCACCCACCGGCCATTGGGCTCTAGGAACTCAAGTCCGATGACATAACCATCGGGATGCGGCCGGCAATACGCCACGCGCGCCTTAGCGCGGAAATCGCCGGGCAACGATTCAAAATTCACAATATCGTTGAGTTTCCAGCGGCGAGCGCTCGGCACTCGCGCCCCGCGTGAACTGACGTCTTCGGTAAACGTCGTCTCCACACAGGAGGCGGACTGGCGCTCGGAAATGTGGACTGCCACCGTCATCGGAATTCTTTTTTCGAGTCGTTCCACATCGAATGCTTGCGGCATCTTTTCCCTCAGTTGTCCGGCGGCCTTTTCCTCCGCGGCGGACGCACGCTCGTACTTCTTTACAGACAAGCCGCGATGCGGGCCAGCGCCCGAATCCCATCGGGTCGCCGCTTCATTCCATAGAGAGCCCGATCCGCGACGTTGAACAATCCATCAATCGTTTCCGCGTCCCGCGGGTAGACAGCTGCGCCCACGCTCACCGTGACAGGTGGAAATTCGCCGTCGTTCGCCAGCCGCTCGCAAATGCGCCGGCTCACCGAAACGGCCGCTTCCTCTCCTGCTTCCGGCAACACCACGGCAAATTCATCGCCGCCATATCGCGCGGCGGTATCCATTGCGCGGGATTGGATCTGAAGCACGCTTGCCAGGCGGCAAATAGCGCGGCTGCCGACCAGGTGCCCGTGCTCGTCGTTGATGGCCTTCAGCCTGTCCAGGTCAAACAGCAGCACGGCAAACGGGCGGCCAGTGCGGCTCGAGCGCTGGATTTCCGTTTCCATGACGTTGATCAGCGTGCGGTAGTTCGAAAGACCGGTCAGCGGATCCGTCACGGCAAGTTTGCGGACTTGATCGAACAGCCGCGCGTTGTCCAGCAGCGCTCCGCCCAGCACGAGTGCATAGCTGCCCACTTTCAGGAACTGGGCCACGGTGAAAGGCACATCGAGCAGCCTCTCCGATTGCGATGCCAGGACGTGGCAGGCCACATTCATCCAAAGCGCGGCGCAAAATATGCGGTCGAATGGCGAGGCATGTCGCCGCGACCTGCGCGTAAATCCGATTGCTGCGATGCCGAACAGAATTGCCGGCAATAAATCTCCGGGCCTTGAAACAAGGGCCTGCGGGTGCATGGCAGGCTCAAGGCGAGACCCGAAGTACGCGGCGCTGGTCAGGTAGGCGACGCCCACAACCACGAAAAGGGCAATCGCAATTTCCCTGCCGGGCTCGCGCGAGTTCGGCACTCGGCGCTCCACAACCAGCGCCGCAATCAGCACCAAAGCCAGCAACGTGCGGCTCACCATCCACGCCAGAGGCACGCGCAACTGGCTGAAGACCCCGTAAGCCAAAATGTCGTAGAAATTGAATGTCGCGGCGGTTTCGATCACGCCGGAAAGGACGAAACCAAAAGCGAGGATCAATGTGAGGCGGTCATGCGTTCCGCGGAAACGCACCAGGGCGTTGGCTGCATAGGTGAAGCAAAGCAGGCTGCCCACGATTTGCAGGTATGAGTAGAGTATTGGCTCAGAAGAGATCGGAAGTTCTCGCAGCCAGGCGGCAGACGCAAGAAACGCTACCGCGCCGAGTATTCCTAGAAACCAGCGATAGTTCCAACACCATGCCCGAATTTGATATACCACACTCACCGCTCCCCCAGTTGAGCAGTTACATGGGCCCTAGTTCTTACTTCGCAATAGAGGGAAGCAAGTTCGCAGCCGATTTGGCAAAGATTTTGAGATACTTGTAAGTATCTTTATAATTAGCAACTTGCGAGTTTCGGCAGGATGCGAGGGTGGATGGATCGATTTGACGTTCCTTGAAAATGAATAGAAATGTTACAAGGACTCCATTGATCTTCTCATTTCGCTACACACTAGTGGCAAGTTTGACACTACCTGGGATTCGATTTGTCTGGCAGATTAGAAATTTATGAGGTTGCAAGCATTGGCTTTAAGCCTTGGAAACGGCAATCTCCCGATTGGCGGCGGGAAAACCGTCAATCGGGAGATTCATGCCTTTATGATGCTCAATTTGAATTTCGCTGCCGTCTCGGAGGCTTGTGAGGGCGGCTAAGCCTTGGGAGGCTGCGGCGGGAGGTTCCGGGCTTGCTGCTTATCTTGAAAGCCGGCAGCTTTATGAGCCCCGTCACAGAAGGGCTTATTCGCGGAATGGCCGCAACGGCACAGAGCGAACGCACTGCGTCCACCGAGGCCGAATGCCTTGCCTTCCGCGTCGAGCAATTCCACTTCGCCCTCAACGAGCAAGGGTCCATCATTCCGGATAGTGATCTTGGCTGCTGGCATTTGCACTCCCTCAGTGTGGGCTCGCCATCCCGCGGTATGCCTTAAACGCCCGGCGGGAAAACGCAGCCCTGATTTTCTCTCTTAGTACTTGGGCATCTTGGGATCGACTTCATCGGCCCAGGCCAGGACGCCGCCCTTCAGGTTCCACAGCTTCTTAAAGCCCGCCGTTTGCAGGAAATGTATGGCGTCGGCCGAGCGCTTGCCGCTGCGGCAGTGCACAACCATCTCCACGGAACTGTCCAGCTCGTTCACGCGGCGCGTCAGCTCTCCCAGAGGAATTAACTTTCCATTTAAGTTGCAAATCTGATATTCATGCGGCTCGCGCACGTCCAGAATAAACAGCTTGTCGCCGCGATCCTGCCGCGCCTTCAGTTCCGTCGCCGTAATTTCCTGAATACCGTCCGTCATTGCAGGAGTCTCCTCGCCTCGAATTCCGCAGAATTCCTCGTAATCGATCAACTTTGTTATCGTGCGGTGCGGGCCGCAAATGGCGCATTCCGGATTCTTCTTCAACTTCAGTTCCCGGAAGCGCATGGCCAGTGCGTCAAACAGCAGCAATCGCCCCACCAGCGGCTCTCCGCTGCCCAGAATCAGTTTAATGGTTTCCATCGCCTGGATCGAGCCGACAATGCCCGGCAGCACGCCCAGCACGCCGCCCTCGGCGCACGATGGAACAAGCCCCGGCGGAGGCGGCTCAGGATACAAGCAGCGGTAGCACGGCCCGCCCGGATACCCGAAAACGGTGGCTTGCCCCTCGAACCGGAAAATAGATCCGTACACGTTCGGCTTGCCGAGCAGCACGCAGGCATCGTTCACCAAAAAACGCGTGGGAAAATTGTCGGTGCCATCCACGATGATGTCGTAATCGCGGAAAAGTTCGAGCGCATTTTCGCTGGTCAGGCGCGTCTCGTAGGACACGATTTCAATGGCCGGGTTGAGCGCCGAAAGCCTCGCCTTGGCCGCTTCGGACTTGGGCTTTCCGACGTCCGCCGTGGTGAAGGTTACCTGGCGCTGCAAATTCGAGGAATCGACAACGTCGAAGTCCACAAGCCCCAGATGCCCCACTCCTGCCGCGGCCAGATAGAGGCCAAGCGGAGCGCCCAGTCCGCCCGTGCCGATCATCAACACGCGAGCGCGCTTGAGCTTGAGCTGCCCATCCATGCCCACTTCCGGCATGATCAGGTGGCGGCTATAGCGCTGAATTTCTTCCTTGGAAAGCTTTGTTTCCTGCTGTTTCAATGTATCAGTCGGGATTGCCACGAACGTTCTCCTCTAATTTCTTCCCGCAATTTTGCGGATTTACTTGCCGCTTGGCGCGGAACCGCCGGCGATGGAAGGCACGATGCTCACCGTATCGCCATCCCTGGTTTTGGTGTTTTCCTTGTCCAGGAAACGTATGTCCTCGTCGTTCACGTACACATTCACGAAGCTGCGAATCTTTCCGTCGTCCGTAAAAAGGTGCTTCCGCAGCTCGGTAAACGCTCCCGTCAGTCCGCTGAGCGCCTCGCCCACAGTGGCCGCGTTACATTCGAAGCTGGACTGCTTTCCGGTAAACTGGCGGAGCGGCGTCGGAATCATAACCTTTACAGCCATACGGTCGTTTCTCCCCTGATAAATTCTTGACCAACTCGGGTGACCCGCGCACCCATTGTACAAAGCACACCCCCGGAAGCGCCGGGGCAGCAAAACAATGCACTGGAATAGATCGGATGCGCGGAAACCTGTTTAGGGTTCAAGCTGAAACTTCAGCCCTGCTGCCCGTTTCCGGCAACCCGTTCCGCTACAACCACTTCCGGCTGAAACTTGGAGCGGTCGTCCTCCAATAGCCAGGACGTCAAATCCTTGGGAACGCCCCCATCCACGCTCAAAATTACGTAGCTATACCACGGCCAGGCATGTTCCCTGTCGAATTCGCTGGGCCGGGCCGGATGGTCCGGGTGGGAATGATACCACCCCAGGAGATCCAGTCCACGCTCGGTCGCGGCTCGTTCGGCGGCGCGAAAATCCTCTGGCGTAATCGAGAACCGGTTTCGCGGGGAATCGTCCCGCCGGTTGATCAGCGGAAACAGGGCGCGCACTTCGCGGCCCGCCGCGTCGTTGTCCGTTCCCAGCATCGCACCGCAACACTCGTTCGGATAATCCCTGGCGCCATGATCGCGGATTTCCTGCTCCAATTTTTTCGCCAGCAGCAGCATCGATCGTTTCTCTTTCGTGTAGCTAGCCTCTTGCTCTGTAGCTCGTCTCTTGATCTGTAGCTCGCCTCTTCAGAGGCGAGGGTTTTCTGTAAATCGCGAGATTCCCTCTAATCGAGAGCCAGCATGTGATCGCGAACTTTCTATAAGCCGCAATAAATCCCTGCCTCTGAAAAGGCGGGCTACAAAAATCGCCGCGCCTAAACCTCGTCCCAGAAACGCTCGCTCAGATATTTTGTGCCTGAATCCGGAAAAATGGTCACGATCACGGCGCGCTCGTCCGGTCCCAGCCGGGCGGCCACTTGGAAGCAGCCTTCCAGAGCGGCGGCGGCGCTCGGGCTTAGCAGCAATCCCTCTTCCCGCGCGGCCCGCTTGACCAATCGATAGGCCTCTTCCGTCCCCACTTCCAGATTGGCATCGGCCAGCGCAGGGTCATAAATGCCCGGCACGATGGCCGTGGCCATGTGCTTCCATCCTTCCAGCCCGTGAAAGGACGCATCCGGCTGCAGACTGATGCAGCGAATTGCGGGATTTAATTCCTTAAGGCGGCGCGTAGTGCCCACGAAAGTTCCGCTGGTTCCAAGCCCCGCGACGAAATGAGTAATCCGTCCGCCGGTCTGCTCCCAGATTTCGTTTGCGGTGGTCTTGTAATGGGCGCGCCAATTTCCAGGGTTGCCGTACTGATCGGGATAAAAATATTTGCCCGGCTCGGTGGCGATAATTTCCCGCGCGCGCAGGATGGCTCCATCGGAGCCTTCATCTCCCGGCGTGAATACCAGCTCCGCGCCAAATGCCTTGAGAATCTTCTTTCGCTCTTCGCTGGCGCTGGACGGCAGGCAAAGCTTCACGCCATAACCGAGCGCCGCAGCAATCATGGCGTAGGCGATCCCCGTGTTTCCGCTGGTCGCATCCAGAATGGTTTGGCCCGGCTTCAGTTGCCCGGAACGTTCCGCCTCGCGAATCATTTCCAGCGCCGGACGATCCTTTACGGAGCCCCCCGGATTGAACCATTCCGCCTTGCCGTAAAATTCCACATTCGGATAGTTCGGCCCGACCCGCTCAAGGCGCAGAAGCGGCGTGTTGCCGATGCAATCGAGCACGTTGCGGCCAATGATTTTCGCGTTCGCCGAAGCTTCCGCCCAAACTGGCTTTTTTGCCGTGTTCATGTGTCGCAGTATTCTCTGCCCTCCGCCGTCACCCCTGCCGAGGGCCATTTCGACAAACCGATGGCCATGCCCGCATATAGATGCCGGACCGGCTCAATTGTATTCAGCTAATTTAGCATAAACTTCGCCGATTCTTGCCGCTGGAAGGGAGATCTTTGGCATGCAACCGCCGTGGAGCCTGTCGCGAGGCAATCGACCTCCACCGCACCAAGCGATCCACCCTATTCAGCCCCTCGATCGCTCTCCGGTTTTCCCCTCTGTTCTCTGTGTTCTCTGTGTTAAGTCTTTGGCCATCTTAATTTGCGCAGCAAAAGCTTTACCACAGAGGACACAGAGAACAGAGAAGAAAACCGGAGAAATCTGGCTGTATTTTCAGGCTAGACATCTCTTGTCTTTGGTTCTTCTCCTTTTCTCTCTGTGTCCTCTGTGGTAAAGGTTTTGAGCTTTCGCCTTTACAGTCCATCGCGCCGCCCGTATTCTTGAGTTCTATGTGGAATGTGAAAGACAGGTTCCCGGCCAAGTTGATGGATTCCTTGTCAACCTCGGGCTTCGTGGTCAGCAGCACGGGCGGCGTGATGCGCGTAGAAAAATACGGCAGCGGCGCGGAATTCCGCCGCACCGCCGACGATCACTACACGATGACCATTCTCCCAACCATCCTGCTAAACGGCCAGTTCGTGCGCCTGTGGGACGCAGGCTACCAAAAATTCCTACTTACGGACGACGGCAAGAAATTCCCCGCGCACGCCGAGCAATTGGTCAGCATGCGCAAGTTCAACGAAGAGCTGCGAACCGCGCTAGGCGTACCCACCTACTACAACGAAGCGCTAGGCTCAACCTCGCTCGTCTCGGTCTACGACCGCGTCAAGGGCCGCGCCGGCGATGTCCCCGACAAAACCGTAGGCGTGAAACCCGTCACGGGCCATTAATTTGAAATTCAGTATTTAGAAAAAGAGTTCCCGCAGGACGTCATCCTGAAGTTGCGTCGCGCAACTGGCGGCGGAATTGTGCCAGGTCGACGCGATGCTTGGCGGCTTTTCGCGCGCCGAGAAAAATTACCGGGACGTCGTAATCGTACAGCGCGCGCAGTTGCGGATCTTCGTCGATGTTGATTTCGGTGAGGCGCGCGCCGAATTCTTTCAGCAAGGGAGCGATTTGCGCCTTGGCCTCTTCGCAGAGGTGGCAGCCGGGGCGCGAGTAAATGGTCACATCGCGCGGCGCGGCAAGTTGCAGACGGCCATCTTCGGTGCGCGCGTAGGAGTCCGGCGTCTCGGCGGCACGCAGCCATCCTCGCTCGACCAGTTGTAACGCGGCACCCTTCACGGCTGCAGGGTCTCCCAAATCCGCAAGCGAGAGAGTCCGAATGCCGCGCGCATCGAAAGCCTCAAGAATCTTCCGTTCCAATGAATCCATCACAGCGCACATTTGTATCTCATTTCTTCCAGCAGAAAAAGGGGGAGGCACCCACCTCATCCCAATTCTCCGGTTTTCTCCTCTTTTCTCTGTGTTAAGTCTTTGCCTTTGATTTAGTCAGGAAAAGCTTTAACACAGAGCACACAGAGAAAAGAGGAGAAAACCGGAGAGGTCTGGAAAATTGAAAGCATTTGAGACGAAATTTTGATTTGAGCGGGCCGAGCATTGCGGCTTGTGTTGCGGCGGCGCGCGTGATACATCGGAAAGGCGAATTATTGTGAGGATTAAAATTCATGGCTGACGCAATCGCATTGATCGACGATTTATTTTTTCTTGCCAAGGTGCAGCAGACGGCTAAAATCACCGGCGTCACGCTGGAAACCGCGTCTACCGGCGAGCAACTCCTGAAATCGGCGGCGGCCAACCCGGAGGCTCTTATTCTGGTGGACTTGAACGCGAGGCAGGGAGCGCTCGACGCAGTCGATCGTCTTTGCACAGCGAACGGCGCGGCAAACGGGCAAGGCAACCCGCGGCGCGTGATCGCGTTTCTATCCCATGTGCAAACGGATTTGGCGGAACGAGCGCGCGCGGCGGGATGCGCGGAGGTGATGCCTCGGTCCAAATTCACGCAAAATCTAGCCGAAATATTGCGCGGAGCGAAATCATGAAGAGCAGCGTGAGGATGGAACATCTGGCCCGCGTTTCCCGCAAACTTGTGCCTGGAGTGCTGCCTCCAACAATTGGAGCGGCAGACAATTCGCGGCTAAAGCCAGTGGCGCGGGCTTCAGCCTGCAGGGTTGTGCACAACTCGGGCGAAAATCCGCAGGCTGAAGCCCGCGCCACTAAAATCCATCCCCACCAATTTTTCCTGATGGCACTGGCGCTTTGCACAATCGCGGCGATTGCCACTGCGCCCGCGATTGCGGCGCAACAGCAACAGCCGCTGGCGGCGACTATTGAAACGGCGCTCTCCGACGCGCTGTCCGCCGCCTGCCGCCAGGACTCCACGGCCTTTGCAAATTCCCTGACGGCTGACAATGCAGCCGCCTTCCGCGATCTTCCCCGCCCGCAAAGCACCGCGGTGATGAAGCGATTCGTGCTGCTCGACGAGCCGGGAAGGACGCTGCTTTCGACCAGCAGCGCCGGCCAAAAGATCATTCGCTGCGAAAGCCCCAGCTTCACCACGGAAATGCGCTTCAGCGAAACTCGATTGCGCGGAAACCTGGCCTTCATCCCCATTGAAATTCCAATCGCCGGCGAGGATCCGCATAAGATCACCTTTGGCCTGGTGCGCGAAGGCGCAAGCTGGAAATTGCTGTCGGTGGGACTCATCCTGCTCGATGTGCCTGCCTTGGCAAAGCAATGGGAGCAGGCCGATTTGGATGCCAACGAAGACACCGCCATTGCCGATTTACGCTCGGTTGCCGCCGCGGCGATCGCTTATCGCAACGCCTATGGAGTGTTGCCGGAAATGCTTGCGGCGCTTGGCCCTGCGCCTCCCGGCGGAGTTTCACCCGACGCCGCGGGACTGATCGACACTGGCCTGGCCGCCGGAGAAAAAGACGGCTACACATTCCGTTACGCCATTGTGCCTGCAACCGACTACGCGCCGGGGGAAGACTCCGGCAAAGCGGTAAACTTCTTCGTTGCCGCCTCCCCCAAGGAATACGGCAAGATGGGACGGCGATCGTTCTTCCTGGACTCCTCCGGAATCCTGCGAGGCGCGGACAAGAAGGGCGGCGTGGCGGACCATAGCGACCCGCGCATCGGCCCATCTTAGGCCCTTCGCGTTTGCATCACACGCGGTGAACTTTCCTCTTGCCCGCCTATTCGCCGCAGGCCCACAATGGAATCACCCTTCCGATATCCGTGCAGAAATGCGCGCGGAATCCCCTTTTCATTCAGATACAGGCGCGGAACTGCATTCCGCGGCCTGGAGATGACAATGCCCGAGCAATCTAATAAGCCAACCGCGTTTCCGGATTCCGCGCCCGAGAAATCGCCGGTAAGCGGCGGCCATAAAAACCGCAAACAGGTGCGGTTTGCGTTTACAGCAGCAGCGGAAATCTGCGATCTCGCTTCGAAAGCTCGGCTGACCGGCCGATGCTCCGACATAGGTTTGGGCGGATGCTACGTGGATACGCTCACTCCGCTCTCCGTGGGATCCCTCCTGGCGATTCGTATCGAGCACGGTGAAAGCGAATTTGTGGCCTTGGCGACTGTGGCCTTCGCACATCGATCGATGGGAATGGGCCTCAAGTTCACCGAGATGCAACCGGCGCATCGAGAAGTATTACAGAGATGGATCGCCAATCTGGAAGCCGAAGATTCCGCCAAAGCCGCGGGAATTGCCGCGAATGCAGGGGCCGAAGCGCGGCGGATGGAATCGAACACAAGTTTGATATTGAGCGAACTAATCGCCCTGCTGGTCCGCAAGAAAATTCTCACGGACAGTGAAGCCGCCAAATTATTGCCCAAAATATTCAGCTAGATCCGCACCCGCAGAACAGCCACACTCCTGGCTGTCCACTTATTCATACTCCATTGAGATTTCGCTGGGCGGTCAAGGACGCCATCTCCCACCAAATATGGCACGAACCGCGCGTTTGGCGATAACATGGCAGCTTCAACCATGCTTCGTCTCAGCCGCCGAAAGGTTTTGCGTGTCGTTATGGCCGCGCCGCTCATGCTTGCGGCCGCCACAGGCTGGACCGCGTCATCCCCAGGAATTGTGCCCGTATCCAGCGCAAATCAACCTGCAGCCGCACAGACGTATTCTTCCACGGAGTCGCCTCTTCCCGTCTTTGAGATGCACAGCGGATTTTGGTCCAATCTGCATCATTTTCTTTATCTTCAGTCGCGCCTTCTGAAATCCAATTCGGCCGCCACGGAGACTGGGCGGGGAGCGGCGCAGCCGGACGAACTTCCCGTTTCCCTTATCGGTTTTCCCGAGGCGGAGATCCACGCATGGCAGGATGCCGTCGCGTTTTACTCCAAAGACCTTGCGGCTCGCGACCTGCTCCTGAATGGCGACATGGAAATCATCAACAACCAGCTTTCAACCATGGAATCCTGCCCCGATCTGGAAGGCAAGACCACCCCGTTGTGCAAGTCCGGCCTGCGTGCAGATCTGGTCGAAGCTCTGCAAAGAGCCGCGCCCGTATACCGCGCGCACTGGTGGGCGCAGCAGGATCGCGCCAACCGCGAATGGATCTCGGCGGTAGCGCCGATGATCCAGAAAATGGGCGTAGAGCTTTCCGGCCAGCTCGCGGACGTCTATCAGCGGCCCTGGCCGTCGCAGCGCATGCGCGTGGACGTGGTGTGGTATGGCGGCCCGTTCGGGGCGTACACCTCGCTCGATCCCCTGCACATCACCATTTCAAGCCACGATCCGCGCAATCGCGGCGTGTACGGTTTTGAAGTGTTGTTCCACGAGGCCTCCCACGTGGTGGCCGGCTCCGTGACCGCAGCCATCGCCCGCGATTTCCGCGCCCGCGACAAGCCCATCCCTCGCGACTTCTGGCATGCGCTCCTCTTCTACACCACGGGCGAGATCGTTCGCCGCGATGTGGAATACGGATCCATGTCCTTCACAAACGAGCAAAAAAATGGGCCGTCCGGGTACCTGCCCTATGCGGCGCGCTTCGGACTCTATTCCGGATCTTGGGAGCACTTTCGCGGATTGCTGGACTTGTATTGGCTACCCTATTTGGATGGAAAAGTTTCCTTCGATACGGCAATGGCTCGCATCGCTGCGGACATGTAAGGTGACGCACTTTTCTGTCCGGTCCAATTGTGCTAAGCTTCCGCTCTCAAAGCGCGGTTTTTTGAGAAGTTGAATCCGCCCCAGAAGTCCCTCTGTGACGCGGGTGTGACGTAGGTGTGGCGCCGGTTATCCTGTGATTCCTTTGTGCCTGGCAAACGATCAGGCCGGAGTGACGGTGTGGCTGCCCCCCAAATCGGAGAAGATACCAAAAGGGAGTGACCGAAGAACCCAATGGCGACGAAACCTGCCACCGGCAAAGTCACTGGATATTAAGCTGGCGCATTCGCCGGATTCCGACGATGCCTTCATGTTTTACGGGCTGGCGACGCAGAAGGTCCGCACGCCAGGGCTAAAATTCTCGCACGTGCTGGCCGATATTGAGACTCTCAATCAGGCCGCACAGCAGGAAATCTATGATGTGACGGCGTTTAGCTTCGCGCGTACCCCTTTTTGCGAGACAAATACGTGCTGCTGGATTGCGGCGCGAGCTTTGGAGAAGGGCTACGGGCCAATCGTTGTCTCCCAGCATCCCCTCAAGCGCGAGGACCTGACGAAATGCAGGATTGGCGTGCCGGGATTGCAAACGTCCGCCTACTTGGCCTTGAAGTTATACGAGCCCGATATGAGCCGTGGTCCGATTCGCCTTCGATCAGATCCTGGACGCGGTGAAGAATTCGGTGGTCGATGCCGGCTTGCTGATCCATGAAGGGCAGCTGTTTTTCCCCAAGATGGGGCTGCACAAAGTCGTCGATTTGGGACAATGGTGGATCGAACAGACCGGGCTGCCTCTGCCGCTTGGCGGAAATGCCGTGCGGCGCGCGCTGGGGCGAACCATCGGC
Source organism: uncultured Acidobacteriota bacterium (assembly GCA_963710315.1). GTDB lineage: Bacteria > Acidobacteriota > Terriglobia > Acidiferrales > UBA7541 > Palsa-360. Next base: position 522,680 of record CAVPZW010000005.1, on the reverse strand, counting down.
CTGCAGATCGGCCGCGCGATTCGCGAAAGCGTGGCCTACGCGCTGGACCATCGCGAGGCGGCCGTCAATTACGCCATGCAATTCGCGCGCGACATGGAAACGGAAATGGCCGACAAATTTATCGGCATGTACGTGAACAAATGGACTCTCGGCTATGGCGAACGCGGCCGGCTAGGCCGTCAACGAATTCCTGAAGCGCGGTGTCAACGCCGGATTGATCCCCGGCCCTCCCGACGCCGAGTTTTTGCTCGAAGAGTAGTTTCCCAAAAAGGCGCGAGCCACCCAGCTCAAGAATTGAGATTTATGGCCCGTTTGCATGGCACGGGCTCGCCTTGACGCATATCGGGGCATCGCTTACAGTCGATGTGAATTCAATCGAGACGAACAGGGCCCGCATATTGTGACGATGCAACGCGTTCTCTCCACATACTTATTTGTAAATCGCAAACTGACAGCCGACTTGGTCGGCGAAGCGGCGCGCGCGGGCGCTTCCGCGATTGAGCTATTTTGTTCTCGCGGGCATTTCGATTACCGCTCGGCCGAGGATGCCCACGAACTGGCCGCGTGGCTGGCGGGAAACAATCTCACTCTGCATTCCATCCATTCGCCGACCACGCGCGATTTTCATCCGCTCACGCGAAAGCGGCGCGCCGCTCTCCATTTGCGACCCCGAGCGCTTGCGGCGACAGGACGCCGTGGACGAGATCAAGCGCGCGCTGGACCTGGTGGAACACATTCCCTTCCGCTACTGCATTCAGCATGTGGCGCGGCATCGCGATCTTCCGGACGAGCGCAAGTGGGATGCCGCGTTCAGCTCTCTCGAACACTTGTCGCTCTTTGCGCGCCACCGCGGCGTGACCATCGCCATTGAAAACACTCCGGGCGAGATGGCCACTCCCGCAAACCTGAAAAATTTTCTGGAGCAGACACGCCTCACCAGCGTAAAACTTTGCTTCGACGCCGGGCACGCCCACCTCGAAGGCGGCGATCCGGAAACGCTGCAAAACGTGCGCGACTTCGTGGTCACCACGCACATGCACGACAATCGCGGCGAGCGCGACGACCACCTGTTGCCCTACGAGGGAAGCATCGACTGGCCCGCCACGCTTGCGGCGCTGCCGCCCGATGCGCCCATCGTCCTGGAATTGAAGGAGCCCGCCGCGGCCGCGGGTTCCACCGAAGTGCAGGCATTCGCCGAAACGCTGCGCGGCGTCCGCACCGTATTCGACAAATTCGAAGAAGAGCGGGGTTAAGTAGCGCGGCCCGCCGCGGCGGGCTGCGGGGTTTAGTCCTTGCAAGGCCCAAAATCCGCAGGCTGAAGCCCGCGCCACGTGGAACCGAATTCGAGCAAGTCAAATTTTGCGCGAAGAGAAGAGAAGCGGAAACAAATGCCGATCGTAACCATCCAAGACGTGGGAAAGCACGACGGGCAGGAAGTCACGCTGCGCGGTTGGCTGTACAACCTGCGCGAATCCGGCAAACTTCTCTTCCCCATTTTCCGCGACGGCACGGGAACCATTCAGGGCGTCGTCTCCCTGAAAGACCAGCCGGCAGCGTTCGAATCCCTGCGCGGCCTGACGCAGGAATCCAGCGTAATCGTCACGGGGCGCATTCACGCGGATAAGCGCGCACCGGGCGGCTTCGAAATTCAGATTACGGCCATCGAAGTCGTGCAGCGCGTGCCGGACGATACCCCCTACCCGATCCAGCTGAAAGAACACGGCGTCGATTTCCTGCTGGATCACCGCCATCTCTGGATACGCACGCCGCGCCAGGCTTCCATCCTGCGCATCCGCGCACGAGGCTGTGCGCGCCGCGCACGAATACATGGATTCGCAAGGCTACATCCTTACGGAAGCTCCCATTTTCACGCCCGCCGCCTGCGAAGGCACCACCACCTGTTCGAAGTGCAATACATCGACGACCAGAAAGCCTATCTCACGCAATCCGGCCAGCTCTACGTGGAAGCCACGGCCATGGCGCTGGGCAAGGTCTACACGTTCGGTCCGACCTTTCGCGCCGAAAAATCCAAGACGCGCCGCCACCTCACCGAATTCTGGATGCTCGAACCGGAAGCCGCCTACGCGCACCTGGAAGACATGATGGCGCTGGGCGAAGGACTGGTCAGCCACGTGGTGCAATCCGTGCTCAAGAACCGCGCGCGCGAACTCGAGACCCTTGGCCGCGACACTTCCAAGCTGGCCGGTGTCAGCGCGCCGTTTCCGCGCATCACCTATGACGAGGCCATCCAGATATTGCAGCAGCACGGAAATCCCGCCAAATGGGGCGACGATTTCGGCGGCGATGAAGAGACCATTCTTTCCAGCGCATACGACCGCCCGGTGATGGTGCATCGCTATCCCGCCGCTATGAAGGCGTTCTACATGCAGCCGGACCCGCAACGCCCCGAGCTGGCGCTGGGATTCGATATGCTCGCTCCCGAGGGCTACGGCGAAATTATCGGCGGCGGCGAACGCGTGTCCGACTACGATTTGCTGTTAAAGAGGCTTCGCGAACACAATCTGCCCGAGGAAGCCTTCGGCTGGTACCTGGACCTGCGCCGCTACGGCAGCGTGCCGCACGCTGGCTTCGGATTGGGCCTGGAACGCACGGTGGCCTGGATTTGCGGAACTGAGCACATTCGCGAAGTCATTCCCTTTCCGCGTATGATATATCGCGTGTACCCTTAGTCTCGCCTCTTTCCCGCCCTCCTGGGGCGAGCCGGACAGGCCGCAAATATGGCGCAAAAAATAAGAATTATCGGCGTTCCAATGGACCTCGGCCAAAGCCGCCGCGGAGTGGACATGGGTCCCTCGGCGCTGCGCGTGGCCGGACTGCAATCTCGCCTCAAATCGCTGGGGCACACGGTGGAAGACATCGGCAATGTTTTGGTGAAGCAGCCGGAAGAGCAGCCCTACGGCGAGAAGCGCGCCAAGTACCTGAACGAAATTGCCGAAACCTGCCGCGGCCTGGCGGAGATGACCGAGCGTTCGCTTTCCGAGGGATATTTTCCGCTGGTGCTAGGCGGAGACCATTCGCTTGCCGTGGGATCCTTCTCAGGCGTGTCGAATCATTTTCGCGCGCAATCCAAACGCGTCGGATATTTGTGGCTGGACGCTCATGGCGATATGAACACGCCGGAAAGCTCGCCCTCGGGCAACATTCACGGGATGCCGCTGGCGGCCATCATCGGATACGGTGCGCCGGAGTTGGTCGAGCTACTGGGCTATAAGCCGAAAGTCGAGCCGCGCAACGTGGTCCTGGTGGGCGTGCGCGATCTGGATGCCAAGGAACGGCGCTTGATCAAGGAATCCGGAGTGCACGTCTTCACCATGCGCGATGTGGACGAGCGCGGCATGAGGGATGTAATGAGCGAAGCGCTGCGCTTCGTAAGCGACGATACCGACGGCGTGGCCGTCAGCCTGGATTTGGATTTTGTGGACCCGGATGACGCGCCCGGCGTGGGCACTCCGGTGCGCGGCGGCGTCACCTATCGCGAAGCACACTTGGCGCTGGAAATGATTGCCGATAGCGAGGCTATGGTGTCGTTGGAAGTTGTTGAAATTAATCCGGTGATCGATCTCCACAATCAAACGGCCTTGCTGGGCGTCGAAATGGTTCTATCCGGATTGGGAAAAAAGATTTTGTGATTGGTTTTTGGTAGCGCGGGCTTCAGCCTGCGGGGTTTAGTCCTTGCAAGACCCAAAATCCGCAGGCTGAAGCCCGCGCTACGAAAAACCAACTCCACGAGCGGACCATAATAAACTATGACCACAGAAAAAAAGCGGCTGCGCATCGGCATTCTGTTCGGCGGGCGTTCGGGCGAGCACGAAGTCTCGCTGATCTCGGCGGCGTCGGTTATCTCCGCGCTCGATCCCGAAAAATACGAAGCGGTGCCCATCGGCATCTCCAAGGACGGCCGCTGGCTGGCGGGAACCGCCGCGCACAAGATGTTGCCGCCGGCGCTGGGCGAAGTGTTGCGCACCGGCCAAAGCGTAATGCTCTCCGCCGATCCCAATGTGGCCGCGCTGGTCCCCGCGAGCAATTCGCATGCGGACGCGCTGCACGTGGACGTGGTATTTCCCGTGCTACACGGAACGTTTGGCGAGGACGGCTCGGTCCAAGGCTTGCTCGATCTTGCGGGGCTTCCCTATGTCGGTTCGGGCGTAATCGGCTCCGCCGTGGGCATGGACAAGGACGTGCAAAAACGCTTGTTCCTGCAGGCCAAGCTGCCCGTGGGTGACTTTCTGGCCATTCCGCGCACCGAATGGGAAAAATCTCGCGCCAAAGTTTTGCGCGAGATTCGCAAGAAATTCAAGTTCCCCGTCTTCGTGAAGCCCGCCACGCTCGGTAGTTCCGTGGGCATGACCAAGGCGCATGACGCCAAGGAACTCGCCACTGCCATGGACTTCGCCGGCGAATTCGCGCAAAAAATCATTGTGGAAAAGGAAATCCGCGGCCGCGAAATCGAACTTTCCGTCCTCGGCAACGAAGATCCGAAAGCGTCCATTCCCGGCGAAATTATTCCGCACCGCGAATTCTACGACTACGCCGCGAAATATCTGGAGGACGGCACGCGCCTGGTGATTCCCGCGAAGCTGACAAAGGCGCAGGTGAAAAAATTCCAGGAATATGCGGTTCGCGCATTCCGCACGCTCGATCTATTGGGCATGGCGCGTGTGGACTTTTTCCTGGAGCATCGTACCGGGCGAATTCTGCTGAATGAAGTCAATACCATCCCCGGCTTCACCTCCATCAGCATGTACCCGAAATTGTGGGAAGCTTCCGGCCTGCCCTACCGCCAGTTGCTGGACCGCCTCATCGAACTGGCCCTCGCGCAGCACCGCGAGCGCACGCGCACAAAATACACCATCGAGCTTCCCGCCGCTGCCGCGCCCGGAGCGCTTGAGTAGCACAGGCTTCAGCCTGTGGTTTTTGATTTTCCAGGCGCATAGGAAACCCCACAGGCTGAAGCCTGTGCTACCGAACACCCAATTCTCTTCAGGCGACATCCACGCTCAACCTAGTCTATAATCGCGCTTTCGCAAACGCTCTTCACAGGACCGTGCCAATGCTCTCGATTCGCCCTGCAACTAAAGAAGACGCGGCGCTCTTGACCGCGATGATCCGCGAATTCGCGGCCTTCGAGCATCTGGAGCACGAAGTGGGCACCACCGAAGAGGACCTCCTGCGCGACGGCTTCGGCGCGAGCCCCAAATTCCGCGCCGTCATCGCGGAGTGGGAGGGCCATCCGGTCGGATACGCCGTGTTCTTCGAGTTTTATTCCTCGTTTCAGGGCCGCGCGGGACTGTTTCTGGATGACCTGTATGTGCGGCCCGCCTCACGCAAACACGGCATCGGCACGGCGCTGATCAAGCATGTCGCCGGAATCGCCTGGCGCGAAAAATATTTCTGCATGCGCTGGGAAGTTCTGGACTGGAACAAGCAGGCCATCGAGTTCTACAACAACCTCGGCGCGGTGTTTCTCGATGAATGGAAGCCGGCCATTCTCATCGGCGACGCCCTCGAAGCAGCGGCCAAGGGAACAGCATAAGCCTATTCATTTCAAAACATTACCGCATCGATCTCCTTATTCACCAATTCCCTGCAATATTTCGGCCCCTCAAACGTCTTCACTCTTAGATGAACAAGGCAGCGAGCGCAAACTGGATCATGGCTGAGCAAGATCAGCGGCTCACCGAGACGATCGGCCGGGAACAGGGCCGGCTGCGCAATTTCATCCGCAGGCGCGTGGCCGATGAAGCCGATGCGGAAGACATTTTGCAGGACGTCTTCTACGAGCTCATCGAAGCCTACCGGCTGATGAAACCCATCGAGCAGGCTGGCGCGTGGCTTTTTCGCGTGGCCCGCAACCGGATCGTTGACCGCTTCCGCAAGAAAAAGCCGGAGCCGATTTCCGCAGCGGTGAATGATCCGGACGAGGAGGGCGGCGATTCGCTTTCGCTGGAAGAGCTGCTCCCATCGCCCGATGCGGGGCCCGAAGCAGCCTACGCGCGAAGCATCTTGCTGGACGAGCTGGACGCGGCCATCGACGATCTTCCCGAAGAGCAGCGCGAAGTTTTCATCGCGCACGAATTTGCGGGGATCAGCTTCAAGGAGATTTCGGCCCAGACGGGAGTGAGCGTCAACACGCTTCTCTCGCGCAAGCATCACGCCGTGCTGCATCTGCGGCGGCAACTGCAAACGATTTACGATGATTTCTTGAACAGATAAGGAGAATCGATATGAGAGGAAATAAATTCTTCCGGATATTGAAATTCGTGGCAATCGGAATCGTTGCGTTCACCGCATTCGGTTTCGTGGTCACGCACTTGTGGAATTATTTGATGCCGGCGCTGTTCGGGCTTCGCACCATCACCTTCTGGCAGGCCGTCGGATTGATGGTGCTGGGGCGATTGCTTTTCGGCGGATTCCGCCCCGGCCGCGGCGGCATGGGCTGGCGCGGCGAAATGATGCGCCGCTGGCAGGAGATGACGCCCGAGGAGCGCGAGAAACTCCGCGAGGGAATGCGCGGCCGCTGCGGCCAGCCGCGTACACAGGCGCCCGAGCCGACTCACTAACTCCGGTGTGGATGGCGGGTTTGAGTGGCACAGGCTTCAGCCTGCGGGGGTTGGTCCTTGCAAGGACTAACCCCCGCAGGCTGAAGCCCGCGCTACTCAAGCCCGCCGCGCATGAACACAGTGCTTTCTGCAATTGCTTGAGGCCCTGATTTTCCTACCTTAAACTGAATTGGTTGGAGTGGGGACTTGCTAAGCCCAGGGCATGAAGTCCATGAAAATTTCAAAATTTTTCGTCTTCGTCGGTGTGTTGTTCGCCATCTCGGTGGTGGTGTATCTGGCCACCACGCCGAGGGGCAGCGAAATTCCTCTCACGGGAATCGTCACCGGTAATGACGTGATCGTGAGTTCGCAAATCGCCGGCCGCATGATTCGCCTTACCGTCGATGAAGGCTCGGAAGTCCACAAGGGCGACTTGATCGCGGAAGTCGATCCGGCGGAGTGGCTCACAGCGCGCGATTCCGCGGAAGCCAATATCCACATGCTGGAAAACAAAGTGATTTCCGCGGCCGGCACGCGCAGCTGGACAGACGACCAAACCAGCGCCTCAGTGCGCCAGGCCGAAGCCAATCTCACTTCCGTACGTTCGCAACTCACGCAGGCTCAGGCCAACCTGTGGCGCGACCAAACCACATATAAGCGCACGCAAAGTTTATTTGACGCCGGGGTGGCGGCCGCGCAGGACCGCGATCTGGCTCTCGCGGCCATGCAATCGTCCGAAGCAGCCGTCAAATCGCTGGAAGATCAGGTTCGCGCGGCGGAAGCGCAAGTCGCCGTGGCCACCGCCAATCGCAAGCAGCTGGACGTGCAGCAAAGCGATCTGGCCGCCACGCGCGCCCAGCTTGAGCAGGCGCGCGCCGACAAGGCCACCGCCGACGTGCATCTCGGCTACACAAAAGTTTTCTCGCCGCTGGACGGCATCGTCTCCGTTCGCGCCGCGCGGCAAGGCGAAGTGCTGCAAGTGGGCGAGCCGATCGTGACCGTGCTGGACGTGGACCATCTGTGGGTGCAGGCAGATGTGGAGGAAACGTACATTGACCGCGTGGGCCTCAACCAGCGCATCAAGATTCGGCTCCCTTCCGGAAATACGCTGGATGGCACCGTGATTTTCAAAGGCGTGGAAAGCGATTTTGCGACGCAGCGCGACGTCAGCCGCACCAAGCGCGATATCAAGACATTTGAAATTAAGGTGGCCATTCCGAACGCGGGACGCAAGCTGATGTCCGGATTGACCGCAACCGTGCTGCTGCCGCCTCTTCCTTCGGACCAGAGCTGGTGGCATCGGTGATTTAGTAGCGAGGGCTTCAGCCTGCGGATTTTGGGCCATGCTGGGACTAAATTCCGCAGGCTGAAGCCAGCGCCACACAAACACTATGAACACCGTCGAAACCAACGCCATCGAGGTCGCCAAACTGAAAAAACAGTTTGGCGAATTCGTGGCCGTGAAGGAAGTCAGCTTCACGGTGCGCACCGGAGAAATCTTCGGCCTGCTGGGACCGAACGGCGCGGGAAAAACTACGCTGATTCGCATGATGACCACGCTGACGCCGCCCACATCGGGCACGGCGGAGGTGGGCGGGCACAACGTGGTTACGGACGCCGACGGCGTCCGCCACGCCATCGGCGTGATCCCGCAGGCGCTCACCTCCGATCCGGAGTTGACGGCGCGCGAAAACATGAACATCCACGCGAAGCTCTACGGCTTGACGAAAGCCGAACGCGAGAAATTGGTCCCGGAATTATTGGAATCAGTGGGGCTGACGGAATTCACCGACAAGTTAGTGGGAAGTTTTTCCGGCGGAATGCGCAGGCGCCTGGAGATCGCGCGCGGCCTGGTGCACTCGCCCAAAATTATGTTCCTCGACGAGCCCACCACGGGCCTCGATCCCGTGTCTCGCACGGCCGTGTGGGAAATGATCACCCGGTTGAAAGAATCGGCGGGCCTAACCATTTTGCTGACCACGCACTACATGGATGAAGCCGACAATCTCTGCGACCGCATCGCCATTGTCGATCACGGGCAGCTGGTGGCCCTCGACACGCCCACAAAATTGAAGGACAGCGTACCGGACGCGGACATCGTGGAAGCGGAATTCGACAATCCGCCGGCGGGCTGGAACACGACTCTGGAAAAACTCAATAGAGTTTCCAGCGTGTCCGAGCATGACGGCGCTTGGCACATTTCGACCACCAGCGGTCCGCTCACCGTGCGGGAGCTGATGGACCTTTCGCGCGACCGCGGCGTGAACGTGCGGCGCGTTTCCGTGCAAGGCACCACGCTGGACGACGTGTTTCTCTACTACACGGGACGGCAGCTGCGCGACGCCGCCTCCGAAACCATGAAGCGCGACATGACCCATTTGTACAAATAAGGGGTAACGCGAAACGCATGAAATTCCAGCGCATTTTCGCCATCATCGAACGCGACATGCGGAAATTTTTCCGCAGTCCCGCGCTGATGATGAGCTCCATGATTTTTCCGCTGATGCAACTCATCGTGCTCGGCTATGCGTTCGGCGGAAAAATCAAGGGCATCAAAGTCGCGGTGGTGGACGAGGACCGCACCGTGTACTCGCGCGACCTGCGAGAGCGCTTTAACGCCATCGTCGCTGGGCCGGAGACGATGCAAGTGGCCAATTACAACTCGGTCTCCGACGCCATCGTCGATTTGCGCGCGGGATTTGTGCGTGCCGTGGTCTACATTCCCGTGGATTATTCGCGGCGCGTCAACCAGGGAAACCGCCCGCGCATCGCCTTCATCGAGGACAACACCGACAATTTCGTGACCTCCGAAATCCTCACGCGCATGCAGGATTTGGTGAAGGACATCAATCAGGGGCTGAACCCGTTTCAGCCTGGGCAGCGCTTAACGGTGCCATTGCCGCGCCTGAATCCGCTCGTGGATTTGCAGGTTGTGGAACTCTATCCCTACATCGAATACATCAAGTATTTGCTCTCGGGCTCGATTGCCATGGCCATTTTCATCGTGGCCATGATCGGCGGCGGCATCACCTTTATCGACGACAAATCGCGCGGCCTGCATGAAGGCTACCTGGTTACGCCCATCACCAAAACGGAATTGATTCTGGGCCTCATTTTTTCCGGCGCATTCAAGGGCCTGATGGCAGGCACGACCATCACCATCATCGGCGGGCTGATTGCCGGAATCGACCGCCTGTGGGATCCTGTGCGTTTGATTTATCTTATGGTTGTGCTGGGCACGACTTCGGTGGCCATGATCAGTTTCATGTTTTTGCTGATGGTTCGCGTCAGCGATCCGCTTGTGCCGCGCGCCATGTTCGGCGTGCTGAATACGCTGCTGTACTTTCCTTCGGGAGCCATTTATCCGGTGGAGGGATTTCCGGTGTGGCTGCGATGGATTTCCTACATCGATCCATTCACCTATGCCGTTCACGCGCTCAAGGCGCTGCTTTTGAAAAATACGGGCTTCTCGGGCATCTATTCGGATATTCTTATCCTGACCGGATTTTCCGTTGTGCTGGTCAGCCTCTCTGTTGCTTTGTTCAAGAGGCAGATTTAGGATGCCAGAGGGAGAACCATTCATGGGATTGCTTGACGCCGGCGCCGAAGAACCCAAATCGAAGGCATTGCGCTATGTTGTCAGCGGAGTGGTACTGGCCATTTTGCTCGGGGTGGGCTTGTGGTATCCCCTGCGTTACACCACCGAGAAACACACCGTCGATCGCTTCATGCACGCCGTGGTGATTGGAGATTCGCAGCAGGCCTACCAAATCTGGCATCCTCATGCCAGCTTTTCGTACCAGGATTTCCTGAGTTTTTGGGGACCGAAAGGATATTACAGCCCGATTAAAAGTTTCCGGATTGAAACCGCGGAAGTACCGCCCAAAGGTGGCACGGGCGTGGTGGTCACGATCGAGCTAAGCGAATACGACACGTTTCCCAAATCCGACGAGACCTTAAAATCCGCGCGCAACCGCGAAGTACAGCTCTGGGTCGAGCGCTCCGACCAGTCCATGAGCTTCCCTCCGCCATAGACGATCGAGTAGCACAGGCACTCTTGCCTGTGCTGGTTTTGTTGGACCAAACAAAAGCGCACAGGCAAGAATGCCTGTGCTACCGAAGGCCCCCACATTCTTTTTAGTTTTTCGTAGATTTTTCAGCGCAGATCGCGCACGGCGGAAAATAATTCGCTGGGCGTAATCGTCGAAGTGCCCAGCTTTCCCACAACCACACCTGCTCCGGCATTTGCGAGAACGGCGGCCTCCCGAATCGGAATGCGGCCGGCAATCGCAAGCGCAAGCACGGAAAGTACCGTATCGCCCGCGCCGGTCACATCGAACACTTGCCGGCCGTGAACGGAGCGATCGACTCCAGCCTTCCCGACGCGGTCATAGCCAATCTCGCTGCTGGTCGCCGAAACATGGAAGCTCTTGAGCAAAGCGTCTTCATACACATTGAGCCCTTCGGCGCCGCGCGTGATCACCACGGCGGAACAGCCGAAATGGGCCATCATCGCGCGCCCCGCCTGCTCCACGGACTCATCGTCTTCCAGCTTTCGGCTGACAAAAAAATGCGCTTCCTTTGCATTGCACACGATCATGGTGGCCCCGCGATACAGCAATAATCGCGACTCCTTGGGCTTCACCAGCGCGGGCACGCCGCGACGTTGGCATTCGGTCAAGACGCGATCCGCAAGCGTGTCGGTAATCACGCCCTTGTCATAGTCAGACACCACCAGTGCGTCGAGACGCGGGAGCGCGGCCTTGATCGCGCGTACCAGGCGATCTTCCAGCGCTCGGCTAATGGGCTCGCGCTTCTCGCGGTCCACGCGCACGATTTGCTGATGCTTCGCGACGATGCGCGTCTTTACCGTGGTGGGGCGAGACGCGTCGGCCACCACTCCTTTGGTGGCCATGCCTTCCGCTTCGAAGAGTGAGCGGATCGCGCGCCCATCCTCATCTTCGCCAACCACTCCAAAGGGAAACACCGTCGCGCCCAGTGCGGCCAGATTTCTGGCCACATTTCCAGCGCCGCCCAACACCTGGCTTTCATTCTTGAAATCCACCACGGGAACTGGAGCTTCCGGTGAGAGCCGCGTGGCCGAACCCCACACGTAGCGGTCCAGCATAAAGTCGCCCGCCACGCCGATCCGCCTGCCGCGAAGGGCCTTCGCAAATTGGGTGAGCTTTCGATTGTCAAAAGTCATATTCGGGAGATGAGCGCCTGTGGTCTTGAAATTCTCTTGTCCGCGCGTGCACGAAATGCTGTGTAGGACATATGCAGGCACTCTAGCAGAGACGAATTGTCCGGGGCAACTTCGGCGACATTTCGATTGGCGACTGAATTCCGTTGAAGGATCCGCGGGCGGCTTGCCCTGGTGTTACTTCTCGGCATCTCGCTGTATGCCAAGCACGTATTCCTCTCCGTCTTTTCGTGATCGTAAGACGGTTCCGGCGAAATTCCCCATGTGTGTCCGAACGTCCAGTTTTGTTCCGGCACCGATCGGTTCCACGACCCGGATACCTAATCCGCCGTTGGACATGTTTTCGAGCTGCCAGTGAGACATGCGCGGATTTCCGGTTTGGCCCACCCATCGTGCGACTATCCGCACAATCATGTTTACTCTTGGCTCTCTTCTGTTGTCTCGCATCCTTGGGCATATCGGCAATTGCCCAGAATAGTTTAGGCCTGGCATCCTGCCGGAATAGACACATCTTCCCCTGAACCGGAAAGCAGCTAAACAGCACAAAATAAAAGATTTCCGGCGTTCACCAGCCGATAATCTGCCGCCTCGCTTGGCGAGGAAAATCGGCTGCCAAAGTTTCTATAATCCCTTCGAAGTGCGAAACGCGTGAACCACATCAGCAGGATCGCGATGTTCTCCATCCACCGCGTAATTCATGGCGCGCATTTCGTCCACGGATATTTTCCCGGCAAGGGCGCCGATCGCGCCGCGCACTTCGGGATGCTTTTCGAGTGTGGCCAGGCGCACGAGGGGCACGGCTTCATAAGGCGGAAAATAGTGGCGGTCGTCCTCCAGCGCAACCATGTGCAGCGAGGAGATCACTCCGTCAGTTGAGTTCCCAGCCACCAGGTCCACCTGCTTATCCGCCAGCGCGCGGTAGAGCAAGCCGAGATCCAGGATGTGTGGCTCTCCCGAGAAATGCAGCCCATAGGCCGCCAGCCAGCCGCGATAGCCGTCCGGCCGCTCCATGAATTCGTAGCCGAACCCGGCGCGCCATTTCGGCGCGTAAGGCGCAACGTCGGAAATCGTGCGCAGATGCAGCTTTTCGGCGTCGCCGCCGCGCACTACCATCGCGAAGGTGTTGTTGAAGCCCAGCGGCGGCATGGCCTCCACGTTAAACCGTTTCCGGTATTCTTCCTGAACCGCCAGGAATGTTTGCGATGCCGTCTGATTGGGAACCAGAGAATCTTTCAAGACGGCAGTGAAGGCCGTGCCCGTATATTCCGGATACAGATCGATCTTTCCCGAAACCAGCGCATCGTGGCAGATAAACGTCCCGCCGAGATTCAGCCGCCTCTCCACGCGCAGCTCCGAATGCGCTTCGATCTGCTGCGCAAATAATTCCCCGAGCACAATTTGCTCGGTGAAATTCTTCGACCCCACAACGATTGTTTCCGCGCCGCGCTTGCCGCAACCGATGGTTGCGAGCATGGCCAGCAGCGCGAAAACACAAACCAAGGACGAGCCCATCGAAGGGCGTGAATAATTGCGCCGGTCAAAATTAAAATGACCGCTCATCGTTTGGCGATGCTCCGCTGGAAATATCCCAATCCGGAATCGGCGGCAATCGCCAGCCCGGCGGCGGGAATTGCCCCCGCCAGAATGACCTGATTGTTGACCATCGCCAGGCCGCGAAAAATAAAAACACCCAGGCCGCCCGCGCCAATCGCCGCCGCGATGGTGGTCACGCCGATGCAAATCGCGGTGGCCACGCGAATTCCTGACAGCAAAACGGGCGCTGCCAGCGGCAACTGCACCTGCCAGAGCACTTGCCGCGGAGTCATGCCCATGCCTCGCGCGGACTCAATGACCGCCAGATCGACCTCCGCAATGCCTGTGCATGTATTTCGCAAAATGGGCAGCACGGCGTAAAGGGACAGCGCCACGATGGCCGTGCTCGCACCAACGCCGCCGATCCACGGCACAGGGATCAGGAATCCGAAGAGCGCGAGGCTAGGGATCGTCTGCACAACGTTGGCGGCGCCGATCACCCAGCGCTGCAGCTTTATGCGGCGAACCAGCGCGACGCCCAGGGGCAATCCGATGGCCAGCGAAATGGCCATGGATGCCCCGACCAATCCAATATGCTCGACGAATCGTTCGAACACCTCGCCGCGATTTCGCAAAATAAATTCGTACCAGTTCATGGAAGCCCCTCTCCGGCCGCGCCCGATTCCAGCGACGCCGCGAACGCGTGAATCTCCGGCTCGGAAGCTTTGAGAAATTCCGCCGGTGCGTACACTCCAACCAGCCGCCCCTGATCGAGCAGGGCGATGCGCGTGCCCAGGAACAGCGCCTCTCGCACGTCATGCGTTACAAAGACAATGGTCTTGCGCAGCCGCAGCGCCAGCGCGCGAAATTCCCGCTGCAGGTCTGCGCGCGTGATTGGATCGAGCGCGCCGAATGGCTCGTCCATGAGCAGGATGGGCGGGTCCGCGGCAAGCGCACGCGCAACTCCCACGCGCTGCTTCTGCCCGCCGGAGAGCGCAGACGGGCGCCGCTTGGCGAACTCGTCCGGCGGCAGGCCAACCAGCGAAAGCATCTCGCGCACGCGGGCCTGAATTTTCTCTTCCGGCCATCGCTCCAGATGAGGCACCAGGCCCACGTTGCGCTCGACCGTCCAGTGCGGAAATAGCCCGGCGTCCTGAATGACGTAACCGATCCCGCGACGCAGCTGGATAGGGTCCCAGGACGCGCTGGGACGCCCTGAGATGAGAATTTCGCCTTCGCTAGGCTCCAGGAGCCTGTTAATTAGTTTTAGTGTGGTGGTCTTGCCGGAACCGCTGCGGCCGAGCAAAACGAGCGTTTCGCCCTGGGAAATTCTCAGATTCAGCCCGGAAATGAGGGTTGCACCGGTTGGCAGCCGGTAAGTCGTGCCCCGAAACTCCAGAGCATATCCATTCTGCAATCCATCATCTGGAGAAGTCACGCCCTCAGGCCTCCACGCGGCGCATAACGGCCCTGTAGCTGCACGCAAAAGCTTACGCTGACTTCCCTTGTTTGCCTAGCAATGCGCAACCCCGGATCTCTCCGCACTTCTCCTCTTTTCTCTGTGTCCTCTGTGGTAAAGGTTTTCGTAATTTGACTGGCGAAAGCTTTAACACAGAGGACACAGAGAAAAGAGGAGAAAAACAGAGAGAGCGGCCGCGACGCAAAGTGGCCCTACATTTTACTGCCTGCGGTGCGGAGCTTAGGAGCTTCGCGCTTTTGACACGCGCAAAACCGTTTCGGCGCTCCAGGTTTCCGTTGGTCCCAGCGTCACATTCCAGACGCACAGAATTTGCGATCCCTGATAGACGCGTTCGAATCCTTCCTCGGATTCTGAAACTGTCTCGATGGGCGCGATCCACAAATGGTTTGCGCCGCCCGCTTCGATCTCCACGGCCACGTCCTGCCATTCATCCGCGAGACGCACGCGCGGACCATCCACAACGCCGCTCCATTCCAATGGTTTCCTGTCACCAGCAAACTCGATGAAGCGGTCCGGGACGTTGGGAGCCAAAAGATTCACCACCATTTCCAGTCCCACGGTGAACTGCACTGGACCTGAGTCCACAGGCGCGGCTCCGTTCAACGCAAGGTCGATGCGGCAACCAACGTCGAAGCCCCGTTCATGATTTTCAAAACGCAAAACTTTTAGCGCGCGTAGGATACATTTCGCATCTACGTCCGCAATCACCTGAAGCAGGGGAGCTTCCATGCTCAGCTTGATTTCGTCCGCGACGGCTTCTTCAACCTTGTAATCGCCGCCCGCAAACGGAGCGCTCTCCGCGAGCTGAAGGGCTTCATATTCGGCGTGTGTTTTTCCCGGCGCGAAAAGCAGGAGACGGAAGGCATTGCGCGGCCAGCGATCGTATTTCAGATGCTTTTCCAGGCCTGGTTCCTTGGCGATCGTCTGATCGTGAATGGACGCGACCTTGGCGGCAAACTGGGCGGCGTTCGTCAAACGGGAATGGTAGGCCTCCACGCGCCGCTGCAGCGAATTGATCAGCGTCGCCGCGCTTGGCCGATAGTCCAGAACTTCCAGCGTGCCACCGTCGCAAGGCTTTACCAGAGCGGCGAAAGTGGGCGAAGTAATTTCGATTTCTTCCCTGCCATCGGCGTCAAAATCGAGCCGCGTCATGGCCTGGTAGGGCTTGGCGCCGTGCTGCAGGCCGTCTGCAATGGTCTCCGCGCGAACCAACTCACGCCATAACTCCGTCCGCAGGTGCGGAGCGTAGAGGCCGCCGAAAATTCCGTGCCAGTAAGCGTCGTTGCATTGCGACCGCATCAGGTGCGTGATGGCCGTTGCGCGCAGCACTGCTCCCTTGGCTCCGCGCCTCGCGCCCTTCACGCCGCCACTTCGCAGTTTGGACGAGACGCGCAGCATCTTCTTGTGCAGCAGATTGGCCTCGGCATACTTGCTGAAAAATCCGCGCCAGAAACCGCCGCGCAGGAATCTCCGCACATCGGGGCGGCTGGAAAATTCATCGAGGAGCGCGTGAAATTTCAGGCGTACCGAGGTGGGCAGAACCCACTCCATCATCTCCGTGTATGACGCCGTGGGCAGGTCCACGCGGCCCAGCGGAGCGTGCGATGCCAGCGCTTCGCCCGGCGGAACCATTTCCAGCCACTCGTAGTTTGCCTCGATGGCCCCGAAGAAATTATCCAGCCAGCCGTCACGGTAGCAATGCTCGAAGGTGTGCGGCCAGGCGCCGAATTTTTCCATGTCGTCGCCCATGGAGGCCATTCCGCCCGGATGTGTGCTCGCAGACCGGCGAAGGAATGCGATGGAATCCTCTACGCTGCCGAAGGGGAGCAGGTAACGCAGTTCCTGCAGGCCGGGAATCACTTTCACAGTACTGCCGCATTCGTCGGCCACGTAGTAGCCGAACAGCTCGGCAATCTCGCGCCCGGCGGTAAGAAAATGGCTGTCGTCGACCAGCGTGTATTCCACTCCCGCTTCTGCCAGCGCCTCTGGCAATTGCGGCTCCCACACGCGTTCCGCAAGCCACGCGCCGATGGGTCGCTTGCCGAAATGTTTTTCAACGAAATCGCTCAATCGCCGAATTTGCTCGATGCGGTCTTCGTAGGGAATGGCAATCAGGATCGGCTCGTAAAATCCTCCGCCGGCAATTTCCACCTGGCCGCGAGCCACGAGAGCTCCGACGCGCTGAATATACTCGGGATGTTTTTCCGCCATCCATTCCAGCAGCGAGCCGGTGTAGTGCAGCCCCATGCGGACGCGCGGGTGTCGCGCCAGACACTCCACAAACGGCAGGTAGGAACGTTCGTAGGTGCGCTCCATTACATCGTCAAAGTTGCCGACGGGTTGGTGCGCGTGAATGAGCAGAACCAAGTTGAATTTCGACAAGCGAGAACCTCTCGACTGCGCAGGCTATATATAGTAACGCGGGCAGTAATGAAGATGGAAATTCAAATGCGCGATTGTCACCATAAGGAACTGCGACAATTGCGCGACTGGCAGGGCGGCATTTTCCGGCGTCTGCTAAGATGCCCTGCTCATTACTGCAATCGATGCAAGAACGCAAAACACGCATGGACCGACACGAAAAAGACCGGCTGTTTCAAAAGGGACTGGCGGCCTTCAATTTCGGCCACTTCTACGATGCCCACGAGCATTGGGAGGAGGTATGGCTTGAAACGCCCAACCCGGAAAAGATGTTCCTCCAGGGATTGATCCAGGTTGCCGCGGCCTTTCATCACTATTCCCGCTCGAACCTGCAGGGGACGCGAAACTTGCTTCTGGCGGGACTCTTGAAACTCGATCGCTTCCCGGAAATTCATGGCGGGCTTGAAATTGAAGCGCTGCGCAAGTCGGTTCGGGGATGGCTGGCCGCGCTTGACGCCGGAGAAATTCCCGAAAGCAAAAACCTTCCGCGAATCACGCAAAGGCGGTTGAAGTAGCGCGGGCTTCAGCCTGCGGGTTTTTGGCCGATGCAATATAAGAAAAACCGCAGGCTGAAGCCCGCGCTACTAAAGGCGACTTCCTGCAGTCCAACTAAAATACTCGGGGCACAAATTTGGGTTTGCCGCCCATAGCCATTCGATAGGCGGGGTTCGACAACAGAAAACCGTCCTCGACTCGTATCCTGCGGCGCAGAATCTCCATGTCCCCCAGTGTCCCGGCAATGGCCGTAATCCAGGCCGTGTGAATCATGGGCAGCGCAAATATTTCAAGCACCACGGCCACGTAGTTTGGATGCCTCACCCAGCGATACGGCCCTGTGCTCACTACTCCCACGCGCGACGATTCCATGACTTCCACGTTCCAGTGTCCCGCCAATGTTGCGATCACCCACCAGCGCAGCAGATTGGCCAGAACAAACAGCGCAGCCATGGGAATTGCGAGAGCGGGAATCAGGGGGCGGTGCAGAATCAAAACTTCAGCGCCGGCGCAAACGATAACGCCGCCATGCAAAAGAACCATCCAACGAAAATGTGCTTCAGGAATTTTTCGAACGCCCTGCTTTTCGAGCTGGCGCTGGTTGCGGCGTGAAATCCCCAGCTCCGCAAGCCGCCCAATCCCAACCAGCACCAGCAGCGATATATAGGCAAAAGTCATGGCCATTGCAACAGGAGCATCTCCGCCGTGAATCCCGGCCCAAAAGCCATCATGCAGCCCGTAGCTGCCCGAGGGCATTTCCTTTTGAACCAGCCATTCGTTCAAGATAAATAGAACACTGGCGCTGGAAAGATTGCCGTAGCGGCGCAAGATGTCCCAGGAAACTTCGGTGTCCGAACGTTTCAGGCCCAATTCCTCCTGCATGTAGGACAAAAGCTTTTGCCCGCCCGGATGCAGCAGAAACGCGGAGATATCCTCCTGGCGCAATCCCTGGCGCGCCAGAAAACCTTCGGCCAAACCCTTGACCCTTTCCCGAATAATTTCAGGCACGTCCTTGGAAAGCACAATGTGGAAGCCGGAATCGCGCAAATCGAATCCCATGGCCGCGAGCGAATCGGGAAACAGGAAGCACTCGGAAGCCAAAATGCGCGGGCCGGGCGCTTCGCGGCCTGTGACCACCACGCCCGCCGCGCCGTCGCCAAACAGCACGGCCGAAATCAAGTTGGCCTGGGAGAAGTCCTTTCGTTGAAAGGTGAGTGTGGGAAGTTCGACCGCGACCAGGAGAGCCGTGCGATCCGGAAAGGCGGTCAGATATTCCCAGGCGCGCGCGAGGCCCGCGGCGCCCGCCGCGCAGCCTAGCTCCGTGATGGGAAGGCGCCGCACATCCGGGCGAAATCCCATGAGGGTGGCAATGTGGGCATCGAGCGAAGGAATCATGACGCCCGTGCAGGACACCGTAATGAGCAGGTCCACGTCGGTGGGCATCATTCCGGCTTGCGCCAGCGCGTGCTCCGCCACCTGCAGGCCGAGTTCCACGGCCTTCTCCTGATACTCCGCGTTGATCCGGGCGAGCGGGCGCGGCTCAATGGTGTAATCCGGCGGGAAAACGCTGTAGCGCTGATCGATGGCCGAATTCTCGATCACTTCGCGAATGGCATCCAGCTTCGCGCCATCCAGCGAAAAGACCTCGCCGATCCGGTTCTTCACAACTTCACGCGAGAGCACATGCGGCGGGACGGCCGTCGCCGTACCGGCGATGGTGGCCACGGCCGGCAATATATTGTTTTTGAGTTTGCTGCGTGGGGATTGCTGGTTGATTGGAACTTCGGCTACGTCCAAAACTTTTGGCGTTCGCACGGTCGGCATAGTGAGGCTCCTTCAACCCTGACTCCGGTGCAATCTTCTCGCGGTACGAGACCTCGGCGCCGGGCTTCCAGCTATATCGGTAGGATGCAGGTTCTTGCCTACAGGAGCCTGTGAAAATCTAGAAAATTCGCAATACGATCCGCCTCCAACAGCCCCAGCAGGGAATGATGCAACTTCGCCCAAAAAAATGCGGCGTCCCTCTTCGAGGAAGAGGAACGCCGCACGAAATACCAGTGAAACAAGGCCGTTTTCGGGCGAACCGAATCAGCCTTGGTTGGTGTACCAATCCGCGTTTATGGCCGTAAAGTGAGCCCACTTTTCCGGCAGATCCTCCAAAGCAAAGATCGCCGTCACCGGACATACCGGGACGCAGGCGCCACAGTCAATGCACTCCACGGGACTAATGTATAGCTGCGTTTCGGATTCGAATTTTGGTTCATCTTTCCGCGGGTGAATGCAATCGACTGGACAAACGTTGACACATGCGGTGTCTTTCGTTCCGACACAGGGCTCAGCGATTACGTACGCCATCGGGACTCTCCTTCAAGGGATATCGATTGCTTAAAAAAAACAAAAACCAGACTTACTTTTCCATGGAAAGCATGGGTTTATACCACCAAACTGGCAACTGCACAAGCCAGTTTCTCCCCGCAAAAAGTATAGCACGTCCCGATTGGGACGGCCCGCCGCGCAGCATCGCCATTGCATCTGGGATCTTAACCACACTTCAGAACCGCCGCACCTTGCAGCTTTCCGGCGCGCAATCGATTCAAAGCCTGGTTGGCCTGTTCCAGCGCGAAAGTCTGCGTCGTGGTGCGCACCGGCACTTTGGGCGCTAGTTCCATGAATTCAGCGGCGTCTTTGCGCGTCAGATTGGCGACTGAACAGACGGACCTCTCTCCCCAGAGCAAGTCGTAGGAAAACGAGGGGATATCGCTCATATGAATGCCGCCGCAAACCACCGTTCCTCCCTTGCGAACGGCGGCCAGCGCAGCGGGAACCAGCGCGCCGACGGGCGCAAAAATAATCGCGGCATCCAATTCTTCCGGCGGAAGCTGGTCCGACGAACCCGCCCAGGCCGCGCCCAGCCCCATTGCGAATTTTTGCGCTTGCTCATCGCCGGCGCGCGTGAAGGCATAAACGCTGCGGCCTTGATAGAGCGCCACCTGCGCGACAATGTGCGCCGCGGCGCCGAATCCGTAGATGCCCAGGCACTTTGCGTCGCCCGCGCGCACGAGAGAACGGTAGCCGATCAAGCCCGCGCATAGTAGCGGCGCTGCCCCGGCGTCCGAATACGATTCCGGGATGGGAACGCAATAGCGCTCGTCGGCAACGGTGAATTCAGCGTAGCCTCCGTCCAGCGTGTAGCCAGTGAAGCGCGCATCCGCGCACAAATTTTCGTTGCCCGCGCGGCAATAGGAGCATTCGCCGCAAGTCCAGCCAAGCCATGGCATGCCGACACGCTGCCCAACGGAAAGCAGGCTGGCCTGATCTCCGAGGCGCGCCACGCGGCCCACAATCTCGTGCCCAGGTATGAGCGGGAGCTTCGGATTCGGCAATTCGCCGTCCACCACATGCAAATCGGTGCGGCACACGGCACAGGCGAGCACCTGGAGCAGGACCTGGCGGCCGTATGGCTCCGGCACAGGGAAATCGCGGAGCGCCAAAGGTTTACCAGGCTGATCGAGGATCATGGCGCGCATGAGTTTATTTTGGCTCATTGAGAAGCAGGGGCACGGCATGCCGTGCCCCTGCGGCTTCCAAATCAGGCGTTGTGTAGCACAGGCACTCCTGCCTGTGCGCTTTTGTTAAGTCCAGCAAAAACCGCACAGGCAGGAGTGCCTGTGCTACTAGAACCTGCCCCAGTCAATCTTTTCCACAGCCTATTAAGCCGGAGGCGCAGCCCCACGAAGAAAATTCTTCACAAAGAAAACTAAATTCGCGGGGCGTTCCGCCAGTCGCCGCATGAAATACGGAAACCAATCCCGGCCAAAGGGAATGTACACGCGCACCCGGTAGCCCTGCCGCACCAGACTGCTCTGCAAATCCGTGCGAATACCGTAGAGCATTTGAAATTCAAACTTGTCCTTGGAGATATTTTGCTCGGCGGCGAATCGTATGGCGGCTTCGATCATCCTGGGGTCGTGCGTGGCCAGGGCGTGGTAGATTCCGCTGGGGAGCAGAATTTTCATCAGCTTGATGAAATTGGCGTCCACATCTTTCTTCCTTGGAAACGCGATTCGCGACGGCTCTTTGTACGCCCCTTTGACCAGGCGAATGCGGCAGCCCATGCCCAGCAACTCGCGGATATCTTCCTCGCTGCGGTAGAGATAGGCCTGAATGACGGTCCCCACGGCGGACGATTCCGCGCGGGCCTGCTTGAGCAGGCGCAGGGTGCGGTCCGTATACGCGGAACTTTCCATATCCACGCGCACGAAGTTTCCCAGCTCCTCGGCGCGCCGCGTGACCAGACGCAACTGTTCGGCGCAAAATTCTCCGCCAAGGTCCAGGCCCAGATGCGTCAGCTTGAGCGAGACATTGCTGTCAACGCCCTCGGCCGCGATCCTATCCAGCGCTTCCGTGTAGGACGTGCGCGCGCTCTCCGCGTCCTGGCGCGTGACTACGTTCTCACCAAGGTGATCCAGGCTCGCGCTCATTCCGGCTTGATTGCAAGCGCGGACCGCTTCTATGGCAGGGGACAGCTCCTCGCCGGGGACAAAACGGTGCGCCATGCGGCGCGTTGCTGCATTGGAAGTAATCCAGCGGCGAAGCCGGGAGCTTTTGGCGAGTTCGAGCAGCAGCGTGCGTAACATCGGTGTTATGCCGGCAACGCTGTGAATTGTGGAACGATTTCAGCGGTCCGGATGAGCCTCGAGAAACTTTTCGGCGTCGATTGCGGCCATGCAGCCCGATCCGGCCGCGGTTATGGCCTGCTTGTAGTGGTGATCCTGCACGTCGCCGGCGGCAAACACGCCGGGAACCTTGGTCTGGCTGCCGTGGTGCGTGATGAGGTAGCCGTTTTCATCCATGTCCAGCTTGTCGCGAAAGAGTTTGGTGGTGGGCTCGTGGCCGATGGCCACAAACACGCCGGACACGGGCAGGATCGACACTTCATTTGTCTGGGTGTTGCGCAGCTTCATGCTTTCCACGCCGCCCTTTGAGACATCCAGAATATCTTCCACTACTACTGGCGTGACAAACTGAATTTTTTCGTTGGCGCGCGCGCGATCCACCATAATTTTTGAGGCGCGAAATTCGTAGCGCCGATGAATCAGATGAACCTTGCTGGCGAATCGCGAGAGGAAATTGGCCTCTTCCATGGCCGAATCGCCGCCGCCGACCACGGCGATCTCCTTGCCGCGGAAAAAATAGCCGTCGCAGGTGGCGCAGGTGGAAACGCCATAGCCAATCAGCTTGCGCTCGGACTCCAGCCCGATCATGCGCGCGGTCGCGCCCGAAGCGATGATCAGCGCGCGAGTTTCATACACTTCGTTGCCCGCGGTGACCTTGAACGGCCGCTTGCTGAAATCCACTTCCGTGATCGCGCCGGTCTTGAATTCCGCGCCGAAACGCTGCGCCTGCTTGCGCATGTTTTCAATCAGGTCCGGGCCGATGATCCCGTCGGGAAACCCAGGGAAATTCTCCACCATCGTGGTGAGCGCAAGCTGTCCACCGGGTTCAAATCCGTCAATGACCACGGCTTCAGGTTGGCGCGCCCGGCATAAATGGCGGCCGTCATTCCGGCGCAGCCACTCCCAATGATAATGACGTTATCCAAGTGATATTCCCCCTGCCCGCAATTAGATTCCGCAGTCCCGCGCCGCGATGCAAGCCGCGAAGGGCAAAAGTTTAGCACCCCGGCCCCGAGCGCGCTTCGACAAAATCGGCGCCGGCCGATTTTCGAGAGCAACGCTGGCCTCCAGGCCCGGAATAGGTAATAATGCCAACTCATTTTGCTTATCCACAGGAGGCAGTCTTGAGCCGCGCACCAGGCATGTATGCCGTGTTCGATACTTCGCAGGGAACGATCGTGGTTCGCCTGTTCGAAAAGGAAGCCCCGCAGACGGTCGGCAATTTCGTGGGCCTTGCGGAAGGCACCAAGGAATTCAAGGACCCCAAGACTGGGCAGAAAGTGAAGCGTCCGTTTTACGACGGCCTGGTTTTCCATCGCGTGATTCCGCAATTCATGATTCAGGGAGGATGCCCGCTCGGGACGGGAACCGGCGATCCCGGCTACCGCTTCGGCGACGAATTCAGTCCATCTCTGAAGCACGACAAACCGGGAAAGCTCTCCATGGCCAATGCCGGACCGGGCACCAATGGAAGCCAGTTTTTCATTACCGTGGCGCCGACGCCCTGGCTGGACAACAAGCACACCATCTTTGGCGAAGTCGTGGAAGGAATGGATGTGGCCACGAAGATTTCGCAAGTGCCGCGCGGAGCGAACGACAAGCCGAAGCAAGCCGTCGAATTGAAATCCGTGCGCATCGAACGGGTCTAACCGGTTTCGGAGCGGCATGCTTAACCCGGCAAATATGTTCAGGATGATGACCGAGTTCATCTTCATCCTGCTTGGCGGCTTTTTGGTCTGGCTGGGGTTGACCAACCGGTTCCTCAATCCGCCAAACTTTGACCCGCGCAGCCCCGCATGGCTGGGGCTCGGAGCGGTTCTGATCTACTGGGGAGCGCGCGGGTGGTTGAAAACCTCGCGCGCGGCGCGGACTTCTGACCGTGCTGTCGTGCGCATCGCCGGAACTTCCCTTGTTTTGGTGGGATTGGCGATGCTGGCGCTTGTGTTTCTGGCGTTTCGGTGGGTGGGCCTCGTTTTGGCAGCTGCTGGGATAGTTCTGGTATTGCGCGGTTTTCTGGCGGCCCTGCTTTCTCTGCGGACAGATTAGTTCCAATCGATTCCACCTAAGCTAAAGGAGACTCAAATGATCAAGGATTTCAAGGCATTTGTAATGCGCGGAAATGTACTGGATATGGCGGTCGGTATTATCATTGGCGCGGCCTTCGGGAAAATTATCGGATCGCTCGTCGAAGATGTGATTATGCCCCCGATCGGGCTGCTATTAGGCCACGTTGACTTCTCGAATCTCTTCATTAATTTGAGCGGTAAGGATGTCGCCACCGTTGCCGCGGCAAAAGCGGCAGGCGCAGCCACGATTAATTACGGTCTGTTCCTTAATACGGTCATCAACTTTCTAATCGTCGCGTTCGCGATTTTCATGATCGTGCGCATGGTTGCCAAGATGCAAAAACCGGCCCCTGCAGCCGC
The DNA here is from genome assembly GCA_963710315.1 of uncultured Acidobacteriota bacterium. Classification (GTDB taxonomy): domain Bacteria; phylum Acidobacteriota; class Terriglobia; order Acidiferrales; family UBA7541; genus Palsa-360. Next base: position 497,886 of record CAVPZW010000005.1, on the reverse strand, counting down.
TCCCACCACGCGCGACTGCCCCTATTGCCTGAGCGCCGTGCCGCTGAAGGCCACCAAGTGCATGCACTGCACCTCTGAACTTCAAACTGCTTAATCGCAATTTGGGGTTGTATTTCGAGACCAGTCCGGACGGCACGGGCTTTCAAGCCCGCGCCACTGCTCCGTGTGGGCAGATTTAAAAACGCGGACCTATTTGCGGGGACGAACCGGAATATTTCGCGGAATTTCGGCAATCGATTTCCCAATCGATTCAAGATAGTCCTGGGTGTAGCCTTCGAGGCCGTTGGAAAACTCGCGTGTAACCTCCGCCGCTTTTTCCTGCACCACCTTGTTCATTTGGCTCCCGACCGATGCAAGCAGCGACTCCACATTTTTTTGTGCCGTTTTCTCGAAGTCCCGGTAGAGCCTCAGCAGTGTTTCATTGGCTTTGGCGGCAACCGAGGCGGTATTCTTTTCCAATTCTTCTTCTGTTTTCGCCAGGGTGGTGCTGGCGCTGAATGCCAGCTGGTTCTCGAGGCCCGTATAGATTTCCGCCGATTCTTTCTTGAAGGCGGCTCCGGAGGCTTCCAGTTTCTGCAGGGAATCTTTGGCTTCCGAGAGGATGGGCCCAACCTGATCGCGGAGGCGCGCCACGAAGCGGTCCACCGCTTCGCTGCGCGTGTCTTCCATGTGGTGTTGCATGCGCTCCATCGCGGTGGCCGCCAGAGTCTCCATAGCCTGGCTCACTTCCCTTTGCTGGGCTGACAAGCGCTGTTGGGCGTTTTCCATGTCTTGCTCAATCGTTCTGCATCCACAGGGCATAACTGCTCCGGGCGCCGGCCTCCTGCGCCTGGCTAAACTCTTTCAAAGCCTGGCTGACAATGACCTCCTTGGAAACGGCAATCGCCGCCTGGGTGGCCTTGACGATTTCGCCTCGAACCTGCGCGCGAACTTCCTCCAATAACCTGTCTTTCTCCTTGACGAGGGCGGCAGCAGCAGCTTCCGATGCCATGAACTGAATCTGCTCCCCAAAGCCGACCATCAATTGCGCAAGCGGCTGGACGGGAGTGGCAGCTGGGATATTTCCTTCCGCGTGGGCAACACGGTCCGTGGTTTTCACAGGAGCGGTCACCGCTTGTTGTTCCGTGCGAGCCACTACCTTCAGATCCCGCCCGGGAGCGGCAGGTTCAATGGTTTCCGTCATCCGAGGGGCAAACCAGTCCTCCGGCTCGGGCGAGACGCCCCAGATGTTTCCGGCGATCTCCAGTTCCACGGCAATCTGGTAGATCTGCTCCTTGGCCCCGAGCTTTTTGCACCCATTTCACACGCGCCCGGCTTCAGCACCCTGTCGAACCCGCGGTTGGCGCCTTCACGTCCAGGTACACGGTCTCGCCCTGAATAACCTCATGCTTCGACAGATACGTACAGCCATGGCAGCTGATCGATAGGGTCGAAACCTGTTCCTGATAGGGTTCTCGCATTGCTCCGACGCCTTGCACGAGGAGTGGTACGGCTTGGTCGATGCGGGTACTGCGGCGCTTTTGCGCGTATGCCAGCTGATGGGACGACACGGGTTCCTCCGAAGGGCTGAATTTAGATGATACGCCGGAAGGACCGGGGAGGTCCGCACCGCCGAACGGACCTGTCGCCGAGAAGTAACCGCCGTGTTTCAATTCAAGAGGTCAGGAAAGTGAGGCTTATTGCTCCGGATTTGCGCGGAATTCACGGGCGCATTCCTGGCAGGGGCAAATGGTTCTCAGGAAATCGAAGCTGAAGATGCCCGTGGCATGCCCATCGTTAAAGTCGATGCGCAGCGCGTAGTTGCCGACGGCCTGCGCGGCCTGCGCGGTTAATCTTGGCTTGTACATGGGCAGCAGCGGCGAACTCAGCGCCGGGACCGCGGCCAATGAGGGATTATCCTTCTTCAATTGTGCTTCTTTTTCCTGCCCAGCCGCCTTTTTCTGGCGCTCGTCGTTGCACATCGCGCAGGGGCATTCCTCGCGCAGGTAGGCGAAATCGTAGTGGCTGGAGTGGTCGTCGGCCCAGGTGATGTCGACTCCCGCCCCGGAGGAAACATGCACCTTCACTTTGGTCGGTTTTCTTCGCGCATCGATGGGTATGGGCATGGCTCGGTTTCCTTAATCCTTTGCCAATGAGGGGGTAACTATCCGCGCCAAGCGGCCGTGTTCCAGCTCCACGCGGCGGTCTGCAAGGTTTCCGATGGCCTGCGAATGGGTCACCACCAGGATGGTATGCCCCGCTTCGTGCAGCTCGCGCAACAGTTTCAGGACGACTCCCTCGTTGGCCTCGTCGAGGTTGCCGGTAGGCTCGTCGGCGAGAATCACTTTGGGCTGATTGATCAGCGCGCGCGCGATGGCCACGCGCTGCTGCTCCCCGCCGGAGAGCGCCGCAGGAACATGGTCCAGGCGGTCTCCGAGGCCCACGCGGCGCAGGGCCTCCGCGGCCTCTTTTTCGTCGGTGATGCTGTGAAAATATTGCGCCAGCATCACGTTTTCCAGAGCAGTGAGATAGGGAACCAGATGAAATTGCTGGAACACAAAGCCGATCTTGTCGGCGCGGTAGCGCGTCAATTCGCGTTCCCCAAGATTGCCGATTTCCAGGCCATCGACCACCACGCGGCCGGCGCTGGGGTGATCCAGCCCGCCGAGAATATTGATCAGCGTGGTTTTGCCGGAGCCTGAAGGACCCATGATGGCGATCCACTCGCCCGCTTCCACCTCAAAGCTCACGCGATCCAGCGCGCACACATCGCCGAAGCGCTTTTCGAGCTGCTCGACCTGTACCACGGGTGCCATTATTCTCCTCGCAAAATCTCCGCCGGGCGAACGCGCCCGAGAAGGCGCAGCGGAAAAGCTCCGGCCAGCGCCACGCCAACCGTCAAGGCAACGGTGATGGGCAAAACTTCAAAGCGCGCTGAAATGACCACGCCGAAGATGCGCTCGCCAATCCATCGCGCCAGAACCACACCGATCAAGAAACCCAAAATGCCGCCCAACGCGCCGAGCGTACCCGCTTCGGCCAAAAACAATCGCATGATGCGCGGCACCGTGCCGCCCAGCGCCTTCATCAGGCCCACGTCTCGGCGGCGCTCCATGGCCAGAGCCGCCATGGAGGCCAGCACGCCAAGCATCGAGAGAACCAGAATCAGCAAAATGGTCCAAAAAATCATTCCTTGAATCCGTCCCAAAATCGTTCCCTCGGCGGCGGCGATTTGCCGAACGGGCCGCACATCGAGCCCGGGCAAATTGTTCGCCAGCGTGCGCGTAACTTCCTCAATCTCCGACGGCGTTCCCGAAACGCTTAATTGTACAAGGCTCACGCGGCCGGAGAGGCCCGCCAGAGACTGCGCGGAATCCAGGTCCGTGAGGATTTGATTATCCTCGGAGCCGCCGGTTGTAACAATCCCCACGACCGTTAATGAAATGCTGTGGTCGCCCGAGCGCAGCTGAACCGAACTACCCGGCGCAAGCCCAAGCTGGCGCGCCGCGGTAACTCCCACCAGACAATGCTGGTGGTCATCGCGCGAAGTAACCCAGTTGCCTTGCAACTTCCACCAGGAATTCATCCTGGCCACCTGGTCAAACCAGGTTCCCGCCAAAATTACCGGCTGCGACCCGGAATTCGCCGCCACGTAAAGGTAGGGTGCCGTTGCCACTACGCGAGACAAGTGCAGCGCGGCGATGCGCTCTAAAGCGGCGGCATCGGCCAGCGCGGCTTCATTGCCGCCGGCAGGCGGAGCGATGACCACGTTTGCGCCAAGTGTGCGGAATTCCTGCGTCAGCTTGCGCTCCGCATCCAAATTGACATTGAGCAGCGCGGAACAGACCGCAGCGCCGCTGGTAAGCGCAATTAAAGCCACGGCCAGACGGCCACGGCTGGCCCCCAGCAATTTCCATAGAATTCGCAGGAACATCGAGCGGTTGGCCACGTCCTCACTCTCCCCGCAATACGGGAGCGGGATCGACGCGCGAGGCGCGCCCAAGCGGCAGGAGACTCCCCAGCAGAGCCACCACCGCGGCGAGGACCAAAACAATCGGCAGCAAGATCCAACGAAGCTCGGGCGCAACGCCAAAAATTCCGATGCCCAGCTCGCGCGCCAGAAAAATTCCCAAGACGTATCCCAGAACGCCGCCGACCAGCGCCAGAAACAATTGCTCGGCAATGAAAAATGAGCTGACCGCGCGGCGGCTGGCGCCCAGCGCCTTCATCAAACCGATTTCAAGCCGCCGCTCCAGAACCGTGGTCGCGGATGTCGCGCCCACTGCCAGCGCCGCCGCGAACAGCGCGGCAATCGTCACCAGCCACATCAGGCCGCTGACGCGCGTCAGAATTCGCCCCTCGCCCTCGGCAACCTGGCGGATGGCGCGCACCTCCACACCCGGCAATTGCTGCTGAATCTGGTGCGAGATGGATGAAATATACGGGCTGCAATACCAGCGATCGTATTCGACCGGAGTCATGGTCGCGGGATCGCGCTCGGAAAATGCGTCCGCGGGCTTGGTCAGCGCGCTCACCAGCAGGCTGCGATACTGGCCGGAGCGGCCTGCCAGGTCCTGCGCGATTTGCAAGGGTGCCAGGATCGAGTTGTCCTCGCGGCCCCCGGTGGAGACGATGCCCGTAACAGTCAGCGTGCGCGAGCGGCCGCCGGCATCGATTTTCAATTCGCTTCCGGCGCGCAAATTCAAACGCTGCGCGAGCGCAGCGCCCACCACGCCTTCGCTCGAAGCATCCGAAAACCATCGGCCGTCAACGCGCCACCAGGGATCTGTGGCCGAAATTCCCGTGGTGAACGCGCTGCCATCTGGCACGGGAACGGAATGGCTGTACCATGTGCCGATCAATTCCGCGTGCGAATCCGCGGGCGGAGGTCCCTGCGATGCGGCTTGCGCGACGGACACGGGCACGTCAAGGAAAGGGGCAAACCCCACCACATTGTTGCGCCAGAAAATGGTTTTCAACTTGCCCAGGTCGCCTTCCGGCAAATACGCGCCGGCATCGACCGGCCGGTAATCCACTCCTCCAATTTCCAGCGGCAGCGTGTCGGAAGCGGGCGTGACCAGCAGATTCGCGCCCAGGGAACGAAATTCCCGCGCCAGGCGGTCTCCCACGTCGAGCGCCACCTCCAGCGTGGCGGTGGCCACCGCCATGCCAAGCGCGAGCGCCGCCGCCGTCAGAACTTTGCGGCGCGGCTTTCGCGTGAATGAATCACTGACGATTCGAAGAAACATAGTAGAAAGAGCCTAATGTAAATCTGTGCCTTGTGTGAATCGATCTCGCCACGCCGCGAACACCCCGCCTCTGAAGAGGCGGGCTACAGCAACTTGCAATCCCCTGCGTCGATGTTGTAGCCCGGGTCTTCAGACCCGGGGTTTTTCCGCCGCTCATGCGCCAATTGCTTCTATTTCTATACTATTTGGAAACCCGGCTCCTGGCTTCGGCCAGCGTCGAAACATCGATCACCAGCGCGCCGCTCTCCGTACGCGAGGGAACGCCGACGGGATTACATCCGCCCGCCTCCCCAATCGTAGGAATATAAATGGCGGAAGCACAGTTGCGGCAAATGACGTTCGAACCTTCCTGGCGGTATCCGGCGGTGCCGCAAATCAGGCAGGCGTCCAAAGCGGTGCCCCAGCTTCCATTGGGCTTTCGAATCACCATGAAGCGCACGCTCGTGCCGCTGGCGTCCACACTGTAAATGTGAAGGTTGGCATCGCTGATCTCGGAGACAGGAATTCGAACAGTTCCGTTTTCTGACTCGATCGACTTAGCAACGGTTGTGGCGGTCACGCGCGTATACGCAAATTCGGCGGCCAGAATCAAAATCACGGCCGTGCAGGTCAACGCCGAAGCCAGCGCCCAGCGGCGCTGCTTGCGGCGTTCCCATTCCACGCGCCGCCGTTCCGCCGCATCGGGCACATTTTCCACTGCACGCCCGCGCGCGGCCATCCACTCACGCAGCACCAGCAGCGCCGCCGCGCCAAGGATCACCGTGAAAAAGAAAAATTCGTTGCGAACGATTGGGCCGACGTAGGCCATCTCGACCCTGCTGGATGGCAGCCACATGGCTTCGCTCAGTTCGTGGATGCCCGTCAAGGCCAGCTGCACGGCGACGATAATCAGAATCGTGCTGGTCGCGGAAAAGAATTTTCCCAGGGAAATTTTGAGCGTCCCCTCGAAAAAGAAGAATCCAACGGCGATCGCCACGCCCAGTCCCAATAGGGTGCCGATCCAGACGGCCATGCCTTCCGTGGAAAGCTCCACCGCGCGCAAGATCAAGGCAAGCTCGGCGCCCTCGCGAACCACCATCAGGAAGACGAATATAGCCAGGCCAATCCCCGCGGAGAACTCGGACTTCGCTGCGTGCCTTTCGACGTGCCTTTCGATTTCCGCTTTCAGATGCCGCGCCACGCGGTTCATCCACACAATCATCGTGACAACAAAAACGGCCGCCACCAGCAGCAGCACCCCTTCAAATCCGTCTTCGCTGACCTGCCAGCGCTCCAGCGCAATGGCCACGGCCAGGCTTGAAGCGACCGCGGCGAGCACGCCTCCCCAAACCCAGCGCACCAGATTGGAGCGCCCGGTGCGATTCAGATAGACGAGTACGATGCCCACGACAAGGGCGGCTTCCACACCTTCACGAAGAGCGATCAGAAAGGCAGAGAACAAGGGCGATCCTTAAATTTTTCTTGCCAGCGTCGGATGCGGCCCGTGCCAGGAAAACGGGCCCGGAGGAGGGACCTTTTCCAGTTGCAACTCATTCGCAACTGGAAATACACCGCAATCCATCTCCATCCGTCTGGGTCAAGTCTGCAACTTTCTACCGCCCCGATACTCCCCCTGGCGGTAGAATATGCATCTACATGATTCTAGCCATGATTCGGTCAGGATGCCACCCCGGAATTCGTTGCCTGAATGACCGATTGGTCACGGTCGCCAGGCGCTTCGCGGCAGTTGCATTAGCGGGGTCCCTGATCGTGGCTCCGGCGTGGCCTCAATCTTCGGGCGCTGCATCTCCCGCTTCTGCCGCGACCTCGCAGGCCACAAAACCTTCCGCGCCTGCTGCTGAACCCGACAAAGCCCGCGCCAAGACTGCTTTCCAGGCCGGCCGGCGGGCCGAGCAAGCCGGCGACTGGAAAGCGGAGTTTACCGCCTATTCGGAAGCTGCCACCTACGATCCATCCAACCGCGAGTACGCCATCCTGAAGGAACACGCGCGGTTTCAAGTCGTCCAATCGCTGGTCGAAAATGCAGAGCGGCAGGAAATTGCCGGAAACACTCCCGGTGCGCGCGCGCTGCTGACCGAAGCTCTGGCGGTTGACCCAAACTACGTTGTTGCGCGGGAGCGCCTGGCGGAATTGTCGCCAACTCCGGAAGAGGTTGAAGCGGCCAGGGGGCCGCGCCTCGGCGGCTTGCCCCGCCTGGAACTCAAGCCCGGGACTCAAGCATTCGACTATCGCGGCACCACCCGCGGCGCCTACGAGGAAATCGGCAGGCAATTTGGCGTGAAGATGGTGTTCGATGGCGATCTGACCGATCGCGCGGTGCGCTTCCAGGTTCCCAGACTGGATTTTGACACGGCGGTGATGGTCCTTTCGCGGCAGACCAAGACATTCACGCGCGTGGTGGACGCGCATACCCTGTTTGTCACTGAAGACACGCCGCAAAAGGAGCGGGACTACACCATCGAAGTAGAAAAAGAACTGTTGCTCCCGGCTTCCGTCACCTCGGACGAAATGAACGAAACAGTGCGCATGATTCGCGAGATGACCGGCATCACACGGACGCAATTGAATACGGCGAATCGCACGCTCACCGTGCGCAGCAGCGAGCAGAACGTGGCGCTGGCGCAAACTCTGCTCGAACAGATCGAGCAGCCCCGCGGCGAATTGATGCTGGAAATCGAAATCCTGGAACTCGATCGCACCAGCTCGAATCAATTGGGAATTACGCCTCCCAGCGGAACCAGCGCGTTTGCGTTGACCTTGCCGGAAATTCGGCAGCTTCAGGCGTCACAAAATAACGGGACTCTAATTCAAACCCTGCAAACTATTTTCGGGAGTAGCGCGGTAAGTTCGGCAACGGGCTCCGCGCTTCCCGCGCTGGTTGCATTCGGCGGCGGCAAAACTATTTTTCTTGCCACCATGCCCGGCGCCTCCGCGAACTTCGGCACGGCGCTCAACACCGTGCACAGCGCCCAGCGAATTTTGCTGCGTGCGCAGGACGGAAAACCGGCCACGTTTTTTGTGGGCGACCGCTACCCAATCGATCTGGGATTGCTTTCCGCGAGTTTGACTTCCACTTCCGCGGCGCTCACGCAGGCCCTCCTCGGCGGCCTGACGCTTCCGCGAACCGATTACGATACGGGCAAGGGTCCCATCTCGGTGGCCATCGCGACTTTCAACTCTAAGAACGGCGGCCATCCCGACCTGGCTGTTGCAAATCAAATTGACGGCACCATCTCGATCCTGACCGGAAACGGCGACGGCACATTTGTTGCGCCAGCGGCTACCTGTACGCTTCCATCCTGCATAGCGCTTCCGGCGGTTGTGGCAGGCACGGTCACAACGAATGCAAGCCCCTCGGCGATCGTCACGGGTGATTTCAACGATGACGGCTACCCGGACTTGGCCGTAACTGATGAGGCCAACAATCAGGTACTGATCCTGCTGGGCAACGGCGACGGGACATTTCAAACGCCCGTATCGTATCCAACGGGAAATAAACCGGTGGCCCTGCTCGCGCAGGATTTCGATGGCGATGGTCAACCCGATCTTGCCGTGGTCAATCAGGCTGACGGAACGGTGACAATTATTCTCGGCAACAAGGTAAACAACGTGCAGACAGGAACGTTTGGAACGCCACCTGGTCAGACCGCACTTCCCAAGGTAGGCACGCTGCCCACGGCGATTGCAGCAGGCGAATTTAATGTCACAAATAACGCTAATGTCGGTTTAGCGGTAACGAACAGCGGGGACAATACCGTTTCCATTCTGCTTGGCAACGGCGACGGAACGTTTGGCGCTCAAGGGATTCTGGATACCGGCAAGGGGCCGGCGGGCGTGGCCACCGCGGATTTTAACGCGGACGGAAAACCCGATTTGGCCGTGACAAACCAAACCGACGGCACCGTTTCGATCCTGTTGGGCACTGGCGACGGAACGTTTCAGCCGCAAACCACAGTTACCGTAGGCTCCGGCCCGGCAGGAATCATCGCCGCAAATTTCACGGGCGCTAATCCAGACCTGGCCATCGCGGACGAGACGGCCAACAATGTGGATATTCTGATCGGAAACGGGGACGGAACATTTACCGGCCCCATTTCTTTGCCCACCGGAAATTCTCCCATTGCTCTTGCCGGCGCGGATCTGAATGGGGACGGAACGATCGATCTGGTAAGCGCGAATAACGCGTCAAACACCGTGACCGTCATGCTCAACACCTTGCCGTCCTCAGGGAGTTCGGAAAATTCCTCGGCGTCGCAAACGGGCTATCCGTCGGCGGAGTACGAGGATCTGGGATTAAAGGTGAAGGCCACGCCGCGCCTTCATCCCGACAATGAAGTCACTCTGCAGCTTCAATTCGACATTAAGAGCCTTACCGGCTCGAACAACAACGGGATTCCCATTCTCAGCAACCGCAGCATCGAGCAGACCATTCGCCTGCGCGAAAACGAAACGTCGATTCTTTCCGGATTACTTCAGACGAACAGAACTGGAAGCACCAGCGGTTTGCCGTGGACTTCAACAGCGCCGGGTATCGGCCTGTTGACAGGGGAAGAGACGGGAAACGTTCAAGAAACGGAAATGCTGATCCTTGTTACGCCGCGTGCCTTGCGCCTGCCGCCGCACGAGGGTCCGGCAATCTATGCAGGACGAGGCGAGCCTTCAACTCCACCCTCGACCGCAACGCCTGGGATCCCTGGAGCCGCGCAGCCCGGCCAAGCCGGTCAGCCTATTCCGAACCAGCCGCCGCTGCCGGGACGCCCGCAATTTATTCCCGGCGCGCAGCCCGGACAGGCTCCAGATGCCGGAGCCCCAACCCAGCAGCCGACGCAGCAACCGCCACAACAGCCGCCGGATCAACAGCAGCGTCAGCTTCCGCAGCAGCAATAGGTCATGTCAAATGTGGCATAGGCTTCAGCCTGTGGGGGTTAGTCCTTGCAAGGACCAAACCCCCACAGGCTGAAGCCTATGCCACATATGGCCTGCGCCGTTTTATTTGCTGTTGAAATCCGTGCTCTAGCTATCTTTAAAGCTATCCAAGCGCGGCGGCATATCCAGAAACGCGCGCATCACGTGCCAGAATTGCTGGCGGTTGATGGCCAGCGCCAGAGAATGCGCCATCCCCGGAAGAATAATGAATTGCCGATCCGGAACGGTGAGCTGCTTGAAGAAGTTCATCAGATCCACTTCCGTGGCGATTCCGTCATATTCGCCGCGCACCAGCATCACAGGCACATGAATCTTGAGCGGGTCCACAACAGGCAGGTTCGCGGTCATGTCCAGATACGTTCCCGTCGGAATGTCATTGCCGAATTTCATTTCGGCATCCGCTAGGGCCTCCCCGGCGGCCGGGTCGGAGGTTCCGGGCTTGTCGCGCGTGAAGATGCTGCGAATCATGTCGCGATCGCGAGGCCGGCGATTGTGCGTGCGATAAAAATCGACCTGCTTGGCCCGGTCCGTCAGCGTGGGCGACCCTTCTCCCGTATACGTGAAGGCAGCAAGCACCAGCCGGTTGACGGCTTCCGGCATTGCCATTGCAAATGCGCCGGCCCGCAAAGCCCCTGAAGATTCGCCGAACAAGTGAAATTTTTGCTGTCCTGTTTCGTGCGTCAGAACCTTCACCGCAGCCGTCAGATTCTCCACGCCCTGCGCGACGTTGGCGTTCCGCTCGGTCCGGGATGAGCGGCCGTAGCCCTCGAAATCCATCGTCCACACGTCAAACCCGTAGCGGGCGAATTCATTCATCATCGAATATTCGCCCTTCCCCGGAACCGTCAAATCAAAGGATGTCGAGGAGATAGAGGAGCCGTGCACTAGAAACAGCACGGGCTTGTCCGTCGTTCCGGCAGGCGGCGCACCCACGCGCTTGCGGAACATGTACAATTTCACGTCGCCCTGCTGCGCCCAATATTCCTTGCTCCAAATTTTCTCGTCCGCCGCGCCGGACTTTTCCTTCGCGCTCGCCGGCGCGGGCTGAGCAAATGCTTCGCGCGCCACGCTCGTCAGCGCAATTCCGCCGGCAATCGCAGGCGCAGCGCCCAGCAGAAACTTTCGCCGTGACGGATTGCTGTTTGTCATGGACATTATTTCCTCCAGAAATCTTCTATCAGAATCGCGTCGCTACAATACTCTCAAACGCAAACATTCATCAAGGCCAAGCGAACTGGAAAAAGAGTGAAGGAAGAAACAACACCTTCAGCTCGAGAAAATTAAAGGAAACAATCAAGTCATGAAAACAAAAAAGCCCGCCACGATTACTCGTAGCGGGCCATTTAAATTTAGAGAGAAGACTTTAGATACTGGTGCCTCTTCGTCGATTCTGGTCGAGCTGATCCCGAATTCGTCGCTCCACGCCGGCAATACCTTCTCTGGTAAGCGGACCCGTCCGGCGTTTCGCTTTGTCAATGGCATCTCGAACCTTACGCATGACGATACGTTCGGGAAGATTTGCCGACTCCTCGCGGACAGCATTGGCCGCAGCGAGTATTTCGATAGGCAATTCATACTGACCAGCGTCGAAAAATACTGGAAGGCGACGCTCAGAATTCTTGTCGAGCCGACTTCGCTGTGGACCCAAGGCTAAATAGTTAGCAAAAAAGTCAGGACTCATTACGGGCGAGTCGGGCACTGGCGGGGGAAGTTGGTCAATGAGAACAGATCTCACCGCAAAAGCCGTAGGATCTAATGTTAGCCACCAGCTAGTGTAACCCAGCGCAAAATCCTTTTCCGTATTTCTCCGCTCGACGACACCGACATAGTTCTCGACGTCGTGGGCTACGAGGCGATGAAGCGTTAGCGGGTCAAGTTCGTGGACATCTGGTCTTCGACGTCTTTCGTGGGCCGCATGCCACACCTCTTGTACTGCGCTACGGAAAGCCATGCCCGCGCGATTCACTTCCGACTCGAGACTTCTGACTGTCAATCCGAACTCGTCTGCAAGATAATCAGCAATATCGTCCTTGGGTCTCGCTTCGCCAGCAAAATTCTCTAGCCAGCCACGAAAATAGCCGAGCGACCGCCCACTAGCAGCGTACGCAGACAGTAGAAATGGTACTCTTCCATGCCAAGAGCCAACACCAATACCGAGGCACGTCATTGAAAGGTTTAAGTGCCGCTCTACTTCTTCGAGAACGCCTTGGGTAATGTGCAGATCAATCCCAACATCGGAAGCTGCTTTCAGTAGATTGGTAATTCGGCGTTCTTCTTTATCGTCAAACAACGTTTCGGCCAAGATTGGCAGGACTAGAGATGTATCCAACCAAATGTCGCCATGTGAAAACATCTTAGCGACCGCAGCCTGAACATCAGAAGTTTCTCGTAAGAATGCGAACAGTGTGTACGAATCTGAAAATCGCCTAAGATATATTTGAGCAGCTTCTTTCCCCGAACTGAGCAGCGATTCGATCGCACCCGAGAGCAGATCGACGATTATAGCCCCGACCCCGGCATCCCCGTTCGCGGCCACATCGCGAATAATGTGATCGCGGATGTCACTCAGATCTAATTGCCGAACGTCTCCGGTGACAACGGCTTGAGCGAACGATTCACCACGCGTGAACAAGAAGCGATCAATAAGGTTCCGCGCTCTGGGGACGAGTAAAGCGAGACAATCGTCGATCTTGGTTTCAATCTGAGCGGCTTGGTCCGACAACGTCTGCCGT
>CAVPZW010000005.1:0-482500 GCA_963710315.1 uncultured Acidobacteriota bacterium | reverse complement strand
CTTCGGGCTATAAACCCTACAGCGGCACCCCTTCTCCCGAAGTTACGGGGTTAATGTGCCTAGTTCCTGAGCGAGTGTTCTCTCGAGCGCCTGTGGATATTGTCCTTGTCTACCTGTGTCGGTTTGTGGTACGGGCACCTAATGTTCTCCTTAGAGGTTTTTCCAGGCAGCGTGAAATCGAGGACTTTATGACCGTGTGGTCTCGTCGCATGTCTCACCGTTGAATGACCCCGTGGATTTTCCTGCGGGATCCGGCTTACACATACCAATCGGGACATCCATCACCCGACTCCTGTATCCTTCTGCGTCACCCCATCGTAATAACGACCATTAGGTGGGACAGGAATATTAACCTGTTGTCCATCAGTTACGCCTGTCGGCCTCACCTTAGGACCCGCCTAACCCTGAGCGGATTAACCTTCCTCAGGAAACCGTAGACTTTCGGCGACACGAGTTCTCATCGTGTTTATCGCTACTTATGCCGGCAGGGTCTCTTCCGTGGCGTTGAGTAGTCCTCTCGGTCTACCTTCAGACTCCACAGAATGCTCCCCTACCAAAACAACATGACCTTAGTCACGTTATATTCCTAAGCTTCGGTCATAGACTTGAGCCCCGTTGGATTGTCGGTGCATGATCGCTTGACCAGTGAGCTGTTACGCTTTCTTTAAAGGATGGCTGCTTCTAAGCCAACCTCCTGGCTGTCCGAGCGATCACACTTCCTTTCCCACTTAGTCTATAGTTAGGGACCTTAGCTGTAGATCTGGGTTCTTTCCCTCTCGACCACGAAGCTTATCCCTCGTAGTCTCACTCCCGTATATTTGTCCGCGGCATTCGCAGTTTGATTGGATTCGGTAACCTTGGTTGGTCCCTAGTCCATTCAGAGCTCTACCACCGCGGCAATTGATACGAGGCTGCCCCTAAAGGCATTTCGGGGAGAACGAGCTATCACGGAATTTGATTAGCCTTTCACCCCTACCCTCAGTTCATCGGAGCGATTTTCAACTCACAACCGTTCGGCCCTCCAGTGGCGTTTAAGCCACCTTCAGCCTGACCAAGGGTAGATCATCCCGCTTCGCGTCTATTCCCACATACTATTCGCCCTATTCGGACTCGCTTTCGCTACGGCTCGCTTGCGCTTAACCTCGCATGTGAGAATAACTAGCCGGCTCATTAAGCAAGAGGCACGCCATCAGGCATTCAGCCGGGCGAACCCGGAGATAGCCCTTTGACTGCTTGTAAGCATACGGTTTCAGGTTCTATTTCACTCCCCTCGCAGGGGTGCTTTTCACCTTTCCCTCACGGTACTAGTTCACTATCGGTCGCCAGAGAGTATTTAGCCTTGGAGAGTGGTCTCCCCAGCTTCCCACGGGATTTCGCGTGTCCCGTGGTACTCAGGATATCCCTTCGAGTCCGGTAAGCTTTCGGTTACGTGGCTATCACACTCTGTGGCCCCGCTTTCCAGCAGGTTCACCTAGCCTCCGGATTGGTAACTCTACTCATGGGATCCTACAACCCCGCTGTGTAAACACAACGGTTTGGGCTCTTCCGATTTCGCTCGCCGCTACTTTCGGAATCTCTGTTAGATTTATTTTCCACCAGGTACTGAGATGGTTCACTTCCCTGGGTTGACTCGTACCAGCCTATATATTCAGCCGGCCGTAACGTGAGTTCATCACGTTGGGTTTCCCCATTCGGACATCCCCGGGTCAAAGCCTGCTTGCGGCTCACCGAGGCTTTTCGCAGCTTGCCACGTCCTTCATCGTCTTCTGGCGCCAAGGCATCCACCGTACGCCCTTAGTAGCTTAACCATAAAACTTACCCAACACGTCATCCCCCTTGCCCACTTTTTCGAAGGCAAAGTAAATTTCATGTCAAGCAAGCTCGCCTTTCCACATTTGCTCTTATCGAGAATTTGCAGATTTTCGCACCACGCCTCGCCTTCGTGCGAAGGCAAAACGTAGTACAAAATGCCAGCCTATTCAGTTGTCAAAGAACTCTGTGTCCCCAGCTTCTGGACCGTCCCACTCCCGGTGGAACGTCCGCCCCATCGAAAAAGAGGCGAAACAATAAAAAACCCGGCGTCGAGCGCCGGGCCAAGCCGTCCGAAGGTAACCCCGGACGGGTTCGCGCGATGCTCGACAAATTTGCTATCCTGAGTTCGTAATTGACCTCACTGGCTATAGGTCTATCGAAAACTCTGATCGCCCCTGACAACCACTGCTATTCGTCAGACGAATGGAGAATATAACAAAACCCTCTGGTTCGTCAAGCGGTCGTTTTCACAATTGTAAGAATCCTGTGAATATCTCGCGCCGCTTGCAATCTACCCCTAATTCCAATCTTGCCGACAAACTCAATCCAGCGCATTCCTCGCTGGACTCATTTACATTTTTGTAATAACGCCGCAGGCAATTCTAGCGCCCGCGTTTCCAGCCGGATCGCTCTTCTGATCGTCGGTCATGGCGTGAATCACCAGGGCCGTTCCGCCATTCGCAAAAATCGAATTCGCGCCGTCGCCCATCGTTACACCAGGCGCAACCACGGTCGCCTTCGCGGTTCCGTTCGCAGCCACGGTAATGTTTGGCATGTCGCCAGCATGTGGGCCTTCCGGATTATCCAGGCCGTGGTGCTTCATGTCCGGATTCAAGTGGCCGCCGGCCGTGGTGAACGCCGGGCCTTCGCACTTGGCCACAGCGTGAATGTGAATCCCGTGCACACCGGGAGGAAGATTCATCAAATTAAGCGTGATGCTCACGCCCTTCGCCGCGGGCGAGAATTCCGCCGTGCCAACACTGGCGCCCATACCGTCGTGCAGCTCCGTCTTCACTTTCATTTGAGCCGACGCGGAAAACGCCGTCGAAATTACAAGCGCCGCCGTGATTGCAATTGTGTTGTGGATTCGCATAGGTTTTTCATTATACCCCAATCCACTTGCAAGTTTGCCATCAAAATTTTCGGAGCCGGTTTACGTAGCGCGGGCTTCAGCCTGCGGGTTTTCATTGGCAACCATGATTGAAATTAAACCCGCAGGCTGAAGCCCGCGCTACGTAAACCCACGCCAATAAAATCAGTTGTACCCATTCGACGTAATCGTCAGCGGCGTGGCATCCCAAACAAGCCCCGCAGGCAACTGCGCCAGCGTATTCCCCTCCGTGTCGAGATAAACGCCTTCCAGAGTGCCCTTCAATTCCTTGCCATTTTTTCCATTCTCGATGTGAAATCGAAAGGTAACGTTTTCCGTTCCGATGGAAGTTCCCTTGCCCGGAGGCGGCTCCGAAAGATTGGCAATCAAATGCGCCACAAAATTCCCGTGCCCTTCGCTGACCCATGTGCCCACAAACGAAGTCTGAATAAACGCGCCACTCCCAAAATTCGCGCCGGTCACATAAGGGGACGACCCTTCCTCAATGGCCACGCCGCCCGGCATAAAGCTCAGCAAATTGTGCCGCACCGCCGTGGTCCCCGGCGCCTTGCGCGTCCCGCGCCACGACCCAATCAAGCTCGTCGAAGCATCGTCATCCGCCCGGCTGGCCCCCGACATCCCCGCCAACCTTGACCATCTTGTCCCCGCAAACACACACGCCAGCGCCACAAGCACACCCAGCGCCACGAGTCCCCGCATTCCACGCATCCGCATTTTTTCCTGCCTCCGAACCCGCACAAGAAATTCAAAATGGAGAGACACCCTCTCCCAAGTCCCTCAAATATATATTCGTTTTACATGGATTGCGAAACGATTTTAAGTGGGAATATCCGTTCGATGACTCGCTCACGTTCAAGACCGCTTTCACTTTTCCGTGGGCAACAAGGCCAAACCGCCCGCCCCATCGAAGGCTGCGCCACCCGCCCAAAGATTTCTGACATCAACCGCAATTATTTGCGTCGCTCATGAACATTCTCATCCACCTGCGCATTGTCACGAAGTCTTCTGACATATCGCTTCGTGACTCCAAAATAGAACAATATTGCCCCAGCGATGATCCATGGTGCATAGCCTAACGTGCTTGGCCACGCGTTGGCAAAAGACGCAAGACTAAAGAGGCCGATGGGGACGGCAAGTAGCAATTTGGCATTGCGCAAGTTTCGGTAAGCAGCAAGTCGCCCAAGAAACGAGCGCCCCAGGCTCCAGAAAAAGAGCATTGAAAGCTCTAAGCCCATTACAATTGACAATGACAGGTTCGTGAAGTGCCAGAAGATTAGGATGACGGCTTCGAACAAAGCTATCCCTACGACCAAAGCCCAGATTCGAAGTCGCCGCGTCAAGGGTTCACTTGCCCCCATGGAGCTTGCAATTGGGCGGGTGGCAAACCCTTTCGCATTCTTTCTTTTGATGGGCACACTCAACTCAATGATACTACTCCAGCACGTCAATGATGAGTTGTGGGGCCGGCTTTTTCGGGTGGCCGTCCCTTCGTGGGTTTCGAAGGGTCGGGGTTTTGGCGTCTGGCCGTGCCAATGATTGATTCTCGTTAAGCGATCTGCAGCCGTCGCAGTTTGATGCTGCGGGGTTTCATTTGCGCCAGATCGTACTGCAGTTGCTGTAGCAGCCAGCTTTCCGCGCTGCCGCCGAACACCTGTTCCAGCCGCACGGCCATTTCCGGGGAAATCCGGCGCTTGCCGTTGACCAGTTCGGACAGCATCGTGCGCGTCACATGCAACGCGGCGGCGGCATCGGTAATCCTCAGTCCCAGTGGCTCAATGCAGTCATGCAGCACCACGGTGCCGGGATGCAGAGGGTTCTTCATACGCATAGTCAAATCTCCTTCCAGCGAACGGCATCCACGGCAAATCCTTCACAGTGACAATCCAAACCGCCTGTACTTATTTCATAGCATGGAATTCGAAGGGAGGCACGCGCTACTTGTTCGCAAAAAAACCAAGCGGCCAGCCCGGGCTGAGTGGGACTGGCCGCTTCGGTTTGGAGGGGTATGTCTTGTTGCTTACAACCGTGTTGCTTGCTGCTGTGTCGCTTACTTCTGTGCTGCCGGTGCCTGTTGATCGGCGGTTGCTGCTTTGGAATCCGCCGAAACCGCGCCGCCCGGTACGATGGCGCTGGTGGTGGAGTTGATCTGGCGGGTCAGGTAGAGCATGAACGGAGTGACTTCGAACGGCATTTTCTCTCGTTCCGCCACGGTTCCGATTGGTTTGGCCTTCAGCATTTCCAACTTGTCGCTCCAGGGATCCATCTTGACGCGGCCGCCGAGCGGCAACGCGACAACCGCGGATGCGGCAGCCTTGGGTTTAGCGTCGGCTGGAGCATCCGCCGCTGGTTGAGCTACGGGAGCGGCAGTCGCCATGGACATGCTAACGGGAACGCGATCACCCAGGTGCGGGCTGATCAGGTTCGGGATGTCCTTCACGCGAGCTTGCAGGGCATCCATGAAGAGCTTCGCCGTGCCGAGTTGATCTTTGTACGGCGAGTTCTGCAGGAGTTCATTGGCTTTTGCGTTGGCCGCTTGATCTTCTGTCTCGGTGCGCGCGAAGCCAAAATGGCGGAAGGTATCCTTCTCATCGAACAGCAGGCGGTCGAAGAAGGCGTACTGTCCGTCGATGCGGTGGCCAAGGACGACGTGAGCCAATTCGTGGGCAACCATGGTGGCAAGGCTGGGCTCATCGGGCAGCACGTCGATCAAGCCGCGGCTGAACACGATGGTGTGGCCGATGGCAAAGGATTCCAGAGTCGAAGTCAGCAGCACGCGGCAGCGGATTTCGGGCTGGATGTCCAGGTTGTTGGTCACTTCGAGGTTGTTGACAACGGTCTCGAGGACCTTGTCCACTTCGCCCTCGGGAGCAAGCAAACCGAGGCGCTCGAGGCGATCGACAACGTTATCTTCCGCCTGGCGGTCCCAATTGCGTTGCGCCATCACGGGGCTGATGTCGTTGGCCGTGGTGGTCTGATCTTTCACAGGCATCTGCGACTCGATCAGGATCTTGCTGAGTTCCTGCTCCTGCGAAGAGTGGCCAAGGTTGTATCCCCACAGCCGCGTCTGCGCCTTGAAGGAGAGCCGCTTGGACATGGCAAAGTTCAAGTCAGACTCTTCGCTGTAGATGAACGCCGGAAGCCAGAGGTTCGGGCCGGTATTCACGCGCCAGCTGTCAAAGTGGAAGTAGTAGTTGGTGCGCGAGCTGCCGCTGTAAGCACCGTTGAAGCGCACAATGTGGAAGTCCTGATCCTCGACCCAGATGCGTCCGGAGAAACGTCCCTTGCCGGCTTTGGGCAGAGGCGTCACGTCGAACACCAGGGTACGGACCTCGCCGAGAAACTCGCGGCGAACGTAGTCGAACTTATAGTGCTGCTTGTCGAAGCCGTTGGTGTCCAGATAGATCATCTGCAGGAAACCCTGCGGCAGATATTCCATGGACAGAGACAGCATGTCCCCAAGGCCGCCAAGCATCTTCTTCTTGCCGCCCTTGGTTTCGCCGCCGTCCGTCAGGGGATCGAGATCAACGCCCTTTGCGAGAACCGCCTTGCCGAGAAAATACCTGTCGCCGGCCGGAACGGAACCCAGGCTGTTGTCCCCCCTGAGGTTCTGAATGTATGTTTCCACCAGCGGGGTAAAAGGCTTGAGTGAATTCATCTCAGCCTGCTCCGTGGTGACAATCTTGTCCACAATCTGGTCCAGGGCATTATTGGGTGAATCAGCCGCACGTAGCGGCAGAGCACTCAGCGCCAGGACCACCAACACCGTCTTGATAATGCGCATATCCCCTCCGAACCTAAGTTAAAAGTCAGTATGCGATTTGAAACACGATATGAACCACTGCTGGAAAGTCGACCGGGTGACCGTTGGAAAGCGCGGGCTTGTACTTAATTTGTTGTGCAGCTCGCGTGGCCGCCTCGTCCAATCCATGGCCCAAACCCTTGACTACCCGATTTACCTGCACTTCACCGCCCGAAGCCGGAAACACAACCTCGAGCAGAACCTCGCCTTCCAGGTTCAGCTTGAGCGCTTCCGCTGAATACACCGGTTTCGGCTTAGACAAGATCACGACCGATTCAACCGCCGGGGTGTCTTCCACTTTCTTCTTGGTCGTTTGAACCACTTGATCGTTTGTATTTGCGAATCCGGCAGTTTGAACCGCGCCGACGCGCTTGCCACCCGCGGGCTCGATCGCAATACCATTTCCGAAGCCAGTGCTGGCCACGATTCCACGCTGTCCAGTGGCACCACCTGAACCATTGCCGTAACCCGGACCAGGAGGCAGAGCCGCGTTGCCAAATTGGCCGATGGTGGCTCTCTTATTCGGATTGCTTGGCCCTGCAATGCCCTGAGGATCGCCGAAACCGCCGGTTTGAACTTTCTCCACCGGCACGGGCTTGTTGATCGTCGGCTCCGCGGAGCTGCCGCCTGTCATCAGACCGGTCTTCACTGGTTCACGCGGCCGTACCGGCTGGCTGGAATCCACTTTGAGGTTCAGGGGCTGAAAGGTGTCATTCACCTTGGGAAGTTCCGCGTCAACCTGGCGAGGCTTCACCTTGGGCGCTTCAATCTTGGGCGCAAAATATTTCGCCATGTCCATTTTTGGCGGAGCGGTGCGCTCCACCGGAGGAGGAGCAGGCGTAGGATCCATCTTCGCTGCCTTGGGAGGAGCCGGCGGCTTTGGTTTGGGCGGCGCGGGAACATCCAGCGGCGGCCCCGCGAGGTCCGTTACCATGTATATTGACCTCGGGATCATCTGCTGTGGAAACAGCAACGGGATAATGACGACGAATGTCACCAGGCAGATCTGGATGATCACGCTAGTCCCCAAGGCGCTCATGCGCGGCTTGGACTGGGGCAAGAGCGCGAAACGAGCGCTCACCGGCTTGGTACCGACCATAGCCTTCCACGCTTGAGGATTTACATCCGTGGTTCGGGTTGATGGGGCAAGCCTAAGCCCGCCACGCGTGAGTCCCTCTGTAATCGTTGTCATATGGTCTCGTCGCCTATTCTTGAAAATTCCGTGCGCGTAGAGACAGCTGACCACCTGTGATTAGACAGGAGCGAGGCTGGCGCTGCCGCGTGCACATCAAATGTACTGGGCTGGACTGGGGGTCTGAATAGGACTTTTGTACTATTGTTTCTTAATAGCCACCTGATCGTATGGCCATCTGGGAGGGTAGATGGAGTACGGCGGAAAAGGCGGCTTTGAGGCGCTTTGACCATGATGCGATCAAATCTGATCCACCTCTTGAAGGCCCTATATCAGCGGTGAATTGTAGCACCGATTCCCCACCACTAACAAGAATCATGAATCGGGACGAAGGTTGCCTCGAATGCTTTCAAAATCGGATTGGAGGAATGGACCGGACACTCGCCGCCAAGCGCGATTCCCTATTTCCCCGGGTTTCAAGTAGGATACTCCGGTCCATATGCAGCCGACTGTCATACACGCTAACCGCGCATTCACTCCCTTCGAAGAAATTCAGGACGCCGTCATCGTTATTCGCGGGAGCAAGATTTCAGCCATTGGGCAGCGGGGAAAAGTCGAATTGCCTCGCGGCGTGCAGGAGATTGAAGCGGGCGCGAGAATTGTCGTGCCCGGCTTTGTCGATGTGCACATCCACGGAGCCGGGGGACGCGACGTGATGGAAGGAACGCGCGAAGCCCTGGAAATCGTTGCGGCCACGGTTGCGGCGCGCGGAACCACTTCCCTCGTGGCTACAACCGTGACAGCCAGCGAGAAGGAGACCTGCGAGAGCGTGGCGGGAATCGCCCATTTTATCCTCAATACAAGCCAATACCCCACCCGTGAGCTCTCCGCGGAAATTCTGGGAATCCATTTTGAGGGACCCTTCATCAGCCAGGCGCGCCGCGGCGTGCACCCGGCAAAGTGGATCGTACGGCCCTCGACCGAGGTTCTCGGGCAGCTTCTGAAGGAAGCTCGCGGCACGGCGCTCCTATTGACTCTTGCGCCGGAATTGCCCGGCGCTCTGGATCTGATTGCTGCGGCGCGCAAGGCCGGGCTGGTCGTTTCGCTCGGCCACACGGACGCTACCTACGAGCAAGCCCAGGCCGCCATCGCGGCCGGCGCCAGCCACGCCGCGCATGTCTTCAACGCCATGCGCCCATTTTCACACCGGGAAACCGGCGTGCTCGGCGCAGTGCTGACTTCGCCCAAAGTGAGCGCCGAGCTGATCGCGGACGGAGTTCACGTGGACGAAGCAGCGATGCGCATGCTCGTCGAGCTGAAAACACCGGAGCGCGTGATCCTGGTGAGCGATGGCATGTCCGCCACCGGAATGCCCGACGGAAAATACCAGCTGGGATTGTTTGAAGTGGAAGTGTCGGGAGGCGTGGCACGCAACGCGGAGGGCAAGCTGGCCGGAAGCACGCTCACTCTGGACCGCGCGCTGCGGAATATGGTTGCGCTGGGCGTCCCTCTTTCCTCGGCGCTGCGCATGCTGACCGCGAATCCGGCACGGCAAGTTGGCCTGGGCGCGCGGAAGGGAATTCTCGCTGCAGGCGCGGACGCGGACCTCGTTTTCCTGGATGACAAGCTCGAAATTGCCGGAGTCATGACAAAAGGGGCAGGCTTGGAGCTCGCCTGATTGGCGTGTTTGACCAAAATACTCTCTTAGGTAAGGCGAATTAGATATTTTCGGCTGAGGCACAAATTAAATGCAAATTGCCAATATCCAGAATTGTGCTGTCTTCAAGACCAGTGCCTTCAATACCTCGGTCCAAAAGGAATATTTCGTCAACCCATCGTGTTTCGGCGACGACGCTGCACGCTGGATGATGGTCGAGCTGGGAATTCGCGGATTTCACAGCGAAGAGGCCCCGCACCAAAAAGACTTTGGATGGCATTTTTCCTTCGTTGCCGCGGGCGTGAAACACAATGCCGTAATTGGCTATCGCCCTGGGACATATGGCGATGACGGCGAGTGGATTTGCTGGATCGAACGCAAGGTCGGACCGATTGGCGCGTTGCTGGGAAAGAGCAAAGACGTCAAACCAGAGGCTGCAAAGGCCATTCAGGATGTCCTGTCCGCTTCTCCAGCGATCACGGTAGTGAAGTTCTGCGATGTGCGGGACTTATAAAGAGTGAATGGAAAACAGGCGACAAATTCGGTTTGGCGAGCGCTACTTGTTCAGCGGGAGATTCAATTCCGAGGAAAGCAGGTAGGGATCGAACGGGCTGCAGGCAAAAAAACGTTCGCCGACCTTGATCGTGGGCACTTTTCTGCGGCCTTTATTTACCTCAAGCACAAGATCCTCGGCGTCGGGATCTTCATCGATATTCACTTCCACGAATTTCACTCCGCGATCCTTCAAGAACCTTTTAGCGTGGCGGCAATCCGCGCACCAACTGGTGCAGTACAATGTGATTTCTTCCATGTGCAGATTGATCTTAGCGCCTTGGGGGTGGTTTCTAGGCGAGCTTAGTGCCCTGCGGAGGCCGAAGAGGCAACAGAAGAGGCGCCTGCCTTGGCCGCCACTTGCAACCGCACTTGCGCGCGAGCGAGCGATTGCTCGGCGCGCTTC
This sequence comes from uncultured Acidobacteriota bacterium, assembly GCA_963710315.1. Lineage (GTDB taxonomy): Bacteria > Acidobacteriota > Terriglobia > Acidiferrales > UBA7541 > Palsa-360. Next base: position 472,031 of record CAVPZW010000005.1, on the reverse strand, counting down.
CAATCCACGCTCGGGTCGATGGGAGTTGCCATGCGTTTCTGGGCGCGGTCGAGAGAGGCCTGCGCGCGCGCCACGTTGATCTCTTCCGCGCGCTCCGCCTGATCGGCCAGCACGATTACGCGATCGGCCAGGACTTCCACGAATCCGCCAATCGCCGTGCAGGAAACCACGCGATTGCCGACATGGTAGCTGAGTTCGCCGATCCCCATCTCAGCCAGCAGCGGCGTGTGCCCGGGCATTACGCCAATGTACCCGCCCAGCACAGGAATCTGCGCCTCGTTCACCGTTTCGCGCACCACTTGCCGCGCCGGTGTGACCACTTCGAGTGTGAATGTTTCCGCCATTTTATGAACGTGACCCGTGGCTCGTGGCCCGTGACCCGTGAACCCCCTCAAGCCGCGATTTGAGCGATCGCCCTAGTGCCGCAATCATCTGGGCGACGGATGAGCATTGAATTTCCATTTCCCGAAAATCCTGTTCCTTCAAATAGTCCAAATCCCGGCTCAATATCAGGAAATATCGGGTTTCCTCCAAAGAGCCATTCGCATTCGCCAAGAACTGCAACAATTCCTTCGCGGTTCTGCGGCCAAATCCTTCCGCAATATTCGCCGGAACCGATGCAGCAGACCCACGGACTTGCGAGATGATCCCGTATTTCTCTCTGTCCGGAAACGGACTCGTCACACGATACGTTTGGAGCACTAAAGCGTGCGCCCTCTGCCAAACTTCCAACTCCTTAAAGCTCTTCAGCACTGAACTGTGCAACTCCACCAAATTCCCGGAACAAAGCACGGGTCACGAACCACGGGCCACGGCACTTACGCCGTTGCCGCCATCTTCTCGGCCTTCTCGCGCGCTTCCTCGATTGTGCCGACCATGTAGAACGCCTGCTCCGGCAGATCGTCGTGCTTGCCTTCCACGATTTCCTTGAACCCGCGCACGTTGTCCGCGATCTTCACGTACTTGCCTTCCAGGCCCGTAAACTGCTGCGCCACGAACATCGGCTGCGACAGGAATTTTTCGATCTTTCGGGCGCGCGTCACGGCCTGCTTATCTTCGTCGGAAAGTTCCTCGATTCCGAGAATGGCAATGATGTCCTGCAAATCCTTGTAACGCTGCAGGACGCCCTTCACGGCGCGTGCCACATTGTAATGGTCTTCGCCGACGACTCGCGGATCGAGAATGCGCGAATAGCTGGCCAGCGGATCGACCGCCGGATAAATGCCGCGCTCGACGATCTGGCGGCTGAGGTTGGTGGTGGCATCCAAGTGCGAGAAGGTCGCGGCCGGAGCGGGGTCGGTGTAGTCGTCCGCAGGCACGTAAATCGCCTGCACCGAAGTGATCGAACCGTGCTTGGTGGAAGTGATGCGCTCCTGCAACTCGCCAATTTCGGTGTTCAGGTTGGGCTGGTATCCCACGGCGGAAGGCATGCGGCCCAGCAGCGCGGATACTTCCGAGCCGGCCTGCACGAACCGGAAAATGTTGTCGATGAACAGCAGCACGTCCAGGCCTTCTTCATCGCGGAAATATTCCGCGACGGTCAGGCCGGTCAAGCCGACGCGCAGGCGCGCCCCGGGTGGCTCGGTCATCTGCCCGTAGATTAGTGCCGCGCGCGACTTCTCCGAATTGCCGGGAACGACGACGCCCGATTCCTGCATTTCAAGCCATAGGTCGTTTCCCTCGCGGGTGCGCTCGCCCACTCCGGCGAACACCGACACGCCGCCATGCTTCATGGCCACGTTGTGAATCAACTCTTGAATCAAAACCGTTTTGCCCACGCCCGCGCCGCCGAACAGGCCGATCTTTCCGCCCTTCAGGTACGGTTCGAAGAGGTCCACGACCTTGATGCCCGTTTCGAACATTTCCAGCTCGGTCGATTGATCGACGAGCGACGGTGCAGGCCGGTGAATCGGGTAGCGCTTCTCCGTCTGAACCGGTCCCAGTCCGTCCACGGGCTCGCCCAGCACGTTCATCACGCGCCCCAGCGTTGCGCGACCCACGGGCACAGCGATCGGCCCGCCCAAATCGACCGCCTTCATGCCGCGCACTACGCCTTCCGTGGCGGTCATGGCGACGGTTCGGACGCGGCCTTCGCCCAAGTGCTGCGCGACCTCGGCCACGATGTTGATCTTCTCGGGCCCCTCAAAACCTTCGCTCGTGATGTTCACGGCGTTGTGAATTTCCGGCAAATGATGCTCCGGAAATTGAACGTCAATCACAGGCCCGATGACCTGGATGACGTTGCCGACGTTTCCTGTCTCGTGTTGCGCCATTTTGTGCTCCTTAGTGCACCAAGTGGGACAGGCTTCAGCCTGTCGCTTTTGGTTTTACTCAATTCTGACAGAAACCGACAGGCTGAAGCCTGTCCTACTTACCCCGCGGAAGCTGCACCGCTTACCACTTCGATGATCTCGCGCGTAATGGCCGCCTGCCGAACCTTGTTCATGTGCAAGGTCAGTGCGTCAATCACGTCGCTAGCGTTGCTCGTTGCCGATTCCATGGCCGTCATGCGCGCGGCATGTTCCGCCGCGGAGCTTTCCGCGAGCATGCGGAAAACCTGCATCTCCACGTAGCGCGGCACCAGCTTGTTGAAAATTTCTTCCGCGGGCTGCTCGTAAACGTAATCCGCCGCTTCGCCGCTGGATGCCGGGGGGGCGCCCTTTTCCTTTTCATCGAGCGCGGAGCGCTCCAGAGGCAATACTTTTTCCACTCGCAGCGTCTGGGTCATCACGTTCTTGAATTCGTTGTAAATCAGGTAGACGGAATCGGCGCCGCCCGACTCGTAAATCTTCATGACCTCCGCGGCAATTTCTGCGGCCTTGGCCAAGTCGGCGCGCGAGGTCACGTCCACATATTCGCCGACGATTTTCCAGGAGCGCTTGCGAAAGGCGTCGCGGCTCTTCTTCGCAAGGGTGATGACTTCCACGGACTTGCCGTTTTTCTCGCGCAGGAAATCGAATGCGCGCCGCAACACATTGGCGTTGAACGCGCCACACAATCCGCGCTCGCCGGAAGTGACCAGCACCAGCACTTTCTCTTCGGGGCGCTGCGTGAGCAGAGGAAATTGCTCGGGATTCTCGATGCGCGACATTGCCGAGCGCAACACTTCGCGAATACCGCTGGCGTACGGCCGCAGCGATACGGCCGTCTCCTGCGCTCGACGCAGCCGGGCCGCGGCGATGAATTTCATCGCGCGCGTGATCTGCTGCGTATTCTTTACCGAGCGAATGCGCCGCCGGAAATCGAGAAGTGTGGGCATCGAATGGGTTCCGCTGCCGGACTAGGCGCGCGCCACTGCCGCGCCAGCCTGGAATTGCTCCTTGTATTCGGTGATGGCGCGCTTCAGTTCCGTACGCGCCTCATCCGTAATCTGTTTCTTCTGGACGATCTGCATGAGTAGCGAGCTGTAACGGGTGCGCACGAACTCGATCAGGCCTTTTTCAAAGCGCTGAATATCGTTAACGGCTACGTCGTCTACAAGGCCGCTGGTGCCCGCGAAAATTACAAGCACCTGCTCTTCGACCGCCAGCGGCGAAAACTGACCCTGCTTCAGAAGTTCGGTCAGGCGCTGTCCGCGCGCCAGCTGCGCTTGCGTGGACTTGTCGAGCTGGTCCGAGCCGAACTGCGCGAAGGCCGCAAGTTCGCGGTATTGCGCGAGGTCCAATCGCAGAGAGCCGGCCACCTGCCGCACCGCTTTGATCTGCGCGTTGCCGCCGACGCGGCTCACCGAAAGGCCCACGTTGATGGCGGGGCGGATGCCGCTGTTGAACAGGTCCGCTTCCAGATAAATCTGGCCGTCGGTAATGGAAATCACGTTGGTCGGAATGTAGGCCGAAACGTCGCCCGCCTGCGTTTCGATCACGGGCAGCGCGGTCAGCGAGCCAGCGCCCAGCTTGTCGTTGAGCTTGGCGGCGCGTTCCAACAAGCGCGAGTGGAGATAGAACACGTCGCCCGGAAACGCTTCGCGCCCGGGAGGACGCCGCAGCAGCAGCGAAATTTCGCGATAGGCCTGAGCGTGCTTGGAAAGATCGTCGTAGAAGCAGACCGCGTGCCGCTTGCTGTCCCGGAAATATTCGCCCATGGCGCAGGCAGCGTACGGTGCAATGTATTGCAATGTAGCCGGCTCGGTGGCGGAAGCAGCGACGACGATGGTGTAGTCCATCGCGCCGGCATCGGTCAAGGTCTTCACGATCTGCGCGATGGTCGAGCGCTTCTGTCCGATAGCGCAGTAGATACAGATTACGTCGCCGCCCTTTTGGTTCAGGATAGTGTCCAGAATGATGGCGGTCTTGCCGGTCTGGCGGTCTCCGATGATCAATTCGCGCTGTCCGCGGCCAATGGGGATCATTGCGTCGATAGCCTTAATACCGGTCTGCAGCGGCTCGCGAACGGGTTGCCGATCCACGACGCCCGGCGCAATGCGCTCGATGGGAATTCGCTGACTGGTGGCGATGGGACCCTTGCCGTCGAGGGGAACTCCCAGCGGGTTGACCACGCGGCCTACCATGGCCTCGCCCACAGGGGCGGACATGATCGTGCCGGTGCGCTTGACGATGTCGCCTTCCTGCACCAGCGTGTACTCGCCGAGAAGCACGGCGCCGACCTGATCCTCTTCGAGGTTCAGCGCGATGCCGAACACATCGTGCGGAAACGCCAGCATCTCGCCGGACATGGCCTTTTCCAGGCCGTAAATGCGCGCAATGCCGTCGCCCACGGAGATGACCGTGCCGACTTCCTCGACGGCCACCGCCTGCTCGTAGTTGGAGATCTGCGCCTTCAGTATCTTTGTTATTTCATCCGCTTTAATCGAAGCCATTCCGCACTCCTATTCCGAAATCATCTGAACACGCATGCGTTCCAATTGCGTGCGTACCGAACCGTCGTAAATCGTGGAACCGATTCGCACGATGGCGCCGCCAATGAGGGCCGAATCCGTCGTGAACTGCGCCTGCACTTTTTGCCCTGTAAGCTTGGCCAGGGCCGCGCCCAGTTCAGCGCGCTCTACCGCCGTTAATTCCGTTGCCGAGGTCACCGCGGCCTGCGTGATGCCCTGGCGCGCGTCCAGCAACCGGCTGAAGGCCTGCTCGATTTCAATGAGCATCGCGGCGCGCCGCTGGTCAACAATCACGAACAGATAATTGCGCAGCGTGCGGCTGGCGCCCATTCGTGTGACGATGGCCTCAATCGCGGAATGCTTGGCCGCCCGCGCGATGGAAGGATTGGCGAGAAACGCGTGCAATTCCGCCGATTCCAGCATGAGCGCCGCGAATTCCGCGAGTTCCCGCTTGACCTGATCGGCCTGCCCATTTTCCAGCGCCACGTCCACCAGCGCTCCCGCGTACCGCTCCGCCAGCGCCTTCAATTGGCACCCTTTCCAAGCTTGTCGATAAACGATTGGAACATTCTTGCTCGAATTTCAGGATTCATCCTGGCGCTGACAAGAGCCGCGGCGCGCTCCACGGACAAAGCCGCTGCAATATGGCGCAACTGCTGCTGCGCGGCGCGTTCCGAGGCGGCCAGTTCTCCGCGTGCCGCCTGATTAATCTTCTCGATTTCCACCACGCTCGATGCGCGCAGCCGCTCGGATTCCGCGGCCCAATTGCGCTGCGCTTCCTCGCGCATTGTTGTCAAATCGCGGTCCAGATGCTCAACCTTGGCCTCTGTCTCGCGCAATTCACGGTCGGCTTCCGCCTTTACGGCGGCGGCTTCCACGATGCTCGATGAAATTTCCTTGGCGTTGGCGCGGAAGAACGCGCCTCCATGCTTGCCGATCAGGTAGGCGATGCCGCCAAAAACGATCAGGAAATTGAGCCAGCGGAAGATCGAGCCTGCGGTGGACTCGACGGGATCGGACTTGGCACCCTCTTGGGCAAGCGCCGGTAACGCCGCGAAAAAGTAAATCGATAGTGCCGTCGAAGCGAAAACCAGGAAGCGCCGGAAGGTGATCATCGCGCCCCCCTGCCCTGGGAACTGCCTGGTCCGGAAGGCATTCCCGCAAGAACGGCTTCGGCAATCTGGTCCGCCAGGGTCCCGCTGGATTGCTCCAGTTCCGTGCGCGCCGCTTGCACTTCGGCTGCTAGGCTTTTTTTGGCTTCTTGGAGCGCAGTCTGAGCCGTGGCTCGCGCGGCGTTGATGGTCGCCTGGCGCTGATCCACCGTGCGCCGCCGCTGGGATTCCTGCTCGGTAAAGATTTCGGTGCGCGCTTTCTTCAGCGTTTCATTGTAGGTTTGCAGCTTTTCGCGAACGGCCACGCGGCTGGCTTCGGCCTCCACGCGAGCCCCTTCCGCGCGCTTGCGGCGCTCGGAGAGCACACGGTCCATGGGCGCAAAAAAACTCCAGCGCATAAACAAATAGAAAAGGAAAACAATAATGACCGTGGGAACAGCCGACAGGAACAACTGACCGAGTTGGTTAACGATTTCCACCGATTATGCTAAGGCACCCGACAATGCCCGACAGATTTTTCCCCTGGAATCCTGAGATGCACACCCGCACCTTCGAACAAATCATCCCCGAACAAAGGAATGATTTTATAGCATCGGGAGCGCTTTCATGCAAGCCCAACCGGGGCTAGTGGCTTTCTTGCGATCCGGGTGAACGCTTCCGGGCATTGGCGGGAGCACTCTCGTTCCTGTTGCGGGCGCTTCCAGGGCCGCTCCAGTGGAATGCGCCTACTTGCTGGGGTTAAAGGGAGCGCGCTAGAATGAGGCGCGCGACAGACTCGGCCGATCCGAACCGTGCTTGCGCCGCCAGCGTTTTTCATTCGCTCGACATGTCATAAGGAGTATTGGATGCCCTCATTTCCCGGTGTGGATTTTCTGGACTTCGATTCTCTGCTGAATGACGAGGAGTTGCTGGCGCGGAAAACGGCGCGGCAGTTTGTGGACGAGCACGTCATCCCCATCATCGAAAAGCACAATCGCGAATCGACTTTCCCTTTGCATCTGGTGCCGATACTGGGCGAGATGGGATTTTTCGGCGCGAGCCTGGAAGGGTACGGCTGCGCTGGAATGTCCAACGTGGCCTATGGCCTGGTGACGCAGGAACTGGAACGCGGCGACTCCGGCCTGCGCAGCTTCATTTCCGTGCAGAGCGCGCTGGTGATGTATCCGATCTTCTCCTATGGCTCGCAGGAACAAAAAGACAAATGGCTGCCGCAATTGCAAAGCGGAAAAGCAGTGGGATGTTTCGGCCTTACCGAGCCGCAATTCGGCTCCAACCCCGGCGGCATGCTGACGCGCGCCGTGCTGCGCGGCGACCGCTACATCCTGAACGGCGAAAAAATGTGGATCACCAACGGTTCGCTGGCCGACGTGGCGCTGGTATGGGCGAAATGCGAGGACGAGAAGGTTCGCGGCTTCCTGATCGAAAAAGGCACCAAGGGTTTCAAGGCCTGGGACGTGCATGGAAAACTTTCCTTGCGCGCTTCCATCACTTCGGGGCTGGCGATGAGCGATTGCGAAATTCCCGCGGAGAATGTGCTGCCCGGCGTGGCCGGAATGAAAGGCCCGCTCAGCTGCCTGACGCAGGCGCGCTACGGCATCGGATGGGGAGCGATCGGAGCGGCCATGGCTTGCTACGACACCGCATTGCAATACGCAAAAACGCGAAAACAATTCCAGAACAAGCCCATCGCCTCGCACCAGCTGGTGCAGGACAAACTGGTCTTCATGATTACGGAAATTTCAAAAGCGCAACTACTGGCGCTGCACATCGGCCGGCGAAAGGACAAAGGCAGCGTGGACCCGGCGCACGTTTCCATGCTGAAGATGAACAACGTTTGGATGGCCATGGAAACGGCGCGCAAGGGGCGCGACATTCTGGGCGCAAACGGCATCGTTGACGATTACTGCATCATGCGCCATATGAACAACCTGGAATCGGTCTACACATACGAGGGCACGCATGACATTCATCGGCTGGTAATCGGCGAGCGCATCACCGGCATTCCCGCTTACTTCTGAAGCACGGGCACGGGCCCGCCAATTTGAGGAGGACCTGATGTTTCGCAACACTGGCAGTTCCGCACACGTCCTTCCATTTCTTTCGCACAGCATTTTCCTGGCGGTTTTCCTGCTTGCTGCGTTCGTCGCGCCCGCATCCGCACAGGAGAAGCCCAAAGATTCGCGCCATTACGGCGTTCATCCGCCTGGACCCCATCCAGTATAAGGAGCAGATCACCGATACGCTGGCCATGCTGCGCAAGTCCAAGGCTCGCTTTGAGCTTGCGGGCTATGAAGTGCAGACAATTCGCATCACCACGCAGCCTTTTACGGAATACACGCAGGGGAAATCCAGGAAGGAAGTCCTGGCATTTTTTCAGCAATTTGACGAAATTGCCAAACGAGAAAAGATCCTCATTGGCATTGGGCCCGCCATGATGACGGAGAACGACGATCCGGCGCAGGCGCAGCTTCTGGCCGAAATTCTGAGCGAGACCACTTCCATGCGCGGAACGGTTGTGGTGGCCGGAGATGACGGCATCCACTGGAAGGCCGTTCACGCAGCTGCCGAGGTCATAAAATATCTGGAGGATCACACCGACCATAGCATCGGAAATTTTTATTTTGCGGCGATTGCCAACGTGCCCGCTTACGCGCCGTTCTATCCCGCTTCGTACCATCAGGGCCTGGGACATCAATTTGCCATCGCGCTGGAATCGGCGAACGTGGTGGCCGCGGTGATGGCCGTGCAGCGCGACGCTGAGGCTACACGCCAGGCGTTGATTTCCGAACTGGGTATGCACGCGCGCGCCGTGGGGGATATTGCCGGCAAGATCGATCAGGAAACCGGCTGGACCTACATGGGCCTGGATCTTTCCCCTGCTCCGCATAAGGAAGCCTCAATTGCCTCGGCAACAGCCGGATTCACTGGCGGCAGATTTGGCACCAGCGGCACCATGACCGCGGCCGCCATTATCACTTCGGCGCTTCGCGATATTAACGTGAAGAAAGTGGGTTACTCCGGACTGATGATGCCCGTGATGGAAGATACGCGCCTTTCGCAACTTTGGAGCGAGGGAGCCATCTCGATGGACCAGTTGCTGGCCTATTCCGCCGTTTGCGGCACGGGCTTGGACACCATTCCCCTGCCTGGCGACGTCACCACGAACCAGCTTGCGCGCATTATTGGCGATGTCGCCAGCCTCTCGGTGAAATGGTCGAAGCCTCTCAGCGCGCGCCTGCTGCCCGTGGCCGGCGCGAAGCCCGGCGACCGCACCGCATTTGACGACCCAAATCTGGTCAACACGATTATTCAACCGCTGCCCTGACCAGTCCGCGTGAATTGCTTTTACAAGCCCCTGCTAATTTGCGGTGAGCCCAGTACCGCCGGATTTACCACATTGATTGGCGCGCCCGCACAATAGGCCAAAATTTGGTCAAAGATTTCGGAGAATTGCAGGTCGTACTCATCCCGGGTGACGTAGCCGATGTGCGGAGTGCAAATAACGTTCTTCATTCCAAGCAGCGGATAACTCTTGTCCACGAGCGGCTCTTCCTCAAAAACGTCCACCGCTGCCATTCCCGGGCGGCCCATCTGCAAAGCGCGCGCCAGAGCGCCCGGTTCGATGAGCGGCGCGCGGCTGGTATTCACGATCAGCGCTGTTGGCTTCATGAGAGCCAAATCCGCCGCAGTCACTATTCCGCGAGTTGCGCCGTACAGCCGAAGGTGCAATGAAATCACATCGCTCTCTCCGAAAAACGCTTCTTTGCTGGACGCTGCGGCATAGCCGTCCGCCTTGGCCCTTTCCCTCGCCGCTTCGTTCGACCAAACCAGTACCTTCATCCCGAATGCCTTGCCGTAGCCCGCGATCACGCTGCCAATGCGGCCATAGCCAAAAATTCCCAAAGTCTTTCCGCGCAGCGTATCGCCAACTCCGATTTGCCAGTTGCCTGCCTCCAGCGAAGCCATCTGTTGCGGGATCTGGCGCACCGCGGCAAGAATCAGACCCCAGGTCAATTCCGCAGCCGCGTAACAGGGAGTGCCGACATGCTGACTGGACGACACGATCACGCCGCGCCGCGTGCAGGCTTCGATGTCAATGTGCGGATAGACGCTGCGCTGGCTGATGAGTTTCAGTTTGTTCAGACGCTCAAGCAGGGAAGCCTGAATCTTGGTGCGCTCCCGGATGAGCACTAATATATCCGTATCTTTAAGACGCTCGGCCAGCTTATCGGTGTCCTGCACATGATCGTTCCAGATTTGCACGTCATGATCTTTTAGTTTCTGGAAACAAGGAATCGTTCGCAGCGTGTCGAAGTAATCGTCCAGAATCGTGATGTTCATTTCAAACTCACCGCCACCATAAAGTTTCCGCATTTCACGGGCTCGTACCATTCCTTTTCAGCGGCCGTTAAATTCTACGGCACAAATAATAGTTCATGGCCTATCCTGAACATATCTTAAGAGTGGTGTAAATAGGTTATCGCGGGGCCGTGTTTTCGGGAAAAAAATCTTTGAGCACATCCGCATTGCCGTTCCACTAGGTGCACCGCGCCGCTTGGTTTAGGATAGGCTGTGTTCTAATCGTACCGCGCGCGAACATGGGGTGTGAATGCGCGCCAGATCCAAAAAATCCCAGTGAGCGGGAGCATCGATGGAAATTGAGCTGAGTCTGGAATTCTTGCGTGTTGTGGAACAAGCGGCCATTGAATCCGCGAAAACCATGGGACTGGGCGATGCCCACAAGGCCGATCAGGCCGCGGTCAGCGCCATGCGAAAAGTGATGGACGAAGTGCCCATGGACGGCACCATCGTCATCGGTGAAGGTGAGCGAGACGAGGCGCCCATGCTTTTCATCGGCGAAAAAATTGGCGCCGCCCAGCACGTCCGCGGATTCAATTTTCCCGCCGTGGACATTGCGGTCGATCCGCTGGAAGGCACAAACCTGTGCGCCACGGGAGCGCCCGGCTCGATCACCGTGCTTGCCGCCAGCGAAAAGGGCGGATTGCTGAACGCGCCCGATTTGTACATGGAAAAGATCGTCGTGGGACCGTCCTGCAAAGGCGCCGTCGATTTGGATGCCCCTGTCGCCGACAATCTGACCGCCATCGCAAAGCGGCTGGACCGCGATGTGGAAGATTTGGTGGTCGTGGTCCTCGATCGTCCGCGCCACGAAAAACTGATTACGGACATTCGCGCCACCGGCGCGCGCATCCGCCTGATCGGCGACGGAGACCTTTCCGCCGGCATTTCCGCCGCCGTCATCGGCACGGGAGTGCATGTGGTGATGGGCACCGGCGGCGCTCCCGAAGGAGTGCTGACCGCGGCCGCGCTGCGCTGCCTCAACGGAGAAATTCAGGCACGCCTGGTGATCTCCAAGCCCGAGCATGAAGAGCGCGTCGCCAAGATGGGAATCAAGGACAGCAAGCGCGTCTACCGAACCGAGGACCTCGCGCCCGGCAAGAAAATCATTTTCGCCTGCACCGGCGTGACGGACGGAAACCTGCTGCGCGGCGTGCGATTCTTCGGCGAAGGCATCCGCACGCAGTCGCTGATCGTGACGCTGGACGAACGCCAGGTGCGCTTCATTGACACCGTGACGCTCGATAAGCGTCCCGACGTGAAAGTGCGCTTCGCATAATTGTAAGATTTGTTGTAGCCCGCGTCTTCAGACGCGGGGGCTTTTCACACACCAAGAAGAGCTCGCCTCTGAAGAGGCGAGCCACAGCTGCAGCCCTCACCACTGACCTTATTGTGCCGGTTTGCAATCTCCAGTCGATGCGCTCGATTCGGATTAACTAATGTTCAATATTGACGGGGTTCGGTCATCTGGGAGTACAATTGCGACCGCAATTGAGTCAATAAAGGTCGCCCTGTTCTTTTTGACCTTGCGGAGGCCAGTGTGAGTCGGCACACGTTCGGCTGCTGCGTCGTTTTCTTCCTACTCCTCAACGCTTTGCCTTGCGCCAGCCTCTTCGCGCAGGGCGTGTGCGACGCGGGAAACGGCCCTCTGAATCCGGCAATGCCTACGGCGATTACGCCCGCGGGAATCATCCAGGAATTCTCCGCCAAGGAAGCGAAGTTCAAGGCTGCGCGGGATCGCTACGGTTATACCCTGAACATCAGCGTGCAAACGCTGGACAACAACGACCGGGTGGATGGGGAATACCAGCAAATCTCAGAGGTTGTGCTGAATGACGACGGCAAGCGCGTGGAAAAAACAACTTTTGCGCCGCTGAGTACGCTTCGAAGATTATCCCTTTCAGAAGACGACCTGGACGACATCCGCCAGCGGCTGCCCTTTGCGCTCACCCCCGATGAGCTGCCTCATTTTTCGATCTCCTATGTCGGGCGGCAACGTGTGGATCAGCTGAATACCTATGTATTTGACGTCACTCCCAAGAACGCCAAGAAGGAAACGAAACTCTTTGGGGGCCGCATTTGGGTGGACGATCTGGATCTCATGATCGTGAAAACTTGCGGCAAGCCTCGCGAGGACGAAAACGCCAATTCCACCAAGAAAAATGCCGTGGTTAGCATCACTCCCGTCTTCGTCACCTACAGGGAACAGGTTGAAGGCCAGTTCTGGTTCCCCACATATTCGCGCGCCGATGAGCTGCTGCGTTTTCCGAGAGGCTTTGTGCACATACGCGAGGTTGTGAAATACACCGACTACAAACCTTTGTTCCAAAAAAAATAAGTTTGAGACAGGTGTTTTTTTAGTAGCACAGGCACTCTGACTGTGCGGTTTTTCCAATTGATCTCTTTGTGAATGCGCTTAATGTTTTGAAAACCGCACAGGTCCGCCGCGGCGGATGCTACTCAAATTCACGGAGGAATTTCGCGGCGGCACATAAAAACGTAACGGCGCGAACCCTTCGTAAAGCAAGAGTTCGCGCCGTTCATTAAACTTCTCTTTTCAGCCGACTATCGGTGGCCCATCGCAGCTGGGTGCATCCGTCGCGCCAATTGTTCCACGCGGGAAACCTGAGGCTGTGCCAGCGGGCGCACAATCCCATTCCCGGTCGAAACGTGGTCGCTGATGGCGGCCAAGCGCTTCAGAATCGATTGCCACTGTTCCCAGTCGAGCTGCCGAAGGAATGGCCGCAACCCCTGGATGAATGGATCTTCCAGAAGAGCTTCGCCATTCGTTTCCGGAACGAAGAAACGGTTCAGACCGACGCCAAGCGCTTCGGAAATTTTCTCCAGCGTTCCGAGGCTGGGCGTCATCTGTCCGCTTTCGATCCGCGACAGATACGACCGGGATACGCGCGAGCGCGCCTGGAGCTGGCTTTGCGTCATCCCGCGCGACTCGCGCAACTGCCGGATGCGTTGACCAATATTCTCCACCGTCTCGCGGTTCGGCCATTTCTCGAAGAGTTGCCGGTCGTCGCCCGGAAGCTCTTGCGGCTCGGGAGGAGGAATTAGAAATTCCACCTTCGGCGGCAGCAAGCGTAGGCACCGGCGGCAATTCCCCGTGCGGGTGCGATATTGCACAAGCCCGCAGGTCTTGCAACGGATTACTTCTCGGTCCAAGTCAACATCGCTTGAGACCTTATTTCCGTTCGTACCGTTCATTGCATTCGTACTATTTTGTTCCGACACCGGGGCTCCTCGCAGACTATTCCGGCATGCGGATGAAAGGGACTTCGGGCGTGGGGAAGGCAGCAGCTGGCGCGAGGGACATAATGGATGTATCCGCTTCCGGTGTCAAGCATTTTTTCCATCCAATTAATCAAATCGGTAAAATTTAAAATTCCATTAGCGTTTTTTTCTTCCTTCCACCCTCCGGGCAATAACAACCCGCAAAATACCCCCGGCTTGCGGTATCCTTCGGGTTCTGTAGGACAGCCATTCTTGGCCGTCCCTGCGACAAATTCCGAATAGTGGCTGTAGCTGGGGAGAAAACCATGCCAACAAGAAACGACGCCTGGACTCTATTGTGCGAGTACACGCAAAACGAAAGCCTGCGCAAACACGCGCTGGCAGTCGAAGCCTGCGTGCGCGCCTATGCGCGCAAATTCGGCGCCGATGAAGAACTCTGGAGCCTCACTGCGCTGCTGCACGACTTCGACTACGAGCGCTGGCCCAACGACGCGCACAGCCCCACGGAAGAACACCCCGCGGGCGGATCGGCAATCCTGCGCGAGCGCGGCTATCCCGAGGAAATGATTCGCGCCATCGTCTCGCACGCCGATTACTGCAATGTCCCGCGCCAAACTCCGCTGGAGCACACGCTGTTTGCCTGCGACGAACTGGCAGGCTTTCTCACCGCCTGTTCTCTCGTCAAACCGAGCAAGAGCATTTTCGAGGTCGAGCCCGATTCCGTGAAGCGCAAACTCAAGGACAAGGCCTTCGCGCGCGGCGTCAACCGCGACGACGTTCGCAAGGGCGCCGAAGAACTTTCCATTCCTATCGAGGAGCACATCGCCTTCTGCATCGCGGCCATGCGCGAAGCGGCCGACGCACTGGGCCTGCGCGGAAATCTGGCGGCCGGCGCCTGAGCTTCGCAAAATAAAAAAGGCAGCGTGCGCATTTCGCGTCCGCTGCCTTTTGAATTATTGGAAATCTGAAACTACTTCTCCGCTACGGGGCTTTCCTCGGTCAATCTGAATTTGGCTCTCGGCGATTCCGTCCGGATAATAGGATCGGCGTCATTGATACTGCCGCCCATCAAATCGGTCCTGAGCGCGAATTTTTGGCGCGGGAGCAAATCTACTTCAGCCTCGAATGTTTTGAAGCCGGGCAAGGCAATCTTGAAGCGGTGCTTTCCCGGAACCACAAGCATGGCATGCTCCACGCCATAGTATTCGTCAACCGTTCCGACGTAATAGTCGTCAAGGAAGACAGCCGCTCTGCTGGGCTGAACGTCCAGCCTCACTTCGGAACTCGTCTTGGGGTCGGGATACGTAAATCGCGAATCCTTTTCCATGCTCACGCGGACGTCCACAACCGTTCTCGGTTCCACAATCACTTTTTTGTTGAAATCGAAATACCCCGCCTGACGCACCACAATGGCATGGTCCCCGGGAAGCAGCTTCAGAGCGTTCGATCCCTTTAATTCACCGAGGTAGCCGACGTATTGCCCATCGATCCACACCCCGGACGTCCTGACATCTTTCGAAGTAGTTGTAAATTCCACTTTGCCCATGACGCGTTTTTGGGCATGAACTGTCGCGTGATACGGAAAAAGCCCGGAAACCGCTACCAGGGCCATGAGGCAAAATGTTCTCATCCCGAATCTCATATCGCTATCCCCCTGAGTACCAGTAGTACCAATCTGGGCAGGATTGTCGCACACTCAAGATATTTAGCAAGTATTTCTATGTTTCAATGCGGGGCGGCTGTGGAAGCCTTTCCGTCTATTGTTTCAATCTGAATAAGTATTCTGTTCCGATTTTAACCATCCAGCGTTTTCTGCAAGGCGAGTTGCAGTGCTATTTTGAGGAGCAGCGCGGCCCTGTTATCATTGACGGGTTCGGAAAAAACCATGCAGATTTTCCCCATTACGCGGCGAAAGACCTACGGCGTCAAAGTCGGCCAATACCAGGTTGGCGGCGGCGCGCCGGTGGTCGTTCAGTCCATGACCAACACGGATACGGCGGACATTGCCGGGACCGTGGCGCAGTGCAAGGAACTGGCAGACGCAGGATCGGAGCTGGTGCGCATCACGGTGAACATGCCGGAGTCCGCGGCAACGGTGTCCGAAATCGTGAAGCGGCTCCGCGACCTTGGATGCACCGCTCCGATCATCGGCGATTTTCATTACAACGGGCACGTCCTGCTGACGAAATATCCCGATTGCGCGAAAGCGCTGGACAAATACCGCATCAATCCCGGCAACGTGGGCGCGGGCGCGCGGCGTGACGAACAGTTCTCGACCATCTGCAAAGTGGCCGTCGACAACGGCAAGCCTGTGCGCATTGGCGTCAACGGCGGCTCGCTCAATCAAGAGCTGGTGATGCGCCGCATGCAGGAGAACACCGACCGCGACCTGGGCCTCAGCTCCGAAGATATTATCAACAACTGTATGGTGCAGTCCGCGATCGAATCGACCGAGCTGGCACTGGAGTGCGGCCTGCGCCACGATCAAATTATTATTTCCTGCAAGCTTTCCAATCCGCAGAACCTGATCAAAGTGTATCGCGACCTCTCGCGCAAGACCGAGCAGCCGCTGCACCTGGGCCTCACCGAAGCGGGCATGGGCACCAAGGGCATCGTGTGGTCCTCGGCGGCACTGGGCATTTTGCTGCAGGAGGGCATCGGCGACACCATTCGCATTTCGCTCACGCCGCGCCCCGGCGGCGACCGCCGCGAGGAAGTCTACGCCGCCTGCGAATTGCTGCAATCGCTCGGCCTGCGCTCCTTCGCGCCCAGCGTGACGGCCTGCCCCGGCTGCGGCCGCACCACCAGCACCACGTTTCAGGAACTGGCCGAGCGCATTCAGGACTACATCCGCGAGAGCATGCCGCAGTGGAAACAGCAGTACGAAGGCGTGGAGGAAATGACGCTGGCGGTGATGGGCTGCATCGTCAACGGCCCCGGCGAATCCAAGGCCGCCAACATCGGCATCAGCCTCCCCGGCACCGGCGAAGAACCAAGCTGCCCCGTGTACATCGACGGCAAAAAATCCGTAACCCTGCACGGCAACTACGACGAACTCTCCACGGCATTCCGCAAGCTGGTGGACGATTACATCCATACAAAGTACGCGCCGAAAACTGCCACGCCCGCCGCAGCCTCCAGCCGGCCTTAAGTTTCATTTCCCGGCGATTCCAATTCGGATGTACACTGAAGGCGTCCCCGCCGAGGAGGAACCATGAGGAACTATTCTTTCCCGCTCGCGGCGGTTCTTGTTCTGTCGATTGCGTGTTCATCGCAAGCTGCAGAGAAGCCTCGCCCCGCGCAGGGCAATCAAAATCAACCCAAGAAAGTCTGGACCAACGACGATATGGACCAGCTCCGCGCACGCGGACTAATTTCCATCGTCGGCCAGGAACCGCAGGAGATTGCGGCGCAGCCGTCCGCCCCTCCAGCCGAAACTCCGTTCCCCGTCTACGCGTCCAGGCTTGACGATCCGTCATGGTATGCCGACAAAGTCGCTGACCTTCAGGCCGAACTTGATAAGCGCCAGGCGGCCTTGCGCGAGCAGCTTACGGCAATGGCTCTGGCCGCCGATCGAATCACTCAGCCGGGGCTTGCGCTGGATAAAAGCAACGCGGGAGTGACACCGGCAGCGGGCGTCGCAAATCTGGAAGCGCAGGTGCAGGAAACGCAGAGCCAGCTCGATGAACTGAGCGACCTCGCTCGGCAGCACGATATTGCGCCGGGCGTGCTGCGCGGTTAAGGTCCGGCACCGGCCCGATACGACTCCTCGCTTACGGCCTTTAATTTGATGTGAAGTCTCGCGAAAGGCCCCGCCTCTGAAGAGGCGGGCTACAGCAGATCTTCGTCGCTTGGGCGATTACTGTAGCCTGGGTCTTTAGACCCGGGGTTTTTCTGCGCCGCCGAAGAAACCTTCCCCGAAAAGCGCCAGTCCTCAAGAAATTTGCGCAACAACCCGCAGCGCAGTTCCCCCCAGCTATCGCAATGGCTCCGCTCGATACAACTTCGCAGTGTTGTAGATCGTCGACACAATCAGCATCAGCGACATCCCTGCCATCGCAACAATGCCTCCTACGTCGAAGACCCGATAAGACGAACTGAAGATGCGCGCGTCCGGATGAAACCACAGCACCACATTTCCAAGCGCCAACAAAATTCGAATTTCCGTTGGCCCAAGTTTCGCGAAGGAAAGTTGAAACGTCCCCACGGTGTACGTTGCCAGATACACCTGCACCGATAGCATCAGGAAGGCCACGAACATCCCCAGCGCGATTCTCCAATCGACAAAACCGGAGAGCGCCAGGCCTCCCATCAAAAATAGCCCGCCAAAGGTATCGATCATGTGATCCACGTAAAAACCGTAGCGAGGGCGCTGCCGGTTGCGAAGACGCGCCAGCGTACCGTCCAGGCTATCCCCAAACCAGTTGAGCGCCAGAAAAAATATGGCCAGGATCAAGCCCCAACGATACGTTCGAGCGAACGCGTAGCTTGCGCCCGCAAAAAACATGGAAACGAATCCAAGAAGCGTAAGATGATCGGAATGCACGCGGGCCGGCAGCCTCGCCGCAAGCCAAGCCAGAGCCTTACGCTCCGCCGCCGACGTAAAGCTTTCCTGAAGCCTGAATGCATCCTTGAACGATACGGATTTTTTCTTCTCGTAATCTGACAGCGTTTTTGCAGCGGGCAACGCCACGGCCATTTCTGTTCCTTCGTTCGTCATGATCCGCCTCCTGTTGTAATCGTCAACCAAGCTCTACTGCGAAGCATGCAAGCCTCCGGGCAATACCGCGGAGCGCGTGGACAGCAGCGTAAATTCCAGCGACTCTTTGGGGATGCTTTCAATGAATGGGGCAATCAGCCAGTTGAGACCGGTGGGAATATCGCGAGTCAGAGAAATGGCTTCACACTGTATATAGACTCCACCGTTCGCTTCGGAAAAACGCCAGTAGGAATTGAGCCGCCACAAAAATCCCTCGCCCTTGCCCGGAGGCAATACCTGTTCGTCCGGCTCGTCCGGATGCGCCACCTCGGCGATGCGCGTGCTATAGGAATCGCCGATGGCCCGCGTGGCGTCGAGCTGGCGATAGTGAACGCTGTACTCGGTGTCCAGCACAACCGTAACGATTTTTTTTCGCTTGAGCCGCAAGTACACCTTGAAATCGTTGCCCGCGTGCTCCACCGTCTTCGATTTCACAACTTCCGGTTTGTAATATTCGAAGTGATGGTCGTAGTCTTGCACCAGCGCCAGCACTTGGCGCAAAGAAACTCCCGGGACAAAAACAGTTCCAACCCAGTGATGAATGAGCGCGCCGGGCGTGGACAAGTGGCCGGAGGGATCCAGGGTCCGCAGCCTCTCGGAAATCACTTCTCCCCGCTGCAACCGGGCATGAGCCTCGCTGCGGCTTGCTTCCGGCAGGCCATCGACGCGGAGAAACACGCCGCCCGGCGCCAGTTCGCCCTGCATCTTGAGTTCGCTCAGTTGCGCGTAGTGATCGAATCCCTGAGCGGCGTCCGGCTTCAGTTCCGTTGCGCCGACCGGAGGCGGCGCAATGACCAGAGCCGCCACCAGCATCCACCCCGATCGAATGAACCTTCGATTTCGAATGATTGTCTCCTTTTGCGACACGAGGTTGCGCTAAATCCGTATCAGCATGCAATGCACAATGCCTCAAATCCCGTCAAAATTGGATCATTTCGTAAGCACCACAATTTTGAGGAGTTAAGGACGGACATCATCTAAAATAGGGATGGCATCTCACGTGCGAGTTTAAAGCTATGCAAGAAGCTACCAATCAAAATTCCACTTTTCGCTTCGGCTTGTACGAGCTGGATGGCGCCACAGGCGAATTGCGCAAGGACGGCAAGCCGCGCCCGCGCGTGCAGGGCCAGCCTCTGGAGATCCTGTTGCATCTTCTTGCGCGTCCCGGCGATGTGGTGACGCGCGAAGAATTGCGGCTGGCGCTCTGGCCGGTGGACACCTTCGTCGACTACGACCATAGCCTCAACACCGCAGTGAACAAACTGCGCGAAACCCTTGGCGACTCGGCCGACAATCCGCGCTTCATTCAGACCATTTCTCGCCGCGGCTACCGATTCATCGCCTCAGTGGAAGTCGTCGTGAATGGGGCGTCGCGACCCGCGGACTCCAGGGAGGAAACGTCCTTTAAAGCGGAACCTCCAGCCGCTGTCCTCATCGAAAAACGCAATTCCCTGCTCAGCGATTCGCACGACCTTCCCGACGCGCCGCGCGGCGTTGTGCAAATTCTTTTCTCGCTCATTCAAGTCATGTATCTGAGCTTCTACGTTGTCTCGCTGGCAAGGCTGCGCTGGGTGCAACCTATTCTTTCCCAGGCAGTCGAGCATCCCAAGTGGATCTTCGCGCTTCTAGTGGTGACCGCGCTCGTTGGGATTCCCGTGCGCCTGTATCTGCTTTCCGCCGCGATTTTCGGATATCGCGGACTGCCCGTGAAATTCCTGCGCTTGTTTCCCTTCGTGATGCCGCTCGACGAACTTTGGGCGCTGGCGCCCTTTCTGCTCGTGGATCAAATTGGAGTGGGTATCGCTCTCGCAGCCACGGCGGCGCTCCTCTACCTCCCATTTTCGCAGCGCAGCCTGATGCTGATGGGCGACCTCGCTCCCAAGCGCGCTGAAAACATCTGAGAATCTTCTTGTTTCCTCAAATCGTGCGGCAAATCTCAGGACTTGGTCCCGCGATTTCTTTGCAGTAAGCTTCCCTTGCAAAGCCCGCCGGAGCGGCGGCCGAAATGCGAAAGCCAGGTGCAGCCATGCGACGAAAGGCAATTGCGGGAATGCTGTTCATTTTCTTTTTTGGCCTGGTATCCACGGGCGCGCAAGACGAGCCCCTGCAAGGCTTCACGCGCGCCAGCTCCTCCGCCGAACGCGATTGGGAAGCCAAGTTTCGTTCTCTGCCCAGCCCGGACAATCTGCGCGAAAACATGCGCAGGCTTAGCGCGCGCCCGCACAATGTAGGATCGGCTTACGACAAGGAAAACGCCGAATGGATTCTCTCCAAATTCAAGGAATGGGGCTGGGACGCCAAGATTGAAACCTTCGAGGTGCTTTACCCAACGCCAAAAGAGCGCGTGCTGGAGATGGTTGCGCCCACGCGTTTCACGGCAAAATTGCAGGAGCCGCCACTGGCGGTCGATCCCACCAGCAACCAGCAGAGCGAGCAGCTGCCCAGCTACAACGCCTATTCCACCGATGGAGACGTGACCGCGCCATTGGTCTTCGTCAATTACGGCTTGCCTGCGGACTACGAGCAACTGGACCGACTGGGAGTTTCCGTGAAGGGTGCCATCGTCATTGCCAAGTACGGCAAATCGTGGCGCGGAATCAAGCCAAAGGTTGCCGCCGAACACGGCGCGATTGGCTGCCTGATTTATTCCGATCCGGCCGACGACGGCTACGCCGCGGACAATGTGTTTCCTCAAGGCCCCATGCGCCCTGCCGATGGCGTGCAACGCGGCAGCGTTTTGGATTTTCCATCCACAAGCCCCGGCGACCCGCTCACTCCAGGTGTCGGCGCGACAGCCGGAGCAAAGCGCCTGGCCATCAAGGACGCGCAAGGCATCACCAAGATTCCCGATCTGCCCATTTCCTACGGCGACGCGCAACCGCTGCTGGCCACTCTCGACGGCCCCTTGGCGCCCAAGGATTGGCGCGGCGCTCTGCCGATCACCTATCACGTGGGCCCCGGCAAAACCAAAGTGCATCTGAAGGTGAATTTTAATTGGGACATGAAAACAATTTATGACGTGATCGCCCGCATTCCCGGCGCGCAGTTGCCGGACGAATGGGTGATTCGCGGCAATCACCACGATGCCTGGGTGAACGGCGCGGCAGATCCGACTTCCGGGCAGGTCGCTCTGCTGGAGGAAGCGCGCTCCATCGGTGAATTGCTGAAGCAGGGCTGGCGGCCCAAGCGCACCCTCATTTACTGCTCGTGGGATGCCGAGGAACCCATGCTGGTCGGGTTGACGGAATGGGTGGAAGAGCACGACAAGGAACTCGCGCAACACGCCGTGGCCTACATCAACAGCGATGGCAACGGGCGCGGCTACCTCGATGTGCAAGGCTCTCACACGCTGGAGCATCTGGTGAGCGACGTGGCGCGCAGCGTGCAGGATCCGGAGACAAAACTTGCAGCGTTTCGCCGATTGCAATTGCTGCAGATCCAGGAAGCGAGAAGCGAAGACGATCGCAAGGAATTGCGGCAGCGCGCCGATCTGCGCATTGAGGCGCTCGGCTCAGGCTCGGACTACACGGCGTTCATCGATCATATCGGCGTGGCCTCGCTCAATATCGGCTACGGAGGCGAAGGCGATGAAGGCATTTACCATTCCGCGTACGACGATTTCTATTGGTACACGCATTTCTCGGATACGGATTTCGTCTACGGCCGCGCGCTTTCGCAAACCGCCGGCACGGCCGTCATGCGCCTGGCCGACGCGGATCTGCTGCCATTTGAGTTTACGGACCTCGCGGACACCATTCGCCTCTACTTGAAACAACTTAAGAAACTGGCCGACGACACCAGAGGGCAGCTGATCGAGCGCAACACGGAAATCGAGGAAGGCCTTTTCGCGGCCACCGATGACCCGCGCCATCCCAAAGTACCTCCGCCGCACGCCGATGTTCCGCCGTTCCTGAATTTCGCTCCGCTCGACAACGCAGCCGACACGCTCACGCACAGCGCGGAACGTTACCAGGCTGCTCTCAAGAAAGCCTGGCCCGACGGCGTTTCCCCCGCCGCGCTTGCGGATCTGAATCAGAAACTGAAGGAAAGTGAGCGCCGCCTGACTTCTCCCGAAGGGCTGCTGCGCCGCCCCTGGTACAAACACATGCTCTACGCTCCCGGCGTGTATTCCGGCTACGGCGTCAAAACGCTGCCCGGAGTTCGCGAAGCCATCGAGGAAAAACATTGGGCCGAGGCCGATTCCGAAATCGCGCGCGTTGCGGCTGTGCTGGACGGCGAGAGCGCGCTCATCAATTCCGCAGCGGCAGAGCTGGAACAGGCCGCGCGCTGATCGCGTGATTGGTATCGACGGGAGAAAAATATGCAACCGCATCTCTTAATTGTGATTGTCGCAACTTGCGCCTGCGTGGCGGCCCTTTCGCGAAACACATTCGCCCCGGCCGGGCCGCCACCGCAAAATTGGCTGGAGCAACCGTTAAGACTGCAAACGTTCCAGCTCGATAGAAATTGCTAATCGTTCTGGAGCATGGAAACAACGGAGGAGAATAATTGCTTCTCCTCCATCGCCGTTTTCCGCAAAGATGCAAGAAATTCCGCTCAGTTCCCGCTGGCTTTCGCCGGCATCGGCAAAGCGGTCATGCGCGGGGAAGCTTGTATCGTTGTGTGATAGCTCTGCTCCATAACCCAAAAACCGTCGTGGTTGCCGAAGATGCGGCTGGACCAATACGCTTTCCCGCCGTAGGTCGGCTGGAGCATGATGGCCACCACCGAGTCGCCAAAATCCCAGGTGCGCACCCAAAGAGCCGGAGCGGCACCCACAGGCGGCCGATTGGCCCGAACGGCGGGTTCGTCACCTGTGGGCCGGCCCGCGGCTTGAGCGGCGGCCCGCGCGGACCCGTCGGAGTTGGAATTTACCGCAATTAAATTCTTGCCCATGTGCGCGTCGTGATTCTTCTCTTCCTGGTCCTGCCATCCGGCGAGGGCTGCTTTTTCACTCTCCGAAATCGGCTTGTAGGGCACTTCCTTGCACGGATTGATGCAGGGCACGGCGAAATCGGGCCGCACGTTGGCGCCGCGTTCCGCGGGTTGCACGGCGATCTCGTTGGTATGAAGCAGCCGCCAGCCCTCGGGCCGCTGCACCCAAAAATGCGCCGCAAACTTATTTCCGTCGTTCTCCTGAATCCAGATCACTTTGCCGTACTTAAACTCGCTAATTTTCGTGTCGCCGGTCAAGTGAACCAGCGGCTTGAGGCCCGCGCGGTACACATCGGGCCTTTCCCACATGATTCCGTCGGTATCGATCCAGGTGAAGTCCTCGTCGAGCAGCTTCTTCAAAGCGGCGTTGTCACCCTTCTCAAATGCCGCCACAACCGCGCGATCGGCTTGAACAACCGCATCGTCCGCGGAAGCGGCGGAGGCCGTCTTAGTTGTCCGTGTAATTAATAGAACAGTTAATACAGCGAGCAAAGCAAACGCGAATGCCAGAAGTCTCTTCATGATCGTTCTCCTCTTGGTGGGGTAGCCTGCCGGAATTGTACACCTGAAAGGCCGGATTACCGTGCTTTTTGCGCAATCGGAGACTCCAGAGCCTGTGTGAGAACTTTCACATCTTTGTACGGCGCGCCTTTAAACCCCGCGAAAAGCGCACTTTTTGTCATCCCGAGCGAAGCGAGGGATCTGCTTTTCTTCTCGGCTTCCGAGAAACAGCAGATTCCTCGGGCAGACCCCGCCCTTCGGAATGACAGGGGCGCGAGTTTTTCCGCGGCCTATTCGGCCGTGACGTAACAATGGCAGAATCAATACATCTTCAGCCAGGAGTGGCTGCATTACTCCATCTGAAATCCAACCCCGTCCTCAATTCCCACGGGGTTCTTTATTCGGCGAATATATTTCCACGCCACCACAGTGGCAATGAACAGCAGCCCAACCGAAATCAACGAAGCCATTTTTATGCCCATCACGATTTGCGTAGGCGTGTTCCCCACCAGCGCACCAAAAATCGCCACGCCGATCGCTCCGCCCGTCTGCCGCGACGCGTTGACCACCGCGGAAGCAGTTCCCGAGCGGCTGCGATCCACGCTGGAAAGCACCGCCGCGGTCATCGCCGGAATCGCAAAGCCCATGCTGGCGGGAATGACGATGAATGGGAGCAGCATCGCCAAATAGGGAGTCGCAGGCCCCAACTGGGAAAGCATTGCGTATCCGGCAACCGTTCCCATTGCCCCGGCGATCATTGGAAAGCGCGGCCCTGTGCGAGCGGCGACCATGCCGCTGGCCACGTTGGAAAAAATAAAAGTAGTCATCATCGGCAAGTAGGCAAGCCCTGTGCCCAGAGCCGAATACCCGCGCGCCTGTTGCAAATAGAGGCTGAGCACAAAAATCATGCCATAGTAAGTGAGGTTCATGATCGTGCCGAAAACCACCGATGGGCTGAAATTGGGCACGTGAAACAGCCCCAGCGGAAGCATGGGCTCGCTGGACTTGGCCTCCGCAAAATAAAAAGCGATGCCACACACAACCGCCAGAATCGCGCCGCCCATCACCAGCGGATGATGCATTCCCAGCGGACGGAATTCGATCACCGAGCACGTCAATCCGGTCAGCGCGACGATCGAAAACAATTGTCCCAGCGGATCGAGATGATGCGTGGCATCCGTGGGATTGCTGGACGAAACGGATTGCAGCGTCAGCACCGCGCCAACGGCGCACAGCGGAACGTTCACCAGAAAAATACTTCGCCAGCCCATGCTGGCCACCAGCAGCCCGCCGATCACCGGCCCCGCGGCGATGGCCACGCTCCCGGCCGCTGTCCAAAGGCCCACGGAGCGCGCACGCAAACCATGATCGTTGCCGGCCGCGTGACTGAGCAGCGCCAGCGAACTGGGAATCAGCAGCGCAGCCCCGGCGCCTTGCGCGGCGCGCGCAGCAATCATCGTGGCGACATTTGGCGCAAGGCCGCACCCAAGCGAAGCGAGGCCGAAAATTGCCAGTCCAATCAGATAAGTTAGGCGCGATCCAAAACGATCGCCCAGCACTCCCGCGGAAAGCATCAGCACAGCGAACGGCAGCGTGTACGCGTCAACAACCCACGACAGTCCGGCCACACGCACCGACAAGCTGGAAGCAATATGCGGCAACGCCACATTGACGATGGTCACATCCAGCTGCGTCACCACAAAACTAAAACTGGTGGCGACAACTATCATGCCCATGCCCGCGCCGCTCTTCTGTTGGGTTGCAGTGGTCATGGGATCGGACAAACGCCGCGCTCTCGCTGCTCTCCTGTTAGGTGCAAACTCCGCCGATAAGTGTCAGCGATCACAAATTTGCATCAACTAATGTACAGGAAAACCGAAGGTGACGTTGCACGCACATCCCGAGCCAATATGTCCCATTCCTTGAAGACTTGTCGGGACTTGGAGCCGGCAAGATTTATCAGGATGTGGTCGCGAGCGAGGGTACAATCCGCCTAGAATTGCGGGAGCCACTCACCAACGAGAGGATTGAAAGAATCTGATGATCGACCTTCAACAGTTTGAAAACATCAAATATAAGCACGGTAGCTATGCAAGTTGGGCTGTGTGGGCTAATGCATCAGAAAAGAAGTCGAAGTCAAACATGTGCGACTTAAGCGTCTTCGACGACGCTAGCGTCTTGAGCTTGCTTAGGAACGATGTCGTTATGGTTGGGCTGAACTTTTCGGTTCTGAGGGATGCTCCCAAGCCGTTTTTCAATTTCCACGGCAAAGGCGGCGGTGCGTTCAAGATTCGGTACGCTTTTAACGACTCTCCCTACTACGGCGCCTACATGACCGACATCATCAAGGGGCAACAAGAAGTCGATGCAAAGAACATGATGCAGCACTTGAAAGCAAACCCCGAAGACGTCCCACGCAACGTAGACATATTTCGAGAAGAACTTCGCGACTTGCGGGCGACAGCACCGATCATATTGGCGTTCGGTAACGACGCGCACAAACTTCTATGTGAGAACTTGGACAAGAGCGAGTATCGCAGGCTGATTAAGCTCACGCATTACAGTTACCGGATGAGCAAAGAAAAATATAAAGAAGTCGTGTTTAAAGAAATTGGATGACGTTTTGAGGGTTTCGAAACCAGTGATTATTGCCACGATTGTTGTTATGGGACGAGTGCAGGGCATGCAGGATGCTGCATCGTGATTTGATTCCGGCCATAGCGTGACAATTGATGTTTGATCCGCGCCTATTTTGCAAGAACGCGGAGGACTGTGGCTTGCGACCCGATGCGGCCCGGCCCAGTTCATGGCAAAGAGCCAGCTTCCGAGAAGGTCTCATCAGAATGTGGGCCACTTTCATCCGGGCACCAGATTCCTTTGCTCTGCTCCCTGCGCGCTTTTCTTGTGATAAAATCCCGCGCATGCGGCGCAGACAATTTTTGGTTCTTTCCGCGGCAAGCATTGGCGGTGTGCTGGTGTATTCGCTGGACCGCCGCGCCTCGCGCCTGTTCGCGCAGGAAAAAACAACTCAAACCCTGAAAATTCCGCTGCGATTTTTCAGCGAGGAAGAAGCGCTGATCGTGGCGGCCGCGGCCGCGCGAATTTTTCCCAGCGACGATTCCGGCGTGGGCGCCAAGGAAGCCGGCGTGGTGATTTACATCGACCGCCAGCTGGCCGGCCCCTACGGGCGCGACCGCTACCGCTACACGCAGGGGCCGTTTGACGAAACTGCCGCGCGCGAATTCGGCTACCAGGGAAAAACCACGCCCAGCGAAACCTATCGCGAAGGCCTCAAGGGCCTAAAGGGATTTGACAAGCTTTCTCCCGAAGAGCAGGACAAGAAATTGCAGCAGATCGAGAACACGCATTTCTTCGCCGTGCTGCGCCAAAACACCATCGAAGGAATGTTTTCCGATCCCGTGCATGGCGGCAACATCGACATGGTCGGCTGGCAACTGGTGGGATTTCCCGGCCCGCGCATGAGCAATCTGGCCGATGTCTCCAAGCACTATGGAGAAGCCTTCCGCCCAAAGGCCATCTCGCTGGAACGGGCCACCGGCGGAAAAGTGCGCCCCAGCGAAGACGAGGAACTGAAATCATGAAGACGCTGCCCTCGACAGACGTGCTGATCATCGGCGGCGGCTGGACCGGCCTGCTGATGGCCAAGGAACTGAGCGCACACACATCGCTATCCATTACCATTCTGGAGCGCGGCCGCGACCGCCGTCCCGACTACGCGCAGGGCATGGACGAGCTGGATTATTTTGTGCGTCTGCACATGATGCAGGACCCCTCGCGCGAAACGCCCACGCTGCGCCATCGCGACAGCGAGCGAGCGCTGCCCATCCGCCAGTACGGCGCGTTCCTGCCCGGCTCCGGCGTTGGCGGCACGGGCGAACACTGGGGAGCGGTCTACCCGCGCCTGCAGCCGGATTGCTTCACGCTGCACTCCTCGACCGTGGCGCGCTACGGCGAAAAGAAACTTCCCGAAGGCAGCTCCATGCAGGACTGGGGCATCACCTACGATCAAATGGAACCCTACTACGCGCGCTCGGAGCGCGAGGTGGGCGTCTCAGGCAAGGCTGGAAATCTAAACGGAAAGATTATTCAGGGCGGAAATGTTTTCGAGGGCTGGCGCAGCTCGGAATATCCCATGCCGCCAACCACCACGCCCTATTTTTCGGAACTGTTTCGCGGCGCGGCAAAATCGCTGGGCTATCATCCGTACAACAACGCCACGGCCGTCACCAGCCGGGAGTACACCAACACGGAAGGCGTCACGCGCCCAGCCTGCACCTTCTGCGGATTCTGCGAGCGCACTCCGTGCATGATCGGCGCAAAGGCGCAGCCCACCAGCGTGCTCATGCCCATTTTGCAGAAGCGAAAATCGGTAACGCTGCGCTCGGGCGCAACGGTGCGCAGAATCGTTCACGATAAAACGGCAAATGGCGGCAAGGCGCGCGGCGTCACCTACACCGACGAATCGGGCGAGGAAATTTTCCAGCCCGCCGACCTGGTGTTCCTCTCTTCCTACACGCTTGGCAACAATCACCTGCTGTTTTTGTCCAACATCGGCACGCCCTACGATCCCGCGACCGAAAAGGGCACGTTGGGAAAAAATCTCACGCATCAACTTGCGTTCGGCGTGCAGGCGTTTCTGCCCAAGCCGCTTAACCGCTTCATGGGCGGAGGCGGCACGGGCGTGCGCATCGCCGATTTTGACGCAGATGTTTTCGACCATAGCAATCTCCCCTTCATCCGCGGCGGAATGATCGGAGCCATGAGCGTGGGCACGCAGCCGCTCTCCACTTTCGGCAACGTTCCCAACTCCATGAAGCTGCCGCGCTGGGGCGCCGCATGGAAGAAGGCCGCCATCGAATGGTATGACCAAACGGGAGTAGTGGCATTTGCCGGAGAGCAGATTCCCTACCGAGGCAACCGCTTCGATCTCGACCCGACGTACAAGAATCCCCTGGGCGATCCTCTGCTGCGCATGACCATCAACTGGCAGGACAATGAACGCAAAATGGTCGATTTCATGAACGTCAAAATGGTGGAACTCGCGCACGCCATGGGCGCAAAAGAAGTGAACCCCTCCGCTCCCTACGGCGATTACGACGTAACGCGCTACCAATCCACGCACATTCAGGGCGGCACCATGATGGCCACCTCGCCGGACCGCGGCGTGGTCAACACACTCGGCCAGCACTGGGACGTCTCCAACCTCTTCGTGCTGGGCGCCTCCACATTCCCCAATTCAGGCTCGTCCAATCCAACGCCCACAATCCTGGCGCTGACCTACCGCACCGCCGATGCCATCGTGGCCAAATATTTGAAGAAGCCAGGGGTGCTGGCGTAGTCCGCAATTGCAATGGAAAATTGAAAGTATATTGCAATCGCGACTGCGGGCTAATGTGGTGTGGACTTCACAGGCTGTGGAAGAAAGCCCAAAACACTTTGTCATTCTGAGCGAAGCGAAGAATCTCTCTTTCGTTTCACGGGTCTAAACCGAAGAGAGATTCTTCGCTTCGCTCAGAATGACAAGATAAACTACTTTTCCGCAGCTTATTCAGTCTGCGATTTTTCTAATTCCGACGAAAATCAAAATCCACAGGCTGAAGCCTATGCCACTTAATCCTGCTCGATCTTGATTCGCACGGGTTTTCCGGGCTGGAGCGCGGAGGCTTGCGCTTCGTCCATGTACATGCTGCAGCAATAGTAGCGGTCCGCGATGGGCAGGCCGGAGACGGGATCGCGTTCGAGGGTGACCAGGATTCTGTACTCGTGGCGCTTGCTCCAGCCCTGGCTGCGGACTTTTTCAGTGAGGTTTCCGGTTAGAACGACGTCGGGATTCGGCAAGGGGCCGATGAAGGGCTTGCCGTTAACCAGCGGCCGGCCTTGCCCGTGGAATGCCCCGACCAATTCCTGGGCGAAGCGAGTGGCGTCAGAATTCTCCATCTCCGCGATGGGCTGCTGAGTGGGAGCATCCGCTTTCGGGCGCCGCACCAGCGCTTCCAGGTTCAGCTTCCCTGCCACTTCGCTCACGACGCCCGCGTCCACCACTGGCAGTCCGCGATGAAACGATTCCAGCAACGCGTTGAAGCACAAATTGTTGATGCTGCGGGGAACGCCTCCGCTGTATTCCGCGATCCGCGACAGGGCCTCGCTGGTGAAAAGCTGTTCGCCGTTCCAGCCAGCGGCGCGCAGGCGGTGTTCGACGTATTCCGCGGTCTCCGCGGCGCTCAGCGCTTTCAGGTTGGAAAGCGCGGCGATGCGCTGGCGCAGTTGCACCAGGCCATCGCGCATGAGGGTTTCCGCCAATTGCGGCTGCCCGGCCAGAACGATTTGAATCAGCTTGGAGTGAGTGGTTTCAAAATCGGAAAGCAGGCGAATGGTTTCCAGCACCGGCTCCTGCAAATTCTGGGCTTCATCGACAATCAGCACGAAGCGCCGCCCGCGCAGCATTTCCTCCAGCAACGCCTGATTGAGTGCGCGGTGCATGGCCACAACGTCCATCCCGGTATGGTCCACTTCCAATTCATTCAAGATGAAGCAGAGCAATTCGCGGGAGCTGCACTGCGTCTGAAACAAGAATATGACGCGCGCCGATTCGGCCAGTTCTTCCATCAGCTTGTGCAAGATGGTCGTTTTGCCCATGCCCGGCTCGGCCACCAGCAGCATGAATCCGCGAAAATGTTCGATTCCCTGCTTGAGCGATGCCAGCGCTTCGCGGTGCGATGAGC
The DNA here is from genome assembly GCA_963710315.1 of uncultured Acidobacteriota bacterium. Taxonomy (GTDB): domain Bacteria; phylum Acidobacteriota; class Terriglobia; order Acidiferrales; family UBA7541; genus Palsa-360. The sequence goes on along the minus strand of CAVPZW010000005.1, from coordinate 441,545 downwards.
TGAGATAGAGATAGGATGGGTCCGGTGTAACGTCAAAGGGCTGCTGATTCAACCCGTAAAACGAGAGCACGTTTTCCGGCGCCACTTTTTCAGCGGGCGCCTCAACTTGCTGGGCCTGCGGGAACATCACCAATTCCTCTGTCACACCCTGCTCCGCCCCGTTGCCATATTCTAAAATGAATGGCTCTGAAACGCTCTTAACCGCAAAATGAGAATTCGGCTCGATAGTGAATTCCTGCGCGCGCGGCTCTTCCAATTCAATAAGCCCGTATGCGGAGAGCGGAGATGAACCGTTGTCATTGTGTATCGATGGAGCGGCCGCAGCCGCGCCAAACGTGGATAGGTCTACCAGTGCAATGGGATCGAGGCTCTCAAACGGAAAGGATGGGGAGTTCATGTTCACCTCTTCTGCACCATGTGGAACTGGGAATTCCAACGGTGCGGCCAATTGGTTCGCGAAGATTTCCGAAGCTATGCTTTTCGACACGTTGCTGATTGCGGGTTCAGTGGCTGTGTTCATGAGCAGTCCGGAACCCGGAACAGGGGCCGCCACACGCCGCAAACTTTGTGTAGATCTATTCTTCGGCGATGCCCGGCGCGAAGTGCGCAAAGGCGGCGTGTAGATCGAGTACTGAGGCTTGGCTTCCGTTTTTCTATTTCTCACGGATAGAACCAGCAGCCCGAAAAGAAGCATGCATGTTCCGTAAGCGACGTTGGTTTCGATCCCTGGAGCAATCCAGCTCATAGTTGGTCTTTTCAGCTACTCCGAATCGATTGAGAGCTACTTCAAAATTCGGCCGCTTCGATCAATTCAGCCTACTGGCAACTGACGATTGCTTTGGAGCGCCTCCAGCCGGTGCGGCGCTTCCGATTACATAACGATTGTAAACACAGAGCCGGAGAATGACCGATAGGCGGCAGGCTTCAAAAATTTTGGTCCCAGGGTACTGGAACCCGCCTGTCAGCGTCGTAAGTTATTTATAATCAGCGTCCTGACAACAGGTCTTCGATACCTTTCTTGTTAACCGAATGCGGCTGCACATTAGAACCTTAGTCGCCAAGGTTTGAACGATTTTTCAAGGCCTCCGCTGAGGCTCCCGTCCCGCCTATTTTTCGGCGACTTTCAGCGACAAACATTCGGACTCGCGTAACATTGGCAGGATGTCGGGCTAGGCTGCCCGCATATGCTAGAATCTTGCACTTGAATGCGAAGGGTTGGGACAGGCAATGAAGATAAGCAGAGAAGACGTGTTGAAGGTGGCGGCTCTGGCGAATCTGGAGCTGTCCGACACGGAGGTCGATACGTATCGCAGCCACCTCGACGACATCCTCACCTACATTGACAAGCTGAATGAGCTGGACACTTCGGGCGTCGAGCCCCTCACGCAGGTGGTTGCAGCCTCCGAGGACGATTCGGCCCTGCGGGAAGACGTCATCGTGCGCGCCGACATCATCACCGAGGTTCTGCAGGGTGCGCCCGATCCCGAGGCGCCCTATTTCCGAGTGCCCAGGGTGATCGAAAAGTGAGCGCCCCAACCACATGGACAATTCCCGAAGTTCGCGCGGCGCTGGATGCACGCAAGACTTCGGCGCGCGAACTGGTGAAGGAATTCTACGCGCACATCGACAAGCGCAACGCTGAACTCAACATTTATCTGGCCCTCTCGCCCGAGCGCGCCTACGCCCAGGCCGACCGCATCGACGCAGCCATCGCCGCGGGAGACGCGCTCCCTGCCTTGGCTGGCGTGCCAGTGGCCGTGAAAGACGTCATCAGTACGCGAGGCGTGCCCACAACTTGCGGTTCGCGCATCCTGGAGGGCTATCGCCCCGCTTACGACGCTACAGCGGTCACGCTGCTCGAACGCGCCGGCGCGATCATTCTCGGTAAAACAAACTGTGATGAATTTGCCATGGGGAGTTCCAACGAAAACTCCGCCTATGGCCCCGTCCGCAATCCTGTGGCGACCGATCATGTCCCGGGCGGCTCAAGCGGAGGCTCGGCGGCAGCGGTGGCCGCTAATCTGGCAGTGGCGTCGCTGGGAACCGACACCGGCGGATCGATTCGCCAGCCCGGCTCGTTTTGCGGCGTCCCGGCGCTGAACCCAAGCTATGGCCGCGTGTCGCGTTACGGTCTGATCGCCTACGCGTCGTCGCTCGATCGCATTGGGCCGTTCGCGCACACGGTGCGCGATGCCGCCACGGTGATGTCCGTGATCGCCGGGCGCGATCCGCACGACGCAACTTCGGCTTCCGTGCCCGTTCCCGATTACGTCGCCGGTCTCGGCAAACCCCTGCACGGCCTGCGCATCGGCATTCCCGACGATTATTTCGGCGAAGGCATCGATCCGGAAGTACGGAAGAAGATTGAGGCTGGAATCGCCCTGTTGGAAAAGCTGGGCTGCCGGCGCGTTTCCATCCGCATGCCCAACACGGAATACGCCATTGCGACCTATTACATCATTGCCACGGCCGAGGCCAGCTCCAACCTGGCGCGCTACGACGGCGTGCGCTATGGCCCGCGCGTTCCGGGCGCCACTCTGATTGAGATGTATCAAAAGACGCGCGGTCGCGGCTTTGGCGCGGAAGTGAAGCGGCGCATCGTTCTCGGCACCTACGTTCTTTCGGCTGGGTATTACGATGCCTACTACTTGAAGGGGCAAAAGGTTCGCGCGCTGATTGCCCGGGACTTCCGCGAAGCGTTTGAAAAAGTCGATGCTATCGTGACGCCCACTTCGCCCGTCCCGGCCTTTCGCATGGGAGAGCGAACCGCCAATCCGCTGCAAATGTATCTCGCGGACATCTATACGGTCACGGGATCTCTGGCAGGAGTGCCAGGCATTTCGGTTCCGTCCGGAAAGACTTCCGCCGGACTTCCTGTCGGCTTGCAAATCTATGGGCCGGCGTTCGGAGAAGAACGCGTGCTGCACATGGCCCATGCATTCGAACAGGCAGGCGGCAGCGAGTTGTAATGCAAGCGCAACAATTAGATTTGGTCTGTTCCAAAGGTGCACAAAATTCCGTAGGCGTGTACAAAAAATAGCACATTTATCTTGCTGAGGATTTTCCCCTGCCTGCCTCAAACGCGCATTGCTCTCCCGCTACTTACCGCTAAAGCTTTTGATAAGAAATGTTTGCAAATTCGGAGGGACGTGTGGCCGGAGATTCCTGGAAACGGCAGAACTATTGCTGGTGATTTGAGCAGCTTCAATACTCGGATCCCATTTCCCGGGAAGCTAAGAGGTCGCGGGAACGGCCAAGGATGGAAGACAATGATCACCGTCAAGTGCACTCAAAAGACTTTCACCGAAGACGAAATCTCCCGCCTTACGGGAATTTGTAGCGATCATCTTCGTACCCTTGCCCGCAGCAAACATCTCGGCTCCATCGTGCGCGCTGCAGGAGCAGCGGGAGGGCAGGCGGAACGCTGGCTGTTCAGCAATACGGACCTGAGCGTCCTGACCGCGCTATTCCCTCGCTGCGAACACTGAAAGCTCACCCTCTTTCGCGTCTCATCCAAGATTCGGTAGCTGCTTCTAAGTAGCACAGGCACTCTTGCCTGTGCGGATTTTGCTGCACTCACCAAAAGCGCACAGGCAAGAGTGCCTATGCTACCCAACCCGCCCCCGTTGCGCACCGCGCCCTTGAGCGTTATCCTCGAAACAGTTGACAAACCCTGCTTGGCTGTGCCGGCATCGTAAAACCAGTGCAGGAAGTGGGGCTATCGCGGACATCATGAAGCTCCCAGCGCAAATCGCAATCCTCCTCGCGGCGCTTCTCGCCGTGCTGCCCAATGGTTCGGGCACTTTTGTTGGGGTTTCACTAGCCGCGCAAAAGGATACGGATTCAAAGACCTCTACCGCGCCGGCTGCGATCCCGCTAGCGCTTCCCAAGGGCAAGAAGATAATCCTGAAAGACGGGACGTTTCAGTTGGCGCGCGAGTACACCGTGGAAGGCGACCGCGTGCGCTACTGGAGCGTGGAAAGCTCGCAATGGGAGGAGATTCCCGCGAGTCTGGTGGACTGGGACGCCACGCACAAGTCCGAAGCGGAGCAAGCTGCGCGCGATGCGGAGTTGAAAGCGAAAATTCGCGCCTCCACCCTGGCCCAGCTAACCAAGGACATTGACGTTGACCGCAGCCTGGAAATCAAGCCTGGGCTGTTTCTGCCGGATGCAATCGGGTTCTACGCCCTCGACCGCAACAACAATATTCGTGAAATGAAGCAGAGCACGGCGGAGGTTAAAGGATCGACTGGGCGCGAAGTCGAAAAAATCCTGACCGGCGTCCCATTCATTCCCAGCAAAGCGACCATGGACATCCCCGGCGAGCGAGCGGCCATGCGCCTCACGACGGCCGAGCCCGAATTCTTCATGCGCCCGGTGGATCGGCGCGAGCCGCGCTTCCGTTTGCTTCGCGCGCAAGTCAAGGGCGGCCACCGCCTCATCGACACCGTCAGCATCGATTTCACGGGCGAACAAAAGCACAAGGCCACCGACATCGAGATTCAAACCTGGACGCCCGCCACCGGCGTCTTCCGCTACACCCTCGACGAGCGCCTCGAACCCGGCGAATACGCCTTCGTCGAAATGACCGCCGACGGCATCAGCGGCTACGTCTGGGATTTCGGCATCGATGCGCCGGGGACAAAGACCAAATAGGAATCTGTTCTCGTTAGTCTATTGCCTGCAATGTGGTTTAAGCACTCAGCAACGCGCGCGGGTTCCTCTTCGCGATCGCCAGGAGTTTCAGAGCCGCCTGCTGCGGCTTGCGAGTGCCCTGTTCCCAGCTCCGCACGGCGTTCGGGCTGACATTCAGGTAGAGGGCGAACATCGCCTGGCTGGCGTTGAGGTCCCGGCGAATCCGGCGGATTTCCGCTGGGGCGATCTTCTTTGGCGGAGCCGGGAGTTCGGTAACGCGAAGATTGGTTCGCTTACCCTGGCGGTAGTTACGCACATCCTCCAAAGCTTCTTTCAGTTCGTTGAAAATCTTGACACGCTTCTTTGCCATGATGCTTCTCCCTATCGCTTGCTTTCGGCAGCCATGTCGCCAAGCAGCTTTCGCTCAGCTGGACTTAGGTCTTCCCTTTCGTCCTTGTCGAACAGATAGAGCAGGTAAATCTCCTGATCGGACACAAGGTACAAATACAAGTACCGGAATCCGCCACGCTTGCCCTTGCCGCGGCCAGGATCGGCAGCCCGCGCTTCGCGGATTCCACCCAACCCCTGCACAACCTTCCCGCGCTCGGGGTTTGCGAGCAAATCAGACTGAATGGCGCTTAACACTTCCGCCGAGGCCTCCTTGCCAATGGCCAGCAGGCGTCGGCTGAACACGCGTTACTCGATGAATACCACAATGCGATATATACCACCGTGTGGTATATGTTGGCAACAAGTAATCCGTGGCGGGTGAGCAAGACGATGAGCTGACTTATTACGAGTTGTTCTTCGGCTGGAGGACTACAGGAGCCGGCAATTCGTTCAGCAGCGCAAGCAAATCGGCGATGGGAAATGGTTTCTGCAGGAAGCAGCTGTTTTCGCGGCCGGCGTGTTCGCCAATGGCGGCGTTGACCAGGTCGCCGGTCATGAAGATGAAGAGTGGCTGTGCGCCCCGGCGGACGGCCGAAGCTTCCATGATGCGATCGTGAAGATCGAATCCGGAGGCCACTTCTCCGGAGGTGGACTCCAGATTCAAATCACACAGAATCACGTCGTAGGAATTTCTGCTCGACAATTCCTGAGCGTGTTCGGAAGAGGAGGCGCGATCCACCAGGCAACCGCGGGCTCCCAGGGTATCGGTTACAAGTTCCAGGATGCTTTCTTCGTCATCGACAACCAGAACTCTTTTCCTCATAAGCGACGAAGTGAGCGCCTCAGGCGTTTCATTTTCCACGCGAGCAGTTCTCGCCACATTCACGGGCGCTGCGGCCAGCGCCACGGACTGCGTGCAGACCGGAAGGGACACGGTGAAGACCGAACCGCCATCGGGCAGCGGCTGCGCGGAAATATCGCCGTTGTGCTCGCGAATAATTGCCATGCAAATGCTGAGGCCAAGGCCGGTGCCGCGGCCGGGACGTTTGGTGGTGAAGAAGGGATCGAAAATGCGCGGCAACAATTCGCGGCGGATTCCCACTCCATCGTCCTGAAAGGTGATCAAGACGCGCTCGCCGACCAAACCCAAACGAATGCGCAGCGTGCCGTGGTTCCGCACTTCGTTGATGGCCTGCTCTGCATTCACGATGAGATTCAGGAATACCTGCGTGAGCTGATTGGAATCGCCCTGCACCGTGGGAAGGTCGGGACGCGCGACCAGGTCCACTTCAATATGATTGGCGTGCAGGGAGTGTTCGTGCAGCTGCAGGGTGCGTTGCAGCAAGTCCGGCAGATGAAGCAGTGTGCTGCGCGGCGTGGAAGGACGCGAGAAGACAAGCAGGCTCTGCACAATGTGCGCGGCGCGGCGCGCCTGCCGATACGCCAGATCCAACTGGCGGGACTTGTTTTCGTCGATGGATTGATCCCGCAGCAATTCCGTGACGCCCAGAATGGCGGTCAGCGGATTGTTCAGTTCATGGGCCACGCCCGCAATCATCTGGCCCATGGCCGCCAGGCGCTCCGATTGAATGAGCTGCTGCTGCAGCCGCTGCTGTTCGGTAATATCACGGGCCGACGCGATCACTCCGGTGATGCGTCCCGTCTCGTCGTGCAGGGGCCGTGCGGAGGCGCGGAACACCAGCCAGGTTCCATTTCCGTGCTGCATGCGGAATTCGATCTGCCCTTCGGAGAGCCGATTGGAAACAAGGTCGTCGAACATCTCAAGCATCGTGGTGCAATCCGTCGGATCGATGCGGCCCCCCAATCTTTTTCCGATCAACTCCTCCGGGCGAAAACCAAGAAGGTTGAAAATTTGAGGACTGACAAACGTGTAGCGGCCCTCTGTGTCAAGGGCGACCACCAGATCGGGAAAGCCATCCATGAGGCGGCCCGCGAATTCCTGCTCGCGGTGCAGGCGGCGTTCCATTTCGCGCTGCTCGGTGACATCCACAAAAGTGCCCTGGTAGCGCACAAATTTTCCGGCGGGATCTCGGATGGCCGCGGTAGTGTGGACCGCAACCACGTTGCGACCATCTTCGCGGTGCTTGAGCGTGATTTCGTGCGCGCGCAAGAATCCCAGGTTGTTCAGCAGCTTTTGTTCTTCGACGCGGTCTTCGGATTTGCGGTATAGCGAGGAAATCTGGCAGTTGAGCAATTCTTCCTTGCTCTCGAACCCAAGCATTTGCGCGAGCGCCGGGTTGACTTCCGTAATGCGGTCGTCCGCGGACGCCAGGTAAACGCCTTCGCGCAGGGTTTGAAAAAGCTCGGTGAAGCGCGTTTCACTCTCGCGCTCCTTGGTCACATCGCGCGCAAATCCGCTGATTCCCAGAACAGCGTCGTCACGCACAATGGCGTGCAGGACGCAATCGAAATAGCGCAACGCGCCCGTTTGTTTCACGCGAGCACGAACTACTCCCGTCCAGCGCCGCCGCTGCATGAAGCGCGGCATCCAATTCTCCAGCGCCTGCCGGTCGCTGGCTTCGGGAAGGTCGAAGAATTCGTCAAGCCCGCGCCCAACGACATCGGCAAAGGAAAGATTGAGCAGGTCGGCGAAGCTTCGGTTAACGGTGAGAATTTTGCCGTCGTTGGTGACCGAGAATAGCAGGTCTTCGAAGGTATCGATCAGGTCGCGATATCCCTGCTGGGATTGGGAAATCAGAGAGAAGAGTTGATCGAGTTGTTCGTGATCTCGTACCGGGTTATTGCGCTGCTCGATGCCGCGGACGAGTCCACGCAACTCCGCGATTTCATTGGTCTTGCTCCACGCGTATGCAACAAACAAAAATACCAGGATCACCAACCCTATGGGCAGTGCCTCAAGGCGGTGCGGCATGGCCCGGACGGCATCCCAGGACGTTGCGGAAAAAGCCAGCGCCAATACCCCAAGGAGCAGAAGTGTGGCGCGCCAGACTCCCCGCTCGCGGCGTCTCAGGCGGTCGCGCTCTGACCGTGCGGAAGATGATTCCGCGGAAACATTCGCGCGTGGCGTAGGATCCATATTCATCGGCAATTTGTCTTGGAAGGCGCCTCCAGCTAGGCGGGGGACCTTGGAAGCACCTTGCTTAAAAATTATGGCGCGAAATGATTGCCTCGGCAACGCAAAGACATCCTTCTAGTGGCCAAGTTGCCAATGCTTTTCGTGGCGGATGCAGAAACAACCAAGCGTACCTGCAACCTGCAGATAATGAACTGATTGGTTAAATTGGCCGGATAGGCTCTCAGCTTTGCTGGCCCCTGCCTTCAGACACGGGGATTTTCGCTTGTCTGGGTGAAAAAACTTTCGCTCTGAAGAGGCGAGCTACGACTCTGTCGTCACGATCAATCCCTGGCGGACCTCGTTTCAAATTCAGGTCGCAGACGCTACGCTCCAATTCCTTTCAAACGCGGCAACAGCGCAAGAGCGTTATCGCGCTGGATGGCGCGGACGTCCTGCACCGGAAGGCCCGCGCTGTTCAGTCCGTCCACGATGGACGCAACAGTCCAATACGGAAGGTCCGATCCGAACAGAAGGTGACTCACGGAAAAGAGCTTCAGGACCGCGGCCATGCCCGGTGGATTGGTGGCCACGCTGGCGACGTCATAGTATTGGCGCTGCAATTCGCCTTCAAATCCATTTGGGATGATCGCGGCGCGCTGTTCCGGCGTCATTTTTTTCGCCGGACCGGAAATGCGGCTGAGAATCATGGGCAACGTGCCGCCGCCGTGAGAGAAGATGAAACGAATATTGGGGCAGCGCGCAAATGTGCCCCGGTAAATCAAACTGGTAATCGTGCGCGTCGTGTCCGTGGGAAATTCAATGACGGATTCGTTCAGCGGCGGAATGGGATCGGAGCAGCATGTCACGGTCGGATGCACGAAAATGATGGCCTTGCGGCGATTCAGTTCGTCCATCACCGGGGCGTACTTCGGGTCGCCGAGCAACTTTCCATCCTCGTAGCTGGTCAAGAGACCAATGCCGTCCAGCTTCAAAGTGTCCAGTGCATATTCGATTTCGCGAAGGCTGCCATCGATGTCCGGGAGCGGAATTGCCGCCCACATTCCAAAGCGCCCGGGGTAGTCCTTGATCATCTGCGCCCCGTACTCATTGCACTGGCGAGCCCACGCGCGCCCTTCTTGATTATTTCCGAGCCATACCCCAGGACTCGTCAATGAACCGATGGCCGTGGCCACGCCGCACTGGTCCATCTGGTCCAGAGAGAATTTGGGATTCCAATTGGTGCGCAGCGCTCGCTGGCTATCCGTCTCCGTAAATTTGCTGGCAATTTCAGCGACATATTTCGGAGGATAAAAATGATGATGCATGTCGATAATGCGCGGCCCCACGCCCACACTCTGGCCGAACGAGCGCTGCGCCAGCGCCATGCCCGCGCCGGTAGCGGCCATCATTCCTAGCAGGTCTCTGCGCGAAAGGCGGTGGCCATCCGGCCGTTGACACTGCCCCGCGGAGATGTATCCGTTAAATGGCGCCTTGGATTTCATGAGTGCGCTCCCTTATGCACTTCAGATTGCTTTAGCCCAAGCTGTTTGAAGGAATCTAGTTATCACGTCTACCTCCCCATTGTCACATCAAAATGACGGCGGCCGTTCCGACACTTTGGGTTGCCTGCACACATCGACGGCGAATTAGAGAAAAACGAATCCTGGAGAAATACTGCGTAGAGTCCTTGGTCAATTTACCTCGATCCACCCATCTCTATTGAAATTGTGTCTTTCGCGGCTAAATGGCTTCTGTCTTGGTGAATGCAACATTCCTTGCGGTTTTAGCATCTCTATTGCTCCGGGAGAGACAAGCGAGGGGACTGCCGGCGGGGTTCCGGCATGCTTCCGATATGTTTCATGGATCTATTCTTGAAAGGGTGTTGTCATGAAGTCCAACTTGAGAATTTGCATGGCTGTTGTGTGCTTGGCGGTTTTTCTCGCGGGCAGTCGCCAGGCTCAGAGCCAATCTTTATCCTCGCTGCACGGCAATATCAGCGATCCCAGCGGAGCTGCCGTTCCAAACGCAAGCATTCACCTGATCGATCCTGCCAATCATTCCGATCGCCCCACCGCTGCGGACCAGCGCGGCGCCTACACTTTTACGGAGGTTGCTCCTGGAACTTATCATTTGACGGTTGAAGCGCCCGGCCTTGAAAAATACGAAAATGATGACATTCATATCGTCGCCAACGCACCGGCAACCTTGGAGATAAAGTTGAAGGTCAAGGAAGTCCGCCAGAACCTCACAGTCACAGGCCAGGAGGGTGACCAATGCCTCTCGGCGGAGGCGCATATTCTGCCGGAAGTTGGCCCTGGTTTGCGCGCCATTCGACTCGGCCCTTCCGGCAACTATTACACTTTGACCGCTCCGGGAACCGCTGCCTCCATTTACTCCCCGGCAGGCAAGCGGCTTGGACAAATCCCGGCGGAATCCGCGCGCGGCTCCTCGCCCGATGCCTCGATTGTCTACGGTTCGGACCTGCAAGTGGACTCCTCCGGCCGCGTCTACGTTTCCGACATGGGTGCGAATGCGATCAAGATTTATTCCGCCGACGGAATCTTTGTGAAAAAAATTCGCGTAACCTCGCCTATCTCGGTCGAACCGCTGTCCGACGGCGATGTCGCGGTCGCCAGCTTATCCTCGCCGCATCTCGTGGATGTCTATGACACGGTGCGAGGAGAGATGAATCGCAGCTTCGGTGATGTGATCGATCCGAGCGGCGCGGAATGCGACATGGCCACGCTTCGCTGCTCGCCGCGCGCCAACGCTGGAAGCTCGAGCGATGCCAGACCTCTACGAAATGAAAATGGAAATGGAAAACCGCAATTAAATCGCAGCTGGTTCCATGGCGATTCGGCGGGAAACGTTTATATCAACCTCTTCGATCCTTCCGCCCCGACGATCCGCAAATATGACGGTTACGGATACCTCGCCTACGAAAGCTCCTTGCCATTGAACCAACAGGCTTCCGGTTCGGACTATTCCAATTGGAACATTAACCCCGAGGTTCGCGTGGCTGGCATTGGGACCATCGGCATGGGGACCGATGCGTCACAGATGTATCCCAATAGTTCCAGTTCATCGGGAGGCTCCTCTTCAGGCACCGACAATACATTATCCGGTGGCAGGCCCATGACAGGGGGCGGAGAAATGCACCACATGGGCGGCATGGGAGGCGGCGGCATGGAAGGAGGTGGAGGGGGCGAAATGCCCGGAGGCATGCACGGCGGAATGCGCGGCGGAGGAATGCAATCCAACAACGTGGCTTTTGGCTTGCGAATTTCGCAGCGTGGACGCGCTACCGGGACAAAACCCGCAATCGAAGCAATCGGCGTGGACCCTGCGACCCAGGAAGTGTGGGCTGCCATTGGCGGAGACCTTGTTCACTTCGATAAGGACGGCAAGCTCGACAACTATTATTGCCTTTCCACCACGGATCAAGCTCCGGTCAAGCCCACCACGATTCTCGTCGAGCCGAACCGAATCCTAATCGGCACCGACCCTTTCGGCATCTTCCAATATCCTCGGCCTGATAAGCCGTTGCCCGCCCAATAAGCGATGCCTCATGGACAGCATTCTCTTTACTTTTGTTGCCCAAGCGCCGTACCGTTCATCTTGCGCGGAACATCATAAAAGTTAAGCCACAGATGGGAGAAAACATGGAACACCGCAAATTGGGAAAAACTGGAACTCAGGTTTCGGCACTCGGGCTGGGGTGCATGGGCATGTCCTTTGCCTATGGACCAACGGACGAAGCGGAATCGCTTCGAGTGCTGCACCGATATTTGGAGCTCGGCGGGAATTTTCTGGATACAGCTGAAATTTACGGCCCGCACAAGAACGAAGAACTGCTGGGACGTTTCTTGCGCACGATTCCGCGCGATCGCGTCGTGGTGGCCACCAAATTTGGCTTTCGCATTGGCCCCGGCGGAAGCCGCTCAGTGGACAGCTCTCCGGAAAATGTGCGCCGCGCCTGCGACGGCAGCCTGCAGCGCCTGGGCATCGAAACCATCGATCTCTACTATCAGCATCGCGTCGATCCAAAAGTGCCAATCGAGGAAACGGTGGGCGCAATGGCCAAGCTGGTTTCAGCCGGCAAAGTCCGCATGCTTGGGCTGTCGGAAGCCGGCCCGGAAACGCTGCGCCGCGCCGTGAAAGTTCACCCCATAGCCGCGCTGCAAAGCGAGTATTCGCTCTGGTCGTGCGATGTGGAGTCCAATGGCGTGCTCGCGACGTGCCGCGAGCTGGGCATCACCTTCGTTCCATACAGTCCGCTAGGCCGTGGATTCCTGACCGGCGCAATCCAAAAACTCGATGATCTCGACCCAAGCGATTGGCGCCGCACCAATCCCCGCTTCGGAGAAAAAGCTCTGCAAGAAAATCTCAAGCTGGCCGCCGCGGTAAAGGAGTTGGCGGCGGAAAAAGGCGCAACCCCCGCGCAACTGGCGTTGGCCTGGGTGCTCGCTCAAGGCCAGGACGTAGTGCCCATCCCCGGCACAAAACGCCTCCGCTATCTGGAAGACAACATGGGCGCGCTAAACGTGAAGCTAAACGAGAACGACCGCAAGAAAATCGCGGACCGCCTCGCGCACATTCCCGTCGTCGGAGAGCGCTACACCCCCGACATGATGGCGCTGCTGCAGCGGGCCTGAAAACATGAGAGCAGGCCACACTGCGATCCATTGATGTTGGCAATCTTTGCCAATCATGTGATAATAGAGTCGAAATTCATATTCGAGAAAGGCCTTCCCCCATGCCCACCCGGAACGTCAATTTGACCAGCGAGTTGGACCGCTTTGTGGCCAAGAAGGTCAAAACCGGGCGTTACGAAAACGCCAGTGAAGTTGTGCGCGCCGGATTGCGAACCCTGGAACGCGAGGAACAGCAGTACGAAGCGAAGCTTGCCGCGCTGCGAGCGGCCATCGACGAAGGCGACGCCAGCGGCGTCGCCCAAGGCAACGTATTCGGGCGCGTCCGCAAAACCCTCAAGCTTCCCCGCTCGCCGCGCTAGCTCTAGGCGCTAACTATGGCAATATTTCGCATTTCGCCCCGCGCAGAGACCGACCTGCTCGGCATCGGCGAATACACCCTCCGCACCTGGGGCAAAGCCCAAACCGCCCGCTATCTCGCCGATCTGGAAACTTTTTGCCAGGCCCTGGCCGACAACCCCGCTTTAGGCCGAACTTGTGATGACATTCGACCGGGCTTGCGCCGACTAGAACATGGCAAACATGTGGTGTTTTATCGCCAGGAGCACACCGGCATTTTAATCGTCCGCATCCTGCATCAGAGCATGCTGCCTGAAAGACACGATACTGGCGATCAATCCGAAAGGCTGTAGCCTGGAAGACGGGGAGTGCCAGAACTTTTCTCATCGAGGATTCTTTCGCGTGAAATTTCAGAAGTCAAAACCCCGACCCTTCCAAACGCTGGAAGAGTCGGCCACCCGAAAAATATAAACCACAGGCTCGGCGTTGAAGTATCGTAGCGGTGTTATTCGATCGCGAGATTTCATCAGCTGAAAATGTGGAGAAAGATTAGCCACCCGCCGGGATTTTCTTTAATTCTTCAACCTTTTTCTTCAGGACGATGAACCGATCTATTTCTTCCCGAAGCATCTCAGGCGTCGGCTTTTCGGGCGCATATTGATCACTGTGCAAGTGCGCATCAATGTGTCTGGAAAGTTGAGCCCAACGCGCCGATATCTGGGTAGCAAGAGCAACGTCAAAATTCACCTTTGTGAGCAAATCAAGACGAAGCCTCTCATCAAAGCGCTGCACAACTCCATTAAAAAGTCCGAAGATGACAAGGGCCTCATAGGAGGTACGGAGAGCTCCAAAACCCTGCGCTAACATCAGCTGTTGCTCGGCTGGCCCGAGGGTCCTCGACTTTTGCCAGCACTGCTCGGCGTAAGTGGCAACCTTGTAATCTTTTTCGGAGGCAGGACTATTGTTGACAAAGAGAAAGCCGGGCTTGCTGTCACGTTTTTGTACCCAATGGGTAGCGACTTCCACTCCGGAATCGTTCGCGCTCCTGTTGATTTCATAGAGGAAAGGAAGGTCGTGAGTAAAAACTACAACTTGGTGGCCGCCGCCGGCATACTCAGCAAGATAGGACGCCAACTCCTTCTTCCAATCTGCATCGAAGGATGTGACAGGGTCGTCGAGTATCAGCCCATCACACGATTCGTCCGTTGTAGCTTCGGCTACAAAATCGGCAAGCGCTACCGCCCTCTTCTCTCCGTCGCTCAAGACCTTCGCGATTGGAAGGCCGGAAGGGAAATCGCGTAGGCTAAGGATAATCTGGCGAACAGTTTGCCCCTTGCGACCCTTCGTTTCGACTGAAACCCTCAGGTTTCGTCCGAACCTATCCAATAGCGACTGAAATGCAGTTTTGTATTTTTCAGTTACCAGCGACTCAAAAAGCTTATTGTATTTTGAGGTTATGTGGCCCGTTGTTCCCAGTTCACCTGTCGCTTGACTAGCCCACCTTTTTTCTTGGACGTAAGTCTTTATTGCTGGCAGGTGGGTCGCAAGCACCTTCCGGTGTTGGAACTCGCGCAATGATTGTTCGCAAGCAGCAAGGCGTTCCCCTTCCTTGCTCGACTCCAGCCCGCGAATGTCGCGCCTCACGATTTCAATAAGCTGCAGGAGGTCAGACGGGTCGAAGCTAACTAGGGGAGGCAACAATTCCATTTTTGCTTCCGATATGGCTTCCGCCAGTTCCTTAATTCTCGCCTCGGCAGAATCGGCGTGCGCCTCAATCGCTGGAATAATGGCAGGCAGATTTGATTCGAGTAGCCTTCGGACACTGGAGCCCTCACTAAAGTAGTTAACCGACACCTTCTGGAGGTCTCGGACCCTGTCCGCGCATCTGAGCTGCGCCTCGCCGAGCCGCGTCTGTGCGTCTGATTCCAGAAACTGCCAAAGCCCGTTAATGAGGTCAACGGCTTTGCTAGATAGTGGCTGTTGGCAAAGAAGGCATGGAGCGCCCTGCTGGGGATACGATGCACTCGTTGCCGCTTCCTCTGCCGCAGCAAGGTGTCTTGCAGCATCTACGAAATTGCGCCAGATTTCTGTCCCAATTTGTGTAAGTGGCTCACATGCAAAATGGTGCGCACCGAATTGATCAGCGACTCGTTGGGACTCTTGCAAAGCTTGAAGCAGCTTTTCAGCCTCGGCGATGGAATCTTGATCCGTGGCTTTGGCCGCGTCCCTCAGGCGCTGGAGAAGCGCCTCAAGATCAGAGAGCTCCTGACGCTTAATCTTCAACCTTTGTGCGATGGTTTGCAGTCTAAGCTGGGCAGCTTCCGCTTCCAGTCGCTTAAGTTCAGTTTCTTCCGCATCGGTCATCGATGCCAATTTGTTTAGTAATGCACGGTCCGACTCTGGACCGAGGTTGGCTACCAGCCGACTGACAATGGAATCTCCCTGGAAGAGGTTTGAAAATGTGTGGGCGCTGTTGCGCTGGTCAATAACGAGCCTTATTCTGCGGCGAACTTCGTCCGTCTCGTCGGTAAGCTTAGTCAGTAACACAAGAGCTGTCGGCGTCACGCTCATGGCATTTTGTCCGACGAGATGCACATCTACGCTTTCTGCATCAAAAACGTAGAATCCAGATAGTTCCGGGCATTGTCGTCCGGCTTGCCAGTCAACTTGGACGGGTTTGTTGTGCCCCTCAATATTGACGTCAAAAGACGCACTGGGCGTGGCTCCGGGCTTGCGATGTTCTGCGTTCGGTAAGACCTCTCTATCACCACGTGCGAAGGCTGCACACCCCAATGGACGGGCATAGCCCGTTTTTCCAGCTCCGTTAGCACCAAAGATCAGTGTGAGCTGGGGACTGAACGGTAACTCTTGGCCTTGCGGCAATGCATTGACTTCTGTCAGGTTGTAGAGGCGCAGTAAGCGACACTTGGGACGGCGTCCGCCGCCATTGGAGTCGATCGAGAAGCGATGCGGGGGCCTCGGCGAAGAAAGAACCGCAAGCCCTGCATCCTGCTCCCAAAGTGTGGCAAGTTCTTGGTAGTCTTGGTCAGTAAATTTTACCCCAGCCGAGATCTTCTCTAGGGCGGCTTGCTCCCAATATTTGAGGTTACTCGCCCAGTCTCGGATTTGTTCGAGGACCGCTGACATAGCTAGTTGACGGAGAGCATACCACGGCATAAATATTGTTCACAAAGATAAAACAATCGGTAAGTTATCTTTCAGAAAGCCGACGTAACAAAAAAGGGCGGCCCAAACTATCGGGCCGCCCAAGTATTCATTCGGTTGTGTACTTCCCGCTAATCCGTCCCACCCTCCGCCAGCGCGTCGGAATCCTTGCGCAGGAAGTCCAGCGCGGCGGCTTCTTCCGCTGAGAGATCCGCGGGAGGCATGATCTCCTCGGGAGGAGGCGGCGGTGGCATTTCGGTGAGCAGTTGGATGTTGCGGTAGCGGTCCAGACCGGTGCCGGCCGGGATCAGGCGGCCCATGATGACGTTTTCCTTGAGGCCGCGCAGGTAGTCCACCTTGCCGGCGACTGCGGCTTCGGTGAGCACGCGCGTGGTCTCCTGGAAGCTGGCGGCGGAGATGAACGAATCCGTCGAGAGCGACGCCTTGGTGATGCCGAGGAGCAGCGGGCGTCCGGTTGCGGGGCGTCCACCCTCGCCGATGATGCGGTCGTTTTCCTCGCGGAAGCGGAACTTGTCCACCTGCTCGTCCAGCAGGAACGGCGTGTCTCCGACGTCTTCCACTTTCACCCAGCGCATCATCTGGCGGACGATGGTCTCGATGTGCTTGTCGTTGATGTTGACGCCCTGCAGGCGGTAGACCTCCTGAATCGCGTTCACGAGGTAGGCCTGCGTGTATTTTTCGCCGAGCACGGCCAGCAAGTCGTGCGGGTTGAGCGGCCCGTCGATCAGCGGTTCGCCCGCCTTGACGTGCTCGCCTTCCTGCACGTTGATGTGCACGCCGCGGATGATGGAGTATTCCTTCGACGTCTTGCCGTCTTCGCTTTCGACGTAAATCTTGCGCAGGCCCTTGCTGATTTCGCCGTATTTCACGACGCCGTCGATTTCGCTGATGACGGCCGGATCGCGCGGCTTGCGGGTTTCGAACAATTCCACGACGCGCGGAAGACCTCCGGTGATATCCTTAGTCTTGGTGGTTTCCCGCGGAATCTTTGCCAGCACGTCTCCGGGCTGCACCTCGTCACCATCCTGCACCATCAAGTGCGCGCGGGAAGGCATGAGGTACTTTTTGCGGACGCGGCCGGCGGAATCGCGAACCTGAATCGTGGGGGCGTGCTTTTCATCGCCGGGAGGCAGCGTAACGACCAGCTGCGAAAGCCCGGTGACTTCGTCGACTTGTTCCTCGATGGTGATGCCCGGCTGGAGGTCCTTGAACTGGATGGTGCCTCCGGCTTCGGTAAGGATCGAGAACGTGTAGGGATCCCATTCGGCAAGGAGTTCGCCGAGCTTGACGGGCTGATTTTCCTCGACGCGCAGGCGCGCTCCGTAGACCACGTGGTAGCGCTCTTTTTCGCGGCCCTTTTCGTCCACGATGGCAATCAAGCCGTTGCGGTTCATGGCGATCAGGTTTGCCCCGCGGCCGCGCACCACGTTCATGTCGATGAAGCGAACGAAGCCGCTATTGCGGGATTCCAGCTTGGATTGTTCGGTGATACGTGTCGCCGTTCCGCCGATGTGGAACGTGCGCATGGTGAGCTGCGTGCCCGGCTCGCCGATGGATTGCGCGGCGATGACGCCGACCGCTTCGCCGAGTTCCACAAAGCGCCCGGTGGCCAGGTTGCGTCCGTAGCAACGGGCGCAAGCGCCGCGCCGCGATTCGCAGGTCAGCACGGAGCGGATGTTGACGCGCTCAATGCCGGCTGCCTGAACGGAGTTGGCCAGCTCTTCGCTGATCTCCTGGTTCACGTCAACGATGATGTTGCCTTCGTAGTCCTTGATCTTGTCGAGAGAAACGCGGCCCACGATGCGGTCGCGCAGCGGCTCGACTTCGACGCCCGCCTCGGTGATCGGTTCGACGAAGATGCCGTCGGCGGTGCCGCAATCGATTTCGCTGATGATTACATCTTGCGCCACGTCCACAAGGCGCCGCGTGAGGTAGCCGGAATCGGCTGTTTTCAAAGCCGTATCCGCCAAACCTTTACGCGCTCCGTGCGTGGAGATGAAGTACTGCAGCACGGTGAGGCCTTCGCGGAAGTTGGAAGTGATTGGCGTTTCGATGACTTCGCCCGAGGGCTTGGCCATCAAGCCGCGCATGCCGGAGAGCTGGCGGATTTGCTGTTTCGATCCGCGCGCGCCGGAATCGGCCATGACGTAAATCGGATTGATGACGCCTTCCTTGTCCTGGCGCTCCATGGCTTTGAACATCTGCTCGGCGACTTTTTCGGTAATGTCACTCCAGATGGCCACGACTTTGTTGTAGCGTTCGCCGTTGGTGATGGCGCCGTCCAGGTACTGCTGTTGCACCTTGACGACTTCCTTTTCGGTGTTGTCCACCAGCGTGAACTTGTCGCCGGGGATGAGCATGTCGTCGATGCCGATGGAGATGCCGGACTTGGTGGCATACTGGAATCCAAGTTCCTTCAACTCGTCGAGCATCTGCACGGTGCGCTTCAGGCCAAAGCGCAAATAGCAGTAATAGCAGAGCTGCTGCACGCCCTTTTTCTTGATGAGGCCGTTGATGAACGGCATTTCCTTGGGCAGGTGATCGTTGAAAATCACGCGGCCAACGGTGGTGTTGATGAACTGGCGCTTCAGCGTGACGGATTCGGCGTGCGGCACGTCCTGATCGTCGTACGCGGCGGCCAGGTCGATCATTTCGCCTTCGTAGCGCAGGCGGATCGGCGTGAGCAGTTCGACTTCGCCGGCTTCCAGCGCGAGGACGACTTCCTCGGTGCGGCCGAACGCGCGGCCTTCGCCCTTGGCGCCGGGCTTGGCCTTTGTCAGATAATAGATGCCGAGAACCATGTCCTGCGTGGGCACGGCGAGCGGCAAGCCGTTGGCCGGAGACAGAATGTTGTTCGCCGAGAGCATCAGGACGGAGGCTTCCACCTGCGCTTCGGGCGACAGCGGAATGTGCACGGCCATCTGGTCGCCGTCAAAGTCGGCGTTGAACGCCGTGCAGACCAGCGGGTGGATTCGAATGGCCTTGCCTTCGACGAGCACCGGTTCGAACGCCTGAATGCCCAGGCGGTGCAGCGTTGGAGCGCGGTTCAGAAGCACCGGATGCTCGCGAATCACTTCTTCCAGGATGTCCCAAACCACGGACTCCTGCTGCTCGACCATTTCCTTGGCTTGCTTGATGGTGGTGCAGTGGCCCTGCGCTTCCAGGCGGTGATAGATGAACGGCTTGAACAGCTCGAGCGCCATTTTCTTGGGCAAGCCGCATTGGTGCAGCTTCAGTTCCGGGCCCACAACGATCACGGAGCGTCCCGAATAATCGACGCGCTTTCCGAGCAGGTTCTGGCGGAAGCGCCCCTGCTTTCCCTTGAGCGTATCGGAAAGCGATTTCAGCGGGCGGTTGTTGGTGCCGCGCAAAACGCGGCCGCGGCGACCATTATCAAATAGAGCGTCTACGGCTTCCTGCAGCATACGCTTTTCGTTGCGGACGATGACGTCCGGCGCGTGCAGCTCCATCAGTTTTTTCAAGCGGTTGTTGCGGTTGATGACGCGGCGATACAGATCGTTCAAGTCCGATGTGGCGAAGCGTCCGCCATCCAGGGGCACAAGGGGACGCAGCTCCGGCGGAAGAACCGGAAGCACGTCCAGAATCATCCATTCGGGGCGGTTGCCGCTCTTGCGGAACGATTCCACAACCTTCAGGCGCTTGGCGTACTTGATGCGCTTCTGCAGGCTGGGATCGACCTTCATCTTCTCGCGCAATTCTTCGGAGAGTTTTTCGACGTCAACGCGCTTCAGAAGTTCCTTGATGGCTTCCGCGCCCATCTGCGCGCGGAATTGCCCTGGAAATTCCTTTTGCAGCTCGCGGTATTTTTCCTCGGGCAGCATCTCGCGTTCCTTGATGCCGGGAACGTCCAGCGGATCGGTGACTACGTAGCCCTCGAAATACAGGATGCGCTCCAGATCGCGCATGGAAATGTCCAGCAGGTAGCCGATGCGGGACGGCAGGCCTTTGAAGAACCATACGTGCGAGCAGGGCGAAGCAAGTTCGATGTGGCCAAGCCGCTCGCGGCGGACTTTGCTCAAGGTGACTTCCACGCCGCATTTGTCGCAGATCACGCCGCGGTGCTTCATGCGCTTGTACTTGCCGCAGAGGCACTCCCAGTCGGTAACGGGGCCGAAAATTTTGGCGCAGAACAATCCGTCGCGCTCAGGCTTGAATGTGCGGTAGTTGATGGTCTCCGGCTTGGTGACTTCACCGTGCGACCAGGACCTGATTTTTTCCGGACTTGCCAAACTGATTCGAATGGAATCGAAATCTGCAATTAAACTGGCGCGGTCATAAGGGCTGCTTCTATACAAGGTATGTCCCTCCTGCTCCGATGGGTTTCATCGGAGCCATCCCGGCATGCCGGGAGTAAAAAGAAACTCGTAAACTTCCAGAACCAGCTGTGCTGCAAATCCTGCGATCAGCTTGCGTTAATCGGCGGCCTGTTTTTCAGGCGGTTTTTGCCGCTTCATCAATTCCACGTCCAGGCAAAGCGACTGCAGCTCGCGGACCAGCACGTTGAACGATTCAGGCACGCCCGGCTCGATGCCCGGCTCGCCCTTGACGATGGCCTCGTAAATTTTGGCGCGGCCGTAAACGTCGTCCGATTTGGCGGTCAACAATTCCTGCAGGATGTGCGCCGCGCCGTACGCTTCGAGCGCCCAGACTTCCATTTCTCCGAAGCGCTGTCCGCCGAACTGCGCCTTGCCGCCCAGCGGCTGTTGCGTGATCAGCGAGTACGGCCCGATGGACCGCGCGTGAATCTTGTCGTCGACGAGGTGCGAAAGCTTCAGCATGTAGATGTAGCCGACGGTGACAGCCTGGCCGAATTCTTCTCCGGTCATGCCGTCCCAGAGCGTGATCTTGCCGGCATTCGGCAGCCCCGCCACTTCCAGCAGGTGGCGAATTTCCGACTTCGCGCGCGCCGTCAAACACGGGCGTGGCCATGGGAATGCCTTCGCGGAAGCTGTCGGCGTATTCCAGCAAGGTGTCATCGTCCAGGTCCGTGAGCGTCTTCCAGATGGCCGTGTCCGTAAACACTTCGCGGAACCAGCGGCGCAGAGCATCGGATTTTTTATTCTGATCGAGGAGGCGGCCAACGCTGCGGCCCAGCTCCTTCGACGCCCACCCCAGGTGAGTTTCCAGAATCTGTCCGACGTTCATACGCGAAGGAACGCCGAGCGGGTTCAGAACGATTTCCACTGGCGTGCCGTCCGGCAAATACGGCATATCCGCTTCCGGCACGATTCGCGCGATGACGCCCTTGTTTCCGTGGCGTCCTGCCATTTTGTCGCCCACGGAAAGCTTGCGCTTCATGGCGATGTAGCACTTCACCAGCTTGATGACGCCTGGAGGAAGTTCGTCGCCCTTGCGCAGTTTTTCCTTGCGCTCTTCGGTAATCTTGCGCAGCACGTCGATCTGGCGCGAGGTCATCTCCTCGATCTCGTCGATTTTCTCGATGAGCAGAGGGTCCTTATCGGCCAGGCGCAAGCGCTTGAGGTTGCGCGTGGCGATCTTTTCGATGATGTCACGCGTCAGTTCCGTGCCCTTGACGATCAGGCGCTTGTTGGTCTTTTCGTCGTGCAGGTCGGCGAGTCAGTTCCTTGCCTTCCAGCAAAGCGGAAAGCCGCTTCAATCGCTCGTCGGTGAGGATACGGATTTCGTCCGACAAGTTCTTTTCGAGCTTGAACACCTGCGAGGCCTCGATGGCCTTGTGGCGTTCGTCTTTTTCCGCGCCCTTGCGGCAGAAAATCTTGACGTCCACGATGGTGCCCTCGATGCCCGGCGGGCAATAGAGGGAAGCGTCGCGCACATCACCGGCCTTTTCACCGAAGATCGCGCGGAGCAGTTTTTCTTCCGGCGTCAGCGTGGTTTCACCCTTTGGAGTGACCTTGCCGACCAGGATGTCTCCCGGACGCACGGTGGCGCCAATGCGGATCACGCCGCTTTCATCCAGGTTGCGGAGAAACATTTCGCTGATGTTGGGAATATCGCGAGTGATTTCCTCGGGGCCAAGCTTGGTGTCCCGCGCCTCG
Source organism: uncultured Acidobacteriota bacterium (assembly GCA_963710315.1). Lineage (GTDB taxonomy): Bacteria > Acidobacteriota > Terriglobia > Acidiferrales > UBA7541 > Palsa-360. Next base: position 419,268 of record CAVPZW010000005.1, on the reverse strand, counting down.
ATTTCGTATTCCTCGATGTGAATCGATGTGTAGTAGTCGTCCTTGACCAGCTTTTCGCTGACCAGGATGGCGTCTTCGAAGTTGTACCCGCGCCAGGGCACGAAGGCCACAAGCACGTTGCGGCCAAGCGCCAGTTCGCCACGATCGGTGCAGGGGCCGTCGGCCAGTACCTGGCCCTGTTTCACACGGTCGCCCACTCGCACAAGCGGCTTCTGGTTGATGCAGGTATTCTGGTTGGAACGTTTAAACTTAATGAGTTGGTAAATATCCGCGCCGACTTCGCGCGAAAGAACGCCGGAGTGGTCTGACTCCACGCGCACGATGATGCGCTCGGAATCGACTTGATCGACGATGCCGTCGCGGCGGCAGATGACCACGGCGCCTGAATCGCGCGCGGTGACCCGCTCCATTCCTGTGCCGACCAGCGGAGCTTCTCCGCGAATCAGCGGCACGGCCTGGCGTTGCATGTTGGAACCCATGAGGGCGCGGTTGGCGTCGTCGTTCTCGAGGAACGGAATAAGCGATGCCGCGACCGATACAAGCTGTTTCGGCGAGACGTCGATGTAATCGACTTCTTCGCGCGACTTCAGCACGAAGTTGCCGGCCTGGCGGCAGTTCACGAGTTCAGTGGTGATGCGCCCGCGCTCGTCCAGCGGCACGTTGGCCTGGGCCACCACGTAGCGGTCTTCTTCCCAGGCAGAAAGATAAAAGCAGTAGGCTTCGTTCGTGACTTTGCGGCGCTTCAATTCCTCGTTCACCGCTTCCACTTTGTCACGCTCGATAATTTCGCCGGCCTTGAATTCGCTCTCGCCGGCGTTGACGATTTGCACGTAGTCGATCACGCGCCCGCCCTTCACCTTGCGGTAGGGCGATTCGATGAAGCCGAATTCGTTGATGCGCGCGTAGCAGGACAGCGAGCTGATCAAACCGATGTTCGGACCTTCCGGAGTTTCAATCGGGCAAATGCGTCCGTAGTGCGTTGGGTGAACGTCGCGGACTTCGAATCCCGCGCGTTCGCGCGAAAGACCGCCCGGCCCAAGAGCCGACAGGCGGCGTTTGTGCGTGATTTCGGAGAGCGGATTGGTTTGATCCATGAACTGCGAAAGCTGCGAACTGCCGAAGAACTCGCGGATCGCGGCCATCACGGGCTTGGCGTTCACAAGGTCATGCGGCATGGCGGTGGACATTTCCTGGTACACCGACATCTTTTCCTTGATGGCGCGCTCCATGCGCACCAGGCCGATGCGGAACTGGTTCTGGAGGAGTTCGCCGACCGCGCGCACGCGGCGGTTGCCGAGGTGATCGATGTCGTCCAGCGTGCCGATGTTCTTGCGCAGCTTCATCAGGTAACGGATGGCCGCGACGAAGTCGGAGGCGTCCAGAGTGCGCGTGTTGAGCGGCGTCTCCAGGCCGAACTTGATATTGAATTTCAATCGGCCCACGCGGCTGAAATCGTATTTGCGCGGGTCGAAAAACATTCCGTTAAATAGCGCCGTTGCAGTTTCGAGCGTTGGCGGATCGCCTGGACGCAGCTTGCGGTAGATTTCGATCAGCGCTTCGCGCGAGGACTTGATGGCGTCCTTGTCGAGCGTGCGCGAGAGAACCACGCCGACGTCGTCGCGATCCGGGAAGAAGATATCGACGCTGGTGATGCCCGCTTCGGCCAGCGACGTCCAGATCTCGGCGGTCAGCGGCTTGTTGGCTTCCAGCAGAACTTCTCCGGTCTGGCGGTTCACCAGATCGGCGACCGAGTAAGCGCCTTCGAGGTCCGCCAGCGCAACGTGCGCCGCGGGAACCTTGGCCTTGACCAGTTCCTTGTACAGCGCTTCGGTGATGCGCTTGTGCGCGCCGACCAGCACTTCGTCAGTCTTGGCATTCTTGATTTCGTGGGACAGCTTGCGGTCGATCAGTCCCTCGGAAAGGTTCCAGTGCAGGTCGCCGTCACGCAGCGTGATGCGCTCAACCTGATAGAACGTGCGCAGGATTTCCTCGTTGGACTTCATGCCAAGAGCGCGCAGGAAAATCGAGCCAAGGAATTTGCGCTTGCGGTCGATGCGCACGTACAGAATGTTTTTGGTGTCGTACTCGAATTCCACCCACGATCCGCGATAGGGAATGATTTTCCCTAGGAAATAGCTGCGGTTGTTGGCCGATTCGTAGAACACGCCCGGCGAACGGTGCAACTGGCTGACGATGACGCGCTCTGTGCCGTTGATGACGAACGTTCCGTTATCGGTCATCAGCGGAATGTCGCCGAAAAATACTTCCTGTTCCTTGATGTCGCGAATGTTTTTCGCGCCAGTGTCCGGATCCTTGTCGTAAATGGTGAGGCGGATGGTGACCTTGAGAGGAGCGGCGTAGGTCATGCCGCGCTCCTGGCACTCGTTTACGTCGTACTTCAGCTGCATGCCGACGGGATCGCCGCACTTTTCGCAGAACGTGGGCGTGTTCTTGTTGAACGCGCCGCACTTGGTGCACAGAACGTCGCCTGTCTTATAGGGATCGGTGACGACCGACGCGCCGCAACTGCGGCAGGTGGCGCGCAGGTGATGCAGGCCCTTCAGGTTGCCGCACTTGCACTCCCAGTTGCCGATGGCGTAGTCCACAAAATCCAGCTGCGACAGGCCGCGGAAATCCTGTATCGGAAACACCGAAGCAAACACCGATTGCAGGCCGCCGTCTTCGCGCTCGGAGGGAAGCAAATCCATCTGCAAAAACCGCGCATAGGAATTCTTCTGAACCTCGATCAGGTTCGGAATTTGAATCGAGCTGCGGATTTTGGAGAAATCCAGCCGCTCGCGTTCCCGCATATGATGATTCCCGTTTCCATTCTGCATGTGCTATGACCTCATAAAATGCGCAGGGTTGGGCCGAAACGCCGATAGGCGGCTCGGTAGACACCGCCGCCCCGGGTCCCGGCGGGACCGAGTAAAGGTTGACAAATCACGTTTTGGAACTTGCGTAAGCAAACCCCTCAGGGCGCGGCAGGTACCGCCATGCGGTACCGCCTCGCGCCGGAATTGCTGGGTCACTCGATGCTGTTACTTGACTTCGACTTTGGCGCCGACTTCCTCGAACTTCTTCTTGATGGTGGCCGCCTCGTCCTTGTTCACGCCTTCCTTGATCGGCTTGGGCGCGCCATCAACCAGGTCCTTCGCTTCCTTCAGGCCCAGGCTGGTGACTTCGCGGACTGCCTTGATGACGTTGATCTTGTTCGCGCCCACATCCGTGAGCACAACCGAGAATTCCGTCTTCTCTTCGGCCGGAGCCGCACCTGCCGCTCCTCCGCCCGCCATCATGACCGGCGCCGCTGCTGCCGCCGATACGCCAAAAGTTTCTTCCATCTTCTTAACCAGGTCGGCCGCTTCGAGAAGCGTCAGGCCCTTGATTTCTTCCAGGATTGCTTCCACCTTATTTGCCATTGCTGTGTCCTCTCCTCATGAAATGCAATTGGGATTATTGAGCTGTTTCGGCCGGCACGTTGCCCGGCCCGAACTTGTTGGCCTTAACCGCTTCATTGACCGTGACGGCCAAATTGCGGTTGACCGCGGCCAGCGCGGACGCGATGCGTTGCGCCGGCGCGTTGACCAGGAACATAATTTTGCTGATCAATTCTTCCTTCGACGGCAGCGACGAAAGTTGCTGGATTTCCGCGATCGAAAGCACGCGCCCGTCAACGATTCCGGCGCGGAACTGAAATGCCGGAACATCTTTCGCGATTTTGGTAAGGGCCTTGGCGAGCGATACGGGATCGGTCGCCGTGTATGCGATGGAATTCGTCCCTGTCAAATTCTTAAGCAGGGGCTCGTTGGGCGTGCCGGCAGCGGCGCGCTCGGCCAGGGTATTTTTCACAACCTGGTAGCGCCCGCCAGCCTGTTCCACGGCGCGGCGCAGCTTGTTGTCGTCTTCCACCGTGATGCCTTGAAACGTGGACAGAATCACGGTGGAAACCACCGCCAGCTGGCTTTTCAGTTTGTCGAGGTCTTGCTGCTTTTCACTGCGATTTTTCATTTCCTGCTCCGAATTCTTAATTCTTATTCCGCTGGTGTTGCGCGGCGCCGCGAAACGCTTGCGCGGTTTATGCCGCAGCCGCTACTGCTGATTCCACTTCCGATTCGTCAATGGTAATTCCCGGTCCCATGGTGGACGTCAACGTGACTTTCTTGACGAACTTGCCCTTGGCGGCCGAAGGCTTGGCCTTGAGGATCGCTCCAATCAGCGCGTGCGCGTTTTCCGCAAGCTTGGTCGCATCGAAGCTGACCTTGCCGATCGCCGAGTGCACAATTCCCTGCTTGTCCACGCGAAATTCCACTTTTCCGGCCTTGATTTCCTTGACCGCGTTGGCCACTTCAAACGTCACAGTGCCGGTCTTGGGGTTGGGCATCAGGCCGCGCGGACCTAGCACTTTTCCCAAACGTCCGGCGGAGCGCATCATGTCCGGCGTGGCAATGACCGCGTCGAAATCGGTCCAACCTTCCTGAATCTTCTGGACCATGTCTTCGCCGCCCACAAAATCCGCGCCGGCTTCCTGCGCCTCTCGAACTTTTTCGCCCGTGGCGATCACCAGCACGCGCTTGGATTTTCCCAAGCCGTGCGGCAGAACCACCGTGCCTCGCACCATCTGGTCCGATTGCTTGGGATCGACGCCCAGGTTCGCGACCAGCTCCACTGTTTCGTCAAACTTCACGAAGTGGGCCTTCTTGATCGCTTCCGCAGCTTCCGCAAGTTTATAAGGACGCGCTTCAATCGTTCCGCGCGCCTTGGTGATATTTTTTCCAGGCTTCTTAGCCATGTATTCTCCTACCCTTCCACTTCCAGACCCATGTTGCGCGCCGTGCCCATAATGCTGCGCACAGCCGAGTCCAGACTTGTGGTATTCAAATCCGGCAATTTGGTCTTGGCAATCTCTTCGACCTGTTTGCGCGTTACCTTGCCAACCTTGTTACGATTCGGTTCGGCCGATCCCTTGACGATGCCGGCTGCGCGCTTGAGCAGCTCGGAAGCCGGAGGCGTCTTGGTGATAAAGGTGAACGAACGGTCGCTATAGATTGTGACCAACGCCGGAATGATCATGCCATCGGGTTCTTTGGCAGTCTTGGCATTGAATTGCTTGACGAAATCCATGATATTCACGCCCTGCGGACCGAGAGCGGTGCCGACGGGCGGTGCCGGAGTTGCCTTACCTGCGGGCAATTGTAATTTTACGGTTGCTTGTACTTTCTTGGCCATGCGAATTCCCCTGCTTCCCCTGCGCGCGCCCCGCCTTCGGCGGGCCGCCGCGAAACTAAGCCATCTTTTCCACTTGAACGAAATCCAGCTCCACCGGCGTCGACCGGCCAAAAATCGTGACGGAAACTTTCAGCGTGTTGCGGTCCGCGTTCACATCGTCCACCACGCCCGTGAAATTCGCGAACGGCCCCTCGATTATGCGCACCTGCTCGTTGCGCTCGAACACCAGCTTGGGCTTGGGCCGGTCCGCGGAGGTGGTCACGCGGTGCAGAATATTTTCCACTTCCTCTTCGGAAAGCGGCGTGGGCGTTTCGCCCGAGCCCACAAAGCCCGTGACGCGCGGCGTATTGCGGACGACGTGCCAGGTGTAGTCGTCCATGTTCATTTCCACAAGGACGTAGCCGGGATACAGCATTCGCGTGGAGACAACTTTCTTGCCGCCGCGAACTTCCACCACATCCTCGGTCGGAATCATCATCCGGCCAATCTTGTCCTGAAGCCCGAAGGCCGCCACGCGGCTTTCCAGGCTCTCCTTCACCTTCTTCTCAAATCCAGAATAGGTGTGGATGATGTACCACTGCTTTTCCGTTTCCAACTGATACCTCAGTGCGCAAAAAATTTGATCGCGCGCTGGACGAGCCAGCTCACGCCGCTATCCACGCCAAAGAAAAACACGCCAAAAAACGCGACCGTTACGATCACAACCCAGGTGGTTACAAAAACTTCATGCCGCGTCGGCCAGGTTACCTGGCGCATCTCCACGCGCACTTCATGCAGAAACGCGCGCCAACGGCGGGGATATTCGCCCAAATTTTCAAATACAGACGCGATGGGGTTCCCGCCTTCGCCGCCGCCGCGGCGTTCGCCGCCATCCTTCAATTTGACCGCTTCCGCCATAGACATCTTAAACCCTTCCCGACCCGCCTGCCGGTCCCATCCGCCGCCAAAGTGGCAGGGGAGGAGGGATTCGAACCCCCACTCTCGGTTTTGGAGACCGATGGTCTACCGTTGAACCTACTCCCCTATAAAACCGAGCTTACTTAACTTCCTTGTGACCCGTGTGCTTGCGGCACGTGTTGCAAAACTTTTTCGTTTCCATCCGATCGGAATGCTTCTTCCGATTCTTGGTGGTCGTGTAGTTCCGGTTTTTGCAATCGTTGCACTGCAGCGTAATAATTTCGCGCATAGGATTCCCTCTGAACTACTCGATGATCTCCGTAACGGCTCCGGCGCCGACGGTGTGGCCGCCTTCGCGAATTGCGAAGCGCAGGCCTTTCTCCAAAGCTACCGGCGTTATCAAGCTAATCTCCGCGCTCACATTGTCTCCAGGCATCACCATCTCCACGCCTGTCGGCAGCTTTACATCCCCGGTCACATCCGTGGTCCGAAAATAAAACTGTGGCCGGTATCCCGTGAAGAACGGCGTGTGCCGCCCGCCCTCTTCCTTGGTCAACACGTACGCTTCCGCCTTAAACTTGGTATGCGGCGTGATCGATCCCGGCTTCGCCAGCACCTGCCCGCGCTCCACTTCTTCCTTTTCCGTGCCGCGCAACAGCAACCCTACGTTGTCTCCCGCCATTCCCTCGTCCAAGAGCTTCCGGAACATTTCAATCCCGGTCACCACCCTCTTCATCGTCGGGCGGAATCCCACGATCTCCACTTCTTCTCCCACCTTCACTTTGCCGCGCTCCACGCGCCCCGTCACCACTGTGCCGCGTCCAGAAATCGAGAAAATATCCTCGATCGGCATGGCAAACGGCTTGTCCACATCGCGCACCGGCTGCGGAATATACCTGTCCACCGCCGCCATCAATTCATCGATCTGCTTTTCCCACTTCTCTTCGCCGTTCAGCGCCCCTAGCGCCGATCCCCGAATCACCGGAATCTCGTCTCCGGGAAACTGATACAGCTTCAGCAGCTCGCGCACTTCCAATTCCACCAGTTCCAACAGCTCGGGGTCTTCCACCATGTCGCACTTGTTCATGAACACCACGATCGACGGCACGCCCACTTGCCGCGCCAGCAGAATGTGCTCCCGCGTTTGCGGCATCGGTCCGTCCGTGGCCGCCACCACCAGAATCGCTCCGTCCATCTGCGCCGCGCCCGTGATCATGTTCTTCACGTAGTCCGCGTGCCCAGGGCAATCGATGTGCGCGTAGTGACGGTTGGGCGTCTCGTACTCCACGTGCGACACGGCAATCGTAATTCCGCGCTCGCGCTCTTCCGGCGCGTTGTCAATCGAATCGAACGCTCGGAACGCCACCTTGGGGTTGTGCTTGGAAAGCACCTTGGTGATCGCCGCAGTCAACGTCGTTTTGCCGTGATCGATGTGCCCGATCGTCCCGATATTCAGGTGCGGCTTTGTTCGCTCAAATTTTTCCTTCGCCATCGCTTCAAGTCCTCTTAAGGGCGGGCCCAATCGGAGCCAACGCCGAATCTTTTGGAGCGGGGGACCGGATTTGAACCGGCAACCATCGCCTTGGAAGAGCGAGACTCTACCGTTGAGTTACCCCCGCCCTGCCTGCCATTCCAAACGACCTCTGGAGCCTGGGACCGGGATTGAACCGGTGACCTCGTCCTTACCAAGGACGCGCTCTACCAACTGAGCTACCCAGGCGAGTTCTGTTTGCTGCATGCAGCGCAACGCAAAAATAAAACAAAAAAGTGTTCTCGGCCGCCAATACCAGACTTGCGGTTCAGGTCATTTCCGGCGGTGCGACCAGATGGTGGACGGGGGAGGATTCGAACCTCCGTAGCCCGCAAGGAGCGGCAGATTTACAGTCTGCTGGTTTTAGCCACTCACCCACCCGTCCGCACGGGGGGAATTTAAACAAAGAAGGCCACAGTACATCCGCGAAGTTTGCAAAGACACAAAGACACGTTCACACTCTTCGCGATGCAGGAACCTGCCTCCCGCAATCAATTGGGATTCTTCCCCTGACTCGAAAAATTTTGGCAGAGCTGGCGGAGGGATTTGAACCCCCGACCCTCTGATTACAAATCAGATGCTCTACCAACTGAGCTACGCCAGCACGGCGCAAACCGAGAAAATATAACAAAAGGGAACTGGAATTGCAATGGCCCCCTGTGGAAGACCTGTGCAAACCTGGACTGCTCGCCACCGGGCTCAATTCAAAGCCCACACCCGCGCCTAAACTCTAAGTCCGTGCTGGAAGAGTTATTCTACACCCATAAGACTCGAATGCGGAAGGAATCTTTCAGCCAATAGTATCTCCCCAAAAAAATCAGAACTGAAGACGGCGAAATTGACAGCTATAACGAAAGGGTCAGTGCAAGTGTTCTCCACCAACTTCATTTAGCGACTTTGGGATAAGATAGGGCCGTGGATTTTGAATGGGACACACATAAGGCGGCCCAAAATCGGCGAAAGCATGCGGTTTGTTTTCACGAAGTGGCAACGGTGTTTGGGAATCCGCGAGCCTTAACCTGTCGAGATCCGGACAATTCTATCGAGGAACAACGGTTCATCACAGGTGGATTGTCGAGCGCGGGCCGAGTGCTAATCGTGGCCCACGCCGATCGCGGCGAGAGAACCAGAATCATTAGCGCCCGAAAGACAACGCGGCGCGAACAGGCACAATATGAACAAGAGAACTGAAAAGCGGAAACCAACGGATGGACTGCGGCGGGAATACGATCTTTCAAAAAGAGCGGCGTTCGTGGAAAGTATGCGGCGCGCTACAAAGCCGGGACCAACCTCGTGCTTCTGTCTCCTGATGTTGCCGAACATTTCCCGGACGACCGGTCAGTCAATTCGGTCTTGCGCGGGTTGATTCGAGTTGCAAAGAAGCCGTTCCGCCGCGCGCGGTAAGCGGCCAAGCGGGCCTTCTATCTGGCCAGCCTATATTCCAAGCGCAGCTCCGCCGAAAAACCAGAAGACACAGACCCGACACCGGTAAATTAACTTTTTCCGTTTCCCGGCCATCCATGGTGAAACGATTCGAGGGAAAATCGAGAAAATTAAAATGAGATAATGACCGGTCAAATCAAATGGGGTTGCAACTTCGGACAGCCAATACACAGTGCGATTGCGCGGCGATTCGGCAATTGAGAGAATGAAGCAAGAAGGGATTTGTCATGCCACAAAACTCAAGAACTCGAAACGTGGGAGCCGCGGTTGCGGCCTGCGCGATGATTGCCTGCGGACTTTTCTATATCAGTTTCGGGCGCGGAAATACCGCCAAGGCTTCCCCCGTTCCCGACTTGCTTTCCGCGCTTCCTGCAGGAGCGCCCGGGCTGGTCTATATCGACCTCGCCGCGATTCGCACTTCGTCCTTTTATCAACACCGGCCTGACAAGGGTCCCATCGCCATTCCCAATCAGGAATACGCGGATTTTATTCGTTCCACCGGATTCGATTTTGAAAAGGATTTGGATCGCGTGGTGATTGCGTCATGGCCCGCCGGAGCCGCCAAGGACGCCGGAAAAATGGTGGCCATCGCGGAAGGCCGTTTTGACCGCTCAAAAATTCGCAACTACGCCATGCTCAAAGGGAAACTCGATCATCAGCAAGGGCGCGAAGTGTTTCTCTTCCCGGCCAGCGGTCAGACCCAAATGAGCTCCCTTACTTTTCTTGATGACCGCCGCATCGCACTGGTCGCAGGGGCGAGCATCGCTCCTCTTTTCGAGAGCCGCGCCGATGTTTCCGCGAGCGACCCTGCCAGAGAACGCGCCGCGCGCCTGGACGGCGCTGCTGCGTACATCATCACGCGCGTCCCGCCGATCCCGGACAATGCCGGCGGCGCGGGAACGCCGGGTGGCGCGGCGTCCGCGCAGTTTCTTGCGCTGGCTCGATCCGTGCAGTGGGTTACGCTGGCCGCTCGTCCCGAAGGCGACGACCTGCGCATCTCGCTCGAGGGAGAGTGCGACAACAGTATGAACGCGCAGCAGCTCAAGTCCGCGCTGGAACTGGTTCGAATGTTCGGACGTGCGGGACTGGATAGCGCCAAGAACAAACAATCGATGGACCCCGCCACCCTCACCATGCTTCAGACTCTATTGACCGGCGCGGAAGTTACACAGGCAGCCGAGCGGGTCCGCATTCTAATGGAAATCACTCCCGACGTGTGGCACCTCAGCGGTCCCGCAAAACCGCAACGATAGTTGGGATTTCCATGTGAGTCCTAAGACCCCACTAACCCTTCCTCGCAATAAGGGCAGGACTCGGATTCTTGTGGCACCGGCGAGACGCCGGCACCATAAAGATCTTGCGCTCCAAGTTGATCGCCGGACAGCATTGCACCGGCCAGGATAGTCGCGTGATAATGAAATTAATCTGGAAGAACTAAGGATTGAAAGAATTCTGAAGGTGGGAAGGAATCAATCCGCCGCGGAGGCTTGACGCAAGTAGCGCATCGGGTTGACCGGCGCGCCATTGATGCGAACTTCGTAGTGTACGTGAGGGCCGGTAGACCGCCCGCTTACGCCCACATTGCCGATAGTGTCGCCGCGCTTCAGTTGCTGCCCGGCAAGCACATTGAAGCTCGAAAGATGCCCGTAATAGGTCGTCACTCCAAACCCATGATCGACAACCACCAGCCGTCCATAGCCCGCGCGTTCGTTGGCCTCAATCACCACTCCGTCGGCGGAAACTCGCACCGCATCGCCATATTGGGAGGAGATATCCACGCCTGTATGGAAGGCGCCTTCACCGCTGAAGGGGTCCATGCGCTCGCCGAATGTTCCGGTCAAGTGGCCAATCACCGGCCACAAAGTCGGCGTGGAAGTCAGGTCCGCCAGGCCCCCTGAAGAGACCAGTTGCAGGCTGCCGGTGGGAAGCGCCGCCTGGGCCACATTTCGTTCCAAAAAGTTGAATTGCTCGACGGACTGCTCAAACCCGCTTTTGGGTGCCTGCACAGATTCGTCCAGGCCAAATGGGCTCTGCCGAAAACGCATGAAGCCGTAGGTCATGGCCACTTCGGTGGCCAGCGATTGCAGGGAGTTCATCCGTTCGTTGGTGTCTTTGACGCTGGATTGCAGCTTCTCGTAATTGTGCTTGAGGGTGTCCTGCTGGCGGCGGAGAGCGTTGTAATTGCCCACTTTCCACAGCATTCGCGAGTAGGAACCGGCGGCCGCGAGGACCGTCACGCCGCCCACCACGGCTAGAATTGCTACTAAATGCAGGACATAGCCGGGAAGCGTGATCTTGCGGAAGCTTCCCTTCCGGCTGGATGCCACAAAAAATGTATATGCTTCAGGTTTCATAGTATGAAATCTCTAAAGCTAAGCTCACTTTGCATTCGAGGGAGCCAGAGCCGTTCATCCCCTGAGCGGCCCATGCCAATCGTCAAACCGTTTGAACCGAGAGCATTGGTTCGAAACCAGAACCGCGTTGAGTCTAGTTTTAGACCCAGGCAGAGTCAACCCTTAAATTCTAAATTCAAGACATTCAAAATTCGTACGCGATCGGCAGCCATACCCTAGAATGTCTATAATCGTCCCACATCACGGCGGGGGTTTTCAACTGTACCAATGGTCAGGGAAGAACAGCTGATCGAACAGGTGCTCCGGCGGTTCCCTTACAGAAGGGACGGCCTCCGCGTCGGCATTGGCGACGATGCCGCGGTCTTGCGCCCAAGCGCTGGCACGGAATGGGTGGTCACCACGGACGCTTTTCTCGAAACGGTACACTTTCTTCGGAAAATTCACCCGGCTGAGGTTGTCGGCTCCAAGGCGCTGGCTCGCGCCACGAGCGATATCGCCGCCATGGGTGCCCGGGCGCGATACTTCTTTCTGACCCTGGGGCTTCCGGAAGCGTGCACCGGGGCGTGGCTGGACGAATTCCTCCGGGGCATGGCGCGGGCTGCACGGCGATTCGGCTTAACGCTCGCCGGTGGGGATACGACCAAGTACCCGCAAATCGTGATCAGCCTCACCGTGATGGGAGAAATCGATCGAGGCAAGTCAATCTTGCGGTCCGGCGCTAGACCGGGTGACTTGCTATTCGTCAGCGGAAGGCTGGGAGAGGCTGAGCTGGGTTGGCGCTTGATCCAGAGGAAATTGCACAAGCAGAAGCGTTGGGGCAGCCTCCTAAAGAAACATCTTTATCCGGAGCCGCGCCTGGCTCTCGGGCAGTGGCTTGCTGCCCATCGACGCGCCACATCAATGATAGACACCTCGGACGGCCTTTCCACCGACTTGGGACACATTTGCAAGGCAAGCGGGGTTGGCGCGAGGGTGTGGGCGGAAGAAATCCCGGCTGTCCGCGTGCCTCCGGAGTTACAGCAGGGAGGCATCGACGCGCTGCAGCTGGCACTCCATGGCGGCGAGGACTATGAGTTGCTTTTCACCGTGCCGAAGAGGCTAGCGGACCACATGCCCCGCAAAGTGGCGGGAATTCCCGTAACCCTGATCGGCGAAATCACGCGCGAGAAGAAGGTTGCCCTCATCGGAACCAATGGACGCAGCAAGCCCCTCCTGCCTGGTGGATGGGACCCCTTCCGCGGAAGCCACTGAAGAATTTCAAAACGGGAGGAAATCACTGCGGAAGATCGGTCTTCACGAACCACAAATCACCTTTCACAAATCACGAATCTCGCTACTTATGCACTCGGATTACCTTTGGCGGAGCAACACGCGCCAGCGCATTTCCCTGCGGCCGCGTTCCCGCCGAGTGCAACCCGCGCGCCAGCTCCTGCTGCACAAACGCAGTGAATGCCTGCATCTGGTGCTGCATCTCGGCCATTTTTTCGCGCATATTCAGAATGATTTCGATTCCCGCGAGGTTGACGCCCATTTCACGCGTCAACGTTAGGATCACTTCCAGGCGTTCCAGGTCAGAGTCCGTGTACAGGCGCGTGTTGCCATCCGAGCGCGAGGGCTTGAGCAGCCCCACGCGTTCATAGAGGCGCAGCGTTTGCGGATGCAGCTTGTACAATTCCGCTACCGCCGAAATCATGTATCCGGCGCGGGCCTTTTTTCGTTTTGTGGTAACGCGCGCCATTGCCGTGCTCCTTAGGCCTTGGCCTTCTCAAAAATATCTTTCCGCGGATTGTCCGGCGCGATTTTTTCCAATTCCCTTAGAAGCTCCTTCACACGTTCGTCCACGGGCTTCGGCACCACCACTTGCAATTCGATGTACTCATCTCCGCGCTGGCCCGGGATTCGAACCGAAGGCACGCCTTTCTCACGCAGGCGCAGTTTTCGTCCGCTGTCGGTCCCAGGAGGAATGCGCAGAGTTGGCGAAGGCCCGTCGATCGTGGGCACTTCGATTTTGGCGCCCAGCGCTGCCTCAGTGACGGTTATGGGTACGGTGATGTAAATGTCGTCGCCGCGGCGGTCGAAAAACGGGTGCGCCTGGACGTCGGTGATGATGTAGAGGTCACCCGGGGGCTCGCCGGCGGTTCCTGCATTGCCGCGTCCGGGGACGCGAACGCGCGAGCCGGTTTGCACGCCTGCCGGGATTCGAATTTCAATAGTATCGGCGCGCCGCACTCGGCCATCGCCGCCGCAGAGCCGGCAAATATTTCGAACGCGGCCTGAGCCGCCGCAGCGTGTGCACGTCAGGTTGAAGCGCATCTTCCCGCTGGTTTGCGTGACTTGTCCAGAGCCGCCGCAAGCGTTGCAGGCTTGCGGCTGGCCGATCGTCCCCGTGCCGCGGCACTCGGTACAACCGTCGAGACGCGATATAGTGAGTTTTTTTACCGTACCGCGCACAGCTTCCCAGAAACTGATCTCTATCTGATATTCAAGACTCGATCCTGGCTCAGCATGAGAAGGCGCTTCTGCCGCAGCCCCGCCGCCGCGAAAGAATTGGCTGAACAGGTCCTTGAAACTCGGCCCGGCGCCACCTGCGCCTGCGCCGCCTCCGCCGCCAAAATCGAATCCGCCGAAATCAAAATGAACGTCTCCGCCATTGCCCGCGCCGGGCATTCCGCCCGCGCCCGGAGTTTCGAAGCCGAACTGATCGTACATCTGCCGCTTCTTGGCGTCGGACAGAACGTCGTAGGCTTCCTGCACCTGCTTGAATTTTTCTTCCGAGGATTTGTCGCCGGGGTTCAGGTCAGGGTGATATTTGCGCGCGAGTTTGCGGTAGGCCGCGCGGATATCCTTCTGCACGGCTTTGCGGGAGACGCCCAGCAGTTCGTAGTAGTCTTGTTTGGTCGTGGTAGCCATAGGGTTCGGTGACTAGTGACTGGTGATTCGTGATTCGTGTCCCGTCACTTGTGAACCTCCAGCTGCAATCTCACATGCTGTTTTCAAACAATTTCTTTCGCCGCCATAATTCGGGTTACAACTTTTCCCATTGCGCGTTGATCGTTGCCAGTTCCTGCTGTTCGCGCTGATGTTCGTCGCGGCGGCGCCGGCGTTCTTCGTCCAGCTTTCCGCCCATGGACGCTTCCTTTTGATTGGCGCGATCGATCCATCGATCTACCCAGGCCGTGCGGGCGGTCACGCTTGGAATGTCCGATCGGAAGCGAATGAAGTTTCCGCTGATCTCCACGGCGCGAGGCAGAAAGTCCGGCGGCGGCGCTTGCTGCGTTTCGTAAAACAGGCGCTTCCAATCGGCCGTGGGTGTTTCCGAAATAGCGATTTGAATCATGAACAAATCTTCCCGCAATTTTTGAATGGCTTGCGGCGGTCCAATGCGCTTGATGCCTTCGTACGTCGTCAACGCCGGCTCCTGTAAAAAGACTTAGAGAATTCGTGCCGCGCGGAGAAGCATTGCGCTCCTCCGCGCGGAACATTTCGCTTAATTGGGCTTCTTGGTTTCATCGACGTCCACGTACTCGGCGTCGATCACTTCGCCTTCCGGCGCCGCGCCCGGTGCGCTCTTCGGCGCGCCCGGCCCGGCCTCCGCGGAACCCGCCGCTCCACCTTGCGCGCCGCTGGCTGCCGCGGTTTTGTAAAGCACTTCCGCGAGTTTGTGCGAGGCGCTGTCGAGTTGCACGGTGGCCGACTGAATCTGTTCGAGGATGCCGCCGGCCAGCGCGGACTTCGCAGCCGCCACGGCCTCTTCCACAGGTTTCGTATCGGTTTCGGAAAGCTTTTCGCGATTGTCGGCGATCAGCTTCTCGACCTGATATACGCGGTTATCGAGTATGTTTCGCGCCTCGATTTCCGCGAGTTTCTTCTTGTCGTCCTCGGCGTGAGCCTCGGCGTCGGATCGCATTTTCTCGGCTTCTTCCTTGCTGAGTCCGGTGGAAGCCGTGATGGTGATCTTCTGCTCCTTGTTCGTGGCGCGATCTTTCGCCGAGACGTTCAGGATGCCGTTGGCGTCGATGTCAAAGGTGACTTCGACTTGCGGCATTCCCCGAGGAGCCGGCGGAATTCCCATCAGATGGAATTTGCCCAGCGTGCGATTGTCGGGCGCCAGCTTGCGCTCGCCCTGCAACACGTGAATTTCAACCGATGGCTGGTTGTCCGCCGCGGTCGAGAAAACTTCCGACTTGCGCGTGGGAATGGTGGTGTTCCGCGGGATCAGCACGGTCATCACCGAGCCAAGGGTTTCAACGCCTAGCGACAGAGGTGTGACGTCCAGCAGCAGGATGTCCTTTACTTCGCCGCCCAGCACGCCGCCCTGAATCGCCGCGCCAACCGCCACGACTTCGTCCGGATTGACGCCCTTGTGCGGTTCCTTGCCGCCAAAGAGGTCCTTGACGATCTGCAGCACGCGCGGGATGCGTGTCGAGCCGCCCACCAGAACCACTTCATCGATCTTGTCCGGCGTGATGCCCGCATCCGAGAGGGCCTGCTTGGTGGGCCCAATGGTTCGCTGCAGGATGTCTTCCATCAACTGCTCGAGTTTGGCGCGCGTCAGTTTTAGTTGCAGGTGCTTCGGGCCGGAGGCATCCGCCGTCAAGAAGGGCAGATTGATGTCCGTCTCCTGCATTTGGGAAAGCTCGATCTTGGCTTTTTCCGCGGCTTCCTTCAGCCGCTGCACAGCCATGCGATCCTTGCTGACGTCGATGCCCTGATCCTTCTTGAATTCGGCGATCAGCCAATCGACCACGCGGTTGTCCACGTCGTCGCCGCCCAGATGCGTGTCGCCGGCCGTGGCCTTCACTTCGACCACGCCCTCGCCCACTTCCAGAATGGAGATATCGAACGTGCCGCCGCCCAGGTCGTAGACCGCGATGGTCTCGTCCTTCTTCTTGTCGAGTCCGTAGGCCAGCGCCGCAGCCGTTGGCTCATTAATGATGCGCAGAACTTCCAGGCCGGCCACTTCGCCCGCCTGCTTGGTGGCCTGCCGCTGGCTGTCATTGAAATAGGCCGGCACGGTGATGACTGCCTTGGTCACCTTCTCTCCAAGGAAATCCTCGGCGGCTGTCTTCAACTTTTGCAAAATCATCGCGGACAATTCCGGCGGGGTATAGGCCTTGCCGAAAATATCGACGCGCGCGTCGTCATGCGGCCCTTTTGCAACTTTGTAGGGCACGCGCCTGGTTTCTTCGGTCACTTCATCATACCTGTGGCCCATGAAGCGCTTGATCGAATAGACCGTGTTCTCCGGATTGGTTACCGCCTGGCGCTTGGCCACCTGCCCGACCAGCCGCTCGCCTGTCTTGGTGATGGCAACCACCGAGGGGGTCGTCCGCCCGCCTTCCTGGTTCGGCACCACGACCGATTCGCCACCTTGCATCACGGCAACCACTGAATTGGTTGTCCCCAGATCGATTCCAATAATTTTGCTCATAACTGGCTCCCATCCTCCCTATCTCGCCCGGCAAACACTGGCATGAGTGCACTAGACGCACGTATTCTATATATTGAGTGTATCGTTGTCAAGTATTTTGACTGCGCTGTATCCATATTATTTTCAGTGCTTTGTAGGCATATTTCGTTTGCTTCTGGATTTTTTGCCCTGCATCCCCCTGCCCGCCGGGAGTTCCTTGGCACGCAGGACTCCTCGCTCCAGATGACAACGCCCTGCGGACGGCTGGCGACTATGCACAAAAAGGCCAAGGAATCGGCCCCAAGCGGATAACCCTATCGTAGGGCCATACGTCCAATTTCAATAATGCTGGCAGATGGAGTTTCTCGTTGTCACCGATATCGGTGCAGAAAGACCCGTTTTGGGGTTAGAATGCGTTGCACAATTAAGCCTGAGGAGATTGTCGCGTGAGATTGCTATCCGTCCGCCAAATTAGATTGCTCACATTGGTCGCGCTGTGCGCCGGGGCAACGGCATCTTTCGCCAGGCCGCAGGCGAAACCGCCTGCGCCCACTGCAACAAAGGCCACCGCCG
Source organism: uncultured Acidobacteriota bacterium (assembly GCA_963710315.1). GTDB lineage: Bacteria > Acidobacteriota > Terriglobia > Acidiferrales > UBA7541 > Palsa-360. Next base: position 401,831 of record CAVPZW010000005.1, on the reverse strand, counting down.
CACAAACCGCGAATCCGACCTTTCAAAAAGGAATTGGAAATCCGAGCGCGCCGATCACCATGGAAATATTTGGCGATTTCCAGTGCCCGGCCTGCCGCGGTTTTTTTGAAGGCACCGTGAAGCAGGTGATCGACGACTACGTGATTCCCGGCAAGGTATACATCATTCATCGCGACTTCCCGCTGGAGATGCACCCGTATGCGCGGCAGGCCGCGCGGCTTGCCAATGCCGCCGCGGAATTCGGGCAATTCGAGGCCGTCGAGCGCGCCTTGTACGATCATCAGGATGAATGGTCCACCAAAGGAAATATTGAAGAAGTCATGGCCACATATTTTCCGCCGGCACAATTTAAAAAATTCCAAGCGTTTGAAACCTCGCACGTCAGCGAGATCAATGCCTCCATCGAGCGCGACCGCGCCTTGGGCATGCAACGCAACGTGAACCAGACGCCCACGGTGTACATCACTTCGAAGGGCAAGACTGAAGCGCTGCCCGGCGGCGGAGTGGACTACAAGCTGCTGAAAAGTTATTTTGACTATCTGCTGCGCCAATAATCATGGCCTCCACCGCGATTCCAACAGAAGCTTCTGCGCGCCCGGCTGCGTGGCCCTCGGCGCTGCTGCTGATGGGGCGTGTCGCGCTGGGCTTGGTTTTCCTGGTGGCCGCCTATGCCAAGCTTCACTTCGCGGGCGAATGGCACGTGCGCGATTATCAATTCTTTTTCGCCATGGCCATCGATTCCTACAAAATGCTGCCCATTTCCGCGGTGCAGTTGATGGCGCAAGTACTTCCGTGGTTTGAGCTGGTCCTGGGAGTGCTGCTGATCGCCGGCATAGGCCTGCGCTTCATCGGCACGGTCACCAGCGGGCTGCTGCTGGTCTTCATCGGCGCCATGACGCGCGCCAAAATCCTGGGCCTGGAAATCAATTGCGGCTGTTTCGGCAACAACGAAAAGTTGGGCACGGCCACTCTGATTCGCGACAGCAGCCTGCTGTTTCTGGCGCTGGCCGTCACCATCGGAGCATTTCTCATCAAGAAACGGCGGGACACAAGTTCCGCCTGATCCGCGCGTTGCACTTCCCGGTTTGCGCTAGAATGATTCTCCCATGGTAGATCTTCCGCCGATCACGCTCCGTCTGCGCGGTCGCAAAGTTGTCGGGCGTGTCGCCTTCGTATTGCTGCTGCTCGGCTCGATTGCCGTCGGCACCGCGGCAGGCTTGTTGTTTGTGTATTCCAGCGATCTCCCGCAGATTCGCGCCCTCGAGGATTTTCAGCCCGACGTTGTAACCGAGCTTTACGCGGACGACGGCCAGGTGGTCGGCAACTTCGCCTTGCAACGCCGCGTGCTCCTCACCTACGAGCAATACCCGCAAGTTCTGAAGGACGCCATTCTGACCACCGAGGATCAGCACTTCGAGGAGCATTGGGGCGTGGATTTCACGCGCGTGGCCGGCGCGGCCTGGAAAGATATTCTTGCCCGGCGGGTTGTGGAAGGCGCCAGCACCATCACCATGCAACTTGCAGGCACGCTTTTCTTGGACCGCTCGGATCGCCGCATGGGACGAAAAGTTCAGGAAGCGCTTCTGGCTCTGCAAATCGAGCGGCACTACACCAAGCAGCAGATTTTTACCATGTACGGCAATCAGATTTATTTGTCCCACGGCACTTACGGATTTGAAGCGGCATCGGAATATTATTTCGGCAAGCCCGTGGGGAAATTGAACATTCAAGAAGCGGCATTGCTGGCGGGATTGATCCGCGGCCCGAGCTACTCGCCGATTCTTCATGCGCAACGCGCGCTGGCGCGGCGCAATTTGGTGATCGAGCTCATGGCGCGCTCGGGCAAGATCACCGAAGCCCAGGCGCGGCAAGCCATCGCGCAGCCGCTGGGGCTGCATCAGCAAGCCCCGCGAAATACGATGGCGCCATATTTCGTTGAAGAAATCCGCAAATATCTGGAAAGCACCTATGGCACGGAGATGGTGCACCAGCGCGGCCTGCGCGTGTACACCACGCTCAACGTCACCATGCAGAAGGCCGCCAACCGCGCCATTCGCGACGGCTTGCACGCCTATGACCGGAGGCACGGCTGGCGCGGCAAGCTGGACAACATCCTCGCGGACAAGAGCGACACGCTGGACTCCTACGAGGATGACGACTGGCGCTGGCCGATCGCCAAAGGCGATTACGTGCAGGGCCTGGTGACGGCCGTGGACGATAAAGCGGCCACAATCAAAATCGGCACGCTGCGCGCGCTGCTCACGCAGCCGGATTTTGCCTGGACCGGCCGCAAATCTCCCAGCGAACTGTTCAAGCCCGGCGATCTTGCGGAATTCAATATCAAGGAGATCAACGGAACCGTCGCGCACGTGCAACTGGAGCAGAATGTCGCGCCGCAAGCGGCCATTGTGGCCATCGATAATCCCACCGGCGAAATCAAGGCAATGGTTGGCGGCTACAGCTTTGACGAATCGAAATTCAACCGGGCCACGCAGGCGCAAAGGCAGGTTGGGTCCTCATTCAAGATTTATGTTTTCTCCGCAGCCGTGGAGCAGGGCTTCACTCCCTTCGACACCATTCTCGACGCTCCATTTACCACCATGAGCGGCGGCCAGCCGTATTCGCCGCACAACTACGATGAAAAATTCGAGGGAGTGATTACGCTGCGCCGCGCGCTGGACGGTTCGCGCAACGTTCCCGCCGTGAAGCTGGCCGAAAAAGTCGGCATGAACACGGTGATCGACATGGCCCGGCGCTTTGGCATCACCAGTCCCTTGCCGCCTTATCTGCCCATCGCGCTGGGCGCGGCGGATTTGAATCTGCTGGAACACACCTCGGCCTTCACCGTATTTCCCGACGATGGCATCCGCATCGACCCGCACATGATTCGCCGCGTGACCACTTACGATGGCGCACTTCTGGAACAAGCGCATCCCGTGGTTCACGATGTGGTGGAACCCGACGTGGCGCGCACCATGACCGCCATGCTGCAAGATGTGGTCGAGCGCGGCACCGGAATGCCCGCACGCGCTCTCGGCCGCCCTGCCGCGGGCAAGACCGGCACGACCAATGATTTCACCGACGCATGGTTCATCGGCTTCACGCCGGAAATAACAGCGGGAGTCTGGGTGGGCTTCGACGATAAGTCGGTGTCGCTGGGCAAGCCCAGAGACTGGAGCGGTTGCGGCGCTGCCTGTCTGGCTCGAATTCATGCAGGGCGCTCTGGAGGGCAAGCCGGTGCAGCAGTTCCAAAATGTGGTGCCTCTGGAAAAAGTTGCGCTTACGAAAAATGTGAAAGTGGACACGCCGGACACAGCTCCTGAAGAAAGTGGCGAGGGCCCTACCACGCTGGACGCAACTCCCGAAAACACTCCATCCGTGCCCGAAAACAAGCCTCAGGGCGAAGCTCCCGCCAAAGCGATCCCGCCGCCGCAAAATCCAACCGCAGCGCCCGCTCCGCGCAATTAGCCCGAATTTTTCAAGGCGTATTCAAATTCTTTCTTCTCTGGTCTCTGTTCAACTGATCCGCAGATTCTTTACGCGGCACGAAGAAATATTGCCGTTGGCGATAACAGCCACCGGGAACTGTTTTCCGCGCCTTTGACTGGGGCTCGGCCTTACTGTGTTGAATCTATTGGATTCGGCGTTTGGAAAATTCTCAAGGGAGTGGATGAGCGGACGAAAAAACTTAACACAGAGGACGCAGAGGAAAAGAGGAGAAAACCCGGAGAATTGTGGTGGTGCAATTTGCCTTTCTTTGCCTTTCTCCGCTTTTCTCCTCTTTTCCTCTGTGCTCTCTGTGTTAAATCATTGAATTCAATATGAGCTGCGCGGGACCTTTGTTTTCGGAGACAATGGCCCCTTCATGAGTTCCGCGCTGATTTGGTTGCGGCTACTCCGCGCTGTGAATCTTTATCCGTGTGAATCCGTGTTCCTCCATGGTTTCATTTCCTTCTTTTCCACACCCGCGACTCTTTCCACAGGAGGGGACATCTTGCGCAACTTCCCCGCCGCGCCTATGCTGGTTTTATGGCGCAACCTGATTGCCCGATATGCGGCGGTGCTGGATGGAAAACCGTTGAGCGCATCTCGGAAGAAGAAAACCTGAAGCGCGTGTCCTGGGAAAAGCCCATCGAGGGCACCAATATCAAGAGACGCGTGTGGGCCGTGCCCTGCGATTGCACGGGAAAGGACCGCGCCGAGCGTGTGCTGAATCGCGCGCGCATTCCCAATCGTTACAAACACTGCGACTTCGACAATTTTGACAAGGACCTGTATGACACCGCTCCCGACTGCATTGCCTGGAACCGCAGCCTGGAACAGGCCAAGCTGGTGATCGAAGCGTTTGCCCGCGATTATCCTGCGGGCAACGACACGGGACTGCTAATCATGGGCCCGTGCGGCGCGGGCAAAACGCATCTTGCCGTCGCCGCACTCCGGCAAATCGTTTTGCGCGGACACACAGCACTTTTTTACGACTACCGCGATCTGCTCAAGGAAATTCAGGGCAGCTACAATTCGGAGAGCCAGACCAGCGAACTCAGCGTGCTGGAACCCGTGCTGACCGCGGACGTTTTGCTGCTCGACGATCTCGGCGCGGGCAAACCTTCTCCCTGGGCGCTGGAAACCGTCGGCCACATCCTGAATACGCGCTATAACGAAAAGCGCGTCACTCTGCTGACCACAAATTATCTCGATAACAACGGGCCAACTCCCATGCCTTCGCCTCGGAGCCCGCGTCTTCCTTCAGGCCAGGCCGTCGCTCCCGCGCGCGAGGATTCTCTCACCGACCGCTTGGGCATGCGCATCCGCTCCCGCCTGTATGAAATGTGCCGCACCGTTGAACTTTTCGCACCCGATTACCGCCGCGAGGTTCGCCAGGCGGGGCGTGTGCGCTCGTGATTTGTGATTTGTGAATCCTGTGGCGTATATAGCCAATGTAGAGTTCACAGTTAAGAGTTAAGAGTTTAGAGTTGAGAGTTTCCGGTCAGTGCCGCCACAATTGCATGGGAAGAGTTTGGCCCTGAACTCTCAACTCTCGACTGTCAACTTCCCCCCATCCACGAATCACAAATCGCGATTCACTAATCACGGCTCCCCTCCCACCTTTCATTGACACAGGCCACAGGCCGCAGGTATCATCCCCACTGTGCGGCACCTGGGTGGGAAGCCGCGCTTCCTTCCTTGCACCTCCCCGTGACATGGAAGATTAACCCGGGCAGTTTCCGTATGGAACAAGGCAGGAACCTCACTGGAGGCAGTCAGATGTTTTCCGACAATGAAAACCCCGGCGCGGAGCTATCCGCCGGACAGATGGCAACCGCCGCAGCAGCGGCGCCGGAACAAACCGCAAACGTAGAAACCGCACAGGCTGCGGTTCCAGCGCAGGAGTCCGTTGGTGTCGCTGCAACTCCGGCCGGAGAGCCGGCAGTTGTTACCGTGAATCCTGCGGAACCAGTGGCTGCGCCGGATGGCGTTGCCGCAGTCGAGCATTCCAACGTGAGCGACCTGGTGGAAGCCGCCGTCGATTCCGGCGAGCCTGCCACCGAATCGAACGCGGAGATGGAAAAGCTTATGGAGCAATACGCCGTGCCGCATCAGGCGCCGGCGGAGGGCGAGATTGAAACGGGCCAGGTCGTGGCCATTACCGATCTCGGCGTGGTGGTGAACCTGGGCGGCAAGACCGAGGGTCTGATTCCCGCGCAGGAGTTCGCCGAGTTGGACGGACCGTTCCCGCTGGTGGTTGGCGAGCCGGTCGAGATTCAACGCACGGGCGAGCGCAAAGAAGGCATGGTGTTGTTGTCGTATCAACGCGTACGGCGACGGCGCGCCTGGGGAAAGATTGAAGAGGCTTACAGGACCAAATCCGACATCACCGGAAAAGTTGTGGACAGCATCAAGGGCGGCCTGGTGGTGGACATCGGAGTTCGCGCGTTCTTGCCTGCGTCGCAGGCCGATCTGCATCCGGTGCGCGACCTGAACGACTGGAAGGGCCGCGAGCTAACAGTCCGCGTGCTGAAGATGAATCGCAAGCGCGGGAACATTGTGGTCAGCCGGCGCGCGATTCTGGACGAGCAGGTTGCCTCGCAGCGGCAGTCCTTGCTGGACAATATGGCCGAGGGGCAGGTGGTGCGCGGCGTGGTCAAGAACGTGACCGGCTACGGCGCGTTCGTGGACCTGGGCGGCATCGACGGGCTGCTGCACATCACGGACATGTCCTGGGCCCGCGTGGAAAGCCCGCTGGACGCTGTAACGCCGGGCGAAGAAGTTGAAGTCAAGATCTTGAAGTACGATAAGGAAAAAGGGCGCGTATCGCTCGGCCGCAAGCAATTGCTGCCCGATCCCTGGGCCTCGGTGGTGGAGCGCTACACCAAGGGTACAAAGCTCTCCGGCAAGATCATGGGGCTGACGGATTACGGCGCGTTTGTGGAACTCGAGCCAGGCATCGAAGGACTGGTGCACGTCAGCGAGATGAGCTGGTCCAAGCGCAAGCAGCATCCCTCGAAAATCGTGAAAGTGGGCGACCAGGTGGATGTGGTTGTGCTGGGCGTTGATTCGAACGAGCGGCGCATTTCGCTGGGCATGAAGCAGGTGCAGTCCGATCCGTGGACAGTACTCGCGGAAAAATATCCGGTGGGCACCCTCGTGAGCGGAAAAATCCGCAACCTGACCGAATTCGGCGCGTTCCTGGAAATCGAGGAAGGGTTCGACGGGCTCATTCATGTCAGCGACATTTCCTGGACCGGGCGAATCAAGACTCCTTCCGAAGTGTATAAGAAGGGCGACGCGGTCGAAGCAAAGGTGCTGAAGATCGACCAGGCTACTCGGCGCGTTTCGCTGGGCGTCAAGCAGGTGAACGACATCTGGTCGTCCTGGTTCGAAAAGCACAAAGTTGGCGATCTGGTGCGCGGAAAAGTGTCGCGCGTCACGACCTTTGGCGCATTCGTGGACTTGGCCGAAGGCATCGAAGGTCTCTGCCACATTTCGGAGATCGACGAACGCCGCGGCAAGGGAGACAAGGCGGAAGCCCCGCCGCGACCGGGCGTGCGCCAGAGCGGACTGCTCGATCCAGGCCGCGACTATGAATTTAAGATTGTCAAGATCAGCCGGGATCAGCATAAAATCGGTCTCAGCTACCGCGGTGCGCAAAAGCAGGCGGAGCGCCGCGACATGGATGATTACCGCGCGTCGAAATCGTCGGCGAAAGCCACGATCGGCGATGCAATCATGGCCAAGCGTTCTCTGTAGCCGCTCCGGCACCCCCCGGCCGGAACGTAAATATTATTTCCATTCAGCCCCATTTGGTGATATGGATTTGCCACCAAAGGCAGCCCGCCGGGGGGATTTTTCCCAGCGAGCCAGTGGCGCGTTCCCGAGGCGTGTCCAAGCCTGGCACCGAACGGTGCAATTTTTAGGATGAGGCGGAGTATACATCGATGACCGATTCCACCGTGACAAAGGCGGACCTGGTAGAAGAAGTGGTTCGCGTCACAGAACTTCCACGCAAAGAATCCGAAGCCGTGGTCGAAACGATTTTTGAAAGCATCATCGGCGCGCTGCAGGGAGGCGACCGCATCGAAATTCGCGGCTTCGGCAGTTTTCGAACACGCCAGCGCCGCGGCCGCACCGGGCGCAATCCCAAGACCGGAGCAAAGGTCGAAGTGCCGCCCAAGAAAATTCCTTTTTTCAAGCCCAGCAAGGAGTTGAAGGACCACGTCAACTCAGGCGCGCCTGCCGCACCGGCTGCTCCGGCTCCGGGAAACACGCCGGCTGTGCCACCGAGCTAGGCTGGAAACGCGCCGCGCGCGACTGCCCTTTGCCGTCCGCGGACAAAACTCTCTATGGATTACCTCTGGACGCCCTGGCGCTATCGATACGTTACCGAAGCCAAGAACGTTTCGGGCTGCGTTTTTTGCAATGCTCCCGCCGCAAACCGCGATGAGGAATGGCTCATTGTCCATCGCGCCGTGAAGAATTTCGTCATCCTGAATTGCTACCCATATACCGCGGGCCACGTGATGGTCGTGCCCTACCTGCATACCGCTGACTTTTCGGGGCTTGAACGGGAAACCGCCGCGGAAATGATGCTGCTCTCGCAGCGCGTGCAGGCAGCCATCGACGACGTCTACCATCCGGACGGCTTCAACCTAGGCATGAACCTAGGCCGCTCGGCGGGCGCGGGAATTGCCGATCACCTTCACATGCATATCGTGCCCCGCTGGGCCGGCGACACAAATTTCATGACTACAGTTGGCGAAACGCGCCTCCAGCCGGAAGAGCTTGCCGTGACGTACACCAAGCTGCGCAAAGCGCTGGTTCTGTAAACTGCAGGGCTGTTCCCGGAGACGCCTTTGAACTTTTCTCTCACCGAAGAACAAACATTGCTGCAGCGCACGGTGCGGGAGTTCGCCGAAAACGAAGTGAAACCGCATGCGCGCGAAATTGACGAGAGCGGACATTTCCCCCGCGAAACATTTCGCACGGCGGCCGAGCTTGGCCTGACCGCCGTGGCGCTGCCGGAATCCGAAGGCGGCGCGGGCTTCGATCATGTTTCCTATTCCATCGTGATCGAGGAAATTTCCCGCGTGTGTGCTTCCACCGGCGTAATTCTTTCAGTGCAAAATTCTCTGTACTGCGATCCCATCCATCGCTTTGGCAGCGAAGAGCAAAAGAAGCAATTTCTGCTGCCCTACGCGCGCGGCGAAAAAATCGGATGCTATGCGCTGACCGAGCCGCAAGCGGGATCAAACGCCGCAGCGCTCACCACCAAAGCGATACGCAAGGGCGACCGCTACGTCATCAACGGTACGAAAGCGTGGATCACCTGTGGAGGTGTGGCGGACGCTGTAATCGTCTACACAAACACCGATCCGGCCAAGGGCGAAAAAGGAATCACGGCGCTGGTCGTGGAGCGCGGTACGCCAGGCTTCAAGGTGGGCAAGGAAGAAAAGAAGTTGGGCATTCACGCCACGGCCTGCACGGAATTGTCCTTCAGCGATTGTGAAGTGCCCATCGCAAATCGCATCGGAAACGAGGGCGAGGGATATAAGATCGCGCTCTCGACGCTCGACGGCGGGCGCATCGGCATCGCCGCGCAGGCCACCGGCATTGCACAGGGCGCTCTGGAACAGGCCCTGGCCTACGCCAAAGAACGCCAGGCGTTCGGCCATCCCATCGCGGATTTCCAGGCCATCCAATTCATGCTGGCCGACATGGCCACTGAAATTGACGCGGCTCGCCTGCTGGTGCGCAAGGCCGCCTGGAAATCGGATACCGGCGGCCGCTATTCCATGGAAGCTTCCATCGCTAAATTATTCGCCTCGGAGTTGGCCACGCGCGCAACGCACAAGGCAATTCAAATTCACGGCGGCAACGGCTATAGCTCCGAATATCCCGTCGAGCGCATGTACCGCGACGCGCGCATCACTGAAATTTATGAAGGCACAAGCGAGATTCAGCGCCTGGTGATTGCGGCCTGGGTATTGAAAAGCTTTTGAAACCACGGATGCACACGGATCAACACGGATAGGAAAAGTGATTCGTGAATCGTGAAGGATCAAAAGTTTAGCGTTGAGAGTTTAGAGTTGAGAGTCAGGATCACAGTCGGCGTCAAGATTGGCTTCTCGCCATGAATGATACCCGTGTTGAACTCTTAACTCTCGACTATCAACTGTGAACTCTTCACGAATCACGATTCACAAATCGCAACTCACGGCCATTCATGCAAGAACTCGATTCCACTGTTGAATTCGACGTTGCACATGATGGCGAATTTTTTGCCGCTGTGCCCGCGCTGCCTGCTGTGTTTGCAATCGAGCCGCGCACAGAACTAGTCGGCGCGAAACCGTACTTGCTGCGCACGGCAAATCTGCGGCAGCGGCTTTCGCGCCTGCTCGGGCCGCCCGATCCTGCTACCAAGCGGCTGAATTTGCGCGAGTTTGCCGCGCGCGTGAACTACCGCGTTGTGGGGTCGCCATTTGAATTGAGTTATCTGCACTGGCAACATGCGCGACGGATGTGGCCAGCGGGATATCGCGAGCGAGTGCGAATGCGTCCGCCTGCCGTGCTGAAGGTCAGCCTCACGAATGCTTATCCGCGCTGCTACGCCACGCGGCGCATTGGCGCGAACGGATTTTATTTCGGGCCGTTCGCATCGCGGCGCGCGGCTGACACTTTCGCTTCCGGCTTTCTCGATCTCTTCAAAATACGGCGCTGCCAGATCAAGATTCGCCGCGACCCGGATTTTCCCGGCTGCATTTATTCGGAAATGAAGATGTGCCTCGCGCCGTGCTTTGCGGGCTGCACGCAGGAAGAGTACGCGGCGGAAGTGGGCCGCGTGGTGGCGTTTCTCACGACAGGGGGCGCTTCGCTCACGGCGGAGCTGGAGCGCGAACGCGAGGCGGCCAGCGAAGCGCTCGATTTCGAGCGCGCCGCGGCCGTTCATCGCCGCGTCGAAAAAGCGGCGGAAGCGCTGCGCGGGTTGCCCGATCTTGCGCGCCGACTGGAAGATCTCAATGCGGTAGTCCTACAACGAGCGGCGGAAGAAAACACGGTGGCAGTCTTCGTGGTGCGCGCCGGGCGCATCGAGGAGCCGCGCATGTTGCGCTTCGCCGAGCTTGCGGGAGAGCCCCGCTCCGTCGAACAAATCCTGCGCGAGTGGCTGGAAGGCGCGGCGGAGCAAGCTTCCCTTCCCGCCAAGCCGGCCTTATCGCAACAAAGCTACCGCGAGCTGGAAGATCAACTCAGCCTGCTGGCGCGCTGGTTCCACAAGAAGCCGCGAGCCGGCGAAATATTTTTTCGCGAAGCGACGGCGCGCTCCTCCGCCGCTGCCGCGACGCAAGACGAAGCCAGCGCGCGCCGCAACAGCGAGTGGCCGTATCGCCGCATCTTGCGCGCCTGCTCACGATTGCTCGCTCCGCCTGCAGTCGAGAGTTAGCAGTCAAGAGTTGATAGTAGACATGGACGTTGCGGGTTGAGTGGCGCGGGCTTCAGCCTGCAAATTTTAGTCCTTGCAAGAACTAACCCCCGCAGGCTGAAGCCCGCGCCACGCACAACTGATACAATCTCGCCCTAGACTGAAGGAGAAGAAATGGCCACATTCGCGACACCGGATGGAACGAAAAAATATGCCGCGCGATTTGCGGGGCGCGCCGCGGCGGGGCACTTTCGCGAGCAGCAGGGCTTGTGGCTCTCTTCGCTGGGGATCGGCACGTATCTCGGAGAGCCGGACGCGCGCACCGACAAGGCTTACACGGACGCGATTGTGGAGGCCGTGGAATCCGGCGTGAACGTGATCGACTGCGCAATCAATTACCGTTTCCAGCGCTCGGAGCGTTCCGTGGGCGCGGCTCTCAAGGAGCTCGCGCGGCGCGGCTATGCGCGCGAGGAGCTGGTGATTTGCAGCAAGGGCGGATTCCTCACTCCTGACTCCGATATGCCGGCCGACGCCACCGAATATTTCAATCGCGAGTATGTGGAAACCGGAATTTTGCGAGAAGGCGATGTGGCCGCCGGGTGCCACTCCATCGCGCCGAAATTTGTTGCCGACCAGCTGGAGCGTAGCCGCCGCAACCTGGGCGTGGAAACCATTGACGTCTACTACCTGCACAATCCGGAAACGCAATTGGGCGAAGTGCCGCGCGAGATGTTCAACACCCGCGTGCGCGACGCATTTGAATTTCTGGAATCCGCCGTGGCCGCCGCCAAAATTCATTTCTATGGATTGGCCACCTGGAACGCATTTCGCCAGGGCGAAAACGAGCAGGATTTTCTTTCGCTGGCCGCAATGGAATCGCTGGCGCGGGACGTTGCCGGACTGTCGCACCATTTTCGCTTCGTGCAATTGCCATGTAATTTGGGGATGACGGAGGCCCTGACGCGCGCCAACCAGGAACTGGACGGCGTGCGCGTGCCCATCGTGGGAGCCGCCTCCAAGCTGGGCATCACGCTGGTGGCCAGCGCGGCAATGCTTCAAGGAAAACTTTCGGCCGGACTGCCGCCGTTCGTGACCAGCGCGCTGGGAATGAAATCCGACGCCGAGCGAGCCATGCAATTTGTGCGCTCGACGCCGGGAATTACCACGGCGCTTGTCGGCATGAGCAGTGTGAAGCACGTGCGCGAAAATCTTTCCATCGTGGGTGTCGCGCCTGCTTCGCAGGAGCAATTTTCCAGATTATTTCAGCGCGGGGAAAGAGCGTGAGGTTTCAGTAGGACAGGCTTCAGCCTGTCTGGTTTTGACTTTTTGCATCGCTGACGGAATTCAAAAGCGACAGGCTGAAGCCTGTCCTACTTAGCGCTTCTGCTCCATCAAGCCTGCGATTGTGCCCATCACGTCGTACTTGGTGATGATCTCGAGGCGGCCGTCGCCCATCTGCACGAACACGGCGGGCTCTTCGTGGCTGAGCAAATAGGTGAGCCGCTCAACCGGAGCTTCGCAGGACACCGTTGGCAAAGGCTCGCTCATCACTTCGCGGATGGCCATCTTGCGCAAATCTTTTCCTTGCAGCGCGAGATTCAAAATCTGATCCTCGTAAATCGCGCCCACCGGCTGCTTGGCCTCAAACACGGGCAGCTGCGAGATGTCTTGGGTCTGCATGGTGTGCAACGCGTGGAAGACGGTCTGGTCGGGGCCGACAACAATCAATTCGCGGTCTTTGCCGACTTTGTGTTTCGCGTTGACCACGTCTTCGACGGTCAGCATCACTTCCGAATCCACATAGCCGCGCTCGCGCATCCACTCGTCGCTATACACTTTGCTGAGGTAGCGCATTCCGGTGTCCGGAAGAAACGCCACCACGAACGAACCCTTTGGCAGCCCCTTGGCCACGCGCAGCGCGCCTGAAACGCAGCCGCCGCCCGAGCCTCCGGTGAAAATTCCTTCCTGCTTCACCAGGCGACGCGCCCAGACGAAACATTCCTGGTCATTCACCTGAACCACATCGTCGACAGTCTTGAAGTCCATGGTGCTCGGAAAAATATCCTCGCCAATGCCTTCGACGACGTAGGTTTTGGCCTTGCCGATTTTTCCTGTCTTGGCGAATTCGTAGTAAAGCGAACCGATGGGATCGACGCCAATGATTTGTACTTTTGGATTTTTTTCCTTCAGGTAGTGCCCCACGCCGGTGATGGTGCCGCCTGTGCCCATTCCGCAAACGAAATGGGTAATCTTTCCTTGCGAGTCCTCCCAGATTTCCGGGCCGGTGGTTTTGTAATGCGCTTCGGGATTCATGGGATTTTCATATTGGTTCGGGTAAAAGGAATTGGGAATATCCTTGGCCAGTTTTTTGGCCACGGAATAGTAGCTGCGCGGATCGTCCGGCTCGACCGCCGTGGGGCACACGATGACTTCGGCGCCCAGCGCCTTGAGCAGATCCACTTTTTCCTTGGATTGCTTGTCCGTGATGGTGAACACCAGCTTGTAGCCGCGCACCGCTCCCACTAGCGCCAGGCCGATGCCGGTGTTGCCCGAGGTTCCCTCGATGATTGTACCGCCGGGTTTCAGCAGGCCCTTGCGTTCGGCGTCGTCAATCATGGAGATGCCGATGCGGTCCTTCACCGAGCCGCCCGGATTCATGTAATCGACTTTGACGTACACGTCCGCGGCGAATCCGGCGGTGAGCCGGTTCAAGCGCACCAGCGGGGTGTGTCCAATAGCTTCCAGAATGTTATTGCAGCGCAACGAGAGGCTCCTTATCTTGCGGCTTGCGAGAATTCAAATGCCCAAAAACATCAAAAGCTTTAACACAGAGAACACAGGGAAAAGAGGAGAAAAACAAATCGGTTCGTTCGGATCAAGATTGTCGAGCGTCCCTATGTGACAATTGGTTTTTCTTTGTCCTTAGTTTCGTCTCTCTGTTTTTCTCTGTGTCACTCCTCTTTTCTCTGTGTCCTCTGTGTTAGAGCTTTTAGTCTCAAAGCCCTTCTTCCGCGCGAGTCCAGCTTAAGTGCATTGCAGAGCCCTTGTCCAGTTTCTCAATGCGTACAGGTTCGTGGCAGAATAGGCCCCACTTCCAAACAGGAGAAGCGACGACCATGAAACGAACCAATATTTCCACGGGAACGAAATACGAGCCGATCATCGGCTATTCGCGCGCGGTGCGCGTGGGCGACACGGTGCACGTTTCGGGAACCACGGCTACCGGCGCGGACGGAAACCTGGTGGGCGTGGGCGACGCCTACGCGCAAACGATTCAGACGTTGCGGAATATCGAATCCGCGCTGCACAAGGCCGGCGCGCGCATGGAAGACGTGGTGCGCACGCGCATGTTTGTGGCAAATATTGCCGAGTGGGAAAAAATCGGCCGCGCGCACGGAGAATTTTTCGGCAAGATTCGCCCCGCGACGGCGATGGTGCAGGTCGGCGGCATGGTGTCGCCCGAGATGCTGGTGGAAATCGAAGCCGAAGCGATTGTGACACGGCGGGCCGCGAAAAAAGCTAAAGCGTCTAAACCAAAACGCCGCAAGTAATGATAAGCGGCGGGTTAAAGTAGCACAGGCTTCAGCCTGTGGGGTTAGTCCCTGCAAGGACTAAAATCCACAGGCTGAAGCCTGTGCTACTTTAACCCGCCGTTAAGGCTAATACTTCACCCGCACGCGATACTTCAGCACTGACGTTCCATCCTTATCGACGGGCACATCGAACTGCGCTGCGAATGCCGCCGTCTTCGTGAATTTGTACGACGAGCTGACCATCTCCCAATCGCCGCCGATGGGTTCGTTCACTTCGAGGGTGATGGGCGTGTCCTTGTGGTTGCGCAGCGTGATCTCGTACTCAAATTCGTACAGGCGATCGGACAGTTTCTTGTAATCCGTCTGTTTGCGTTCGGCCACGATGTCGAACGCGTTGCCGATATGCAGGCTGATCTCTTCGTCCTTAGGCGTGTGGTCGATGTGATCTTCTCCGGCAAAAAGGGAGCCGCCGCGAGAATCCTCCTGATACACGCGAATGGTTCCCGCGGGCAGCGGCATGCCCAAGCCGGATTTCTCTTCGTTCTTGAACTTGTAGAAAACCTGCACGGGATCCTTCACCGGCGCGCCGGGTTGCGCCGCCCCTCGATAGTAGTAGGACTGCCCATTCACCACGTACACTTTTCGCAACGGAAAATGCGAGGCGTTGAGCAGGCTGATCTGTTTCGATTCCTGATCGAAGATGGAAGTGCGGCGGTTCAACGAATAGAGATGGTATTCGGAAAACGATTCCTGCGCGAAAGCTGGCGCCGCCAACGTCGCATTGACCGTCTGTGCCTGAGATAGGACTTGGAAGTTGCGCCCATTCAACGGAAGGTCGCGGTGCAGGTCACCCGCCACAAGCTCGAGTTGCGCATTTTTGAACGCCGTCCCGCTGTGGTTGACGAGCGTGACCCAGCCGTCCAGATCGCCGTTCATTTCATCCTTAGCAATATTCAAAACGTAGTCCGCGCTCCAGGAAAGATTCGCCGTCAGGTAAGAAGCTTCTACCCGCTGCCGTCGCGCGCCGGCATTCCGCAGTGACCACAGAAGAGTGGGCCGCTCGTACAGATTTTCCGGTAACTCGGGAAAGCGGATGCTCTCGTAAGAGACGCCGGTAACGATTTCGTTGCCAATCTTCCACACCGGCGAGCCGTTGAACGAAAGAAGGGTCGCTTTCACTTCGTCATACTCTGTCGATCCGCTCGTGAATTTTGCCCGGACCAGCGTGACTTCACGGCCAACATATTTCTGCAGCAGTTTGGTCGGGTCCAATAGATCGTACTCGTAGTTCTGCTCGATGACATTCAGCTTGGATGGGTCGGTCAGAGAGCGGAAATGTACGGTCGCTGGATTGATTGACGCAGCGATGTCCATGAACTGAAGGCGCGTTTCCCCGGACGGCAAGGAAAGCTGGCGCACGTCGCGCACGAGCGAAAGATTCGAATTGTAAACCGTGAGCGCAACGTCGCTCTGATCCGCAAGCGTTGTGGTTATTGGCCCTTCGGCAGCCTGAGCGGAAGCCTGACTTGCGGGCGTTGCGAAAACCGGGCGGTACGAGAACGTCAACGCAACCAGCAGCGCCGCGAGTCCTGCGGCGGTTGGATATCTCAATGATACGGCGTTTTTCATGGCAGCCTCCAATGAAGATCTGATTTCATCCTTCATCGCTTAGAACGAGGCTGCCGGGATTCCTTGCACGCAAATTTTGTTACTGTACCTGCCAGGTCTTCCCGCCGTCCTGCGTGGCAAAACGCCGCCCATCTCCTGCGGTGATCGTCGCGTTCAGTGCATCCCTCGCGACGACGCCAGTCCAATCCGGCAATTTCCCGCCGGTTCCAGCGGCATTCGTTGGAGGCGCAACGCGCTCCCATTGTTCGCCATTCACAGTTCGCGCGATTGCTCCATTGCTGCCCACAAGCCAGCAAACTGTGTCTGAGACCGCTGCACCGGCAAGCCAGTTTTCCTGGGATGGGCTCTTTTGTGGAGCCCACGCCCTTCCGGCGTCAGTGGACCGCTCGATAATTCCATCTTTCCCGGCGCGCCAGAGAATCGAGCCGGTTGGGGTTTTCAATATGGCGGAGTATTTCTGATTTGGTCCTATTACAAGGAGAGATTGGTAATTCCTTCCGTTCAGTGGGAGATCCTTGGGAGGCTCTTGCTGAATGGTTCCTGCAAGGGTTCCGTTGGTTGCCTCGACGAGTGGAGCGGCCTCTGTAACCGTCACGGTTTGACTTGTTGAGCGTGGAGCTTCGGAAGCTGTGGAAGCTGCCGTGCCGGCCTGGGCGCGCGCTTGCGGAAACGGCGCCGACGGGGACGCGCTTGAGGTTGCTTTTGGCAGTGGAGATGGCGCCTGAGGTAGAGTTGCCGCTTGGGATTGTGTTTCGCGCTCATTCGACGCCGCACTCAATTCCTTCTTCTTTTCTAGAGAACCTGCTGCTTCCTCTGCATTCGGCGTAACTTTGTCCAGCGCTGCGGCCGAATCTGCGCTGCCTTTCGCCTGCGCCTCGATAGGTGCATTGAGCGGCGAAGGATTTGTGGAGGAACGCTCTCGGGAATTCGCCGCTTCCTTCTTTTGGTCGAGTTCAGAAGCGGCTTTCGAAAGTTGGTCCACTGCGGCCGACGCCGGGCTTGCAGGCATTTCGTCGCGGGGCGCTTGCGCAACCAACGTTTCCGACGCGCCGCGATTCGTGGCGCGCCAGGGGGGACGCATTGCGAACCACACAGCCAGCACGGCGGCCACTGCGAGAGCGGGCGCCAGCCAGCGTTTGCGCCAATCAATGAGATTTGGACGCGTTCCCCGGGCCGATCCCGCCGATATTTCGACGGGGGAGCGGACTGCCGAAATGAGTTGGCCCAGCCGAGCGACTTCCTTCTCGGCCAGCGGCGCGTCCGCCGATGCGGCCAGCACGCGCAAAATGTTTCTGCACCTCGAGCACGAGGCAAAATGACCTTCCCACTGAGCCGATTGGTCCGGCCCGAGCGCCTGCTCCGCGTACGCGGCAATCACCTCGGTGTCAGGGCAATCCGTCGCACCGTGGGGCTTCAACTGGTCAAGGGCTTCGCCCAAGCGCCGCGCGAGCGATTCCTGACGCCGAACCCTGGATTCATTCTTGTCTTGTGAGTCCATCGAAGCTCTTCCTTGTTTAGAACGATTGAATCCAAAAACCTTGCACGATCGATTCTTTATGCAACAAATGCATCTTGAAAATCCGTGGCCGTGCCGTGTAGCGCCCACCTTTAGGTGGGCACTTGCGCGGCTTCAAGGTGCCCGCCTGAAGGCGGGCGCTACAAAAGCTCGCGCATCATTTTTCCGGCGGATCGGGGCCTGCCTCCGATGCGGAGAGCGCACGCGACAGGTCAAACGGCCAATCCTCGACGGCATATTCGAAAGCCAATTGCACTTGTGCCGCGTCCAGCGCGGGTTCCTCAGGGCGGCCGTTGGACGCGGGAACCTCGCGCCTCAGGTCCTGCGTCGCTATCTCTCTTAATGCGCGCCGGATGCGCTCAAGCTGCCGCGAAATGGTCGACTCATGCTCTCGCAGCATTCGGCCAATCTCCGCCAAGGTAAACTGATCCACGTAGTAGCAGGCCAGAATCATGCGCTCGCGCGGCGTCAGGTCGGCAAGCGCCGCGGAGAGCGCTTTTTCAATCCGCGCGAGATATTTCTGGCGATGAGGATCGGCGGGCATGGGTTCGGCTCGGTCGGCAAACTGGCGCGGGGCGTGGCCTTCCATTTCAGCATCCAAAGAAACGGTTTTTGCGCCGGTTCGAAGCAGGTCCACCTGTTTCTGGGCGAGCACGGCGCCCAGCCAGGTGGAGAGTTTGCTGCGCCCATGGAAATATTCGAACAGGGATTTCCGCCGGCCGGACCCGCCGGAGCGCACGCCGTATAATTCCGAATAGAGCGAATCGGCCAGCTCCTCGGCGCGTGCTTCATCGGCCCGGCCTGAGCCTCGAAGCATGGCGCTTGCGGCGCTGCGCAGGTCCTGCCGAAAATGTGCGATGAAAAATTCCCAGGCGTCCTCTTTGCCTTCGCTGCAGGCGCAGGCCAGCGCCAGGTCCTCGAGGTGAAGCGATCTCAAATAGGACTCAACAGCTCCCGCATCGGGCTCCGCGCCGCTAAAGCGCTTCTCGGCGCTGCGCCGCAGGCTCTCGGCAAACGCATCTTGCGACAATCCCCACCGCTCGCATTTGGCTTCCGCATGCAGCGCGCCGGCGAGAAGAGAGAATTGCGCGAGGAAGCGGCCAAGCGTCGTGAGTGGCGATCCGTTGGGCATGAATTCGGCCAATTTCAGGTGTTCTGGTGCATCATAGCCGACCCAGGACTACCAGACCGGGAGGGTGGCTGAAAAAGGTACTTTCTGGTCACCCCATTCTTCCCGGTCCGGTGTAGAATACCGCTTTAATAATGGGTCCCATGCGGGTTCGGGCTCCTCGCTCCGGCAATCCGCGGCAAAGCAATTTCCGTCCCGGGAGGCACTCCGCAGGAGCTTTTGGGTGACGGTACAGGAGATATCATGAGCGTACGGCATAATGAAGAGAAGGGTTTCTCCCTCATCGAGTTGCTGATCGTTGTGACCATCATTTTGATCATTTCGGCCATCGCAATTCCAAACCTGGTGCGAAACAAGATCCAGGCAAATGAGACTGCGGCGGTGGGAGCAATGAGGGCTTTGACGGAAAGCGCCCTATTGTATTCGAACTCCTATGGCGGATTTCCTCACTCCATCGCCGAGTTGGGCCCGGCTACGGGTGGGACAGCCGCTTCGTCGGCAGGCGCCGATTTGATTGACTCAGTGCTTGCGACCGGCGTCAAGAGCGGCTACAAGTTCACGTATGCGGTTACCGCGACTGACCCTGCGGGCAACGTGCAGAGCTACACGATTACTGCCACGCCCGTGACGCCGGGTTCCAGTGGCCAGCGATCTTTCTTCACCGATCAAAGCGGCACCATTCGCAACACCGCTACCGGCACAGCGGACGCCGCCAGCACGCCGATCGGCTGAGGCAAAGAGGTTTTGGCAATCTGCGCGCGCCTCGGTAGCAATTTTGGGAGGAAGCCTCAGCGGCTTCCTCTTTTTTTTGCCGGCAGGGATAGCAGCCTTGAATTGACTCTCGCCCGCGCCTTTCGTTAGGATGAACCACGACGATCCGCAGGCGGGACCGCAAAACACATTTAGACGCAGATCTCGACCTTCCGCAAAACCATGTACGTTTGCCGCCAATGCGAGAATGAAATCAATCAGGCGACCGAGTTATGCCCGCATTGCGGCGCTGACCTGACCGAGCCGATCCCGGGCGCGGAACCTGGCAAGGCCAAACCCAGCACGCGCAAGATACTTCTACGCTGGGGCATTCTGCTAGGCGTGCTGCTTGGAGCGATTTGGAGTTTCCTGTGGTTCATTGTTCCCGAGCGGCGAGGAAATCCCACGGTGATGGCGGAAGCGCGCGCCGCCGAATCCTTGCGGGAAGTCCGCGCAGCACTAGTCGATTTTGCCTCAGCGCAAGGCGGCGCATACCCTCAGCAGTTTGAAGCGGTGGGCGAGCGCGTGCGCCTGGCCGTGCAACTTGCGCAGAGCGTCAGCTACCAGGTCCAATACACGCCCGGCTCTGTTGACCCCGATGGAACCATCCACTCCTTTGCGCTACAAGCTCGCGCTGGAAATTATGGCTTCCGGAACTTCTATCTTGATGACAGCGGAGTCCTGCGCGCGACTCGCGAAGGCCGCGCCGCCACGTCCGAAGATCCACCCTACTGAATTTTTTGCAAAGTAGCTGGCTCGTCTGTGCCGGGCCAGGTCCCGGTAAGGCCTGCCAGTTCAAGGATGCCAATCACCGAATCAAGCTCGACAACGGTTAATCCCGCGGTTGTGATCAAGAAAATATGATCACCGGCGGACGTAACCGTCGTTGCTTCTGAAGGAGTTTGAAGGAATTCTGTTAGGCCAGCGGAAATCTGTTCTGCATACCTCAGATAGTAGACAAGCCAGAGTCCCCGTAATTCTCAATAGCGCTGAAGACGGACAATTAGGGGCACCTTTTCTCGGCAACGCCCGGGGCTTAGGTCAAAAAGATCATCGAAAGCTCTTTGCGCGCGTCTTCGAAGGTGGATTCATGTACTGTACCTGCCGCATCTACTTTCATGTGCTTTGTTTCCATGGGTTTGCCGTCCAGACGGTCTTTCAGCCAATCGGCGATAAAGGTTCGCGGGTTCGGGCCGTTTGTGGTCGATGCGGCTCCGGCGACGCCGTGATTCGCACCCTCGTAGAGCAGCATCTGCTTGGGAGCGGATATCCCATCCAGCATTTGATAGGTGTATTCGATGCGGCTCAGTTGGTCGTCTTCGCCGGCGACGGTCAGATACGGGCACTTGATTTTGTCGCCGAGATTCAGGACTGAAAACGGTTGCCACATCCTGTCCATTTCGTCCTCGGTCTGCAAGCCGGACATGAACATGAACCGCAGCTTCCAAGACGGCGAATCCATTTCCAATAAGGAATGAAGGCCCGGCTCGTGCGTCATAGCGCGCGTGGCAACGCCCTTCAGACGGCTGTCAATCGAAGCGATTTGAGTGGCGAAACAGGTGCCCATGCTTGTGCCCGAAAGAGCGATGCGATCGGGATCGATTTCGTTTTGAGAGCGCAACCAGGCCAGGACCGAGCGGCCGGCTTCGAGCCAACTGCTGGGCGTGACGTAGATTTCGCGGATGATGCTCTCTCCGTGGCCCGGGCCGTCCAGCCCCAGCGTGGCGATGCCGCGCTCGCGCAGCTTGTCGCCATAGAGTGCGCTGGAGCGCTCGCGTGTCCCCCCGACTCCGATGATGTCCCACACCACCGGAACGCGGCCGGAACGGTTTGGGGGAAGATGCAAATAGCCTGGCATCATCTTCCCGGTATTGCCGAACGGAATCTGCACGTTTCGAATCTCATGGTCCGCGAACTGGATGTACTTCGCGTAGCAGGCGTTCTTTCGCTCGTTGAGCGCGACGAGTTCCCGCGTTTTCTCGAAAATGGGCCACATCGCATACATATAGAAAATCGCCGCCATGAAATATTCTTCGCGCGCAGCGATCGCGTTTCCGCGCTCCTCGCTTTGCCGCGCCATTTTTTCGCGGCGCAGTCCGGCGCGGGCGAACTCTCGCGCCAGATCGTTGAATTTCCGCACACGACCGCGAAATGCCGCGACTTCGTTCAGCACGTCCGGGCCGCACAAATCCACAACTTGCCCGTTCAATCGGCCTTCGTCCCACTCCGGGCCGATCAACTGAACTACGGCGTCCAGGAGCCAGCGTTGTTCCTGCCACCGTTTGGTCCGGCGTTCAACGGCAGCCGACATTGCAGGAGCGGGCTCCGGCAGCGGTGAAGCAGGCGTTGCCGCGGAAGGCACGCCGAGCCAGGCCGATCCGCTGCCTCGCCCGATCAAAGACGCGCCGGCCAAGGTGGCTGCGCCGCCAAGAAATTCGCGCCGCTCGACTACTTTTTTCGAAGTCTTCGGATTGTTTGTCTCAGCCATATTGCCTCCAGAAAAACATGCACGGAGCGGCCCGCAGGCGCCGCGCCGTGCACGTGGATGTTGCCGCCATGATGTTCAACCGAAAAGTCCTGCGGCTATTTCGTGTTTCCAACCGGAGGAACGGGCGAGGCCGACTGATCCGTCGTCTGCTGGCTCCAAGAAATCAGCCAGTGGCCGTCGCGGTGCACGAACACGCGATCATTGTAATAAGGTTTGCCGCCGAGATAAGGCACGTGGTGAGAAATCATGAGCACCGCGTCTCCAAAGTCCTCCAAGGTCATGGTTGTAATCGGATCGCCCGGCATGCTGACTCCGGCGTCCTGCTGTTTGTGGGCAAATGCCACGCGCGCCGGTTTGTCGCGCTCGGACCGGTCATTGATAATCAGAAATTCATCGGCGACATGAGTGGCCCAGTCGTCGGCGTTCGGGTGCCACTCGTTGACTTTGGTGACTTGCCACTCCTTGAGCACGGCCTTGTCGGCTGCGGTTGTGGGCTTGAAGGGCAAAGTTCTGCACGGATTGTCGCAGTCTCCTCCGGACTTGCCGCCTGCCGGTTGGCCCGCCGCCGCAGCCGGCTTGGGAAGTGGAGTATCCAACGAAACGATGAGCCGCCAACCTGCCGGGCGCTTCACCCATATTCGACCAAATCGGGTGTTGTGGTGGAATCCGTAAACAACGCCGAGCTGGCTGTGGCCCTGCAGCTTCGCTTCGCTGTCGCCCTGGTTATCGGCCGCAAATGCAGCCAGGTTGTCAAGCGATTCCGCCCTTGTGCGAGTCTTGCCATCGGCGTCCGTCCATTCGAATTTGGCATCGAGGGCCGCGCTCACAGCGGATTTGTCGGACTTGCCGAGCGCTGCAGTGAATGCCTGATCGGCCTGCATAATCGCGTTATCAGCGCCCGCGGCCGAGGCGACTTTGCTGCTCGGGCCGGCAAGTAGGCCTGCACAGAGAAGCCCCGTGCTCACACATACTTCGATAAATCGTTTCATCCCATTCTCCTTGAGATTAGAGTTCCACGATCCCCGTGCAATTGACTGCGTGCCTAAGCGGCCTCCTGCCGGCATTCCACGGATTTCTGAATCTGAACTCCATGGGACCAAGAGAGCCCGCGCGCTGACATTGTCGCACTACGGCGGGTCGGTTAACTGCGCGTCACATCGGCATCGTTGATTTCACATCCACGGGAGGCGCCGATGAAATCGTTGTCTGTTGGCTCACAACGATTTGCCAACGACCATCCCGGAACACCCAGACCCGAACGTTATAATATGGCTTGCCTCCATTCCGCGGAACGTGATGTGAAACGATAACGCAGGAGTCGCCTCCGAAATCAGACATGCGCATCGATTCGATCGGGTCCCCCGGCGCGCCCATCACGCCTTGTTCCTTGGCCTTGACAAGCTGTGCCACACGTTCCGCTTTGCTCGCGATACCGTTTTGCAGCCGTGGCAGGTCATTGATGATCAAGAACTCGTCGCCCACCTGAGTGGCCCAATTATCCGGGTCTGGATGCCACTCGGCGATCTTCCCACTCTGCCAAATAGAAAGAATCTGCCTGTCGATTTCGGTGGTAGGCGTGTAGGGAAGCGTCTTGCAAGGATTCCCGCAGACCGCGTCCGGACCGTAGTGCGTTGGCGCTGAAGTGGCGGGACCTGGAATGGGGGTATCCAAAAAGACGAACGCCCGCCAGCCTGCCGGACGCTTTACCCAAACGTGCGCAAATCGAGGGTTGTGGTGAATATTCAGCACCACTGCCACATGGCCGTAGCTGTGCGCCCAGTCACCTTCGCCCTGAATTATGAACGCGGAGAGGTTCTGGAGAAGTTGCGCGCGGCTCCAAGTCTTACCGGACGAATCCGTCCACTCGAACTTCTCATCCAGCAGCGCCCCTACGGCCGCTCTGTCGGATTTCTCCAGGGCTTTCGCCAGATCCTGGTCCGCCTTAAACGCGGATACCTGATCCTCGGCAGCCCAGCATGCCTTCGTCATTGCTCCGTGGACAACTACGCAGATCGTGGCGATTACGAGTGCCTGCGTAAAATGAGATTGAATGGAATGCGCGAGAAGAAGAATCCTCCTAATTGTCATCGTGAGGTCCTATCCCTTGCGCTGGCAGTCTTATTGATATTCGTTTGCTGGCTTAGAGCGATCTTCCACGCGCCACCTTGATGCAGCCACACCCGAACGGCGTAATAAGGGGTGCCGTTCATCTGATGTTGATAGGCGGTGTAGATCACGGTCTCGCCGAAATCGTACATGCGCATCGAGTCTATCGGACCTCCCGGGGTGACGCGCGCGCCGGCTTCCTTCTGCTTGATCAGCTCTGCCAACCGGTCCGCCTTATACCTTGTCGAGGTGCTGGGAATGAAAATCACGAGGTCGTCTGAAGCATGAGCCACCCAATCGTCAATGCGGGCTTGGGAGTCCGGAAACCATTCCGCCATTTTTTGCTTCTGCCAGGCTGCCAGAACGTCCCGGTCGGCGGCTGTTGTTGGTTTGTACGGTATTGTCCTGCATGGGTTCTCGCACTCAGCCGTGCTGCCCACCGGGAGCCCTCCCGGATTAAACGCACTAACAGACACGGATTGTGCTGCGGAACCAGGTGGGGGCGTGGGAGTATCAAAATAGATGAATGCCCGCCAGCCCTCCGGACGTTTGACCCAGATATGGGAAAAGCGGGGATTGTGCTCGATGCCGAGCAGGAGCGCAACTTGCCCGTAATAATGGAGGGTTGTGTCGGAACTGCTCTTAGTATCCGCCGCCAGCAAGCTCAAATTCTGCAAGACCTGCCCTTTCACGCGCGTCGCGCCCTCCGTGTCCGTCCATTCGAAATTAGCGTCGAGGAGCTTGCCTACGGCGATTTTGTCGCCCTTGCCGAGGGCTTCGGCAAGCGCCCGGTCGGCATTAAGGACTGCTTGCTCGTCTTCGGAAACAGCGGCAGATCTGCCCACCACGACAGCGAATCCAGCGCCCGACATTAGAATCAGAGCGAGCGCACGTTTGGCGAATAGGTTCATAGGCGTCTTTGGTCACTCCCCTGCGCGGCCCCTTTGACGTCCCTTTGGGCGCTCGACGCAATTTTCCAATTTCCACTTTTTTCTACAAACATCCGACTGCGCAGGACTTCTTTCAGTCTTCGAGCGTAAAGGTGTGCCGATAACGAGTCGCGACACTTTGAATCGAGAGGGTGGGGCGAATCAGTGACCGTCATCATCATCCATTGTGACCACTGTCACGGAAATGGCCAGGCTAGTAGCTGATTATCATCGGGGTGTGTAGCTGCCTAACTTTCGCAGTTTAAGCAGTTATTGCTGGTCGTGCGCGCCCGTGCGCCAGAACGAAAACGCATCGGGTCTCTGAGGAGGCAAATGAGTACGACAATGCAGCGCGGACCGGCAGCCGGAGAAACGTCGAACGCAGCCGCTGCGAAACCTTCCGTTCCATCCCAACGGGCTACGCCTTCCGACCGATTCGATATTGTAGTGGCCGGCGCGGGGCACAACAGCCTGATTGCGACCGCCTTCTTGCTCAAGGCCGGTTACCGCTGCCTGGTCCTCGAGGGCCGGCCTACGATCGGTGGCGGAGTCAAGTCGGCGCAAATCACGCTGCGCGGATTCACGGACGATATCTGTTCCTCGACGCACCTCTCCATTCAGGAAAATCCCCTTTTACGCAACAATGAACTCAAGCTGCGCGATTATGGGCTTGAATATATCGACCCGGATCCCATCTACCATTTCCCGTTTCTCGATGGCACTTACATCACGCAGTGGCACGACCTGGACCGCACCTGCGCGGGGCTGGCAAAGTTCTCGAAAAAAGACGCCATAGCTTACCGGCGCATGCTGGAAGATTACGAAGCCGTCGCTCCCATATTTAATTCCGTTACTTTCGCTCCGATTGGATTCGCGAAGCCGGTCAACGAACAACTGGCCAATCATCCCAAAGGTAAGTTCTGGCAGCGCCGCCTGGCCATGTCCGCATGGGACATCATCCGGGACACTTTTGAAGACGACCACGTGCGCTGCTTCATGATGGCCAGTCCATGGGGACATATGCCTCCCCAAGCTCCCATGACCGGGCGCGCCGCGTATTCGGTGATGACGCAGCAGCGATTAGGGCGCCCCATACCGAAAGGCGGATCGGGGGCGTTGACGCAGGCGTTAGCGAGGTTGATCGAAGCGCATGGGGGCGTGATCCTCACCAACAAGCCGGTCCAGGGACTCATCATCGAGAACGGCAAATGTACGGGCGTCGAATGCGTCGATGGCACGGCGTTTCGCGCTGAGAAAGCCGTGCTTTCCACGATGCACATCAAGCAACTGGTGAAAATGGCGCCGCACGAACTCTGGGGCGACGATTTCGTGGATGGCGTCGAGACCTGGCAGGGGGAAACCACCGAATGCAACATCAACCTGGCCACGACCGAGCCTTTGAAGTTTGCGGTCGAGGGAGGCACCCTCACTCCCGTGCATGTCAGCATCCTGAATAAGCCCGAGCGCATGCTGCGTTTGGGCTACGACTATGCTTGTTCGAATGTGACTTTCGATGATCCACCGATGTCGATTATCGTCCCGAGCGTGGCGGACCCCTCGCGCGCTCCCGCCGGCATGCACACAATCAAAATCGTCGCCTACCAGCCGTACGGAATAAAGGGAGGCCCGCAGCAATGGGACGAGCTCAAGAACAAGGTGGCCGACGCAAACCTTAATTACTTGAGGAAGTTTGCGCCGAATTTGACGGAAGACAAGATCCTCGCGCGCACAGTCGATAGCCCACTCGATATTGAGCGAATGAACGCTAACGCCTGGCATGGCAGTTGTCACGCCGGGGCCCAGAGCCCTTCGCAAACGGGGGCTTTACGTCCGATGCCCGGTTGGGCGCAACATCGAATGCCGATCCCGGGTCTTTACCAGACAGGCGCGACAACGCATCCGGGTGGTTCGGTTACCGGTGCGCCGGGTCGAAATGCCGCCATCATCATGCTCAAGGATTTTGGAACGAGCATCGAAGAGGTGCTTCAGAAGAGCACTTGATTGCCGGACCAGCGCTAACGCGTGGCGGATGGCTGCAGTTGTAGGCAACACAACAAGGAATCGTCTTTTGGGAGGAGTCGATGACAATCATCACGCGGCGGGGTTTTGTAAAAGCGGCAGCATTGGCTCCCTTGGCGGTGAAAGCCTATGCGATGGACCAGGCGACGCCGACGGACCGTTTCGATTTCATCATCGCAGGCGCGGGTCACAACAGCCTGATCACCGCCGCCTATCTTTCGCTGGCTGGCTATCGCTGTCTGGTGCTCGAAGGGCGGCCCAAAGATTGGAGGCGCGGTTAAGACGGCCGAGTTCACGCTCAAGGGATTCATGCACGATACGTGCTCGTCCGCGCATAGCGCCTTGTACGAAAATCCGCTGTGGAAGAACGATGAGCTCAAGCTGCGGGAGTATGGCCTCGAGTACATTGACCCCGACCCCATCATCCATATGCCGTTTGCCGACGGCAGTTACATCACGCAGTGGCGGGACTTGGACCGAACCTGCGCCGAGTTCGCCAAGTTCTCGAAAAAGGACGCTGCAACCTACCGGCGCATGTACAAGGAGTACGAAGATATTAAGCCGATCCTCCTGACTGGAACCTATTCGCCGGTCGGCTACAGCAAGCCCCTGAATGATCTCCTGGCCGCGCACCCGAAAGGAAAGTTTTGGCAGCGGCGTCTGGCAATGTCGCACTGGGAAATCATCCACGACAATTTCGAGGATGACCATTGCCGCGCGTTCATGCTGACCAGTCCGTGGGGAAACCAGCCGCCGCAAAACCCCATGACCGGGCGGGCCGCCTATGCGTCGCTCAACCAACTCGGCACGGGACGCCCGCTGCCCAAAGGCGGGTCCGGCAAATTGACGGAGGCGCTCGGGCGGCTGATCGAGGCCAATGGCGGCGTGATCCTTACCAGCAAGCCGGTGCAGCAACTGATGATCGAGAACGGGAAATGCATAGGCGTGGAATGCGTGGACGGCAGCAAGTATCGAGCGGAAAAGGCCGTCGTCTCCACGATTCATATCAAGCATTTAATCCACATGGCCCCGAAAGAGCTTTGGGGCGAGGACTTCCTCGATGGCGTCAGCACCTGGCAGCCGGATTGCCAGGCATTTGTCACGAATTATGCCACCACGGAGCCGCCGAAATTCGCGGTGGAAGGCGGAACGCTTTCTCCTGTCCACGCAAGTTTGCTCGATGGTCCCGAACGTGCCATGCGTTTTGCCTACGACTACGCCATCAACGCCGTAAACACAGACAAGCCTCCGATGCACATCATTTGCTGCAGCGTGGCGGACCCGACGCGCGCACCCGCGGGAATGCATACGATCAAAGCCCTCGGGTACCAGCCGTATGACATCAAGGGAGGTCCGCAGCATTGGGACGAGATCAAGGAGCAGGTCTCCGAGGCTAATCTAAACTACTTGAGAAAATTCTCGCCGAATCTTACCAATGACAAGATCCTGGAAAAGATTATCGAGAGCCCGATTGACATCGAGCGGCAGAATCCTGCGGCCTGGCACGGCGCGATTCATTCCGGCGCACAAGGACCCTCACAGTCCGGGGCCTTGCGCCCCGTGCCTGGTTGGGCGCAGCACCGGATGCCTATTCCCGGCCTATATCAGACGGGCGCGACAACGCATCCGGGTGGCTCGGTAACGGGGGCGCCGGGGCGTAATGCGGCGGTAGTGATGCTCAAAGACTTGGGCACAAGCATCGAGGAAGTGGTTCGAATGAACTCCAAGCATTCTTCTTAGGAAACGGATTTTGTGAAGTTTTTATCATTGCAACCGGGAGGGGCGATGATCGGATTGAAGCGGGCAACTGTGAGTGTGGCACTGGCATTGATCGCCTTGGCGGCCTTGCCTCGCAGCCTATGGGTTGTGCATGCGGGTCAAACCGCGGAAGCGGCTAGCGGCAAGGCTGAGGTACCAAACAATCCGGCCGAGCACGTGCCGCCCGTGCAGCCGATTCCTTATAGCCACAAAACGCACCTCGCCCTGGGTTTGACCTGCCAAGGCTGTCACAAGAATCCAGACCCCGGTGTCCTCATGACCTATCCGTCAACAAGCATCTGCATGGGCTGCCACAAATCCATTGCCAAAAATAAGCCCGCGATCCAGAAGCTTGCCTCTTATGCGAAAACCGACAAGCCAGTGCCGTGGGTCCGGGTGTATGCCGTCCTGCCGGGCGTGAACTGGACTCACCGAAAGCACGTCGCGGCGGGGTTGCAGTGCGAGGCCTGCCATGGACCGGTTAGGGAACTCGAGGCGATGTCCGAAATTACTAGTGTAACTACGATGTCCGTTTGCCTCAATTGCCACAATGCTCATAACGCACCGACCGTCTGCCAGACGTGCCACGATTGGCCGCCTCCGCCCTCCGAATAAGTTGGAGGGCGGCGCTTCCGAGGCAAAAAGGCTTCAATAAAGCTGGCGAGGCTCAGGCCCGAGATCCGCTTCGATTCAATTTTTAGCTGATGGCGCGCCTGGCACTACCAACACCAGCGTCGCGCCCAGCGCGACCAGAACTACAAAACCGGTGAACCGAATGCCTCAGACTGCCAGAGTCCCGGTTACTCTCAATAGCGCTGAAGACTAACCCTTACCCTTCTCGAAAACTGGCGCACCACAGGCTCATTCTGGCGTTTCTTCCGCCTTTGGTTGGTCTACTTAGGGCAATCGCAACCCCAACCTTTTTTCGCCGGTTATCCAATACAGGACACCCTGGATTCCCGCCGTTGACACTCGCCCATACATCCAGTAACTAAGGATGCGAGTTACCAGGCCCGAATCGATTCACTCAGGAGAACTCTGTGAAGACGCGTTCCCCATTCTTAGCCGCTTTAGCAATCTTTGCTTCCATATCGATCATCGTGCCGCCGGACATTTCGGCGCAGGGCGCGCAGCGCGCCGGCGAGATTGCGCGCGCCATACCGGATGTGGCTATCGCGCGCGGCGCGCAGCAATTGCCCGCTCCGGTGAAGACGCTGGTGGATTGGGGCGACATGGTCAAGACAGGCGACGGAGGCCGCGCGCGCGTTGCGCTGGACGATGGCTCCGTGCTGAACGTCGGCTCCAGTTCCACGCTTACGGTGACGCAGCACAATGCGGCCGCGCAGCAAACGCAGATTGAGCTGACATACGGGCGCGTGCGCTCGCAGGTGGTCAAGCAGTCCAAGCCCAATTCAAAATTTGAAGTTCACACGGCGGTTGGCGTTGCGGGCGTGGTGGGCACGGACTTCTTTCTCGGCTACATGAACGGCCTGTTCCAGATCATCGTGTATGAAGGCCACGTAAAATTCTGCAATCTCGATGGCATTTGCGTGGATGTTCTGGCGGGACAGATTGCCACCATCCGGGACGGCCATCAGGCTCCCGACCAGCCCGGACAAGCCACTCCTTCGGAACTGACCGATGCTGCGAATGCGACTTCCGTGGGAGCAACGTTTGCCGGGACGCCTCCGGTGCATCACCTCACGGCCGTGCAGATTCTTGCCCTGACGGCGGTAGTGGTCATTCCGGCAATCGCCATCCCGCTAGCTACTCGAGGCAGGTCCAGCTCAGGCGTGGTGGGAACAGCCGGCTGCTCTCCCGCGAACCCAAACGCCTGCTGATCTGGGCTCCAACCGGAATCCCTAGCAGATGGAGTCCCCGAACTGAGCGGTTCTCCATGCTTTTTCTTGGCACCGTGTCGGCCTCTCGGCCATCTAATAAGATGGTCGGTGGCGACGCCAGCACCTCTTAGCGCATCCAACCAGTCTCGGGTGTTTGCAATCGGTTCGCCGCTAGAAGAACGCGTTAGAACGCGCGCGTTGAGATCGGCGGCTCAGAGGCATACACTAGTTATCTTAACTTTTGAATCCTCTCTTTGCGGATTGGAGCGGTTCTGTGAAAACTTTCGGTCTGGCGCTACTGGCATCATTGCTTTCTCTGACGGCATGGGCTGCAAATAAGCCCACTGGCAGTCCCGAACCTGCGGCCTCTGCCGCGCAGAAGGCGGCCCAGGCGGCCCCATCGCCCGTGATCGTGACGATGGCCCAGGAGCTGGATCGCGAGATGCCCATTCTTTCCAAGGCGACTCCGCCGGCCTACTTCATCAGCTACATTCTGACTTCCTCGGACCGCTCCCAGGTCATGGGCTCGAACGGTGCACTGCTCTCGAGCGAGGAAAGCCATTCGCGCTGGCTTGAAACGCAGGTGCGCGTGGGAAGCTACGATCTGGACAACACGCACAAGGTTGGCAACTCCGCGCCCGGCCAGGGCAGCTTTGGCGCCTCCGTGCCGGTCGATAACGCGCCGGAAGTGTTGCGCCGGGCCATGTGGCTGGCCACCGACAAGCAATTCCGCACCGCCTCGGAAGCGCTCATCAAGATCAACACCAGCAAGGAAGTTCAGGTGCAAACCGCCGAGGAACACGCGCCGGATTTTGCGCGCGAACAGCCGCACATTTCCTATGGCCCGGAAGTTTCCGTGCATCCGGACCGCAAACCCTGGGAAGAAAAAGTGCGCTTGTACACGCGAGCCTTTCGTGAGTCTCCACAAATTCTCAATTCCATCGTGACCTTCAGCGCCACGGGCGACAACCAATACCAGGTTACCAGCGAGGGCACGCGGCTGCAGTTTGGCCAGGTGCACTACCGCCTGGAATTGTTCATTCAGGGCAAAGCGCCGGACGGAATGGACATCAACCGCTATTACAATTTTGACTGGGCCAATCCGGCGGATGCGCCCGACGACAAGACCGTGCTGGCCGAGGGCCAGGTGCTGCGCAAGGAACTGGAAGCGCTGGTGGCCGCGCCGCTCGTGGAGCCATATGCCGGGCCCGCGCTCTTGACCGGCCGCGCCACGGCCGTTTTCTTCCACGAAGTTTTCGGACATCGCGCCGAAGGTTTTCGGCAGAAGGACATCAACGAAGGCCAGACCTTCGCGCGTAAAGTTGGCGAGCAGATTCTTCCAAAATTTCTTTCCATCTACGACGATCCGACCGAGAGAACGCTTGGCAAGGACATCCTCATCGGCTTCTATCCGTTCGACGACGAAGGCACGCCTTCCGAGCGCGTCACGCTGGTCGATCACGGCGTGCTGAAAAATTTTGAAATGTCGCGCCAGCCTCTCACGGGCTTCCCGGTTTCCAACGGACACGGCCGCCGCCAGATCGGTGCGCAACCGGTTTCGCGCCAAGGAAACCTGATTATCCAAAGCAGCCTCACCGTTTCCAACGCCGAATTGAGGAAGAAACTGATCGAGGAAATCAAACGGCAGGGAAAAACTTTCGGCCTGTTGATTGACGACATCGCCGGCGGATTCACATTTACTGGCCGCGGACAGCCGCAAGCGTTTCAAGTGCAGCCGCTGGTGGTTTACAAGGTGTACGCGGACGGGCGCCCCGACGAACTAGTTCGCGGAGTGGATATCGTTGGCACGCCCCTCGTTTCGCTCACGAAAATTGTGGCCACGGGCGACACCATGGAAACTTTCAACGGATATTGCGGAGCGGAATCTGGCTCCGTGCCGGTTTCGGCTTCGGCTCCGGCCATTCTAATCAGCGAAATGGAAGTCCAGAAGAAGGAAACTTCCACGGACAAGCCGCCGATCTTGCCGCCACCCGCACACGATCCGCAGGCGGTGCGCCGATGATTCTCTTCTTGAGAAAGCCGATGAAGGGCGCGATGAAAAATTCCATTTGCAATAGTTCCCTGGCGTTTGCGGCGATCGCCGCACTATTCCTGATTTCCGCCGGCCCGGCCGGCGCTGCTCCGCCACGCCATCCGGCGGACGCAACACTGGCGCAGCCGCAGCAAGCCGCAGCGGCCGATTCGGACAAAACCCTCGCGGCCATGCAGGATGAACTGGACCGCGCACGCACTCGCCTCGAACTTAAAATTCCGGACACCAACGAGCCCGCGCACCCTTACTTCATCCAGTACCGTGTGCTCGATCTGGATGTGCGCACCATCGTCGCGGAATTCGGCGCGCTGGTTTCCTCGACCGCCGGGCGAAACCGCATCATGAGCGTGGATGTGCGCGTCGGAAGCATGAACCTCGACAGCTCCAATTTCATTACCGACGAAGGCTTCAGCGGTTTTCTTGGCTCGACCGGCACAATCGGCATCGACCGCGACTACGATTCCCTGCGCCAGGATCTTTGGCTCGCAACAGATCAGGCCTTCAAGGCCGCCGTCGAGAATTTTTCCAAGAAGCAAGCCTTCCTGACGCGCCTTGCAAAAGCGCCAAGCATTCCCGATTTTTCTCCCGCCGATCCCACCGTTTCCGTCGAGCCGTTGCAAACTTCGGATTGGAGCACGCGAAATTGGGAGCAGGAAGCCAGGACTGTTTCCGCCGCGCTGCGCCAGTTTCCTCAACTGTATAGTTCGCGCGTTGTCTACCATTTGATTTACACCACCAGCTACCTGCTGAATAGCGAAGGCACCAAGATTCGCGCCAATCGCAGCCTGGCGGCCATTGAAGCCAGCCTGGAAACCGAATCGGACGACGGCATGGGCCTGCATAATTACTACGCCGTGTACCGCCGCCGCCCCGACCAATTGCCCGCGGCCGACGCCGTAAAAAAAGATTTGGAAAAAGCCGGAGAGCAATTAATTTCGCTGCGCGTTTCGCCTCCCGCGGCCGATTACGATGGCCCGGTGCTGTTCGAAGCGCCCGCGGCCGGTTCCCTGCTGGTGCAAATGCTGGGGCCTTCCCTCTCGGGCGCACGCGGCCCGCTGGCCATGCAATCGGCCTTCGACCAAATCATGGACCGCCTGGGCGGACGCAGCGAGTGGACCGGAAAACTCGGCTCGCGCGTGCTTCCCGGCTCGGTTTCGCTGCTGGACGATCCGGCAGCGAAACAATTTCAAGGGCGCGATTTGCTGGGCTCGTACGAAGTGGATCAAGAGGGCGTGAAAGCGCAGAAGGTTGAACTGGTTAACAACGGCCTGTTGCTCAATTTCCTGATGTCCCGCCGACCGGGGCCCGATCTGGACCATACCAATGGGCATGGCCGCTCCGCGTACCTGGGAGATCAGCGGCCCATGGCCAGCAATTTGTTTTTCTCTTCCTCGGAAGGAATTTCGCCTGACGAGATGAAGAAGAAATTCATGGACGCCTGCAAGCAGAACGGCAATCGCTGGTGCCTGATCGTGCGCGCGATGGACAATCCAGTCCTGGGCGTGCGCGAGCAGGACGATCTTTCGGACATCGTGATGGGCGCTGCGTCCGGCGCGGCTACCGGCGATCGTCTGCCGCTGCTGGTGTACCGCGTGGATGTTGCCGACGGACGGGAATCGCTGATTCGCGGCGCGCGCCTCAGCGGGCTGACGCTTCGCGCTATCCGCAATATCGCCGCTGTGGGCAACGATGCCACGGCTTTCGATTTCATGCAGAGCCAGCAGGCCGGCTTTGCGGGAACGGCGCTGGCCGCTTTCGGATCGGCCGATTCCGGAGTGCCCTCTACCGTGATCGCGCCTTCTCTGTTGCTGGATGATGTGGAAGTGCACGGCGCGCGCGGTGAGCCGGAACGGTTGCCGCTCGTTCCTCCTCCACCGATTCAGTAGGACTATTTAGTAGCACAGACTTCAGTCTGTGGATTTTGTTGCGGCGCGTTCATCCGTACTTGCCGCCAAAACCCACAGACTGAAGTCTGTGCTACCTCGTCGTATAATCCTTTCCGAGGTTTTCCTCCATCACGCGAACACCCACATCGGTCAAGCAGATGGCGGCGCTTGGGTCCATCGGCTCCGCATTGGTGCTTGTGGCGCTCAAGGTGTTTTTGGCCGTGGCCACGGGCAGCCTGGGCGTTCTGTCCGAGGCGCTGCATTCCGGACTGGATTTGATCGCGGCAATTTTGACGTGGCTTTCCGTGCGCGTCTCCGACCGGCCCGCCGATTCCGGGCACACTTACGGTCACGGAAAATTTGAAAATTTCTCCGCGTTCGTTGAGACGGGGCTGCTGCTGGCCACTTCCGTGTACATCATCGTGGAGGCCTTCGTGCGCCTGCTGTTCAAGCAGGTGCATTTGCAGCCCAGCGGGTTGGCCATGGTGATTCTGGGCCTGGCGATGTGCATCGATGTGGTGCGCTCGCGGGCACTGGCCCGCGTGGCGCGCGAATTTCCGAGCGAGGCACTGGAAGCCGACGCGCTGCATTTCTCGACCGACGTGTGGAGCACTCTGGTCGTCATTCTGGGCATGGGCACGGTGTGGCTCGGTCAGCGCTATGGCGCTCCCTGGCTGGAGATTGCTGACCCCATTGCCGCGCTGGTTGTGGCGGCCATTGTGATCTGGGTGGGTTCGCGCCTTGGAAAACGCACGCTGGACGCGCTGCTGGATTCCGCGCCCGCCGGATTGCAGGAGCGTGTCACCCGGGAAGTAGAAGGCCTCGAAGGCGTGCTCTCCACCGAGCGCGTGCGCGTGCGGCGCGCCGGAAATAAACATTTTGTGGACGTGACCATCAGCGTGCCGCGCTCGGCCAGCTTCGAGCAGGTGCATGCCATTTCCGACGCCGTCGAGCGCCGCGTCGGCGAAATTGTTCCCGCCGACGTGATGGTGCACATGGAGCCGCGCGCCGTTGCCGGAGAGCATTTGTTTGACGCCATCCGCGTGATCGCCGCGCGCCTGGGCCTGGCCGTTCACGAAATTTCCGCCGACCAGCTCGACGGCCGCCTGTTTATCGAGATGCATCTGGAAGTGGACGAGGGGCTGAGTCTGCGGGAAGCGCATCGCCGCGCCACGGAATTGGAAGAAGAGATTCGCAAACTGCCCGGCGTGGCGTCCTCATCGGACCGCTCCAAAGCAAAAGTAAATATCCACATCGAGCCGCTGGGCACGCACATCGCTTCCGTGGACGGCCAGCGCGGCGAAATGACCGGCCTGGCCCTCTCCATCGAAAACTACATCAACACGCTGCCCAGCGAATTCCACGAACTGGTGGACTGCCACGAAGTTCACGTGCGCCAGGTCGAGCACAAAATCCTGGTCTCCTGCCACTGCGCCATGGACGGCAGCCTGCCCATCACCCAAATCCACGACGTCACCGGCGAGCTGGAACTCCGCGTAAAAGAAAAATTCCCGCAAATCGCCCGCGTCACGATTCATCCTGAGCCGGAGGAGGAGCGCTAGCAACGGACCTCTGAAGCAGACATCCACGTTCCGAGAAATGCGAGTCTTGGTAGGCCGGAGCGTCTTGTGCGATGTTATCTATCCCGTAACAATTGCGATAAGATAGCCCCATCTTGGGGAGGTGGGCATGGCCGACTTTTTGCGTACTCAGTGGCGCGATATTGCTGGCAACGTCAAATTCTGGGTAATCACAGCATTTCTCGGCATCTTCATGTCGGCGCTTACAGTTTTAACGCATGGCTTGAGATGGTGGCAACAAGGCGCGCTCGCGCTCATTTATGGCTTTGTACTTATTTGGGCCATCGGCGTAACGGTTATGATGGCTCGGCAGTCCGAACACGCCGGGTCGTTTACTCAGACCGCCGCAAAATCGGAAGTTGGCACTCCAGAACAATTCGCAGAAATAGAAAGAATCTACAAGACATACGATAATCAGCTGCTTCGGGAGACGGAAGAGCTTTTCCGCGCTAGCGCAAGAAAGTGTCAGGCGGGAGATGAGCGTGAGGGATTTCTAATTCGGAATTTAGCCACCGTAACAATCCTCGCTTTCTTTGAAAGCACTTGGTATTCCATATTCGCAAGTCAGCTCATAGCGTTGGAGCAATTAAACAAGGGATTTCTCAAGATTGAAGATTTACACCCGTACTTTCAAATTAATGCAGACCAGCGCCCACAATATCAATTCGAGTCGTGGTTTGGATATTTGAAAGCCCAGGTTCTCATTAGGCAGGACGGTTACAACGTGGGAATCACAGTCCGGGGTCGAGAGTTCCTGAAATACTTAGTGGAAAACGGACGAACCGCGAAAGACAAACCTGCGCTGTAAGCGCGCCTTAAAACCCAGGAGCGCCGGAAGCGGAGGCGCGGGCCTCGGCTGACGTTGAGGGAGGTTGCACGCCGAAGCGCAGGCGCTCGATCCAGCCTTGGGCTACGGACATTACGCCGGTGTAGAGAAAACCCCAGACGAAGAGGAAGAGGAACGGGGCGGTGGCGTAATTTTCGTTTTCGATGGAGTAGACGATGGTGGCGGCGAAGTACAGGCCCAGGGCGATTTCCAGGTAGGGCATCCAGCCGGCGCGATTGCGATAGCTTTTCTTTTTCCAGGTGCCGGCCTGGCCTTCGATCTTGAATTTTGGCGTGCGTACGAATTCCGATTTCACTCCAAACAGAGCTTCCAGCACGGCCTTGGCGTTGCGCACGGAGAGGCCGATGCCCACGGCCATGACCAGCGGCATGTAGATAATCGAGCGCTTCCACGTCTTGGGATACAGGATGCGCTGCGAGGCGAGATAAAAACTGGAAATGGAGCAGCTGGAGGCGATGAACAGCGGCAGGTCGATAAACAGCATCTGGAACCAGCCCTGGTAGAAACGCACGATCATGGCGGGCAAGAGCAGCGTCGAGAGAATCACCATGAAAGGATAGCTGATGTTGGCGGTGAGGTGGAAGACGGACTCCGCCTTGATTTGCGTGGATTCGTCCGAGCGCATCACGCGCGGCAGAATTTTTATGGCCGTCTGCATCAGGCCCTTGGCCCAGCGCGCCTGCTGCGCCTTGAAGGCGTTCATCTCCACGGGCAGCTCGGAAGCGCATTCCACATCTGGCAGATACAGAAATTTCCAGCCGATGAGCTGCGCGCGGTAGGAAAGGTCGGTGTCCTCGGTGAGCGTGTCGTGCTGCCAGCCGCCGGCCTGGTCAATCACGCAGCGGCGCCACACGCCGGCCGTGCCGTTAAAATTAAAAAAGCTGCCGCTGCGCGAGCGCGCGCCGTGCTCCATCACGAAGTGGCCGTCAAGCAGAATGGTTTCGACTTCGGTAAGCGCGGAGTAATGGCGGTTCAAGTAAGTCCAGCGGCCCTGCACCATGCCGATTTTGGGATCGTTGAAATAGGGCACGGTGCGGCGCAGGAAATCCGGCGCGGGCAGGAAATCGGCGTCAAAGATGGCCACGAATTCGCCCGTGGCGGATTTGAGTCCCTCGGCCAGCGCGCCGGCCTTGTACCCGGTGCGGTCCGTGCGGTGCAGATAATGAATCGGCAAGCCCAGCGCCTGATAGCGCTCCACGCACTCGCGCGCCACTTGCCGCGTTTCATCGGTGGAATCGTCGAGCACCTGAATATCCAGCAGTTCGCGCGGATAATCGAAGCGCGCCACGGCGTCCACCAGGCGCTCGATCACGTAGCGCTCGTTAAAGATGGGGAGCTGTATGGTAATCTTGGGCCACTCGGTGACCGCGGGCGGCGGGCCGGGGACGTTCTTGCGATTCTTAAAAAACTCGTAGACCAGGTAGTAGCGGTGCATGCCGTAGGCGGCCAGGATTACCAGCACCAGGAAATACGGAATCATGACGGCCAGGTCAAACGAGTTGAGTTGATAAAGGCCGCGGAAGGGATTGCGGCTCGGGTCCGTGAGCTTGTTCCAATAATTCGAGAGCGGGCTTTGCGCCGCCACTGCCATCAGACGAAATGTATGTTGCGCGAAAATCAAAACGGGCTTTCTCCCTTGCAAAAAATCAAACCGCGAATGGTCCACCAGCGAGCGTGTAAACCTTGAGCGCGTTGCCTCGCCGCCGGCTTGAACCGCAAATTCTAATCGCGCTCGTGGCCATCGTTGCGCTGGAAGCCGTCTTCGCCGCGATGGCGCGGCTCGGGGATCTTTCCGTTCACATCCCCGAATTCATGGCACTGGCGCTGGGCGGCGGCATTTTGTATTTCATCGCGCTGTACGCCCTGGAACACACGAGAGACAACCGCGCCGTGCTTTGGCTGGTGCTGCTGGGCGCGCTGGCCTTTCGCCTGACGCTTTTTCCGCAGCCGCCGTCGCTCTCGACTGACCTGCACCGCTACCGCTGGGACGGCCATGTGCAGAGCGAGGGCTGGAATCCCTATGCCATAGCGCCCACGGACCCGCGCTTGGCCTCGCTGCGCGATGCGGGCTGGTACGTCATGCCTGTGCCTGAAATTCCCACGATGTACCCGCCGCTCGCTCAGCTTGTATTCCGCGCGACGTGGCGATTCCTGCCTGGCCCGGTTGGTTTCAAGCTGCCGTTTCTGCTGGCCGATCTGGCCGTCGCGGCAATGCTCGCCGGGTGGATCCGTTCGACTGGGGGACGGAACTACCAGGTGGCCATTTACGCCTGGAATCCGCTGGTGGTGGTCGAATTCGCTTCCAGCGGCCACAACGACGCGCTTGCCATCGCCTTTGTCGTCGCTACATTGTTGATTATACGGCGCTTTCCGGCAATGTCAACGCTGACGCTGACGGCCGGAGCGCTGGCTAAAGCCTTCCCTGCCATGCTGCTGCCACTGGCGCTTTTTCGCGCTGGCTGGCCGGGCAAGCTGCGCGGGTGGCTGGCGGCAGCTGGATGTGCCATTTTGGCCGCCGCGTGCACCTGGCCGTATTGGCGCGCGTGGCGCGAATTTCTGGCCATGATGAAATATTACGAGCGGATTTTCCGTGGCTACCACTCCAGCATTTATCCGGTGCTGTTGTGGCTTACCGGCTCGCATGAAATCGCCGCTGGTGTCGGTGAAGGCGTCGTGATTGGATTGGCATTGTGGCTGGCGTTTCGCCGCTACGATCCCACGCGCGCTGCATTCTTGATGATCGGCACGGTATTGCTCTTCGCGCCCAACGGCTATTCGTGGTATTTCACGTGGATTGTGCCGCTGCTGTGCTTCTATCCGAGTCCCGCGTGGCTTATGCTCACGATTTTGGAATTTCTCTCTTACAAGATTTTTCTTAATTACCGCGCTTTGGGCACATGGCATTTCGATCCGCTGTTTCAGTGGATGTGCTATGCGCCGTTTTACGCGTTGCTGGGGTGGGAGTTTATGCGCAAAAAACGAATTTCAGCACCGGAGAATCATTGCTGAAGTGGCAGAATGGCGTGATTCGAAACTTATGGTGTGCCTCCGTTCGAACGGATGTAGGCGTTGACCTGGTCTTCAAGAATATTGAGAGGAACAGTTCCGGTGTCGAATACTACATCATGGAATTTCTGCAGTGAGAACCGGTCGCCGAGCGCTTTCTTTGCTTTTTCACGCAGTTCAATGATTTTCGCCTCGCCGATCATGTAGGAGCAGGCCTGCCCCGGAAGCACGACGTAGCGCTCAACTTCGCTGGGTTCGATCCCGTAGTCGATGGCCTGCTGGCGCGTCCAATGCTCGGAATGGAGGCCAGTGTCAACGACGAGCCGCCGCGCCCTGAACAACTCAGAATTTAGCTGGCCCAGAAGGCCCTCCGGGTCTCCATCGTACCATCCAGATTCCGCGGTGAGCCGTTCGGCGTAGAG
This sequence comes from uncultured Acidobacteriota bacterium, assembly GCA_963710315.1. GTDB lineage: Bacteria > Acidobacteriota > Terriglobia > Acidiferrales > UBA7541 > Palsa-360. The sequence continues at coordinate 361,424 of CAVPZW010000005.1, read as the reverse complement.
AGCCCAGCCCTCAACGAGCGCGGAGATAGAACCGAACACCCGATCCCTTCGGAATAAAGGAAGCTCGCTATTTTCCATTTCCATAGCAATCTGAAAGTGATGACCGGGCACTGTTTCATGATAAATCAGGCTGCGGAGCTCGAATTTTGTCATCTGATCCACTCGGCGTGGAAATTGAAATATTCCCGGTCGCGATCCATCCGGGGAAGGCGCGGTGTATGTCGCAGCCGCGTTGGCTTCCCGGAATTGTGGATACGGTTGAGCGATTATCGGAGACTTCGGCTGTCTGTCAAACAGCATCGCGGACCGTTTTTGAGCGTCGATGAGGATTCCATTGATGTCGACCATGATCTGTGCGCGGCTTCCGTCGGAGGCCGGATTCGGGTAACTCAAATCTTTAGCAAGCTGTTCGGTGCGGTCTTTCACCGAACCCTCGGTGCGTCCCAGACCGCGCAAGAGCACGTCCATCTGCGATTCAATTATAGCTACCTGTTTCAGCCCGAGTTCGTGAATTTGTGCCGCGGTCATCTTCGTGGAGGTGTACCGCGACAGGTCGTAGGCATAGACTTGCGCGCCGTTCTTAAAGCGCCATAGTCCCGCATCATCAGTTGCTTTTTCTTCCTGTGCCTCGAGCAGCGCGATGCCTTTCTTCCAAGCCGGGTAGACTTGGCTTTCAACGATTTTTTCGGCTTCCGCGCGGAGTTCCTCACGCTTGCTATCAGGTATGTCCTTGGCCGAAGCCATCTTCCGCGCAAAGGTCGTTACCAGCGGATTCTGCGCAGGCGGCGAAGCAACGAATCCCTGCATTTGCTTGATTGTCGCCTGGAGAATGAATTTTGGCGGAACGATGTGCTCGACGGCTTGGCGCTGAGATTCGGCGATGGCCTCTTCCATTCTCGTTCTGACCTGACCGAGCGCCGCCACGAAGTTCTCTGCATCACTCTGGGTAAGCAACGGATGCACGACCGTCATCGTATTGACGAGTGCTACGTTTGCGCCACCGAACTGTTCGAGTGGGTATTCGTAGTCGAGAAAGGGTTCTTCGCGCACCAGCGTTTCCAGCTGCCAGTCCATCAGTTCCGCTGAAACCCGCTGCGATTCGGTCATGCGACTGCGGTCGAAACCGCGAAGTTCGGCCAATCCTTTCTTGGCGCGTTGGATGCGATCATGCTGCCAAGCCAAGGTCAGCGGCGTCAGTTCGCGCTCAAATTGCCGCTGTTCGTCTCCAGAGAAATAGTGAGTTCGCGTGGCCAGATTCGGATCGTGGCGCACCCAATCGGCGGTGAAGTCGCGAAAAAAATCGTCTACAGTGCGTTGTTCAGCAGCCACCACGAAAGTAATGGCCAAAACTCCGATTGCCGCGAGCACGACAGATATCGATCTCCACGTGGATGGAAAAGAAGAATGTTTCATGGGGATTCTCCACAGCAAACATTTGTGAGAAACGTGGCCGAAAACCGGGGCTAAAGCTCCCGTACCTGACGACAGGATTCTACTCGAAATTCACAGGTTCACAAACAACTCGATGATTGCTTCGATCAAATATTGATGGAAATGGTGACGTCAGGGCGCGGGCCTTGCGGCGGAGGCATTTTCGAGCGGTCCACGGGGCGATACAGCGTGTCGCGCTCGACGGGGACGCGGCCGGCTTCGCGGATGAGGCGCTCGAGTTCCAAGCGCGGCGTGAACTCGGCGGTCTTTGCGCCGGCGTCGTGATAAATCTTTTCTTCGACCACGGTGCCGTCCAAATCGTCCGCGCCGAATCGCAGCGCGATTTGCGCGATGCTGGGCGTGAGCATCACCCAGTAAGCTTTGATGTGATCGAAGTTATCGAGCAGCAGGCGCGATATGGCGATCGATTTCAGATCGTGATAGCCGGTGGTCGGCGGCAAATATGCGAGGCCGGTGTTGTCCGGATGAAAGGCCAGCGGAATGAAGGCCGAGAAACCGTGGGTCTCATCCTGCAATTCGCGCAAGAGTAGCATGTGCTCGACGCGCTCTTCGTCCGTTTCCACGTGGCCGTAGAGCATGGTGGCGTTGGAGCGCAGGCCGATTTCGTGCGCCGCGCGGGCGATGTTCAGCCATTGGCGGCCGCTGACCTTGTGGTCGCAGATAATTTTGCGCACGCGCGGATTGAAAATTTCCGCGCCGCCTCCCGGCAGCGAATCGACGCCCGCTTCCTTCAGCGCCAGAAGCGTGTCTCGAATCGAAAGCTTGGAGATGCGCGAGAAATAGCCCACCTCGACCATGGTGAATGCTTTCAGATGCACCGTGGGGCAGCGTTTTTTCAGGCCGCGCATCATTTCCAGGAAATATTCAAACGGCAAATCGGGATGCAGACCGCCGACCATATGAAATTCCGTGGCGCCTTCGCGCATGCCCTGTTCGGCGCGCTGATAAATTTCTTCCAGCGCGAAGTTATACGCGCCCGGGGCGTTGGGATCGCGGCCGAAGGCGCACAGCTTGCAATGCGCCACGCAGATATTGGTGGGATTGATGTGGCGATTCACGTTGAAGAACACCGTGTTGCCATGGCGCTTCTCGCGCACGTAGTTGGCGAGCCAGCCGATGGTCAGCAGGTCAGGCGAACGGTATAGGGCAACGCCGTCTTCAGCGGTCAGGCGCTCTCCGGCCAGGACTTTTTTCGCGATTGGTTTCAGGTGCTCGTCGTTGATGTGCACTTCTCGCATGGTTCCCACAATTGAGCTTATTTTACCTCTTCGCCACAACCAGATGAGAGGCGGAGGAAACGCACACAAGCTGCATTTCCCCTTCTTTCTCCTTCGTAAACGGGCAAACCTCAAACTGGCCGAATATCGAGTGATCGTAATCGACGAACTTCGTCTCAACCTCTGACGGCATGGTAACGACTCGATCGTCGAAATCTTCGGGTATTCCCAACATCCGCTCAGTTCCGATCCGCCAAATTCTCGCGCCTGGACCGCCATTGTACATCGCGAGCCGACCGTGAATTGTAAAGCAGCGGTCCACCTGCCAAGGATTACCCTTGCATGGAACTTTCTTAGGCGGCAAAGTTCCGCCTGCGGAAAGCGCGATTGCGGTCACCACAACGGCCAGCGATAAGGATATTGGCCATCGTGACAATCGCTTTGCCCAATCTTCAACAACCATATAACACCTAATCAGCGCTTCGAAACCAAAACTGCGGCGCCCCAGAACAGCAGGAACAATAGACTAATATAACCGTTCACGGTGAAAAACGCAGCATTCATCCGGCTCAAATCGTTGGCGGAAACGAGCGAGTGCTCGTAGGCGAGCAGCGCGGCGACCACCACGATTCCGGTCCAGGCGGGCCAGGGCAAGAGAAAACTCCAGGCCAGCCACGCCAGCAGCGCGATCATCAATACGTGCATGGTGCGGGCAATGGCAAGCGCGCGGGCCACTCCGAAACGCTTTGGCACGGAAAAGAGATCCACCGATTTGTCGTACTCGATGTCCTGGCAGGCGTAGAGGACGTCAAAGCCGCCGACCCACAACGTCACCGCGGCGCACAGAATCAGCATGCGCGCGTCGAGCGCGCCGGCGATGGCGATCCATGCAGCGGCGGGCGACATGCCCAGGCAAAAGCCCAGCACGAGGTGCGACCACGACGTGAACCGCTTGGTGTAGGAATAGAAAAACAGGACTCCCAGCGCGACAGGCGAAAGTTGGAGCGCCAGCGGATTCAGCTGCCACGCTGCGATCATCAGCAGCGCGGCAGCTGCGGCGGTGAAGACCCAGGCAAACTGTACGGTGAGCGCGCCGGTGGCCAGGGCGCGCGTGCGGGTGCGCGGATTCTCGCGGTCGTAGCGCAGGTCGATGATGCGGTTCATGGTCATGGCTGCGGAGCGCGCTCCCACCATGGCGACGACGATCCACGCAATTTGCCGCCACGTGGGCCAGCCCGGCGCCGCGCCCGCAATCGGCGCATAGCGCGCGGCGAGCAAGGCTCCCGTCAGCGCAAAGGGCAGCGCGAACACGGAGTGCTCGAACTTGATCATCTCGAGAATGGTGCGGATGCGGGTCTGCTTCACCGGGGAACCCCAAAGGCTTTAACATAGAGGACACAGAGTCCACAGAGAAAAGCTGGAGAAAATCGGTTACTGGTCATGGGTCTTTTAGCGGCGGGGCGATTCGCGCTTAAGCCTCGGCTTTCTCATATATCTCAATGTCTCTGGTTTTCTCTATGTTTTCGATCTTCTCTGTGTTCTCTGTGTTAAAGCTTTTTCCGTCCCAATCGAATATTATGGCGCGCTTTCCGCGCAACTCAAGCCTCGCGGACTTTCGTTTTCGTTTGGCCTTCCCAGCGGTACATGTCTTCCTGCGGCAAACACATTTGCGCGAGCACGCGATAGACGTACTGCGCGACGAGATCGTCGATGGTTTTTGGCTGATGATAGAACGAGACGATTGCCGGCATGATCACCGCGCCCGCCTGCTGCGCGCGCAGCATGTTTTCCAGATGAATCCTGCTGAACGGCGTGTCGCGCACGCAGAGCACGAGTCGGCGGCCTTCCTTGAGGCAAACGTCCGCGGCGCGAGCAATCAAATCGTCGCTGGTCCCCGCTGAGATCGTTGCCAGCGTGCCCATCGAGCACGGGATCACCACCATGGCATCCACCGGATAGCTGCCGGAGGCGATCGACGCGCCCACATCCTTGTTGGGCAGCACTTCCGTCTTCTGCGCGTTGCCGCCAATGAGCAGGGACGGCAGCTTCTTCGTGTCGCTGGTAGAAATGCCCAATTCGTGTGCAAGCAGGCGCGCGCCCGTGTCTGTGACCACCAGGTGAATTCGCGCCACGCGTGCATCTGCTTCGAGCAGCCGCAGCGCCGCCTGCGCCAGCACCGCCCCCGACGCTCCGGTGACACCTACAACGATCGTTTTGTGTTCCGCTTGATTCATAGTTTGCAGTGGAAGATCAAGTCTAGACAGCGGCTCACACCAAAGTCAAGAAACGCGGAGGAAGTGCTCCTACATGGTCTTGCACATTTCTGCATTGCTAAACACCGGCCCCGATTTGGCGCAAATGATGCACGAGGTGAGTTACATAGTCATCGGCTAGAAACATTAGTGTCACGGGCTGGTTGTCGCCGATTCGGCATGGGGCTTCGAGCTTGGGAATTGGAAAATGCGCGATGACATGAGAGAGGTATAGATTGTAATTCGCCCAGAGCGTGACCAAGAGAGGCCAGGGCGCGCTTTGCACGTCTTGCACGCGCACGCAGCCGTCCTGATCGTAGCCGGGCAATTCAACAGAGCCCTGCAGCGACGCGCGCACAAATCGCTGATGATTATTGGAAGCGGAGTCGATCAGGTGGCCAATGACTTGTTTGCTTGACCAGCCGCCCTTCAAAACAGGCTTGATGCTCTCAGCTTCGGAAACTTTGCGCAGAATTTCCTCCGCCGACTGAACCGTTCGCGCCAACTTTTCGCTCAATTCCCTCATTCGCCCTCCCAGAATTTTCCATTCCCACGGAGTTGAGAAAAATCCAACATTTTGTCATTCCGGTCGAAGCGAGGAATCTCTCTTCGGGTTGAGCCCATGCAAAGACGCAGAGAGATTCCTCGCTTCGACCGGAATGACAAAATAAATTAAATTTCCGCAATATGATACGGCCTATTCTGGCCGCAAGAGAACCTTCATTACGCCCGGTTGTTGCGCATGGCGAATCGCTTTGGCCGCACTTTTCAATGAAAAAATGCGCGAAGTCAGGGGGCGCGGGTCCACGCGTCCGGCGCGCAGGAGCGCGAGCGCGGGCTTAAACGGGCCGCAGCGCGAGCCGATGACGGTCAGCTCTTTTACCACGATTGGCCAGGTTTCCACATTGGCTGCGCCGTGAAATGTGGATTTTAGGACCAATGTTCCACGTGGAACGGTAATTTGCTGGGCGAGCGCCAGTCCCGAAGGCGAACCGGTGGCCTCGACGGTCAATGTGAAAGCGTCGGCGCGGCGCGCGCTTGGCGAAGTAACCTTCACCGTCTCAACGCTCGCGAGGCGCGCCAGACGCAGCTTGCTGGCATGCTTGCCAATCATCACGACGCGCAGGCCCGTGGAGCGCAGTACTCGTGCGATCATCTGCGCGAGTTTGCCGTCGCCGATCACGGCTGCTGCGCGGTGCTTGCGGATATTTACCTGTTCCAGAATTTGGCACGCGGCGGCCAGCGGCTCGGCGAACACGGCTGCCTCATCGGGAACGCCCGCGGGCACGCGATGCAGGTTCACAACTGGCAGCGCAAGGTATTCGGCGAATGCGCCGTCGTGGCCGATAATCCCCAGCACACGCCGCCGCGCGCAATGCGTCGGAATTCCCCGGCGGCAATATTCGCATGGCTTGCGAAAGCCCAGTCCCGCGCAGGCCAGATTGATTTCGCCGACAACGTGGCGCCCGACCCATGCGCGATCCCTGGCGCTCGCCACGCGGACGACATCGCCCACAAATTCGTGGCCCAGCGTTCCCTGAAAATTGTGATAGCCGCGCAGAATTTCAATGTCGGTGTTGCAGATGCCCGCGAGGCGAACACGAACCAGCGCCCAGCCCGGCCTCAATCGGGGCAGAGGTTTTTGCACGACCGCAACGCGCTTTCGATGTGTGACGGCGGCAAGCATTCGCCGAACATTTGAGCATAGGTGGGAGGAACGGACAAGGCGGGGTTACGTGGCATAGGCTTCAGCCTGTGCGGGGTTAGTCCTTGCAAGGACGAAAACCGCACAGGCTGAAGCCTATGCCACAAAAGGCGAAGGGCACGGCGAACCGTGCCCTTTGCTGAAATCAAGATGGAACGACCGAACTAGCTGCAGCCTGACGTGCCGCCGCAATTTTCGCATTTGTAGCAGGCGCCGTTAGGGGTCATGAGCATGCCGCATTCGGAGCAGGTGGGCGCACCGTCAAACATGGGGCGCGAGTCGCTGCGAGCGCTCGACGCGAACGTACCTGCGCTTGCCGGTGACGGTTCATCCTCGGCTGTCGGTACAAATGCTGGTGGCACGGCGGGCTGCGCCGCTACTGTTGCAGCGGGCAGAGCGGCTTCGCCGTTGTGCGTCAGGTAGTCGGGAGAGATGAAGCGTCCACCGAGCCAGCGCGCGATGTAATCGAGCACGGACTTGGCATACGGGATGGCTGGATGGCCGGTGTAGCCGGCGGGCTCGAAGCGCGTGTTGATGAATTTATCGACCAGGGCCTTGAGCGGCACGCCGTACTGCAAGCCGATGGAAACTGAAAGCGCGAAACCGTCCATGAAGCCGGAAAGCGTCGAACCTTCCTTGGCCATCTTGATGAAAATTTCGCCGGGCTCGCCGGTTTCGTACATGCCCACGGTGATGTAGCCTTCGTGGCCGCCGATGGAGAATTTGTGGGTGATGGAGGCGCGCTCGCTGGGCAGCTTGCGGCGGTGGGCGCGAATGAACAGCTCGCGCTGTTCGGCGACTCCGGTAGCAGCCTCGGCCGGCTTTGCGGCGGGCTGCGTTTGCTGAGCGGTGTCCTTCTTATCGCCGGCAGCGGAGAGCGGCTGCGAACCTTTCGAGTTGTCGCGATAGATGGCCACGGCCTTTACGCCCAGCTTCCAGGACTCAATATATGCCTGCATGATGTCTTCGACGGTGGAATCCTCGGGCATGTTAATGGTCTTGCTAATGGCGCCGGAGAGGAAGGGCTGTGCCGCCGCCATCATTTTCAAGTGGCCGCGCCAGGCGATGGAGCGCCCGCCGACAGCTGCGAGAGAGCAATCGAAAATGGGAAGATGCTCGGGCTTGAATCCGGGCGCGCCCTCGATCTTTCCGTTGCGGTCAATGTAGGAAACGATCTGCGAGGTTTCCTCGGGCGAGTAGCCCAGCTTCATGAGCGCCGCGGGAACGGTGTTATTTACTATTTTAATAACTCCGCCGCCCACGAGTTTCTTGTACTTCACGAGCGCCAGGTCGGGCTCGATGCCGGTGGTGTCGCAATCCATCATGAAGCCGATGGTGCCGGTGGGCGCAAGCACGGTGACCTGCGAATTTCTGTAGCCAAACTTTTCGCCGAGGGCCAGCGCCTGGTCCCAGGCAGTTTGCGCGGCGCCCAAGAGCGACGGCTGCACGCTTTCCGCCTTGATGGGCCGCAGCGAATCACGGTGCATTCGAATCACCTCGATCATTGGCTCGCGATTCACGGCATAGCCCGCGAACGGCCCGAGGCGCTCGGCAATGCGCGCGGATTGCGCGTAGGCTTCTCCGCACATCAGCGCGGTGACCGTGGCGGCCATGTCGCGTCCGCCGTCGGAGTCATAGGGCAGCGCCATGGACATGAGCAGCGCGCCCAGATTGGCGTAGCCCAGGCCCAGCGGGCGGAACTTGTGCGAATTCTCGGCAATTCTATCCGTCGGGTAGCTGGCGTTATCCACCAGAATTTCCTGCGCAGTGATGGTGATGTCCACGGCGTGGCGATAGGCCTCGACGTCGAAGGAGCCGTTGGAGTTCAGATACTTCATCAGGTTGAGCGACGCGAGGTTGCAAGCCGTGTCGTCCAGGAACATGTATTCTGAGCAGGGGTTCGAGGCGTTGATGCGCGCTGTGTTCTTGCAGGTGTGCCAGCGATTGATGGTGGTATCGTATTGCATTCCGGGATCGCCGCACTGCCAGGTGGATTCGGCCATGCGGTGCAGGAGTTCGCGCGCGCTATATTTTTCAACGGGATTTCCGTCGTTGACGTTGCGCGTCCAGAAGTCGCGATCGTCCTCGACCGCCTGCATGTATTCGTCGGTGACGCGCACGGAGTGGTTGGCATTCTGGAAGAAGACTGAAGAGTAAGCCTCGCCGTCGATGGAGGGATCGTAGCCCTGCTCGATGAGCACGCGCGCCTTGCGCTCTTCTTTCATTTTGGAGTCGATGAACTCGACGATATCCGGATGATCCACGTTGAGGATCACCATCTTGGCGGCGCGGCGCGTCTTGCCGCCGGACTTGATGACGCCGGCAAAGGCGTCAAATCCCTTCATGAAGCTTACCGGGCCGGAGGCGATGCCGCCGCCGGAGAGCGTTTCGCGGCTGCCACGCAGCGAGGAAAAATTGGTGCCCGTGCCCGAGCCCCACTTGAACAGCATGCCCTCGGTCTTGGCAAGGTTCATGATCGATTCCATGTTGTCCTGAACCGAGTTGATGAAGCAGGCCGAGCATTGCGGCTTGGCCTGCACGCCGACGTTAAACCACACCGGCGAATTGAAAGCCATCTTCTGCTCGACAAGCAAGTGCGTCAGATCGTCGCGGAAGGCGTCACGCGAGGGAGTGCCGGCGAAGTAGCCGCCCTTCTCTCCCCAGTTGACGATGGTGTCCACCACGCGGCTGATGAGCTGGCGAACCGAATTCTCGCGCTCGGGCGTGTTGGGCTTGCCGTGAAAATATTTTGAGGCCACGATGTTGGTGGCGGTCTGCGACCAGCTCTTGGGCACTTCCACATCTTCCTGCCGGAAAATGGTCTTGCCCTTTTCGTTGCCGATGAGCGCCACGCGGCGTTCCCATTCGACCGCGTCAAACGGGGAAATGCGCCCGTCGGTGAAATACCGCTCGAACACCAGACCTGTACGGACTTCAACATCCGCAGGAGTTGTCGTGCCGGTTTGTAGCGTCGTCTTTTCGTTCAAAGCCATTTTCGTGTGTGACATCTTCGCCTCCGCGCAGGTAGGCTCCCCCGCGCAGAGGGAACCTTTATAGTTTACTCCCAAAATGCTCGGCTGGGAGCACGCAGCTGCCTGATTCTCAGCAGGCCGCCGCTTCATTCGAATTCTTAAAGCCAGATCGTCACGAGCATCGCGATTGCAGTCTCACCATTTCACATTCACCCCCGTGAGGGCGATGCGTTACGCCAAAAGGTGGAGTCCGCACTCGAAAAAAGGAAAAAGCATCCCTTGCGTATCACCCCGGCCGCTTGCGGCCTCTGGCGTTACGCCATCCCTCGCCGACAGCGCTGGGAGCGCCGGCTACGGGGAGTAAAAGAAAGCCTCCTCGATGTCTCTGTGAAACCCTGCAGGTTGCGTCAATCGACTTTGGGGTGTGCCCGAGGATGAATGGTTCCCCCGTTTGTCGAATTACGATCCCTGAATCCGAGGGCGCAATGTAATCAAGAGAGAAAATTCTGTCAAGTGGGAATTTCGTTCCGAAGCACAAAATCTTGTTGTCTCGTGCTTAAACTGTCTACCCCTAGTGGTATTGTTTCAAGAAGGCACAATCCAGAAAGGACGTCGCGCCCTCGGAAATCCGTCAAAACTGTGAAACAAACTGTATTGCATCGTAGCCGCTGAAAATAAGGCTAGCGCGATCTCGCGATTTTTTTCCTTCACACCGACGCAGGCCGCTTGCGCTGCAGGAACGCCAGCAACTCCGCGTTAATCTGGTCCTTATGCGTTGAACACATGCCGTGCGGCGCACCCTGAATGATCTTCAGCGTGGCGCCCTTGACCAGCTTCGAAGATAGAAGCGCGGAATCCCCGATGGGCACGATCTGGTCGTCGTCTCCATGAAGAATGAGCGTTGGCACATCGAACTTCTTGAGATCTTCGGTAAAGTCAGTTTCGGAGAAGGCTTTGATGCAGTCATATGCGGCCTTGAATCCGCACTGCATTCCTTGAAGCCAGAAAAAATCCCGCAAGCCTTGCGAGACCTTTGCGCCGGTGCGGTTGGCGCCGTAGAAGGGCGCGCTTAGATCCTTGAAAAATTGCGAGCGATCGGAGAGCACGGCGGCGCGAATTTGGTCAAAAGCCTCCATCGGCAAGCCGCCGGGATTCGCCGCTGTTTTTAGCATCAGCGGCGGCACCGCGCCAATCAGTACTGCTTTGGCGACACGCTTTGTGCCATGGCGGCCAATGTGACGGGCGACTTCACCGCCGCCTGTGGAATGTCCGATATGGACTGCGTCTTTTAGGTCCAGCGCATCGGCGAGCTCGGCGAGGTCGTCGGCGTAGGAATTCATCTCGTTGCCGGTCCAGGTCTGGCTGGAACGGCCATGGCCGCGCCGGTCATGTGCGATGCAGCGGTATCCGCGGTCGGCCAAGAACATCATCTGATCTTCCCAGGCGTCGGCACTCAGGGGCCAGCCGTGGCTAAAAACGACGGGCTGTCCGGTGCCCCAGTCTTTGAAATAAATGAGCGCGCCATCTTTGGCCGTAATCGTTGGCATGAGGAAGTCTCCTTTTTGTTTTAACTTGTGCAACGCAACATGGGCCGATGAAAAAAAACGTGAGCGATAGATGATCGATTATTCGCTTCCGCAGCAGCATATTGCCTGACGATCGCATATGGGGCTGCGGCCGAATTCAGTCCTTCGCGATGGCGGAGCCGGCCGCTGAAAAGCCGACGCTCAATCGATTGCCGGTGGGCGTGCGATGGTATTCCAGCACATCGGCGAAACGCCGCAAGAGTCGAATGCCCTGGCCGCCGATCGGAGTGTAATCGCCAGCGCTCAATGCGGGCAGCTCTGGCGATTCAACAGGGTTGAAGGCCGGAGCTTCATCTTCGATGACAAAATCAAAATAATTTTCCCTGGGGCTGGAGAATTGAATTGTGATGGATTGATCCGGTTTGCTGGAGTATCCGTGCCGGATAATATTCGAGAGAACTTCTTCCAGGCACAGATTCATTGCGAATTGCGTGCTCGCCGGAATCGAGTGCGCTGTTGCCAATCGCTCGATCCACTCATGAACTCGCGCCAGTTCGGACAGCCGGCTTTGCAAATTCAGGCACTCTCCGACGGTGTCCTTGCCGTTCGAGGTCATGATGAGCGCCAGCCCTTCCGCAAGTCCGTGCCAAGTTTATTGTAGCGCGGCCATGGCGGCTTGGAGATCGTGATGGATAGGGATCATGGTGTCAATGCCGCTGGTCTTCAAAACTTTTTCGACCATTTCATTGGGGCCAAAGATCACCACTTTGCCGCCGCGGCTCTTAATGGCTCGCGCAGGTGCAACCAATGCCCGAAGACCCATGGATCCCAGAAACGAAACCTTCTGCAGGTTGACGATCACAGCCTTCTTGCTTCCCGCAATCACGTTCATGGGCAAGTCCACGGCAGCGGCCCCTTCAATATCCATGCGGCCGTCCAGAATGACCCTGGTGATCCCGCCCTCGAGCTCTTCAATCGCAATTGGCATTTCCTCAGCTCCCTACCCTAGTCATTCTAGCCGTGAAAAACACCGCGGAATTTCTCAGCCGGACGGCGCACCTGAATGTGCTGGGCAAGAGGGATAGTACTCCACGGAATGTTACGGGATCGTTACAGCGCATTCACACTCACTTCAATGTCAGGACGATCTGCGTGTCCGCGTAGAGCCCCTGAGGGACTCCCGAGCCGGTTTGACTGCCTTGCGTTCGAAGCTCAATTTTTAGATTGTGCCGCTTCTTGGCCTTGAATTCCGTACTGACTGTATTCGAACTTTTGCGTACCGAGCCGCTGGCCGAGGTAACCCGAAATTCATGCAGTCCGGGCGGCACATACAAATCGTCAAATTGCGTTTTGTTGCCCTCGGTGCTTCTGCGCAAATAAAGTTTGCCATCCATTTCCACGGCAAAATCCAGATTCGCGGGCATTTGATCGGCCTCGATCTTCAGCTTGGCGTTTGCTTTCGGATCGAGCGACTTTGGATTGAAATCCAGTGCGGCCAGTTCCGGCGCGGCGGGCTCTGCTTTTGGCGCTGGAGATTTTTCCGCCGCGGGCGTCTTCGTTTCCGTTTTTGTTGCAGCGCTACTCGAAGGTTTCGCCGCAGCAGGCGCCTTGGGAACCGGTGCTGCGGGAGGAGGAGCGGCAGTTGGCTGCTTTGCAACGCTTTCGCTGGCAGCAGGTGGCAGCGCGGGAACCGGAGGCGTTTCGCTGACGGCCACGGACTGTGTGGAAGCCGTCTGGGCCACCGGCGTTTCTTTGTGTCGCAACAGGATCCAGCTTCCCGCCACAATTGCCGCGACAACCATTGCTGCCAGCACAAGAACGCTTTTTGATTTGTTGTTGGGCGCAACTGCGCGCTCGGGAGGCGGTGCTGCTGCGGTCTGGGCGGTCTGCATGACAGGGCGCGATTCGATGAATGTTGCATTGGGATCGCTCCCAGCGGCAGGCGCGCGCGCGGCGCTCTGCGAACCTGCGCTGGTAATTCCAGCCCGCAGCTCTCCAAGTTCGCGCGCCAAATCCTCGCCGGTTTGAAAGCGCTCGTCCGGATTCTTGGCCAGGCACTTGAGAATTATGCTTTCGAGTTTCGCGGGGACGGATGGATTCAGCTTTCGCGGCGGCACGGGCTCGGTGTGCACCACTTTATAGGAAACCGCGGTAAAACTTTCGCCGGGAAAAGGCTGCTCGCCCGTGGCCATCCAATACAGCACCACACCCAGTGAAAAAATATCCGCGCGCCCGTCGATCGGCGCGCCCGTGAATTGCTCCGGAGGCATGAACGCGGGCGTTCCCAGAATTTGTCCTGTAAGCGTGGTGTGTCCCGCCGCCATCTTGGCCACGCCGAAGTCGGTAATTTTCGGCCGCTCGATGCCGTACGTTTCCTTGGAAGTAAGCAGGATATTGGCTGGTTTGATATCGCGGTGGACGACTCCGTGCGAGTGCGCATATCCCAGCGCCTCGGCAATCTTTTGTCCGATTTCGCAGACGCGGTTGACCGTCAGGCGCTCGCCTTTTTTCAGCGCGTCGGCCAGCGTCTTGCCGTTGATGAACTCCATCACCAGAAAGGGCAGGCCCTCGTGTTCGCCAACGTCAAACACGGGAACAATTCCTGGATGCGCCAGGGCGCCCGCCGCGCGCGCTTCGCGATAAAATCTCTCGCGAAACTCGCCGCCTTGTTCGCTGGCGAGAACGAGCGAGATGATCGTCTTCAGCGCGACAACGCGATCCATGGCTGGATCCTTGGCGCGGTACACAGTGCCCATCGCGCCGCGGCCCAACTCTTCCAGGATTTCGTAGCGTCCGATCTTGTTTGGAGTATCCATAAGGCGCGTCTTTTCTACTTTAACACAGGCGGTTCCAGGCTGTTTTCGTCGAACAACTTGATTTAGGCCCCGGATTCGACGGCCTGCGAGGCCGCTAGGTAGCGGATGAAAAGGAGCGTGATGTCGTCGGCTTGGCTGGCTCCGCGCGCAAAATTCTCGACGGAATCGACAACTCTTTTTTGGAGTTGATCGAGCGGCGCGTCGTGATGGCCGGCCAGAGCTTCGCTGAGGCGGGGAACGCCAAACATTTGTTCTTCGGGATCCGCGGCTTCGGTGACGCCGTCGCTGAACAAGACCAGCGTGTCGCCAGGCTCGAGCTCCATGCGGACAGCCGCGTACTTGGCTTCTGGGATCAGGCCCACCGGAAACGAGCCTTGCGTGAAGATTTCGCTGCTGTTGCCTCGGCGCAGAAGCAGCGGCGAAGGGTGGCCGGCGTTGATGTAGTCGAGATGGCCTTGGCGGTCGAGCATCCCGAAGAACATGGTGGCATATCGGCCCACATCGGAATGCTGGCAAAGGAAATCGTTGATGTGGTGGAAGACGCGCACGGGATCGGCGCCGAGCGTCATGCCCGTCAGGGCTCCTTGAATCATGGTGGTGAGCAGCGCCGCGCCAATTCCCTTGCCGGCAACGTCAGCAATAACAAAAGCGGTGCGGTCCTCGCTCATGGGGAACACATCGAAGTAATCGCCGCCCACGGCGTGGCAAGGAGTGTTGAATGCGGAGATAGCCAGGTGAGGAAATTCGCGGAAGCCTCGGGGCAGGAGCGCCTGCTGAATTTCGCGGGCGATGCTCAATTCCTGTTCGAGGCGCTGGCGTTGGCGCTCGCGTTCCACGAGGCGCGCATTGTCCAAAATGCTGGCGGCCTCGACGGCCAATGCGTCGAGAATCTGCCGATCGAGTTTGGAGAACGCCGCGGGACGCCGCGAATCCAGATACAGAATGCCCAGAAATTGTCCGCGCTGCATGTTCACGATCGATTCCGTGGTGCTGGCGCGCGGCATGGCGTAGAGGGGAATGGCCACCACGGAGCGAAGGCGCTGCGCGATGATGCTTTGCGCTCCCTGCAGAGCAACGTCAGCCTGCTGAAGATCTCCGGTGATAACACCTGTCTGGGTTTCGACCGCCATGCGCAGCGCGGTTTGCGTGGGAGAGAAGCCTTCTGTTGGCATGTCCGCGGCTCCTGCGCGGCGTGCCAGTCGATGATGAAGTGCGCCCGCGGAATCGGCTTCAAGCAAGAGACCGCGTTCCGCATCGGTGATGGTAATGGCGCGGTCCAGCATGACTTCCAGCACGGCTTCCAGCGGAAGCTGCGAATGCAGCAGCATGGTTGCTTCGAGCAGCAAATTGAGTTTGCCGAGTCCGATGGGAGAGACTTCCGCGCTGGTGATGCGGCCCATGCGCGTGAGCAGGTTTTCAATTGTGATTTCCGGGGCGGCGGCGTGGAAGACGATGTGGTAGGAATTTTCCACGCCGAACGTGACGTTGTCGCCTTCCCTCAAGTTGCGTTTGGCAACGCGCTCGCCGTTTACGAAAACGCCGAGTTGATTGCCGCGATCCTCCACAAAGTACTGGCCACCCTCGCTGAGAATTGCCGCGCAATTGCGAGAGATGCGGCGGTCTGGAATGGCCAGATGATTCCCCACTTCGCCGCGGCCAATCAAGAACGGAAAATCCGCAACGGGAATGGAGCGGCGCGTTTTTTCGGGTGAAACAAGTTCGAGGATGGCTTCAGCGGAGGCTGGGGCGTCTGGCATGGGATGGCTCGGAGCGGGGATTGTACCACTATCTTCCTCTGCGTTCACATGGCCGGCGCGTAATGCGCTTGGCGCTGCATGGCTCCCCTATAGTAAAAGCGCATGCTCCCGGAGTATCGTACTTGCTGCTCCGTGCATCGAAGATATCGATCAGACGCCAAGGACGAGGCCGGCATGAAATTAGCGCTTAAGGAAAATCAATATATTGGAATGATCTTTCGGGCCAGTTTGCTCTTGGGAATTGCTGGGGCCGTGCTCGCGGGGTGCCAGGGAAATCCTTCCGCGCCGCCGGGGCTCATTGGCGGATTGCAACGGCAAGCTGACTGCTCGCTAACCTATTTCGATTTTTCCTACGCCTCCAGTTCAACTGTGGTGAGCGTGACGCCTAATGCGGCGATCCCACAATATGAAAATACGCTGCACGACAGCGCTCTTCTCGGCACTACGCCCGATCGGTTTCCCGCAGGGTGCCGCGATTTCAGCCAGGGAATCGCTTCCCGGCCGTTTCTTTTCCTGGGAACGGGGAAAAATGGGAGAGAGCTTGTCGCCGCGCTTGGCGAATCGGGCGTCGTCACCAGCGGGCTGAAGAGCGACGGAACGTACACGCAGCCGGCCACACAGGCGACTCCGATCAAATCCGTTTCTCTAGTTAGCGGCGATTTGAACAAAGATGGAAACGCGGATGTGGTTTCCATCAACTCGAATGGATTGCAATCTTCAGTGACCGTGTTTCTGGGGAAAGACGATGGCACCTATCAACCGGGAGTGGATTACGCGCTGCCCGGCGCCAATGCTCAATACGGCGTGCTCGACGATTTGAACGGCGACGGTATTTTGGATTTGCTGGTTAGCTCGGATTCCCCCACATTTTCGTTTTCCGTTTTACTCGGCAATAGCGACGGCACGTTTCAGCCGCCGCAAACGTTCACGCCGGCAAACAATAACCTGCATTACAGCGACGCTTTTATTACAGCGGACGTAAATGGCGACGGTGCCAAGGATATTGTGACCGCGCAAGGACAAGTATTTCTGGGAACTGGGGACGGAGTGACGTACACGCCGTTAGCGCAGCCGGCATTCTCGCCCATCAAGACGGCTACGAACGATTTTGCTCCGTCAATCGTGGCGGCCGATTTCAATCATGATGGAAGAGTGGACCTGGCAACGGACGATGGCTTGACGATTCGCACGTTCCGGGGCAACGGAGACGGAACGTTTACGGCGGGACCTGAATATTCCACCATCGCAAATTACGGATTTCTGACGGCCACGGACCTCGACGGCGACGGGAATATCGATCTGTGGAGCGGTTACGGCGGCAATGGCGTGTACAGCGGAGATGGTTTGCTGCCCAGTGCTGCCTACGCGCTGATGGGGAACGGCGACGGAACTTTCCAGGGCACGCCCGGTTTGCCTGCGGCGCATATTCTTGCAGCCACCGCAACGGCGGTTACGGCATCCAACAACGCATCCACGAATGGCGCCAGCGCGACATTCCGTGCGGCGGTCTCATCCAATGCGGGCGGGTCGATCACTGGAACCGTGACATTCTTCGATGGCTTGACGCAAATCGCATCGCCGGTGGAGATCAGCGGCGGCAGCGCCGAAATTTCCGCGGCAGCTCTCAAGCCGGGTGTTCACTTCATCACGGCGAAGTACAGTGGCGATTCCAACTTTGCCCCCAGTGCGTCACCTGCGTTGGCTCACGCCGCCAGCAGCTCGCAGACCATTAGCATAGGCCCGCCGACTCCCAGCTCGCTTTCCGTTGTGACGGGGCAAACATCCGCTCCCTTTACGGTTATCGTGACTTCTTTGATTGCCTCACAGCCTAACTCACCGCAAACAGTGACATTTGCGTGTTCCGGGTTGCCGCCGCAGCTGCAATGCAATTTTCCGTTGACGCCGGTCACTCTCGCTGCATTCGCGAGCGCCCAGGTCTCCATCACGATCGGTCCAATTCAGAATGCGCTCGTAGCCCCGTCGCGCCGCTTGTCGCCTTCCTCGGATTGGACAAATTCACGGAGGGTGCTGGTATTGGCGTTCCTTTTGATCCTGTTGATTCTGGTCAGTACGCGCCAGCGAAAGGCAGGATGGGCGGTGTGCGCATGCTTGATGCTACTGGCGCTGACATCTCTGACCAGTTGCGGCAGTTCCAGTTCAACCCCGCAAAAATATGCGGTGACTATCTCGGCGCTCGGATCCGGAGGCACGCCTGTGGAGGCGCAGCCCACGCTCACGCTGACTGTAACGCCGAACTAGTGGCGCGGTCCGCCGCGGCGGACCGCGCCACAAAAACCGATCTACCGCACTTGCACTTGCGCATTGAGAAGGAAAGGAAATTGCCGATGAGCATCGAAAAATCCGACGCGCTGGTTTTTTTCGGAGCGACCGGAGACCTGGCCTACAAAAAAATTTTCCCGGCGCTGCAAGCCATGGTGAAACGCGGAAATCTGAATGTGCCCGTGGTGGGCGTGGCCAAGGCCGGATGGAATCTGGACCAGCTGCGCGCCAGGGCCAAGGACAGCCTGGAAAAACACGGCGGAGTGGATGCCGCGGCGTTTGAAAAGTTGAGCGGCATGATGCGCTACGTGGACGGCGATTATCAGGACCCGGCGACGTTTGAGGCTTTGCGCGGCCAGTTAAAGGACGCACACCGGCCCACCTACTACCTGGCCATCCCGCCGGTGTTGTTTGAAACCGTGGTGGAAAATATCGCCAAGTCGAATGGCGGCTCCAATGCCAGGGTCGTTGTCGAGAAGCCCTTCGGACACGATCTTGCTTCCGCGCTGGAGCTGAACAAAGTTCTGCTCTCGATCTTCGATGAATCCAGCATTTTTCGCATCGATCATTTCCTGGGCAAGCGGCCGGTGGACAACATGCTGGTCTTCCGATTCGCCAACGCTTTCTCGGAAGCCTTTTGGAATCGCCACTACATCGAGAGCGTGCAAATCACGCTGGCGGAAAATTTCGGAGTGCAGGGCCGCGGCGCCTTTTATGACGGAACGGGAGCCGTTCGCGACGTCGTTCAGAACCATTTGTTTCAAGTGCTATCCAACCTGGCGATGGAGCCGCCGGTACGGTCCGACGGCGAATCCCTGCGCGACGAAAAAGTGAAAGTGCTCAAGGCTATTCCTCCGATTGAAGAGAGCAATTTAATTCGCGGTCAGTTTCAGGGCTATCTCGATGAGCACGGAGTTGCCAAGGACTCCAAGACCGAAACGTTTGCGGCCCTGCGCCTGGAAATTAATTCCTGGCGCTGGAAGGGTGTTCCTTTCTACATCCGGGCCGGCAAATGCCTGCCGCTGACCTGCACGGAAATATTTGCAAAGTTTCGCAAGCCTCCCACGCTGATTCCCGACAGCGTTTTGACAGAGAACCATCTGCGGCTGCGGCTTAGCCCAGACGTGGTCATTGCCATGGGGTTGATGTCGCTGGCGCCGGGAGATGGCATGGACCTGCAATCCGGTGAAATGGTGGCGACCAGCTCTTCGGGCGGCGGCGACATGGGCGCGTACGAACGCTTGCTGGGCGCGGCCATGGCTGGAGACAATTCGCTCTTCGCGCGCGAAGACTATGTGGAAGAAGCGTGGCGCATCGTCGATCCCGTTTTGAAAAAGGGAACGCCGATTTATTCCTATGCGCAAGACACTTGGGGCCCCGCGGAAGTGGAACGCGTCATGCCGCCAGGTGGATGGGATGTCCCGGCCAGCAGCCCGATCAACCTTTCATTTGACTGAGCGTGGCGCGGGCTACAACAAATCGTCTGCTATGGGTGCGCTTGTAATAGAATGCCTGATACGAATTGTCACAATTCAAGGAGGAAGCATGAATCGTCTGGTAAGGAACATTTTTTCAACGGGATTGGCTTGCGTTGGCCTCGTGGCCGCGTTTACCGCTGTGCCTGCGCGCGCGGCCGATGATGCGGTGGTGACGGCGGACAAGGCCGTGGTGGCGGCGCTTGCCAAAGGTGACAAAGTCGCAGCAAACAAATGGCTGGACCCGGATTTCAGCTGGATCGACTCGGAAGGAATTATGTGGGCCAAGGAAGATGCCTTTCGAGGCGGAGTGAAACCTCTCATTACATGGGCTGAGGACGTCAAGGTCACCGAACACAAGTACGGCAAGAGCGTTGTGTGGATCCAGTGGAATCAGGGCAATAAGTATTCTGCAAGATTTTGGGTGAAGCGCACGGCTGGCTGGAAACTGCTGCACACCACGGAAATTGCGGCGATGGCCAAGCGCGATTTTCAGACTGTCGAACCGACTTACGAAATTCCCTGCAACAATCCCTGCAAGGCCGTGCCCTACAAACCACTGACTCCGGGCGAAAAAGCCGCCCTCGACGAATGGCAGGAGCAGGAAGGCAGCCAGCAGGGCTGGGAGAAGCACGTGGCCGATAATATGGACCAGCGCGCCGTGAGCACGTATGGCGGTGCGTCTCCGTCCAAAGCCGATCGCATCGCTGGAATGAACAAGCGCAAGGCGGCAAATCCCAACGCTCCCAAAGTTGGAGCGGCTCCGGCACTGTGGATTCGCACCTGGGATTTCGGCGACGCGGTGGTGATGGTCTCCGTGCAACCGACCTACGGCGATAAAGCGTACTGGTCCAGCCGCGTGCTGGCGCCGAACGAAGCCGGCCTATGGCAAATGATGGAGAGCTATCACAATTATATTTTGGCTTCTCCGGTGATGACCGCCACGCCAAATCAGCCTGACTTGAAGTAGCACGAAAACGAAACGCAAATCGGCTCGAAAAGAAAACGGCTCAGGGAGTTTCATGCTTCCCTGAGCCGTTTCTATTTTGCAGAGCGCGAATTTCTTATCTTGCAGGTAGAGGCTGCAGCGGCGGCGTTTTTCCTCCGGGTGTAGGGTCCTCGGCCGTATTGCTCAACATGGCGGCGGTAATGTAGGTGCCGGTGACGCCGATCAAATCGACGATTTGCTGATCGGTGAAGGCGGCGCGCACTTTCTTGAAGGTAGCGTCGCTGACAAAGTGATTGGTGGAAAGCTCAATGCAGAGATCGTACGTCGCCTCTTCATCCGGCTGCATGGACGCCGGCCTCTTTCCCACCTTGAGATCGTCGGCAACGGATTGCGGCAGCCCCGCCTTGAGCGCCAGCGGGTAGTGAGCCGTCCACTCCACCTGCGATGTCCACAGCCGGGCCTGGATCAGGATTGCAAACTCATTCAGCTTCTTCGGAACGGAAGTATTGAAGCGCAGGTAATCGAGCATGGCAAACATGCGCTGGCCCATCACCGGACTGCGCAGCATCATATTATAAGGACCGGAAATGCCGATGCTTGAGACTTTCAGAATTTCATCCGCAAAGGGCCGCTGCTGATCTTTCAACTGCTCCACTTTAAGCAATGGAAATCGCTGTTCCTTGTCCGATGAATGCACATTTCCCCCCGGCATTAAGAGCGCGAAACCGATTCCAACCGATACGCACAACGCTAACACCATCCGTCGTTTCATGTCCGTACTCCTCCGCATTTTTGGCAATCGTCCGGCTTTCCTAGGCGAACGGCAACATATATCCAGCCGTGCCGGAATGCAACCTGCGCGCGCATTTTCACCGATGGATTCTTGTTGTGGGAAATAGGAAATGAAGGTTTACAGAATCATGAAGACCATGGTCCCAAGCACGCAGGCTCGTTCCACTTACTGCGGTAAAAATAATTGGAATTAGCGCTTTCCACCTTGAGGCGTCAAGTTCAGCAAGTCGCGGCCGAGACAACTTCCAATTCCGCCTCCATGCGCAACTGAGCATCCCGCAACAGTCTCGCGGCTAGCCGATACGCCTGCGCATGAGCCTGGAAGGTTGCCTCGGGCGCCATCGGTTCCATCATGTGGCATGACCAGTCCAGAAAGTGCACCACCGGTTTAACCATGGGGTGCCGCTCGGCAGAGGTTTTCAATGCCTCATTCGCATGGATCAGCCCCGCGGACAGCGAGGATATTTCCGCGGCGCCTCGCTGCGTGGGACGAGAGCACAACATGCCGCATCGGTCGGCGGCACCGGCCATGCTTTCCAGCGCATTGACAAAGCGCGCAACATCCGCGTCGAACCCAATGCCCTGACGGATTGAGGATGGCTTTGAGGAACTTCCGGATTTCGGCCGGAGGCCACTCACGCCCGTGGTCGGCTGGGCATCGGCGAAGACGCGCGCAAATAAATGGCGCAACTCGCGCGTGAACGTCTGCTCGCTGGAGAAATTACCGCCGTGCAACGGCCGATAGGACAGGCCTCCCAAGGAATCGGAATCCGGCGCGAGAAAAAATGTCTCCCAGCCAGACGCCTCATTCAGGGCGATTTCATGGCGCAGGTCGCGTTCATCGATGAGGCCGAGGCACTTCAGTGCCGTTGCCAAAACCAGTTGCGGACTTAACACCACGACGTCCGATCCGAGCGGCCCTTGCAGGATCACGTTTCCTTCGGCCCATGGAGCCGTTTCCGCGAAATAGGCGGTTGCGCCGAAAAGCGCCAGTACGCGGCAACCAGCCGCCGCCGCAACGTGAATCGCCCCGGTATCGTTGCTCACAAGCAATTCAGCGTGCGTCAGAAAGAAAGCCAATTGCGGAACGGTGGTTTTTCCGCAAAAATTCGGGATCTTCACCGCGCTGCGAGCCTGCACCTCCGCGCACGCTTCGCGATCCGTTGGCGCTCCGACCAGCGCCGGAACCAGGCCGTGCGAGACCAGCCCTTCGGCCAACTGAGCGAATTCGAAAGGAGCCCATCGACGGAGGGAATCGTTCGATCCAGGATTGAGCGCCACAATTCTTCCGGATGGAATCTCAAAGGGAAGCGCGGAGTCGATTGGGACGTGCAGGAGTGAATTGCGCGACAGCGCACGGCGAGGATCGCCGCTGGCCCGCCACAAATCGACAAGGTTGAACCAATTTTGATCGCGGAAGCTTGAGTGCGCGCGCAAGTAGATTTGCGCTGGATGATGGAACAATACTTCGCCGCCGTCTGTAATCGTTGGACCGATAACGCACTCGCTGCGCGTCTCCCGCGCTACGAATGCGCCAAGCGGCGAATAGGAGCAATTCACAATGCGGTCGTAGGAGGGAAGGGCGAGGTTCCGCAAGGCTTCCTGCGCTTCGTGCGGGAAGGGTTCAGAGCGCTTGCGGCTGCGCTCAATGTTCTTGTCAAGCTGATTCAAGTTGGCCGGGAGCGCGCGCTTCGAAAACACATGGACAGTTCCCAATCCGAGACCATCCACAATTTCCCGCAGCGTCTCGAAGACCAGAACGTCCACACTTCCATTGAAATTTTGCGCGAGCAATTCCTTGAGCAGGGGCGTGGTTTGAATTACGTCACCAAGCCGCCCGAGCTGTATTACCAGAATGCGAGCCATGGCGCTCCATTATTGGAATGCAGGGGCAAAGAAATACCTGCCGACCTAGCTTCAATATCGGCAATTGCATGCGCCGCTTGAGTGCAGCGAAACATTTCCGTGACGAGTTACAAACCGTGGGTTGCAGTGTCGATCGGAAAAGAACTTCGATTGAACAAAGAGCCGTAGCGGCCCCGCCCCGGTCAAACCTTCCGTTGTCCAAGCCCAGCCTGCATGGTGCATGCTCCGCGCACAGGGTGGCGGGCTCCAACGCGCTTCTCAGATGGTTCAAACGACGAATTGCTCCCATCCGCCAAGCCCATCAACGGAGGAATTCATGCACTGGTTCCCTAAAGGCCCTAAAGGAATGACCGCGCTCGCCGCGCTGCTAGTCGTCGCATTTGCCACCGCGACCCTGCGCGCACAGCAGGCCGCGCCGGATCTGATTCTGTCTAACGGCAAGATTATTACCGTCGATCAGCGCTTTACCATTGCGCAGGCGGTTGCCGTTCGTGGCGATCGCGTGGTCGCGGTTGGAAGCAACCAGGAAATCAGTGCACTCGCTAGTCCCAACACAAGGAAAATCGATCTCAAGGGAAAATCCGTAATCCCCGGGTTGATCGATAACCATATGCACCTGTTGCGCGCGGGAACGACTTGGACGCGAGAGCTCCGCTTGGATGAAGTTGAGTCGCGCAAGCAAGCAATGGAGATGCTAAGCGCGCGAGCCAAATCGGTGGGGCCCGCCTGGTCAATCCGGGCAAGGACGTAAAAACGATTCAGGGACTGCTGCACCACGCCAAAGTAACAACCACGCTTGACCTGTATTCCCAAGCGATTGATTCCGCCAAGCTCGAAGCGCAAGAAGACATCGCCTTGGCGATTACGAGCGGCCAGACGCTGGTTGGATGATTCAGTTTGAAGGTATGGCCACGGCCCGGACGTTTCGTGGCGCAATCCAGCACTCCAATGTGCGCGATTTCAGCGATGTGCGCACTTCGGTTGCCGCACTTGCATCATCTCCAGCGTGGCTAATAAAAACTTCACGATCCATCATTTTTTCCCTGCCGGCACTTTCTGCTTCAATTCTTCAAACCAGTTCACGATGACGTTGATCTGCGCCGGCGGCGCCGTGGTTTTAAGCATCAGGAATTTCTGGCCGTCGGCGGTCACGTCGTAATTGGGAGTGGAATTGGCGAGCGTTACATATTGCCCCTGGAACAGCATCTTGGGAGTACCCGCGGAAAAACCCTGCTGCGTATTGATCGGCGCGGCCATCATCTTGTTTCCATTTCGGAAGAACAGTTCGCGCCCGTTGCGGTTCCACACGGGTTCCCGGCCTCCATCACTCGAAATTTGCCACTTTCCTCCCGGACCGGGATAAGGCACGACGTAGATTTCAGAGTGGCCCGATTCATCCGATGAATACGCCAGCCAGCGCCCGTCGGGAGAAAATTGTGGCGCATTCTCATTGAACTTTGTTTGCAGAAAAATCTGCGTTTTGTGGTCGCTGGGCGTCAGAGTCCAAATGTCATATCCCATTTGACGATCTATGATGGAATAAATCAGAACTTTTCCATCCGGCGACCAGGAGCCGGGAATGCTGAGATTTGGACTGGTATTCAGCCGGTCCAAACCGCCGGTTCCGTCGGCCAGTTGCCAGAAAATGTTCCTCGGGCCACTTGAGTTGGAAACATATGCGATGCGTTTGCCATCCGGTGTCCATGACGGGACAAGATTGTTAGGTCCTTGAAAAGTGAACCGGCTTAGCGTGTCGCGAGCAAGATCGTAAATGTAGACCTCACTGTCTTTTTCCATGATGCCAATAGCGATCCGCTTTCCATCCGGAGAAATTTTCGGAAGACCATAGACATGAGGCGGGGCGGGCAATGTCAATTCGGCTCCGTCCCGGGTAACCCATTCGAGACGGACAGGAGCGGTGCGCGCGCTTCCCGGCGCATAGACCAGCGTTCCATTAGACGATAGGCTGTAATCGGAGGAGGCTATGAGGGTGTTGGTGGTCCCGTTATGAATCACAAGCCCGTCCACTACAGGGACTGGCTCTCCGGTGATTTCCAGCTTCTGAAGATTAAAAGAAGCAGCCATCAATGTGCCCGCCTGTACAAACAGTAGATGCCCGCTCGGCGAGTAGGTAGGATCGGTTCCGGCAATCAGATTTCGCCGTTTCCCCGTGTCGAGAGAAACCACAGCAATTTGCGAAGAAGCTCCGAGTTCGGCGACAAAAAGCACGGCGTTAGACCCAGGCAGGAAGGAGGGCCAAGAGTGATTTAATTCCCCGTTTCCCGAAGTAGTCAGATGTTTAGGTGTCCCACCTGATTCCGGCACCTCCCATAAGCCATCAGTTCGTCCGAAAATAATGCTGCCCCGCGAGCCCCATGTCACGCCGGCCGTAAACCTGGGCTCAATATCGCAAATGACTGTTGGCTGCCCTCCACTCACGGGCACTTTCTTTAGCTTCCTGTCGGTGATGCTGACATACCCGACCCAATGGCTATCGGGTGAGAAAAAAGGGGCTACGACGTCTGCATCTTCCGTGCCGGAAACGAGTTTAGATTCAAGGCTATCGGACTCTCGAAGGTATAGTCCCATCGCGCTATTCTGCACTCCGACATAAGCGATGTGCATCCCGTCTGGAGAAATGGCTACCGCATGAGGGTAAGAACCATTCATGACGCCCAGTTCTTGTGTTGCGGGAAGCATGATGACGTACCGCCCTACGGGTTGCGGCGGCGCTGAGGATTTGCGATTCCAGAGGAAGCCAAAAGTCAGGGCCGAGCCAAGCAGCAGCGCAATCAACCCGAACAGGAGAGATTCGCGGCTGAGATGGCGCACCTTCTCAGTGAATGTGGACAGCGGCAAAAGTAATCGAGAAAACAGCGTTGGCTGAGCTGGCGGGGCGACCGGGGCCGCACTCACTCCTGACGCCGCGGTGTAAGAGTCGAGCAGCGCGGTGATTGAGCTGGCTAAACTTTCAACGCGCGCGCTTAACGGAGGGGGAAACGCATCGGTCCAGTGATGCCGCGCCAAATATAATTCCAGCGAGCGCCCCGGCGCGACGTCTTCCAAACGGAATGTCACGATGGGCTTGCCCTGCGAAAACGCGCGGTTCACTTCGTTCTTCACAAATTGCGATTGATTGGCGCGCTTGGAAAGGATCAGCAAAAACACGCGCGCAGTTTCAATCGCATCGAGAATCGCTTCGTCCCACACCGATCCAGCCGCCACATCGCGCGGCGCCATCCAGCATTTCAACCCGCGCTTCTCCAGCAGCGCGCACACCTCCACCGCCGCACTGGCATCGTCACCTGCATGGCTAATAAACACATCGCGTGTCATTTTTTCTCCTAATCACGTATTGCTTATGTAGGACAGGCTTCAGCCTGTCGGGGTTCCGCTCTTCCGGCACGTTCGTATGTAACTGGCGAAAAACCAGACAGGCTGAAGCCTGTCCTACTTAAACCGCGAAATATCGCGTGTCATCAGTTTTTCCCCGCAGGAACTTTCTGCTTTAATTCTTCGAACCAGTTCGCGATGACGTTAATTTGAGTTGCGGGTGCCTCGGTTTGATCCACAGGTTTAAGCATGAGGAATCGTTGGCCGTCGCGTGACACATCATAATTAGGAAAGGTGATCGGAGTGGGCGCATATGGGCCGGTGAAAAGGAGATGCGGCTTGCCGACGGAAAAACCGGGCTGCGCGGCAATATCCACTGCCATCATTTTGTCGCCGCTACGGTAGAAAATTTCTCGATCGTTGGGATTCCATACTGGCTCCGTGCCGCCATCGTTTGAAATTTGCCACTTCCCTCCAGGACCCGGAAAGGCCATGACATAAACCTCATAGCGTCCGGATTCATCGGAGACGTACATCAGCCAGCGCCCATCCGGTGAGAATGTCGCCGCGCTTTGGTTGAACGGGCCCTTCAGGATCTCCTGCAATTTGCGGTCGTTCACGGAAAACAATATGACGTCGATACCTGATGGCGTAATCACATTGAAAGCCACATAGTTTCCGTCCGGAGACCACCCACTCGGCGCTCCAGCCTGCCCAGATATGTCACTATTTTGATTATCACTGGCGCCTAATCGCTCCAGGCCTCCACTGCCATCGGCCAATTGCCAGAAAATATGCAGCGGACCTTCCTTATTTGAAACAAACGCGATGCGCATACCGTCCGGCGTCCATGCTGGATAATTGTTCACGGAGCCCTCAAACGTCATCCGCGTTAGCGTCTGCCGGGAAAAATTGTATTGCCAGATTTGGCCCTCCTCTCCGTTAAGTCCGACGGCCAGACGCTGCCCATCGGGAGAAACTCGCGGGTTCAGATAAGCATTGACAGGCGCATTCAGGGGCTCCTCCGCCCCAGTCCGATTGACCCACACCAACCGGAGTCGTTCCGCCTGGTTGCCTCCTGGAACATAGACAAGCGACCCGGTTTTGGAAAAGCTATATTGGGCGAATCCGGCTGTAGCGGATTGCATGACACCCTCCGCCATCGGGACAGCCGGGCCAGTTACCTCAAACTTTTGAGCATCGAACGGGACCGCCATCAAAACCGACGCCTGTGCGTAAACGAGGTGCCCGCTTAGGGCATAGCGAGGGAATACTCCTCCCTGCAGTATGTACTTGGTCTTAAGCGTTCCAGCCGGCCGCACTCCGGTCCTGGCATTTGTGAAAATAGCGCCTGAAGTTCCGCCAACAAACAATAAGGACTTACCGTCAGGAAAATAGTCCGGCCAGCGATGAGTGATTTGGGCGCCATCCAGCGCAGTCAAGGGTCGTACGACTCCTCCGCTCTCAGACACTCCCTGAACGACTGAGAAGTTTGAGGGAGTGAAGGCAACTGTGCCCAATCTGCTCCACGCGGCCCCTCCGTCAAAAGCTGCCATAGCGAGAGGGATAGCTGCTCCGCCGTTTAATGAAACCTTCATCAGCTTTCTGTTGGAGAAGAATCCCAGCCATTGCCCATCGGGAGAAAAAAAAGGATCGGAGGCGTCATCCGTGCCGGGCACGGGTTTAGCGTCCGTATTGTCCATTGCTCGCAGGTACAGCTGACGAACGCCGCCCTGCTGCGCGACATATGCAAGCATTGTGCCATCAGGCGAAATAGCCAGGGCCGGACCATCGCTTAGGCCCGCCAATTGCTGCCCTGCAGGCAGATGGATTACCGCACGAGTAACCGGCCTGCGGAATGGCTCGGGATCGCCTTTTAGATGCCAAGTCGCGATGCTGGCGACCAAGCCGCCAAGGAGCAGGCAGCCTATTCCGAAAATTAAAGTATTTTGTGCAAATGATCGTGTGGATTTAACAAGCTTTTGTGTGCCAGAACGCAGACGGCCCACGAAATTCGTTGTGCGTGCAGGCGCGGCAATCGCAGCGGATGCCGCGCTCGACCGTACTGCCGGCGCGACGGATGTATCAAGCAGTGCGCGGACTGAATTTGACAGGTTCTCCACTCTTGCTTCGAGCGGCGGCGGAAACGCATCGGTCCAGTGATGCCGCGCCAGATACAGTTCGAGCGAACGTCCAGGCGGCACATCTTCCAACCGAAATGTCACGATGGGCTTGCCCTGCGAAAACGCGCGGTTCACTTCGTTCTTCACAAATTGCGATTTGTTGGCGTGACTGGAAAGTATCAACAAAAAAACATGTGACTGTTCAATCGCATCGAGGATTGCTTCGTCCCACACTGATCCCGCCGCAACATCGCGCGGCGCCATCCAACATTTCAATCCGCGCGCCTCCAGCAGCGCGCAGACTTCGACTGCTACACTCGCATCGTCGCCGGCATGGCTGATGAATACATCTCGAGTCATTATTTTTTCTCCGTGGGCGCTTTGCGCTGCAATTCGTCGGCGAAATTTAGCAGTACGTTCACATGAGTGGTGGAAGTGGCAGACGCCGTGCCGGAGGCCGGCACTACGGCCAATGCGCGCTTGCCATCCGGCGCGAGATCGAAGCCTTCTGCTTCGAGTAGCGTCCTGCCGGACCACAAGCGCGGTTCGCCAGCCGCGAATGAATCTCCACTCACGTTGTAAGAAGCGGCCATAATCTGACGGTAATCTAACCCGCCATGGAAATAGAGCGTGTGCCCGTCCCGGCCCCATCTGGGAAGCCAGCCACCGGAATTAGTGACCTGCCACTGACCGCCCGGCCCGGGAAATGGCCGCACAAAGATTTCGAGACGTCCGGACTGGTTTAAGGCAAACGCGATCCAACGCCCGTCCGGCGAGAATTCAGGAGACGACTGCGGTGAAACATCTTTCGATGCCAGAAAAATCTCCGGCTTGCCAGCCTTCGGGTGCTCCGGATCGGCGGAATCGATTGGCAGGGTCCAGATTCCCGGGCTACCCCCAAGGTCAGTGTAGGCCAGCCGCTTTCCGTCGGGCGAAAATGAACTCGCGGCAAAATCCCCCCCTGTCATTAGGAGTTGCGCTTGCCCACCGCCATCTGATCGCATCCAGTAGGTGCCCCCGCCTTGCAGCTCTGAGGTTAAGGGATTTCTGAAAAGAATATGCTTGCCATCCGGCGTCCAAAGTGGCGGCATAGTGGAGATTTGCTTTAAAAAGGTGAGGCGAGTGAACCGATTTTGACCCCATTCGTAAACCCAGAGATCCCTTCCCCCAGGTTCGTTAATTGTCATGGCAATTCGCTTTCCGTCCGGAGAAAGCCGGGGGAAAAAATAGGCGTTTTTGGGAGGCGCTGGCAGGACCTCCGTTCCCTCCGCTCCGTCGAGCCAGGCCATCGATACTTGAGTCGAAGCACTCGAACCTTCGACGTAAACCATAGTTCCGGAATTGCTAATGCCAAGGTGGGCAAGGCCATTTATCGCGCGGATTGGGATGTCCTCGATTATGGGCACCGCGGCGCCAGTCAACTCTGCGCGCCGGGCATTCATCGCCGCTGCATATAGCGTCCCGGCCTGCATATACAACAAATGGCCCTGCTCGGGATCACTGCCATGAATATAGCGGCCAAAATAACCGCCCTGGATAAGTTTCTTGCGCTGTCCGGTCTTGAGGAAAACGACTTGAATCGTTGCGTTTACCCATGAGTTGTTGTCCGCGCTCGCTTCAAACAGCAGCGCTTCGTTCCCCGGCAGGAGCTGAGCCGCGCGGTTCGTCACTTCACCGTTTTGCAACGGCATAACAGGGCTTGGCGTTCCTCCCGAAGCCGAGACGCGCATAACTGGCGTCTGTTGATTGGCAAAATAGATGTTCCCGTCTTCACCCCAAAAACCGCCCCCGCGGATATTCTCGCCCGTTTCGCAGACCGTGGTGGTTGCGCCCCCGTTGACCGAGATCTTCTTCAGTTCGGCTTGCGCGAAAAATCCAATCCAGCGTCCATCGGGCGAGAAGAAGGGCGCCTCGCCGCCCTCTGTGCCCGCCAGCGTTGTGGCTTTCTGGTTTTCGAGCAAGCGTTGTGCGATTCGAGTTGTGTTATCGGGAGATTGCGTTACGAAAGCCAGACGCGAGCCGTCGGGAGAAATTGCAACGGCTGGCCCACTGACCATCGAAAGTGAGATCTCCGAGCCTGCATCGTCGGAGAAACGCATCAGCGGCTGCTGGGCTGGACGCGTTGCCCGGTAGGCTACGAACAAAGAGCCTGCGGCGATGGCAGCCGCCACTACGGCTATCGCGCCGAGCGCGGCTTTACTTTGCCACCACTTGCTGCGCAACCAAAGCTGGACCTGAGTTAACAACGTGCGCTTGGTTGAAGACTTATCAGCGGTCACAACATTTTGAACTGCGCCGAGTTGAGCCACAGGCGCTGGCAGATCGAGCAACGCGGTAATGGACGTGGCAAGCGTTTCGACGCGCGCAGCGAGCGGCGGCGGAAACGCATCCGTCCAGTGATGCCGCGCGAGATACAATTGCAGCGAACGCCCCGGCATCACATCTTCGATGCGAAACGTCACGATGGGTTTGCGTTCGGAAAACGCGCGATTCACTTCGTTCTTCACATACGCAGAATCGTTGGCGCTCTTGGAAAGAATCAGCAGAAACACGCGCGAAGTTTCAATCGCATCGAGAATCGCTTCATCCCACTCCGAACCCGCAGCCACATCGCGCGGCGCCATCCAGCACTTCAACCCGCGCTTCTCCAGCAGCGCGCACACCTCGCCCGCAACACTTGCATCGTCGCCCGCGTGGCTGATAAATACATCGCGCGTCATTAGTTTTTCCCCGCAGGAACTTTCTGCTTCAACTCTTCAAACCAGTTGAGTACAACGGTGATCTTGCTCGCAGCAGCATCTTTTTCAGTAAACTGGGACTTCAGGACGGCGAAGCGTTTCCCATCGGGAAAAAGGTCAAAGTTAAAATTGCTAGGGCCTAGTTCCGCAAATTGGCCAGGTGACCATGGTTTAGGATTATCAGCGCGGAATGTGTCGGCAGGGCCTGTGTACCTAACAACCATAATCTTGTCGTCCAATGTGCGATAAAATAGTTCCTTGCCGTTTGGCGACCATTTGGGAAGGATTCCCCCTCCGCTGGAAACTTGCCACTTGACGCCGGGAGCGGAGTAAGGGCGAACATACACTTCGTAGTTTCCAGATTCATTCGAATGGTAGCTGAGCCAGCGACCGTCAGGCGAAAATGCTGGGCCGAATACGTTGGATGTGCCTCTGAAGAAAAGTTTTGGCTCCCCCGGTTTCCAGCCTGTTTTCTCATCTCCTTCGAAGGGAATCGTCATGATGTCCCAATTATTGTTTGAGTTGAGCTGGACATACGCCAGAACTTTGCCGTCCCGCCGCCAGGAACCTGCGAATTGAGCGTTCGCACTCTCGGAAATGCGTTGAGGGACTCCAGCGCCATCCGCGCGTATCCACCAGAGATTCGTCGCTCCACCTTTTTCTTGAGAAGAATAGACAATTCGCTGACCATCAGGAGTCCAAATAGGCTTTGTATTTTCTATTCCCACAAAGGTCAGTCGCGTAAGAGCATCGCGTTCTAATTCATAGACCCAGACGTCGTTTCTTCCCGCTTCACGTAGATCAAACGCCAAGCGTTTCCCATCAGGTGAAAATGCGAGATTGTTGTATACACCGGCAACACTTCTAAGGGGAGAAAACTTGCCCTCTTGATCCATCCAAAATATTGAGATTCCCGGGATCCTTTTACCCGCGGCATACACCAGGTTCCCCCCGTCTGAAAATGAGAACTGTGCCCCGGCGTTACCAGCGTTGGAAACAACGCCATCGAGTATAGGAGTTGGTTGGCCAGTAATCTCGAGGCGATTCAGATCAAACGGAATAGCGAACAGCGTACCTTCATGGATATATATGATGTCCCCGGTCGGTAGATAGCGAGCATAGAAGCCACCACGTACCAAAGTCTTTCGCGTTCCGGCAGCCATTGAATACAAGGTAATCTCTGCATCTTCATGGTCGTTTAGGTGTGTATTCGAAGTAAACAGAACTGCTTTGCTTCCGGGCAAAACCTGTGGCCAACGGTGCGTGAGTTCGGTCGCCTGCGAGTCAAACTTCGTGAGCTGCTCGGGGGTTCCCCCCGCCATGTTCACTTTGGATAGTGGCGCACTATTATTGGGGGCGAATACGATTGTCCCGTCGTCCCCCCAGCTTCCACCGCGATCATTGATCGCGTCGCATACGGTAACTGCCGCTCCGCCTTGCACTGAAATTTTTTTAAGCATGCCATCGGCGAAGAATCCAATCCATTGACTATCGGGCGAAAAGAAAATATCGCGCGCATTGTCCGTCCCTGCAAGCACGCCAGTTTGTAACTGATTCAACGGGCGAATATAGATGTGCCGCTTCTGGTCTAAACCAATGGCGACAAATGCCAACCGCGTACCATCGGGTGAAAAATTTGCGGAAGGTCCGAAGTTTACGTATAAGGTTGCGTCCGCGCCAAGCTCCGCATTGAGATATATGGCCTTTGGCGAAGGTACTGACTTGAAATTCCAGGCAGCAAAGCTCGCGACTATGGAGACAATCACCAGTAGACCCAGCGTGACAAGAACCTTCCTTCTACCAAATGCACGGACCTCATTCGCAATCGTGCGTAGGGGTGATAAGAGACAAGAAACGAGCCTCGTCCGAATGGGTGGAACAACAATTGGAGCCGTGCCCATTTTGACTGACGGATCGCGCAGAGCCATGATGGAAGTAGCGAGAGCTTCGACGCGCGCAGCGAGCGGCGGCGGAAACGCATCCGTCCAGTGATGCCGCGCGAGATACAATTGCAGCGAACGCCCCGGCATCACATCTTCGATGCGAAACGTCACGATGGGTTTGCGTTCGGAAAACGCGCGATTCACTTCGTTCTTCACATACGCAGAATCGTTGGCGCTCTTGGAAAGAATCAGCAGAAACACGCGCGAAGTTTCAATCGCATCGAGAATCGCTTCATCCCACTCCGAACCCGCAGCCACATCGCGCGGCGCCATCCAGCACTTCAACCCGCGCTTCTCCAGCAGCGCGCACACCTCGCCCGCAACACTTGCATCGTCGCCCGCGTGGCTGATAAATACATCGCGCGTCATTAGTTTTTCCCGGTGGGAACTTTCTGCTTCAACTCTTCAAACCAGTTCAGCACGACGTTGATTTGTTGCGGCTGTTCAACCGGTTTCAGCATCAGGAAGCGCTGGCCATCGGCCGAGACGTCATAGTTCGGGCTAGACTGCGCTGGACGCATCTGATAATCGCCCTCGAAAAGTGTTTTAGGCGTACCGGCGGAAAAATTCGGCTGCGTGGTGATCTGCACGGCCATCAACTTGCTCCCGTTGCGATAGAACAGCTCTCGTCCATTCCGATTCCATAAAACCTCTCTGCCGCCGTCCGTTGAGATTTGCCATTTGCCGCCGGGACCCGGGAAGGGCTGGACGTAAACTTCGTAGCGGCCGGATTCATCCGAGGTATAGGCCATCCAGCGGCCATCGGGAGAAAACTGCGGCTCCCGTGAAGTGTGTCTGGAGGAAAGGCTGGGTTTTGCGATCGCTCAATCGCAGTACCCAGATATCGAATCCCGTCGCGGCGTTCAGGTCGGTAAAGGCCAGAAATTGCCCATCCATAGACCATGAGGACGGAATCTGCAGATCCTGACTGGTGGTCAACCGCTCCAGTCCGCCGCTTCCATCGGCGTGTTGCCAGAAAATATTCCGCGGACCCTCCTTGTTCGATACGAATGCGACGCTCTTGCCGTCGGGCGTCCAGTAGGGAACAAGATTATTCTTTCCTTCGAGCGTGAATGGGCCCAGCGTTCCGCGAGATAGGTCATACATCCAGATTTCGCTGTCTTGTTCCGTAATCGCCACGGCCACCCGCCGGCCATCCGGGGAAATGCGCGGCTGCAGATAGGCGTGCGCGGGAGCGGCCAACGGCTGCTCTTTCCCGTTGCGATCCACCCACACCATCGTCGTGATTTCTATCAATTGAGGGACATAGACGAGCGTGCCGGTGTCCGAAAAGGCGTACTGCGCGTCTCCCCATACTGGGGATTGCATGACGTTGTCCACCACCGGGACTGATGTGCCAGTAACCACCAGGCGTTTGACGTCGAACGGTATCGCTTTTAGCCCTCCTTCCTGCGCATAGACCAGATGCCCCGAGGGAGCATACCGAGGATGCATTCCCCCTTGAACCAGGTTTTTCCGCTGGCCACCTGCGATGGCTTCGACAGCAATCTGGGCGTTTGCCCAATTAGAACTATTCGTGCCCGAGGCAAAAATGACAGCTTTGCCTCCGGGCAAGATCTCCGGCCACGCCTGGGCCACCTCTCCTTGTTCCAGATGAGTTAGTGGACGCGGAGTGCAGTCCCCCGCCGAAATTTGAGAGATGACTCCGGACCCGAAGCCCCCTCTTACCCCGAAGGTCAGCGTGCCGTCTGTGGACCAACTGGGTCCACCACCGTCACGTGGTGTAGCATCGCAGATTGTCTGCAGTTCCTCACCGGATAGCGAAACTTTTTCCCACTTTCCGAAAGAGAAAAATCCTACCCATTGCCCGTCAGGCGAAAAGAGCGGATCGAGCCCTCCTTTCGTGCCGGGGATGGGCTTGGCCTCGAGGCTGTCCATCGAACGCAGATAGAGCTGCGAGTTTGCGATGTTGCTTCCCTCCCATGCGTCGTACACAAGGTGCAAGCCATCAGGAGAAATAGCTAAGGCGCGACCGGCGTCGCCCGATGTCAGAACCCCGAGGTGTTGACCGGGGGCACGGTAATCGCATAGCGCATAACCGGTTTTGGCGCGGATTTTGGCGCTGGTTTGAAATTCCACGTGGCAAGAGTAGCGATTGCCGCACCGATAACCAATGCACAAAAGCTGTAGGTTAGAGTTTCCTGGCTGATCGCCCGCAAGTTATTCATCATTGCCGATAGTCGAGCCAAAAGCCGAGACGCGAGGGATTGCGTTGCAGATGGAGCGACTGAAACAGTCGTAGCAGTGGTCGAAGTAGCGCCAGTGTCGAGCAGCGCTGTAATCGAGGTGGCTAGAGTTTCAACTTTCGTGGAGAGTGGCGGCGGAAACGCGTCCGTCCAATGATGCCGCGCCAAATATAATTCCAGCGAGCGCCCCGGTGCGACATCTTCCAAACGAAATGTCACGATGGGTTTGCTCTGCGAAAACGCGCGATTCACTTCGTTCTTCACAAATTGCGATTGATTGGCGCTCCTAGAAAGAATCAGCAGAAACACGCGCGAAGTTTCAATCGCATCGAGAATCGCTTCGTCCCACACCGAGCCAGCCGCAACATCGCGCGGCGCCATCCAGCACTTCAACCCGCGCGCCTCCAGCAGCGCGCACACCTCTATGGCTACACTCGCATCATCGCCCGCATGGCTGATGAAAACGTCTCGTGTCATGAATTCCCCCCAACCCAATACTTTCAGACAGCGAAGGTAATTCCGCGTGCAGGGCCAAAAATGCTGCGCTATGATACACCGGTTTCTTTCCACCAGTACTCCATTGCCAATGCAGCCGCGCGTCACATACGAGCTTCGTTTTGCGGTCACCGGACATCGCAGGATCTCCGATGAAGCGGCCGTGGCGCGCGCCATCGAAGGCGTGATCGAGCGGATCAATCGCCTGCTTTCGGAGGCAGGCGCGACGCAGCCGCGCTGGACAATCGTTTCCCCTTTGGCTCGCGGCGCCGATCAGATCGCCGCAAGAACGCTGATTGAGCGAGTACATGCGCGGCTGGAAGTGCTGACGCCATTTCCGCTGGCCGACTACCGCAAGGATTTTTCCACGGACGGCGAACTGGCTTCGTTTGAACATTTACTAGCGCACGCAGCAGTCATTGAAGAACTTCCCTCCCGCATACAAGACTCGGAAATTCGGGGAGGCGGCGAAGGCACCGAAATGGAAGCCATGCGTGACGCCGCCTATTTGCGCGCTGGCGAGCGCGTGGTGGAAGTATCCGAAATTCTGCTGGCTGTGTGGGACGGGCGCGAAGCGGCCGGCGTGGGCGGCACGGCTGAGATCGTTGAATATGCGATTGATCGCGACCGCGTCGTTCTTTGGATTGACGCGGAACATCCGGAAGCGCCGCCTCGCCGAATTCTCGCCGTCAATTTTCGCGAACAATCCACGGACAAGGCCGCGATCGTCCGCACAGAAGAATTTCCGCGCACGCTCAGCGAGCTTTCGCGCGGCTATAGCCAGCAACTCGCTTATTTCCAGGATAAGAGACTCGTTCCCGCGGATTACGAAGCTGAGGAACGGCGCACCAGGGATCATCTGGCAGAGGCAGCCGTAAAAGCAGGCCTGCCGGAGGAAGCGCTCAACGGTATTTTGTCCATACTCGTGCCGCAGTTTGCGCGCGCCGATTCGCTGGCGC
This sequence comes from uncultured Acidobacteriota bacterium, assembly GCA_963710315.1. Taxonomy (GTDB): domain Bacteria; phylum Acidobacteriota; class Terriglobia; order Acidiferrales; family UBA7541; genus Palsa-360. The sequence continues at coordinate 324,567 of CAVPZW010000005.1, read as the reverse complement.
TGCTCTATCACCGCAAACATGCCCGGGGCGTAAGCGGCATTCTCTATCTGGCAGCGCTGGCCGTCACCATAGCCGTGGGACAGGTATTATTTTTCCCGGAGCAACACTGGTTGATCATCTTCGAAGTGCTCGCCATGCTGACCATATTGGGTTTGTGGATGTCCGCCGGATCGAGCGGCTGGCACGAAAAATGGCTGCACGCGCGATATATCGCCGAGCAGTTGCGCATTGCAACGTTCACCACGCTGCTGGAACCTGAATCCCGCAAAGAAAAAAACGATCCGCTTCCATTTTATCGCGGCCCGCAACAGTGGCTGATGCAAACGGTGAAGGCAATTGTCTCCGACGCCGGACAAACAGTTCCCGTTTTGCCGCTGGGCGCCCTGAAACAATTCCTGGTTCACGCATGGCTCGAAGATCAACAGAAGTTCCACGCCCGTAGTGCGAAGCGAAAAGAAAAAAGCGCCCACCGCCGGCACCAGATCGGATTCGCCCTGTTCGGCACCACGCTGCTAATGGCCGTGCTGCACTTTGCAGGCGTAGGCCACTCTCCGGATGCCGAACGCTCTCCCTTCCTGAATATTGGCACATGGATCACCTTTCTTGCGCTGGTGCTTCCCGCCTGGGCGGGCGCCGTGCACGCGGTGACTTCACAACTGGAATTGGAACGCATCGCCGAGCGCTCGCACCGAATGTCCGTGGCCCTGGAGTGGCTGGCGCACCGCGCCACGCGCGCCACCACGCTCGCCGAATTAGCAGAAACCGTAAATGAAACCGCCGAACTGATGATGGTGGAAAATCATGAATGGTGGGTCCTACTCAGCTTTCAAGGCGCACGTCTTCACGTCTAATGTCGGAAATCCTAATTCTTATCAGAAAATATATAGAGCTGCCGCATCTGATAACTTTGCTGTTTTAGCCTAATTCCAGGTGAAGTTTTTACCGGATTTCGCAGAAAACTCTCTAAGTTATTGAGAATAATGGTAGGCGTGTGCGGACTCGCTTGCCCTGAGCGCGGGGAACGCTCCGAAGTGAATTACTGGCGCGGGCGGGCTGCTATGGATGGTTCAGTTGCTGATTCGCTGTAGAACAATCCGGTTGTAACGCTCCTCGATTTTGAATTTGAAAGGGGCGGTTACGATTGTTAGCTGGTTACCAGAGACGTCGAAGTGGCGCTCGTAGGTAACGCCGACCTCAGGCGGCCACAAACTGCCTTCAACGTGATGGCGCACGATGTGGTCCTTCTCGTTCACATCATATTCCCCGTAGTAGGCATAGTAGCCGTCAAACGCTGCGGCCTTTTCTACTGCCGACGCCGCATCAACGATTTCGTCAGGCGAACGCGCGGGAGATGAGCCAGCGGCTTTCCAAGTCGCTCGCGGATCGCGCATGAATTGCACAGACACGTGAGCCGCGCGGTCGTAGATCAAAGTCCCAATCGGGTTCGAACCCATCCACTCGGTCACGACTTGCCCATTTGGGCGGACCGTGCCGATTGAAACGACTCGCCACGTGCCGATTAGTTCCGTCTGTGCGGCACTGCCGCGGCCCACATTTTGCGCGATCGTCCGGACAGCCAATCCATAAATGAGCAAGACGATAAACAAAATGACCGTTGATATTGTTTTCATAAGTCACCTCCGGAAATGTTGCCGGATTGTGTGCTTGGGTCCGGAGGAAGTCAACAGCAGCGGATCAGCCCGATTACAGGTGAAGAATTACAGGTGAAGTTTCTGTCGGATTCCGAAGAAATCTCTCTAAAGTATAGAAAAGAATGGTAGGCCCGTGCGGACTCGAACCGCAGACCTCTACCGTGTCAATTTAGAAGGTGAGAACGGCGGTGATCCGCAGTAGTCCGCTGGAATTCAATTGTTCAAATCATTTGGGCCGATTTTATTCAACCTTGCGCAACTGCAGCAGGTCGGGGCAATGCCCACCTAAGGCGAGCGAGTTACGTTCTGAAATCACGCTATTAATGAGAGCTACAGCGCCTGGTGCAGGCATTTGCTTATTGAGCTGCGTAGCTGACATTCTAGAATTTCGGCCACGAGGTACGCGCTGGAGCTACGCCCGCCTCCTCCCATTCCTGCTGCCTCTAAGCGTGCTGCTGTTCGAGCCTGACACGAAGAGCCGTAGGCGCATGCTGCCGTTCCTCGTGCTGGGAGGAGCAACGGCGCTTTATATCTTGTGGGCGTTGACGGCGTACCCATTGCAGGTATACGTCAGAGGAAATAGTATTGTGTACGTCAATCAAGCGACAAACAAGACAGCGGTTGCGTTGCTATATATGATTGCAACGTGCGGTTCGCTGTTTCTTTCGAAGATCAGGACAATGGTAGTCTTCGGCGCGGCAAACCTAATGATTCTCCTCGTTGTAATGGAATTCAAGCGGTACGCGTTCACTTCGCTTTGGTGCGCCTACGCGGCGATCGCAAGTCTAATCATCCTCGCCTACTTCTGGAGAAGCAGCGGAGACCCGCCGTTCCTCTACGCGTAGCCTTTGTGAAAGCCAATTTGACACTCCATGGGCAAGGCCGTTGAGGCAGCCTTGTCCATTCAACTCGCAGGAAAGTTAAACCGCTGCCGCTGCTTTCGCTTCGCCTGAATGCAACGACAATTGAGCGGGATGCCTGGTTTCGATGATGTCCTTGGCCTTCGCCACCTCTGCCGCCGTTCCGTGGGCGATCAGCACGAACTGATCTGTCTTGAGTGCTGCTTCGTACTTCACAATGCTGTCTTTGGGAATTCCTATGCTGTAGAGGCCCGCTCCCAGAGCACCCAACGCTCCTACCTCCACCGCACCTTCCAACCCTGCCACAATCCATGCCACTACTGGTCCCGCCGCCAGGATTGGGCCGAGACCCGGTATCATGAAAAAAGCAGAGCCGAACAAGAGCCCCCAGAAGCCTCCCCAGAACGCGCCAACCTTGCCCCAATAGATCATGCGGTCGCCAGTGTTGTAGTAGCCTACCGCATGCTCATCCGTGTGATGCCCCTTCCCCACGATCGACAATTTGTGCATGTCAACTCCCCCGCGCTGAAGCTCTTTCACCGCTTGGTCCGCTTCGGTATGCGTTCGATACACCGCAACAACTGAATTTTGTATGGACATTGCATATTCTCCTCGGATACTCGCCATCCTTGCTCAGGCCATCCAGCGAAGTCCCAACCTGAACTGTGACGACGCGCTAGGAAAAAGACGGCTCCATATCGCACAGTATGCGTCGAAAAGCCACGTGCCCCCTTTCCGCCTCGTCATCACATAATTTCCCTCCAATTGGGGTCACTCACTTCGACGGACGCACTCAATAAAAGAACTTCCGCAGGCCTGCCACCCCCCCGGCTTGGCAAGTGGCGCCTGGCCAATACACTCCGAAACCAAAGTCTCAGGACTCTTTTGAGCTACTTGAATTCCGTCATGATCATTCCGTGAGGAGCGGCGCGGGCGGTTACGGAAGCCACCTGCTGCAATCACATCCACGGTTGCCACTCTGGGACCCACATCGCAATGTGTTCCTTATTGGACAGACGCGCTTATATCTGATCTTCTAGCATAATTTCGATAAGGCCTTATTTCTCAGAAAGAAAGGAAAGCGTGACACATTATTTCTTCACCTGCACCGCGAACAAAAAGCAGCACTGATTTGAATCTCGCATCTGTTCATAAATCCTTCGAATGTGCACGGGAACGACCGGGAGGATTGGTTTCTCGCGGAATCCACGCTACGCAAGCTTGTGAAGTTTCACCTCTCGGAGTCCGGCGAAGGGCTTACTGCACGCGCCGAAGTGCTCGATTTGACAGGCAGCAGATCAAGGTCAGCGTCGAGCCACGCTGACGGAGCAGCAGTGGAAAAGCCGAGCCCTATGAAAACCACACCTCTGGAAAACACAATCATTCAGACGGACCGGAGCAACTGATGTTGTGTGTTGTCAGTCTAACTTGAAGTAGACTCTGTCATTAGCCGTGCTACAAAAACTCGATCCGATCAGACTGGCCAGCCCGAGAATGTGTGGCTTTCGGATTCGCAAAGGAACCTTGCAATCCGAGAGATTCGGAGCTGAAAAAGGAGATTCCGATTGACAGCGGACATGAATGAGCATTCAGCCATCAGTCCTGACCATCGACTCAAGGCTCATGTTCCGCCACGTCCTCGACATAAGGTTTTGCGGATCGTCATGTGGGGATTGTTGGTACTGGTCATTGTTCTTGCGTTCGTGCTGATCTTACGCCACCACGAGGAAGCCAAAAAAGCGGCAGCGGCCAAGGCACGGCCTGCGCCGGGAATCAAGGTTACTAGCGCAACGGCCCAAAAAGGCGACATCGGCGTCTACCTCGACTCTATCGGCACAGTCACCCCGGTCTATACCGACTCGATTACCAGCCAAGTGAATGGTTTGGTCGTTGCTGTGGAATATACGGAGGGCCAGCGCGTAAGTAAGGGTGATTCGCTGATTGAAATCGATTCACGTCCGTACCGCGCAATGCTTTTACAAGCGCAAGGGGCGCTGGAGCGAGATCAAAATGTGCTCGCCCAAGCACAGTTGGATCTGGAACGCTACCGTGCCGCGTGGGCACGCAACGCCATTGCCAAGCAAATCCTGGATGACCAGGAAAAGCTTGTCCTGCAAGACGAGGGCGCCGTAAAAAACGACCAGGGAACGGTGCAATTTGACCAAATTCAGGTCAACTACTGCCATATTACTGCTCCCATCGCCGGCCAGGTAGGTTTGCGGCTGGTTGATCCGGGCAACGTCGTACAGTCCGCAGGAACCACAACCCTTGCAGTCGTTGCGCAGTTAGAGCCCATCACCGTAATTTTCACCATACCCGAAGACAGTCTCGGCCAAGTTGAAGCTCGCCTCCGCAAAAATGCGAAGCTCACCATAGATGCCTTCGATCGCACGGCCCAAACGAAAATTGCAAGCGGAGTGCTGTTGACCCTCGACAACCAGATTGACACTACGACTGGGACCGTAAAAGGACGAGCGATCTTCGACAATAAGAACGATGCGCTCTTCCCGAACCAGTTTATAAACACGCGCCTGCTGGTCAATACGTTGCAGGGAGTGACGCTGATTCCGGCATCCGCCATTCAACAAAATGGCCAGGCATCGTTCGTATATGTGATTCAAAACAATATCGCCCACTTGCGCAGCATAAAGCTGGGAGTTACAGAAGGCGGTGTAACGCAAGTGGAAGGCATCAACCCGGGAGATGTTGTCGCCAACAGCAGCTTCGATAAGTTGCAAGACAACGCTACAGTCGTCATTTCCAACAACCCCATCCCGGCCACCGCAATCGGGAGCAAAGCGCCGTGAATCCGTCTCGTCCGTTTATCTTGCGGCCCGTGGCGACCTCTTTGCTGATGGCCGCCATCCTCTTGGTCGGTCTGGTTGGATATACACAACTGCCGGTATCCGCATTGCCCGAAGTCGATTATCCGACCATTCAGGTGCTCACGTTTTATCCGGGCGCAAGTCCGAACGTGATGGCGACAACGGTGACGGCGCCACTGGAGCGTCAATTCGGCGAACTCCAGGGCTTAAGCCAGATGACCTCCACCAGTTCCGGAGGCACTTCCGTCATCGTGCTGCAGTTTAATCTCACTCTGGCGATTGATGTTGCCGAAGAAGAGGTGCAGTCCGCTATAAACGCATCGCAAAGTTTATTGCCATCCATTCTGCCTTCGCCGCCGATCTACAGTAAGACGAATCCAGCCGACGCGCCTGTGCTCACCCTGGCCATCGCATCCAGTTCCATCCCGCTTTCTCAGGTTGAGGACCTTGTGGACACGCGCCTGGCACCCAAGATTTCGCAGCTCAATGGCGTCGGACTTGTAACCATCAGCGGCGGCCAAAAGCCCGCGGTCCGCATTCAAGCTAACCCCACGGCCTTGTCCTCCTATGGCATCAACATGGAAGACCTGCGCACGGCGTTGACACAGGCCAGCGTGAACGCCGCCAAAGGAAACTTCGACGGGCCGCGTCAGGATTACCAGATCGACGCGAACGATCAGCTGGTCACCAGCGATGACTACCGGAAGGTTGTCGTCGCGTACCGTAACGGTGCGCCGGTGATGCTGACCGACGTGGCAAACATCGTGAATGGCGTGGAGAATAATAATCAGGCCGCGTGGATGAATCAGACTCCCGCGGTCATCCTGAATGTGCAACGCCAGCCCGGGGCCAACACCATCAGTGTGGTCAAGGGCATCAAGACGCTGCTGCCGCAGTTGGAGGCCAATTTACCCACGGGCATTCAGGTAACCACGCTCACCGATCTCACCACCTCCATCGAAGCATCCGTTTCCGATGTTGAGTTCGAATTGCTGTTGACGGTCGGACTCGTGGTGATGGTCATCTTTCTCTTCTTGCGAAGTCTCTATGCCACCATTATTCCGAGCGTTGCCGTGCCGCTGTCATTGGTCGGCACCTTCGCGGCGATGTACATCCTTGGTTACAGCCTGGACAATTTATCGCTGATGGCGCTGACCATCTCCACCGGTTTCGTTGTGGACGATGCCATCGTAATGATCGAAAACATCTCGCGGTACATCGAAGCGGGCGATCCTCCCATGGAAGCAGCGCTAAAGGGAGCGGAGCAAATTGGCTTTACCATTCTCTCGCTGACCGTGTCACTCATCGCCGTTCTGATTCCGCTGTTATTTATGGGCGACGTTGTGGGGCGCCTATTCCGAGAGTTTGCCGTGACACTCGCGGTCACGATTATCGTTTCGGCAGTCGTCTCCCTTACGCTCACGCCCATGATGAGTGCGCGAATCCTGCGGCACGAACCGAAGGAGCAGCAGGGGCGCATCTATAGAGCCTCGGAGCGCGCGTTCGAGCGGATGATCGCGTTCTATGGCCGAACGCTGAAGTTTGTCCTTCAGTACCAGACAATTACGCTGTTAGTTGCATTGGCTACGCTCCTGCTTACGGTTTTCCTTTACATCATCATTCCCAAAGGCTTCTTCCCGGTGCAGGACACAGGCGTCATTCAGGGCATAACGCAGGCGCCACAGGTGATTGGCTCAAAGGCCATGGCGGAAAAGCAGCAGGCGCTTGCAAAGATAGTTTTGGATGACCCGGCGGTGGAAAGCCTCTCGTCATTTATCGGCGCGGATGGCACGAATACCACGACCAACAGCGGCAGAATGTCGATCAATCTGAAGCCAATCAACCAGCGCAAGATCAGCGCATCCGACGTAATCCGCCGGCTCCAGTCGAAACTGGACCAGGTGCAGGGAATACAGCTCTATATGCAGCCTGTGCAGAACATCACTGTGGACGATCGGGTTAGCCGCACGCAATACCAGTACACGCTCGAAGACCCCAATGCGGATGAACTCAATGACTGGACCAACCGATTCGTCGCCAAGTTGAAACAGTTGCCGGACCTGGAAGATGTCGCTACCGATCAACAAATGGGAGGGCTTGCTGTATCTCTGGTGATTGACCGGGTCACGGCCTCGCGATTTGGCATCGCGCCGTCAACAATCGATAACACACTGTATGACGCCTTCGGCCAGCGGCAGATCAACACGATGTATACGCAGGTGAATCAATATCACGTTGTTCTCGAAAGCCAGCCGCAGCTTCAGCTGGACCCCAACAAGCTGAATCATCTCTACATCCAGTCCAATGCGTCTGCAGGCGCAACCGGTACTGGGGCCTCTTCCTCATTCGCCTCTTCAGGAGCATCCTCCGCAGGGTCCAATGCGCTAACGACTTCAGCACTGTACACTCCCGCTGCAAATACCCTTGCTCCTCCCGTGAACGCGCTTTCGGCAAGCGCCTCCACGGCGGCATCCAGCAAGGGAGCCACCTCCGCGGGCGCTACCAGTTCAGCCACGAGCAATGCCGTACCGCTGAGCGCTTTCTCGCACTTTGAGGAGACGACAGAGCCGCTCTCGATTAACCACCAGGGTCAATTTCCGGCCATCACCGTATCGTTCAACCTCGCGCCGAATGCTGCGTTGGGCAACGCCATTACGGCGGTCAACAAAGTGCAGAAAGAAATGCACATGCCTCCCAGCCTGCAGAGCGGTTTTCAAGGCACTGCGGCATCCTTCACGAATTCGCTAGCCAATGAGCCATTGCTCATTCTTGCGGCGCTGGTCACCGTATACATTGTTCTGGGTGTTTTGTACGAGAGCTTTATCCACCCGATTACGATTCTGTCCACGCTCCCGTCAGCAGGCGTCGGCGCTTTCCTTGCCTTGATACTTTTTCACCAGGATTTAAGCGTGGTGGCCATCATTGGCATCGTCTTGCTGATCGGTATCGTGAAAAAAAACGGAATCATGATGGTCAACTTCGCCCTGGAAGGTGAGCGTAAGCACGGAAAGAAGGCAGCGGATGCGATTTACGAGGCCTGCCTGCTCCGCTTCCGCCCCATTATGATGACCACCATGGCCGCGCTGCTGGCTGGGCTACCGCTGGCGCTCGGAACTGGTTTCGGTTCTGAATTGCGCAGGCCGCTGGGCATCGCCATGGTGGGCGGACTGCTCATGAGCCAGGCGCTCACGCTTTACACCACGCCCGTTATCTATATCTTTTTTGACAATCTGGCGCAGCGCTTTGCGCACAAATCGAAAGAAGCGGAAGATGGGGGCGCGGAACTGGCAGGGCCGGCATGAACATTTCCGAACTCTTCATTCGGCGGCCAGTGGCTACGACGCTGCTCACGGTGGCGATTGCCCTTGCCGGGGGAGTTGCGTATGAGGTGCTTCCGGTATCGCCCCTGCCCGAGGTTGACTTTCCAACGATTTCAGTCAGTGCAAACTTGCCGGGGGCCAGCGCCGATACCATGGCGTCGTCGGTCGCCACCCCCCCTGGAGCGGCAGTTGGGTCACATTGCAGATGTGACCGAGATGACCTCCGCAAGCACGCTCGGAAGTACATCCATCACCATTCAGTTTGACCTCAGCCGTGACATTGATGGCGCGGCGCGCGATGTGGAGGCCGCCATCAACGCGGCTCGAACCTATCTGCCCACGAACATGCCCTCCAATCCCACCTATCGCAAGGTCAATCCCTCCGATTCGCCGATCATGATCCTTGGCCTCACATCCGACAAATACGGTCCCGATAAACTGTATGACGAAGCTTCTACCGTCATCGTGCAGAAGCTGTCGCAGATACAGGGCGTTGGTCAGGTCGTTGCCGGAGGTGGCGCGTTGCCGTCCGTGCGTGTGGACGCAAATCCCACGCAACTCGCCAGCTATGGACTTACCCTTGGGAATTTGCAGTCCGTGCTGAGTCTGCAGAACGCTGACCTGGCCAAAGGCCGAATCACGGATGGCAAGGTGACGGCGGACATCCTTGCCAACGACCAGATCTCGAAAGCAGAGGATTACAAGCCGCTCGTCGTTGGTTACAGCCACGGCGCGGCGATCCGCCTGTCCGATGTCGCTCAGGTGACCGACTCCGTGCAGAACGTCCGTGCAGCCGGCTATTTGAACAGCAAGCGTGCAGTTACGGTCATCATTTACCGCCAGCCCGGCGCCAACATCATTGAGACGGTGGACCGCGTACGCGCGCAACTTCCGTCTATCCAGGCATCCATTCCGCTCGGCATCGATACCACCATCGTTCTCGATCGCACCATAACCATACGAGCCTCGGTGAGTGACGTCGAGAGGACTCTGCTCATTTCCATCGGCCTCGTCATCGTCGTGGTGTTTATCTTCCTGCGCAATGGCCGCGCCACGCTCATTCCCGGCGTCGCTGTGCCGGTCTCGCTCATTGGTACGTTCGCAGTGATGTATCTGTTCGGATATAGCCTGGACAATCTCTCGCTGATGGCCCTGACCATTTCAACAGGATTTGTGGTCGATGATGCCATCGTGGTAATGGAAAATATTTCGCGGCACCTGGAAGACGGCATGAAGCCCTTTGCCGCGGCGATGAAGGGCGCGGAAGAAATCGGTTTCACCGTTTTCACCATCAGCATTTCTCTGATTGCCGTTTTTATTCCTCTCTTGTTGATGGGCGGAATCGTTGGGCGTCTCTTCCGCGAGTTTGCCGTCACTCTCTCGACGGCCATTCTCGTATCCATGGTCATCTCACTGACCACCACGCCGATGATGTGCGCCTACCTGTTGAGGAGCGAGCGCGAGGCAAAACATGGCCGCATCTATTTGGCCAACGAAAAGTTCTTCGATTGGGTGCTGTCGTTGTATCGTCGCAGCCTGCGTTGGGTGCTGGACAATCCGACCCTCACCCTCGTCGTACTCTTCCTCACCATCGCGCTCAATGTGGTGCTGATCGTCAAGATACCCAAGGGTTTTTTCCCCGTGGAGGACACGGGAGCGATCACCGGGGGAGTACGAGGGTCACAGGATTCGTCCTTCTCCGCGATGAACAATTCCATTCAGCAGATCGTGGCAGTCATCAAGAATGACCCGGCCGTCGATAATGTGATTGCGTTTACCGGCGGTGGCGGGGCCACGAATACAGGCTCCCTCTACATTGCGCTCAAGCCTCTGGCGGCGCGCAACGCCAGTGCTTCTCAGGTTATCGACCGCCTGCGGCCCCAATTGAACCGTCTGCCGGTGGCTTCCGCGTTCCTTCAACCCGTGCAAGATCTGCGCATCGGCGGCCGGTCAAGCAACGCGCTGTACCAGTACACGATCCAATCCGACAATGTGCAGGATCTTACGAAGTGGGGACCGATCCTGTTGGGTGAGATGCAACGCTTACCTGGTCTGCTGGATGTGAGTTCAGACCAGCAGAATGGCGGCTTGGATGAGCTGATGAACTATGATCGCGTCACTGCGGCGAAGCTCGGCCTCACCGTACAGTCTCTAGACTCGTCGCTGTACAGCGCCTTCGGCCAATCGGAAGTGTCCATCATCTATACGCAGTTAAATCAGTACTACGTCGTGCTGGAAGTTGCTCCCCAATATTGGCAAAGCCCGGAAGGATTAAAAGACATCTACCTTCATACTGCCAGCAGCACGACCAACATCCCGCTGTCCACGGTGGCCAAGGGCCAAGCCAACACCACACCGCTGGCCATCAACCATACGGGATTATTTCCCTCGGTCACCTTGTCCTTTAACCTTGCGCCGAATGTCTCTTTGAGCGATGCCACATTGGCCATCAACCAGATGCAAAAGCGGCTTGGCACGCCTTCCACGCTGCAAGGGTTTTTTGCCGGCACGCTGCTGGCCTACCAGCAATCTCTTAGCACCGAGCCCATTCTGATTCTGACGGCGCTGCTGGCGGTGTACATCGTTCTCGGCGTTTTGTATGAAAGCCTGGTCCATCCACTGACGATCATCTCCACTCTGCCATCGGCGAGCGTAGGCGCGATGCTCGCATTGCTGCTTTTCAAAGAGGATCTGAACGTCATCTCCATCATTGGCATTGTGCTGCTGATCGGAATCGTGAAAAAAAACGCCATCATGATGATTGACTTCGCCCTTCAGGCCGAGCGTCAGGAGGGAAAGAGCACAGCTGACGCGATTTTCGAAGCCTGCATGCTGCGTTTCCGTCCGATCCTGATGACGACCATGGCAGCATTATTGGGCGCGCTGCCGTTGGCCCTGGGGACGGGCACGGGGTACGAGCTCCGCCGGCCCCTCGGCATCACCATTGTGGGAGGGCTCATCCTGAGTCAGTTGCTCACGTTCTATACAACGCCGGTTCTCTATTTGGCATTCGACCGGGTGAGGTTACGCATGCAGGGAAAGCAGCACGACATCCTTGAGCATGGGGCCGGACCAGCCCCTAGCGCGGCGGATTAATTGGAGCCATCATGAGGTGCATAAGATTATGACTCCTTTCCATCGAAGAACCACAATGTGTCTTGCCGTGGCTCCATGCCTCCTTGTCGCAGGTTGCATGGTCGGCCCGAAGTACCACACACCATCAACGCAAACTCCCGCGGCATACAAGGAACTCACTCCTGCTGATTTTAAGAATACGGAAGGTTGGAAAGTGGCGCAGCCGAAAGATGATGCGCTTCGCGGTAAATGGTGGGAGGTTTTCAACGATTCTCAGTTGAATGCGCTGGAAGAGAAGGTAAATGTTTCAAATCAAAACATCGCAGCCGCTGCGGCAAGTTTTCTTGCAGCGCGCGCCCTGGTCAAGGAAGCTCGATCGCAGCTTTTCCCTACAGTCTCGGCCAACCCAGCTATCACCGTGCAACGGCCGTCGTCCAATACCAAATCAGGAGGTTCTGGCTCAGGAACAGGTTCCACATCTGCCGCAACGGGTACATTTGCAGACTACACGCTCCCCTTTGATGCCACCTGGCAGCCGGATTTGTTCGGCCGTATCCGGAACACGGTCAGTGCGGCTGCCTATGGAGCGCAAGCCAGCGCAGCGGATCTTGAGAATACCCGTCTCACTATGCAAGCCGACATTGCCATCGATTACTTTCAACTTCGCGGACAGGATGCGCTAAAACAGTTGTTGGATTCGACTGTGGTTGCATACCAGCAGTCTCTTGAACTTACAAAGGCCTTGTACGAAACAGGCATCGGCACTGAGGAAGCCGTGGCGCAAGCCGAGACTCAACTTGCAGCCACGCAAGCACAGGATGTCGCTCTTGGAATCCAACGGGCGCAGTTTGAACATGCCATCGCCATGCTGACCGGACAACCGGCATCGACGTTTTCAATTCCGGTTGAACCTCTCAAATCAAGTCCTCCAGCGATTCCCTTCGGCGTACCTTCCGAGCTTCTTGAGCGGCGTCCCGACATCGCCGCCGCCGAGCGCTTGGTTGCTCAGGCCAACGCGCAGATTGGCATCGCGAGAGCAGCGTACTTTCCGACGGTTACGTTGAGCGCGGCGGCAGGACTTGAAAGCAGCTCGATCACAACTTGGTTCACTTGGCCGAGCCGTTTTTTCTCACTGGGCCCGGCGGCCTCTGAAATCCTTTTTGATGCGGGATTGCGCCGGGCCACGGTCACACAATTCAGAGCCCAGTATGATCAGACCGTGGCCAATTATCGGCAGACGGTGCTAACCGGTTTTCAACAAGTGGAAGACAACCTCGCCTCACTGCGCATCCTCTCTGACGAGATTCAATATCAGGATACGGCGGTCAAATCGGCGGAAAAAAGCTTGGCGCTCGCCACGGATCGCTACAATGTAGGGATCGATCCATATTTGAATGTGATTGTCGCGCAAACCGCATTGCTTTCGAATCAGGAAACTGCGGTCAATCTTCGAATCCAGCAGATGACGGCCAGCGGAGGGTTGATCCAGGCGCTCGGTGGAGGTTGGGATTCCTCGCAGCTCCCATCGCCTGTGCAACTGATAAGCAAAGTGCCATAAAGCTTAAAGCTGACGACTTCTATTCTAATTATCAGCCAAGCGGCTCAATGGACGATGTGCCGAATCGATCTATCTCTTGAGCGACCCGCCCCGATGGTCGGCGCGCGTGAAGATTGCGTGTACCCCAAACGAAGAGGGAAACGCCCTCAGGGAGACAGTCAGGGACATTTTGGCTTTACGGCTTGAGCGCGATGCTAAACATTAAGAAAATTCTTCTCCCGGTGGATTTCCCGAATACCTCGCTGCCTGTGATTCATCAGGCTGCCGCATTAGCCCACCATTTCCATTCTGAGATCGTGATGCTTCACGTCAGGACACTACTTAGCCATACCGCCGGTGTGCCCTTGGACGGCCCCGAACTCGCCAGTTGGGATATGCTCGCGGAAATCATTAGGGTGGCCGAGAAGAACTTGGACCTGACTCTCAGGCCGGAGCTTGATGACCTTACCATTCAATGCATCTTGGCCAAAGGCAGCGCGGACCGGGCAATTGTGCAGATGGCTCAAAAGCAACAAGCGGACTTGATCATGATGCCGTCGCATGGCCACACGTTCGACGAATTTCTTCTGGGCACCGCGACACCGAAAATGCCACATGGGACCGAGTGCCCGATTTGGACCGGAGCCCACCTGGAAGAATCGCCAATGCGGGAGTTGGCGCTCCGCAACATCCTCTGCGCGGTCGATTTCAACCCTCATGATCGCAAAACTGCGTCGTGGGCCGCGCAAATGGCCTCCGAATTTGGTGCCCGTCTCACGCTTGCTCACGTCACTGCCGCGGTGGAGTTTTGGGGGCCCGGTGGCAGTTACGTCAATCAAGAATGGAAAGAAGCGCTTGTCAGCGACGCGTCTCAGCACATCGCAGAGCTCCAGCAGGACTTGGGTATCAAGGCAGACGTTTTTATTGGTAGTGGTGACGCGCCCAAAGTACTGAGCCAGGCTGCAAAGCAGACGAAGGCGGACCTGCTGGTTAACGGGTGCCACCCTTATGGCGGCAACCTACGGATCCACGGCTACGCAATCATTTCCGCGGTGTCGATTCCAGTTCTGAGCGTGTGAGGTGAGGGCTCTGACTCATTCCCCCTCTGCCCCTTCGAACCGTCGGCAGAGCCGCGCTGCTGTGGGATTGCGGATGCCCAGAACGATATGGCTCTCGCAATCACAAGCAACGGACGCAATTCGTCCACTATACAGGTGAAGAATTACAGGTGAAGTTTCTGTCGGATTCCGAAGAAAACTCTCTAAAGTATTGAAAAGAATGGTAGGCCCGTGCGGACTCGAACCGCAGACCTCTACCGTGTCAAGGTAGCGCTCTAACCAACTGAGCTACGGGCCTATCGAACTTTTCGACCGCCGACATTTTAACATCTGCGGGGAGCTACGCATAGCGCGGCGTCAAGGTGGCGGCAACCTGATCTTGAAGCGCCATCGTAACGCCTGGCTGCGGCGGCCAAACCTACCCGCTCTCATCAATTGCGCATAAGGACCTTGTGCAAATTCGCTTGACAAATTCAAACACTTGTTTTAAACATATGTTTGATATGATTCGTTCCGCTACTCCTCGCTCTTCATCCGCCGTTCGCGCACGCGTCAAAGGCAAAGCATTGGATCTCACGCGCAACAAGCTGATCGAGGCGGCTGGGCACGTGTTTGCCGAAAGCGGCTACCGCGCCGCGACCATTCGCGAAATATGCCGCCGCGCGGGCGCCAACGTGGCCGCGGTGAACTACACCTTTGGCGACAAGATGGGCTTGTATACGGAAGTGCTGCGGCATTCCGTGCGCGCCAAGCAATCCGCCGTGTTGAGCGCCGCCCTGGATTCCAACCTTTCCGCGGAGGAAACAATTCGCGCCGTAATCCGCGCGCGGCTCATGAGCATGTGCAAGGAAACGCAGCCGGACTGGGTCATTCGCCTGGTGATGCATGAGTGCTCGCAGCCCACCGCGGCGATGAGGCGCGTGGTGGACGAAGGAATGCGCCCGATTTACGACAGGGTGCGAAATGCCGTCGGCGAAATCATCGGCCTGCCCCCCGACCATGAAACAACGCGCCTCTCGGTGAACAGCATCGTCGGTCAAATCCTGTTCTACACGTTCTCGCGGCCGGTGCTCATGCATTTGCAGCCGGAACTGAAACTTACGGCGGATCAATTGGAACGCATCGCGGACCACATCGCGGATTTTTCGCTCGCGTATTTGAAGAAAGTGGGGCACGGCAAAAAACATGGATGAAACAAAAAACAGCACGATGGCACCGGCGCCTGCGGCGGAAAACAAACCGCCGCGCTCGCGAGTTGCAAGGATACTCATCGTTGTCGGCGTGATCGTCGCCGCTCTGGTGATCTGGGAGATATTTTTCGCCACACCGAATCTGCCGTCCAGCATCGTTGCGGTCAGCGGGCGCATTGAAGGCGACGATTCCGCCGTGGCACCGAAAACGAGCGGGAAGATTCTGGAAGTCACCGTGCGCGAGGGCGACACCGTCACGGCGGGGCAAGTGATCGCGCGGCTCGATGATGTGCAGGTACGCGCGCGAGAGGATCAGGCGCGCGCAGCGCTCGCAGATGCACAATCCAAGATGCAAAGCGCGCGCGAACAGATCGGCGTGCTGCAGGATCAGCTGCGCCAGAATCAGTTGCAATCGGGCCAATCGACGACGGATGCGGAGGGCCGTGTCCGGCAGGCGCAAGCGGATCTCACGGCCGCGCAAGCGGATCTCACCCAGCAGCAAGCCTCCTTGCGTCTCGCTGAATTCAACCGCGATGCGTACACGCGTCTTGCCAAGACCGGCGCGGCCTCAACGCAACAAGGTCTTCAGGCCGAAGTGCAGGCCGACGAACAGGCGGCCGCTGTGGCCGCCGCGCAACGGCGCGTGGAATCGGCCCGCGGCGCGCTGACGACCGCGCAGGCAAATCTGGACAATCCGAAAATTCGCGACGCGCAAATCTCCAGCACGGAAGCGCAGATTACCCAACAACAATCGACGATCGCCGGCGCAAAAGCGCAAACGGCACAGGCGCAGGCGCAGCTCGCGGAGGCGGAAGCCGATCGAGCCGATCTGACCGTGCTCGCGCCTTTCTCCGGCACAGTGCTCACCCGCGCGGCCGAACCAGGTGAAGTGGTGCAAGCGGGCACTGCAATCGTGACGCTGCTCGACCTCTCAAAAGTGTATCTGCGAGGATTTGTTCCCGAAGGTGAAATCGGCAAAGTAAAAATCGGCCAGCCCGTGCACGTATTTCTGGACTCTAACCCGAAACAGGCGCTTGATGGCTTCGTTCTGCGAATCGATCCGCAGGCCACATTCACTCCCGAAAATACATATTTCCGTGACGACCGTGTGAAGCAGGTGGTCGGCGTGAAACTGCAATTGACGCAGGGAATTGGATACGCGAAACCCGGCATGCCGGCGGATGGCGAAATCCTGACGAGCGGCAATGTTTGGCCGCCCCACAAACGGGCCGGACAATGAACGCTGCCGCTACAGACCGGGAAAATCCCCTCGGGTCAGACGCTGCGGCCTCCGGAGCTGCCATTGATATTCGCGGCCTCAGGAAACGCTATGGCACGTTGGAAGCCGTGCGCGGAATTTCCTTGGAAGTGAAGCGCGGGGAAATTTTCGGTCTGATCGGCGCGGATGGCGCCGGCAAAACCACCACGTTTCAAATTCTGGCGGGAGTTATGGAAGCCACGGGCGGCACGGCGGAAATATTCGGGAAGCCCGCGCGCGAAGCGCGCGCACGCACCGGATATCTGACGCAAACATTCAGCCTTTACCCCGACCTGACCGTTTCCGAAAACATTCGATATATCGGCGACTTGCGGCACGTGCCTCCCGAGGAAATCGATGAGCGCGGCGGCCGTTACTTGAAGATGTTTGACATGGACCGCTTCTCAAAACGTCTGGCGGCGCAGTTGAGCGGCGGCATGAAACAGAAGTTGGCGCTGGTGTGCGCGCTCGTTTCCGAGCCGGATATTCTGCTTCTGGATGAGCCGACAACAGGCGTCGATCCCGTTTCGCGGCGCGAATTTTGGGACACGCTCGCGCATCTTGCGGGCCAGGGCCTCACGGTGCTGGTTGCCACGCCCTATCTGGACGAAGCGGAGCGGTGTCATCGCATCGCGTTGATGCACCTCGGCCAGATTCAGCAGGTTGGCACGCCGGACGAATTTCGCGAGAGCATGCACGCCAAGCGCATCGAGTTGCGCTCACCCGACCTTCGCAAAGCACTGCGTACCCTGAGCAAGGGATCCAGCCAGGAAGGCGCTATTTTTGACGTGCAGCGCTTTGGAGATCGCCTCGATTTGCTTTCGCATTCGCCCGAACTCGCGCAAAAACAAATCGAAGAAACCATGCGCGCGGAGGGAATCGCAATTGACAGCGTGAGAGTGGACGATCCCACGCTTGAAAACACGTTCGTCGCGACGCTGCGCTCTCTCAGCGACGATATGCGGGACACGCCCTTCCCTGCCCGCCGCGACCACAGAGCCAAAATCGGCCAGATCGCCATTGGCGCGGAACATATTACAAAACAATTTGGGTCTTTCACGGCCGTGCATGACGTGAGCCTGCAAGTGCGTTATGGCGAAATCTATGGATTGCTGGGAGCCAACGGCGCGGGAAAAACCACGACCATCAAGATGCTTTGCGGTTTGCTGGAAGCCTCCACGGGAAACATGCAGCTCTCGGGCGAACGCGGAGCATTCCGTTCCACCGATATCCGGCAACAAATCGGCTACATGTCGCAAAAGTTTTCGCTCTATGACGATCTTTCGATCGCGGAGAATCTGGATTTCTTCGGCGGCGTGTACGGTGTGCCATCCGAAGAACTGAAAGAAAAGGAACGCTGGGTGCTTGATTTCTCCGGACTCGAGGGCAAGGAGCAGCAGATTACCGGGAGTTTGCCTGGCGGATGGAAGCAGCGCGTGGCATTTGGCAGCGCCATCATGCACGAACCGGGCATTGTGTTTCTCGACGAGCCGACCTCGGGTGTCGACCCGCTGGCTCGCCGCGCGTTTTGGATGATGATCAATCGTCTGGCAGATGCGGGCACGGCTGTTCTCGTGACCACGCACTACCTGGAAGAAGCGGAACAATGTAATCGGCTGGGCTTCATGGTGGCGGGGGAGTTGCTCGTTGAGGGGACGCCAAGCGAAATCAAGGCGCAGCAAAAAGGGCATCTGCTGGAATTTCGAGTGGACCAGCCGCAGCGCGCGGCTGATCTTTTGAAATCAGAAACGCAGCACTGGCGCGTTGCGCTGTTCGGGAAGCGCCTTCACATCATCACGGACGGCGATGTCGATGCCGGCATCCGCGAGTACACGCAGCGGCTGGAAGCCGCGGGCGTGCGCGTGCTGGGTGCGCGCGAGGGACGCTTCTCGCTGGAAGATGTATTCATCAGCGTGGTCGAGCAGGCCCGCGAGCGCGGCAAAATCAGCTCGGAAGACTAGAGGAACGAATCATGCGGCGAATCTACGCGCAGGCACGAAAAGAATTGATCCAACTTCTCCGCGACCGCCTCGCCGTGGCGCTGGCGCTGCTGCTTCCGGTGGTGTTGCTGCTGTTGCAAACTACTGCCATCTCACTGACCGTGAAAGACCTCCCCATCATTGTGCAGGACCTCGATCAGTCGCAGGATTCACAAAAATTGGTGGACGCGTTTCGGCAGTCGTTGAGCTTCCATGTGGCATCATGGCCCACGGACAAGCAGCCCGAAGAGGCCTTTGCCTCCAACAAGGCGCGCGGCGCGCTGATCATCCCCGAGGAATATGGGCGCAGGATTGCGCGCGGCCAAGATGCCACGGTGCAAATTCTGGTGGATGCTTCGGATGAGAATACGGCGCAAATCATTTCGGGCGACGCGGCGCAAATCGTTCGCGCATACAACGCGGAAAACGGCGGAGCCTCACGCCCGCAACCGGTCACCGCTGCAATCCGGCTGTGGTACAACCCAAGCCGCTCGTCGCAGAAATTTTACGGCCCTGGAATTTACGTGCTGGCCATGTCGCTCTTTCCGCCGCTGCTTGCGACGCTGGCCATGTCCAAGGAAGGCGAGCAGAAAACCATCCTTCAGGTCTACGTCTCCAATATTTCCGCGCACGAATTCCTGCTTGGCAAGATCTCCGCGTTCATGATCGTGGCAACCGCGGAAGCGATCATCCTGATGATGCTTTTGTTCATGGGCTTCGGACTGCGTTTTGCCGGAGACCCCACGCCTTTTCTGGTGGCCACGCTCCTGTATATGTTCACCGTGACAACGTTCGGAAATATGCTGGGTGCTGCCATTCCCAGCCAGGTGGCTGCCATGCAGGCCGTGGCGCTTACCGGATTTCTGCTTGTGTATATGCTGTCCGGCCTTCTTTTTCCTGTGCAAAACATCCCTGCAGGCATTCGCTGGATTTCCAATTTTGTTTGGGGCCGCTACTACATTGAAATTGTGCGCGACGCTTTGCTGGCGGGCGGAGGCTGGCCATCGGTGTGGCCTAAAGTTCTGGCAATCGCCGTGATTGGCTCGGTTTTTTACACCATCGCCTGGCGCAACATGCGGTGGATGCAGTTGAAGGATTAAGCCATGAACAAGATTCGAGAATTTCTCGGCTACCGTATGAGGGCATTGATCCTCAAAGAATTCCGCCAGATCCTGCGTGATAAGAGGCTGGCCATGTCCTTGATCCTGCCACCTACGCTGCAATTGCTTGTTTTCGGATTCGCGCTCAACGCGACCGTCAGCAATCTGCGCATGGGCGTTGTGGACGACAGCAGAACACCCGAAAGCCGCGAGCTTGTGGCCACCATGACTCAGAGCAAGAGCTTCGAGGGCGCCGGCACATTTCTGGACGTAAATGAAATGAGCAAGAAAATCGCAAACGGAACTCTGGATGCCGGTCTCGTGATTCCCTACGACTACGCTCGCGATTTGCAGCGCGGCCGGCCCACCACCGTGCAAATTCTGCTGAACGCAATGAATTCCAACACGGCCACTATTGGTCAGGGATATGCGCAAGGCGTGATCGCGTCCTACAACCAGACGCTTGCGGGCAGTGGAATTCACGCGCGCTTTCAGCAGATCGCCTCGCCCAATGTCAGCCGGCTCGGCATGGTGCTGATCCATCCCGCGTATCTCTACAATCCCGGGCTCGAGCCCACGTGGTTCGTCGTCACCGGCATTTTGGGCGTGCTGCTGATTCTGAACGGCTCGCTGATTTCCGCCGCAGCCATAGTGAAGGAGCGCGAAGCCGGCACTCTCGAGCAGCTGCTGATGTCTCCCGCTTCCACCACGCAAATTATCGTCGCAAAACTTTTCCCGCTTTTCGTGCTGCTCTGCATGATGGGCACCATGGCCGTGGCGCTGATGCGCGTGGTGTTCGGGATTCCATTTCGAGGAAATGTTTTGCTGGTGATCGCGGCCGCGGCTCTTTGCCTGCTGTGCGGAATCAGCATCGGCACGTTTATCGCCACGTTCACGAAGTCGGCGCGGCAGGCGCAGCTCACGCTTTTCTTCGTGAATCCTCCGCTGACATCGCTCTCCGGCGCGTTCACGCCGGTGGAAGCCATGCCCAAATACCTTCAACCTCTCGCGCAATTCAATCCCATCCAACACTTCGGCGTGATCTCGCGCGGCGCAATGTTGAAGGGAAGCGGCATGGGCACGCTGTGGCCGAATTTTCTGGCGCTTCTGGGGTTCACGATCGTGCTCGTATCGCTCAGTATTTGGCGATTTAGAAAGCAACTCAGCTAGGCCATGTAGCGCCCGCCTTCAGGCGGGCACGTGCTTGAATCTGCCGTGCCCGCCTGAAGGCGGGCGCTACAAGAGCATCTGAAATTTATATCGTCACGCAGGCTCATAGGGGAGTCTCATGTTTGGAAAATTGAAAGTGCAATTGTTCTCAAAACTTATCCGCAAGTATTTCAGCCGTGCATCGTCGCTGGCCGTCCTGGCATTGCTGTTCGGCGCGCCGGCCTTCGCGCAACTAGGAGCGCCCGCAGGACAATCGCAGGGCACGCAGGCCGCGCAGCTGCCGCTCTCCGGACGAACGGCGCAGTCCAACGGCACCGTGAAAACTTCCGAAGCGCCCGCGCCCAGCACCACGGCCACGGTGAACACACTGAATCCCAGCGTGCAAGTGCAGGGCGCATACGCGGGAAGCACACCGGGCTTGGCGAAAATGCCGTTCAACGGGAAGCTGGGATTGCGCGAAGCGATTGAGCGCGGGCTTGCGTTTAACCTCGGCCAGACCGGCGCGACGCAAGCCATGCGCCAGGCGGATGGACAACGCAAGGTGGCGCTCAGCGGCTTGCTGCCGAACCTCAATGGAACCGTGACTGAGGATGTGCAAACCACGGACCTGCGCGCCGAAGGTTTCCGCTTCAATTTCCCCGGATTCTCGATTCCCGCGGTGATCGGTCCTTTCAATTACTTCGATCTTCGCGCGCATCTTTCGCAGTCCCTTTTCGATTTTGCCGCGATCAACAATTACCGTGCATCAAGCGAAATTGCCAAGGCCAATCGCTATTCGGCGCAGGACGCGCGTGAACTGATCGTTCTGGCCGTGGGCGGCGCTTACCTGCAAACCATCGCGGCGCGCGCGCGTGTGGCCTCGGAAGATGCGCAACTGCAAAGCGCCAATGCCGTGTTCGACCAGAGCAAGCAGCAATTTGGACAAGGGCTCATTGCAAAGGTGGATGCCGACCGCAACGAAGTGCAGGCGCTGACCCACCAGCAGCGTCTGCTCTCCCTCAAAAATGATCTGGCAAAGCAAAAAATAAATCTGGCGCGAATGATTGGCCTGCCGCCAAACGATCAGTACGATCTCTCGGACGAAGTGCCCTTCGCGCCCGCCGCGCCGCTGACCGTGGAAGCCGCGCTGGCGCAAGCCTTCCAGCAGCGTGCCGACCTGAAAGCCGCCGACGCACAAGTGCGCGCCGCCGAACGCGCTCACTCCGCGGCCCGCGCCGAGCGCTATCCTTCGCTCAGCGCTACCGCCGATTACGGCGGCATCGGCGTCAACCCCAGCCAATTGCAAACTACATACACGGCCTCCGCCAGCCTGAAAATTCCCATCTGGCAAGGCGGAAAAGCCGAGGGAGACATTCAGCAAGCCGACGCAGCTCTCGACCAGCGCCGCGCCGAATATGAAGACTTGAAAGGCCAGATCGAGAGCGACGTGCGCAGCGCTTATCTCGATCTGCAGGCAGCCGCCAGCCAGGTGGAAGTCGCGCAGAGAAATGTCGAGGTCAACAAGGAAGCCCTGGAACTGACGCGCCAAAAAGCGGAAGCAGGAGTAATCGACAACGTCACCTACGTGCAGGCCCAGGAGCAAGTGACCAACGCCGAGTTCGATTTCATCAACGGCGTCTTCGCCTTCAACGTCGCAAATCTAAGCCTGGCGCGCGCCATGGGCCGCGCAGCGGATGCCTTGCCTGAAATAATAAAGGCTCAGTGACAGTTTCGCTGGAAATGATGCCGTAAGCTACTTCGCTTGAAAGCGGTTTCCGTGTCGTCCGTGCTAATCTTCCAAATCTTCGCGGAATGTGGGCTGCGTGGGATCGAGCACGCCGTCCATGACGTCCACGATCAGGCGCTCGTAGACTTTGGTGGCTTCGGGCAGACTGCCGTGGCCGCGTTCCCACACTACGTTGCCGCTGGCGGAATAAATTAGCGTGAAATATCTTCCCGAGGAGTACTGAAGTTCCTGCAGCTTGTTGGGCATCTCGGGATCGCCTTCCTGCCCGAGGATGTCCATCAGGGCGACGGACCACTGCGTCCCTTTAGGGTCGGTTACGGACTGGCGCTCGACGTAGCGCCAGTTGTCCATGCTCCAGGAAGCCATATTCGCCTCTCTTCTCTAACGGTGGCGCGGGCTTCAGCCTGCGGGGTTTGGTCCTTGCAAGGTCTAAAATCCGCAGGCTGAAGCCCGCGCTACTAAAGGCCCAGCAATTCTTTGAGCGCGCGGGCGACGTGCGACCCGGTGAATGGTTTTGGAATCAGGATAACTTTTTTGGCGTCGCGGGCGCGCAGGCTCTTATCCGCCTCTTCCGGTGTGTCACTAATGATGACAACGGGAAGTTCGGCGTGAGCGGGATCGTAACGCACCGTATCAAAAAGCGTCTCGCTCATGTTGTACACGGAGCAATCCAGCACCAGGGCGTCGGCGCACTGTTCCGCGAGCAGTTCGTTCACGGAGTCTGTGAAGCCGGAGGAGAAGACCTCGAAGCCGGCATCGCGAAGAGAATACGACAAGAGCTGCGCGATCTCCGGCGTGTCGTCAATGAGCAGAATGCGCGGCAATGGAACGCTACTTCGTTCCGTAATTGCCGGGCAGTCTCGGCTTCTTGCCCGTGGCCGGCTCCAGGTCCAGCACCCAGACGCGGCCGCCCGCCGTGTAATAGGCGCGATGGTCATTCTGGAAGACGGCGCCCCAGGCTTCCAGCGTACGCATGACGAAGGTGTAGCCTTCGAAATTATTCCTGGCATGGCTCAACACTTCGTTGGTGTGCCAGTTGTCGGTGAGGTTGGCGTCTCCGGCGTGCACTTTCAAGACGGTGTAGTAGCGGTCAAAGGCTGCCTCGTCTCGAACTTCACGCGTCAACCCGCGCTTCTTTCCTTCGCTGACGATGTAGGCTTCCTGCGCAACAGGTACGTTGGGTGTAGTGGCGCTCATACGGTCTCCGCCAGGGACGCCGCCGCTTCGGCGGAGCCCATGTTTGTAAGATTTTTCACATCGGTGGCCTTGATCAACGCTTCCGGAAGTTGCACGCCCATCATTTCCCACTGCTGGTTGGCGAACTTTTGCAGCGTGGCGATGTGTTCTGCATGCAAGTGTCCGAAGCGTCCCTGCAGCTTCAAGTATTCCGATACCGGGCGCATGTTTTGCGGCTTGAAACTGTAGTCATAGGCGCGCTTGTTGTTGTCCCATTCCCAGATGGGATAAAGGCCGCATTCGACGACCAGACGGCCGAGATCGATGGAGCGCGGCGTCTCGTACACGAAGCCCTTCTGGCAGGGCGTGTAAACCATCAAGAACGATGCGCCCTTGAAGTTGAGGCCCTTGCGAACTTTGTTCATCAGATCGATCGGATAGCCCACGCTGGCGGTGGCCACATAGCAGTGGGGGTGCCCGGCCGCCATCATGCGCGCCAGATCCTTGGGGAACAGCGTCTTGGCCTCGGGAATTTTCGGCCCCGGAGGCGTGAATGTTGTCATGCCGCCGTAGGGCGTGCGCGACGAGGCCTGAATACCGGTGTTGGCATACTGCTCGTTGTCGTAGCAGATGATCAGGCAGTCGTGATTCCGATAGAGCGCGCCGGAAATCGAGCCGATGCCGATGTCGGAGGCGCTGCCGTCTCCCGCCTCGCAAATGATGTTGGGAAACGTGCCCTTGTATTTGCCTTTGCGGATCATGGCTTCGTAGGCGGCGGCGATTCCAGCGGTGAAGCTGCCCGCGCTGCCGATCTGCGTGTGCGCCCAGGGCACATTGTAGGGCGTGCACAGGTACGAGCTGTTGGCGACGTACATGCATCCCGTCGGGCCAACGAGAATGGTGTTGTCGCCAGACGCTTTGCTGGTCATCCGATATTGAATGGACGGCCCGCATCCCGCGCATGTGCGGTGGCCGGGGACGAAAGGCTCAGTGGCCGGCAATTCAGGATTGTAGAATCGCGCCCCTTGATTTGGGCTGCCAAACATCGGCAATATCTGGCGTTCGACTTCTATGATTGACATATCGCTTCCTCCGGATGGCGGCCCCGAAACTTCGCACCACGTCCATTTTAGTGCAAAGCTTCAAGCCCGTCGCATCAATAAAATGTCTATTCCTCTAAGGTGAATTACTCCTCGAACCCGACCCAATGCGTGCGCTTTTCGATGCTGCCGCGCTTCTGCGCTTCCAGCATCTTCTGCGTCATCCAATAAAATTCCTTGAGTACGATGGCTTCGCCGCCCATCCCAGCCATGAACGATGTGATCAGCGGACGCTTGGGACTTTCGTAGACTGCCGCCACTGCTTCCGCATATAGCGAACCGCCGCTGCTCACGCTGCCCAGCCCCATGTTGGTTTCAATCACGCCGACAACCTTGAACTTGCTGAGCACTTCCTTCACGCGGTCAGTTGGATAGGGCCGAATGGTGCGCAGCCGCACCAGCCCGACTTTCGCGCCACGGTCGCGCATGTGCTTGATGGCGTAGCGCGCCGTCACGCCGTGCGCGCCCTGAAGGAAAAAGACAACGTCCGCATCATCCGTCATATATTCTTCGATCCAGGGGTCGTACTTGCGCCCAAAGATCTTTGCGAATTCTTCGTGAGCTTGCTCGATCACCGCCATGGAGCCTTCCATGGCGCGTGCACGCTCAAGCTGCAGAGGAGGACCCTGCTCGGGCATGATCTGCGGGCCGTGCGACACGGGATGCCGCGGATCGAGCGGGTAAGGATGCTTGTAGGGCGGCAGGAATTCGTTCACCTGGCCCTGGTCGGGCAATTCGACGTCACACACGATGTGTGAAACGAAGAAGCCATCCTGGCAAACCATCTGCGGAAGAAGGACACGCGGATCTTCGCCGATGCGGTAGGCGATGATGTGATTGTCAAACGCTTCCTGAGCGTCGCAGGACCATCCCATGAGCCAGCCCATGTCGCGCGTCGATAGCGCATCGGTGTGCTCGGAGCCGAAATCGCCTGGGGGATCGAGCGTGCGGTCCGCGATCATCATCTGCACGGGCATGCGGCTGCCGGAGATCGGCGAATACAGCTCGTAGCCATATTGCACGCCGACTCCCGAGCTGCCGGTGAAGACGCGCGCACCGCTCGAGGAAGCGCCGTGCGCGATGCTCAATTGGGAGTGCTCGCTGTCCGCCACGATGTATTCGGCGTCGAGTTCTCCGTTGGCCACCATTTGCGCCAGCGCCATCATCGTCGCCGTGTAAGGCCGGATGGGATAAGCAGTGATCACGTCAACATCCGCGTATTTGGCTGCCTGCGCCGCTGCCACGCAGCCGTTGATGCGAACCGTTTTCTTTTTTCCCGCTACAAGCGTTGCCATGTCTCACTCCGCGCGGTCCACCTATTGGCGGACGCTGTACTTTCGGAACCAGTAGGACAGGCTTCAGCCTGTCTGGTTCTTTGTTCGATGCTTCATCAAAAGCAACAGGCTGAAGCCTGTTCTACTAAAATCTAAACGTTCTTCGCCGGGCGGTCCGACAGATGCAGCAGCTCATCCGCCTGGCGGCCGTGCAGTCCCTGTGAAATCGCGAATGCCGTGTCCATTCGAACTACTCCCGTATCGAAGTCCAGTTCGGGCACGCCTTCGAGGCACCCTGTAGGGCACTCTTCGATGCACACGCGGCAGCCCTTGCAGTAGTCCACCAGAATCTTGTAGAGGCCGTTGGAACGCACCGAACGCACGATGCATGGCTCGGGGCAAACCAGGTAGCAGTTATCGCAAGCGTTGCAGGTGCCGCAGCTGAAACAGCGGGCCGCTTCCGCGCTGGCTTCTTCTTCCGAGTACGCCAGGATCACTTCCTGCTGCGTGCTCTTACGCGCCATGGGCGCAAGCATTGCCTGCTTGACGCGCGGGAAGTGCGGGAAGTAGGTCATGTTCATGCGGCCCAGCTCGACGATCACGTCGATGGGAACCGTACGCGGCTCGAGAGGAACCTTGTTCAGTACCTTGTCCAGATTGAATGCCACGCGCTTGCCGTCGCCCACTGCGTTCACCACCATCAACGGCTGGCCGGAACCGAGCTGCACCACATCGCCCGCGGCGAAAAAGTTGGTGTTGCCGATGCGGCCGAACTCGTCGATCTTGATCGTGCCGCGCTCGGTCTTGTATTCGGCCGGCAACCAATCGAGCTTGGCCCTCTGCCCCACGGCGATAATCACGTTGTCCACGGCAAAGCGCTGAGCGGGAGCTTCTCGATCGATGGCGATTGGCGAGGCATTAATTTTTCCGGTAAAACGCGCCGGATGAAGTTGCAGCGCTTCGACTTTTCCTTCGCCGAGCACGGCGGTCATGGCCAGCCCGTGCATCAACTCCACGCCTTCCTCGACCATGTCGTGCAGGTCTTCGGGAACGGCGGGCATCTCCTGAGGGTTGGCTTCAATCGTGATCATGGTCACTTCAACGGCGCCCTGGCGCAGAGCTTCGCGCGCGCAGTCGATCGCGGTGTTTCCGCCGCCGATGACGGCAACGCGAGGCCCGAGCTTCACTTTCGATGTTCCCATGCCAATATCGCGCAGGAAGGGAAGCCCGTAAATCACGCCGGCCTTGTTCTCGCCTTCGGCTTTCGCGCTGTTGGACTCGGTAAGCCCCACGGCGAACACGGTGGCGTCGTAATTCTTTTTCAGATCGTCCAGCGTGACGTCTTTGCCAACCTCGACGTTCGTCTTGATCTCAATGCCAAGCTCGACGAGGCGCTGAATTTCGCGATCGAGCACCGCCTGTGGCAGAACCCAGTCGGGAATCCCGCCGCGATTCAGCCCGCCCGCTTTCGGCGACTTTTCGAGAATCGTAACTTTGTAGCCCATGCGCGCCAGCTGGTACGCGGCGCTGTGGCCCGCGGGACCCGACCCGATGACGGCGACTTTCTTGCCGTTGGATGGCCCGGCCTTGACCACATCCTTAGCCAACGACTGACCCAGGTCGCCGAGGAAGCGCTCCACCGCGCGGATTGAAATGGCTTCGTCATACTGCCCGCGGTTGCAGGCTTGTTCGCAAGGGTGGTAGCACACGCGCCCCGTGACCGACGGAAACGGCATGTCTTCCTTGATCAGCGCATAGGCGTCGAGATATTTGCCGCGCTTCACCAGGTCCAAATAGCCCTGAATTTTTTCGTTCGTGCCGCAGGCGTTGTTGCAGGGCGGCAGCTTGTCCCGGTAGACCGGGCGGATTGCGCGCCAGTTGCCCGTCGGGAAAAGATCCTGGCCCTTTTCCTGTGACGGTGCCGGCGTGATTCCGGCAAACGGCACGTTCAGCCAATCGGGAATATGCGTACCTTTAGTCAACATTTTTAGTCCTCATTATTCTGGCGGGTTTCAAGTTGAGCCCGCACCCGCAAAAATTTTGTCTACGCAGTAACCGGCTTCAGCGGCATGATGTGCAATTCGTTCAGCGCTGCACGGAACGCCGCTTTGTTCGCAATCAACGGTTCGATTGTTTCCAGCTTGACGATACCTGTCGTTTTCACCACAGCCGCGATCAGAGGTGCGGCGATGTCCGGAGCAACCGCTTTGCTGCGCTCGGCAGCGCCTTCCGTCGATAGGCGGTCCAGACCCAGTTCGCCCAGGCGGTAGTACAGCCACTTGTGGTCGGCCAGCTTGGCGGCGTCCACGCAGACAAGCTGCGACAGCCGCTCGGCGCCTGGAACGAAGCGGATCATGTATTCCGGCGAGTAGTGCGTGTTGATCACCAGCGTTCCGCCCGGCGGCATCCCGCGCATGTAGTCCCAGCCCTTGACCATGGTGCCTTCGACGAGCACCACGATGTTGGGATGCTCATTCTCATAAGTCAGCGCGTTTTCGATCACGCTGTCGCTCACGCGGCAATACTTGCGCGTGGGAGCGTTGGTGCGGTCCGGGTTGTTAACGTAATTTTCCATCGACTGCGAGAACTTGCCCTCGGTGCGGGCCGAAGCGCCGATGGAGTTGACGATGTCGCGGCCCTCTTTGTCCATGATGATGCCGCGCGTCCACACTGTGAGTTCTGTATAGCTCATGATCTACCCTCTTTGTCATCTAAATGGATACGAGCCGCCAGGGCAAACTCCCCGGCATTGCCAGGCCGCGCGGCGGAATCTCTCAACGGAGCGGGGCTACCGCGATGGGAATCCAGAACGGACTGAAAATCGCTTCGGCGAACGGTGAAAGCGGCCTTTTGCGCGCCTTCCTGATATTTGCCAATCGCCAGTAAAGTCGCCTTCTTGCAAAGGCTTTCGATATCGGCGCCCGTCAAGCCATCCAACTGAGTTGCGAATTCGTCAATGTCCACGTCAGGCGCCAGCGGCACGCGCCGGCTGCCAAGGCGAAGGATGGCCGCACGATCCGCAACGCCAGGTTTGGCGAACGGAAGGATATAGTCAAATCTGCCGCTGCGCAAGAGCGCAGGTTCAACGCGCTCGGGGCGGTTTGTGGCGGCCAGCAAGAGGACGCCTTTGACGTCGCGCAAATTGTCGATTTCGCGCAACAGCTGGCTGAGAATTCTCTGGTAAATGTCGGAGCCCAGATGGTCCGCGCCGAACTTTGGGGCGAGTGCGTCGATGGTGTCAAAAAATAAAATGCAGGGCGCGGCGCGCCTGGCTTTCTTGAACACTTCGCGCAGCGCACGCTCGGATTCGCCGAGCCACTTCGAGTACAGCTGCGGGCCATCTATGGCGATCAGCGGAATCTGCTTCTCGCCCGAGAGCGCCCGCGCCATGGCTGTCTTGCCGGTTCCCGAGGGTCCGGTGAACAGAATGCCGCGCGGCGGGGCCAGACCTACTTGGTCATAAATCTCGTTGTGCATGTGAGAATGCTCGACCACCGCATCGAGCAGCCGCTTCAAATCGGCGTGGCCACCGATATCCGTGAATGTCGAAGTGCTTTTCTCGATGAAAAATTCGCGCGTGGCGCTCGGCTCGACTTCTTTCAGACCCGCAAGAAAATCGGCGCGCGTAACGTGCAGAGCGGTCAGATCGGCTGGCGGAGCGCCATCCGTCTCCAACGGCGCGGTAGCCAGGAAACCGCGCAGAGCAATCATGCCCACTTCCTGGCATAGTGCTTCCAGATCGGCGCCCACGAATCCGTGCGAGTGTTCGGCGATCTCCTGAAGATTGACGTCCGGCGCGAGTGGCATGGCGCGCGTGTGAATCTTCAGAATTTGCAGCCGCGCCTGCGTGTTGGGCACGCCGATTTCGATTTCGCGGTCGAAACGCCCAGGCCGCCGCAGCGCCGGATCGAGCACTTCGGGAATGTTGGTCGCGCCAATGACGATCACCTGCCCGCGCGATACAAATCCATCCATCAAGCCAAGCAGTTGCGCCACCACGCGCTTTTCGACTTCGCCCGAAACTTCGGCGCGCTTGGGAGCCACGGCGTCAATCTCATCGATAAACAGGATCGCCGGAGCGCGCCGCGCCGCTTCCTCAAAAACCTCGCGCAGCTTGGCTTCGCTCTCGCCGTAAAACTTGCGCATGATTTCCGGGCCGTTCAGCGAAATAAAATGCACGCGGCTTTCGGCGGCAACGGCGCGCGCCAGCAACGTTTTTCCAGTGCCCGGAGGCCCGTACAGCAACACGCCCTTTGGCGCGAAAATTCCCAATCGCTCGAAAATGCGCGAGTGCTTCAGCGGCAGCTCGACCATTTCGCGCACGCGCGCCACTTCCCGCTCCAGCCCGCCAATATCCTCGTAGGAAACCGCTGGAGCGCGAACCGCGGTCTGCTCGCCCTCGACGATGCGAATGTCGGTTTTCGCCCCGATCACCACCGGCCCCGAAGGAATCGTGCGCACTACTTGGAAATTCACGGCCTTGGAGAAGGTCGGCACGCGTACGATGCAGCCCTGTGTGACGGGAACGCCGGTCAGGTCTTCGACAATTCGTTCTGGGGGAATAATGGCCGGGGCAGCGCCCACCCACATGG
Organism: uncultured Acidobacteriota bacterium; assembly: GCA_963710315.1. Lineage (GTDB taxonomy): Bacteria > Acidobacteriota > Terriglobia > Acidiferrales > UBA7541 > Palsa-360. The sequence goes on along the minus strand of CAVPZW010000005.1, from coordinate 293,675 downwards.
GCGAAAGGCGCACGGCCAAGGCTTGCGAGTGCTCCACGGTTACGACTGTCACTTGCTCCTGCAGGCCCACTCCACAGTTGCTGCGCGCCGTGCCATCAATCTGAACGAAGCCTCCATGCAACTCGTCGGAGACTTCCGCGCGCGCAACGCAGGACGTGCCTCCCGTGACTTTTACAACGTCGCCGGCTTGCGCGCCAATGCGCTGCATATCGGCAGGAGACAGCCGGGCAATGGCCCGGCCTACGTCCTCAACGCGTGCTTCCGCCACGCGCAATGTGAGCGTAGCGACCGGCGAAGAGGGCGTAAGTTCGGTCACTGCGCCGCCTGAAATCGCGATTGAAGTTGGCTGCTGAATCGGGCGAAGAGATTGGCTAGCTTCTGGTGTTCCGCGTGGCTTTGCAGGTCGGAGAGGATTTCCACTCGGGTTGTTTCATTTCCCAAATCGATTAGCCGGATCGTTCCGATGTTGGTGTGTTCCAGGGCCCAACCCTCGCCTTGGGTGGATGCGACTGCCATGGTTAGCGTGGTGCGGTCACTTTCCCAGGGGACGATTACCGAAGTCAGGCTGCCGAGTCCAATAGTAAATTGCTCAATGGCGCCGGAGACGGCGCGAGGGGAGCCAGCGGTCATGAACTCAAAAAGCTTTTCGCTCATGTGAATCTGTGGTACAGTGGATCAGTGATTGAACCAGTTGACAACGGAACAATACCATCCGAGCGCAACGCTGTCAAGCGTTTCGCGCACCCGTCCGGCGACCAGTCTCGGCTGATTACCCCCATCAAGAAAACGCGCATCGCCGAAGAAGTAGCCGACCGGATTCGCGAGTTGATGCTTGACGGCACTTTTCCCTCGGGCGAACCTCTGCCCTCCGAGCGCCATCTTGCGGAACGATTTGGCGTGAGCCGCGGTTCGATCCGCGACGCGCTGCGCACGCTGGAAACCATCGGGCTGGTCGAGACGCGCCACGGGCAGGGCACATTTCCGCTGGAGCTTTCGGTGGACCGCCTGGTCGCTCCGCTGGCCTCGGTGATGAGTTACCGCGCGGATTTGCAGGATGAGTTACTGGATGTGCGACGAATGTTCGAGCCGGCCGTTGCGCGCGTCGCGGCGCTTCGCGCCACCGAAGAAGATTTGGCCGACTTGCAGCGCATCCTCGACGCGCAGCGGCAAAAACTGAAAGCCGGTCAGCCGGCCATCTCCGAGGATACGGCGTTTCACGCCATCCTGGCGCGGGCCACGCGCAATCGCGTGATCATGAGCATCATGGCGACGCTCAACGACCTGCTCGTGGAATCGCGCACCAATTCACTGCTGCAAAAAGGCCGCCCCGGCCGATCCATGGATGGACACGAGGCGGTGGTCGCCGCTTTGCGCCGCCGCGATGCAGAGGGTGCCTCGCAGGCAATGTACAACCACATCGATCAGATTGCCGACCTTCAATTGGATGCCAAGAAGAGTCCGCGCCCGCCCACAGAGTAGCCGGAGACGCCACCAATGGACGAGAGCCTGCGGACGCAGATCGACTCAAACCTTTCGCATTTGGATGGATTGATCCGCCGCGGGCGCCAGCTTCGCGACAATCTGGCTAAAGATCCTTCCAACAAATCCACGCTCGTGGCCAATCGCGCCTGGCAGCAGGACTGCGGCGTGGCCATCAATCAATTGTCCGGTGGCAGCAAAGCACACTGGCTGGCGCGCGCATTTAGCGAAGCGTTTTTGCTGCGCACCAATTCTGGAGAAGTCATTGAAACGGTGGCTCCCGCGGAGATCGCCGAGCGGCTGGTCGGCGTGCTGGAACAAGCAATCCTTTCGCTCACCCGAATGGGTGAAACACAGGGCTCGTCCGCATCGCCAGCGGCTGCGCCTCTCCCTCGCAAATTCGAATTCGTTCACAATGCCGAGCTGCGACCGGTTGTCGAGCAGGCTTACGCAGACAGTCGGGATGCTCTGGAACAAGGGAAGTACGATGTTGCGCTGATCAACGCCTGCGGAATCCTCGAATCGATTGTTACCGATGCGCTGGAACACAAGGGGCTTGAAGGATTGGCGTTTACAGCTGCCGGCATGCCCTCGGGGAAAATTTCCGATTGGTCGTTCAACGATCGGCTGGCAGTCGCGGAGAAAACTGGACTGATTCGCGGCGGATGCGCCCGGCTGCCGGAAATCGCGCGAAGGTATCGAGATTCCACGGACGCGGATGGGAATCCACTACTGACCGTCACGGAGAACGACGCGCGCCGAACAACGCAAGTACTGCACGTGGTGATGAGAGATCTGGATCCAGGGAGGTAGGACAGGCTTCAGCCTGTCTGCCTTTGAACTTTTCGCTAGTTAGCAAAAATCAAAAGCAGACAGGCTGAAACCTGTCCTACTGACTACTTCTCGATTCTTGCCAGGAGCTCCACGAATTTCTGCTGGCGCTGCGACTGATCCTGCCCGCCGGCTGATTCCGCCAGCTGCGTCACGTTCATCGAGCAGAATTTCGGCCCGCACATCGAGCAGAACTTGGCGTCCTTGTAAAAATCGTCCGGCAAGGTTTCATCGTGCATGGCTTTCGCCGTCGCTGGGTCCAGCGACAACTCGAACTGCTTGTTCCAATCGAACAAGAACCGCGCGTACGACAGCGCATCGTCTCTGTCCCGCGCGCCCGGCCTGTGCCGCGCCACGTCCGCTGCGTGCGCCGCAATCTTGTAGGCGATCACTCCCTGCTTCACATCCTCGGCGTTCGGCAATCCCAAGTGCTCTTTCGGCGTCACGTAGCACAGCATCGACGCGCCGTGCCAGCCCACCATGGCCGCTCCAATCGCGCTGGTGATGTGGTCGTAGCCCGGCGCGATGTCGATCACCAGCGGCCCCAGCGTGTAGAACGGCGCTTCGTGGCACAGCTCCATTTCCTTCTTCACCTGCATCTCGATCTGATCCATGGGCACGTGCCCAGGCCCTTCGATCATCACTTGCACGTCCTGCTCCCAGGCCTTCTTGGTCAACTCGCCCAGCACTTTCAACTCCGCGAATTGCGCCTCGTCGCTGGCATCCGCCAAACATCCCGGCCTTAATCCATCGCCCAGCGAATAACTCACGTCATGCTTCTTGAAAATCTTGGTAATCGCATCGAAATTCTCGTACAGGAAATTTTCCTTCTTGTGCGTGTTCATCCAATGCGCCAGGAGCGCCCCCCCGCGGCTCACGATTCCCGTAATGCGATTCCTCACCATGGGCACGAACTCTCGCAGCACGCCCGCGTGAATGGTCATGTAGTCCACGCCCTGCTCGGCCTGCTCTTCGATCACTTCCAGCATCAGTCCAATCGACAAATCTTCCGTGCGCTTCACGCGCGAAAGCGCTTCGTAAATCGGCACCGTTCCGATGGGCACCGGCGAGGCCTCGATGATCGCCTTGCGGATCGACGCGATGTCTCCGCCTGTTGACAAGTCCATCACCGTGTCCGCGCCGTAGTGCACCGAGTGATGCAGCTTCTTCAGCTCTTCATCGATGTGCGAGGTGGTCGCGGAATTTCCAATGTTCGAGTTGATCTTGCACTTGAAGGCGATGCCGATCCCCATCGGCTCCAGCGCCTTGTGATGAATGTTCGCGGGAATAATGGCCCGCCCGCGCGCAATTTCGCTGCGCACCAGCTCCGGCTCAATCTTCTCGCGCCCGGCAACGAATCTCATTTCTTCCGTAATAATATTTTTGCGCGCGTAATGCATCTGCGACACGTTGCGCGTCCCATTCGCCGCCGCTGCTTCCACCATCCGCTTCTCAAGCCAAGCGTCTCGTACTCCCATCGCTTCCCCCTGAAGAGTCTCCGCTCGCGGAGCATCTCTCTGTTTCGCAATCCCGAATTATCGCACCGCTGCCCGCGCGCAGCAAATGAATGAGCGTGTAGTGCCAAGCGCGGGCCGTGATATCCTCAGCCTAGGGAACCGGCCATGCGAATTGTGAAAGCTTGGTGGCTGCTGGGATGCGCGTTCGCTCTGGTGGGCGTGGCGTATGGCTACCAGGCTCCCTTCCGCGAATATCCTTCCGTCGAGTACGGCGTGCAGCCGCTTCCTCCCGACTATCAGGAAAAAACTGAATTTGCCTTTGCCCGGCTGATGTATCCGCCGGGATGGAATGACGGCTATCGCGGCCGCTTTGACGGGGACTGGCGCAAAGGGCTTTCGCTCTGGACGCAGGATTATCCCCCGGCGGACCGCGCGTTTTCGCAGGCGGTTCGCCGCCTGACGCGCATCCACACGCGGTCCGTGGAGCAGTGCGTGAATCTTGACGACGGCGACGAAGTCTACAACTGGCCGTTCCTTTACGCCGTGCAAGTGGGCGAATGGGGACCCACCGATCGCCAGATGCTGAAGCTGCGCGATTACTTGCTGCGCGGCGGGTTCTTTATGGCGGACGATTTTCACGGGACCGTCGAGTGGCAGGTGTTTGAAGAACGCATCAAAAAAGTTTTCCCCGACCGTCCCATCGTGGAAATTCCCAACAACGATCCGATCTTTCATACCATGTTCGATCTGGATGACCGTTACCGCATCACCGGCGCCGAGCACCTGCGCGTGGGTTACAAGCTGGATGGCAAGGACGCGCACTGGCGCGGAATCTACGACGACCACGGCCGCGTGATGGTAGCCATTTCATTCAACTCCGATATCGGCGATTCCTGGGAGTGGTCCAACGATCCAAGGTATCCGCAAAAATTTTCCGACCTGGGCATGCGCATCGGCGTGAATTACGTGATTTACGCGATGACGCACTAAGTTTGGGGAAGTGGTTTGAGTGGCGCGGGCTTCAGCCTGCGGGGGTTAGTCCTAGCAAGGATTAAAACCCGCAGGCTGAAGCCCGCGCCATGCTAAACCTGTCACATAGCCATCTCAGCGCTTCGGTTGACTTGGGTTTGGCCCAGCTTGTAGGATTTCACTCACATCGCACATTCGATGCCTGGAGGAAATTAAATGTCCCGTATCCGTCTTTCCGTGCTGGCTGTTGCTGCAATCGTGCTCGTCGGAGCGTTCTCGATGACCGCGCTCTCGCAGGACTTGATCACGCAAAAAGTGATTTCGATCGATATGGCGCAGACCATGGCGCAGGCTGCCGTCGCGCAATGCCGCGCGAATGGATATCGCGTCACCGCGACTGTTCTCGATAACGGCGGAAATATTAAGTTTGTGATGCGCGATGACGGCGCGGCGGTCGGCTCGATTGACCTGAGTCATCGCAAAGCTTACTCGGCGGTTATTTTCAGGAGGACTTCCGGAGAAACGGCCAAACTGTTCGGAGCCATGACGCCTCCACCGGTGGTTGCCGGCACAGTGATGCTGGCCGGCGGCGTTCCGATTAAAGTGGGAACGGAAACCATTGGCGCGATTGGCGTCAGCGGCGCGCCGGGCGGCGACAAGGACGAGGTCTGCGCGGATGCCGGCATCGCAAAAATTGCCGACAAATTGAAGTAGCGCGCCTCCCGCCATATTTAGCGGAATGCTAAATTCCGCCCTTCTTCTGCGCAAAGCGGTTCCCGCAACGACGGGAACCGCTTTTCCGCTAATGCCATCGCTCCGAACAGCAGCGCTACGTAGAACGCATCCCCCGCCAGCGTGTTCCAGAAAAACGGCACACCCGCGAGATAACATGCAGCCAGGCCACCCACATTTTTCGGATAGCTTCCGGTTGATGTGGCCCACACCGCGAAGTTGGTGACCAGGAAAAATTGAATTGCCCCGGCCAGTGTGGCGCCGCCAATGCGCGATGCGGATTTCTTGCGCCGCAGCCAGAACCCAATGGCGACGCTCACCAAAAAGCTCGCGTATACGTAGGGAACAAGCCTGTAAAAGCCGACGAAGAAATCTCCCGCCATGAGCGATACGAGCGGAACGACGATGGCGGCACGCTTGCTGGAAAAATAGGCGCCGCCAAACAGCGCCAGGGCTCCGATGGGCGCGAAATTCAAGGGGTGCGGGACAATGCGCAGCGCGGCTGCGGCAAGCACAAGGCCCGTGACCAGCGCCACGCGGGGTTGGATCCAGTTTTCATTTTCCTTTTTCGATTGCATGATCGTCTCCTCTCATTCCGGCAACAAATCGCAAAAACAAAATCCGTCTCGCACAACTGTTTCGCCGACCCGAATGGCAATGGGCGACTTGAAAATAGGACCATCGAAAACGAAGCTGTGGAATTCGCCGTTCTCGCCGCAAGGATCAACGCCCGGCGGCAGATCGGCGAAAAAGGATGCGTCCAGTTCGCGCCCCGCAAAAGAGGCGTCAAGAACGCGTGGATCGACGCAAACGGCAATTGCCCTGAAACCCTTGCTCACAAATTCGCGCGCAAGTTCCCGCGTGTCGCGCTTCCAGATTGGAAACATCGCCGTCATACCGACCTGAGCGAGATTTTTCTCGCGGTAAACGCGCAAGTCCTCCAGAAAAATATCTCCGAACGCCACGCGGCGCACGCCCCGCGCGAAATGTTGCGCGAGCGCTTCTTTCATTCGCTGTTCATAGGTTGCGTTGATGCACTGCGGAGGAATCAACACCGGGTGAAGCGGCAGGCCGAGAGATTCGGCCTGCCGCTCCAGCAACGCGCGGCGAACGCCATGCATGCTGATGCGGTCGTACTCTTCGGTAATGGTGGTGAGCAGCGCGGTGACGCGGCAATCGCCTTCTCCCCGCAACGAGTGCAACGCCATCGCGCTGTCTTTTCCGCCGCTCCAGCAGAAGAGCACGTCTTCCGGCATGTGAGCCTCACTCATGGCGCGTGGTGTATTTCACGCCGATGCGAAACTCACGCCCCAGCGCCGGATAGCCGTAGGCTTCCTGATATTGCATGTTGGCGAGGTTGCCGATGCGGCCGTACACGCTGAAACCGCGCGCAATCTTATAGGTCGCCACGAGATTCAGCAGCACATAGCCCGGATTGACGATCTGTCCGGGGTAGTTGTAGTCGTAGCGCTGCCCGATGAAAGAGCCGGAAAGATTCCAGTTTATCCGCCAATAGTTTGCGTTGAGCATGGCGTTTCCGGAATTCACGGGCCGGCGCAACAGAGGGCTGCCCGGCAGGTAGTTGGGATCCAGATTGGCGGGATCGGTCAACGCGGAAAGCGTGCGCGTGGAATCGTACATGTAATTCACACTGCCGCTGAGCCAGCGCGTGATGTGGGCTTCGCCGGACAGGTTTGCGCCGCGCGCGCGCGCCAGGTTGGTGTTGAAAAAAGTGCCCGTGCCGTACAGGCAAGCGGTTGTGGATGGGCCGTTAATAAAACCGATGATGTTGTGGAAGCGGTTGTCGAAATAATCCGCGGTGAAGCGCACGCGGTCCGATGCCAGCTTCTGCTCAACACCTGCATGGATCGTACGGCTCTCCTCAGGCGAAAGGTCGGGATTCCCCGAATAGCAGGGATCGACACCGAAGGATTGATCGAAGCGCGGTTCCACGATTCCCTGGCCGTAGGTGGCGTGCAAGCGCGTGTCGCCGAACACGCCTCGAGCGGTTCGCAGGACATACGAGACGCCCGCGCGCGGCACGACGCGCGTTCCGTAGTAGGAGTTATTTTCGGCGCGCGCTCCGGCATTGAACGTCAGCCGGGCAATCGGCTGCCAGCGCGCGTCCAGAAATCCCGACTGGTTGTTGCGGCGCGCGTGCATCCCGATATAGCTGATGAACCCGTTTTCAACTTCATATTCGTAACCGGCGGTGACCGCAAATCCGCGCACGAGGTAAGTGGACGAGCCGGAAAAACCGGCGCGATTGTATTGAAAGAACGTGGGGTAAGAGGGATCGAAATTAAATTCGCGGTAGTACAGTTCCGTGCCGCTCACCTGATGATGCCAGTGCGAGCCGCTCGTAAAATCCGCATGAAGTCCCGCGCTGAAATTGTGCTGCGAAATGGTGTCAGTGGTGTTTGCGGGAAAAAGAAGCGTCTGCCCGGGCGTGCCGGCCTGACTGTCGTTGTCTCGAAGAGAAAGGGCGATGCGCGCGGTATCGGAAACGCGCCAGCCGAAATTTCCGGAAAGCGTCCGATTGCGAAATGCATCGTTGGGGCCTTGGCCGCTGGTTTCGAGATCGGAAACTCCGGCGGAATAATCAAATCGTCCCAGCAGGCCGGAAAGATCCGCGCCGCCGTGTCCCGTGGAGAAATTGCCGCCGTCGGCGAATGCCGTAAATTCGGGAATGCGCGTGGTCCCGCGATGCGTAAAAATTTGAATCACGCCGTCCATGGCATCCGAACCGTAGAGCGCGCTTTCCGCGCCGTGCACCACTTCAATCTTGTCGATATTGTCGACCGTAAAATTTGAAAAATCGATCAGGCCGCCGGGCTGATTGGCGGGAACGCCGTCCACCAGCACCTTTGTGTAATTTGAGTTGCCGCCATCGAGGAACAGCGAGGCCGTCCCGCCTTCGGGCCCTGTGCGTCCCATGCTGAAGCCCGGCTGCGTCGCCAGCAGGTCGGGCAGCGAAGTCGCCACGCGCTGCTCGATCTGTTCATGCGTAAGTGTGGTAAGCGGAGCGGGAGACGATTCGGCATCGAGCGGCAAGGTCTGCGCGGTGACCACCACTTTCGAGGAGAGCGGCTCGAGCGACAGGCGGATTTGCAACTCGCGCGTTTCTCCCGCGGCGATGGTGATTTCCTGCCTGGCCGACGAGAACGAATCGCGGGCTACGGTGACACGATAGCGACCCGGCGCAAGCGTCAAACTAAATCGGCCATCCTGGGATGAAACGTTTTTCACTGGCGGCCCTGAAGAAGGAATGGATTCGGCGCTGACTTGAGCGTCCGCAACCGCCAATCCCCGCGGGTCGCTGATCGTGCCGGAAATTCCAGCAGTCTTCGTTTGCGCGACGGAATTGAGAACAACGGACAGTGCGGTCAGAAAAGTTGCAAAGCAAAGAAGAATCAAAACACGAACGGAGAAACGCATGGGAATCCTCCTCTCCCGTTTCGCGCGGGAGGTAGGTTGTCCGCGTGTCCGGGATCGTTTCCGGCTTTGGCGGTTGCGGACTCCGTCGGTCTCCTGGCTTGGCGGAACTGCGCCGCGCGGCCTTCCCGCCCCGGAAATCAGGGCAGTGGCTTGCGCGGAATTTCTTCCGCCTTACAGTCGCGCGTCGGCGACGGTTTTGCACCGTCTTCCCGGCACGGAATCCGCGGCTATTGTGGCGGAGCGTCTAGCGCGAGACCCCACTCATGTGGGACCCCACATCGCTCCGGGTGATTTGTGGCGCGGGCTTCAGCCTGCGGGGGTTAGTGCTTGCAAAGACTAAAACCCGCAGGCTAAAGCCCGCGCTACAAAAAAATCGCTACGAAATATCCTCGCCGCGGCGAGCGCGCAAATTCACGCGCGGCCTTCCCGCGGGACCAATCTCTACGTCCAGCGGTGCGTCGAACACTTGCTCCAGCAATTCCTTTTGATACACCGCGGCGGGCGTGCCAACGCGCAGGCAGCGCCCATGTTGCAGCAACACCACCTGATCCGCGAATTCCGCGGCAAGCCCAAGCTCATGCGTCACGACCACAACCGTGTAGCGCGTTTCCTGCGCAAGCTGGCGCAAACGTTCCAGCAATTCCACTTGCGCGCCGATGTCCAGGTGCAGAGTAGGCTCGTCCAGCAGAATCAGCCGGGGCTGCTGCGCCAGCGCGCGCGCCAAAATCACACGCTGCTTTTCGCCGCCGGAAAGTTCACCAATAGTGCGCTTGGCAAGATGCTCGCCACCTACTTGCGCGAGGGCATTGCGGGCAATTTCGATGTCCTCGCGGTTGGCAAATCGCAGCGCCCGTCCGTAGGGATAGCGGCCCTGCAACACAAAATCTCCCGCCAGCGCGGGATACACGGCCGGGCTTTCCTGATGCACCACCGCAATTCGTTGCGCGCGCCTTCTCACGTCGAGCCTGCTGGTTTCCTCGCCGTCCAGTTCCACGCGGCCGGAAAGAGGTTCAATCGTTCCCGCGATCAGTCGCAGCAGCGTCGATTTGCCGCTGGCGTTCGGACCGAGGATCGCCACGATTTCGCGCTCGCGCGTCTGAAAGCTGGTCGCGCCCAAAGTAAAAGTCGGAACGGATTGCCCGCTGGCCGAGTACGCGTAGCTGGCTTGCTCGACATTGAGCCGCACCGTTTGATCGCGATTGGGCCGCTCGTCGCCTCCAGCCGCTATTTGCGCAAAAGTCTCGTGCGCGCTCATCGCAGCCCTCGCCGCAGCAAATAGATGAACACGGGCGCGCCAGCCATGGCCGTCATCGCGCCCACCGGCAATTCCGTTGGCGAAACAATGGTGCGCGCAAGCGTATCGGCCAGCACGATGGCAATCGCGCCGCACAATGCCGACGCCGGAATCAGTAGCCTGTAATCCGATCCGAAGATCAGCCGCACCGCGTGCGGAATCAGCAGGCCTACGTACCCGATCGCGCCGCTGGCGGAAACGGCCAGCGCAGTCAAGAGCGACGCGGAGACATACACCACCAGTTTGACGCGCGTCACGTCCACGCCTAGATGGATGGCTTCGCGCTCGCCTGTGAGCATTAAATTTAAATCCGCGGAGGTGCTGTAAATCGCGCCGATTCCAGCAATGAGGCCCACCATGAAAATCCACTGCATCCCTGCGGATACTGGAGTGGACAAATCTCCCATCAGCCAGAAGACCATGCCGCGCAAATCGCGGCCGGTAAGCGTGGTCATCAGGAACATGATGATCGCTGAAAAAAACGATGCGCAGATGATTCCACCGAGCAGGAGAGTCGTGCTGTCCAACTGCCCTTCGCGGCGGCCCAGAAAATAAACTCCCGCAATCGTTGCAGCGGCCCCGATGAACGCTCCCAGCGGGGTGATCAGCGCAAAACCCGGCGCGAGGATCAGCGCCAGGATCGAGCCAAGCGCCGCACCGCTGGAAACTCCCAGCACATAAGGATCGGCCAGCGGATTGCGCAGCAACGCCTGAAAACTTGCGCCGGAAACCGAGAGCGCAGCCCCCACCAAAATTCCCAGCATGATGCGCGGAAGGCGCAGATCGAAAACAATCAGGCGATACTCGGTGGGCAATTCGTTGGCCCGGCCGATGGCGATGCGGCCGAGGTCCAGGATGAGATCGGTAACGGAAATAGGAACGGCGCCCAGCTTCAGCGCGAGCACCACGCTGGCCAGCAGCAGCGTGGCCAGGCCGCCGCAGGTCCATAGCAATCGGCGAAGCGTCAGCGGGCGCATAAGCAGGCCTCTTCGACAGCGGGAGTGGAGTTGACCGAACTGGAATTCATGGAAGGCCTGGCGAGCGAAGCAAACGCTTCAGGGTGGAGCGCGCGAGCCAATTGCTCAATGGCGTCCACCATTCGCGGCGCGGGGCGATTGATGGCGTCGCTCACGACTACGATATCGCCGCGCTGCATCGCTCTGAGATTTTTCCAGCCGGGACGCGTGCGAAGCTCGTCGATATCGCGCTGCGTGTCTCCGCCATGCGCGCTGGCAAAAACCAGGAATTCCGGTTGCAGCCGCACAATTTCTTCCATTCCGACATGCGGCCACTCGGTTTTGGTATCCACCACGGAACGACCGCCCGCGCGGCGCAACGCATCCGCGATAAACGTGTCGCGCCCAACCGAAATTAATGGATCGGTCCACACGATGAAGAGCACGCGGCGCGCAGCGGCGCCAGCGAGGCGGCGGTCCAGATCGGCGAGGCGCGCGCGCAAATCACCGGCCAACGTGGCGGCCGATTTTTCCGTGCCGATTGCGCTGCCAATATGTTCCACGGAGGCAATCATCTCTTCCACGGAATGAGGGTTGACGATGTATACCGGCACTCCGATTCCGTCCAGGGCGCGCACCGTTTCGCGCCGGTTGATGGACGTGGCCAGCACCACATCCGGTTTTAGCGCCACAACCTCTTCCAGATTCGGATTCACGGGCCCACCCACGTGCGGTTTCTGCAATGCTTCCGCTGGGTAATCGCAATAATCGGTATCGCCCGCCAAACGATTTCCATCGCCGAGGGCAAATACAATCTCCGTGAGGTTCGGCGCAAGCGAGACCACACGATTCACTTCCTGCGGAACCTGAACTTTGCGGCCGATTTCGTCCGTGAGTTCGCGGCCTGCCGGGAGCGCAGCGCGCGGCGTGCCAGTTTGCACGGCGTTACTCTGTGCCGCGCTGGCCCCTTCGCACGAGGTCAGCAGCAGCGCCGCGATCACCGCGCAACATGCGGCGAGCAGCCGCTTCCGGGAGTCCGCGCTGTCCGCGTTCGTCGAGCGCGAATTGGATTCGATTGCCATAGTTTCAATTTACAGCCGTAAAAATAAAAAAACCTCGCGAGAAACACGAGGCGCATCAAGCCTCACCCTTTCTCGCGAAGGGTGCAAGCTGCGGCGGCCTGGGAGGGTGTCCTGACTTACGGCGTTTCGCCGATCACAGTGGCGGGACCGTGGCCGATTTTCACGGCCTTCCCCACTTCCCAAGCTTGCTGAATGTCAGAACGCAGTCTATGTTGCGCCATGATTGGTGTCAACACTTGCCAAACTTTCGAGGTTGCCTTCGCAACGAACGACGACGCCATCAGCCGGCCGAACACGCACCCGGGCCATGCCAAATCCACCTCTCCAGGGTGAAACAGAAACTGCTATCCAATTTTTTCCACTGCCTGTTAGACTTCCGCAGAGGTGATCGCTGTGCTTCCTGCGCTTCTGGTTGTGCATGTCTTGGGTTTTGTGTTTTGGGTAGGTGGTTTGCTAGTGACCTCCATGGCGCTCACGCGCCATACGCAAGAAACTTCGGCGGAAGCCAAACAAGCACTGGCGCGCCTGGAACGCATCTACCTGCGCGGCCTGGCCGATCCCGGAGCGCTCATTGCCATTGTGGCCGGCGTCAGCCTGATATCCACGAACTCCTCCTACTATCTTCATGCGCCGTGGCTGCATATCAAACTCACATTCGTACTGATCCTGATCGGCCTGCACGGGATGATAGCCATGAGAACCAAAGCTTTCTCCACCGGACGAATTGCCATGCAGCGGAGCGAAGCGCGCATGCTGGTGGCGGGCACTCTGTTCCTCTTTCTATCCATCCTCATTGCAACTCTAGTGGGCCAAGTTTATTTGACTTGATCGCATCTGGCGGGACACGGTCGCCGGTCGGCATGTAATTACGTGCGAGAGAATTCCCCTTCATCCGGCTCTTGCGTCCAATGGACATCGTCAATCCACCAGCGGCCGTCCGTGCGGATCAGTATGAAGCGCGCGCGATATTCTTTGTCGTCGGAGCCGTGCAGATAAATTTCCAGAGTCACGCCCGGACCGCTTTGCCATGGCGGTTCCGCACGCACAACGTCGGCATGAAACATGCGCCAGTGCCTGATGAACAGCTGGTGCCAGGTGTCAAACGAAACCTGTCCGCGATAGCGCGCCGAAAACATATCGTACGCCGGGCGCAATTCGCCGCGATCGAGAGCGCGCAGCTGCGCGCGAACGATTTCCTGAGGGCCGCTGGAAAAAATTCCGAAGGGAGCGTCTACGCGAACCAGTATCCACGACGCCAAAATGAACGCCGCAAGAGTGAGACCGAGCAGCACGAATAGATTGTGACGAAAAGCACGCCTTCGCAATTCCGCGTCCGCATAAAATACAGCCACATCCGCGCGGCGATCTTCCTGAGGCACGTGCTGGGCGGCAATTGAAATGGATGCGGTCGGATCGGCAACTGGCTCGGGCGATGGTTTCAACTCATGCGCTGCGCCGGGATCGCCTGACTCTTCGGTAGGGTTTGCTTCAGGAGTGTTTTGCGGTTCGTCCATGCAAACCTCCTGGGAGGCGGGGAGATGCATTCGGCTTGCCGGGAATCTGTTGCTCTATCTTACCAAGAACCCCGCCTCTTAAGAAGCGGGCTACAGCGATCCTCTGACGCCCGCGCGGCAATCGGATCGCCTCTAGCGATTCTTCCACTGCGGCTTGCGTTTTTCAAGCAGCGCGCGCAAACCCTCCTGCGAGTCCTCTAGCCGGTACAGTTCGTTCAGGAAAATTTTCATCGAATTTTGCAGCGAGTCGCGCAGGGACATTCCCATGCCGCCGATGACCGCTTTCTTGGCCATGCCCAGCACGGCGCCGGATTGCGCCGTGATTTTCGCGATGAGTTCATTCACGGCGGTTTGCAATTGCGCTTCCGGCACCAGCCGGTTCACAAGGCCCAGGTCGCGGGCACGTTCGGCGGAAATTGCTTCCCCCATGAGCACCAGTTCCAGCGCTCGCTTGGGCCCGACGATGCGCGGAAACATGGTTGAAGCCAGCGGCGGAAACATTCCGATGGTAATTTCCGGCAGGGCAAATCGCGCGCGCGGCGTGGCCACCACCAAATCCCCATAGGCCACCAGTTCCGCGCCGCCGCCAATCGCCGCGCCGTCCACGATCACCAGCACGGGCTGCGGAGCCTCCACCATGGCGATGCACGCCGAGTGAAACGCGTCCAGCATTGAAAATGCGCGCTCGCCGGTGTACTCGCCAATATCCACACCCGCGGAAAACACTTTTCCCGCGGCGTCCAGAACGATCAGCTTCACCGCGGAATTTTCCGCGACCATTCCAATGCCGTCCGCGAGTTCGCGCAGCATCTGCTCATTCAATAAATTATGTTCGCCGTGCTGCAGGGTGAGGCGTGCTACGGCCCCTTCAATCTGGTGGCGGATGAATTCAAAGCTTCCCGGCGCGCGTCGCGCAGGCTTGGCGAATACTTCACCGGTCTCGACTAGGTCAGTCATTTCGGCTCCGATTTATGCTAGCACGCCTGAGGTTCTTCAAAAGAGAAGCCGTGTGGCCCACGAAGTTAAGAGTTAACAGTTCCCATGTGCAGGCTCAGCGGCGCGGGCTTCAGCCTGCGGGGGTTAGCCTTGCAAGGACCAAACCCCGCAGGCTGAAGCCCGCGCCACCAATTCACAAGTCACGAATTACATTTCTTCATGTATCCTATTCCCATGCACGAACTAGGATATTTTCGCGAACACCTCGAAGAATTCGAGCAGATGGCCGCCAATCGCGGCGTGGCCATCGATTTCGCAAGCTTTCGGGCCATCGACCAGGAGCGCCGCGAGCGAATTACCGCCGCCGAACAATTGAAAGCACGGCGCAACAAAGCCAGCGAGGAAATCCCGCGCAAGAAAAAAGCCGGGGAAGACGTCTCCGCATTGCTGGCCGAAATGAAGCAGGTCTCTGAGGAAATCAAAGCTGCCGACGAGCGCATCACGGAACTGGACGCCAAGCTCTCTGATTTCATGCTGACCGTGCCCAACCGCCCGCACAGCTCGGTGCCCGTCGGGCACGAGGCGGCGTCAAATGTGGAAGCGCGCCGCTGGGGCGCTGCTCCAAAATTCGATTTCAAGCCGCGGCCTCATTGGGAAATTGCGGAAAACGCCGGCATTCTGGACTTCCAGCGCGCTGCCAAAATGAGCGGCGCGCGTTTTGCGGTCTATCGCGGCCTCGGAGCGCGCCTGGAACGCGCCCTTGCAGCCTTCTTTCTCGACACGCACGCGGCAAACGGATACACCGAAATTCTCCCCCCATTCCTCGTGAATACGGCGGCCCTCACAGGCGTAGGCCAGTTGCCCAAATTCGCAGCCGACATGTTTCATCTGGAAGGCACGGACCTGTGGCTGACGCCAACCTCCGAAGTCGAGCTCACCAGCTACTATCGCGACGAAACTCTGGATGCGGACCAGTTGCCCATCAAGCTTTGCGCCTGGACGGCGTGCTTCCGCTCCGAAGCCGGCGCGGCCGGCAAGGACACGCGCGGCCTGAAGCGCCAGCACCAATTTCAAAAAGTGGAAATGTTCAAGTTCACGCGCCCGGACCAAAGTTACGATGAGCTCGAATCCCTCGTCGCCAACGCCGAGCAGATTCTTCAGAAACTCGGCCTGCACTATCGCGTGATGGGGCTTTGCACGGGCGACATGGGTTTCGCTTCGTCGAAAACATATGACATCGAAGTGTGGCTCCCGTCCGCCAATGAGTTCATGGAAATTTCTTCCTGCTCGAACACGGAATCGTTTCAGGCGCGCCGCTCCGGCATTCGCTTCAAAACCAAGGGCGGGAAAAGCGAATTTGTGCACACTCTAAACGGCTCCGGCCTGGCCGTGGGGCGCACCTGGCTTGCGATCATGGAAAATTTTCAGCAGGCCGACGGCTCCGTCTTGATTCCCGAAGTGTTGCGGCCTTATTTAGGGACGGATCGAATCCCTGCAAGGCCCTGAATTTGTTCCTGATTTGATTCTACTGGCGGAGCAACTTCAACCGACTCGCCCTGGCGTCTTCGAAGAATTTGAGGATGCCGGGTAGTATTATCAGACACATCTGCCCCGCAGCCACCGCCACTTGCCTATATAATAAGATTTTTATTATGAGTAACTTACGCTAATTTTCCATGCCAATCGCCCCAAGTCCCGTATTTCCAAAGCATCCCTCCGCAAAATAACCGGGTTCTTTGGTTGACACCGCTTTTCCCGGTTGACTACACTCGCCGTATTGCGCGGTCAATGTTGTTGCACTGGGAGTGAGAAGTTAACCATTTAAGGTTGAGGAGCTTCGGCCCGCCGGGTTCTTCGGCATGCAGTCAAAATGGTTGGCGGAGAACACGCGAGGCTGGCGGGCCACGACGGGCCGCTGGAAAGTGTCGCGCGGGTGAGCTTACTAGAGCGAATCGATCGGTGGGTGAGCCGGGGGTTGGCATCGCTGATGCGCAAACTGCTCGCGCGCGTTCTGCGAACCTCTGTACCTGCATCGGCGCCTAGGCCGCAAGAGACCCGCTCCGCGGTTGCTTTGCATCGCGATCCCTGGTGTGGCACGCATGTGTCGCCTGAGATTTCTTTTCCCTTGGAGCAAGCCGGCCAGGTCTTGCACTTCTGTTCTACCGAGTGTCGCGCGCGGTATCGGGGCTCATCGCAGCGCGCCGCAAGTGCGTAGTCGCAATACTCAAGGAGAGAAACGTACATGGCCACGGTCGTGAAATCCGTCCCTCAACCACAGCCCATCCTTCCGAGGATGGCGCCGCGCGAAGACCTGAACCCGTTTCGCATCGCGCAAATTCAGTTTGACATGGCGGCGGAATACTTGAAGCTCGATCCAGGCCTGCGCCAGATTCTGCGCACGCCCAAGCGCGTCCTGGAAGTTTCCCTCCCCGTGAAGATGGACAACGGCCAGACCAAGGTTTTCACCGGATTTCGCGTGCAGCACAACGTGTCGCGCGGCCCGGCCAAGGGCGGGCTGCGCTATCACCCCAACGTCACGCTCGATGAAGTAAAAGCGCTGGCTGCCTGGATGACCTGGAAAACCGCCACGGTAAATCTCCCCTACGGCGGAGCCAAGGGCGGCGTCATTTGCGATCCCAAACATATGTCCAAAGGCGAGCTGGAGCGCATGACGCGCCGCTACGCCGCGGAAATTCAGCCCATCATCGGACCGGAAGTCGATATCCCCGCGCCGGACGTTTACACAGACGCGCAGACTATGGCCTGGATCATGGACACCTACGCCATGACGGTGGGACATGCGGCTCCGGGAGTCGTGACTGGTAAACCTGTTTCCATTGGCGGCTCCGAAGGGCGCACGGACGCAACCGGACGCGGCGTGCTATTCGTGGTCGAGGAAGCCTGCAAGGTGAAGAAAATTTCGTTGCGCGGCGCGTCGGTTGCCATTCAAGGCTTTGGCAATGTGGGCTCGGCCGTGGCGCGGCTCTTCGCGGAAAAGAAAGCAAAGATTGTGGCCATCAGCGATTCGCGCGGCGGCGTGCACAATCCGCGCGGCATCGATCCGCTGCGCGCGTTGCGCTACAAGGAGCGCTCCGGCACGGTAGTCGGCATGCCGGGCGCCTCGCGTATCTCCAACGACGAACTGCTGGCGCTGAAGTGCGACATTCTGGTTCCCGCGGCGCTCGAAAATGTCATCACATTGCACAACGCCGACCAGATCAAGGCGAAAATCGTGGCCGAGGCAGGCAACGGCCCCACCACGCCGCACGCCGACGAA
The DNA here is from genome assembly GCA_963710315.1 of uncultured Acidobacteriota bacterium. Classification (GTDB taxonomy): domain Bacteria; phylum Acidobacteriota; class Terriglobia; order Acidiferrales; family UBA7541; genus Palsa-360. Next base: position 275,710 of record CAVPZW010000005.1, on the reverse strand, counting down.
ATTCTTTCTCGCAAGGGTGTGTTTGTCATTCCGGATATTCTTGCAAACGCCGGTGGCGTCACGGTCAGCTACTTCGAGTGGGCGCAGGATTTGCAGGGATTTTTCTGGCAAGTGCAGGAAGTGAATTCCAAGCTGGAATTCGTGATGCGCCGCGCCTTTAACGATGTGCACGAAACCATGCGCAAGTTCCACGTTCCTCCGCGCGCCGCCGCATACATTCTCGCGGTTGGTCGCGTGGCCGAAGCAACCCTGGTGCGCGGATTATTTCCGTAGAGCGATTTTGACTATTTGTTTCGCGTCTCCTTAAATTGTTCTTCTCTAGTAACGCATTCCTGAAAATTTCTATTGCGCGTGGGCGGCCACGCGCGTACATTTCGAGTTGCCGGCTCGCGCGACGTTTTTTTTCCGCGGCCGGTCCACTTGTCTGTGGGCGATTTTTTTTTCGCGGAGGGACTCGAAGATTTGTCCAATCACGTGAATCTGGCTCCCCCGATCGTGCTGACGATCGCGGGTTTCGATCCATCCGCGGGCGCTGGCATCGCGGCGGACCTCAAGACCTTCGCCGCTCACAATTGCTACGGCGTCGCTGCCATCACGGCGCTCACCGTGCAGTCCACGCAAGGCGTTAAGTCCGTGCACGACACTCCCGCCGCGGAACTGCGCGCGCAGCTGGATGCGCTGCTCGAAGACATTAAAATTTCCGCCATTAAAATTGGAATGCTGGGCCATCGCGGCAACGCCGTGGTGGTCGCTGAATTTTTAGATCGCGCCGGGGTCGCCAATGTGGTTCTCGATCCGGTGATGAAATCCACTTCCGGCGATGCCGATCTGATCGATGCGGGCGGGATCAAATATATGAGCGAGGAATTGATGAAGCGCGCGACGGTGATAACTCCAAATATCGCCGAAGCTGAAATTCTTTCGGGCATTTCAATCAAGGATCAGGCCGCGATGGAAGCTGCCGCGCGCAAGATTGTCGAGCGCGGTGCGCGCGCCGTGGTCGTCAAGGGCGGCCATATGGAAAAGGCCATCGACATTCTCTTTGACGGATCGGAAATGCTTCATTTCGGCGGCGATCATCTCAAGAGCGAAAACACGCACGGATCCGGATGCACATTCGCGTCGTCTATCGCGGCGCAGCTGGCGTGCGGGCGCCCGTTGCGGGAAGCTGTGTTGCTCGCCAAGGCATACGTGACCAAAGCCATCGAAAGAGGATTCTCCATCGGCAAGGGCCCCGGCCCGCTCGATCATTTTTACCGCATCCACACAGAACCGCCCGCTCGCGGCGTCCACGAAGTCCCGCAACACGGCATGCACCCCGCCGCCGAACCCGGCGCCCACTAAAGCAAGCGGAACCACGGATTCACACGAATCGACACGGATAAAAGCGAAGAAAGATAAAATCGGCGGGCGCGGTCCTGCTGTTTCAGTTCTTCTTTCTAACTTCCAAGCTAGAATGCAAACATAAAGGCGCGGATTTTTGTGGCGCGGGCTTCAGCCTGCGGGGTTTAGTCCTCGCAAGCACCAAAACCCGCAGGCTGAAGCCCGCGCCACGGGTTCCCGATTCACTTTCATGCCAAAATAATTGATTCAGCATTCGTTGGTTTTATCCGTGTTGATCCGTGTGAATCCGTGGTTCCGCCTTTCGGGCTAGCGTTGGTAGACGATGCGGCCGGCAACGATTGTGGCCGTGGAAGCGCCGCGGAATTCGCGGCCATCGAACGGCGAATTTTTTGATTTGCTGGAGGATTCCGCCGCGCGGAATGTCCATTTGTAATCGCTGGAAAAAATTGTCAGGTCGCCCGGCTGGTTTTCCGCAATGCGGCGCTGCATTCCAAGAACACGCGCCGGCCCCGTGGTGAACAATTCCACCATGCGCATCAGCGAAAGTTTTCCCGCGTGCACCAGCTCCAGCGCCAGGCCGATGGCCGTCTCGAAACCGGTTATGCCGAATGGCGCGCGGTCAAATTCCACATCTTTCAGCGCTGCTTCGTGCGGCGCGTGATCCGTGGCGATGGCGTCAACGCTGCCGTCGGCAAGCCCGGCGATGAGCGCATCGCGATCCTCGCGCGAAGCCAGCGGTGGATTCATCTTGAAGCGCGTGTCGTACTGCACGTCTTCGTCCGTGAGCGTGAAATGGTGCGGCGTCACTTCGCAAGTGACGGTCAGTCCTTTGGCCTTTGCGCCGCGCACCAGCTCCAGGGAAGAGCGCGCCGAAAGATGCGCGATGTGCAGACGCGAATTGGTGAGTTCGCCCATTTGCACGTCGCGCGCAACAGCCAGCGCTTCCGTGGCTGCGGGCATTCCGCGCAGGCCCAGCCGAACGGATTGTTTTCCCTCGCGCATCACGGCGCCGGCAAATAGCGAACTATCCTCGCAGTGGTCGATCACTGGCAAATTGAGAGAGCAGCAATATTCCATCACCTGACGCAAAAGTTTTGCCGTAGCGATGGGCCGCCCGTCGTCGGAAACCGCCACGATTCCGGCCTGCTTCATGGCCGCGATTTCCGCAAGCGCCTCGCCCTTGCTGCCGATGGACGCCGCGCCAATGGGCCACACGCGCACGGGCGACACGGCTGCGGCGCGTTCCATGATGGAGCGCGTCACCGATGCATTGTCGTTCACTGGGCGCGTATTCGGCATGGGGCACACGGCTGTGAAGCCGCCGCGCGCCGCGGCCCGCGTGCCGGTTTCAATCGTCTCCGAGGATTCCCCGCCTGGTTCGCGCAGATGGCAGTGCAAATCGATAAAACCCGGCGCGACGATCAAGTTTTTGGCATCGAAGACTTCCGCGCCCTGGGCGCGCGACGCAAGTTGACCGTGCGGCGCGACAGCCACGATGCAATCTCCATCGAGCAGAATGTCGCGCGGCGCATCGTTTCCACTCGCGGGATCGAGAACGCGTCCATTGCTAATCAGCAGCATGAGAGGAATCCCTTTCCGAAGATGAGTCCGCGCCAATCATCAGAAATAAAATGGCCATGCGCACGGCGAGCCCGTTGGTGACTTGCTCCAGCACGCAGGATTGAGGCCCGTCGGCAACTGCGGGATCGATTTCCAGCCCTCGAACCATTGGCCCAGGATGCATCACAAGCGCATCCGGCTTTGCCAGGCCCAAGCGTTTCGGCGTCAGTTGGTATTGCAGGATGTATTCATCGATGGCCAGCGCGGGTTCGTGCAGCCGCTCCGCCTGCACGCGCAGCGTCATGACCACGTCCGCGCCTTCCAGTGCTTCCTCGATGCGCGTCACGCGCCGGACCGATGCGCCCGAGGGAACGAGGGACTCGATTTCGCGCGGCAGCCACATTGGGGGACCGCAGAGCGTGATGCGGCAGCCGAATTTCGAGAGCAGATGAATGTTGGAGCGCGCCACGCGGCTGTGCAGGATGTCTCCGAGGATGGTGACGTTCAGCCCTTCGAGCGTACCGCGCCGGTCGCGAATGGTCAGCGCGTCCAGCAGCGCCTGCGTGGGATGCTCGTGCGTGCCGTCTCCGGCGTTGATCACCGGCAGATCCAGATTCCGTGACACGAAATCCGGCGCACCAGAGGAACTATGTCGCATCACGATACAATCCGGCTTCATGGCGTCCAGCGTGCGAACCGTATCGAGCAGCGATTCCCCTTTTTTCAGGCTGGAGGATTCCGCCTGCAAATTCATCTGGTCCGCGCCGAGGCGCGAGGCGGCCGTGGCAAAACTGATGCGCGTGCGTGTCGACGGCTCGAAAAACGCCAGCGCCACGGTTTTCCCGCGCAGGGTCGCCAGTTTTTTAAGTGGATGCCGCTGAATTTCCTGGAAGGGTTTCGATTGGTCCAGTAAAAATAGAATTTCTTCGGCGCTGAGCGCTTCAATCCCTAGCATGTGGCCGAAGCGAAATGGCACAACAATCCTCGAAATCTAGGCCGGGCCCGCTACACAGGCATTCGGCGTCAGGGAACGCGCTCGACCAGCATGACGCGCTCGTCCTGATCAATCTCATTCAATCGCACTTCCACGATTTCGGTGTCGCTGGTCTGCACGTTGCGCCCCACGAAGGACGCTTCCACGGGCAATTCGCGATGTCCGCGATCGATCAGCACGCACAGGCGCACGCGCTTAGGGCGCCCCAAATCGAATAGCCCATTCATGGCCGCGCGAATGGTGCGGCCCGTGTACAGCACATCGTCCACAACGACCAAATCTTTGTCGTCTACCGGAAACGGAATGTCGCTGGATTGCAGCACTGGCTGTGCGGCGACCTTGGAAAGATCGTCGCGATACAGGGTGATGTCCAGCGTTCCCACCGGCACTTCCACTTTGTCGATGCCGCGCATGGCAGCCGCGATTCGCTTGGCCAGGGGTACGCCGCGCCGGCGAATCCCGATTAACGCCAAATTAGCTGTGCCGCCGCTCTTTTCCACGATTTCGTGGGCCAGTCGCTGGATGGTGCGATCGATTTCCGTTGCCGTCATCAATTGCGTCTTTTCAATCATTCGCATTGGGCGAACATCCTAGCATAGAGATGGCTGGACCCGAAGCGCCCGTTGCGAAACAATGCCGGATTTCCTCGGTTTTTCCACAAGGCTTCCACACCGCGGGCAGGTCGGCATGCTAGTATTTCCGGAGTGACTGTGCCAGGGGCGGTAGACCTCTCCGTGAATGTCGGCGCTTTGCGCCTTTCTAATCCCATCTTGGCCGCTAGCGGCACCTTTGGCTACGGCGTCGAATTTGCCCACCTCCTGGATTTGAACCAACTTGGCGGCATTGTCGTAAAGGGACTTTCTCTTGAACCCATGGCTGGAGCTCCAGCGCCGCGCTTGTGCGAAACGCCTTCGGGAATGCTCAACGCCGTAGGGCTGCAGAATATAGGGGTGCGGGCCTTCGTGGCGGAAAAACTGCCGGCCTTGCGCCAGTATCGTACGGCGATCGTGGCAAACGTGTTCGGCTACTCCCTAGACGAGTATGTGGGCGTGATACGCATCCTTGAAGAAGCGGAAGGCCTTGCGGCCTACGAACTCAACATCTCCTGCCCAAACACGGCTCATGGCGGCATCCAGTTCGGCAGTGATCCCCAGATGGTCTCGGAGGTCGTGTCCGCCGCCAGAAAAGCTGCGCGCCGCCCCCTCTGGATCAAGCTTTCGCCAAATGTGACCGACATTGCAGCGATCGCCAAGGCGGCCGAGAGTGCAGGCGCGGATACTCTTACCGTAGCAAACACCTACCAGGCCATGAGCATCGATATCCAGACCCGCAAATCGAAGATAGGTCGGCCCACAGGTGGACTATCTGGCCCTGCGATCAAACCCATTACGCTGCGGCTGGTCTATGAGGCGCGGCGCGCGGTCAAGATTCCTGTCGTTGGGCTGGGCGGAATCGAAAAAGCGGAAGACGTCCTGGAATATATGATTGCCGGCGCGTCAGCAGTGCAAATTGGAACGGCAAATTTTTCCCAGCCGAAAGCGTGCTTGCACATCCTGGAGCGGTTGAAAATGTCGTGCAAAGACAATAACATCAATGCAATCAATAGTTTAATTGGGTCATTTCAGGCCGATTCTCCTTGAAACGGCTGGCGGTGCGTGTTAGCATTTGCGTGTGCCTATGACTTGGGGGGAACAATATGCGTAGGCGACTTTTCATGATTTGGGCCGCGCTTCGCTGGGTGCCGTTGATGTTCCTGGTGGCACAGGGCCTGGAAGCTCCCTTGGTGGCCCACGTCAGCCAACCGCTTAAACCCATCCGAGTTTGGACCGCAAAAACCACTTGGTATGGTGGCAGGTTTCAGGGCCGCAGGACCGCGAGCGGCGAAAAGTACGATATGTACGCTTCCACAGGGGCAAGTCCAGACCTCCCATTCGGCTCGCTAATTCGAGTTTCCAACCCCAGGACCCACGTATCCCAGTTGGTTCGGATCAACGACCGGGGACCCTTTATCGACGATCGCGATCTGGACGTTTCCTACCTGGTAGCTTGCCGGCTTGGCATCCTGAACAGCGGTAATACCCGTTTGCGAGTGGAGCTGCTCGAGGTGCCAAAACGTCCTTGATCGACCGAGCCCGCCAAAAGCTCATTCTCGCGCTTGATTACCCGTCCCTTGATCCGGCTTTGGAGCTAGCGCAATCTCTTTCCTCCGTCGTTGGCATCTTTAAGATAAATATACACTTATTCACAGCAGCAGGCCCTCCCGCAGTCGAGAAACTAAATCAGCTTGGCCCCGGCATCTTTCTGGACCTGAAATTCCACGACATCCCCAATACGGTTAAAGGGGCCGTGGCCAGCGCCCTCAGCCTGCCAGGAGTCCAGCTGCTGGACGTCCACGCCCTGGGTGGCCTGGAGATGATGAGAGCGGCTGCGCAGGTGAGGGATGAGGCAAAAGCCTCCAAATCGGCGCCGCCTAAGCTGCTGGCAATCACGATCCTGACCAGCATGGATAACGCCGCTCTGCGTGGCGTGGGAATCACGGGTCCGGCTTCCAGGCGCGTGGTCCAGTTGGCTCGCCTTGCGAAAAAAGCTGGCATGGACGGCGTGGTGGCATCCCCGCAAGAGGTCCGTGCCATTCGGCGCGCCTGCGGGAAAGCTTTCCTGATTGTGGTTCCCGGGATTCGACCTGTAGTGGGAGGCGGCAAGACTGGCCCCCGGAAGCACAGGACGGACGATCAGGCGCGCGTCGCCACACCCGCCGAAGCGATTCGTGCCGGGGCGGATTATCTGGTAATTGGCAGGCCGATCACGGGCGCTCCCGACCCGGAAGCTGCCGCACGCGCCATACTCGAAGAGATCGGCTCAGCCCTCCCGCGCAATTGAGCTGCGCCCTTTCGCTCCGGAAAATTCCGCGAGTATTTGGCCGCTCGAAATTGAAATGAATTCAGACTAGCGGCAACCGGGCGTTGAACGTGCTATAATTTGCGAATTGAGTCTTGCGCTGTATACGTCAATTTGACGGAAAGCGACTCAAAAGGCAGGTACATCATGGGAGAGTTCAGCCCATTTCATTGGCTGGTAGTGCTGGCCATCGTGGTGCTTTTGTTTGGCGGCAAGAAGATTCCGGAAGTGATGCGCGGTTTGGGCGAAGGCATCCGGAGTTTTAAAGAAGGCATGCACGGAGCCGGGCAAGGTCCCGCGCAGACGACGCAAGTGTCTCCTCCCGCCGCGCCACCTTCAACGCCGGCGATCGAGGAAAAGAAGTAGCTCCTCAAACGCTTTGACCGATTCACTGTTCGTGTGAGAGGGCGGTCCACCAGACCGCCCTTTTCCTTTGCCGGTTGACCTATTGATTGCCGACTAATCTGTGTCGCGCCAGCCTAATTCGCGCAGCAGCGCATACAGCTTCGCCAGCGGAAGCCCCACCACGTTGAAATAGCAGCCCTCAATTTTAGGAATGAAGCGGCCGGCGATCCCTTGGATCGCGTAGGCCCCCGCTTTTCCCATTGGTTCACCTGTCGCCGTGTAAGCGTTGATTTCTCCTTCGCTGAGTGGTGCAAATGTCACGGCTGAAATTTCGATTGCCGCGCGCACTGCATTGTCGGGCAAGCGCAAAAGAAAAATTCCTGTCAGCACTCGGTGAGTGCGCCCGCTGAGTTTCGCCAGCATTTCGCGCGCGTGCGCGGAATCGCTCGGCTTCCCAAGGATTTCGCCATTCAGTTCGACGGTAGTGTCGGCGCCCAGGACGATGCACTCGCCCGCGTCCATTTGCGCGGCAGATGCACGCGCTTTTGCTTCCGCAAGCCGAGCAACCATGGATTGCGCGGTCTCGCCCGGAAGCGCCGCTTCGTCAATGTGAGCCGCACAAATGGCAAACGCGATTCCAGCATCGCTCAAAACTTCCGCGCGGCGAGGAGAGGATGATGCGAGGATGATTTTCACGGTGTCGTAGCCCGTCCGCCGAGGCGGACGGGGATCTTCTCCTAATTTAACGAAACCCCTCGCCTCTGAAGAGGCGAGCTACAACACAAACGGCGATTACAAAACTATGATTACAGAACCACCGATTCGGTGTACTCGCCGAAGACGCGGCGCAGCGCGTCGGAAATTTCGCCGACTGTGGCGTAGGCTTCGACGGCGGTGGCGATCGCGGGCATCAAGTTTTCTCCACAGCGGGCGCGGCGCTCGACTTCGGCGACGGCTGCGCTCGAGCGGGCGGAATTGCGGCGGGCGCGCAATGCCCGCACGCGCTCCACTTGCGCGCGTTCGAGATCGGGATCGACGCGCATGGTTGGAATGGGCGCGCCCTTTTCCGACACGAACTGATTTACGCCTACGACGATCTGATCTCCGCCCTCGATGGAGCGCTGATATTCGTAAGCGGCCTTTTGAATTTCTCCCTGTACGTATCCGGTTTCGATGCCGCGCAGGACGCCGCCGAGCGCGTCAATCCTGGCAATGTATTCCTTCGCGCGCGCTTCGATTTCATCGGTCAATTTCTCAATCGCGTAGGAACCGCCCAGCGGGTCCGCCGTGTTCGCGACGCCCGTTTCATGCGCGATGATCTGCTGCGTGCGCAACGCCAGAAGCGCTGCGTCTTCCGTGGGGAGAGCGAGCGCCTCATCCATGGCGTTTGTGTGCAGCGATTGGCAGCCTCCCAGCACGGCGGCCAGCGCTTGAATGGCCACGCGCACGATGTTGTTTTCCGGCTGCTGCGCGGTGAGCGAGCTTCCGGCGGTCTGCGCGTGAAAACGCAGCATCATGGAAGCGGGAAGCTTTGCGCCAAAGCGGTCCCGCATCAAATGAGCCCAGAGCCTGCGCGCGGCGCGGTACTTGGCGATTTCCTCGAGCAGATCGTTGTGCGCGTTGAAGAAGAACGACAGGCGCGGCGCGAATTCGTCCACGGCCAATCCCACGGCGATGGCTGCATCGACATAGGCAATGGCGTCGGCAAGCGTGAACGCAACTTCCTGCGCGGCCGTCGAGCCTGCTTCTCGAATGTGATATCCGGAAATGGAAATTGTGTTCCAGGCGGGCAGTTCGGTGCGGCACCATGCGAAAAGGTCCGTCACGATGCGCATCGATGGGCGCGGCGGATATATATAGGTGCCGCGCGCGATGAACTCTTTCAGGATGTCGTTTTGCACCGTCCCGGAAAGCTTGCGCAAATCCGCGCCCTGCTTCTTGGCGACGGCGGCATACAGCGCAAGCAGAATCGCAGCGGTGGCATTGATGGTCATGGAAGTGGAAACGCGATCGAGCGGAATGCCGTTGAACAGCGTCTCCATGTCTTCCAGCGAATCGATGGCCACGCCGACTTTTCCCACTTCTCCGTTGGCGCGCTCATAATCCGAGTCGAGGCCAATTTGCGTCGGCAAATCGAAGGCAACGGACAATCCTGTCTGGCCTTTCGCCAGCAAATAGCGGAAGCGCTCGTTGGATTGAGCGGCCGTGCCGAATCCGGCGTATTGGCGCATGGTCCACAGGCGGCCGCGATACATGGTTGGGTAGATGCCGCGCGTGTAGGGAAATTCTCCGGGGACGCCGACGGAATCTTCGGCGTTCTGATCGGCAAGGTCTTCCTGCGTATAAACAGTTTTGAGGGGAATGCCACCGAGCGTCGTGAAGCGTTCCTTGCGTTCGCCCTTTGCAGTAACTTTTTCCTGAGTGCGGTCCGCGGGCGGATTCATCGGACGCGCCTCGAATCGCGGAAGGACATCACTCCAAAACAAATCATCAGAAGCGCGTAGCCGCCGCACATGCCCACCAGCCAGCGGCCCGCCCCGTTATGCCAGGCGCGCCAGCAGGCCTGAATCGCGGCCAGAGCAAGTATGAAAAAAACGGCGCCGGTGACTTCATGAAACAGTTCACGCGCGGCGCGCCATAACACACGGAGAGTGTGCCGCACCGTCGCGAAGAGACCCATGGGTTGCGTTGCCACCATTGAATTCTAGTACAAAACGCGCTCCGCCACAGCGGAGACCGCAGGCATGGGCAGATTAGGCACTCGCTACATTGTCCGAGGACTTGTATCCTGCGGCATCGCGCCCTACAATGCAAAAAGAGGGAAGTTTCCCGAGGGAGGCGCCGTGCAACTAGACGATCATCTGAAACAACTACTGCGCGAATTGGGACATGCCATTAACGATACCGTGTCGGAATCGGGACGCATCTCCGAAGCTATTTCCGACGTGCGATCCGCGGGATTCGACATTGTGCTGAAGCTGGACGCCACCATCGGCCTGGCGCGGCGCGATGGCCAAGACACTCAAATTACAACCGGCGACCGCCGCTTCCTGGAAGCGCTGCACATCCAGGTTGACCAGGAAATTTTGCAAGAGGATCGCGAGGCGGCCAAGTTTGAAATGACGCCGCAAGACGTGCGCTTTTTGAAGTCGCTGAAAATTACATCGGATGAGGCGGAATAACACACGCGCGCTCCTGCTCGCCACGGCCGTGATCGTATGCGCTACCGTGCCCGCGAGTTCGATGCCGGCGGCAAGCCCGCCGGCCCTGCCGTCGGCCGCTCCTCAATCGCAGCAAATCGTCAAGACACGTTTTATTGTGCTGCACATGTTGTACCAGTCGCTTCAAGTGCGCAGCGTCAGTGACTTCCGCGAGATTCATACGTTTCACTATTCTCCGGCGATACATGACAAGATGCAGGCAATTTTCAACTCGGGCGGCTACCAGTCTGGTGACACCGTTGTCATTTGGTACCGCAGCGGCGAGGACGTGGCATTAAAAATTAAGGGCAAACCCTCCAAACCGAAATGAGCCTCAAGGGCTCGACATGATTCGCCTCCCAGCTGTCGCCGGCCGTTTCTATCCCGATGATGCGCGGCGATTGCGCGCTGATGTCGATTCCTTTCTTGCGAGCGGCGGTGGCAAGAAGAAAATCCGCGCACGCGCATGCCTTGTTCCCCACGCCGGATACATTTACTCGGGCAACGTTGCCGGGGAAGTTTACGGGCGCATTGAAATTCCCTCGCGCGTAATCCTGCTCGGCCCGCGCCACTATCCGCGCGGCGCGCCGCTGGCGATCCTTTCCGACGGTGCGTGGCAGACGCCGCTGGGAATGGCGCCCATCGACCATCTTCTGGCGGAAAAAATCATTCGCGCTTTTCCGCTGCTGCGCGAGGATGCCGTGGCGCACAGCGCGGAGCACTCTCTGGAAGTTCAGCTTCCATTTCTGCAGCGGCTGGCTCCTTCATTCGCGTTTGTGCCGATCGTGATTAGCCCCGCGCAATGGGAGCATCTCGAAGCGCTGGGCCACGCCCTCGCCAGCGTGATCGCCACGGAGCGCGAACCCGTCCTGCTCATTGCCAGTTCGGACATGAATCATTACGAAAGCGACGCCGTAACACGCGTGAAGGACCGCAAGGCCATCGATCAAATCCTGGCTCTCGATCCGCGCAAACTTTTTGCCACCGTGCGCGACGAAAACATTTCCATGTGCGGATACGCCGCAGCGGTTTCCGCGCTGGTCGCCGCGCACGATTTGGGCGCCACCGAAGCCGAATTGATTCGCTACGCGACTTCAGGAGAAGTGAATGGCGACATGCAGGAAGTTGTGGGTTATGCGGGCATCATCATTCCATAACGTCATATCTCACCCGCAGTATTTCGTTTGAGAGATCTGGTAGGACAGGTTTCGGCCTGTCTGATTTTTGCACGCGGGAATTAAAACCAGACAGGCTGAAGCCTGTCCTACTCAAACCTATAAGCACTGCAACCTGCTTGGAGCTTCAGTTGTCGCGCGAGTTTCGGATGCGCTCCGCGAGCGCTCGGGCGCGCGAGCGGGCGATTTCCAGGAAATGTGAATCCGCGGCGATCTGATCGAGGATCGGCAGAAGGCGTTCAGGTTCGGGCAGGAGGCGGTGGTCCATGTCCGCCTCGAATTGCCTTAGCGCGTCGTTCACTCCCAGGCGGTCAAACTTAGCCTGACGCTGCAACAAAACAAGGTCTTGCTGCTGCCGGGCCAACCCTTCGAAGATTTGCATCAGCTGCGCGGCCGATGGATTAACCGTGTAATTGAAGGAAGTTTCGTGCACTTCCGCGCCGTTCTCGTAGCGGAATGTTTTTTGGCCAAGATTGGCAATCTTTTTTTGGATATCGAGATTGGCGATTGCAAAATTGTTCAGCTCACCGGCCAGGTCCTGGATTTTTTTCCGCACGGTGGGGCCAACTTCGAACACTTCGGGGTCGGCATCATCGTCCAACTGCCGGATATCGAACGTGCATGCGCCCTGATCGCTGATTTTTATTTCAATAAATTCAGGGGTGCTGCTCTTAAAAACGCGGCGATAGGTGATGGCCGCACCGGGCGGATTCGCGAGAAGCGCAGGAACAAGAATCCACGCGCCTGCAAGAAGGTACAGGAATCGCCAAAGAATGCGATTTCGAGTCATTGTAGTTATGAGATGCGGGAAGCCGCGCTACGGCTGCGTGCGCCGCGAAGAGTGGGCGCGGGTTCTGGAATTGCAGCAGGGCGCGCGGTTGGAGCCTTGAGCCGGGCGCGAAAGCGCTCGGCCTGCACGTGGCACAGCGCAACGGCAAGCGCGTCTGCGGCGTCCGCGGGCTCTGGCGTTTCGCTCATGCCAAGCAGTGCGCGCACCATCAACTGCATTTGTTCCTTGGCCGCGTTCCCATAACCCGCGACGGAGGCTTTTATTTCGCGCGGCGAGTAGCTGCACACGGGAATACCTTGTTGCGCAGCGGCCAACAGGACCACGCCACGAACCTCGGCAAGCCTCAACGCCGTTTTGATATTGAGAGCGGTGAATACCGATTCGACCGCCATGCCGTGAGGCTGAAATTCCTCGATCAAGCCGGTGAGCATGGCGTGAATGTCGCGAAGCCGTTCGGGGAAATGGTCGGGGCCTTTGCGCGTGGCGCGCAGCGCGCCGAAACGCAGCATGCGGCAGCGGCGGCCGTCGCTTTCAATCACGCCGTATCCGGTGGCGCCGGCAGCGGCGGGATCGACGCCCAGCACGCGAAAGAAATCGCCATTCGTTTGGGAAGTGAGAGGCACGGCAATGAGTGTACGGCGGGACGCCGCGCCGGGCCACAATTTTTTCGGGGGGATATAGCGCGGGCTTCAGCCTGCGGAAGTTAGTCCTTGCAAGAACGAAAACCCGCAGGCTGAAGCCCGCGCTACTCAAACCCTACTGCGCGGCCATTACGGCTTGCATTTCTTTTTCGTCGATGTCGAAGTTGGCGGAAACCTTCTGAACATCGTCGTGTTCTTCGAGCGCTTCGATCAGCCGCAGCATCTGAGCCGCTTGAGTGCCGGTAAGCTTCACGTAATTTTGCGGCACCCAGCCAACTTCGGCGGAATCCGGAGTGATGCCGGCCTTGACCAGCGCCTCGCGAACGGCTTCAAAACTTTCGGGAGGAGAGAGCACTTCCCAGGCTTCGCCTTCATCGCGCATATCCTCTGCGCCTGCATCCAGAACGATGGAAAGCATCTTGTCTTCGTCGGCCTTTTCCTTGGATACGATGATGTCGCCCTTGCGGCTGAACATCCAGCCCACGGCGCCGTTTTCGGCCAAGTTGCCGCCGTTCTTATTCATAATGTGGCGGAGTTCGCTGACAACGCGATTACGGTTGGTGCTGACCACTTCAATGATCATACCCACGCCGCCTGGGCCATAGCCCTCGAACGTTACCTCTTCGTATTGCTCGCCTTCCAGCGTTCCGGTGCCGCGTGCCAGCGCGCGCTCAATGTTGTCACTGGGCATGTTTTCATTCTTGGCAGCCAGGATCGCGGTGCGCAGGCGCGGATTGGAATCCGGATCGCCGCCGCCCACACGCGCGGCAATGGTGATTTCGCGAATCACTTTGGTAAAGATGCGGCCGCGCTTGGCGTCAGTAGCCGCCTTCTTATGCTTGATTGTTGCCCACTTAGAATGCCCGGACATGGTAATCGCCTCTTGGGAAATAAGTTGGGGGACGAATCCCTGCTTATTGCCCCGACAGTTTAGCATAGCGCCAAGCGAATCGGAACTGCAGGGGAAGAGTTCCGATGGTTGACCGGTTCCTGGAAGAAGGTTTATCAGGAGGAATCCGGGCTGCGAAAGCGGCACTGCTGCTTTCATTAGTGAAGAGCTGTTAGCTTCAAATCTATCCTTGAAGACGCAAAGGGCGGCTTTCCCATTTGAAGAGGCTGATTCATGTAGACAATCTTCCCTCCAGCCTCCGCAAACTCCCAAACAGAATTCGCGGGAAGCCGCTCGCGGACGTCCTCTAAGTGCTCTTCCGGCACGACGAGGAAAACTCGCGTGGGACCCTTCCATAGCTTGCAGAAATCCTCATCGTCGAAAAACCGCTTCGGACTATCTGGATACCTCGAGCCAAATTGCAAATTACTCCCGGTCGCATTGTACAGCAATACATTCCGGTGGGAATAAAACGCAATCCCGGGAGCGACGCGAATGTCTCCATAGAGCGCGATTTGTTCGGGAGGGCTCAAATACTTGGTGATCTCAAATGCCAGCGACCGGGAGGAAAGCGTCGGGCTAAAGATGCTATACGCCAGGTGAGCTGCAATGAAGAATCCGACCATCCCCAGGGCCACGGCAAAATTCGGCAGCCACGAAATTCTCCGCTCGCGCAGAACCCAAGCCGTCACAAAAGCAATGAGGATGGAGGCGGAGGAAATAATGACCGGCATTCGAAGGTCGGCGACCGACTGCGGCGTAAGGTCGAACAAGTGGGCCATGCTGGTCAAATATTTTTCCGGGCTGTGTGTGACAAGATGGCTGGAAACATCGCTGGCCGCGTGGACATTCATGGAAGCCCAAAGAAAGTAGCCGGCGATCGCGGCAAACAACACGGCCAGTCCCGCGAGGACCCGATGAATCGGCTTTAACCAGGCTTGATCCGATTCTTCCGCCTGGGCGATACCAAGCCCCAAGAGCAAGGAAATCGCCGGCCATGCCCCGAAGCTGTAATACTCCATGCGCGATCCGCTTTCCAACGTAAAGAACAGCAGGATGACGCCGGCCCAAACAAAAAGCAGTAATCGCGCCTGTTGACTTGGAGCCATGAGTTCGCGCCACGCGCGCGGAGAAATGGGCGCATCTCGAAGTGCGAGCGGAAAGAATAAGCTCCAGGGGAACAGCCAAACCAAATGGCTGCTCCACCAGATCCAGAGCGGGACGGCGCCATAGTCATGGGGAAGCCGGGTTCCCAAGGCGCGGTTAATGTGCTCATTAATGAAGTAAGCCCAGAAAAAACCGGGTGACCGCAATCCAGCCAGGATATGCCAGGGAGCGGCAATGGCCAGAAAAATTGCCGAGCTTGAGAACAGGCGAAGCTCGCGCCAACGGCGCCAGTCGCGCGTCATGGTGATGAAGGCCACGATTGCTGCCGCGGGGAACAGCAGCCCGATCAGCGCGCGGGTCAAAACAGCAATCGCACACAACGCCGAAGCGCCCCAATACCCGACGCGGGGATCGAGACTTCCTGTCCACGAGCGCAGGAATAAGTAGAAGATTCCCTCGAACGCCAGCGCATAGATCGCTTCCGGGATCATGATTCGCGTGAAGATGAATATTCCCGCACTGGTGGCCACCGCCAGGGCCGCGTAAAGTCCGGCGCGCTGGCCGAAAAACCTGCGGCCGAACTCGAAAGTCAGCAACACCATCCCTACCATGGCCAGGCCGAGAGGCAACCGTGTCGCAAATTCAGTTTCACCCAGCAATTTGTAGCTGGCGGCCACCAGCCAAAAATGCATCGGAGGACGGATAAGATACCGGATGCCGTCCATGTACGGGACGACAAAATCGTTGCGCTTCAACATCTCCTGCGAAACCATGGCGTGGGCCGCATCCACGTCTTCATCGCCAAGGGCGGGGCTTCCGGCGGTGCCGAGATACAGCCCGGCGGAAAGGATGAGCAGAAATAACAAGATCCACGACGAACGCACTGGCATAGTTCTCATTAGCGGAGTCTCAGCGATCGATGCAGCCTATCAATGCAGAGTGCCTGCCAAGCCGACTGTAAAGATATTGTCTGGCGGGTGTTCGTTCAATGCCCGTTCGGGCAAAAGCAGTTCTCTAGCCTCAATCTCTTATTCCGACCTTAGCCTAATCAGATTCAGCAGCAAGCAGGATGGTTGCGTAATTGTCAAAACTTTATTCCACGGAGCGTGATTTAACATCCATGGATCAGATGAATTTTTAGCCATGTGCTCAGAATGCCCATTCTGAAAATAGTGGGTCCGCTTTATCATCACGTCCCGGAACGGCTCTGCGTCTGTATAAGATTAAGCAATGGCCGCAAGGGCTGGCCAAGACGTGGGACCCCCTATGCAGACAATCTTCAAGTGACTTGGCCAATAGGGTCCAGCCGCAGCCATTCACTGAAATTCTGTCCTAGATCACTCCCATGTCGCGGGACAACTGCTCCGCTTCCTCGATCAAGGCACCCAGGCTGACGGTGATGCCATCGTTCCAGAAGGCCTCGTTGCGCGCGTCCAGGCCAAATGGCGCGAGCAGCTCCACAACGTCCTTGGTGGAGCCGGAACGCAGCAAGTCCAAGTACAGCGGCTCGAATTTTGCTCCCAGGCGCTGGCGCTGCGCGTAGAGGCTTTGCGTCAGGAGTTCGCCGAAAGCGTATCCGTAAACGTAAAACGGGCTGTGAAAGTGCGGGATGTAGGCCCACAGGTGCTCGGAGTTTTCGTAGGTGAAGATATCGCCTGGCTGGCCGTAGAGCTCCTGCGCCGTCTTCAGCCAGATCGCGTCCAACTCCTCAACCGATCGTTTTTTCGGCTCCGTCCAGGTTGTGTAGGACTCGTCCATGCCGTGCAGACGGCGCTCGAAGTTGGAAAAACCGATCTGGCGGACGACGGTGTTGATGGTGCTGTCGAGTTTGGACATGATCAACGCAAGCAGAGAGCTCTTGTCACCGGAGCGAACCAGTCGGTCCTTCAGAAAAGTGAAGGTGGTCATTTCGCCAAACACGGACGCCGTTTCGCAATAGGCGATGGGGGCGTGGAACATCAGCGGGCCTTGCGCTTCTCCGGCCAGGATGCCGTGCACGCCGTGTCCAAGTTCATGCGCCAGCGTCATCACGTCCCGGTTGGAGCCTAGATAATTCATTAGCGTGAAGGACACGGCCTTTCCGCCCGGCAGAACGTGGGAGGAATTGAAGGCGCCGCTGCGCTTTTCCTTCACCACGGGCACATCGATGCGGCGTTGGTCAAAGAAAGTCTTTACCAGCGCCGTCAGCGTTGGACTGAAGCTTTCATAGGAACTTTTTACGATTCCCGCGGCCTCGTCGAATGGGATTCTGGTGGTGTCGGCAAAAGGCATGGGCGCGTTGCGGTCGCTCCAGCGCAGAGTAGTTAGTCCCAGATGGCGCGCCTTCAGCTTGTAGTAACGCCGAGACAAAGAGCCACCCAGCGTTGTCACTGCATTATGGAGAACGTTGACCACCGAGTCCGGAATTCGATTGGCTTTGTTGCGCAGGTCCATGGGATGCGCGTAGCCGCGCTCTTTG
Organism: uncultured Acidobacteriota bacterium; assembly: GCA_963710315.1. GTDB lineage: Bacteria > Acidobacteriota > Terriglobia > Acidiferrales > UBA7541 > Palsa-360. The sequence continues at coordinate 258,309 of CAVPZW010000005.1, read as the reverse complement.
TCCTCCACCGCTTTCAATCCAGCGACCATGTAAAGCGTCTGTGCGGCGTATTTCGCGAATGGCCCGGCCAACCCGCCGTTCACGCATTGCATGGCATCGGCGCGTTCGCTCGAATCTTTCGATTCGGCGATCAGGTGCATCATCTCGGTAAGATTTTTTGTGCCGCCGCGAAATTCAAAACTGAGATCGGCTTCCACTTCGTCAAAGAAATCACTCCAGGAACTGGAGTTGAACGGCGAGCGCTTCACCAGAGCGGATTCGACCGGCTCGCTCAAGAAATGGCGCTTGAACGTGCGGATGTGCTCGATCCAGGGGCGATGCTTGGAAACGAGGGGATCGCTTTCGTAAAATTTCTTGAGCGTGTCATCGCCGAGCTGGACGAGTTCCAATTCAAAAAAGGTCAGGTGCTCTCCCTGGACCGCGCTCAATTCGCGCTGAAAAGCGGCGTGTTTGGCCTTGATCACCGCGTTGGTCAGGTCCGTGCTCTCGCGCAAAAAAAGATATGCGTTGATTTTGCCGCCAAGCATTTCAATTTCCGAATAATCCCTGATCGCCGCGCCCAGCAGCCCCGCAAGCTTGCCTTTGTACGAGAGGGAAAATTTCCTGGCCATGTCCGTGAGGTCGCGCAGGTCGGAATCCAGCCGCGGGTCGGCAATATCCGTATACAGAATGCCGAGGTCCCAGCGGATATCGTTGGCGCTTTCGATTGTATTTTCCATGATGAGCCTGAGTCTCCTGACCTAAAGTGACGAGTTAAAGCAGGCCTGCTGGCCTGCAAGCCCGGGTGCGCGGTTCGGCTGCAAGTGGCTGCGATCCACCGGCTATTGTAACCCGGCAACCCCATCCGCACAGTCTGCACGCTCCAGAAACGCCCGGGCGAGTGGCCGGAAGGACAGCTACCTGATTCGGCGCATGATCCATGGAGTAAGTGGATTTTTAGCTTGCGTGGCGTTTACAATTGAGGCCTCGGGGTACGTCTCCAGCCATGGCTACGGTAGTTGCGTGCAGCGAAAAGGGTTGCAAGGGACAGGTGCCAGTGGCGCTTGAGGGCGTGCGCCTGTGCGTGCTTCATTTCACGCTGAAAATCGAAAGCGAATGCGCGCAGATGCGCCGCGAAACCGTCTACGGTAAGACTCCGCACGCGCGACAGGTGGAGATTATCCAATTCATTGCCGAGAACGGCGAAATACTTGCCCGCGCCTCGACCAGCGGCCTGCACCTGGCCGACGAAATGAAGGCGCGCATCCTGAATACCTTCCTTACTTTAATGAACTTGCGCGAAAACCTGGACCGCGCCGCTCTCCGCCAACCCATCGGCCGCACCAGCGGGTAGGCCCTCTCTTTCCACTGACAACTTGGGAACATCATCGCTGTGATAAACTGGCTCGCACGAGCCATGCCGCCGCAAATGGAAAACAACGCCAGCGCCAGCCCTCGCGTCCTCACCATTGGGCATTCCAACCACACCGTGGAGCACTTTGTAAGCTTGCTCAAGGCGCATGGCATCCAGGTAGTCGTGGACGAGCGTTCACAGCCGTACTCCAAATACGCCACGCAGTTCGATCAGGACCTGCTGAAGCCTATCCTGCAAAACGCGGGCATTCGATATCTCTATCTTGGACGGGAACTCGGCGGGCGTCCCGAGGGAGATGAGTTTTACGATGAGGAAGGGCACGTGCTGTATGACCGCGTCGCGGCCAGCAGCCTCTTTCAGGAAGGGCTGACGCGGCTGGAGCGCGGAATCCGCGAATACAACGTGGCCATGCTTTGCGCCGAGGAAAACCCGGCGGGATGCCACCGTCGATTGCTGGTGGGCCGCGTGCTGCTCGACCGCGGATTTCAAGTGGCGCACATTCGCGGCGACGGCCGCATTCAAAGCGAAGAGGAAGTCGCCGCCGAGCTGGACCCCAACCGCGATCAATTGTCCCTCTTTCAAAAAGCCGAGGAGGAACCGTGGAAGTCTATTCCATCGGTTTTACGAAAAAAACGGCCGAACAATGAAACGCCACGCCAGTTTGCACCCGCTTAGCCAGCATCACCATTTCGCGCTGATTCAGGCGCTCGGGATGCGGCGCGCGGCGGAAGCGCCCGGGGAAAAGCGCGCGGCGGCCGTGAAGCATCAGGCGGAGAAATTTGTGCGCTTCTGGCACAAGACGGGGCACGTGCATTTTCGCGAAGAGGAGGAAGTGTTGCTGCCCGCGTATGCGCGGCATACGCGGCTGGACCGCGACGCTGACGTTATGCGACTGCTCGCCGATCATGCCGAAATTCGCGCGGCCGTGCTGGATTTCGAGCAGCGCCTTGCGGACAAGATTCCAATTGAAGCGGAAGAAATTGCGAGCCTGGGAAAACTTCTGCACGATCATGTGCGGCTGGAAGAAAACGAAGTGTTTCCGCGCATCGAAAAGGCGCTCGGCGAGGAGAAGCTAAACGCCATGGGCCGCGGGCTCACGCGCCTGCATTCCAAGAATGATGTTTGCGAGATTTAATGCGCGACCAGTAGGACAGGCTTCACAAGCTGCGGAAAAAGTAGCACAGCCAAGAGTGGCTGTGCTACTAAACCCCGATGTAGCGGGCGTAGAGAGAGCGCGCAACGCTGGTGTCGCGCGTGCCTTTGACGATGGCGCGGCCGTCGGCAAAGACGGTCATTTCGTAGGGCGGGACGCGGAAGCGCAAAAGAAAACCGTTCTCGCGCACCTCCGCGACGGTGGGCGCGATGCGTTTTCCCAGCGCGGAGAGATCGAGTTGCCGGCGGCGTTCGTGAATCTGCACGGAGTCGCGCCCGCACATGGTCAAGTGCGGTTGCGCTTCGCCTTCGAGGTAGCGGAAGTCGCGGCGCGCGCAGGCACGGCAATCCGGATTGCGCGCCACGCGCACCGACTGAAATTTTCCGGACCAAACGTCGAAGGAAGTGAGCCGCCCTCCCGCCGCTTCGGATTTTCCGGTGAGCAGCTTGATGGCTTCGGCGGCTTCGATCGAAGCAATCACGCCGGCAGCGGCTCCCAGCACACCGATGGTGTCGCAGGTATCTTCCGTGCCAGCCGTTTGCGAACCGTTCCCGCTTTCAGATTCCAGCGCGCAGGCAAGGCAGGCCGTTTGGCCGGGGCGCACGGTAAGCGTTACGCCATAGCTGGCGACCACGGCGGCGTAAATCCACGGAACATTCAAATGAATGGCTACATCGTTCAGAAGAAAGCGCGTCTCAAAGTTGTCCGTCCCATCGAGAATGAGCGGGAAACCGCCCAACAATTCCTCGGCATTTTTCGGGCTCAGATCGGCGACAATGCCCTCGACTGTGACTCCCGAATTGATGGCGCGCAGGCGGCGCTCCGCGGCCACGGCCTTGGGCAGAGCCTCCAGCGCATCGGACTCCTCGAACAAAGTCTGTCGCTGCAAGTTGGAAGGCTCCACGAAATCGCGGTCCACGATACGCAGCTTGCCAAGGCCCGCGCGCACCAGCAGATTGGCCAGAGCGCTGCCCAAAGCACCGCAGCCCACCATCACGGCCGAGGATTGCAGAAGGCGCTCCTGGCCCGCCTCGCCGATTTCGCCAAAGAGAATTTGCCTGGAATACCGTTCGTATAGTTTTGCGTCCATGCAGCCGACCCGATTCCCCGATCGTTTAGGTGGGACAGGCTTCAGCCTGTCTTCTTTTGATTTCCGGTAGCGCAGAAAAAATCAAAACCAGACAGGCTGAAGCCTGTCCTACTTTCCATGATAGCACTGGAGCGGCGCATGGAAATCGAGTGGCGTTTTCCGTGCGCCGGGCGGAATTCGCGCCGGGAATGCCGTCCCAGCTATGCTAACCTAGCTATGTTGTGAAGAGTGATGCCGATCGTTCAACGTCCCTTTGTACGGTGCGCCGCATGGCTGGCGGCGTTCTGGATACTCTGCGCGAGCCCCCTCGCCGCGCAGAACGGTTTTTCCGGTGAGCCTCCGCGCGTAGTGGTGGTGCGCGTGGTCGCCGAATCCGGCGCCGTGCTGCAAGAAAATCCTCCCAAGCTGACGCTTCAGCCTGGCCAACCCTTTTCCATGGAAGCGGAAAGCGCCAGCCTGCGGGAGCTATTCCGGTCGGGGCGCTATGCGAATCTGCGAGCCGAATTGGCCGATGTCCCCGGAGGAGTTCGCCTGGATTTCGTGGTTCGTCAAAATTTCTACATCAACCGGGTTCAGATCGAAGGACTTCACGAGCCGCCAGCAGAGGGGCTGGCCCTTTCCGCGCTGCGTCTGAACGTCGGAGAACCGTTCCGCGAAAGCGATGTGAAGGACGCGCTGGCTCGTCTTCGGCAAACCATGGAAGATGACGGCCAATATCAAGCCAAGCTCGACTATGTGGCAACGCCGCATCCCGACACTCTCCAAATGGACATTGTGGTGCGCGTGACCCCCGGCCCTCGCGCGCGGATCGGTTCCATCACCATTCAAAACCAGACGCAATATTCCGACGAAGAACTTCGGCGGCGCCTCAAGCTCAAAGAAGGCGCCGAGGTAACCTCCGACCGCTTGAATCGCGTGACCGAGCGGGCGCGGCAGTGGCTGGCGGGAAAAAATTATCTCGGCGCGCGAGTCACGCTTCATCGTGGCGCGTACGATGCGCAGTCCAATCGCGTGCCGGTGGATTTCACAATGTATGCGGGCCTGGAAGTGCGCGTGGCCGTGCAAGGCGCAAAAGTTCCATCGAGTACTTTGCGCAGGCTGGTTCCCATCTACACGGAAGGCGCGGTGGATGAGGACCTGCTTCAGGAAGGGCGCCGCTCCTTGCGCAGTTGGTTTGAGGACGCCGGATATTTTGACACGCAAGTAAACTTCACCGTATCGGAGGCTCCCGCGGAGGAATCGGGCAAGAAGACGGGCCGGTCCGCCAGCGTGGTCACCTATGTAATCAATCGTGGAAACCGCCACCGACTGGTCAATGTGGAATTTTCCGGCAACAAGTATTTCGGCGCGGATCTACTTCGGGGCCGCGTAAAAATACAGCCCGCCGCGTACGCGTCGCCGGGAAGGTATTCGAGCGAGTTGCTGCAAGACGATGCCACTTCGATTCGCACCCTCTATGCGGCAAACGGTTTTCAAGAGGCCATAGTACAAAGCCAGCTCACTGACGATTACAAAGGGCACCATGGCGACTTGTCAGTAAGATTTGTTATCCAGGAAGGACAGCAAACCCGCGTGGCAAGTTTGGCCATTCAAGGCAATGTGCAGCTCAGCCAGGATGAACTCCTTGGAGTGATCGGCTCTTCCAAGGGGCAGCCTTTTTCTGATTTCAACGTGTCAACGGATCGTGACAACATTCTGGCGATCTACTACGACCAGGGATTTTCGGAGGCTCGATTTACCGCCGACGTTGAGAAGGTTCCTCCAGCGGGGCCGAAAGCCGGTCCGACGGTCCGCTTGACGTATCACATCACTGAAGGCCGCCAAGTGCTTGTGGCGCGTGTACTGCTCAGCGGCTACGAACACACGCGCCCCGGCGTGATCTCGCGCCAAGTGGGAATCAAACCGGGCGAACCTTTAAGCGAAGGCGCGGCCGTCGAGACGCAGCGAAAGCTGTACAACCTGGGGATCTTCAGCCGGGTTTCCATTGCGCCGCAAAATCCCGCCGGCGAAGATGAGAAAAAGACGATTGTGGTGATGGTGGACGAAGCCAAGCGTTACACCATTGCGTATGGCCTCGGTTTCGAGGCGCAGCGTCTTGGGAGCACTACCAGCGCCACAGCCACAACTTTGAGTTTCGCACCTCGCGGCACCCTTGAACTTACCAAAGCCAATCTGACGGGACGCGCGGACTCGCTCTCCTTCAAGGCTCGGGCCAGCACCATACAAGGCCGCGCGCTGCTTACCTACGTTGCACCAAATTATTTCGCGTCTCCCAATTTCAGCTTGCAGCTTTCCACTTTCTACGAAACAGCCCGGAATGTGCAGACATTCGATTCCAAGCGGGCGGAAGCGTCCGTGGGTCTTGGGGAGAAATTTTCTTCCACCAGCTCAATCCTTTATCGCTACGTTTACAGGCACGTGGTGGCCAGTAATCTCAAAATCGCGGCCGAGGAAATTCCGCTGTTCAGCCAGAATACAGAGGTCTCCGAATTCGATGTGAACTGGCTGCGAGACCGCCGCAACAGTCCGTCCGACCCAAGCCGCGGGAATTTTGAAAATGTGGACGTCAGCCTGGCGGCCAAAGCGATGGGTTCGTCCGCGAATTTCATCCGCGTATACTTGCAGAATTCGACTTACCATCCCATTGGCCGCCGGCTGGTCTTTGCGCGATCCACTCGATTCGGGATTCAAACAGTCTATGGCAACTCCCTATCGACCGACATCCCTCTGCCCGAGCGCTTCTTCGCCGGAGGCGGCACGTCCTTGCGCGGATTTGGCCTCAATCAGGCGGGACCGCGCGATCCCGTCACGGGCTTCCCGGTTGGCGGACAAACGGAACTGATCTTTAACCAGGATTTGCGTTTTCCGATGCATCTGCCTCTGATTGGCGATCGGCTGGGGGGCGCCGTTTTTTACGATGCCGGCAATGTGTTTCCCAGCATTCGGCAAATCTCGTTTCGTACCTCGCCGCCGGCTCCCACATTCAATTCGAGCAATCCGAATGTATGTTTGACAAACTGCACGAACAATTTGAGCTACTTCTCGCACACGGTGGGATTTGAGTTTCGCTACGGCACGCCCATCGGGCCCGTGGCGCTGGATGTCGGCTATCAAGTGAACCCGGCGAAATACTTGATTCAGAGCGGCGGGACATGCCCCGGCACGCCATCGGCGGCCTGCCTCACAAACCCTACGAGGCTCCCTTCGTTCCAATTTTTCGTCAACTTGGGGAGGACGTTCTAATGCGCCACGCGATTTTCATTTACGCCATGCTTCTGGGTGCGGCCAGCGCGCCGCAAACCATTAGTGCCTCCGCGCAGCCTCAGTCGGCTCGGGTGGTGGACCGCATCGTGGCGCGCATCGAAGAAGATATTATTTTGCAAAGCCAGGTGCGCGAACTCGGCGCATTCCAGCAATTGATCGAAGGCCATGCCGAGAGCGACGACAAGTTGCTGGACGAACTGATCGAACAGTGGGTTGTTGAGACGGAAGCCACGGCGGCGCATTTCCCGCAGCCCGCGCAGTCCGAGGTGGACCGCGAACTGGCGCGCATCGTGGGACAGTTTGCGAGTCCGGAAAAGTATGCGGCTCGCCTGAACGAGCTGGGCATTGCCGCCACTCAGGTGCGCCAAATGCTGAGCCGGCAGATATTTGACGAACGCTATGTCAACTATAAATTCCGTCCGTCCGTGCAGGTGGAGGCCGCGGATATCGACACGTATTACAAGCAGGAATTGCTGCCGGAGCTGGCGAAAAAAAACCAGCCCGCGCCTGCGCCAGTGTCGGTGGAAGAGCAAATCCGCGAGCTTCTCATCCAGCGCGGCATCAGCGACCTGACGGTGAAGTGGCTGGACGATACCAAATCGCGGTTGAAGATCGAAATTGAAACGGCCGGTGGCCAGCCGTAACGCACAGCAGGTACACGGAACGACGCACGCAATCATGAGCGATACGAAGCGAAAATTCGGGCTGAAACACGGGCTGGGCATCTTCGGCCTCCTGGCGATTCTCGTGGTTTTGGCCGTGGCCTACGTGATTGCCAATGGTCTCGCGGATCAATGGGCTCGCCGGACAATCGTGGAGCAGCTTGAGAAAGCCACCGGCGCGCGCGTCGAGCTGGGCAATTTTCATTTTGGCTGGCGGCTGCTCACCGCGCGTTTTGATGGATTGACCCTGCATGGCCGCGAGCCCGCCGGCAGCCCCCCTCTATTTCACGCGAACTCATTGCAGTTCGATATCCACATCGAATCTTTCTGGGGCAGGAAGATTTCGTTGGGAAATGTCGATATGTCGCGCTTCTCAGTGCATGTTCAAGTCGAGAAGGATGGTTCCACGAATATTCCAGGGCCGAAGATTTCCGCAGGCACTGGCACGCCGGACATGCGCGGCCTGTTCGATTTGAAAATCGCCCAACTGCAGCTCGAAAAGGGCGAAATCTTATGGAATGACAAGCGCATTCCGCTGGAGGCCAAAGGCGGAAATTTTGAATTTTCCATGAACTATGCCGATGAGGGCGGGCACCCCGTTTACCTGGGACAGGTTGGCTGGCAACAATTTGAAATCGCGGCCCTGCGTAACTTGCCGTTTACGTCCAATTTTTCCGCGCGATTCAGCCTGAGGCAGAACTCGTTTTCCGTGACGCAATTGCAATGGAAGACGGCCGGCAGCGAAATCGACGCACAGGCAAGCCTTGCCACCTTTGCGCAGCCCTCCTGGACATTCCGCTATAGGAGCCAACTGCGCCTGGAAGATCTGTGGACGATCATTCGCAAACGGGATGCGCCGGGCGGGCATGTCGAGGTGGCCGGCGAGGGATCGTATTCCGGCGACAAGATGAATTTCAGCGGGCGCTATACGGCCGACAAGATCACCATGAAATACCAGTGGTTTCATCCCGGAAATATTTCGCTTCATGGCAGCTACCGCGCGGACAATCGCACCGTGGATTTGCCCGATTTGGAAGCAATGGCAATCGGCGGAAACGTCAGCAGCCACCTCACCATAAATCTTCCCAAGCTGGAATTCCGCGCGGAGTCGAAGGTGCGCGGCCTGGACCTGCGCCAGGCGCTGGCCACGGAAGACAATCCCAGCCTTCCCATCATTCCACTGCATTGGGCCAGCCGCATGGATGCGGACGCAACCACCACATGGATCGCCGATTTCAAGCACGTCGATTCGCGCGGCCTTTCGGTGTGGACTCCGCCGGCCACTCCCGCGCCGGGGCAAATTCCCACCGCCGCGCATTTCGAGTTTCACTACGACATGGACCACGGGCAGTTCCAACTTTCGCCGGGCGAAATTACAACTCCCACCAGCCGCATCCAATTTCGCGGTGCGCTGAGCATGGTCAACACGTTGGTTGACATGTCCGTGGATACCGAGGACCTGACGTTGTGGGACGACTTTATCAATCGCCTGCGCGGGCCGGACGCGGAACCGCAGGTGATCGGCGGACATTTTCATTGGGATGGGCGGCTGACAGGCCCTCTCGACGGCCCCACCTTCGCGGGACGCTTCAAGGGAACTGAAGCAAACTATGAGTCCTTGTATTGGGATGAACTGGAGGGTGACCTCACGTATTCGCCCGACGAATTGCATCTTGCGCGAACCCGCACGCGCCGGGGACGATCTTCCGCCGATCTGGAACTACAACTCGATCTCGACAACTGGGGTTTTAATCCCGAAAGCGCGTGGACGTTTGACGTCAACCTGGTGGGTGCCGACACGGACGATTTGCAAAAAATGCTGGGAACATCCTACGCGGCGCGTGGGATGCTGACCGGGCAATTTCACTTGAAAGGGACCCGCGCGCAACCTGAGTTCTCAGGCCTCTTCGATTTGTCGGACGCAACAGCGGGAACTTGGCGATTCGAGAGGGCGCGCGGACAATTGTCCATGCGCACCGGCGAAGTGCGGATTGCAAACGCGGAGGTTCGCCTTGCAGCGCGCGCGCCGGGCGCCCCTACGGGGATCGTTACCGGCAACCTGGACTATCGCACGGACACGGGCCGGGTTTCTTTTGACTTCACGGGTGCGGCCATTCCGCTGGAGTCCATTGAAAAAATTCAAATGGCGCGCCTCCCCGTGGGAGGCCGCCTCAATTTGCAAGCCCACGGCGAAGGACCGCTGCGCGCCCCAGAAATGCACGCCACACTGCGCCTGGTGGACTTGAAACTGGGCAATGACGTGGTGGGAAGCTTCGACGGGAAAGCCGATTCGGATGGGCGCAATCTGCACGCAACGATTGACTCAGCGATGACCTCCGGGCGGCTTGCCGGAAAGATGGACGTGGGCCTCGGAGGCGATTATCCGGTGACGGCGCAAGTCACGGCCCAACAAATCGATTTCAATCCGTTTCTCGTGTCTGCCCTGCATCTTTCGCGGTTGGACGGGCATAGTTTGGTGGACGGACAATTTGACGTAGCAGGCTTTGGAGCACGCCCTGAAACAATTGCCGTGGAAACAAATCTCTCCCGCCTTACCATAGATTTTAAGAATCTGAAGCTGGAAAATGTCGGCCCGGTGCGTCTGACCTACCGTCGAGATGAAGTTCGCATCGAGCAGGCCAATCTGCGCGGGACTGACACGGACTTTCATTTGGCCGGGTCGGCGCGTTTCGCGGGAGATCAAGCTCTCAATTTGCGCCTGGACGGGGCGGTCAGCCTCCAACTGCTCTCGGGTTTCTATCCGCAACTGGAAGCCACGGGCCGCGCGCAAATCAATGCCGCAGTCGGCGGGACGGTGGCCACACCGCGTTTGAACGGCAAGGTCCATCTCGAGGGCGCTTCCCTTCGTTATGGCGATTTTCCGGCCGGACTGAGCAATGTCGCAGGAGATTTTAATTTTGATGTGAATCGAATGGTGTTCGATAACGTCGTCGCGCAAAGCGGCGGCGGGCGTCTTGCCATCGGCGGCACGGTAGCTTACGGCGGAGGGCCGCTAAACTACGTCCTCAACGTACACTCCGATCAAGTTCGAATTCGCTATCCACTAGGGATGAGTTGGCTGGTCGGCGGAACCTTGCGCCTCACCGGAAACGCGCAAACGGCAACGCTTTCTGGACGCATCGTTGTGGACCGCCTGCTAATGGAGGAAGGATTCGACCTGGGAACCTTTATGGTTTCAGCCAAGGAGCCTGCCAGCGGGCCGAGCACGACTTCCCCGTTTCTGCAAAATCTGCAATTCGACGTCCAGGCGGAATCCAGTCCCGATTCACGAATGGAATGGGCCGGCGCGCGCCTGCAAACGGATGCCAATCTGCGCCTGCGAGGAACGTGGGAGCATCCCATTCTGCTCGGCCACATTCATTTACTGAGCGGGGCAATGAGTTTTCGCGGCAACCAGTACAATATCGCGCGCGGGGACATCAATTTCGCCAATCCGTTCCGCCTGGATCCTGTGTTGAACGTCGAGGCCACAACCACCATCCGCCAGTACGAAGTCACTCTTGATTTCACCGGTGCCGCCAGCCGGCTCACGCTGGCCTACCGTTCCGATCCGCCGCTGCCCTCAAGCGATATCATCGAGTTGCTCGCGCTGGGCCAAACCGGCGAAGAAAGCGCTGCGCGAAGCGCCACCGGGCAAAATGCGGGAGCTGGCGCCTCGGCGCTGCTCTCCGAGGCGATTTCCAGCCAGTTGGGGGGACGCATTCAGCATCTTTTCGGGATCAGTCACTTCAGCCTCGGGCCGTCGGTCGCCACGCTCAATACGCAGCAAAACTCGATTGCCAGCGTCACTATCGAGCAACAAGTCACCCGAGGGCTCGTGATAACCTACATCACGGACGTCACCACGACGCAGTATCAGGTGATTCAAATGGAATACACGATTAACCGTGAATTTTCCGTGGTTGCCCTGCGCGATGAGAACGGAACTTTCGGCCTCGATGTAGTACGAAAGACGCGCTTCAAGTGATGAATCTCCGCTTCTGGAATGCGTGCACCACCACGGCACATCGCGGCCCGATTCCCGACTGTGGCAAATGGACTCGTGCTATCTTCAGCGGCGAGGAGCAGACATGAAACAAATCGCGGTGAATTACGATAGAGGCTTCCGGATCTGGATGATTCTGGCGATCGCTTTGCTGGCCGTCGCCGTTCCGGCGGGCGCTCAAAAAAAAGACAAGAACAAGAACGCACAACCCAGCGATCCCACGGAGGAAATAAGATCCGCGATGCGCGGACCGGACTCACAGATCATCGATCGCACAATCGGCGAAGCCCTGGGCTATTGGCAAATTGGCGATACGGAATCCATGCATAAATATTACGCCGAGGACGTGGTGGTGGTAAGCGGCGCGTGGGAACCGCCCGTCATCGGCTGGGACAATTTCCTGAAGGCTTATCAGGCGCAGAGATCTCAGGTCACCAGCATGCGCTTGGACCGCACAAATACCCTGATCAAAGTGAATGGGAATTCCGCGTGGGCCACTTTTCAATTCGTGTATGCAGCGCAAACGAACGGAAATGTGGTCCAATTCCGCGGCCACACAACACTGTTCCTGGCAAAGCAGGCGGACCGCTGGGTGATTACCCTAAACCACTCTTCCGTCGTGGACTCTTCCATCCCCGAGCCCTCAACGTCGAACGGCTCGGCTCAGCCCGCCGACAAACACTAGAAGCTCATGAGGCCCGAATAGATCCAGACTCCCGCGCTGGCCAGCAATAGCACTCCGGACAGAATGGAGAGAGCAATGATCGGCTTGGTCAGGCGCGACATTCGAGCGATGATGGCCAGTTGGTCTTTGTAATGGTGCTGCTCAGCGGCGTCAATGAAGATCTGGTCGTCCTCTTTGGATGACAGCGTTCCCCGGTACACGACTAACGCTACCAGGGCCACCGTGATGACACCCCAGGAGATCATAAGCATTTGAAGTACAAGCGATCGAGTTGCTACCAAGGTTTCCTCCCTGAGAGAACGGCACTGGGTGGAAATTCAGCGACCATTTGTGCCGTCCTGCAACGGCATAAACTTGGGCAAATTATAGCACCGATCCGAAAAATGAACCGCGCGTGTTATCTATTGGTGACTGGCCATTGGCGGAAAATATATTCCATGGAAACCACCCAGCGGCCGCCGCCATTCAACGCCAGTTTTCCAAAGTTCGCTATTCTCGGATTCCCTTACCCACACAACGCAAAACCTGGCAGTGCCACGCCGGAGGTCGCGTTGACAAACGCTACCGCGAGCGGGCACAATCAATTTGCCTCGCATTGCACACCGATGTGCCCGAATGGCGGAATTGGCAGACGCGCTAGCTTCAGGAGCTAGTTCTCGCAAGGGAGTGGAGGTTCGAGTCCTCTTTCGGGCACCAATTTTTCAATTATTTCCAGCTTTTGGTTTTCTTGGCTTTTTCAGCATGTCCCGTAACGGGCTCCGTCGCACCAGCCAGTAGTTCATCAAATGCCGTCACTGCGGCTTGCATTTCTTTAAGGACGCCCGTGATAGAATCCACACCGTGGCCGCAGTAAAATCTGGCCATCTTGTAGGAGAAGCCCTTGCCTGCCCTTACCATCATCAGTTATACCGTTTTTGGAGTGTTTCTTTTCTATTTCGTGAAGTGGTTCATACAGGGATTGAAAGGCACACACAGGTCCCCGCCCGAACCTACCGTGAAAGTGAAACCGTGGCTGCTTGGGCGGACAATTCTCGCATGGTTCCTTGTCCTGTTGTTTTGCTCGATGGCCGCATCAAGTGCGAGGCTGATATCCCAAAGGATCTCGGAACCAGAAGGAGATTCAAAATCAAACGTTGCGGAGGGAATTGGCCGAGTAGTTGGTTCACTTTCCCTTCTTGCCGGAATTGGATTGTCGCTTTTATGGACGAGAAAGTTAACCCGTGAATGGCGTCAGCGCCGCAACAACACCGCCGCAAATCAAACTGTCACGCAACCCAGCACGGCAGTGGCTCGGTATTCGCCGCGCATATTGCGCGCTCTGAAACTCTTTGTAGCCTTCTTTTCGCTATTCGCGGGACTTTATATTGTCTACATCCTGATTCACGGATACCCCGACCCCGGCACAGCTCCGCTCCCGCTAATCATGCTTATCGCTCTTCCATTAGGTGCAACAATTCTGTGGATGGAATGGATGAAGAATAAGAAGGATTCATAGCCGAATAATCCGGGTAGTGCGTGCATAGCACAATCCGTCGGATGGAGGGCGCATGACAGAAGTGAAAATTACTATCCCAAATAAGAACACACTTGTTGCAGCTATGGCGAGAGGGCTATCTAGTAGTTTCGGCGGGAACCAATCCGTTGCGGGAGCAACTAATCATTTCTTGGCCAGAAACGGTTTCCTAGTTTTCCGAATACCTAAGGCAAATCGGGCTAAAGAGCTTCGCAAAGCAATTACCGATTATCTTGGGGCGTATGGAGCCAGCGTTGCACCTTGAAATGATTTGGCCGGTATGAACTCAACCGGCCTGCCCTGACCGTGCCCTTATGTAGGAAAATTCAATGCCTGTTGTTGCGCTTGGCCCACACACAGTGCAACCCAGCAAAAAGTTAAGGCGCTGACTTAACTACAGATTGCAAGACAGCGCCTTACAAAACCTACCCGCCGCTGTTTTCAGGAGCTAGTTCTCGCAAGGGAGTGGAGGTTCGAGTCCTCTTTCGGGCACCAAAATTCACGTGATTCGTGATTTGTGACCCGTGCTTCGTGGAAATCCATTTGGGAACAAAGATGTCTGCGTAAAACCCTCAGCCTTTCTTGCGCTTGCGATTGATGCTATTTTCTAAATGGCGTTCGATTCGCCCGTGGAAAATTCATGCCTGAGCAATTTGCCTTTCGCGACCTGCGCGACTTAATGGCGAAAGCCAACGAGGAGAAATCCGGCGATCAATTGGCGGGGCTTGCCGCGCGCTCGGAGCGCGAACGCGTAGCCGCCAAACGCAAGCTCGCCGATCTTTCCCTAGGGGAGATCGTCCGCCAGCCGCTGATCGATCCTTCCTCCGACAAAGTAAGCCGCTTGCTGCTGGAATCCTATGACGCGGAGCGATTTGAAACAATTCAGAGCATGACCGTGGGCGAATTCCGCGAATTTATTCTCGACGACACGACGAGCGAAGTGCAATTGAAACAGTTGCAGTGGGCGATCGTTCCCGAAATTGCGGCGGCCCTCGCCAAAATCATGAGCAACAAAGACCTGATTCTGGCCGCCGCCAAAATCAGGAACGTGACGCAATGCAGGAACACCATGGGCGAGCGCGGCGTGCTGGGGATCCGCACGCAGCCCAATCATCCCGTGGACGATATTGGCGGGATATTGCTCTCGGCGTTTGAGGGGCTTCTCTTCGGATGCGGCGACGCCGTGATTGGTGTAAACCCGGCTTCGGACTCGGTGCAAACGGTTGCCGCGATTCTTCACGCGCTCGACCAGCTGATCGACTCCTATGGTGTGCCAACGCAATCTTGCTGCCTCGCGCATATCACCACGCAACTGGAAGCGATGCGGCTCGGCGCGCCGGTGGACCTTCTCTTTCAATCCATCGCCGGAACGGAAGCGGCCAACCGCAGTTTCGGTGTCACGCTGCAAATGCTGCGCGAAGGGCGAGAGCAAGTCCTCGAACATCATGCGCAGCGCGACGTTCCATGGAAGGGCGCGAACGTGATGTACTTCGAGACCGGCCAGGGCAGCGCCCTTTCGGCGGAGGCACATCACGGGATCGATCAGTTGACGCTTGAGGCGCGCGCCTATGGCGTCGCTCGCGTGTTCCACCCTTTCCTGGTGAACAGCGTGGTGGGCTTCATCGGGCCGGAATATCTTTACGACGAGCGCCAAATCATTCGCGCCGGCCTGGAGGATCACTTTATGGGCAAGCTGCTGGGTCTCCCCATGGGCTGCGACGTCTGCTACACGAATCACGCCGCAGCCGATCAAAATTCTGCCGACAATCTTTTGGTGCTGCTCACCGCGGCGGGCTGCAATTATTTCATGGGCGTCCCGTGCTCGGATGATGTGATGCTGAATTATCAATCCACCAGCTACCATGACGCGCTGGCAGCAAGAAAACTTTTCAATTTGCGACCCGCTCCCGAATTCTTGAGCTGGCTGCAAACGAAGGGCATCTTCCGCGGGGCGGAACCCGCGCTGCTCGACGCGCCCGCGCGGCGCGAGCTGATGCAAGGACTCGAGTCATCCCTGGGAGAAATTATCTAAATGCCGCGGGACACCGATAACATCCTCGCCGCCGATTTCCCCGACGCCTTGCGCAAAATTCGCGAACGCACTCCGGCGCGCATTTTTTCTGGCCGAGCAGGAGCCGCGTATCGCACCTCTACCCAATTGGAATTGCGCGAAGCACACGCCGCCGCGCGCGATGCCGTCCGCGCGGAGCTGGATTTGCAAGCCGTCTTCGGCGTAGCGTTCATCAAGCAATGGAATTTGTTCGAGGTCTGCAGCGAGGCCCGTTCCAAGCAAGAATATCTCCTGCAGCCGGATTTGGGACGCCGCTTGAACCAAGCGTCGCGGCAAGAATTGGCAATGCGTTGTTCTCGCGAAAACGACATTCAAATCGCCATCGGCGACGGCCTCTCAGTGACGGCAGTCGCCGCGCAAGTTCCCGCGCTCTTGCCACTGCTGGCCGAAGGAGCCAGAGCGCGCGGCTGGACCGTCGGCAATCCGTTCGTGATCCGGCACTGCCGTGTCGGCATTCTCAACGAAATCGGCGAATTGCTGGCGTCAAGAGTGGCAGTCCTGCTGATCGGCGAACGCCCGGGCCTTGCCACTGCAGAAAGCTTGTCCGCCTACATGGCATACCAGCCGCGCGCGCCGCAGACCGATGCCAACCGCAATCTCATCTCCAACATCCACTCGCGCGGCCTCGACCCGCAGGCCGCAGCCGACCGAATCTTGAATCTCGCCGCGCAAATGATGGCACAACGCATCAGTGGGTTCAGCATCCGAGAGCAATTGCCACCGGCTGCTAATTCGCCGAAACTCCTACCGTGATAGCTTTCTTATCCGTGAGGCGCACGCACAGAACCAGCAATCCCGAGGCGACTGAGCACACCGAAAGAAACAGCAAGCTCGCGCCGAAGCCTCCTGTTTTGTCACGCAAATATCCGATGGCGTAGGGGCCGACGAAGCCGCCCAGGCTGCCAAAGGTGTTGATGAGGCCAATGCTGGTCGCGGCAGCGGCGCGGCCCAGCAGCATGTTGGGAATCGGCCAGAAGCCGGCGTGCGCGCTGTAAAATCCAGCCGCCGCGACGCACAGCGCCAGCACGCTGATCCAAACATGCTCGGAAGTGTAGATGCAGACCCCCAGGGCCGCGCCCGCCACAATGCGCGGGATTGCAGCGTGCCAGCGGCGTTCGCCGGTGCGGTCGGAGCTCCAGCCCGCGAGCCACATCACAGGCAGCGCCACGAGGTACGGAATGGCCGCGATCAGGCTGACCGTTGACACACCAAACGAAGAAAGTTTTTCGACAATCTTCGGCATCCACAGGCTGACGCCGTAAGTGGCCGTAAGCCCAAAGAAAAGAGTAAAGCTCAGCAACAGCACGCGCGGATTGCCAAGAGCGTGCCACGCCGGAACGTGAGAGACGCGGGCTTGGCGCTCGCGCTCCAGTTCACCCACGAGCCACTCGCGCTCATCCTCGCGCAACCAGCGCGCCTCTTCCGGACGCTCTGTGAGATAAGACAGAGTCATGAGTCCTAGAATGATCGCCGGAATCCCTTCGAGAAGCAGCAGCCAGCGCCACCCGTTGTACCCGAGCCAGTGAATTTTCAGAAAGATTGCGGACAGCGGCCCGCCGATCACTTGCGCCGCCGGATTGGAGGCCATGAAAATTGCGATTGCCTTGCCGCGATCCTCCGGACGATACCAGTGGCTGATGTACACAAGAATCGCGGGGAGGAATCCGGCTTCCGCCAATCCCAGAAAAAAACGCAGCCAGTAAAATTCCCTTGTGGAATGAATCAATCCCGTGGCGGAAGCCAGAAAACCCCAGGTCAGCAGAATTCGCGCAATCCATTTACGCGCGCTCCACACCTCGGCCAGCACGCCGCCGGGAATTTCCAGCAGCATGTAGCCAAGATAGAAAATGCCGCCGCCCAGGCCGAATACCGCGTTTGAAAAGCCCAGCTCGCGCGTCATCTGAAGCCCCGCAGAACCAATATTCACGCGGTCCAGATATGCCACGACGTACAGAAGCACGAGATACGGCATCAAGCGCCGGTTAACGTGGCGGACGGTGCGCTCAGCCACATTTGTCCGCGATAGTGTAGGTGCGTCCAAGGCTCGAGCAGTTTATCACGGCAATCTTTGCGGATTCGCTGCGGCTACTACCCGGTGGAGGAGGATTCAACATTAAAACCGTTGTGCCGGCACCGCGCATCGAGGAATTGAATGATAATTCTTGCCGCAGCTCGCGGCTCACTCTGAAGCAAAAGATGGGGCGCGCGAAGGGAAATTGAAATGGTTTCAGGATGGAGGCGCTTGATCTCGTCCAGACACTCCTTCCCCACCAAGCGATCTTCCGTGGCCTGCAAAAAGAGCAGAGGGACTCTCACTTGGCGAATTTCTTGTCGCGCGTCGCAGTCTATGCAGGCCCGCGCCCGCTTCGCGAGGACTTCTGGGTTTACGGAACGCACAGTGCGCCGTATTGCCAGTTTCAAACTTTCGGGCGCGTGAGACCCCAATATGAAGTATTCATGTATAAAATCCGGTGGGCGGAATCGAAAGAACAGCGGTCGCGCCAATAATTTGGGTAGCGGCCCCCACCTTCGCACGGGATTGGAGATGAAGCCGACGGTCAAGACGATTCCAATTAGGTTGGGTGGATGCGTGGCAGCGAATTTCACGGCCAATGGCGTTCCATAGGATTCGGCCACGATCGCGAACGCGCCGTCTTTTGGAACCATCTCTCCCAGCCATGAGACAAGTTCGGGATAAGGAAGAAATCGTTGTGGTGGATATGCCACGGTAATGACATTCATAGTTTGCGGCAATTCCGGGACGAAGTTCGCAAAGAGATTCCCGGTCCCATCCATTCCGGGGAGAAGTAACAAAGTAACCGGGGTCGAGTTCTTTTCGCTCAATTCGATTCGACAATATACACCGCTTTATTCGATTTGACTGGAGCGCAAGCAATTGTCCCTTGCAAGCGTGAACGCAAAAGCAAAACGCCCCGGCAAGCCGGGGCGTTTTGTGTTAGTCACGAACGCGAACGAACGGATTACGGTTTCGGCACGCTATTGATCGTCTTCAAAATGCGAGAAGCGATCTGGTAGGGATCGCCCTCGGCGTTCGGGCGGCGATCTTCGAGGTAGCCCTTGTAGCCATCCTTGATGAAGTTAATGGGCATGCGGATGGAAGCGCCGCGATCGGAGAGACCGTAGCTGAACTTGTCGATGGCTTGTGTTTCGTGCAAGCCTGTCAAGCGCAGATGGTTGTCCGGGCCGTACACTTCGATGTGCGCTGTGATGTTCTCGTAGAACGCCTTCATGAGGGCTTCGAAATAGGCCTTGCCGCCCACTTCGCGCATGTATTTCGTCGAGAAGTTAGTGTGCATGCCGGATCCATTCCAGTCGCCCTTGATCGGTTTGCAATACAATACGAAATCCACTTCATATTTCTCACACAGGCGCATCATCAAAAAGCGAGCGGTCCAGGTGTCATCAGCGGCTTTGGTGGAACCTTTCGCGAAGATCTGGAATTCCCATTGGCCCTTGGCAACTTCCGCGTTGATACCTTCATGATTGATACCCGCGGCGAGGCACAGTTCCAAATGCTCTTCCACGATTTGACGAGCGACGTTACCCATGTATTTGTAGCCGACGCCGCAGTAATAAGGCCCCTGAGGACCAGGATAGCCCTCTTTCGGGAAGCCCAGGGGACGACCATCTTTGTATAGGAAGTATTCCTGCTCAAAACCAATCCAAAAATCAGGGTCATTCTCGATGGTCGCGCGCATATTGGAGGGGTGCGGGGTGCCATCCGCGTGCATGACTTCGCTGAGAACGATATACGCGTCCTTGCGGCTTGCGTCCGGATACAAAGCCACGGGTTTCAGCACGCAATCGGAGCTTTTCCCCTCGGCCTGCATGGTGGAACTTCCGTCAAAGCCCCACAAAGGTAGATCACCAAGTGCGGGTGGATGGTCGAAGGACTTGATCGTAGTTTTGCCGCGTAATTCAGGCACAGGCTTTCTACCGTCAAGCCAGATATATTCCAGTTTGTATTTTTTCATGGTAGCTAGTGGATCTCCTTAATGTGAATAGAATCCAAGTTTAACTGCCTGGGACAGCCTTTAGCCGGTAAAACCGCGTATCAGCGAACTCGCAGAATATCGTGTGCCGCCCCTCTCGTCAAATCAAAGAAATCTTTCGACTGGTTCTCTTTTTGTGATGCCATGGATGTCCCGAACGGAGTCTCGCCTCTGGAAAACCTTGTCCTCGCATACCCCTGTTTATATGTGCTGCCAATTGGTGTAAGCTTTTTGGCTCAGCTACCGAGGCCATAATGAACCATGTAACAGCCATTCTACCCGCGGCAGGGCTTGGGACACGAATGGGCGCTGACACGCCCAAACAGTTCCTCTCGCTGGACGGCATACCCGTACTGCTTTTCACTTTGCGGCGCCTTGCGGCATGCCCCGCGATCACGGATTTCATCATCGCGACGAGGGCCGAAGAAGTTGAATCCCTGACGGCCAGCGTCTCGGCGATCAAGCTGGGCCGGCCTGTTCACGTGGTTCGTGGCGGCGATTCGCGCCAGGACTCCGTTGCCAACGCGCTGCTCAATGTGCCGCCGGAAGCCGACTTGATTCTGGTGCACGATGCGGTTCGGCCGCTTGTGACGGTCAGCCAGATCGAACGTGTGATCGCGGAAGCGGATGCCTGCGACGCGGCCATCCTTGGGATTCCGGCGATGGACACGGTAAAAGAAGTGAAGCGCGCCAGCCTTCCGAATGACGTGGCGCTCATTACGGCCACGATTCCTCGCGAACGCGTTGTCCTTGCGCAGACGCCTCAGGTGTTCCGCGCCGCGCTGCTCCTCGAAGCCTTTGCCAAAGCACGCCAGGACGGAGTGTCGGCCTCGGACGAATCTGGCCTGGTGGAACGCATGGGTCGCGACGTCCACGTCGTGGTCGGATCCGAGCGCAACTTGAAGATTACTCGCCCGGGCGACATGGAGCTGGCTGAATTTTATTTGCGGCAGGAGCGCGCGGGCCGATGACCCGCTCTGGGATCGGGTACGACCTGCATCGCCTCGCCGAAGGCCGAAAGCTGATTCTCGGCGGCATCGAACTTCCGTTTCCCAAAGGGCCGGTGGGCCACTCCGACGGCGACGCGCTGGCCCACGCCATGTGCGACGCGCTTTTGGGCGCCGCGGGACTGGGCGACATCGGCACGCATTTCCCGGACACCGATCCCAAGTGGAAAGACGCGCAAAGCCTGCGATTTCTGGAGCACATCCGCGATCTGCTCGCGGAACACCAATTTCGCATCGTGCACATCGACGCAACGGTCATCACCGAAAAACCGAAGCTTGGTCCGCACTTTCCAGCTATGCGTGAGGCGCTTGCAAAATCGCTGGGGATCGCTCCGTCGATGATCAATTTGAAAGCCAAGACCAACGAATCCGTCGACGCCATTGGCCGCGGCGAAGCGATTGCCGCGCAGGCCATTGCCACGCTTGATCGCTAAGCCCGCGCCGCATTAAATCGTCCAAGATTTTCGTATCGGAAACCGGGGCTCGCGCTTCCGCAATCTGTCTGTGCTCAAAGTTTAGGCTTTCGTTTCGCATTCTGTTGGAAGGAGTTACATCTCGATATGGATCGTCTTACTGGAATCCACGCGGTTCGCGAAGCGCTGGAAGCAAACCGTCCGCTCGATTCCCTGCTGGTTGCCAAGGGTACGCACGGCAATCGCGTTGAAGAACTGGTGCGGCTGGCCCGAAAGCTGGACGTGCCTGTGCGCTTTGAGGAGCGCACCCAAGTCGATCGCGCCGCTGGCACTCGCGAGCATCAGGGAGTGGTCGCGTTCACGGCTTCCTCGCCGGTGGCCAGTTTTAACGACCTCTTGAAACCGCGCCCGGAAGGAAGCTCACCGGGATTGCTTGTCCTGCTGGACGGAGTTGAGGACCCGCAAAATCTGGGAGCCATCGTGCGCACGTCGCTCGCTGCCGGCGCGCAGGGCGTCGTGATTCCCGAGCGGCGCGCCGCCGGGCTTACGGAAACAGTGGCACGCGCATCCGCCGGAGCTCTTGCGCACTTGCCGGTGGCGCGCGTCACCAATCTTTCTCGCGCCATGGAAGAAATGAAGGAAGCGGGCTATTGGCTGGTCGGCCTCGATGAGCGCGCCGAACAGCTCCATACCGAAGCGGATTTCAAAGTGCCTGTTGGGATCGTCCTGGGCGGCGAAGGCAAGGGATTGCATGCATTGGTGCGCGAGCGCTGCGATTTCCTGGTTTCCATTCCGACCACCGGCCCGGTGCGCGCCCTTAACGTATCCGTGGCCGCGGGAGTGGTCCTCTTCGAAGTAGTCCGCCAGCGCGGGCAGTCCCGGAAAGCAACCACGGATGAACACAGATAAACACGGATAAAAACAAAGAAAGAGACTTAAGAAAATAAAATAATCTCTTAAAAAGCCGTCCCGCTATTTTCGCAACTCTCGAACAAGAAACCAAATCCTTTATCGATCTTTATCCGTGTGCATCCGTGGTTGCAAGGATTTTCGTTTCTACTTGTCGTACTGGATCATTGTAAATACGTCGATTCCCGGCAATCTGGTGCGGCCGTTCAGAAAAGTTAGTTCGACGGCAAAGGATGCGCCAACCACTTTTCCGCCCAGTTTGCGCACCAGTTCCACGGTGGCTGCGGCAGTGCCGCCGGTGGCCAGCAAATCGTCGCTGATCAGCACGCTCTGGCCGGGCTTGATTGCGTCCTCGTGGATTTCCAGTGTGTCCGTGCCGTATTCGAGCTGATAGGTTACCGATGTGGTTTTCGACGGCAGCTTCTTGGGTTTGCGGACGGGAACAAAACCCGCATTGAGACGGTAGGCAAGCGCCGGCGCCAAAATAAATCCGCGCGCCTCGATGCCCACAACCGTGTCCACTTTTTTCCCCGCATAGTGTCCGCACAACTCATCGACAAGGCTGTGGAACGCTGTGGGATTTTTCAGCAGCGTGGTCAAATCGTAAAAAAGGATTCCCGGCTTCGGATAATCGGGAACCTCTCGAATATGTTCCTTCAAATGATTCATTCCGCTTGCTCCACCTTTCCAAATGAACTGCTATTTTAGAAGACCTGTGTCGGCTAAATCGCGCGCATCCGCAAAATTTCATTCATCGTGTTCAATGGAGAATACATTCGCATAATTCTCCAAGATATCCGCGTCGTGTTCGTCCAATCGATGCACCGCCGCCATACGAGGACCGCGGCGCAGCGCGTCTCTTAACGACTCCATCTGTTCCGTACCGCCGATGGCATAAACTTCCACGCGCCCATCGGATAAATTTCTCACGTATCCGCCGACACCCAGACTTACTGCCGTTCGCTCCGCGAAAAAGCGGAAACCCACTCCCTGCACCCTGCCCGACACGTAAAATCGTTTGGCCTGCGTTTCCACGGCAACACTTCACGCACAAACTTATTTTTGCAGCCGCGCGATTGTAGCAAACGTATGGCGCCTGCGGGATGGAAACTGCGGGCCAAGCTCCGTTCATCGAACAACATTCGGCCGGCGGGTTTTCGTGGCATAGGCTTCAGCCTGTGGGTTTTGAATTTCCGCACAAGTAAAACCCACAGGCTGAAGCCTATGCCACGAAAACCCACCGCGATACACTAATGCTTGCAGCGGGAAGCACAATCCCAGGGGATTGCATCCAACTAATGGAAGCGCATTCCATGATCCAAAGATCGAATATCTCGGCGGCTTGTTGCGCCCTCGCCCTGGTTCTGGCGTCCGCGCCCGTTTTGCTGCGCGCGCAGGCTGCCGGGCCGATGCAGCCACCCGAGTCCAGCAAATTCCCAACGCCTCCGCGTCCCAGCAAGCCCGAGCCGCCCACGCTGCCGCCCGACGAAATCATTCGCCGATTTGCGGCAAAAGAAGACGAAATGGTTCGCGCCATGAGGGGCTATACTTTTCAGAGGCAAGTTCGGGTCCAGGAGATTGGCCCCGATAACAAGGCCGCCGGCCAGCTCAAGATCGTCACGCAGCTGAAAATTACTCCCGACGGAAAAATGTTTGAGAAACCGGTAAGCCGGCAGCCTTCTACTCTTCGCTATCTGGATCTGCAGCGGGGAGATTCGGACCTTATTGCCCCGGCTCCCATGTTTCCGCTAACGACGGCAATGCTTCCGAAATACGAAATTACCTATGGCGGGAAGCAGCCGCTGGACGACCTGAGCGTCTACTATTTCACGATAAAACCGCGCGCCCTGGAACGCGCCCACGCTTATTTTTCCGGCGTGGTTTGGGTCGAACGAACAAGACTTGGTAATCGTAAAAACCATGGGCAAGTGGGTCACCGAGACCGGCGATGTCACCGCTTCCGACCTCCCATTCACTGTGTTCGAAACGTACCGCCAGCAGGTGGGCAAAAATTTATGGTTCCCCTCATACTCGCGCTCGGATGAAACCTTCGAGTCCGGCGGCAACCACGTTCCCATCCGCATCATCATCAAGTGGAGCGATTTCATTCCGCTCGCGAGCGCGCCTGCGGCGGACTCACCGGCGGCCGTGAATCCCGGAACGCCCTAGCTCCACCGCGATGGGGCTATCTCCAATCATCAATCAGGAATACCTCCGGCCGATTGTAGCCAGCATCACCGTTCCGCTGCATAGCAACGCCGTACCGCGTAGTTCGAAATCCCGCCTGCAGCATTTCTCGATAGGCATCGAGCCGCGCGAGATTCACGCCTGCCACCAGAGTTTCAACCCCTCGCGAATTGGAAAATGCATCGCACACATCGAGGAGGCGCCGAAATTCCCGTGCCGCTTCGCGACCGCTTCGCACGGCACCAAATTTGACGTAGCATTTTCCGCTGCCAGCTTCCGTCCCGGGTCCCACATGGCACACGGCAAATCCGGCAAGAGCGGAGCCATCCCAGAGGAGCAGCGTGTCTCCCATCTTTTGGTTGTCCACCGCGAGAATCTCTCGCTGCACGTCGAGCCCTTCATAGATGGAGTCGGTCAGTTCCCGGCAAGCTTTCAGGCAAAGTTCCTTTTCGCTCAATGACAATTCGCTGAAACGCGTCCAATTTGCGGAAACGTTCGCGCCTTGCGCTCTTACCGGAAGGTCCATGAGAGCGGTAAGAAACCTCGGCCAGAAGCCGAATTTTTGATACAGGCCTATGTGCTTCGTGCTGGACGCAAACGTAAAAAGGCCCGAATGGCGAATTCCCCATTTGTCGAACAAATCCATCGTGGGGCCAAGCAATTTTTGAGCGATGCCCCGGTCCCACAGATCCGGGCGGATGGAGAGTGGGCCGAAGAAACCCACGCTTCCCCATCGAGTGGCAAAATTAGTACCGACGAGTTCTCCGGATATCTCCGCGCCAAAAGCCGCGGAAGGATCGGCCAGCCAGCGCGTGCGCACGTAGTCGGCGTCGCCCATGAATTGCAGTGGATCGGGCAATCCAAGAAACGTGCCGAACGCGAGCCGAAGAATGCGATCCGCATCGGCTAGATCGCCCTCTCGCAGCAGGCGAATCGTGGCGTGAGGCTGCTCTTTGGTCGATGATGGCGAAGATGGGTTCATTTCAAATTTCCCTCACACTCAGCTTCCAGGCTTATGCAGGAGCGTAGGTTTTTCCGGCTCCTCCGGCGTCTTATCCTTGGGCGCTTCTCCGGGCGGCGGAGCGGGCGCTTTCGGCGGCGCAAGTATCCACTTGAACCCGGCATCGTAGTCGACCATGGCCATGGTGAGTTTTGTCTCTGGCGGAGCGATTGCCGGAAGCGCCGCCTTCAGAAAATCGACAAGGCTGGCCGTGTCGCTTTTCTGGCTTTGCCCTTCCACAGCGAGCGTTACGGATTTCCCCTGCATCTCGTTCCCCGCGCGGATTTTCGCCAGCCGCGAATCATTCTGTTGCAGCAGGTCGAGAAGTTCAGGTTCGCCGGTGGCGCGGTTCTCCGGCGGATAGCGAACCTCCATGAACGTTTTCGGTTTTCCTTTTTCGGGAGGATAAATCTGGTTGTAGCTTGGGCGTAGGACGCGCGTCCGCCAAATATCCTTGCCAAGATCGTCCTGCTGGATGCGATAGTCGATCGTCCAAACTTCCGGGCCGTAATCCCGCACGGTGCCCGCGAGGACGATGCGAATTAACGGCTCATCTTCGGCCAGATTGACTTTGTGGTGCAGCAGTGCGGCCACCTGGCGAACGCGCTCAAGCACGGAGATGCCAATGACCTCGATGTCGTCGGCTGCGGCGGAATCCATTGCACGGCCGGAAGTATTGGTTGCGGCGGTAACCAGCTTGCGAAGTTCCTCATCGAGCCGGATGGGCGGCTGCGTGGAATCCGGCCGTACCCACTCCACCGCGCCGAGCATCACGCCCATTCGAACCGTGGTGAGCATGGAGATGACCGGAGGCCGCGAACCGGCCTCGCTGTGCGAGTCCATCGCCGCCAAAATAATTCCACCCTTGGCCGCGCAAATCACCACCCGCCCCTCGGCCAAATTCACGGCAACTTCCTGATCGCCCGCCTCTTGCGCGAACGCCGGCGGAGAATGGAACCACGGATGCACACAGATCAACACGGATAAAACCAAGGGCAACGGAGAGAACGAAAATCTACGATTGCGATGTTGAGTCACCATGATCGACATTCCACAAACAGAAATCTCTGTCTTTAATTTTTTATCGGTTTTATCCGTGTTGATCCGTGTGCATCCGTGGTTCCAAGGATTTTTCCTTGCGCGCAATGGCTTGCAGCGCTGTGAGGGCCACTACGCTGGCGATGTCTTCCGCCGAGCAGCCGCGCGAAAGGTCGTTCGCTGGGCGGTCCAGTCCCTGCAAAATTGGGCCTATGGCTTGCGCGCCGGCCAGCCTCTCGACAAGTTTGTAAGCGATGTTGCCGGAATCGAGATCCGGAAATATCAGCACATTTGCGTGCCCCGCGACGGGCGAGCCAGGAGCCTTTGAGCTAGCCACGCTTGCAACGAGCGCCGCATCGGCCTGCAGTTCTCCGTCCGCCGCAAGTTCCGGCGCGCGCGCTTTCAGAATGCGCAGCGCCTCCCTCACTTTTTCCACTCGCGCATGGCTTGCCGAGTCTTTGGTGGAAAAGGAAAGCAGCGCGACGCGCGGCTCCGTGTCAAAAATAGCGCGCGCATTTTCCGCGGCGGCTCGCGCGATTTCTGCAAGTTCCTCGGGATTGGGGTCCGGCACGACGGCGCAATCGGCGAACAGCAGTGCTCCGCCAGGCGCCAGTTGCAATCCCGCGCGCTCCGGAATAATCATGACAAAGAAACTGGAAACAAGTTTGGCACCCGGCGCCAGGCCAATCGAGTGCAGCGCCGCGCGCACGGTTTCGCCCGTGGTGTTCGCCGCGCCTCCCACGGTCCCGTCCGCATCTCCGGCGGCCACGCTCAGCGCGGCAAAATACAGTGGTTGCCGCGCAATGGCACTTGCTTCGTCCAGCGAAACGCCTCGCGCTCGCCTGCGTTCGCAATAAATCTGTGCGTATGCCTCCGCGCGCTCGCTCAATGCGGGATCCACGGTCGAGACACCGCCCAGCTCCACATGCAAATCGGCGGCGATCGAGCCGATGATTTGTTTTCTGCCAAGCAGAGTGATTTTCGCAAAGCCTTCCCGCGTAATCGCCGCCGCTGCGGAAACGACACGCGCGTCTTCGCCCTCCGCAAGCACGATCCGTTGGAGATTCGCGCGCGCGCGAGATTTAAGCTTTTCAACCAGTGTGGTCACACGCCCAAGTTATCACAGGTTTGCGCGGCTGGCCGATTTCTGTAGAATGAAAGCTCACACTTATCCAATTGCAGCGATAGGTTGGGGGTGCCGGCTTGAGGGTTCGGCAGCGCACCTAGCCAAGGAAGGCGGACACCATTCGACACAACGGCAAGAAGCTCAAGGACATTCTGGAAGCGCACGAGAAATTTCATAAGGGGCATCCCGGCGGAGAGCGCGCCGACCTCTCCGGCGCCGATCTTTCGGGAGCGGATTTGAAGAAACGCGATCTGACCGGCGCAAATATGGTTGGATGCAACCTTCAGAAAGCCGACCTGCGCGGCAGCAAGCTCAGTTTTGCGGATTTGAGCAAAGCCAATCTGCGAAAGGCCGACCTGCGCAATTGCGATTTTACGGAAACGAAACTCGAAGGCGCGGACCTGAGCGAGGCCGATTTGAGCGGCACGGAACTGTTCCGCGGCGATTTGCGCTCCGCGAAATTGCACAAGACGATTTTGCGGGGAACAGTGCTGCGGCAGGCGATTCTGCGCGGCGCGGATTTTTCCGGTTCGGATCTGGCGCTCGCCAGCTTCCGCGAAATCGACTTGACCGACGTGAAGATGGATGGCGCGGATTTGAAGGACGCAGTAGTCCGCGACAATCAGAATTCCAAGACGAAGTGATGTAGACTACCGCAATGGCAATGGATATCCAGCCCAAGATCGATGTAGAGAAGGTCCTTGTAGAGTTTCAAGATTACCTCGCCCCTAAACTCGATGCTTACGAGCAGGCAATTTATCTATACATTTTTAGACACGGCAGACTCATCGGAGAAGAGGAGGTAGTTATAGGGTTTAAGTCTGCACGTCGGAAAATGAGTTTCGGGATCGGTGAGCACGGGAAGTCTATGTCGGAGAATTCGTGCTACAAGAAATTGGCCTCATTGAGGAGAAAGGGGTGCGTCGAAATTCTTGGCACCGTTCGGAACGGTACTAGAATTCGCCTTCGATTGCCCAATGAGATCGAGGGTGTGATTCCGGAGGCCCTCTCTGCAATTCCCATAAGTTTGGAGGAGATGGACTTTTTCGGCGACCCCAACAATCGCCTATCCATTCTGAGACGCGAAGAACACAAGTGTTTTTATTGCTTGCGCGATATTGACGCTTCAAATTATGTTATGGAACACGCGACGTCCCGGCCTAACGGAGACAATAGTTATAGGAATATTGTTGCAGCGTGCCGGAATTGCAACAATCGAAAAGGCGAAGATCCAGCAGAAGATTTTCTCCGAAAACTGCACCGCAGCGGGTACTTGAGCGTTGAGGAGTTTGAGAACAGGCTTGAAGCGCTCCTCCAGCTTAGAACAGGCCACCTCAAACCAGACCTCACAGGATCAGGTTCTTCTTAGTGAAGAAGTCACGTTGTGCAGCCTACTTCCCAGTTGCGGAGGCGGAAGATTCGGCGGCCCCGGCGCGGGCAATCCCCCGGCGGCGCACATCGATGCCAAGCCGCTTGATCTTCTGATTCAAAGTGGACAGCGGAATCTGAAAATTTTCCGCCGCTTCGGTCTGGTTCCATTCCGTGCGTTCCAGCATGTCACAGATCACGTGCCGCTCGATCTCATCCATGATTTGAAACAAGGAAGCTTTGGAGCTGTCCGCGCCCGCACGCGCGCCGTGTTCGCCTGGCAGCGGCGGCATGAATTCGGAAAGTTGCAGCCTCACGCCGCCCATCAGCTCCTTGGTGCGCACGCTTTCGGGCAAAAGATCGACGTCCAGCAATTCCTGCGTAGAGAGAACCACCGCCCGCTCCACAACGTTTTCCAGTTCCCGCACATTCCCCGGCCAATCGTAATCCACTAGCAACCGCAGCGCCGCCTGAGTGAAGCGCGCCAAAGGACGGCTATTTTCCTTGGCAAATATGTCGAGAAAATGGTCGAGCAGAAGAGGAACGTCTTGCTTGCGCTCGCGAAGCGGCGGCAGCGGAACGGCGATCACGTTCAGGCGATGATAGAGATCTTCGCGGAAACGTCCCTCGCGCACGAGATTGAGCAATTGCACGTTGCAGGCACAGATGATGCGCACATCGACCTTGATCGTTTCCGTCCCGCCAAGTCGCATGAATTCGCGCTCTTGAATTACGCGCAGCAGCTTTGCCTGCGTCTCCGGTCCTATGGTGGAAATTTCATCGAAAAAAATCGTGCCCTGATCGGCAACTTCGAAGAGCCCTTTCTTCGATGCCACGGCGCTGGTAAACGCGCCCTTCACGTGCCCAAACAGCTGTGATTCGAGCAAGTCCACGGGAATCGACCCGGTGTTGATCGGAACAAAAGCCTTGTCGGCGCGCGCCGATGCCGAATGAATGGCCTTGGCGATCAGTTCCTTGCCGGTCCCGCTCTCCCCGTGAATCAGCACCGTTGAGCGCGACGGGGCCACTTGGCCAACAAGGTCAAGCACGGCGAGCATCTTTTCACTCTTGCCGATGATGTTTGGAAAGTTGTAGCGCTGCTTCAGCGCGCGCTTGAGTTGAACGTTCTCTTCGCGCAACCGGCGGCCTTCGACGGCCTGCGCCACCTGCACAAGCAGCTCATCGTTGGACCACGGCTTGGTGATGTAATCCTGCGCGCCGCTCTTGAACGCGGCTCGTGCCATGTCGATGGAACCGTAAGCGGTGATCAGGACCACGGAAAGATTCGGATCGCGCCGGCGAATTTCTCGCAGCAAATCGAGCCCGTTGCGATCGGGCAGGCTGACGTCCAGCAGGACAAGATCGAAGGGCCTCTCATCGAGCATCGCAAGGCCCGCTTCGCCCGTTTCAGCGCTGGATGCCGAGTAGCCTTCCGTATTCAACAGAAGTTCCAGGCCTTCGCGGATTTCCGCTTCGTCGTTGACCACAAGAATGGAGCCCTTAGACATGAACGGCTTTCCGCGCCACGGGGAATTCCAGCCGGAAGGACGTGCCCTTGCCGGGTGTGGAGCGCACATCCACTTTTCCCGCGTGCTCCTTGACGATTCCGTAGCTCACCGAAAGTCCCAGGCCGGTGCCGCGCCCCAGAGCCTTGGTGGTGAAAAATGGATCGAAAATTCGATTCAGATCTTCTTGCTGGATGCCGCTGCCGGTATCGATGATTTCGACCTCTACGGAACCGTTGTGCGCCGCCGTGCGAATCTCGACCACGCCACCTGAGGGCATGGCGTCGCGTGCATTCAGAAAAAGATTCAGGAACACTTGCTGCAGTTTATTGTTCGAGCCCAGCACCGACGGCAATTCCCGCTGAAGGTTCCTAGTCACCTGCACTTGCGCCGCACGGAAGGGATGCGCAACGAGCGTCAGAACTTCTTCCACAACGGCGTTCAAATTCACTTCCGTAAATTCCGCCGCGCCGGTGCGCGAAAAATTCAGCAGGTTGTTGACGATCTCGCTCGCGCGAAATGTCTGCTTGACCACTTTATCGATCAGCTGGTGTCGCGGATCGCCGACGGGAAGCTGCTTGGCCAGGATTTGAATGTAGTTTGAGATCACCGCGAGCGGCGTATTGACCTCATGGGCGACGCCCGCGGCCAGCAACCCGAGCGAGGTCAGTTTCTCGTTCTGGAATACCTGCTCCTCGAATTGCATGCGCTGGGTAACGTCATCGAAAAGGATGAGCCGTCCAATGCGGTCTCCCGATTTCCCAACCAGCGGGGCAATCGAAACGTTGACCACCAGGTTCCGGCCATCCCGGTTCTGCATAGGAAATTTGTAGAGGCTGGAGACGCGATCGTCGCCGGAGCGCGCCGTAATTTCCGCCAGCAAGTCGGCAGGAAGTACGTCCTCGAGTTTGCGGCCCACGGCTTCCTCGCGCCGCACGCCGATCAATCCCTCAAGTTGCGTGTTCCAGGATTCCACCGCTCCGCCGAAATCCACGGCCAGCACTCCGACATTCAGCGATTCGACAATATTTTCCGAAAAATCCTTCAGCCGCTCGATTTGCCCCGCTTTTTGTTCCAGCGAGCTGTAGAGTTGCGCATTATCAAGCGCAATGGCCAGATACCCTGCAATGGTATGAAGCAGCTCAACGTCCTCGCTCGACAGGAAATCTCCGTCCACCGTTTTCCCCAGGCCGAGCACAGCGATGGTGCGATCGCGAACCTGGCATGGAATGAAGTAGTTCAAATCCAGCTGGTCAAGCGTCTGTCGAACGGAAGAGGAAGCCTCACGCGCGGCGCGCGCCGATTCGTAAAAGAGAATGCCCTGCGCAAAGGGTTTGGCCACGGCATCGATGAAGCTCAGATCGAGCGCGCCCGCGTAACGCACCCCAATGGACCGCGCGATACGGAGCGTGCCGGGATGGCTCTCGTCTTCGATGAAAACTGCCAGCCGGTCCACAAGCAAGGCTTGTGAAATCCGGTCCATCACCGACGCCAGCATGGGATCGAGGCGCACCTCGGAGGTAAGAGTGCGGCCAAACTCAATCAGCGTGCGGCGATAGTCCAGGCGATCCCTGTAGAAAAAGCGGTCCAGGCGCGCTTGAATCCAGTCGCGAAAAGGCTGAAATAAGAATGCCGCCACCACAATGGCAATCACTCCGCCCATCGTTCCGGAAGGCCATGCGGTGTGGAACAACGCTCCGATCAGCGCCACAATCGCAATGTAGACGGCCACTACGCCGCCGCTGGCAGCGGTATACGCCAGGCCCCGCTTGAAGATGATGTCCACGTCCATCAGGCGGTAGCGGATGATGGCGTATCCGAAACTCAGCGGAATGAGCGCCAGGGAAATCGCGGAGAAATTCATCCACGGCCGGGGCACGACTCCCAGGAAAAAAGGCACAATGTAAAGCAGCAGAAATGGAACGATGCCCGCCAGCGCTCCGCCGGTAACCCACTTCAACTGCTGGCGAAGAATTCCTGACGAAGCGCGCCGATAGCTAGTCACAAAAACAAGGGCCGCCAGCAGGAAATAAATCCCGAGGCAGGCCAGGTCCAGGCGGTCGAGAGTATTTCGCGCAGCAATCGACGGCATGAAACCCAATTCGCGCAGCCCAACCAGAATTCGCACCAAGAGGAGAATCCCGGGCACTCCGTAAATTGCGCCTAGAATTGCACCGTGGCCCTTGGAAACAGGACGGCGTTCCGGAAACACCAGCGCAAAATGCAATAGCAAGGCCGGCTGCAACAGTCGGGCCACAATCGCGGACCAATATATTTCCCAGTCGAATGGAGTGAGCTTGCCTGTGTATTGAAAAGAGTACAGAACGAAAGACACCAGGCAAAAAATGTAGAAATGCACGGCGCGCGTTGCATTCCACCGCCGGGCAAAAATAAACAGGCCGATAAAGAGATACAGAATACCCACAACGCTCAAATAGTTTTCAATCGAGGCGGGCCGGGCGGCCGGCTGAATGACCAGCTGCACTTCAAACTGTTTGCCGCCCCGCTCGATCTGGTAGTGGGCGAGCGACCACAGCCCGATTCGCCACAAGCGTTTGGTGACATCGATCGAGCCATGAATCGGCAGGTCATTGATGGCGATGACCCGGTCGCCGGTCCTAAGGCCGGCATTCGCGGCGGGAGTATTGGGTGCTACATGCCAGGCAACGACTCCGGACGGGCTTTCAATCCACGAAACGCCATCATCGGGCGCAGTGAACATGGAGCGTTGCTGGAAATTGATGATACCGAAGACGATTGCCGCAAGGGTTGCCAGAGCAAGAACCGCCGCGCCCAACCGAACGCGAAGACTGTCATTAAACGGAGCGCTCACCGGTTATCCCCAAAAAGTGCCGATAGGACGAAAAGCGTGCAACCCTGCTTCCAAATTATATAGGTTATCTGAAATCAATAACCATATGAAAATAAATAGAATACAAGCAGATCCATCGGGGGACGGTGGATGGAAGATTGCATCTTTCATTTTATGGAAGGTGCAATCTTGTTTTTAATAGGCCCTACCAAACTAAAACTGGAAGCTCACCCCGCCCCGGAACGATCGCAAAATCGGCACCAGTGTCATCCGCGAATCCTGCACGTTCGCCGTCACGTAGCCCTGCGCCAAAAGATTGCTGAAATCCGCCAGAGCTTCCCAGCGGCCATTCAATCCAGGCAGATGCTGGCGAATCGAAAGGTGCAGATTGGGATCCACCTGATAGGCCGCCTCGCCAAACTGGTCCATGCGGGACAGCGCTGTGCCGGAAATCCACTTGTAGCTAGCCGAAATTTGCGTGCCCGATTGCGAAATCTTGCCGGAAATTCGGGCCGCCACACTGTGATGGTTGCTGGTCATGAAGCTATCGCGCAGGTTGGACGATGCCGTATTCAGGGCGCTTCCAGGGGAAAGAGCTCCGGCCCAGGCGTAGATTGCGGCAATGTCCCAATCGTTCGAAAGCTTCCGGCGATAAGCCGCCCGGGCGCCCCACGAGCTGGAATTGCCGCCATCGTAGAGGAAAGCGCTTGAGAATGCGTCCTGGACGAACTCAGGGCTTGCTGTAGCGCCCGTTCCGAAAATGGCCTGATTCCTCTCCGAATCATGGAACGCGGCAACCTCAAAGGTGGACTGGCTGCTTAACTTTCGTTTCAGCGAAGCTTCCTGATGCCAACCGGCCTCCATAACCGGACTGCCATTGTGGAACAAGACCGGCGGGAGGCTATCGAGTTCGTCGATTGCCGTCTTCAGCGCGCCAGTCCGTCCCCACTGTTCCGAAGGAGGGTTCGCCGCCACAAGAAACGAGGCCGTCAAGCTGGGGGCAAGCTTGGCATCCAGCTGCATATGGGGACGCAGCGAAGAAGTCGAGGAAACAATGCCGGCGCGAAGATACTCCGCGCCCGCGGCCAATTGTAACCGGTCGCTCAGCGCAAGATGCTGGGTATGATCGAGCCGCAGGCCTTCAAACTCCATCCCCTCGGCGCCAAACATAGATTGTCGCCAAATGAATATGGTTTCGGGACCGTTTTCGGCATTGCCCGAAGGCAGCCAAACACCGGCAAAAGAGCCCGACGCTTGCTTGTCGTAACTCATCTGGCCTGCAACCAATACGCGCCCCAATTTGCCAATCTGCTGATCATAGGAGAAAGCAGTGGCCGGAGCGCTCGGAAAATTAGAGGCCGATCCAGGGCGAACCGTGCCGTTGGTTACCTGGACCAGGGCGCGAGGACACTGAGCGCTGGGGAGATCCCCGCCAAGAGTATTGGAAGCGATCTGGTTGCCAGTGTCGTCCCACTGCAGAATTGTGCGCGTTGCCGTCGAGGAACGCAGCACCCACTTCCAATCGTCCTGTTCGGCGGGCGCATCCGACTTGCGGCGCAAAGTATCCAGGGAAGAAAAAACGGTTTCGACCTGCACGCGCAGAAGGGTGGTCAGATTCGACATGACCGCGACGTGCCGCTCCATGGCCGGCAAGAATCCCGCCACGGAAACGCGCACATCGTAACTACCGGGCTTGAGACGATCCGAAAAGAATGCGCCATGCTGGTTGGAAAGGAATTGAGCGACGATACTGCCGCCATCTTCGGAAATCAGCCACACGCTTGCGCCCATCTGCGGCGTTCCGGAGGGATCGAGAACAACGCCGGAAATCGTCCCATAGCCCGGCTTCGCCGCCGACGAAGCGGCAAAGAGAAGCACTGCAACCAAGACCCAGCCCGAGGTTCTACAAATGGACTTCATGGGGACTGGTTACCTTCCTGTTGCTCCGCTCGCCGCCACTTTCTCTATCACAGCGGGAGGAGTAACGGAGAAATCCGCCGAACGCGTAACTGTCTGGTTGGCCACCAGATCGGTGGCTTGAATTTCCAATTTGTACTTGCCCGGCGGCAGCGTCTTGGGCGGAATCACCTGTTGAACTGTAATCTGCTCGCCATTCTGCTGCAGCTGCTCGCCCGTCTTGACTTCATGGGACACCGTTTGGTTTCCCTGGGTCACCTTGAAGTCCAGGGAGACGTTGTTCTTATGCGTCTTGTCGTCCACCTTCAAATTATAAAATTGCAGGTAGATGTCCATTGCCTGGTCGGCATGGAATTCAGAGTCCAACTTGGGCCGAACCTTAGTCGATCCCAACACAAATTGCCCAACGCCCACATCCTTGGAAGAAACCGGCTCCATTTGGTCGGCAAGAATCAGGGAACTGGCTTCCAGTTTGTCGTCTGGAATGGGAGAAACCGCAAGGCGGGTATTCACCACTCCCACGTTCCCGCTGTTCACGTCTTTGATCACCAAATCGAGCTTGTACAAGCCGGGACGCAGTGGCACGGCCTTTTGGTAAATGGAGAATCCCTTGAGGGAAGGCTCAAGCAAGGAATCCGGAAAGTCGCGCTGGATCACGTCTTCGAACGTTTGAATCACCCGCCCGGTCATCGAGCTGATTCGTCCAAACAGATTGAGCGAAGCGGACTGCACACCGTCGTGATCGCGGAAAGTCATTTGCTTGTTTTGAATCTGCACGGTTACGGGCACAAGAATGGTGTCGCCTGTGATGCGCATGAAATCGAAGCGGTAATCGAAGGAAATCTGGTTGCGCAGAATGCGCGAGCTGACCACTTCCTCGAGATCTTTGAATTTCACCGGTGGCGGAGCTTGCACTTTCGCAAATTGTTCGAGACGGTTGAATTCCTCATTGCTATCGAGATTGTTCGTCCCCGCAGGCCCCAGAGGCGCGGTGGAACCATCCGATCGCGTGAAGCGCTGAGCCTGAGTGGACATTCCCATCGATTCCAGCAAGCTTGGGCCGCCGCCGGGAACATGCGACATGGCATCTTTTTCGCCGGGGTCCATGGTGATGTGATATTCGCCGGTGCCGGTGGGATCCACAAACTCGATGGTGATGTTTTGCCCAATCCCTTCCATATAGTGGTAGTTCCAATCGTCGAATCCGTAGACCGTTGTCTGTCCGCCGCCTTCCGACATCGGACGGTTATAAGTGCTGCCTGCGGAATGGGAGTCGATGCTATCGGGCGGACCCCACATGATGTAAATCCGACCGCGATCCGTTCTCCATCCCGGTATGCCCGAGGAGAAGCGCTCGTTGGCGTAGGCTATCCTGCGATAGTGTTCTTCCTTGAATTCGTTTTCGACGGTATCCGGCGTGGGGTCGCGCCTCTGCCAGAATCCCTCAATAAACTGCTCGCGCTCTTCATTGGTCTGCAATTGCAGGAAGGCCGAGCGCTCTTCACCGGTAATGATGTAAGGGACTTCCTCTTCCAGCCATTTCTTA
Organism: uncultured Acidobacteriota bacterium; assembly: GCA_963710315.1. Lineage (GTDB taxonomy): Bacteria > Acidobacteriota > Terriglobia > Acidiferrales > UBA7541 > Palsa-360. Next base: position 221,670 of record CAVPZW010000005.1, on the reverse strand, counting down.
TAAGGAGTGGCAAGCTCTTTTTCGAGCTTCCTCAGGTTCTTCTTGCCCTTGTCATCTGCCTTCTTTTTCCCTGAATTCTGCTGCTTGTCGGATGCAGCCGCGTCCTGATCTTTGTCCTGCGCGTGGGAACGCGCGCTGAAAGGCATGAGCAACGCTCCGCCTATCAACAGGATAAATGACATACGTCCCAAGCGGTTCATATGCGTACCTCGTCCCTGATTCGGAAACTGAATTCTAACCCTAGTGTTTGCAACCGTCAATCAATGGATTCTCCACCGATCGTTGCACGCCCGGCGTATCTTACCCGCACACAACTCCCGCCAGGCAATGGTCGATACATAACTAAGAACTACAGAAAAGCTGCCGGGTTGCCCCATATTTATAATGTTCCCGCTACTTCTCCTTTCTCAATCCGATCGAAATTATCGAAATGTAGGCTTCGACCATGAATACGCTTCCAGCAATTCCCACTAGATTTAGGACAGAAGCGCTGCTGAACTCGAATCGATGACCATATCAAGGCAAATTCCTTTCCTCAGCACTCAATTGCCTGTAAAATTGTGTGTCGAGCGAGGCATAGTCTGCTTGCCTCCCCGGCCGCAAAATTTGCGGCCCTACACGCAAACCTTACGAAGCACGCACGATTGCCGGTCACGATGAGAAACTTTTGCAGTCTTCTCTTCGTATGACTTAAGAACGTTCGCGGGAGGAAGTTACCCGGAACACAGGACCACAGCCGCAAACCCATGAAGACGTGGCAAAAAATCGGGATTGGAGCGGGTGTCGCCGCTGTATTGGCTGGCGCAACGTGGATTGCCATCTGGCAGATTAACAAGGACGTGGTCACCGTCCAGACCGCCCCCGCGGTGCGCCAGGACCTGAATTCCGTGGTCACGGCCTCCGGCGAAGTCAAACCGCTTACCTACACGAATGTTCTTGGGGAGGGCATCGGCAAGATCACCGGCATTGCGGTGAAGGAAGGCGATCACGTCAAGAAAGGCGACGTGCTGTTGCGCCTGGAAAGCGTGCAGCCCGCCGCTGACGTCAATGCGCAGCGCGCCGGCATCGCCTCCGCCGAGGCCGGAGTAACGTCCGCCGAGGCCAACGATGTGTCTTCTCAAGCGGACATCAAATCGCGCGCGGCGGACCTGGAGCACGCGAAACTCGATTGGGACCGCGGGCAACTCCTATTCAAAGGCGGACTGATTCCCAAGCAGGACTACGATACTCGCAAGGCCGCTTACGATAGCGCCGTGGCCGCCTTGGCATCCGCGCAGGCTCGTGCGGAGCAAGCTCGGGCGCAACTCAGCCAGGCGCGTTCTGCACTAACGCAGAATCAGGCCATGCTGGGCCGCCTGAGCGACATCCTGAAAAAGACTACCTATACCGCGCCAATCAATGGAGTGGTGACGTATATTGCCGTGCGCGTTGGCGAAAATGTGGTACCGGGCATCCAAAATGCCACCGGAAGTTATCTCATGACCATTTCCGATATGTCCGTGGTGACCTCGGAAGTCATGGTGGACGAAACCGATATTGTGAGCGTAAAGCTTGGGGAAGACGCGGAAGTAACCATTGACGCGATTCCCGGAAAATTCTTCAAAGGGAAAGTGACCGAAGTCGGGACGCAAGCGGTGCTGCGCAGTTCGGGCCTGGCTTCGACGCAATCCACGACAGGCAATCAGGAGGCCAAGGATTTCAAGGTCGTGGTAACGTTGCAAAATCCTCCGGATGGGCTGCGCCCAGGCCTCTCCTCGACGGCCAAGATCAATACGGCGCAAAAGAAAAATGTGGTGACTGTCCCCATCCAGGCGCTCGCGGAACGCACAAAGAAGGATTTGGACGAGGCGGCAAAGGAAAGCGGCCGAGATGCGGTCACGCTGGCAGCGGAGCGGCCTGCAACGGAGGCAGCCCCTGAGGGTACCGGCTCCACTTCGGCGCTCGATAAGAACCCGGCCATTCAGGGCGTCTTTGTGGTCCGCAATAAACGCGCGCAATTTGTGCCCGTGGCAACCGGAATCACCGGCGTCACCGACATTGAAGTCTTAAGCGGCCTGCAAGAAGGCGATCAAGTCATCACCGGAAGCTACAAGACCCTGCGCACGCTTAAACCGGGTGCGCGCGTCAAAGTAGATAACTCCACGCCGAAAGCGGCGGACGAAAATTAGATGAATATTCGCGCAGGATCGAGGAACTGAGGAATGTCCGAGCGAGCCGTTTCCACCGATTCCTTCCGCCAGGACCTTGTCGATCGGGGCGTCGCCATCCTGACGGAAGGGCTTTGGAAGACATATGAAATGGGCGGCGAAAAGCTGCACGCCCTGCGCGGCGTGGATCTCACCATTCGCCGCGGCGAGTACGTGGCCATCATGGGCCCATCGGGATCCGGCAAATCCACGCTCATGAATCTGATCGGATGCCTGGATACGCCAACCTCCGGAAAATATTGGCTGGCCGGGCGCCTGGTGAGCGAGCTGGACGATGATGAGCTTGCCGCCATCCGCAACAAGGAAATCGGATTCGTTTTTCAAACGTTCAATCTGTTGCCCCGCGCCACGGCCTTGCACAACGTGGAGTTGCCCATGATTTACAATGGCACTCCGTCGGAAGAGCGCTTGGCGCGCGCCAAACGCGCGCTTCAGGCAGTCGATCTCGGCGAGCGCATGCTCCACAAGCCCAATGAACTTTCCGGCGGGCAGCGCCAGCGCGTGGCGGTGGCGCGCGCGCTTGTGAATTCGCCCTCCATCGTGCTGGCCGACGAGCCTACAGGGAATCTGGACTCCAAGACCGGCGATGAAATCATGGCCCTGTTCGCGCGGCTGCATGGAGAAGGCAATACCATTATTCTGGTCACTCACGAAAACGACATCGCCCAGCGGGCCAACCGCATCATCCACGTTCGCGACGGCAAAGTCGAAACAGACGAGCAAGTCCGTCACTAGCCCCGCCACTTATGCAAAAACTCTTTACGGATGCTCACCCATGAGGACTTCCTAGCGTGCGCGCGCGAATCTCCATATTTATTTCAGTCGTCCAGTCGATTTTGTTTGCATTGCACTTCTTTTTGTATGTGACCTGGATATTTTTCGTGGGGACTGCGAATTCTTCGCGCACCCTCGAGCTGCGGATTGCCCTCGCGCTCTTGTCCATTTCTTTCGTGGTGTCCTCCATCCTGGCGCGCCTATATTTCAACATCGCTATGAGAGCGTTCTACGCCATCGCATCCGTCTGGCTGGGCTTTGTAAATTTCTTCTTCCTGGCCGCGTGCGCATGCTGGATCTTCTACGGCGTTCCGCTCCTGTTTGGAATACACCTGGGAAAACGGGCGCTTGCTATTGCTTTCTTCAGCCTGGGCCTTCTCGCGGGAGTTTCAGCGATCGTGAACGCAGCGTGGACCCGCGTCGTGCGCGTCACCGTCAAACTGCCCAATCTCCCCGCCACATGGCGCGGCCGCACTGCCGCCCTCATCAGCGACCTGCACCTCGGACACGTGCGCAACGCCGCGTTTCTCCGGCGCATCGTCCGCAAACTCTCGCAACTCCACCCCGACATTCTATTTATCCCCGGCGACATGTTTGACGGAACAACCGTGGACTTCGATCGGCTGGCCAAACCCTGGGCTGAGTTTTCCGCTCCACTCGGATCTTATTTCATCGCCGGCAATCACGAGCAGTTCTTCAGTCCCGATAAATTTATCGATGCCGTCAAACAATCTGGAATTCGCATCATTGAAAACGAAAAGATTGTTCTCGATGGCTTGCAGATTGTCGGCGTTCATTATCTCGATTCGAGGAATAAAAACAGATTTCGATCGATCCTGCGGGAGGCAGAGCTGGATCCCAATGCTGCCAGCATTCTCCTGATTCACGAGCCAAACCTCTTGCCGATCGCCGCCGAGGCAGGCATTTCCCTGCAACTGTCCGGACACACACACCGCGGACAATTCTTCCCCTTCACAAAAATTGTTTCCCGCATCTTTGGAAAATACGCTTACGGATTGAATCGCTTTGGCGATCTTCAGGTCTACACTTCCTGCGGCGTGGGCACCTGGGGCCCGCCCATGCGCCTTGGCTCCAACCCCGAAATTGTTCTCATTCGATTCGAATAGATCGCCAAAAGCGGGGGTTAAGTGGCTGCGGGCTTTAGCCGCGGGGGTTAGTCCTTGCAATGATTAAAACCCGCAGCCACTTAACCCTCGGAACCGCTCCGGCATGATATAAATTCAATGCTCATCCTTCGCCCACATGTTTGCATCGCGCACAAATTGGCGGCTGGAAACGAACCGTTTGACGCGCGCTCTCGAAGAGCACCGCAAGAGCGGCAAGCAGCTATTGGATTTGACCGCATCGAATCCCACTGAGTGCGGCCTGGCCTATCCGGAGCGCGAAATTCTCGCGGCTCTTTGCGATCCGCGCGCGCTCACGTATCGCCCCGAGAGCAAGGGTTTGCTGGAATCGCGGGAAGCGGTGGCGAAATATTACGCAGGCCGCGCGGGATTTTCCGCTCCGCCATCGGCTTCGCGCGTCGATCCGGAACGCATCCTGCTCGCCTCGGGAACCAGCGAGGCCTACACGCACATCTTCCGCTTGCTTTGTGAAGGGGGTGACGAAATTCTGATTCCCGCGCCCAGCTATCCGCTCTTTGAATTCCTGGCCGATCTGGCTGACATTCGCCTGGTTCCCTACCCGCTGCTGTACGATCACGGCTGGCAAATCGATTTCGCTTCGCTGCGCGCGGCACTCACGCCGCGTTCGCGCGCCGTGCTGGTTGTGCATCCCAACAATCCCACCGGCTCATTCGTCAAGCCGCGCGAAGCCGCCGAACTGGCGGAAATCTGCGCCGCGCGCGAAATGGCCATCGTGGCCGACGAAGTGTTCCTCGATTACACCGGTGGCGCGACGCCTGCACACACGTTCGCATTCCACGAGGCCGCGCTCACATTCACGCTCAGCGGCCTTTCCAAAATCTCCCTGCTCCCGCAAATGAAACTTGCCTGGACCGTCGTGAGCGGCCCGGAGGCCATCGCGCAAACGGCCGTCGACCGCCTCGAAATCATTGCCGATACGTATCTTTCACCGAGCACGCCGGTGCAACTTGCATTGCCAACGTTCCTCTCGCTTCGTCACGACATGCAGGCGCAATTGCAGCGGCGAATTTCCGCAAATCTGTCCGCCCTGGATGAAATGTTGCGCGAATCGAAATCCCTCACGCGACTCGACCGCGAAGGCGGCTGGTACGCCATCCTGCGCGTCCCAGTCACAGCAACAGACGACGATCTCACCGTCGCGCTCCTGGAACGCAGCTCCGTCCTTGTCCACCCCGGCCACTTCTTCAATTTTTCGCGCGAAGGTTTTCTAGTCCTCAGCCTAATCACTCCTGAACCGCAATTCCGGGAAGGCCTTCAAAGACTTCTGAAATATTTTGACAGTTAGACGCTAACCTTGGCGAGATCAGGCTTCTGCTTCGAGGACAACTACGGGCTGGTAGGTGCGCGGGACGACGGCTTCGGCGATGGCGATGAGGCGCTCCTGCTGGCTGAAAACGCGGAGGCGGGCGGGTTTCCATTCGCCGGAGTTCAGTTCCGAGGTGGCGCCTTGCGCTGCGCTTGTGCGGCCCGGCTGGATTTGCGCGATCTGTATGTTGAATTTTGAGCCGTGACGCACGCGCTGTTCGAGCGTTGGCGGAATTGTCACGCTCGGGAGTTCCGGCAGCAGGCGCTCCAGAGGAATGACGTAACGCGCGAGGTTTCCTTCTTTCGCGGCGCGCTCCAAATCTTCGAGGCTGGCGGCCTGGTCCAGAGTAAATTCGCCGACCGCGGTGCGAGTGATTTCCGCGAGGTGCGCGCCGCAGCCCAGGGCCGCGCCCATATCGTGCGCGAGCGAACGGACATAGGTACCGGATGCGCATTCGATGGAAACTTTGGCCAGCGAGCCGGAAACTTCGTTGACGTGAAAATCGTAGACTTCGATCTCCACTGCTTTCAGTTCAACAGGTTTTTTTTCGCGCGCGAGCTTGTGCGCCGGGCGACCGTGAATCTTCTTGGCGGAATAGGGCGGCGGCATCTGCGCGAAGCGGCCCACGCTCGCGGCAGCCAGCCGTTCGATTCCCGAGCGATCGAGTTGCGGAGCCGTGTCCGGGCCGGCGGGCGTGCCATCGGCGTCATAGGTGTCCGTGGCAAAGCCGAATCGGAAAGTGGAATTGTATCGCTTGCGGCGCCCCACATAAAACCGGGCCAGGCGCGTGGCGCGTCCGAGAAGCATGACCAGTACGCCGGTGGCCAGCGGATCGAGCGTGCCGAGATGGCCGATCTGATGAAAGCCCACGATGCGGCGCACGGCATCGACCACATCGTGCGACGTCTTGCCGCGCGGCTTATCGACGACCAGAGCGCCGTCCAGCGGCGCGGGTTGCGGTTTTTTTTGCATGGGTCGTGTAGGACAGGCTTCAGCCTGTCTGGTGTTGATTTCTTCGATGCCAGCAAGAGTCAAAAGAAGACGGGCTGAAGCCTGTCCTACTCACGGGGCGGATTTTTTGCCTGCTTCAAAAGGTCTTCGATGCGCTGGCCGTATTCCTCGGAATGATCGAGCGTGAAATGAATTTCGGGTGCGCGGCGCAGTTGGATTCGTTCGGTAAGCTGGTGGCGAATGTAGCCGACCGCCGCGAAAAGTCCGCGGATGGTGCTCTTCTGCTCGGCTTCGCTGCCCATCACGCTGACAAAAACGCGCGCGTGCTTCATGTCCGGCGTCACGCGAACCTCGGTGACCGTGACCAGCCCCTCGATGCGCGGGTCTTTCAATTCACCCGCCACCATGATGCTCAGCTCGTGGAGAATTTCTTCCGCAACTCGTTTGTGCCGAATTCCCGCAACCGTCATTTTCGTCTCACCAGATATGAAAATAAAAAATACGAATGCCTTCCAATGAAAAATTCCGCTACAAAATTTCCAGTTCGTGGCCGATGAGATCACGGCCCAAATGGCTTTCGGAATCCGCCAGCACCGTGCGCAGGGATTGTTCGAGAAATCCGGCGTTATTGGCCAGGCTCACCACGCCAACCACCGAGCGCTGCCAGGAGTCCTGCCCTTCCAATTCCGCCACGGCCACGTTAAATTTCCCCCGCAGCCTGTCCTTCAGGCTGCGGAGCACCTGCCGCTTGTCTTTGAGCGAGTGCGCCTCGGGGATATAAATTTCCAGGGTGAGCAAACCGATGGGCATCTTCATCCCTGCGACCACGCGGAAAAGCAGCCCCAGTCGCGGAGCCGAACACTATTTCAAACTCCAGCAAGCTCGGGCAAGAACCCGATCAGGCCGTGGCTTCCGCCAGCAAAATCTTCTGCATTTGGAAGCACTCCAGGACATCCCCGACCTTGAGATCGGCGAAATTGGAAACGGTTGCGCCGCACTCAAATCCGGAGCGCACTTCGTTTACGTCGTCCTTGAACCGGCGCAGCGAAGTGATCTTTCCGGTATAAACCACGGCGCCGTCCCGCAACACGCGGACCTCGGAATCGCGCTTAAGGATGCCGTCCAGCACGTAGCAGCCCGCGATCATGCCCACGCCCTTGACGCGGAACGTGTCGCGCACTTCGGCGCGGCCCATATGCGTTTCCTTGAAGACGGGCTCCAGCAGCCCTGTCATGGCCTTCCTGATTTCGTCGGACACTTCGTAGATGATGGAGTGCGGCCGAATTTCAACGCCCTCGCGCTGCGCGAGATCGGCGGCCTTGCGATCGGGGCGAACGTTGAACGCCACGATAATCGCGCCGGAAGCGGACGCAAGCAGCACGTCGTTTTCGGTCACCGCGCCGATGCTGGCATGAATGATCTTCAGCTTCACGCGGTCGTCGGAAAGTTTCGGCAGCATTTCGCTGAGCACTTCCACCGACCCCTGCACGTCCGCCTTGATGATCAGCGGAAGTTCCTTGACCTCTCCAACACGGAGCTGCTCGTGCAACTGGTCCAGCGTGATGCGCGCTCCAGCGGATCGCGCCAGGCTTGCCTCGCGTAGTTTTCCCTGGCGGAATTCCACAATGTGCCGCGCGCGCGCTTCGTCCGCAACCTGGAACTGGTCGCCGGCTTCCGGAGCGCCTTGCAAACCGAGAACTTCGACCGGAGTGGATGGCCCCGCGCTCTTCACAGGTCGGCCGTGATCGTCGAACATGGCGCGAACCTTGCCGTAAACCGCGCCGCAGATGAAAACATCTCCGGCGTTCAGCGTCCCTGTCTGCACCAGAACCGTGGCCACGGGACCGCGTCCCCTGTCCACGCGGGATTCCAGCACGGTGCCCGCGCCGGGAGATTTCGGATTGGCCTTCAATTCGCGCAAGTCCGCGACGAGTAAAAGCATTTCCAGCAGCTTGCTCAGATTCTTCTTCTGTTTCGCGGAGACTTCCACCATCACGGTGTCTCCGCCCCATTCCTCGGGCATCAGGCCGCGCTCGGAAAGCTGGCGCTTCACGCGCTCCGGCTCCGCGCCCGGCTTGTCGATTTTGTTGATGGCCACAACGATGGGCACGCCCGCTGCCTTGGCGTGGTCGATAGCTTCCTGCGTTTGCGGCATCACGCCGTCATCGGCCGCCACGACCAGCACCACGATGTCCGTGACTTTCGCGCCGCGCGCGCGCATGCGCGTGAAGGCTTCGTGACCCGGCGTGTCGATAAACACCACTTTGCGCCCATCGATGTGAACCACCGAAGCGCCGATGTGCTGCGTGATTCCGCCGGCCTCTCCCGCGGCAACTTCCGTTTCGCGGATGGCGTCCAGCAAACTGGTTTTTCCATGATCGACGTGACCCATTACAGTGACCACAGGCGGCCGCGGCACAAGATTTTCGGGCTTCTCTTCGAGAGCGACTTCGCGGACAACGTCTTCCTCGAAGGTAATGACGTTGACGATGCCGTTAAACGCTTCCGCAAGACTCGTGGCGGTGGGCGTATCGAGAGCCTGGTTGATGCTGGCAAAAATCCCGCGATCCAGCAGGATTTTCAGAACGTCCTTGGCACGCACGTCGAGTTTTTCCGCCAGGTCGCGGACCGTGACTCCCTCGGTGATCGTAATCTGGCGCGGCTCGCGCGGCGGAGGCGCGGGGGCGCGCTCAATCTGCGCGCTGCGGCGCTGCTCGCCAACACCCATGCGGGCGCGGACAGGATGCAGCTTGCGCTCGCCTTCTTCAAAGCGCTTCTCCATCGTGGGGCGCGCGCGGGCGGCGGGCTTGCGCTCGTAAATCGGCTTGCCGGGCTCCGCCTTGGGCGGAGTCTTGTCCGGCGGCAAAAGCGTTCCAGCGCGGCCACCGGGACGCGGCGCGCCGGGGCGCTCATGCGACGGCTGGCCGGGGCGTCCCATCACAGGCTGGCCAGGACGGCCTTGTCCCGGACGCGCCGGGAACCTTGATGGCTGGCCACCGGGCCTTGCGCTGGGCGCAGGCCTTGGCGCTGCGGGCGGATTCACGCGTGCACCGGGAGGCAAAGGATTCCAATTTGGTTTAGGAGGCGCCGGCTTGGCAGGCGCCAGCCGCGCTGCAACAGGTTTCCCTGTGCCTGGAGCCGCGGAAGTTGCATGGCGCGGAGCTCCATGCGCTGGCGCATGCGGCGGCTTCATACCAACAGGAGCCGGCTTGGCCGCTGGCGGAACCGACGGGCGCACCGGTGGAACAGGCGGACGCACCACAGGCTTGGCAACAACTGGCGGTGGCGCGGGAGAAACTTTTGGCGCCTCGACAGGCGGAACGACGACTGGCTTTGAAATGACTGGAGGCGGAGCTACCACGACAGGCTTTGCCTCGACCACGGCACTGGCAGGAGGCGGCGCAGGGCGGCTAGGCTCGGGTACAACGGGAGCTACGGGCGGCACAATCGCGGGAGGAGGCGGCGGAGGAGCAACCGCGGCAGGCTTCATGCGAGCCGCTCTTGCGGCCGCTTCCTTCGCGGCTTTATCCGCTACGGCCTTCTGTTCGGCCTCAACTTCCGCTTCGGCCATGGCGCGAAAGTGCTCGCGCACTCTTACCGCAGCCTCTACGTCGATCGAACTGGAATGCGTCTTTTTCTCGGTTACTCCGGCTTCGGGCAAATAGTCGATGATGGCTTTTGCCTTGACTTCGAGCTCGCGAGCCAGTTCGTTGATACGGATTTGATTCGAATCGGTCATTGCCCTCCGGGGCGGCTACTTATTTCCGTGCTCGTCCGAAATTTCGGTTAACCCATCCGGCTCCGCGTTGCCGGCCTGGCTGTGCGCTTCTACGTTTGCGGCGATTTCTTCCGCTTCCGTGGGAGCCTCGATATTTTCCGCCGCAACGTCCGCGGCCTCGGCCGTATCCTCGCTGGCCGCGGCCTGCTCCTCGGCGTCCTGCGCGGTTGTTTCCTGTTCGGCCAGAGTTTCCAAGGATTCGCTTTCCGGCTGCGGATTTTCAAGCGACTGAAAATAAGCGGCCACGGCCAGCTGAATCTTTTCGACCATTTTTTCGCCGATGCCCGGAATTTCGGTGAGCTGCTCCGGCGTCATATCGGCAAGCTTTTCGATGGTGCTGACTCCGTGAGCTTCGATTCGTTCGATGGTTTTCGGACCGACGCCCTGCAGCTCGGAAAGCGGAGTTCCGGGAGCCGTCAGCGCGGTCATTTGCGCTTCGATCTCCTGGCGTTTTTCTTCCTCGCTCTTGATGTCCACGTTCCAGCCGATCAGCTTGCTGGCCAGGCGAACGTTCTGGCCCTTCTTGCCGATGGCCAGCGAAAGCTGCGTGTCCTCGACGATCACTTCCAGGTGGCGCGTTTCGGGATCGATAATTTGAACGCGCGTCACCTTTGCGGGAGACAGCGCCTTTTGCGCAAACAGCACAGTGTCTTCCGAATAGGGGATGATGTCGATTTTTTCTCCGCGCAACTCGCGGATGATGGATTGCACGCGCATGCCCTTCATGCCCACGCACGCGCCCACCGGATCGACGTCCTTGTCGCGGCTCTGCACGGCGATTTTGGTGCGCTCGCCGGCTTCGCGCGCGGCGGCCCGTATTTGCACGGTGCCGTCGTAAATTTCCGGAACTTCCATCTCGAAAAGGCGCTGAACTAAAATGGGATCGGCGCGGGATACGATTACCTGCGGTCCCTTCGCGGAGCGATCCACCGCGCGAATCACCACGCGCAGGCGGTCGCCGATGTTGTAGGTCTCCAGGCGCGACTGTTCTCGCTTGGGCATGCGCGCTTCGGCGCGCCCCAAGTCGACAACCACATCCGGCCCTTCGGTGCGCTTTACCACGCAATTCACTAGCTCGCCGACGCGGCCGTTGTATTCGTTGTAGATGGTGTCGCGCTCGGCCTCGCGCACCTTCTGCATGATCACTTGTTTGGCGGTTTGCGCGGCGATGCGGCCCAGCACGTCGGTGGGCTTGGGAATCAGAACCTCGCCGCCGATTTCCGCGTTGGGGTCGATTTTTCTCGCTTCCGCCAGCGTGAATTCTTTTTTCGGGTCGGTAACTTCCTCGACCACCGGGCGCACGGCATACACGTCAACCTGCCCGGAATCTGGATTGAACTTGGCGCGAAGATCTTCTTCGGTCTTGTAAAATTTGCGCGCGGCGACGATCATCGCGTCTTCAATCGCCGCGACAATCACCTCCGGTTCAATGTGCTTTTCCCGGCTGATCTGCTCAATTGTCTGGTACAGCAGATTGGCCATCTGTCCCTCATCTCAAAATTCGACAACCAGGTTCGCTTTGCGAATACCTTCCACCGGCAAAGCAATCACCCGGCCCTTCACGTCAATCTGTACTTTGCCGTCGGCGAAGCCCGCCAGGCGGCCCTCAAAAAACTTCTGGTTCTCCACCGGCTCCAGCATGGTAATTCTCGCCAGCCGCCCCTTGAAACGCTCATATTCAGCAGGTTTCGTGAGCTTGCGGTCCAGCCCCGGAGAACTTACCTCCAGAACGTAGGGCGGACCCGGAACCAAATCCTCGACGTCGAGGATCACGCTCAACTGGTTGCTGACCGTTTCGCAATCCTTGTGGCTGATGCCTTCCGGCTTGTCGATGTAGACGCGCAGGAAACGTTCCCTGCCAACTTTCCATTCCACGTCCACCACTTCCATGCCCACCGACCGCGCCACACGCTCGGCCGCCTCGCGGATGCGTTCCTGATCCATGTTCTCAAGCGGGCTGCAAGTACAGCCCGCACCCGCTCCCGTTTCCCGTCGCCCCCACGCTCCGTTCAAAATGCACCCGGAGCAGGCAATTTGCGTTGCGGTCTCTGCCCAACAAAAAAGTGGGCTCTCGCCCACTGAGTGCTTCGACCGGCTTAGGCTTTTCCAGTATAGTCACCCGTACCTTCAAAAGCAAGCTACAGAACACCCGTCAGCATGTGCCATGGGCTACGCCAACCGCCAAATCATACTCAGCTTTGTGCGGTTTTTTGAGAGCACGTGACCGCCGCAATCTCTTTCACATTAATTCGACGCGCATAGAGTCGTGGGCCGGGCAGGCAGCCCAAACTTTCGCGCTTTTTCTATCGATTTGTCTTTGCGGCTGGATGATATCACTACAGTACGGCAAGGCAGAGGATGCCGAACGCGGGCAAATGCCATGCTGTGAGACGCCATGCCGGGGGACTGGATTCGAAGAAAAGAATGGGACTAGATCGGCATCGCCCCAATAAACCGCGCCCTGCCGGCATTGCTTGAACCAAGCGGGCCAGCTGAAGTGTCATGCATCTTTTTCGATCCGATGGGTTGAATCGCGAGCGGAGTGAAATAAAAAGCCCCGTCCTTTCCACCAAGGCGGATGAAGGACGGGGCCCCATTCACTTCAAATTCATCAAGTGCCCGCCATGAGAGGAAAGGACACTTTGAGCCAAGCAGACGCCTAATTAAGGAGTCGTCTTCTTCGCGGGAGCGGGAGCTGCCGGTTTCGGAGCTGCCGGAGCCGCTGCCGCGCCAGCCTTGATCGGGTAGGCCTGGTCGTACAGGCGCACGATATCTTGCGTGATGTCGGCCGATGAAGAAGCGTACACGACAGGGCTGCCCTGCGCGGAAGTGTCCAGCACGGCTACGAAGCCGTTTTCGCGGGAGTAGCGGTCCAGAACCTCGAGCATTTTGCGGCCGATGCCGTCGACGATTTCGCCCTGAGCGGCGTTCAGTTCCTCGTTCAGATCGTCGTTGCCGCGCTGCAGGCGCCGTGACAGCAATTCGCCCTCGCGCTGCATTTTTGCTTTCTCTTCATCGCTCAGCGTGCGTGCCCCTTCGGACATGCGGCGCTGCAGGTCTTCCATCTGCTTTTGCATATTCTGCAGTTCGTTTTGTTTCGGCGCGAATTGCGATTGCAATTGGGCCTGTGCCTGCTTGCCTTCCGCCGTGGCAACAATTGCATTGCGAACGTTGATGACGGCGATCTTGGTGGGGGCCGCCGCGGCGCTTGGGGCGCCCTGCGCGCGGATTCCGCGAACTGGAGCCACACACAAAATGGCCAACGCGGCCAAACTGCCTAACGTACGTGAATTGACGATCATCCTCACTCCTTCTCTTCCTTCTAGAAAATCACAAATCGCGGATTATAGCGGTCCAAATTCGCGGGCGTCAATCGGAATCCCAAGCATCTTCCGATTCAGCCTGCGGCGGTGCAAAAACCCCACAAGTACTCGTTCCGATGCACTCGAATGCTCACAGAGTTGGCCGCGATCATTCTAGTATGGTAAAGGCACAAACAACACATGCCCATTGGCCGTATCGGCAATGACGGCGATATTCGTAAACGGATGAATATCCACGGCATACTGCAGCGCCCCGGCAAAAGCCAAATTGAGCTCAAGATTGGTATTGGTCACAGCCGTTGGCGGCAAGGACAGTACCGCTCGAATTTTTTGGCCAAGGAAATCGACAACCGAAATCGTGCGGCTCGAGGTATTGGTGCTGACCAAAGTGCTGGTCCGATAATTGTAGGCAATCGAGGTCGGGTTGATGCCGATTCGGAATGTGGTCTGAATGGAGCTGACTGGATCGATCACGCTCACTGAATTGCCCAAACTTGAAGCCGCGATAAAGCATCCGGTTGTGTTGGTCGTCGTGCCGTTGCTGTTCGATCCACAATCGGTGGGCACGGGATCGTAAATTACGGAAGTGGGGCCGTTAACACTGAAGGTCTGGTTCTGGGTGCCCGCCCCGCCATTGGAAACCCCCACGGTGTTACTGCCCGTTGCAGCCACAGCCACTTGATGATTGACGTAGTTGAAGCCCACAGCGATGGGCCGCTGTCCCGTGGAAATGCTGTTGGTGCCTCCGTTGACGGCGTTCACGACCGTGACGGTATTGGCCACGCTGTTGGCGATGGCGACCTCACCCGTGGCATCATCGGCCGCTGCGCCGATGGATCCCGAACCAGTCGCCACGGTCTGAGTCACGGTTTGCTGCACTTCATCCACAATGGACGCGGTTCCCGAATTATTGGCAACCACGGCCAAATGCAAACGCGGAAGCACGGCGACGCCAATCGGATTATTCCCTACAACCACAGTGTTGCCAGTACCCGTTGCCATGTTCACAAGCGCCACGGAATTGCAGCCGAACAAGGTGATCGCTGCAATGTTTTGATTTGGATCGATGGAGACACCCGAGGGCAGCGGCTGCGGGCACGCGGGGCTGCTCACATCCACGCTTTGCTCGACAGTCAAGGCCTCGGCATTAGTAGCGTTGCCACTGGAATCCGCAACATCGAGCGCGAAGCGGCGCGCCGAAGTCAGCAGGTTGAACGGCACGGTCGCGGTCAGTTGGCGATCGCCGGTACCGGTGCAAGAAGTGGGCAGAGCAATGCCGTCCAGCCGCACATTCAAGTTCGTCGTGCCTCCCGAGCAGGTAAGGCCCTTGCCGATGACGGTCAGTTGTTGCGGGGCGGGGCTTGGAGCCGTGCCAAGAGTCGAAGTGGTAACAATTGTTTTCGGGCTGGTCTCGGTAATCGAGAACGGCTGAATGGCGCCCAAATTCAGGACACTGACACTATTGTCCGTCTGATTGGCGATCACAGCGATGTTCGACCCGGGGTCGATTGCAATGGCCACCGGGCCAGGCAGAGTGCTGTAAGGCTGGTTGTCGTTCAACCGCAGTGGAGTCGTCGGATCGATCACCGACAGAGAGTTGGCGGAGAAGTTGACCGCATACACGGTGTTGGTGAGCGGATTGTAGGCCGCGGCAATCGTCCCCGCATCGGCGGCATTGTTTTTCCTGAGTGCCAGCGAGGAAATGGATTGGTCGATCAAGCTGAAGAAGGAAACGACTCCGCTGGTAGTGGGATCGACCAGCACCGCTTGCTGCGTCTCCGGGTTGATGCCAATTCCCTGCACCGTAATTGGCACGCCGACTGTCGCCACTGGCTGCGAATAGTATACGGTTCCTGCGGCGGTTTCGGGGAGTTGCTGGGTGGCCACGTTGGGCAGCGTGGCTGCCTGGGTCTGCGTATAGCTGAACTGATTGGAAGCGGGTCCGACGGAGGACACGGCATAGAATCCATTAAACGAAGACTCCTGCGCGGTAATCGTCGTATTAGTTTCATTGGGAAAATTGATACCTTGAATTAGCACGGCGTCTCCCACCTGCACGGAAAGAGGCGCGGCCGAGGAGGTGGACGCAACGGTAACTGTAACAATATTAGCGGTTCCATTATTTGTTCTGGAGATCGCAGTGATCGCGTTTTGAGATTGCTGACTCAAATCCACGATTCCCAGGGAACCCAGCGTTCCGGGCGTCGCCAAGGCCCAGTTAAGATGCGGTTCAACAGCAACACGAGTATTCGAACCGGTGCTGATGGAAACAATGCCTACAATACACGGGGTACCTGGAACACATGGGGGAGCCCCAATAATGCCCTGCGTAGAGCCAGTCAAATCCAGCAAAATGCCGTAATTCCTCTGTTGCATGGCCACCAGGGCGCGACCCGTAACCGGGTTGATGCCAACCGCCCCCGGAGTGTCCGGGAACCCCGAAGCGCCAGGCGGCAACGCGACGATAGAAGCGACCGCGCGCGCATTCAGGTCTACCACGGCAATCGTTTTGGCAGTGGAGTTTACGACCAAAGCGATATTTCGAACCGAGTCCACTGCAACACTGGATGGCCCGGAAACCGGGCAGGACGAAGAAGCCGTGCCGACCGCGCCAGTGCAAAGGTTGGCAATAAATGGGGCGAGGGGGTAATGGGGCCGTTTGCTTGTGAGGCCGATCAAGCTAACGTCGTTCGAACCCTTGTTTGCCACCACAGCCATGCCCGTCGCTGTATTGATGGCAACGTCGCTCGGCGCCGAAGACGCTGCGACTGAACCGACCGCGATTCGTGTCGCGGAAAGAGGCGGCGCGTATGTCGGCTGAACCGCCAGATTGGCGACCGCAAATTTGGTAGGTCCGCAGTGCTCTTAATGGCCACGGGATACAAGCCTGGCACTGTGAAATCGCTGGAGTTCGATCCGCCGCCGATCGAGATCGTCAATTGGCGTGTGCTGCCGATGGTCTGGCTGGCTGGCAGCTGTATTCCACGGAGTTGCCCGTTGAATGTTGCGTTGACGCCGGCGCTGCGGGACTGCTCCCCGTGCCGAAGAATCCTCCATCCACACCGAATGAGAGAACGCCCGCTGTGCCTTGCGGGATGGTGGTGGGTGTCGGCCCCACAACGCCGGGACGCACTGCCAGCAAAGAAATTTCGCACTGCGATTCATTCGCGCAGGTTTGAACCGCCCCGGATTGTTCGGAAACGCCGACCAGCAGGACACCCGAGGGCACTCCCGCCGGAGGCGGTGGCGGCGAGGACAGGATGAAGTCCGGAATGCGCGCCCGGATCACCGAGCTGGATATATTCGTAACGAAGGTGGGGGCCAACTGCGAGTTGTTGATGTAGACGTTTTCCGTGGAAATGAAATTGGTCCCGGTGATGTAGATATCCTGGAAGAGGCTGCCCAGGGGCGTTGTGTTAGGGCTCACCGAGGTCACCGTGGGTTGCGACGCCGTCACCACTGTCACCGTCGCAGTTGCCGTGACGGAAGTATCCGCGACCGAGGTGGCCGTGATAATGACCGTGCTCGGCGAGGGAACTGTGGTGGGAGCTGTGTACACGCCGGTGGTGGAACCGACTGTGCCGATTCCGGTAAGCGTGGTGGAAACGACCAGGTGACATTTTCGCAAGTGGGATTGGTCGTGGTATTGCACCCAGGATTGTTTACGGTTGCGGTATAAAGAAAAGTTTCACCCGTGCCAACGGTAGCGGAGGTGGGAGTAAGCGTGATGCTGATTCCGGTAACGATGGTCAATGTGGCGGTTGCAGTATTTGGTTGTATCGGCTTGCGCGGTGCCCGTGACCGTAACTTGGGGAGCAATCGTCACAGTGCCACTGATTGTAACCGTTGGGATTACGACGGGCGCGGTGTAGAGTCCGGTCGCGTCGATGGTACCGCAGTTGGTTGCCAGCACGTTACTGCTGGTTTCGCAGGTCAAGGTCCAGGTGATTGCCGTATTGGTGTTGCCGGTCACCAGGCCGCTGAAGAGCTGAGTCCTGTTGGTGATCACGCTGGCAATCGTCGGCGAAACCGTGATGGCTACGGTGGAGGAACTGCTTCCTCCGCAGCCCAGCGCTCCCAGCGCCGCCGCAAGAGTGAGTATTGTAGAAAGCTTCCACCGCCTCATGCCAGTCCTCCAAAAATTTCTCAACATTCGCCCTCGTATCACAAGCTTCGATGCACGGCGCTTGTCGGGACTTTCGAGTTTCAAATCACGCATGTTAAATTCCGCCCTGCAAAATCCTCAATTAGAATGTCCGGCTCACCGTGAACCGGAAGGTGCGTATCGGATCGAAAAAATTGGTCCGTTGCGGATTATTATAAAGATTCAAAATGGGTCCCCACGGCTGCGCTATTCCGTATACCCATGTTTGCGCAGGCAATCCGGCCATAAATGGAGCACCAAGCATTGTCAAACCCGTTTGATACCTTTCTGACCTGGTTGGCAGGCTTGCGGATCGTTGGACGGGTCTATAAATTCGGGGTTCCCCGGGAACTGCGTTTGCGGCGCCGTGATCACTTGCGACATGCGATTAAAATTGTATGCCCAATACAGCCGGAAAGGCGCCTGAACGATTGGGAGCTGCACGACCAGTTCCAGGCCCGCCGAAGTGCGTGGCTTGAAATTCGTGCCGGGCTGAAATTGCAGCGTGCGATCGATGGTTGTTCCCGGAAACTGTTGCTCAGAGTGTCGAGAGATCCGTTGAATTGAGCTGCAGCTGATCCTTCCGCACGGCTCCCGTGGCGCCCGCATCGCCAAAAATCGAAAGAGCCACGTGCGGGAAAAGAGGAATGCGGTACTCGGCATTCACAACCATCTCTGTATCCCCGCCGGGAAACGATGTTTGATAACTCAGTGTAGGAATGTTCACAACGCCGGTTGTGGGGTTCCCGTTTCCGTCCAACACTACGCGGATTGGAATAGGAAATGGAAGTGTTGTGAGCGTCGGCACGAACACAACCGGCGAAACCGTGCGAATGTCAAATCCGCGCAAAGTGTCCTCGCCGCCGAGATAAAATCTGCTGAACGGAGGGATTACTTTGCCGCCGTATCCGGTCTCGAAAGCCCCTAGAACGCGCATGGCGATTACGTTGCGGCGGTGATAATTCGGGTGAAAATACTTTGCTCTCGACGATTTCCGAAACGGTATTCACGTTGCCGCCGAGAGGGCCGCCCTCGAACGGAGAGGAAATAAAAAGGCTCTTGCCATGCGTGGGGTTCACCGGATTGTCCACGGTGTTGTAGCTCAAGGTTGGAGTCACCTTGCTTTCATGGATGCCTGAGAGCGAGGAAGGCCCCTCGAGCTGTTGAAATTGCAAGACGTTGAATAGCGCCGTCGACGCCGTGCTCAATCCAGTGATGCTTGTGTCGGTAAATCCGTACGTCAATCCCAGCCGGGTGAAACCGAGCTTTTTCATGGGATAGCTGGCAAATAAAGTGAAGCCGTCGCTGTTCTGAATATAGTTTTGCACCGTGTTGGGGTTGAGCTGCACCTGATAGCCCAACGCCAGGGAATATTGCTGGCCTGATCGAAGTTGTAGCGGCTCAGGAAGATGGTGAAGCCGGTACTGATCGGCCGATCGAACAGATAAGGCTCGGTGAAGCCGAAGTTGACGTTGCGTCTGCAGCGTACCAACATTCGCGCCGAGAGTAAGCGTTTCACCAAGACCCAGGAAGTTGTTGCGTCTGATAGCTCAACCCGATGTAAGCTGCCGGCAAATCCGCTGACGCCGCCCGTCAAACTGATGGACTGTTTGCCCTTCTCCTTGAGCTTCAGAAGAATATCCACCGTGCCTTGCTTGACGTTGCGCTTGATTTCGGCGTTTTCCGGCTTCACCGCCTCGAAATAATCCAGTTGATTCAGGCGCAGAAGGCTCAGTTCCCACAGGTTATTGCGGAACATATCCCCTTCGTTGAGCAGCAGTTCGCGGCGGATGACCTTGTCGCGCGTGCCGGTATTGCCGGAGAAATCGATGCGCCGCACGAAGAATTGTTTTTGCTGGTCGAATGCGAATGTCAGATCGACCGTCTTGGTGTCGTCGTGCACATCCGTATCCGGCACCGCGGTAAAGTCGATGAATCCAAAATTCCCGTACAGTTTGGTGTAGTCCTCGATAGCCTTGCGCACCTTGGCCACGCTGAAAATATCGCCCTTTTTCATCGGAAAGACGCATTCCAGATATGCGGTCTTGAAGAAGAGGCCTTCATCTGGGTTGGCGTTGCGCACGTGAAGCGTGCCCATGCGATAGCGCTCTCCCTCTTCGATGGGGATGGTGATGTTGGTTTCGCGGCCCTGATGGACGCCAAGCAGGGGAACGGACTTGGGCAGCATCCCTTCCTTGACCGTAACGTTCTGGATAATCGGGTCTTTCACCAGCACCTTGAAATATCCATTGTCCTGATAGAGCCCGCGAATTCCGATTTCCATGTCCTCGTCCAGCTTGGGCCGATCGAATGTTTTGGAGAGGACCGGTATGAAGTACGGCGGCACAGGTCCGAGAGGAACCCCGTATGGCTTGGAATTGCGCATGGTGCGAATGATTTTGTTCGCGGAAAATGCCGTGTTGCCTGTGATGATGATTTTGCCCACCTTCACCTTGGGGCCTTCGTCGATGTTGAAGGTGAGCTTTACGGCGTTAGTGCCGGGGAGCCGTTCGAAGGTGGGCTTGACGGTAGCGTACTGGCGGCCGTGCTCCGCCAGCAACTCTTTCAGCACGACTTCCGCTTTCTTGATGCGCGTGGGATCGAATTGGCTCTCAATCGAGAGTCCCACTTTGCGGTCCTTGAATCGGTCCAGAATGTCCGATTCGGATACCGACTTATTGCCCTTGTATTCGATGCGGCGGACGATGGGGCGCTCGGTTACGTAGTAAATGATGATCTTCTGGTTTGGCTTGTCCGCGCTGTCTTCTATTTCGAGCCGAATATCCTCGAAGTATTGGGTGTTCCAGAGAGCGTGGAAATCGCGCCGCAGCGCATCCTCATTGACCGCGTCGCCGGGGCGCGAAAAAATGCGCGCACGAAGCGTTTCGCTGCGGATTCTACGATTGCCCTGGAATTCAATGCGTTCGATGGTAGGAGTGCCTGCAGGCGTTGCAGCCGCGGGCGCTCGTTCCGCCGCCTGCCTAGCGAGGGAACCTGCGGAAGCGCTGGGCACCGGACACACAACTACGGCGGCAAGCAGGCACAGCATGCTTGCGCGCAGCGTCGTGACAAAACACGAATATTTGCCTGCGGCCATAGAAATACTCAAGGCCGCTTCCCCCGAAACAAAATTGTACGCTCCCCCCAACCGGGCTCAAGAGTGTGAGCCCGGCCTGCGCGCGTAGGATTCGCTAGTGGGATACCGGGGTTGCTTCGACCACCGGTCGGAATCCAAGCCCGTCATTTGTAACGTAGACTTCCAACGTCGTCGGACGCTGCAGGCCCCCCTGTATCAGCGCTTCCGACAACGGATCTTCGACGTACTTTTGCAGTGCCCGCCGCAGCGGCCGGGCGCCGTAATTGCGATCCCCGCAGGTTTTCTCGAGAATCCACTGGCGCGCTTCCGGCGTAAGCACAATCTGCACTTGACGGTGAATCAAAGTATCGTTGGTCTGCCCGACCAACAAATCGATGATGCGCAGCAGTTCTTCGTCACCCAACGGATTAAAGAGAATAATTTCATCCAGACGATTCAGGAATTCCGGATTGAATACTCTCTTCACTTCACTGAGCACAAGCTCGTCCAGGCTCTTGGCATTGCCTTCTTCCGCGGCCGACTGGAATCCCATGGTGGACCGCTTCTGCAGGTGCCGTGCGCCAAGATTCGAGGTCATGATCAAAATAGTGTTGCGGAAATCGACCGTATTTCCAAGCCCGTCGGTCAATTGCCCGTCCTCGAACACCTGGAGCAGGATATTGTACACGTCAGGGTGCGCTTTTTCGATTTCATCTAGCAATATTACTGAATAAGGCGTGCGCCGCACGCGCTCGGTCAGTTGCCCGCCCTCTTCGTATCCCACATATCCTGGAGGCGCGCCGATCAATTTGGAAACGGAATGCTTCTCCATGTACTCGGACATGTCGAAGCGAATCAGCGCTTTCTCGCTGCCAAACATGAATTCCGCGAGCCGCCGCGCGACTTCCGTCTTGCCGACGCCGGTCGGACCGAGGAACAGGAAGCACCCGACGGGACGTCCCGGCGCTTTCAGTCCGGCGCGGCTGCGTCGAATGGCGCGGGCCAGGGCGGTAATGGACTTGTCCTGGCTGATGACGCGCTTGTGCAGTTCCACTTCGATGCGCAGCAATTTCTGCTGCTCGTCTTCCTTGATCGAAGTGACGTTAATTCCGGTCCAGCGCGCCACCACGTCTTCAATATCCTCGCGTGTGACGATGCCGGTATTGGTGTCGTCCAGCTTCAGCCGTTCGCGCACCACGCGCAGATTTTCCTTTTCCTTGCGCTCTTCCTCGGAATAGAAACGCGCCTTCTCAAATTCATGATTGGCGATGGCGGTTTCCATGCGGTGCGTGATGAACTTCACGCGCTTCTGCACTTCGGCTACTTCCTCGGGCAACGCCGCCTGGCGCAGCTTGACGCGCGCTCCGGCTTCGTCGATCAAATCGATGGCCTTGTCCGGCAGGAAGCGGTCCGGAATGTAACGGCTGGAAAGATAAACGGCGTAACGAATGGCTTCGTCCGTATAGCTGACCGCGTGAAATTTCTCGTAGCGCTCGCGCACGCCTTCCAGAACCAAAATCGCTTCGTCCTCGGACGGCGCGCCCACTTTCACGGCCTGGAAACGCCGTTCCAGGGAGCGGTCTTTTTCAACGGATTTGCGGTATTCACCCGGCGTGGTTGCGCCGATGCATTGAATTTCTCCGCGGGAAAGCGCGGGCTTCAAAATATTGGCGGCGTCCAGCGAGCCTTCCGCCGATCCTGCGCCAACCAGCGTATGCAACTCATCGATGAAGACGATGGAATTCTGGCTCTCCATCAATTCCTTCATGATGGTCTTGAGGCGCTCTTCGAACTGGCCTCGGTATTTGGTGCCGGCCACAATCAAAGAGAGGTCCAAAGACAAAATGCGTTTGTCCGCAAGGAACGGCGGCACATCGCTGTCGGAAATGCGCTGCGCCAAGCCTTCGACGATGGCTGTCTTGCCGACGCCCGGTTCGCCGATCAGCACGGGATTGTTTTTTGTGCGCCGGCAGAGAATCTGGATGACGCGCTCGAGTTCGCGTTCGCGGCCAACCAGCGGATCCAGCTGGCCTTCGAGGGCGGCTTGCGTGAGGTCGCGGCTGAACTCCGCGAGCAGGGAGGTTTCCTTGGGGCGCGCGGCAGGCGTCTTTTCGCCGGCGCTGCGGGCCAGCTCCTCGCGCAGGGCGGTAAGGCGCAGCCCGCGTTCCATCAAGATTTCCGCGCCGAAGCACTTTTCCTCGCGCAGAATTCCCAGCAGCAGATGCTCGGTGCCCACGTGACGATGCCCGAGCCGCTCGGCTTCTTCCGTGGCGAAATTCAGGATGCGTTTGGATTCCTGGCTAAGCGGCACTTCCACGGACGTGGAGATGCGCTCGCGGATGGTGATGCGCTGTTCGATCTCCTTGCGGATCGACTCGATGGAGCCGTGGGAACGCAGGAATCGGTTTGCCAGCGCCTTGTCCTCGCGCATCAGGCCGAGCAGCAAATGCTCGGTCTCGATGTACGGGGAACCGTACTGGCTGGCTTCGTAGCGCGCAAAGAATATGACGCGTCGTGCCTTCTCAGTGTAGCGTTCAAACACGGGTCAACTCGTTTCTCCCTCAGTGCAAGGACCTGGGCTTTGGTTTACGTCTCAACCGGCTGGAGCTTTCCGTGCTCAAGTTGCAGCACGAGATCTGCGCGCCCCGCCAAAACCGTGTTGTGCGTCGCCAAGATGGAGGTGAGCCGGTGCTCGCGATGCAACCGCTGCATCAACTCAAAAACCGCCGTTGCGTTTCGCTCGTCCAGGTCTCCGGTGGGCTCATCCGCCAGCAAAAGAGCAGGCTGCTGAACGAGCGCGCGGGCAATCGCCACGCGCTGCTGTTCCCCTCCGGACAACTCCCCCGCACGCTGGTTTAATCGAGCACCCAGGCCCACTTCCCTGAGCCAGCGTTCGGAGGTTTCGAGCGCCTCATCGTGCCTTGCGCCGCGCATCAGCAGCGGCATCGCCACATTTTCGGCTGCCGTAAAATCAGCCAGGAGGTGATGCCTCTGCCACACAAAACCAATGGAACGGTTGCGATAATTCGCAAGCTCGCTTTCCCGAAACGAATCTATCGCTTTCCCCTCGAAGTATACTGTACCGCTTGTTGGCGTGTCTAGCGCGGCCAGCAAATGCAGAAGAGTACTTTTCCCCGCGCCCGAAGGGCCGATCACCGCAATTAACTTTCCTGATTCAACACTCACGTTAACGCCGGAGAGGACGCTGATTTCGGCCGCGCCCTTGCCATAGCTCTTGCACAAATCCCGCGTTTCAATCAGCGCGCCCGCCAGGGCTGCGCCGTTTGCTGGAGTGCTCATCGAAGATGTCGTCTCTGCCTGCATGTTTCGATCAGAATTCCTTCTTGGACCTTTCCATTTGGGTCATGCGACCCATCGAAACCATTTTGCGCTTCACAAATATGTTAGATGCCGCTTTTCGGCGCTTCGGTCAATTCCCAATCGGCCATTCTGATGCTTCTTGGTCAGCGGGACAAACGATTTCTCTTTCTCGCCCTGTGCATGCCTGTGGAAAAAATGCTCCATTTTGACACCTGCCGCCTATCTTCCTAAACTATTGAAGCGGCAACATTTGCCGTATGCGGCAGATGACCTTTTGCGGCATCTGGACACAAATTACATGCTGGCAAAGCGTACGCCGATTATAAGTGCAACCAAGTCGCCAAATTGCCAGGAGAAGCATCGAATATTTTTTGTCTACCTATTTCAATAAAAAGGGGTTGGCAGTGGGCGTGGCCTTGCGCGATACCTCTTGAAATGCACTTCTCCTGGGGTGGTCATTATGTCTCAGCCAATCGAGCTATGTGCCTGGCAACATAAGTTTCTGATGCTCACATGGGTGCTTGTTTTGGATGGATACTGTGGACCGTGCTTATACCCGCCTGAAAGAGGGCGCTACGGGGACAAGACCATGTTGCCGCGCTGGCTCGATAGGCGGTCAATTACTACGTCGCTTTGCCTGATTTCTTTGCCACAACTTCCTCCAGGCTTGTTCCATTGTCCTTCAGAATCACCGCGGCGGCATTGCGGCCCGGCATTCCGGAGACCGAGCCGCCCGGAGCCGTGCACGCGCCCGTTTGATAGAGTCCGGCAATAGGCATACGGTAATTGGCCCAGCCGGGCACAGGACGCATGTTTCCGGTTTGCGATGGAATCATTGCGCCGCCGTGCGCACCGCCGCGCCACATGGATGGGTTCATGCGCTCGATATCCAGCGGGCTTTCGATGAATTTGCCCAGGAATTTGTCCGGTGTAAGATTCGGCGCAACTTCGCGCAAGCGATTGAGCAGGGCTTCCGCCACTTGATCCTTGATGTTGTCCCAGTGCTTGGGGCCTTCCTTCAGTCCATAGGGCAAGTTGCTTTCGATCTTTACGGTATGGCATCCGGCCGGAGCGCGGCTGGGATCGGCCACGCTGGGGGAGACGATCTGCAGCCCCGGCGGGTTGTCCAAATTGATTTCGCCGCGAGCCTCGAGGGTGTACATTTCCAGGTAATACTCCAGTTTTTTGGGGGCAATTGCGGCTTCGCACGTGGAAATCGTGCCGCCGCCTGGCAGGGGATATTTCGGCGCTTCGCTCGTAGCGTAATGCAGGCTGAGCATGGCGTGCTCGGGCTGAAACAATTCCACGCCTTCCAGGAATTCCTCGCCCCACAACTCGCGCGGCGCCATGTTTACTAGATTCTTAATATGGATGGTGGAGACCACCGCTTTTTCCGCACGGAACGTGCTTCCATCCACGCAGGTCACTCCCACGCACTTGTTGCTTTCAATCATCATCTGCGCCACGGGCTTGTTGGTGATCACCACGCCATTGTGAGCTTCGATGAAGCGGCCCAGCGCCACGCTCAGCGTGCCTGAGCCGCCCTTGGGAATCACGCGTCCGCTGAGAAGCTGCGTCACCAGCGAAAATGCCTGCCCGCCGGTGTTCGGGTCGCCGCCGGGGACCGAGCCGAAGTGGCCGCAAACCAGGTTGGCGCGGCGCATGTAATCGCTCTCGTATAGTTCGCAAACCAAATCGTACCCGGACAAGGCCATGCGGCGCTGCCAGACGTTAGCCTTGGGAATTTTGGGCGCGCCGCTGTCCGCTGCCGCGCCGCGACTGGCAGCCGTGGCCGCGGTATAGGCCTTGAATTCAGCCACCATGCGGCGAAATGTCTCGGCATCTTTCTTGGAGATGCGCGCGATGCTCTCACATGTGCGATCCAGGTCGCGCCAAACGGTGATGGACGCGCCGTCCGCGAACGGAATGTGCATGACAGGATCGGGTTCGATGTACTCGCCGTAACCGTAATCGCGCAGATTCAGCTCATTGTTGCGGATCAGCGGATTGTTCGATATTCCCGAATGCACGCTGGAGCACAAATCTTCCTTGAATCCCGGCATGCAAACTTCCGCCGTCTTGGTCCCGCCGCCAATCGTGGGGCGGCCCTCCAGCACCAGCACCTTGTAGCCGGCCTTGGCCATATAGGCCGCGCAGATCAGGCTATTGTGCCCCGCGCCCGCAAACACAAAATCAAATCGGTCGCCCGGCGCCGCTTGCTGCGCCATGGAACGCAACGGCGTAAACGCCAGCGGCGCAAATGCCGCGCCCTTCACGAATCCTCGCCTCGAAATCTCGCTCATATGAATCTCCTCATATGTTCAGAACAGCGTGACAATTATACGACTATCAGGAAGTTTCATCGCAGGATTCTGGTAGGACAGGCTTCAGCCTGTCTCTTTTGCCAATGTAAAGCAAAGAAATGAAGATGTCTAAGCAAGACAGGCTGAAGCCTGTCCTACTCATAGCGCAGAATATCGACCGGCAGAATGCGCGAGGCGGCGCGCGCGGGGATCAGCGTGGCGATGCCGCTGATGGCTAGCGCGGCGGCGGCGATCCACATGCCGTCGAGGGCGCTGGGCTGAAAGGGGACGTAGGGGACGGAGTAGACTTGGGGATCGAGAGGGATGAGGTGATAAGCGCCGGCGGCCCAGGCGATGGTGTAACCGGCGATTAGGCCGCCGACGGTGCCGATGACGCCGACGGTTAGGCCTTGCAGCATGAAGATGTTTCGGACTTGCGGGCGGTAGGCGCCCAGCGACATGAGTACCGCGATATCCTTGGCACGATCCGTGACACTCATGGACAGAACGACCAAAATATTTAGCCCGGCGACGAAGGTGATCAGGCCGATGAACAGCGCGGTGACCAGTTTTTCGAGGCGCAGCGC
Source organism: uncultured Acidobacteriota bacterium (assembly GCA_963710315.1). Lineage (GTDB taxonomy): Bacteria > Acidobacteriota > Terriglobia > Acidiferrales > UBA7541 > Palsa-360. The sequence continues at coordinate 194,734 of CAVPZW010000005.1, read as the reverse complement.
GCGGAACAGGGCGCGGTTTTCGTCTTCCCATGTGGTGGTGATGAATCCGGGGCCGGCAGCAGCGCCGATCAAGCGGGCGGCGTCCGCGGCGCGGTCCACATCCTGCACGCGGAATTCCAGGACGCTGACCACGTTGCCAACGCCGGCCAGGTTTTGCGCGGCGGGCAGCTTGGCGAAGACCCAGTTTGCGTCGTAATCATAGAAGCCGGAATTGAACACTCCGGCAACCCGGAAGCGGCGCGAGCGCGGCACCATTCCGTAGGGCGTGAGGCGGCCCTCGGGGCTGGTCAGCGTAACGTAATCCCCTGTGCGAATGTTGAGTTCGTCGGCCATGAGGTGGCCGACCACGATGGACTCAAAGCCGTCGGCGTCCGGCGTGAAATCGGCCGCGCCGGAAACGATGCGGCTGAGGGCTTCGTCGAAGCGGCGCTCGAGTTCGGGATCGATGCCCTTGATGACCACGCCGCGCGCGTGGCCGCCTCCCGAAAGCAGCACAGTCAGATAGATCGCGGGCGCAACGCTGCGCACTCCAGGAACGTGGCTCAGCTTTTCGGCAAGCGCGCCGTAATCCTCGATGCCTTCCGCGCCGGGGCGCGTCAGGTTCACGTGAGCGGAGACGCCCAGCAGGCGATCCTGAATGGTGCGGCGAAAGCCCGTGTTCATGGACAGCGCAATCACCAGCGTGGCCACGCCCGCGGCAATTCCAATCACGGAGAACAGCGTCACTAGCCGCAGCACGGCGGGCTTATACGGCGACCGCAAGTAGCGCCGCGCGACCAGCCACGCAAATCTCATTTCTTTTCGCCTGGATCCTGCGGAGGTGTTTCTGTGTTGGCTTCCGGCCGCAGCAAGGGAAACAGAATGACTTCGCGGATGGAGTGAGAATCGGTGAACAGCATGGTGAGGCGGTCAATGCCGATGCCTTCGCCGGCTGCCGGAGGCATGCCGTGCGCAAGGGCGCGAATGTAGTCCATATCGACTTCGCGCGGGGCTTCCGCGCCTCCCTTTTCGACCTGCGCGCGGAAGCGGCGTTCCTGCTCGATGGGATCATTGAGCTCGGAGAAGGCGTTGCCGATTTCCATGCCCGCGATGTAGATCTCGAATCGCTCCACAAGCGAGGGATCGTCCTTGCGGCATTTCGAGAGCGGCGAAATTTCCGTGGGAAAATCGTAGAGAATGGTGGGCTGGATTAACTGGCGCTCGGCGAGCGTTTCAAACAGCAGTCCAGTAATTTCGCCGTCCTTCATGCTGGCAACGCCCATCAACGGTTCGCGGCCGGAGGACTGCGCCCAGGAATTGTAGCGCTGCGCGGCGGCCAGTGGCCCTCCGGGCGAGGCAAGTTCCGCAATGGTCGGCGCGGGCGCGGCATCGGCGGGCCAGTAGCGGCAAACAGCTTCGCGCATGGAGAGGCGCTGAAACTTTGAGAAATCGATTTCGTGCTCGCCAAATTTCACAAACGTGGAGCCGGTCACTTCCGTGGCAAGAGTCGCGAAAAGCTCCTCGCTCAATTTCATGAGGTCGTGGTAATCGCTATAGGCCTCGTAAAATTCGAGCATGGTGAATTCCGGATTGTGCGATGTGGAGATGCCCTCGTTGCGGAAATTGCGGTTGATTTCGTAGACGCGGTCCAGGCCGCCGACTACCAGGCGCTTCAGGTAAAGCTCGGGAGCGATGCGCAGGTAAAGATCGAGATCGAGCGCGTTGTGATGCGTGATAAACGGCCGCGCCGCCGCTCCGCCCGCGATGGACTGCATCATGGGCGTTTCGACTTCGATGTAATTGCGCGCATTGAAAAAGCGCCGTAGCTCGCGCACGATTTGCGCGCGCCGGATGAAGATTTCGCGGACGCGTTCATTGGAAATCAGGTCAAGATAGCGCTGGCGATAGCGGATCTCCACGTCCGAGAGCCCATGCCATTTTTCCGGCAAGGGCAGCAGGGCTTTGCTAAGCAGCGTGACTTCGGTAACCCAGACGGTAAGCTCGCCCGTCTTAGTCCTGAACAGGTGCCCTGAGACGCCGATCAAATCTCCCAGATCGAGCAATTGGAACAGTTCGTAGGACTTGGCGCCCACGTTGTCCAGCTTCACGTAGATTTGCAATCGCTGTCCCGATCCGTAAATGTGCGCAAAGCCCGCTTTTCCATGGAGGCGCAGGGTGAGAATGCGACCGGCAACGCGGACGGCGGGCTTGGCAGCTTCCAGTGTGGCTGCATCGGCCGAGCCGTACTTCTCGAACAGCTCCGGCGGCGTGGCCGTGGAGTCAAATTTGTGCGGATAGGCCTCATGCCCGCGCGCCTCGATCTCGGCTAGCTTTTTCTGGCGCTGAAGAAACTGGTCGGTTGGTTCAAAGGGTAACAGTGGGATCTCCCCGCGAAAGTCGAAGGGCAGTATAGCGGGTGGTTATCTCAGTGGCAAGGAAGCCCGCAGCTTGCCCATTATGGTATACTCCCTCGATGTTTTGGGGGTGGACCCTTGGGAGAACCGCGCGCCAAACGCGCTAGCCAACGATCACGCACGGTACTTGAGGATTGGGTCGCTTGGATTCCCAATGAGATGGACCAGCTTTTCGACGCCACCCGCACCGAGCTCGAATCTTCCAACTCCATCTTGAACGTTACCCTGGACGAGGCGCTGCTGCTTTGCAAGGGCGGGCAATTCGACGTCGCAAAGGATAATGCCATCGTTTTTTCGGGCCTGTTTTACCGCCTGGCAAGGTGCATCCGCAACGTGGTCGGTGCCATCAGGGATCATGGGACCCGTTTTGGAACTCTACCCAACGTTATTCCCTTGTCGCCTTCCAATTTTCGGGGTGCGACGGCCCAAAAAGTTTCGCTCATGAATGGCCTGCTGGCCAAGGTAGTCTTCCGGGAAAGGACGCGCTTCTTTCATAAGCTGGAGTGCATAGACGAAATCGTCGACGCACTGCAAAGGGAATCGGATACAGTCATTTCCGGCATGTCCCATGGCGGTTTCCAAGTGCAAGAGCGAGCCTGGCAGGAGCTGGAAGTCCTTGGATATGATCTAAATACATGCATGGGGGAGACAACTGTCATCCTGAAGTCGTTCTTCTGCGCCTTGCCTCCCGAAGAACTGGATGCGTTCCGGGAAAAGCTTGTAAAATTGGTACCTTCCCTTTTTGCGGCTGGTTCCGGAGAGACACAATCTTTCAATATTTCATAGATTTCCTGCGATGCAATTTGCTCTTTAGGCCTGGCCTACTTCTGGAATATTGAATCGAATCTAATCCAGCACAGTCACCATGAGACGCGTGCAACTTAAGGAGCAAGGGTCGCATCCCAAATGGTGGATGCGTCCCGAACGGGTACAGTGACCCGCACGAGACAATCAACTATCGGTGAGATGACAGAAGCTGAGGCTATACGCCTCGCCCAGCAGGGCGATGCCGCAGCCTTTGAGCGACTCTATCGGCTTCACAGCCGCCGGGTTTATGCTTTATGTCTGCGCATGGTCGGAAATCCGGCTGAAGCGGAGGATCTTGCCCAGGACGCCTTTTTGCAGCTGTTTCGCAAGATCGGGACGTTTCGGGGAGAGTCGGCGTTTTCCACCTGGCTCCATCGCTTGTCCGTGAACGTGGTCTTGATGAAGCTGCGCAAGAAGACTTTGCCGGTAACGTCGCTGGAAGAATCGACCGATCCGGAGGATGAAGCGAACGGCCCGCGAAGGGAAATCGGCGCGCCGGATTTGTTGCTGACGGGCTCCATCGATCGCGTGCATTTGCAGCGGGCTGTGGAACAGTTGCCGCCAGGTTATCGGCAGGTGTTCGTGCTTCACGACGTGCAGGGATTCGAGCACAACGAAATTGCCAAGCTGATGGACTGCTCGATCGGAAATTCAAAATCGCAGTTGCACAAGGCTCGGATGCGATTGCGGGAACTGTTGCAGGAGACGTTGCGAGACATTGCCCGGCAGGAACGCCAGGAAGCCAAGGCCGGGGGATCCGAGTAGGACGCTAAGAATTCAAGTAACGAAGTGAGAAGGACGATTAACATGAAGTGTAAAGAATTTGAACGGATTCTAGAACAGCAGGACGCCGGTCCGTTGCCCAAGGCGGCCATCGCTCACATGGAAAAGTGCACGGCGTGCCGCGCCCTCTCGGCGGATTTCGAGGCCATGCACGGCTTGGCGCTGGAGTTGGCGACCATGGATGCCGATCCTCCCGAGCGCATGTGGATCTCACTGCGCAACCAGCTGGAAGCGGAGGGGCTGATCCACGGTTCCGAAGCGGCAGCGCGAAGCGCAAGTCCCGCGAATCTTGGCTGGTGGGCCGTATTTCAGCGCCCGGCTGTTGCTGGGGCTTTTCTCGGTGTCGTGCTTGCCGCCGCCGGAACAATCGGCTACTTGTCCAATTTCGCGCAGACCGCGGTGCAATCGCAATTGACGCCTGTGCAGGAAGCATCTTCCGTTCCATCCGCGGACAGCGTTTTCAAGGAAGAAGTTCTTACCGTGGGGAGCGACTCGCTTGCGGGCCTGCAAAGACAGGACACGGCGGTAACCGATTCCATCCGGCGGAACCTGCAAATCGTTGACAACTTTATCGCAGTGTGTGAAAAGAGCGTGCACGAACAACCTGACAATCAAATCGCCCGGGAATATCTGTACGGCGCATATCAACAGAAGGCGGAGCTTCTGGCCACGGCCATGAACCACAATATGACGGGAGGACTGCAGTGAACGCAACTTGTAGCCGTAACCCATTACATATAGGTGCCCTGGGCGCAATCCTGGCGGGGTTTGTTTTGGCCGCCGCTCCCGCGCATGCCGACCGCATCGAAAAACATTTCCCGGTGCAGAGCAAGCCAAAGATCACGGTGCGAAATTCCAGCGGGCGGATTCAGGTGAAGGCCTGGACCAAGAATGAAGTGCTGGTCGCCTGGACCAATGCCAGCGGAAAAGAAACGGTGGAGACCGAAGAGGCCGGAAATCGAGTGGAAGTGGACGCACGAATGAACGAGGATGGCGGCTCCGCGGACGAGAACAAGACGGATTTCGAGATCACCGTTCCCGTCGAGAGCGAACTCAGCGTGCGCACCGATTCCGGCAACGTGACCGTCGAGAGCGTGCACGGGGACATGACCTTTGACACGGTCGGAGCGAACCTGCAACTCACGGATGTGAATGGCTACGTGGTGGTCAAGACCATCGACGGTTCGCTGGTCTGCAACCGCTGCTCCGGCAAGCTGGAAGCCAACTCCATCAGCGGCAATGTGCAGATGATTCAGCCCGCGCTGGACAGCGTGCGCGTGCAAACTTCCTCCGGAAACATATATTTTGACGGCAGCTTTTTGAGCCGCGGCATTTACATCATGAAGAACTTCAGCGGCACGATTGAAGTGCATTTTTCTTCGAACGATTCCTTCGATTTGAACGCAAACTCGCTCAAAGGCGATGTGGTCAACCAGGCTTCCTTCAAGCCGGATACGCACGGAAGCCCTCGTCCCGCATCCAAATGGGGCCACGGTTTCATTGGCACCATGAATGACGGGCACGCCAAGGTCGAGCTCTCTTCCTTTAGTGGTACAATCAAAATTCTGAAGCGTGACTAACGCTCGCGGAATCGCTTGCAGGATTCATCCCCATCAAACATGCCCGCTAGCGGGCCTGTGTCGGAATGCCGCATGGTCTGCCTGACCGGATTCATGGGCTCGGGCAAGAGCACCATTGGCCGTTTGTTGGCCGCGCAGCTTGCCTGGCGCTTCGTCGATCTGGACGCGGAAATTGAACGCGAATCCGGAATGTCCATTTCACAAATTTTTGCGCAAAAAGGCGAGGCGGTGTTCCGCGAGATCGAACACCAATGTCTTGCGCGTGTATTGGGATCGGCGTCGGAGCGCAATACGCGCCTCGTTCTGGCGCTTGGCGGCGGCACGTTTGCGCAGCTGCGTAACGCCGCGCTCATCCGTGAATTTGGCGGGGCGCAGCGGGGCACGGGAGCCGCGGTCATCTGGCTGGATTGCGCGACGGAAGACCTTTTGCAGCGGTGTGTACTCATGGGTGACCGGCCGCTCTTCCGCGACGAGGCCAGTTTCCGTAAACTGTACGAGGAGCGCTTGCCCTACTACCGGCAGGCCGACTATCGGGTGGAGAGCGGCGGAGAACCCATGCGCGTTGTCGAACAAATTCTGGCCCTGGGACTTTTCGACCGCTCGGAATGATGAGAACGTGGGTTACTTTTTCCAAAGCTTGATGAGCCTGATCATGAAAGCGGACATGAGCATCGATCGGAACAATCGAAAACTGTTTCTTGCAGCTGTGCTGACGGTTTCGCTGGCGGCGGGCATATTCGGCCTTCATGCCGCTTCGGCCTCGCCGCGGCCGACGGCTGCCGCTGCAATACCTGCCAATGCGCCAACTGTGTTTTCCCCCGATAAGGGGAAATTCCGCATCACCATCAATGGCCAACAGGTTGGCAGCGAAACTTTTGAAATTTCCATGTCCGGAGACGCTTGGATTGTGCGCAGCACAATGAGCGCGCACGCGCCCGGCGGCCCCGATGTCAAGGCGACGGGTCAAATCAAGCTCTCCGCTAATGGCGCGCCAATCCGCTACGATTGGTCCGCCGAGGCTCTGAAAAAAGCCACCGGTTCGGTCGATTTTGCGAATGGTACGGCAAAATGCACGGCCGACCTGGGCGCGCCTTCCCCGCTGCGAAAGGATTTTACATTCACGTCTCCGCTGGTGGCCGTCCTCGACAACAATCTCTACTACCAGTTCGGGGTCCTCGCTCGAGTGTATGACTGGAAGGCCGGCGGCCAGCAAACTTTCCCCGTTCTCATTCCGCAGGACATGGTTCCGGGAAGTATTTCGGTGGAATCGCTTGGTCCGCGGGAAGCAGGAGGCGGGAAATACGAAGTCCTGCGCGTCAGTTCTCCGGATCTGGAAATCATGCTTTACGTGGACACAAACCACCGCATGATGCGTCTGGAAGCGCCTTCCTCAAACGTGGTCATCGATCGGGAATAAGCCGCGGGCAGCGCCAAACCCGGGCATGATTGGGAATACTTTTCCTTCACCGCAATTCCCGGCACGCATCGGGCATTGTCGCCGCTTCAAAAAAAGCTCAGTCTCGAACCCTCTTGTAGCGCCATTTTTCGAAGGAGAAGAATTTGCGGTAGTAGATGTCGCCGATTTCCTTAAACCCCACGGATCTCGCCAGGCTTAGGGATGCGATGTTGGACTGAAGCGTTCCTCCATACAATCGGCGAATCCCTCGCTGCTTAAGTTCCTGAAATATTCGCAATCGAAGTTGAGAGCCCAGTCCTGTCTTGCGAAACTCTTTCTTGACTGCAATGTGCTCGGACCAGGCGAAATTTTTTCGCAATTTTTTCTTCAGATTCACCAGGACCAACCTGGATTGGTCAAGATTAATCAGGTTGAATCCCGCAACACGGTCTCCGTCCAGCGCGACCAGGCAGATTTGCCCTTCCGCAATGGCATGCGCCAATTGGCCGTGCATCCACTCCGCGATGTTTTCAATTTGCGCGATCATTTCCACGTTTTGAGGGGTCAGAATTTTGAATGTGAAATTGTGCTTGCTCAAGTCTGCCGGGGGCTTTGCCGCGTCCAGATTGATTCTGTATATCCGGTAGACTTGCCTGTAATAGACGGAACGAATCAAGTAGGCCAGAGTCTTCCGAATGGTGATCTGTAATCCGTAATCTTGATAATTGCGGTGAACCTTGTGGAACAGGCCGCCCGGTCCAGGTGAGGCGCTGGTACTACTGAAACCCTCTGGACGAATGTCATCCAATACTGTCAGCGCGAACTCGGCGTTGTTGGGGAAATGCGTACGGTCATTCATGGTGGCAGAACCTAGATTAACTTTTCGTCTCTGGATACGCTTGCAGAAGAAACTCACGTAATGACTGAAGAATAAACATATGCCAGATTGGTACAATCAAAATGTACCACAATATGGCAATCATTTGCCGCAAAGTAGAACAATTCTCGCCAAGCATATAAGTATGTCCATACAAAGGCGATATTGGCACACTTTAGTTGAGTGGGCAGAATCACCCATGCTGGATGATCGTTGTCCTGCCCCAGTCCGAAACTCCAGCCATTATTTTACGACTGCCATGTTTGCATCGAAGATGCCTGCGCGCAGCCATATAATGCGTGAAAGGAGCGAAACAAAAATGAAACGAATTCTTATCATTCTGGCGCTGTCCATCGTGGCGGTTGCCGGCTTTGCGAAATATTTGGTTGCCGGCGCGGGGGCGGAAAAGAATCTCAAAGAGGAAATACTGAAAATCTCCGACGAGAGGGAGCAGGCCCTGGGGAAAGCTGACATCGCGGCGCTGGATCGCATCGATGCGGATGATATTGTGTATACCAACTGGCGCGGAGTGACCTTGACCAAGGCGGAGCATCTTGCCGATATCAAGGCCAGGAACATATCTTTCCGAACGGATTTCAAGCACGCGGACGTGCAGGTGACCATTCACGGCAACACCGGGATCGTAACCGGCTTGAGCACGACCAACGTTCAATACAAGGGAAGCACCATGAGCGGCTCTCGCAAATTTGTGAACGTGTTTGCAAAGGAAGGCGGCAGGTGGCGTTGCGTAGTGCACTTCGAGACGCCGGTTGCGCAGTGAAGAACCGTTAAGCCTTGGAATCAAGACCGCTTGTGCAGGCATTCCCAGTTCGATAAAGAATGGTGAATGCGAATCATTCCAGAGATACGGGTTCGCTCCCGTTCTATCGCGATTAACAACGAATTCGAGGAGGATTTTGCGCCGCGGACAGAACTGCTTTGGTTGAAAATCGATTGGAGAATTTTTCCCGACTAGGCTTCTTCGGCGGCTAACTCATCAAGGACTGCCGACGCCCTGGACAGGTTGTCAACACCAAAGACCATCAGCACGCGCGTCGATCCGGGCTCCAGCCCGCAATAGGAATAATCGATATTGATTTGATTTTCTCCCAAGCGCGCAGCTGCACGGCCCAACTCGCCTGGACGGTGCAGCACCCTGATTACGGCGACGTCCGTTTCCTCGAAGATCATGTGCAAACCGCCCAGAACCGCCATGGCGGCGGCAGGATTGTCCACGATAATGCGGACAAGGCTCTCGCGCTCTTCTACGTAGGATTGAAAAGCCAGGATATTCACTCCGCGCTCCGCTAGAGCAAGGAAGCACTTGCCCAGGGCGCCCGGCTTGTCTTCAATCGTTACGGTAAACTCCTTCGCCTTCGCCATGTGAGTTGCACCCTTTCCTTTGCAAAACGCCGCCAGCCGTCATCGCGCCCACCGTTGAACTCGTCCGATCGCGAACGAGTTCAGAAAACAGGCGGAATTCTTGCCGACGAGCGCCGAGGATTTTACCCCGCGCCGCAGCTATTGTCCGAATGGACGATTCTTGATCCTGAATGAGAATAAGCGGACGCTGCAAGAGAGTCCAATCGAAACCCATTATGGTGCGCATCAGGCCTTGGCAACGGTTTCGAGTGCTCCACTGGAGTTCGCAGCTGAAGACAATAACGCCTTGCGCTTTTCCCTCGCGCTGTCGGACGGTTGCACCTGTGCTTGGGTCTGCCGCTAAGCGGCCGAGAGGTCAGGCATCACAGAGCCAGAGCTGCCAGCGTGGTACAATTCCTTGCGATCTTACAAAGGAGCAACCCATGCGCAACAGAGGCAACCGTGGCAACCATAGCAGAGTAGGCCGAGACGACTGGCAAGAAAGAGCCGCTCAATACCACGATCTCGCCGCGCACGCCCATCGCGTCGCTGCGACGCATCACAACCAGGAAGAGCACCAGACCGGACACGAGCTATCAAGACAGGCCATGGAATTCGCCGCCAAGGCTTACAAGTACTCGCAAGAGGCTCATCAGATTTCCGGAAGTATGGCGGGCAGCAAGGCCTCCAAGCGGACCAAGACCGGTGGAAAAGGAAGTAAGTAAAGTCAGCATTTGAAAGGGCAATCGCGTCCGCTCAGATCCGGGTTGCGTTGCGGCTGACAGGAATTGGCCTTTGAGCCAGCCCCAATTTATTTCTCTGCAGTGATTTCCTTTCAACCCATAACTCTGCCTCGATAGTAGATGCTTGCGTCGAGGGAAATCCCATCCGTTGACTGGAACCTCGCCGGAACTTGCGAATAGCGAGGCGGCCCGATGAGAGTATCTTTCGCGCCATGTCATGCCACAAACTCATGGTTACGTGGCCGCCATGCCGGGAAAATAGGGTGTGGAGGCAGCTTTCCCCTTGCGCCGAATCCTTGTGCTTTTCGTTTTGTTGGGAGCGCTCATCTTTGGCTGGCTCCGGTGGCGGGACTCCTCACCGCGCGAGCAGCCAAAGGAAACAGCCGGGCCGGTAATCAGCAAAGAGCCTGTTCATTTCAGCAATCGCACGTTTGATCCGGCATCCCCGCCAGCCGATATGCCGCCCCTCAATACCGGGGAAGGCGCGGAATGCGATTCCAACTTCCTCTCCAATGCAAATGTGGGCGGAGAGACTCGCCAAATAGACGCCACGCACGCCACCGTCACCATCAATCGCATCAAAATAACGCTGCAGCTCAACATCACCATCTGGACGCCGCTGGGCGTAAGCCAGCACGTGATCGAACATGAAGACGGCCATCGCCGGATTTCGGAGTCTTACTACGAGACGGCCGACAAAGTGGCCGGGGAAATTGCCGAGAGATACCTGGGCAAGCAAATGGAAATTGAGGGCGCGGATTTGAATGCCGAGTCGGGCAGAATCCTTCAGCAAATGGCCGGCGAAATCACAGCTGAATACGGCAAGGAATTGAATCCCGAACCGGCGCAATTGCTTTACGACAGCATCACGGATCACAGCCGGAATGAGGTTGTCGCGAAGGACGCCGTGGTTCATGCGCTGAAAAACGTGGCCATCGAATCAAGATGAGTAGCACAGGCACTCTGCCTGTGCTACTGGGCGGCGAATTCGCGCAGGGCCGTGGCGCTTTGCCGGCGAACGGTGGGGCTGGGGTCATTTCGCAAGCGGTCGCGCAACACGTCCAGCGTTTGCGGGTCGGATGCGCCGGGCACTCCCGATGCGCTTTCGGATTGCATCGCGGCGAAGAGAAGATTGATGGCCACAACACGCACGCCGGAATTGGCGTCGCTTTCCAGCGCATCGAGAAGGGCCGCGCGAACCGCGGGATCCTGCTCAAATCCCTGAAGCGCTTCGAGCGCCTTGATGCGCACGCCGGGATTGCGATCCAGTTGGGCGACCGCGCAAAGCGTGCGGCGCACCCCAGGGTCGGCGGCGTTCATTCGCAGCACGTCCAGTGAATCCAGGCGCACATCCGGATCGAAGCGCTGCCCGTTCTCAAGGAAAAAAGTGAGCGCTCGCTGCACGTCCGCATCGCCGGGTGCGCCAACAATGTTCATCGGCGTGGGAGACATCAACTCAACCTGCACGGTAGGCGTTTGCGAGCCGGACGGCGTCACCCAAGCAATGTGAGCCTTGTCGGCGCTGCGCAATTGCTCATCGGTTATTCTGGCCGGGGCGGATGAGGCAGGCGCAGAGGATGCCGTCAACGCCGTTGTTGTCACCGCCACCGCAGGGCGCGTGGCAACCGCCGGTATGGGAACGACCGGTAATCTCTGCCCCGCGACGCCCGCAAGAAATCCTGCCACCACCAGCACCGTCATGCTCATTGCCGGATGATAGATCAGCGTGTGGCGCAGCGCGCCCCACCATGCAGCGGGCGAAAATATTTGTGGCCACGCGGAACGCGTGTCACCGGCTTTCCTATCGTCCAACGATTCCGCAAGCTCGCTGCGGCACTGCGCCAGCAGCAGGCCGGAGCGGTCCAGCGAATCGGCCGGCTGCTCGAGGGACGCGATTGCCTGCTGCAGGCGCCGCTCGCGCGAAACGATTGCAGCGCAAGCCGGGCATTGCGCGAGATGCGCATCAAGCGAATTGAGCGTGCCGGCATCCAACTCATCGCAGGCGCGAAGGATTGCCAGGGATTCCATGTCCTCGCAGCGAATATCCAGGCCGTCTTGCGGCATGCGTTGCGGCGTATGGTGTTGCGAATCCTGTTGCCTGTCGCTCACAGCAGTCCTTCCAATTGCGTTCGCAATTTTCGCGTCGCGCGAAATAGTGAATTCTTCACGGTTTCTTCGCTGGTGCCGAGGGCGTCGCCGATATCGCGCAGCTTCAGGCCCTGATAGTGCTTCATCTCAAACACGATCCGCTCACGAGGCGTCAAGGATTCCAGCGCCATGGAAATTCGGTGGCCAATCTCCAGCCCTTTCATGCGCCGTTCCGGATCGGATGACGCGCTCTGATCCGGCTGCCGGTCGAAGAAATCGCCGGGAACCGCTTCGCCATTGCGGTTAGACGCAAGCTCGGGCGCTTGGTCTTCAGGGCGGCTGCTTCTGCGCCGCAGATGATCGAGGCAAACGTTGGTGACGATGCGGTACGTCCAGGTATAGAACCCGCACTCGAAGCGGAAGCGCGGCAGATTCTTGTAAATTTTTAGAAAAGCTTCCTGATAAACGTCGCGGGCGTCTTCCGGTTTGTGCAGAATGTTGAGGGCAATTCGCAGGACATCGCGGTCGTAACGGTGCACTAGCTCTTCAAACGCTTCGCGGTCGCCGCCCTGCGCGCGTTCGATTAAGGCGCGCTCGTCGGACGGATCCAGGCTGCGTTGCGTGACACCCATGGAAGACGAGCCTACCACGGGATCGGCAGAGCCGCTTCCTGACCAAGCGATTGTCATTTCGTCGGCAGCCATTGTGACACGCTCGCTAAAAACGTTGGGACCAATGCACTCTCGCTTAAATTAGACGCTCCAAGAAGCATAAAGGTGAGCGCCCTCCCGCCACACCAAACTGCATATCACAGAATCCCCTAACTTATTCATTGCAAATATATTAGACTACCGCCCCTTGGGCAACGGTTTGGTGGCATAGGCTTCAGCCTGTGGGGGTTAGTCATTGCAAGGACCAAAATCCACAGGCTCAAGCCTATGCCACAAAAATCCTCGCCGCAACAAACACAGATGACCACTGCGAAGGACATCAAAAACAACGGCGGACTGAAAAGCGCGGCGAAAATTTCCGTCGTGCCCATGATTGCGGCCACTTACTTCATGGTCGCCGGCGGACCTTATGGCCTCGAGGACATCGTCCAAAAAACCGGCTACGCCGCAACGCTGTTGATTCTCGTGGTTACACCGCTGCTGTGGAGCCTGCCCACCGCCATGATGGTGAGCGAATTGGCCACCGCGATCCCCGAAGAAGGCGGCTTTTACATCTGGGTGCGGCGAGGGATGGGCCGCTTCTGGGGATTCCAGGAAACGTGGCTGACGCTGGCCGGCAGCGTATTTGAAATGGCGCTGTACCCAAATCTCTGCATCGACTACATCGGCCAGTTTGCTCCGGGGCTTGTGGCGGGACATCGCGGGCTGATTCTCGGGTTTGCGATGATCGCGATTTGCACGGCGTGGAACATCATGGGAGCGCACTCCGTTGGCGAAGGTTCCGTTTGGATGAACGTGGCGCTGCTTGTGCCGTTCGTTGCGCTGACGGTGCTGGCCCTCGGCAGCGGCAGGTTTGCCGGCGGCCCAGGCTCCGCTCCAATTCCTCTCCGCCACGCCGATTTGCTGGGCGGCGTGCTCATCGCCATGTGGAATTACATGGGCTGGGATAATCTCTCGACAATTGCCGGTGAGGTGGAGTCGCCGCAGCGCACCTATTCTCGCGCCATGTTTGGAGCAGTGCTGCTGGTGGTCGCCAGCTATTTAATTCCCGTGGGCGCGATTGCCCGCACGGGGATCGATCCGAATCGCTGGACGACGGGCGGGTGGGCGGACGTTGGGCGAATCGTCGGCGGCGAAACACTCGCGGTGGCCATCGCGCTGGCCGGCGTGATCGGGGCCATCGGGTCGTTCGGTGCGTTGATGCTTTCCTTCACGCGCCTGCCGCTGGTGATGGCGGAGGACGGTTACCTCCCGCGAATCTTCTCACGCCGCAATGCGCGCACGGGCGCGCCCTGGGTTGCCATCCTTGTATGCGCCATCATGTGGGCCATCTGCTTTCCGCTGGGATTCGAGAAAAGTCTGCTGCTGGACGTGATGCTGACGGGATTGAGCATCCTGCTGGAGTTTTGGGCGCTGGCGGCGCTGCGCGTTCGCGAGCCGGAGCTTGCGCGCCCGTTTCGCGTCCCCGGTGGAATGGCCGGAGCGGTGGCCATTGGCGTTCCGCCGCTTGCGCTGATGATCGCGGCCTTTGCGCGCAATCGAACGGAGCAAATCGGATCGACGAATGAACTGGTGATTGGAATCGGCGTGATCGCCGCGGGCGTGGGACTTTATTACCTCAGCCTGTTTTTCGGGAAAAAAAAGAAGCCGTAGCGGGCACTGCGAGTGGCGCGGGCTTCAGCCTGCGGGGATTAGTCCTTGCAAGGGCCAAAACCCGCAGGCTGAAGCCCGCGCCACTTGAGCACTATCCGCGCGCGGCTGCGCGCTGCCAGCGCATCAGCGGCCACCCCAAGACTGCGAGCGCGATGGCAACTACGGCGTAGCCATTGGCGTGCAGGTAGGAATTGGGCTGTTCGATCAACTCAATGGCGGCGGGAACCAGCGCAAGCATGGCGGCGAGCAGGAAATAGCCGAGCACGTTGAACCGCACAATATGCGTAACTCCGTACCAAAGCGTTGCCACAACGACTAGATGGATTACGGCGTCGCGGAAAAATGCGCCGGGCGAAGCTACATTGGTGGTCATCAGCGCGGCGTACAGAATCAGCAGCGCGGCGCGCATCCACATGGGGCGAACGTAGGCGGCAATGAGGCCCACTGCAAGTCCAACCAGCGCCACGGTCAGAAACGCGGCGGCGATGGACGAAGCCAGAGCTCCCGCGGCGGGGCTAAGCACGTCCAGGCTGTCCGGAACGCTCGCGCCCAGCGAATGCCGCAGCATTGGCCAGCGCGCCAGCAGCAAAGGCAGGCGATTGAGTCCAATCACCGCGGCGGAGCCAAACAGCGCCACGTAAAAAGCATCGCGGAAATATGCGGAGCTCGTTCCGCGCCATGCCGGGATGCATCCGGGGCCAAACGCCCGCTCCAGAAAGAACCAGCAAAGGCCCAGCAGGAGAACCGCGCCCGCCAGGTACACGGCCGTAATAAAGACCAGGGAAATGGAAAGAAGCAGGTAATAGGTTGCCAGGGGCGTGGCCGTCGTGTAATTCAGCAAAAGTTGCGGCACACGATTGACGTAAATCACGATTCCCGCCAGCAGCATCCAGATCGATAATTTTCCGAGCGCCCGCCACGGAACTCGCTCCACGTCCGGACTTTTCAGGTTGCGGAAGAAGACCACCAGCACGGTGATGAGCGCAACCAAGAGGCCGCCGGCCCAGCCAAACGATTGCGCGAGCTGCAACGGTGTCGAGCGGCTTTCCGTATCGCGCCACGTTTGAGGAATCTTGATGTAGATGCGGAAGCCGGAAACTTCATCGCCCTGCACTTGCAGAGTCATGCGGATGTGCGCGCCCTGCGCGCCTTGCGCCGCATCGAGGGCGGCTTTTTGCTCCCACTCAAAGGAATGGTCGGTCCTTGCGGGCTTCTTATCGGTGTGTGTATCGACCAGATTCCAATCCGCGAGATTGACGCCCTTGTCATCGCGCAGGAACGCTTCCGCGCGCGCCTGAGCTTCTTCCTTGGGCAGATTTGCGCCTGCAGTTTTTTCGTCGATGGTGTGGTGCACGGAATGCAGCGAACCGTCCGGCTTCAACACAACGAAATATTCTTCCTTTTGCGAATCGCGGAAATAGCGAATCGTCCAGAAGGCCGAGGGGACTTGCTCGCGATAGACGCGGTTGGTGGCGGCCATGCCGATGGCGCGGCGCAGATATTCGTTGGTGTAGTCGTCGAACGTGTAGGTGATTGTAGTGGCGTGGTGATAGGCGCTGGGATCGACGTTGATCTTGCGCAACTCTTCATTGCCTCGGCTGGTGGCTTCCTGCGCGTCGATCGCAAAACGCACGAAATCGCCAATGGCTTCGCGCTTCACTCCGGCGAGCAATGCAGCGCCCAGGATGCCGCACGCAATCAAAATAGAGAGTGCGCGTGTAGACATCGCGGCGTAGCTCGCCGATACATCGGGGGCGGTTGCGGGCGGCGATACTTCCGGGACTGCCTGCTCGGCCTCTGAATGCGAGACCTCCATCGAAGGGCCGCCAATGGGCCGGGCGCGATTGAGCATCGACGCATCGGCTGTGAATCCGCCGCGCGAAATGTAGGAGAACGCAGCGATGGCCAGGGGAATCAGCGCGGCGCCGCCCACCACGGCTCCAGAGACGCGCAGATATGCGCCGTGAGAGCGCAGCAGCGACGTGCTGATGAGAAATGCGTCCACCGTGTAATGCCAGATAAGCGTCGCCCAAATTCCCCAGCGCAACATCACGAGTCCGGCAACGATTCCGATTAAACCGACTTCCAGGCCGCGAATGTAGGCGGGCTCCTGGGGATAATTGCTATGAAGAAATCCCCAGAAGAACGCGGGGAGCACCACGGCCAGAAAGCGCGACTTGGTGGTGCGCAACAAGAACGGAACCGCAAACAGGCGGAAGAGAAATTCCTCGCTGGTGGCGGCGTAAATGCCGATCGTCAGCGGATAGACCCAGGGCACATAGGTGCTGACCACATTTTCGTAATTGAGGTCTTGCGGCGCCCACGCGCCCAATTTTTTGCTGACGATGTAAAAAACAGTGATGTAGCCGATGTGCGCGGCGGCCAGGCAAATGCCGATGACGTTGGCGCGGAAGAATTCCTTGGTGCGAATTCCGGGAAGGCGGAAGCCCACGTCCAGCCTGAGTTTATCGGGCAGCAGGAGGCGGTACAGCGGCTCTCCCGGCACGACGGCGAGTACCACCAGCAAGGCGCTTACCACGCTGATCAGCGCCGCCTTTCCCGCCTGGCTCAGGAAAAAACTGGAGTACGGCGTGTTGGTATCGTATCCCGCGCGGTCCAGCGGCCACTGGTTCATGGTCATGACGAAGAAAAGGATTGTCAGGAATGAGCCAAGCGCGAGGCCGATTCGCCACTCGAGCAATCCGCGCCGCCCGAGCGAAATAATGACGTAAAAGCACCCGCCGATCAGGAACGCGTAAGGAATCAGCGCGATATATTCGAGGGCGTTGTTCGAGGATCGCAAGTGTTCGTAATCGCGCGACCACGCTTCGGGAACCTTCAAAAATTCGTTGTAGCCGTTGACGTGGTCTCCGGCCAGCGTGACGGTCAGGCGGTACGGGGCGTCTTTGGCGAGGAATCCGCGCCGCTCCCAGGAAAAACTCCAATCGCGGCGCGCGGGACGCTCCGTGAAATTCGCTTCCTGGCCGCGAAAATCGTAAAGGGACAGATCCGCGTGCAGCGTGTCACGCAGAAAGGATTCCGCCGTGGCCTGCGCGGCGGCGCGCTCCAGGCGCACGCCCGGCGCTGACTCTTCGAGTTCGTGGTTGTATCCGACAATGCCGCCGGCGGGATCCACGCGCACGTCGAATTCTTCTTTTTTCAGGGGACGAAAAAAACGCGTTTGCCAATACCAGATGTGCACGTCGTTCTGCATGATCCGGTTGGCTTGCTGCAGGCCGACTTCGCGCTCGAGGTACGTTTTGGCCGAATCGTCCACTTCAAAAACGATGCTTGAATCGTAGCCGGCGAGCTGCGCGCCTTGCGCAGCCGCGAACTGTTTGGCGACGCCAAGGGCATCCGCTCGCGGAACTTTGAATTCGACGGAAGCTTCCGGAAAAGCCCGGAAAAAATAGGTGTACGCCACGCCCGCGCCCAGAATGCCCGCGAGAATCCAGATCAGGAGAACTTTTGCGTCATTTCGGTCCAGCCGTTCGAGCGGCAAGCACGCCTCCGGTGGCGCAGGCACAAACAATCCATCTTTTCCCATGCCGAGGGCGATTGCAAGCCTCGAAGCGCCTGCTGTTTTTCAGTATGGCAGGGCTTCGGTAGCACAGGCACTCTGCCTGTGCTACTGACAGCCATGCGATGATATAAACAGGAAATGTCCGTGACGCCTACAACCGAGCTGATGTACCTGAAAGGCGTGGGGCCGCGCCGCGCGGAGATCCTCGCAAAGCGCGGGCTTCGCACGTTTGAAGACCTGCTCGGCTATTTGCCTTTTCGTTACGAAGACCGCATCCGCTTCGCCAAAATTCGCGAGATCAAGCCGGGGCAGGTCTACACCATTCGCGCGGTGGTTTCCAGCGGCAGCCTAGTGCAGTATACGCGGACGCGCGGCGGCATGTATCACCTGCTGGTCCGCGACGATACGGATTCGCTGCCCTGCAAATTTTTTCACGGAACCTATCTCGATAAGACGTTCAAACCGGGCCAGGGACTCGTTCTTCACGGGAAGGCGGAACTCGATCCCATGCGGCCCGGCCGGATCGAAATGATCAATCCGGCGTATGAATTACTGGGCGATGACGATGCGGACTCGACCGAAGTCGGGCGCATCGTTCCCATTTACGAAGCGCTTGGCGGAATCGGATCGCGCACCATGCGGCGCATCGTTTATCTGGCGCTGCAACAATTCTCGGGTGAAATGCACGATCCGCTGCCCGCGGAAATTCTGGCGCGATACAAATTCCCCTCGCGGCGCGAAGCCATCCAGTTCGTGCATTTTCCGCCGGCGACGGAATCGATTGAAGCGCTGAACTCTTTTCGCTCGCCTGCGCACCTGCGCCTGATTTTTGAGGAATTTTTCTTTTACCAGTTGAGCGTGGCCATGCGCAAAAAATCGGCGCAGCAGCAGGCGGGCATCCCTTTTCGCGTGCGCGAACCGGCCGTTCGCGAGGCGCTGAAGCGCGTGCTGCCCTTCAAGCCGACCGACGCGCAGAAACGGGCGCTGGGCGAAATTGCAACGGACATGGAACGCGGCGTGCCCATGAATCGATTGCTGCAAGGAGACGTTGGCAGCGGCAAAACCATTGTCGCGCTGGAAGCCGCGACCATCGTCATCGAAAACGGATACCAGGCCGCGTTGATGGCGCCCACGGAAATATTGGCCGTGCAGCATTATCTTTCAGCGCAAAAGATTTTCGCCCGCGCCGGCTACCGCGTGGAGTTGCTGATCAGCGGAATGAAAGCGGCGGAGAAAAAGGCCGCGCTCGAGCGCATGCGATCCGGCCAAGCGCAATTCGTTGTGGGGACGCACGCGCTGCTGGAGCCGGGTGTGCAATTCATGCGGCTGGGCCTGGTGATTGTGGACGAGCAGCACCGCTTCGGCGTGCTGCAGCGCAAGGAGCTGATGGACAAAGGCTCCGCCCCTGACGTGCTGGTGATGACCGCAACGCCCATCCCGCGCACGCTTTCGCTCACGCTCTACGGCGATCTGGACATCTCAGTGATCGACCAGATGCCGCCGGGGCGCGTGCCCATCGTGACGCGCGTTTCTTCGGAGGCGAACTTGCCCGGCGTGTGGGATTTTTTGCGGCGCGAAATGCAGGCCGGGCGGCAGGCCTACGTCGTGTACCCGGTGATCGAGCAATCCAAGTCCGCGGAATCGGAGCAGTCCTTAAAAGCCGCCATCGTGGAGTTCGAAAAGCTGCGAAGCACGATCTTTCCCAATCGGCACGTGGGCCTGCTGCACGGCCGCATGAAAAGCGACGAGAAAGAAAAAACGATGGACCAATTTCGCCGCCACGAAATCGATTTATTGGTGGCGACGACCGTGATCGAAGTGGGCGTCGATGTTCCCAACGCCACCGTAATGGTCATCGAACACGCCAATCGATTCGGCCTCTCGCAACTGCACCAGCTTCGCGGGCGCATTGGGCGCGGCGGAGGAAAAGGCACCTGCATCCTGATCGCTCCGAGGAATCCGGGAGACGACGCGCGCGTGCGCCTGGAAACGATGGTGCGCACCACCAACGGTTTTGAGATTGCCGAAACGGACTTGAAATTGCGCGGCCCCGGAGAATTTTTCGGTACGCGGCAGCACGGCGAACTCGGCTTCCACATCGCCAATCCCATTCGCGATTTTGAATTGCTGGAACTGGCGCGCCGCGAAGCATTGGCGCTGGTCGAGCCTCCGGAAGCCGAGCCCGCGCGCCGCCGCCTCCTGGCGCAGCTTCCGGTCGAGTGGCAGCGCAGGTATCAGCTCGCGTCGGTGGGATGAGGGGTGATTCGTGAATCGTGATTTGTGATTCGTGAATCGCGCGGAGTCGATAGTTAAGAGTTTACAGTTAAGAGGAAACGTTTCATGACATCAAAATCGAGTGCCCAAAAGGAATTTAACTCTCAACTATCAACTCTCGGCTGTCTACACGTTCCTCGCTTCACGAATCACAAATCACGATTCACGAATTACGGCGCTCCATGCGCGTGATCGCCGGCAAATATCGCAGCAGAACGCTGCGCAGCCTGAAAGGGCAAGCGCTGCGGCCGACGAGCGATCGCCTGCGGGAGACGCTGTTTAATATCTTGGGGCCGACGATGGAGGGCGCCACGTTTGTGGATCTATACGCGGGCACCGGAGCGGTGGGCATTGAGGCGCTCAGCCGGGGAGCGCGCCTCGTGATTTTCGCCGAGCAGCACGCGGCTGCCGTAGCCTTAATTCGCCGCAATCTGGAGTCGCTGGAGATTGGCGCGCAGGCCGAAGTCCTCGGAATGAAAGTTTTGCGCGCCATCGAGCGATTGGAGGCGAGAAATACCCGCGCCCAATTTATTTTTCTCGATCCGCCTTACGCAGCAGATGTCGAGTATGAGAATACTTTGGATGCGCTAGGAAATTCTCCTCTGCTCGCGCCGGACGGACTGCTGATTGTGGAGCATTTGAAGAAGCGCAAACTTCCTCAGCGAGTGGGAGATTTGCAGCTGGCGCGCGTCGTTGAGCAGGGAGATGCGGCGCTCAGTTTTTACAGACTTGCGCCGGTCGCATAGCATGGGCTGCCCATGCCGCTGAAGAAGCAATTATTTTGTCATTCCGAGCGAAGCGAGGAATCTCTCCTGGATTTAGGCCCATGAAAAGAAAGAGAGATTCCTCGCTTCGCTCGGAACGACAAAAAAGTGGGGAACTTTCTTCGCATGCTGTACAGGCTGCGGAAGAACTCAAAACATCTCATTCCGAAGGGCGGGGTTTGCCCGAGGAATCTGCTGTTTCTTGGAAGCCGAGAAGAAAAGCAGATCCCTCGCTTCGCTCGGGATGACAAAAAGTACTTTTTCCGCAGCCTGTGTAGCACGATCATTTCTTCTTGAACAGATTCTTCAGCGTGTCCACGGCCTGTTGCGGCGTGACCGGCTGGGCCGGCGCTGCGCCGGAAGGAGCGGAACCCGCTGACGTAGACGGCAGGCCCTTGCCCGGGCGCACTTTCGGGTCCGCGATGGTTCCTCCGAGAGCGAACGGCACGGTAATCTTCCCCACGCGGCTGCCGATTAATCCTCCCACGACGCTGCCGACCTTGCCCGAACCCAGGGCTCCCGCCGGATTCACCGCGACCGTGCCCTGGTAGTCAAGGGTGTTGTCGAGCCCAACGCTGCCATGCAAATCCACCGTGCCCACGGAGGAATCCAAGTGAATCAATTTGCTGGAAACACGCTGGTCCGCAATATTGATGTCTCCCTCAAGAACGGTGAAGGGAGTATCTCCGCCCATGCCTCCCATTTTCAAAACGGACTCCGCGGCGCCCGCCAGATTGACGCCCGGCAAGTGCCCGTTGCGGACGGCAAATTTCCCCGTGCCCGAAATCGTTTTCTTCCAGGCATCGCTCAGGCTGCCGAGAATTTGCAGATCGAGTTCTCCGGTGCCTCCCATTTTTCCGCGCGCCGAGGGAGTCTCGTCGAGAACTTTTGCCACATCCAGATTGCGCATCTGCACATTGGCGGTGAAGCGCGCAGGATCGGTGACGCGATCCACGCGCGAGGAAAGTTGCAGGGTGCCTCCGTACATGCCGATGGAAATGGGCCACAGCTCCGCGCGATCGGTGTAAACGCGCATCTCGATGTTAGCGGGGCCCACCATGTAGGGCCTGGTGGTGATTTTTTCGATGTTGATGTGTCCTTTAGCGATCAGTTCGCCCGGTCCTGCCGCGGCAGGCGGCTTCGCCACGGGCTTCGCAGGCGCGGGGGCGGAGCTGCTCGGCCCACTCGGAGCAGGCGCGGCGCTCGGCGCTCCGCCCGCAACGTCGATCAACTTGTTGACGTCGAGTTGCGAGGAACTCATTTCAAAATTCACCTGCGGGTGCTCGAAATCGGGAACATTCACGGTTCCCTTGATATCGGCGGCTGTAGCCAGGTCCGCAACGAATTGCGCATCGAGCTTTCCGCCGGCCAATGTGAATTTGCCGGATTGAAACACGATGGGAGACTTCCAGCTGCTCAAGGCGAGCGTAACACCGGCCAGGTTGGACTCCGCCTGCCAGTCATGCATGCGCATGGGGCTCACCGCAAAATTGTGCAGCGAAATGTTGATGCCCTTGGTATCCGCCAGGGGCGCGGCGGCGCCTTTTATGACGTCGCCCAAGATGACTTCCGCGCCGGTCAAGTTGATGGAGTCAATTTGGTCCAGCGTCATGCTGGAGGAAGATTCGCCCGGTTTTGCAGGAGCAGCCGGGGCCGGTGCGGTTTCCGGAGGCCCAAACGTATAGTTATTTCTTCCGCTGCTGTTCGTAAGCAGTGTCAACTTTGGGCGCACCAAATCCACCGAATTGACATGGATGGTTCCGTGCAGCAAGGGAGCTAGCGCCACATTGACGCGAATTTCATCGGCTCCCACCAAATCGCCATTGGGAAAGCCGGAAGGGTTGCCGACATGCAAATCCGCGACCGTCACGCCCGCGCCGGGAAAAAGCCGCGCGTGAATCGCGCCGACCGTAACTTTTCGTCCGGTCTGCTTCTCAATGGCGGCGGTAATCGTGTCGCGATAGCGATCGACATCCAGGAAGTAAGGCACGGCCAGCACGGCGAGGATCAGCACCACAACGAGGGCCAGCAAGATCTTCGCCCAAATTGGAAACCCGCCGGATTTTCTATCCGAGGTAGAAGGCGTAGCCATATCCACTCACATTCTCCGGCGTGCAAAAATCGGTACACGAAACCGGACGGTCTTCAAGGGCCCTATCGTGGCAAATCGTGCGGCGAACGGCAAGCCAATCGTTTTGGCGGGAAATGCGAATCAGAAATGTTCGCGCAGGTCGCGGAAACTGGTCAGGATCAGGAGGCGTCCTCCCCCGCTGCGCACCTCTTCGTGTTCCAGCGCCCAGGTGGCATGGTGAGGAATGAACACGGCATTCAGGCCCGCCTCAAGCGCGGGATTGATATCGCTTCGCGGACTGTTGCCAACCATCCATCCGCGCGATTTCACGACGTGGTGGCGGTTCACCAGTTCGCGGTAGGTAGCCACATCTTTTTCAGGAACGATCTCGATCGCGTCGAAATGAATCTGCACTCCCGACCGTTCGACTTTGGCCGCCTGCTCGGCCGCCTCGCCTTTTGTGAAAAGAATCAGGCGGTGCCGCCCGGCTAGATAGTCGAGCGTCTCAATAACGCCCTCCAGCACGTTTGGAGGAGTGCGCTCAAGTTCTTCGACTCGGTGACGGATATTTTCCACGGTCGATTCCAGGGCCTGATGCCCCGCAAGTTTCAGGTACGTCTCTTCGAGGGATCGCCCGAAGCTACGCGCGCCATAACCGTGCTGCCGGATATTGCGCCGCTCGGTTTCGTTCAAGATGTGGCGAGCGTATTCGCGCGGGTAGCCGAAGGGCTCAAGCAGTGTCAGAAACTCCGAGATGGTCTGCTCGAAGTGGACATTGTTCTCCCAGAGCGTGTCGTCGGCATCGATTAGAATGGTTTCTCGTGGCATGGTTTCAGGCGCGCCTCACGCGCAGCACATTGGCAACCGCGCGGCTGCTCCGCGCAGTGCAATTCAGCGCGGGACGCAATCTTGTGAATTACGCCTTCTGGGCTTTGCGGCTCTCGCTTGACGCGAGCTTTTCCAGGATTTCCAGCGCCAATTTCTGGGTCTCGCCGTATTGAGTGAGATAGCTCTGAAATTCGCGGTTCAATTCGAGCGCCTCGCTGACGCCAAGGGGCGTCCTCAGGATCATGTCCCGCAGGCGTACTGGGTGTGGTACTAGCGCATCTTCCTTGAGTTCATCGAGCGCCACTTTTACGTCGTAGGGTTCCATCGTTCCTCCTGGTCGCATTCTTCAAGGACAATTCTACTGCGAAACCGGCCTGAAAGCGGAAAAAAGCCTGGTGGCGGGTGCGGGGCTTTACTTACGGCCCTCGAGACTCAAGCGCGAGGCAGCGGAATTTACATGGCGGAAATTTCAAAAAATCAGGCGGCGGAAGGCAGGAACTCGTAGCGGTCGATGCGCGCGGCTACGCCCTTTTTGCCGTCGTGCGGTTCGACGCGAACGATTTCCGCGAAGCAGCGAATGTGCACGTCGCCGGCCATGGTGATTTCTCGAGGCAAGGTCAAGATAAATTCGAGGGGGGAGCCAGGGGCAAAATCTTCTTCAATCAAAAAATATAGGCCGCGGAAACTGACGTCCCGCGTTTGTCCTTGCCGTTCGCCGCCGCCCGGTTCAGCGGATCGAACCGTTAACGGAAGCGTCATCGTAAATCGCCGCGATGCCCGGCGTTCTGTCGATTCTTGCATCTCTCCCCCGGAAGAGGGCGTTCCAAGGTCAGCACAACGTAGCATCGTGCAATAAAAATCGCAACGGGAAACGCACGGCGCCACTAAAAATATTTTTCCTGCGCCGGAGGCCAGACACGATTTGTCCAGCGGCGCGGCTCTGTGGTTACATGGATTCCCACATGTCCCAACAACCTCATCGAACCGTGATGCTTTCCGGCCCCGCCGGCCGCATCGAAGCAATCTTGTGGTCCACCGCGGACGAAAAGCGGGCGCACAGCCGCCCCTTGCCGCGGTCGTCTGCCACCCTCATCCATTGTTTGGCGGAACGATGCACAACAAAGTGGTCTACCAAACCGCAAAAACCATCCACCGATTTGGGCTGCCCGTGGTGCGGTTCAATTTTCGCGGCGTGGGCCTCAGCGAAGGAACGCACGACGAAGGCGTTGGAGAGAGCGGTGATGTTTTGGCTGCGATTGATTTTCTCGCGAGGGAATTTCCCGGTGTGCCGCTGCTGGTTGCTGGCTTTAGTTTTGGGTCCTGGGTCGGCTTGCGCGCAGGGTGCGGCGATCCGCGCGTGAAAGAGCTTATCGGACTTGGGCTGCCGGTGGGCAATCTCGATGGCCGCAGCTTTTCCTACCTCGATAGCTGCGATAAGCCTAAGCTTTTGCTTACGGGCGAATTCGATCAGTTCGGTCCGCCGAATGTGCTGCGCGCAATGGTCAAACAGCTTCCTCCGCACGTGCTCCGGCAGACACAAGTGGCCATCATTGAAGGCGGAGATCACTTCTTTACGGGATACCTTCCTGAGCTCGATCGCGCGATTACGGAATGGTTATTGCGGCGGCATCCAGCGCTTGCGACGCGGGGATTGCCCGAGTAGGACAGGCTTCAGCCTGTCTGGTTTTGACTGAACCTGGCAAAAAAACTAAGAGCAGACAGGCTGAAGCCTGTCCTACTGAAACCCTCAGAAAAAAATGAAGCGCTTGCGTTTGCGGTATTTGAACGGCTTGGCGTTGGGGTCGGCCGGCTCGGGCTCGTAGGGCAGGCTTCGGCCCTCGAATGCGGCGAGTGGATTATCTCGAAACAGAGCATTGGCGATTTCCTCGCCGCGGCGCTCGGCGACGGCGTCAAATGCGGCGCGGAGCTGTAGCGGGCGCCCTGTGACATTGTGCGCGTCGCTGGCAACGAAGTGGACACGCTCTTCGTCCAGCCATTGCTCGGCACGCTTCTGCGCGGCGCTTCCGAATCGCCCGGTAATGGACTGCGCCGTGATCTGCACGTAGCTGCCCTGGTGCAGCCAGCGATACATGCGCTCGGGCTTGGTGCGCAGCATGGCGTTCCGCTCTGGGTGCGTGATGATGGGAGACAGTCCCATGAGATGCAGGCGATGCATGGTGTCGTCCATGGACGGCGGAATGGCGAAGTCCGCAAATTCCACCAGCAGGTAGTTTTTCTGATTGATGGTATATTTTTG
This sequence comes from uncultured Acidobacteriota bacterium, assembly GCA_963710315.1. Lineage (GTDB taxonomy): Bacteria > Acidobacteriota > Terriglobia > Acidiferrales > UBA7541 > Palsa-360. The sequence goes on along the minus strand of CAVPZW010000005.1, from coordinate 168,664 downwards.
CGGATTCTTTTCCAGATCCTGCAGGTTATCGAAGCTCAAATGAAAATCGCATCCTGTCGCCAGTTTCAGTCGATCGCCCACGGCTGCCTGCAACTCGTCCCGGCGCTGGCGGATGATTTCAGGATCGAATTTGAAATGTGAATTTGCGTGCGGCGTCCCAACCACATGCGTGATTCCATCCGCGATGGCCATCTCCGCCATTTTGAGGGACGTTTCCATCGTGTCCGCGCCATCGTCCATGCCGGGGAGAATGTGACAGTGAATATCAACCATAGGGAGTCCGCTCGCAGTGAAGATAACCGATCGGGAGAGTGTGAACAACCCTGGGGTTAATAACTGGTGACTAGCAACTAGTGATTAGCGACAGGTGACCGGTGAAATGCGCCATGCCGCACGTGGTTCGGCCCATTTGCGAATTCTTCACCTGCTATAATCTGTGCCGCACGGCTACGGAAGCTTGCGTAGCACAGGCTTCAGCCTGTGGCTTTTGGTTCTGGATCACCCAGGAACCCCACAGGCTGAAGCCTGTGCTACGTCGGGCAGCAACCGGAAGCAGCACGCAAATGGCGACTTTTTTTATCGAACAATTCGGGTGCAGGGCAACGCAGGCCGATGCCGCAGCCATCGAGCGGCAACTGCTTGAGCGCGGCTACGCGGCTTCCGCGAATGCCAATTCCGCGGACATCGTGGTGGTCAATACGTGCACCGTGACAGCCGCGGCGGACTTGCAGGCGCGCCAATCCATTCGCACGATTCGCAAGGACAATCCGGCGGCGCGCGTGATCGTGACGGGCTGCTATGCGCAGCGCGCTCCCCAGGAACTCGCCGCGCTGGAGGGAGTTTCCTGGGTTGTGGGCAATTCGCACAAGCCGGAAATTCCGCGCCTGATTCAAGAAATGGCAATGGAAGGGAGGCAAGAAGCGGCGCAGGGTTCATCCTCCTCCACGCACCAGGGATTCGTGCCCCTTTCGACAATCGCAGGCGACGCGTTCTTGCTCGCTCGCGGCCCGGCTAACATTTTGACGGGCGATATTTTGCAACAGCGCGCCCTGCTGGTGGCGCCCGTGGAAGGCGGCGAGGCGGGACACACGCGGCCGGTGCTGAAAATTCAAGACGGCTGCGACAAGCGTTGCTCCTACTGCGTGATCCCGCAAGTGCGCGGCCGCAGCCGCAGCCTCGCTCCAGAGAGCGTGATCGAAGAAATCCGCAAGCTCTGCGATGGCGGCGCGCGTGAAGTGGTGCTCAGCGGAATAGATCTGGGAAATTACGGGCGCGATCTTGCGCCGCGCGCCGAGCTGAGAGATTTATTGCGGCGCGTGCTGGATGAAACGGCCGTCGAGCGGCTGCGAGTCAGTTCCGTCGAGCCGATGGACGTCACGCAGGATTTGATCGAAATTTTTGCGGCCAGCCAGCGCATGGCGCGCCATTTTCATATGCCCATGCAATCCGGTTCCGACCGCATTCTCGCGGCAATGCACCGCTGGTACCGCGCGGAACACTATGCCCGGCGTGCGGAACTTGTTCGCGAGTTGCTACCCGATGCGGCCATCGGCGCGGACGTCATCGCCGGATTCCCGGGCGAGACCGAGGCGGATCATCAGGCAACACTTTCATTGATCGAGCGGCTGCCGCTCACCTACCTGCACATCTTTTCGTTTTCCTCGCGGCCGGAAACGGCTGCGGCGGACCTGCACAACCAAGTGCCGGAACAGGTGATCTCGCGGCGCGCGCGCGAATTGCGGGCGCTCGGCGAACAGAAGAAGGCCGCCTTTCAAGCGGCGCAGACGGGACGCACCATGCGGGCGCTCACCCTGAATCGCAGCGGAAACGATTCTGCAGGGCCTTGGACGCGCGCGCTTTCCAGCAACTATCTGGACGTGCGTGTGGCCGGCGTGTGGCCGTCCAATCAATTTTTGGATGCGCGAATCACGGAAGTCAGAGAAGGGCACCTGGCGGGTGTTACCACATAGATTTCCGCACCAATAAAACCAAAATCTTTCAACACAGAGAACGCTGAGGGCGCGGAGAAAGCCATCAAGCGGCATTTCTTTTCTGTGGCTGCTCCATGACTCTGTGAGTGCAAGGCTAAGGTCACTGCGGTTTTTTAGGATTCGAAGATGACTTGAGCGAGGGCGGTGTTGCCGTCGTGCGTGATGGTGAGGGCGATGTTTTTCACGCCCAGGCTGTCGGCGATGGCGCGCGTTGCGCCTGACAATTTCAGCGTGGGCTTGCCGCTTGGCTCGCGCACAACCTCGATATCGACCCAGCGCACGCCGCGTGCCCAGCCGGTTCCAAGAGCCTTCATCGTGGCTTCCTTTGCGGCGAAGCGTCCGGCAAACCGTTCGGCGCGGTTGCGATGCCTTTGGCAATAGGCGATCTCCGAAGGCGTAAAGAGCCTCTCCAGAAACGCGCGGCCGCGGCGGGCGATGGCCGCTTCGATGCGATCGACTTCGGTAATGTCCACGCCCAAGCCGACGATCATTTGCACTCTCCGGATTTCTCGCAAACGTCTGCGTGAGGCGATTCCAGTGGCGCGGTCCGCCGCGGCGGACTGCGGGGGTTAGTCCTTGCTAGCACCAAATTCCACAAGCTGAAGCCTATGCCACTTAAAACCGTCCCTCGCGGAACAATCTCCCTGAATTATACCGCGCCAGCCGGAGGCAGACAGAAGCCGATGCGTTACGTTAAAGTGGTGAGTAGGACACACGACACAAATGGCGCGAGCGATCAAAACTCGATCTTCAGGACGCGGCCCCTTGCCCCGCGGCGTCCGCGCGACGCCTCGCGCCAGCACCCCCGCGTGGGCGATTCGCCGCGTGCGTGGCGTGCAGATTGTTGAGTCGCGCGCGCTCGGAAAGCTCGGCTGGCTCGCGCACGGATTCAGCACTCGGCCCGGCGGCGCGAGCCTCGTCCAAGGAAAACCGGCGCTGAATCTGGGCTTTACGGATTGGGACGATCACGAACGCGTCACGGCAAACCGCAACAAATTCATCTCGGCGATTGGCGCGCGCGAAATGCCTCTCGTCACGCTGCGCCAATTCCACTCGGACGTAATTCATGTTGCTGCTGCGCCCCAGGCTGAAGCCCCGAATGCCGATGCGCTCATCACCAGCACGCCAGGTTTGTTGCTGGGAGTGCAAACTGCCGACTGCGTGCCGATTCTTCTGGCGGATACCAAGCATCATGTGGTGGCCGCGATTCACGCTGGCTGGCGCGGCACGCTGGCGCGCATCGCCGTGAAAACCCTTGGCCGGATGCGCATGGAATTCGGAACGCGTGCGAGCGACGTGTTTGCCGCGCTCGGGCCTGCCATCGGTGGCAGTTGCTACGAAGTTGGTCCGGAAGTCGCGCAGGCATTCGCAACACAATTTCCGCCCGCAGCGGACTGGTTTGACGGGCCCTTCGAGCAATTGGCCCATGGAGAAGAGCCGCTCTGGCTGCCATGGCTAACCATGATGCCGCCGGGTCATGTGCCTCCGCCTCCCCGCGTGCAGCTTGATCTGCGCGCCGCGAATCGCTGGCAATTGATCGATGCCGGCGTGCCTGAAAAACAAATCAGCGTGAGCGACCTGTGCACGGCCTGCCGCACGGATTTGCTGTTCAGCTATCGCCGCGAGGGCGCGAAGACCGGGCGCATGATGGCTGTGATCGGAATTCAAGAGAAAAAGCGGTAGGACAAGAAGATCTGGCTATTTATAACTTTTTGGCTAGGCCACAATCGCCAGGACTTCGCCCGCATTCACCGTTTGACCTTCACGGGCCAGTTTTTCCACGGCCCCTGATTTGGGCGAACGGATTTCGTTTTGCATCTTCATTGCTTCGATCACTAGCAAGCCTTCCCCTGCACTTACTTGCTGTCCCTCCGCAACCAGCACGCGCACAATTTTTCCAGGCATGGGCGCAACGAGCTTCTGACGCCCTTCAAGCTCGATCCCCGCGCCATGCCCGCGCCGCCACGAGCGCGGATCGATGATTTCCACCTGATATTCGCGCCCACTTGCGCGCACTTGAAAACCGCTGACGGTTTCCTCGACGGTAATTTCGACGGATCGTCCGCCGAGTAAAATGGAATACGTATTGCGCGAAAGCCGCACCGCGCATGCTTCCACCTGCCGGCCATCGACGGTGAACTTTACGCGCGACGATTCATTCGCCCACAGAGCGAACTCCATGCTGCGCCGAGCGCCGTTGATTACAATTTCATATTTCATGGTTACATTTCGCCGTGATTTGGAGTCGGGCAGTCATTCGCTGCGCTGCACCTGCTCGAACCGCGCCTGGCGTTTCCACCGCGATTCCGTTTCCGTGGCGGCTCTGCTCGAAGTCGCGGCATCCGTTGCGCCCAGGTGGTGCAATAGCGCAGCAAGCGTCGCAGCATCCTCGGCAATCGCGTCGCGTTCTTGCGTATCTTTCTGCGCCAGCAGATGAGGAAGCCGTTCATCCAGCCAGCGGGTGTAGATTTCTCCGCTGAGAAATTGCGGGTCGCGGAGAATGCCCAGAAGAAGTCCCGAGTTGGTCTTAATTCCCGTAACCGAGCATTCTTCGAGGCCGCGATCCAGACGCGCGATGGCTTCGGCGCGGTCCGCCCCCCAGGAAATCAGCTTGCCGAGCATGGGATCATATTCGGTCGAAACGGTGAAGCCTTTGTATACGCCGTCATCCAGGCGAATTCCCGGCCCGGAAGGCGTGCGCCTGGAAAGAATTTTCCCAGGCGAAGGGAAAAACTGATTGGCGGGATCTTCCGCGTAGAGGCGGCATTCCACCGCGTGGCCTGAAAGCTTTACGTCCTGCTGTGAAAACGGAAGCGGTTCTCCATCGGCGGCGCGGATTTGCAGCTTCACGAGGTCAATGCCCGTGACCATTTCGGTGACCGGATGCTCCACCTGCAGGCGCGTATTCACTTCCAGAAAATAAAAGTTGCGCTGGGCATCCACAAGAAATTCCACGGTGCCCGCGTTGGTGTAGCCAGCTTCCTTGGCGAGCCGCACGGCGGCTTCGCCCATGGCGCGCCGCAGTTCCGGCGTCATGATGGGAGAGGGAGATTCCTCGATCACTTTTTGGTGCCGGCGTTGCACGGAGCATTCGCGCTCGCCGAGGTACACGATGTGGCCGTGCGTGTCCGCAAAAATTTGAATTTCAATGTGCCGCGGCCGCTCAACGTACTTTTCCAGATACAGGCTCGCATCGCCAAACGCGTTCAGCGCTTCGGAAGATGCATCGCGCCAGGCGGCAGCCATCTCCGAATCCGCCGAGACCAGGCGCATGCCTTTCCCGCCTCCGCCCGCCACCGCTTTCAGCAACACCGGAAAGCCAAGCCCTTTTGCGATTTTTTCCGCTTCCTGCAGATTCTCGATGGAATCCTTGGTTCCGGCAACCATGGGTACGCCGGCCCGGGCGGCCAGTTGGCGCGCGGCGGTTTTCGAACCGAGGCGCTCCATGGCTTCAGGAGACGGCCCGATAAACGTAACGTTGTTGGCCGCGCAGGCCCGCGCGAGTTCGGGATTTTCGGCCAGGAATCCATACCCGGGATGCAATGCGTCGCACCCGGCGCGGCGCGCAACCTCCATCAGCTTGTCGATGCGAAGATAGCTTTCGCGCGATGGGGCGGGGCCGACCGGGTACGCTTCATCGGCCAGGCGGACATGCAGCGCAGCGCGGTCCGCGTCGCTAAAAACGGCGGCGGAAGTGACACCCATCTCGCGGCAGGCTCGAGCGATTCGCACGGCGATTTCACCGCGATTGGCAATGAGAATCTTCTTGAACATGGGGCCAATTTCAACTCGGAGCGCATTCTAGCACGTCATCGGCGGACTGCAGCTTGCCGCCAGAGTCTCATCGGCAATCTGCGCAAATTGAAATCCCCTCATGGACACTTAAGTCGCGACGGATGATAATTCCCCTCCCTGAACTATGCCCACAAGAGACAAAAACGAACCCCAACGAGAGCGGCTGCTCGGCGCATATCTTTTCGCCCTCTGTGTCTACCAAATCGCAATTTATTGCTGGCCGGGCGGGCCGCCATTTATCCTCGATCCGCGCGCCGGCATTCCCGTCTTCCTCATCAACCATTTTTCTTTCGACAACAAGGTGATTTATCCGGTGGAGTGGATCACGGCAACGTGGCTGGTGATCGAGGCGGCAATGATTTTCTTCAAGGGAAGATTCCTGAAAGCCTACCTGATTGGCGAAATCGTTTTGGCCGCGCCAACGGCCTACTACATTTGCGTACTGGCGATCCGGCATGGCGGAGATTTTGCTCCCGGATTCAAGGACCTCGTCTTGACCGTACTGCTGTTCCTTGTTTTTTCGCTGGTCCCGGGCGGCCTAGCCGCAAGGCGCATCTTGTCCCGAAGGCGAGCGCGCTCCTGAACGCGTTGGAAGTGCCTTTCACCGCGCACCCGCGCAAAGCCAATGTTGACATGGGGAATCGCGCGTATCTAGAATCACTGGACGACTCATCGGAATTAAGCTATTTTTCGCTCTGCATCTGTCCGAAACAGGAGATCTCCATGAAACGAATCGCCGCCCTCTTTGTAATAGCCCTTCTTATTGCGCCCTCGGCAATGCGAGCCCAAAACAATGCGCCCGCAGCTCAACCGTCCGGCAGTAGCCAGGCGCCACAAGGACGAAAGAAACGCGTCGCGGTATTCGATTTCGACTATGCAACGGTGAGAACCAGTACGGCGGCCCTGTTCGGAACGGATATTGACATCGGCAAGGGAATTTCCGACCTGCTGGTAAAGAACTTGGTGACGGATGGGACATACAGCGTGATCGAGCGCAAACAGCTCGACAAAATTCTCGCCGAACAAAATTTTTCAAATAGCGATCGCGCCAATCCGGCTTCGGCGGCCAAGATCGGAAAAATTCTCGGCCTGGATGCCATCATTGTGGGCAGCATCACCGAGTTTGGAAACGAAACCAAGAACAGGAATATCGGGGGCGGCGGAGGCGGGTTCGGCGGATTCGGGATCGGCGGGATTGGCCACAAGGAATCCAAAGCCAACGTGATGCTCGATGCGCGGCTGGTGGACATCGATACCGCGGAAATTCTGGGCGTGGCCGAAGGCAAAGGCGAATCCAAGCGCAGCAGCAATTCCCTTTTGGGCGGCGGCGGAAACTGGCACGGATTTGGCGGCGGCGCGGTTGACTTTGGTTCCAGCGACTTCCAGCAAACCATTATCGGCGAGGCCACCAAGGCCGCCGTGGACCAAATGACGGCAGGCGTAATCGCGGCTGCTCCCAAGCTGCAGGCCCGCGTCGTTAAGGTCGAAGGCGTGGTGGCGGCCGTGGATGGCGATCAAATCGTGCTGAACGTCGGGGCAAAAACAGGAATCAAGGTTGGCGACCACATGTCCGTGGAACGCGTGACCAGCACGATTAAAGACCCGACCACGGGCGCTGTTCTTCGCAAGATGACCACCAAGCTGGGAGAGTTGGAAGTCGTGGACGTGGATGACGTGTCCGCTGTTTGCAAATCCGTTTCAGGGACCGGGTTCAAAGTCGGCGACGTAGCTAGAACGGCAGTTCAGTAAGAATCCGGCGCACGCCATGTAGCTATTGATTGTCCGCAGTTCGCTTGGACATATCCGTGGCGCGGGCTTCAGCCTGCGGGTTTATGAGTAACTTCAGACAAAAATCCGCAGGCTGAAGCCCGCGCCACGTAACATCCTACAGCCATTCAATCCGTCAGCAATCTACCCATTCGTCTTCTAAAGCGGAATATTTCCGTGCTTCTTCTTAGGGTTTGAGTCGCGCTTGGTCTCGAGCGAGCGGAGGGCTGTGATGAGTTTCGCGCGCGTTTGCGACGGCTCAATCACCGCGTCGATATAGCCGAGTTCGGCGGCGACATAGGGATTTGCGAAGCGCTCGCGGAACTCGGCGATTTTTTCGCGGCGCAGGCGCTCGCGGTCGGCTTCGGGTGCGCGCTCGATTTCGCGCTTGTAGACAATGTTGACCGCGCCCTCGGGGCCCATCACCGCAATTTCAGCCGTGGGCCAGGCGAAATTGGCGTCGGTGCGAATGTGCTTGCTGGACATGACGCAGTACGCGCCGCCGTAGGCCTTCCGCGTAATCACCGTTAATTTGGGGACCGTCGCTTCGGCAAACGCGTAGAGCAGCTTCGCGCCGTGCCGGATGATGCCGCTCCATTCCTGCTGCGTGCCGGGCAAAAAGCCGGGTACATCCTCGAGCGTAATGAGCGGGATATTGAACGCGTCGCAAAAACGCACGAATCGCGCGGCCTTCACGGAAGCATTGATGTCTAGCACTCCTGCAAGCACAGCGGGCTGATTGGCAACCACGCCGACGGGCTGCCCGCCAAGCCGTGCGAAACCGATGACAATATTTTTCGCGAAATGCTCCTGCACCTCGAAAAAATAATTGTCGTCCGCGAGCGAGTGGATCACGTCCTTGATGTCGTACGGCTGCATGGGGTCGGCGGGAACCATGGAGTCGAGCGCGGCGTCCGCGCGGTTGACAGGATCGGCAGTGGGGCGGCGGGGCGCATCGTCCAGATTGTTGAGCGGAAGAAAACTCAATAGCTCGCGAATCATGGCCAGGCATTCGGCGTCATCGCGCGCGATGAAGTGTGCAACGCCGCTGGTGGCATTGTGCGTCATCGCGCCGCCAAGGTCCTGCTTGGAAACGTCCTCATGGGTCACCGTTTTGATCACGTCCGGCCCGGTGATGAACATGTACGAAGTGTCGCGCGTCATGAAAATAAAATCAGTGATCGCGGGGGAATACACAGCCCCGCCGGCGCACGGCCCCATGATGGCGCTGATCTGCGGAACCACGCCGCTGGCCAGCGTGTTGCGCAGAAAAATATCGGCGTAGCCCGCCAGCGAACGCACGCCCTCCTGAATGCGAGCGCCGCCTGAATCGTTCAAGCCGATCACCGGCGCGCCATTGCGCATGGCCAGGTCCATGATCTTGCAAATTTTCAGGGCGTTGGTTTCAGAGAGCGATCCGCCAAACACGGTGAAATCCTGCGCGAAGACGTAAGCCAGTCTGCCGGCGATGCGCCCGAAGCCGGTGACAAATCCATCTCCGGGCGGCCTCTGCTCCTCCATGCCAAAATCAACCGAGCGGTGCACAACAAATTTGTCCAGTTCTTCAAACGTGCCTTCATCCAGCAGCAGCGCCACACGTTCGCGGGCCGTGAGCTTTCCGGCTTTGTGCTCGCGTTCGCGGCGTTCCGCCCCGCCTCCCGCTTCCGCTTCAGCGCTGCGGCGGCGAAGTTCCGCGATCGATTCGTTCGTCTTGTTGTCGTTGTTCATGGGAAAAGATCATTGCACGCGATCGTGCCGCGCGGCCTCCGAAACTTTCGCACAAGGCCGGAACGCTGCGCCACTATATTTTAGAGGAATCGCCGGAAGGCGCGCTGCTGGAGGAATGCTCGCCCGAGGGCGGCGGAGGAAATTCAGCCTGCCCCACGCCCACAATGCGAACGGCCAGGTGCGTCGCCAGGTAGATGCATCCGAGAAGCGCTATGGTTCCAATGACGAGGTCAGCGGCGACGGCCAGCACACGCAACGAAGTTTCATCGATAGCGACAGCCAGGATAGTGCCTTGCACCAGGGCAATCATGCAAACAAGCGTCAGAGCAGCAGCGCCCAGCACAGCCGTCAGGGAAGCAAGGATTCTCACCAGCACGCGAAAACTCTCCCGCTGAAGTTCATCTGCAATGCAGCGACGGTTCTTTCAAAGGGCACGGCTCTTGAAATTTTAGTGCAGGCCAGACCAGTCGTCCGCTACAAGAATCGAATTGCTGGGGTTGGAGGGATCGTACTTCACGCTGGCGGGCTGGCCGGAAGCGATGCGTTCCAGGCACAGGCGTTCTTCCAGGCCCGTAACATCCTGCGCGGTTTCGTAGGTGACGCCCGCGATGGAATAACTATACCGGACCAGGCGGCGCAAGCCGTTTCCACCGACCGCAGAAGACGCGCCATTGCGGCGAGAAAACATTGCCGGAGCGGCTTCCGGCGCGGCCGCTCCCTGCGATTCAACCAACTCGACCACAAGCCCTTCTACAATGCGCCCGACTTGATTGAGTTGGGACCGCCGGCGCTTTTCTTCGTCTTCCGGGCTTTCCGGCTTTTTGAAGACCTGGCGCAAAACCCCCACGCCAACGGCGACAACCAGCGCCGCGGCTCCCACAGCTATCCGCCAATCGATTGCAAAGGTTTTCAATTTCCTGGCTTGCGCGCGGCAGCGGGCGGAAACACGTCGCCCAGCGTCTCGCGCGCTTTCTCCCAATCTTTCAAAAATCCTTCGAGTCCCCGGTCGGTGAGCGGGTGCTTGAAGAGCATTTCAAAAACTTTGTACGGCATGGTCCCAATGTGCGCGCCCATGCGCGCAGCAGCCACGACATGCAGCGGATGGCGCAGGCTGGCGGCCAGCACTTGCGTCGGAAACTTGTAGGCCTGGTAGATGTCCATGATTTCACGCAGCAGCGTCAGGCCGTCGGAGGAAATATCGTCGAGGCGGCCGAGAAACGGACTCACGAAATACGCTCCGGCCTTGGCCACGATCAGGGCCTGCGGCGCGGAAAATACCAGGGTCATGTTGACGCGAATTTTTTCCTTGGACAGGATGCTCAACGCGCGCACGCCGTCCGGTATGGTGGGAATCTTGACGATCACGTTGGGATGCCAGGTGGCAATCTCGCGCGCTTCGCGCAGGATGTTGGCCGTATCGGTGGACACCACTTCGGCGCTGACTTCACCGTTTTTCACGATTTTGCAGATTTCGATGATGTGATCGCGAAAGGGCCGTTTTTCCTTGGCCACCAGCGTCGGATTGGTGGTGATGCCGTCGATCACGCCAAACGACATGCCCTGCTTGATCTCTTCGATGTTTGCAGTGTCGAGAAAGAATTTCATGTTTATTGCCTCCATTTTCAAAACCGCGACTTGCGCGGTGGGGAGGACACCGCAAGGGTCAGACGGCGCGATTCACTGTCGGATTTCGCAACGTGCCGATTCCGGGAACCACGATTTCCACCACGTCGCCGGCCTTCATGGGGCCGACGCCCGCGGGCGTTCCCGTCGCAATCACGTCGCCCGGCAACAGCGTCATGACCCGCGAAATCCATGGAATTATAACATCAATGGGAAAGATCATATCCGTCAACGGAGCGTACTGTTTCCTAACTCCATTCAACAAAGTTTCAATTGTCCCATGGGCAACGTCAAACTCCGTTTCCATCACCGGGCCCATCGGACAGAATGTGTCGAAGCTCTTGGCGCGCGTCCATTGCTTGTCGAAGGCCTGGTAGTCGCGCGCGCTGACGTCATTGAGCAGCGTGTAGCCGGCAACGTAAGGGCGGTAATCCGCGCCGTCGCGCAGCATGTGGCATGGGCGTGAAATGATCACGGCGAGTTCGCCCTCAAAATCGATGCGCTGCACCTCGGGCAACAGCTCGATCGGATCGTCCGGCGCGAGAAGAGACGACGGCGGCTTGAGAAAGATCAGCGGTTCCTTCGGCGGCTGGTTGTTGAATTCGGCGGCGTGCTCCACATAGTTTCTGCCGAGGCAAACGATCTTGCTTGGCGCCACCACAGGCGGCAGGAGTTTCACATCCGCAAGAGGCCAGGAACGGTTTGTGGCCTCCCACTTTCCAACAATGTCTCCGGAAACCTGGCGAACGCTCTCCCCGGAAATTAGTCCCTGCATGATTTCCGGCGCCGCGCCTGAAGCTGCTTTCTCTTTTATTTGAAAACGGCAGAGTTTCATCGAGTCTTTGTCCCTCTTATGAGATTTTAGAAATTAGAGCGTATGGAATCTTTCCACGAACACTGCGTCTTGATTCTATTCCTTCCCACTATGGAATGTCTGCCACAACCGCGGAACTCCTGGGGCTTTCATTGCCTGCGCGGTCCAGCGCGGAAACACGATAGTAATATCGCCTGCCCGGCTGTACGGAAATATCACGAAACGTGGGGCTCGGCAATGTTTCCGGGCTCAGGCGTTCGCCGGGTGTGTCTTCTCGATCACTGCGGTAAACGAAATAGCCCGCGAGGTCCGGCTCAGGATTGATGGCCCACGACAGCTCAACGTAGGAAGCGGCCTGCTGCGTTGCCGGGATGATAGCGATTTCAAGACCCGTGGGCGCGGCCGGCGGAAATACGTCGCGCGGCGTGACAAAGGCCGGCGCGGAGTCAGCGGACTCCACAACGTCCATGCCGTATTGCGCCACGCTGCGCACGGTATACAGATATGGCGTTCCGAACTCGAAATGCGAATCGCGAAACTCAGTCGTGGGCGATGTCCCCACAAGATTGAGCGGCGTTTTCAACTTCGCTTGCGAAATATCTTGCAGCGGATTTTCCTGACTGGATTCTGGTACGCCGCGGTATACGCGGTAGGCGTGTGAAGAAGCTCCAGGCGGCAGCGCAGCTTCCGCCCAATTCACGACTAGCGCGAATACCGTGACGCTCACGTGCACGTCATGCGGCGTTTCCGGCGCCGGATAAATTCGCGGCGTAATCACGTTGGAATCCGCCGAAGCCCGAGCCTTCACCGCCCTGGTGCGAATCTTGTACGCCACCGATGAACCCGCTGGCCGCGCGAAATCCTCCGCCGTTAGGGGATCGCGAAACTCAATATGCTCTCCCTTCAAGTAATGATCCACTTGCGCGGAGGGAACTGTGTATGCCAGCCGCCACGCAGTCTGCTTCACTACGATGCCTCCAGGCGGAAGCTCGGTGCGATAGATTTCAATTGTGGGATGTTCGGGAAGCGCTTCGCGGTCCATCGATTTGGACGGCAAGGTGAACGAGAGGGAGAACGCGGTGCCATACTGTCGCGCCGCCAGATCCCCGATCGCAGCGGGAACTACCGGATGGCGCACCGTGGGATCGCCTGGTGCCGCGCATCCCGCCGCAAGAGCGCACGCGAGAACGCAGGATGCCAAGGCCAATGGCGCTGCGGCGCGGATCATTCCTGCTCCATCGGATTCACCATTGCGTCAGAGGATGTACCGGCTGAGGTCCTGATTCTTGACGATGTCGGCGAGCTGCTTGGTGACGTACGCGCCGTCCACCTTCACATTCTTCTTCTTCAGGTCCGGCGCGTCGAAGGAAATTTCATCCAGCACTTTTTCAAGGATGGTGTGCAGGCGGCGCGCGCCGATATTTTCGGTCTGCTCGTTGACCATGACGGCGAAGCGCGCCAGAGCGGCGATGGCATCTTCGCGTAAAATTCAGCTTGAGGCCTTCGGTTTCCAGCAGCGCGATGTATTGCTTGATCAGCGCGTTCTTCGGTTCGGTCAGAATGCGCACGAAATCGGCTTCGGTAAGCGCGGTCAGCTCCACGCGGATCGGCAGCCGCCCTTGCAGTTCGGGAATCAGGTCGGAAGGCTTGCTGATGTGAAATGCGCCGGCGGCGATGAATAGAATGTGGTCGGTGCGGATCATGCCGTAGCGCGTGTTGACCGTGGTGCCCTCGACGATCGGCAGAATGTCGCGCTGCACGCCTTCGCGCGAAACGTCCGGGCCGTGGCCGGACTCGCGGCCGGCGATTTTGTCGATTTCGTCGATGAAGATGATGCCCATCTGCTCGGCGCGCTCGACGGCCAGGCGCGTCACCTGATCCATGTCGATCAGCTTGTTTTCTTCTTCCTGGATCAGGTAATCGAACGCTTCGGCGACCGTCATCTTGCGGCGTTTCTTTTGCTGGCCGAAAAATCCCGAGAGCATGTCCTTGACGTTGATGTCCATTTCCTCGACGCCCTGGTTGGAGACGATTTCAAACGCGGGCATGGCGCGCTCGCGCACTTCCACTTCCACCAGGCGCTGGTCCAGCTTGCCGTCGCGCAAGCTGCGCGCGCAGTTTTTCGCGCGTGCGGTCGGCCTGATCGCGGCCGCGGGGCTTCAGTCCGGAGGCGCGGAAGAATTGGCCGGCTCGGCGGGCAGCGGCGGCGGAGACGCGGGAAGCAGCAGATCGAGCACGCGCTCTTCGGCGGCCTGTTCGGCGCGCTCGGCCACTTCGTCGAGTTTTTCCTCGCGCACCATGTCGATGGACGTTTCCACCAGATCGCGGACCATGGATTCCACGTCGCGGCCGACGTAGCCGACCTCGGTGTACTTCGAGGCTTCCACTTTGACGAACGGGCAGCCGGCCAGGCGCGCAAGGCGCCGCGCGATTTCCGTCTTGCCCACGCCGGTCGGGCCGATCATCAGAATATTCTTGGGCAGCACGTCCTCGGCCATTTCCGGCGTGAGTTTCTGCCGGCGCACGCGATTGCGCAGCGCCACGGCCACGGCGCGCTTTGCGGCGGCCTGCCCGACGATGTACTTGTCCAGCTCGATGACGATTTCACGCGGAGTCAGCTCGTCGAACGACGGCTCGGGTGCGGGTTCAGGTTCGCGCTGTTCGCCGGGAAGATAGATCACCATAATTTACGTTCCGCCTTTACTGGAAAACTGTGGAAGCAGATTTAATTTTTTGTCATTCCGAGCGAAGCGAGGAATCTCTCTTTCTTTGCAAGTTAAATCGCGGAGAGATTCCTCGCTTCGCTCGGAATGACAAAAATGTGGGCGCTCGCACAGGTCGATGAGAGTGTTTCGCAAAGGCCTTCTACAACTCCTCGAACGTGAAATTGGCATTCGTAAAAATACAGATCTCGCTGGCGATGCGCATGGCTTCCTGCGCGATGTCCTTCGCGGAAAGCTTGGTGTGCTTGGCGAGGGCCCGGGCGGCGGCCAGCGCGAATGGGCCGCCGGAACCGATGGCGCAAATGCCGTCGTCAGGTTCGATCACGTCGCCATTGCCGGAGACAAGAAATGTGAACTTGCGTCCGCGACAACCAGCAGCGCTTCGAGATGCCGCAGCGCGCGGTCCTTGCGCCATTCCTTAGCAAGCTCGACAGCGGACTTCGCCAGATTGCCCTGATGCTCCTGCAGTTTGCCCTCGAACCGCTCGAACAGCGAAAGCGCGTCCGCCGTGGACCCGGCAAATCCCGCCAGAATTTTTTCGTTGAACAGCCGGCGCGTTTTGCGCGCCGTGTGCTTCATCACGTGCTCGCCCATGGTGACTTGGCCGTCGCGCGGCGATCACCACTTTATTGTCGCGGCGCACGCACAAAACTGTCGTGCCGTGTATCGGCGGAAACTGATTGCTCTTTGGCATGCGAGGATTATACCGCGAGCGGGCGGTTGCGACCAACGCAGGGTTAAAAGCAAATCACAATTCACTCTGGCATTCAGGCTTTTACCTGCGCCACCGGCGGCGCCGGAACTTCCGGCTCGACACCGCGCCAGCCCACCGACCTGCCTTGCACGGCGCCCATCATAGAGCGGAACAGCACGTAGTACATCATCTGGCGGTAGTAGAAACGCTGAATCAGCAGCGGCCACAGCAGCGACCAGTCTTCGTGCCGCTCCAGGGTGAATGCCACGATACAGGTCAGGAAATCGATGAGCATGAATCCGATAAAGAAAACCAGCGAGCGCTGCACGTCCGCCGACGTATAGAACTGCGGCAAATGCGCGAAGTGGATGAGAGAAGCGCCATACAGAACGAGCGACCCGAGAAACAGAAGATCGATCACCGGAGAAAACAGCGGCAGGAGAAGCTGAAACAGAAACATGTTGGGCAGCGCGATCCATCCGAGCGTCCCGTATTTGGTGCGTCCCAGCGTGTCGCGATGTTTCCAGAATGCCTGCAGCGTCCCAAACGTCCAGCGGAATCGCTGGCGAATCAGCTGGGAGGCCGTTTCCGGAGCGTTGGTCCAGCCAATCGCTTCTTCCTCATAATTAATTTTCCAGCCCGAGCGCCGGATGGTGATGGTCAAGTCGGTATCTTCCGCCACGGTGTCCGCGCTGAAGCCGCCGCACTCGTGGATGGCTTCCGCGCGCCATGCGCTCAGCGCTCCGGGGACCACGGGAATACAATTCAGCAGGTCGAAGGCGCGCTTTTCAAGGTTCTGGCTGGTGACGTATTCCAGCGCCTGCCAGCGCGTGAGCCAGCTGATGCGGTTGCCCACCTTCACGTTTCCGGCGACGGCGCCGACCCTCGGATTAACGAAATGGCGCACCAGTTTGCTAATGGCGTCCGGCTCGATCGCGGTGTCGGCGTCGATGGTCACGAGGATGCCACTGGAAGCCTCCGCCAAGCCATGGGAAAGCGCGGCAGATTTTCCGTTGTTGGGCTGATGGATGATTCTCACAGCGGGGTTGCGCCCAAATTGCTCGTCCAGCAATTCGCCCGTGCCATCGCTTGATCCGTCGTCTATGACAATTACTTCCAGCTTGGGATAGTCGGACTCCAGCACGGAATTGACCGTGTAGACGATAACGTCTTGCTCGTTATAAGCGGGAATCAGCACGCTCACCAGCGGTTGAAAATCCGGCTGATCAGGCGTCGAAGGCCGGAACTTCTCGATCACTGCCAGCAATCCCACGATGATCGCGCGGCAGCTCACCAAGCCAATTCCCAGCACAAAAATAAAGGCCACGCTCAGCCGCGACCATTCGTACAAAGTAAATATCAAGCCGTCGGCATGCGCCACCAGGCGTTCGCGGAACGTGAGCGGCGGCATCAGCTGAGCGCGCGTCTGCCCCACAAGCTCCGAGACCGGAACGATCTGGAACCCCGCCGCTCGCAAGCCGTCGATGATTTGCGGCAAGGCCAGCACGGTTTGCGTGCGGTCTCCGCCGCCGTCGTGCATCAACACAATGTTGCCGCCATTTGAACGCGCCTGCTCAAGCACTCGCTGAACGATGACCGACGCGGGAGCTGGAGGAACTCCGCCCGGTTCGCCCCAATCGTGCGGATCGATTCGCGCACCCACAATCAGATAGCCCATGGATTGCGCGATGGGCAGTTCCGCGACTTCATCCGCCGTTTCAGGCTGGTGGTCAATGCCGTACGGCGGACGGAACAGCAGCGTCTTTACGCCCAGCGTGCTGTTCAGCAGACGCTCGGTGACATTCAGTTCAACGTCAATCTGCGTGCGCGAAATTTCGTTCCAGCGCGGGTGCGTGTAGGTGTGATTGCCGATCTCGTGGCCCTCAGCATACTCGCGCTTGATCAATCCAAGCGCGTCATTGGCGCTGCTGCCGATCACAAAAAATGTCGCGGGAGCCTTTTTCTCTTTCAAAATATCCAAAATTTTTGGCGTGAATGTAGTATCCGGACCGTCGTCGAAACTCAGCGCGACTTTGTAGGGCGCGGCTCCCATCTGGAAGATGCGATAGGAAGACGGAAGCGATTCGTAATTATCCTCGACGATGTTTCCGGCCGAAGCGTCGAAGCGAATCGTGCGCTTGCCCTTTTGCGGCGTGTCCGCAAACTTCCAGATATCTCCATCGCCTTCGAGGATCAGGTCGTACCCGGGAGGCATATCCTCCAGCTTCGCGCGATCGGTGTCGGTGGGGCGAGCGTTATCCCAGATGGTCCAGACGGAGGGGTCTTCCGAACCCAGCCGCCAGATGGCCGTGCCCTGCACGCCGACGCGCTCCGCGGCGCGCAGTTCGTTGTAGGCAGTCACGCCATCCAGCATCCACACACGGTGGATAAAATTATGTTCGTCCGAATAGGAGTAATAGGGATTGAGAGAATCCGAATCGAATTGGACTTTGGCTTCGGATTCGGTGGCCGTGACGATGGCCTCCTGAAAGCTCTCGACCTTGGCCTGTTCATGCGCTTTCAGTCCCGCCTTGCTGGGCCAATCGTAGGCGTAGCTGGCGATTCCCATCACCAGCTTTCCCGGCGGCACCAGCTTGGTGATGGCCTCAATATTCTTCACAAACCAATCCTGCGCCGCGATGGGGCCGGGCGCGGAAGTGCGCCAGTGCTGGTCGTAATTCATCAGGATCACGGCGTCAGCGGATTTTCCGATGCCGGCATAGTCGTAGATCCAGTCCGCCGCCGGCAGGCAGACCATCAGTTTCAAATTTGAGTTGTGAAGGTCCGTTGCGAGTTCGGAGATAAATTGGCTGAAATCCTTCTGGCTTTTATCGGGAATTTCCTCAAAATCGACAACCAGGCCGACGAAATGGTTTTCCGTGAGATATTGAATTGATTTTTGCGCCAAATTCCCGCGAGCCGCGGGACTCTTGAGCATGGCGGCCATTTCGTCGGTGAGCCAGTTGGTGCCGTCAGAATTATTGAGCAGCGGCATCGTGGGAATCTTAATGGGCGGGTTTTGTTGCTGCAGAGTTTGTTCCCATGCATCAAGTTTCGGATCGGCCTCCACATCCAGGCGGCCGGTCGCGGTGATCGAGTGCATCCGCTCGGGAATCAGCAAGTCGATGTCGCGGAAATGCGCCTGCAGGGCCGCGAGTGACGTTGGGTCCCAACTCACGTAAAATGCAGCGCGCACGGGATCGTACGCGGCGGGCATTTGGCCCAGCGCTTCCACGCGGCGCAAACGGCCTGTTCTTTTCAGTGTGATCTTAGTTTTTGTTTTTTCGCGTACGGGATGCAAAGCCGTACGGTTCGTGGGAAGCAGCGGCTCGGGCAATCGGGGACTGACAAGAACATTGATTAAAAACGTGATGGCCAGCAAAGTAAAAAGCGCGCCGCAAATTTCCAGAATACGGCTGGTGCGCCGCCACCGGCGGCGCTGCGCATCGTAGAATATGGGCTTGCGCGGCTTCATTAGTTCATCTCAAGCGAGCCATCTGTCGAAACGGCTTCGATGACCATTCAACCGACCAATCAAACTGTGCCACAACCAAACGGCCGGGAAGGGACGATCATACCCGCAGCGTGCAACGGCGTCACGAATCTTTGCGTTCACGCGTTCCTAGCCATACTGGTGGCTCTGGGCTTGCGGCTGCTGTTCGTTTTGCGGTTTCCAGCTTCGTCCGACGACAGCGAAATGTACATTCAATTTGCCCGCAACTGGGCCGACCATCGCGTCTACGCATTTTGGCTCAACGGTCAATTGGTCCCGACGGACCTCCGAACACCGGGCTACCCGGCCTTCCTTGCCGGCGTGGCTATGTTAGTTGGACGCTCGATCCGTGCCATTCAGTTGTCTCAGGCCGCTCTCGACGTCCTCACCTGTTTTTTGACGGCTGCACTGGCAGCGGCGTTAGCGCCTTCCGGTGCGCGCCGCCGCGTGTGGATCGTGGCCCTATGGCTGGCCGCAACTTGCCCGTTTGTGGCCAATTACACGGCCGTCGTCCTGACAGAAGTCCTGGTCACGTTCCTCGCAACTGCGGCGTTGTGCTGTTTCGCGCTAGGTCTCAGACAAGAAACGTTGCAACTGACATTCCGCGACGAACAGAGTCGTGCGACGCCGTTTGCCTTTGCCGTGCTTGGAGCGTTCTTCACCGGACTGGCAACCATGGTACGCCCCGAAATGCCTTTGCTTCTAGTCGTTGCTGTGCTCATCTACGCGCTGCGCATGGGAAAGTCTCTGGGCGCTCGGAAGACAATCTTTTTGGCTGTGGCAATGGCTGGCGTGTTTCTGATCCCAGTTTTGCCGTGGGCCGCGCGAAATCTCGTCACGTTGAAAAAAGTTCAGTTCGTCGCGCCGCGTTACGTCAATCTTCCCGGCGAATACGCTCCGGTGGGTTTCTATGCCTGGACCTCAACCTGGCTGGAGCGATACCGCGACGTGTATTTCACCGTCTGGAAAATCGGCGAGGAGGGCCAACCCTTGAACGTTGAGGAACTCCCCTCCGCCGCCTTTGATTCGCCGCAAGAAAAAACGCGAATCGCGGATTTATTCTCGGAATATAACAACAGCCCCGACCTCGATATTTCTCCCGAGGTGGACCGCAAGTTCGCAGAGATCGCCCGTGAAAGAACGCGTCGCCACCCGCTTCGGACTTTCGTCAGCGTGCCGTTCGAACGCGCCCTGACCATCTGGTTCACGCCGCGAACCGAGCTTCTGCCCATCGATGGAAAATTCTGGCCTGTGCGCGAACAATGGGCGGATTCCCACGCCGATGTCTTGGTCACTGGATCATTTGCCTTACTGGGCTACCTATACGTGGCGCTTGCGGCTGCCGGAATCTGGCTGGCTGTACGTGCGTCCGCCGGAAGCGCTGCCAACAGCACGCTCTTCGGTCCAAATCTTTGGGCAATTGCTCTTCTGCTTGTCTACTTTTTTGCCCGAACGGCGTTCTTGACTACCGTGGAAGCACCCGAACCTCGTTACGTCGTCTCCTGCTATCCGGGAGTCCTGGCATTGATTGCACTGCTGAGCGTTCGAAACGGAAAGCACACGGAAACAACTTAAAATTGGACGCGTCGAAATTGTGTGGTGAAATGATTTTTGCCGAAGTGTCCGAGCGAGGTGATCCGATGACAAGACGAAGCTCGATTTTACTGGGTCTGATTGCCATTCTGCTGGTGGCATCTCTTGCGCCCATTTTGCGGGCGTGGGAGCGCGAGCCGCTAAGCGTGTTCGCCGATCGCCGGGCCAAACTCGTTGCCGCGGTCAACGCCCCGGTCGTTCTCTTCGGCTACACGGGCCACGAAGAAGCCAACCCATCCTACGTATTCATGCAGGAAGAAAATTTTTATTACCTCACGGGCCACAACGAGGAGGGCGCCGCGCTGCTGCTCATGCCCGAATCGGCCGCGCAGAAAGGCTGGAGCGGCCCGCGCGAGATTCTGTATCTTCCGGCGCGCGATCTGGCCGAGGAAAAATGGAATGGTCCGCGTATAGGCCCGGACGATCCCGGCGTCCTGGAACGAACAGGCTTCGCGCGCGTGGAAACATTTTCAAAATTGCGCGATACGCTGGCCACGCTGGCAAAAACGTATCCGGAAATTTACACCGAATTGCCCGGTCCGCATGACGAAGGTTTTCCGCACGCCGCGAACTGGTCGAAATGGGTGAAGGACGCCGCGCCGCAATCCACACTAAAGGACGTTTCGTCCGCGGTTGGGACGCTGCGCGCGATCAAATCGCCGGGCGAGCTTGCGCTGATTCAGAAAGCAATCGATCCCTCCATCGACGCGCACCTGGAAGCCATGAAAATGATGCGCCCGGGCCTATACGAATATCAGGTGGCGGCCAGAATGGTTGAGATTCACGCTTACGCGGGCTGCGAAACCGAGGCCTATTCGCCAATCGTAGGGACAAGCCTCAACTCCACGGTGCTTCACTACAACAAACTCGACCGTCGAATCGAGGATGGCGATATCGTGCTGCTCGATGTGGGCGGCCAGTATTCCGGCTACGCCTCGGACATCACGCGCACCATTCCCGCCAACGGAAAATTCACCGCGCGGCAGCGCGAAATTTACGAAATTGTCTTAGGGGCGCAAAACGCCGCCATGGAAGCGCTCAAGCCCGGCATGACACTTGGCGGGCCAGCCTCAACAAGTCTCCAGAAAATTGCCATGGATTACATCGATTCGCACGGGAAGGACAAGGAAGGCCGTTCGCTGGGGCGCTACTACATTCACGGCCTTAGCCACCACGTGGGTCTCGATGTGCACGATCCGAGCGGCCCCTCGCGGCCACTCGAGCCAGGAATGGTGGTCACCATGGAACCGGGAATTTATATTCCCGAGGAAGATCTTGGCGTGCGCATCGAAGACGACGTGCTCATCACGCCCACCGGTTACAAACTGCTGACCGTGCGCCTGCCGCGTTCTCCCGACGAAATCGAAAAAATCATGGCCGATGGGAAAGCCGAACGCGAAAAGCAGCGCCAGTAGCCGCTGCATTGCTTTCTCCGGTTTTCTCTGTGGCATTTCTCCGTGTTCTCTGTGTTGAGATTTAAAGATTTAACACAGAGCACACAGAGAAATGCCACGAGAGGGCCACGGAGAATTGGTTGCTGCGGGTTGTGGCTTGACGCTTATTTTTCCTTCAGCTTCAGACGGCCCTTATTCTCTTCGAGGAACTCGCGAATTTTCGGCGCCGCTTCCAGCAATCTGTTCCACTGCTCGTAATACAATGTGACTGGAAACCTGCCCAGGCCGTAGACGCTTACTCCGCCTTTTTCGCCCACTTTGAATGACAGCTCGCCGCTGTGCCGCACCCCACTCTTTTCCAATTCCGCCAGGCGCGCCTTCAGCTCATCGTATGTCGGTTCCGCCATTTTTTCTCCCTCCGTGGATGCCAAATTCGCACAGATTGTACTCCATCACGCATGAGATTCGCACGGAACTCGCTCTTGGCGAACGTGCGGCGCCAAGCCAGTTCCGGTCAGTCACAATCCGCCGATCAACAAGGTGTGTGCCGCCGGGAAGTATGTCAGACTTTCAGCCATGCAAGATCGCAGCGCTCACCCCTCAATGGAACGCTCGCCGCGCAAACTGAATTGCGGCGAGAGCTGCACGGACTAATGCGCGAATTCTTCGATCTCCTTCGCCGCAACCGCAACTACCGCCACATGTGGATGGGACAGGTTGTCAGCGAAATAGGCGACAATTTTAACAATATCGCCGTGTTCGCGCTGGCCATGTCGCTGACGCATTCCGGATTGGTGGTCATGGGCATCATGCTGTCCCGCGCCATTCCGGCAATTACCGTTGGCCCGCTGGCGGGCGTCATGCTCGACCGCTTCGACCGCAAAAAGATCATGATCGCCAGCGATCTCACGCGGGCTTTTGTGGCACTGGGATTCATTCTTGCCTTGCGCGAACAGCAAGTGTGGCTGTTGTACACCTTCAGCGCCCTGTTGATGATTGCCTCGCCGTTTTTCACGGCCGGGCGCTCGGCCATTCTGCCGACCATTGCCAATCGGGAGGAGATTCACACCGCAAACTCCCTGACGCAAACCACGCAATGGAGCACCCTGACGGTGGGGACATTTCTAGGCGCAACGATCATCGGCATCGGTTACGAGTGGGCATTTGTATTGAACGCGATTTCATTTCTGTTTTCCGCATGGGCCATCTGGAAATTGCAGCCGCCGCCAGGCAAACAGTTCCGCGCCGAGCACCGAGATTTGACGGAAGCGGAGGTCATCCGCCCGTGGCATGAATATCGCGAGGGCCTGCGCTACATGCGTTCGGTGCCGCTGGTTCTGGCAATTGCACTGCTCGCCGTGGGATGGGCCACGGGTGGCGGCGCGGCTCAGATTCTGTTTACGCTGTTTGGCGAAGTGGTATTCAACCGCGGAGCCGCGGGCATCGGCACAATTTGGGGATGCGCCGGCCTCGGCCTTCTTTTCGGCGGCGCGCTGGCGAACTGGCTGGGCAGGAAGCTGTCCTTTGAAAAGTACAAGCTGGTGATCCTGATCGATTATATCGTTCACGGCGGGACCTACGTTCTGTTCTGCCGGATGCAGCGCTTCGAGCTGGCACTGGTCTTTATATTCGTCTCCCGCGCCGCCATCGCCGTGAATTCGGTCCTGAACTATTCGTATATCCTCAAAACCGTTTCGGACCAATATCGAGGGCGCGTCTTTTCGACAATTGAAACGTTTACCTGGACGATGATGATGCTTTCCATGATGGGAGCGGGCATCGCATCAACGCACTACAGCCCGCGAATCATCGGCACAGTAGCGGGCTTGCTAAGTTCAACCACTGCGATCTTCTGGGGATGGGCCAACTGGGCAGGCCGCCTGCCGCTGCCCGAAGTGATTGGCGTGGAAATGAGCGAAGTGGAGATACATGGCGACCCGGTAGCTTAAGCAAAAGACAGGAGCTTCCCGGCTCGCCGGCGGTTTGGCCTGTTCAGGGCAATCGATCCCACTTACATAAGGAACCCCTTCCTTGACAGTTATGAGGAGCGGGCCTACAATCACCCGTTTGTTACAGCGCAAATTGTGCGAATGGTGGGTCCCCGACTATGGATAAAAAGCGTCTGGAATATTACAAGAAGAAGTTGCAGACCCGGCGCGAAGAATTGATCAAGACCATTGCGCGGACCGAGGAAGAAGGCCGGACGGCGGATGACGATCCGACGGTGGACCTTGCGGACAAGGCTGCCAACTCCTACACCAAGGAATTCCTGTTCGGGCAGACCAATACGGATCGCACCCTGCTGGGTTTGATCGACGGGGCGCTGGGGCGCATCAAGGCCGGCACGTATGGCACCTGCATCGAATGCGAAGAGGAACTTCAGCAAAAGCGCCTGGAGGCGGTGCCCTGGGCGCGGCACTGCGTGAGCTGCGCCGAAAAACACGAGCAAGGCCTTCTCTAGCATTCAGCAGAGAAGCTCAATATTTTGTCATTCCGAGGCACGCTCTTTGCCGAGGAATCTCTCCTTCTTTGGCCTTCAATAACAGAGAGATTTCTTCCTTCGATAGGAATCGCAAGAATAGGTTGTTTGTTTCAGCCCCCTTTCGATTTGCGTGCTTCGTTGCACCTCGCAATTTGTTGCACCTTAGGCGCAAAATCCACAGGCTGAAGCCTGTGCTACTAAAAGTCATTGGCACGATTCGTGCCACATTTCACTTTTCCTAAATCGGAGGAAGAGGTAGGCTTGGCGCACTGTGCACAGCGTCGCCGATTCCGTTCGCTGGCATCTTCGCGGGATGCGCGAGGCGCTTGCCTCGCTGGTGCTTCCTGCGCCTTGCCGGATCTGCGCGCGAATACTCGATACCGGAAGCCGCATCCCCTTTTGCCACGAGTGCATGGAGGCCCTCGAGCAGCCGCTGCTCGAACCGCTTTGCTCCCAATGCGGCCGGCCAATCGTTTCCTCCGCAGTAACCGGGGGAATTTCCGCTCCGCAGTGTCATTTCTGCCGCGCCCGTCCGTACAGGTTTGATTTCGCGCGCAGCTTTGGCGCGTACACGCCGCGCATGTCTCGCGCAATTCTGCTGCTGAAGTATGGAAAAGTGGCTCCGCTGGGGGTGTGGTTTGCCCGGCGGCTGGCCAGCCTTGTCCAGAGCCAACCGCAGAGCTTTGCCGTGGATGTCGTGATTCCGGTGCCGCTCGACCAGGGAAGATTGCGGGAGCGTGGATACAACCAAGCGGAGCTGATTGCCAAGCCGCTTGCGCGCCTGCTCGGTATCCCCTTTCATTCCTATCTCTTAGTGCGCACGCGGCCGCGCCCCAGCCAGCTTCGCCTGACCCGCCGCGAGCGATGGGAAACCGTTCGTGGCGCTTATGCAACGCATCAGTCGGCTCAGGTTGACAAGCTGCGGGTTTTACTGGTAGATGATGTATTCACCACTGGGGCGACGTTAGACGCTTGCTCCCTGGCCCTGAAGGGGGCCGGAGCTGCCAGGGTGGTGGGTCTGACAGTTGCAAGAGCGCTGCCCCTTTACCCGGCTCCGGAAGCCGGACAGCAGGACCAGGACTTTGGGGAATGAAACCACCGGGCCAAATCGGTAGGCCTCCCCGGCCAAAGCACCGGCCGGAAGTCCGAGGCGAGTCGCGCCCACCGGGCGCCGTACCCCCCGCAGTCCGCAAGCCCGCCATCATGCAGGAGCCTGTTCTCGTCCTGAACGCCACCTTCGAGCCGATCAACGTCACAGCCGTCCGCCGCGCCATGGTCCTGATGCTCAAGGGCGTCGCCCAGGCGGAAGAGATCAACCACACCAAGGTGCACTCGGCTTCCCGATCGGTGGAGGTGCCTTCGGTGATCCGGCTGCTGGCCTACCGGCACATCCCGCAACAGACGCGGGCGCTCTCACGGAAGAATATCCTTTTGCGGGACCGAAACACGTGCCAGTTCTGCCGGTGCATACTGCCGGCCTCCGAGCTGACGCTTGACCACGTGCTGCCCCGGTCTCGCGGTGGGAGGTCTTCGTGGGAAAATCTAGTGGCCTGCTGCTACCAGTGCAATAACAGGAAAGGCGACCGAACGCCGGAAGAGGCAGGGCTGGCCCTGGCTCGACGGCCCCGTCCGTTCACTCTGCACACATCCCGGCAGCTCATGCGCCTCATCGGCAACAAGGATGAAAAGTGGCGCAAGTATTTATTTTACTGAGGTTTAGATCCTTATAAGGTCTTCATGGGGTAGCCATATGAGGCTATCTCCGCGCGATCTCGATGTGGTAAAAGCTGACAGCCAAGAGTGGCTGTCCTGCCAAACCCTGCAATACGAAACCTCACCAAACACGAAAATCGGCATTCATCTAAAATTTTTCTAAAGTGAGCAACCTTTTCATATTTCCAGCGTCTAATTATACAAACCACTTCAAGGACACACCCCGGGAAGCAGCGATGGCTAGTCCAAAGCTGCTTCTCTTTTTTTGTGCACACTTTTTCAGGATAGCCGTAGCGCATCCGCAAAACTCTCCGTGTTCTCCTCTTTTCTCTGTGTCCTCTGTGTTGAGTTTTTTTGTGCGCGAATCGCGAAAAGCTTCAACACAGAGGCCACAGAGAAGGGAGGAGAACGCCGAGAAATTCAAAAGCGGGATAATTTTATTGGCGGAAAACTACGTGCAATCCCCTGCGCCAATTTTCCGCGAGGGCTACCCGCGCGATTTCGATTTCCGGGGATAAGTATCGCAGTACGATATCAATGGAGGGATGGAATCGGAATCCGGGAGCCACGAGGAACAGCAGTGGAGGTTTCGGGCTTAGGCGCACGTCCGGGAAATATCCGAACCTCGTGAAATCGTCCTGCTGGTGATGAAAGCGCACGTGCAGCCAGTAATCCACCGCTTGCATCGCCAGATGAATATCTTCGGAAGCCTTCAGTTCGAGAACGGCCAGACGGCCGTCCCGCGTCACGCCCAGCAAATCGATGATTCCGCGGTCGCCGGTAGAAAACGCCGGAACCTGCGTGTAAATGTGCCGCGGGTCGAGCCGCGCGTCGATGCGCGGAGGGTCGGCGACGACCATAGTCTCTAGCCAACGTTCCGGCTGCGCCCGGTAAAGCCGGTGCTTGGTGTCCGAAACCAGCGGGTGGCGATGAGTCTCAAGCTGCCGGACGAGGGCTTCCAGGGCTCCCCATTTTTCAGGCGTCAAGACGCGTTGGTGGTCACCCAGTCCAAACCACATCGCACCCATGCGCCAGCGCGCGAACTCCAGGCCGCGAAAACGCAGCGTCACTTCCTGAGTTGCCGAAGCAACTCCAATCCGAATGGCATCAGGCGCAAGGCGGCGGATGCGCTCCGCCAGTGGCATTGCGGCGGCAATGGCCTGCTCGATTTCGCGGCGCGGCACAATCCAGGTGGCCAGATTGCCCGCGTTGGAGCGGGCGATTCGCCGGACGCGCCAATACACAGGTTCGTACTCGTATAGTTCGACTTCTTGCGGAGAAGCCAGCGCGGCCATCCGATGCGCCGTCACGGAAGAACTGCCTCGCGGCAAGAAAAGCCTCAACCCATAAACTGAATGGCGCCTTGCGCGATCCCGGGCTTGCTGCAGCCAGATCAGGCCAAACGTCAGGATGCCGTCAATGGTTGCGGCATCTTCGTTGGGCGATGCGCCGAGCACGGCATGGGCTTCCGAACCGTGGCGCACCACGCCTCGCGTGTACGAGCCCGAAATGGAATGGTGCAAGTCCTGCGAAGTTGCCAGCGATTCGACGGTCTCATCGGGAAAATGGTCGGTCAGAATGCGTCGCAGGCGGCTGGAAAATTGTTCGCGTTCCACACGGCGCGTTTCGCGGGGCGCGCTGCTCGCCACGAACTCAAGCTGCGCGGGCCTCGAGAAGCCGAACCGGCTGACTTCCAGCACCAGGCGATCAGCGGATTCTTCCGCCACGCGAAGCACGCGGCGAACCAGGGATTGCTGCGCGCTCCACAAATGCAACAGGGCCGCTTCGCCCTGCGCGCTCACTTCATATTGCAAGCCTTCTAGCCCCGCCAGCCATTCCCCATTTTCGCGCACCTCGGGCGCAGCGATGGCGCACAGTCCATCGAGGGCCCGACGCAAATCGGCGGCCAGCTCCATTGCCGCGAATTATCGAATAGGAGCGCGAAAAGAGGAAGTCATTTTTCGTGACAAGTAGCGCGAGCTTCAGCCTGCGGGTTTTAGTGCTTGCAAGCGCCGAACTCCGCAGGCTGAAGCCCGCGCTACTTGAAGGCGACCCCGCTTACAACAATCGTCGGAAAAGCCTGGTCCCACTGCGGGGGAATGTGTTCATAGGGAATCTGAACGTCCCTCTGCTGGCCGGGCATGAATGGCGGGGCCGTGGACAGAAACAGGCGCTGTTTGTCCCGCAGGATCACTTGTTTGAATGGATCGTGGAATTCAATGGTGATTTCAATCTGGTGGACTTTGCGGTCGCCGCCGTTCTCAACCGTGCAGAAGACGTAGGTCACCTCCTGATTCAAAAAATTCGCCGCGCGGCTCATCTTTGGATCGAGGAAATGAATTTTCGAGGCGTAGGCTTGTTCGGCCTGCCCCACGGGCAATGGCTTATCGTCTTCCGAAACGGCTGGCGTCGCATAGCGGCTGTATAGGACGGCAGCGCCGACCAGAATCGCCACAATAACTATTCCGACCATAAATGCGACCGGCAGCCGGCTGCGTTCTTCTGTGGGGATCAAGTCGGAATTCCTCCTGTTTCGTTTTCTAAATCTATGGCGCTGCCTAGCGGCCCGCTGCGATCCGCTCGATCAGCGGAAAGGGCAGGCCCGCCTTCTCCATGCGCTTTTGAACCGCGGCAATATCGTAAGGCACGCGCCAAAATTCGATGATGTGGTGATCCAGATCGGCGATAGCGAATGCCGCGCGCGGATCTCCGTCCCTGGGCTGGCCAATCGAGCCTGGGTTTAGCAAGTATCGCGTTCCCGGTTCCATTCGCAGGGCCGCGAAATTCGCGCCATAATCCGGGCGAAGCTGGATCATTCCGATTTGCCCGGCGCGGTAGGAAAAGCCGCCTTGATGATGCGTGTGCCCGAAAAATGTTACCTCGGTGGGCGATTCGAGAAGTCCGCCCATGGCCTGCCCCGGTACGAACACATATTCATCTTCATCCTCATAGGAGCCATGCACCAGCGTAATTCCATCCGGGGAAATCGGCCCGGCAGGCAATTTCGCAATGAAATCGAGATTGGCGGGATGCATTTGCGTGCGCGTCCATTGCGCCGCCACACGAGCCACGGGATTAAAATCTTCCAGATCCGTCAAGCCAGCGACGGCCTTGTCATGATTGCCGCGAATGATAGCGGGCGAAAGTTCCCTCACGCGCTCGGTCGCCTCGTTCGGATCCGGTCCGTAATCGACGAGGTCGCCCAGGCAGTAGACGCGGTCCCAACGGCCCTTCACCGCTTCGAGAGCGGCATCGAGCGCAGTGAGGTTGGCATGAATATCGCTCAGCAGAAGAAATCGCATCGTTTATGACGCACCCGAATGAAGCACCGGAACCGCATTCTCAGTCCGCCCAGATTATAGACGAAAACCGTGATAGCGCACGTGCGGCTTAGGAAATCTCTGGCGCGCAAGTTTTAGAGAAGCGATGCGGCAGTTCTCTCTCCGACTCTCTTACAAATGGCCGGTCCAGAATAGAATCAGGATGACCAGAATAACCACGCTTACGCCACCAATGGGAGCAAAGCCCCATGATTTGCTGTGCGGCCAAATCGGAAGACTCCCCACCAACGCAATCAGAACAAATATCGAAATCACTGCCATCAGAAACATTGTTCTCCTTTTTTCATTGCCCGGCCAATTTAGGCTCCATGACCGGAGCGACCGTACAGCGATGTAGTATCGATCGGAAGCAATTTTACGAGCGTGTAAACTCCCAGAGTGATGCCCAGTGGAATATCGGAGACCGACAAAACCGCCGCAATGAGAGCCAGCTTACGCCCAGACCGCTGCCCGGCGAGCAGGGCCAGTCCGGCGAGAATCCCAACCACGCCGCAGACAACCGACCAAACGATCATAATTGTGTATAAGAAATGAAAAACTCCCATCAGTGCAAAGGGGTCCGGCACTCGGCTAAGCAGCGCACCAAACATCAAAGTAGCCGTCCTGCCATAAATAGCCAGGCCGAGCACCATGATTAAACGGATCACTCCGTAAACCATCCAAAAACCTCCTAAGGTCCGGAAACAACCGTTTGGGTTCTGGGCAATGGAATCGTCTGAAGACATAACAGCCTCCTTCGAGCTATTGTGCAAACAAGGAATCGACTTCAGCGTATGAACACCAGTTTAAGACGCAAACGATGAGACCGTCTGTTCACATCTGAACACATGGGAGGAGGGCCCTCGTATCAAGTCATGGGGCCACGGCAGATTGAATTTCGCTCGAGTAAACGAGAGATCAACAAGACGGCGGTATGCCTTTCGTGTGCCGCCACGGACATGTTAGGATTTCGCGGGAGAAAAACAATGAGACATCGCCGAAGTCACAATATTCCGCCAGCAAATGATGGCAAAAACCTGAGCCGGCGCAGCCTTTTGCAGCGCGCCGGGTGGACCGTCGCCGCAGCGGCAATTCCCAGCGCAGTGTTTGCAGCCGAAAGCATTAGCCCTGTGATGGCCAAGCTCAGCACCTACATGAGCGAAGCCGGCGGGCGCGCTCTTCCGGATGAAGTGATCGAGAAGGCCAAGCACCATATTCTCGACACCTTTGCGGCCATGATCTCCGGGTCGGACCTGCCTCCGGCTCGCGCGGCGTTTCAATATGCACGCGATTTTAATACCGACAAAACTTCCACAATCGTGGCTTCGAAAATGACTTCGAGCCCACCTGAGGCGGCATTCGTCAACGGCATGCTGGCGCACTCCGACGAGACCGACGACTCCAACGAGTTTTCGCAATCGCATCCCGGCTGCGCGGTCGTTCCCGCAACCTTGGCCGCTGGAGAAAAATTTGGCATCGACGGAACGCGTTTCCTGCGCGCCGTGACCCTTGGATATGACATTGGGCCGCGCATGACCATCAGCTTTAGCGCGCTGGATTTCCGCAATAACAGCCACAAGAGCACGCACGCAATTTCCAGCGTATTCGGCTCCGCGGCCGCGGCGGGCTGCGCGGCGGACTTGAATGCGCAGCAGATGCGCTGGCTGCTGGACTACACGGCGCAACAATCTTCAGGGATTGGCGCGTGGAATCGCGATACCGAGCACATCGAAAAGGCTTTCGTTTTTGCGGGCATGAACGCGCGCAACGGAGTGACTTCCGCCCTCGTGGTTCACGCGGGATTTGACGGCATCGACGATATTTTTTCAGGCGTGGACAACTACTTCGACGCCTACGCTCCCAAAGCGAATAAGGAAGAGCTTGTATCGCAGCTTGGCGAGCGCTACGAGATTGCCCGCACCAACATCAAGAAATGGACCGTGGGATCGCCCATACAGGCGCCCCTGGATTGCATGTACAACATTTTGAAAAAGCATCCCGTGAATCCGGATGATGTGAAGTCCATCGTGGTGCGCCTGGCCAACAGCGAGGCAAAGGTTGTCAACAATCGCGAGATGCCCGACATCTGCCTGCAGCACATGGTCTCCGTAATGCTCCTCGACAAGACTGCTTCCTTCCGTGCCGCGCACGACAAGCCGCGCATGACGGACCCGGCCGTCCTTCGCGTTCGCGCCAAGGTGCAGCTCATTCCCAGCGAAGAACTGGAGAAATTGGAGCCGGCGCGGCAAGCCATCGTGGAAATAACCATGAACGACGGAACCGTTTTCTCCGACCACGTTACGGACGTGCGCGGCACCGTGGATAATCCAATGACTCGCGAAGAGGTAGTTCAGAAGTGCCGCGACCTGGTGGAGCCGGTACTCGGCAAAGCGAGTTGCGCTACTTTGATTGATAAGATTCTTGGCTTGGAAAAGGTGAAAGACATCCGCGAGCTGCGCAGCGTGCTGCAAAAAGGATAGTAAAGCGGCGCGCGGTCCTGAATTTAGTCGAATAACATCAATCCTTTCCGTCGCCGGGTTGCTGCAATACTGCGGCATTGCTCTCAATTCCCATATCTTTCTGCCTGAATTGCGCAGAAAATCCCCTGCTCTCTTTCTTAATGTTCGGTCTCGACGGGAAATCTTGCCTTCAAGCAAACAAGCGCCGAGGGGGAGATACCTTTCTGTGTCAGTAAGCTTTGCAACGCTCTGGACGCATTCTGAATGGCTGGAAAACCATCTGCGCGCCTCCAAGTCAGAATGCTAACTTGAAGCAGGATCATAACTTAGCTATTCAACTGGAAACTGCGGATCGCTCCTTTTACTCCGCGGACTCTTTTGATTCGACTCAAACCATGGATGCTATTAAGAGTGACAACTCGCGGCGGTGCGAGTGACAAATGTTGGCGGAATTGCGTCGTTGAACGATCGAAATGTCTACCCAAATTCAACTCAAGAAACGGCGGAGGAGAGCGTAACATTCCTATTTTCAATAAATTAGACTGTCTGCTTTGGAAAGAAAATTCTATTTAAGGGATTGGTGTGGGAATTGCAACCATATTGAGCCGAATATGTACTGCGAAATCAAAAATTCTAAGTAGCCGGAATAAAAAGGAGCGAAAATTGATGCGTCGTAAACAGAAGGGTTTTTCACTTATCGAATTGCTGATCGTTGTCGCGATCATCTTGATCATCGCGGCGATCGCCATCCCGAACCTGCTGCGCGCGAAGATGGCTGCAAACGAAGCATCGGCTGTCGCTTCCTTGCGTACCTATAACACTTCACTTGTATCTTACTCGACGACCTACGGAACGCTGCCTTCCACGAACTTTTCGGCTCTCGGGCCTGCAGCTACGCCCTCTTCCACAGCGGCGGACTTGGTTGACAGCTTGCTTGGTCAAGCCAACCCAGCCAAGAGCGGATACAATTTCACCTACACTCCGGGCACCGCTGTAAACGGAATTATCTCGCAATACTCCATTAACGCCGGCCCATCGTCTTCTTCGATGGGGCAGCGCTACTTCTTCACGGACCAGAGCGGTGTGATTCGCTACACCACCAACGGTACGGCCGCATCGTCCAGCAGCACGCCGATCGGCGGATAAGCCTTCAATCGATTGTAAAGGGGAGAAGGGCCTCGGCCCTTCTCCCCTTTTTGCATTTAGATAATAATTTGTCGAACCCTCGCGCCATCATGGGAGCTACCGAATCCACATGCAATCGCCGTAACTGTAAAAGCGGTAATGGGCCTCCACGGCGTGGCGGTATGCCTGCAAAATGAGTTCGCGTCCGGCGAAAGCGCTGACCAGAATGAGCAGCGTGGATTGCGGCAAATGGAAATTCGTGAGGAGTTGGTTGACCACGCGAAATGTATGGCCTGGCTTCATGAAAATGTTTGCTTCCGCAGGGCCTGGCTCGACAAGCAATTTCGCGGGATCCCACGTTTCGCCGTAGCGGGCGGCGGATTTTTGCGCGGCATCCTCAAGAGCGCGCACCACCGTGGTTCCCACCGCAAGTATCGCCCGTCCTTCGCTACGCGCTTTGCAAATGGCGGAAGCGGCGAGGCCGGAAATTTCGTAATGTTCACGATGAATTTGGTGCTTTTCAATCTCCTCTTCGTGGATAGGCTGGAATGTGCCGAGGCCGACGTCCAGCGTAATGGAAACTATTTCCACACCGCGCTGGCGCAGCCTTTCCAGAATTGCGGGAGAAAAGTGCAGGCCGGCCGTGGGCGCGGCCACGGCTCCCGGATGATCGGCAAAGATGGTCTGGTAACGTTCGCGGTCCGCTGAGTCATCTTCGCGCGAAATGTAAGGCGGTAGCGGAACGTGTCCTAGGCGCTCGATTGCCTGCGTGACGTCTCCCTTGGCCGTCAGGCGGATTCGCCGCAGTCCATACTCCCCGCGGCTGAGCACTTCGGCGGTCAATTCTCCGTTTCCAAAATCGACGCGCTCTCCCACGCGCATCTTTTTCCCGGGGCGGACCAGAGCTTCCCATTCATCCGGTGCGACTTGCCTCGTCAGCAAGACTTCAATTTCCGACGACAAGAATTCGCGCAATGTGCGGCGATTGTGGCCCGGCTTTTCGGAACGCACACCTTCCCGGCGGCCAAATAGACGTGCCGGAATGACGCGCGCGTTGTTCACCACGATCAGCTCATCGCCGCGGAGCAAGTCAGGCAGCAAGCGGAACGCGGAATCCTCCCAAGCCTGCTTCTCACGATCCAGAATCAGCATGCGCGAGGCGTCGCGCTGTGGGAGCGGCTGCTGGGCGATGAGCTCCTGGGGAAGCTCGAATTGGAAGTCGGAAAGAAGCATGGATGAGTGGCTGACTATAAGACATTCAATAGGAGGCGCGCAAATGGATATTTGCGATGAAAATGTAAGTTATTGTTTTACTTAAGCTTACCAATACAAATAGGGACATAGGGTGCGAGAAGAAAATGCTTGACAACACTACACGCATATTTTATGCTTTGACTGCAGTTACATTAACACACGTTTAGATGGAGGACACACAATCATGGCAACTATCGCTCATCTCGAACCTTTTCGCGGTCTTTCCACCTTGCAAGGCCAATTTAATCGGCTTTTTAACGAATCGTTCCGGAATCAGGCCGACGAGTCGGCTTTGACCACTTGGGCTCCGGCGGTCGACATTTACGAGACCCCCAACGAGCTTGTGGTCAAGGCGGACTTGCCGGATGTGAATGAGAAGGATATCGACGTGCGCGTCGAGAACAACTTGCTCACAATCCGCGGGGAGCGTAAGTTTGAAAAGTCCGTATCGGAGGAAAACTACTTGCGCGTGGAGCGCACCTACGGCGCGTTCAGCCGCAGCTTCTCGTTGCCAAACACGGTGAACGCGGAAGCCATCGGCGCCGAGTACAAGAACGGCGTGCTGACCGTAACCCTGCCCAAGCGCGAGGAATCCAAACCGCGCCAGGTAAAGGTAACCGTGCACGCCGCGAACAACGGAAAGTAAGTTTCCGGCGCTACACGTCGGCTTACATGAGTGCTATATCGGGGCCGGTTGAAAGACCGGCCCCATCGTTCTTCTGAATGCGAGGTAAACACAAATGGTCCGCTTCGAAAAATTCACGCTAAAAGCCCAGGAAGCCGTGCAATCGGCGCAGGACATTGCTGCGCGGCACGATCATCAGCAGATTGAGCCGCTGCATCTTTTAGGCGCGCTCATTGCGCAGCAGGATGGCGTGGTTCCGCCGCTGCTCGCGCGGCTTGGCGTTCGCCCTGAGACTCTGGCAAGCGACATTGAATCGCGCCTCGGTCGAATCCCGAAGGTGACGGGAGCGGTGCAGCAGCAGATGAGCCCCGCATCGAACAAAGTTCTGGAAGGCGCGTTCGTCGAAGCGGAGCAATTCAAGGATGAATACGTTTCCACCGAGCACATTCTTATGGCCATCGCCACCATTCGCAAGGATGAAGCCGCGGAATTGCTGGCCAAGTACGGAGCTTCGCGCGAAGCGATTCTGCAGGCGCTCACCACGGTGCGCGGCAGCCATCGCGTGACCTCGCAAAATCCGGAAGCCACTTTCCGCGCGTTGGAACAGTATGGGCGCGACCTGATTGAACTGGCGCGCCGTGGCAAACTCGATCCGGTGATCGGCCGCGACGATGAAATCCGCCGCGTGATGCAAATTCTGGCGCGCCGCACCAAGAATAATCCGGTGCTGATCGGCGAGCCTGGCGTGGGAAAAACCGCCGTGGTGGAAGGCCTCGCGCAGCGCATCGTTGCCGGAGATGTGCCCGAAGTGCTTCGCCCAAAGCGCGTGGTGGCGCTGGACCTGGCGGCTCTTGTGGCCGGCGCGAAGTATCGCGGCGAATTCGAGGACCGTTTGAAGGCGGTGCTCAAGGAAATCACGGAATCCGACGGCAAAATTATTCTGTTCATCGACGAGCTGCACACGCTGGTGGGGGCGGGCGCGGCGGAAGGCGCGATGGACGCTTCCAACATGTTGAAGCCCGCTCTTGCGCGCGGCGAACTGCGCGCAATTGGCGCGACCACCCTCAACGAATATCGCAAGTACATCGAGAAAGACCCGGCCCTCGAGCGGCGCTTCCAGCCCGTCCTCGTCGCCGAACCTTCCGTGGAAGACACCATCGCCATCTTGCGCGGATTGAAGGAGCGCTACGAACTGCACCACGGCGTACGCATCAAGGACGCTGCCATCCTGGCCGCAGCCACGCTATCGCACCGCTATATTACCGACCGGTTTCTGCCGGACAAAGCCATCGATTTGATCGACGAATCGGGCGCAAGCCTGCGCATGCAGCTCGATTCGCTGCCAGTGGAGATTGACGAAATCGAACGGCGCATCATGCAGCTGGAAATCGAGCGGCAAGCATTGCTGCGCGAAACCGACGCGCACTCCAAGGAGCGCCTGAAACAACTGGACTCGGACCTGGCCGGACTGCGCGAGGAGTCCAACGCGCGCAAGGCGCAATGGCAGGTGGAGAAAACCGCCATCGCCAAGATTCGCGAGGCCAAGGAACAGATCGAAAAACTTAAGGCCGACGAGCAGCGCCTGGAGCGCAGTGGAGACCTGGCCAAGGTCGCTGAAATCCGCTACGGCAAACTTGCCACGGCGGAACGGGAAATTGCCGCCGCGCAAAAGAACCTCGAAGACGTGCAAAAGAACGGCGGCATGTTGAAGGAAGAAGTCGGCGAAGAGGACATCGCCAAACTGGTGAGCAAGTGGACGGGAATTCCCGTGGGGCGATTGCTGGAGGGCGAAGCGCAGAAGCTGGTCACCATGGAATCGCGTTTGCGCAATCGCGTGATTGGGCAGGACACGGCGCTGGAACGCGTGGCCAATTCCATCCGCAGAAATCGCGCCGGGCTTTCCGATCCGAACAGGCCGATCGGGACGTTCATTTTTCTTGGGCCAACCGGCGTCGGCAAAACGGAACTGGCTCGCGCACTCGCCGAGTTCTTGTTTGACGACGAGAAATCCATGATCCGGCTGGACATGTCCGAATACATGGAAAAACATTCTGTATCGCGCATGATCGGCGCGCCTCCAGGGTACGTCGGCTACGAAGAGGGCGGGCAGCTCACCGAGCAGGTTCGCCGGCATCCGTACTCCGTAATCCTTTTCGACGAAATCGAAAAGGCGCATCCTGATGTTTTCAACATACTGTTGCAGATTCTCGAGGACGGCCGCCTGACCGACGGCAAGGGCCGCACCGTCGATTTCCGCAACGCCGTGTTGGTGATGACCTCAAACGTCGGGTCGAGCGCACTTTTCGATCTGGCGGGAAGCGATCCGGAACGCGCACGCAAGGAAGCGATGGAAGCCTTGCGGCAGGCGTTCCGCCCGGAGTTCATCAACCGTATCGACGACATTGTGCTGTTCAACCCGCTTGGGCAGGAGCAGCTCAACAAGATCATCGACCTGGAACTGGCCAAAGTGATGCGCCTGCTCGCGGAGCGAAAAGTGCGCATCGAACTGACGCCCGCGGCGCGCGAACGTGTCGTGCAGGACGGCTACGATCCCGCGTACGGAGCGCGCCCGCTTCGCCGCACGGTCCAGCGCTTGGTGCAGGATCCCTTGGCGATGCGCATTCTCGACGGCAGCGTTTTGCCGGGAGATCTGGTGCGCGTCGATATCGATCCGGAAACGGACGCCATGCGTTTCGAGCGCGTGGAGCAGAAAGCCGCGGAGGAGTCCGGGGCGAAAACCGCCCCGGCTGAAACTGCTGCCTCATCGGCGAAATCCGGAAGGCGACGGTAAAGTTGATGGCGCTAGATGGTTGAAGTGGAAGAAGCTGTGCGAGAATTTTGCGGAAAGATTCCCAAAGCCTTTTGTTATTCCGAGCGAAGCGAGGAATCTCTCCTGGTCTTGAGCGCATGAAAAGAAGGAGAGATTCCTCGCTTCGCCCAAAATGACCAAATTCACTACATTTTCCGCAACCTGTGAAGGACAGCCACTGGGCACGCACGCATTTGACGCCTGCGGCGGAAATTTCTAGACTTGTTTTGCGTATATATAGTCAGGTGGACATCATGAGAGCTGTAAAGACACTTTTCTTACTGACCGCACTATCGATGTTGCTGGTCCTGGGCGGAGACGCCATCTCCGGCCAGCAAGGGATGATCTTCGGGCTGATTATTGCCGTGGCAATGAACGGCGGGGCCTACTTTTTCTCTGACAAGATCGCACTGAGCTCAAGCGGAGCGCAGCCGGTATCGCGCGAGGAGCTTCCTCGCTTGTACCAGGTGATGGAAAGACTGGCGGCAAAGGCGCAATTGCCGATGCCGAAACTGTATGTGATTCCGCAGCCTGCGCCAAACGCGTTCGCCACGGGCCGCAATCCGTCGCACGCTTCCGTCGCGGTCACCACTGGCTTGATGGAATTGATGAACGACGACGAGCTCGAAGGCGTCATCGCGCACGAGCTTTCCCACGTCCGCAATTACGACATTCTCACTACATCCATCGCCGCTACGCTGGCCGGCGCCATCACCATGATTGCGTCCATGGGACGCTGGGCCATGATTTTCGGCGGATTTGGCGGCTCGCGCGATGACGAACGGGGCGGTGGCGGGTTGGCGGCGCTCCTTATGATTATTGTGGCGCCGATCGCCGCCCTATTGATCCAGATGGGAATTTCCCGGCAACGAGAGTTTTCCGCCGACGCCTCCGGCGTTCGCATGGTCGGGCACGCAAACGGCTTGATCAGCGCGCTCGAAAAGCTGGGCGCTTACAACGCTAGAATCCCCATGAATGTCCCGCCAGCCACGGCTTCCTTGTTCATCGTTGCGCCGCTAACCGTCGGCCAAGTGTTTTCAGGCTTGTTCAGCACGCATCCGCCGCTTACCGAGCGGATCGCCGTCCTGCGCAACATGACGATTACCCGGTAATCCACCCTCATATTTCGTGTCCGCGGGTTTCGATTGGGCCTTTGAGCCCGACACAGGGCAGAACTCTGGCCCTAGGTAAGAATGATTGGTGGTAAGAAAAAATTCTCTCTTTTGGCACGATTTGCGTAACTATTCCAACCCTTCCTCATTCCACTAACCAATTCATTCCAATAGATTTGTAAATATTAAAGGCTTGTTAACGCTTTGGCTTACGTCGTGCATCATTGATGGCTTCTCGGGACCGGGGGAACGCCATGAGCATGAATTGCAAGGCTACGATCCGTTTGATTTGCGAATACCTGGAAGGCCGGCTGGCACCAGAAGTAGGGAGCGACGTCCAGGGCCATATCAGCTACTGCCAGAATTGCCGCGCGGTTTTCGATGCCGCAGCCCTGACCCTGGAAGTTTATTTTGACCGTGATGTCCAACCAGCCATCTCTGATCGCACGCGCGTTGCCTAATCTAATCGACTGCTCTCGTATGACTTAGCAATTATTCGACCACTTTGTACAATCTTCCAGGAACTGTGTGATATTCATTAAATTCAATTGATTCAAATGGTTGTATGGGATTTCCAGCGATTCGCACGTAAAACTTACACGTACAAAAACCTCCCGCTTCCAGTAATCGCCTGCTAGAAAGGTCTATTAAGTCTTTTATTATTAACGTACTACATGGTCCTCCTGCGTCCATTGGGTGTTTGGTTCTGCGCTTGCACTTCTCCTTATCGCGAGGGAAATCGCAAAGGAGATTATCAACATGTTGGAACAAGAGAACGGCCAAATGACAACGGAAGGTTCACCGCGCTGGATGGGAATAGCCGTGGTTGGACTGGCGATCCTCTCAGCCGTGGGCGTGGGCCTGGCATGGAATGCAGGCGGCCACGCACATGAAGCAGAGCAGGCGCTGGCGGCTCAAGCCAAGACTTTTCAGGCGGCACAGGATGGAATCACGCAGCGCATGACGGCAGCAGAGCGCACCAATGCCGAATTGCAGTCTGAAGTGAATCTGGTTGGCGACAAGTTGAAGCTGACCGAAGATCAACTGGCGACGGCCCGCAATCAGGTGAAGCAGAGCCGCGCCGATTACACCAAGAAGCTGAACGACGTGC
The DNA here is from genome assembly GCA_963710315.1 of uncultured Acidobacteriota bacterium. Lineage (GTDB taxonomy): Bacteria > Acidobacteriota > Terriglobia > Acidiferrales > UBA7541 > Palsa-360. The sequence continues at coordinate 129,039 of CAVPZW010000005.1, read as the reverse complement.
AAAGCACGCTGGCGACCAAGGCCAACGCCGATGACGTAAAGGCGCTAGGCACGGACGTCAACGGCGTGAAGACCGACCTCGACGCAACCAAGGGCAACCTGCAACAGTTGCGCGGCGAGCACGGCGAACTGATCGCGCGTAACCATGAGGAACTCGAACAGCTCAAGCGAATGGGCGAGCGCGATTACTACGAATTCACGCTGACTGCCAAGGGGCAGAAGGAACACGTTGGCCAGACCATGATCGAATTCCGCAGCGCCAGCGCCAAGAAGCACCAGTACACCATCGCGATGTATGTGGATGACACGCGCCTTGAAAAGAAGAACCGATCCGTCAACGAACCCATCTACTTCTACGCGGGCGGATCGCGCCAGCCGATGGAGTTGGTGGTCAACCAGGTCACCGACAAGAAGATTGCGGGCTACCTGAGCGCGCCAAAGGCAATCGCGGCGTCGGCCAAGGTGAACTAAACGCAGTCCGCTTCGAGCATTGGCAAATTACGTAAAGAGAGAGGGCCGCTTCGGCGGCCCTTTTCTTTTTGGGGCATAGGCTTCAGCCTGTGCGGGGTTAGTCCATGCGAGGCTGAAGCCTATGCCACAAAAATCTCCCCTTCAACGCAACAAATTCAGGCGCTGCAATTCCGAATTGTCTGGAAAGACACGCAGGCCAAAGCGCACTGCTCTTGCGGCGGCTGAGGGATCGCCCAGCGCCTTGTCTGCCTGAAAGAGGAGTGGATAGATTCCCGAATCCTCGTCCGGAAAATAGCGCATCACGAATTCCAGGTGCTTGCGCGCTTCCTCCCATTTAGCTTGCTTGGCCAGCAATTTTCCCAGGTCGAGATGCGCTTGAAAGTTGTATGGGTCCTGCGCAAGCGAATCCAGCATGGTGCGATAGGCTTCATCCTGCTTGTCCTCGCGCATCAGAATATCCGCAAGCTGCGCGCGTCCCGCTGCGCCTGACTGCGAATCGGCGGCGACAATGCGGCGCTGCAAAACTTCCGCCTCGGGCCAGCGCGAGAAATCCACATCGAGTTTTACGAGAGATGCCAGCGCCCGCAAATTTCCGGGATCGCGCAGGAGTATTTGTTGCAATGCCTGGCGCGCTTTTTCATTGTTGCCAAAGCGGCGGTTGGTTTCGGCCAGGCCCCATGCAGCCTCAAGCGAATCCGGCTCCATGGCCAGCGCGGCATCGAAGGCGCGGAAAGCCGACTGGAAATTAGCCTGGGCGAGCGCGGCGCGCCCGCGGATCGTATGGATGGCGGCGGATGCCGGACGATTGTCGAGAGCGCGCAAGAAGCGCTCGGCTCCGTCGCCGTCTTCCTGATTGACCGAGGTTGCCGCCGAGGCGGCGAGCGCCGCGTCTCGAGCGTCCGGCGGAAAATCCTCAGGCAGTGGATTTTTCTGCTGCAACAATATCGCATCGCGGTTCTTGTCTTCCAATCCGTGGACCAGCAGGGATCGCGGGGCGTGATATTCGAGCAGAGTTCGATCGTCCGTATTGATTTGCGCGCCAGACGAGAAATTTCGCAAACCCGCGTCATCCAGCAAGTAAAAACCGAACAAGCCCTCTGCCTTTTCCATGCCGAGCTGCGCGTAATCGCCCTGCAGGCGGGGCAAGGCGAAGTGAGCCTGTGCGCGCCGCAGAATTTCGGCGGAGGGAGGGCTGGGCGCCATCAGGATCAGGTCCGGCGCATCGCCGTGCCAGAGCGTGGCGCCATGAAATTCAGAGAGGAACGTCGCCAAGAGCATACGCAAATCGTCTGGATAAAGGGAATAGGCCTGCATCCATTGCACGAAGACGCCGTCCGGCGCGAGGCGGGCGCGCACAGCCGCATAAAATTCGAGTGTAAAGAGCGTCGCGACACCGGCAATCCAGGGATTGGACGGCTCGGAAATAATCAGGTCGTATTTCTCACGCGTGGTGAAAAGAAAATTGCGCGCGTCGTCAAAGGTGACGTGCACGCGCGGGTCGAGAAGCACATTGCGATTGAGGGACGCGAGAAACGGCGCGGCTTCGACCACGGCCGGCTCGATTTCCACGATGTCCAACCGGTCCAGTTCGGGGTAGGAGGCGAGAGCGGACGCCGTCATGCCGCTGCCGAAACCGACCAGGAGCACGCGTCGCGGGGGATGCGCGAGTGCCGCGAGGTGGCCAAGGAGAAGCTGCGTGGTCGCGTCATGATTCGAGGCGTCCACTTTTCCATTGGTGCGAAGGGCGACGTAATCACCTGTTCTGGCCACGGATATATTGGCGTTCAGGCCGTCGCGGAAATAGACGATGTCCAGTGCGTGCGCGTTTTCGCGCAGCGTCAACGGGCGGTCGTAGAGATTCCAATACATCAGGGTGTTGAAGGAAGCGACGGCGGGATCGTAAAAATAATTTGAGAAACCGATGAAGGCAGCGGCGATCAGCAGGAGGAGATTCGCTGTAACGGCAAATATTTTCCACGATGCACGCCGCGCCGATAGGAAGGAAATCGTGGCGGCCAGTGCGAGGTTCACGCCCGCCGTCGCCGCAAGCAAGTGAAAACTTCCCAGGCGCGGCATGAGCCAGAATCCGGCGGCAATCGCGCCCACGATTGCGCCAAGCGTGTTCCAGGCATAGGCGCGGCCCACTGCGGCGCTCGCACCTGTCTCGGATTGCGAACGCGGGCCGGCAATCAGCACCACCACGGCCGGAAAATTGAAACCGAAGACGATTGCCGCGGGAAGCATGGCCAGCGCGCTTGTGACGAATTGAGCGAGCACCAGGCCGCCAAAGGATTCGTGCGTGGCGCGCAGGATCGGCGGCAGCACTTCGATCAAGCGCGTGAAGAATACGAGGAATGCCAGCGCGGCGAGCGCCGTCAGCGTTTGCGTGACAGCGAAGGTCATCGCATCCGGCAGGCGATGGCGGCTCCATCGTTCATAGAGAACGCTCCCCAGAACAATTCCGGTGAGGAATGTGCCCAGCATCAAAGTGAATACGTAGGTAGAGCTGCCCAGTTGCGTTGAGAGCAGGCGCGTCCAGCCGATTTCATAGGACATGGCCGTGGCGCCCACGATTGCGAAACAAATCAACAAGAAGCGCGATGGCGCGGCAGAGGTCGGCGCCTGCAATCTTTCTGGTAAGCTCGGCTGAAGCGACGATTCACGAGAAGGTTCATTGCGGGCGAGAGTGAATGCCAGCGCGGCGGCGGCAAGATTCAGAGCCACGGCGATTCCCAGCGTGAGCCGAAGACCGAGCGATGGTAGAAAGAGAAATCCCGCCGCGAAGGTTCCGGCAACCGCGCCGGCCGTGTTGATCCAATAGAGGCGCGACAGGCGCGCGCCCAACTCCACAGCATCGCGCGTGAGTCCGCGCACCAGTACGGGCAGCGTGCCTCCCATCAGAAACGTCGGCAGAAATAAGACCAGCGCCGATCCGGCGAATCGCAGCACGAGCAGGGCGCTGGCGTTTCCCGCGACATGCGGATACGCGGCAACATAGGCGACGCGGACACCGGCCAGCCCCGCGAGAGAAATTGCGGCGGTTGCCGCGACGCCCAGTTCCAGCCAGCCGTAGACCGCGATCGGCCTGGCCCAGCGCTCGCTTCGCCCGCCGATCCATGCGCTGCCCGAAGCAAGCCCGGCCATGAATACGGCCAGGACCGTGGCGACCGCGTAGGCCGTGTGGCCGAAAATAAGTCCAAGTGCTTTGCTCCACACCACTTGATCGATCAAACCGGCCGCGCCCGAAAAGAAAAAGCAGGCCAGCAGGGCTGGCACAGAAACGCGGCGGGAAGATTTTTCCGGCATGGCAGGCGGCATGGTAGTCTGGGCGATTCGAGACGTCAATTCGGCGGCAGGTATACTGTCAGGTGGTCTGAAATTCAATCGGGGCCGGCAGGGCAAAAACAAAGTGGCCAAACAGAGCGACGATTCACCGGAGGACGAGATGAAGAAACTCGGCGAACTTTTATTGCGGCCCGCGATTGCCGCCATGCTTTTGGCGCCCATGGCGCTGGCGCAAGATGCCAATTTGCAGCCGCCCGTGGCGAAAACGGTGCCGCACGTCACTCAAGTCAATGGCGCAACGCTGAAGGACAACTATTTCTGGCTGCGCGACAAAAAAGATCCCGACGTGACGAAGTACTTGGAAGCGGAAAATGCCTACACGGAAACGGTCATGAAACCGACCAAGGATTTTCAGGATTCGCTGTACAAGGAAATGCTCAGCCACATGAAGCAAACGGATCTGAGCGTGCCGGCGCGGCAGGGCAAGTATTTCTATTATTCGCGGACCGAGGAAGGAAAACAGTATCCCTACCAGTGCCGCAAGATGGGCAGCCTGGATGCGCCCGAAGAGATCCTGCTCGATCTGAACAAGCTGGCGGAAGGGCACAGCTTTCTGGGTCTCGGCGAATTCAGGGTGAGCGACGACGGCAACTTGCTGGCATATTCCATCGATATCACCGGTTACCGGCAATACACGATTTATGTGAAGGATCTGCGCACCGGGAAAACACTGGGCGAGCACATTGAACGCGCGGGCTCCGTGGTGTGGGCCAGCGACAACAAGACAATTTTCTACACGACCGAAGACGCCGTATCGAAACGTTCCGACAAGTTTTGGAGGCACGTGGTTGGCACGCCGAACAGCGATCTTCTATTCGAGGAGAAGGATGAGCTGTTCGATCTTGGCGCGGGGCGCTCGCTGGACAAGAAAATGATTTTTCTGGAATCGGAGGCCAAGACTTCGCGCGAGTATCGATACGTGGCTGCCGACAATCCCACCGGCCAATTCAAAATCGTGGTGCCCCGGCAAGACGGCCACGAATACGACGTGAACTATTATGAAGGCCAGTTCTATATCACCACAAACAAGAACGCCCTGAATTTTCGCGTGGTGACCGCGCCCGCCAGCGACCCATCCGAGAAAAACTGGAAATCCTTCATCGATCACAATCCGAAAATAAAAATCGAGGGCCTGGAAACATTTGCCGGCCACCTGGTGGTATCTGAACGAGAAGGCGGGCTGAACTATCTGCGCGTCATCGATACCAAGACGAAAGAGTCGCATCGCATCGCCATGAATGAACCCGATTACGATCTCTCGATTGGCGACAACCGCGAATATGACACGCCCGTCGTGCGTTTCAATTATCAATCCATGGTCACCCCGCTTTCCGTTTACGACTACGACATGAAAACGCAGCAGCGAAAACTGATGAAGCAACAGGAAGTGCCGGGCGGATTCGACGCCAGCCGCTACGAAGCCAAACGAATCTGGGCCGTGGCGCGCGACGGCACGAAGGTGCCGATTTCCCTGGTGTACAAGAAGGGTGTCCCAATGGATGGCTCGGCGCCCATGCTGCTCTATGCCTACGGCTCCTATGGCATCTCCATGTCTCCCACATTTGTATCGAATCGGTTGTCGCTGCTGGATCGCGGAGTGATCTATGCAATCGCCTATATCCGTGGAGGCGGGGAGCTGGGCGAAGAATGGCGCGATGAAGGCCGCATGATGTCCAAGCTGAACACCTTTTACGATTTTATCGATTGCGCGGAGTATCTGGTCAAGAATAAGTACACCGCATCGGATCGTCTGGTGATTCAAGGGCGCAGCGCGGGCGGAATGTTGATGAGCGCGGTGGCCAATATGCGCCCCGACTTGTTCAAAGCCGTGATGGCGCAAGTGCCCTTCGTGGACGTGATCAACACCATGCTGGATGCGTCCCTGCCGCTCACCACCAGCGAATACATCGAGTGGGGAAATCCCAACGAGAAGGCTGCGTTTGACTACATGATTCGCTATTCCCCGTACGACAACGTCGCGCCAAAAAATTATCCGGCCATGCTGGTGGAAGTATCGCTGAACGACAGCCAGGTGCCGTACTGGGAAGGCGCCAAACTCGTCGCCAAGTTGCGCGCCACGAAGACGGATAAAAATACGCTGTTGCTCAAAGCAAATCTGGGCGCGGGCCACGGCGGCTCGTCGGGACGCTACGACGCTTTGCATGAGGCGGCTTTCGACTACGCATTCGCCTTGTCGCAAATGGGAATCGCGAAGTAGCGTTTTCCGTTCCGCATTCAAGAAGAAGACATCGGCCGAGAACCTGTCGCCGGATCGTTAGGTACAAGGGTTGACAGTGGCGGGGCCGCCCTTTATCGTGAGCTTACTGTGAAAATTCTGGTGATTGGCGGCGGGGGACGCGAGCACGCGATGATCTGGCGGCTGCATCAGTCGCCCGAAGTAGAGAAAATTTGGTGCGCGCCGGGCAACGGCGGGATCGCGGACATTGCCGAGTGCGTGCCCGTGGATGCCGCCGACGTGGGCGCGCTGGTGGCGCTGGCCGAGCGGCTCAAGCCGGACCTCACCATAGTGGGGCCGGAAGCGCCGCTGGTGGCGGGGATTCGCAATAAGTTTGAATGCCGTGGCATGCGCCTGGTGGGGCCTTCGCAACGGGACGCGCGGCTTGAGGGAAGCAAGATTTACGCCAAGGAATTCATGACCCGGTACGAGATCCCCACGCCCACGCTCTACGGCGATTTTGAATCTCCGCTGGAAGCCATTCGCGCGCTGGACGCGGTGGATTGGCCGGTGGTGATCAAGGCCGACGGATTGTGCGCCGGGAAAGGCGTGCTGGTGGCGGAAACGCGCGCCGAAGCTGAATCATTTATCCGCCGCGTGATGCAGAAACACGAACTCGGTCCCGGCGGCTCGCGTGTGCTATTCGAGCACGCGCTCAAGGGCGAAGAGCTTTCGTTCATCGTGCTGACGGACGGGAAATCCTTTCTGCCGATGGCTCCCACGCGCGATCACAAGCGGGTGTTCGACGGCGACTGCGGGCCCAACACAGGCGGGATGGGCGCGTTTACCATGGACGGAATGATCACGCCGAAGTACGAATCGCTGATCGTCAAGGACATCGTGTGCCCCACGATCCAGGGTCTTTCCGAGGAAGGGATTCCCTACACAGGCTTTCTGTATTTCGGCCTGATGCTTACGGCCACCGGGCCCATGGTGCTGGAATACAATTGCAGGCTGGGCGATCCGGAAACGCAGCCCATCATGATGCGCATGGATTTCGATCTGGCGGCGGCGTTCGATGCGGTGGCTTCGCGCAAGCTCAGCACGATAAAACCTGTATGGAAACCCGGGGCGAGCGTTTGCGTGGTGATGGCGTCGGGCGGGTACCCGGATTCCTTTGAGACGGGAAAGAAAATCACAGGGCTCGCGGAGGCGGCCCAACTGCCGGATGTTGCCGTGTTTCACGCAGGAACCAAGCGCGATGGCGACTCGATCGTGACCAGCGGAGGGCGCGTGCTCGGGGTAACGGCCATGGCCGATTCACTGCCGCTGGCAATCCAAAAAGCATACCAAGCCACAAGCAAGATTCATTTTGACGGCGCGCAGTGCCGCACCGATATTGGCGCCAAAGGGGACTTACGCAAGTGTCCCGCGGTGGAGGTGCCTCGTGTCTGAAGTGTTGCATGTGTTTCAATGCCTGGCGCACGGCGAGCCCATGCGCGAATTCGATGAAGTGTTTGCCGTTGAAAATATGGGTTTCAAGGACTGCGTCCACGCACGGCGCGGAAGCAGCCGGCAAGTATTGCTGATGGATCAGGAAACGCTGGAGGAATTTGGCATCGCGCCGGGACGCGCCAGGGAAAACATCACCACGCGCGGCGTGGCGCTTGGGACATTGCTTGGCGGCCAGCGCCTGCGCGCCGGAGAGGCGCTGCTCGAAGTTACGCAGCCCTGTACACCGTGCCACCAGATTGACGAGATCCGCCAGGGTCTTCAGGAAGCGCTTCGCGGGCGGCGCGGCGTGTTGTGCAGGGTTATCGAGGCCGGCCGAATTCGCCGCGGCGACCGTGTTGAGATCCAGGAGAAGGCCAGCCTGGCGCGAGGCAGCGACGATGATTCTGTATCGGGCGCGCGTTAAGTTTTAACGAACGATCACACCAAACAGGGAGGCAGGAGCATTCATGGCCAGTGAATCGAAGAACAGCCGCAAGCCGCTCGTCGGAATCGTCATGGGGTCGGACACCGATTTGCCTGTGATGAGCGAGACGGCGAAGATGCTGGAAAAATTTGAAGTGCCCTACGAAATTGAAGTGACCTCGGCGCACAGGTCTCCGGCGCGCACGCATGAGTATGCTTCGACAGCGGTTTCACGCGGGCTGAAAGTGGTAATCGTTGCGGCGGGCGGCGCGGCGCACCTTGCGGGCGTGATCGCAGCGGTTACGACGCTGCCGGTTGTCGCGGTGCCCATGGCAACCACGGTGCTCTCCGGCATCGACTCACTGCTTTCCAGCGTGCAAATGCCTGGCGGCGTGCCGGTGGCGGCGATGGCCATCGACAAGCCTGGCGCCATCAATGCGGCAATTTTCGCCGCGGAAATTCTGGCCACGTCCGATCAGGAAATCGCCACGCGCTTAACCACCTACAAGGAAGAATTGGCAAAATCGGTGGCCGAAAAAAGCGCGCGCGTGAAATTGCAGTATGCCGGAAAAACCAGTTAACCCGCGCGTTTCCCAAGATAGAATACGCAATTTGTTCAAGAGTTTAGCGTGGCAAGATCAAGCCGCGAGGTTTGGTCCTTGCAAGGACCAAACCCCGTGGGCTGAAGTCTTGCGCCACTCGAACCGGCCCCAATTCCGACTCGTTTTATTCAAAATACATTTAAAAATGCTATTTAGTGATTGGTGCCATTGGAGTTCGCATCGGCTCCGTTAGCTTGTTGGCTGTTGGTTACCAGAGCCTGTCTGGCTTGCTGGCTGATTGTAACTGTGTCATTGGGGATGGCAGTTTGCGTGGCGGCTTCCGTTTGGAGAGTCTTGGGGGGCTGAACGGATTGCTCCGCCTGCGACTGCGCGTGGGTAGCCTGAATCGATTGAATAGAGCTCGACATGGATGGATCACCTCACGCTCTAAACATCGGCAGACGAGGAAATAACATTAGTATTTTCTAATGTGCAGAAAACATGGAGGTTAACGGACTAGTGGCTGTCGCCGTCGTGGTCCACATCGCCCCCAGCAGCCGGCTTGGTCTTATCCGCGAGCGCCTGCTTTGCAGACTCGCTGATGGTCACTTTGTCTTGCGGGATTGCCGTTTGCGCCGCCGCTTGTTTGGGCGGCTGAGCGGCTGGCTGCGTTTGCGTCTGCGCGTTGACTGCCTGAACCGGGTTGATGGAATTGCTCATGGTCGGATTACCTCGCAATGATAGATCGGCGGAGGGAAGAACGACTTTAGCGCTGCGCGACAAGATTAGAGATAATTTAGAAAATATTCCGTCTGGAAACAGAGCGGGCTCGCCGAAGAGATTCGGCGAGCCCATTTTCTCCATTACAGCAATGCCACTTCGGGAAACGAGTGCCGTGTTACTTTTTCGCGGCTGCGGCCATGTGCTCCTGCATGCGGCGCGTCAGGTGAGGAACGATTCCGAGCATGCGCTCGATCAGCATCATCTGCCCGCGGTGGTGCATTTCATGTTCCTTCACGGAGAGAATCATGTCGAAGCGCGTGCGGGCGGCGGGCGTGGCTCCGGTTGGCATGGTTACAACTTCCCCGAGGAAACTGTCCTGCATCCCCTCCAGTAACTTGGCCCAAGCCTCGCCATTGTTGGTCAGCAGTTCGATGATTTGCGCCTTGCTGCGCGGCGTCTTTTCTTCGGCGTGCAATTGTTTCATGAACGACGGGAAATCGAAGCCAACCAGGGTATTCGTCCGGTCGTCGGCGTGGATTTTCTTTTGCAGGGCATTGCTCACGGCGATGTGCGTCAAAAGCTCGGCGACGCTGCGCGATTCCGGCATAGGCCGAAAGTTGTACTTATCTTCAGGAATGTCCTGGGCGATCGCCAGGGTATTTTTGCGGACCGTGCGAAAGCTTTCAGCCAGCTCTTTGCCACCGTAGTAGTTCATCAAACTCTCCTTCGATGAGACTCAGATTGATTTTCCATAAAAAGGAAGGCCCCAATTCTAACATGCTCCACAGCCAAAATGGGTGGGCCGTGGCGAGATCCCTTGACGCTTGGCGCTGTAGTAATGGATTTCTTTATCCAAAAACGTTGTAGAATGCGAGGATTGCACGGGGCAAATCAACCGGGATATTGAATAGGCGGAGGAATATGCGGCGCAGGCTACTGTCACTTGGCACGACGGCCATTTTTGCGATGCTGATCTTTGCCGTATCCGGCGGTCTGCCCGTGACTTCCGCGCAGCCGGCTGACGGTCCCGCCAATGCGCCATCTTCCGTTACATCCCATGACGACCTTCAGCGCTCTTACAGAACCGACCACTACCTTGAAGTGGCGGAAACGGGCGCGGAGCGCGGAGAAAATATTTATTGGCACAAATGCTGGGCCTGCCATAACAAATATCAGCAGGCGGCGCCAACGCTGGAAGGTCTTTTCAAGCGAACTGCCCTGATCACCGGGGTTTCCGTTAGCGAAGAAAATGTTGCCGCGCACATCAAGAAGGGCGGCCCGGGAATGCCGTCGTTTGGCACAACTCTCTCCAATTCGGATGTGGTGGACGTGGTCAGCTATTTGCACAGCGACAAGTGCTGCGTTGAGGGCGAGTCTCTTCCTGCAAATCCGTGGTACCGGTCGGAAACAAACAAGTGGACAGTGCAGAGCGGCCTCTCCGGCGGGGCGACTGGAACTGTGCGGGTTGCCAGCGGCGATTCGCCCGAGGGCATTATGGTGCAATTGATCGCCCCTAATGGCGTGCGCACCACTGTCTATACCAACGAAGAAGGAAAATACGAATTTCCCAAAATGCAGGCCGGCGCCTACACTTTGCGCATCGCCAATCCCCTTGAATTCAAGCCCTACCGGCGAGACGCAGTGCACGTTGACGGCTCCACAAAACTGGACGAGATCGTTCTGGAAAGAATCGCCAAGACGCGGGCGCTGCCGGCAACTCCGGAAGTGGAATCGCAACTGAGCGGGGAGGAAATTCTGTGGAACCTCCCGGGAACGGTCGAGGAAAAAGAGGCGCTGCACGCAACCTGCGCGCTGGGGTGCCATTCCTTCCAGCAGATTTTCAAGAATCGCTATGACGAGCGAAGCTGGGGCGTGCTGGTGTCGCGCATGCTGCATCGCGGAGGCGGGCCGCTGATCAACGATCCGCTGGAGCCGGTCACTGAGTCGCAACAAGCGACGGACAGGATGCTCATCAAGTGGCTGGCCAAAGTTCGCGGGCCTGAGTCCGTGGACCAGCCGATGTACGCGTTCCCGCGGCTGACCGGGGAATCCAATCGCGTGGTGGTGACGGAATTCGAGCTGCCCCGCGCGTTGCAAAGCGCCCACGACGTCTACGGAGATGGCAGCGGAAATATTTGGTATACTAGCCACCTTAGCCGCTTTTTCGGAAAACTCGATACACGCACGGGTGTGGTGACCGAATATCAGACTCCCTTGACGCCGGGCGCGCAACCGGGCACGCATCATGTGTACGTCGAGAAAAACGGCGAAGTGCTCATCTCCGAGCCGTGGTCGCACAAACTGCTCAAGCTCGATCCGCGAAACGGAGAAATGGCTGAAGTGCCGGTCGCCGCGCCGTTCCCGATCAATTCCGCGGGGATGGCGGATTTCGATGTGACCCCGGACGGTTACGTGTGGGCCAGCATGGGCGGAGGATATGCCGCCGAAAAGATCGATCCCAAGACCGGCAAAATGGTGCAGAAATTTCCGATGAAAGTTCCCTTCAGCTACGACGGGATTATTTCGCAGGATGGAAATTTCTGGGCCGGCGGCGCGATTTCCGGAACGACTGGAAACTCAGCGGAGCTTCTGGATATTCGCACAGGCCAAATGCTTAATCTGGATTCCGGGGACCGCCGCTCGGCTGCGCGCAGGGGCGGGTTCGATCCCTTTGGCAATGCCTGGTTTGGCGGCGAGAATGGAACTTTGGTGGAGTTGGACGCCAAGGCCAAACGCATTCGCGAATTTTATCCTCCCGGCCCTGTGGAACCGTACACCGATCTTTACTCGGTGGAACCCGATCAGAACGGAGAAGTGTGGGGCGGAGAATTGCACGGAAGGGAATTTCTGAGATTTAATCCGCGGACTGGCCACTGGACGGAGTATGCGATGCCGGAGCCGTATTCGCATTCGCGCGCGGTATGGGTGGACAAGTCCACGACGCCTACCACTGTGTGGTATGCCGACTACAGCACGGGGCGAATCGTTCGCATTCAGCCCATGGAGTGAATTATTCGCCAATTTAGTTTGTGACCGCGCACTGCATTTGAGAATCAAAAATTATACGGAGGACCACCATGTCAACTGCCACACATGTTCCCAATGTTCCCCAAATTAGCGACGATGCAGCCGATCCGGGATTGCGCGATGTGATCGAGCGCGCCAAGGTAACCAAAAGCCCGCCACCGGCCTGGTACCGCACCATGGGACAGAACCCGGAAGTGGCCAAGGCCTTTGCGGGCTACTGGGACATGTTGCACCGCGGCGGCAGCGTGCCTCACGAAATTAAGGAACTGGCGCGCATTCAAATTGCGCAGATGGTGGGCTGCGAATTCTGCGCGCGGCAAACTTCTCCACTGGCCTCGTCCATCAGCGAGGAAGAAAAAAGAAGCTGCGCGCTGCCGAACTGGGAGCATCCCGATCCCAAGACACGCGCCGCTCTGCATTACGCGCGCACGCTCACGCTGGATGACGGAAGAGACCAGGAAGTTTACGCGGAGCTGAAAAAGTTCTACAACAACGCGGAGATCATCGAGCTGTCGGCGTTTTTTTGCCTCACTGCGGGCGGCAATCGCATGGCCAAGAGCTGGAGCATCGAAGCGCATGGCGAAGTGCCGGCGATTCCAACAGGCGCGATGTCTATTCATGGAGAAGGAACAGCACAAGCTGCCAGCCATTCTTCACGCGCAAAGTAGTTTCAGGGCCAGCGGCGCTTCCATTTGACCGGTGCTCAAGAGTGGTTCTTTCTTGAGTTAAGTTGAGCGTGCGCGGGACAGCCTTAGTGGCGGTTCCACTGCGCACGCGCATCGTTTCCGATGTTGGTCTTCTTTCCGGGAGCAGATGCTTGCCTCCATCTTCGATGCTATTCACGCTCGCATTTGGCGAACCTTGATGGATGTGACAGGGAAAATGTGGAAATGGTTTTCCCACACAGGGAGAGGTGCGCAAATTTCTGGCTTTCCCGGCTACACTAGTTCCAGTCCATCCAACCTGTAACCGATTGCATTTCAGCGAGTTGTGCGTTTATAGGCTATGGCGGCCTGGCAGGTCTTGGTATTTCAAATGGCATGGCAATTGCAAATTATCTTCGTTAGGCAAATTCATTCTGGCCTGTTCACTCTGGGATAGCCGTGCACCACAAGGCTTTCAGTAGTAGAGTATGGGAGTACGATCCATTGAGCCGGGAAAGCAAGATAGCTGAGCCCAACGAATTGTTTCCGCCTCCGCCAAATCGGGCTAATGGAGAAGGAACCGACACGTCGGATATTGCCGATGCGGTTTCCGATGCCCAAGCCTCTGATAATCGTTCCGATCGCCTGAACTACTGGCGCGGCCAGTTGTCCGGCGAGCTGCAGCGGCTTCAGTTGCCGTATGATCGGCCGAGACCTTCCCAAGCAAATCGTCGAACTGCTGTAGAACATTTCGAGTTGCCCGAGAGCATCGTTCGCGAGCTGAAACGGCTCAGCAAAGCGTCCGGTTGCTCGCTCTACGCCACCCTTCTGGCTGGAATCGCCGTGCTGCTGCAGCGATACTCCGGGCAGGATGAAATAGTGATCGGCGGCACATCGGACAATTCAGAAAATCCTCTGGCTTTGTGCGTGGATCTTTCGGGCGAACCCACGTTTATCGAGCTTCAATCGCGCGTGCAGGCCGTCTACACGGATGCCGCGGCCCATGCAGGCGTGCCATTTGCCGAAGTTCTCGAGGAAATTCGTCCTGGTCATGCGTTGGACGGCAATCCGCTGTTCAACGTATCAGCATCGCATCCGTCTCAACTTTCGTGGGAAAATTCAGGAACTTCCACAACGGACTTGAATTTTTCTTTTGTGGATCGCGGCGATCAATTGCTCGGGACGGTTGCCTACGCCAGCGGTTTATTCGACCGTGGCACCATCGCTGAAATAATTCAGCATCAGCAAAATCTGCTGGCAGGCGCTTGCCAAAATTCCGGCAAACCCGTTTCGGAAATTCCCATGCTGGGCGCCGACGAACAAAATCGAATCGTGCACGAGTGGAACAGCACCGCCGCCGCGTACCCGAATAGTTGCATCCATGAATTATTTGAGCGGCAGGCGGCGAAAACTCCGGATCTTGCGGCGGTTGTGTATCAGGGAACAACCCTCAGCTATCGCCAGCTGAACGAGCGCGCCAATCAAGTGGCGCACTATCTGCGCAATCGCGGAGTGGGGCCTGAAACGCTGGTTGGCGTTTGCCTGAACCGCACGCCGGAAATGGTGATTGGGCTAGTGGGAATTTGGAAGGCGGGCGGTGCTTATGTGCCGTTGGACCCGGCATATCCGCAGGACCGCCTGTCGTTCATGATGAACGATTCCGCCGCGAAATTTTTGCTGACCAGCGCCGACCTGAAGCGCCTTTTTCCAACCGCCGCCGATAAGACAATTCTGCTGGATTCCGATTGGGCCGAGATCTCCAGGGAAAGTTCCGCGAATCCTGAACCGATTGCCGCGCCATCGAACTTGGCCTACGTGATGTACACCTCCGGATCGACGGGCGAGCCCAAAGGGGCCATGATCCTGCACAGCGGCCTGGCCAATTATCTGACCTGGGCGATTCGCACATACGCTGTGGAACAGGGCGGTTCCGTTCCCGTTCATTCTTCCATTTCGTTCGATTTGACCGTGACCAGCATGTATCCCGCTCTTCTGGCTGGAGGAAATATCGAACTCCTGCCTGAAGATGTGGGCGCGCAATCGCTGCTTGCAGCGCTGCGACGCGGGGGCCGGAACCTGGTCAAGATTACTCCCGCCCACCTGGAGTTGTTGAGCCAGGAGATCAAGCCCGGCGAAGCGGCCGCCATGACAAAAGTGTTTGTCATCGGCGGAGAAAATCTGATGGCCGAAAGCCTGAGACTGTGGCGTGATTTCGCGCCGCAAACTCGATTGATCAACGAGTACGGGCCGACCGAAACCGTTGTGGGCTGCTGTGTCTACGAAGTGCGCGCGGAGGATCCGAGAAGCGGCTCGGTGATCATCGGCAGGCCCATTGCCAACACGCAGCTTTATGTTTTGGACCGCCACCGGAATCCCGTTCCCGCCGGAGTTGCCGGAGAGTTGTACATCGGCGGCGACGGCGTTGCCCGCGGCTATCTGAACAGGCCAGAGCTGAATCAGCAAAAATTTCTTCCCGATCCGTTCTCGGGCCGCGAGGGTGCGCTCCTCTATAGAACGGGGGACCTGGCGCGCTACCGTAAAGACGGCAATCTGGAATTTCTTGGGCGCATCGATAGCCAGGTAAAAGTCCGCGGATATCGCATCGAGCTGGGAGAAATTGAATCGGCGCTGATGGAATGTTCCGGAGTGAAAATGTGCGCGGTGCTCGCGCGCGAGGATGAGCCCGGAGACAAGCAGCTTGTGGCCTACGCGATCCCCGTGGATGGCGGAAAACTTTCAGTGGAGGAGCTTCGCCAGTCCCTGCAGCAGAAGCTTCCCAAATATATGGTCCCCGCGCACTTTGTGCTGCTCGACACTTTCCCGCTGACCACCAACGGGAAGGTCGATCGAAAAGCTTTGCCCGCTCCAGGAGTGGGGCGCGCGGAAGGCAGCGAGGCTCGCGCCGGGGCGGATTCCGCGGAAGTTTCCATTGGAGAGGCGTCCAACTCCGCAAGCATTGCCTCTAGCAATCGCGCGCGGCCGCAGACAGAGACGGAGAAGGCTCTGGTGGCGATTTGGACGGAAATATTGAAGGTCGAGAATCCCGGTGTGACCGATGATTTCTTCGATCTCGGCGGTCACTCCCTCCTGGCCATCAAGATAATTTCGCGCATCCGCGATGTGTTCGACGTGGATCTGGCGACGCAGGATTTGTTCGAGCATCCCACCATTGCCGGTCTTGCCGGCGTTCTCGCCGAGTCCAGAAACGCAGCAGGCGGCACACGGCACATCGAGCGGCGGAAGACTGCGGGGCCGTCGCCACTTTCCTTCGCTCAGGAACAATTGTGGTTCCTGAACCAACTGGCGCCACATAGCCCTGTTTACAACGTTGTGGACGTGATTCGCTTCGAGGGCACGTACAATGCGGACGCGATCCAGAAAACTTTGGATGAGCTAGTGCGGCGGCACGAAGTTCTGCGCACCACTTTTTCTTATGTCGACGGGCGGCCAATGCAAACCGTATTGACGCGGATCGATCTGGCCTTCAAGGAAATCGATCTCGGTTCATTCGGCGGCGACCGGCGGGAACGCGAATGGAAACGCATAGTGCAGGAAGAGGGACGAAAACCTTTCGATCTGTCCCAGGCGCCGCTGTTCCGCGTGGCCATGGTGCACTTCGGCGAACGGGAACACAGGCTGCTGCTGACCATTCACCACATCATCGCCGACGAATGGTCGATGGAGCTGTTCCACGACGAAGTGACCCAGCTGTACCACGCGTTTTCGCAAGGACTTCCCTCTCCTCTTTCCGAGCTGCCCATCCAATATGCGGATTTTGCCGCCTGGCAGCGGGACTGGCTGAAAGGCGATGCCTACCAGCGGCAGGAATCCTACTGGAAGAAAGAATTGTCCGGCGCGCCAACGGTCCTGGAGTTGCCAACGGACAAGCCGCGTCCCGCCACGCAGGCCTTCCGCGGCGCCATTGAATCCTTCCAGTTGCCGAAGGATCTTTTGGAACAATTGAAATCGTTGAGCCGCGAACAGCAGGCAACAATGTTTATGCTGCTCGAGGCGGGCTTTGCCACGCTGCTGCACCGCTACACGGGCCAGGAAGATATTCTAGTGGGAACTCCGATTTCGGGGCGCACGCGCAGCGAAACGGAAAAATTGCTCGGCTATTTTCTCAACACGGTGGTGCTGCGCGCGCAATTCAGCGAGCGCATGAATTTTCTCTCCCTTCTGCAACAAGTGCGCGAACGCGCCCTGGGAGCCTATGCGCACCCCGATCTGCCCTTCGATCGCCTGGTGGCCGATCTGGCTCCGGAACGCGACCCCAGCCGCTCCCCTGTATTCCAGGTGATGTTCGTTCTTCACAATCCGGATGGAGTCTCGGAAGTATCGCGGGCTTCCGGCAATCGCGATCTCTCCACGGGAACTTCCAAGTTTGACCTGACCCTGGTGATCTCCGAGACCAAGGACGGCCTGGAAGGAATGTTCGAGTACAACAGCGACTTGTTTAATGCCGCCACGATTCAGCGCATGTGTGGGCATTACCAGAGGCTTCTGGAAGCAATCGCCGAAGATCCCGAACAGAGCATCTCCAAACTGACGATGCTGACCGGCGCCGAGCGGGAACAGCTGCTGGTGGGCTGGAACCAGACGGCCGTGAATTATGCCGGGATGAATCGCTGCGTGCATGAATTGGTCGAAGAGCAGGCGGCGCGAACGCCGGATCAAGTGGCGTTGGTGTTCGATAAAAAAAGACTCACCTACGGGGAATTGAATCGCCGGGCCAATCAGCTGGCTCACTATTTGCAGGGGCTGGGAGTGGGGCCGGAGATTCTGGTGGGAGTCTTCGTGGAACGGTCTCTGGAAATGATTGTCGGGCTGCTGGGAATTGTGAAAGCAGGCGGCGCATACGTTCCCATGGATCCAGCCTATCCGAAAGAGCGCATCGGCTACATTTTGCAAGATTCCAAAGCGCCCATTGTGCTCACGCAGAAATCACTGGTCAACGAACTGCCTGAATTCGCCGGGAAAACGGTGTGCCTGGATTCGGATTGGGCGAAGATTGCGGCGCAGGCCGATGACAATCCGGTATCGAACTCAAAGCCGGAAAATTTGACTTACGTGCTCTTTACTTCCGGTTCCACGGGCCGCCCCAAAGGCGTAGCGCTGGAACACCGCTGCGCAGCCTCATTCATGGAATGGGGACACCAGGTATTCAGCGCAAAGGAGCTGCAAGGCGTCCTGTTTGCCACGTCCATCTGTTTCGATCTTTCTGTTTTCGAGATGTTCGTGACGCTCTCGGCGGGAGGAAAAGTCATCATTGCTCCCGACGTTCTCCAGCTGCCAAACTTGCAGGCAAAAAACGAGATTACGCTGATCAATACAGTTCCCTCGGCCATTTCCGAATTGCTGCGCGTGGGCGGCGTCCCCGACTCCGTGAAGACCATCAATCTGGCCGGCGAGCCGCTGTCTGATTCGCTTGCGGCTCAGATTTATGCCACGACCAAAGTGGAGCGCGTGTACAACCTTTACGGCCCGACGGAAACCACCACGTACTCGACGTACACGCTGGTGCCGCGAGGCGGAGCCGTAACCATTGGCAAGCCCATCGCGAATACGCAGGTTTACATCGTGGACGCAAATCGCAAGCCCGTTCCCATTGGAGTGCCGGGCGAACTGTATATCGCCGGCGCTGGCGTGGCTCGCGGTTACTACGGGTGTGCCGATCTGACGAATGAACGTTTTCTGCCGGATCCGTTCAGTGGGCGGCCCGGCGCTCGCATGTATCGCACCGGCGATGTCTGCAACTGGCTGCCCGACGGCGATATTCGCTATGTGGGCCGCGCGGATCATCAAGTGAAGCTGCGCGGATTCCGCATCGAGCTGGGTGAAATTGAAGCGGCCATGGAGAGGCACCCCGCGGTTCGCAAATGCTTTGCGATGGTGCGCGAGGACAAGCCGGGCATGAAGCGGCTGGTCGCCTACTATGAAACACGAAAAGAATCGGCGCCCGTTGATGCCGCCGCATTGCGCGAACACCTGAAGAAAGCCCTGCCGGAATACATGGTTCCCACGAGTTATGTGGCCATGGAACGGCTGCCGCTGACGCCCAATGGAAAAATCGATCGCAAGGCCTTGCCCGCTCCGGACGATCGGCCCGCGGAAGGTGCAGTGGAATCCGCCGCGCCGCGGGATACGATTGAGCAGATGCTCTCGCAAATCTGGGCGAAAGTATTGAATGTGAAGCGGGTGGGGTTGCACGACAATTTCTTTGATTTGGGAGGACACTCGCTGCTGGCCGTGCGAATTGTCGCCGAGGTCGAGAAACTTTTCGGAACGCGCCTGCCTCTTGCAACGTTGCTGCAGGCTCCAACCGTTGCGGAACTGGCCGAAATTTTGCGCAAGGAAAATTGGACCCCGCAGTGGTCATCCTTGGTTCCCCTCCGTGCGGGAGGGTCCAAGCCTCCGCTGTTTCTGATGCATTCTCATGGCGGCAACGTGATCGAGTATTACCCGCTGGCAAACCAACTGGATCCGGACCAACCGGTGTACGCCCTTCAGGCCAGAGGCTTGGACGGCAAGATCGTGAAGGGCCGCTCCATCGAAGAAATGGCCGCGGACTACGTCGAGGAAATCAGAAGCTTCCAGCCGGAAGGTCCATATTATCTCGGCGGCTTCTGCCTCGGCGGATCCATAGCATTGGCGGCGGCCAGGCAACTCAGCGAAGCGGGGCAGGAAGTCGCGCTGCTCATACTGATTCAATCGACACATCCGGATGCCGTTCGATTCAAACCGGGGATCACTCGGCTTCAGCGCATTCGCTATTCCCTTGCAAAGCGAATCGACTTGGAAATGGAAAATCTCTCTCATCGCGGGTTGAATTATTTTGTGGAGCGAGGCCGGCATTTTTGGGATCGTGCCGGGGCCAGAGCCGCCATGTTGCTCGACCGTTTGGCTGAAAAGGAAAGCACGGAACCATCCAAGCTGCCGATGAATTACATTCTCGAAGTTTTGGGCGACGAACATGAGCGGGCCATGCATGAATTTGCGCCCCAGCCCTATGCGAGCGATGTCATCCTGTTTCGCGCAAGCAAGCAACTCGCCGGGCAGAATATCGACGAAGTGCTGGGCTGGAAAAATGTCCTCACCGGCCATCTAGATGTCTGCGAAATCCCTGGGCACCAGCAAAATATGATGTCCTTACCGAATGTTTTGCGCCTCGGGAGGGAAATCTCGCAGCGCCTGAAAGCCGCTCAGGAACGGCAGGAAATGAAGGTTCCGGTGAAAGCTTGAAGCGAATAGAAATTTAGTTAGCCCGCCCTTACAATCCCGCCTTCCCAATCTCAATCCAACCGAATCGATTTACATGGAGTTTCAATTCCTTGCCACGCACTGCCCGTGGCAAGGCTGCCACGCAAAAAATCGATACCATAAGTGTTAATGCTTTGGATTCACGCCGGCGCAAGTGCGGCTGAAAACATGACAGAATCCTGTCTTGAAATAAAGGTAACGGTTGTAGAATGTGAGGCCCAGCTGGAAAGGTCTGATGCGATGGCAGTGCGATTCAGTGTAGTGATGCCGGTCTACAATCGGAAAAAGTACCTGCGCCAGGCAATCGACTCGGTGTTGTCGCAGACGTTCACCAATTTTGAACTCATCGCAGTAGACGATGGATCCACGGACGGTTCGCTTGAAATCCTGAAATCCTACGGAAATCGCATTAAGTTTGCGCAACAGCCCAATCAAGGGCCCGAAGCCGCATGCAATACGGCGGCCGCTATGGCTGAAGGGGAATATATCTGGAGGCTGGACAGCGACGATTTTATTTTCCCCCACGCGATGGCCATACATGACCAGATCGTCCGAACGTTTGATTCCCCGCCTTTGATTATTGGCATGGCATGGCAATTTCAAGACGGACAAGCGATTCCAGAAGAGGAAGCAAGAGCGTGCCCGGCGGAAGTCCTAGAGTGCCGGGACTACCTGGCGAGAATCGTGCAACTCGGCGCTAACAGCGTCGTCATGCGAAAGTCGGTGTTCGATCAAATCGGGAGTTATGGCACCGCCTCGACCAGAAATCTGCCACTGGATACAAGGACGCTCGGACCGTACAGCGAGAGGACAGTTGTGGTGAATGACGACTACAACCTATTGCTTAAGGCCGGCACCTATGGGCCGTGCATCATCGTGCAAAAACCCTGTACGTTTGGGTATCGCATGCACGATGACAACAGCCTCCGCAATGTGAAGGCAATCGCCAACGGAATTCTCTTGCTGGCCAACTCAGAACGCAGGGGAGAATATCCTGGGGGAAGCGAGCGCCGCTGGGATCGCTATGCCGTCATCGGCGGAAGAGCCTCGAACTGGGCCCTGCGGTATTGTTGGCGGGAAGGGCAGCGAATGTTCGCGCTACGGCTGCTCTTTGGGACATTTCCGATGGTAGCCGCCTCAATCTGGAAAGGATTGTTGAGGCGATTCCGTACACCAGTTGTACCGATGGTATTGCCAGAGGAGCAATTTCAGGAGATGTCTGACGCCTTTGCGTCAATTCCGGAAGGCCGCAAAGCCCGCAGTGCAAGTGCTAGTTCCTGACGGCATGAATTTCTTGACAATTAGTTCGCCGGGCGCCGCCCAAGAGGGTTCCCTACAATTCTTCGATCTCCAATAGATTCTCAGCAAATCAGAGCGACCAGCCAATCAATTCCAGCATGATTTCATTTGTGCCCGCATAGATGCGCTGCACCCGGCTGTCCATCCACATGCGGGCGATGGGGTACTCCGTCATATAGCCGTAGCCGCCGTGCAGCTGAACGCATTCGTCGACGATTCGGCACTGGCACTCGGTGAGCCAATACTTGGCCATGGCGGCGGTCACCGCATCCAATTGACCGGCGATGAATCGCATGATGCAGTTGTCGATAAATACCCTGCCAATGTGTGCTTCCGTCTTGCACTGCGCCAGCTTGAAACGCGTATTCTGAAATTCAACCAGCGTCTGGCCAAAGGCTTTGCGCTCTTTCGCGTACTTGGTGGTGATGGCCACCGCACGCTCCGCGGTCGCCACCGCGCCCACTCCGATCATCACGCGCTCGTAGCGCAATTGCTCCATCATCTGCGAAAGGCCAGCGCCTTCGGCTGCTCCCAGGAGATTCGCGCACGGGACGCGCACATCGTCGAAGAACAGTTCGCAGGTATCGACTTCGTGCATGCCCACTTTTTCAAATGGGCTTCCCACGCGGTAGCCTGGGAGATCTTTGGTTTCGACGGCAATCATCGAAATGCCTTTGGACGCGGCAGCCTTCGGATCGGTCTTTGCGGCAACACATACCAAGCCGGCGTGCCAGCCGTTGGTGATGAATGTTTTGGAACCGTTGAGAATGTAATCGTTGCCGTCGCGGCGCGCGGTGGTCTTGATGGCTTGCAGGTCGGAGCCGGCCGACGGCTCAGTCATGGCGATCGCTGCAACGAGTTCGCCCTGCGCCAGCGCAGGGAGCCACTTGCGCTTTTGTTCCTCGTTTCCGTACTGAAGAATGTAGTGCGAGACGATGCTCTGAACGCCGCAGCCGAAGTGCACTCCCGCCTGCGTCAATTCTTCGGTTACCACGGCCTGATGGGCGAAGGAGCCTCCCCCGCCGCCGTATTCTTCGGGCACATCGGGGAGCAATAGTCCGGTTTGGCCCGCCTGCTTCCAGGATTCCGCATCGGGCCGATGCTGCTCGCGCCACTTTTCCTGTCGAGGCAGGAATTCCGTTTGTATAAATTCGCGGACAGTCTTGCGGAACATGCGCAGTTCTTCGTTCATCCAGGGTGATTCGTAGTTGGACATGGGGGGCTAGAATGTTATCCCAGCAAAAATGATATCGCCAGCGTTGTGACCGGCAATTCCGCAGCCATGTTTCGTGTGGTGCATGGGTCCGGCAGGTTGCGGTACCAGTTCCGTGCAGGGTTCACTAAGATGCTCGCTGTGGGCCAATGGCCGGCGGGAAAAGGGGAACGGTGCAGCTAGTTTCCTCAAAGGAATGGGTGCAAATCGGGGACGAAATCCACGTGTGGCACGCGGCGCTGGACCGCGAAAGCATGACGATTGGCCATTTGGAGGCGACGCTTTTCCTGGATGAAAAGGGCAGGGCGGATCGATTCCATTTTGTGAACGACCGGAACAGATTTGTGGTGGCGCGCGGCCTGCTTCGCAAGCTACTTGGCGGATACCTTCATCAAGATCCGGCGGACCTGGAATTTTCTTACGGGCAGCATGGAAAGCCCGCGCTCTCCGGAGCAAACGCATCCAGCGGACTTTCTTTCAATCTTTCGCATTCGTCGAACTTGGTGGTGTATGCGATTGCTCGAGGGCGAAATCTTGGCATTGATGTGGAGCACATCCGGCCGGATTCCGCCGGAGACGATATTGCCAAACGCCATTTTTCAGCGCGCGAAGTGAGCGATTTGCGGGCGTTGCCGCCGGAAGCAAGAGTTGACGGATTTTTCCGCTGCTGGACGCGCAAGGAAGCTTATCTGAAGGCCACCGGAATGGGATTGCAGATCCCGCTGAACAGTTTTGCCGTGAGCCTGGCTCCTGGGCAGCCCGCAGAGTTCGTCAGCGGTATCGACTCTCGCTGGCACCTGGAAGCGCACCATCCCGCCGAAGGTTACGTAGCGGCAGTTGCCTATGACGGCGTTCCGGGCTCCATCAAATATTTTTCCGCTGACACATATTTGAAATAGTTTTTCCGAGCATTTGCTATTCAATGGCCTGCGAATAAAAATCCTCTCGCTTTGCGGGAATGGTATCCTCCTTTTGCTTGGACAAATGTTGCGCGAGTTTGCCGCATTATTTGCGGTCATGCGGCTACAACAGGGGAGAAATGAATGGGCCGAATATCGAGGCGTGCCTTTCATGGAGCACTCGCTTCGGCCTTCGCCATGTCCGTTGTGCCGGGAGCTTGGGCGAATCCCACTCGCCAGACCAGCGTGGCTTTGCTGCTCTCTGGAGTGATTACGGATGGCGGCTGGAGCCAGCTGGCCTACAACGGACTGAAAGAGCTCAAAGCCAGTTCCGGTTTCAAGACGGCCTACGCCGAAAACATCAGCATCGCGCAGATGGATCAGGTGGCGCGAGGCTACTCGGACGACGGCTTCGATCTGGTCATTGGGCATGGCATCGAATTCAGCAGCACCCTGCTGGAAGTGGCGCCCGACTATCCCAGCCAGCATTACTTCGTTACCACTTTTCTTCCGCAGCCGGAAGTTCCTTCCAACATCATGTACGTCAACATGGGTTATTTTGGCGCAGCGTACGGCGCCGGCGTCCTGGCCGCGCTCATTTCGGAAAAGAAACGGGCGGTGGGTTTCATAGGAGGCGATGACGATCCCAACCAGAACCGCATGAAAAAAGCGTTCATCGCGGGAGCGCAGCAAGCGGTTCCGGGAATTCGGGCGCTGGGCATCATCACCGGAGATTACGACAACGCTTCCAAGGGCAGAGAGGCCGCTTCGATCCTGATTGGAAACGGCGCGGATGTGATCTGGCACGCGGCCGACGTGACCGGGCTCGGAGCGATTCAAGGCGCCGTGGCGGGAAATATAAAAGTGCTGGGATGCTACTCCGATCAGACCAGCCTGGCTCCCAACAATATGGCCACCAGCTTTGAGATGAATCTCGGAGGAATGGTGATCTCCGTTTCGCAAGAGGTGGCGGCCGGCACGTTCGCGGGCGGCAAAGAGTGGCGGCCTCCCGTAAATCAGATGTGGCTGCAGAAATGTGGAAAGAATGGGGATTACAATCCTCGCCTGATTTCCGCGGATGAGTGGAGCGCGTTTCAGAAAGTTTGGAGCGACATCGCGTCGCGCAAGATCGATGTCGATTCCTTGGTGGCGTAAGTCCAGGACGACTTTCCGCGTCATCTGTTCCATGCCCGGCAAATTGCGGTTGGCGGCTTCTCAAAGGAGCGTGCGGTGAAGCATTCCCTGGAAATGAAGAACATCGTGAAACGCTTTCCGGGCGTGCTTGCCAACAACAACGTCAACTTGACGATTCAAGCGGGGGAAATTCACGCACTCCTTGGCGAGAATGGCGCGGGCAAGAGCACGTTAATGCAGATTCTCTACGGATTCCATTCCATGGACTCCGGAGAAATCGTGATCGATGGCCAGCGGGTGCATCTCGGCAGCCCGAAGGACGCCATTGCGCTGGGCATTGGCATGGTGCACCAGGAATTCATGCTGGTGCGCCCGTTTTCAGTGGTTGAAAATACGGTGCTCGGATTGCGCGAAAGCAGCGCGATCCTCGATTTGCGGCGCGCCTCGGAAAAACTTTTGGAGTTGAGCGAACGCCACGGGCTGGCGCTGGATCCGGCGGCCGAGGTGGGATCGCTGCCCATCGGCGTGCAGCAGCGCGTGGAAATTCTGAAACTCTTGTATCGCGACGCGCGCCTCCTGATTCTCGACGAACCTACCGCTGTGTTGACGCCGCAGGAGAAGGACCACCTATTCGCCGTATTGCGCAAGCTGCGGGAAGATGGCCGCTCGGTGGTGATCGTCACGCACAAGCTTGCCGAGATTATGGAGCTTGCCGACCGCGTCACGGTGATGCGCGACGGACAAGCCGTGGCCACGCGGACGATTGGCTCGACGTCCGGGCAGGAGTTGACGCGGCTGATGGTCGGGCGCGAAGTGAATCTGCGCGCGGACAAATCAAAACAAAAACCTGGCGGCCCGATTCTGCAAATCGAAGATCTGCATGTCCGCGATGAAAGCGGACAGGAAAAAGTTCGCGGGCTGAGCCTGCGAAGTACATGCCGGCGAAATCCTGGGCATTGCAGGCGTCGATGGCAACGGCCAATCCGAACTTGCCGAAGCGGTCATGCACCTGCGCAAGATCGAAAGCGGCCGCGTGCTTCTGAATGGCGCCGATGTCACCGGGCTGAGCGTCGCGCAGCATCGCGCAGGCGGGCATTTCCTATGTTCCGGCCGACCGCCGGCATGTTGGCTCGGTCACTGAAATGTCCGTCGCGGACAATGCAATTCTTGGCTTGCAACGAAAATATGCGCGCGGCCTGTTTCGCGGACATTCGCGAGGCTCGGGAATCCGCGCAGGACTCGTGTCTCGATTCGGAATTCGCACCGCCGGAATCGATTTCGCGGCCGGAAAACTTTCCGGCGGCAATCTTCAGAAGCTGATCCTGGGCCGGGAAATCATGCGCGGTTCGGCGGCATTGATTGTGGAGCACCCCACGCGAGGTCTGGATGTTGGCGCGGTCGAAGCGGTGTGGGGAGAATTGCTGCGCGCCCGCCAGGAAGGCAAAGCGATCCTGCTGATCTCCGCGGAGCTTGAAGAGCTGTTGAATCTCGCCGACAGAATTGCAGTGATGTTCGAGGGCCGCATCATGGGCATTGTGGACGCGGCGGGCGCCTCAGTGGAGGAAATTGGATTGATGATGGCGGGAATCAAGCCGGACGGAGCGCCGGCGGCAGGGCCCGGGAAGGAGGCGCATGCATGGCGAAATTATTTGAACGCCGCCTGACGCCGGTCGATTCGCCTCTGGCGATTCTTGCCACGACGACCGGCGCATTTCTGGCCGCAATGCTCGTGACATCGCTTTTCTGTTTCTTTCATACGGCGCGAGTCCTTTGCAGGCGTATTTCGCGCTTTTCCATGAACCCTTCGGAACGCTGCGCGGATTTGGCTATTCGCTGGTGCGCACGTCCCCCCTGGCGCTGATCGCTCTTGGCACGATTGTGAGCTGGCGTTCGGGGTTCAGCTATCTGGGCTTTGAAGGGTGCTTCGTCATCGGCGCTTCGGCCACCGCCTGGCTGGCTCTTTTGACGGCGCCGGGCGCGCACATCGGTCCCATCCCATTTTTTCTTTTTTTGCCGCTGGCAATTTTATTCGGCTTCGTTGCGGGTGGTGTGTGGGCCGGCCTGGTCGGGCTTGTGCGCGCGCGGCTTGGAGGAAACGAAGTCCTGATTTCGCTGATGTCAAATTACGTCGCGATTTTCATTCTGCAATATTTGGTCTCCGGCCCGATGAGAGCTCCGGGAAGTCTTCCGGAAACGCTGCTTCTTCCGCGCGCGACGTGGCTGCCTTTCATCTTGCCAGGGACGCGAGCGCACGCGGGCATTCTGATCGCCATCGCCGCCGCGGCCCTTGTGTGGATGCTGCTGCAAAAAATGCCTCTGGGATACGAACTGATCGTTACGGGATTCAACGCCGCCGCCGCGCGCTATGCCGGCATCGACGTGGGACGGCGAATCATGCTGGCCGCATTTTTCGCGGGCGGGTTGGGAGGCCTGGCGGGAATGGTGGAGGTGCTCGGATCGCAGCACCGGCTGATGGATGGAATCAGCGGCGGCGTTGGTTTTGTCGGCATCGTGGTGGCTCTTCTGGCGCGGCTCAATCCCGTGGCCGTGATTCCCACGGCGCTTTTGTACGGAGGCATGTCCGTGGGCGCGGATGCAATGCAGCGGCGGGTGAGCATTCCTTCCTCGATCACATTCATTCTGCAAAGCCTGGCGGTGCTCCTGGTGCTGGCCTTCGATGCGCTGCGCTACTACAAGATTAATTTGTCTTTCTTTTCGCGCGGCGCTCCGCCGCCGGTTGCCGAAGAGGTGTCCAAATGAGTGGCCCTCAGTTTGTGATTTCGGCTTTCGTGGTCACCTGGCTGACGGCCAGTCTGCGCCTTGCAGGGCCTGTGTTGCTCGCGGCGCTCGGCGAAACGTTTGCCGAGCAAAGCGGTGTGCTAAACATCGGCATCGAGGGAACAATTTTGCTGGGAGCTCTGACTAGCTTCCTTGTGTCGTTCTATACCGGAATGATTTGGCTCAGCCTGTTTGCCGCGGTGATTGCCGGTGTGGCGGCGAATCTTATTTTGGCGTGGATGTACGTGACGGTGCGCGCCAGCCAGGTTGTGGCGGGATTGGTGTTCAATGTTCTGGCGCTGGGCGTTGCCAGCGCAGTGTACCGCAAGGCGCTGGGCAATTCGGCCGTGCCGGAGAGCATCGCCATGTTCCAGCCGCTGCACATTCCGGTGCTCAGCAATATTCCCGTGATTGGGCCGGTGCTGTTTGGCCAGACCATCCTGTTCTATTTGACGATTGCGCTGGCCTTCGTTGCGCACTTCATTTTGTTTCGCACCAATTTTGGACTCGCCTTGCGCGCCTCCGGAGAAAATCCTGCCGCCGCGGATTCCGCCGGGATTTCCGTTTACCGCATGAGGTATGCCGGAACGCTGATTTCGGGCGCGGCGGCGGGAATGGCGGGCGGATATCTGGTGCTGGCGCAGGTGGGGCTTTTCCGCGAATCCATTGTCTCAGGGCAGGGATTCATCGCGCTGGGAATTGTCATCTTCGGGCGATGGAATCCGCTGAAAGCCACGGTTGCCGCCATGGTCTTTGGCGCGTGCGACGCTCTCCAGTTGTCGCTACAGATTTTCGGGACGCATGTGCCGCCGCAACTGCTGCTTGCTTTACCCTACATTGTGACGATTCTCGCAATTTCGGGATTGTTCGGCGGGAAAGCGGTTAAGCCTGCGGCGCTGATGGAGCCATACGTCAAGGATTAGGTTTTAGTAGCGCGGGCTTCAGCCTGCGGATTTTGGGCCTTGCAGAGACCAAGCCCCGCAGGCTGAAGCCCGCGCCACAAAAGACTAAATCGTCATGGAGCGCCACGGGCGTTTCTTGAATTTGTCGGAGCCGGAGCGGCGCGCCAAATCATCGGCGGCGATTTGCGCCTGGCGCCTTGCGGCTGCCTCATCCACGCTTTTCACCACGCCATCGCGCATCACGAAGCGGCCATCGATCATCACCGTGGTCACTTCATTTCCCAGCGCTGAGTAAACGATCGCGGACACGGGATGATGGATCGGCGTCATGAATGCATTGTTGAAATCGATGACCACGAGGTCCGCTTTCTTCCCCACTTCAATCGAGCCGATTTCCTTTTCCAGTCCGACGGCACGCGCGCCATCGATGGTCGCCAGCTCCATCACTTTTTCCGCCGTGATGACCGTGGCATCCTGATGGAAACCTTTTTGCATGAGAGCGGCAAATTTCATGGCTTGAAAGAGGCTGTGATTGTTGCTGCTCGCGGGGCCATCCGAAGCGAGGCCAACCGTGACGCCGGCCATCAGCATTTCGGGAATGGGCGGGCATCCCGAAGCGAGATAGAGATTGCTGCAGGGGTTGTGCGCCACTTTGGTGTCGTGATGCTTCAGGATTCGGATGTCGTGCTGCTTGCAATGCACGCAGTGAGCGGCCAGCACGTCCGGGCCAAGAAATCCAATCTCGCTCAGGAATTCAGTGTCCGTTTGGCCGTAGCGCGTTGCAGCGGTTTGCAGTTCAAAAGTGGTTTCCGCAATATGCGTTGTGATTAAAGCATGCTCCTCGTCGGCAAGCTTGCGCGTCAAGCGGTAGCCTTTTTCATCGACTGCCCAAATCATGTTGGGCGCGACTCCCACCTGCACTCGCCCGCCCGGCTTGTTGTAGCGGCGCATCTGCTTGCGCGCGTCTCCAATGGCGTGTTCCGGCTTTTCGATGAGCGCGCGGGGAACGCCGTATTCTTCGCCAAGGGAAGCGAAGCCACGGCAGACAAAACCTCTCATCCCCGTTTGGTCATATGCTTCCACCACCGACTTGATCATGCCCGGACGCGTGTGGACGTACATGAAGTCGACTAGAGTGGTCACGCCGGAACGAATCGATTCCACGCATCCGTGCAGCGCGGCGGCATAAGCGTCTTCGGGCGTGAGGTAAACCGCGCTTGGACCGGTCATGCAGGTGAACCACTTTTTCAGGACCATGTCGTCGCCCAGGCCCTTCATGAGCGTCTGAAACAGATGCGTGTGCGTGTTGACCATTCCCGGCATCACAATGCGTCCCTTGCAATCCACTATTTCGGCCGTCGGAAATCGCCGCTCCAGGTCCTTGCGCGTGCTCACCGCCACGATGCGGTCTTTCTCCACGCAGACGCTGGCGCTCTCCAGAACCTCGCGCTGCTCGTTCATGGTAATCAGCCAGGCATCGGCGAAAATGGTGCTCATTGGAAATCTCCCATTCTTTCCGGAATCAATTTACCGCGGGACATCAGTAATAATTGAAGCGAATATTCTGTCTCAAGCCTTCGCACTGCGCGACGATTTGCCTTTGCCGAAAAACGCGCGATCCAGCGAAATCGAGCCGGCCCCAAATGTTGCCAGCGCGAACGCCCCCACTCCTAGGACCATCGCGAGCCCATACTGGTCCATGGCCAGCGGGTGCTGGAAAATATGTTCGTCCCTCCACAAGGCTACCGCCATTTCGCCGGCAAGAAGCAATCCCAGAAACCTGGTGAAGAGCCCGATGACAAGCAGCGCCCCTCCGCCCAACTCCAGAGCGCCTGCGATGTAGACGAAATACGCGGGAAGGTGAGCCACATGGACGAATTCGTCGATATGTTCAAGCCTGCGGCCCCAGAATTTTGGATATCCGTTGTACATGAATTCCAGGCCGATGCCGATTCGCAGCAGCAGTAGCGTCAACGGCCGGAACTTTTCCATGAACTGCATTTCGATCCCCCCGGACAGCAATAATTCGCGATAACTTTAGCACGGGAAACCTATGGGGACTCGATCTTGCCTGGCTTTAAAATCAAAAGCCTCCGATAGGCTTTTTGAATCTCTCGGGAATGTTTTGCAACGATTCGCGGAGCGGTTGGTGGCGCCGACATCTTGCAGGCGGTTTTTCGCGGATTCATCAGAATTCAAAACCGCCGGCGGGACGCCGGCGCCACTAAACCAGCGCCACCAGACCATTGCGATCCCAAACAGGCGGTTGTAATATGGCGCGCCCGGAAAGCAAAATCAGCTAACATATATGCGCGGCTGGGCTGCGGAAACGCGCCCACACAGGCACCGCCGATTCCATGGATCGCGGGATTCTTGAGCGGAGGAAATATGCAGAAAGTGAATATCGGAATCATCGGAACGGGATGGTGCGGAGGCATTCGCGCGGAAACCTGCGCCGCGAGCCCCTACGTGAGCGAGCTGCACATCGCCGAAATCAAAGAGGCGCGCCTGAAAGAAGTCGCGGAGAAGACCAATCCCGCGACTGCCACTACGGATTATCGCGCCCTTCTGAAGAATGACAACATCAACGCCATTATCGTCTCGGCCACGCCGGAAACGGTTCATTATCCGATGGCCAAAGAAGCGCTGCTGGCGGGAAAGCATCTGCTGCTCGAGAAGCCAATTTCTCTCACACTGGCCGAAGCGGATGAATTGATCAATCTCGCGCATTCCAAATCGCTGCTCTTCACCATCGGATATTCGCAGCGCTTCAATCCCAAATTCGCGTACGTGAAGCGCTGCATCAGCGACGGCACGATCGGCCAGCCGGTGAGCGCGCTGGTGAGCCGCCACATCACGCGCAATCTGGGCAATAAAATTGGCGGGCGCATCAAGCTTTCTCCGGCCGCCATGGAAGCCACGCACGATATCGATTTTGTGCTGTGGTGCTTTGAGCCGCGCAAACCGGTGCGCGTCTACGCGCAGTTTGTAAATAAGATCATGCTGCCTACACACAATGTGCCGGACTGCGCCTGGATTGTGGTGACGCTGGATGACGGCAGCGTTTTCACCATTGGCGCGGGATGGGGCTTCCCCCGGCATATCCCAATTTTTCCTCCACCTGGATCGAGATGGTCGGCAGCGAAGGCGCAATCATGGTGGACGACTCGCACCGCGACATCAGCATCAACACCATGAAGCGCGGCATCGAATTCCCGCTTTCCACCATGCCCGGCGAAAAAGTGGATCACGTGTATGCCGGGCCGATGGAAGCAGAGACCATCCACTTTCTGGATTGCGTGGCTCATGGCAAGCAGCCGCTGGTCACTCCCGAGCATGCACGCATGGTCATGCAGGTGTACCAGGCCGCGGACCAATCGGCCGAGGAAAATCGCCCCATTGATATCGCGTGGCCCGCTTCGGATCGGCGTGTCGCGGCAGAGAGCGATTTCGCCGCAGTACGCACAGCGGCACCCGCGCGAATTCGGGAATGATTCAAGCAATCGTGCGATGAGGATTTCTGTAGCGCCCGCCTGAAGGCGGGCGCTACAGCGATTTTTCCAATACTTCCAGACTGAGCGATGCGTTTCGAGCAATGACAGGGGCAAGAATGCCGGACACGAATCGCACGCCTGCCTCAGCAAGCGCCACCGCCGAAGAAGTCGCCGCAGCCAAACCCACTAAGACTCGCTGGCTGGTTCTCGTCCTGATCAGCTTCATGTACCTGATCACCTACATGGATCGCAGCAATATTTCAGTCGCCGCTCCGGCAATCACCGAAGAATTTGGGGCCGAGCAAGACCGCCATGGGATGGGTGTTCAGCGCGTTCACCCGGGCTTATGCATCTGGGCAATTTCCGGCTGGATGGCTGGGGGACCGCATTGGACCGCGAAAAGTGCTCACCGTCATCATGTTCTGGTGGGCGATGGTGGCGGTATCCACGGTTTACGCTGCCGTGGTTCGTTTCTTTGTTGAGCGCGCGGTTTCTTCTGGGGTTGGGGCGAGGCGGGCGCGTTTCCGGTGGCCACGCGCGGAATGCAACTCTGGTTTCCGAAAGCGGAGCGCGGCCGCATTCAGGGCATCACGCATTGTTTCAGCCGGTTCGCAGTGGCGATCACGCCGTTTGTGCAGTAGGCATCATGAGCGCCTTGGGATGGCGCGCTATATTCTATATTTTCGGATCGCTGGGAGCGATTTGGGCGATCGCCTTCGACTTGATTTATCTGCAATCGCCCCGAGGAGCACAAGGGCGTCAACCAGGTCCGAGTTGGCCGACATTCGCGGCCTCAACCCTGACGGCTCCATCAAGCAATTCGGGATGGCGAACTCCGGCAGGACATTTCCGTGGAAAACGATTCTTGAGCTCGCCGAACATGTGGCACATCGCCGCCGCATACGGCTGCTTTTTTTACGGAACCTATTTTTTCCTCACCTGGTATCCCACCTATTTGCAAGAATACCGGCACTTCTCGCTGAAGTCTCTGGGGTTCGTTGCTTCGCTGCCTCTCTTCGCAGGAATGGTGGGAGACCTGGTGGGAGGTTCGGTGAGCGACTTGGTGTACCGCAAAACCGGCAAGCTGAAGCTGGCCCGCCGTGTTGTAGCCGTGCCCGGCATGGTAGTTTCGGGCGCCATGCTCATCCCCACGGCGCTCACGCACAGCGCCTGGACAGCCGTCATTTGTCTCGCCATTTCTTTCTTCTTTTTGGAACTCGTGATAGGTCCGGCATGGGCAGTGCCCATGGATGTGGGTGGTGAATACAGCGGTACGGTAAGCAGCGTAATGAATACTGCGGGGGCACTGGCGGCATCGGCGTCGCCCGTAGTTTTCGGATTTTTTGCGCAAAGAGGATACTGGATTGCGCCGTTCTTCGTGACCGCCGCAATCCTGTTCAGCGGCGCGCTGATCTGGGCGTTCTTGATCGATCCCGAGCTTTCCGTCGTCGAGGGTTTGTAGGACAGCCACTCTTGGCTGTCCCGCGAACGCTTCGCCTTGACGCTCGCGGCGGGCGCGTGCTATCACGATTAAGAAGCATTACTAATTTTCTTCAACAAAGTCGGATCCAATTCAATGGACGGGAGAAATTTTGATGACGCGGCGACGAATGGGTGCGGTACTTCTGTCGGTTCTTTTTATCTTCACGATCGCCTGGCGCACGGCAAAAAGCGCCACGCCTCCAGCAAATGACAAGGAAGAAATTATTAAGGTCGATGAGGTAAGGAACCAGGCGTTGCAAAAGGGCGATGCCGCCACGCTGGATCGGATCTACACGGACGATTTGGTCTATTCGAATGCAAGTGGCGCCATGCTAACCAAGGCGCAGCACCTGGCCGACGTCAAAAGCCGCGGCCTGAATTTTCGTTCGTTCAAGCATGAGGACGTTCAAGTGACCGTGCACGGAGACACAGGATTCCTGACCGGGATCAGCAAGTCCGTGGTCGAGCTTCATGGAACAGTGTCCGGCGGATCACGAAGGTTCTTGAATGTTTTCGTTAAGAAAGACGGCCAATGGCTGGTTGCGGCGCACTTTGAAGCCACTATTGAAGAGAGTCCCAAAGCGAAGTAGGTGTAGGTGGCATAGGCTTCAGCCTGTGGGTTTTAGTCCTTGCAAGGACGAAACCCCGCAGGCTGAAGCCCGCGCTACTGAATTCCAAGAATCGCGAACTACTCGATCGCTTTAAGTCCGGCGCTGGCCACTTGCTCATCTTCATGGGATTTGGCGCCGGAAACTCCCACCGCTCCCACACACTCACCCTGATACGATGATCGGAACTCCGCCCTGAACCGCTACCCTGCCTGGGAACGCAACCGTCGCCGGCCGTATCCTTTACGATGTCTTCCAGAGCTTTGGTCGGAGTCCGGGCCGTCGCGGCCGAGGTTTGCGCCTTGCACGTAGCGATTCGGGCGCTCTGTGCCGGGGCCCCGTCCAGCCTCTCCAGGTGAACCAGAAAACCTCCATCGTCGACAACGGCGATGGTGACGTTCCATTTTATTTTTCGCTGTCGGCTTTGCATCTGCCACGATTTTCGCGCGTCGGCCGCCGTCAAACACATTTTGCTGCGCACTGTTTCTCCTTTGTTTTTCCATTTATTGCAGACCTGCAAGTAAGTCTGGGTCCGGCATTCGAAACTCATTCCATCTTCGAATGCCGGATCGCGCATTCCATTCCGTTACTCCGCACGGATGATGCTGCGTGAATGGCTAGTTGCCCGCTCTCTGGTTGTTGGGAACATTCCCTTCTGGCTTGAACGCCATCAGGGTAGTCATTCGATTACCCGCGTACCAGAACGTGCCTTGCGCATCCTGCTTCGATCTTTGGAGGATACAAGCCGCCAATGCGCGTGCCGTTGGGCCGGGATGCTCGCGTCCCATGATGTCCGGGAACGGCTCGGGGAAGTAGGTGTAGATTTCTCGTCTTCTGGTCAAAGCTCGCGAGACGCCGTAGCTTCGCAGCGTTACCCAGATGTTGTCCTTCGAGTCGGCATAGCATTCATATCCGCCGCCAAGTTGAAAGGGTCCTTGTACTCGGTGATCTTTCCGGTATCCGGATCCAGCACTCCGAGCGTCTGCCCGATGTGCTCGGAGAACCAAACTTTGCCTTTGGAATCGACTGTCGGGCGGCGCGGTCCGGAAGGCTGCGTGGGTGTTGGATAGACCGACCACTTGTCGGTCTTGGGATCGTAGCCGACGATTTTGTGGGAAGTCATGCCGACGGCCCATACGCGATCCTTTTGATCGACGGTCATGCCGTAGTAATGGGCGTTGGTGTCGCTCGGCGAAGGATCGTATTCGGTGATCTTCTTGGTTACGGCGTCCAGTTTGCCGACCAGGCTCTTGCCCTGCATCTCTGTAAACCAGACGTTGCCCTTTGAATCCGAACGAATGGTGTGCGGAGTGCCGCGGGTGGGGTCTCATATTGGATCACCTTTCCGGTTTCCGGATCCATTTCGCCGATCGAGCTTTCGTCGATTTCGGCGGCATACACGTGACCGTCCTTGGCTTGGGTGATTCCGTGCGGGCCAAGTTCGCGATGGCCGAGATCGGGATTGGGAAGCTTATAGGTCGTAAACCGCCCCGGAAAATCGATGCGGTTCTTATCCATTCCCTGGACTACATCATCACCCATTTCGGCCACATAGACGGTGGAGTTGAATCTGCTTGGCCAAACGTCATGGCTGGAAATCTCCGGGCGTGCCGAATTCTTAACAAGAGGACGGGCAATTCGTATTCAATGTCGATTGTGCGTGAGAGCGCCTGTTCGTCCAGCGGGAGGTCATCCAGTTTCAGGTCCCTCGGGTTTCCGCCTTCCGGGAAGATTTTGGCAAAATAGGCTGGCGATTTCCTCGCCTCTTGGCTTCGGGAATTGCGGCCGGGTTTACTTGGGGAACGCCCGTGTGATTCACTGGGCTGGTGCCGTCCATATCAAACATGCGGGCAACGGCATTGCCCCAGCATCTTCCTCGCTGCGGCCACCCATGCGCTGCCAGGGGATGTGCTCGAAGCCGTGGCAGCCCGCGCAGTTATTCATCAGATAGTCGCGGGTGGGACTGGGGGAAACAGTGTGTCAAAATCGACCAGTTCGGCGCGAAGCTTGTCGGGCCGGACCTTCAAAGCCACATCGGCAGTCTTGGTGTCCCCAGCCTTTAGTTCAACGGTGGGCCTTGTGGAATCGAATCCGTCCTGCAAGGCGGACATTTGATAAGTGCCGGGAGGCAGATTGTAAATTTGGTAGTGGCCCTTTTGCGTGAAGACCGTGTAAGTGATGCGCCGCTCGGCGTCCCTTGCCCTGACGCGCACTGCGTACAGTGCGGGAATATGATTTCCCGACGCTTCGCTCAATGCATAATCCCTGTTGGCTGTGATAGTTCCGGAAATTGCGCCGCTCCCCGCACTCTGCGTTTGGGCGCTTCCGCTTCCAGCCCACAAGAGCAATGCAGCACTCATCAAAATTCCGGCCGACAGTATGGCCCTCGTCCGTCTGCTCATGACACACTCCCGTTTCCAATTGGATGCCCACGCCCGCTTTCGCCCGGCGGCAGGATTCCTGTGATAAAAACTTTCATAATTCGTACACCACAACCACTTGCCTAGTCAACCGGAACGTACCCGGTCGGTTGCGCTCTTTCGCTTCGAGCATGTACAATTTCGATTCAAATTCATACGGAGCAACCATGATTCACACAGGACGCCACTTTCTGCAGATTCCAGGTCCCACAAATGTGCCCGATCGCATCTTGCGCGCCATGGATGCGCCGGTGATCGACCATAGGAGCGCGGAATTTGCGGCTCTTGGCAAGGAAGTTCTGGAAGGCGTGCGCGCGGTTTTTCAGACCAAAGGTCCGGTGGTGATGTACCCGGCTTCCGGAACAGGAGCTTGGGAAGCGGCCCTGGTGAACACGCTATCCCCCGGCGATCGCGTTCTGTTGTTCGAGACCGGGCATTTCTCTTCGCTTTGGCGCGGCGTGGCGGAGAAATTCGGTATTCAGGTCGATTACGTGCCAGGAAACTGGCGTCGAGGGGCAAACGCTGCGGAACTGGAATCGAGGCTGGCGGCGGACAAAGGCCACGCGATTAAAGCGGTGATGGTCGTACACAACGAGACCTCCACTGGAGTGACCAGCCGCATTCCGGAGCTTCGCCGCGCGATGGATGCAGCGAAGCATCCCTCGCTGCTCCTGGTGGACACCATTTCGTCGCTGGCATCCATCGACTACCGGCACGATGAATGGGGAGTGGACGTCACCATTGCGGGATCGCAGAAGGGGCTGATGCTTCCCCCGGGCATGAGTTTCAATGCCATTTCAGAGAAAGCGTTGCGCGCAACGGAGACTGCAAAGCTGCCGCGTTCGTATTGGGATTGGCAAGAAATGCTGAAGCCCAATCGTACGGGATTTTTTCCGTACACGCCGCCGACCAATCTTCTGTATGGCTTGCGGGAAGCGCTGGTGATGATGCGGGAGGAGGGCCTCACCAATATTTTTCTGCGGCACGACCGTCATGCCGAAGCGACGCGCGCGGCTGTTCGCGCATGGGGCCTTGAAATCGTTTGCGAGGAACCTCGCGAATACTCCAGCGCTCTGACCGCCGTGTTCATGCCGGAAGGGCACGACGCGGATAAGTTGCGCGCCGTGATTCTCGAACACTTCGATATGTCTCTAGGTGCAGGTCTTTCCAAATTTGCTGGAAAAGTATTCCGAATCGGCCATCTCGGCAGCTTCAATGATTTGACGCTGGCGGGAACGCTGTGCGGAGTGGAAATGGGTTTGCGACTGGCAGGCGTGCCGCACAAGGATGAAGGCGTGATGGCAGCGCTCAAATTTCTGGCAACGCCGCAAAAGAAATCCTAGCCTGTAACAGTAGCCCGATAACATTGGCCGCGAGAATCCTCACCATAAGGGTGCGCTAAAGATCAACTAGTGATGTTGCCAAAGGACGCCAATTGCCGGATTGGCGTTCTTAGCCCTTAATAATATTTGTTCATCCCAATCACGCTTGCCGCAAATCATCAACTAGCTTATTGATTCACAGAAGCAACCGGCGTGGGCAGAACGCCCACGGAAGGACCTGGCATTCCTTTTCCCCTGTCGATCACGGACTGCTCGGGATCGATCCAGAAGGCCCAGATGGCCGCGCCGATAAACAGCAAACCTGCGGAAACAGCGAAGGGAGCCACCCAGGATCCTCTCGACACCAGAATGCCGAAGACGGTAGGTGATAGCGCGCCAACGAATTGCCCGGCCATGTTCATCATTCCGGAAACTGTGCCGGAGAATTCGCCGCCGACATCCATGGGAACGGCCCAGGCAGGGCCAATATTCATTTCGAGGAAAAACATGGCGCCGGTCAGGAAATAAACAGCCGCATTGGGATTCGCGGACAAAGCCGCGAACATGGTGAAGGTGCCGCAGCCTAGCATCGCCACGATGGCAACGAAACGCCGGGAAAACTTGGGATTGTTTGTCTTTACCAGCAGCTTGTCCGTCAGCCATCCTCCGAACGCGTCACCTATGACTCCAGCGCCCAACGGCAACGACGCGAACAAGCCCGTCTTAATCATTGTGAAATGGCGGTATTCGATCAGGTAAGACGGCAGCCAGGAAAGAAAAAACCAAAGGGAATAAATATATGTGGCGTACGCGCACATAATGGCCCACATGTTTCCGTGCTTCAGCAGAACGCTCCAGGGAACCTTTGGGCGCTTGGCGATATTGGCTTTTTTGATTTCGCCTTTTTCATCGAGGCCGCGGATGCGGGCAAGCTCTGCAGGGCTGACATTTTTGTGTTCTTCCGGCATGTTGCGGTACACGACCAGATAAAGAACAGACCAGATCAAACTCAGCACGCCAATTACATAAAACACGGAACGCCAGCCGTAATGAATCATGATGGCCACGGCGATTGGAGGGCCGATGGCCGCGCCAAAGCGGCTGGCGGCATGGCTGATGCCCTGCACGAAGCCGCGTTCATCTCGCGGGTACCACATTTGCATGGCGCGCGTGGCAGTGGGAAACGCACCCGCTTCTCCCACTCCAAGCAAGAAGCGAATGCCCCACAAGGAATAAAAGCCGCTGACCATCGTGGTGAGAACGGCGATGACGGTGCGGTACGCCATGATGGTGGAAAGAACTCGCCGCGGTCCAAAGCGATCGCCAAGCCAGCCGCCAGGCACCTGAAAAAGCGCGTAGGCCCAGATGAAAGCGCTGAAAATGACTCCCATCGTGGCTTTGCTGAAGCCGTATTCTTTGCTGATCATCGTTGCCGTATTGGCCAGGCTTACGCGGTCCAAATACGTGATCATGTACATCAGGCAGAGGAGAAGCAGCACCTCCCAGCGCACATGGCTTCGCTCTGACGGCCCCGAATACTCCATTTCCACTCCTCCATCACCCCGCAGGATATTTGAACGTTTTTTCTCAATCGTGGTCTTTCACATATACACTGTGGTCCAAATGCCAGCAATCTTTTTTCGTTGAGGCCTCTTGCCTTGCGGGTGCTGACGAGTCAGAATACCGTGCCACTCAAACCAAACTTATGAGCACAGTGCAAATTTCATCTCCGTTGCCGCTGAGTTCGCACGCCAAGCCCGTCGATTCTTTCGCGCAGGCCGGCGAACTCGAAAATGAACTCAAGCGCGTGGTGAAGGGCGAGGTGCGCTTCGACCGCGGAAGCCGCGCGCTATATTCCTCCGACGGCTCGAATTACCGCCAGATTCCCATAGGCCTGGTGATTCCCCGCGATGACGACGATGTGATCGCCGCAGTGGCCGCATGCAGGAAATTTGGCGCGCCGGTTCTGCCTCGCGGAGCAGGCACGAGCCTTGCCGGGCAAACCTGCAATGTTGCCGTGGTGCTGGATTTCACCAAGTACATGAATAAGATTCTGGAGATCGACACGGCGGGACAATTCGCCCGCGTGCAACCTGGCGTCGTTCTGGATACTCTGCGCAATCGCGCCGAAAAAAATCAGCTGA
Source organism: uncultured Acidobacteriota bacterium (assembly GCA_963710315.1). Taxonomy (GTDB): domain Bacteria; phylum Acidobacteriota; class Terriglobia; order Acidiferrales; family UBA7541; genus Palsa-360. The sequence goes on along the minus strand of CAVPZW010000005.1, from coordinate 89,240 downwards.
CCTTTGGCCCCGATCCATCGACGCACAGCCGCTGCACGCTTGGCGGAATGATCGGAAATAATTCCTGCGGCACGCATTCCCTGCTGGCTGGAAAAACCGTTGACAACGTGATCGAGCTGCGCATATTGCTTTACGACGGCACGCAGATGACCGTGGGCGCCGTGAACGGCGAGGCCGACATCGATTCCATCATCGCGCAGGGAGGACGCTGCGGCGCGATCTATTCCAGGCTGCGCGCCCTTCGCGACCAGTATGCGGATTTGATTCGCGCCAAGTATCCCAATATTCCGCGGCGCGTCTCCGGCTACAACCTCGATCAATTGCTGCCGGAAAGCGGATTTAATGTGGCAAAAGCGTTGGTGGGGACCGAGGGCACCTGCATGATCGTGCTCGAGGCCAAACTACGGCTGATTCAAAGTCCGCAGCACCGGTCGCTGGTCTGCCTGGGCTACAGCGACACATTTGCGGCGGCCGACCATGTGCCTGAAATTTTGCCGCTGAAGCCTATCGGCCTGGAAGGCTTTGAAGGAAGCATTGTCGATGGCCTCAAGAAGAAGAAAGCTCCCAACCTGGAACTGATTCCCGAGGGGCGCGGATTCTTGCTGGTGGAATTTGGCTCAAACGATCCTGCGGAGTCTGACGCAGCCGCGCGCCAATTGATCGACCAGTTGAAACAATCTCCCGATCCTCCCAACATGCGCCTCTACACAAAGGCCGAAGCGCGCCACGTGTGGAAATTGCGCGAGTCCGGCCCGCGCGCGGCCGCCGCCGCTCCCGGCATGCCGCCCGAATGGGAAGGATGGGACGATGCGGCAGTCCCGCCAGAAAAATTGGGCAACTACCTGCGCGATATAAGAAAACTGCTCGACGAATACAACTATCACACGGCGTTTTACGGGCATTTCGGGCACGGCTGCATTCACATGCGCGTGAGTTTCGATCTGCAGAGCGAAAAAGGAATTCGCAATTACATGGAATTCGTGGAACGCGCCGCAGACATCGTGGTCAGCTATGGCGGCTCACTTTCCGGCGAGCATGGCGACGGGCAATCGCGCGCCGCATTGCTTCCCAAGATGTACGGTCCCGAGCTGATCAAGGCCTTCGGCGAATTCAAGTCCACGTGGGACCCGGACAACAAAATGAATCCCAACAAGGTGGTGAATGCGTACCTGCCCACCGAGAATTTGCGTTTGGGAGCGGACTACAAACCGCACGATCCCAAGACCTATTTTAAATTTCCGGATGACGACGGATCGTTCGCTAAATCCGCGTTGCGATGCATCGGGCTTGGAGAGTGCCGCAAACAGGATAGCGGCTCGATGTGCCCCAGCTACATGGTGACGCTCGAGGAAGAGCACAGCACACGCGGCCGCGCGCACATGCTCTGGGAGGTTTTGCAGGGCGAAGTGCTGCGCGACGGATGGAAAGACGAACGCGTCAAGAAAGCGCTGGACCTGTGCCTCTCCTGCAAGGCCTGCAAATCGGAATGCCCCACAAACGTGGACGTGGCCACCTACAAGGCCGAATTCCTGGCGCATTACTATGAGGAAAAAACTCGGCCGCTTCATGCCTACGCATTCGGCATGATCGATCGCTGGGCGAAGCTTGGCTCGAAAGCTCCGTGGCTTGCGAATTTCTTCAGCACCGCGCCGGGCTTCCGCCAAATCCTTCAGAGCATTTTGCATTTGGCTCCGCAGCGAACCATGCCTCAGCTTGCAAGCGCCACGTTCCAAAGCTGGGCCAAGAAGAAACATGTTCCGTCGCTCGGAGGAAACGCGGGCTCCGCTTCCGCAAACGGAAAGAGCGACGTAATTCTTTGGGCGGACACGTTCAACAATTATTTTCATCCGGGGACAGCCCAGGCGGCGTTGGAGGTTTTGCAAGACGCCGGATTCAATGTGATCGTCCCGCAGATTCACCTGTGCTGTGGAAGGCCTCTGTACGATTTCGGCTTGCTGGACGAGGCCAAAAACTATCTTGAGCGGGTGATGACAGCTCTAACCAAACAGATTGTCGCGGGCGTTCCGCTGGTAGTTCTGGAGCCGAGTTGCGCGTCCGTATTTCGCGATGAACTGCGCAACCTGTTTCCGGTGGATGCTCGCGCCATCAAGCTGCGCAGCCAGACATTCCTTCTCAGCGAGTTTTTGGAGCGCCACGCTCCCGGATACGCGCCGCCGCAGCTTTCCGGAAAAGTGCTGCTGCATGGACACTGCCATCACAAATCGATCATGGGGCTTGGCGCCGAGGAATCCTTGCTGAAGAAAACGGGAGCGGATCTGCAATCCATCGATTCCGGCTGCTGCGGCATGGCTGGACCATTTGGTTTTGAGAAGGACAAGTACGAAGTGTCGCAAGCGGTGGGCGAGCGGGTGCTCTTGCCGGCCGTGCGCAATACGCCCGAGAACGCGCTCATCGTTTCCGATGGCTTCAGTTGCAGGGAGCAAATCCTGCAAGCCACCGGACGGCGCGCGCTTCATCTGGCCGAAGCTTTGCAACTTGGCATGAAGAAAAAGTAGGGTTCCGTGGCACAGCCACTTCTGGCTGTGCGATTTTTTGCGATTACCGTCATGTACCGCGCGCGTGCATTTTGCAATCCCGCACAGCCAGGAGTGGCTGTGCTACCGAATATCCGGCGGCGAATTCACTAGGGAGACGACAAATGACCAGCGAAAGAATATTTCGAAGCAAGGCCTGGCTTCTTGTGGGCCTGGCAATTGTTTTGGTAGGAAGCTTTCCGGCGCAAGCTCAGGTTCCCAAGTACGAGATTGATCCCACGTGGCCGAAGCCATTGCCTGGCCTGATGGTCACCGGGCGTGCAGGCGGAATTTGCGTCGATGCCCAGGATCACATCTTCGAAGTGAACCGCGGCGACTTGCAGGACAAGGAAAAACTGGTGGGAACGCCCGCGTCTCCCGTTCTGGAATACGATTCCGACGGCAATCTGGTCAATAGCTTTGGGGATTTCAAGACCGCGCCGGCCTCCATCCACGGCTGCATCCTGGACAAAGATAACAACATCTATGTGGCCGGAAACGACGATGCCGTGGTGCAGAAATACAATCATGACGGCAGCAAGATGCTGTTGCAGATCGGCACCAAGGGACTTTTCGATAGCTCCACCGGCCTGATCACGGGCATCGCCATGAACCGCAGCAAGACGCTGCTGAATAAGCCGGCGGATATCGCGGTCGATCCCACAAACGGCGACATCTACATTGCCGACGGCTATGGCGATCACCGCATCGTTGTTTTCGACAAGGATGGAAAATACCTGCGCCAGTGGGGCGAGCAGGCCACGGCGGCGGAATCCACAGCGGGCGAAGGCGGCAAGTTCATGGGCGTGGTGCACTGCGTGGTAATGGACAAAGCCGGCCTCGTGTATGTTTGCGATCGCCAGGGCAACCGCATCCAGGTATTCGACAAGATGGGCAACTTCAAGAAGAACATCTGGATCAAGGGCTACAAGGAAGAAACGCCGGATTCGTGGGGCACGGCATGGTGGCTGCGCTTTTCACGCGACGCCGACCAAAAATATATGATCGTGGCCGATGGCCGCAACGAGCTTGTGCACATTCTCGATCATCAAACAGGGAACGAAATCACCAGGTTCGGCAGGCCCGGCCATCAACTCGGCGAGTTCACGCATTGCCACACGCTGGATATCGACTCCAAGGGAAATATTTACGTCGCTGAAACCGATATCGGGCGGCGCGTGGATAAATTTAAGTTGGTGAAGTAGTAGCGAACGGTTTTGGCGGTGCCTGCTTGAACACAAAGCCGCCGAGAAAAACCTAACCATTGGAAGTCAAAAAAGGCCGGGCTCTAAGCCTGGCCTTTTTACTGCTGCCAGTTTCCAAATGTTTATGACTACGCGTCAGAGTGCGGCATGCCAGCCGCCATCGACAAACAGCGTGTGGCCGCTGACAAAATCCGAGGCTGGGCTTGCCAGAAAGATAGCAGCGCCGACCAGATCGGAAGGCTCTGCAAATCTCCCAAGTTTGATGCGGCTGAGCAGCCTTTGCGCGCGCGCTTCGTTTTCGCGGAAGGTGCGGCTGGTGCTTTCCGTCAGCGTGGAGGTCGGCGCGATAGCGTTGACACGCACCCCGAGGGGAGCCCATTCGGTAGAGAGCGCGGCGGTGAGATACGAAACGCCGGCTTTGGCGATACCGTAAACACTCTTGCCGGCGTCCGTGCTCACGGACCACGTCGAGCTGAGATTGATAATTTTCCCGTAGCCGCGCTCGATCATCATCTTGCCCATGAATTGGCAGCAGAAAAATGTTCCCTTGGCATGGACATCCAGAATGTTGTCCCAATCTTCTTCGGTGGTATCGAGCGCCGCTTTCGTAAATCCAAAGCCCGCGCAGTTGACCAGCACAAGGGAGAGATCCCGGCCCTTTACGAGCCGGGACACTTCCTTCTCCATCGATCGAATGTCCTCGACCTTGCCGACGTCCGCGCGAATGATGTGCGCGCGGCCCCCGACGGCTTCCACCGAGCGCTGCGCCTCCGCAAGTTTTTCCTGCGTTCGGCTCACCAAAACAACTTCCGCCCCGGAGCGCGCATAGGCCAGAGCGAATGTACGCCCTATGCCATCGCTCGCTCCCGTGATGACGGCCAGCCGGCCATCGAGGCGGAAGGAAGGCAGATCTTCATTTTTGTGCTCACGAGAAATTTCCAACGCGTTACCTCGTGCGTCCAGTAGTCGTGTCGAGAGGATGCAACTCGTTCACGAGCCGTTCGTCGAAGGGATACGTGGTGTAGATGTCCACGCCGTCCTTCGTGACGATGTGATCGTTCTCGAGGCGAATGCCGCCGATGCCAGGTTTCCCTGCGTAGGGCTCGAGGTTAAACGCCATTCCTTCCTTGAGCACAACCGGCGCATCTTTTGACGCGGGGCTGAAGTAAGGCGCCTCCCACGGATTGACGCCGGAGCCATGGCCCAGGCTGTCCAGCACGTAGGGGTCGGCCGCCGCAAACACTTCGGCGTTGGTCGCGCCGGGGCGCACTTTGCTTCCGGCGTTGAACAGCGCGTTGTAGCACTTCTGATGCAGATCGCGCATCTCAGGCGTGGGCTTCACATTGCCGCAAACCCATGTGCGCGTCAGGTCGCCCCAGTAGCCGTTGTATCCCGCGCCAACGTCCATGATGACCAGATCGCCGTTGCGAATGATGCGGTCGGAAGTAAAGCGGCGATAAGGAGCCGTGTACGGGCCGGAGCAGATGATGTTGGAGCATTGCGTCCACTCGCTGCCCATCGCGGTCATGGATTCCCAGATGATGGCCAGAATTTCGCATTCCTTAATACCGGGGCGCAGTGCACGAATTCCCTTGTCCAGCGCGGCTTCGGTGATTGCGTTGGCGATTTTCAGGCAGATGATTTCGTCTTGAGTTTTTATTTCCTTGGCACGCATCAGCACGCTTTGATATCCGTCCGCGAATTCGGTTTTCGGGAAAACTTCGCGGATGGCATTTTCCATGTTGATGTCCCAGATATCGATGCCCACACGTTTTCCCGAGAGGGAGCCGACCAGGCCTTCCACTTGTTCCGCCCAGCGTTTCATGCCGATTTTTTCGCGGAAGTTTGCACGCGGCCGCACTTGATCCGGCGAGAGCCAGGGCATTCGCAAGCGGCAGTGCTCATAGTCCATCGTCCACAGGATCGGATCGTGATTGCGCGACAGCACCGTGACGGCGTTGCCCATAATGAATGCGGGGCCGAGATGATGGCGGTAGCCTGTCAGGTAGCGCGCATCTTCCGTGCGAAAAACAAACAGCGCGTCGAGATCGGAATTGTTGAGCGCGTCCTTGGCGCGTTGCAAACGTTCGCGCAGCATGCGCTGCGGATCGAATCGCACTTCCCAATCGACTGGAATCATTCCAATGTCGGACACTAGGTGTTCCTCCTCGAAAATAAACGCACACTTGCATTAGCATTATTACTCAGAGCATGTCAAATTTGTTGGCCTTGAGTGGCATAGGCTTCAGCCTGTGAGGTCTAGTCCTTGCAAGGACCGAAATCCACAGGCTGAAGCCTATGCGACAAAAACTCATGGAGGGGTTTTTGAAGATCGTAATCACCGATTACCGTTTCCCGGACGTCGAGCAGGAAAGGCGCGCGGTGGAAGCAGCTGGCGGCACGCTGACGACCGGGCAGGCCATCACCGAAGAACAAGTGGCCGACCTCTGCAAGGACGCGGACGGAGTGCTGACGGCGCGCGCACCGATTGGCGCGCGCGCGATTTCCGCCATGCAGCGCTGCCGCATCATCGTGCGCTACGGAATTGGCGTGGACACGGTTGACGTTGCGGCGGCCACCAAACGCGGCATCCTGGTGGCCAATGTTCCGGATTATTGCCTGGATGAAGTCTCCGACCACGCGCTGGCGCTTTTGATGATGCTCAGCCGCCAGATGCTTCCGGCGATCGCCCTCGCAAAGGAAGATACCTGGGCGGTAGCAAAAATGCCGCCGCTGCAGCGATTGCGCGGCCAGACTTGCGGATTAATCGGCTGCGGGAGAATTGGCTCGCTGCTGGCCGGCAAAGTAAAGGCGCTGGGGATGAGCGTGATTATTCACGATCCCTATTTGAGCGAGCCGCGCGCGCGGGAAATGGGCGCGGAACTGGTTTCGCTCGATGCCCTGCTGGCGCGCGCCGATTTTATTTCGCTGCACGCGCCGCTCAACGACGCCACGCATCATCTTCTCGGCGAAGCGGCCTTTGCCAAGATGAAGAAAACCGCGTCCATCATCAACACCGCGCGCGGCGGCCTGATCGATGAAGCCGCTCTTCTCGCCGCGCTCGATGCGGGGAAGATTTTCGGCGCGGGTCTCGATGTGCTGGAGTCGGAAACTGCCGTGACAGCTATCCGCAGCGCGCTGGTGCGCCATCCCAAAATGATTGTCACGGCGCACACAGCATGGCTCAGCCAGCAAGCCCGCGCGCTGCTTCAACTTCGCGCCATCGAGCAAGCTCTCGCTTGCCTCAGGGGCGAAATGCCCTACGGACTGGTCAATCGCGAACTGGAGAAATAATAAGTGGGCACACGCAGGACAGGCTTCGAGCCTGTCTGGTTTTGAATTTTGCTGCGCCAAAAGAAGTCAAAAGAAGACAGGCTGAAGCCTGTCCTACCTAAGCCGCGGAAAATATCAACTGCGATTTTTGGGAAGGATGGAACCGCCGGAGAGCAGGCCGCGCAGAGCGAGCAGCAGAAGGCGCGGCTGGCTCAGGGCAATGTTCCAGAGGACGCGCGAGGCTTCGTCACGGTTGTATTGGCTGAGCGAGCGGCGCGTCGAATCGTTCATGAGATCGACCAGGCGGCTGTAATCCACCTGCTTGAATTGGTGAATCGTTTTGCGGATGAGCAAGTGAAGATCGAGTTCCCTGCGCAGCGAACGCAGCTCGCTGCTCTCTCCGCCATTCATGATGGATTCGCTGACGCCGATGGCGCCGCGAAATCCGGTAACAATCCCGCCAACCGTGGATACTTTCACTTGCCCGGCGGCATCGCCCACCAGAAACACGCGTCCGGCTCCCACGCGCCGCTCCACCGGAGTCCACCGGTCATACACAGGGATTCGCGCGCCTTGGTATCCCAGCGGCGTGAACCCGCGCTTTTCCATGAAACGTTCCAGGCAGCGGCGGGTTTCCTGGCCATCTTCGCCGATCAAACCCAGCACCGCACGGTCTTTCGATTCCGGGATCAGCCAGTAAAAATATGGCGTGTCATCCGGCACGAACCAGACTCGCACTGTGTCGGCGGACATGTCTGCGGGCACATTCACAACGGCCTGCACAAGGGGCACGGTCGGCTGGCGGGGCCATCCGGCGCTCTGCGCAACGCGCGACTGCGCGCCATCCGCGCCAACCACCACGTCGGCATGCAACTCTTCGGCAGCGGCGTTCTGGGCGCGCTCAACGCTTACGCGCAATCCGGTCCCATTGCTTTGAAGTCCCAGGAATCGATTGCCGAAAGAAACTTTTGCGCCATGGCCCTTGGCGTCCTCGGCCAGGTCGCGAATCAGGCGAGATCTTTCAATAATCAGATCGGGGCGATCCAGGGGAACCTGGGCCGTGCGCCCGTCCGTGAACAACTCAAATTTGCGGATTTCGTTGACGACGGCTGCCTCGCCGACCTTACCGAGCAGGGTGCGCATGTGACTGGTCACAATGAGCGTGCGCGGCGTGGGGTCCAGCTGATCGGACCGTTCGAGCACTTCCACGTCGCATCCGGCGCGAGCCAGAAGCGATGCAGTGAAAAAACCTGAAGCGGAACCGCCGATTACGGCGACCTGCGGTCCGGATTTGTTGCCTGGCCCTTTTTTGATTCCTTGCTGCAGTGTGACCTTCCCCCGCTGCCACGCCCTATCGCGCGCCTATGGCGCATCGACGTGGAAGCGCTTCCATTTTCGAATCTTCGGACTAATTTATGAGGGCTGACGTCCAAGGATGGCCGCCGAGCTTCCCCCGCGGCGCGAAGGGAATATCCGAAATGCTTAGCGCCCCCAAGGATATCCCATCGCCAAGCCGAAACAATTGAGAGAGCAGTATAGCCAAACCGGGACGTTAGGCAAAGCGGAAGGCGACATTCGCCGAAAGAAAAACTTTTGGTTCAGGTTGTGCTCGCCGGGCCAGGGCGAATATGATTTGAAACTGTTTCTTCAACGGTCGCGATCTGTTGCATAGCGCGCCAAAAAAGGGGACTTCCGTGAACCCTGCATTGATTTCCGTGCAAGTTGGCGTGCCTCGCACGGTCTTGCTGAACGGCGAGGAAGTCTCCACGGGCATCTTCAAAACGGCCGTCGAGAAGCGCCTGCGCATGCGGGAACTGAATCTTGAGGGAGACCGGCAGGCCGACCTGTCCGTCCATGGCGGCCAGAATAAGGCCGTGTACGCCTACCCCTCCGAGCACTACCCGTTCTGGAAAAAGCAGCTTCCGGGCGTGGAGCTTCCATGGGGCGCTTTCGGCGAGAACCTCACCACGTCCGGCTTGCTGGAAAGCGGCGTCTGCATTGGAGACCGCTTCGCGATCGGCTCGGCGGAGGTGGTGGTCACGCAGCCGCGTCTTCCCTGCTTCAAACTGAACATGAAATTCGGCCGCGACGACATGGTCAAGCGTTTCACGGCAAGCCACTACTCCGGATTTTATCTGCGCGTGTTGCGCGAAGGAGAGGTTGGCGCAGGCGATGAAATTATTCCTGTGCACAGGGACATAAACCGCGTTACCGTGTTGGACGCCTTGCGCCTGCACCTCGATGAAACGGATTCGCAAGAATTGCGCAATCGCGCGCTCCAAATTGAATATCTCTCACCATCGTGGCGCGAGGAACTCAGTGGGCAGGGTTAAGTAGCGCGGGCTTCAGCCTGCGGGGTTTCGTGCTTGAGAGTACCAAACCCCGCAGGCTGAAGCCCGCGCTACACGAACAGCAAGATAACTTCCAAGGAGGAAGAGATGAAGTTGAATGTGGGCTTGATCGGGCTTGGCAGACTTGGGCGCGTCTATGCGCGTGATCTGGCAGCGCGCGTAACAGGCGTGCGGCTGGCGGCTTTGGCGGACACCGACGCCAAACTCGCGGAGGAAACCGCGCGTGAGCTGGACGTGCCGCGCTGGTATATGGATCCTCTGGCGATGCTGGCCGATCCTGGGATCGACGCAGCCATCATCGTCAGCCCAACTGACACCCACACCGACCTCGCCGTGGCCGCTCTGGACCGCGGAAAATTCGTGTTTTGCGAAAAACCCCCGGCAATCTCGTTGAGCGAAACGCAAAGGATGAAGGACGCCGTGGCGCGCACCCACGGTTTTCTGCAAATGGGATTCATGCGCCGCTTTGACGCGGGCTATGCCGCCGCCAAGAAAAAACTAGACGAAGGCGTGATAGGCAAGGCGATCGTTTTCAAATCATCTTCGCGCGATCCTTACCGCCCTTCGCTGGAATACGCCAATCCCAAAAGTAGCGGCGGCATGATCATGGACATGGGCATCCACGATTTCGATCTGGCGCGCTGGTACATGGGCGAAGCTGAGTCAGTCAATGCCATCGGCGGCACGCTGGCCTATCCCGAGCTGAACGAAGTCGGCGATATCGACAACGCCATCGTCACCATTCGATTTGCGAGCGGCTGCATCGGCGTCGTGGACCTGAGCCGCAGCGGCATCTACGGCTACGATATATTCGGCGAACTCCTCGGCACTACGGGCACGCTGCGAATCGGCTACCTGCGCGAAACGCCACTCTTCGTAATGACCAAGAATCACGTCGCGCACGATACCGTGCCATTTTTCATGGAACGTTTCCGCGACGCCTACCCCACGCAGTTGCAAAATTTCGTCAACAATCTCCGCGACGATCGCCAGCCGCCCATCACCATTGACGACGCCATGGGCTCGCTGCGCATCGCACTCGCTGCCACGCGCGCGCAGGCCACCGGAAAGACGGTGTCGCTTGCGGATGCCACGCTATAATCGAGAGCCTCGCGCGTTCCCAGGTTCATGTTGGATATTAAGTTATGTCAGACGCCGACGAAGCAGCGCGCTCGTGGTTCAGTTTGAGCAATCGTTCCAGAAGTTCGGCATCAGTCAGCGTTGGCGGCCAGCCGTAAGCGGCAAACACGGCTTCATCCAGCTTGTGGTGCGCATTCGCGAGCCAAGCTGGCCAAGCGTTATAGAGATTCGTGAGCGTGCGCGCTCTCAATTCCTCCACACCGGCATTGGGCGGATTCAGCCAATCGTTCCGCTTGTCTACTAACTCACGGGCCGCCGCTGCAATCGCTTTCACGGATTCCGACTCCTTCTGTTCCTGTCCTGGGGGCCAAGGAAAGGGAAAGGTTTCAAAAGTGCTTTGGGGCGTGTATCGGCACCCACTTTCCGAATCGCGTACTTGTGTTGCCATGCGGCGCGTCCACACTTCATGCGCGGAGGATTGCAACACGCCGAGATAATAGTCGTCCTCGAACGCGAATACGATGATCGCGTGATCAACCAGCACATCCTTGTCAAGCCACACGAATATGCGGTGCTTGGAAACGGCTGGCGTCGCTAGGTACCGGTGCTGCGTCGCTAGAATCCTTCTGTATTTAGGTGACGGGCGTGCGTGAAGCCACCACTTTTCGCGTTGAACCTTTTCTCTGTGATGTTCCCTTTTCGGATAGACGACTTCGCGTACATACTCGAAGGGAGCTTCGTACAAGGCGGCCTCAGTCTCCGGCATGTCCTCGCCGAAGTCGATAACCCATGAGACCTTGTTGTGTTGCAAGAGCTGTTTACCGTTTATGCTGCGCTTCACGACATTTTTCGAGAGTTTGCCGAATGGATTTGGTGCGTTCAGAAGTCGGTCCGCCACGGTGGGCGTGACGTCGAACTCTCCTTTTTGTTGTGAGCCGTATGCCCAAAGCTTTTGATTCTCTTTGAGCGGTAGCGCAGCAGTCGTATCAACGTCCCCGGTCAGGTCAGCGTTAATATTTGTGACCGGTTTGTCGTCAAGCATCCGATGGATCTCTGAGCCGTCGTCGAAACCAACGAGCGAGACATGAACGGTTGCTCCGTCGAGCAGCCAATCGTGGTCACTCCAAGCCATAAAGATGTCGCCGGTTTCCTTTATCTTTTCCAAGACCCGTCTGTTGACGCCGCCCCTGATTCCCTGTGTAGCCAAGAGGCCTACCCTTTCCACCTTGCCCTGTTCAAGCATTTCACGCGCTTTCTCGAACCAGTAGCAGACAAGGTCGGAGAATCCAGAGAGGCGTCCTGAGTAAAGCTTCATTAAATCATCGACGTAGGAATCCCCAAGTTCCTGTCGAATTCTATTTCCTCCCACGTAGGGCGGATTTCCTATAATGAAATCCACTTGCGGCCATTCGGGCTCCATGGGGTTACCCTTTTCGTCGAACGTCAGAATCGCGTCGCGGTGCTGGATGTTATCGAGTTTACGCAGAATTGGCTCGGTGGGCCATCCGATGCCATTCTGATTAAGCCACTGCAGATAGCCAATCCACACCACCACTGAGGCTAGTTCCTGCGCGTAAATGTTTGTTTCAAGCCCATAAAGCTGTGAAGGATTCACTTGTTTCTCAAGAAATGTCGGAAGATTATGCTCCGCAGAGAAGATGCGTGTCTCATGCCACAAATCTAGTAAACGTCGTAAGGCGAGATAGAGGAAGTTTCCGCTGCCGCAAGCGGGATCTAGGACACGGACAGAGGAAAGTTTCTCAACCCAATTGAAGATCGTTTCCTGCAACTTACTCCTGAGTTTTGGATACGCTGATCCTTTCCTCTTTGCTGCGGCTTCCGCGGCCTTCTCTTTGTCTGCTTCTTCTGCCAGCGCGGTGCATTCGGTCTTCACCGCCGCCCAGCGACGTAGTAGCGGCTCGATGACCACCGGCTCCACTATCAGCAAAATGTCTTCTCGGCTGGTGTAGTGCGCTCCCAACTGCGATCGTTTGCTGGGATTTAAGCTGCGTTCAAAGAGTGTGCCAAAGATTGCTGGTTCGACCTGCGCCCAATCAAGACTAGCGGCCGCGCGCAATATAGTCATGTCAGCGGAAGTAAGTTCAAAGACTTCATCATCTCCAAACAGCCCTCCGTTGAAGTAGTGAATATCGTGGAAGCCAAAGGTGCTGCCGCTGGTAGACATGGCGGCGAAAAGCTGCCGGAGTTTGCGGGTAAAGTTGGCGGGCTTGTACTTATCGAGTTCGATCATCTGGCGAAAGAGATGATCGGGCAGGAGGTTGATGCTGTCGGCAAAAAGACAGAAAAGCAGGCGCATGAGGAAATGCGCCGCGCGTTCCGGTGCGATGCCCCTTTGCTCCAGACCTACTGCGAGTTTAGCGAACTCTGACGCAGCATGTTCTGTGACTCGCGCTTGGGCAGCCTCCGGGCGGAGCAATTCAGGATTGGTGAATACCGCCCGCAGAACCTCCAAGGGCGGCAGCGCACAATTTGCGGTCGGCGTGGCGGTCAGCAGATTATCCAACGTAAAGCTGTAGACCAGCGGGCGGGTGCCCGTGAAATTTGTGTGGACCTCGAAACGGTCTTGATCGCATGTTACCAACAGTGGCGGATTCTCTAAGTCACCCTGATACTGCACAAGCTGCGTGAATGCCGCTTTCAGATTTTTGTGCTTGCCCTTGTACTCCCAGGCAAAACAACCGCGCTTCCATACATCGGCAAATCCCTTGCCTTCATCGAGTGTGGTTATATGCTTCTCAAACGTGAAACTGTCGCCGGTTTGGTCAGTCGCTGCCGGATGTGGTTGGCCTAGCACTTCGCAGAGGTCAATGAAGTGGCTTTGCGAGGCGGCGCGCTCAGAGAGGGTGCTTGCTTTCCAGCGTTCAACGAATTCGGGTAGAGAGAGCGGCGGCATAGGATTTTGTCAGAATTTTTTTGACCGAGAACCCGAGCTACTCAACAACTTTTTCCTTGCGAGCTTGGCGTTCATAGGGGGCGCGTTCGAGCAGGGCGACCGCCCCGAGCACGGCCACGGCGGCCAGCGCGGCAATCGCGTAAGCCGGTGTGGCGGGCAGGCGGCTGATCAGCAAGGCCAGCAAGCCGAAAAATGCGCCGAGAGCGTACATCAGCAGGACGGCGGTGCGCTGGCTCTGGCAAAGATTCGCAAGGCGGTGCGCGGTGTGATCTTTTCCCGGTGTGGTGAAGGGGATGAAGCCGCGGCGCGTGCGCGAAATGGAAATCAGCGTGGTGTCGAAGATGGTTGCGCCGAGAATTAGAATTGGGATGAGCCACGCGGCGTTGTGGCCGGCGGCCAGCACGGGGCGCAGTTTGAGGGAAAGCGTGGCCATCAGAAAACCCAGGAACATTGCGCCGCCATCGCCCATGAAAATTTTGGCGGGCTTGAAATTCCAACGCAGGAAACCCGCGGCTGCTCCCAGGACGGCGGCGGCCATGGTGCTGACTAGTAGCTGGCCGCTTTGCAAAGCGAAGATGGCGAAGAACAGCGACGCCATGGCGGCGACGCCCGCGCACAGCCCGTCCATGTGATCCAAGATGCTGAAGGATGCGGTGATGCCCACGACCCACACCAAAGTCAGCGCGGTGTCCGCCCAAACGCCCGGCGCGCTCGGCCAAATGTTGGAGAAAACCTGAGCGCGGATGCCCGAAAGCAGCAGGATGACGGCCGCAGCGGGCATGGCTCCGAACAATTTGATTTGATGATGCAGCAGGCCGCGATCGTCCAGTATGCCGACGACGGCGACGAGCGTCGCGCCCGCGTAAATGCCGATCACCTGCGTCAGCGCCGGGCCGCCCAGGGACACCAAGAGCGCCACCAGCACACCCAGATAAATCGCCAAGCCGCCAAGCAGCGGCATGGGCTGCACGTGCACCTTGCGCGGGCCGGGATGATCCACCATGCCGACGCGCAACGCCAACTGCCTCACGGGAACGGTAAGCCCCATGGAGGCGATCAGACCAACGGCAAATGCAATCAGGCTCGTATTCATGAAAGCACTGAATTCAGCGAACCACTTCTTCAAGCGCCTCGCGGAATATTTTTAACTGCTTCACTCTATCATAGGAAAAAGAAATTTCCCGCGCCCGCCGCGCCATCGCCTGCAATTGTTCCGTGTCGTGCAACACGCCGCGTATGGCTTGCACAACGCTGGCCGGGTCGTCCGGATCGGCGGCAATGCCGCAGCCGCTTGCGCGAATGGCGCGCACCACGTCGCATTCCTCGGGTGCAACTCCCAGCACCGGCCGGCCGGCCGCAAGCGTGGGATACAACTTGCTCGGCACCACCACGCCTTCGAGGCCTCTCTTAACCGTGACCACGTGCATGTCACCGGAAGAAAGCACTTGCGGAATTTCACTTGCCGGACGAAACGGCAGAAAGCGAATGGCGCGGCATCCCTCGGCCATGGCCTGCACCTGCGGCTTCATGGCGCCCTCGCCGATGAAGACCAGGCCCACGCCTTCGTTCTGCAGCGTTCGCACCGCGGAAATCAGCGTTTGCCACGCCCCATAGAAACCCAGATTTCCTGCATGCACCAGCGCGAAGCGGAAATCGCCGCGAATTTCGCGCGCCACGGAATTGTCCGGCGAAGGCACGGTTTCGGGAATCGCGATTCCATCGCGCGACACTACAACGCGGGCCGGGTCAATGCCCTTTGCAACGATGCGGTCGCGCATGTCCTCTCCCAAAACAATGACGCGCGCCGCCTTGCGCAACGCCCAGCGGTGCATGGTCTCCCATCGCGCCGTGAAACTTCCGGGACGCACGATCGAGCCGCCCACGGCCATGTCCGGATACATGTCTCGAATGTTGTACACAAACGGGCGGCCTGACAAGCGCGCAACGAGAGCGCCTGCGATGCCCTCGATGGGCGGATCGGTCATGGCCAGCACAATGTCCGAGGGAATGGAGAGAGCCCTGGGAATGGCCAGCGAAAGATAGGTCAAATAATTCGAGACGCGCCGTCGCATCTGAAAACGCGGATAAGCGGTGGATCCCACGCGCTCGACGGCCAGATTGCCGCGAACTTCGCGCCGCAACAAGTAAGGTGAATGATTCTCGGTTGGATCGTAGCTCGGCCGGCCGGCAAGCACGGTTACCCGGTGATCCACAGCGAGGGCTTCCACCACCTGCGCGGCGCATTTGGCCGTGGCGCTGGTGTCCGGCGGAAAATATTCGTTCAGCAGAAGAATGTGCAATGGCTTATCCGGGAAGAAGAAATCGACGCATTGGCAATTTCATGTCCGCGCATGATCGCTATTCGCCGGTCCAGCGCGGCGCTTCGGGAGGTTTGGGCTTGCGAATAAGAAAATCTCCCAGGACAAGCACGTCCATCTTGGTGCGCAGAAAACAATCGATGGCTTCCTCGGGCCGGCAAACGATCGGCTCATTGTCGTTGAACGAAGTATTCAACACCACGGGCACGCCGGTAAGATTTGCAAACTCGCGGATCAGCCGCCAATAGCGGGGGTTTTCCGAATAGGTGACGGTTTGAAGGCGGCCCGTGCCGTCCACGTGCGTGGGCGCGGGGATCACGTCACGCTTCTCGGGCCGAACCGAATAAGCCTGCGTCATGAAGGGACAGGGGTCGGACTTCTCGAAATATTCTCCCGTGGATTCCGCGAGAATCGACGGGGCAAACGGCCGGAACATTTCCCGGTGCTTAATTCTGGCGTTCAAAATTTCTTTCATGTCCGCCCTGCGCGGATCGGCCACGATGCTGCGATTGCCCAGCGCGCGCGGCCCCCACTCGGCCCGGCCCTGAAACCAGCCAAGAATTTTTCCGTCCGCAACTTCCTTGGCCGCTTCCACCGCCACCGCTTTTTCGTGAAGCTCCAAAATCTCCAGTCCTTCGCCTTGCAGTCGGCTGGCTTTGATCGCCGCGCCAATCTTCTCGTGCGAATAGCCCGGCCCCCAATAGGCATGCTCCATCACAAACGCACGCGGCAGGCCAAGAATCTGATGATGCACAAAATACGCCGCGCCAATGGCCAGCCCCGCATCTCCCGCCGCGGGCTGCACGAAGATTTTCTCGAACGGCGTGTTCTCCGTAATTTTTCCATTTGCAACGCAGTTGAACGCCACGCCGCCCGCCAGGCAAATTGCCTTTTGCTTTGTACGGGCATGCAGCCCGCGAAGCATTTCGAACAAGACTTCTTCCAGCCTCGCTTGCAGGCTGGCCGCGCCGTCGCGGTGCTTTTTCTCGACGGGAGCCGCGGGATCGCGCGCAGGGCCCAACCGCTTGGCCACATAGTCCGAGTACATGGCGCCCAGTTCGGGCGTTTTATCCGCATCGCGCCAGGTCATTTCAGGGCCGGTGCGGTGGTGCTTGAAATACTTCAGGCCCAGGCGGAAGCCGACGCCCCTCGTGCTTTGGACGATGCGGCGGAACTCGTCCATGTAGGCAGGCTCGCCGTACGCAGCCAGGCCCATGACTTTGTATTCGTCGCCGAATTTGCGGAATCCCAGGTATTGAGACATGGCCGTGTAATACAGGCCGAGCGAATGGGGAAACGCGATGGACCCGTCAATCTGCATATGATTCCCGCTTCCGCTTCCCCACATGGTGCTGGCGAAATCGCCAAGCCCATCGGCGGAAAGCAGCGCGGCCTGATCGAACGGAGAAACGAAAAAGGTGCTGGCCAAATGAGCCTGATGATGCTCCACGCGGTGAAACTTGGCTCGAATGGAATCCGGCGAGACGTCGAACGCTTTCGCAAGCGCTTCGGGGATCCCCACGAACTGGGTCATCACCTTGGCTCTCTCGCGGGCAAAACTCGGCATTCTCAGCGCGTACAGGAGTTTCGTCCCCAGGCGCGCCCAGGGATTTCGCGGGATCGAAATATGATCCACTTCGCGCAGCGTGATGCCCGCAGTGTCCAGGCAGTAGCGAATTGCCGCCGCAGGAAACCCTGCGGCGTATTTCACACGGTTGAAGCGCTCTTCCTCGACGGCGGCGATCAGGCGTCCATCCGCAATGATTGCCGCGGAGGCATTGCCGTGGTACGCGTTAATTCCAAGGATGTACATCCGGAGTGGTTCAACCTTCCTTTAAGACCCTTTAAGACCGCTGGTTCGAGGCAGTCGCGGAAGCCGCAGCGGTGCGAACCGCCCCTGCAGTCGAGGCTGGATTGCCGGCCGCATCGGTCACATGATGACGGATCCATTCATTAAGAATATACAAGCTCCAGGGACGGGACCAATTGGTCTGTCCGATCACAAAATTTTGCCACGCGCCCCGCACGGCCCGAGGATTCAAGTACTTTCTCAGTTCAGGAGTGAGATTGGCCAGATCCTGCGACAAGCGCACGCCAAGCGTTCCTCTCAGCCAGACGTCCCACGGCAAAGTGAATGTTCGCTTGGATTGCCCAACCACTTCGTCCGGCAGCACATCGGAAAGCGCCTCGACCAGCAAGGCTTTGGGAACAGCTTTTACATACTTCGCGTTCTTGGGCAGCCTGCCGACAAATTCCACCAGGCGATGATCGAGGAACGGCACGCGCACCTCGAGTGAATTGGCCATGCTGGCGGAATCGGTGTCGCGCAGAAGCGTATTCACCATGTACGACTGCAGCTCGAAACAGGAGACGGAGGTGAAGGAATCGAGCTTCCCGGCCTGCCGCGCGGTCTCCCGCATGCGCGCGCGCCACGGACGTTCCCGATCGGCAGAGTACTCATCGGACTCAAAATAGGGAGCCAGCAGGCGCCGCACGCGCGATGGAGTGAACAGCAGCCGCGTGAAATAATAGGCATGAGGAAAATCCTGTGGGGAACGCCAGGCCGCGGCAGCCTTGCGAACTGCGTCGCCGGACGCAATCCTCACGGCCGCCCCGGCAGTCATCCTTCGGAAGGGGCCTGGAATCCATTTGCCGAGCCCTGCCACAAACGCAGCACGCGGAGTCAACTCAAACGTGGAGTACCCTCCAAAGATCTCAT
The DNA here is from genome assembly GCA_963710315.1 of uncultured Acidobacteriota bacterium. Lineage (GTDB taxonomy): Bacteria > Acidobacteriota > Terriglobia > Acidiferrales > UBA7541 > Palsa-360. The sequence continues at coordinate 70,846 of CAVPZW010000005.1, read as the reverse complement.
CGCTGCCAAGACCCGAAAGAGCCACCTTCAAGCCGCCCTGGCGCGCGGCGCGTGAGACAAAGTAGGAATTCAGCCCGTCCATCGTGGGCTGGTCCAGGGACTTGACTGCATCTTCCATTTGGGCCAGCAAGATGTCCGGGGTGAGAAGCATTTCCTGATGCCGCGTCTTGAATCGTTTTGCCGTTTCGCGCGAAATGGCGGCTTCGCTGAAGCGTTGCTCGGGAAATACCACCGTGAATGTGTGTAGGTCGCTCTGAAAGCGGCTGGCAAGGGCCACCAGGCTCGTGGAGTCCAATCCGCTGGAAAGAAATACTCCCAGGGGAACGTCGGCAATCATGTGGTCGCGAACTGTTTCCTCAAGCAGAGGGCGAAGCGCCTTTACGGCTTCCCGAAAATTTTTCGGTGTGGGCCCTTCTTGTTGCAAGACGGCGTCGGAATACACCCAATACGGCTTGGGCGATGGCTTCGCCGGCGGAGCATCCGCGAAAAAGGAAATGCAATGGCCTGGAGGAATCGAGAAGATTCCTTCCACCAAAGTGCATGGCTCGATGACCGAGCCAAAAGTGAGAAACGCTTCCAGAGAATTCGGCGACACTCGCGGCTGGAGCTTGCCGCTGGCCAGAAGCGAACGCACTTCAGAGGAAAACAGAAATGCGCCATCCGCAACCGCGTAATACAGGGGCTTGATTCCCAGCCGGTCACGCGCAAGAAAAATCCGCGCATGCCGCGCCTCTTCTCCAGAAGTGCCAGAGGTGCGCGCATCCCAGATGGCAATGGCAAACATCCCGCGGAATTCGCGCAAACACTGTTCGCCCCACTCTTCGTAGGCGTGGACGATGACCTCCGTATCCGAATGAGTCCGGAACGTATGGCCGCGCCCTTCCAGCGTCTTTCGCAATTGAGGGAAGTTGTAAATTTCACCGTTGTAGACAACGGCGACATTGCCGGTTTCGTTGAATACAGGCTGGTGCCCGCCGGGCAGGTCAATGATGCTGAGGCGGCGCATCCCGAGAGACGCCGACGGAGCCACCAGCAGCCCATCCTCATCCGGACCGCGATGTATTAGCGCTCCCATCATCCGGCGAGTGATTTCCTCGGCCAGATCGGAGCGCTGAATTCCAATGACACCACAGATTCCGCACATTCCGCGTTACTTTACCGTGAACGGACCCGCAGTTCCACCCTTACCTGCAAAATGTTGTGCACACGGTTGCAATGCCGCAGCTGGATTTCGGCCCAGCACGGAAATTAGCGGCCCGATAAATCAATATTGGAAGGCGTGGCCGCGCCGAACCAGAGGCTGCTCAAGATATTTCCAGGACAATTTCGCGATGCCATAGGTCGCCAAAGCGGCAAGCAGCGTGACTCCCGCGGCCTTCACATCGGTGGCGGCCGGAAGCGCATGCAGCAGAAGCTGGTGACAGAACAGGAATACCGCCGTGTGGATGATGTAAATGCAGTACGAAACGCCGCCAATCTCGCGCAGAAATCCAAGCCTCATCAGGGCAGCCAGAAGCGATGCGCGCCGCGAAACAACCAGAAGCAGCAGCACCGCAAAAAACAGCGCCAGCCAGGTGTACCCGGCAGTTTGCGTCAATGGAAGCAACGGGTCGGAGTGATACCTCCAAATGTAGGCCACTCCCGCGAACAGAATGGCGAACAGGCCATATAAAAGCAACGCGTGCGCTTCGATCCACGCCCGCGCTTTGGGATTGTTCCAAAGCAAAGCCGCGAGGACGCCCGCGGCGAGCGAATCCGCGCGGCAAGGCATCAGCCGATAGGCAAGCCACGGCCCATCCGAAAAACCATTGCGGACCACGAATCGCAAAATCGGCGCGCCGAACATGACCGCTATGAGCACCAGCGCGAGAACGCGCTTCGGCAGGTAGCGCACCAGGACCGGCGCTACAAGATAAAATTGCTCTTCCACGGCCAGCGACCACGTCAAGGAAAACCACCAGAAAGAAACAGTGCTTTTGAGAAAGTCATGAAAATTCTGCAGAAAAAGAAAATGCGCAAGAATGGAAATGTCGATCTTCTGGACGGACCCCACTCGCGCGGTTAGAAACGCTCTTGCGATGAGGAATAGAACGGCGTAGATGGCAATCCAAGCGTAATAAATGGGAATGATGCGGAAAAATCTGCGCGCATAAAATGTTTTGAAATAATTGGGCGAGTCGCGAACCGCCAGCAGAATCCCGCCAATCAAAAATCCGGACAGAACGAAAAACAGGTCCACCCCCGTCCAGCCCAGGCGGACCCAATAGCCGCTGAGAAAACGCACCGCGCCCTTGCCCGGAGCGGCGAAGTAGTGCCCGACCAGAACAAGCAGGATGGCCGTCCCGCGAAGGCCGTCGAGTTCCGGTATGCGTCCCTGCGGGATGCGCTCCGTCATGAAGGGTCAGAACGACGGTAACAGCCAATGTAAAGACAGGTCAAGCAGCGAGGGCGGCGTGGGCGCGGTCAATTTTTCAAACGCGTGCGAACGGCGCTTTACGGGATAGAGGTACTCACTGTGGAACGAGTGGCTTGCCAAACCCCTATACCTACACCGGCTGCAGTGCCTGCCAAAATGATTGCAGTGGGCAGGGTCGGGCGTGTCGCGGCGACCGCTGCACCCTGCCTCGCGGATCCTGCAATGTCAGTGAGGCTCTGGGTGGTCTGTACTTCCTGGGAAGTTGTGGGAAGCGGTCCTTCGAACACTCCCGCCTTCGAAATGCGAACCTTATTCCCGGCAGTCACTATGATGGATTTGCCGTCCAAGGTGGTAAAGCGCACCGTGCCCTCGAACACCATCAACTCCACGAAATCATCCGTGACCCAAAGGGACAAGTCCGTACCGATCAGGCCCGCAACCCCCATGGGAGTGTGGATTTCGAACTTCGCTCCCAGGCGCGTCACTTTTGTAATTTTCCCCCTTAAGCGGCCGACCAGCAGGTCCAGCTGCGTTTGCTGCGCCTGTGCGTCGTGCTGGATGATGCGCAGGGAGGAATCCGAACCCAGATTCAGTTGCGAACCATCCTTCAGCGTGACGTGCGCGCGTCCGGTAGGGCCGCTGCGCAGATCGTCATTCCAGTAGAGGCGATCGGAAACCGCGGCCACGATGTGCTGCGATTCGCGGTCAATCTGCACTTGTGGGAGAAGACGAGATACCTGGCCCGCTGCCGGGCTGGCAGCGCCTTGATCGGGGGTGGCAGCTTCACCGGTGGCATCCAGAGTAGCCGTTTCCCCGGCGTGTAGCGTGTAGGGCTCTACAATGCCCGTGGCCGTCAGGTCCGCGGCGCCTGCGACGGCGGAAACTTGCGCGCGCGTGCCGCCCAGGCGAATTTCCGCCGAGCTTGGTATTCCTCCGAACGCGGCAACACTCACATGGAAAAAGGGAGCAGAGACTGCGAAGGATTCCACGCCACCTGCGCGCACCTGAAGGCGTCCATTCCGCAAGCTTACGCCTTCGGATTCGACCACCAACTCGGTGAGCGGAGCCGCGAGCAGCAAACTATTTCCAAATCGCAGCGCTGCCGTGGAGGCCTCGCCCAGCCGGATAACGTCACCCGGAAAAAGTGTCGCGCCCGCCGGCATCGGCACGCCATTCAACTGCGCGTCCTTTCCGACAATGCTGACGGCGGAAGCAGCCGGGACGCCCGGCGGAGTCGCTGCAAATGCGCGGGAGCCGGGGGCAGTTTCCGACGCAAGGATTGCGGCTAGAAAAAGTATGGCGGCAAAGTTGATGCGGCGGAAAATCGCAGAACGGCAAGCTGGAATTCCAAATCGTTCACTTAATGGGGCCAGCAAAAGAATCTTCATGGCGTTCACCCCAAATCAAATCCTAGAATCCGGCTGATAATTACCGTGCCGGGTACCGGCACTATAGTCGATTACCGGATCAAATCACAAGAGGGACAGGGGGTTGCTCGAAATTGCACACCCGGTGAGCCCTCCGGCACAGGAAATCGCCACCGGCGTATAATTTGTATTGAGGGAAAACAGCGATGAAGGGACTTCTTGGCCTTCTGGTCACCGCCGCGCTCGGCCTCGGCATCTACATGTACACCTTGAAACAAGCCGCGCCCGAAAAGGGCCAGGTGGTGACGCAAACGATTAGCCTGGTAGGCGTGAAGAACGACTTAGTGTCCCTCGCGCAGGCCGAGCGATTGTATTTCACGCAGAACGGTTCTTACACCGATCTTGCCACGCTTTCATCTTCTGGCACGATGAACATCACGCGAACCAGCCGCGACGGTTACACGTACGCGGCTGAGTCTTCGGCAACTGGTTTTACGATAACCGCCACCTACACGCCGCCGCCCGTGGAAAATCCCGCCGGCGTTACGCCTCCGCACTTCCCAACATTCACGATCGATCAGACCATGGAAGTCCATCAGCTCGATTGAAGCGTTTTTCTCGGAGCTTTTCGTGGCATAGGCTTCAGCCTGTGCGGGTTTAGTTCTTGCAAGAATCAAACCCTGCAGGCTGAAGCCCGCGCCACTTGCTCCCCCCTACGATTTCTTATTCTTATCCGCGACCAGCATTCCGCCCGAAGCGAAATCCGTGTGTGGAATATCCACAAACACAATGTGAGTTGACTCCGGCTTGGCGCCCGCTTCATCCACCAGCACTTTGGTGATGCCCTCCACAACTTTGCGCTTTTGATCGACGGTGCGCCCCGCGAGCCACAAAATATGCACATCCGGCATTTGACGTCCTCCTGAGAATTTCGCATGCGGCCTCCATGCGGGCTACGCATGGGGGACCGCACGAAACAGGTTCAAGAGTCTACCGCGAAAAATCGCCAGGGAAAACCGCGGGGCCGCATTAATTTCAAATCCGGGACAGGCGCGGCAGGTGTGCTAAAATGCTCGGTCAATGCATCCACACCTCAAACCACTTATTGAATTGCAGGCCGTGGATTTCCGCCTGATTGGAATTCGCGAACGCCTGGCGCAGTTCCCCAAGCGCCTGGCGGAAGTCGAAGGGCGCGTTACGGCCGCCAAGCAGCAAGTCGCTGCGGCTAAGGAAGCGCTGCTTACCGGACAAAAAGAGCGCAAGACGTACGAGATGGACGTCGAACAGTGGAAAGAACGCGCCAAGAAATACCGAAGCCAGAGCGGCGAGGTCAAGAGCAACGAAGCCTACAAAGCCCTGCTGCACGAAATCCAGAATGCCGAAGACGAAATTGCCAAGGCCGAAGACCGTTTGCTGGAACGCATGGTTTCAGGCGAGGAGTACGACCGGCAAGTGAAAGCGGCCGAAGCAAAGGTGAAGGAAGTTGAAGCGCTTGCGGCCAAGGAACGCCAGACGATTCAGGCCGAGTACAATGCCGCGCAAAAAGAATTGACCGCTGCCGAAGCCTTGCGCGCCGCGACGATAAAAGCTATCCCGGAAGATTTGGTGGACCACTACGAGCGCATCGCCAAGCGCCACGGCGGCATCGCGCTGGCCGAAATTCGCGGCGAAGGTTGCGGCCAGTGCGGCGTTCACATTCGCCCGCACGTGATTCAGCAATTGCAGCGCGAAAACAATGAAGGATTTTTTCACTGCGAGACATGCACGCGGATCTTGTACTACGGAGCTGCGCCCGGCCTCTCCGCTACTTCTGCATCCGCCACAGCCTCCGCCGGAGAACCGCCCACCACGCCTGCTCATGAAAATTAATCGTGGCGTACCGATTCGATGATCAAACCCACGCACAAATCATCCGGACATTTGTTCGAGGAGCCTGAAACTCACTCGGCGCATCGGGAAGGCGCATACACCGCGAATATCGACGGCGCGGCGCGCGGAAATCCAGGCCCCGCGGCCTACGGAGTGGTGGTGCGGCGTCCCGACGGCAAGACGCACGAATCCCTGGGAAAGTATATTGGCCGCACCACCAACAACGTCGCCGAATATTACGCGCTGATCGCGGCGCTCGATTACGCGGCGGCCAGCGGCATCCGCCGGCTGCGCGTGTTCAGCGATTCTCAACTGATCGTCAATCAGATCAAAGGCATTTACAAAGTAAAGCATCCGGATTTGCGCCCGCTGCACGAGCGCGCCAAAAAGCAAGCCGCGAGCCTGGAGTCCTTCACGATCCAATATGTGCCGCGCGAGCAAAACCGCGACGCCGACGATTTGGCCAACGCCGCGCTGGACAACACCAGCGGCGTGAAGCCCGCATACGGGAGCGCGCCGGCGGCAAAAGATCCGCCGCCCGCGCGCGCGAAAATCGCCGCGCCGGCCAGTAATGGGCTATATCTGGAAGACTTGCGCGTAGGCCAGCGATTCACCTCCGGCACATACCGCATGGATGAGAAACGAATCAAAGCGTTCGCCGAGGAATTCGATCCGCAGCCCTTTCATCTTGACGATGCAGCCGCGCGGCACAGCGTGTTTCGCGGACTTGCCGCCAGCGGCTGGCATACGGCCGCCGCGACGATGCGTCTCATGGTAACGGGAGGATTGCCTTTCGCCAGTGGATTGATCGGCCTGAACGCCCAGGCCGAATGGCCCAGGCCAACACGGCCCGGCGATACACTTCGGGTCGATAGCGAGGTTCTTGAAATTAGGCCTTCCCGTTCCAAACCGAATCAGGGTGTCGTTACAATGCGCTGCGTAACCGTCAACCAAGACGGCGACCCAGTGCAGATTTTGACCACGAAAATTCTAGTGTTCAAGCGCACCCATAACCCGGCGTAGGACGCTGGAAATCTCGCGCCAAAAATAACTCCTGAAGACATTTGAAAGTGAATTATTTTGTCATTCCGAGCGAAGCGAGGAATCTCTCTTTCTTTTCTTTGGCTCAAACCGAGGAGAGATTCCTCGCTTCGCTCGGAATGACAAAATTGGAGTGCGTTTTCCGCATACTCGCGGGACTATTTCAATGAATAGGACCGATACAGCGTATCGCGCTGGGCGGGCCTATAGCCCGCGTCCTCGATAATGCGGCGAAGTTCGCCTTCGTTAGTGCGGTTGCGCACGCCTGCCGCGAAGACCACGTTTTCCTCGATCAAAATGCTGCCCACGTCGTCCGCGCCAAATTGCAAGCCCACCTGGCAAACCTTAATTCCAGGCGTGAGCCAGCTGGATTGAATGTGATCGATGTTGTCCAGATACAGGCGGCTGATGGCCAGCGTCTTCAGGTAATCGACGGCGGTGGCTTCGGGAACTTTTTTTCCAAGCGGCGTGTTGTCCGGCGCGAACATCCAGGGGATAAACGCGGTGAAGCCGCCTGTGTCCTCCTGAATGCGGCGCAGGCGCTCGAGGTGATTGACGCGGTGGCGGTATTCCTCGCCGCAACCGAACATCATGGTGGCTGTAGTTCGCATCCCCAGCGAGTGCGCCACGCGGTGCATGTCTTCCCATTCGTCGGAAGTGCACTTGAGCCGGGAAATGCGCGCGCGAATTTCGTCGTCCAGAATTTCCGCGCCGCCGCCGGGAATCGAATCGAGCCCCGCGGCCATCAGCCGCGAAATCGTTTCGCGCACGGTCAGACCGGACACTTCCGCAATGCAGCCGATTTCCGGCGCGGAAAAACAGTGCAGATGAATTTGCGGAAAGCGCTGCTTGAGCGAGCGCAGCAAATTTTCGTAATACTCGACGCGCAAGTCCGGATGCAATCCGCCCTGCAACAGAATGCCCGTGCCGCCCAGCTCGATCATTTCCTCGATCTTTTCATAGATCGACTCGAACGAGAGCAGGTAGCCTTCCTTCGATCCCAGCGGGCGGTAGAACGCGCAGAAGGAGCAGTATTCCGTGCAAAAATTGGTGTAGTTGATGTTGCGGTCGATCTGATAGGTCACGATGCGCGGGTCGGTCTTCTTGCGGCGCACTTCCATCGCCGCCATGCCGATGCCCACGAGGTCATCGGAGCGAAACAGGTCCAGCGCTTCTTGTTGTGAGAGTCCCATGGATAAGTTTCCTTCTTAGTCTGCGGTTCCTCTTGTAGCGCCCAGCTTCAGGTGGGCACACTGGATCCGCGCACATGCCCACCTGAAGCTGGGCGCTACATGCCTACCGCGCGGCGCTCGCGCCGTTTACAAATTCCAACTCGCGCGCTCGCGGAATGAGGCCGGCGCGCGCGCACTCCTCATAATACCGCTTGAGGCCCGCCAGATTCTCCTCGTCGAGCGAAAAATTAATGTTCTCGGTCAGGTAGCGTTCCAGTTCGCGCGGCGGAAGCTCCAGCTTCAGCGCAGCGCCCTCGGCGATATCGCCGATGTGCGAAAGGCCATAGTCGCGCGAGGCCTGAAAATCGGCAAACATTTCCGGCGTGAGCACGCCGCGGCGCGCCACCCAAATCGCCAGCACGGCGGGAAGGCCGGTCATTTCCCGCCACTGCTGCGCCATGTCGTACACAAACAATGTTTCAACGCCTTTGATGGGCTGGGCATCCTCGCCCTCGCAGCAGCAACACTCTTGCCCCGTTGAGCTTTTCGCCTGCAGCGCATCAACTCGAAGCCTAAGGCGCAGCGCCGGGTCACCGATCACCAGCGCCGCGTCGGCGCGCGCCAGCATTTGATCCGCATCGGGCGGCATGTCGATGAATTCGGGATCGATGTTCCAGTGCCGCCGGCTGAGAATCCGCACAAGGCCCACCGTGCTGCGCGAATTGGTATCCAGCGCAAAACTCTTCGCCATCTCGATCGGCACTTTGGAAACAACAAGGAGGCTGCGGACTTCGTGCTTGGAAGCAATGGCCATTCCCGGCAGGGCCACTACATCGTCCATGCGCTGGTACTCGATGGACGGAATGATGCCCACATCGGCGCGCCCGGCTCGCAAATCCTCCGCGCACTGCGAAGGCACGGCAAAGGAAAGGTCATATTTGCCCGCCAGAGGCCCGTCCGTGAAGCCCCACACCAGCGGCGCGGTATTCAGGAATTCCACAATGGAGATGCGCAGTTTGCCCATATTCTCTAACGCAAAGGGACGAATGAATATAGCACAGCCGGGGCAGCGGCTCCGCAGCTTGGACAAGCCGCGGAAAAACACCAAAACTCTTGTCATTCCGAAGGGCTGGGTTTGCCCGAGGAATCTGCTGTTTCTTGGAAGCCGAGAAGAAAAGCAGATTCCTCGCTTCGCTCGGAATGACAAAATTACCTGCGTGTTCAGCAAGCTGTGGAGCCTGCACAAACCAGTGCATCATTTTAGATTGGGGAGCGCTGGCGGTTTCTGATAATGCAGTAATACGGTTCCTTGCTCATTCAATTGGCGGACAGAGGCGAGTTTGAGCCGTGTTGCCGATTCACTCTCATGCTGAAAAAGATTCAATCCGCCGCCGAAGACAATCGGTTCAATCGTGAGATAGAAATCATCGATCAGATCACGCTCGAGGAAGTAGCTGTACACCTGCCTGCCGCCCAGCACGGCAACGACCCGGTAAGATTCAAGGATCGATTCGATGGGCGACGATCCTGTTGAGTTATATAATACGAGATTGGCGCCTCGCTGCTCCGTGTCCTGCACGCTGCGCGTAAAAACGATGCAGTTCCTTTTCGATAGCGGCGCCTCGGCCGTCTTAAACGTATCGCGGCCGACCACCACCACGTCGCTCTTATCCATAAGCGAATGGAAGAATGTCTTATCCTCGGGACTCGTCCAATCGGGAAAGTGCCTGGGGTGCCTGGCGATTTTGCCATCGATGGTTACCGCGGCAATCGCCATGATGCTCGGTTTATTTTTAATTTTTTCCATCCTGTCGTGCAGCCTCGGACAATTCTAGCATGTTGAGATGAAGTAGAAAGTCCGGGCCCCAAGTCCTGACCGGAACTGCACTCGTTGCGTGGCGATTTTTCCTTGGGGATACCGAGCGACTACGTGACTCTGTAACGAAAAACATTGTTGCCAACTCCGCCAGCCCGTTAATGCTATGATCTCGCCAGTCACTCCGGTGTTGTTTTCCTAGCCCAGTTGCCAAGGAGAAATCCATGAAGTGGTACCACTACATCGCTTACTTCTTCGGTGGCGCTTTCCTGGTGAATTCCGTTCCGCACTTCACAAACGGGGTGTCGGGCCGTTCGTTTCCAAGCCCCTTCGCGTCGCCCCCCGGCCAAGGACTTTCTCCTGCGTGGGTGAACGTGCTGTGGGGCCTTTTTAATTTGCTGGCCGGCTATCTGCTGGTATGCCGCGTGGGAGATTTCAATCTCCGAAAAACGCGCGATGTCGCCGTCGTTGGGATCGGAGCTCTCGTTATGGGGCTGATGCTGGCTCAAGCGTTCGCGCGCGTCTCCGCGGGCCGATAGTCTCGATAACGTCGCAACTCGGCCAACTTACCTGAAGCCCTGCTATTTCTCCGGCGCTAGCCTATTGCCGTTGACTCGCCTTCTTGACTTCCGCCAAAGCAAAGGGTTTACTTACGGCAATTCAATCCATGAGAGAATTGGACCAAGAATTCGATGTTCGATGATCCCCGTTCGCGGAGTTGCGATACTGCGCACAAATCCCGGGGAAACGGAATGGAGCACACAACATGCGCAATCGCAGGGATTTTCTGAAGACCGTGGCGGGCGCCACGACGGGAATGCTGCTCACGGGAAATGCGTTTGCGGCTTCCGCGCTGCAGGGCGGCGCGGCAGCGCCGGCTGCGCCCGTGAAGCGCCGCGAAGTGTTCATCGGCGGCAAGCGCGTGAAAGTGGTGGACGTGCACGCCCACTGCGTGATTCCGGAAGTGTGGGACGTGGTGAAGGACACGCCGCTGGCATCGAGCGCCGGAGGCCGGGCGCGCGGACCGAACGTCATGGGGCCGGACCGCATTCGCGCCATCGACGAATTGGGAATCGACGTGCAAGTGCTAAGCATCAACGGGTTCTGGTTCTACGGCGCGACGGACCGCGACCTGGCTGCCAAGATCGTCAAACTGCAGGATGAAAAGCTGGCCGAGTGGGTCAACACTCATTCGGACCGTTACGTTGCAACATCTTCAGTGGCTCTGCAATTTCCCGATCTGGCGGCCGAACAGCTCGAATACGCGGTGAAAAAGCTGGGCGCGCGCGGCGCGGCTGTCGGCGGTCACGCAAACGGCGAAGACATTTCGTTGCCCAAGTACGATCCCTTCTGGGCCAAGGCGCAGGAGCTTGGCGTGATGGTTTTCATGCACCCACAAGGCGCGGAAAATGTAATTGTGAAGGATGGTTGGAAAGGAAGGGGCGACCTGAGCAATATCATCGGGAATCCCCTGGAAACCACTATTTTTCTGACGCGCATGATTGTCAACGGAACCTTCGACCGCTTCCCCAATTTGAAAATCTGCGCGGCACACGCGGGCGGCTACCTGCCGTCGTATCTCGGCCGGACGGAAATTGCCTGCGAGGTGCGGCCCAACGCCGATTGCCTGAACAAAAAGCATCCCAGCGAATACTTGAAGAGCAATGTACTGGTGGACACCATCATTATTTCCGAGGAAGGTTTGCGCCACCTCGTGGCCGAGGTCGGACCGGGGCAGGTCGTCTTTGGAACGGATATGCCGTTCAACTGGCACTCCAACGTGGACCTGGTCCTGAACGCGCCGTCTCTCAACGACGCGCAAAAGGAAGCCATTCTCGGGGGAACACTGGTTAAATTGCTGCACATTTAGGTGCAGCGAATTCAGACCAACCCATGGCGAAGATTTGCCAAACGCTTGCACGGAGCGAGACGTCGCACAATTCATGCAGTCCGCGGCATGATCCGGCGCGCGCTGCGCTGACTTTGTTTCGGTGCGCTACAAGGGCGCTGGCCTTGTTTTTTCTTTCCATCGTGGCAACGACCGCCTGCCATGCTCAATCTCATGATGTGCTTTGCCGCGAAGGCGTGGGCGAATTCCAGGCGGAATTCCTCACCGGCGTAAAAGTGCGCGTCGCAGCGGGCAGAAACGGCGATCTGGCGGCGCGCGTGTGCGACGCATCGCTGAGCTGGGCGGATCAAACCTTGGTGCTCACGTCCGCGAATTCGGAAGTGGATCTGGATGCCTTCGGCGTAGACATGGGCCTGGGCGTCCCGGTTGTCGCGGTTCAAGTGAAGAAATTGAAGACCGACTGCTGCATGTCCTACGAGATTTATTCCCTGAAAACGCCGCCCGTGTTGCTGCGCCGCATTACCGGTGGAGAATTCTTCAGCGCCGCGGACACCGATCTGGATGGCCGGGTGGAAATCTGGACGGACGATGCAGCTTCCGTGGCGGGCTTCGAGAATCTTCGCTTGGGCGATCTGGATTTTGCGCCGCCCATCGTTCTGCGCTTCACGCGCGGAAAATTGCAGGACGTAGGCGCCGAGTTTCGCCCCTATTTTGACCAGAAAATCGCTGTCGAGCGGGCAAAGCTCGATCCCCAGGATCTTGCCGATTTCAAATCGAGCGACGGCAAGCTGGCGCCCGGTTCCATTCCCCCTGTCCGCCTTAGCCGCCTGCGAAGCGCCAAAATGAAAATCCTGGAAATCGCTTGGTGCTACCTCTACAGCAACCGCGAACAGGCCGCCTGGACTTCCCTCTCCGATATGTGGCCCGCCGCTGACATAGATCGGATGCGTGCCGCGATCCTGAATGCGCGCGCTCATGGAATTCGCTCTCAGATCGACGGAGTGTTGACCGCCACGCGAGCCGGGCACGCTGGCCTCGCAAAGATCTTCGACGGGACAATCGTAGTGACCGGGACGCCGGAATTGGCACCCAAAGGCGTGAAGCCTCCAACGCCGATCACTCCGCCCAAAGCCATTCTGATGGAGCGGATACCTCCCATGACTCCCGCCGAACAGGAGCTTGCCCAGAAGGAGTCGACCTTGAAACTGGTGATCGATTCCGCGGGCAAAGTTCGCTCCGTCGAAGTGGTGGGAAATACGGAAAAGGTTGATGATCTGCTTTTGAAGTCAACTTCCGATTGGAAGTTTATTCCCGCGTTCAACGCCGATCAGCCGGTGGCCAGCCAAATCTATTTGGGCGTTTCGCTGAGGCGGTAGAGTTTCCGATCGATGGCCGTCATAACAAGATGTGGAAATCATAGATAATTTTGTCATTCTGAGCGAAGCGAAGAATCTCTCCTAGCTTTAGACGCATGAAAAGAATGAGAGATTCTTCGCTTCGCTCAGAATGACAAAAAGTTCCGGTGCTTTTTCCGCAATATGTATATGCCCGATTGAGCTGGCTGGCCTCCTTGCGACACTAGAAAAGACAAGATAAACTTTCGCACTGGAAGATTCAAAGCCGGATAATGCAGCAAGTTATGCGTCGCGCTGCCCTTCACGGATTTGCGGCAATGCGATGAACTTTTCCCAATAGGAGCGTCCCATGGCAAAAGGATATTGGATTTGTTTTTACCGATCGATTTCCAACCCCGACAAAATCGCGGAATACGCGAAACTCGCGGGCCCTGCGATTCAGGGCGGCGGCGGGCGCTTTCTTGGCCGCGGCAACCCCTCGAAAACATACGAAGCAGGAAAGAATTTGCGCACCGTGGTCATCGAGTTCGATAGCGTGGAGCAGGCCACCAAGACATTTGAGAGCCCAGCCTACCAGGCCGCGTGCAAGGTGATGGAAGGCGCCGCTGAGCGCGACATTCGGATCGTGGAGGGGGTTGCCTAATCCCTGCTTCACGCGCCCCGTTTCCGCCGCATCCCTAGCCTCCTGGGGCACAACGTGGCGCGGTCCGCCGAGGCGGACCGCGCCACTAAACCCCGCCTCACTTTTCCAATAATCCATGAAACTAAATTATTGGCAGTTTCGTCTAGTTCGTTATATAAACCCCGGTACAGCTATATCGGGCTGACCCAAAAAAAGAACATTCTGAAGTGGATTGCAACAGGAGGATGAAGATGCGAGGAATTACACGCGCGATGATTTGGACCCTGCTGGCGTCGATTTGCTTGATTTCGCGGCCCGCTGCGGGCGGCCCGCAGGGCGCAGCAGGAGTAACAGTCGATAAGAGCAGCATTGGCGGCGTCGTGCTGAACAGCACAGGCGGAAAGCCCGAGGCTGGCGTCTGGGTAATCGCCGAGACGAAATTGTCGGTGCCGTTCCGCAAGATTGTAGTCACGGACGATCAGGGGCGATTCCTGGTTCCTGACCTGCCGGAAGGAGCCTACGAGCTGTGGGTTCGAGGTTACGGGCTGAAGGACTCGGACCGCGTCAAAGCGGAGCGCGGCGGCAAAGTAACGCTTAAGGTTGCCAACGCCGCAACTCCGCAAGAAGCGGCGAAGATCTATCCTGCCAGCTATTGGACGTCGCTGATTCAGCCTCCTTCGGGCAGCGATCTCCCCGCCAGGTACAAGACCACGGAAGAATGGCTTGGGGACCAGAGGAACGGCTGCAATCACTGCCATGAACTCGGTATGGCCGCCACGCGCCGCTATTCGACTGTGGATCAATGGGACGCTGTCTTCTCTCGCGCTAAGGCGATGCATCAAGAACTCAATTTTCTCGGCAAAGCTACCGTAGAGAAGGTCCTCGCCGATTGGGGCTCTCGCATTGCGGCGGGAGAAGTTCCTCCCGCTCCGCCGCGGCCGACCGGCATCGAACGCAATGTCGTCATCTCTCAGTGGGATTGGGGAAATTCAATTTCGTTCATTCACGATCTAGTCTCAACTGACAAGCGCAATCCGTCGTTGTACCCATACGGAAAAGTCTACGGCGGCGATCGAACCGGCGGAGGCAGATTGTGGATTCTGGACCCGGTGAAGAACACTGTCGAAGGGCTCAATCTCGAACCACGAGACAAGAGCCATGGTTTCTCCCTGACAAAGGACTACTACCACGGGGCGGAAGAAGAGCAAGCCTACACGGGCGAAGACAAGGAATGGATGGACAGCCCGCACAATCCCATGATGGATCAGAATGGCAGAGTCTGGATGACCGAGCAGATTCGCGCCGGCGGCGCCAAATTTTATCCAGCCTGGGCCAAGGATACGATCGCCCTGGACGCCGCGGATAACAACGATCCGGCTGCGAAGGATATCGCGTTCAATCTTATGTCCAAAAACGGTAACAATATGGAGCTCGGTTACTACGACACGAAAACCAATAAATTTGTCACCGTTGACACCGCCTACAACACCCATCACCTCCAGTTCGATTGGCAAGACCGGATCTGGACTGACGGTGGTGGTTCCGCGATGGGTGAAATGGACACCAAAAAGCTGGATTTGAACAATATACAGGGGACTGAGGTAGCTGCTCAGAAAACCTGGATGCGCATCGATATGGACACCAAGAAAATGGTTCCAGGAACGGGCTACGGCGTGGCTATCAGTCCTATCGATGGCACCGTTTGGGAAACATCTCCGCAAGCCCTTGGTCCGGCGAACAAGGTGTACATGCTCGATCCGAAGACGGGCAAATTCAAAGATTACCCGCTGCCTGCTCCGGGACGTTTCCCGCACGGCATTGACTTCAGCACGGACGGGAACGTTTGGGTTTCGCTCGGCAGCGGTCATCTCGGCCGCCTGGACGTCAAGACCGGCCAGTGGAAATTCTGGGAAGACCCGGGAGTAAAATTTAAGGGCACCGGCAGCGAAACCGGCACCACCGATTTCCCCTACTTCCTGTGGGTAGATCAATTCAACGCGTCGGGTCTTGGCAAGGACGCCGTGATCGTCACTGGAACCGCTTCGGACGCAATGTTCCTATTCGATCCGAAAACGGAAAAGTTCAGTGTGTTCCGAGTCCCATACCCGTTGCCGTTCTACAGCCGTGGGCTGGATGCTCGAATTGACGATCCGAACGCGGGCTGGAAGGGCCGCGGAATGTGGGCGACGTATAGCTCGTACATGCCCAAATTCACGGAAACGCATTCCGGCTCGGTTAACCATATTCAAATTCGCCCCAATCCATTGGCGAATTAAAAATCGTTTAACCTAACCGCCGCGGCGGAGGGACTCGGGAGACTGGCAATTCTCCGGGTTCTTCCGCCGCGTTTTTTTGTTGAGTTGCGCGCTTGTGGATCTGGAATTAAGGAATTTGAAAATTCAAATTTCAAATTAAGATCGTAAATTCCCAATTTCAAGATAGAATTCTGATTCTAAAATTTCAGATTTGAGATTTTAGATTTCGCATGCATGATCTTTCCCGGGTGAGCGACCAATGACAATGCGGCAGGGGCGACCGGCAACAATCGTGACGATCCTGGCGGTTGCGCTATTTTCATTCGTGTCCATGCTCCAGGCTCAAAACGGTCAAGGCGCGGAAGTGTTCAAAGCTCGCTTGTCGCCGGTGCCCATTAACATTTCCATGATGGCGACCATCGCGGGAACCGGATCGCTGACCGCGACATTGAATGGCAAGCAACTCGCCATTCAGGGATCTTTCGAGGGATTGCGCTCCCCGGCCACCACCGTGCAAATTCATCGCGGGCCAAAGGGCATTCGCGGGCCAGCCATCCCGGAATTGAATTTGTCAGTGACGAAATCGGAAAAAGGCTCGGTCAGCGGAACAGTGGAATTGACGCCTGATCAAATTTCCGACCTGCGCAGCGGGCGCCTGTATGTGCAGGTTCAATCCGAGCGTGCGCCCGATGGAAATTTGTGGGGCTGGCTACTGAAGTGATTTCTGTAGCGCCAACCTTCAGGTGGGCATTTTCAAAGCCGGCACGTGCCCGCCTGAAGGCGGGCGCTACAACGATCGCACCTGAAATTTTGCAGAGAAAATTATGACCAAGCCCGTTACAAGTTTGATCCGATTTGCAATTAGCGCAGCTGCAATCCTTGCACTGGCCTTGGCGGGAAACAGATTTGCCTCGGCGCAGCAATCCTCGCGCAGCGGCCCATTCACTGCCGATCAAGCCAACGCGGGTCGCGCCATTTACAGTGCTACCTGCTCGAGCTGCCACCAGCCGGACATGAAGGGCACATTTGAAGCGCCCCCGCTCGCCGGCGGCAATTTCATGAACACCTGGCGCAACCGCCCCACCAGCGACCTCTTCACGCGCATCCGTACTGCCATGCCCATCAGCAATCCCGGTTCGCTCAGCGACGATGACGCTGCCAACCTGGTGGCTTACATATTGCAATCAAATGGCGCCACGCCCGGCACGCAAGCGCTGAAGCCGGACACGATTGTTCCCATCGGAGCGGTCACCACGGGCGCTGCGCCGTCTCCCGCGGCCGCTCAGCAAGCTGCCGGAGAATCGGGAGCCCCTCTCGCACCGCGTAACGCGGGCGCCGCTCTGGGCCTGACCGTCACGGGCGAAGTGAAGAATTACGTTCCGGTAACCGATGAGATGCTTTTGAAGCCCGATCCCAGCGATTGGCTCATCGTGCGCGGCAACTACCAGGGATGGAATCACAGCGGGCTCGCGCAAATCAACAAGGACAACGCCAAGGACCTGCGCCTGGTCTGGTCATGGAACATGAACGACAGCGTAGCGGCCAACGAGCCTACGCCGCTGGTCCACAACGGAATCATTTATCTGGTCAACACGGACAATATTGTGCAGGCTCTCGACGGCCGCACCGGCGACTTGATCTGGGAGAACCACCTGCGTCCCGCGCGCATCCCCTCTGGCGGGACGGGCGCGATGCGCAACATGGCCATCTACCAGGACAAGGTTTTTGTGGCCACCACGGACGCGCATGTGTTCGCGCTCGATGCGCGCACCGGCAAAACTGTATGGGACGCCGTCGTGGGCGACAGCGCCAAGGGTTACGGAAGTTCCAGCGGCCCCATCATCATTCACGGCCAGGTGATTCAAGGCGAAAATGGCTGCGACCGCTACAAGGCGCAAGAGAAAGAACAGGGCTGCTTCATCAGCGCGTTCGATCCCGCCAGCGGAAAATTGCTGTGGCGCTTCAACACTCTCGCGCGCGCGGGCGAACCCGGCGGCGACACCTGGGGCGACCTGCCCAACATGCTGCGCGTGGGCGCGGAAACCTGGATCACCGGCAGCTACGATCCTGAGCTGAATTTGACCTACTGGGGCGTGGCGCAAGCAAAGCCCTGGATGCAGGTGAGCCGCGGCACCAAGGGCGATGCGCTGTACTCCAGCTCCACGCTTGCGTTGCGCCCCGACACCGGAAAACTGGCCTGGTACTTCCAGCACGTGCAGGGCGAAACGCTGGACATGGACGAAGTCTACGAGCGCGTGCTGATCGATATCGGCGACCGCAAAACTTTATTTACAATCGGCAAGGCTGGAATCCTCTGGAAGCTCGATCGCCAGACCGGTGAATTTATCGGCGCAAAGGAAACGCTCTTTCAAAATATTTTCAACGTGAATGAGAAAACCGGAAAGCTCACCTACCGCCCGGACATTCTCGAGCAGGAAATCGGCAAGTGGACTCCGGTCTGCCCCAGCACCGAGGGCGGCCACAACTGGCAGGCCATGAGCTACGATCCCGCCACCGAGCATCTGATCATTCCGCTCAGCCAGAGCTGCATGGAAATGTCCGGCCGCAAAGTGGAGTTCACCGACGGCTCGGGCGGCACGCAGGGCGACCGCCTGTTTTACGAAATGCCCGGCACGGACGGCAACGTCGGCCGCCTGGCAGCCTTCGACGTGAAAACCATGAAGGAAATCTGGAACGTGCAGCAGCGCCCCTCGTTCCTCACCGCAGTGCTCTCCACCGCCGGCGGCATCGCCTTCGTCGGAGACATCAACCGCGTCTTCCGCGCCATCGACTCGGCCACCGGCAAGACGCTGTGGCAAACGCGCCTCGGCACATCCGTGCAAGGTTTCCCCGTAACCTTCAGCATCGCCGGCAAGCAATACGTCGCCGTAACCACAGGCCTGGGCGGCGGCAGCCCGCGCAACGTCCCGCGCACAATCTTGCCGGATGTCCGCTACCCGAACAGTGGCGACGCGCTGTACGTGTTTGCCCTGCCGGAGAAGTAAGAACGAATCCCTCGTGATCTTGTGGAAGGCAAATTGATTGATCTAGGGCTTATAGGCTTCACAACATATCCCACAAACTAATCTGCTCTGGTTCATAGTATCCTAGCTAGCGTATATGGGGCGTTAACATGAGCAGCCAATCCACAATTGAATGGACTGATGCGACGTGGAATCCTGTCCGCGGATGTACAAAAGTTAGCCCTGGATGCAAACACTGTTACGCCGAAACATTCGCCGAGAGATTTCGTGGTGTACCGGGGCATCCATACGAAAGGGGCTTCGACTTGCGTTTGGTTCCGGAGAAGCTCGCGGAGCCGCTTCGCTGGGGTAAGTCACGCATGATTTTCGTCAATTCGATGAGTGACTTGTTTCACGAGGACGTGCCTGATAGCTATATCTTGAGAGTTGCGGAAGTCATGTCGCTGGCAAACTGGCATGTCTTTCAGGTTTTGACAAAACGCTCCGAACGACTGAAGGAAATGCTCGAAACATCGCTTAGGCCATATTCTCAACTAAAGCACATATGGTGGGGCGTGAGCGTCGAAGACAAGAAATATGGGCTACCCCGAATTCACCACTTACGTTCCGCTCCCGCGACAATCCGGTTCTTATCTGTGGAGCCTCTAATTGAGGACCTGGGGAAGATCGACATCAAGGGAATTTCATGGGTGATTGTAGGTGGCGAGAGCGGGGCGAAGGCTCGGCCCATCAGACCAGAGTGGGTAAGGTCCGTACGCGATCAGTGTAGAGCTGCCAGAATCCCATTCTTTTTCAAACAGTGGGGTGGAAAGAATAAGAAGAAAGCCGGACGGATGCTTGAAGGTAAAACGTATGACGAGTTCCCCAATTTCATGCTCGGAGGAATTCCAACAAAATCCGTGCGAGACAACCGCATTAGTAATATATTGTTAGGTAATGAACTACACATACTGTGATTTATGATCTCGCCTTCTTACGAAGACCGAGAGCAAACTGCGGTAAAACACAAGATCCTCACAAGGTATCTTTCTGCATTAATTCCCATAGTTGGAGCCTGGGCTTCTGATATTACTTACATCGACTGCTTGGCAGGCCCCTGGAAATCAGTCGATCCGGAATTCAAAGATACTTCGTTTGGTCAAGCGATCGACGTGTTGAGGTCAACGCGAGAAGTGTTAAAGAATCGTGGTAAGTTTCCCACCCTACGATGCCTGTTTATCGAAAACGACCCAATCGCCTTTAATAGACTCAAGGAATACTGTGATGGAATAACTGATATTGAGGTGTCGGCAGAAAATTGGGACCTGACAAAGCACGTTCAGGACGTTGTCAGGTTTGCGCAAAAACGGGACAAGTCTTTCCCATTTGTTTTCATCGATCCTACCGGTTGGGAGCAACTCGAAATCGAACTGATCAGGCCAATACTCGCCCTAACTCCCGGGGAAGTACTTATCAACTTGATGACCTCGTGGATTACACGATTCATATCTGACGAAAGCAAGCATCTTGAGCGCCTTTTCGGTGCTGATTTGCAGAGGTTGGCAACATTAAAGGGCGAGGAACAAGAAGCAGAAGTGGTCAATACCTATGCCAATATGGTGCGCAGTGCCGGACATTTTGAATATGTCTGCACTTTGCCAGTATTGAAGCCAAATCAAGATGCCTTCCACTTCTACATGATTTATGGTACGCGGCATATGAGAGGGGTCGAAGTTTTTAAAGAAACCGAGAAAAGCGTGATTCCTTTCATGCATGAAACGCGGGCTGAAGCTCAACAGCGGAGAAGGTTTCTGCAATCTGGTCAGGCTTCTATGCTCACACCCGAAGCACACTATAGGGAGGCGAGGTTCACCAGGCACCAAATTCGAAGCCTTGGAGTAGCTAGACGTGAATTGGAAAAGAAGTTGCAGTCTTCGGGCAAACTCCGCTATGAGGACGCCTGGGCCATTGCAATGCAGCATTCTGCAGTCATGAACTCCGATCTTCAGGAGTGGCTGACTGAATGGAAAGCTAATGGGCATCTTGAGATTACGAATCAGCAACCCGGTCAGAAACTGGCTCGAAAGGGTCAAGGGCAATATCTTAAATGGAAGCAAGAGTCTTAGATCTAATTCAGTAGCTTTCCGAATTCTAAGCCCTCATGAATATTAGGCGCGATACCGCAGATATCGGCGCTCTAACCCTTGAGACAGCCCGCAACCGTTCCCCGTTAATTGTGTACAATGTCGGTCGCCACAATCAGTTTGAAATGAATGTGTTGAGGGTTCGCCTGCGAACAATTTCGGAAGTTTTTTGCCTAGACGAGATAAAAGAGGGAGGACGAATGGCGGAATCAGGGGCATCTACGCGCAAGCTGACCATGGCCGATATACACGCGGCGGCGGAGCGGTTGAAAAATTGGGGGAAATGGGGCCCGGACGATCAAATTGGCACGCTCAACTACGTGCGGCCTGAGGATATCGTCGCGGCGACGCGGCTGGTGCAAAAAGGAAAAGTGATTTCGCTGGGGCTGCCCTACGACCAATTCGGGCCGCAAGGCGGCAAAAGCAAATACCCGGCGATGGGGCGATTCAATCCCATTCACCTGATGTTGCGCACGGGCACGGACGCCTATTCTGGCGTGCTGGACGGCCGCAAAATCCGCGCCTCGGACGACGTGATCATGATGCCCACGCAAGCCGGCACGCAGTGGGACGGCCTCGGCCACATTTTTTACGGCAATCACATGTGGAATGGATACGACTGCCG
This sequence comes from uncultured Acidobacteriota bacterium, assembly GCA_963710315.1. GTDB lineage: Bacteria > Acidobacteriota > Terriglobia > Acidiferrales > UBA7541 > Palsa-360. The sequence continues at coordinate 49,352 of CAVPZW010000005.1, read as the reverse complement.
CAACGTAACTTCGGCGGGCGCGCAAAAATGCGGCATTGAAAAAACGAAAGATCGCATGGTGGGGCGCGGCGTGCTGCTCGATATTCCTCGCATGTTGGGAATGCAGTATCTGCCGGACGCATTCGCCGTCACCAGCGAAATGCTGGATAAAGCGGAGAAACATTTTGGCGTCGAGGTGCGCCGTGGCGATTATCTGCTGGTGCGCACTGGGCAGATGGAAGCCATGCTCTCCGCGAAAACGTGGGACGGCTATTCTGGCGGCGACGCTCCCGGCCTGGCCTTTGACACGCTGGACTGGCTGCAAGCCAAGCAAGTTGCCGCCATTGCCACAGACACCTGGGGCGCGGAAGTGCGCCCCAACGAAACGGACGAGGCCAACCAGCCCTGGCACTGGATTTCCATCCCAATCATGGGCCTCACCGTTGGCGAAATTTTCGATCTCAGCGAACTCGCGAAAGAGTGCGCGGAAGACAAGCGCTACGAGTTTCTTTTTGTGGCTCCGGCCTTGCCGGTGACGGGCGCGGTGGCGTCTCCCGTGAATCCGCTGGCAATCAAGTAAAACAAAGGCGAAGAATTAACACAGAGAACACAGAGTAAAAACAGAGAAAAGAGGAGAAAGGCCGAGAAAGAACGGGTCTGTACATTTAGTGAAGATCGGCCGCGGGTTCTCTTGCCTTTCTCATGTTTTCCTCTGTGTTCTCTGTGTTAATGGTTTTGACAATTAAACTAAGTAGAAGTCTGTGCCCGGTACATCCCATCTGCAATGGTCACCTTCTCAAGGCCCGCTGACACGCTCCTGCTGTCCCCAGTTCGCTGCATAACTCCTGTTAGGAGCCGGACCGCGTTCGCAGTAACCTATGGGGTGGTACCCAGCGGTAGCCCTATTTGCATGGAAGCGGGGACATCATGAAAATTCGCAACGGAATTTCATACCTACTCTTATTCGGATCTGTTCTATTGTTCGCGGGAATCCTGCTGGCGCAAAGCACCCCGGATCGCGCCCTGATTGTGAACGGAAAGTCCGCAGGCACGGTGGTTCAGATCGAGGGCCATGCATATGTGGACGTCGAAACCGTGGCTCAGTTCACCAACGGCTCCGTCACCCTTGAGCCCAATCGAGTCGTGCTGACTTTCCCGGCACCGGGAACCGCTGCGGCTCCCAGGGCCGAACTCGCGCCACTTCCACCGGCGCCGCCGCCGGGCTTGTCCAGAAATTTTGCCAGCCTGGCGATCGCGGAACTGGCGGAGATGCGCGAATGGAGGGGAGCCGTGGGAACCATTCTCACCTATGGCGTCCCAGTCGTGGGAAGCTGGCCGCAGGACTATCACGATCATGTCGAGTCAAACCTCATGCAAGTGAGCGTGGCCGTTTCGACAGACGCCGACCAGGACGCAATGCAACTCCTGCAGAACGAGTTTTCCAATCTCGCGCGCTGGGCCGATAACGTCGTAACAACGCGCCAGTCCATGAATGCCACCAACACCATTCGTCCAGACGTTATGCAGAATGATCCAGTCCTTGCAAAGATTTCCAACTGCAGCCGGTTTCTGAATTCCATGCTCGTCAGCGGATCGTTTGCCGACGACGCAAGCTGCCACTGAGGTTTGCGTGGGGCGGGCTTCAGCCTGCGGGTTTTGATCTTGCCGGGCCACAGAACACCCGAAGACTGAAGCCCGCGCCACGCAATGCGCCGCTCCCCCCTAGTGAAAGATCGCGGCGATAGGGTATATTCACTGCCTGCTATTCTTTCCGGGTGGTTCCCGTTTTTCGAAATGCATTCGAACGGGAATGAAATTGTTGCCCAGCGAGGGCTGCATTCGTTTTGTGAGCCGGCTGGATAGAAGATCAAATTAGAAGGGAAAACACGATATGACGGTAACATCGCCAAGCGCCGGTGAAGGCGCGGCTGGAGCAAAAGTCACGCCGGTTTCGGACGCCGCCTGGAAGTGTCTGCAAGGCGCATATGACCTGCAGGTGCACGTTGCGCCGGACGTGATCGAGCGGCGCATCGACGACCTGGACCTGGCAAAGGAATTTCTAGGGCGCGGGCTGAAAGGATTTGTGCTCAAGTCGCATTACTTTCCGACGGCCGAGCGCGCCAAGGTCGTAACCAAAGCCGTGCCGGGCATTGCCGCTTACGGGGCGATCACGCTGAATCATTCGGTGGGAGGCCTGAATCCCGTGGCGCTGGAGCTTGCCGGGCGCTCCGGCTGCAAGATCGTGTGGTTCCCGACCGTGGATGCAAACAATGAAACCGCTGGACGCCTGGACGGCCCCAACGTGAAGCTGCCTTTTTGGGCGAAAATTCAGCGCGAACTTGCGGCAACGGGAATCGCTCCTCCGCCGCTCACCGTGCTCGATGCCAACGGCAAGGCTTCGGAAGTCACGCGCCGCTGCATCGAAATCATCGCCAAGCACAACATGATCCTGGCGACGGGACATCTGGGGCGCGTGGAAATTTTTGAGCTGGTGAAGACGGCGCGCGAAATGGGAACGAAACGCGTGCTGGTCACGCACGCGGAATTCCCCTCGCAAAATCTGACCGCGGACGAGCAGAAACAGCTCGCGGATATGGGCGCTTTCATCGAACACTGCTTCACGACCATGCATACGGGAAAAGCTCCGTGGGACGGTGTGCTGGAAGCGATTCGCGTGGTGGGCCCGGAGCGCTGCGTGCTATCCACGGACCTCGGCCAAACGATCAATCCGCCAGTGGCGGAGGGTTTCGCCATGTTTGCGCAGAAAATGCTGGATGGCGGATTCAGCGTGGAGCAAATTCGGCGAATGACGGTCACCAATCCTGTCGCACTCGTCGAGTAAAATGCAGTGGGTTTATCGGGCAATCGCATTCAATAAACCACGGAGAATTTTGCCATGAAGCCAAGAATTGTCCGCAACATCGAGCGTCCGGATGCGGAGCTGGTTCGGAAACTCGGGGAGTTCGGCACGGCCACTGTGCACGAAGCGCAGGGCCGCACCGGTTTGATGCTGCCTTACATGCGGCCGATTTATCCGGCGGCGCGCATCGGCAGCCCCGCCGTGACCGTGCTATGCCACCCCGGCGACAACCTCATGTTTCACGCCGCGATCGAAGTGTGCAAACCGGGCGACGTCCTGGTGGTGGCCACGCACTCCGATTCCACCGATGGATTTTTCGGAGAATTGCTGGCGACTTCCTGCCGCGCGCATGGAATTACCGGGCTGGTGATACACGCGGGAGTTCGAGACGTGGCGGATTTAACCGCCATGCAATTTCCGGCGTTTTCACGGGCCATTTCCGCGCAGGGAACCGTCAAGGAAACGGCCGGCTATGTGAACGTTGATATCGTTTGCGCGGGCGCTCTGGTTCATCCCGGCGACGTTATCGTGGCGGACGTGGACGGTATCGTGGTGGTCCCCCGCCAGGACGCTGCAGAAGTTGTGCGATCATGCGAAGCGCGCCTGGCAAAGGAAGCGAAAAACCGGGAACGGTTGAAGGCCGGCGAATTGGGTCTGGACATGTACGGACTTCGCGAGAAACTCAAGAATCTGGGCGTGGAGTGGGTGTAGTAGAACAGGCTTCAGCCTGTTGATTTTCTGTTGTTGCTTCAGGATTGCGCTCACGAAAGTCAAAAGCAGACAGGCTGAAGCCTGTCCTACTACGAGCTAGATCGTTTTCAATTTAGCGGCGAGCTCAGCCGAGTCCGCCGCATCCTGAAACAATCGAATCGCCGCAACGCCCGCAGCGCCCGCCGAAATACACTCCCGCGCATTTTCCAAATTCACGCCGCCAATGGCCAGCACCGGAATCTTTAGCGCAGTGCAGATTTCGCGCAGGCGTTCGATTCCCTGCGGCGCGCCGAATGCCGCTTTGGACGGCGTTGCGTACACAGGCCCGAAAAAAATGTAATCCGCTCCGCCCCGCTCGGCCGCTCGCGCGGACTCCAGGGAATGGCAAGATACGCCGATCAGAAAATCCGACCGCTGGGTGGAGCGCCGCCACTCAGCGACATTTTCCAGCGGCAAGGATTTCTCTCCCAGGTGAATGCCCCCGGCATTCGCGGCCAGCGCAACATCCAGCCGGTCATTGACCAGAACGCGCGCGGCGGTTGCGCGCGATTCGGCGACGGCCAAACGCACCAGTTCCACGAGCGGGCGTGTATCCAGATCTTTCTCACGAATTTGAATCCATTCAATTCCGGCGGAGGCAGCGCGCCGGATGCAATCCTGAAGCAAGCGAAGGCGAAGCGGTGTGGAATTGCTCAACAGGGGATCGGCTGGAGCAGGCGCGGCTTCCAGTGCGCGCCCATCCGTTACATAGCAGAGAATCGGCTTACGCCCGGCCGGCAACGGAGTCCGTCCCTCCCCGCAGCATGCTCGACGCGAGGAAAATATCCAGTGTCCCGAGACCGGTTACAGCGCCTCGCACGGAAGGGTGGAGGAGAAAGGGAATCAACGCGGGAAACTTGTCGAGGAAAAAATTGTGGTCCCAATATCCGAGCCAGGGAACCATAACCAGCAATATTCCGAGAAGAAAAATATCGAAGGTCAGCAACACGTGCAGGAAAGATTTCATTCCAAAGGAGTCTACCGCGCCTTTGCGAGAAGGGCAATTCGCTCGGATACATCGCGGTAATCGATGTTCATTGCGTAGACTTGCGAAAAGCTGCTGAACGCGGCGCGCGCGTCGCCCGCCAATTCCTGGGCAACCCCCAAATCGTAGCGCAACGCAAGAATCGATTCTTGATCCAGCCCGGGTGTCTTGAGGGCCCGTTCGTACCAGATTGCAGCAATGGCCGGCTGGCCCTTCTCCATGAATGCCAGGCCCAGCAGCGTACTGCACTGCATGGCATAGCGGAAAGCGGGGCCTTTATCGGCCGAGTTGGCGACTTTCTGGAATTCGCTAATGGCTTCTTCCAGCAAACCCATTTCACGATAGGCGATCCCCAAATTGTAGTGCGTTTCGAGATCTTCATCTTCCCGTGTTTCGCCCAGTTCGGAGCGGAATTCCTCGAAGAGGTCGCCCAGCGGGCCGTCGAGACCTGCGGGCGCGGCCGGTTTCGAAGCGCCATTCCCAGAAGTTGCGGCAGCCGCGGGCCTGCTTGGGGGTTGGGCAGGAGGTGGCGCGGAAACTTGCATGGAAGCAGGAGCGGGAGTTTCCGTAATTCCCAGTGATGAAGTAAAGGATTCCAAATCCTGCGCAAGGTCCGCGATGAGCGAGTCTCCAGCGGAAGTTTGGCTTTCAACGGCGCCGGCAGGATCAACGGGCTGAAGTTCGAGGTCGAAACCCGGCGCCTCATCGATTGCTTCGGCTTGCGATTGCGCCGCTTCCGCTGGGACCAGGACCGGTGCGGGGATCTTGACTTCGCGTTTCGCAGCCACGGGTTCCGGAACCACGGCTTCCGGCTCTTCCTGCATCACCGTCTCGAGTTGTTGTGACAATGCCGCCCATTCATCCGAAAGATCAACTTCGTGCACAGCCGATTCGGCTTCGGCCGGCACAGGAGCGGGCTTCGATTCCGCTGGGATTGCCGGCGGCGCTGCCTCTTCAACCGGCTCATCGAGTTCCGCTTGGATCGTGGGCACGGCAAATTCCGGCGGAGCGGCAGCGGCGGGCGGCGCGGCTTTCGCTGGTTTTTCCGCAGTGACAGGTGACGCCGCAGCCGGCTGGAAACGGCGCTTGAATTCGGCAAATCGCTCCATGCCAGCGCGGTCATTGCGCTCTTTCGCAATATCCTCCAGAACCGTGGCAAGCTCCGCAACGCGGCGATTATTTCCCGAGCCAACGGAGAGATCCAGCAGACGCTCAAGGACAGGAGCGTGGCGCGGCGCGCGGTCCAGGACCGATTCCAGAAGATCGATGGCCTTCTGCGCCAGTCCGTAGCTGGAGAATAAATCGACGTCGGTCAATGCCTGCGTCACATAACGCTGTGTTTCGTCGTCCAATGTCGGATCGGAAGGCACGGGAACTGGGACAGGTGTTTTGGCCGACTCTTCCGTGGGAGGAAGTTTGACGGCTGGCGCAATCTCTCCGGAGATCTGTTCCAGACCCGTCTTGGTGCGTAAGCGCATGTATTTGCGCCGTGTGGTTTCATCCTCGGGAGTCCGTTCCAGCAATTTTTCGTAAGTTGCCAGTGCTTTGGTATCGTCTCCCGCACGTTCATAAGCTTGTGCGAGTTGAGCAAGAGCGTCCGGCAGGCGGAAGGAATCGCTTGCACGGCCATAAAGATCCACGAGCCACTCAAGCGGTACGAGCTGGCCCGGCTCGCCCTCCGAAAGGCGTGTGAGCGCTTGCGCGAGGGATTCGTGGTCGCCGGAATCGATTACCGAGTCTCGAATCAAACCAAGCACGGACTGAGCACGATCGAATTCCCCGGCCTCCATGAGAGCGCTGGCAACCAGCTGAGCCGCGGCATACTGTTTTGGATCGCGGGCATACACTTTTCCAGCCAGTTCGACGGCCTTGCCCAACTTACCATTTTCCAGATAGAGGGTGAGCAATTTCGATGTAGTTTCCCCGCCATCCTCCCGGTCCGGCAGGGTTTCCATAAGTTGCCCGGCTTCCGCGCCTTTGCCCGCGGCAGACAGGGTCCGCACCTTCAACTGAAACGTGGCCTGGTGCGATGGATCCAATTGCAAAATGCGGTCGGCCAAGCGAATGGTTTCTGCGTGGTCGCCTTGCTCAAGAAGTTTTTCCGCGACGGCGTGGAACGTGTCGATGGATTCTTTCTGCTGCCCCATGGAAAGTTGCAGTTCGGCCATGCGAACTTGCACGCGCAGGTTGTCGGGGTCTGCTTCCAGCAGCTTTTGCAACAACGCCACAGCTTGCGGCTGGCGCCCGGCCTTCAACTGCGCTTCCGCAAGCTGCAAATAGAGAGGACGCGCTTCGCTCAACACGCCCTGCTGGACGTAAAGCTCCGCAAGCCGTTCGAGCGGACGATTTTCCTCTGGAGCGAGCTTGGCGACCTTTTTGTAGATTGCGATGGCTTTGGTGGTGAATCCGTCGTTCAGAAAAATTGTGGCCAGCCGTTCGAAATACTCCAGGGCCTGGAAGGTGTCCCCTTGCCGCACAAACAAATCACCCAAAGTCATCAGGGTGACCTGATCCTTGGGCTCATTCTTTAAAATTTGTTGGTATTCGAGGATGGCTTGCGGCATCTTGCCCTGCTGCAGATACTTCTGCGCAGCATTGAGGTGTTTGGTTTTGTTATAAGCCATCTTCAGATGCTCTTTCCATAGTCCGGGCTGAATCGTAAGAAGCCGGACAATGGTCGATTCGCAGCCGCTCTCATTCCGGCAATGTTATGCCGGCACACCGCAGCATGCAAAACAAACCTCCCCGCAGGGATCGCCGCAGAGCGACCCTGATGGGCTTAGATTTCACGCTAGCACGCGGCAAAATCCCAAGTCAACGCAACGCATTGAAAGGCGTACGTGGCAGTAATGAGGGGGGTGAGAGGGCGTAGCGCCAGCTGTCCTTTCGGCCAGTAGCGCTTCAGTTGGATTCAAAGGAGGAAAGCGGCAAGTCCACTTGAGTAGCGCCTGCGGCCCAGCAAGCGGCCTCTCGAACAGGGGCGAAGGAAAATCGATGGTGGGGTGTCGGACCGTGTGCGCGCAGGGCGGCCAGGTGGTCGGGCGTTGCATAGCCCTTGTGCCTTGCCAGGCCATACTGCGGGTAAATCTGGTCCCATTCCAGCATCTGCCGGTCGCGTTCCACTTTGGCGATGATCGATGCGGCCGCAATCGAAACGGAAAGCGTGTCTCCGTGAATCAGCGATTTCTGCTCGATCAGCACGTCGAGCTGCATGGCGTCGAGCAGCAAATAGTCGGGTGAGATTTTCAACTGGCGCAAGGCATCGGCCATTGCCTGGCGGCTGGCCTGATAAATATTCCAGGCATCGATGCGGCGCGCGTCAACCTCCGCAATCGCCCAGGCCAGAGCGTGCTCGCGAATTCGCATGGCAAGAGTTTCGCGGCGCTCGGCGGACAATTTCTTGGAATCGTCCAGACCCACGATGCGCCGCTTGGGGTCCAGAATAACGGCTGCGGCGACGACCTGGCCGAAAAGAGAGCCGCGGCCTACTTCGTCAATGCCGGCAATTCTTTGCCAGCCGCACTTGCGGGCTTCGCGTTCGTATCGAGAGGAACATCGCCTGCTCATCGCCGCGAATTTTAGCACGCCGGAAATTAAGTAGAAGCAGCAGATTGAGAGCGCGGTTTTGGTTGTGCCGGAGTTCCGCCACAAAAAGCAAAAAGCCCGGGGAACATTTCCCCCGGGCTTTGCATAAAACAGGAGTGCGATCTGGATTCTTAAGACTTCTTTTCCTCGGTGGCCGGAGTTTCTGGAGTCTCCACGCGCTCCACACGCTGCAGGCGCGCCGCCTTGCCCTTTAGCCCGCGCAGATAATACAGCTTTGCGCGGCGCACGCGGCCCTGGCGCAACACCTCGATGGAGCTGATGGAGGGCGAGTTGGCAGGAAAAATGCGCTCGATGCCCACTCCAAAACTGACGCGCCTCACGGTGAAGCTTCCGCCGGTCGATTTCCCGCGCTTCTTGATGATCACGCCTTCGAACGGCTGGATGCGTTCTTTGTCGGCATCGCCTTCCTTCAGGCGAACGTGGACGCGCACGGTGTCACCCGGTCGCAACGCTGGCATGTCTTTCCGCACTTGTGCGGCTTGAAACTTTTCGATGACGAGGTTCATGGCTTAGATTCCCGGCAGACCCACTCAGGCGGGGTCAGCACTGCAAATGCAAACGCCAAGTATAGCGGAACTCGTGTATTTCCACCATAGCAAACTCAGGCTGCCTTGAATCGGCGGAAGTCATTGTTTCTGCACTGGTTTGCGTTGCCACACAACAATGGTCCAGTCCGAAGAATTTCCATCCCCCGGATTCAAAGGGCCAACCGGTTGATAGTGGGATCGCAGATAGTCGCCAATTTCAGGGTTGAAATCCTTTCCAAATTCCTTGGTGCCATATTCAATGAATGTGCGGTTGGACCACAGAAGGTAGTCGACCGGCTTTCGTTCGATCTCCGCGATGGTCTTCTCGGTCATTATTCCTGGCGCCACGGCGCCGGGGATAAATAAAAAGACGCGAGTCGGGCAGATCGTGCCGGAGAGAAAGTACAAGCTGGTGTCTTCGGGAACGGAAAGCACCGATTGCCCGAGCGCCGCTTTCTCCTTCATGAATTGGATCGCGGTTTTGTAACCATCCGCCATGTGTTTTGTTACGCGAATGGTCCCACGATCAGTGGTCAGGGGACCGAAATCCCTTGCCGCGGTTTCCGCTGCCTGCGTGCGCACGAAGACCGGCGCCAAACAGGCCAGACACAAGACAGCCTGCCCCAGGAATACCAACCAGCGCGAACGCTTGGCGCGGGGAATCACCATGCAAACGAGCAGCATGTACGAGAGCGCGACGGGCCCGTTGTAGTAGATGGGATAGCCAGTCGGTTCCGTCTTCATCAAAACGCGAAACGCAATCAGACCAGAGAAAGTGAAGACCAGCGCGATGGCAAGGTTGCGCGAGGCGGCAGGCCTCCACCACAGAACGCACCAGGCAGCGACCGCGGCGACGATGACGTACAGCACCATGTCCCGCGGGAAGAAAATAATGGACGATACCAGCGTCAGGGACTGTTTCATGGACAATACGAAATAGTGTTTTTGGGCGATGTACCAAACTAAGGCCATAACAATCAGGGCCTTCCCGAGCAGAGCGCGCCGGTCGAAACCCCTCCACCTCAGGATGACGAACAAAGAGAGGAGAACGGCCGCCACGGGAATTGCGCGATGAAACGCCTCGATGAATGCCGGGCCGGAAACCGTAAACCCGGTTCCCGCCAGCCATGTTTTTCCGTACGTTTTCAGGAAGTAGGAGGTGGGCCAGCTTTGAATATTTTCCTGCGTAATGAATTGGGTGCCCGCGATGGATACCATACAGCCAATAACAATTGTACAAACAGCGGCGCCCGGGAGAATCACTAGCAGGTCTCTGGCGAGATTCTTCCAGGACCATTGTGAAATGAAGCGCATGGCGATCAAGAGAGCCAGGCAACCATACGAGGCAAGTCCAAACTCCGGCTTAAGCAACAATGCCACTGCTGCCGCTGCTCCGGCAAAAAACACCATGAGCCGGCTGCCGGAAATGGAGGCGCCCACTATGAGCCACAGGAACAAGCAGCCTGTGAAACATCCATATACGGCAGCGGAAGAGTATGGCAATGGAAAGCAGAACATTGAAGGCTGAAACGCTTCGAGCAGCAGCACTGCGCCGGCGGTCCATCCCGCGAGCCCATAGGAAAGCCGCAGCCCGATCAGGTAAAGAAATATCGCGGAGCCAAGCGCCGAGAGCGACCCGGCCCAGTAAAGGACATTCAAACGCGCGCCGAACACACGAAACAAGAAACTGGTGAAGTACGGTGCGCCGGGGCCGAACGGAAACCAAAGATCGCGGTAGAGCTGCTTTCCTTCGGCGAGCATGGCCGGTACGTACAGCTCGTGGCCGGAATCGATGGTCAGATTCCCCCAGGCTCCCCAAGTCGTGTACAGTTTCACAGCCCACAGAACAACCAACATGAAGAGGGCGAAAATGGTGCTGAAATTCCAGGGAGTGCCGGAATCCACTGAAGGCGGGAAAGAGGCCGCGCGTTCAGGCCGGAGCATATCCGATTCCCGCGGCTCCGAAGGGGCAATCGTGTGTTCCGCTGAAATCAAATTTGCCATAATTTTCATGATAGCAAGGGGGGTTACCGGTCAGGCCTTGAAACGGGTCAGACAGTCTTCAAGAGATAACCTTTTGCCGGTCGGGGCGGGCGGAACTTGTGTCTAAGCTAGAGTGGATTGTCCTCGCGGTTTGCCTGGTGCTTGTCTCGCCCGCCACTTGCTGGGGCGAATCGGTACTCTCGCGGATTGAGGGAGAGTTCTCGCGGTTCGCGCGAAGGAAGCGCGTCGCCGTCGCGGCGCTTGGCGCGCTTGCCATCCTTGCGCGAGTGGCGCTTTTGCCCTGGCTGGCTGTGCCGCAGCCGAAAGTGCACGACGAGTTCAGCTACTTGCTGGCCGGTGACACGTTCGCGCACGGCCGGCTCGCCAATCCGCCACATCCGCTCTCCATTTTTTTCGATACGTTTCACGTCATTCAGCATCCCACCTATGCGTCGATGTATCCGCCAGCGCAAGGAATGGTGCTGGCACTGGGAAAATTGCTGGGGCACCCGTGGATTGGCGTGCTGCTCAGCGTTGCAGCCATGTGCATGGCCTTTACGTGGATGCTGCAAGGGTGGGTGCCACCGGAGTGGGCGCTTCTTGGAGGTGTTCTCGTTTGGGTGCGCTTTGGCGTGTTCAGCTATTGGGTGAACAGCTACTGGGGCGGTGCGGTGGCGGCAACTGGTGCTGCTCTTGTTTTGGGAGCGCTGCCTCGAATTTGGGAGCGCCAGCGCTTGCGAGACGCGATTGTTTTTGGATTGGGAGCCGGCATCCTTGCTGTCAGCCGTCCCGTCGAAGGAACGATTTTCTGCATTCCGCTGGGCGTGGCGCTGCTCTGGTGGGCGCTGCGGCTGGATGCTGGCGCGCGCGGCTCGGCAATGAGGAGAATCGTTTTGCCCGTTGCCGCGATTCTGGTTTGCGCCGCGGGCTTCGTCGCGTTTTACAATTCGCGAGTGACTGGCAGTCCGCTGGTGTTCCCGCACTTCATCGAGCAGAAAATGATTACCACGGCGATTTTCCTGTGGCAGCATGACAAGCCGCCCATCCCCTACACCAATCCGCAGTTTGACGATTTCTACCACAACTTCTTGCCCAGCTTGTACCAGACAAGCTGGCCCGCTGCCGTGGGTCAGTGGTGGTACAAGTCCCAGGATTTTTGGGAATTTTTTCTGGGGCCTGCGCTTTCGATTCCATTCCTTGCGCTGCCGTGGATTTTGAAGGAGCCAGGCAATCGATTGCTGCTGGTTCAGGCCGCGCTTTCCGCTTTCGGATTGTGGATCATCGTGTACTACCACGCGCACTATGCCGCGCCCCTGATGGCCACTGTTTTTGTGCTGATGATGCAGTGCATGGGAGTGCTGCGGCGACTGCGCGTCTTCGGCAGGCCTGTTGGCGTGGCGTTAACGCGGCTTGTTGTTCTTTTCACATTGCTGATCGGACCGATTTATTTCGTGCAGGCGGTGATGGCGCAGCCGAACGCTTTGTTCGAATGGTCGCATCGCCACAGCCTGTTAGCGCTCGCGTTCCCGGCGGTTGCATTATTAATCCTAAGATTGGTCTTTTCGCTCTTCTGGCGGCCTGCGATGCCGCGCTCCGCTCGGTTAGGCGCAGGTCTTGAACTTCTACTGGTCATTTGCGTCGTGCTGCAGCTCTGCGAAATGCAAAGGAATCTCTACGCCGACGCTTTTCCCTATGTGGACGATGTGAACGAGCCGTTTCGAAAGCCGGTCGAGAAGCAACTGGCGGCGCTGCCGGGCGAGCACCTGGTTCTGGTGCGCTATTCGAAAGATCACAATTCCGGCGAGGAGTACGTCTACAACGAGGCCGACATCGACCACGCGAAAACCGTTTGGGCGCGCGAGATTCCGGGAATGGACCTTGCTCCACTCTTGAACTACTTTCGCAATCGCGATGTGTGGGTATATGAACCCGACGTGGACGATCAGAGCGTGACTCGCTACGAGATCAAGGGCAAGCCGGATCCTGGCCAGTGACGCCGCGATTGCGCTCTAACGCCCAGCTGGACAAATAAGCAAAAAGACAAAAGGGCATCAGCCAGGCTACTCGGCTCTGGTAACGATCGAATACCCCAGCCAACGCGCCGCACACCGCTGCGTTGATCAACAGAAAAACGATTGCCGAAGCCAGAAAATAGTTCATCCGGCGGAAACGGCCGGTCCATGCAAACAACAGGCAGGCTGGCACGCTGATCCAGAATACGACGGTGTGATCGGCTGCAAGGGCATCCGCCAGAGGGAGCAAGTGGCCACGGATTTGTTTGTCGCGCCGAAATGTCAGCAGATCGCGGGGAAACACCAACTGCATCACGCCGTCGTTCCACTGGCGCGCGCCATAGGTGCGTATTTCGTCCCCGGTACGCAGAGTGGCAAGTTGAAGGAATGCCTGCTGGGCGCTACTCATTAGAAATTTTCCAGGGTAAGCGGCAATTGTTCCGCGCACGATGGCGTCCATCTCATCTTCGTTCGTTTTCAGGTCGCTAAACAACGGGTGCTGGAATAGAAACTCTTCCTCTGTTCGGGGCAGATGGGAGAGATACTGGCAGGAAATAAAATGTTCCCTGGAACAATTTTCACGGAGAAAATCTTGCGCCAGGCCATCGGCAAACAACCTGCCCAGCAGAAAGGCATTTTTCGAGGGTGAAAGTCTAAAGCCAAGCCCCATTTTGTAGTTCATCGCCGAGGTCCAGAATGCCGCGACGACAATCGGTACAAGCAGCCATGGCATGACGGACCGCGCGGAGGGAAGCCCGCGCCATTGCCGGCCCGCAAGCGCCATTATGGCCACGGCCGCGAAGAACAAAGCGGCAATGGGAAACAGAGAAGAGTGAGCGGCAATGGAAATCGTTACGATCGATGCCAGGAAGATTCGTTTTGTGAACCGTAGTTCGCTGGAGAAAACCAGCAGAAACGCGGAGAGAAATAAAACCCCCGCAAAAACGTCAGGCATCAGGAGCGAAACCAGCCATGGAAGGCTGGTCAGCGCCGCCAAAACAAATACGCCAACCAGCAGGCACGGGTCCAGGAACTTGCGTTCGCGGCCAATCAGGTAACTGCAAGTTTCATACAAGAGGTAAACCACAAGGATTGCCTGCGCTGCGATAGTGAACCATGGGCTGGCGCCCATGCCGGTTATGCTGGTGATGACCGCATAGCCGGGCGCGCGATACGGCGCAAGGGCAATGCGAAAAGTTCCTGTTAAGAGGTAGCCGCCGGTATCCGAGAAGACGGTGGGGTAGCCGTTGTACATGGCGACCCAGAGCAACAGGGCAGCCGCCAGGGCTGCGGAAAAGAGTGTACGCAGCGCATCGATATTTACTTTTTCGGCTGGTTGCCAAATGGGGCGTGCATCTTCCAGTGTGGCGTCCATGGAAGTGTAGGCTGGGTCGGTGGTGGGCATTCAGCGCAGCGTGTCCATTCGCGAAAAAAATTGATCTTGCCCGTTTCGTTCGGTGCGGCGGGCGGTTTCGATGCATCGCCGCAGCCGCCTCGAAACAGGTTGGATGATTTTATCGTGCCGAGGGGTACATTTTGCGGACCGGAATTTTGGCATGACCGTTCGCTATCCTTGCCTGGCGGATTCGCTCAGCAAATCGGGACGATTTCGCCGCGTTTTTTCCAGGGCCTTTTGCAGCCGCCATCGCCGAATTTCCTCGTGGTTGCCGCCCATCAAAACTTCCGGGACACTCCAGCCGCGGAATTCCGCGGGACGCGTGTAGTGCGGGTAGTCGAGCAGCAGGTGACTGGTGACCGGTGACTGGTGACTGGTGGAAAATCCAGCATCTGCGCTCGTGGCTTCGGCTGCGCTGAACGATTCGTTGACTGTGGAATCTTCGTTTCCCAGTGCGCCGGGGAGCAGGCGCGTCACGGCATCCAGGATGAGCGCGGCGCCCAATTCGCCGCCGGAAAGCACGAAATCGCCGATGGAGAGTTCGTCCGTGGCCAGATGCTCGGCCACGCGCTCGTCCACCCCTTCATAGCGGCCGCATAGCAGGATGATGCGGTCGAGCTGCGCGAATCGGCGCGCCGTTTCCTGGCGGAATAATTTCCCGGATGCAGAGAGCAGAACGATCGCCGTGCGCGGTTGGGCGGTCGCGGATGCTTCGCCCTGTAGGGGCGCGGCATGCCGCGCCCCTACAGGCCCAAACAGCGATTCCACGGCCTCGAACAGCGGCTCGGGTTTCAGCACCATGCCTTCGCCGCCGCCGAATGGGCGGTCATCGACGGTGCGATGCCGGTCATGCGTGAAGGTGCGCAAGTCGTGCACGCGCACATCCGCGATGCGGGCTTCGCGCGCGCGGCGCACGATCCCGTAATCCAGCGGGCCGCTGAAAAATTCGGGAAAAATTGTGATGATATCGAACTGCATGGCAGGGACAGTGTAACGCAGCAGGGCTCAGCCGCGATTCAAATCGAGCAAGCCTTCCGGAAGCTTCACGTCAATTCGCTTGGCTTTCACGTCAATGTGCAGGCAAAACTCGGCAGCCAGCGGCACGAGGACTTCTCCCTCGCTGGTGTCCACCGCAAGCAATGGCACGCCGCCGGGGAATTCAACGTCGCGCACCGAACCGAGCGCCGAAGCAGCGCCCGCTTCCCACACTTCGCATCCCATGAGATCGCCGACAAAGTAATTTCCAGCTTCGAGCTGCGCGCGCTCTTCGATGGGCACCTGAACTTCCAGGCCGCGCAGCGGTTCCGCTTCTTCAATGCAGTTGATGTCCGCAAAATGAAAAATGGCCTGGCCGCCGCGGCCTGGCGAAAGCCAGCAGCGCTGCACGCGAATACGGCGAGGCGCGCTGCGCCCGCCGGAGAGCCATACTTCGCGCAATTTGGGGAGACGCTCGGGAAAATCGGTCAGAATCTGGGCGGCCACTTCGCCGCGCAGGCCGCGAGGACGCAAAATTCGGGCAAGCGTTACGCCGGTGAATTCTTCTGGGGGCACGCTATTCGAGGATTTCAAGGGTCAGGCGTTTCCGAATTTTCATCCCGGCGGCGCCAAGAATGGTGCGGATGGACTTGGCTGTCCGCCCCTGCCGCCCGATCACCTTGCCCAGATCCTCGGGATGCACGCGCAATTCCAGCACGGTGACTTGTTCCCCATCCACGGACTTAACCTGGACTTGTTCCGGGTGATCGACCAGCGCCTTGGCAATCGCTTCCACAAGATCTTTCATGGGGCCCTCCACCAATGACATTCGCGAGTTGAACTCGAAACTCAATTACAGAGGCTCCGAGGGCCAGCGGAACCTTCCATGAACCGCTGCGAGGTGGTTCAAACGATCTTTTGGGCCGAGAAAAAGCTGCGCACAGTGTCACTGGGTTGCGCTCCGACCGACAGCCAGTACTTCACGCGCTCTGCATCCATCTGAATCAGCGCCGGCTTCTTGAGCGGGTCGTAAGTTCCCACAACTTCCACGGTCCTGCCATTACGGGGTTTGCGCTTGTCGAGCACGACAATGCGGTAGAACGGTTGCTTCTTCTTTCCAAATCTAGCCAAGCGGATTGCCAGCACGTTTCACTTCCTCCTGGCCAAAGATTATAGCTGGTTCCCCCTGTTTGCGATACCCCGCAGCGCTTTAAATCCCCCGGTTGCCCACTTTTAGAGATGCACCCCAGGGAACAGGGTTTGTCTGGGGTTTGGTAGCACAGGCACTCTGCCTGTGCGGTCTTGTAAGTCGTAAGCGCGAAATGCCCGATCCAACGGCGATCGCATAACCCGCACAGGCAAGGGTGCCCGTGCTACCAGGGCTACGACACGCCGCTGAGTTTGCCGAGGCCCTTGAGGCGACCCTGGGCGGCCAGCGCGCCGTACTGCTTCATCATCTGGCGCATTTGCAGGTATTGTTTCAGGACCTGATTCACTTCCTGCACGGAGGTGCCGCTACCTCGGGCGATGCGCTTGCGGCGTTTGCCGTCGATCACGTTGTGATCGTTGCGCTCGGAGTTGGTCATGGAATTGATGATGGCCTCGATGCGCTTCAGGTGCGATTCGTCGACGTGTACGTCCTTGGGAACATTGGCCAGCGGCCCCATCTTGGGGAGCATTCCGAGCACCTGCTCGAGCGGGCCCATCTTGCGGATCTGGCGCAGCTGGTCGCGAAAATCCTCGAGCGTAAATTCGCTGCGGCGCAGTTTGCGCTCGAGTTCGGCCACCTGCTTGGCGTCCACGGATTGCTCGACGCGCTCGATCAGCGAAAGCACGTCGCCCATGCCCAGGATGCGCGAGACGATGCGCTCCGGATAAAACGCGTCCAGCGCGTCGTATTTTTCGCCCGTGCCCACGAACTTTACCGGCGCGCCGGTGACCTTGCCGATGGAAAGCGCCGCGCCGCCGCGCGCGTCGCCGTCAAGCTTGGTCAGGACAACGCCTGTCAGGCCGAGCCGTTTGTGAAATTCACCCGCGGAGCGCACAGCGTCCTGCCCGATCATGGCGTCCGCGACGAACAGGATTTCCGCCGGGGTAAGTTCCTTCTTCAGCGCGCCCAGCTCGTCCATCAACGTGTCATCAATGTGCAGGCGGCCGGCGGTGTCCACCAGGATCACGTCGTGCGCGGAAAGTCTGGCTTCGCGAATCGCGCCGCGCACAATTTCCAGCGGCTTGTCGGTGCCTGTGGCGGGCCAGCAGGGCAGGTTGATGGCCTTGGCGACCTGGGAAAGTTGTTCGCGTGCTGCCGGGCGGTAGACGTCGGTGGAAACCACGATGGGCCGGTGGCCATGCGCGGCCAGCCACTTGGCCAGCTTGCCGGTGGTTGTGGTTTTGCCGGACCCTTGCAGGCCGACGATCATCCAGACCGATGGAGGGCGCGAGGAGAACAGCGGCTTGGCGTGCTTGCCGAGCAGCAGCGCCAACTCGTCGCGCACAATCTTGATGACCTGCTGATCGGGAGAAAGTTGCAGAAGGACTTCGGAGCCCAGCGCCTTGTCACGGATGTGCTGGAGCAATTCGTCGATCACGCCGACGTTTACGTCGCCTTCGAGAAGCGCTTCGCGGATTCCGGCCAGCGCTTCGTCCACGTGCTCCTGCGTCAGTTTTCCCTGGCCACGCAGGTTCTTGAAAACGCGCTGCAGCTTGTCTGTCAGGTTCTCAAACATTCGGCTCTGTCCCTGGGATCGAAGTCGTATTTCCCGCCAAAACGAATCTTTATTCTAGCAGGACGGGCGGGTAGTTGCTGCTGTGCCTTTTTGCGGGAGCCTTGGCCTCGCGAAAAGCGGCTAACTTGGCTCGGGAGAACGAAAAACGTTTAACACAGAGAACACAGAGGGCACGGAGAAGACCCTCTCTTTGGCGGACGGGTTCTTTGCCTACAGGCGATTGAGAGTTTTTGCAATTCGGGTGGGAAGTGGGAGAATAGCGGCACGCGGTTTGCATCTACCGGATGAAAAGGGAGAAGGCATCGATGAGAAAATTGGTTCTGCTAATCTTGCTTGCTACAGCGGTGAGTTTCGCGCAACAGCCGGGCGCCGAACAGCCTTCCAAGGCAAAAATTCTGACGCGCGCGGAATTCGACGCGCTGCTGGCGACGCCCGGGCGCGTGCTGCTGATCGACGTGCGGCGTCCCACGGAAATCGCAACGAATGGCGGGTTTCCGGTGTATCTCAATATTCAGGCGGACGATCTCGGAAAACATCTGGCCGAGATTCCCAAGGACAAGCCGCTCATCCTGGTCTCCAACCACGCGCACCGTGCGGGAATTGCGGCCGATTTGCTGGACAGCAAAGGTTTCAAAATTGCGGGAGCGATTGGCGCGCAGGTTTACGAGGCAGACGGCGGCAAGCTAATCAAATATGCGCCCGAGAAGCCAGCGGCACCAGCTGGAAAATAACTTCTGTCCCCGCCATCGCGGATTTTGCATCCTCCGTCATGCCGGACATCGCCGTTTGCGGCGGTCCGGTATGGCGGCTACTTGCTGATGTCGCCGATTACTTTGTTGTCGAAATTTTCCTCGCAGACGTATTCCGAGATTTGCCAATCCCGATGCAGCCTGAATTGCTTGGTGCCGGTCCACTGCCTGGTGAAGGCCTTGGGATCGTCGAATGTGAAATCGATTTGAAGCATGTCGGGAGCGCTGCGGTGGATGCGTTCGATGAGGTGCAGCGCTTCGGTGTGCGGGTGGCCGACTTGGTCGAGCCAGGTCTTGTCGTTGAAGCCGATGGTATCGACAACCAGCGTATTCCCTTCCCACTTTCCGATGGAGTCGCCCATCCAGCTGGGGTTTAGATCTTTTGTATGCGGGCGTCCATCGGTCCAGATCTGCCGGATGAAGTGGCCGAATTCATAGACAATGAGCACGCGGTCCGGAACCACCAGAATTTCCATGGGAAAGTTGAAAAGATAAATCCGCGGCACGCCGGGCGGGTAACACTTCAACGTTGTGTCGTCCGATTCGCCCGTGTAACCGCCCGTGTGCGGCGCTTTGGTGGATTTGTACTTGGCCTCCGCCCAGGGCGTCATCGGGGGCTCTTCCTTGCTGAAGACGAAGCCGCCCTCGCCCGCGCTCTTGCTGCCGATGCGCGGGAATTGCGTCCAGACGCCGATAAGATCCGCTCCTGGTGCGGAAGTGGCGGCCTTCATTGCAGCACCCGAACGATTGGCATTTTGAGCCAGCGCCATGGTTGGCAGCAGGAATGCCGCCAAGAGCGCAAGGCCCAAACCCGTTACGCGATTTCGCATCGGCAAACTCCTTTTCAGGTGTGACACGGAATCCCCGTTCTTCCTCTGCTGCGGATTAATACTCGTCTCCTTCGCGCGGCTTGAGTTCCTTGCCGTCGGCGAAAATTATTTTTTGCAGGCGCATGACTTTGGAGCCGTCCTTCAGCCGATTGCCAACGATAGTGACCTGATCGCCCGGCTTGAGCGAATCCCTGGTCCAGCCGGCCCTGCCCAGGTTGTTTGGACTGTCGGCTTCGATGACCCATTGTTCGGCGTTGCCCTTGTCGTCCTTGGCCTCGAGGTGAATCGCCGAGTGTGGATTGATGAATTCAAATTTGGTTATGGTTCCCTTCACCGAGGTTGGCTTCGACAAATCGTAATTGGATGAGCCGTGATGCGCAAACACCTGGCCGCAAGCCATTAGAAGGGCGAGCGCCGCTGCGAGAACATATATGCGTTTGTTTGTCATTGCTGCCTCCGATGATTCAAATGAGTTGTTACTGAGTTCCGCGACGCCGAATCTGGTTGGCGCGGTCTCACCCTCTTAGATATAGATAGCTGATTCCCTTATACCATTCAAACCTAAGGGAATCAGCCAGTTTGCATAACAGGGATGGCCCTCAGAGGGTTGTGACGAACGCGCCATCGCGCTCTTCGATCAGAAGATTGTCAATCAGGCGGACGGGGCCTATTCGCACAGCGAGCAGGGCAAGGCAATCGCAGCGCAGCCGCGTGACTTGTTCGAGCGTTTCCGCGTTGACGAGTTCCACATACTCGGGCTCGGCCAGCTTTTCCGTTCTCAACATTTCGCGCATCGCGGCCATCAGGCGAAGCGCGTCGCGCTCGCCGCTGGCAATGGAAGCGCGGGCGGCGTCGAGAGCACGGAAGAGAATTGTGGAGGCGCGTCGCTCCCCGGGACTGAGGTAGGCGTTGCGCGACGACATGGCCAGCCCGTCCGGCTCGCGCACAATCGGGCAGACCACAATTTCCGAATCCAGGTGTAAATCGCGCGCCATTTGCCGGATGATTCGCGCCTGCTGCGCGTCCTTGCGCCCGAAAAACGCTTTTTGCGGCTGCACGATTTCCAGCAGCTTCAGCACGACGGTCGTGACTCCCCGAAAATGCCCCGGACGCACGCGCCCTTCCAGGCGATCCGAGAGCCCTTCGACATTTACCCAGGTGCGAAATCCCGGCGGATAAATTTCCGCGGGCTCGGGCGCAAATAAATAATCGACGCCAGCGTCTTCGAGCTTCCTGCTGTCCGCTTCAAAGGTGCGCGGATATTTTTGAAAATCTTCGCTGGGGCCAAACTGCGTGGGATTCACGAAGATGGAGGCGATCACCGGCTGGCATTCGGAGAGAGCCGCGCGCACCAGCGCCATGTGGCCCTCGTGCAGCGCGCCCATGGTGGGCACGAAGCCGGCGGAGCGCCCTTCGGCTTTGGCCTGGTGCGCCGCCAGCTTCATCCATTCGATGGTGTGAATAATTTCCAAAGTGTTTGTGTAATACGGAAAGGTTCTCGTAGCGCGGGCTTCAGCCTGCGGATTTTAGTCCTTGCAAGGACTAAACCCCGCAGGCTGAAGCCCGCGCTACAAAAATCAGGCGCGCGCGGCGGCCGCTTGCTC
Organism: uncultured Acidobacteriota bacterium; assembly: GCA_963710315.1. GTDB lineage: Bacteria > Acidobacteriota > Terriglobia > Acidiferrales > UBA7541 > Palsa-360. The sequence goes on along the minus strand of CAVPZW010000005.1, from coordinate 28,370 downwards.
GCGATAGTACAGGATCAAATCGGTGGAGACCGCTTTCACGCCGAGCTGCCGCAACAGGGTGACCACCTGCCCGCGATGATAGCTGGCGTGGTTCGTAACTTGATGCAAGCTCTGCCACAGCGGATTCGAGAATTCATCGCCCGTAAAACTCTTGTAGCGGATCACCCGGTCCAAATCCTGCTGCGTGAGCTTTGAGACGAAGTCGATATAGTAGGCGTCCATTTCTTCCAGCTTGGCGCGGATGGAAGCGAGGTCGGGAAACCCTGCACCAGAAATCAGAGTGGAAGGAGAGCGTCCCTGGAAGCGCTCGTTCCACACGTATTCGGCGCCGTACAGGTGGGTAACTGTGTCTCGCACGGAACTAAAGCTGGAGCCAAGATTGCGCGTGAACTGCTCGTTCGAGAGTGAGGCGCAGGCGTCCAGCAGGCGGCGATCGGCCCACTGGTTGTATTGGAACATGAAACGCAAAAGCTCAGGCGTAACCATCGAATTCCTCCGCAGCGGATTCTAAACCATTGATTTGGAGATGCGCGCTTAATTTTGCCGTTGCGAAACCGTGCCGACTTTTTCGGCCGGCGTGTGGTAGGACTCATCATCCGAAGGAAACGATCCCTGCTGCACGTCGCGGCAATATTCCGCGGCAGCTCGGGAGATGATTTCTCCGACGTTTGCATAGCGGCGCACGAATTTCGGTTGGTGGCCGAAGCTCATGCCCAGAAGGTCGTGGATCACCAGGATCTGGCCGTCGCAATCGGGCCCCGCGCCGATGCCGATTGTGGGGATGCGCAGCTCGCGGGTGATGCGCGCCGCCAGCTCCCGGGGAATCGATTCCAGCACGATGGAAAACGCGCCCGCGGCTTCCACGGCGCGCGCATCGCGCAGGATCTGATCGCCCGCTTCGGCGGTCTTTCCTTGCACGCGGAATCCGCCGAAAGCGTTCACCGATTGCGGCGTCAGGCCGATGTGCCCCATCACCGGAATTTCGGCGTCCACCAGTCGCGCAATCATTTCCATGCGGCGTTCGCCGCCCTCGACTTTGAGAGCCTCGGCGCCCGCTTCTTTCACGAATCGCACGGCGTTGCGCACGGCCTGCGCCGGATCGTCGTGGTAGCTGCCATAGGGCATGTCCGCCACGAGCAAAGCGCGACGCGTGCCGCGCCTCACGGCTCGCGTGTGGTGCAGCATCTCTTCCATGGTGACGGGCAGCGTGCTGTCATACCCCAGCTCCGCCATCGCCACCGAATCGCCGACCAGCAAAACGTCCACGCCTGCCTCATCGAGAAGCCTCGCGGTTGGATAATCGTATGCCGTAAGGCAGGTAATCTTAGCCGGTGAAGAATTCTGTTTGGAACTTCCAGACTTGCGTTCGAGGATGCTTGGCACGGTAATCTTACCGTTGCCTGCGGAAGGAACAACGCTCATATTTGCCTCCGGTGCCGCTCCCTGAATTCGGGATGCAGCCCAGCAATCTGGATTCTAGCAGAAAAGGCGAACAGGGGCCAGCCAGTGGCTGCCAGCGAGTGAAAGCTCCGCCGGACGGCATCTCCTTGGCAAAATGGCAACAAACAGTCTTATTTTCAGCACGGAACGCCGTGTTAGGCTATGGCTGCGTACACGCTAATTACGCATTCTTCAGAAGGAATGGGAGTGGGTGCGTCCGCGACGATAGCGGACGAAACCGGGAGGCTCTGGCAATGATAAATACACCAAGAAATTTTAAGAAGTCGCTCCGATTGTATTGCGGAATCGTATTTGCCACAGTATCGCTGCTTGGTCTGCCGGTAATTTGGGCGCAGTATCCGCTGCAATATCCGTCGAGTTCGCAGATCACCAAGGACGGCACGGCGATCCTGATCGAGGATTATGCCAATCCTCCGCTTTCGAGCACGATGGGAGACCACGCCTACCCGCCGCCCATCGATTACAAAGGAATGCTTGCGCGCGTGAATGCCTTGCGTTCCGAGCCGGCCAACGCTCCGCTGGCGTCCTCGCGGTTTTTTGTCGTCGATATGAATGGCAATCTCTATACGCTGGACAAGGCCACCCGCAAGTTCACTCCCTACCTTACCTTTCCAGAAATTTTTCCAAGGTACGCCACGGATCGCTTCGGCTCCGGAATATCCGCCATCGTTTTCGATCCCGATTACGCGAAAAACGGAAAGTTCTATACCGTTCACGTGGAAGATCCCGACAAGCCAGGCTCCACGATGCCAACGAACGCCCACACTCCGGGTCTGAATCTGGATGGATATGCGGTGACCCCGTTGGTGAAACCGCCTGCGGGGGAAGTTCGAAACGAATCCGTCCTGGTGGAATGGACGGATACCAACATCAAGAATTCCACGTTCGAGGGCACGGCGCGAGAAATCCTGCGCGTGGGCTTCAACGACATGATTCATCCCATGGGCGATATTCTTTTCGATCCACTTGCCAAGCCCGGCAGCGCGGATTACAGAAATCTTTACGTTTCGTTGGGTGATGGCGGCTCGGGGGAGACTCCGGGGCCCACCCAGACAACTCCTCAACTGCTCAGTGCGTTGCAGGGCAAGATTCTGCGGATTACGCCCGACCTGGCGCTGCGTCCCAAAGACAAGCTCAGCGAGAATGGCCGCTATCGAATCCCCACGACTGGTCCCGACCCGAATCCATTCGCTACCATTGCCGGAGCGCGGGGCGAAATCTTCGCGTACGGTTTTCGCAATCCGCATCGCATGGATTGGGATGCCGTCAGCAACACGCTGCTGGTGAATGATATCGGGCTGCATTCCTGGGAAGAGGTGAACATCGTCATAAAGGGCGGCAACTATGGCTACTCCCAGCGCGAAGGCAATGAATTGCTGATTGTTCCCGGAGGAGGAAAAACAGGCACGCAATTGAAACCGCAGGTTCCTTTTCCCGCATCGGACCTTCTCACTGTGGAGGGCCTCGACAAACCTGTTGCGCCCATTTATCCGGTGGCGGTGTTCAGCCACCAAGAAGGCGATGCCATCGGCAGCGGATTTGTGTATCGCGGGAAGAAAATGCCGCAGATGGTTGGAAAATATATTTTCTCGGATTTGACCACGGGCCGCCTCTTCTACAGCGACCTCGCGGAAATGATCGCTTCTCACGGGGAGCGCGGCAAGCAGGCTACTATTCACGAAATCCAGGTCATGTACAAAAGTCCCTACGACGCCTCTGAAAAAGCTCCCGTAAAGCGGCGCATGTACGACATCGTTGCGGATGCATACGCGCGCAAGGACGGCGTAGTGGACCCGGTGACGCATCAAGGCGTGCTGCCCGGACAGGGGACCGCAACCGGAGGCTGGCGCGGGAAAAATTACGTTCCAGGCAAACCGGATCCCTACGGCGTTCCCTATGGCGGAGGCCGCGCTGATGTGCGGCTCTCGATGGGCGGCGACGGCGAAATTTATGTCCTGAGCAAGACGGATGGAATGATCCGCACTCTTGCAGCCGTGGTCACGCCTCCTCCGGCGGTTTCCAAGTAGGCGGCTGCTCCAAGCGATTTGGTTGCGCAATATGTTCCCTCACGTCATGAAACTCAATGACGATGGCACGACCAAAACGCCCAGCGACGCCTTCTCTATTTTGGGAGCGCGCCTTGTTCAGGTTTCCGGCTCGGCGCGCCTCAAGGTATTCATTCCAGTTTCTCCGCGGATTGCGGCTTGCTTTGTCGAATCCTGGCGCAATTTGTTCCAAGAGCCAAATTCAATGAGCGACTCGTTCTTAAATTGCTGAAACGTGTAGCCCGCAGCCTCGAATACGCGGCGATGCTCGATCCAAACCACGAAAACTGTGCCGAGCAGGAATAGCCTGTGCAACTGGCTGAGCACGCGCCGAAACGCCGCCAGCCGCCCGTTGGCAACGCGCGAGAGCATCGAAGCTTGAAATTTCAAATGACTGGCTTCGTCCTCCAGGATTCTGGTGCAAATCATTTTCAGAATGGGCGAACCCGTCGCCGCGCGCAACGCCCGATAGTACGGCACCGCGATGATTTCCGCGCTTACCAGGACAGTAAGCGACAACTCCAGGCCCGCGAGTCCTCGCAATTTTCTGAACACGGAGTCCGCCCAATGCCGTTGCACGAGAGGGATGGATTGTGACTCCATGAATGCCGCCAGGTAGCGGCTATGCTGTTGCTCTTCCCGTATGAAAATTTCCAGTGTGCCTGCAAATAGCGGATCGTTCGCCGACCGGCCGTACCTCTGGCCACGCTCCAGCAGGCGCTGCCCTCTGGAACCTTCTCCCAGCTGAAACTGCTGGATGGACGACGCAATCGTGCGGCGTTCGCGATCCGTGAGTTGCAGGGCTGAGTTGGAAGAGACGTGCAGAGCGGTCATGCTGCGCAAAGAAAAATGAGTGAACCATTTTCTGGATTCGGCACATTGTCGGGATTCTGGATTTGTCATGGTGCAGAGAATATTGCAATTCTCATGCCAAGCCGGTTCGCGGCTGGCTTTTTGCTTGTGCCGTCTTGGTGATGCAAAATAAAGGCTTATCGTGTTGGTGTGCAGCTGCGAATAGGCAAGAATGCCTATGGCTTATGGGCGGTTTGACTCACGTGTGTTTGGACAACCACAGCCCCATGGTGTTTGCATGTGAAGGTCCTCGGGCGTAAAGTACCGTGGATAGCATCGGGTGGAAGCAGTCAATAGGAGGCAGTGATGTCCATCTACCAGAAATTGAGCCGCTGCTTGCTGATTGCAGTCATGGGCGCTGTAGCGCTGGTGTCGCTGGGGTCCGCACGAGCGACCGATTTAAATCCCGCCGCGCTCAAGTTGCAGTTGCCGGATCAGATCAAATGGGTGGACGACATGGCACGGGGCGAAAGCACAGCCCTTTTGGCGGGCGATCCTGAAATGCCGGGTCTGTATGTGGAGCTGGTGAAATGGCACGCCCATCACATGAGCCATCCGCATTTCCATCCAAATGATCGGTTCATCACGGTAATTTCAGGGACATGGTGGGTGGGAACGGGCACCAAGTTCGATCCGGACAGCACTGTGCCGGTGCCTCCCGGCAGCTTTGTGAAACATTTCGGCAAGCAGGTTCACTACGACGGCGCCAAGGACGGGGACGTGGTCTTGGAAATTGTGGGCGAGGGTCCCGCGACGTCCACTCCTGCGGAAGTGAAGTAAGGCGGCTCCTGAGGGCAGGCAAACTTTCGTTTGTAGAATTTGGTCTTTGCAATGGGCAAAACCCACAGGCTGAAGCCTGTGCTACTCGACCCAGCCGTATCCACGGATTAGGACTCAACCACCATGGCCTGGTTTAAGCGGGAAAAAAAACGGATTGAACAGCCCACGCCGCCCGATGAGCGCCGGGTGAAGACGGAAGGGCTGTGGACCAAGTGCGAAAAATGCCGGGCCACGGTGTGGAAGAAAGACCTGGATGCCAACTGGCGCATCTGCCCGAAGTGCCAGCATCATTTCCGGTTGAGCGCCACGCAGCGCCTGGAGCTGTTGCTCGATTCGCGCTGGGTGGAGCATGATGCCGCGCTGGCATCGAGTGATCCGCTCAAATTTACTGACACTCGGCCATACGCTACGCGCCTGAAAGAAGCGCGGCGCAAACTAGGCAAAGCCGATGCCATCATCACGGCGGAGGGTTTGCTCGGCGGACGTCCAGTCATTTGCTGTTCGATGGAGTTCGCGTTTATCGGCGGATCAATGGGCGCGGTGGTGGGCGAGAAGGCCACTCGTGCCGTGGAAATGGCTATCGCCAAGAAGCTGCCGCTGGTGATCGTATCGAGTTCGGGCGGGGCGCGCATGATGGAGGGCACCATCAGCCTGATGCAGCTGGCCAAAGTTTCCGCCGCGCTTGCGCGTTTGGACGAAGCGCGCCTGCCGTTCATTTCCGTTTTGACCGACCCCACCACGGGCGGCGTCACGGCCAGCTACGCCATGCTGGGCGATATCAACGTTGCCGAGCCGGGCGCGCTGATCGGCTTCGCAGGCCCGCGGGTGATCGAGCAGACCATGCGCCAGAAACTTCCCAAGGGATTTCAGACTTCGGAATTTTTGCTGGAACACGGATTTCTGGATGCCGTGGTTCATCGCAAGGACCTGAAGGCCTACATCTCTTCCGCTCTCGATTTTTTCATGGCCTAACCGAATGACCTACCAAGAATCCGTGCAGTACCTGCTAAGCCTGGGACGCGAGCTGGCCTCTCCGCGCCAGGCCAGCGTGATGAAATTCGACCTGAAAAATATCACCGTGGTTTGCGAACACCTGGGGCAGCCGCAGCGCAAGTTTGAATCGGTGCACGTTGCCGGCACGAATGGAAAAGGCTCCACCTCGGCCATGCTCGAGTCGATTTTGCTGGCCGCGGGGCTGCGCACGGGCCTGTACACGTCGCCGCACCTGGTGCGCATCAACGAACGCATTCGCGTGGATGGCATGGAAATCTCGGATGAGGAATTTGCCGCAGCCTTCACCCATGTGCATGAAGCGATTGAGGAATTGCTGGCCTCGGGAAAGCTCGCCGCGCATCCCACATTTTTCGAGTGCGTCACGGCCGTTGCCTTCGTGCATTTCGCCGGCGCCGGAGTGGAATTTGCGGTGTGCGAAACGGGCATGGGCGGTCGGCTGGACGCCACCAACATTCTGGTGCCGGAAGTCGCGGTCATCACCCAAATCGATTTCGATCATGAAAATTTTCTAGGCCACTCCATCGAGGAAATCGCCGGAGAAAAGGCGGGAATCATCAAGCCGGGCGGGCGCGTGGTCAGCGCCGCCGAACACCTTATCGCGCGCGTGGTAATCCGGCGGCGCTGCGCGGAGCAATCGGCATTTCTTGTGGAAATTGAAAATGCTTTTTTTCTGGAAGATGTTACGGCACGCGACGGCTGCTTTTCGTTTACCGCGATTTCCACCGAATCGGGCGCGCGCATTCCCATCGCTTTGCGGTTGCCCGGGCGGTTTCAAGTTCGCAACGCGCTGACCGCGCTGGCCGCCGCGCGAATGCTTGCCGAGCGCGGCGCGCCCATCGACGACGAGGCTATCGCGCGCGGATTCGCCGCCGCACAGTGGCCGGGCCGCCTGGAACGCCTCAACGAGCGCCCTGAAATTTACGTTGACGGCACGCATAATCCCGCCGGCGCGCGCGAAATTGTGGCCTACTGGGAGCAATTCCTGAAGGAAAGAAATATTATTCTGATCTACGGAGCCATGCGCGATAAAGCCGTGGACGAAATTGCCGGCCTGCTTTTCCCCCGCGCTTCCGCCGTAATTCTCACAGCCCCCGCGCAGCCTCGTTCCATCTCTGCTGCGCTGCTTGCGGAAATGACGGCGCACCATGCACGGCGCGCGGAAGTTGTTCCGGATCCTGCGCAAGCCTTGGCGCGCGCCCTCGAACTTGCCGCTCCCGAAGACGTTATCTTCATCACCGGATCGCTCTTCCTGGTGGGCGAGTTGCGCCATGTCTGGATGTCCCGTCAGAGCGGCCGGCCAGCTTCATTTAAAGAGTAACTGGATTCCAAGCCAAGAATGCCGCGCTTTCAATTTCTCCATAGGGCCAAAGCCAAATCTCCTGCATGTGATGCTGGGCAAGGAAACCGGCGCCCTCGACATGGCACCCTCTCTCCAAATAGAATGAACGGCAACGCGGAGTTCGAGAGTTTGTTGCTCATTCATCTTTTTTGTATTTGGAGGAAATCATTCGAAAACTTGCCTATCGTGAAATGAACGAGTCGCAGCGCAACTCCGATTTGTCCCGCCGCACTATCCTGACGCGCTTGGGCTGGGGCGCGGCCGCACTATTGCCTGCAGCCCGGATCTATGGCGATTCGGTAAGCCCGGTAATGATGCAGCTCAGCGATTACATGAGCAGGGCTCGCACGCGCGAGTTGCCGGAGGAAGTGATCGAAAGGACCAAGGAACACGTCCTGGACACTTTTGCGGCGATGGTTTCAGGTTCCCAACTGCTTCCGGGGCAAGTGGCGCTGAAATTTGCACGCAGCTACGGCGGCGAAAAAGTGGCCACCGTGGTTTGCTCCAACGTTCTATGCGGACCGATCGAGGCGGCTTTCGCAAACGCCATCCAAGCCCATTCGGATGAAACCGACGACTCGCATACGCAGTCGGGAGTACATCCGGGCGCTTCCGTGGTGTCCGCGACCCTCGCCACGGGCGAGCAATTTGGCATTAGCGGCGCCCATTTTCTGCGCGCCGTTTCGCTTGGCTACGACATTGGGCCGCGCGTGATTATTGTGTTGGGCGGACCCGATTACCAGACGGCCAGCCACATGAGCGTGCACAGCATTGGAGCAGTTTTTTCGGCCGCGTCCGCCGCGGGCTGCGCCGCAAGTCTGGATTCTCAACAGATGCGCTGGCTGCTGGATTACACCGCGCAACAATCGGCGGGAATCGCCGCATGGGTGCATGACACCCAGCATATCGAGAAAGCTTTTGTGTTTGCCGGGGCCCCTGCTCGAAGCGGCGTTACGAGCGCGCTGCTGGTGCAGGCGGGCTGGACCGGGGTGGACGATATTTTCTCCGGCTCGGATAATTTCTTTGAGGCGCATCCACCAACGGCCAATCCGGCGGGCCTGCTGGACAGGCTCGGCGAGCATTACAATGTGGTGGAAACCAACATCAAGAAATGGAGCGTAGGGTCACCCATTCAGGCCACGCTGGATGCGCTGGTGAATATGCGTCAGCGGCACCCATTCCAGGCCGACGATGTGAAGCAGGTCACCATTCGAATTGAAACCCGCGAGGCAGGCGTTGTCGATAATCGCGTCATGCCGGACATCTGCATGCAACACATGGTTGCCGTCATGCTGATCGACAAAAACGTATCCTTCGCCTCGGCGCACGATAAAGCGCGTATGCAAGACGCGGAAGTCCTGCGCCAGCGCGCCAAGGTGCAACTCATCCCCGATGCGGAACTCTCTCGCCTCATGCCAAAGCGAGTAACGGTCGTTGACCTTGTGCTCAACGATGGAACACGGCTGAGCGAGCGCATCGAAGCCGTGCGCGGCACATCGGCAAATCCCATGACGCGCGATGAAGTTGTAGGCAAGGCCCGGGATCTGATGTCGCCCGTGCTGGGAGCGGCACCGACGACAAAACTCATCGAAAAAGTGCTTGGGATTGAAAAAGCAAAGAACATTGTCGAATTGCGGCCATTCCTGCAGCGCGCATGAGCTGGTTTTGAGAACAGATTCTCTCGATCAGAACGCGGGAAAATGTCTATCCAGCATCAGGCACGCGTCATGTATGCTTTGTGCGCAAAATGGGCGGATGGAAAAATCAGCTAACTCAGCAACGGAAGAAAAATAGAAAGAGGACACCGAATGCGCCTTCGACTTCTCCTGGTTGGCATCCTGGCTTTTGCCGGCATCACCGCCGCGCAAACTCCGATTACTCCCGATCTTCACCTGCGGGGCGACCGCTTCAAGCCGCTCACCTATGGCGAATTGACGCCGCAACAGAAGACCCTGGTGGAGCACCTGCTGTCCGGCCAGCGCGGGACATTGAACGGTCCGTTCAATGTTTTGCTGCGCAGCCCGGAGATGGGCGATCTGGCGCAGAATTTGGGAACCTACATTCGATATCGCACCAGCGTGCCAACCAAGCTGAATGAGTTTGCCATCCTGATCACGGCGCGCGCCCTGAACGTGCAATACGAATGGTCCGCCCACCGTAAATACGCGACGCAGGCGGGGCTAAGTCCCGCGCTGATCGACGCCGTGGCGGTTGGGAAACGCCCGCCATCCATGCAGCCGGACGAGGAAATCGTCTATAACTTCACCACGGAACTCGTGAATACCAAGCAGGTGAGCGATGCCACATTCCACGCCGCGGTTGACAAATTTGGGGAGCACACGGTGGTCGACTTGATCGGCGTGATCGGCTACTACCACTTCGTTTCATTCATGCTGAATGTGGATCGCTATCCGCTGCCGCAAGGCGAGCAGCCGGAGCTGAAGCCGCTGCATTAGGCCGGAGGCAAGAGTGGCCGGTAGAGAGATTGCTTAAAGCCATAGAGGCTGCGGAAAAAGACCCAAAACCTTTTGTCATCCCGAGCGGAGCGAGGAATCTCTCTTTCTTTTCATACGCGTAAAACCCGGAGAGATTCCTCGCTCCGCTCGGAATGACAAAATTATCTGCTTTTTCCGCAACTTGCATAACTCAGGAGAGAAATGTGCCCACCGAAAAAGTTGTTTTGATCACAGGATGCAGCTCAGGTTTTGGCCGAGTGACGGCTGAAACGCTTGCCCGAAAAAAATGCCGCGTGCTTGCGGGAATACGGGACATCAAGGGCCGCAACGCTTCCAAGGCCGGCGAAGTCCAGGAACTGGCGGCGAAGGAATCGCTGCCGCTGAGCCCCATTGAACTGGACGTGAACGACGACGCTTCCGTGGACAGCGCCGTGGCTGAAGTGATCCGAGTCGCCGGGCGCATCGATGTGCTTGTGAACAATGCGGGGCTCACGATTCGCGGGTTGTCGGAAGCCGTGACCCTGGAGCAGACACGGCGAATTTTTGAGACCAACGTTTTTGCTGTTCAGAGGATGAACAGGGCCGTGCTGCCGCACATGCGGAAACAAGGCAGCGGCCTGCTGATTCACATTAGCAGCCAGGCGGGACGCGTGGTGCTTCCCGGCCTGGGCATGTATGGCGCAACCAAAGCCGCTCTGGAATCGCTGGTGGAAAGCTATCACTACGAACTGGCCGGCCAGGGCATCGATTGCGTGTTGGTGCAGCCGGGCGCCTACGCGACAGCCATCGGACAAAATGCGGACAAAGCCGCCGACGAACAGCGGGAGGCAAGCTACGGCCCGGGCAGCGAGATTTCTAAAACGCTCATGGCCAATCTTGGCAAACGCAAAGATCCGCAGGAGGTTGCCGACGCGGTTTTGAAATTGATCGAAACTGCCCCGGGCAAGCGCCCTTTGCGAACGGATGTTGGAGTTACCGGTGATTTCGTTGCCAGGTTCAATGAATTCGGCAACCGCATCCAAGAGGGAATTTTGGATGTGTTCGGCCTTTCGCAGCTCACGAAATTCAAATCGCGGCAGAATTCGAAATAGCGAAGCCGGCTTCATGAAATTTCCGTGACCGGGCGAGGTCTTTTGCATCGGCTATTGCCCGGAATCGCGATTCATCTTAGAGGCATCCTGAAACTGCTTGAGCGGCATTTCCCCATCAAATCGAGTGCGTATAGGGCAAAACTCTGCTAAACTCCTCACTTTGTTTAACTTTGTAAGAATGGGTGAGGAGTTGTCATGGCTATGACATGCAAGATTTGCGGCAAGGGTCCGTCGTTCGGGAACGTGATCAGTCACGCGAACAACACCCGCCGCCGCCGTTGGAATCCGAATCTGCAACGCGTTCGCGCCTGGTGAATGGCGCGCGCAAACAAATTCGTGTCTGCACTTCCTGCATTCGCTCCGGCCGCGTAACGAAAGCAGCCTAACTGGCGTATTTCCGCATCGTAACATCGTTCCGGCGACTTCAGCCGCCGCGCGAGCTCAACGTAAAAGCGGAACTCGACCCGATAAAACCCGGAATAAGGAGACAGCGTGAGGATACGTGGGCGAGGGATGGTTTGTGCTGGCCGCGGCCCTGGCGGTGGTGTCTGGATGCAAGAAGCCGTCGCAGCCGGACGAAGGCGTGTGGGGAGTGGTGGACGGCACGCCCATCACGCGCGCGGAAGTGGACAAGTATCTACCAGTCGCAATTGAACCCCGATGCGCCGCAGCCCTCGCAGGACGAAGCGCTGTCGCTGAGGCTGAATGTGCTGGATGAGCTGATCAACAATCACATTCTGCTGGAAAAGCGCGAAAACGACTGGGCCTTGCAGGCCGCCGATGGCGAGGTCGAGGACAAGTTCACCGAATTCAAGAGCCCCTACACCGAGGAAGAATTTCAGCGCCAGCTCAAGGTGCGCGGCTACACGGTGGACGATTTGAAGAACGACATCCGCCAGCAGCTTTCCATTCAAAAGGTCATCAATCACGAAGTGGTGGCCAAGATCACCATCAACGATCAGGATGTTCAGGATTTTTACAACCAGAACCGCGCGCAATTCAACGTGAGCGGAGCCGCAATACCGCATCGCGCAAATCGTTATTACCCCGCACAAAGATCCGGGATTGCGCAATCGCAAGAACGACGACGCCACCACGGACGCCGAAGCGCAGGCGCAAGGCCGCCGCCCTTGAGCAGCAACTGCATACCGGCGCGGATTTCGGCAAGTGGCCATGGACTACTCGGAAGACCCGGCGTCCGCCGGTTCGGGCGGCGATTTGGGCTACGTGCCGGAATCCTCGCTGTCACAGAGCGACCCTGCATTGAAGAAGGCTGTGATGTCGCTTAAACCGGGACAAATTAGCGGCGTCATCGTCCTGCGGGATTCCTACCGCATCCTGAAACTGGTGGCAAGGAAGCGCCCGGGCAGCGGGAATATAACGACCCGGCTGTGCAGCAGTCCATTCGCGACAACATTGCGCAACCGCAAGGAACAGTTGCTGCGTGCCGCTTACATGGCCGCCGCCCGGAACAATGCAAAGGTCACCAACTATCTTGCCCAGCAAGTGGTGGAATCGGCGGGGAAACTGCCTGTTGTTTCCACGTCCAAAGCAGCGGGTGGCAATGCACCCTTCCCGGCTCAATAATAAATTCAATTTGTTCGAGCTTTGAAAAACCGAGCTACTGCAGCGAAACGAATGGGCTTGGCGTTTCCATGAGCGCGAGCTGGCCGCAGGCGGCGAAGACATCCTGCCCGCGCGAATAGCGCACGAATGTCGGCACGCCTTTCTCCACGAGGATGCGCTGAAACTCCTCGATGCTCTCCGGCGTCGGGCGCGCGATACGGCAAATTTCCCGGATTCCAGGGGATCAGATTCACCTTGGCGCGGATGTGCGCGAGCAGGCGCACGACGCGGCGCGCATCCTCGGGCGAATCGTTCACGCCGCCGAGCAGGACATATTCAAACGTGAAATTTCCCGCGGGCGCAGCGGATAGCGCCGGCAGGCCTCCAGCAACACATCCAGCGGATACTTGCGATTGATGGGCATGAGCGCGTTGCGCTGCTCGTCGCTCGAGGCGTTGAGCGAAATCGCCAGGCTGGGCCGGATTTTTTCCTGCGCCAGCCGCTCGATGCCGGGAACGATGCCGCTGGTCGAGAGCGTGACGTGCCGCGGCGCCGAGCGCGACGCCCTTGGGATCGAGCAGAATTCGCACGGCGGCCATCGTCGCGTCGTAGTTGAGCAGCGGCTCGCCCTGGCCCATCAGCACGACGTTGGTCTGCGGCGCGAGCTGCTCGCGATTTTCCTCGAGCGCGACCAAGACCTGCCCGACGATTTCTCCCGCCGTGAGATTGCGGATCAGTCCCAACTGCGCCGTCAGGCAGAAATGGCAATCGACCGCGCAGCCGGCCTGCGTCGAAATGCAAATCGTCTGGCGGCCTTCGCGCGGCATGAAGACGGCCTCGATCTGCGCGGGCTTCTCATCTTCACCGCCAATCGAGAAGAGATACCGGATTGACCCGTCCACGGATGGAAACCGGCGCGCGATGCGCGGAAGCGTGATGCGCGCTTCTTGAGCGAGACGCGCGCGCAGGGCCGCCGGCAATGTTCGTCATCGCGGCGAAATCGAAGCGCCGCTCGGCGTAGAGCGCATGATAGAGCTGCGCGGCGCGATACGGCCGCTCGCCGAGCGACGCGACGATACTCGCGCAATTCCTCCGCCGATTTTCCGAGCAATTCCACAGGCACGCACGGTCTCCCTGAAGGTAACTCCTTATTTTAACACGCATGCGCGTCCGGACTGGAAATTCGAGCGCGCAGCTGGCGAGTCGCGTTGTGCGGCCGCACGTTGTGCCACAATAGGAATATGAACCAGCCAGTGCGCGATATTCAGAACGCGCGGAACTGCCGAACGGCGTGGTGATCGTGACGGAGAAGATGCCGCATGTGCGGTCGGTTTCCGTGGGATTTGGGCTCGGCACGGGATCGCGCGCGCGAATCCCCGGAGCGCAACGGCATCGCTCATTTCATCGAGCACATGGTCTTCAAGGGCACGCGCAAACGCACGGCCGAGCAAATCGCGCAGTCGATGGACTCCGTGGGCGGGATGCTCGACGCGTTCACGGCAAGGAAATGACCTGCTTCAACGCGAAAGTGCTCGACGAGCATCTTCCCGTCGCCGTTAGACGTGCTTTCCGACCTGGTCCTGCGCCCGCGCTTTGACGCCGAAGACATCGCCAAGGAAAAGCAGGTGGTCCTCGAGGAAATCAAGATGGAAGAGGACAACCCCGAATACTTGATCCACGAACTGTTCACGCAAAATTTCTGGCGCGGGCATCCGCTGGGAATGCCGATCCTGGGCACTCCGGAAACCGTGCCGCAATTTTCACGCGACGCGCTGTCGGAATGCTTTCGAGGCGTGGTATGCGCCGAATAACATCGTCATCACGGCGGCGGGAAATCTGGAACATGCGCGGCTGGTGGATCTGGTCGCGCGCGAATTCGGCGGCGCTGCGCGCGCCGGCGACCGCGGTGAGCGCACCGCCGCCGCAGACGCACGCCTGCATCGAGCAGCGCGACAAAAAGGAACTCGAGCAGGTTCACATCGTGCTCGGCGTGCCGTCGTATCCGCTGGCGCACGAGCGGCGCTATGCGGCGTCGCTGCTTGAACATCATTCTCGGCGGCGGAATGTCCTCGCGGCTGTTTCAAAATATTCGCGAGCGGCAGGGGCTGGCCTACGCGATCGGGAGCGACCTGTCGCCCTACACCGATTCGGGCGTGCTTTCCGTTTATGCGGGAACCTCGCGGGAATCCGCGGCGCAATTGATTCGCTCGGTGTGCGAGGAATTCCGCGGCGTGCGCGGGAGACGGGTCAGCGCCGAGGAATTGCGCCGCGCCAAGGACCATCTCAAAGGCTCGATGATGCTTTCACTTGAATCGACCAGCGCGCGCATGTCCAACCTGGCGCGCCAGGCCATGTACCTCCACCGCTTTATTTCGCTGGACGAAATGCTGGCGTCCATCGAAGCGGTGACGCGCGAGGAAGTGCACGCCATCGCGCGCGATTTCTTCGAGCCCGGAGCGCATTACGCTCACCGTCCTCGGCAGCTTGAATGGCTTTCGCGCCACGCGCGATTTGCTGGCGTAACGGTTCTTTGCTTTATGTGGCGCGGGCTTCAGCCTGCGGGGGTTCGTCCTTGCAAGGACCAAAACCCGCAGGCTGAAGCCCGCGCCACATAACCCCCCGACAATGAAGAATTCACAATTTGCCGCGCTTGTTTGATTGACGGCAAGGCTCCCGTTTGTCATTATTCCGTGGGCCTGCGCGCATCACGCGCTTGTCCGCCGGGGGAATTTATCAGTCTGCGCGTAACGATTCTGGGGTCGGGAAGTTCGGGCAACTGCTCTTTGCTCGAGACGGAGACCACCCGGCTGCTGGTGGACGCGGGGCTCGGCAAGAAGGAAACGCTGCGGCGCCTTGCCGCGGTTGGCCGCGACGTTGATCGGCTCGACGGCATCGTCATCTCCCACGAACATAGCGATCATATCGGCTCCCTTGCGCAGGTGTTGGGGCAGTGGCGCACCACGGTTTACATCAACGAAGCCACGCACGGCGAAGTGATGCGCATCCTGCCGGAAACTTCGCACAAGCGCCTGGACCGCGTGGAGCACATTCGCGCCGGGCAGCGATTCATCGTGGGCGACATTGAAGTTTCTCCATTTTGCATTCCGCACGATGCCATCGACCCGCTGGGATTTACCTTTCGCTCGAACGGCACAAAAGTGGCGATCGTCACCGACCTGGGCTACATACCCGAGCTGGTGAAAGTTCATTTGCGCGATTCCGACTTCCTGATGATCGAGTCCAATCACGATCTGGAAATGCTGAAGGTGGGGCCATATCCGTGGCACATCAAGCAGCGCGTGATGAGCCGCACGGGGCACTTGTCCAATCACACCGTCAGCGAATTCCTTTCCGACGCCGAGGGTTTCGACGCGCACGCGCGCTACGTGGTCCTCGCGCATCTCTCCGAGAACAACAATAATCCCGATGTCGCGCGCATCTCCGCCGAGGAAGCGCTTGGCCGGCGCACCGGCGCCGCCGCGTTTGCCGGCGAACTGATTGTGGCAAGGCAAGCCTCTCCGATTCCCACTCTGCATTTGTAAATCTCACTGCGAATTCCAGGAGCCATCATGAGCGAATTACTTACCGTAGTGGCACGGCTTCGAGCCAAGGCCGGGCAAGAAGCACAATTGCGGCGGGAATTGCAGCGTCTGGTCGCCCCCACACGCGCGGAAGCGGGCTGCGTCACCTATGAATTGAATGAATCGATGAGCGAACCTGGTTGCTTCCTGTTTTATGAAGTTTGGAAGAGACCCGCGGATTTGGACGCGCATTTTCAGACGCCGCACATGCTGGCCATCGCCAAGGTGCTGCCGGAATTGCTGGCAGAGCCGATGGATTTGACGAAGTGGACAAAGTTGTAGGCGGCTTCTCTAGAGGCGGGGAGTTCTTGGCAGGCTGTCAGAAAAGCCTCACCTCTAAAGAGGTGAGCTACAAATGCGCCGAACGCGACTAATGCGGCACGGACGCCTGGTAGACGCGATACCAATCCTCGGAAATTTCGCGGCGTGCCTGGTCCAGCGTCAGGCTGCCCGAACATACTTCGGCGTGCAGGTAATTTTCCACTTTGTCCTTGGCATGGGCGCCGCCGTCCGGGACGGACGTTTCAAAGGGTTCGGGCCAGAGATTTTTCGGGTCGGTTGGATTGCCGCCAAGTTCGAGCGGAATGAAATGGTCTTCCTCGTAGTCTCTCAGCCGTGAATCGGAGTAGCCGTACTCCCCGATCTGCTCGACCTTCAGGCGATGCGTGTAGCTTTCTTCCGGGCGGATGGATTTGGTGCTCCACCTCGGATTGCAGATGGTCTCGCGGATATTTTCCTGCGTAATTTCCGGATTGACCGCGCCCGGTGTGCGTGCTGGGTCGGGATAAATGTCCGGAGGACCAACGTGAGGCTGGGCCGATTCGCTGCCGGCCGGCGATTTTGGGACTGACGATTGAAATTGTGTGCGGATGATCCACGCGAGGACCAGAAGCACGAGCACGACGATTAGAAAAGCGACGGGGCTTTTGCGATTTCGCATCCGCAATAGTTTAACTCAAGTGGGTTTGGTGGCGCGGTCCGCCGCGGCGGACTGCGGGTTTTCGTGCTTGCAAGGACTAACCCCCGCAGGCTGAAGCCCGCGCTACTGGGCCCGCCGCTACATGGGAAACGAAATTCGGGTATTATTCTTTCGGGAGATTCCAGTGATTTCACGATACACGCGCGAAGAGATGGGACGAATTTGGAGCGAGGAGGGCCGATTCCGCCGCTGGCTGGAAGTGGAGCTGGCCGCCACGGAAACGCTGGCGGAAACGGGAGTGGTGCCGGCCGCCGCGGCCGCGAAAATTCGCGAGAAGGCCCGCGTCGACGCGAGCGTGGTGCGAAAGATTGCGGAGTTCGAAGCCAAGGTGAAGCACGACGTGATCGCTTTCACCATGGCCGTCGGCGAAACCATTGGCGATCCCGAAGCGGCCCGCTGGCTGCACTACGGACTGACCTCCAACGACATTGTGGACACGGCGCAGGCGCTGCAGATTCGCGAGGCGTCCCGGCTGATCGAGCATGGGCTAGTGCGCCTGGGCGAAGTGCTGGAGCGCCGCGCGCACGAATTCAAGCACACGCCGCAAATCGGCCGCACGCACGGCATTCACGCCGAACCGATTACCTTTGGATTGAAAATCGCCAATTGGTTTGCCGAGAATCGCCGCAACCTGGAACGCTTCGGGCACGCCGCGCGGCAAATGGCCGTGGGAAAGATTTCCGGCGCCGTGGGCAACGCATCGCACCTGGGGCCGGACGTGGAAGCCTCGATCTGCAAGCGCTTGGCGCTGGACGTGGCTCCGGTGGCGTCGCAGGTGATTCAGCGTGACCGCCACGCGCAATATCTTTCGTCGCTGGCCATTCTCACGGCCACGCTGGAAAAAATCGCGCTGGAAATCCGGCACCTGCAGCGCACCGAAGTGCGCGAGGCCGAGGAGCCGTTTGGCGGCGAGCAGCGCGGAAGCTCGGCCATGCCGCACAAGCGCAATCCGGTGTCCAGCGAACAGGTGTGCGGCCTGGCGCGCGTGGTGCGCGCCAACGCCGGCGCGTCGTTTGAAAATATCGCGCTCTGGCACGAACGCGACATTTCGCACAGCTCGGTGGAGCGCGTGATCCTGCCCGATTCCACGATCCTTTCGGATTATTTGCTTACGCGCATGACTGACATCGTTTCCGGAATGCGCGTCTTCCCTGAGCGCATGAAGCGCAACCTGGACGCCACCGGCGGACTGGTCTTTTCCGGGCAACTCATGCTGGATTTGATCGAAGCAGGCGCGCCTCGCGAAGACGCCTACAAGTGGGTGCAGGAGCACGCCATGGCGGCGTGGGAAACGGAAACGAACTTTCGACAGCGCGTGGTGGGCGATGCGCGCATCAAGATTTTTCTGGACCGGGTGGCTCTGGAAAATACATTCGACTTAAACCGGCACCTGCGTTACGTGGATGCGATTTTCGACCGCGTATTTAAGGGGCAGTAGCGCGTCTTGTAGCCCGCCTCTTCAGAGGCGGGGATTTGCGTCCACGGCGGCAAGATGTATTTGATTAGCTATAACGAAAAGACGAGGGTGCGCGGGGCCACGGAAAACCCCTGCCTCTGAAGAGGCGGGCTACAGCCTATCCCACGCGCTGAACGTAGCGCGCTTCTGAAGTGTCCACTTTTACTTTGTCGCCTGTGTTTACAAACGGCGGCACTTGAATCATCAATCCGGTTTCCAGCTTGGCGGACTTCATCACGGCGCTGGCGGTGGCTTTCTGCACGGTCGGCTCGGTGTCCACGACCGTGAGGTCCATGGTGTCCGGGATGACCACGCCGATAACCTTGCCCTCGTAAAATTCGAGCTTCACCGTGGTATTGGGAATCAGGTAATACACCGCTTCGCCCAATATGTCCCCGGCGACATGAAACTGCTCGTAGGTGTCCGTATTCATGAAGTGGTAGCCTTCGCCATCCTGGTAGAGATATTCGTGTTCGATCTCGTCGAAGATGGCGCGCTCGATGTCCACTTCCGCGCGGAACCTGTAGTCGATGATGGAGCCGGTGCGCAGGTTGCGCATCTTGGTGGCCATGGCGGCGCGCTTGTTGCCGGGAGTACGGTGCTCCACGCTGTGTACGGTATATAGTTCGCCCTCATGGCGGATGGTCATTCCGGGGCGCAATTGTGTTGCTCGCATTCTATTTGCTCCTGATGCCTACGGGGTCTTGCGGCAGGCGGCTATATCTATCAAAGCCAATCCATTGAAATAGGATTATAGACGCCGGGCAGAGGGCGGTCAACGTGAGGGAGAAGCAGGGAGGGGGCAGTTTCCGAGAAGATCTGCCAGTTCAACCGAGCGCCGTCGATCTGGGGCGGACGAACTCCAGGCATGCCGATGGTTCGCGGGCTGTAGTGCGTTGATGCGATTCCCGCACCCATCATGGAGGAGTATGGCCTTGTCGAAGGAAAGTAGTCCTTCTGTCTGGCTGTCTGGCGTGAATCTCTTTATCTGGCTTTGCTCGAACGTCATGTATTTTTATTTCCGAGCACACTGAATCTTGACGGGTGGTAGTGGATAACGCCCCCTCAAAAACCGCGCGGAAGAAAGCAGGATTGAAACAGGGATTCTGAGTTTGCATATCTCCCGGTATTGCCGGGGGTTCCTGCCGTGCTATACTTTGTGACCCAGCCTGATCCTAAGCGGAATACTGCGTGGGGGAGGGATTGGAGGGAAGAAGTCGGCGCGGGGCCAGCGATTTTCGGGGCTGGCGGGCGCGATTCTCGGAGGTGGGTTTATCGCGGAACGGAGTTTTCGGCAAGCAGACCGGATTCGGATTAACGATCGAATTCGCGCGCGTGAAATTCGCGTGGTGGATGAGGATGGCGGGCAGATGGGTGTGATGCCGCCGTTCGAGGCGATTAAGCTTGCGAAAGAGCGGGGACTGGATCTGGTGGAAATTTCACCGACCGCCGACCCGCCGGTTTGCAAGATCACCGACTACGGGAAATATCTCTACCAAACCAACAAAAAAGCGCACGAGCAGCGCAAGCATCAAAAGGGCTCGCAACTCAAGGAAGTCAAGTTTCGCCCCGCTACCGCGGAACACGATTTTCAGGTTCGCAAGAACCAGATCATCCGGTTTCTCGGCGAGGGCCACAAGGTCAAGGCCATGATTTTTCATCGCGGCCGCGAAATGGCCCACCAGGAAGTGGGCCGCGCGAAGATGCACCGGCTGCTGGGGGAAATCGCGGACCACGCGCTGGTGGAAATCGGGCCGCGCATGGAAGCAAATGTTTTGATGGCGCTGCTTGCGCCAAAGCGCGGAGGCGGCGCGCCGCCGGCAAAAACAGCGGGCGCTCCTGCCGCGGGCCAGGCCTGAAGGCCGCAAGTAGGATAGGCTTCAGCCTGTCAGCCTTTCGCGTGAGCACTATCGAAAACTAGACAGGCTGAAGCCTGTCCTACTTGAAAAGAATTTAGAGAGGAAACATTCGTGGCAAAAAAGAAGGTTAAGAAACTCAAGCTCAAGACGCATCGCGGTGCCGCCAAGCGCTTTAAGATTACTTCGACGGGAAAAGTAATGCGGATGCACTCCGGCAAGCGACACCTGCTGGGCACCAAGAAAGCCAACCGCATGCGCCGCCTGAAAAAGTTGAAGCAAGTTCATCCGGCCGACGCCGGCAACGTTCACAAGATGCTGCCGTACGGCTAGGTAAGAAGAAGTAAGCAAGCTGCACCAAACGCAAGTCCGTTTTTGATTTTTGCTGTGCCAGGCAGAGCGCAACCCGCCACGGTGGGCCTGCCGGCCAGCGGTTCGGTCCAAACAGAATTGAGGACCGGGCATCGCTCGCGAACAATTCGCCAACCGCGAAATTTTCGCTGAGCTTCTAAACACGCCGTGGAGACGCTCTCGCTTTCCGATTGTGTGCCGGTTCCCGTGCGCGGGGACTTGCCGCGATGCTGCGGATTGCGCTGCGCCTCCGCACTGGAGAAAATAAAATGGCTCGAGTAAAACGCGGTACAAAGAGGCGCGCGCGCCGCAAAAAGTTTCTAAAGCGCACAAAGGGTTTTTTCCTAACAAAGTCCAAGCTCTACCAGTCCGCTCAGGAAGCGGTCAATCGCGCGGAGCGTTTTTCCTACCGCGATCGCCGCGTAAAGAAGCGCCAGTTCCGCACGCTGTGGATTCAGCGCATCGGGGCGGCCGCACGCACCGCCGGAATTTCCTACAGCCAGATGATGCACGGGCTGAAGGCCGCGGGCGTGGAGATCGACCGCAAGATGCTGTCGGATATCGCCGTGAAGGACGCCCCGGGATTCCTGCAGCTTGTCGAGCAGGCCAAAGCCGCGCTCGGCCCGGCAAAAGCGAAGGCGTAGCGCTGTAGCCCGCCTCTTCAGAGGCGGGGGGTGCCGCTGCGACAACCCCCTGGGTCTGAAGACCCGGGCTACAGCAGCGTCGGAAAATACAAAGCAGCGACTGGGTTTTGTACAGCCGCCGTCTCGGCGGCATTTTCGCATTTCCAAATTGCCGGCAAGATGCCGGTGCTACGGGGAACTTCCACGACTCAATGGACGCAACTCCAATTTCGACCGGAAAAATTCTCCCTCCGCTCGACGCCACGACGCCCGAGCAGGTAGCGGCGTGCTTTGCCGAACTGCGCACGCAGTTCGATCGAGACGCCGCCAGCGCAACGAACGAAAGCGGCTGGAAATTGCTGCGCGATGCGTGGCTCGGGCGCAAATCCGGCGTGCTCACGCAAGTCACCGACACATGGCTGAAGCCCTCGAAGCCGGAGCTGAAACGCGCCGTGGGACAGGCGCTCAATGAATTCAAGGCGCACGTCGAAGCGGCGCTGGAATCGCGGCGCGTGGCGATTGAAGCCACGGCGGAAAGCGCCGCAAGCGCACGCGAGCGGGAAGATCTTTCGCTTCCCGGCGTTGCTCGCGCGCTCGGCTCGCGGCACCCGCTGCGGCAGACCTTCGAGGAAATCGAGCGCATTTTTCTTTCGCTCGGCTATTCGGTGGTCGCTGGGCCGGAGATGGAAACTCCCTATTACAACTTCGAGGCGCTGAATATTCCCGAGCATCATCCCGCGCGCGACAACATGGACACGTTTTACATGGACACGCCGGCGGGCGCCGCGCCTCTCCTGCTGCGCACGCACACTTCGCCCATGCAAATCCGCACCATGGAAAAGCAGCAGCCGCCCGTGCGCATCATTGTCCCCGGCAAAGTCTATCGCCGCGATAACCCCGACGCGACGCACGGCTTCATGTTCCACCAGATCGAGGGGCTTGCGGTCGATACGGGCATCACATTTTGCGACTTCAAGGGCACGGTCGAATATTTCGTGCACGAATTTCTGGGCCCGAAGGTGAAGACGCGCCTGCGCCCGAGCTATTTTCCGTTCACCGAGCCTTCGGTCGAGGTGGATGCGACGTGCGTGTTCTGCGGCGGCAAGGGCTGCAACGTGTGCAAGCAGTCGGGCTGGATCGAACTGTTCGGCGCGGGCATGGTCGATCCCGGCCGTCTACGGCTTTGTGAACTACGACGCGAAGCGGCTTTCCGGTTTCGCCTTCGGCCTGGGCGTCGAGCGGCTGACGCAGCTCAAATACAACATCAACGATTTGCAGCTGTATTTTCAGAACGACGTGCGGTTCCTGCGGCAGTTTGCATGAGGACAGAGCGTCGGAAACGCTCAGTGGGCAGTAATCAAGATGAAAGTTCTCTACAACTGGCTGAAAGAATTCGTTGAGCTGACGGCGGCGCCGGAAGATCTGCGCACGCGGCTCTCGCTTTCCGGCACGGCTGTGGAAGCGCTGGAGCAAACTGCGGCGGGACCGCTGCTTGACGCCGAACTGACGTCGAACCGCGCCGATTGCCTGGGGCACTACGGCATCGCGCGCGAAGCGGCGGCGCTGTATCGGCTGGCGCTCAAGCCTGTGGAGGCGCGCCCGCGCGAAACTTCGGAGCAAACTTCCACCGCGACGCGCGTGAAATCGATTCCCCAGAACTGTGCGGCCGCTACACGGCGCGCGTTCTGCGCGGAGTGAAAATGGGGCCGTCGCCCGACTGGCTGCGGCAGCGGCTCGAAGCGCTGGGGCAAGCCTCCATCAACAACGTGGTGGACGCCACCAACTACGTCATGCTCGAACTCGGGCATCCCCTGCATGCATTTGATCTGGATTTGCTGGCCGAACAGAGCATTGTTGTGCGGCGAGCGCGCGCGGGTGAAAAGATGCGCACGCTGGACGGCATCGAGCGCACGCTGACGAATGAAATGTGCGTGATTGCCGACGCCACGCGGCCCGTGGCCATCGCCGGAGTAATGGGCGGCGCGCGAAACGCGAAATTCGCTCGACCAGCCGCAACATTTTACTCGAAGCGGCGTGCTTCGATCCGATATCCATTCGCCGCACTTCAAAGGCGCTCGGATTGCGCACCGAAGCTTCCATGCGCTTCGAGCGCGGCGCGGATATGGAAATGGCGGAGACCGCTTCGCGGCGCTGCGCGGAACTCATTCAGCAATTGGGCGGCGGCGAAGTGCTCGCGAGCGTCGATTGACATTTATCCGGGACGCAGCGAAGCGCCCATGATTGTGCTGACGCGCAAGGAATTTTTGCGCGTGATTGGCGCGGACGTGCCCGGCGCGGAAATCGAAGCAATTCTGGAGGGGCTGGGTTTTGAGCCCATGCGAGCCGACGCGGCGCACGGAGACGCAGATTCTGCAGCCGCGGCATGGACGTGCCGGAGGCCATCCTGGCGCGGTGATGTGACGCGCGAAGTGGACCTCATCGAAGAAGTCGCACGAATCTACGGCGTGGACAAATTTCCCGCGCGCCTGCCCGCCGCAAAACTTCCCGCCGCGCGCCTGGAATATGCCGAAGCGGACGACCGCCTGCGCGAAATTCTGATCGGCCTCGGCTATCAGGAAATCATCACCATTCCGATTGTGGACGAGCCCAGCGACGCGATGTTCCGCCGGGAAGACGCCGCTCCTGCGCGCATCGCCAATCCTCTGGCGGAAGACGCCTCCGTGATGCGCTCGACCGGCGTGATCACCATGGCGCGACGCTGGAATGGAATCTGAATCACGGACAGCGCAACGTACGCTTGTTTGAATTCGGAAAGACTTACGGCTGGAACGGATCGCAGCCAGTTGAAACGCGCGTTGTGACGCTCGGCGCATCGGGCCTCGCCCGCGAAAAGGGTGTCGCCGAGAGCGAGCGCGCCTATGCGTTTGCGGATCTGAAGGGCGACCTCGATCAGATCGGACATCTCGCCGGCGGACTCGCATGGACGTCGGGCGGCCCGGAATGGCTTCAGGGCGCGCATGCCGGAACGATTTCGCTGCGAGCCGACGGGTCGGCGGCTTCGCGGCCCATCGGACATGCCGGACGACTTTCGCGGCGCGTTTCCGAACGATTCAAACTACGGCAGGACGCCTACATTGCGGAGTTGGAACTAGAGCCGCTGTGCACAGGCTACAAAACCGCGCGCGCTGCGTTGCGCTACAAACCACTTTCGCGTTTTCCCGCGGTCGAGCGTGATTTTTCTCTGGTGGTCGCGGATGGAACCGCGTTTGCCGGAATCGAAAATGCGATTCGCGCTCTTGGCATCGCGGAAGTTTCCTCGATTGACGCCGTGGATTTATTTCGCGGCAAGAATATGCCGGAGGGAAAATTTTCGCTGCTCGTGCGCGTGAAGTTTGAAAGCCTCCAGGCCACGCTCACCGAAGCGCAGCTCACCGATTTTTCCTCTCGAATCCTCGCCACGCTGGAACAAAAGCTCGGCGCTACGCTGCGGGCGTAAGTCTCCTATTTCAGGAATGTCTTCCAGTAGCACAGCCACTCTTGGCTGTGCTACTGGACTCGCTCCGCGCGGGTACTCTTGATTACGCTTTTGCGGGATGGACGAACACGAAAATCACGGCGGCGATTCCGACAACCATAAAGGCCATAACGCTGCCCTCGGGACCCACCGCCCCGCCCGTGAGCCAGGCGGCGCCGTGAAGCGAGGAATTCAGCAAGTGGCCGGGAGCAACAAGTCCGCTATCCGGCACGGAAAACAGAAACGTTTCTCCCCAATCGAACGCGGCGTGCAAGCCTACTGCAAACCAAAGATTGCCGGTCCGCCGCAGCGTGAGGCAGAAAAACATTCCAATCACGAACACGCTGAGCGCGCCAACCCTGCTCTCGCCGTTGTTGTGAAGATGAACGGCTCCGAATGCGGCGGAAAGCGCGGTGGCCGCCGGCCAAAATCCAATTCCGGTGGTGAGGGTGAATTGCGCGTAGCCGCGAAACAAAAATTCTTCAAACGTTCCGACAAGAATAAACACCGCGCCCCAAAGAAGCGCGTAGCCCCACAGCAGGGGACCTCGCAAGGCCAAACTGCCGAGCGAGAATCCGCCGAAGGCGCGAATCAGGAAGACGATCGCCGTAATCATGGCGATCCCCCACGCCGCGCCCTGCCAGAAACGTGCCCCGAACGCGGCATTGCGCGGCAGGCCGTAACCGCCGAACGGCCGGCCTTCAAACATTCCCATGATTGCCGCTGCCGCGAACGTGGCGATGATTCCGGCCGACTCCTGAATCAACATGGAAGTTGCCGTGAAGCCGGAACGGCCGACTTGCGGCAAATGCAGAACGATCATCAGAAAAGTTCCAGCCAGCATGAACAGGACGACGAGAAAAAGATAAACCAAGAGGCGCCATCCAGGCCGGAGCTCGCGCTCGTTCCAAAAAAAGATGTGGCGTGGCCGATGCGGCCGTCGGGAGGCCCGATGGGAGATTGCGGTGCCGGGTTTTCGGGAGCTTGTTCGTCCATCACGATGTCACCCCGATTCATGCTCGGCGTAGCGCTTGAGCCGCGCCAAATAATTCTCATTGCGGCGCGCCACGGCATGGCGCGTCATGAGCCAGTCCATAGCCTTGCCGATAAGGCCGGGCATGGCGTAATCGCTGAGCATGCGCACAACGGTCTTCGGCGCGCCCTGAGCCGCCGTCGGCTCAATTCGTTCCAGCTCCCATCGTTCCAGGCCTTTGACGCCGTAGCGGTCGCTGAATCTCCATTCGAACAAGCGGGCCTGCTGCAGCGCTGTGACAACAGCGGTGTGCGAGACTTCGCGCTTGCCCAAATTTCCGGCGATGTGCACCTTTTGCGCGACGGCAAAATCCGATGCGCCGTCCTGCACTTCAAAACATGCCTGCATATCCGCGCCATACCAATAAGGCATACGCTGCGGCACGAAAAACGCAAACACCACTTCCGCGGGAGCCGCAATCCGCACCGATGTTTCGATCCGCGCCATGGAGTGCGCGCTACTTTATCATGACGGACGATCTGTAAAAGAATCGCAGTGAAAATATGGAATGGCCAAACCGGTGGCGCGGGCTAGTGCGCCCGGCCATAGCCGCCGAAGTACCAGCGCGCACCAATCGTGGAGTAAAGGCCATAAGGGCCGACGCCACCGCCGATGCCGCCGCTGCTGAGGTCGGCCAGGCCGACATTGTGATTGTACTTTCCGAGCCAATCCACCTGATGCTGCGTCACGCGGATCTCAAAGTTTTTGGGCAGCTCGATGCCAAAGCCAACCGAGCGTTCCATCGCAATACCGGCTATCGAGGCTGTGTATTTGTATTGCGGCACATTGTTGCCAAAAGAAAATGTCGGCGTGAAGAACACGAACAAATGTCGGGCAAGTGTCTTGCCGAAGGGCTGGATCTCCAGGTAGCCGCCCAGCAGGTAGCGCGCATAGGCGTTGCAGTTGGAGCTCGCTCCGCCGGCATTTACGATAACGGTGAGCGATTGCGAGCAGCGGCCGAGGTCCGGCTCATTGTGTGGAGGAGCGACGGAAAAATCCACGTAGCCGCGTAGCCAGTTGTGCGGGAAAAATATTCGCCCTTCGGGCGGACCCCAGGAAAGAGGCCTCGGTGCCGGGTCAGCCGCGCTTGCCCCAGCGGACGCAGTAGCGGGAGTCGCCACGATTCCGGTGGCATCCTGAGCCAGCGCAGGAAAAGCTGCAAATGCCGCGAGAGCGGACAGTAACACCATTTTGCGAATTGGATTTTTCACACGTTCTCCTTTTTCCTTACACAAGATCCTGGCCAGTTCAATTACTTCCGCGGACTTGAAGCAGTGGCCGCGCCCTTCACAAATTCAGGCGCTCGGCCCTGGGACCACGGATCGTAGGTCTGCGCGAAGCGCATGCGCTCATCGAGCGGCGGATGATTGTAAAACCACAATTTCACGGCGGTGGAAGGATTTGGCTCTTCGAGATCGACTTCACCGAGGATTTGAAATGCGTGCGCCGCCACCGCCGGAGCGTTGGGAACCAAGCCGTGCGTCACTTCGAGGCCATACTGATCGGCCTGATGTTCCAGGTGGCGGCTGTATGCGTTTGAAATAGGCGTGAACAGAAATCCAAAAACCGTAACAGCAGAATCAGCACCGGCAGCGAAGCAAGATCGTCCGGGCCGCGGATCGCCCACGTTTTTCCCCAGCGCGCGAGCATCCAGTGCAGGAGGCGATAGGCGAGATAGAGGAAGAACAGGAGTACGGCGCAGGAAAACAAAATGCCGTCGCGCACATGGCCCAAAACGTAGTGGCCCATTTCATGGCCGAGACGAAAAGAATTTCGTCCTCGGTCATGCGCGGATGGAGGTGTCCCACACGACGACGCGCTTGGTCGCGCCCAGCCCGGAGGCGTAGGCGTTCACCTCTTTCAACTTGGAGCTGGCGTCATTTCGAACATGCGGCTTTGCGGAATCTAGCGCCGGCGCGGACGGTCATCTGCTCGATGCGCTCGGCAAGCTGCGGCTGCGAATCGGCGAGCGGCGTGAATTTGAAAAAGAGCGGCTCGATAATCAGCGGCTCCACCACCGCGCCCAGAATAATTAGCGGCACCGCAGCCAGCCAGAAATAAAACCACCACTTTCGCGGACTTTTGCGGATGACCGCGATACAGACCGACACCACAGAATGCCGATGGAAACTCCACGACTTCGCCCTTGGCCCAGTCCGCCAGCCACGAACCCCATGCCCTGTATCGATTGTTGATATTCACGCCAAGCGGTGGCCCCAGATCGCCGTGGGCAGGCTCAGGATATCAGCGGTTACAGAGCAGCGGCGTAAAAACGATGACCTGCGCGAATCGCTGTCGGCCCAGTTTGTCGGCCAATCGCGAAACTTGGGAGCTACGCGAAGCTGCAGCATGACAGCAGAAGAAGAAATCCATAGGCAACGTCCAGGAAATACAGCTCATGCCGGGCATGCG
>CAVPZW010000004.1:0-228070 GCA_963710315.1 uncultured Acidobacteriota bacterium | reverse complement strand
TCCGAAGAGAAGAAGCTTGCCCTCACTCTTGCGGACAACCCGCTCATCGTGGCGGCGGCGGTGGCCCGTCGAACCGGTTGAGGAGCCTCTCAAGGCCACGGGGTGGCAAAGTCACCGGGCACAAAGCCGGATCTGTCCGCAAGCAACGCGGACCCCTTGTCCCTGCTGGATGACGTCAAACAGATCGATAGTTCCTACGAGTCCATCAACCTGGTTGACAGTGCGGGCAACATGCTTTCCGCGGGAACATCCGTCGCTCCCAACATCGGATCAAACGGATATTTCAAGGAGGCCATGGCGGGCCGTGTCAGCATGGGATCCGTGGTCCTCAGCAAGGTAACCGGAAAGCCGGTAACTCCCGTGCTCGGGTCCGGTCCTTTACCGGAGGGGAAAGGTCGTGGGGGCCATCGTTCTCACCCTTCGGATCGAGTTCCTTGGGAACCTTGTTGCCCAGGGGAGAGGGTTGGCCGCACGGGCTACGTCGCCGTGGTTGACAGCACCGGGATGATCATTGCCCACGTGGGATCCCGAGGCTCCATCATGAACATGAATATTCTGGAGACCGAAGGGGACCTTGCAAACGACATGGGGAAAGTGAAATCGGGGGTATCCCACTACGTATTCAAACAGGTTCCCCGAGAGGCCCCAGGCGTTTGCCCTGTGAAAAGCACCGGCTGGAGCGTCATTCTTACCCTCCCGTCGATTGAGTACCTCGCCCCTGTCAAGGACATTCAGCTTCTGCTGTTCGTCATCGCTGCAGCAGCGCTCCTCCTTGCTTTCGTCGAGGCGGCGGCTGTATGCGTTTGAAATAGGCGTGAACAGAAATCCAAAAACCGTCAACAGCAGAATCAGAACCGGCAGCGCGGCAAGATCATCGGGCCCGCGAATCGCCCACGTTTTTCCCCAGCGCGCCAGCATCCAGTGCAGGAGGCGATAGGCGAGATTGAGGAAGAACAGGAGCACGGCGCAGGCGAACAGGATGCCATCTCGCACATGGCCCAAAACGTAGTGGCCCATTTCATGGCCCGTCACGAATAAAACTTCGTCCTCGCTCATGCTGCGGATGGTGGTGTCCCAAACGACCACGCGCTTGCTGGCGCCGAGGCCGGAGACATATGCGTTCAGCGCTCTCAGCTTGGCGCTGGCAGTCATTTCCAGAATGCGGCTTTGCGGAATTGGGGCGCCGGCGCGGATGGTCATCTGCTCGATGTTTGCGGCCAGCCGGGGCTGCGTATTGGCAAGCGGCGCGAATTTGAAAAACATAGGCTCGACAATCACCGGCTCTACGATTGCACCCAGAACGATGAGCGGCACGGCAGCAAGCCAGAACCAAAACCACCACTTTCGCGGACTTTTGCGGATGACCGTGAATAAGACCCACACCATCAGAATGGCGATTGAAAACTCAACGCCTTCGCTTTTGACCCAGTCCGCCAGCCACGAATCCCATGCCTGGATCGACTGTTGATATTGCAGCGCCAAGCGGTGTTCCCAAATTGCGGTGGGCAGGCTGAGGAGATCTGTGGTTAACAGCAGAAGCGGCGTAAAAACAGCGACCTGCCCAAAATCGCTGTCGGTCCAATTTGTCGCCCAATCGCGATAGAGGGGAGCTACGCGAAGCAGCAGCATGATCACCAGAAGAAGAAATCCATAGGCAACGTCCAGGAAATACAGCTCATGCCGGGCATGCGCGTAAGCGATGGCTTGCGCTTCCTGGGCGGGCGTAAGAGTGTAGCCCTGCACTTGTCCGGCAGGGGATTGTGCGGCGGAAGGCGCTGGCGTGGCCGCTGGCGCCTGCGCCTGTTGCGCGCGACTTCGCTCCGCTGAAAGCAACACTGCAGTAAAGAGAATGAAAAGTGCGGATAAGAACGCTGCGATTTTCCTGCTTCGGCGATTCACTTGTCTTCCCCTGACGATACCGCGCCGGAGAAGGAACACAGGCGCAGCGCGCGGAGTATGATGCAATCAGCCCCGGCGGCGCAAGCGCGGCCACGCTCGCTTGGAGCCCAATTTTGCAAGAAATTTGAATGCATCAGTGCGGCGATTTTAGCCCATAGTTGCGAATCGCGCCGCCCACAGCGACTCCCGCATGAATCGCCGAAGTCCAGCGCTCGAGGCGATGATGCCCGGTGCGATGAAACAGGTAGGAAACGCCAATGGAAGTCGCCGTAGCCGCTACTTCGATTCCGGAAAAAAGCGCATGGTTGTCAACGATGGAGTTGGTCAGGAAAGCTTCATTGATGCCGCGGCTTCGCAGATTGAGCGTTGAAGCGTAATCCAGAGCGCGCCCCGCGCCCACGGCCGCGAAGAGCAAATCATTCTCTCTGTCCCAAAAACTGTGAACGCCGGGGGCAATCGAACTGACAGGCTTGGCAGGTCTAGCCGACTTGTCCTGGTCCGCGGGAGTAACCAAGCCCACCGGCTGCGGCGCAGTGGGCGCGTTTGGGTCCCTGCCTTCGGCCGGCTGCTGCTGCGCCTGAACCGCGCGCGTGGCCGCGAGCAGAAAAAACGCGCCGGCGATTGCATTCAGAATCCATTTCTTCATACGAAGGTGCTCAGTCCTTTCGATTCCCGTGCCGGAGACACAGATTGTGGGCAAGCCCCGAAAGGTTGTAAAGGAGGAAAGAATATTTCGCGGGAGATTCTTGTGCACCGGCCCGGAGCGCCAGGCCGGGTGCAGGCCGGTTTGCAACCCCACTACTAGGGGTTGTATCTTTTCTCTTGACACCACAAGAGCGGCGGCGCAAAATTCCGGCAACTTTTTCCGTGAGTTTTTGGTCCAGGGGCCAGGGCGGAAAAAATCGCGCGTCATTCCAGAGGGGGAGAAACGTGCAGTATTTGCCGGGATGGACTGTTCAATGCATTAATCCGGAGTGCGCGGCACGCGGCCACTGGCTGCGTGCAGTGGACTCCGGAGGAGAGCTCTGCAGCAATTGCAGCGCTCCGCTCCGCAATGTTCCGCCACCTATCAGCCCGCGCTTGCGGATGCGTCCCCGTTCGCTCGGTAGTTATCGTCCGCCGAGCCGCTCGCCAGGACGAATGCGGTAGTCGTCGCGAGCGATTATCAGGGCCGCTCGTCCCGGTTACACCGGGACGAGCCGTCCCCGCCCTTACTTTCCTTCAATAATATTTTGTCTGTGCGCTTTTGTTTAATTCGGCAAGACCCGCACAGGCAACGCGCCTGTGCTACTCAACTCTGCTCCAAATTAAGGTCTGAAATAGGGAGAGCGGCCGGAGAGGGGGAGCCGGCCGCTCGTGGGGCATGGGCAAATTCAATATGGATTCCGTTGAACCACAACTACCGGGCTTGATCCGCCGACCCAGTCAAACTCAAGAAAAACAGAATGGCGAATACCGATATGCAGGCAACTACGATCATCGGCGTCCTCGGTGGTGGTTTCGAACAGTTCCGACCACGCAATCATTCTGCCTTTAGGCCCCGCCCGGGCAAATGGGCCAAGGGTTACATTCGCACGGTACTGTCGTACGGTGCTTCCAGCGTTCACACGCCGAGGTCGGGAATCAATTCGGCGGCGTCGTTGAAGCGGTTGGTAAAATTGGCCATGCAGATGGTCAGAGTCAGCTCCACGATTTGTCCTTCGTCGTAAAATTTGAGCAAATCCTGCATGGCTGGGGAGCGGATTCCCGACGCGCCGCGCGTCACGCGGTCGGCGTAGAGGATGGTGGCCTTTTCCTTTTCGTCGAAGAGAGGGCTGCGCGAGTAAAACGGCAGCGCGGCAATTTGTTCGGGGGTGACGCCGGCGCCCTTTGAGGAGGCGATATGCGCGCGCGTACAGTATTCGCACCCGTTGACCATGGACGTGCGCAGGTAGGCGAGTTCCTTGTACTTGGCTTCAATCGTGCCTTGGTTGACGACAGCTTTGTACAAGGGAAGAAACGCGCTCAGCGCGGCGGGCCTGTGGGCCATGGCCGCAAAAATGTTCGGCACTTTCCCGGCTCGCCCGGCCAGCTTTTCAAATGTGTCCTTTAGTTCCGGCGCTGCCTGTTCTTTGGTTAGCGGATTCACAACTGCCATGTGCAATCTCCTTTTAGTTCTCTATTTTCAGATGAAGAGCCCGATGTTCCTGCGTGAGTTTATCAAGGTGCGGAAGAATCTGGAAATGATGGCAGGTCGCAGGGCAGGAGTGCCTGTGCTACCTGGAACCGCAAGCCATTGAACGCACTTTCAGCGCGTGTTAGCCTACGGCAGCGAAGCCCTTCCAGTCCGTTCGCGGTAACTGGGGAACCGTCTATGGCCTCTCCCGTACGACAATTCGACGCAGCGGCGGACGAAGAACGTTTGCTCGAAGTCGTGCGCGCGCTTGTCTCCGAGCTGGGCCATCAATCTGCCCTAGCTTCGGTTGGGCCGGCGGCGCACCTGGAGCGCGAATTGGGCCTTGGCAGCCTCGAGCGCGTCGAATTGCTGCTGCGCCTGGAGAAGACTTTCGGCACGCGTCTCGATGAACGACGTCCTGGCCGAAGCCGACACGGTGCAGGACTTGATCTCCGCGCTCAGCGCCGCGAACGGCTCGCCCGCCGTCAGCTCGCGCTGCGAGCGGAAACCGCGCACGCGCGCCCCAAGATTTCCTTCCGGCGAAATCGCGGAAGGACTTCCCACCGCAGAAACGTTCCAAGAAGTGCTGCGGCATCGCGGGCGCGTGGACGCGGCGCAAACGCACCTGATTTTTTTCGAGGACGAAGGAGAAAGCCCCTCCCTGACGTTCGGTGAGCTTCTTGCCGGAGCCGAGCGCGTGGCGGCGGATCTTGCGCAGCGCGGAATCGGGCGCGGCGACACGGTCGCGCATCATGCTGCCGACGTCGCGCGAATTTTTTCTGACCTTCGCGGGCACGCTGCTCGCCGGCGCAACGCCCGTGCCGATTTATCCGCCGTTTCGCGCCGACCGCATTGAGGAATATGCGGAGCGGCAATCGGCGATCCTGGCAAATGCGGGCGCGCGACTGCTGGTCACTTTCCGCGAAGCCGCGCAGCGTGGCAAAGCTGCTCAAGCCGCTGCGTGCCTTCGCTCGAAGGCGTCGTGACCGCCGCGGCGCTGGTCGAATCACGCGCCGCCGCTCCGCTCGGACCGCAATTGCACTCGCGCGGCGAGGACCTCGCCCTGCTGCAATACACTTCGGGCTCCACGGGCCATCCCAAGGGCGTGATGCTGACGCACGCAAATCTGCTGGCCAACGTCCGCGCGATCGGCGAAGCGCTCGCCCTGCGCTCCGACGATGTTGGCGTGAGCTGGCTGCCGCTGTACCACGACATGGGGCTGATCGGCGCGTGGCTCATGCCGCTCTATTTCGGCCTGCCGGTGGTCGTGCTTTCGCCGCTGGCGTTTCTTTCGCGGCCCGGGCGCTGGCTGCGCGCGTTCCATCGCTACCGCGGCACGCTCGGCGCGGCGCCGAATTTCGCGTACGAGCTGGCCGCGGCGAAAATTTCCGATGAGGACATCCAAGGCCTCGACCTGAGCTCGTGGCGCGCGGCGCTGAATGGCGCGGAGCCGGTTCTTCCCGCGACGCTCGATCGTTTCGCGACACGCTTTGCGCGCTGCGGTTTCCGCCGCGAAGCGCTGCTGCCTGTCTATGGCCTGGCGGAAGCGTCTCTTGCCGTGACCATCCCGCCGCGTGGGCCGCGGGCCGCGCGTGGACCGCCTCGAGCGCGCCGCGTTCGACACACGAAGGCCGCGCGGTCCCGGCGCAGCACCCGCTCGCCGCCGGACGGACGACGCGAACGTGATTTCGTTTGTTTCCGTAGGCCGCGCCGATTCCGCGGCACGAAGTGCGCATCGTGAATGACCGCGGCGAAGATGCCGGCGAGCGCGTGGAGGGCAGCTCTGGTTTCGCGGGCCCTCGGCCACGCAGGGCTACTATCGGAACGAGACCGGCCACCGCCGCTTTGTTTCCCCAGGGCGCGGCTGCGGGCTGGGTCAACTCCGGCGACCGCGCCTACCGGGCCGAAGGCGAGATCTACATCACCGGCCGCGTGAAAGACATCATCATTCATGCCGGGCACAATCTTTATCCTCACGAAATCGAAGACGCCGTGGCGCAGGTGCCGGGCGTGCGCAAAGGCTGCGTCGTGGCGTTTGGCGCGGCCGATCCCACGACGGGCACCGAGCGGCTGGTCGTCGTCGCCGAGACGCGCGAGCGCGATCAGGCGGCGCGGGCACGGCTCGCGCAGGCCATCACCGCGCAGGTCTCGACAGCACTGGGCTTGCCGCCCGATGTGGTCGAAGTTGTGCCGCCGAATGCCATTCCGAAAACGTCGAGCGGAAAATTGCAGCGGGACGCCACAAAGAAGCGGTTTCTTTCCGGAGAACTGAGTTCCGGTGCGCCGCCGGTTTGGTTGCAGATCGCGCGGCTCGCGGCGGCATCGAGCGCCGGGCGAATTCGCTCATGCGCTGCGCCGCGCGGGCGAAATTGTTTATGGCTGCTATGCCATCGCGCTGTTCGTCTTGCTGCTGCTTCCCGCGTGGCTGCTCGTGCTGATTTCGCCGTCGCGTAAAATCTCGGCGCGCGTCACGACTGCGGCGCTGCGAGCGTATTTGACGATTGGCGGGCTGGCGCGTGCGCGTCGCAGGGCGCGAAACATCTGCGGGAAAACGTCCCGCGCATGTTCGTTTCCAATCACACCAGCTACGTGGATGTGGTCGTCCTGATGGCGGCGCTCGGCGTGGACTATCATTTCGTCGCCAAGGCAGAAGTGAGGTCCATGCCGTTCTTCAGCACATTTCTTCGCAAGCTCGGGCCACTTCTGCGTTTCGACCGCGAGGATCCCCGCGCGCGATTGCAGCAAGCCGACGAAATCGAGGACGCGCTGCGACGCGGCGAATCCGTATTTGTTTTTCCGGAAGGAACGTTCACCGCGCAATCCGGCGTGCGGCCATTTCATCTGGGCGCGTTCAAAGCGGCCATCGCGGCGCAGCGGGAGATCGTGCCCATCGCGCTGGACGGAACGCGCCGCGTGTTGCGCGACGGCACCTGGCTGCCGCGCCCCGCGCCCATTACGATTACGATCTGCCCGCCGATTGCTCCGCCCTCCTCGACGGAAGACTGGCAAGAAATCGTGCGTGTGCGCGACTCAGCCCGCGAAATCATCGCCCGTTTTGCTCACGAAACTCTGCTGTAAATTCCCATCCAGGCGGGCAACCGCTGCACAAAAGTAGTGCATCTCATGTGACGTTCGAACGGTTGTTTCTTTCGGACGGTATGGGATCCCTCAGGGTGGGGCTCACCGTCAGGCAGCAGAGGATCTGCGGAAATTGGCACGATCCAAAATCATAAACAGGGGAAAAACCATATGCGTAAACTTGTGTGTCTATTGGGATTGGTATTTCTATGCAGCCTAAGCGCGGCCGCACAGGATGTTTCCAGGGTCGATCTATTTGCCGGATATTCCTATGTTCATACCAGCCCCGGCGTCGCGGCCTCTTCGTTTAACGCCAATGGCGGCGTGGGTTCGGTGGCATTCAATTTCACCAATTGGGTCAGCCTGGTCTTCGAAGTGGGCGGCGTTCATGCCAGCAAGATCAATGGTGCGGACGTCGATGCCACCGCGTTGACCTACATGGCCGGGCCAAAGATTTCATTCTTCCGCCGATCTAAACTCACTCCTTTTGCTCAAGCTCTTTTTGGATTTGCGAATACTAATCCCGGCTTCAACCTGACCACGATCAATCACAACAATTTCGCCGCAAGCCCCGGCATCGGGCTGGATTGGAATGCCACTCGCCACGTCGGAATTCGCCTTGGGCAGATGGACTACCTGCTCACGCGAATTCCAACTTCGACCAATCAAGTGAATTGGAATAACTTCCGCTACTCCGCGGGCGTTGTACTGCGTTTCTAATTTTTCGATTTGCGATTTTGCATCCCGGCGCCGCTGCAGGAGGAGCAGCGCCGTGCTTTGCAAGGGCCGAAGCACCGAATTCTTCGGCCCTTTTTCATTGCAAGCCGCTTCTCGCCGTCACCCGTGCAATTTAAATATTACGTTGATGGAAGTTTCGACTTCGACCGGCTCTCCATTCAGCATGGTCGGACGGTACATCCATTGCCGCACGGCGTCGAGTGCCGCTTTTACCAGGAGAGGATGGCCGCTGATTACATCCAGCGAAGTGATGCGCCCATCGCGACCGATGATGGCGTGCAGTTGCACTGTGCCTTCCGTTCTGGTTTGAATTGCGAGCGGCGGATAACGCGGCTCGATGCGTGAAATCAGTTGGGCTTGCAGTACGCCTTCGCTGAGTTTCAGTGGATGCTTTTCTTGCTGGGCTGGCTGCGTTACGTGCGGAGGCTCGATTGGCTGCGGCTTGCTTATGACTCCAGCCATAAGGATAGGTCCCACTGTGTCACCTTCGGGCATACCCGGGATCGGCGAATCTGCCGACTCTTGGTCACGCCGAGAGGTGACGACCACCTCGGGGAATCCCGTTGCTTGAATCGGACTTGAAATCTCCGGTCTGCGAAGTGCTGCGGCAGGTACGGCGCGTTGCGTCTGGATGTGCTGCCGCCAATCGCCAAAGAATGCGAGAGGAGGTGGAACAATCTTCTTCAGTTGTGTTTGTGCTGTGCTGCTGAAAAGCGGCGCCGCCACGAGCAATGCCAGCAGCGATATTTCGATTGCGAGCGAAACTCCAAAGGTCTTTCGGCGGGAGCGGCGAGCGAGCGAAGTCGTCTCCGGATCGCCTTCGACCAGGCATCGCCCCAGTACCGTCTCTTTTCCCCCGTATTCTTGGCCGTTTTTTCCTTGCGTTGTTGTTTGCATGGACACTCCTCAATTCCGCCGGCTGCGGCCAATGCGGCTGCCGGGACCGGCTTTTCCAGGGATTGTGAGGAGCGCGCTCTCGCTAAGTTTGACACCGTGTGGCCAGGAGAGTTCCCAAGAACGGTAAATATGGCTGTGACCCGCTCCGCGTACACGAATAAGATGTGTAATTTCAGTATGTTACAAGTATTCGCTTTTTATGCACCAATATCGGCGGTTTGTGCATCAGATAGTTAGTTTCTATAAATTTTTATATTTTTTACGAGGTACACGATCATGCGTCTTCCTTCTTCTAAAGAGGCTGTTGGGGTTCGTTATACCGGGTGGGCTGCGCTGGGCCGCGATCCGCAAGAGGACACCTTGGAATATACCTGTCCGTACTGCGGAGAACATGGCGTAAAGGCGGCACGACGCGCTCCCGACCAGTATCATTTCACGGATGGTTTTCTGCAGGACTTGCAGGGGGAAATGGCGGCATGCCATTCCTGCCGGCATTCGTTGCGGATCGCTCCTGTCGTTCTGCTGCACGACCAGGATGAGAAACGCCGGTTCGAAGGCGTTTTTTCGAACGACCTGGTTCCCAGCAAGAATTAATTTCCCTGTTCGATTCTTCCAAACGCAAGAATGGGCCGCCCCGAAATCATCAGGGCGGCCCGTTTTACTTTCCACTCGAATCCTCTAATTGCCCTGCGTTAACCCGCTGACGCGCTATTGCAGCAATGCGTCTGGTTCGAGGTGATGTTTCTCAAGGCCGTCGCGAACGCGTTCGAAAGCCTGGTCCACCGTGTCGGCAAACTGAAGCAAGCTGTATTCCTGCTTGTTGATGGTTCCGCAACGCAGCATATGTTTCCAGTCGAGCACGCGGTCCCAATACTTGCGCCCATAGATCAAAATTAGGTTCCGCCGCCCAAGTTTTCCCGTTTGCGACAATGTGAGCATTTCCCAGAGCTCGTCCATGGTGCCGAATCCGCCCGGAAAAACGATCAGCGCCTTGGCGAGCTGCGCGAACCAAAGTTTACGCATGAAAAAATAATGAAACATGAAACTCAGCTCGGGACTGATGTAGTCGTTGGGGCGCTGCTCGTGCGGCAGCTCAATGCTCAGGCCGATGGATTTTCCTCCCGCCTCAGTTGCACCGCGGTTGGCGGCCTCCATGATTCCAGGGCCTCCTCCGGAGCAGATCACAAAACGCCTCGGATGATCGCCTAGCATCATTGACCAGGAAGTAATTCTGCGGGCCAGCTCGCGAGCCTCTTCGTAGTAACGGGACATTTCCAAAGCCGATTTCGCGTCGCGCAGAGAGGCTCTGTATTCCAGCGTGGCATGGCGCTGCTTTTCCTTTCGCAGCTTGTGCAGATGTGCCAGAGCTTGATCGCGCGGCTTGATGCGGGCTGATCCGAACATGACGATGGTATCGCCCACTTTCTCCCGGCGAAGCCGTTCCAGTGGATCGATATATTCCGTGGTGATGCGCACGGGGCGTGCCGGCAAGCTTTCCATAAATATCGGATCGCGATACGGCGGCACGATTTCCTTATGACGCGGCCTGCGGCTCATGAATCCTCCACTGCAAGTGACTGCAGTTTGACATTTTACGCAACCGCCGTGAGGGAACGCCAGAGACACGGTCGCGATGTGTTCCGTCTGTATACCGGCTCTCGGGCGGCCGCACGTCCCGGTTTCGTCTGGGCATTCGTTGCAAGAGCTGCGCGGGCAATTTTAGGGTACGGCCAACGCAGCAGCGCGTTTTCGCTTCCAAAGGAGTAGACTGGTGGTGTTATGACTCTGAGACGAATGTTTAATTCTTGCATGGCCACACTCGCCGTGGGAATACTGCTTGCGTCGCTGCCGTTGCGCGCACAGCAAATACAGGGGCCCATTACGCCCAAGCCGGGCACGCCCGTGCAACAGCCGCCGGAAGGCACGATCCGCGTTCGAGTTGCGCTGGTGAGCGCGCCGGTCGTGGTGGTGGGCGCGAAGGGCGAGCCAATCCTCGACCTGCAGCAGAAAAATTTTCATGTGCTCGACGACGGCGTGGACCAGACAATCGAATCATTCGACTTGGGCGGGGAGCCGCTCTCGGCCGTGTTCGTCTTTGAGACCAGTTCGCGCATCGCGCCGCTTTTGCCCGCTGTCCAGAAATCAGCGATTGTCTTCACGCAAACCGTGGTCGGCCCCTCGGGAGAAGCCGCGGTCCTCGGCTACGACAACAGCGTCAACAGGTTGCTGCCATTCAGCACGAGCAACGACAAGATCGAAAAGACAATCGCCGACTTGAAGCCGGGGAATAGCGGCGCGCACCTATATGACGCGCTCAGCGCCGCGGTGGCTCTGCTGCGCGATCGTCCCGTCGGGAAGCGTCGCGCCATCGTCGTTGTGGGCGAAGCCAGCGATAGCGGAAGTGAACAGAAACTTGGCCGCGTGCTGCGCGACGCGCAGCTTTCCAATGTTGTGATTTATAGCGTGGGGCTTTCCAATACAGCGGCGGGACTACGCTCGCAGCCAACGCAATCCGGGCCGCTCTCGGCCACGCCCCCCGGCACATTTGGTGGACCGCCCATGCCCGGCACGGCGCAGACTCCCACCAGCCAGCAACAATACGGCGGGAATATCGATCTGCTGGGGCTTGCGGAGTGGGCCGTGCGAAACGCCAAGGCAGTGGTAAAGGATCGTCCGCTTGAAGTTGCTGCCACGGCCACGGGTGGCACCTTTCAACCCGTGTTCCGAGACAGCAAGATCGAAAATGCGGTCGATGCGATCGGCGGCGAATTAAATTCGCAGTACGTGCTGAGCTATCACCCCACCGGCGCGGACAAACCCGGCTATCACCACATCAAAGTGACCGTGGATCGCCCCGGAGTAATAGTCCGCACCCGGCCGGGATACTACCTCGAAGCAAAATAATTTTTTTCGTGCTTAAGTGGCATAGGCTTCAGCGTGTGGGTTTTGGCCCGGCAAGAACTAAAACCCACAGGCTGAAGCCTATGCCACCTAAAACCTGTCAAACTTTATCGGGTCGGCGCTGGGAATTGCACTTTTGGCGCTTCGCGCGATGATTCCGTTGCCGTGAAGTAGGCGTTGTTGCGCTGGAATCCTGCCCAGCCGGCAAAGAGGCTGTTCGGAAAAAGTCCCACGAAGGTGTTGTAGTCCTGCAGCGTGTCGTTGTAGCGCTTTCGTTCAACGGCAATGCGATTCTCCGTACCCGCAAGTTCGTCCTGCAGCCT
This sequence comes from uncultured Acidobacteriota bacterium, assembly GCA_963710315.1. Lineage (GTDB taxonomy): Bacteria > Acidobacteriota > Terriglobia > Acidiferrales > UBA7541 > Palsa-360. Next base: position 216,079 of record CAVPZW010000004.1, on the reverse strand, counting down.
CAGAAAATTCTCATTGGATTTGAGTTGCGGATAATTCTCAACAATTAGAAGCAGGCGGCTGAGTGCGCCGTCCAGCTGGCCGTTGGCGGCAATTTTATCCGCTGGCGTTTGCGCGCCCATCAGCGCGGCGCGCGCGCTGGCGATATCGTGAAACACGGTCTGCTCCTGCGCGGCAAAACCCTTAACGGTCTCGACGAGATTCGGAATCAAGTCGGCGCGCCGCTGTAATACCACGTCCACTTGCGCCCAGGCGGACTTCACGGCCTCATTCTTTACCACCATCTGGTTCCGGCTGCTCACATACATCCCGCCAAACACAAAGGCAATGAGCCCCACAGCCACCAATACGATCGTTCCCTTTTTCATGTGCGTTCTCCTAAAAAAAATAATAGCCGCTTATTGTTTAGCGTCGAGCTGCCGGTCAAATTTGTCCGTGACCGCTTCCACAAAGGCAAAATACTGGTTGAGCGTTTTGTCGATATCGATGTCGCGCTGGCTTGATTTTCCTTCGCGCAAGCTAAGAATTGCATGAAATCCGGCGGGATCGGCCCCGGCAAATTGCGCGATTCTGTCGATGGCCTCGCGCTTGGTCTCCGCGGGCTTTTCTCCCAGCGCGATGAGCGCATGGCGGAACAGCGCCGCAAACGTCGAAAATGAGGAGATCATCAGCGCCAGATATTCTTTTTGCTTTTTGGGCGCGGCCAAAATGGATTGTCGAAGGCGCAGCCAATTGGTGCGCAGCTCACGCTCGACTTGAATGGAGTGGTAATGCAGCGGCACGGAAAAATCCGCCAGAAAATTCTCTCCGTACAAAATTCGGTGGCGGGATTTCATGTCCAGCAGCTCGATGGTAAAAATATCGGCGGATCGGCGCAACTCTTCCAACGTGAACACCAGAGGCGGACGCTGGCCCCGGCGCATCCACCAATCCACGGGCCCGTGCAAGGCTTCGATATGCGCTGAGTCCGCCTGACCGACCAGGCAAAGGATATTGAGGTCCGAATGCTTGGCGTGAAATTCTTCGGTGGCCGCCGAGCCGTACAGGATCACGGCTTTCAAGTTGTCGCCTGCAGCGGCCTTGAGTTTTTGAACAAATTCGTCGAGCTTATGGTCGATCAACTTTTGCTCCTTCCACCCTAGCTCCCTCCTGCGCGAAACTCACCAACCACCGCCCGCGCCGCCTCCGCCGGACGATCCTCCGCCGAACCCGCCAAATCCGCCGCCACCCCCACCGCCCCAGGAGCCACCGCCACCCATCGAGCCACCGCCGTACCACGGGCCGCCCATCCACATTCCTCCGCCACGCCTGGAGCGCGTTGATCCGCCGAAACCGAAAAAAAGCCGCAGGAGAAAACCGAGCACCGGAAAAAACAGGAAGACCACGAAAATCAGGATCCCGACAAGGTTTCCGAAAGGAGCGAGAGGATTCTGGGATTCCGGTTCCGGCGTGGCAATCGCGGAGTTTGTATCCAGTATGACTTTCTGGTCTTCGGCAATAACCGCCGCGATGCGTTGCGTGATCAGAAGGACGGCGCCGCTGGTATCGTTTTGCCGAAAAAACGGAACCGCTTCGCGGCCGAACCCGCCTACTTTCCCGTCTGGCAAGATCGGTTCCAGGCCGTAGCCGACCTCGGTCCAATACTTGCGGTCGTTCGGCGCGACGAGGATCATCACACCGCGATCCGTGTGCTTGGGGCCCACTCCCCACTCGGTGAACAAATCATGCGTGAATTGCTCCACCGGCTGGCCTTCGAGGGACGAAACCGTAACGACCGCAATTTGCGCCTTGGCCTTTTGATCGACTTCCGCGCACAGCGCCGTCAGCTTGTCCTTGGCCTGCGCGCTCAGCACGCCGGCGAAATCGTTCACGTAGCCTTGCGGCTTGAGGTTCTTGATTTGCTCGGCTCTGGCGGCGGGAACGCACAACAGCAATAGAAACAACAGCGGCCTGGCAACGGATTTCGCAAATGGGATTGGAAGGGACATCCAGCGCCAGCTTTCGTGGAAACTCCATCTTAGGCCGCTGCCCGGCCAGCGTCAATGTTGCACGCGCTTTCGGGCAGGAAAAGCTTGCACTTCCTCTGGATGGGCGGCTTGGCGTATGATCGCCGTCAAATCCGTAATTCGACATTCAACCGGACTGCGAAATTGGAGGAGCCATGGCCAAGCGATTGTGGATAGCGTGCGCCTTATTTTTCCTGTGCGTGGGAGCTGATTCCGCGCAGGATGCCAAGACTGTTTTGCAGGCCGCCCAGAAAGCAATGGGAGATGTGACGTCGATTCAATATTCGGGGACCGGCCATCTCTTCTTTTTCGGGCAGGCATGGACGCCCGGAGGCCCGTGGCCGACAACCAATCTCACGAGCTACACCAAGACCATCGATTACGCGAGCAAGTCCGCGAAGGAAGATTTGATTCACTCGGAACCGAATCCGATGGTCAAGGGAGGCGGACGTCCGTTTGCCGGCGATGACAAGCAAGCGAATCTTGTCAGCGGGCAATATGCATGGGATATGCCGGGCAGCGCTCCCGTGCCGCAACCCGGCGCAGCTGCGGAGCGCCAGCTTCAGATCTGGCTTACGCCGCACGGTTTTCTGAAAGCGGCCATGGAGAACAACGCCACCGCGAAAAAAGCGGCCATGGGCACGGAAATCACTTTCCAGACCGGAAAATTCACGGTCAGCGGCACGATTGACGCGCACAATATGGTCACGAAAACGGAAACGCACCTGCCCAATCCGGTTCTCGGCGACATGCCGGTGGAAACGGCGTTCTCGGGCTATAAGAATTTCGATGGCATGAAATTTCCGACCACGATTGTGCAGAAGCAGGGCGGCCAAACCGTACTCGAATTGACGGTGAGCAGCGCGAATCGCAATCCAGGCCTGAATATTTCGGTGCCGGACGCGGTCAAGAACGCGACGCCTCCGGCTATCAAAGTGGATTCGAAAAAGCTCGCGGACGGCATCTGGTACGTTGCGGGTGGGTCTCACAACAGCATGGTGGTGGAATTTCCGACGTACATTACAGTGATCGAAGCGCCGTTGGGAGAAGCGCGATCACTGGCCGTCATTGCGGAAGCCAAGAGGCTGGTTCCCAACAAGCCCATCAAGTATCTGATCAACACGCATTCGCACTTCGATCATTCGGGCGGCGTGCGAACCTATGTGGCGGAGGGCGCCACCATCATCACGCAGGAAATCAACGTGCCCTTTTACCAAAAAGCCTGGGCCGCGCCGCGCACGCTCGCTCCGGACAATCTCTCCAAGGCAAACAAGGAAGCGACTTTTCTCCCCGTGAAGGAAAAATACCTGCTGACCGAAGGCAACCGCACGCTGGAAATCTTTCACGAAAACGGTTCCATGCACAACGCCGCCATGTTGATCGTCTATTTCCCAAAGGAAAAGATACTGGAGGAGGCCGACGACTACACGCCTGACACGCCCGAACAAGCGGCGCCAAGCGGAACACGTCCCGCCGTATTCATCGCCAACTTGCTAAAGCAAATCCAGATTCTCAAGCTGGATGTCTCCACAATCGCGCCCATGCACGGATTCGTCGTGCCGTTTTCCGAGGTGAAAAAAGCAATCCCCGGCGGCCAAGGATAGCGCTTCTCCAGTAAACATATGCAAAGCGGCGGACGGTGGATTCGCCCCATGGTTCGCCGCTCGCGTATTGCATTGTGAAGTGGATCGCCAATTCCGCAAGAGCTGAATTTCATTTGAAATGAATCTCTGGAGTGGGTGTACTGTATTCGCGCGGATTTATAATTCAAGCCAAGAGGAATGCCTTGCCGCTGGACACCGGAAAAATATTGCGCGCCAAGTTGCTGGAACGCCGCGGGTTGCTCGTGCCTGGCGCGGCCAATGCGCTTGCCGCGCGCATCATCGAGGATCTGGGCTTTGAGGCGGTATATGTAAGCGGCGCCGGCGTGACCAATACGCTTTGGGGAATGCCGGATCTCGGATTCATCAGCCTGGCGGAGATGGCGCAACATACCGCCACGATTCGCGAAGCCGTAAATATTCCCGTCCTAGTGGATGCCGATACAGGTTTCGGCAACGCGCTGAACGTGCGCCACACAGTGCGCGTGCTGGAGCGCGCAGGGGCGGATGCCATTCAGCTGGAAGATCAGACCATGCCGAAGCGCTGCGGACATTTTGACAATAAGTCCGTCATTTCCGCGGAAGAGATGGTTGGAAAAGTGAAAGCGGCAGTGGATGCCCGCAACACTGGCGATTTGCTGATTATCGCTCGCTCGGATGCGCTGGCCGTGGAGGGATTCGACGCAACCATCGAACGCGTGCAACGGTACATCGAGGCTGGGGCGGACGTGACTTTTGTGGAGGCTCCGCAAAACGCGGAGGAAATCCGAAAGATTCCTCAGCGGCTTTCCGTGCCGCAGATCGTCAATATTGTGGTTGGCGGAAAAACGCCTGTTGTTGGCCAGGAAGAATTGGCCGCGATGCGGTATGGCCTGGTGATCTATGCCAACGTCGCGCTTCAGGGAGCGATTGCAGGCATGCAGGCGGCGCTGAAACAGCTCAAGACGACGGGCCGCGTCGATGCAGCAAGCGCTGCGGTCGCCAGTTTTGCGGAACGCCAGCGTCTTGTGAAGAAACCGTTCTTTGACGAGCTGAATCGCAAATACTCGGAAGAGAAATAATCTTTCACATTCCTTATGCAAATTCATCAAGTCAAAGTCCATCCCTCTTCCGCGCAACTTCCGCGCGAAGAGCAACTGGCCTGGAAAATTGCCTGCGTTGCAGCCGACGATGTGCCGGTGCAGCCCGAGGTGGCCGAAGCAATCATCGATCGCGTCATTGATGACGCGGCCGTGGCCATCGCCGCAATCAATCGAGGGCCGGCTGTGGCGGCGCGCGAGATGGCGCTTGGGCATCCGCGAGCTGCGGGAGCAACCATATTTGGTGTTTCTTCCGCGCAACGATTTAGCCCCGAGTGGGCGGCCTGCGCAAATGGCACGGCGGTTCGCGAACTGGACATGCACGACACATTTCTGGCCGCGGATTATTCTCATCCGGGAGATAACATTCCGCCCATTCTTGCGGCGGCCCAGGCGATGAAGAAGACGGGAAGAGAACTCATCCGCGGAATTGCCGCCGCGTACGAAATACAAATCGATTTAGTCAAAGCCATCTGCCTGCATGAGCACAGAATCGATCACATCGCGCATCTGTGTCCGGCGCAAGCGGCGGGGATCGGCGCGATGCTTGGTCTGCCGGTGGAAACGATTTATCAGGCGGTTCAGCAGGCTGTGCACGTCAGCTTCACCACTCGCCAATCGCGCAAAGGCGCAATCAGCAGTTGGAAGGCGTTCGCCCCTGCGCACTCCGGCAAGCTGGCGCTGGAAGCGGTCGATCGCGCCATGCGCGGCGAGGGATCGCCAAGCCCGATTTATGAGGGAGAGGACAGCGTCATCGCCTGGATGCTGGACGGACCTCACGCGCAGTACGATGTGACGCTCCCAGGTCCAGGCGAACCCAAACGCGCCATTCTGGAAAGTTTTACCAAGGAGCATAGCGCCGAGTACCAAGCGCAAGCGTTGATCGATCTGGCCTTTCGCATGAGAAAGAAAATTTCCGATTTTGCGCTGATCGACAAGGTGATCATTCACACCAGCCATCACACCCACAACGTAATCGGCACGGGCGCGGCCGATCCTCAAAAGTTCGATCCGAAGGCCAGCCGCGAAACGCTGGATCATTCCATCATGTATATTTTCGCCGTGGCCCTCCAGGATGGCCGCTGGCACCACGTGGAAAGCTATACGCCGGAGCGCGCTGCCCGGCCGGACACGGTCCGGCTGTGGCGCAGCATCGAAACTCGCGAAGATGCGGAGTGGACGCGCCGCTACCATGAAACGAAACCGGAAAAGAAGGCGTTCGGCGGGCGCGTGGAGATCCTATTTAAGGATGGGTCGCGGATGGAAGATCAAATGGCGGTGGCAAATGCGCACCCGCTGGGCGCCAAACCGTTCGCTCGCGCTGACTACATCCACAAATTTCGGACGCTCACCGAAGGAATCATCTCGCCGGATGAATCGCAAAGATTTCTGGACGCCGTACAAACTCTGTCTAATCTACCAGCCACCGATTTGTGCCGTTTGAATGTGGAACTACCGGAAAAGAATCTAGTCAAAGGCCGCGCGGGAATTTTTTAGCAGCCGGAGTTCAGAACGATTGGCGAAAAGTCCCGCTTTTTCAGTGGAGGCACACGGAATGGCTGGAAATAGTCCAGCGGAAATCACGGCGCGAATTGACCGGCTGCCTGCGTGCTGGACGGTGTGGCGTTTGGTTGTGCTGCTTTCGCTCGGCGCTTTCTTTGAAATGTACGACTTGTTTCAGACCGCATACGTAAGCCCCGGCCTGATCTCCAGCGGAATTTTTCGAGTCGGCGCAAAAGGATTGTTCGGCCTCACTGATCAGGCCACGTTCGCCGCCGCGACTTTTGGCGGCCTTTTTGTGGGGACGATTTTATTTGGCTCGGTTGCGGACAAGTTTGGGCGGCGCACCATATTCACTTACTCCATGTTGTGGTACACGGTGGCCAACGTCGCCATGGGATTGCAGCATAGCAATGTGGGCGTCGATCTGTGGCGCTTCACTTCAGGAGTTGGAATTGGCGTGGAACTCGTTACGATTGACGCCTACATTTCCGAGTTTGCGCCCAGGCACATTCGCGGGCGCGCTTTCGCTCTCAATCAATGCGTGCAGTTTACGGCAATTCCGGGAGTCGCTCTGGCTTCTTATATTTTGGTTCCTCGCTCGCCGTTCGGCGTGACGGGCTGGCGATGGGTCGTTTTTCTCGGCGCTTTCGGCGCAATCGCCGTTTGGTTCATTCGCCGCGGCATACCCGAATCTCCACGCTGGCTTGCGCAGCAAGGCAGGTTGGAGGAAGCCGGCGAGGCCATCGCGCAAATCGAGGCGCGCGTCGAAGCAGGCATGGGTCATTCGCTGACGGAGCCCATTGTCGGCCCCGTCGAAATGCCGGGATCGGGAAAGTTTTCCGAAATTTGGGCGCCACCCTATGGCGGACGCACGCTCATGCTGGTGGTCTTCAATTTCTTCCAGACCATCGCGTTCTATGGTTTTGGAAATTGGGTGCCGGCGATCATGGCCTCCAAGGGCGCAAATATCACCAATAGCCTGCAATACTCGGCCATTATTGCGGTGGTCTATCCCATCGCTCCATTGTCTTTCATGTTGTTTGCCGACCGGTTCGAGCGCAAATGGCAAATCGTCGCGGCGGCAATCGGCACCGCTTCGTTTGGGCTGCTCTTCGCGCGGCAGTCGGCCACGGGCTGGTTGATCGGTCTGGGGATGATGATCACACTCTCCAACAATCTCCTGTCCTATTCCTTTCACGCGTATCAGGCGGAACTTTTTCCCACTCGCATCCGAGCCCGCGCCATCGGTTTTGTGTATTCCTGGAGCCGCCTCTCAACCATGTTCACAAGTTTCATGATTGCTTTCTTCCTGGAGAACTTCGGCACCAAAGGTGTTTTCGCGTTTATTGCCGCCAGCATGTTGATGGTTATCCTAACCATAGGCGTTTTTGGCCCAAGGACCAATAATCTTTCTCTCAAGGAAATCTCTCACTAATTTGTGCCGGTCGATATCAGCAAGGCGCTTCACTTTGCACTCCTTGTTTGTTATGGTGCATTGCGGACCTCATTCACAGGACCTTTGAGATTTTGCGGAGTAATTCGGCCCGGGTGAATCGTGGCGCGGCAAACTGAAAGCTGACGACGGACAGCCCCCATGCTTCAGGAAATCCACATCCGAAACTACGCCGTGATTGAAAACTTGACCGTGGAGTTTCATTCCGGGCTCAACGTACTCACTGGGGAAACGGGCTCAGGCAAATCGGTTCTGGTCGATGCGCTCGATTTGGCGCTGGGGGGACGCGCTTCGCCGGACGTGATCCGAACCGGAGCCGATCGCGCTACCGTCACGGCGGTGTTTCGGGCCGAGGCAGCTGGCGGAAGCGCGCGCAAGGATGGAGTTGGCATGCCGCCGCCCTGGTTTGAGTGGCTGGAGCGTTATGGCGTCGGCGGCGAAACCGAAGGTGAGATCATACTGCGGCGCGAAATTCAAGCCGGCGGGCGCAGCCGCTTGCTGGTGAACGACCAGCCGGTGACGCTGGCGGCCGCCAAGGAACTCGCACCTCTGCTTATCGAAGTTCACGGACAGGGAGAACATACCTCGCTCTTGCACCGGGAAGCTCAACTTGATCTCTTGGATGCTTATGCCCGCACGGGAGATCGTCTGGCCGCGGTGCGGAATCTCTTTGCGCAACGGCGGGAGCTGCAGCGCGAGTGGAGCGAGCTAAATCAGAGTGAGCAGGAGCGGCTGCGCGTGCTCGACCTGCTGCGTTTTCAAGTGGAAGAGCTCACCAACGCTTGGGCTTGCCCCCGGCGAAGATGAGCGGCTGGAGGCCGAACGGGCTGTGCTGCGCAACTTGGATAAAGTTCGGCTGGCTGCCTCCGGCGCCTATGCCGCGCTTTACGAGGACGAAGGGTCGGCTCTGGAGCGCCTTGCGGTTGTGGATCGCGCGCTTGATGACCTGGCGCGTTTCGATCCCGCTCTTCAGTCTCGCCGGGAACCTGTCACCGCTGCGCGAGCGGCGCTCGATGACCTGGCACGCGCGCTGGGCGATTATATTGGGCAGGCTCGAGGCCGATCCCGCTCGCCTCGACGAAGTCGAGGAACGTCTGGCGCTGCTCGACCGGCTAAAGCGGAAGTATGGCGGAACGGTGCAAGAGATTCTAGACTTCGCCACCCGGGCGCGCGAGGATCTGGCGCGTCTTGAGCGCACCGACGAGCGCCGCGAAGAGGTGCGGCGCCAGTTGGCCACAACCGACGCAGCCTACCAAAAAGCGGCCGCCGCGCTCTCCCGCGATCGTCGCGCCGCCGCCTCACGGCTCTCGACCGAAGTTCGCAAGGAACTTTCGCACCTTGGCATGGAGAAGGCGCGCTTCGACATAGAATTTGAGGATGTGGATGAAGCGCCCGGCTCCGCGCCCGATTCGCTCAAGACTGTTGGCGGTCCCAAAGGAATAGATCGCATCACGTTCCTGGTGTCGCCCAACCCGGGCGAAGAGTTGCGGCCGCTTGACCGGGTCGCTTCCGGAGGCGAAACCTCCCGATTGATGCTGGCGCTGAAGACAGTCATTGCGGCCAACGCAGGCAACGGAAACGATCGAGTGCGCACCGTGGTTTTCGACGAGGTGGATGCGGGCATAGGCGGGCGCGTGGCAGACTCCGTGGGTGAGCGCTTGAAACGCTTGTCCCGCGACAATCAGGTGCTTTCCGTAACTCACCTCCCGCAAATCGCCTGTTTTGCCGATCACCATTACTCCGTGGAAAAGATCGAGCGCGCAGGCCGAACCTTCGCATCGGTGCATTACCTGGCCACGGAGCGGGATCGCGCCACAGAACTCGCCCGCATGTTGTCAGGCAGGCGCATCACAGATGCGGTGCTCGAACATGCCACAGCAATGTTGAAGCAGGGATCGCGGCGTTAGTGCACCTTTGTTGAAGCGCTGGTTGTGTGTTCCGGAGGAATAGATTATTGGAACCGCAGCAAATGCTTTAGAATTAAGTTCACAATCACTGCGCGCCCGTAGCTCAGCTGGATAGAGCATCTGCCTTCGAAGCACAGCCTTCCGTTCCAAAGCCTCCATTCTTTCATTTGAGTGTTATTTGTTTTCAACAACTTGGGGAATCTGCTTCTCGCTCAAAGCTATTCCCATCGCAGAGATATAGATAGAGTTTTGGCACAGTCTTGGTACATCGGAGGCGTCGGACAAACCATATTTACAGAATTTACAGAATCCGCGTGATCTAGCTTGTACGCACGGCTCGAACCCTTTCATATGACCCAAGGCGAATCAGATGCCTCGTAACGGTACATGTAACGTGTTTTGTGAATTTATTGGCTCGCGGAAATGCAATGTCGTTCAGCTCATGGAGCAAAGCACATTGTCTAAAACGCTCGGCGACATTGTGATCGCGCTATACGTTTTGGATTTGGCATGGGTGATTCTCGCTGGCATGAATTCCAGGGGAGAGAATCGCAGAAGCTCCGTGAGATCTGATTCCTCCCAGAAATGAGGATATGCGCATAATCAATCACATAGGGAACTCGGAAGACATATTATGAAAGGCCTGTCCGCTGCGGGTTTTGCGCCTGATCGCCCCGCGAACTTTCGGTTCGCACGCACCGTCAGTGCGAAGACGGAACTCGACCCGGCATTTTGCTGGCAGGGAGTGCGCAGTCACGATCGACGTTTCGACGGTCGCTTCTTTGCAGGCATAGATTCCACTGGTGTCTACTGTTGACCCATTTGCTCGCTGTCTTTCGGGCATCCGGCCAACGTTCGATGGTTCCCCTCCGCCACGACGGTAGAGGCGGCAGGCTTTCGTCCCTGCAAACGGTACCGCCCGGACACGCCGCCAGGGAGCCCCGCGTGGTTCGGCACCTTGGCGGTAGTTTCCAAGGCGCTCAAGCTCATCTCGGAGGGCGCCCTCGACAATGGCAATCTGGAGCAGCTCGCCGAACGCGTAGGTATTGGGTCGCGCCACCTGCGCCGGCTATTCAACCAGCATTGGGGGACATCGCCGCTCAAGATTGCTCGGTTTCATCGACTACAGAGCGCCAGAAACCTGATTCTTGAGTCGAAAGTGGTGATTCCCGAAATCGCCTCTCGCACTGGTTTCGGGAGCATTCGTCAATTGAATCACTCCGTGCTGACAACGTTTGGGCGATCTCCTAGCCAGCTTCGCCTCCAGCAAGGAGCCTCCAGGAGAATCGTCCGCGAATCCGGAATCGTAGTCCATCTTCCATACCGTTCCCCATTCGATTGGTCTTCCATGATCGAATTTCTCAAGGCCAGAGCCACTCCCGGCGTGGAAGCAGTCGAGAACGATTGTTACGGGCGGACGATAGAGATTGCCGATGCTGTTGGTGCGATCGAGGTATGGCATGAGGCTGACCATGCACGTTTGTCCATGCGAGTCATCCTTCCGAGCTGCGAGCGTTTGATGCAGGTCGTTCAGCGCGTCCGGCGAATGTTCGATCTTGAGACGGACGTGGTTCACATCGGGCAGCATCTATCGCATGACCCAAGGCTCGCTAAGATGTTGGCGGAGCGGCCGGGCCTGAGGGTCCCCGGAGTTTGGGACGGGTATGAGTTGGCGGTGCGGGCCGTTCTCGGACAGCAGCTTACTGTCGTTGATGCGCCGGCCCTTTTCCGGCGTCTCGTACGGACTTTTGGCCGTCCTATTCAGTTTTCCATCCCTGGACTTTCTCACTTGTTCCCACAGCCCGGAATTCTTGCTGAAGCAAATCTTGCAAATATCGGTATCCCAGCCGATCAGGCAGCAACCATTTCCTCGCTCGCACGCGCCGTCTTGGCTGGGAAACTAGACTTCAATTCAAACAAGAGCCTGCAGGGCGCACTCTCGCGGTTATGTGCTCATCCCGGATTGAATCAAGGTGTCACCTCTTATATTGCAATGCGAAGCTTCGGAGAGCCAGACGCCCTTCCAAACACGGATCAAGGGCTGCGTCAAGCGTTAGCGTCTCATGCCAAACCAGTTTCTCCCGCAGAATTGCTGAGCATTTTCCAAGGGTTCAAACCGTGGCGGGCCTATGCCGCCATGCACTTCTCGGTCGCCATGCAAAAGGTTGCCGAGCCAACTCCGTGACCGTGCCGACGCCCCCATGGGGAACGTCAGGATTGCCGGCTCGCAATGGCAAGCTAAGTTGCTCATCAAGTCCGAGTCCTATGATCAGAAGATGTAAGAGATTCGAGCGACGTCGATACCTGGACTGACCGTTTGACGGCCATCATTGCCCGAAACTTTGGAATTCAATTACCCCTGCTCGCTTCCCGGTCTATCGGTAGACTAAAAGCGAAGACGGAGCCATGCCCCTTACGGCTAGCAACCTCCATGGTCCCTCCATGGGCTTCCACAATGGCCTTTGCGATCGGCAAACCCATGCCAGTTCCCGGGATTAGGTATCGCTGGTTTCTGCCCCGATAGAATCTGTCGAAGACCTGGTTTAGCTCCGACTCCTCGATCCCTGGCCCTTTGTCCGCGACACGAAACTCGACGAAACCATTATTTTCCTCGGCGCCGATCGTGATTGGTTCTCCGGGAGAAGAATAAAGGTCTGCATTTCGAACAAGGTGGGCAAGAACTTTTCTTGCCCATGCTGGATCGACATACAAACGACGATGTGGTTCTTTCACTTCAATATTTATCTTTCGAGTGCTCTGGACGCTGGCACAATCCTCCAAAGCCGTGGAGATCAAATCACCTACTTCTTGTGAGGCCAATTGAAGCGTAACTTCGCCTGCCTCCAATTGAGCCATTTCGCTTGCTTGTCCAATCAGACGATTGATTCGATCGCATTCTTCGTCGATGATAACCAATAATTCTTTTCGTTGTTTCCTGTTAAAGTCGAGATCTTCGAGCAAACTGGTTGCCGCCGCTTTGATAGAGGTGAGGGGGGTCTTGAAGTCGTGTGTGACCGCGTCCAAAAGGACTGATTTTAGTCGTTCATTTTCTCGCACGGCTTCGGCCTTGCCCAATAATTCATTTGCTTGCGCGCGGTCGATTGCGGATGCAATCAGTGTTCCAATAGCTTCGAGAGTTTGATTCGAAGCAAGTGATCCAACAATTGCGAAGCTGCCAATCACCCACGATCCGAGACGCACCGGCGCAAAGTAAACTTCTCGCGAACGATCTATTTCCGCGCCTTCGCCAACCGCAACAGCTTTCAAGCGGCTTGCCTCCAATTGCGGGGCCGCAATGCCCGATCGATAAACTTCCCGCTTCTCAGGCACGTATAACGCTGCCGCCGCCGCATGAAATATTTCCACAATCTGCCTGGGAATCTCATTTAACAACTCAAGTTGATTACGCGCTCTCATTAGACGGCGGCTGAATTCGTACATCTGCTCCACTTCGGCCCTTCGCCGATTGGCTTCTTCCGCTTGCCGCCGTGCCCGAGCGGAAAGCTCACTCCCAATCATTGAGGTAACCAGAAAGGTAAATAAACTTATCCAGTCCTGTGGGTCGGAAATGGTGAAGCGGCCGACCGGAGGGAAAAAATAGTAGTCGAGAGCCATGGTAGCTACAACGGACATGAATGCCGATGTACCAAGGCCCCACAGAGCGGATGAAATCAAAACACTGAGCAGGTAAGTCAGGACAATCGTCGTTATCGCGAAATTTGGTTGATAACGAAAGAATAGAGTAATCAGCGCGACTGCAAGCAGGCCGATGGCGTAGCGGCCAAGATGAGCTAGGTGTCTTAGCACAAAGGAATTCTAACGCAGCTTCTTGCAGTCTGCCCGGCATGGACGGCTAATTGGCCAGCAATTTTTATTTATCAAGGACAGATGAAATGTTTATGCCTCGTTAATCATCCGATTGACACACTCCTGGCGACCGCCATGTAGTGCCGAGAAGCGAAGGTATGAGCAATCTCTTCTTGCCGTGTTGGGTTGAGGTTCCTCGCTTTGCTTGGGTCAACCAATTCCACGAACCCCAACTTTGATAGGTCAATCCCAATATCAGATTTGCTCCAGCCAGTCCGTTTAGAGGTTTCTTATGTCATACCCACGACTTCTTAACCTTCCAGGAGTCACAATTCTGGCGTGTCAGGTAGCGACTGAGGATGTGAGCCATCACGAAAAGGTGTGATGCAGCACACATCGCTGTTGGCAGTGGGCGGACTATGAAAGGGCCAAGCAATAGGCATCTTGACCCCCGGCCGATTGCCAAACAGCAAACCTTGACACATAGCGAACAAAGAAAGGGGGCAAAAACCATGATGGTCTTTCTAGTACTGAATGGGATGGCCTTGTGTTCATGCTCTATGTGTTGGTGAACTTCTGGAAAGAAGCAAGGCGGACGGCTCGAACGGGCAATGTGCCGCTCAGGAATCAATCACCTTACGGAGGCAAGTCGGAAGTATTTGTGGTCACGAGGCCTCTGGAGCTAGTGGTGGGAAGACCGGACAGGGTTTCAGTAATCCGGTTTCCCGCAGCCAAGGCAAGCCCGCGGTTGGCCGGCGGAAAGTCAACTCAAGTCGAGCCTAAAACACCGCTGAGGAAGTCTTCCACTGGATAAGGGCCGTGATTCTGGAGGGGTCTCGAACTGAGACAGTAAAGTTTGGATTCATGTGCAGAAGTTGATTGGAGGAACGGAACGCGATGCTAGACATGATCTTTACCTTATCGACTTTAGTGTTCTTCGTGGCTGGGATCCTGTATACGAAATTCTGCGAGGGATTGAGGTAGCGAGATGCTGGATACGATCGTATCGCTAGCGGTGTGTGCAGGGCTGCTTATTTACCTGGTGTACGCGATGCTGCGTCCGGAGAAGTTCTGACTATGACTAACAACGGATGGTTCCAAATACTATTTTTTCTACTGGTAGTGCTGGCTCTCACCAAGCCGCTGGGCGCGTTCATGACGCGCGTGTTCAACCGCGAGAAGACGTTCCTAGACCCGATTCTGCGGCCAATCGAAAAGCTGCTATACCGGCTGGCAGGCGTGGATGAAACCACTGAAATGGGCTGGAAGGAATACGCCGGGGCGATGCTCATTTTCAGCGGCGTCACTTTGATCCTCACTTATTTGATCGAACGCGTGCAGAACTGGCTGCCGCTCAATCCGCAGAAACTCTCGGCGGTGGCCCCTGACCTGGCGTTTAACACGGCAGTTTCATTCACGACGAACACGAACTGGCAGGCCTATGTGCCGGAAACCACCATGTCGTATCTCACGCAGATGATGGCGCTGGCGTATCACAACTTCATTTCCGCGGCGGTCGGGATTGCATTGGCCATCGCCGTGGTCCGTGGAATCGCGCGCCGCGAAAAAGACACACTCGGGAATTTCTGGGTGGACATGACACGCGGTGTGCTTTGGGTTTTGCTTCCACTCAGCCTAGTGGGAGCGCTCTTCCTGGTCTCGCAGGGCGTCCCGCAAAATTTCAAGCCATATGCAATCGCCCAGCTTGTGGATCCACAGACAGTGCAGACGACCGGCGCGGATGGAAAGATAACGACGCAAGTCATTAAAGAGCAAACGATCGCGATGGGGCCCACCGCCTCGCAGGAAGTCATCAAGGAATATGGCACTAATGGCGGTGGTTTCTTCAATGCTAATAGCGCGCATCCATATGAGAATCCCACGCCGCTGTCGAACTTTTTTGAAATGTTGCTTATCTTTTGCGATCGGTGCGGGCCTGACTTACACCCTGGGACAAATGACAGGTTCGCCGCGGCACGGCTGGGCCGTGTGGTGCGCGATGGCGATTCTGTTTCTGGTAGGGGTGACCGTTGCCTATTCCTCCGAGGCACGCGGGAATCCATTGCTGCAAGGGTCAGCCAGTCACGTTCAGGCTGTGGGAAACATGGAGGGCAAGGAGGTCCGCTTCGGCATCGCGAATTCCGCCCTGTTTGCCACAGTGACAACCGACACCAGTTGCGGCGCCGTCAACTCCATGCACGATTCGTTTACTCCGCTCGGCGGAATGATTCCTCTGATCAACATGCTACTGGGAGAAGTAATCTTCGGCGGAGCGGGTTCGGGGCTGTACGGAATTATCGTCTTCATCATTCTCTCGGTGTTCATAGCGGGGCTGATGGTGGGGCGCACCCCGGAATACCTTGGCAAGAAGATTGAGGCGTTTGATGTGAAGATGGCGATGCTCACCGTTTTGATTTATCCGCTGCTGGTTCTGAGCTTCACTGCTATCTCGGTGGTCGCTCCGAAATTTGGATTGTCGAGCCTGGCCAACGCCGGTCCGCACGGACTATCGGAAATCTTCTACGCCTATGCGGAAGCCGGCGCAAACAATGGTTCGGCATTCGCAGGCCTGAACGCTAACACGCTTTGGTACAACACGACGATTGCCACGACGATGTTGTTTGGCCGGTTTTTCATGGTAATTCCGGTTCTCGCGATTGCCGGGAGCCTGGCGCGAAAGAAGCACGTCCCTGAATCGGTAGGAACATTTCCCGTAACTACGCCGTTATTCGCCGGTTTGCTCATTTCGGTCATCTTAATTGTTGGCGCTTTGACCTTTTTCCCCGCACTCAGCCTGGGCCCGATCCTGGAGCATCTGCTGATGCACGCGGGCAAGACTTTCTAAGGATGATGAACACATGACTGCCAACTTAAGGAAAAGCAAGTCGATCTGGGACGCGGAGATTGCCAGCCGCGCGGTGTGGGAGTCCTTTTTGAAGCTGAATCCAAGGACGCTGATGAAGAATCCGGTGATGTTCGTGGTGGAAATCGGCGCGGCATTGCTGCTGATTCAGCTAGTGCGGAACACGCTAAACCACACGCATGCATTTGCATTTGAGTTTCAGATCACGATCTGGCTGTGGTTCACCGTCCTGTTTGCCAATTTCGCCGAAGCAATGGCTGAAGGGCGCGGCAAGGCGCAGGCCGATACGCTGCGCAAAGCGCGCACGGAAACCATCGCTCACAAGCTGAAGGCCGATGGCAGCAGGGAGGAAATTTCAGGATCAAAACTTCGCGCCGGTGACTTAGTTGTTGTCTCCGCGGGCGAATTCATTCCCGGAGACGGCGAAGTCATCGAAGGTGTGGCCTCGGTGGACGAATCGGCGATCACAGGAGAATCAGCGCCGGTGATTCGCGAATCCGGTGGCGATCGTTCGGCAGTGACAGGTGGCACACGCGTGCTTTCCGATGAAATCAAAGTTCGCGTCACATCTAATCCCGGCGAAACGTTTCTCGACCGCATGATCAAGATGGTCGAAGGCGCATCCCGGCAGAAGACGCCCAACGAAATCGCCCTCAATATTCTTCTTTCCGGGCTGACGATTATCTTTCTGCTTGCTGTCGCCGCGCTACAGCCGATGGCGATTTATTCCGGAGCGCCGCAAAGCCCGTTCGTACTGTGGTCATTGCTGGTTTGCTTGATCCCGACGACCATCGGCGGGCTGCTCTCCGCGATCGGAATTGCGGGCATCGACCGCGTCATTCAGCGCAACGTGATGGCAATGTCGGGCCGCGCGGTCGAAGCCGCGGGTGACGTGGATACGTTGTTGCTGGACAAGACGGGAACGATCACGCTCGGCAACCGGCAAGCAACGGAGCTGATCGCGGCGCCGGGCGTCCTGGATGCAGAACTGGCAGATGCAGCTCAACTTGCTTCGCTCGCCGATGAAACGCCAGAAGGGCGATCCATTGTTGTGCTCGTAAAGGAAAAATATGGCCTGCGCGGACGCCCCCTTTCTTCGATGGATGCTACATTTATCCCCTTCTCCGCGACGACGCGTATGTCGGGCGTGGATTTCGATGACCGCGCAATCCGTAAGGGTGCCCCGGATGCAATCAAGAAATACGTGATAGAAAAGGGCGGCCAAGTGCCCGTGCAGATTGACGAAATGGTGCAATTGGTTGCCAACTCTGGCGCGACACCGTTGCTGGTCGCAACGGACCACCGCATCCTTGGCACGGTACGGCTCAAAGATATCGTTAAGGGCGGGATGAAAGAACGGTTCGACCATTTGCGCGCGATGGGAATCCGCACGGTAATGATTACAGGAGATAACCGTCTCACCGCTGCAGCCATTGCCCAGGAAGCTGGCGTAGATGACTTCTTGGCTGAAGCCAAGCCGGAAGATAAATTGGCACTGATCCGTGCGGAACAAGCCAAGGGAAAACTCGTCGCCATGACCGGAGACGGCACCAACGACGCTCCTGCGCTGGCGCAGGCTGACGTCGGCCTGGCCATGAATGCCGGAACGCAGGCCGCCAAGGAAGCCGGCAACATGGTGGATCTCGACTCCAACCCCACCAAGCTGATCGAGGTCGTGGAGATTGGCAAGCAAATGCTGATCACACGCGGCGCGCTGACCACTTTTTCCGTGGCCAACGACGTGGCAAAGTACTTCGCCATTATTCCGGCAATGTTTGCGGGTGCGTTTCCGGTGCTGCAGACACTCAACATCATGGCGCTGAAGACGCCCGAGTCTGCGATTTTGTCCGCCGTGATCTTCAACGCTCTGATCATTGTCGCCTTGGTACCACTGGCGCTTCGGGGCGTGCAATACCGCCCGATGGGGGCCTCGGCATTGCTGCGATGGAATTTACTGGTGTACGGCGTGGGCGGCATCATCGCGCCGTTCATCGGTATCAAATTGATCGACATTATTATCACAAGGCTGCATTGGGCCTGAGGAAACGAACATGATGAAGAATCTGAAGGTCTCAATCTTAATGACCATCTTGACAACGATCCTTCTTGGCATCGTCTACCCGTTCGCTGTGACCGGTCTTGCGCAAGTGTTATTTCCCAAACAGGCCAACGGCGAATTGATCACTGTGAATGGGAAGATCGTCGGGTCCAGTCTGATCGGGCAGCCGTTTTCCTCGCCCGGATATTTTCGTTCGCGTCCCTCGGCGGCAGGAAACGGTTACGACGCGGGAAGTTCAAGCGGCTCGAACCTTGGACCCACCAACAAAATGTTGATTGACCGCGTCAACGGTGACGTGCAAAAACTCCAGGCTGAAAATCCCAATATGCCCGTTCCAATGGATTTGGTCACCACGTCCGGCTCGGGCCTTGATCCGCATATCTCACCCGATGCTGCTGCTTTTCAGGCGCCGCGCATCGCTCGCGAACGCAAGATGGCAGAATCCGACGTCAACGCTCTCATCGCCAAACATACTGAAGGCCGGCAATTGGGTTTCCTCGGTGAGCCACGCATCAATGTCGTGGAATTGAATCTCGACCTCGATGCAAGTCACCCCATGCGCTAGAATCTATTTTTTCTTTGTCTTCGGGGGCGAGGGAGCGGCGGGTTCAAACCGGTAGCCTACCCATGGGTCGGTCTGGATATACTTTGGATGGGCAGGGTCAGGCTCGATCTTCTTCCGGAGTTGGTTAATGAATACCCGCAGGTATTCGGTTTCATTGCCATAGTCCGGCCCCCAGACGGCTTGAAGAAGACGCCGGTGTTCAAGTGGTTTGCCCTGATTGGCCACCAAGAGATGAAGAAGGTCGAATTCCTTGGGCGTCAGACGCACAACGCGGCCCTGGACGATGAGTTTCCGTCTTTCAAAATCGATTTCCAAGTCGCTCGAAACATATGTGGGGACGGGTTCCGCGGAGCCGGTGCGCCGCATTGCCGCGCGGATTCGCGCGAGCAACTCTTCCATGCTGAAGGGCTTGACGACATAATCATCGGCGCCGGCATCCAGCGCAAGTACTTTGTCGCGTTCCGTGTCGCGCACGGTCAGCATAATAATGGCCACGTCAGACTGAGCGCGTATTTCGCGGCAGGTCTCAAGTCCTCCGATGCCTGGCATATTGACGTCCAGGAGGATGAGTTCCGGCCTTTCCGTTCGCACGATCTCCAAGGCTTCTTCCCCGCTGCGCGCCTCGATAACAGCATATCCATTGCTTGAAAGCGTTGTGCGCATCACACGGCGAATCTGGGGCTCATCATCAACTACAAGGACAGTCGCTGTGCTCATCGGTGTTCGGTCGCTCCCTTTGTAACTAGTAAACTGACGGAGAATCCGGCCCCGTGTCTCTCCAACCTAACCACTCCGATCATGCCACCGAACACCTCGAAGAAGACCATCGCGCTCGGCAAACCCACGCTCGTCCCCAGTGGTCGGCCGCGCTAGTCCGCCCCTCGGACGCATTAATAGAACCAAGTAGCCGCGCCATTCAAGCGCTTCAAATAGAATACCCGAACACGCCTGATCGAGTATGCATCATTGCGTTTAGTTCGATCCTATAGATTGTTTATGCCTTATTAACCTCCCACGGTCCATCCTGATGATTGAGAATCTAGCGTCTCAGAATGGTGAAACTTGTATCTCGGACTGCCGGTACACGCGATTTCGAGAGTAAGCATGCCAAAAAACCGGGCTCGTATCTTGGTAGTGGATGACGACTCTCAAATTCGCCGTGTGATGCGGACCACGCTTGACGCACAGGGGTACGAAGTGGAAGAAGCTGGAAGTGGCGAAAGAGCTCTTGAGTCTCTGCAATCCGGGAAATATGACTTAGTTCTTTTAGACATCAATTTGCCTGGAAAGACCGGCATTGAGACCTGCAAAGAAATTCGCACTAGCTCAAATGTGCCCATTATCATGCTGACCGTTCGAGATGAGGCGGCCGATAAGATTGAAGCACTCGATGCGGGGGCGCAGGATTACGTAACGAAACCGTTTTCGATGGGGGAACTCTTGGCGCGGGTTCGATCAGTTCTTCGAAGAAAGGCTTCGACGGCAAGTTCCCATATCACGCATCTCCATCTGGACAACGTGGAGATTGATTTTGAAGCTCGGCGGGTAATTGTTTCCGGCCAACAAGTGCGGCTCACCGCCAAGGAATTTGAACTGCTCCTATATCTCGCTTCTAACGCGAATAAAACAGTTTCGCACCGTGAATTATTGCTGGAAGTATGGGGCGCCGAGCATGTCAATGAAAGAAAATATCTGCGTGTTTTTGTAAACCGTCTCCGCAAGAAAATAGAGGCCTCACCGCATGATCCCAAATTCCTGGTGACGGAACCTTTTGTTGGGTACCGCTTGCAGACCCCCCGTTAAAGCACTTCATCACGTTTGCAGTTGTTGACCTCGAATGTACGGTTTGTTTATGCCTCGTTTAGCTTGATGAGCCTATGCTTTTTTCGATGATTCGCGAATTCCAACGGCGGGCCGCACGCGCTTCTTGAAGGCGGAAGGCACGTCAAGCTGGAAAAACAATTCGCGAGCATTGTCAAAATGGGCCGAAAAAACCCAGAGGAGAAAACCATGAACAAGATAATGAGCACCTCAATCTCTTTGGTTGTGTTCGCAGGCATTCTCACGTTGGCGCCGATGATGGCAGCGCAGTCGTCCACGCAGACCGGAGCGAATGGCGTTACCGTCACGGGCCGAGTGAGCTGTTCCAAATTCGGTCGTGGTTCAGTAAGCGCACGCAAAGGAATGAGCGTCGCCCAAACCATTCAGTATTGCGCTAACTTTCAAGGTGGCCAATACACCCTCGTCTCCGGAAACAAGATTTACGCCTTGTCGGGAGACTCGAAGCTACTGGCAAAGATGTCCGGCCAAACAGTAGCAGTCGCCGGGCATATGGCCCCAGAATCGTCTGATACCAACCAGGTTGCATATATGGGCACAGTGGCAGTCACTGACATCGTCCCAGCCAAAGAGTAAGCAATATGGAGCATTGCAGAGCGTTTCAGCCGAGGCGTTCTCCGCGATGAGAGCGCACGACTGAAACGCCCACAAGCGGGTTGCTTCTTCGCTAAACCACACTCCTCAGGGTCTTTGCAAATGTAAATGCGTCATCTCTTCCGAGTCATTCCGTCTTTTTCCGATAAGTTTCTCGAATTGGAGTGTGGCGCCATTCTTGGCTTGAGCCGTCAAGATTCGCAAAATATTCAGTCGGTTTTGCAACATACGACGCTTGGCGCTTGGCCATTGAGCGATTCCTTACGAATCATTGCGTGCATCTATTTCCGTTTATCCAGCTCGTACGGATTATTTATGCCTCTTTTAGAATTTGGGAATAGCGTGGAGACATGAGCATGAAGAAAAATCAGACACCGAACTCCAAGGGAACGCCCGGCAGCGATCAGACTTCTCACGCGTCGTCTGGCCACGGGCTTTGCGTGACCGTGCTTGCGACGACGGAGGAAGGTACGACAGCCGCGCTGAATGCTGCAAGGTGGCTTGCCGTGGATCTGGATGCAAGGATCACGATTTTGAAAATGGAAGTCGTGCCTTTCCGGTTTCCGCTTTATAGGCCTCTTGTATCCCTTAAATCTACGATAAGCCAGCAGCATTCACTGGTGCGCCGATCAGGCGCTAGAGAGGAAGACGTGGACTTTCAGATCCGTCTCTGCCGCGATTGTGAAAGCGGGTTGCAAAGCGTACTGCGCCGGCCCGCTCTGGTTGTGATCGGCGGAAGGAGACATTGGTGGGTGAGCGGCGAAGAGAAGCTGCAAAGGGCTTTGCGCCGGTTGGGTCACCACGTCATTTTCATTGATGTGGGACAAAAGACCTACTGGACCGCGAATCACAACAGCTTGATGGCTTCGTTTGGCGATGGCACTGGCCGATTTCGCAAGCAAGAATTCATGGAGGGACAGGTTTGGAGACGCAAGGACTCGCAATGAATCATCCCGCGAAGTCCGAAAATCACGAACAAAGTAATCCGAAGGAGATCGCACTGCAATGACCGACATGGAAATCTGTTTATTCAAATACAAACTGTTTATGCCTGCGAATCAAAGTTTCAATCAATCCCTTTATGCGCTGTTGACGCGCACATCTCTAGCTTGCAGACCTGTAGTCCATTTCATGAGGAAGGTGTATATGAAACGAAGACCGATTTTGAGGCAGATATTATCGGCCGGGGTGTTAACTCAGCTGGCTCTGCTCTTATGTACTGCCAATTTACATGCCCAATCGGGATTGGTTCCGGGAATGACTGACGAACCGGGGAGTCCCGGTCAAAGTACTTTCAGTAGTCAGCCACCCCCACCGGAACAGCATGTCCTTACGGCGGACCATGCTCCCGGCGATGTCCATGGAGTCACTCGATATCCCAGTGGCTTGCCCATGGCGGGCGTACAAGTCATCATACTCAACGCCGACGTGGACGTGGAACGCTCCACCGTCACCGCTGCGGATGGCAGCTACACGTTTACCAGGCTGAAGCCGGGCCACTATCAATTGAGCGCCAAGATTGATGGATATGCCTCTCCGGGCATCAAAGATGTCGAAGTGATTCCGGGGAAGGACATTAGTTCTGACATCTCGCTCAAATCCATTCGCAACGCTTCCTCACTAGGAAACTCCGGAAGCGGTTACCGGACCTATAATTCGGCTTATCGTGCTCAGCCCGTTAGCCTGCACGTGGCCGATCCACAACCAACCACGGGATTCTCTTCTGAAGACGCGGTGCCGACGACGATGGCAAGCAATTCAGCAGCCGCTTCGGATCCTCCGAAGACCGCCGAGCCTCCCGCTAGCCAGCCGATCCCCGCTGCAGTCGCGGACGAATTGTCTGCCATGCGGAAGCGCATCGACGAACTAGAGGCGGAGTTGAAAGGCCGAGGTGCAACGGATACATCTGCGGCTGAAACTCCGGCTGCGGCTCCTGCAACACCGGCCCCCGCCCAAGATCAGGCTGCTGCACCCGTTAAACTGGAGCCCGGACAGTATCTTGCAACGGGCGGTACACCTACTTATTACAAGGGCGACACAGATATCCCGACACACCCGGATGGTTGGGAACCGTTTTCCTACGCGGACTTTACGTGGATGAACGCCAACGGCCGCCAGCACGATAGCCCGTGGTCCACAAAATATTTCACCCCTGAATTCAGGGCTGACGTCAATTACATCGACGATTTCAACCATCCGAGAGACGACACGATGGGCGGCTCAACCGAGAGCTTCCGATCCAACGAATGGCAATTGGAACAGTTGAGCCTCGGCGGCGACATCCGCATCGGCCACGTTCGCGGCAGGATCTTGACCATGTTTGGAGAGTTCGCCACCACGACGCCTCGCAATGACGGCAGCGTCAGCCGCGGCCAATGGGATCTCGGCTGACGCCTATCGCTATATTTCTGAAGGATGGGGCGGATACCACTTCGACAACGTCGGACACGGGCTGAACATCGACGCGGGAATTTTCGTGTCGTATATCGGCCTGTTCAGCTACTACAACTTTGACAACTGGACGTATCAGCCTTCCTACGTTTCGTCCAACACGCCCTGGTTCTTTAACGGCTTGCGTATCCAGTATTTTCCCACCGCAAAGCTGAAGATTGAGCCTTGGATCATCAATGGCTGGCAATCCTATGCCAGATTCAATAGTAAACCCGGACTCGGCGGCCAGATTCTCTGGCGCCCGAAGCCTTGGCTCTCGTTTGTGTTCAACAATTATGGGATGGGCACGGACGTTCTCGGATCTCCCAAAACGTCACGTATCCACACGGATGACAGCATGGAAATGAGGGAACTCAATCACCCCGGGAAATTCCTTGATATGGCAGCCTGGCGTTTACAGGCGATGCTCGGTTGCCAATATGGCGGGGGCCAAAATTGTTTCAACGACAAGAACGGCGGCATTAAAACTTCCTTCCTCGGTTGGATGGCGTACCAGCGCTTCCAATTCGATCGATGACCACTACGGAATTACATTGGGAGGCGGGCAAATGAACAATCCTGGCCGCT
The DNA here is from genome assembly GCA_963710315.1 of uncultured Acidobacteriota bacterium. GTDB lineage: Bacteria > Acidobacteriota > Terriglobia > Acidiferrales > UBA7541 > Palsa-360. The sequence goes on along the minus strand of CAVPZW010000004.1, from coordinate 191,787 downwards.
ATCTCACGCTTCTTCCTCCGATCAACGGTGCGAACGCGGTTACCGGGTCGCCCTACTTTACAGAGAATGTCGGCGATAAGGCTCACATGTATGACGCCACCGCAACATTCGATTACATGCCTTCCCAGTGGCTGACCTTCCGCTGGGAAATGGGCTATCGCCACTCGGATATCCCCTACTATTCCGGGCGTGGAGGTATAACGCCACCCAATGGAAACAACGCCTTCTCGAATACAGGGGCGCCCGCTTCCTATGTTTGCACCAACGGCGCCACTTCGGAGGTTTCGACGTTCTCGCCGTCAGGCAATGGCTTCGGAGTGGACAATAACGGGAAATCTTCGGATGGCGGCGGAAATGTCGATCAAGCCTGCGATCTCCAAAACCGCACATCACCAAGTACTCCGTCTGGCTGGTACGCGTGGGCGCCAGACCTTCGCAAGAGCCAGATCAATGCCACATTCGCAATCATGACCAGGTTCTAATGCAACGCACCACGGCTCCATGGAGGATGGAACAATGCGATTCGATGTGGGGCCAATGGATAAACAACTCAGGGCACTCGGGAACACCAAGTGCGGTTTTTGTTTCGATAAATTCCGGGGAGTTGAGGCCGTTACAACGGCCTCAACTCACGCCGGCGGAAAAAGGTGATTGAAGACTCTTTGAGCAGGCCTGGCCTACAGCAGCACGCCAGGAATTTGCGAAAAGAAAATCATCTGAGGACAGAAACGAATGAATCAGTTGAATTTTGAATTGACAGCAAACAAGAATTCAATAGCCGTTTTTATTATTCGCTTACGACGTGTTTATCAAGATTGAACTATTAAGGAACCCATGTATTTTGCACTTGCGATCGGAGCTTTCAACACCATGCGCTGGATGATGTGCGCGGCCAAATGCAGAGTAACGGCGCTGCGCCGCCCTTTGAAGAGCGTTGAGGAACTGTGCCAGGGGATACGCAAATTTCAATGAAACCTATGGCCAAATTCGCATTCACGACGCACCTGATTCGATGGGCCACTGCCATGCTCCTGATTCTGGTATTTGGCATGGCCACCGCAGTTCGCGCGCTGGGAAGCAGTCGCGATCCTCATTCCGCCGACTCATCGGGGAATTTGCCGGTCAATGCAGCGCGCACAAGTTCCAAATCGAACAACCATTTGGAGATCACAAATTACTTCATGAATTATGCCGGTGACCACAGTCTTGAGGTCGCCACTGTGGTTGAGCAACCCGCCGCAGGCTATACCAGGTACATCGTTCAATTGCATTTGTCCTCCGGCGCCGAGCAGTCCGTGATTCTGACGGCGCCTCCCGGCGGACTCAAGGTCGAGATGCGTGATATGACCGGCGATAATGTTCCGAACGATGTCGTCCTCAGGCCTGCCTTGCTTCGATGGATTCCAACGGTCCTTGTAAATGACGGGCACGAGCATTTCAATGTGGCTATATCCGGAAGGGATCCGAGTTCTTTTTCGTCGAATATAGATCTGGGTTCGCGAAGAAGTGATCATCAGACCTTCATGCTATTGAAGTCTTCGGGCTTTGAAACTGTTTATCTTCCAACCTATCGACGACTCTTTGACCCACAATTGCAGGAATGCAAAATCCCCATTTATTCCAGCGCGGCTTCCAATCGATTGGTCCGGCCTTCCAGCGCAGGTCGAGCTCCACCTCTCCCCACATCGGTTTAGCACAGAAATTAAATTAGGCGCAAAGATCTAGTGCCAAGCAGGTGCGCTGATGCGCGCCGGCAAGGACAGGTGCGCGCCGAAACTGGAAAAAACAAGGAAACTTTGACGCCAAGGAGCACACGTTATGTCATTGAAAAGGAATGAAGTCCAAGTCGTACTTCTGGCAGCTGCAACTGCCGCCGCGCTGGTTCTGTTCGGATGCGGAAAAGAGCAAGGAAATATTGCAGCACAAGAAGCTCCGCCGCCACAGCAGATTGTCCAGGGTGTCGACGTGACTCTCTTCTCCGTGCCGAACCCCGAGCAGTATCCGATTGTCACGGCGACACGATACGAAGCGCCATCGCAGCTCGTTGTCACGGGCACCGTGATTCCGGATATCTCTCGAAGCGTGCCGGTCATCACGCTGGCCTCCGGCCGTGTGGTGGATATCCGGGCGCGCCTCGGCGACACCGTGCAAAAAGATCAAGTTCTGCTGCGCGTGCGCAGCGATGACGTGGCAGGAGGATTCGACGCCTATCGCAAGGCCATCGCCGACGAACTTCTCGCGCGAAAGCAACTGGACCGAACCAAGGACCTGTACGCGCATGGCGCCATGGCGCAGCAAGACCTGGAAGTCGGCGCAAGACACCGAAGACGACGCCAAGACCACTCTCGATACCGCAACCGAGCATCTTCGCCTGCTTGGGCAACGATCCCGATAAACCCAACGGCGTGGTGGACATCGTTGCGCCGATCTCGGGCGTGATCACCGACCAGGAAGTGACGAACGCAGCGAGCGTACAGGCCTACTCGTCCCCAAATCCGTTCACGATTTCGGATCTGACCACGGTATGGGTCGTTTGCGATGTCTACGAAAACGATATGTCCAACGTCCGCATCGGGCGATACTGCCGACATCAAGCTGAACGCCTTTCCGGACAAGATGATTCAAAGGGAAGGTCAGCAATATCGGAGCGATCCTCGATCCGACTATTCGCACGGCCAAAGTTCGCATGGAAGTACCCAACCCCGGCGAGATTATGCGGCCCGGCATGTTTGCCACGGCAACCTTCTACAGCATGGAGAAGCAAACGTTACACGATCCGTTCCGGCGTCCGCGATTTTGCACTTGCACGACCGCGACTGGGTCTTTATTCCGACGCAGGGCAAATTCCGCCGGACCGAAGTCACCAGCGGCGCGCATGCTGCCAAATAGAATGCAAGAGATCGTGATCGGGCTTGCAGCCAGGCCAGCAGGTTGTGTCCAATGCGGCACGTTCTCCAAAATGCCATCGACAATGAGTGACCGCGTGGATGCGGGACTCGGAGGCCAAAGGAAGAAACGATGATTCGCAAACTTGTAGATTTCGCGCTGAATAACCGGTTCGTGGTGATCGCCGTGGCGCTGCTGGTGCTGATTCGCCGGGGCGCTGGCCTTCCACGACCTGCCGGTCGAGGCCTATCCGGATATCGCCGACAATTACGTGAACGATTATTTCCCAATGGCCGGGGCGCTCCGCCGAGGAAGTCGAGCAGCAAGTCAGCATTCCCATCGAAATTCAGATGGGCGGCCTGCCGCACCTCACGCAACTTCGGTCCGAGTCCCTCTTTGGCCTTTCGTTCATGACGCTCGTCTTCGATGACGCCTCGGTCAACGACTGGAACCGCGCGAAGGTTCTGGAAAGGCTCACGCTCAGGTTTCGCGTGCCTCCCGGCGTTCAGCCTCAAATCGGAACCGATTGGAGCCTGACGGGCCAGATCTATTGGTACACGATCCGCAGCACAAATCCCGAAATACGACCTGATGGATCAAAGATCCATCGAAGACTGGATCGCTGTATAAGCAGTTCAAGACCGTTCCCAACGTGGTGGACGTCAGCGACTTCGGAGGCACCGCGCGCGAATACCAGGTGCGCGTCGACCCAGCGAAACTTATCTCCTACGGATTAGAGTATCGCGCCAGTCGAGCAACAACTGACGGCAACAACGTCAATGCCGGCGGCAGCTTTATCGAGACGGGCTTGCAGCAGATGAACGTCCGCGCACTTGGTCTCTACCGCAACGCTGCAGGATATCGAGAATACCGTCTTGACCACAAAAAACGGGACGGCGATTCGCGTCAAAGATGTCGCCGTTGTCGAGATGGGCCCCAGAATTCGATTGGGGCACATGGCGCGGGCCACGCATCGCCCGGATGGCGTGATCGTGGATGAGCCCGACGTGATTCAGGGCAGCGTGCTGATGCTGAAAGGCGCGGAAGAAGGGCCGACGCTCGATGCGATCCACGAGAAGGTGAACGAGCTCAATGACCGCAATCCTGCCCGAAGGCGTGAAGACTCATACCCATGCTGGATCGCAGCGATCTGCTTCATTTCACCCTGCACACGGTGCGTGCATAACCTCGGCGGAAGGCATGATCCTGGTCACAATCATCCTGCTGCTGTTCCTCGGGCAATATCCGCGCCGCGTTGATCGTCGCCCTGACGATTCCGTTTTCTCTGATGTTCGCTTCCATCTGGCTCGATTTGAGCAAAATTCCCGCCAATCTTCTTTCCTTGGGCGCGCTGGATTTCGGAATGATGGTGGACGGCGCGGTGGTGATGGTCGAAAACATCGTTCGGCATCTGAACCAGCGCGCGCAATCTGCTACACCCGCATCGCCCGATACGCCTCCGGGGCGCATCTACCCTAATCGTGAAAACGCCCTCGGAAGCAATCCGCGAAGCCTGCCACGAAGTGCAGCGGCCGGTGTTCTACGCCATCGCCATCATTATCACCGCGTACATGCCAATTTTCACGCTGCAGCGCGTGGAAGGCAGCCTGTTCAAGCCGATGGCCTGGACCGTGGCGCTTGCCCTGCTCGGCGCATTGACCTATTCGATTCTTGTTGCGCCGGTTCTGAGCAGTTGGTTTTTCAGCAAGGGAGTGAAGGAATGGCACAACCCGGTTATGGAATTCCTGATCAGACGATACCGCAACGGGGTGCGAAGGGCCATCGATCATCGCTGGGTGACCATTGGCGTTGGATCTGGCCGGATTCCTGATGGCCATGTATCTCACGTTCAGCGGCATCATCGGCGCGGAATTCCTGCCGCATCTGGATGAAGGCGCGATTTGGGCCCGCGGCGAAATGGCCAACAGCACCAGTCTCACGGAAGGCGAGCGCTTCACCACGCAATCCCGCCACATCTTTGCCTCGTTCCCCGAAGTCACCACGGTCGTTTCGCAAGCCGGCGCGCCCGACGATGGAACCGACACGGGAGGCTTCGGCAACACGGAATATTTCGTGGACTTGAAGCCGAAGGAACAATGGCGGCCTGTATTTTCAATCAGGACAAAGATGAACTGATTGCCGCCATGAACCGCGAGCTGGAGAAATATCCGGGAGCTTTCTGGAATTTCTCTCAGCCCATCGAAGACAACGTGGACGAAACGCTTGACCGGCACGAAGGGCGGACTTGCGGCCAAGCTTTACGGTCCGGATTTGGACGTTCTCGAAGCAAAAGGGCGAAGAAATCAAGGAAGTCATGGCACAGATCCGCGGGAATTCAACGATCTGGGGCTGCAGCGCGATACGGGCGAGCCGAATCTCAATATCACCGTGGACCGTCAAGCGGCCGCGCGATTTGGCATCAATGTGGCGGATGTACAAGACGCCATCCAGACGGCTGTCGGCGGATTTCCCGTCGGGCAGGTTCTGCAGGGAGAGGCGGTCTACAACCTCACGGTCCGTTACCAGAAACAATATCGCGATACGAAAGAGGCCATTCAGGATATCCGAATCCTCAGTCCCCTCCGGTGAGCGCGTGTCTCTGGCACAGGTGGCGAAAGTGGAGGTCAAAGACGGCGCCTACGACATCTACCGCGAAAACGGCTCACGCTATGCCGCCATTCGGTTCGAGGTGCGCGACCGGGATCTGGGGTCCACCGTCGAAGAAGCCATCAGCCAAAATCGGCCAGAAGGTGAAATTGCCGCGAGGCTACGAACTCAAGTGGGCGGGAGAATACGAAAGCGAGCAGCGCGCCGAAGCCACGGCTGCTGGTTATCATTCCGATCACGATCCTGGTCATCTTCATCATTCTGTACACCATGTTTCACTCCGCCAAGTGGGCCTTGCTGATTCTGGTCACCGTGGCCATGGCGCGCGTCGGCGGGCTGGTGGCCCTTCTGGTCACGCATACGTTCTTCAGCGTGGCCTCGGGCGTCGGCTTCCTGGCGCTCTTCGGCGTTTCGGTGCAGACCGGCGTCATCATGCTGGAATACATCAACCAGCTGCGCGCCAGGGGATACACCGTCGCGGATGCCGCGGTGGAAGGCGCCGTGCTGCGGCTTCGCCCCATCATGATGACTATGCTGGTGGCCACTTTTGGACTCTTGCCGGCGGCCTTTTCTCACGATGCCATCGGCTCCGATTCGCAGCGGCCCTTCGCGATCGTCATCGTCGGAGGCCTGATTGCCGACCTGGCCATGAGTATCTTCATCCTTCCCACGCTCTATGTTTGGTTCGCCAGCGATGGCGACGTGCTGCCGGAACCGGAGGCATCCTTTGAGAGCCTAATCGAATAACTCATAGCTTCTGGAGAATCGTCGGCGGGCCTGTCGCCTGGCGCTGGTTGGTGAGCGCCTTCGCTGACCGCTCCCGGCATTCGGCCAGGCCGACGGGGCCCGTGCGGATCACGCTGGATCGAAGCCATCCAATTGGCGATCCAGCACAATCACCACTTGATCGCTCTGCGAACGACGATTCAGCAGAGCGAGGCCGAGGAGATCACGCAAGGCCTGCGGCCTAACCCGTCGCTCTTCACCGACTGGGAATATTTGCCGCTCGGCTCGCCGGCGCAAGTCAAAATCCCGACTATATACGGGCGTGTCGACTCCGGACTTATCTGAAGAACAACACGGAAGCCGACATCGGCCTCAGCTACCTGCTTGAACGCGGCGGGAAGCGGCTTGACCGTCTTCAGGCGCAGAAAGATATCACCGCACAGACGCGTTCGCTGGTAGCGGACAACGAGCGAGGGCTTACGTTTCAGGTTGCGACCCTGTTCTTCAACGCCCAGCTTGCCGAATCCACGCTCGATCTCGCCGAGCAGGACCTGAAGAGCTTCCAGAGCACCGTGGACATCAGCGAAGCATCAATACAAGGCCGGCGGCATCAGCGAAAACGATTACCTGATGATTAAGCTCCAGTTGTTGCAATTCGAAAGCGACGTGGAGCAGGCGCAACTCGCGAAAGCCCAATCGCTTTCGGACTTGCGGCAACTGCTGGGATACGAATCCGTGTCCGCCGATTACGACGTCGCCGGCGACTTCGAATACCAGCCGGTAAAGGTCAATCTCGAGGACATGCAGATGAAGGCCCTGCAGAATCGCCCGGACCTGCGCGCGGCGCAGCAAGGCGTGACCGCGGCGGATAGCCAGTATGCAGTTGCAAAAGGCGAATGGCAAGCAAGATGTCACCGTCTCAGGCGAACTACTCGCACGTGAACGTGGACTCAACGCCGCGACTCTCTTCGCCAGCATTCCGCTGGCCATCAACAATCGCAACCAGGGCGAAATCGCACGGACACGGTTACGCGATTACCCAAGCCCAGGAGCAGCAGTCGTTCACCAACGGGCAGGTATTGACCGACGTGAAGGACGCCTACGAAGGTCTGGAATCCAACGACAAATCGTGCAACTCTATATTTCGAAATATCTGGACGTGGCCACGCAGTCGCGCGACATCAGCGAATACGCGTACAGGCGGGGTGGTCTTGCCCTCCTCGATTTCCTGGACGCGGAGCGCAGCTATCGCGCGACGGAACTCGGCTACCGGCAGACTCTGGCCTCCTACCTGCTTGCCCTCGAACAGCTTCGCGAAGCAGTGGGCACCAGAACTCTGCCTTAAGTTCGACTGCCATACTCGCGAGGCGAACAGGAGAACTCAATGCGACGGACCGTGGTGAACGTGCTCTTGGTTTTGATTTCGGTGCGTGATTGCAGCGGAGAATTCTCGCGGCACAACAGCAATCCGCCGCCACCGCCTTCGAAGTTCAATATGACGACGTCCGCTTACGCTGACGGGGACTGGATTCCCGTCCAATATGCGTGCGGAGTCCCCGATGGCTCTTCCCCCGGAGTGCAATGGAGTGACGCGCCCGCATGGCACGATGAGCTTCGCTCTGATTTTCCATGATACGGACGCAGCCCCCGGCAAAGGCTCGATGGACGTCACGCACTGGATTCTCTGGAACATTGCGGCGAGCGCAGCGCAATTGCCAGCCGGTGTGCAGCCGGATCTTCTCCCGATGGAATTCAGCAGGGCAAGAACATTCGGGGCGTGAATGGATATCAGCCGCCCTGCCCGCCTGTCGGGGCCAGGCCGCACCACTACGTTTTTGAACTCTATGCTCTGGACACGAAACTCGACTTGCCGGCCGGATCCAGCCGCGCGGATCTGCTGAAGGCGATGGATGGTCATGTGATCGGGAAGGCGTCCATTGTAGGGATTTTTGGTCGTGGGATCGACCCTGAAGACATGGCGACCCGGAGATGGCAAAACCGAACTAGGGCCCGTGCCGGCAAAAAAACGAGGAGCGCGAGTTGAAAGCGAGGCTTTGATGAAACTACCGTTTTTGTTGTTCTGGCGATGCTCGGGTCGATCCCGGCGCTCGCGCAGGATCGCGTATCGTGCAAGGCATATTTCCAGGTGCTGCGTGCCGATGCTGAAGCGCCGGGTCTGCACGTCGGCATGGACCCGGGCCAGAAACGATGGTGGGAAAGTAAGGGCCAAAAAAAATATCCGGGCCTGTGCTTGGACGGCTCGGTGACGTCCGCGGACAAGCCCCGATTTCTGGTGATCTGGTCGAAGTCAAAATCGGTTGGCAAGGCATCAGTGGCCTCCAACGAAGTGTATGGCCAAACCTCGGGTGCTTTGCAAACGATTCCGCCCACTACGCCCGATACGCGGATTTACCAACCCCGGTGGGACAAGGCGTCGGTCACGATTGTGAATGTCCTCTACGAAGGGGACCTTATGCTGCCGCCTGTCTATTTCGAATCGGATGACCACACTTGGGTGCTGTGGCCGGATAGCCGCAAGGTGCTCGAAGCTGCTGTGAAATACCTTTCCCAAGAGCGCGTCTTTTTGTCAGACGCTTTTTGAACCGATATATCCAGCGGCTGACTGCTGATCTGACGGTCCTGATTGCAGATGAGATGAATCACACAGTGGCGGCACTGAGGAGCAAAACTGATGACCAAACAAGAAGTTCGCGCATGGATCGAGGATACCGGCGTTATCGCGGCAGTTCGCGAGCGTTCCAGGGAAGATGCCCTATTCGCGGCAGAGGCCGTCGCTGTCAGTGGAATACCCGTTGTGGAAATTGCGCTAACCGTGCCACAAGCTACGATAATCATCTCGCAATTGGCCAAGATCGTCCCCGGGATTGTGGTGGGTGCGGGCAGTGTGAGCAAACCAGAAGACGCGCGCAAGTGCGTTGACGCGGGAGCACAGTTCTTAACCAGCGACGGATTGCATCCTGCTGTGATTGAATTCGGCGCGAAGGAAGGCGTGGTGGTGATCCCGGGGGCACTGACACCGACGGAGGTTATCAGTGCATGGGAGACCAATGCGGATTTCGTCAAAGTCGTCCCCTGCGCTCAATTAGGAGGGGCGGCCTATATAGCATCGCTGCATGTGATGTTCCCCCATATCCCGCTGATCGCATCTGGAGGCGTGGATCAACAGAGCGCATCCAAATTGATCCTGGCAGGAGCTATCGGACTTGGCATAGGCCGTGAATTGATCCCAAGGGAGGCCGTTCGGCTTCGCCAGTCGGCTCGAATTGGGGAGTTGGCACGCCGATTCTTGGACTTTGTGAAAAGTGGCCGGGCTCATTTGGCAGCGCACACCAGACGATCTTCAAACGGATATTGAAGACCTTAACCGCAATCGTGGGAGCTTGCTTCTAGGATAATTTCGTCCCTGGTGCGATGAGGATGATACTCACAAAAGTACGCAAGAATCCCTTAATGTTGCTGGTTAACTGCGGCCGTTGTTGACCGCAGTGAGAAATCGTCGCGCCAGTTCTTGAATCCGCCCGGCTTGGCGCAGCAGGACAGCCTCCGTCGGGATCAACTCCTTGCCCACACTCAGCGCGGCAGCACCCGCCATGATGTAATTCAAGGCCGTTAGTTGATTTACACCTCCCGCAGCGATGAGGCGCGCTTGAGGAATCACAGTGTTCAAAGTTCGGATATACTTATAACCACCGACTGCATAGCATGGAATCACTTTGACAAAATCTGCTCCTCCATCCCAAGCTGAGATAACTTCGGTCAGTGTCAATCCCCCTAGGACGGACACCAGCTTTTCTTTTGCTGCAAACTCGATAATCCCTGGAATTAACCCGTCAGTTGCCAAAAATCTTGCGCCTGCATTCAGACACTTCTGTGCGGCGTTCTTATTGCGAATGTTTCCCGCGCCCAATATCGTGGTCGGAGCGTGCTTTGCCAGATAGGCGATGACCTCGGTGGCGTCGGGATCGTTCATGCTGATTTTTACGATTGGGATCCCAGCCTCAACAAGCGCTTCGGCAACAAAAAGGGCATCCTCTGTGGACATCTCACTCAGAGAAGGAATAATGCCGGTATCCTCGATACAGGAACGAATCTCTTCCTTTGTCAGTGTCGCAGCGGCTGGGTATTCAAATTGGCTGGAGTGCTTGACCCGTTCGGTGGTTCTTGCCGAGTCACCCCGGAATACGATGCTCGTTTCGTTCAAGGCGCCCTTCTTTCCGCCGGCCGCCCCGTCAACCGTTTCCTGCGGGACTAACCTGCATGGCCAGTAAAACATAAACGTTATATAAAGAAAAGTCGATTTACGGATTGAGATATGAAAAATTCGCATTCTGAATATCAATAAAACTTATGTACGAATACGAAAGCAGAAACAATTTCCTCGTTTTCATAAATGGAATGATTAGAGATTCCTTAGGACTTGTTGACTTGCCATCGCACACACTTCGATATGGCAAACGAGGCCAAGACAGTTCGAAGTCAAGACGCCACCTCAAGACACTTACGCTCGCATGCGCAACTAACTCAAGCACCGCGCTCCCTACAAATTCATGAGACGGAACCGCTCGCGAATGGCGTCCTCCATCTAGCTCTTCTCCATGACGGTTGCGATGGTGCGTGGACAGCGAATCTGGCTAATCGCCTCCGTGGAGTGCGATCTGGAGATCGCAACTTGCGATTGTCGCTCGTCGATTGGAGTTCCGCGGCTGCGCCAGACACGCTGGTTGAGATGGGGAAAGGTCTTTGCGATCGCGGTCATCTGGCAATCGTCGTTTCAAGAGCGATGTTGCAATACGATTGGCCAGTTGCACTGAGAGCTATTAAGCAACTGAAGGAAAATATTCCCGCCGTAGGCCGAATTGTAACAATCCTCAAAGACAACGTAACAATCCCGCCCTCAATCAGGCTGGGTGAGTGGTTTGATTTTAGGGATGAGAATCACTGGGAAGAAAGCGTTTCGGATCTCTTGTCCTTTCTAATCGCGGATTTCGCATCGACCGGACGGGTACACTCGTTGGGAGTCAGTTCCACGAAGGAACGCGTCCTCTCCAATCTTTTCCCGGTTGTCGAACTCCCCAAATTTGTCTATTCCGTGGAGGCGCAATTCAAAACGGAATCCGAAGTGACCGAAGCCTGTGCCGCGGCAGGGCCGTTACCATTCATCCTGAAGGAGGCGAGGCTGTATACAGTTGCGCCGCTCGTGCCGGATTCCGTCTTTACCCCCGCTTTCAGGCAAGGAGAAGATCCAAGGCAGGAAGTCTTCACGCAGTGGCTCTCCAGATATGACCGCGCCGGATGGGCGATCGAGCTTCTAAACAGTTTGTTCCGGCAACACGCCTGGAAGCGCGGCCTGCGGTGGCAGAAGAGCACGGATCAATTTTACTTCCCGCGCAACAAACCCAAGAGCGTGTGGTGGGAAATCGGCGGCCAAACAATTTCACGCGAAGTCACCGCTCCTAACGTGGGCTGGATAACACTCAAGAATTCGATTACGGCCGAAGTCCAATATGGATGGAGGCATCAAAGCATCCGCGCAGGCTTCGTTCAGGTGTCGGGAAACCTCTTCCTTCGCCTGGAGCCGTCCTGGCTGCTTACGGAACTGGATAGTAAGACGTCCGCGACGACTCGGCCGGTCGCGCCGCTGTTCTCTGGGCCGCAAGCGCGGGAAAGAAATGGGCAAGTTCTACGCTCGCTAAGGTTTTGGTCCGCGGTCTTGGCCAAAGGCCATCATGAAATCCGGATGAATACCGGTCAGGCCCCTGTTCGGACCAGGCTGACACCATTATCAGGCTTTACTCAATTTGGCATCCCGAGCGATCGTATGAACTACGACCTGATGATGCTCAATGAAATGGAGGATGACCTCTTGATGCCGGCGCTTGGCCTGCTCAAACAAGAGAGCCTATTCAACGATGAGGAAGGAGTATCTTCCACGTCCATCGGAAGTCCTCGGGACGAACAATCCCAGGCGCATACTTAGCACCACTCCGCTTGAGATTGATCTAAATCGGTCTTCAGACCGCTTCCGCTGTTTACAAATTCAGGAACCGGACCTTGTCTTCGGCGGTGGCCATCGCTGCGTCGACCCGAAAACAGGTTTGGCGGCATATGGGCCTTATGGCGTTCCCCGTCCGGAGGACGTCCGGCAAATACGCGTAGGAATTGTCGGGACTCCTGAAGCAATCGAAAATACCCTCAAATTACTGCAAGAACTCTCCCAACCCATAGAGCAAATTGCAAACATCGACTGTGTCTTGCACCCGTCTTTCCCTGGAATTAGTTCTCAAGAACCGTTTCGGATTCATCTTGTGACGCAAAGTCAATGGCAACGCCCCCTGTATAAAAGAGACTTTCCGGGATTGAAGGAGAGCGGCGATTCTAGTACAAGGCGCTGGTTGCTCCAAGCGATGTTTGGCGGGGAAGTTCATGCGCTCAGTGAGCTTGAAAACCCACCCCAAGTCGTCCTCTGCGCGGTATCGGAGCCCGTGACACGGTTTCTTGGGGAGGAAACTGCCGGCGGCGATGCCGGCCTTGCATCCAATGACGAAATATTGCCGGACGTTGACGAACAGATATCTCATCGGTTGATTCGGGAATTCCGAGGCGGTTTTAAAGCCGAGTGCATGGGATCCCTCCCGACAGAATTGATCTGGGAACAGCCATCTTCGAGAACGAAAGGAACGCAAGACCGCGCGACATGGGCATGGAACTTGTCTTTGGGATTACTACATAAGACAAGGGTGATTCCGTGGCGGTTGGCAAGTGCCTCTGAAGATTCGTGCTTTGTTGGAATTTCGTTTTACCGAACTTCGCAAAGAACGCCTTCGCGTGCGCTACGAAGCTTTGCCAAAGTTGTCACGGAACTGGGGGATTGTTTCATCGTTGACGGAGATGAGGTCGCATGGGAATCCTGCAAGAGGGAAGAGAACGGACCTCTCCTGGATGAGGCACATGCGAGGAAGTTGCTTTCCCGTGCGGTGGCTGTCTTCGAGAAGCAAACTGGGGTTTCGCCCCGTAAAGTCGTCGTTCACAAGAATGCTCCTTACTCTGACGAGGAGCGCCGGGGGTTTGAAAGTGCTCTCGACAACATCCCCCAATATGGACTCATGACCATCACTCGAAGTGGAATTTTCTGCATGCGTCCTGGCCGCAAACCGATTCTCCGAGGGATGGCAATTCCATTCGACGACAAAACGGGGCTCATTTTCACTTCGGGATACGTGCCATTTCTGCGCGGGTACCCTGGAAGCCGAATACCGCAGCCCCTGGAGATTATGCAAACTTGGGGCTCGATCCCTTTTCCGCAAGCCGCGCAAGACTTGATCCGTTTGACAAAACTAGATCTGAATTCATTCGATTCTCGCGCCGATCTTCCGATGACACTGAGGCACGGTCAGGAAATTGGGCGCGTTCTGCGGGCTCTTGGGCAGAAAGAAGCATCCGCGGATGACAGGTACTTCCTATAGGCGCCCGATGGGGTGTGCGCGTGGTTCGGCGGAACTGTCCCGGACGATCATCTCTAAGCCGCGAGGATGTGTTCCGTGATCCTTCGCCGCCATGAGCCCTGCTTATGCGAGTTCGCATCCGCCGATGAGCGCTTTCGTCGCCACGTGGCAATCAGGGTGATGTTTCCGCTCACAGGCGAGACATAGATGAAATACGTTCGATCCTCCGTCTCCACGTCGTAGAAATTCTTTCGGGATTTGTCGGGGGACATTTGTGCGCCATCCGACAACGCTGTTTGAACCTGATCCACAATCGCCGCGGGAAATAGCCTGGCGTTCTCAATCCGCATCTTCTCTTTTGCCAACATAGGTGGCTCCCTTTCCAGTTAAGCCATGGCGTCTCGCGAGAACACCTGACGCGTGGCCCGGCATCAACTATCAATACCAAGCTTCGCTCAATATCCTAAATGAGGCATAAGCGGATAGTTCGATTCCCCTAAAATTTTGAAGGCGGAAAAGGCTGCTAATCAGCGAGTTGCAGGCGATACCCCACCCAGGGCTCGGTGATCAAAAATCTCGGTTGCTTTGGCGAGGGTTCCACCTTATTTCGCAACCGATTCATGAATACGTGCAGATATTGCGGGTCGTGCCCGTGCTCAGGGCCCCACACCGCTTGCAGGAGTTCACGATGAGTAATCGTTCTATTTGAATGCGTGGCCAGATAGGAGAGCAAATCCAATTCTTTAGGCGTGAGCCGCACTCGTCCCCCGCCAACCAGAATATAGCGCCCCTCAAAATCAATCTCCACTGCGCCAAGCCGCAGATGTGCTTCGGGATACGCGGGAGAATCGATTGTTCTTCTAAGTACTGCGCGAACTCGAGCCAACAGTTCAGATATGCCAAATGGCTTTGTGACATAGCCATCGGCACCCGCATCGAGGGCTTCTACCTTGTCCGCTTCGGAATCCCGCACCGTAGCCATGATGATTGCCGGATGCGAGCCAGTGGCACGAATCTCGCGGCACGTCTCAAGACCCGACTTTCCGGGCATGTTCACATCCAAAAGCACCAAGTCATATTCGTTAACACATAGCAACCCAAGCGCTTCATTACCATTCTTGGCTTCTGAGACTTCATATCCGTTTGAAGCAAGGGTAGTTCGCACAACCCGGCGGATCTGCGCCTCATCGTCAACAACCAAGATTTTGCCTTCGCTCATCCCATGACTCCTCTCACCCATGCGAAACAATTCAGAGGGGCTGAACCTTTCGAGCTACGTTAGGCTTTTAATAGTAAACAACACATAAGAAATTCGTGTATTGGCCATAAAGAGCAAGAGAGTGGTTCCGCCGATGGGAAGTAGCAATTTGGCAAGCATGCGCGGGTGGCAAGGGCCGTTCGTTCGATTCTGTCTTAAATTGAACCTTCACAGCAACGCCAGCATAATGCGCAAACACAGGGAAGTGGAAAGGGAGGCAGTTGCTTCGAACCAAGTCACACTATGTTACCCCTCCATATCCTCCCTTTACTTCTTATTATAAGGGCTTATGACAAAACCTTAATAGTAAGGGGCCTCCTTGACCCGAATGCCCCATCAAGCTCAAGTTGGCTCATGTTGACTCAATATTGGGCTTCCAAGAATGGAATGTATGAGCACGATGCTGACCTCTTGGACGTGAAAAGCTAAGACCAAGTATGTCAAATGAACGGGGACCTAGTTGCTAAAACAGCACAGAAGACATCGAGTTCCTCAGTTGATTATCCTTTGACAGTCAAAGATGCCGCTCGGTACCTTGGCGTCAGTCCCCAGACGGTGTATCTTTGGGTCGAGCGAAAGCAGATTCCCCATCTCCGCGTAATGGGTCGAAATATCCGGTTTCTCAAATCGGACCTCGAACCTTTCCGCGCTTCATTCAAACAGGAGATGGAGAATGAGTAGACCTATCAAACACGACGGCAGGGTTTTTCGCCGAAAGGGAACAAAGTTCTGGTGGATGTGTTACCGGGAACGGAACGGCACCCGCCAGAGGGAATCCACTTTTACCGAGGACTGGAATGAAGCGAATAAGAAGCTCAGAGAACGGCTTCAGGCCAGGAACGGCAACATATTGCAAATCGTCCGAAAGGGCGAAAACTTAACCTTCGGGGAGTGGGCGGATTTGTTCTTAGAAAATTACTCCAAGCCACCCATTCGAGAACCGAAAACTCACATGGCCAATCAGCGAGCAGCGAACCACTTGAAAAGGGCATTTGCTACTCGTTGACTGGTTAACGTGACGGCAGACGAGATCGAACAATATCTTCGTGATCGGCTTTGTCAGCGCGTCCGTTTTAAAACATCTTCGGGCTATATCGAACGAGGAAAATTGAAACCAACTACTGTCCATCAAGAATTGAGGGTGCTTCGACGTGTGTTAAACGTGGCCGTTCGAAAGAAGCTGCTTGCCTCGAACCCATGCGCGAATGTGGAATTTCCTGTGGCTGTGAAAGGGTTGTTCCGACCGCATTATGTCTCGTGGTCAGAGCAGCAGCAGATCGAATTCCATGCTCCTGCCCATTTGCGGAACGTTGTTCGCATCATTACGGAAACAGGTCTGCGCGTTTACAAGGAACTGCTTCCAATGAAGAAGGAGCACGTGTGGGCCTTGTCAATTCGGTTGTTTGGATTCCCGATTCCAAGACGCCAAATGGGATTTCTGAACTTCCGTTAACGAAGCTCGCATTGGACGCATTTCGAAACCAAATCGTCATCTCTGGAAATGGAGACTTTCTTTTTCCCAGCGATGAAACGCCAACTAAACACTTAAATTCTGTGAAGACGGCATGGAGGAATACTCTTCGGAGAGCAGGGATTGCCTACTTCAGAATCTACGATCTCCGGTCCACATACGCTACCCGGTTAAGCGCAGGCGGTGTAGCGGATGAGTGGGTCACACAGATGCTTCGACAAGGTGATTCCCAGGTCTTCAAGAAGTATTCGCAAATGAAGTTGCAGATGAAACGGGAAGCCCTGGAAAAACTTAACCGCCAAGCCAACGAAATGACGGGCACGCTGTGTCAGAATCTGCCCGCCAACGAGGATTTTGGCACAGTTCTGACACAGTAAAGGCTGCAAGAGGAGGATTTTATTTTTGGAACAGCGGCAAATGCTTTAGAATCAAAATAACTTCTACCACGCGCCCGTAGCTCAGCTGGATAGAGCATCTGCCTTCGAAGCAGAGGGTCGGGAGTTCGAATCTCTCCGGGCGCGCCACTTCTTCGAAATTTGCATTTCACCAAAGGGAAAAATATTTTTCAGGGCTCATAGAAATTATTTTGCGTGAGATGGCGAACTGTTCGAAATTCTACTCTTGACCCGATTCCACCGGTTCTCAGCCCGCAATCTGCCGCGGATCGCGATTTTACCGATCGCGCGACTCTTTCCACTGCAAAGGTGGAAGCTCCAGGCCCGTGGTGCGCTTCAGGTACGCCTTGGCAAGCTCCATGGTGCGATCCTTGCCCTGTTCGATGTCTTCGACCGGTTCGGAGGGGGCAATCCAGGTTTTGGTCTTCACGTTGTAGACTGAGGCTTGAATCCCTTGCGCATTGTGCTCGGAAAAGAGGCGCAGGTGTTCGCCGCCTACTTCCGCTTCAGCCCACACGCCATCGGTCAGCATCGAAAAAAACCTGTGCCAGGAAGTTCTCGATAATTCCCGGAGCGAAACTTTTTCTCAGCCACTTGTGCTTTCTCCCATGGTCTTTAATTGCAAGTTTATGTGCGACGATCTGTTTGACAATAATTCTCAGTTTTGAAGATGGACGAGTGCCGTTCGAGCAGTTCTTCGATCATCCCGGCAAAAATTAATTTGCCATGCGAAATTGTCCATATATTTCAGTGGAACTCACGGCGCGTGTCACAAGTCTTGCCTGCTGAACCAGTATGAGTTCTTTCGCTTGGTTTGGCATAGAAGTTTTCGTTCGGGCGTTTCTGCCCCAACAATTCTGATTGCTCAACAAATTCTTTCGCCGGAAGAAATATATTGCTCGCGCCGCCCGAATGGATGTTGGGGGAACTATTTGGATTTCGCGGGCTGCAAACCACTTTTTCTGATGGCCGCGTAGGCGGCGGGAGATGCGAGCCACTGGATGAGCGCTCTAGCCGACTCCGGGTGCTTTGCCGTTGTGGGAATCCCCGCAGCAAACACAGTTACCTTTTGTGCGCCGGGCGGCAGCGGGCCCACGATATCGATGCCCTTCACGGGGCGCAGCTCGCTGATCTGCTGGAAGCCGATTTCAAATTCTCCGGTGGCGACCACTCCACCCACGGGATCGGCTTCGATCTTTCTGCTCTTGGCCTTGATCTGGTCAGAGATACCAAGCTTTGGAAATAATTCGGTGGAGAGATAGACACCGCTGGCGCTGTCTGAATAAGCGATCGATTTTGCCGCCAGCAAAGTGCGTTTCAGAGCGTCCACGGTGCTGATATCGGGCTTGGGCGCACCGGCCTTCACTGCCATGCCAATATAGGATTCGACCATATCGACACGGCTGCCCGCACGAACTTTGCCCTGTTTGATCAAATCGTCCAGCGCAGGGCCGGCCATGATCACGACGTCGATGGCTTCTCCGCGTTCCAGACGGATTGGAATGGCGTTATGCGTCGTGCCCATGGAGGGTCCGAACTCGGTCACGAGTTTGTTGTGCGTGGCGCTTTCGTATTCGGGGACTAATTCCAGATAGGCCGCCGTGAAGCCTCCGGAAGTTACGACCTTGATTTCATCCGCACGCGCAGCAGGCGCGGCAAAAAATGCGGCAAGCAAGGACAGCACAACGAGAGCGGCGGATTTTTGACCGACAAACTTCTTCATTAAATTCCTTCCGGAAAACAAAAAGTAATTTACCATTAGATCCGCGCTACTTCTTGTCGGGTTTGCCGAAGTCGCGGCCGGGAAGCTTATCGGCGTGGTTCACGCGCTCATCGTATTCCTTGATTGCCGATAGCGTGCAGGGATGCGCATCCAACCTCCAGTCCTTCCGCAATTTCCAGAAGCCGGTGATGGACCACGGCTTTGTATAGTTTTTCGGGTCGTCGAAGGTAAAGACGATCTTTAAAGTGTCCTGATCCACGCGCTGCCAGCGTTCCGTCTGATGCAAGGATTCGCTGATGGGAAAACCTTGCCAGGTCAGAAACTGTTTGCCATTGTATGCGGCCGAATCAACGACGAACGCGTCTCCATCCCACCGGCCGATGGAATACCCCATGTAATCTGGCTCAGTATCATCGGGAATTTTCCGCCCGTCCGTCCAGATTTCGCGCCAGTTGTCGTAGTACTCGAAGTGTTGCAGCAGGCGGTCGCGGGTCAACAGGATTTCAAATGGCCGCGGCGTAAAAAAATTTCGCGCAGTGCCGAACGGATCGCAATCGAGTACGGCTCCCGCCGCGATAAACTTTGCGTTGGCCAGGTATTGCGCTTGGCCCGCTGGAGTGAATGGAGGCAGAGGATTGGGATGGCCGCCCAAATCGAGTGGATTGACTTCGCCCTTCGGTTGCATGAAGGGTGCGGGATTCCAAATGCCGGAAAGGTCATGCGTGTCGAAGGCAGCGGTTTTGGCGACTGTCTTCGCCGCGCCGGAGCCATCGGTCTGGGCGCGCGCAACCGCCAGGAAAGCAAGCGCTGCCGCAAGGGAAACCGTCAACCCCAAGAATCTATTTCGCATTTCGCTGCTCCTCGTGTCGTTCGGCTCTCAGCCTGCAATGCAGCCGGACAAGAATGGCTCGCGCGAGATCAACAAAGATGAAATGTGCAAGCCACTGCCGGCCCTACTGCTGCGGTTGTTCGCCCAATGCGCCACCCGTCAGCTCCGTGCCATCGGGGAGCACAACGTTGCGCAGCATTCCCACGGGCGTGCCCTTCTTGCTGGGAACGAAGGTAATCGAGATCTGATCGCCGGGATGCAGCGTCTTGGCGCTCCAGCCAGCCCTTTTCAAAACCGCCGGCGCAAGAGTTTCGATTGTCCAATTTACGGCCTTGCCGGAGTCATCCTTCACGTCCAGGAAAATTTGACAGTGGGGATTGGACCAAAAAAACTCCGTCACAGTTCCTTTGAGAGTCTTGGGATGCTGCACGTCGTAGTCGGACCCGCCATGATGCGCGAAGGTCGGCAGGCAGCAAAGCATCAGAAGGCCAACAACCAGGCTTAAACTCTTTAGCGGATTGCTTCTCATAAAATACCTCTTGGAGTGATTCTCCAATATTCCGCACATTTCGGGGCGGAAAATGGGCACGCTTCACTATCTCGCGCACAAGGACCATCAAGGATCAAGGGTAATAAGGTTCTTACGTACCCTTTGAGAGAGTTGGTGTCAAGAAAAAACGCTGATCGCACATCTGATTCGTGACTTGCTGTGAGGCGAGAAACATGGTGAAGCGTAAATTACTGAGGGGGAACCTGGCGGCTCCCCCTCATGAACTTCTAGTTCACGCGTGGCGGCGCTCTAATTGCGCCACCTCCGTCGTCCACCGCGTGCGCGGTGTAGTCTGGGTTGGTACATTTTTCATTTTGTTGTAGGCCCGGTGGAATTCTCTCCTTTCCGCGGCTTTCCAACTTTGTAAGTTTTTTATATCAACATGTTTTCGACAATTATATGACCTGGGTCACAGATGCATGTGAGCAATGTCATAAGGCAGTTTCGGCTAGACTCGGGCCAAGAATTGCCTTCCGAAACTTCCATATACATTGCCAGTCGCTCTGCATGGCCCACTTGGGAAGTTCAGGCCGCGCAGCTGCGCGCTTGTCCGTCCGCTGGATTCGCGGCGGATTCCGTCACGGAGTAGAATGTGGATGAATTGCGGCAGAGCCCGAGCGGAAGGTGGTCATGGAACAGCGTCTGCGCGAATTGTTACAGGAAATTGAAGAGCACGGCAGGGCAAACGATGCGCGCGTCTCCGAACGTCCGCGCATGATGCTCAATCTGGAACCTGCCAGCGCACAGCTGCTCAGTATTCTAGTGCGAGCCAGCGGCGTGACGCGCGCGCTGGAGGTTGGCACGTCGAACGCCTACAGCACCATCTGGCTGGCGTGGTCGCTCGCGCCTGCAGGGGGTCGCATCGTCAGCATCGACCGAAATCCCGACAAGCATGCACTGGCGCGCGAGAATCTGCGCCGCGCGGATTTGATGGATCGGGTGGATTTGCGCACTGGAGACGCCGCTGAAATCGTCAGTCAGCTTACAGGGCCGTTTGACTTGGTATTTCTCGATGCCGATCGCAGGAAGTTTCCAGAGGTGATGCAAATTTTGTTGCCCAAGCTGGCCCCGAAGGCGCTGGTGATCGCCGACAATGTGCTCTCCCATCCGGAGGAGATCGCCGACTACCTGAAATTGGTTTCGAGTCTCGCGGACTTCCAGCACACTATCGTGCCCGTCGGGAAAGGGCTGAGCATCGCCTATCGCGGATAGATTGAAAGGGCCGCAAACAGCGGAATCCGGCGCGGCCCCTGAGCTACTCTATTTGCCCGCCACCATCTTGAATTTCTGCACCCTGCGACCGTTGACGGATTCACCCACATAGATGTTGCCCTTGGAGTCCACCGCCATGGTGTGCGCGTGCATGAATTCGCCCACCTGATGGCCGGGGCGGCCAAAGCTGTCGAGTACTTTTCCGCTGGCGCGATCCACGATGTCGATTTGCTCATCGATTTCATTGATCACGTACATGTATTTCTGCGCCGGGTCGAGAGAAAATTCCACGGAGGAAGCCGATCCCACAAGCTGGGCATCGCGCCTGGAACTTACGCCCTCCGCGGGAACCGGCGTCCAGATCTTGAAGCTGAACGGCATGTTCTTCTTGAAATTGCCCATGGTGTCGAAGACCTGAAGGCGGTTCATCCAGCGATCGCAGACGTAGACGAGGCCGTCATTGCTCACGCGCACGCAATGCGGCGTGGCCGCCGCGGCGGTAGCCGCTTCTTCCGGTGACCGGTACACTCTCCACTGGCGCAAGTATTTTCCCTTACTGTCAAACACCACGATGCGGGAATTATTGCCGCCTTTGCCTTTTGCGTGGCCGTCCGCGACATACATATCGCCGTTATGCGGATCGAACGCAATTTCCGACACGCGGAAAAACTGCGAAGTGCTGGAATTGAGCGGCTTGCCGTTTACGGTGCCGTCCGAGGAATCGAAAACGCCTTTTTTTCCGATCTGCAGCAGAAGCTCTTTTCCATCGTGCGAATATTCCTGAACGATGCCGTCCTCGGAGCCGTCCAGCCACACGTGGCCGTCGCGGTCGATGGCGCAGCCGTGCAGGTCCTTGGGGAGCAGCTTTGAATCTCCCCAGGAATTGACCACTTTGCCTTCGGCGTCAAATTCGATGATGGGCGGACCTGCCTGGCCTGCGTTCAGCTCATCATTGGTCAATCCCTCGAGATGCCCATCCATGCCGCCGACATCGTTCACTCTCTGCACGAGAAACACATGGTCCTTGGCGTCCACGCATAGGCCGCCAATTTCGCCGGTCACCCAGCGGTCTGGCAATGGCTTCGGCCAGTATGGGTCCACTTCAAATTTGGGGGTTCCCGCCTGCGCCCGCAGCGGCGACGGACTAAGAGCTGTAATGGCAAAAGACAGGGCGCCGCAAGCCAGCGCCGCCATGAAATAATTTCGTTTCCGGTTCACTTTCACTCTATTCACCCCGCCCATTCTGATTTGAGTGCGCAATCGCACCATTGCCAAATGTTTTGTGCGTTGGGTCAAGAAGGCGTCTAATATCGCCAACATTATACAGTCACGTGCCCAAGCTTCGCGCTGCTCATATCAATATTACCGCTCAAGTCTCTTTCGGCGAGTCGCTCCAATGCAGTGAAATGCGCCGTGGCGAATTGCGCCTCTACTTCTTCGGAGCTTGCGTAGCTTTTTTGTTGAAGCCGATGAAGCTGGCGTTGTCTTCGCAGATTTGCTCCATCACTTTCCAGGTCGGCTTCAGCTCGAAGATCAATTTGGTTCCCCAGGGTTTTGTGTAAGCCTTTGTGTCGTCAATGGTGAAGGCGATTTCCAGGGAATTCTGGTCGACGCGCCTAATACGTTCCACCACGTGCAGAGCGTTGCTGTGCGGGCGGCCCACTCGATCAATCAACGTCTTGTCGTTAAAGTTGGTGGTATCGACGACCAGTGTGTCGCCCTCCCACTTGCCGATCGAATCGCCCATCCAAAGCGGCCCTTGCTCCGGGTCATGCGGGCGGCCATCCGTATAGATACGGCGGACAAAATGATCGTACTCGAACAGCATGAGCACCTGGCCGGGGATCTGCACGATCTGCATTGGAAAATTGAAAAGATAGATGCGAGGCACGCCTGGAGGAAAACACTGGAAAACAGGATCGCTGAGTACCGTGCTCGGATCGTCACCATGATACATTGCGCCGGTAATTTTATATTTCGCGGCCGCCCAGGGAGTCATGGGAGAATCCGATTTGCCAAAATCGAGGATGTAAGCCTCATAACCTCGAGGAACGGCTTGATCCCGCAGCCTTGACCACAGGCCGGACAAATCGGGTGTGGCACTTGTGGATTGTACGGGCGACGCTTCCTGCTGCGCATGCAATTGCGCGGAGATCGCTGACGAAATCATCGCCATGGTCAAAAATGCCAGGACTCGTTTCATCCAGCCATTGCGCACTTGCCGTCTCCTCCGCTCGCTCCCGAGCTGGATTTCTTGAAATGCGGCAAAATTGTTTGCCATGACCCGCCGCGATTAAATGCCGAGCCTAATCGTTGATCGAGTTGGGATCGAGTTCCTGGCCGTTGGACAAAATGACCTTCTGCAAGCGCAGCGTTTTCGAGCCATTCTTGCCCTGATTTCCGATCACCGTGATCTGGTCGCCTTTTTTGATGATGTCCTTGCTCCAGCCGTGCCTGGACAGCACGTTCGGACTATTGGCTTCTCCGATCCACGTTTCAATCTTGCCTTTATCATTCTTCACATCCACGGCAAGTTCCACGTGGGGATTTACAAACTGGAAGTCCGACACGGTTCCTTTCAAAGTGGACAATTTGGTTGAGTCGTACGGAGTGGCTCCGTGGTGCGCGAGCGCCGGGATGGAAGATGCGATGAGCAGAACGGCAAATCCCAGGAACAATGCCAAAACTCGATTCTTCATGTGGATCCCCTATCGCAAATCGCAACGCAGGCAAGTTGCCGCTCGCCGCTTGACAGCGTTGACAGAGCTTGACAGCGTCCGGTAGGTCTTGATTTGTATCTGTGACAAAATTCTATATCACCGCGCTCTCGGAAATGTCAAAGCAGATTTGGCGCGAAGGGTTCTGTTCATCAAGCGGTACTGCTCTTCTTTCCGCCGAAAAATACAAGGGAGTATGCGCGGAGTGAACCAAGCGTGTGAGGCGCCGGCGCGAGGATTCAGCGCCCTCTGTAGCAGGACAACTCGCGCCCGTCCGAAAGCACAATTTTGTCCAGGCGCATACT
Organism: uncultured Acidobacteriota bacterium; assembly: GCA_963710315.1. Lineage (GTDB taxonomy): Bacteria > Acidobacteriota > Terriglobia > Acidiferrales > UBA7541 > Palsa-360. Next base: position 167,645 of record CAVPZW010000004.1, on the reverse strand, counting down.
ATGCGTGCCATCCTTAATCCGGTTGCCGACGAACGTTACCTGATCTCCGGGCTTGAGCGTGTTCTTGTCCCAACCGGTATTGACCAGGCGATTTGGGCTGGGGCCGCCTGCGCTCCAATTTTCGATGGCCCCTTTATCGTCCTTCACTTCGAAGCTGATCCAGATGTGCGGATTGCCCCAGTCAAATTGCGTTACGGTTCCTTTGACTGTGGTGAGATTGGACATGTCATAGCCGCTCCACGAATGGTGCGCGAGCACGGGACCGGAAAGCACCAGAAGGCAGGCGGCCAAGCTCCCGATCAACAACAGCCTGGTTTTCATGAGCACACCTCCACCATGCCTATCATGTTCCTTTGACGCGATGTTGAGAAGAGGGGTTGCGGAATTTCTCTGATGCAGCAAGCAGGATTCTCCAACAGGCGCTGTCCTAACTCGAATGGTGCTGGCATGGCGCGGTTCTTAGGAGGTCGGGACTTCAGTCCCGACGAAAAGCATCGCCTCATCAGGGGTTTTAACCCCTGAAGTTTTAGGGGCTGAAGCCCGCAACGAAATGTAACTCGAAGGGCCGAGCTGAAGCTCGGCCCTCCTAAACGCGAAAACTTTCAAAATCGACGCTACCGTGCAAGAGGGCAAGTATTACTCCCAGGGCGGGATTGGTGTACCCTTAGGGGGAATATGGCCCTGCTGGTGGGCATGGGCAATTTTCCTTTGCAAATATGGCCAATGATTTGCGAATGAATCCTTCGGTATTGTGAGGAGCCGTCAACATGAGATCGAATGCAGTGAATCCAGCGATATGGAACCTCGGACGATTTGCGGCCATATTGATTGTGCTCTTGGCGGCGCCGATGGCGTTGCGCGTGGCGCGCGCAACGGCTGCGGACGGCTCTGCAAGCAGCAATGAGGACGCGGCGATCAAGCAGGTGGTCGCGGGATTCAGCGACGGCTGGAACTCGCACAACGCGCACGCCATGTGCGTCTCGCTGGCGGATGACGTTCAGTGGGTCAACTGGCGAGGTGAACCGCTTGGCACACGCCAGGCCGTCGAGGACGAACATGCAAGGCTCTTCGCCGACCTCTACAAGAATACGCAGCGCACGGATGTGGTGAAGACCATCCGCTATCTCAGCCCTGAACTAGCCGTTGTGGACGATTATTGGACAATGACCGGCGCGCGCAAGCGAGACGGATCCGACTGGCCATACCGCGCAGGGTACGCCAATTTCGTGATGGCCAAACGCAACGGGCGCTGGATCGTGATCGTCTCACACACCGCCGATTTCAACGCGACTGCCCCTGCGGCAAAGTGAATTAAGTAGCACAGGCACTCTGCCTGTGCGCTTTTCTAAACGTTAAGCGCATCCACAAAGCGATCAATCGCAAAAACCGCACAGGTCCGCCGCGGCGGATGCTACTGTTGCCTCGCCTTCAGATACCAATCCAGAATTTGCTCGCCATTCCAGTGCAGCACGCCGTTAAATTTTGAAATGTATTCATAGATGTCTTCCAGATACTTGATGCGCGACGGCTGTCCACTCAAGTAAGGATGAATGGCGATGGCCATAATCTTCGGCCGGGTCGCGCCTTCTTCATATAGACGATCGAAGGTGTCTTTGCACTTTTGTGTCCAGTAAGGAGCTTGGTGATATTGCACGGCCATGACGGGAATGTCATTCGTCTCCAGCGAATACGGGAGCGTATATAGAGGGCCGTGTTTGGTGGCGATCTCGGCAGGCTCGTCGTCCCAGGCCCAATCGCAGATATATTTGATACCCGCCGCTTTGAGATGGTCGGGCGTGTCGTACGTTTCGGTGAGGCCCGGGCCCATCCAGCCGATGGGCGGCTTGCCGGTGAATTCCTGAATCGTTTTGACGGAGCGCTCGATCATGGCCACCGGGTCGGGTTCACTGTGCATGGGTCGCTGATCGAAACTGTGGCCCATGAATTCCCAGCCGGCATCCTTGCAGGCCTGCGCCACGCGCGGGTAATCGAGGCACACGCGCGCATTGATGGAAAGCGATGGACGAATCTTCAACCGTTCATAGAGCGCGTGAAAGCGCCAGAAGCCGACACGCATGCCGTACTCGTGCCAACTCCAGTTGGGCACGTCGGGCAGTGTTGTGACTCCCGTAGGTGGCACAAGCACCTGCCTGGGCATGGCACGCGCGATGTCCCACACTTCGACGTTTACAATCGTCCAGATCACGATGCGTTCGCCGTTGGGCAAATGCAGCTTGGGGCGATCGACGATTGCGGAATACTTTGCGCGCTCGCAGGGGAGGGTCATGGAAAATACCGCCTTCTGAAATTTGAAAATTGCGCTCCGAGCGCGTAGCTGCGGCGCTCAATCGCTGGCAACGTCTGTATCAGGCGCGTTCGTGCCGTGTCAACAGACAAAGCGGCTGACGGCCAACCCCAAATTTTTGGAGTCATTCTTGTTCCTGTCTTGAATCGATGCAGGATTGACCGCAATTTGTCCGACATATGGAATAAGATCATCTACAGGACGAGGCATCCGTTGCCGGCGCACAGGATTCTAAGGTTGATGTCCAGGGCCTGTGCTCGTGTCATCCAATTTCAGCGTCTATCCTGAGCCAGTATCGGCGCCCGGCGGGTTTACTTTTTCAAAGATTGGGAGATGAATTCCGGGAAATGGTCGCGGGCCATTTCACGAGCCGATGTGAGGCATCGATGTTGAGGAACTGATTACTGGCCTTTGCCAAGTAGGACCCTCTGGGTGTAGAGTCCCGATTGCCGGAAAATCCAAACCGAATATTCATTGGATGAATTAGGAGTGCGTCTTCGGAACGCGGGCAGTATGCCCACGGCAAGAACAAGTCTCGAGAAAGCGAGGAGAAAAGAACATGAGGAAACAGGAAGGGTTGTTTCGTGCAGCAGTGATTTTGGGCGTGGCTATCGCGGCGTTCGCATTTGGCAGCAAGAACGCGTGGGCGCAGGGTGCAACGCCCGCTCCGTTCAATAAAGTTACGGTATCGGACGATGTCGCCAAGCGAACGTTGATGAAGGCGGTAATCAATGCCGACACGGCGCGGGCCATCGTGGATGCCTGCGTCGACTGGCAGAAGGCGCAGCCCGGAAACGTAACCATCGCCATTTTCGTGATCTCGCCGACGGGGCAGATCATCGACTCCCACCAGATGGACGGAGTGCTGCCGATTGGCGCGGAGACCGGCTTGATGAAAGCCAAGACCGCGCTGTACGCGCGCATGCCCTCTTCTTTGGTGGCGCAACGATTCAACACCGTCGATAGCCGCGTGATTCGGCTGGACCTCGGCAAGGAACAGGGCTTGGCCTATTATTTCGTTGGCGGCGGCCTTCCGATCGTGGTGGACAATCAATTGATCGGCGCGGTTGGGGTTGGTGGCGGAAATGCCGACGAAATGTGCGCCTATCAGGCGCTCACGAAAGTGCTCGGGCCTCAGCCTCCGCTGACGCCGCCCGCACCGCCCGCAGGGGCAGGACCGGGTGCGGCACCGGCAGCCGGTGGGGCGCCAACTGGCCGGCAACCCCGATAGACCGAGCATTGCCTTGGCAATACCATCCTCCATGTCCGGCAAGGCTGCCTAAGGTGGCAGTCTTGCCGGGTATCATGGTTATTGTCGCCCTGGAAATTTAATTTTTAGACTACTGGAGTGCAAAGCCCGATTTTGACATCCTAGACATGAACCCAAATCCGCCTGGATAAAACCCATTGCCACAATCACAAATTTCATGCCTTTGGAAGCAGCCTGACATCGCCCGCAAGTATCGAACGGCGGTATCGCTGCACAGCCATACCAATCAATCCAAGGAAAGCCTGCTCTTCATTCCGGCCTTCGCCGAAAAATGGCCCTTGCTGCGCTGGGCTCTGAAGGAGCAGTGCAAAAAATCGGTCAGGCCCGTCGATTTTTCGCAGGCTTACTGGACGCCGCCCCTGCCCCCCAAGCTGGCCTTTGAGCTGGAGAGCAATCAGATCGAAATCGATCTTGAATTGATGAGCCTCGTGTCGATTACCGATCATGACAGTATCGGAGCGCCCACCGCATTGCGGCAATTGCCGGAAGCGGTTCAGGTTCCATTTGCCGTGGAGTGGAGCGTGCCCTTCGAAGGGGCTGTCTTCCATCTGGGAATTCACAATCTGCCGGAGAGCCAGGCGCACCTAATTATGGACGACTTGGCCGCCTACACGCGCACCCCCTCCGCGCCCCGCCTGATGGAACTCCTGTCGGCGCTGCACGCCATGCCCGATGTGTTGATCGTCTTCAACCATCCTCATTGGGATCAGTATTGCCTGGGGCAGTCAACCTTCCGCCATATTCTTGACCGCTTTCTGCAGTGTCACGTTGAGTTCGTTCATGCCTTCGAACTGAACGCCATGCGTTCCTGGACTGAAAATAAGGGTGTCATCGAGTTGGCCGCCGCCTGGAAGCGCCCTCTTATTTCAGGAGGAGACCGCCACGGATGCGAGCCCAGCGCCGCATTGAACCTGACATGCGCCACAAGTTTCCCGGAATTCATCAATGAAATTAGGATTGACCAGCAAAGCCATATCGTTTTCATGCCGCAATATGCGGAAGTGCTCGGCATCCGCTTCATGCAAACCGTAATCGACACCATCCGCGACTATCCCGAGCATCCCGTGGGCTCGCGCCGCTGGGATGAGCGAGTGTTCCACATGGATTTTCAAACGGGATATCACCGCCCTTTGTCCGTGCTATGGAAAGCTCCTCCGGCCTACCTCGGGAAGATATTCGCAATTTTCCGCATGGTGGAAAATGCCTCGGTCAGGCACGCGCTGAATGTTACGTTTCGCGGCAAGTCGGAATTGCATACTGCTTCGGACATCGCGCATGAGGTGAGTGCGTGACCGCCGAAAGTATCCGGGTGGCGCTGTTTCCGTGCACCTACCGGGAAATCGACGGCGTCGCGAATACCAGCCGGCAGTTTGCGGAATTTGCCAAGGAGCACGGCTACTCATTCCTCCTGGTGCACGCGGGGCCAAGCGACGAAGTAGTTGTGGATGGATCGTTAACTAGAATTCAACTGCGCCGCAGCCGGATGAAGTTTCCTCTGGATGGACACCACGAATTCGATCTTTTGTTCCTGAGGCACTATTCGAGAATCATGCAGTTGGTGCGGGAGTTTGGCCCCAACGTCGTTCACATCACCGGGCCGAGCGACGTGGGTATCTTGGGCGCACTTGTGGCACACAACCTGGCCGTGCCCCTGGCGGCTTCCTGGCAAACGAATATCCATCAATTTGCCGGCCGGCGAGTGTCCGGCCTGTTATCCTCCTGGCCGAAAAAAATGTCCACCCCGCTTGCATCCGCCGCCGAGTTCGCCAGCTTTCAAGCGGCTGCCCGCTTCTACAAGATTCCGCGGCTGCTCTTCACTCCTAATCGCGAACTGGTTGAGTTGCTCGGAAGGGCCACCGGAAAGCCCTGCTTCCTGATGGGGCACAGCGTGAATACGGAAACGTTTAGCCCCGCCTTTCGAGAACGCACTGGCGGCCCATTCCGAATCGGCTACGTCGGGCGGCTCACGCCGGAAAAGAACGTGCGCTTCCTCGCGCAACTCGAAAAAGATTTGCTGGCCAAGGGCAATACAGACTTTCGAATCAACCTTATCGGCCAGGGCGCCGAGGAAAACTGGCTGAGGGAAAACATGCGGCACGCGGAATTCAGCGGCTGGCTTACAGGCATGGACCTTTCACGCGCTTATGCCAACATGGATGCATTCGTGTTCCCGTCGGAAACGGACACGTTTGGGCTGGCTGTGCTCGAAGCGCTCGCTTCCGGAGTTCCCGCGGTGGTCACTGCGCGCGGCGGCCCGGCATTCACGGTTGAGCACGCCAAGTCCGGCTACGTCGCGAATAGCTTCGATGAATTTGCTCCATTGGTGGCGAACTGGATGACGCAGCCGCAATTGCATGAGTCCATGCGGCTCGAAGCCCGCCAGCGCGCCCTCTCCATCGGTTCCTGGGAACGGATTTTTGCGGGCATGTACCAAACGTACGAACGCTATACTCGCCCTGTGGCCCAAGTGGAAGACATGCTTCTCGACGATGCAACGAAAATAGTGAATACCTGAGTCCAAATTTGGTTCCCGGCTGCCTGCATTCGCCGAGAGGTTTGAGAGTTTCATGCCCATCAGCAAATACATTTCCCGATTCTCGATTGCTCCCCTGCTCATCTTCATGCTCATGGAGCCTGCAGGAGCGCGGGCGCAATCATCTCCGCAGGCCATCATCGAGGCCAGGCCGAATCTCACGCAGGTTGTGGACAGGCTGGTCGAGAAAAATGCCGAGCGCGCGGACGCATTGCAAAAATATCAAGGCCGGCGGTTCTATAGCCTGACCTACACGGGATTCCCCGCGTCCCTTCATGCCGAGATGGTTGTGGACATGACCTTCGAGGCGCCCGCCACCAAGCAATTCAAGATCGTTTCCCAGAGTGGACCGGAATGGCTGATCGACAAAGTCCTCAAGCGCCTTTTGGAAACCGAACAAGAAGCGTCAACCGAAGAGAATCGGGTGCGCGTCGCCCTCAATGCCACCAATTATGATTTCAGCGGCCTTGAGGCTCAGAATACTCCGGACAATTGTTCCTATGCGGTCGCGGTCGAACCCAAAATTCCGAGCAAGCTTCTTTATCGCGGGCGCATCTGGGTGGATAGCAGGGATTTTGCAGTGTGCCGCATCGAGGCGGAGCCCGCCAAGAATCCTTCTTTTTGGATCAAGAAGACCGACATTCATCATTCCTACGTGAAAATCGGCGATTTTTGGCTGCCATCGGAAAACCAATCCGTCTCCGCCATTCGCGGCGGCGGGCGCGCCGTTTTGACTATCAAGTATCAGAACTATGAAATTCTTGCCGCGCGCAGCCTGAAGGGAAGCGATTCGTCCACGTCGTCCAGTGCAGTGGCTCTCACCGAACATTCCAATTAAACAGGACAATTGAACGAGCGAACGGAACAAGCCTGAAGCTCGAATTTCCATTTACAATTTATCAAGGGGAAGCTACGGATTGGACCGTGGTTTGGTAGCTGTAGGCCTCCAGCCAAGTGCCATTGCGCTTGATCCACCCGCGCGTGACATGCAGCGGCAGGCCGTGCTGGGGCTGCTGGAGTGAAGTCATCACCATCGTGCCGCCGAATTCAAACATTCGCGCGGACACTAGTGGAAACGGGGCGATGCCGCCAACCTTTTGATTATCCAGGCCGGCCATGCGGCAGGGATTCCCGGCGAAATTGTCATTCGCCGAGATTAATTTCAAGCCCGGTCAAGCGCCGCTGAAAACCGGCGAACTGCCCCCAGAAGAAAGGCGCGGGTGTGCTGGGATTGTTGTACACATCGTGCGGATTGAGGCGATTGGTCACGTCCAGCGAAAAAACTCCAATACTGATCTTCTTGCGCTTTGCGTTCTCCTTGAACGGCATGTGCACCGTGAACTCGCGGGAGAGTTTTACGTCCAGCGAAAAATAAATTGGGAAACGCAAGCTATTCGGCGTTCCCAAATAGTTTTGGTAATTATCCACGTTCGAATACGGAAAGCCGGTGTGAATATCCGCCACGGGGCTGAAAACGAATTTTTTGGGCAGCGTGATATAGCCCCAGCCAAGCACACGGTTGGGGATATCGGAGGGCTGGACTCCATAGGCATTCGGGCGGATCACCGGCGCCTGAAAAGGAAGGAAAGTATCCGCAAGCGTATTGAGGTCTCCGCGTGCGCGGCTCCAGGCATAGGAAACATTGAACTCGTTTCGTTCGCTTGGCCGGTAGCGCACCGTGAGTTGCGCCTGCCGATAATTCGAAGTGCCCGTATTTTCCAGCACCATGAAGCCGGATGTCCCGCCGCCCACGGGAAGAATCGGATTTAGCAAGAAAAGATTGGATGTGTGAGTTTCGTAGTAACCAGCACGGAGGCTGAGGTTCTTTCGCAACGGGGCTTCCGCTTCGACATTCCAGGTGAAGGTGCGCGGACTATTGTTGCTATCCATCATGGTCGAGGAGTTGCCGGAGTTCCCCGAGGACTGGTAGACATTCTGCAAAATGTAGTTTGCAGGGGCTAATGGTCCATTTAGGATGGAGATCGATCTTTCCTGATAACCGGCGAAATCCGTGGCGAGCAACGGAACGTGTCCATAGATCAGGCCAGCGCCCGCGCGAATCACCAATTTTCCATTGGGCAGCGCATAGGCTAGACCCGCGCGGGGCGCGAAGGCGGCGTCGCGGCCTATCGATTGCTGCGTCAGGCGGCCGCCGAAGGTCACGGCCAATCCCTTGGCGAACGACCAGCGATCTTCCGCATATTCCGAAATCTCGGTATCGGTAGCTTGCAGATTTCCGGCGGGCAAAAAATTGATCGTCTCGTCGATCGTGCCGTACTGGTCCAGGAGGTTGATCGGACGAGAATTGCTGTTCCCCGTAAAAGATCGGTAGAGGACATCCGTCCCGAATTGCAATTGATGGGTGCCCAGCCAGGAGATTGTGGGCAACTGGAGAATGGGAAGAGCCTCCAGCTGATTTGCATTGCGCGCAAAGGTATTGAAGTAATTCCCGCCCCATCCCAAAGGGCTGATGGTCATGTCTTGCGATCCCTGTCCGCGTTCCATGTTGTAGAAATTCGTGTAGCGAACCAGTGTGGTAAGAATCGCTCCAGAATCGAACTGGTAAGCGTCCGAAGCTCCCAGGGACGAGCCGCGGCGGCGAATATTCGCGGACGCGGTTTGAGGAATGAGCGTGTTGATGTTTGCATACAAAATCGTGGCTGGAAAAACGTTCAAGTTGACGTTCAGCACGTGCTTCGCTGAAAAAGTCCATTGGAATTCCGTGAAGGAAACCAGGCTATACGTCATCGTTTCGTTCACCGGCCACGAAAGGCCATGCACAGGATCCTTGCGGAATTCGTAGGTCATGGTCTCGGAAAAATTGAGTTTGTTCTTGATGAGCGGGCCGCCGAATTCCACACCCGGCGTCATGTTCAAGAGGCCGATCAGGCGGTCGTTCTTGCCGCGGAAGGAGGGAACGATGTCCAGCAACTTAAAGTTCCATCCTGGCGCGGGAGGCCGGATGTCAATCCTCGTCAAGCCGCCGGAAAATCCACCGTACGCGGAACTGTCCGGAGTGCTAAAAACCTGAATATTTTGAATCGCGCTGACGGGGATGGGAATCGCGAAACTTCCCGATACCGGATCGACGTTCTCCGCCGAGTCCACCAGCAGCATGCCCTGGCTCTCGGCTTGCCCGTTGAAATTCAATTTCCCTTCCTGCGTCCGAATCACGCTCGGAGACATGGATAGGGCCTCGGTAAACTTCTGCGTGCGCAGTGGTAGGCTTTCGAGTTGCTGTTCAGTGACCGTAGCCGTCGCGCTTACACTTTGAGTGGCGATTTCCGTTGCTTCACCCTGCACTTCGATACGCTCCTCGACCGAGCTGATCTGCAAGGAAATATTCTCGGTGAGTGTCTGACCGGGTTCGAGCGTTACGGTTGCAGTCTGAGGTTGAAACCCTTCGACGCCAGCTTCCAGGTTATAGGTTCCCGGCGCGAGACGTGTAAATTCGAAATGCCCTTCGGCATCGGTGACGGTTGTGCGGATGGCCGGGCCTGCTGTTGTTGGTGTGAGCTTGATTGTGATTCCAGCGAGGTTGTCGGTCCCATGCTGCCCGGTCGCGGCGGTGACTTTGCCGTTGAGCGATGCTGGCGCCGCCTGCCCGGAGGTTCCCGATTGCCTTGCGAAGCCTGGCATCGCGCAAATCAGCAGGGCAATCAACAACACTCCGCGGAGTGAATTCATTGCGCCAGTGCTCACGTTCTCGCACATTTTCAAAAGTAAGCTCCGCTATCGGACAAGAACGCCATGACATTCATTGAGCTGGGGACGCCTTCCCGTACTTCACGGGCGGCTACCTTATTGCAAGCGCTCAGCGTTTCATTCTGCTGCGGTTCGTTTCATCCAGCCACGGCAATTGGGAAGGGGACGAATGTTCTGAAATGCCGGGTGGACTTCTCTAATTTCCAGCAGGGTCTTCGATTGACTATAACCCTAAACGTTCGATTTCTAGCGGCGGAATATTCTCCGTTAGAGCAAGGACCGCATGATCCATGTTCTCTTGTTTGAAGCCCCACTCCAAGTGCCAGGTTGTGGAGACTTTCGCAAAGGGTTACTCAGGCTTGAAGTTGTCGCGCGGGAGAGCCACAAGAATCCGGCGCCCTGTTTGGCCAGAGCTCGTGCTTGAATCTGCGATGCCCGCCTGAAGGCGAGCGCTACAAAATTGCATTTTTCTTGGCAAAACTCCGCAGTCTGTTTGTCTCACTGTTTCTGTGGGGCCCAATGGATAACCACCTGGTTTTGATAAGCGGATTTCAGTGCAATGTCAATCGACTGGGTCTGCTTCGCGGCCAGGTCGAACTCCTGCATGGATTCGTGCATGTTGGGAGCGCGAACCAATAGTTGGTGATGGCCGGGGGCGAGCTTCAAATTCAGAGGCGCCGGTCCCACAAACTTGCCGTCGATCCACGCAGAGGCATGATCGGGAACCGTGTGCACTGCAATCTGCGCCGCACTGGGGCCGGAATGCGTCTGAAAAAATTCCAGATTTGTCTTCGCAGCCGCTTCGGCGGTTCCCACAGGAACTCCGGCGGGACCCGATGCCGGGGCTGCGCTGGACGCCGGGCTTCCCGGAATTCCGAAATTGGGCATGGGGATCAGCGGCCTGGCTGAAGCCGCGGCGCCGGCCGAATTCGCCGTCATTGCTCCATACTCCACGATCCCTTGCGCGCGCATCGCGCCAGCCCCCATCAGAGCGATAACAAACAAAGCAGCAGAATTGCGCAAAATGTTCAGGGTCATTTCAGACTCCTTGACCAACAAGGTGGGGGACAATTTGAATGATAGTCCCTCTCTTAGTCAACGGCAATCAATTTTTCCCGCCACCACAAGTGATTTCGGTAGTCGCAATGAAAATTTTCATCGGCACTCGAATCGCTCTCAAAGGCATCCGCGCGCCTGCATGCCAATCCGAAATTTCACCTGCGCGGTTCTTTAGCCCTGAGGTAGAATCAGACTCCGCTTGAGGCAACGCCCGCCTTTCCCGGAATTTTGCGGCCACGACTATGATTCAGATGACCAACGTCTCCAAAAGCTATGGAGACCAGGGAACCGTGAAGGCTCTCATCAACTTGAGCCTGACCGTCGAGCAGGGTGAACGGCTCGCGGTCATGGGGCCGTCCGGCTCCGGGAAATCGACTCTCCTCAACCTCATTTGCGGCTTGGACGAACCTACTTCCGGCTCGATCAAGCTGGAAGGCGTTGAGCTTTCTTCGCTGGATGATGACCGGCGCACTCGTCTTCGCCGCGAAAAAATTGGAATGATCTTCCAAACGTTCAATCTTCTCCCCACGCTTACCGCTCTCGAAAATGTCTCCCTGCCGCTGCGGTTGCAGGGTCTTCGCAGGCATGAAAGCGATGAGCGCGCGAGGGCAATGCTGGAGCGCGTGGGGCTGAAGATCCGGGAGCACCATCGTCCCGACGAACTTTCCGGAGGCGAACGCCAGCGCGTGGCCATTGCCCGCGCGCTCATTTTTCGACCGCCCATTCTGCTCGGCGATGAACCCACCGGCAATCTCGATTCGGCCACGGGAGAAGAAATTCTTCGCCTGCTCGACGATTTGCATCGTGAATACAACAACACCGTTCTGCTAGTGACGCACAACGATCTTGCCGCCGCTTTTTGCGATCGCATCCTCACGATGCGGGACGGACGGTTCGTGAAGGAAGAGCGAACGGGGCGGGCCGGAACCGTGCCTGCCGGAGAAAAATAATGTTCGGGGCGCTGTGGCTCATCACCTTCAAGCAATGGCGCGCGCACAAGCTGCGCGTGGCGTTGACGACGCTTGGCATCGCCCTGGGCGTGGCTGTTTTTTTCGCAATTCGCACAGGGAACGCCACCTTGCTTGATTCTCTTCGTGCCACTGTGGAGAAACTCGCAGGCAAGGCCACGCTGCAAATTGCCGCGGGAGAAGCCGGCTTTTCGGAAAAAGTGCTGGACATCGTTCGCGCCACGCCCGGCGTGCAGTTCGCGGAACCGGTGATCGAGACCATCGTGCAAACTTCCTTTGCGGACGAGGGCGCGCTGTTGATTCTGGGAGTGGATACCACGGGGGACCACGAGCTTCGCGACTATCAGTTTGACCGCACGCAAACCCAGATCGCCGATCCGCTAATCTTTCTCGCGCAACCCAACTCCATTTTGCTTTCGCGCGCCTTTGCCGACCGCCACGGGCTGAAGGTTGGAGACAAGCTGCCGCTGTTCGCTTCGGAAGGAAAAAAAGAGTTCACGGTTCAGGGGACATTCAAGCCGATTGGGGTGGGAGAAGTCTTCGGCGGCAACGTTGCGGTGATGGACATTTACTCGGCGCAGGTAGTTTTCCATCGGGGCCGCAAATTTGACCGCATCGACTTGACCAACTCTCCGGGCGTATCCGTGGATGTTTTGCAGCAGCGATTGCGCGCGCAGCTTCCGCCTGGAGTGCAGGTGGACCGCCCGGAAGTTCGCGGGCAGGCGCTTGAAAATGCGGTGACCGCCATGCGCATCGGAATTCTGATCTCCAGTTTCGTGGCGCTGCTGGTGGGCGTGTACATCATCTTCAATTCCTTTACCATTGCGGTCAATCAGCGCTGGAAAGAAATCGGCATCCTGCGCGCCGTGGGCGTTGAGCGCGGAAACCTGAGCCGCATGTTTTTGTGGGAAGCGTTTCTCATGGGGGTGATCGGTTCGCTCGCGGGCATTGCCGGAGGCTTCGTTCTGGCATCGGCGGCAAATCGAGTGATGCGTGGCATGGTTGCGGCGGTATACGGAGTCGTGTCCACCGCCGCGCCCGCGCGTATGCATCTCGATCAATGCGCCATCGCATTTGCGCTGGGAGTCGCCGCGTCCATGATTGGCGCGTGGTACCCTGCGCGCGGCGCGGCCTCTCTGGACCCCGCTCTGGCATTGCACAATATCGAGGCGCGCGGCAGGGAATCCGTGTTGGACTGGGGGCGGATCGGCGGAGGCGTTTTGTTGATCCTCGCGGGATCTGCTTTAGTACTCTGGGTTCCCGCGCGCCTGGGTTTGCCGATGCAATTTGCTTTCGCCTCGATTGTTCTGCTGGGCCTGACGATTGTGCTGCCCATGTTGGTGTTGTGGTCGGCGCGCGCGCTGAGGCCGATCATGAATTGGGCTGGAGGATCGGAAGGCGCTCTGGCCGTTGACGCCATGATTCAGACGCCTCGCAGATGTGCGGCGACCGTCGGCGCGCTGATGGTAGGGCTCATGTTCGTTTTTTCGACGGCTTCCTACATTCAAAGTTATCGTCGCATGATCGATCGCTGGATGAACCAGGTGCTCAACGCCGACATTTTTGTGGCTACGTCGTCGATGCTGCGCTCCAGCAGCTACCATTTCACCGAGGATTTGGGCAGGCGGATCGCCGCGCTTCCCGGCGTGCAACGCGTCGAAAACGTTCGCTTCACTGCGATTCCCTATCGAGGCGACACCGCAGCGGTCATTGCCATCGAAATGAATGGGTTCCTGGAACGATCGCAAGATGCCATCGAGGGCGCGGACGCGCACGCAGTACACGATCGGCTGACCGGCGGCGAGGGCGTGCTGGTGTCCAGAAATTTTGCACTGCGTTGGGGAGTTGCTGTTGGCAACCGGCTCACTCTTGAATCGCCGACAGGCACGCTGGAACGGCCCATCCTCGGCTTCCTCGACGACTATCGCTCGGAAAAGGGCACAATTTTCATGGACCGCGCGCTCTACAAAAAATATTGGGGAGACGATGCCGTGGATTTCATCGATGTCGATTGGAATCCAGGCGTCGATCAACTGGCGATGAAAAGCGAAGTCGAGCGGCTCACCGCCGGCTCCTTCCATGCATTCGTCTACACTAACGCAGAGTTCAAGCGTTGGATCTCCAGCCTGGTGGACCAATTCTTCACGCTCAACTACATGCAGCTGGTGGTGGCCGTGATCATCGCCGTTCTTGGAATTGTGAACACACTATTGATTTCCGTTTCGGATCGGCGGCGCGAGATTGGAATTGTGCGCGCGATCGGCGGGCTGCGTTCGCAAATTCGCAAGCTGGTGTTGCTTGAGGCGGTGGCCGTATCCGTGGTCGGAGTGATCGTTGGCTCCCTGGCCGGAATGCTGAACACCGTGTTCATGTCGCATGCCGTGTCCGTGGCGCTGGTTGGCTATTCCGTGCCTTTTTATTTTCCGTGGAAATTCATCCTGCTTTCCCTGCCCGTGGTGACGGCGGTGTCCCTCGCGGCGGGCTGGTGGCCTGCGCGGAATGCGGCGCGCATGCAGGTGATTGAGGCCATCGGTTATGAGTAGCGCCGTCACAGCCGGCAGATACTGTCACGCAAAGCGGCTGAACGCTGCGCTGCTCGCACTCGTTTTTTGCATAGCTTGCGTGCTTCCGGTTTTCAGCGAGACGGACGCAGCGGCCATCATGGCCGGCGTCTATCGCCAGGACACCAGCCGCGACGCGACGTTGCGGGCCACGCTCGACGTGACGGATAAGGACGGCCACACTGCGCGCAAGCGATTTACGCTCAGGCGAGTGGGTTCATTTGGCAATGGCAAGACGCTGGTCCGCTTCACGGATCCCCCGGAACTTCGCGGGGTCACTCTGCTTTCCATCAATCAGCCGGGTGCGGCCGATCGCCAGTGGATTTACACACCCGCAACCGATCGCGCACGCAGCGTCACCCCGCGCGAACGTTCCGAACGCTTTGCCGGAAGCGACTTCACGTACGAAGATATCGCCGAGCACGCCCTCGATGATTTCACATATCAGCCGCTGCCCGCCGAGGACGCAATCGAGAATCACAAGACTTTTAAGATATTGGCCACTCCCATCGCGGCCGAGCGTTCTCAATACAAATTCATTTATTACTGGGTGGCGCAGGATGTACCCTGCATCCTGCACGCGGAGATGTACGATCAGGATGGGCGCAAGGTGCGCGAGATGCATGCCTCCGGCCTCCGCAAAGAATCCGGAATTTGGGGCGCGCGCAAAACGGAAATGCGTTCGTTGCTCGAAGGCACCAAGTCGGTTTTAACCATCGATGAGATTCACCTGAACACTGGGCTGGACGGCGCGCTATTCACACCGGAGGCGCTGGAAAAAAATCGCTAGTCCTCCCGGATTTCTCATCTGCGTGTACACCGTAGTTGGGTCTTAGGGGAGCAGGCTTCAGGCTGCGGTTCCCCCTTTCCCTGGCGGAAACCTGCAGCAATCGGAAGCCCATGCCATTGGGCCAGGATTCACACGTCAGAGCGCTTGGTTCATCTTGGGAGTTGTGAACTGTGGCCAATTTGTCACCCAATCGGAGCGCGAACTTTTCCAGTTTGATCGAGTTGCTCCGCGCAAGAATGGCTGAGCACGGCCCGCGCATCGCGTTCCGCCATCTTGCCGACGGAGAAACGGAAGAGTCCCGCCTCACATACGCGCAGCTGGAACTGCGCGCCCGCGCCATTGCTGCAGCTCTTGCGCCCCAGGCCGCGGGTGAACGCGCTCTGCTTTTCTATTCGGGCGGTCTTGAATTCATCGCCGCGTTTTGGGGATGCCTGTACGCCGGCGTCGTTGCAGTGCCGGTTTTTCCCGCGCGCCTTCATCGCCAGCTTCCTCGCCTGCTGGCCATTGCAGCGGATTCCGAAGCAAAGTTTGTTTTGACCACAAGGAAAATTCAGAGCCAGGCAGACGATTTGTTCAAACGCGCGCCCGAGTTGAAGAAGCTGCAATGGCTGGCGACGGACGATCTGCCCGAGGCGCGTGCCGAAGAATGGGGCGATCCCGGAGCGAATCTCGAAACGTTGGCATTCCTGCAATACACATCGGGCTCGACCGCCACGCCGCGCGGCGTGATGGTGACGCACGGCAACTTGCTGCACAACCTGGCATGCCTCCGCGAAGTGTTTCAGTTTTCCGCGGAGAGCATCGGAGTCACCTGGCTGCCGCACTTCCATGACATGGGACTGATCGGAGGTTTGCTTCAGCCGGTGTATGCAGGCGGCGAAATGATCGTGATGCCGCCGTCCTCATTTCTGCAGCGGCCCATTCGCTGGCTGGCGGCGCTGGCGCGCTATGGAGCCACCACCATGGTCGCGCCGACTTTCGCCTACGATCTGTGCGTTGAAAAAGTTTCCGCCGAACAACGCGCGCCGCTCGACCTCTCAAGCGTGAAGGTGGCGCTTTGCGGCGCGGAGCCCGTGCGCCCCGATACGCTGGATCGCTTCGCCACGAAGTTTGCTCCGTGCGGATTTCGGCGAGAGGCGTTCCGGCCCGCGTACGGGCTGGCCGAAGCGACGCTCATCGTTTCAGGCTATTCCGATGGCGGCACTCCCGTCATGCCCGCCGTGATCGCGGAGGACTTGCGCCGAAATAAAATCACGCCGGCGATAGAAGGCGCTGCGGGGAGCCGCGTTTTGGTGGGCTGCGGCGGAATCGCACCGGATCTGAATGCGGTAATTGTCGACCCGGAAACTCTTGCTCCATGCGCTTCGGACCGCGTCGGAGAAATTTGGGTTTCCGGCCCAAGCGTGGCGCGCGGCTATTGGCGCAAGCCCGCGGAGACCAAGGAAACATTCGGCGCGCATTTGGCTAACGGCGAAGGTCCGTTTCTGCGCACCGGCGACCTGGGATTTCTGGATCATGGACAACTGTTCATCACGGGACGATTAAAAGATCTGATCATCATTCGCGGCTCCAACCACTATCCGCAGGATCTGGAACACACCGTGGAGAGAAGCCATCGCGCGCTGCGGCCCGCTTGCGGAGCCGCGTTTTCGACGGACGCGGATGGAGCCGAGCGATTGGTGATCGTTCAGGAAGTGAATGACCGCGCGTCGGCCGCGAACGAGGACATCATCGCCGCGATTCGCCGCGCGCTCACCGAATCGCACGAAGTCCATCCCGACGCAATCGTGCTCATCCAGCCGCGAAGCCTTCCCCGCACTTCCAGCGGAAAAATCCAGCGCTATGCCTGCCGCGAATCATTTCTTGCCGGCAAGCTCGATGTGCTGCACGAATGGCGGGATCGCGAAAACCGCCCGGGTCACAATCGAAACGTCGCGAGCCAGCCGCGCAGCGGACTCGTTTGGGACTATCTGAGCACGCAGTCTTTTTCACATCGTCTGGCCGGCAAGGCCAATGGCCGCGACAATGGCAATCGCGAACTCAATTCGGAAATTCGAGGCGGCGACCCCGTTGCCATCGTAGGCATCGGCTGCAGATTCCCGGGCGCGACGGGCCTTGATGAATTTTGGACTTTGCTGCGCAACGGCGTGGATGCCATCTCGGAAATTCCGCGCGACCGCTGGGATGTTGATGCGCTGTACGATCCTCTGCCCGGAACGGCCGGCAAGATGAGCACGCGCTGGGGCGGATTCCTTACCGGCATCGACCGATTCGATCCGCACTTTTTCGGCATCTCGCCGCGCGAAGCCTCGGCCATGGATCCGCAGCAGCGTTTGCTGCTTGAAGTGACCTGGGAGGCTCTCGAAAATGCAGGCCAGCCGCCGGACAAACTGGCCGGCAGCAGAACGGGCGTCTTCGTCGGCATCGGCGGATTCGACTACTCCAATGTAATTATCAATTACAAGGACCACCTGAAGACGATCAACGCCTACCTGGGGACGGGCAACGCGCACAGCATTGCCGCGAACCGCATTTCGTATTTGCTGGATCTGCGCGGCCCCAGCGTGGCCATCGATACGGCTTGTTCATCGTCTCTCGTGGCGATCCACATGGCCTGCGAAAGTTTGCGCAGCGGGCAAAGCGATTTGGCCATCGCCGGCGCCGTCAACTTGATTCTTTCTCCGGAAGTCAGCATCGCTTTCTCGCATGCGCGCATGATGGCCGCTGACGGACGCTGCAAAACGTTCGATGCGAAAGCCGACGGTTATGTTCGCGCCGAAGGCTGCGGCGCGGTCGTGCTCAAGCGCCTTTCCGATGCCTTGCGCGATCGTGACCACATTCTTGCGCTCGTGCGAGGCTCAGCCATGAATCAGGATGGCCGCACCGCGGGCATCGCCGCTCCCAACGGTTCGGCTCAGCAAAGCGTGATCCGCGAAGCGCTGGCGCAGGCAGGAGTCGCGCCGAGCGAATTGACATACATGGAAGCGCATGGCACCGGCACGTCCATCGGCGACCCTATTGAAGTCGAAGCGATCAAGGGTGTCTTGGGAAATACTTCAGCCGAGGATCTTCCCTGCTTGATGGGATCCGTGAAGGCCAACGTCGGCCATATGGAAAACGCCTCGGGAATAGCCAGCGTGGCCAAAGTCCTGGCTTGTTTGCAGCACGGGCAAATTCCCGGCCAGTTGCATTTTGACAAGCTCAATCCGCGCATCTCACTTGCTGGTACGCGAATCGCTATTCCTCAAGCGCCGCAACCCTGGCCGCCAGCCCCTCGGCGCATCGCAGGCATCAGCAGTTTTGGATTCGGAGGCACGAACGCGCACATTGTGCTCGAAGAAACGCCACAAAAGTCCCGGCCGGAGGGTTTGTCAAATCGGCCCAGCCATATCTTGACGCTTTCCGCTCGCACGGAAAATGCGCTCAAAAATATGGCCAGCCGATTCGAGAAGCATCTTGCGGATCGTCCCGAAGACGATCTCATCGACATCTGCTTCACGGCCAATGCAGGCAGATCGCACTTCGCGAGGCGTGCTGCGGTGGTCGCGGAAAACAAGGACCAAATGCGGGAAGCGCTGGCTTCTTTTCTCGGTGGGCAGTCCGCGGAATGTTCCGGAGCAGCTTTGCACACGGGACAGGCCGCAAGTAGAGGCGGTCCGCGCGTTGTGTTTCTTTTTGCTGCGGACGCTGCGAATCCTTGCGGAGCATTGCAGCTTTACGCCACTCAACCCGTCTTTCGTGCGGCGACGGATCGCTGCTCGCGTTTTCTAGGGTTGCGCGCGGACGAGCAATTGCTCGACGCACTTTCGTCGCCACAAGACGGCGCGCAACGCCGCGATCCAGCGCTGTTTGCACTGCAGTTCTCGCTTGCGGAACTTTGGCGATCCTGGGGAATTGAGCCGGACGCCGTGCTTGGCGCCGGCGTCGGCGAGTATGCGGCGGCCGCTATTGCCGGCGTCATGACCTGCGAGGATGCATTGAAGCTGATCGTCGAACGCGATCGCATCGTGCGGCTCGCTCTTTTTGACCGCGAACGAAATGGAATGCTCGATGCATTCGACTCGGCGGCCGCAGCCGTGAAGTATCAATTGCCGAGCGTGCCGTTCGTTTTCGGCATCACCGGACAACTTCTTGCGGAAGGTAAAATTCCCGACGCCCACTATTGGCGGCTTCAAATTGTGCAAGGCGCGCAACTCGAAAAGGGAATCGAAACTCTTGCCGCGCAAGGTTACGATCAATTCCTTGAAATGGGGCATCTCGGCAACTTCTCCGTGGCAGGGCGTTCAGGCGATTCGGGAACGAAGGGCGCTTTTCTTCCTTCGCTCGAAAGCGATCGCGGCGCGTGGCAGACAATGCTCGCGAGCTTGGCTTCCTTGTACGTTCGCGGCGCGAGCGTGGATTGGAACGCATTCGATGAACCTTACCAGCCGCTGAAAATACCTCTGCCCACATATCCGTTCGAGCGAGAGCGGTGTTGGGAAGATCCGCCCGCCGTTTCAGGCCCGCGAAAACCTGCAAAGCCTGTGCACCCGCTTCTGGGAGAACGGGTGAACTCCGCATTGCCCATGGCGCAATTCCAGAGCGAAATCGGAGTCGATACTCTGCGTTTTTTGAAGGACCACAAGATTCAGGGCTCCGTGGTTCTTCCCGCAGCCGCCTATCTTGAAATGGCGCGCGCCGCTTCGGCGGAAATCTTCGGGGCCGGCTCCCATGTCTTGTCGAGCGTAGTGTTCCAGGAAGCTCTGATTCTCCCCGCCACTGGCGAATGCGCTTTGCAATTTATTTCTTCTCCGGCATCGAGTGGCAGCGCATCCTTCCAGATTTACAGTTCCATCACAAACGGAAATGGCGACCAAGGGAATATGGCCTGGACGTTGCACTCCTCCGGCGAAATGCGGATGCAAGCGCCGGAGTTGGCTCGCTGCGCCGAGGAACAATACAGTTTCGGTGAAATTAAGGCCCGATGTCCGCACCGCAAAAAGGGCGCGGAGCTTTATGCATCGTTGAAAGACGCCGGTTTGGAATACGGTACGAGTTTTCAGGGTGTTCAACAGTTGTGGTGCGGAGATCGCGAAGCGCTTGGCGAGATACGCATGGCCCCAGATGCGATTTCAGTTTGCGCAACGAACGAAAACTCTGTCAGCGGCTGGATTCATCCCGCGCTGCTCGATTCCTGCATGCAAGTGCTGGCGGCCGCATTGCCGGAGGATAGAACCGGCTCCGTCCGCAAAAGGACATATCTTCCCGTCGGTGTTGCGAGTTTGCGATTTCTGGCTCGGCCGAGAGCGACGCTTTTCAGTCACACGGTCATTCGTGCGGGCAGCAAGATTGGAGCGGAATTCCTCGAGGCGGATATCCGTCTGCTGGACGATGACGGCTCCGTCCTGGGCGAGCTTCTCGGCTTTCGCGTGAAGCTCCTTGCCGGAGAAGCGGATCGCGAGGCGCGTGAGAATCCCAGCGACTTGCTGTACGACCTCACCTGGGTGGCCAAGCGGCCTGCCGCGGCACAGCACGATAATATTTCGCAGGAGTCCTCCTGGCTGATCGTTGCCGATCGCGGCGGTGTTGCACAAACGCTTGCCGCCCATCTTCAGTCTCAAGGGAAAAATTGTATCGTCGCAAATGCGAAGGACATTCGAGACGTCAATCTCTCCGCCAATTCCGCCAACGTGCTCTATCTTTCGAGCCTCGACATCTGCAATCTGGATGACCGCCCGGGCGCGATCCTTGACGCCCAAGACCAGTGGATTGAAACGTTGCAATTTGTTCAGTCGCTCATTCGCGAGGCGCACGCTGACCAGCGGCGACTGTGGATAGTAACTCGCGGAGCGCAAGCCGTGGGGCCTGCGCCCGCACGTATTTCGGTGGCTCAGACTCCCTTGTGGGGATTGGCAAAGTCCATTGATCTCGAACACGCGGAGCTTGGTTGCACGCGCATCGATCTCGATCCGGAAGGCGGCGCCGAGGAACTGGCCTCACTGGCCGAAGAATTATCGCTGCCAGGCGCGGAGCGTGAAGTCGCTTTCCGCAACGGAACGCGATACGTATCGAGGCTCGTTGCGTGCGCGCCAAAACTTTTGAACGGAGCGCTGCTCGAAATTCCGGATGCGGATTCATTTCGCATGGATATTTCGCGCCCCGGAAATCTGGAAAACCTCTTGCTGCGCGCAAGCTCCCGCCCGGAGCCGCAGCCTGGCGAAGTGCAAATCCGCGTGTTAGCTGCGGGCTTGAACTTTCGCGACGTGATGAATGCCGCCGGCGTATATCCCGACGGGCCGATTCCCTTTGGCGCGGAATGCGCGGGGAAAATTTCCGCCGTCGGATCGGGCGTGGCGGACATGAAAGTGGGCGACGAAGTGATCGCCGTGGCCAACGCCAGTTTTGCCGCCTACGCGACTGCCGATGCGCGCGCCGTTGTCCGCAAGCCGCCCGCATTCAGCTTTGGCCAAGCGGCTACCATTCCCATCGCCTTCCTCACGGCCTACTATTCGCTGCACTATCTTGCCAGGCTTTCTCGCGGCGAGCGCGTGCTCATCCACGCAGCGGCAGGCGGCGTGGGATTGGCCGCCGTGCAACTCGCGCAGCAAGCTGGCGCGGAAATTTTCGCCACCGCCGGCTCTCCGGAAAAGCGCGCCTACTTGAAGTCTATGCGAGTGCCTCACGTCCTGGACTCCCGTTCCCTCAATTTTGCCGACGAAATCATGAAGACCACCGGCGGAAAAGGCGTCGACGTCGTTCTCAACTCATTGCCAGGCGAATATATTACGCGCAGCCTTTCCATTCTTGCCGCATACGGCCGTTTCGTCGAAATCGGGAAGACGGATATCTATCAAAATAAGCCTTTGGGCCTGTTCCCATTTCGCAATAACCTTTCGTACTTTGCGCTCGACCTCGAGCGCGTATGCCGCGAGCGGCCCGATCAACTGCGCTCTCTGCTCCTTGACCTGATGGCCATGTTCCAGCAGGGCAAGTTGAAACCCCTGCCGCACAATATTTTCCCCGTCGAGGATGCGGCCAACGCATTTCGCTACATGTCCCGGCGGAAAAATATCGGCAAAGTCGTGGTTTCCTTCAGCAGCGCCGAATCCAGTAATCGTTCGGATCGCTCCGCAGTTCCTCGCGCCGATGCCACATATTTAATTACAGGAGGCCACGGAGGGCTTGGGCTTGCAGTGGCGCGCTGGCTGGTGGAAAAGGGCGCGCGGCACTTGGTTCTGCTGAGCCGTGGCGGAGCTCTTCCTGCGGCCAATGAGGTCGCGGCCGAACTGAAAGCCAATGGCGCGACCGTCGCTACGATCCAGGCCGACGTTTCGAGCGAAGCCGATGTGTCGCGCGCGCTATCCAAAATTCGCAGCACCATGCCGCCACTGCGCGGAGTGATCCACGCAGCGGGAATATTGGACGACCACCTGCTCCTCAACCTCAACGCGGAAAACTTCCGCAGCGTTCTGGCTCCCAAAGTTCTAGGGGCCTGGAATCTCCATTCGCTCACCGCGGATTTGCCGCTCGACTTCTTCGTTCTATTCTCATCGGTGGCTTCGGTCCTTGGTTCGCTGGGGCAGGCGAATTACGCAGCCGCCAACGCTTTTCTAGACGGCCTGGCGCATCATCGCCGCTCTCGCGGTCTGCTGTGCATGTCAATCAACTGGGGCCCGTGGGATGAGATCGGCATGGCCGCTCGCGCATCGAGCTCGCATGGACCGGCGTCCCGAGTGATGCATCCGCTCGCTCCCGCTCAGGCACTCGCAGTTCTCGATCTCCTGTTCGAAAAGAACGGACCTGCTCAGGTGGTTGCCATGTCGGTTGATTGGACCCTGTTGGAGCGCTCGTTCGGCGGGCAGCTGCCGTCCTTGATTGCAGATTTCATTCGCGAGAAAGCCTGCCCTGCGGCCGCAAAAATTCCGCGCGGATCGGGACCGCGCTTTTCCACGCAAGAACTTCTGATAGCTCCCGCGGCCCAGCGTCACGGTTTGCTCCTCGCGTATGTCCAGAAAAGCCTGGCGCATGTGATGGCGCTCGAGGCCCCGGAACTCGACCCCGAAGAATCCATGAGCCACCTTGGTCTCGATTCGCTCATGGCGCTCGAACTGCAACACTCGCTCGAGGAATCGTTCGGCAGGAAATTACCGATCGACTTGTTGATGGGCGTGCCCAGCCTGAACGAATTTGTGACGCGGCTTCTGGATATTTTGGCAAAGCCGGGCGCTTCTTCCACGCTGGATTCCGCGCCGGACATTTTGAAGGATCCATTGCAGTCGAGCGTGAGCTTCCCGCCCATTGTGGAGGCGTGAGCGCGTGGCGCGAGCTTCATCCTGCGGTAGTTCGTCCTTGCAAGAACCAAAACCCGCAGTCCGCCGCGGCGGACCGCGCCACTAGAACCTAAGACTTCACGCCGGCCTTGCGCAGAATGGCCATCATCGGGCACCAGTTGGTGAAGGCTGACTGGAAAAGATTCAGGCCCACAAAACCCGTAAACAGATACCAATAGGGGCTTACCCAGTAGCCCAGCGCAAGGGAAGCCACGACGAACCCGCCCGCAATCATTCTAAGATAACGATCCACGGTCATGAGGTCACCTCCTGAGAGTTTATTTTTCTTCAAACAATTTCCTAAAGCTGCGGCGCCGTTTGGCGCTTCCCGCGTTCGCTCATGTAATAAAGAACCGGAACCGTCATGCGCGAGAGAACCGTCGAGGCCACTTCGCCAGCCATCAATGAAATGGCCAGCCCCTGAAAAATAGGGTCGAACAAAATCACGCTGGCGCCAACGACCACCGCCGCCGCGGTGAGCAGCATCGGACGGAATCGCACCGCGCCCGCATCCACAACGGCTTCCTCGAGGGACATGCCGTGCGAGCGGCGCAATTCGATAAAGTCCACCAGGATGATCGAATTGCGCACGATAATTCCCGCGCCCGCGATGAAGCCAATCATCGACGTGGCCGTGAAGAATGCT
Organism: uncultured Acidobacteriota bacterium; assembly: GCA_963710315.1. Taxonomy (GTDB): domain Bacteria; phylum Acidobacteriota; class Terriglobia; order Acidiferrales; family UBA7541; genus Palsa-360. The sequence continues at coordinate 143,499 of CAVPZW010000004.1, read as the reverse complement.
CCCATTCCCGCATGAGCCGGAAGAATGCCCACCAGCGTCAGCGGTATGGGAGCCATGATCACCAAGGGCGTTATGAACGACTTGAACCATCCCACCACCAGCACGTAAATCAACACCAGCACCGCCGCAAAAGCCAGCCCAAGGTCACGAAAAACTTCCACGGTGATGTGCCATTCGCCGTCCCATTTCATCGAGTAGCGATCAGTGCTCTCCGGCAGCGCCGTGCCGCTGTATTGCTTCACATGGAAGCCGTCCGGCAACTGAATTTTGTCGATGGCATCGCTCATGTTGAAAATGGCGTACACCGGGCTCTCCACAACGCCGGCCACGTCTCCCGTGACGTAGACCACAGGCCGCAAATTCTTGCGATAGACGCTCTTGTCGATGGTAGTTTCCTCGACGTTGGTAATTTCGCGAAGCGAAACTTGCGCGCCCGTCGGTCCCGGCAATTTCAGATTGCGCAACTGCTCGATCCCCGAGCGGTCGGGCCGGGAAAGCCGCACTTCGATGGGAATATCTTCGCGGGAGGAGGGATCGTGCAGCAGTCCGGCCGAAGCTCCGTTCAATCCGATTTCCACAGTGCGAGACACTTCGGCGGCGGACACGCCCTGCAATGCAGCTTTGTCGAGATCCACTTTCAAATCGTATTTCGTTTGCGGATCCTCCACGTACCAGTCGACGTCCACCACGCCGGGAGTTTCCTGAAAAATCTTTTTGATCTTTTCGGCAAGTTCGATCTGGCCTTTGTAGTCGGGGCCGTAGACTTCCGCGACCAGCGTTTGCAGGACCGGCGGGCCGGGAGGAACTTCCGCCACTTTGATCCGCGCTCCGAAGGGAGCCGCGATCTTGTCCAGTTCCGGGCGCAGCCTTCGCGCAATGTCATGGCTCTGCGCCTTGCGATCGTGCAGCGGAAGCAAGTTGACTTGAATGTCGGCTTGATTCGCTCCGCGCCGCAGAAAGTAGTGCCGCACCAGGCCGTTGAAATTGTAAGGGCCGGAGGTGCCCGAATAGATTTGATAGTTGATGACTTCCGGCTGCCCGCCCAGATAACTTCCAAGCGCCTGCGCCACGTGCGTGGTCTGCTCCAGCGGCGTGCCGTCCGGCATGTCCACGATCACCTGGAATTCGCTCTTGTTGTCAAAGGGCAGCATCTTCACTTGCACCCACTTGAGCGGAATGAATGCCACCGCCGCGAGCAGCAACAGCACCACGCCGCCAAGAAATGCCCACCTCCGCCCCGAATTGTGGATCAGCGGATTCATCAAGCGCCTGTAGAACCTGGTGGTCCAGCCTTCCGCTTCATGCCCGGACTCCGGACGATCCGCATAATGATGCAGCAACCGAAGCGCAGCCCACGGCGAGACGACAAATGCCACCACCAGGGAGAAAAGCATTGCGGAGGAAGCGCCCACGGGAATGGGGCGCATGTACGGGCCCATCAGGCCGCGCACAAGAGCCATGGGGAGAATCGCCGCGATCACCGCGAAGGTTGCCAGGATGGTGGGATTGCCGACCTCGTCCACCGCTTCCACGGCGACGCCGGCCAGAGGCTTTCCGCGGTTTTCGGGCAGTCGAAAATGGCGGACGATATTTTCGACCACCACGATAGCGTCATCCACCAAAATCCCAATGGAGAAGATCAGCGCGAAAAGCGTGACGCGATTCAGCGTGTAGCCGTACAGGTAAAAGACCGCGAGCGTCAGCGCCAGAGTGACGGGAATGGCCAGCAGCACCACGCCCGATTCGCGCCAGCCCAGCGCCAGCGCGATGAGCAGCGTCACGGAAATGGTGGCAATAAAGAGATGCTCGAGCAGTTCGTCGGATTTATCCTTGGCGGTCTCGCCGTAATTGCGCGTCACACTGACGTTCAAATCGTTTGGCAGCAGATTGCCGCGCATCTCGCCGATTTTCTTCAGGGCGCTCTCGGAAATGATGGTGGCATTGGCGCCCTTGCGTTTGGCGAGTGTCAGGGTAACGGCCGGATATTCCTGGTTGGCGGCGCTCCCGGTCGTGCCTTTTGCGGCCGCGAACAGGACGTAGCTGTCCGGCTCGGCCGGGCCATCTTCGATCTTTTCCACTACATCGCGCAGATACACAGGCCGCCCGCCGCGAACTCCGACGACCACTTTCTGAAGCTCCTCAGGGCGCGCGAAGAAATTTCCCGCTTCCACCTGGAATTCGCGGTTCTCGCTGGCGAAGCTGCCGGCCTCGGTGCGCGTGTTTGCGGCGCCAAGCTGCGCAACGATGGAACTCGGTGAAAGCCCGTACGCGGAGAGCTTCTGCGTATCGAGAATCACGCGCAACTTTCGCGCCTGGCCGCCGATGATGGCGGTTTCCGAAACGTCGTCCACCTGCTTCAGCGAATGCTCCAGCTCCGCCGCGATGCGCCGCAACTGGTAGCCGTCGTAGTTCTTCCCCCAAAGCGTTAGGGCGAGAATGGGGACATTGTCGATCGACCTGACTTTGATCAGCGGCTGGGAAACGCCCTGCGGGATGCGGTCGAAATTGGAGTAGAGCTTGTTGTAGGTTTGGACGACCGCGTCTTCTTCCTTGGTGCCCACATAAAAGCGCACGATCAGCATGCTCATGCCCGGGTGGCTGATCGAATAGATGTATTCGACTCCGGGCAGTTCGCGCAGCAGCTTTTCCATGGGCACGGTGGCGCGCTCCGTGACTTCCTGCGCGGATGCCCCCGGCATTTGCACAAACACGTCCAGCATTGGCACGACGATCTGCGGTTCTTCCTCGCGCGGCGTTTGCAGGATACTGAAAACGCCAAGCAGAAGAGCGGCCACGATGATTAGCGGCGTCAGCTTGGATTGGATGAAAATACTGGCGATGCGTCCCGCGAGTCGCGGGGCGTGGCGCTGAGGCTCCGGTGTGGCACTGGTTTCGCTCATGGGTGGGGCGCAATCTGCTTGCCGCCAAGGTCCCGGTCTCCGGGCGCGGCAACGAGCTTTTCTCCATCTTGCAAACCGGAAAGCACTTCCACATTTTCTCCAGCAGCATTTCCAAGTGTGATGTAACGCAACTGGGCGATCTGGTTGGCATCAATCGCAAATACGCCGCGCAATTCTCCGCGCTCCATGATCGTTGTTCTCGGAATCAAGAGCGCCGAGCGCGCACCACGCGGGAAATGCGCCCTGCCAAACAGGCCTGAACGGAATCGCGCATCGCTTGGCAATTCGATTTTCACCAGGAAACTGCGGCTCGCGGAATCCGCGGCCGGGACGATTTGCGACACCTTGCCTCGAAATTCGGCGTTCCCCAGGGAATCGAGAACAACGGGAACAGTCTCGCCTGCGTGCACGGCGTGTATATCGCCCTCATCCACAGTCGCTTCGAGGCGATAGCGCCGCGTATCTTCCACGGTGAAAAGCGCCATGCCCGGCGAAGCGAACGTGCCGGCGTCTACCTTCTTCTCCGTTACCACGCCCGCAAATGGCGCGCGAATCTGCGTGTTGCCAAGAGCGGTGCGAGCCTGTGTAAGCGCCGCGGCTGTCTGCGCTTCGGCTGCCCGCGCCATGTCGCGCCGCGACTCCGCGGCTTGCGAGCGGGTTTTGATCTCGTCGAACTCTTGCGGGCTGATCGATTTCTTGTCGAAGAGTTGTTGATACCGTTTCAAGGTCGATTGGCTCAAGGCAAGCTCCGTTTCGGCGGAGGAAACTTCCTTCTGCGCGGCGGTGACCGCGGCCGCGGCTTGCTCGACCGCCGCGCGCGGCTGCGCGTCGTCAATCACGGCAATAATCTGCCCGCTCTGCACGCGATCCCCTTCTTGCGCGCGAATCTCGTTGATATTGCCCATGGATTGGCTGGCCACCTGCGTGGCTTGCGCGGCGCGCACTGTCCCCACCGCTTCGAGCCAATCGGGAACCGTGGTCTTTTGCACTGCAACGACGACAATCCCGCTCACACTCTGCGGTGCGACGGGCGGTACGGGATTGCTGCTGGAGCACCCCAACATTCCGCCGCCGAGGCCAGCGATCAACATTGAATAAACTATTGAATAAACTGCGATGATGCGATTGCTTCCATTCATGGCGCCACCACCGGAGAGTGAGGATTGAGCGTGCCGCTGGCCAGCTCCAGCGCGGCATAGCCGGTGTAATAGTGGCAGACAGTTTCCCAGTAATCGGTTTGCGTGCGCCGTGCAGCGTCTTCCGCGGCGAGCAAATCCGTGACCGTAGAAAGCCCCGCTTCGTAGCGATCCTGATTGATGCGCAGACTTTCCTGCGAATCGGCGATGGAAGCGCGAGCCACTTCGAGCTGCTGGCGCGTTGCGTCCACGTCGTAGTACGCGCGGCGCACTTCCAGTCGAACGGCGTCCGTGGCCATTTCCTTCACGGCGGCAACCTTCTGCTGCATCGCTCGCTCATGCGAAAGCTGCGCCTGCTTCGCGCCGCCTTCAAAGAGATCGAACTGCACTTCAATTCCCGCGAGCCAGTTGTTCCCGCCGCCACCCGCGACGAGCGTGGGATTGTCGGCCTCCCACCCCGCGAACGCGTTTACTCGCGGCCCGTAGGACGATTTGGCAATGGAAACGCTTTGCTGCTGCGCTGCTTCTTCCGAGCGAATTCTCTTTAAGTCGGGGCGCATCTCGATGGCCTGTTTCTCAAGTTCCTCCAGCGGCGCTGTGGGAAGTGCTCTCTCCGCCAGCGCGTCGGAAGGCTCGAAATCGCTTTGCGTCGAAAGCCCCATGGCGGCGCTCAGCTGCGCGCGCGCCATTGCCAAATTATTTTGTGCGCGAATCAGTTCCTGTTTGCGGCTTGCCACGCGTACCTGCGCGCTCAGCGAATCGGATTCCACAACCACGCCGCTCTCCACGCGATTCTTGCTGCGCTCAAGAATGGCTTGCGCCGTTTTCATCGCCTGTTCGGCCACTTCGATTTGCTTTCCGGCCAGCAGCACCGCGTAGTAGGAGTCGGCAACGCGAAACACGATTTCCTGGTCGGTGCGCTCCAGCTGACGATCGGTACCGTTCTTCACTTGTTCCGCGCGATTCACGGAGCGCCAGCTGGCCAGCGAATCGAACAAATTCCACGTACCGCCGAAGCGAGTGGAAAAGTTGCCGAAGGGAGCGGGTGTATTCAAAACGTTGAATGCCAAGTCGGGCGCGGCAAAACGCTGTTGCCGCAACTTGCTGCCGAAAACATACACAGGATCGTCGCCGGCCGTAGCCGTCTCGGAAAACATGACGTGTGGGTAAAGAATGGATTTGGCTTGCTTCACATCGGCGGAAGCCGCCCGCGTTTCCGCCAGAGCCGCCTTGCGCTGCGGATTTTTTTCCAGTGCGATGTCCACCGCCTGCCGCAAGGTGAGGGGCGAGGGATGAATCTGTTGGGCATGAATATAGCTGGGCAAGATCGGCAGCAATAGGGCAGCGATGCCGATCCTGAGCGCCAGTCGAAAATGGCCATGAATATTCATTGATCCGAGGTATCCCTTCAAAAAGCGTGGGTATCTTCCGCCTTCCATTGCCGGCAGCCTGTGACATCGATCACAATAGTCCCGGCTTTTAGGCATGGCAAGGCTGGCGCTATGCCGCAATTGAGGCGGCCGGCCTCGGCCACGCCGCCTTCTCTTCGAAGATTTCGTATGTTGTTGAAATCTTTGCAGTCTGCTTTACCATGGCGCCCACCGAGCAGTATTTTTCCTCGGACAAGCGAATGGCTTCCTGAACCGCGGCGGCGTCGATCTCGTGGCCCGTGACCAAATGGCGGATGCGCACATCCGTGAACACTTGCGGCGGACGCTCTGCTTGATCGGCCTCGACGCGTACTTCGTAGCCGGTCACTTGCTGGTGATACTTCTGGCGAAGGATGGTAATCACATCGAAAGCCGTGCATCCAGCCAGCGCCACGGCCACCAATTCAATGGGCTTCGGGCCGCTGCCTCCGGCAGGATCGTCGAGCAGCAGGTGATGCTCGCTGCCTGTGGTGGCGACGAACTGTCGATCCGGTTTCAATGGTTGGGTAAGTTGCACTTTTGCGCTAATCACTTGCTGCCTCCTGCAAAACTCGCATTTTTCTAAATCCGTATATTTCTAAATTGTTTCTAATTCTTGAATCGCGATACCAACCGTTGCTGCTGCCGGATCCTCTTACTTGTGAGCCGTCTGGCAGGTGTTTATGCCAAAGATCGACCATGCCGGGCAGTAGCGAATCAGGCCGGTAATCAGCGCGACCGCGCCGATGACATACGCCACGATGGCCAGCGTCCCTATAACCACATGCAGAAAAGCCAATGCCAGCAGTCCAATGCCGATCGCCAGGCGAATCCCCCGTTCCACTCCTCCAACGTTCTTGGTCATGACCTTTTCCCTTCTCCAGGCCGGAAGTTCTCTTGGGCTTCCAGCATCTGGCTGGCTAGTTGTTCGATAGCCAAACGAATAAATGCAAAAACTCGGATTCTGTTACAGAAATACTTGGTGAATCCGGAATTCGTTCTGGGGGAACCATTGCTTGCGGCTCACCCCGCTTCAAGTACTTACAAATCACCCATTCACTGACCTTTATGGCTGCGTCGAATGATGACCAGCATCTTCCAGTTGATTCGCACGAACCGCCAAATTTGCCAGGGAAGAAAAGTCCGCAAGAATAGCGTAATTCCTGTGGGCTTCGTGGCGTAGAACGAAGCCTTCATACTGGCTTTTTGCTGCGGCGTGTATTCTTGTATTTGTTCGCTCATCGCTCACTCCGGAATCAACGACCAGCCGGGCCTTAAGCGCGCCTTGTATAGAAACATGTGGTGAAGCAGGATCTTGATCCAATGTCCGGCCAGGCCGATTTCCCCCATGGTGTAATCCAAGTCCCGGCCGTAGTCCGGATATCGCTCATAGTCCGGGACGATGGGGAAAACCGTGATGGATGCTGCTGTTCCCGTGAAAATGTTGGCTCCAGCGGAGGCAACGCAGGCAGCGCCCATCTCCGCCATGGAGGCTGTATGCGTAGGCCTGTCGCTGCCGCGAATCATGTCCGTGATGCTTCGCGCTACGGTCTTGCCGATCATTGCAGATGGCATACCGGTTCGCGGCGGAGCCGCGAAGATCGGCGTTCCCCGTGGGCTGGTGTGGGGCCGCGAGACGGCATGAGGCGGAGCGAACGCAATGCCGGCCGCGAACAGGTTCTTGTAAGCGGAGCTTTGGTAGTAGCGCGGCCAATCGCCTGCCCGCCACTGCTCGTAGGGTTTTGAAGCGTAGTCGGCATCGACCTTCATAAATCCGTTGGGGGCAAACAAGCGCGGCGTGATGTCCTCGTTTTTACGGTCAAAGGCCTTCAACCCCACGCCGGCGAAAGGAGGGAGGAGCATGGCCATGTCGAAGGAAATTTCCTTATCTTCCCCGCCAAGCGTCTCGTAGTAAGCGCGCCCGCGCTCCACTTTCTTGACGTGAGCTCGCGTAATCCAGTCGATGCCGCGCTCCGCGAAAAGCGACTCCGTAAAAATATTGCTCGGCGTAACGTAGCCGGACCGGCGGAATCTCACGCCATCCATGCCGAAATCCCCAAGCTCGTATTCGTTCGAGAGGTAGACGATCTCGGCTTTGTCCCTCACGCCGTGAGCGCGCAACTCAAATTCCAGGTTGACGACATATTCGAAGGCCGCTCCCTCGCATGTGCACATTCCATGTCCCGTTCCCACAACGAAGCGTTTGCGGTCGCCCTTTTTCATTTGCTGGATCAATTCTCGCAGCACGGTAGCTGTTTCGCGGGCATGGTCCGGAGTGCAAACGGATAGGCTGTTTTTGCCCGGCCCAAGGCCGTCGGTAGCCGCGAAGTTGAGTTTCGGGCCTGTGCAGTTCACCAAATAATCGAACGGGACCTGCTCCCTCTCTCCCTTTTTTCCATCCAGCGTCCACTCGATCTCCACGAAAGGTGACGTATTTGCTTCCGTGCCCTCCGGATATAGCGCAAGCGCACGCGCTTGTTTGAATACAATTCCGTGCCTTGCATATACAGGCGCAAGCGGAAACACGACTTTTTCCGTTTTCATCAATCCCACGCCAACCCAGATATTCGAAGGGATCCAGTTGTACTCGGGGAGAGGGGACACAACGACGACTTGGTCGTTCTTTCCCAGCCACTTCCTAAGGAAAGCGGCAGCCGTGTGGCCCGAAATTCCCGCGCCCAGAACTACGACACGCGCCATAGTGGAACCTCCCCCTCACATCACAAAAAGCTTGAGCGTCCGCGGACTAGCCGTATGCGATTTGGATCACTGCCCAGCGTAATCCCGGTCACTAGTCTTTGCTGTCGATAAACACTCCATATAAATGCTGAAGTTGCCGTTTTGTTACAAGGAAGTGTTGAGCTCAGAGGAAAACAGGATAGGGAGTGCAACTTTCAGAAGGGCTTGCCACTCAGGCTGGTTTGCTTGCCGTCCGAATGTGACGGCGATTCCCAGAGGATCGCGGCTTCGAGGATAGGAATGGGTGTCGTAGCGGATGCACTATGTTCGATTAGTGTTTGGGGATCCCCCCTTGTTCATGTCAGCCATCAGATTGTGGTACTCGGATAACAAGTCGCGTCTCAGTTTGGCCGCGGCGTCAGGATCAGGCGTCTCGTTCGGCGAGAGGTGGCACCGCTCGATCGACCTTTCCAAACTGGCCAGGAACGCCTTGCAAGGCTCGCAGCCGTTCATGTGCTTTTCGAGCTCCTGGCAAAGGGAATCGTCGAGCTCGTCGTCGAGATAGCTGGAAAGTTCGGCGAACATTTCCTTGCAGCGCCGCTCCCGGGGTTGCGCCGCCGCGTGGGTTGCCGCTGGATGTTTCGAGGGTTGCCGGTGGTTGCCTCCACTGCCTTGCTTTTCGAGTTCCTTGCGCACGAATAGCCGCGCCCGGTGCAATCGCACGCGTATGGTTCCCGCTCGAAGCCCCGTAATTTCGGCGATGTCCGCATCGGAAAGCTCCTCCATATCGTGCAACACGAGGATTAGGCGGTATTCCGGCGGTAATTGTTGCACTGCTTCGCGCAGGCGCTTGGCATTTTCCTTGCGCACCAGCGCGCTTTCCGGCGAGTTGTCCGGATTTCCCGACAAGTGTTGCAACTCGCGCCGGTCCGGCATCAACGCATCCAGCGAAAGAGCTTCCTTGGGTGCGAATTTGCTCCTGCGCCGGCTCATCAGGCAGCGCGTCTTGGCGACTTTATACAGCCAAACCATCAGGGCGCGCGGACTATCGAATTTAGAGAGGCTGGGAACCGACTTGAGCAACACCTCCTGCATGGTGTCTTCGGCGTCTTGCCTCTGCCCGCAGACTTTCATGCTGAAGGAAAAAACGGTGTTTTGCAGCAATGCCAGCGCCTCTTCGAGAGACTTTGGGTCGTTGCGCTGGATAAGTTGAACTGCTTGTTCGATTTCAGGGCGCACGAAACACACTGTACCACGCCGTGCCCTGCGGCAGCGGCGTGGCACAGCCTCAATTAGCACATATCCATTTCTTCCATGCGTTCATCGCCGCTTTCCGCACCCTACATCCCCATGTATTGAACGTGGACATATACGCCCGTATGAATGTTGTAGAGCAAGTACCAGCCGGGGTGATCCGAGTCTTCGTAAATGGTGTAGTCGTCGCCACAATCCCAGCACCAATCGGAACAAATTGGCCAATCCCACAATGCGATTTCAAAAAAGAAACCGCCGGGCAGCCAGAAGCGGTGATGATCCCGATCGAATCGCTCGATTGAATACCGATAAGAGGGGCCAAACTTTTCAAAATGTCCGTGCTCGAATGGATGCGCGATGCGATAGCGCGGATCGTTGGGCCTGTCGTGCCCATACCAATGATCGTTATTGACGTGCGGCGTGGCGTTTGTGCGTCCCCCGCTGTCCCGCTCCACTTCAGGTTTGGCGCGAGGACTGCTCCGGGCAGGCGGAGCCGGCGGAATATGGCCCTGATTCGCACGGGGTGCATTGCCCCGTGGCTGACCAGCGCCACCTCCGCCACGCTGCGCGGATATACCCAAAGTCGCGAGAATAGACAACACAAGCATGAAAGCGATTCGTGTTTTCATCATTCCCCCTCTTTATTCTCAAACTGCCTTAGACCAATACCGAATTGTAAAATCCAGTTGAGAAACCCTAGTCAAGAAGACCCCCTTGGCGGGCATTTTGCGGCACTTCGGTTACCTCATATTGTCAAAGTTAAAGCTACCCGCAGCTAAAAACAACAGATGTGACGCAAGTCACCGCCTAATGTGACAAAAATCACATCGGAGAATGTGCCCACTAATTATCGTGCTTCTTGTAAACCTCAAGATGGCTTTCGCATGTCCTGTGAACCGTAAAGGCGAATGGGCAATCGATGTGTTTACGTAGTGGGGGTGCTTCGATGCTGAATATTAAGAAGATTCTTCTGCCATTGGACCTTGAAGATACTTCACTTCCAGTTGCGGTGATCCGTCAGGCGGTATCGCTCGCCCATCATTTCCACTCGGAGATCATTGTGCTCCACGTTGTCACGCCGCTGACCTATGGGTCCGCCGGCGAAACAGTCCTTGAACAGATTGAACATGACGCCGCGGCCGAGCGGGAGAAATTGAAAGAATGCTTAGGTTCGGACCTCAATGGGCTTTCCGCTCGAAGCCTGGTGTGCAAAGGCGATCCAGCCCGCGAAATCTTGCGCACGGCCGCGGATGAAAGAATTGATCTCATTGTGATGCCCACTCATGGATATGGAAGATATGAAAGATTCCTTGTGGGATCCGTAACAATGAAGGTGCTTCACAACGGGAAATGCCCAGTGTGGACAGGCGCGCACGTGGAAAATGTGCCGGGCCAAGCGTTCGCAATCCGCAACGTCCTCTGCGCCGTTGATTTCAGCACGCATAGCCAAAAGACCGTACGGTGGGCGCATGATATGGCTAACGAATTCGGCGCACGGCTGACGCTCGCTCACGCCACCCCGGGAGTTGAAATCTACGGTCCCGGCGGAACCCACGTCTTGACCGACATGAAGCGGGAGTTAGTCGATGGCTCCATGAGGCAGATGGCCAAGCTTCAGCAAGAACTTGGGACGAAGGCCGAAGTTTTTATCGGATGCGGCGACGTCCCCAAAGTAATCAGCCAAGCAGCCAAGGAAACCAACGCGGACTTGTTGGTTGTTGGATCCCGCTCCCTTGACCAGCGATTTGGAAATACGGGGTATGGAATTGTTCGCGAGTCACATCTTCCTGTTTTCAGCGTGTAGGATTCACTGACGTGCGATTGATTTTTCGGTCCTTCATTCGTAAAGTACTCTCAGATGCGTTTACGAATTCGCCGTGGGAGAAGCACCCAGTCAGCGTGTAAACCCTTCAAGAACAATGACTTTTCGTGTCATTCCGTGGATAACATCCAACCTGATTGAAACTGCGGATGTGAGCATATTCACAATTGCAAGTGACATCGATCACAGCCGCTGCCCCATCCGCGGGATAGCCTATCCAGCGTGAGGTTGCAGAAAAAAGAAGTTCCAGCAAGAGGTATCCGACGTGAAAGGAATTCTTAAGCTCGCTTACAAGCTGCTCACCAACGACAAGGCCAAATTCACGGCTTTGCTGCTTGGTATTACATTTGCCGTTTTTCTGATCATGTTTATTACCTCAATGTTCAGTGGGGTCTTGAACCATGCGTCTGCCACGGTAATAAACGTTGGAGCATCCGTTTGGGTCATGGACCCGGCCGTCAAAGCCGTATTCAACTCATTCGGCATGCCGGATTACGTTTTAGACGCGGTCCGAAGCATGGATGGTGTGAAATATGCCGTTCCTCTTTATTCGGGCGCGGCTTTGGTAAAACTTCCCGACGGGACGTTTGAACCGGTTACCGTGGTCGGATTGGACGACACCAGCCTATATGGCAGACCCGTACTCATTGAGGGAAAGATCGAAGACATTTATGCGGAAAATGGGTTCATCGTGGTGCAGGATTCGGAATATGTCAAGCTCGAAAATCCCAAAATCGGCTCGGAACTCGAGCTGAACGATCATCGCGGCGTGATCGTAGGCATCGCTAAGGTCACGACGTCTGGCCTGTACGGCATCCCAACCCTGTACACGACCTACAAACGAGCCGTCCAGTACATCCCGAATCCGCGCTACACCATCTCGTATGTGCTTGTTGAGCCAAAGAGCGCGGCCGACATACCCAAGATCAAACAGCAAGTCGCCGCGCTCGGCTACCTCGCACGAACCAAGCAAGAGTTTATGAAAAGGACAGCGGACTTCTTCATCTATGAGACGGGCGGCGGCACGAACATTCTGATTATGACCGCGATCAGTTTCATTGTCGGCCTGTCGATTTCGGGTCAAACATTCTATACGTTCATCCTCGAAAACCTGGAACGGTTCGGAGCATTGAAGGCCATTGGCACAAAGAGCCGCGTCCTGGTAGCCATGATCATGTTTCAGGCCACGTTCACGGCATTCACCGGCTACGGTCTGGGGGTTGGGCTGTGCGCCCTCTTGATCTGGCTGGCAAAGGCAAGGCTCCCCAGCTACGCGGCCATGATTACTTACAGCAATCTTGCGATTGCCTTCGGAATGGTTGTCGTGATTGCAGCGGTCTCCAGCTATTTCGCGATCCGGCGGGTTCTAAGAATTGAGCCGTTCGATATTTTCCGAGGATGAGATGCCAAATATAGCCATTCAAGCGAGCGGACTGGTCAAATGGTTTGGCGAAGGTGAGGCCAGGACGATGGCGCTCAGAGAAGTCAACCTGGAAGCTCAATTCGGCGAGATGATTTATATCGTGGGCCCCTCCGGGAGCGGGAAGACGACTTTGCTCAGCCTCATTTCCGGCATTCTGAGGCCGAATAATGGGAAGGTCCTGGTGGAAGGAGTCGACATTTGGGGGCTGAGTTCCGACCAGCTTGCCGAGTTCCGGCTAGCGAAAATCGGTTTCGTATTTCAGGATTATCACCTCTTTCCCCGCTTGAGCACCGCGGAGAATGTAGCGATTCCCCTGATCCTTAAGAGAAAAGATTGGGACGAATCGATCCGCGAGGCGACTAAATACTTGGACATCGTTGGCTTGAAGGGGCGAGCAGATCTTCCTCCGAGGAAACTCAGTGGAGGGGAACAACAACGCGTGGCCATCGCCAGGGCAATGGCTGGGCAGCCGGACATTCTAATATTGGATGAACCGACTGCTTCGCTGGACGGAGATACCGGCCACGCGATTGTGAGTTTTGTACACGAGAACATCCTCAGCAAAGATCGCTGCATTCTCGTCGTGACGCACGATTCCCGGATTTACGAATTTGCGACGCGGATCCTGACTATGGAAGACGGCCGCCTCACAAGTTCGGATGAGAGGGCAGCATGAAGAACAAGGTGATTTTCATCATCGCCGTTATAGGAATCCTGGGTGGGACTGTGACCGCAGTCTACTCCAGCTTTGTCACGCCGGCTCTGCCTCCCGCCTTCAACCCAGCGGAGAACCCCTACACCAGGGCTATCTACTCGGAAGGCATCGTCGAGAGCGCACAGGCTAGTGGAGAGAACATCAACATTTACCCGGAAATTGGGGGCACGGTCAAAGAAATACTTGTTTCCGAGGGCCAGCAAGTCAAAGCGGGGCAGCCCTTGCTTCGGCTGGACGATTCGATCCAAAGAGCGACCGCACAGCAGCTAGGTTCACAGGCACAAGCTGCGCAGGCGATTTTGGAAGAGCTGAAAGCGGAGCCGAGAAAAGAAACCCTCGATGTCAACATCGCGCAAGTAGTTTCCGCCGAGGCCAACTTGAAAACCGCACAGGATACTCTGCAGAAAACGCAAGCAGCTTACGAGATGGATCCAAGGACGGTGAGCAAGGATGCATTGGACAATGCCATCAATGCGGCGGCCGTGGCGAAAACGAATCTCGAAGTTGCCCAAAAACAGTACGAGTTGACGAAGGCGGGAGCTTGGATTTACGACATTCGAAATCAGGATCGGACGGAGCACGCACTGGAGCAGGCCTACGTGTCCTCGAGCGCTCTACTCGGCAAGTATACCCTGCGAGCCCCACGGGATGGCGTTGTGCTCTCCATCAACACGATAGTCGGGAACTATGCATCCCCACAAGGATCTTATGATGCATACACGCAGGGCCAGGATCCCGTCATCATATTGGGGAGTTCTCCAGCTTTTCTTCACGTTCGCTGCTACGTGGACGAAATCCTGGTGCCGCGCTTGCCCGCAGGCTCCAAAATGAAGGCGGAAATGACCATCCGTGGTTCGAATGTCAAGATTCCGTTGGAGTTTGTCCGGGTGCAGCCGTTTGTCTCCCCGAAAATCGAGCTCTCCGATCAACGCCAGGAGCGAGTCGATGTTCGGGTTCTACCTGTGATTTTCAAGATAGAGAAGCCCGCGAATGTAAATCTCTATCCGGGTGAACTGGTCGACGTGTATATCGGCGAATGAGATGGGGCAGGACCGCGACGGAGTATCCGCCATGTGCGAAAAAATGAGTAGAACCGTTTTGCCGACCGCTCTTGCAACGATTCTCCTGCTGGTCATGGGTTGCAGCGTTGGCCCTAAGTATGCACGGCCAACGGTGCAAAGCCCGCCAGCAGCCTACAAGGAACTTCCGGAAGGTGGCGCAAACGGGTCGGATGCTTTTCGGGCGGCCCAGCCAAAAGACGGCACAGGCCGGGGAAAGTGGTGGGAAACATTCCACGATCCACAGTTGAATGAGCTGGAAGAGAAAGCGAGTTCCTCCAACCAGGAAATCGCAGCGGCCGTCGCCAGCTTCGTTGCAGCGCGCGCTCTGGTGCGTGAAGCTCGCTCGCAATATTTCCCTACTGTGACCGCCAATCCCAGCATTGTCAATTCACGCCCGAATCCGGGCCAGTACGGCGGCCTGCAAACGGGAAGCACTTCTGGCGTTACCGTCAAATCGTTCACGGACTATTCGCTGCCTTTCGATGCCACCTGGGAACCCGATTTTTGGGGACGCGTCCGGAACACCGTGAGGGCCAATGTTTACGGTGCGCAGGCCAGCGCCGCCGATCTTGAGAATGTTCGCCTGACCGACCAGGCCGAACTTGCCGTCGATTACTATGAGCTTCGCGCGCAGGACTCCCTGAAGGAGGTGCTCGATTCCACGGTCGTCGCCTATCGGGACGCGCTGGATCTCACGACGAGCCAGTACAAGGCCGGCCTCGGCAATGAGGAAGCGGTAGCGCAAGCCGAGGCCCAGTTAAAAGCGGCACAGGCGCAGGACACTAACCTGGGAATCCTGCGCGCCCAGTATGAACATGCCATCGCAGTGCTCATTGGGCAATCGCCATCCACATTCTCCCTTCGCGCCAGCGCTTTGGCGGCAGGTCCTCCGGCAATCCCTGTTGGGATTCCGTCCGAGCTCCTCGAAAGGCGTCCGGACATTGCGGCTGCGGAGCGCCTTGTAGGTCAGGCCAATGCCCAGATTGGGGTAGCGAAAGCGGCCTACTATCCAAATGTCACATTGAGCGCGACCGGCGGGTTGGGCAGCTCTTCCATCTCGGATTGGTTTACGTGGCCGAGCCGATTTTGGTCCGTGGGCCCAAGTCTTGCCGAAACGATTTTTGATGCGGGCTTGCGCAAGGCCACCGTTCAGCAGTACGTCGCGACATACGACCAAACCGTGGCGAACTACCGGCAAACCGTTCTAACGGCGTTTCAGCAAGTTGAGGACAATCTGGCGTCGTTGCGAATCTTGTCGCAGGATATCGAACAACAAGACGGCGCCGTAGAAGCAGCCACCAGAAGCCTCCAGGAAGCCACCGTGCGGTACAAGACCGGACTCGATCCCTACCTGAACGTAATCTCGGCCGAAACGGTTGTTCTGAACGACCAGCAAACGGCGGTGAACTTTCGCATGCAGCAAATGGTGGCAGCCGTCGGGCTGATCAAGGCACTAGGTGGCGGTTGGGATGCCGCTCAACTTCCCGCGCCGAGCGATCTGAGGAAAAGCACAAACCCCAACGCCGCGAACTAAGTAGGACAGGCTTCAGCCTGTCTGCTTTTCGTAAAGACCTACCCAAACAATGAAACATATTACCGACTCGTATAATTTCCGGGCCCTACTCCTCGCCCTCCAGCTTGCGAATCCGCACTTCCACTCCCGGCGTATCCTTGAGCGCGCCGGAAAATTCCTTGAGCTTCGATCCGCGGTAATGATAGGGATACACAATTTTGGGCTTGAACGCTTTCACGCATGCCGCGGCCTCCTGCGTGGTTTCCGTTCGCGGAGGATTCATGGCCAGAAACGCCACGCTGATATTTTTCAGCGCCTTCATTTCCGGGGTGCATTCCGTGTCGCCCGAAAAATAGACGCGCGTGTCGCCAAAGTTCAAAACGTAGCCGCTGCCAATTCCCTTGTGGTGATACGGTTTTCCCGGTCCCGATCCAAACACTATGTTGTACATGGGTACGCCCTCGAATTCGATGCCCATTACTGTCCTGTGTTCTGAATCGCTGATGGCCTCGGCAATGCCGCAGGCCGGGGCGCAATTCAGCGTGTCGATCACAGCCGGCGGCCCAACGATAATTGTCTCCGGCTTGTGCAGTTTGTTGACCATGGTGCGATCCAGATGGTCCTGGTGCGTGTGCGTAATCACAATCAAATCGGCCGGCGGAAATCCCGTGAAATCTCCCTGGCTCCAGGGATCAACGTGAATCACTTTCCCGCCGAATTCAAGCATCACGCTGCCGTGATAAATAGGAGTGATGCGCAGTTCCCCTCGCGATGTCTGAATCACATCCGCCTGATGATTGACTGTGTTCGCGCGGATATGCGCTGGAGAGGCCAAGAGTATTGCGGCAAGCAGAGCCGCATAAAGTGTAGTTCCGCAGGTTTTGTGCATGATTCAGATTCTCCCGATCTTGAATTGGCGCGTAGTATACACCGCCCCCGTGGCATAGGCTTCAGCCTGTGGGGTTTAGTCCATGCAAGGGCTAAATTCCGCAGTCCGCCGCGGCGGACCACAGCCACATATGGCCCGCCTCTGTTTGCTTATCGCCTCATTCCATTTCTTGCTCGATCGTAGTAAAACCTGTTTCAGCCCTCTTTCGCTTTCCGGGAAATGGCGCTCACACGACGAGGAGGAAACGCGCCTTGGCCAACACCCCCGCAAGCGGCGACCCACTAACATCAGGGCAATCGGCGGATACCATGCTGGACGGCGCGCGCTATCTCGCTAGTTTGCGCGACGCGCGCGAGGTTTACATCTATGGTGAGCGCGTTGCGGACGTCACGCGGCATCCCGCCTTCCGCAATTCCTGCCGGTCCATCGCGCGGCTGTACGATGCGCTGCACGATCTCAAGACGCGCGACACTTTGACGGCGCTGGACCGCTCCGGCGTGCGCACGCACAAATTTTTCAAGCCCTGCTATTCCGTGCAAGAGTTGTGCGAAGCGCGCGATGCCATCGTGGCCTGGTCGCGCATGAGCTATGGCTACATGGGCCGCACGCCGGATTACAAGGCGGCGCTCATGGGCAGCCTCGCATCAGAGCCGGAGTTTTACGCGCCATTCGACGAGAGCGCGCGCAAGTGGTATGCGCGCTATTCCTCGCAATGCCTTTTCCTCAATCACTGCCTCATCAATCCGCCCATCGATCGCGGCCGCCCAGTACACGAAGTCGGCGACGTCTTCGTGCACGTCGTGAAAGAGAGAGACGACGGCATGGTGGTCAGCGGAGCAAAAATGCTGGGCACAGGCTCGGCCATGACCCATGCCACGTTCGTGGCGCAAACCAATGCCACCACCCTGGACAAGGAAAAGGCACGCGACTTCGCCGTGGTGTTCATCGCGCCGATGGATACGCCCGGCGTGAAGCTCATTTGCCGCGCCTCCTACGAACAGAATGCCCACAGCCCCTTCGACTACCCGCTCTCCAGCCGCTTCGATGAGAACGACGCCGTGCTCATTTTTGAAAACGCTTTTATTCCCTGGGAAAACGTTCTGGTCTACCGCGATCCCCAACGCGCCAACAGTTTTTACGGGCATTCCCGCTTCGTCAATCGCTACACCTTTCAAGCCACGTCGCGGCTCGCCGTGAAGCTGGACCTGATGGTGGGCCTCTTTGCCAAGGGCATCGAGACCAACGGCACGGACGCCTTTCGCGGCGTGCAGGCCGCGCTCGGCGAAATTATCGGCTGGAGAAATCTGCTCTGGGGAATGACCGCGGCCATGTGCCACGATCCGGAAAGCGCGCCGGGCGGCACGGTGGTGCCCAGGCAGGAATACGCCTACACCATGCGCCTGTTCTGCACGCAGTGCTGGCCCGCCGTTCGCCACATCTTCGAGAAATTTCTGGGCGGCAGCCTGCTCATGTCTCCCTCCAGCTACAAGGATTTTCTGAATCCCGATCTCGCGCCGCTGCTCGAAAAATATTATCGCGGCGCATCCGCCAGCGCCGCCGAACGCATCAAGCTTTTCAAACTAATCTGGGACGCCATCGGCACCGAATTCGGCGCCCGCCACGAACTATACGAAATCAATTATTCCGGAAACCACGAGCAAATTCGCCTGGACATCCTAACCGGCGCGCAAAAAAGCGGAATCCTAGACCAGTGCATCGCCCTCACCGACCAGTGCATGTCGGATTACAGCCTGGAAGGCTGGAAAGATTCAACATGGGTTTGGGAGAAGTAGGACAGCCAGTTGACCTCTGTTCCCGTCTGCTGAAACAAGGACAGTGAATTGCCGGAATCTCCGGCAATGTTCTGGAGCGCACTGCAAATTCAGCCACACTCATCACCACCCGAGTTGTCATCCCGAACCCGGTCGCCCGGGTTTGGCGAACGGGTGAGGGATCTGCTGTTCGGTTGGCGCAAAACTCTCCGCAAGGTCCTGCCAGGTAGGATTTTTCCCTTCAATCAGCCAGATTTTCTTTTCTCTGCGCCACCCCTTGATCTCTTTTTCACGCGCGATCGCGTCACGAATGTCCGCAAACTGTTCGCAATGAACAAGCCGGAAGATTTTGTATCGGGAGGTAAAACCAAGGACGAGTCCCTGCCGGTGTTCTATCATCCGGCGCCGGAGGTCGTTGGTTACGCCGGCGTACATGTTTCGGGACCGGCTGGCTAGAATGTAAATCCAATACGTGTGGCTCATTTTGCGATTCCGGAGTCAAACAGCAGATCCCTCACCCGTTCGCCAAACCCAGGCGACCGGGTTCGGGATGACAACCAATGCGTACGGCGCTGGTAGTCAGCCATCCGTATTTTGCAGATTCGTCTCATCGCATAATACAACGATTACGCTCCAGTCACCATTAATGTCATCCCGAACCCGGCCCCGAATTTTGGGGACGGCGGTGAGCGATCTGTTTTTTCAACGCCGCAATTATCTCCGTGACTCGGAATCCTCCACGCGAGTTGTCCCTCACCGACCAGTGCATGTCGGATTACAGCCTGGAAGGCTGGAAAGATTCAACATGGGTTTGGGACAAATAGAGGGCATATAATTGACATGCCGTCTTACGGTCATCTGGAAGTCGGTTTCCGAGCAGAGTTCTGGGGACGTGGGAGTATCCTTATCGCACGAATCGTATCGTGCGCGGCAATACCCTTTATACAAACATTCCCTTTCCGAATTATAAACAGGCTATTTCAGGTTATTTTCAGCTTGCTGTGCTCTCATCGGAGTTAGGTAGCCATGCATGTCCTGATCATACTTGATCCGGTTTACCCGCTTAAGACTTTAAGTTAAATGGAGGCACAAATGTCACTCAGTCGATTCCTCAGAGTTTGGTGTTGGATAACAGTTCTCGCGATTTGTTGTGTACTGCTCTCCCCTCGTGTATTTCTGGCCGCCCCGCAGAATTCCGGCTTTCGAGTGATCCGAACCATACCCCTCGGAGGCGAAGGGGGCTGGGACTATGTGACGGTGGATTCGGCTGCCCGCCGTGTTTACATACCTCGCGGCACACACATCATGGTCCTCGATGCGGATTCGGGCAAGATGGTCGGGGACATCCAGGGCATGAACGGGCTGCATGGCGTGGCGGTGGCGTCCGAATTCAATCGTGGATTTGTGACCGGCAATAAGACCGAGCAAGAAGGCACCATCTACGTTTTCGATTTGAAGACGTTGAAGCTAACCTCGTCCATGAAATCGAACAGCATCGATACTGATTCGCTCATCTACGATCCGTTCACCAAGCGCGTGTACGTCAATAACGGGGACGGAATGAACCTGACCGTGGTGGACGCAGCTACAGCGAAAGTTGTAGGGAGCATGGCTTTCAACGCTAACCCGGAGGCGGCAGCTGCCGATGGCAAGGGCAGCATCTTCCAGGATTACGAGGATAAGGGGCAAGTGATCGAGTACGACGCTATGAAACTCACTATCAAGAACAAATGGCCCACTCCCGGATGCGATGCGCCGGTTGCTATGACGATGGACAAAGCGAATCGTCGCCTGTACGTCGGCTGTCGTGGCAAGGGACCCGCCGCTCCGGGCGTGATGCTTGTCATGAACGCAGACAGCGGCAAAGTTGTAGCATCGGCCCCCATAGCCATTGGGGTAGACGGGGACGTTTTCGATCCGGACACGGGCAATGTGTATGCGACTTGCCGTGACAGCGGAGACGGCAAAAGCGGAGCAACTTACATTTTCCATGCGGATTCACCGGACAAGATCAGTTTGGTTGCGACCGTCAAGACCATCTACGGCGCTCGGACTGTTGCGCTAGATTCGAAAACCCACCACATCTTCACCATCGGCACAGAGAAAAATGACCCTGTACCGCCCACGGCTAAGAATCCAAATCCCAGGCTGAAGCCGGATCTCAGCACGTTTCAGGCTGTAGAAATCGGGAAATAGCAAAAGGCAAATCTCGCGATGCGCAATGACGATCGGATGGCGTCGCTTACATGACGATATCGCCCCTGGAAATCCTTACAGAACCGGTAAGGGTAACCATCCAGAATGACCGATAGAACTGACCGACCACTGCCTCAACTATGAAGGGCGGGTGGCCCGGCCTTTGAATTAGAATTTAAGGTGCCCCGTTCTACGAGTTTTGTAGGGCGGGGCTCTTTCGTCTGTCCCTCTACGCGTGGCAAGTCGAAGCAAAAGCCCCGCCCTTGAAGAGCGTCAAGGACGGGGCACCCAAAGTTCAAAATCTTAGCCGTGAGCAGACGTGCGAGATTAGTATTAAAAAGTGTGGAGTACAGACGATTCCTTGGATCGCGAAAGGGCGGGCCACCCGCCCACCCAAAGTTCGGAATCTTAACCGTGAGCAGACGTGCGAGATTAGTATTAAAAGGTGTGGAGTACAGACGATTCCGTGAATAGCGAAAGGGCGGGCCACCCGCCCTGTCCTCCCGGTTCGGTGCGGCTGTTGTCATTGTAGCAACCATCAGTCACCTGACCGGGAATGTTGTTGTATATTACCTTGCCAGTAGAGGCATCCATGTATTGCACATTTTGTGGGTCAAAGAACCCGGAAGAAGCCAAGTTCTGCTCGAAGTGTGGAAAGCAAATCGTTGGCGCTTCAGAAGCAGGGGCCACTCCTGCTCAGCGCCCTTTTGATCCGCAGTTGGCGGCTTATTGCCTTCTTCGCCGGCTAGTCTCTCGGAGACCTCCCTTCAACCCGGTCGAAGAGTGGCATCCCAAAGCAATGAAAATCCCAGCAGATTTTGAGACCGATGTGGACCTGGCAGTTCAAGTCTATCAACTATTCGTGTTCGTAGATATGGCCAAGGGCATCTGTGGCCTCGCTATTTCCGAAAAAATCCGAACCCACGCTCTGTTGCTATTAAGCTTTGATCCAAAATTGGAATCTCGGCTGCATGCGCTTTTCGAGGCGTTTAGGGCGGGCATCGCAATACACGAGCCAGACTCTACTCGGTGGCATCCGATTGATGATCCTTGGGCTAAGTTTCACATAGATTTAGCAGTGTCCGTGATGTACCCGCCCGAGTGGCCAGAGGAACGAAAGGCTGAGCTGCTAATGCCACTCGCTGAGCGTCTCGGCACGGGACGAGTCTGGGCGGAAGAGATTTTTGGGCCCGAAATGAAGACGCCAATCCAGGTTGCAGATGCGTTCCAGTGGGCTGAGTCGCCGGGCCCGTTCGAGCGACAATTACAGCGTCAGGAGAATAATCCCCTTTTCCCTGCAATAGTCCGCATCGTTTCTTCCCGTCAGGTCACAGACGCTCGGATCGCTGACCTTAGGCAGATTTTGGATTTTATGCAGGGCTACGGGCCATTTGTTCGTCGAGGGCTTTCTTTGTCGGGCGGATGGACGGTCAAAGAGGCGTCAGAGTTCCTGAAGAAAGCACTCGATCTCTCGGAAAGGTGTACCGTGCTTGGCGACTATTTCGCCCCAGAGATGAAGGTAATCAAGACCGCCGCCGACGCTACGGAACGGGAAATCATCGCAACTACGAATGAGACTTCTCTGCGCGATTCGTACGAGCGATATCGAGCGATATCGGATGTAGGCGCATTATTAGAGAAGGTTCGAACCGGGATTCCACCTGGGTGTGATGCCGAGGACTTTACTGTGCGTGCGGTTCTATCTGAGGACTTGCAGACGATAGTGAACTACGCGGCCATCTGTAGGTATAGCGGTGAGCCGTTGGCCAAGGATTCGCGCCAGCGTGCTGAAAGGATCGTAGCCGAAGCAATCCGGGACGGAATGCCTTCCGATGCGGGGAACGCCAAGCTAGCCGCTTTTCTCTCTGGATTAGATGAAGGCCGGTCCCAAAAGCCCTCGGGAATTTGGAGCGGTCTCAAGCGAATGGTCGGGCGGTAATTAACGTGTGCTCGTGCTTTCAACCCGACGAAAAAGGGTGAATACAGAACCACACGTGGTGTTCTACCCCGGGTGCGCCAGCCTTTGAATTTCCGGGTGGCCCACGCTTCCGGTTTTGAAGCGTGGGGCTTTTCGGTCCTTGGCTTTGCTTCCTCCTTCAATTTCAAGCCTCAACGATCTTTCACTTGATTCCCCACGAAGAAGTGTAAAATGACAGGTTCATGGAGGTAGTGAAATGGAATTCCTAGCCGGCAGCTTGCTTGAACTGATTACGCAGACGTCCACCAATCTTCCGCCCGATGTGCGCGCCGCAATGTCCATCGCGGCCAAGGAAGAAACGCCGCACACGCAATCTTCGCATGCGCTGGGCATTATTTTGTCCAACATCGACATGGCCGTGGACGACACCGGCCCCATTTGCCAGGACACCGGCATGCCCACGTTCTACATTCACACGCCCGTGGGCGTGAATCAGATTGTCATCAAGAAGGCAATTCTGGAGGCCGTGGTGGAAGCCACGCGGCTGGGCAAGCTGCGCCCCAACTCCGTCGACTCGCTGACCGGGAAAAACAGCGGCAACAACCTGGGCGAAGAAACGCCGGTGATTCACTTCGAGCAATGGGAAGAAAATGAAATTGAGATCAAGTTGATCCTCAAGGGCGGCGGCTGCGAAAACAAAAACATCCAGTATTCCTTGCCCTGCACGCTCGATCACATGGGCCGCGCTGACCGCAACCTCGAAGGCGTGCGCAAATGCCTTCTCCATGCCGTTTGGCAGGCGCAAGGGCAAGGCTGCGCGCCGGGCGCACTGGGCGTCTGCATCGGCAGCGACCGCGCGCACGGCTACGATCTGGCCAAGGAACAATTGTTCCGCACGCTTGACGATGTGAATCCCAACCCCACGCTTGCCAAGCTCGAAGCGGAAATCATGGAAGAGGCCAATAAGCTGGGCATCGGCGCAATGGGCTTCGGCGGCAAGGCGTCGCTGATCGGATGCAAAATCATGGCCGCGAATCGCCTGCCCGCCAGCTTCTTCGTTTCCGTCGCGTATGACTGCTGGGCGTTTCGCCGCCTGGGCGTGCGTCTGGACGCTGCAACCGGCGCGATCACCAAATGGCTGTATCGCGATCCTTCGCGCCCCGTGGAGCGCATGGCCCACGATTCGGGCTTCAAATTGACCGGCCGCGAAGTGGTGCTGACCGCGCCGCTGACCGAAGCCCAGGTACGGGCGCTGAAAGTGGGCGACGTGGTGCTCATCAACGGCGAAATGAACACCGGCCGCGACAACGTGCACGCCTACCTCATGAAAAATCCTCCGCCGATCGACTTGAACGGCAGCGTGCTCTATCACTGCGGCCCGGTGATGCTCAAGCAGGGCGACGAGTGGAAGGTCAAAGCCGCCGGCCCCACCACCAGCATGCGCGAGGAGCCTTACCAGGCCGACGTCATCAAGAAATACGGCGTGCGCGCCGTAATCGGCAAGGGCGGCATGGGCGCCAAGACATTAGCGGCGCTGAAAGACTATGGCGCCGTGTATTTGAACGCCATCGGAGGAGCGGCGCAGTATTACGCGCGCACCGTGGAAAAAGTTTTGGGAGTGGAGCTATTGGAGTTTGGCGTCCCCGAAGCCATGTGGCGCCTGCGTGTGAAAAATTTTGCCGCCATTGTCACCATGGACGCGCACGGCAACAGCCTGCATGCCGACGTCGAAAAAGCCACTGGAGAAGTTTTGGAAACGCTTCAAAAGGTGTGAGCCCGAAATAAAACGCACTCGCGAAGCGGAGCTTTCGTCACCGAATGGGCTTGTCTCCGCTTTTCTCTGTGTCCTCTGTGTTAAAGCAGTTGACTTAGAATCTCGGCCCTAAAAGCTCAACACAGAGTCCACAGAGAAATGCGAGAACACCGAGAAAATCGGAGATTTATACGATCGTTACGTAGCGGGCGCAAAATTTCCATCGAGCGATAGCCCCAGCCGCGCAGCGAGTTCCTGCCGCGCGCGCCACAAGCGCGCCTTAAGCGTGTTGCGCGAAACGCCCAGCACATTCGCCGCTTCCTCCGCGGACAGCCCTTCAATTTCCCGCAGCCAAAATGCCGTGCGCAGCAGCGGAGAAATTTCGGCAAGCTTTTTCGTCATGCGATCGCCGAGTTCCGTGCCCGCGTAAAGCTGCTCGGGGTTCGGGCCCTCATCTGCAAAACGCTCGGCCAGCGGAAGCTCTCCCTCGGCCACAAAATCATCCAGCGACACAGCGGGCCTGGAGCGCTTGCTGCGCCGGCGCATCAAAGCTGCGTTGATCACGATGCGCGTCAGCCAGGTGGAAAATTGCGAGCGGCGCTCGAAGCGCGGAAGATTGCGATAGGCCGAAAGCAGCCCCTCTTGCAGGGCCTCTTCGGCGTCCTCTGGATTGCCCAGCACGCGAAACGCGGCTTGGTAAAGGGAGCGTGTATTGCGCGCGAACAGCGCATCCAGCGCGCGCGCGTCGCCGTTCAGGCCGCGTTCGATCAGCTGATCCTCGCTTTGCTCTTCCATGTTCACTTCCGCGATCTGTTCCCCGCTTGGATGATTGCGTTCCAGATTCATGATTGTTTCTCCCTGTGCGGAATCCATGAAGCGTATGATTGCTTTTCGTTTCTTCCTGCTATACGTCCACTGCAAATAAGAAGTAACTGGCTATGAAGTTAGACGCCGATCTTTACGGTAGTGCTCTTCCAACCACGAAAAATCCAAACAAACTCCACAAATGCGAGAGAGCGATTCGCGAACTCAATTGGCAATCGCTGGCCTAGTGATTTCCTCCACCACTGCCTTGGTCATGCACCCGCACCCAACAATCGCGACTTCGCGGCCATGCATCCGAGCAAGTAGTTCTTTCCCCGCGGCATCGATGTAGCTCACCGCTTTCAGTTGAATCTGCAAGGGAACGCTGGCAGGAGATACTCGCTCCTTCCAGCAGCGCTCAAGCTCGGCAACCCATTCCCCAGAGAGTTTCCCTTCAAGCTCCCAAATTTCGCCGGAATCCACCTGTTTCACCGTAATTTTGAGCACTAATCCTGCCTTTATCCGAAGCTGCTGATTCGCAGTTCCTGTTAATGTATGCAGGTCTCTGGCCATAGTGCCGAAATAAGAACACTGCAAATAAATGGCATAAATACAATAGTATACGAATATATGGTTGATTTGGATGAGGAAGGAATGGGGGAAGTGCCGAATCAAATGTGCCGATATATGGGCATGTGCCCAAATAACGTCACTTTGTCTTACTGTCCCTGCCGTGTTTTCACGACGCCAAGCTTGCGCATCTTGGATTGCAGCGTGGTTCTCTTCATTCCCAGCCTTGCGGCAGCGCCACGAGGGCCGGCAAGCACCCAATTGGTGGCTTCCAGGGCTTTGAGGATGTGATCGCGCTCGGCTGCATGCAAAGTGAGGCTCTCTCCGACCGGTTCCGATGTGGATTTAAGCTCGCCAAGAGGAACGCGAAGCACGGGGCCCGGCGAAACGATCACCGCGCGCTCGATCAGGTTTTCCAGTTCGCGAATATTTCCAGGCCATGGATAGCGCACTAGCAGGTCCAGAGTTTCCGCGGGTATGGTGTCCACCACGCGATTCATGCGCCGCGCATATTTTTCCACAAAGTAACGCACCAGCGCCGGAATGTCTTCTTTTCTTTCCCGCAAGGGCGGCATGTGGAGCGGAAACACGCGCAAGCGGTAATAAAGGTCACTGCGGAACTCGCGCGCGGCGACCATTTCTTCCAGATTACGATTCGTTGCAGCCACCAGACGCACGTTCACGCGAATCGTCTGCGTGCCGCCTAGTCGTTCGAACTCCTGTTCCTGAAGGACACGCAGAAGTTTCGGTTGCAGTTCCAGCGGAATATCGCCGACTTCGTCCAGGAAAATGGTGCCGCCGTTTGCAAGCTCGAAGCGGCCGATGCGCTGCGCGATAGCCCCGGTAAATGCGCCGCGCTCGTGCCCAAACAATTCCGATTCGAGCAATCCCGCGGGAATCGCGGCGCAATTCACTTTGACAAAGGTGCGTTCCCGGCGAGGGCTTAAATTATGAATGGCCCGCGCAATCAGTTCTTTTCCCGTGCCGGTTTCTCCCGTGATGAGCACGGTTGAATCCGTGGGAGCCACGGTTTCCACTTGCTTCAGCACGGCGCGCAAAGAAGGGCCTTCCCCGACGATCTCCTCAAAATTCATTTCCGAGCGAATTTCGTCCTCGAGGTAAAGTTTTTCCTGCGCCAACTTATTCTTGAGTTCGGCGATTTCCTGAAAAGCCAGCGCGTTTTCCACGGCGATGGCCACTTGCCCCGCCACTTGCACCAGCAAATCGACGTCGCCCTGTTGAAACGCGCCGTCGCGCAGGCTGGCCAGGCTGAGGGTGCCCAGCGCGCGATCGTGCGTGATGAGAGGCATGCACACCATGGATCGAACGCCTTCGGCGCGCATCAGGCGCGAACTGGGCGAATCGAATTCATCCATGGCAGTGCGGTCCAGAACGACCGGCTGGCGCGTGCGAAACGCTTTCCCAGTCATGGAGCCGTCCAGGGTCACAATCTGATCCTCGCGCATCAATCCTTTCCCCTGAGGGAAATCGAGCGCCAGCACGCGCATTTCATTTTTCACGGGGTCATATAGCGCGAGGCTGGTGTATTCGTGATGAATCACGCGGCGAAGCGACGCAGAAATAGCGTTCAAGAGTGCGTGAAGATCCAGCTTGGACACCACGGCGTTGTTTACTTCCAGCAGCACGCGCAGTCGGTCGCGCTCCTGCGCCAGCTGGCGCTGGTAGGCCTGCGCGCGCTCGAAATTCAGCGCATTGTCCACTGCCACGGCCACTTGCCGCGCCACTTGCTGCAGGAATGCCACTTCGGCCTGGGAATGAGTGTGCGGCGCGCTGCGTCCAAAACTCATCACGCCCAGCCGCCGTTGCGCGGTGGTCAGGGCCAGCACGCAAAGCGACTTCACTCCATTTTCACGCAGAGTTTGCAGCAGCGCGGGATACTGCGTTTCCTTCTCAATATCGTCCAGGATAAATGGCTGCTGCGTCTCCCAGACCCAACCCGACGGCGTTTGCCCGATTTGAAATTCCGTTCCAGGAACTTGTTTTTTGAATTTTTCGGATTCCAGGATGTGCAAACGCATGACGTTGCGCGCGGGATCGTGCAGGATCAGGTTCAAGTACTCGAATTTCACGACGCGATGCAGCCGCTCGGCCAGGTCGTGAAACAGCTCGCCAAGGTCGCGGTGCTGTGCGATGGCCTCGGCCACTTCCAGAAGCGTCTGGTGACGAGCTTCCGGCGATGCGCCGGCCGATTCCAGAGTGTCGCTCGTGGGAACATCGCTCATGGTTTGCAGAATAACACTCAGGTTCGCCACGGCTCA
Organism: uncultured Acidobacteriota bacterium; assembly: GCA_963710315.1. Taxonomy (GTDB): domain Bacteria; phylum Acidobacteriota; class Terriglobia; order Acidiferrales; family UBA7541; genus Palsa-360. The sequence goes on along the minus strand of CAVPZW010000004.1, from coordinate 115,406 downwards.
ACTTGCCATTCGGAATTGAAGTGGCGCGAGCTTCAGCCTGCGCGGGTTTGGCTCATTTACAGTAAAAACAATACAGTACAAAAAACCGCAGGCTGAAGCCCGCGCCACAACCATGCGGTCGATTGTGTTCGAACGGAAAATGTTTCAAAATGTTCCAAAAAAGAATTGACAGCGCTCGGAAGGCACGCGCATAATTATGCAAGTGGGTGCATAAAGTTAAGTTGACCATGGCGCTGAACGTACACAAGAAATTCCGGCAAGGACAGATCCTGAAACTGGTGTCGAGCGAACCCATCTCGAGCCAGGACGAGCTGCGGCGCAGGCTGTCGCACATGAAGGTCCGCGTGACTCAGGGGACCCTTTCGCGAGACATGTCCGAGCTGAAGCTGGTGAAGACCGCCGCGGGCTACAAGCCGCTGACGAATGGCGACGAAGCCGCCGCGCCCATGCCGCCGCTTGGCCGGGCGCTGCGCGAGTTTCTGGTGGACCTGCGCCCCGCCTACAATTTACTGGTACTGAAGACGCCGCCCTCGGGAGCGCAGCCGCTAGCCGCCGCGCTGGACGCCGAAAAATTCAAGGAAGTTGCCGGCACGATTGCCGGTGACGACACCGTTCTGGTCATCACGCCGTCGCGCCAGGCGCGCGCCGCCGTACAAAAACGCATGGAGGACCTGCTCCGATGAGCGACCTTCAAAGGGTCGCCGTAGTCGGAGCAACGGGCTATGCAGGCTTCGAGCTGGCCCAGCTTCTCCTCCGGCACCCCAAAATTCAAAAGCCGACGTTCTATTTGCGGGAGAGTTCGGCGCACGTGAAATGCCTCACCGAAATTTTTCCGCATCTGCGCGGCTGGGGCGAAGCGCCTTGCAAGACGTTTTCGGTCGATGCCATTGCCGCGAGCGGCGCGAGCACGGTGTTCCTGGCGACGCCTCATGAAGCTTCGCTGGAAACTGTTCCGCAACTGTTGAACGCGGGCTTGCGCGTGGTGGACCTGAGCGGAGCGTTTCGATTTCGCAACCCGGAAACGTTTGTGCATTGGTACAAATTGCCGGCCCCGCCGAAAAATTTGGCGGAAGAGGCCGTGTACGGTTTGCCGGAGCTGTATGCCGATCGGTTGCCGAAAGCGCGGCTTGTGGCCAATCCCGGTTGCTATCCGACCAGCGTGATTCTCGGGCTACGGCCGCTGGTGGAATCAGGCTGGATCGCCAGCGGGCGCGGCATCGTTGCCGATTGCAAATCCGGCGCGACAGGCGCGGGCAAGGAACCCAAGAAGGAACTGCACTTTGTGGAAGTGGACGAAAACCTGCGAGCCTACGGTCTGTTCTCGCACCGGCACACGCCGGAAGTGACTGACCATACGGGCATCGCGGGCGAAGACATCGTTTTCACGACGCATCTTTTGCCGGTGGCGCGCGGCATTCTCTCCACTCTTTATGTGTGGTTTGCCGAGCCGCATACGGCCGAGGAAGTGGAATCGCTGTACCGCGCATATTATGCGGACCGCCCCATGATGCGCATCTGGCCGGCCGGGAAGCTGCCGGAGTTGCAGCATGTGGCGCACACAAATTTTTGCGATATCGGTTTTGCGCTCGATCCCGCGGGGCGGCGCCTCGCGGTTGTAAGTTGTCTCGACAATCTGGGCAAAGGCGCCGCTGGCCAGGCTGTGCAAAACATGAATTTGATGATGGGATTCGAGGAGGCTACAGGACTCCGATGAGATTAGTCGTTAAAGTTGCGGGAGCGTTACTCGATGATGCGGCGGCGATGGAAACGCTGGCGCGTCAGGTTTCACAGCTTGCCCACCAGGGCAACGAAATACTGGTGGTGCACGGCGGCGGCAAGATTTTCACCGCCACACTTAAGCAAATGGGAATTGAAAGCAAGTTTATCAACGGACTGCGCGTAACGGATCGTGCCACGCGCGACGTTGCCATAATGGTTCTCGGCGGCCTGCTCAACAAGCGCCTGGCCGGCGCAATTTCCGCGGCCGGACAGCCTGCCGTCGGCCTGTGCGCGTCCGATGCCAGCTGCTTCCTGGCCGAGCCCATGATGCACGACGAAATTGTCGGCGGACTCGGTTTCGTTGGCTACCTGACCGGAGTGAATCTGGATTTTCTGGAATCGTTTTGGAAGGCGGGAATCGTCCCGGTGGCTTCCTGCATGGGCCTGGGCGCAGACGGCGAGCTCTACAACATCAACGCCGATCACATGGCCGCTGCCTGCGCGGAATACATTCATGCCGACCGTTTGATTTATCTGACGGATGTGGCTGGAGTCCTGGACGGCTCGAAAGTGGTGAAGGTCGTCTCGACGGGCGATGCCGAGGACATGATCCGCCAGAATAAGGTTTCGGGCGGAATGATCCTGAAGCTGGAAGCGTGCAAGCGCGCGCTTTCCGCGGGCGTCGCGGAAGTGCGAATCGTGGGCGGCTCCGTGCCCAAGGGATTGCTGGCCGCGGCGAACGGCGCGCGCTTTCCGGGAACACGCGTCACCTCGGAGTTCCCCGTAAGCAACGCTGGGGCGGCCCAGTGAAAACTCACTCCAAGAAATCGGCGAAGAAGGCCAAGCCGGCTTCCGCCGCGTCGAAGTCCATTCTGAACGACGCTTCGCGGCACTTGATGAACACCTACAAGCGCTCCGACATGATTTTTACGCATGGGCGGGGCTGCTATGTGTTCGATCAAAACGGAAAGAAGTATCTCGATTTTCTGGGCGGCATCGCGGTGAACGCGCTTGGGTATTCCTATCCGGATCTCGTGAAAACGATTCGGCGGGAGGCCGGACGCGCCGTTCATGTCTCCAATCTGTTTCATAATCCGTTTCAAGGACCGCTCGCGGCGAAGCTTGCCAAGTGGTCCGGGATGGACCGCGCCTTTTTCACCAACAGCGGTTCCGAAGCCGTGGAAGGGGCTCTGAAACTGGCGCGCATCGCCGCAAAGAAGAAGCCCGGCGGCGCAACAAAAACACGTTTTCTTGCGCTGGAACACTCTTTTCATGGCCGTACCTTTGGCGCGCTTTCCATCACGCACCCGTTGAAATACCGGGAGCCGTTCGAGCCGCTGGTTCCGGGAGTGGATTTTGTCCGCATGAACGATGTTGCGGACCTCGAATCCAAATTTAACGATGGAGTATGCGCCGTCATCATCGAACCGATTCAGGGCGAGGGCGGGATTTACCCCATCACAAACGAATTCTGGAAGCGCGCCCGCGCGCTGGCCACGCAGCACGGCGCGGCGCTCATCGCCGACGAAATTCAATGCGGCCTGGGGCGCACGGGCAAGGCGTTTGCCTACCAGCGCCTGGAAGGGCTGCCGGACATGGTCATCGTCGCAAAGCCGCTGGCTGGCGGATTGCCGCTCGGCGCGTTCCTCGCGCGCGAGGAATTTGCCGCATCCTTTGTGCCCGGCCTTCACGGCTCCACGTTTGGCGGCGGGCCGCTGACCTGCGCCACGGGCTTGACGTTCCTGGATGTCGTTGAAAAGAAAAAGTTGCTGGCCAATGTCCGGGCACGCGGCGCTGAACTGAAAGCGGGCCTGAATAAGATGGCCGCGAAATTTGATTTCATCCGCGAAGTTCGCGGCGAAGGCCTGATCATCGGCATCGATCTGGATGTCGACGGCGCTCCGTACGTTGCCGAAGCCTTGAAACAGGGCCTGCTGATCAACTGCACGCACGACCATATCCTGCGCCTCCTGCCGCCGTTTATTTTGACCGCGCAGCAGGTGAAGGAAGGTCTCTCGAAAATCGAATCGGTCCTTGCCAGGACCGAGCGGCCCGCCACGTCAGCGGCCGTACCTTCTGCCCCAGCCGCGGCTCAGTCGCTTGCGGCCTCGAGGTAAACATGAATGCGCAGGCCCCGGCTGTGAGCCAATCGCTGAATCTCGCTTCCGATCTTCTGACCGGCGCGGAGTGGAGCGCCGCCCACGTTCAGGAATTGTTTCGCCTGGCCACGGACGTTAAGGCGCATCCGGATCGCTATAAGTCCGCCCTCGCCGGCCGCTCCTATGCCATGATTTTTGAGAAGCCCTCGCTGCGCACGCGCGTCACGTTTGAAGTCGGCATCGCCAGCATGGGCGGCACACCCGTTTACCTCGATCACGCGGACGCACATCTGGGCGATCGCGAATCCATTCCCGACGTTGGGAGATGCCTTTCCCGCTGGGTGCAGGGAATTGTCGCGCGCGTTTTTTCGCAGCAGGCGCTTGAAATTCTTGCGGCCTATGCAAGCGTGCCGGTGATCAATGCGCTCTCGGATGCCTATCATCCCTGCCAGACGCTGTGCGATTTTTTTACCATCGAGGAAAAACTGGGCTCTGCTCGCGGCGTAAAACTCGCGTACGTGGGCGACGGCAACAACGTCTGCCATTCCTTGATGGTCGCCGGTGCACGAGTCGGCGCGCATGTGCGCATTGCGACTCCCAAAGGCTACGAGCCTGACGCCAAAATCGTCCGTGCAGCGCGGGCCGATGCGGCCGCCACACAGGGCAGCATCGAATTGTTTCACGCCGCCGAGGAAGCCGTCTCGGGCGCGCAAGCTATCTACACGGATGTCTGGGCCAGCATGGGCCAGGAGAGCGAAGCCGATGCGCGCGCCGCTATTTTCGCGCCCTATCAGGTCAACAGCAGGCTGATGTCCCAAGCCGCGCCCGACGCCATGTTTCTCCACTGTCTCCCCGCGCATCGCGGCTCCGAAGTGACCGACGAGGTCATGGAGTCGCCGCGTTCCATCGTGTTTGACGAGGCGGAAAATCGCCTCCACGTTCAGAAAGCCATCCTGTTAATGCTCCTAAGCTGAAAGGACAACCAGTGCCAAAGAAAGTGGTTCTCGCCTATTCGGGCGGACTCGATACGTCAATCATTATTCCCTGGCTGAAGGAAACTTACGGCGGTTGCGAAGTGATCGCCATGATCGGGGACGTCGGCCAGCAGGAAGATTTGAAAGCCGCGAAGAAGAAAGCCCTCGCGACCGGAGCCTCTTCGGCCACCATCGAGGATTTGCGCGAGGAATTTTTGACCGAGTACGTATGGCCCACGCTGCGCGCGGGCGCGGTCTACGAGCATAAGTACCTGCTGGGCACATCGATGGCCCGGCCCGTGATCGCCAAGCGCCAGGCGGAAATCGCCCTTGAAACCGGCGCGGATGCCGTCGCGCACGGCTGCACGGGCAAGGGCAACGATCAAGTGCGCTTCGAGCTGGCCTACAAGGCCATCGCCCCGAAAGTAAAAATCATTTCGCCCTGGCGCGAGTGGACCATCAACTCGCGCGAGGACGCCATCGCTTACGCGAACGCGCACAAAGTGCCCGTCGAGCAGACCAAGGCCAACATTTATTCGCGCGACCGCAACATCTGGCATTTGAGCCACGAAGGCGGCGTGCTCGAAGATCCCGCGAACGAGCCCGATGAAGCAATGTGGCAGTGGGTGGCCTCCCCGGAAAAAGCGCCCAACAAACCGGCGGTCGTCGAAATCGGCTTCGATGGCGGCACGCCCGTCTCGGTGAACGGCAAGAAGCGTTCGGCGATGGCTCTGCTAGAAGAGTTGAATGAGATTGCGGCGGAACATGGCGTCGGCCGCATCGACCTAGTCGAAAATCGCCTGGTCGGCATCAAGTCGCGCGGCGCGTACGAGACGCCCGGCGGCACGCTACTGGTCACCGCGCACCGCGAGCTGGAAACGCTGTGCCTCGATCGCGAGACGGCGCACTACTCGGAAATTCTTTCGCTGCGCTACGCGGAACTCGTTTACTACGGCACATGGTTCACGCCGCAGCGCGAAGCGCTGGACGCCTATTTCACCGAAGCGCAAAAGCGCGTCACCGGCACGGTAGGCCTGAAGCTTTTCAAGGGCAACGTGACCGTAACCAAACGCGTGTCGCCCTACTCGCTTTACAGAAAGGGCCTCGCCAGCTTTGCCATGACGGGCTACAACCCCAAGGACGCGGAAGGTTTTATTAACCTGTTTGCATTGCCGGTCACCATTCCGGAGGAAGCGAAAGTAAAGTGAGCGCCACGCCCAAAGAGCAGCCGTCGGGAAAATTGTGGGGAGGCCGGTTTGACCGCGCTCCCGACGAACTGTTCTACCAGTTTCAACGCTCATTCTCATTCGATCGCCGCCTGCTGCCCTACGAGCTGGCCGTGGATCGGGTGTGGGCGGGCGCGCTGGTATCGGCGGGCATACTTTCCGTCGAGGAAATGCGCGACACGCTGACCGCGCTCGACAAGATTGCCGACCGCGCCGAAAACGAATATGCGTGGCTGGGCGGATCGCCCGCGGAGGACGTGCACCATTTCGTGGAGACCGCGCTGGTGGAATATCTCGGCCAGCTCGGCTACAAGCTGCACACGGGCCGCAGCCGCAACGAACTTGTGGCCACCGATTTCCGCATGTTTGTGATGGAGTCCGTGGGCGAAATGCGCGTGGCCGTGGCGCGCTTGATTTCCGCGCTGGTCGGCCAGGCCGAAAAAGTTTTTGGAATCCCCATGCCCGGCATGACGCACATGCAGCACGCGCAGCCCATTCTGTTTTCGCATTTTCTGCTGGCACATGCCGAGGCTTTTTTCCGCGACATGATACGGCTCGATGCCGCGGAATTCATGGCCGATTCCTGCCCGATGGGCTCAGGCGCGCTGGCAGGCTGCGCGCTCGATGTCGATCGCGGCGCCATCGCTCGAGAGCTGGGCTTCGCGCGGCCCACGGCCAATAGCCTGGACGCCGCAAGCGACCGCGACTTCGCGCTCGACTATCTCTACGCGCTGTCCGTGATCGCCACGCATCTTTCCCGCATGGCCGAGGATTTCGTTTTGTTCGCGTCGCAGGAGTTCGGCTTCATCGTGCTCCCCGACGAATTTTCCACGGGCAGCAGCCTGATGCCGCAAAAGAAAAATCCAGACGTGTGGGAACTCTTGCGCGGCAAGACGGGCCGAGTCACCGCGTCACTGCACACGTTGCTGACCACGCTCAAGGGACTGCCCTCGAGCTACCAGCGCGATTTGCAGGAAGACAAGGAGCCCGTGTTCGCGGCGCACGATCAGGCCTATGCCATGATCACCATTGCCGCGGGCGCCGTGGCCGCCACGCGCCCGAACGAAGCGCGCATGCGCGAAGCGGCGTCCGATCCCGCGCTGCTCGCAACGGAAGCCGCTCATTATTTGGTGCGGCGGGGAGCGGCCTTCCGCCAGGCTCACGAAATTGTCGGGCAGATTGTCCGCGAAGGCGAACGCGCGGGAACATCGTTTTCCACGCTGCCCATGGAGACGCTGCAAAAGTTTTCGCCGCTCTTCGCGCCGGATTTTTACGAGGCGTTGAAACTGGAATCCGCGCTCGCCGGTCCCGACGTGGAAGGCGGCACCGCACCCGCGCGCGTTCGGGACGCAATCGCCGCGGCCAAGGAGCGGCTCGCCGTGCTGGAGAAAAAATCGTGAGGGCGCGCACGGCTCGAATGGGAGACGCGGCCGCCGTGCATCGCGTGATCGCGCACTACGCGGGCGAGGGGCTCCTGCTTCCGCGCACCGAGGCGGAAATCCGCGAGCATATCGCGCGCTTCCTGGTGCTCGTGGAAAAGCGCGGCAAGGAAGAAAAAGTTCTGGGATGCGTGGCGCTGGAACCCTATGGCGCGGACCTGGCCGAAATTCGCTCGCTCGCGGTTGCGCCCGATGCGCGCGGCGAAGGCCGCAATGTCGGCGACCGCCTGATGAAGGCCGCCATGGACACGGCGCGGCGGCGCAAGATCACGCGCCTTTTTGCCGTAACGCACAAGCCCGAATTTTTCTCGCGTTATGGATTCACGCCCGGGCCGCGGCAAATCGTGCCTGAAAAAATCGAGCGCGATTGCACGACTTGTCCCAAGGAGCGCAATTGCAACCTGATTGCCACGGTCGCGGTGGTATGCCCCGAGCGCGAAGTGCTGCCCGTTCTGAACGGAGCGGGAAAATCGCTCTCGATTTTGTAGCAGTATTTGTAGCTCGCCTCTTCAGAGGCGAGGCTTTTCCGCTGAGTTACGAAACCGTCAGTTCTGTGGCGAGATTTATGTTCCGCATTACGAAAAACCTCGGGTCTAAAGACCCGAGCTACAGCAGATGTTTTTGAATTTCATGGTGAACTGAACAATGAGCGAACTTCCATCGTCCCGCGCCCTGCCGCGCGGGTTTCGTTTTGCATCGGCGGCCTGCGGCCTCAAGAAGCGCGGCCATACCGGCACGCTTGACGTCGCGCTGATCGTTTGCGATCCGCCTGCGTCGGCGGCAGCCGTATTCACGCAAAATCTGGTGCAGGCGCCGCCCGTGGTTCTCTCGCGCAAGCACGTGCGGGAGTCGGCGGACGCCATGCGCGCCGTCATCGTCAATTCCGGAAACGCCAATTGTTCGGTTGGACCGGGCGGTTTGGCCGCTTCGCGCGCTACCGCGGAATGCGTCGCAAAACTTCTGGGCTGCCGCGCGCAGCAGGTGGTGGTCTGCTCGACGGGCGTAATTGGCGTGCCCTTGAAAGTCGAGCGCATACTGAACGCCGCGCCGGGCCTGGCCGAATCGCTTGAATTTTCGGCGCGAGCGTTCGATGGATTGAATCGCGCCATCATGACCACGGACACACGCCCCAAGCGCGCCGCCGCAAGCTGCCGAATTGGCGGGAAAACGGTACGAGTCGCCGGATGCGCCAAAGGTGCGGGCATGATTCACCCCAACATGGCCACCATGCTTTCGTTCGTGGTCACGGACGCGGCCGTCGCGCCAGCCGTTCTCGATCGCGCCTTGCGCGAGGTCGTCAATCGCACCTTCAATTGCATTACAGTGGATGGGGACAGCTCCACCAACGATACGCTGCTGGTGCTCGCCAACGGAGCAAGCGGCGCGAAGAAAATCACAAAGGCGGGCGGCGCGGATTACAAGAGATTCGTAGGCGCGCTCGAACAGGTTTGCAAAGCTCTGGCGCTCGGCATCGTCGAGGACGGCGAAGGCGCAACGCACTTGGTTGAAATCGAAGTGCGTGGCGCGCCGACGGAAGCCGCCGCGAAGAAAGTCGCGGAGACCGTTGCTCTTTCAAATCTCGTGAAAACGGCAATCGCCGGCGCCGATCCCAATTGGGGCCGCATCCTGGCCGCCGCCGGCCGCTCGGGCGTCGCGTTCAATCCAGACCACGCCGAAATCTGGCTCGGCGGAATGAAGATGTACGGCCCGCCAAAAGGCGCGTCGTACTCCATCGCTTTGCCGCTGGACGAGCGCGCCGCGCACCGCCGCCTGCTCGAGAAAAATGTCTCCATTGTTGTGGACTTGCACAACGGCCGCGGCTCCGCGCGCATGTGGACTTGCGATTTTACCCAGGAGTACGTGCACATCAACGCCAGCTACCGCACGTAGGTTTAAGTAGCACAGGCTTCAGCCTGTGGGTTTTGAATTTGAATGGAAGAAAACTTACAACAGAAAACCCACAGGCTGAAGCCTGTGCTACTAAATCCCGAATCGATCTAATTTTCCCACTTCCAATCCACAAACTGCTCTCGCAGCGCCATCTTGCGAAATTTTCCCACCGAAGTGCGCGGAATTTCCTTGGCGAATACAAAGGCATCGGGCAATTGCCACTTGGCGAATTTCGCGCTCAGAAATTCGCGCAATTCCGCGGGCTCGGCTGACGCCCCTTCATTCAGCACGACCACGGCCAGCGGGCGCTCCTGCCATTTCGGATGCGCCACGCCGATGACGGCCGCTTCTTTCACGGCGGGATGCCCCATCAGCGCGTTTTCCAGGTCCACCGAGCTGATCCATTCGCCGCCCGACTTGATCAAGTCCTTGCTGCGGTCCACCAGCTTCACGTAGCCGTATTCGTCGATATGGCCCATGTCGCCGGTGCGCAGCCAGCCGTCGGGCGACCATTTGCGGGCCTCTTCCGGCATGTTGTAATAGGCCGCAGCCACCCACGGTCCGCGTACTTCCAGTTCGCCAACGGTGCAGCCGTCGCGCGGCGCAACCGAGCCGTCAAGCCGCACGATGCGCGCCTCCACAAACGCCGCCGGTGTGCCCGGCTTTGTGCGCTGCGCATATTTCTTATCGTCGCTCCAGGCATCCATGAAGGGCCGCAAATGGCAGCTTGTCCCCACCGGAGTTGTCTCCGTCATGCCCCAGGAACAGACCACCGTAATCCCGTGCCGGTCGAACCCGCGAATCAAGGCTTCCGAGGTCGGCGCTCCTCCCACATGCATTCGCACCGGCCAGTCAATCTTCCACCGCCCGGAAAATTTCTGGAGCGCTTCCAGCACGCCGAACCAGACGGTGGGCACGCCGGTGGTTACCGTTATGCGTTCTTGTTCCATCAGATCCAGAAGGCCCTCGCCATCCGCATAGGGGCCGGCTAGCACGACCTTGCTCCCGGCCATTCGCCGCGGTAAATGGAATTCCCCAGCCGTTGGCGTGAAATAGCGATGTGACCGGCAACATCGAATCGCGCGCGGAAATCCCCAGGGAATCCGCCCCACAACAACTCATGGAGTGCAGCACCACGGCACGATGAGAATAGAGAACGCCTTTCGGGCGGCCTGTGGTGCCGGAGGTGTAGCACATGGCCGCCGCTTCGTTTTCGTCGAGCTGCGGATAGTCGAACTCCTCGCTTGCGCTAGCCAGCAATTCCTCGTATCCGTCGCAGCCCGGCGGGGTCGCGCCGCCACCGAACGGCACGACGATCACGCGGTCGAATTTCACGCGGTCTCCGAACTTTTCGTAAATGGGCAGCAGCACATCGTCCACAATCAGAAAACGGTCGCCCGCATGATTGGCGATGAACGCTGAGTTCATCGGGATGCAATCGCAAATTCAGCGTGTGCAGCACGCCGCCCGCTGCCGGCACGCCGAAGTACGCCTCCATGTGGGCGGTGTGATTCCAATGCAGCGTTGCCACGCGGTCACCGCGCCGCAGGCCCAGCCCGGTCAGCGCATTCGCCAGGCGGCGCGAACGCCGGTACAGATCTTTCCAGGTGGATCGAGCCAGGCTGCGGTCGGGCCGGCGCGAAACGATTTCAACGTTGCCGAAAACATTTCCGGCCCGCTCCAATATCGTTGGCACAGTCAGCGGAAAATCCATCATCAAGCCGCGCATGGTTTGCATTTCTCCAATCCTTCCATCTTGGCGAACGCCGCATACTACCATCATATTTGCGGATTTTCCCCCTGCGCGCCTCGCCAGCCGCGGGCAGGTTTATCAAATATTTACCATGTAGGTATACATAAATGTTTCTGTTGACGGACGTTCAAATTTGGAGCAAGATTCGCCCGGTGCTGAAGTGCGTCTCTTATCGGTTGTTCTGGGTTCCAGCCCAGCCCCCGATCTCGATCCCGCCCTCTTCAGTCCCCGGTTCCGTGGGTCCGTATTGCCACGGCCAGAAGGAGTCTCGCATTGAAGAAACTTTATATTGGCAATCTTGCCATTCCAGGCTACGGAAGAGCAAATCACCGCTCTATTTACTCAAACGGGAGTCACCGGGGCGAATGTTACCTTGGTGCGCGACCGTTTTTCGGGCCAACCGCGCGGGTTCGGATTTGTTGAGGTCAATAGCGACGAGGAAGCCGACCGCGCCGTGCAGAGATTGAACGGCCATGATTTCATGGGCCGCAACATTGTGGTCAACGAAGCCCGGCCACCCCGTGAAGGTGGTGGTGGAGGAGGCGGGCGGCCAGGCGGCGGAGGTGGAGGACGACCGGGTGGCGGCTTCGGTGGTGGTGGCGGGCGGCCCGGCGGTGGTGGTGGAGGCAGGCCGGGGGCGGCGGCAGGCCAGGAGGAGGCGGTGGCCGTGGAGGTGGTGGTGGAGGCAGGGACCGCGACCGCGGCGATCGTGGCGGCGGTGGTGGCGGCCGCTGGTAATCGTGTTCCAACAATTTGGAATTGCATCCAAACCGGGGAGTCCGCTACAGTGGCCTCCCCGGTTTTGTTTTCTTCGATTCTTTTTTGTGAATTTAATAGCTAAGCCGTGGCGGACTTGAACGATTCCACTTTTTCAACTTTGCCGCCAGCGTAGCGGTAGCGCTCGATGGCCATGGTGTCGATTCCCTGGCGGATCAGCGCTTCGATGTCCAGCGTGCTTTCCGCGCGATCCAACTCTTCGACGGAGGCGTGCAGCGCGGGATTGCGCGGCATAAAAATGGGGCAGCAATCGTGGAAGGGTTCGGCGGAGATATCATGCGTGCCGATTTTGCGCGCGGCGTCCATGATTTCTATTTTGTCGTCGCCGACCAGCGGACGGTATAGCGGCATACGCGTAGCGGCCCCCACGGCGGCCATATTGTGCAGTGTTTGCGAAGCGACCTGGGCCAGGCTATCTCCGGTGACGAGGCCAAGCGCGCGATTGGAGCGCGCCACGCGCTCGGCGATGCGCAGCATCATGCGGCGATACAGCAGGATGCGGAATTCCTCCGGCGCGCGCGCCACGATTTCCCGCTGCACGGGCTCAAACGGCACGAGGTAGAGCTTCGCTGAAAATTGCCACGGCACCAGACGCTTTACCAGTTCCCGCGCCACGTGCGCGGAAGATTCGCCCGGTGCCGCGCCACCTCCCCAGAAGTGCACGAAATTCATGTGCGCGCCGCGCTTCATCATTTTGTGCGCGGCGACCGCCGAGTCGAATCCCCCGGAAAGCAGGCATGTCATGCGTCCGGCTGTGTTGGCCGGAAGCCCTCCTGCGCCTGGAATTTTTCGCGCATAGACCAGCAGCGAAGGGCCGGGCGGAATCTCCACGCGGCAGGTCAGGTCGGGATCGTTGAGCTTCACGCGAGCCTTGCTGCCGGAGGCGCGCAGTTGGTCCACCAAATACTGGCCGACGGACACTTCGATATCGAGCGTACGCTGAGGAAAAGATTTATCGCTTCGTTTGGAGCGCACGGCAAAGGTCTCGAATTTCTCGCCGCGAACTTCTTCCCAGGCCGCGCGTCCCAGCGCCGCCAGATCGTCCTCGCTTCCGCGCGGAACCACTCGAGCCACGGCATAAAACGCCACGCCAAACACGCGTTCAATCCGCGCCACCGCTTCCTCCGCCGAAGCGCCTTCGCCGAATTCCACGAGCAAGCGGTCGCCGGGCCGCAGGATGCGCTCAACCGGCAAGCCCTCTAGCGCGCGCTTCAGCGCCACGTGCAGCTTGCTCAGAAAAAAGCGGCGATTGCCGCCCTTGAGCCACAGCTCGTGATAGTGAACGACGATGACCAGTTTCGACATTTCCACAGGTTCCCCAGGGGGCTCTCAGAGAAAGCCAGTATAACAGCCGTATGCAGCGATTGCCCAATGCCGCGGCCTCCAAGTGCCGCCTGCACCTTGCCAAGCCGCCGCAAGAGCATTGTCTACAGCGGCTTGGCCATTTGTTCCACGTGAAACGAATGCTGTGCCAAAATGACAAATTCGATTAAAAAAAACTGAGTGCCAATTCAGTCCCGGCTCACTCCTCCAACGTGATAATTGCTCTTTCGTAACGCTGCTGAAACATTCCCCAGTCTATTCTGGACGCCACTCGGCCAGTGGCGTATACCCAAGTACAGGCCACTTCGATTTGCCGCCATAGTGGAGATCGGCCAGGGAAAGCGACCGTAAGGGTAGTTGGTGCATCCAATTGCATGAGGTTCAGAGCGTCCTGAGTCCCCGAGACGCGGGAGCGAGCGATGTGGGATAAGAACGACTGGCACCAGTTCTTCGCAATCGCAAACAAGCCCTGGCAGCGCCATCGTCCGCCGCGCCCGGTCTATCCGAGCGGCGTCAAGCGCGTGCTTCCCGCCATGGGCTTTAGCCTCTCCGAACTCGACGATGCCGGGATCAACATGGAAGCTGCGGAGCGGCTAGGCTTGCCCGTGGACGCAGCTCGAAGTTGGTGCCTACGGTCCCAACGTCTCCGCCCTGCGCGAATTTGTTCGTTCCGCACGCCAGCCCGGGAAGCCGGGCTAATCTCCCGATAGCCCCAGGTAACATATTTTTTTCCAGTAGCACAGCCACTCTTTGCTGTGCGCTGTTCTCCATTTTCGCGCGTCCATAACGCTATAGATCGCAAAAACCGCACAGCCAAGAGTGGCTGTGCTACTAAAACGTTTCGTCGTACAATGCTCGCCGGAACGGAGCCATACAGCCGTCAGGGAGGCAATTCCATCATGGGATGCGGATGCGGTTTCACGCGGCGCGAAGTGCTGCGCGCGGGTTCTCTTGCGGCGGCCGGGCTCTTGGCGGGCGCGCGATTGGGCGCTCAGGCCAAGAAGGGCATGCGCATCGACATTCACGCGCATCTTTGGACCGACGAATATCTCAATCTGACGCAAAGCTATGGAAATACGGACACCGGCACGCAGCGCAACAAAGGCGCCAGCATGAGCCAGGCGGATATGGACAAGCGATTCGCCGTGATGGAGGCAAACGGCGTGGAGATGCAGATTCTGGACATTTGCCCGCAAGCGCCGCACTTTGAAAATAAAGAGCACGCCGTAAACGCCGCGCGCATGGCCAACGACCTCTATGCGGAAGCCGTGAGCCGTTGGCCGAAAAAATTCAAAGCGTTTGCCGCTGTGCCGTTGCCTCACGTCGATGAAGCGCTCAAGGAACTGGAACGCGCGCTCGATCAACTGAAATTCGTCGGCGCAACCATCACTACATTCATCGGAAATCGTTCCATCGCCGATCCCGCGTTCGCTCCGTTTTATGAAGAGCTTAACCGGCGCGGCTCAGTGCTGTACATTCACCCCTCCGGGAACGGCGTCGATTCTCCCTTCGTGACTCCGTACAACCTGCGCTGGGCCATCGGCGCGCCCATGGAAGATACCGTTTCGGTGATGCACTTGATCGAAGCGGGTATTCCTCAGAAGTATCCAAAACTGAAAATCGTCAATTCGCATCTGGGCGGAATGATCCCCATGGTATTTCAGCGGCTGGACAACGTCTCCAAGTGGGAGCATCCGCTGCCGGAGCTGCCGACCATCACCGCCAAGCGCATGTGGTATTGCAGTGTGGGCCACGGGCATCCGCCGGCCTTGCGCGCCGCCGTGGATTCCATGGGCGCCGACCGCATCTGTCTCGGCTCGGATTTTCCTTATGAAGCGGGCGAGCTTTACAATCGCGCCATTCAATACATCAACGAGTCCGAATTGAAACCCGGCGATGCAGAAAAAATCCTGGACCGCAACGCCGCGTACGTTCTCGGACTCGCGTGACCACCAATCAAATCTCGATCGCGGCCAAAACCAAACCCAAGCTCACTGGCAACCAGATCCGCAGCTTCTGGGCCGCCTGGGGCGGCTGGAGCATGGACGGGATGGATTCGTTCATCTATTCGCTGGTACTCGTTCCGGCGCTCACCGAATTGCTGCCCCGCTCCGGAATTCCCGCCACCCCTGCCAACGTCGGCTACTACGGCGGCGTCTTCTTCACATTGTTCCTGCTCGGCTACGGCACGGCGCTCGTCTGGGGCCCGATTGCGGATCGATTCGGCCGCGTGCGCACCATGATGTTCAGCATTTTGTGCTTTTCGCTTTTCACGCTGCTGGCCGCATTCGCCACGGGCGTGTGGAGCCTCGCTGTGTTTCGCTTCATGGCGGGAGTTGGCATTGGCGGCGAGTGGTCCATCGGCGCCGCGCTAGTTTCCGAGGATTGGCCCGAGGAGCGGCGCACCATGGGCGCGGCGCTCATGCACACGGGCTACTACATCGGATTTTTTCTGGCGGGCATCGCCAATATTTTTATCGGCAGCCATTACGGATGGAGGGCCATGTTCGCGCTGGGCGGCGTGCCCGCGCTGCTGATCGGCCTCATTCGCAATAACGTGCACGAGCCCGCGCGCTGGGAAAGCAAAGTGCAGGAACTCGGCGCAAGATTTACCATGCATCGCGCTTTCCTGAAACTTTTTTCGCCGCAATATCGCCGCAGAACCATTGTTAATTGCATCTACTTGATCGTATCGCTGGCGGGATTGTGGGCCGGGTCAGTGTACGCGCCAACGGCCATGACCTACATAGCGCAACGGGCCGGGAAAACCGCCGCGGAGAGCGCGCGCCTGGCGTCTTACTCCACGGCGCTGCTGGGAGTCGCCACAGTTCTCGGCGCGCTGATCGTGCCGTTTCTGGCGGATTGGCTGGGCCGCCGCGCTACGCTCGCGATCTTCTACGTGGTGATGATGGGTGCGATCTGGCTGGGCTTTGCGCACGTGTTTTACATGCAGCAGAACGCCATTGCCTGGTTCCTGGTGTGTTCCGTGCTGCTCGGCCTCGGCGGCGCAAATTTCATCGTCTATTCGTTCTGGCTGCCCGAGCAATATGGAACGGAGTGCCGCGCCAGCGCCTTTGCGTTCATCACAAATCTAGGACGCTTCTTCGCCGCGGGGTTTACGTTTCTGGTGGGAGCCGGAATCCGCCACTTTCAGACCTTTGGAATTCCCGTGGCCATGATCGCGCTTGCCTTCATCGTGGGACTCGCGCTCGTGCCATTCGGCGAAGAAACCAAAGGCAAGCAGCTGCCCGCTTAAGCAGCACAGGCTTCAGCCTGTGGAATTTAATCCTTTAAAAGGCTAAAACCCACAGGCTGAAGCCTGTGCTACTTTTTGGCATCTATTGAAGAGTTTTCAGGGCTTCCACGATCTCGGCGGCGTGGCCTTTGGATTTGGCCGTGGCCCAGATTTTCTCGATCTTGCCGTCGGGGCCGACCAGCACGGTGCTGCGCACGATTCCCAGAAAATTTTTCCCCAGAAAACTTTTCATGCGGCGCGCGTCATACGCTTCGATCACGGTGAACTCAGGGTCGCTGAGCAGCGGGAAATTCAGTTTCTGCTTGGCTTTGAATTTTGCCTGCGCCGCCACTGAGTCGGCGCTGCACCCCAGAACGATGGTGTTGAGCTTGTCGAATTCCTTTTTCAATTCGCGAAACTCGATGGCTTCCGTGGTGCACCCAGGCGTGCTTGCCTTGGGATAAAAATAAAGCGCCACATGTTTGCCGCGCAAATCCTTCAGTGAAATTTCACTGCCGTCGTCGGCTGGAAGCCGGAAGGCTGGCGCTGGATCGCCTTCTTTTAACATGGGGATGCTCCTTCGAGATTCGCATTTAGTGGTGCGGTCCGCCGCAGCGGACCGCACCACATAAAGCCTTACGCCAGCAGGCGCTTGAGCGTGTCGTTGACGGTTTGCGGATTGGCTTGTCCGCGCGATGCGCGCATCACCTGGCCGACGAAGAATTTGAATACTCCCTCGTTGCCCGCGCGATATTTTGCCAGATTGTCCGGATTCTTCTCGATCACTTCGCGGCACCATTTCTCAATCTCGCCCGTGTCGCTGACTTGCGCGAAGCCTTCCGCCGCGATGATTTCGGCGGCAGGTTTGCCGGTCTCAAACATTCGCGTGAAAACTTTCTTGCCCGATGCAGCGTTGATCTCGCCGCTTTCCACCTTGGCAATCAGCGCCGCGAGCTCCGCGGGAGGCACGGGGCTTTCGGTGATTTCTTTTTGCGCGTCCTTCAGCAGGCGCAGCAGCTCCACTTGAATCCAGTTGGCCGCTGATTTGGCCGGCGCGCCCGCGCGGGCCACGCCCTCAAAATAATCCGCAAGCTCCCGCGTGGACGCCAGCACCCCGGCGTCATACGGAGTGATGCCGTGTTCGCGCACGAAGCGCTGGCGCTTGGCTTCCGGCAGTTCGGGCATGGCGCTCGCAATTTCATCGCGCCACGCGGCGCTCACACGCACAGGCAAAAGGTCCGGCTCCGGAAAATAGCGGTAATCGTGCGCGAATTCCTTCGAGCGCATGGGCTCGGTTCGCCCCGCCGCCACGTTCCACAGGCGAGTTTCCTGCATGATTTTTCCGCCGGATTCCAGCACGCCCACTTGCCGCTCGATCTCGTATTCCAGCGCGCGCTGCAGATAGCGGAATGAATTCAGATTTTTCACTTCGGCCTTGGTGCCGAATTTTTCCGCGCCGCGCCGCCGCACGCTGACGTTGGCGTCGCAGCGCAGCGAACCTTCTTCCATGTTGCAGTCGCTCACTTCGGTGTACAGCATCACTTCCTTGAGCGCGGTCAGATACGCATGAGCCTCGGTCGGCGTGCGCAGGTCCGGTTCGGAAACGATTTCCGCGAGGGGCGTGCCGCCACGGTTGTAGTCAACGTAGCTTTTTTCCGCCGAATCGGGAAATCCCTCGTGCAGGTTCTTCGCGGCGTCGTCTTCCAGGTGCAATCGCGTGATGCCGATGCGCTTGATCTGTCCGTCGTGCTCGATATCGAGGTAACCGGCCGTGGCCAGCGGCAATTCGTACATCGAAATTTGGTAACCCTTGGGCAGGTCTGGATAAAAATAATTTTTGCGGGCGAAGCGCGAGAATGCCTGCACGTTCAAGTGCAGCGCCAGCGCGGCGCGGATGCCCAGTTCGACTGCTCGCTTGTTCAGCACGGGCAGCGCGCCTGGCAAGCCCAGGCACACCGGGCAGGTGTTGGAATTTGGCGGATCGCCGAAGCGCGTCGAGCAGGCGCAGAATGCCTTGGTCAACGTTTTCAGTTGCACGTGGACTTCGAGGCCGATAACCGGCTCATAGCCCGCCATGACTTCGGGCGAAATGCTCAAGAGGCCTTCCTTGGTAGGCTGCGCCATAAGAGTCGGCTAGTATACCATTCGTCGCGGCCAGCGGTCCTGCTCCTCGCATGCCCTTTTGTAGGTCAGCCGCTCCTGGTTGTCCGCTTTAGCCCACAGGCGACTTCCCAATGTGATTGGGGAGGCTGGCTTACCGTCCCGGGTCCACGTAGGCTCGCAAGGCCCGCCTGTTGCCCCTCAGGACACTTTTGAAAGACCCCTGAGAGACTTTTCGCTCCCAGCCGTGTTGAATTAGATGGCAGAGGCCGGACATGGGTTCTGACCATCCTTCGCCCAGGTCAGATGGCTGCTCAACTGGGCGCAGAATGCGCCCTTCGGCCCGCCAGGAACCAAATGGAAGAGTGTTCCACCGATCAGGAGAGCCCACGGAGGGGCAAATTATGCGAGCGTTCCTAAAACCCCGAAATTTCCTGTTTTTGTTTCTGCTTTTTCTTGTGCCTGCGGCTTCGCACGCGCAGATCGCGGTTGGAGTCTCGATCCGAATTGGGCCACCGGCGTTGCCGGTCTACGAGCAGCCGCCGATCCCCGGCGACGGGTATCTCTGGACGCCCGGCTATTGGGGATATGGACCTGCCGGCTATTACTGGGTGCCCGGCGTGTGGGTCATGCCTCCCCGAGTGGGAGTCCTCTGGACGCCAGGGTATTGGGGCTTTGAAGGCGGGTTTTATGGCTGGCATGCCGGTTACTGGGGACCCCACGTGGGCTTCTACGGCGGCATTAACTACGGCTTTGGATATGGCGGAGTCGGCTTCGTTGGCGGTCACTGGGGTGGCGGAGGGTTTGTTTACAACACAGCTGTCATGAACGTGAACACCACGGTGGTCCACAACACTTACGTGGACAGGACTGTAATCAACAACACGACCGTAGTGAACAATCACACCAGTTTTAATGGCCCTGGCGGGGTCACGGCGCGACCGAGCGCACAAGAGCAATCGGCCATGCGCGAAAATCATATTCAACCGACTTCTAACCAACTTTCCCACGAGCAAGCGGCTGGCAAGGACCGTAACCAGCTTGCATCGGTCAACAATGGTCATCCAGGCACCATGGCCATGGATTCCGTGAATGGACGCCGCTTCAACCAACAGGGAAGAATCGCCAACGGCGTTTCTTCCGGACAACTAACGGCCGGCGAAACCAAGAATCTCGAAGGACGCGAAGCGGGCCTGAATAAGGAAATTCACAACGACCGTACGGCAAACGGCGGCACGCTGACGCCGCAGGAGCGCCAGCAAGTCAACCGGCAGCAGAACAATCTCAGCAAATCGATCTACAACGACAAGCACAATGCCAACACGGCCACCTATGGAAATAACGAAGTTGGAGCGCGGCGCGACAATCAGCAGCAGCGCATCGCCAACGGAATTCGAAGCGGTCAAATGTCGCCGTCGGAAGCCGCAAAGGCCGAAGGGCACGAGCAAAATATCAACCGTCAGATCGCGGCGGACCGCCAGGCGAATGGAGGAAAGCTCACGCCCGCGGAAAAGAAGAACATCAACAAGAAACAGAACAGTGCCAGCCGCCAGATCTACAACGAGAAGCACAACGAAAAGACCGCTCCAAAATAAGCGCTCGCTCAGTTCGAAGTTTCACAACCGCGTGGCGGCTCATCAATCGATGAGCCGCCACGCTTTTTATTTTGTGTGAAGTAACCAGTATTTCTCACAATAACTTGGACAGGAGTTTGATTGGCGAGGGGTTTATGTGGCGCGGGCTTCAGCTTGCGGGGGTTAGTCCTTGCTAGGACCAAACCCCGCAGGCTGAAGCCCGCGCCACGTAAAGCGACTTGCGAAAGAAGAGAGCTCTAGCCCTTGCTGAATCCGGGTGCTGGACGAAGCTCCGGACGCGGCGCTTGCTTTGGCTCGCCGCTGGGCAGCGGCTGCGGCGGCGAAGGCGGAGCGGGCCGCACCTTCTCGGGCAGCGGTTTGTTGTCCATCAGCAGTTTCAATTCGGTTGCGTCGAGCACTTCCCGGTCGAGAAGCGCGAGAGCGATCCGCTCAAGCGTGTCGCGATTGTTCTCAAGGACGCCCCGTGCGTTGTTATACGCGGTGGTTATGATGCCGTGGACTTCCTGGTCAATCCGGATGGCGGTATCTTCCGAAAAGTCGCGATGCTGCGCGATTTCGCGGCCCAGGAAAATCGCTTCTTCCTTCTTGCCGTATGCCAGCGGCCCGAGCGAACTCATGCCCCACTCGCAAACCATTTTGCGCGCGATATCCGTGGCGCGTTCGATGTCGTTGCCGGCGCCGGTGGTGATGTGTCCGAGGAAAATTTCCTCGGCGCAGCGGCCGCCCATCAGCACAGTGAGCGTCCCCTCGAGATACGTCTTGGTATAGGTATGCTTATCGTCGATGGGAAGCTGCATGGTCAGTCCAAGCGCCATGCCGCGAGGAATAATCGTGACTTTGTGCAGCGGATCCGTGCCGGGAGTGATGGCCGCCACGAGGGCGTGGCCCGCTTCGTGATACGCGGTATTTTTCTTTTCCTCGTCGGACAGAATCATGGACTTGCGCTCTACGCCCATCAGGACTTTGTCCTTGGACATTTCGAAGTCGATCATGAAAACCGTTTTGCGTCCCTGGCGTGCGGCCCACAGAGCGGCTTCATTCACCAGGTTGGCGAGATCCGCGCCGGAAAAGCCGGGCGTCCCGCGGGCAATCACGGACAGATCGACGTCATCGTTCAGAGGCACCTTGCGCGTGTGCACGCGCAGGATTTCCTCGCGGCCCTTGACGTCCGGACGCGCAACGACCACGCGGCGGTCAAAGCGGCCGGGGCGAAGCAGCGCCGGATCGAGCACATCGGGGCGGTTAGTTGCGGCGATCAAGATCACGCCTTCGTTGGATTCGAAGCCGTCCATTTCAACCAGCAGCGCGTTGAGCGTTTGCTCGCGCTCGTCGTGCCCGCCGCCGAGGCCTGCGCCGCGATGGCGTCCCACGGCGTCAATTTCATCGATGAAGATGATGCAGGGCGCGTTCTTCTTGCCCTGTTCGAACAGATCGCGCACGCGGCTTGCGCCCACGCCGACGAACATTTCGACGAAGTCGGAGCCGGAAATCGAAAAGAAAGGAACGTTGGCTTCGCCGGCAATGGCTCGCGCCAGCAAGGTTTTTCCCGTGCCTGGAGGGCCTACCAACAATACGCCCTTGGGAATGCGCCCGCCGAGTTTCTGAAATTTCTGCGGGTCCTTCAAAAATTCAATAATTTCCTGCAGCTCTTCCTTGGCTTCGTCCGTGCCGGCAACGTCCTTGAATGTGGCCTTTTTCTGCTGCGCGGTCAAAAGGCGCGCGCGCGATTTTCCAAAGCTCAGCGCCTTGTTTCCGCCAGCCTGCATTTGCCGCATCATGAAAATCCAGAAAGCCACCAGCAAGAAGAGAGGCGCGGCGTTCAAGAGGAAAGTAACCCAGTCCGCGCGATTCACTTCCTTGACGTTGATCAGGACCTGCTTATCGCGCAGCGTCTTGGCCAAATCCGGTGAGGATTCCTTGAAGATGGTGGTGCGAAATTTCTTGGAGGGCTCGCGCCATTCG
This sequence comes from uncultured Acidobacteriota bacterium, assembly GCA_963710315.1. Classification (GTDB taxonomy): domain Bacteria; phylum Acidobacteriota; class Terriglobia; order Acidiferrales; family UBA7541; genus Palsa-360. The sequence goes on along the minus strand of CAVPZW010000004.1, from coordinate 93,314 downwards.
CCTTCAATTTCGTAGCTGGTCGGCGAAAGGTATAAGGTGACTTCCTTCACGTTGCCGCGGTCCACTTGCGCCATGAATTCGCTGTAGCTGGGTTCTTCCTCGCGCGCCGACTGCCCGCTCTTGGATACAAGCGTCCACAGCAGCACGGCCAGCATGATGATGAACAACCAGAACATTATGGTCTTTAGCGTCGAACTCGAGTTCACGGCTCTACCTCACCTGCCGGATCTTCCGGCGCGCGGCATCCTGAAATCGCCTGCGCATCACCAAATCTCAATACAATTGCGGGCACATAACGAGTGTATTTTTCCTGCCCCAATCGCCCCTACAAATTAGATGCAGGCAGAGGGCCAAAGTAATCAAGCCCTCCCTGCTTTCGCCGCCTGTAAAAGCCAGGCAACTCCGGCAACTTCCCTAACTGCCGGGTTCTAAAACTCTTCCTCGCCGATTACCAACCCAGTTTGCGTTCCCGGATGCGGCGCAAGTTCATCGGCCACCGGATAACCGGAAGCCCAAATCACTTTTCCTTCGCTAGTCAAAACGGGCCAGCTTCCCCGCTCGCTTCTGGGAACGCGAGATTGCAAGAGCAGCCGTTTTAGTTTCCGAACGTGCCGACTCCCATGCGGGCGATAGGAGTCCCCCGGACGCCAAGCTCGAAGGACTAGCGGCCATTTCACAAGATCGAAGTCAAGGGCACCGCTACTCACTACAGTGTCGCGCGGGGCCGCGGGCCAGTCAACTATTTTCAAATTGAACCGGCGGTGAATTTCCGTAACAACAACGGAAGCCGTTTCCGTGAGCCCGGGCCTGGAAACCGTGTAGGAAAAATTACAACTTGGAAATACCTCTTCGCCGCCTCGCGCCGGATGCAAGGCAGCGAGCGCGCTCGTGAAACGAAGCCGATCGAAAATTCGTTCCACGCACACGCCGGGGAGCTCAATGCTTGCCCCGCTTTGAGACTTCGTTGCCAGGTCCATCACGGCGTTGACGTGTCGCGAAGTCAATTGTTCGCGGCTGCCTCGAATCTCGGCAAAAATTCGCCGCACCAGACGGCGTGTCAGAGCCGTTGTTGAGATGGAAGATGTGGCGGGCTCCCCGCCGGGATTGCGTTCCGCGGCATTCAGCAATCGCAAGGGTGACAGAAGGTCCGCAATGCTCAGGGAAATTGCGGCTGAAGATTCGCGAGTCGTCAAGGCATGGAATCGTTGGTCTTCGAGCGATCGCCAAAAAATTTCGTCGTCATGCGCATGCGCCGCAAGGCGTGCCAGGCGAGTTACGGCGGCGGGATCGAAATCGCGCAGAAGCAGTGGAATAAGCTGGTGGCGAATGCGCGCCCGCGTGCGTGAAGTGTCCTGATTGGTGGCGTCTTCCCGCCAAGGCTGTCCTAATTCCGAAAGGAACTCGCGCAATTCCTCGCGCCGCAAATCAATCAGCGGGCGAATGATCTGGCCGGCGACCGGATAGATTCCCGCCAGGCCCGCCAGGCCCGTGCCACGCAGCAGATGAGATAAAACCGTTTCGGCCTGGTCGTCCGCCGTGTGGGCCACAGCCACGCGATTCAAGCCGCGCGCTTCCGCAACGGAGGCGAAAAATCGATAGCGCAATCGGCGGGCTGCGTCTTCCAGGTTCCAACCATGAGCATCTGCCTTGCCGGAAACATCGGCGCGGCCCGATTCAAATTCGAAATGGAATTCGCCTGCCAGCGATTTCACGAAACGTTCGTCTTGGTCCGCTTCCGCGCCCCGCAATTGATGGTGGAAATGCAGAACAACAATCGTGATCCCAAAATGTGGCCGCAAATCGGCCAAAATTCGAAGCATGGCCACGGAATCCGCGCCGCCGGAAACACCAATGCCAATTCGGTCGCCCGGCCGAATCATGGCGTGATGACCGATGGTGTCGCGGACCCGTTTATGGAGATCGTGGTTCATCTGAAAAAACCGGCGTGGCGGATTCCCTCGCCGAACGCGCGTTTTCCTGGGAGCCCGCCGGAAGCAACAATGGTAGCAATTAAGGTTGAAATCGCACAATGCGCCGAGGTCTTGAAAGGCGGGCAAAAAGATTTTCGGCGCCGTGGAACTCAATCTAACGGCTTGCCAGTTGCGCCACCATCATTCGACTGTAGGCAATCCGCCGATCCAGAACCACGGCTGCGACACGGGCGCACCCGCAGCGTTCCGCCTCGATCCACGGCCCTGCTGAAGGAATCGCCCAGCTCAATAAGACGCGCGCCGCAGCCAGCAAGTGGAAATATGCGGCAACTGCTTGAACTCCACCTCGGTCTCCGCCGGATTCAGGGCAGAGAGAAATCAGTTGGAGGAGGCGCCGGAACCGGTCGTCGGTCAAGCCATTGGGTTCAATTCCGCAAATTTCCAGGGCCTGTGCGGAAAGCTCATGGGCGCGCGATTCAGCAATCAGGGAACGGCTGTAAGAAACAAAGAATTGCAGCAGGGTCAGTAATGAAATGAAGAAAATCGTTACTGCAATCATTGATTGGGAGCCAGCACTCTCGATGTAGCCATCCGGGCGTCCTCCGGAACTTTTATAAATGTATACGCCCACGAAGCGGGCAGCCAAACGGCCATAAAATGGATGAAATATCGCCAGATGGCATGGTCGGGATACATATTTCGCAGTGCATAACTGCCTGCAAAGGCGCTAAAGAAGACGCCCAGTGAGAGAACCAGCTGCATCAATTGTGTCCTGTTCTCCCGCATCTTCATGATCGCGCCCCAAAGCACGTAGGTCAAAACCACGCCGATAAAATAAAGATTTTGGGACAGCTCATAGGCGAACCTGGTAAGCAAGCGGTCGCTGGAAGAAGCCACCATCTGGTAAGAAATCAATGCCGTCCCGCCGAGAAGCAGCATGGCGCCGCCGCGCAGCATCTTGCTCACGCCCATCTCCGAAAAAACCTGCCCAAAAAAATCCATCAGCACAAAGAAGAGGCAGATGGTCAGCACCGCGTCCGAATAGTAATAAAAATAAAAATAGGAAATCGATTTGAGTCCACTAGCTACGAGGATGACATACCGGGCCACGCTGATCGTGACGGAGGAGGAGAGAAAGAGAACGATCGTGAAGTGTTTTGAAAAGGTCCTCTTTCTGAGGACACAGAACAAACAAAACAGATCGGCGATGGTTACCGCCAACCAAACCGCGTAGTCGACTGGGCCCAGCATAAGGTCTGAAACCTCCGCGTGGACCCAGTCGGCTGCTAGGTATCACGCAAACATTACTCGCCCGAACCCGGGTGCAACGGTGGAACGCCGCCGCCGATTCCCAGAGTCACTGGGGCTGGTGGAACGCCGCCGCCAATGCCCAAGGTAACTGGGGCTGGTGGGACGCCACCACCGATTCCCAAAGTTACTGGGGCCGGTGGGACGCCGCCGCCGATTCCCAAGGTAACTGGGGCCGGTGGAACGCCGCCGCCAATGCCGAAATTAACCGGTGCCGGTGGAACGCCGCCGCCGATAGCCCACACTGCTGGAGCAGAAGCCGAGGAATTCACGACCGGTGCAGCCGCGATACTCCGTAGCCCCATCGCTCCCGACAATACGAGCAATACAAGAGCGACTACCGTTAGACACTTATACATAGACCCTCCGGACGGGAAACTAACCCGGGAGGATTATATGTAGCTCGATTCCGAAATGGAACAGAATTGTTACATAGTGTCTAAACGGTCAATACCGTCGGACAATGCCCGTCAGAAGGCTCTTGTCCACGTACAATGTAGGATTCCGGGCCGGCGGGGTCAACAGTACATCAGTACTATCAGGACTCGCACTAAATACCTGTGCTCTCAAGGACATCGCCGAGTATCGTTCCGGGGGCAGCTAGGAATTCTGAGTATCCCAACTCATTTCGGGATGGCTTGGACAAGCAGCATCTGTTTCAGGTACCCTTTCCCTGCTTGACAGTCCTCCGAATCCATCCGTAACATGGAGCGCTTTATTTTTGCCGGTGTAGCTCAGGGGTAGAGCGAGGGTCTCATAATCCCTAGGTCGAGAGTTCGAGTCTCTCCGCCGGCACCACTCGTTTTTGAATCGAATTCCATTTCACTGATCTCGCGTTTTTCGGGGGGAAGACTTTGGCAAAAATCACCGGCGGCCGATTCATCGCGGAATTTTTGAACGCGCAGGGCGTGACTGCTTTCTTCTTCGTTCCCACCATGCTCAGCCGCGCGCTGGCTGAAATGGACAACATGCCCATCAAACGCGTGCTGACGCACGGCGAAAAAGCGGCCGCCTACATGGCCGATGGCTACGCCCGCGCTTCCGGACGTCCCGGCATCTGTGCGGCGCAGGCCGTGGGCGCGGCCAATCTTGCGGCGGGCCTGCGCGATGCCTACATGGGCCACAGCCCGGTGATTGCCTTGACGGGCGGACGATGGGGCCACCAGAAACACAAAATCAATTATCAGGAAATGGACGACTATCCGATTTTCTCGCAGGTGACCAAGGCCAATTTTCAGGCGGACACCGTGGGCCGCATTCCCGATCTCTTGCGGCAGGCCTTTCGCGAAGCCACCTCCGGCACGCCCGCTCCCGTGAATATCCTCTTCGCGGGAAAAGAGGGAGACATCGAGCACGAGGAAGCCGACCTGAAGTTGATCGCCGAGGAACGATTCATGCAGGTTCCCGCTTACCGGCCCGCGCCGGAAGCGGCCAGCGTAAAGGAAGCCGCGCAAATGTTGAAGAAGGCGCAGCGCCCCGTGATCGTCGTTGGCGGCGGCGCGCGCTTGTCGGGCGCGGGTCCGGAAATTTTGAAGCTCGCCAAAACTCTTTCCATTCCCGTGGCCACTTCGCTGAACGGCAAATCGCTCGTCCCGGAAGATAATCCGTTGTACATCGGCGTCCCCGGCACGTATTCGCGCTCCTGCACCAATAAAATTTTGTCGCGCGCCGATCTGGTTCTCTACGTGGGCAGCCAGACCGCCGGCATGGTCACGCATTTCTGGAAAATTCCGGCGGCGGGCACTGCAGTCATTCAGATTGGAATCGAAGCCGCCGATCTGGGCAGGAATTATCCGAATGCAGTTTCGATTTTAGGAGATGCGAAAGTTGCCATGAAGGCGCTGAACGAGGCCGTGGGCGCTCCCGGCAACGCCGCGCGCAATGTGAAATGGATCGAGCAAATTACCGCCGCGGTAAACGAGTGGCGCGCCGAAGTAAACCCGCTGCGCGCTTCCGACGCCGTGCCCATGCGCCCCGAGCGCATCATGAAGGAATTGGGAGACTGGCTGCCGCGCGACACCATAGTGGTGTCTGACACAGGCCACGCCGGCATGTGGTCCGCGCAGCAGCTCTGGGTCAGCACGCCCTGGGATTTCCTGCGCGCCGCCGGATCGCTCGGCTGGGCGTTTCCCGCTTCGCTAGGCGCGAAAGTGGCCATGCCCAAGAAGCCGGTGGTCTGCTTCACGGGCGACGGCGGCTTCTGGTATCACCTGCAGGAACTGGAAACCGCGGTGCGCTGCAACATCCCCACCGTCACGGTAGTCAACAACAACAACGCCCTGAACCAGGAAACCCTGATCTTCAAACAAGCCTACGGCGGAAAACCCTCCAAAAAACAGGGCGAAATGTGGCACTTCTCCGAAGTCAACTTCGCCGCCATCGCCGAATCCATGGGCGCCCTAGGAATCCGCGTCACAAAGCCCGCCGAGCTGCGCTCCGCCCTCGACCAAGCCATCTCCAGCGCCCGCCCCGCAGTAGTCGAAGTGATGAGCGACATCGAAGCCCTCGCGCCAACTCCGTGGGAGGAGTAGGCACCCGGTCTCCTAATCGACTCTCAGAAAATCGTGAGTGGTTGGCCCGATCAGGATCATAATGGGATCCATATGGTGAAGGGTTCTGTCTCAAAAAAAGCAAGGAGCTCCCAAGATGCTCTCGTGTGCGCCGAGGCCTTCCAGAAGCTGGCAGAGACTTTGTTCCCGGAGATATGGAAGGTAAGGGAAGGTTCCTCCCAAGCAATGCCGAATGAAATGGGAGACGTTGTGGTTTGCGCGACAAATTTAGCATTTGCGCTGGAACTCTACTTGAAGGGCCTCCTCACACAATTGGATTTGCAAGTCCCGCCGGTCCACAATCTGCGCGAGCTGTATGATGCAATGCCTCAGGAAATTAGAACGCTTATCGAAAGCATTTACGACGTAGCACTGCCAGACGAAGTCCGCCGACTTGATGGGCATGTGAGTTTTACATTTGCAAGAGGCCCTCTAGAAGAGCCACTTTGGGACGATTACAAAGTGTCCCTTTCTCTTCCAGACCTGCTCGAAAGATCGAAAGACCTATTCCAGTCCTGGAGGTACGCATTCGAGTTCAGCCAGCCCGAAGATAATTCCTATCAGTTCCGACGATTCGAGTACGGCCCGCTACGGTGTGCCGCCGAGGTACTGAGAGTCGAACTCACGGTACGGTTAGACGAGACAGGAGAGAGACCCCTTCCAAATCCTCCCACCATCCACTGATTTCTCTTGGCTCCCACACAGGAGAGTGGAATTTCAGGTGGGCCAACTTCTCGCAATTTCCTCATAGAGAACACTTATGAGCGGGAAGCCAAGTCGCGATCCTGGGCGGCGCCTTGTTCGAGGTGGGTTAACTCATCGCAGAGGACGATCTTGCCTTCGTCGATCACGAACAGGGCGAATACGCGGATGGCGATTCTGCCGCCTGCGATTTTATCGGCTTCGGCGCGGTGGATGCTGACGACGTTTGCGCCCTCTGCAACGAGGCGCTCGGATGTGATTTTGATGTTCTTGAGTGTGCGCTTCAATTCGCGGACGTGTTCAGCAAATCCCGGAAAATCCAGCGTGCGGCCGTCGGTCTTCTGCACGTATTGAGGGCTGAAAAAGCGGGCGATTGCGCCTTCATCGAACGCGTCGGACGCGAACACATCTTGAAACGCTCGCTTGATCAGGGACTTGTTGAAATCTTCCTGACGGGCGGGTCTGCCTGCTTCGTTTTCCTGTCGGTGATCGTCCACGGCGGGATAATATCACTTCTGTGCGCTCTCTCCGCACTGGCGCAATTGCTTATCGAGCGTTGTGAATTTCCCCGCTCAAATTGCAAAACCAAAAATCTGAATGTCAGCACTTCCTTAACTATCCGCGCAAAAACTGAACATTTTGTCATTCTGAGCGGAGCGAAGAATCTCTCCTTCTTTTCAATTGCCGAAACCGAAGAGAGATTCTTCGCTCCGCTCAGAATGACAAAATGGGCTGCTTTTCCCGTCGCGTATTAGAACCACTCGTGCTCGGCTGGGGTATACTTTCTGATCGCATTCTGATCGCGCGCGAACGAAAATCAATCGCAGGAAAATATTTTTAGGGAGAAGCATGGCGGAGATCTACGACGTCATCGTGGTGGGAGGGGGGAACGCGGCGCTGTGCGCGGCGCTGGAGGCGCGCGGAGCGGGGCGCAGCGTGCTTGTGCTGGAGCGCTCGACGGAGCACATGCGCGGGGGGAACACGCGGCACACGCGCAACATTCGCTGCTCGCACGCCGAGGCCGACCAATTTTTTTCCGGGCCGTACTCGGAAGAGGAACACTTAAAGGATTTGATTGGCGTGACGGGCGGTCCGCAGAATCTCGACTTGGCCAAGATGGCCATTCGCGAATCGAGCACGCTTCCTGCGTGGATGAGCAGGCACGGCGTGCACTGGCAGCAGCCGCTGGCGGGCACGCTGCATCTGGGGCGCACAAATCGCTGGTTTCTGGGCGGCGGCAAGGCGCTACTGAACACCTATTACCTGACCGCGAAGCGCATGGGAATCGCTGTGCGCTACAACGCGCTGGTGGAAGATTTAATTATCGAGGATGGAAAGTTTGAAGCGGTGCGCCTGAAAAATGAAAATGGCGGAGAGCTAATCCGCGCGCGCGCCGTGGTGATCGCTGCCGGCGGCTACGAAGCGAATATTGAATGGCTGAAGCGGCACTGGGGCGACGCCGCCGAAAATTTTATTATTCGCGGCACACCTTACAATGACGGCACCATGCTGGCCGCGCTGATGAAGCACGGAGCGAAATCCATCGGCGATCCCAAAGGGTTTCATGCCATTGCGGTCGATGCGCGCGCGCCGAAGTTCGATGGCGGCATCGTCACGCGCCTCGACGTAGTCCCCTTCGGCATCGTGGTGAATCGCGACGCGCGGCGTTTCTACGACGAAGGCGAAGACATCTGGCCCAAGCGCTACGCCATCTGGGGAACGCTGATCGCCGGCCAGCCGGGACAAATTGCCTACGGCGTTGTGGACGCCAAAGCCATTGGCCGCTTCCTGCCGCCCATGTTCAAGCCGTATCAGGCGGACACGCTCGAAGCGCTTGCGCCGCAACTGGGGCTTGATCCGCGCACGTTTGTGGAAACGGTCACCGGATTCAATCAGGCGGTGGCTGGCAACACGGACTTGCGCATGGACAAGCTGGATGGAAACAGCACGCGCGGGCTTACGCCGCCGAAATCCAACTGGGCCATGCCCATCGACCGGTCGCCATTCTACGCGTTGCCGCTGCGGCCAGGCATCACCTTCACCTACATGGGCGTAGAGGTGGACGACTGCGCGCGCGTCGTCGAACAAAATGGAAAACCATTCCAAAATGTTTTCGCCGCGGGAGAAATCATGTCCGGAAACATTCTCACCAAGGGTTATCTGGGCGGCTTCGGCCTGACCATCGGCTCGGTATTCGGCCGCCTGGCGGGCAGAGAGGCGGCGGCCAGTGCCCGGTCTTGATATTTTTGAGGAAGCAAACCGGCAGCTGATCATCTGCAACGCCTGCCGCTACTGCGAGGGATACTGCCCCGTATTTCGCGCCATCGAAACGCGCCGCGATTTCAAACAGGGCGACGTTTTTTATCTTTCCAACCTGTGCCACGATTGCCGCGCCTGCTACTACGCCTGCATGTTCACGCCGCCGCACGAATTCGCCATCAACATCCCGCAGATTCTGTCGCAGGCGCGCATGGAAACCTACCGCCGCTGGAGCTGGCCCAATTTTCTGGGCCGCGCATTCAAAAATCGCAGCGTGACGGTAATCCTGGCCACAAGCGTGGCGGCGCTGGTGGCGTTGCTCGCGCTCATTTTCATTCCCGCGGAAAAATTGTTCAGCGCACACCAAGGCCCCGGCGCATTCTACGAAGTTGTTCCGTACGTGGCCATGGTCGCGGGCGCGCTGATCTTATTTATTTACGGGATCGCCGTGTGGCTCAACGGCGGCTCGCGCTTCTGGCGCGAAACAAGCACCGCGCTGAACGAAAAAGGAAGCCTGAAATCGCTGGCCACAGCCATGGGAGCCGTGCTCGGCCTGCGCTATTTGAAGGGCGGCGGCCCGGGATGCTTTTATCCGGACGAGCGGCCATCCTCGGTTCGCCGCCTCTACCACTCGCTCACGTTCTGGGGACTCACCAGCGATTTTATTTCCACCTCGCTGGCGTTTGTCTATCAGGATTTGCTGCACATCCTTCCGCCATACGCGCTCAGCAGCGCGCCGGTAATTTTCGGCGCCATCGGCGGCGTGGCGCTCCTCATCGGAACGGGCGGCCTGATTTATTTCAAATTGCGCAGCGATCGCGAGCCGGCGGAAGCAGCCGCATCCGGCATGGACTACGTTTTCCTCGTCACGCTCTGCCTTGCGGCGCTGACCGGCATGTTGACGCTCATCCTGCGCGAAACATCGGCGATGGGCAGCATACTGGTGCTGCACCTGGCGAGCATCGCGGCGCTGTTTTTGTCGGCGCCGTACGGAAAATTCGTGCACGCCGTTTACAGAACTCTCGCAGTGATCCGCTACGAAGTCGAGCAGAGCCAGCCGCACCAGCACGTTGGGCATTAAGTGGGCAGGCTTCAACATGCGGGGTTTAGTTCCTAGCAAGGCCCAAACCCCGCGGGCTTGAAGACTGTCCTGCTTGAAACGCGCGGCAACCAACTTATAAGGCTTATAAGGACATTTTGTGTGGCTGCAGAGTTAATGCCAAGCTTCCGGCGACTGCGGCCAGGAGTGAAATTTGAAGCTCGCCCGCGAGGGCCCATCCGGCGTGGCTGGCGATTCCGCCCATCAGGTAGCCGGCGGCCGCAGCGGCTGCGTAAAGGCTTGTCACGAACATGCCCGAGGCGCGGCTGGACAGACTGCTGCGCACGGCTTTCACGTGATAGGCGGCCAGGTTGACGTAAATTGTGCCGCTGCCAATCGCGCCGTAGGCGCATGTCAAAATCGCCTGGGGCAGGATCGCTCCCGACCCGTGAAAGCACAGGTAGCCGAGCGCGGCGATACAGAAGAATGCGGCGCTCAGCACGGCGCGCGGAGAGAAACGGTCTCCCAGCCATCCGCCAAAAATGGAAATCAACGCGCCCGCGCCGTAAAAGCTGGCCACAAATCCCGCAGCCTTTGGCGTGTAATGCAGCCCTTCGCGCAAATAGGTCGGATACATCCCCGTAAAACCAAAAAGAACCAGGCCGCCGATCACGCTGAGCACTGTCAAAATAATTGTGTTTCTGTTCAAGAGTGTTGGCGCGCCGAGGTGATCGGTGCGAGCGTCGGCGGCGCGGCGCGTCTCGCTGAACCACGGGCGCACGCTCAATGTGATTACTGAGATCATCAGAAAACCAACAAGGCCGAAGGCAATCATCGGGGCATGCCAGTTTCGATACGATGTGAGCAGAAGGCCGCCCAGGATGGGGCCGCTAAACGCGCCCAGGCCAAAGAAAACATTCATCGATCCGATGGCGGCGGCACGGTAGCCCACAAAATAGTTTGCGGCGATGGCGATCATCACCGTCAACTGCATGGCCTCGCCAATGCCCGTTGCGGCGAGGTAGACCAGCATGTCCGGAAACCCGTGCGCCAGAACCGTAAGCGCCGTCCCCGTGGAAAAAATTCCTATTCCAAGGAGCAGCACCGTTTTGCGGGAAAAACGCGCGAGGAGATAGCCGGTCGGCAAACCCGCCACCGCCAGGCCCAGCGTAAAAATTGTGGTGAGAAGTCCAGTGTCGGAAAGCGAAAAGCCATACTGCACGCGGACATCGTGAGCCAGCAGCGGGAAAAGCTGGCGATCCGCCGCATTTACGCTGTAGGCAAGCAGTAGCACGCCATACATGGCGATGGCAGCGGCGCGCGTGCCCGCCTGTTCAGATGGAGGAGTCGATTGCTCCGTGGAAATTTGCTCGTGAACTTGCTTTTCCTTCCCTGGTCGCTCGAACAATTGGACTGGAACTCTGAGAAGCAAACTTCTAGTGTTGACCCTCCGCTTTGATGGGCGTTCCCGCCGGCTGATGCTCCCAATAATCGATGAAGTTTATGACGTTAGAATTGAATTCATCCGGGTATTCCCGGAAATGAAAATGCCCGGCGTTGTTGACCGTGATCATCCGCACCCTGCGATTCTTGGCCCCGAGAACGTCGAACAGCGCCCAGCCATTCTGGATGATCGCGGATGGATCGTCATGTCCCCAATACAACAACACCGGTACCTGCAAAATGCCTTCGTTCTTGATGCGATCGAGCTGCGGAACTTTCCATGCGTTAAAGCCCGAATTGGGCCGCATATCATATAAAGGTGCGCCGGCGCCGGCTTTGACCTTCGCGACCGTCTCCTGCGACTTTGGAAGACTTGCCATATATTTGCCTGCTTCGAAATACTCGTCATCGAAGGCAAGGTCAGGCCGGGCCGTTATTGCCTGGATTCTACATTTCCATTCTTCGGCATCCTCTTTGGGACAATTGCCAATGGCGTCCTGGCGTCTGGTCGGAGGACCTGGGGGAGCGGCGGTATTGCTATCGCAGAGGACCAGATCCCGAACCACTTCAGGATGCTGCAGCGCAAGAAACAGGATATCTCCAGACCCGTGCGACTGACCGACAAGATGAACTGGGCCGAGCTTCATCACGACAATGAACTGATATAGGTGATCGATTTCGCCTTGAAGGTTGTAATCCTTCTCGTCCTTGGGATTGTCCGTCATTCCCGAACCAATCTTGTCGGGCGCGAACACATGAAAGCGTTTTGAAAGCCCGGGAATATTTTTGGACCATGCGTTGGCGCTGGAATGTCCTGACCAACCTTCACCGTGCACCAGCACCATGGGTTCTCCGGAACCCATCTCGTAGTAACGCGTCCTGGTCCCGTTTATATCCACGAACTTTGCCTTGAGGCCGTTCACCTCGCCATTCGGAGATACGGCGGCGCCAGCCTGGCTTCCGATCAAAACGAACGCAAGCATGGTGGCAAGCGCGAACGCTTGCGGCAACCATGACCGCCATGATCGTCCAGGGCTGCAGAAATCGGGCATTCCGTGGCATTGGATTTTATTCGACATGATCTAAACACCTCCTGCGTTTTATGAAGGCAAAATTACCTGGACGTGCCGTGCGTTGTCATCCTGTTCCGATTCCATGCAACTTGAGATTTTCCGGAACAGCTAAACAATAGCGCCATCGTGACAGATGATCGAGAAGATTTTGCTGGAGCATGAAATCTTTGTTCCAAGACTAGCGTGAGTTTCTGGCAGAACTCAGGCCGCGAGGGCCATGGGTTTTTGTGCGGGAAAAGAGATTTGCAATTGAGCGAATTAGGGCCAGCATGACTCAAAGGCCACAATTGCGCGAGATTCCTAACCAATTGAAAAGGTTGGCTCCCCGGGCAAGATTCGAACTTGCAACCCTTCGGTTAACAGCCAACAAGTTCAACAGTCCAGGTGAGGTCGAAACAAAGTTTACCAGTAAAGAAAACAAAACACTTAGGAACAAAAAGGGCCGTGGAGAGGCCCTCTGACTTCTTCGCAAATGTACCCAAAATCAGCGTTAGCTCGACCCAATCTCGGCTACGGGCGCGTGAGTTTGGTCGCTCCTCTCGGTTTTTTTCGCTGTATTTTTCGCGCTTCCGCTGCAATGAGCTTGGCTATGTCTAACATATCGACCTGATATATAGATTTCCAAGTAAGGAGCCCTGTAACGTCCTTACGGACGATGTAGCAATCCCTGCTTCCTTCGTACACGAAACCACTGGTTAAAAACTTGACCTTGGATGGAGGAAGGTAAATCTCATCAAGGTGCCGGATTATCCCGTCTTGCTTATGCTCCCCAACGGCAATACGAACACCAGAAGGGTGTACGAAGACATCGAAATCATGCCCGCTATTATGAGTTACCTGGCATCGACAATAAAAGCCAGGGTCTCCAAACAACCAGGGGTGGCCTTTGACACCAAGCAAGCGGTTCACGGCCCGATTTATCTCTGAGGCTACGTCCTTCTCGTTGTCGTTACATTTTGCCTTATTCCAACTCATTTCCTCTTCCATCCTGCTACTGGTTTCAACTGGTCTGCCCGCGAACGGGAACTCAAGAGAGACAAGTATATAATCGCCAAGGAGAGCAAATAACCACACCGCATCGTAGAATAGCGTAGGAGCATTCGATGGGCAAATATTTGAAAGGCGATCACGTTAAGATCGAAGTCACCGACGAAGGGTCGAGTGAATCCGAGTGGATGTGGCTGCTTGTTGAAGAGAGCGATGACAAGCAGGAAATCGTGTTCGGCAAGCTCGATTCACAGCCCGTAGTCGCCACGGATATGAAGGTCGGACAGGAACTCGCCGTCAGCTATGAAAAGGTGCGAGATCATCGCAGATTCGAGGACTAGACGCATTCGCCAGGCTGGGGGAGTCGCATCAAGGTTGTTCATAAGACAAATCAGTAAACAGAACCGCCCTTTCGGAACGCATCCTTTCGTACTACAATCCCCCACGTAAGGGAAGTGACCGGCTCGATTTCGGAAAGAATCAACCGCGCAGTGTCGCTGCCATGACGAGGAGTATTGATCGCGGCTAATGCGTCTGGCTTTTGAAACGTGACAATGAAAAAAAACAATCGTTCACAGTTTAGAGTCGGCAGTTTGTTCGCGGCGATTGGAGGGTTTTGCCGAGCGTTCGAGGAAATCGGAGCAACTGTCGCCTGGGCGAACGAGAAAGATAGTTTTGCCACCGAGACTTTTAGGGCAAACTTTTCTCATATCCGTTGCATAGAGAAGGACATTAAGAGCCTTTCTGTTCATGGCGACCGCCTGGAGCCTGTGGACATTCTGACCGCTGGGTTTCCATGTCAGCCTTTTTCGGTGGCCGGAGAGAAACTTGGCTTCGAAGACGAGCGGGGATTGCTCTTTCTCCACATCATCCGAATCATCCGCGAGTTCGGCAAATCCAAACCTAAAATATTGTTGCTCGAAAATGTGAAGAACCTGAAGTCTCACGACAAGGGTCGAACCTTCAGAAGAATCCAATCCGAGATTCAGAAGGCTGGTTATTGGTTCGGGGAGAACGACGCCAAAATCATGAACACGACGGACTATACGGAAATCCCGCAGAATCGCGACCGTATTTTCATGATTGCCTTAAGTTGCAGTGACTTCCCATCGAACTCTTTCACGTTCCCCAAACCCTCCGCCGAACGCAAGACACGCCCAGTGACGGATTTCCTTGATCTCCGGCGCAAGCCTGGTGATTGGTACTACTTCAAACCACAATCCCAATATTATGGGATGTTCAAGAAAGCCATCGACACAGGCGGAAAAGACGCTATCTATCAACTTCGGCGCAACTATGTCCGGCGAAACATGTCAGGAATGTGCTTCACGCTGATGGCCAATATGGGTGACGGCGGCCACAACCAGCCCGTTATTCGAGATAGGTGGGGAATCAGAAAGCTCACGCCAAGAGAATGCGCACGCCTCCAGGGTTACAAGGACTCGTGGTTAAAGCTTCCGAATCACCTATCACAAAGCCAAATGTACAAGCAGGTCGGAAACTCCATCACAGTTCCCCTTGTCATGAAGCTGGCAGAAAACATTCTCATCGAGCTTGAGCAAGTTCGGAAAACGCAAGTTGCATAGAACTACAGCGTGTTCCGCGAGGGTTTACTAATGAAGTGGTTGTTTGCGAAGAACGATGGCGGGCGCGATAGCGGATTCCACGACGCAGGCGTTGAGACATTCAAGGGCAACTTCGACCGCTACCTTGCACGCGAGTTGATACAAAACAGCCTCGATGCGGTTCACGATACGAACAAACCCGTCCATGTCAAGTTCGACCTCCGCGAACTAAAGCGTGACGAAATACCCGACATCAAAGGACTTAAGGTGGCGTTTGAACGATGCGCCGAGTACTGGGTTCACCAGCCCAAGTCGAAGAGTTTTTTCGAGCGTGCCGCAGATTTGGCTGGCGCGAAGACAGTAACTACTCTCATCGTCGGGGACTACAACACAACGGGCGTTGTTGGCAGTGACCGTGACCGCAAACAGAACTGGTACAACCTCATTCGCTGTGCAGGGTCATCTTCGAAAATAGCCGGTGACGAGGGCGGATCGTTTGGCATCGGTAAGAACGCCCCGTTCGCCGCCAGCCGAATGAGGACAGTGCTGTATTCGACATACAACAAAGATCGCGAGCACGTTTTCCAGGGGGTTGCGATGCTGGCTTCGCACAGGCTGCCTGGCGGTTCGACAGCCCAACCCACTGGCTATCTTGGAGGAAAGAACGGCGAGTCCCTTCGCACGAAGAGCGAGATACCCGGTCGGTTTTTTCGAAGCAAAATGGGAACCGATATTTTCGTGCTTGGCTTTCCCGCCGAAAGGACTTGGCAAAAAGACCTCGTCTACTCCGTACTGGAAAACTTCTGGCCAGCGATTGACCATGACGAACTAACGATAACAGTTGGAGACGAGGAGATTTCGAGCAAGAACTTGAGCGAAATGCTCGCCCGGTTTAGCGGCGAGGAGGAGTTCACCGCGCATCTGTATTACAAAGCTTATAAGGAAGCGTCATATTCTTTCCAGGAAGAGCTTTCCAAACTTAAGAGAGTGAGCCTTTATCTCTCGACCGGAGACAACGATCTACCAAAACGAGTGGCGATGGTTCGCAAGACAGGCATGGTTATTTTCGCGAAGCCGTTCCGCTCCGTCATTCCTTACTGTGGCGTGTTTATCTGCCGCAATGAAGTTGGGAACAAGCTTCTACGCGATATGGAGCCTCCTCGCCACGATGTCTGGGACCTAGACCACCCGGAGAAAGGTGCGAACAAACCTGTTGAGGCAGAATACCTTCACTTCATTCGCGACCGTATCAAAGGTCTGCTACCCGCTGATGATGCGAAGACCATTACCGTCCCAGGATTGAGCCGCTTCCTGCCGGACGATGATGATTCGCCCGAGGAAGCATTTGAGGGAACGGAAGAGCAAAAGAGCGAGAGTGCCGAACGCACTCTTCTGCCGGAAAAAATCGAAGGAAAGAGAATGGACCCGCGACGACAAGCGATGCAGCCTGACCGGAGGGCAGCAGGTGAGGGCGAGGAAGAGACCGAAGGTGAGGGTACTGACTCTCCAGGAAACGGTGGAGGCGGAAACGGAGGTGGCGGTACGAACGGGGGTGGAGGTGGCAAGCGGAAGGGAACTTCGGGTGGCGAGCAAGCCAAGCCGACCATACCTATTAGGTATCGAACTTTTGCGACCGATCTCGCGGCTGGCGTGTACGCCGTAACTATTCAGTTGGAGCAGAAGTCTTCGAAAACAGCCGATCTCTCAATGTGGGCTGTTGGGGATGACCAGAGAGCGCCCATTGAGATTCAGTCGGCTCGGCAGAGGGATGGCAAGGAGATACCCGTGAAAGGGGCGGGGGTTCTTGGCCCTCTCGTCCTTCCAGGCAACAAAGGTTCCATGTACATCGAAGTCCGGCTAAGAGAGGCTCTGCCCCTTGCGATGGAGGTCGTTGCGCATGAGGCTGAGTAGCAGATCGTACCCATACCCTGTTGTGGGAAATCGGGACGACGTTCCGGGAGCCGCCTTTCAAGCCTCGTTGGAAATGACTACTGACAAAGCGATGGCGTACATCGAGGCGGTTATCAACTCCAGCAGCAAGACTATAAATGCTCTCGTCAACAAAAAGGATGCGTGCTTCGTGCTCCACGTGGAGTGCAGCAACACTTTGTTTAGGAAAGCATATGACTTCCACGACGCGAACCATCGTGTCCAAATCCCACTCGACAATCTGAATGACGTTGTGGAGGTCAACGTTTTTGCTCGTGCGACTCGGGCCATATACGGCTATAGGGTGGAGGCCGCGCATTCCGACTACGGCGAGGTTTCGTTCGACTTGGAGAGGGGCGATATCCTGGCGGTGGGTGAGGGGCAGGTGTTCTACGTTGATAGCCATTTCGACTCAATGCGGCGCATCGGTTCTATAATGCAGATTCAGGAAGCACATCAGGACGGGGACATGCCGATGCGCGCAGACTTCAACAGCGAAAAGATTCTTATTGTCCTGTCGAAGAGAGATTTTGCTGACTACAAACTCCTAAAAAACATGGAGGGCTATTCGGTCCCGCTGACCACAGCTATGGTGCTTCCAGTTCTGATCGAAGCGATTCGCATTGCGCGGGAGGAGATAGAGGATGACCGTCGTTGGTTGAGAGTCTTGCGCGGACGAGTCAAAAGCATGGAGCTGAAGCTCGACAGCGAGCCGTTAGAACTGGCGCAGCAGATTCTTGAGCTGCCTCTGAAACGCACGCTTGTTTCTGCCCGGATGCTCGCGGAGGGGGCATCATAAATGTCCTTCCTCACTATATTCCGGGACTCGTTCACGAACGGTCTCCGGGCCAACATCGCGGCCAACCTCAGCAAATACCGTCGTGACGACCGATGGGTTCTTGAAATCGGGACGCGCGGGTCGAGGGACATCGAGACGCGCATTGAAATGAAGTCCGCACTGAATCTCGACGAACCCGACGACGGAAATCTGAAGGACCTTGAAAACGCCATCCGCGTTCATCGCGCCCTCAAGGACCTGACACCGATACAGGCACGTGATCCCCGCCTGTGGACGCGCATTGCGCACGTCGATGCGTGGAACTACATGCGGAAGAGATGGCCTGTTGAGAGATTCGCAGACGACGACCAAAAGGGCGCTCGTTTCATAGCTTCCAGGTATTTTGTTCCTGCCAGCGAAAGCCGCGCTCTGCTGCGCAACGGAATCGCCCGACTATGGTGGACTGCGAATGTGACGCATGATCCTGCCCAGACAACCCTTACGAGTTGACCGCCGTACTTCTGTCCACACTGGACATCACACAGCAGATATTGGAACGCAACATGGGAAGAGCACCAGCCGTCATGACTGGTTTCCTTGACCTTCTGCTGCGCAACAAGAATGTCCTGCTCACACGTGGCGACCTAAACCGTGATCGAATAAGGCGTCTCGCGAAGTTCCTGAATCTTTACGGCGGGGTCTGCCTCTTGGACTGCCTCACGCAAACAGATATCATCAAACTCCTGGAGGCCGAGTTGGAAAGGATTCTGGCGAGAGAAAAAACTAATAAAGCAACGAAGGTGAAGTAGCATGGCAGACGTGTTCGCTCCAGCAGAGCGTTCGCGCATCATGTCCCGAATCCGCAGTAAGGGGAACTGGACAACCGAAATGCGCTTCATTCGTATGATGCGACGATACAAGATTTCTGGTTGGCGACGAGGAAGCAAGCTGCCAGGCAAACCCGATTTCCTCTTTCCAAAAAGTAAGCTGGTAGTTTTCATTGACGGTGATTTCTGGCACGGCAATCCGCGTAAGTTTCGGCTTCCCAAAACCAACTGCGAGTATTGGCGTACCAAGATAATGAACAACAGAAAGCGCGACAAGATTATAGGCAGAGTTCTTCGGAGGAAAGGTTGGCGAGTTCTGAGGATTTGGGAATCCAGGCTTGTGGATGTTGAGACCGTAATGGGGCGACTCAGTCGGTGGTTGTAACTTCTTCCCCTCTGCAAACCCGCGAGTAAGCAGGTTAGGCTCTAAATAGCTTTTTGCGGCTATATAGAGCCTTTTTTGAGCCTGCTTTAGAGCCTAGTTGCCGTGGAATAAACGATAGAGTTCTAAAATGAACATCGCTACTTCAACGAGCTTGTAGGCTAGTTCGGCTTTCTTCAGGTCCATGTTGTTTCACCTCTAACATGGACCCGAAAGTCAGTTTTCTAACTAACATGTGATCTTGCCGGACACATCGAACGACTTGAGCGAGCGCCCGAGGTCGGGTTTACTCATCGCTCGGGTAATAAATGCGAGAGGCAGCAGCCTGCATTTCGGGTGTTGGTTCCTCTTCTATTGCAAAGCCTGTTTCCGGGTGAACGCGAGGGGAGACGTGTTTTCCGGCTACTGCTGGTATGGGTTGCAAGCGCCAACCTTCACGGATCACGAAATCAGTTCCATATTCGCTGGTTTCCAGATAACCGTTAACGTGTATATACTCTCCATTTTTGAAGAGGGCGAGTATCCTGTCGGCTCTTCGACCGAACGCTTTGCACTTGCAACCGTTGACGGTCAGCACGATTTTCTTCACGCCTGATGTCGGGATTTCTTTCAAGTTCTGGATTTGTCCCTCTCGGCTGGTATCCGTCTGTTCAGTTTTATAAACCGGCGATGAAAGCTCTGCCGGTGGTTCTACTGATGGTTGTACTGATGGTTGTACTGACGGATCATGTAAACCTGGTTGAAGTTCACTCGCGTCAAGATGAAGTTCACCTGTGTCAGGATTAACTTCACAGCGTTCAAGGCGAGGTTCACTTGAACTTCGTCCAGAGCGAACTTCGCCATCAACAGGGTTCGCATTCTTCGGTGACTGTCGAAAAGCTTGCTCCCGTTCCAAGCTCTTGCCACTTGCGTACTTGGTAGGATCGTTGCGGTCTCCGCCCCAAGAAGACGGGACAAAAGCTTCTTTCGTCGCGCCTTTCTCAAGATGCAGAGCGTAGTTCGTCGGACGATGCTGATTGCCCTTGTTCAAAACCTCTACCAGCCCCTTCTTTTCTAATCGCTTAATAATGGCCGACACAGCCGGTACGGAATATTCCGTTTTCCAAGCAATGCGCCGCTGACTGGGAAAGCAATGCGTTCCCTCATCGTTGGCGTTATCGGCAAGCGCCAGAAGCACCAGCCGTTCACCTTCGTTCCGTAACTTCAGGTTCCACACCTGCTCAATCAATCGTATGCTCACACCCGTACTCCTTGTTTGTTTTGGAAAGGTATTACCAGGAGGGGCTTGCACCCTAGAAGGCCGAAAGGCCACGAGCTTCATTCTCAGTTTACTCCGAATGCCCTTCAAAGCCAAAAAGAGATTTGGAGATTTTAGCTACCCTATTAGTTCGTGTACGCTAGGCGAATGGCGAAGCAGTGTTTATTCTGCGACCAGACGGCGGACAGCAAGGAGCACTTGTGGCCAGTCTGGATTCTTGAGCGACTCGGGATGGAGCCGATTCGACACAAGATTGGTAAAGGCCCTGCCAAGGTCATTCCCCATTCCTGGCTGGAGGTTAGGTGCGTCTGCGTAGGTTGCAATGGCGGCTGGATGAGTGCCCTGGAAGCCGAAAATATTCCGCTGATAGGCTGCCTGATGAAGGACTTCGCAATGCCGTTGGATTCTTCTCAGCAGACTTTGCTATCCGTTTGGGCGGTGAAGACTGCAATGGTGCTGGATTTTGTAAACGCCAAGGGTCGCGGACGGTTCTACACGCGGGGCGAGTGCGAGGGATTGCGCTTGAGTCGAACAATCCCGACGCAAACTTACGTGTGGATCGGAGCATATTCAAGGAAGGGGTTTTCAGCAGACGGAACTATTCTTTCGTTGGATTTTCCGAACGCGCCAAAAGCGGCGAAGGCTAGTGTTTCAACTTTTGTCGTCGGCCATCTGCCGATCCAAGTCGTCGCGATTCACCCGGCGCAAGGGTTTGAAAATATTCACGTTGGGGACGTTACGGTAAAACCAGGTCCTTGGAACGATCTGCTCTTCAATATCTGGCCGATTGGAACACGGCCCGTTAGATGGCCTCCGCCTCTGACATTCACGAACAGCGGGCCAATATCCATCGGCACGCTATTCGCCAGATGGAGACTTGGAAAGAATGCTTCCTGATTCCCACTTGTACGCAGAGAACTTCTTCAATCGCAGTTTCATTGCTTTTGTGCGCGTATCCGAAGTGGAGCAATCGGTTGCACCAATACGTAGCGATGTCAGATAGCCCACGAATGCAGGCGATTTGTGACTCCCTATCGCACCTATACTAGCCCTTTATAGAGGGTGGATTCCCCTCGCGAGCACACTCCCACGAAGTCGAGCGCCAGACGTAGTTCCTCGACCAGTCGAGACTAATAAGGCGTCTACGGCGCAAGAGCAACCATGTACGCGGATAAAGGCCCCTTAATACTGCAAGACCTGATTGAGCCGGAGCACTTGCTCCAAGCCATCCAAAACTCTTTCGAGCATTCGGACGAAACCGCGCACGGTGTAACAGGGCTTACTTTCAAGCGATACACCATAAAGGTTCGCATGAAAAAGTGGCTGTGCTGGCAGATTGAATGTCGGTTTAAGGCGGGTGGAGAGACAGACACCAGGTCCCAAGCAACGAGTCCCTCGTAGGTTACGATGCCCAAAATGACCAAAAAGACGATAGTGGCCTGCATAGCTCAAAAGACGGGCGTAAGTCCGGCTGCCACGAGACGAGCCCTCGAAACCATTCTGGGGTCAATCAAGAAGGCTTTGGCGGACGGGAGGCAAATAGACCTTGGCAGGCTCGGAAGGCTGTCTGTGGCTATCCGGCCTCCCAAGAATCGGATCGGTAAGAACCTGAAGCACCTCGGCCCGACCATCCACCGACTGCACCAAAAGCACCCCAAGACAGTCCGCCTTACAAAAAGGCATGACCTGTCACCAGAACCGCTGCCAACGATAGTTCACAAGCGAGAGCTAGCGCTAAAGAGAAGCATTGCGATTGCACTACCATCTTGGCGTCGCCGGGTCAGATAAAAGGAGAAAACGAAAATGAGGTCCGCATTAGAACGTGTTAGAGAACTGAATCAAGTGAGTCAGCAATATCCTGCTGTTGTCCCTTTCATAGGCGCTATCCTGGAACTTGAGGACAAAGTTCGCACTCTTGACCAAAGGAAACAAGACAAACCGGAAATCAAAAACGTTTCGCCACATGACCTCAGCAGCGGCAATCTCATAAATATGATCCACAAGATTCTGACGGCAGCGGGAGACCGAAGAGAGGAGTCTCTACCAATATATACAGATTTCTCCACAGCCTTCTGTAGAACAAAGTTGCTGGTCGGCAAAATGCAGCGGTGCCAAGCACACCGAAACTAATGTCCTGTCGTCCGGGTGTTCTGCATTCACCCGGATTCGCCAGCATCAAATCCCATCCAGCGTTTCATATCAACCGTTGGCTTCTTCCTTTGGGAGGGCACGCAGGCGAGACAAGCTGATAACCCGCTGTCCATTCTTTCCCATCTTGCCTGCTTTCTCCCATACAGGCTGGCCGGGACCGTCATAGACGATCTCAGCTTCCTCCGGCGATACGATCTGAAGCACGACGAGCCGGTCGCAGGTCGCGTACATTGCAATGCTCGTTCCGGCGGTCATCTTGATCTGAACATCACCGTTCGCGTCGTAGGCATCGTGGCCAGGTTGAGACATTGGGTAGAGCGTCAAGCCCAAAGCTTTCGCTGCGATTACTTCTCCAATGGACCCAACAAGGTGACCGTCCGGGGTGAACTTTCTTCCCGGATACATAGCCTCAAGCTCGGCGGTCGCCTTATAGATGCGGGCTACTGCCTCCGGCAGTGGAACGCGCTTTGTCATGGCGTCTCTCAGCGGCTCAATCTGCCGCTTTCAAACTGAGACACTACCATAGCGTCAAGGATGCTGAAAATGTTCTGCCGGGAGACCTTGATATTCATCCCTTTATCCAGGTGCTTTGTCTCTCGCAGTATTTATGATCGCACTAGATAAATGGAAAGAAGCAACACGCGAGCCGAAAATCTAAAAACCACCAGGCACCTGGATAGACCCACCAACTCGATTTGGTCTCTTCATTTCGAGCCCCGGTGGGTCTTTCTGCGTTCCAATCAAAACAAGGAGCTACAAATGTTACTCACTCCCAGCATGATCGCTGCTTTGTTGGCGGGTATTTTGTATCTGGCTGATGTTTTGGGCTGCTCTTCATAAAATCGGGGACATCCCATACATCAGAGATTCTTTAAGCACTAAACAATGCTTCGATTGGATTCAGCAAAGGCCAGGGGTTGACCATTCTTTTGACGGAGGCCGTTAACTACGTCGTGCACAGCATTTCCTCACCGATCGGTGTCGGCTTCGCCATGGGAGGGACCGTAGTAAATCTACTGTTCGTCTACGGGTACATTCCCAGCCGAAGCGTTGTGTCACTCATCTCTGCAAGATTTCGGAGGTGCTCCGAAGCAAAATAATGTGACTCACGAATAATCCAGAAAGGAGAACCCGAGATTACGGTTTTAGCCTCGCTGTCTGCCCGTTCGAAAGAGCGGGCAGAAGGAGTGGCTAAAAAAAGTCGCTCAGAAAAGGAAGTGGAACACTATGCGCATGTCAATCGGAGTCCCCGGAATCAGCATGTATTTCGATCATCGTCAGATCAAACCTTTCATCAAGGATCGCTCCGAGAAAGTGAAAGAGCTGTTCGAGGTGAAGGTTGTTCCCGCAGTGTTGCGCGGCACCTGCAAAGCACTGGAACTTGTCGCGAACAACAGCGCTGACGCTCATGACTTCCTCATTAGCAAAATGAAGCCCAAGCAGTCTGCATGAAAAACAATCTCCCCCTTCAGGAAGTCCTCCCACCACAGTAGTCCTGATCTCGTAAGCTTTCCGGTCTTTCACTCAATCTATTTCTCCTGAACTCAAACACTCCCCGGTCGTTGTGTGTCTGCACGCAGTTATTCCCTCAAAAAAAGGAGCTATGCCATGAATAAAAGGAAGAAGCACGTCTTCGATACTGGCGAGATTCCGCATCTGTGGGCGCACCGCACACAAGATGAAGCGCGGAATCGCCAGGGCAATCTCTATTTCACCGGCGACACGATCTACAGCTACGGTTCGCATTTCCCAATCGCTCGTCATGCAACGAACCACGCTGGCGAACGGGCCGTCCTATTCACAACCGCCACATACAGCGTCACCACCTCAAGCCATTGCTCGGCTGTTCGTTCCTCGATCCCCTCGGGGATTCGGGTCTTCCATGTCCCGAACGTATGCCACGGTCGGTACTGCGGAAACGATCTAACTGCTGACGATCATGCGGGCAACCTGGCCGACTACGTCGAGCGGATCGAGAAGTACGTCATCACGTCGCGCTCGGGCCAGGTCCTCGTATGCGAAATCCTCGAACAACCAACATGCCGGGCATCTGCGCGATCAAGCATTCGCTTATTGTGCATTCTTCGGCCTGCCGGTTCCGAATATCCCGGAAGTACCTGAGATCGACTCCGAGGCACTAAACGCTGTTCGCAAGCGCGAAGCCAAGCGAGCAGCGGAAAAAGCAGAGCAAACCAAACGTAAGCAGGCCGAAGCTATCGTTCGTCAGCAAGAACTAATCGCCAAATGGCGGGCCGGGCAATACTCCGGCTGTCTCTACGATGTTCCCACGATGCTGCGCATCGACGGGGATGAAGTGGTGACAAGCCGGGGGGCAAGATTCCCCGTCTCCCACGCCAAGCGAGGATTGGCATTTATCCGCAATGTCCGTGAATCCCACAAAGCCTACGTTCGAAACGGGCACGCCATCCACCTTGGCCTATACGCCATTGACCGTATTGAGCCGGACGGAACGGTAAAGGCTGGTTGCCATGTGGTCTCTTTCCAAGAGATCGAGCGCATAGCGCCAGCTCTCGATTCCGTTCCGACTTCCGCGACCGCAATCGAACCTACCTTGGAGGTGCAATCGTGAGAATGACAAAACGACGGAAAGAACTGCTTCGCCTGTACCAGCGCGAGCGGGCCAAAGGTTTTCAGGCTCGGTGGGCACTTTCCAATGCCCGGACTCGCCTGGAATGGGAGAAACACGAAGTGGCTGAGTATTCCAACGGAGAAGCGATTGATCCGCAACGAGGCAATGTACGACTCCGCATAGTGTCCGACGAAACATGTTGCCTGGAGGATATCGAAGGCGACTGCTTCAATCCAAAAGCTAACCCTGACATCCCTGCGTCGAGATTAGAACGCGACCGTAGGGAGTTCATCGCCAAAGTGAATCGGGAAGGGGTGTGGGGAATCATCGGCGAATACTTCGACGGGGAAAAGTGGAGACACACCGACTCCTGTTTCAGGTTCATCGGCGACGATTGGAAAAACTCAGGCTATGACACCGACATCATGCGGACCACTTTGGACGAAGCGAAGGATTCCCGTGTGTGCCGTTGCTGTGGCCGACCGTTAATCATGAAGACGGGGGTGCGCTAATGCGAGACGCCTCCATCCGCGAACCCCTGACCGAAAAGAAATGTCCGCTGTGCGGGCGTGGTCTAGCACGAACCTACGGGCCGGAAATCCCCTGCACGTTATGCGTCCGGTTGGGTCCACCGTCCGTCCGATGCAAGGAACCAACGCTGAAACAAGCAGCCGTCTGCGCGACCGAAAGGACTAAATAATGAATACGCACATCATAGGTAAGTTGTAAGACGGACAACAAACAAATCTGCTGAAAGGCCCTGTGGCCCAGGGCCTCTTTCTATTTCTAAGCGAAGAAAACTGACTACGGCCTCCTTTATCAGGGAGGCTATATGGAAAACAAAAATACAGCCTTCACCTACTTCGCAGATGCGATAAAGGACGCCGTTTTCCATCTGGCGGCAAATCTCATCATCGAACTGATGAAGCTCGCATTCCATCTGACTCGTTAGTCGAGGATGTCGAATGAAAACCGAATCTGGTAGGCTCTCGTCGTTGACACGCCGCAGGTCAGCGCACTGGTTTATGTGGAGGAAACCACTCTCACTGGTGTGCATTGAGGGCCTGAATATCCGTCCAATAAGGACTCTTCTTTAGTTGCGACAGAAACTCCTGCATCCGTTGGTCTTTATCCCTCCGCTGGGCTGGCCAGGACAGCGCAATGAACTGATCGACTGAGTGGGCACTGCCACTGTACGTCAGGTCAATCACGTACTGCCAGAATGCGCCGGGTACATCCTGGGTAGACCAAGTAGGGTTCGATGCAACCTCAGCAGCCTTCGCCTTCAAATCCTCTATGGAAGGAGGCCGCTTCCTCATCAAATCGGAGTCCATGTGGAACGAACCATTCGCGTATCGGAGAATCACTTGAGGTACAGCCGAATCGGCAAAACTGGAACCAGGCATTCTCACGACCGGGTCACATCCGTAGAAAAGGTATCCCCCATCGTTTTGCCGCTTGAAAGTCGCTCCGTCGCAATCCGCTTGTTCAAGAGTCACGATCTTGCGAAAGTTGTTGCCCAACTCGAATACGTCCACCGAAGTACAACAATGCGCACCACCCGAATATTCCTTAACAACCAAATCGGGAATGCCCAATCCCGTTACGTCTGCTCCGATGGGAGGAATATGCACATCTTCCTCCTCGCCCGTCCCGATCCCAAAGGAAGAGTTTTGATCGGCATAAGCTCTTGTGCCTTGCTTCAGGATTTCGAGACCCTCCATTCCGTCTTGCCCGCCGTTCCTATAGATTCGGATGGTGTAGTCGCTGTATTTGTCTTCTTGCAAAAGGTCGGATGGCGCAAATGTTTCTCCCGAGGTAGCCGCAAGGACGGGAACCGCCGTTTCATGGATTGGCCGATTACAGACGGAGACGAGGTTGGACTGTTCCGGGCCTTTCGAATAATCCACATGCTGACGATCAACAACCTCGTACAGGGCCAAATGCTCATCCTGACAGAAGTGTTGAACGATGGACCGCCCAACGTCGTTCAAATCCGAAAAGCGAGACCAGCCAGCACTTACGTCATACAAGACGTAAGACGCGGTTGAGCTATATCTTGTCGGGAAGCCCCCGGCATTAACTACGCTGTATTGCCCTGTTTGCATCATTAATGCGCTATCGAATCCGGGGAAGACGACTGCGTTCTTGTAAGCGAGATAGAGGACGGTGTCCTCTTGCGGATACATCTCGGTATGCGAAGTAACCGGGGACCTGTTTGGTTGCGTCCACACAGTAACCACGGCAGTTTGGACCTTTTGTGGCAAAGATTGTGATTGCGGCTCAGAGACAGTTTTCTCTGCCTGGCGATTAACATACACTCTCGGCGTGTGATTCTTCTGCACGACGAACAAGGCGACAAGCGCCACGAAGGCCGCCCAAACAAATCTTTTATTAGCCTTGGATGCACCGTAAAGCATCGCCCCACCAATCAGCATGAGGAACACATCGAATGGCAGCATGTACCGTGCCCATGTGGCCGTGTCCACCGCTAACGTCTGGGGTGAGTTGTCTTGGCAATGCCAGCCTCCAGCAAAATAGTCGCAGTAGATCGCTTTTTCGATGTACCTTGGCCCAGGCTGAGTAAGCGTGTTGTAGATTTGAAAAACTCCCACCAAAAGCAGCAACCATGCAAAGTATTTTACAAGTTTCATCATGTATCGCCCTTCACTGATTCAGCTAAGGTAGCGGTACGCTTACCAGGTTATTTCATTTTCTGGCGTGCAGTTTGAAGATGAGTTGTTGCGGTTAACAACCTGTGCTTCACCGGCGCGACATAGTGTGGACTCTACCTGCCATTCGCCCGTTCCCACTGGTACCACAGGAGCACTGGCGTCGCGTCGTTCGAAATACCTAGCAGATAAGGTGCCTGTCCATCTGTTCGCTCGAATCTCTGCGGCACAACGTCCATCGGACCATTTAGTCTGACATCCGTAGCGATATGGAGTCGGCCAGACAAAAATAGCCAACAGGACAAACACAACCAAAGCGATAATCTTCCACTTCATGATGCCTCCTTCTTTGGGGTCGTAGCTTCGCACCCAGATTGTTCCTACCGCAGGAACACAATGCGATATAAAAGGATAAAATCGAAAGTCCCTTCAAGTCTGGGTTCTTTCAACATGTTTACATTGATCGTAATACCTGACAAAGTTATTCTAGTAGTCTGTAGATGGTGCAGACCAGCTAATCTGCTCGTGGTGTTTCTGCTTGTGCAACAGTACAAGCAGTGGCGTGTTAGACGAGCGGAAGTTTTTCAAAGCGCTGGGACAGCGAATCCGGGAACTGCGCAAGAGGGGCGGATTCAGTCAAGAGGACATGATTTCTTTTGGCTTTTCGGCCCGTCATTGGCAACAAATCGAAGCTGGGCGTCCGATCACCGTTAGGACGCTGCTTCGCATCTGTAGTGTTTTCAAAACCCGCATGAATCTGATCGTGCGCGGGCTGGATAAGGGAATCTACAAGTCTTGACCCCACAGGGAACAAGTTCGAGAGGCCCTTGGATCGCGCACAAATCCCGCGCTTCACACCAGCCCCAATGAAGCATCCAGCCTCGTGTTTGATAAACTGAGCGGCCCAAAGGAGACAGACCAAACATGGCCCTTGCAAAGTTAACCGAATCGGGAGAAGTCCAGGTATCCCGCCCGTGGGCACGCCCGCAAGTTTATGAAACTTGGCTGTCGTTCCTTTCGGAAGACGATCAACACGCAATCGTCGATGCTATGAACGCCGCGATTAACGACAGGGATGTCGTCCGGGCGCAATACATCGTATGTCGTCCAGGCCAAGGAGATGAGTGGTTCGAGGTCTATGAGCCCGCGTATGTTGCCATGAACCGTGACTACGCGATGGCAGCCAAGTTTATTGGGCTCATATTGTGGGAAGTTATGCAGTCGCGGCAAGAACAGTGGTACTTCCACAAGATCGACAAAACGATTGTTGACGAACATAACCTGGTTGAAGACATCCAGGTCATGGAGTACTTCCGGGCCGCGACGCTCCCGCAGGCGCTCCAGCGACAGGCAAATCTTTCATAGACGGGACCATCACATCCATAGCGGCTCCAAGATCGGGGTCTTTGGAGACTAGCAGACAAGTGCTTGTGGCATCAGAATAGTGCTCCGTCATGCCTTTAGATTAGTGCTTTCTACAGTCCTTATTTAATCACTTCATTTTCCACCTCTTGGAGGGTACACTGTCGGGCGAGGGGCCAGATGGCAGATCAAATACGAATAGTTCTGACGGTGGATAACGCGGCTAAGAAAATGATTGAGGACTCCGCGAACGAATACTGCGGGGGCAATACTTCGGCCTATGTCCGTGGCCTGGTTGTGCTGCATCATCTATTGCAGAACAAAGATGTGGGGACTGATATTCCGGGCTGGATGCTCAGAATGTATCCACTCCGATTGATTGCCCGGCTGAGCGAAGATATTGCGGAGTTTCACAACAACAGAGTAGCCCCTGTCGCACCAAACCCTCCACCAGTGGTGCCACGCCCGTCCGCAGCCTCTCCCATAGAAGGCCCCAAAGAGCCGAGACGTGAGCGCGAAATCAGAATCAACGATTTGGCCAGGGAGTTGGAAGTCAAGGCCTCAACCATCATTGATCTTTTACCCAGCCTCGGTATTACCGAACAGAAGACGCACTCGTCTAGCGTTCCCGTCGAAATCGCCCAGAAAGTCCGCCAGCACTTTAGACAAAACCCCGATCTGAGATGATCTCCCAATAGTCGTCTAATCAGATACTTAGAGTAGCCCGAGATAGCCCCTAGAAGGCGATTTCCCGGCCTTTCCAGGTCTCAATAGCCCTTTCTCTCCCCCGCCAGACCAAAGTAGCCTAAAAGTACCATACGAGTACCATATACAAGCATCTGTATAGGTGCTATATATAGCACGTATTACAGCACTGAGGATATGCGTTATGGCAAACATAGGTCACACGAAGTTCAAAGTCAAAAAGCACGGTCTCTACTGGACCGTCCGTTACTGGAAGAACGACAACGGCGTGAAGCGCTTGATACGGGAGAGAGTCTGCCCCATCACTGGCCCAGGCGTTCTCCTTAATGAGGAGCGCCGGAGAAAGGCGAAAGAAATCATCGACGTGGCGAGCGGGAGGATTGCTCTACCGGACATGCTACCGGAAGAGGGCAAAGACAAGATCACTTTCAACGAAGCAGCCGAGCGCTGGTTAAGGAAATCGCAGAATCGCCGGAAACATCCACTGAAAAAGAACACGCTCAGACTCTACCGCCACTATCTAGAACGGTGGATTTATCCCGTCCTCGCGGACGTGCCTCTTGCCCATGTAAAGACCTCCAAAGCGAAGGAGGTCATTGACCGAATGCACGAACAGGAAAGCTCCGCATCCGTCATGGCCGACACGTTCCACATCATCACTCAAGTCGTAGCGTCAATCAGAAACGAACTTTTTGAGCCGATGTTCAACGTCAAGTGGAACCTGGAAGAGATTGACATTCCAGACGTTCGGAAGAAGCAGCAGAAGGCGTTCAATAGCGAGCAAATAGATAAGACCGTCACTGCTGCACCACCTGGCCAATATCCAGTCATGTTTGCGATGCTGGCGGGAACTGGCCTGCGCGTAGGGGAAGCGCTAGCGATTGAGATTGAGGCTGATCCTGAAACGACTACCACGCTTTCGAAAGACTGCCGCGTGCTTTACGTCAATAGCATCATCCTCCAGGACGGGACGAAGCAGGACTCACCGAAAACGCCCGCCGGACGCCGGGAAGTAGACATCCATCCCGATCTGGCAAAGATGCTTTTGGAGTTCATCGGCAGTCGTACTTCCGGCTATTTGTTTTGCGCGAAGAGTGGCAAGCCTCTCCAGTACGGCAACATTCGCAAGAACGTGCTCGACAATATTCTCTTCGGGACTGAGCGCCAGATTATGAAGAGGGAGGGCAAGAGCTGGATAAAGGTCGGCGTGGAGAAAATCCCCGGAGTCGTGGAAAAGAAGGGCGGATACGGCTTCCATTCCTTCCGCCGATTCAGGACGACCTATTTGCGAACTGTGGCCGGGACTCCCGATGCCTACGTGAAGTTCTGGCTAGGCCACGGCAAAAAGACTATCACCGACGAATACACCATCGTCAAACAAGAAACGGAAAAGCGGCGCGAACTATGCGAAAAGGCCGGACTCGGATTCCACTTGCCGACGATAGCAGAGACGGTAGTTGTCACATCGAATAAACAGGAGAATGCAGAATGAGGAACTTTAATAAATGCGCTGGCACACAATGGAGGCGAGCAATATGGCTCTAATCTGGAATGACTTCATGGAGATGTGGGAGGAGGAGGAACTGCCCTCCCCTTCTTCGGAGGCGAAGTTCCCTTGTGATTATGAGCTTGTGATTCCGAAGCCACGAGCGGACAAACTCCTCCAAGTGCTGTCTAAGCTGAATGGCTACACGAACAGATACCGAGCACCAGCGTCAACGAATCGTGTCTACCAGGCATTTTCTGATAGGCCTGATGATCTGTATTACTCCGATGCGTTCGAAGGTCAAGTGACAAGTATCCACCATTGGAAAGATGCTCCGCAGGAACTGCTTCAGGTTCGCATCGAGCTTGAGGAATATTGTGGAAAATCCTTGCCCTACGTCCTAATCAACAAATATCAGCATTGTCGAGTGGGGATGGAACCTCACCGGGACGAGGAAGATATTGGCTCATTCTGGCCAATATTAGGTCTGAGCCTTGGTGCAGAGCGCGATTTTCAAGTGACGAACATAAAGACGAACCGGGATTATTCGCAACTGGCACAGCATGGTTCTGTCTACACCATGCCTGCTGGGTTTCAAGACGGATGGCTCCACGAAATCCCGAAGTCTTACGATGAGGAGCTAGACACGCGAATCAGCTTGACCTTCCGGCATCCTCGCAAAGCGCGTGTCATTCATATCCTGAGCAAATGGGAAAAAGAGGAAGGGCGGGTCCAGGAGCCATTCGACGTTTACATGGGCAGAGGCTCGTACGTAGTGGATGGTAAATGGCAGACGGGCGAATGGGGCAATCCTTTTTCAGCAGGTGCGAGGAGTAACGCCCCAATCAAGGTGAAGTATAAAGAGGTTATTCCCAGGTTTCAGGAATGGTTCGTGAACCGAATCAGAAACGAGAACGGATTCGCAGCGAAGGTGATGAGTCTGGGCGGAAAGCGTCTAGGATGCTGGTGCGATACCGACATGCCGTGTCATGCAAAGATAATCGCCTCCTGGGTGACACTGATCGCGGAGAAGTGGAATGAGTCTCAGCACGACAAGATCAAAATGCAGCAATGGTTGAAAGAGGGAGGTAAATAGCATGTGGTTCGGAATAGCTTGGCGCATAAGACCTCGGAGATTGCTCGAAGTGCTCAGCATCACTGCCTTGTTCACCTACCTTGCGGGATGGGTGAAGGGCAGAAAATCAGCGGAAAAGGAAGGCAAGTAGCATGGTCCTAGAATATAACGATTACTCATTCGGCATCGTGCAAGGTTGCGAGAGAATGTCTCCTGGCTGTGCTCATTGCTACGCCGAAAGAAACGCGAAGGATTACGGCATCAAAGTCGGGGGTTTGCCTGTGTGGGGTCCGGCTCCGGCTACTCCTCGCAAAGTTCACGGAGCGAAGCATTGGAACGGCCCTTTGGGATGGAATGCGATCAAAATCCCAATCCCAGGAAAGACACGTCCCAATGTCTTTTGTAGCCCAATGGCTGACGTGTTTGAAGATCATCCAACGGTAGATCACGAACGGGTGAAGCTGTGGGACTTAATACAAAAGACTCCGAATCTAGACTGGCACTTGATTACCAAGAGAGAAGACAACGTTGAGAAAAACTTGCCGTGGGGCAAGACGGGCGTTCCCTCGCGGAACGTCTGGATTTCGATGTCCATCGAAAACAACTATTGGGCAAAGAGGCGATTGCCTTATTTAGCTTCTCTGAATGTTGCTGTCCGTGGTGCTCATCTGGAGCCATTGCTTGGGCCAGTTCCAAGCCTCGCGCAATACATCAAGGATTTGGATTGGGTGCTCGTCGGGGGAGAACAGCGCGACGATGACCCGCCGAAAACACGTCCCATGCAACCCGCCTGGGTTCTGGACGTAAAGACGATTTGTGACGGTGCAGGGGTTCCATTCTTTTTCAAGCAATGGGGAGGTAAGAAAGCGTTCAAATCTCCAAGCGGCGCGGTCGTGTTTAAGCCTATGAAGCATTATTACGCTGGCCGGACGTTGATGGGACAAGAATGGCTCGGCTGGCCGGTCCCGAAGATCGGCAAGCCAAGATAAGGGGGCAAGTAGCGTGGGCAAAGATCGCAGCTTGCGACAAGTATTATTAGGAGTAAGGTTGAGGCCGTCCTACGCCCTAGCTGGAAGCCGATCAAGACAGCGAACGAAATCCCGGAGGAGTCTGAGGCTCCGCACAAAGACCCAATCTGATTTTTCAAATGTACCCAAGTCGATTTTCGCAACGTCTGTAAGTCATTGAAAAGTTGGCTCCCCGGGCTAGATTCGAACTAGCAACCCTTCGGTTAACAGCCGAATGCTCTACCATTGAGCTACCGGGGAACGGCGCAAAGTAATTGTGATTCTACTACGCTGCGCGGAGGGTGTGCCATCGCACTGTTCAGCTGGCGCAGGCGAATTTTGAAGGCCAAGATACCCATGCCCTCCCGCAAGACGCGGAACGGAATTTACGAAAGATCTTTATCTCCTGCGCAGAAATCCTTGCAGTTCTTCCTTATTTTTAGATTGGAGAGGTTCTTGTTCGTTTCATCTCATTTGTTTGCAGTACATGTTCCGGGGATTTTTCTGTATTCTAGCCGGGCGGGTGAACGGCCATCCGAATTCGCCCGAAACAAAGGCAGCAACGTGAAAGGATGCAAACATGGCGGATCGTACGGCGTTTCAGGCACGCAAAGTATTTTTAAATATTTTTCTCGCGGCGGGAATCATTTGTGCGGCGGGGCTCGCTGGATGCGGGGCTCCCAAGCCGGCGCAACAACCAGCAGAAGGCCCCAAGCGCTACCATCTGGCAGGTCGTGTCGTCTCCGTGGAAACAGCCAAGCAGCAGGTGACCGTCGATGCCGGAGACATCCCGGGATTCATGATGGCCATGACCATGGGCTACTCGGTAAAAAATCCGAGCCTGCTCACGCCTCTCTCAGCGGAAGACCAGATCACGGCCGACGTGGTCGTGAACGGCAACGATGTTTACCTGGAGAATATTGCGGTGGTCAAGAAAGCGGATCAGGCAAAACAGCCCGCCGCAAAGGAAGCGCAGCCCGGCTCAGCACAACCCGCCAAACAATAAATAAGGCGCGCCGTGGAGCATTGGGACTTGAATTCCACGGCGCGCTTGCATTGCCCTACTCAGCCTAATCCAATTTACTTTTTATCTTTTTCGTCGCCTGACTTCTTTGATTCCGGCGCGCGCTCCTGAGGCTTCGGCTGTTGCCTTGCCGGTGGAGGTGGCGGCGGAGCGGTTGCAGCGGGCGGCGGCGTGCCCTGCGGTTTTTCAAATTGATGCGGGCGATAGGTGTCCTCGGTTGCCTTCGCCGGCGGCGCAAATCGCACAGGGGGATTCTGCTGTGGGGGAGGAGCGTTTGTCTGGTTAGACTGCGATCGCGGCGGCTGTTGTAATTGTTGCTGCTGTTGTCCGCGCTGTTGCACCTGAGGTTGCGGCGGCTGTGCCGGTTGTTGTTGTACTTGCTGTGGCGAACGCTGTTGAATTTGCGGCTGCGTCGGCGGTTGTTGCTGCTGTTGTTGCTGCCCGCGCTGCTGCACCTGAGGTTGCGGCGGCTGTGCCGGTTGTTGCTGTATTTGCTGTGGCGGTCGCTGCTGCATTTGCGGCTGCGCCGGCGGTTGCTGCTGTACCTGCGAAGGACGCTGTTGCTGTTGGACTGGCTGTTGCGGCTGAATCGGTTGCTGCGATTGCATTCGTCCTTGCCCTTGCGGTTGTTGTGTCGGTGCGCCGCCCCGTTGGACATTCCTCCATTGCTGCGGAGCGCTATTAAAGGAGGGGCGAGAGGGCGCCGGCGCCTCCTTGGCGACCACTTGACGACGCATCACCTCTACCGGTGGCTTGGCCGTTGCGTTTGCTCCCGCGCCCACGACGCTTCTCTGCACAGGGGCCACGGCGAAGTTGCGCTGCACTTCCGCCGCCTGCACCTGCTGGGCGTTGACGCGCACATTGGAAGCGGCCACGGGACGCGCGTTCACAAACGTGTCGTGCGAAACCGCGGTCACGGCTTCGGCGTTATGTTGGTGCATGTACGTGACTCTAGCGCCACCAACGTTGTTGTAGACATTTGTGACATTGACGACGTTCACTGTGGTATTCGTCACATTCACTCTCTGCACGTAGCGGTCGCTCGAGCGGTAGGGCGGAACGTATACTTCGCGCGGACCAAGCGGGAACCACGCGACCCCTCCCCCTCCGCCGCCGAACGACAGCGACAAGCCGAATCGTGGTCCGCCAACAAAAACAACCAGCGCCGGCGCGTACACGGGCCGCACAACCATGGGCCCCGGAACCCAGCACCAGCCCCCGCCGACCTGCGCCCAGCGCCCATAGTGAAATGGAGCAAAGCCCCAAGGTTCGTCTTCCACCCAGGTCCATCCCCATGGAGCGACCCATGCCCAATGTCCAAATCGGTAGGGCGCCCATCCAAATGCCACGCGAGTGGGAAACCACGCGTAGCCATAGTCGGGCACGTTGCGCCATTCGCCATAGTCATCGAGATCTTCGTAACCAATGACGTCGCGAGAAACGTAACGGGCGGATAGAGAGCGCTCTTCGCGATCGTCGCGGGAGTGGCACCAGCTGTCAAATTCGTCAAATCCTCCAGCTTGCCCGCCATCGTAGGTCAGGGATTCCGTGCCGCTAAACGTGGCGCGGTCGCCCGAGTCCATGTGGTAGTCGCTTCCGCCACCAGTGGCTTCGCCTTCGCCTGAGCGCACCGTGATGATTGTTGCGTTGCCGCTGGGATCGACATCAACGCGGTATTCGCCGGGGCGTTGCAGCGTGAAGGCCAGGTTCGGAGTGTCGATCTCAAAATCATCGCCGCCTTCAAGCCGGCGCACATTCATGTTCATCGAACCCTGCGCCAGCTGAATTTGCACGGTGCGGTCGTTGAGATTCAGAAACGTGATTCCTGTTTCGCTGCCCATGCGAATGGCGAAGCTGCCGATGTGCAATTCGCCGCGTGAATTTCTGTCCGCCCATAGACTGTCTCCCGTGGTTAAGGGGCGATTGGGATTTGCCTGCACCCAATCCGTTTCACCACCCGGTTGAAAGGAGATCGATCCCTGAATGTAATTGAGGCGCGCCACTCTTCCTGGGGGATCGTCGTCCGCAAGCGCGGGCGTCGAAAATGCAAAGAGAAGTCCGGCAAGAAGAATGAGAGCCGGGAAGAAAAAAATGGTTTTTCGCATTGTGAATTGTCCCTCCGACGTGCGCATTCAAATTTGCAGGGTGCCTGTTCCAATTCTACTCCGGATTGCAAAGCTCGTTCGCAACATCCTTCAATAGCTGACCGCCGCCGCGCGAAATCCATTTCTCCGACTTCATCCGAACCTCAGAGGTGGGCAGGAGGCTCCTTTCGGAGCCTCCCGACGGTGAGTGAGGTGTGGGGTGAAACGGGGTGAAAATCAATTTAGTGGTGGCTGCTGTGCACGGACGATGAATGTCCTCCGCCGTGCGAACCGCCTCTGGGGGTGCTCTCTCGTGGTGCGCCGCGAGAGCCGCTGCTTGCATTCCCGCTGCTGCTGGGCGCGCTGGGCGTTGGTCGGCTGCCATAGGAGCCGCTGCCGCGCGGTGTCACCACAGGCTGCTGCATATTGAGCGTTGGTCGGCTCATTGCGTTGCCGCTATTGCCCATGCGCGAATTGTTTTGCGCTTGCGGCGGCGCCGAGCCAGCAGACGCTTGCGGAAAGTTGGATCGCGGCTGGGCACTGCTCTGTCCTCCAAATGCCCTGCCGCCATTCGATTGCGCTGCCTGGCCCGATGGCGGAGTAAAAGTGTGCCAGCCGGGCCTTGACGACTGAATCGACTGCCCCTGTTGCGTCGAAGGCGCAGTGGTGCTGCGCTGGGCCTGATTCGGTGCTTGAGATTGCCTGGACATCTGTCCGGACGCGTTGCCAGTTGAATTGGCTGTGGGGCTTGCGCCACGAGTGAAGTTGCTCGTACCGCTTCCAGTTTGCGCCGATGTATTTTGCCGCGCGTTGCTGCTGAAAAAATGCTGGCTGCCGATCGATCGGTTTGGAATCGAGCTGGGGCTTGCCTGCCTGTCCGTCGAATTGAAACTCGTGCGCGAGGGAGACACTGGATTCGCTCCGGTCATCACGCTGGCCTGATGGAATGACGCTGCGTCGATTCTGGACTGCTGCATGGGCACGCGGGCGTTGCCGAATTGATTGCTTTGCATGGAACTGATTCCGCCGCGCACGCGCTCGTCCGAAGCCGCTCGATCGATATTCGAGATGGCGCGCGGACCTTCTCTCAAAGGACCGATGCCACCACTATTATTATGAATGTTGTACACGTTGACCACGTTCACGCGGTTGATGCCGCGGCCGTACCACGGGTAGAAGCGGTCGCCCGGTCCGCAAGGCAGCCAGCCCACGCTGCCAAACCCAAAACCGAAGCCGAATCCCACTCCCCAGCCTCTGCCGCCGAAGCCGAAGAAGGAAACGTAAGCCGGCGCCCACACCGGGTAATAACCCCCGTAAACCGGCCCCGGCCACCAACCCCAGTTCCCGCCATAAACGAACCATCGCCCATAGTGATACGGCGCCCAACCCCAGGGTTCGTAGGAAACCCAAGTCCAGCCGTAGTAAGGCTCATACACCCAGCGGCCATCGCGGTACGGCACCCAGCCTGGAGCCGAAGCGGGAAACCACACGGCGCCATAATCCGGGACATCGGACCAGTGACCGTAAGCGTCCAGATCCTGGGTCCCCGTATAATAGGGATTGGTGTGCTGCCAGCTTTGCGCGCTTTCGATGGTGCGGTCGCGGTCGCCGTTCCACTTGTCCCAATCGTCTCGACCGGGCGCTCCGGAAACTTGGTACTGAGCGTTATCCGCGTTGCCCTGAATGGTGATGCGCTGGTCGCGCCCCACGCGAGTGCTTCCCTGCGGCGTGGAAATTTCTGCAGAGCCTTTGCGCACATCGACAATTGTTTCGTTATCGGAGTTCACCAGGATGCGGTAGCTGCCTTCGCCCATATCTGGACGAATGGCAACGTTGGGTGTGTCAATCTCAACATTGGCCTCGTTGTTTTTCAAGACCTCGTAATTTGCAAGTCCTTGCCCGACTTGCAGTTGCATCTGGGTGCGCGACAGGTTTACCACATTGGCCGTGGTTTGATCCGACAAACGTAGTACATTGGCGTGATCCAACTGAATTTCCGCGCGCGCGTTCTGCCCCGTGGAAACATGGTCACCCGTTACGACAGGCGTGTTGACAGTCGCTGCGGTCCAATCCGTCGAGCCATTATGCTGCGTCGAAACGTCGCCGTGGATGAAGCTGATACGCGCCGCGCCAGGGTCGCCCGGCTGCCCTTGCTGCTGCGGTCCGCCCTGCGGCTGCGAGGGATACTGCGCCGGAATCTCCATGGGCTGCTGCGACGCTGGCGGCGCTTGCTGCGCGCCCGCCCCCGCGCCCATTCCCAGGAAGAGCGCCCCGGCCATCAAGATTGTTGTCAGATTCCCAAGATAGCTTTTCATGGCCAACCTCCCCAACTCCTCAGGCCCAATGATGCTCACATGCGTTAGATAATTGCAGGGCGATAGCCAAAGCAGGGAGAATTGCAAATATTAAATAAGTCTTTTATTTACATTTGGATATGAAATGTAGAGGTGGACCGAATCGGATGGTTTTGGCGGAAATTCGGTGGTTCTCACGCAGGCCTGGTGGATTTCAACCACAAATCCGAAGCATCCTTGCCGTGTGTCATCTCTGGGACACCCAGAACAATTCAGTGTGGCCGCACTTTGAACACATGAAAAGACTGAATCGCTGAAAGGCCATGATATTTGTATTCATTTGCCGGTACTCTCCCAGGCCACAGACCCGGCAGATTCTCACAACATCTTTGCCGACAATTTGCGAGTGGCGATCAAGCGCGGCAAGCACAGTATCCACCAGTCCGAGAAGTTCTTTGGCATTGGCAAGGCAATCCTGCTCCTTCTCCACTATGCACTTGTCCAGAATTTGCCGGGCCCAACGCATATCCGGTGCGTTCGGGAACATTTTCTCTAGTTCAAACCTTTCATCGTGTACATACCAGAGTTGTAGCACGGGTTTTCCTGAGGCCATTGCCCAAAGGAGCTTACCGAGGGAGAAGACATCAAAACTCGGCCGAATGTCCTCTAAGCGCATTCCCATTGCCCATGCGGGCATCCAATCCCTACTGCCCACGTTCTCGAACGTGTCGCTAACCCGAGTCCGCTGTTCATCGACGAAGTAAACCAATCCTAGATCTCCCAAAACCAATCTCCCGGACGAATTAAAAATGTTCTCTGGTTTAATATCTCGATGAACCAAACCAGCCTCATGCAAACACGCGACGGCTTCGACAAGAGGGCGAAAGCGACGCAACGCCGATGTAAAGTCTCCCCGATCCAAACCCAGACTCTCGACCAGCGTTCCTTCATCAAAAAGCTCCATTACAAACCATTCCCGATCAAGGTTCTCATCCAGTATCCGCACTATATTAGAATGAGAAATAGAGCGAAGACCTTTGATCTCGCGTTTCATTCTTTCCACTGATTTAGAGCTTTCTGTATGATTTTTGGTCGGATGAAGAACTTTGAGTGCACCGCAATATTCACGAGAATTAGCCTTACTATATTTCAAGATTCCCTCCGCGAGGTCCGCGGCCCTGGCAATCTGTGCCTCTCGCATCATGGATGGCGCTATTCCCATACTTGCATCAGCAATGCGCCATTTAGTCTCTTCAAGGTCAAAGAGATTCGTATTTCTGACTGAGTAGACGGTACCTTGGCCTCCAGAGTTGATTTCGTCGATGATCTCCCACTGCCCATATTTTGGCATTTCACCTCCGATGCTAGAGAGATTGAAAAGTGGATATTACCCTAAGACAAATTGGCTTAAAAGCTTCTCTCACTGGAATAAGGCTACTCGAGTATTAACAGTGAACGTGACTTCAACTCTCTGTATCCGCAGGATCAGGCACGCCCAATTTTGAGAGGCGGTAGCGCAGGGCGTTGCGGGAGAGGCCCAGGGCGCGGGCGGCTTGGCTTTTATTGCCGGCAGCGTGGCGAAGGGCTTCGCGGATGGTTTCGTCTTCCCATTGTTCCAGTGTGACGCCGGACGGCAAAACGTAAGGCGAACTTCCCGGCGCGGGCGAACGCTTGGCGGGATCGTCGAGATAAATGTCGGCGGCGTCGAGCGTTGCGGCGGTGGACAGCGCTACGCCGCGCTCGATGATGTTTTGCAGTTCGCGGATATTTCCCGGCCAGTGATAGTCCATCAGGCGCTTCATGGCTTCGGGCGTAATCGCGGTGATGGTTTTTCCCGAATCCTTTGCGTAGCGCTCCAGAAAATAATTGGCGAGGGCGGGAATGTCTTCCTTGTGATCGCGCAGCGGAGGGATGTCGATTGCCACCACGTTGAGGCGGTAGTAGAGGTCCTCGCGAAAGGTGCCCTCTTCGAGCGCGGCGCGCAGGTCGCGGTTGGTGGCGGCCACCAGGCGTACATCCACCTTGAGCGTTTTGGTGCCGCCCAGGCGCTCGAATTCGCGGTCCTGCAGGACGCGCAGCAGTTTTACCTGGATGGCTCCGGGCACGTCGCCGATCTCGTCGAGAAACAGCGTGCCTTTGTCGGCCAGCTCGAATTTTCCGGGCTTGCTTCCCGTCGCTCCGGAAAACGCGCCTTTGTCGTACCCGAAGAGTTCGCTTTCCAGAAGATTTTCGGGGATGGCTGTGCTGTTGATTTTGATGAAGGGGCCGGAGGCGCGCTGCGAATGCTCGTGAATGGCGCGCGCGATCAGATCTTTTCCCACGCCGCTTTCGCCGCCCAGCAGCACCGTCGAATTGGTGGGCGCGACGCGCTCGACCATGGCCAGCACGGCCTGCATCTTGTCGCTATGGGCCACGATGTTGTTGTACGAGTAGCGGCGTCCAAGCGCTTCGCGCAGCGAGCGGTTTTCCTCGCGCAGGTTGCGCGTATCGAGTTCCTTGCGGATCACCAGCACCAGCTCATCAAACGAAAACGGCTTCGTGACGTAATTGCTCGCGCCCACTTTCATGGCTTCCACGGCCGATTCCACCGTGCCGTACGCCGTCATCACCACCACGGGCAGCGCGGCGTTGGCGCGCTTCACGGCCTGCAAAAATTCCAGCCCGCTCATTCCCGGCAGTCGCAAATCGGTCACCACCAGGTCCGGCTTTTCGCGCACCAGCAGCTGCAGCCCCGTTTCCGCGTCTCCCGCGGAGTGCACCAGAAAACCTTCTTCGCCCAGCCGCAGCTCCAGCAGCCGCCGCATCTTGGCTTCGTCTTCGACAATCAGAATCGCCGCTTTTTCACTGCGCGTGGTCATGGCTTTGAGTAGCACAGACTTCAGTCTGTGGATTTTAGTCCGTGCAAGAACGAAACCCCACAGACTGAAGTCTGTGCTACTGGAGGCCCATTGTGCCAGCGCGCGAGCAAGGATGGAAGTGAAGCTGCAAATCCCAATTGAATGTAGAATCCACAAGCTGAAGCCTATGCCATAGGAGCATCGCAAAAATGCCTAACGGAACACTTTCGGGGAAGACAGCAATTGTCACTGGAGCAGGCCGTGGCCTGGGCCGTTCGATGGCGCTTGGCTTGGCGCGCGCCGGGGCAAATGTGGTGCTGACAGCGGCGCGCAATCGCCGCGAAATCGATCAGGTCGCCGAGGAAGCCGCGAAAAATCCCTCCGCGGGCGAAGTGCGTCCGCTCTTGGCCGACGTGTCAAAAGAAGAAGATTGCGCGCGAGTGGTCAGCGAAGCGCTGCGCGAATTTGGCGGCCTGCACATCCTGGTCAACAACGCGGGGCGCGGCATGCGTTTTGTGAGCGAAAAGTTTTTCGATACGCCCACAAAATTCTGGGAGACCGATCCGGCCGTATGGAAAATGATCATCGATACCAACGTCAACGGCCCGTTCCTGATGTCTCGCGCCGCCGTGCCGCACATGCTGAAACAGCGCTGGGGCCGCATCATCAACATTTCCATGAACCACGAAACCATGCGCCGCGCCGGATTT
The DNA here is from genome assembly GCA_963710315.1 of uncultured Acidobacteriota bacterium. GTDB lineage: Bacteria > Acidobacteriota > Terriglobia > Acidiferrales > UBA7541 > Palsa-360. Next base: position 51,287 of record CAVPZW010000004.1, on the reverse strand, counting down.
TCCCCCTACGGTCCCTCGAAGGCCGCGCTCGAATCCGAAACCATCATCTGGGCGCAGGATTTGGCCGGCACCGGCGTCACCGTGAACGCCCTCCTGCCCGGCGGCGCCACCGACACCGGCATGGTCCCCGCCGACATCGCTGCCCAATTGCGCCAAAAACTCATTCATCCAGACATCATGATTCCGCCGCTCATATGGCTAGTTTCCGAAGCCGCTAGCGCCGTGACAGGCGCCCGCTTCGACGCCAAACTTTGGGATGCCACGCTGCCGCCAGAACAGGCCGCCGAAAAATCGCGCACAACGGCGGGGTGGATCCCACAAACATCTTAAGCAGTCACTACATCTCTTGACTCGTTTCGCCAGGAGAATACGATGATCCTTTCCTATGCCACACCCCCTCATCCTTGACCGGCTTCGAGGGGTCGATTACACTAGACGTTTTGAAACGGTCCAATAGTTGGCACCGAGGGGGAGAGTTCTTTGCCGAAACGCACGTTTCAACCTAAAGTGCGCCGTCGCCACAAGACACACGGTTTTCGCGCGCGCATGAAGACAAAAGGGGGCCGCAAAGTTTTGGCGGCCCGACGCAAAAAGGGACGCCATCGTCTTACGCCCATCTGATCGGGACCTGCCGAACGGGCGGTCAGGCGAGCCGCGGCAGGGTTTTCCACGCGCCATGCGTTTGCTGAAGCGCGTGGAATACGAAGCCGTATACGGCGCCGGTCAGCGCCGTTCGAGCCCTCAGTTTTCCGTTTTCTTCCGCGCCCAATCCGGGCTTCCGAAAGAAGCCAGCGTGAGGGAGCCTTCGCTCGAAGGTTCCTCCACGGCGGCGCACGCGGCGCGCAACACCAGCCGCTTCGGAATCAGCGTAAAGAAAGCTTTGGGCGGCGCGGTGGTGCGCAACCGCATTAAGCGCCGCATTCGCGAAATTTTGCGGGGCAACAGGACGGAGATTCCTACGGGATGGGATATCGTGATTCATCCGCGAGCTACAGTGGCCAAGGCGGCGTTCGCGCCGCTGGAAGCGGAACTGCTGCGCCTGCTGAAGGGCATTCGCAGCACGGCGCGGAAGGCATGAGCCTTGCGGCGCGCACGCTGCTCTTTGCAGTGCGCGCGTATCAGGCTTTTTTTTCGGCGCTGATGCCCAGCGCCTGCAAATTTTATCCTTCCTGCTCACACTATGCGGCTGAGGCCGTGCAAGTTCACGGCGCGCGGCGCGGATCGTGGCTGGCTCTGCGGCGCGTTTCGCGCTGCCATCCTTTTACGCGGGGCGGCGTGGACTTGGTGCCCGAGGCTGCGGAGTATTTGCGCGGTGAGCTAAGTAGGACAGGCTTCAGCCTGTCTGGTTTTCTTGCCATTGCATCAGAACCCAGACAGGCTGAAGCCTGTCCTACTAAAGAGGTTTCTTCGTGAGCGAGCGCAAAGAAATGTCGATGGAGATGCGCTCGCTGCTGGCGGCCGTGCTTTGTCTCTTCGTGATTGCCGGCTGGTCGATGTTCTACAAACCGCAGCAGCCGCCCGTGCCTCCGGCCAAACCTGCTGTCACCACTCCAAGCCCAGTTGCACCGGCTGCGGGAACTCCTTCCCCTTCTTCCGTCACGGGCCCGGGGAAAGCCGCGGCTTCCGCAGCTCCTGTGACCATGCGTGCCGCGACCACGGAAAGTTCCGTGGTGATCGACAGCGATCTTTATCGCGTGGAAATTTCCAATCGCGGCGGCGTGGTGCGAAGTTGGCAGCTGAAAAAATTTACCGACGATAGCAAGCCTCCGCGCACACTCGACCTGGTTCATCCTGACGCCGCGCAGGCCTCCGGGAACTGGCCCTTCTCTCTTGCGCTGGACGATGCGCAGCAGGAAACCAACGCCAACGGGGCGCTATTTGAAATTACTTCGCACGGCAAGGCCACGCTTCCCGGCGCCGTTCTGCACGCTCCGGCGGAAGTCACGCTGGCATGGAGCGACGGTCACCTGGAAGTCACCAAGCAACTGAAATTCAATCCCACATACATCGTCGATGTGAAGACCACCGTGACGCTGGATGGGACGCCGCTGCGCACTAGCCTGATGTGGTCCGGGGGATTCGGCGATATCACCGCTTATCGAGCGGCCGCGCAGACGCAGATTTTCACGAGCGCCGCCGGAAAACTCAACACGCTTGCGGCCAAAAATCTTGGCAAGCCTGGGCAGACCTCGACACGCGCGCCAGTTACCGGGACTTTTGATTTCGCCGGCATCGAGGACCTCTACTTCTCCGCCGCATTTCTGCCACCTTTCAATGCGCGCGGCGACCTCGCGGAAACTCCCTTTACGGTTACAGGCTGGACCTATTCGCGCGAAACCACGGTGGACGGCAAAACGGAAACGGAAATTGTTCCTCAGATGGCTGCCGGCCTTGCGGCGCCCGGACCACTGGATATTCGCCTCTACGCCGGCCCCAAGAGTATCGATGGATTGAAGGCCACCAAGCCGCCGCTGAACAGCCTGGTGCAATTCGGCTGGTGGGGTTTTATTGCAGAGCCGATGTTCTACTCCCTGATGTGGCTGCACAAGTACGTGAGCAACTACGGCTGGGCAATCGTTTTGATCACCATCGGAATTAACATGGTGATGTTTCCGCTGAAAGTGAAAAGCATGCGCGCCATGCAGAAAATGCAGAAGGTCGCGCCTGAAGTGAAAGCGATTCAGGACAAATACAAGAAATATTCCATGCGCGATCCCCGCAAGGCCGAAATGAACAAAGAAGTCATGGCCGTGTACTCGCGCGAAGGCATCAATCCGCTGGGAAGTTGCTGGCCCACGCTGATTCAGATGCCCATCTGGTTTGGCCTGTATCGCATGCTGGCCAACACCATCGAGCTGCGCCACACGCCGTGGTTCGGCTGGATTCACGACCTTTCCGCGCACGATCCGTACTTCATTTTGCCCGTGGTCATGGCCATTTCCATGTACTTCATGCAGAAGATGACGCCTACGCCGGGCATGGACCCCGCACAGGCCAAAATGATGGCCGTGACGCCGCTGATCTTTGGCGGAATGTTTGCGCTTTATCCCAGCGGCTTGTCGGTGTATATCCTGACTAGCAATGTGGTGGGCATCGGCCAGCAGTGGTATCTGTATCGAACGTCGCCGCCACCGCCGAAACCACCGCGCGGTCCCGGCAAAAAGAAATAGCGCCGGCGGCACAGTAGTCTGAGGGGAGCAATCGTGACGACCGCATCCCGCCCGAAGCTGATCGTGGATGGAAAACTGGATCATGCTGCAATCACGACGGAGCTGCGCCGCTGCCTCGACACCATCATTCAGAAGAGCCGCTTCCAGCTGACCTATGAAATTCGCACCATGGGACCCGCGGCATCCAAGGAACTCGAAAATCCCGAGATTGTGGTGGAATTCAAAGGCCGCGATCAGGGTTTGCTGCTAGAACACAATGCGGAACTGCTGCTGGCTCTCGAACACATTGCGTTGCGCTGGCTCTGGCTCGATCCTCAATTCTATGGCCGCGTTCGATTCGACGCCGCCGGCTATCGCGCCATTCGCATCGAGGAACTGAAGCTCTCCGCGCGCGTGGCCGCTGCCCGCGTGCGCGAAATGCACACGCCGTTCCGCTTCAACTCCATGTCATCGCGCGAACGGCGCATCCTGCATCTGGTTCTGAAAGAGGAAGCGGGAGTGCGCAGCGAGAGCGAAGGCACGGGCGAAGAACGGCAAGTTGTGGTTTACCCCGCGAATTAGAAACCACTGCAACACTTAGCCCGGATAACTATTCCGGTTCCCTGAATCCGTGCGAAATGATGCGTCCGCCCGCATCGAAAACGATTTGAAATGTAAACCCACCTGGCCTGGGCCGAATCGATGGAATACTTTTAGTTGATTGAGTATCGCCTGCTGTATCCGAAACATTTTCCCTGACGAATCGCACATCGGAAATATCGATGACGGTTTGCCGGTCGTCACGCTGCCTGGTACGCCACACGGGATATCGAGCGAACCACAGGAAAACCTGCACGTCGCGCAGCTTTCTGGCTTGCTCGATGAATTCGCTGTTCTGCGCCCCGGCATAGAATTGCGTGCTCTCGACCGCGCCGCCTGGCTCATGAAACGTAGTGCGCCACACGCCTTCCGGAGTGCTGACCAATCCAACCCAATGCGTCAACGTTGGCGGAAACGGAAGCGCCGCCACGCTCTCCACTTGCATGTGCTGCGCCGCGGCGAATTGCTGCGCGTCCGCGAAAGCTTTGTGATGCGCTACGGCCGTCAATGCAATATAAGCGCACAAAGCGCCCAATCCAACGCGGCACCAATTTGCGCGCGTCCAGCGAAAACCGGCGCCCTGAGCGGCTGGCGCGAAAACTACGGCTGCGAAAATGGCGCTGGCCACGCCAATAACAACGACCGGGAATCCGTACCCGGCGGTGCGCGCGAAAAAATACGCCGCAACGGCTCCGAAGGTGAGCACGGCCCAAACGCCGATGGCGCGGCGCGCAAATTGTCGCGGTTCGCGATAGCACCATGCGGCGAGCTGCGGCACGAGGGCGATCGCCGTCAGCGTCAGATCCAGAATGAAAACCCAATCCCAGGCTGGACGGGAATATTGCAGCGGGCTCCAAACCATGGTCCCAAAACTGGTGACCAGATCCAGAAAAATGTGCGTGGCGATTCCCACTGCGTAAATCGCGAACAGCGTGAGGAACGGAGGCGATTGCCATTTCAGTAAACGTGCGAGCGGTATTGATAATGTGGCTAACAGAAGAGCCCATATCGGCAGGATCACTGCGGAATGCGTGATGTTGCGATGCCACTCCATGATTGCCAGCGGATTGCGCGCCAGCGGCCCGGCAAATATGTCGATGTCGGGAAAGATGGAGCCGATGGTGCAGCCGACAATGGCAAGCCTCGCGGTCGGCGAGCTCAGCGCCCGGGCTATGCTTCCTTCGCCGATTTCGGCAGGGACGTCGCGGCTGGCGAAAAGTGCTTTTCCGGCCAACGCTCCCACAATCCCGTGTGTGATTGTATCCATGTGGCTGGTTGCTAGGCGGTTTCTTGAACAGTGTTTAGACGCGTGCCGTGGCGCGGAGTTTCACTGCTGCCCTACGCGGATCGGGATTGTAAGCGGCTTGGTGGACTCCGATGCGGCCAGCATGTGGCACTGACCGTCGAAGATTCCTCCCGGTTCGATCACCAGGCACGGGGAATGGATTTCGCCGGTTACCACGCCCTTCGCCTGTACCTCGACGCGCCCTTTTGCAAAGATAACGCCATCGAATTTCCCGGCGATCACAACGTGGTTCCCTTCTATCTGCCCTTCCACCCGTGCGCCCTCACCTAGGATCAGGCTGTGAGTAGAAATCACATTTCCTTTGACTTGGGCGTCGATGCGAAACACACCGGTGGCCTCGATCGTTCCTTCAAAGCGTACGCCCTTGTCGAGGAAGCCCGTGAACTCATGCTGCTGAGTATCTTTGCCGCGTCCTTTTGATCGCCATTGCATGGGATGCCCTCCCTGACGGAAGAAGTGCTTTGTGGAGATAACATTCTATCGCAGCGTTGACAGGCTGCATCGCCAAATCAGTATGGCGTGACGAAGTAAACACTTCAATTGCTGTAACAGTTGCAGTACCGCGAGTAACTACTACATATGTAATATTATACCATCAAGCGTTCGTACAAACCGTTCAGCTGTTCCTCGTCGTAAAACTCTAGAATCAGATTGCCCGGGTGTCCCTTTGTCGGCATTTGCAGCGTCACGCGCGTACCGATGTGCTTTTGCAATTCGTCCAGTGCAGCTTGGCGATTCGGGTCGTGGGCTTCTGCCTGAGGTTGCTGACCATTGCCGCGGGAACGCCGCGTGGCCATTCGTTCAAGCTGCCTTACGGTTAACTTGCCGCGAGAGGCCTTTTGAGCCAGGTCGTTGCGTAGCTTGCGATCATCGACGGCGAGCAGCGCCCGGCCGTGCCCGGCCGTAATCTTGCCTTGCTCGATCAATTCGAGCAGCGGCTCTTCAAGCGAAAGCAGGCGAACGGAATTGGCGACGGTGGCCCGCTCCTTCCCTGTTCTGGAAGCCACTTCGTCCTGCGTGAGGTGAAATTCTTCCATCAAGCGGTCGAACGCGCGGGCCTGTTCGATGGGATTGAGATCCTCCCGCTGGATGTTTTCTACAAGCGTGAGTTCCAGCGCTTGCTCGTCGCTTACCTCTCGCACCACGACCGGCACGCGCAAGAGCTGCGCGCGCTGCGAGGCGCGCCATCTGCGTTCGCCGGCAATCAACTGAAATCGCGAGCCGATTCTTCGCACCACCAGCGGCTGGATAATCCCGCTCATGCGAATGGATTGCGCCAGCTCTTCGAGCGCCGCTTCGGCAAATCGCGTTCGAGGTTGATAAGGGCTGGGGTCAAGCAGGTCGATATCAACCTGCAGAGGCCCGCCCGTTGGAATCTGCGCTGGTGCGGCTGCGGCCGCGCTACCTGTGGATGAAACCGGCTGGGGCGCCTGAGGAACTACCTCTGGCTCACGAATCAGTGCTCCCAGCCCCCTTCCCAATGCGTTTCTGGCCACTTGAGATGACCTCCTTTGCAAGATTGATATAGGCTTCCGCGCCTCTACTATGAATGTCGTAGAAATGTATGGGCTTCCCATGGCTCGGCGCCTCGGCCAGGCGAACGTTGCGAGGGATTACCGATTCGAACACTTGAGCGCCGAAGAAGCTTCGAAGATCCGACGCCACCTGCTTCGACAGAGTGGTGCGCTCGTCGTACATGGTCAGAACAATACCCTCGATGGCAAGATTAGGATTCAAGGTTCTGCGGATTCTCATGAGCGTGTCGAGCAGCTCCGAGACCCCTTCAAGGGCAAGGTATTCGCATTGAATGGGAACCAAGACTGAATCGGCCGCGGTAAGGGCATTCAGGGTGAGAAGGCCAAGTGCGGGTGGACAATCCAAGATGATATAGGTGTAAGCGTCCTTCACCTGCTCAAGGAGTTTCTTGAGTTGATACTCTCGATTCTCCGCTGAGACCAATTCGACTTCAGCTCCAACAAGGTTCTTATCGGCTGGCAGGAGATCCAGGCCCTCAATTTGTGTTTTCAGGATAATTTTATCAAGAGGCTCGCCAAGCATGAGCGCGTTGTACAGCGTGCGCCGGGCGGGATCTTTAGGGAAGCCAATGCCGGCAGTGGTGTTGCCTTGGGGATCGCAATCGATCAGAAGAGTCCGCTGCTCGGAGAGAGCCAGGGAAGCTGACAGATTTATGGCAGTGGTCGTCTTGCCAACGCCGCCTTTTTGGTTTGCAATAGCGATGATACGTCCCAATGGATCTCCCCCAAGTGGCGAAATCTACCACAGGAAGCTCAAAACATGCAAATTGTTTCACGTGGAACAATCTTCTAAATGCATATTTTCTTTTTAGAGCAGCAAATCGCTGGTGAAGCCCACACATGAATGTATGCCGAGCTGGCACGGAAAGCGTAGGGAGGAGCACTCTAACCGCGATTTTGTTGCTTGTCGTGATGGCAGGCTTATAGGACTGCCTGCTGAATCGCTGGGATGGTACTTATGCGATTTGGAAGAGAAATCTTGGCACATCTCTTAGGATTGGTTTCTTTCAATCACTCGATGAAGGGGCGGGCCGGCGATAGAGCTTATCGATCAGGAATGTTCCACGTGGAACAAAAGTGAATTCTATTTGCCCGGTGCACGCGCATCGAGCGGTCGGCCAATAAGGATAAATCGGCGCTGCGAATCCGGGATGTGAACGGCTGGCTGCCAAATCCAATCCGAGTTGCTTGCGATTCTAGTTGCGTCTTCGGCACCCACCCAAATCATGATGTGGCCCCTGCGAACAAGCGCACCTGCAGCCCAGCTAAGAAGCTGCTTGAATTCTCCCACGGCGCGAGAAACGATGATATTTGCGCGGACCGTTTCTGGTCGAATTTGCTCGAAGCGCTCAGGATGAATCTCAACGCCACTGAATTCAAGGGCTCGAACGACTTCAGCCAAAAACGCGCATTTCTTCTTGTTGGATTCGATCAGGGTGAGATGGATGCTGGGGCAGAAGATTTTCAGCGCCAAGCCCGGAAAGCCCGCCCCTGTACCAACGTCGGCCAGTTCAACAGTTTTCCACAGGCAGTAGTTTCGCGGCATACATGGATTCGCCAAAATGCCTTCCCACAATTTCAGCGGGATTCTTGATCGACGTGAGGCTGATGGCCCGATTCCATTTGAGCAACAGGTCCAAGTAAGCGCGAATCTTGGCGATCTGATCATCGGTCGGAGAAATGGAGTATGTCGAAAGGGCCTCGCAAATCTGCCGATTGCTTATCTTAATTGGAGCAGGGGCCACCATCTTGTCGTGTCCTCCGTAGAAATCTGGATACGCAGATTCCAGCAACAAGATCTATGCCAATGTGAGCTGCAATAGCAGGCACTAAGCTGCCGGTCCATATCCGAATGGTAGCAAAGATTATTCCTACTACACATGTAGTTATAATGCCTTTCCGCCCTTGGTACAAATGTGCCAGTGAAAACCATACGGATGACAATATTGCCGCAACTGCATTGGGCGAACCCAAATTAACGGTCATCCGTGCGAATGACATAAACACGAAACCCCGGTACAGGAACTCTTCGGACAATCCCGCCGTGCAGGCCAGCGCCGCATAGACCAAAATTTCCACCGAGTTCCGGGGCATAATCTTTTCGGTTATTGCGAAAAGAGAGCCGCGTTGTCCCTCTGGCATTCTGGTGATCTTGCGCAAGCCCACCACTTGGTTTGCACAAAGGAGTCCTGTCAAAACAACGCTTGCCCACGCTACCAGCCAGGTATTGCCAGCCGAAAGGCCCAACTCTTCAGGACTGACCGTTCGCGCCAAGGATCGCCAGGCCACGACTGCCACAATCAGCCACTGAAATAAAATTGTGGAACCGTAGAGGGACAAGCGATCGGCGGAGGTCAGTTCCGGCTTGCTCAACAGGCTTTTCATTCGTGCGGCGCCACGCCAGGGAACAAGGACGCCAAGAAACACGAGAACCAGAACAAAGTCCCAGGGGATATAGAGGTAATTCATAGGGCCAAATGGAAGCACGTTTTTGCCACGCAGTGCAAGAAGCGATTGAACACTCAGCAAGCCACGATCTAAAAGCTCGACATGCAAGGGGAAAGGGGGGCGGAAGTAAAGAGCATCACCGTGCAAGTGCTAACAAGCCATTTCCAATCGGCAAATCAGGCGGCAGTGCGGGACGCGTGCCGCGGCGGAGGATTTTGGGCAAGGGCCAGTCGCAGTATTCGCCCCGCCTCGGTCGGGTCAGGCGGGCACGCAATATAGTCAAACGCGCCGGCGCGCAAAGCTTTCATGTAAGCGTCCCAATCCGCCAGATGAGAAAGTACAATCACAGGGGCGCCGCCAGTTGAGGACGTCAAGATGCGGACCGCGGTGCTGAGATTGCAATCGGGCAAATCATCGCCGCACAGCACTAGCTGAAACGGTTGTTCCTGTGTGCGCGCCCGCGCGTCCGTCAGGGAAGCGCATCTGACGGATTGCAAGCCAAGCTGGCGGGCAATTTCCTCTGTCTTGTCCCACTGGAGTGAATCGGAGGATACGATCAGTACGTGGCAGGAGTTGAACACATCTCACCTCCCAGCGATAGCGTTGCGTTGATCTACGAGAAAGAACAATACATTGTTTGACATTATAATATCGAGGGGTCCGCGGGCAACTAGTTCCGGCAACCGCTCTGTGGAAAAGAAATTCGGTCAAAGCAAATTCTTGCACTCGAGAGAGCTCGCCGGAAGAAACGAAATATGAAACGGATCAACCAATCGCGGCAAGCAGGCCTGGCAAGGGCACTATCAAAACTTGGGTTTTGCTCACGCTCGCGGGCCGCACAATTAATTCGAGCGGGCCGCGTCCGTTTAAACGGAACAATGCGCCGCGATCCTGAGACACCAGTGCATTTGGAGAACGATCGAATTGAAGTTGACGGCAATGCTGTCGCGGCTGAACAGAGGATCTACCTGATGCTGAACAAGCCGCGCGGAGTGGTTACCACGGCGTCCGACGAAAAAGGCCGAGAGACAGTTTATTCACTCCTCGGCGAATCATTGCCGTGGGTCGGACCAGTGGGCCGGCTGGACAAGGCGAGCGAGGGTCTTCTCTTGCTCACGAACGATTCGCAATGGGCCGCGCGAATTAGCGATCCAGATTCGCATTTGGACAAGACATACCATGTGCAAGTAAGCGCGCTGGCTGATGAAACGCTTGCGGGGAAACTGATTCGAGGCGTGCTCGCCGGTGGGGAATTGCTGCGAGCCAAGCGCGCTCGCATCTTGCGCTCGGGTGAGAAAAATACGTGGCTGGAAATCGTGCTCGACGAAGGAAAAAACCGCCAAATCCGCCGCATATTTGAAGAGCTCGGAATCGAAGTCCTCCGCCTCATTCGCGTTCAGATTGGTCCGCTAGTCCTGGGTCAACTCGCCAAATGTAAATTCCGAGCCCTCACTGCGGAGGAAATAGCAGCGATGGACCGCGCCGCAACAATCTCCCGCACTCATGCAGGCGTGTTTGAGAACGAATGAAAATGGATCGGGGGGACGAATGCTAGGAAGCAGATTTCGTTTGCCGGCCAAGTATGCGGCTGCCGATTATCGCAATCAGGAGAAATAAGGCCAGAGCTAGGCGGTCGCTCAAACTTCGGATCCCCAGGGTGTCGTTGGGAGGGAAAAACCAAAACGCCAGAATGTATGAAGCGACTACCGTAGCGATAAATCCGTTCAGCAACCCTTCCAATCTGGAGATTGCCAGAACCGCCAGCAAAAGCAGCAGCATCGATGCATCCTTGCCAATGCTCATTCGATAGCAAAACGCCGCAATGCACAGCAGTGCGACAGTGGAAAGAACGGTTCCTGGGAGAGAGCGCAAATGAAACAACCGCGCGCCTTCCCCGGAAAACGCAGTGCCCAGGGAAAGCAGCACAAAAGTCCCACAAACACCGAGAAGACAACCGCTGACTAGTCCCGCAGTAAATCCCCCCATCGAGCCCCCTTTCCTAAAACTTACGCGCCTATGTCAAGCGTGTCAATCAACTAAAAAGAAATAACATTCCCATATTGGGAAGGCGATGACCTCAGTAAAAATGTTTTCCAACAAATATCTTCTTGCCGCGGCCATCGATGCGGACATTACGATGAGGGAAAGCCTCTCTCAGATTTGGCGGCAATTGGTGAAGAAAACAAGGCCACACCGGTATTCCTCAATTGCTCCCAGGCGTTCATTGGGATGATGGATATTTTTCTTCCATACCAAAAAATGATTCTCCGAAGGACAATAGCAAAGCACAGCAGCACAATTCCAATCACGATTGTATCGTAGGATTCTCGTTCGACAAGCACTGTCCAATTGATGACGTCTTCCCAGGAACCAGGAAGTGAATTCAGCTCGATTTGAAGAAACTGCCCAAGCAGCGGCAAACGTCCCAGATGAATAAATGCAGTGTGTTCGTAATTGTAGGCTAGATCGTAGCCGGGGATATTCCGCGTGGCATCCTGCAAAATGTCAGGGTGGGCCAATTCTTGTCTTGTGAGAAGGCGGCCATCGTTGCCCCTCAAAATCGCATGGAACGAAGGATCCACGACCACCCAGCGTCCATCGATATATACTTCGGCGACTACATGATTCGTGGTCATGCTTTGTGCGTCCAGCAGGAGCAAACGCCGCGCCTCGATTCCACCGGCGGAAGCCAGATTCACGAAGGCGTTGGTCCCGGTTCCGCACACCGTAAGCAATTCCTTGTAATTCAATGTGTCGACTGGATCGCGATTTTGCGAATCGTCGCTGTAATAGTCGGCTGAGCGGGCTGGCCCTTGCTGCATCCAGGCAAGAATGGCTTGCACTTTTTCCTCGGACGAAGATACGGAAGGAAGAACCGCGTTCGCGAATCCGGATAGATATTGGCGAGTGGAATATTCCCATCCAATTCCAAATAGCGTCAGCAATACGGAAGAAATCAAAAGTATATTGACGGAGAAGGTGGCAACCTGAAATACGAATCCATTTTTAGTCGCAGATATGCCGCTCATTTCCACCCGCCTGTCAGCCACATGTAAACAATCGCGAATCTCAGTGTCCCCCCAAGCTGTTTCCCTGAGCGCGCGTTGCTTCACTCGCGCTCCGCAGAAATTGAACTAAATATGCCCCTAATTAGCCTCCAACGGACAAATAAAAACAACACAATCTCAGTCCGTATCTGTCGTATTAGGCATCAGGCTGAGATTGCACATCTGGCGCTCAACCATGGGAACAATCGAGGGCCACAATCGCGTGGCCGGCATCTGAGTCTTGCGATAAGCGCGTGCAATATGTTCGACGCCTTCGATCGTGAATTGGTTACGATGCTGGAAATATATCTCAGGGGCACGGCTTTTTCTTATTGAGTTGTGCAGGCTTCTGCCTCACAGGACAGATTATTCCCGATTTGGGATCGCTTCCAAAGCCAGGCCGCGGGCTACCGAGGTAAATTCATTGCCTGCCCGTATCTTGTTTGCTCCAAAGCGTCTTTCGAAGATTCTCCGCACCGCCGGTACGAAAGATGAGCCGCCGGTTAAAAAGACAGCGTCAACTTCCTTGCGCTGAGCGCCGGAAGAAGCGAAGAGGGAATCGACGCAATTCTCAATCTGCTCCAGTTCTTCGGCAATCCAGCCCTCAAAGGCAGTCCGCTGCAATACAGCCTCCAGATTCACGACCCCATCGGAAAACTTGAATGTAGCGACAGGCTTGTCGGACAGATCGCTCTTAACTTTTTGAACCGCCCGATGCAGCCGGTATCCCATATCTTCTTTGATCAGATGGGTGAGAGCCGCAATCTTCGTCGGTTCGATCGCATGTGCGTGGACGTCTTTAAGCATTTCCATCACGTCCCTTGCTTTCAAGAATGACAGATGATGCCAATGCTCCAGTTTTGCGTACACCCAGCCTGGAACAGACAAGATCTTGTTCATGGAACGCATCTCGGATCCCGCTCCCAGCGCGGGCGCAACAAGGTGCCTGATGATTTTCGCGTCAAACGCATCGCCCGCGAAGCCCACACCGGCGTTGCCCAGAAGGCTGGCGGATTTTCTGCCCTTCCGCCGAGCGGCCGGGCCGACGTGAATCAAGGAAAAGTCACTGGTACCGCCGCCGAAATCTCCAATCAGGATTAGCTCATCGCGGTCGAGAGTGGATTCGTAGTAGCGAGCCGCGGCCACGGGCTCCAGCTCGAATTCGACGGATTCGAAGCCGGCGGCACGAAACGATTCGCGAAGCCGGCGTTCGGCATAAAGATTGTCCTCGTAGCTGCCCGCTCCCACGAACTGCACGGGGCGCCCAACCACGGCGGATTTGATGTGGATCCCGAATCGATGCTCTGCTTTTTTCCGCAAATCTTTCAGAATGCGGGCGATGAGATCCTCGAGGGCATAGCGCCGCCCAAATACTTCGGTGCTCAGAAGGCTTCGGTTACTCAGAAAGGATTTGAGCGATTGCATCAAGCGTCCCTTGGGGTCGGCGGAAAGGTAGTGTTCGATTCCTTCAGGCCCGCTCCAGGACTTGAGTGTGTTGACGGAGCCTTCTTTCACTCGCTCCAAATACAAGAGCGAGCGGTAGGCATCGGTCAGCTCGCCCATGTAAGGAAATTGCACAAGTTCTACTTCGGCCGAGTTCTTGGCAAGAGCGATGGAACTATTTGTGGTCCCAAAGTCAATTCCAACGCTTTCTGAATTCATAGGTCAAAAAGGATAGATCGAAGTGCGTAGCAATCCGCAGAGAAAAAGTTGGTGGACGTGACAGGGTTCGAACCTGCGACCCCCTGCTTGCAAAGCAGGTGCTCTCCCAGCTGAGCTACACGCCCACAGCGGGAATGCTATTGATTCTAAAGCATTTGCAGCCGTTCGCAAACTCCGAAAACTCACTTTTTGCCCTCACTGTGCCAGAACTGTGTCAAAACTCTTGTCCTCGCGACCTTTGCTGCGTCAAAACTGTCCATGACATTTTTCTCGTTGGCCCGGCGATTGATTTTGTCGAGCGCTTCCCTCTTCATTTGTAACTTCATTTGCGAATATTTTTTGAACACCTGAGAGTCACCTTGACGAAGCATTTGGATGACCCACTCGTCCGCAACACCTCCGGCACTAAGCCGCGTGGCGTATGCGGAGCGCAGGTCATATAGCCTGAAAGTATGAAGTGTTGGCTCTTTTCAGGGCCCTTCTCCAGGCAGTTCGCAGGGACTTCAAGTGTCCTTCATGGTTTCGATCGCTGGGAAAGAGAAACTCTCCGTCCCCAGAGATCGCGACTTGATTTTGGAATGCTTCCAACGCGAGTTTCGTCAACGGGATTTCCGCGACACCATTAGGTGTCTTGGAATCTGGAATCCAGAGTACCGCATTTAGAAAGTCGATCTGATTCTTCTTCATCGGAAGCAATTCCTTCATTACTCGCAATCCGGTTTCCGCGATGATGCGGATAGCATTCTGCAGATGCGGCATTGCGTTGTTTTCAATCTGCTGCTGTTCGGACCAAGTGACGTAATGGGGACGGAACATCCCTTTCAAAGCAACCGGAAATTCCACCATCGCACATGGATTCGATGTCAGCAGTCTCTTTCGAACTGCAACATTCAACATCCGTCGAAGCACCCGCATTTCCTGGTGAACCGTGGTTGCCTTGAGCAGGCCTTGTTCACGGTAGCCTTTGCCGACCCTGACCTTAACCCTCTGACGAAGTCGCTCACGAAGATATAGTTCGATCTCGTCAGCTCCAACATCGATCAAGCGCCGGGTGGCGAATGTCTTCTTCAGGTGTTGAACGCATCTGAGGTTCGCTGAGTGTGTGCCTGGCTGCGCACAGGCGGCTTGGAGTAATTTTCCAAGAAGAAGTCCGCCCACTCGCCGAAACTCAGATTTTCACCTTTTCGAACCACCTGCAAAACGTTGCCATCCCTGGCCTCAAGCCTAGTACGCAACATCTTCTGGGCTTCTTGCCAGTCTTCGGTGAAGGTTGACTCTCTCTGGCGCTTACCGGCTCTATCTCGGTAACAGATCCACCAGAATTTCGACCCTTCCCGTCGATAGACAACGCCGTCGTGCGCTATCGGTCTACTCATTCTCCATCTCCTGTTTGAACGACGCGCGGAACGAGACCAACTCCAATTTCAAGAAGCGGATGTTGCGTCCCATCACGCGGAGATGGGGTATCTGCTTTCGCTCTACCCAAAGATACACAGTCTGCTGACTGACGCCAAGGAATTTGGCAGCCTGCCTGACAGTCAGAGGAACTTCGTCCTCGACCTCGGAAGCTAGGGCCACACTTGGTTGATCATTCATCGTCATCCATCCTGGCGATATCGCCCCGCTGTGAGGCCGTGCCTCAATCACCCAAACGCGTGATCGTGAAATCAGCTTCGATTACCTAGAGATTCAGCATGTCGGTCTGATTTTAGGGGAGGATTTGTTTCAGGCGCGACAACGACATTAGTACCAATGCTTGTAACAATCTCGCACAATTCCCTACAGCAGGGTACTAAGGGCCTCATTTAGACACATAAGAAAGAGTTTGACAGAGTTTATGAAGTCACAGTCAAACCGTCTAAGATCACTTCCAGCGGCGACGCACTATCCCCAAGTCAGCTTAAGCTTCAGGTCGCTAGGTGTAGGCCGTAGGAGATGCTCATGTGCGTAGGCTACGGGGAACGCACATGCCTCGTGAGCAGGAGTGCTACGTTCGGAACAGTTTGATCGAGGGAGGCTGACATCTGTTTGGGTTACATGCCGACGATGTGGCCGTGTTTTTGCAGAACATCCAAACCGCACTGCTCGGTGCCGGGATATTGCGCATCATTTCTCTTCTACGCTCAGTGCTTCGAAGCCGGAGATGACGTCGAACAATTCCTCATCGATACTATCCTGGCGCAGACGATGAAATTTCCGGTTAAGATCCTCCAGTAATTCGTCGATGTTTTTGTCGGCGCGTTGCATCGCCGCTAGGCGGCTTGCGTTCTCGCTAGCGAGGGATTCGGCACACGCCCGGAAGAGCGAGACGAAAAGGTATTCGCGGATGAGCGCCCGCAAGGTCACGGTGCCACCACCCATGACCTCGGGCAAGTTTCCGGTCGGCCAGGGTAATTCGGACAGCTTGCGTCGCCAGGTTTCGTCCAGCGGGAGCAGTCGCTGACCGACAGGCGCATAAGCCGCCCCGGAAGTGGGGCGGTTGTAGAAGAGGTGAAGTTCGGTGACTTCACCCTGACCGTGGTGCATCTCGGTCTTCACGAGAATCTGCCCGACGAGCGGGGTGATAGCCTTGACAGAGTTGGGCACGCTGAATAGTCCGATTAGCGGCAGGCGCGCGTCAGTCAGGTGTGCTTGAACGCGCTCACCGACGGCCCAGACCTGTGGCTTGCCTGGCAGGGCCGCCAACGTCTTGACCGCGAAATCGGCCACCACATCATTGAACTGGCCCACTAGTCCCTGATCTGAACCGAACACGACCGCTCTGATTAGACCCGCAACTGTTTTTCCCTTCCTTTCTGCCATATGTGGCGCTGCCCCGCTTTCTCGGAAGCATGCGCCCAACCCCAGTTCAACTGTTCGGTAGTAGTCGGCCAATGCGCTCACCGATTTTTCATATTGCCCTATGCTCGAGGCAGCCGCAGCCTTCATCGTGCGGACAACGGATTGGAGATCCCCGGCTCCGGCGATCTTTCGACGAAGACTGACCGTGGTCTTGCTCATGACTTTCCCTCGGGTTCAACCTTCGCCTCTGGTTTGCCCTTCGTGCGGACTTCCGGCTTAGCTTTGGCTTTGGCTTCGGGCTTGGGCTCGGCTTTGGGTTTAGGCTTTCCCTTCGTTTGGAGATCCGACTTAGTTTCAGGTTTGGGCTGGAAGCGGGCAAGCGATTTGCGGGCGATTTGGACAATCGTTTCACGATCCGCATCGCTCAATTTTTCAGCGCTATCCAATCGCTCGCGCACATCCGCAGGGATATCCGCGGTCACCTCACGTAGGGCGCGCTCGGCCTCCGTCATCTGGTCAAGCGGCACTAGGTCGAAGAGTTCCGCGGTCAAGGCCAGCAGCACAACGATTTGCGCGGGCACGGGAACAGGAGCGAATTCCGGCTGTTTGAGACAGGCGCGGATTCGCCGTCCGTGTTCGATGGACTTGCGGGTGTTTTCATCCAGGCGGGCTCCAAACCGGGAAAAGGTTTCGAGTTCCTCAAACTGCGCGTAGGCGAGCTTCAGGTCGCCCGCGACGGCGCGGTAGGCGGCACGTTGCGCTTGACCGCCAACGCGCGAAACGGATTTGCCGACATCGACGGCGGGTAACACGCCCAATTCGAATAGTGACGGCGAAAGGTAGATCTGCCCATCCGTGATGGAAATAAGATTGGTCGGAATATACGCGGAAATGTCCTGCGCTTCGGTTTCGATGATGGGCAGCGCAGTTAGCGAGCCGCCGCCTAGTTCCTTGCGCAAATGCGTCGCACGTTCGAGCAGCCGCGAGTGGATATAAAAGATGTCGCCGGGAAACGCTTCGCGACCGGGGGGACGTCGCAGCAAGAGTGATAGTTCGCGGTAGCAGCGCGCGTGGTGTGTGAGGTCGTCGTAGACGATCAGCACATCTCGGCCCGCCTCCATAAAGAATTCCGCGATACTGGTCGCGGCGTAAGGAGCGATATAGGCAAGACCCGGCGGGTCGTTGCCTTCAGTGACGACGACAACGGTGTAATCCATCGCGCCATTTTCCCGAAAAGTTGCCACGGCCTTTGCGACGGCGGACGCGCGCTGACCAATGGCACAGTAGATGCACAAGACATTTTGGCCGCGCTGGTTGAGAATAGTGTCAATCGCAATGGCGGTCTTACCCGTCTGGCGGTCGCCGAGGATCAACTCGCGCTGGCCGCGTCCAACCGGAATGAGTGCATCGATGACTTTGAGACCCGTCTGAAGAGGTACCGTGACGGGCGCGCGGTCCATGATGGGTGGAGCGGGGCGTTCGACGGGCAGGCGCTTGCTGGAGGCCAGTGGGCCGTTGCCATCGAGAGGCCGACCGAGCGGGTTGATGACGCGTCCGAGCAATCCATCGCCCACAGCCACGTCCATGACCCGGCCCGTGCGCTGGACTTCATCTCCGGCGTGGAGATGCCAGAATTCGCCGAGCAGAACGACTCCGATTTCATCCGCGTCCACATTGAACGCAATGCCGAGCACATCGCCGGGAAACGTCACCAATTCATCAAAGCCAACGCCAGGAAGACCCGACACTTTGGCGATACCGGTGCCGACACTGGTGATTTTGCCCACTTCCCGCGGCGTCAGTTGCGGCGTGAATGTTTCCCGCACTTGGCTTATTTCAGCAAACGCGCTGTCGAAAACGTTTTTTAGGCTCTCAGGGTCCATATTCATTGGCTCTTTGTTTCGGGCTTAGTTCCTTCAGGATTAGGTCCTTCAGGCTTGGGTTCGGCCTTGACTTCAGGTTTAGGTTCGGCTTTGGTTTCAGGCTTGGGTTCGGCTTTGGCTTCAGGCTTGGGTTCGGGCTTGGCTTCAGGCTTGGCTTCAGGCTTGGCTTCAGGCTTGGCTTCGGGCTTGGCTTCAGGCTTAGGTTCGGGCTTGGCTTCAGGCTTGGGTTCGGGCTTGGCTTCAGGCTTGGCTTCAGGCTTGGCTTCAGGCTTGGCTTCGGGCTTGGCTTCAGGCTTAGGTTCGGGCTTGGCTTCAGGCTTGGGTTCGGGCTTGGCTTCAGGCTTGGCTTCGGGCTTGGCTTCAGGCTTAGGTTCGGGCTTGGCTTCAGGCTTGGCTTCGGGCTTGGCTTCAGGCTTGGCTTCGGGCTTGGCTTCAGGCTTAGGTTCGGGCTTGGCTTCAGGCTTAGGTTCGGGCTTGGCTATAGGTTTGTCGTTCTGTTTCAGGAGTTTATCGACGTCTTTTTCCATCAACGCCAGATAATCCGCAATGCTCCACGCCACCTTTTGTCCATTCGTGGTGAGTTCAATGCCGCTGATCATATCTGGCGCGGTCTCGAAACGGATGTGGATTTCAGCCGAGAAGGTTTCGTTAAGCGCATTTTGTATCGCAGCGCGTTGCTGCGCGGGCAAGTCGAACGCGCTGCGCACAACCGCGGGTTCAGACGCTGTCTTAAGGGACTGGGCGAGACCTGCTTTTGCCTGACCGTCCATCTCTCGCAACCGGCGAGTGAACACTTCGCCCAGGCGTTCTTCCAGACTCACCGTGGCGAGATCTCGCAGCGCCTTTCGTGTGATGGCAAATACTTCCTGTTGCGTTCGTCGGCTGATCGCTTGATGCAGGGTATGCTCTTGGTCTCTCAGCGCTTCCTGCAGTTTTGAACTCAAAGCTGCCGCATCCTTGCGCGCTTCGTCGAGTAGCCGCTGACGTTCTGCTTTCGCGTCGTCTGTCGCTTTGCTCAAGAGCGCGGCGCGTTGCTGGTCGAACTCCTCTTTCTTGTGCTTGAAGTCGTCGCTCATTTTTTGGGCTTCGGCCTTTTTCTTGTCGGCGTTCGCCAGTTCCGTGGCGACCCGCTTCTCCCGCTCATCGATGGCATGGAGAATAGGTTTGTAAAGGAAGCGCTTCATCAACCACACCAGGATGAGGAAGTTGACCGCTTGCGCTGCGACCGTGAACCAATCGATTAGCATAAGTTTACTTTCCTGTTGCTTGTGCGATCGCGTGATTCCAGAACGGGTTGGCAAAAATAAGAATCATCGAGACCACAAAGCAGTAGATGGCCAGAGACTCGATCATAGCCAGGCCAACAAACAAAGTTCGTGTGATGGTCGCGGAGGCGTCGGGCTGCTGGGCCAGAGAAGTAAGTGCCGTCGCAACCGCTCGCCCCTCCGCCAGCGCGGGAATCATTGTGCCGATACCGATGGTGAAGCCGGCGATGACAATGGATGCCACCGCGATAATCGTCATGCTATCCATGGGATCTCCTTTTGTTGTCGTAGTTCACGTTTCAATGTGTTGCCTCCGGTTCCAGCCTGGGCTTGTGGACTCGCGTGGCGGCCGCGATGTACACCGCTGCCAGGATGCTGAAAATGTAAGCCTGCACCATTCCGGTGAGCAGGCCGAGGGTCGTCATAAAGATCGGAAAGATGAAGGGCGTAATCGTGAGCAGGATGGCGACAATCATCGCCCCGCTCATCATGTTGCCGAACAGACGTACGGCCAGGGCCAGTGTGCGCGAAAGTTCGCTGATGATGTTAAACGGCAACATGATAAAGGTCGGCTGCATATAGGACTTGAGGTAGTTGCCTACCCCTTGCTCCGCGACGCCGAAGAAGGGTACGGCCACAAACACGCACAGCGCGAGTGCGGCCGTGGTCGATAGCGAGGCAGTCGGCGGCTGGTAGCCGGGTATGATGGTGCAAAGGCCGGCTGTCGCGACAAACAGAAAGAGCGTTCCCAAAAAGCCGAGATATTTTTGCGGCTGACTCAGACCAACCTCTTCAATTTGTTTCTCAATACTAGTGACAATGATTTCCAGAAGGTTCTGCCAGCGGGAGCGTTCGAGACCTGTGGAAAGCTTGCGTGTAATGAGTCTTGAACCGACGGCCAGCACGAGCATCATCGCCCACGTGAACACGATGGTGCCGTTGAGTTTCAGAAACCCGTGTTGCCAGAAGATAATCTGATCGGGACTAAGGTGCATGGCTCACCTTCTGTTCCATGTAAGTCTGCTTTTCCGCCGATTGAGTGATCCGCGTCACGATAAAGCGCGCGATGACAAATCCAATGAGGCACACAATCAGTCTCTGCCAATGACCGCGCGCGATAAAATAAAAACCAGCCAGGACCATGCTCGTTCGCACCAGCATGCTGCCGAAGAACCAAAGTGCGGACCATTTGGACGAAACGCCCTTCTGTATTGTCCACCAAAGGCCGCCGAAGAATATCGCACCCAGCAAAACGCCTGTCGCCAAAGCCAGCATCAGACGCAAAGTTTCATTCATCTTTGTCCTCCGAGTCCGCTCCCATTTCTTTGTCCTCCTTGGCGACCCAATGCCAGGCATTCAAACAGCCGATGAACAGCCCGATGACCAGCAGCATCAGTGTCCAGGAATGGCTCCCAGGATGACGTTTATCCAGCCAGATGCCAAGCGCGACGCCGGCCAGCGTTGGAACCACTACCGACCAGCCGATAAGCCCCGTCATGCCCAAGCCGAACCAGACGCCCTGTGTGGAGTTATGCTGGGCCTTAAGCTTGCGCGCCGCCCCAGCCCCAACTGCCCGACTGAACGGTGTCGATTCACTCGTGCCCTTGATTCCAGATGTTTTACTCATGACGAAGCTTCGCTAAGCGTCGTATAAAATCGCTCTCCATTTTTGCCATCACCGTGCGGACGGTCTGCTCGCCCTCGTTCAGGTTCAGAAACTCCCGCTCCACCGCCTCACGCAGTCGGCCAATATCCGTTCCGCCAATGGCGTTCCGCGCCGAGATGTGCACGTCCATGCCAGTCTTTACAAGCACTCCCTCATCGACAGCCACGAAAACCTCGCCCTCCGCTTCGTTTTCATAGACCAGAATCCCTGGCGCGAGCGCCGCAACGCAGTCTAGCCGGTGTGGCAAAAGTCCGAACGAGCCCTCGCGGGTCTGCGCAACGATGCGCGAAACGCCCGTTTTCTCGGCGAAAATTTGGAACGGGAGGAGAATCTTAAGATTCATGAGCGTCTGCTGCTGCATGTTCTGCCTCCGGTTTGGATTTCTGCGCAACCTTCGGCTGTGCTTCTGTCTTGGCTTCCACTTTTTCTGGCGGGGCCTTTTTCTTCGCCTCGTCAATCGCCCCGATCATGTAGAGAGAGCTCTCCGGATAGTCTTTGAATTCATCGCGCAAGATTCGTTCGCAGCCGTCGAGCGAGTCTTTGAGGCTGACAAGTTTTCCCTTGATGCCGCTGAACTGTTCGGTGGCGAAAAACGGCTGTGTGAGGAAACGTTCCAGCCGCCGTGCGCGCGCGACTACGTTGCGATCTTCTGGCGCCAGTTGTTCCAAGCCGAGCATGGCGATAATGTCCTTGAGATCTTCGTACTGTGCCAGCGTACGCCTGATTTCCTGCGCCAGTAGATAATGTCGCTCGCCGACGATGCCGGGCGTGGCCATTTTTGAGCTGGATTGCAGCAGATCGATAGCCGGGTAAAGTCCTTCACTCGCCCGCTTGCGCGAAAGCACGATGGATGTCGAGAGGTGTGAAAACGTGTGCACCGCCGCCGGATCGGTCAAATCGTCCGCTGGCACATACACCGCCTGAATGGAAGTAATGGCGCCGGTATCCGTGTTGGCGATGCGCTCTTCCAATCTCGAAAGCTCGGTGCCCATCGTGGGCTGATAGCCCAACCGCGACGGCATTTGGCCCATCAAGCCGGACACCTCCATGCCGGCCTGGAGAAATCGGAAAATATTATCGATCAGCAGCAGCACGTCGCGATGCTCATCGTCCCGGAAATATTCCGCCATCGTCAGCGCCGTGAGTCCCACGCGAAAACGGCTGCCAGGTGGTTCGTTCATCTGCCCGAACACCATCACCATGTTCGGCAGTACGCCCGCCGCCTTCATATCACGGTAAAGTTCTTCACCTTCACGACATCGTTCTCCTATCCCGCAGAAAATGCTCACGCCCTTCTGGTGCTCGATCATGTTGTGAATCATTTCGGTAAGCAACACGGTCTTACCTACCCCCGCCCCACCAAACAGTCCCGCCTTGCCGCCGCGTTCGAGCGGCACGAGCACATCGATGGCTTTAATCCCCGTCTCGAAGATCTCGGATTTAGTGGATCGCCGCGCTAACGATGGCGGGGCTCGATGAACTGTGCGCCATTGGACATCTGTCGGCGCCGGTTGGCGGTCGATGACGTTCCCGAAAACATCGAACATTCGCGAGAGGATTTCTTTTCCGACCGGCGCTTTCAACGGCCCCCCCGTGTCTTCCACAGTTGTGCCGCGGGCGAGGCCCTGGGTGGGGGTCAGCGCGATTCCACGCACGCGATGCGCGTTGAGTTGAGCTAAAACCTCGATAGCAATCTTCTCGTCCTTCGCGTGCAGTAACGAGTAGATGGGCGGCAAATGGGAATCGAATTGTATATCCACGACACTGCCGCGCACCGAGACAACCGTGCCGAGATTCGAAGGATTGGCTTTAATCGTCATGTTTGGTCTCGCGCATCTATTGTCAACTCTTGCTACGTCACGTCCTGACGCCACTTCCAGTTGCGTATTTCCGGCATGTCTTGACCGTGCTTGTCGATGTAATGCTTGTGCTCGATGAGCTTGTCTTGCATCTGCTGCTTGAGGTAGGCGCCCTTGGAACCCAAATGCGGCAGTCGATCCACCACATCTTGCACCAGGTGGAACCGGTCCAGGTCGTTCTGCACCCTCATGTCAAATGCCGTCGTTATGGTGCCCTCTTCCTTGTAGCCCCGAACGTGGAGGTTGTTGTTCGTCCGGCGGTAAGTGAGCCAGTGGACGAGCCACGGGTATCCATGAAAGCCAAAGATGATGTGCTTGTCTCTCGTGAACAGAGAATCGTAATCCGCCTCACTTAGTCCGTGCGGGTGCTCGCTAGCAGACTGCAGCTTCATTAGATCAACGACGTTGATCACCCTGATTTTGAGATCGGGCAAATGTTTGTGAAGAATCGAAACGGCCGCCAAAACCTCCAAGGTAGGCGTGTCGCCGCAACAGGCCATCACCACGTCCGGATCGGCGCCCTGATCGTTGCTGGCCCATTGCCAAATGCCAATTCCTTCAGTGCAGTGTACGACGGCCTCTTCCATGGTCAGCCATTGGGGCATAGCCTTTTTCCCCGCCACAACCACGTTGACGTAATGCCGGCTTCGCAGGCAGTGATCAAAAACCGACAACAGGCAGTTGGCATCGGGCGGAAGATATACGCGCACGATATCGGCCTTCTTGTTGATGACATGGTCGAGGAAACCGGGATCCTGGTGAGTGAAGCCGTTGTGATCCTGCTGCCAGACGTGGGAAGCGAGCAGATAGTTCAGCGAGGCGATCTTCCGGCGCCAAGGCAGTTCCAACGTTACTTTCAGCCACTTAGCGTGCTGGTTGAACATCGAATCGACGATGTGAACAAAGGCCTCATAGCAGTTGAACAACCCGTGCCGTCCGGTGAGCAGATATCCTTCGAGCCAACCCTCGCACTGGTGCTCACTGAGCATCGAGTCCAGCACTCGGCCAGAGGGCGCGAGGAATTCATCGTTTTTCACCTCGCGAGCTTCCCATTGACGGTTGGTAACTTCAAAAACCGCGCCTAAAAGATTTGAGAGTGTCTCATCGGGACCGAAGACACGGAAATTGCGCTGGTCCTGATTTAGCTTGGCCACGTCACGTAGGAACCTGCCCAGCACAACTGTATCTTGGTCATCAACGGCTCCAGGCGAAGGCACATTTACCGCATGAACGTGAAAATCCGGCATGCACAGGTCGCGCAGTAGAATTCCACCGTTGGTGTGCGGATTGGCGCCCATCCGGTGGTCGCCCTTCGGTGCCAGATCGGCTAATTCGGGAATGAGTCGTCCATTTTTATCGAACAACTCCTCGGGCTTGTAGCTTTTCATCCAGCTTTCCAATTGCTTGACATGATCGGGATGCTCCGTATCCACCAGGAGCGGCACTTGGTGCGCTCGAAAGGTGCCCTCGATTTGCAGGCCATCGACTACTTTCGGTCCAGTCCAGCCCTTGGGTGACTTGAGCACGATCATCGGCCAGCGCGGCCGAGTGGCGTCGTTCTTTGTCCGTGCATTGCTTTGGATTTGCCGGATGTCCTCGATGGCTTTTTCCAAGGTGGTGGCCATGAGTTCATGCATCTTTCCCGGCTCATGTCCTTCCACAAAGTAGGGCGTCCAGCCGCAGCCTCGTAGAAATTGCTCCAATTCCTCAGGCTCGATGCGGGCCAGGACGGTCGGATTGCTGATCTTGTAGCCATTGAGGTGCAGGATCGGGAGCACGGCCCCGTCAGAAATTGGGTTGAGAAACTTGTTGGATTGCCATGCGGTCGCCAGGGGGCCCGTTTCCGCTTCACCGTCGCCGATGACGCAGGCGACGATGAGGTCGGGATTATCGAACGCCGCCCCGAATGCGTGGCTGAGCGAGTATCCCAACTCGCCGCCTTCGTGAATCGACCCTGGTGTTGTCGGCGCGACGTGGCTGGAAATGCCGCCAGGAAACGAGAATTGCGTGAACAGTTTTTTCAACCCGGCTTCGTCCTGGCTCACGTTTGGATAAATTTCGCTGTAGCTGCCTTCAAGGTAAACGTTGCCCACCAGCGCCGGGCCGCCGTGCCCGGGACCAGCGATGTAAAACATGTCCAGGTCATATTTCTTGATGACTCGATTCAAGTGCACGTAGATGAAGTTCTGACCGGGCGTCGTGCCCCAGTGCCCGACCACGAGCGGCTTCACGTGGGACAATTTCAGCGGCTCCTTCAGCAGCGGATTATCGTAGAGATAAAGCTGGCCGACCGACAGATAGTTGGCAGCGCGCCAGTAGGCATCCATCTTGTGGAGCAAATCCGGCGAAAGAGTTGGGGCAAGAGTTTCCGTCTTCATGATTCAATTCTCCCTTTGCAGCCAAGGCCAAGAACATTGCAAACCGTCTTGGCGATCATGCTTTCTTCGTCCGTGCGAATGACGCGGACCGCAACCCGGCTGGCTGCCGCGGAAATCACGCCTTCATTCGTCGCGTTTCGCTTTACTTCGAGTTCGATTCCCAGAAATCCCAGCCCATCGCAAATCCGGGCGCGAATTGCGGGTGCGTTCTCTCCGATGCCCCCAGCAAACACCAGCGTGTCCAATCCGCCGAGCGCCGCCGCGAATGCGCCGATCCATTTCTTCACCTGGTAACAAAACAGCGCGACCGCTTCGGCGGCACGCACGTCCTGCGTTTCGCGGTTAAGCAAATCGCGCATGTCGGAACTGGTCTCGGATATACCGAGCAGGCCGGACTGGAAATTGACCATATCGTTGAATTGTTTCGCGCCCATTTTTTCAGTGCGCGCCAGATACCAAACCAGTCCGGGATCGAGATCTCCTGAACGGGTGCTCATCGGCACCCCGGCGGCCGGGGTGAAACTCATGCTTGTGTCCACGGATTTGCCGTCACGCACCGCCGCCAGGCTCGCGCCATTGCCGAGGTGTGCGAGGATGACCCGTCCAGTCGTTGCCGCCGGGTCGCCGAGGCGCGCGAGTTCTTCCTTGAGAAACGAATACGACAAACCGTGAAAACCGTACCGCCGCACACCCTGCGCCTCGTACCGGCGCGGGATCGGCAACATCTGCGCCACGCGCGGCAGATCATGATGAAAAGCCGTGTCGAAACACGCCACTTGGGGCAGGTCAGGAAATCGGCGATGAAACGCCTCGGCCAACAGGATTTCCTCCGGCATGTGGTCAGGATCGAATGGACTTAGCCGGCGCAGCTCCTCAACCATTTCAGCGGTGATTCGCTGTGGCTTGTAATACTTCGATCCGCCATGCACCACGCGATGCCCAACTGCGGTCAATGCATCACGCCCGCTGCGTTGCTCAATCCAATCCATCAGAGCGCCCACTGCTACCGTGTGATCCGGCGCCGTCACCATGCGCGAAAAGTTGTCCGCCTGATCCACGCCCTTCACCCGGAAAGTGGCCTCCGGCAATCCAATTCGATCAATCCCGCCCTCTAGAATCCGCTGGAGTGAGTCGCCAACTTCGAACAGCGCGAACTTGATGCTCGACGAGCCGCCGTTGATCGTCAGGATGCGTGGGTTAGCTGGTTTCATGGATGCCTTTTTCGTCATTCTGCAATCCGAACGAAGCCAGTTTCGCGCGTGTGGACTTGTAATCCGTGTGAAGAATGCTTCGAATCCCGAGATCTTGCGCGATCTGGACGAACATCGGTGTATTTTCGATGTACAGTACCTGCCGGGCTGGCGCTTGAGTGATGTCCAACGCAAGCCGAAAGATGTCTGCGTCGGGTTTGCGGATATGGACGAAGCAGGACGAAATAAAAGAATCCACAAACCTGTCCAGCTTGAACTTTCGAATCCGATACACATTCATTTCGCGCGCTTCGTTGCTGACCACGGCGATCTTCAGTCTGTGCCGGACCTTGAGCTGAGCGAACAGCTCGATCATCTCGGAGTAAGGCTTTCGATTGCGCGAACATGAAGCGCCGAAACTGTGCACGAGTGAACGGTCGCTTTTGGTAGAAGACCACCCGGCCTAAATATTCTTCCAGCGTGAGCTTTCCCTCCTCGTAAATGTCGAAGTTCAGTTGATGCCGATCCTCCATCTCAATCCATTCCAGCTTGAATTTCTTCGCAGCCCGTTTACGAGCATGATGGTCCCACCCGTCGGTGAGCAAGACACCACCGACATCCAGAAACAACGTCGTGATCGGGACCGCTCGTTTCATTTGATCTCCGCTCGTCGAGCAAGAAGTATCGCACTGGACCGCGAAGCCATGCGGTATGTGAATGGATCTTCACAAAGCGGCTCCTCGCCCGGCGCAAAAAGACCTTGCGATGTTTCGTGAGAGGTGTCCACGGCCAGATGCCATCGAGCACCCGGAGGTATGGGAGGCAAATCGAAATCAACTGCGTTAGCGCCAGCATTGAATATCAGGCAAAGTGCGCTCCGATCGTCTTCTTGGATAAGGCAAGCGAACTGTTTTTCTTTCGGATCGGTCCAGTTGGGCAGTCCCCCTTGCGGACCGAACCAATGGATCTCGGCATCCGTATAGAATTGCTCCATGCTCAGAATCGGATGGGCGCGACGAAAGGCGATCATGCCACGGGTGAAGTGGAAAATTTCCTTGTGCCGTTCGAGAAAGCTCCAGTCTTGCCAACTGGTTTCGTTGTCCTGGCAGTAGGCGTTGTTGTTGCCGCGCTGCGTGCGGCGAAATTCGTCTCCGCCGAGCAACATCGGCACGCCGCGCGAGATCAGCAGGGTGAGAAGGAAGTTCTTGATCTGGCGTTTCCGCAAGATCTCGATCCCGGCATCCTTCGTCTCGCCTTCCGAGCCATAGTTCTCGCTGAAATTGGCGTCGCTGCCGTCGTGGTTGTTCTCTCCGTTCGCTTCGTTGTGCTTCAAGCGGTAGCTCACCAGGTCGTTCAGAGTGAAGCCGTCGTGGCAGGTGACGAAGTTGATGCTGCCATCGGGGCCTTTGCCGGATTTGGTATAGATGTCGGCGCTGCCGCAGATGCGGCTGGCAAAGAAGCCGAGCATTCCATCGTCGCCGCGCCAGAAACGCCGGACATCGTCTCGGTACCGGCCGTTCCACTCCGCCCAGCGGCGTTCGGAGAAGCTTCCGACCTCATACGCACCGGCGGCGTCCCACGCCTCGGCGATGATCTTCACATTTCTCAAGATCGGGTCTTCTGCGATCCGTTCGAGAAGCGGGGGATTGGCCAGTAAGTTGCCTGAGCGGCCCCGACCGAGCACTGCGGCCAAGTCAAAACGAAATCCATCGACATGCATCTCCACCACCCAGTAGCGGAACGCGGACAAAATGTGGTCCCGCACCACGGGATGATTGGCGTTGATGGTGTTTCCAGTTCCCGTGTAGTCCTTGTAATAGCGTTTGTCGTCCGCCAGCATGTAGAAGATCGCGTTATCCATCCCGCGGAAACAGAGCGTCGGACCGAGTTCGTCTCCCTCCGCCGTGTGATTGAATACCACGTCGAGAATCACTTCGATGCCGGAGTTGTGAAAAGCCCGGACCATTTCCTTAAATTCCAACTTCTGCTGACCCAGACCTCCCGAACTGCTATAGGAAGCTTTGGGCGCAAAGAAGGCCACGGGATCGTAGCCCCAGTAATTCTTGAGCGATCTCACTTGTTCAGCGGATTCCTGAGCGTCACGGAAGTTTCATTGAATTCTTGCACGGGCATCAGTTCCACAGCGGTAACTCCCAGGGTCTTGAGATAGGGAATCTTTTCTATTAGGCCTCGGTAGGTTCCCGGATGGTCCACTCCCGATTGGGGATGAATGGTAAATCCGCGAACATGAATTTCGTAAATGATGGTCTTCGACCACGGATGCCGGAGCGGCTGGTCTCCATTCCATTCGAAAGGCTCGTTTACAAATACGCATTTCGGCATGAACCTGGAGTTGTCCAGCTTCGAGAGAATCAGATCTTTCTGCGGCGCCGACGAATCGTATCCACATGCCGATGCAAAATCCCACGGAGGCATCTGCGAAATAGCGGTGGCAAAAGGATCGAGGAGAAGCCTGTTGAAATTGAAGCGATGTCCTTCGCTGGGTTCGTAAGGCCCATCCGCGCGGTAAGCATAGAGTTGACCGGGGCCGACCCCCTTCACCCAGACGTGCCATACGTCGCCCGTGCGGTTGCGCGCTGGATCCAGGTC
Organism: uncultured Acidobacteriota bacterium; assembly: GCA_963710315.1. Taxonomy (GTDB): domain Bacteria; phylum Acidobacteriota; class Terriglobia; order Acidiferrales; family UBA7541; genus Palsa-360. Next base: position 21,908 of record CAVPZW010000004.1, on the reverse strand, counting down.
GATTACCCGGGCAGGCAGTGCGTCTTCGGGATGGTCAAACAGCTCCAGTCGAACTCGGCTGGCATTCCGGCTGAAAATGGCGAAATTAACTCCTCCTCCCGTTTCTCGGGTTCCGAATGGCAAAGGAGAGCCCACACGAACGTCACCGCGCTCGGAAACTTCCGAGATGTAATCGTGCAGTTCGCGTTTGGGCATTTTGGTCATCGTTGCCAAAGGATCCGGGAGAATTCGATCGGAACCGCCGCCCCCGAGTGCGCGGGGATTATTCTCGCCGTATAGTCGCTCGCTGGGCGTGAGGCGTTGACCGTTGCGTGAAAAACGCAGTTGCCGGTATTGTCGGGAATCGATCCCGCGCATTGCATTTCTTCGCGCACAGGATCGCCGCTGTCGATTGTGTCTGCATATAGTTCAACTCGCACCTCCCGAGGGTCGAGATCGCTGAGACATACCTGAACCTCGAAGACATGCTGCTGGCCGCGAGTCTCAACCTTCACTTCGCCAAAATGCAGCCTATCCCACTTCTGTTCCAGGCGGTTCTCCCAATCGACTATTTGTCTGCCGATTGCTCCTTTGTTTGCTGCGCGCTCACGGTAGGCTGTAGCCGCTGGAAGGTAGCGTTCTTCAGTATATTCACGCACCGCACGATGGGCGGAGAAGATCGGCGTTAATCGCGCCATGCTTTCGCGCATTCGCTTGACCCATGCAGTGGGAATCCCATCCTTGTCGCGAGCATAGAATTCCGGGATCACCTCGCGCTCTAGTAAGTCGTACAGGGCTTCCGCTTCGGCGGCGTCCCAGGCTGGATCGTCGCCATGTTCCCGGCCGTCCCCCAGCGCCCAACCAACCTCTGGCGTGTATGCTTCCGCCCACCAACCGTCCAACTCCGACAGATTGATGCCTCCGTTGACGAGCACTTTCATACCGCTCGTCCCACAAGCTTCCCAGGGCCGCCGCGGTGTATTGATCCAGAGATCCACGCCTTGCACCAGGCGCCCGGTCAAATGCATGTCGTAATCGCTAAGGAAGATCACATGAGGGCGTGCATTAGGCTGCCGGATGAATTGGATCCATTGCTGAATCAGTGCTTGCCCAGCCTGGTCCGCTGGATGCGCTTTCCCGGCGATGATCAGTTGTACCGGGCGTTCGGAATTGCTCAATATGCGAAGCAGCCGCTGCCGATCGTGCAGCAGCAGGTCTGGTCTCTTGTAGGTGGCGAAGCGCCGGGCAAAGCCCAGTGTTAACGCGTTTGGATCAAACAAGTGTTCCGCAACATCAATCGACTCGGCCGGCGCACCAGAGGCGGCCAGTTGTCCGGACAATCGCTCGCGGGCGTAGTCAACCAGTGATTTGCTCGCAGCAGTGCGAAATTGCCACAGCGCGCCATCCGATATCCGGCGAATGTCTTGCTCCAGGTTTTCCTTCATCCCCAGCCACCGTTTTTTTCCACAGGCATCTGTCCACAAATCGTCAGCTGCTGCTGAGTCCCAAGTTGGCATATGAACTCCGTTGGTGACGTGTCCAACGGGCACTTCTTCCTCCGGCCAGTGGGGGAAAAGAGGCGCAAACAGCTGCCGGCTGACTTTCCCGTGCAAGCGGCTCACGCCATTCACTGCACCGCTTCCGCGGATCGCCAGATACGCCATATTGAAGGTTTCCGACGAGTCGTTCGGATTCTTTCGGCCCAGCGCCAGCAATTCGCGGAGCGTTATGCCAAGTTTCTTCTCTGCGTACTTTCCGAGATATTGTTCGATAAGAGAGGGAGTAAAAAGATCAAAACCGGCAGCGACCGGCGTATGTGTGGTGAAAAGGTTCCCGGCTCGCGTGGCGGCAAAAGCGACTTCGAAGGGTTGCCCGGTTTCTTCCATGAAGTTTCGAGCACGCTCCAACGTGGCGAACGCCGCATGTCCTTCGTTCAGGTGGCAGACTTCCGGCTTGATCCCCAGCGCTCGCAGCAATCGCCAACCACCAATTCCGAGAATCATTTCTTGTTCGAGGCGCAACTCCGGCCCGCCCCCATACAGCTCGCTGGTAATACCTCGACGAGCGGGGAAGTTCGCTGCGTCATTGCTATCCAGCAGGTAGAGCTTGACTCGGCCGGCCTGAACTTGCCAGGCGCGCAGCCAGACTGAGTAACCGGGTAAGGCGATCTCCAACCGCAGCCACTCGCCATTTGGCTGGCGCACCGGAGTAATCGGCAACTGTCCGGGGTCGTTGTACGGGTAAAGAGCCTGCTGCGCTCCATTCTTGCCAATGACCTGTCGAAAATATCCCTGCTGATAGAGGAGGCCCACCCCAACTACCGGTACGCCTAAATCGCTGGCGGCTTTGAGCTGATCGCCGGCGACATTGCCCAGTCCTCCCGAATAGATCGGGAGCGCTTCGCTCAACATGAACTCCATGCAGAAATACGCGACGCAAGTCAAAGGAGATTGCGGATGCTTTTGCTGAAACCATGCGGGCGTCTCCGCTGCTTGCCGCTTGGCCTGTAGATGGCCATCAACATTCTTACGGAAGGCAGGATCGCCCAGCGCCCGTTCGATTTGGTCCCGCGAGACCGTTTGCAGGATGACCCAGGGATTTTGCGTGAGGTCCCACAATATTGGATCGAGTGTGCGCCAAACTCCGTCAGTGGCGTGGTTCCATGACCAGCGCATATCCAAAGCAAGCTCTGCAAGGGAATCGAACCCTTCGATTTCCGTGGGGAGAAAGCTGTATAACGGGTTGCTGACACGGGTTCGTTTGCTCATGATTATTCTCGTGGCTCTGGCTTTGTCGCCAGGGTGTCGCCGACAATTGTCTGCGCCTCATCCAGAATGCGGTGCAGATGATCCGCGCCCCGGAAACTCTCCCCATAAATCTTGTAAATATTCTCGGTACCTGATGGACGCGCAGCGAACCATCCGCTCTCCGCCACCACTTTCAACCCGCCAATGGGAGCGCCGTTGCCCGGCGCATGAGTGAGGACAGCTTGGATTTTTTCGCCCGCCAGCTCGGTGAGCTTGACCTGTTTCGGTGAGAGTTTCGTCAACAGTTCCTTTTGCTCCGGAGTCGCGGACGCCTCCACGCGGTCATAGACAGGCTCACCGAACTCCCGTGTGAGTTCGCGATAGATTTCGCCGGGATCGCGGCCCATGTGGGCTGTGATCTCCGCCGCCAGCAATGCTGGAACAATTCCATCTTTGTCCGTGGTCCAAACGGTGCCATCCAGACGAGCAAAGGATGCCCCTGCGCTCTCTTCGCCACCGAAGCCAAGTGAACCGTCGAGCAATCCATCAACGAACCATTTGAAGCCAACCGGCACCTCGTAGAGCTTTCGGCCAATCTTCGCGGTGACACGATCAATCATCTGGCTGCTCACGACTGTTTTGCCAACCGCCGCTTCCTTGCGCCATTTTGGCCGGTGTTGAAAGAGATAGAAAATGGCGGCGGATAAGTAATGGTTGGGCGGCAGCAATCCTTCACTTTTGACGACAATGCCGTGTCGGTCATGGTCGGTGTCACAGGCGAAGGAAAGATCAAAACGGTCCTTCATTCCTATCAATCGTTGCATCGCATAGACCGAGGAAGGGTCCATGCGGATCTGGCCGTCCCAATCCACGGTCATGAATCGGAACGTCGGATCGACCGCTTCGTTGACCACGGTTAGATTCAAACCAAAGCGCTCGGCGATTCGTCCCCAATAATGGACGCCGGCGCCGCCGAGGGGATCAACACCTATGCGGAGTTTCGAGCCGCGAATTGCCTCCATGTCGAGCACGTTGGCGAGGTCGGCGATGTACGAATTCAGGTAGTCGTGTCGGTGCGTCGTGGGAGCGCGCAATGCTTTCTCGAAAGAAATCCGTTTCACACCCTGCAACCCGGCTTCGAGGAATTCGTTTGCTTTGGCCTGAATCCAAGCCGTGACAACTCCCTCCGCCGGCCCGCCGTTTGGGGGATTGTATTTGAACCCGCCATCATGGGGCGGATTGTGCGACGGTGTGATGACAATGCCGTCGGCGAGTCCGGTCTTGCGCCCGCGGTTGTAAGTCAGTATCGCGTGGGAAATGGCCGGCGTGGGCGTATATTCATCGCCTTCCGCGAGCATCACTTCAACCCCGTTGGCGGCCAAGACTTCCAGGGCGCTCGCCAGCGCCGGCACCGAGAGCGCGTGCGTGTCCATGCCAAGAAATAGCGGGCCATCAATCTGTTGCTGCTTTCGGTAAAGGCAAATCGCCTGACTGATGGCGAGGATGTGCCGCTCATTGAAGGCAACGTCGAAAGAGGAACCACGATGTCCCGAGGTGCCGAAAGCCACCCTTTCTGCAGGAACCGAAGGATTAGGCATATTCGTATAATAGGCCGTTACCAGTCTGGGTACATTCACCAGCATTTCTTGCGGGGCCGGCTTTCCTGCGTAAGGACTTACTTTCATAGCTCCTCTTCAAATGCCTTGGTGGCCTTCGTGCCAAAGTCTCTATCAGCTCTTCGAGCGGGGCGCACCACCGTCAGTCGATTCAACGACCGGATCGAATTCGAACGATTTCTACCGAGCATCGAGCGTAACGCGCCACAGCCTCGGATACGCTTCCCATTAAGAATCGGTCCATGCCTGTACGCCCGTGGGAGCCGACGACAACCAGGTCGGCTGGCCACTGTTCGGCGTAATCGAGTATGACTTCTCGCGCATCGCCTTCCTCCACGAAATGAGTCGTCTTGAACCCCGCAGTACGAAATGTCTCCTCGGTCTTGGTTAGTAATTCATTGGCTTGATCCCGGAGTTTCAGGCGAGCGGCCGGAAAGTCAGGAAATTCCTTGCTCCCCATCTTTTCCGCCAGAACCACTGGAAATGGGGCGAGAACATGCAGCAATCTGATTTCCGTACCGTCCGTTTTTACCTGGGCGATCACGGCGTTCGCTGCTGCGTCAGAGAATTTCGAATCATCAATGGCAACGAGTATGTTCATAATTTCTCCAACATTGTCTTCATGGAATTCGTTGGCTTCATTGCCACTCCTGAATCCGGGGAGTGCAGAGGCGCGAGTTTTTCAGCAACCCGCAGCAAGCTCGGAATACGCGACGCCTCTTCCTTCAAATGAAATCTTCAGATACCGAACGGCTCCATATCGCGGGCAAGCGTGTTCATAATTTCCTTGCGAGTTATGATCCCTTGCACGCGACTCGCTAACAAAATGCCATCGTGCGCGGCGATCAGCGCGAAGGCCGAATCGCTGGAGCGCATCGCGGAAACAACCTGCCACACGGAATCACCGGGTGACACAACCACATAGTTTCGCTGCGCAACGTCCCCAATCGCGTCTGTTGGGTTGGCATGTACGATGGCGGTCAGGCTCTCCGCCGTGACAATTCCCACAACCGCGCCCGACCCGTCTCTGACGACGAAAGCCGTATTCGGGTCAGAGGGGAGATCTCGCAAAAGTGTTGTTACGGGAAAAATATCCATCTTCGTATTCATAATGCTCGCGGCTCGACGGGTGAATTGAAGATCGGCTCGAAGGGACTCAGGCACCGGGTCCCCCCGCAAAACCAGCTTGCGGGTGTAAATGCTGTCTTTGGTCAGGCTCCTCCGCAGGCCATAGCTGATCGCAACAACCAAAGTCATTGGAATGATCACCGTGTAGTCGAGCGTCATCTCGAAAATCATTACGATCGCAGCCAGGGCTGCCCCAGTCGCCCCGCCTACAACTCCGGCCATTCCCGCGACGGCAAGCGCGGGTGCGCTGATGTTCAATGCGGGGAACAACCGGTGAAGCGCTAGGCCGTACGCGCCTCCAGCCGTTGCGCCCAGAAACAGCGCCGGGGAAAATACGCCGCCCGACGCTCCCGAGCCAAGCGTCAGAGATGTGGCGACCAGCTTCGCCACAAACAGGAGAATGAGAAGGTATAGTGGGAACTGCACGCTGGTGAGAACATCCTGAATCGTGGCATATCCCACGCCTTCTACGTAGTAGTGGCCAAAGCGGGACATGAAGACATACAGCATAAGCCCCACCGTCAGCATTCCAGCGGCATGCTGCACGTAATAACCGCCTTTGACGCGAGTTTCGAAGAAGTGTTCGAATCCGTAAATGGAGTGAATGAACAGCGCGGAAATAAGACCGGCGATCGCACCCAGAACGGCGTAGGCGAGGAGCACCATCGGATCCGTTAACTGAAAGTATGTTATTTCAAGGGCAGGGATGGAGAATGATGGATGTGGGCCGAAGAAGAGCTGGCCGATGTAGGTGGCCGTGGCTGTAGCAATGACCACTGGCACCAACGTTCGCGAGCTGACTTCGTTCATGATGATCTCTACCGCGAACAGCACGCCGCCAACGGGAGTATTGAATGTGGCTGCGATTCCCCCACCAGCGCCAGCCGCGATGAGCGTAATACATTGCCATGTAGGAAGACGCAAGAGCTGTCCCATGGTCGAACCAAAAGAAGAACCAATCTGAATTATGGGCCCCTCGCGGCCAACGGATCCGCCGCTCCCGATCGAAAGCGCGGATGCCAGCGCTTTGACGACTGACACAACCGGACGAATGACTCCCTTATGGTAGTAAACAGCGTCGATGACTTCCGGTACACCGTGTCCTTTCGCCTCTGGAGCGAAGTTCTTCACCAGGAAAGTTACGCCCAGGGCTCCCACGACCGGCACAACAATCACAAATGGGCCCCAGGGGCTTGCTGGCGTATGCGCGTTCGCATCGTAAGCCGCGGAGAACCTGCCGAGGAATAATAAATTGTGAAAAATGCCGATGAGAGCTCGAAATGCCACGGATCCAAGACCTGCAACAATCCCTACCAGGAGCGAGAGCGCCCACAACGCGGCTGTCCCGACCGTTCGGCCCTCGGGTGCTGTGCGGTCACTAGTCATTAACCTCTCCAAGCATATGCAACCGCGAAGGCAGTACTGCGAACGCCAATGAGTTGCTTTAGGACGACTCCCTCTTCAGGCAAACCTGGAGGCGGGCATCCTGCCAGAAATCTCGGTTCGCTCTCGTTCGCCAAGAAACCCTCTCGATCTGGTTTGTGTCGTCATTTGGGTGGAAGTCGCACAATTTCCACCGAACAGTGGGCATGGCGCAGGACCGTCTCCGACACGCTCCCGAGCATGAATCGCTGCAGTCCTTTTCGTCCGTGAGATCCGAGGGCGATCAGATCCGCTCCCCACGCTTTGGCATCGTCGATAATTGCGGACTTCGGGTCGCCTTGCACGATCGATGTCGTAACGTTGATTCCGGCGGAACGTATCTTGTCCGCGCTTTTTGCAACCAGTGCTTTCGCTTCCTGCGCCGACTCCTCGGGAGGTATGTATTCAGCCATTTCGGGGGCCGTAAACAGCGTAGGCGGCTCTGCGGCGTGAAATACTCGGACCTCAAGGCCTGACACCCGGTGACGTGCGATCACCGCCTGCACCGCTGCTTCGGAAAACTTGGAATTGTCAACCGCAAGAAGAATTTTCATAGTTCTATCCTTTACTTTTGGGGATTCGCACTACCTCTACGGAACAGTGCGCATGGCGTACAACGGCTTCTGCCACGCTTCCTGTCAAGAAGCGGTCAAGCCCGGTTTTTCCGTGCGAGCCGAGGACAATTAAGTCGGCATGCCAGTCTTCGGCGGCGTCTATGATTTTCGATTTAGGATCGCCCAACTCGACGGCCGTTGTCACCTGAAGGCCCTTGGAGCGCAGCAATTCGGCGGTTTTCGCAACTATCGCTTCTGCTGGCCCCCGTTGTGCGTCCCTCGCGTGTTCAATTCCGGGGTATTCGACCATCATTTCAGGGAGCTGCGGAGTGTGTATGTCTATGACATATACTACGCGCACTTCGGTTTTCTGCGGTCGGGCTTGCGCGACCACGGCTTGCGTGGCAGCCTCTGAAAATTTAGAACCGTCGATCGCCAAAAGAATTCTCATCACGGACTCCTTTCAATTTGTTGCTCGGCAACCCACCTTTTGCCGAAGATCGAGCGTCCACTATCGCGAACTCATCAGCTCTTAGGAATACGTACGATCTCGACCGAACAAGGCGCATGGCGCGAAACGGCTTCCGCGACGCTTCCCATCAGAAAACGGTCAAGCCCTTTCCGGCCGTGCGATCCCATTACGATCAGGTCCGCTTTCCACTGCGCGGCGTGGGCGATGATCTTCGATTTGGGGTCCCCCTCCTCGACCATCGTCTGCACGGTGTAGCCCGCCTTGTTCAACGCCTGTTCAGCGCGCGCCACCATTTCCTTGCCATGCTTCAAACTTAATTCTCGGAACCCCGACGCGTCGGACGTTGGAATGGGCAAGAGCAAATCGACCACATTCAGCACATTAACTTCCGTTCCTTGTGGCTGGCATTGAGCAATCACGGCTTTCATGGCTGCCTCTGAGAATTTGGAATCATCGATTGCGAGCAGCAGTTTCATCTCTCTCTCTCCTTTTGCCTCCGGCATGATTTGCAGGAGGTCTGGTCGCTTCTTTAGTGCTTCGGCGGAATTCGAACGATCTCGACGGAACATCCAGCGTGGCGAGCCACAGCTTCCGAGACGCTTCCCAATAGAAAGTGTTCCAAGCCCTTGCGGCCATGGGATCCGATGACGATCAAGTCAGCATGCCACTTTGCAGCCGCGTCGATGATCATCGATTGCGGGTCGCCCTGTTCCACTGACGTGGTCGCTTTCAGACCCTTAGAGCGCAACTCATCCGCAACCTTCGCAACCAAGGCCTCCGCCCGCTTCGTTTCCGCTTCCCAAACAACGTCGAGATTCCGGTCATACCCGCCCATCTCCCGACCCACAAGCAGGGAAGGCGGTTCCACGACGTGCAAGACTTGAATTTCTGTATCTTGCGGGTGCGATTGCTCGATTACAGTTCGTATTGCCGCCTCGGTGAACTTGGAACCATCAATCGCAAGTACGATTTTCATATTCGCTTCCCTCGTTTGTTAATTTTATCGGCCCATCGCGGGGCCGCTGTGACCTAGCTCACGCCAGCAACTATCCATCCTTGGCAAGGGCCCGTGGGTCGGCCTTAATTTGGGCAATAAATTACTTGACTCGCCCATGTTAAGAACATACTCTCACAACGTAGTAGTTACGGATGGCATACTGGATCGTCTTCTGGACATCGTGCTTCCGGTTGGGGGCTACGTCGTGCAACTGGTCGAGGCTTATTTCGATGAAAGCGGCAGCGATGAAAATTCTCCGGTCTTATGTCTTGCCGGTTTCATTATAGAAAAAACGGCCTGCGTCAGTTTAGACCTAGAATGGGCAGAAATTCTAGCGCAGTTCAATCTCCCATACTTCAGGATGTCGGCCTGCGCTCACGGGGTAGAGCCTTTTGACAAACTGACGATGGATGAAAGAATCGCCGTCGAAAAACTATGCATTGCGGCGATAAAGCGTCATATCACCTACGGAATTGCGCTTACTGTAGAACCAAAGAGATTTGATGCGATTATGCCGAATTCTCCAGAGATCGGCAGCGCATATACTCTTTGTGCCCATGCTTGCTTAACTGCCGTGCGCGGCTGGGCAAACAAGACCGGGTATAACGGAGACATCGCTTATTTTTTTGAGAGTGGGCATAAAAGCCAATCCGAGGCGAATGCACTTATGAATCGCCTTTTTGAAAGGAAAAATCTAAGGGACGAACATAGATACGTGTCCCATACTTTCGCCGATAAAGGGAAAGTCCTACCGCTTCAAGCCGCAGACCTGATCGCTTGGCAATGGTTCACCGATCACAAACGTAGAATGGCGGGCAAGAAGCCAGAGCCGCGAAAGGACTGCCGCGAATTAATGGCAGGGCAGCCATATCACGCGCTGCACTATACTGATGAAATGTTGAAGGGAATCGCATCAATCGTATTGCGCAACGCATATCCATTGACGTTCACCGGATGGCAGTGAAAAGGAAAGAGCCATGACAGCACAAAATCCCGAATTTGAAAAGTTCGATACCGTCATGCGGAAAATTCTCTCCGTCCCCCACAAGGAATTGGTAAAGCGAGAGAAGAAGTATCAGAAACAGCGGAAAGCAAAGAGGCAAGCCAATGCGAAGAGAACTTGATCCAAATGCACTTTCGAAAACAGAAGATTGGGAAGGTAACAACGTTGCGGTAACTTGCCCGGCTTGCGGCAAAGTCTATATTGTCAGCGGTGCTCCACATATTCACGGCGGAAAACGCTCTTGTCCAAGTTGCGGAAAATCTGAGGCTACCGTCGAAGGTGGCAGAAAGAGCGGGGGGAAGGCATCAATCTCTTCTTAGGTGGTCGCTTTCCCCCTGCCATCGCGTTTGCGTTCTTTCTCAGTTAGGGCACGTTTCAGGGCTAGGAGTTTTGCCAGTGAGTTTGTCCCAGGTGAGGCGCTTGCCGATGATTTGGCGCACAACACGGTCAAAGCGGTTGCCATCATTCATTGGATTATCTTCGGTCGCACGGTTGTTGAATCGGAAGGATTGCTCATCGAGGTAGCGAAAAAGATGGAATGGTTCCACGCTAACGTAGGTTCCCTTGATGCCGCGTTTCAAGAGCGACCAGTAATTCTCCATGCCGTTGGTATGAATCTGTCCATCCACATAGGCAACAGCATGGTCAATGACGTTATGCGCGTATTCAGCATCGAGATCATTGTACGAAGGCAGAGAATCGGTAAAGAGAATCGAGCCTACGGTGACATTCTCTCGCACCTTAGCTTGCAAGGCTTTCTTGCGGCGATTGGGAATCACGGAAGTGCGAACCTTCCCGCCACGCTGAAGAATGCCGATAACGGGAGTTTTATCTGCGCCGCCAGTCCCGGTGATACGCTGTGCCCGCTTGTCCTTGTGCATGTTGCGGGACAGGCCGCCGATGAAAGTTTCGTCCACTTCGACTTCTCCGCCCAGTTTGCCGAAGTTCTCGTCCTGCAAGGCGAGCCTGATGCGGTGAAGCATGAACCATGCGGACTTTTGAGTGACAGCCAGCGCGCGGGCCACTTCATAGGAACTGATTCCATTCTTGCAGTTGGTGAGCATCCAAGTAGCGGCGAGCCACTTGTCCAAAGAGATCGGGGAATCTTCGTAAATGGTGCCCACCTTGACGGAGAACTCGCGCTTGGCATGGTGAGTAGAGCACTTCCAGGTGCGCCGCTTGGCATTGAATTCACTAACCCGGTCCGATCCGCAAATCGGGCAGATCACGCCTTTGGGCCAGCGGCGTTCGGCGATATACGAAACGCAGTTATCTGGATTCGAGAAGTAAAGAATTGCTTCCTGAAGGCTCTTAGGTTCGCTCATGTTCTTGCTCTCCATGAACGAAATAATAGCCTAAAATCGTGGGCGAGTCAAGTAATTTATTGCCTTAATTTGAAGCGTGGAAAGGCCTGGTGCGGCCGGCAACTTTGGCATTCGACGTTCAGCGACCGAGACAGTGAGGCCTTCAGTGAGAGTCCGACGCAATATCCGGCCGAATTCACTCGGCTGCAAAACACCTGCACCCAAACAGATTTGTCCTCTTTCAACCACCGGTATCCACAAGCAGCTATCCTCGATAGGGTAAAAACAAAATAAGCTGGTGGTGGCCCCTTCAAACAGGGGGCTCATCCGCAGAGCTGAGCCGTCCACCAAATTCATCTCGCTGATGACCAGCTCAAAAGTTTGTTGGCCGATCAGGGCGCACACATCCTTGTGGGAAATTGCAAATTGACACTCGCCACCCCAACTGGCCAGGCGTTGCGCGAGGAGGGAATGCTGATTTAAGCTTTCCCCCACGAGGAGAACATTAGGTCTGCTCATGACGTGCCGCTCCCAGGAGCGGAATGAACTTTGCACTGTCGGTCAATGGCGCGTTGGCAACGACTCGACGACAGTGGAAACGGGCTTGCTCAAGCCATCAGCTCTCGCCTCTGGTGGCCTGGTGTTTCAGCTGTCGTCGGGAAGCCGTCGTAGACTACTTGTTATTGGTGCTCGGGGCTGAGTTCACGTTCCGCTTGAAGCCAATCCTGCACTTCGTCACCAGGCGCCCCATTCCGAGAAACATATATTTCGTATGCCCGCTGCCGAATCCGTTCGGGCGTTGGCTGGCCCTGTAAAACCTGCTTTGACGATTCCACTACAGTTGCGGTTTTGACACCTGTTGCTGGGCTCATATTCTTCCTCGTATTCGAGTTGCTACCGTCTGACGCACTCTTCAGAGATTCGGATGAACGACCCCTGACAAGCTAAGCGATGCTTAATACATCAGCCCGGGCTTAGGCTGTGACCGGGATCACCGCGCGAGATCATTCTTATGTTTGCTCGGCTCCCAATTTCCGGCCAACAATTTGTGCCACTGTCGCCGCCTGAATTACGAGTAACTATAACTGCAGTCAGAGAACAGGGCGGCCTTGTCGGGACATACAAATCTGAGTGGCAACTTTCTTCACCGAATCCCATCCGTGCCGAGCAGCCTGAATCCGGGTTGATTGCGCGTGGCATCGGCAAGAAGCATCAAAAGCACGGACACGAGCGAAATCATCAAGACATTAGTCATCATGATCTTCCGTTCCTCCACGTGTGGTTCGCCTTACTAGGGATGCGCACTAACTCGAATCGCTGTTCCTTCCTCACGTGCCTACCAGCTGGAGAGTGTGAAGATATTTGACGATGTCGCCCGTCGAAAGCATTCCGACGAGATTGTTCTCCAGCATCACGGGCATTTCATTGATTCCATCTCGGCCCATCTTTTCCATTGCTGTCCACAGTTCCGCTTTAGGATCGATCGCATTTAGCTTCTCGACGGGAACCATGGCTTGGGCTGCAGTGGTCGTCGTCCATGAAGACCGAGGAATCTCCTTCATGTTGTGCAGGGTCAGCAATCCAACTACATGGTCACCCTGGTCCACGAGAAAGCATTGTCGACCATGTGTCAAAACCTGCTCATCGACCAGCTGTTGCAGTGAGGCCTCTCCAGATACGTGGGTGCATGCATTTCCCATGGCCTCCGATACCTTATGTCCGCCCAAAAGGCCTTGCACCATTTGCTGCTGGACTTGGGCTGCAGCCGCGCTTTCGAGGAACCATCCGATAAAGGCGATCCACAATCCATTTGCAACGTTCCCTCTCAGCGCTTGCCATACGCCCCAGACGATAAAAAGAAAGCCAAAGAATCGACCTGTGCTGGCAGCGATCAGAGTCGCGCGGCGAAAGTTTTTGTTTATTCCCCAAACGATGGCACGAAAAACGCGGCCTCCATCAAGTGGGAATCCTGGAACCAGGTTGAACAGTCCCAGGATGCCGTTAATCAGCGCCAGATACTTGGCGACGGCCAGGGCCGGCGTAATGTTCACGAGCAACGGCTCCATAAGATAAAAGAGCGCTGCCAACGCAAAGCTGGTGAGCGGCCCAACAATGGCAATTAGGAATTCTGCGCTGGCGCTCGGGGGTTCGCCTGCAATCTGGGATACGCCGCCAAAGATGAACAGAGTGATCCTGCTTACGGGCACTTTGTAGCGAAGGGCCACCCACGAATGGGCCAGCTCATGTATGACGATACTGGCAAAAAACAGTATCGCGGTCACGGCGCCCATCGACCAATATTCGACGCTCGTGCCACCTTTGAATTCAACCGGATAGTAATTGGCGGCCAACATCCAAGTGATTAGGGCGGCAATCAAGAACCAGGAGTGGTCCAATTCGATAGGTATTCCAAAGACGCGTCCAATCGGAATCGTATGACGAAACACAACTCACCTACCTTTTGGTCGATAGCGATCCAATGTTGTCGCCGAAGGGGTGGTCCGCACGTATTGCTCTGCCTCTACGAATCCCCCCCTTAGCAAGTCACACGAAAACTAGACTGCTGCCGCTGCTGCCGCTTTTCCTGAGTGCAGCGAAAGTTGAGCGGGATGCGTAGTTTCGATGATGTCCTTTGCCTTCGCCACCTCAGCGGCCGTTCCGTGAGCGATCAGCAGGAATTGATCCGTCTTAAGTGCTGCTTCGTATTTCACAATGCTGTCCTTGGGAATTCCTATGCTGTAGAGGCCAGCTCCCAGAGCGCCCAACGCTCCTACCTCCACCGCACCTTCCAACCCTGCCACGATCCATCCCACTATCGGTCCAGCCGCTAAGATTGGGCCAAGACCTGGAATCATGAAAAATGCAGAGCCGAACAAGATCCCCCAGAAGCCTCCCCAGAACGCGCCAACCTTGCCCCAATACTTCATGCGGTCGCCAGTGTTGTAGTAGCCCACCGGCTGCTCATCCGTGTGGTACCCCTTGCCAACGATCGACAACTTGTGCATGTTGACTCCACTGCGTTGAAGTTCCTTCACTGCTTGGTCCGCTTCCGTGTGCGTGCGATACACCGCGACAACTGAATTTTGTATGGACATTTCATCATCTCCTTGGGTACTTGCCATCCTTAACTCAAGCCATCAACCTAGGCACCATTAAAAACTATGGCCCTAAACTGACGAATGAACTGTTTCAAATTGGACAGACTGCGTGGAGAAGCTATGTGGGCTCCTTCCGCCTCGCCGTTAAAAATCTCCCTGTCATATCGGCATTACTCACTTCAGGCTGACTCCGGGAGAGAAATTCCGCGGGCGGCCTTACACTTTGCCAAGACTGCTGGCGAAAAAGTTGTACAACCACACAAACAAAAAACCAGCAACCGCCCCGTTGACAAGCGCATCGATTGCGCCGATCACTACATCACCAAATGTGCGCGAAGCATGAAACCACGGATATACAGAACTCAGTGCTTGCAGAAGGCTCATACCGAAAGACGGATTTGCCAAATTGATGAGTCCTAAGAATAGGATGGCACCGCCCCATAAAAGCCCAGCGGCAATTGCCGCGCCCTTGATTGAGAGTCGCATGTTATTTTCTCCTTACGTGTGACGCAGTTCGAAGGGGTTCGCCAGTTCAACGGAAAGGCGAACCCCCAGTTACGAACTCGCTTGCACGGAGCGGTTGAAGTGTTCCCAGGGGTATTTGAATCAGTTAATCGGGTCAGCCATCTGCGCCTGCTCGCTGCCGTGAGGCAACTGTGAGGCAGACTCAACCGCCTTCAAGCTTGGCACGGGCCGCTGCCAGAGAATGCGCGCTTCGGGTGCGTCATTTGGATATGCCTCCGTCGATTCCTGCCCTGTTGGCTCAAGAATGATGTCCACTCTGCGGTTGTACGCAAGCCAAGTTGCCTTCTTCCACTTAGCCATCCATTTTTGAGGCTGCTGTGTATTTTGTGACTGGAGGTTCTGAACTTCTTTCTCATTGAGTTGCTTGTCCTTGCCTTCTGCGCGGATCTCGATCTTGTCGGCCGCGATGCCCTGTGAAACCAAATAATTCTTCACAACCTCCGCACGCCTTTCGGTCAGCGACAGATTATATTTTTCCGATCCGCGCACATCGGCATGTCCTACGACCATCAGCTTGTTCTGTTGATCGTACTGTTCGTTGTTCTTGAAGGTAGCGGCCGCCTTGGCAAGATTCTGTTTCTGGCTGGATACCAGACCCACTGTCTGATGGCGCCGTTCGGGATAAGCCGTGGGATAAAAGACGCTAGCCAGCGTTACCGGCGGTGGTGGATCGATAGAGCCCACGACATGAAGGGTCGCGGTTCGGGTTGCGGTTCCGCCGCAGGCGTTGGCCGCGGTAAGCGTGTAGGTCACTTCGCGATCAATGGGGCCTGTGCTGGTTCGGTTTGGCATCGCCTCGATGCTCTGACTACCACTTGTCGCGACGCTACCGAACGGCTGGATCGTAACCTGATTTGCGTTCGACGCCGACCAATTCAACGTCGCCGAATCCTGTTCGACGACTTTCTCGCCGATCTTGTGATAGCGGATTTCCCGCTGGTTCACTGCGAGCGTCGCCGTTGGTTGCGAATTGACGTTTACGGTGACCGTTTGCTCCGCAGTGCCTCCGGGGCCTTTGGCAGTAAGCTCGTATGTTGTCGGATCCATCGGGCTTACGGCACGCTCGCCATTCGCCGAAACACTTCCGATATTTGTGATCGAAGTGTCCACCGCATCGGTTGACTTCCAATTCAAATCCGTGGATTGCCCACAAGCGACCTGGTTGGCCTGGGCGGAAAGCTCCGCCGTCACTGGTGCTATAGGGACCATCGCGCTGGCAACGCCTGCTTCAAAGCGCGGTTGTGGTCCCAGATTAAGTCCTTGCTTGAAGTCTCTGGTCTTGATCGCGCCATTGTGATTGAGATCCACAATCACTCGCTCACCGGCTTTCACCGTGACCGGGCCCGACCAAATTGTTTCTCCTTTTTGTGTTGCCGTCATCAAGTAAGTGCCAGGCTTCACGAGAAGCCACTGATGCCAGATCCAGTTGTTGTCGAATTCATCGACGTGGCCGACAAAATATGCCGGCGAAGTGCCATTAAGCAGAACCGCTGCCCGCGGGTGCCCCTTCAACTCGATATCGCCAAATGGGCCGTTTACCTTATCCCCCGAGGCCTGTAGGACAACGTCTAAGTCCGTTGTCTTCCCGACCGTTATATCCACATTCTTCGTTTGGGAAGTGTACCCATAGTTATCGACTCCAATGGCGTGGCTGCCGGCACTCAATTCGATTGTCTGGCTGCCATCGCGAATCGCCTTCCCGTTGACAAAGACGTAGGCTTGTTTGGGACTGACATGGATTTCCAATTTCCCGGTCGTCTGATTGCTCTGAGCAAGAACTGAAACTGTTCCCAGGGTTGCTATGGCCATCGCAACCAAAGAGAGCCCGAATGCAACTCTGATCCTCATGACTCCGTTCTCCTTTTCATGGATTGTCTCGCACAATGGACCGCCCGACACACATATCGTATCACGATATAATAATGAGAAGCGGCGAAGATTCGAGAGGTTGTATCGCCTTACGATGTATTAAGTGGGGCGTGCGCTGCCTGCGGGACAGTTATACCCTTTCTCGGCCTGCCGCCTTACGAGTCCCAAGCACATCAACACAAAGGCGGTTTGTCTCACAACCAAGCGGAGACGCTACAGGCTATTCTGTTCCTGAGTCCTTGTCCTCGTTGCGCACCGCGGATTCCGGGGCCGGATATACGATCTGGCCGCGCAGGGTGGGTATCTCTTTGGGATCGAAGATTTAGTTAAGACATCGATGCCGCGCAGTCACGAGCAAGAGCGCTTCCAAGGGGGTCTTTGATTTAGAGGCTCACTCTTTGCGCCGGGTGTAGCGCGGACCGTCTCGCAGACGCTCCACCAGCGCGTAACCGATCAGCCCAGCGACAACCGCAACGAGGAAATTTTTCCGCGTAAAGATGTCGTGCAGATCCCACAACAGGCCTTTGTCGCGCCCGCTAGCGGTGCGTTCCATCTCGCCCATCAGAAGGTTGGAATAAAACAAGAAAATGATGAAGCCGACTTCGACGACGGCTCTCCAGACATTGTTCTTCATGTCGCAGTTGCTCTTCGACCCCCATGCGCAAAAGCGACAACGCTTTCGTCGCGGAAAAATCGTCTGCTCTATTTCCTTCGCAATCGGGCCTTCAACTCTAAAGTTTAGCGTCCCCAGCAAGGCCTGGCAAGGAAAACCGGCTGGATTCAGCAGCTATGGACTCGCGTGGCCATAATGCTCATATAGCCTCTCAGCCGCCAACTTGGGCCCATCCCATCGCGCGATTGCTTCGGCAAAGGCAGCGGCCTTTTCTTTGGCACCTTTGTCGCCCAGCAACTTCCGAATGGCTTCCTGAATTTTTCGGGACGGGTTCCGTGACTTTCGGACTCGAATCGCGAACCCAGCCTCTCCAGACAGGCCAGATTTGCGACCTGCTCCATCTGTATGCCAACGCCGACGACTGGCTTGCTGGCCAGCACCGCCGTCATAACCGTTCCGATACCTCCATGAATGACCGCCAGGTCGGCCATTTTGTTTACCGGCAGCGCCGGAACTCAATTGGTGACGAGAACGTTCGACGGAACATGCGCATTCCGAACCTGGGCAAGTTGAAACTTCACCGGAGCAATCACACGGTACGGTTTTCCTTTGAAGCTCGCGATGATTTTAGCGACGATCTCGGGTGTACGTCTGGGCGAACTGCTTCATCTCACACCTGCGAGCTGCGTTCTCGATGTCGCCAGCGGCAAAGGCACCAGTGCTCTTTTTCTGGCAGAGCGATTTGGCTGCCACGTCGTGGGTACCGACTACAGCAGCCAAAACATTGCGCAAGCGAACGAGCTCGCGGCCGTCAAGGGACTCGCGTCTCGTGTGCACTTCGATCGAGGCGATGCTGAGCGCTTACCCTTTCCGGACGCATCCTTCGACGCTGTCCTCTGCGAATGTGCCTTCTGCACCTTTCCAGACAAGTCCGCCGCTGCCCGTGAGTTCGCTCGTGTCCTTTGCCCAAAAGGAGACGTTGGGCTCAGCGATTTGACGCGTGGTCCTGTGCTCCCCAAGGAGTTAGACAGTCTGCTAGCTTGGATCGCCTGCATTGCCGATGCCCAGTCTGTTGAGAGTTACGCTGAGCATTTGCGATCTGCAGGCTTCGAAGTGGAAAACATCGAGCCGCACGATGATGTGCTCACCAAAATGGTTCAACAGATCCGCATGAAATTGCTAAGTGCCGAAATCATGGTGGGCTTGAAAAAACTGGCTCTTCCGGGCATCGATTTTCACGCCGCTAGCGAACTGGCTAAGAATGCGCTGGAGGCGATAAGACTGGAACAGATCGGTTACGCAATTGTTAGCGCAGCTAAGTCCAGGCCCTGAGAGTCACAAACGGCGAGGATACTCCTACCTTACTGGGCTTTGTCCACGGAACTGTGCACGAATCGAACGTTTTCAATACATTCGGGTTACCTTTGAGCGAAAAGTAGATTCCCGAATTTGTTGGAAACATTAGTAGTTAGATATAAATGGATAGAGAGGTTGGAGTTGACTCTCGTGCTTTGGAAGCATCGGCGCTGAGCAGGCGCGTCCCCTGTGCCAAAACTGTGCCAGAATCCGAAGTCTTCATGCCATTGGGGTTAGCTTTGAGCGAAAAGCAGATTCCCCAAATTACTGAAAACACAGAGAAGTCAAAGTAGAGAATGGAGCTGTTGGAGTCGGTCGGTCCGCGCCCAAGGCAGGCGCGCTAGCTTGTAGTTTCCTGTCCTCTTGTGATTCGAGCTCCCAAAACACGCTCGCGCTGCAGTAAAAGGCCAGCAGATCCACTCAAGTATCCACGACAACTCGTTTGGGTACAGAATTGGGTACAAATAGACACACGAAAGCGGTTCGGGTACCTTCGGAAGCGACACCGGCAAACGAGATATAGTTTTTGACTTCATCTCTCATAACCCAAAGGTCGTTGGTTAGATTCCGACCCTCAAAAACATGAAAGCATGATTCAATATCGACTCCATGTTTTACCAAAGCACAAGGCACTTTCGAGGTTCGTTATGCCAGTACAGACCCCACCTTCGGAAAACAATCTTTTTGGATTCTTTTGGGGAAAGCAGTTGTCCCAAGCTGTGTCAGAACTGTGACAAAACCCTATCTGTTTTGGTCGTTGGAGTTAGCTTTCGAGCGAAAAGCAGATGCCCCAAGTTATTGTAAAGAAACGAAAGTGGAAGGAAGCGATAGAGGGTTTGGAGTTGTCTCGCGAGCTTGCAAAGCAGGTGCTCTCCCAGCTGAGCTACACGCCCACGGTGGCTACTACTTTTAATTCTAAGGCATTTGGCCCCGTTCGAGAACCACGAAACGCGACTATTTGTTCTCTTGCATTCATCCCTCGGATTGAGGAACGTTCAGCGAATGAGAATTTCCGCCGTGAAATAGGGGCGAGCGCTGGATACCGTAAAGTACAGACTGTGCGGCGGGAAGTGCGTGCCAAACTGAAAACTATCGCTGGCCAACTGCGTTCGATCGAAAATTTTGAAATGGTGCAACGCTCGGGACTTCACTCGTCACCACGCTGAATTTGGCCAACTCGGCCATGCCAAAAGAAGTCGTAATGGCCACATCGGCGGCGTCGCGCCCCGTTGCCATCAAGACGCGGCCCACGCGGGGCGCATTGTGGCGGGCATCAAATGTCCACCACCTTCCCTCCAAATAAACTTCGAACCATGCGCTGAAATCCATGGGAGAGGCAGAGATCGGCACGCCGATGTCCCCCAGATAACCAGTGGCATAGCGCGCCGGAATATGCATGCAACGGCAGAATGCGATGGCCAGATGTTGAAAGTCGCGGCAGACGCCGACTCGCTCCGTGTAAACATCCAGAGCGGTCCTGGTGGCTCGTGCGAATTGATATCCGAATTGCACCCTGCTGTGAACCCAATTCACAATGGCCTGCACGCGTCCCCATCCCGGCGCGGTATTGCCAAATAATTCCGTGGCGATATTCGACAGGCGGTCCACTTCGCAGTAGCGGCTATTCATCAAGTATGTGAGGTGGTCAAAGGGCAACTCTTCCACCGGGTGCTGCCGCGCCATGTAATTTACCTGGTCTTGATTACCGGAATCCTGGATGAGCGTGGAGTTCCAGAGGCGGAGCATGCCCTGGGGAGCTAGAAAGCGTGTACAGCGATTGCCAAACCGATCGACATACTGATCCGTTCTGACCTGAGGCTCGATGTGCAATTCGTCCGGTTCGCGCAGATCTGGTTCTCGGGAGGGATGCACGTTGAGAAGCGCAACAAGCGCGACGGATTGTGGAAGGTTGAATTCAATGTCGTAGCCCAGGCGTATCAACATGGTTGGTAGGGCGGCTTTCTCTGCGGATTCAGCTGGGTCGTTAACTTCAATTTTTTAGCATAGCACCATCCCAGCCTGTACTGGCGCCAATGTTGAAATCCGCTCAGGCGGCCACATTTGCGACGGGCGCTAAGAGGGCATCTGAGACAATGTAACAATGTCTGACCTGCATTTCTGCGATGGCGGCCACGGCCACAAGCTCTTGGCATAAGCGTAAGAAGGACGGAAGAAGGATGCGCTTTCTCTCCCGCATTTGGGACGATCCAAAATGTGGCGGCTTTAACAATGATAACGAACGCCTGTTCGCGATGATCAGGCCACCAAGCGTACCTATCATTCGGTCCGTGCCAATGCGCGAATCGAGGCCTGAAATCGCATGATTGGCATCCTGGTGTGCGGGGACAATCATTTCATCGTGAATGGACCGCTGCCAGATCGAACGGCTGCGCTGGCCCTCGCACGGCATTGGTCCATCATACAAATTGGGCAAACGACACCTCAATCCCTGAGCGGCTGGAGCATTGTCACGCGCGCGTTCCGGGAAGACCTTGCATGGGCGGTGATCGTGCCGGGCGACGGGGAAATCACTCCCGCCGTAGCGCAACTGCTTGAGAATTGTCGGTAAGAGGATCGCCATCCGTAAACGATCAAGGCAACAATTGATCTCTTACGGTTATGCATCGCTACTTGATCTTTACGTATTTCCTCAACCGATGCGGACCGACGTCAGCCGCGTAAATCGTGCCTTTGTCATCCGCCACGATTCCTGATGCCCCGGAAATGCGGTTCACGTCCGCTTGCGCCAGATCAGGGTCGGGATGAAGCTTCTGAGCGAGCCATCCTTGGCGCTCCCGACGGTGATGCCTCACAAATAGCCCGGATTGGTTGTTGAATTGGATTGCGAGTCACTCACGTAAAGCGTGTCGTCTTTGGAAACGTACACGGCGCTCGGGCGGCCAAATTGTTTCCATGCGGCGATGAAATTCCCATCCTGGTCGAACGCCTGCACACGGCTGTTGCTGCGGTCCGCAACGTACACATAGTTCTTTGAGCCACCGATGGAAATGTCGTGGGGCTGGTCGATTTCGCCGGGGCCTGTGCTGTGATGTCCCCAAGTCTTCATGAACTTGCCATCCTTGGAGAACTTCACCAGCGATCGTTCTGCCGTGGCCGTCGCTCACAAAAATGTCGCCGTTCGGAGCAATGGCAATCCCGGTGGGCATGTCGAAAGTATCCGGGCCGTCACCGCCACGCCTTCCTTCCCAGTGTCATCAGCACTTT
>CAVPZW010000003.1:0-5010 GCA_963710315.1 uncultured Acidobacteriota bacterium | reverse complement strand
ATAAGCCATGAAAAATGGTGTATAGTTATCTTATGAGCAGAACTAACATAGAACTCGACGACAAGTTGGTTCAGAAAGCCCGCAAACTCACACGCCTTAAGACGAAACGAGAGATTGTTGGGAAAGCCTTGGAATTACTGGTTCGCTCCGAGAACCGCAAGAGCATCCTGCGTTACTACGGAAGCGGGATATGGAAGGGCGACCTCAAGAAGATGAGAGGCAATCGCGTTTGATCCTAGTTGACAGTTCGGTGTGGATCGATTTTTTGAGTTCCTCGCCGGGTCGTGCGGGCAATGAGTTGCGACGAATGATCGAAGAAGCTGAGCCATTCGCTCTCACAGGAATGGTAGTTGCTGAGGTTCTTCAGGGGCTCACGCGTGATGAAAGCCGGGTCGAAGAGTATCTCGCGATGTGGGAGATGCTCGAGCCAAGCGGTTTCCCAACCTACCGCGCAGCAGCTGCGATTTTCCGGCTTGCGCGATCCAAGGGCATCAGTCTGACGACCGTCGACACGTTAATTGCGGCAATTGCCATTGAATACAATGCAAGCCTTTTCAGTCTGGACAAGGATTTTGTTCGCGTCGCGCGCATTACGCCGCTTCGGTTGTATCGGCTGCCCGAAACGACACCTTGAAGCGTGCAGGGTGTCGCGAGCTTAAAGAAGAGAATAAGGTAGATTCGATTGGGCACTCGCCAAATGCGACGCGCGAGAACACTTGTCGTAACGGTTGTAGGGCTTCTCGCTGTGTGTTCTTGCGAACGAGCATTCAGCCAATCCTCGACGCCGGCTGCGGAGGGCGCGCAGCAATTCGCCACACTTGGTGAGTTCAAACTGCAGAGCGGAGCCGTGTTGCATGACTTCCGCCTAGGATATCGCACGCTGGGCAAATTGAATGACGCGAAGTCGAATGCCGTTCTTTGGCCTACTTGGCTGCGTGGGAGGACGGAGGACCTTTTGCAGTTCGTTGGGCCCGGGAACGTCGTGGATACCGGCAAGTATTACGTCATCCTCGTGGATGCGATCGGCGACGGGATTTCCACATCGCCCTCCAATAGCGTGTCGCAGCCAAGGATGAATTTTCCGAAATTCACGATTCGCGACATGGTGGAATCCGAGCATCGACTTGTGAGCGATGTGCTCCGGCTCACGCACCTCCATGCTGTGATGGGGCTTTCGATGGGAGGCATGCAAACGTTTGAATGGGCCGTGGTCTACCCTGATTTCATGGATGTGACGATTCCAATGGAGGGTTCGCCTGAGTCAACGTCGTATGACAAGCTGCTCTGGGCCTCAGAGATCGATGCGATCGAACTGGACCCGGCATGGAACAACGGAAATCCTGCGGGGCCACTGACACGCGGAATCGCGCTAGCGCTGGAAATCGATTCCATGAACCTTAGTTCCCCCGCGTACCGCACTACACAAACGAAGACCGAGGAATTCGAGAGCTTCCTCGGAGAGATACGGAAGAATGGCAGGAGCGACGCAGGGGTAGTGTGCGATCAAATTCGCCAGCGGGAGGCGGTCATCGCTTTGGACATCCCACGTGAATTCGGCGTGACTCTGGAACAAGCTGCGAAGAAGGTACAGTCGCGGATGCTGGTGATCGTTTCCCTTGAAGATCACATGGTGAACCCGAGCCCTACTGTGAAGTTCGCGGGAGCAATTGGCGCGCCAGTGGTGAACCTGGACTCGCCCTGCGGCCACCTGAGCCTTTCATGCATCTCGGTGGGACCTATCGTGGCGCAATTCCTTGCAAATCCAACGTCTGTACGAGGCCAGACCCTCAGGGACCCATCGAGCCGCTAAGCTCATTGCGGCAAAAGGTGCTCTGTGCGCCGGATTGCGTCTCGGGTATTCTGGGGCGGCATGCTTACTGTGACGATTTATGACGCGCTGAAGGCAAAGTGCCCGCGGGTGGCGCTGGGTTGCATCACTGGCGATGTGGAGGCTGTGGAAACTCCTGCGGCGCTGCTTGCGGACATGAAAGCCTGCGAGGCGAAAATCCTTGGCTTGCCTGAGCCGCGGGCGGTGCTGGAAGGGCCGCAAATTTTGGCTACCCGTGCCGGATATAAGGCGCTGGGCAAGGATCCGGCGCGCTATCGAGGTTCGGCGGAAGCGCTATTGCGACGCATCTTGAGCGGGAAGAGTTTTCCGCAGATTGGCGCGGTGGTGGACGTCATCAATCTGGTATCGGTGGAAAGCCGCCTGCCCATCGGGCTCTACGATCTGGCCAACGTGCAGGGAGACATCTTATTTCGCGCAGGCCGCGCCGGGGAGACCTACAAAGGGATCGGGAAGTACGACTTGAATCTGGAAGGGTTGCCGGTGTTTTGCGACGCGCTGGGACCGCACGGGAGCCCTACGAGCGACTCCGAGCGCACCATGGTTACGCCAGCGACGAAACGCATTGCCGCGATTCTGGTAGGATTTGGAGGCAGCGAAGGGCTGGAGCGCTGGTGCCAGCGAATGACCGCGCTGCTGCAGCAGTACGCGCAAGGCCATGCCATTGAGTCAAAGGTCGTTTCGTGATCGCGGTCGCTGCACCGCTGCTGAATTCGCCGCGCCCTCTCTGGGAGCGGCGAATGCTTGGCCACCCGGGCCTGGTCGCGGCGTTTTTGTGGGGATTGGCGGAAGCGACTTTTTTCTTCATTATGCCGGACGTTTTTCTTTCGTTCGTCGCGGTGCTCGACTGGCGTGCGACGTGGAAACACATCGTTGCCGCGCTTGCAGGCGCTCTCCTTGGGGGAGCGCTGCTATTCCACTGGGCGCAGGCGGATCCCGAGGCAGCACACGCCGCGGTGGCACGTGTCCCGTTTATTACTCCAAGAATGTTCGCCAGAGTGAATTCTGGCTTCGACAGGATGGGTTTGCTGGCTGTCCTGGCCGGTTCTGTTTCCGGCATACCGTACAAACTCTACGCGGTCGAAGCACCGAGGGTTTCGACGCAGTTTGCGTTTCTGCTGGCTACCCCGGCGGCGCGCGCGGTGCGATTCACTCTGGTGTGGATGATTTTCGGGGCCGCGGCCGGCTGGCTGCGAAGACAATACGCGCTTTCAACACGAAAGCTCGCATATATTCATGCCGTGCTCTGGATTGTCTCTTACGCATTTTATTGGGGACGCATCGTTTACCGCTGACGCCTTGCGGGTAGGATGCGGTTAACCGCCATGCCCAGCATCTATGGCCTGAAACCGAAATTTCAGGGGGTCCTGCGGCCCATGCACCAACGCGTTGGCCCACGCGGGCGTGACTGCCAATCAGGTCACAATCAGCGCGATGCTGCTTTCCTTCGCGACGGGTTTCGTGGTTCTCCATTTTCGCAGTATGCGCGTCTTGTTATTGCTGCCAGCCACGCTTTTCCTGCGCATGGCGTTGAACGCGATCGACGGGATGTTGGCGCGAGAACACAATCAGAAAAGCGCGCTGGGCGCGATTCTGAATGAGCTTGGAGATGTCTTTTCCGATGCGGCTCTTTACCTGCCGCTGGCCACTTTTCCTCCGTTCGATGCCGCGCTGATGGTGCTGATCGTTCTGCTTGCCGTGATCAGCGAAATGACGGGAGTGGTAGCGGTGCAGATTGGGGCTTCGCGGCGGTACGACGGGCCGATGGGGAAAAGTGACCGCGCCTTTGTTTTCGGGATTCTGGGATTGCTTCTGGGGTTGCAATTGCCTATCTTTCGAGTAGTCATCCCCGTCCAGTGGATTGTTCTGGTGCTCCTGCTCGTGACAATCGTGAACCGAGCGCGTGGCGCGCTGCGGGAAATTCGAGGTCGCACGTCCTAATGAACGGTCACATTCATCCGTTCGCAAGTCTTCTGGCGGCGGTTGCCCGCGGAATTACCGGAGTGCAGGTGCAATGGGCGGGTTGTGAACCGGACGAAAAGCAGCGCATCTACTTTGCCAACCACACCAGTCATCTGGATTTTGTGGTGTTGTGGTCGGCGCTTCCCTCCGGATTTGCGGGCGCATACGCGACCCGTGGCCGCGCAGGACTATTGGGAAAGCTCGGCGCTGCGACGTTATGTGGTGATGAATGTGTTCAACGCCGTGCTGGTGCAGCGTGGCGTGATGGCGCAGGCCAAAAGTCCCGAAGAGGCGCGTTATGCCGGGACGCGCGCTAATCGAACAAATGGCCGCGGCGCTGGGCGAGCAATACTCGCTGATTCTTTTTCCCGAGGGGACGCGGGGCAACGGCGAAAAGGTCGGGTACGTTCCGAGCGGGGTTGTATCACCTGGCGTTGCGCCGGCCGGATGTGGAACTCGTTCCGGCGTATCTTGAAAATATGAACCGCATTTTGCCGAAAGGAGAAGTTTTGCCCGTGCCCATGCTAAGCCTTTTGACCTTCGGCAAGCCGCTGCAAATGGAGCCGGGAGAAGAAAAAGAAACGTTCCTGGAGCGCGCGCGCGAAGCCGTCAGCAGCTTGCGGCGGATTGGATCGGCGTGATGCTGCAGGCGATTCACGATGTGAAGCTGGCGTGGTTGTTCGGCGGCGTGCTGTTCCTGTTGGTCGTTTCCACCCTGATTGGCCGATGGCTGAAGCGCCGCCGGAAGAGCGAAGCGAGCCGCGCCACGATCGAGAATGTAAATGCGCGCATCCGGGCGTGGTGGAAGATGTGCGCGATTTTTGCCGCGGCCATCCTCCTGGGACGCGTGGGTTCGCTGATCCTGTTTGGCCTGATCTCATTTCTGGCGCTACGCGAGTACATGACCCTGGTGCCCACGCGGCGCGGAGATCACCGGACGCTCTTCTGGAGCTTCTTTGTGATTATGCCGCTGCAGTATTTCCTGATTGGGATCCAGTGGTACGGCTTCTTCGCCATCATGATTCCAGTGCTGGCGTTTGTTTACGTTCCGACACGCATCGCGATCGCGGGAGACACGGCGAACTTTCTGGAGCGCGCCGCGAAAATTCAGTTTGGGATCATGGTGTGCGCGTACTGCCTGAGCCATGCGCCGGCGTTGCTACTGCTGAAGATTCCAGGCTACGAAGGGCAGGATGCGCGGC
>CAVPZW010000002.1:0-185025 GCA_963710315.1 uncultured Acidobacteriota bacterium | reverse complement strand
GTGCAGTGTCTTTGATGATGGATGACATCGAAATTTAGTGTAACAAAGTCACAGGTATGGGGCAAATCAGATGGGCGAGGAGATATACGTCTGATTACTGGCGCGCAAATTCCGAGGAGCTATTGCGAGAATGGGTACATCAGCCATCCGATTCCGACTGCGACGAGCAGAAAGGCCAGAAATGCCCATAGGGTGTATTTCAGACGTTCGGCGATTCCCTTCTTGGACAGAAATGCGAAGGTTATGGAAACTACAATCGCGAAGAATAAGAGTGCTATAAAATGGGTGAGGCTGACAAAGGCCATGTTCATTTCGGTTCGCCTCCTCGCCCGATATCGTAGGCTTCGAGAACCGTCAGAAGGTTGAGCATGCCGGCGGCCGCGAACAATCGAGTGCCGTAGTCACCCGTGGCATGGGCGACGTCGGGACCGGCGGTTTGGAATTGGTGCGCGAGAAAATAGATAGCGCCCGCGCCGAGATCCGCGAAAAATCCAAGTCGGTCGAATAGGTCTTCAGCGCCAGCGGCAAACACGCCTCCGCGCATTGCAAGGCCCGCACAAGCCAGTGCGCCAACGCACAGAAAATAGATTGCAGCTTTGCTCCAGCGCCGGAGAATAAGATGTCCCAGGCCCGGAACAAGCCAACCTGCAATTGCGGCCGCGACGCCCATTGTCTGGGAACCTTTGGCCGCGTCCCTGCTCATCGTTTCGCCCATGCTGGTTGCCTTCTCGCTCAAGACAGTAGCTCCAGAATTTCAGTCTGCACAGCACCCGTCACTTCCGCTTTGCCTTCCGACACAAACACATCTACTTCACTACGGATGCCAAATTCCGGCAAGTAAATTCCAGGCTCGATTGAAAAGCAAGTATGCGGGATGATACGGCGAATGTCTCGTGTTTCGAGGCTATCCATGTTCGCGCCCGCGCCGTGGACTTCCTGCCCGATGTTGTGGCCGGTGCGGTGCACGAAATATTTTGCGAATCCCGCCTTGCGGATGACTTCGCGCGCCGCGCGATCTACTTGCCAGCCCTCGATTGCACGGCCTGCGCGCACATTCTCCTGCACGAAATGCACGGCAGCATCGCGGGCGTCGCGCACGACCGAGAATACCTTTGCGATCTTTTGAGGCGCTTTGGGGCCCAAAAAACCAGTCCAAGTAATGTCATAGTAGACGCTGTTCGGAGCGAGCGTTTTCGCCCAGATGTCCAGCAGCAGCAAATCTCCCCGCCGGATGGGGGACGAACCCTGGGATCGAGGCTCGTAATGAGGGTTCCCGGAATGCGGCCCAACGGCTACGATTGGCGGAGAGTCGGAAACCACTCCATGGGCGCGAAACTGGCCGACGATCCACTGTTGCAGATCATATTCAGTGAACAATTCTTCGGCGGAGACGCGCCGGGCCGCCTCCGCAAAAGCTTCTTGCGTGATTTCGTCGATCACGCGGCCCGCAGCGCGATGTGAGTCGAGCTGTTCGGGAGTCCACGCCGCCTCGAATTGCTGGACGAGGTCCGCGGAGCTGACCACCTTGCAACCCTGCGCGCGAATCAGCTCGACGGTTCCCGCATCCACCAGCGAAATGGATGGAATAGAATTCTTCGGCGAATATTGCATGGCGACTTTTTTGGCGCGGCCAATCAGCCTCTTCAGATTCTTTTCCAGCTCTTCGGCCGCGGCGTAGAGCATCTTTTTACCCGGCAGCGAATCGAGTGTTCCAGCTTCAATTCGGTGAACCAGTTTTCGCGGAGATCCTTTTGCCGGAATTATGTAAAACCAGCGGCGCTTGGCCAAGGCGTGCTCCAGGCCCAGGACGCGGTAGGCAATGGGGTCGCGATGGAGAATATCGTAAAAGAGCCAACCATCGATCTTTTGCTGGCGGAGAGCGGCCTGAATGGCTTCGATGATTGGCATAGTGGGGCGAATTGGAAAATTCCGTTAAAAACGAAAGCTTATCAATTCAACCGGCGAGATCGCAAACCTTCGCGGCTGCCACTCCGGAAATCTCCACGCGCTTGCTGCGGCTGCGCTCTCCTGACGCGATTCTAACAGCGCTGAGCGGCACTTTCAAACGCGCCGCCAGCAGCTTGCACAGCGCTTCGTTAGCGCGATCGTCCACGGGCGGCGCCATGAGACGTATCTTCAGCCCGCCCTGGTACTCGCCGACGATTTCGTCCCGGCTGGCGCGAGGCTGCACGCGAACCATGAAGCTTACCGTCCCATTTTTCTCAGCAATTTCCACGTGGGACTAAGCCTTTTCTCTCTCCCCGAACAGTGCTGTTCCAATACGCACTTCGGTAGCTCCCTCTTCAATGGCGATTTCGAAATCATTGGACATGCCCATGGAGAGAACGGGCAGCATCTCCGCACCCATTTGTGCGCGGACTTCATCGCGCAATTCGCGCAAGCGGCCAAAGTACGGGCGTGCCTCTTCGGGATTGTCGAAATAGGGTGGGACGCCCATCAGGCCGCGCAAATCCAGGCGCGGCAATCGCAGAATGGCTTCCGCAAGCTGCGTGACATCCTCGCTAGGCACGCCGGATTTCGCTGGCTCGGGATCTAGTTTCACCTCGACCAGCACGCGGAACCGGTTCCCTTCCGCGACCGATATCGATTTGCCGGCGGCTTCAGCGGCTAAATCCGCTCGGGCGCGGTCGAGCTTTTCAGCCAGCGAAATACTGTCCACCGAATCGATGCTGGCGAATAGACGGGCGGCTCGCGACACTTTATTTTTCTGGAGATGTCCGATCATGTGCCAAGTTGCGTTGAGGCCGGCCAAATGGGCCAGTTTCGACTCCCGCTCCTGCACGCGATTTTCGCCAAAATGGCGGACTCCCGCTTCATACAGCTCCTGAATTTTGCGCGCCGATTGAGTTTTTGAGACTGCGATCAGAGTGATATCTTCGGCGCGACGCCCGCAGCGCGAAGCGGCCAGTTCAATGCGTTCGCGCACCTTAGTGAGATTCTCAGTCATTTTTTGAGGTGCGGAGGTCATCACTCGAATTCTAACATGCGGCGAACGCAATCTTCCGCGAGACGAGATTTGCGGCGATTGGTACTTAGCAAAGTGGCAACAGCAATTTATGGCGATTTTCGACAATTCGCGGCCATTCCCTTAAGATTAAAACATGACCCACCAAATTACTCTTCTTCCAGGAGACGGTATCGGACCTGAAGTCGCGGATGCGGCCACGCAGATTGTGGAGGCTGCCGGAGTTTCGGTGGAATGGGAAGTGTTTGCCGCGCCGCTCCAAGACGGAAAGCGCGTGGGAGAATTTCCTCGCGAGGAAGCGGTGGCATCGGTGCGCCGCACGCATGTCGCGCTGAAAGGGCCGATGGCCACGGCCGTGGCGGAAGGGCCGCCGAGCATCAACGTTGTACTTCGCAAGGAACTTGACCTCTATGCTAACCTGCGTCCGGTGCGCAACGTCGCGGGAGTATCGTCGCGATGGTCCGGCGTGGACATGGTGATCGTGCGTGAAAATACGGAAGACCTATACGCAGGGCTGGAACATACCGTGGTTCCAGGCGTTGTTGAAAGTTTGAAAATCATCACGGAGTACGCTTCCACGCGCATTGCCAAGTTCGCTTTCGAGTACGCGCGCAAGAATGGGCGCAAGAAAATTCATGCCATCCACAAGGCCAACATCATGAAGCTTTCCGACGGCCTTTTCCTTAGCTCCATTCGAGCGGTGGCCGAGAAATATCCGGAGATCGAATATCGCGAACTAATTGTGGACAACGCCTGCATGCAGCTGGTGATGAACCCCACGCAATTTGACATGCTGCTGCTGCCAAATCTTTATGGGGACGTGGTCAGCGATCTGGCCGCCGGGCTGGTGGGAGGATTGGGCGTGGTGCCCAGCGGCAATATAGGCGATGTTGCGGCGTTGTTTGAAGCCGTGCATGGGACGGCGCCGGATATCGTCGGCAAAGGGATTGCCAATCCGACGGCGATCCTGATGTCCGCCGCGATGATGCTGAACTATTTGAACGAAATGGACGCTTCGCGCCGAATTCTTGCGGCGCTCGACAAAGTGTACCGCGAGGGGAAACATACCACGCGCGACGTTGGCGGAACGGCCACCACGCAGGAGTTTACCAAGGCCGTGATTGGCGCGATTCGCGAATCCTGATTTAAGCTCGGCAAATCGTGAATATTCACCACTTTTGACCTGTCGGCCGCTGTAGCTTAGTGCATTCTTGTCACCCCCACGGCAGCCATACTCGGCCCTATCACAGTGCGGCGTCATCCGGCCTTCGCAAGTCACAACGTCCCCGTGTCCTGTTTTGGGCCTTACCTCAGCACGAAAAAATCTTCAATTTTTAGAAAAATATAAGAGTTGCAATCCCCTCTTTGGACCGCGGAATGCGGCCGTCCTGCCGACCGTGAATTATCGAACTCCGAATGCCAATCGATTGCCTATTTCCTAGGCAGCCATGACCTCCGGTTGAAACAAATACATCAGCGGCGCGTGCTTATGAATTTCGCGAACCGCGGAACTGAAAGTGCTGAATTCACAGACTATAAATCCACCGCAAAATTGAAAGGATCGCGCGCCTATGTTTTCAGACGGGAACACAGCTTGTACACGAGTGTCTTTTTTTTAAAATTCGCCTCAAATTCATTTCGGTTTCCGAGACCTACGTTCGCGTATTGTCAAAGAGGCAAAGTAACGCCGCTTTTGTGTCACGAGCCGCACTGCTTCGATGCACCGAATTTTTGTATGTAAGTATTTGCGCGCTCCTTTCTCCGGCGGCCATGCTGGCAGCGCTTGGCCTGCTTGCCACTCCCGGCGCGCAGGCGCAGACCGTTCAATTCAGCGCAGCGCAAACCGTAATTCCCAGCAGTTCCTTAAATTACCCTTACAGGGTTGCCGTGGACGCGTTAGGCAACGTCTACATCAGCGATACGCAACAAAATAGCGTCCTGATGGAACACTGGCAGCCGCGCTGACCTTGCTCTGCCTGCCGACTCTTGGGCTTCTTACGCTTCGCAGACGGCGTCACTTGGCTGCCCCCACGCTAGCGATGGCAAGTTTCGCGACGCTGCTCATCGGCGTGGTACTTGGCATGGGCGGCTGCACGACCAATAATTCCAGTCCCGTAAGTACACCGTATTCATTGGTGGTTACTTGGACCAGCGGAGCGTTGCAGCACACCACAAATCTGACGCTGACCATTACCTACTAAAGAGATACGCTGGAATGCGCGAAACCCCGGTCCTTCACACTTTGTAAAGGACCGGGGTTTCGCTTTTTTGCCAACTTTTTTCGCCCGCGTCAAAAGCCGGGCGGCCTCTCCCCTGCCACGTTGAAAATTCGCTCCAGCGCCAGGCCCGCGCGGCCCAAAGTTCCCTCTTCGAAGTGCCTGCCGATCAGCGTCACGCCGTGCGGCACGCGGCGCGGCGTTGAAAATGTGGGAAGCGGTTTGGCAGGGTCCGGCGCCCAGTCGCTTCGCGCGGTGGACACGTTCACAAAACCGGCGCGCAACGTCAGCGAGGGGTACCCTGTAAAATTGGTAATGGTGAGCATCTCATCGCGCAGCGACGGCACCAGCAGCAAATCCACGCTGGAGAAGACCCGAGCCATTTCCATGGCCACGCTGCGGCGGAAGCGGTCGGTCTGAACGAAGTCCACGGCAGAAAGAAAGCGCGCCTGCCGGAAAATGTTGGGCCAGGAGTCCGCCGATTGGCTCTTGAGCTGGTCCACGCCATGGCTCAGCGTGAGGTCTTCGAAAGCAGCAGCCGCCTCCGCAAACAGGATCAAGTCCAGCGAGTTGTAAGGCCAGTCTGGAATGGACACCTCCACCGGAACCATTCCCGCCTTTTGAACTATTTCCAGGGCGTTGCGGTCTACATCGGCCGCCGGACTTTCCTTCATCCACTTGGGAAAATAGCCCACGCGCAGCCCCTGCGCGCCTACCCCTGCGTCGAAATCGAGCTTGCTGGACACACTGCCTAAATCTCCCGAGTCCGGCCCGGAAATGGCGCGCAGCACCAGCATCGCGTCGGCAACGCTGCGAGTCATGGGGCCAAGCTTATCCAGCGACCAGCATAGCGTCATGGCACCCGTACGCGGCACGCGGCCGAAGGTGGGGCGCAATCCGGTAATTCCGCAGCGCATGGACGGGCTTACGATGCTCCCGTCTGTCTCGCTGCCGATGGCAAATCCAACAAGCCCCGCCGCCGTTGCAGCGCCAGGGCCCGCGCTCGATCCCGAGGACCCTTCCTCTAGCAACCACGGGTTCATGGTCTGACCGCCAAACCACACGTCATTGAGCGCTAGGGCCCCCAAACTCAATTTCGCGACCAGAACAGCACCCGCATCATGAAGCCGCCTTACAACGACAGCATCTTTCGATGGCACGCGGTTTCGAAATGGCTCGGCACCATAAGTTGTGGGGATCCCGGCGGTATCGAGCAAATCCTTCCCGCCCCAGGGGATTCCGTGCAGAGGGCCGCGGTACTTCCCTGCAGCAATCTCCGCATCGGCTTTCTTGGATTGCGCCAGCGCGAAATCGCCGGTCAGGGTAATGACGCAGCGCAGTTTTGCGTCAAATTTCTGCAGGCGGTCGAGATAGATTCGCGTGAGGCGTTCGGAGGTCAGCTTTCGCTGCTGAATCCAGCGCGAAAGTTGCGTCAGCGGAGCGAAGGCGATTTCGTCGTCCTTTGCAGGCAATGGGCCGGGATCGCTTGTGTTGAGGACAAATCGGTCGCGCACAGCGCCGCGCTTCTCTCCGGGCAGCACCGGGTCCCAGGTGGAATAGGGGACCATTGCGGACTCCAGAGCAACCTTGCGAGGGCCTGTGCGCCGCTCATATACGGAAGCCACGTTTGCGCGCCAGCTGCCTGCCGCTTGGGTGCGCTCCGCGCTCGTTAGAGGAATCTGGAGAAGCTTCTCGGCTTCGGCAAAGGTTGCGGCGGATACTTCCGGTCCGGCAGGCGGCGAAGTCCCAAACGCAGGTGGAGCCCCGGCGGGAGGTTCCGGCACATTCTGCGGCTTGCCGCCGCATCCCGCGGCCGCTCCCAGCAACGCAAGCGTCGAGTGAGTCAAGAATTGCCTGCGCGAATTGGACATGGAGTACCTCCATTTTCCGCTCTCGCCGCGATCGAAGCGGGGTTTGGTGGCGCCGGCGGGACGCCGGCGCCACCAAACCCTGCGCCACTCTGCCTTCGCCTTGAATTTCTCGCTAACCTTTGCTCGGCGAATTGGGAGGCAGTTTTGCGGCTTCGCGCCCCGCGATGCGCCCCTGCACTGCGCAGCGCGCGATGCCGTGAATGCTGAACCCGCCGGCGGATTCCCCGCCGCAATATAAGCCTGGGATCACGTTTCCGTTCAGGTCGATCACCTGGCACTTGGCGTTGATACGCAGCCCCGCGCGCGAGTCATGCACAACCGGCGTGGACCATGCCGCATAAAATGGCGGGGTTTGAATTTTATATTTCGGAGCAGGCTTGCCAAAATCCGCGTCCTGGCCCGCATCGACGTAGGAGTTGTATTTCGCTACCGTATCCTGCAATGCGTCGGGCGGCATGGGCTTGCGCTGGTATTTGTTGACGATGTTGCGCGCCAGCTCCTCGATCGTGTTTCCGGAAAAGAAAATCCTCCGGCGACGTCCACATCGGGAGGAGTTGTGTTCCAGCCCTCGCGTTTCTCGGCGTCCGCGTCGAAGATGGCCCAGATCGGCCCGCCTCCGTTGGTGGCCTCTCCGGTTCCGGCCAGCGCAGCGTTCAGAAAACTTGCGGGATCGTATTTGATATTGGCGGCGTTGAGATAGCTTCCCGGGACGTACGGTTTGATCGCGCCGTAATTATTGGCCGTGGGATACTGGCCTTTAGTTTCGTCGAAGAATCTTAGGCCAATCTGATTCACCAGAATCACGTTCTGCCAGTCGGCCACGCGCAGGCCCGTCGATCCTGCACGCGAGAAGACCGGACTTTCCGGCATCCAATTGAGATTGACGTATCCTTCGCGGCTGCCGATTCTTCCCGCCTTGGTAAGGGCTTCGCCGAATTCTCCGGTCTGATTGTAGGCGCCCCATAGCGACGCTCCGAGAGCCATGGCGGCAAGTTCCCCGCTGGCGTCGCGCGTCGAGTAGGCCTCGCCCATGGTTTGATACTCTTCGGTGAGGCGCGGATCGAAAATGCGGCGGAAGTTGACGTTGCTGCTGTGTCCGCCGGTACCGATGATGACCGCTTTTTTCGCTCGGATGTTCAGCGTCTTGCCATTGTTCGTCGCCGTGATTCCCAGGACACGCCCCGATGTTTGATTTTCGCGAATGATGCTGGTCATGCGGTGCTGCAACAAAATTTGAGCGCCAAGCTTTCGCGCCGAGGCCTCCATGGGCCTGACGAAGCCGATGCCTGCCGATGTTGTGGCTTGCTTATCCGGCGCTACCGGCACGCCTGTCTGCATCTGCGGCCACTGCATGGGAGCGGCATGGTTTTCGCGCGGAGCGGAATTTCCCGTGGCGTGCGCGCCTGCGTTGTCCGGAGCCTTATCCACAAACACGACGCCATGCGCCACCAGCCAGTCGCAAGTGTCGCCGCTGTTGTCGGCAAAGGCGCGGATAATTTCCTTGTCGTTGTAACGATAATCCGGGAAGCCGTTGGGCTCCACCACGGACCAGTCGGTCAGGTCCGAGAAGAGCAAGTCCGGAGAATCCTTCACGCCGTATTTTTGCTGCCGCGCGGACCCTCCGCCCAGAGCGATGTTCCCTCCGCTCACGATGGCGTGCCCGCCAACGTCCGTATTCGCATCCACAATAATTACGGACGCGCCATTTTCAATCGCTTCGATCGCCGCCGGTAGTCCCGTGGCTCCAGCGCCGATGATCACTACATCGGCTTCGCGGTCCCATCGCTTGGGAACCTGCGCGCCGCCCTGAGCCGATTCGATGGGCGCAGCTTCCACGCCGGCCAGCGCCGATGCGCCCAGGCCCGCCGCCGCGGTTCTGACAAAATCTCTTCGACTTACATTGTTCTGTGCTGGCTTGTTTTGCTTCATGCACCGTCCTCCGAAGTCAAACGATTGTTGTGCGCTGGCAGGACGCCCAACGAAAACATAGCCTATCGCATTTCCAGGATTCTTCGGAACGGAAAGACGCTGCGGCTGATTGGGATGTATGCGTTCGGGGCCTAGAACCTGACCACGATTTCATTTGGGCTGGACGGCAGATTAAATTTTGTGCCGCGCTCGTTGTTGATTCTCAGGCTTGCGGGAATATCCAACTCAGACAGGGGGATTTTTCTGGTGGCCGAAGCTGCGCTCCAGTACTCCGCATTTGTGTAGAGGACGCCGTCCCGGATTGTATATCTCCCCACTTCTTCACTGTGGCCGTCGCGAAAAACGATTACCGCAGGCGGCAATGCAGGAAGCGGCGGCGCTATTTCCGCGGGCTCGCTAATTCCAGAATGCGCATTGGAGGTTGCGGTTGCAGAAGAGTTTGCAGGAGACGCGTCCGTCAGCATTTCGCCGCCGGTCGGAACGCGCACCCATTGCCCGTCGTGGATTTCCAGGAGCAGCGGTTCAATCGGACTCGCTGCGGGCGCGGGCGGCTGAGCAGGCTGCGCCATGAACATTTGCACAGGAGTCGATTGCTGTTCGGCAGTGCCGTAGTCCAATTCGCCGTCAGGAAAATAGTAGGGAGCAAATAAATAACCAGGTTCGTTCAAGAATCGGCGCTGGGCTGGACGCGCGAGCCCATTCCTTCCGCCAATCCTGAGCGAAGATCGAGATCGAACTGCGGCGGGGGATGCGTGGGCTCCGCGCCCTTGGGCTGGCGCTGAGGGTGCAATCAGCGCAACGCCAAGGATGGCTGCCGGCAAAGCGAGCGTGAGTCGAGGAATCATATTCATGACGGTGCGCGACTTTGTTGCGCCACAGCCACCAAGATCGCCAAAGTGGCTTCTCTTCTTTCGCTACTGAGCGGTAGCTTACGCCCGATCTTCCTGGGATGCAACGCTGGGCAGGTGGCGGGTGCTATCCCATTTTGAAGAATGTTCAGGTTTCGGAGGTCGGGGCTTCAGCCCCGACGAAACGTATCGCCCGGCCTGGGATTTTAACCCCAGAAGCTTCAGGGGCTGAAGCCCATATCGAGCCAAGCGTAAATGTCCGAGCTGAAGCTCGGACCTCCGACTGCTCTAAGAAATTTCAAATTAAGACAGTGCCCAAGTGGCGAATCACAACACTTCGTCCTTCGTCTCTCGCGCGGCAAGCAGGCCGGCGAACGTCAACGCGGCCGCGCCCGTGAGATAGTAGCCCACGTAATGCAATCCATAATTCTTTGCCAGCCAAGTAGCAATGTACGGAGCGAGCGACGCGCCAAAAATTCCGGCGAAGGTGAAGGTCAGCGAGCTGCCTGTGTAACGCACCGATGTTGGAAATAATTCAGAGAGCACCGTGCCCAGCGGGCCGTAGGTCAGGCCCATCAAGGAGAGGCCGACGGTCATCATCAGCACCGCGCCCGTAGTTCCCGCCAGAAACATGCGTGCGAGCACCAATCCGAATGCGCCAATCGCTGCGGTGACCCACAGAAGCGTGCTGCGCCGCCCTCTTTCGGCCAGCACTGCGCCTACCGGAATAAAAACCGCGAAGAACAGCACGGCGAACAATTGCATGACCAGAAATTTCTGACGGCTGTAACCGAGCGCGGTAGTGCCCCAGGACAGCGCGAACACGGTCATCAGGTAGAACAGCACGAAAGTGGTGATGGCCGTGAGCGTGCCGAGAAACAGAGTTTTTCCGTGCTCGCGGAACACCGTCAGCATGGGCACTTTCACGCGCTCGCTGCGGCTGAGCGCACTTTGAAATACGGGCGTCTCGGTGATGGTCAGCCGCACATACAGCCCCACCAGCACCAGAGCGGCGCTGGCCAAAAACGGAATGCGCCAGCCAAAATTGAAAAATTGCTGGTCGCTGAGCAATCTCGAAAGCAGTAGAAATATTCCGCCCGAAAACAGAAAACCGATCGGCGCGCCAAGCTGCGGAAACATGCCGTACCACGCGCGCTTCCCCGGCGGCGCATTCTCAATCGCCAGCAACACCGCCCCGCCCCACTCCCCGCCAAGCCCCAGCCCCTGCCCAAATCGAAAGAACGCCAAGAGCGCCGGAGCAGCCACGCCGATGGTGCCATACGTGGGCAGCGCGCCAATGGCCACCGTGGACAGCCCCATGGTCAGCAGCGCCGCAACCAGCGTGGCCTTGCGCCCAATGCGATCGCCAAAATGCCCAAACAGCGCCGAGCCAATCGGCCGCGCGAAAAAAGCAATCGCAAAGGTAGCCAGCGAAGCAAGCACGCCGGTAGCCGGATCGGTCGATGGGAAAAATAGCTTGGGAAAAACAAGCACAGCCGCGGTAGCAAAAATATAAAAATCAAAAAATTCGATAGTGGTCCCAATCAAGCTGGCAAACAGCACCTGTGCTGGACTATTGATGGACACGCGCGCCCCATCGTGATTCCGCAAAACTGCTTCGTTGACACTGGAATGTTCGCGCAAAGGATTTTTAGCTTACCTCAAATATGGAGATCAATTCAGAGAATCTAGCAGATTGACAACTTCCATGGCGTCAGTAAGAATGTGCCCAGCACCCACCATTTTTTGGAGGCTCGACGTGGCCTATTCGGCTCCCAGCATCGAGGAATTTCAGGCGGGAACGGTCGTCAAGCACGCGCCGATTTCCACTGGCACGACCACCCAGCGCAAACGAAAACCGCACATTCTTGCGGTGATAAACGAATGCTGCACGGGATGCTCGGGCTCGCCCGCTTGCGTCGAGTATTGCCCTGTCGCGGATTGCATGTATTGGGCGCCGGACGAAGACCACGCTCCGTTCGGGCGCATCATCGTCGATCCCCTGCTTTGCATCGGCTGCAAATTGTGCACCAGCAAAGGCCCTGACGGCGCGTTTCTGGAAGGGTGTCCGTGGGACGCCATTGATATGGTTCCGCTGGCTGAGTTTGAGGGCGCCAATGGGGCGCTGCCGTTCTGAGGTAACGTGCCCCGTGTTCCGTGGCCCGCGAACCGTGGGCTAGGAATTGAGTTCCCCTCTATACCTCTGAATTATTCCTCGTTTTTTTACGATTATTTCCTGGCGAATATCCCCTGGCACGGCTGTGCCGTGGCTTTACACGGATCACGGACCACGAGCCACGGGTCATGGCCTGGAGTTGCGTGCGGCAATCTCACGCGCCGTCAGCGCGGCCTGCTGCTGAATCTGCGGCGGCATTCCTTCGGCGGCGCGCACGTACGGAGTTACGGCCGGCAAGTCTTCCTTTTGTCCGACCAGGTAGAGTGCACGCAGGGATTCCCACACCATTTCCGCGCTGGGATCGACCAACAGCATTGGCTCGCCGGTTTTGACTTGCGAGTTGTCCGCGGAAATCCACTGGCGGATCGTGCCGGGAACTTCCGAGCGCACTTCGGTGTTGTCCGTGCCGATCAGGATGTGCCCGAGCAACGTGCCGGGGTTGATCGCGTCTCCCGGTTTCAGGCGGATGGTAAGCATGCCGGTGCGCTGCGCCGCCACTGTATAGGGAGAGAGCATTCCGGCGATGAGCGCGTGCCCGGCGGGATCGCCGAAGCGCACCAGCGAAAGAGCTGCGTTGCGCTGCACCATGGGATTGGCGTCCGCGAGCTGCTTCAAGAGCGCGGCGTGAAATTCCGGAGATTGGTTGTCCTGGCCCATGACCCATGCGGCCGTCACGCGCAGTTCATCGCTTCCTTGCTGTGAAAATTGGATCACTTCGGGATACCAGACTTTCGCAGAGGCGCGAATGCCGGGATTCTGGCTCATGATCCTGTCGGCAATTTGCGAGAGCGCGTGCTGCGCGCGGCGCGGATGCAGCGTGTCCGCAAAATAGGTTCCCAGGTCGGCGTCGCTCAGCGGCCGCGTGAAGGTGGTCATGTACCACAGCAGAAACGGCATCAGCACGAACGCAAAGGTGAGGACCAGGATCGCCACGAGCCACTTCTTGGCCATCCCCGGCTTGGGAGGCGCTGCGGAAATTTCGGCGGGATGTGGAACGCTATTCATGGCTGCTTCGATCCCAGTAGCACAGGCTTCAGCCTGTGGTTTTGTTGCGTGCGAGAAAATCAAACCCCACAGGCTGAAGCCTGTGCTACTCGAACTAGGGTCGCGTCGGCGTATAAATTTGGTAGAGCACCACGTAGATCAGCACGCCCGTCACAGAGACATAGGCCCACAGCGGGAGCGTCCACCGCGCGATGCGCTTGTGCGCCACGAAATTGGAGCGCAGCGCGCGCACCAAGGACATGATCACCAGCGGCACGATGACGATCGCCAGAATAGTGTGCGATGTCAGCATGGTCAGATACGCGTAACGCGGCGCGCCCGTGCCCGGAAAATGCAACGGGGCCTGCCCCGCGACATACAAACGATAATGATACGTGACGTAGGAAATGAGAAAGATTGCCGAGGTGGCCGTTGCCGCG
Source organism: uncultured Acidobacteriota bacterium (assembly GCA_963710315.1). GTDB lineage: Bacteria > Acidobacteriota > Terriglobia > Acidiferrales > UBA7541 > Palsa-360. The sequence goes on along the minus strand of CAVPZW010000002.1, from coordinate 171,575 downwards.
AGCATGCAGGCCTTGTGCGCCAGGATGCGCTTGGCTCGAATCATGGCGTAGCCCAGCGTGACCAGTATGGCGCTCGCGCCATTCAGTGCTGCATTCAATGCCGGCGGGGAGATCAATGAGGGCGGTCCTTCCGTAGTAGCACAGGCTTCAGCCTGTGGGTTCTATTGATTTCGCAGAAAAAAATCCACAGGCTGAAGCCTGTGCTACTTCGCGGCGGCCGGCGGAGCCGAGGGGCTCTCATCCTTGCCGCCCTTGCCGATCCATCCCATTTGGATGGCCTGGACCACGAGCAGAATGCCGAAAATCAGAAGCATCATCAGCGCAATCCCCAGGATGAGCAGGCCATCGATGCCGCCAAACAGCCCCCTGGAAAAACCGGCGGCGATTCCCAAGAGCGAAAGCACGATCACCACCAGAGACATGATTGCCAGCTCGGTCCCATTTTCTTTTCCGTTCATGGCATCTCGCTTTCGCCCCGCGCGCGGAAATTTAACGGGTGAATTTATCGTAGATCAGCAATCCCAGCAGCAACGGCAGGTGAAGCACGGTGGCGTGCATCAGCCACTTGGCCCGGGCGTTCGTTTTCGATGCCGCGGCCCACAAGCAAACTTCCACCAGCATGATTCCCAAAACCACCGCCCCGAAAAAGTAATGCGCCCCTGCAAGTCCGGTGACCGCGGGCAACAGGCTGACTGGCACAAGCAGCGCCGCCGTCATCAGTATTTCGCGGAAGGTGCGCCTGCCGTCGGGGTCCACCGTGGGGAGCATCTGGATTCCCGCTCGCTTGTAATCCTCGCGATATACCCAGGAAATAGCGTCAAAATGCGGAAACTGCCACAGGAACACGATGGCGAACAGCACCCAGGCATCGATCGTCAGCGCGCCTCGCGCCGCAGCCCAGCCGATCAGCGGCGGCACCGCGCCCGGAAACGATCCGACAAAGGTTGCCAAAGTGGTGCGGCGCTTGAGCGGCGTATAGGCGCCCAGGTACAGGACCGATGTGGCCACGCCCAGGAAAGTGGCAAGGACGTTGGTGGCCAGCGCCAGGTAGAGCGTGCCGAACACCAGCAGCGACAGCGCAAACCAAAACGCCTCACGCGGCTTCAGCTGCCCGGAGGGCAGCGGGCGCGAGGCCGTGCGGCGCATCAAGGCGTCCGTATCGCGTTCGAAATAATGGTTGAGGGCGGAAGTGCCGGCGGCAATCAGCGTGGTCCCAAACACCGTGTGCGCCATGCGCAGCCAGTCCAGCGGGCCGCGCGAGCCCAGAGCAAAGCCGGCCACGGTGGTCATGACCACTAGGAAAGAAACGTCAGGCTTGGTGAGCGCTAGATAAAGCGCGGGACGGCTGGCTTCCGATGCTGTTGCGCTGGCGGCTTGTATCGAATCTTTCATAGCGTTTCTATTTGGCCCTCAAAACTAATTTTTTCAATGTGCAACCTGCTGCGAAGCCGGAGCAGAATCCCCCACTGCACTTTCCGTCCTCAGCATACGATAGCTGATCAAAGCTGTCACCAGCGTTACGGCCAAAACCAGCGCTCCAGTCACCGTATGTACAACCGTCAGCGCCACCATCACGCCAATGGGCTGCGGGAAGCTCGCGCTGTACAGCCGCGACCAGTAAGCCCCGCCGCCTAGCAAAAGCTGCACGCCGATCAAGATGTGCAGATAGCGGGCGCAGCTTCGAAGCGCGGGCACATCCGCAAATCGCCGCTTCAGCGCTCCCGCCGTCATAAAGATCAAGATTGTAACAATGACCGCGCCAATCAGGTGAGGAATAATTCCAAACCCCTTGTGCCGAAATGCAGCACCCAAAATCAACTGCAGGAAGACGGCCACGAAGGTCCATACGATCATGGTTCGAACGCGCGGCGACCCTGGATCGTCGATCTCCGGGAGATTGCTATTCCACCACGCGCTGGTAAATACGGAGATGGACACGACCGTGGAGAAGAAAAGCTGCGCCAGTGTCGCGTGCGCCGCGGATACGGCCGGCAATTGAAATGTCAGAACAGTTGCGCCGCCGAGGATGCCCTGCGCGACGACCCCGCCAAGCGCAGCCAGACCCAACCATTGCATCCATCGGCGTTTCTCAGCCTTCCAGAGCCATATGGCGAGGCCAATAGTCAGCGTGCCCACGCAGGTCGCGAATACGCGGTGGGACCACTCGTACACGATTCCACCGACCATCGGGGGATGCACCGAACCGTAGGCCAGCGGCCAGTCAGGGATAGACAGGCCCGCATCGTTCGAAGTAACCAGCGCCCCGGCAATTAGAAGGAAAAACGTGCAGCAGGCCGTGAACACGGCGTAGAGGTGCAAGGCCTGGTTGTACAGTCTATTCATCGTTGCAGCGGCTCTTTGTGGCGCGGGCTTCAGCCTGCGGGGATTAATCCCTGCAAGGACGAAACCCCGCAGGCTGAAGCCCGCGCCACAGGAAGTATAACGCCCGCACCATAAATTTAGAACGCCGGGAGGGAAAATTTTTCCGTCCCGGCGTTGTTAAATCCTTGCAGCCACTCTCCGTGGCCCGCCTCTTTTCTCAGTGTCCTCTGTGTTAAAGATTTTAAGGCTTTAACACAGAGGCCACAGAGAACACAGAGAAGAACAAGAGAAACGAAATGGCTTGCGCCTTAGTCGCCGGCAGCGGCAGTGGATTTGAACGTAAATGTCACGGCCTTGGATTCTTTTGCGCCAATCGTGACGGTCTGCTCGCTCGTGCCGTACAGTTCATGCCAGGCAACCAGCGTGTACGTGCCCGGAGGAAGATTCTTCAGGTCGAACTTTCCGTCCTTGTCCGTGACCTGGAAGTACGGGTTGGGCAGGACGGCCATGTAGGCCTTCATCCACGGGTGAACGTTGCACTTCACGGGGATGGCGATTTCTTCGCGCGTAAAGGATTTCTCGATAGGAGCGGCTCCGGGAGGCTGAGACTCGTTCCACTCTCGGTTATCCTTTGGGATAGGGTGAATGTTATGCGTAGTCTGGTCGGCGTTGGTGACGTCGATATTCTGCCCAACCTGCATGGCAACCACGTGCGGGTGATACTGGCAGCCCTGCTGCTCGATTTTCGCGGGTGACGCCGGTGCCGGGAAGGAATATCCGTCCAGGCCGGACTTCACGTATACGACCACGTTGGCGAGCGATCCGCCGTCTCCGGTGATGACTTCTTCACTGGTGGCCGGGCTGGTGCGGGCCTTGGCGCAAGACGGCTCCGCCGCCATGTTGATGGCTTTCATTTTCGGCGCGGCGCCGTCGAGCTTCACCGCTCCGGTGACTTCGCCGGCCGTGGCTGCGTCAACCGATTTTCCGGCTGGCGCGCTGGCTGCCGGCGCGGCTGTTTCCGATGACTCTTCTTTTTTTCCGCCGCAACCGGTGATCGCCATGGCGAACACTCCGACTGCCAGCGAGTACATGCCCAATCTAGTTTTCTTCACGAAACGGTTCCTCCTGTTTGAATGCAGAATATTGCAGTCCACGAGTCGCCTGTAGGGGCACGACTTGTCGTGCCCCTACAATCGCCAAGACATCCACGCAAAACCAAGAACTTACTTCCCTGCGCCACCCGAGCCGCCGCCCGAAGGCGTTCGGCCCATGAGAGCGCGTTGCTCCTCGGGAGTCAACTGGAACATGTAACGCACCAGCAGATCTGCCTGATCGCCCTGATAGCCTTTGAAGCTTGCGGGCAGCGGGCCGGAGAAAACCCAGTGATCGCCTTCTCGCTTGAACAGGCCGGAAGGCATGGCCGTGCCTGGTGCGATGAGAGCGGGATTGGTGAGCCAACGTTCGGTCCAACCCGGCTGCAAGCGTTCCTTGGCGAACAGGAAATTGGGAGCGATGGCGTTCTTGTCGTGCCCCGGATCGCCCGTGGCGTGGCACTTCAGGCAAGGCGCGGCGGAACTGGTGAACAAGTCGCGAGCCATTTCTTTTTCCGCAGTGGTGATGGGTTCGATCTTCTGCGGAATATAGGGTTGCGGCTGGCTAGAGATGGCCCCGAAGAATGACACCAGGGTGCGGATTTCGTCATCGGACAGGAAGAACGTAGGCATGCGCACTTGCAGGTAGGAGCGCACGCCGTTGCGGTTCATGTCCGTGGTGCTCAGTGACGGATTATTGAGAAACGCCTTGAGCCATTCAGGACTGACGCGAGCGCCTTCGCTGGTCAGCACCGGCGGCAGGTTCTGCTTGTTTTCCGCCTGATACTGCGGCAGTCCCATCAGCACGGATTTTTGCCCGATGCCAATCTGGTGGCAGCCGATGCAATTGTATTTGGTGACCAGCCACCAGCCTTTTTGGATGGCGGCGCGCTGATCCGCGGGCTTGTACATGTATTCCGCAGGCAGAGTCGGGTCCGTCGATCCCAGAAGGAAGGTCGTCAAGGCGTCGATATCTTCCTTGGTGACGTTGGGCTTGGGCATGCGCAGCCGATCCATGGGATCCGGCTTGTACTTGCCGTGATCGTAGATGGCCGGGTCGGTCAGTTTGTTTTCGAAGTAGCCCTTCAGGTCATACCAAGGGCCACGCGCGGATTTCTTTCCGTCTGGCTGGACGCCCAGCTTGGCGTTTTCGGTTAGCAGCGCGAAATCCAGGCGCTCGATGGGCTTGCTGCCCTCGTTGGTGAGCTCCGTGCCGACGCGGCCTTCGTCTTCCAGGCCGGAAATTTCGTGGCAGCCGGCGCACCCGTAGTGCTGGATAAGTTCCTTGCCGTGCTGCTTGAGGCTGGGATCGTCCATGAAATTGGCTGCATCGTAGGACGCGTCGGCATGCTTTTGCGTCATCAGGTAGCTGGCGATGTCGCGCGCCTCTTCCACCGTCAGGCGAAGGCTTGGCATGACCGTCATCTGCTGGACCACCATTTCGTGGCCATCGTTGGGGCTGCGCGAATGATCGAGGTCAAACACAAAGGGCAGGTTGTGCTTGGCGTAATCCTCGGGCCCCAGATCCTTGTGTTCGAACGGGCTGTAAGGCCGCGTTCTCACGCGCGGATTCAGGATCCAGCGCACCAGGTAGTCGTAATTGTCTTTTTCTCCCACGCGCGAAAGGTTGGCGGCGAAATCTCCGCCGACCATATTCGAACCTTCGCCCATGGAATGGCAGGCTTCGCAGCCGCGCTCTTCGAACAGCACTTTGCCGTTAGCCGCGTTTCCGGGCACCTGCTTGAGTAGCTCAGGGCCGGTGATGGCCGTCTGCCAGATGTACGCGGAAATGGCCTGGATTTCGTCATCCTGCAGGCGGAATTGCGGCATCTTGGTAGTCGGCCGCCATTCGTGGGTGTGTTTCAGCCAGTTGGGAATCCATTCCTTGTGAATCTTCATCCGGACTTCTTTCAAGTCCGGGCCGACTTTCTTGATTTCGCGCATCAGGTTGGCGGAGCGCCGGTCCAGCTGTTCGATTTTGGCGTCCATGCCAGACATGGTGACGGTCAGGTTGGTGGCTTCCGCGTAGTAGCGGTTGGCAGTTTCGTTGTCGGCGGCGGTGTCGCCCTTTTTGTTTAGCTGAGCGACTTGCAGGCGATCGTCGTTCTTCTGATTTTCAAGTTGCGCGATCATTTGCCGCGCGCTGACCAGTTCCTCGTCCTGATTGTCGAAGCCCTGGAAGCGGTGGCAGCCGATGCAGCCCTTTTCGCGGTACAGCTGCTTGGCGCGGTTCAGCACGGGCGCGTGCTCGGTGACCATGTCCGAAGCGTGGCACTGCTGGCAGCCCGCGTTGAAATTTTCCTTGTAATAGAGCGGCCAGAGCCAGTGTTCGTAGCGGCCGTGGCCCTTCTCGACGGTATCCAGCGCACGGCCGTTTCCACCGTGGCATGGCGAGCAGCCGAATTTTTCCAGGGGATGATATTTCATCATGTCCGGATCGGGGTGGCTGGTGAACGGAGCATCGTTGCTCTTGGCCATTCCGAGATCGGCCTTGGTGAGCGTCATGGTCACCGGGACGATCAGCGGGTCCGTGCCCACATGGCAGGATTGGCAGCGATCGACAAGCCCCGCGCCGCCCAAATTGTTCAGCGAAGTTCCCGTGGGATTCACATTGATCTGACGAATGTGAATGTCCAGGCCCTTCATGCTCTGGCTGAGCGCGAACAAATCTTTCGACGCCAGGCCGGATAGATTTTCCTTTACATATTGATTCAGCTTGTCCTGCGCGTCCTTGGCCGGCTGATCGACATCGCCGCGCTGCGCGACCAGTTTGGCTTTCGATTGCATGATCGATACGAACAGGCCGTTCAGCTTCTCATAGTTAAATTGATCCTGTTCGATCTTGTCGCCTTCCACGGGCCAGGCCACTGCATAGGTCTGCTTCTTGGCTTCGTTCAAATCATTGAGCTTGGATTGCTTGGCGCTCTTATCTTTCTCATCGATTTGCTCGAGCTGATAGGTGAGCGAGCCGACCAGGCCGCGCGAATTGGTGAACGCGTCGGTCATGGCCGCGCGCTGGCGGTCCAGCAAATCGATTTGTCGGCCGATTTCCTGGTCCTTAGTGCGAGCTGCGTCCGTGGCTGCCTTCACGTCGGCCACCAGCTTCTGGTAGGCGGGCGTGGCGTAGAACTTTTGTTCGTCGGCCTTGCGCTGCTTGTATTCCTTATCCAGGTACGTGGAATACGCGCTGGAGAACTCGGCCTGGTACTTGCGCCAAGGGCGCAAGCCAAAGAATTCATCGTAAAGCGACCAGGCAACAGTCAGCGTCAGGATGAACATGGAAACCAGTACGAGTCCGGCCATGGGCCGGTTTGTAATCGGATCGTCAGGAGGAAGCTCAGGCACCCAGTGCCTCCTTATTCTTAATTCTTATTTTGGCATTCGGGCGGGCAGCAAGCCCGGCCCGCACCCGGACAACGGAATCGTTGCCCGTTACATTTCGCCGCTTCAAACAATACTGCTCCATTACATACCGCATCATCAAATGCTGAACCACGGTGTCACCCACACGTACTTGATGCGCAGCAAAAGCCGCAGCAGGATCTTCACCGGCAAGCTCAGCATCAGCACCAGGAACAGTTCCATGGTCATCATCTGCAGGAGCGTCATGCGCTTGAAAATTTTCCTGCTGAAGTCCGTGAGCAGCAGCAGGCGGTGCACGCCATATCCGGCCACCAGGAAATAAAAAATCATGGGGAAAATTCCAAAGATGATGCGCGCCAGGATGGGCGCGTAGGCAACGTTGGCCGCGGGCATCACGTGTGCCAGCCAGGAACCATTGATCCCGAAAATCTGATCGACGTTGCGGTTCACCGCGAACTCAACCCGCTGCGCGTCCCATGTCTGCCCTGGCCAGAACCACATCCAGCCAGGGCCTCGTATGAAGGTCCCTATTACGATCATTAAGACCCATAAACCAATGAATCCAAACAGGAACGTCCAGATGGCAAATTTGCGCTGCTTGTAGGTGTAGTAGCCGTTCCCCAGCGGATTGGCGTCAATATAAGGAATAGCCATCAAGCCGACGATGATGAGCGTCGGCATGATCACGCCCGCAATCCAAGGATCGAAGTACACCAGCATTTCCTGCAAGCCCAGAAAGTACCACGGGGCTTTGGCGGGATTCATGGTGACGTTTGGATTGGCCGGCTCTTCGAGCGGCGCGCTGAGCGTGATGGACCACACCATGAGCAAGGCCGTCACCAGAATTGCGGCAACCAGCTCGACGCGCATCAGGTACGGCCAGGTGTGGACTTCGCGCTCCCACTTGGGATGCCACGGCTCGGTCTTGCGGTATTCGGTCTTGGCGAGGGCGGGGTCGGCGGAGAGCTTGTCGATCAAGCGGTCGTTGTCGATGGCCTGCTTGAAGGCGTACCAAACGTAAAATGGGACCAGGAACAGCAGCGCCACGATCGGCACGTTATCCGGAGCGGATGCAACCTCCCACATTTGGTGCCAGTTCATATCGGCCTCAAACCCCGCTGATTAGTTTGTTGAAACTTTGCTACTGTTCCCTTGGCCCGATTTCAGATTCGCGACTGCACCCGTTTTGTAGCCCGCCTCATCAGAGGCGGGGTCTTCTGTCACCCCACGCAACCTCGCCCCTTAGATCTCGTACGTCGCAAACACCCTGCTACCGATGGTGAAAACCCCCGCCTCTGATGAGGCGGGCTACAGCAATGGGCACTGCAATGGCCATGGCTGCTACGCTAAGCCATTCCGCTCGGCCGCAGGACCACCGGCCTGTGCCCCTTCTCTTCCTTGATTTCCGATTCCAGCATGACCGGCGCAGGCCCGGAAATTCCGCCGTCTTTTCGAACGCGCCAGAAATGCAAGGCCATGAAGATGCTTGCGATCAGCGGAATGGCGATGCAGTGCCAGATGTAGGCGCGCAAGAGCGCGTTGGCATCCACGATCGATCCGCCGAGCAGAGCGAAACGCACATCGTTATACGGCGTCATGCCCAGCATCGCGCCGAATGGCCCTTCCGTTCCTAACAACGGCGTAGCCCTGGCCATGTTGGTTCCTACCGTTACGGCCCAGAAGCCCAGTTGATCGTCGGGCAAGAGGTATCCGGTAAAGGAAAGGAGCAAGGTCAGCACCATCAGCAGAACGCCGATGCACCAGTTGAATTCGCGCGGCCGCTTGTAGGAGCCTGTAAGGAAAACGCGGAACATGTGCAGCCACACCGCAATGATCATCAAGTGGGCCGCCCAGCGGTGCATATTGCGCAGCAGTTTTCCGAAGGGTACGTCGTTCTCGAGATACAAAATGTCGCGGAAGGCCTGCACCTTGCTGGGGTGGTAGTAGAACATCAGCAGCACGCCCGTGAAGGTGAGCACGATGAACAGGTAAAAGGTGATGCCGCCCATGCCCCAGGTGAATTTGTATTTCACGGCGTCGCGATTGACCTTGGCGGGATGCAGGTGAAAGAAAACGTTGGACAAGACCGAGAGCGCGCGATTGCGCGGCGTCTCATCGTGCTTGAAGCGGAAGATGGACCGATATAGCTGGCTTTTTTCAGGCTCTTTCAAGCCCTCGATCTCATCCTTGCCCTTTTCCTTAATGGTTTCCTTAAGGTCGGTGATGTCCTGGCGGACACGGTCGATCAACCCTGTGCCCTTCTTTTCGCCGTTTTCTTCGGCCATTCCTACGCCCCCTAGAGAGTGTGTCCCAGGTCCTGAGGAACATCCATTCGGCCTGCAGGACAGGCTTCAGCCTGTCTGGTTTCTAGTTTCCAGTTCTTGAAATGCGACACGTGCGACAGGCTGAAGCCTGTCCTACTAAACCGGCAAATACGCGCCTGTATCGTTGAACTGATTCACCCCAGCGCGCGGATCGTCCATGTACAGCCTGCTGGTATCCACAATCAGTTTCCCGGTCGGGTCCATGTCAATATGCGCGCGGTCCATGGGACGCGGCGCGGGACCTTCGAAGTTGACGCCTTCGCTGTCGTATCCGCTGCCGTGGCACGGGCATTTGAATTTATTTTCCGCCGGCTTCCATTCCGGCGTGCAACCCAGATGCGTGCAGCGCGCGAAGATCACGAAAATGCGGTCCGGTTCGCGAACCACCCAGGCGCGATTAGTCATTAGGAAACGTTGGTCGATGCCAATTGAGAAGTCGGCCGGATAACCGATGTTGAAAATTGTATTGGGTTCGTACAGCGCGCGCGGAAAGAAGAACCGCAAAAACATTAGCAAGTTGATGCCCAGGTAGCCGTAGATCATCCCCCAGATGACACGACGGCGCATCGGATCTGGCGCATCCGCGTTCTCTTTGGGTTTTGCCGCCGGCTTTGCCGCCGGGGCTTTCGCTGCTGGGACCGCTCCGGCCTTGACTGGTGGTTGAGCCGGAGTACTGCCTTCGACGGGATCGGCCATAGTTGCTATGAATCCTCTCGATAAAAAATATAAATCGAGACAATAGCTGTAACGGGGCCTGTAAACGGATTAACTCGACAGCTCCTTATATTTCCGCAGCACCCTTCATGTCAAGGCGAATTCCATTTCATGCTAAAAAAATATTTTCCCGCCTAATTCGGCGCAAGCATCCTTCCAGGGCGCAAAAATGGAGCGGGCATTCAAGGGAGCTGACAATTCTACTTGTTGTTTTCGTTCAAGGATTGGCGAACGATATCCGAAAGCGCGGAAATAAATGTGGGCGAATCTCCCACGGCGGGCATCATTCTAAACTGCTCTACACCCAGCTTGTGAGCCTGTTCTCGGGCCTCCAGATTGATTTCTGAAAGCGTTTCGATGTGCTCGGTGACGAAGGCGATGGGCACCACCAGAAGATGTTTTTCGCCCGCGCCGGCCAGCCGGTCGATGGTGTCCGTGAGCGAAGGCGTGAGCCATTTGCGCCTTCCCACCTTGCTCTGAAAGCACAACGTATGCGGATTTTTCCAGCCGCCGCGCTGCATCACCAGCTTCACGGTGTCGGCAACCTGCTGCGCGTAAGGGTCTCCGCGCTCGATCAAGCTGAGCGGCAATCCATGCGCGCTGAATACGATGTGCGCGCGGTCCGGTTCGTCAAAATGCGTAAGGGTGAGGGAGATTTTTTCGGCCACCGCTTGAACGTAAAGCGGGTGGTCGAAAAATTTCTCCACGGTACGCTCTTTCGGGGCGCTGCCCTTTGGCTGGAAGACGCGTTTCCATTCCTTGAGGCTGCTGGCCGTGGTTGCAAAAGAGTAGTGCGGATACATGGGCAGCAGCACGATATCCTGCGCGCCCCAGGCGTTCACCTTCGCAGCCGTTTCCGCCGAGAGCGGATTCCAGTAGCGCATGGCGACGAAGCATTTGGCGTTGTAGTGCGGAGCCAGCGCGGTTTCCAGTGCGCGCGCCTGGCGTTCGGTGAGCACGCGGATGGGCGAGTGGCCTCCGATAGCGTCATAATTCTTGCGCACATCGGCCGCGCGTTTTCGCGAGATGTAACGCGCCAGTGGACGGCGAGCGAACCACGCGCCGAAGAAATCGATAATGTCGGGATCGCAGAACAAGTTGTAGAGAAATGGTTCCACGGCGTCAGGGGAATCCGGTCCGCCCAGCTGGAACATTACAACGGCGATCTTTTTCTTTTCGGTCACTTTTACTATTGAAACCTTCCCTGCGGAGCGGGTTATTTCCCGTCCTGCTTCAAACGGCGAATATCATCCTTCAGATTGGCCATGCGGCGCGCCACGGACAGAACGTATCCGCAAAATATTAGCCAGATGGCGATGTATGCGGCCGCCAGATAATTCAGGTTCTTCATGAGTCGTCTCCCAAGATCGAATTGCGAAATCAGTTGATATTCCCTGCCCTGTGCGCGGGCTTTAGCCTGAGGGCTTTAGCTACAGGAACGTCGATGGTGCTTGGACCAAACCCCGCAGTCCGCCGCGGCGGACCGCGCTACTTAGCTGCTATTTCGCGCGGCCTCCATGCGTATCGCATCCACCTCGGAGCGCAACGCCTCCAGGCGATAGCGCAGGCGGATCAGCACGATCATCACGCCGAGCGTAGCCGCCCAGCTCAGCAGCAGGACCCAACCCATGCGCGGGTCGAGCGATCCCCCGTCGCCGACTACCGGCTGCGGGTGCTGCGTGCGAAACCACCAGATCGAAAAATACACCAGAGGAATATCGAGCGCCGCGAAAATTCCGAAGACCGCGGAAACCTTGGCGCGGCGCTCCGGCTCATCGACCAGCGAGCGCAGCACCAGATAGCTGACGAACAAGACCCACAGCAAGAACGAAGACGTCAGGCGCGCATCCCAGGTCCACCAGATTCCCCACACCGGTTTGGCCCAGATGGGGCCGGTGACCAGCACGACGGTGAAAAATGCCACGCCCACTTCGGCGGAGGCCACGCTGAGCCAATCCCACTTCAGGGCGCGCGTGCGCAGGTAGGCAACACTGCCGATGAAGACCATGATGAATGAGACGAATCCGGACCACGCGCTCGAGACGTGAAAATAAAATATGCGCTGGACAATGCCCATGGTGTTTTCGGTGGGCGCCCAGATCAGCGCTCCATAGCTGGCCGCGGCCAACAGGAGAAAAACGACCAGCAGCGACGGCACGGAAATTACCGAGCCGCTTGCCGTCCGCGATTGCGTTTCGCTGCCCATTTCACTCCTCCAACAGATATTCGCCGACCATCCAGGCCGCCGTCAAAAATACCACGTCAAAGCATGCCAGAAAAGTCAACCATACCGGAGATAATTCCGAAGGGTCGCGCAGGACTCCGATGGTCGCTTCGGTGCTGGCAATCAAGACCGGCGCGAGCACCGGCAGTAGCAGCAGAGGAAGCAGCAATTCGCGCAGGCGCGCCTGCGACGCGACCGCCGAAAATACCGTGCCCGTTGCGGCCAGGCCGATGGTGCCCAGCGCCAGCACCAGAAGAAGCTGCGGAAGAACCGGCAGGATTGCCACGTTATAGAGCACCGCGAACACCGGCAGCAGAATCACTTCCACCAGAAGCAGAAACAGAAAATTGGCAGCCATCTTTCCCGCGAGGATGCTGAAGGGGTCGATGGGCGCGAGACGCAGCGCGGCCAGCGTGTCGTTGGTCTGCTCGCGCAAAAAGGAAGACTGCATCATTAGCGAGCCCGCGAATAAAAACGCCAGCCACAAAAGGCCGGGGCCGAAGCGGCGCGATTCGGTGGATGTGGGATTGAACGTAAAGCTGAACAGGACGATCACGATCAAAACGAAAACGGTGGTGGTGCCCAGCAATTCCCGCGAACGGAATTCGGTTCGCAGTTCCTTGGCCAGAATCACGCTGGTGGCGCGCGTGAGGGTCACGATTCGCTCCCTTCGCCGCCGTTGCGCACCGCGGCCATCACCAGAATTTCGCTGGGATTTCCGCCCGTGCCGGAGTCATGCGTAATTTTTCCGCCGTCCAGGCGAATGGCGCGCGTCACGGCGCTTTGCGTTTCATTGCGCCCGTGCGTGCTCATCAGGATGGTGCAGCCCGAATCGTGCAGCCGCTGGATAGTCGCTCCAAGCCAGTGCTGGCCCTCGGGATCGAGGCCTGTGCCGGCTTCGTCGAAGAGCAGCAATCCGGGCGAAGCGATCAGGGCGCGCGCGATGGAGAGGCGCTGCCTCATGCCGCGCGAAAATGTGCGCACCAGGTCCGTGGCGCGATTGGCAAGCCCTACGGGCTGCAGCGCCTGGCGCGATTTTTCGGCAGGGTCCGAAATGCCAAACAATTTTGCGAAGAAGATCAGATTTTCCTCGGCGCTCATCTCTTCGTACAGCAAGGTGTGATGCCCGACCATTCCGACGCGGCTCTTCACTTCCTCGAGCGGGAGGGGTTTTTCATGGGAGTAGAATGCGATTTTTCCGCGCGAGGGTTGCGTCAATTGCGCCACAATTTTTAGCAGAGTCGTTTTTCCCGACCCGTTGTGGCCAACTAGCGCGACGCATTCCCCTGCCGCGATTTCCAGCGAAACGCCGCGCAGCGCCAGGCGCATCCCGTATCGCTTTTCAACTTCGCTGAATTGGATTCGCAATCCCTCCCCGGGCCTGTTGCCGAGGCTTTCGCTGGGACCACCATTCGGAGAAGATGCGGGCAATGTGGACACGTGCGACGGCTCAGCCCTGGACCAGATCGCGCAACAGTTGCTCGGCGCGACCCCGCTCCAGTGCATACTCCTCGTCCGTAATCGTGCCGGCCTGGCGCCGCAATTCCAGGCGCAACAGCGTATCTTTCAGGGAGTCCAAATTGGAATTTACTTCCTGCGTGACGCGCTCGACTGGAGCGATTGCCGCGGGGGCGGGCGCTACAGGAGCAGCCTTGGCTTGCGCCGCGCGCTGCGCCGCCTTGCGGCCTTTGGGAGCCGATGGCGCGGCTGGCGCGGGGGCAAGTTCAGGGACCGGTTTGCGCAGCAGCAGGCCCACACCTACAGCGAAAATCGCGGCAAGCCCTCCCAGTAGAATCCATTTTTCGTCGCCGAGGCGCGCGGGGGACACTTCAATGGTGGTCTCCGGGCTGGACTCGTGACCGTTCGCCTGATCGGCAGGAGCGCCGCCGGAGGCAGCCGCATTGTCCGCAGGAGGAGGCGCTGTTCCCGAAATCGTGACATCGAATCCCGCCCCGGCTTTTAGAGACTCTTTCGAGAAAACATTGAAACCCTGCTCGGTGCCGGCGGCATTGAATCCCGCGCTGGCGATTTGCATGGTCGGAGGAATTACCAACAGCGCGCGTGCCGCGTCATAGGTGGACGATTCGTGAATCTTGGCTTGATTGCCGGAGTACGGAACAATGTAAGAGATGCGCACGCCGTTTTGTCCAGGCTGAAATGCGTAGGAGATTGCGTAGCGGCCTTTTCCCTTGTCGATGGTGCCCTGGCGCACGGGCATTCCCGACGGGCCAAATGTGGAAACCTGGTCGATCTCCGCGCCCTGCGGAATGGTGAACTCGAAATTTCCGTCCTGCTTGAAATAGGCGGCGGGAGGATTGGAATTATTCTGAATGGAATACTCTTCGCCCACCATCAGCTTGTCGCCGTTGGGCTGGAATACCAGCAGGCGCAACGGAACCTGTATGGCTGCGGGATTGGTGGTAGGTTCGTAGATGGTGACGTCCACGGTGGAGGTGCCAGGCGTGAGCGGCTGATGGAAGAAGACGCCGCGATACACGGCGCGAATCAGCATGGGGCCCTGGCCGATTCCCGGGTTGTCGAGGTGATAGCGTCCATCCGCGTCAGTCTTGGTGCTGGCCACGACCGACATGCCACCCTGCAACTGGATGAGTAGAACATCCACGCCGGCAGCGGCCTTATTGCCGTTGGTGCCGTTGTGGACGACGCCGGAGACTGTTCCCGCCTGCGCGGCCGAAGCAATTAGCAACAGCAGGGCTGCTACGTGGAAGAGGCGCCATCGAACCGAATGATTTCCTGATTTCATGAGCAAAATGATTCCCCGCTAGTTAAGAAGATTGGCCCGCATGTTTTACGAACTGCTGCGTAGTGCGACCGCAAAACTCAAAAACATAATTCGCGATGCCGGAAACCGTGGCGCGGGCTTCAGCCTGCGGGGTTTAATGCTTGCAAGGCCGAAACCCCGCAGGCTGAAGCCCGCGCCACTTAAACCTGAATCTTTACTGCCTGGGGTTGGCGGCTGTGGCCGGATCGCGGCGCGGAATGGGCGCCTGATTCCCGGTCACGCGCTCGATTTCCAGGAGCACTTGAGCCGCCTCGGTTTCCAGCGAATCGCGCATCTGTTCGTAATCCTGCTCCGCGTACTTCCCCGCCCGGTTTTCAAATTTCAGGTCGCGCAAGTTATCGTAGATGGAATCGCGCCGCTCCATCAGCTGATCGAGCTGCGAGCGATGCGGCGCGGAATCTCCCGGGTCGGGCTCAATCCAAAAAACAAAGATGACCGCGGCCAGCGTGAGAAGGACGCAGGCCGAGAGCATCACCGTATCCGGGAAAACCGTCGCGAAGATTGCCAGTGCCATCATTGCCAATTCCTCTATTCCTCAGTCTCGCGGTCTGCTTGTTGCTTGGCGCGTTCGATCTGCACGTCAAGCAGGTCCGAAGCCGAATTCGGGGGACAGCCGGCGCATTGGAAGCCGTCGCCACGCGGGCAATATCGCGCTGCCGCCACAAGCGTATGAGCGTCACAACAATGCCAAGCCCTATGGCAAAGGCCACTCCGGGAATGTACCAGGCGATGGAATTGAAGCCCGTGGACGGTGGCGAGCTCAAAACTTTTTCGCCATATTCCTGCACAAAATCCTGAACGATCAGATCGTCGGCCTCGCCCTTGGCGACGTGCGCGTCCAGCTCCTTGAGCATGGGGCCGGACGACGGACAGTTGATGTGATTGCACTGCGTGAGGATTTGCCCGCATCCGCACATGCACATCAGCTTGGTGCCCAGGGACTTGGCGCGATCGGTCTTCTGCGCGTCCATGCGCAGCGGAACGAGCGCGCAGGCCATGCCCACGAAGGCGGCGCAAATCAGCGCAAGTTGTTTGCGATTATTCATGCCACTATTCATGCCCTTATTCATGATTGCCCGGCAATTGCGACCGCGCCGTATTCAAGATTTGCGCGGGCTGCGCGCCTCCAGGTACAGGCGCGGGTTCTGCGGCCGTCGCGGTGGACAAAACCATGACCGCCTGCCGGTTTGGAATGAGAGCCAGAATCGTTCCCAGGACCACGACCGCCCCGCCCAGCCAAATCCACTTCACCAGCGGATTCAGATAGGCGTGAATCACGGGCAGCTGCGTGTCCGGACTGCGTCCCGCATAAACCACGTAAAGGTCTTCGCGAAGCGTCGAATAGATGGCCACCATGGTGCCCGATTCTTGATTCGACGGATAAAAACGCCTCTTGGGATAGAGCATCATCACCTGCGGCCGTCGCGATCCACGTCGATGGTGGCGCGTTCGGCGGTGTAGTTGGCTTCCTGCGTGGAATCGAAGTTCTGCAGGTGAAGATTGTAGGGGCCGATGCTCATCTGCGCGCCGGCCGGCATCTCCATCTGCTTGTCCTGATTGAACGCCGTGCCGGCAGATGCCGATAAACACCAGCACCATGCCGAAGTGCACCACGTATCCGCCGTAGCGCCGCGTGTTGCGCATGGTGAGCTGCGCGACCGAGGAGAAAATGTTCGATCCGGTGCGCGCGGAAATCACCCGCGCGCCGCGATAAAACTCGGCAAGAATTGTCAGCGTGACGAACACCGACAGCATCAGGCAGAGCGTCACGTAAAATTCGCGCAATCCCAAAGCGACTGCAATTCCCGCGGCCACAAAGCCGCCAATCAGCGGGCCAGCCGAAATTCCGTCGCAGGCTTTCCATGGAAGTCTTGCGCCAGGCCAGCAGCGGCCCCACGCCCGTCAGGAACAGCAGAAACATGGCAATGGGAATATTTACGCGGTTAAAAAACGGAGGGCCGACGCTGATCTTCGTTCCGCGCACCGATTCCGACAGCACCGGGAAGAGCGTTCCGGCCAGAACCGCGACGCAGGCGACCAGCAGAATCAGGTTATTGAACAGGAAGCTCGATTCGCGCGAGACCAGGGAATCCAGTTGATTGTCGCTGCGCAGGTAATCGCGATTTTTCGAATAGGCCGCCAGGCACACGATGATGATGGTGAGCAGGAATCCCCAAAACCAATGGCCAATGTTGGATTCGGCGAAGGCGTGAACGGAACTCACCACGCCGCTGCGCGTCAGCGAAGTGCCGAAGATGCTCAGCATGAAGGTGAGTGAAGACCAGCCAGACGTTCCACACGCGCATCATGCCGCGCTTTTCCTGCATCATCACGGAATGCAGAAACGCCGTTCCGGTAAGCCATGGCATCAGGGACGCGTTTTCGACCGGGTCCCAGCCCCAGTATCCGCCCCAGCCGAGCACGGCATAGGCCCAGTGCGCGCCGAGCAGAATTCCCGCGGATTGAAAGCCCCAGGCAATCATGGTCCAGCGGCGCGTCAGGTGGATCCACTTCTCTCCCGGATATCGCCCAAGCAGAGCGGCCAGCGCAAAGGCAAACGGAATCGTGAATCCGGTGTAGCCCGAATACAAGGTCGGCGGATGGATGGCCATCTCCGGATACTGCAAGAGCGGGTTGAGGCCGCTGCCGTCGGCGCGCGTGGCCAGGTGCAAAATCCCGCCGGCGCCATGCCCCACGAACACGCCGTAGGGGTTGGCGATAAAATTATTCATGGTCAAGAAGAAAACTTGCACGCCCGCCAGAACCACGCCCACGTAGGGCATCAGCTCGGGATGTTTTCCCCGTAGGTAAAGAGCGCCGAAAACACGTAGATCGAAAGCAGGAAACTCCAGAAGAGCAAAGAGCCTTCCTGGCCCGACCATAGCGCAGAAAATTTGTAATAGGGGGAAAGAGTGCGATTGCTGTGCGCCGCCACATAGGCCAGCGAATAATTATCGGTGAAAAACAGGTACCACAGGCTGCCGGTTCCAATCCAGGTGAGCACGCACACCGCGAAGCCGGCATTGCGCGCGGATTTAATCAGTAGAGGACGCCGTGTAATGATCGCGGCAATACCTCCGAAGATCGCGTAGACGGCGAAGGCAAAGGCCAACAGTAAGGAATAAGAACCGAACAGATCCAATTTGAGTCCTCGATTCCGGGTCTTGCGGGACAGTCACTTTCTTGAATTGTAGGGGCACGGCATTGCCGTGCCCCTACACGACGAAGATCGACAGTCCTAACAATAGCAAGCTCAGGGCCGGGAAATTAACTCTTACCATTCGGATAAGCATCGCCGCTTGCGCCACCAGGCTGAGCCTGGCCGCCCGGCGCCGCTTCATACTTGGACGCGCATTTGGCTTGAACCGTCTCAGCCACAAATCGCCCGTCGGGCTGCACTTTGCCCTCGACCAGGCATTGCGCGCCATCCTTAAATGTATCGGGCAGCGGATCGGTACCCACGTAGCTGACCGGAAGCGCCTTTCCCTGCTCCACCAAAATAAAATCGACGCGGCCGGAATAATGCTGGATCGAACCGTTCTTCACGTCTCCGCCCACGCGCAGGCGCTGATGCAGCGCCGAACCGTTCAGCGTGGGAATTTCCGAGATCGTATGGTAATAGGTCTTGCTCTGCTCCGCGCCAACGTAGGCCAGGCAGGATAGAGTAACCAGAATGATCGCTACTCCGATGCCAAATTTCGCTTTAGCTTTCACGAGTCGCCCCCTGCTTGCAAAATTCCCGTAAGTCCATGTAAGTTGGATTCTATCATATCCCAAACGAAGATACGCTCAAGGTGCCGCAGCCGATACCGACCTTCGGAATAGTTCCATGGAATCTCCGGTACCTGTCCCTGGAATGGGCAGAGCCTTCCCTTTATCCAATGTAAGCAGAGGGCCAATCCCCGCAGCTCTCAGCTTTTCAACCAGCGGAAGCAGTTCTTGCCCCAGCGGCGCAACATTCTTTGGCTTGTAATTGAAACGGATTCGCCGAATCAGTGTGTCGGCTAGCCGGTCAATCGTTGCCTGGACAGGCTCGACACTTTCGGGAATCGGGCATTCCGAAAGGTAGGTCAGGTAGTATCCCCTTCGCTGAAATTCGGCGAGCCGTGCCAACTCAGCCTCGTGCGCGTCCCCGCCCGCCGCTGATTTTTGCGCCGACGAAGGAATTCCCAGGGCTTCCAGAAATGGGTCGAAGAATTCTTTCGATTTTGCCGGGGCATAGAAATCGTCTTCCGTATGGGCAGGCGGAGCCATAGCCACAAACAGGACGTGGAGATGCACAGGACGAAAGCGTGTGCAGAGTTCCAGCCGCCGCACGCGCTCGGCGATATGTTCCGGCGAGGCCGGTAACCCGCAACCGTCGCAAGGCAGATAATTCGCAGTAGTTCCCATAGTCTCAGAACATCCTACAGCAAGTAGCAGTTGCAGGACAGCCACTCTTGGCTGACCTCGGTTGCGGCTGGTTGGCGCGTGGAGACTTGCGGCACAAAACACAAAAGCGGACAGCCAGGAGTGGCTGTCCTACGTTAGCAAAGGGCGCGCCGCAATCGGGGGCGGCGCGCCCTTCGATGCGCAACGCGCCAGCCCGAGGGTCCAGGGGTGGATTCGGGCCGCCGGCATTGAGCAAACTCGAAAACGAGTACGCTCAAATAAACACGGCTGCGCGAAATTAGTTGCGATTACAAAGTGAAAATTTGAGTGGATCGCGCGAAAAAATATCCGGGAATGACGCCGCCGTCTTTCAAATAAAAGGAACTACTTGCCCAGCTTGTTTTGCAGGCAGTATTTCAGTTCCTGGCTGATCTCGGTGATTTCCATGCCTGCGCTGACCATGAACTTGCAGCTCAGAAGTTCATGCGGTTGGTCTTCATCCGGCAGCTTTCCGACCACGCGGCAATATTGGCAGTCCTGGTTCCAGCAGAAACGTCCGTAGGGGATGGTTTCCGGGCTGATGTACTGAAAGGCCCGAAGAATGGTGTTCTTCTCGGGCACTTCAAAGGATTTCCCCAGAATCTTGATCTCGACGAGGCGCTCATAAGGACGAAAAACTTGAGTCGATCCGTTCGATGCAACTGGTTCTGACACCTGCGATCCCGTGTGCTTTGACATGAGCGGCCTGTCTCCGTCTTGTCAGAGTAAGACGAGAGAGCGCGGCGCGACAATAAAGATGCTGCAAAGTGGTGCGAATACGGCAATGGTCTTTTGGACTCTCGAAACGGCGGGAGTGGCGCGGAAAGGCGGGGTGTGAAGTAGGGGCACGGCAATGCTGCCCCTACATGAGAAAGCGATCTATATTTTAGCGGTCTCGAAAAACTGCCCCATGCGGCGAAATTTTTCGTAGCGGCGATCCAGCAGTTCGCGGATCGGGAAGCGCGAAAGATCGCGCAGCGAGCGGTCCAGTACGCGTCCCAGCAGCGAAGCGGCTGCTTCGTGGTCCAAATGCGCGCCGCCCTCCGGCTCGGGAACAATTTCGTCGATGATTCCGAATTCCTTGCAGGTCGGGCGCCGTAATCTTCAGCGCCTCGGCGGCAACTTCCGCCTTGGCCGCATCGCGCCACAGGATGGAGGCGCAGCCCTCGGGCGAGATCACCGAGTAAACGGAATTTTCCAGCATCTTCACCTGATCGCCGACGGCGATGGCCAGCGCGCCGCCCGAGCCGCCCTCGCCGGTAATGGTCACGATGATGGGAACGGGCAGGCGCGCCATTTCGCGCAGGTTTCGCGCGATGGCTTCGGCCTGGCCGCGCTCCTCGGCGTCGATGCCCGGATAAGCGCCCGGCGTATCCATGAATGTGAAGATGGGCCGGCCGAACTTGGCGGCCAGCTGCATGACGCGCAGCGCCTTGCGATAGCCCTCGGGCTTGGCCTGGCCGAAATTGCGCGCCACGCGCTGCTTGGTGTCGCGGCCCTTCTGCTGGCCCACCAGCAGCACGGGCCGCCCGTTGAACCGCGCGAAGCCGCCGACCATCGCGGGGTCGTCGCCAAAGGCGCGGTCGCCATGCAGTTCGTGGAAATCTTCAAAGAGCAGGCGGACGTAGTCCAGCGTGTAGGGACGCTGCGGATGGCGCGCCAGAAGCGTCCGCTGCCACGCGCCCATGTGCTCGTAGAAATCGTGGCGCAATTGCGAGACTTCGCCGCGTAGGCGATCGAGTTCGGCGGAGGGAATGTCCGGCCGCGTCAGGCGCTGCAGGTCGGCCAGTTCCTTTTCCAGCTTGTCGATTTCGTCTTTCCGAGTTCTTGTGCCATATGCCTCGGTATCGCTCGCAATGTTTGCGCGTATTGTAGCTCGCCTCTTCAGAGGCGAGGTTTTTTCGCAGTCGCGCGAAAACTTTCGCCATCGCGCAGTTCTTCGCCCGCCGCGCACAAAATCCCCGCCTCTGAAGAGACGGGCTACAGCGATGCCAACGCTTCGCTAGGTGCGCGCTTCCAGCTGCACTGCATTATCGCCGCACAGGCGGCAAACTTCACGCACGAGTTCCTGATCGGCACGGACGCGCTGGTCGGCGCGCAGCGTGGCTACCGCACCGTCCGGAGAAACGATGTCAAAGGCCACGGCGCAGGGACCGGGCTTGTTCAGAACAACTCTTTCAGCTCATCGAGCAAGGTGGAATCGACGGACTGAAGATCCACCCGCACGCGCATCACGCCGGGCTGACGCTGCCCCATGTCTTCCAGCTGGCGCCCATCCATCACGGCCAGCCGCGTGCCGGCTTCTTCCACGTTCACGCGGCCTTTCAGGATCAACGGCGCATTGCTCTTGAATAAATTTTCAAGTCGCGCGAACGATTCCGGAAAGGCCAGGACTTCCAGCACGCCGGTCATGTCCTGCAACGTGAGAATTCCCCAGCGGCCGCCCTTGCGGGAACGCATGGGGCGCATGGCGATCACAATGCCCGCCACGGTAATCTCTTCGCCGTTTCTGCGTCCCTCGACGGCTGCCAGATCCAGCGCGCCCAACTCCTTCAGCTTGCGCTGCGATATTTTGCGAGCGGATGCCCGGAAATATAGAAGCCCACGGTGGCGAATTCGTAGGCCAGCATTTCGTGCTCCGGCCACTCCTCGATTCCGGCAAAGGTTCGTCGGGCGGCTCCGCCGCGCGCTGACGCTCCGCCAAAAAGGCCGTGCTGCCCACTGGTCGTTCGCGCTGCGGCTTCTGCGCGCGCTTCCATGGCGCGGTCGATGACCGCAAACATCTGCGAACGGCGCGCGCCCAGCGAATCCATGGCGCCCGGCCTTGATCAGGCTTTCCAGGACGCGCTTGTTTAGGAGGCGCGTGTCGACGTGATCGCAGAATTGAAAGATGGAGGGGAAGCGGCCAAGTTCCGCGCGCGCGTCCAGTATTCCCTTGACGGTGTTTTCGCCCACGTTCTTGATGGCGCGCATGCCGAATCGAATCGGCCTCGCCCACCGGAGTGAAATCCAGATCGCTGGAATTGACGTCGGGAGGAAGCACGGTGATGCCCATGCCGCGCGATTCGTTGATGTACTTGACCACTTTTTCGGTATTGCCCGTTTCCGAGGTGAGCAGCGCGGCCATGAACTCCACGGGATAGTGCGTCTTCAGATACGCGGTCTGATAGGCCAGCAAGCGCGTAGGCGCAGGAGTGCGATTTGTTGAAACCGTATCCGGCGAATTCGGCCATCAGATCGAAAATTTTCTCGGCCTTTTTGGCGGCAACTTTTCGCGCGACGCAGCCGGCCAGGAATTTTTCGCTTCTGCGCGGCCATCTCCTCGCGATTCTTCTTGCCCATGGCGCGGCGCAGAATGTCCGCTTCGCCAAGCGAGAAGCCAGCGCAGGCGGTTGGCGATCTGCATCACCTGCTCCTGATAGAGGATGACGCCGTAGGTCTCCTCCAGAATTTCCTTCAGCTCGGGCAAGTCGTAGGTGACTTTTTTCTTGCCGTGCTTGCGGTTGATGAAGTCGTCGATCATGCCGCCCTGAATGGGGCCGGGGCGGTACAGTGCGTTCAGCGCGGTGAGGTCTTCCATGCGCGTGGGTTGATAGCGGCGCAAAATGTCGCGCATGCCGTGCGACTCAAATTGGAAGATGGCCGTGGTTTCGCCGCGCGCGAAAAGTTTGTAGGTGGCCTCGTCGTCGAGAGGCAGCGAACCGAGATCGACGTGCACATTGCGGTTTTGCTGGATCATGCGCACGGTGTCGTCCAGCACGGTCAGCGTGGTCAGGCCCAGGAAATCCATCTTGAGCAGGCCGATGTGCTCCAGGCCCTTCATGTCATATTGCGTGGTGATTTCATCCCTGTTGGACTTGTACAGGGGGACGAGGTTGGTGAGCGGCTCGGGAGAAATCACGACGCCGGCGGCGTGCGTGGAGGCGTGGCGCGCCAAGCCTTCCAGGCGCTTGGCCACGTCCATCAGGTCCGTGTAGCGCGCGTCGCCGTCGATCAAACTTTTCAGTTGCGGCGCCTGCTTCAAGGCTTCGTCTAGCGTGATGTTCAGCTGCGCGGGAACCAGCTTGGCGATGCGATCCACTTCGCCGTAGGGCAGGTCCATGGCGCGGCCCACGTCCTTGATGGCCGCCTTGGCCGCCATGGTTCCGAAGGTGATGATCTGCGCCACGTTGGCGCGGCCATATTTTCCGGTGACGTACTCGATTACTTCGCCGCGGCGCCGCATGCAGAAGTCGATATCGATATCGGGCATGGACACGCGCTCGGGATTGAGGAAGCGCTCGAACAGCAAATCGTATTGCAAGGGATCGACGTCCGTGATTTGCAGCGCGTAACTCACCAGGCTGCCGGCCGCGGAGCCGCGTCCCGGACCCACAGGAATTCCCTGAGCGCGCGCGTGCCGGATGAAATCCCAGACGATCAGGAAATATCCGGCGTAGCGCATCTTCTGAATCATGCGGATTTCGTTGGTCAGGCGCGTTTCATACTCGGCTATCGTCTTGCGAAGCTGCCCGGCTTTGGCGCGAGCTTCGAGGATTGGCACGCGTGTGGCAAATCCTTCGCGCGAGACGGCTTCGAAATAGGAATCGACCGTGTGGCCTTCGGGAACTTGAAAGTCGGGAAAGGAATTTTTCACTGCTTCGATTTTCGCGTCGCAGCGCTCCGCGATGGCCAGCGTGCGCGACATCGATTCAGGAATCTCGCCGAACACCTGCGCCATTTCCTCGGCCGTCTTGAAGAAGAATTGGTCGGTGGGAAATTTCATGCGGTGCGTGTCGTTCATTGTCTTGCCGGTCTGAATGCACAGCAAGACCTCCTGCGCGTGCGCATCGCTGTGCTTCAGGTAGTGGCAATCATTGGTGGCCACCAGGGGAATGCCGGATTTCCGGGAAAGCTCCACGATTTGCGGATTGACGCGCTTCTCGATGTCCAGGCCCTGGTCCTGAATTTCCAGGAAAAAATTATCTTTTCCAAAAATGTCGCGCAGCTTGTG
Organism: uncultured Acidobacteriota bacterium; assembly: GCA_963710315.1. Classification (GTDB taxonomy): domain Bacteria; phylum Acidobacteriota; class Terriglobia; order Acidiferrales; family UBA7541; genus Palsa-360. The sequence goes on along the minus strand of CAVPZW010000002.1, from coordinate 147,331 downwards.
GGCTGCTTCGCTCGCTTCATCCGGCCGCTCTTCCACCAGGTTTTGCGTGACGGCTCCGTTCAAGCAGGCGGACAAGGCGATCAGCCCCTTGCTGTGCGTTGCCAGCAGGTCGTAATCGATTCTGGGCTTGTAATAAAAACCTTCCAGAAATCCTGCGGAGACCAGCTTGACCAGGTTGCGATAGCCCTCGCCATTTTCGCAGAGCAGGACGAGATGGTTGTTGCCGCGCTGCCCGGGCTCGGCTGCCGCTGCACTTGAGTGTCCGTTGGCCGCATCGCGCTGCGACCCTTCGCCGCGATCATGGCGGCTGCCCTTTGCCACATACACTTCGCAGCCGATGATGGGCTTCACGCCCTTCTTCTTGGCCGTGCTGTAAAACGATTCCGCCGCGAACAGGTTTCCGTGATCGGTGACAGCCACCGCCGGCATCTTGCGGCGCGAAGCTTCCTCGACAACTTCCTCAAGGTCGCAGGCGCCATCCAGCAAGCTGTAGTCCGTGTGCAGGTGCAGGTGAACAAATTCAGGAGTTTTCATGCCGGAGGCTATTCTAATCTCGCGCGCCATTTTTTGCTACGCCGCGATTTTAGCTGACACTGCCGCAATTCCAGCTTGCCCAACCGATGCAAAGAAGAATCGTGCCCTTAGCAAAGAATGTGAAGAAAGCGCAGCCGGATAATCTAATCCCACTCAGAGGCTGGCGCACCCGGCGTTTGATCGGAAGGTCTACTTCAATCAGGCGCTTAGGATAGAGCTGGGCATCACCCACAAACGGTTCCCCCACAATTCTAGCTTTCGTTTAATCAACTATTTGAAATTCAACATCCGTCAGTTCAGATTTCAATCGCTTACCTAACCATGCAGCGCGAGCGAGCAGAAAGTCAGCATATTCCTTTGGGTTAAATTTCTTGCGCTCGATAAAATCTTCGGGTATTAAATGTGACTTTAGGATAGGCTCCAGCCCCTTGAACCCCTTGAAATAAACGAGTGGATTCTTATCGCTAATCTGAATGTTCGTGCGCGCTCGGAGATAGCAGATGTTCATAAGGCTATTGGGGTCCGCGCCGAGATTCTTCACTTGCTCCAAGAAGTTCAGCGGATAGATGTGGTGCAAATTCGGAGCTTGAGACAATAGCAAGTACACGTTATCCAGCACTTCCGCATCTTTGTCGCTGAAATCTAGGGGATTCTGTTTCGCCAGAAATGCGAGCACTGCACGGCTGAGGGAATTCCTGTAGTTGTAACTTGCATCGATCAGTTTCTTCTTGGAAAGGATCAGCGCCGGAATGGTCACGTCCTTTCCCTGTTCCAGCGGAGTAAAGAAAGTATCGCACCAGTGGACCACATCGCTCGACGCCCTGAATTCTTCCAGGCCAAACGCATTCCGCCAGAACCACTGCCGAGCAATGTCCCGATTGGGCTTCTTATTCTCGTGGAAGTAATAGCAAAGTGGCAAAGCCAGGTAGGCAAACGGCAACATTCCGGGGCCTTGAATTTTTTGATCGGCGAGAAACTTAATCGTTTCAAGAACGGTCTTCTGACACGCGGCCCAGTTTTTCTCAAAATGCTCCGTAGTGAGGTTATTCAGCGCACTGGGAGTGATACCAAACCGGCTCCGTCCAGTGGAGTCCTGTTTCCTCAGGCATAGAGAAACCATTTGAATGACCGCTAAATCGTCCAAATCCTTGAAGCGGTTACCCTTGTTCCCTAACAGGTCTTTCAGGCCACCTAAGTAATCCCTCAAATAGAATCCTGGCTGGCCGCTCGCCTCATCCTCATTTCGATAGGTGCGCGCTACGATTATGTCTACGGGGTCAAGTTTCTTCCCCTCTTGGTTGATGCGCTCGAAAATGTCACACACTTCGTTCACTTCGACGCCCGTAATTCGGATAACAGGAATCTGGTAATCTGAGAATATCCGACCCAGTTGTTGGAGATTATGTTCGATCTCTGGATTGAAACCCTTAACCGCAGAAATATCCTTGTAGAACGTGAAGGACCAATTGGGTACATCGCGAACGCGAATTAAGAATTCCTTCGGAGTGCCTTTTTTTCTTTCATCTAGTTTGTTAGCAAAGAAAAATTCCGCATTCGCTGCGTCGAAGTACACCGTGTAGTCGAACTCCTCGTTCGCATCGACGCGTCCTTTCCCGCCCAAAAAGGATACAAGTAGGGCCGTCGCCCTTTGTTGTCCATCCAGGACGTATTTCCACTCTTTGAATTTCCGTACCGTGTCTTCGTCGTGAGGAAATTCAAATCCACCGAGCTTTCGATGGGTATGGAGATATGAATTCGTTTCCCAGTACAGCAAGCTTCCCACAGGATAAAACTTATAAATACTGTCCCACAGCTTAACTATGTTTGCAGGCTCCCACACAAATTCTCTCTGAAACGTCGGTACCAGAAACTTGTCCTCGCGAAGCTGTTTTATCAGCGGCTCGATCTTCCAGTCTTCCGAGCCAATGTCCCGCTTGAGGTTTGACTTTTGCATTACTCCTCCGATGCGGTCGGGCGAGTGGCGCACCCTTCCCCGCTCTTTATTTGACCGACGGATAATACCACTCCTGTACGTCTACGCCGAGGAACTGATTTAGATTTTGCGGGTGCCAGACCCTTTTGGGTCAAAAGGGTCTGGGTTTTGACTTTTCATTCGTTGGGCGGTTGGCCCAGCCTTTCGCATTCCATGGAATCGTCCGCGATCCACAGTGGAATCCTGCTCCCGCACGTCTACTCAAAACTAAGCCTTTGAACTTGGGGCGCCTCGTCCCTTTACTACTAATCCGCAGATTCTTTGCGTGCCGCGAAGAATTTGGTGTTGCTTCTCGCTCGGTTTGGTCTTGATCGAAGTCCCGGAGGGACTGGCAGTGAGAGCAAACGTAACTCGTCGTTTAGCCACTGAAGTTGCTTTTGGTTGCGGCTCCGCCGCGCTGTGTCATACGCCTAGTTCATCGAAGGAATGAATCACGCGGTGCGTGCTTGCGACGCGCTCGATGGGATCCGTCCGCACGCAGAGAGCTGTGTGCATTCCCGCTTGGCGAGCGGCGTCCAGCTCTTTGGCTACATCCGAAACAAAAAGGATTTTGGGCGGATCGACGGCGAGGGCGCGGGCAATTTGCGAATAGCTTTGCGGGGAGTGTTTGGGGCCTACGGCGGTGTCAAAGTGGGCGCGCAGGAAGCGCGTCAAATCGCCGGCGGATGTGCTGCCGAAGAGAAGCTTCTGGGCGAGGACGCTGCCGGAGGAAAAAATGGCCACGAGCTTCCCTTCCCGCGTCCAGCGATCCAGCGCCGGGGGCACGTCGGGATAGACTTCGCCGTGCAACTCGCCGACCCGATAACCTTCCTGCCAGATTTTTCCTTGCAGCGATTTCAAGGCGGAACATTTGCTGTCGCGATCCATCAACCAGTGGCCATAGGCGGTTGCCGAAGCTAGATCGAGGTCGCGTGAATCGCTGTTCCACGCGGGCGGGGCGAGTTGTTCGGCAGCGTCGCTGCGATGCTGCGCGCACAGGGCTTCGATATCCGCGCGAACTTCCGGCTCATCGCGGTTCTCCAGTAAAAATTGTGCCAGCCGCGCGCGGGCATATGGAAATAACGTTCGGTATACGAAATCGACGGGAGTAGTCGTGCCTTCGATGTCCAGCAGGATGGCTTGAATCGAGCTTCCACCGGGCGGCGCCGCCAACGCTAGCTCACCATGGGCGGAGCGGGAAGATAGGTTGGCCCGAAGCAGACCGGCTCGTAGCCGCGATCGACGCCCGTGCCTGTGTAGTGCGGCGTCCAGCCGGCGGGATCCTGAAAGAGGCGAATGGCGCGAATGCGGCGGTCCGAGCAGAGATCGAACCAGTGATGTGTTCCCAGCGGCACGCGAATCAAATCTCCCGCGCCCACTTCGATGGCCACCACAGGCCCCTCTTTGGGATGCACGTGAAACACTCCCCTGCCCGCAATGATGAAGCGAATTTCGTCCTCATCGTGCCAGTGCTCGGTATTGAATTTGGCGAGCATGGCGTCCAGGCCGGGCGTTTGCGGATTGACGTCGATCACATCCGCGGTGACGTATCCGCCGCGCGCTTTCAGCTCATTGATCTGCGGCGCGTAGGCCGCCAGAATTTCATCCGCCGTGGCCGTGGGGGACACCGGTGCGGTCGGCTCCCAGCGCTCGTAGTCGATGCCCATTCCGGCGAGATAACGCGTGACCTCGGCCTTGTCGCTCAGCGTTCGCTTCTGGTCTGGAATTGTCAGAAGGGCCATGGAGTGCGCTCCTTGCGTTTTCTTTGTGCAACCTTGCTTAACTTGATTTTCGATCCGGAATTCCCAGGCTTCGGAAAATTGTCCCGGCACTTTTGTCATTCCGAGCGGAGCGAGAAATCTCTCTTTCTTTTTCTGCCGCGCTGCAATCGAAGAGAGATTTCTCGCTCCGTTCGGAATGACAAAATAAATCGCTTCTTCGCCAGCCTCTGCCAGCAATTATACTCCGCTTCGGGACTGCCCGAATGCTTGCAGCAAAAATTCCAATACTTCCACGTGGCGCTTGGCTTCGGCCAGGTCGCGCCCCCAGGTGTAAAGTCCGTGGCGGCGCAGCAGGAAACCGTGAACGGCCGGATTGCTTTGCAGCAGCGCGCGAACTTTTTCCGCCAGCGCGGAAATGTCCTGGGAATTTTCAAATATTGGAAGCGTTTCGCGATGCTCATGGGTGCGCACGCCGCTCAGTCCCTTGAGCATTTCAAATCCTTCCAGCGTTACAGCTCCATCAGCTGAAAAAACGTCGGAAAGCAGAGTGCTCCACAAGGAGTGCGTGTGCAGCACCGCGCCCGCGCCGCACGCTTGCACGATGGCCAGGTGCAATCCGGTCTCCGCGGAGGGTTGCCCGCTTCCGCGCAGCACTTTCGCTGACTCGTCGATTTCCAGAAATTGCCTTGGGTCGAGCGCACCCTTGTCTAGCCCCGTCGGCGTGATGGCCAGGCGCAGCGGCTCGCGGCTCACGACCGCGCTGAGATTACCGCTGGTCCCGAACACCCATCCGCGCTCGTAAAAACTTTTTCCAATTTGCGAAAGCGCCATGGACAAATCCCGAAAGCGGCGGCTTGCGTCCGCTCGGCGCGGAGGGCGAGATTTTTTATTTGCGGAGTGTTTTGCGCCAAGTGCCATGGCCCGAATTATTGCACGCCCGGCAGTGAATCCGGAACCTGCGGCATAGGTTTCACAGGTTGCGGAAGAAGTAGATTATTTTGTCATTCTGAGCGGAGCGAAGAATCTCTCCTTGTTCTGCGCCCATGAAAAGAAAGAGAGATTCTTCGCTCCGCTCAGAATGACAAAAGGTGTGGGAAGTTTTTCCGCAGCCTGTTCAGCCGGCGGATTTATGCCTTGCAAGAACCAAAATCCAAAGGCTGAAGCCTATGCCACTTAACCCCACAATGTTTGCCTATGGGAAATGTGGGCTGGTTGTAGTATCTAGAGCGCCGGCGCGCGTCCGCCGCATCCGCGCGTGCCTACGGAGACAATTGGCAATGACCACAGGCTACCGCTGGTTTCGCGCAGGCGACTTGAATGGCTTCTTCGCCCTCATGTTCGACAACATCGCCAATCTTGTGATTCTTGCCAGCATCCTCATCGGCGCATTTGGTTTTCCATCGTCCATCGTTTTGTATCGCATGGTTCCAGGGACAGCCATCGGCGTGCTGGCCGGCGATCTTTTCTATGCCTGGATGGCCGGCCGCCTCGCGAAGCAATCCGGACGCAGCGATGTGACCGCCATGCCGCTGGGCCTCAACGCGCCAAGTATTTTCGGAATGTCCTTCGGCGTTCTGGGGCCTGCCTATTTGGCAACGCATGACGCGGTTCTGGCCTGGAAGATGGGCATGGCCGTGACGGTGCTTGTGGGCGTGTTCAAGATTGCGCTGTCGTTTGGCGGCAATGCGGTGCGGCGAGCCGTGCCGCGCGCGGCGCTTCTGGGCTCGATCGGCGGAGCGGGGCTGGCGCTGATCGCTTTGCTGCCCATGCTGAAGATGTATGCCGATCCCATTCCCGGCTTGCTGGCGTTCGGCGTCATCCTGATTACGCTGGTGGGCGGCGTGAAAATTCCCGGGAAAATTCCGGGTGCGCTGGCCTCCGCGCTGGTGGGCATCGCCGCGTTTCATCTGCTTCGCGCGTTTCACATCGTGAGTCCGCTTGCAGCGCCGCCCGCAGGAGGCTCTGCCGCATTTCACCTGGCTTTTCCATGGCCCACGGTGGCGTTTCTTGGAGGCCTTTCGCTGGCGTGGATTTACCTACCCATAATCTTGCCGTTTTCTCTGGCTACAGTTGTGGGCGGGATCGACAACACCGAGAGCGCGGCCGCCGCCGGAGACGTCTACGACACGCGCACCATCCTGCTCACCGAAGGTTTTTGCACGCTGCTGGCGGGCCTGTGCGGAGGAGTGGTGGAAAGCACGCCGTACATCGGCCATCCGGCGTACAAAGCAATGGGCGCAGGAGCGGGCTACGTCATCTTGACCGGATTGTTCATCGGCCTCGGCGGCGTCCTTGGCTACCTGCCATTTTTCGTGGCCTGGATTCCGGCCGCCGCCATTGCGCCCATCCTTGTCTACATCGGCCTGGAAGTCATCTCGCAAGCATTTCTGGCAACACCAGCGCGCCACGGCCTGGCGGTAGCCGTCTCGATTCTGCCCTCGCTTGCATTTCTGATCGGCCTGGAAGTAACTGCCGCGCTGGGAGCCGTCGGCGCGCACGCCGCGCAGCTGACCGGCGACGTGGGCGAAACAGTTCGCACGGTGATCCTGCTTGGCAACGGCTTCATTATTTCCGCCGTGATTTGGGGAGCGGCCACCGCCGAGCTGCTCGATCGCCGCTTCGCGCGCAGCGCCTGGTGCCTGGTGATTGGCGCGGCGGCGTGCCTGTTCGGAGTCATCCACTCGCCCGCCGCCGACGGAAAATTCATCCTCCCCTGGCGCACAGGCTCGCCGCTGCCCTGGCACTTCGCCGCCGGCTACCTGGCCGCCGCAGCGGTCATCGCCCTCTCAAAATATTTCCCGCAAGGCGATGCCGCGCCACAGCATTGAGGGGGGAGCTTTGCGCGGCCCTGCAAGCGGACCTCAGAGAAAAGAATCTTGCTCACTCTTTTAGGGGTTGCCCGAGGAAGGACAGATCGAATACACGGCCCCTTAACAACCAAAGGGTCCGGCACCCGAAAAATCAACCTCAAATGCTGGCGCACCCTGCTGGCATTGCGACAGGAGATTCTTGCCTGCAGCGCCGCTCACATCGCGACGCGTAAAGACTACCAGCTAAGTTTCAAGCCCAACTGCATTCCCCGAGCGCCGCCCGAGCCGAGTTGCGGGTTGGAGCTGTAAGAGTCAGGCGTAAGGCCGACAAAGCCGAATGGCTGGCTGGAGGGATCCTGAATGGCGCCACCGGGGCCTCCGCTGGGATTCGACCAGTCTGGATGGTTAAACAGGTTGAAGATCTCAACGCGGGCCTCAGCCTTGAGGTGCTCCTTGATCGTGAACACCTTGGTCACGGAGAAGTTAACATTCTTGAAACCGGTATCGCGTAAGAAGTTCGCCGTCGTGGTGCCGTAGGACCCGAACGCCGGAGGGAGCAGCATGCTGTTCCCGACGCGATAGCACCCAAGATTGGCAAGAGATGCTTGATTGAGCCCCTGTGGAGCTCCTCCGTCCAACGCCAAAGCCTTCGCGGCACATTGCGGATCACTGGTGCCGGGGAAAAAAGGCAGTCCGCCGCCACCGTTTTGCCATCCACCGTTGGTATCGGTCCACCCATGGACAGGCGTGAAATCACTGGGATTGCCGAAGAAGTTCCATTGCTCCCCAAAATTTTGTCCCGCGGTGCCGGCCACGTTGGTTCCACTGAAATCGTCCGTCTGATCGGACAGGCCCCAAGGCAAACCGCTGGTGACGATGATGATGGAATTGACTCCCCAGCCTTCCAGCATTTGTCCGAAACCCTTCCTTCCGGGAATCGAATAGTTTATCGAAAGCGTGAAGCGATGCCGGATATCAAAGTCGGTGTTCGCGTAAAGTTGCTGGTGAAGATTCCCGTAGCTGTTCGTGGGAGCGGGGAAGTTGGCTGAGGTTCCCTGGTCGGAAGCCATGCCCAGGGCGTGGGAATAGGTATAACCCGCCGTGAACGAAAGGCCGTGGTAATTCCGCCCCGTCAAGGTCATTTGCAGGCCATTGTAATTCGCATCGTAAAGGTTGCCGAGCATGGTGATGTAGCTCAGGTATGAAAAGCATGAATTGTGAGGGTTGAATGGCCCACCTGAGCCATTCGGACCCAACGGTGTGTTCGGCCCGTTGGTATTGATACTGCTGGCGCAAGGCGCCGTGAACGGCTGGGCTGCCTGCTCCGCATTGGGATCAGGTCCGCCAAAATTATTTCCGCAACCGTCGTAGGGTGTCGCGTCATTATAGCTGCCCAAGCACGTCGCGATGGCAGCCGCTGTCCACCCAGCGCCAGGCGCAGGCTGGTTGATGTTGATCTTCCCCAACACCTTTGTGCCATGGTTGCCAACATAGCCGATGTCAATCGAGAGGTTGTTGGTGATCGCGCGCTGTATGTCAATGTTCCAGTTGTTCACGTAAGGAGTGCGAAGATTGGGGTTCACGCCGTAGATTTCGCATGGGGCCGGAGCTGCCGGGTAGGTTGGGAGGTTCGGGTTGTTACCAGGACCAGGAGGATTAGGGTTAGTAAAACCATCGCCGCAAGCTGGGTTCGCAACGCTGGCGAAAAGAGTTGCTTGCGGAGTTGTCCCGAAAACCGGCTTCGTGGGATCGAACGCCTGCCAGGCCTGATCCATTGGAGTGAGACCGCTGCCAGCAAACGTCAGGGCTAGAGTATTGATAGTGCCGTTCACTGGAAGCGCTGTCGAACTGCCGGCGTTGTACAGGGGAACCCCCGTGGGGAAGGTGCGCAAGCCGAGTACGTTGCCTTCGCCATTCATCACGTCGAAGCTGATTTGCTCGTAAAGGATGCCGCCTCCCGCGCGGAGAACAGTCTTACCATTCCCGGCAATGTCCCAGGCGAAACCCACGCGCGGCGAGAAATTGTTATGGTCGCCGTGGTAGGGATTGTTGGTCTGGTAGATGCCGATTGTTGGGTCGAAGTTCCCCATCAAGCTGTGCCTTTCATGCACGACGGTGTTGAGTTCGTAGCGCACGCCCAGATTCAGGGTGAATCGCGACGTGAGTCGCCAGTCATCCTGGAGGAAACCGGCAACCCCTTCGTTGTAGAGGTGCCGTGTCGCGTCTCCCGTAAACAAGTACGCATTGCTGAGGGTTCCCGTAAAGAAGTCGTTCAGACTTCCGAAGCGAATCTGCCCCCTGGCGTTCGCCGTTTCATTGGTGGTGGATTGGTTGTAAATAAACTCACCGCCGAACTTGAAGGCATGTTTGCCACGGGTTTTCGAAACGTGATCCACGAACTCCAGGACCCCGTCGGGACCGATGATCTTGGGCCAGCCCGTGCCGATGCCGTCGCCCCCTGGATAGGCATAAAAGCCCCTGAATCGAGTCCTCGGAGCTCCCCCATAGAGCGGGTTGGTGATTCCGGTCGGTATTTCGTATGTTTGACCGTTGAAATTGTAATTTGCGGCGCTCTGGCTGGAGTCAACGCCGAAGTAGCTCTGGTCGTAGTGAGCGTATCCGAAGCGAAGCTCGTTCACGAGCGTGGAACTCGGCGTATAGGCCCAGTCGCCCGAAGCGGCTTGCGACCGGGCGTGTTCATTCGTAATCCAGTTGCTGGAAACCTCACTGATAGGGGCGTCCACCGCGATGTTGTCGCCCTGGCTGATAAAATACATGCCCTCCAACTGATTTTTGTCGTTGGGGTGGTAGTTCACCTTCGCCAGCCCGCCATTGATCCGATTGTTGCTCTTTAAGTCGGTTTGAACGCTTCCCGTGGTGTTCACCGGGAAGAGGCCTTGGAACTGGTTGCCGCCCGCATCCGTCGTCAACTTCGAGGGGATGGGGGCGCAGGTCGAGTCCATGCCGGCCAGGGATAAGCTCAGGGGAGTGGGAGTGCCGCCGCTGGCAATCACGTCCTGGCAAGCATTGATTAAACTCGCTTTGCAATTCACCGTCGTGAGTGTGGTGCAACCTGTCCCATTGGGATCGAGCACCGATACCGTCATGGGTGTGGTAATGGAATTAGGAGCTCCGATGCCGTAGCGTTGACTCTCAAAGTTGACAAAATAAAACAGTTTGTCTTTCTTGACGGGCCCGCCCAAGGTAGCGCCGAACTGCTCGAGCTCCACTGGTTGTTTCGTTGGATTGGCGCCGTTTGCCGGGTTGAAGTAATTGCGCGCGTCGAACGCTGTATCACGGCCGTAGGCATACGCGGACCCGTGAAGGCCGTTGGTGCCTGACTTGACCCCGACGTTGACGATCGCGCCGGGCTTCCATCCGTATTCCGCCCGGGGATTTTCCTCGGTCTTGAATTCGTCAATGGCATCCATGGGCATGATCGTGCCCGCGTCGCCCGCGGCCATGACCGCGTTGAACACGCTCTGGCCCATCCAAGGATCAGTCGCCATGATGCCGTTGACCAGGTACACGTTGTCGTGGGGGCGCTGTCCGTTGGCGCTCTGCGTCCCGCCCGCCCCGCCCGGGTAGATCGTTACGCCGGGGTTCAGTTGCAGCAAGTTTTCGAAGTTGCGGCCGTTCAAGGGTATGTCTTGAATGATCGCGCTCTGCAGCGTGGCGCCCAGTTCGGCGTTGGTGGTCTCGACCATCGGGACAGACTCATTGACGGTGATCGTCTGCGTCATCTCGCCGGGCTGTAGCGTAAGGTCGATGCGAAGCTCTCCATTGACCTCCAAAATGATGCCCGTGCGATCGAAGGCCTTGAAGCCCTTGGCCTCGGCGCGGACTCTATAATTACCGGGCAGGAGGTTGGGAGCGTTGTACTCTCCCGATGGACCCGTGCTCAACGTTCGAGGAACGTTTCGGTCCACATCCGTGACAATCACGGTAGCGCCGGAGATCGCGCCTCCGCTTTGGTCAATCACCGTTCCTAGAATTCTGCCGGCTGTGCCTTGCGAGAATAATGGAACGCTGAGCAGCAACGAGCCTAAAATAAAAGCAAGCACGTGGCTTGCTTTTCTCCATCCAGCCGCCACACCCCTATTGCTTTCCATCGCAACACTCTCCTGGCGAGAAGCTTTCGAACGTATGAAGACTGGTTGAACCGGAGTCCTACTGGCATGGACGGCTCTTTGGAATAGCAACATTCTGTGAGACGCGTTTTTCCTGTGGCTGATTCGCCCTCAACTCCACCCCCCCACATCCGACCGAAAAACCGTGAATGAAAAATGGATAAAAACTGCCTGGCATGCAAGCGATTTGGTGGCCGTGCGCCCGTTCAACCTAGAAACATCCCCGCAATGTATGGTGACGTTCCTACACTTGCACACGACGTGCGCGCAGTGACACGGGTCATATATATTCGTGATGCAGATCACGTGCTGCGGTAGCGGACGTTTCGGCCTTACCGTGGACGATCAACCAAATGGGCAGGCGGGCAGCCCGGGCTTTGAAATCGCGTGAAATTGCCTACGCTCCATACTTACGTACTACTCACCTATTTGCCCTTGCGGTTAATACTGTGAACTTTAATCCTATAACTGCGTTGACTCCTTAACTCCGAGCCTTGATCGTCCTAACAGCTATCAAGTTCGACTCGCTCGAAGGGAGCCGACGCAGTTATGGGATTAAAGTTCAAGTACAAGGCCCGGGATATCCGTCGTGTATACTTCCCCGGTCCATTGAATAATCCGGAATTGCTTCACGCAAATAGCAAATAGGATGGGGTGCCATGAGAAAACTACTTGTTAATCTGTTCAGATTGTTGCCGGTCATTCTGCTGATGAGCGCCGCGACGATCTCGCTGCGGGCGCAGACGATTGTGCGCAGCGATGCGGGGCTGGACAAGATCGTGCCGGCGGGGGCCACGGTTGAGAAGGTTCACGGGGATTTTCGATTTGTGGAGGGGCCGGTTTGGGATAGGCGCGGGGGATATCTGCTGTTTAGCGACATCCCTGCGAACGCGATCATGAAATGGACTCCGGATGGAAACGTTTCCGTTTTCCGGAAGCAGATTTTTTCGGGGACGTATCCGGACGGAGTTTTGATTGGATCGAATGGGCTGACGTTGGACCGGGAAGGCCGTCTGGTTGCCGCCGAACATGGGAATCGCAGAGTGGCGCGATACGAAAAGAGCGGTGCGGTCACGGTTCTCGCTGACCGCTTTGAAGGCGAGCGCTTCAATAGTCCGAACGATCTGGTTTTGAAGAAAAATGGCGACGTTTACTTTACGGATCCCACGGGCCTCTCGCGAAACTATCCGGCCGATGCAAAGGACATCCCCACACCAGAGCTCGGCTTTAACGGAGTCTATCGAATTTCAGCTGCCGGAAAACTCACGCTGCTGACCAAGGACATGCCCTATCCGAACGGCTTGGCGTTTTCGCCGGACGAAAAGAAATTGTACGTGGCCAATTCACGGACTGACAAATTCTGGATGGTCTTCGACGTGAACAAGGACGGGACTCTGGCCAACGGCCGCAAATTTTTCGATGCCACGCAGATTCCCGGAGAAGATGTGCCCGACGGAATGAAGATTGATACGGCGGGAAATATCTACGCCACGGGGCCTGCGGGAATTATGATTTTTTCGCCCGAAGGAAAACTTCTGGGGACGATCCAGTTTCCCGAGCTTCCCGCCAACTGCGCATGGGGAGACGCCGACGGAAAAACCCTCTACGTTACGGCACGAACCAGCTTGTACCGCATCCACTTGAAGATTGCAGGCATTCGGCCGTGATTTTAAGTAGCGCGGGCTTCAGCCTGCGGGTTTTGGACCTTGCTAGGACCAAACCCCGCAGGCTGAAGCCCGCGCTACTTAAACCCCGCTTGAACGTGAGGAATGTGGGCTACGGAGCTTGGCGGATGCCGTTGTCTTCCGCCTGCTTGATTAGCGTGGCGGCGTCTTCGGGCAGCAGGTACCGCTGCTTCACCAAACTCTCGGCAGCTTTTTTAACTTCAGCGACATACGCATCTTTGTTCGAGTAGCGTTCTTCGAGAGACTTTCGCGGGTCTCCCGTTGCCAGGCGCTCCTGCATGGTGGAGGCAAACGGAATGAAACTCCCCGTAAGCGTGCAGAAACCATCCTCGAAAAATCGGCTATTGAAAAGATTCCACCCTGTGTAGGTGCCGATGGGAACCTGCACGAACACATTTCGGATTCCGCCGAGATCGTTGCCATCTTCATCCACTTGAGGGACCAGCGTTCCGTAGCGCGCCGTTCCTACTTGGGGCAGTTCCCCGTTCAGGATGCCGCTAGTGTCCGTGGGATTAAAATCCTTGCCGAAATCGAGCACGTGATCGGGATTGTTGAGCGCCAAAAATTTCACCGCAGGACGGGCCACACCGCCATATTTGTTTGCAGGGATGGCCGGAAAATGAACCTGATCGGCGGCAACCAGGTTTCCGGCGGCGATGGTTGGCCGGGCGCTTGGCGGAGGTTCAGTGCCAGTTGTGATCCACGCAGACAACGCTTCGAGCAGCGCGCGCACCGTCCACGTATGCGGGTTTGGATTTGGCTGTTGCTGGCAAGCGCCGAAGGGGGCCTGCGTCGGCAGGGGCAGCGCTGCCGGTGCGTGCTGAGTGGAAACCATCAAATAGGTGCGCACATTCGGCGGGTCCGGCAGGTCCTTCATACCCAGCGGATCGGTGAAGCCGAGGGACTGGCGAAGTTCCCACATCTCGAGCGAAGTCGCCACGTGCACAATCTTGGGGCAAGTGTGCGTGGCTGTGCAGCGATCCAGAATGCCCGCGGTGCGCCCTGTTAGAGGATCCGTCTCCCTGCCATAGGTAAACGGAAACTCCGCGCCGGGCGTTTGATTGTCCACCTCCGCGCTTCCCGCGCCGCGTCCCGGCTGGCCCCAGCGCACGTTGAGCGGAAGCAGCCCGCCGCCGATTTCGGGAAACGCGCCGTCGAAAACGATCTTTCCATCCTCGCCGCGATTAAATCCCAGGTTGATGAATGTGCAGATGTATCTCCCGCTTTGCGATTGGCCCATAACCAAAGTGCGCGCATTGGGGATCAGAACAGGATTCTCCGTCCCGCTGTCGTCCTTCGCGGCCGTCTTTAGGAATGCGCCCAGATCTCTGGTGGCGGCAAAGCCCAGGCCCAGGATGAGCGGGTCTTTCGCGCGATAGGTAATTTCGTAGAGTTGGCCGGGCTTGAATCCAGCGGGATAGCAGATCTGCGTGGCGCTCGGCGTGGGCGGCGCGCCATTTTGTCCGCAAGCGCCGAATGACCACTCCGTATTCGCGATGGGAATGCGCGGGGCCTGTTGCCGGTTGCGAACTGTCAGAGTGGGGAGAAAACCGTCGGCCAGCGGCGCGCGGTTGTCCGTGCTGACCGTGGGATAGGGAGCGGAGCCACCACTGAACCAGCCGCCCGACATGGATAGCGTGTTCGTTGGAGTCTGCGTAACCAGTTCGCTCCTCACAACTCCGGTGATCGTCGATCCGTCTGGATTGTGCGCCACGGGAACGGTCATGGTCATGCGCCCGCCACCGGGCAGAACATCCGCCTGCCAACCGAACCATATCAGCGTGTAGCCCTTGCGCAGCAAGAAGCCGTCGCCTGCATCCTCCAGATTGTTTACGGCCGCGCCACCACGGACGTTGGCGTTAAACAGAGACAGCCCGCCCTTATTGCCGCGATTGATGATATTGAAAAACAGGATGCCATTGGATTTGGAGCGATCGACGGGACGCAGGATGTCGATGTCGGTGACGTATTCGACCATGCCGCGGGCATTCCTGGGAGCCAGCTGAATATCCTGGATGATTGCATTGCCCGGCAATTTCGGATCGACTTCTCCAAACGCTTTGCCGGTCAGCCGTTCGTAGGCGCCAACGCTGCCAAAGCTCATGCCGCCGAATGCAGGTTCCGCCTTGGCGATCTGAACGCGAGTGATGCGCGCCTCGGCAGGGCCAGCCAAGAGGGCTGCAATCACCATCGCGCCCAAGGCGGTTCGAAGGGACATATGCATGGCTTCCTCCTACTTTTTTCCTGCCCCGAGCATTTTTTTGCCAACGCGGCAGGAGGAGAAGATTGCAGCAAGTGGAATTTTAGGCCGCCTTGCTACTTTTTCTTCTTCTTTGGTTTCGCTTTGGCCGCCGGAGCGGGAGCGGCCTTGCCCTGCGCCATGCGATGCGGCTGTATTTTTTCCGGAGTCACGGGCCCGGACGGCGCGGCTGCTGCGGGTTTCGCATCCGGCTCGCCCTTCTTCTTTCCTTTTTCCGGTTTTTTCTTTTCTTCCGGCTTTTTGGGAAGTTCCTTGATGCCGGCAAGTTTTCTCAGAATCTTGGCGTGGTCCTCGGGCTTGCGCGCGCGTCCCAGGAGCTGCAACTGGAAGAAGTCTTCCACAACTTTATCGAACTTGGGTCCGCGCTCGACTCCCAAAACTTCCAGCTCCATGGCCACGCCGGGCAGTGCCTGGCGCAGCGGCTTCCATTTGCTGAAATACGTTTTGATTTTTCCAACCACTTTGGCGTTGGAAGATTCGGCCAGGATGTAGGCCAGAAATTCCAGCGGAGCTTTCTCCAAGAAGGCGTAGGTGTCGCGCGGAGCCGCCGTCTTCGGGCCGGAGAGAATCTTCACAATCTTTAGCGATTCCTCCTCCAGTTCTTGCACGGCGCGCAATTCCCCGGCAGGCAAACCCATGCGGCCGAGGACGCTCTTGCGCTCGCTGTCCTTCAGCTTGCCGAGAATGGCGACGGTCACCGGAGCAAAAAGCCGCGGGCGCAGCCCGGACGAAACCATATCCTCGCGGACGCGGAAGATCCGGTTGATGGCTTCATAATCGGGATGGCGTTTCTCCAGGAGCGGGTGCACCACACCCATCAGGCCGTGAGACTCCCAGGACTTGAGAACCGCGCCGGGTTTTTCCTCGCGCGCCACTTGCCGAAATTCGTTGCCGGCCTCCTCTTGCGGGATGGTGAGTTGCAATTCCCTTTCGATGGCCAGCTTGAACCAATCCGCCGTGCGAGTTTCCATCTTGAAGCCCATGCGCGCTTCATAGCGCAGCGCACGCAGCAGACGCACGGGCTGGTTCGTGAAACTGTGAATGGAGAGCGCGCGAATCTCGCGGCGCTCCAGATCTGCCAGGCCGTTGGTGGGATCCAGAAGCAGGCCGCGCGAATTGGCGTTCAGGGAAATGGCGATGGCGTTGACCGAAAAATCGCGCCGCCTCAGATCTTCCATGATGGTGGAAAAGCGAGTCTCCGGCTTGGTTCCGGGGCGCGCGTAAACTTCCTCGCGCGCGGCGGAGATGCTGGCGTCCACGTCCCCGGACATGACCAGTTCCGCGTTGCGCAGCGCCTCGTCTTCCTTAATTACTTTTGCTCCGCCCTTTTCGAGTTCGCGGACAATGCGCGCGGGATTCCCTTCGATGGTGAAGTCCAAATCTCGGATGGACATTCCGGAAATCATGTCGCGCACGGCGCCGCCGACAAGATAGAGATTCGACTCAAACTGCACGGCCAGTTCCTGAATGCGAACCATTGCGGCGCGCTGCTCGGGAGAAAGCCGGCTTTCCAGCTGAAACATATAATCAGGCATGCGTTTTCCATCCTCGGCCGGAGATTTCGCTGAATTTCGCGTCTCCGTACCCGATCGAATTTATCGTCCCATTTATCGTGCCACGGAAGCGTTCCCGTGCAGTAACGTTCGGCCTTCACGCACGCGGGTGATGCGCCTTATAGATTTCCTTCAAGCGCTCCTCGACCACGTGCGTGTAAATCTGAGTCGTGGAAATATCCGCGTGGCCCAGCATGAGCTGGACCGAGCGGAGGTCCGCACCGCCTTCCAGAAGGTGCGTGGCAAAACTGTGGCGCAGCTTATGCGGTGTAAGACGCCCGCGCAAACCCAGGCGCACTCCATAATCGTGCAGGATCTTCCAAATGCCCACGCGGCTGAGTCTGCGGCCGATGCTGGTCAGCAGCAGAACCTGGTTGTGCGGCGGAGGGCTCGAAGGCTTGGCAAATTTGGGACGCGCGTGCGCCATGTATTGCTCGATGGCCAGGATGGCCTTGCGCCCGATGGGCACCAGGCGCTCCTTGTCTCCCTTGCCGACGCAACGCACGCAGCCGATGCGCATGTCGACATCGGAAATGCGCAGATTCAGCAATTCCGAAACGCGCAATCCCGTGGAATACAAAATTTCAAGCATGGCCCGGTCCCTCAATCCGATGGGCGTTGCCAGATTGGGGGCCTCCAGCAGCTTGTTGACTTCCTCCACCCGCAAATAAGTCGGCAGGCTGTTGCGGATTTTCGGCGATTCCAAATTTTCCGTGGGGTCCGTGGTGACCTTGCCCTCCATCAGCGAGAACTTGTACAGGCCTCGGATGGAAACCAGAAAGCGCGCCACGGAGCGGCTGTCCATCTTTTCCTTATACAGATTGGAAAGGAAATCGACAACGTCTTCCCGTGTAACGTCCTCCAGGCGCAGCTTTTGCCGTTTGCGCAGGAATTCCGCGAATCTTCGCAGGTCGCGGCCATAGGAGAGTATCGTATTCTGCGCGAGGCCTCGTTCGACGCGCATATAGCTCAAAAACACATGGATGGTCGATTCCAAAGTTGTTTACCCTACAATTCCCTGCTTGCCGGGTTCCGCGCCGGCGGAATGAAATGCAATGCCGTAGACCTCGCCAATCTCGGCGCAGCGCATGGCCCAGGCCAGTCCCAGATACGTGAGCGTCGCCGAGCCGATCAGCGCAACAAACACAGCCAGCCGGGGCAGGAAATGCTCGATGCTGTCAAAATGCGAATAGCGCAGCGTCCCCCAGCAGACTACGCCCATGGCCCCCGCGCACACAGCGATTTTTGCCAGCGATGCCGCGATGTCGCGGGTTCCCAGCCTTCCAAAGCGCAAACGAAAAATAACAAATAAGGTGAAAACATTGAAGTAGCCGGCCAGGGCGCTGGCCAGCGCGGGGCCGCCGTTTTTCAGCTTCGCAAAAAAGTAAAATAGAAATATGACATTCAGCAGCACGTTTGCAAGCATGGCCAGCACGGCGACGCGCACCGGAGTCCGCGTGTCCTGCGTCGAGTAAAACGCCGGAACGATCAACTTAACAGCCGCAAATGCCGGCAGGCCCAGGGAATAATATAGCAAGGCGCGCGCCGTCAGGCGTGTGGACTCCGCCACGAACCGGCCGTGCTGGAAAAGCACTTGCACGATCGGCTCGCGCAGGATCACCAGGCCAACCGCCGCGGGAATGGTGATAAACGAAACGATGCGCAGCGCAAAAAGAAAGGTCTTCTTCATCCCCTCGTGATCCCCGGCAGCGGCTTGATGCGACATCATGGGGAGAATGGCCGTGGCCACGGCGATGGCGTATCCGCCGAGAACGAGTTCGGTCACGCGGTCCGCCACATACAGAGATACCAGGCTTCCTTCCGGCATCACCTTGGCATTGGCAAAAATCGTATCCACCAGCAGATTGATTTGCGCGATGCCCATTCCGATAAACCCCGGAATCATCAGCCGCGCCACGCGCCGGACTCCCGGGTCCGAAAACGAGACATCCAATTTAAAATTCATGCCGCGCTTGACCAGCTGCGGAACCTGCCAAAAAAACTGAAAAATGCCGCCCACCAGCACGCCCACAGCGAGCGCCGCCGCAGGGCTTGAGAAATGCTTCCACACCGCCGCCACGGAAAAGACAATAAAAGAGATATTCAGCAAAATGGGCGTGGCGGCAGGCGGCCCAAAGATGTGAAAACAGTTCAAGATGGCCATGGCCATGGCCGCCATTCCGATGAACAGAATGTACGGGAACATCAATCGATTCAAATAGATGGCTTCGAATTGAACCTGATTCTTTCCAAACATGGAGAAGAAACGCACGAAGAGAGGAGAAAAAATAACTCCCAGCACGGTCAGAGCGGACAAGATCACGCAAAAAGTCCAAAACAGGCGGTTGGCGAACTCCCAGGTCTCTTCCCGCGTGCGATTCCTCATGTAGTCGGTAAAAACTGGAATGAAGGAAGCAGTCATCGAGCCTTCGCCAACCAGCCGACGAAGGACATTGGGTATGCGGTACGCCAGCACGAAGGAATCGGCCAGACCAGAGGTGCCCAAGAGAAGGGTCAAGCGCTGGTCACGGACGTATCCGAGAATCCGGCTGACAATCGTAATGACGCTGATGATGGAAGCAGACTTGAGTATCTGCCGCTTATGAGTGACAGTTTCGGTCAAATGAGCGAGGCCTCAGCCCCAGCCCCCTTCTAAAACTCGGTCTAAGCCTTTGAAAAATATACACTTGACAGCAAAAGATCGCTTAACATAACATAGTTGCGCTCGACTCGCAAGGCCCGCGCTCGAGCCCGCTCCCGTGAAAGCACGAACTCCATCTTCTACGCACAAAAAAGTGGTGGTGCGATTTTTCGATCGCAATGACCTGCGCGGCTATCTAAACCCTGGAAGACTTGGCGATTCGGAAACCATCGAGCTGCTTACGCCCGATGGGGAGCAGCGAAATTTCGAGATGAAAGATGTTCGCAGCATTTATTTTGTGCGCGATTTCGCCGACAATTTCGAGCCCGAACGAAAGGTATTTCTATCTCGCCCCAAGTTGGATGGCTTGTGGGTTCGTTTGAAATTCCGCGACGAAGACAGCATCGAAGGCGTGGTGCCAAACGATTTACTTTCCCTGCTGGACCGCGGAGTACAAATCACTCCGCCCGACCTGCATGGGACTACACTGAAAATTTTTATTCCACGCGCCGCGCTGACGCAAATGACCGTGCTGGGCGTTGTGGGAATCGCGCGGCGCAAGCCCCCTGCACCGCCGCAACCCGGACTTTTCAACGAATAACTCAACGCGCAACTATTGGTTGCGCAGGCCGTTCCCGCACGCTTCGCAGAAATCGGCAAGGTGCTCCTTGTAATGCGCCAGTGGTGTGTTGCATTTCGGGCAATTGGTGATCACGGGAGTGCCGCACTTGCCGCAGAATTTTGGCGCACCGGCGCTGTAAAAACGATTGTTACAGGCCGGACACAGGCCATACAAAGTGACTCCCATAGCATCCTCCTTCTTAGCGGACATCCGGAACTGATTCATGCAAACCGTGGAACGGCTACATAATACCAGAGGCACTGCGATCTTCCCTGCTTCCCAAGATTTATAAAAGCGCATTTTCCGAGACGTGTTCCAATTTCGGCCTCGCCTTGCAATGATGTACATTGAGCAAGGGGCGGCAAAGCTTTCGGAAGTTACCGAATCGATTTTTCCAGGAGAACCAGACATGAAGCTCGGCGAATTGGCCGCACGATTGGGCTGCAAATTGGAAGGCGGGGAAAACGTGGACCTGCATGGCGTTGCGGGAATCGAGAGCGCAAAGGCCGGCGAAATTACGTTTTTGAGCAACCCAAAGTATTCCCGCGAGCTGTCGAAGACGCTGGCATCGGCCGTGTTCGTGGACGAGAAGACCGTGATCGAACGCGCTCCCGGACTGCCGCCGCTCGCCGCGATTCGCTCCAAGAATCCCTACTTTGATTTCGCGCGCGCCATTGAATTATTTTCAACGCCTGCCGCATATCCGCCGGGAATTCATCCCAGCGCCGTCGTGGCCAAGTCGGCAAAGATTGGCGAAGGGGCGCACATCGGGCCGCACTGCTTTGTGGACGAGGGCGTGGAAATCGGGCGCAATGCGGTGCTGCACAGCCTGGTGACCATTTATCGCAACACGCGCATTGGCGACGATTTTCTGGCGCATTCGCAAACCGTGGTGCGCGAGGGATGCAGCATCGGGGACCGCGTGATCCTTCAAAATGGCGTGGTGATCGGCGGCGACGGATTCGGCTTCGCGAAAAATTCCGAGGGGCGATGGCACAAGATCATGCAGAACGCGCCGGTCATCATCGAGGATGACGTGGAAATTCAGGCCAACTCCTGCATCGACCGCGCCACCGTCGGCGAAACCCGCATCCGCCGCGGAGCCAAGATCGACGATCTGGTACTGGTGGGCCATGCCTGCGATGTGGGCGAGGACTCCATCTTGTGCGGCCAGGTGGGCCTGGCGGGATCGACGCGCGTGGGAAATCGCTGCATTCTTGCCGGACAGGTTGGATCGGCGGGACACCTCGACATCGCCGACGGTGCCATCATCACGGCGCAGAGCGCCATGCACACGGACGTTCCGACAGCCGGTGTATGGTCCGGCACTCCTGTCCTGGAAAATAAATTGTTCATAAGGGCCATTGCGGCGTTCAAACATCTGCCCGAAATATACAAGAGTGTGCGGCGGCTCAACGGAGAATTGGGCAACCCCAAATCCGAAGAATAGCAAGGCGTACGCGAGCCTTAGCTTACCGTTTATAGAACTCAATTATTTTTCATTGGAAACAAATTCAGTCGGCGGGTTTTTGGTCATCCGGAAGGTCGGCGGCAACCGCGTCGTGCACGATCCGCGCGAGTTCATCGCGCTGCTCGACCGTATATGCCGACGCATCGATGGGCTTCCCAAATTTCACGGTAACTTTTCCGGGGCGCACGATGAGCGAGTTTTTGGGCATGATGCGATGCGCTCCCGAGCAAGCCACCGGAACAATCGGAATGCCGGCCTCGATGGCGATGGCGAAGGAACCCTTCTTGAAACGGCGAAGGCGGCCGTCCGGGCTGCGCGTTCCTTCGGGATAAACGAGAAAAGAAAATCCTTCGCGCGCATATTCCACGGCTTGCTTGACGCTGGCCAGCGCAGCGTCGCGATTCTCGCGGTCGATCGGAACGAATTTCGCCAGCCGAAAAGCCATGCCCACAACAGGAATATCGAACAGTGACTTCCGTCCGATGATGGAGATGCGCCGGGGGATTGCGCCGACAATGGCAGGCGCGTCGGCGTTGCTGGTGTGATTTGCGGCAAACAGGCAGGCGCCCGGAGGAATATTTTCGCGGCCTTCCACGGTCACTTTTTCACCGGCAATGCGCGTGACGTACACCACCATCTTCACGCCGGTCCAATACATGAGCGTCGCGGATTTGGTCAGCAGCGTGAGCAAAATGAGCGGAGGCCCAAGCACAAGGGTGCAGAGCCCCATCGCCAAAGCGACAAATGCTGTGCGTATCATTTCAGGGAGTGGTCACGCCGCGCAGAATGCCCTCTCGAATGCGCCGCTGCCTTTCCGTGGGTGACGCGATTTCCGTAATCTGGTAAACCGCATCGGTTTGCCGCCCGAGCGGGAAGGAAAAATCCATTTCTTCCCCGCCCCGTTGAATTCTTATTGTAACGCGTTCCTCGGGCTGATGTTCGCGCAACCAGCGTTCCGGGACGCGCGGAAATGGTTCGCCATTCAGCGCAATCAGCGCATCGCCTTCTTTCAAGCCCGCGTCGCTGGCCGCGCTTTCGCGGTCCACGGATGCAATCGCCGTGGTGGCCGCGCTGTCGTGGCTGACGGAGAAACCGAGCGCGGCACGGCGTTGGCTGGTTTCGCGCAGGGTCAATCCGGCTTGCATGAGAAAATTCGAATAGGGGATTTCTTCCGTCCCTGAAATGTAGCGATTAAAAAAATCGCTCAGGTCGGCGTTGGCCGAGGGAGCCTTTTTGCCAATCACTTCTTGCATCGCGGCGCGCAATCCATCGCTTTCATCATAGAACCGGCCGGCTTTGGCGTACTCCTCATTCAGCGTTCGCAGGACATCGTCCAGGCCGGCGCGATTCTCGGTGCGGTCGCGGATCTCGATATCCAGCAGCACTCCTACGATCTGCCCCTTGTTGTAGTACGAGATGCTCTCCTCGGGGCGCGTGTACAGCGGATATTTTTCGAGCCAGGCATCCAGGCTGGATTGCTCGACGCTTTGCCAGCGGTGCGCGGGGCGCGATTGCAGCTCTCTGATCTGGTCGGCGAGATTGGCATAAAACTGCTGCGTGGACCACAGCCCCGTGCGTTCCAGCGCGTAGGCCGCATAGGTGCTTGTCACGCCTTCTGCAAACCACAACGAACGCGTCCACATTTCACGGGTGTAATCCACCGGCTCAAGAGCCTGCGGGCGAATGCGCTTCACGTTCCAGGCGTGAAAAAATTCATGCGCCGAATAGGTGGGCAGCTGCGCCGGAACGTCCGCGGAAATGGCTGTGCAATTCATGTGCTCCATTCCGCCGCCGCCGAAATTGCTTCCAACGTGAAACAGAAACATATATTCGCGGAACGGCGCGCCGCCCATGAGCGAAACGTCGTAATCCACGATGCGCTTCAGCGATTCCACAAGCCGCGAGCGATCGCCCGGGTCTCCGTGAACGACAATGCGAACGGAGCGTCCGCCCGCCTCCATGCGGTATTCGTCGAAATGGCCGATTTCCACCGGAGCGTCCACCAGCGCATCGTAGCTTGGCGCTTCATATGCGCCGGAGCGGCGTCCCGCGGATGCTCCCGCGGCTTCCAGTTCGACGGCCACGCGCCAGCCTTCCGGCACATCATCGAACACTACCTTCGCATCCTCGGCTCTGCGCTCGGGCACGTACAACAGCAGCATCGCAAAATTGATGAACGCGTGGTCGGGATTCAATTGCGAAGCAAACGGCCCAGGATCATCCCACAGGATGCCGTAGCTCACGGTGACTGTACCGCTGGCGGTTACCGTCCAGGTTTGCTTGTCGAGCTTGCGCAGAGGCAGCGCATGTCCGTCGTCGTCTTTGGCAACTACATGAATCATGTGCGAGGTAAAATCGCGAATCTGGTAGAGGGCGTTCCATGCGGGCATTTGCAGCGTGACTTGATCGCGCACATTCGGCACGCGCATGGTCACACCAAAGATGTGCCTTTCGGGATGAGAAAGCGAAACCGCGTAGTCGATGGTGGCACTTGCACGCGATGCAAAGCAGAAGAGCGCCGCGAGGATTGCTGCGCAGGGCCAGACGCGCAAACGAAACATCATGCCTTGAATTTCCCCGCCGGTGCGCCGCGCTCCTGCAACTTGGCGAGCAGTTTGCCGCACAACCCGTCAAAGCTGCCGTTGGACATCACCAGGACCAGATCGCCGGCGTGGGTTTCCGCGGCGAGATAGTCCGCAATTTCCTCGGCGGTATCGAATCCCTCGGCCTTGCGTCCAGCGCCGCGAATCGTTTCCAGAACGCGCGCGGGAGACATTCTCTCCGCGTCACTCAAGAGATTTGCGCGGTTCACCGCGCCCAGCACAGCCGCATCCGCCGTGGCCATGGACGCGGCAAGATCGCTCTCAAAAACCTTGCGACGCATGGTATTGGAGCGCGGCTCGAACACGGCCCACAATTTTCTGCCGGGCCAGCGGTTGCGCGCCGCATCTAACGTGGCGCGTATCGCGGTCGGGTGGTGCGCGAAATCGTCCACCACCAGCACTCCGGACGATTCCCCTTTCACTTCCAGGCGCCGCAGAACGCCGCGAAACTCGGCCATTGCCGAAGCAATCGCTTCGCTGCTGACGCCGCGGCCGTGCGCGATGGCGATGGCCGCAACTGCGTTCAGAACATTGTGCCGGCCGGCTAGCGACATGCTCACCCGCGCAACTTCCTGCCCGTCGCGCGAAAGTCGGAATCGCGTCTCGCCATCCGCAAATTCCAGATCGCCCGCGAGCCAATCCACTCCAGGCTCGAAGCCGTACGTTTCCACGGGACAGAAGGCTTTTTGCAAAACGCCGCGAACGTTTGCGCTCTCGGCCCAGGCCACGATTCGCCCGCTCCGCGGCACCAGATTCACTAGTCGCCGGAATTGCAGCTCGATGGCCGCAAGGTTTTCGTAAATATCAGCGTGATCGAATTCCAGCGAGGTGAGAATTACTTCCTGCGGATGGTAATGCAGAAATTTTGGCGCTTTGTCGAAGAAAGCGGAGTCGTATTCATCGCCCTCCAGAACGAATTCCTTTCCTCCGCCCAGGCCAAAGCTGCGCCCAAAATTTTCGGCCACGCCGCCGATCAGGAAATTGGGATGCCGCCCGGCGTGATGCAAAATCCAGGAGAGCATGGAGGTGGTGGTGGTTTTGCCGTGCGTTCCGGTTACCACCAGCGAATCGTGTCCGGGAAGGAAAAACTCTTCGAGCGTTTGCGGAAGCGAACGGTACGGAATCTTGTTGTCCAGCACCGCTTCCACTTCCGGATTGCCGCGCGACAGCGCATTGCCGATCACCACGATGTCCGGCGTGGGATCGAGATTCGCGGCGCTGAATCCGTTGGTCCAAGGAATGCCAAGAGTTTCCAGCAGCGTCGACGCGGGCGGATAGACACCTGCATCCGAGCCGGTCACGCGGTGGCCGCTTTCCACCAGCATTCCGGCAAGAGGCGTCATGGCCGCACCGCCGATTCCCGAAAGATGAAAATGCAAGGGCCGCGTCATGCGCGCACCGCCGGCTCCAGAATGTCGATGCGCCCTTCGCCCGATGCGTACAGTTTTGCGCGAACGCCCAGCGGCATGGTGAGCATGGGCCGCGTGGTGTGGCCTACCGGCGCGCCGTACACGATGGGAATGCGCAGCGGGCCGAGCACGCGCTTGCACACATCCGCGACCCCCACGGAACTGCCTTCAGGCGTTTCCGAGTCTGGGAATTCGCCCAGAATAATTCCGCGCACGCCTTCAAATTTTCCGGCCTGCTTCAAGTGCATCAGCATGCGATCGAGCTGGTAAGGTTTCACTCCACGGTCCTCGAGCAATAGGATGGAGCCGCGCGTATCCAGCTCCCACGGCGTGCCAATCGACGTTTCGATCAGCGTGATGCATCCGCCCAGCAAAGTTCCCTCGGCTTTGCCGCGCGTAAACGTTTCGCCTTCCAGCGGCACGCTCCAGCCGCTATTAGTGGCCGTCATGGCCCACATGAATGTGTCCGGATCGAAGCCGCCGGTGGCGTTGGGTCCAGCGTCAAACCCGCCAGCGACCAGCGGACCATAAAATGTGACCCAGCCAAGCTTCTGCCACAAGAAAATGTGCACCGACGTCAGATCGCTGAAGGCGCAAAATATTTTGGGCTGCTTGAGGCGCGCGGTTTTCAGCCCGTCAAGAATTTCCGTGCTGCCGTATCCGCCGCGCGAGCACAACACCGCCGCAATATCCGGGCGCGTCAGCGCGTCCTGCAATTGTTTGCGGCGCTCGCCAAGCGGCGCGGAGAAAAAACCGTCCGGTTTGTGTTTAGAGGGGTATCGCTTCACGCGAAAATCAAGGAGACCTAGCGTTTCGCAGCCGCGCTGAATGCGCTCATCCTTCGCGGAGCTGGCCGGCGCGACCACGGCGATGGTGCTCCCTGGGACGAGTGCCGGCGGTTTTCGAAGTTTTGGCATAGGCGAAATTGGCAATGAGGAGTATACAACGCAGCCGCGAAACGAAAACCTTACTACCGCACGGGTGTTGCTCGAATTGCAATTGGTGGAAGGCCTCTCAGACGGAAGCCTAAGCCACAAAATTCACAAGCTCCAACACAGAGGACACAGAGAAAAGAGGAGAAAACCAGAGACACTATGATGGATTAATCCCTCCGCTTTTCTCCTCTTTTCTCTGTGCCCTCTGTGTTTAATCTTTTCGCCTTCTTTTTCGGCGCACGTTCACCTACAAACTGAACTGCGTCATCTTGAGAAAATGCCGAGCCCTGGCGTTGATTTCCGACTTCTTCAGCGCCCGCAAACGATCCAGCCCGAATTTTTCCACGGTAAAACTGCCCATCACCGAGCCGTAGACCATGGCCCGCCGCAGCGCAGCGTCGTCTACTTTTTTGGCGGTTGCCAGGTAGCCCATGAAGCCGCCGGCAAAGGAATCTCCTGCTCCGGTTGGATCGTGCACGACTTCCAGGGGGAACGCAGGGACGTTGAAGGTGCGATTCTGATGCACCAGCATGGCGCCGTATTCTCCGCGCTTGATGACCAGCGCCTTGGGCCCCAGCTTGAAAATGTGGCGCGCGGCCTGCATCAAATTGTGCTCGTTGGAAAGCTGGCGCGTTTCCGAGTCGTTGATCACCAGAATGTCGGTGTGCTTGAGCGTCTCGCGCAGCTCCGCCGGCGTGCGTTCGATCCAGTAATTCATGGTATCCAGCGCCACCACGCGAGGTCTCTTGCTGACCTGATGCAGCACGGAGGCTTGCAGCGTGGGATCGATGTTGGCCAGGAAAATGTGGCTCGATGTGAGATAGGCCTCCGGCAGGCGCGGCTTGAATTCGGCGAACACGTTCAGTTCCGTGGCCAGCGTGGTGCGTTCATTCATATTTTCGCTGTACTTCCCCGCCCAGAAAAAAGTTTTCCCGTCGGCGCGCTCCAGCCCCTGGGTATCGACGCGGCGTCCCTTGAAAATAGACTCGTCCTTGGCCGTGAAATCGGTGCCCACGATGCCGACCAGATTGACGTGCGTGAAATAACTTGCGGCCACCGAAAAATAGGTGGCCGCGCCGCCCAGCATGCGGTCCACCTTGCCGTGCGGAGTTTCCACGGCATCGAACGCAACCGAACCAACAACGAGTAAGGACATTTTCAGCGTGCTCCAGGTGTGAGATATTTTCCGGCAATCACGGCCAGGCGTTTGCGCGCCGCGGCCGGGATCATGGATGGATCGGTGACGATGGCGTGCGCCAGCGCGCGACCGCATTTGCAGCTGCGCTCGGCGGGCATGTTGCGCACGGCTTCGCGAATCACGTTTTGCGCATTTTCGGCGTTCTTGTTCAGATTGGAAATAATTTCTTCCAGAGTGACCGAAGCGTGCTGCGGATGCCAGCAATCGTAATCGGTAATCATGGCCACAGTGGCGTAGCAAATCTCGGCTTCGCGTGCCAGCTTAGCCTCGGTCAGGTTGGTCATTCCAATTACGTGGAAATGCAGCTGGCGATAGACGTTGGATTCGGCCAGCGTGGAAAATTGCGGCCCTTCCATGTTGATGTACGTGCCGCCGCGGTGCACGCGCACCTTGGCCGAGTCGCACGCCGTGCCCAATGTTCCGGCAAGCTGCGCGCAGACCGGATTGCCGAAGCCCACATGCGCGACCACGCCTTCGCCAAAAAACGTGGAGACTCTGTGGCGCGTGCGATCGTAGAACTGGTCGGGGATCAGAAAATCCAGCGGCTTCAATTCTTCCTGCAAGGAGCCGACGGCGCTCACGGAAATAATTCTCTCCGCGCCCAGCTGTTTCATGGCGTGGATGTTGGCGCGATAGTTGATCTCCGTGGGAGTCAGGCGATGGCCGCGAGCGTGCCGCGATAGAAAAGCCACGCGCTTTCCTTCCAGCATGCCCACAACGAGGGCGTCCGAGGGATTTCCAAAGGGCGTCTTGACGCGCACTTCGCGCGATTTCTCCAGCCCCGGCATGTTGTACAAGCCGCTGCCGCCAATGATGCCAATGCGGACCGGCTCCGTACTCGTCCCGCGCCGCTTTGCCGCCTGCGTCTTCTTTGCCATTCCCGTGTCCTCGCGTAAGTGTAAAGAAGAATTTAGATGTCGATCATCACAGGTTCAAGATCGTATTTGCCCTGGCGTTCGCGCAAGTACACCGCCGGCGTCCTGGCTTCATGACCGAAAATCACCAGCCATTCGCCGTTCGCCGCCTGCGGAATCCACTTCTTCTTGCTCTCCAGCGTGGTCAGCGGATACAAATCGTAACCCATGATCCACGGGAGCGGAACATGAGCGGCCGTGGGAATCATGTCCGCGGTGAAGAAAACGGTTTTCCCGCCACCGGTCAGGCGGACGCACATCATGTCCGCGTTGTGGCCCGGCGCGCGAATCACCTCCACGCCCGGAACAATTTCCGCGTCCCCTTCCAGAAATTGCCATTGTTTCGATTTTTCCATCGGCAAATAGTTTTCGGGAAAGTAGCTGGCGCGGTCGCGGTCCGTGGGCGCCTTGGCATGCTCGAATTCGCCGCGCTGCACGTAGTAGCGCGCGTTTGGAAATACGGGGATGGCCTCTCCGTTTACGATGCGGGTGTTCCAGCCGCAATGATCGAAGTGCAAATGCGTGTTGATGACGATGTCGATTTTTTCCGGCGGCACGCCATGCGTCACCAGCTTTTCCGGCAGCTTGGGCGGCGCTTCAAACGCATAGATATCGGAGCGCTTGGCGTCCCACTTGTCTCCCGATCCGGTTTCCACCAGGATCCACTTCCCGGCCGCGCGAATCAGCAGCGAATTCATGGCCATGAGGATGCGATTGCGCTCATCTGCCGGCGCAACTTTCTCCCACATCGGCTTGGGGATGACGCCGAACATGGCGCCGCCGTCCAGCCGGAACGTGCCATCCGTGATCAGCCAAAATTCCAGGTCACCGAGTTTCATGCGCTTCTCCGTGCGCCGTCCGCGCGTGCCAGCAGTTCGCGAACGGCTGCGTAAGGGTCCTTTCCACGACTGGCCACTTCGCGCGCCAGCTTGTCCAGCGCGGCCTGGCCTTCCGCGCCATCCACGGCGCGTTTCAATATGGCTTCTCCGGCCAGCGCCAGAAGCCTCAATTTCCAGTGTTCGATCTTTCGTTGCTGGCGCTCCGAGCTGTTGCCGGTGGATTCCCTATACTTGGCAATCGCCGCGGCAAGCTCATCCACGCCCTTATTTTCGGTGGCTACGGTGCGAACGATCGCGGGCTTCCAGCCCTGGCGATCGGGCGCGAGGTGCAACATGGCTTCCAGTTCCGTTTCCAGGCGTTCCACGCCGTCGCGGTCGGATTTGTTCAGCACGAAGATGTCGGCAATCTCCATCAGGCCGGCTTTCATATTTTGCACATCGTCCCCCATGCCGGGAACGAGCAACACCAGCGTGCAGTCCGCCAGGCGCACGATGTCCACTTCATCCTGGCCTACGCCCACGGTTTCGACCAGCACAACTTGCTTCCCCGCGGCGTCCAGCACCAGAGCGACGTCGCCCGTGGTCCGCGCCAGGCCTCCAAGAAAACCGCGCGTGGCCATGGAGCGAATAAAAATGCCGGGATCGCTGGCGTGGCCCTGCATGCGAATGCGGTCGCCCAGAATTGCGCCGCCCGTGTAAGGGCTGGTCGGATCGACGGCGATGATCCCTACGTGATTTCCCTGCGAGCGATAGTAAGCGGCCAGCCGGTTGACCAGCGTGCTCTTCCCCGTTCCCGGCGCGCCCGTGATTCCAATCACAAAGGAATTTCCGGTGTCGGGAAAGATTCGTTGCAAGAGTTCTTCCGCCCGCGGGTCATGGTCTTCGATCGCCGTGATGGCGCGGGAAACGGCGCGGACTTCTCCGGCGCGTATTTGCTGGGCCCACGTTTCGATGGATGCGGACATAGGGAACGGCGGAAAACGTAAAGGCGAACTCAAGCACACATGGAATTTTAGACCTTAGATCGAATCAAGGAAGTTATCACAACCCCGGCACTGCCCGCACACGAAAACCGTTCACCGAGCATCCAATATTTGGCGGGCAATCACCATGCGCTGAATTTCGCTGGTGCCTTCGCCAATGGTGCAGAGTTTGCAGTCCCGGTAATATTTTTCCACGGGATAATCCTTCACGAATCCGTATCCTCCGAATATCTGCACGGCTTCGTTCGCCACGCGCACGCCTACTTCGCTGGCATACAATTTTGCCATGCTGGATTCGCGGGTGAAGCGCGGGCCTTTCTGATCGGCCAGCCATGCCGCGCGGTAAACCAGCCAGCGCGCGGCGTCGATTTCCGTTGCCATGTCGGCCAGTTTGAACTGAATGGCCTGAAACTCGCTGATCGTTTTTCCAAACTGTTTTCGTTGCTTGGCATAGCCGACCGCCGCTTCGTACGCGCCCTGCGCCATGCCAAGCGCCAGCGCCGCAATCGAAATGCGCCCTCCATCCAACACCTGCAAGGTGTTGACGAAGCCCAGGCCTTCCTTGCCCAGTAAATTTTCGCTGGAGACGAAACAATCGCTGAAGATGATTTCGGATGTATCGCTGGCGCGCATGCCCAGCTTGTTTTCTTTCTTGCCCGCGCGAAAGCCGGGATTGCCCTTTTCCACGATCAGCGCGGAAATTCCCTTGGTTCCCTTGGGCTTGTCGGTCACGGCCATGGCCACGCAGATGTCCGCGTAATGGCCGTTGGTAATAAATGTTTTTGAGCCGTTGAGAACCCAGCCGCCATCCTTGCGCACCGCGGTGGTTCGCGCACCGCCCGCGTCAGAGCCTGCTTGCGGCTCGGTAAGCGACCAGCAGCCCAGCTTTTTGCCCTGCGCCAGGGGCGTCACATATTTCTTGCGCTGCTCGGGCGTTCCAAATTTGTAAATGTGATTGGTGCACAGCGAATTGTGAGCGGCCACAATCAGCCCAATCGAGCCGTCGACGCGCGCAAGCTCCTCGATGACCGTCGCGTACTCCACATAGCCCAGGCCCGCGCCGCCATACTCTTCCGGAAAGATCACGCCCATCAAACCCATTTCGGCCAGCTTGGGGATCAGCTCCGAGGGAAAATGGGAAACTTCATCCCACTCCATGACGTGCGGAGCGATTTCCGATTCGGCGAATTCGCGCACGCTGCGGCGGAGTTGCTGCTGTTCGTCACTGAAGGAAAAGTCCACAACCCCCCTGAAAATAAGCGCCACTCGTAGCGCTTGATTTATTTATATCACAGGCAATGGGCTGGCATTTTTGCGCGCCTTGCAGATGTTCCGAAGACGCACGAGGGGGTTGAGTAGCGCGGGCTTCAGCCTGCGGGTTTTAGTTCTAGCAAGGACTAACCCCCGCAGGCTGAAGCCCGCGCTACAAGGTCGTCAATTCCAGCCAACATTGTGGCCCGCATTCTGCTCGTCGAGCCACTTCTTCAGCGGCGCGTAGTAATCGACCAGCGCGGTGGCATCCATCTGCCGCTGCCCGGTCAGGGCTTCCAGGGCATCCGGCCACGGGCGGCTCGCGCCCATCGCCAGCATGTTGGCGAGCTTCGCGCCCGCAGCTTTGTTTCCGTAGATCGAGCAGCGATGCAGCGGGCCTGAGTATCCGGCCTCCTTGCACAGCGCGCGATGAAACTGGTATTGCAAAACGATCATCAAAAAATATCGCGCATAGGGAACGTTGCCCGCCACGTGATACTTTGCGCC
This sequence comes from uncultured Acidobacteriota bacterium, assembly GCA_963710315.1. GTDB lineage: Bacteria > Acidobacteriota > Terriglobia > Acidiferrales > UBA7541 > Palsa-360. The sequence goes on along the minus strand of CAVPZW010000002.1, from coordinate 115,293 downwards.
GGGATCGAAGTCTGCCTCGCTTCGTGAGACAGCAGGCGCAACGCCCTGATACTTGCGAACCAGTTCCCACCAGGACTTGTTATAATCCGCGGGCTTGATTTGCCCTGAAAAAACTTTCCAGCGCCACTGGTCCACCACCAAAGTAAAGGGCAAGAGAGCCACTCGATCGAGCGCGCGATTGAGCAGCAGGCCAATGTCACCCGATGGCGGCGTCACCGTATCGATTAGGCCAATCTGCTTCAGATATTCGGGCGTGACCGATAGCGCGGCGGTGTCGCCAATGGCCTCATGAAAACCGTCATTTGCGCTGCCCTCGAACAATGGCGGGAGATTGTCATAGGCGCGCTGGTAAAAATTGTGGCCCAGTTCGTGGTGAACCGTCGTGAAATCCTCGCCCGTAGGCGCAAGGCACGCCTTGATCCGCAAGTCTTCCTTGTAGTCGAGGTCCCAAGCGCTGGCATGGCACACCACTTCGCGGTCTCGCGGCTTGGTGAACATGGAGCGCTCCCAAAACGTTGCGGGAAGCGGCTCGAATCCCAGCGAAGTGAAAAATCCCTCCGCGTAGCGAACCATTCCCTTGGCGTCCACATTATTGGCGCGCAACGCGGCGCCAATATCAGGGCCCGAGCCTGCGTTTGGCGGGGCCAGCAGCAGGTAGATGTTGCTCCAATCCTGCGCCCACATATTTCCCAGCAGGTGCGCGGGGATGGGAGCGTCTTCGCGGACGAGATCTTTTCCATACTTCTCCGCCAGCTTCCAGCGAACGTAGGCGTGCAGCGAAACATACAGCGGGCGGACCTGCTCCCACAGGCGATCCAACTCCCGCGCGAAATCGTCCGGCGGCATATCGTAATTGGAGCGCCACATGGCGCCCGTATCGGCAAAGCCCATTTCGCGCGCGCCCTGATTGACAAGCTGGACCAGGCGAATGTAGCGCTGGCGCATGGGCGGCGAGATGCTGTGCCAGCCAATCCAGGCGTTTTGCAGCTCCAGCGGATCGCGGCTGGTGGCCAGAATCTTTTCAATATCCGGCAACTGCTTGCAGTTTTCTTTCTTATCGTCGGGACACCAAGTGCCTTTGCCGTAGTCGCCGTCGAGTGAAACGACGATCCTGGCCAGTTCGGCTTGCGCTGCGGCTCCGCTCGGCGCGGGAATATCGACCGACAATTTCAGCAGCATGAATTTGCGCGCCACATCCGGAGGAAGAGTAAGTTTTTCGTAGCGCCTGGCCTGCCGCGCCAGATCGGCCGTCGCGGCTTTCACGGCCGCTTCGGCATCGGCGGCGATGAATTCGGTGTCATCGGTAATGAAAGTTTCGGAAACCCAGCTGGCGCGGCTGTTCTTGATCCACAAGTCCAGCAGGCGCGTCTCCGCTTGCGAAATGAAACGCTCCGCCTCGGCCACAGTCGGCGCGGAGCCGACGGCCTTGGGCGCGGCAGAAACTTTCGCATTCGAAGCAGGCGTCTGCCCGTTCGCAACAGGGGCGATCACGGCGATCGCCGCAACCAACAAACCAAGAACGCGCGCGCGCCATACATTCGAATTGGCGGAAACCAGAACCATGCGAATCTCCTTCCCCATTTACTCCAGGAGATGGACAAACACTTCGTTCGAAACGGCCAGGCGCTCAGGAGAAAGCCGCAGGCGCGGCCCGTCCCATTCCACCAAGCCTTGCGCCACAAGCTCTTGCACGCGAGGCCGCAGCCTCGCGCCATCTGCTGCCCCATACTTTTCCATGATGCCGCCTAAATCGATCCCTGCAAGCTGCCGCAGGCCCAGGAACAGCTCTTCTTCGAGGGCCTGGCCGTGCGTCACGCTCTCCAATTGCTCGACTGGAAAACGCCCGGCAAGGATGGCGTTCGAATAGGCAGCAGGGTCATGCGCGTTGGCCCAGCGCTGCGAGCCGTTGAAGGAATGTGCGCCCGCGCCAAAACCGATATAGGGTTCGCGCCGCCAGTATTTCAGGTTGTGGCGCGATTCGAAACCGGGCAGGCCCCAATTGGAAATTTCGTAGTGCTGGTATCCCGCGGCGGCCAGTTGGCGGCAGCCGGACTCATAATATTCGGCCATGGAATCATCCGACGGCAAAGCCTTCGCCGAATAACGCGCGCCGCTTTGCAGGACTTCCAGGCCCAGGCGGCTTCCCTCGTCAATTTCCATCATGTAAATGGAAACGTGCTCGGGCCGCAGGCTTAACAGCTGCTGAAGCGAATCTTCCCAACTGGCATCGGTCTGGTGCGGCAGACCGGCGATCAAATCGAAGCTGAGGTTGGCGAATCCTGCGGCGCGCAAAATTTCCGTGGCCTGAAAAACATCGGCGCGGCGGTGCATGCGGCCGGCGGCGCGCAATTCGGCGTCGTTGAAGGATTGCACGCCCATACTGATGCGGTTGAATCCGGCTGCGCGCCATGCAGCCGCCTTTTCGGGAGAAATGGTTTCGGGATCGGCTTCCAGCGTCACTTCCTCGAATTGCGATGGAAAGGACGCGCGAATTGCCTCGATAATTTGCGCCAGGTTTTCAGGCAGGAGCAGGCTGGGCGTTCCGCCGCCGAAGTAGATGGTATCGACCACGGCATCGGGGACGTCCGCGATTCCATTTTCATTCCGCAGGCGGGGAAATTCAGCGATCTCGCGGCACACCGCGCGCACATACGGCTCGTACAAATCCTTTGAAAACACACCGGTGTGGAAATTGCAGTAGGTGCACTTGGTCTGGCAGAACGGGACCTGCACGTATACGCCGAGTCGCGTCATCTGCCATTGAATTTAGCACAGGACTGAGGGGCGACGCTTGGCGGGGACACGTGGCATAGGCTTCAGCCTGTGGGGTTTGGGCCTTGCAAGGACTAACCCCCACAGGCTGAAGCCTATGCCACATAAAGCAAATCTTGTTGAAATGCGCTACGCCAGCGCGGAGGACGACGTCACGCCATAAAACGAAAACCACGGCTTTGCAGCCTTCAGTCGGTCATTCACGTTATTGATGTTCTTCACGCCCTGATCCAGCAGCCAGTCTTCCAGGGCTTTTGCGCCATGTTTTCCATACACGGGAATGGCATCCTTCCAGGTGGCGCGGCCGCACAGGACGCCCGAAAAATTCACGCCGGTTTCCGAAGCCAGCTCCAGCGTTTCGGAGAACGTATCGTTGCTCACGCCGGCCGAGAGATAGATGAACGGCTTTTTTGCGGCAGCGGCGGACTTGCGGAAATGTTCCTTGGCTTCCTCGCGCGTGTAGGCGGCATCGCCCTTGCAGGAGCGCGCTCCCTTGACGAATGCCATGTTAATAGGCACTTCGACCTTCAGCACGTCCACCGCGTACTGCGGCTTGCTGAATTCTTCCATACTGCGCGTTACGTATTCCGGCTTTTTCTTCGCGAACTCCAAACCCTTTTCGTCCACGCCCTCTTCATAGGTCACAAATTCCAGGAAAAACGGAACGTCGGCGGCTACGCATTCCGCGCCGATGCGCTCGACCCAGGCGTGCTTCACATCGTTAATTTTTTCGGAATCGACCGGCGTGTAGTACAGCAGAATCTTGATGCAGTCGGCGCCCTCGGCCACCAGGCGGCGCACGGAATAGTGGTCCAGCAAATCGGGCAGGCGTCCGGGCTGCGTGTTGTCGTAGCCGCTGTTTTCGTAGGCCAGCAGCAGGCCGGCGTTCTTGGAGCGCTGCTTGGCCGCCGAGAGGCCGTATTCGGGATCGAGCAGGATGGCCGTGGCGTGCGGCGTCAAAACGCGCGTCACCGCTTCCTTGAATTCCGCCATCATTTCCTTGGTGACTGCTTTCTTATCGATGCCTTTATCCTTGGCGATCGCGCTCATCAGCGAGCCGCGCTGATCCATGGCGGCAGCGGCAATCACGCCGCGCTTGTCCGATACCGCATCGAGTCCCTTGCGTTTTCCAGGAGTAAGCTTCATCAGAAAATCCTCCGCTCATGAGCTTGAATAATGGCCAACGACTGAAAATCTTACCACGCCGAAAGCGATGGCAATACATTTCCGGAAGGCATTCTAGTGGCACCGGAGCGAAAAATACATGGGGTAAGTAGCGCGGGCTTCACAGGCTGCGGAAAAACTCTCACTGCGTCATTCCGAAGGGCGGGGTTTGCCCGAGGAATCTGTTGTTTTTTGGAAGCCGGGGAGAAAACCAGATCCCTCGCTTCGCTGGGGATGACAAACATTACTTTTTCCGCAGCCTGTTCAGCCTGCGGGGGTTGGTCCTTGCAAGGACTAAAATCCGCAGGCTGAAGCCCGCGCTACTAAATGCTACTTCCCCGCTGGCTGCAGAAACAGGAAGCAGTGCTCTCCACTGCCGGCATTGATGTGGCGGTCTAGCTCGTCCAGTAGCTGCGAGCCTTCCGCGGCCAAAAAAGTAAGCAGGCCGAAGGAGCGCTCCTGCAGCGCGTTGTTGGGAAAAATCGAGGAGGCAATTTCGTTTTCGTGCGTGTTGAGGACGCCGGTGCGAAAGCCCTCGGCGCGGCCGGCTTTTGCGCGCAGGCCGTTGAACTGGTAGAGCATTTTCTCGGAGGCCGTGTCCAGCGCCCCCAGCAGCGTCTGATCCAGCTTGCCGAGCGGTTCGCGCAGGACTTCGATGAGCGACTTGATTGCCTGTTCGCCATCATCGAATCGCGCGGTGAGAGCCTGCGGAAGCGCTTCGGCCTCCAGTCGCGCGCGAAGTTTGTGGCGTCCCTGAAGAATTTCCCGGGCATCCAGATTGTATTTCTTTAGCAAATTGCAAACGTTCGCCGGGACCAGCGTAAAGCCGGCGCGCGGCAAAATCGCGGGCGCCCTGCCCAGCAGCTTTTCGTAAACCAGCGAAGTTTGCGCGTAGTAAGCCACTTCGGCGGCGCCCGCAATGTAGGCCACCGTTGGCAGCAGCGTATCTTGAATTACGGGGCGCAGCAGCGCGCTGGGGCTGAAATCCTCGGGGCGCTCTTCCAGGGCGTGTAGCGTTTCCTCGACGGATTCGGTCTTGTTCCCCGCCGCAAGCCCGCCATTCGCGGCGCGCAGAGCTATGCGCTGCCCATCGACCACGCGGAACAGCAGCGTGCTTTGCTCAGTGACTTTCACCTGCGCGTGGAACCCGGCTTTTTCCAGCGCCGCGGATCGCGCCACCAGCTCAGAGGACAGCGCCTGGTGTTCCTTCACCGCGCGATGCATGGCAGGCAAAGCCAAGCGGTGCAACTCGGGCGACATTTGGTCGAGAAAGATCAGGCCGCGCCCGGCAAAAATGCGCGTCATCAATTTTGCGTAGGAAGTGCCAAAGGACTCTTCGGGCGCATAACATTCCGCGACCCACTTGCCGACTTCCTCGGCAAACGCTCCTTCGAGGAGCGCGTTCACCTGCGAAGAAAGTCCACGAACCTCATCGCCCAGGCGGATATCGCCGACGCGCCTTTCTGACAGCCCTGTTGCAGGAATTTCCAAACGCTCCAAGCTGCCGCGCTTGGGAAAAAAGCAGTGGTTCACTTCTGCGAAGTCGTGGTCCTCGGTGGCCAGCCAAAAAACGGGGACGGCATTCACGCCGCGTTCAGTCAATTGGTGCGCCACGTGAACGGCCGTGAGCGCCTTGTACACGCTGTACGCCGGGCCGCCAAATAATCCGACCTGCTGCCCGGTCACTACCGCGACCGCGCCATCGCGCAGGCGGTCCAGATTTCGCGTGGTGGCAGCGTCCCCGCCAAAAGCTTGGTTTTGATTCCTCAGAACGTCCACAACGGCGCGGCGAACGGAGTCCTCGATGCGCACTTCACGCGTGGCCTGGTCGATTCCGGATGCATTCGGGGGATGGCGGTAGAACTGGGAGACGCGGGCAAAATCGGAAAGATAGGTGGAATAGAGGCGCGTGGTTCCTGGCAAATCGGCCGGTGAGATGCAACTACACTCCATCAGGCGTTCCATCCTTGTGTCCGCGCAGCATTCCCATTTCGTTCATTATTTGGTTCAACCGCAAAACTCATTATTGGATGACCTGGAGGCCGTTCGGATTCAAGCTGTAGTTGCCGACGGTTCTAGCGACGCCATCAGTGTTTCGACTTCCTTCTTGTGCGCTTCGCTCAGGGGCAACAGAGGCCCGCGCACCGGCCCGCCATAATATCCGCGCCGGTCCATGGCATATTTCACGCCGGAAATTCCCATGGCGCCAACGATTCGCTGAGTCGGCAAAATGAGGCGGCGCTGAATTTCCAGGGATTTCAAGGCGTCCCCGGCAACAATCGCATCATAGAGCGCGACGCAAAGTTCCGGCAGAAAATCCGCCAGCGCCAGGATCGCGCCTCTTGCGCCCACGGTCATGGATGCATAAACGGTGCTGGACGCTCCGGTCATCAGCTCGAATGTTTCGGGCACCGCCGCCAGAATCGCGCCGACGCGGTCCACATTTCCGGAACTGTCCTTCATCCCGGTAATGTTGGGATGCTCGGAGAGGCGAGCCGCAACATCCACTTCAATGGCCACGCCCGTGTATTGGGGCACGGAATACAGCAAAACGGGAATCCGCGAAGCATCCGCCACGCGCCGGTAATGCTCCACCAGAACCTGAGAACTCATGGCCGGCTTGAAAAAGCATGGCGGGCAAACTAGAGCGTAATCGTATCCCAGCTTTGCCGCGACTTCCGTGCGGGAAATGGTTTCGGCGGTGGACTCGACGCCCGTCCCGGCTATCAAAATCCGTCCCGGCGCGGCCGCTTCGCGCACCGTGGAGAGAACGCGCTCAAATTCCGCGCGGTCCAGCAGCACCGACTCGCCGGTGGAGCCGACGGCCAAATAGCCGGACAGGCCCGTCCGGTTATAGGTTCCCACATTCTCGCGCAGGCGCCCCAATGCCACGGCCCCGTGAGATTCAAAGGGAGTGGTGAGCGCCGGAATGATGCCTTTGAGCTGTGGCCTGCTCAGCCAACTATATTTCTCCTCGCGCCGCGGTGAATCTTCCGTGCAGGTGAAAAAATTGTCCGGTCCTCAATCATTGCCGGAAGGCAATTGCGGCGCGGCCGCTTTCTTGGAATGAAGCGATTGCAGCGGTGCAACTTCCAGTTTTTGCTCGACCAGGGCGCGAATACCGCGCGCGGCGGCATTGGCGGCGGACAAAGTGGTGATGCACGGAATGTTGTAGCGAATGGCCGCGCGCCGAATGGATTTCTCGTCGTAAAACGATTCGCGGCCGAGCGGCGTGTTGATGATCATATCCACTTTTCCGGTTTTGACGAGGTCCACGATATTGGGGCGGCCTTCGTTCACTTTGTAGACAGGCTCCGCGTGAACACCGGCGGCTTCCAGCGCCGCAGCCGTGCCGCGCGTGGCGATCAGGCGGAAGCCCAGGGCGTGCAATTCCTTGGCCAGTGGGCCGCAGTGGCGCTTGTCGTGATCGCTCACGCTCAAAAAGATGGACCCTTTGCGCGGCAGGCGCTGGCCCGCGGCCAGCTGCGCCTTGGCAAACGCCTGTCCGTAATCCTTGGCCACGCCCATTACTTCGCCCGTCGAGCGCATTTCCGGACCGAGAATGGTGTCCACACCTCGAAATTTATTGAACGGAAATACGGGAGACTTTACGGAGTAATAATCGCGCACCGCGATCTCCGCCACGCCATCCGTGATGACTACGGGAAGATTCATCTCGCGAAGCTTGCGGCCGGCCATCAGCCTTGCGGCAACCTTAGCCAGGGGCACGCCGGTGGCCTTGCTGACAAATGGCACGGTGCGCGATGCGCGCGGATTCACTTCCAAAACGTAAACCGTGTCACGCTGAATTGCGTATTGCACGTTCATCAGGCCCACGACTTGCAGAGCCTTGGCCAGGCGATTGGTGTAGTCGCGGATTTTTGCCAGCACCGCGGGCGAGAGGCTTACAGGAGGCAACACGCAGGAAGAATCTCCCGAATGCACGCCAGCCTCTTCGATATGCTGCATCACGCCGCCGATAACTACGTCCTCGCCGTCGGCCAGCGCGTCCACGTCCACTTCCGTGGCCTCTTCCAGGAACTGATCGATCAGCACCGGTTTCGCGGGGCCCATCAGCGCTGCCTGGGCCACGTATTCCTGCACCGTATTCAAATCGTAAGCGATGACCATGGCGCGTCCGCCCAGCACGTAGCTCGGCCGAACCAGCACGGGGAAACCGATTTCGCTGGCCACGCGCGCCGCTTCCTCAGGCACAAGAGCGGTGCCGTTCTTGGGCTGCGGAATTTTCAATTCATCGAGCAGCTTTCCAAATCGACGGCGGTCCTCCGCCAGGTCAATCGATTCAGGCGCCGTGCCGATGATGGGCACGCCATTGCGCTTCAATTCCAGCGCCAGATTGAGCGGAGTCTGCCCGCCGAATTGCACGATCACGCCCTGCGGCTTTTCGCGATCGACGACGGAGAGAACGTCCTCCAGCGTGAGCGGCTCGAAGTAGAGGCGGTCCGAAGTGTCGTAGTCGGTGGAAACCGTCTCCGGATTGCAATTGATCATGATGGTTTCGTAGCCGTCTTCGCGCAGCGCGAAGGACGCGTGGCAGCAGCAATAGTCGAATTCGATTCCCTGCCCGATACGGTTGGGGCCGCTGCCCAGAATGGCGATCTTTGGGCGATCGGTAGGCTGCGATTCGTCCTCATCCTCGTAGGTCGAGTACATGTATGGTGTGAAGGACTCAAACTCCGCGGCGCAAGTATCGACGCGCTTGAACACCGGCGAAATATGCGCCTTGGCGCGGCGATGCCGCACAGCCGCGGGAGTGGTCTTCCACATTTGAGCCAGCTGCTCGTCGCTCGTGCCGATGCGTTTTCCTTCGCGCAGCAACTCCTCGGGAACGGTTTCCACCGTGACCGAAGCCAGCCTCTTATTGACGGCGATAATTTCCAGCAATTTGTTCGATGAACCACGGATCGATCTTGGTCAGCTCGATGGCTTCTTTCGCAGAGATGCCCCGCTCAAGAGCAACAAACAGCCAGTGAATGCGATCCGGGCGCGGTGTGGCGATTTTCTCGCGTAAGAGAGACACCGGCGTATCGGCCGGAGCGCGCCACGGCGAACTCGGCTCCAGCGAACGAATTCCCTTTTGCAGCGCTTCCTTGAAGGTGCGTCCGATGGCCATGACTTCGCCGACGGATTTCATCTGCGTGCCAAGCGTAGAGTCCGCCCCAGCGAATTTCTCGAACTGCCACTTGGGAATTTTGGCGACGACATAGTCGATGGTGGGCTCGAAGCACGAGGGCGTCTTCTTGGTGATGTCGTTGGGGATTTCGTCCAGCGTCATTCCCACGGCCAAGAGCGCCGCGATTTTGGCGATCGGAAAGCCGGTGGCCTTGGAGGCCAGCGCCGAGCTGCGCGACACGCGCGGATTCATCTCAATCACAATCATGCGGCCTGTCGCGGGATCCAACGCGAACTGGATGTTCGATCCGCCAGTTTCCACGCCTACTTCGCGAATGATTACCGCCGCGGCGTCCCTCATGCGCTGATATTCCTTGTCGGTCAGCGTCTGCGCGGGAGCCACCGTGATGGAATCGCCGGTATGCACGCCCATGGGATCGAAATTTTCAATCGAGCAGATGACTACGAAGTTGTCGCGATGATCGCGCATCACTTCCAGCTCAAACTCTTTCCATCCCAGCACGGATTCCTCGACCAGCGCCTCATGCACGGGGCTTGCGTCCAGCGCGTGCGCCATGGCTTCCGAAAATTCCTCGCGGTTGTAAGCGATGGAGCCGCCCGTGCCGCCCATGGTGAACGACGGGCGGATCACAACGGGATAGCCGAGTTGGTCGGCCAGCTTCAGGCCGTCCTGCACGTTGTTGATCAGCGCCGAGGCTGGAACGTCCAGTCCCACCTTGCGAATGGCGTCCTTGAACAGCAGCCTGTCTTCGGCAACTTTGATGGCGCGCAGCGATGCGCCAATCAATTCCACATTGTATTTTTCCAGGACGCCGCCCTCGGCCAGTTCCACGGCAAGATTCAGCGCGGTTTGTCCGCCCACGGTGGGCAGAAGCGCCTGCGGCCTTTCCACGGAAATAATTTTTTCCAGATATTCCTTGGTGAGTGGCTCGATGTAGGTGCGGTCGGCAATTTCGGGATCGGTCATGATGGTCGCCGGGTTGGAATTCACCAGGACCACTTCATATCCTTCCTTGCGCAGAGCCTTGCAGGCTTGCGTGCCCGAATAGTCGAATTCGCAGGCCTGCCCGATTATGATCGGGCCGGAACCGATGATCATTATCTTCTTGATGTCTGTGCGCTTGGGCATGTGCGGTTAGGCCTTTGCCTGTCCGCGCCGCATTGCGCCGGATGATTTCCAGTTTTTCATGGTGTCCGTGAATTGAGTGAATAGGTAGTGCGAATCGTGCGGCCCGGGCGATGCCTCGGGATGATACTGCACGGAATAGAGCGGCAAGGAGCGGTGCCGCAATCCTTCGTTGGTGTGGTCGTTCAAATTCAGGTGCGTGACTTCCACGTCGCTGGCAGGCAGCGAATCGGGGTCCACGCAAAATCCGTGATTCTGCGCGGTGATCTCCACCTGCCCGGTGAGCAGATTTTTTACCGGATGATTGGACCCGTGATGGCCGAAGCGCAACTTGAATGTTTTGCCGCCCAGCGCCAGGCCGCAAAGCTGGTGCCCCAGGCAAATCCCGAAAACTGGCACGCGCCCGAGCAAGTTACGAATCGTTTCAATTGCGTAGGTGGCTGGCTCGGGATCGCCCGGGCCATTGGAGAGAAACACGCCGTCGGGTTTCAGCGCCAGCGCATCTTCCGCCGAAGTTTTTGCCGGGACCACCATCACTTCGCAGTGGTGATCGACCAGCAGGCGCAGAATATTTTGCTTGATGCCAAAGTCGTAGGCCACCACGCGAAATTTCGGCTCGTCCGCGCCGGGTTGCGGCTCGCCATTTCCTGCGCGCGCGGCCGGAATCGCCAATTCGATGGAGCTCTTGTCCCATCCATATTGTTTGTCGCAGCTAACGCGGCTGGCCAGTTCCAGGCCGGCCATCGAGGGCAAGGCCCGTGCTTCCGCCAGAAGCTGCTCGGCGGGGGTGCCATCCGTGGAGAGCACTCCGCGCAGCGCGCCCAGTTTCCGAATGTGCAGAACCAGCGCGCGCGTATCCACATCCCACAGAACTGGAATATTGTTCCGCACCAGATAGTTCTGCGCGGTTTCTCCGGAGCGCCAGTTGGAGGCCACCGCCGAAAATTCGCGCACGATCAGCGATTCGATGTGCGGCTTGGAAGACTCCTCATCCTCTGCGTTGGTCCCGACGTTTCCAATGTGGGGATAGGTCAGGCAGACGATCTGCCCCGCGTAGCTCGGGTCGGTGAAGACTTCCTGATATCCAGTGAGGCTGGTATTGAAAACGACTTCGCCGCCCCGGCGGGTGGTTGCTCCCGCGGCGCGCCCTGTAAATATTCGCCCGTCTTCGAGCGCAAGAATTGCCTTCCGTGCTTCCGATTCCGACAGTGGACCCTCTCTTTGCCCGCGCCCTTGCCAATTCGCTGTGGCGCGCGTCCAAACCTTATCTTCAGATGAGTCTTGCACCGTGTCCGCCTGTGCCAAAGATCGGCTGCGGCGGGCAGGCCTGCCTTTGCCCAACTTTGACTTCAGCGGGCTGGCCCGCCGTAGCCGATCTTGGGCGAAGGCGGGTTATTTCAAGGATTCCGCAAAAACCGGGATCGAACCGAAGTGATCCGCCGGCCAGTATGCGAACACAGCCTTGCCGTAGATAAACCTTCGCGGCACCGTCCCGAAAATCCGTGAGTCATTCGAGCTGGCGCGGTGATCTCCCATCACAAAATATTCGCCCGCCGGAACCTGCGTGGGCGCATACGTCCCGTAATCGTCCGACTCCGGCGGGATGTACGGCTCCGGCAAAAGTTTGCCGTTCAGAAAAACCTGCCCGCCGCGAATCTCGACCATGTCCCGAGGCAATCCCACCACACGCTTGATGAACGACTTGGAGCGGTCAAGAGGATACCAGAAAACGACCACATCGCCGCGCTCAATCGGCTCAAAGCGGTAGACAAACTTGTTGATAAAAATTCGCTCCTGATCCGAGATCAGGGGAGTCATGCTGGTGCCTTCGACTTTCACGGGTTGATAGAAAAAAATGATAATGACGACAGCGAGGCTGAGGGCAATGACGAGATCGCGGCCCCAACTTCGAAGCTCGCGCCGCAGCGGTTGCGCCGCTCCGGGCGCGACAGGTGTGCTAATTTCGGCGTTCGGCTCCATGTCCCTACTTGTGATCAACTAAATTTATACCATGCTCTCCGTTTGCGCGCCACTGTGCCGGCGGAAGATGACCTACTGCGGCCTCGATCCGTAGTCCTTCAGTGCGCCATGCGCCCGGCCTTATTTTTCTCGAACCGCCACCAGGCGCAGCCTGCGGTAGTCCGCCCACCATTGCCCATCGCGAAATAATTTTGGGCGAAGTAACTCTTCCACCCGGCCAAGAAATTCCTCGCGCTTGGATTCCCCGGCCTTGGCCAGATAGTCCGCGCCAAACATGACGATCCAGTTTCGCATTCCGGAGGCGCCATCCGCGAGGGCCGTGGGCCGGTCAAACAGCGTGATGAAGCGCACTTCGAATCCGTTCTTCTCCGCCAGCATCGAGTATTCGCTCACGCTGGGGTAATACCACGGCTGCACTTCGCCGGGCTTGGCCGCGCCCAGTTCCACCAGCGCGTGGTCAAAGGCATCCTGCATGGCGCGTATGTTTTTCTTCCCGCCAAGCTCCGCGACGAATCTTCCACCCGGGCGCAGTGCTCTGCAGATTCCTTGCAGCACAAGTTCAGGCTCATGAATCCAGTGAAGCGTGGCATTGGAAAACACGGCGTCAAACTCATCGCAGTATGGAAGTTGCCGAGCATCTGAAATCTCAAATTTTAAATTTGGATATGCCACTCGCGCCGCGGCCACCATCTCGGCGGATCGGTCCACGCCCAGGACCTGCGCGCCGGATTCGGCGATCTGCGCCGTCAAATGGCCCGTGCCGCATCCCAAATCGAGGATGCGCTCGCCTGCTTGCGGATTCAGCAGCGCAACCACATCGGCCCCATACTTCCAGACGAAATCATGCTTGGCGTTATATAGGTTGGCGTTCCATTCCGCGGGTGATTCCTGCATCATCTTGCTCTCCACAATCCCCGTATTTTTGCTGGACAAACTAATCGATCAGGGCCACGTTTTTTGTGGCATAGGCTTCAGCCTGTGGGGTTTAGGCCTTGCAAGGACAAAAATCCACAGGCTGAAGGCTATGCCACTAAAGCCTATGCCACAAAAATCCACCCACGCTTCTGTATATCTCCGCCTCGCTATGGCCTGAACGCTCCAAACGCGTACTGCACCGCGGCCAGCGCAGCGCACACAGCCGTCTCCGTGCGCAGAATATTTGCTCCAAGCGCGACCTCCACGAATCCGCAATCGCTCGCGCACGAAAATTCCGCGTCGGTCCATCCGCCTTCGGGGCCGATGGCCAGCGCCACGCGCGCGGCTTCGCCTTCCCGGCGTGCCGTGGCAACGGGCTCCAGAACTTCGCGCAAGGGCCTCGCGCCGGCTCGCTCGGAGAGCAATACTTTTAGCGTCGCGGCCGTTGCGCGAAAGGCATCGCGCGGCTTGGCCGCTTCTCCCAACGACGGGACGCGCAAACGCCGCGCCTGCTGCGCCGACTCCGCCAGAATTCTCTTCCAGCGGTCAGCGCGCTTCCCGGCCGCCGCGATCAGTCCTTTTTCGCTTCGGTCCGCGGCCAGCGGCACAACATCCTCCACGCCAAGTTCGGTGGCTTTTTCCAGGGCCCACTCGAAGCGGTCAAATTTCACGATGGCCAGCAGCAACTCGATCTGCACGGGGACAACCACAGTGGGCAGTTGCTCGACCAGCGTGAATTGGACTTCGTCACGCCCCACGTTTTCCGTGCGCGCAAGCCACAAGCGCTGCCCGTCGCTCAGCTCGTAGAGCTGGCCGGCTTCCGCGCGCAGCACGCGCCCCAGGTGATGAGCCGCCTCGCCACGCAAGATTGCCGATCCCGCCTCAAACTCATCCACAAAGAATCGCCTTCGCATGTTTCTCTATGTTATATCAATCCGATGCCATTTCGCGCTCAGCCGCGCCGCGCCCTTTCATTCTTGGCCCTTTGCGTTTTTCTCGTGGCAATGCCCGCGCTCATTGTCCCCGCGCGGATGGCGGCGCAAACAGCGCCGCGCCCCTCGCCCGTCCGCCGTTCCGTGATTATTGACAGCGATGCCGGCGCGGACGACCTGATGGCCATCGCTTTTCTCTTATCGCGACCCGATATTCATGTGGAAGCCATCACCATTGAGAATGGCATGGCGCATGTTCCAGCGGGAGGAAGAAATGTGCTTCGCCTTCTCGCGCTCGCGGGCCGGGACGACGTTCCCGTCTTTCTCGGCAGGGAAAGCCCGCTCTCCGGAAGCCACGAATTTCCGGCCGAGTGGCGCCGCGATTCCGACGAACTCCCCGGAATTTATCTTCCGCCGCCCGCGCGCTCCGTCGATTCACGCAGCGCGGCGGACTATTTGCTCAAGCGTCTCTCGGACGCCGTTCATCCGGTGCAGGTGCTTGCGCTCGGCCCCCTCACCAATCTAGGCGAAGTTTTTTCGCGCACGCCGCGAGTGGCGCACACAGGCCGCCAACTCGTTATTTTGGGTGGGGCCATCGGCGTATCCGGAAATTTGGGAGACGGCGGATTTTTCAAGACGAGCAACGTGGCAGCCGAATGGAATATGTTTATCGATCCAGTCGCGGCGAAAATAGTTTTCACATCCGGCGCGCCCATTCGACTGGTGCCTCTGGACGCCACGCAGCGCGTTCCCATCGACATGGCACTCCTTGAGCAGATCGAGTCGCGCGCAGGCGCGCCGCTGGCAAATTTTGTTGCGCAGGCGCTGGACATGGTACGCGAACAAATTCGCCAGGGATTCTACTTTGCCAAAGATCCGCTGGCGGCCACCGTGCTGGCCAATCCGGCGGTCGTGACGTTCCGCCCGCTGGCCATCGAAATCAGCGACAAGCCGGAAGAAGTGGGCAGGACCGTGGAGGTCAAAAAGGGCCGCCCCAACGTTCAAGTGGCGATCGATGCCGACCCCTTGAGATTTCGCGATGTATTTATGAACGCGCTGGGAGTTAAGTAAGCTGAGGTAACGTGCAATCGGCATTGTGCCGGCGAATGCCTCTCCGTGTTCTCCTCTTTGCTCTGTGTCCTCTGTGTTGAGCTTTTGAAGTTTTGGCGGCCTGCAAAAACCTTAACACAGAGGACACAGAGAAAAGAGGAGGGGCACGGAGACTTGCTGGATCGTTTATCCGAAAATATCTTTTACTTTTTCAAAGAGTGAGGAATCGCGATGCGCGGGGCGATTTTCCACCGGCAATGTGGCTCCGAGCTGCTCGAACAGGCGGCGCTGATCGCGCGTCAGCTTGGTGGGAACCTCTACGTGGATGTTCACGTACAGATCGCCCTTGCCGCCGCCGTGCGGATCGGGCATGCCTTTCCCTTTTAGGCGAATGATTTCGCCCGTCTGCGTGCCTTCGGGAATTTTCACGGTCTCTTCGCCGCTGATCCCGGGCACCACAATTTGGGTTCCCAGCGCCGCCTGCACGATGGAAATGGGAACTGTGCAATATAGGTCCGCGTCCCTTCTTTCGAAATACGGGTGCGGCTTCACGTCCAGCACAACGTACAAATCGCCGGCAGGGCCGCTGTTGCCTCCGGGCTCGCCTTCGCCGGGAATGCGCAGGCGCGTGTTGGAATCGACGCCCGGCGGAATTCGAAGATCGATAGTGCGGCTGCGCTCGATGCGGCCCTTTCCTTTGCAATCGGGGCAGGATTCCCGCACGATTTGCCCCGCGCCGTGGCAATCCGGGCA
Source organism: uncultured Acidobacteriota bacterium (assembly GCA_963710315.1). GTDB lineage: Bacteria > Acidobacteriota > Terriglobia > Acidiferrales > UBA7541 > Palsa-360. Next base: position 99,447 of record CAVPZW010000002.1, on the reverse strand, counting down.
GGTGCGCGAAATAGTGAAAAATCCCTGCTGGTAGTGAACCTGTCCGCGTCCGCCGCAGGTCACGCATGCAGTCACGCCCGTGCCGGCCTTGGCTCCCGTGCCGTTGCAGACTTCGCAAAATTCCAGGCGCGGAATGCGAATCTTGGTGTTCACTCCGGAGGCGGCTTCCTCGAAACTCAACTTCATATCGTAACGCAGATCGGCGCCGCGCTGCGAGCGGCTGCGGCCCCGGCGGCCGCCAAAAATATCCTCGAAACCGAAGAAGTCTCCGAAAATATCCTGAAATTCGTCAATGATGGTTTGATTGACGCCGCCATCGAAACCTCCGCGGGAGAGCCCCGCGAATCCATAACGATCGTAAGCGGCGCGCTTCTGGGGATCGGAGAGAATCGAATACGATTCCGTGGCCTCGCGGAATTTTTCTTCGGCTTCCTGCTTGGAATGCGGATTGCGGTCGGGGTGCCACTTCAACGCCGCCTTGCGATAAGCGGACTTCACTTCATCCGCGCTGGCGCTGCGGGCAACTCCCAGGACATCGTAACAATCGCGTTTTTCGCTCATCGGCTGGTCGGCCTAATTTTCATTCGTGGTGGAATTTTCGTTTTGCGCGGGGTGCACGGCCACTCGCACAATCGCCGGACGCAAAACGCGCCCGTGAAACAGATAGCCATCCTGAAACACGGAGACCACAAAGCCGTCGGGATACTCATCGGATTCCAGCCGCTCGATGGCCTGGTGCATGTGCGGGTCAAACATTTTTCCCGCCGCCTCGATGGGTTGCACGCCGTGCTTGGCAATGGCATCCCACAGCTGCTTGCGGATGAGCGTGATCCCCTTGCGATATTCCTCGAACGCCGGATCCTCGTGCGCATGCAGCCCGCGGTCGAAGGCATCCAGGACGGGAATCAGATCGAGGATCAGCCGCTCCACGCCTCGGCGAGCCTCTTCATGCCGGTCGCGCTCGGTCCTCTTGCGAAAATTTTCGAAGTCGGCCTGGCGGCGGACCATGGTTTGCAGCAGCTCGTCCTTCTCCGCCTTGAGCTTCTGGAACTCCGCGGCCAGCGAAGCTTCGCCGGCTGCCGGAGGATCCCCAGAAGCGGGATCGTCCGAAGGTTGCGACGAATCCTGCTCGCGATTGACGGGACTGCCGTCGATCGAAACTACTTTATCCTCTTCACGTTTTGCTTCCGCCACGTTGCTAACTCCGATCGCGATCCAATGTCTCGCTGAATGCGCGCGCAACAAATGCCACGGCCGTGATGGCCCGCTCATATTGCATGCGCATGGGGCCAAGGACGCCCACGGTTCCCTGCGACTGATCCTGAAACGAGTAAGGCGCGCTGATCAATGCCAGATGCTCACCGGCGCGGTCCATCCCCTTAACGCCGATTTGCACGTGCACCGGGTCCGGCGTGTCGATGCAATTCGCCAAGAGCGCGATGATCCTGTGCTTTTCCTCGATGGCCGAGAGCACATCGCGCAACTGCGATTGATCGGTGAATTCCGGAGCGGCCGCCATCTGCGCCGCGCCCTCAATGTATACGCGCTGCGCCGAGCCCTGCCCCAGCATGGCCGGATCGCACAGCACCAGAGCGTTTCGCGCAAGCAGCGCGTATTGCTCCTCTTCCTTTGCCAGCCGGTTCAACAGGTCCGCGCGAATGGCTTCCAGCAAAAATCCAGTGTAGTGGCGGTTCAAGTACTCCGCGGTGTAGTCCAGATCCTGCTGGCTGAATATTTTCTCGGGGCGAATCACTTTGTCCCGCGTATTGCCGCCCGTGGAAACCAGCACCACCACGATGCGCCCATCCGGCAGCAAAACAAATCGGATGTGCTCCAAAACAGTTTTCGAGATGGGAGGAGAAACCACAATTCCCAGACCCTTGGAAATTTCCGCGAGCACATGCCCGGCGCGCTCGGCGATTTCCTCGCCCGAGGACGCGCCCGCAAACTCGCCGCGAATCATTTCCTCGTCTTCGGGACTGAGCGTGGCCCTGGCAACAATCTGCTGGGCGAAGAAACGGTACGCCGTGGCCGTGGGAACCCGGCCCGCCGAGGTATGCGGTTGAAACAGAAAGCCTTCGTCTTCCAGGTCCGACATCACATTGCGAATGGTCGCCGAGCTCAGCGATTCCACATGCCGGCGCGAAATGGAGCGCGAAGAAACGGGCTCTCCCGTTTCAATATAGGCGCGGACGATGGCTGAGAGAATCTGCCGGTTGCGTTCGTTATTTGGGGCTGCGTCAGACATTGGGTACACGACTCACAAAAACTTTCGGTCCTGCAATGATTTTATGCGTTGCAGAGGCCATCGTCAAATCGTGTGAGCCGGGCATGTGCCAGACACGAGAATCTGGATTCAGTAGCGGCGGCCTTCAGGCGGGCATTCTGGAGTTACGCACAGGCCCGCCTGAAGGCGGCCGCTACGTGTCCTACCCTCAAGGGGATACCGCGCTCCCTTGAATGGGCCACTAAAAATGAATAATCCCGCTCAAGTCTAATGAGGGAATGCCGATAGGCATCAGGGAGCACCCTATCTTGGCGCGGAATTGTCGCCCTGACACCCGCCCAATTTCGAAAATGGGACCCGGTCCCTACACAGGAGCGTTCCGCCTTGATTTCACTGAAGAAATATTTGGACATGGACCCTGAAAAACTAGCCCCAGCTGAAGCGGAAGTGAAACCGGGAGACTTGATCGAGGCGGCGCTGGCATCCTATCGCGCAGTGCTGCTGGCCATGGGAACAAGCGGAGTTCAAGCCTGTCCACCTGTGGGCAGGGATTTGCAGAAGCGGCTGGCGGAGCTTGAGCGGGGCATCTCAAAGACCGTGACGCCCGCGTCGATTCGGGAGACGGAAGAAAAAGTTGAAGAGCAGCTGGAAGAATGGGGAGAAAGCAGCTCCGAATACCTCAAGGCTAAGGCCCACGACGTCAAAGAGCTACTGCTTGCTTTGGCACGCACCGCGCAATCCATTGGCGATCGGGACAACCAGTACGCCACCCAGTTAAGCGATTTCACCACCCGCCTGCATGGCATTGCCGACCTGGAAGACTTAACTCAGATCCGATCGTCGCTTGTCGCAGGGGCCTCCGAACTAAAAACCTATGTGGACCGCATGACGCAGGACAGCAACTCCCTGCTCAATCAATTGAAGTCGGAAGTCTCAGACTACGAAACCAAGCTGAAGGCCGCCGAGGAATTGGTGATCCGCGATGAGATGACCGGATTATCCAACCGCAGAAATGTCGAGGAGCGAATCGAAATGCGCATCGCCAAGGCGCAGCCCTTTTGCGTGGCCATTCTCGACCTCGACAAGTTTAAGGAAGTGAACGACACCTACGGGCACCTGGCCGGAGACAACCTTCTGAGACAGTTTGCCACGGAATTGCGCACAAATTCGCGCGGGCACGACACGGTCGGCCGCTGGGGCGGCGACGAATTCATCATCGTTCTGGATTGCGATCTTCTGGGAGCCAACCAGCAACTTGACCGCACCAAAAAATGGATGTTCGGCGAATATAAGATTCAAACCGGAGGCGCCGGGGAAGTAAAAGTCTGCGTGACCGCGTCCATCGGCCTGGCTCAGTGGCAGCCTGGAGAAAGCATCAGCGACGTCATCGAACATGCCGACAACAGCATGTACACCGAAAAAGGGCTGAAGCGGAAGAAGAAGCGTTAATCTCCAGAGTGGCGTTTTAGTGGAGTGGGTTTGCGTAGCGCGGGCTTCAGCCTGCGGGTTTTAGGCCTTGCAGGGACTAACCCCCGCAGGCTGAAGCCCGCGCTACAAAAAGCTTAGGCCGTATCGATCTGCGCGCGCTGCAGCCTGTCCGAATAATCCACATACAGCGTTTTCCATTCCGAATAAAAATCGATGGCGGCGGTTCCGGCTTCGCGATGGCCGTTGCCCGTCCCTTTCGTTCCACCAAAGGGAAGCTGAATTTCCGCTCCAATAGTTGGCGCGTTCACGTAGACGATTCCAGTTTCCAGATCTCGCATCGCCCGGTAGGCCTGATTCACGTTGCGCGTGTAGATGGAAGCGGAGAGCCCGTACTTCACGTTGTTGGCGATCTCAATGGCTCCGTCCATCGAGGAAAATGGAATCATGGCCACCACCGGGCCAAAGATTTCCTCCTGCGCGATGGTCATCTTGGCGTCCACATCCGCAAAAATGGTGGGCTCGTGGAACCATCCTCGCGCCAAATCGCCGGACTCGGCGCGGTGTCCGCCGGCCACCAGGCGCGCGCCCTCGCTTTTTCCGATCTCCACGTACTTCATCACGGTGAACAATTGCGTCTCGTTCACCACCGGCCCGACATCCGTTTTGGCGTCCAGCCCGTCGCCCAATTTGAGCGCGCGGGTCCGCTCCGCAAAGAGATTGAGAAATTCCCGGTAAATTTTTGTGTGCACCGCAACGCGGCTGGCCGCCGTGCAGCGCTGCCCGCTGGTTCCGAAGCCGCCCCACACCGCGCCTTCCACGGCAAGCTCCAGGTTGGCATCGTCCATCACGATCATGATGTTCTTGCCGCCCATTTCGAGATGGCATGGTTTAAAGGTGGGCGCGCAGGCCTGGCTCACAATGCGCCCCGTTTCCGTCGATCCCGTGAAGCTCACCGCCGATACGCCAGGATTCACGACGAGCGGCGCTCCCGCGTCCGGCCCCATTCCCGCCACGATGTTCAGAACTCCGGCGGGCAAGCCCGATTCGATCAGGATTTGCACCAGATTGTAGGTGGAGAGCGGCGTGTCCTCGGCCGGCTTGATGACCACCGTATTTCCGCAAATCAGCGCGGGCATTATTTTCCAGGAAGGAATGGCCATGGGAAAATTCCACGGCGTAATCATTCCCACCACGCCCAGCGGATCGCGCACCGACATGGCAAATTTATTGGGCAGCTCCGAGGGAACGGTTTGGCCGAACAGCCTGCGCCCTTCGCCGGCCATGTAATAGGTCATGTCGATGGCTTCCTGCACATCGCCGCGCGTCTCGGACAGCGGCTTGCCCATCTCGCGCGTCATGTCGTGGGCCATCTCTTCCTTGCGCTTCACGAGGGCTTCGGCCGTGCGATACAAAATTTCCGCGCGCCTCGGCGCGGGAAACAGCCGCCATTTTTTGAACGCAGCCTTGGCCGCGTCCACCGCATCGTTCACATCTTCCGCCGTCGAAGAAGGGAAAATTCCCAGCAACTCGCCGGTGTTGGCCGGATTGCGATTCTCGAACGTGCCTCCGCGGCGGGCATCCACCCACTCCCCATTAATAAAGTTCTTATGGCTTCTGGAAACGGCGCTGGTCGTCATGTTGCCTCCCGCAGTCGATGTGAGGCTTTTCTACAAAAAAGAAGGTTGGCAGTTCGCGAAAACAGCTTCGCGGCGGAGAATTTCCCGCGTAGCTTTTGAATGTAGCAGAGGGCCACTGGGGCGTCAAACAAGCCCAATGAATGTGTGGCCTTGGTGTGTCCCCATGGTAAATCTCACATTTCGCGTGTTCAGGACGTCTTCAAACAATGCTGCTCATCTGCGCGGATTGCAGTCCTCGAACGCGAATAACCAATTTCGAATAGTTGACTCCCTCCACAGGGTTGGCGAATCGAAAGCCGGAGCGCATTCCAGTTTGATAGTCATTATCCACAGTATGTAACACAAACTTAATCGACATATTACATATTCATAGCATATCCTTCCCCCATAATCCCGGGCCATGTATCTAATCCTATATTTTGCCGAAGGCCACGCCCGAACGGGCCAATTGTAAGATTATCAGGTGGGAAGCAATCCCCACCTCCCCGCAAGGCGCACAAATTCGGCAAGGAGAGTAAAATGGCGAAGCCTAAGGACACTTCAATTCCGCAGCCCGTGTTTCGCGAACCAGTTTTCAATGAGCCGACCAAAACAGTCGATCCGGGCAGTTTTCTCACTACGCACCCCTCCGACAAGGAGCTTTATAAGGCAATCCAGAACTTACTCAAGAAAGATGTCGTCGGTTTCGACAAATCACGCATAGCCGACGGCGATGTTGTGCAACTCGCGGACGTTTACGGGACGCACGGCCAAGAGCTTGTAAAGCAAATCAAAACAGCCAAGAAAATTATTTTTCATGCCTTGGGAGATTCGGGCGCGTCCAATGCCGGGAAGTATAAGAACGAGATCGGCGTAGCCGATCAACTTGCCGCGGACTGCCATACCGCGGATCAGGCAAACCATCCAGCTTTCCTGTTTCATCTCGGCGATGTGGTCTATGACTTCGGTGAAGCTCAGTATTACTACGACCAATTCTACGAACCTTTTCGCGATTATCCCTTACCCATCTTCGCCATTCCCGGCAATCACGATTCGTTCGTCACACCCGGCACCCCTCCAGGGCAAGAGCCGCTTGAAATCTTTTCGCGCAATTTTTGCGAGACTGGCCTGACCATCACGCCGGAGGCAAGATCGCTGCATCGCACGGCAATGACCCAGCCTGGGGTGTACTTCACTTTAGACGCCCCTTTCGTTCGAATTATCGGGCTATTTTCGAACTCTCTTGAGGATCCGGGAGTCATTTCCAGTCAAGGCGGGTATTGGAATACGGTACCAGACCATCAATTGTCCTACCTGGATGCGCAACTTAAGCGTATCAAGGACGAAGACTACCAGGGGGCAGTCCTGGTGGCGGTGCATCACCCGCCATTCAGCTATTCTCCGCCGCCAAAAGGCAATGGAAGAGGCGGCAATCACAGTAGTAGTTCTGACATGCTCCGCGAAATCGATACTATTTGCAAGAAGCAGGGTGTTTATCCACATGCATTCCTTTCCGCCCACGCCCATAACTACCAGCGCTACACTAGGACAGTGAAATTTGGCGCAAAGGAATTCGACGTGCCATTTGTGGTGTGCGGGGACGGAGGTCACAACGTCAATCGCGTGGTTCGTGGAAGCAAAGGCCATCCCGCGGTGGAACCAAATAACGGCATAAGGGTCGATTATCTCGAGGTCAAACCGGCGGTAACTGTCGGCGGTTTGCTGCTTGAGAAGTATGACGATACCAATTATGGTTATCTGAGAATTACTGTGGATGCCGAGCAATTGCGGATCGGCTTTCATCAGGTCGGCAATTCCACGCTGGCTCAATCGCGATTCGACCTGGTCACCGTCGATCTCAAGACTCACACAATGGTATCGAATTAGGCAATCCATTGCTGTATATAACTACATGAGAGCATCGAAGCGGATAAATTGGATTACAAGGTGAAGAATGAACGGGTGACCTTCCCCCGGCGACGGTAGCCAATATCCGTCGAGCACCTGCCAATCCATTTGGAGAGTACTTCCGACCGATGAATCTCAAAAACTTCACCAAATGTTTGTTCCCGATCGTTGTGTGCTTTGGCGTAGCGGCGACCGCTGCCGCGCAAGGGTCCAGCATACCCACGGCGAGGGTCAACAATACTCTCGACTGGAACGAATCCTTTGAAGGCAGCACCGGCTCCAGCGGCCAGGACATGGAAATCAATAACTCGCTGACCTACAACTTCCGCCGCTTCAGCGTGGGAAGCGGAATTCCCGTCTATGTGGACCGCACAATTTCCACAACTGGCGCGAGAATCAGCGACGGCATCGGCAATTTTTACGTAACGCTCGGGACATCGCGGAACAACTCTTTCTTCAATTACGCCACGGTTCTGACCGGCACACTGCCAACGGGTGATTTCAACAAAGGCTTCAGCACCAAGCATGCCACGTTCGACTGGAGCAACCGCTTCGAGCACCATTTCGATTTTCTGACGCCATTCATCGATGGCGGCCCGGCAAACAGCATTTCGGACACAAAATTCTTCCACCGCCCGTTCATAACGTATGGCTATCTAGTGCATGGCGAAGCGGGCGTGGATGCGGACCTGCCCCTTTCGCTCACACTGACCCTTTCTGCATACGATATTGCACCGTGGGGGACGCAAACGATTATCAGCCGCGACGTGCTCAATGGAGCCGTCGGCTCCGGCGGCCAGCACGGGCGAGTGTTTGAAGTCAGCCACATCACCACAGGCCCTGCTTCCATCAACTACGATCAGGGCTTCACAGCAGGGATCTCCTACAGCCCCAAACCCTATCTGAACCTGGATTTGGGTTATACGCGCAGCATAAGCTTCGAGTTCAACACCTTTTCCTGGGGCATTGACCTCAACGTAAGCAGGCTTGTCGGCGGCAAAAATTCCGGCAGGTAAGACACAAAGTAGAAATTGTTATTGCTTGGCGTGCGGATCGGCGGGCGACACCGAAGATGAGGCAGCCGGCACCGGAGCGCCTTTGCCCGCAGTTTCGGAACCCAACCCGAGTTTATTCAGCGACCCAGCGTCAATCTTCCCTGTTGGGTTGAACCCGTTCTTATCCTGATACTTTTTCATTGCTTCCACGGTGGCGGCGTCCCACTTGCCATTGGGCTCGCCCTGGTAAGAGCCATCTTTTTGCAGGGCGGACTGAATTTCCTTGATGCGGTCCGGGGTGGGGGCTGTTTGCCCCTTGGACTTGGCTTTGACTTTGGTATTTGAGGAAGCGGTCTTCTTTTTTTTCTTTTTTGAGGCAGTAGAGGAACTCTGCGTCGCGCCCGGACGGGCCGCAGCGGACACAATGGGCGCCGCGCTCACCAAGAGGGCGGCCCCAAAGAAAATCAGCCAGCTTCGTTTGCTCATCGCTTGTTCATCGTTTCAGAATCAGCCCGAGCTACTGCTCAGGGGCTGGAACAACTCCGGCCAAATAGACCGTGTCGAACTGGTCGCTGCCCGATCGCCGCAGGACTTTGAACAAAACATTTTCTCCCGGCTTCAGGCCGGAAACGGCGCGGCGATACTCGGCCACGGAGTTTACCGCCACGTGATTGACCTCGGTGATGACGTCACCGCGGGCAAAGCCCGTATCTTCGGCGAAGCTTGCCGGGTCGACGGCCGTGACCAACGCGCCCTTCATGTTCTCGTAGCCGGCGCGGCGTGCGCGGTCGGTGCCGAGGTCTTCGAGGCGCAGGCCGAACTCTACAGGCGTTGGCCCGCTCTCGCTCTCGCCGCCATTGGCCGTGCGATCCGGAAACAGCTTGGTGCGGTCGGCGACGGTGATGGAGGCTTGGTGTTCCTTCTTGTCGCGAACATAAGTGACCTGCACGGAATTGCCCACCGGCGTTTGCGCGATCGGATTCACAAGATCGTTTCCAGTATGCACAGGCTTCCCGTTCACGCTGGTCACCACATCGCCCGATTTCAAGCCCGCCTTTTCCGCGGGGCTTCCCGGCTCAACGCGCTGCAATACAATTCCGTACGAGGCGCCCAGTTCCTTCAGCACAATTGGATTGCTGCCCTGCGTTTCCGTAAAGCTCACACCAATCGAACCGCGCGTCACTTTGCCGTTGGCAATAATTTGGTTGTACACGCCGATGGCGGTGTTGGAAGGCAGCGCAAAGCCCACGCCTTCGTTTCCGTGTCCTCCGGTAATGATGGCCGTGTTGATGCCAATCACCTGCCCGGCCATATTCACAAGCGGCCCTCCGGAATTTCCGGGATTGATGGCCGCATCGGTTTGCAGGAATCGTTGAAACTGCTGGCCCACGTTGCCGCGATCCTTGGCGCTGATGATTCCGGCGGTGACGCTACCCTGCAGGAATCCAAACGGATTGCCGATGGCCAGGGCCCAGTCGCCCACTTGCACGGAATCGGAATTGCCGAGTTTTGCAAAGGGAAGGTCGTGGCCCACATCGATTTTCAAAATCGCCAGATCGGTCTCTTCGTCGATGCCCACAATCTTGGCAGTGTATTGCGTCTGTTCCCCATTCAGCGTGATTTGAACCTTTGTTGCGCCGTCCACCACGTGATGATTGGTCAGAACAAAACCCTTCTTATCGACGATCACGCCGGAGCCTAGGCTGCGTTCCGCCGTGGGGCCTTGATCCGGGAAATCGAAAAAACGGTTGAAGAAATCCTGAAACGGCTGCTGGTCCTGATCTTGATCGTCAGGCGGCCCCAATTCACCGCCGCGGTTACGCTGCGAAGGCGCGCCGTGTCCTTTGCCGCGCTGCTCGATCACCTGTGTGGTTGAAATATTCACAACGGCGGGCTGCACCTGCTTGACGATGGTGGCGAAAGCGCTGGAAAGCTGCACGGGATCGGGAATGGCCAGCGGCGTGCCTCCAACCACTCCCTGGGGATGCGCCGCGCCAGCATGGCCGGAGATGATTGTGCCGATCAGCATGCCGATGGCCAGCGTCACGGTGACCAGCAGTGTCGCCATGATCTTTCGATTGCGTGCCCAGGTGGCAAATTCCCGCAGTTGCGTGCCCATGATCTTCACTCCTCTTAAGCCGGCTACCTTACGCCGCTTGCCCAGACCGATCCGCTCGAAGATTATACCACTCACTGCATTGGCCGGCGCACCCTCGGAAATGCGCGGCGTTTTCCAGTGAGCAACTTCGCCTCGACTAGCCGCCGATTGACCCTCGAATTTGTCATTCCCAGCGAAGCGAGGAATCTCTCTTTCTTTTGTCGGACCGAACCGAAGAGAGATTCCTCGCTTCTCTCGGAATGACAAAATTGTTTTTATTTTCGCAAGCAAGATCAATTGAGGCCGATAAGGCGCTCATCGATTGCCATTTCTCCTATAACTTGCGCTTATGGCGTTTACAATCATTATAAATTTGATTTGCATCTTTATTCAGGGTCAAATACTCTCTGCGCGAGATTACCAAGCCTCGGGGCGCCGTCCATATGATTCGGCCCGGCGCGCCGCGCCAAGTCCTGCTAAATTAGGATGCACAAATATGAATCCGCGAACGATGTACCGGAAAATTTGGGAATCGCACCTGGTGCGCGAGGCGCCCGGCGAGCCATCGCTCATTTTCATCGACCGTCACCTCGTCCATGAAGTGACCTCTCCGCAGGCCTTTGCCGGACTGAAGGCCGCCGGCCGCAAAGTGCGCCGCCCCGATCTGACCTTTGCCGTCATGGACCACTCGGTCCCCACCAAGGAGCGCAACCTGCCGATCCTGGACAAAGACGCCAGCGGGCAATTTGCCGCCCTGGAACGCAACTGCCGCGAAAGCGGCATCACTCTGTTCGACATGTTCAGCCACAACCAGGGCATCGTGCACGTGATCGGACCTGAGCTGGGCCTCACTCAGCCGGGGCAGACACTGGTGTGCGGCGACAGCCATACATCGACGCACGGCGCGTTTGGCACGCTTGCCTTCGGCATCGGAACCAGCGAAGTGGAACACGTGCTGGCCACGCAGTGCATGGTGCAATACGAATCCAAGACCATGCACATCGTGGTCAACGGAAAGCGCAACAGGGGCGTCTCGGCCAAGGACATCATTCTGGCCATCATCGGAAAGATAGGTATCGGCGGCGGCACGGGCCACGTGATCGAGTATGCAGGGGAAGCCATTCGCGCGCTCTCCATGGACGGCCGCATGACCGTGTGCAACATGTCCATCGAAGGCGGCGCGCGCGCCGGGATGATCGCGCCCGACGACACTACCTTTGCCTACATGGAAGGGTGTCCCTACGTCCCGCGCGGAAAAGAGTTTCCGGAAGCGGTGCAAAAATGGAAGGCATTGGCCAGTGATCCGGGAGCGAAATTCGACGCCACGGTTGAGCTGGATGCTTCCACGCTGGCGCCGCAAGTCACCTGGGGCACGAACCCGGGAATGGTCGCGAGCGTAACGGACCGCGTGCCCGATCCGGGCTCATTCCGCGATCCGGACGACCAGAAAGCCGCCGAGCGGGCGTTGACGTACATGGGCCTGAAGGCTGGTACGGCGCTGGTGGATGTTCCCGTGGACCGCGTCTTCATCGGCTCCTGCACCAATTCGCGCATCAACGATTTGAGGGCCGCCGCTCGTGTGGTTGCGGGCAAGCACATCGCCAAGAATCTGAAGGGAGCGCTCATTGTTCCCGGCTCCATGACCATCAAGGAAAAGGCCGAGGCCGAAGGGCTGGACAAAATTTTCCGCGACGCCGGATTCGAATGGCGCGACGCGGGATGCAGCATGTGCATCGCCATGAATCCGGATGTCCTGCTGCCCGGAGAACGCGCCGCAAGCACTTCCAACCGCAATTTCGAAGGCCGCCAAGGAAAAGACAGCCGCACACACCTGGTCAGCCCGATCATGGCCGCAGCCGCGGCGATTGCAGGACACTTCGTGGACGTGCGCGAGTGGAACGTGGAAGCGACGGAATAAATAAGTAGCGCGGGCTTCAGCCTGCGGATTTTGCTACTTGCAAGGACGAAACCCCGCAGGCTAAAGCCCGCGCTACTGGGAACGGAGACAACATGAAGCCATTTTCAAAACATACTGGATTGGTTCTGCCCTTTGACCGCGTCAATGTGGACACCGACCAAATGGTGCCCAAGCAATTCCTGAAGCTGCAGACCAAGGAAGGCTACGGCAAGGTGCTGTTCCATGATTGGCGCTACCTGCCGGACGAAACGCCCAATCCGGATTTCATCATGAACTAGCCGCGCTATAAGGGCGCGTCGATGTTGCTGGCGCGCGCAGATTTTGGCTGCGGTTCGAGCCGCGAACATGCGCCGTGGGCCATCGCCGACTACGGTTTCCGCGTCCTCATCGCGCCCAGCTTTGCCGACATTTTCTACAACAACTGCTTCAAGAACGGAATTCTCCCTGTAATACTGCCGGAAGCGCAGATCGATGAACTCTTTCGCCGCGCGGAGAAACAAGAGGGATACTCCCTGACCGTCGATTTACCGGCGCAGATTATTTCCGATGCCGCAGATTTGCTGTACCGCTTTGAAATCGCCGAATTCCGGAAGCATCTCTTGCTGGAAGGGCTCGACGACATCGGCCTGACACTGAAGCACGAGGCCAAGATCGCCGATTACGAGAAATCGCACCATCCAGGCGCCACAATGTACTCCCCTGTGGACGCAAAATACGCATCCCGAAACTAGACTGCTTCCCTATCGAGGGCGCGGCTGGCCCGTTTCGGCCTGTTTGACCCGATATTGCACATAGTTATTTCGCCCTCTACGGAAGTAACGCTCCCTTTTTGAAACCCGTATCCATTTCTACAACACCGATTCATTCTTGCGGCACCCTCAAACCGAAATCACTGAACAACTTAATAAGATTGGCCGATATGGGTGATGAATATCTGTTTGCGAATGGGTGTGCAGGCGGCGGCTGAAAGAGAAATGCGTTCCGGCCCCGGGAATAAGGGGAGACACGGCTGATGACGGTTCATCGAAAAACTCTTCTGATCGTTGGCATGACGTGCATGGGGCTGGTCTTCGCCTTGTACTTGGCGTCTCGATGGTTTCTCCTGGACGGCTTCGTTCAGCTCGAACAAACACGCAGTCAGGAGAGCGTGAAGCGTGTGTTAAACGGTTTCGACCAAGACATTGCCTCGGTAGACCGGATCACCGCCGACCGCGCATTGAACGGTGAAACCTACGAGGGCATGTCGCCCCCCTCACCCGAGGTTTTCCGCTGGTTATTCGGAAGGGACGCAACCGGCACGACACAAACGCAGCGCTTCAATTTCATTATTCTGGCGGATCCCTCGGGCCATATCGTGGCATCCAGAACCTATGATTCCGTTACCAATCGTGACATGGAAATTCCCGCAAGCTTGAAAGCGCATATTAAGCCCAGCGATCCACTCCTGCGATCTGCCGCGCTGAACGGTTCCGTTGCCGGATTGTTACTCATCCCCGAAGGCGCGCTGGTCGTGGATTGCCGCCCTGTCGTTAAGTCCGACGCAAGCGGTTCCCTACGCGGCTACATGATCTCCGCGCGTTATTTCGAGTCCGGGGGAGACCTGAAGAGGCTGGAACAGATGGCCGGCCTCCCGCTCGCCGTTCGCAGATTCGACGATGAACAATTGCCTGGCGACTTTTCGGAAGCGCGCAGGAAATTGTTCAAGCAGGGAGACATTTACACCAATCATTCCATTGCCACCGCAAACATAGGTTTCACGTTGCTATACGATATTTACGGAAAACCTGCATTGATTTTGCGGACGACAATGCCCCGTAGAATCTACTGGGTTGGCCAAACCATCGAAATGTATTTCGTGGGATCGGTGGCCATGGCGGGGATCGCCCTCATAATCGTCGTAATGGTGTTGCTGAACAGGTCCGTCATATCCAGGCTCAGTCAATTAAGCGCAAGCGTCGCGGCGATCGCAATCAGTGGGGACGCATCCGCGCACGTGGATTGCCCCGGCAGCGACGAAATTTCCCATCTGGGAGGCGACATCAATCGCATGCTGGAATCCCTGCATCTCTTGCAGGTGCAAAGGCAGCGAGCGGAAATGCGCTACCGGGCCTTCATGGAAAACATCCCGGCGATTGCTCTGATTAAGGATAGCGAGGGCCGCATCGTTTACATGAACGAACCGATGGCCAGGTTCACGCAGAAGAAATTCGAGGACGTAAAAAGCGAGGTTCTCGCCGATCGGCTTCCTCCTGAAATTGCCGCGACCCTTCGCCAACACGACCAGCAAATACTTTCCAATAAACTCTCCATGCAGTTCGAGGAAATGATCCCATCGCCGGATGGAGTCCCCCATAACTGGCTTACGTTTCGATTTCCGATCGAGGAACCGGAAGGGGACGTCCTGGTCGGAACGGTGTCCATCGATATTTCGGATAGGAAAGAGGCTGACGAGGAGTTGCGGAAGGCAAAGGAGGCGGCGGAGGCCGCCAACCTGGCGAAAAGCGAATTCCTGGCCAACATGAGCCACGAAATCCGCACCCCGCTCAATGGCGTCATCGGCATGACCGATCTGGCCCTGGCCACCGACCTGACCATCGAGCAACAGGAGTATCTCCAGATCATTAAGCTATCCGCGGATTCCCTGCTTACGGTGATCAACGACATCCTCGATTTCTCCAAGATTGAGGCGGGGAAAATCGATTTCGAAGAGATCGATTTCAATCTTCGCGACATGGTGGAAATGACCATGAAGACCCTGGCATTTCGCGCCGATGAAAAAGGCCTCGAACTGCTATGCGATTTTGCGCCGGAAGTGCCGGAAGCCATCCACGGAGATTCCACCCGCTTGCGCCAAGTCATCGTTAATTTGGTCGGCAATGCAATCAAGTTCACCGAAAAGGGCGAGGTCGAGATAAAGGTGAGGGCGGTTGGAGAACCCGGCGATCAGCAAATGATTCACTTTACCGTCTGCGATACGGGTATCGGAATCTGTCCGGACAAGCAGCAGTCCATCTTCGAACCGTTTACGCAGGCCGATTCCTCCACCACGCGCAAGTACGGCGGTACAGGCCTTGGCCTGTCGATCTCCATTCGCCTGGTCCGTTTGATGGGTGGAGATATATGGGTGGAGTCCGAGCTGGGGAAAGGAACAAAATTTCACTTTCAATTCCCACTCGTGCCCGCCGTAGGCCCTGTCAAGAAAGCTATCGAGCCGCCCTCGGATATTCCGAGCGGATTGAAGATTCTGGTTGTGGACGACAACGCCACAAATCGCAAGATCATGGCAGGGATGCTGAAACAATGGGGAATGCTCCCCACATTATCGGAGAGCGGAATCAATGCGATTGAGGAACTCCGCGCAGCGGCCGCCTCGGGCGAGCAATATGACTTGATCATCAGCGATTTCCTGATGCCGGAAATGAACGGCTTCCAATTCGTCGAGCGTATCCGGCAGGAAGATCCATTGACCACCGCCAAAATCATGCTGCTGACCTCCGCGGGACGAAGAGGCGATGGCGCGCGATGCGAGGAGTTGGGCATCGCGGCGTATGTGACCAAGCCCGTTCGCCGCTCCGAATTGCATGAGGTGATTTCGCGCCTCCTCAAGACCCGAGAACATAGCACTCCACAACCCCTGATCACCCGCCATACGATCAAGGAATCCCCCAACCCGGGTTCGTTCCTGCACATCCTGGTGGCTGAAGATAACTTGGTAAACCAAAAGCTCGTGGCGCGGCTCATTGAAAAAAGAGGCCACGCCGTCAAGGTGGTTGCAAACGGCCTTGAGGCGGTGAACGCACTGGATCGGGAGGCTTACGATCTGGTCCTGATGGATTTGCAGATGCCTGAAATGGACGGGTTCGAAGCCACCGTCGAAATACGCCGGCGCGAAAAACAATCGGGGCTTCACAAGCCGGTGATCGCCCTGACCGCTCACGCCATGAAGGGCGATCGCGAGCGTTGCCTGGATGCGGGAATGGATGGATATCTCACCAAGCCCATTTGCGGCATTGAACTTGACGATGTGCTGGAAAAATACCTCAAGCTGCGTGCAGCGGGCCCGCTTTCGCTGGAACTCGAAGTGCAGCACAAGTAACAAGGTGCTCCCTTTTTCTGACCTCGAGAAACGGGGCTGGTATTTCCGTATTTCATGAATTTGAGAACCTTTCATCGGCCATTGGCTTCCGCCGCACATTCTATGTGGCAAACCAGTCCGGGCCGATCTGACAAATTGTTGAGGTGAACGCGTGACACATTCAGGCACCATGATTGCCACTTCCTACGACCACTGGCTGGTAGCCCTGTCGGTTCTCCTGGCGATACTCGCATCCTATGCCGCGCTTGACTTGGCAGGACGCCTCACTTCCTCGCGTGGCCGCATGCGTTTGCTTTGGTTGAGTGGCGGCGCTTCGGCAATGGGCCTCGGCATTTGGTCGATGCACTACGTGGGCATGCTCGCCCTTCGCTTGCCCATCCCCGTTGAATACGATTAGCCCACCGTGCTGCTTTCGCTCCTGGCCCCCATACTGGCATCCGCGGCGGCCCTTTTCGCGGTAAGCCGCCGGCAAATGGGATTACTTCGAGCGGCGGCTGGCAGCTTGATTATGGGCGCGGGAATCGCCGCCATGCACTACATCGGAATGGCGGCCATGCGGCTGCCGGCCATGTGCCACTATTCTCCGCGGCTGGTCATGCTCTCCGTGGCCGTCGCCGTGGCGATTTCCTTCGTGGCCCATTTTTTAGCATTCGATTTCCGAAAAGAAATAACTGGAGACGGTTGGAAGAAAACCCTCACGGGGCTGGTGATGGGCGGAGCGATCCCCGTGATGCACTGCACGGGAATGGCCGCCGCCAGCTTTACCAGCCAACCCAATATCGAGGGGAGCATGTCGCATGCCGTCAGCATTTCGTCGCTGGGCATCGTGGTGATTGTTATCGTTACGCTTTTTGCCCTTGGGACCGTCATCCTCACTTCGCTGGTGGACCGCCGCTTCTCCGTTCAGGCCCACAAACTGGAGTCCAGCGAGCAGCGCTATCGCTTGATCGTCGATATGGCTTTCGACGCCTTCGTTGGAATTGACTCACTGGGAACGATTGTGGATTGCAACTCGCGCGCCGAAATCATGTTCGGATGGAAACGCTCGGAGCTGCGCGGAAAATCGCTAGCGGACCTGCTGGAGTGCCGCCAGGGCGGCGAGCTGCTGGAGGTTCGCGACTTTTTGGCCCCATTCGCCAATACATGTTCGCTCGACCCCGTCGATACCGTGGCAAGAAATCGCCAGGGGCGCGAATTCCCCGTTGAATTGGCCATGTCCTCGGCTCACTCCGAGGAAACTCCCATCTGTCCGTTCAAATGGACGAAGTGAGCGGCGAAGAGTGCACCGCATACTTCGTCGTTTCAGATACCGGGATCGGCTTGCCGCCCGAGAAGTGCGAATCGATTTTTGAGGCTTTCACACAGGCCGACGCATCCACCACTCGAAAATATGGCGGCACGGGCCTGGGGCTCTCCATCTGCAAGCGGCTGGTGGAAATGATGGGCTGAAGGATTTGGGTGGAAAGCGAGTTGGGAAAAGGCGCCCGGTTCCATTTCACGATTCAACTGCCCCTATCGAATCTGAACGCCTCGGAATTGTCCGCGGAGACCTCCACGGCAACCTTGAAAGGAATCAAAGTGCTTATCGTGGATGATAACGCCGCCAGCCGGCGCATCCTCGGGACCATGCTGGAGAGTTGGGGAATGAAGTGCGTCGCGATGGAAACGGGCGAGGAGGCCTTGCGTGAGCTTTCCAACGCTCTTGGCGAAGGCGTGCCATATTCATTAATTCTCACGGACCTTGCAATGCCGGTGATGGACGGCTTCAAATTCGTTGAAATGGTCCGCAATCATCGGGAATTTTCGTCCACCACTATTTTGGTCCTGACTTGCATCGGGCAGCGAGGAGATGGCTCGCGTTGCCGGGAGTTGGGCGTGGCCGCTTATCTCTTGAAACCCGTGCGGCAATCCGAGTTGCTGGCGGCAGTCCGCAGAGCACTCGGGGGCGGCCCTGCAAGCAGCGAACAGCAGCTGATTACTCGATACTCGTTGTTGGGCGCGGCGGAACCCACTGCATCTCTGCGCATACTTCTGGCCGAGGATAATGCCGTTAACCAAAAGCTTGCCGGGCGGCTACTCAAGAAGAGACATCACCGGGTGGTTTTCGCCGCTAACGGGCACGAAGTTTTGAAACGGTTTGAGGATGGGACATTCGACCTGATTCTGATGGACGTGCAGATGCCGGAAATGGATGGACTGGAAGCCACCACGGCCATCCGGCAATTGGAACAGCGCGAAGGCCGCCATCGCACACCGGTCATCGCACTGACGGCCCATGCCATGAAGGGCGATCGCGAGCGATGCCTCGCGGTGGGAATGGATGGATACCTCGCAAAACCGCTTCGCCCGGTGGAGCTGGATGAAATGCTGGCCAAGTATTTGACGGGCCAAAAGGAAAAAACAGTTGCATTGGAAACGGCGATGCCGTTGAAATAAATTCACCAAGGATTTAAAGATGCAGTCGCCGATGAATTCTCCCCCAGGTTTTACGATCCGGCGGAAGGAACGGCACCCGTCCATTCGGCCAGAACAATTCCGCTCAGAATGAGCATGGAGCCGGCCAGCGCTCTCCCTCCAAGCCGTTCATGCAGCACAAAGAAGGATGTGATCGCGGCGAAAACGGGCTCGGAAGTTAGGATCAGCGCTGTGTTCGTGGCGCTGGTATGCGTTTGTCCCCAGACCAGCAGCGGGTACGCCAGCGCGGTCGTGAAGATCGCCGTAACGATCACGCCAAACTCCATCTGGAATGTGTAGCGCACAAAAAATGGCTCCACGCGAGTCACATTCAATATGGGGACGGCGATGGTGGCCAGGCATCCGGCAAGCATTACTTGCAGGCAGCTCAAAGCCCCCAGCGAATATTTTCCGGAGTGCCTCGCGATGTAAATAATTTGAAGAGCGTAAAGCACCGCGCAGCCCAGCACCAGCACGTCGCCGCGATTGAGCCTGGCAAAGCCCTCCACCGGCACGGTGAGGAAATAAAGTCCCGCAAAAGAGGTGGCCGCCCCTGCCCAAGCCCACGCGCCAATCTTCTTTCGCCAAAACGCGGCCAGAAAAATGGGTACCAGCACCACGCTCAGTCCGGTGATGAAAGCGGCCTTCGAAGGCGTGGTGCGGGAAATGCCCTCGGTCTGAAACGCGTAACCCGCGGACATAAAAAGCCCGATTTGAACGCCTGCCCAGGCCTCGGCGCGAGTAAGTTTTCGCAAATCGTCCCGGTAAATCCAAATCATGGGAAGAACGCCCAGGACGAAGCGCGCCGCCAGATAGCCGACCACCGAAATGTCGGCCAGCGCGTTCTTCACCACCACGAAAGTTACTCCCCAGAAGAAGGAGGCGGCCAGCAGCGCGCAATGTGCCTTGAATCGCAGGCTCACCGCGCGCACCACGTCCGCCCAAATTCCGCAAATTGGAATGGAAATCGCGCAGGAAGAGCATTTATATTTTTCGGCGCGGGTCTCATGGAACGTTTGAGTCTATTGTTCCTTTGCCGTAAAGGCAACCTGCCGGGCCGCGATGGAATCGCACTGAGGACGAATCCGGCGCTCTGCGGAAGGCAGGTCTGGTAAACTGTCGGAGAATCGGCTCGCTGCCATACAGAATGAACGCCTCAATTCGACACCACATTGCAACAAAGGCTTTGCCGGCAGGACTGTTTCTCCTTGCGGCACTCTTGTGCCCCATCGCGCGCAGCGCCGATAAAGATAAGGGCAAGGATCAAAAACCCGAAAAGGAAAAGAAGGAAAAGATCGAGCCATGGGTTGAGATTCGCACGGACCATTTTATCGTGGCCAGCGACGGCGGAGAAAAAATGGCCCGCCGATTTGCCGACGAATTTGAATCGCTGGTGCGCGTGTTCCAGGCCACCATGCCGAATTCGCGCGTCAGCACTGGCGTCCCCGTGCGCATCCTGGTTGCCAAGGACGGGCAATCCTTTGCCCGCATGGCTCCCGAATTCCCCTTCGACAAGCGGCACGAGCAGCCGCCGGGCATGATCGTCTCCAGCACGGAAAAAACATACATCGGAATTCGAGCCAACGCCGGCGGCCACTTTCCCTACGCGGATATTTTTCAGACCTACGCGCGCAATATCGTAAAGCTCAGTTACCGCAACTTGCCTCCCTGGCTCGAAGAAGGGTATTCCGCGGTTTACGGAAACCTTACCTTGAACGATCGCAACTTTCGCATGGACAGGCCCGATCCCGAGGATCTGGCCACCTTGTTTCGCAGCCCGCTGCTTCCGCTCGATCTGGTGCTGCATGTGGACCGCACCTCGCCTTACTACAGCCCGGGAGATAAACAGTCGGTGTATTTTGCCGAGTCGCGCATTCTGGCGCACTTCCTGATTATTGACACCCAAATTGCCGGCGCGAAATCCATGGAGCGCTACATTGCGGCCGTGGAAAGCGGAACGGATTCGCTGCAAGCGGCGCGCGATGCCTTCGGCAATTTGGACCAGCTGCAAAGCAAATTCGCCGCCTTCGTCAATCAGACCAAACCCATGCCCACCGACCTTCCCTTCGGCTCCTCGAACAACACCGGCGGCCCTCCGCGCACACTTTCACCGGCGGAGATCGAAGCGCGCAGGGCGGATTTCCTTTCCCTTCGCGGAAGGATGGATGACGCTCAGGGCGATCTGGAGGAGGCCCTGACCACGGAGCCCGCGCTCGCGGAGGCGGAGCAGAGCCTCGGTTTCCTGCTGCTGAAAAAACAAAATCTGGACGACGCGGAAAAGCATTTCGACGAGGCAGTAAAGCTCGATCCGAAAGACGCTCTCAATTTTTACGGCCAGGGACTCGTATCCATGGCCAAGACCGGGATCACAGGCAATCCCGTTGCAGCCATCGCCGCCCTGGAAAAGGCTGCGGCGCTCAACGCTGACTTTGCTCCTATTTGGTACAACCTGGCGCTGATCTATTCGCAGCGCGACGAAACGCTTCAAAAAGCTTTGGCCGATGCGCAGCGCGCGGCATCCCTCGCGCCCGGAGAGTCCAGTTACCAGTTGCAGATGGCGTCCATTCAAAGCCAACTAGGCCATCCCGAAGAAGCGGCCAGGACAGCGGCCCTGGTGAAGGAATCCGCGGCGGACCGAGCCACTTCCAACAGGGCTGCCGACCTCGTTGCAAGAGCGTCGCGCCCGCAGCCTGCCGCCGCGCCCGCCCCCGTGACTTCTGCGCCAGCAAAACCGGCTTCGACTGCGACTCCTGCAACACCCGCCGCACCTGCGGCCGCAAAATCGGAACCGACAGCTGCAAAATCGGAATCCGCTCCCGCGCCAGAGCCTGCGCGCTTCTCCGAAACAAAAGTCTATTCGATGATAGGCACCATCACGGAAGTGAACTGCTCGAGCGCCCCGCAAATCCAGCTCTCCATAAAATCGCTGACCATCCTCATGAAACTGCATGCCGCGGACTTTGCGAAAGTCTCCATCAAGTCGGCCGACTCCGCCGCCACGGGAAAAACTGCTTCCTGCACCAGCTTGCGAGGACGCACTGCGCGCATCTCCTACAACCTGGTGTTAGATAAGCCCTGGGACGGAGAGATGCAGGAACTGGAATTTCGAAGCCAGCCGTAGAAATTCCATCAACTATTCGTCTACGAAATTGCAGTTGGTTTTGGGTGCCCACCCATGCGCAGCCTGCAAGGATGGGGCGACCGACGAAAACTGTGAAATCCTACGCCGTGTACGGGGAAAACTTTTACGGTTCGAGGCCGGCGAGGGTCAGCACAGTGAGAGCGACGCGGTGCAGGCCGAGTTCCCTGCCGGAAGGGTCGTACCATTCTTCCAGCGTGTGAGCGCCGCCGCTTCGGCCGCCCGCTCCCAGCGAAATGGCGGGAATTCCCATGGAGAGTGGGATATTTGCGTCGGTAGAGGATCGTTCACGGCGCGAACGGTTGCCGAGCTGATCGTCGGCAGCCAGCAATGCGGCCAGGAGAGGCGAATTCTCGGGCAGATCGCCCGCGGGCCTCACTCCCAACACGTTGATTTTCAGATTCAGCAAGTTGCTGCTGCCGGCCATTCCACGCTCTCGCGCGGCGGACATTTCTTCATCAATGCCGGCTTTTACGGCGTCGCGCAAATGGACTTCCAGCGCGGAGAGTTGCGTCTCGGATTCGGAGCGCAAATCCACTTTCATTTGCGCGCTTGCCGGAATGGAATTTACGGAAGTGCCGCCTTCGATCTCGCCCACATTGAAACTCGTGCGCGGAGCTTCCGGGACGCGCACGGTGACAAACTTCGCAATTCCCCGCCCCAGGGCATGCACCGGATTGGGCGTTCCGAAGTCCGACCAGCTATGGCCGCCCGGCCCGGTGATGGTGATTTCCACACGGCGGGATGCCAGCGCGGCGGTGGTCACGTATTCGGTGGCTGAGCCGTCCAAGGCCAGCACGTATTTCAAGCGCTTCTTGTAAGCTTCCGCAAGGGCGCGCATTCCTCGAAGGTTTCCCTCGCCTTCCTCGCCCACGTCGGCCACAAACAGGATTGTCATGTTGGTTTTAATTTTAGCGTCTCGAAACGCTTTGGCCAGGGCCACCAGTGCTGCGAGTCCCGTTCCGTTATCCGAGATGCCCGGAGCCAACAGCCTTCCGCCTTCGCGCTTGACGCGCACATCGGTATTCGCGGGAAACACGGTGTCCATGTGCGCCGTGAGCATGATGACGTCGGGCGAAGAGCCGGGCCATTCGCCGATAACATTTCCGGTGTCGTCCATCTCCACGCGCAGGCCTACCGAAGACAGCAGCTTCTTCATGTAGGCGGCTCGAACGCTTTCCTGGAACGGCGGCGCGGGAATTTCCGTGATGCGGATTTGCTCTTCGGTGGTTTCTTTCACGCCATCGCGCAGGATCTGCAAAACGCGCGCGATGCGCGGATCGTCCGGCGCGCCGGCCGCGGCTGCTTTCCGAGTGAAGTTTTGGATAAACGAAGTCACCGCCACTCCCAGCGCAAGTAGTATGAGGACACGTTTCAAGGGTTGCTCGGCCACGCCTGCATTGCCCTCATCCCGGAGGGGCGGTTCGTACTTGTCTTGCTGCCGCAACGCTTACAGAACATCGACCCTCTGCATCGCACACTTAGTAGCGCAAAGTGAAACTATGCGGCATTTGCTTCGGGTCCGGCTTATAAAGGGTCTTGCAGAATTCGCAGCGGTAAATTTCCGCGTCCTGCCCGATCTTGGCCACCACTTCTTTGGGATAGTCGTACCAGCGCTTCAAGTGCCCGGCGCAAAGTTTTCCCTTGGCATCTTTTTCATCGCAGGAGCGCTGCTTGGGCTTGCGCACCTTGATCCTTTGTTCCGGAGGCACGGCCTCAACCGCTGTAGGAGCGGCCGCCGCAGCGGGTGGCGCGGCAGGCTTAGCCGCGGGAGGCGCAGGCGGAGGCGCTGCGGGTGCGCTGCTTTGCGGTGTGCTTTCCTCGGCCATTAGTGTGTTCCCCTCTCCGGTTAGGATGCGCTTACGGGATCGATTCCCACATCTCTCGGTCGTCGTATCTTACTCGAACACTTCCCGTGAAACCAAGCGCGAGTTTGGCGGCGCGATTCTCAGTAGCACTGACTTCAGTCTGTGGATTTTGAATTGCTTTAAGAGCGGCAATTCCACAGGCTGAAGCCTGTGCTACTTAAAGCCCGCCACCCGAAGCCGGCCAATCCGCCGGTGCCACGTACTCCACATTTTCCAGGCAAAGGCCCTGCGGCGGCATGGTCGGGCCGGATTTCGAGCGGTCGCGCAGCGCAAACAGTTCCGCCAAATCGCCCGGCGCAAGCCTTCCGCGCCCCACATCCACCAATGTCCCCACCATCTTTCGTACCATGTTGCGCATGAACGATCTGCCGCGAACGACGTAGACCCATTCCTCCGCTTCATCTTGTGAACCCGCGTTGGAAACGCGCAAGAATTCGGAGCGGTAGATGGTGCGAACCGTAACTCGTTCGCGGTCGTCTTCTTCCGAACCGGTTGAGGCCGCAAACGAGGTGAAATCGTGTTCGCCCGTGAATAACGCAGCAGCCTCGGCCATGGCCTCAAAATTCAACTCGTACGGATCCTGGTGCACGTATTTCCACAGAAACGGAGGAACCACGCGCCCGCGAAAAATCCGGTAACGGTAGGTTTTTGCCAGCGCATCCCATCGCGAGTGAAACTCGAGAGCAACCTCTTGCGCGGCGTTCACTCGAATGGAAGGCGGCAGCAGCGCATTGAACGCGCGATGAAATCCTTCGACCCTCATGGCTGATTCCGTTTTGAAATTTACGACTTGCCCCGCCGCGTGCACACCCGCATCCGTGCGCCCGGCGGCATGAATCGCCGGACGGTCCTGGGTCAGCTTTTCGAGAACATCCGCCAGCACACCCTGCACCGTGATTTGCCCCGGCTGCGCCTGCCACCCGCTAAAGTCCGTGCCGTCGTAGGCAATGGTGAATTTAATGTTTCGCATGGAAGATAAAACCTATGGAACCACGGATGCACACGGATCAACACGGATAAAAACAAGAACAATGAATGGAAGAATACCATTGAGGCGCGAAATTGGGCTGCGAGGCGATCGGCATCGACTGGCGAAATTAAGATCTGCTGTGGAACGGTTTGCGATTGGCGTCTCGTAATGAATTACTTTTGCTTTATGTCTTAATCCGTGTTGATCCGTGTGCATCCGTGGTTGCAATCAGGCGCCGGAGCGGGCGAAGCGGCTGCCGGGCTTTACGGCTACGCCGCCGTTGCGGCATAGGGGGCATTCGGAGGCGTCATAGCTTTCGATCTTGAGTTCCACCAAGGCTTCGGTGCGCACCGGCAGTTCGATCTTTCCGCCACTGCGGTCGATCAGCGCGCTGGCGGCCACCACGCGCGCGCCCGCCTCTTCCAGCACGCGAATGGTTTCGCACGTCGAGCTGCCCGTGGTCCACACGTCTTCCACCACCAGCACATGTTCGTCGGGCTCGACACGAAATCCACGGCGCAAGGTCAATGTTCCCAGCGAGTCCCGCTCCACGAAAATTGCGCGCATGGGCTTTCCGTCCGCACGCGGCGGAATGGCGCGCGCCACTTCGTGGCCGATAATCAGCCCGCCGAGCGCGGGAGACGCAACGCAATCCACGCGCAGGTCCATGAATTCGGCGGCCAGCGCCCGTCCCAGTTGTTCGGCGTATTTCGGGTATTGCAGCACCAGCGCGCATTGCACGTATGTGCCGCTGTGCAGCCCCGAGGTCAACTCGAAGTGCCCGTGGCGGATAGCGCCTACATCCTCGAAAATTTGAACCGCAGCGTCAGGTCTCATCTCGCGCCAAGACTATCGAGCCCCTAAACAGTTGTCAAGGAATGAGACTTTCCGGCAGTGTCTCAATTTGGAAGTTCTCGCGTTTAGGAGGGCCGAGTTTCAGCTCGGCCATTCGAGTTATATTTCGTTGCGGGCTTTACAGGCTGCGGAAAAAGTAGGTAATTTTGCCATTCCGAGCGGAGCGAGGAATCTCTCCCGGTTTTAAGCGCATGAAAAGAAAGAGAGATTCCTCGCTCCGCTCGGAATGACAAAAAGTCTCGGGTCTTTTTCCGCAGCCTGTTTAGCCCCTGAAGCTTCAGGGGTTAAAACCCCTGATGAGGCGATGCAATTCGTCGGGACTGAAGTCCCGACCTCCTAAGAACCGCGCCGTGCCAACATCATTCAAGCTAGGGCAGCACCGACGTTGCCCTTGCCCAGAGCCCACCGGCAAATCGACATAGGGCCTTGACCTTCGGCTGTTTCTCGCGTCCAATACTTGCGCGCGCGGAAGTCCGGCCCGGGGTGAGAACGCCGAAGCAATAAGGGGCAATAGACTTAGCGGCTGGAATTCACCCGCGCGCAGTTTGCAAGAATTATTCTTAAGAGGCCGCCGGGAATCGCACGCAAAATAGTTGAAACAAAACGGCTTCGGCGGACGTTTCATCCACTTGGCTAGCGTTTAGCTATCTCAGATCGCCGTTTAGCCAATGCCTTGGAATGAAGTAACTTTGATTGCCGTATCGAGAGGAAAACCCAACATGTTCGGAAGGCTTTGCCGTATCTCACTTGCCGTATCTCTGGCCGTACTGATTGCCCTGGCGCCCGTTGCGCCCGCATTCGCTCAGCAGCAGGGAGACTCCACGCCCCCCGCGCAGCCTCAGCCTGCCAGCCGCACGATCCAGGTAAAAGATCAGGACTTCACATTCGGCAAGCGATGGTTCCCGAATATTATCGCGCCATATACCCAGGCGGTGATCCCTGAGCCCGTCCTGGTAAATGCGCCACGCATCGAGCAGATGGTGCAGAACGGAAAGCTCAGCATCAGCCTTCAGGACGCCGTGGACCTGGCACTCCAGAACAACCTGGCTATCTCCGTTGAGCGCTACGTCCCCTGGCTCGCCGAAGCCAGCATTCTTCATACCATGAGCGGCAGCACTCCCACATCGGGATCTGTAGCCGCGCTAGGGTCCATCCCCGCGCTGAATTTCGACCCGCAACTCACCTCCACGTTCAGCTTGGATCAAAAGCTAGCTCCCGTGAATAACGGGCTCACGGGTGGAACGGGAACGGGCACAGGCGTTCTCGCTCAGCAGGCGACGCACACGGCCTTAGGAGATATCAGTTATAACCAGGGATTTCATACCGGCACTTTCTTTTCGGCTACTTTTAACAATACAAGGACGTCCTTTTCAAATGCCGGGAACTTTTTCTTCAGTCCGGTTGTGCAGTCCAACATGGTCGTCACCGCCAGCCAGCAGTTGCTGAACGGTTTTGGGCTTCTCGCCAACGAGCATTACATTCGCATCGCAAAGGTGAACAAGAGCATCGCCGACCAGGCCCTTGTGCAACAGGTGATTACCTCCATTACCGCCGTTGGCAATGCCTACTGGGAATTGGTTTTTGCGCGTGGCAATGTGGATGTAGCCAAGGAAGAAATCGCACTGGCAGAAAAGACCTACAGCGACAACAAGAAACAGGTGGACGTGGGAACTCTGGCCCCTCTTGAAATTGTGCAGGCCGAAGCGCAGTTGGCCACCGCTCAGCAAGCCTTGATCGTTGCGCAAACTACGGTTCTTGTGGATCAGCTCACGCTCCTGAATTTGATCTCCAAGAATCCCAATTCTCCCATCTTGCGTAATGTGGAAATTATCCCAACGGATACGGCGGACACTGCGCCGCCCGAAGTTGAAAAGATTCCGCTGGAAGACTTGATTAAGGAAGCCACTAGAAAACGGCCTGACGTTTTGCAGGCAGGGCTTCAAATCACCGGCGATGACATCAATGTGCGCGCCACAAAAAACGCACTGCTCCCCGTCCTGACACTATCCGGCGAATACGCCACCGAAGGACTGGCTGGTGTTCACTACCCGCCCCCTACATGCGTGGCCACGCCGCCCGCGACAACTTGCCCGATTACTATGTCAGGCCTACCCACGGCACTGAACCAGGAGTTCACCGGCGTCTATCCCGAATACAACGCTCAGCTCAGCTTGACGATTCCCATCCGCAATCGCGCGGCGCAGGCTAACAACATCATCGCAACATTGAGCAAGCGTTCCGATGAAATCAACTACCAGCAAATCGTGAACAACGCCGCCATCGACGTGCACAACGCGCAAATCACTCTGGAGCAAGCCCGCATCACCCTCGCGGCGGCCATCAAAACACGCGATCTCGATCAGCAAACCTTGGACGCTGAGCAAAAGAAATATCAGGTTGGCGCTTCCACCCTGTTCAATATCGTGTCCGACCAAAACACCCTGGCCGCCGCGGAATCCGCGGAAGTTCGCGCGCGCGTCAATCTCGTCGAAGGCAAAGTAAACTTCGACCGCGCCATGGCACGCACCCTGGAGGTCTACAACATCACCATCG
Source organism: uncultured Acidobacteriota bacterium (assembly GCA_963710315.1). Lineage (GTDB taxonomy): Bacteria > Acidobacteriota > Terriglobia > Acidiferrales > UBA7541 > Palsa-360. The sequence goes on along the minus strand of CAVPZW010000002.1, from coordinate 71,322 downwards.
CCGACGCCAAGTCCGGCCACGCCACGAAAGACACATTGATCCCCGGCACCGCAGTTTCCGGCCAGTTGTTTGTCAACCCAGTAAAACAATCAGGAGCGGCGGCTATTGCGCCGAACCGTCCTTCGGGCGCCGGCAATTGAAAAATGGCTAGAGAAAAATCGACTGAGCGTTCCTCCGAATTCACCACCATCTCCGGGCATACCGTCCGGGGTCTGTATACCCCCGAGGATCTCTCCGGATGGAATGCGGAGCGCGACTTAGGCTTGCCGGGCGAGCCTCCCTACACGCGCGGCATCCACCCTTCGATGTACCGCAGCCGCCTTTGGACCATGCGCCAGTTCGCCGGCTTCGGCTCCGCGCAAGACACCAACCAGCGATTCCGCTATCTGCTGGCGCAAGGCCAGGCCGGCCTGTCCGTTGCTTTCGATCTGCCGACTCTGATGGGCTATGACTCCGACCATTCGCTGGCCGAGGGAGAAGTCGGCAAGTGCGGCGTGGCCGTCAGTTCCCTTGCGGACATGGAAGCGCTCTTCGACCACATTCCCCTGGGAAGCGTTTCCACATCGATGACCATCAATTCGCCCGCCGCGATTTTGTGGGCCATGTATCTGGCCGTGGCCGAAAAGCAGGGCGTCGACTGGAAAAATCTGGCGGGCACGATTCAAAACGACATCCTCAAGGAATACATCGCGCAGAAGGAATACATTTTTCCGCCTAAGCCATCGATGCGCCTGGTGATCGACACGTTTGAATTCGCCGCGCTGCACACGCCCAAATTCAATCCCATTTCCATCAGCGGCTATCACATTCGCGAAGCTGGATCGACCGCCATTCAGGAATTGGCGTTCACGTTGCGCGACGGAATTGAGTACGTCGAATGGGGCATCCGGCGCGGCCTGGCCGTGGACGACTTCGCGCCAACTTTGTCGTTCTTCTTCAACGCGCACAACGATTTCTTCGAAGAAATCGCCAAGTACCGCGCCGCGCGGCGCATTTGGCACAAGACCATGACCGAGCGCTTCGGAGCGAAACTGGCGCGCTCCTCGGCGCTGCGTTTTCACGCGCAGACCGCCGGCTGCTCGCTCACCGCGCAGCAGCCCTACAACAACGTGGTGCGAACCGCCGTGCAGGCCCTGGCCGCCGTGATGGGCGGCGCGCAGTCCTTGCACACCAATTCGCTGGACGAAGCCTGGGCGCTGCCCACCGAGTTTGCCGCCACGCTGGCTTTGCGCACGCAGCAAATCCTAGCGCACGAAACAGGCGTGGCAAACACGGCCGATCCAATGGGCGGCTCGTATTTCGTGGAAACGCTGACCAACGAAATGGAAGAGGCCGCCTGGAAATACATCCGCAAGATTGACGAAATAGGCGGCATGATTCCGGCCATCGAGCGCGGTTTTCCTCAACGCGAAATTGCCGACGCGTCCTACCGCTATCAGGTGGCCACCGACCGCAAGGAGAAAATCATCGTCGGTGTGAATGAATTTGCGGGAAAAGAAAAGCCCATCGAAGTCCTGCGCATCGACGAATCGGTGCGCGCGCAACAGTTTAAGTACCTGCACAAACTGCGCGCCGAACGATCCAGCGACGAGGTTTTCCGAGAACTCACAGCCCTGCGCAAGGCCGCACAAGGCACGGAAAACTTAATGCCCCGCATCTTCTCCGCCGTAAAAGCATATGCAACTCTTGGAGAAATCTGCGACTCCCTGCGCGAAGTATTCGGCACGCACGAAGAAGTTTCAGTCACATAAATCCCCCAGTACAATGAAATCATCGCTTTAACGACAAGCCGATTTTCTCCGCATTTCTCTGTGACCTCTGTGCCCTCTGTGTTAAATTTCCTTGCATTGGTTGTCACCACCCGTGACCGACAACGACATCACGCACGAAATCATCGGCGCCGCAATCGAAGTTCACAAGCGCCTCGGCCCCGGACTACTCGAGTCAGCATACGAGGCATGCCTCGCCCACGAACCCAATCTCCGGAATCTAAAAGTCGACCAACAAGTTGCCGTGCTGGTAATTTACAGGGAGTCGAAGCTGGAATGCGGATATCGAATTGATTTGCTTGTCGAGGGAAGAATTGTCGTGGAGTTGAAATCCATAGGAAGCTTGGCCCCCATTCACGAAGCTATCATATTGACGTATCTTCGGTTGTCTGGACACAGGATTGGACTTCTTATCAACTTCAATGTAGCCATATTGAAGGACGGTGTGCGACGATTTATTGTGTAGACTGGAAAAGGCATTTAACACAGAGACCACAGAGGGCACAGAGAAAACCGGAGAATTCGGGGACGCATGCCTGAGAAGAGAATACGAGTACTGATTGCGAAACCTGGGCTGGATGGGCACGACCGGGGCGCGAAGATTATTGCGCGCGCCTTGCGCGATGCCGGCATGGAAGTGATTTACACCGGCTTGCGGCAGACCCCGGAGATGATCGCCTCCGCCGCTGTGCAGGAAGACGTCGACGTGATCGGCCTGTCGATTCTTTCCGGCGCGCACAACACGCTGGTCCCGCAACTTCTGGACCTGCTCAAGCAAAAAGGAATGAGCGACGTCACCGTGCTTCTGGGCGGAACGATTCCCGAAGCCGACATTCCCGCCTTGAAAAAGGCGGGCGTCGCCGAAATTTTCCTTCCCGGCACGTCCACGCAAAATATTGTGGACTTCGTCCGGGAGCGCGCCGCGCTCAAGTAGCACAGGCTTCAGCCTGTGGATTTTAATGTTTGGCGAAAACTAAAACCCACAGGCTGAAGCCCGCGCTACTCAAACGCGCTACTTCACAACATTCCCATCCGCATCGCGAATTTCCACCACGCCCAAATCCAGCTTCAACAGTTCCGGCTCGATCTTGGCGCGATCCCCCACGCAAATTAAAATCAACTGGTCTGAATGCAAATATTTTTTAGCCACCGCCTGGGCGTCCTCGGCTGTAACGGCATTCAGACGCTCCGGCAAATTCGAGAAATAGTCGCGCGGCAGGCTGTACTCGAATATCTGGGAAAGCGCGCCCGCTTCCCCTCCATTCGTTTCAAACATGCCCGGCAAGGAACGCGATTGCGAATCTTTGGCCAGGCTCAGTTCCTCGGGTTTCATGGGTGTGTCGATCATGCGGTGGATTTCTTTTAGGATTTCCGAAACCGCGGGCGCCGTGGCATCCGTGCGCATTCCGCCGCCAACAGCGAAATATCCAAGCGAGCGCCGGTAGACAAATACGGAGCTTGCTCCGTAGGTGTAGCCGTGCTCCTCGCGCAAATTCAGATTGATGCGGCTGGAAAACAGACCTCCCAGTTCGGAATTCATCACTTCGATCGCGGGATAATCGGGCGTGGAGCGGTCGACTCCCATTTGCACCATGCGCATCATGGTCTGCTGCGCGCCGGGCCTGTCCACGATCACGATTTTCGCCTTGGTGCTTTCCACGGCCGCGACCTGCGCAACGGGAACATCTGCACTCTTCCATGTTCCAAACTTGCTCTCGGCCAGCGCCTTCAATTCGTCGGCGGGAATATTTCCGGACACCACCAGCGCCGCGTTATTCGGCACGTAGTTGGCCTTCCAGAAATTCATCATATCTTCGCGCGTCATGGCCTTGATCGAGGCTTCCGTTCCCGAGTTGTCGTACCCAAACGAATTGCGCGAGCCGAACAGCGCGGAAACGCTGGTGCGGCCAACAATCGTTTCCGGATCGGAGCGCTCATCGGTGAACGCTGCCAGGCGCGAGGCGCGCCGCCGCTCCACCTCATCGGGAGGAAATGTCGGATGCAAAACGATGTCCGACATAAGGTCGAGCACTCCGGCGAAATTCTTGGTGAGCGAACTGGCGCTCACGCTGGACGCATCCATGCTCGCTCCAGACGAAAGCGCCGTGCCAAGCATTGCCGCTTCGTCGGCGATCTGTATAGCGTTCCGCGTCTCCGTTCCCTGTTGCAGCATGTTTGCCGTAAAACTTGCCAGGCCGGGCTTTTCAGGAGGATTGGCCCCGCTGCCCATATTGAAAACCAGATTGGCCGCCACCACCGGAAGTCCCGGGCGATAGTGGTAGTACACGGTCAGCCCGTTGGAGAGCTTGAAAATATCCGCGACAGGCAGATTCAGCGGACGCGCCGGACCCGGCGCCGGAGGATTCTCGCGCCACGCCGCATCCGCGTTCACCGATTCCCCGCCCGTGCTCTTTCCCTTTTGCTGATTCTGCGGCGTGGGCACATCCGGCCCAAAGGTCCGGCTTGCCGGGAATTCCGTAGACGACCACGCGTGCCGTAGGTTTCAGTTGCGCTTCCGCGAACGCACGAATCGATCCCGTGGTCACGGCATCGTAGCGGTGCACGTCCTTCGGAAAGTAGCCAGGATCGCCGAGATAATGGTTGTACTCGTTCAAGCGGTCGGCCACACCGCCAAACCCGCCCAATTGCTCGAGCCCCTGAATCATTCCCGTTTCCGTTCCGTTGCGCGCGCGTTGCAGTTCGGCTGTAGTCGGCCCACTCTTCCGGAAAGCTGCCAACTCCGCGTCAACGGCCTTTTCCATTTCGCCGGCGGTGTGCCCTGGCCGCGCCGTGACCACGATTTCAAACACAGAGCCAAGCGTCAGCGATTGCTGCGACGCGCTGACGTCCAGTGCAATCTGCTTTTCGTAGACCAGTTTTTTATACAGGCGGCTGGATTTTCCTCCGCCCAAAATATCAGCCGCCAGATCGGCGTCCGCATCTCCCGGCTTGAAAATGGGAGTGGTGAGCCAGGCCATGTACACACGCGGCAACTCCACTTGATCGTGAATCACCGCGCGGCGCTCCGCCGTGATCGGCGGCGTGGCCACCGCAATCTTCGGCACAGGCGCTCCGCGCTTCAGCGGCCCGAAATATTTCTCCACCAACTCCTTGACCTGCGCCGGATCAAAATCGCCGACGATGGCCAGGCTGGCATTATTCGGCGCGTAGTATAGCTTGAAAAAGTTGCGCACGTCCTCCAGCTTGGCCGCCTGAATGTCCGCGTGCGAACCCATCACGTCCGCATAGTAAGGATGGCTCTTGGGAAAAAGCAGGTGGAACACGCCTTCATCCACGATGCCATAAGGGCTGTTCTCAATGCTCTGGCGGCGCTCGTTGCGCACCACGTCCTGCTGATTGGTCAAGCTGGCCTGATCCAATTTGTCGGGCAAATACCCCATGCGGTCGGACTCCAGCCACAGCGCAAGCTCCAGCTGATTGGCCGGCAGCGTCTCGAAATAATTGGTGCGGTCAAATTCAGTCGTGCCGTTGATATCCGAGGCTCCGGCCGCTTCCAGAAAGCGAAAGTGCGCGTTGCCGGGAACGTGCTTCGATCCCTCGAACATCATGTGCTCGAACAGGTGCGCGAATCCCGTGCGTCCGGCGATTTCGTTGGCGGGCCCAACGTGGTACCAAATATTCGTGGATACCAGCGGCAGCCGGTGATCTTCGGACAGAATCACCACCAGCCCATTTGCCAGCGTGTATTTCTCAAATTTGATTGTAGGGAGTGCAACGTCCCCTGTTTCCACCGCGGCCGTGGCGACGGCGGCAGCCGGCATCGCCGGAGATTTCGCGGGGAGCGTCTTCTTCGCTGTGCCCTGGCTAAAAACCGATCCCGCCGTAACAGCGATGGACAAGCACAAGATCAGCAAACGGCTACGGTGCACGAATTTCATTGCGATTCTCCTCGACAATTCATCTACTAAGATACCTTAACGCACGCGCGGGATGCCAAACGCTCTTACGTGGGATAGGCTTCAGCCTGTGGGGGTTGGTCCTTGCAGGGACTAAAACCCACAGGCTGAAGCCTATGCCACGTACTGCACACCATTGTTTCGAGCACCGAAACAGCGTACGATTCGCGGGACCGAAAAACATGCAAATTGCGAATTTCTGTTCCCAAAGGACCAAGCCATGAAGAATGAGCCAGTGTGCGGTTGCGACAAAAAAGTATCGCGCCGAAAAATGCTGCAAGGAGGATTGGCTGCGGCAGCAGCGGTAACCGCAATGGGCGGCGTGAGTGATGCGCTTCTCGCTCAACCCGAGCCCTCTTCCGCGCCCTCCGCACCTGCCGCGACAAAGAAAACGGGAGCGCGCGCCATCGACATCCACGCTCACTATTTTCCGCAAGAGTACTTCGACCTGTTCAACACCGAAGGGCAGCGTTACAACTCCGAATTCCGCATGACCGAAAAAGGTTTTACGTTCAAAACTCCCACGGAATCCAACGGCCCGCTGCCCGCAAAATTCATCGACCTGAAGCAGCGCCTGGCCGACATGGACGCGCAAGGCGTGGCCGTGCACGCGCTCTCGCTCACCGGGCCGATGGTCTACTGGGCCGAGGGCGAATTCTCACACAAGCTGGCCATGACCTGGAACGACGGCGCGGTCGCCGCACACAAGGCGCACCCAGACCGATTCGTGGTGCTCGCCACTCTGCCCATGCTCGATCCCGACCGCGCCGTGGACGAAGCCAGCCGCGCCAGCAAACTCCCCGGAGTGCGCGGCATTTACATGGGCACCAACATCGAAGGCCGCGATCTCGACGATCCTCTCTTCGACCCAATCTTCACGCGCATCGAGTCGCTGGGCCTCCCGGTATTCCTGCATCCGCTGCCACCCATCCTCGGCGGCAAACGCTTGCTGCCCTATTCCCTGACCAACCTGGTGGCCTATCCGCTGGACACCACGGTTGCCGCCTCGCACCTGATTTTCGGCGGTGTGCTGGACCGCCATCCCAATCTGGTGGTCGTCCTGCCGCACGCCGGCGGCGCGCTGCTCAACATCGTCGGCCGCCTGGACCACGGCTGGAGCGCCATCCCGCCAGCCAAGACCTGCGCGCAAACGCCCAGCGCCTATCTGCACCGCTTCATGTACGACACCATCGCGCACTCCAAGCCGCTGATGGAGTACATCATCACGCAAGTAGGCGTCGAGCGAATCATGATGGGCAGCGACTATTGTTTTCCTGTTGGCTACGACCGCCCGGTGGAAAACGTCGAAGAGCTGCGCCTAAGCGCCGAGCAGCGCAAGATGATCCTGGGCGGAACGGCTGCAAAGCTCTTGAAAATTTGATCCGCAGAAGTTCTTCGGAGTGCACTGATTTGGCACGACCCCCAAAGTAATATAAGATCGGCAAGGTCGCGCTGGATCGCTTAACGCGGGGCGCTTCGCAAGCAAGCAGAAATAAGGAGAAATAGATTAATGATGAAATTGGCGAGAGCGGCGTTGCTTATCACCCTGGCGTCGGCGGCGGCCTGGGCCCAGGTCAATGTGGGCGAACAGAAACCCGACCCCAGCGCTGCCCTTCACCATGACCACGGTGACCACTTTTGAATTGCCCTGGCGGATTGCCTTCCTGCCCGATGGCCGCATGCTGATCACCGAAAAGGTCGGGCCCGTTTGGCTGGTGTCCCCGCAGGGACAGAAGATCGCGCCGGTGGCCAATACGCCCGCGGTCTACTGGCAGGGCCAGAACGGCATGCTGGGCGTCTTCCTCTCGCCCCATTACGCCACCGACCAGAGCATCTATCTCACCTATGCCGAGCCGGGTGAATACGGCGGCGGCCTGGCGCTGGGCCGCGCCAAGCTGAATCACCGCCACCGCCACCACGGCTAAACTGGAAAACTTCGAGGTGCTGTGGCGCCAGATGCCCAAGGGCAAGGGCGGCCAGGAAGGCGCGCAGATCGCCTTCTCGCCCGATGGCCAGTATCTGTTCCTCACGGTTGGCGACCGCCAGCGCTTCACCCCCGCCCAGGATCCAAACCAGCCCGAAGGCAAGATCCTGCGCCTGACGCTCGACGGCAAGCCCGCCCCCGGCAATCCCAACTACGGCAAAACCGGCGCTGCCACCATTCCCCTGATCGATCCGCCGAAGGACACCGAAGCCGCCAAGACCGCGCCGGTGGTGAGCACCTATACGTTTCCCGGCCCCAACCTGACACCGGCGGAAACCTGGACCAGCGGCCACCGCACGCCCTACGGCCTGGCGTTTTCGCCTACCGGCGAATTGTGGGAGGTCGAGCATGGCCCGCGCGGCGGCGACGAGCTGAACCTGATCGAGAAGGGCAAGAATTATGGCTGGCCTGCTCGTCTCCTTTGGCATCAACTATAACGGCGTGCCCATTCCCAGCCACGACACGCGGCCCGACTTTGCGAAGCCGGTGCTCTATTGGGTGCCGGTGATCGCGCCGGGCAATCTGATGTTCTACACGGGCACCCAGACCTTCCCGCAATGGAACGGCAGCGGCTTCGTCAGCGGCCTGGCGACCAAGTCGCTCGTCCGCATCATCTTTGACGGCCATGGCGGCGCCAAAGCCGCCGAGCGCTGGGAGGTGGGCCACCGCATCCGCGATGTGGAAGAAGGCCCCGATGGCTCGCTGTGGATGCTGGAAGACGCCAATCCCGGCGCCCTGATCCATGTGACACCCAAGTAATCGCCCGGCGCTCTCGCTAGGCAATCAGCAAAAAAAAGGGCCGGAACAATCCGGCCCTTTTTGTTTGCATTGCCGGTTGCCGCTTGCGTCAGCTCACATTTCAGACTCGCAGGCGGATCGTGCAATCCTCATATCACCACCGAATGGAATATCTCCGAAGTGCGGATGCCCGCCAGAACGCGTGGAGCAAGAAATGTGAGCAGCGTCACATCCTAATGCTGCCCATGGTCACTTGCCCGCTCAAATGAATATGAAAGCAACCCTAATTCTGTCCTTAAGTAGGGGACACACTCCACCACGCGGATATATCTTTGATTCAAAAGGCAACCTTTGCGAGGCTCTATTCATCGAACCAGATCGTAAAAAATAAGTAATCGCCGGCTAAATCTGTTGCACCTCGAATTTGTAAATTTAACTACTTTAACTTCGCGGGAGAGAGATCGGAGCGGGCTGGATGTCCGTCACATACGAGGAACCAACATTGGCCACAGTGTCCCCCGGCACAAAAATGAGCAGACCGATACGGATATGGATCGACATCGACAATTCCCCGCACGTCCCTTTCTTTATTCCGATCATAGAAGAGTTGCAGAAATCCGGCGCGGAAGTGATCGTTACGGCGCGGGACGCGTATCAGGTGCGCGATCTCATGGAACTTCGCGGAATGTCGGGCCAGTTCGTTGGAAGGCACTGACGGGAAGATGCGAGCCGCTAAAATATTGGGAACGTGCCTGCGCGCCGCTCAGCTGGCCCCTAAAATCTTCCGGAAGAAAATCGATTTGGCTGTTTCGCACGGATCCCGAGCCCAGATCATGTGCGGATTTGCCCTTGGAATTCCAACACTCTTGATTCTCGACTACGAATTCATTGCCAAGCTGGGATTCATCAGGCCGGATTGGATTTTTGTCCCCCAAATGATTCCCGATTCAAAAGACTTGTCGGCCAAGAATCAGGTGCTCAGGTATCCCGGATTGAAAGAGGATGTGTACGTCCCTCGACTTCAATTGGATGCCTCCGTGAAGGACCGGCTGGGCTTGAACATGGATGATATTGTGGTGACCGTGCGCCCGCCTGCGGTAGAGGCTCATTACCACAATATTGAGTCGGATGTTCTCCTGGAGGGTGTCCTCAACTTTCTTATAACTGCGCCGGATGTCCGCGTGATCTTGCTCCCGCGAAATGAGAGCCAGACGAATGCCCTGCGTGAAAACTGGTCGAAATGGATTAGCAGCGGCAAGATCATGATTCCGGAAAAGGTTGTGGACGGCATAAACCTGATCTGGTTTTCCGACCTTGTGGTAAGCGGCGGCGGCACAATGAACCGCGAGGCCGCGGCGCTGGGCGTGCCCGTTTACAGCATCTTTCGCGGGAAGATTGGGGCTGTGGATCGCCAGTTGCAGGAAGAAGGGCGGCTCATCCTCATCGAGTCTCTCCAGGATATCCAGGAAAAGATAATTCTCAAGCGGCGGCAAAAGAAAGGTGCAGGGATTGCCAAGGAACGACCCGCCTTGCAGGCCATCGTGGACGGCATCCGAGAGATCACCGCGTCATAACAAATCTAGTTACAACGTTCCCGCAATCTTTCAGGCGTTCGGATGGGTACGCTAACACTCATTCTCTCCCGTTATTAGGTTCGGCGCCTATCTGCAGCGCTTCATGTACGACACCATCGCGCATTTCAAGCCGCTCATGGAGTACGTCATCACGCAAGTAGGCGTCGAGCGAATCATGATGGGCAGCGACTATTGTTTTCCAGTTGGCTACGACCGCCCATTGGAAAACGTCGAAAAGCTTCGTCTAAGTTCCGAGCAGCATAAGATGATCCTGAGCGGAACGGCAGCGAAACTATTGAACATTTGACCTAATTAATTTCCCAAAATATGCTTTACGATCGGAATACTGGTAACAGGCCACATGTTGACAATGCCGGCGGGCAGTATCCAATTCCGCCCACGAATGGTACGCGCGAGACTTGCACAGTCTTTTCTGGTTTGCCAACACATCGTGGCAGCCACGGAAACCGAAGTTGAGCGAGACCGTCCATGAATAAGAAGTTTGGCGTCCATCCTGACGTGCTCAAGCTGGGTCTCGTAAGCTTCCTCACAGATGTCAGTTCCGAGATGATTTTTTCCGTTTTCGCGATCTTCTTCACGACCATCGCAGGGGCATCGAGCGCTTTGCTGGGTCTGGTTGAAGGCCTCGCCGACTTCTCTGCATCTTCGCTCGATTATGTGGCTGGCTGGATGTCAGACAGGACCGGCAAACGCAAGACCCTTGCTCTTTCCGGATATGCTTTTTCCACTGTTGCAAAAGGCATTCTTCTGATCACCAATTCCCTTATCGCCCTGGGCTCCTTCCGTATTATCGAGCGCCTAGGCAAGAGTTTCCGTGGCCCGCCGCGTGACGCATGGCTGTCGGCTATCGCCGCTCAAGAGATCCGAGGATATTCGTTCGGTGTGCACAAGTCTCTTGATAAGGCCGGGGCTGTCCTCGGTCCACTTATTGCGTACGGATTGCTTGCGTGGCGCGGAGCAACGGCTTCATCCTTTCGAACCTTGTTCTGGGTAGCTTTTGTTCCTGCAGTGCTTGCCATTCTTGTGCTTGGTCTAATCAAGGATCCGCCGGCGGCTCCACCCAAACACGAAAATATCTTTTTGGCATGGAAGACGTTGAGTTCTGGATTCAAACGCTATCTTGTCGCGGCGGGGATCTTCTCACTTGCCTACTTCAGTTTTGGTTTCCTGCTCTTGCGTGCGAATAATGTCGGTTTCTCTGTCAGAGATATCGTATTGCTTTATGCGCTGTTCAACGTCTCTTTTGTCATCGCCGCGCCACTTATCGGCAAACTCGGCGACACGATCGGAAGGACGCACGTCATCATGTTGAGCTACCTGATCTATCTTGTGATGAGCCTCGGCTTCGCTTTCGCAAGGACGAAATGGCAGATCATCCTTCTATTTGTCATCTACGGCGTCTTCTATTCGATCGATGAAGCCCAAAGTAAGGCATTCATCGCGGATGTGGAGCCCAACCGACGCGCCACGGCGATAGGAGCCTACAATTTCGTGACAGGAGTTATTTACCTGCCTGCATCGCTTATTGCGGGTGCGCTGTGGGCATTGAACCCACGTATCGTCTTCCTCCTAGCAGCGTTTCTCTCGCTCGTGGCAATCAATGCATTCATGATCTTGCGGCCCGCACAGTAATAGGAATCAGTCACAGGCCGGGATCGGTATAGACCAATGCTGGCCACTTCCTAATAAGCGCGACTGCTTTGACAATGGCTTAAACTTCGACCAAAAATAAACGATTTAAGGCGCGAGACCCTGCGGGCCCCATTTTCATGCGTCGTGGCACTGCAACGGCGCATGAAGTCATATCGGAATGTGGCTCGACTCTAAGGAAGTCCTTCCGTCACTCGATTCAGGAACCGAATGGCTCCGCAAACGGTGCAGAACTAAGCGAAATCAGCTTATACTGTCGCTTCGGCGTCTTATTCTGCAGCTCGCGAATTATTCTCGGAGGAGTTCCACTTGACGAGTTCCGTTGTTGAAAGCAAGGTCAACCGAAACTCGCCCGACTTCGAGAAGAATACTCGCCGCATGGTGGACCTCGTCAGCGAAATAAAAAACCAGGAAACAGCGATCCAGCAGGGCGGCGGCGCAAAAGCCATCGAAGCGCAACACAAAAAATCCCGCCTCACCGCGCGCGAGCGCATCGCTCGTCTCGTCGATCCGCACACTTCCTTTTTCGAGCTGGGAATTTACGCCGCGCACGAAATGTACGAGGAGTGGGGCGGCGCGCCGGCTGCGGGAACCATTACCGGCCTAGCCCGCATTTGCGGGCGCCTGGTGATGATCATCGCCAACGACGCCACGGTGAAGGCCGGTGCCTTCTTCCCTCTCACCGCCAAAAAAGTGATTCGCGCGCAAAACATTTCCATCGACAATCACATTCCCACAATTTATCTGGTCGATTCCGCCGGCGTTTTTCTGCCACTGCAGGAAGACGTTTTCCCGGACACCGACGATTTCGGCCGCGTCTTCCGCAACAACGCCGTGATGAGCGCCATGCACATTCCGCAAATCACGGCCATCATGGGCATGTGCGTCGCGGGCGGAGCGTATCTGCCGGTGATGTGCGATCACATTCTGATGACCGAAGGCTCGGGACTTTTTCTCGCGGGCCCAGCCCTCGTGCAGGCGGCCATCGGGCAAAAAGTTTCCGCCGAGGAATTAGGCGGCGCCAAGATGCATGCGCAAATCAGCGGCACGGTCGACTTCCGCGAACCGGATGACGATTCCTGCCTGCTGCGCATCCGTGCGCTGGTTGACAAGATGGGCCATCCTCCCGCCGCGCGCTTCGATTACAAGGAATCCGAAAATCCGCTCTTCCCGCCCGAGGAAATCTACGGAATTTTTTCCTCCGACCCGGCGCGCCAGTACGACATGCGCGAAGTTATCGCGCGCATCGTGGACGGCAGCAAATTCGAGGAGTACCGCGCCGAATACGGCAAGACCGTGCTGTGCGGCTACGCGCGCATCGGCGGCTGGGCCGTGGGCATCGTGGCCAATCAACAAGAACACGTCCCCACCATCGACGCCGCCAGCGGCGAGCGCCGCATCGAATTCGGCGGCGTGATCTACACGGAGTCCGCGGAAAAAGCGGCTCGCTTCATCATGGATTGCAACCAGAGCCTGGTGCCGCTGATTTTCCTGCACGACGTCAACGGCTTCATGGTCGGCAAGGAAGCCGAGTGGAGCGGCATCATTCGCGCCGGCGCAAAAATGGTAAATGCTGTTTCGAACAGCGTGGTGCCCAAAATTGCGGTGATCTGCGGCGGAAGCTTTGGCGCGGGCCACTACGCCATGTGCGGAAAGGCCTACGACCCGCGATTCATTTTCGCCTGGCCCACGGCGCGCTACGCCGTAATGAGCGGCGATTCCGCCGCATCCACGCTGGTCGAAATCAAAATTAAGCAACTCGAGCGCGAAGGCAAAAAGCTTTCCGACGCCGACAAAAAGGAATTAAAGGAATCCATCCGCGCGACGTACGAACATCAAACCGATCCGCGCTACGCCGCCGCGCGTTTGTGGGTGGATGCCATAATAGACCCTGCGCAGACGCGCGAGGCGCTGGTGTGGGCGCTGGAGGCCGCCGCGCTGAATCCTGAGGTAAAGGAATTTAAGACGGGTGTTCTTCAAACGTGAAACTCTGCCGCTGGTCTGCACAACTGGCGGAGCAAGTAATATATTTTGTCATTCTGAGCGAAGCGAAGAATCTCTCTTTCTTTTCGTGGGCTAAATCCAGGAGAGATTCTTCGCTTCGCTCAGAATGACAAAAGTAGTGGGTGCAAGATTAGTGGGCACTTTTTCAATGGCATTTTTACAATTTGAACTGCCGAGGATCTTCTTTTGACCGATACCGTAAAACTTATCGAATGTCCGCGAGACGCCTGGCAAGGGTTGCCGGAAGTAATTCCAACAAAGGAGAAAGTAAACTACCTCCTTCAACTGGCAAGTGCCGGTTTCAAACACATTGACGCCGTCAGCTTCGTTTCGCCCCAGGCCGTCAAGCAAATGTCCGACAGCGAAGAAGTGATGAAAGGTTTTCTGGCCGGACTTCCCGCGGGAAGCGCGCAGCCCGAAATCATCGGAATCGTCGTCAATCAGCAAGGCCTCGATCGCGCCCTGGCCACTCCCGGCGTAACCACCATCGGCTATCCCTATTCCATCTCCGCCTATTTTCGCCGCGCCAACGCCAACATGAGCCGCGGAGAATCGCGCGCCCTGGTCGAGCAAATCCGAAAATCCACCAAAGCCTCGGGACACGATATGGTGGTGTATATTTCCATGGCCTTCGGCAATTCCTATGAGGAGCCGTGGGGCCCCGAGATCGTGGAAGATGCGCTGGTCTGGCTCAAGGACATCGGCGTGCGAAGCGTTTCCCTTGCCGACACGGTGGGAACCACGCCTCCCGAATACGTGGGCGCGCTGTACACCACCGTGAAGGATTGCGTGGCCGGAGTCGAGTTGGGAGTTCATCTGCACAGCCGCGCCGACGGCGCAGCGCAAAAAATTCTTTCCGCCTACGACGCAGGCTGCCGCCGCTTTGACGGCGCGCTCACGGGCCTCGGCGGATGCCCCTTCGCGGGCGACGATCTGGTGGGCAACATCGCCACGGAAACAATTCTGGAGGCGCTGGCAACACGCGGCGCGACAATGGACTCGGAAATTCGCCCGGATGGTTTGGCGCAGTGCATCGCACTGACCGAAGACATTCGCACCAAGTATTCGCAAGCGGTGCAAGCGCAATAGATTTTGGTAGGACAGGCTTCAGCCTGTCTGCTTTTGAATTCGCTACCTTGAATCACTAAAACCAGACAGGCTGAAGCCTGTCCTACGAAATGCCATACACCACTCTGCAACTCGAATTCGCCGGCGACATCGCAACCATCACGCTAAATCGCCCGGAGAAACGCAACGCCATCTCCGCCGAAATGATCGCGGAACTTCTTTCCGCTTTCGACCAAATCGAAGCAAGCCCCGCGAGCGTCCTGATCCTCACCGGCGCGGGAAAAGCATTCTGCTCCGGCATGGACCTGGAAGCGCTAAGAGCTTTGGCCACGCAATCCCCTGCCGAACAGCGCGAAGATGCGGATCGCTTGGCGCGCCTCTTCCGCCGAATCTGGAGTTTTCCAAAACCAACCATCGCCGCCGTGAACGGACACGCCATCGCCGGCGGCTGCGGCCTGGCCACGCTGTGCGACTTCACCATCGCCGTGCCCGAAGCAAAATTCGGTTACCCGGAAGTGCGCATCGGTTTTCTTCCCGCGGTCGTGTCGATTTTTCTGGTGCGCCAAGTCGGCGAAAAACATGCGCGAGACCTGCTGCTGACCGGCAAAACGATCGAGGCCGCCGAAGCGCATCGCCTGGGCATGGTCACGCAAATCGCGAACGCATCGAATCTCATGAGCGCCGCGCAGTCTCTTGCAGCGACGTTGCTGGCGTGCAGCCCTGCAAGCCTGCGCACCTCAAAGAAATTGCTGTGCGATTTTGCCGCTCCGGAAATCGACCGCGAACTCGAGCTGGCCGCCGGGGAAAGCGCGCGCATCCGCTCCACGCAGGATTTCCGCGAAGGGCTCGCCTCGTTCCTCGAAAGAGAGCGCCGCGCTGGACCGGTAAATAGAATAAACGCCTGCCAAGCCCGAGCGCGCCACGCGCCCCTTCTGCTACAATTTCCATCCCAATGAGCGAATTTATCGATCACGTAGTCCGCGTCCGTTACGCCGAGACGGACAAGATGCGCGTCGTCTACTACGCCAACTATTTCATTTATTTTGAGATTGGGCGCGTCGAATACATGCGCCAGCGCGGCCTCGATTACAGCCGCATGGAACTCGAGGATGATTGCTTCACGGTCGTTGCCGAGGCCAAGTGCCGCTACCGACGAGCGGCCCGCTTCGACGATCCGCTACGCATACGCACGCAAATCACTTCCGCCAAGAGGCGCATGATTACTTTTGGCTACGAGATTCTACACGATGAATCGAAAGAGTTGCTGGTGACCGGCGAAACAATCCACGTGGTCTGCGGCGGCAACGGCCGCCCCAAAATTCTTCCCGAAAAATATCGCAAATATTTTGAGGGTTAGGTGGCATAGGCTTCAGCCTGTGGCTTTTGGTTCTTGCAAGGACAAAAATCCACAGGCTGAACAGGCCGCGGAAACTTTTGTCATTCCGAGCGGAGCGAGGAATCTCTCTGGGTTTTACGCGAATGAAAAGAAGGAGAGATTCCTCGCTCCGCTCGGAATGACAAAATAAACTACTTTTTCCGCAACCTGTGAAGCCTATGCCACCTAAATGCCCCAACATTCCTGGAAGTTTTAAGCGAGGTATTCCAGCAAGAAAAGCCCCAGCCGCAGCCCCGCAGGATACGCGAACGGCGCAAGCTCCAGCGAATAATGCCCGCAAGGCAGCGTCATGGTTTCCAGCTGCACACCCTTGCGCCGCAAATCCTCAAACATATCTTGCGTAAATTCGTACCAGAACGTGGGATCGTAGCGCCCGCTGATCATCAACAAACGCTGGCCGGAATCTCGCAGCCGGTCCATGTAAGGCACGGGGCTGATGGGCGTCCACCAGCGGCGCAATTCGTCCTCGGTCACTTTGGCGCGAAGGCCTTCCCACACGTGACTGGTGGTCATGCCGGTTCGCACCACATCGGCAAAATAGGTGGACACGTGCATGAACGCGCCGGCGCGCACGGCCTGATCAAACGCCATGGTGATGGACCCCACATCGGACCCGATGCTCGTGCCAACTAGCCCCAGCTTGCGGTAACCCTGCTGTTCCAGCCAGCGCAGGCAGCGGCGCGTATCCGTGACAGCCTGACGAGTGGCCTGAATCGTAAGCCCCACGTTGGAGCCGACCAGCTGATCGGCGCGTTCATGGCCCGGCGCCACGCGGTAATCGTGGTACGGCAGCGAGAGGCGCAGCACGCTGATCCCGAGCTTGTTCAGCCAGCGGCACAGGTTGACCTGGCCGTGCCATTTGGCGTTCCAATTGGGCAGCAATACGACTGCAGGCCCCGATGCCCTGGCGCGAAAAAAACGCGCGTGCACCAGATCGTTGTTGGCCCACGGCGATGCAATTTGGCTCGTGAAGGTGAGCACCTGCCCTTCGGATGCGCCGTTCTGCGGAGGGTGCAGCACATAGTCACTTGCGGGCGTGGTGGCAAACCATTCGTCGCTGTGCGCGAGCGTCCGGTCAACCCAGGCGTTCAGAAATCCGCGCGGATCGGGCTCGTCGGCCCGGCCGCCGATATGCTCCAGGCCCCATTCAAACGGGTAGACCCGCCGATTGTCATCGGTGGTCCAACGGGCGTGCTCGTAGCGGCGAATTTTTTGTTCCAGCCAGGACATATCGTGGTGCAAAACCTGTAGCGCTCGCCTTCAGGCGAGCATCTCCGCGGGTCAACAATGCCCGCCTAAAGGCGGGCTCTACAAAACCGTATCATCGAATCTCGAATATAGGGGCGTGCGCAAGACCTGTCAAACCGGCATGGTGTTGCCTGTTTGCTTCACGTGGCCCGCAGCAGGCGTTGTCGGAGCGGGGCGCGTATGGCACAGTCTGAGAGTGATCCCTCTAAGCGTTTTTTTGTTTGGCCTGGTCATCGGAAGTTTTCTGAATGTCTGCATTCTGCGGATTCCCGCGGACAAATCCATCGTGCTGCCCGCGTCCAGCTGCCCCCAGTGCGGCAAGGCCATCGCGCCCTACGACAATATTCCCGTTCTGAGCTGGCTCATCCTCGGCGGGAAATGCCGCAACTGCAAAACACCGATTTCCGCGATGTATCCGGTCGTGGAAATGCTCAACGGGTTTCTGTTTTTCGCCTGCTATATGACTTTTGGCCTCACGGTGGAGGCCTTGAAGTGGGCCGTCTTCGCGGCCATTCTGGTGGTCCTGACCATCACCGACCTGCGCGAGCGTATTCTTCCCGACGAAGTGAATTTCCTTGGATTGATTGTCGGCCTGCTCTTCAGTTTCTTTACCAAATCGCTGGACGGCACGGCGCACTGGGTTTCCGCCAGATGGTTCGATTTCCCTCCCCCGCAAATGGCGCTTTCTTTCGCCGATGCTGCCATAGGAGCGCTGGCCGGAAGCGGCTTGCTGTGGATTGTGGCCGAAGGATATTTTCGCCTGCGCGGGCGCGAGGGTATGGGCCTGGGCGACGTGAAGATGATGGCCGCGGTGGGCGCGTTTCTCGGCCTGAAGCGCACCATGATGACCGTTCTTCTCGGCTCGCTTTTGGGCAGCGTGATCGGTATCTTTTTGATCGCGGTCTCCAAAAAGGGGCGCGATTACGAATTGCCGTTTGGTACATTCCTCGGTGCGGGCGCGCTGCTGATCGTTTTTTTCGGAACTCCGGCATTGCACTGGTACGAAACCCTGCTTGCGGGAAGATGATCCGTGAACTGTTTATTCCTATTTGCGGCCGCAGCTCCCACCATGAATTCTCTATGGATTCTCTCGGGAGTTCTACTGATCGTTTTCCTGGCATTGGCGATCATCCTGGTTATGATGGCTCGGCGCTACTTCCAGCGCGAGTCGAATTCCCCGGACTCCTTGCCGTCCGATACACCGCGCAGCGACAACCCAGCGTTGTTCATGGCGGCCTCCATGCAAGCCGTCATCAAGAAACTCAAGGAGCAGGAAAAGGAACTGGAAGCGCTGCACCGCGCGGAACGCGAACGCGCGCAACAGACCGAGCGCATGAGCGAAGCGGTCACGCGCAACATGCCGGCAGGCTTGCTGCTGGTGAATTCCGCGGGCCTGATTACCAGCGCCAATCCCGCGGCGGAAGCCGCACTGGGCGTAAAATCACTGGCCTATCGCCGCTCCAGCGAAGTCCTGGGCACCGGATCGCGCCTCTCCGAACTGGTAGCCGGATGCCTCGAGCACGGCCGCACCTATCGCCGCGAGGAAGTCGAGTACATGACGCCTTCGCACGAATTGCGCCAGCTCGGCGTGACCATTTCTCCCATTCAGAACAGCGCCAATGAAATCACCGGAGCGATTTGCCTATTGAGCGATCTGACCGAGCTAGCCGCGCTGCAAAAACAAATTCACATGAAGGAAAACCTGGCCGCGCTGGGCGAGCTTTCCGCCGGCATCGCGCACGAATTCAAAAACGCCCTGGCCACAATTTCCGGCTACGCGCAAATGATTCGCAGCGAGGCGCAGCCCGGCACCGATTTGCACGACCACGGTGAACTCATCCTCCGGCAAACGCGCTCCCTGACCCACGTGGTCACCGAATTCCTGAAATTCGCGCGCCCACTGGAGCTTGCCAACGAGCAAGTTTCTCTGCGCCCCGTGCTCGAACAGGTCGTGGCGGAAATTTCCGAAGCCGTGCCGGGCGTTCCATTCGATACTGTTGGAGAATTCGGCGACGTTTCGGGTGACGATGCCTTGTTACGACAGGCGATTCTCAATCTGGCTCGCAACGCCGCCGAAGCCGCCTCAGAAAATCCTGCCGGAGGGCGCGTGGTGATTCACGGCGAAATTGACAAGTCCGCGCTCATGCCGGGCCAGCGAATTTCGGTGGCCGATAACGGCCCGGGCATTCCGCCGGAGACGCTGACCAAAATTTTCGTGCCCTTTTACACCACCAAAGCCAATGGCACAGGCCTCGGGCTGGCCGTGGTGCAAAAGATCATTGTCCAGCATGGCGGTTCCATCGAGGCGCGCAACCAACCCCAGGGCGGCGCGGAATTCATCGTATGGTTACCATTTGTACGCGAACCCGCGAGAGCGATTGATTCGGCCACCGCACGCATCTAAACTATTAGATGCTGATATCCGCCGCTTTCCCTTTTGAAAGGCGGGCAAACATTATGAATACAAACAGACTTATGGCAATCGCATTGGGTTCGCTGATGCTTGCGGTCCCAGCCTATCTTGCGGCCCAGCAGGACCAGGGACAGGAAAGTGTCGCCGATGCCGCGCGCAAGGCCCAGGCGGAGAAGAAGAATGCCCCGAAGGCCAAACTGTCCATCGATAACGACAATCTTGACACGATAACCGGCTCCGTTAGCGTCGTCGGCCAGGCGCCGGCGGCTCCGCCCAGCGAAGAGACCAAAAAGGCCGGCGCCCCGGGAGCAAAAGCCCCAGCCAAGGATGAGGCTTACTGGCGGCAGAAATTCGCGGCCGCCTACAAGAAGCTTGCAGAGGACCAGCGCGATCTGGATATTACCCAGCGCGAATACAACCTGAAGCAGCAGCAGTTTTACACAGACCCCATGGCCGCGCTGAAACAGGACTATTCCCGTCAGGACTTGAACGACACCAAGACCAAGATTGACGATTTGACCGCAACCGTGGCTCAGGACAAGACTGATATTTCCAATCTTGAAGATGAATTGCGCCGGGCCGGCGGCGATCCAGGCTGGGCAAGGCCATCGGATCAGCCCGCGGCAGCGCAGCCTGCTTCCGCGCCTGAACCCGCGCCGCAACCGTAGCTGGCTGGCTGAAATCGGCTCCTAGGTTCGATCCAATGTATTCGAGAATCGCCCGATTGCGATCTCCGCACAAGGCTGCATGGCCGGTCACTTCGCGGCTTGAAATCGTGATACAAAACAAATTATGGAACCCCTGCTTCTAGTCGAAGACAAGCCAGAGCTGCGCGCCATGCTCAAGAAGGCGCTGGAACGCGCCGGGCACACCGTGGACGAAGCCCCCGACGGCTCCTCCGCCGTGGCCAAAGTCCGCGCGCGCCGCTACGTCCTGGTGCTCACGGACTTGAAGCTTCCCGGCTGCTCGGGACTGGAAGTGCTGCGCGAAACCAAGCAGGCCGACCCGACCATTCCGGTTATCCTCATCACCGCCTATGGCTCCGTGGAAGAGGCCGTGACGGCCATGAAGGAAGGCGCTTACGATTTCATCCAGAAGCCCGTGGACCTGGAACACTTGAACCTGCTGGTGGAACGCGCCTCGCAGCAACAGGAACTTCTGCGCGAGAACTTGCTGCTCCGCGAGGAATATGCGGAGCGATACGGCTTTCCGCGAATCGTTGGCGACGACAAAAGCATGCAGGACGCCACGCACCAGGTGCAGCGAGTGGCTGCCACGGACTCCACCGTTTTGCTGCTGGGGCAAAGCGGCACGGGCAAGGAATTGTTTGCGCGCGCAATTCATCACCTATCACCACGCCGGCAGCAAGCCTTCGTGGCGCTGAATTGCGCGGCCATTCCCGAAGGCCTTGTGGAAAATGAACTCTTCGGCCATGAGCGCGGCGCATACACCGGCGCGGGTTCGCGCAAGGTCGGCAAGATGGAACTGGCCAATCGCGGTACCATTTTTCTAGATGAAATTGCCGAGCTTCCCATGAGCACGCAGGCAAAACTCTTGCGCGTGCTGGAGGAGCGCAGTTTCGAGCGCGTGGGCGGAACGCAGCTGGTGGACATCGACGTGCGCATTCTTGCGGCCACCAACAAAAATCTTACCGAAGCCGTGGCTTCCAAAACGTTTCGCGAGGATTTGTATTTTCGCATTGCCGCCGTACCCATCACCATTCCGGCTCTCAGCGAGCGCGGCGACGATGTGGTCCTGCTGGCCGACCATTTCCTCGATAAATTTCAGCGCGAATTTCGCAAGCCCAATCTGAAATTTGCGCCCAGCGCCCGCGCCGCTTTGCGCTCCTATTCCTGGCCCGGAAACGTGCGCGAACTTCAGAACACCATCGAGCGCGCAGCCATCCTCACGGACTCCGACCTCATCGAGGCCGCCGATCTTCAAATTCCTGCTCCGCGCCCGCCGCAGGACGATATTCCCGCCGGCATGTTGACCGAAGCGTTTGACTGGGGCGGCACGCTGCAGGAAGTAGGAACGCGCGCCGTGGAATACGTGGAGCGCTTCAAGATCGAATCCGCGCTGAAATCTTCGCAGTGGAATAAAACGCGCGCCGCTGAATTGCTGGGCGTCTCCTACAAAACCCTGCTGAACAAGATCCGCCTGCTAGGCCTGGAAAGCTGACTAGTAGCGCGGGCTTCAGCCTGCGGATTTTAGTCCTTGCAAGGACTAAAATCCGCAGGCTGAAGCCCGCGCTACTAAACCCACTCAACCCTTCCGCGCGGTGTGCAGCGTAACAATCCCTCCGGTCCAGCGCACGAACTCCACTTCCCTATACCCAACTTTCTCAAACAGCGCCTGCAGCGCTTCCGGAGAAGGAAATTTGCTGACCGAGCTTGGAAGATAAGTGTACGCGGCCCCATTCCCGGAAATCAGCGCGCCAAGCCGCGGCAACACGTTCCGGAAATAAAACCTGTACAGACTCCCAAACAATCTTCCGCGAGGCTCGCCAAATTCGAGAATGGCGGCGGTCCCTCCCGGCTTCAGCACGCGCAGAATTTCCAGAAGGCCGCGCTCATAGTTGGCCAGATTTCGAAATCCAAAGGAGCAGGAAAGCAGATCGAAATGTGCATCGCCAAACGGCAGAGCCAGCGCATCGGCTTCCACAAACGTGACGGCCGCGCCCATGGCCTCGGCCTTGGCGCGCGCGCGAACCAGCATTTCCGGAACGAAGTCGGACCCAATGATTTCCGCGCCGGCCGGAGCTTCCTTGCGAAACGCCAGCGTCAGATCGCCCGTGCCGCAGCACAGGTCCAGCACGCGCGCCGCGGGATTGCGCAGAATCGCGCTGACTCGCCGCGCGACACGCCGCCGCCACACTTTGTCGATATCCAGAGAAAGCAGGTGATTGAGGAGGTCGTAGCGCGGCGCGATGCGACCAAACATTTCCCGGACGTGGGCCGCCGCTTCCCCCTCGTCGCGAGCGCCCTCAGGACGCGTGCCGGGCACGCCGTTTTCGGATGTGGCGCTCATTTGCGGCGGCTCTTGCGCGCTATCGATGGAGCCTGCGAGGCAGCGACATCGCGCAACACTCGCGCCAACAATTCTTCCTCGGATTCCACGCCGCATCGAACCGCGCCAATTTCCTCTGGCAGCACAAATCGCAATCGCCCGGCGCGAGTCTTCTTGTCCGCCTGCATCGCTGCAATCAAGCGCCTCGGCGGAACGGACGGCCAGGGCGGCAGCGGCCCCACGCTGGCAATCATCTTTGCCACGCGCTCATCATCCCGGACGGAAAACATTCCCTTCTCAACCGCCAGCCGCGACGCGGCAATCATTCCCCACGCAACCGCTTCGCCGTGCAGATATTTTCGATAGCGCGTGACGCTTTCCAGTGCGTGCGCGAAGGTGTGCCCGAAATTCAAAATCTCGCGCAGGCCCGATTCGCGCTCATCCTGGGAAACCACGCGAGCCTTTTGCGCGATGGAAAGCTCGATCACGAAAGCCAATGCGGCACGATCCCGGCGCAGGACTTTTTTCATATTCCCTTCGAGAAATTGAAAAAGTCTGGGATCGCCGATCACTCCGTATTTAATAATTTCATAGATGCCCGAACGAAATTCGCGCGGCGGCAGAGTCCTCAGCAATTCCGGATCGGCCAGCACAGCTTTCCCCGGATAAAACGCGCCCACCAGATTTTTCCCTTCCGGAAGATTCACGCCCGTCTTTCCGCCAATGGCGCTGTCCACCTGCGCCACCACGGTCGTGGGAACATGAATCAGCGCAACTCCGCGCAGGTAACTCGCGGCAACAAATCCGGCCACATCTCCTACAACTCCTCCGCCCACGGCCACGATGAGCGCGCGCCGGTCTGCGCCCGCGCGCACCAGGTCCCGGCAAGCCTTCTCGACCGTGGAAAGATTCTTTGCGGTCTCGGCGTCGTCGATCAAAATCGTGGCGCGCCGCGATTTCCCCAGCATTTTTTCGATTTGCGCGCCCCAATGCCTCCACACTCGCGCCGACGAAATCGCGAACACCGCGCCGTCCCGGCCAATGCGCGACACTACGCCCGGCAATTCCTGCAGCACGCCGCGCCCGCACAGCACGTCGTATTCTCCGCTCGCCGCATGAACTGAAATTTTATTCATTCGTTTTCTTCGCCGGTAATTCCAGGCGGCCCCTTCTTTACGCAACAAAAAATGTAACACAATGGCAGACCGCCAAGAGGCACTTAGTAGCACAGGCTTCAGCCTGTGGGGGTTAGGCCTTGCAAGGACGAAAACCCACAGGCTGAAGCCTGTGCTACTTAAGTCCCCCGCTTTTCCTTCCGCCCGCCGATAGCGTAAAGTGAGCGGGCACATTTTCCGAATTGCGCGAAGGAGTTGACACACGTGAAGACCCTACACTTGGGGCACAACGGCCCCATTGTTTCGCAAGTCGCGCTGGGCTGCATGGCCATGTCCGACATGTACGGCCCCTCGGATGAATCGGAAAGCATCGCCACCATACACGCTGCGCTCGATGCGGGAATCAACATGCTGGACACCGGCGACTTCTACGGCATGGGCCACAACGAAATGCTCATTCGCCGGGCCATCGAAGGCAGGCGCAAGGATGTGTTTCTGGCCGTAAAATTCGGCGCCATGCGCGGCCCGGACGGCTCATTCACCGGCTTTGACGCGCGTCCCGAAGCCGTAAAAAATTTCCTCTCCTATAGCCTGCGCCGCCTGGGAACCGACTACATTGACCTCTATCAGCCCTCGCGCGTTGACTCCCGAGTTCCGATCGAGGACACCTATGGAACCTTGGCGTCCCTCATTCAAGCAGGCTACGTGCGCTACGCAGGCATTTCCGAAGCATCCGCGGCGTCCATTCGCAGAGCGTCCAAGATGACTCCCATCCCTGCGTTGCAGATTGAATATTCCCTGGTCAGCCGAAGCGTGGAGCCGACCATCCTCCCGGCAGTTCGTGAACTCGGAATGGCCGTCACCGCCTATGGCGTGTTTTCACGCGGATTGCTCACCGGCTCGCCCTTGAACTCGCCAAAAGACATTCGCAACCATATGCCGCGATTTCGCGGCGAGAATTTCGAGAAGAACCAAACTTTGGTGAAAGCGCTGAACGAGATCGCGCGCGCTAAAAATGCAACCGCATCTCAAATCTGCCTCGCGTGGGTTATGTCTCGCGGCGCCGATATCGTTCCTCTAATCGGCGCGCGCCGGCGCACCCAGCTGGCCGAATCGCTCAAAGCGCTCGATCTCAAATTGACGCCTGAAGAGCTGTCGCAAATCGAGCGCGCCGTCCCCGCAAACGCCGTAGCCGGCACCCGTTACGGCGAAGAACAAATGCGCCACCTCGACAGCGAAAAACCGGTTTAAGTAGCACAGGCTTCAGCCTGTGGCTTTTAGCACGAGCAAGAAGCCAAGCCCGAAGCGCCACTGCACGAAAGAGAATATCAGCGTGAAAATTATCATCGCAGGACTGGCGCTGGCCGCGACCTGGACCGCCGCCCTAATCTTCATCGCCAGCACCGCCGGCCTCCACTCCACACAAGGAATGTGGTTAGGCGCCATCGGCCTTCCAGGCGTAGTCATCTCCAACTGGTTGCAGGCCAACGTCTTCCACAATGTCGTTCGAGGCATCCGCTACAGCTTGATGCTGCTGATCAACTGGGGATTCTTCTGCAGCGTGCTTCAGGGGATCATTTCAGTAAAACGCGGGATTTGGAAGTCGTAGCACAGGCTTCAGCCTGTGGGGGTTAGGCCTTGCAATGACAAACTTCCACAGGCTGAAGCCTGTGCTACTTAATCTTCTTTTCCAACTCGGGCAAAGACACGATCAAAACGTGCCCTGTAATCGCCAGCGTGCGGGGATCGATCTTGTCCAGCGTATCCGCGGTGGTATGCCAGTACGGCACATCCAAATCGATAATGTCCGCGGAGGGAATATTGCGCTTCAAGAACGACTGGTGATCGTCATCGATATCCGCGCGGTCGTTCACAAATATCTTCCCGTATCCAAGGCGCGCAGCCGTGGACCACAGGATGTCGACGAGCCAAGGAGTCGAATTATATTCGCGCTTATAAACCGGATTGGCTGGGCCTACCATGTCCACCAATATCATGGCCTTAACGCGAGGCACATCGCCGGAGTTAGCAAGGCTTGCGGCAAGTTCGCGGCTGCCAAAGGTGTTGTCATTCCCCGTCCACGTGAAATTGAAATCTTCCTCGCCATCGAAGAACGCCAGCCAGACGGTTTGGGCATTTTTTCGCGCGCATAACAATCGCGCCAGTTCCAGCAAGACGCCAGTGCTCGACCCGCCATCATCAGCGCCCACAAAATTATCCATGCGCTTGGTGTCGTAGTGCGAGCCATACAAAATAATATTGGGATTGGCGGAGGGAATCTTGACGATGATATTTTTCATGGCCACATCGCCCACTGGCGTTCCCGGCACACGAAAATCCTGCTCTTCCACCGGGCATCCGAAACTTTTCAATTGCCCAATGATATAGGCTTGCGCCCGGCGAATGCCTTCCGATCCAGCCGTGTGCGGCCCGATGGCCACCAGTTGCTCGACATGCTTGTAGGCCCGCGCGCCGTCAAATCCGCCGGTTGTTTCCGCTGCGGGAGCCGGGGGAAATGACGCCGCCTGAGGAGCGCCGGCGCCCGGCGTGCCGCCTTCAGAGGTGGAAGAATGTCCGCACGCGGCAAGGCAGGCGAAGCAAAGCGCCGCAAAGAGCATGCTCCCCTGGCCCAATTTGCCCCATCGCAGCTTCATTTACTGAGCCCCTTGATCAGTCATGGCGGCCCGCTTGGCTTTATTGCGGACCACCAGCGCCGCGACGCCGATGCCGATAAAATACAGCGCCACCATGGGCGCCATGAAAATCAGCATGGTCATGGCATCCGGCGTGGGCGTCACGATGGCGGCCACCACGGCGATGAGCAGAATCGCGTAGCGCAAATTCTGCCACAGGAATTTCGGCGTCACGATGCCGAACAGCGCCAGAAAGAAAATCAGCACCGGCAACTCAAAAATAATTCCCAGCCCCAGGAGCACAATTAAAATAAAATCGAAATACTCGTTGATGCTGATCAGCGGCCGGAACGGCCCCTGAAATCCAATCAGGAAATTCAGCATGTACGGCAGCATGATGAAATACCCGAAGGAAATTCCCGCAAGAAAAAGAAAGACGGACGAAGCGATAAACGTGGTCACCGCTCTGCGCTCGTGCTTATACAATCCCGGAGCGATGAACAGCCACACTTGGTACAGCACGAAGGGGGCGGCAAGAACCACGCCAATATAAATTCCAAAGGTGATGATGATGTTGATCAAGCCGGCCGGGCTGGTGTAGATCAGCTTGTCGTCCAGGTGCTGCCGGCGCAGGGCCTCCTGCATCGGCCTCGAAATGAAGCCAATCACCTTTTGCGAAACGCTTACGCCAATGAATGCGCCGATGGCAATGGCCATCGCCGAATTGATGAGCCGCTTGCGCAAGTCCACAAGGTGCTCGAAGAACGACATCTTGCCGCCGGGTTCTTGCTCGGGCGTTGATGTGGAGGGATCAGACTGCTGTGTGGTCATCGGAAGGTTTCTCGTGTGGAGCGCTTACGGCTTCCGCCGGCGGCTGTGGGAGGCCGGAGTCGGCATGGGGCACATGGCTGGCATCGCTGGAAGTGCCGATTGGCCCGGGCTCCGTCGATACCGGCGTTTCACGCGGCACAGCGCCTTCGGGAGCGGTAGCAGCCGGGATAGCGGGAGTCTGGGCCGCCTGCGCAGCCGAGGCAATTTCCTCTTCGCGGATGCGCGTCTGCCGTTCCAGCTCGCGCACTTCGTCTTCCAGCGCATAGCGGAAATCGTTGGTCATTTTGCGAAATTCCGCCGTCGCTTTGCCCAGCATGCGCGCGAGTTCCGGCAGCTTCTGGGGGCCAAAGACCATTAGTGCAATCACAAACAAGACGACTAAGTGTGGCAAACTCAACATGTGCGGTGCACTTTGCCTTTTTGGATCGAACGCGGAAGTAGCAGCAGCCCTGAACAGCTTGCCCTATGCAAACAAACGCTGCCCTCGCTTGATACCCAGGTGGAATCATAGTGGACGCGCGAAGGGGTGTCAATTCAGCCGCTGTGCTATACTTATTGCCAATGTGCATGGCAACGCGCCGTGCCGCAGGAAAGCGAGGGTGACATGCAGGGTGAGAGGCGTGGAGCGCTGCTCGTCATAGGCGTTTTGGTCGTATCCGCAATCCTGGGGGGCATCTACGGTCCTTCGGTGCGAGCAACGTCCAACGATGTAAATACCCTGCAGGATTCCGTCCGGTCCTTCACGCACGTCCTGTCGATCGTTCAAAAAGATTACGCTATTCCCATAGATACTGACCATGCCCTTTATTCCGGCGCCATCCCCGGAATGCTGCGCGTTCTCGATCCGCACTCCAGCTTTTTCGATCCGCGCGCCTATGCCAACCTGCGCGAAGATCAGCGCGGCAGATATTACGGCGTCGGCATGACCATCGTCCCGCGCGATAACTACACATACGTGCTTTCTCCTTTGTCCGGGCGCGCCTGCGTTCCGCGCGGGCATTCGCCCTGGCGACGTGATTGCCGCCGTCGAAGGCAAATCCACGGAGGGTCTGAGCAGTTCCGAAGTCGCGGACATGCTGAAGGGCCCCAAGGGCACGGTTGTTCACGTCACCATGAAGCGCGTGGGCTACGCCGGAGAATCTCATCTTCACTGTGACGCGCGACGAAATTCCCAAGCATTCCGTGGACCTGGATTTTGACGTAAAGCCAGGCATCGGCTACATCAAGCTTTCCGGCTTTAACGAAACCACCGAAAGCGAACTGGCCGCCGCACTGAAGGATCTGGATGCCACCAAGCTAGACGGCATCGTTCTGGACCTGCGCGGAAATCCCGGCGGACTGCTCAATGAAGCTGTGGCCGTTTCCGACATGTTCCTGGACAAAAATCAGCTGATCGTTTCGCATCACGGGCGCGCATCGGCCGGAGCGGCGCTATTATGCTGTGCGCGGCAATCGCGGCGTCACCGTTCCACTGGTGGTCATCGTCAACGGCGGGTCCGCTTCCGCCTCGGAAATCGTCACCGGCGCGATTCAGGATCATGACCGCGGCATGGTGGTCGGCGAACAAAGCTTCGGCAAGGGCCTGGTTCAAACCGTTTCCGGACTGAGCGAAAATACTGGCCTGGCGCTGACTACGGCTCGCTATTACACGCCGAGCGGCCGCCTGATCCAGCGTGATTACAAGGACATTTCGCTGTACGACTATCTCTACAATCACAAGAATCCTGCGCCGACCGAAGTGAAACTTACGGACAGCGGGCGCCAGGTCACCGGTGGCGGCGGAATCACTCCTGATGTGCTGGCCACCCCGGCCAAATACAATCCGTTCCAGGAAACGCTGCTGCGCCGCGAAGTTTTCTTCGCTTATCAGGGCGGAGTTGGCGGATTCACCACCTACTTCCTGGGGACCAGGCCGGAGATTACCAAGGACTTCGTGGTGAGCGAAAATGTAATGAAGACGTTTCACGCCTATCTCGACAAGGAAAAAGTTCCTTATACCGAGAATGACATTGAGCAAAACCTGGGCTGGATCAAGCACGAGATCCGCAAGGAAGCCTTCATCTCCATTTTTGGCCTGACCGAAGGAGCCAAGGTGGAACTCGAGGACGACTTGCAGCTTCAAAAGGCCATCGAGGCCTTGCCTCAAGCTCGCGCGCTTTACGAGAATGCCCGCAAGATCGTCGCCGAGCGCGGCATGGGAACCGGTCCACAGCAGCAATAATTGCCCTTAAATCTGCATTTTCAAAATTTTTCGGCGATGCTCGTTTGGAATCCTCGCCGCACCCTGCTAAAATCTCTCACGTTCAGTGGCACGCTGTTTCTCTTCGGGGGCTTAGTTCAGAGGGAGAATAGTTCGTTCGCAACGAACAGACGGGGGTTCGATTCCCCCAGCCTCCACCAAATTTCTTGAGCCTGAGGGAAACTGCGCGGGCCGAAGACGCGATGCAACGTCGGCGCGCCTTTCCGAATGAGAAAACCACTTCATTCATCGCCCGCTCCGCGACGAACCATTCTGCTCTCTCTTATGGCGCTTTCACTTTTGGCAGGTTGCGGAAGACTGCGCGGAATGTTCGCGCGGAATGAACCGGACAATCCGCATTCCGTAACCATCTCCTGGACCGCGAGTAAATCTCTCGTCGCGGGCTACAACGTGTATCGCGAATATCAGCTCAGCGGCCCCGTCAGGCTAACTCTCAGACTCGTTTCCGGCACGCAGTATACGGACAAGACCGTTGCCGCGGGACGCACCTATTCCTACTACGTTACCTCGGTCGATTTGAGAGGAATAGAAAGCAAACCCTCTGAAAAAGTTTCGGTCACGGTCCCAACCACGGTAACGCCTCCAGCCAAGCCGTAGGCTTACGTGAAGTAGGGCTGCGTGGCGTAGCTTCAGCCTGCGCGGTTTTAGTGTTTTCAAGATCAACCCCGCGCAGGCTGAACAGGTTGCGAAAAAGTAGTTTATTTTGTCATTGCGAGCGAAGCGAGGAATCTCTCCTGGGTTTAGGCCTATGAAAAGAAAGAGAGATTCCTCGCTTCGCTCGCAATGACAAAAATGGTGGGGCACTTTTTCCGCAGCCTGTGAAGCCTGCGCCGCGAAAAACACACCTGTACTTCAGGGATATGGCCCAAAGGGGCAATAGCACGGTAAAATATAAAAATGCCGGTTCACCTCATTGCGCTCGATATTGACGGGACGCTTCTGGACGAGCACTCCCAGCTTCCCGCCATTAACCGGGACGCGGTTGCCGAAGCCCACGCGCGGGGAATCGAAATTGCCCTCGTGACCGGGCGGCGCTACGACTTTGCCATGCCGGTTGCCAGGCAGTTCCCTTGCCCGCTGACCATGATTGTCAACAACGGCGCGCTGGTTAAATCCAGCTCCGGGGAAACCGAGTTCGTCAATCTGCTGCCCAGCGGCATCGCGGCGCGCGTGATTGACAAAACCTCCCACTTTCATGAGATGGCTTCGGTGTGCTTCAATCGCCCGCGCGAAAACCAAGTCATCTACGAGCGCATCGACTGGGAAGACCCTTTGCGGCGCGGGTATTTTGAGCGGAATCGCGAGTACCTTGCGGAGATGTCTCCCCTGCGCGATTGCCTGACGGAGGATCCCATACAGGTGATGTACACGGGTTACTCCAAACAGGTGCGCGAGGTGGAAGCTTTTCTTTCCGGCTTGCCTTTCGCCTCGCAGTATTCCATCGCCATGACCGTCTATACCAAGCGCGACTTCGGCCTGGTGGACGTCATTGCGCCAGGATGCTCGAAGGGCTCGACCCTGGCCGAGTGGGTGCGGCGGCGCGGATGGCGGCGGGAAGATGTGATGGCCATTGGAGACAATCTGAACGACATGGAAATGCTGCAATTTGCCGGGCTCCCGGTGGTCATGGGAAACAGCGTGCCGGAGTTGAAATCTCTTGGGTGGCGTGAGACCCTAAGCAACGATCAGGGCGGCGTTGCCGCTGCTATCGAACTCTATGCCTTTGGAAATGCGTAACAGGAGATGCCTGAAGTGAAGCGGCTCCCTACTTTTGCAAAATGGCGCGGATTGCCGCTGACTGGCGCGGGCCTGGCGTTGCTGGCACTCGCGGCGCTAGCTCCCTGCGCGCGCGCCGAATACTGGTTCTGCAAAGCGGGCAGCGCATCCACGTCACCGGATATGAGCGCGTGGGAGAAACGCTGCGCCTGACGATGGCCGGCGGAACTCTGGAAATCCCCGCCGACGCGGTGCTGCGTGTCGATCCGGAAGACACCTTCTCGCCCGTAAAAGTGAAATTGCTGGATGTTCCCTATGCCGATTTTATTGCCGACTCCGCGCGCGCCCATGGCGTGGCTCCCGAACTGGTGGCCAGCGTCATCGCCGTCGAATCCAATTTCAATCCCAACGCGGTGTCCTGGCGATCCGCGCGCGGCCTGATGCAGTTGATGCCGGAAACGGCGGCGCGATTTGGCGTGACGAAGTGTTCGACCCCAGGCAAAACATCGATGCCGGCACGCGATACTTGAAGGAATTGCTGCTGCGCTACAACGGCGATCTTTCCCTGACCTTGGCGGCCTACAACGCAGGTCCCGACCGCGTCGAACAATACCGCGCCGTTCCTCCCTACCGCGAAACGCGCGACTACGTACGCCGCGTCACCGAAAAATTCCGCATTGCCTCTCTCGCCTCAAGCCATCTCGTCGAATAGTAGGCCAGGCGTTACAATCCGCCGAAAGAATAATTTATTTTGCCATTCCGAGCGGAGCGAGGAATCTCTCTTTCATTTGACGGGGCAAAAGCACGGAGAGATTCCTCGCTCCGCTCGGAATGACAAACATTTGGAAGCTTATTTTACAATTTATACGGGCAGTCCTACTGCAATTGCACCGGCAGAGGGGTTCCCGAAGGCGGCGGGTTTTGTTGTTGCTGCTGGCCAGTAGGACCAGTGGGATTCGGTCCATTCGGATTACCGGTAGGATTCGCATTTGGATTTGCGGGCATTTGCCCTGGCCCGGGAAGCGCATTCTGTCCCGTAGGGTTCCAAATGAATTCCCACTGCTCGTAGGTGTCGCCCCCGGCATAAATCCGCATCGAAGACTTCTTGACTTTGCTCCCTACGCCGATGATGTTTCCGCCCAGGACGGCTCCCGTCAAGGGTTGCGGCTGGGATTCCAATGGGTTCCCGGTCGTAGCTGTGGTCGGCTGCTGTCCCGGCGCGCCTGTCCTTGTTTGCTGATTGCTTGTCGCGCCTGGAGCTGCGGGAGCCTGGGGAGCCTGTAAACTTCCGGTCAAAGTGGAAAGCCCGAGGATTCCCTGTGGGGAGAGCGCAGACTGAAGCAAACTGGTCTGGCGAAGGCTTCCGATCAATTGTCCGTTCGGTCCCACATAAATGAATCGCCAGGAGCCGTCGTCCTTGTTCATGGGGTCTGTGTAGGCCTGGCGAAGAAAGCGCACGCCATTGGTCTGCTTGGTGAGGTCCTCAATTTTTGTGGGGTACTTCCCAAATTTCCGGTAGTACAAACCGATGGCGCGCTCGTACTGCTCTCCGCGCCACACCATTTCGGCTTCTTTTTCGCGACGGCCTTCGGTGAGTAGATTGGGAGCCACAGCGGCGGCGGCGATCAACATGGTCGCCACCATGAAAACCACCATCAGCAGGGTGTAGCCTGCCTGCTTGCAGCGGCGCGTAGTGGGGATTGCGTGCGTCATCGGGATTATCCGATCGGACTTGGCTCTTCCAGAGTCAGCGTGGCGCGCCTGCCGGAGGAAACTTCTTCCACATCGGCGGTTGTTGCCGTCAGCCGAACGATGCGAAACCGTCCCAGGAAGGTGTCACCCTCGCTGGCAATGATGACGTCCTCATTGTTGGCCGTCGCAAAGAACGCGCGCCGGTGGCTCCCGCCCAAATCGCTCACGTAGCCAAAGTACTTCGCGTCCACCGTAAGCGGTGGCGGCCCCGGGGGAGGACCGGGAACGACGTTCACCGCCGATTGTTTTGATGGCGGAGGCGCGGGAGGCGGAGGCAGCGTCGCGCTGAAGATACTGCGGTGCACGCCCTTGTATTCCAGCGCCAGAAAACGCTTCAAGATATCCAGCCGCAGCGCGGGATTGTCCACGTTGAGCGGGGTAAATCGCTCATCCAGCGAAACGGCCGGCGCAGCTTCCGGCTCGGAGGAATTTTGCGTGCGGTAATAATTAATCCCCACGCCGGCAAGAACCACCAGCAGCACGACTTCAACGATGATTTTGGTCCGGCTGGTCATGTCATGTGGTCCGGAAATAAGTTCTCAACTGCACGTTCAGGCGAAGCTTTCCCACGTTGCTGGAAGTCAGAGCCAGGCTGTCCAGAACGTAAAAATTATCGGAATGCTCCAGCTTGTTCAGGAATTGCACCAGGCTGTCGTAATCTCCCTCGACGGCCGTGGAGATGTCCACCTGCATCAGGCCGCGCGCATCGGGCGCATACTGGTGAAAGGAAATTGTGTCCGAACGCAAGCCCGCGGTGCGCGACAAATCTCCCAAGTCTTCGCTGATCGCGGAATAGCCCGCGCCCGCGGGATGAAAATGCGTATTGAAAAATTCGTCCCACTGTTTCTCGTCGGCCGGCAATTCGGTTTTGAATCTTTCCAGGCGCGTGTTATCCGCCCGGTACTGCTTCTCCATGATTGCCAGCCGATTCAAATCGCTGGGCTGAATGTGCGGCGCGCTGTTGAGCTTCCACTGAATGCCAATCAGGCCCGCGTCGGCCAGCAGGATAACGGCCAGCACCCCGCGGATAATGTTGTTGCGATGTAGGATCGCCGCTTTCATCTCATATCACCGTTCATATCACCGAATACTGCGCCTGAAGCGACAGCATGACCCGATCGTTTTGCTCCGGCCTGGCCGGGCGGGATTCGCTGAGCAACTCGATGTGCGAAAACTCGGGCGAACTTTCCAGCGCCTTCAGGAATTTCAACTTGCCTTCATCGCTCATGGCGCCCACCAGGAACGTCAATTGCAAGCTGTCGCCCTTCAGCTTGGGCTCGATGCTAACCACGCGAACTCCCTCGGGAAGAATGCGTTCCAGGTCCATGAAAATCTTGATCCACGGGAACGCCCTCTGCTGGATGAGCGAATTCAAATAAGCGGCGCGCTGCCGGCGTTGCACGGTGTCCTGATTTTCAAAAAAGGCGGAGAGTTCCTGGCGCTGCTGTTGAAGTTTGGCGATCTGAAGCTGCAGGGAATTTTGCCGCGCGCGGAAATCCTTGTCGCTCTTCCACACCGAGTAGGTGCGATAGGAAAGCACCAGCAGGGCCACCACGGCAATCGTGCCGATTACGCCCGCGCCCAGCGCGAAGCGCCGGTTGCTTTGCAGCGGCGATGTCGAAAGATTAAGGCGAACCTTCATTCTTTACTGCCAAGCCTTTCTTTTTCCCGGCGCGCTTCACGCGCCGCGATTCAACGTCCAGCCAATCAAGGCTTCCAGCCCGCGCTCCACCAGCGGCCCCTCGTCGCTGCGGATTCGCCCTTCCGCTCCGGCAGCCGTCAAGAGCGATTCCACCGGACATTTTAGTTCCTGCAGCAGCGGTTCGCGAAACTCAGCAATCCGGTCGGACAATCCCGCCAGACGCACGTGGGCGATCCCCTCGCTCCAGGAATCCTGATAATAAGCCGCCAGCGGATAAATTTCATCCAGCAGCGCTTGCGGCGTGACGTGCCGCGCGTCGGCGGGCAGCGTGATGCAGCGAAACCCGCAGAGCATGCCTTCGCGAACGATGGCCGTGGTCAGCGTTGTGCCGGCAATGCGCGCCAGCAGCGCCGGCCGCTCGTCCGGCAGCAGCGGAACGGCCGCCAGCGTCGAACCCATCACCACGCCCGGCGACATTCCCACGGACTCCATCAGGGATTCGTACTCGCGAACAATGCGCAAGCCGCGCCAAGCCGGTGACGATATCCACGCCCTCGTCGCGGGATTTTGGCGCATGTAGGAGATCACCGTCTCTTCGGCCTCGAAGGGCACGCTCTTCTTCAGGCGCCAGCGAAGCATGGGAATGGCCTCTTGCGCATCCCGCGGAAACACATCGAAGTGCAAAACAAAAACGCGGATCACGGAGTCCGGCAGCAGCAGCGCGACATCTTCGTTCTTGGCGCGCAAGCGCGAGAAGACGCTGCCCACGGCGGCCCGCACCTCCGCCGCATCCACCAGATTCGTCTCAACCGCATGTGGGAGAAATCGCTCCCGGGGGCAGCGGCTCGACCGCAAAACCATCCAGCCCCATGCCCGTGCGCGTCCATCGCGCCGCAGCCACGTAATCCGCGGCGATCTCGCAGGCCACCAGCGGATGCGGAGTGGTGTCCAGCCAACGCGCCATGCGGCGCACGAATCCGCTCTGATAAATTCCCTGCCGGATGCCGTCGCTGCTACTCAATGAAAGTCACCTTGTTGATTTCCTTGAGCGTCGTGATTCCTTCGCGAACCTTGGCCAACCCGGAATCCCGCAGGAACGTCATGCCCTCCTCGCGGCGGCGCGCTTGATCTCCGACGTGGGACGGCGGCTGATGATCATTTCGCGAATACGGTCGGACAAATCCAGCAGCTCGGAGATGGCGCTACGGCCGCGAAATCCGGTGCCGGAACATTCCAGGCAGCCCGCGCCCTCCGCAAACTGCACCGAGCCCCACTCCGCCGGATCCAGGCCCGAGGCGCGCAGCACTTCCGGGGAATAGCGTACGGTCTTTTTGCAATGCGCGCAAACCACGCGCACCAGGCGCTGCGCCAGAATGCAATTCAGGCCGAAACGAAATTGTAGGGCTCCACGCCCATGTTGATGAAACGGCCGATCACGTCGGTCACGTTATTGGCGTGGACGGTGGTGAACACCAGGTGGCCGGTGAGCGCCGACTGAATGGCGATCTGCGCTGTTTCGTTGTCGCGAATTTCGCCCACCATGATCTTGTCCGGGTCGTGACGCAGAATCGAACGCAACCCGCGGGCAAAGGTCAGCCCCTTCTTTTCGTTGACGGGAATCTGCGTAATGCCGCGCACCTGATATTCGACGGGGTCTTCGATGGTGATGATCTTGTCTTCGTCGGATTTAATTTCGTTGATGGCCGCATACAGCGTGGTGGTCTTTCCCGATCCCGTGGGCCCGGTGACCAGAACCATTCCGTAAGGTTCGCGAATGTAGCGGCGAAATTTGCGTATTTCTTCGGCGGAAAATCCCACCACGTCCAGGCTGAGGTTTTGAAATTTCTCGGAGAGCGTTTCCTTGTCGAGCACGCGCAGCACGGCGTCTTCCCCGTGGATGGAGGGCATGATGGAAACGCGGAAATCGACGAAGCGCCCTTTGTAGCGCACGCGGAAGCGGCCGTCCTGCGGCACGCGGCGCTCGGCGATATCCAGTTCGCTCATCACCTTGATGCGCGAAATAATTGTGGAATGCCAATCCTTGGAAATCGGGGCCATGGCGTGAACCAGTACGCCGTCAATGCGGTACTTGACGGCAACTTCGATGTCCCGCGCTTCGATGTGAATGTCCCAGGCGCGCCGCTCCAGCGCCGTGAAAATGACCGTGTCCACCAGCCGAACGACCGGGCTGACCGCGGAGTCCTGCTGCGTCACGCTATCCGCGGAGATGTTCGAATCGCCGTCTTCGTCCTCTTCGACGACCGTGAGCGTAAAGGCTTCGGTGGCCTGATCGAGGACCCGCTGGGACTGCTCGGTGCGCTTCAGGAGGTCGCTGA
Organism: uncultured Acidobacteriota bacterium; assembly: GCA_963710315.1. Taxonomy (GTDB): domain Bacteria; phylum Acidobacteriota; class Terriglobia; order Acidiferrales; family UBA7541; genus Palsa-360. Next base: position 34,246 of record CAVPZW010000002.1, on the reverse strand, counting down.
TTTGCGTGGGCGTGGCGACCTTCAGGACCAGTTTCTTGCCCAGCAGGAGAGGCAGCTCATCACTGAGCAGAACCTGGCTAGGATCGGCCACTGCGATCACCAAGGAGCCGCCCTGAGCTTCCATTGGCACGAAATTGAATCGGAACATCAATTCGGCTGGAATGCTCCGAAACAGCTCCGGATCGATCCTTTGTTCGAACAAGTCGACGAACCCGCAGCGGTACCGTTCCGCCAGGCGACGGGACTTCTCGCGCTCGCCTTGCGGGTCGTATGCTGTGGCTAATGTCTGGTCGGTTGTGCTCATGATTCTATTTCCCTATCCCTAGCTGCCGGCCGACAGTGAAAACATCGGCAAGTACAACGCCACCAGGATAAAAGCAATCACTATGGCCATAAAGATGAGAATGGCCGGCTCGATCACGGCCACTAGATTCGCCAGGTGCGTGTCCACATCGTCTTCGTAAAATTCCGCGACGCTGGCCAGCATGGCCGAAAGAGATCCGCTGGCTTCTCCCACTTCCACCATCTCCAGGGCCAGATCGGGCACAAGACCTGTGGACGCGAGGCTGCTGTGCAGCGACTGCCCTTCCCGGACAAGTTGCGCGCCTTGCGCGATGGCTCCCGAAATCAGGCGGCTGCGAATCGCCCCGCCGGCCGTCTCCATGGCTTGCACCAGCGGCGTGCCACCCGCGAGCAACGTGGAGAGCGTGCGGCAAAATTGCGCGAACTGAAATTTCGTAATGGTGTCGCCGATGATCGGCAGGCGCATCCGGATGCGCTCCGTGGCCAATCCTCCCTGGTCGGTTTGCGACCAGGCATACGCGCCTATGGCAAATGCAACCAGCAACGCAATGAAGCCCAGAAGGTACGGCCGGTAGGTCACGGTAATGGCCAGCAGCAGCTGCGTCGCCTGCGGCAAATTGATATTTAGATCCGAGTAGAGCCCCGCAAATTTGGGGATCACCGAGCTGACCAGATAGGTGACGATGCCCGTGGCGGAGCAGATCAGGATAACGGGATAAATCAGTGTGGAGATGAGCTTCTTGCGAAACCCTGTGGTGACCCTCTGATAGGCAATGTAATACTCGAGGACGCCGGACAGGTTGCCGCTCTTTTCCCCTGCCAGCACGGACACCGTGTAAACTTTTGGGAATACGCCCTGAGTTTCAAGCGCCTCGGACAGTGTGGTCCCTTCCCGGACCTGGCGGCGAACTTCATTGAGAACGGGGCGGAGCTTCTCCGCAGCTGCCCGCTCAGATAGCAGATCCAAGGCTCGCAAGATGGGGATTCCAGCCTTAATCAGCGTGTTGAATTGCTGGTTAAAGACGAGGAAATCATTGCCATCGACCATTTTTTGGCGACGGCGCCCAAACAACTGGCCCAGCAGTCCGGCGCGTGGCCGCACATTGTAGACAAACAGACCCCGGTCGGAGAGCTTCTGCCGTGCCTCCGACATGGACTCCGCGGGCTCCACGTGCAGGAAGACTTTTCCGTTGCCGTCGGCTACCTTACAAAGGAACTCAGCCATTACGTGAGTGTACCTCAACCCCTATAGATGCAGGAAGCCAGCCCCGCGGCTGCGTGCACTGGGCGATAACGGGACTTCCCTGCCGACCAGACCAATTTTACCTGCGGCTGACTGAAAAGACATTTCGCATATGTGAGTACCATGTAAATTCCAGGTCAACGGGTCTTTGTAGGACAATCACTCCTGGCTGTCCACTGCTGGCGAGTCGAGATTGCTGGGGGCAATTTGAGTGTAGCGCGAAGGCTCCGCATTGTTTCAATTGGGAAAACCGGACAGCCACGAGTGGCTGCCCTACGAAAACCGAACGGAATTCTATTGAGGCGTGTCCGTTAAGGCCGTTCCATCCACAATGGCAACTCCGGCGGGGACTTGAAAACGGAACAGGTCAGCCGACAAAGGAATATCCGTCTGCCATTTCCCGAAGCGATATTCCAGCTCGATGCCGCCGGGCTGTTTAATCTCGATGCGCGCAAGCTCTCCCGAGCTGCTGTCCAGCTCCAGCAGAACTTCGGTGTAATCGTTGCCATCCGAAACACTTTTCGCTTCTCTTGGCAGGCAGCGAAGAACGGCGTGGCCGGATGGGATCCCCTTTTGATCGATCAAATCGATTTTGCCGCAAAGGTGCGAAAGATCCGCCTTGCGCGTTAAGAGCGAAAAAGGCGTGCGCCAATCGGAGCTTTCCTTGACCGGTGCTTTGGTCACGGTATGGTCATAGGGAACGTAAAACCATGTGGTCTTGCCATCCACCAGAAAAAGTTTTGTTTCGGGCGAGTCGTATTCCCAGCGCATTTGTCCGGGGCGCCGAAAATATACGGTTCCGGATTCCACGCGCGACTGTTTTTCCCCTTCGCTGAAGCGTTCCAGGAAAACGGCCTGCAAGGTGTGCGGCTGGCGATAGTGTTCTTCCAGAAGGTGCGCAAGAGATTTTGCAGAGCCTGAAGATTGTTGCGGAGCCGATTGCGAGGCGCTCGCCACGACGAACGCGGCGCAGGTCAATGCGAGAGTGAGGACTCCGAATCCGATTCTTCGATTCACAATTGGAGTATAGCAGGAAGCTGTGACGGAGATAGGCATCCGCCAAGGATCAGCAACGCAACCTTGAGCAGCATTGCAAATAAAAAAGGGGAGAAGGGCCGAGGCCCTTCTCCCCTATGCAATGCCGCCAAAGTTTATCCTCCGATTGGCGTGCTGCTGGACGTTGCGGCCGAACCGTTGGTGGTGTAGCGAATCACACCGCTCTGGTCCGTGAAGAAGTAGCGCTGCCCCATCGAAGAAGACGTTGGGCCGGCGTTAATGGAGTATTGCGTGATGATTCCGTTTACAGCGGTACCCGGAGTGTAGGTGAAATTGTATCCGCTCTTGGCTGGGTTGGCTTGACCAAGCAAGCTGTCAACCAAGTCCGCCGCTGTGGAAGAGGGCGTAGCGGAAGGCCCGAGAGCGGAGAAGTTGGTGGACGGCAGCGTTCCGTAAGTCGTCGAGTAAGATACAAGTGAAGTGTTATAGGTACGCAAGGAAGCAACAGCAGACGCTTCGTTTGCAGCCATCTTGGCGCGCAGCAGGTTGGGGATGGCGATTGCCGCGATGATCAAGATGATCGCGACAACGATCAGCAATTCGATGAGTGAAAAACCCTTCTGGTTATGCTGTCTCACTTTGGTTCTCCCATTCTCTCCGAGTGATGTAATCCGCTAAGCGGATAGCACCGAAAATGCAACTTTTATTCCAAATTGACAGGCAAAATTAAGCATGCCCTCTATTAGTCTAATTAATTGATAAAAAGCGGTTTAATTTGGCTTTCGGGCAGGGCTGCCTCTCAAGGGCCGCTGGCGGCTGCGGGATTGCGACGAAAATAGTCAATTTTTCACTGCCCGTTTTGACGAAATCTGTCACCAGAGACTCTTTGGTCATAATTCCTGAGGGTGAAGAAAAGGGGAAAACGATTGCCTGGGAAGTTGCTCAAGGGGACATATTTCAAGCGTTGTTAGAACGGACCGCAATGAACTATCTCATGGGTTGAAGGAATTGCTGACCGTAGATTCGAGGCTAAAGAGGGCCAGTCAAATGAAGAAGGGGGCAGAAGGACCAAAGCCCTTCTGCCCCCCTTTCAAGATCCTGTAGACTTATCCGCCAATTGGCGTGCTGCTGGACGATGCGGCCGTACCGTTGGTGGTCGCGCGAATCACACCGCTCTGGTCCGTGAAGAAGTAGCGCTGCCCCATCGAAGAAGATGTTGGGCCGGCGTTAATCGAGTATTGCGAGATAACTCCGTTTACAGCGGTACCCGGCGTGTAGGTGAAATTGAATCCGCTCTTGGATGGGGTGGCTTGGCCAAGCAAGCTGTCAACCAAGTCCGCCGCTGTGGAAGAGGGCGTAGCCGCAGGCCCGAGAGCCGAAAAATTGGTGGACGGCAGCGTTCCATAGGTCGTCGAGTAAGATACAAGTGACGTGTTATAGGTACGCAAGGAAGCAACAGCAGACGCTTCGTTTGCAGCCATCTTGGCGCGCAGCAGGTTGGGGATGGCGATTGCCGCGATGATCAAGATGATCGCGACAACGATCAGCAATTCGATGAGTGAGAAACCCTTCTGTTTTTTATTGCGCATGCACGGTGCTCCTTTTGATTTCGAGTCGAATCTTTGTAAGTGCCGCCGAAGTCTTGTTCGCAGACTATAAGAGCAGGTTCCCGGCCATGCGCGGCCAATCACGAAATTAGTTTTGCAAAACCTCGTAACTACAGCCCTTCCCTATAGTTGCGCTAATTTGTAGAAAATAAAAAAGATAATTTAAATTGAAGATTGGCCGGGTGGACTGAATTCCCGCCATAAAGTGTCATGTTGTGGAGCCATTAAACGGCGGTCCGCAGTGTGCTTCGTTGGGCGCAAACTGCCGTTTCGTGTGAGGATATCAATCGGAGTGAAATCAGCGGCAATGGAGCACAGATAACTTCAAATGGAGGGTCAACGAGGCTGCACTGCAAGGAAGATTCAACTAGATGGGAAGATCGCCAGGGCCAGCTGTTACGGCTACATTTGACCGAATCACGTTGGTTTGATCGGTATAGAAATGGCGTTGCCCAGTTGATCCTTGGATTATTGGGTCGGCGTTCAGGGAGAATGTTGCGGTGTACCCCTGCGGATCCGTTGTCAGTGGTATATATGTGAACGTATAGCCTTGCTTGACGCCGCTGGCTAGCACCTCGTCGAGCAACCCAGCGTTATTGGGGTCCGGAATGGCGGCGGTGCCCGAGAGTTGCAGAAGAGTTGTCGAATAGTCGAGTCCGTAGGTGGTGGAGTAAACCAGCTCGGATGTCGAAATGGTGCGCAGGCTCTGTGCCGCCGAAGCTTCGTTGCCTCGCATCTTGGATTGCATGTAATTAGGAATAGCTATGGCCGCGATGATCAGGATTACAGCCACGACCACTAGAAGTTCGATGAGCGAAAATCCGGAGTTGGATCGATTGCGCACTGCGTGTGCCTTGTTTTCATTTATCCGACCCATCGGCTCAACTCCTCTCTAGAATAAAGCCTCAACCCAAATCCGTCGTTCATTGCATCTATTCCTGATCGGGAGGGAGAAAGGCGCTGCTCCTTCTCCCCCCTCGCGCTTATTCCCGACCGAACTATCCGCCAATCGGCTGGCTGCTGGACGTTGGGACCGTACCGTCGGTAGTGTAACGAATCACGCCGCTCTGGTCCGTGTAGAAGTAGCGCTGGCCGGTTGAGGAAGACGTTGGGCCGGCATTAATGGAGTATTGCGAGGTAACTCCGTTTACAGCGGTACCCGGAGTGTAGGTGAAATTGTATCCGCTCTTGGTCGGACTGGCTATGCCGAGGAGACCGTCAACCAAGTCCGCCGCTGTGGAAGAGGGCGTAGCTGCAGGCCCAAGCGTGGAAAAATCCGTGCTGGGGTCGGTGCCGTACGTCGTCGAGTAGGAAACGATGGCTGTGTTATAGGTGCGCAAGGAAGCGACAGCAGACGCCTCGTTTGCGGCCATCTTGGAACGCAGCAGGTTGGGGATGGCGATTGCCGCGATGATCAGGATGATCGCAACAACGATTAGCAATTCGATTAGTGAAAAACCCTTCTGGTCTTTGTTACGCATGCACGGTGCTCCTTTTGGACTCGAATCGATTCTATAGGTTATATGTCCCGCCGAACACATATTCGAGGTCTATAAGAGCAGGTTCCCGGCCATGAGCGGCCTGTTCCGAAATTACTTGGCCCAAGCCCTGTAAACATATACCACCCCTGTAGTTACGGTAATTTATAGAAAATAAATGAGATAGTTTACCTGCCAGGAAAGGTGGGAGGTGCTTAACTTACGCCAAAATGTGTCATACCGCGAGGCCATAAAATGCCATTCTTCTGACATTTCTATCGCTTAGCACACGGAATGCTGTCACATTCGAAGGACTTGACCGGGTTTCGAACAGGAAGGCACGGATTCAAGTGCCGTTGGAATAATAAGAATTCGTGAAAATCTCATTCCCGACCAATCTAAATGGGTTGGTCGTTGGGTCCAGCAGCAGCGCTCGAGTTAAACCGGATTACGGCGGTCTGATCCGTATAGAAATGGCGTTGACCCGTTATTCCAGGATTTATCGGGTCCGCAGTCACCGAATAGGTGGCTGTGTTCCCCTGCGCATCTGTTGTAAGTGGCGTATATGTAATTATATAGCCTTGCTTCACTCCGCTGGCCAGCACCTCGTCGATCAACTCAGCGTTATTCTGGTCCGGGTTAGCGGCGGTGCCTGAGAGTTGTTGAAGATTTGCCGAATAATCAATTCCGTAGGTCGTGGAGTAAACAAGTTCAGCCGTGGAAATGATGCGCAAGCTCTGCGCGGCCGAGGCTTCGTTCCCTCGCATTTTGGATTGAATGTAATTAGGGATTGCGATGGCGGCGATGATCAGGATTACCGCGACGACCACCAGAAGTTCAATGAGCGAAAACCCCGCATTGGAGCCGTTGAGCATTCTGGGCTCGTTGTGTGTGTCTCTCCAACTCATGACTTCATCTCCTGTTCAGATGCGTCAAATTCCGGGATCCGTTTTCCCTGAACTCTATTTGAGTACGGGGAAGAAAGGTACCGGCCCTTCTTCCCCGCGCTGCTATGTCGAATTATCCGCCAATCGGCGTGCTGCTGGAGTTTGCGGCCGAACCGTTGGTGGTGTAGCGAATCACACCGCTCTGGTCCGTGAAGAAGTAACGCTGCCCCATCGAAGAAGACGATGGGCCGGCGTTAATGGAGTATTGCGAGATAATTCCGTTTACAGCGGTGCCCGGAGTGTAGGTGAAATTGTATCCGCTCTTGGCTGGGTTGGCTTGACCAAGCAAGCTGTCAACCAAGTCCGCCGCTGTGGAAGACGGCGTAGCTGCAGGCCCAAGCGTGGAAAAATCCGTGCTGGGGTCGGTGCCGTACGTCGTCGAGTAGGAAACGATGGCTGTGTTATAGGTGCGCAAGGAAGCGACAGCAGACGCCTCGTTTGCGGCCATCTTGGAACGCAGCAGGTTGGGGATGGCGATTGCCGCGATGATCAGGATGATCGCAACAACGATTAGCAATTCGATTAGTGAAAAACCCTTCTGGTCTTTGTTACGCATGCACGGTGCTCCTTTTGAGGTAACGCTAATTAGTCTCTACGCGTTGTTCCCCTCCGATGAACGCCTAGTCAAGTGCAACATCAATGCCAATCGGATGGGTGAGGATTGCGGGTGCCGCTAAACGGTCCACCTCACTGATAACACAGCACTTATAAAACATCTCTCGGCAATTCAGGCCCCCTAAAGAGAGATTTTCGAGCCCTAAAAACCCAATTCCTGACAAATTTCGTCATCCTGCCTCGCCAAAAAAGGTAACCATTGGACCTAACCCTTCCATCGATTTGCCGGAGGAATTCCCAAGACTAGCAAGCAATCAAGAACCTTCCGCAGTGTTCATTGGAAAAAACCGAGATGCTCTTCAGTCGATAACTAGAACGACAAGCCGGGGGTAAGGAAACTGCATGAGGTAATTGCTAGTTTTGCGCGCGAAACTTAAACTGAGGATTGAAGAAAGACAGCTGCTCGCATTTCAGTTCAACTTTGATTCCAAGGCACTCATGATCCGGCAAACGAAACGCCTGTTGAGCTATCCCCTGTTCATCGTATTGTTCGCGTTTGCCACGCGCATGGGGCTGCTCATCCACATGTGGCTGATTACGCCGATTCCAGTGAGGTACTTCCTGCCATTCGGGTACGAACTGGGGAAGGTAGCGAGTTCCATCGCTGCCGGCCATGGTTTTTCTTCGCCGCTGCGCTTTGTCGAAACGGGACCGACGGTTTGGTTCACTCCCATATACCCGTACCTGACAGCCGGAGTTTTTAAGATCTGGGGAATTTTCAGCCCGGCTTCAAAACTCGTCATGATGACGCTAAATTGCGTATTCTCGGCGCTGACCGTGATTCCTATTTACGGCATCGCACAAAGGACTTTCGGCAAGAGCGTTGCAATCGGCGCCGCATGGACCTGGGTTTTTCTGCCGACCGCGCTGTTCTTCCCCATCTTTTGGATATGGGATACGGCGCTGGCTGCGCTCTGCCTGGCCCTGATTTTCTGGGCTACTTTGGCCATGCGCGACGCAAAGACTGTTTTGCCGTGGGTGGGTTATGGCGCGTTATGGTCCGTGGGAGTGCTGGTCAATCCATCGCTGCTTTCTCTCTTTCCTTTTCTCGCCGGGTGGGCACTTTGGCAATCGCGCAAAGATTCTCTTCAATGGGGGAAATTTGCGGCTGCGACTGTGCTGGTGTTTGCCATTGCCATGATTCCCTGGACGGTTCGCAACTATCGCGTGTTCGGAAAATTCATAGTTCTACGCTCGAATTTTGGACTTGAGCTGTGGCTTGGCAATAACCCCAACGTGCCGGATACCTGGGCCGCGTGGATGCACCCCAATGACAATATGGAAGAGGCCGCGAAATTCAAGAGCATGGGCGAAATTGCCTACATGGCGGACAAGCAGCACGAAGCTTTCGTCTTTATGAGAACGCATCCCGTGGATACGCTCAATTTTATGTTTCGCAGATTTGAGGAGAACTGGCTTGGAGTGACCGATTCTCCCGCGGACGTCCTGGCGAATTCACCGTTTTATATTGGTGGCTTCTTCCTGCTGAATGCCCTGCTTTCTTTGTCCACATTACTCGGAGTGATGTTCGCGTATCGCGTGCGGCACCCGCAAGCGTTCCTCTACGCAATTGTTCCGCTAGTCTTTCCGCTCGTTTTTTATCTTACTCACTCTTCTCTGCGCTATCGCTTTCCGATGGACCCTATCATGATGGTTCTCTCGGCCTACGGCATGTCCAGCCTGATCTCGCTGGTACGCGGGCGATCCTTGCAAATTTCGGAAAACGCCACGGCCATACAATCGGTACCGACGGCCTGAATCTTTGGAAGAACTGGCAGCGCCGGCGGGACGCCGACGCTGCCAAATCCCGCAGTTGCAAATCACGTTTGGAATAGATCGAAGCTTAAGATGTATCTGCCCTGAGAAATCCGGGCTAGCGGATGTTGTATTTCTTGGAGTAATGGCGGAAAGACCGGTAGGTCATCTTTAGCAAATCCGCGGCGCGAGTTCCGACGCCGCCGCATTCTTCGAGGGCCTTCAGAATATACGCTTTTTCCATTTCCTGAACGGATTTTTCCAGATCGATTCCACCCTCCGGAATTCGCAAATGTCCGTTGGAGTGAGCCGCCTGGGCCGAATGATCGTGAGCCACGCGGTGGCGAATCTTTTCGGGCAGGACGGCCGCCGAAACCATGTTTCCGGTCTCCAGCGCCACCGAGCGCTCCATCGTATTCTCCAGCTCGCGGACATTCCCGGGCCAGTCGTAGGCTTCCAGCAGGCTCATGGCTTCCGGCGTGATGCCTTCGATGGGCTTCTCCATGGATTTGCGGAAGCGCTCCAGAAAGGATCGTGGCCAGGAGAGGAATATCCTCCCTGCGCTCGCGGAGAGGCGGAAGGTGAATGGGAATGACGCTCAAGCGATAGAATAAATCCTCGCGGAACTCTCCCGCGGCGATGGCTTTGTCCAAATCCTTGTTGGTCGCGGCGATCACGCGCACGTCAATTTCGTTTTCCTCGTTCGATCCCAGCGGGCGGACCTTGCCTTCCTGAAGAACGCGGAACAGTTTCACCTGCATGGGCAGGCTCATATTGCCGATCTCGTCGAGGAACAGCGTGCCGCCGTGGGCGGCCATGAACAAGCCCTGCCGGTTCTCGTTCGCCCCTGTAAACGCGCCCTTCATGTAGCCGAACAACTCGGATTCGAGCAGCGTTTCCGGAAACGCTCCGCAATTGATGGTGATGAACGGCTCTGTGCGCGCGGGCTGTTTTCGTGGATGGCGCGCGCCACCAGTTCCTTGCCGGTGCCGGTTTCTCCGGTGATCAGCACGCGGCTGGATTGCGGCGCGACCGTCAAAATCATGTCGAAGATGGCGCGCATCTTGGGGCTGTGGCCGATGATGTTGTCCTGGCCGGTCAGGCGGCGCAATTCGCGGCGCAAATATCCCGCTTCGTTCTTGAGGCGCAGGGTTTCGTCCACCTGGCGCACGGCGCGGCGCAACTGATCGACCAGATCGTGGTCCTTGATCACGTACCGGTCCGCGCCGGCATTGATCGCGGCGATGGCGGTTTCGACGGTGGGCACGCCGGTAATCAGGAAGAAATAGCTGGAAGGCGAAATTTCCTTGCAGAAACGCAGAAGCTCCACGCCGGTGGTGTCCGGCATGCGAATGTCGGAGATCACGATGTCGAAAATCTGCGATTCCAGCTGCGGCGCGCCGCTTCCCCGCTCATGGCCACTTCCACGCGATGCCCTTCCTTGCGAAAGGTGATCTCCAGCAATTCGCAGATGGACTGCTCGTCATCCACGACTAGAATGTGAGCCATTCAGACCGCTTCCTTCCAGTGCCTGCGCCTCAAGCCACGCGAGGCAGTTCCACCGTGAATTCCGCTCCGCGTCCTTTTCCGAGACCACGCTGATACGCCCGCTGTGCGCCTGAACGATTTGATACACGATGGCCAGGCCCAGACCCGTGCCGCCCGCAAATTTGGATTGCAAAGGCTCGAATATTTTTGCGCGCTGGCGCGGGTCAAGCCCCATCCCGGTGTCGCGAAAACGGATGCGAACCCAAAAGGGAGCGGCCTCCAGAGAGACCGTCAAAGTTCCGCCATTGGGCATGGCGCGCAGCGCGTTGTCGGACAGATTCCAGAATACCTGCTTGATGCGGTTGCGATCGACGCGCACGCGCACCTCGCTGTGCGAAAGCCCGCTCGATGCGATACTTTCCGTCAACCTGCGGGTTGCGTTCGAGCAAGGTCAGAGTTTCATCCAGTATATTGGTGACATCTTCGTCTGAAAACTCGTATGTTTTTTCGCGTGAATAGTTGAGGAACTCGGTGATGATCTTGTTGAGCCGCTCCGATTCCCGGCTCACGATTCCGACCAGGTGCTGTTCGTCCTCTTGCAAAGGCACCAAGCGGCCCAGTTCCTTGACGGCTCCGGCCATCGCCGTCAGCGGCTGGCGAATTTCGTGGGCGATGGCCGCGGAAAGACGGCCCAGCGCGGCCATGCGCTCCTTGGTGGCCACTTCCTGCTCCAGGCGCTTCAGATCGGTGAGGTCCTGAAAATTGAACACGTAGCCGGTGGTGCGCCGCTCGCCCGGTGCGCAAGCGGAGAAACCGATATGCCGATGAATCGCTGCTGGCCGTCGGGCGTTGTGAAATCGACCTCGCGCCGCTGCGGGAGCTTGCCGTCTTCGGTCATATCGCCCGGAAGCCAGAAGGCAGGCCACACGTTCTGCATGATCAATCCCTCGCACCTCGCGGAACGGGCTGCCCGTGATTTCTTCCCCCGTTCGGTTCAGCAGGAGGATGCGGCCATCCAGGTCCGTGGTGAGCAGGCCGCCTCGCATGGAGTGAATAATGTCCTCGTTGAATGCCTGCAGGTCTTGCAGCTCGCCGCGCTTCACTTCCAGTTCATCGCTGTGCCGGCGCAAGGCTTTGCGCCAGAAGACTGGAGAGATATGCCACGGCCATGAAATAAAATAGATTGCTGAAAATCCAGGTCTGCAGCTGTCGGCTGCTTGGGACAGCGATCTGAGTGCGAGGAAGAACATTGTAATAAATCGAGCTCCGCCAGGCCTCCCAGCAGGATGAAGCTGAGCCCGGCCACGATGAATGTGGCTTTGCGCGAAAATAATATGCTGGCGACGATGATGGCCAGCGGATAGAGCCAAATGAAATAACTGTCCTGCGTTCCGGTCAGGTAGATCAGGCCGGTGACCAGGACCAGGTCAAAGATCAATTGAACGCCGGCGTGCCACGCGGCCAACGGCATCCAGCGCATCAGGATGCTGTAAACAATGGCCATGGTGTACCACAGGATCATCAAGGGGATGAAATAGCGTGTAGAAACTTCCAGCTGGCTGGTTTTTCCCAATACGAGGACGAGCGCCAACAGAAGCGTAATCAGGAAGAAACGGACGCGGGAAAGCCAGCCGAGCCACGCAGCGACATTTTGTGTCAGTTCCATTAGGGACGAGCTTGTGTGCCGACGGTCCTTTCCGCACTTAAAAATTTTCCGACAGGTCCTAACCGGAGAGAGGTTGAGGGCGGCAAATTTCGGACCGCCCTCCCGATCCTTGAAAACACGGAACACTTCTTTTGCGAACCTCTAGTGAGCTTTGCTGAGCTGGCCGATCAGCGAGAACAGCGGCAAATACATGGAGATGACGATGCCGCCCACGACGACGCCCAAAATCACGATCATCAAGGGTTCCATGGCCGACAGTAAGTCCTTGACCGCGGCGTCCACTTCATCTTCATAGAAGTCGGCAATCTTTTGCAGCATGGCATCCATGGCGCCCGTTTGTTCGCCGACGCCGATCATTTGCGTGACCATGCCGGGGAACACATTCGTTTCACGGAGAGGATCGGCAAGATTGCGGCCACCCTCCAGTGCTTTACGAACATCCATAAGCGAGGCTCTCAATAACCGCGTTTCCGGCGGTACGCGCCGTAATTTCCAATCCTTCGAGGATCGGGCACACCGCAGGAGATCGAGCGTACCGAGCGTTCTCGTAAAACGCGCCACGGCAATCTTCCTGAGCAGAAGTCCCATCAAAGGCAATTTGAGCAGCGTGCGGTCGATGGCCATGCGTCCTACGGGGGTGCCTGTACCAAACCTTCAACGCAATGACTGCGCCAGCAAAGGCAACCAGGATCAGCAAACCGAAAATACTGCCAATGAAATTGCTGAGTCCGATGACGATGCGGGTGGGCAATGGCAGGTCTACGCCCAGTCCAAGGAACAACGTTGCGAAAATCGGAACGACCTTCCACAGCAACAGGATGATAACCACCCGCGGCAACCGACAAGACGGCGATCGGGTAAACCATCGCGGACTTCACGGCGCGCTTCAGTTTGACGTTTTTCTCGATGTAAATGGAAAGGCGCTGCAAGAATGGTGTCAAGAATACCGCCTGTTTCGCCCGCTTCCACCAGGTTCACATAGAGAGTGTCGAAAACTTTGTCATGCTGGCGCATGGCGGCCGATAGAGTGGAACCGCCTTCCACCGAGCCTCGCGTCGCGGTCAACACCTTTTGAAACACCTTGTTTTCCTGCTGCCCGGCCAATATTTCCAGACACTGCACGAGGGGCAATCCAGCGTCGATCATTACCGAGAATTGGCGCGTGAAAACCGCCAGATCCTTGGAATCGACTTTGCCACCGCCAAACGTCGGCAAGTTAAATTCCTTGCCCTTCTCGGACATCTTGGTGACGTTGATCTGCTGGCGCTTGAGAGTGTTGACGAGCTCGGACTTATTTGTGGCCGAGAGTTCACCGCTTACCGTGTTACCGGCGCGGTTGGTGCCTCGATAGGTAAAAACCGGCATGATACTCTCCTCCTCAAGATTCGTTCCGCCCAATCCTCATCTGGCACGCCAGAATGGCGGAAACAATTTTCAAGTCAGGCTGTCCGCTGGAGCGGACCCACACTTTTAATTGGCCGGCAGCCCGCCGCAGCGAGGCCGCGCCGGGTATTACCGTCGAACCGGGACAGGCACCCGGGAGGCTGGCGACGTTACGCCCCGGTTGATCATGTCCTGCAGTTCTTCAGGATTGGACGACCGTGGCAAGCGCAACTTCCAAAGTAATCGTTTTTGCGAAATAGGCGTTCGCCAGACCCTGGTTGAATGTCTGCATTCCGGTGGTGCCCGTTCCTGTCTGCATGGCCGAGTAAATCTGGTGAATTTTGTCCTCGCGGATCAGGTTGCGGATCGCGGCATTGGGAATCAGAACTTCCATGATCATGGCGCGCCCTTTGCCGTCCACGCGCGGCAGGAGCGATTGGCAAAGCACTCCTTCCAGCACCATGGAAAGCTGCGCGCGAATTTGCGGCTGCTGATAGGACGGGAATACGTCCACGATACGGTTGATGGTGGAAAGCGCCGAATTCGTGTGCAGGGTTGCAAAGGTCAAGTGGCCCGTTTCGGCGATGCGCAACGCGGATTCAATGGTTTCCAGGTCGCGCATTTCTCCGATCAGCACAACGTCGGGATCTTCTCGAAGAGCGGCGCGCAGCGCACCGGCAAAGGAATGCGTGTCCGAATTGATTTCGCGCTGATTCACCAGGCATTTCTTGTGGTTATGGAGGAACTCGATGGGGTCTTCCATCGTAATCATGTGCTCTTCGCGTTCGCTGTTGATCTTGTCCAGCATCGCGGCGAGCGTTGTGGACTTGCCGGAACCGGTAGGCCCGGTTACCAGCACAAGTCCGCGAGGCTTGTCGCACAATCCACGAACCACAGCGGGCAGGCCCAGCGCATCGAAATTCTTGATTTCCCAGGGGATGGTGCGGAACACGGCTCCCACGGCGCCTCTCTGTTGAAACAGGTTGCCACGAAAGCGCGCCAGATTTTTCAGTCCGAAGGAAAAGTCCAGCTCCATATTTTCCTCGAAGCGGTGTTTCTGCGCGTCGGTCAGGACGCTGTAGGCCAGCGCTTTGGTGTCAGCGGCCGTCAGCGGCGCCATATCCATGGGCTTCAGGTGGCCGTGGACACGAATACGAGGCGCGCTGTTGGTGGTGATATGCAAATCGCTGCCACCCAGCTTCAATCATCTTCTTCAGCAATTCACTTAATGTAATTCCAGACATCGTTTCACCCTCTTTAGAGCACCGTTTCGCGAACCACTTCCTCGATGGTCGTCATTCCCAGAGCGACCTTGATCAGACCGCTCCGGCGCAGCGAAATCATCCCGTTGTCCACGGCTTTCTTTTTCAGTTCGATGGCCGAGGCACCCACCAAAATCAACTCGCGCAATTCGTCGTTGATCTCCATGACCTCGTAGAGACCCACGCGGCCTTTGTATCCGGTCTTATTGCAAATGGCGCAACCCTTGCCGATATAGATTTTCGTGTTCGGGATTTCTTCTTCGGTGTACCCGGCGTCCAGCATGGCCTGCTTTGGAACATCCAACAATTCCTTGCAGTTCGAGCAAATTCTGCGTACCAGGCGCTGCGCGCAAATCAGGTTCACCGCGGTGGCCACAAGGAAAGGCTCGATTCCCATATTCATCAAGCGGCTGATGGTGGAGGGGGCGTCATTGGTGTGCAGGGTGGAAAGCACCAGGTGTCCGGTGAGCGCGGCCTTCACGGCAATTTCCGCCGTTTCAAAGTCTCGGATTTCTCCCACCAGAATGATGTTGGGATCCTGGCGCAAGAAGGCGCGCAATGCGGAGGCGAAATTCAGGCCAATCTGATCCTTCATCTGGACCTGGTTGACTCCTGCCAGCTGAAACTCGACCGGGATCTTCCGCGGTCATGATGTTGGTTTCCGGCGTATTCAGCTTGGCGATGGAGGAATACAGCGTGTTGGTTTTTCCGGAACCGGTGGGGCCGGTAACCAGAACCATGCCATACGGGCGAAGGATGGCGCGCTCGAACTTGGCCAGGGACTCGGGCTCGAAGCCGAGTTTGGTCATGTCCAGGCGCAGGTTTTCCTTGTCCAGCAAGCGCATCACGATCTTTTCGCCGTACAGCGCCGGAATGGTGGAAACGCGGAAATCCAAGTCCTTGATCTTGCCTTCCTTGCGATACTTGATCATGATGCGGCCGTCTTGCGGCAGCCGCTTCTCGCTGATGTCCAGCTTGGCCATGATCTTGACACGGCTGATGATGGCGTCGCGCAACTTCATGGGCGGCGCCATGACGGCTTGCAGAATTCCGTCAATGCGGAAGCGCACGCGGACTTCTTTTTCGTAAGGCTCGATGTGAATATCGCTGGCGCCGCGCTTGAGTGAATCGGTGAGGATCAGGTTCACCAGCTTGATGATGGGCGCTTCTTCGGCGGCCTTTTCCAGCTCGGCAAGGCTGGTTTCCTGCTCGTCGGCCGCGAGTTCCAGGTCACCGGCTTCCTCGGCGGCCAGGTCTTTCATCACCTTGGTGAGAGCTTCCTCGCTCTCCGCGGAGCCGTAAAACTTTGAAATGGCTTCGGCAATGGCGTTTTCGGAGGCCACCACCGGTTCGACGTTGAACCCGGTCATGAACTTAATGTCGTCCATCGCGAAAACGTTGGTGGGATCGATCATCGCGATGGTCAGCGTTGAGCCGACTCGCGATAGCGGGACAATCTGGTAACGGATGGCAGTGTCTTGAGGAATTAGTTTAATGACGGTGGCGTCGACCTCGTAATACTTCAAGTTGATGGAGGGAACGCCGTATTGGCGGGAAAGCACACCCGTGATGTCGTCATCGCTGATGAAGCCGAGCTTCATCAGGTACGTTCCGAGCCTGCCTCCATTGGCCTTTTGCTGGTCCAAGGCCTGTTTAAGCTGATCGGAGGTGATCAAGTTTTCCTTGATCAGGATTTCGCCTAGCCGAGATGACATCGAATGAGGACTCCGCGGGGCATCCACACACCCGACAAGACAACGGTAGCAGATAGCGGAGAATGCCTATTCGCCCATTTTCGGAGTTCGTACCGAAACGGGCACTACTTAGGTCACCTGTCCGTTGGTACAGGCTGATTGGGCTCACCTGTAAGACCTTATCTTGACTAGCGCTACCGCGACCGCTATCTTCCGAACGATGGGCGAAACGGTAGGCAAGAAAGCAAGAAAACATATGCCAGGAAGAACCAGCGGCAACCGCAGCCCCCTCATGCAGGGCGAGTCTGGTTCGACGCAGGCGGGCCAGCACTCCGGCGAACTAATGCGCTACTATGAACTGATGTCCGGCGCGCTGGGTCCGATGCGCTGGTGGCCGGCAAGGACTCCGTTCGAAGTAATCGTGGGGGCCATTCTGACGCAGAGCACGGCATGGGGAAACGTGGAACTGGCGATCGCCAATCTCAGCGAGGCACGGTTGCTGACTCCTGCGGCCATGCGCCGCATGCGCATTTCGCGGCTGGCCGCACTGATACGCCCCTCCGGCTATTTCCGCCAAAAGGCCAAGAAATTGAAAGCGTTTGTTGAATTTCTTTACGCCGGGTATGGCGGTTCGCTCAGGCGCATGTTTCTGACGCCCACAGTAGAACTGCGCGAGAAGCTACTGTCCGTCCACGGTATCGGCCCGGAAACCGCCGATTCGATTTTGCTCTATGCAGGAAACCATCCTGTGTTTGTGGTCGACGCTTATACGCACAGAATTTTTGGGCGCCACGGGATCACCGACGGCAAGCCGGAATATGAAAAAGTCCGCGCGCTGATCGAGGCTTCCATTCCGCTGCGCACGGAACTCTTCAATGAATTTCATGCGCTGATCGTGAATACTGGAAAAAATTGGTGCCGCAAAAGCGTTCCGCGCTGCGAGGAATGCCCGCTTCGACCCCTGCTGCCGGCAGACTCTCCGCTGTCCGTGTCCCTTTCGATCGTGCCCGCAGAGACTTTGCTTTCCGGGAGCCTTGCTTGAGCACAAGCCGCAAATCGCAGATCCTGCTTGCTGTCGGTGGCGTGACATTCGTGTTTCTGCTCGCCGGAGTCTTCACACTGGGATCGCTGACGCTTCCCTTTCAGCCCACGGACCAGGTCGTTCTCTATGCACTGTCCATGTTTCTTGTGGCGGCCCTGGTCGTGTTTCTGTTTATCCTGGCGCGCACCCTGGCGCGGCTTGCAGCGGAGAGGCTGGCGCACAAGCCGGGCTCTCGATTCAAAACGAAAATGGTTCTGGGTGCCATTGCCGTCTCGTTCCTGCCAGTGGTTGTTCTGTTCTTCGTCAGCTATGCACTGCTGAATCGCACACTGGTGCTGTGGTTTCCCCGCCCTCTCGAAATCGCCACCGAATCCAGCCGGTCTTTGGTCAACGAAATGAGCCGTGCGGACTCGGATCGCATGGCGGGGATTGCCAGGGATGTGGCGGGCGGCCCGGCAAGCGATACGGCGCGAGACACCATGCACGCCTTCGATCAGACCTTCGCGCGCGGAGCGGACCTGGCCTGGGAAGTGAACGATAGTGGACATCCTACCGCTGTTGCCGTGAACCCCAATCTGCAACTGCAGCCGCCGCACGCGGGTGCCGAGGCGAATCCGCGCCTGGAACCTCCTACACTCGTCCGCCAAGTACCGGGGGGCGCGGAGCTTTGGGAATACGGCGGCAAGGTTTTCCTGGCGGGCCGGGCAAAATCTGGCAACGGCTATCTTTTAGCGGGGAGAATTGTTCCCGACGATTTCCAGGAGCGAATCAAGGAAATCGCCACGCAAACCGCCGCTTATGAACAGCAGCGCCAGCACCTGCGCACCTACAAGAACCAAATGCTTGCCACGCTGCTGCTCTTCACCATCCTCTTGATGTTTGCCGCAACCTGGGCCGCGTTCTTCCTGTCCAAGCAAATCACCGTGCCAATTCAGGCGCTGGCGCAGGCCACACAGGAAATCATCGAGGGCAATTACGAAACGCGCGTCAACGTGCAGGCCAACGACGAGCTGGAGACTCTGGTTCACTCCTTCAACCGCATGACCGAGCAGCTGGGCGACAGCCGCCGGCAAATCGACATCTTCACGCAGAATTTGCAGCAGGCCGTGCAGGAGCTGGAGCGGCGGCGCACGCTGATGGAAACGATTCTGGAAAATATTCCCACGGGCGTGATTTCCGTGGATGAAACGGAAACCATTCGGCGCGTCAATCCCGCGGCGGTACGCATGTTTGGCGAAGGCTCGCGGCAGGCGCTGAACTTTGTGGAATTGCTGGGAGAAGAAGCGGCGCGCTCCGTACAGATTTTGATGCGGCGCTCGCTTCGCCTGGGCACGGCCACGCAAGAACTGGAATTTTCCGCGGGAGGGCGATTGCTGCGCGCGGCGGTCACGGTAAGTTCGCTTGGCCCGCTGCGCTCCAATCGCGGCTACGTGGTGGTGGTGGACGACTTGACCGATTTGCTGCGCGCGCAGAAGGCGGCGGCCTGGCAGGAAGTCGCGCAGCGCATCGCGCATGAAATCAAGAATCCACTCACGCCCATCCAGCTTTCCTCGCAGCGGTTGTCGCGCTATCTGGAGCGGCATCGCCAGAGTCCGGCCAAGAACGATCCGCCGGAACTTGTGCGGCTTGTCGGAGAGTGTTCCAGCCTGATCGAGCGCGAAGTGCGCGTGCTGGAATCGCTGGTTGGAGAGTTCTCGCAATTTGCGCGATTCCCCACCGCCAAGCTTTCGGCCGCTTCGCCCAATGAAATCGTGAATGAAGCGCTGTCCGTTTTTGAAGGGCGCCTGGAAGGAATCCGCATACGCAAGGACCTGGCCGCGGATCTCCCTGTGATTCGCGCCGACAGCGAACTTTTGCGGCGCGTTCTTGTGAATTTGATCGACAATGCCGCGGAGTCCATGGAAGGCTCGTCGATAAAGGAATTGCTTCTGTGCACGCGGTTCAACAACGACCGCGAAATCGTGGAGATGATCGTGGCTGACAGCGGCCACGGCATTTCGCCCGAGGACAAGGACCGGCTGTTTCTGCCGCACTTTTCAACCAAGGATCGCGGCACCGGCCTGGGGCTGGCCATCGCCAGCCGCATCATGGCCGAGCATCACGGCTCCATCCGCGTCGAGGACAATTTGCCGACCGGCGCAAAATTTATTCTTCAACTACCCATGGCGGAGGTCGCAGCGGCCCCGATGTCCCCGCGAGTCGGATAGCGTTTCACAACAACTCTTATGCCAAATTCCATTCTGATTGTGGACGACGAGCGAGGAATACGGGAGGCGCTCTCGTCGATATTGACGGACGAAGGCTACGAGGCCGTGGCCGTTTCTTCGGGCGAGGAATGTCTCTCGCTTCTCGAATCGCGCTCGGTCGATCTTGTGTTGCTGGACGTGTGGCTGGACGGAATTGACGGGCTGGAGACTTTGGAGCGCATTCGCAAGAACGGCGTGGATGCCATGGTGGTGATGATTTCCGGGCACGCCAGCATCGAAACCGCCGTGCGCGCCACCAAGCTTGGCGCATTCGACTTCATCGAAAAGCCGCTCTCGCTGGAAAAAGTGACTCTGGTCATCAAGAATGCGCTGGAAGTTCATCGCTTGGCGCAGGAGAACCGGCAGCTTCGCGAAGAAATCGGCGGGCGCACGCAGTTGCAGGGCGATACCGTTCCGATGCGCGCCTTGCGGCAGCAGATTGCGCTGACGGCTCCCACGCACGGGCGCGTGCTGATCTACGGCGAGAGCGGCACGGGCAAGGAACTGGTCGCTCGCGCTTTGCACGCCGCCAGCCTGCGCGGCGACCGCTCGTTTGTGGAAGTGAATTGCGCGGCAATTCCCGAGGAACTGATCGAATCGGAATTATTTGGCCATGTGAAGGGCAGCTTCACGGGCGCCACGGAAAATAAAGTCGGAAAATTTGAGAAGGCCGATGGAGGAACGCTGTTCCTGGACGAAGTCGCGGACATGAGCCTCCGCACGCAAGCCAAAGTGTTGCGCGTGCTGGAGGAGCAGCGCCTGGAACCTGTAGGCTCGAATCAAACGGTGAGCGTCGATGTGCGCGTGATCGCCGCGACCAACAAGACTTTGGAAGACGAGATTGCCCACGGGCGCTTTCGCGAGGATCTTTTTTATCGCCTCAACGTGATTCCCTTCACGCTGCCGCCGCTGCGCGAGCGCATCGAGGACGTTCCCATCCTGGCCCGCTACTTCATGCTGGAATTTGCCGCGTCCTACGGCCGCAAGCCGAAGGAGTTCAGCGAAGCCGCGCTCGGCGTGATGGCGCGCTATCAGTGGCCGGGAAATGTGCGCGAACTGCGCAACCTGATCGAGCGCCTGATGATCGTCGTGCCACAGGACAAGATCGAACCGCTGCATCTTCCGCCGGAACTGTTTCGCGCCAGTTCGCGCATGGCGCAGCAGCCCAACGCCACGCTGCACGAAGCACGCAGCGCCTACGAGCGTGAATTTATTTTGCGCAAGCTCGAGGAAAATCAATGGCACATGACGCACACCGCGGAAGCGCTGGGCCTGGAGCGCAGCCACCTATACCGCCGCATGCGCGCCCTGGGAATCAAGACGGAAGAGTAGGACAGGCTTCAGCCTGTATGGTTTTGCGCTCGGCGCGCATGACGAAAAGCAGACAGGCTGAAGCCTGTCCTACCAGACTCCCTTGCACCGCCATTAAGTGAAAAATGAGTAGTTGGCCAGGCACCGTTTCTCAGGCCCTATCCCACCGATGCAGCTCTCTAGTAGCCTCCAGTGGTGATATCAACCGCCGACATAGACTAATCCAGAGAAGCAAAGAGGTACTCCATTGCCCGTCATTAAGAAATTCCGCTTTGCGGCTCTGGGATTAATCTTACTTGTCATATTGAGCGGAGGGCGAGGGCAATCCCGACAGAACCAAGACAGGGGGACTGTCTTGAACTCTCCGGTGACTGAAAATACAGCGGTTCGCTTTTTCTATGATCCCGCTCTATCGGACTTTTTTCATTTTCCGATAATCTTTCGCGTAGCCGAGGAAGGTGACGCCCGACTAATCACGCCTCCCAGTACTCGTGCGGGCTGGACTTCCTACATTACGCCCGTTGAGATGCGACAATTCTTGCAAACAATTGCTCGATCAAATCTGACTTGGCAAGAATCTGACAAAGTTGAAATCTTCGAGCCTGCTTTCCAGATTCCAAGGTCGGATGCCATGGAGATAGTAGCCGTAGGCTCAATTGGGACAGTGAAGGCGCTGGTTAAGCCCACAAGAATCTGCCAAACGCTTGAGCCATTGGATGCCGCCCTAAAAACGAAACGTGCCCTCTGGGAACTTCAACGGTTTCGCCTGACTTATGGATGTAAAGTGCCCGGATTCACATGGGATTCTTACCCAGACCGGGAATAGAGTGAAAGAGGGCCCGGCTAGTGCGCTACTTCCAACAGGTGCGGTGGGCCACATTCCGATCACCCGTTCAGTTGATGAATCTTGGCTGGGGGTTGGTGTACAATCGGCCCGTCCCCGACATTCCAAAAACGCGGAGCCCACGCCCCCGCTGAGATGAGTAGTGTCTCGAGATGGGTGTCTCCGCCGCGAAACGGGACGCAATGATCGATGAGAAGGAATTGACGAAGCTGCTCATGGCCAAGATTGAATACGAGATGCCCATACCGTCCCATCAGTTGGGAGTTGCGACCGTAATTGTGCGGCGCATGGCTCCGAAGATCATGGAAATTATTAAGGAAGAAGTTCGCACTGCCCGGCGCGAACAAGCTGTGGAGATGCAAAAGAAATAGCGGTAAGCCTGCATTTTTCAGGGGCGGACGCTTTGGCGCGGCTTTACGTGGCGCGGGCTTCACAGACTGAGGAAAAACTCGCACCATGTCATTCCGAAGGGCGGGGTTTGCCCGAGGAATCTGCTGTTTCTTGGAAGCCGAGAAGAAAAGCAGATCCCTCGCTTCGCTCGGGATGACAAACAGTACTTTTTCCGCAGCCTGTTCAGCTTGCGGGGTTTTCATCCTGCGGTGAGACACAAAACCGCACAGGCTGAAGCCTATGCCACGTAAGCGCGAGACTTTACTTCTCCCCCGCCATTTGTTCCAGCTGCCAGTGCCAATCGAGTTGCCGGACGATCTGAGGGTTTTCGCGCCAGTCCTTGAGGACTTTTACGTAAAGCTCCAGGAAAATTTTTGTACCCAGGATGGTTTCCAGTTCCTTGCGCGCGGCGGTGCCGATTTTCTTGAGGGAGCTGCCGCCCTTGCCGATGAGGATTCCCTTTTGCCCTTCGCGGTCCACGTAGATTGTGGCGCGAATGCGGATCAGCTTTTCGGTTTCCTCGAAGGCGTCGCAGATGACCGCCACTGCGTGAGGGACTTCCTGCGTGGTGGACTCCATGGCTTTTTCGCGCACAATTTCGGCGGCCAGAAAACGTTCCGGCTGGTCCGTGTATTGGTCAACGGGAAATTGCGGAGGGCCCGCGGGAAGATATTCGATAATTTTTTCCAGCAGGCGCTCGACGCCCTCGCCCTTCAGCGCGGAAATCGGAATGATCTCGTCGAACCTTCCCATCTTCGATAATTTTTCAATCATGGGAAGCAATTCGGTTCTGGGGAGGCGATCGATCTTGTTGAGCAATAGAAAACGCTTGCCCTCGACGCGCAGCAAGCGGTCCACGGCGCGGCGGTCTCCCTGGCCAAAATCCTCGCTGGCATCCAGAAGCAGCGCCACGATGTCCACGGCTTCGATGGCGGCTTCCACTTCGCCCATCATTTGGCGGCCCAGCGCGGATTCCGGCCGGTGCAGGCCGGGCGTATCGATCAAAACAATTTGAGCGTTCTCGCGATTGACGATGCCTTGAATGCGGTTGCGAGTAGTCTGCGGGCGCGACGTTACGATCGCCACTTTTTCCCCGACCAGGCGATTGACCAGCGTCGATTTCCCGGCGTTGGGGCGGCCTACGATTGCCACGAATCCTGATTTGAACTCTTGAGCCATGCTTTCATGATACCCCGCGCGGGGCGGAATGGCCTCGTCCGAATCGCGGGCGGCAGCAAACCCGCATTCCTCACATGCAAACGGTGCAGCACAGATTTTTGTGGCGCGGGCTTCACAGGCTGCGGAAAAAGTACTTTTTGTCATCCCGAGCGAAGCGAGGGATCTGCTTTTCTTCTCGGCTTCCAAGAAACAGCAGATTCCTCGGGCAAACCCCGCCCTTCGGAATGACATGTTTCGAGTTTTTCCGCAGCCTATTCAGCCTGCGGAGGTTGGGCCTAGCAAGGACTAAAACCCGCAGTCCGCCGCGGCGGACCGCGCTACATCTTATCCGGCATGGACAGAGGGCGTGTTACACTTTCCCGGCTTGCCGCGTTTTGGCAGTCAAATTCTGGCGTTTTCAATTCTTGAACTTCGGAGAAACTTGCATGCCCGCAACACCGCATACAGAACACCATTTCACCGCGCCGGAATCGGTGCGCGACGTCGTTATCGGAATGTCTGACGGGCTGACGGTTCCCTTCGCTCTGGCGGCGGGAATCTCCGGCGCCATTGCCTCGAATCCGCACGCTTCGACGCTGGTGGTTACCGCGGGGCTTGCGGAAATTGCCGCTGGGTCGATTGCCATGGGGCTTGGCGGGTATTTGGCCGCGAAGACGGATCAGGAACATTACGCATCGGAGCGCGAGCGGGAAGTCCGCGAGATTGTGGAGCTGCGCGACGTTGAAATCGAAGAAGTGGCCAAGGTCTTCCGCGATTATGGATTGAGCGAGGCGGAAATGGCTCCCGCCGTGAAAGCCATCACCGGAAACGAAAAGGCCTGGGTGGATTTCATGATGCGGTTCGAGCTGGGCCTGGAAGAGCCGCATCCGGAACGCGCGCGCACCAGCGCGCTAACCATTGCGGCGTCTTATGTGGTTGGCGGGCTGATTCCGCTGGCGCCTTACATTTTGCTGGACAACGTGCAAAAGGGGCTTTGGTATTCGGTGGGATTCACGCTGGCGGCGCTTGCCATCTTCGGCTGGGTGAAGGGGCGCTTCACCGGGATTCATCCGCTGAAGGGCGGGTTGCAGACGGTAGTGATCGGCGGACTTGCGGCGGCCGCTGCGTTCCTGATCGCCAAGCTCATCAGTTGAGGGAGTCTCGGCGGAGGGACAGAAAAAGCTTTAACACAGAGAACACAGAGAACACAGAGAAAAGAGGAGAAAAACGGAGACCGACAAAACTAAAGCATGGAAAACGAAAACGTCAAATAAAGGCTCGCGGCAATCTTAATGCAACTGCATCGATTTATTTTTCTTCCTTTGGTTTTCTCCGCTTTTCTCCTCTTTTCTCTGTGTTCTCTGTACTACTAATCCTCAGATTCTTTGCGTGGCGCGACGAATTTAGTGTTGCGTCAGTCTCGGCGTGAACTCGCTCAAAGTCCCGGAGGGACGGCACACTGTAGCCCACCGTGAAACGGTGGGGACACGTGGCCTAACAAGGCTAAGCCCCGTAGGGGCGGCGCACGTTGGAGCATGTGTCGCCCCTACGGGGCTTAAAAGAATCGCGGCTTGTCCCCCACCGTTTCACGGTGGGCTACGATGTGCCGTCCCTAACGGGACTGGCGGAGAGAACAAGAGTAATTCGCAGTTTAGCCATACAAGTTGCCTTTGGTTGCGGCTACGCCGCGCTGTGTTAAAGCCTTTGAACTTCGCCTCAGTTGGCCGCTACCGCGCCAGGGAGGCGGCGACCCTTTAGCCGCAGCACTTTGCGCTGATTGGCTTCCAGAATTTCGAAGCGCAGCCCGCCGTAGTCCACATTTTCCCCGGCAGCCGGCACGTGGCCCGCGACGTGGTTGAGCAGCCCGCCGATGGTGGTGGCCGACTCTTCCCCGCTGACATCCCACTCCACTCCGAATAGCTCCTGAACTTTTTCCACGGACACGCTACCGCGCAGGATCAGGCTGCCGTCCGGCTCGCGCATGGCGTCCGGCGCGGGAACACGGTCGTCCTCGCCAATCTCGCCGATAATTTCTTCCACCAGATCCTCGACCGTGACGATACCGGCGACGGAGCCGTGTTCATCCACGACGATGGCCATTTGCTGATTTCGCCGCTGCATTTCTTTCAGCAAATCGGAGCCGTGCTTGGTTTCGGGAACGAAGAAGGCCGGGCGCGCCAGTTCACGCACGGTTCGCGTGGCGGCTTCGCTTTCGGGAATTTGCAGCAAGTCCCGGGCGAAGGCGATGCCCGTTATGTCGTCCAGCGAATTTTCGTACACCGGAATGCGCGAGAACTTTGTCTGAATGAGAAGCGCGCGAAGCTGCGCAACGGTTGCGTTGCCTGCTATGGCGATAACCTCGGGGCGGGGCGTCATGAATTCCAGCACGCGCTTGTCGCTGAACTCGACCACCTGCTCGATCATGTGCGCTTCGCCGGGATTGAGAATTCCCTCTTGCTCAGCGGCAT
Organism: uncultured Acidobacteriota bacterium; assembly: GCA_963710315.1. Lineage (GTDB taxonomy): Bacteria > Acidobacteriota > Terriglobia > Acidiferrales > UBA7541 > Palsa-360. The sequence goes on along the minus strand of CAVPZW010000002.1, from coordinate 8,350 downwards.
CCACCAGCGCTCCGATTCCCTCTTCCTGCGCGGCCATGGCATCGGCGTGCAGGTCGTCTGAAATATGAGCCAGGGAAATCGCCAGCTCCAGCAACACACGGAACGGCCAGACGATCCACAGAAATGCACGGATGGCCAGGGCCAGGCGAATGAGCCAGCGCCCTCTTGTGCGCGCCAGCAGGAAGTCCGGAATAAATTGCGAGAGCAAAAGAACTTCCACCAGCACGTAGACCAGGGCTTGCAGCAGCGCGTCCCACGTACCCGGCACAAAGACGATTACGCCGCGCGCGGTCTGGGCCGTAACCAGCACCAGCCAGAGATTGGCCAGCAGGCGGAATGCGGTTGTGGCGCGCGCGCGCTCCAGTCCAAAGTGAGGCTCGATCTCCGCCTCGAAAAATTCCAGGTGCTGGCGCACGCGGCCTTTGGTGACGCGGCCCAGCTCGCGGTAGATGCGGTCGAGGTACGAGAAAATAACCAGGCCCACGCCCAGCGCCAGAATTCCCAGCACATAGAGAAACGTCGTCATCGTCCCGCAACTCCGAGCCGCTTTCGCAGGCGGCGCTCCAGGCGATCCATTTCACCGTGATCGGTTTCATGGTCGTACCCTGCGAGATGGATCATGCCGTGAAGAATCAGAATTCGCAATTCCAGGGGCAAGGAGCGCGAGAAGCGGCGCGCGTTGCGGCGCGCGGTTTCCGGAGAAATGGCGATGTCGCCGACATACTCGGCACCCTTGGCAGGCCGTACGCCACTCGCGGGAAAGGAAAGCACATCGGTGGGACCATGCTTCTTGCGATAGGTTTCGTTGAGGCGCGCCATGCTTACGTCGCTGATGAGTTCAATGGCCACGGATTCGGGAGCGAAGCCCAGTTCACGGCGAACGCGTTCGTGAAATTGTTGCAGGGGGCGGATCGAGATGGGTACGCGGCGCTGTCGATTTACGATCATTGCTGTTCGGACGCTACTGTACTACTAATCCCCAGATTCTCTGCGTAGTGCATCGAATTTGGTGTTGCTTCGGTCTCCGCTTGGCCTCGCTCGAAGTCCCGTAGGGACGGCACATCGTAGCCCACCGTGAAACGGTGGGTTAACGGAAGGCCGAGAGTCAAGCCCCGGAGGGGCGGCACACTGGGTCGACAGGATCAACCAAGTGTGCCGTCCCTCCGGGACTCCGGATCATTTGCCATTGCGTCCCCACCGTTTCACGGTGGGCTACGATGTGTCGTCCCTAACGGGACTGGCGAAGAGAACCAAGTCCATTTGCATTCGCCAGGGAAATTGTCTTTGGTTGCGTCTCCGCCGCCCTGCGAACGAATCACCAGTCACCAGCCACCAATCACGAAACTGGTGTTTCGGACTTGCCGTTGGCCGACGTAGGGGAACGCCGCGAATCGCCTGCTCCGAATTCTTCGTAGGCCTTGATGATCTGCTGAACCAGATTGTGGCGCACGACGTCGCGCTCGTTGAAATTGATGAAGGCGATGCCTTCGATCTTGCCGACCACTTCCAGCGCTTCGACCAAGCCGGAGCGTCGTCCGTGCGGCAGGTCAATCTGCGTGACGTCGCCGGTGATTACGGCCTTGGAGTTAAATCCCAGGCGCGTGAGAAACATTTTCATCTGCTCGCTGGTGGTGTTCTGCGCCTCGTCCAGAATGACGAAGGAATCGTTGAGCGTGCGGCCGCGCATGAAGGCCAGCGGCGCAACTTCCACAATTCCCTTCTCCAGGAATCGCTCCAATTTGTCGGCGTCCAGCATGTCATACATTGCGTCATAGAGCGGCCGCATGTACGGATCGATCTTTTGCTGCAACGTGCCGGGCAGAAATCCAAGCCGCTCGCCCGCTTCGACCGCGGGACGCGCCAGGATGATGCGATTCACCTGCTTGGTGAGCAGCGCGGAAACGGCCATCGCCACGGCCAGATAGGTTTTCCCCGTGCCGCCCGGACCGACGGCGAACACCATGTCGTACCGCTCGATATGACTCCATGTATTCGGCGCTGGTTGGTGCTCTTGGGAGTTACGGTTTTCTTGCCGAACATTCGCGGCCGTGACGGCGGACCGGGTTCGAGCACCTGGCGCAGCGTGGTCTTGGATCCTCGGTCGCCACGCGTGATCATAGCCTTCACGTCGCCATTGTTCATGCGGCGGCCTTCGCGGACGAATTGTTGTATTCGGTCATGATGCGGACGGCGCGCTCGACCGGTCGGCCTCGCCCTCGATGGAGAGGTGATGTCTCCTGCAAATACGTGCTGATGTGCAGCGCGGATTCCAGCAATTTTAGGTTTTCGTCCAGAGTGCCGAAGAGGTACTCCAGCCCGCCTGCAATTTGTACGGTGCGTCGCATGGAAGATTCGGCTGGCCCTGCCTGAGAGTGCCGCCAACCGATGGGGCATACACCTCCGCCCTGCTAAGAGGGCAATGGAAAGCGTACTTGAAAGGGGCGAAGGGGTCAAGGATGTGCACCAGACAGTGGTGGCTCATTTTGAAAAGAACGGGGCTAATCGGTGAATGAGGTATATAGCAAGAGCCGTGAGTCCGCCTGCAGCCACGAATACCTCTGCTACAAAAACCTCTTTCTCTAACCGCTGTATTTTTTGCACATGACGCGAAGTGGCGGTCTCCAGAATTGAAAGAGTGAATTCCGTCCTATCTGTTTGCCGACCTATTTGCTGAAGCTTTTCTCCATGGGAATTGCTCGTACTCTCCAAGCTCTTAATTGCGTATTCCATTCCTCCGAGCGTTCTCTGTATCTCAACGACCGTGTGCAAGGCGTGAATTTCGCTGGTCGATATTGGACCCGGAGGCCCGAAAGCTGGTCTTTCGCCCTCGGGTAGTACGCTCTGTTGAGGTCTATCTGGCATTGTTAGGATTTCCCGGATTGCACGGGCCACACTCCTGGACTAGTTTCAGTGCAGAAGTGGTGCCAAAGATGCCCGGCGGGGAGTCGGGTCCTTATATTTATTTACGCTGCGATATTATCACTTCTCTATAGCAGGTCTACAATTTCTTCGATCGACCAAACATAGGTGGGGATTCCAGCTTCCATTGCAAGCATAACGCGCAAACCCTTGTGAATCCGGCAGAAGTTGTAGTGCATATAGTGAAACGCAATAGCCAAGAATAAATTATCTACCCTCCGAATACTAAGTGCTATTGAGATAGCACAAGCGTTCAGATGCCTGGGAAATTTCGCGTCTCGCTTAACGGTCTCCGCCCGGTATGACCAGTGCGTCAACTTCGCTCGCGGAAACTTCAACTCCAGTTCCCGAGGATTGCACATCGCCGCCCACGAGGATCAGGCGATTGCCGATGACTCCCGCCGCAAGACCATGCCTGCTGACCGGCATGGACGGCATGATGGACCATGAATCGCTTGCCGGGTCGTAGGCTTCCACGGCGCGGAAAGTCGCCATCATGTGCGGATCTTGAAACTCGCCGCCGGCAACGTAGACGCGGCCATTGATGGCGCCGGATGCAATTGCGCTGCGAGCCGTAGGCATTCGGGAGCGTGGCGCGCTCCACTTGTCGGTGGCCGGATCGTATTCCTCGACAACGGAGATGTCCGAGGCCAGGCCAATAAACGCCGCGCCAACCCTTCCGCCAATCACATAGATTTTTCCATTTACGGCGGCTGCGGTCGTATGGTTGCGTGGAGTCGGCATGGGGCTTCGCTCGCGCCAAGTATTCGTGGCAGGATCGTATTCCTCAACCGTCCCAACCGATGCCTGGGGCGTATTGAAACCGAGAGCTGTTTCCGCGGCCCCGGGAAGGATGCTGACGCCACCGATCACGTAAATCTTGTCACCCACGGCAGCCGCGACAGGCGAACCACGCTTGGATGGCATTGGCGCAAGAGCTTTCCAGGAATCGGCGGCCGGATCGTATTCCCATGCGTTATTGATGGGCACCCACGCAGCGGGACCGGAAGTCGGATAGACAAATCCGCCGAACGCGTAAATCTTTCCGTGATATTCCGTGAACGCCACATGATGCGAAGGAAGCGCCATGGGCTTCTTCTTGGTCCAGTGATTGGAGGAAGGGTCGTATTCATAGACCAGCCCTTTGGGCTTCCAAAAAGGAATCAGTCCGGCGAAGACATACATTTTTCCGCCCGCCGCCACGCCCAGAATTTCTTCGGCCGGCTCGGGAAATGGCGCAAGTTTCTCCCACTTTGCTTGCGCAGAAGCGCCGGGTGCCGCCGAGCTAATAGTGAGCAGCGCTAGCGCAAATTGTAATCCTGTCAAAATAATTTTTTTGAAGGCCATCGTCGGATCCCACCTCTTCGGATGCGCGGTACTATACAACGAACGCGCACACCGCGCATCTTTGGGCGCGAATCCATGGCTCTGCCTTGTTACGCTGAGCTGCAGGTTCGTTGACAAAGTGTTGCCGCTCCGTTAGTGTATTTCCATTGCAATCAATGCAAAGAGGAGAATTGAATGGCGCAAGGCGCAGCTGCAAAAGTAAAGAAGCGTAAGAAATCGGTAATCAAGCGGGCCAAGCAGTCCCCCAAGCGCGCGGAAATTAACCGCGCGAATACTACTCGCGTGCGAACCATCATGAAGAAGCTGCGTTCGGCGATTGCCGCGAAGGATGCCGCGTCCGCGGGGACTTTGCTTCGACCCACGCTGTCCGCGATTGATCGCGCGATCAGCAAGGGCGTGCTGGTGGAAAATACAGGAAACCGCTACAAGTCGCGCTTGACCCTTGCGGTGAATGGGCTGAGCGCTGCCGCCAAGGCATAACTGGCAGGTTCGACAAATTTAGATAGATGCGCCCGGATGAAATTCCGGGCGTTTTTTTTTAGCGCGGGCTTCAGCCTGCGGGTTTTGGACCTTGCAAGGACTAACCCCCGCAGGCTGAAGCCCGCGCTACTTTAATGCGAATTCACATTGAGGCTGCGTTCAGCGTGTGGGAGACGGCGAGGCCAGCTGGGCTACCAGAAATTCCATCACGGCGCGCTGGCTTGATGCCGCCGAATTTCAGGCGGCTGTCCGCTTCGTACAGAGCCGCCAAGTCCCCTGGTGAGCTGCGTCTGGGAAATTTTCTGCGATCGCCGCACCGCCAGTTCCGCCGCATGGGACGCATCTTGAGGCGGCCCGCGGCCTGCTATCCGTTGGCCCCTGCGCGGCAATTCCTGCGCCTCCAGAAGCTTTCGGTACATCCAGGCCAGCGCGCCAAGCAACGCCGGCGCGGCTTCGCCCTCTCGCAACAGGCTGTCCAGAAATTCCAGGGCTAGCGCAGGCTTGCGCTAGGCCAGCATGTCCGCCAGATCCCAGACTTCATATTTTTGCGGGGAGATGACCAGTAGTTCGACGTCGGCGCGTGTGATCGTTTCGCGTTCGCCCGCGTAGGCAGAGAGTTTTTCCACTTCCGTGCGGATTGCCGCCAGCTCCCCGTTCAAAATCTCCGCAGAGTTCTTCCGCGGCGTCGTGCTCCAGCTCCGCTCCCAATTCCCGGCCATTTCGAAGGCCAGTGGCACGGCCAGGCGGCGCGCTCCGCGGGATCGTTCGAAAGCTCGACGGCGACGACTACCGTTTTCTCCGCAAACATTTTCGCGAGGCGCATGCGCTGGTCCAACGCGTTCGCTTCGAAACACCAGAACGGAAAACGGCGCAGGATTGTCCAGGTATGCCGAAATTTGCTTCACAAGCGCATCGCGCGAATCGTCGCCCAGGCGCTCCCAGGCTTCCACGTCGCTGACGAAAATCACCTGCTGCGGCGCAAGCATCGGCATGTCTGCGCCTGGCCGAGAATCGCGGAAACGTGTCATCGTCAGCGGAAAATCGCGCGACGCCCCAATCGCGGACTCCCTCCGGCACATAGGCATCCGACATTTTCTGGCGGCACAATTCACGCAAGTACGTTTCTCCGCCCAGCAGAAGAATGCCCGGGATGGGCTTCCCCTTCGCCAGGCGGCCCAGAAGTTCTCGGCGAGAGCGCTGGCCATCAGAAATTCTCCAGCACGTCCGCGACCAACTGGACGCGAAATCCCGCGCCATGCGGTCCAGCGCCGGGCCCTGCTCGTCAAAAAATTTGCCGTATTCGTCGAAATCTCGTAAGGCTCGCGGAAGAGGTAGTTATCGTTCCGGTAGAGAACTCTTTTTTGTTCCACGCTCCTCCAGCCACACCTTGAGGCGAACGGACACGAGCATGGTGGTGGCGCGGGCCGTGGTGACGTTGACGCTGGGATGCTGGTGGAATTCGTGCTGTGCCGGGGTGGTGTCGAATACGGCAGGGGCTGCCTCGAAGCTCGTTATTTCTCCGTGCAGCACCGCATCAGCCGATTCCTCGGTCGAACGATCCGGTACTTCGTGCGGGCGAGGAATTCGTGAACCACGGCTTCGGTCATGCGCTGCTCGACGCGATAGCGGATGGTCTCGGTTCTTAAGCGCAGGCACCGCGATAACTTTGAGGCCGGGAGGCAGCCGCGAGGCCGTTCCGCCGACATGATAGCCGCAAGCGGAGAGGAATAAGGCCACGGAGAGACAGAGGCACAGAGGCAGAAAATCAAATATCAAATTTGAGATTTTAGATTTGAGATTTGAAATTCGAAATTTGAAATTTGAGCTTTGAAATTCAAGATTTGAGATTTGAAATTTGAAATTTGAGATTTTAGATTTGAGATTAAATTCTTTACGCAGCGCCGACCGGCCGATGGCACTCATGCCCCGCAACTGGGAACCTTTTTTTGCTCGCGCTGTGATTGTGTCTTTCATTGGATCGGCGATTGAACCTTTTGATGCGGTTCAGTAGCACAGGCTTCAGCCTATGGAATTTAATTTTTGCCGCCGACAAAATCCACAGGCGAAGCCTGTGCTACTTTAGGGCGACCCGCGCTACGAGGCCAGCAACTTTTCTGCGACGGCCACGGCGCTTACTGCCGGGACGCGCAAATTGTCCGCCGCGCCCCACAGCCATACTCCGGTTTCGATGCCGGGATCGCGCTGCGGTTGCCTCAGCACGGGCCGCGGCTCGGCGACCACGTTCACATTTGTGGGCGGCTCGTCTTTCGCTCGCTCCACTTTCAGGCCCGCGCCCTGCAGGCGGGAGGCAAGATCGTCAAGCGCGGGAGCGGACTTGAAGTCCGCGTAAACCGCAAACGCGTGCGAGTGGAAGACCGGCGCCTGGATCAGCATGGTGGCCGGCACAGGAGCGCGCCCCGCAAGATACCTTCTCGTTTCGTTGGCAAGCCTTGCCTGGGCGTCGGACAGCTTGATCCTGCTTTCCGGGCCGTAGGCGGAAAGCATATTAAACCCAACTTGCGCGTCGAAAATGACTTGCGACACGGGCTGGAAGGACAGCAGCTTTACCACCTGGCTTTCCATTTCTTCGATCGCTTCCGGGCCGCGCTCCGATACGGGATGCAAGACGGTCGCAACAAGGCTTTGCAATCCTGCGGGAGCGAGGGCAGCCGCAATGGAAATGATCGCGTCGGATGCAGCAGAAGGAACTACGAACAAGCTTTGCGGTTCACCAGCCGGCAAATTAACGGTTGGCGATGAGAGCACCGCATCTAGCGTGGGAATCCAAAGCTTGGCGTTGGCCTCTGCGCCCAGCCCTCCACTGAGATCGATGACCACTGCGCCGGCGCGGCGCGCTTCTTCCGCGTGGCGTTTTGAAAATTCCGGCGACCCAGTGAAAAACGCGAAGCGCACGCGCTCGAAGCTGTCTTCCGTGACGGTTTCAATAACCGCTGGTTCCCCGCCTGCTTCGGTGAGCGTTCCCGCGACAATTTCCTCATCCACCAGACGAATATCGCTGGCCGGAAAATTGCACTCTTCCAGCCACAGGCTCAATTCCTTACCGAGCAGCGACGACGCCCCGGCGATGGCTACTCGAACCGCTTCTTTGGGAGATGTCATCAGTTCGCGGGATTCGAGGCCGGGCTGTGGCGAAGCATGCGAAAGACATGGAGGACAATGCCCGACATTACAAAGGTGCAGGCAATTATCATCAGCACGACTTGCGAATAGGAAACAATCAGCCAGATCAGCAAGCCAATGACGATGACGAAGATCGATTTTTGGCGAGCCGCCATGGGAATATCCTTAAAGCTGCGATAGCGCACCGTGCTGGACATCAGGGCCGCGTCGGCGATGACCACGATCATCCAGACGATCGACCAGCGCCAGTCCTCGATGGGGGTATTGATCGCGTGAACCGTGGCGGCAATCAGCCCAGCCGCAGCCGGGCATGGCAGGCCCACAAAATATTTCGATCCGCTGCCAGGCGCCATTCCCTGAATGTTAAACCGAGCCAGACGCCACGCGCAGCAAATCACAAACACCAGCGCCACCCACCAGCCGATCTGGTGCAGTTTGCGAATGTCCAGGAATTGGGACTCGG
>CAVPZW010000001.1:0-311722 GCA_963710315.1 uncultured Acidobacteriota bacterium | reverse complement strand
TGGTTTTCGCGGTCTTCCCGGCGTTCTTCACTGCGGTCCTCAAGGCCGGAGCTGCCTCGCTCGGAATGGTCGATGGCATCGCCGAAGGATTATCAAACTTCCTCAAGATCTATTCCGGGAGTCTCTCGGACAAATTGCAAAGCCGAAAACCGCTCGTCGTTGCCGGCTACGTGCTTTCGGTACTCACGCGTCCTTTTTATATTTTCGTTTCAACGGTCGGCGGCGCACTTGGGTTGCGGGTGCTTGATAGAGTCGGGAAGGGACTCCGGGATTCTCCCCGAGACGCCATAATCTCCTTTTCCAGCCCAAAAGGAAGAACTCGGCAGATCGTTCGGCTATCATCGGGCGATGGATACGATAGGGTCCATCTTCGGGCCCCTCGTTGCCTATTTGATCCTGCGATCCTATCCTTTGCACTTCAATGCCGTATTTCTTACGTCCTTCGTCGTTGGATTGATCACGATCCTCACTCTCTTTTACATTTCGGATGTTGTGCTCGCTAATACAGCGGCGAAGATCCACATTGCCTCCGCATTTAAAAATCTCTCGGGGCATTTCAAGGTATTCATCCTCTGCATTTTCATATTGTCCGTGGGAAGTTTGCCCATCGCCGTCATGTTGTTAAAAACCGAATCGATCGGGCTCATCATCGCCGACATTCCGCTTTTTTACATGGTTTACAATCTTTCGTACGCGGGATTTTCCATGGCTGCTGGAAAAATCAGCGATAAATTCGGCGCGCGAATCATTATCGTCATCGGATACGCGATCCTGCTCGCAAGCTATTATTTCCTCAATGCGGCGCACTCCTCATGGATGCTCGCAGGAAGCTTTCTTATGCTTGGCCTGTTTCCCGCTCTTACGGACGGCGTCCAGCGATCTCTCGCATCTCAATTGTCTGGCGAGGAGCACCGGGGTGGCGCGTTGGGTTTATTGAACGCCGCGGTCGGTCTCGGAGTCTTAATTGCGGGGATCGGGGGCGGATATTTATGGCAAGCGTATAGCCCCACTGTAGCTTTCCTAGCTTCCGGCGCGGTGATTATTGTCGGCCTGGCACTGTTCTTGTTCTCTTCAACATGGCAAAAATGGTCGCAGGGGGCACGCGATCCCACCAAGAATCGAATAAAGCATTTTCACCAAAAGTCACAGAACGAATCAACCGAAATTAATGCTCTTCCCGATCCACCGGAGTTGGCAATGCAAACCACAGGAAAACGAATTGAGCGCAGGTAAAATTCTTGTCGTGGGTGACGAGCTTCAAATCCGGCACCTTATGCGCACCACTGTCTGTCGCCAAAAGCATATCACCCTGCAATTCGGACAGCATGGACGGACACAGAATGCATGCCAAAATAATCTATCCCGGATTCGCCAGCCGTGGGCGAGAACGTTTTCGGTTGAGCGCGCTCACTTGTTGATGGAGAGCCAAAATTTCAAGACCGGGTGGGGTGAACCCCTTGGCTGAGACAATTTGCGGTTGCTGCACTTTAATTTATATTCTTGGCTTTTACTTGCTGCGAAACTTTTACCATTCGGGGCACCTTTTATAAACATTCCCGCCGGATTTGAAATAAAGACACAACCATAGCCTTGCCATTTTATTTTGTAATTCTGGTAGGCGATTTTCCGGCCAATTCGTTCTTGGAGAATGTGTGCACTTCCTAAACGGAACCGCAGACGGCGCAGAGATCAAATCGTTCCTCTATGTGCGCTCTTTTTTGGGGGCGAACAGATGAGCTGAGAATGCGGGAAAACTAAAATTTCGACAGGAAGAAGAATGCGAGAGGGATCATGATAAATGATTCCTCTCAGCGGTGGAAGGGTCCTTTTCATGGTGGAAAAGATCGAAACAAAGAACACACCAGTACAGAGTGCTGGACAAGTTGGGAGACTTTTATGTCGGGATCAAGTACGGGCATGGTTTCCAAATCGAAAAATAAAAAATTCGGTTCGAAAAAGGAGTTTATTGTGGAAAACCGGGAAGCTGGCGCGGCAAATATTGCCGGGACTATCGGCATTGAACCTAACGCCCAGCTGCAGGCAAAAGCAGAAAGTTCAGCTTCGACTGGAGTCGCAAGCGAGGAGAGACAGCAACTGATCGCCGAGGCTGCGTACTTCCGTGCGGAGCGGCGCAATTTTGTCCCAGGCTATGAATTGGAGGATTGGCTGGAAGCCGAAACTGAAGTTGATATGAAGCTGACAAAAAGCGGCCCATGCAGCCCAAAGGATGCCTAACTGCCTTCCGTTTTGAATGTCCAGGCGCCGTTAAAAAGGAATTTGAGGTAGCTGTTTTCTCGTAGCCGGTGGTCCAGCTCGGCTGAGTTTAATAGCGGTGTGGGCATTCTATCGGGGCGACCGCAACCTATCGGTGGCGAATTGAAGCTCAGATTAATCTCAAGGATGGCGACATGCAAGAGAAGGAACCTCATTTGTGAAATCCGCCCCTAATGGTCCTGAAGCCTTCAATCGCTATGCATAAAACTGGCGCACAATCCCGAGCACGAGGTCGTTTCTGACATAATTGTTTTGATGGGTAGGTTGAAGATAAGAGGAATCGACGAAGATTCCTTGGAATTTCAAGTCGCAATGGGTGTCTGATGGAGTCCGTGGCAGTGGGATCGCCATTGATAGTCATGTAAATCCGCAAAAGGCTGTGAGCACCTTGCGTCCTGATCAGGCGTTCGTCCCTCCAGTGAAGAATGTGAACGATAGCCGTTGAAATAATTCCGAAAATCAAGCAGCTTGTCTTCGAGATCTGCGCTTGTGCAAAATAATATCCGGTCTAAATATTCGCGCCGCAGTGTGCCGATCAGCCGTTCCACAAAGGGATGAGACAGCGGAACATAAGGCACAGCTTTGATATCTGCCACATCCAGGATTCGCAGATTGGCTCGCCATCGTTCAAAGAGAAAGAGCTAATCATGGTCAGAGCTTAAGTATTTCGGCATGGTCCCCTGACCAGAAATAGCGTGATTAAACATGCGGCAGAGCGCCGTGCCATCCACTTTTCCGGCATGCACGCCAAAACCGATGATCCTGCTCGAGTATTGATCCATGAGGACCAGGTTCCAGTGAGTTCTCAATGTCACCGACTCACAGCGGAATAGATCTAAACTCCAAAGGCTATCCTTCATGTGACCCAGGAAAGTAAGCCAGGATGGACCGCAGCAATCGGAATCTGGTTTGTAATGGTTGGTCAAGATGCGTCGGACGACATCTTTATCCAGGGAAACGCCGAAAGCCAAGGCGATTTGCTGGGCAATTCGCGGGCAGCCCCATGTGGGGTTCCGACGTTTGGTGTCCACAATGGCATCAATGAGTTCTTTAGACGGTCCTTTTGGACCGGGCTTTCGTCTGCGTTGTTGTGAAAAAAGGATGCGGTACTTTCGGTTTTTGAGGGCATGGTGGAGATTCAACAGGGTGGAGGGTTTCAATACGATTGCAGAACGGATCAGGCGAGTGGGATTCATGAACAAGGAGCACAATCCTGAAACGAAACGATCACATGCCCGCAGATTCTGCGCCCGCTTCCGAGAACGGTTCGAGATTAGCAGTTGTTGTTTGATGAGAATTGATTCTGCGACGACAGAACGGATGCCGCCCGGTCGCAAGAGTCGTGAAAGCGTAACAATGACATGAATGAAAAGGATGGCGAGATCGCGCACCTCAGCATTCTAACAGGAACGCTAAAAGCCAGAAAATGCTCGGCTGGAAGGCGCGAAATAGCAATTCGCTAGGGACAGCCCGTCATCTTCTTCTATGGGCAACTCAAGTTTCACGGCACTCATGCTGAGGCGTTCCTTTTTCTATTCATTGGTTCAACCAAGAACACGGCATCCGGAATCAAAATCCACTGCCGTCTGCTTTCCAGGATTTCCCGATCCTGCCTATGAGTCAATTACCTCACGAACTTTGCCTGCTAGGCTCTCGGCGTTGAAGGGTTTCTGAAGAAAGGCGACATTGGAATCCAGCGTTCCATGATGGACGATCGTGTTGTCCGTATATCCTGAAACATAGAGCGCCTTAATACCCGGCCGGTAGAGATTCCAGTTGAGAAACGAGTCTTTTACCGCTCATCCCAGGCATGATGACATCAGTAAGCACTAGATGGATTTTCCCGGCGAACTCGCCAACAATGTCCAAGGCTTCTTTGCCATTTGCCGCCCCGAGCACATTATAGCCCCGCGCTCGGAGGATGCGACATGCAAGAGCCCGCACCGCCGGCTCATCCTCTGCTACGAGCACGGTCTCGGGTCCTCGGAATCCGAATTTGAATTTGCTTTCGTCCGTGAGATTGGCGACGCCGCCATCGATCCGGGGGAAATATATTTTGAACGTGGTACCTCTCCCAGGTTCGCTATAAACCCAGATAGAGCCATTACTTTGCTTCACGATTCCATAGACCGTCGACAGCCCCAATCCGGTCCCTTTGCCTTTTTCCTTCGTTGTAAAGAACGGTTCGAATAGATGGGCTTGTGCTGGCCGCATCCATGCCCTTCCCATTATCGCTTACCGCAAGCATCACATAGGGGCCAGGCGTGACCGTCGGATGTTGCCGAACCTGGTCCTCATCAAGATCAGCATTCGCTATTTCAATCGTGAGTTTTCCACAATCCTGCATGGCATCCCGAGCATTTACAGCCAAATTCATGATGACTTGTTGAATCTGTACAGGATCGGCATTAACCAGTCCAACACTTGGTTGAGTCCTGGCAATCAGATCAATATCTTCGCCGATTAGACGGTGGAGTAGCGATCCCATATCCGTTACAACCTTGTTCAAATCCAAGGCTTCAGGTTTTAATATCTGCTTCCGACTAAAGGCCAGTAATTTGGATGTAAGAGAAGCGGCCCGTTGGCCGGCTTCTCTTAACCTGTTCCAGGTCTTGACGTAGGGAGTTATCTTGAGCAAGATTCTCCAGAATAAGTTCCGTATAACCATTAATCACATTGAGCAGATTATTGAAGTCATGAGCCACGCCACCGGCAAGCACTCCTATCGCTTCCATCTTTTGCGCCTGCATAAACTTGGCCTCTAACCGCTTATATTCGGTGACATCGCGTAACACACAAATGATCTGTTTATCGACGCCTTCGCAATTGAGCGGTGATTTGATTGTCACTACGGTATGTTGATTGCCTTGAGCGTCAATGAAATTGTCCTCAATGGTACATTCCCTCCCCGTTTGAAAGACCTGCTCGTCCTGCTCCCATATGGCGGCGGCATGTTCTTCGGGTAATAAGTCGGATGCGCTTTTCCCAAGCAACTCCTCCCGGCGCCTGCCGTTAAATGCACATGAAGAATCGTTGACAAGGATGAATCTGTGATTGCGATCGATGACAAAGATATGATCACTCATATGATTGATGATTTGATTCAAGTACTCAGCTGATTCTTTTAGCGCCTGTTCCGCCCGCCTCCTTTCCGTGACATCCTGTGCAACCCCGACATATCGGTTCACACGTCCGCTTTCGCCCGGCACCGGAAACCCGCGGTTCCAAATCCAACGAATGGATCCATCGGGGCGGATGATCCGATATTCATGATCGATCCTCTGTCCGGCCCTTATGAGTGCCAGATTTGCAGTCACTCGTTCTCGATCGTCGGGGTGAATGTTGTCATAAAAGGCTTTGGGATTCTCATAGAGATCTTGCCAGGGATATCCCCAGATGCGCTCATGCGCTGGGCTGATATATAGCGTTTTCTGGTTTTCGATATCGTCCATCCAAAAGATCTCATCGATGGTTTCCGTAATGAGTCTGAAGCGTTCCTCACTTTCCCGCAATGCGGCCATCGCCTGCTTGCGCTCAGTAATATCCATGAAGATTACCTGCACGGCGATTCTCCCTTCGTACTCGATGAGGCTAGCGAATACCTCCAGCCAGCACACGGCGCCGTCCTTCTTGATTCCGCGGTATTCGTAACGGGGCGGAACCTGTTTTCCGGCCAACCTGTCGCTAAACGTCTAAGACGCACTCCTGGTCGTCAGGATGTGTAAGTGAAATAAGTTGCTGGAGTGAGAACGATAACAGCTCCCCAACCGAGTATCCGAAAATGTCGGCATAGGCTTGATTGCAAAAGACAACGCGAGAGTCCTGGAATATCGCCAAACCTTGCAGTAACTGCTCAAGTAGTGTTCTGTGCTTCAATTCTGATTTCCATAATTCCTGCTCCACCCGCCGGCGCTTTATGATGTCGCGTGTGTTGACAATAAGCGCCTGTTGCCCTCGCAATTCGACCCTCTCCACATTCAGCACGGCATGGTATGAGGAACCGTCTTTGCGCTTTAAGCGCACTTCCCGGTCTTGCACGTTACCGGACCCGGACAGGACCCCGAGCACCTCTTGGCGGAGCTGCGGATCCGGGTATAATGCGTCCATACCAAGAAATTGCAATTCCTCCAAGGTGTAGCCACTCATCTGCGTCATGTATGGATTGACCGACTCTATATTGCCGGCTTGGTCTAGGATTGCAATCCCTAAAGGAGCTGCCTCGAATAGGCAGCGATGTCTTTCTTCCGATTCCAACAAGGCTTGCTCGGCTCGCCTGCGCCTGTCGATTTCCCATTGCAGGGTTTGGTTGGCGTCTACGGGTTGCACGGTGCATTCTTGGGACTGCATTTCTATTTCCTCCGTCCGGACGGGTTCAGAAAAATCCTGATATCCGTAATGAAAGGCTTCGCTGATGGTTGTCTCCACAGCCAGGAGTTTCCTTAACACTTAATTCCTGTAAATGCTCCAATGGACTGGCTGACCATTCTTATCGGCTTTTGGAATGCGCGGGATGAATTCCATATCTCCCGGAACAGGCCACTCTGGTTTAGCATTCCGACTCGTTCCGAATGATTGCCGATGTTTTTCCGCTGCAGCGGGGAACGATGGGTCAGCGAATTCAAGTGCGCGTGGTGGACACAGGAAAAATATTCAGCGCGCTGGTGGACGGCCGCGGCGGATTCTCGAAGTGAAACTTCAGAGCGAGGACTTGGCATCGAGATTGAAATGGCAAACAATGCGAATCGGCGCGCCGAACATTCTCGCGGCAATCGTGTGTGGCTCTTCATGCCACACGTTTGCCACACGCGCAACTGAATATTTTTAAGAAAAAGTCCAAGCCCCGACCCAACTGCGAAGCTCGACGACGACTACTTGAAGCGCGTTCATGGCCTTGACGCCGAACCGCCGCGAACTATGCGAGCTTGTGGTTTCCTGCCGCCGCCCATGACCGAGACGTCCGGCGATTACAAAGCGCGCCATGCGGAAGACCTGCTGATCATCCGCGTGGTGGACAATTTCCCACCGCCAACGGCACTGGCTCACAACAACGATCTTTCAATGCTTCCTCCGGGATCAGCGGTTTCGTGGGGAACATTGAACAGCCGGCCAACGGTTTACAAAATTCTTCTTTCTCCACTTCCGCGGAGACGCTGAGCGGCAAGGGCGCATCCACGCTGGCTTCGACCTTGTCTGTTAAATTTTGCGGCCGCGTTCTGGAGGCGCTTCCCGACGGAGTGCTGGTCATGGAAGCCGTGCGCGATCTGACCGTGGGGAACGACCGGCAGACCATCATTCTTCACGGCCTTGTACGGCCTGAAATGTGGCCTCGGACGGATCGGTGCTTTCTTCCTCGGTCGCAAATCTGGAAGCGGAGATTCGCGGCAAGGGTCTTGTGGCGGACTCCATTCGCCAGCCCAATGTGGTCATACGCACTTTGCTGAAAATTTTGAATTTTCAAGGGAGATTTATGTCCATGGTTCGAAAACTATTTCCGCTGATCTTGCTGGTTCTGGCGCCGCTGGCGCAGGGCATGCGAGCCGATGAAACAAAAATTCACACCGCGCACTTGAAGGACATTACCGCCGTCGAAGGCGTGCGCGACAACATGCTCATGGGATATGGATTCGTTGCAGGGCTTAACGGAACAGGCGACCGCCAGCAAACGATCTTCTCCACGCAAACGCTAGCCAGTATGTTGCAAAAAATGGGCGTGACGGTCGCCTCTCCCGCCACCATGCTGGTTCACAACATCGCCGCCGTTTTCGTTACCGCCACTCTGCCGCCGTTTGCCCAGCCCGGCATGCGCATCGATGCCACTATTTCCTCCATTGGAGACGCCAAGAGCCTGGAAGGCGGAACGCTGATACTAACTTCGTTATATGGACCGGATGGCCAGGTGTACGGCGTGGCGCAGGGAGGGCTGGTGCGCGGATACAGCGCGGGCGGCCGCGCGAATTCCAAAGTAGTGAATCATCCCACTGTGGGCAGGATCGTGGGCGGAGCGCTGGTTGAACGCGATACGGCCGTAAATTTGAAGGACGTCACCACCGTGTCCCTGCTGCTTCACAATCCGGACTATGCAACGGCACGAGGGATCGCGGCTGCCGTGAACAAAGAGCTTGGCAGAAGTGCCGCGCGCGCTATCGATAGCCGCCGCGTTGAAATCTCAGGAATCGACAAAGGGCCAGACTCGGTACCAAGTTTGCTTGCGCGAATCGAAGAGTTGCAGGTTCAATTTTCGACGCCCGCCAAAGTGGTGGTCAACGAGCGTACCGGAACCGTGGTGATGGGGGCGGACGTGACATTGGGGCCGTGTTCCATCCTTCACGGAAATCTTGCTATTGAAGTGGTCACGCAAGTGGAAGTCTCCCAGCCGCAGCCTCTTTCGCAAGGCCAGACGCAAGTGGTCCCGCAGACCACCGTAAAAGCTCAGGAGGGGCCGGCGCAGGCAATTCATTTGGCGGAGGGAGCCACAGTGGATGAACTGATTCGCGGCCTGCAATCCATCGGCGCGACGGCTAGGGACATTGTGGCCATTCTGCAAGCCATCAAAGCAGCAGGCGCTCTGCAGGCCGACCTGGAGATCCTGTGACCCAGACGACGGGCATTGCGCCGAGCACGCTGCCTTTGCTGAACGTTCCCTCGCCGGTAGCGTCGTCGGCGCAGTCGGCAAAATCCGCTTCGCCCGAAGCTCAGAAATTGGTGAAAGCAGCCGGAGAGTTCGAATCGATGTTGCTGGAATCGCTTTGGAAGTCCATGAAGGAGACTTTTACCGATCCCAACGATCCGGATTCGGACGCCACGCTGCAAAGTTTCGATGACTGGGGAATGAAGTCCATGGCAGAGTCCGTGGGAAATGCCGGGGGGCTTGGCATTAAGAATATGATAATAAAGTACTTAGAACCAACTATATCCACGGGTGGCCCCGCCCCGATGCCCGGCGACAAGTAAGCTAAGGGATGTAGATTTAATGGATTAGAAGAGTTTTTGCCGGTCTGGCAGGCATCTTGCTACTAAAGCTCCGAGCCGATGTGCCGATCTTATTGGCATAGGCTGGATGTCTGGGGAAAGTTAGAATCCTCTTATTCGCGGCCGAAGGGATTCCCGTAAAGGAAGATAGGGAGCCCAGGTGGGAGGAACAAAGAGATGAGAATTGACCCACAAAATCAAACTCCTGCAGCACTGGGAACCGGTGGCGTTGAAACTGCCCAATCCGGACAAGCCAAAGCTACGCAGAAGCCCATCGCGGGTGAACCAAGCGACACGGTTCAATTGTCTTCCGGACAGGCTACGGTTCGGCAACTCGTTTCGCAGCTTGGCCAGGTTCCGGACGTCCGTCAGGGGCAGGTCAACACGCTTCGCTCGGCGATCGCATCTGGAAAGTACAATCCGAGCAACGAACAAGTGGCAGGCTCGCTTGCCGATCAGTTGTTTGGTGCCAGCGAGCCGGCATAACGCTCGCGGAGTAATTGGTCATGGCGGAGATTTCAGCTTCTCGCATCGAACCGACGTCCGAGCACAGTTCCGACCGGCAGGACAAGCCGGCCAAAAAGCAGCATGCAAAGTCTGCCTCCGAGGGCAAGGCGACCCCTCCAGCAATCCCCAAAGTCAGCGAGCCGGACGAGGAAGACAAACACAGTCTGGACGAAATGGCCTAACCCGTGAGCCATGATCTGGAAACCTATCTGACATTGCTGGAGCAGCGGCTCTCCCTGCTGCGCTTGTTGGCGCAGGAACTCGTGGATAGCCGCAAGGAATTTGTGGCGCTCGATCTGGACGGGATGTACCGGCGAATTTCCGAGCAGGAAGAATTGTGCAGGCAAATCCACAGGCTTCATCCGGCAATCCAGGCGCTGCAGCAAACCTGCGCAACACAGCTTGGAGTGGGGAATCGCGGCGCGGCCGGCAATCCTGAAAATGCCGAGTCGGCGGAACGCTTGACTCGCGTGATGCAGGAACTGGGGAAAGCGCAGGCGGAGGTCGGGCGGCTGAACCAGATTCACGCAGCGTACTTGCGCCGCTCCCGGAGGACGATCGACGTTCTCATGAATTTCGTGGGGAGTTACACCATGACCTACGGCCGCACGGCTGAAACCATGGCCAATGCATCGACCATTGCGGAGAAAGGCTGACAGTATGGGTAGCCTTTTCGGAACTCTCAGCATTGCCCTCGGAGCGCTGCAAGCCGACCGCGGCGCGATTGAAGTCACGAGCAACAATATCGCCAACGTAAATACCGCCGGGTATTCGCGAGAGCAGGTCAACTTTTCCGAAAACTCTCCCGTTCAAGTGGGAAATCTTTTGTTTGGAACGGGTGTAAGTCTTGGGCAAACGACCAGCGTGCGCTCCAATTTGCTGGAGATGCAGCTCGATCAGGCAAATACATCCACGAGCCAGTTGAATTCCTATCTTGGAGCAATGAATCAGGTCCAGACGCTTTTCAACGAAACCGCTGGATCCGGGCTGCAAACTCCGCTATCGGCTTTTTACAACAGCTTGACGCAGTTGACAGCCGATCCGACGAATTCAGCGTACCGCCAGGGCGTGGTCACGGCGGGGCAGAACCTGGCGACCGCGTTTCAGCAGGATTCCGCAAATCTGAAATCCCTGCAATCGAACACCGATCTCTCCGTGGTTCAATCCGTCACGCAGATCAACCAACTCACCCAGCAAATCGCCGGCCTTAACGTGCAGATCAGCAACCAGGTGAGCTTGGGGCAGGACGCTGGATCGTTTCAGGATCAGCGGACGCAATTGGTGCGCCAACTTTCCGGCTTAGTTGATATTTCAGAAACGCAAGCGGGGAACGGCAGTTTGACGATTGCCACCACCAGCGGCGCATCCCTCGTGGATGGCTCGCAAAGTTTTGCGTTGACCACGCAAATCAATCCAAACACCACCTACCACGACGTCTATGCCAATGGTACGGACATCACCTCGAATATCACGGGAGGATCTCTGGGCGGAGACATTCAAGCGCGCGACCAGTCCATTCCCGGCGTTCTCAACCAGCTCGACACGCTGGCCTATAACATTGAGACATCCGTCAACACGCAGAGCAAAGCCGGATTCGACGCCAATGGCAACGCCGGAGTGAATTTCTTCACGCAACCCACCAGCGCGCCGGGCGCGGCATCCACAATGGGAGTGGCCATCAGCGACCCCAATTTGGTGGCCGCGAGTTCCGATGGCAGCGTCGGAAGCAGTGGAAACGCGCAGGCGCTGGCGAATTTGCAGAATCAGGCAAGCGTGAACGGGCAAACTCCCTATAGCTATTACTCGAATATGGTTTTTCAAATTGGCAATCAGGTTTCGCAGGCGCAAAACGAGCAGACCGCCGTCGGGCTGGTACAGCAGCAATTGACGGATCAGCGTGGCGCCATCTCGGGAGTCAACCTCGACGAGGAAGCCGTGAACCTCATTCAGTATCAGGGCGCGTACGAGGCTTCGGCAAACGTGGTCAACGTCATCAATACGCTCCTAACAACGACGATGAATATGAGCGTGGCGGCATAATAAATATATGAGCGTTCGAATCAATCCAAACGAAGCACCTGATTTGCTGGCGGCCATTGCCATGAACCGGCAAGCGCAAAATACCGCTTTGCAGCAAATTTCCACCGGCCAGTCGGTCAACCAACTTTCCGACAATCCCTCGGCGGCGGCGCAAGTTGTCCTGAACCATGTTCAGACCAGCCAGAACACTCAGTACCTGAGCAATATTTCCGCTCTGACGTCGCAAGGACAGACGATCGATGCAACCCTTAATTCAACGGTGCAGGCTGTGAATCAGGCCATTTCGCTTGGGGTCGAGGGAGCAAACGGAACTCTCTCCGATTCGGACCGGCAGGCCATCGCCACGCAACTTGTGGGGATCCGCAACCAAGTATTGGGTCTTGCCAACACAACCTATCAAGGCAGTTATGTTTTCGCCGGCACGGCCACCTCCACGCAACCGTTCGTGCTGGATCCCACGCAGCCCGATGGCGTGAAGTACAACGGGAACACCGGCGTGAATTCCACGCAAATCGCGCCCAATCAAACGATCCCCATCAATTTGCCGGGAAGCCAAATTTTCACCAACCCTTCGGGGGATGTTTTGGGCGCGCTGAATGGCCTGATCACAGCGCTGCAGACCAATACCGGAATTGCCGCGGCCAACACCAATCTTGGCACGGCATTTTCACAGTTGAATACGCAGCGCGTCTTCTACGGAAACACGTTGCAGCAGATGCAATCGTCGCAAACGCTTCTGAACACAAACCAGACGCAGCTCGCCTCGCAGGAGAATTCCCTGGTGGGAGTGGACCTGGCAGCTTCCATCACAAATCTGGAACAGGCGGGAGTAGCGACCAGCGCCATCCTCAGCGCCACCAGCCAAATCCTGTCCACGCTCAATCTGCTGAGCTATCTCAAATAGGCTACTTTCGTCCTCCGACGATTCTAATCCCGGCCTCTATTCATTCCCGTCACGCATGCTTGAGTTTTTATGAGAGCGCAAAAGAGCAATTGAATTTCAGATCCTGATCCGCGCTGGTGAATCGCCCGTCGTTATCCTAGAATTTGTCGCGATCATGAAAGCATACGGCCAATTCGCCGCGTTCCTGCTTGCCGGTGGCGTCAGTTCGCGCATGCGCCGAGAGAAGGGGTTGCTGGAGATTGCCGGCGAGCCGCTGATTCTCCGAACCGCACGCTTAGTCGAACCTTTCGTTTGCGAAGTCACGGTAGTCGGGCCGCCCGAACAGTATGCAACGCTGGGGCTGCGCGCCATCGCGGACCGGATTTTTGAGAATCGAGTAGATAACGAGTTGGTGCGCACGCCGCTGGCTGGAATTGCAACCGCGCTGACTGCAACAAATTCGCCGTGGAATCTCATCCTGGCATGCGACCTGCCCTATCTCACTGCCGAGTGGGTGGATTGGCTGCTGGCGCGTGCGGCCGCTTCCGCCGCGGACGTGGTAATGCCGCGCACTTCGGGAGGACTTGAACCCCTGGCGGCCGCTTATCGCAGGGAATGCGCCGCGCCGATTTTGGACGCCATCGAGCGCGGCGTGCGAAAAGTAACCGACGCGCTGACCGAATTGCGCATGGAGCAACTTCCGGAAAGCGAGTGGAAAAAGCACGACCCGCAAGGACGTGTTTTGCGAAACATGAACACACTGCCGGACTACGAAGAAGCCAGGAAGTTTTTGGAAACGAAATAATCGCCGCTGAAATAGTGCGTCGCCACGCCAATTTGCATTGGCCCCAGCTTCGCCAACCCCCCGCACGGTTCGTCAACGTTTCCGCCCAATTCGACCTGCGCCGCATTCGATGACTGCGGGCATTGCGAAAAACTGGCGATTGGAAGAGGAATGGGCTTGCAGCCAAATGGCCCAAATTCGTGGGAGGGAGAAAGAGGACGCTTCGCTAATTCATTGATTTTATTGGATAAAAATGGCGGGGCCGACGAGACTCGAACTCGCGACCTCCTGCGTGACAGGCAGGCGTTCTAACCGACTGAACTACGGCCCCGCGGACATGATTCTTAATTGGTGGGCAGTGCGTGATTTGAACACGCGACCTTCCGGGTGTAAACCCGTCCCAAGACAATATAGCACAGTGGCGCAACATTGCTAACCGCCTCTCAATTCCGTCGCTTAGAAAAAATCGGTGATCGGTGCTGAGCGGCGGTGCGAGAGGCTGCGTTACTACGTTTTTGGCTACGGTGCCACGGCTATGAGCTCGACGCGCGCGCCATGGTATTCGTCTCCCACGTCGTCAAAGTAGATGAAGGCATAGCCGGTCGATTGAACGTGCGTCGAGGGTTTCTTGCTAATCGAGACGCTCCAAACGAGCGGCCGAACCTCGGGGCCGGCGAAGAATTGCATCCGCGCTTGGATTCCGTTCGCATCGCTTTCCGCGCTGAGCAGATGGCACCATTTGTCTGGCGTTGCGCCGGGCTGCTGCAGAATCTTTAGAAACGGCTCGTCCACCGGATGCACGATTGGGCGCGTAGCCTTGCCGAGATAGATATATTGCTTGATCTCGTCAAATTCCGGCTCGAGTCCGGAGAAGTGGGGAAAGTATTTCAGGAAATAGTGGAACCCGACCTTGGCGATCGCGCGAAGATATTTTTCAGAGATCGGAGCCTTCATTTCTCCCTCAATCCGCATGCCTGTTGTGATTGGCGGGACCTCCTGTTCTTTGCCGCCGGGTGATAGCGCGTCGGTCAATGCCCGCATTTCCGCATCTTCCTCGGCCGTGTTCGCGTACACCAAGATACCGTCTGCGGCTACACCTCTCTCTTTGAGAATCTCCCTAATTTTTTCTGGCGTCCATCGTCCTGGTCGAAAGGGAAGGGGAACGGTTTTCCCATCCTTTGAACTGAAAACAAGCTGACTCAGCGGGGCAATCCCGAGTTGTCCAGGGTTAGCCGGATCGGGAATCAACTCCCACAGGATTTCAACATCATGGCCCGGAGCTTTTCCCAACATCGTCAACGGCGGGATTCCAGAAGTCGGCTCGTAGAAGATGTTTTTTCCATCTTTATTTTTTCTTCCAACTCGGCCGACCATCTCCCGGAAAAACGCCTCTGAACTGTTGCGAGCGAACACCAGTTCGAGCTGCGAGCAAACCCGCTGGCAGTCATCGCAGATGCGATCCACCAGGGGCTCGTTGTTCTTGAAATTTCCAACCGCTCGCGGCAAATAGTGCTCGTTCTTCGAAAGGGGTGCCTTCCCCTCGCACAATCCTGCGGGAGAAGTGTATACACATGGCATGGTGGCCTCGATATGTTCTGCTACGCCGCCTGATCGGCGATAGGACTTTCTCCGTCTCGCCACATTGGCTTCAATCCGCGGGGCCGTGTGCGCTGAAAATCGGCTAACACTTCGGGCGTCGCGCGACCGGCAATCTCGATGACGTAACCGTCGTAGAGATTGCGATTCCTAAAGTTCTCATTGGTACAGTGCGGGACACGATGAAGCTGTACGCCCTTGGGTGGCTCCGTCTTATCTCCCCAGTGCGTATGCCAGGCGTGGCATTCGAAGCACCAGGCGACAACGGAGTAGAAGTCTCCTTTTGAATTTCGCTCGGGCACGATGAAACCGTAAAGCCGGATATCTCGAATGATTGGACTTTTCATAAAGGCACTCCCCCCTTTTGGGTCATCGTATTATAACGCATCTCTCAACTGTCTCCGCTTGCTCCCTCTGGAAAGCAGGAAGTCGCGCACGCTCGGTGCATCGGAATGGCTGTCAACTGTTACGGCTTCGTGGTTTAATGTGGCACCGTGACGAAAGAGCAAATGATTCAGTGGGCGGTCCGGCTTCTGATCGGTGCAGGCATATTCATTGCGGGCCGTGCGAGCAAACTTGGGGACTTATGGATCAGCAGCAGGATTCAGGTTTACGAAGAGCACAAGCGGGTCCACTTGGAGGCTCTCAGAGACAAGGTGCTCAAGCCGATGCGAACTGGTCTCCAAGAGCATCTGTGGCCGTTTTTGGCACACCAACGAGCAATCGTGACGGTCGTGCCAGACGCCAGAACATTCAATCCAAATGCAAAGGTCACCGAAGACGCGGAATCGCTGGCGAGTCTGTTGGTAGCCGTATTCCCATTCAGTCGCATCGACGAAGGGATCGAGCCCGCTCTCTTACGCGACGCGCAGACCCATCACTACCGAGAGCTGATGCAGGGCGTTGATACGTTCGTGAAGGACTGTATTGATTACGCCGGCAAATGTCGTGACTGGGTCACGAGCATAGCCGTTGAGATCCCCGGCGCATGTGGCCTTCCCCCTTTCGTACCGAACAAAACCGGCCCTTACGTCATGAATTGTTTGCTGGCGCACTTCGTCTACGCGCGCGTTTTTCAATTCCCGGCCGGCACACTCAGGAAACAAGAAGAAAGAGACCATTGGATTCTGACCAACGGGTCCTACACGGCCGCAGTTGGGGGCGCGGACCAACTCGATCACCTGATCGAATTTCTGAATCGGCGCGTGACCTTGGAGAAGGCCCAAGGTGCGGCACTCCTTGCGTTGGAGGAGAGTTTGCGAACGAGGTTCGCGAAGATTTCCGGTGACCTTGATTTCGCGATTGCTTCACGACGTCTTCACAAACGATGCGACCTGGTCAGTTTTTTCTAGACAGTGTTACCCTGATCCGACAATGCCGAGCGCAATCACAGTCATGGCGTCGATTCTTGGTGGGGGACTTGCCGGCGCCTGCGTCAGTGTGTTCTTTAATCGGCTTTTTCATAGACAAGACGTTCGTAAAAAATTTTACCCCGTGCTGAACAACATGCACTCGGCCTATTTGATTCGGATGGAAAACCCGGAAGGGCGATTCTGGACAACCGTCGTTGGAAATGTTCCCGCGCCGGAAGATGAGGACTTTGTCGAGCATCGAGCTTCCTTCCTATCTGATTTGATGGAATACATTGAGTTGAAAGAAGTGCGATTACTTCGAAAAAAAATGTTGGACAACGCGATGAGTGGCAACCACGCCACCGGTGAGGTTACGACGCTTGATCTTGACCCTGAATGGAGAGCGTTGAGCGGTTGCATGTTGACGTTGCACAAAAAGTTAAAACTTTAGCCGAGGGCCACAGGAAATAAACCCACGCGGCCCCGCACGCGCACCGGCTCGATCCTGACGGGGTTTCGGATCAGCCAGTGCCATTGATCCTCTCTGGCCCACCGCGAGCGCGAGCCCGAAACGATGTCGTACAGTTCCACCGTGCCCACCACGCAGCCATGTGGTAGCAGATCGAAGGCAAGGTACGCGGGTTCGACTTTGCCCGTTGAAACGTGAATCCCGAGCCGGCCGCGAAACGTCGTGCGCCAACTCCGGTTCTCTACATCCTTGCCAAGCGAAAAAATCGCCGTCGCCCACGGTTCGCGCAATGACAAACACCACATGATTTCCTCCAAAAAAGCGCCCCGGTCGATCGCTCGATCCGGGGCGCGGGGCCGGAATCTAAATTCAGTTCGCTTGGTGCCTGTTTTCGAGTTCTTCGATTACAGAGGCCACAGCAACGATGAACGACGGCCGCGGACAGCCGCAATCGTCGAGGCCCTGGCATTTTCGAGCGAGCCGCATCCCGGCGCCGTGCGTGGGAAGCCACTTCCGCACGGACGGGAGAAACGATTCGATTTCCTCGACGGGCGCGAGCTTGCGGAGGAAATTCACTTCGGGAGATTCCGTGCCGATCTTGCGAATGCGCTTCGCAGCACGTTGCACCGGATCGACCAAAACGACGCGATCAGTGCGACGCCGATTCCGCGGCGGAACGACCTGCCGAAGTGCGAGAGTGGGCGGGCAACCGAAGCGATGCGTGCCCGGCTTCTTTCCGCCCAGGTGCTTGTTGAACAACGCGTGCTTGAGGATCAGATGGGCTTTGCCGCTACCCGCGTGAGCGGTTATCGAGTGAAGACATTTGGAATCGGTACAGGAATACAACGGCTCGACGAAAGCGCCGCCTTCTTCCCGGAAGTGTTCGAGTTTGGCAATGTGTCCAGCGGGACAAAAAACTAAACCTGTCGGAACAGAACAGCGCGTGCAGACTTCGATCATTGGTGTCGCTCCCAATGTGATTCGCGGGCGCGTTTGTCACGTGCTACGCGCGGGCGAAACAATCAGGAGTGAGAATTGACGAATGCGGTAGGATGGCTGGCAGCCGCGCCGTCAGGGTCGCTCCTGATTGCCGGTTAGGGGCGGTGCGACGCTTCGAACGTCGTGCCGTCCCGTACTTGCTTTTATTATCCCAGTACCCCCTTGTGCGTCACAAGTTTTATCTTTTACCGTCCAGCCGTCAAAACAGCTTAAAACCAGCCAAATAGCGTGCTTTTGCCAGAGATTTCCACATGCCCGTAACCTTCGAGTCACGGTGCAATGCCATCGTGGAGTGGTAGGATAGCGGCTGAGTTTCACAGTCCATTCGAGGTGGACCATGCGAAGCGTGAAGCGTCACGCAGTCACCCAGCCGCTCGACCAATCCTACAGGCTGATTCCTTTGACGCAAGGACGAAACGCCGTCGTCGATGCCGCCGACTTCGATTGGCTCATGCAGTGGAATTGGTTTGCGAGAAAACCCAGCGACGGTCTGAGTTGGTACGCACGCAGAGCAGGGCCGGATAAATCCGTGGTGTACATGCACGCCGCAATTTTTGGCGGCACGTGCGACCACCGCAACCGCAACGGCCTGGATAATCGGCGAAGCAATCTCCGAGCGGCCACGCGAAGCCAGCAGAACGCCAACCAGTCGTTCGAGCACACGAACAGATCGGGCTATAAGGGAGTGTGTTGGAACGTGCAGGCTCAAAAGTGGAAAGCAACAATCGAAGTGAACGCCAAGAAAATTCACTTGGGCTACTTCGGCACCAAAGAACTTGCGGCTGCCGCCTACGATCTCGCCGCCATCAAGCATCACCACGATTTTGCCGTGCTCAATGCTCCGCAAATTCGCTGGAACGAAACCGGAATTTGGGAAGTCGCGTAACCAGAAGGCCACGAAAATAGCTACAGTTCAAACGCCACGGAAACAACGGCTGCCATTTCATGGGGTTGGAAGTCGCCCGTCTGGTCGCTGACCCGATTCAGGGCGTTCAGACAGGCGTACTCGTCAGGACGAGATGGTGAATACGATCCCGCAGCTTGGCCGAATGCACTTCCTCTTGCCGGCGGCGACGATGGACGCGCCCAGGCAGTTCGGACAATTCAAATTCATCGACACCCACGGCCCAGTTCCACGCAAGAGCGGATCGGGCTCGTCCATCGCGCATCTGTTGATCTCACCATGAATCTCGCCGGCGGCTCGCAGCCATTTTTCTTCCAGCAGCACGGCGTTGCGCGGCTTTGCACCCAACAGGAAATGAGTTTGGCCGGACTCTTCGCTACGTTCCGCAGGTTTGCCTTCGCTCACACCTGCAGGACGACGCTGGAAAAGTCTCTGGACGAATGCCGGCAGAGGGAATCTCATTTGGGCACCAACCCGTACTGTTCACCACATTGCATACACCGCACGTTGTAAAAGCCGGAACTGCCAATGCGGGCAACCTTCCCTCCGTCTTTCGGGCAACGCAGGTCGGGATTCAGTTGCCCAGGATCGTACTGCATTTCGAGCGGCGTGTTCCCCGGTCCGGTCAACGCATACGGACGGTTCGGCGGATTCATGGTTTCCCCTCCAACATCATCGCCTCTTCGACTACGACGAGCAACGCGGCGAACCCCCGGGCCCGCGCGTCGAGATCGCCCACCAGATGTCCGTTGCGTTCGAGCATGGTGAAAAAAATGGCGGTGACCACCACGGCATCGACGGGTTGCGGATCGGCTCCGTAGCTGCGAATCGCTCGCGCCGCACCCGCAGCGGTTTCCCGAGCGCAATCCACGAGTTCATTCATGCGGCTGCGGTCCTCCGTTTTGGCTGCCTGCCGCTGTGACGTCCGGTGCGCTGGCAAACTCGTTGCAATGTCCACAAGGCCACGTGGAACGCCTGGGCGACGCTTCGCCACGTTGCGCCCTCGCGCAGCATTCGATTCGCTTGCCGCACCTGGTGGGCGTCGAGTTTGCGGCGCAACCGTCTATCCTCACGATCGCCGAGCTCGCGTCGCAGGTCCGCGACATAATCCGGGGACACAAAAAATTTCCACGCAATCCATTTGGTGGTGATGTCGTGCGGTCCGGGCCGTTGCATTTGACGGATGGCGGCGACGATCCGCGAACGTGTCTCGGCGGGAATGCGACGGCCGCGGTAACTCTTCCATTCCGATGCGCGATGCCGCTTGCTGATGGTTTCGATTAGGACGTGGCCGACAGGGATTCGTGCGCGGATTTCCGCGTGCCCGGCGCCGGTGCGAAATAGCCGCACGATTTCGGCTTCCAGTTCTCGGGTGAGATAACCGGCTTCGAGCGCGGCACGCACGCCGCCGTTGCGATGATCGACAATCGCTTGCTGCCACAAAATAGAATCGAAGGCGAGCAAGGTTTCGGTGCGGTGATGCTGCGCGTGGTCATGCTCCACGTCGCCGTTCAAGCTGGCCGGAGCAATGAGAGCGCGGGCCTGTTCTCTCGTGACATGGCCGGGACGCGACGGATCGAGCATGGGCAACAGGCCGAGTGCTTCGGTCCACCCTGTCGTGCGGGCGAGCGGAGATCCTGCAGAACGAATTCTGCGCGGCAATGTCGGATGAAAGGGACGGCGGCGGCGCCAGGCGCGGCGCACGCGCACGACACGCAGGGAAAAAGTTCCGCTGATGGGAACGCGGCGAACGAACGCGACAGCAGCGACCACTTCCACTCTCAATCCGGCCGGAAAGAGAATTTTCAAACAAGCGAAAAGGGCGTGGTGAAAATCGGTGACGCTCCACAACGCACCGATAAAGCCACGCCCTGGTCATCGCCAGGAGTTGCGATGTTCGCCTTCGCGTTCGCGGCGATCTCCAATCGCCGTCCCAGGAGACCAAAGACAGCATTTGCCTCCACGCCGGCGAACGCAAACTCAAAATTATCTTGTCAGCTCATCTCGCTCTTTGAGCTGATGCCGAAGAGCATCTTCCATCCGGGCGCGCTCATCAGCAATCTCAGCGAGTCGAACCGCGGAGCCTTGGCCGATCCGTGGCAGCATTTGCTCGTCCGCGAACGTGCTGCGGATTTCTCGCTGGAGTTTTTCGATCTCGAAATTAAGTTCCGCTAGACGGTCCGTGGTTTTGATGATTCCTCCATGCGCGAGGCCGGCTCGCGCGATAGGTTCAGACGATTGCCTGACGGGGCCCAAGTTTTGCAAGTTGCGCGTCGAGATCGGCGACGGGATCGGAATTGATCGGCGCGCCGCCAACTCTGTTGACCAGTCGCAGAGAAGAATCCGGAACATCACCGAGTGCTCCGTGCGCTCGCATGGGTTCCGCTTGATCGAAGCGGCGCGTCAGGTCGTCCGCCATCATCGCCGCGTTCGACGCAGTCAGAGCTTTGCCGTCGAAGTTCGTCCCAAGATTTGTTTCCGTGGTGACCGCAGGCATTGCATCGAGCGCCTTCACGCAGTCGATGTGATGGCTCGCCTGGTCGGTGTGAGCGGCGAGCATTCCCTTGTGGAAGTCGTGTGCTGGAGTTCCGTCCTCGCACGATCCCATCATCGTCTTGAAGCACTTGGCACAACTGGTGTGGTGCGTCGCCATCGCGGTGTGCGTGGCGATCAGATGATCCTTCGTTGCTTTGTCCACGATAATCTCCTTTTCAAAAGCCGCTCAGCCGGTGAGCGGCGTGACTGCGGGAAAGTTCAAACCTTCCCAAATGCCCGTTCGAGTAAGCGCGATCGGGCAGCGCACCGGATGTGCCACTCCCAAGAAGTTGAAGGTGTTGCCTTTGTTTCCGTGGTGCCGGGACCGTAGCTGCTTTCGTAGCTAAAGGCGTGCCCGCTGCGCTGAACATTGATTTTGCTTCCTCTCTGCGGCTGGCCGGAGCCGCAATGTTTTCTGCTACGACTTCAAAGCTGGAGTGCGATTTCCACGCCCAAATTCACCGCAGCTTGTTCCATGAGTCCGGCGGCGACGGGATCGGATTGCCGTGCATGGGCGATCAGATCGCGCGCGTTTTTCCCATGCCAAAGTTGGCCGGCAAGCCACCTCGTCATTCCGGACAACTCACGGTTGTCTTCGGCCTTGTCGAGCGCCCGGTTGACCTGTTCGTCGGACAAAGCAACGGTGGCCGGAGCCGTTGTTGATCGGACCGGAACGGGTTTTAGAATCGCGTCGAGATCTTTTTCCAACCGCTTGGCGAGCGAATCGCCCGCTCGGTTTGGTTCGATGTGCGCGTTCTTGAACAGCGAGTCGAATTGCTCGCCGGGATCCACGCTGTGATCGACGCCGCGAATTGCCTTGTCGAGCAAGACGGTCGCATCGTCGGCGGTGGCGATATCCGCCGCCGAGATCGCATCGAAGCCGCTGATGAGAAGGGCGTCCAATTCCGCTAATTGATGATTGGTGTCCATATTTCTCCTTTGGTACTAAATTCACCTCTACTGGCCGGCGGAATCACTACTGAAAAATTCCGGGATGCTCGTTCTTGAGCTTTGCGAGCTCCGCGAGGACGGCGTTTCGTTTTCCTAAAACCTCGGCGTGCCGCTGGCGGGCGAGAGCGCCAGCTTCTGCCGCGACTTTCACGGCTTCAAGTGCGGCCGCGTCGAGCCGCTCCAACTCTGAAACGAGCCGTTTCTTTTCTGTGACCTCCCACGGCTCGGCCGGTTCTGCGACTGGCGCTGCTTTTGTGGTCATGCGTGCTCCTTTCGAGATTTACTTCTTCATGCGATACAACACCGCCGCTGTCAATCTGTCCACGACGGCATCGACGGCGGATTCCTGCCAGACGCGCCATTCCTCGACTCGACGCCCCGAGAGATAATCGGGCTGATGGCGGTAATCGACGGCGATGGGGCCGAACGACTCGGTGGAAGGCTCCCTGCGGAAAAAGGATTTCAAGGTCAGCCGAACCACTTTGGGAATGAATGTGTCATAGTCCGTGCCTACGAACTCGGGGGAACTCTTGAGCGAAGCGTCCACCAGGTGCGAGCCGCTGACAATGCAAACAACGTGGCGCTCGATGACGGCTTGCCACGGTTCAGATTCATGCGCGACGGAGCACACGGTGTGAACCGGGAAAACTGGAAACTTGAGGCGTAAAAAAATGCCGGTCACAATTTTCGCGGTGGGCACACTGCCGCGCAGCCGCGCGTGGAGCAACTCATTGCGCAACAAGTCCTCGAGCACGCGCGAAACGGCGATGGCGGGATGGACGCTGCGCGGGGATCCGGAATGCGCGGGGCGTGGCGTTGCTGTGGCTGTGGCGTTCATTCATCCTCCGAAATTGGGCCGCGCGGTACGACGCGGTCGTAAACCACTTTGATTCGCAGCACCTTGTTGCCTGGCGTGCTGATTTCCATTTTTCTCGCGGGCGTTCCTTCAATGCGATCCATGCACTCGCGCAGCATGGCCAGGTCGCGGCGACCTACGCCGCTTCGCACCATCACGCGGGCGCCCGCCTGTTTCCACGTCGCGTCCGCGGGCAACTTCAACAGAAGCCGGATTTTTTCGCCGTCCTCGCTCTCGGACAAAAGCGTGTCGCTCTCCAAGAGAAGTTCTTCGCTCCACGGGCGCTTGCGATTGACGCCGGCCGGATTGAGAATCTGACCTTTTTTTACCTGGTGCTTTTTCAGCGCGGCCAGTGAGTTGGGGTGTTTCCCTTTCGCCATTCCATCCCTCCAAGAGCACTCGCATCCGGATGCGATTTGGATGCGGAAGTAAAGTCCGGCCTACGCGCGCTTCCGAACGAGCGCCGGGCCTCTCAGCCCATAGATTTCTTTCAGCGTTTTCACGAGCACTTTGGAAGTGAGCTTCACGCCAACGGCGAGCTCGCCGCCATTCGGCCCGGACAATTCAACCCGCTCGCGGCAGCGGCCTTCCACTCGATTGGAAATTTCCTTGATGGCTTCCAGGTCGCCGGCGATCGCCATGCGGAATGCGCGTTCCGTGATGGCGTCGTACCAATTCGCTTTCGGGCCCAGGTCGAGAGCCACGCGGACTTTTTCACCGGCCGCGGTTTGACTGAGCAGCTCAAAACCTTTGGCGGTGAGCGCAGTCGTTAGAGGATTTTTCCCGTTCACGCCGAGCGGATTTTTTATTTGCCCCGGTCTGATGGCGTGCGCCTTCAAAGCCGATAGAGAGCGAGGGTTCATTTTTCGTGCCACGATCTGGTCCTCCTTCGATTCAGTTTAGACTCGCGGGCGATCCGCTCGCCGACCGTAAGGCGTGGCGATTTTCCTGCCCTGCAATACTTGACGTGCTTGCGCGCCCGCGGCCAGGTCTCGAACTTCCGCCGGCAGTGTGGGCACTGCGGCGAGATGGGTGCTGTCGGCGTTGGCGCTGGCGTAGGAACGATTTCTGCGGGTTCCTGGGCCACTGAGCCCAGCTCCAGCGGCTCAATCGGGTCTCGAACCCGACGCGCTGCACTTCGGATCGCGCGCCTGGACGGGCTTTCCTGCGAAACCGCCTGTGCACCGTAGCCGCTTTCGTGGCCATTGGACATCGTTCGTGCCATAATGTGCCTCAGTGAACCAACTCGACGGGCCTGGCAGCACCCATGATTTCCGTGAGCCTCTTGATTTTGTTTTCGATACTGCGACGCGTGCGCCTGCGCCTTTTCAAATGGACTTCGAGGCCTAAGCCGATCCCGTCGTTATTCCCGGTTGCACTCCGCCGGAGTTTCTCCTCGTAGTTGGAAATGTCTTTTTCCACTTCGGCTAAGTCGTGGCGCAAGGTCGAGAGGTAATTGTCCACGCCGATTCCGTAGCCATTCCACATCCGGATTTCCTTCTCCAATTTCCTGCAATCAGCCCTGTCACGTTCGATCACATCGGCTACCGATTCCGGGTTGTCGCGAGTTGCCTTTTCGATTTGTCGAATCGTTTCTTGCCGCGCCGCCAACTGCGCGCGCAACTTTTCAACGTGCCGGCACACTGGACACGACAGCCAATACATGAGTTCCCCATCGCGGGTGAAGAACTCCTGGAAAAAAGAACGCTCGCAAGTTGCGCAGTCCATTCGTTCATTTGAATCGTTCACCTCTTTCTCTCTCTCCGGCCGGAGTAGACTTCGTCGGTATTCCAGGAACTCTTCTCCGACGTTGTTCATAAAGCTCTTGAAGTAATACGCGGCGCAGGCGGGCGGTGTCGGTGCATTCTTGTGGATTTTCAGTAGTTCGCGCTCGATCCG
This sequence comes from uncultured Acidobacteriota bacterium, assembly GCA_963710315.1. Taxonomy (GTDB): domain Bacteria; phylum Acidobacteriota; class Terriglobia; order Acidiferrales; family UBA7541; genus Palsa-360. The sequence continues at coordinate 286,704 of CAVPZW010000001.1, read as the reverse complement.
TTGATCGGTCATGGGATCGAAAGCAGGGTCGCGGCGGATTTGCTGAAATACTTTCAAGCGAAGATCTTCTTGCTGCGTGGGTTTGGGTTGGGCTTGTGTGTTGGTTTCGGGTTGGGGATTTTTTCCTCTCACACGATTTTCGTCATCGCCTTTGGGTTGCGGGTTTGCAGGTGCTGATGATGAAAATCGGACAGAGGGCGAAAAATCCAAACCTTCCACAGCAACCGCAACGGCAACCGACGCCGCCAACGGTGCTTCTTGAAAGACTTCCTGGACAAATCCTTCTACCGCTAAAGAATTTGACTCCTGAAGAATCGTTGGCTTTTTGACGGTTTTTGGCCGTTTCGGCTTCCCGGGCGGCTTCGGCGGTGTGATGGGTATTCGGTGTAGCGTGTGCTGCACATGATCGGCGACGGACCGAAGCCGGCCCTTGATTCTGCATTTTTGTCGCGGCTGGACGCGCGTCATCAATCCCTTCCCAATCAACTCGTTAACGGCGTCGATGCGCGTGGGTTTGGAGCATCCGAGCCACCGCTGGAAGTCCTTCCCAGAGAACCAATAGGGCTCGGCACGGCGCCACGACTTGTCTAATTTCAGTTGTCCCGTGTGACCGTCCGCACGTTGAAGTAGTGCGAACAGGAGCTTTGACGCCCAAGGACTTAGACCTGCCATCGCACGCGGCTCAATGTTGACGATGAACGGTTTTTTGTTGGTCCCGCGAGAATGAAATTGCGGGAATTGCGGTTGACGTCCGGATAGAACTTCGGGTACTGTGGCCATGTCGGTTCCTCGATTACCCAGCGCGTGCAGCGCTGCTTTCTAGTTTGAAATCCACGACCCTTTTAGCCGGGGGTCGTGGTGTCGCAAGATTCCAGAAAAATTTGTTTGGGATTCGATTCGAGCGGGAGTGAAATACCTGAGCGGATTCGGCTACAGCGAGACGATCATAGTGCCAACGCGCGACAACTGCCAACGCAATTTGCGAAGAGAACAACACAAACCCCTTCGCCGCGCGTCATTTTGGCCGGGACGCGCGGCATCGTCAGATTCGGGTTCGTTGGTCGTTCTCCCTGTGGGAGCCTTTTCGGTAACTCGTGTGGAAGTTGCCGAAAACGAAAGAGGAAGGGCGGGATCGGCTCGTTTTCGGCGATTGGCTCGCACCGAAGGCCGCCCACTCACTCTGTCCTGCTCACGGGTCATGACTCCCGTGCATTGCGGAATCTACGTCCGCGCGGCTGTGTAAATCAAGATTTATTTTCTTCATGGTTTGCAAACGGTGTAGTGAGCTTCACCGAGAAGTTCCCGCGACCGGCCGCGCACGACACGCGACACTCGCATTCTGGTATACGTGGCGAGGCCGGCGGCAACCAACTCACGCATTGCAGCGAGTCGATTCCTCCGGCACATTTCCGCCAGGTGCTCCAATTCCGCCGCTTTAATCCAGCGGTTGCCAACGCGCAATTCTCCCGCCTTGTCAGCGACGGAAAGCATCGTCAACCAGAGAAGCCGCGCGTGCTTCGATAGCTGGACGTTCTTACGAAGCATCGAGGCGGGCGCATACACTGTGGACCGGGGCAAGCCATCCGTGGGGTTCATGTCCATTTTCATTCTCCTTTTATTTCCACGTCCATCGGGTTGGCAGCCGGATGCGCTGCACTTTGGATCGCGAGTAAGGACGGGCTTTCCTGTACGGTCGATCTCGCACCGTAGCCGGTTTCGTGGCGTCCGGCTCGCTATTTCCGGCTGCGCGCCCACTTTGAAATCTTCATGGGGTCGGCCCCCTTCTGAATTTCGCGCCGCAAGTCCTCCGCTTCTTTGCGTGCGTCGGCCAGCGTCATCTCGTCGCACTTGCCAATGGTGAAGCGGTGGTCGATGTTGCGAATACGGTAGTTCAACACAAACGAGCGGGCGCCGTTCGCCGTCACGCGCACGCACAAACCGCACACTTCGCTGTCGTAGAAGAGCGAATGCGTTCCCCGCTTCGTGGGCCGAGGGAGTTTGGGAATGGACTTCTGTGTGACGGGCGCTGGCTCTGATTTTTTGGGCCTGAGAGACGACTCAAAAATTTCCGAAATTGCGTAGGTTACCTTCTTTTCAATTTGCCGAATGACTCGCTGGATTTGATCGTGCTCACTTCGTTTCATGCGTGCTCCTTCGATCGGCCACGCGTGCAAAGACGGGTCAGCATCCGTGACAAGTCCGAGCGGCGCGGCAGTGGCGGACGAATTCCTTCCGGGTATAACGGAATCGTCTGGCGCTGGTTGACCACGACGACGAGCTCCGCGTGCAAGATATTCCTGAGGTGCTCGGATGCCAGCCGGCCGAGAAACATTCGTTCCAGCATCGTGGGATTGTCGATGAAGCGTTCTGCGATGGTCTTGAACACGGCGGACCGTGGATCGGATTTTCCGCCAGCCAGGTCTTTGCGGATGCGCTTGAACAATTTCGGCGCTCGCGCGCGCATCATCTCCGCCAGTTCCTTGTGAACTTGTATTCGGGCCGCTTCCTGCTGTGTCACCAGCTCGCGGTTCAATTCCTGGATTACTTCCTGCGTGTTCACCGGCCTGCCTCCGGTTCCCGTTGCTTGGCTTCTACCTCATGCATGGCGAGGTCCATCTGTTGGAGAGCCATGTCGATGCCGATTTCCACTCCGTTCATAAACGCGGCAGCGAATAGTTCTTCACTTTCCTCGTCGCCGTCTGTCCACGTCTCCCAAAGCGTTTCCACGCGGCGCGTTTGCTTGGGCGTCATTCCTGGCGTGTAGAGCACTTTTTCCTTCGGCGTCAGTGTTTCCAGTATCTCGGGGACAAACAGTTTGAATGGATCCGGCGTGTCGCGCGTTGGTTCGCTCATCGGCCTTCCTCCGTTCGCGCCAGCCGAAGTTCCACACGCCGGGCATGGGTGTTAAGTTCCTTTATCGGGCTTTTGTGGCTCAGAAAGGCTTGCGCGTGTTTGTGGAACTCTCGCAGGCTTCTCAACGCCGCAACGCCGTCAGCGAGATTTCCCTCCGCCTTGCAGCACGGACACGTAAATGCTGGCTCTATGGTCCGTGGTTCCTGTGGGTCCACGACGAGGGGGACGAAGATCGTCACGCCGCAATTGCACGTGAACCCAACCTCTTCCAGGTCGTTCAGTGCAATCAGCTTTATATTACTCATCGGGCACCTCGCTCGCGCGTTGCGTGCCAGTGCAGCATGGTCTTATCGAGCAAACCGCACAGATCCTCGACATCGCTCAGGGACATGTTGCCAATGATTGCACGTTCCACAACGGTTAGGTGTTCGTGCCAGCGCGAGATGCGCTTGCGCCTAAACCGGAATAACTGGACCGAGAGATCGCGCCGCTTGGAAAAGTGGAATCCAAACTGAGCCGCATGACGTCGGACCTGCGAGATCGACTTGCCTTTGACTTCGTGGACAACTACAGGTACAGTGCTCATGGTCATCACATCCTTTCGAGTTTGGAATGGGCCGCGTGTCGAGCGCGGCCCATTCGTTTGATCCTTCGGGCCTCTTTCACTACGAAAATAGCTACAGAGAAACGCCGCGGCCGCAAGCGCCGCTCTTTCAAGCGCCTGCGCGTGGCACATCCGGTGCCAATCCCGATTCAGGCTTAATGTGCGACATCAGTTCCGCGTAGTTGATGAGAGTGCGTCCAAAAAATTTGTAGCGTTGAAGTTCGCCATTGGTCAGTCTGCGCCGAATCGTCGGCTCGCTGCTCTTCGTGATTTCCACCGCTTCCCGGACCGAGACGAACTCGCCCCTGTTTACGGCGGCCGCGCTCACACCCGCTGCCTTCACCGTCTTTATCGCCTTCGCTGCCTTCCTCTTCTTCATCGCGTTCTCCTTCGCAAAAATCCTTGACGCGCATCCTTATATCAATTACGCTCACAACCTGTCACCTATAGTTTTCAAACCATTGAAATTGATAATTCAAGCGCGAAAGGAAAAATGAAAACACATTGGACCGAGAAACGACTGCGCGTTCTGTTTGAACGCTACAACCGTGTCTACTGGCGAGGAACGATTTCCACATATCGCGTCCTCGATCGCTGCCTAGAGCGTGGCGTCGTCGGAAGCTGTGGATTGGGCAACCACGTCATCACCGTCGATTGCAAAAAACATACCAGCGACCGTGAAATTCGCGGAACGCTTCTTCATGAAATGGCCCATGCCGCTGTCGGCACCGGCGGACACGGAGCTGCCTTCCAGGCTCAACTCGAAAAGTTGCTCCGGGCCCGGGCTCCAATCTCCATTGGCACTGGCGAGGCGGGCCGAGGGGTGCAAATTCTGGCCAATCTGGTGCCTCCCCGTTTTCCGTTGCTCAAACGACAAATGGATCGGCAGGAGGCGCGGAGGGCGAACGCTCTCAATCGCTACGTTGCCAAGAAGAAGCTCCACACTCAGGTCATCACCGATGCGGATATCGTCAAGGAATTCAGCGAAGCGGAAATTGGTGCGCGCCGATGGAAGGATGCGGTTGTCGCGATCGGTCTGCAGTACGGTCTGGCCGATGACACTGGCCGCCCAACGACAGCGCACGCAAGGCAGCTATTTGCAAAGGCACGTAAGGTCCACCGGCGTGCCAGGCGCGATCACCTCGAATACGAAAAACTCTCGAAGCATTTTGGACGATCCCAATGACCTCCGCAGCGGGCATGAAGGTAACGAAGCCATCCCAAAAAAAACAGAGCGCGCGCGAAATGGTGGAAGAACTCGAAAAACTCCAAGAGCCGTTTGAACGCGAACTTCGGCGGTGGGTGGAGGGAGAATGGAGGGAGCTAGGAGAACGCTTCATTGAACGGGCAAATACCCTCCGCCAAAAAGCCCAGCAGTCCGGATTCGCCCGAGCGCGGAAGAAGGGAATCAAACTCGGCGGCGCCCGCAACAAAAAGAAGTTCGACCGCAAGCGCATTCAAAAGCTCGCGCGCCAGGGATACTCGCAAACGCAGATCGCCAAAAAGCTCAAGTGCTCGCAGCCTACGGTGTCCAACATTCTCAAATCCAGGAGGAAAAAATAATGGGAGTTTTCAAACGGCCAGACTCTCGATTCTATTGGTACCGATTCATTTTCGACGGGGACCGAATCCAAAAAAGTACGCAGCAGGGAGACAGGCAGGAAGCCATCAATATGGAGTCGGCCGAGCGGACCAGGCTCGCACGCGTTCGCGCGGGTCTCGAACCGGCCACGCCGAAAGCGGAAGAAAAAATTCAGACGGTCGGCGAGCTCCTTGCCGCGCTCTTGCAGCACTACGAGCGCGAAGGCAAGGCGAGCAAACAAAACATGAGCACCATTGCCGTCGCCAACCGCGAGTTCGGAATAATCAAAACCGTGGACCTCACAAAAAGCGAGTCGATGACTACATTGACCGCCGGCTCGCGAAAAAAGGTGGCCAATGCCACAATCAACCGCGTGACAGAAATTGTGGCCGTCGCGTTCAAGGTAGCGAAACTGCCTGCGCCAGAGATGCGCCACATGAGCGAAAAGGACAACGCGCGGCAAGGCTTCCTCACCGTCCCGGAATTCGAGAATTTCGTGAAGTACCTTCCGGAAGACCTGCAAGACTTTTGCCGATTCGCGTACACCACCGGTTGGAGGTTGGGCGAAGTTAAAGCGTTGCGCTGGCAGGACGTCGAAGACGGCGTGGTGCGGCTCCGGGGCAAAGACTCCAAAAACCGGGAAAGCCGCCACGTCCCCATCGAAGGCGAACTCATCGAGATCTTCAAGCGGCGCCGCAAAGCACGCACCGTAATTACTCCTGCCGGCATCATGCTCGCCGCTGAATTTGTGTTCCATCGGGACGGTGAACAGGTGGGCGAATTCCGAAAGAGTTGGGCAACCGCTTGCATCGCGGCTGAGCTTGGGTGGATGGTCTGTCCGAAGTGTGGCAGCAAGGGAACCGCCCACTGGTGCAAGGGGTGTAAAACAGAGACTCGCTACAAAGGACGGACCTTCCATGACTTTCGTCGCTCAGCCGTTCGGAATATGGTCCGCGGCGGCGTGCCTCAAAGCGTCGCCATGAAAATCAGCGGGCACAAGACCGCCAGCATGTTCAAACGCTACGACATTAGCGACGAGAAGGACCTCACGTCCGCAATGAGGAACATCGAACGGTACCACGCGGCGGAACAGAAGAAGGTTATTCGCATGAAGGCGAGCCGATGACGCAAAACCTTAAGGTGGTTATTGAGTCATTTTGGGGCCGATTCGCCCTGGGAGTGGCTACGTTTTCGGCTACAGTAGGTTTCCAGAGTCCGTAAGTGGTGGGCAGTGCAGGATTTGAACCTGCGACCTTCCGGGTGTAAACCGGACGCTCTAACCGCTGAGCTAACCGCCCGAACTAGCTTGTCACGAAACTGTAATAGCTTACGCGACTGGCTACCTTCCGTCAAACTGAGTCTCGGAAATAATGTGAGAAAAGCATGGCCCATTTTGCATTGGAGCGCCTGCGGAGGGGATTCCATTGTCGAAAGCGGCCAAGCAAATCTACCGGGAGATCATGATTGGCAGCTTATATTGTTCGCAGGTACCAAACGTTCCCTTGTATGTGCGGGCCAGGCTCAACGTGTACTTGCCGGTCAAGGAAGAGACATCGATGATTGCCGCGAATCCCGGGTCCGGCATGCTGGGCTGATTGAAATGGCCGCGTATGTCTTCACGAGGGGTGCTGCGAGTTCTGACGTACAGCGTGGCTCCTCGCTGATTCGTGAGCGTGACAAAGACATGGTCCGGAACGATGCCGTCCTTACCCGATATGGCCATCCATCCCCGGATGGAGAGCACGTTTCCTATGGCTGGAATTTCGAAATGGGGAGAGGTTCCGTTAATGGCTTCGATGGAGCCTTCGCAGGTCTCTGGATGAACATTGAGATGGTTGGGAGTGGCGGCATCATCGATTTGGTCGAACAGGATGGAATTTTCGGCTTCCGAATTCTTCGCTAAATTCACTTTCAGCAGCTTCATGGAATAGGACTTGTTCCAGAACAGCCCTTTGCCATCGTCCGCCGAAATTGCGATGCTTTTGACCTCATTTGGCGTCAGATATTTGCTTCCGCCCGCGGCAAGAAGTGCGAACTCTTCGGTGCTTCGCACCAGCGGCGACAGCAGGAAATTCGTTTGCATCATGGTCGAAATCACGCGGTAATCCACAGGCTTGCCTTCGCGTGTTCGCACGGCCATGCGCAGTTCCGGCGGCTTGAATAGAGCGCTCGCCACTTTTCCGAGGAACGTGGGCTCAATTTCGATTCGCGCAAACAGCGGTTCGTCCGAATCGGGAAGCATGACTTCCTCTCCGAATTGGTGCAGGGCGCTGGAGAATTCCTTCTCCGCTCCGTCGGCGTCCTCCACGATTGCCGTTCTCTTTCGCAAAAATGCCGAATCTCTTTCCAGTTTCTGCAATGAATATCCGTTGATCAGCTCCGGCCAGCTCAGCCCATCTTCAAGAGACGGCAGCCTGCCATCGATGGGCTCCACACGGAACAAAATGTTGTCCGGCGCGCTGGGCCCTTGAAGATGGCGAAGATTCATTTCGGCGAGATCGGGCGTGTACGCAGAATAGCTTTGCGTTACAGGCCGGGGCGACCAGGCATTTCCGGATGCCAGCAGCCAGGATTGATTGAAGGAGTAGATGTCCATTGTTTCCGATGTGGCAGGGATCGGAAACGCGCCTCGAATTGCCGCGATATGCTGGTCATAGCGTTTCTGGAACTCAGTCTTTTGGGTCAGTCGCGCGCGAGCGCCCTGAAAGGACCGCTCGAAAGTTGTGCGCAGATTTGCCGAAATATCTTCCATGGCGGTTGGCATGGTTCCGTGTCCGATGTAGGCCCACGCCAGCAACGCCACGCCAAGGGGAAGAAGAAGCGATGGCTTCTCATCCACAACGAACAGGAGCAGCAGGGCAGCGGCCAGGATGGCGCTGCCGGAAGTGATGTTGTGCCAGGCGTCGTGCCTGACAAAACCAGCCTTGAAGGCGATAAACAGAAACACTCCGTATGAGCCGCACAAGAACCATGTGGAACTCTTCGGCCCGCGCGCTTTCCATGCGATTGCATGAATGATCAGCGCGGAAGCGAGCGCATACAGGACGCACTCCGAAATGTCCCCTGGAAATGACATGGCCTCGGTATACCCGGAAATGAATTGCCGGGAGCTGATGAAGAATCCGAGCAATGCCAAAACCGGCTGGCCTGAGAAAAACCAAAACAGATAACAGGAAACTACCGGGACGCCCGCCACGAGGCACAGCAAAGCCTTTTCCCGGCGGCTCCACAGAATCGCAATGCATAAGACCAGCGTGATCGCACAAATGGGCAGGAGCGACCCTTTAATGAGAGGCAGCAGGCCCAGAGGCGCGAAGAGAAGCGTGAAGGCATATTCGTACTTCTTGGCCAGATGCAGTTTTATGGAGCGAGTTTCGGGCAAAGTTAAGCGATATACGACCAAAGCCAAAATCAGCGGGTATGAAAAAAGAAGCGCGTCCCGGGAATCCAAGAGGCACGCAAGAAAAATTCCATAGACCAAAAGCTTGTAAGGGTTTTCTCCCTTTCCCAGCAGCAATAGCAGAAGAGCATAGCAGAGTCCGAGGAAGAAACTGCCCATGAGCATCAACTTGTCCGTGGCGGGATCGTACTGCTCCGTGTAGACAGATCCGTATGGACCGAACGTAAAATACAATGTCCCTACCGAATACCAGGCCCCGCGCGACTCCCTGATTCATTGCCATCATCCAGGAAGAGTCGAGCCCCGTGCTGGGGAGCGATGGGTTCAGGGGAACGAACACGGCCAATACCACCACGCACAAGATCGTAGCGAGGACGGCGCCGAAAATAATTCGCATGATGGTGGCGGGGCCAAAGCTCATTGAGCGATTTTTTCCAGCTCGCGGATTGCAGGAATCGCGCCGGTTTGGCTGTTGGGGATCGGCACCTTGCGAGCCAGAATCAGGAACTGCTTGCCCATGAGCCGCCAGAAGATCGGAAGTGCCAGGTAGAGACGCACCAGTAGCGGGCGCGGGGAGATTTTTCCTGTCATCGTATACGGCAAAAATTTCGGAACTACCATTTCCGCTTGCAATCCGGAGATCTCAACTGCCTCCGTCATGGACCGGTCGCTCAGGGCCAGGTAGTGATCCAAAAAGTCCCAATACACATTGAAGCAGAAGCGGATGTTCGGGCCCATTGCGATGAGCAGGCCATTGGGGCGCAGCACACGTTGGATCTCTCTCAGGCAGTGCAACAGCTCTTTCTCGCCGGGCAGGTGTTCGAAGAAATTGCTGGTAAACACCACATCTACGGAATCGGAAGCGATAGGCCATTCCTTGGTCATGTCCTGCGGGATCACCATCACGTCCCGGGCGGCTTTCTTCAGCGTTGCGGGATTGAGGTCCATGGCCAGCTTTTCTTTGGCTTGAATGTTGTTGATGAACTCGCAAAATCCCGCGCCCACATCGAGCACAACGTCCTGGGGGCTCACCCAGCGCTGGAAGTAGTGCCGGGTGAGAACTTTCCAAACCTCGTTGCGCGATTTCTCGATTCCGGCAAATCGGCGCGAATAAATTGTTTTCAGGTCTTCGTTCATGTGTTCCTTATTGGGAATCGCTCAAATCAACAGGAAACGGCCACAGACCGTTTTCCGGGCGACCCAATCACTTAACCAATTCTGCCCAATGTTCGGGCATGGTGCAGGGAATTGTGGGCGGGAATGACATAAGGGTTATCCCTGGCGATTCTCTGTTCTGACAAATCATGGCAACCCGGACGAATGGCACTCGCCTGTCTAATCTTTCGAGCCGAACTCGGGTAGTATTATTCCGCGCCCAGGAACGCGAAGCGCAGCAAAAAAAGAACGGAGAGAACCCAGATGAGTGGACTGATTTGCCGGATTTTCCCAGTGCCGAGCTTGATGAAGGTGAAGGAAAGGAGGCCCAGGCTCAGTCCGGTCGCGATGCTGAACGTCAAGGGCGTGGCCACGATCGTGAGAAACGCGGGAAAGCGCTTCGGTGAAATCGTCCCAGCGACTTTGGCGAGGATTCGCACATCAGCGCGCCGACCAGAATCAGCGCGGGCGCAGTGGCATAAGTGGGAATCGGCGGCGACCAGCGGCGAGCAGAACATCGCGGCGACAAAAACGCCGCGATCAGCAACGTTGCCCAATCCCGTGCGCGCTCCCGCCGCTACGCCCGCCGCGCTCTCGATGTAACTCGTGACCGTGGATGTGCCCGTAAGCGCGCCGAACGATTGTGCCGAAGGCGTCGGCCAGCAGCGCGCGGCTGGCGCGCGGAAATTTGCCGTCGCGCATGAATCCGCCCTGCTCGCACACGCCGACCAGTGTGCCCACGTTGTCAAATAGATCGACGAAGAAGAAGACGAAAATCAACTCGCCGAGGCCCAATCGTGAGGCGCCGAGCGAAAATCGAGCTTTAGAAACGTGCCGCCAGGATGAGGCGAGCGAAAATACGTGCGCGGGCCACGTGGTTGAGGCCCAGCGGAGATTCCCGCGAGCGTGATCGCGACGATGCCGATCAAAATCGCGCCGCCGACGCGGCGCGACATCAGGATGGCGATCAGGATCAATCCGAACGCTGCCGAGCGGACCGCGCGATCGGAAAATTTTCCCAAGCCGACGAACGTCGCGGGATTGGCGACAATGATCTTGGCGTTGCGCAGCCCGACGAAGGCGATGAACAAGCCGATTCCCGCCGCGGTGCCGTGTTTCAGGCAATCGGGAATGTCGTTGACGATTTGCTCGCGGACTTGGTCAGCGTCAGGAGCAGAAAAAGCATGCCGGAAAGAAACACCACGCCCAGAGCCGTCTGCCACGGAACGCCGCGGCCCAGGACGATCGAGTACGTGAAATAGGCGTTCAGCGACATTCCGGGAGCCAGCGCGATGGGATAATTGGCCCACAGCCCCATCACCAGCGTGGCGATGGCCGCCGAAACGCACGTAGCGAACAGCACGCCTTCGACCGGCATGCCCGCTTCGCCCGAGGATTCGCGGGTTGACGATCGACGACGTAGGCCATGGCCATGAACGTGGTCAGGCCGCCGAGAAGTTCGCGGCGAACCGTGGTCTGATTTTCCGTGAGATGGAAAATTCGCTCGAGCAATCCGTGCCTCCCTGAAAAGTGCGCCACTATAGGCCGGAGCGGCCCTCTCCGTCAACGAAAGAACTTCAGGCCGGAAACGCAGGGGCAGTAGGATATCTTTTTCTCCGGCCAATATCGAATCGCGGATGCGGCGGCATTCCATTTGTTTTTCAAATGCGCAATTGGGCCGCCGAGCCTTGCGTCAATGGAACAGGGCAGGTATGGTACGGCATGTCCAGCCGCGCGGAATGCGGCTGGAACATACGAGACCAAATGCCTAGCGAGCAAACAGAATCGGTTCCAATAAAAACTGGGGACTATGGATTGCGCGGAGAAGCGCTCTCCCCGATGGAGACCCTTGCGCAGTCGGTCTCCACGATTGCGCCCACTTCCACTCCCGCGGCAACCATCCCACTGGTGGCCGCGCTGGCCGGCAACGGCACGTGGCTGGCGTATATGCTGGCGATGATCGCCATTCTGCTGGTGGCCTGGTGCATCAGCCGATTTGCGCGTTACTCGGCGTCGCCCGGATCGCTGTACACCTATGCGGCCATGATCCTTCCTCCGTGGCTCGGAGCCGTAACCGCCTGGAGTCTTTTGCTTGCCTACATTGCCACCGGCTCCAGTGTCATCGGCGGCTTCTATCAATACGCAAATTTCTTGTTCGTCGATGTTCTGGGTCACGGATTTTCCGGGGTGGCGCTGGCGCTGATCGTGACCGCAGTCTCCGTGTGGATCGCCTGGCGCGACGTGAAAATTTCCGCTCGCATGATGCTGTGGATCGAGGCGCTTTCGCTGCTGGTGATCCTGGTGGTCGTGGTGCTTGTCCTGGTGCGGCACGGTCTGCACTTGGATCCCAGCCAGGTGCACCTGACGGCCATGACCGGCGGCGGCCTGCGCCTCGGACTTGTGCTGGCGCTATTCAGCTTCGTGGGTTTCGAGAGCGCCACCACTCTGGGGGCCGAGGCGCGCAATCCCCTGAAGACGATTCCTCGCGTGGTCATCGAGAGTGCCGTGATCGCGGGACTGTTCTTCATCGTTTCCGCCTATTCGGAAGTGCTGGGCTTCCATGTTGCCGGGCAGGACTTAGGGAGCAGCCAGGACGCCATGCACGTTCTGGCTGGCGTCGCGCGTATTCCGGCCCTGGGCATATTGATTGATATTGGCGCAGCGGTGAGCATGTTTGCGGGGACGCTGGGCTGTATTACGGCTGCGGCGCGGGTGCTTTTGCTCATGTCGCACAACGGCCTGGCGCACGGCGTCTTCCGGACCACGCACGAACGCAACGAAACTCCAACCATGGCTTTGCTTGCCACCGGCATTGCCGCGGGTCTTCCGGTAGCCGTTCTGGCCTATTTGGGATCGAGCGGCCTGGATGTTTATGGCTGGATGGGATCTCTTGCGACGTACGGATTTATCGTGGCCTACGCGCTGGTATGTATAGCACTGCCGCGATACTTGCGCGACCATGGCGTTTTCCGGCAGGGTGCGCAAATCGTTCCATGGCTGGCCTTCATCGCCATGTTGGCTGCGCTGGTTGGCAATCTGTACCCCGTGCCCGAGGGCCCTTACGGCAAGCTGCCTTACATCTACCTCGCCTATTTGTGCGCCGGCCTGCTTTGGTTTTTCTGGCAAGTCCGAAAAGAAGGCAAGCCTTAAGAAGCTTCGCGGCCATGCAATTCGATCCTCTTCCCATGAAAGCGGAGTTCGCTTCCGTCTTCTTCAATAATAATTTTGCGGAGTGCCGCTAGTTGGCCGCCATTTGCTGCTGAACGGGCGCTTTTTTCCTGAGATAGGCGATGAACTCGCGCATCCACGCGGGATGATCGGGCCAGGCCCGCGCTGAAATGAGCGCTCCATCGATGACCGCTTCGGAGTTAACGAATTCCGCTCCGCCTGCCACTACATCAGGCTCCAGGGCAGGATAGGCCGCGGTTCGCCTTCCCTTGAGCACGCCGGCGGCCAGCAGGATCAGCGGGGCGTGGCAGATTTGCGCCAGGGGTTTTTCGGCCTTCATAAATTCGCGCACGATGCGCAGGCAATCTTTATCGTTGCGAATATATTCGGGCGCACGTCCGCCGGGAATCACCAGCGCGACGTACTCCGCGGTGTTGACTTCTGCGAACGCGAGATCGGCATCCCAACTGTAGCCGGGCTTCTCCGTGTAGGTGTCGAATCCCGGTTCGAAATCGTGCACCACGAAGTGCAGTTTTTTCTTGCTGGGCGCGGCGATCTTGACGTCGTAGCCTTCCTCCCGCAGTCGCTGGTAGGGGTACATCACTTCGAGAGATTCTCCGGCATCGCCGGTAAGCATTAAAATTTTTGGAATGGCCATCGCTGATCTCCTATTTTAGTTATTCAGAATTTGCAAATTAGGAAGCGCTTCCACCCTTTGAGGCTACAGTCTTCGGCGGCTGCGATGGGCCGGAGCCGGCTTGCGTCTTGCCAATGGCGGCTGCGATTTCCGCGAGGTCGTCATGCGTCAGTTGCAAATTTGCCGCTTGAATCCAGCCGTCAACTTGCGCGGGGGTGCGCGCTCCCACGATTGCTCCGCTCAGGCCCGGCCAGCAGAGCGTCCAGGCCACCGCGACCGATGAGACGGAGACTCCGTGCCGCACGGCGATGGGCTTCAGTGCGTCGCGCAATGCCAGGTTGCGGCTGAGTTTTGGTTCCTGAAATTCGGGGCCGCGGCGGCGCCAGTCGTCGCTGGACATTTTTGCCACCCGATCGCCGGTAAATCCATCCGTCAATATTCCGGACTGCATGGGGCTGTAGTTAATCACTCCGGTGTTGTGGCTCTTGCACCAGGGAAGCACGTCGGCTGCGGTGGCGCGGCTGATCATGGAGAACAATGGCTGCAGCGAATCGACGTGGCGAATCTTCTCGCACTTTTCGAGCAACTCCACATTGAAATTCGAAACACCCGCGGCGCGCACCTTTCCTTCCTCGACCAGCTTCAACATCTGGCCCCAGGAATCCTCGATGGGCGTGCCCGTTTCGTCTGGCCAGTGAAATTGGTAGAGGTCGATGCGCTCGACGCCCAGCCGCCGCAGCGATGCTTCGCACTCGCGGCGAATGGTTTCCGGTTTAAGGATGCGCTTGGCCTGCTGCATGGGATTTTTTTCGTCCCAGGTGAGCCCGCATTTTGTGAAGATCAGAGGGCGCTCGGATGCGGGCAAATCGCGCAGCAATTTTCCAACAACTTCCTCCGAATGGCCGAGTCCGTAGACGGCGGCGGTGTCAATCCAGTTGATGCCCAGCTCCAGGGCATGCCGCATGGCAGCGATGGATACAACGTCGTCCTGTGGTCCCCAGCTGAAGGCCCATCCTCCCCCGCCAATGGCCCACGCTCCAAAACCTACGGCGGTGATCTGCAACCCGCTGGAACCCAGTGGACGTTTCGGCAAACTCATGACGGCGCCTCCCAATTGAGTGTTGTGCAAGTGGCGGAGATTCAAATGCCGCGGGCCTTGCGCCCACTAGTGTAAACGCGATTGCGGCCGTGTTCCAGTCAAAGGCATTGCGGCAGCATGCGCGCGAATTTGTTGTCAACATAGCGTGTGTCTGCCGATAGACTTCCGCCCGGAACTGTTTCTTTCCCGGTTTACTCTGTGGGTCTCCTCTTTACTCGGTGGTCTCTGTGTTAAAGCTTTAAAAGCTCAACACAGAGGACACAGAGAAAAGAGGAGAAAGGCGGAGAAGAGCAGCGGCCGGGGATGGCGGTCAGTTCAAGGAGAAGAGATGCCGAATCGCAGGGATTTTATTAAGAGCGTTGTGGGCGCGTCGGCGGGCGTGGTGTTTACGGGCTGCGCGGTTTGCGAGGCCATGGGAGCGGGGCGCCCCGCGCAATCTGTAGGCGGCGCAAAGCACAAGCCTGCGATGGTGGGGAATCGCCGCGTAAAAACGGTGGACATTCATTGCCACGTGAGCGTGCCTGAGGTAACGGACATGCTCAAGGGAACGAAGATTGAGCGGCGGCTCGGCGCGGGCATCGCGCAGGGCGGATACGATGACGCCGGACTGACCCCCGCGCGAATTCAAAAGATGGATGAAATGGGCATCGACGTCCAGGCCGTCAGCATCAACTCGTTCTGGTATTCGGCGGACCGCGAACTGGTGAGCAAGCTGATCGACCTGCAAAATCAACGCATGGCGGAGATGTGCGCGGCTCATCCGGACAGGTTCGTGGCCTTCGCTTCGGTGGCCTTGCAATTTCCAGAACTGGCCGCTCAGCAGCTCGAAGTGGGCATGAAGAAATACGGATTGCGCGGCGCGGCGATTGGCGGAAGCTGCGAGGGTAAGGAGCTTTCCTCGCCGGAATTCGATCCCTTCTGGGCCAAGGCCGAGGAGTTGCAGGCGCTGATTTTTATTCATCCGCAGGATAGCCCCAACGCCACCGGCATCCGCAATCGAGTGCAGGGAAATGGCGTGTTGACCAACGTCATCGGGAATCCGCTGGAAACCACGATTTGCCTGTCGCACCTGATCATGGAGGGAACGCTGGATAAATTTCCAAACTTGAAGATTTGCGCCGCGCATGGCGGCGGCTTTCTGCCCAGCTACGATGGCCGAATCGATCAGGGATGCCGCGTGTTCCCGCAGGAGTGCACCAAAACGCTGCTGAAGAAGCCTTCGGAATATTTGAAGAAGATTTACGTCGATACCATCGTTTTTAATCAGGAAGCGCTGCGGCACTTGATCGCCGTGGTTGGCGCGGGCCAAATCGGCTTGGGGACGGATTATCCGTTTCCGTGGGATTTCGCTCCTGTGGACTACGTGATGTCGCAGCCCGGGTTGAGCGACGCCGATCGCATTGCCATTCTTGGCGGAACCATGAGCAAGCTGCTCAAGATTCCCGCGTAGACGCTCTTGTAGCGCCCGCCTTCAGGCGGGCACTTACTCTAATCCGGGTGCCCGCCTGAAGGCGGGCGCTACACGGCTGCAGTTTGCCTTGCGAACCTTCCTTGACACTTCTTCGCGCGGGACAGTAAACTGCTTTTCCGAATTCTTCAGGGGCCCTAAACGATGCTGCTCTCGCGCGACTACGTTGGATACATGGCAGGGGAAGTGGTCAAGCGCCTGCTCGAGGCCAAGGTGATCGAAGCGCCGGATGCGGCCAGCCTATCGCAGCGCGTGCGCGTGGCCATGCAGGAAGAGATCGGCATTGAAGACCGCCTGAACGAGGAAGTCCGCGAAATTCTGACCAAACATGCGGACGAAATGCGCCGCACGGGCGTCCAGTATCAGGAGATGTACAAGAAAGTGAAGGGCGAACTTGCCCGGCAGCGAAAGCTGATCCTGCGTTGATTCACTGCGGGGGAGGGAAAGGGAAGTTTAATAACCTACTGATGCGACTCACCCGCGAAAAAACCATTCGCCTTTCCCACGTGATCACCGATGTTCTGGTTGCTTGCGACGACGTGGAATTCGTCGAGGACAGGGACACCATCCGCCAAAAAGCCTTGCAGATCCTGCAGGATTTGCTGAAGGAAGAAGAGGCCATGGACGCCGAAGTCCGCAAGAAGATCAGCTCGCAGAAAAAGGAAATACTGGAAGCCAGCGAGGAGTGGGACGTGCTCTATCGCAAGTATTACGCGGAGGAAATGCGCCGCATGGGAATCGTTCACCTGCCAAGTTCGTCATAGCGGCAAACGTAGCACAGCCACTCTTGGCTGTGCGGTTTTCTCAACTTTCGCGCACTCATAACGCCATACATCGTAAAAACCGCACAGTCAAAAGTGGCTGTGCTACCTCAAACAAAATTCAAATCTAGTTGGTTCCGGTTCCGGAGCCAGAACCCGATCCGTCGTCGGTGCGCTTCTTGAGCACGGGGCGATCCGGATCGGAATCGTCGCCGCCGGATTGCGTTGGCTGTTGCGTGCCGGCCTTGTCCTGCGGTTTCTGCTCGGTGCGCGTCCGCAAGGTGGGTTTATCGCCGGCGGATTTCTTATCGTCCAGCTTGTTCTTGTTTTCGATTCTGCGCAGCCGCGCCTTGACCGTATCGAATTCCGAAGTGGTCACAACATATTCGTCGCGCGCCGGAAGAATGGTGGCGATTTCTTCCTGCGCTTTTTGCACGCGATCCGGCGTAGGCGGATGGGTCGAGAAAACCTTTGGGATACTACCGGGGCGGCGGCGTTCTTCCGCTTCGATTTTCTCGAAGAAGCTCACAAAAGCGTTGGGGTCATACCCGGCCTTGTACATGTACTGTAGGCCAAGAAAATCCGCTTCGCGCTCAGCGTCGCGCGTGAATTTCAAATAGCTCATGGGAATTGCAAGATTCAAGCCCTCGTATAGGCCGTACCCGGCCCAGCCGCCGGGCCCCAGCAGAATCAGCGGGATGGTGGCCCACTGCATGATCTGGCCCTTCGTTTCGGTCTTTGTTCCATGGCGTGCGGCCACGTGTGCGATTTCATGGCCCATGACGCCGGCCAGTTCCGCTTCTTCGTCCGCGCGCAGGATCAAGCCGGTGTTCACATAGAAAAATCCGCCGGGCAGTGCAAAGGCGTTGATTTCATCCGAGTCGATCACCTTGATCGTGAAGGGCACCTTGGCGTCGGAATTCCGCACCAGGTTTTGTCCCACACGATTCACGTATTCCGTGACCACTGGGTCATTGATCATCCTGGCGGTCTTTTCCACTTCCATGGCCGCCTGCTTCCCGAGCGCGATCTCGCGCTGCAGGGAATATAAATTCACGCCATTTCCAACGCCCCGGTTGCCAATGGAATTGACATCCCTCTCGGAGCCGGGCTTGACGCCCTTTACAGTCTCATCTTCGCTGGAAGCAGCGGGTTGGTCCTGCGCCTGCGGTTGTTGGCTTGCGTCCGATGCAGCAGGCTGTTGCTGGGGCTGCGCCTGCGGTTGCTGCGCGGGTTGGGTCTGTTGTTGCGCCGCAAACCCGGCCGGTGCGGCCAGCAGCGTTGCAAAGACGATCCCGAAAATTCCGTGAGAGAGGCGTCTCATGGCTCCTCCTGAAGTCTTCTGAAACCTCATTATACAATACACCCTTAACCGGGAATCACAATCTCTTTGGCTTCAGATGTAGTTTGGCGCAAATAGGTTTTCCGCACTGACTTGGAAAAACGCGCGCCGCAGGCGATTGACACCCGCCGGACATCACACTAACCTGATATTATGCATATTGTGGATCAGCAAATTCGAATCGGCCAGATCTGGAAGAAAGTTGGGACTGACGAGACTTTCCTTGTCACCAAGCTCTACAAGGAGGCTCTGACCACCATTGCCGTGTTGCGCCCAACGAATGCGGCCACCGAATCCATGATCCGGGTTCGAGTGGAATGGAAAAGCGATGGCCAGAGTTTGCCGGGTTACACCATGGCCCAGGAGAACGAAGGGAATTAGCGATTCGTCCCACTAAATCGAGCGCACAGGCAGCTTAAGCACGTCTTCCACCTGCATCACTTCCTTCACCAGAAACGGCTCGGCGTACTCCACCCCGGCCATTTGCCCGTAGTATCGCGCGATCAGATTCACCTCATGATGAAGGCGGTCCAGAGGTATGTCCACTTTCGATTTCTTGTCTTTGGCCTTTGGCTTGAACTGCGAGTGGTAGGCCAGGATTGCCCGGTAGCGGCGATCGAAATAGGGCGAAATGTCCACCACAAAAGTGGGGTGGACTTCGCGGAAATAGACCGTGGAATAGAGAATCTTGAAGGGTCGGAAGGCTTCGCCCCCGATGGGCAACTGCTTTAGTCCCGCGAGGAAACAGCCTTCGTAGCCGAGCCTCGCGGCTGTGTAGTGATCGGGGTGCCTCCCCTCCCAATAGGGAAGAATCACGGTGTGAGGCTTCAGCGCGCGAATTCGCCTCGCGACGGCCAGCTTCGTTTCCGTGGTGACTTCCAGGTGCGCGTCCGGCAGCCGCAGATTTTCGCGGTGCGCCACGCGCAAAATTCGCGCTGCCTTCGCGGATTCCTTCAGGCGCGTTTCCGGCGTTCCTCGCGTTCCCATTTCGCCTGCGGTCAAGTCCAGGATGCCGGTCTTGTAACCCTGCTCGGTGGCTTTTAAGAGTGTGCCGCCGCAGGTCAGTTCCACATCGTCCGGATGCGCCGCTATCGCCAGCAAGTCCAGTTTCATTGCTCCTCCCGAAGCTTCGAAGAATAGCACATGCTCGGCAGCACAAAATGTTGGCGTGATTGGCAGCGCAGACGCCACCTAAACCCCGTTTTCCACAGCAAAGAATTACGATCACCGAGCTAATGGTTAAATTGTTGTGAGTGATCAGCTTGCTGTCTGAGATTTCGCGCAATTGGCGATGTCCCAGGTCTCCAGTATATTTTGGCGAGCGCCATTCTTCGCCACGTTCAGCATGGCTCGGCCCATTTCTTCGGTGGTCAGGATATGCCTGGGAAACAGGCGCAGGAGCAGAGGAAGGATGGGCTTGGCCATTGAGTATGCGACTCGGGTCAAAGTTGTCTTGGAGCGCTCTCCATGTATTGGCACAATGGCCCCGGGTCGAAACATGTACGCGGCTTTGAAGGGGAGCCGCAAAAGCGCATTTTCTGTCTTGCCCTTGATTCGCGCCCACATGACCCGCCCTTTTTCCGTGCTGTCCGTTCCCACGCCGGAAACGTAAACGAATATCATCCCCGGATTCAACCGTGATAGTGTTTCAGCCGCAGCCAGTGTAAGTGTGTAGGTCAGCCGTTCGTACTGCTCTTCGGACATGCCGACAGACGTGACGCCCAGGCAGAAAAAGCAGGCGTCGTATCCTGTCAGCGGCGATTCAATTTCGGAATAGTGGAACATATCCGGCTGAACGATCTCGCTCAGCTTGGGGCTTTTCACTCCCGATGCCGACCGCCCCACCGTCAGGACCTTCTCAACGTCCGAGTCCAGCAGGCATTCCCGGAGAACGCCTTGGCCGACCATTCCTGTTGCACCGAAGAGGATTACTTTCATATGGATTGCGCACTCCCATCTCCCTGCGGACCGTACCAGAAGCAACAGTATCCAGCACAGGTCCCATCAAGTCACTCAGCAACATTGGGTGGCCGATGGAAGACCTTGCGGAATGCCTATATTGCAACCTACAGAACGATTTCGAGCACTGCCCGAATGGCCCTGTCCCAAAACTGTTTCAAGACTGTCCTTGCGTACCGTAGACGCATTCAGTCCAGTCAACTAGCATTCTATTACTAAGAACATTTCACTTTCGGACGTTGCAGAAAGAAAACCTGCGGTCCACTGAGGGGGCCTGGAATGGTTGATTTTCGGGCCAAACGCGCGCCAAGTATCCCGGGAAGAGAGATTCGCCCGGTTGAAAATGCCAGGTCTACTCCACTGAGCGGCCGCGAAAAGCGCCGGGGCGAGCGGGTCAATTCTCGCGTGCCCATTTCCGTGGAATGGAACGCGGGCGGGGAAATGCTGCGCAAGGAAGCGCAAACGCGAGTGGTGGGACCTTATGGCTGCATGGTGGTTCTGCCCACGAATCTGGAAGTCAGGCAGACGATTCATCTCACGAATATGGTGAGCAAGCAGAGCAATCCGGCGGTTATCGTCTGGCGCGGCATGCAGCGCGCCGAGGGTTGGGAATTGGGAATCGAGCTAATCAATCCACAGATGGGCTTTTGGGAGCTGGACCTGTGACACCACCGAAAGAGCAATCTAATCGAGGCGCATCGCTGATGGCAGGAGAAGAGCGGCGCCGCAGCCAGCGCGTGATTATTCGCGTGCCGGTCACGCTAGTGTTGGAGCAAAACGGCAAGAGTCTGAAGATTTCCGCCTACACCGTTGCCGTGAACATCCATGGTGCGATGGTATTGTGCAACCGCGCCATCGACGAGAATACGGCGCTGGAGATTTCGAACGACCGGACGGGCGAGAAGATTGGCGCGCGCTCCACTCGCGCGCCACGCGAGAGCCCCGAGGGATTCCTGATCCCGGTGGAGTTTGTCGCCCAGTCTCCAAATTTCTGGCAGATCTCTTTCCCTCCCACCAATTGGAAAGCGCTCGACAACTGATCGCGGCGGCTTTTCTGGGCCCGGGATTCATGCGTTTTTCAACGCGCCTTCACATGCCATTCAAATCGTTCACGGGATATTCTCCAATCAGGGTTCATCTTCGTCAGGCTATTCAGGTTGCGTAAAAAGTCGATTCGCGGACGGTTTTAGTAGCACAGCCACTCTTGGCTGTGCGGTTTTTTGCGATGCATGGCGTTATGAGTGCGCGAAAGTTGAAAAGACCGCACAGCCAAGAGTGGCTGTGCTACTTTTTCCGCAATCTGTGTTTCCTGACGCGGCATTGCCATGGGCTGTGGCGTTCGATATTGCCCACGGGAAGGGGATCGCTTCTACCGCGGGAGGCAGAAGGCCGGGGGCCGTGACATGGGTGCAAGAGTTTAGGAAATCCGCAATGAAATTCACGGGAAAACCCCGGGCCAAATTCTGCATCATAGGGTATTGACCAACGGCGAAATTCACCCGTTAGTCTGCCGACCATACTTTTGCCATGGGGGCGATTGGGACTTGGCTGCTTTTCATCCTAGCTTCGCATGAGGGAACTGTGAATAGCTCATCTATTTTAAATGCTTCCGTTAATGTGCGCGCGTGCCGCGCAAAATCCGCTCCACAAGCGAATAGCGCTATCCGCGTCGCGTTGGCGGGGTTCCGCCGCGCCGCGATATTGGCCGGTGCGCTGGCGCTGGTCGCGCCGCTGGCGGTTTTCGCGCAAAGCAATGCCGCGCCCGCACGCATCACCGCGCAAATCAGCGAAAGCAGCCTGACGACCCTTCGCGGAAACACGCACCCACTGGCGCGCCCTCAATACGATCAGGGCGCCGTGGCCGACAGCTTGCCTTTGCACCGCATGCTGCTATTGCTGCAGCGCAGCCCTGAGCAAGAGGCTGCCCTCAGAACGCTGATCGATCAGCAGCAGAGCAAAACTTCCCCGAACTTCCACCAATGGCTCACTCCGCAACAGTTCGGCCAGCAATATGGCCCCGCGCCCGCCGACATCCAGACCGTAAGCAATTGGCTGCAATCGCACGGTTTCCAGATCGCGCGCGTTTCGACCGGAGGCACGGTCATCGAGTTTTCCGGTACGGCAGGGCAGGTGCGCAACGCCTTTCATACCGAGATTCACAAGTATCTTGTGAACGGAGAACAGCACTTCGCCAACAACAGCGATCCGCAAATCCCCACGGCGCTCGCTCCGGTCGTGGCCGGAACGGTCTCTCTCCACAATTTTCCGAGGAAAGCGCAGAGCCGCAACATGGGCGTGTTTACAAAGGATGTGAAGACCGGCAAAGTGACGCCACAGTATACGTTTGGGTGCAAGAACGCTGCCGGTAACGCCGCGACTTGCAATGCGCTTGGTCCCGGCGATTTTGCCAATATATACAACGTTCAGAAGTTGTGGAATCCGGGCATCGGCGGGCACGTGATCGATGGTACTGGACAAACCATCGCGATCCTGGGCGATTCAGAGATCTGCACGGCAAGCTCACCTGATTTTGGAGCTAGTTACATTGGGCCGCTTGGAAACTCCGTGACGTGCTCGTCAGATGATGTGGCTACGTTCCGCAGCCTGTTTAATCTGCCTCCGAATGCCCCCAACGTGATCTTGGATGGGCCCGATCCCGGTTTTAATTCGGACGAGATCGAGGGAGACTTGGACGTCCAATGGGCAGGGGCGGTCGCCAAAGGCGCCACCATCGATTTCGTAATTGCAGAAGGCACCGAGACCACGGCCGGCACGGACCTCGCGGCGGAATATGTCGTGGACAATAACCTTGCTCCGGTGGTAACCGAAAGTTTCGGCCAATGCGAGTCATCTCTTGGAAACAATAATGCTTATTTTGAGGCTCTACTTTGGGAACAAGCGGCCGCCCAAGGCATCACGGCAATCGTTTCCGCCGGAGATAACGGTTCCGCAGGCTGCGACGATCCGAATACTCAAAACGTTGCGGTATCCGGCGCCGCAGTCAATGGAATTGCTTCCACGCCATTCAATGTTGCTGCCGGGGGCACTGATTTTGACGTCACGGCTGCAAACTATCAGTCCACTTATTGGAGCGCGGCTCCGGGCGCCACTGTCGGCGGAATACCCGACGTTTCAGCCCTATCTTACATTCCGGAAACCACGTGGAACGATTCTTGCGCGCAGAACTCTACAGGCGCAATAACCGGGTGCTCGCCCACTAACGGTGGGATCGCAGCTGGGAGCGGAGGCGCCAGCAATTGCGCCGCTCAGGACAGCACGGGGGCTTGCTATTACTATCCAAAACCTTCCTGGCAGACTGTGGCGTCGGGGTCTGGATTGAATGCGGGAACCGATCTGGCTCGCGATTTGCCGGATGTTTCGCTATTCTCCGCGGGCGGCTACGTCAGCAACAGTTTTTACGTCATTTGCGAGCAGGATCAGGATGTAAACGATGCGGCATGTACGCTGAGCACTTCCGGGAGTTTTGGCTTCGTCGGAGTGGGAGGAACTTCGGCGGCGGCGCCGACATTTGCCGGAATGATGGCGCTGGTCAATCAGAACATTGCAGTCAACAATCCGAGCGTGAGCGGCCGGCAGGGCAATGCCAATTATGTTCTTTATAACTTAGCGGCGAAGCAAAATGCGGCTGCCACATCAGGTGGGTACTCTTGTAATTCTTCGACAGGCCCGAATTCCGCCTGCATTTTCAATGACGTAACCAAGGGCAACAATTCGGTTCCTTGCGCAGGTGGGAGTCCAGGGTGCAGCAATACGTCATCCGCAGCTGGGGTTTATGGGGTTGAGGAAAGCTACAACGTTAATACCGGCGCTTTGGGGAACAATCTCGCGTGGAAGACGGGTCCCGGGTTGGACCTGGCCACTGGCCTTGGCTCGGTGAATGCATTTAATCTGGTCAGCAATTGGCCGACGGCAGGACCGTTTACGCCGACAACGACGACCCTGTGTCTTTCCTTGGCGACATCCACTTTGGCCTCGTGCGCGACACCGATCAACATCACGCACGGGACCAAGGTTTACGTAAATATGCAGGTGAACGCCGGTGCCAATCCAATACCGGTTAGTGAAACTCTTCCAACCGCGACCGGGACCGATCCATTCGTTCCAAATGTTGTAGAGGACGTGGCACTAATCGGCACGTTTCCCGCTGGCAACCCCTCTTGCAGCGTTCTGGGTTGCAACACGGGCGGCGTTGATCATTTCACATCGAACAGCTACGCAATCTCCAATTCCGACATCTATCCGTTGACCAGTGGGACAACGGTCGGGCAAAACTATTTCACGCAAGGGTTGGTGGGCGGCACGTACAACGTAGTGGCGCACTACTCCGGCGATGGTACCTATGGTTCGAGTTTCTCGACCACTCCCATTTCCGTCACAGTCACTCCTGAGGCCACCACGGCTTCGCCGTGCGTTATGGTACTGAACCCTTTCTCAGGAGCCGTGGAAGGACAAGTATTGGAAAGTGTATCGACAGCAGGGGCGTTGACGTACTCTTGCTCCTCGGCGTCTTCAGCCTACTACGGTGACATGATTTTGCTACGAGCGGACGTCTTTGGCTCCGTTTCGGGCATGGAAAGCGCCAGTGGAACTGTCACCTTGGCTGACACCTTGACCCCGGGTGGAGTGGTAAATCCAGACGGAGTGCTTGCTAGTTCTTATCCGCTTAACACAGAAGGGTATTCGGAGGATCAGACCACGTTCCTCGCGGTGGGCACTCACAGCATTTCTGTTCAATATAATGGCGACGCAAGTTATAACGCGATGACTTCGCCATCGGCTGCGTTAAGTTTTACTGTGGCGGCGGCACCCACTACGACGCAAATCACTGCACCGACGAATGGGGTAACGATAGGTACCGGGGCGTCCGTCACCCTAACTGCGTTTGTGGATACCGCATACAGTACGGCCGTCAATTTTTCGGGAGGCAGTCTAGGGAACCCGCCCACTGGGACGGTGAATTTCGTAAGTTCAATTACCGGCTTGCCGATTAACACCTCTCCGATCGCCGTAACGCCCACCACCGATTCCGCGGGCTACGTTGCAGCGACCGCCTCTTATACTTTTAATCCCTCCGCAACCTTGACCGTCACGGCCGTTTACACGCCCGCTTCCGGCGTCGGCAATTACGTCACTTCCTGCGCGGGTGCGTCTCCTTGCTCTTTCCCGGGAGTGGTGATCAACGTAGGCACGGCGGGAATCAACGTAACGCCTGGTTGCAATTCCTCGACGATCAGCATCGGAGCGGCGGGGCAATCCGGAACGTGCCTGATTACCGTGGCGGGGCTGAATGGATTTAGCGGCTCGGTTACTTTGACTTGTGGAATTGGCGGCGGGCCGTCGGGTGCGGTCGACGTTCCGGGTTGCAGCTTTGGTGCACCGGACAGCAATTTTACCGGTTCAGGAAATACGGGGACCTTCACATTGACTTCAGGTTCGCCAACGGGAACGGCGACGCTTACGATTAACACCACCGCCGCGAGTCGCTTGTTCGCCCCGGGCAGCCGTCCTCATGGCCCCAACTGGCTACTGATCGCTGAAATTGGGGCCGCATTCGCCTGCATGTTCCTCTTGACGATTGCATCGAAGGAGCGTCGTGGCATGGTTACGCTCGCTGCGGTGCTCTTCATCGTGATGGCGGCGGCCACCGGATGCAGCGGTGGCGGCAGCAGCAGCGGAGGCGGTGGCACGGGCGGAGGCAATCCCGGCACGACTCTTGGCGCATACACGTTTAATGTGACTGCCACGCCCTCGGGCGGCACGGCGCAAACTTCGCAGATCACTGTGAATGTGAATTAGGAAGGCCAGTGGCGCGGGCTTCAGCCTGCGAGGTTTAGTCCTTGCGATAGCTAAACCCGCAGGCTGAACAGATTGCGGAAGAACTCGCACCATGTCATTCCGAAGGGCGGGGTTTGCCCGAGGAATCTGCTGTTTCTTGGAAGCCGAGAAGAAAAGCAGATTCCTCGCTTCGCTCGGGATGACAAACATTACTTTTTCCGCAGCCTGTGAAGCCAGCGCTATTAAAATCCTATCTTGAGTTGTATTCGGGTAGGTTGCTTGTATTTGCGATTCGCGCGGAACTGGCCCACTTTAGTACTCACTGCTCATCAATCTCACCACTCACAAATCACAAATCACCACTCACAAATCACTTCATCTCCCCATACTTTCTGGGCAAAGTGTCCGGATCGAGATTGCCGCCGGAAAGAATGATTCCGATACGCAGCTCTTCGCCATCGATCTGATGATGCAGAGCGGGGGATGCGGCCACCGCGCCGGAGGGTTCGACCGTGCTGCGCAGGTGTTCCGTGAGCAGGTGCATGGTCTGCATGATTTCCTCTTCAGTGACCAGCATGATGCGATCGACTCGCTCGCGCAGGATTGCGAAGGTGCGTGGCGAAAGAGTGGCTCGCAGTCCGTCGGCAATTGTGAATTGGATGGAAGCGGGCTCGATCTTGCCGGAGGCGAAGGAGCGCGCGGCGTCGTCCGCGTTGGACGGTTCGCAGCCGATCACCTGGATTTCCGGGCGCAGGGACTTGGCCGCGATTGCCGTGCCCGAAAGTAGTCCGCCGCCGGAGACAGGCGCGCAAATAATATCCAGGTCGGGAATTTCCTCGAGCAACTCCAGCGCAGCAGTGCCTTGTCCGGCGATCACGCGGTCGTCGTCATAGGGATGAATGAGCGTGCCGCCCGTGGAGCGCAGCAGCTCCGCCGCGGCAGCTTCGCGCGCGGCCAGCGTCGGCTCGCAAAAGGAAATATCCGCGCCGTAGGCCTCCACGGCTCGAACCTTCACTTGCGGAGCGTTTCGGGGCATCACCACCCACGCGCGTATGCCGCGCATTTGCGCCGCCAGCGCCAGCGCCGCACCGTGATTTCCGGAGGAGTGCGTTACCACGCCGCGCGCGGCCTCCGCTTCGCTGAGGGAGAAGACCGCGTTGGCCGCGCCGCGAATTTTGAACGATCCGGAGAGCTGCAAATTTTCGCACTTGAAATACAAGAGCGCGCCCGCCAGCTCATCCAGCGGGTAGGAAATCATCACCTGCGTTTCCTCGATGTGCGGAGCGATGCGCCGGCGCGCCTCTTGAATGGCTTGAAGGTCGGGGCCGGTGAAAGTCGGGGTGTCGGATGCGCTCATTGGGGAAACCTCAAAGGAAGGCGCATTATGGCATAACTTGTTCCGCGATGGTTCACGCCTCTTGAAAAATTCCATTTTTCCTTGCTTCCATTTCGCGGCGCGCTAGAATCGCTTTAACCCCTTCCTACTTCAATCGCCGCGCGATGTTAGCCAACGCGCGGGGAGGAACTTATGACCTCAAGCGACCGGCGGAGAGATCCGCGCGTGAATGCCTGCGTTGTTATGCGCTTCCGCGTGCTCAATAATCCGAAATCGCCCGAGTTTACGGCGGAGTCGGAAAACATGTCGCAGCGCGGCATCTATTTCTTGAGCAGCGCTCCCTTGGAAATAGGGATGCCGATGGAGCTTTCGCTGCGGATTCCGCACGATCTTGCCGAAAAAGTGACCAGCGAAGTGACCTGCATGGGGCGCGTGGTGCACGTTCGGCCGATTTCCGGAAAGGAAGGCGTGTCGGGAATCGGGCTGCACATCGAACGTTTCGAGGCCAGGACGCCGGAGCAGGAGCGAAGGGCTAGCTAGGTTGGAAATATCTTTTTGTAGCGCGGCGGACCGCGCTACAAAAAACTAATTCCCGCTGGAAGAAATTCGCACGGTTGTCTTGGCGCTGGACACATTTTCAAACTGGTCGTACACGCGCACCGTGACCGTATGTTCGCCCGCTGAAATCTTCGGTAACTGAAAATCGTAATTTTCGCGAGGCGCGTCGCTCAGCCCGCCCGCAGGAAACACCAGCGTCCAATCTCCGGCGTCCAGGCTGTATTGCGCGCGCGAAATGAAACTCACTGGGGCGTTGGCCTGAAACCGCACGCGCACTCCCGCGCTGACCGGCTCAGCCGTGAGCTGGGCAATGGTGGGCGGCGTGTTGTCCACCACGAAGCGGTCGGATTCGCGCTCGGAAGAAAGTCCTTCGCCGCTGGGATTGGACGGAGCGTCGCTGGCGACGATTTTCAGGTAATACGCGCCATCCGGCATGGAGGTTGTGTCCCAGGAATAAAACTTTGTATCGAGCTTGTCCTTGAGCAGCTTCCAGGCGGTTTCGTTTTCGCCGCGAAAGTAGACGGCGAATTCCATTTGGTCGTCATTGGCGTCGTCGGCGGTCCACAGAACGGATTGATACCCTTTTTGAGATGTGCCCTGCGGGACAGGATCGAAGCGCGACGAGCCGGACGACGAGCCCAGATTTGAAATGGTTGTGACCGTGAATCCCGAATTCGATGAAGACGCGGTGGGCTGCGGCTGCGGCATGCGAATTTGCGCGGAAGCCTGCTGGCCCGAGACCGCAGAGATTCCTTGAACGCGCACGCCGGGATCCTGCACCGCAATGGCGGTCACTTGAGGCGCAATATTCTTGGGCAAATAGGCGATGCTGAACCAATCGATAGCCGGCGCGGGCGCAGTGTTGCCGCCGCCGCGCAATACAGCTTTCCATTGCACAAACCGCGCGGCTGGGCAATCCAGTTTGTCTCCGGATGGATTTGTGTACGGCCCCGCCCAGTCGCTCCAATTGGAATCGGGATTAGAGGTATTTCCCGAGCGCGCATAGATTGCGACGCGAGCGGCGGCAGCGCCGCTTGCCGAGCCGATATTTTCACCCAGCCATGTGGTGCGGCCCCAGCGCGAAAAAATGCGCGCGTCGAAAGGCTGCGACTCGTAGGTTCCCTCGGATTCGTTTTCCGGCCCCAGCGTGAAAATCTTTCCGGGATTGGCCGCGGCCAGAAATAGTTTGCCGCCGGGGCCCGCTGCGATGGCCGTGACCTGGTGGGAAGTGGCCTTCGCCAGCTTGGAAAAAACGCGATTGCCTTCCAGCTCCAGAACCGCGCCGTCATTTCCGGTTCCGAGGAGAAGTTTGCCGCTTGGGAGCAGGCCCATGGAATAAACAACTTCATCCCGTGAGCTCCACAATTCCTCGGGAGAACCGTCCGCCGCGATTCGATAGACCGAGCTGGAATTTACAGTGGGCAGCGGAGCGAAAGGATTCGGTTGGGCCTGTTGAGGGGCGCTCGCGCCATTTGCTCCGGGGCCAAGCGTAATCACAAAATTGGAGGTCGTGGTGGTGTCCGTCGTGGTAATGGGGCGCGACTGGCCCGGCCCCTGCGCGGTCTTTTCCCCGACGGCGGCAACGTAAAGGTCTCCACTCGCGGTTTGCAGCAGCGCGGTGATTTCCTTCTTGGCAGTTTCGTACAGGACAAATGCGCGGCGGTTATTGGCGGCCTTTGGAATGCGCAGGACGCGCCCGCTTGGCTCCGTTCCGGCCAGCAGATTTCCACCGGCATCGAGCGCCAGCGAACGAATATGAGTTTCGTCGCTGGAATAAAATTCCTGCCCCTTGCCGTCCGGCGCGACAGAGAAAATTTTCCCCGTATCGCCAGTCGCCACGTACAGCGTTCCGTCCTTGTCCACAACCAGGTCCCAGATGTATTTGGTTTTGGGGTCGAAGAAGACCGAGGATTTGCCGGCTGGCGTCACCTTGTACACTTTTCCGTCGGGAGATGTGCCCACGAACAGATTTCCGGCGGCATCCAGTGCGATGGCCTGGGCCCCGAGCTCGGAGGATTCGAACACCTTGGTGGATTTGCCGCCGGCGTCGATGCGCAGCACTTCGGCATTCGAACCGCCCGCTGCGTACAGATTCCCCTTGGAATCGGCGCGAATTTGCAGCACATAGGCCAGGCTGGCGTCCGCAAACTCGGCGAAGCGCGGTGCGAGGAACATCTTGCCGTCGCTGCGCAGCGCCACGCCTTTGGCCGTGCCCTTGTCAAAATCTTCAAATGTGCTTTGCCGCCACCATCGCGTGTGTTCGGCAAGCGCGGGAGCCGCAACCGCCAGCACCGCAGCGGCGAAAAGGATCAGTGTTCCTGGGCCAGAGAGAGCGGCTGTTCCAGCAGCGCGCCGATCGCGTGCATTCGAAAATACATTGCGCATATGACTCCTCGAGGAGCCGGCGACGCGCGCCAGCCTGACGCTTACTTGATCTGAATCGTAATGGATGCGGATCCCTGCACGATCTGATCGAGCGGCTGCGACCATTCTCCCGCCGCCGACTGGCGAACGACCTGGGAACTTGCCGGGCCGCCGCGCTGGTCAAGAAGATTGATCTGGGACGCAGGGACGTTCGGCATCACCTTGTCCTGCACCAGCAATGTGGGAGCGGATCCCAGCAGCGTGACGTACAGCCGATTGTTTCTGCGCTCCCGGTTCAAAACCGAGATGAGCTGCTCCAGGCTGTCCAGGCGCGCTTGCGAGCCGGAGACTACGTTCAGGCGGTTCAAAGTGCCGGAATCGCTGGCCAGAATTTGCATGGAGGTGCCGCGCGCCGCCTGCTGCGGAATGGCGATCTTTACGTCGCGAATCAGGGGCGCGCCGCGATATGGGCGCAACTGCACGCGCACCGTGACCGTGTCGCCGGGCTCGGCCTCGGATTTATCCAGCCAGGCGCCCTCGATGGTCATCTGGCGGCGTTCGGGCACGGATTCCATGCGCAGCGTTACGCGCTCGATATTGGGCGTTTCAAACTGGTTGGTGAAGATTCTTTGAAAAAGATTTTGCACCGCGCTGGACACAGGCAAGCCGTCGGGGACGAAGGAATCGATCGGCGGGAAAAGATTGTCGAGCGTCACGCTGGAGTGGCCGGCGATGTCGATCGATCCGGTCAAATGCAGCGTGGTACCTTCGCCGTACACGCTGCTCTGGGTCAGTCCATTCAACGCGGCAATGCCCATGAGAATCGGCGAAATTTTTGGATTGGACATCATGCGGAAGGAAAGATGCCTGTCTCCGTCCGGCGTGGCCACGGTCATGTCGATGGGAATCAATTTTGGCGCCGCGCCCAAGCTGCCAACGACGGCGGTCACGCGGTCCTGGCTGAAGGATCCGATCGTGCCGCCCACGTTAACAATTTTGGTCGATTCCAGTTCGGAGCTGAGCGTGGTCAGAACGCGCGCCCGGGCCATGGGCATTTGCACGTTGCCGAATCCGAAGAGCGGATGGCCGCACACATATACGCGCCCGTCCACGATGGTGGTGACCGTGCACGAGGCATTCAGCGACATATCGCCTTCGAGGAGCACCGCGCTGACCATGTCTCCCGGGCGAATGTTTGCGTCGTCAGGCCGCGCGTCCACGCTGCCGCCTTGCGCCGCCGCCATTCCATAGGCGGCAAACTCGTGCTCGAATTGACGGATGGCTGCGGCGCTGAAGCCTGAGAAAACCAGCGGGGAATCGATCGGCGTCAGAAAACTGCCGCCGGAAATGCCGGCGCGCGACGCCCAATCCGAAGGAATCTCGAATCGCGCGTCCAGTTGCTGAGCATTTACCGCCACACTGGGCGCAGCCTCGCCCTGCGAGTTATCCGCGCGCATGGCGCCCCCGCCAGGCTGGCCTTTCGGCAGGCTGAGAATATTTTCAATGGGCGTGACCCCTGCCAGAGGTTCTTTATTGAACTGGCCAAGCTTAAGGGACAGCGCCCCCGCAAGTTTCCCCTCGAAGTAAACAGGGCTGCCGCTCATCCCGGCGACCACGCCGGTGTGCTCCACTTTCGCGCCCAGGAGCTGTACCAGTATGATCGACTCCTTCGGCGCAAGAAAATTGGGCATCACGCCGATCACCACCAGATCGAACTTCTCGATCTGATCTCCGGCAAAAATGGTGTAAGCCTCGCCCTTCATCCCCGGCTGCACCTGTGAAAGGGGGAAAATATCAGGGTCGGCGGCGAACAGCGCCGGTGCGAGCAGGGATATGAAAAGCGCGGCGAGCACAATGCGCCCGCGGGAAGGAAAAATGGATTCCGCTGGCATGTTTTAGTTCGGTGCATTAACTTCCTATAATACGCGTGCCGCTTGTGGAATCAATCGCATGGAAGCGCCGAAAAGCGTCGGTTGAGGCGGGCAGGATTCAGGTGAGGGCTGGGTTGAATTGCTGTCATAAGCGGCGGAGATTCAGGAAACATTCAGCCGATTCGTACTAGAATAAGCGGCCAATAGGCTGGCTGAGCGCTGGCGCAAGGTTCGCTACTGGTTTTGCCGGCTGAAAAAACCAAGATGCATATCTCCGCGCCCTTCATACGACGGCCTATTGCCACTTCCTATTGAGCGTTGCCATTCTGCTTGCCGGCGGCGTGGCCTTTTATTTTCTTGCCCGTGGCCGCTTGCCCCACGTCGATTTCCCGACGATCTCTGTGCGCGACCAGTCTGCCGGGAGCCAGCCCGGAAACCATGGCCTCCTCGGTGGCCACGCCGCTGGAACGCCAATTCGGGCGCATCGCCGGCGTCACGCAGATGACGTCCACCAGCCAGCTCGGCTCCACGGGAATCACGCTTCAGTTCGACCTGGATCGGGACATCAATGCGGCTTCGCGGGACGTGCAAGCGGCCATCAATGCCGCGGCCGGACAGTTGCCTGCCGGACTTGCCAAACCTGCCGACCTACCGCAAGATTAATCCGGCTGAAACGCGACATTCTGGATTTGGCTGTTTCATCGGACACGCTTCCCAGAGGCGCGTCTCTACGATATTTGCGATTCCTTTCTGGCGCAAAAAATCTCTCAGGTCGACGGCGTGGGCCTGGTGCGCATTTCCGGGGGAGCGAAGCCCGCGGTTCGCGTGGACCTGAATCCCAACGCGCTGGCGCATTATGGGATTGGCTTGGAGGAAGTGCGAAGCCGCGCTTGCGATCGGCGAACGCCAACACCCCCAAGGGAGATCTGGAGAATCAATCCAACCGCTGGATCTTGAATGACACCGATCAACTGCTCAAGCCGGAGCAATATGCGCCCTTGATTGTCGCCTACCGCAATGGCGCTCCTGTCCGGCTCAGTGATATTGCGAAAGTGACCGAGGGAATCGAAGACGTTCGCAACGCCGGATATGCCAACGGCAAAACCGGCCGTGTTGATGGGAATCGGCCGGCAACCCGGCGCCAACATTATCGAGACCGTGGACCGCATCATGGCGCTGCTTCCGGAATTGCGCGCCTCCATTCCGCCCACGGTCAAGCTGGACACCAATTACAATCGCACCACCACCATTCGCGCCTCCGTCAAGGATATCGAATTCACGCTGCTGCTGACCGTGGCGCTGGTGGTCATGGTTATTTTTCTTTTTTTGCGCAATGCCTGGGCCACGATTATTCCGAGCATTGCGGTGCCGCTGTCCATCGTCGGAACATTCGGCGTGATGTACCTGTTGCACTACAGCCTCGACAATCTTTCCCTGATGGCGCTGGCGATCTGCACGGGTTTCGTGGTGGACGACGCCATTGTGGTGATCGAGAACATCACGCGCTATCTGGAAGCAGGGGATTCGCCGATGCGAAGCGGCCATGAAGGGCTCCCGCGAGATCGGATTTACGGTGCTGTCGATGAGCACTTCGCTGATCGCGGTATTCATTCCGCTGCTGCTGATGGGCGGGATCATCGGAAGGCTGTTTCGCGAATTTGCGGTCACCTTGAGCGTGGCCATCGTTGTTTCCCTGTGCGTGTCGCTCACCACCACGCCCATGATGTGCGCGCAATTTCTGAAATCGCAAAAGGAAGTCAAGCACGGCAAGGTGTATCAGGCGAGCGAGCGAGTGTTTCAATGGAGCCTGGAAACCTATGCGGCCGGATTGCGCTGGGTTCTGCGCCACCAGCCCTTCATGCTCGCCGTGACGGGCGCGACCATCTGCCTGAGCGTGTATCTATATATCGTCGATTCCCAAGGGATTTTTCCCGCAGCAGGATACCGGGCTGATGGCCGCAAACATTCATGGGCGCGCAGGACACTTCCTTCCCTGCGATGGAGGAGAAGTTGAAGCAATATACCGACATCGTCATGAGCGACCCGGCCGTCGAAATCATGGCCAGCGAAACGGGAGGCGGAGCGGAAAATACCGGCGCAGATGGAAATTGAATTGAAACCGCTCAATCAGCGGGACGTCAGCGTGTATCAAGTGATCTGCGCGGCTGCGGCCCAAACTTGCAGCGGTTCCCGGCGCCACGTTTTTTCTGCGAGCGTATCAGGACATTACGGTGGGCGGGCGCATCAGCAGCTCGCAATATCAATACACGCTCTCCAGTGAAAATCTGGATGATCTGCTGGAATGGGCGCCGCGCGTGAAATCGGCCACGGTGAAACATTACCCGAATTGCGCGATATTGCCAGCGATCAGCAAACTCGCGGTTTGCAAGCGTCCCTGGCGATCGACCGCGACACCGCATCGCGGCTGGGAATTTCGCCGCAAGCCATCGACAACACGCTCTACGACGCCTTCGGCCAGCGGCAGGTATCCACGATCTACACGCAACTGAATCAGTATCACGTGGTGATGGAAGTCGATTCGGCCTTCCGCGAAAGCACGGACGCTATCCGAGGCCTGTATGTGAAATCGTCCAAAGGGAACCAGGTGCCGCTCAGCGCCTTCACACACTATGAGACCAGGAACACGGCGCTGGCGGTGAACCATCAGGGACAATTTCCCGCGGTCACGATCTCATTCAATCTGGCGGATGGAGTTGCGCTGGGCGATGCCGTGACCAAGATCGAGGCAGCCGTCCGCCAAATGGAATTTTCCCGCCGACATTCATCCCACGTTTCAGGGAAATGCGCAGCGCCTTTCAGGCTTCGCTGGCGAGCCAGCCGTGGCTCATTCTGGCCGCGCTGGTGGCCGTCTACATTGTTTTGGGCGTGCTGTATGAAAGCTATATTCATCCGGTCACGATTCTTTCGACGCTGCCATCCGCCGGCGTGGGAGCTTTGCTGGCGTTGCTGGCCTTTCACGCGGAATTGACGGTTATCGCGCTGATTGGAATTATTTTGTTGATTGGAATCGTCAAGAAGAACGCCATCATGATGATCGATTTCGCGATCGAGGCGCAGCGCTCCGGAAAAACTCCCGAGGAATCCATCTATCAGGCGTGCCTGCTTGAGATTCCGCCCGATTATGATGACCACGGTGGCGGCGCTTTTCGGCGGGCTGCCGCTGGCGCTCATGCCCGGCACGGGTTCGGAAATGCGCCGCCCGCTGGGGATCAGCATCGTGGGCGGCTTGATGGTCAGCCAGGCGCTCACGCTTTATACGACTCCGGTGATTTATTTGTACATGGATCGCCTGCAGTCTCGAATGAAGCGGCGCAGGGAGGCGCGAATTTTTAGTGGAGGCGCAGCGGCCCAGCCCAGCTCCATCAACGAACTGCCGTTGACCTAGCAATCCTGTTTCACAAATCACGAAAAATGCGCGGGTTTGAGTAGCACAGGCTTCAGCCTGTGGATTTTGATCTTTCTTACTCGCGCGACATACCCCACAGGCTGAAGCCTGTGCTACTCAATCCCGACTCTGCCCGCGGCGGTTGCAAAACATTTCTCGCCGGGGCAAACTTATTTTCATGAGCACTTACGACATGATTTGCATTGGCGCGGGGCCCACTGGGCTGGCCTGCGCGATTGAAGCCAAGCGCGCCGGGATGCGCCCGCTGGTGATCGACAAGGGATGCCTGTGCAATTCCCTCTACCATTATCCCGTGAACATGGTGTTTTTCACCACGCCCGAGCTTTTGGAAATCGGCGATTTGCCTCTCACCATCGCCTCGGAAAAGCCCACGCGCAGCGAGGCGCTCAAGTATTACCGCAAGTGCGCCGAACACTATGAGTTGGACCTGCGGCTGGGCCATCGAGTGGAGCGCGTGGAAGGCTCCGACGGAAAATTCAGTGTGCACACGCGGGACGAGCAGGGAACTCCCTCGCAATTTGCAGCCAGGAAAATTGCCGTGGCAACCGGCTACTACGACCTTCCCAATCGCATGGGCATTCCCGGAGAAGACTTGCCGCACGTCTCGCACTACTACACGGAGCCGCACCCTTTCTGGCGGCGAAATGTGGTGGTGATCGGCGGGAAAAATTCGGCCGCGGAGGCTGCGCTGGATTTGTACCGCAACGGAGCCAAAGTCACCATGGTTCACCGGCGCGCGGAACTTGGCTCGACCATCAAGTATTGGGTGCGGCCGGACATCGAAAACCGCATCAAGGCCGGGCAGATTCGCGCATTGTTTGAAACGGATGTGAAGCGCATCGAGGAAGGCCGCGTGGTGGTTTTCAATCGCGCGGGAGAATCGTCAATCCCAGCCGATCAGGTATTTGCGCTGACCGGATACCATCCCGATTTCCAGTTCCTGCGCTCGCTGGGAATCGCGCTCGACCCGGAAACCAACAGGCCCACGATGAACGCGCAAACCCATGAAAGCAATGTCCCCGGGATTTTTGTCGCCGGAGTGGTGATCGGCGGAAACCACACCAGCGAAATTTTCATCGAAAATGGGCGTTTTCACGGCAAGCAAATTGTTGCTTCATTGACCGGCGGGCGCACACATTCCAGCGGCAGCGTTTGACACTATTTTCCGCGCGATGCTACATTGATTGGCACAGAGCCGAAGTAGCTCAGTTGGTAGAGCAGTCGATTCGTAATCGACAGGTCTCCGGTTCAAGTCCGGACTTCGGCTCCATTGCTTCTTCAATTCCACTTATTATTGCGGAATGACAGGCTCTTTTGTCTCGTGACGGCACGGGTGTAGGGGCACGCAACGCCGTGCCCCTCTACAGGCTTCTAGGAGGACGTGCTATGCCTTTGCCCGCCCCCAAAGCTCGTTGCTGGCGATCCTGGCGCCTTCCGCCATAGATTCTAACTTTGCCCACATAATCGTGGGGTGAACGCGCCGGTTGAACTGCTCCTGCGAAAAACCGCAATCGGTGCTGGCGATGACGTTTTCGCGGCCCACAAGATTGGCGAAGCGCGCGATGCGCTCGGCCACCAGCTCCGGGTGCTCCACGACGTTTGTGCCATGGCTGACGACGCCCGGGGCCAGGATCTTGCCTGCGGGCAGCTTGACGTCCTTCCACACGCGCCATTCATGTTCGTGGCGGGGATTGGCGGCCTCGATCAGATAAGCACCGGCGCGCACCTTGAGAATGAGATCGACAATCTTCCTCAGCGGCACGTCGGTGGTGTGCGGTCCCGGCCAGCTGCCCCAGCAGACGTGGTAGCGAATGCGATCTTCAGGGATGCCCTCCAGCGCATGGTTCAGGATTTCGACGTGGCGGCCCACCCAGCGGTAGTAGTCTTCGAAGCTTCCCGGGGGGACCATCCTGTCATAGGTCACGGCCGCGCGAGCATCGTCCACTTGCAGCAAGAACCCAGCGTTGACAATGGCGCGGTATTCCGTCCTCAGGGCTTCGGCCAGCGCCACCACCAGTTCTTCTTCATTCTTGTAGTATTCGTTCTTGCGGTCCGGGATGGCGCTGGAGGGAGCCGCCACTGGGAGGAATGCTTCTTCCACATTCACGCCCGTCAAGGCAGCCTTCAGGTTGTCGATGTCAAGCTGAAGTTCGCCAAGACCCGTGTATTTCACAGGGGAGACGCACACGGCTTCCTGCTTGGTGACGTTGGACCAGGTGCGATCGTTCCCCCCTTCGAGCTCCGCGTAAAACTCCTTGAAGCGTTCTCTGTCCGCGCCCCGGGCAAAGGGATCGGCGCCGGGTTTGACGGGGCGCATTTCGAAGCCGCTCACGCGCTTCAGGGCGTAGAGCGCCCAGCTGGTGGACTTGCCGAATTCGCCGTCGTTTACGACGTCGATGCCCGCCTGGGCTTGCTGTCGCACGACCTCGGCTACGGATTCCTTCAAACATTGCTGGTAGGCGCGAATGTCAGCGGCATCGCCTTTGTCACGCGCGCGCACCAGTTCGAGCAGGCGGGGCGGACGGATGAGGCTGCCAACATGAGATGTCAAAATTCGGTCTGAACTTCGTTTCATTCAATCCTGCCTTTTAGCTTAAGGTTTGAATTCGATCAGGATATTGCGTATGGGAATGGTGCCGACGTCCTTGGAGGCGTGAACGACCGCCGGTCTCCACATGACGGTATCGGGAACCAATTCCCGGGTTTCGTCTTTCCCATCCGTCCACTGCTGGACCAGCGTATCGTTGAGGAAAATAGCAAGGCGAAGGTTGTGGCTGTGGGGCGCGCTGTACTCACCGGGCTGCATCTTCTCCTCAAACACAGTGACATCTTTTCCATCGTACAACACTTTATTGCCCGGCGCTGGCGGTGTTCCAGGGGCTGGAGCGGCCACTTTGGGGTGCTGCGGCTTGATGGACACTTCCAGAAAATCTCCGGCCTTTGGGGGAGAGTAGCGTTGGCCTGCTTTGAAGGCCTTCACCTCGCCACGCTCCATCCTTTTGCCGTTCACCTCCACGGAACCGAGAGCCACTACGATGCGCTCTCCGCAGGGAGCTGCGCCCGTTGCGCATGGCGCACTATTCTTGAACACGCGAACGAAATCGTTATCGACCACAGGGCTCGCCTGCATGGCCTGAAGTAAGAGCACAGCAACCAGCAACATGTTCATGTTTGTCGCGCCTTTCTGGGCTGATTCAGCGGTTTCGTGCGTAAAGTACTGTACAGCAGGGGGCTGCTAATTTGCGCGCAGGATTTCGTTGAGGGGGGTTGCGGCGTGGGCCTCAGGATATGCGGACAAAGTCCTCATACCTTTTGACATTCCGAGCGGAGCGAGGAATCTCTCCTGGGTTCAGGCATGGGGAAAGAATCAGGGATTCCTCGCTTCGCTCGGAATGTCAAAAAAACAGTGCATATTTATTTCGATTGAAGGAAGCGGGAAGCGTCAAACGCTCAGGAGTTTCGCGACTACATCCGCGGCGCTGTAGGTTAGCTGGTCTTGGGGCAGAAAGCGGCGCAGAGTCGTCAGGTCGTTGCCGGAGGTAACCACCCCAGTCTCCGTTAAATGTCCGTTTCGCACCTGAGGATGGCCGATGGTCGCCAGCAGCGCGTTGCAAAGGCATCTCTTTCCCGCCGTGTCTTCCGCCTTCCCGCCCTTGCTGACGTACACCGTCAGCGGTTCCGCGGAGCAGCGGTGGTCAATTTTGCCCTCGGGCGTTCGGTAAGTTTCGCGCAGATAACCGAGGTCGCAAATGCGCGGCCTTGCCAAATAGATTTCCGTTTCGGACAACGTGCCTTCCAGTTGCGCAACCTTGAACGGGAAACTCGTGGGGGAAGCCGAGGGATCGGTGGCCACGCGTGCTTCGGAGTGGGCGACCTTTTCGAGGATGGCCTGTTTGTAATCGCTTCTCAAGCCTGACTCCTCGCAAAACGCGAAGGCCGTGCCAACCTGAATCCCGGCGGCGCCAAGGCTCAGCGCCTCGCGCAATCTTTCCGGGGAACCGTAGCCGCCGGCAAGCCAGAACGGCCGCCCCAACTGGCGAATTTTGTCGAGGTCGACGCGGTCGCGCTCTCCGTAGATCACTTCGCCGCTTTCGTCCAGCTGCAATTTTCCGCGAGGCGGCGCATTGTGGCCTCCAGCGGTGGGCCCCTCGATGACGAATCCCTCCACGCTGCCGTTGGCTTTCTTGAGCATTGCCGCGGCCAGCACATTGGAGGAAATAATCGCCAGAAAACGGGGTCGCACAAGCGGCGGCAAATTCTCGGTCACAAAGTTCGCGGGATCGAACGACAGTTCCGTCTCTTCGCCCTCTTGCGCGCCCGCCACATGCAGCGGATAGGTTGCCGGCTGATGATGGACGAACCCGTCCAGCACGCCGGGAATTTTCACGGGTATGCCCGCGCCCATCAGGACGTAGCCCACTCCGGCGAGCATCGCTCCGTACAGGGAAGGGAGATGGGGGATTTGGATTTTTTCCAGGTAGTTGATGCCTACCGGATTGTCATGGCCTTCGCGCGCAAGAAACACTTCCACAAAGTTGGCCACGATGCATAGTTCTTCGCGCTCGCGCGGGCCGTTTTGGTCATGCAAGGGCAAATTTTTATAGGGTGTTCTTTCCTGCTTGCCGCCGGGAATGTAATACTCCCGCTGGATGCGTTCCGCCATTTCACGGACAGGAAAATGGGCAAGGCCGCGGCGCATGTGGCCGCCGAGATCGCCATCTTGCAAGCGCCTGGCGAGGATCTGGTCGAGGGCCGTTCCGGAAACAACTCCCAGATGGCCGAGTTGCGAGACGGCGCGCGCCAGCCGCCAATTGGAGACGCCCGCGCCC
The DNA here is from genome assembly GCA_963710315.1 of uncultured Acidobacteriota bacterium. GTDB lineage: Bacteria > Acidobacteriota > Terriglobia > Acidiferrales > UBA7541 > Palsa-360. The sequence goes on along the minus strand of CAVPZW010000001.1, from coordinate 246,495 downwards.
ATGCCGCCCTGTATAATTGTCGGATAATCGCTCATGCCTTCAATTTTCTCATAGCGCGGGGAATCCCATTGTAAGAGTTTTGTAATTCTCTTGAAGGGTGGTTCCTAGAGGCGGGCTGCTAATTCACCATACGGCGGGCGCTTTCGAGCGCCGTGCTCGCAAGGGTGTAGCGCGGCTCGATAGCCAGCGACTGCTGAAAGAGTTCGCGGGCGCGATTAATCAACCCCTTGTGGAGATAGACGCGCCCGAGGTTGTAGTAAGGGAAGTGGCGCGGTTCGTAGCGCTTGGCCTTTATGGCCTGCTCAAGCCAAGGGATGGCTTCCTCATGGCGGTCCAGGTCGATCAGGTAGACACCGATATCGTTATACGGATTGCCATAGTCGGGGTCGATCTCGATGGCCAGTTTGCATTCCTCGATGGCTTCTTCAATCTTCCCCTGCATGTGATAGGTCCAGCCGAGAAATGTATACGCCTCAGCCGTGGCATGCAGCTCCAGCGATGCGAGATAAAGTTCCACGGCGCGGTCGTAATCCCCGGTCATCTGCGCGGCAAAAGCGTCTTGGAAACGCTGTTTTGCTTCCTTCTCGCGATCCGTGGCCATGGCCCATTTAGATCACAGCGCAACAAGCATGTCAAACGCTGTGGTAGGACAGCCAAGAGTGGCTGTCCTGCCACATCACATCTTCGAGAGTCCAAATCGGTCGATCTGCACTTCGAGCTGGTGGTTGATTCGTATGCCGTAGATGCCGTCGGTTTTTGCGGCCGGTCCGGTCTTGGGCAGAGAGGTTACGACTTTGCCGTTGATGACGAAATCGATCTTGTCGGCCATCACGCGGACTTCAAGCGCGTTCGTGGCCATTCCGCTGGCGTCGGGTTTCTTCACGGCGTCGTTGGGCGTCTTGGGAGAAACTCCCTGTGTTGAGGAGCCGTCGCGGCGCTTGATGAGGTAGGTTCCATCGTCCGTCACCATAAAGTAGGTGTAGCTTTGCAACGCGCCTTCCAGGCCGCTTCCGCCAAAGATCAGCCCGTAGTATTCGTTGTGGCCCGTCGATTTGATCAGCTTGAATGTTCCCTTGAGCGTGTAATTGCCAGTGGCCGTGTTTTCCGGGTTCCAGTAAACGGCTGCCATGGGGTTCGTGGCATGAAAGCCTGTTGCAGTGGCTACGAATTTGATTGCGCCCGCGGCATCCGGATCGGATGCGTCCGCGCTGTGGTCCGCGCGAACCTTCCACCCTTTTGGCGCTTGCGCGAACGCTGGCGCGATGGCGAGCAACGCGGCCAATACCAATCCAACAAAGTGCTTCATCGCTGTGCCTCCTCAGGAAATGACTTCGCCAAATCATACTCCCGTTTCGGGCTAGCACGGCTCGGATTTGTGTAGCGGCCGCCTTCAGGCGGGCATCTCGCTGCATCCATAGTGCCCGCCTGAAGGCGGGCGCTACATCCTCATTATCCGCATGCTAGAATTCTAGCGTGTCCAAACAAATCATTCGTCCTGCCCGCACCATCAGCGGCTCTCTTGAAGTTCCCGGCGACAAATCCATTTCGCACCGCTACGCCATGCTGGCGTCGCTCGCGGAAGGCCCCAGCGAGATCACGCGCTTTTCTGCAGCGGCCGATTGCCGCAGCACGCTGGATTGTTTTTTGCGCCTGGGCGTGAAAATCGATATGGAAGGCGACCAAGTTCGCATTGCGGGGTTAGGTCTCGAAGGGCTGCGCAAACCGCGCCGCACGCTCGATGCGGGAAATTCCGGCTCGACCATGCGCATGATGGCCGGAATACTGGCGGGCCAGGAATTTAGATCGACCATCGATGGCGATGCCTCCCTGCGCCGCAGGCCCATGCGCCGCGTGATCGATCCGCTGACGCAAATGGGCGCGCGGATTCACGCGCACGACGCAGGCTTCCCTCCGCTGAAGATCGAGGGCACGCGTCTTTCTCCCATCGACTACACGCTGCCCGTGCCCAGCGCGCAGGTTAAATCCGCCGTGCTCCTGGCGGGCATGTTCGCGGATGGCGTGACCTCCGTGACCGAACCGGTCCGCACGCGCGACCACACGGAACTGGCTCTCGCGGAATTCGGCGCGCAGATCGATCACGAGGGACGCACGATTCGCATTCATGGGCGCCCGCGCCTCAAGGGGCGCACACTGGCGGTTCCCGGAGATCTTTCCTCCGCCGTATTTTTTCTGGCGGCTGCCATGGTGCTTCCGGAATCGAATCTGGTGATTCACAACGTGGGGCTGAACCCCACGCGCTCCGCAGTGCTCGACGTGCTGGGATCCATGGGAGCGCCGGTCAGCGTCATTTCCATTCGCAGCGAGCATGGCGAACTCGTCGGAGATCTTTCCGTCCGCCACGAAGAGATTAAAGGGGGACGATCGAGGGCGACGTGATCGCCCAGTTGATCGACGAGCTTCCCGCGATTGCCGTGCTGGGGCCCTACACCGAGCAGGGAATCGAGATTCGCAACGCGGCCGAATTGCGCGTGAAGGAAAGCGATCGCATTGCCGTGCTGGTGGAGAACCTTCGCCGAATGGGCGCGCAGGTCGAGGAGCTTCCCGACGGATTGCGAGTGGCGGGCCGCTCCGCCGGGCGCTTGCATGGCGCGGAGATCGAGCCGCACGGCGATCATCGCATGGCCATGGCGTTCGCCGTGGCCGCGCTGGGAGCCGAAGGCGAAACAACGATTCGCGACGCCGAGTGTGCCGGAGTATCCTATCCGCAATTTTTCAGCACGCTGGATCGGCTGGTCGAGCGGTAGTCTCTGATTTATTTACGATTGTGGTTCCGCTTCCAGGTCGAAATGTTTTCGCAAAAATTGCCATAAAACGCGCTCCCAAGGTCTTCAGGCCCTGCCATCGGCCAAAATCTTTGTAACACTCCATTCATTTGCCGTTAAAGGACATACGAGTTTTTTAGAACGCCGGCGCAGGTCCTTTCTTGACACTCTATCGCCGCAGCGGTTAACCTCGCGTGCGAATGCGTGGCAGACTCCGTCGGATACTATTTGCGCTGCTGATTTTGGCGGGAGTGGTGGCGCTTGCCTATCAGTCCCGACATAAAATTCATCTGGCCGACTTTACCTGGAAGAAATTCGAAGCCAGCGTCGGCCAGGCGAATATTTGTCTGCTTTTGCTTTGCCTCGTGGGGATTTACGGTTGCTACGCGATCCGCGCGGTCCGCTGGCAGCATTTCTGCCATTACCTCGGCCCCACCAATTTCATGAATACCTTCACCGGGACGCTCATGGGCTTCGCGGCCATCTTCGTTCTGGGACGCGCCGGAGAACCTGTCCGCCCGCTGCTGCTGGCGCGCAAAGAGCGCCTGCCCGTGGCCAGCATGTTCGGTATCTTGGTCCTGGAACGTTTCTGCGACTTTGCCGCGGCTGCGGCCCTCGCCTGCCTGGCCTTGCTGGTATTTCCCAAACGTCTCTCCGATGCGGGCGCGGATATGGATTGGGTGGACAGCGCGCGCAACGGCGGTTGGTTGCTGCTTGCCGCGATGACTGCCCTGATTGCGCTGCTGGTCGTCTATCGATTGCATGGCGCGGCGATCCTGGATCGTGGCCTGGAACGATGGCGCAACGCGGGAGGTTTTCGCAGCCGCTTCGCTTCGGCCATTACCGGAATCAGCGAAGGTTTGCAGGCCATTCGCACTATTTCCGATTTGATGGCCGCCTTGTTCTACACAGCCGCGCATTGGGTGCTCGCCGCTGATTTACCTGTGGCGTCGCACAGGCGTTCGGTGGAGCTTTCCTGCACTCGGAAATGAATTTTCCGGGCGCCATGCTGCTGCTGGCCGTGACGCTGGTAGGATCCACGCTGCAACTTCCGGGTGTGGGCGGCGGCGCGCAGGTCGCCAGCTTCATCGCCCTGACGACGATTTTTGGGGTCGAGCAGGAGCCTGCGGCAGCCATGGCAGTGGTGCTTTGGCTGATCACCTTCGCCGGCTCCACTCTGGTGGGCATTCCGCTGCTGATCCACGAGGGATTTCCATGGGCGAATTGCGCCAGCTGGCGAACGCCGAAGCCGAGGCCGAAGAAGCCGGCAAGCACATCGCTGTTCCGAGGGCCAACGGCGCGAACCGCGGACAGCCTTCGGGGAGGCCAAAGAAAAGTGACCAGGAGATTCGCGCGAAGTGAAGTGCCCTTTCTGCTCGGTCATCGACGACAAGGTCATCGATTCGCGCGAGGGACGCACCGGCGACCTGATCCGCCGCCGTCGCGAATGCCTGAAGTGCGGCCGCCGCTTCACCACCTACGAGCGCATCGACGAAATTCCCTACATGGTCATCAAGAAAGACGGCCGCCGCGAGCGTTTCGACCGGCAGAAGATTCTGCAAGGGTTGCTGAAGTCCTGCGAAAAGCGCCCCGTGCCGACCGCCAAACTGGAGGCGCTGGTCGATGAGGTCGAGCGCTTCGTGCACGAAGCGCCCGAGCGCGAACGCACCACCACGCGAGATCGGCGAGCTGCTGATGGCGCGCTTGAAGAAACTGGATAAGGTCGCCTACGTGCGCTTCGCCTCGGTCTATCTGGATTTCAAGGACGTGAAGGAATTCATGGCCGAATTGAAAGGCCTGCTGAAGGACCGTTCCAAGAAGTAATTCCCGCTGTCGCTGGAAAAATTAATACTAGTACGTATAGCCCTTTTAGGCGATTGCCCACCTCCCATCGCGCTCTGTATATTAGGCGCACGATTATGGCCTTCCCGGCGGCGGATTTTTCAGCGCATTCGCGCAACTTTTCATGCGCCGGGGTGTTAAGAAAATTATTGACCAAATTTCCCTCAATAACCGGAGAAGACCTGTGAGACTCAACTGGCTTGCTGTAGGCGTTGTGCTGACAATCTCATGCATCAGTGCCGGCCAATTGGCCGCGCAAGATGGGGACCACGGCGCAAGCCCACAAGTCTCGCTGACCTTTCAGCAGGGCTCGTCGAAAAAAATCGAGCAGGTCAATGGCGACTGCGATTGGGTTGTGTGGGACTCGACGATCAAAGTTGCCAAGGACGGCACGGTCACCAACAACAATCCCACTTGCAAACCCACCGTCAGCCGGACCACGACCAAATTCGATGTTCTTGGAGATGACATTGGCACTTCCTTCGAGCATAACGGCAATTTGATCTTTCTGTTCGGCGACACGATCGGTGCGACCACCGGAAAGGGTCAGGGAGGCACGCCTTATTTTCCCAACTGGACCTCTCTATCTAACGATTACCTTTTCATGGCCGGAGATCCCATCGCATCGAGTTCCACTCAGCGTCCCGATCAGGGTCTGCTCATCAACTATTTTCCGAGCACCACTGTAAGCACTCTGCCGCTTCTTGTGCAGCCCGTGTACCCGCCTGCCTCTACATTTTCCCAGTGCGTTCCGGGCACGACGGTGGACATGGGCGCCGACGATGTTCCCAATGCCGGAATCAGCCTCAACGGCCAAATGTATCTGGTCGTGAATACCAATGCCGATACCAGCGCGCAATTTCCATGGTTGAATGCGTGTTCCATCCTTGTTCAGTTCAATGAGGCCACCAGCACTTTTACAGCGGGCAGAAAGATTTCCCAGGGTTACTATCCGCTGCCCGAGAACGACAATCCTCCGCTCACGGTTGCACCGCCAAACGCAAGCTCGGCAGGGCATTTCGTTTTCACATCGCTGCATGAATTCCCGGCGGGTTTTGGAAATTGGGGCCCCGGTGCATGGGAACCATCGCCATTGCCCGGAGGATTCTGGCAACCTGCCGTGCTGATTTACGGAGAGGGGCAGCCCAGCGGAAAGTCTTCCGGCACAAGCGTCTACCTATCGATTATCCCGGCTGACGATTTCTGGAGCGGCGTGGATTATCACGGAAGCAGCGCCACGAGATACTTCGCGGGTTTCAAGAACGGCCATCCGACATGGTCGGAACATGAGTCGGATTCCGTGCCGGTAGTATACGACAATCCCAATAATGTTCCCGTGCCTGTTGGGCCTCCGGGCTATGCCGATCCCGGCACGGTCTCAAACATGTCCGTCATCTATTCGCAGGATCTCGGACTGTGGCTGATGACCTATGATGGCGGGAAACAGCCTGGGCCAACCCGAGCAGCGACCGAGGGAATTTACTTTTCATACTCGAAAACGCCCTGGGGGCCGTGGGCCACTCCGCAGCTCATCTTTAACGCTTGCCATGAACAGGGCTTTGGGAATTTCATCTTCTATTATTTCGATCCTACAAAGCCGGCCGACAACACTTGTCCCGCCGCGGTTACGGGCAATGCAAATTATTCCGGACCGCTCGGTCCAACGATCGGCGACCAAACCAAGAATGACCCGGCGACGACCATCGGACATCCGTATGCGCCCTTCATGATCGAACGATTCACCGAGGTGCAGGGCGACACGCTGAAGATCTACTACACCATGTCAACCTGGAATCCCTACACCATCGTCAAGATGGAATCGGATTTCAAAATCACACCGGTGCAGCCGTGGAAGCCTTAGGTCTTGCGATGCTCGGGCGGGGCGCTTTTGCTGCGAACACATGGTTGCGCGATGAAATCGAGTAAATCTACTTACACGAGGGAACAATGATCGTTCGAAAGTCCTTCCTTTATTTTCTGGTCGCGTGGGCAACGATATTTCTCTCGGGCATCGTTTCTACAGCCGCGGCTCAGGGCACTAGGCAGGATGATTCTAACCCCTGCGAAACCGGCTTCCCACCATCGGCGCAGTGGCCGGAAGCGGCAGGGATGCTGGCTGCGGCTCAATTCCCAGGGTTGAGCCAGCCGATTGAAACCCATGGATTGAAGCCGGCGGAGTTGGGGACAATCGTATACGACTCGAACCAGGGCGTCTGCTGGCTGGCCGATGCCAACCTGGCCGGCAATCCGCAGATTCGTGCGAAGTTAGGCCTCCCTGCGGTCAACCCAATTACGGGCGACGGAGTCAATCCGGACGGCACCATGGACTACGCGACGGCCGTGGCCTTCGTCAAAGCCTTGAATGATTACAACAATGGACAGAGCTTCCTGGGGCACAACAACTGGCAGCTTCCCACGAATCCTTCCGCGGACGCGACATGCTCCTCATACAACAAAGTCAATTTCGGTGTTTTGTGCACCGGTGGCGCGCTCGGCAATCTCTACAATGTCGGCTTGGCGGAAACCTACCCGGCCAGCGTCGTGCCTCACTTCTTCAACGTCGTGTGGCCGTTCTTTAACCTTCAGCCCGGCCTCTATTGGGCCGCCGATTCCAACAGCGGCGGGCAAGTGACGTTCTCGTTCAATACAGGAATCGCCGGAGCGAACACCACCAAGTACAACCTGTTTCACGTGCTGCCGATGACCAGAACTGCGCTGGGTCCAACGCCGGTGGGTACTGGAGTTCTGCCCTATCGAAGCGGGCCCGCCGCGGGCAAGGCCGTTTATGACACGGTCACCGGCCTCTCATGGACGTTGAACGCGAATTTGCCGGCCTTTGATAACTTCGGCGTCACGCAGACGAAGGCGATCCCTCCTGACACGAGCGGGAACCCGACGAATGGAAAGACGCTGACGGTGCCCTTGGTTGACAAGGATGGCGATGTGTTACTGGCCGCTAGTGTCCCGGTGAAAACCTGCATCAAAGGCGGTCCCACCAGCGGTCTCACAAGCAAATGGATCCTCGCCATGAACCAAAGCGAATATGCCGGCACGAAAGACTGGGAGTTGCCGTGCATAGCTGACCTGCAAAATCTCTATGGCGATATGCAGATTGCAGCGGGCGACACGAGGCTGGAAACTCTATTTCCCGTCGGCCCTTTCTGGCGCCTGCAACCCGGCTTTTATTGGGCCTGCGTGAGCGCTGCCGCCTCCGGCAGCACCGGGCCCTGCGACTATAGCCAGAGCGCTCCAGGAGATTTGTATTGGAGCTTTAACTTCGATGACGGATTCGAGGGGACTGACCAGCCCAGTAAGCAGTTCTACGTCATGGTTTATTATCCGGCTCCTTCACACTGATCGCCTTGGCGCAAGCTTCGAAGGATGCCGGTGTCTGCGGCGCGCTTTTTGTGGCCTCCGCTTTTCTCTGTGTCCTCTGTGTTAAAGCTTTTGCGTGGGCAGCGCAAAGCCTTTAACACAGAGAACACAGAGAAAATCCACAGAGAAAAGCGGAGAGACTGCGGCGGGTCTTTCGGATTGGGCAAATAGAATTGGTCGAACACTCCATACAAATAAGATTCCTCAACTCGCGATGCACTTGATCGCCCAGTGTTAATACTCTCGTGAGCTGGATACGGCGATGGCACAAAAACAGTCTAGGCACAGCACTTGACGAACGTTTCCAGCCGCCGCGTCCCGGTCTGGTAGGATGGCAAAGGCGTCGAGTGATTTGCGCCTTGCCGACTGGGAAGAGGAAATGGGAACGAAGTCCATATGGACGATTGCGCATCGCGGCGCTTCCGGGCACGCGCCTGAAAATACCATGGTGGCGTTTTGCCGCGCCGTGGAACTGGGCGCGCGCTTCATTGAAACCGATCTTCAGCTCACGCGGGATGCGCGCGTGATCGCCATCCACGACTTCACCCTGGAGCGCACCACAAGCGGAACGGGGCAGGCGCATATGTTGCCGCTCGATCAAATCCGCGCTCTCGATGCAGGCTCATGGTTCGGCGATGGAGCGGCAAAGCCGTACGCCGGGGAACGTGTGCCCACGCTCGAGGAAATTCTTGATTTCGCCAAAGAGCACGACGTTATCTTTTATCTCGAAATTAAGTCCGGCCCGGCCTGGGGAATCGAGCATGTTGTGGTCGCCACATTGCGCGATTACAGCGCTTCCGCGCGGGTGGTGATTCTTTCGTTCGATCCATCCACGCTCGATTCGGTTCACCGGCTTGACAGCACCATGATGACCGGACTCTTATGCGAGAATTCTTCCGGCGATCTGGTCGAGCGCACCGTACGTGCAGGTGCGCGGCAGCTCGTGGCGCGTGGAGATCTCATCACCGCCGCGGTGATCGACAAGGCGCACCGCGCAGGCTTGCAGGTGGTGGCATGGACGATCAACGAAGTGGAACAGATGCGCCAACTAATCGCCACAGGCGTTGACGGAATCATTACCGATTATCCGGACCGCCTCCTCGATATTTTGCGCCAACAATCCGAATGACCCGAGGCGTTCTCTCCGGTTTTCTCCGTGGAATTTCTCTGTGTCCTCTGTGTTAAAGGTTTTGCGCGACGCGCGGAAAAGCTGTAACACAGAGAACACAGAGAAAGGCGGAGAAACACCGCATCGGATCGACGATTCCGACCTGCCACTGGCAATTCTATTCGCCCAATCCGAAAGGCCTGCCGCGCTCTCTCCGCTTTTCTCTGTGGAAGTTCTCTGTGTTCTCTGTGTTAAAAAGTTTTGCGCGGCAAGCAAGAAAGCTTTAACAGAGAGGGCACGGAGAAAAGAGGAGAAAAGCGGAGAAGAGCGAGGCGTCGGAGTTGCGCGTGTCAGCGGGCCAGCTGGAATAGCGCTACAAACTGAGCGATTGTGAGTTGTTCCGCGCGCGCATCCGAAGTTAGGCCCGCTTCCTTCAGAATATCCTCTGTCCGTGCTGCGAGCCTCGCGCGCAGATTGTTTCGCAATGTTTTCCTTTTTTGCGCGAAGCATTCCTTCACGAAACCGAGGAACGCGTTTTCATCCACGCCGGGATAGTTTACGCGCTGCCCCGGCATGTGGAAGCTTACCAGTGCGGAATCCACCTTTGGCGGGGGACTGAAGGCCTCAGGCGGGATCTGGAACACAATTTCCGGCTGGCCAAACCATTGCGAAACAACCGAGAGATACCCATAATCGCGCCGCCCCGGCTGAGCCACAATTCTCACCGCGACCTCATACTGAATCACAATATGGATTGCCGCGATGCGCTCGGCGTGCTCGAACAGGCGATGCAAAATGGGCGAAGTGATGTAATAAGGCAAGTTTCCGTATACGGAAAAACGATCGCCGCCGGTGAGCTTCGCAAAATCGACGGCCAACACATCGCTTTGCACGACTTCCACATTTTTGTAACGCGCCAGGATATTGCGCAACCGCCTGGCAAGCACCAGGTCAAGCTCGATGGCGAAAAGTTTCCGCGCGCGTTGCGCCAGGCGCGTGGTCATTTCTCCGTGTCCCGCCCCGATTTCCACCCACACTCCATCATCAATGCGAATTTCGTCCTCAATGCGCTCCTGCCAATCGGCATCGGCAAGAAAATGTTGTCCAAGCTTCTCGGGTGACATGGCAGGGAAGTGTACCAAGAGGAGGCACAGTTGTGCGCTCTGTCAATCTTGCCGCGTGCAATTCAAGTATTCTGTGGGCTGAGCATTAAGAGGGGCCCACGCTCCTTGACGGGTGCATCGTGTTTCAGTAGCTTGGAATCCGCGAATTGGCCATGAAAATACTATTTGTTGCCCCGGAAGGGCTCCCATACTCAAAGACTGGCGGGCTTGCCGACATCATCGAAGCGCTGCCCAAGGCGCTGGTGGCGCTTGGGCATGAAGTGACCGTCCTGCTTCCGCGCTACCGCAAAACGAAAACGGTTGCGGTCACTGTCCCAAGTCTCACGGTGCCCATGGGCGCCCAACTGCGTTTTCCCGCGATTGCCGAGGGCGGAACGCTTCATGGAGTCCGCTACTATTTTGTGGACGACGCTGAATATTTCGATCGCGACCAATTGTATGGCGTGGCCGGAAAAGATTATCCGGACAACGCCGAGCGTTACGCGGAGTTTTGCGGCGCGGCCATCGAATTCTGCAAGCAGGTTTGGATGCCCGAGGTGATTCATTGCCATGACTGGCAGGCGGGTCTGGTGCCGGTTCTCCTGCGCACGCGCTACTCGGAAGACAGTGCCGTGCGGAAATTGCCCGTGGTGTTCACCATTCACAATATGGGCTATCACGGAGCATTTCCGAGCGAGACGATGGAGAAGATCGGTCTGCCGGAAAGTTTGTTCACGATTGACGCCATGGAATTTTACGGGCGAGTCAATTTCCTGAAGGGCGCGCTGATCTATTCCGACTATCTGACCACGGTAAGCCCCAAATACGCCGAGGAAATAAAGACCGCTGAGTATGGCCACGGTCTTGAAGGCGTGGTGCGCAATCGCGCGGACCGCCTCACTGGAATTTTGAACGGAGTGGACTACGCGGCGTGGAGCCCTGAGCGCGACAAAGTCATCGCCTCGCGTTATTCTCCCAAGGATTTGTCCGGAAAACTGCTGTGCAAGAAAGATCTCCTGCAAGTTTTCGGCCTGCCAGCCACAGCCCTGAAAAAACCGCTGATCGGCATTGTCTCGCGATTTGCCGGCCAAAAGGGTTTTGACCTGATCGAACAGATTGCGCCTGAATTGCTGGCCGAGGATATCGCAATCACGGCTCTCGGCGCGGGTGAACCGCGATACGAAAAACTGCTGCGCGATCTGGCCAAGGCCTACCCCGGAAAATTCAGCGTGAAAGTGGCCTATGACAACATCCTTGCGCACAAGGTTGAGGCCGGCGCGGATATTTTCCTGATGCCATCGCGTTACGAGCCCTGCGGCCTCAATCAAATTTACAGTTTGAAGTACGGTACAGTCCCCGTGGTTCGCGCAACCGGCGGGCTGGACGACACCATCGATGCCTTCGATCCGGCAACGGGCCGTGGCACGGGATTCAAGTTTAAGGCGTATGATGGTTCTGCGCTGCTCGATGCGATTCATCGCGCATTGTCCATATATCGCAACGAACCGGCGGTCTGGCGGAGCATTCAAATGAACGGCATGGCCCGGGATTTCTCGTGGCAAGCCTCGGCCAGGGAGTATGCAAAGGTGTACGAGGCGGCCGCAAAATCCGGAATCCAAAAGATTGCAACTTCATCCAATCTTCCGACGGCAAAATCGGCTAAAATGTTCACGGCAGTTTCCATAGGAAAGGGTTCTCATGGCAGATAATGTTAACAGCGTAACGGACAGCACGTTTCAGGCAGAAGTCATCGAGGCGAGCAAGACTCAGCCCGTGATGGTCGATTTCTGGGCGGAGTGGTGCAGGCCATGCCTGATGCTGGCTCCGACGGTGGCGGAAGTGGCTACCGCGTACAAGGGAAAGATCAAGATTGTGAAATTGAACGTGGACGAAAATACCAATTCCGCCGGGCAGTTCAACATCCGCGGCATCCCAACCCTGCTGATTTTCAAGGGCGGGCAGGTTGCCGAGCAGGTGGTTGGCGCGGTGCCTCGCGACGCCATCGAAAAAGCAATTCTGCGTCACATCGTTTAGTCGCATCATGCCTGACCGAAATAGCGCCGGGACGCAGCAAGCGTCCCGGCGCAGCTGTCATTGGGCGCAAAGCGGCATCCTGGCGCGCTACCACGATGAAGAGTGGGGCGTGCCCGTGCACGACGACCGACGCCTGTTCGAATTCCTGATCCTCGAAGGCGCACAGGCGGGCTTGAGCTGGGAAACGGTCCTGCGCAAGCGCGAGCGCTATCGCGGAGTCTTGCATGGCTTTGACGCTGCGAAGATTGCCCAGTACGACGCCGCCAAAGTGCGCGCGCTGCTTGCCGATCCAGGCATCATTCGAAATCGCCTGAAAATTTCCTCCACCATTTCCAACGCGCAGGCGTTCCTCGAAACGCAACGCGAATTCGGCAGCTTCGACGCTTACATCTGGCAATTTACCGGCGGGAAAACCCTTCGACACGCGCGGCGCGGCCCCAAAGACGTGCCCGCACAAACCACGGAATCCGACGCCATGAGCAAGGCTTTGAAAAAGCGCGGCTTCCGTTTCGTCGGCTCAACCATTTGCTACGCGTTCATGCAAGCCACAGGCATGGTGAACGATCACCTTCGCACCTGTTTCCGCTGGGAAGAAGTCTAACTGTGCCCGGAAGAATGTTTTCCACGACACGAAAAATTCTTCCTTTTGTCATTCCGAGAGAAGCGAGGAATCTCTCTTTGATTTAGGCTCGCAACAAGAAGGAGAGATTCCTCGCTTCTCTCGGAATGACAAACAGTTGTGAGTTCCTCGGCGGCCTCTTCAGCGTGAATTACTTTGCCAGCAGGCGCAGCGTGCTCGGAGGGTAGAGGGCCAGCAATCTTCCTTGAGGCGGCGCGATGTGCTCCAATTCCAAGAGCGCGATGCCCGCTTTTTTGAGTTCCGTGATTTCCGCGTTGGTGTGCAGGACGTGGCCGATCACCAGATGCAGATGCGGTTCGTGGCCGAAGCAGAGCACGACTCTGGCGCGCATCGATTGCAGTTCGCGCAATATTTCGGAGGGAGAGCTGGTGCCTTTCAAGGTGTCCGTGCGAATAATTTTCTTGGCAGGATAGCCAATCGTTTCGCAAAAGATTTCAGCGGTTTGCGCGGCTCGCAACCATGGGCTGGTCAGCACGGCATTTGGTTTTACGTCCAGCGCGCGCAGGCCGAGCGCAGCCGCGTGCGTGCGTTTCATTCCCTTGGGAGTGAGTGGTCGCTCGGTATCCGGCGGGCAATTGGGATCTTCGCGGTCCACGGCGATGCCGTGGCGGATCAAATAGACATGCATCATTATGCAACCCTCTTTTTCTCGATGACCATGACTCGCTGAAACGACAGGAGCAATTTCAATTCCCGTTCCAGAAGCCGGGCTTTCCTCTTGATGCCGCTGAGATTCAGCCTCGAACCGTTGCGCATTTCCACATGAATGCGGACGTCGCGCGGCCCGCCTTCCACGTTGATCTTGGAAATCGCCTGTTTGTGATCGCTTTCAAGGGCTTCGGCCAGGCGCAACATTCCAGCCAGCACGCGGGCAATCTTTCTTTGTTCCCGGTTGAGTGTGGCGAACGCGGGGTGCGCCACGCTGGGCTCGGATTTCTTGTTGTGATAGCGCACCAGGCAGGCGGTCATGTTTTTCTCCCAGCCGTCCAGCCCAGGAATTTTTGCGTTGTGAATGAGATATTCGCCGTGGCGGTGATGGCTCTTGCGATTGATGAGCACGCCGCAATCGTGCAGCATGGCGGCCGATGCAAGAATGGCCCGCGCCTCGAAATCGAAATGATGGTACAGCCAGAGTTGGTCGAAGAGTTGCAGAGCGAGCGCCTGCACCTGTTCGGCGTGCTTTAAATCGCAGCGCACGCGGCCCGCGAAAGACTCCGCGCCGGCAATCATCACTTGCCAGCGGTTGCGCTGCTCGTCGCTGGGCTTCGGCGATTCCATTTGCGCGGCGGACAACTCGTATAGCAGGCCTTCGCGCACGCCAACTTGCGGAGTGATCATCTGACGCACGCGCAACCAGTTCGCCACGGTGGCCAGAACGAGGGCTGCAACGCCCATCACCTCCGCACGGTCTCGCCGCACGGAATACAATTTCATGCGCTGTTCCACATTGAGCCGCAGGATCTGCCAGAGCCGGTCGCGCAGCGTTCGGATATTCAGGGTAGTGAAACCGCCGACTCTCGGGCCTGCGGCCAGCGCGGCAAGAGTTTCCGCGTTGCCGCCGCATGCTACGGTATGCGCGCCGAAAAGGCGCGGACGGCTGGCCAGCGCGCTATCCAGGACGGACAACACGTGCAGGCGAATCCTGTTCGCGGCGTCTTCGTGGATTGCGCCCTGCGCCTGAAACTCTTCCATCAACCGAACGGTTCCGAGAGGCAGGCCAATACTTTCCTGCAGTGTGCCGTGACGCAGGACATTGATCTCCAGGCTGCCTCCGCCCAGGTCCAGGATGAATCGGGGCGGATCCAGATCGCGAAGCGCGCGCAGCACCGCGACTCGCACCAGCCGGGCCTCTTCGTCGCCGGAAATTACTTCCAATTCGATTTTGGCGGCGTGGCGAACGCGCTCGATCAAAACGTGGCGGTTGCGTGCTTCGCGCGCCGCGCTGGTGGTTACCGCACGATAGGCGCTGACGCCGCGCGCGTCCATGATGTACCGGAATTCGCGGAAGGCGTCGGCGGCTTCACGCAGCGTTCGGCGATCGAACTGCCCGGTGGTAAATACCGAATGGCCCAGGCGCACCGGCGCGCGCAGGGATTCCACAATTTCCCAGTCATCGGAGGAGCGAATGCGCGCGATCATCAGGCGAAACGCGTTGGAACCGGCGTCGATCGCCGCGAGATATATGGGTTTGCGAAGGTTCAGCGCCACAGCGGGGCCAGCGCGGAGGATGGCCGGTAGTGCGTGCGCTGAATGCCGAGGTGGGCGGCAATGCGCTTCCGCAAGTCATTGTTGATGGAGACCACGCTTGCTTCGCCGTCCATGGCCAGAAAACCATGGCGCTCGGAAAGCGATTCAAATTCTTTTTTGATTTTTGCTTGATACAGAATGAAGGACTGATACAAGTCGTCCGAAAGAGAAAGGTCCCGCCCGGACTCCCAATAGCTGATGGCATGCGATTTGCGAAACTCGCGCTCGAACGCCACTTCGGGGCGCACATTGAGCCAGAACGTGAGATCGGGACGAACCGCCATTTCGTATAAGCCGTTCAGGTAGTCGCGCTCGATGCCGCGCGCCACCGCTCGGGCAATCAAAGTATAAAAGTATCGGTCCGCAAGCACAACAAAATCGGAACGCAGCGCCGGGATAATGCGGTGCTCGAGCTGGTCGTAAAAGTCGGTGGCGTACATCAGCGTAAGCGTCATGCGCGTAATGGTGTTTTCGGCCATGAGCGCGTCGATATCTTTTGCCACCAGGCCCGAGCGGCGCAGGCCCATGGTTTCGACCGCAAAGCCTTCGGATTCCAGCCATTCCGTGAGCAGGGAAATCTGAGTGGAGCGGCCCGAGCCGTCCATTCCTTCAATGACGATGAGGGAGCCGCCGAATTCCTCGTCGTTCACGCCGGGCAGAGACAGGCCGTAATTGCGCGGGGAAGCGCCCGAGTGCAGGAGGCTTTTTTTCGAGGCGCTGTTTTTCCGGCTGGGTTTCACAGGGCCCTCCGCGTGGTTTTCTTGGGTGCGAATCGCGCCAGGTCGATGCGGTCTTTCACCATCTTGCGCATCTGCTTTTGCAGCGAGTTCACCGCCAGCGTGCCGTCCATCACCACGAATTTATCGGATTCAACCATTTCGTCGTATTGCGCCAGGATGCGTCCCTGGAAAATTCGGAAACTTTCGGCGCGGTCCAGGGAAAGGTTCAGGTCCATACCCGCTTCGTAATATTTCAGCTTGGGGCGGCCGCTCATGATTCGCTTCACGGCCACATCGAGCGGCGCGCGGAAGTAGAAGGTGATATCGGGAACCGGAGCAAAGCGATAGAGATTGCGCAGCCAGCGCGGAGAGCAATTTCGCGCCACGTCGCGCGCAAACGCCGTATAGATGTAGCGGTCCGCAAGGACCAGGTATCCACTGTGCAGCAGCGGCATGATCTGCCGTTCGCAACGATCGGCGAAATCCGCGGCATGCAGCAGGGAAAACGTGGTGGGAGTCAGCAGCCTTCGCTGCTTTCCTCGCCGAGTGGCAGACTTCACCAGAGGCGAGGAGTTCCACTCCGTGAAATGAAGGCGGTAGCCGTTGATCTCCAGCCAGCGCTTCAAGAGATAGAGTTGCGTGCTCTTACCAGAGCCATCGATGCCTTCCACGACGATCAGGGCGCCAGGATATTTCCGGGAAGGTTCAAGGTGCTGGGAAGTTTTCTCAGTTGGCTGCAAGGGCACGGCGGGCGGCTGCTCGACCGCTGACAATTTGTCCGAAGTCACGTAAGTCTCCCGAGGCCCTATTATACGCACACAATGTAAATGTTTGGTGACAACAAGATGAGTGAACGATGAATGACACGGGCGCATGCAGGCACCTGCCCGACCATTCCCCTCGTTCAACTCAAGGGGGCGGTTTTCACGGTTTCGAATCAGCGCCGACCGTCTGAAGCGCGGGTTCCGAATCGCGCGGCTGTTCGGCAGCGGGAGGTTTCGAAATGAGCGCGACCGCATCGGATATTCGCTGGGCTTCCTTTTGCTTTGTGGTCTGCCACTTGAGGAATGCGTCTTTGGCCAAAGTCACCTCGCCCAGATTATTCTTGATGCGTTCGAGGCAATGCGCGGTCATGCGCTCGATCTCCAACTGAATCTGTGTGCTTTCCTGAGACTTCTGCGCTTCGAATTCCTCGAAACGTTTGCGCTCGTTCTCTTCATAGGCATTGAGAGCGTCCAGGCGTTTCTCGCCGTCCCGCACCAGTGCGTCAGGCGGAATGCTTGCGGCTTCGAGGGCCATCAGAACGGAGGCCCTCTTAACGTCGTTCGTCATTCCTCGCATGTGGTCGCTGTCGAGCATTGTCGAGAGCGTGTCGATGTTGTAGCCGTGCCGTGAACTCATGATCCCGACCGCGAGGTAAATATCTGGCAGCGCGAGCAGATTGCCTTGGTTGGGTGGCAGACTCGATGCCCTGGTGTTCGTGCTGGTTTGATTCTCTCGAGTGGTTTTAGCATCGGTGTGATTTGCCTGTGCTTTCGCATTGTCACTATTTCCATCGTGGGCATTCCGCGGTTGGCGTCCGGAACCGAAATTCAGTAATTTATTTAGCACGATTGTCCTCTCTTGACCTTGTGAAGGCTCTTGCGCAAGTAGTTCATTTTGCCGATGCGTGTCTGACTCTTGTGAGCGCTTGGGGCTGGGATCCCCCACACGTTTGCTTTTATTCGCCGCCGCGCTCTCATTGGCCACATTAGGCACTGCTTGCGGGGCCACTGGGGAAGCGACGGTTTTGGCTGCAATTGGTGCAGGTCCAGGATCGAGAGTGGTTTTAGGTAATTCCTGCACATTCTTTTCTAGCCGTGCCGGCGCGTCCCGGATATCGCTGGGCGAGGGCATTGGAAGGCTAGTTGTCGCATGGTGAAGTAACACCATTGTGCGTGCCTCGTTTTCAGAGGTCTCTCGCTGGACGCCTAGAACGTAATCCCCTCCGTCGCGGCGGCAGTACTTGGTAATCCCCGAGAATTGCTCCTTGTGCCAGTTGATTTTGAGTTTTGCTCCAACGCTGATTGGCACGGAGACCCGAATACACGCTCCAGATCGCGACGTGTCTTCGATCCTTGCCGCAGCGCCTCGCCAAGTTCCGGGTTGATCTTCCCAGAGCACTTCGGCTCTTGCCATAATGGCTGTCCTTGGCTCCAGCCTATGCCCGATCAGACCGCTCATATCAAGCCATATCGGCAAAAAATCAGAGCGCTTCACTATAAAAGTGGTCTAATGCGCCCTTTGCGGACACCCCTGGGTTATGCCTCGGATTTGCGCCTCAAGGAAGACGGAAGGTATCCGAGCCGCTACTGCGCCCAGATTTTTTCGCGCGAATTCTCGAACGGATAAACGTGCACCATCCAGCCGAAAATCACGGGGTAGAACGTTCCGCCGGCTTCGCTGCAGGCTTCCTTGGTGAGGATCGAACCTGTCAAGCCGAACTTCGTGAGATCGGCGTGGCCGCGCTGCTCCTTGGGGGGCATGCAGAGGTTGGTGTGCAGGTGCCACTGCGCCACGCCCAGCGGGACGCGCTCGTTCAATTGTTCTTCGGACACGCGCTTGGGCATGGTGTACATCGCGCCGATCAGGTCGTAGCCGGTTTTCGTCTTCTTGTACAGCAGGGAAGTGGGCCGCGTGGGATCGAAGCTGAAGGATTCCAGGAATCCGTTGTAGTAGTTGGTGAAGTGATATTCCGATTGCGGAAGGTTGGGCATGAAAATGTGAAATCCGTCGGCGAGCGCGACGCGGTAATCCTTGTACTTCTCGATGGATTCGCGCAGCTCTTTGGCGATCTCGTCGGCCTTGGCCCAATCCTGCGGCGTCGCGGTGCGCAGCTTGGTCATGTACATGTGCGGGCCCATCTGATGATGGTGCATGTGGCTCATGGCATCCATGGCGCCGTGTTCGGTCTGCGGATCTTTCTCGTCCGCGCCCTGTCCCATTTTCATGCCGGGCATGTCGTGATCCATGTCCATGCCGCCCATGCCGTCATCCATCCCCGGCATTGATTGGTTCTGCCCGGAGCTGTCGCCGGATTTTTGCGTTTGCTTTTGTTGCGCCGCTTGCCGCGCGCCCAGCCTGGCCGCGCTGCCCGCAAGCATGAGAGACAGGAAGGCGATCAAAGCAACAGGGAAGAGTTTTCGTGGATTCATGGTTTTGTCCTTCTGCTTCTTATTCTACGCGCTGGGCTTATGAAAATATCAGGTTGCAGGTGATTTGTTCCACTCCGGCAAGAATGGAAAATATAGTGAGGAACAACTAGTACGATCCAGTCTGGGAGCGATCAAAATGTAGAACCGATTTCCGAATCTAATTGGCGGGTGGGGATTGCGCGGGTTTCTTCTGTGAATTCTTTAACATTTGGGCGACCTCTTGCTGCATGCGCTGGTTCATTGCGTCCATGTGCTTGCGCATGATGGGCATGATCACCTGCATGGACTCTGCCATTATCGCGGGCATCTCTTTCAACAGCTTTTGCCCGGTTGGTGTGGAATAAAATGCCACGAGGGCGTCGATGTCGCCTTTGGTGAAATGCTTTTGATAGGTTGGCACCATGGCCTGCATCAACTCATCAATCGGCAAATCCTTAAGCTGGTCGTCCAACATCTTGTTCATTCGCGCTTCAAAATCCGGGGGAAGCTTGTCCTGATCCTTGACGAATTGATCGTGAATCATCTGGTGCATGGGCTTGGCCATGGCGGCGAGCATGTTCTGCATAGAGTCATGCGAATGCATGGTGTCCAGATATTTCTGAATGTCCTCTTTGGAAGCTTGAGCGCTGGGGTCGCCGCTTTGGGCGAAGGCGTTTGAGCCAATTGCCAGGCAAATGGCCACTGCAAGAAGGAAGCGCTTCATGTTTGACCTCCAGAGATGATAAACGAGTGTAACTGGATCAAAATCTTCATCCAAGAGCTTAAACCGGATAGGAAGGGAATTGGTCAACCCCAGTGCGATCCCATCGCTTTTGCATCAGAAGAGAGGCTTCTTGAAGTTATGGCAAAAATGTTCGTATCCGGAAGGGGCGAATTAGCGTCTAATTATTAAAGACCATGAAAACCTCAATTAAGACAGGCAGGAAGCTGACCAATCGCAATCTGTGGATAGCCACGGCTTTGATCGCCGCGGGCGCGTTCCTGGCGCCTCGAACGCAGGCACAGACTGCTACGTCCTCGCGTGTTCCCGATGCTTTGCACCAGCTAAACGATTCCGTGGAGGCGCTGGTGCAGCGCGTTTCGCCCAGCGTGGTTCAAATCCTCGTCTCTGGGTACGGCTCGATGGAAGACGAGGGGCAGGGCCAGGCCAGCGTGGTGATCGGCAAACAGCGCTCGATTGGCTCGGGAGTGATTGTCGATCCCGATGGCTACATCGTGACCAATGCGCATGTGGTGAAGGGCGCTGTGAAGATTCAGGTGATCGTGCCTCCTCCCTCGGCCGCACCGAAAACGCCGGATTCGCCGCAGGTCACCCGCGAGCATACGTACGACGCGCGGATCATTGGCGTCGCTGGCCAGCTCGATCTGGCAGTGATCAAGATTGAAGAGCACAAATTGCCCGCCATCCCGATTCGCCAGAATGTTCTGCCGAGGCAGGGCGAAATGGTCTTTGCATTCGGAAGCCCCGAGGGGCTGCGAAACAGCGTAACCATGGGCGTTGTGAGCGCGGTGGCGCGGCAGCCCGATCCGGACAGCCCGCGCGTCTACGTGCAAACCGACACGCCCATCAATCCCGGCAATAGCGGCGGGCCGCTGGTGAACGCGGACGGCGAGCTTGTAGGAATCAACACCTTCATCTTGTCCAACTCGGGTGGCAATCAGGGGCTCGGCTTTGCCATCCCCGCAGGCGTCGTGGCCTATGCCTATCCGCAGCTTTTGAAGTACGGCCACATCCACGAACCCGAAATTGGAGCCATCCTGCAAACCATCACGCCGGAATTGGCTGCCGGATTGCGCCTGCAACGGGATTTCGGGGTGATTGTCTCCGACGTCGTGTCCGGAGGGCCTGCGGACCGGGCGGGCCTGCGAATTCAAGACATCATCGTTGGCGTGGATGGCACCTCCACAGGAAGCCTGCCCATGCTTGGCCAGAGCCTGTACATGCACGGCAGCGGCGAACATGTGAAATTCGACGTCCTGCGAGGCTCGTCCCACCTGCAATTGGACATTTCTCTTGCGGAGCGGCCCCACAAGGTGGACAGCCTGATCGACACAGTCGATCCGGTAAAGAATCTGGTGCCGCACCTGGCCATTATCGGAATTGAGCTGAACCCTGACATTGCACACTCCTTGCCCGATTTGAGAATTCCTAGCGGCATTATCGTGGCGGCCAAAACCTTGGGCGCCGGGTCCGGAGAGGTTCCCCTGCAAACTGGGGACGTGATCCACGGCTTGAACGGCAGCACCATGACCAGCATGGCCGAACTGCGCGATGGCCTGGCTAAGCTCGCCCCGGGCGACTCCGTAGTCCTTTGGATTGAGCGGTATGGGCAGCTCATCTACGTATCGTTCGTAATGTAGAGAGCCGATCTAAAGAAAATTGGCCGGCGCCAAGGATATATGCTCCTCGCTCTGAACCACTTCGCAATTATCGGCGTTCTTGAGTGTTCCCCGCGTGATTGAAAAAAGAAAATCGTCCTTGGACTTGCGCAAGGCTTAAATCTCCAGTACGCTGCTTAGGTTGTCGGCGGAGTCTCCCCACCTCACCCGCTATTGGTTGCTCCAATTGCAGTACAAATTCTAGCGATGGAAGGAAGGCGCATGACGCGCAAAAGCACTTTGGCGAGCCTTGTTGTGGCGATAGGACTGAGTATGTGCCTGTCCGCCTGCAAGGACACGAAAACCCTGCAAGAGAACGAGCAGTTGAAGGCTCAAGTTGCGGATCTGCAGAAGCAGAACGGCGAAATGGGAAACAATCTGGAAACCGTGACCGCCGCCCGCGACGCTTTGGTGAAAGAAAACGATTCGCTCAAAGCGCAGATCAAGGCCCTGAAATCGAAGGAGCCCAAGAAGAAAGCCGCCGGCCGCAAGCGCCGCCGGAAGTAAGGTTTGAAGGAAGACAGCAGCGCGATTGCCTGAACTCGGTGTGGAAAATGCGCACGAATATTTTTTCAAATTCATAATACGGAGGCAGGAAACATGAAATCCTTTGAAGTGCAATTTCGCTACCGCGATCGCAATGAGGAAACCGTGGAGTTGACCGTGAAAGTGGACGCGTCGAGCCTTCCGGGCGGGGTGGCCAAGGCCACGCGCGATTTCGTCAAGAGCCTGGACCGCAAGCAGCGATTTGACATGAACAAGAATGGACTGGAAATCACGGCCAAGTCCCTAGGCGGCGCTGCGGAAGCGCCGGCCAAGTCGTCCGCGGAAGCCGCCGGCTGAGCAATCGGCAGGATTTAGCAGTTTCCCGCAGCGCGCTCTAAACCGTTGGGCGGGTAACACCGCCCAACGGCTAATTATTGGATGTAGTCTCCTGCACACCTCATACCAATCGCTCCTATCGAATTGAACCCGGCCGGCCTTCGCGGCTTCTGATGTAATTCCGCGATTCCTGGAAAACACAAGAAAGTGTTACGGCGTCACGTGGCGCGGGCTTCACAGGTTGCGGAAAAAGTACTGTTTGTCATCCCGAGCGAAGCGAGGGATCTGTTTTTCTTCTCGGCTTCCAAGAAACAGCAGATTCCTCGGGCAAACCCCGCCCTTCGGAATGACACGGTGCGAGTTTTCCCGCAGACTGTTCAGCCTGCGGGTTTTGGTCCTTGCAGAGCCTAAACCCCGCAGGCTGAAGCCCGCGCCACGAAACGCATTTGTCGGAATGTTCGCGCATGAGAAAAGCGAATTAAGCCAATGCTTAAAATTGCGGGAAAAGATTCTTGACAAGGGGGCGGCTCGGACGTACGTTCCAACGGAACTGCTTCCAAAAAATTAAAACGTCCGCGCCTCGCTCGGACCGGACGCTGCAATCCGGAAAGGAAAAACATTGAAAAAGGAAACGGCTTTCGCGGAGAAGGGGATTGCCGATATCCGGCCGGAGGTGCAATCGTTTTCGCGGCGCAAAGTGCTTGCCATGCTGTCCGCGGCCGGAGTTGGCTTGGCCGCGTCTCCGCGATCTTTTGCGCAAACTGTTGGCGGCGGGCCGCGCATCATCGACACGCATCACCACATCTATCCGCCCAAGCATACGGCCAACAACTTGAAGCGCATTGTGGACGACGCCCCGGCTGTTCCCAGTTCTCTATATACGAACTGGACGCCGCGCTACTCGCTCGATCAGATGGATCAGAATGGCGTGGCCACGGCCATCGCTTCCATATCGAGTCCCGGCGTATGGTTTGGAAACAATGAGGAGGGGCGCAGGAACGCGCGCGGCGTGAACGAATACGGCGCGCAACTCGCCAAGGATTATCCCGGGCGATTCGGGATGTGGGGCGCGATCCCGCTGCCGGATACGGAAGGCAGTCTGCGCGAGATCGAATATATTTTCGACGTGTTAAAACTGGATGGGATCGGACTGCTGTCCAGCTACGAAAATGGAAAATTGCTGGGCCATCCCAATTATGCGCCGGTCATGGATGAGCTGAATCGCCGCAAGGCCGTGGTCTTCGTTCATCCCACGGTGACCTGCTGCGGCGATCCCATTCCGCGCGTGAATATCACCTCCATCGAGTTTCCGACGGACACCACGCGAACGATTACCGATCTGATCTACAGCGGCACGCTCCGGCGCTGTCCCAATATCCGTTTCATTTTTTCGCACGGCGGCGGAACGATTCTCATGCTGCTGTCGCGCCTGTCCGGGGGAGCCCTAACGCCGGAGGAGCGCGCGGCCACCATTCCCAACGGGTTCGAAGCTGAACTGAAAAAACTCTACTACGATATCGCCAGCGTGGCGGTCAGTTCCACGGCCATGACGGCCGTGTTCGATGTGATTCCCAAGGAGCACATCCTGTTCGGTTCGGATATTCCATTCTGGACGATTGAAAAAATCGCCACGGCCATGAATCAATTTAAGATTTCGTCGGCCGACCTGCGAAAAATTCAGCACGAGAACGCATTGCAACTGGTGCCTCGTTTCAAATCATAAAAGGCGCGATACGCGCTTTGCGTGGCATAGGCTTCAGCCTGTGCGGGGCGAGTTCTTGCAAGGCCTAACCCCCACAGGCTGAAGCCTATGCCACATATGACCCTGGGTGCACGTGCGAAATACGGGCTATTGTTTGGCGGGAAGGGAAGTCTTGGAGCCTGATGATGTCCCCGAGGCATTCTCCGCGGCGACGTTGACCTGTTCGTCTTGTTCCAGCGCGTCCGGCGGGTTGATGACAATGCGGTCCGCTGCATCGATCCCTTGCAGCACTTCCAGCGAGTTTCCGAAGTCGCGTCCGACGGTGATTTTCTTCAGATTGATACGGCCATTGGCTCCGACGACGGCGGCCATGGTTCCATCCGGGCGAAACAAGATTGCGTTCACCGGCAGGGAAAGCCGCTGCGCGGTGACCTTCACGTCAAAATGAACTTCCGCGTAGGATCCCGGCAAGAGAGTTCCCGCGGGGTTCGGAACGTCCACTTCCGTCAATAGAGTTCGCGTGTTTGGGTCGATGGAGTTCGCGGTGCGCACCACCTGCCCGCAGAAATTTCGCTGCGCCAGTTCCGTGAGCGAGAGGCAGGCCTTCAAACCGATGCGGATGGAAGGAGAGTAGGATTGCGGCACGGCCACGAAGACGCGTATGGGATCGATCTGCGCCAGATCGAACATTTCCTTGGTGGCCGTGCCGCCGTTTCCGGCATTGATGAGCGTGCCAGGGTCCACATTCCGCTGCGTAACGATTCCCGAGAAGGGAGCGTAGACCCGCTTGAACGATTCCATTTCTTCCAGGCGCTTCACGTTGGCGTCGGCTGATTGCACCATGGCTTTTCTGGCGGCCAGGTCACCATTGGCGTTGTCCAGGTCTTGCCGGGAGACGGAATCGGTCTTGATCAAATCCTGATAGCGCGCAGCTGTCAGTGTGGACAAGCTCAGATTGGCCTGCGCCGTTACCAGGTCGGCGCGAGCCTGCGCCAGTTGCTGGTCAATCTCCGGCGTATCGATCTCGGCAAGAATATCGCCCTTGGCCACATGGCTGCCGATGTCCTTGTACCACTTCTTCAGATAGCCGCTGGTGCGCGCATAAATGGGGGATTCCACAAAGGGTTTAAGCGTGCCCGGGAGCACCATTTCGGAATCGGCATCGATGGGTGTTCCGTGAATCACAGAGACGTAGGGAATTGCCGTTTGTTCGGTTTGTTGCGCCAGGGCTTTTCGTTCGCCCATGCGTTGTGAGACCGCGTAGATGCCCAGGATCGCAAAAATTACAAATGCAATCAGAAACCATCGCAGCAGCGCGCCCGCCCCTCTGTGGTCGCCGCCCGGCTCCCCTGTGGATTTCGATTGGTCCCGCAACTGGCCCTGATTTTCAGACATTCCCTGTTTGCTCCCTAAACTCTGAACTCAACAATTAGTTTTCCAGGTACTCGGCGCCGGCGGCGCGCTCCGCCGGACGATACCCCTTGTGAACCAAGGAAAACACGCAAGGCACGAAATACAAAGTTGCGAAGGTGGCCATGATCAGCCCGCCAATCACGGCCCTGCCCAGCGGCGCGTTTTGTTCGCCGCCTTCTCCAAGTCCCAGTGACAAGGGAACCATGCCGATGATCATGGCGAAGGCGGTCATCAGCACGGGGCGAAGGCGCACAAACCCTGCCTGAACCGCAGCCTGTGTCGAATTGAGCCCCTCGTTCAATTGCTCGCGCGCGAAGGAAACCATCAGGATGCTATTGGCGGTGGCAACGCCCATGCACATGATCATGCCGGTTAAGGATGGCACATTCAGCGTGGTATGCGTGAGCAATAGAATCCAAACGATGCCCGCCAGCGCGCCGGGCAGCGCCGTAATAATAATAAGCGGATCGATCCAGGATTGAAAATTGATCACGATCAGGAAATAAACCAGGACGATGGCCAGGGCCACTCCGGCGCTTAGCCCGGCAAAGGACGATGTCATCGTGGAGACTTGTCCGCGTCGAAACAGCTGCGTGCCGCGAGGAAGTTTGTCCTTGAAGTCCGCCAAAACTTTTTGAATATCGGCGTCCACGCCGCCCAGGTCGCGCCCCTCCACGGAGGCGTACACGTTCATCATGGCCTGGGCGTCATATTGACTGAGCAGGGCCGGCTCGGCGTTTACGCTCATTCCCGCCATGTTCCCAAGAATTTGCGGAGCCGTGGTCGTGGGCGAGGAAATCGGGATATTGCTGAGCGACTGCATGGAGTCGATCTTGTATTGCGGCGATTGCACGGCAACGTTGTACTCATAGCCGTTCAGCGGATTGACCCAGAAGGATGGGCTGACCGTGGAGCTGGAACTCAGCGTAAGCAGAACGCTGTTGGCAACATCGGTCGGACTCAGGCCCACGGACTGCACGCGCGTGCGGTCAACATTCAGGAAGATCGCCGGGAAGGAGCGCAATTGCTGGACGTGCACGTCCACCGCGCCGGGAATATGCTGGATGCGGTTGGTGATTTGCTGGGCGATTTGAAAGTTGGCCCTCTCGTTGGGGCCGATCAGCTGGACATCGATGGGAGCGGGCACGCCGAAATTCAGAATCTGGCTGATCATATCCGCGGGCTGAAAGAAAAATTGCGTGCCGGGGAAATCCCTGGCCAATTGCACCCGCAACTCGTCCACGTAGTGCAGGGTCTTCTGCTTGCGATCGGGTTTGAGGCCGATCAGAATTTCGGCATCGGATTCGCCAATCACGCCGGAATTGCTGTATGCAGTATTCACGGTGCTGTTGAACAGGCCGATGTTGTCCAGGATGTTGCCGAGGTCCTCCGGTGGAATGACGCGCCGGATCAGGTTGTCCACTCCGTCGGCCTCGCGTGCGGTTTCCTCGACGCGCTGCCCGGCCCTGGCGCGCATGTGCAGGCGAATCAATCCGGCATCCACGCTGGGGAAGAAGTCCCGCCCCAGCAAGGGAGCCATTGAAAACGAGGCCAGGCAAAATACCAGAAACAGAATCACAAAGAGCCAGGCGCGCTCCAGGCAAAAGGCCAGCGAGGAGCGGTAGCCGTCGCGCATGCGGTCGAACCCTCGCGTGAATCCGCGCTGAGCGCGCGAGAAGATACCTGTTCCCGTGGCGTGCTCCTCGCCGTGATGTTCCTTGAGGAGATACATGGCCAGGGTGGGAACCAAGGTTCGTGACAGGACATAAGAGGCAAGCATGGCGAAGACCACCGCTTCCGCCAGCGGCACGAACAGAAACTTGGCCACGCCCGTCAGGAAGAACATGGGCACGAACACGATGCAGATGGAAAGCGTGGACACCAGTGCGGGCACGGCAATTTGCTGCGCGCCGTCCAGAATGGCCTGAATAATCTGTTTTCCCTGTGCAAGGTTGCGATTGATGTTTTCGATTTCCACCGTGGCGTCGTCCACCAGGATGCCCACGGCCAGCGCCAGCCCGCCCAGCGTCATGAGGTTGATGGTTTCATGCAGCATGCTCAAAACGGTGATGGAGATCAGAATCGACAGCGGAATGGAAACGGCGATGATCAGCGTGCTGCGCCAGCTTCCCAGGAACAGCAGAATCATCAGCGCGGTTAGGCAGGCGGCGACCACGCCTTCGCGCACCACTCCCTGAATGGCCGCCCTCACGAAAACGGATTGATCGAACAGAGGCGTGATCTGAGTTTGCGGCGGGACCAGATTCTTGATGATGGGCAGTTTCTTATAGACGTCGGACACCACATTGAGAGTGGAAGTGGCGCCATTCTTATAGATGGCCACGAGCACGCCGCGCTGTCCATCCATGCGCGCAATGTTCACCTGCGGCGAAAATCCGTCGCTCACGTAGGCCACATCCTTCACGTAGATCGTGGCTCCGTTGCTGGTCTTGATCGGCAAATTATTCAGTGCGGCAAGCGTGTCCGGCGATCCGTTCATCTCCACGTTGAATTCGGTCGAGCCCATTTTCACCGTGCCGGAAGGCAGCACAAGGTTCTGCGCGGAGATGGCGGTGATCACGTCCGTGGGCGACAAACCTTTGGATTGCAGCGCCGGTATGTCCAGGTTCACCGAGACCTGGCGCTGCTTTCCGCCATAAGGCCAGGGAATTGCCGCCCCCGCAATGGTCGCCAGTTGGTTGCGGACCAGGTTGGCTCCAAAGTCGAAGAGCACTTGTTCGGACAGCCCCTCGCCCTTCATGCCCAATTGCAGCACGGGCACGCTGGACGCCGAATAGGTGATGATGAGCGGCGGCGAAATGCCGGGAGGCAGTTGCCGAATCATGGTTTGGGAGAGAGCCGTGATTTGCGTAACGCCCACGTGAACGTCCGCGCCGGGCTGAAAAAATACCTTGATGATGGAGCGGCCCCCGACGGTTTGCGACTCGGTGTGCTCGATGTTGTCCACAACGGTGGTCAGGAAGCGCTCGTACGGCGAAACGATGCGGTCTTCCATCAGTTGAGGAGACAATCCCGAATAGTTCCAGCACACGGCCACCACGGGGATGTCGATATTGGGAAAGACGTCCGTGGGCGTGCGCTGCAGCACGATCGGCGTCATCAATACTATGATCAGCGCGGCGACGATAAACGTGTACGGCCGCCTCAGCGCAATCCGAACAATCCACATTCTTTTGCCCTCGAAGATACGGAGAATCTTACCGCGAATGAATTCGCGAGGGAAACTCCAACGTGCGGAATGCTTCTTCCAATAAGTCCCGTATTTCTTTGGATGCCTGCATGCCCATGTACGTTACATCGGCATGGGAACAAGCGGGCGAAAGAGAAACTAGCGCAAATGTCCCTGAATGAGAGTCTCAAGCGGCGCTGTATGAAGCGGGTTAAAAATTTTTAATTAAGCCAGCGCCGAACTATTTTGCAGAAATACACGGCAAATGGCGGATTTTGTGATCTAGGTCACACAATGTTGCTTTTTTGTTACGCCAAAGTGAACTGAACGGTTGAAATTATTTTTGCCATGCTGTTATAGTGTTTGCCGCGGGCGGCGTGAAATTGAAATAATTAATAAAAGGTATTTTAGAAATACCCGTGCAAACGTCCGGCGGAATATATGGAAGTGAAACAGGCAGTGCCGCCGGAATGTATTCCCCTCCTTCAATGTTGAAGGCGCCGGCTCCCGCTGTAACGGAAAATTGAGGCTGGATTTTCAGCCCACAGAGAGGCGCTAGGACCGTCTGACTGTACACCTCGGCGTGTGTGCCGAGGGCGGAACGTATGGCACAGATTTTTCATCACAGTACAAACACTATCGCTCGCGTCAGCATCTATGGCGCGGTCATCCTGATTGCTATTTTGGGATATGCCGTAAACGTTGTGAACCAGACCTCCTATGTGACCGAGGTCCACACCGCGCGGCCGCAGCCCATTCCCTTCAGCCACAAACACCATGTGGGCGAACTTGGGCTGGATTGCCGCTATTGCCACACTTCCGTGGAAGTATCTTCCTCGGCTGGAATGCCTCCGACGCAGACCTGCATGACCTGCCACTCGCAAATCTGGACCAGCGCGGCAATGCTTGAGCCGGTGCGCGTGAGCTACCGCGATTCCAAGCCGATCGAATGGACGCGCGTCAACGCGCTTCCGGACTTCGTCTATTTCAATCACAGCATCCATGTTGCAAAGGGCGTGGGCTGCACCACCTGCCACGGCCCGGTCGGAGAAATGAACATCACTTGGCGCGAAAATACTCTTTACATGCGCTGGTGTCTCGAATGTCACAATGCGCCGGAAAAGTTTTTGCGCCCGCGATCCGAAGTGTTCAACGCGTTTTACACGCCGCCCTCGGACCAGGAAGCTTTGGGCAGCCGGCTGATGACCGAATATAAAGTACAGAAGCTGACGACCTGCACGACGTGCCACCGCTAGTGGGCGCGGGCTGTACGTTCCGCCCGCGAGAATAAGGGATCAGGGAATTCATGGACAGCGATCGAAAAAACGCAGCTCAGCCCGATGTGGAACTTTTCGCATTGCGCAAAGCTTCGAGCGCCGGAGAAACACCCCGGTATTGGCGCGGGCTTGACGAGTTGGCCGATACGCCGGAATTCCGCAACCACAAGGAAAATGAGTTTCCGCACGGAGCCAACGATCCCGAAGCGAAAATCGACCGCCGGGACATAATGAAAGTAATGGCGGCCTCCGCGGCCTTTGCCGGGCTGACCGGCTGCACCAAGCTTCCCACGCAAAAAATTGTTCCCTACGTGCGCCAGCCGGAAGAAATCATCCCCGGCAAGCCGCTGTTCTATGCAACCGCCGTGACACTGGGCGGCGTGGCCACCGGCGTTCTGGTCGAGAGCCACATGGCGCGGCCCACAAAGATCGAAGGCAATCCGGACCATCCGGGCAGCCTGGGCGCGACCGACGCATTTTCGCAGGCCTCCATCCTCGGGCTGTACGATCCGGACCGCTCGCAAGCGGAAATTCACGATGGGCGCATCGGAAGCTGGGCGGAGTTTCAGGATGAGTTGTCCACCGCGCTGGGAACGGAAAAGGGAAGCGGCGGAGGTGGCGTAAGGCTGCTGACGCCGGCCATTACTTCGCCGACCATTGGCAGCCAAATCGACACATTCTTGAAGGCGTATCCGTCCGCCAAGTGGGTGCAGTACGAATCGGTGACGCGCGACAACGTGCGCGAAGGCGCAAAGCTTGCCTTCGGCGAATATTGTGAACACGGTTTACCGCTTGGATCAGGCCGACGTGATTGTAGCGCTGGATTCGGATTTCCTGACCAGCGGGCCTGGATGCCTGCGCTACGCGCGCGAATTTTCCAGGAAGCGCCGCGTGGAAGGCACCGAATCGAAGATGAATCGCCTGTACTCGGTGGAATCCACGCCGACCAACACCGGCGGCATGGCCGATCATCGCTTGCGAATGAGGGCTTCCGATATCGAGGGATTTGCGCGTGCCCTTGCGCATGAGCTTGGCGTGAGTGGCGTTGCCGGCCCGGACGTCGCTCCTAGCGCTCCTGCCGGATGGATCTCCGCGCTTGCCCGCGACCTGAAGCAGCATCCTGGCGCAACTTTAGTTGTGGTCGGAGATCAGCAACCGCCCGTGGTGCACGCGCTGGCTCACGCCATCAATCAGGCTTTGGGCAATGTGGGCAAGACTCTCTTTTTCACGCAGCCAATCGACGTCTCGCCCGCGAATCAATGGGATTCCATCGGTCAATTGGCCGCGGACATTCGCGCCGGAAGCGTGACGACACTTTTGATTTTGGGCTGCAACCCGGTTTATGACGCGCCCGCAGATCTGGACTTCAAAGCAATTCTGCCGAAGGTGCCGTTCAGCATGCGCTTGGGTATTTATGAAGACGAAACATCGGCGCTGTGCCACTGGCACATTCCGCAAGCGCACGAACTGGAATCCTGGGGAGACGCGCGCGGTTTTGACGGCACGGCATCGGTGATTCAGCCGCTGATCGCTCCGCTCTACGGCGGAAAATCGGAAGTCGATTTCCTGGCCTTGCTGAACGGGCAAGCCGCCAAGTCCAGCCACGATCATGGTGCACGATTATTGGCAGTCGCAGCGCCCGAGTGTGGACCGCTTCGATGCGTTTTGGGAAAAGACGCTGCGCGATGGAGTTGTGGCGGACACGGCTTTCCCGCCGAAGCAAGTTTCGCTTAAGCCGGGAATTGGCGCGGAAGCTCCGGCACGCCGCGGCGCAAGGACTCGAAATTGTTTTCCGCCCGGACCCAACCATCTGGGACGGCCGCTTCGCCAACAACGGCTGGCTGCAGGAATTGCCCAAGCCGCTGACCAAGCTCACTTGGGACGCCGTGGCCATGCTGAGCCCGAAAACGGCCGAGCGCCTGGGGATCAAGAGCGAAGACGCCATCGAGCTGAAGTATCAAGGGGCGGACCATTGTCGCTCCCGCCTGGGTGATGCCCGGGCACGCGGATGAAAGCGTGACTGCGTTTTTGGGTTACGGGCGAACGCGAGTCCGGGCGCGTCGGAACTGGCGCTGGGTTTGACGCGGGATGGATTCGTCCTCTCGCGACGCCGTGGATCGGGACCGGCCTCGAAGTTCGCAAAGACGGGCGAACGCTGGGCGCTGGCCGCCACGCAGACGCACAGCACATGGAAGGGCGCGAACCGGTGCGCGTTGCGACGCTCGACGAATACCTGAAGAATCCCAAGTTTGCGCAGGCCGAAGCGGTTGAGAATCCGCTCTCGCTCTACCCCGAAGTGAAATATGACGGCAATGCCTGGGGCATGGCGGTCGATCTGAACGCCTGCACGGGTTGCGGCGGATGCGTGGTGGCCTGCCAGGCGGAAAACAATATTGCGGTGGTGGGCAAGAGGGAAGTGATGATCGGGCGCGAGATGCACTGGATCCGCATCGACCGCTACTTCGAAGGCAGCGTGGACGATCCGAAAACGCTACACGAGCCGGTGATGTGCATGCACTGCGAAGACGCGCCCTGCGAAGTGGTTTGCCCGGTGGCCGCCACGGTGCACAGCCCCGAAGGCTTGAACGAAATGATCTACAACCGCTGCGTGGGCACTCGCTACTGCTCGAACAATTGCCCGTACAAAGTGCGCCGCTTCAACTTTTTGCTTTATTCGGATTGGGATACGCCCAGCCTGTTCGGGATGCGCAATCCCAATGTCAGCGTGCGCAGCCGCGGCGTGATGGAAAAATGCTCTTACTGCGTGCAGCGAATCAACGCGGTGAAAATCGACGCGGAGAAGGCAGGATCGCCCGGTCAAGGACGGCGAAATTGTCACCGCCTGCCAGCAATCCTGCCCGTCGGAAGCCATCGTGTTCGGAAACATCAACGATCCGAATAGCGCTGTATCCAAGCTGAAGGCCAAGAATCGAAATTACAAATTGCTGGAAGAACTGAATACGCGGCCGAGAACGACGTATCTGGCCAAGCTGCGCAACCCGAACCCGGAGATCGAAAAGACGTCTAGCCGTCTAGAGCGGAATGACACATGGCAGATAGCCCGAAGGACAAACTCGCGGAACAAATCGCGACCGTGCCGATCCTCGGGCCGGGACACGATTTTGCTTCCGTCACGGACAAGATCAGCGCCATCGTGCTGAGCCGCAAGACGCCGAAGTGGTGGATTGTCGGCTTCGCCGATTTCCTTTGCGCTGGTCATGCTGCTCATGGTGTCGGTCACCTACATCCTTGTCGCTGGGCGTTGGCATCTGGGGCATCCAGATTCCGGTCGGATGGGGATTTGCGATCATCAATTTCGTCTGGTGGATCGGAATCGGGCACGCCGGCACGCTGATTTCCGCCATCTTGCTTTTGCTGCGCCAGCAATGGCGCACCTCCATCAACCGGTTTGCCGAAGCCATGACCCTCTTTGCCGTCGCCTGCGCGGGAATTTTTCCGCTGCTCCACATGGGCCGCCCGTGGCTTGGCTATTGGCTCTTCCCGTATCCCGACACGATGAAGATGTGGCCGAATTTCCGCAGCCCGCTGGTCTGGGATGTCTTCGCGGTTTCGACCTACGCCACCGTGTCGCTGCTGTTCTGGTTCGTCGGCCTGCTTCCGGACCTGGCCACGCTGCGCGACCGCGCGAAAAATCGCCCTGCGAAGATCATCTACGGCTTCCTGGCCATGGGCTGGCGCGGCTCGGCGGTGCACTGGGACCGGCACGAAACGGCTTCGTTGCTGCTGGCCGGCCTGGCGACGCCGCTGGTGTTTTCCGTGCACACCATCGTGAGCTTCGATTTCGCCTTCGGCATCGTGCCCGGATGGCACGCCACGATTTTCCCGCCCTATTTCGTGGCCGGCGCGATTTACGCCGGATTCGCCATGGTGCTGACGCTTTCCATTCCCGTTCGCAAGCTCTTTCGCCTGGAAGATTTCATCACCATGCGCCACCTGGACAACATGGGCAAGGTGCTGCTGGCCACCGGGCTGATCGTCGGCTACGGCTACATGATGGAAGCGTTTTCGCGCGTTATTACAGCGGCGACCAGTACGAACGCTTCATGATCCTGAACCGCATGACCGGCCCCTACGCCGTCGATCTATTGGATGCTGATCGCCTGCAACATCGTGACGCCGCAGTTCCTGTGGTTCCGCAAAGTGCGCGCCAACGTCGGCGCGCTGTTCGCCATCGCCATGGTCGTGAACCTGGGCATGTGGCTGGAGCGGTTTGTGATCGTGGTCACCAGCTTGCACCGCGATTTCATGCCGTCGGCCTGGGGCATGTATTACCCGACGCGGTGGGACTTCTGCACGTTCTTCGGCACCATCGGGCTGTTCCTGGCTCTGGTGTTCCTGTTCATCCGCTTCCTGCCGCTGATTTCGATTTTCGAAATGCGCACGCTGGTGGCAGAGGACGAAAAGAAGGCGGCCGAATAATGAGGTCCGCCGAATTTAATATTTCGCACATGGCAAAGGCGCAATGAAGCACGAGCAAACCATTTACGGACTGATGGCGGAATTCGCGACCCCCGAGCAATTGCTGGAGGCGGCGCACCGCACGCACGACGCCGGATACCGCCGCATCGACGCCTTTGCGCCGTTCCCGATCGAAGGGCTTGCCGAAGCGGTTGGCTTTCATCGCACGCAGGCTGCCGCTGGTGGTGCTGCTTGCGCGGGATGCTGGGCGGATGCGCCGGGTTTTTCATGCAGTATTACGCGGCTGTGATCAGTTATCCACATCAACGTTGGCGGCCGCCCGCTGAATAGCTGGCCGGCGTTCATTCCCATCACGTTTGAAATGACCATCTTGTTTGCCGCGTGCCGCCGCTGTATTCGGCATGCTGGCCATGAACGGATTGCCCACGCCCTACCATCCGGTGTTTAATGTGCCGCGCTTCGCGCTGGCTTCGCGCGACCGGTTTTTCCTGTGCATCAAGGCGCGCGATCCCATGTTCGATCGTGGAGACGACGCGAAAATTTATGGAGACGCTGCATCGCGCGCGAGGTGGTCTGAAATTGAACTCTAGCGCCAATTTCGCAAAGCCGCTTCGCGGGCCGCTGGTTGCTGGCCGCCGTCGGCCTGCTATTCGTGTGCGCCGGATGCCGCCTGGACATGCACGTGCAACCGCGCTACAACCCCTATGATCCGACCGATTTTTTTGGCGACGGGCAATCCGCGCGCATGCCCGTTGCGGGCACTTTTCCGCGCGGTGAACTGACTTCCGGCCCGCAGGAATTGCTCTTCACCGGAAAGTTGAATGGGCAGCCGTCGGAAGCGTTTCCGTTCCCGTGACCAATGAAATGGTGGAGCGCGGCCGCGAGCGATTCAACATTTTCTGCACGCCCTGCCACGGATTTTCGGGTGATGGCGACGGCATGATCGTGCAGCGCGGTTTCAAGCGCCCGCCGTCGTTTCACGAGGACCGCCTGCGCACGGCGCCCGTGGGACATTTTTTCGACGTGATCACCAACGGATTCGGCGTGATGTACCCATACGGCTACCGCGTTCCAGCCGCGCGACCGCTGGGCCATCATCGCTTATATTAGGGCTTTGCAACTCAGCCGGCAGGCGCCCATCGACGATGTGCCGGAAGCGGAGCGCGAAAAATTGACGGGCCAGGCGAAATGATCGAAACCGGTGAATCGACGTTGAAGTTGGAAGGTCTGCCCATGCGGCTGGCCCTTGCGGGCGCTGTGCTGCTGGCCGTTTGCATTGCCGGCGGTGTCGCGGACAAGGCGGAATTTTTTCATTCCTACCTGATTGCGTTTCTGTTCTGGATTGGCATCACGCTGGGATCCACGGCGCTCCTGATGGTGCAGCACCTGACCGGCGGGCGGTGGGCGCTGGTGATCCGGCGCATTCTGGAAGCCAGCAGCCGCACGCTTCCGCTGATGGCGGTCGCCGCGCTGCCTGTTCTGGTGGGCATGAAGACGCTTTACAGCTGGTCGCGCCCCGGGCAGACCGATCCGGTCATTGTGGCCAAGCTTGGCTATCTGAACCCGCAATTTTTTATCGGCCGCATGATTTTCTATTTCGCCATCTGGTTCATGCTCACGCATTTCCTGAATAAGTGGTCGCGCCAGGAAGACTCGGGCGGCGCGGGCATTGCCCTGTGGATTCGCATCGAAGGCTTTAGCGGCATCGGGCTGGTGCTGTACGGATTTACGGTGACGTTTGCGGGCATCGACTGGGTCATGTCGCTGGAGCCGCGCTGGTACTCCACGATCTACGGGCTGCTGTTCATGGTAGGGCAGGCGCTGACCGCCATGGCATTCACGATCATCATGCTGGTGTGGCTCTCGGGCAAGAGGCCTCTATCGCAAGTGGTGAGGCCCGCGCAATTCCAGGACCTGGGAAGTTTCCTGCTGACCTTCGTGATGCTTTGGGCGTACATGGAGTTTTCGCAATTTCTGATTATCTGGGGCGGCAACCTTAGCGATGAAATTCCCTGGTATATCCGCAGGATGGAAGGCGTTTGGGGCCACATCGCCATGCTGCTGATCATCCTGAATTTCGCCTTTCCGTTTTTCCTGCTGCTGTTCCGGCATGTGAAGAGAAGGACGCGCTCCCTGGTCATCGTGGCTCTGCTGGTCCTGGTGATGCGCCTGGTGGATATGTACTGGATGGTTTTGCCCGCATTCGGCGGAGGAAACATTCGCCTGACGTGGATGGACGTGGCGCTTCCGCTGGGCCTGGGCTGCATCTGGTTTGCATATTTTCTGTGGCAGCTGCAGCGCATGCCGCTCCTGCCGGCTCACGATCCGCGCATGGAAGAAATTATCCAGCAGGCGGCTGAACAACATGGATAAACCGCACAACAATTCGGCAAACTCGCCGGGCTACGAAACGCGCGACGCCAATACCGGCGGAGTTTACAATTTTCTCGTGGCCATGGGCGTTACGCTGGCGATTACAGGCTTGGTGTGCTGGGGAATGTTCCGGTATTTTTCGGCGCATTATGTGGATCAGCCCGCCACCGATTCTCCTTTCGCGGACACGCGGCAGTTGCCGCTGGGGCCGCAGTTGCAGGTGAATCCCCGCGAGGATTGGAAGAAGTTTCGCGAAGAGCAGGAAAAGTCTCTGGAGACTTACGCCTGGGAGAATCGCGCTGCGGGGACCGCGCGCGTGCCCATCGAGGTAGCCATGGATTTGCTGGTGAAAAAGGGAGTTCCGGTGCAAGGCATGCCTCAGGCGCAGCCCGCCGAGGCAGCCAAGGAAACGCCGGAAGGGAGCAAGAAGCAGTGAACATCAGACTTCAAGCCGCAATGCTCCTGGCCTTTGCCGGAATTGGCGCCGCTTCCGCGAGCGCGCAACAGCAGACTACGCCCGCGATCCTCAACAAGGTAGGCATCCAGCAAAACCTAAACGCGCAAATTCCGCCGGACCTCGAGTTTCGGGATGAGGCCGGAAAGACCGTGCGCATCGGCGACTATTTTGGGCAGAAGCCTATCGTGCTCTCTCTCGTGTATTTCGATTGCCCGGCGCTGTGCACCGAAGTGCTGAACGGGGAACTGCGCACTCTGAACGCAATCTCGCTCGACCTCGGGAAGGACTTCGAGGCCATCACAGTTAGCTTCGAGCCGAAGGATACTCCCACGCTGGCCAAGGCCAAGCGCGACGTGTACCTCGGCCAATACGGCCGCACGGGAACCGCGGGTCACTGGCACTTCCTGACCGGCGAGCAGAAATCGATTGACGCCCTGACCAGCGCGGTGGGCTTTCAGCTACGCTTACGATTCTTCCATCCGGCAGTACGCGCATGCAGCCGCAATCATGGTGCTTACTCCCGATGGGCGCATCGACCGCTATTTTTACGGCGTGGTCTATCCGGCGCGCGATGTGCGCCTCGGTCTAGTAGAAGCGTCGCAAGGAAAGATCGGAACATTGACCGATCACGCCATGCTGTATTGCTACCAGTACGACCCCATGACCGGAAAATACGGCGTGATCGTCATCAATGTGCTGCGCGCGGCTGGCGGCTTGACCGTGCTTCTCTTGGGACTTTTCATGACTGTGATGTTCCTTCGCGAACGCAATCGTCCGGCCGGGATTCCACCGGCGGCCGACGTGAAGGTGCGGTAAGGATTTGGTGAAGTGAGGATACGATCTTGATGCAGAGCTTTCCATTTCAGCCGGAACAGGCTTCCTCGATCGCGAGGTCGGTGGACCAGCTGTATCTGTTCCTGACGGCCGTGACCGTGTTTTTTACGGCCCTGATTTTTTCGATCATTTTCTATTTCATGATCAAGTACCGCAGGCGCTCGCCGGACGAACGCCCCAAGGCGATCGAAGGATCGTTTCCGCTGGAGGTTTTGTGGACCGCCATTCCCACGCTGATCGTTGCGGTGATTTTCGTGTGGAGTTCCTGCTGTATTTCCGGAACTCGGAAGCCCCCAAGGGCTCGATGGAAATTTTCGTCACCGGAAAGCAGTGGATGTGGAAGGTCGAGCATCCCGAAGGGCAGCGCGAAATTAACGAGGTGCACGTGCCGCTTGGCCGTCCGGTCAAGCTGACCATGACCTCGGAGGACGTGATTCACGATTTCTTCGTCCCCGCGTTCCGCGTCAAGAAGGACGTTTTGCCTGGACGCTACACCACGCTATGGTTTACGGCCACCAAGGTGGGAACGTTCCATCTGTTCTGCGCGCAATACTGCGGCGCATTTCATGCGGGCATGATCGGCTCGATCATTGTGCAGGAACCGGATGACTACGAACGGTGGCTCGCAGGGGGAGCGCCGGGTGAGTCCATGGAGCAGGCCGGAGCGAAAGTGTTTCAGGCCAGCGGATGCTCGACGTGCCACACTGCCTGACGGCGCGGGCCTGGGCCCATCCTTGCTGGGCGTATATGGGAATCCCGTCAAGCTGACCACCGGCGAAACGGTCACGGCGGACGATGCCTATATCCGCGAATCGATTCTGCTGCCAAAGGCCAAAATCGTTCAAGGCTACTCTCCCATCATGCCCACATTTCAGGGGCAGTTGACGGAAGAGCAGCTCAATAATGTGATTGCCTATATTCGCGCACTGGGCAAGTCGCAACCGAAACCAAAGGAAGAGGGGAAGCAATGAGCACGGCCACGCTGGAACCACGCGTGCACGCACCGCGAAATTACCTGAACGCGGACTACGGCTGGAAGTCCTGGCTGTTTACGCTGGACCACAAGCGCATCGCGCTATTGTATCTGGCTTCGATCACATTTTTCTTTCTCATCGGCGGCTCGTTCGCCGTGCTGATGCGCATCCACCTGATCGAGCCGCAGGGCGCGCTGGTGCAGCCGGAAACCTACAACAAGCTCTTCACGCTGCACGGCATCATCATGATTTTCTTTTTCCTGATTCCCTCGATCCCCGCGGTCCTCGGGAATTTCCTGGTTCCGCTGATGGTGGGAGCGCGCGATCTTGCCTTCCCCAAGCTGAACCTGCTGAGCTGGTACATTTACATCGTCGGCGGGATGTTCACGCTGTACTCGGCAATCGCCGGCGGCGTTGATACCGGCTGGACTTTCTACACTCCCTATAGCAGCACGTACTCGAACACGCAGGTCACGGCCGTAGCCATCGGCGTGTTCATCACCGGATTCTCTTCGATTCTGACGGGCCTGAACTTCATCGTGACCATTCACAAGATGCGCGCTCCCGGGCTTGACCTGGTTCCGCATGCCGCTGTTCCTGTGGGCTATGTATGCCACCAGCATCATCATGGTGCTGGGCACGCCCGTGCTGGCCATCACCATTTTTCTGCTCGCGCTGGAACACCTGTTTCACGTGGGGATTTTCAGCCCGGCCCTGGGCGGCGATCCCTTGCTCTTCCAGCATCTGTTCTGGTTTTATTCGCACCCGGCCGTGTACATCATGATTTTGCCGGCCATGGGCGTGGTCAGCGAAATCATCGCCTGCTTCTCGCGCAAGACAAATTTTCGGTTACAAGGTCGTGGCGTTTTCCAGCGTGGCCATCGCCGTCCTCGGATTCCTGGTCTGGGGACACCACATGTTCGTCACCGGGCAGTCGGTGTACGCGGGGCTGATCTTTTCCATGCTGAGTTTTCTGGTGGCCATTCCCTCCGCCATCAAGGTGTTTAACTGGACGGCCACTCTCTACAAGGGATCGATCTCCTACGAAGCCCCCATGCTATACGCCATGGGCTTCATTGGCCTGTTCACCATGGGCGGCTTGACCGGGCTGTTCCTCGCTTCGCTTGCCACGGAC
The DNA here is from genome assembly GCA_963710315.1 of uncultured Acidobacteriota bacterium. Classification (GTDB taxonomy): domain Bacteria; phylum Acidobacteriota; class Terriglobia; order Acidiferrales; family UBA7541; genus Palsa-360. The sequence continues at coordinate 206,454 of CAVPZW010000001.1, read as the reverse complement.
GTGCATCTGAACGGAACCTATTTCATCGTGGCCCACTTCCACTACATCATGGTCGGCGGCGCGGTGATGGGATATCTCGGCGGAATCCATTTCTGGTGGCCGAAAATTACGGGCAGAATGTATCCCAACGTGTGGGCGGGTCTCGCCGCGGCAATTATTTTCGTCGGCTTCAACCTGACGTTTTTCCCGCAATTCATGCTGGGATATCTGGGCATGCCGCGCCGCTACGCGTTCTATCCCGCGGAGTTTCAAGTGCTAAACGTGATGTCCTCGGCGGGCGCCACGGTTCTGGGCGTTGGCTACCTGATCCCCTTGATTTACCTGATCTGGTCGATGCGCTACGGCCCGGTCGCGGAACCCAATCCGTGGGGCGCCACGGGACTGGAATGGAAGACGCCGTCTCCGCCGCCCACGGAAAATTTCACTGAAATTCCCGTGGTAACCGAGGAAGCCTACGCATATGGACCTGAGGAGGGCTCCGGTGACTGAACCCGAAGCGCACGCACATCCCGTAGGAATGGCGCACCAGTTCGAGGACCTCGACCAGCAGCATGAGGCCGATACCCTCGGAATCTGGGTTTTCCTGGTCACGGAAATCATGTTCTTCGGCGGAGTCTTCGCCGCCTACGCGATTTACCGCTGGCTCTACTTTGCGGCGTTTGAGGGCGGCAGCCACATTCTTGACATCAAGCTGGGCGCAGCGAACACCATTGTCCTGCTGGGCAGCAGTCTCACCATGGCTCTGGCGGTGCGTTCCGCGCAGACCGGCAACCGCCGCGCGCTCATTATGTTCCTGTCGCCACCATGTTTCTTGGTGGAATCTTCCTGGGCGTCAAAGCCTACGAGTACAACCAGAAATTCGTGGAACACGTTGTCCCCAGCCTGGACTGGGCGCCCGAAGGCGATGCTCTGGCAAAGCTCGCGCCCGGCGGCCTGAACCACGCGCAGATCTATTTCTTTTTCTACTTCGCCATGACCGGCCTGCACGCCATCCACATGGTCATCGGCATGGGCCTGCTGTTTTGGTTGGTCCTGCGTGCGCGCAAGGACAGCTTCACGCCCCACTATTTTGCGCCGGTTGAGGTCGTGGGCTTGTACTGGCACTTCGTCGATATCGTCTGGATTTTTCTGTTTCCGTTGCTCTACCTGATAGGCGGGCGCTACTAATGTCACAGCCGATTGTGCCGCAAAAAACTTACATTCTGGTGTTCCTCGGCCTGATCGGGCTGACCATCCTGACCACAGGAGTGGCCTTCATCGACCTCGGACCATTCAATACCGTGGCGGCCCTGGCCATCGCTTTCTCGAAAATGATGCTGGTAGTCCTGTTCTTCATGGGCGTGAGGCATAGCAGCGGCCTGGTGCGCATTATGGTGGTTGCTGGATTTTTCTGGCTGGCCCTGCTCATCGCCTTCACCATGAGCGATTATCGAACTCGTTCCTGGACCCCGGCGCCCGACGCCTGGTCCACCACAGCACCTCCGACTCACCCATAACTCTTGCCTTTTCTGTGCCCTCTGTGCTACTAATCCGCAGATTTTTTGCGTGGCGAGACGAATTTAGTTTTTCCTTCGCTCTCGGCTTGGTCCCGCTCGGAGTCCCGTAGGGACGGCAGACCGTAGCCCGCCGTGAAACGGTGGGGGACATCTCGCGATTCTTTTAAGCCCCGGAAGGGCGACACAGGCTCCAACGTGTGCCGCCCCTCCGGGGCTTACGCTTGTTGGGCCGCATCTCCCTCACCGTTTCACGGTGGGCTACGATCTGTCGTCCCTAACGGGACTGGCAGAGGGAACAACGGCAAATCGGAGTTTAAAAAATGGAAGCTGCCTTTGGATGCGGCTAAGCCGCGCTGTGTTCTCTGTGTTAAACGTTTTTTCGCAGCGGCATTCTCAACCCCGCAAAAGCTTTTAACACAGAGAACACAGAGGACACGGAGAAACGCCGAGGAATCAAGAATTTCAAATGGCGTGGGAGACGGTCCAGAAACAGAAAACCCGTCCGTTTTGGCGGACGGGCTTTCCAGAGGGGAGAATAGTTCCGTGCCTATGCGCGGAAGGCACTTGAACTCTATGTCCTCGCGGAAAGTCTAGAGGACATGAAATAGTAATGTCAAGTAGAGAAATGACTGAATCTAAAAGACTACAAGTGCTGTGTAGTCATTGCGTTGAGGTGCTTTCTTCGAGTGATAGGTGAGATATTCCACTGAGTTTTCAACAGCTTCTTTAGGCTTCTAGTAGAAGTCCTTTGCCTTGATCGGCTTGCTGGCTATTCCCAGCTGCAGAATTTCGATCTGCTTTTCGCGATCGAAAATTTTGTTGGGAAGGAAAATTTTCACCAGGATGCGAATTCCTCCGAAGCCGATTCCCGCGACCACCGCGAAAACCATAATTACTCCGGTTCCCATAAACGCTTCCACGATCATGCTGTTGAATCCGGGTTCGGTTAGGGTCTGCTTGGGCTCGTCCCAGGTTACATTGCTCTCGTAGCCCACCTCGTCGAGCACTTTGTTGGCGGCTTTTCTGTTGGGAGCGCCGGCCACCACCGCGATGTAGGAACTGACGCGTTTTCCGAAGAGCACGTTCTGGCCCGGAGACACCTCGCCGGGAGGGTCAAACGTAAAACGCCGCAGCATGCCCGCGAATTTCTTGGCGGCAACCTGCTGCGTGGGATAGGAGCTGACGATCAGCGTTTCGTCCTTACCGCCTACATTGTAGTGGGCCAGGATAGTTTCCGCGCTGTTGTCGTAGCCCATCCAGTCGTCGGTGCCCAGCGGAACGAAATGCGCCAGCCCCAGCGGACCAATCACGTATCGCTCTGAATTTTTTACGCGCCCCTTCTCAGGCAGGTGCTCCCCAATAATGGGATAAGGCGTGTGGTCCGCTTTCTTGTCCAGCAAGTCGGCAAGCTGCTTCAGGTCGGCGTCCGAGGGGCGCGCCTGCTTGGCCGGAACCGAAACATCCAGCAGCATCTCTCCCACGACGATCAGCGCGCGTTCGCGGGAAGCGCTGGCATAGGAGCCCAGATCGACGGTGGAAAGCGATTCATTTTGCAGGAACGTGAATGCGCCGTATGCGGAGCTCGGGTCGCGCAGACGGTAGAGCGTGACGGACGCATTCAGGGGGCCTTGCGCATAGGACCGCTGCTCGACCGACTTCACCACATATTCACGGAAGGCCGGTGTATCGGCTCCCAGCAGGGAATCAAGCCCGGTGGCGGGAATGGCTGTGGGCGCGGCGGCTGCGCTCCAACTGGCAAAAGATGACGGCAAAATACTCTGTGCGGCAACCGGGCGAGCCGCTGCGGCAAGGCACAAAATTCCCAGACAGATAGAAATCAGTCGGCGCATGTCTCTCATCATTAGACACTGAAAGTTTACTGCGAGTTCCCGGTTCGCGCCACTTTTCCAGCAATATTTTCGGCGGCCGAGGAGTGGGCTTGGTTGGATGCCAGGCTATTGGTGCTCTGCAGATAGCTTTCAATCCCGCGATACAGGCCGTCGGCCACGCGCTGGCGATTTTCCGGCTTCTTGAGCCATTGCTCGTCGCTGGGATTGGAGAGGAATGAGATCTCGGCCAGCACGGAAGGCATGTCCGCGCCAATCAAAACGACGAAGGGAGCTTTACGCACGCCGCGGTTGCGGTCTCCGCGATTGATGTTCTCCATGCGCTTGGACAAGGAATCCTGAATCAGCGTGGCAAAATCGCGGGATTCCTCGATCTTCTCGCTGCGCGCGATTTTTGCGACGATGTCCTGCAGATCGTGCACGCCGTTTTCCGACAGCGCGTTTTCGCGCGAGGCCACTTCCATGGCGTCGCTCGATCCCGTGAAATTCAGGTAATACGTCTCGATGCCGCGCGCCTTGCGGTCCTGGCTGGAATTGGCATGCACGGAAATGAACAGGTCAGCCTTGGCCTCGTTGGCGATTTGCGTGCGCCGTTCGAGAGGAATGAACGTATCATCCTCGCGCGTAAACACAACGCCCGCGCTGGGCAGGCGCTGCTGGATGATCTTGCCGAGGCGCAGCGCCACGTCCAGGCACAAATCTTTTTCCATCAGTCCCGATGGCCCGATCGTCCCGGTATCGTGCCCGCCATGCCCTGCGTCGATCACGATACGGCCAATCTTCAATCCCAGCGCGCGCGTCAGAGAATGTTGCCCGTCGCGAGTCAATTCCGGCGTGGGGGCCGGCCCCATTTCCTCCGCCTGATCGTGGGCCGATTTCATGGCGCGACTGGATTTCTTTGGCGAGGCCGGGCGAGCGGGGAGCGGGGAAGAATCCCCATCTGGTGACGTTACAGCCGACGACGGTGTTGCAGGTGCCGCTGCTGTTGCCGACATTGTGGAACCGCCGGGTTCGCTGCCCTGTGCCGACTGGGCCTTTGCAGAAGCGGCGGCTGCAGACTTCCGCGAACTCTTCCCGGACTTGTCGGATGATTTCTTCGTGGCTGGCGCCGCGTCGTCGGTTTTGGCGCTGGTCGAAGCAGCCGGGGCCGGGCCGGGTTGCGCCTGGGCCTGCAGAGCCGGGGCATCGTCTGGCGAAACAAACGGAGACTTGGCGGCGTGCTTCCCAATGGCTACACGGGAAGTATTGGGCGCGGCGCTGGCCACGGTTTCCTTGGCCGGCTTTTCAGGTTTTGCAGGGGGCGCGTCCGTGGTCGTTGTGGGTCCTGGCGCGGGAGCCGTGTTGCGAGCGGCAGCTTCAGCTGCGGCGGAAGTGCCGTACACATCCACGACCAGGCGGTACGGATCGGGCAGCAGGAACACGGAATAATCCTTGACGCGGTTCACTTCCAGCACCACGCGCACGACGCCGGATTGATTCTGCGCGACGCGCACGGTCTTCAGGAAGCCGCCGCTTTCCACCTCGATGGGATTGTGGAGCAGCGCGGAATTGATCTTTGCGCCTTCGATGTCGAAATAAATGCGGTCCGGCCCGGAAATTCGCGCCGCCTGATATTTCACTTGCGCGCCCACGTCGATCACGATGCGCGTATAGGTGTCGGCGTTCCAGGTGCGAATGCGCGTCACTTGCGGCCCGGAAGCCTCGCGCCGCGTTGGCTTCGGGCGATCCCTGTTTTGTATCCGTCGCGGGAGGAGTCTTCTCCGCTGAGATCGTTTTGGGAGTCACGCGGTCGGCCTGGTCTCTGGCGGCAGAGATGGACAGGGAACGGATTTGGCGTGGCGCTCGCCGCATCCAGCTTATCGAGGCTGGCGCGAACTTCCGCCGCGTGCGGCGAGCGCGGATGCAGCGCAAAAACTCCTCGTAACTCTTCTGCGCGAGAACCGGATCGTGCAAATCGTCCTGTTCGATCTGCGCGATGGCCAGCATCGCGTCCTCGCGATAACGGCTGGTTGGATATTCGCGCAGCAAAAATTGGAAGGAATCGATGGAGCGCTGGTAATACTTTTCGTCAAACAGATCGCCCATGGCGCGATACAGCTCGGCGACCTGATTCAGCGACGCGGGAACTTCCGCAGCGTGCGGCGTGATCAGATACACGCGTTGATAGTCGCTAACCAGGGAAGTGTAGTCCTTGAGCGTGCGGGCGTTTTCAGGACGCGCTTCGAGCGCCTGGCGGTCTTTTTCCGCGCGGTCGAATTGAGCCTTGGCCGTTTCGCGGCGGGAGAAGAGTTGTCATCGGCGCGCGCCATGCAGCGAAAAAAGGGACAAGACCACAACGGACGCGAAAAAGACGCGCAGGATTGGCCGGATTGTAGCGGCGTGATGCCGCACGTCTGCCTCATTCGTTCGTAAACACTACCCGTCCGTCCGCCTCAACCATGGTGCGATAGATAGGACGTTGCGCATCGAACGCATGGGGAAGCCGATCGGAGCCGGGCCGGAAGTAGGAATCGGTAACTTTCTGAACGTATTCGCGCGTTTCCCGATACCGCGGCACTCCCTCCGGCGCGATCCACGGCGCCCGGGCCCGCATTGTATGCCGCCAGGGCCTTGTCGAGATCGCCATTATACCGCTCCAGGAGCGTGTGAAGATAGCGAACTCCGCCGTCGAGATTCTGCTTCGGGTCAAACGCGTTGTTTACGCCCAATTGCTGCGCTGTTCCCGGAACCAGTTGCATCAACCCTAGCGCGCCCTTTCGGGAAACGGCCGATGAATTCCAGTTCGATTCCGTTTCGATCACGGCGCGAATCAAAGCCGGATCCACGTGATACCGAGCAGAGACTTCACGAATCATTTCCTCGATCTTCTCCCGATTGGCCTGCGCGGCGGCCGGAAGTATCAGGAGACGCAACAGGATCGACGGTTTGGGTTGTGTGCGGCGTAGTCCCTGTGCTGGCGGCCCCGGCAAGCGGGGCTTTGGCCCGCCGGCGGACGGGAGCCGGGTCGGCATTGATGAAGACCCGTTTGCCGCTGGAATCCAAATAGGAAACGATCTGGCCGTGTGCCGGAACTGCGCACAAGACCAGTATCCCCAATAGGATACCGGACCGTTTTGGATATGCCGACGCATCATATTCAGTTCTGGGAAGGCAGTGCGATTCTGCTTCCTGTTGAGACAGACCAATCACCGCGACGGGGAGACGGAGGCCTCGCCCAGAACGTTCCTGGCACTACGCGAGAATTATAGCATTTGGTCGATGAGGGGATATACGTGGTCCAGGGCAGTTTTTAGGCCGGATGTGTCTTTTCCGCCAGCCTCGGCCAGATCGGGCCTGCCGCCGCCCGAGCCGCCCACTTCCTTGGCCGTAGCCTGTATGATCTTGCCGGCGTGGAGACTTAGAGGTGAGGTCCTTTGTGACCCCTGCCAGCAGAGCGACTTTGCCGTCGTCGATGGTGCCCAGCACCACGACGCCGGAGCCCAGCTTCTGGCGCAGGCTGTCCACGAGTTGGCGCATGGTTTCGCGGTCCACGCCTTCGATTTCGGCGGAGATGACTTTGACGCCTTTGATCGGTGCGCGCCTGGGCGATCAAATCGTCCAGTTTCGAAAGCGCGCCTTTGCGTTTCAGGGCTTCGAGCTGCTTTTCGAGCTGGCGCTGCGTTTGCTCGGCGCGCTCGATGGCTGCGGCGAGGTTGTCTTCGCTCACGCCCAGCCGCGCGGCAGACTTCGCGCAGGAGTTGCTGGCGCGCGCTGGTAATCGGCCAGTGCTGGCCGTGCCCGTGATGGCTTCGATGCGGCGCACTCCGGCCGCGGCGGATTGCTCGACGGCAATCTTGAAGACGCCGATGTCGCCGGTGCGGCGCGACGTGCGTGCCGCCGCAAAGCTCCTTGCTGTAAAAGCCGCGCGGCGCGGAGGGATCGGGAATGGTCACCACGCGGACGTTCTGTTCCGGGTAGCGGTCGCCGAAGAAGGCCAGAGCGCCGGAAGCGAGCGCGTCGTCCAGCGTGGTGACGTCGGTCTGGATCTCGGAGTTGAGCAGAATTTCGTCGTTCACCTGCTGCTCGATGTCGCGCAATTCGGCCGGATCGATCGCAGCGAAGTGCGAGAAATCGAAGCGCAGGCGTGCTGGCTCGACCAGCGAGCCGGCCTGCTTGACGTGCGTGCCGAGAATGTTGCGCAGCGCGGCGTGCATCAGGTGCGTCGCGGTGTGATTGCGCTTGATGTGCTCGCGCCGCGCGCCGTCGGCTTCTCCCGCGACGCGATCGCCCACGGCCAGTTTTTCCTTTGCCACGAACGCGGTGCGCGATCAGGCCCGCGACGGGATAATACGCGCCGCGCACTTCGGCAACTGCATCGTGTGCTCGTTGTTCCACAGCGTGCCGATGTCGGAGACTTGTCCGCCCGATTCGGAGTAAAACACCGTGCGGTCGAGGACAATTTCGCCTTCCGCGCCCGCCGGGAGTTCGTTTACCGCGCCGTCCTTGGTGACGATGGCTTCGATGCGGCGATTTTTCGCGCTCGTCTCAAAATAGAAATCCGGCTCGGTGCGGTACGTTTCCGGCGAGCTTCGCGTACACGGGATTGGCGACTTCCTTGTGCCCGCCTTTCCAGGATGCGCGTGCGCGGGTGCGCTGCTCCTCCATCGCGCGGTCAAATTCAGGCCAATTGACTTTTAAACGTGCGTCACGCGCGATGTCCTCAATGAAATCCTGGGCAAGCCCATATGTGTCGTAGAGCTCGAAAAGCTTCCTTTCCGGGAATGTCCCATTCTGTCCAGAATTTTTCCGCAGCCTCGTCTCCAAGATGTATGCGGATTCCTCGGTCTAAATCACTGTCTCCGATGGTGAAGAAATTTCCGGCTTCTGTAACACCTGTTTCCTCCAGTTCTGCAAGGAGGGCTGCTTGTCGTTCGATAGTTTTGGCCCATTCTTTGAGTCCTCGTTCCAACATATGTGCAAACCGTCTCTCTTCCTCTTGGAGAACATACTTGACCCGAGAAGAGTTTTCCTTCAGTTCAGGGTACGCTCCTCCCATTTGCTCTCCGACTGAGTCAGACATGGTTGGTAACAACGCGGGACCAATATTGAGTTCACGTTTGTGGCGCAGCGCGCGGCGAATGATCTTGCGCAGAACATAGCCGCGGCCTTCGTTCGATGGAATCACGCCGTCAGCGATCAGGAACGTGGCAGCGCGCGCGTGGTCCGCGATGATGCGCAGAGAAGCGTCGCTTCGCACTGACTTGCTCAGACGGGTAGCTGCACAGATCGGCGGCGCGTTCGATGAGCGGCTGAAATAAATCCGTATCGAAATTGCTGATCTTGCCTTGCAGGACGGCGGCGAGGCGCTCGAGGCCCGCGCCTGTGTCGATCGATGGTTTCGGCAGCGGCGTCGACCGTGCCCGAGGCGTCGCGGTTGAACTGCATGAAGACCAGGTTCCAGATTTCGACGTAGCGGCCGCATTCGCAGCCGAATTTGCAGTCGGTGTGGCCCTTGTCGGAAGCGGCGGGGCCCATGTCGTAGTGAATTTCGCTGCACGGGCCGCAGGGGCCGGTATCGCCCATGGCCCAGAAATTTTCCTTCAGGCCGGGGACGGGAATTACGCGGTCGCGCGGAGCGCCGACGCTCACCCACAGATCGCGCGCTTCTTCGTCGGTGCCAAGAACTTTTCCGGGCGCGACTTCCGCGCCGCCAAATACCGTGAAAGTACAGCCTTTCGACGGGAATGCCGAACCACTTCGGCGATGTGATCAGTTCCCAGGCGTAGGCGATGGCGTCCTTCTTGAAATAATCGCCGAAGGAAAAATTCCCCAGCATTTCAAAAAATGTGTGGTGGCGGTTGGTGAAGCCGACGTTTTCCAGGTCGTTGTGTTTGCCGCCGGCGCGCACGCATTTTTGCGAGGTGGTGGCGCGCGTGTAGTCGCGCTGTTCGAGGCCCAGAAACACGTCCTTGAACTGGTTCATCCCGGCGTTGGTGAACAGCAGCGTGGGGTCATTCGATCGGTACCAGCGAGGAGCTGCGCACGACGCGGTGGCCGCGCTCGGCGAAGAATTTCAGGAACGTGCTGCGGATTTCGTTGCCGCTTGGCAAGATGACCCCTGTGAATCGTGATTCGTGATTTGTGAATCGTGTTCGGCAAAACATTATGGCAGACGGGTGGCGCACCCGCAACGCGCGGCGCGAGCGGGAAGCTCGGAAAGAACGGCAAAGGCTTTTAACACAGAGAACGGCCACAGAAAAAACCGGAGAAATCATGGAGAACTAGAGAAAGCTAGAGAAAGCAGAGAGGCATGGGACACGGGGAGCGCGGACTTAGGAAATGCAATTGAGGGAGATGGGAATCAAGAACGAAGCCTCAACGACTCTGGTTTTCTCAACGGGTTTCTCTGTGTCCTCTGTGTTAAGTCTTTCCGTGCCGCAAGTCGAAGATGGCTCCCCCCGGAAAGAAGCCAATCGCCGATTCGCGCAGGTGTGACAAACATCACAAAATGTGACAGAGAAACATTCCGGAGGTTGATGCACAGACGCGGATGCGTTGAATTCGTTTATTGAGTTTGACCACTATTTGACGGGCCGCTATCTTGATTTTCCGGCGGTTTTGCGAGACCCTTTAGGAAAGGTGGCGGGAGAAGCGCTCATGTATCTGAAATGCGCCAATCCGAATTGCAATTCCGATTTTGACTACGGGCATGGCCGCTTGGTTCGATTTCAGCAAACTCCTCCGCAAGAGAAGCAGCCTTCCCACTGGCATTCCGTGAAACATTACTGGCTTTGCGCGCGCTGCTGCCGGAACTACACTGTCGAATACCAAAAGGGAGTGGGCGTTCTTCTGATGGAGCGGCTGGAAACTTTGGCCAGCGGGCAACCGTGCTACTACGTCCTGCAGGCTGAAGTTGAGCCGAAACCGTTGTTGCCACCGCGCGTCAGCCGGTCGAGGGCCCGGCAGCGAAAACAGAAGGGCGAACTCGCGCCTGCAAAAGTGACTGCGATTGAAATTCTCGAAAAACGACTTCTGGAGAGGAGGAGGCAATCCCAATGAGCGAAGAAATCGGAACGATGGCAGGAGTAATCTGGCACACGCTCGAAGCAAAAGGTGAAATGACGTTACCCACGTTGAAGAAAGAATTGAAAGCCGCATCGCCGATATTTGATTGGGCCATCGGCTGGCTGGCGCGCGAAGACAAAATCATGCTGACCACGGAGAAGCGGACCACGCGCGTCTGCCTCAAGGGATGGCGTACGCAAAGCGTTCACGCCGCTTGATTCTACTTTGACGAATTACTTCCAGTCCTAATGCCAGGCCCTGGCTTTCGTTCAGTGAGTATTCTTCCGGAAAAGTTGCACAGACTGCCGAAACAAAAATCCATTTTGTCATTCCGAGCGAAGCGAGGAATCTCTCTTTCTTTTCGTTGGCGCAAATTGGCGCAAGCCGAAGAGAGATTCCTCGCTTCGCTCGGAATGACAAAATATGCAGCGTTTTTCGCAGCCTATTCCTTCCAAAAAAAATAGAATTAAGTTTTCAGCCCGAGTGCTGAGGCCAAGATTCGCTCCCATATTCCACAATCGAACACTAGCTGTTTTCTCGGGCATCCTCATGACATTCCCCCGCATCTTTACGCCAAGAAATTGGACCCTGCACATTTCGGAGGATGATGTGGCTATGCGCTTAAGGGCATCGAAGGTAGCAGTCGCGCTCTCTATTCTCGTCGTAATATTTTTCATTTCAAGTTCGCTTCATGCGCAGTCCTCGATTCCAGTCGCGACAGGTTCATCGGCAGAAAGTTCTTCACTCTCCGGCGTGATCACGGGCGCAACGGGCGTTGGCGTGGCGAACGCCAAAATTACAATTAAGAATCTGGCTACAGGGCAATCCACGGAGACGCAGACCGATTCCACCGGCCATTACAGCCTGCCAAATTTTGCGCCTGGAGATTACGAGCTTGCCGTTTCGGCGGAAGGGTACAGCACCAACACCGCGAAGGTGAGACTCGCGCCTGGCGCCGGAAAAACCGCCGATGTGACTCTGGCCGGGGCGCTTTCGCTTCAGGACCTGGGATTTTCCTCCGATCAGTCACAGGGCACTGCGGCGGATCAGGCGCGGCTCAACAAGCGCTCGCACATGCTGATGCTGCACCAGCGCATTGGCCTGATTGCAGCCGTTCCGTTGATCGCCACGGTGGCCACTTCCTTTGGCGCGGGCGGCAGAAGCACTAGCTCCAGCGACCGCTACTTGCATCTGGCGCTCGGATCGGCGGCCGGAGATTTGTATTTCACGAGCGCGTACTTCGCCATTCGCGCGCCCAGCATTCCGGGAACACAGCGGCGCGGCCAAATTCGAGTGCACAGAGTTCTGGCGTGGATTCACGGGCCGGGGATGATTTTGACTCCCATCCTGGGAGCCATTGCCTTCGATCAAAAGAGCAAGGGCGAAAGGGTTCATGGGATCGCCAGCGCGCATGGTCCCGTGGCGATCGTGACCGCGGCGGCGTATGGAGCCGCCATTCTGTCCGTGTCGTTCAAGTTCTAATAAAAATTCTTAAAATCTTAAGGATGGATTGTGCGCAAAAAATTTATTTTTGCCTTTTTACTTCTGGCGATTCCCCGGCTTGCTGCCGCTGACAGCCAGTGGATTCTTGTGGATTCTTCACTCACCTATCACGTCTCTCACCCGCTGCATCAAACCGAGGGGGTGAGCCATGCGGCCAAGGGCAAGGGCGTTTGCCACGCCGGTCAATGCGATTTCCTGATTGCCGTGCCGGTGAAGTCGTTTGATTCAGGCGACAGCAATCGCGACCTTCACATGCTGCAAGTTGCGCGCGGCGGCCAATTTCCAATGATCACGGTGCGCACGCATTTGCCAGAAGATGCGTCCTCGCTGGCGACCATTCCGGTGGATTTGGAAGTTCAATTCGCCGGGCAGACCATGCAGTACAAGCAGATCGCCTTTCAGCATGTGACCAAGGGAAGCGACTCGCTGATCACCGGAACCATTCCCCTGACGCTGACGGATTTCAAAATCGATCCGCCATCGCTTCTGGCCCTCCCCGTGAAAAACGAAATTCCCGTTCGCGTGGAAATGAAGTGGCGGCCGATGTAAAGAAGAGTAGGACAGGCTTCAGCCTGTCTGCTTTTCTGCAACGCGGACAGCAAACCCAGACAGGCTGAAGCCTGTCCTACAGAGGTCCCTTCTCACGCTTCTTCCGCGGAGCATTCAGGAATTTCTTCCAATGATTTTTTTGTGAGCTCGCTCAATTCGCGCCGAATGGTGTCCGCGGCAAATCCGGCGCGCAGCAGGCTGCGATAGAGCGATGCGACGCGGCGTTCGTCCAGCGGCCCGCGCAGCAGCTTGATGCGGCGCACCAGGCGCTCCCTCACCAGGGCGCTTTCGCTGGATTCAGGGGAGCGCTCGGCAAGCGCCGCTTCGATGTGGCGGTCGGGCACGCCGCGGGCGCGCAGGTCTCGCGCGATGCGAAATGCGCCCTGCTTGCGCAATTCGGTGTGCAGGCGAACGAATTGGCGGGCGTAGCGCGCGTCGTCCAGATAATTCAGATGCTTCAGCCGGTCCAGCACGCCCTTTACCGCGTCCTTGTCCTCCGCGCGGCGCTCCAGGTAGGTTCGCATTTCGTATACCGAATAGGCGCGGCGAGCCAGGCTATTAATGGCCGCGAGATATAGATCGTCTTCGGAGGAAAACTTTCGCGGCGATGAGCGCATGGGAGAAGGATAGAGGCAAAGAAGCAAGGAAGTAAAGGAAGTGGAGGAAGTTCAGGAAGTAAAGGACCGGCGGCGCTCGAGTTACAAATGTTGCAATGAAACATTAATTTAGGAGAGGTTGCGGAAAATGCGCCCAGCGGGTCTTTCCTTTAGTTCCTCACCTTCCTATACTTCCTCAACATCATTCTACTATCGCTTTCCAGCGCGCTCGAAGTCGTTCATGGTGCGTTCCATTTCCTCGCGAGCGGCGTCGGCTGTGGAGTGGATACCCTGAACGCGCAGCTTGAAGTCGTCGGGGTTGGACGCGCGCATCAAGGCTTCTTCGTAGGTGATGAGTTCGCGCGAGTAGAGGTCGAACAGCGATTGATCGAAGGTCTGCATGCCGTACTGGCTGGTTCCGGCGGCAATGGCATCACGGATCAGGCGCGTTTTGTCCGGATTGATGATGCAATCGCGGATATAGGCGGTGGCGATCATCACTTCCACGGCCGGCACGCGCCCATTGTCAGCCGCCGTTTTAACAAGGCGCTGGCTGACCACTGCCTTGAGCGTGGCGGCCATTTGCAGGCGAATCTGTTTTTGCTCGGGGGGAGGGAAGACCGCGATGATGCGCTGAATCGTTTCCGTGGCGTCCAGCGTGTGCAATGTGGAGAACACCAGGTGGCCGGTTTCGGCGGCCAGCAAGGCTGTGGCAATGGTTTCCAGGTCGCGCATTTCGCCGACCAGAATGACGTCAGGGTCCTGGCGAAGGCCGGCGCGCAGCGCGGTGGAAAAATTCGCGGTGTCCACTTCCACTTCGCGCTGATTGATGAAACTTTTCTTGTCGCGATGCAGGAATTCGATGGGGTCTTCGATGGTGATGACGTGATCGGCGCGCGTGGTGTTGATGCGGTCGATCATGGCAGCGAGCGTCGTGGATTTGCCCGAACCGGTGGTCCCCGTCACGAGCACCAATCCGCGCTGCTCTTCGCAGATGCTTTCAATGACGTGCGGAAGATTGAGTTCTTCGATGGTGCGAATCTTGGTGGGAATAACGCGCAACACCATGCCCACGTTGCCGCGCTGCTGGAACACGTTGACGCGGAAGCGGCCCAGGCCGGCGACGCCGTAGGCCATGTCAAGCTCCGCCGTTTCCTTAAATTTTTGCTTCTGGCGATTGGTCATCATGCTGAACGCCATGGAAAGCATTTCCTCGGGAGAGACGCGCGGAACGTCGGTAAGCGGCGTGAGCGCACCGTCGATACGCAGGCAGGGATGGTTTCCGACTTTCAGATGGAGGTCGGAAGCCTTGGTTTCAACGGCGCGGCGTAGAAGATCGTCGATGCTCAGTGCCATGGTTTTCCCTATCCCCGCGAGGAGAATCGCTGGATTGAACGTAGCATTCAGGGAACTGACGGGCAAGCACGCAGGAGCCATGTGATGCCGCTTAGTAACGAGCGGCTTAAGTGCTAGGGAATGCGAGGGTTACGTCAGGAAGAGCGGCGCGCCTTTAGCCTAGTTCGGCTAGGGCCGATTCCATTTCGGCACGGGCATGGTCGTCACCTGTGCGCTGGGCCGTGGCGATGCCGGCGGTCAGGGCGGCGCGAGCCTCTTCGGTACGGCCCGTCTTGGCGAGAAATTGGCCGTACTGAAAATATGCGGCGACGTATTCGGGTTGGGAGGAGATGAGCGTCTTAAAGTGCTCGTCGGCAGCGGCGGAGTCTCCCGAATTGGCGCACTCCATGGCCAGACCGTAGCGGGCGAACGCGTCGGTGGGCTTTGCGGCCAAGAATTCTTCGAGCATCTGGCGGCGCGTCTTCTTCTGTGGTTGGGTCAAAGTCATGCCCATAGTATATTCGCGAGGGTACGGAACGACAAACGTGTTGTACGACAGCCACTCTTGGCCGTCCTATGTGAGCAACTACCCGCATTACTAGGGAGCAAGAACCATCCATGAAGCCATCTTCGACGTCAACGATATTGCAAAATCGCCCGGAGCAAATTTTGCCGGGCCGGCCGGTGAGCGCTTCGCGCACGGAAATGACCGAGCTTGTGCTTCCGCAGGATTCCAACCTGCTGGGGAATATATTAGGCGGGCGCGTCATGCACATGATCGATATCGCCGGGGCGATCGCCGCGCATCGGCATTGCCATCGGCAGGTGGTTACGGCGTCGGTGGATCACCTGGATTTTCTGAATCCCGTGCGCGTGGGAGATTTGATGGTGCTTGAAGCGCAGGTCAATCGCGCGTTTCACACGTCGGTGGAAGTGGGCGTGGAGGTCTTCTCGGAAGATTCCGTGGCGGGAGTGCGAAAACATACCACCACTGCGTTTCTCACGTTTGTGGCGCTGGATGAAACGGGCAAGCCGGTCCCGGTGCCGCCGTTGCTAGTGAAAACAGACCAAGAAAAGCGGCGCTACCGCGAGGCGGGAGCGCGCCGAAACCTGCGCCTCAAAACGCGAAAGAAGAAATAAGCAGGCAGTTCATTCTCCGGTTTTCTCCTCTTTTCTCTGTGTCCTCTGTGTTAAAGATTTTTTCGGTGTGCCAGTTGCGCCAAAATTCAAAAGGGTTTACCACAGAGGACACGGAGAAAAGAGGAGAAAACCGGAGACTTGGAATATGCAGGATTGGCTGAGTGCTACTAGTTGACCCGCGCGATCCAGGCGATTGCGGTGGTTGGCTGAGGGCTGCCGCCGGCGGGCTCGTCGGTTATGGCCAGTGCCGCAATTTCATTCTTCGGAATCGTTACGGGAGCTACCAGCGCGATTTGGCCGCTGGCATCGGGATGGAAGATTGCGGCGCTCACCGGCTTTCCCGTTTTCGGCACAAACCACAATTGCAGCGTGCGAGCCGAAGGCATGGAGGGCATCTGATCCGCAGTGATGGCCACGCCCATGTGCGGGTGCATGTAGGCGTGGATCGCGGGCATGTTGTTGTCTTTGGGCATGAGCTTGAGCTGCACGGAATCGGCCGACAGCATGACCGAGGCAACCATGCGATCCATGTCCAGCTGATTCTGAATGGCCTGATTTTGCATGGTTGCCAATTTCATTTGCTTGCGCAGTTGCGCCAGCTGATCGTTTTGAACGTTCATCTGGCGGATGGTGTATCCCGTGATGAGCGCAAGCGCAGCCGCCGCGACCCAGGCCCACGCGGGGAACATGGCGCGTTGCGGCGAAAGCGTTTTGGATTTTTCGGTGGGAAGCGCCATGTTCGTTGCCTCGGCGGAAAGTTTTAAGGGGCCCGCTCCCGGGACGCCAATTTGTTCCAAATGGCCGCGCACCGCATCGGCCGTGCGATTGGATTGCTCGACGCAAGACCCGATGGATGGGCCCGACAAATAATTTCCCGCCAGAAACAATCCGGGCATTGCCGCGGTGAGCCCTTCCAGCGATTTGACGATTTCCATGTGCCCCAAATTATATTGAGGCAGGGCGCGCGCGTAGCGATGAACGTTTGTCATCACCGGCGCCCCCGTGATGCCCAGGACGCGCGCGACTTCCGCGCCAACAGTTTTGGCGATTTCTTCCTCGCTCATTTCGCAAAGTTTTGCATCCGTGGCGCCGCCCGCAAAGCTGGTGAAGATGGCCATTCCTTCCGGGGCGCGTCCTGCGAAAAGCGATGAGTTGAAGACCGTGCCGAGGACGCGCAATCCTTCGGAGCGTGGGACCAGGAAACCGAATCCGTCGGGAGGCCGCTGAATTTGATCGCGGCGATAGCATGCGGACACCACCGCCACCGGCGCGTATTCGATTCGCGAAAACGCGGTAGGGAATCGATCGGACAGCCCAGCAAGTAATTGCGACGCGGCATTGGTTGGCGTGGCCACCACCACGGCGCTGGCCGCCAGAGTTTCGCGATGATTCTGTCTCGCGATATCGACCTCAAACCAGGGTTTTCCGTTGGCCTTGCCGTGGCGCACGCCCGCGACACTGGTTTCCAGCAGCAGCGAATCGCCCAGGCGCGCGGCGATGGCGCGCGGCAATGTTTCCATGCCATCGCGAAACGAGCACAGCCCGGCGCGCGGCGTGCCCTTGGCGGGGCGCGATTTCATGGCTCCGCGCAGGACGCTTCCGTACTGTGCCTCGAATTCGTGCAGCTTGGGAAACGCGGCGCGCAGGCTGAGCCGTTCCGGGTCGCCGGCATATACGCCGGAAACAAATGGGGCGACCAGGCGGTTGAGCAGTTCGTCTCCAAACTTGCGGCGAACGAATGCGGCGATGGATTCGTCTTCCGCGGGCGGCTTTGTGCGGCGCAGGATTTCGGTCAGCAGCCGCCATTTCGTGCCTCGAGAAAATAGTGCAGTGGAGAGCAGGGAAGGCGGGGCCATCGGCGCAGGCACCAACTGGCCGCCCACCAGAATGTAGCGCGGGGCGCGCGGATCGGCGTGCTGAAGCTGATCCCTCAGCCCAAGCGCATCGATCATTTTGAGCAGCGGCTCGGTGGTGAGAAAACTTTGCGGGCCAAGGTCGAAGCGGAACCCGTCCCTGCCCGCCGTGGAAATCAGGCCGCCGGGACGATTGTCCGCCTCGATCAGGCGCACGGGAATTCCCGCCTGCTGCAAGTGGTAGGCGCAGGCCAATCCGGAAATTCCTGCGCCAATTACCAGTACGGGGTACGCAGTTTGCGCGGGAATGGACAAGAAACCTCGATCGATGGATCAGAGTGTTTTGGAAAAAAGCGGGCGGCTTTCCAACTTTTGCTTTTCAAGATAGGGATCGAAGACCATGGCAATATTACGAATGAAAATGCGCCCCAAGAGCGTGGTGCTCAAGACGCCGTCCTTTATTTCCAGCAATCCATCGGAAACGAATGGCGCGAGGCGCTCGATTTCCGGGGCAAAGGTCTTGTCAAAATTAATCCCGAATTCTTTTTCGATTTCGATTTTGAGAAGCACACCGTGGCAGAGGATGCGGTTGATCACCGTGCGGCGGAGCAGATCGTCTTCGGTAAGGCGATAGCCGCGCATGGTGGCGATGCCGCGGTTTTCGACTCGCTTGCGGTACGAAGCGACGTCACGATCGTTCTGCGCGTAGCACATGCCCACGCTGCTGATAGCGCTGACGCCCATGCCGTAGAGATCGGCGCCGGCTTTGGTGGTGTAGCCCTGAAAATTTCTGTGCAGCGTGCGTTCGCGCTGCGCCACGGCCAGTTCGTCGCTGGGCCGCGCAAAGTGGTCCATGCCAATGTATTGGTATCCGGCGTTCAGAAAACTTTCCAGGCCCGCGCGGAAGATGTGAAATTTTTCCATGCCCTCGGGCAGTCGAGTGGCCAGTGCGCCTTGCTGTTTGCGCAGCCAGGGCACATGCGCGTAGCTGAACATGGCCACGCGGTCCGGAGCGATGGCCACAACCTGCTCCACCGTGTGCGCGAATCGCTCGGCCGTTTGCAATGGCAGTCCGTAAATCAGGTCAACGTTGATGCTGTCAAAGCCCAGCTTGCGCGCCGATTCGATCAAGCCGCGCGTCATTTCCAGAGGCTGCACGCGGTGAATGGCTTGCTGCACCTCGGGGTGAAAATCCTGAATGCCCATGCTCAGCCGGTTGAAGCCCAGCCGCCGCAGCGTTTCCAGGTGCGCCTGTGTGGTCACGCGCGGATCGATCTCGATGCCGATTTCCGCGTCCGGCGCGAACGTAAAGCGCTCGGCTGTGAAGCGGAACAGGCCTTCCATCTGTTCCGGCGTCAAATATGTGGGCGTGCCGCCGCCCCAATGAAATTGCACGATGGGGCGTTCGCGCGAGACAAAGCGGCTGACGTGCTCGATTTCCCGTTCCAGAATTTCGATGTATGGCGGCGCCACGCTGTGATCCTTGGTGATGACCACGTTGCAGGCGCAGAACAGGCACAGGTTCTCGCAGAAGGGAAGGTGCATGTAGAGCGAAACGGGAGTGCGCGCCGCGTTGGCCGTTGCGTAGAACTGTTCCAGGTCGTCCGGCCCGAAATTGTCCTGCCAGACCGGCGCCGTGGGATAGCTGGTGTAGCGCGGGCCCGGCCGATTATATTTTTCGAGGAACTCTTCGGAGATCTCGAAGCGTTCCCGGTTCAGTTGCAGATGGAGGCGTGAGTCGCTCATAGATTTCGTAGCACCGGCGTCCCGCCGGCACCACAACAAACTAGCTTGCCCTTTCAACGCGTGCATTGTCCACTACAGGGGCAGCTTGCCCCGCTTGAACGAATGCGCGCGCATTTTCCACCGGCGTTTGCTGCAAGATGCCGTGGCCCAGATTCAGTATATGTCCGATGCCGCCAGTGCGCTCGACGGCCTCGCGAGCCGCCCTGCGCACGCCCTCTTCCGGGCCGAGCAGCAGGCACGGGTCAACATTCCCTTGTAGAGCGATGTGCGGCCCAACCTGTTTGCGGACCGTGGCGAGGTCCACGCGCCAATCCACGCTCAACACGTTCGCTCCCGATGTGGCGGCCGCGGCCAGCAGGTGGCTGGAGGCCTTCGAATACAGGATCACCGGCGTATCGCCCGCGCCAATCTCTTCAATCAAAAGCTGCGTGGCGGGCAATGCAAATTCGCGGTATTGATCGAGCGTCAGCTCGCCCACCCAGGTGTCAAACAGTTGCACGGCGGAAGCGCCCGCGGCGATTTGCGCCCGCAGGTAGCCGGCCGTGGCGCGCGCGATGCGCTCCAGCAAATTTCGAAACAGTTCCGGCTCGGAGTAGAGCATGGTCTTGGCGGCGGGGAAACCGTCCTTGCCGTGGCCTTCAATCATGTAGCAAGCCAGCGTCCAGGGCGCGGCTGCGAAGCCAAGCACGGGCACATCGGGTCCCAGTTCGCGAACCAGTCCGCGAATCGCGTTCATCAGGAAGCCGGTCTCCTGCTCGGGATCGAACGAGGAAAGCTCGCGAACCTGCGCGGCCGTTCGAAGCGGATGCTCGATCACCGGCCCCTTGTCCGACAATTCGAACGGCAAGCCCATGGCGCCCACGGGAATCAGGATGTCCGAGAAGACGATGACGGCGTCCACGCCCAGAATGCGATGCGGCTGGAGCGAAACCTCGATGGCCAGTTCCGGAGTTTTGCAAACTTCCAGAAAATTGTGCTTCTGGCGAATGGCGCGGTATTCCGGCAGGTAACGCCCGGCCTGTCGCATGATCCATACAGGCACGCGCTCGACTGCTTCATTGCGGCAGGCGCGAAGGAAGAGCGTTTTCTTGTTCACGGATACTGGCAATTGATTCCCCTGGTTCGAAATGCGGATTTATCATAACAAAAGTGGGCGCTACCCGCATGTGCGGGCGATGCACGTTTCCTAAATCGCGGACGCACTCAATATTGCCGCTAAAGTACCTGATGTTCCCAGTACCCTGGTACCTCAAAAGTTGGGACTTGCCGCCCATTGAGCGGGGCGCTCTTTGCTGCGAAGATTTACCATGGAACGCTCAAGAAGAGACAAGGCAGGGCCAAGTTGGATGAGCAGGTGGACTTCTAGCAAGAAGGCCTGCTACTCTACCCGCGCGCTGCAGCTTCTGGCTCGTCTACCGAGAAGGACGGCCGTTAGCTCCCTCTCTGGCGCAATAGGTTATTTTTACCCCTTTCGACAGGCCCCCGGTCTGAGTGTTGAGCGTGTTGTATGAAGGCTGGCAGGCCTAACGCGAATTGCGGAGATTTTAAACTATCGATTGTTAATTCTTGGGATGACTTTGCTGGCTTCGAGGCATAAGCCGGAGGTCTATACGGAAAATTCACTATGAATAACAAATACAATTGGTTAATCATCGGTCTTCTGGCTGGAGTTTTGGCTGCGGCGGGTTGCGGAGCGGGTGGCGCAGCCGCGCTTCCGTCGCCTGCGATCTTGACCGTATATAACTCGAATGTGGACTTTGGCGACGTGGCCGTTGGGAGTAATTCGACACTGGGAGTGACGTTCTCTAATACGGGAGGAATGCCGCTCACCGTGCAGCAGAATTCCGTTACAGGAGCAGGTTTCGCAACTTCGGGTATCGGATCCGGAGTCACCGTGGGGCCTGGCCAGTACGTAACGTTGGCCGTAAGCTTTGCGCCATCGGGACCGGGCACGGTCAATGGGGCGGTTTCTCTGACCAGCAGCACGTCCGCCTCACCCATTAATATGCCATTGACGGGCAATGGGGTGGTCGCCTCGCATTCTGTCACGATTGGCTGGGCGCCCAGCGTTTCTACCGTGGTCGGATACAACATTTATCTCAAGTCACCTTCGGGCGATTCCTGGACCAAACTGAATTCTTCTCCGGTCATTGTGACGTCTTATTCGGATTGGGATGTTCAAAGCGGGCAGTCCTATATATTTTCCGTGACCGGGGTCAGCCCATCAAACGTGGAAAGCATGTTCTCGAATACAACCGGGGCTTCCATCCCTACGCCCTAAATTTTCTCCAGGGAATGCTGAGAGAGATTAGTTGGTTTGAATTGCGGGGCATGTTGCCATGCCCTGCAATTTATTTCTGGGCAAGAGCAAGGGAAATTAGAAGCAGAGCACTACTGGAATTTCAGCATGGTGCTGCGTGTCAAGGTTACCTGGCTGGTGACGCCGGCAGGAGCGCCCTTGTACAGATGCCACGCCGAGTATTGCTCCATGTAAGTATCTTCGGATGACAGGCAATCGAGCGGAATAATCACCTTGTAGCCGCGCTGCGCCGAGCCTCCCCCGGTCCCAATCCCAACACCCTGGAAAGAAGTTCCGCAGACAATCACTGTCTTGATGCCGCGCGCTTTCAGTTTTTCTTCCAGATTGGAGCCGATAAATTTGTCCGGCCCGTTCTGGCGCACCCATTCGCCGTCGCGCGCCGTAAACCCGGGATCGATCTGGTCCGCGGGCGTGGCCTTGCCGTCGCTGCCCACAAAGCTGTACCAGACCATGGCGCCCGCCTTGCGTGCCGCGTCGTGCAGCCGCTGAACATTGGGAACCGAGGCCACGCAGCGCGGACGTGCGCCGCAGTTCATTTTCATGAGGTCCAGAATGAGCAGGGCTGTGGTTGAACCGTCCAGCGTCACTGCTTTAAGTTCGGGCAGCGGCGGCGGCTTTACCGCCGACCAGTCGTCCAGGATATCGGCTCCCACGGATGCGGCGCCGAATGTAATTAACATTGCAAGAGCAGCCACGGCTGGCCCACGCAATAGCATCTTCTTGTCGAACATCATGCTCTCCTTGGATTGATACGATCTGATCTATCTCTGACAAAGTGAGTCTTGTCTCAAACTTTCTGCGGCATCGTACGCTGCCACTGATCTCGACACAACGCATTTGTCGCCAGAGCAAGACCAGCGAACTGAGCAGAGCATTTTCAGGCAACTCCCGAGAACGATCTTCCCGGAAACTATCCCGACACTTTTTTCTGCGTATTCGTGCTTGCAGATTCGGGATTTGGCTATAATGTTCTGGCATTGGACATTTGCGAGGGGTCGAAGGGAAGGCCCATTTTGCGGATGCCAGCACACCATGACCAGTCCTTATGTAATCGCGACGTTACTTTTCTACGCGGCGAGTCTTGCGCTGTACGTTTGGAATTTGCGCGAACCTTCGCATCCCGCGGGGATTGGGGCTACCTCGTGCCTGGTAGTGGGATTGGGGCTTCACTATCTCGCGCTAATGGCGCGGTCGCGATTGATTCACGCCGTGCCGTACGATGATCTGTTCGGTTCGCTTTCGCTTTTTGCCTGGCTGCTGGCCGCCACTTATCTTTGTCTTGAGGCCATCCATCGCCGGCGCGTGGTCGGCCCGTTTGTGCTGCCCATTGTGCTGGGCGTGTTCCTGCTGGCGCACTTGCCCGAAGCGCGGCCCGTGAAAGCGCCGCCCGCGCAGGGGCCGCTATTCGCGTTTCACGTCACGCTGAACATTCTGGCGTATTCGGCCTTCGCCATTTCTTTTGTGCTCAGCATTATTTTTCTTGTGCAGAATCGGCGCTTGCGCGAACACAAGCTGGGCGCGGTGGGTTGGCGGTTTCCGGCGCTGGACGTTCTGGAGCGCATGACGCGCAGCAGCGTTCTGATCGGTTGCGCTTCGCTGGCCGCCGGAATGACGGCCGGACTGATCTGGGCGCACCGGCTAAGAGGAATGTATTGGGACGGCGATCCAAAAGTGATCGTCACGGTCCTGATCCTGTTGATTTATGTGGGCTACATACTTCTATCGCGCACGGCGGCGTGGCGCGGAGCGCGCGCTTCCGCGTTTTGCATATTCAATTTCATGTTTGTGATTTTTAGTTACAGCATTGTGAATCGGTATCTTTCTCATTTTCACCGGTATTTCTGAACGGATTCGCAAGCGGGGAATCCGGGGAGCTGATCGGGCCTTTCGCAAATGGAAATCGTTCTCATCGGACTGAATCACCGCACGGCTTCGGTCGATTTGCGGGAGCGCGTGGCCTTCACGCCGGAGCAGGCGCGCGAGGCCGCCGAGCAGCTGCGTTCGCGCGGCATCCTCGAGGAATCGCTGGTGCTCTCGACATGCAATCGCAGCGAACTGTACGGAGTTCCGCGCGAAGACGCCACGGATGGAGCGGGCGCCGTGGAATTGTTCGTTGCGTCCTTCCACCAACTTTCCCTGATCGAATTGGGCGGCTCGCTCTACCGGCATCGCGACAGCCATGCCGTGCGCCATTTGTTCCGCGTATCGGCGGGGCTGGATTCCATGTTTCTGGGCGAAGCGGAAATTCTGGGCCAGGTGCGCGACGCCTACCAGATCGCGCTGGACCGCGGAGAAACGGGCCCTGTGCTCAACCGCATGTTCCAGGCCGCTCTGGAAGTCGGCAAGCGCGTTCGCAACGAAACGGAACTGGGCAAGGGGCCGGTTTCCGTGGCGTTCGCCGGCGTAAAACTGGCCGAACGCATTTTCGGAAAACTGAACAATCATCGCGCGCTGATCGTGGGAGCAGGCGCGACCAGCGAGCAGGTGGTGCGGCATCTCACCGACCGAGGCATCAAGCAATTGCGAGTCATCAATCGCACGCCGGAACACGCCGTGGATCTCGCAGCGCGATTCGGCGGGGAAGTGCTGCCCTGGGAGAGTCTGACGAGTTCGCTGGATTGGCCGGATTTGATCGTGACTTCGGTCTCGTCGGCCGAGCCTGTCTTGACGCGGGCCATTGTCGAGCGGGCCATGGCGGCGCGCGGCAACCGGGCCATGCTGCTGATTGACCTGGGAGTTCCGCGAAACATTTCCTCGGACGTTGCGGACATCTACAACACCTATCTGTACAACATCGACGATCTGACCGAAATTGTGGAACAAAATAAGAAGACTCGTACGGCTGAAGTGCCGCGCGCCGAAGCCATCATCGACGAGCAGGTCAACAAATTTTTGCACTGGCAGGCGGGTGTGGCCGCGGGCGCGGTGCTTGGAGACCTTCGCAACAAGATGATTGCCGAACGAGAGGCCTTTGTTCAGGAGCGGCTTGCCTCCATGCCCAATCTTTCGGAAGCGGACCGCGCGCAGGTTGCCGCCATGCTGCAGGAGCTTCTGGAACGTGTGGTCATCACTCCGGCGGAACGCATGCGCGGCATTCCGGAGTTGCGCAGGAAACTCCAGAACTTCGAAGCCATACGCGATCTCTTCCGGCTCAACCAGGAGAAGCCTTGAAGGCGCTGCGAATCGGCACAAGGGGCAGCGCGCTTGCGTTGTGGCAGTCGCGAAGCGTGGCGCAGATGCTGCGCGAGACGACCGGCGTCGAGCCAGAGATTGTCATCATCAAGACTTCCGGCGATAAATTTCAGCAAATGAGTTTCAGCCAGATGGGAACCAAGGGCGTCTTCATCAAGGAACTCGAGGACGCGCTGCTGGAAGAGCGCGTGGACCTAGCCGTTCACAGCATGAAGGATGTGCCCACGGAATTGCCCGAAGGCTTGACCATCGCCGCCATTGGCAAGAGGGAAGACGTGCGCGACGCGCTGCTTTCTTCGTCCGGGGCCACGCTGGACTCCTTGCCCCAAGGGGCGCGTGTTGGCACTAGCAGCCTGCGCCGCCAGTCGCAATTGCTTTACCAGCGGCATGATTTGCAGATGCTCGAACTTCGCGGGAACGTGGACACACGCATCGAAAAGTTGAGGCGCGGAGATTACGACGCGATTGTGCTGGCCAAGGCGGGACTCGACCGCCTCGGTTTGAGCGCAAATATCAGCGAGTCCCTGCCGCACGAAGTGAGCCTGCCCGCGGCGGGACAGGGCGCGATTGGGATCGAAGCGCGCGCCAAAGATGCCGAGACCTTGCGCATCCTTGCAATTCTGGAGCATGCCGAAACTCGCGGCGCGGTTGTCGCGGAACGTTCCGCGCTTGCCGGCCTGGGCGGCGGTTGCCAGGTGCCGATTGGCGCGTGGGGCCGTGTGGTGGACGGGGAACTTTTGCTGGATGTGGTGGTGCTATCGCCGGACGGCAAGCAGCGCATGCATGAAAAAGATTCTGGCCCGATCCACGAGGCCGAAGCGATTGGCAGGCGAGTCGCCCAAAAATTGCGCGAGTGCGGCGCAAAGGATTTGCTGGAGAGCGAAAGCCGCGGGACACGCGCGTGAGCGCGTCGCGGCCGCTCGAAGGGAAGCGCATTGTGCTCACACGCGCCGTCGAGCAGGCTCGCGACCTGATGGCGCGCCTTGAAAATATGGGCGCGATTGTGATGTTATTTCCAGCCGTGAGTTTTTCCGAGCCATCCGAAACCACCGAGCTGGATCGCGCCATCCATTCGCTTGGCGCGTACGATTGGATCTTGTTCACCAGCGCAAATGCGGCTCGATTTTTTGCGGCCCGTTGCCGCAAGCTGGAAGTCGTGCCCAGCCATGGTGCAACATTTCGTTGCGCCGCTGTCGGCCCTGCGACCGCAAGTGCCGTGGCCGCTGAAGGATTCTCCGTCGATCATGTGGCGCAGGAATTCATTGGCACGGCGCTGGCGCGCGAGCTTTCCGCGTCGCTTGCAGGCAAGAAAATGCTTTTGCCGCGCAGCGAGCGCGCCCGGCCCGACTTGCCGAACGCGCTGAGGGCTGGTGGCGCGGAGGTCACGGAAGTTGTGGCGTATCATACGGGAGGCTTGGGCGTGGTCGATCCCGCGGTGATGCGGGCAATTCGCGAAGCACAGGTGGACGTCATTTCATTCTTTAGCCCGTCCGCGGTTGAGAATATGTGCGCCGAGCTTGGCAAGGATGCGCTCTCCCGTTTGGCGGCCAAAGTGGCGCTGGCCGCGGTCGGCCCGGTGACGGCTGCGGCTTTGCGAAACGCCGGCTTGCCAGTGGCCATCGAAGCGCCGCTGGCCACCGCGGAATCCATGGGAACGGCAATTGCAAATTATTTTTCGGCAAGTGCAGGCTCAAAAGCGAGGGCCCTATGAGTTTTCCAGTAACCAGACCGCGCCGGCTGCGACGCAACGAAGCGATCCGTTCCTTGGCGCGCGAAACTCGGCTGTCCACGCACGGCTTCATCTATCCGATGTTTGTGTGCCCCGGCAAGAATGTGCGCAATCCCATTGGATCGATGCCGGGCGTCGCGCAGCAATCGGTGGACATGTTTCTCGAGGAATGCCGCGAAGTGGAGCAGCTTGGCATTCCGGGAATTATTCTGTTCGGCATCCCGGATAAAAAAGACGCCATGCGGCACCGAGGCGTATGCGGCGGATGGCGTGGTGCAACGCGCCATTGAAGCGGTTCGCCATGCCAAATTAAATCTATTGGTGATGACCGATGTGTGTCTGTGCGAATACACCGACCACGGGCATTGCGGCATTGTGGAAAACGGGGAAGTGAAGAACGATCCCACGCTGGAATTGCTGGCCGCGGAATCGCTTTCGCATGCACGCGCCGGCGCGGACATCGTTGCGCCTTCGGACATGATGGACGGCCGCGTGGGCGCGATTCGCAAGGCGCTGGATGGCGCGGGATTTCAGGACATCGCCATCATGAGCTACGCGGCAAAATATTGTTCCGGATTTTACGGCCCGTTTCGCGAGGCTGCGGAGTCCGCGCCGCAGTTTGGCGACCGGCGCGGCTATCAGATGGACCCGGCCAACGCGCGCGAGGCGCTGCGCGAAGTGGAACTGGACCTGGCCGAGGGCGCCGACATGGTCATGGTGAAGCCTGCGCTGGCCTATCTCGACATCATTCAGCGGGTGCGCGAAACGTTCAGCGTGCCGATTGGCGCGTACAACGTCAGCGGAGAATATGCCATGGTCAAGGCGGCTGCCGCCAACGGCTGGATCGAAGAGAAGCGCATCGTGATGGAAATTCTGACCGCCATTCATCGCGCGGGCGCCAGCATCATTCTCACGTATCATGCCAAAGATGCCGCGCGCTGGCTGAAGAATTGCTAGGCAAGGCTGACAGAAAGACTTTCATCCACAGGCGACGATGAGCTCACCCAAACCAGGCAAATTGCAACGGCCTCACTCGCGAGGAGATTTTTCGCCGCGCGACCGAAGTGCTGGTCGGCGGCGTGAACAGCCCTGTGCGCGCCTTTCGCGCCGTGGGCGGCGAGCCCATCGTTGTGGACCGTGCCAGCGGCGCGCGCCTGTGGGACGCCGACGGCAACGAATACATCGACTACGTCTGCTCGTGGGGCGCGCTGATTCTGGGCCACGCGCATCCCAAGGTCGTCGCAGGCCATCGCCGAGCAGGCGCGGCGCGGCACCAGTTACGGCATGCCCACCGAACTCGAAGTCGAACTCGCCACGCGCATCCGCACGGCTCTTCCGTCCTGCGAAAAAGTGAGGTTCGTCAGTTCCGGCACCGAAGCGACGATGAGCGCCGTGCGCCTGGCGCGCGCCGCAACCGGCCGCGACCTGATCGTCAAGTTCGAAGGCTGCTATCACGGCCACTCCGACAGTTTTCTTTCCGAAGCCGGCTCGGGCCTCGCGACGCTTGGAATCGCCGCGTGTCCCGGCGTGCCGCAGGCGCTCGCGGCGCTGACGCTCAATGCGCCTTACAACGATGCCGCGGCGGTCGAAAAACTTTTCGACCAGCATCGGGACAAAATCGCCGCGGTGATCGTCGAACCCATCGCCGCGAATATGGGCGTGGTCCCGCCGCAGCCCGGGTTTCTCCGAAGTCCCTGCGCGAAATCACCACGCGCCACGGCGCGCTGCTGATTTTCGATGAAGTGATCACCGGCTTCCGCGTTTGCTATGGCGGCGCGCAAACTATGTTCGGCATTACGCCGGACCTCACGACGCTCGGCAAAATCATCGGCGGAGGACTGCCGGTTGCCGCGTACGGCGGCCGCCGCGACTTGATGGACCGCGTTGCGCCGCTCGGGCCCGGTGTACCAGGCGGGAACGCTTTCCGGAAATCCGCTGGCGATGAGCGCGGGAATCGCGTCGCTCGATCTGCTTGCAGCGCCCGGGATTTTACGAATCGCTCGGACGCGCGCGCGAAGCGTCTCGGGGACGGAATCGCCTCGGCGCTGCGGGAAACGGGCGTCTCCGCCACGGCGGCCCGTGTGGGTTCGCTGCTCACACTTTTCTTTTCGCGCGAGCCTGTACACGAACTATGCCGCGGCGAAGAAATGCGACACGCGGCGCTTCGCCGCATTCTTCCGCGCCATGCTCGACCGCGGAATTTTTCTTGCGCCCTCGCAATTTGAAGCGCTGTTTGTTTCCGCGGCGCATTCCGACGCGGACATCGATCCGCACCATTGCTGCCTGCCGCGAAAGCCTGGCGGCCGTATCGCATAGTAGACTGCCGCGTTTTGCACAGACTTCACTGCATGCTGAAGGCGTTCTTGTAGCGCCAGCGTCCCGACAGCAGCTTGCACTTGTTCATGACAGTGAAAATCTCCGGCGGAATGCCAGCGCAACAAAGTAAGCGGAAATGGAACTCAAGTCAAAGCACTAATCAAAAGGAGCGAGAATTCATGGCGGATGAACTAAGCGAACTTCAGCGAAAACGCCGAACAAGGGCGCGAGAATCCTCGCTGGCTCCTATTTCCGTCACCATGGCCATCCTCGCCGTGTGCGTCGCCGTCGTTTCCCTGTGGGACACCGCTCGCACACCGAGGAACTGATGTTGCAGAATCGCGCCACCGATCAGTGGGCCTACTACCAGGCCAAAAATATTCGCCTGCACAACTATGAAATGAGCATCGACGTGCTGGCCTTGATCGAATTTCAAGGACAAGGAGCAGGCCGAGAAAGTCCGCGAGAAGTATCAGAGGAAAGTCGGAACGATATACGAAGGAACAGAGCGAAATCGAGGAGCAGGCCAAGGATTTCGAGAATGAGTCCGCAGGCGCGCAGCGAAAGGCGGACCGCTTCGATCTGGGGGAAGTGTTTCTGGAAATCGCCCTGGTGATTTCTTCGCTGGCGCTGCTCTCGCGAAAGCGCATCTTCTGGTTCCTGGGAATTGCTTCGCGGGCGTGGCCGGCGCGTGCGTCGCTGCATCCGTGTTTCATATTGCACTAAAGCTGCTGGACTGAGCTGCCATCGCTTCTCTTGACGAGAGTCGTCCGCTCCTGTATATTTTCTTTTGCCATGAATTTCTCCGCGCGACATCACGGTCATCCATCATCATCACGGCGCAAGACCGTGCCCGCGGAGGCTTGAGTAGCGCATCGAAATTCGCACTCATCGGCCCGCTGGCGCGGTAAGCGCCAGCGGGTTTTTTATTTGCGCACGGTATTCGTCAGGTCTCTGGAGGAACGATGGATCTGGATTTCACAAAACTCGACGGCCTGCTTCCCGCCGTGATTCAGGACGCCGGCTCGGGCGAAGTGCTCATGCTGGGCTTCATGAACGCCGAAGCCTACGCGGCGACGCAGGCCAGCGGCGAAGTCACTTTTTTCAGCCGCTCGCGCAACAAGCTGTGGCGCAAGGGCGAGCAGAGCGGCCACGTGCTGCGCGTCCGCGAAATGCGCGTGGACTGCGACGTGGATACGCTGCTGATTCGCGTGGAGGCGCTCGGGCCCGGGCGTGTGCCACGAAGGCTACCGCTCCTGCTTCTTCCGGCAGCTTTCGTCCGGCGGCGAGGCCAAGGTGGTCGACGAGCGCACGTTCGATCCCAAAGCCGTGTCTACGGAAAGGATGCGACGCTGATGAGCGTACTTCGTCTGGGCATTCCCAAGGGCAGCCTGCAGGACGCCACGGTTCAGCTTTTTGCCAAGGCCGGATGGCGCATCTCCATCAGTTCGCGCAGCTATTTTCCCGGCATCGACGATCCCGAAATCAACTGCATGCTGGTGCGCGCGCAGGAAATGGCGCGCTACGTGGAAACCGGCGCTCTCGATGCCGGAATCACCGGCCGCGATTGGGTCTGTGAGACCGGCGCGGATGTCGCCGAAATCGGCGAACTGCTCTACTCCAAGCAGAGCCTCGCGCCGGTGCGCTGGGTTCTGGCGGTGCCGGAAGATGGCCCGATTCAATCCGTGAAAGACCTGGAAGGGAAAGTGATCGCCACCGAAGTCGTGAATCTCACGAAAAAATATCTTGCGCGGCAATGGCGTGAACGCGCGCGTGGAATTTTCCTGGGGCGCGACCGAAGTGAAAGTGCCGCAGCTTGCCGACGCCATCGTGGAAGTCACCGAAACCGGCTCGTCGCTGCGCGCCAACCGCTTGCGCATCGTCGATACGGTCCTGGAATCGCGCACCGTGTTCATCGCCAATCACGGCGCCGTGGCCGATCCCTGGAAGAAAGAGAAGATCTCCAATATCGTTCCTGCTGCTTTCCGGCGCCATTGCCGCGTATACCAAAGTCGGCATCATGCTCAACGTGCGCAAGGAGCAGCTGGCCGCGGTGCTGGGCGCGCTTCCCGCGCTGAAGAATCCCACCGTATCGACGCTGAGCGATCCGGACTGGATTGCCGTGAATACGATCATTGACGAAAACGTGGTTCGCCACATCATTCCGCGCTTGAAAGCGGCCGGCGCGCAGGGGATTGTCGAATATCCGCTGAACAAGATTGTGCTGTGATGCGAAAGTTCATCTCGAATGCGCATACGCAAACTCACGGAGCCGGTGGCCGCGAAATTCTTCGCGCGGCGCAGCGCGCACGACGCGGCTGCCGAGCGAATCGCCGTCGCGCATTCTTGCCGACGTCCGCGCGAACGGAGATGCCGCGCTGTTTCGCTGGGCGCGGCGCCTCGACGGGCTTCGCCTCACGCGCGAGTACGCTGTGGATCAGCCGCGCGGAAATTGCGCGCCGCGCGCGCGCGATGTCCCGCGCGATCTGTTGCGCGCCATCGAGCACGCCGCGCGCAATATTCGCCGCGTGGCCGAACAGCAACTTCCGCGCTCGTGGACGCATTACGGTTGAGCCGGGCGTGCGCGTCGGCCAGCGTGTCACTCCGCTCGGCACCATCGGCTGTTACGTTCCCGGCGGGCGCTTTTCGCTGTTTTCAACGCTGCTGATGACGGCGATTCCGGCGCAGGTGGCCGGCGTGAAGCGCATCGTGGTGGCTTGCCCGAAGCCCAGCCCCGCGCTGCTTGCTGCCGCCGAAATTCTCGGCGTGACGGAAATCGCGCGCATCGGCGGCGCGCAGGCCATTGGCGCGTTTGCCTATGGCACGCAATCGATTCCGCGCGTGGACAAAATTTGCGGCCCCGGCAATCGCTACGTGACCGCGGCCAAGCGCCTGGTTTCCAACGACTGCGCGATTGACATGCCCGCCGGCCCGACCGAAGTGCTGATCCTGGCCACGGGCGGCAACGCCGCGTTTCATTGCCGCGGATTTGCTGGCGCAGGCCGAGCATGATCCCGACGCCGTCGCATTGCTTGTCACGACCTTCGGCGCGCCTCGCGCAAGCGGTGTGGCCGCGGAAGTCGCAAGACAGCTGAGCGATTTGCCGAAAACGAATCCGGCGTGGAAGTCGCTGCGGCAAGCCAGCGCCATTCTGGTGGCGCCTTCGCTCGATGCCGCGGTGCGATTTGCCAACCGCGTTGCCCCGGAGCACTTGAGCATTCCCGCTGCGAAGCAGCGCTTGGTCGAGAAATTGTCCGAAGCGGGAAGCGTGTTTCTCGGGCCGTGGAGCGCGCAACCCATTGGAGACTATGCCAGCGGCACGAATCACGTGCTGCCCACGTCCGGCTGGGCGCGAGCGCGCGGCGGATTGAGCGTCGCGGACTTCGTGAAGTGCTCCAGCACGCAGGAAATTTCGCGCGCCGGACTGAAGCGCCTCGCGCCGGTGGTCTCGGCCATGGCGCGGGCCGAAGGGCTGGAGGCGCACGCACGCGCCGTCGAGGTGCGGGAATGAAACGCGCGCGAAGACTTCCAATCATTCCGGTTCGCCAGGCGGTGCTGGCCTGGCGCCGTATGACGCTCCCGAGGAAGGCCGCGCCGGAAAGCTGCGCCTCGATTTCAACGAGAATACGGTGGGATGCTCTCCGGCGGTGGTGCGCGCGCTTTCGCGCATGACGGCGAAGCAGATGGCGATCTATCCCGAGTATCAGGCGACCACCAAGCGCCTGGCGCGACTTTTTCGGCGTGCGCCCCGCGGAAATGCACTTGACCAACGGCGATTGACGACGCTCTCGCACCTGATCGCGGACACCTTTATCGAGGATGGCGATTCGGTGCTGGTCGTCGAGCCCACGTTCGACATGTACCGATTCTTCGCCGAGCTTGCGGGCGCGCGCGTCGTGGCGCTGCGCTATGACGAGGAAATGCGATTTCCAGTGGACGCCGTGGTGCGCGCTCTGCAACGACCGGCAAAGCGCTGTCCGCGCATCCTGTACATCGCTAATCCCAATAATCCCACCGGCACGCTGGTGCAGAGCGGGGAATTGCGCCGGATTTTGCGCGCGGCTTCCCAGACACTGGTGCTGGTGGACGAAGCCTATTTTGATTTTTCGGGGTTTACGATTCTTCCGTGGATTCGGCGCTATCCCAATCTGCTGGTGGCGCGCACGTTTTCAAAATCGGCGGGGCTTGCCGCGTTGCGCGTGGGCTGCTTGTTCGGCGAGCCTGAAGTCCTGGCGGCCATGCGCCGCGCATGCACGCCCTATCCGGTGAACTCGGCGGCGCTGGTGGCGGCGGAAGCGGCCATCCGCGATCCGCGCTTTCTGCGCAAATACACGCGCGAAGTTTTGCAAAGCCGCGACCTGCTGGAAAAAGGCTTGGTTCGACTCGGCGCGCGCATTTATCCCAGCAGCGCAAATTTTGTGCTGGCGGATTTCGGCGCTGGAGCGCGCCGCATGGTTCGCGCCCTGGAACGAAAGGGAATTCTGGTGCGAGGCCGCAAGGATTTTCCGCGAGAAGGCTTTGTACGCATCAGCGCCGGAACGCGGGCCGATACGCGCAACTTGCTGCGAGCCATGGAAGGAATCCTGTGAAGCTCGCGCCAAAACTCATTATTTTTGACGTGGACGGCGTGCTGGTGGACGTGCGACGGATCGTTTCACCAGTCCATCATCGATACGGTTCATTTTTTTACCGGCAAGCGCGTCACGTACGCCGAAATCCATGAGTGGAAAAATCGCACCGGCTACAACGATGACTGGCGCTTGACGACGGACTGGATCGCCACCATCGGCCCAGCGGTTCCCTATGCAGAAGTGAAGGCGCGTTTCCAAAAGTTTTATTGGGGCAGCAAGGCCATCCCCGGAAATGTGTCCAAGGAACGCTGGCTCATCACGCACAAGCGATTGCAACGCTGGTCGCAGCGCGCCGAGCTGGCGCTTTTCACCGGGCGCACGCGCCGCGAATTGCGCTACACGCTCGAGAGCAGCGTGGCGAACGATATTTTTCGCCGAGCCATTACCATGGATGATGTGAAAAAGGGGAAGCCCGATCCGGAAGGTTTGCGTCTGCTCCTGGGCGGCATGCCCAAGCGCGAAGCGCTGTACCTCGGCGACAATATCGATGATGCGGTTTCGGCCAAACGCGCGCGTGTTCCATTTCTCGGCGTGCTGCCGCATGGCAGCGAGGCGCATCAGGCGCGCGCAAAGCGCCTGCGGGAATTGGGAGCCATCGACATTCTGCACAGTGTTCGAGATCTGGAGAAATTGCTGGCATGAGAAAAGCAAAACTGCACCGCATCACCACCGAAACGGACATTCGCCGTGAGCCTGAACCTTGATGGCCAGGGCCGCGCGAAAATCTCCACCGGAATTCCGTTTCTAGATCACATGCTGACGCTTGTCGCGCGGCACGGAGCCATGGATCTGGAACTCACCGCGCGCGGCGATCTCGATGTCGATCAGCACCACACCGTGGAAGACACGGGCATCGTGCTGGGCGAGGCCGTGCGAAAGGCGCTGGGCTCGAAGCGCGGCATTTTGCGCGCCGGATATTTTCTGATGCCCATGGACGAAACGCTCGCGGCGGCGGCCATCGATTTTAGCGGACGCCCGCACCTCGTCTGCAAATGGAAATTCTCGGCCAAGGCCGTTGGCGGCATGCAAACGGAATTGCTGGAGGATTTCTTTGGCGGCTTCGCGCAGGCCGCCGGAGCGAACGTTCACCTCAGTCTGCTTTACGGCCGTTCGTCGCATCATCAAGTGGAGGCCATCTTCAAGGCCTTTGCGCGCGCGCTGCGCTTTGCGGCCACGCGCGACCGGCAATTGAAGCGCGTGCTGCCCAGTACGAAAGGTTTGCTATGAACATCGCACTTGTCGAATATGGAGCTGGAAATCTTCCTTCGGTCGAGCGCGCGCTCACGCGGCTGGGCGTCGAATCGCGCCGCGCCTCCACGCCGGAAGCCCTGGCGGGCTGCGATGCTTTGATTCTTCCGGGCGTCGGCCACTTCGGCGCGCTGATGCGGTCGCTTGGAGAACGCTCGCTGGTCGCGCCGCTGCGTGAAGCAGTCTCGCGCCGAACTCCCCTGCTCGGAATTTGCCTCGGTCTTCAAGCCATGTTCGCCAGCAGCGACGAAGCGCCCGGAGACGCGGGCCTTGCTCTATTTCCGCAAAAAGTTTCCGCGCTGCCGCCCGTGGATCGCCTTCCGCACATGGGCTGGAACCAGTTGCGCCGCGCGCGTCCCAGCAAATTGCTGGAAGGCGTTCCGGAAGACGCCTATTTTTATTTCGCGCATTCCTATGCCGCACTCGATGCAGGCGAAGCAGGCGTGGCCTTCTGCGACCACTGCGCCTCGTTTGTGGCCGTGCTGGAACAGAGAAATGTTTTTGCGACGCAATTCCATCCCGAAAAATCCGGGCCGGTCGGCGCGCAAATGCTTGCCAATTTTGTGCGCCAAGCGGGCGGTAAGGCATGAGCCTGGCGCACCGCATCATTCCGTGCCTGGATACAGACGGCGAACGCGTCGTCAAAGGCGTGAACTTCGTCAATTTGCGCGATGCCGGAGATCCGGCCGCGCTTGCGGCGCGCTACAACATTGAGGGCGCCGATGAGCTGGTAGTGCTGGACATTGCCGCGTCGCGCGATCACCGCCCCACGTTTCTCGCAACGATTCGCCGAGTCGCCGCCGAACTGGCGATTCCGCTGACGGCTGGCGGCGGCGTTGCAAATGTCGACGAGGGCCGCGCTATTCTTGCGTGCGGGCGCAGACAAGCTCACGGTAAACACGGCAGCGATCCGCAATCCGTCGATTGCTCACGGAACTCGCGGCGGAGTTCGGCTCGCAGGCGGTCGTGCTTGCCATTGACGCCAAGCGCGTTGGCGATCGTTGGGAAGCGTTCGTTCGCGGCGGCAGCGTGCCCACCGGAATGGATGCCGTGGCCTGGGCGCGCCAGGGCGTGGAGTGCGGCGCTGGAGAAATTCTGATCACTTCCATGGACAAGGACGGCACGCGCTCCGGATTCGATTGCCCGCTGACCGCGGCAATTTCGCGCGCCGTTTCTGTTCCGGTGATTGCCTCGGGCGGAGCGGACACGCCGGAAACGTTTCTGGAAGTTTTTCGCGAAGGCCGCGCGGACGCGGCGCTGGCCGCATCGATTTTTCACGACAGTATTCAGGGATTGCGCGCGCTAAAACAATTTCTAGGCGAACGCGGCATATCGGTTCGCCAGACGGGCTAATCGCGAACATGATGATTCCTTGCATCGATCTTCAAGACGGGCGCGCCGTGCAGCTGGTCCACGGGCGCGAACGCAAACTGGCGGTGGACGATGTCTTTGGATTGCTGGAGCGATTCGGCCGCCATCCGCTGATTCACGTCATCGATCTGGACGCCGCGATGCGAAAGGGAAGCAACGGCAGGCTGGTGCGCGGGCTGTGCGTCGCCGCGAAAAAACGAAAAATGCGCGTCCGCGTGGGCGGAGGAATTCGCACCGTTGCGCAGGCCGTCAAAATTGCCGGTTGGGGCGCGGAAAAAATCATCGTGGGCAGCGCCGCGTTCAAGGATGGGAAAGTTAACGCAAATTTCCTGAATCGACTGGCTGCCACAATTGGGCGCCGGCGGGTGATCGTGGCGCTGGACACCGAAGGCGGACAAATCCTGGTGCGCGGCTGGCAGGACAAACTGCGCTTGCGCCCCGATGAAGTGATCCCCGAGCTGGAAAAATACGCCTCTGAATTTTTGTGCACCTATGTGGACGCGGAAGGCACCATGCGCGGCACGAACCTGAAATGGTTTCGCTCCCTGCGCCGGGCCACGCAGCCGCCCCATCACCGCCGCAGGCGGCATTCGCAGTAAGCAGGAAATCAGCGCCCTGGCGCGCATGAAAATGAATGCCGCTGTCGGCATGGCGCTCTATACAGGAAAGTTATCGTGATTCTTGAATCGTGATTTGTGATTCGTGGCGGCAATACCGTGCAGCCTGAAACAATAATCGCGATTTACGAAACACGATTCACAAATTACGATTCACGAATCACATCTTGTTACGCCGCGGGATCGTCTTCCGGGAGCGAGCGTACCTGCCAGAAATCTGGATTCGCTTCCGGAAATACCACGCCCGTCTCAATCGTTCTGCTGTGCTGCGTGCCCAGGCGGACAACGCGGCAACCCATCTCCTGCTGCGTGATCTGATTGGTGAGCAATAATGTTTGACCCTTGCGCACTGGCACGCTTAAGAGCAGCAGGGCGCCACTTTCATTCACGTTCAGCGTGTGAGCCTCTTCGTGGAAGGTTTCTCTGCCAAGTCCGTGGCCGTAGACGTACACGGGAATATCGAGCGCCCAGCGGCGGCTTCTCCTCCGGTCGGGAACCTCAACCGCGGGTTCAGTCCGCGCAATGGATTGCACTTTCTGGGAGCGGAACTGCTGTGCGCGCTGCAACGCTTCAAATATTCGGCTCATTGTCTTTTTTTTTGCTGTCCCGTTGAAGTTGGCGTGTCGCAAACAAAGTACTCTGAACGCGCGGCGCGCGGGAGGACAATCCGCGTTTCGTTTCGAATGGGTAACCCTATGCGCGCGATTCGAAGTTTTCTTTGCTAGGAGTCGTCGTTTCGAAGCAGTTCACCTAGTAGATATTTTTTGGCCTCGAAACCGGACCAACTGTAGCCCGCGTCTTTAGACGCGGGGATTTTTCGTGAAATTGGCGGAACCCCTCGCCTCTGAAGAGGCGAGCTACAGTGCTGTTGCGCTTCCTGCGGGGTAGAATCGATGCAGGTCAGAGGACTGGAATACCGTCGCCAATGTCTGAGTCTCAGCAAATTCAAAAGGGAAGCGCGCACGCAATCCGCGTCGGCCCGGCGGGATGGTCCTACGCGGACTGGGCGGGCATCGTGTACCCCGCGCGAAAGCCGGCCGGCTTTCACGAGGCCGCCTATCTCTCCGAGTTCTTCGACACCATCGAAATCAATACCTCGTTCTACCAGCCGCTGCGCCCCGAGCATTGCCGGCATTGGATGGAACTGGTCTCCGGCAATCCGCGTTTCCTGTTCACCGCGAAGCTGTGGCAGCGATTCACGCACGAATCGAATGCCGGCGCCGAAGACGAGCGCGCCGTCCGCGCGGGCTTCGATGTGCTGCGCGATGGCGGAAAATTGGGCGCCGTGCTGCTTCAGTTTCCATTCTCATTTCACCGCACGGAAGAAAATATCGCATACCTCGGCAACCTGCTGAAAAAGTTTTCCGACTATCCGCTGGTGGTGGAAGTCCGCCACTCCACCTGGAACGACAAAGCCTTTTACGCCATGCTGCACGAGCGCGGCGTGGGTTTCTGCAACATCGATCAGCCGGTGATCGGCCATTCCATGAAGCCCACCGAACGCACCACCGCGCGCGTCGCATACGTGCGCCTGCACGGCCGCCGCTACGACACCTGGTTCAGCGACGATCCCGCCACTCCGCCCTCGGAGCGCTACAACTATCTCTACACCGAGAGGAGCTGGAGCCCTGGGCCGCGCGCATCCGCCACGTGTCCCAGGGCGGCGACTCCACCTTTGTAATCGCCAACAATCATTTCGAGGGAAAAGCCATCGTAAACGCGCTGCAACTCGTGCACCTGCTCACCCGGCAAAAGTAAAAGTCCCCGAACCGCTGCGCCAGCACTACCCGCAACTCGACCGCATCGCCAATGAGCCGCCCGCCGAGCCGCTGCTGTTTCCGATGTAGGGAGAAGTTGCAAAGCCCGTAGAAGCGTTTCTATTGGTTTGCCAAACGGGGATTGCGGGAAGGCCAATGACATTCCGAATCTTGTGAGATAGACTCCCGCACTGGGGCTGCGGAAATACTCAATATTTTGTCATTCCGAGCGGAGCGAGGAATCTCTCCTTGTTCTTGAGCCCACAAAAAGAAAGAGAGATTCCTCGCTCCGCTCGGAATGACAAAATGAATACATTTTCCGAAGCATATTGAGCCTCATGCGGGAGACTGCCGAAATGAACTGGAAATTGATCCTTCAGCTTTCGCTATTCGGGCTGGCCATGAGCGTGGCCACCGTGTACCTGATTCCCTCAAAGATCGAGCCGGCATTTTGGCTGCCCATTTTCCTGATCAGCGCTTACCTGATCGCCAGGCAGTGCTCGTCCAAACTTTTCCTGCACGGTCTGCTGCTCGGCCTGGCCAACTCCGTGTGGATCACCGCCGCGCACGTCTTGTTGTTTGACACCTACATCGCCCGCCACGCGCAGGAGGCCGCCATGATGCAGTCCATGCCCGTGCCCGTTTCCCCCAGGCTGGTCATGGCCCTTACAGGTCCAATGTTCGGATTAGTCTCCGGCGTGGTCCTCGGCCTGTTCGCGCTGGTGGCAGGCAAACTGGTGAAGAA
The DNA here is from genome assembly GCA_963710315.1 of uncultured Acidobacteriota bacterium. Taxonomy (GTDB): domain Bacteria; phylum Acidobacteriota; class Terriglobia; order Acidiferrales; family UBA7541; genus Palsa-360. The sequence goes on along the minus strand of CAVPZW010000001.1, from coordinate 167,419 downwards.
TTCTTCCGCCCCCGCAGATAAAGTGGCCGCGTAGTCCCTGAGATTATGGCGCGTCGTAGTGCCATGAGGCCACGAGCCACACTTCCTCGAACCGGACTTCTGGGGCGTCTCGATGACCCCGGCGCTGGGACTTGCGCTTTCGAAAGCTCTGTGCGAACCGGAAGTTAAGTCACGCGCCTTCTAATGCTCCCAGCGTCTCGCGATGCCGGAGAATGTCAAAATGGCCAGCGAAGTTATGATGGTTCCCGCTAGCATGTAAAGTGCCTCTCCATACTCCCACACCACGGCGTGCGTAAAAATCGCCGGTACTGGCCATTCTTTGTTGAGAACCTTTAGGGAATTTTCCCCAGCAGGCTTTGACCGTATCTCGCAGCGGTTTTCTTGGCGCAGATTTAGAATTGGCGTCAGCAGTTCGAATGCGTAGAGGCCTGGCTCGATCGCATCACCACAACGGAAGCTCGGGGGCACGCCCGGTGTTCCTGCAGGGACTACCATAACCGGTTCTCCATTCTCCACCAGCGCCGCAGGAGCTACCTTTATCACGTTTGCCTGGAGCATCTCATTACGGCTCAGCATGGATACACAAAACCAACCCAACAACCAGATCACCAGCACACTTACACCGGCGCGCAAGGGAGACAATCCATATCGGAACATAACGCCGTAAGGGCGCCACCAGTATATCTTCCACGCCCTCCCGCCGCGTGTATCAACTGCGCTATCCACCGCGCCCTGCCACAACTTTTCCGCCTCCACCTCCCGGGCCGCATCGTCGTCCCCACGCTCCCGCATGACCTTAGCCAAGTGTGCGTAGGGCTGTGCTCGAAATACGGAAGGCGTTCTTTTCCAGGTTGCCCAGAGCCATATCACTACCACCAGCGATATGGGGAAAAATACAAGCGTTAGCAGAAAGTATCCGCCTGCTTTCCACCAGGGTTCTGGCTTTTTGAGACGCCCGCGCACCCAGTCCAGACGCGCACCGATCTCCACTTGTGGGCCGAACCCCTGCGGAATGTAAACCTGGTGGTAATCGAACGACTCGAGTTCAACCTTCAGTGCCCGCATCCATGCCAAGGCAGCATTGTCTTCCAGCATCTTGCAGGACGCTCCGTTTAATAAAACAGTCATGCCGGCTAGTCCCTTTAGCAGCGTCGCCCACCAGATCGCCTCCTTTTTAAACTGTTTTATCTCACTTTCGTGATCGGAAAGGCTCGTCCAACCTTTGAAATCGGATCGGTACCTTTGCATGAAGTCCTTTGCCGAGGTAACTTTGATTGGCAGCAAGCGGTATGGCGACATGAATTGCGAGAGTATTTCGGCCTCCACACCCTCGTATTGGCGTACGGGATGATCACCTGTCATTTCAACTTTGCCTTTCAGCCACAGTCGAAACGTCGCGACGAACGCGAAGGCCGAGTACCTGACGTATGCCTTCATCTCCCGGAATGTTTCCCCGTCTTTATCTTTTTCCTCATTGCTGCAGTGAATGTTCAGCAGGTCCGGGTCTGCATCCGTTCCTTTCGGTAGATCCTTCTTGTCCGTGATAATGCTGAATGACCCATTTTCCGCCCAGACGAAAGCGCAAAACAGCCTCAGATACTCCCGCGCTTGTTCTTCGGTTTTCAGTACCAAGGGGGCATCAACCGGGATCGATTTCTCCTCCGAACCATCATTTTTCACCAGGGTTAGCTTGCCTGCATTCAGCTCATGAAGACGTTCCGACTTGCCATTCAGCAGAATTGGCAGATAACGCCACTCCTTCTCAGGAGCCTTCCGGATGGTCGTAAGAAAGCAGGCGATCTCTTTCTGTGAATCAGGTTCTACCCCCCCTGTTTAGGAGGATTTCTGTGAGGTAGAATTCCGGGTAGCATTTCAAGCTCCATCGCCGTACGGCGAGAGGTTCAAGCACCATCTTTGCAAGTTCAATCGAAACCTTGACCTCGCTGTTCTGCACATTGAGCACGGCGGTCTTCTCAAAACTGGCTTCCAGCAGGTCAAAAGTGCCTTCAATCTTTGCACCCTCCAGATTGCATCGGTACATTCCTTCAAACGCTACCCTTAGATCGCCCGCCGTAGTTACTCCCGGAGCATCAAAGAAATAAGCGACGCCGTCGAAGTTCGCTCTCCCTCCAAGCACGCCGCCAGTGAGGTTTATCGAGTTCGTTTTTGCCGAAAGTTCACAATCGTCCTTAATATGACAATTGTTCAACCAAATGTCTTTGTCAACTGTAAGCGGAAATTGGGTCTGGTCTTGGATCCGCAGTGGCAGCATCCCCTTCAAAGTTTCGTCGAGCTTGCGGAGTGCGCGGACGCTCCCGCGCACAGTGAGTCCCGACATCGCCAAGGTACCTTGCACGACGACTCCAGACAAATCAATATCGCCTTCCACCGTGGCATTGAGCAAGGATACATCTCCTATACTCTGGAATAGACGGCGCGTCATAAACATTCCTAAATCGAAATCCTCTTCTTTCTTGTGCCCCTCTGCATTTGGTGCCTTCTTCTCGTCATCTCCCGCAGAGTTGTCGGTTCCCGGCTGTTCTTCGCTCGGCTTCTTTGGTCTCCAGCCCCCGGCTTTAGCAGTTTGCAGCAACTCGTTGTAGTCAATTCCGAGTACCAGATTTCCCTGGACATTTGTAGTTTCCATCTTTAGGCCGTGCCGCGAGGTATCTCCCTGTTTGCGGATCGCCGCGCGCGACACGTCATTCTCTCCGTCAGTCACGTTCAGCCCCGCAGCCCAAAATGAGCCGCCAATACGGGCATCCCGCATCTTCAGGCCACCCTCCAGCACTACGCTTGGATTCAATCGAACGTCGCTGCCGATATCCGCCGTGGAAAGATCGAGCGCATAGTGCGGTTCAGGCAACGTCGCCGACGACTCACCTCGCGGTGCACGCAGCGTGGTGTTTCGAACCATCACGTTTGCACCCACCGTCGCAGCAAATGCGTCCACGATTAGAATGCCCGGCTTGTCATCGAAGTCGTGCGGTTTCAGCCACTCCAGACATAACTCCGTCTCAATGCGGCAGTTCCGCAGGCTGATCCGGTTGCGCGGTTCTCGGCGTTGGCCCTTTTCGGCTGTGACAAGCTTTGCATCTTGCTGAACATCCCCTTCCCCGGTCGTAGCCTCAAGCTTTCGTTGTTTTTCCTCCGCGGGAAATTCTCCCCTGTCGCCATTCCCATGTTCGACGGACAATCCGAAGTCCTCCGCGTTTTCATTCGCCACAAACACGCATTTTTCGAACCTCACCCGCTCGATTCTCGCGCCATCAGCGCAGAACCCGGCGTTAAACTTACAATTCACAAATTCGAGTGCAGGGAGAGAGCCTCCGCCAGGACGGCACCCATCTCTAAGATCTAATTCCTCCGCGAAAATGGCATTATGGATCACCCACCTGACTGCGCGACCTGAGTGACCGCTTGACGCGGTCGAATTAATCTCCAAGATGTGTTCGCGCAGGAAGGGCGCAGAAATTGGTGCTCTTTGGAAGGGTAGGATGCCCACTTGGCCGTCATATATTTGATCCAAAAGAGAACGTTCGTTTGCGTTCGGTGAGTGAGCCATTACGAGCCTCCTATTGAACACATTGTAATTAAGCAAGTACGTTACTCTGATGCAGTCTGGTTGGCAAGCAGGAGGTAATTCGCTTCCTTACTGTTTGTCGGCGATACGAAAGAAATCCAGAAGCCCGTCAGCGCTTCGGCTCGCGGTCCACAAACGGCGTTCTCGGAAACTGCCAATACCGCGCCGCAACCGAATTCCCTCGATCCGTAAAGTCCTGCCTGAGCCATGCCAGTGGGAACATTTACGTTTTCGTATTTGTAGGAGCCGCGTTTGAATCCTTGATCAAACGCGCCAGGAAAATATTCATCAAGGAATTGGACCCGCCGCCATCGCCGCCGGCGACAATGTCGGGAACCAGCTTGAATCCGCTCGAGGCCAGAGCCTTTGCCGTTTCGATGACGGCGTAGTTGTCCGAGGTCATCGAGGCAATTTTCAATTTGATGACATCGGCTTCGGCCGAACCGACGGCTAGGGTTTTTCCGGCATCGGCGTCTCCGGTTACTTTGGTCACCGCGGCGTTGGCTTCTCCCGTGACTTTGGTGACGGTGGCATCGGCTTCCGCGTTTACGGTCTTGGCTTTGGCCTGGCCTTCGGCCTGCTTGATCGCGGCGTCGGCTGCGAATCCGGCGATGGTCACGCTACGTTCCGCGGTCACCACGCTGGCTTGCGTATCGGCCATCGCTTTTGATTTTTCCAGCTCGCGCCGATTGTCTTCGGCCAGCCGCTGCGAATCGAACGTGACTTTTCGCTGGTCGGCAATCTTGCGATCGGTCAGCGTTTTCATCAATTCATCCGGCGGAGTGATGTCGCCGATCAAAGTGTCCACCGCGCCGACGTTGTATTCCTGCAAGGCATCGGAGATGGATTTCCTTGCTTCGCCCTGACGGGTTTGGCGGTTCTTGAGGAAATCGATCACGTCGGAATTCTGCGCCGCGTTTCGGAAGTAGTTGCCGATGGTCGGCTCCAGAACCTGCGTGACCAGATTCACCATGCTGCCGAATCGCGCGATGACCTTTGGCGCATCCGAGCGGGGAATGTGAATAATCTGGCTGACGTCCAGATTGAATTTGAATCCATCGGAGGATCGAACCGTGATGGTGGAGAGATCTTTGTCCAGGTTGTGCGCTTCCGTCTTTGTGTCCGCCCAATTCAACACCACGTTTGCAGTGGGCACCAGTTCCACGCGTATCGTGTAGGGATTGATCGGGTACATGCCCGGATCCAGCGGATCGTTCCAAACGCCTTTTTCGCCTCTGCTCACGATATTGCCGTGCTTGAAGGCGTCTCCTGTAACGTCCTTCCCCGGTTCTCCCACGTAAGCGATCACCACGCCGACGTTGGCGATGGGTATCGCCGTCATGGGCTTAATTTCAACTGTCGCAAACATTGGGTTGATGAAATAGCGGCCCGCCAGCATCACCTGTTCCTGCAAACCCTTATATCCACCCGCATCGATAAACGCTTGCGCATCTTGAAAGGAGTTGTGGCCTGAGACTTCCGGCCCGGCGATTTCGCCGGTGTTCAGCGGCTTGCCGTCTTTGATGGTGATGACCCCCACTGCATTGACAGGGATCTCCAAGACCTTCGCCGTCGCCACGGAAAACACCATTGTGTTAATTCGGTAGGTTCCCGGCGGGATGATGGTGATCTGAGGACCGCGCTGCCCGCCGCCCATCAAAAATGCCCGCGCATCCTGAAACGCTTTGCACTCCACTCGCTTGCCGAGCACCCGTCCTTCGGTCAGAGGAATGCCGCCGCGCGCTTCCACCATGCCGATGCAGTCTTGCGGCACGATCAGAAAATCTTGCAGCTTGATCTTGTATTGCCAGGGCCAAAGGAAAAAGTGCAATCCGGGGGCCAGCGTATCGGCCTGCACTCCGGCCTCGCCGTTGAGGGCCACGATTTGGCCTTCCGGCAATGTGCGGTTCCTGCCCAAGATGGCGTACTTTTTGTCCACGATGCCAATGCTGCTCTGCGGAATCAGCACAACGCCAAACAGCCGCAGAATCAGGCGATACCCAACAATTACGATAACCAGCGCGATTACCCACCAATACGACGACAGAAAGTGCAACAGGTCCTGAGGGCTCATGACCTCTCCTCGACTAAGGATTCGCAGATAAATTTGGACATCAAGTATTGATGGGGACGGCACCCTTATACACCGAAAGCGGTTAAATCTGTAATCACCTCGGCAGTTGTCTCCCACCTGTTTCGCTATACATTCGCTTTTTATTCGCCTATACTGGAACACATCCCCAGTCCTCGGGAGCGTGCTATGGCTGCTGACCCTATTTCGGTTGTGAGTGCAGTGCCTGCTGAATCGGATGGCGCTATTCCTGTAGGGGCACGGCATGCCGTGCCTCTACAGGGCGGCGCGGCGCTGGCCGCGCTGGTGGCGCCTTTGCCGCCGACACCATCGGCAAAACCCTGGGCGCTGCCTGCGGCTGGGCTGGTGGTGTTTTATGGGCGGCCGGAGACGCCGCGGCTGTTCCACTATTTTTTGCCGCGCTTGCTGGCCGAGGGCAAGCGGGTGCTGTGCCTGGACGGCGCGAACCGTTTCGATCCGTTGCTGATTGCGCGGCTGGCGCGGCAGCGGGGAATGGAGGCGGCGGAATTCAACCGGGGGATTCGCGTGGCGCGGGCCTTCACCTGTTTTCAGTTGACCGAGCTGCTGGTGCGCGTGCCGCGCTTCATGGAAACATTTGCCGCAGACGCGCTGATTGTGACGGCGCTGCCGGACCTGTACCTGGACCAAGACATACGCGATCGCGACGCTGCCGTGGCGTTTCGCCATGCGCTGGACGCGCTGCGGGCGCTGGCTCCATTGCCGCTGGGCGTGGCGGTGTTTTCGGACGCCGCGTCGTTTGAGGCCTCGCGTCCCCGCCTGTCGGGACCGCGCCACGGCCAGTTGGGACCGCATTCCGGCGAGCCAGGGCCGCGCCGCGCGATGTTCACGCAGCTTGCGGCGCAGGCCAGCGAGCTATGGCGATTCGCGCTCGATGGAGAGGACGGCAATCTGCGCCTGATCGGCGAAAAAAACTGTAGCGCGGATTCGCGGCATGGCCGTGGCGTCCAAAACGCGCTTCAGACCCGGGGATTTTCCAGCGCGGACCGCTAAATTCCCCGCCTCTGAAGCGCGTTTTGGCGTCCCGGTTTTGTCGGGAAGGCGGGTTACAGCAGCGGGCCACTGCAACAGTCTCCGGTTTTCTCTCGCTTTTCTCTGTGCTCTCTGTGTTGAAGCTTTTTCCGTTTCCGCGGAGGGCAAAAGCTTTAACACAGAGAACACAGAGAAAAGCAAAGCAGAGAACCCCGGAGAATTGGCCGCACGATTAACAAATCTCAAATTTGAAATTAAGAATCACGAATCACAAGTCACGAATCACGAAACACAAATCACGAAACACAAATCACGAATCACGCATCACGAGTCACGGACGCCATGGGCCGCACAGTACCTACATTCCGGCAACTGATCGACGAGGCCATCGCGCGCTGGGCCAAATTCCGCCGCGCGCTGCGCCGCGAGGATCAGGAATATTTGGACCGCATGTTTCGCCGTGTGCGCACCTACACGCAGGCGGCCACCTATCAGGCCAACGACAATCCCATGGAAGCCATCCTGCTCTCCATCGCGCTCGATCAGGAAAAGCGCCTGGACGCGCTGGAGCACGCCGCGCCCCGACCTGTCGGGGCCGCGCTCGGGCCAGTCGGTGCCGAACTGCTGCCGGAAATGGCAGCGAGCTTTACTTTGAACCAGCCGGAAGCGGGCGTGGGTTCTGCTTTTACGCTGAACACATCAGGTGAAGCGTGGAGCCCGCCAGAAACGGGCGCGGGCTCTACTTGGAGCCCGCCAGAAATAAGTCCAGCGCAACTCGATGCACATGGAAGCCGCGACGAAAATGAGCAACCCGGCACACAGCTCTACACACAACCCGACTTGCAGTCTGGCACACACCGGCAACTCGACTTCAATCAGCGGATGGATTTTCGATCTCTACCCGAGCCCGCAGGGAATGACGCTGTGGCTGATCGAGCCGAACCAGAAGCGCCACCGGCTGATTGACCGCTTCGCGCCGGTATTTTACGTGTCGGGGCCGGAAGACGTTCTGCGCCGCTTGCGCGATACCGTTGCGCGGCAGCCACACGCGCTGGCCTGCCGCGCCACCGAGCGCATGGATTTGTGGGAGCAGCGCGCGCGCCCCGTGCTGGAGATCGAGGTCGCGCATCCCAACGAATTTTCCTCGTGGACGCGCTGGGTGCGCCAATTCGATATCTCGCTGCGTCTGTATAACAGCGACCTGATGCTGGCATCTCTGTATTGCTGGCAGAGTGGCGTGTTTCCGTTGGCACGCGTCCAGGTCGAAGCCGATGGCGAGGGCCGCATCCTGGCCATCGAATGCCGCGACACCGAATGGGCCATCGATTACGAGCCGCCGCCGCTGGAAATTCTGCGCGTACGCCTGGGCGGACTGAAGGGCATCGATCCCCGGCACGGTGCCCCTTTCGAACAAAGGGCTGCCCTCGAAATCGAAGTGGACGGACGCCAGTTCGAACTCGACGAATCGGGCGAGCCCGCCGCCGTGGCCTTCCAGCATTTGCTGGTGCGGCACGATCCCGACCTGATCTTGAGCGATTGGGGCGACGCCACCATCCTGCCGCGGCTGCGCGAACAGGCCGCCAAGCTGCGCCTGCCGTTCGCGCTCAATCGCGATCCCTCCGCCGAAATACAGGAGAGCCGCGCGCGCAGCTACATGAGCTACGGACGCATCCTGTTCAAGAACAGCGCCACTACGCTGTTCGGGCGCCTGCACGTGGACACGCAGAACTCCTTCATCGCCGACAAGTGCGACCTCTCCGGACTGTGGGAACTGGCGCGCGTCACCAAGCTGCCCGTGCAATATTGCGCGCGCACATCCACCGGCACGGGCATCTCCTACATGCAGATGGAACTGGCCTGGCGCGACGGCGTGCTTATTCCCGAGCAAAAAGCCGAGCCCGGAGGATCCCAAGCCGCCCGACGAATTGCTGGTGGCCGATCGCGGCGGACTGGTCTTCACGCCCAAAATCGGCTTTCACGCCAATGTCGCCGAACTCGATTTCGTCAGCGAGTATCCCAGCATCATGGCCCGCTTCAACATTTCTCCGGAGACCATCAATTGCCCGTGCTGTCCCGACGCGCCGCGCGTGCCCGAGTTGGGCTACCGCGTGTGCCAGAAGCGCCGCGGCATCACCAGCCGCGTGGTCGAGCGCCTCATCGCCAAACGCACCGAACTAAAAAAGTGTAGCGCCCGCCTTCAGGCGGGCATGTGCGCGCCTCCAAAGTGCCCGTCCGCCCCGGCGGACGGGCGCTACACGAACCAGTCCCATAGTGCGGAATCGGAAAAAGCGCAGCGCTACAAGCTGCAGCGTGACGCGCTCAAATGGCTGCTGGTCTGCTGCTTCGGCTACACCGGTTACAAGAACGCGCGCTTCGGAAAGATCGAGGCGCACGAAGCCATCAACGCCGTGGCGCGGGAAACGCTGCTGGTGGCAAAAGAAATCGCCGAGGATCGCGGCTACGAAATTCTGCACGCGCTGGTCGATTCGCTGTACGTGCAAAAGGCCGGCGCCACGCGCGCCGACTACGAAGCGCTCAACGAGGAAATTGCCGCGCGCACACAGCTCCCGCTGGCCATCGAGGCCATCTATCGCTACGTCGTGTTTCTGCCGTCGCGGCAATTTGAAGACGTGCCCGTGCCCAACCGTTTTTTCGCCGTGGCCGAAGACGGCACGCTCAAAGTGCGCGGCCTGGAATTGCGCCGGCATGACACGCCTCCGCTGGTGGCGCGCATGCAGCAGGAAGCGCTGGAGATTCTGGCCGAGGCGCGCGATTTCCCGGGCTACCTGGCCAAGCTGGAAGAGGCCCGCGAAATTCTGCGCCGCTGCGAGGAATCCGTGGCCGACGGCAGCGTGGCCATCAAGGATTTAATCGTGAGCAAGCGCCTCACGCGCGAGCCGCGCGAATACCGTAAAGCCAATCAGACCGCCATCGCCGCGCAGCAATTGTTCGGCAACGGTGTGCGCCTGCGCCCCGGCCAAACCGTCGAGTACATCATCACCGACAGCGACAATCGCGTGCCCAACGACCGCGTGCGCGCCTACGCGCTTTGGGCCGGCTGGTTCGGCTACGACCGCCGCAAATATACGCAGCTATTGCATGATGCCTTCGACCCGCTGGCCACGGTTTATCGCGGGCAATTTCAATTGAGTCTTCGCATGCCCGCTAAAAAGAACAGGTGAAACTGGCCTGTCCCAATTCTGACCTAATGGACGTGATTCTTGCGGCAATCACGTACCGCACAATGGATATTGGGAGCATCTAACTACACATGGCCGTACTCGAAAGGCTCAAGACCATGCGGCGCGTCGAGCGCCCCTGGTGGCTGGCCGTTGTGGCCTGCAGTGCGGCTGTGGTTGCCGGCCACTTTCTGCGCCAGCTCAATATCGTCTTCAATCCGCTGGCCTGGTCCAGCGCTGAAATTATTTCCGCATTGCTCAGTTTCACCATCGCCGCCAGCGTGCTGGTGAGATATTACGGAACGGGGAACCGCGTTTCGCTGCTGCTGGGCCTGACATTCGGCGTTACCGGCATCATCCACCTGGGCGCAATTTTTGAATTCTACGATCATTTCCTGAAACACTCGGAGCAGGTGCGCGTTCCGTACTCCTGGATGATCGGGCAAACGCTTCTGGGGTTTCTCCTGCTGATCTCCTGCATCATTAACAAATGGCTGCCCTGGCCGCGCGACCCCGCAAAGAATATCATTGCTCTATCTTCGATCGTTGCGGGAGCGACTTGTCTGGTCGCCACGGCGTTCCTGATTTTTCCTAGCACTCCGCCCATCCGCCCGCACAGTCCCACGCCGCGCGTCTGGGAATTGTTTCCAGCGCTGGTTTTTCTGGTGGCCGCCGTTGCCCTGAACGGCGTCAAGGAAAGCGACGGCTTTGCCTTTGACACTGCGCTGGTTTGGGTGGCGGGCCTGAACGTCACGAGCCACTTGATCGCCTCGCAATCCGCGCGTTTGCTGGATGCCTCGGCGGGAGTCGCGGAACTGGTGAACGCCATCAGCTATATCGTTCTTCTGGGCGCCACCTTGCTGGACAATGCGCGGCTGTTCCGCCAGGTGCGCACTCTGGCGATCAGCGACAGCCTCACCGGCCTCGCAAATTACCGCCATCTGGTTGACGTTTTGCAAGGCGAACTGGAACGCTCGGGGCGAACCAACCGGCCTTTTTCCATACTGCTCATGGACCTCGATGGCCTCAAGAAAATCAACGATCGCCACGGGCACGTCATTGGCAGCCGCTCGATATGCCGCGTGGCCGCCATTCTCCGCCTGAATTGCCGGTCGATTGACACCGCGGCGCGCTACGGCGGCGACGAATTCGCGCTGGTGCTCCCGGAAACAAATGTGAACGCCGCCGAACAGGTCGCCGATCGCGTGCGAAATTGTTTGAGCGCGGAAGAGGAAGACCCCAAGCTCAGCATCAGCATCGGCGTGGCAACTTTTCCGAAATGCGGCGTCACCGTGCAACAGCTGCTGGAGTTTGCGGATCAGGCTCTATATCAAATGAAGGGAAATTCGAAACGGGGGAAGACCGAAAAGCGCAGCAGTTCCTGATCCAAATTTCTGAAACGTGAAGGGAAGGGAAACCTCAGTGGCGCGGGCTTCAGCCTGCGGATTTTTGTCCTTGCACGGACTAACACCCGCAGGCTGAAGCCCGCGCTACTGGAATCTCATTACACAGTTCTGCCCGCTTTAAAAGCTGTCCAAAACTCCGGATTAGGCATCGGAAAACTGACCGACACTTCGCTGGTTTGAATGTCGCGAATCTGCACGCTCAATACGTTGCAAATTTGTTCGCGTGAAGTGTTGTTGTTGATGAGCAGCAAATCCTGCCCTTCGACCACAGGGATGGACAGCTGGAACACCCCGCCGTTGGCGTTTCCGCTTATGGCCTTGGCACGCTCATAAAAGGGGTCATTTCCCGCCGCACGACCGTAGACCGTCAAGTCGATGTCCAAATCAATCCTGGGCGTAACGCGGCGGTCCGGCAATTCCATTTCTCCGAGGGAGTCCGATCGCCCCGGCCCAACTTTGGCTTTCGATTCGTTTGCGATGCGAATAGCGTCGTAGATGCGGCTCATGAGTCGTATCCTCAGAATTCCATTGCGATCGGGCCAACTACACTGCGACGAGCCATGATGGCAATGAAACCCGCGCCAGACAATAGGAGCATGGTCCTAACGAGGTCTGGTACGCGAGGACAGGTACATTTTTTTATCGGCCATGGTCCTTGCCAATTCACGCCCACTCCGTCAGGGCTCTCCGCGCTATTCTTAGAGATCGCCTTGAACCAGCCATGCCATCGTGAGAGGATTTCGCTTTCGGCGCAGCCGCGCAGGACCGTTTGCCGCGCCGGCCGAACCGGCGGGAGGAAACCGTGGACCGAAGAGAATTCATCAAATTCGGTGGCGTTGCCGCCATCGAATTGGGCGCGGCCAGGCTGCTGATGTCTCAGGCACAGCCCGGCATGCCCGGCATGCCCGGCATGACTCCCGCCGCAACGGCACAAGAAGGTTCCAAAGCGGATATAACGCTGCGCATCGCGCCCGTTACCGTGGAGATCACCCCGTCGCGCATCATCAGCACCATCGGCTACAACGGAACTTCTCCCGGCCCGATTCTCCGCATGAAAGAAGGAAAGCCCGTCACGGTTGATGTGATCAATGACACGGACGTCCCCGAACTGGTGCACTGGCACGGATTGTTTCTGCCCGGTGAAGTCGATGGCGTCGAGGAAGAGAACACGCCCATGGTGCCGCCGCGCGGCCGGTTCCGCTATCAATTCACGCCGCGCCCCGCCGGCACGCGCTGGTATCACACGCACGTGATGGCCGGATCGGATCTGCATCGCGGCGGATACACGGGCCAGTTCGGATTTCTGATGATCGAGGGCGCGAATAATCCGGGAAATTTCGATCAGGAAGTTTTTTTGGCGCTGCGCGAATGGGAGCCTTTTTTCAACCCCGAGGAAATGGACGACGACGATGCCTCCGCCGCGGGTCCGCAGCCTGAGCGCCCCAAGGTGCTCGACACCAATCCCTCCGGCCTCGAAGTGGGCTATCAGATGTTTTCCATCAACGACAAGGCCATGGGATCGGGCGAACCGATTCGCGTGAAGCAGGGCCAGCGCGTGCTGATGCATTTGCTGAATGCCAGCGCCAGCGTGAATCACCGCATCGCACTGCCGGGCCATCGCTTTCAAATTGTGGCGCTAGATGGCAATCCGGTGCCCACGCCGCAATCCGTGGAGGTGATCGACATGGGGCCTTCGGAGCGCGTGGACGCCATCGTGGAAATGAATCAGCCGGGAGTCTGGGTGCTGGGCACGACCACGGACGATGCGCGCAACGGCGGTATGGGCGTCATCATCGAATATGCCAATCAGCACAAGCAGCCGCAATGGGTCGCCCCAGTGAAACCTGTCTGGGACTACACAATTTTCGGGCGTGCTGGAACGCAGCCTCCGCCGGACGCCACCATCGACATGATTTTCCAAAAAATTCCCAGCGGCGCGGGACTCTTCAACAGCTGGACCGTCAACGGCAAGGAATATCCGCACGATCGGGAGTTTGTGCTCAAGCAGGGAAGCCGATATCGACTGGTGTTTCGCAATCGCAGCGAAGACGACCATCCGCTGCACATGCACCGCCATTCGTTTGAGATCGTCGAGATCAACGGCAAGCCCACGGCGGGCGTGATGAAGGATACGGTGGTGGTGCCGGGCTACGGGCGCGTCTCGGTGGACATGGTCGCGGATCAGCCGGGGCTGACTCTGTTTCACTGCCACATTCAGCAGCACATGGACTACGGATTCAAGGCGCTGTTCCGCTACGCGTAATCGCCGGTCGAGCGCAAATTATTTTTTCTTCTGTTCCGGCACTTGAGTCGCCGGTCCGATCTTCACCGTTACGCCAAATCGTTTGTAGTTCTCGTAGCGCACCGTCAGGCGAATGTGCACGTCGTCTCCCTGCTTGAAACGGAGCACTTCATTGGCTCTGGTATAAGTGGGAAACCAGTACTTGCCCTCGATGTTTTCGCGAAATGTCTCGAAGCGCGGAAAGGCCTGATTCTCGGTGCTTCTGCTTTTCGCGTAGACCGGTTTTCCGAAGGTCTTGACGATTTGCAGGTCCTTGTCATCCACCCAGATGCGCCCTTGAAAATATCTCTGATTTTTTTCCAGCGTTTTCGGCGCCACGTCAAACACATACGTTGCTAGCTCGTCAAGGCGCACGTGGTCCACGTACTTGATGTCGTACTTCGATACATCCTCGGTGGTCAGGGCAAAAGGGTAGAGATTTTCCAGGTCGTGAAAATCTTCCTGTGTTAGCTGCAGTCTTTCGAGCGTGGGCGTGGGCGCGTTGGTCACGACCTCGACTCGCTTTCCCCTGTTATCAAATGTGATGTCGCTGGTCAGCCGGTATTCGCCGTCCACCCGGTTACTATCGTCCAGAGTCTGAAGGAGAAACGATTGCGTGTAGGTGAAATTTTCGCGCTCGGTCTTGAACTCCGCTTCTTTGGCCGCAAATTGCCGGACGATCTCTTCGATGGGTATCGTGGGCGGCCCCAGCGTGGAACCTTGCGCCCCCTCGTCTCCCGATTCGTTCAGTGCTTTGGTCGCGGCTGAAGGCGCGCCCGTTGAACTCTGCTGCTGCGCCGCGAGAGGAAGGGATGCGCAGACCGCCGCCAAACAGGCCAATAGAATAATCCCCGCGCGCCGCCGCAGTGTCCCACCGCATTGAAAACAAATATCCGCCATAAATCGACTTCTCCAGTTTTTCTCTGTGTTCTCTGTGCCTTCTGTGTTAAACGCACTTCGTTTCACGGGATTGGAGCTTCCCGCGCACGCAAGGGTTGCCTTCCACATATTAGGATTTGCGCCCGTTCTTCTCGCGATAGCGAGACAGAACACCCAAGGCGCCAACGTAAGTAAAGTTTACTCCTTTCCGCCGAAACCGTGCGACTCATTCGTGATAGGAAAGTTGGGCCGATTGACAGTAAACTCGGGTGTCTGATACGTTCCCGCGGCCATTTATTTTTTTACGTTGTGAATTTGTGTGAACCCAATACCGCGTGATTTGCGGAAAGCAGGCCATCTTGTTTACGGCAGAAAGCAAGTCTCGGCGTCTTACGCCCATCGATTGGGTCATCTGCGCCGTTGCCTGCATAGGATTTGCGCTGGATACCTACGAGCTGTTGGTCCTCACGCTCACCGTTCAACCGGCGCTCGCCGAATTCCTGACGGCCAAGCCCGGAAGCGCGGAGTTCAATCGCTGGATCGGATTGATGTTCTACGTTCCGGCCATCGCCGGCGGAATTTTCGGCCTGCTGGGCGGATACCTGATCGACCGCTTCGGCCGCCGCCGCGTCCTGTTCTGGAGCATTCTGCTGTTCGGTTTCTCGGCGCTGGCCACGGGTTATTCGTCCTCCGCCATGCAACTGCTGATCTATCGTTGCATCACCTTTATCGGCGTGTCCGTGGAATTTGTGGCGGCCACCGCCTGGCTCGCGGAATTATTTCCGAACAGAAATCAAAGGGAAACCATCCTGGGCTTCACGCAAGTGTTTTCCTCCACCGGCGGCATCATGATGAGCGGCGCGAGTTACCTGAGCCTCTCGTTCGGCCATCTGCTCCCCACGATTCATGGCGGGCACGAAGCCTGGCGCTATACGATCTTATTGGGAATTCTTCCCGCAATTCCGCTTCTGCTGGTGCGGCCATTTCTCCCCGAATCGCCCATCTGGAAAAAGAAAAGGGAAGAAGGCACCTTGCAGCGGCCCAGCATCCTGGAATTATTTCACCCGGAATTTCGCAAGACGGCTCTGCTCAGTTGTTTCATGATGGCCTGCGCCTATGCGGCTTCCTTTGGCATGCTGCAGCATTTTGCGCGCATCATTCCCGGCGCTCCCGAAGTCAAAATTCTGGCCCACGCGGAGCAGTTGAAGATTGTGAGCGCCCTGCAGGGAGTTCAGGAAGTGGGTAGCCTGTTTGGTCGAATTCTAATGGCAGGCCTTGCAATTTTTATTCTTAGCCGAAAGCGGCTGCTGCACATTTTTCAGATTCCTGGATTGTTGCTGATCCCCGTGGTTGTGCTGCTTCCCGCCATGCGCGACACGGCCATGCCGGCCTGGGGAATTTTCATCCTTGGCACAGTCTCTGTAGCGCAATTCAGTTTTTGGGGAAATTATTTGCCGACGCTCTATCCCACGCACTTGCGCGGCACAGGAGAAAGTTTTGCGGCCAACGTGGGAGGGCGAATGCTGGGAACATCGGCCGCGCTGATCACCACCACCATTGTGACCTATATGCCCGGCGGCACGGTCACGCGGCAACTCGGCTACGCGGCGGGCATTGTAGGCTTTGTGGCCTACGCCGCCGGATTCATCGGCAGTTTCTGGCTGCCCGAGCCGCGCGAGCAAATCATTACTGAATAGTTTTAGTAGCACAGGCTTCAGCCTGTGGGTTTTAATCCCAGCAAGGACGAAAACCCACAGGCTGAAGCCTGTGCTACAGGAAATCCTTACGCCAGCTTCAGGCGCATCATCTTTCGCGCGTTGCCTTCGTAAATCTTGTATCGATCCGCCTCCGACATTTCCATGCCTTCGATGCAGCGAATCGTCTCGCGAATGTAACCCGGCCCCTTCTCCGGATCGAACGGCGAATCGGACGCGAACAGAACCTGATCGGCCCCGAAGAATTCCAGCCCACAGCGCAGCGCCGGCAGCGAACCAAACGTGGCCGTGTCCGCGTAAAACATCTTGAAATATTCCTGCGGCCGTTTCTTGAGCTTTCGCCCGACCAGCGCCAAATCCTCTTCCTCGGTGCGAGCGCCCAGTTGATCCAGTCCGGGGCCCGTGCGGCCCGGAGAAGTAGGGAATCATGGCGCCCAGGTGGTGCGAGATGATTTTGAGGTTGGGGAAGCGGTCAAAATATCCGGCAAACAAGATGCGAGCCATGGCCACCGAAGTTTCATACGGCCAGCCAAACACCCACCACAATTCAAACTTCGATTTCTTCTCCGTCGCATAATCCGCAAAAGCGGACGAGCGGCTGGGATGCAGCCAGATGGGCACGTTGCG
Organism: uncultured Acidobacteriota bacterium; assembly: GCA_963710315.1. GTDB lineage: Bacteria > Acidobacteriota > Terriglobia > Acidiferrales > UBA7541 > Palsa-360. Next base: position 150,667 of record CAVPZW010000001.1, on the reverse strand, counting down.
TTCGGCAAGCTTTTCGAAGATGGGCAGGAATTCCGGATCGTCAAGAGGGCGGCCATTCACGTTGGAATAAATCTGAACGCCGGCGGCTCCCAACTTCAAAACGGCGCGGTCGATTTCCTCCACTGCGGCCGCCGTATTGTTCATGGGCAGCGCGGCGACGAATCCTGGAAAGCGGTCTGGATACTTCACAACCAGTTCGGCCAGACCATCGTTGGCGACCTGAGCCAGTTCCGGTGAAAGTTTCGGGTCGCCCATGGCTTCAATCGGAGGCGCGGCCATGCTCACCACCTGGCAGTAGTCGGCGAAGCGGTCCATCATGCGGAAGCGCACATCGAGGTTCACCATGGCCGGAATGTTTGCCGTGCGCTTCTTGATGGTGGTCCCGGTTTCGGGCAGCTTCATCATTCGGTCGTAATAATTTTGCGGAACAATATGGCAGAAGATATCGATTTTCATTCAGTCCTTCTTTCTTGAATTTAGACAAAGGAATGCATTGGCAAATAGCAAGAATCGTCCAATCAATTCGCGTATCCGACAGCTATTCGATTGAGCTGGAAACATATCAAGCCCTGTGCGGAGTGTCAACGTAGCGCTCGGTGCGTGCCGAGCCTATATTAGAAGGCCGCAATTCCAAGGATTTGGGAATGTCTTTGCTTGACGTGCGAGTCGATGCCATGATATTTGGTCATGCTCGCTGATGCACACATTTGTGTTTTGCATGCCTTTTGAAACGTTGTATTGTGTAGTTTTGGCCCGCGCAAGGGATTGTCGTTTTGAGACTCGACTAAGGAGCTTAACTTGGCCGTACCTGAGATATTGAATACCATCGAACAAACGGGCCTGAGCATCTGGCTTCGCGAGTCGCAATCGATTTTTGGGTTCTATTTCATCCTTTTGTTTCACACCTTTGGCATGTCTTTGGTGGTCGGCGCAAACATGGTGGTTGACTTGCGCATTCTAGGCGTGGCGCCCAGCATCCCCCTGCACCCCCTTAAGCGGCTGTTCGGAGTCATGTGGGTGGGCTTTGGATTGAATGCCGTGACCGGGCTATTCCTCCTGACCGCTTATCCAACCAAGGAACTCACCAACCCCGACTTTTATATCAAGCTGACGTTCATCGCGCTGGCTGTGTACACCATGCGAAAGATGAGCATCCAAGTATTTGGCGATGACAGTTTGAGCGAAGCGGCCATGATCGCAAAAGGAAAGCTGATGGCCAGGTGGTCGCTATTTTTTTGGTTTTCGGCCGTTTGCGCAGGCCGACTGCTCTCTGAAACAAGCAGATATTTTACCTATGGTCATCCTGCCGGCGGATGAGCCCTGAACTCGATCACGGGTTATTTGGCCATTGGCGGCGCCCTGGTGGGCGGCCAAGCATGCAAATCGCATACTTTTGAGGGAGTCTATTGTGAATTACGCTCATTTGCACCTTTTGCTGAATCATATTCCGGTCATAGGCTCCGTTATCGCTCTAGGCCTTTTCCTTATTTCATTTTTCGGGAAAAACGAGGACCTGAGGCGCAGCAGCTATATCCTTTTTGCCACGGTCGCTCTTTTCACCATTCCAACTTTCATGACTGGCTTTGCCGCTGTGGGAATGGTCAAGGGACCCGGCGTGGCAGACTTGATTCGCAGACATCAGGGCTCGGCATTGCTTTCCATATGGTTCATGATGATTACCGGCACGCTCGCCTTGATTGGCTTGTGGCAATCTCAGACGACTAAACACCCGCCGCGCTGGAATGTTATCGCTGTCTTGCTATTTTCGCTTTTGACCTTCGGCCTCATTTCCAGAACCAGCAATACGGGTGGAGACATCCGCCATCCCGAGGATCGCCCGGGCAATTCCATCACTGTGAAGGAAGGAACGGTCGGCTCCATGATTAGCGCGTTTGAGCCGGACCCGGATAAGTTCAACGCGGCTGTGACCTTCAGCAAGTGGTGGTGGACCTTCATGATGGCCATGCATTTCATCGGGCTCATCATGATCGTCGGGACCGTGGGACTTCTCGATATTCGCATCATGGGATTTTTGAAGCAGATTCCAGCCGCGCCCCTGCACCGATTGCTGCCCTGGGGAATGATTGGATTGGGTATCAACATCCTGACAGGCCTTCTGGCTTTTGCCAGCAGGTCCGATGGCTATATTTTCAGTATCGCCCTTTGGCTTAAGATTCTTGGCCTGATGCTCTTGGGACTAAATGCGGCGGCGTTTTATTTGACGGATATCTTCCAGGATGTCGAAAATTTGAAGGCTGGCGAAGACGCCGTAATTTCCGCCAAGCTGGTGGCCGCCAGTTCCTTGCTTTTGTGGTTCGCGGTAATTGCCATGGGCCGCTATATTCAGCCGCTGGTGGATACTCTGTTTGCAACCAACTAGGTTCATCCTGGCGCAGGGGATTGCAGAATTAAGACTTGCCGAGTTTTTCTGAATCGTGCGCAGTCAGTCCCTCCTTGGCATCCGACCCAATACCTGTTCAGCGAATCTCCCGCGAGTAACCCTTGCCATTGCTTTGTATGCAACCTTATATTTGGCAAGGGAGTCAAAACGGGCGAGAATGGAATCGGTCCGCTGTACATGTCAGACCAAGTGTATTTGTGTCTAATTCATGCGGCCACGCCGGGGGGATGGCCGGCATGAGGATCAACTTGTAAGCCGTTCTGATAGATCTTCCTGCACGCAAATCCATCTAAGTAATGAACAGCGCGGAATCGCCAGCGATAGATCAGGGGGAGAATTGTCGTCGATCATCCTGCAAGGAAGGGCGCGTAAACTTCACCGGTTTGTCCTAGGAGCCGTTTCTTTTTTTCTATTCGTCTGCGCGCTTCCCGGGTTTGCGCGAGACGCCGATTCGCTTCCTCAGGCCGCAACCGCTACTGTCTCGGGCAGGGTGAGCGTTGCTTCGACTCAAGGCGTTAGCAACAACCTTTCCGCGATCACCGTTAAACTGACCGGGCCCGCGCCTGCCGCCACTTCGCAAGAAGAGGTTTCCGACGCCGAGGGGCGCTTCGAATTCAATCGCCTGGCTCCCGGCAGTTACAAGCTGGAAGTTACCGTTGAGGGCTTCAAGCCCTGGTCCGCGTCGGTCGATCTGGTTTCCGGGCAGGCCGCGATAAAGGACGTCGGCTTGCAATTGAATTTGGTTGAGGAAACTGTCGAGGTCAAAGGGGAAGCTACCGAGATTGCCACAGAAAGCGTGAGCGCGACCGCAACGGTCAGCGAGCAGCAACTCCAAACATTGCCTCTGCGGACCGGCAAATTTACCGAAGCTCTTTCCGTTAGCCCCAGCGTCATCAAGACCCAGGAAGGCAGATTGAATTTCAATGGGCAGGCCGAAAGCCAGGGCATGTTGCTGGTGGATGGGGCGGAAAATGTGGATCCAGTTGCTGGAAGTTTCGCAATCCCCGTTCCGGTTGACGCCATCCAGTCCATCCACGTGTTCAATACGCCGGATAGCGTGGCCTATGGCGGCTTTTCCGCTGGTTTGACGCGAATCGATCTCAGGCCTCCTTCACCCTTGTGGAATTACAAGGTTCTCGATTTCCTTCCATCTTTCCGTGGGAAGAACGATCACCTCGTGGGCATCGCCAACATGACCCCGCGCGTCGAAGTGGGAGGCCCGCTGATCAAGGACAAGCTCAATTTTTCGCAAGACGTGAGCTATGAATTTCGCAGGGACCCCATTCATGGGTTGACCTGGCCATTCAATGAGACATACATTTATGCCTTCGACTCCTTCACCAATTTGCAGTGGATTCTTTCGCCCAAGCACCTGGTCAATATCAATCTGAATCTTTTTCAGTCCACTAATCTTTTCTCAAATATCGATTCCCTGATTCCGCAGTCGGCTTCGGTGAATTTCCGCCGGCGTGGAGGCTCTCTTGCCATCTCGGATTCCTACCAGTTCGCTTCGGGAATGTTTCTGAACACTGTAGTCCGCTACACCAATTTTCATACCGACGCCCACGGGCAGGGCTCCGAGCAAATGACCATCAATCCCGAAGGCTGGGGCGGCAATTATTTCAATGTATCCTCGCGAAAAGCGGATCAGTTGCAGGCGCTCTCCGCCCTGCAACTTCCTTCAAAATCGTGGCTCGGCCACCATGACATTCGATTTGGAGTGGATTTCCTTTACAGGACGTTTTCGGGCAGCAGCCTTTCTCAGAACATTAACCTTTTGCCGGAGGGTTGCACTCTGGCCATGCTACTGGCGCAGCCGCCGCAATGCACAGCCAACGAAGTGATCGGTTTTAGCGGCCCCGGCGCGCTGCAAGGGTCCGACACCGAAGTTTCGGAATATGTTGAAGACCACTGGACGGTTACAAAAAACTTGTCCCTCACTCTGGGCGGGCGCCTCAGCAGCCAAACCATTGGCCTGGACGCCGCATTTGCGCCGCGCGCAGGCATTGCCTACTCCGTTCCGAGATGGAACACTGTGGTTCGCGGCGGCGCCGGCTTGATCTACAGCCACGTCCCGCTGCTGGCCCAGGACTTTGCCGACAATCAAACTCGCACCATCGCCATCTTCTCCGGACCGAATGCGGGCCAATCCTTCACGCTGCAGAATGTCTATCTTCCCGGAGGGCTGCTCGCGAATCTCACTAGCCCTGAGCAACCCGGCAACAGCCCGCGGACTTTCACCTGGAACATCGAGAGCGAAACTGCCATCCGCAAGAACGTCACCTTCCGCCTTGGCTACTATGAGACTCACACGGTCGATCTCTTCATGGTAAATCCGATACTTCCTGTTTCTCCCGGAACGAATGGATATTTGGCGCTGGAGAACACCGGATCCGCACACTATCGCCAAGCCCAGGCAACCGCTCGATACAGCCCGAACGAAAAATTGGAAGCCAACGTTTCGTATTCATGGAGCCGTGCGCGCGGCGATCTCAACACGCTCTCGGACACTTTTATTCCATACCAAATTCCCGTAATCCGGCCCAATGCTTATGGCGTCCAGCCTTCGGACATTCCCAACCGACTGTTGGTCTGGGGCTATGCCCACCTTCCTTTTTGGAATCTTGTGCTCAGCCCCGTCGTGAACATGCACACAGGCTTCGCCTATTCTCAATTCGATGTTTTTCAGAACTACGTGGGGATTCCCAACAGCCTGCGCTTTCCCACATATTTTTCTCTGGACGTAAAAGTGTACCGGGACTTTCCGATCCGCATTCCGTTCAAGGAGCGTCCCTCGGGAAAAATTCGAAAGATCCGCGTGGGCGTCTATTCGCTTGACATCACCAATCGACAGAATCCCCATGACGTTTTCAGTACCTTCACCTCTTCCAAGTTCGGGCAATTCGACGGCTTCCAGCGTAGATTCACCGGCCTCGCTCTCAGCCTTGGCGAGTGAGTTTCAACGAAGCCATTCGCCGCGAGTCGCTTGACCTTGTTGATTGAGACCGCTCTATCGTGAATTCACCAGGAGAAATCGCGTGACGCGAGCCGTTTCCCATCCGCGCTGGGGCAATCCTCCGTGGTCCATCGATTTCTTGCCCACGCGCACGCCCATGCCTGCCGAAGCTGACTTCGCCGTTGTGGGCGGAGGATTCTCGGGGCTTTCCGCCGCATCCTGGCTTCGCCGATTCGCGCCCGATAAGACCGTGGTCGTGTTCGAATCCGCATCCATCGGTGCAGGCTCGAGCGGCCACACCGGCGGGATGGTGCTGGCCGAAACGGCCGCGGGAGATCTGCCCGGCCTGGGAGATGTTTTGGGCGGCTTTACGGAAATCCTGCGGGATCTCGATATCGATTGCGACCTGGCGCTGCCCGGAGTGTATGAAATAGGGCGAAGCGGCGGTCTGCCCAACTCTCCCATCGCATGGTCGGATTCAGGTTTGTTGCGCGCCGTGAAGCAAGTGCCCGGCGGGATGATCGATCCGGGAAAGATGGTCAGCGGCTTGGCGCGCGCGGCGGAAAAAAGCGGCGCTCAAATATTCGAAAACATTTCCGTCGAGGAAATTGAATTTGAAGCGGATTCCGCGCGCTTGCGTTTTCCCGGCGGGGAACTTCGCGCCCGCAAAGTTCTCATCGCGACCAATGGAATGTCTCTGGAATTGAGCGAACTGGTTCAGCGCGGGCAATCGAAATTCACTTTGGCCGTTGCCGCGGAACCCCTCAGCGCCGCGCAACTTCAGAGCCTGGGACTGTCTTCCGAAAAGCCCTTCTACACAATCGATTTTCCGTATTTGTGGGGAAGGATTCTGCGTAACCGAGGCTTCATCTTCGGCTGCGGCCTGGTTCACATGGACGATTGGCGCGAACTCGCAGGCCTGGATATCGAAGCAGGGCAGCCGGCGGAACTCATCGCGCGGCTCGAGTCTCGCGTCCGGGCGATGCATCCGGCGCTGCACGATGTCCGTTTCACGAACCGCTGGGGCGGCCCAATCTTGATCGCCAACGAGTGGCGCCCGGTTTTCGCGCAGCATCCACACAGCCCACACGCCATCGTGCTCGGAGCGTTCAGCGGCCACGGCGTCGCGCAATCCGTGTATTTAGGCCGCTGGGCCGCCGAAGCCTTGTGCGGAAAAAGGGCGCTGCCGGATTGGACTTTGTAAGACAGGCTTCAGCCTGTCCGCTTTTTTGTGCGAGGAAAGAAATCAGAACCAGACGGCTGAAGAGTCTGTGTGAGAACTTGGCTTGGTCTACGTAGCGCCCGCCTTCAGGCGGGCATCTGCTTGATTCCAGAGTGCCCGCCTGAAGGCGGGCGCTACATAAAACTCGCAGTACGATGTTCTCATACAGACTGTGAAGCCTATCCTGCCAGTGCGAAAACCACATTCCATTTACCAGGTATTATAAGCGGTATTCTCAAACGGAGAGACTTGATCGGAGGCGGAGTGAACGTCGGTAATGCCCGGCGCAGTCTGCTGCGCATCGAGCAGAACCTGTTCGGATGCGGTAACCCAATTCTTTTGGCGTGTAATAGGATCGGTGGGAACGCTGGACATATATTTCGCCTGCACCAGATCGTCCAGCGACGAAGGACCCATTTCCTTGTCCAGCGTGTACTGCTGAATAGCATTGCGCATGATGAACAGGTCCTGCTTGAGTGTGGCTTCCTTGGCGCGCAACACCGATTTCTCGTATCGCGTCGCCGCGATGCTCGCCAGGATCAAAATGATGGTGATGACCACCATCATTTCAAGCAGCGAAAATCCAGCCGCCCGGATGCTTCTCCGCGCGGACGTACCGCAGCGCCGTGTGTTTCGGAATTCCTGGGACATGAGGTGAAAGGATTTCATCCGTGCGCTACCATTCGGAATACTTCGTTTTCCCGTCGGAAGAAATCGCCTGCGATTGGGAATAAACGTCAAACACATTGTGCCCGCCCCAGCTGTCGGAATCCGGGTCGTCCTGCACGGCGCGCAATCCCCAATCGGATTTCCCGGTCATGGGGTCCACTGGAATCTTCCGCAAGTAGCGAACCTTGCTGGGCGTGAGCGACATGGCTTGGCCAGCCTGGCTCAATGCCGATCCCACCTGCGAAGTCCCGGCGGATCCGAACTGCGCCGTATTGCTCGCCCCAGCCAGAGCCGAGGCGCTGACGCCGCCCGCCCCGCCTCCTCCTCCCGATATGGACACGCCATCGACCAGTGTCTGCAAGTCGGGAGGATAATTCTGGCTGCCCACTTCCGTGCGAATTAAGTTTTTATCGGCGTCGTCCTTGTAGCGGTCAATCGCGGTCCTCATCTCGCGCAATTCGTTGCGCAATAACGTTTCTCTACGGTGCTGGATGGTCACCTGCATCATGGGGATGGCTGCGGCGGAAAGCACCAGAAGAATTCCGCACGTGAGGATGAGTTCCAGCAGAGTCAGTCCCGCATCGCTGTTTCTTCGTGCACGCGGGAATGAATTCTGTCAACGCATGAGAACTGGCCCTCGAACTATTGCACCTTTTTACTGAACCTTGATGGCTGCTTCGCTGGTGACCACCTGAATCGGGCGCTGCTGCGAATCCTTGGCGTTCACCTGCACGATGGAAAGCTGCGAGCTGCCGGGAGCGAGTGCTTTGATCACCACGCCCACAATGGTGCCCGATCCGCTCACTCCGGGCGTGTTGGGCATGCGTGTTGCCGAAATAATGGCCTGCCCGCGCTCCTTATCCACGCGTTCCACGATGGCAATTTCCTGCGTCCCGCCCGAGAGGAATCCTCCCTGGCGAACATCTTCGACGGAAATCACCGCCGGATTGAATTGCAGGAGCATTGGAATGGAGTAGAGGTCCTGCACATTCTGAACGGAAAGGCCAATGGTGGTGGTTTCGCCCACTTTGAGGGCAGCCGTTCCGGGTTCAAAGCGCAGCGTGGCATTTTGCGGAGCGGAAACGTTGGCCGGCGCGGGCGCGGGCGCAACGGCCACGGGAGCAGGCTGCGGCGCAGGCGCAGCTTGCGGTTTCACAGGCTCCGGCAACAGCACCGCATCTTCCAGGCGCACTTCGGCATTGGTGTCCGTTCCCGAAGAAATGCTGCGCAAATTCTCGGCCGTAATGGTGGGCAAGCGCACAATGTGCGGAATCAGGACGATCAGAATCTCGTCCTTTTCGTGATCCACCGTGTCGCTGGAAAAGAAATGGCTGAAGAAGGGAATCTTTGACAGGCCGGGGATGCCGTTAACGGCATCGGTATCCGTCTGCTCCATTAATCCGCCAAGAACGTTCACTTCGCCGTCTTTCAGGCGAATGTCATGCTCGATGCTGCGCTGGCTGATGATGGGCTGATTGATACCACCGATATTCGTGGAACCCGTTTGCGACGAAACCACGATGTTCACCTTCATGCTGATTTCGTGGTCGGGGTGAATACGAGGTGTGACGTCCACGTTCACGCCGACATCCAGATATTGAAACTGCGTATTCACCAGTGGATTGATGCCTCCGGCTGTCCCGGTTCCCCCCACGCCGATTCCGGCCTGGAAACTGCCGGTGGCCACTGGGATGCGGTCGCCGATGCGCAGCTTGGCGGTCTGCCCATCCACCACGCGAATTTCCGGATCGTCCAAAATTTGAGTCGACGTATCCGTCATCAGGAAAGAGGCCGTGGCGCCCGGCACGGTAACGCTGTAACCGTTGCTGAACAGTCCGGGCTGGTGAACCAACTGGCTAATCGTGGCGGCGGGGTTCGATGTTGTCGTTGTTGAAGAAGTTGTGCTTGTGCTGGAAGAAGTCGTGCCGGGATTGGCGAACGTCGCCGTAATGCTGGTCGGTGGCGTGATGCCCACATTGCGCATGCGGTCGCGCCGCGCTTCCATCACCGCCACTTGAATCACCACTTCCGGCTTGGCCTTGTCGATATCGTCGATGATTTTTCCCGCCAGCATGATGCGGTCCGGCGTGTCGCGAATCACGATGGCGTTCTGCGCGTTGATCTGCTGCACGCGCCGCAAATCCAGCAATTGCCGGATGCTGGTCACGATTTCGGTGAGTTCCTGCGGCAGCACGGTGTTGCGCAGATAAAATGTTTTTACGATTTCCTCTTCATAGTCCTTGCGCTTTTGCGGCTGGTCCGGCGCCACAAAAATAATATTGGAAGTTACAGCGCGCCAGAATGCCTTGCTTTGCATGGCTGAAATGTTCAGCGCCTGCTCCAGCGTCACGTTGGTCAACTCAACGGAAATTCGCCGCGAGGTGAAATCCGGATCGAAGATCACGGTCAGCCCGGCCAGCTTTCCGATGGCCTCGAACACGGCCTTGGAGTCGTTGGTGGCCTTCATGTTGATCGGCGCGCGCGAAAGCGGCTGCACCTGCGGCGGCCCGGCCATCAGCTTGGGTTCTTCCGCCGTCCTGCCGGAGGTAGTCGGGTTCTGCACCAATCCATTCTTGGCGTTGATCGCGTCCATCGTGGCTTTCAATTCCTGCTGCGCCACGGCGCTGGCTGGATCGATCATCTGCGCCTTGCGGAATTCCGCCATCGCCAGTTCCAGGTTGGAATCGTCCTTGAATCGCCGGCCCTGATCGACGTGCCACTGCGCAGCCTCAAAACGCGCCCGCGCGGCTTTTAATTTGTATTCCGTATTGTTCGGAGCGGATTGAAGAGCTTTGTTGTAATAATCGAGTGCGGTGTCGTAATCCTTCAGCGATTCCGCTTTGGTGCCGGCGTTGTTATCCTGGCCGCCCTTGGGGCACCCCGCTAGGAGCACCACCCCTGACAAGAGCACTATTCCAGACAATTTCCGGAGATTCATCCGCGCTCCATTGGAACCTTTTTCATCAAATCAGTCTAGCATCCACCCTAAACACGAACAAGGTGTGAACTTGCTTCCGGCAACTGCGCGCGGCTAAGATAGCTTCCCGTGCCTAAACCGCCCAAAAAACAGGAAAAAAAGGTGGAAGAGGTGCTCGTGGCCCAAAACCGAGCCGCCTCATACAATTACCACATCCTTGAGAAGCTCGAAGCCGGCATGGTGTTGCTTGGCACGGAGGTAAAATCCCTCCGCGAGAGCAAAGCCAACATTCGGGACGCCTATGGCCTGATCCGGCGCGGCGAGGTTTGGCTCGTAAATCTCCATATTGGCGAATACCTTCCCGGCGGGCCGTTCAACCACGGGCCGCTCAGGACCAGAAAACTGCTCCTGCGCAAGGAGCAAATCAACAAGCTGGAACGAAAGCTGGACGACAAGGGCCTGACGCTCATTCCGCTGCGCATCTACTTCCGCGACGGCATCGCCAAGTGTGAATTGGCGCTGGCCCAGGGCAAAAAGAAGTGGGATCGCCGCCAGACGGAAAAAGATAAAGAGGCCAAAAAGGAAGTCGGCGAGGCTATGCGCAAGTTTCGTCATCGTTAGGTCTGGCGGGCGCTTAGCAATTGACCGGAATTAGGTTACAGACGGATTGCAGGAAATTGAATTTTTCGCGCAGCCCGAAGCTGGGACGCGCCATCTCATTCTCGGAAGGGAACTTATGGAAATCAAGGTGGATACCCGCGCGTTTGCAAAGATTGAGGCCGATGCGCTTGTGACCTACGCGTTCGAGCAGGAGAAGCCCGTCGAGGGCATCCTCGCCCAGCTCGATGCGGCCACCGGAGGCGCGCTAGGGAAACTGGCCGCGTCCGGCGAGCTGACCGGCAAGATGCTCGAAACGACGCTGCTGTATTACCCGGCGGGCCTCGCTGCTCAGCGTCTGCTGGTCCTGGGAGCAGGGAAGAAGGGCAAGTTCGGGACGTTCGAGCTTCGCAGGCTGGCAGGAGCGGCGGTGCGTGCGCTGAAGTCGCGCCAGGTGAAGAGCGTGGCGTTCCTCGCGCGGGAAGACGACCGCGGCGCGGCGGCCGCGCAGGCCATCGTCGAGGGCATGATCCTCGCCAATTTCGATTCCGACAAATACAAGACCGACAAAAAGCCCGGCAACGAAATTATTTCCGCGTCGCTGGCAGGCTGGGACGAATCCGCACGCGCCGATGCCGACCTGGGCCTCTCGCGCGGGCGCGTCATCGCCGAATCGCAAAATTTTGCGCGCGAACTGGGCAACGAGCCTTCCAACCGCCTGACGCCGCGCATGCTGGCCGACCGCGCCGCCGCCATGGCGCGCGAGGCAGGCCTCTCCGTCAACGTGCTGGACGAAGCGAAAATTGCGGAGTTGAAAATGGGCGCACTGTTGTCCGTGGCTCAGGGAAGCGCTGAGCCTCCGCGAATGATTATCATTACGTACACTCCACCAACAGTAAAAGAAGGGGCGCCGGTCCTGGGTCTGATAGGGAAAGCCATCACCTTTGACACCGGCGGAATTTCCATCAAGCCCGCGAGCGACATGGAGAAAATGAAGTACGACATGTGCGGTGGCGCGGCCATGATCGGCGTGATGCGCGCCATCGCCGCGTTGAAGCCGCAGTGCAAGGTGATCGCTGTCATTCCTTCGTCTGAAAACATGCCCGGCGGACGCGCGCAAAAGCCCGGCGACGTGCAATTTTCCATGGCCGGAAAATCCATCGAGGTCATCAACACGGACGCCGAGGGCCGCCTGGTCCTGGCCGACGGCATCACCTACGCCAAGCAACTGGGCTGCACGCACCTGGTGGACGCCGCCACGCTCACCGGCGCTGTGGTCGTCGCCCTCTCCAACGTGAACTCGGGCGTCTTCGGCTCCGACCAGCCCTTCACCGATCAGCTCCTGGCCAGCGCCAAGGCCGCCGGCGAAAAAATGTGGCCCCTGCCCCTCGACGACGACTACCGCGAAATGATCAAGTCCGGTATCGCCGACATGCAAAACGTAGGCAGCGGCAAAGGCGGCGGCGCCACCGTCGGCGCCATGTTCCTAAAAGAATTTACCGGCGACACCCCGTGGATCCACCTGGACATCGCCGGCACAGCCTGGCAGGACGACGTAAAGCCCTGGAACGCCAAGGGCGCCACAGGCGTGGCCGTGCGCACGCTGGTGGATCTGGCGATGAAGTTTGGGGGGAATGGCGGTTCACTGAAGTAGTATCACCAGAAGGCGACGGCCCGGCTAGTGGTTGGGCCTTTCAAAAAGAATTGCGGGTTTGTGGCTAGGTGGGTCCTTCCAGGCATTGAACGTCAAGGCCAGAAACCGCCCTTGAAAAGCGTCGAGGACGGGGCACTCAGTGTTCAATTTATCGATCCAAGGGTGAGTGGGATTATACTTTATTCTATTGCTAAACTGAGTTAATCTTTTGTTGAGTGCCTTGAAGAAACTAATCGTAGGTCGGAAATGGAAGGCTCGTCTCGCGTCAAGATCGCGATCCCAAATCGAGGCGAATGCACGCTCCAAAGAGAAACTCCGCAAGCGCCGGTTTCTCGGACAGGGGAGACCCCACGGAAAGCATTTCACCAGACAGGCCAGAGTTGACGGTCCCGAAATATTTTCGCTTATTTTGAATCCTGAGGGCATGGTTGAATTCCTGCGAGAAGTGCGACGGGTTGCCAAACGACGAAATGTGTTTGTCAATCTTTCCGATGTAAAGAAGATTACCCCCGAGGCAATCGCAGCGCTGCTTGCTTTGATTCACCAATCCAGAATATTCGGTACTGTAATTTCAGGGAATGCACCAACGGATTCGGTCGCTCTGAAAGTGCTCAATCACTCAGGTTTCAGAACGTATGTGCGAAATTCTCCAAACTTTCAGTATCCAGTCCAAATGGGGAAAATAAAGAAGCGCACCTCAAGCGGTGAGACGGTTCAAGATCGCTTCGATCAATATTTGGCTAAAGAGCTCATACAATTCGCAATCGACAAGATGGCGGAAACGGGTTACCGACCTGGACCTAGTTATGGGGTCCTTTGCGAGGCGATGCTAAATACTTGGAACCATGCAGCAAAATCACCACACAGTCGTGAACGGTGGTGGGCATCCGTATACTTTGATGCTGATCGGCAGCGAGCTTGCTTTACCTTTATCGATTTGGGTGTTGGCATTTTTAACAGCCATAGTCTGACCATGATGCTAAATATCTTAGTTGCGTTACGCTATGTCGATCGGGGGGAGCTTCTGAAGCGTATGCTTCATGGAGAGATTCCATCAACTACCAAGGTGCCGGGCAGGGGAAATGGCCTTCCTGGAATGTATGATCATTGCCGCGCTGGACGGATCAGAAATCTTGTGGTTATTTCTAACAACACTGTAGGATACGCTGAATCGAATATTTATAAGGTGATTTCGACTGAATTTGAGGGCACACTATTATATTGGGAGGTTGGGCCATGATAGCCGAACGAATAGAAATAAACATTGCAAAGGAATTTACGGATACACCGGGGCCGCGTAAGCGTTCGGAAGGGGACCATTCAGGAGAGGAATTTCTTGCCAGCTTCCTTCGTCCACGATTTATCGCTGCGAGAGAAGCTAAAGCGAAATTGTATATCAATCTTGATGGGGCAATAGGATACCCGACATCCTTTCTTGAAGAGGCGTTCGGGGGGCTTGCTCGTGCGTTTGGCCGTGAGGCGGTGGAACAGACCCTTGAAGTTTCTTGCAACGACGAACCCTATCTTGAAGAGCAAATTCGAAAGTACATTCGCGCAGCGGTAGATGGTTCCAGATGAAGAAGGGTTGGGCTATACCCTTCATTGTGATTGTTCTCATAGCGGCTGGCCTGCTTGGTCTGGTCCTCTTATTTTGCACGGTTAAGTCTAAAATCCAGTATAGTTTTGACTTCGGAAGCGCGGCCGATGCGATCGTTTTTCTTGCGGTCGGCGGGCTAATAGAGTACGCCTTCTCAAAGCGGTATTCTGACAAACGGGCGGACACTGACCTGTTACTCGGTATTGTGGGTGAAGCGAAGGCGGCGCTGGTCGCACTCGAAAAAGTAGCACTGAATTACGAAACTGGGCGTACATTGACATCAAAACAGCAAGTTGACCTGATCTGCGCATCGCGTGACCTTTCTAACACAGTTCGTTCCATTGAGGTTGGATTGCGCCACTGTAAGATTCAGCTTGAGGCCCTTGATTTTGATAAAGTCAAGGATGCACGCGTGGAACTCAACGAGAGCCTGACGGACTCGCCCTTTCCTGGGCCGTATGACTATGGTTGCATCGTGCGTATACGTACTGCAACAAAGGAAATGCGCGATGAACTAACAAGAATGGCTTTTGCGGTTAACCATCGCTGATTTTCAAGAAATCTGACTTAACTCCCCGCGCCCGTACTACAAAGTGGCACGCCAGTCTTCCCAAAGGTAAAACCCGGGTAAAACAAAATCGCTCGTAGGCGGGTGTGGCTGTAAAAACATGCGTAATTATTGCGAAGCGAGTGCGGCACGGGCGATTCGGACGCCCGGCCTCGGCGGGTGGCAAAGCCTTTGAAGTGCCTTAGAATTTCCGGCTGACCGCTGCTTCGCGGGTTTTCGAAGGGGGCGGAGGTTTTTCCTTTTCGCCTTAGGCGCGTCTTTGCAAAAGCAATGCCGGTTGCTCCTTGGCGATAACTAGCAGGCGCAACGCGGATCGGTTTGGGGCACGATTGCCTTGTTCCCAGCTTTAAACGGCATCGACACTGGTGCAAAGAAAGTCGGCAAACTCCGGTTGACTCAGCTGCAAGAGAACTTTTTGGGGCGGAGTAGGATTCGGTGAGGATGTGAAAACCAGGACGGAGTTCGATCCGGCCGGGTCTTGGAATTTGCCGCAACACTGATGACCACCCGAAAATTCTGCCGCACAACCCATTCTTGAATTGTCGGGAGCCCCGGAGGGACGGCATATCGTAGCCTACCGTGTGAAACGGTGGGAACGTGGAGTGTGGCAGGAAAAAGCCCCGTAGGGGCGGCACACTTGGCCTACCAGCTGTGTCGCCCCTCCGGGGCTTTTATTTGTCGAGCGCTGCGCTCCCACCACTTACGTGGTGGGCTACGATATGCCGTCCCTCCGGGACTGAGAGTGCGGTAGGATGGGGCGCCGTGGGGTTGACACGTTCCGTGTCGGAGGGGCGGCACAATGGCCCATTCGTATTCGCGAAACCACATTCATTTGATTTTCAGCAGCAAGGAGCGGCGCAATATTATTTCGAAGGAATTGCAGCCGCTCTTGTGGGCCTACATCGCGGGGATTTGCAAAAAATACGAAATGATTGCGGTGGCGATTGGCGGGACGGAAGACCACGTCCACATTTTGTTTCATCTTTCGCCCAAGATTGCCCTGGCGAAAGCCGTGCAACACATAAAATCAAATTCGTCGAAATGGATGGGCGAACAGGGAATTAAATTCGCATGGCAGGAAGGGTATGGAGCGTTCAGCGTGAGTTCGTCGAATCTCGATCAGGTTGCGGAGTATATTCGCGGGCAAGAGGCGCATCATCGCAAATTCAGTTTCGAGGAGGAGTTTCGGACGCTCCTCAAAAAGCATGGCGTTGAATACGATCCGAAATATGCGATGGGTTAGCGGAATTCGCGGTGGGATGCAAGATCTGCGCGGAAATTGCGGGAAGAGTGCGCGAAGAGGATGGAAAGAGAACAGTAAGAGCGTACGGGAATAGTTGTGAAAAAGGAGGGGAATAGTACGAAGAGAGTGTGTCGTCCCTCCGGGACTCTTTCGTGTTTCTGATGCGCTCCCACCACTTACGTGGTGGGCTACGATGTGCCGTCCCTCCGGGACTTTTGACCCAAGAAGAACACGGCCCCGCACACCGCACACCGCACACCGCACACCGCACACCGCACACCGCACACCGCACACCGCACACCGCACACCGCACACCGCACACCGCACACCGCACACCGCACACCGCACACCGCACACCGCACACCGCACACCGCACACCGCACACCGCACACCGCACACCGCACACCGCACACCGCACACCGCACACCGCACACCGCACACCGCACACCGCACACCGCACACCGCACACCGCACACCGCACACCGCACACCGCACACCGCACACCGCACACCGCACAAATAGGGATCTGCAAGGTTGATTGCGTCCCGTTTGGAATGACAAACGGTTTTTGGATTTTTTCCGCTGACTGGGAATCCCGCCAAGCAAAAATCTCGGAGGAAAAATCTCAGATAACAAATTAGTTGCATTTATGTTACGTTCGCGGAATCCTTCCGTTCGAAAGTGATTTGCAAATGCGCGAGCATGGCCTGGCCAGATTCGCTGTCATGCAAAAGATCGGGATGGGCCGGCCAGAGTTATTGGACTATCGCATGGCAGGGCAGGGGTTAAATTACATCCGCATCGAAAAAACAAATCCAACGGAAGTTCCGGAGGACCATGTTTAGTTCAAGAAGAGCGTTTTTCCTGCTTGCCTCGATACTGGCATCGGTTGCATCGGCTCAGGCGCAGCAGTCTCGTTTTCATCTTCAGGAAGCGACGATTGACGACATCCATCGAGCCATCCGAAATGGCCAGATCACCTGCAAAGGATTAGTCCAGCTCTACATCAATCGAGCCAAAGCCTATAACGGCGTCAGCGACATGCTGGTCACGAAGGATGGAGCGGCGATCCCGCAAGCGCCCGGCGTAGTTCGCGCAGGTTCAGCGCTCAAATTTCCTACCGAGACAATCGCCATATCTACGTTGCTACCAAATTTCGATCAGTATGCCGGACCGCCGATTGAGTTTGGCAGGATGGAAGCGACCGCGTCCGATCCGACCGTGCAGCAGCAGTTCGGCATGACCATTGGCATTCCCAACGCGGGTCAGCTCAACGCGCTCGGCACGCTCAATATTCGCGGTGAACGTTCGGTGACCTGCAAGGGCGATCGCGACCGGCGTCCGTCCGACGGGCCGCTGCCGCCCGGTTCGCCGGCCGTGTGCGAGGAATTCCGCAAGCAGCCGGATGCGCTGGAACGCGCGGCCGAACTCGATGCGCAATACGGCAGGAATCCCGACCTGGCCAAGATGCCCATGTACTGCGTGGCATTCACATTCAAAGACTCGTATGACACCAAAGACATGCGCAGCACGGGCGGCGGCGATGCCAACTACGATATCGATTTCCCGGCGCGGGACCACACGCTGGTGGCGCAGCTCCGCCAAAAGGGCGCCATCATCTACGCCAAAACCGCGAACACGGAATATAACGGGCGTCCTGTGCCCGCCGTGCGCGGCGGCGCGGGCCCGGAGCGAGGCGTGAACAGGCCCACAAAAGTATTTGTCTCCACGCAGGGTTATCAGCGCAGCACCTGGTCGGGAAATCCAAGCGACGCGTATGACACCACGCGCGCGGCATCCCTGGGCTCCAGCTCCGGTTCCGGAGTTTCGGTGAGCGCAAACCTTACCACTTGCAGCATCTGCGAAGAGACCAGCATGTCTTGCCGCGGCCCTTCCAATCACAACGCCGTGGCGCTGATCCTGCCGCACAAGTCGCTCATTTCTTTTTTGGGCGGCGCGATCGGCGCGGACATTTATCTGGATCGCGCGGGTGTCATGTGCCGCACGGTGAAAGACGCAGCAAAAGTGTTGGATGCGCTCAAGGACCCGGCCAACGGATACTACGATTCGCGCGACATCTTCACCACAGTTCCCAGATCGAGCGTTTTGGATAAGCCCTACGCCAACAGCGCCGTCTCGCCCGGCACAAAAGGCTCGCTGCGCGGAATGCGCATCGGGATTGTCCGCGAATCGATGCTGACGTTCCCGGGCATCAAGGCCGACGAACCGATTTCGCAGGCGGCGGCCAAGGAAATCAAGGCCATTCTGGGCGACTATCTGGGAGCCACGCTGGTCGAGTCCGTCGATCCGCTCTGGCCGCACGATCCCAGCATCGAAAACATGTCAACTTCCTACACCCAGGCTTTGGCGCAACTTGTCCCGGTATTTTTTCCAGACATTCTGTATCGCCTGGGGCGCAACGGCGAGCCGCAATTTCCCGAGTTCGCCGCGAAAATCAAGCCCACGGAGTTTGCGCCGGGCAAGACGCTTGGAACCGGCACCATGAAACCGATCGATTACTTCCTCGATTTGGCGGAGGGAAGAGTGCCCGTCCCCAAGCACCTGAATATTCGCGCCATCGAGGAGGTAGTCGAATCCAACGCGTTTACGCTGGAATTTAATCAATACGCTCTGCGGCGGGCGGCCGATTGGAAAGCGCGCGGATTCATCGAAACGTTGGTCGATTTCCCCACGCTCAATGCGCGGTCAAAATTCTGGGGCGACGATCAACGCGCGGCATTCAAAAATTGGGAAGAGATGGACGATATGCGAAACGGGCTGGGAGACCGGCAGGGAATCGACGAGCACATTATGATGCGAGAGCTGCTGCGGCGAGTGGAAATGAAAGTGATCATGGAGAACCACCTCGACGCCGTTGTGCGTCTGCATTATTCGCTTCCGCCAGGAAAAATAGGCTTGGCCGGTCAGCCGGAGCCGCCCGACGACATTCGCGGCGAACTCCGCATGGGGCCTTTCTCCGGCGTCACCGAAGTCCTCATTCCCGCCGGATATGTGCGAACGGTTTACGATCCCGTCTTTGTATTAAGCGCCGATAAGAAGCGATACATTCCGACCAACAACAACACGCCCACAACGCTGCCTGCGCCCGGCCTGCCCTTCTCGCTGGTCTTTCGAGCGGAGCCAGGAAAGGAAGATACCATTTTGAAGATCGCCTCGGCCTACGAAGCGGCGTCCAAACGCCGAGTCCCTCCGCCTGAGTTTGGACCCTTGCCGGGCGAACCGTAGGCGTCCGCCCGCGTAGTGTTAAATAGCAGGCTACAGACAATTCCGCAGAATGCCAAAGGGTGAGCCGCTGGTTTCGTGGCGCCGGCGTCCCGCCGGTACTACGAAACCCGTGCGCTCTAAAATCATGCAGGCGATCACCGAATCGTTCGCTCAAATCGTGGTGAGGAATCGCAGTTAGTAAAATGACAATTGCTGGCAGGTCGCTACATTTTTTCAGGCGATTCGATCCCCAGCAATTCCAGCGCGGCTACCAGCTGCACTTCGACCAGGCGGCTCAGCTGCAAGAGAAACTTTTTCTTGGCGGGGTCGGTTTCGGTGAGGATGTGGTGATGGTGATAGAAAAGATTAAAAGCCTGTGCGAGTTGGAAAGCGTACTTGGCGACGAAGGCGGGCTCCTGCGCGCCGACGGCTGCGTCGATTTGCGTGTCCAGCGAGGCGGCCAGGAACACCACTTCCCACAGCGCGTTTCCTTCCGGGCCTGCGAATAATTCCGCCGTCGCGCCGGCGTCCACGGTTTCCAGCGAGGAGACGTCGAAGTCGGGCTGCTGATCGCGAAGCTTGCGGAAAATATTGCGCGCGCGGACCACTGCGTACTGGCAGTAGGGGCCGGTTTCGCCCTCGAAGCTGAGGGCGTCCTTGAAGTCGAATGCAATGGTGGCGGTGCGCGTGAATTTTAGCAAAAAATAGCGCAGCGCGCCGATGGCGATGGAGTGCGCGATGGCGGCGCGCTCCATGTCCGGCGTGCCGGGGTGGCGTTCATCGACCTCGGCGCGCGCGGCGGCTTCCAGTCGGTCCAGCAAATCGTCGGCTTTGACGCCCAGGCCTTTGCGGCCGCTGACTTCCACGTACGGCTTCTTGGCGTCCTCCTCGCTAAGCGTGTAGCCGAGTTCCGAGGCGCAGCGCGGAGTGAGCGCCACAATTTCGTAGGAAAAATGAATCGAGCGGTTGGCCTGCTCTTCGTAGCCCAGCGCGCGCAGCCCGGCAATGACCACGTTTTGCAGATAGGCTTGCCGCGCGTCGATCACGTTGTAGACGATTGCGGCGCGGCCAAACGCGGGCGCGGAGGCGTCTCCCGCGGCGGCAGTGCTGGACCACAGAGTGTGGCCGGCGGGGTAGGTGTAAAATTTTTCGTAATGGAAATCGCGGCCCAGCAGACCGAACTTCCAGAGCTGATAGGCGATGTCTTTTCCGACGTAAGTGACCGTGCCGTTGGAGCGCACGATGATTTTTGCGTCGTCGTCTTCGCCGGTCGCGTCGGCGGCGTCCGCCGCGTCGTTCAGGCGCATCACCCAGCATCCGGCATTTTTTCCGGCGGCGGCCAGATGAATGGCGTTGCGCTGCTTGAGCAGATCGAACGCCGCGTCCCAGAATTTCAGGTGCAGAATTTCGCTCTCGCGCGGCAAGAGGTCGTACTCGATTTCCAGCCGCTGCATGGTCTGCAAATGGCAGCGAACGATGGCCGGGGCCACGATGCCGGCCATTTCCGCGGCTTCGCCCGCGACCTTCTTCAATCGATTTCAGCGTTTCGCCGCGCAATGCCAGGCGCGTTTTGTCCTCGTCGAAAAAATGGGAGACGCTGGCGTACAGATCCCAGCAGTAGTAATCGAACTTCGGCTCGGCGGCCAGCGCGCGCACTTCGTCCAAAGTTTTCTTGGCGATATGCAGAAACCCGATGACCACGTCCGCAACCTGCACGCCGGTGTTGTCGATGTAATTTTGCACTTCCACGCGGCTGCCCGGCGCGGCGCAGCAGGCGCACAAAGGTATCGCCCAGCACGGCGTTGCGCAGGTGGCCGATGTGCGCGGCTTTGTTCGGATTGATGTTGGTGTGCTCGACGATGCACTTCGGCGCATCGGGCGCTGCGCCCGCCGGAGGCGTGTCCGCTTCTTTGAGGGAGGCGGCCAGGAACGCGGCGCGCGAAAAATAGAAATTTACATACCCGCCGCCGGCGACTTCCACGCGATCTACTCCGTCGATGGGCGGAAGCTGCGCGGCAATTTCCTGAGCGATTTGGCGCGGGGCGCGCTTCAGGCGCTTGGCCAACTCGAAGCACACGGGCGTGGCGGCCTCGCCCATTTCGATGCGCGGAGGCTTCTCCGTGACGATGGCCACGTCCTGCTGATAGTGCTGGCGAATATGCGCCGCGAGGGCGGCGCGAACGCGGGCTACTAGAACGTTTACCAAGTGGCTCCCATCTAGCTTAGAAGAAAAGTGTCAATCGGAATGCGTGGCGGCCCGGAAGTCAAAGGCTTTAACACAGAGTACACCGAGAAAAGAGGAGAAAAGCAAGAGATGAGAAAACCAAGAAGAAAAAAAGCGGCAGGAAAGTTGCGCCTTGGATTGCGATCCGCTACAGACTGACCCGCAAGGCCTCGCCCTTCTCCGGTTCTCTCCTCTTTTCTCGGTGTCCTCTGTGTTAAAGCATTTCCCGTTGTGCCAAAGCTTACCCCGTGCATTATTTTGAATCCGTTTGCTCGACAGGAGGCATCTTAACAGGCGTGTGCAGCGGTTTCCAGCGAAGCACTAGGTGGGGATGATTCAATTCGATCTGGCATGGAAGTAAGAACTGCCCGCCCAAAATTCGTCCGGCCTCTACGAAACCCAGCGGCGAGGCAGGTTTGGAAGTGGCCGTTGCGTCCCTCGTCTTTGGGGATGGAACGGGCACTTTGTCAAAGAAAGTAAATCGCCGGTGTGTGGTGACAAGGCGAATGTGTGGCGAAAGTGTTGCAAGGGCATGCAGGTCTAACAGTTCGGATAGCGCGCCGAGCATAATGATTTCATTGAGAAAGTGGAACTCCTCTCGCTTGTAAAGGGAATTGATACTGTAAGCGCGAGAGAGACGTCCAAACGGGGTAGATGGCCGAGCCAGTCGAAATACGCGATGTGGAACTTTTAAGGCGTCTCAAAGCGGGTGATGAAGACGCTTTTTTGGAGTTCTACCGCCGCCATCAGGGCGGCCTCTACAGGTATGCCGTGCACATGAGCGGCAGCCCGCAAGCGGCTGCGGACGTGGTTCAGGAGACGTTTTTGACTTTGATTCGGCAGGCCGGCAAGTATGACGAGGAAAAGGGCGCTCCGGTCGCCTTCCTTTTCGGCATCGCGCGAAATCATGTGCGAAAACTGCACGACAAAGAGGGCCGCTACGTTCCTTTGTCGGACGAGCTGGGCAGCGGGCTTTCCGCGGATGGCGGGGGCCATTCAGGGCACACCAATGGAAATGGCCTTTCTTCGGCGTATCCTCAAGCCCATTCTCCCGCAATGACCGGCCAGGTGGAGTCGATTCAGGATGGCATGGAGCGCGCGGAAATTGCCGAGCTATTGCGCGACGCCATACTGACGCTCCCGGATCATTATCGCGAACCGGTGACGCTCTGCGATCTGGAAGGAAAAAGTTACTCGGAAGCTGCTGTGTTGCTCGATTGTCCGGTTGGAACCGTGAGGTCGCGACTCAATCGAGCGCGTTCGATGCTGCTGGACAAGCTCCGTCCGGCGCGAATTGGGGCCAGGGCGCTTGGGGCTCGCCCCGGAGGCAGGGCATGAAGGAAATGACATGCAGGGAATTCGATGAGGTTGTCCACGGCTTTGTGCATATGGAGCTTCTGGACGTGAACGTTCGCGAGGCCGCGCTGGAACACGCCTCTCGCTGCGAATTGTGTTCGGAGCGCATGGCGGATGCGGCGGCTCTGGCGGAAGCCACGGAAATGATGGCCCAGAGTGCGCGCGCGCAGCAGACGCCGCCTCACGTTGAAGCGGCGCTGATCGCGGCATTTCGAAATCATCCTCGGCGCGCGTCCTGGCGGCGCAGCCTGGAGTGGGCAAGCGTGGGAGCCGCCGCGGCGGTACTGCTGATTTTTCTGTGGACGGCCAACGGGCGCTCGAAGGGGCAGACGTCCCCGGCTCTGAATAAAGATGTTTCGTCCCAGTCGTCCATGCCCCAGGAAGCAAAATCTCTTTTAACGCCGAGGCAGGATGATGTGGCTCCGGATACGGATGCAACAGTTGCAGACGCCTCCGTGAAGGAAGCCTATGCGGCCTCCGATTTTGTCCCGGTGCCATTCACGGGCGCCATTGCTGCGGACGATCCGGGAATGGTTGTGCGCGTACAGTTGACCAGGGCTTCGCTCGCGCAGCTTGGCTATCCGGTGGCGGAAACTCCGGATGAGGATTTAATTCTCGCGGATGTTTTGGTAGGTGAGGATGGCTGGCCGCGTGGAGTGAAATTGATTCAGTAGATGGGTGCGTGGACCAGGGTATTTGCAAGTTGATTTCGAGGAGGCAAGACCGTGAAAAGGACGATGCTTGGAGCAGGATTGGTGGCAATGCTGTTGGCGGGCGTGGCGTTGGTTGTCAACGCGCAGGGTCCTCCGCCTCGTGGCGGATTTGGCGGTGGGCGAGGCCCCGGAGGCGGCGGGCCGATGGCCGGCATGTTTGAGTTTGGCGGGCTGATGGGCGGACTTGGCGGCAAGTTGGTGACAGGCAAGCCGGTGCAGGCGACCATTACGATCACGCACACGGAAACCCTGCCTGGGAACACGATTACCAATACCACTACCGGCATCTTTGCGCGCGGCGCGGATGGCAGCACCTATCGCGACGTGAAAATGGAGGCAATGGGTCCGTGGGCGGCGTCGGGGAAGGCTCAGGAATTCGCCTACATTCGCAATGTGACGGCCGGGATGCAGTACATCGTCAATGTGACCAAGGGAACTTACCAGGCTTTCCCGATCCACGACCGCAAGGACCCGCAGGGAGGGCAGAAAGGCCGGCCGAATCGTCCAACTCCCCCAAAAGAAACCGTGACGGACAACCCCAACGGATCGTATACCGATCCTGGCACGAGCACAGTCTATCCAGCGGACGATAAGCAAACCACGCGCACGATTCCGGCGGGAGCGATTGGGAATCTAAACGCGATCGTCATCACCTCCGAGCGCTGGTTTTCCACCGCGCTGGATCTTCTCTTGGAAGACACGCACACCGATCCGCGCTTTGGAACCACCACCTATCAGCTGTCCAACATCGGGCAGTCGCCGGCCGCATCGCTCTTCACTCCGGATCCATCGTTCACTCAGGTGAAGGGCGGAGGATTCGGAAAAGGCGGGCATCGCGGGGAAGACAAGCAGCCGCCTCCGCCAGCACAGGACTAAGTATTGTTGGTGCTTGGAAGAACCGGTTGAAATATAGAGTATCGAGTTGCAAGAAGGGCGCCCTCAATAAAGGGCGCCTTTTTTTCGTCATGCGCCCTGGCGATTTGACAGCATCCGGTTGCCCGCTTACTATCGAAATTCAAGTTCCCGGCGCGAAGCTGGCTGCGCTTCCCAGGCGGCCTGCCATTGCAGGGGTTCACCCAACATTTCAGACAGAAAAGGCCAATGAGCACTCCCCGAACCAAGCCAAAATACTATCTGACCACGCCGCTGTACTACACCAACGGCATGCCGCACATCGGGCACACCTACTCGACGGTTGTGGCGGATGTGATCCGGCGTTACAAGCGCATGCGGGGATTCGATGCGTTCATGACCACCGGGACCGACGAGCATGGCGTTAACGTGGAGCGCTCGGCGCAAAAGGCCGGCAAATCCCCTCATGAATTTTCCACCGAACTTGCCGTGCAGTGGAAACAGCTGTGGGACGACTTGGGAATTGCGGGCGACGAATTCATCCGCACCACGGATGAGAATCATCACCGCACCGTGGAGTGGTTGTTCAAGCGCTGCCGGGACAACGGCTTTATCGATAAGGGCCACTACACCGGGCAATACTGCGTGCATGACAATGCCTACGTTGTGGACGCTGGACCCGGCGACCCTTGTCCCGATTGCGGCCGGCCCACGGAAACCGTCACGGAAGAAAATTATTTCTTCAAGCTTTCCGAATTTCAGCAAAAGCTTCTCGATTTCTACGCCGACAATCCGGATTTTATTCAGCCGGAGAGCCGCCGGAATGAAGTTCTAAGTTTCGTGAATGGCGGCCTGAAGAATCTTTCCATCACGCGAACCACCATCCGCTGGGGCATTCCCGTGCCGGACGAAGCGCCGCACGTTTTCTACGTGTGGTTTGACGCGCTGATCGGATACCTGAGCGCCGCGGGCGGCCCGGACTTCGACCAACGCGGATTGTGGCCCGCCGATTTGCACATCGTGGGCAAGGAAATTATTCGATTTCACGCCGTGTATTGGCCGGCGTTCCTGATGGCGGCGGATTTGCCGCTGCCCAAGCAAATCTGGGCGCACGGTTGGCTGCTGTTTGACAGCGAGAAGATGAGCAAATCTCGCGGCAACGTGGTGCGGCCGCGCCCCATCGTCAACGCGCTGGGCATTGAGCCGCTGCGCTACTACCTGCTGCGCGAAATTGTGTTCGGGCAGGACGGCAGCTTTTCTTACGACGCCATGGTCACGCGCTACAACAGCGATCTGGCCAACGGACTGGGCAATCTGGCCAGCCGCACGCTGACCATGATCGAGCGCTACTTTGGCGGCGAAATTCCGAAGCCCACGGCAGCCGGCCTGGAAATGTACGCTCCGGGCGCGGCCGATTTTGCGGACGAAGCGCTGGCCAACATCATGAAGTTGTATGACCGATTCGGTTTTTCGCACGCGCTCGAAGCGATTTGGGCGCAAGTCGCCATCATCGACAAATTCATCACCGTGGAAAAGCCCTGGGCGCTGGCCGATAAGCCGGAAGATCGAGCGCGCCTGGGAACAGTTCTGTACACGGCGGCGGAGAGCCTGCGCATTATTGCCGCGCTGGCGCACCCTATTCTCCCGCAGGCCACGCAGAAAATTTGGAATCAATTGGGGCAGACAGAGCCTTTGGGCGAAGTCCAATTGGACCAACTCAGCTGGGGGCAGCTCAAGCCTGGAACCAAGACGGGGAAGCCCGAAGGAATTTTCCCGCGCGTAGACAAATCCGAAACGATTGCGAGGATTGAAGCCATGGAGCAAGAACAGAATAATCCCCCGGTACCGCCGGTTGCCTCGGCAACAAGCGCTCCCGTTGCCACAGGTGCTGCCGCAGCGGCCCCGGCCGTTGCAGTGGCGGCCAAAATTGGCATTGAGGATTTCGCTAAAGTGGAGATGCGAGTGGGGCTGGTGAAGTCCGCCGAGCGCGTGGCCGGCGCGGACAAGCTGCTGCAACTGCAAGTCGATATCGGCGATGAAGTGCGGCAGATCGTTGCGGGACTGGCGCTGGCCTACAAGCCCGAGGACCTGGTGGGGCGCAAGGTAGTGGTGGTGACCAATTTGGCGCCGCGAAAACTGCGCGGCGTGGAATCGAACGGCATGATCGTGGCGGCGTCGCTTCCGGATGGAGCGCCCGTGCTCGCCGGTTTCCTGGAAGAAGTGCCCGTTGGAGCGCGCCTGAAGTAGAACAGGCTTCAGCCTGTTGTTTTTGTGACAAAACTGCAACCAAACCCAACAGGCTGAAGCCTGTTCTACTAAACCCATGAACCTCACCGATTCACACGCGCACGTGGACGTCTCCGACTTTGACGCGGACCGCGATGCCATGCTCGATCGCGCTCGTGCAGCCGGAGTTGGCACACTGCTGGCGATCGGCAACGGCCCGGAGCTGGAAAAGTTGGGCGCAGCGGTCGCATACGCCGAGGCCCACGATTGGATCTACGCGGCGGCAGGGATTCATCCGCATGAAGCCAAACAGGCAACCGAGTCGCACTACGCGGAGCTACAGCGGCTGGCTCGCAACCCGCGCCTGATCGCCTGGGGAGAGATTGGCCTGGACTACCATTACGATCATTCGCCGCGTGACATCCAATCGCAGGTGTTCCGGCATCAACTATCCCTGGCGCGCGCCGCACGAAAGCCCATCATCATCCATTGCCGCGAAGCCTGGCCGGATTGCCTGAAGATTCTGGAAGAAGACTGGCGGAGCACGGGCCTCGGCGGAATCTTTCATTGCTTTATGGGAACGCTGGAGGAAGCCCAGCGCGGCCTGGACATGGGTTTTCTCATCTCCTTCGCCGGAAATGTGACCTATCCCAAGGCGCAAAATTTGCGCGACGTGGCGCGGGAGATTCCGCTGCAACATTTGCTGGTGGAAACCGATTCACCGTTCCTTGCACCGCAGACGCACCGAGGCCGCAGAAACGAGCCGGCCTATGTCGCGGAGGTGGCGCAGACCATCGGGAATGTGAGAAACTTGCCAGCGGCCCAGATAGCCGAAACGACGTCGGCAAACTTTCGGCGGTTCTTTGGCCTGGAGCATTCGGGAAATCGTATTGGGGCAGTCCCTGGAGGGGCGTCATCTCACTTCTGACGGCGAAGGAAATTTTCGATCTTGTACGCGATGACCTGGTGAAGGTCGAGGCGGAGCTGACGCTCCAGAACAACTCGGCCATCGAGCCTGTGGCGGAAATCTCCAGCTACCTGCTGGAAGGCGGCGGCAAGCGGCTGCGCCCGGCGCTGTTGCTGCTTGCAGCTGGATACGCGGGATACCGGGGCGAGAGCGCAATCCGCCTGGGCGCGGTTGTCGAGCTGATTCACAGCGCCACGCTGATTCATGATGATGTGATCGATGGGGCTGACACGCGCCGCGGACGGCCGTCGGCAAACTCCCGCTGGGGCAACCACCGCAGCGTGCTGGCGGGCGATTGGCTGTACATGCAGTCGTTCCAGATGGCCCTTGCCGAGCGCAATTTCAAGATCCTCGACGTGCTGATCGAACTCACGCAAAACATGGTGGAAGGCGAGTTGGTGCAACTGGCCAAGCTTGGGCGCATGGATTTGACCGAGCAGGATGCCGTGGAGCTTGCCGCGCGCAAGACGGCCTGTTTGTTTGCCGGATGCGCCCGGCTGGGTGCGGTCCTGGGCAATCTGAGCGACTCAGGCGAGCAGGCGCTGGCCGATTACGGACACTTCATGGGGCTGGCATTCCAATTGGTGGATGACGTCCTGGACTTCACGGCTTCTTCGGAAAAGCTGGGCAAGCCGGTGCTGAGCGATTTGAAGGAAGGCAAGGTCACGCTGCCGCTGATTTACGCCATGGAAACCGATGGGGCAGTGGGTAAGCGGCTGGTGCGCACGGTGCTCGATGAAAAAGGATTCGAGACTGTGCGCCCGGAAGAGATTACGGCGCTGGTGCACAAGTCCGGCGCACTAGACCGCACGCGCGCGGCGGCGCTGGATTTCGCGTGTCGTGCCAAGGCTTGCCTGAACGGGAATGCAAACTCCGACTACGGCCGCGCGCTGCGGACTGTTCCGGATTTCATTCTCGATCGCGACAACTGACGAGCATTACTAATCGTTTTTGAATTTTTGACATGCTGCCGTTCAAGCTTATCTATCACCCTCAATACGATTTGGATCTCGGCTCGCACGTTTTTCCCTCGCAAAAATTCAGGCTGATTCATGATGCGCTGCTGGCGGAAGGAATCGCCGAACCCGGAGACTTCCTGCAGCCGGAGTCCGCGCCGGACGAAGACATTCTGCGCGTGCACACGCCTGCTTACGTGAACAAGCTGCTCACGGATTCGCTGACGCTGAGCGAGCGCATGAAGCTGGAAATTCCGCTCACGGAGTTGACGCGCAGGGGATTTTGGCTGGCGGCGGGAGGATCGACGCTGGCCGGACACAAGGCGCTTGAAGACGGATTTGCCGCCAATCTCAGCGGCGGCTTTCACCATGCCTATCCCGAGCATGGAGAGGGTTTCTGCATGATTCACGACGTGGGCGTGGCCATACGTTCGCTGCAAGCGGCAGGAAAAATTCGCACTGCCATGACCGTGGACACGGACGTCCACCATGGCAACGGCACCGCTGCAATCTTTGGAAATGATCCCAGCGTATTCACGCTTTCCATTCATCAGGAAAATAACTATCCCGATCCCAAGCCGCCTTCGGATGAAGACATCGGGCTGGCGGATGGCACGCGCGATCACGAATACCTGGACGCCCTGGAAGAGGGTCTGCTGCATGCGCTCAAGAAGCTGACGCCGGATCTGATTTTCTACGTGGGCGGAGCGGACCCCTATTGCGAAGACCAGCTAGGCGGTCTAGCGTTGACTCTCGATGGATTGCGCCAGCGAGACCGCCTGGTGTTCGAGCATGCGCGCAGGCGAGGGATTCCCGTTGCATCCACGCTGGCAGGCGGATACGCGCGCCGTGTGGCGGATACCGTTCGAATACACGTCAATACGATCATCGTTGCGCGCGAAGTGATTTTGCAGCACCCTCCCGCTGAAAATAAATAATGGATTCGCTTTTGGTGGCACAGGCTTCAGCCTGTGAAATTTAGTCCTTGCAAGCACCAAACCCCACAGGCTGAAGCCTATGCCACATAAACATGCGAGAAATGCGGGCTATGGTGCGGGCGCGGCGGAAGCTTTTGCGATTGCGGCGGAGGCCAGATCGGCGAAGCCGTCGGGGGCGAAGCCTTGCGAGCGGTAGGCTGGTTTGCCGGCCTTGTCGAGCACCAGGATGGTCGGAATCGAATCGACGTTTAGCGGCTGTCTTATTCCATCGGCAAAGAGCAATGTGCCGCCAAGTTTCTGCTCCTTGAGAAACGGCGCGACCAGCGATTCATCCTCATCGGCATTGATCGTAAGGAACACCACATCGTCGCGCCCGGCGAATTTTGCGCGCAAATCGGCCAGCATCGATTCCATGGGATTGCAGTAGGCGCACCAGGTGGTCCAAAAATTCAGGACCACCACTTTTCCGTGCGATTCGGCCAGCTTCACGGGGCCGCTGCCATCCACGCGGCGCAAACTGAATTGCAGCGGATCGGACACATCCTTGTTGTAAACCGGCGCGTCGGATTTTTCGGCCCGGGCTACGTCGCGACTGCGATCGTAGGCGGACAGCAAGACGTCACCGAGGCCCGCGCTGGAATCGTGCGTGAAGCGCCAAAGGTTGCCCATCCTAAGGCGAAGCATCTCGCGGTCCAGCGACGGGTTGCTCGCATCGGGCTGTTCCTGGCCGGCAAGCATAAAGGCCGTGGCATATTGGCGGATGGCTTCGTCGGAATGTTTTTCCTCTTCGGCGATTTCGCCGAGGGACAGCGCAGCCTCCGCGTTTGGAATCAGCCGGAAGCTCGATGTGAGGTCTTTCACGGCGTCTTCATTCTTGTGCAGGTGGCGCTGCAAGCGTCCGCGCAATGCGTACAGCTCCACCAGGAATTTGTTTCGCCCCGCTTGCCAGTCGTCGAGGGTCATCTGCTGCGGGCGCGTGTCGGGATCGGCCTTTGAGACGCGCTCGATCAGGCGCGTGTCGTAGTCGATGGCGCGGAGCTGATTGGCGTCGCCGGGCATTTTTTCCAGCAGCGTTACCGCAAGATAGGTGGACTGGCTGTCTTCCGGCTGAATTTCGATGGCTTTTTCCGCGTACTCCAGCGCGGCCTGCGAATTGTGCAGATTCATTTGCGATTCGACGATCGCGCGATAGATTGCGCCACGGCGGGGCGAATCGGGATATTTTGCGAGGTATCCTTGCAAGCCCTTGATCAGCGCGGCGGGATCGCTGCCCGCCATGCGCACTAGAATTTGCAATTCGGCATCGGGATCGGGCGCGGAATCCTGCGTTTCGGCCACGTTGTCGTCCGTCTTCGGCTTCTCTGTGGATTGCGGCGCGGCAGGCGATTTCTTGGCAGGCGATTTTGCCGGAGGCGCGCCGGAGGGCGAGGGAGATTGCTGTCCCCAAGCCAATCCAGTCAAGCTCAGTGCCAGCAGACAGAGCGGAAATCGCGTTTGCCATCGCATAGCCGGGGATTGTAACTCGAAATTAGGCGGATGGAAGGAAAAACCGTGACCGATAATTGCGCGGAAACTCCGCCATATTCTGTCATTGCAGACTCCGGCCACATTTTGTCATTCCGAGCGAAGCGAGGAATCTCTCTTGGGTTGATTCGATCAAAAAAACAAAGAGAGATTCCTCGCTTCGCTCGGAATGAAAAAATTATGGGGGATGGCAAAAATGGGGAGGCGACAAAAATGCGGGGATTTCTGCACGCAATAAAACAGTGCGTGCTATTTGAAATCCAGGAGCACGTCCACCGTGTGGCGAGCGGTGTCAGGGCGCAGCAGATGGCCAAATTCGAGGTAGTGGACGGGCAAGTCGCCGAAAATATCGCGGCTGGGCTTGGCCAATAATTTTATGCGCTCTTCGAAATAGACGTTATCGAACACCTGGCCGGGAGCAATCTTCCAGGTTTGGCGCAATCGTTTTTCTGCGTCCAGGGATAGCCCTGTGACGATCATTTCGCCCATGCGGTACGCCGAGCCTTCAGAGATGCTGACGCGATAGAAAATCTGGTGAGATGCGTCGTCGTATTGAGGCTCCGCATTGAGCTTCATGTCCAGATAACCGAGCCGCATGTACTCCGATTCGATTTTCTGCCAGGTGTTTTCGATCTTCATGCCATCGGCTATGTCGCCGGGTTTCAGTTCCACTTTCGCGTCCAGAGTGGGCGACAATTGGGACAGGTTTCCTTGCCACGAGACGCCCTTCCAGGTGTACACATCTCCCGGCCGAATGGGAATTGAGATCTCCACGGCGGATTGTTTTGCATCGTTCATGTCGGGAACGAGACGCGTTTGCGGCGGCCCGATTTGCGCTTTTAGAAAACCCTTGGAAGCGTATAGCGGCCGGACCTGCTCATTTTCGAAGAGCTCCACGGCAAACAGGGAATAGGGCTGCCCCTTGATGTCGGAGATGCGGTCCTTCAGGCGCTCGGAGTTCGCGGCGGTGGGTTCTCCAAACTGCACCGATTGCACTCGCAGCGGGACGCCTTCCAGGCGAAACTGCAACTCCATGACGTCGCCCACGGGCGCGCTCAGAAGCTGGTGCGTCACATGCCCTTTGATTTGCTTGGCCGCGAGCAGATTTTCAATCGCGGATGTCATCTGGTCAACGATCGTTCCGCTGTCCGGAGCTTCGCCGGTAAACAAGCCGACCTGATTTCGGATTGCCTCTCCGATCTCCTTGTCGGTGAACCATGGAAAATTGTCGAACGAAATCGGGTAGCTGGGGGCTTCCTGAACCTGAAATTCCAAGTCAATGGCAGTGCCTTTGGAGCTATATCGGTAGTTGACCGCGGAAAATATTCCCAGGGCGGCCAGGCGGTTGGTGGCGTCCTGGATTTGCGCGGCGGTGACCACGTCGCCCGCCTTCAGCCCGCTGGCGGCAATGACTTGCTCGGGCGGAAACGTTTTCGCGCCCGTGATTTTGATGGAGGCGATGCCGGAGCTTGGCACGGCACTCGCGGGTGGTGTTTGCGCGCGCACTGCAGCGGCTGCGAAAATGAAAAAGTGGGCGGCGACAAGCGCAAGAAGAAATCGTTTCACGGCAAGAACATCTTACTTGATTTGCGATGCGGGATAGAAACGGAAAGTAGCGCGGGCTTCAGCCTGCGGATTTTGTGTAGCAACAAGAAAACCCGCAGGCTGAAGCCCGCGCTACAGGAAAGCTACTCGACGGTGACGGACTTGGCCAGGTTGCGCGGCTGGTCCACGTCGCAGCCGCGGCGCACGGCGATGTGGTAGGCCAGCAGCTGCAAGGGAATCACTTCCAGCAGGGGCGCGAACATTTCCATGGTGGGCGGCACCACGATCACGTAGTCGGACGCTTCGCGCGCCAGATGATCGCCTTCGGAGACGATGGAAATGACGATGCCGTCGCGGGCCTTCACTTCCTTGATGTTGGAGACGCTTTTCTCGTAGCGCGTCATGGATTCCGGATCGTTTTCATCGCGCGTGGCCAGCATGACCACGGGAAGATTTTCGTCGATCAGCGCGTTCGGGCCGTGCTTCATTTCGCCGGCCGGATAGCCCTCGGCGTGAATGTAGGAAATTTCCTTGAGCTTCAGCGCGCCTTCGAGAGCGATGGGGAAGTGGATGCCGCGCCCGAGGTACAGGAAATTGGTGTGGCGGAAAAACGTGCCGCGCAAGCGATTCATAAATTCCCGCTTCGTCGCCTTGCAGAACGGTTTCCATTTTGTGCGGGACGCGCATGAACTTCCTGAAGCAGAAGCCGTTGCGCAATCCTCGGTGAGCGTGCCGCGCACCTGGCCCAGATACATGGCCATCAGCATCAGCGCGGTGAGCTGCCCGGTGAACGCTTTAGTGGACGCAACGCCGATTTCCGGCCCCGCGTGCGTCAGAATCGTTCCTGCGGCTTCGCGCGTGATCATCGAGCCGTACACGTTGCAAATGGCCAGCGTCTTGGAGCCCTTTTGCTTGGCTTCGCGCTGCGCGGCCAGCGTATCGGCGGTTTCGCCGGACTGGCTGATGCAGATGGTAAGCGTTTTTGAATCGACGATTGGGTCGCGATAGCGGAACTCGCTGCCGTAGTCCACTTCCACGGGAATCTTGGCCAGCTTCTCGATCATGAACTTGCCGGTTTGTCCGGCGTGCCAGCTGGTGCCGCAGGCCACGATCTTGATGTTCGTGAACTCGCGAAATTCCTGTTCGGCAGATGTCCATCTTGTCGAGAAATACTTTGCCGGAATCGATGGCCACGCTGGCCAGCAACGTGTCGCGGACGGCGCGGGGCTGCTCGAAGATTTCCTTCTGCATGAAATGCTTGAAGCCGCCCTTTTCGGCCATGATGGGGTCCCAGGTGATGTGCTGCACGGCGCGCTGGATGGTGTTGCCATCGAGATCCATGACGCGCACGCCCTGCGGAGTGAGCACGGCGATGTCGCCATCGGCCAGGAAAAACATGTCGCGCGTGTGCGCCAGAATCGCGGGAATGTCGCGAGGCCACGAAAATATTCATTTTGCCCCAGGCCAATCACGGACGGAGGACCGGTGCGCGCGGCGATAATCTTATTGGGGTCGGAGGCCGAAAGTATGGCCGATGGAGTAGACGCCGGAGAGCTGCCGCACCGTCTTTCGCACGGCGTCCTCAAGCGGGCCGCCTTCCTTCATGTATCGTTCCACGAGGTGGGCAATGATTTCGGTGTCTGTCTCGGTGACAAACTTGTGGCCCTCTTTTTCCAGCTGGCGCTTCAGGTCCACGTAATTCTCGACGATTCCGTTGTGCACCACCACGATATTTCCGGTGCAGTCGCGGTGCGGATGCGCGTTTTCCTCTGTGGGGCGGCCGTGCGTGGCCCAGCGCGTGTGGCCGATGCCGTAGGCCCCGTCGATCGGGGATTGCCGGATGACTTCCTCCAGATTATGCAGCTTACCGGGCGCGCGGCGGATTTGCACTTTTCCGTCCGAGCCGACCACGGCGATGCCGGCGGAGTCATACCCTCGATATTCGAGGCGGCGCAGCCCGTCCAGAATTAGGGGAACAACTTTCTTGGAGCCGATGTATCCGACGATTCCACACACAGGTTCATCTCCGGAGGTTCAGCTAGGCGACAGACATGGAGGCCCGCATCAAAAAGACTACCACAAGGGAATTGCGGATTTCGGCGAGTGAAGAGGAGTGTTTCCTGAAGAGAACAGCCAGTATCTAATTGGAAAAACAGCGATTATTCCACAATTTCGTAGCGAAATTCCTCGATCACGGGATTTGCCAGGATCTCCTTGGCCATGCGCTCGACCTGCTTTTCGGCCGCTTCGCGAGCCACGCCATTCAAATCCAGCACGAAAAATTTGCCCTGGCGGACGTCGCGAACCTCGTTAAATCCCAGAGAAGAAAGGGCATGTTGTATGGCCTGGCCCTGGGGATCGAGAACGGTTCGCTTCGGCATCACCCAAACGTGTGCTTTCATGCCAGAGATTATAGCAAGCCCAGGGCGGCAACGCCGGCATGAAATTTATCGAGCATGGCGCGCTTTTCCTCGGCAGGCAGGAAGGAGTGAAGGAAGCTGGCCTCGGCGAGCTGAACGATTTCGCTGGGGGTCAGCCCCATCGTTTGCGTATGGCGGTATTCGTCGCTCACAGTTGTTTCGAACATAGCCGGATCGTCGCTGGATAAATTTACGGGCAGGCCGCGCCGGAAGAGCAATGCCAGCGGATGTTCCTTGTAGCCAGCGGTCTGGCGGCCAATCTGGCGGGCCAGCGCGCCGGTGCGAAGATTGCTCGTGGGGCAGATGTCCAGCGGGATGTTGCGCGCGGCGATGAAGTCCATGGTTCGCTCGTCGTGAATCACGCTGATTCCGTGGTCGATGCGCTCCACGCCCAGCAGTTCGATGGCTTCGCGCACGATTTCTGGGCCGCCGATTTCCCCCGCGTGAATCAGCCGATGCATGCCCTTGCTGGCCACGAAATCGTACACCGGCCGCAAGTCAATCGTGGGAAGGCCGAGTTCATCGCCGCCAATTCCGTAGGCCACGATATCCGGCGAGCGCAGTTCGGTGGCAATTCGCGCGACCTCCATCGCGGGCGCGGCACCCCACTGGCGCACCGCATCGAAAATATATTTCAACTGGACGCCAGGGACTTCGGCCGCGGCGTCTCGCAGCGCCGCAAAATTTGCGGCGGGATCCTGATTGCGGCGAAACATCACGCCGATGGAGAGCGTGACCTCTGCGTACAGCACGTTTTGCCGCTGCATGGATTCGGCGAAGCGACGCGCGATCAAGGCGTAGTCTTCAGGGCCGCGCAGAAACGAAGTGATCCAGATAAAATTTTGGATGAATTGATCGAAATTGCCGGGGGCGTAACGCGGCGCGGTTTCTTCGGAAGTGAGAGCGACGCCGTGTCGCGCGGCCAATTCCACCAAGGTGGCGGGTTCGATGGCGCCTTCCAGGTGCACGTGCAATTCGGCTTTGGGGAGCGCCGCGAATACGGCTTCGGATATGGATGCGTTCATTGTTTTACGGCTCCCTGCAATCCTGCTACGCGGAAAGAATAATCCATTTTGTCATTCCAAGCGAAGCGAGGAATCTCTCCTTCTTTCCTTGAGCGCAAACCTAAGAGAGATTCCTCGCTCCGCTTAGAATGACAAAAATACTTACTATTCCCCAGCCTGCATCGCCAAAGCGCGAGGCATTCGACGACAGGAAAAGTAGATCATAAGACGGATGGCTCGCCAAACAATGTTTCGCCTTCCATTCACATTTCGTAACTTACGCTTGCGCCGCAAGTGTCCTCCGCTATGATGGTTTTTCGTTGTTGCTCGATGATGAATGGAGCGGCGGCAAATATTTCCTTGCAGACAAAATCCAGTTCCGTTGGGAAACGGCTTGCCGGACGCGGCAAGCTGATCACCACGCTGGGCGTGGGCTTCGGAATCGCCGTGGCCATCGGGAATACCATTGGCGCTGGAATCGTGCGCACGCCGGGCGAGATCGCTGGCGCTGCTGCCCTCGACCTGGCTATACTTCGCCGCATGGGCCGTGGGTGGAATCTACATGTCGCTGGGGGCGCTGCAGTTTGCCGAGCTGGGTGCGCTGCTGCCGCACAGCGGCGGGCAATACAATTTTGCGCGGGCCGCGCTGGGCGATTACGCGGGATTCATTGTCGGGCTGGAGCGATTGGATCTCGACGGCCGGCAGCTTTGCCGCCGTCTCGATTGTATTCGGCGAATACGCCGGCGACCTGGTGCCCGTGGCGCATGGCCACGTGCGCGCCATCGCCGCCGGCGTGATTTTGCTGTTTGCGCTGCTGCAATGGAAGAGCATGAAGGTGGGCAGCGGCGTGCAAAACTTTACGACGATTTTGAAGGCGGTGCTGTTTCTGGCGGTCGTGGCGCGTCTGCTTCCTGCACCGCGCCACGCCGGTGACCGCTGTTGCTTCGCGCGCCGCTGTGCCCATCGGGCTGGCCGCTGTTCGTGGCATTCATTCTGGCGCTGCAGGCGGTGATTTACACCTATGACGGGTGGTACGGCGTGGTCTATTTCGGCGGGGAAGTGCACAATCCGGGGCGGGACATTCCGCGCGCGATTTTCGGCACCGTATTCTCCGTGCTGGCGATTTATTTCCTGGTGAACGCGGCCATCGTGCACCTGGTGCCGGTGCGCGAATTTGCGGGCAGCGATTTCGCCATGGGCATTGCCGCGCGGCGCGTGCTGGGCGCGGCGGGAGACAATTTCATTCGCGTGGTGGTCGTGGTGGGCCTGCTGAGCAGCGTCAACGCCATGGAGATGGCCACTTCGCGCGCGCTGTACGCCATGAGCCGCGACGGCGCTTTTCTTTCCGTTCTTTGCGCGCGTGAACGCCGGCGGCATTCCGGCGCCCTCGCTGTGGCTTTCCACCGCGGTGGGCCTGTGCTTCGCGATGTTCAGCTTCGAGCGAGTGGCGGCGATCCTGGCCTCATTTTTCGTGGCCGATTATGCGCTCACCGTTCGTCTCGCTGTTCGTGCTGCGCCGACGCATCGCCGAATGTCGAGCGGCCGCATCGCGCATGGGGCTATCCCTGGACCACAGCAATCGCGCTCTGCGGCCTCCATCGTGTTCCTGATCGGCGCTCTCGCGTCCGATCGCGAGAACACGCCTCTCACGTTCCTGGTGCTCGCCGCAAGCTATCCGGTTTACCGCGCGCTCAAGTGGGCGTCACGGCGCAGCGCTGCCCCTGCCGCGCTGCCCTAAACAAACAACTGATAGTCACCGGCATTTCCATTCGTATGGGCCTCAGGGCACTTCCCATGGCGATCACTAACGGATGAAATTAATTGCAAGCCGCAAACGTACTAGACTAGCGGGCCTTTACAAAATCGGCCGATCTTCGTCTAGCGATGCGCAGCGAGGAAGAAACGAGGGAATCGAATGAAGGCCGCCATCATTACCAAACCGGGCAGCACGCCAGTATTCGCGGACTTTGGCGATCCCGTGCCGCAGGTTGGCGAAGAGTTGATTGCGGTCAGCGCGTCTGCTTTAAGCCAGGTCACCAAAAGCCGCGCTTCGGGTTCGCACCACACTTCTCCTGGCAGTCTTCCCGCGGTCGTTGGCATCGACGGTGTTGGCCGGACTCAGGATGGCCGGCGCGTGTATTTCGTGTTGCCCGAAGAGCCGTTCGGCGGCATGGCCGAAAAGGTCGCGGTGAGGATGGATCGGTGCATACCGTTGCCGGACGATGTGGATGACATCACCGCTGCTGCGATCGCAATTCCGGGGATGTCTTCCTGGGCCGCGCTCAAGGAACGGGCGCATCTGATCGCCGGGGAGAACGTGCTGATCAACGGAGCCACGGGAATTTCAGGACGCTTGGCCGTGCAAATCGCCAAATACTTGGGAGCGAAACGAGTCATCGCCACGGGGCGCAATGTTTCGGCCCTGGAACAAGTGAAGGCCCTCGGCGCGGATGCGACCATTTCTCTAAATAAATCCACGACGGAACTGGAGGCGGCGTTCGAGGAGCAGTTTGGCGGCGAAGGCGTCGATGTCGTCCTCGATTATCTCTGGGGACAAAGCGCCGAAACCCTGATCATGGCTGGGGCAAGATCAGGCAAGGACGCAGTGCCCATCCGTTTCGTTCAGATCGGAGCAGTCAGCGGCGGCAACATTACCTTGCCAAGCGCCGCTTTGCGCTCGTCCGCGCTGGTCCTGATGGGCAGCGGCATGGGAAGCATCCCCCTCGAAGACATAGTCGGCGCGATTCGCGGTGTGCTGCAAGCCGTGGTGCCCGGCAAGCTGAAAATCGAAATCAAAGTTGTGCCCTTGTCCGAGGTCGAAAAAACATGGAACAAAGACAGCGGCACTTCACGCGTGGTCTTTGCTGTGAAGCAGAATTCGCAGGCGCCCGTTTCGCTCTAGCTTCTCTGAGGAAATACTTCCTGCCAGCTTGTAGATTCAGCTCCTGATAAACGGGGAGGTCTCAATGGGTCGGCAAACACGGAATGAAATATCTGCCCGTGAGCTCAGCACATTTTGCGTGTTGGGCATCACATTACGATTGGCTTAAAATAACAGGCGCAATCCTGAATTTGGAGTATAAAAATGCGAGCAACGCGGGCGCCAGGAAGCGGTGCATTGCGACTTAAGATAGTGCTGCAACGATCCAACGGGGGGAATCAAATGGGGAAAATATTTCGATTTGTAGTGGTTTGCGTCTTGGCAGTTTTGCCGGTGGTTTCGATTGCGGGCGAAAACTTTGACGGCACTTGGGACACGAAGTATACGTGTCCGGAAAAAGGGAATACGAAGGGATTCACGTTCATGTTTCCCACCGTCATCCAGAAGGGCAATCTTCGCGGGGAGCGCGGCATGGCGGGGCAGCCGGGGTATTTTCTGATCGAAGGCAAGGTCTCCGATGACGGCAGCGTCAAGCTCTCTGCCTCCGGCATCGTCGCCAACAAGGAATATGCTCGCGGGATTTTTACTGGAAAGGGCACCGAATACAGTTTCAGCGGCAAGGCCCAATTCAAAGATGCGTCGGGCACGGGGTTGAGGAACGAAGGGCTGGGGATTGTGGGCCGGTCCTGTACGTTTGAATTTACGAAGCAGCCGCCACCCGCCGCGACCGAGGATGGCGCGCATTAGCCCACGCTGCGCCCTGCCTGTGCGCGCGCTTCACTATTTTGTCATTCCGAGCGGAGCGAGGAATCTCTCTTCGATTTTGCCGGAGCGCAGAAGAAACCAAGAGAGATTCCTCGCTCCGCTCGGAATGACAAAAATGAGGCTCTCCCTGCGGGAAGCGCTACCTGTTTATTTTTATCCCGAGTGGTTTTTGCGCAAAGCAGACAGGCTGAAGCCTGTCCTACCTACGCCCAACTCAGATTCGCGTACTGCTCCACTAATTTTTTTGTGCCGTGATCGGAGAAGCGCACGGTGAATTTGCGTTCGGGCTCATCGCCTTCCACGGCAACGATTGTGCCCGTGCCGTAGGTGGCGTGGCGGACGCGCTGGCCGATCAGAGGGTTTCCGCTTTGCTGCTTGCCGAAGCGCGGCGAGGCGCTAGGGCGAGCACGCGTGGCGGGGTCGCTGGACGACCGCGAATGCGATGGGGAATCGATGCGCTTCACGCGGCGCGAGAATTCCTCCTGGCTGTAGGAGTATTCGGGATCGGGCTCGTAGCGGCGCGTCTCGCCGGCTTCGGCCAGCGAACCGGCCGCAGTGTCGATCAGCTCCGCCGGAATTTCCTGCAGGAAGCGCGAGGGCATGGAGCCAGTGAGGCGCTCGGAGCCGTACATGCGGCGATACACGGCGCGCGTCAGCGTGAGCGTGGTCTTGGCGCGGGTCATTCCCACGTAGCACAGGCGGCGCTCTTCCTCCAGCTCTTCATTGTCGTTTTGCGAGCGGCTGTGGGGAAAAATTCCTTCCTCCATGCCGGTCAGAAACACGTGCTCGAATTCCAGGCCCTTGGCGCTGTGCAGCGTCATCAGCGTGATCAGCGCGTCTTCGTCAAAGTTGTCGGCATCGCTGACCAGTGCGGCGTGATCCAGAAAATCGGTAAGCGTTTCGCCGCGCTCGGCGCCTTCGGCCATGGCGTTCACCAGTTCGCGCAAGTTGTCGGCGCGCGCGGTGTCCTCGACGTTGTCGCGCTGCAGGAGCATGTCCAGGTATCCGCTGCGCGACAGAACCGACTGCAGGAAATCCGCGGGCGTGGAGGTCGTGACTTCCTGCTGCAACGTTTCAATCAGCGTGCGGAAATCGCGCAACGGCGCGAGGGAGCGTCCGCCGAAGGAAGGATCCAGCGCCTTTTCCAGGGCAGCCCAGAGGGAAATATCCTGCTCGCGCGCAAGGGCGGAAAGGGAATCGATGGAGGTTTTTCCGATGCCGCGCGGCGGCGTGTTGATCACGCGCAGCAGTGCGATATCGTCATCCGGAAAAATCGCCAGCCGCGCGTAGGCCAGTGCGTCCTTGACTTCGGCGCGCTGGTAAAACGAAAAGCCGCCCAACATGCGATAGCGCATGCCGCGCGCGCGCAAAGCCTCTTCAAAGGAGCGCGACTGTGCGTTGGTTCGGTACAGCACGGCAATGTGAACGGCGGGATCGTCTCCGTGGATCATGCGAATCCGGTCCGCCACATACTCGGCTTCGGATTTGGAATCGCGCCCTTCAAAGAATGCCAGATTCTTGCCCGCCGAGCGCGTGGCCTTCAGATTTTTTCCGAGACGCCGCCGGTTGTTGGAGACGACGCCCGCTGCGGCGTCAAGAATTATCTGCGTCGAGCGGTAATTCTCTTCGAGGCGGACCACGCGCGCGCCGGGATAGTCCTCATCGAATCGCAGAATGTTGCCGATATCCGCGCCGCGCCATCGGTAGATGGATTGATCCTCGTCGCCCACCACGCACAGGTTGCGCGATTCGTTTACCAGCAGCCGCAACAAATCGTATTGCACGCGGTTGGTGTCCTGATATTCGTTGACGTGAATGTAGCGAAATCGCGTCTGCCATGCGGCGCGGGCCTCGGGAAATTCGCGCAGCACCTGCACGGCGCGCAGCAACAGATCGTCAAAATCCAGCGCGCCGCCCTTGCGAAGAATGTTTTCATACTCCCCGTACACTTTCGCGGCGGTGATCCCCAGCGGGTCGCCGCGCTTGGCGGCTTCGGCGGAGACCTGCGCGGGTGTCAGTGCATGATTCTTGGCGGAGCTGATGCGCTCCAGAAGGCCGCGAATTTTTTCGCCCGGGTCCTTGATGTTCAAATGATCGAGCGAAAGTTTTACGGCCGCGACTTGATCGTCGGCGTCATAAATTTTGAAATCGCGCGGCAGGCCAAGGCGCTTGGCCTCGCGGCGCAAGAGCCATGCGGAAAACGCGTGAAACGTTCCGATCCACGGATCGTCGAACGCTTTTCCGCGGCGGACCAGCAAGTCGCGCACGCGCTCTTTCATCTGCGCCGCGGCCTTATTGGTGAATGTCACCGCCAGGACGGCATTGCCAGGCACACCTTGCTCGATGAGGTTGGCGATGCGATAGGTAATGGCGCGCGTCTTGCCCGTGCCGGCTCCGGCAAGGATCAAGACAGGCCCTTCGATTGTGGTGGCGGCTTCGCGCTGCCCGGAATTCAATTCGTCTAAGAGTGTCATGTTGGGGGATTGGCCCGTTTGGGAAATACCATTCTATCCGACGCGGACGCGTTCGGCAAATTCGCGCGCGCGTTCGCGCAAGTAGCAATACATATTTCCGGAAAGTTCACCGACAGGCCGCGATGGATTTTTGTGGCGCCGGCGCCACAAAAACCAGAACGCTTCGGCGGCGCGGCGAATCGTCGGCTGAAGTCTAAAACAGCCGATGCACGCCGGATTACCTCATGGGAGCATCGGCCAGATCGATCTCAAAAAAGAAGAGCGCTTTCTTGTCGATCATGAAGGCGAGGTCGGGGATGTACAGGTGCGAATAGTGGATCGCGCTCGGGTTGTGGTTCATGTCGAAGAAGAGGAACCCGTGAGTGGTGGCATGAGGGGGCAAGATGTCCGTGCCGAGGGCAACGGAGTGAAGAGTGGTGGTCATCTGCACCCAATCCTTACTGTGGCCGGAACCCGAAGATACGCCGGGAATCGGGAACGGCCGGGGCGCTCGAATGTTGGAGTTGGCTTTTAAGAGCGTGCGGTCGGCCACGTCCTCGGGAGAAAGCGCGTCCAGGCGCTGGCGGTCCTGTCCGGGCTGCGAAATAATCAGTTGGATGGTATCGGGGTTGAGCCGAATCGGCGTGTTGTTATCGTTTTGAAAATATACGTCGATGGCCACGATGCCTGCGGCGAAGAAGGAGTCTTTGCCGAAAACTTCCTTCTTGTACCGGTCTGCTTTGAGATAGGGATCGGCGACGATGGTCAGGTCTTGATGCGCGTCGCGCGTTTTCAGGGACATGGGATCGGGCGGCGCAGTCTGCGCCAGCGCGCCGAGCGGGAAGAGTATCGCGATTGCAAGGATTGTGCGTAGCATGGTCTGGTTGGCTATGATGCGCCTTCCCGGCGATAGGTTCGCTATCAGTTGCAGGACAGCCGCTCTTCACCCCGAGCCCCTGCGAGGGGCTAGCTGTCCCACTAAACCTCGCTCGACTATTGGTATCCCAACGCCAGCGGCGCGCCTATAATATCCGGTTTGTAGCTGTGAGTGGGATCGTTCTACCTTTTTCCGGACAGGAGACGGCTCGCCGAGGGCCTTATCGGATGTATGCGCTCTATAGTCTGCTGACGGCCGCGGGGATGCTCCTGCTTTCTCCGTATTTCCTCTTGCGCGGTTTGATCCAGGGCAAATACCTTAGCAACATTCCAGAGCGCCTCGGGC
This sequence comes from uncultured Acidobacteriota bacterium, assembly GCA_963710315.1. Lineage (GTDB taxonomy): Bacteria > Acidobacteriota > Terriglobia > Acidiferrales > UBA7541 > Palsa-360. The sequence goes on along the minus strand of CAVPZW010000001.1, from coordinate 107,571 downwards.
GCAGGTTTCCGCCAGAACTGAGCGGCGCAGGCTCGGCCGATACAACACGGCGGTCGATCTGGATTCACGCCGTATCGGTGGGTGAAGTCCTGGCCGCGCTCCCTCTGGCGCAGCAATTGAAGAAAAAGTTTCCGCTGCTGCGAATTGTCGTCTCCACCACCACCGCCACCGGACAGAAATTGGCGCGCGAACGAATGCCGTTCGCCGACGCGGTTTTCTATTTTCCGCTGGATTGGCGCGGCCCTGTAAGGCACGCTCTTGCGGCCGCCCGCCCGGCGGCGGTAATCGTCGTGGAGACCGAGATTTGGCCGAATTTCTTGCGCGAATGTCGCCGCGCTGGCGTGCCCGTTATTTTCGTGAACGGGCGATTGTCAGAGCGCTCGTTCCGCGGCTATAAACGCGCCCTCGCCTATTCCGCCGGAGTTCTGTCTGGATTTCTGAAAAAAGTGCTCAGCGATGCGGCGATTTTTCTGATGCAGAGCGAGGAAGATGCGGCGCGGCTGATTGCCTTGGGAGCGCCACCCGAACGTGTCCTGGTCACCGGCAACCTCAAGTACGATCTCGCCCAGCTGGGCGAAACTCCACTTTCCGCTTGGATCGAGGCCGAGTTGGCAAAGAACGGCCGCAATCCAGTGGTCGTTGCCGGGAGCGTGGTGGCCAATGAAGAGGCTCCTGTCTTGCGGGCCTTTGCGGACGTGGAGCGCGAGTTCCCCCGCGCACTGCTGATTCTTGCGCCGAGAAAGCCGGAGCAATTCGACAACGCGGCAGCCTTCATCGCGGAGTCGGGGCGAAAATTGCTGCGCCGCCGAGACCTGACCCTCAACGGAGCTGGAAGCTCCTCGCTCGCCGAGCCGGGCAATGTGTTGCTGCTCGACAGCATCGGAGAACTAGCCGGACTGTACCGCCTTGCCGACGCCGTGTTCGTGGGAGGCTCGCTGGTTCCCAGCGGCGGGCACAACATTCTCGAGCCGGCCGCGTTTGGCAAGGCTCCCATCTACGGATATTCGATGGAAAATTTTCGGGAGATGGCTGGAAAATTTCTAGCGGCGGGCGCGGCCATCCAGGTCAACAGTCCTGAGGAGTTGGGCGCGGCATGGGTAAGCATGCTTCGCGATCCGCAGCGCGGGGCGCGCATGGGTGCCTGCGCGCGGGAACTCGTGGACCGCAATCGCGGCGCGACGGAACGCGTGTTGCACCACATCGTGCGCATTGTTGGTTCCGAGAGGAGCGAAAAGTGAAGCGCTCTCCGGGATGGCTGCGCCTGCTTTGGCCGCTATCGCTTCTCTATGCCGCAATTGTGTGGGCCAAATCCTGGTGCTATGCGCAGGGCATCTTCCGCAAACGCAAATTGCCGGGGACAGTGATTGGCGTGGGGAATTTAACGGTGGGCGGGACGGGGAAAACGCCGATGGTTTTGGCTATCGCGCAGCGTCTTGCGCAGAAAGGGAAGCACGCGGCGATTTTGACGCGCGGGTATCGAGGGACGTCCGAGGCGGGCGAGAGCGGCGTTCCCCAAAGCGATGAAGTTGCGCTGCTGCGTGAGAGGCTTGCGGGAAAAGTTCAGCTTGGCGTTGGTGCGGACCGCTACGCGAACGGGATGGTTCTGGCGAGGCACGGAATCGATTGCTTTGTGCTCGACGACGGTTTTCAGCATTTGAAGTTGTCGCGCGATGCCGACGTTGTGCTCATCGATGCCATGGATCCATTTGGCGGCGGCTTGGTGCTGCCCGCGGGACGATTGCGCGAGCCGCTCTCTGCGCTGCGGCGCGCGGATATCATTGTCATCACGCGAAGCGTGGAGGCGCAATCGCCCGCCCTTGAAACGATAATTCGCCGCCACACTAGTTGCCCCATCTTTTATTCCAGCACGCGCCTGGAAAGTGTTTTGCGCCTTCCCAGGCTCGACGTCGCTTTGCCGGAGCAAGACTGGCGCAAGGCGCGGTTCCTGGCGTTTTGCGGCATCGGGAACCCGGCCGCATTTTTCGACGATTTGCGCCACTGGGGTTTTCAAGCGATTCAGGAGCGCGGGTTTGCGGATCATCATGCCTATACCGCGAGCGAGGCGGCGGAGCTGGAGCAGGCAGCGGCAAGTTGCGGAGCCGATGCGCTGCTGTGCACGGAAAAAGATGTATGGAATTTGAGGGAAGTCAAATTTTCCACTCTCCCCGTGTATTGCTGCCGGATTTCGTTTGAATTGCCCGAAGGCTTTTGGAGCGTCCTTGCCGACGCCCTGCGCAAGGGGAAAGCGGGCGCAGCGCAATGAAGATTCTGGTGCGTGCTCCGAATTGGGTGGGCGATGCGGTCATGGCCATCCCCGCTTTGCAAGCAATCCGCCGGACGCGCGCCAACGATGAAATTTGCGTGCTGGCGCGGCCCGCGGTTGCGGACCTGTTCCTGGGGCAACCGTTTGCCGATCGAATTCTGCCATACGATTTCCGCGGGAAGCACGCGGGATGGCTGGGCCGGGAAAAACTCATCGCCGAATTGCGCAAGGAAAAATTCGACATCGCCGTGCTGCTGCAAAATGCGTTTGATGCCGCGTGGCTGGCCTGGCGCGCGGGAATTCCCGAGCGCATCGGATATGCGCGAGACGGGCGCGGCCCGCTGCTCAGCAAAGCGATTGGCGTGCCCCGCGAAGGCGAGATTCCCAAGCACGAATCGCATTACTATCGGAATTGCTGCATCGCGCGGGATGGATCGAGACCCTGCCGCCGATAGAGCCGATTCGCTTGCTAGTGCCGGATGCGGCGCGCGCCTCCGCGGAATCCGCGCTGCAAAGGTCGGGCGCGCGGGAGAATGGTTGGCGGGTGGCCATTGCTCCCGGGGCTTCCTACGGCGCGGCAAAATGCTGGCCGCCGGAGCGCTTTGCGCAACTTGCCGACCGTCTGATTTCGGAATGCGGCGCCGATGTGTTATTTTTTGGTACATCGGGTGAAAAAGAAATTGCCGCTCGCATTCGCTCGAACATGAAGTCTCCCGCAATTTCACTGGTTGGAGAGACATCCATGCGCGATCTGGCGGCGCTCTTTGCTTGCTGCTCGATCTTTATTGGTAACGATTCGGGAGCCATGCATGTGGCCGCGGCGGCGGGGCTACCGGTGATTGGAATATTCGGCTCGACGGACCCGGAGGGCACAGCTCCCGTGACGCAACAATTTACTTTGATCCGCGAGGCAGTTTCGTGCAGCCCGTGTTTTCTGCGCCGCTGCCCGGTGGATCATCGATGCATGACGCGCATTGCGGTCCATTCCGTATTCACGGCCGCCATGCGGTTTAAAGGGGCAGCACAAAATCCTTCTGTTCGAGGCGCCCAGGATGTCTGAAACGCAAATCTTGCGCCGCGCGGTATTTCTGGACCGCGACGGCACCATCGGCGAAGAGCTGGGCTACGTCAATCACATTGACCGTTTTCAAATTTTTCCGTTCGCAGCCGAGGCCATTCGCCAGTTGAATCAGGCGGAAATTCCGGTGATCGTGGTGACCAACCAGTCCGGCATCGCGCGAAATATTTTTCCGGAATCGCTGGTGCACGAAGTCCACAAGAAGATGGTGGCGGAGCTGGCCAAGGGCGGCGCGTGGATCGACGCAATTTATTATTGCCCGCACAAGTCGGAAGACGCCTGCGAATGCCGCAAGCCCAACCCGGGCTTGATCCTGCGCGCGGCGCGCGAGCATGGCTTGGATTTGGACGCGTCGTGGGTGGTGGGCGACCGCTACGCAGATCTTGAGATGGGCCACGCGGCCGGCGCTCGCGGAATCCTGGTGATGTCGGGATACGGCCGCGGGGAGTACCAATTGCATCGCGGCACATGGCCCAGGCAGCCGGACGCGCTGGCTGAAAATTTAAGCGATGCGGTTCGACACATTTTTCAGACCGGCCGCGGATCGCCGCGTGGCGATGAATAAGGGCGGGGAACGTTTCCTGGTGGTGCGTCTCACGGCGCTGGGCGATATCCTGCACACGGTTCCAGCGGTTGCCGCGCTTCGGGCGGCGCATGCCGGCGCCAGGATCGATTGGGTCGTCGACCGGAAATGGGCGCCGGTGCTGGAGGGAAGTCCGGCCCTTGACGAAGTGATTCCCTTTGACCGCCGCTCGCTGCTGGGCGCGATCGAGTGCATCCAGCGGCTGCGCGAAAATCGCTACACCTGCGCCATCGATTTTCAAGGGCTTTACAAGTCGGCCATCCTTGCGGCTCTTTCCGGCGCGCCGCGCCGCATCGGTTTTGACCGCGCCTGGGCGCGCGAAGAGGGCGCGGCGATGTTGTACACCGAGCGCGTGACTCCCGCCGGCCGCCACGTTGCCGAGTTGAATTACTCGCTCGCGCAACAGGCCGGCGCAGCGCGCCCGCGAACGCCGGAGTATCCGCTGCGCGTTCCGGCGGGCGGAGCGGCATCGGTTCGCGCGCGCCTGCACGATCTTGGGATTCTCGGCGAGTACATGGTCGTGGGCCCCGGCGCAAGCTGGCGCGCGAAATGCTGGCCCGCGGAGCGCTACGGCCACTTTTGCCGCGAGGTTGAAGGAAGATACGGTTTGCGCGTGGTGGTGATTCACGGGCCGGGTGAAAAAAATATCGCTGAGGAAGTCTTGCGCGCGGCAACTCCGGCGCGGCCTTCGCTCATCTCAACGACGATCGAGGAATTGATGGGACTACTGGCACATGCTCGATGTTTGGTCGCGGCGGATTCCGGTCCGCTGCATTTGGCGGCGGCGCTCGGCACGCCCGTGGTCGGCTTGTACGGGCCCACCGATCCCGCGCGCAACGGCCCGTTTGTGCCCGGCGCGGCCATCGTGCACAAGGCGCGCCCCGAGGAGATCAGCTACAAGCGGCGCTCGGATTACTCGCCCGCCATGCTGCGAATCAGCGTTGAAGATGTGCTAGCCGCGGCCGAACCGCTTCTGAAGGTTTCCGTTTGAGCTCACAAACTAATTTTTGGATCAAATGGCGCGTGCGCGTGGGATATCCGGTGGGCATCGCTGCGTTCTGGTTTGCGCACCCGCAAATAAAGTGGCTGCTCTGTGGCGTGTGCGTTGCAATCGTGGGCTTGGTCATTCGCGGATACGCCGCCGGGCATCTCAGAAAACATCAGCAACTGGCGACCTCCGGCCCGTATGCATTCACTCGCAACCCTTTGTATTTGGGAAGCGTGTTTCTGGCCGCGGGATTTTCGGTGGCAAGCCACTCCTGGATTTCCACGCTGCTCCTGGCTGCGTATCTTGCGATTTTTTATCCCGTGGTGATTCGGCGGGAGCAATCCGAACTCAAGGCACATTATGGTGATGCGTTTGTGGAGTACTCGGCGCGCGTCCCCGCGTTCTGGCCGCGGCTTTCGCCCGCAATGCCCTCGACGGAACGGTTTTCCTGGCCGCTCTATCGCAAGAATCGTGAGTACGAAGCGAGCATCGGCCTCGCCGTGGCCATGGCCATTCTGCTGATTCTGATGCTCTGGCGCGGCGGGGTTTAGTAGAACAGACTTCAGTCTGTTGGTTTTATCGCGCGGAAATTCAAAATCCACAGGCTGAAGCCTGTGCTACTGGGGCGCGTGAAGAAAAGTGCTTACGCTCAGCGCGCTGCCATCGGTGCTCGCGGTGATAGCGCCGTCGCGGTCGGTGCGGTAGACACGCACGCCGGCCGCTTCCAGCCGGTCGGTCACTTCAGGCGATGGATGCCCGAAACTGTTGTCTCTCCCTACGGATATTGCCGCGAAGGCCGGATGCGCGGCGGACAGAAACGCGTCGGTGGTGGAGGTCTTGCTGCCGTGATGAGCAACCTTCAGAAAATTCACATCGACGTGTTGTTCTTCGGCGAGAATTGCGCGCTCGGAAGGACGCTCCACGTCGCCCGCCAATAGAAAAGATTCCGCACCATCAGTCAATCGCATCACCAGCGAATCATCGTTCTTGGCCGACCGGCCCTCGGAATCGTTTTCCGGCCACAGAACGCTACCCGATACTCCATCCTCGGAAAACGTGTCGCCCTGTTTCAAATGCTTTACGAGTACGCCGTGCGCTCGCGCCGCTGCAAGAACTTGTTCATAGGCCGCGCTCTGAATGTCACGTCCAACCCAGAATTCTCCCACGCGAAAATTTTCAAAAATGGCGGGAAGCCCCCCCAGGTGATCTTCGTGCGCATGAGTGAGGGCCACCACGTCAATGCGCTTGATCCCGCGCGACCACAAATACGGCGAAACCACATCTTCCCCCACATCGATTCCAGAGCGCATTCCGCCGGAATGAAATGTTCCGACTTCGCCTCCTCCGTCGACGAGCATGGTGCGCCCACTCGGGAAAGACAGAAAAAGGCTGTCGCCCTGGCCCACGTCCAGGATGGTCATTTCCAGACGTTGTGGCGCGAGGCGCGGATGAAAAGGGAACATGGCGATGACCGTAGCAGTGGCCATTAGGGCCGAAAAGATCATCAAATACCGCCTGAAATCCCACGGGCGCATATGCATCTCGGCGGAGAGCGCAATTGCCAGCAGGGCAAACAAAGCAAGGATTGCCAATGGCGGTCCTGGAATACGGTAGCTTGCACCGTGCCATCCGGCGAACCATCGAACCGAAACATCCAGCATCGCCAGAAGCACGCCCAGAATTTTTGCCAGCACAAGCGCAACGGAATGGGAAACAAGCGACGCCCCAAGCAGGAGAAATCCAATGGGAACGGCGAGACACGTCAGCAGCATCGCCGGAATATTGGCAAGAGGCCCAGCCAAAGTGATGCGGTGAAAATAGTAGGCAAGCGGTGGAAGCATCCCGAGCTGCAAGGCCGTGGAAATCACAACAATTTCCCAGAGAAGCAGGGCAGTCTTAGAGGGACGCACCATCAGGTCGGTTGCGAAAGGCGCGACGGAACTCGGCAGGCGATCCGCAAGCCACGCGCAGGCAGCGCGCATCTCGATTCGGAATTGGATGGCGTGCGGCGGATGGGAGACATCCCTCGTTACATCGGGAAGATGATTGAGCGCAAGGCGAAATGGCTCACTCGATCGCCTGATCCACGGAAGACCGATTGCTCCGATGGTGGCCACCGCGCAAAAAGACAAAATAAAACTTGGATAGACAATTTCAGAGGGCCGCGCCGCGAGGATCATCAATGCGGAAAGGGCCGCAACATTGACGATGTCCATGCGGCGGTACAGGAGCTTTGCGGACAGGAATATCGCGGCCATCAGAACGGCGCGCAGAATTGGCGGGCGGTCCTCGACGATGGATGCGTACGCCGCCAGCGCAAGAAGCGTCAGCAGAATTCGCGGAAGCAGCCCGAGGCGCAGCCGCCGTCCGGCCCACAGAAAAAATGCCGCCAGCGCGCCGACGTGTAACCCGGCCAGGACCATGACGTGGTAGACGCCTGTCTTCTGGTAATCGACCACGCGGTCGCGGTCCACGAAGCTGCGGTCGCCGAGAAGCATGGCGCGAGCCAGCGCTCCTTCATCCGGGCGCGCGGCGAAAAGCTCATTCAACGAGCCGAGAAAACGCCCGCGCAGGCGGGCAAAGCGATCGGAGAGCGCCAATCGCGGATGATCCACAATGGTGAGAAGCTGGCCATTGCGCAGCGCGCCCTGCAGTTGAATGTCCTGGGAAGCGAGAAAGCTGCGCGTATCGAAACTGCCGGGATCGCCAAAATTATTTATGGGACGCGCGCGCACAAACGCTTCGACACGGTCTCCGGCGCGCGCCGCAGGCGGAGGCGCGCCGCCCGATTCCGCGCCGTAGTACGTCAGCCGCAGGCCGCCGGAAACGGGCGTGTCGCCGCCGGACGATTCCACCTCTTCCAGATTGATTTCATAGCGCGTGCCCCAGGGGACTTGCAGCGGATCGCCGCGCAAGCGTCCACGCCAGCGCAGGGCCGTGGCAGAATCCAGCTTGCCGGATTCGATCAGACTCCCGGCCAAATTGTGCGGAACGGACGCGCGCTCCAGGCTGGAAGCGGCGATTCCAACGGCGAGCCATGCGCCCGCAGCGAACACTGCCGCCGCAAAAATCCAATTGCGGCGGAGCAGAATATATCCGAATGACAAGAACAGCAGCGCCGCAAGAATAACAATCCGAGGGCTAAGCAGGGCAAAGCCCTTCAGCTCCATCGAGAGGAGGATTCCTCCGGCAAAAAACGTGACAGGGAAGAGGGATGGTAGTTTCATGCACGCCGCTTGAGCTGGACCAACACCTCCATATGATATGTTTGTGGGAAAATGTCAAACAAATTAATGCTCTCGATCTCGAACGGGCCGGCCGCTTCCTTCGTTCCCACGAGCAGCGCAAGGTCCCGAGCCAGGGTGGCGGGATCGCAGGAGACGTAGTGAATGTGCGCCGGACGAATTTTCTTCAGGTGAGCGAGCGCTTCGATTTCCAGTCCCGCGCGCGGCGGATCGAGTACGACAAGGTCAGGCGTCTCATGCCAACGGGAAAGGAATGACTCAGCGGTAGCATTGCGCGAAGAGGGAGACGCGCCGCCGCTTTCCTTCAAATTGGTTTCCAGGTCCTTGGCCGCGGCCAGATTGGATTCCACGCCGATGACGCGCTCGAAATTCTTGGTCAGCGCCACGGTAAAGAGTCCGACTCCCGCAAATAAATCGAGCGCAAGCTTGCCGCGCGTCGTGCCGATGGCCGCTTCCACCAGCGGCTCAACCATGAAACGATTGACCTGAAAAAACGAAAGATGGCCGACTCGGTATTGCCCGCCGCCCGCCGTGTACGTCAAATATCCCGGGCCGTCGAGATGGAATTTATCGGCGCGGCGATCCTGGATCAGGATCGATTCCACGTAGGAAACTGCTTGGCGCAGCGCGGCCGAGATGGATTCCGGAGTATCGACCAATTTGTCGGCGGAAAGATTCAGCAAAATCTTGTCGTCGCTGGAATCGGCGAATGCTTCGATTTCGTCGATGGAGGAAAGAGTCTTGCTCTGCGAAACCATCTGCCGCAGCCGCGAAAAGGTGTCGGCAAGCCGAGGCGAAAGGATCGAGCATTCCGAGACGGCGCAAAGTTTGGTGCTGCCCATCTCAAAATATCCGATGCCCGCGCTTCCCGCCGCGCCCTCCTGCTCAGGCCGCAGCTTCCATTGCGCCCGGTTGCGATATCCAAACGGAGGCGAGGCATGCGTGTCGATGGCGCCCGTCCACTGGATGCGCCCGATGCGTCCCAGCGTCTCGCGCAGAATCTCGGCTTTGTAGCGCACCTGCGCGTCGTACGGCATGTGCTGATACTGGCAGCCGCCGCAGCGTCCATAGTGAGGGCAGGGCGCGGGCACGCGCTCCGCGGAAGGCTCTACAACGCGTTGCAGCCGCCCCTTGATAAATTTCTTTTTCTTGGCCGATGCGTCGATCTCGACAAGTTCGCCCGGGAGCACCAGAGGAACAAACACGGTGGCGCCTTCGTGATGCGCCAGGCCGTCGCCGCCATACACTAGTTTTTCTATTCGAACTTCCATTCGGGTCGCTTTCCGATGCGCGGGGTGTGATCCTTGGCCGGAGGGCCTCAGGTCAGGTAGAACAAACTCAGGCGAGGAAGATTATAGCGCTCCCAGAGCCGTTTCTGCATATATTGCCGTTCGAGTTGAGAGAGCTGCGGGGAACTCATCTTTCGGCGGTAGGGCGCAAGCTGGCGGTCCATGTCGCGGCGAAGCTCCAGAAGAAAATCTTCCGGCGCGCCGGCGGTCAGCGCGGCAGTAAGTTTTTCCTCGGCCACGGTCAGCCGCCGCTCCAAATCTTCCAGGTCCAGAGCGCCGGGAGAGTCCACCAGCGGCAGAAAATCCGCAAGGCGCGCGCGTGTTTCGTCCATGCGCGAGGAGAGTTCTGGCTGAGCCGCGCGCACGGCCGCGGCCGCTTTGGAAAGCCGCTCGATATTTCTGTTGAAGAACAGGCGCAGCGCGTCCCGCGAAAATGTCTCTTCCTCTTTTTTCGCGGACGCCACCACAGGCCCCGTGCCCGCGGCGGTTTCTTTTTCCTCGTCCGCGGCTTCCAGCACAGCATCGACGCAATAGGTGAGGCTTTTCAATTGGCGTCCGCCGGCGGCGCGCTTGGATCGCGCATAGCTTTCAAAGGCGCGGTCGATGCCCTTCAGCACGGCGGAAAGCGGGATGCCGGCCTTCTGCCAAGTCTCGACAATGGCCCAATCCAGCGGCGAAACCAGAAGATGCGCGCCGCGCTTCTGCCAGAAATATTCCTCAATTTCCGTGAAATAATTGAAATAGTTCAGCTCGGCCATCGATTCGCGGGAATTCAAGATTGGTTTTTTCTTTCTTTCGCAAGGGAGCCGGCCGCGGGAGCGCGCTTGGCGGATTGGTTGCGCTCCCACACGATGCGCAGCCCCTCGAGCGTGAGAAATTCGTCGATGATCTTGACGTGCCGCGAAGCCTTGGCGATGAGTGGAGCTTGCCCTCCGGTGGCAATCACGTGCGCCGATTCGCCGACCACGCTCTTGATGCGCGTGACGATCCCGTCAACCATGTCCGCGTAGCCGTAGTACAGGCCGGACTGCAGCGACTGCATGGTGTTGGTGCCGATGATTTTGCCGGGGTCCTTGATTTCCACGCGGAACAAGCGTGCGGCGCGCGAAAAAAGCGCTTCGGCCGAGATGCCGATGCCGGGCGCCAGCACTCCGCCCATGTACTCGCCGCGCGCGGAGACTACATCAAAATTGATGGCCGTGCCGAAATCCACCACGATGCACGGGCCGCCATATTTCGTGAACGCCGCGACCGCGTTCACGATTCGGTCCGCGCCCACTTCCTGCGGATTGTCGTACAGCACGGGCATGCCGGTTTTCACTCCCGGCTCGATGAACAGGGCCTTCACATGAAAATAGCGCTCGGACATTTCCTCGAGCGTGGAATTGAGCGGCGGCACCACCGAGCTGATGATCACGCCGCTGACCGATGATGGGTCGATGCCCGCCAAGGTAAAAAGTTCACGCGTGAGAATTCCGTATTCGTCCACGGTCTGGTCGCGCGCCGTGGTCAGCCGCCAGTGCGCCACCAGTTCCGTGCCGCGAAAAAATCCCAGCACCGTATTTGTGTTTCCAACATCCAGCGTCAGCAGCATCAATCCGCCTCGGAAAGTGTTCCCGCAATCACCGGCAGTATGCGCCCGTCGTCGCGCCGCACGCGCAGCAGGCCTCCGGGTTCGAGCCCTTCCGTCGTGCCGGTGTACGTTTCGGACGAGGTTTCGATTCTCACGCGCTTGCCCCGGGCAAAGCTGGAAACTTCGCAAAAACGAGCCACGATCGCTTCGGGACCCTCGCTCAGGAAACGATTGTAGTAGGACTCCAGGTGCCGCAGCAACCGCGACACAATTTCCACGCGGGATTGCATGCGCTTGGTCTCGATTCGCAGCGACGTGGCGATTGTCGATAATTCTCCGGCGAGCCGCTCGTGGTTCACGTTGATGCCGATCCCCACGGCCACGAAATGAATTCGATCCTGCTCGGCATTCATCTCGGTCAGGATGCCGCAGAATTTCTTGCGGCCGAAGAGCAGATCGTTCGGCCAGCGCAGATCGGGAGCCAGGCCGGTCTGCTCCAGAATGGCTTCGCGCACGGCGAGGCCCGCCACCAGCGTGATCAGTGGAGCCTGCTGCGGTGGAATCGACGGGCGCAGCAGCACGGTCATGTAAATGCCATTTGTCTTTTCCGAGTGCCAGCTGTGCCCGGCTCGGCCGCGTCCCGCCGTTTGCTCTTCCGCGATGATTACTGTTCCGTGCGGCTCCTCGCGCTCGCCAAGCGTCATGGCCACGGAATTGGTCGAGTCAATCTTGAAAAAATGGTGGATGCGTTTTCCCAGGGGTCCCGGATGCAGGCGCCTGTGCAGCAGCTTGGGCGTGAGGATGTCGGGAACCTCTTCGATCTGGTAGCCGGAACCTGCGTGCCCCTTCACGCGCACGCCCAGCGCGCGCAGCTTTTCGATCCAGTTCCACACCGTGCCGCGCGTCACGCCAATTTCGCGGGCGATTTTCGCGCCGCTGATGACGATCATGGTGTTGTCGGAGAGCAGCGCAAGCAGCGCGTCAATGCGCCGATCGGTGGTGCCCGGGAATGCGCTGTGCGCCATGAAGCTCTAGAGTCCTACATGCAAGCGAAGGGGCTTGGCTTTTTGTGGCATAGGCTTCAGCCTGTGAATTTTAGTCCTTTCAAGTATTAAAACCCACAGGCTGAAGCCTATGCCACTTAACCCACTCGAACTATAACTTTTCAAACTGCGCCAGCCGTTCGCTCAGCTTTTCAAATTCCGTGCGGCGCTCCGCCAGCGTTGTTTCCAGTTCTTTCACAATCTTTTCAGGCGCGCGGCTGCGAAATGTTTCGTCCGCAAGGCGCGCCGTCTTGGACGCGATGTCTTTGGTGAGGCGGTCCAATTCTTTTCGCAGCCGCGCGACTTCGGCCGGTATATCGATGGCTGCATCGAATGCGATGAATAGCTCGAAATCTTTGTTCGAGCGCACCACGCCTTTTGTAGAGTCAAACGGCGGATTGGCAAACGAAAGGGAAGAGAGATTGGCCAGCCGCAGCATAGTGTCGAGGCTGCGCTCCACGGTGGACTGCACGGCGGGCGTCGCGGGCCCCAGCTGCGCGGGAAGCTTTGCTTTGGGATCGAGCTTCATTTCGGCGCGAATGTTGCGCGCAGCGGTCACGATCTCCTGCAGCATGGCCACCTGCTCTTCGGCCAAGGCGTAGATGCGTTCGGCGTGCGCCTCCGGAAAACGATCCAGCGCAATCGAGCGAGCGCCCTCGCGCTGCGGCAACTGGTGCCACAATTCCTCGGTGAGAAACGGCATGAAGGGATGAAGCAGCCGCAGGGCGCTTTCAAACGCCGCAAATAAATTCTTCCAGGTGGCCGCCGCCTTGGCTCGATCCTCGGAAACAAGTTCCGGCTTCACCCACTCGATGTACCAGTCGCAGAAGTCGCCCCAGAAGAAGTGATAGACCACGTGCGCCGCTTCATGAAAGCGGAAGTGTTCGAGCGCGTCGTTGACCTGCGCCGTGGCGCGAGCCAGGCGCGAAAAAATCCAGCGGTCAATAAGAGCTACCCCGAGTGCCACTTGGCCGCCCGCTGCATACGGAGCGGCCGCGCGCAGTTCGGGCGCCGCCAGCGCCTCCAGCGTTTCGCCGCCCGCCGTTTCGTATTTATCTAAATTCATGAACACGAAGCGCGCGGCATTCCAAATCTTGTTGGCGAATGCGCGGTAGCTCAGAATGCGATCCTCGGTCAGGATGATGTCCGTGCCGGGCGCGGCCATGCTTGCCAAAGTAAAACGCATGGCATCGGTCCCGAATTTCTCGTTCATCTCCACGGGATCGATTCCGGTGCCTTTTGACTTGGACATCTTCTGGCCGTCCGCATTGCGCACAATCGAATGCATCCAGACCTGCTTGAACGGAACCTGTCCGGTAAATTTCAGGCCCATCATGATCATGCGCGCGACCCAGAAAAAAAGAATGTCGTAGGCGGTCACGAGCAACGATGTTGGATAATATTTGCGGTAATCGGGCGTATCGTCCGGCCATCCCAAGGTGGAAAACGGCCACAGCGCCGAACTGAACCACGTTTCCAGAACATCGGGGTCTTGCGTCAGTTTTCCAGAGCCGCACTTGGCGCATTTTGAAGGCGTCTCGCGCGCAACGGTAATTTCCTTGCAGTCGTCGCATTGCCACGCGGGAATCCTGTGTCCCCACCAGAGCTGCCGCGAAATGCACCAATCCCGAATGTTGCGCATCCACTCGAAATATTCCGTGCGCCGATTTTCCGGCATGATTTCCACGTCGCCGCGTTCCACAGCGGCAATCGCAGGCTCGGCCAGCGGCTTCATTTTCACAAACCACTGCGTCGACGCGCGCGGCTCGACAACCGTTCCGCAGCGGTCGCAGGTCCCCACGGCGTGCGTGTGCGCCACGATTTTTTCGAGCAGGCCCGCGGCTTCCAGATCGGCGACCACTCGCTTCCTGGCCTCAAATCGATCGAGTCCCGCATAAGGCCCGGCTGCGGCGCTCATTTTTGCGTCGTCGGTCATCACATCGATTTCGGGCAGGTTGTGGCGGCGCCCGATTTCAAAGTCGTTGGGATCGTGCGCCGGAGTGACTTTCACCGCACCGGTGCCAAACTCGCGATCCACAACGATATCGCCCACGACGGGAATTTCGCGGTTCATCAGCGGCAGCGTGACCATCTTGCCGATCAAATGCTTATAGCGCTCGTCGCTCGGATGCACGGCCACAGCCGTGTCTCCCAACATCGTTTCAGGGCGCGTGGTGGCCACGACGATGTAATCGTTTGTGCCGGGAATCGGATAGCGGATGTGCCACAGATTGCCCTGCCGCTCTTCATGGACGGTTTCCAGATCGCTAATGGCGGTGCGGCATTGCGGGCACCAGTTCACGATGTAGTGGCCGCGATAGATCAGGCCATCTTCGTACAGGCGCACGAAAACTTCGGTGACGGCGCGCGAAAGTTCCGGCGACAAAGTGAAGCGTTCGCGCGACCAGTCGCAGCTTTCGCCCAGCTGCAGCATTTGCCGCGTGATAGTCCCGCCGGATTCGGCCTTCCACTCCCAAACTTTTTGCTCGAACGCTTCGCGGCCCAGGTCGCGATAGGCGATGCCCTGGGCGGCCAGCTGGCGCACCACCACGCGCTGCGTGGAGATCCCGGCGTGGTCGGTTCCCGGCAGGTAAAGCGTGTTGTAGCCCTGCATGCGCCGCCAGCGCGTCAAAATATCGATCTCGGTGTGGTCCAGCATGTGGCCGATGTGCAGCGACCCGGTCACATTGGGTGGCGGGATGACGATGGAAAAAACCGGGCCGGGCGCGTTGACGTCGGCGCGAAAAAGATTTTCCTCCGCCCACCTTTTTGCCCACTTTTGCTCGATCAGTTGCGGCTCGTACGCCTTGGGAATCTCTCTTGGCATGTTCTCCAGACCTGTGGTTGAGAGAATAACTATACGGATGCACGCGCGGACGGTCAAATGCGTCTTCCGGCGGCGCAGGAGCGCGCAACTTATTGGATTTTAAAAACGTAGGGTGAAGAAGCTGGCTTCTATCGTTTGGTGATTTCGCGGTGTACAAGAGCTTGCACGACCGGGCGCAAGAATTCCTTGGTGATGATATCCACCACTTGAGGACGCATCTTGTCCAGCACGCGCTGCACGACTGCTTCGACCAGGGCAGGGTCCGGAGGAGCGGGCGCCGCCGGGTTCGCAAGGGAAGCGCTGGCCTGCGCGAGTTGATCGCTTGCAGCAGGTGCCGCGGAGGGCTTTGCAAGAGAAGCGGCTTCGGGCTTGGATTTTTCCGCAACAGGTTCGACAGATTTGGGCTGCAGGCTTGCGGCCAGATCGGCCCAATCCAGCTTGGGTATCGACTTCGCCGTATCAATGGCGCTTTGCGACAAAGGCTTCAAAACAGTGGGCGCGGGATTCGCAGGCGCCGGTTGCGCACTTGTCTCGGGCACGGCTAATTGCTGCGCCGCAGGGCTAGGCGACGGCTTGCTCTTATCCGCGACGGGTTCCACCGTCTTTGGCTGAAGGCTTGCCGCCAGATCGGTCCAATCATGTTTGGGCAGCGAATGCGCCGTATCTTCGACACTCTGCTCCAACGGCTTGATCGACGACTGCGTTTTGAGAGGATCCTTGCTCGTAGCAGAGTTGATAGGGACAGCGACGGGCGGCTGAGGCAGCACAGGCGGCGTATTTGTTGAGGCCACCGAAGGCGCTTCAGGCGGCGCAGCCGAAACTGGAACCGCGAAAGTAGACGTGAAAATTTCAGGTTCCTTTACAGCGATAGGTTCCGGCGGCTGCGTAACCGCCGCGCTCAATTCCGGCACTGCCGCGGGAGCTTCTTCCTCTGCCGGAGGCGCAACGGAATTCATCCAATCGATCGGATTGGCGGCAAGGTCTTCGGGCTTCGAGGCTTCCACAGTCAGAGAAGCCTGCGACGCGGCATCCTGCGCAATCAGCGGCGTGGAGGCCACAATCGTGGAGGGCCGGCCGGCTTCTTCATCATCACCGTCGCGAATCAGTTCCAGCGGCTCGATCGCTTCCACGGAATCGGACGCGGCGCCCTGCAGCAAACTATTGTCGGAACTCTTCCATGCGCGCGTCGAAATCTTGGATGAAACATCTTCCTCGGATTCTGATTTTTCCGACTCGGCTTCGGATTCAGCCTCTTCCGTTTTCCAAAAGCTCGGTTCGCCCAGGGAAGAATCGCGAGAGCTTGTCAGAACCTGCTCGTTCTCAATTTCTTCGGCCACGCCGGTTCCCACCGAGGCCGGTTCAATCGCGGGGGAATCCAAAAGCTGCGAAAACGCCATTGGGCGTTCCCCATCCCCGAAGGACAATCGTTCCACCGGGGGCACAAACTGCTCTTCCTGCGATTCCTCGGAGACTGCCGGAGAAGAGTGGTGCTCTTCGGCTACTGCGACCCCACCGCCTTTGCCTTGCTTGGAAACAACCGTCTTGGAAACCGCCGCCGTGACCAGCCGTTCGCCGGCGGTTCGGTCCAGCAGAGTTTTTATCATTGCGATGAGAGGATCGGGGGGAACGAAAGGCTTCTTTAGAATTCCGTCCGCGCCGACGCGCTGCGCTTCGCGTTCATCCAGAGGGTCGAATGCTCCCACCAGCAGCACCACCGGCACATGCGAGAATCGCGAATCTTTTTTGACGTATTCGCAAACCTCGTACCCATTTCGCACGGGCATGAAAATGTCGGCCAGGACAAGGTCGGGCATAACTTCGCCAAGTTTTCGGACGGCAGCCTCGCCGTTATTAACCCCAACCACTTCAACACCCAGATCGGCCAATGCCAGGGCCACCGTCTTCTGGACGTTGCTATTGTCGTCGGCTACCAGGATCTTTGCCACGTGCACTCCTCCCGATTACCGCGGGCGCGAGTATCTTTATTGCGCAAGGGCGCAAGAAACCCTAGACCATTGGTAACATCATGCTCCGGGTGAGTCAACAAAGAGTGGAACGGTGTGTGTCTGAATGAACTAGTTGGCCCAAAGGGCAGCACACGGTGCGGGCAAGGATTTCGGAGGGGCTTACGGAAACCAATGAATTAGAAAGGCTAAAAGGGAATCAGCTTTCGCAGTCCGCTCTTCTTCTTGCTCGTGGATTCCTGGTTGGTATCGGCGGGCGCTGCCGGAGCGGTTGTGCTTGCGGGTTGCGTGGCATCTGTGGGCGGAGTTGCGCCCGAGGCAGCAGGAGCAGCATCCGAAGCAGCCGGGGCCGCATCCGTGGATGGTGCTGGTGTAGGCAGGGCATTGGAACTGCCCGGAGTGATCGTCTGCACTGTAGCCGTGCTTCCTATGGCGGAAGTTGAAGCCACACCTGCACTGGGCTGCAATCCAAATCCGATGGTCTCGTCGCCGGATTCGCTTGCGGGAGTCATGGTTGGGTCGCCACTACGCGCCGCAGTGGAAACATCGGGTCCAGTCTTCATAAGGCCGGCCATCGACCGCTTGATGAATCCTTCACGGTCGGCCGATTGTTCCTTTTGCATTCGGGCCATCGCGGTGGGATCCGCCGGCGGAACCGGGATGCCAAATTTCACTAGTTTATTTTTTGCGTTGCCCGCCAGGGAAGACAGAGGATAATCTTTTACAATCCTGGCGTAATACCTTCCGGCAATATCGTTGTGCTCGGTCTTCTCATAGATCTGCCCGAGCATCCAGTTGGCTTGATCGGCCTGGCTGTAGAGCGGATAGCGATTTGTCAATTCGATGAGGCGCGCTCCCGCGGCTCGGTATGCGGCGCGCATGTAGTAAAAGTTTGCCACCCTGAAATTGCCTTCCGCCAATACTTCCTGCACGTTGCGAAGCTGTTGTTGGGCCTGCGGTAGCAGAGGGCTGTTAGGATACTTTTCCAGGAAGGTCTGGAATTCCGCCTCGGCCTGAACGGCCTCTGCATGGTCGCGGTCCGGTTTTTCCATCTGGCGGTAGTGCGCGTTGGCAATTTGCAGTTGTGCGTACGCCGATTCGTCGAGGAAAGGGAAGAAGGTAATGAAATCCTTGTATTCGACGATGGACTGCTTCAGGCCGGCCGTTCCGCCTTCCTTGAAGTAGGAATCTCCGATCGATAATTTGGCCTTGGCCAGATACTCGCTGTCCGGGTAGGTATTGATCACGGTCTGCATGGCGATGCGCCCGACGGCGTAGCGCCCGTGCTTCATGTCATCGCTGGCCTTCTCGTACAGAACCTTGTCGGGTTCCGCGGAAGTTCCCGCAACAGGCGCCGTGGCCTTCTTGCCAAAACATCCCGAGAGCAGCATCGCTCCAAGCGCCAGCAGACAAATTGTTCGGCCCTGTTTCAATTTTTTCCTTTTCTCCAATTGCTCTAAACTTTTTGCGCCAGCGCTCCGTCGGCCATTTGCTTCATGGCGCGCACAGCCTCGGCGGCATCGGAAGTGTGAAAAATGGACGTACCGGCCACCAGAATGTCGGCGCCCGCCCGAACCAGATCCACCACGTTGTCCGGAACGACTCCCCCATCCACTTCAATGCGGAAAGAATGATTATAGCTCTCTCGAATTCGTTTTAGCTCGCGAATCTTTCCCAGCGCCCCGGAAATAAATTTTTGCCCGCCGAATCCCGGATTTACGGACATCACCAGAACGTAATCCAATCTCCCGAAAACTTCGGAAAGCGTGGCAACCGGCGTGGCGGGATTGATCACCGCGCCGGCCCGGCATCCGTGTTCGCGAATCATGCTGAGCGTGCGGTCCAGGTGCGGTGTGGATTCCTGGTGAACGGAAATCATGTCCGCGCCCGCCTCGGCAAACGCCTGAATATACAGTTCCGGATTCTCAATCATCAGATGCACATCCAGGGGCAGTTGGGTTGCCTTGTGCAGGGAAGCCACTACCGGCACGCCGATGGAAATGTTGGGCACGAAATGTCCATCCATCACGTCCACGTGAAGCATGGCGGCGCCGCCGCGCTCGACCGCGCGAATCCCATCTCCCAGGCAGGAGAAGTCCGCGGCAAGAATGGATGGAGCGATTTCAACGGGATAGTTCACGATTTCTCCGCCGACATCTTACCAGATTCGCGCTTTGGCTTGCACAGCCCGTTCGGGAGCGAATGAATTATCCGCAGCCTGCGCACCATTCCTATTGCGCCACCACGATTTCAACATTCGATTCGCTTGTAATCTTGGTTCCCGCTGCGGGTATCTGCTCTGTGACCGTGCCCTTGGGCCACTGCGCGGAAGGAATCAAAGTGGTCTTCGATATTTTGAGTCCAGAAGAAGAAAATAATCGTTCCACATCCGGCAGGGCCATGCCCACAAGCCATGGCATCACGTAAGAGGGTGCGTCGGCTTCTTGCGCCACCAGCAGATCGACCCGAGGACTGCTTGCCTTCGTTCCCGGTTGCGGCGTCTGCTGCAAAACCGTGTCGGACATAGCTGCCGGCGACGCGTATGCAGTCACTTCGCCCAGCTGCAAGCCCACTTGCAACAGCTGAATGCGTGCGACGCGCAACGATTCTCCCGCCAGCGAAGGAGTGGTCACATTCTGCGGGCCCAGGCTGAGCACCACGTGCGCATTCTGCGAGCTTTTCATGCGCTCGCCTTCCGGAGGGCTTTGCCGCACCACCGCATTTGCAGGCAGGCTGCTATAAGCCCGGTCCACGACCTTTAATTGCATCCCGCGGCCCTGCAGGATGGCCATTGCTTCGGCGGAACTTTTTCCGACCAGATTGGGCATGGTCACTTCGCGGCCTTGCACCGCGAAACGCATGGCCGTCACGGCGCTCAGAAACGCCGCCGCTGCCAGTATGAAAACCAGCAGCCCCATGCGAAAAATCCATTCGATCCGCTCGCGAAGACTCATCCGTTCACCTACTTCAAATTTAGCATGCTGCGGCTGGGGCTTCCAGCGCCGCCGCCGGAAAACCCTAAAACCTTTAAACACAGCGCGGCGTAGCCGCAACCAAAAGTGACGCCAACGGCAAAATGAGGAATTCTCTTTGATCTCAACCCCAGTCCCGGAGGGACGGCACATCGTAGCCCACCGTGAAACGGTGGGATCGCGCGACCGAGCAAATTAGAACCCCGTAGGGGTGGCACACTTGCTTAGCCGATTGTGCCGCCCCTCCGGGGCTCCCCAACCTCTGCATTCCGCGTCCCCAGCGTTCCACGCTGGGCTACGATGTGCCGTCCCTGCGGGACTTCAAGCAAGATCAAACCGAGCGTGAAGTAAAATCAAATTCGTCTCGGCACGCAAAGAATCTACGGATTAGTAGTACAGAGGACACAGAGAACGGCCACAGAGTTCCACAGAGAAATACGGAGCAATCCCAAAGAAGAATTCTTGAGATCAAACTAAAAGAGCCTCAGATGTTCTACGGTTTTCTCTGTGTAACTCTGTGGCCTTTCTCTGTGTCCTCTGTGTTAAGTCCTATGTGTTAAGTCTTTGCCCTCCGCCGTTCGATAGCCGCACCGAAGAACCCGTCCGTCCCGTGCTCGGCGGGAAAAGTCCGGAAAAATCCGTCAGCCCCGATCACACTTTCGACGCGCAGCGATTCCAGCAAACAGCTCTCGACGGCGCCCCGCGGATCGGCGATCTGAAATGTGTCCCCCAGCGAGCCCAGCGCTTCGCGGACCACCAGTTCGTTCTCCTCCGGCTCGAGCGAGCAGGTGGAATACACAAGCCGCCCTCCCGGCGCGAGATGCGGCAGAGCGTTTCGAAGCAATCGCGATTGCCTCTCATGCAAATCGCGGAGGTCGTCCGGGCGGAGTTTCCAGCGAATCTCAGGATGCCGCGCCAGCGTGCCCGTCCCCGAGCAGGGCACGTCGACCAGAATGCGATCGAACGCGCGGTCGAATGGCCGTTCGGAGGTAAGCGGCAGCGCTCCATCCACAACGGCCGTCTCCACATTTCGAACGCCGGCATGTTCGAATCGTTCCTTCATGGCGCGCACACGGTTTTCGTGCAGGTCCGCGGCGATCACGTGGCCCTGCGGCCCGACGGCCCGTGCCAGCAGCAGCGTCTTGCCGCCGGGCGCCGCACATAGGTCAAGTACATTGTTGCCGGGATCGGCCGCCAGAAGGCGCGCCACGGCCTGCGAAGCCTCATCCTGGATGGCCACCCAGCCTTCGCGCACGGCTTCGCTCGCGGATGGATTTCCGCCCTGCAAAACCCAGGCGTCGCGCAGCAATCTTCCCGGCTGAATGCTGCAACCGGCTTTCGAAAGCGACGCCATGGCCTCATCGCGCCGTTGCGTTTCGAATAGATAGACGGAAAGGGCAGGGACGCGATTGTTGGCCTGAAGCAGGCCGCGCGTGCGCTCCTCCCCAAAATTTCCAAGCCAGCGCTCCACGAGCCATGTGGGATGCGAATATTGAATTCCCATTCGCTCCGCAAGAGGGATGTCCGCCGGGAGGAGCCGCGCCACGGCCTCAGCCGGCGAATTTCCGGAGCGCGGCTCCTTGGCGGCCTTGCGCAGGATGGCGTTCACCAGATTGGCCGCCGAACGTTTTCTCCCCCGCTTGACCAGTTCCACCGATTCATGGACAGCCGCGCGCGCCGGTACGCGGTCCAGAAACATAAGCTGGTAAATGCCAAGCCGCAGCGCGATGCGAACTTCTGCGTCGGCCACGTCCGCCGGCTTTTTTAGATAACGGTCGATGACGAAATCCAGCAGCCTTTGCCAGCGCAACACGCCCAACGCAAGTTCGGTGGCCAGGCCAGCGTCCTCGCTCTTCACCGTCTTGTCGAGTTCGCCGCGCAGCGCATCGTCCGCATAGGCGTTCTGTTTCACGACGCGCAGCAGCACATCGAATGCAATCGTCCGTCCCCGTGAAATCGCCATGAGCAAACATAAAACCACACTCAGCCAAGGAAGGGAAATGACGATTGAGGAGCGCCGCGGGCCGGTTCCGATAAAAGGACTTAACAAGATGCCGGGTACCCCATCCTTGCGAATTGTGCAAGGGTGGGGATTTTCGGGTATGAATTCTCACTCCCATCTTCGCTTCCCGCTGTTTCAGGAAACTAAAACCACCACCCTTTGAAAATCGCAAAGGGTGGGGCACCCGGCCTTGTCCTAAAAAGCTACCCATCGTTAGGACGGGAGGATCCCAAGATAGCCAGCATTACGATCCGAATCCGATTCCTATACCACCGCCGCCTCCCCCGGAGGAATGATAGAATTCCACGTTGAGTGCAAACTGACTTTTCTGAATTGAAACGGTAGTCGAAGAAGTTACGATACTCGGTGAGAACAAACTATCGGGGCTAGTGAGTTCCCTCAACATGAAAATTGAAGCCGTAGCCTCACGGACGATGAAGTTTTTGGGCCACCTGGTGCTTGCCACGTACGGCATTGTGGCCCTCTCCTTTTTGTCAGAGGTCCCTCTACACTTGATAGTAGGTTCCCAGGATCGTTTTTTGGATTATTTCGTCATCGGGCCAACCTTCGCATTACCGATAGTTTTCGGTTTACTAGCAGGATATCGGTTCGGAAGACGGCTGCCGCCCCTTGCGTCCCGCCTTCTTCGGGCGCCGCCGCTACTTCTGTTAATTTACGAACTCTATTTCGTGGATTATAAGCTCCAGTATCCCAGAGAGAACCTTCAGGCGGCGCTGTGGAATAATTATGTCGGGATTAACTGCACCGCATCAGAATGTCTTGGAGAAGCTTTCCTCACCGCGCCGTTTGTGGCTGCTCTCGCTTACACCGTAGGGGCTGAGCTTGGCAGATTGAAGTCGAGAAAGCGCAGAATAATCGATGCCGCTAGTTCGCGGTGATAACCTTATTTTCTACACATCCACAACCATTTCTTACCAACAGAATGGGATAGTCGAGGAAAACAACAGAGGCATTTTCGCCTTTCTCGATATTGCCGGTGCCGCATCAGACTGGCCTGAGTCGCCAGCGAGCCGGATGCCCCTTCCTTGCAAATTGTGCAAGGAAGGGAATTTTTGGGCATGAATTCCCGCTCCTATCTTCGCTTCCTGCTGTTTCAGGAATCCAAACCTCCACCCTTTGAAGATAGCAAAGGGTCGGGCGCCCGGCTGGGAGACAAATCGGAACTTCCGGGCTAAACTAAATTCCACTCATGTCTCTCAACCAAATGTTCTCCACGTTTTCCGTTAGGAAAATCAGCAGCCTTGCCGCGCTGTTGGGCTTGCTGGCTGCAATACCGGCGGCGGGACAATTCGTGCAGGATCCACCGCCCGAACTCTCCTTTCTTTCGACCATTCTCAAAGTCAGAAAGAACATTCCCTACGAGGCGTGGGGAGAAGTGAAGTTCCCGCCCTACGGGGAGGGCGGTGTGGTCAAACAGGGCAAGCATTGGGTCATTTTGGCCGAAACCGCGCACGGCACCGATCCGCTGGCGGAATGGAACAAGGTCAAGCCGGCATTCCTGCAGAACGGCTGGACCATGGTCAAAGAAATTCGGGCAGGCGCATTCGCTGGAGGTGCTGCAATACGCGAAGAACGGCGTGCAGGCGTGGGCGAACGTGGACCCCGACGGCTACGCCGCTGTCTATTCGTCTGGACGTGATCGAAGTCGCTCCGCTGCCCTTTACTCTGACGCTCGCCGCGCCTGCCGCGACTCCGGAGAAAATCGCGACCGAAAAGGGAGACTTTCCCGTATCTGGCGCCGCTGCCCGGATCGAAATTTCATCGCGGCGGCGCGGACAACAACACCTTTTCGGGTGACGCCGCGAGGCGCCGAACAGGCGGAAGTGGTGGCGAACGGAACGCTCTTTCGCGACTACGATTTTCCCGAGATTTCGAACGTGCTGCTGACCACGGCGTATCGCGACGCGCTCACCAAAGGCGGCTGGGTGATCGTGCAGGAAGGGAGCAGCGTCATTCGGGCGCACTACGCGCAAAGGGGCCGGAACATCTGGGCCATGGTGTCGCCGAACGGCCCCGGCATGTACACCCTCAACGTGGCAGACGCGGGGTTGGTGGACCTGGGGGCAAACCTGGCGAAGGCGTGCCACGTCGCGCTCTACGGCGTGTTGTTCGACTTCAACAAGTCGACCTTGCAGCCGTCTTCCGACGCGGCGCTGCAACCGGTGGCGAAGCTGATGGCGGCGGATAAGACGCTGAAGCTGGAGGTGCAGGGCCACACGGATAACGTCGGCAACGACGCGTATAACCAAACGCTTTCGGAAGCGCGCGCGAAGGCGGTGGTGGCGTGGCTCACGCAACACGGCGTCGCGGCGGACCGGCTCACGGCCAAGGGCTACGGCAAGACCAAACCCGTCGCCGACAATGGCAGCGACGAAGGGCGCGCCAAGAATCGTCGGGTCGAGATCGCCGACCCCAGATGCTCGCCTAAAGGCAATTAGAATCGTTTGGCTGGTTCAGTTGCCGGGTGTCCATCCTTGCGAATTGTGCAAGGGTGGGAATTTTTGGGCATAAATTCCCGCTCTGGTCTTCGCTTCCCGCTGTTTCAGGAGTCTACCCCCCACCCTTTGAAGATCGCAAAAGGCGAGGCTCGATCCCAGGAACAGAAAGAGAGATTCCTCGCTTCGCTCGGAATGGCAAAAATTATTTGCCTTTCCCGCAGCCTGTGAAGCCCACGCTACAAAAACTCGGCCAACGTGGTTTTTCTTTCTCCCTGCCGGCGGTGTTAAGCGAATTCAATCGCTTCGTTGTGAGAAATGCGGGTCACTGGGCGGCGGGGGCCTTCAAATTCCGAAGGCCCATCCGCGTCGCCTGAATACCTGACGATCAGGTGCGCACTCTGAGACTGATCGTCGTTGTCTGGCTCAAAGTGCCCGAAACGCCGTGCACCGTTATCGTGAAGGTTCCTGTCCTGGCGCTGCTGCTGGCGGTCAGTGTGAGGACGCTCGTCCCCGTTGCCGGATTCGTTCCGAACGCCGCGGTCACGCCCGTTCCCATCCCCGTAGCCGACAGCGTCACACTTCCGGTAAAGCCGTTGGTCGGATGGATAGTGATCGTGCTTGTGCCGTGAGAGCCGCGCGTGATGCTCAGACTCGTGGGCGAAGCGGAGATTGTGAAGTTCGGCGTGGCCGCCGCGTTTACGGTCAACGAGACGGTGGTTGTTTGCGTCAGGCTACCAGACGTACCCTTGATCGTCACGGTAGCCGTGCCCGTCGTAGCAGTGCTGCCGGCCGTCAGCGTCAAAACGCTGGAAGACGTCGCCGGATTCGTTCCGAACGCCGCGGTCACGCCCGACGGCAAGCCGGAAGCGGAAAGCGTTACGCTTCCTGTGAAGCCGTTGGTCGGAGTGATCGTGATCGTGCTCGTGCTCGTGCCTCCCGCCGCGCCTTGCGTGATCGTGACGCTCCCCGGGGAAGGAGATAAGCTGAAGTTCGGCGTGGCCGCCGCGTTTACGGTCAACGAGACGGTGGTTGTCTGCGTCAGGCTACCAGACGTACCCTTGACCGTCACGGTAACCGTGCCCGTCGCAGCGGTGCTGCTGGCCGTCAGCGTCAAAACGCTCGAAGACGTCGTCGGATTCGTTCCGAACGCCGCGGTCACGCCCGACGGCAAGCCGGAAGCGGAAAGCGTTACGCTTCCTGTGAAGCCGTTGGTCGGAGTGATCGTAATTGTGCTCGTGCCTCCCGCCGCGCCTTGCGTGATCGTCACGCTCCCCGGCGAAGCGGATAAGCTGAAGTTCGGTGTGGTAGAGACCGGCCAGCCGTTCACCAGGTTCGATACATTCACCGTGCCAATGCCGGTCGCAAAGTCCCACCCAGTTGTTGTCCCGTATGCCGGCGAATATGCACTATTGGAAGTAGAGAGCACTCCATACGTGCCCGATGGGCGGTAGCAGTTGTAAGATCCCGTGCAGTTGACGTCCATGTCGCCTTGAGTTACGTCGTAGAAAATGCATGAGCTGGCAACGCCATTGCCAAGCGTCGAATTGCACGTGCTGCTTCCGCTCGAGCCGTATTCGCTCGCGGCCAGGCTGTAGTAGGTCGGATTGGGATTGCCCTGGCGCTCGCCGGTCTTTTGGTTGATCAAGGCCTGGAAGCCGGCCCAGATTGGGGAGGCAAACGACGTTCCGCCCGCGCCGGACCACGCGCTCGGCGCGCCTGTGCACGCCGCGCCCCCATTGGCCTTGTCGGAGTCGCAGAAAACGTAGTAATGGCCCCAAACTCCGTTCGCGGCGAACAGGGAGACGTCCGGAATGTCGCGCACGCCATCCGAGGGATTGCCGACGATCGATTGCCAGGATGGCTTGGCGTACCCCACACAGCTTCCGCTCACGACGCCGGTCGTCCCCGGACTGCCCGTGGCGCACCCGCTAGGGCCGCCGCTGCCGGAAGCGGTCGTATGCATCCCATCCGTACTCGCTGTGCTGCTGTTACAAAAGCCGCTTGAGCCGTAAGTCGTGGAGTAGCTGAGGTACGTTGAAATCAATTGGCTGGCGCAGGAATCGTTCCAGGGGATTTCCGGAATGTAAGATTTCGCGGAGCCATAAGTGGAAGTGTTCGACGAATTCCAGTAGGTGCTGTTGGCGCCCGCGTGCGTGTCGCCATAATCGGTGCCGCCTACGGACACGTTATAGGGAGTCGAGGAAAATCCGCTGACGCCGATGCCGTGTGTGGCGTTGGAAAGATCCGCATCGCAGCTCGCGGCGCCTTCGTCACCCGATGAGACGAATACGGAGACGCCCTCGGCCACCGCCAGTTGATACGCCGAATTGTACGCCGCATTGGCCGAAGCCCCGTTTTCCGCTTCGCATTCGCCGTAGCTGATGCTGACGATTGCCGGAGGAGTGCTGCTTTCATTGAGCAGGTTCTGCAGGGCGATCAGGCCCCCAAACGTGCTGGAGGTATCGGAGCAGGAAGCCAGCTCGATGGCCGCGCTGGGCGCCGCCGCGCTGGCATATTCGGCGTCGAGAATCGCTTCGATATCGTCTCCATTCACGCCGGGATTGCTGCAATTATTCGTGCCGGAGGGCGGAGCGGGATGCGCCTGCGTGAAGGAGCCCGAGGTATAGCTGGAAAGGCCGAAGGTCGAGCGGAACGTCGTCCAGTCGGAGGTGGAATACACGTTGGTGTCTTCGATCACGACGATGGTCTGTCCCTGCCCGGATGTACCGGCGCTAAACAGCGGGTTCAGGTTGTAAATCGTCGCGACGTCCGCGGGCACAACGGCCTGATACGTTGCGCCACTGGAGGTAAACGTATAAGCCGGTTTCATCCGGTAGAGCGGGCGCGGCGTGAAATCGTGGAGCGATACGACGCCGACTACCGCCGGAGCTATCGCTGCGGGAATCTGCGGGTCGCTCATGTTGGCGATGTGCCTTGCGCCGTTCACTTCGAGGGCGTGAATTTCGGTGTGAAACGCTTCGCGCACCTGGCCCGCAGTTCCGGAGAAATCGACCACCATGCGGCTCGGGTAAATGAGATTGACCGTCAGGCCATGCCCGGCGAGCCAGCCGGAGATCGTGTCGAGGTCCTGCTGCGCCAGGCCAAACCGTTGGCCAAATTCTTGCGCGGTGAGCCACATGTGAAAATTGGGCGAGCCGGGCGTCTGAAGTTCGTCGAGGAATTGCCGCAGCGCCTGCTCCTGTTCGGGCGAACGCTGCAATTGCAGCAGCATATGCTCCATCGGAAAGCCGTTCGCGAGCGCGCCGCGATCGTTGGCCGGCGTGGCTTCAGGCCGAGTGCTCCCGCGCAGCGTTATGAGATTTCCCTCATCGATTCCCTGCGTGATGACACGGCGGACAGCGCCGACTTGCGCTTGAGCGGGAAGCGCGAGAGAAATTGCCGTGAGAATTGTGAGGGAAATAATCGTAGCGAATCCGAAGCAATGTTTTTGTCGCATGGCTCACCCCTGGAGATAACACGATTACTAATTATGGCATCTTGAATCCGCATCCTACGCTTCCGTTGCAATGCACGCAACGAAATTGCCACCTGTACGAATGGCCAATGTATTCGTAGTTCCATTACGCATAGTCCCCAAAGTAAAGTATCCTGAAACACTTTTGCTTTCGCTCTAGCTGAGAAAGGGCGTCGGGCTGAATGGCGGCTGCATCGGCTGCTGTCAGCCTCCGGCGCCGGCTGAACGTACACAAGATGAAGACATTCATAAAATGGAGATTCCGGTTGGAATCCGAACGGATGTATACTCCCAGCGACCAAGCAGGTTAAACCAACGCTTTTCGGAAACTTCATCCGTGAAGGAGCGCTCATGGAATCCAAATCATCCGATCGCAGAAAATTCCTGAAGAATACCGCCGCGCTGGTCGGCGCGGCAGCGGCGGCGGCCGCTGCGTCCGTACGGCCTGCGAGCGCGGAGACTCCCATGTCCGAGATGGACATGCCGGACCTGGCCGCGAAGATCGCCTATGGCCAGCGCTCGCCCTACGTGACATCAAAGCGAATTCCAGTGCTGGAGCGAATGTCTCCGGACGATTTTGGAATGACGTTTCATGTCACGTCGCCTCTCCAGGATGCCGTCGGAATCATCACTCCTTCGTCGCTGCATTATATTTCCACGCACCGCGGCTCCTATGTTCCGAACATCAATCCTGCGGAACACCGCCTGATGATTCACGGCATGGTGGACCGGCCGTTGATTTTCACGGTGGATGAACTGAAGCGCCTGCCTTTTGTAACCCGCACGCATTTTCTGGAGTGCCTTGGGAATCGCGCCAAAGCCTCGCACAAAACCGTGCAGGAATCGCACGGCTTGACCAGTTGCTCGGAGTGGACCGGCGTGCCTCTCTCCCTGTTGTTGAAAGAGGCCGGCGTGCAAAGCGGCGTGCAATTTATCGTGGCCGAGGGGGCGGAGTCGGTAAAGGGCGCGACGAGCATTCCCATCGCAAAAGCCATGGACGATTGTTTGATCGTGTATGGCCAGAATGGAGAGGCTTTGCGCCCCCATCAGGGATTTCCAATCCGGCTGCTGGTTCCCGGCTTTGAAGGAATGCACAACGTCAAATATTTGCGGCGAATCAAGCTCGTTGAGAAGGACTACATGACCTACAACGATTACGGACATCTTGTTCCCGATGCCCGCGTGGCCTCTCTCACCCGCGTGATCGGCCCGAAATCGGTGATCACTTTTCCATCCGGGGAACAAAAGCTGCCTGGCCCCGGATTTTACGAAATCACCGGCCTGGCCTGGTCTGGCACGGCCGCGATTCGCAGCGTGGAAATTTCCACCGACGGCGGGCAAAGCTGGAAAGCGGCGGAATTCCGCACGCCGTCCTATCCCATGGCGCACGTGCGCTTTGCTTTTCCGTGGACGTGGGACGGCAAGGAATGCGTGATCCTTTCGCGCAGCACGGACGACGCTGGGCAACGGCAGCCGACTCGCGCGGAGGCCGCGAAATATTGGAATATGACCGACGATAAGGATTTTCGCGTACCTGGTGCGGACAATTCAGTGTTCCCGTGGAGAATCGCCGCGGATGGGAGCGTGCACAATGGATTGGCGTAAACTTCTTTTGCTCATCGCGGTCATGAGTATTGCTCCGTTGGCAAAGGCTCAATCTCCCACATACAAAGTGGGGCGAACTCCCACTCCGGAAGAAATTCAAAAGTGGGACATCTCCATCGGTCCCGATGGCAAAGAGCTTCCGCCGGGCCATGGAACCGCAGTGGAAGGCGCGAAGCTTTTCCGCGAGAAGCAATGTGTGGTGTGCCATGGGAGCAAAGGTTCAAACGGCCCGGCTCCGACAATTATCAAGAGCGATGGCAAGACGAAATCCCCCTATCCGTGCCTCGTGCCTTGTGTGAACGATACCAATACGATTGCGCTCCACGCGCAGTACGCCACAACCATGTGGGATTACATCAACCGCGCCATGCCGCTCAACAAGGAGGGAACGCTAAAGCCGGACGAGGTCTACGCGCTGGTGGCGTTTCTTCTATTCAAAAACGGCGTAATCCCCGAAGAGCAGGTGTTGGACCAACAGAGCCTGCCGAAAGTGAAAATGCCCAACCGCGATCACGGCGCCTTGGCCCTGGAATGGAAGCACGGCGCGCCAATCGTTGCGGGCTATCCGTGATTCGCGCAATGTAATAAACAATCTTCCCGACAACCTGGGAATTGAGACCAGTCGCCGTTCCACTGCATTCTTTGCTCAAATGAAAAAGGCCGCTGGAATACGCATATAAGAGAGTCTGGGCGGGATGTATCGCATAATCTGCCAATCGTCTACGACGGAGTGTGATCTTGTTCCACGCAGAACCTGCAGGGCGCATTATTTTAGCGCGTAGATGTCATATGTGAGATTCGTGCCGACGCGCTCGCCCACGGCGACCGCTTGCAGGTGAGTGAGCCACGTGTAGCGCGAATCGCCGGTCTCAAAGAGGGGTGCGGCGCGCAGGGAAGCGCCCGCACTTGTCGTCTGGCCGATGCCGTTATAGGTCACCAGAATTACCGCCCCATCATCCGTTTTGAGCGTGAGGCGAACATCGAGCCGGTAGCTGCCGTCGGCCCGGTTAGTGATCCAGTCTCCGGACGGCGTCTGGACCGATGCCTTGACGCGCGGGCCTTCGAAGCGGCCGCTGACGATCTGCACGATGGTGCGCGTCCCCTGCGGCCCATTTTCGGCAACGGTGCGTGCGCCCGTTTCGGCGCGCAGCGTGCCAAGGTACTCGAACGCAGGAGCGTGCGGCGTCTCGACGGCCTTCGAAGCGGGCGCACTTGCCACGCTCGGGGAAGTCTGAGCAAAAGAGGATAGGCCGCAAATCGTCATTCCGTAGCAGATCAACACCGCAGTTACGACACGCATCGTCCCTCCTTAATTTAATGGAACGGCTGATTATAGCCATGCCACCGCAATCAATCCCAGTTGATTTGGAGCAGCAAAGCAAGCACTGAGAAACGGTCCGGTTGGCAGCTGGGAATCTAAAGATTCTCACATGACCATAAGAGGACTTGTCGGGAGATGGCCCTATTCGTAATGCACAATGTTGACGGCTGATTCCTTCTGTCTTACTCTTTGCAGGTTCACTCGTGCAACGAATCTATCCAGTCCCGTTTCATTTTCTGTTACATGCCGGACTCGCAATTTACCTATTGAGTGGTTTTGCTGCCTCGTCAGCACAAAATGTTAAGAGCAAGAACGAAGCAATAACCAATTTAATTCTGCCAGGGAAAGGCGTCGGGCATCTGCAATTAGGTGATCCTGAATCGAAATTCTTTGAACTATTTCCGGGCGGACCAAACCAGAACTTTCGACCAACATACAATCCTGATTGTGGGACACAGTTGCACTGGGTTGATTTAGACGAAAGCCACCCACTCAGCTTAGGGGTGATCGTGTTGAGTCATGACGGGACAATTACTCAGATTGAGGCCGGAACCCCGAAATTCCGCACGCAAGATGGGATTACGTGGAACAGTTCCCCGAAGGACGTCAAAAAACACTATGCAGGATTGAAAGCGTACGAAGCAATTGGTACTACATCCGAGGCTGTTGGGGGGCGCAACCTGATTTTTTGGATGGAGGAGAAAAAGGGATTAGGGTTTGTGTTTGCCTATTCACACAAGACAAGAGATTGGGGTATTTACAAGATTGTAGTCTTTTCGCCTAGCGGTTTGTTTTGTCCCGAGGCTGACGTTCGTACTCCAGAAACTTGGCGTGAGCTGGCACCATATTCGTTGGAAACCCCTAACAATCGGGCATCCCTGATAGACATGGGAACCTCAAGTCCTGCGAAACCGTCTCACCACAACGTAGCCCAATAATTTTGAGGGAACAAAAAGCCCGTTCCCGAGAAGCTGACTTATCGCGTCGAACTACTTTTCATCGCAATCTCGAATGAGTAGAGGAGAAGCTCGATGGCTCGCTCCACGTCGGACGCGTGCATCAAATGGATGCTCACCCAGCCGCTCTCTGGAAGGATGTGGTGGGGGTCAGCGCGGCCGGCTGCTACCAGGACGTCTCGGATTTTTTTAGGAAAGGGAATATCCACGAGATGGTCCGTATGCACATGCCCGATTTCCCGCCTCCCGAGGCGATATTCCGTGCCTCCAAAGCGGTGCGGTTTTGCTGTGATCCCCGGGCAGACCTGCAAAGCACTTTCTATTTTTTTGCTGGCTCCTGAGACAGGCATATTTTCTCCGCTGGCTCACAACAGAAACCTACGCGCAATCATTGCGCCGCGGCAACGGGCCGCGAAGATGTGTACGCGGCGATCGCGATCATGTCGTCGTAAGTCAGCTTCTCTACCACCGGCATCATCAGCGCTGTCCACTCTCCGTGCCGGTTTCCGGACTGCATGTCATAAAGTTGCCGCACCAGATAACTGGGCGACCTGCCCGCGATGCCCGGCACCGGTCCAGACCCCATCAAGTCCGCGCCGTGACAGCTTACGCACGCTAGCGTCTTTCCCCCTCCTCCGCGCAGCACCAGTTCTTCGCCCTTCTTTATGCTTCCCACCGGCACATAGGCGATGAATCCCGAATGCGGATCGCGCAGCACTTCGGTGCGCTCGGCGTCCTCGGGAGATTCAACGATGCGATTGCCCAGCGGTTCGGTGTCCTCGCCTTCCAGCTTCAGAAACATGCCGAACTGCACGCGCGTCTTGGGCACGGTGTTGGTCTCGATCACGCGAATCCAGGGCGTCCATTTCATCGAGGAAAAATAATTCGCTGCGGCCTTCACTTCTTCGTCGGTCATGTTTGCGGCGAAGCGAATCATGTTGCTGGTGTTGGCCTTGCGTGGGTCGGAGCTCTTGCGCATGCCATTTTTGAAATCGGCCATCGTATGCAGGAAGTAGCTGTAAGGAAGTCCGGCTATGCCGGCGTTCTCCTGCCGCCCTTTACCGTTCGGATAATGGCACAGCCCGCAAGCCTGAATCATCGATTCCATGCGCCCTTGCGCCACGATCTCCGGCATGGGCGGATGGTCACCAGGAAACCAGTCGGCCGGGCCGTAGAAGTTGCGAACCTGCGTCAGAGTGAACGATTGCGTCGATCCGGGAAGATGCTGTTGCGAGCCGTCGTCTTTAACCTGGGGTTGCGCCGCCGGAGCCTTCGGCTCCTCGGTCACCGGCAGTATGAATCCATACGCCCACGCCGGTGGCGCCCCAGCCGCGGGATCCTTTGCCGAGGGCAAATCAGTTGCAGACTGGCCCGCAGCCATCGACGCAAACATCGCGCCTGCCGTTACACTGCCTGCCAGAACCATCCACAGAATCCCGCCCCGACTTCGCATACGCTGCCCCCGCCGAAATTTTTCAGCCGCCCTCCCCAGCGCCCATATTCCCCGCGAGGGATCGGCTCAATCCTACTCGCATCCTTCCGACAGGCCAACCCCCGAAAAACGGTGTCAGCTTAACCGGAATGTGCCTGCTAACCATAAAACAAGCGGACAACGGTTTGCTGCGCGACGCTCCTTGTGTTACCCTGCGTCCACCTTTGGAGCGATCCATGACCAAAATTAAATCTTCAGCTCTGATGTTATCCTGCACGCTTTTGCTGGCGTCCTGCCTATTACTGGCGCAGAGCCCTAAGGCCCGGCGAATATCCGCGAGGCGAGAAGCCTTCGCCGATGATGAATTTTTTCGTGACTAGCGAGACTCATGGGCGACGGCGGCAATCTCGGCGGACTGGCCGGCGCTGACGCGCATTGCCAAACGCTGGCAACGGCTGTAGGCGCTGGAAATCGCACCTGGCACGCTTACTTGAGCACGCAGGCGCGGCCCGGCCAGCCGGCAGTGAACGCGCGCGACCGCATCGGCAAAGGTCCCTGGTACAACTTCAAAGGCGAAATGATCGCGCAGGATCTGGCGCACCTGCACGGCGATACCATGGAACTGGCGCATCAGGGAAATAATCTGAATAAGCTTACCGGATTGACGGAAAAAGGCCAGATCGTGCCGGGCTTGTATGACTATTCCGATCCGCGCGACAACGACTGGGATTACGCCAAAAACACACGGTTTTCGACTCGGCACGAAATGCTCACCGGCACTCAGACCGATGGCACCGCATTTACCGATGCTCAAGATCACACCTGCAATAACTGGACCAGCAACAAGAGCCCGGCTCCCGGAACGTCCAACGGAAACCTAAATGCTTCCGACGGAAGACCCAACGCCCAGATCGGTTTTCCCGACCGCAATGGCGGCGGCAGCGGTTCCTGGAACTCCGCTCACGGAACGCGCGGCTGCGCCCAGACGGATTTGCCGAAAACCCACGGCCAAGGCCTGTTTTACTGTTTCGCGATTAATTAGAATGGCGGAGAAACCCATGAACAGGATGATCAGGCCACCGTGTTTCCGTTGTCGTGTTGTGTACTTTGATGCTGGCCTCTTGCCTGCTGCTGGCTCAACAGAACGGGCCGAATACTCAGGGCGTCCCGCCTCCCCCCGGCGGCCCGACGCCGACTCCGGCGCGAATGACCTTTTTTGTGACCAGCGTCGGCCTCGGCAAAGGCGGAGACCTGGGCGGACTTGCGGGCGCCGATGCGCACTGCCACGCGCTTGCGGCGGCTGTCGGCGCGGGCGCCCACACCTGGCACGCCTATCTCAGCACCCAGGCTCGTCCCGGAAAGCCTGCCGTCAACGCGCGTGACCGTATCGGCAAAGGGCCTTGGTTTAACTGGTCGTTCGCGCAACTGGGGCAACCGCAAAACGCTATTATCTCTGCGGACCTGGGCGAACTTCACGGAGACACGCTCGTTCAGGCGCAGCGAGGCAGCAATTTGTTCAAGCAGTCCGCACGCAACGAGCATGGACAGGTCATTCACGGCATGGGCGATGCGCCGCCGATTCAGCACGAAATTCTCACGGGATCCAAGTGGGACGGCCGCGCTTACACGGATAACGCAGACCATACTTGCAACAACTGGACCAGCAGCTCAAAGGGTTCCGCGCAGGTCGGCCATTCGGATCGAATCGGCAATGGCTCATCCTGGAATTCATCGAACGCAACAAAAGGATGCAGCCAGGCAGCTCTGGAAAGCAGCGGCGGCGCAGGCCTTTTCTACTGCTTCGCAATCGACTGACATTCATCGGCTGGCCCATGGGATTTGCGGCCGGAGTGTTTCAGGTATTTTTAGGTATCCTTGCCGCTCCCAACTTCCAATCCCGCTCGGCCTAAATCTCCCAACCTCCGAAATACGGGCAAACCGCAAGTAATCCCTTGCCCGGACCGGCTACGGCCTGGTGCCCCTTCTTGCGAATTGTGCAAGCGTGGAGATTTTCGGGATAAATTCCCGCTCTCATCTTCGCTTCCTGCCGTTTCAGGAAACTAAACCCCACCCTTTGAAGATCGCAAAGGGTGGGGCACCCGGCGGGCGTCTTGAAGGCGCTGATGGATGGTCGCAAACGTGCGCGAGAGCTGACATGAAGCTAATTCAAATCTAAACAAATCGCTCGGCTGGGCCCAGGTGTGCGCCATTTGCGAATTCGCGCGCGGAGATTTTCTTGCGTCCCTCGATTTGTATGGATTCCAATCGCAGGAAACTCCCTTGGCCGCAGGCGATGTAGATTTCTTTTGCCGAGAGAACGATTTGCCCTGTCTCTGATGGCGCAACGTGTGCCCCTGTTGCGTCGCGTGCTTCCGGGCGGCCCCACAGATGGCAAGTCTGCCCTCGAAATGTGCTGTAGGAACCGGGCCAGGGAGTGAAGCCGCGCATGCGATTGTAAATTTGCTGCGCCGGTTGCGTCCAGTCGATTCGCCCGTTTTCTTTTTTGAGAATTGGAGCGTAGCTGGCGCCTTTTTCATCTTGCGGAAGCGGTGAAATTTCGCCGCGATCGAATTGCAGCAGCGTTTCGGCGATCAGGTCCGCGCCCATGGCGCTCATGCGCGCGGCAAGCTCCGGCGAAGTTTCGTCCGGCCCGATGGCAACTTCGCGCCGCAAAAGAGTCGGGCCCGTATCTAATCCCGCTTCGATTTGCATGGTGGTGAGTCCGGTGACGGTTTCTCCATTGGCGATGGCCCAGTGGATGGGCGCGGCGCCTCGGTAGCGCGGCAGCAGGGAGCCGTGCACGTTGATCCAGCCAAGCCGGGGAATTGTTAGGAGATGCGCGGGAATAATTTGCCCGTAGGCGATGATCACAACGGCGTCGGGCGCCAGGCGTTTCAAGAATTCCAGCGACGATTCGGATTTAACGGTTTCCGGCTGATAGACGTGCAGCCCAAGTTCGAGGGCGGCTTCTTTTACGGGCGAGGCGCTAACGTGCTGTCCGCGGCCGCGCGGACGATCCGGCTGGGTGATGACCGCTTCGACGGAAAATTCGGGACGCTCCGCGAGCTGCCGGAGGGAGGGAACTGCAAATTCCGGTGTACCACAAAAGACAATGCGCAGGGCAGCCATGGCGGCGACCCGAATCTACCAGTCGCCGGTCTTCCGCAATTTGCGGATCCGGCGCTTAATTAAATCCCTCTTGAGCATGCTGAGGTGCTGCAGAAAAAGAATGCCGTTGAGATGGTCGATCTCATGGCAAAAGGCGCGGGCCAAGAGGCCCTCGCCGCGCATTTCATAAACTTCGCCCTTCACGTTTTGCGCGCGCACGGTCACATAGGCAGGACGCAGCACATTTCCACGGAAGCCGGGCAGCGAAAGGCATCCTTCCTCTTCGCGCTGGTCTCCTTCCACGTGAATGATCTCCGGATTGGCCAGCACCAGCCGGGCCTCGGGAGTTTTTCCGACGCTTACGTCAATCACCGCCAGCCGCTTGGACATGCCGATCTGCGTGGCGGCCAGGCCCACGCCCTGCGCCACGTACATGGACTCGAACATGTCCTCGCAAAGCTTGGCCAGATCGTCGTCGAATTTTTCAATGGGCTTGGTGGGCGTTTCCAGCACCGCCGCGCCGTATTTGGTAATGGGATAGATCATCTCAGGCACTCACTCGATTCGTTTGATCCACAGATGAACACAGATAAACCCAGATAAAGACAGGAAAAAAACTGACACCAGCAGATAAGAACTGACGAAGACAGAAAGGCAATCGATTTGCTCTTTTGTGTTTATCTGTGTTCATCTGTGTTTATCTGTGGATCAGAATTCCTTCAACTGCCGCAAGTATCCGTCGAAATTGCGGCGCATCTCCAGCAGCGAGTCGCCGCCGAATTTTTCCACCATGGCTTGCGCCAGCACCAAGGAAACCATGGCTTCGCCGACCACTCCGCCGGCGGGAACCACGCACACGTCGGAGCGTTCGTAGGCGGCGGAAACGGGATGCTTGGTTACCATGTCCACCGTGCCCAGCGGCGTTCGCAGCGTGGAAATTGGCTTCAGGTAACCGCGCACGATCACGTCTTCGCCGTTGGTGATGCCGCCCTCGAGGCCTCCCGCGCGATTGGATGCGCGCGTGAATTGTTTGGCGGTGGGGTCATATCCGATTTCGTCCATCACTTCGGAGCCGTAGGAAGTGGCCGCCGCGATTCCCGCGCCGATCTCCACGCCCTTCACCGCTTGAATCGACATCACAGCCTGCGCCAGACGCGCGTCGAGCTTTTCGTCCCACTGCGCGTGTGAGCCTAGCCCGGTGACAACGTTGTGCGCCACAACCTCGAAGATTCCGCCCACCGTGTTCCCGGCGCGGTGCACCGTGTCCACTTCATTCTTCATTTGGGCTTCGGTTTCGGCATCCACGCAGCGCAAGGGCGAATCCAGATTGCTGCAGATGGCCTGAATCTCGCTCCACGTGGCGACACGCGCGAGGCGCGCCTTACCCAATGCGACGACGTGGCTCAACACCTCGCAGTCGAGCTGCCGGAGCACCATTTTTGCTATCGCGCCGGCTGCCACGCGCGCGGCAGTCTCGCGGGCCGATGCGCGCTCCAGAATGTATCGCGCATCGTGCAAATTGAATTTCATGGAGCCGGCCAGATCCGCGTGGCCTGGGCGAGGCGCGGTCAGGTGCCGCTCGGCACTCTCGGACTCGGGAAGCTTTTCAACGGAGAGCGACTTTTCCCAGTTGGCCCAGTCTCGATTCTCGATGCGCAGGGCGATGGGGGCGCCGATGGTTTGCCCATGCCGCACGCCGGACAGGAATTCGACGCGGTCCTTTTCGATCTTCTGCCGCCCGCCGCGGCCATGGCCCAACTGCCGCCGGTGCAGCTCCCGCTGCACGAATTCGAAGTCGATGGGCACACCCGCGGGCACGCCGCTGATCCATGCGATCAGCGCCTGGCCGTGTGATTCCCCCGCTGTAACAAAGCGAATCATGGAAGGCTCGACATTCTATCGGACCCTGCACGGCGCGTAAAGCGGTGATACGTGGCGACGATCCGCAGGGCAGACACTCCTTAGCTGTGCTGGCAAGAATTTACGCTGCTTGACGTGCCTTCCCGCTACCAGTACGCTGTTTCGGAACTCAACAGTGCTTGAGGGACGTCCGACCGCGACCGATGGCTACCACCGACCCCAAACTCATTGAGCCTGCTGCAATTTCGGTAGCTGAGGCGCTTATGGAAGGAGCCAAGCGCTGGATCCTGCACGTGCAGGAATACTCGCTGCTGTCGGCCCGCTCAGTCACCAGGCTGCTTAACCCTCCTTACTACGCTTCCGATATTTTGGATCAGATGGACATTATTGGCGTCGGATCGCTGCCGATCGTTCTGCTGACCGGCTTTTTTATTGGCGCGGTCATGGTGTTGCAAACCGCCGCGCAATTCGAGAGGTTCGGGCAAACGGCGCTTACGGCGGACGTGGTTTCGCTGGCATTAGTCCGCGAATTGGGGCCGTCGATCACCGGCCTGCTAGTGGCGGGGCGCAACGCTTCGGGGATGGCCTCGGAATTGGGATCGATGATTGTGACCGAGCAGGTCGATGCCATGCGCGCCATGGGCACCGATCCCATCCGCAAGCTGGTGACGCCGCGCATGGTGGCGACGGTTCTGATGTTGCCTCTGCTGACAGCCATGGCGGATTTCCTGGGACTGATTGGCGGATACATTATGGCGTCTTTCACGCTACGGCTGGGCGCAGTCTCGTTTTGGACTCGCGCGATCGATACATTGGAGTTTTCCGATCTGGTGCAAGGGTTTACCAAGCCGATTGTCTTCGGCTTCATCATCGCCACGGTTGGATGCTATCAAGGATTGTCGGTAAGGGGCGGAACGCAAGGGGTAGGGCGAGCGACCACGCAAGCGGTGGTCACCGCTTCCGTGGTCATTCTGGTTTCCAACTTCTTCCTGACCAAGCTGATGCTGTACCTTGCAGGACACGTTTTCTGAGCAAAGTTGCAATCGTCCCCGCACGAAGTACTTTTCCATCTATAATTGCGGTCATGAATGTGCCTCCGGTTGCACCACGGCGTGGGCGCATCATTTCAGAATGAGCGCGAACGCAGCCAGCGAACCCATTCTTTCCCTCGCAAACGTCCGCATTGGTTTCGACAAAGGCAACGTGCTGGATGGCCTTTCCTTTTCCGTGGCTCCCCGTGAAACGAAAATTTTGATCGGAGAAAGCGGTTCCGGAAAAACGCTCATCCTGAAACTGGCGGCGGGCTTGATCCAGCCGGATTCGGGAACGGTGCAAATGCTGGGCCACGATCTGGGCCGCATGTCGGAGAAGGAATTGCTCGCGTTCCGCCGCAATATCGGATTCGTATTTCAGGAGGGCGCGCTGTTTGACTCTCTCACGGTCGCGGAAAATGTGGCCTACTGCCTGCGCGAGGAACATGTGGACGAGCAGGAGATCGAGCCGCGCGTGCGCGAATCGCTGCGATTCGTGGAGATGGAAGACACTCTGGACAAATTGCCTTCCGAACTTTCGGGCGGCATGAAGCGGCGCGTTTCGATCGCGCGCGCTCTTGTGTCGCGGCCCCGAGTTGTCCTCTACGATTCTCCCACGGCGGGCCTCGATCCCGTGACTTCGCAAACGATCATCACCTTGATTCTGCGCCTGCGCGACACGCAAGGGGTTACCGCGTTGCTGGCCACGCACCGCTTGCAGGACGCATTCGGCCTGGCCAGTTACCGCTTTGACGGCGAGTCCGGCCGCGTCGTGCCCGTTGCCCATAACGGAGCCTCGCGGACCTCCGGCGCGGCCACCAATTTCGTAGTGCTTCGCGACGGGAAAGCTTACTTCGAGGGAAGTCCGCCCGAGCTGGCGAATTCCAGCGACGAGTACTTACGGCGCTTTTTGTTGTAATGTTTAGGATGTTGTGCGGTATTTCGTCCAGGAGGAGCACCGATGGCGCAACACAAACAATTGACGTGGACCGAACTCCGAGTTGGATTGTTTGTCATGGCCGGAGCCGTGTTGCTGGCCGTGGTTATTTTCTATGTGACCGGGGCCAGCGGTTGGGGTCCGAAATACCGGCTGCGCGCCTTCCTGCCTGAAGTGGATGGACTGACCATCGGCGCTCCCGTCCGCGTGGATGGCGTCGAAGTCGGCAATGTGGAAAAAATCCTGATTGCCCTTCCTAAACCCGGCGCACCAGTGTCGAAAGAGAGGAATATTGAAATCGATCTGCGCATCCAGAAATCGTTTCAAACCTATGTTCGCACGGATTCCTCCGCCGGACTCATCACCGAAGGGTTGCTTGGTAATCGGTATGTGGATATCGACCGCGGATATGTCGGGCGAGTCCTCGAAAACGATGATGAAATACCTGGCCGGGAAGAGAAGGCTCTAAAGCAAGTTGTGGAGCGCAGCGCCGACCTTATGGACAGTCTTAGCTCGATCACCAAGCAAGCCAATGCAGTCCTCACCGATGTGCGAAACGGCAAGGGTTCGCTGGGCAAATTCATGGTCGACGAGAGCGCTTATAATCGCCTGAACAGCACGCTGGGAAACCTGGACCACATGATGGCCGATATTCAAGCCGGAAAGGGTACGCTCGGGAAGCTGGTCACCGACGACGAAATGTACAATCGCGTGGATTCCGTGGCAGGCCGCGTGGACAACGTGCTGGAAGCCGTGCAGAACCAGCAGGGCACGATCGGCAAGCTCGTCTATGACTCCGGTATCCATGAAAGCGCCAAGCGGCTAATCGACAACAGCAATGCGCTGCTTACGGATGTGCGCGCCGGCAAGGGCACTCTCGGAAAGCTTGCCACGGACGATTCCTTGTTTGTGCAATACAAGCAGGCAGGAGAGAACTTGTCCAGCGCGACAGCCAAAATGAATTCCAACCAAAACACCATCGGAAAATTTTTCGAGGACCCCAAATTCTACGACAACTTCACGGGGCTTGCCGGTGACTCGCGTCTGCTGATCGCCGATTTTCGCAAGAACCCCAAGAAATTCCTGCACGTAAAATTCTCTATCTTCTAGGCCACGGTTCTCTCGACTGAAAGAACCCCCGCCTCTAAAGAGGCGGGCTACAAAAAGCGGCGGGCCACAAAAACTCCGGCTGCTGTAGCGCGGGTCTTCAGACCCGGGGTTTTTCCGCCGCATAACCAACCATTGCTGTTCGTCGCGATTTCACGATCTTCGCACGAGATCGCGATGCCTGTGCATCTACTCAGAATTTGGCCGCAGAAAAATCGCGTGGAATGTAGCGGCCAAAGTCAAAATGGCTCCGGCGAGAAACATTCCTCCGGGGGAAACTTGTGCCAGCGAGGAGAGCGCAAAATAGATTCCCGCCGCAAGGAATACGCCGACGAATGAAAGAAGATTCGCCGCCGCGATGACGCCGCCCTTTTCCTCTGGCCTGGGCGGTGCTGGATCAGCGCGTTGAGAGGAACTGCGTAGAAGCCGCCGAAAAATCCCAGCAAGCAAGATTCGGTCGCGCACCGGCCAGATGCCCAGTCCATGCCGCGAGACAAGAAACCGAACACGGTCATCCCCAATCGCGCCCAGCGGAACCAGCCCGTATTCGATTTTTCCGCGGACAGGTAGCCTGCAACGAGGCTTCCCACTCCGATGCCGATTCCCACGGCGGCCTGCAGGTAGCTGATCTGCGTTTCGTTCACGCGCAGTACGTCGTGCCCGTAGATCACGATCACAAATTGCAGCAGCGCCGCCAGAAACCACAGATACGTGTTGCCCGCCACGGCCCAGCCGAGAACGCGATCCCGCGCGATGATGCGGAGCTGCCCGCCGAGATCGGCGAACGGATTGGCTCGAAATCGCCGCGCGGGATCGGCCGCAGGCACGCGCGAAATTCCCAAGCTTGTGAGCAGGCCGACCAACGTGAACGCCAGAAGAATCACGCCGGACCAGAACTGCCGGCCTCGAAACGCGATCGGCCAGAAATCCTGCGGCCATCGTTGCCGTAATCGCCGCGAGGAACGTGCCGAGTTCGATGACGCCGTTGCCCCAGGAGAGTTCCTTTTCCGGAAGCAACTCCGGCAGCAGGCCGTACTTCGACGGGCCGAACAAGCGCGCCCTGTGTGCTGATCAGAAAAACGGCGGCGGCCTCCATGGGCAGATTTCCGGCGGCCAGCGCGGCGATGCGCAAACAGTCATCACGCCGATCTCAAACAATTTTGTGCCGATCGTGACGGTGCGCTTGCTGTAACGGTCGGCAAAATATCCGCCCGCCAGCGAAAAGAAAATGAACGGGAAGAGCAAACAGC
Organism: uncultured Acidobacteriota bacterium; assembly: GCA_963710315.1. GTDB lineage: Bacteria > Acidobacteriota > Terriglobia > Acidiferrales > UBA7541 > Palsa-360. The sequence goes on along the minus strand of CAVPZW010000001.1, from coordinate 65,203 downwards.
GCGCCCACCAGCAGAACGAAGCGGTCGCGCACGATCGTCAGGGAAGTTGCGCTCGACGATGAGATAGATGACCAGAAACTTCAGGGCATTGTCGTTGAACGCTCCCTGAAATTGCGTGACGATCAGGCTCCAGAATCCCAGCGCGCCAGTCGGAGGAGGGCCGTGCGATTGCTGCTCGCCGATGCGCCGGCGCAATGGTGCTTCGCGACGTTGTCAACTGCGAGCTGTCGGTTTTGCAGGCCATGATATTTGCGCGCGGGGATCGCGCGTGTGGATTGGCCGGCTCCGCTCGCGTGATGCGCAGTGTAGTCAGAGAGCGCCTTTCGAGCAAGGCTTTGGCAAGCGCCGCGTGTCGTGTAGAATCTATGGCAAGCCGGAGTGGCGGAATGGCAGACGCGGCGGACTCAAAATCCGTTGGTCGCAAGGCCGTGTGGGTTCGACTCCCTCCTCCGGCACCATCGTTTCAAGGTTGCCCGTGGCGTGCGGGACGCCCCCACGGATTTCCCAGCATCGCGCGCGTGAATTGCTGAGAAGGTGCCTTCAATGCCACACGAACGCGCTGGAACCAACGCAGCCCGATGCGCATCTCCCAGGTCCTACTGGTCACCTTCCAGGGTGGTCTTGATTAGCGTCAGTGACTTTTGGAGAGATGATACCGAGCGGCCGACCGCGTCCTTTCGAACGACCGATCCCTTGACACCAGTTAGACCTGCCTGCTCAGAACCCATGGCCATGATTAGATAGAACCCCGGTTGCGTCGGGTCCTCACTTCCGCGGATACAGAAGGAGACGTCCAACGCGGTCTCGAAGTAGTGGCTCGAATAGAGCTGCTTTTCGGCGATGGCATATGCAACTGGGTCATCAGGGCTCCCACGCATCGTCACTATATGCACGACACGCAGCGTCGGCTTCAATCCGAATTTCACCTTTGCCCAATAGAACGTGTCTTCGACGTTCGCAGGCTTTGCATCAGGATAAGCAAGAAGGTACCGATAGAAATCCGGCAGTTGCTCAGGCAAGGCGTTTCTGTAGCTGAGCATGTAGGCAAACTGCTGGGGGACCTCGGTCGGGTTACGCTTATCGTTATAGACCCCTAGGACTTGATTGCCCTCGCGCTGGTATGCAAGCAGACGCTGCATTGCCGTCTTCTGCAGGAGTTGATTCACTTGTTCGTTGGCGTCGGTGGCAGACCAGTTGATGGACCGGCGAAGCTCTTCGATGGAGCTCGCAGGCATCTGAATCAGGCAGTCACCGGGCTTGCAATTCTTCAAAGCCTGGATGTCATCGCTGTCGAACGAAAAACCCTTGAAGTCAGAAGGCTGCGGAGGATTGCTGAATGCTCCGAGCGCTAGATAGTTGGGCAGCTTCCGAAGGCGATCGAAATCGCGGGCAAACTGGATGTAGCTCTCGGGGGCGGCATGGATGTAGACCGCGCCGAACAAGAAGACCTCGGCCGGCGTACGGGACGCCAGGGCTTTCGTGACTGGCTGCCCGTCTCGGATGGCGGCGATCTGATCCTGGCTCAGTCCGATGTTCTGCCGAAAAAATGATTGCAGGTCAGGAGTCGACTGAGCAGAGCCGGGCAGGACGGCAATGGCAATCATGACCAGCAATGCAGCAATCGCGACGGGCACTTCTTTTGCATCCGTTCGCATGGTATGCGCCCTAGGCGGCCAGACGGCGCGGGTCCTCAAACAGGCGCGCGGTAGCAGCTCCAAAGATAACACCGCCAACGTGAGCCACGTAAGCCACTCCGCCCGTCTGGACCGCTGCCACCGACCCAACATTAACGAGCTGGGTGAGGAACCAGAAGCCAATGAGAAGCGCAGCCGGAATGAACGTGACACGCACAAACACGAAGATGATCAGGAGTGCGCGAATCTCATCGCGAGGGAATGTCACCAGAAATGCCCCCATGACCGCGGCAATTGCGCCACTCGCACCCAGCGTGGGAACTGTGGAGCTCGGGCTGACCGCGACCTGGGCCATCATAGCCACCAGCCCACCGACAACGTAAAAAGCCAAATAGCGCAGCGGGTTCATGGCATCTTCGATCTCGGGGCCAAAGGCCCACAAGAACACCATGTTCCCTAGTATGTGCGACCAACTGCCGTGCATGAACATGGCCGTCAGAATGGTGATCCAGTGATGGCCAGCAATAATGTTTGCGGGAGTTGCCGACCACTTGAGGACGAATGCGTCACCACCACTCAGTTCAAGTACAAAAACGAACAAGTTCGTGAGAATGATGCAGATCGTAACGATGGGAAAATGCACCGGGCGCCGGGAAGCGTCGCGTAACGGAATCAATCCTCCCACGATGTCTTCCTCCAATTCACGGTATGAACATCAGGTTTCGACGGCAGGGTTCGGCCAACCTTCGCACTATTTCTTCGTTCAATTTCTTTGATCCGGGCGCGGCTGCCAACACAGAAATGGCGCGAAGCGCCCGTGCGCTGAAATCCGCCGATGGGGATGTCATTCGGGGCCTAGGGCAGCTTACTCGTGACGCTTCGCGCGGCCAGAGAAAGCATCAGGCGAGAAGTGCCGCTAAACAACATGCTGATCCCCACCAGTGTGCCAATGACCCATGCCGTGCTCGACGGCCACGTCCTCCAAATCATGACAGCGAGGACGAGTGTGACGATCCCGTCGAACAAGAGCCAGCCTGACCCCGGCAGCGGACGAAGCGTGAATCCCAGAACAAACTCCAGGACCGCCTCCAAGAACAGATAAATCGCTAGCGCAATCGTCAGTGACGCCAAGCCCGTCAACGGATGCACGAGTAGATATCCCCCGATGAAAATGTACAGAATTCCGAGTAGCAACTCCCAGACAAAGCCTCCAGCGCTTCGCGTGTGCCAGGCGAACACCAGATGGGCGCATCCGCTGAAAACGAGCAGCCAAGCAACCACTACGTTGATGGCGATTCCGGCGGCGAGGGGCGAAGCGATCGCTAGTATTCCCGCCACTATCATAAGCACACTGAGCCCAATGGACCATCCTATTGCTTCTTTCACGATTGTCCCCGGAGATGTAGCGCTCATATGCTTCTCCTTTTATCCTTCAGTTTTTCATTTTGGCCCGAGATTTACGCCTGAAATCCTACACCCTCTCCCGATTCGCGCGGAACGATGGTGGGCATCTAACTTGTCAGGACTCTACTACTCCGATTCGCACTCTAGTCAAACCCTATCCCGGAAGACAAATTCTTAGATCGAGCGGTTTGACAACGGCGGGGGCCGCTTGCTACGCGACCCCGCCGTGATGAAGCGCCAATACTGTCTACTTCTCAAGTTGAGCTGCCGCTTTTCTCAGCTGCTCGGCAGCCAGGCCCTTCAGGCGTCTCGAACGCTCTTCGTATTCTCCCCGAATCTGAGCCACGCGCGCCTCAAAGGCTCGCTTGGCATCACCCTGTGCCTTTGCCACTCTTTTCTGCAGCGCTTGCACCTTTGCTTCGGTCTCCCCTTTGATCTGTTCCGACCTCTGTTTGGCCTGGTCGAGCTTTTCCTGAAGCTTGGCGTTAAGGGCGTCAATCCTAGCCTGAAGCTTCGCCTTGCGCTCAGCCCGCGCCTGAGCGTGCTCGGCTTTCAACTGGGCAATTTCGTCTTTCAACTCGGCCACGTCTCTGGCCCTTTGATCATCTTCAACCGTGGTCTTCAGCGAACGAAACACAACGCCGCCCACAGCCTCCATCCTGGAATCTACCGGTGTCACCCATTCCTCGCTGATATCGGCAACCACGGCGCACTTCCCGGGCGTAAGTGCTGCGGAAGCGTCATCAAGGAAATCCGCGTTGACTCCGGCAACGTACAGGTCGCCGATGCTACCTGCCAACGCACCGGCTACTGCGCCGATACCAAGCCCAATGGGTCCTCCCAGCAGTCCGATCAAGCTGCCAATGGCCGTGCCGCCGACGGTTCGAACCGGGAAATCACCCTCGGCCTGCATTATGGAGACCTTCCCGTTGGCATCCTTCTTGATTACTGATTCAGCGTGAATGGTGATGCTTCCTTCGGCATCGAGTTGGTTGAGAGCGCGCGAGCCTTCGTACGTACTTGGCTCATTGTCAAAAATTACCACTAACATTTTTTCCATGAGAAGTCTCCTTAAGTGAGTTTTATACAGCCTAGTAAGCCTTCGGCTTTGGCAAGGTGTTCAACGCACGGCTGCGCTATTTAAGCGCCATCTTCAGCCGTTTGGTGCTCTGCGTTAACTGCCTCTTGAGTGCATCTACCTGCTTCGTCAGTGCGACAAGTTCTTGTCTTGCTACGTTTGCCGCTTTGACTGCTTTACGAGCTGCTTTGTGAGCTTTGGCATCAACCCTACCAACTGCAGAACCAACTCTCACCGCAGCATGTCCAAATCCATTTTCCTCGCCATGTCTTTGCCTCCAGAATTTAGCGGCGACTCAGACTTTCTTCGCCGAGCCACCACGCAACGTATTGGGTATCGCGAAGCATCGCAGTGACGCCAATCACACGATCCCATGATTTCAATCACCCTTGGACCTCCGCGATTTCCCATGTCCCTCCATGAGAAGGCCGGTTAGTGACAAGTTAGTTTGATATCTTGCGGGCGACACCAAGCTGGTGGGTACAGGGCAGGGATCTCGGAAGCGCTCGCGCGTAGGCTAGACTTACACATTCAGTTACACAGTTTCATGTTTTAGAAAACTAACTATATGTATTAGCAATCAGTTACAAGGACACGTATTGCACTCAAAATCCGTTGGTCGCAAGGCCGTGTGGGTTCGACTCCCTCCTCCGGCACCATCGTTTTTTTTCGGCTTTCTTTCCCCCTGGAAAAAAGAAACAGCACCTCTCGACGGGTCCGCCTGAATAGCGAATGATGGAGAACGCCCATACCGTCCGCCGCCATCCGATATTGTTGCTGGGCTGCCTTTGCGCAATTCCCATTAACTGGAGCCCTGCGGACAAAAGGATGCCACAGGAGATAGACCCCATCGGGAGGCCGGTACCTGGGTCAAAGCCTGGATTTCTCCGGAGACTTTGAGACGTTAGTTCAAACGACCGTGATCCAGCACACATACTTTCCCGATATTAGTCCGGCAGAATTCGGCAAGCAGTATTCATATTCCGACGCAAGGAGGATTCAATAATGCTTGCTCCGAAACCGGCTTTTCTCTTAAGTGAGGAGACTCGCGAACTCGTTGCTTTGGTGGACGACGCGACGGAATTGGTCCGCACCAAAGGAGAAGGGGCATTTAACGATTTCCGTGTTTCCAGCAGTCGCTGGCGGCAGGGAGAGACATACATCTTTGTGCTGGATGCCAAGGGAAACATGCTGGTCCATCCCGATCCGGCGTTGGAAGGCAAGAACGAAATGGACCTGAAAGACATCAACGGGAAACCGATCATCCGTGGGTTGATCGCTGCTGCGACAACGCTCCCCGGCAAGCCGGAAGGCTGGTATCACTACGAATGGCTCATCCCAGGGGGGATTCTTCCCCGGTGGAAAAGCATTTACGTGCGGCTAGAGACGGCTCCGTCTGGCAAGAAGTACATCATCGGCAGCGGCATGTATAACGACCGCATGGAAAGGGCTTTTGTTGTGGATGCAGTGAAGGAGGCCGTCGGGCAGATCGAGAAGAACGGTCGGGCGGCTTTTCCGCTCTTCCACGACGCGTCGGGACCATTCATCGCAAAGGATGCCTACATTTTCGTGACCGACCCGAATGGCGTTAATCTCGTTCTTCCCGCTTTTCCCAATTTAGAGGGACGCAATCTTTTGGATATGAAGGACACCGAAGGCAAGCTGTTTGTCCGGGAAATGCTTAATTTGGTCGAAAGCAGTGGGTCCGGCTGGGTTGATTATATGTGGCCCAAGCCGGGCGAAAGCGTTTCCACGCAGAAGTCCACTTATGTGAGCAAGGCGAAGATGGGGGATCATTGGGTGCTAGTTGGTTGTGGCGTCTACCTAGCCGATGCTCCCAAAGCGGCCCGGGTCCTTACGAAGATGACAGCTCCAGAACTGATGACGCTTGTTCGTGAAGGTGCAGCGGTTTTGGAGAAGCAGGGCGAGAAAGCTTATCCCGAGTTTCGAAAGAAGGGATCCAAGTGGTTCCGTGACGATACCTACTTCTTTGTCTTCACCATGGACTGGACCGGAGTCTTTCATGCTGCGGATCCCGCAATCGAGGGCCGGAACGACAGCGGTATCAAGGATGTTCTGGGAAGACCTTTCGGCAAGATGTTCATTGATGCGGCTGGCAGCCCTTCAGGCGAGGGATGGGTCCACTACATGTACCCCGAGCCCGGGGATATATTCCCGACGTGGAAGTCCACATTCGTGAAGCGGGTGACTTTTCTTTCCGGGAAGCAATATGTCATCGGCTGCGGGATCTACAACATGCAGATGGACAAGGCCTTCATCGAGGATGTGGTGGATCGTGCCGCTGCCCTTGTCGCGGAGCAGGGGAAGGAAGCCTTTAGCCGGTTGCGTGACAAGACAGGCCCCTTCGTCTTTATGGACACATATGTGTTCGTCCACACCACCGACGGCACCGAGTTAGTGAATCCAGCCCAACCCAGCTTCGAAGGGAAGAACCTCATGGACCTGAGGGATGTGAAGGGGAAGGCGGTGGTCAAGGAGAACATCGCCGCTGCCATGAAAGATGGGAGCGCCTGGGTGGACTACTACTGGTGGAAGCCCGGACAGAATACGCCTGCGCGCAAGCAGACTTACGTGCGGAAGGTCCAATCAGGTCACGATACTTATGTCGTCGGCTCGGGTGTCTACTTGGAATAGTAATAGTAAGTGGATGCTGCGTTCTAACGAACGTCTGAGCAGACGACGCCATGTCGGCTTCAGGCATTCCAAAAGCCAAGGAGGAATATATGAGCGAAATTCAGAAAATTTCATGGAAGACGAAGGAAGTGGAAAAGTTGAGCGATTCTCTGTCGCGCCAAGCGGTCTTCGGAGAGAAAGCAACCTTGGCCCAATTGTTTTTCAAGCGCGGCGGCGCGATACCGCGCCATTCCCACGTCAGCGAAGAGTATTCTTCGATCGTTTCTGGCGCGGTGAAGTACGTCTTCGACGACCGCGAAGTTGTAGTCAACGCCGGCGAAGTTCTCGTGGTCCCGCCGAACGTGCCCCATTCGGTCGCCGCCCTGGAAGACACCGTGTGGGCCATTTTCTTCTCCCCCGCCCGGGAAGACTGGATTCGGGGAGAGGACCAGTATCTTAGAAATCAGGGGAAAACGGAAACGCCCGCCGTCGGGGCCCACTGCGGCAGCTCTTGACGAGCAACTGGCTGCGCAACTCAGCCAGCGCCAAAAACTCCGGCGGCAATCAACATGCGCGAGGGAGTCCCTTTGGGGAAGCACGTACGTTGAAAGACTTGTCATCTCGCACGGACAGTAGCCCCCGGGATGGGCCCAAAGCCCAATCCAAAGACCACGACAGCTGGAGGCGCATATGAACCGCTGCATCCGTTTCTGCACTAGTTGTGGATTGGTATTGGTACTTGCTTGCAGCACGGCCACGGCAAGCAATCTTTATGCCCAAAAAAAGTTGCGTATTGGCGTACTCGTTTCACTGACTGGATTGTGGTCCACGCTGGGCAGGAATACCCAGGTGGCGTTGGAGATCGGCGCGGCAAAGATCAATGCACAATCCGACGCCGCGCATGCTGGGTATCGGATCGAGCTCTTTGTGCGAGACACCCAGCTCGTTCCGGAACTGGCGTTGGAAGCATTGAAGGGGTTAGCCCAGAAAGGCGTAACGGTCGTCATCGGGCCTCAGTCGAGTGCCGAACTGGCGCTACTGAGGCCCTACGCAAATGCGCATGGCATCCTGCTGATCAGCCAAGGCAGCACCGCGTCGTCGCTGGCCATTGCAGGGGATAACGTTTTTCGCCTCTGTCCGGACGATACGCACGAAGCGCAGGCGATCGTTGCCTTGGTGTGGCACGATGGCATCCGCACCCTCGTGCCATTCTGGCGCGGCGATGCCGGCAATGATGGCCTGCACGACTCTGTGCGTGCTGCCTTCATCGCGCGTGGCGGGTCTGTCGCCGATGGTTATCGTTACGATCCGGCCACGACCGACTTCACGGCTGCGATAGCAGTCGTTAGCAGGGAGGTGGCGTACGCTCGCGCCAGTGCGGATCCATCCACAGTGGCGGTTTACCTGGCTGCTTTCGATAAGGTCGTGGACATCTTTGAAATGGCTTCCACTGATGCGGTGCTGAATACCAGCACCTGGTATGGCAGCGACGGAATGGCCAATAGCTCCGCGTTGCTTTCCGCTCCGTTCGGTGCCGCCTTCGCGGCTAGGGTGGGTTACCCCAACCCGCTATTCGGCCTCGATCCAGCCAATCAGAGTGCTTGGCAGCCGCTCGCGACAGAAATACAGCACGTCAGCGGCGTCGCTCCCGACGCATTTGCACTCGCGGCTTACGATGCCCTCTTTCTCACATACCGCGCCCTGCAACAATCTCAAGCCGGCAAGAACTTTGCTGCGCTCAAAGCAGCATTTGTCGCGGCTGCCAATTCGTATACGGGCGTCACCGGTTCCACGACTCTTAATGCCGCCGGTGATCGCGTGTTCTCCGATTTCGATTTCTGGGCCATTCGTCCGGTCAACGGCTTACTTTCTTGGATGGTTATCGGCCGTTACATAGGCGGGACGTTGTACTGAAGCGATCAGTTGGTGCGGTAAGACGATCAACTTCGCGCGGCTCGGGCTGGTCACATCAGGTGTGGGCTACACCACGATGCACGTTCCAAGTCCCGATAAGTCCGTTTGTGATATTGTCAAGCTTGAGAACACCCTGAATGCGTTGAGTTCTCCCCTATCCGGAGGACGAATATCTTCGAAAGCAGGGGAAAGCTGAAACGTTCGCCGTTGGAGCCTACCGCGCCAGCTCTTGACGAGCAACTGGCCGCGACGTCAACGGCACACTTTTGAGGTTTGATCACGCGGCCCCAGATGTGTGGCGCAACAGCGAGTGGAAGCCTATCGCTCGCCTTCGCCCACGCGGTAGAAAAAACTCTTGATGTCCAGCGAGGACCATATGCCTTTAGTACGAATTGACCTGTATGAAGGCCGCAGCGATAAGGAGCTGAAAAAGTTGCTCGATACCGCACACAGCGTCCTGGTGGAGGTATTCAAGGTGCCAGTGCGGGATCGCTACCAGATCGTCAATGAGCACCGGCCTCCACGTATGCTTATGGAGGACGCCGGTCTTAACATTCCCCGTACTCAAAACTTTGTGATGATCCAGATCACGACGCGGCCCCGGAGCCGGGAGATGAAGGTAAAGTTCTACAAACGCATGGCGGAGGAGCTTGAAAAGCAATGCAGCATCGCGCCGTCTGATGTCATGATGAACATCGTCACCAGCACAGACGAAGACTGGTCTCTTGGGCTAGGTCGCGCGCAGCTTCTCACCGGAGAACTCTGAAGGGTAAGGAATCGCGAAGCTCTCAATTTAAGACGGCTGTTTTGACGTGATCCTGAACGACCTGCTATTGGCCCGCTGGATCGAGCTCAAGACTATAGATTTAAAAAGGGCAGAATCCTTGCACATTTACTTACGCAGTTTCACTGTTCCAGTAATTAACGCGCTGAAGCAAAAGATAGTTACGAACACACGTATTGCACTCAAAATCCGTTGGTCGCAAGGCCGTGTGGGTTCGACTCCCTCCTCCGGCACCAAACACTTCTTTCCTTGTGCGTTGGATTCCGATACGGAATGCCAGACGCGGCAGACTCAGACAATACTTGAGTGCTCGCCGGGAAACCGGCGGTGCAGAACTGCTCAAAGTCGGGGGATACCTGCAATGGCAATCCCGAGCCAAGCCTGAAGCGTTGCTTCGGGAAGGTGTAGAGACTAGACGGGCAGCACCTACCCCCGATGTCCAGGGCACGGTGAAGGGATAGTCCGGACCCCAAACCTTGACGAAAGCGCCCCAGGGCGCTTTTCGGAGTGGGCGGCGAAAGCCGTAGAGGTAAATAAATCCGCTGGCTGTGTGGGTTCGACTCCCTCCGCCCGCACCATATTTCCTCGATCGCTTTTGCGGGAAAAGACGGGACACCTTGGTTCCCAGCTTGTAGCAACGATGGATAAATTTTTCCAGTGCCGCCACGCCGCTTGAATCGATCATTGGCACAAGCCGCATTTGGAGGATGAATATTTTACGAAAAAAAGCGGGCAATTGGATGTTAATTCACACGTCGAGATCAAGGCACAGGTGTGTGCGCGATGGAAGAGGGGGAGCCGAAGCTCCCCCCCTGGACGCTAATGCTGGTCTAGTCCGCGATCGTGAACGATTGAGGGCTCCCGGTCACGGCCGCATAGTTCGTGCCCGCAGTGGCCGCTGGCGTCAATGTGCACGTGCCGGTATTTATAAACTTGACGGCAGTTTTGGACACCGTGCAGGTGCCGAGCGTGCTCGATGTCACCGAGGGAGTTCCGTCACCAATGTAGTTATACGTCGGCGTAAAACTCTTACCTTCCTTGGCATTGGTCGGAATGTTCTTGATGCTTATCGTTGTCGTCGCCTTTTGAACCGTGACGCTCACCGGACTGGAGGTTGCCTGATTGTAGTTTGAGTCGGCGGCCTTGGTGGCCGTGACTGAACATGTGCCGGTGCCGCGGGTGATCTGGAGTTGGTTTCCCCTGACCGAGCAAGCGGTCGAGTGATCCACGCTATAGGTTACCGCCCCCGTCCCGCTGCCGCCGGACGTGGTCAATGTCTGCGTCGTGTTATACGTGGCGGGAGACGTTACGTTCACGGTCAGCGGGGCTTGATTCATTTTAGCCAGGCTTACTTTGATGGGCCAGAATCCCGGCTGGCCTCGGTGCGCGGGGTCATTCGTGTACGCAGTGATCCATGGGAAGACCGTGACGTCGGTGGCTCCGGAGATCTGAGCTGTTGTCGGGCCCGAGGCAGCGCCCCAATAGTTGTGAGTCGCGTCGATGGTATTCAGCGCGTTGCTCTGCCATATGTTGGTGATACTGTTGAAGTTTGCCGACATCGTGAGGCCGCCGGGCAAAGAGCAGTCATTGGCGCCAGACCAATTATTGAGGTTGGTCTCATCCGTGTAGAAGCTCGTGCTGTTGTTCTCGATAAGGTTGTTGCTAAAGGCAGCGTTGGTGGCTTGACAGCCATACCCATCTTTGTCGGTGGTAATGAGCGCGCCAATGCTGTTGACCGCGTTCTGGCCGTTGACTGTGTTGCCCGAGAACGTGACAAGGGGGGCGGAAGTGCCATTGCTCGCGAAACTCGCCAAGCCGGTCCAGCAGCCAGAGACGGTGTTGCTCGAGACGGACACTGGTCCGAATGGGGCGAATACAAAGATGCCTAATGCACTATCGCCTGAAGCGAAGAATGACACGCCCCAACAGTTGTTGACCGAATTGCCGGAGATGGTGTCGGTAGACCCGTTACTTCCTGTGTTTCCGTCAGTTATGCCCCAATTGGAGTGCGAGATAGTGTTGCCCGTTATCTGCAAGCCCGTCTGAGTCCAGTTGGTCTGAATGGCACTTTCAACCCACGAAATCGTATTATTCGAAATCGTTCCCGACGCCTCTGATTCGAATATCCCGTAGGAGTAATCGGCGCCCCTCTCCACTGTGTTGTCGTAGAAGTTGAATGTGCCGTTAACGGAATAAGTTCCCATGGCCCAGTAGTAGACGTTCTTGATGGTCACGTCATGCACAGTCAGGCCGAGAATTGGGCTGGTTATAGTTTGATCGGTAAAGATCCCGCTGCCGGCGTCGAAGTCAACGGTGGCGCACCAGCCGTCCGCGTCACCTCCATTGCTTATCATGTTGCTACCGCATGTGACGCCACTGGTTATCCCTGGGTTGTCGCCGTTGATCGTCAGGTTCGAGATTGTCACGTTGCTCGCCTGAATCAGGAACACGGTGGAATTGAAGTTAAATGCGCTTCCCGCTGAAGTGAAACCCGTCGGGTCCGAAATGGACGGCTCGACGATTGTCGCGTCCGGCCCCGCCTGCCCCGCGCCGATAATTGTCAGGGACTTGCTCACGTTCACGTTCTCGACGTAGGTCCCTGCCGCCACATTGATCGTGTCTCCCGAGGACGCTTTGGTAACTGCACCCGTAATGGTCTTGCAAGGACTGCTGGTGGAAAGACAGCTATATCCATCGTTTCCGGTCGTAGCATTGACGTACCATGCCCCGGCAGCCCGCATCGTTTTTACGCCCACCGTGAGGACGACCGCCAATAGCGAGAGAAGGATAGTTAATCTTCTGATTAACATTTTCGTTTTTCTCCTTGTCCGAGTGAAATGCCATGCGCTCTGCCATGCTCTTTCACGCGCGTTGGTACAAAACCCGGCTTGGTTGCTTTGGGTTAGGAGCTTTCGGGGACGACAGATTATGTGCTCTCTTTAAATAAACCGTCAACTACAATTAGGTAAATATCTAAGTACCCTGATTACCGGTACTAGTTGAGAAACTCCACCGTCGAGAAGTGTCTGCTTCTATAGACGGAGCCACTCTCAACAAGACCAGTTTAAAAAACCGTCTCGATAATGCGGCTTCAGCAACAAGATCGGAAAGACAGACGAATGCGCATCTATAACGTCGTGCTAACTGCGCAACAAGTCTGACAGCTCTACACAGGCACCTGAAAAATCCCCCGCGCCCCGCCCTGCAAATTTTCGGGACCTGCCCGCTTGCTCTGCCGCGCCGAAACTTCCACCGCTTCCGGGTCCGCCAACGCAACTCAGCCTCTGACCCTTTACAAAATCTCCTGAAATGCTACAAGTAAACAGAGAGCCACCGGCCTGCCTTTTTCACGCCCTGGTCGTAGGAGACGACGAAGCAAAAAAGGAGGAGACGGGGAAGGCGCTAATAAGCCCCACGCTACGCTTCGGATCCTGATATTGATATAGGGATAGGCCTCAGAACGGTAGAGAAGAATCTCTTTTGCATGGCCCGATGATTTTCAGAACTTACACATTTACTTACACAGTTTCACGCTGCCAGAAAATAACAATCGGTGTATCAATCACTTATAATCAGACGTATTGCACTCAAAATCCGTTGGTCGCAAGGCCGTGTGGGTTCGACTCCCTCCTCCGGCACCAAATGTTTTCATCGTGTTAGCGGCGTCAGCGGTCCCGGCGCCGACTCCCCAGGTTGCTCTACTTTTGTTGTACGTTGGCTAAACTTTGGCCAGACCTCCAAAGTCTGGGTCGCGGGAGCGATGTCTTTTTCGTCCGTGATGGTGTAATGATCGAACAAAGAACGCGTCTGGCGGCCGGAAATTTTCATCGCTACGGAGTCCGACGCGCCGGCCCGAACCATTTTGCGAACGGCACTGCGACGTAGATCATGGAGTTGGACAACGACTCGCTTCAGTTCGCGGCAGTGCGCCGAGGGTGATACGTTTATCCTGCGACATTCTCGTCTCGAGCAAACATGAGGACTTTCTCGTTCGCTGTGATTTGCCTCACGGTATTTGCGGTAAACAAGGCGCAACCTCTCGCTTATCGAACCAAGGGAGTTCTCGGACTGGCAACCGTGATCTCAATTACCCTTTGCCATGACAAATGCCAAGGAGGTCCAAATGTTTGCACGCAGATTCTCTATACATCTGAAGCCGAGCAGCGTCGTTGAATTTACCGAAAAAGAGGAAAAGGAAGTCATCCCAGCCATTCGAAAACTGAAAGGGTTCCGGGACCTAATTGCCCTCGTTTCACCATCTGGAACAGAGGCCTTCGTGATCACTTTATGGGACGGGGCGGAAAGCGCGGACGCATGCGGCCGTGAAATCTATCCCCGCCTGGTGAAAATCCTTGCGAACGTGATTGAGGGGACACCCGTGCTGGAAACCTATAACGTTTCTAATTCCACCTCCCACAAGATTGCTGCAGCAGCAGCTTAAGAACCGACGGGCTATTAACAGACAAGGGGCGGAAATCCACCGCCCCTCTCAGTTTCTTAAAGAGAGTGTTCCACGTGTGGGCGGGCCGCCATTGCAGACCTACTCCCTATAATGGGGTTCCTGAAGTCGGCTAAATAGGTGTTCAGCTAAGAAGTCGCATTCCGGGAAGCCGATATCGGGAGTTATCAAACTCGTTTTATTGATTGCGGAAAGACAACTTTTCTTTAGGCGGCTCACGCCAATGCTCCTTGTGCCCTCAACCCTTCTGCGCTGGCGTGCATGTGGAGCCATCCGCCAACTGTTTTCGGGACATGCTCGGTGCCGCGCGACGCTCAGTCGCGTTTTGTTCGACGTATATGGCACGGTCAAATCACTCAGGCAAGTGATCCTGATCACTGATTGTGACTTCAGTTCATTATAAAAAGGCGAATGTCGTTCATCGCAGCAAGATTGAATCAGATACTATGGGACTAGAACGTATGTGACTAAATATCATTAAACGGTAATTGGCACGTAAGTTTATCGATGAAATAACTCAGCGCAACTTGCTTCCAGCTCCCCGCCACGGAAGCGAATTGATCTTTGATTCAATTCCGTTGGTTACAAATTTGACATCTCTGGGAATTCCAGATGAGAAAGGGAGAAAACAATGAAGGTGCTCATCCGGCCCGGTACTCTCGCCGCTCTTATGGCTCTCGCGTTCCTGTTCCATTCCGATATTCTTCGTGCCCAGAATAATCGAGGCTGTGCATGGCCCATCGAATTGTCGCCCGAGGGGTTTGGCAACATGTTGGGACCTGAACAACTCGCCCGATATTGGGTCATGCCTTTTGACAATTACGACACGATGACAATCAAGGGCACCTATCCCAATGCCCGGTATTTTTCTTTCACAGCTTATGACACAAATAGTGCAAAAATGGTTGTCGATGCCGCAAGCAATATCTATGATGCCCAAATCGTCCCTGATTCGGGCAGCAATAACCCGTTCGTCAAACCCCGCGCCGGCAACGGCACATATACGGTCGTAATTTCGCGCGGCGGCCAGACGTCGGGGAATACAATTGGGTTTTCCTCGGAGTTTGCCTGGGTAATGCTGCGACTGTACGAACCGGACGCAGATCCATCCCTGAGCGGTCAAAGCCTGACGGGCGGCGTGCCGCTGCCCACCATATCCGTGACGGGAAATGGAGCAAGTCAGGTATTGCAGCCATGCTCACCGATCAACAAGCTGACAGACGTCAGTGCTTTTTTCCAATTTCTCTTTCCACCAGGACTCGACATAATTGGGAACGAGGGCGCGCCGTCTTCAGACCGGCTGTGGTTCGCGCCGCCGACAGTCCCGCCGCCGGTTCTAATGCCGAATCCAAACAACAAATATATAGGCATGTTCCCGGGGGATCAGTACCAGCCCGGGCGGATCATCGTCATACATGGCAAGGCTCCAAGTACCCCTGACGGCATACCGATCGGGGAGCGAGGGCAGAATTCTCGGCCGAACGTCGATATGCGGTTTTGGTCGATATGTAATAACGACCTTGCGATACCGGTGCCGGTAGTGGGTTGCATAGCTGATCTGACAACCGAGCTTGAAGACGACTATTATACGCTTGTTATATCGGACGATCTGCTGCGCCCAGACTGGCTAAAGCCTGATACTAACTGGCTCCCGTGGGGCGATGAGCAGTATCCTAAGCTAATTTTCTTCCGAAATATGCTGCCCGCGAGCAATTTCCCCTATTCCATCCAAAAAGCCATTGATCCGGGTCGCTGCACGTTTGACTTTAACTTCCCGACCCTTCCAGAGCGAGACCCCGTGGACACGGCGGGGCAATGCGCCCAGCAGGTGATGGGTGACTACTACCCCGTTGCAGTTTGGTGCGACAAGTCAACGTTCATCGCTGGCGGATTCCGGGCGTGTTTAGATGAACGGTATAGGAACCGAGAACGGAAGTAATCTCAGCGTAATTCTGGGTAATCACGAATTCAAAGGAGGAACTGACATGCGGAGGATAATCTATCTCAGCCTGGGTGTGCTAACTGCTGCGTTGTTACCACTCGGACTGCGTATCACAAGAGCGAGGGCATCTTCGGTTCCCAATCTCAAAGGCACTTGTATCTGGCAGGAGTTCAAGTATCCCACAACCATCAGCGACCAGCAGCAGTCTCGGGCCAGCCAGCTATCCTGGCATCTGTCCACTTTAATGGGAGTGGCGCACTGACGATGGATTACGACGCTAACGTCAACGGTACTTGGAGTTCAACGAATGGGAAATTGACACCAGGCTCTTACTCCGTTGATTCAACAGGCCACGGCAGCTTTTGATTCCTGAGCCCGGCCTCCGGCTATGTGCGGACGTACGATTTCCTCGAAAGCTCCAACGGGAATACCATTTACACTATGGCCAAACACGATGGCACTAGTACGGACAATTTGGCTCCGACTCAGCGAGTTTCCACGGGCAGTTGCACCTTCCAGGAGGAAGATGAGAATCGATCCGACCAACATGACTCCGGCTTTTTTTCACGTCTTTGATTCGGGAAAATGGTTGGCATTTTGCGCGTAACCTTTGCGAATTGCGCGGCCATCTATGACGTCGGGCATCCACAGCTATGGGCATGGCGCCGCTCAAGACCAGCGACTCAGCCTCTTACTGTGGCGGCATCGGAAATGGGTCTAGGCCTCTCTCCCAGAGCTCAGGATTAGGCGTCAGGAAACGGACTGACGCCTCGGGCGTCACAATGACCTTGACGACCATATTTGTTATACAGAACTGTTGTGCTGAAGTTTCGCTTGTTGACGGCCACAGTTGCTGAGCACTGCCGATAGAGCTCGCACGCCACGATTTTTCGCAGCTTTGGGCATAGGCGCAGGTCCAGCGAAGCACCCGAAGGAATGGATGTTTCCCCTCCAATGAATGCAGCAGATTATCTGGAAACACGAGACGGGGCGAAGATCTACTACCAGGATCAGGGAGAAGGGCAGCCCATCCTACTCGTCCACGGCTGGATGTGCTCGTCCAAATTCTGGCAGAAGAATGTACCCGAACTCGCAAACGCGTTCAGGGTTGTGACCCTTGACCTCCGGGGCCATGGGAACTCCTCGAAGGCTCTGACAGGCCACACCATCGGACAGTATGCGCGCGATGTTCGGGAGGTCATCGAGCACCTGGGGCTGCAAGAAACTGTACTAGTGGGGTGGTCCCTGGGTGGGCCGGTAGTCCTTTCATATTACCAGCAGTATGGCAGAGATAGCTCGCCTCAAAGCCCTAGGACTCGTGGATGCTGCCCCTTTTCCGTTCAGCCCGGCGTACTGGAACAGTCACGTCTTGAGAAACTACAACTATGACGGTATGAATGCGACGCTTGCTGATTACACAGCCGACCCCAGGAAATTTGCCATCGCATTCACGACCAGAATGTTTAAGCAAAAGCCTTCAGATGCGGACATGGATTGGGTGGTAGCGGAGCTCATGAAAACGCCAATATGGATTGCGGAGGCGGTGTACTCCGATTTCATGATTGAGCGATTACGCCAAATCACTCCCGGCAATAAAAGTGCCGGTCGTTGTCTTTGCTGCCAACTCGGGCGTCTTCTGCAACGGAATCGCCATGGGCAAAGCCATTGCCAACCAAGTGCCGCAGGGGACATTCATCCCGTTTGAGGATGCTGGTCACATTCTCTTCTACGAACAGCCGCAGAAGTTCAATGCCGCCTTGACGGATTTTGTTAGAGTGTTGTAGATAGCGTCCCTCTATCGAACAGAAATCGTTTCCCATAAGTCCACTGTCACGGATGACGAGTTACGTCGTCGGAAGATCGGTTTGGGGGAAGAGGAGTATGAGTTCCGCAAAAAAGACAAACGATAGCTCGGCAATGCATCCGGTCTGACGTCAGGCTCATGGTCGGTCCTCCATGAAAATAAATTCCTGGGGCCCGCGGCGAGGGAGGCGGTCATACATCCTCGACGGAACGATTTCCACCCCATGAAACGCCCCAGACACAGACGAAGCGCATCTTTGTGAGCAGCGGAGAGGCGAGGGAAGGGGGGACATTGTAAATTTCCTTCCGCAAATTGCAATTATTTGATACCTTGCGCCAGTGCGATGAGGCCGGGAGACTTACACATTTACTTGCACAGTTTTACAGTGAGTGTTACTAACACTCTGAAACACAAGCTAGTTACGATTACACGCATTGCACTCAAAATCCGTTGGTCGCAAGGCCGTATGGGTTCGACTCCCTCCTCCGGCACCAATTTTTTATTTTCCTGATTGTGCTTCGGAATTAAGAAGCAGCACATTGCGGCCTCAGTTGAGAAAAAATTCCTGTGGGACAGGAATTTGACGGATCGATACCCAGCCGCTTCGCAGTTGCATGATTCAGCAGTTCGCACAACGTCGATGCAGCGCCGTGGCTTTCCTAAAGAAACCTGCACCCTCCAATCCAATTACATTTAGGTATTTATTGGCAGTAAATAATTCTGTTACATCGCATTAACATCCCCCTGCCAGTCTTACGCACGTATTAATCTGGAGGGAAGGCGTGCGAAAGACATTATTTTCAGTGTTGTTCTTGGTTTTGCTGTACTGTGCGTTCGGGCCTGTCACAGCCGGCGCGCAAGACCGCCTGGGCGCAATTGCCGGGAATATTACGGACAGCTCCGGCGGAGTGCTGGTGGGAGCGCAGGTTTCCCTGGAGCCGGATGGAACGAATGTCGTTTCCGATGTGCAAGGCCGGTTCTTTATCAATGGCTTGAGCACTGGAAGCCATACGGTCACGATTACCTACGTTGGCTTTGCGTCGTTCACGAAGACAGTTGATGTGGTCGCAGGGCAAACGGCGAGCGTGGATGCCAAGCTGACTCTTCAGGCAGCAAGCGATTCGGTGGTTGTCACTGCCGAACGCCCGTCCGCCGAGGCCGAGGCAATCAACGTGGAACGCACGGCCGACAACATCGTGCAAATTCTGCCCGCGGAAGTGATTCGCAGCTTGCCGAATGCCAACATGGCCGATGCGCTTGGCCGGTTGCCAAGCGTTACTCTGGAGCGGGACGAAGGCGAAGGCAAGTACGTGCAAATTCGCGGCACCGAGCCGCGCCTCACCAACACCACCATTGATGGTGTGAACATACCGTCGCCGGAATCCGGCGTTCGCCAGATCAAGTTTGACTCGATTCCCGCTGACCTCGTCGGCGCCGTGCAAATCAACAAGACTTTGCAGGCCAACATGGATGGGGACGGCATCGGAGGATCCGTCAATCTGGTAACAAAGACGGCTACGGAACGTCCCACCGTATCGCTTAGCGGCATGGGCGGCTATATGCCCATTCTGGGCGGACGTCCACAGGTGGAGACCGCCGGCACTGTCGGCCAGCGCTTTGGGTCACAGAAGCGATTGGGAATTCTTTTCGGCGGTACCTACGACTGGAGCGGCCGCGGCATTGATGACATTGAACCCGTGTCCGACATCAACACGACCGCCAGCGGCCCGGTACTTTGGAAAGACGCCATGGACATTCGCGAATACCGGTACTACCGCACGCGCTGGGGCCTTGCCGGCAGCACGGATTACAAGCTGGGTGAGGATTCCAGCATTTACGCCCACGGCTTTTATTCCGATTTTAAGAACTACGGCGACCGCTGGGTCTATTCCATCAACGACAACTCGGGCGCCAACGTTCTTTCGCCCGGCGGCGGCACTCCGTCATTCAGCACACAGGACCGACGCCCTGATATCGCAATCGCTAATTTCGTGATTGGCGGCAAGCACGACCAGGCCACGACGTGGGAGGCTTGGGACATTTCCGCATCCAGGTCAAGGGACACGAATGTTGCTGGCGGGCAGGGAAGCTTCAACAGCACTTTGGCCTCGAGCAACTGCCAATACGATCCTGCCGCCACCACCAATATTTATATTCCCCAGTGGACAGCGGCATGCTTCACGGAAATTTCCGACCCGCACACGTTTGCTCTGAGCAACATTAAGATCGGCAAAGGGAAGACCGCGCAGGTCAACCTGCAAGCTTCCGGCTCCATGGCCAAGCGTTACCATATCGGTTCGCATCTCTCGACTATTGAATTTGGGGGACGATTCCGGAATGCCCACAAGTTCGATGACACTTACTCCGAAACGTATACTCCCACTGGATCCGTCCTACTAAGTCAGTTTCCGAACGATCTGGTCAACAACAACTACTACGGAAGCAGCTATAAATTGAGCTACAACCCCAATTACCAGCAAGTCCTCAACTATCTCAATAGCAATCCGTCCGCATTCACCCTCGCTACTACACAGGGGAATGACTACGCAAATTACGATTTGGTTGAAAAGGTGTCGGCCGGCTACCTAATGAACACGATTGATTTCAGCAGCAGTTTTCGCTTCATCGTGGGAGTTCGCTTTGAGGGAACAGACTTGCGCACAGTCTCCTGGAATACGGTGACAAATACGTTCAATGCCACGCAAAACGGCTCTTATCTCAAAGTTCTTCCGAGCGCTTCCTTGCGCTACGCGCTGACCTCCAATACGGATATCCGTTTCGCCTACGGTCGCGGGTTGTCCCGCCCCGATCCGCAGGACATCGCACAGGCGCTTACGTACACCCTCATTAGTGGCGGCAGTCCGAAAAATTCCGCGACCCTGGGCAACCCCAACCTCAAGGCGGAAACCGGTGATAACTTTGACATCCTGGTGCAGCATGATCTGAAGCCGTTCGGAATGATTGAGGGCGGCTTCTTCTATAAGAGGCTGTCCGACCCGATTGTCACGGAGAACTACACCCAAGATAACTACACACCCGCTCCAGGCATAGTGCCACCGGGAACATTTATCATCACACAGCCATTAAATGCTGGCAGCGCCTGGATCTCCGGAGTTGAAGTTGCTTTCTTACAACATTTCACATTCCTCCCTGGCCCAATGGGCGGGCTCGGGCTTTCCGCCAACTACGGCTACACGGCCTCGCGAACCCATGGCCTGCCAGGACGCACGGACAATCCCCGGCTCCTTCGTAATGCCCCCAATACGTGGAACATCAGCCCGACGTATGACCGCGGGCGACTCTCGATTCGCATGGGGCTTTCCTACAACCAGGCCAACATCTACTCCTACGCCAGCTCTTCACCGGCAGGCGGCAATAGCGGGCCTTTCGGCGATACCTACTTCTACTCTCACCTGCAAGTGGATGCACAAGGAAGCTACAGGCTGAAAGGCGGACTCTCTTTTGTCATGTACGGATTGAACTTGACCAATGAAGTCTTCGGCTTCTATCAGGGCAGTCCGCAGTACATGATCCAGAGGGAGTATTACCAGCCCACGGTTGCTATGGGCTTCCGGTGGTCGCCGGAAAGAGAAAAATAAGGGGTAAAGAAGCGGGTTCCCATCCAGGGGGCCCGCTTCTCGCTTACAAAGCCGAGGGACACAAATTCACGCCGCGAATAGCGGCAAGATGACGGGCTTGGAAATGAATCCTAATGGAACAAATGCAAGCTAGCGCTCTCGCGCGGCACAAGCCGGCCGAACGTGCGCACATCTCTTGCCAGCCAAGAAAAGCGCTCAAATACATCGTACCGAGATACGCGGCTTTAGTTGTCTCGCTGCTCGTCAGCCTGCCGCTCGTTGCCCAGGATAACCGCGCTACCGCCAGCAGCAAGGAAAAACTCCCACCCGCGGCCATCTCCGCGCTTTCAGTCGGCACGAAAATCGAAGGCGGACCGTTTGTTGTAAATGTTACGCAGAAAAGCGCCACGGTTGTGTGGATCGTCGATGGCGGCGAAGTCGATTTCCGGCCGCAATCCGGCACGGATTCCGTGGCATCGCCCGCTCTCCAGGTGGAAAAGACGACCTTGGCGGGTTTGAAGCCGAACACGCGATACGAATACGAAATAGCGGGTAGCGAGGTCAAGGGATCCTTCAAGACGCCTCCGTCGCCTACCGACTCCACGCCTTTCCAATTCTTGCTGTATGGCGATACGCGCACGCGCCATGATGTGCACCGCCGAGTTATGGCCGAAATACTCAAGCAGCCAATCCCGGATTTCGTTCTTCAATCGGGCGACATGGTGGAAGATGGGAACGACAATTCTCTTTGGCCGATTTTTTTCGATATTGAAAAGGACTTGCTCCGGCAAACCGTCTTCTATCCTTCCTTGGGCAACCATGAGCGCAACACAAACTATTTTCGGGATTTCTTTCAGCACGATCCTTCGTACTACTCATTCGATTGGGGAAACGGCCACTTCATCGTCATTGACAGCGACATCGCCAATGTCTCGGCGAGTCAACGCGAGAGGGACGCGTTTTGGGCCGAACAGACGCGCTGGCTGGAGGACGACCTGGCAACCCATCAGGATGCCGACTTCCGGTTTGTGATCGCTCATCATCCACCGTTCACCGCCGTGGCGCGCCGGCAGGGCGACAATCCGCATATGACTGCCTTAGTGCCGATGTTCGAGAAATTTCATGTATCCGCCGCGCTGTTTGGGCACGATCACAACTACCAGCACTATCTGCAGAACGGAATCCATTACATTATCAGCGGCGGCGGAGGCGCCCCGCTCTACGACGTGAGTAAACCGCCGGAAGGCATCACGCAGAAAGTCATCAGCATCGAGAATTTTGTCATGGTGAGCGTCAATGGGAAAACGGCCCATGTGAAAGCCGTGGACATCGATGGCAACACACTCGAAGAGTTCGATATCCGCGGCTCCGCACAACATTAAGTCCCACCGCCGCGCCTCGGCCAGCATCAGTCCGGCAACGCATATTTCCCACATTGTCCTGTAGTACCCGGAAATCGATGGATGCATGGAAACCCTTGGTGTGGGAGAATCCAAGGGCGTTGTGCGGGTCCGCTTTGGCGGGCATCCTTCTTCCGAAAAGAGGTTTTATTTTATGAAAATCGCACGAATGGCGGCGCTGGCGGTATTGCTTGCAGCGCCTTTGCTGGCCCACGCACAGATGCCTGCGGCAAAGAACGATAAGGCCACGCAGGAAGTCATCGACTTCCGAAACCGCTACATCGAGGCGGAAGAGAATCGTGACGTGGCCTTCCTGGACAAAATTTTGGCCGACGATTTCTTCGCGCTCAATCCGCAGGGAAAATTGCTGGACAAGGCCGGGCAACTCGCAAACTTGCAGAGGCCGGACCGCACACTCAAGGTGCTCAACGCCCGCGAAACCCACGTTCAATTTTATGCCAATGGTGCCGTAGCCGTTTTGACCGAACACGTAACCGTCAGACGGCCACGACAAGGGCGTCGCATTTGGCGGCGAATATCGATTCCTTCGCGTCTTCGCCAAACAAAATGGAAGCTGGAAGGTTGTTCTGGCGCAGGGCGCACCGATGCCGGAGCAGAAATAGATTTGGGTCTAAGTGGCATGGGCTTCAGCCTGCGGAGTTTCGTCCTCGCAAGGCTCAACCCCCGCAGGCTGAAGCCCGCGCTACTTGCAGAGATTTTCACCAGCAGTCCCACTGGAAAACAATTCAAAGATTTGCAGCCACGCGGAAACCGTAGTCTGCATATTTCAATTCAGGTGGAATGCTGGAACGCGCGGAAGTCCGCGTCACTTTGATCTGGTGGCGCCAGGAGCCTCCGCGCGACGCGCGTCGAGCGCTGCGGGGCGGCCCTTGCGGATTGCGCTCGGGAGAAATTGCGTAGTAGGCGGCGTCGTACCAATCCGCGCACCATTCGTGCACGTTGTCGCCGAGATTGAAAAGGCCGTAGGCATTCGGCGCGTACAATCCCACCGGCTCGGGGCCTGATTTCCAGCGGCTCGCGTAATCGGGAATTTCTTCGGGCGCGCGATTGCCCCACGGAAAGTTCTCGCCCTCCACGCCGCCTCTTGCGGCGCGCTCCCACTCGGCTTCTGTAGAGAGGCGGTACTGCCTGCCACTCGCGCGGCTCAGCCAATCGCAATACGCGACGGCCTCGAACCACGATACCGCCACCACAGGCTGTTCGGGATTCGCAAACTCCGGATCATTCCAGAGCGCAGGCAGTGGATGGCGCGTGTCTTGCAAAAAGCGCGCATACTCCGCATTCGTGGTTTGATAGGCCGCGAGGTCGAATGCATCGACCCACACACGATGCGCGGGCTTTTCGTCATCGCGGCCGCCGTCGCAGCCCATTTGAAAATATCCTTCCGGAATGCGCCGCATCACGGGTTCAATGATTTGCGTGCGGCGAATGTGCGGGGTTGCCATTTGTGCGAGGCCTCAGCGGTATCCGGCTGTGGAGCGCCGCTCGAAGGAAAGCTCCTCGAGGAGTTTTTCGGCGGACGGCTTTCCGCCTTCCGGCGGCATGGTGAGTTTCGATTCAATGCGCCGCACGATGCCGCTGGCCATGTCATAGCGCACGCCTGCTTCGAGCGCTCCGCGGCGGCTTAGAAACGTTTCCACCAGCGCAAATTCCTCGGGCGTGAGCCGGTTCGCTCCATACTGATGCGTGGAAGCCTGAGCCGGAGCGTCCCACCGTGGCGCAACGGTTTCGAACGGCTTCTCGTGAACCACTACTGTCCCTGCGACGTAATCGCCCAGGCGCTTACTTTGCGGGCTGATCCACGCGCAGATCACGCCGATTCCGTAACCGAACGGCAATTGGTCAATGATGCGCAGCAGGTTGCGGCCCACGGCGTCAATGGCCGTGATGGGCTGGCCGGAATCCTTGATTACGCGGATGTGCGTCAGGCGTTTTCCCGGCGTCTGCCCGTTCCAGATCGATTCGAACAGAATGTAGTAGCCGTACATCAGGACAAAATAAAACAAGATGGCAATGGCCACGATCCATGTGCCGACGGATGGCGGAATGCCACGAAGTTGGTTGCGAAAGCCATATCCCAGCCCGACTAGCATCAAGCCCAGGACGAGCAGGATGGCGAACTGTATCAGCGAGTCGATCAGGACAGCGATGAACCGGCTGCCAATGCCCGCCAGCGGAAATTCAATGGAGGTCTGTTCCGGCGTTTCAATGATAAGCTTTTCGCCGGCGGCCGGATCGAAAGCGGATGGACCTGTTGGGATCGAGGACATAGATGATTTCCACTCGATGGCTCGCGAAACGCAAACAGCAGTGGCAGCGTCTCGAGCAGCTTGTCGATCGCTCGGGGCGTCGCGGCGTCGTGGCCCTCAACCATGACGAGTTGCAGGAACTGGGCCTATTGTACCGCCAAACGGCTTCCGACCTGGCGACGGTCCGCGAGGATATCACGAGCCGCCCGTTCACGCCCTACCTGAATCAACTGCTGGCGCGCGCGCACAATTTAATTTACATGGGCAGGCGCCCGGACTGGGGCGGCATTGTCCGCTTCTACGTGGAAACTTACCGGCGCATTTTTCGCCAGACGTTTCCGCTGGTGTTGCTCTCGGCTCTGGTTTTTATCGCCGGAGGACTTGCAGGCGCGGCGGTAACGCTGCGCGATCCCGGTTTCGCGCACCAGATTCTGGGCCCGGGAATGATTGAAACCATCGAGAAGCGCGAAATGTGGACGCACTCCATCCTGGCCGTAAAGCCCATGGCCGCTTCCGGAATCATGACCAACAACATCACCGTGGGATTCATGATGTTCGCCGCGGGAATCACCGCGGGCCTGGGCACGCTCTGGATGCTGATCACCAATGGGCTGTTGATGGGAGTGCTGGCCGTGGCCACCGCCCGCGCGGGCATGGCGCTGCAACTGTGGGATTTCGTGGCGGCGCACGGAGCGCTGGAGCTGCCCGCAATTTTTATCGCTGCGGGAGCGGGACTGGCGATTGCGCGAGGGCTGCTGTTTCCGGGAATTTTGCCGCGCCGGGAGTCCTTGCGGCAGGCAGGGAATCAAGGGGCAAAACTATTGCTTGGAACTCTCCCGCTGCTAGTGGTCGCCGGCGTGATCGAAGCGTTTATCTCTCCGGTGAAAATCGCCACGCCATTGAAGTTTCTGCTTTCGGCGGTGCTGTTTACGGCGTTGGTCCTGTACTTGTCGAGCGGAAGAAAAAGGCAGGCGCTGGAAGGGAATTAACGCGGCGCGGATAGCATGCGCAATCGAACATGGCAGGCGAATGTGACCGGTAGCGAGGGCAAGCGCGCCCAAGAACAAATTTCAAATCGCAAATTTCAAATTTCAAATTTCAAATTTGAATTTTCAAATTACAACCCAAAACTCCCAATACATCGTCGCAACTGTGGAGTCGCCAGTCACTAGTCACTAGTCACTAGTCACTAGTCACCAGTCACCAGTCACGCTTCACCTAAATCAGGCTGCGATCCTTGATATCGAGATACTGGTTCACGAGCGAGGCGGCCAGCGCTCCCGGCATGAGTTCCATGGCCAGCACGCCGCGCTGGCGGAGCCGCCGCAGCAACAGCTCGCGCCGCTGCACCATTTCGATGGCCGCAACGTAGCGGAACATCTCTTCCTCGGATTCGGGGCGCCGCGCGACGCGTTCGTTCAAATCCGGCTGGCCCATGGCGGCGAACAACACCAGGTGGCGGCGCGTCATTTGCAGCGCATATTCCACCACGTCCGGCGTGCCGGCGGTTTCGGCGAGGTCGGTGATCCACACGATCAGGCTGCGGCGATGCTGCTCGGTGAGCAGCGCGTGAGCCGCGCGGCCGTGATCGGCTTCGTACGGTTCGGGATGCACCAGCGCCAGCGACTCGACAATCGAGTGCATATGAGATGCGCCGCGCCCGGCGTTTAGATTTTGCTGAATCTCCCGGCCGTAGGCGAGCAGGCCCACGCGATCGCCGGAGTGCATGGCCACCTGCGCCAGCGCCAGCGCGGCGTCCACCGCGTAGTCGAGCTTGGACAATCGCAGCGAGGCACCGTCGCGTACAATCTGTGCGCGCAGCAGGCGCCCGCGTCGAGCACGATCCACACCGTCTGGCTGCGCTCCACCTGAAACACGCGCGTGATGAGTCTTCGAGCGGCGCGCCGTGGCCGTCCAGCAGATGTTGCGGACTTCATCGCCGGTGCGGTATTCGCGCAGGCTTTCGAATTCGCGGCCCAAGCCCGCGCAGGCGCCTGCGCCGCCGTTCCATGTCCACCTGGCGCGTGCGGATCAGATATAGCGTCTGCTGCTTGGCTTGCTCCAGATTGGGGAGGACGCGCACGGTCGCCGAAGTTTCCGCCACGGCCCAGCGCTCGGCGAGGCGCAGCGCGCTCTGGTAGCGCAGAAACAATTTGCCGATGGGCATGTCGCCGCGCTGCGCGGGCAAAATTTCGTACTCCGCGCCGGTCGTTCCGCCCGCGGGGCCGCGAGTTCGACCATGGGAGGCTCGAGGCGCAGCGCACGCGAAGTCTCGTCGGTCACGCGCGCGAAGACGGCGCGCCTGCCATAATTGCGCAATTCCACGCGCACTTTGGAGGGCACGCCAAGCGAGGGCGGGGAATGCCAGACGCGCTGCAATTCGAGTTCGCCGGGCTTCGCGCAGTCGCAGCAAATCCTGAAGCCAGAGCAGCAGAAAGAAGCCATCCCACACAAACATCCCGGCGATGAAGCCGCGGCGACCACGCGGCCGGCACAACCCAAACCAGTCCAATCAGCAGCGCCGACAAAGAACCTCGTGCCGAAGCCGATTCCGAACCGGCCCGCCGCATGCGCACGCGCGCTGGCCACCGGCGGAATAAATGTGGGGCCCGAACTCACTTGGGAACCTCGACCGCCGACAAAACTTCCGCGATCACGGAATCCGCCGTGACGCCTTCCAGATCGGCTTCTGGCTTGAGCATCAGCCGGTGCCGCAGGACGGCGGGAGCAGCGGCTTTGATGTCGTCGGGAATCAGAAAATCGCGGCCTTCCATTCCGGCAAGCGCGCGGGCCACGAAAAAAAGGCCGATGGCCGCGCGCGGACTCGCGCCAAGTGAAAGCGCCGGCCAATCGCGCGTTCGGCGAATCACCGCAACGATGTATTGATACAGTGCCGGCTCCACGCGAACCTGCGCGATTTCGGCGCGCGCCGCGGCAAGCATCGCCGGATCGATCGGATCGAGCGGCAATTGCTCGATCAAGTGCGCGTCGGTCACGTTCTCATAGCGATTCAGGATGGCCGCCTCCTCTTCCGCGCTCGGATAGTCGATGCGGATTTTCATGAGAAAGCGGTCGAGTTGCGCCTCGGGAAGCGGATAGGTTCCTTCGAACTCCATGGGATTTTGCGTGGCGAACACCGTGAAATTCGGCCCGCAGCGGATAGCGCACGCCGTCGATGGTGGCCTGGCGTTCTTCCATCGATTCGAGCAGCGCGGCCTGCGTGCGCGCCGTGGTGCGATTGATTTCGTCCACCAGCAGCAAATCGGTGAAGATAGGCCCGCGATGCAGCGAAAACGCACTGGTGGCCAGATTGAAAACGTTCGTTCCAATGACGTCGGCCGGCATCAAGTCCGCCGTGCACTGGATGCGCTGAAATCCCAGCCCGCAAATTCGCGCCAGCGTTTTGACCGTGAGCGTTTTCGCCAGTCCCGGGACGCCTTCCAGCAGTGCGTGACCGCCGCAGACCAGCACGATCAAAAGCTGATCGATGACTTCCTGCTGCCCGACGATTACCTTCGAAAGTTCGGTGCGAATGTGAGTGGTGAGGCGTGAGAGATTTTCCACTTAGCGTTTCTCCTCGTTGGGTCGCGTCTTGAGTCCGAACAAGACTTCGTAGTGTTCCAGCGCTTGCACGATTTTCAGGGCGTCGGAGCCGGGCACTTCGTGATCGCGCTGGGCCTTTTCAGCGCGCTGCAAGGTGTCAAAGAATCCAGGCTGCTTCCAGCCCAGGCGTTCGCGAACCGCCACGTCCAGCTGCGTGTTGGAAATCGAAGGCGCAAGCGCAAGCCGGCGCAGCAGTTGGGTGCGGAATCGCTGGTAGGCCACGCGCACCGCAGCCGAGCCTGCCCTTGCGCGGCGATACAAGTCGCCCACCGTATCCACAAATTCCAGCGGAGAAAGCCGCGACACCGTAACCGGAGCGTAAAGCGGCCCGCTTCTCCGGCCAAACGCCAGCAAAATACAAAATTGCCACCAAGGCCAGTTGATAAATGGCCCACGGCACAGGCGTCTTTCTGAAATAGTCCCATAGCGAGCCGCGATAGCCGTGAAAATATTCATCCCACAATACGGTCGTTTCCTCGTGGCTCGCTGCGGGCCGCGCAGCCTGAATACATCCCAGGAAAAACGGCAAATTTCCATCGCGCGAAATTCCCGAATTGGTGATGGGAGTAGGGGCGGCCCACCAAAGAATGCGCCCTTTTTCGAGCCGCCAGGTTACCACCACAGGCTCTTCCGGCTCGCCATACAAGGGAACTTGAGCGCCATCGGTAGCCACCCAGCGATTGCTCGCGGCCATGGTGATTTTTTCCGCGCTTTGCGTAAATGGGCTGGGAGCAATGGCCGGAAACGTCTCGGACTTCATGCTGGAAATCCGAGTGATCGAGGGCGGCTCGACCGCGCCGGTTTCCAGGAATAGAAACGGAAAATTGCCGGCGTAAATGATCCAGCCGCCCGAGCGCACGAAGCTGAGCAGCGCGCTGCGTTCCTTCTCGTCCGGAAAATTGGTGGGGCCCGCCAGAATCAAAATTTCTCCTTCCGCGTTGGAAGGCAATTCGGCAGGAGGCTTTTCCCATCGCTCCGACTTGTATCCCAGTTCCTGCAACAGAAGATAGGCAGCCTGCGCGCCACTATTGGTCGTCGAATAGGTGGTCGGAATGCCCTGGCCTTCTCCTTCTTCCGGAGGAGGCGCGAAGGTGACCGTCACCACGATCAACACAAGCAAGATCACTCCGGCGATCATCATCAGTTTGCGGTCGCCCGGGTCTAGGGTAGATGGCATCCCAGAGTCTCCAGTTGGGTGAGGGAATCGCGGAAGTCCGCCTCGGTCGCGATCTGGTATCCATACCAGATTCTTTCCAGCCGAGAGGTGAGCGTGGAAAGCGCCTGCTGCCGTTTGGCCAGCGTTTCGGGCACGATGGTCCTGCCTTTGTGAGCGAGCGAAGATATTCGCGCGGAGTCTTGGAGCGGTCAGGCGCCAGAGCGCCGAGGTCCTGAAGCCGCGCAATGCCCGACCAATAGGCGCAATGAATGGCCATGCGGTAGTCGGCGCGGCCGGCGGCTTCGCGCGCGGCGAACACCCACTCCTGCCAGGACCGCGCAGGGACAGCCGCAGCTTGCAAGGCCATTTCTTCTCCTCGGGCCGCGCGAAACCAGCGTCGAAAAATCCAGTAGGCAATGAGGACGGCCGCCGCGCAAATGGCGATCCATAGCAAAACGTAGCCGAGGGATGCCTGGCCGCCGACACGGCCAAGGATGCGGTCCAGCGCGCCGAAACATAATTTCGTTGATGCGCCTGCGGATGCGGCCCCACCAGCTTTCTGCCCATGGAGTGCGCATATTCCGAGCGCGCCAAAATGGCGTTCAATTTTGCTCGTGCGGAGTCCGTTTGCTCAGGCGGCTGCCCGGAAAGCGATGCCGTTTCCGCGGCCAGCGAATCGAGATAATCGCGTGCCTGGCTCAGTTGCTGTGCGCGAAGTTCGGGCTGCCTTTCGGCCTTCACCAGTCGCGACAGCGAGCAGATCGGTGGGCACATCGTAGCGGCGGCCGCCTGCATTGACACTCCATGCTTGCGGGAGAGATTCGCGGCACGCGCGCAGAGTTTCCGTGGATTGGCTGGGCAGACTCAAGTTCTGTCTTCAGCCGCCCAAGTTCGCTGGATGAAGGATTGTGAGTCGTAGGCAGGTGCAGCCGAAGATTGCGGCGCAGGTTCCGCCAAAACTCCCGCTGCCCGAGCAGTTCCCGGCCGGGAACAACCAGAACGCAAGCAAAATTGCCGCGAAAATCCCGCAGGCCCGCGGCCAAAGGGAATCGAACCAAGCGAATCGTTCAGGACGCATCTCTTCCAAACATGGAGGGCACGCCACCGGTAACCGGCGGAGGCGCGGGATCGGCGCCGATCGCCTGCATCATCATTTGCAGATCGAAGGCTTCCTTGCGAACGCGCAAATCGTAATAGAACAACGCGAAGCCGATGGTGCTGACCGGCGCCACAAGAGAGCTTCCGATGAAGTTTCCGACTTGCATGAGCACCGTCCACAGAATCAGTAGTTGCGCTTGCTTGGCGCTCAGAGCCATAAGAACATGAAAGGCATTTGAAACACCGCAATGATGCCCCAGACCATCGCAAAATAAAGCATGTAAATCATGAAGGCTCGGCCGGCAAAGTCCTTGGTAAGTTCAAAACTCCGTCGAATCGAATCGGACGGGCCAAGGTCCTCGAGCAGCGCGGCAGGCGTCGCCACGCAGATGCGGCAATCAAATAAATTCCCGGAATGATTAGCGCAATGAAACCGGCGATCATGATGAGCCCGCTCAAGAAACAGCACGCCAAAAATGGTTCCAGTCTTGCCGCGAACGTCGGCCAAGAGACGCATGAATGGAAGTCTGATGTCCCCTGTAAATTTCGGAAACGGCGAAGACAGTGGCGCCGACGGAAAAAAGAAAGGCGACAAGCCTGCAACGAATATCGCGACAAACCGCAAAAGGCCCCCGCCGGCGGCAACCGCGGCGATTCGCCCAGGCTGTGCCTGGCCGGACGCGGCGGACCGGGCGAATATGGGAAGAAGGGCGGTCATCAGCTGGACGACGAAGAAAATGGAATAAGGAATCGCGGCGATGCCCACGAATAGCAGGAAATGCCGCCGGTAAAGAAAAAACGTGCGGTCCAGCAGTTCACCAAGGCTGAGGGGCCGGAGGTCGAGCGCCGTCATGGTGCCTCCTGGCGCCGGGGGCGCGCAAAGTGGGTGTACTGTAACAAGAATTGGCCAGGAATAAAATGATCGTCGTGATGGAAGTGTGCCAAGGGTGGATGTGCGCAGCGCTATCCGCGAAGCCAGCGAAAGTCCGTATGGCCTCCCATCATTTCTTGCGTGGCGTAGTCTGAAGATGCAGCTCAAGGGGCAAGATTGCGGGCGCGGCTGTGCAGGGGATGGCCAAAAGCGGGCAGGCGCATCTGCCGAGCCGGAGGCTTCCGGATTTCCATATCGCGCAGCCATTTTCGGAATCAGGCGCCGGCCACTAAGGTTCATGGAAGATGAACATATTCCTTCCGCCCCGTGGCCGCGCGGATAGCAGCAAGAAAGAAGAAATTACTTGCGCGCTATTGCCCCGCTGCGTAATATACCCGCCGGGTCAGGAAGGTGTGGATCCCGTGCCAAAAGAAAAACCAAAAGTAAACATCGGAGAAGTGATCCGCAGCTACCGGGGACAGCGAGGGCTTTCTCAAGGCGATATCGAGCGGCGCACTGGGCTTTTGCGCTGCTATCTTTCTCGCGTTGAGAATGGCCATACGGTGCCGTCTCTCGAAACTCTCGCCAAGATCGCCGAGGCCATGGAAATCGCGCTGGCCGATTTCTTTCCGGGCGCGGAAACGCCGCGCGACCGCGACACCCAGAAAATGCTGGGCGAACTTTCCGAGGACGAAATTCGCTTCCTCTCGGAAATCAAGAAATACAGCACCACTCTTTCCGACGGCGACAAACGCCTGGTTCTGGCCATGATTCGCAAGATGGCCGCCGTGATTCCGCCTCCGCCGCGCAAAATCGCCGCGCGGCGCTCCGCATACTAGCCTGTATTCCTCACAATAGATTTCTTTCAACAGACTGAAGTTGAAGTATTCGCACCGCCGAGATTCTAATTTTTTCATTCTTTTATTTTGAATCATTCCGAGCCGACAGCGCCGAAGGAGTGATTTGTTTTCCTATTTTGTCCGACGAAGGCCGAGGAGAATCCTGCTCCGCGACGGAAGGACACCAACAGAGCGTAGAGACTTCTTCTACGAGCTTCTTCAAGGCACTTAATTCAGGGGCTATCCTGGCGCGTTTTTCGCGAGCGGTTTCCTTGGCTTTGTCGGTAAATCGAGCGTGCTCGACAACGGCGTGGACAACTCGCCCGCGGCCGATCACATGATCCCGACCAGGCCTCCACTTCAAAAATAAGATAACGGCCATCGACCTTCACCAGCTTGGACTTGCGCAACGCGGTCGCTCCCACTGCACTGCCTTGAGATGGTCCACCTCAATGCGGATGCCCACGGTGAACGATGCCCGGCGGCAAGCCGGGCGGACAGCGCGCGAACTGGCGATCTCCATCATTCCGATCATGGCCGGGGTGGTAAAACACGGCGGGCCACTCGGATCCAATAAGCCAGTGTCCATTCCGGAGAACAATGCGTTCGCACGCTGCTTTCATGCCCAGTTCGATTTTCGGACGGACGCCCTCCGGTCATTGCAGTTCTCCGTCCCGGCGGCTGACGGATTTTTTGCCAGGGAGGGCTGGTTCTTCATGAGGCTTGTCACTACTTCGGTGAGCGTCGTGCCGCACTGCGCCCACAATCGGCGCTTCAGGCTGCAATAGTCCTGCGAACCCGCGAACACATCGGCCATCAGCGCGCGAAATGTGGGGCTGCGCCGATGAACTGAATCATGCGCGTTGCCACCGCTCCCCCAGAAAACGCCCGCGATAGAAGCGCCGAGCAATTCGCGTTGCGAATTCCAGGTCGGTGGAAAATGCCTTGCGTATGCGCGCTGGATATTCGGCGGCCTTTTGCGCGATCAGCGATTCCGCAAGTAACTCGCCGGAGCGCAGCGCGTAATACAAGCCCTCGCCGGTGATCGGATCGACCCAGGCGGCGGCATCGCCCACCAAGGCCCAGTTTGGCCCCACCACTCGACGAGAGGAAAGTGTCTGCTGCTGCGGCGAGGGCAGAACGTGGCTGTAAAATCGCGCGCCCTCGCGCGAAATATTTTCGCTGTCCATGAACGTGTGCAGGTGGCGGCGCAGTTCCTGGCTGGTATGCTTGGACATGCTGCCGCAAATTCCCACGGAGAGATGGTCGCAGCGCGGAAAGGACCAGAGATAGCCCTCAAAATGGTTCAGGAATTTGACGCGAATCCCCTCGGCCTGCGCCGGCACAAAATAGCCCAGCGTCATCTCCAGATCGTTGCGCGCCAGCGGCCGAGTGCCGGGCAGCAGTGAATTGCGCGCGCCCGCGGCCACCACAACGAAGTCCGCTTCCACCTTTGAATCGCCGATCGATAAATTGGCGCGTTCCCCAGCCGTATCCAAATGATTCACGCGGGAACGAACCACGCGGCACCCGGCCGCTTCGGCGCGGTCCAGCAGAAGGCCGTTCAGCACGGTTCTCGAATAGATGACGATGGGCTGGTCAAGCGCCAGCAGTGCGCGATGTCCCTTGCTGGAAATAAGCTCAACGCTGCGGATCAGTTTTTTGGGGTGAGGACCGTTCAGAAGGAAAGGATAGGCTTGAATGGCCTTGTGCGTGAGGCCGCCGCCGCAGGGCTTTTCCCAGGCCAGGTGTTCATCATAAATGGTGACGTTATAGCCGGAACGGGAGAGCCTTTCCCCACACATGGCGCCGGCCGGTCCTCCACCCACGATTGCGATATCACGCATGCTGATGCCTCTATGAAGAAGGGCAGAGCCCGGAACAAAACCTGGCGCTGGGGAAAATTAGGCCCGATTGAACGAGGAACTACTGCTCGCAGCCGCGACCTAGCCGCGAGTATACCAGAAAACCGAAATGCTGCCGCACGGATCCGGAATCCGCGCAGTCTGGATGACAACCCATAGAGTTTGCAGGAATTCTTTCGTCCTACCGCGATTCTGCCGTAAATCCGCCGTAAGTCAGGTAGGCCCCGAGGATGAATGTCATACCCATGTACACGAAGAAGAGCTGTCCGTAGTGCGCTCCCTCGAAGAAGTTCACCAGCGTCTGAGGCGATAAGAAAAATAGGACCAGCCCTTTGATCACCGAAAACCAACCAACGAGAGTAACGAGAATCGCCAGAGCGCTGCCTGACCAAACATTATGGCCCAATGCAATGGCCAGGCCGGCAACCAGTGTGATCACGCCCGTGATTTGCACGGCCGGTGGATTATGAACCAGCGCGGTCACGGTTTCCACGGTCGCGTCTCTGTGTGAAGCCATCGACACGGCGACAAGAACGGAATAGAGCCCGATCAACCGGCTGAGAAATATCGTTAATGATGACACTGCGGCCTCCGAATGGACGATCGATGGAAACCCACGTCCTGGCATTCCGCCCAGGACTTGTCCTCACAAACGTATTCAAGATGACTGGCCCCGGCTTGATGCGCCGACCGGCAAGCAACTAGTCGCGCAATTTGTTACTGCCGAGGATGGTCTCGGTCTTAGTGATTCGGAATTTCCACTGCTGCGGTGATCACGCATACCCACAGCAAAATCTCGGCCAGCCCCGCGAACTTTGCGAAGCCCGGAGTGTCCTCGGTCGCTCCCCAGTCGCGCGCCTTCCATTGCACGAAGATATGCCACAGCAATGCCGCCGGAACGAAAACGCCCAGCTTCCAGCGGAACGCGATGTTCACCAGAAAGGTCGATGCGGTCGAGGAGAACAGCAGAAATCCGCCAAGTAACACCACACAAAAACCGATCCAATTCCATGCGAACAAATCGTCGCGAAGCTGTGCGGCCGTTTCGCGCTTCTTGCCCACGCCAAGCAGGCGCAAATCCAGCGCGACATTTGTCCCGATCCAAATGGATAGCCCCGTGAAATGAATCAACTGAGTGAATGGGTACGCCCAGAGCGAGGTGCGGACTCCGGTTCCCCACGGAGTTCCTTCAAGCCATTTTGCGAAGCTCATCAGTAGTCCGAACATATGGCGATGTCCTCTTTTCTTTGTAGCGCCCGCCTTCATGCGGGCGCCTTAATTTCAAGCACATGTTCGTCCGCCACGGCGGACGAGCGCTGCATGGCAGGCTTTTATCCCAGGCCTTCCATGGCAGGAATTTCCGACGCGCTCAAAATCGTCAGTATCCACAGCAGCAGCGCGATTCCGGCGATGACCTTTGCCGAGGTTGGAATTTCCGGCAAAGCAGCCCATTTCGGCGCGCCGCGCTGCACCAGAACCGCAAACACGATGGAAAGAACGATCATCACCAGCTTCACGTGAAACACAGGATCGGGCGCCCAATCTCCGGCGTCCGCCGTAAACATGAAAAATCCCGAAACGAGGGCCAGGACCATGCCCGTCCATGCCCAGGGAAATATCTGCGCGGAAAGTTCAGCGAGATTTCGTTTGCGGGCCGCCACGCCCATCACTCGCAGGTCCACCACCGCCAGCGAGCCGATAAACCAAAACATGGTCAGGTAATGAATGACGGAAACGCTTGCGTACATCCAGCCTGTGGTGCTGAAAGTCTTCACCCATTGCATTTGTTCCAGTGCTTCCCACATCGTGCAGCCTCCTGATTGAGCGCTTTGCCGTGATTCATTTACACCGTTGCATAGCCCCAGCGCAAGTGTAGACGCACCGGAACCCCGTTCCGTTGCCACCCATATTGAAAAAGACCATACGCTGGAACGGAGTGAGCATCCGTGACCTGCGTCACAAATGCAAGCCAAATTCTGATCTGGCGATATTAGAAGCCTAGGAAGTTGCCGCCGGGATCAGCCGGTCGATTTCGGCGCTCCATTCGGCAATCCAAGCGCGCTTGGTGCTTTCATCGAGCCATGAGGCGCGCAGGCCGTTGAGGGATATTTCCTTCAACTGCGGGGGCGTGCAGCCGAGTTTTCGAGCGGCCAGCAGATATTCGTTGTTCAGATTGGTGTGAAAGAGGGCGGGATCGTCGGTATTGATGACAATATTCAGGCCGGCCTTCAGCATGCGGTGAATCGCGTGGTCGGGAGAGGCCAGATCGCGGAAGGTGGTTGTGTGCGTGGTGGTCGTGGGGCAGACCGTAAAGAACACGCCGCGCTCGCGGCATGCGGCCACCAGCGCCGGATCGTCAACCACATGGTAGCCATGATCGATGCGGTCGCAGCCCAGCAAATCCAGCGATTTTTCGACATTGTCGGAAGGTCCATTCTCACCGGCGTGGGCCGTCACGCGCAGGCCCGCGTTCTTGGCGTGGTGGTAGACTTCGGCATACAGAGCAGGCGGATTGCCAACCTCGTTGTAATCGAGCCCGATTCCGATTACCTCCTGGCGCCGGTCCGACAGCACCAGATCGAGAAATTGATTGCCCTTTTCAGGGCCCAATTCGCGGTTGGCGGCCGGAATCAGCCGTGACTGGACGCCGAGGTCGCGTGCGGCATCGCGCATCGCGGTCACGATGCCATCCAGCATGGTGGAGTAAGCCACGCCATGGGGGAGATGCGCCTGTGGGCTAAAGAAAAATTCGACGTAGCGCGCGCCGTTCGCGGCACATCGCGCCAGCATTTCATATGTCACGCGATGGAAATCGTCGGCGTCAACAATGGAACTGCAGACGACGTCGTAGGCCTTGAGAAATACGCCCAGATCCGGGAATTCCGTAAGCTTCGACGCAGCCTCGAACTCTTGCGTGGCCAGGCCGTGCTTTCTCAACAATTCAATCGCGGTTGTCGCGGCAACCGCTCCTTCCAGATGCAAATGCAATTCGGCTTTTGGCAGCGATTTGACCAGACTCTCGATGTCCATGGATGATTCCTCCGCTATGAAATCCTCAACCCGCTTTCCTTGCCACCGACGACTTTGCGCTCAGCCCGAGCGGGCAACGGATATAACGGATTGCGGAAAAAGCAAATTATTTTGTCATTCCGAACGAAGCGAGGAATCTCTCTTCGATTTAAGCCCAAAAAGAAAGAGAGATTCCTCGCTTCGCTCGGAATGACAAAAGGGCGCGGTTTTTTCCGGACGCCCTTAAGTCCGCGATTGTAACTCAAGATTGATCCAACGCGATCCAACGCGGTCTTGCCCTGGCTTTAGGCGAAACGTATAATCCGGCTCCCAAAGGCAGGAACTGTTCAGAGAACGGCGCTGCGCGCCGCGATCGAACCTGCCTCTCGTTTCGGGAGGTTTTCAGATGGCCGCGCTTCCGGTGATCGATGTTTCTGGGCTGGCGTCATCCGAACTTCCCGTGCGATCCCGGGTGGCCACCGAATTGGGCCGGGCCTGCCGCGAGATCGGGTTCTTCTACGTAACCAACCATGGCATACCGCAGGCGACGCGCGACGCCCTGTTTGCGGCCTCGCGGGCATTCTTTGCCTTGCCAGCCGCAGTCAAGGAAGAATGTTCCATCAAGCGCTCGCCTCACAATCGCGGCTATGTTGCGATGGAAGGGGAGCGCCTCAATGAAAAATCCGCCCAGTCGGATTTCAAGGAAGCATTCAACGTGGGGCTGGAGCTAGCCGCCGACGATCCCGAAGTGCTGGCCGGCAAACCCTTTCGCGGCGCAAATCTGTGGCCTGCGATTCCCGGCTGGCGCGAAACCGTGCTGGCCTATTACGACGCTTGCTGGAATTTGGGCCGCCGCATCCACCACGGCTTTGCGCTCGATCTGGGCATCGCGGAGGATTTCTTCGAGGACAAGCTTGACGCCCCCTTGGCCACGCTGCGCATGCTGCATTATCCGCCGCAGCCTCAGCGGCACGATCGCGCGCCGGACAGCGGGGCCGGCACACACACCGACTACGGAAACCTCACCATTCTGGCCACGGACGGCGTTGCGGGACTACAGGTGTGCGCGCGCAGCGGCGATTGGCTTGCCGCGCCGCATATTCCCGAAGCGTTCGTTTGCAATATCGGCGATTGCCTGATGCGCTGGACGAACGACGTTTACGTCTCAACACCACACAGGGTCTCCATCCCGGTGCAGGATCGCTATTCCGTGGCGTTCTTTCTCGATCCCAACCCCGATGCCCGCGTCGAAGTGCTTCGCAGCTGTATCGCGCCCGGCGCTACGCCCAAAGTATCAGCCCATCAGCGGCGCCGACTATTTGCGCCAGCGGCTGACCGCCACCTACGACCATCTGAAAGACCGTGCCTGATATCTGGGCAGCAGCTGACTATATTTGCGAAGAAAGAATGCCCCACAGCGGAGGCCGCGCAAGTAATTCCTCTCCGGTTCCTGACGGCTCGGAATTGAATTGTCCTTGCGGGCCGCGAAAAAAAATAATTGAATTTGTCATTCCGAGCGGAGCGAGGAATCTCCCTTTCTTTTCACGCGCGTAAAATCCAGAGAGATTCCTCGCTCCGCTCGGAATGACAAAAAAGTGGGAGCACTTTTTCATGACCTTGCAGGGTGCAATGCGCGCCTTCGCCTGTTTGTTGCGCGGCTACGCTCCCAAAGTAATCAACTCCATCTTGCGCTTGCCGAGGCGCCGCGCGCCTTTCTCCGTAACCACGATGGAATCGCCGAATTCCGCCGGCGTTGGAGTTTGCTTGACCGGCACGCTGGGTTTTAAGTCAAACACCATGCCAGCCTGGAATAGCAGATCGTCGCCGCCTTCCATGCGGCCGGGGCCGCAACGCGGCAGATCGGCCAAGCCTCCGGAATGGATCAGCACACCGCCGGGCCGGGCCACGCCGCGGGCCTTCAGCTTTTCGCCGCAGTAGTCGCAGAATTCCTTGACGCTTTTCCCGGGCGCAACCATGCCCAACAATTCGTGAAAAAGA
The DNA here is from genome assembly GCA_963710315.1 of uncultured Acidobacteriota bacterium. Taxonomy (GTDB): domain Bacteria; phylum Acidobacteriota; class Terriglobia; order Acidiferrales; family UBA7541; genus Palsa-360. Next base: position 25,863 of record CAVPZW010000001.1, on the reverse strand, counting down.
TCGAGGCTGTATTGACCGGCCGCGGCCCAATCCGCGGGCGCTGGAGAACCCAGCAGCACGGAGTGGTTCACCTGCGAGCCGTATCCCAAGACCGAGCCTGAGCACTCCTGCCCCAGAATCTGTCCCGCGCCAAACACGTCGTCCAGCGGAAAGCCGAAGCTGGCATTGCCCGAGCCTCGCGTGCTGATGCTCAATCGCCAGGGGCGTTCGCCGGAGGCCTGCACCATGGCCGCATACATTTTGAGCCACACGTCGCGATGAATGGCGCCGGGCCGGGCCGAGTCCAGCATGGCCTGCATTCCCGCTTCGCTGACTTCGGTGGCTTTTTCGAGCACTGCGATCTCCTCGGCGCTGTGCACCAGCTTCACGCGCCACAGGATGTTCGCGGCCGATTCGAATTGCGCCTGCGGAAACGCTTTTCGAACGCGGTCGTAGGTTGTATAGATCATCGAGCCTTCCGCATTGCGAAAGAGGTTCGCAAGCGATCCCACGCCGATGCGCGCGGATTCCAATTTCTTTTCTTTCAGGTAGTCGATAATGGCCGGCGACCATAGGCCCTCTTCATCCGAGAAACGCACTTCGATGTCCGGAGCGTTTTCCGCAAACAGCGTGGTCAGCACCAGCCCGGGAATGGGCCGTTTGTCCGCCAGCAGGGAGCCGACGCGGCTGGAAATCGCGGTGACCTTTCCTTCCGCCGGCACCATGACCCATCCCGCGGGAATTCCCACGAGGTATTGCACGTCCGCGTCGCCGTCTTGCCGGTCATGAATCATGGCCTGCGTGCTGTGTTGCGGTACGATCAGGCAATCGAAATGATTCTCCTTCATCCCCTGCCGCACGTTTTGCCAGCGCCGCCGAAACTCTTCGGAGGACCATGCCTTAGGCATGGACGCGGGAGAGAGGGCGCGTTTCGTTACGCCCTGTGCGTTGGTCTGCGGGGAGGCGGTTGCGCCCGGCTGCGGCGTTTCGCTCCAGGCCGGGAGCGCTGCACCCGCCAGTGAAATCGCTACGCCCGATGTCGCGCCCAGAAGCAAATCCCTGCGTGACATGTGCTCGGAAAGCTTCGAGTTGGAATGTGTCTTTTTCATATTTTCCTCCACAAAAATCAATCGCCACAGAAAAACGTGAGAATCCGCCTGCAATCTCGTAATTGGGACCTCTCGTTTGCGAATCGTATGCCTCTTCCGCGGTGGACACAACCAAATTGCAGTGGGAAAAGGTGTAGTCGAGATCGCAATCGTTTCCGCGCATACTCCCGAGAAAAGGCGCGGGGTCAACGGGCCAACGCAGAGCTTGGCGCTTCAACGAGGATGGGCTTAGAATGCCGGTGGTGCAGCATGAACGACCTCCTCGGAATTTCTGCTCGAATCCTCACCTCGCAAAAGGAGCGTTATGGCCAATAAAAAGATCGATCCGCTCAATAAGAAGCAATACGGTTCCGTAACAGCAATGCTAACGGTGACTGACGTGAAAGCGGCAATGGCCTTTTATCAAAAGGCATTCGGATTTACCAAACGGGGAATCATGAATGGCCCGGATGGCAAAGCGATCCATGCCGAGCTTACTCTCCGAGGTACGACATTAATGTTGGGTCCGGAAATGCCTCAGATGGGCGCCCGCGCCGCGAAAACGATCGGCGCCTCGCCGGCGAGTTTATATCTGCTGACGGAAAATGTAGACAAGGTGGTGGCGAAGGCCCTTAAGCTAGGTGCCACGTCCAAGGGACCGGTGAAGGATATGTTTTGGGGCGACCGGTCTGGAACTATTGTCGATCCCGAGGGTTACATGTGGATGGTCGCCACACACATTGCACAACCCACACCTAAGGAAATACAACAGAAGATGAAGGAACAAATGGCCAGCCAACCGGCAGCCCACGCTGCAAGCGGCTCCTGAGGAACGTCCTTCAGGCGCCGCTTACTCCACCTGACCGGATAGGTCCGGATGAGCGGGCTTCTCGGAAAGCGGTTTTTCATCAGCTTGCCACATTCCGAGAAGCCCCGTAAGCCATACCGCTAATTTCTTCCAGCATTCAAAATCGCCGAGCGCGGGATGGCGAATTTCCGACACCACGCACTGCCAACGCGAATGCCTTCCAGATGCGCAAATTCCCAGCGGCTTCTTCCAGCATTCGCTCGGGATGAAATTGCAGCCCGACGACGAATTTGGCTTTCGGATCGTAGTAGCCCTCCACGAGCCCATCCTCGGCGTAGGCCATCGGCTTGAATCGGCGCGCGAGATTGCGGATCCCTTGGTGATGGTAACTGTTTACCTGCAATGTTCTTCGCTGGTACCAATTTTCCAGCGGGCTTGCCGTAACGATGGAAATGGGGTGCCGGTAGGCATCGTAATGTTCGTGGTTAATATGCTGGAGGGAGGATTTCTTTTCTTTTTGCACATCGCCGTAAAGAGTGCCCCTGCAAACAATATTCAGGAGTTGCGATCCGCGGCAGATTCCCAGGATCGGAAGTTTCTTGCGCAAGGCGTGGCGGATGAGTTTGATCTCGATCTTGTCTTTCAGCGCATGGGTTTTCTCAAGGTATTCGAAATTTTCCGGGCGGGCTTTGTAGCGCTTCGGTTCAATGTCTTCGCCCTCCACCAGCAGCAGGCCCTTCATGTCTGCCATGTATTCTGGAAGGCAAGCAAACGCGCCCTCCACGACAGGGACCATGACCGGCAGAATGCCTGTGCGGATCAGAAGAGCAAGGTGATATTCTCCAACGTAATCGATGTACTTATGCTTGCGGACTGTCCTGCGCGTAACGACCAGAACGGATGGGCGCTTCATGGGAATAAAATGTGCAGCGCCTCAACCAGCAGGGAATCTTTTTCGGCGCCTTGCGAAGCCACACGGATGTGAAAATCGTCCATGCCAACCTTGTTCGAGCAGTCTCGCACATACATGCCGTGCTCTTTCAATAAAAGTCCCTGAAGCTTGGTGGCGGTCATGTCGCGCTTGATCTTGATGAGAATGAAGTTGGCCCCAGTGGGATACACATCGATTCCCGGGACCGCCCGCAGATCGTTGTAGAGCTTGCGAACGTCGCCGATCAGCCGTCTCCTGGCTTCCTGATAGGCGTCGTCGGTCGAAGGCAACAAGGAAAGAAAATACTGCGCCAGCGTGTTCACATTCCAGGTGGGAATGAATTGCCTCATGCGATTCAAAACGAAAAGATTGCTGCTGTAGCAGTAACCCAGGCGCAGGCCCGGCACGCCGCAATGCTTGCTCATGCTGCGCACCAGCAACAGGTTGGAAAACTGGTCGGCCACCTGCAATAGGCTCGGGACGGGATCGCCGGCGAAGTCGATGAACGATTCATCGACGATGACCAGTTCCATGTCCTTGGCGCGATGCAAAAAATCGGTCATCTCATCGAGCGATAAGAGCTGGCCGGTGGGGTTGCCGGGGTTGATCACCACGAGCGCCTTCAGCCCGCGCCGGCGCACCCAGGCAAGATAATCCGGCGGATGTAGCCTGTAGTTTACTTCCGGGCTCATCACATACAGCTCGGCGTCGCGCTGATCCTTGAGTTTTTCGATGTACTCACCGAAGGTCGGTACGGGGATGGCAATGCGGTCGATCAGCGTGGTGTTGATCAGCACGATGAGTTCGGTAGCCCCGTTGCCGATAATCAAGTTGTCCGGATTGACGTGCAGCACCGCCGCCAGATTCTTTTGGCTGGTTGCCGGGTTGCTGGTGGGATACGACTTGATAAGATTGGGGAAGTTTTCCTTGAGATCGTTGAGCATCTCGGGCGTGGGGTAATAGGGGTTGGCGATGAAACAGAAATCGATTATTTCCTTGGCCCGCTCGTAACCCACCAGATCCGCTAGGGACGGGGAATGCGAGGTTTCATAGAAAAGATGCTTCCTTTGCTGCTCCGGAGCGATCACGGATCTCATAGGTTCCATATTCTTGTTTCTAACACCCGCACATTTTGCTTTCAAGGCCTCTTTTTAGCGATGGAGGGCTTGTTATATTGCCGCCGGGCGGAGCAAAGTTTGAGTTGTACGAGGCAGGGTACTCGAAGTAGGCTATGCGCGCGGTCAGGCTGTGGGTTGCGTTGAGTCTACTTAGCGAGCTTGCCGACTTTTTGGGGTGGAAAGAGAATCGATGATGACGAATTCAATTAAGGGCGTAGCAGTGGTTCTGGTTTTTGCGTTTTCCAGCTTGGCGCTGTTGATGGCCGCTCCGGCCGCGCAGCAGCCGACCGTGACGCGCAAAATCTTGCTGAAACAAGATGCGGCTATCCCCGGCTATGAGCAAGACCTGGTCAAAGTGGAGATCCCGGTTGGCGGGCGGGAAGGGCGGCACACGCACCCCGGTTCGGTCATGATTTACGTGGAAGAGGGAACCCTCACCTTTGACTGCGAAGGGAAACCAACAGCTACCTACAATCCCGGTGACTCTCTTTACGTGGAGCCCGATAAGATTCATGAGGGCATCAACAACGGCAAGACCACCGTCAAAGTCATTGCGAGTTTCCTGGTCAAGAAGGGCGTGCCATTGACGAGCCCGGCGAAGTAGAGGCGCTAGGCGCTGGCTCTGCTTTCCCAAGATTCTCACGTCTTGAGAAGTGGAAATATTCGCCAGCAACACGAGGAAAGAACGGGCCCAAAGCCTAATTCTGATTGATGGCAGATGCCATTTCATGGGGGCGGTGCAACAGCGGCATGAAGACCTCTTGCAGTCTCGTAATTGCCGCCCTTCTCATGGCAATGAGTTGTTGTGGTTGTGGCTTGACACCTCCGCCGACCGTTACAGGCAACTGGGTAATGAGCGCGGAGAAACCGAACCCATTTGTTTTGGATCCAAATGGGAACCCGACATTCATCCAAGTAGATTCGGTGGCTTATCTGTCGCAGGAGGGATCTTCTGTTTCTGGTACCCTAACATCCAATTTTTGCACTTCAGGACTACCAATCACGTTCTCATTTAGCGGGCAATTGCAGGGCAATCGTCTGATGATTTCTCCTCTTCCTGTATTTTCAACGGAGCCTGGGACATTCAATCTTGAGGTGGGTTTTTCCTCTGATCTTGCCACAATCCAGGGTGGGACGACATTTGGAGCATACGAATGCGCACAACCTGATTTTTTGCTGGAACTGACTGGTCATTTGGTTCCAAGTGTCGCTGGTAAATGGACTGGAACTGTAACTTCAGTGAATGGCCGAACCGCGAACATTTTGGCTACCATATACGAGACTGGTCCTGCTTTCGATGGATTCCCAATACTCACGGGGACTGCGCTTTTTTCCAACTCGCCCTGCTTCACATCCGGCACCCTCACTGGGAGCCAGGTCGGGACTTCAATCTCAGGAACCATCGATACAACGAATGGAAGCATTGAAATTGGTGGCGCCGGCACACCCCTCTATTCTAGTGACCAATTGTTGCTCAATTATTGGGTCCAAGGAGGCACCTGCAATGGGGACTACGCGCAAGCAACCCTGACACGCCAATAATCGTTTGGATGTAGGAACGTGTTCCGCATGCCGGGTGTGCTTAGGGAATTGAAATTTCCGTGCTGCATGTGTGGACTGCGGTGGCGCCGCGCCAACCTTTGCTGGGCAACTGTTCGGACAGATGGCGACCGTTGCTTTGCTCGAATGCCCGGATTTGCTGCCGCCACCCATTGACGGCTGTTGCGCGGTCATTGTTGCCGGGCATTTCCGCGATGCCTGCCTCGACGCTGGCCCGGCCATTTACATCTGTCGTGAATTTCCTCAAGGCTTCTGTGCGTTTCTCTCCGCGATCGATGAACCATATCTCGTTGTGATCCTTCTGCGCTCGCACGGTGACTGGAGTCAGGTTCATCTTCCGCAGCGTGGCGATAATCGTGTCCATAGATTGCGGCGTCTCGATGATCCAAAGCCGGTCGCCGCCGCTGGCATCATCAAGAAATAGCAAAATAAATTCCTGCCGCGAATAAAGCCCCAGAAGCGCGGCCAGATATTCAGAGTTTTTCCGGTCGAGGTCGGATTCCAGGATGAACGAGTTTTCCGAGGAGGCTTCGTAGATCCCCAAACTATTGGCAATCTGAACCGAGCTCGTAAGACTGCAAGCCGCGCGGTCCGCGACAGCCGTGGCATTCATCTGCTGGAAAGTGGTCAGGCGCGCTTTGGCCTCTTCGTCGCTAAGTGACTCCTGTGTGTTGGGGCTGGCGAAAAGAAAAATGCGGTTCGCGCCGGGGGCGGGAATCGGGCCGGCAAAAGCCGCCGGAAACGCCAAGGTAATCGCCAGCAGCACGCGACACAAGATTGTGCGGCTCTGCTTCAAGGTTTGAGGCCGATTCGGTGCGGCTCGGCCGGCGCCACGGAGCGATGTTTCGCGAAGTAGGTCGCCAACATGTCCAAGTCCAGCGGGCCGCCAATCAGATTGGTCCCTTTTTTCAGCACATAGAATTGATCGCCGCCGTCCGCCAGAAAATTATTCACCGTGACGCGGTATTGCGCCGAGGGATCGACCACTGCGCCATTGATCTTGATTGTGCTTGCATCGACCTTGTCGCAGAGCGCCCTTCCCGGATTCCACGTGTAAGTAAAACCCTCGGAAACTTGCAGAATTCTGTCAGTTGGGGGCGGAGAGGCAATGCCTACAGGAGAATCCAGCGCGCAGCCCCTGAACTGTTCCTTGAGCAGCGTTCTAATTTGCGCTCCAGTGAGGGTCATGGTGACCAGATTGTTTCCAAACGGCTGCACGGGGAAAAGTTTTCCGTAGGTCACGCTTCCGTCCTGCACGCCTGGCGCGTTCGACGCGAAATAAATGTCCGTGCGAATTCCGCCTTCGTTCATGAAGGCCACCACGGCGCCGCCGGAGGAGCTGGATTGCGTGGCTTCCAACTCCGCGTCGGCAATCAGATCGCCCAGCGAGCTTTCGCCGGAAGGGCTGAGCGCTTTTGTGATGTCCGCCGCGATCGACCCGACTTCGCGGTTGGTGACGGGGGCCGCAAGAGCGGCATAGCGATCCACGGTGCTCTTAAGCGCTGCGTCCGGCACGATCCCTGCCGCGTTCGTTCGATCCACGACGATGTTCCGCGCCGCCACGCTGGTCACATCCTTCGTTTTCGTATCGATGGTCACATCGATGTCCGTGACCAGGCGGCCGTAAGATGCAGCGCTGGTGACCACGATCTTGCGGCCCGCGCTGTTGGCAATCCGGCAGATGTAGGGCTGATGCGTGTGCGCGGAGATGACCAGGTCCACGGCATCGTCGAGCTTGTTGACGATAGCCTCAATGGGAGTTCCGCTCAGGCCGCCCTCGCAGGCGTTGATGTCAGGCGTGCCTCTTGTCGTCTGGTTGCCGCCTTGGTGGATGAGAACCACGAAGCTCTCGATGCCTTGCTTGCGCAGTTCGCGCACAATCCCGTTGATGGAATCTGCTTCATCGTCAAATCGCAATCCGGCCACGCCGCTGGGGACTACCATGGTGGGCGTCTGTTTCAAGGTCAGCCCTATGAAAGCCACCTTGACGCCGTTGTAGGTCTTGACGGCGTAGCCCGGAAACAGCGTCTTGCCGGTGGACGTATCGAACACATTGGCGGCCAGGAATTGGAATTTCGCGCCTTCGAATGTAGGTGATACACCTTCCTTTTCCTCGCACTTGATTCCATCCGGCTTGAAGCAGCCTCCGTATTGCATTCGAAGCAGTTCCTGCCGGCCTTTGTCGAATTCGTGGTTGCCCACGGCGTTGAATTCCAATCCCAGCCGGTTCATGGCCTCGATGGTGTCCTGGTCACGAAACAGGGCGGAAACCAGCGGGCTTGCGCCGATCAGGTCTCCGGCCGAGACCACCACATTGTTGGGATTCTCGCTCTTCAATTGATGGATGTATCCGGCCAGGAAATCCACGCCGCCGGCATCCACGTTCGGAGACTGCGCATTTGCCCTGAATTTTCCAGGGGATTGCAGGTTTCCGTGAAAATCGTTGAACGCGATGATCTTTAGCTTGATCTCATCCGCGCGAACTGCGCTCAGCACTACCAGACTAAAGACAATGGCGTATGCCACCCGGCGCAATCGCACGAATACCTCCCGCGTCTCTGACTCGTTAGATGACTCTACAGACCGTGGAAATAGTAGTCAATTCTGTCATTCCGAGCGGAGCGAGGAATCTCTCTTCGGTTTAAGCCAATGAAAAGAAAGAGAGATTCCTCGCTCCGCTCGGAATGACAAAATGTTTTGGAACTCTTTCCGCAGCCTGTTCAGCCAAAGAACACAGAAGCCGTTCGCATGATAGTATGAAGAGGAAGCTTTTGCAGATGGCCGCGGGTGAGTTTTGCGCGCACTGCATCGTTCATGGGAAAAATTGTTTCGCAAGACGAATTGATTCAGGTCGCGGCGCGCGAAAGGCGCGGCGGCCGCAGCGTTGTGTTCACAAACGGCTGTTTCGATCTGCTGCATCCGGGCCATGTGCGCTGTCTGGCGGAAGCGCGCGCCCTGGGCGATCTGCTGGTCGTCGCCGTCAATAGCGATCGCAGCGTTCGCGGCAACAAGGGCCCCGAGCGCCCGCTGGTGCCGCAGCAGGATCGCGCCGAAGTTCTGGCCGCGCTTGCTTCCGTGGATTACGTCACCATTTTCGATGAGCCAACGCCTCGCGAATTGATTGCCCGCGTGCTTCCAAACATTCTCGTAAAGGGCGCGGACTGGGCGCTGGAGCGAAGTGGCCGGGCGCGAGGAAGTCGAAGGCCGCGGGCGGGCGCGTGGTTTCCATTCCGCTCGCGCCGGGATACTCCACCACCAGTCTTCGTGGAAAAAATCCGCAAGGCCTTGCCAGGCCGCGGCGGGGCCGACCGGCGACTCCCGGCGACACTCACAACCTGATCATGATTCTTCCATCCGTTTCGGAAACTCTGGCGTCGGTGAGCCGCCAATCCGCGCTGGAGTCCGCGATTTCCGCGCTGCGCCAGGGCACTGCGCGCGAACGGCTGGCCGGGCTGACCGAACACGGCCAAAGCTTTGCTCGCGGCCATCGTTGCCGCGGAACTGCGCCGCCCCATGGTGGTCCTGGTCGCATCGGGCGCGCGCGCGGAAGCGCTTGCCGCATCGTTGCAATTCTTCTACACGCGCGCTTGCCGGGCAGGAAGCCACCGAAGTAGCCGTCCTGCCGGCCATGGATGTGCTGCCCTGGCAGGACGCCGCTGCCGCATGCGGAAATTCTCGAAACGCGCGCGGTAACTTTGTGGCGATATGCGACCGGCCAGGCGCGCGTGGTGGTCGCGCCCATTGCCGCGGCTGCGCATGCGGCTCGCCGACGCGGCTCACTACGCGCGAGCAGGCCCGCACGCTTGCGCGCGAAGATACACTCTCGCTCGACGACCTGGTCGCGCATCTCCGCCGCGTGGGCTACGAATCCCACGACATGGTGGAAATGCCCGGCCAATTCACCGTTCGCGGAGGAATCGTCGATATTTTCCCGGCCGAAGCCGAGCGGCCGGTGCGTCTGGAACTGTTTGGAGATTCGGTCGAATCCCTGCGTGAGTTTGATCCCGAACACGCAGCGCTCGGTACGCCCGATCGAGCGCGTGACGCTTCCGCCGCTCCTGGAGCAATCCGCGAATGGTTTTCGGCCGGCGCAAGCGGAATTCGGGGACGGCGCGGAAAAGATTGCCCCGCGGGCGCACTCCCTGTTCGATTTGCATGAGGACACTGTCGTTCTTCTGGATGAGCCGGAAGCGATCGAAGAAGCCTCCCAGCGCGTTTTTGAAGAGCGCGGAAGAAACTCGAATCGCAAAGAGCAATCCGCTGGAAGTCATGTCCGTCCTATTTTTTCACCGACGATTGGGACGCGCAGCTTTCGCGCTCACGCCGCGCCTGGAACTCGAACATCTGGGCCTGAAGCGCGACGACGCGGAATCGACACGCGCACGATTCAAACGCAACCCACGTACGCGCTTTCACGGCAACGTGCCCGCATTCATGGCCGAAGCGCGCGGGCGCATTGCGGCGGGAGAGCGCGTCCTGCTGGCGGCGGGAAATCTTGGCGAGCTCGAACGGTACGTCGACCTTTGCCACGAATACGAAATTCCTTACCGGCTGGGCGAGATTGAAGAGAACGCCACCAGCACGCGCCTGGCGGAAGACTCCTCGGCCGGCAGTATTCCCGCGGTTGTGCTGTGCCGCGCGCCGTTCACCGATGGCGTCGTGTTCCTGGACGCTCGCCTGGCGATCTACGGCACCGGCGATTTTTTGAAACGATGCCGGCGGGCGCGGCGCCACGGCGGCGACCCAAGACGGCCAGCTTTTTCAGCGATTTTTCCGAGCTGAAGCCCGGCGATTACGTCGTGCACGTGGATCACGGCATCGGCCAGTTCGAGGGATTGCACCAAATCGAAAACGGCGGCGCGCGCGGCGAGTTCATGCGCCTGCGCTATGCGGACGACGCGCGCCTCTATGTTCCGCTCGAGCGCCTCGACCTGGTGCAAAGCTATCGCGCCGTCGAAGGCGCCAAGCCCGTCCTCGACAAGCTGGGCGGCACACCTGGACGGCGCGAAAAGCGCGCGTAAAGAAGTCGGTCGAGGACATGGCCGACAAATTATTGAAGCTCTACGCCGAGACGGAAAGCGGGAGAGGGTTTCGCATTTTCGCCGGACGGTGCGTTCCAGCGCGAATTTGAAGACGCCTTTGAGTTTGAGGAAACGCCGGACCAGGCCATCGCCATCGCGGACGTGAAGCGCGATATGGAGCGCCCGCAGCCCATGGACCGCCTGCTTTGCGGCGACGTGGGCTACGGCAAGACGGAAGTGGCCATGCGCGCGGCGTTCAAGGCCGTCACCGATTCCAAGCAAGTCGCTGTGCTCGCGCCCACCACGGTCCTTGCATTCCAGCACTACGAAACGTTCCGCCGCCGATTCGCCGCGTTCCCCGTGAAAATCGACATGCTCAGCCGCTTTCGCACCGCGCGCGAGCAGAAAGATGTGTTGGCACGCGTGGAAAATGGCCAGGTGGACATCGTCATCGGCACGCACCGCCTGCTTTCCAAGCGACGTCAAATTTCACGACCTGGGCCTGTCTGATCGTGGATGAGGAGCAGCGCTTCGGCGTGGCGCACAAGGAGCGCCTCAAGGAACTCAAGCTCAACGTGGATGTGCTGACGCTTTCCGCCACGCCCATCCCGCGCACGCTCAACATGTCGCTGGTCGGCCTGCGCGACATGAGCGTGATCGAAACGCCTCCGAAGGACCGCCTGGCCATCCAAACCGTGGTCGCGCCATTTTCCGAATCGCTGATTCGCCGCGCCATCGACGAGGAATTGGCGCGCCACGGCCAAGTATTTTTCGTGCACAACCGCGTCGAGACCATCTACTCCCTCGCCGATCTGGTGAGCAAGCTGGTGCCCAAAGCGCGCGTAGTGGTGGGGCACGGCCAGATGAATGAGAAGGAGCTTGAGGCCGTGATGCTCAAATTTGTCCGCGGCGAGGCTGATGTCCTGGTCTGCACGACGATCGTCGAAAATGGCCTGGATATTCCGCGCGCCAATACCATTCTCATCAATCGCGCCGACCGCTTCGGCCTTTCCGAGCTGTATCAACTGCGCGGGCGCGTGGGACGCTCCAACCAGCGCGCCTACGCCTACTTGCTGGTTCCCGAGGATGTGGTGCTCTACGCCGCTTGCCACCCGGCGCCTCGCCGCGCTCAAGGAATTCAGCGCGCTCGGCGCGGGGTTCCGCGTTGCCGCGCTGGACTTGGAATTGCGCGGCGCGGGAAACATGCTCGGCGGGCAGCAGCACGGACATATCAACGCCATTGGCTTCGACCTTTACTGCAGATGCTGGAACGCGCCGTGGCGGCCTTGAAGGGCGAAGAAGTCAAATCCGAAATGCGCGCCACGATCAACCTTGGGCTGGATATCCGCATCCCAGAGGAGTACATCCCCAACGAGAATCTTCGTTTGAGGACGTATAAGCGCATTGCCGGCATCACCGGCGAAGCCGACAGGGAAGAGGTCAACAGCGAACTCGACGACCGCTTCGGCGCTCCTCCCTCCGCCGTGGGCAATTTGCTGGACTATGCGCTGCTGAAAGGGCTGGCCGAGCGCCTCATGATTTCCAATATCGAGAGGCGCGCCAATGAAGTGGCCGTCAAATTTCATCCCGAGACGCCTCTGTCTCCGGAAAATCTGGTGAAATTTATCCGCTCGCAGAAAGAAGGCTTGCGGCTGGACCCCAGCGGCACGCTGTGGATTCGGCTGGACCGCCGGGGGCGCGTGGCGGAGAGCGTCAGAAACGTGTTGCTTCCGCTGGAAACGAAGCGATAAACTGGAAAACGAGTGAACCCTATGAAATCTTGCAAATGGCTGATTTTTCCTCTTCTTTTCGCGGGCCTGGGAGTTTCCGCCGCCGCGCAAACTAAAAGTACCGTGGTCGAGGAAATTGTGGCCCGCGTGAACAACGAAATCATCACGCGGGAAGACCTGCAGCACGCGCGCGAGTCACTCCAGGAGGAAGCGCAGGACGCCTGCACGAATTGTTCTCCGGAAAAAGTTCAGGAGCTAGTGGCGGAGAAAGAAAAGGACCTGCTGCGCGATTTGATCGACCAATCCCTGCTCACGCAGCGCGCCAAGGACAATGGCATCAACGTCGATGCCGAGGTCATCAAGCGGCTGGACAGCATTCGCCAGCAGTCCAAACTGCCCAGCCTGGAAGCGCTCGAGGCGGAAGTTAACAAGAGCGGCCAGGATTATGAGGACTTCAAGAGCCGCATCCGAGACCAGCTTCTCACGCAGGAATTGATCCGCAAGGAAGTCGGCTCCAAGATCATCGTCAGCCACGAAGACATCGTCAAATATTATAACGATCACAAGAGCGAGTTTGTGCGCCCAGAAACCGTGGTCCTTCGCGAAATTTTCGTGTCCACCGAAGGCAAACCCGAGGCCGATCTTCCCGCCCTGAGAAAAAAAGCCGACAATATGCGCGACCGCATCCTGAATAACGGCGACGATTTTGGCGAGCTGGCCAAACGCTATTCGGACAGCCCCACGGCGCAGCAGTCTGGCGATCTGGGCACGTTCCAGCGCTCGCAGCTGGATGCCAAGATCGCCGAAAAAGTGTTTGCCCTCAAGCGCAACCAGATGACCGAAGTCATGGAAACGAAAACCGGTTTTGAAATTCTGCAGGTGCGCGAGCGCTACGATGCCGGTGAGCAGCCGCTGGACAAAGTGGAACCGGAAATCAGCAACAAGCTGTATGAACAAGGCATGGAGCCGGCCATGCGCACCTATCTGACCATGCTGCGGGAAGACAGCTACGTTCAGATCAAGCCGGGATATACGGACACGGCCGCGGTAAAAGCCGAGCCCATCGAGGAAGTGGCCGCGGCGCCCGATAAGAGCGATTCCAAATCCAGCTCCGGGCGCAAATGGGGCGTCCTTCCAAAGAAGAAATCCGGAACATGAAACAGAGTTTTGTCTCCACCCTCCAGGACGGCCAGACCGTTACCACTCACTTTCTTGTCTGCGTAAAAGAAATTCGCGCCACGCGCGATGGCAAGTCCTACCTGCGCCTGGAGCTGGGCGATTCCACCGGGCGCATCGAAGGGCGCATGTGGAGCGGGTTTGACGCCATGGCCGCCACGTTTGAGCGCGACGATTTTGTGAAAGTTCAAGCGCGCGTGGAAAATTACCGCAACAAACTGCAATTGGCCATCGAGAAAATTCGCCGCGCCGAGGATAGTGAAGTGGACCCCGCGGATTTCTTCGCCCACACCAAGGAAAATGTGGACGAGATGTACGCCAGGCTGCTGGAAATTGTCGCTTCGGTCGAAAATCCCTGGCTGCGGCAGCTTCTCGATAGCGTAGTTCAGGACCCTGAAATTGTTCCGCGACTCAAGCGCGCGCCTGCCGCCAAAGTCATGCATCACGCCTTCTACGGCGGCTTGCTCGAACACGTCCTCAGCCTGTGCAATCTTTGCCGCGTGGCCCTGGGCCATTATCCGGAAGCGAACGCGGACCTGCTGTTGTCCGGAGCGCTCCTGCATGATGTCGGAAAATTGAGGGAACTCAGCTACGAGCGCTCCCTTGGCTACACCGACGAAGGCCAGCTTCTCGGCCACATCATGATCGAATACGAACTGGTGGCCAAGAAAATCGATGCCATCGAAGGATTTCCGCCGGAGCTGAAAACTCTGTTGCTGCACATGTTGATTTCGCACCATGGGCAGTATGAATTCGGCTCGCCCAAGCTCCCCATGTTTCGAGAGGCCTTGCTGCTGCACTATCTGGACGATCTCGATTCCAAAATGGCCGCCATCCGCTCGGCGCTCGATTCCGATGAGGGAGAGGGGAATTGGACGGCATTCAACGGCGCACTGGCACGGCGGCTTCTGCGTACTGACCGCTTCCTCGCGGGAGCGGAGACCGCGCCCGCAGAAAAAAACGCTGCCGCACAAGCGGCGGCTGGCAGCGCGGATTCCACAGACGGAAATGAATAGCCACATGGAACCCACCGCGCATGCAAAAGTCCCGGGACCGCGCCACTCGATTCTTGACCTCGCTCCCCTTGAGCTGGAATGCCTGAGCGTTCTCTGGCCGCTGGGCGAAGGCACCGTGCGCGACATTCATCGCGCGCTGGCCGCGTCTCGACCTCGCGCATATACCACGGTGATGACCATCATGGATCGCCTGGAGCAAAAGGGAATCGTGGCTCGCCGCAAAGTGGGCAAGGCGTTTCGCTATCGCGCCATGCTCAGCGCCGAAGAGGCTCGCCTGAAAGCCGTGGAAAAAATCGTGCAAGGATTCTTCGACGGCTCGCCGGAAGCGCTTGCCGCGCATCTTTCTTCGCAGGGCGGCGTGGCCCGGCGTTTGCCTTCTCCCGCGCCGCCCGCGCCGCCCGCCGTTGACGCGCCCGCCGCGCCTGTTGCAGAATTGCACACTCAAAGTCTCGACGAAAGATTACTCTAAAGAAAATGTTTCCCGCGCCTTACTCAATTCGAGACAAAGTGATTTCTCCTGGGACGGTCCTCGCGCCCATGGCCGGAGTGACCGACACGGTATTTCGGCGCATGATTCGCGGCCTGGGCGGATGCGGCCTGATCATGACCGAATTTACCAGCGCCGAATGCATCACGCGCAACAACGCCCGCACCTCGCGCTATCTTTTCTTTGAGCAGGACGAGCATCCCATCACCGGCCAATTGTTTGGCGCCGAGCCGGAGGTGATGGCGCGCGCCGCCGGAATGGTCGAGCAGTTGGGCTTCGATATGGTGGACGTCAATCTTGGCTGCCCCGCACGCAAAGTGGTCAAGTGCGGCGGCTCTGGTTTGCTGCGCGATTTGAAGGAGCTGGAGCGAGTGCTCCGCGCGGTGCGCGACGCCGTGCAAATTCCCATGACCATCAAGATTCGCGCCGGGTGGGATGAGAACAGCATTGTGGCCGTGGAAGTCGCGCGCCTGGCTGAACAAATTGGCGTGGAGGGAATTGCCGTTCATCCGCGCACGCGCGAGCAAGGCTACACGGGACGCGCCAATTGGAATGTGATTCGCGACGTGAAGCAGGCCGTGCGCATGCCGGTGATCGGCAACGGAGACATCAACTCGCCCGAGGACGCCGCGCGCATGGTGCACGAAACCGGATGCGATGCCGTGATGATCGGCCGCGCCGCTCCAAACAATCCCTGGATTTTCCGGCAGATCGCGCAGTTTTCGGAAACAGGTTCTTACGACGAGCCCACCGAAATGGACCGTTACCAGTTGCTTTCCTCCTTCTTCCGAAACATGGTCGATACGGAATGGCCCGATGCGATTGGCAGGATGAAGCAGTTCGCCTGCTACTTTACGCATGGCGTGCGAAACGGCGGAGTGCTGCGAAAGAACGTGCACACCGCGCGCACTTCGGCTGAAATTCTGGATCGAGTGGACGCCTTTTTTGCCCAGTCTGTGATCTGAGGAGGCAAGCGATGACCGCAGCCAGCGCTTCGACCCCGGCACTCGAACGCCGCAGGGAACGCAGAGTCCCTGTTCATCTTCCCATCGTGGTTCGCGGCACGGACCGCACCGGGCTGGCCTTCGAGGAGCGCACCTCCAGCGAAAATTTATGCCGTGGCGGCGCTGCGTTCGCGTCGCGCCACCCGCTCGATCTCGGCAGCCGTGTGGAAATCCACATCCCCGTTCTGCCCACGTCGGCCAGCGAAGATACGGAGTTCTCCACGCACGGCCGCATTGTGCACGTGGCGCGCGGCGCGAGCGATCACGAAAGCATCGTGGGCGTGGAATTCACAGGCCCTCGTTTTCACCGCATGTACGTTTCGGAAGCGACGTCTTAGTAGCGCGGGCTTCAGCCTGCGGATTTTGGTTCTTGCAAGGACTAACCCCCGCAGGCTGAAGCCCGCGCTACAAAAACCAATCTTGTTTCGAGGTTCTTCTCAGTTAGAAAACATTCGCCGAAAACTACCGCTCCAGCAAGAGCTGCTTGTATGCATCGCGCTTGCCCAGCCCGCGCTCGCGCGCGGCCTGCTTGAGCGCCGCCTTGCGGTCCAGCCCCGCCTCCGCTTCCAGTTGCGCGACGCGCTCTTTCAGCGACACCGCCGGCGGCGCCTGAATTTCTCCCTCTTCCGCTGGGCCGATCATCAGCGTGATTTCGCCTCGCGGAGCGCGCTCCTTGGCCGCATCGCGAAGTTCGGCCAGAGTGCCGCGCAAAAATTCCTCGTGAATTTTGGTGACCTCGCGCGCCACCACGGCGTGCCGCGATCCGAGAATTTCCGCGGCGTCCGAGAGCGTATCCGCCAGCCGGTGCGGCGCTTCGTAGAACACCAGGGCTCGCGGCTCGGTCCTCAATGCATCGAGTTTTTTTCTGCGCGCGCCCGCCCGCGAAGGCAGAAATCCCACAAACAGAAATTCATCCGTGGGCAGCCCGGAAGCCGCCAGTGCGGCCACAAACGCCGATGGCCCCGGAATTGGAACCACCGGAATGTGATGCCGCAGGCAGAGCACCACCAACCTGTGCCCGGGATCGGATACCACGGGAGTCCCGGCGTCGCTGACCAGCGCCACCTGCGCGCCTTGCTCCAGCTGAATCACCAGCTCCGGCGCGCGTGTCAGTTCATTGTGCGCGTGGTAGCTGACCATTTCCTTGTGGATGGCGTAGTGCTGCAGCAATTTCTGCGTCTGCCGCGTATCCTCGCAGGCGATGAGGTCCGCTTCCTTGAGCACGCGGATGGCTCTCAGCGTAATATCCTCGAGGTTCCCAATCGGCGTGGCCACCAGATAGAGGCAGCCCGTCTGTGAATTGTCTTGCCTGTCGCTCATGGCACGTACCTCGTTGCAGGGAGTTTAGCACGTAGCAGCGGTGCGCCGTTTGCCCTGACGTGGTATAGGCTTCAGCCTGTGGATTTTTGGACTGAGCGAAAGTTAAACCCCACAGGCTGAAGCCTATGCTACAAAGGTCGAGAGCGCAGGCGCTCCGGCCCCGCGTCGTGTTAAGATAACGCATTCCAGTTGATATGAAGGAGACCAGAATTGCCGCTCTACGAATACCGTTGCCTCAAGTGCGATCGACACACCGACAAGATAGAGAATATGAACGGCCCGCATTTGAAGAAGTGCCCGCACTGCGGCGGGAAAGTGGAGTCCGTGATTACCGCGCCCGCCATTCAATTTAAGGGTTCCGGCTGGTACGTGACCGACTACGGGAAGAAAACCTCCGGCGGCGATTCCAGCAAGGCGGAGAAGAACGACAGGGCTGAGAAAGCAGAAAAGGCCGATAAGGCGGAGAAGTCCGCAAAATCGGAGAAGGCTGAAAAGGCGGATTCCAAGCCGTCTTCTTCGGGAAAAGAACAGAAGAAAACCGCCAGCTCGTCAAAAGAGAAATAATTCCGGCGGAATGGCGCGCACCGCAATTTAATCAAGCAGCCGAATATTATTTTGATGACTGTAGGACAGGCTTCAGCCTGTCTGGTTTTGACCTTTTTCGGTGATAAGAAAAAGTAGCACAGGCACTCCTGCCTGTGCGGGTTTTGCGATTAGTCATTATGTGGATGCGCTTAATATTTAGAAAACCGCACAGGCAGGAGTGCCTGTGCTACTAGAGCTTCAGCGCGCGCAGATACTCGCGAAAATCCTTGCCGAATTCGGGGTTTTCCAGGCCGATCTCCACCGAGGCTTTCAGGAAGCCCAGCTTGTCTCCCGCATCGTACGATTTCCCTTCATACACATACGCGAGCAACCCGCTTTCCTGCGCCAGCAGGCGAAGAGCGTCGGTGAGCTGAATTTCGCCGCCGCGTCCAGGCTTGGTGCGTTCCAGGCAATCGAAGATTTCAGGAGGCAGCACGTATCGCCCGGTCACGGCCAGAGTTGAGGGAGCCTCGGCGGGACTGGGCTTTTCGACCAGGTCGCGAATTTTCAAGATGCGTTTGTTCGCGCTCGCACCTTTTTCCGGCTCCACATCGACGATGCCGTAGAGTCCGGTTCTTTCGCGCGGCACATCTTCCACGGCGATGGCGCCTTTTCCGGTGCTCTGATACACGTCGATCAACTGCTTGGTGGCGGGATTGGGCCCCGGAATGATCACGTCGCCCAGAAGCACGGCGAACGGGTCGTTGCCGACCAGTTCTTTTGCCACCAGCACGGCATGTCCCAGGCCGAGCGGCTCCTTCTGCCGCGTGTAGCTAAAGTGCACCATGTTGCCGATGTCATGCACCAATTTCGCGAGTTCCGATTTGCCCTTTTCTTCCAGAAAACTTTCCAGCTCCGGCGAGGAATCGAAGTGATCCTCGATGGCGTTCTTTCCGCGCCCAGTGACGATAATGATGTTGTCGATCCCGGAAGCCACGCATTCCTCGACCACGTATTGGATGAGGGGTTTGTCGACCACCGTCAGCATTTCCTTGGGCTGCGCCTTGGTCGCGGGGAGGAAACGAGTGCCCAAGCCTGCAGCGGGCAATACCGCTTTGCGAACGCGTTTTGGAGTGTCGGCCATGGATATTTACACCTGTAGCCACCATACGTGGTGCGCACGAACGGTGTCAATGCATCCTAGGCCTTAGGAGTTCCTAAGACGTAATCTCTTGTAGTATATGCGCCCAGTTTAAGGGGAAATGGAACGGAGATTCAGTTGCCCACGCGCAGTTACACACGCAGGCAACCGCAAGCTAGCTGCAAGAAGCGGGTTCAGTCGCCGGACGAGATCGCCGGCACGGATTGGGCAGGCCGCTTGCACATCCCGCTGAGCCAATCGCGAAAGGCTTCTCTGATCATGTCGGAAATGGTATGCGCGTTTTCGGCGATCACCTTTAGCCAGGCCATTGCACCCATCTGCGGGAAATAAATCCCGCGGAAACACATGCGCGCGACGAGAATATTGATGCGATAAGGCAGCGGCTTGTGGTTGAAAGAACGCACGGCGTGCGCGATGGCCTCCGGGCTGTAGGATTTGGCCCAGCCATATTTGACTTCGGCGTGCGCCTCCTCAATGCTCATCTTCAGAGGCGTATGCGCCATGGCAAAGGGGATGAACTCCTCCCAGTGCTTAGGCCGCGTCAGGCGGCCCGCCGCTTCCAGCCGCGCGTAGAGCGGAGTGGAGGGCAGCGGAGTGATCAATCCGAAAATCGGCAATCCCGCGGGCCAGGTGCGAATTTGTTCCAGCGTGCGCTCCGCTACTCCCACTGTATCGTTGTCCATGCCGAACATGAAGGACGTGATCGCGAAGATGTTGCGGTCCGCCAGCCTTTGCAGCACGGCGGCGTATTCGCCCGGCTTGTTGAATCCCTTGTTCACATCGGCCAGATTGGTTACATCAATGGACTCCATGCCGATGAAAACCCACTTGCCGCCTGCCTCGGCGATCAGGTCCACCAGCTCCTGGTCGCGCAACAGGTTCGCGCTGATTTGTGCGATCCAATGGACTTGAGCGCCCGCAGCGATGATGTCGCGCAGCAGCGATTTGGTTCTCTTGGGATTGATGGCGAAATTGTCGTCGATGAAAAATACGGCGATCTGCCCGCCTTCTTTTTTGGCGCGAGCCTTGAGCATCAGCAACTCATCCACCACGCTCTTGTTGGTGCGAAAGCGGATGGAATCGCCGAAGAAGCCGGTGACCGTGCAAAATTCGCATCCGTAGGGGCAACCGCGGCCCGACTCCACCGGAACAATGCGGAACGATCCCCATCCGTCGCTGAGACGCTTGAGCATGGGCTGGAGCATCTTGGGAACGACGTTGAACTGATCGAGATTAATGGTGTCCCACGGGATCGCCGGATAGTCCTGAAGGCTTGGCTTGCGCTCCTGGCCGAATGCGTCCACGGGAGCATAGGTTTCCTTGAGCTGGCCGCGCTCGGCATCCGCAACAATCCTGGGCCACGTTTCATCCGCTTCGCCCAGCGCCACGGCGTCGGCATGGCGCTTCCCGGAAATTTTGCCCAGCGCTTCCTCCGGCATTTCCGTGACGTGCGGTCCGCCCATCACCACGGGCACGCCAGCCGAGCGCACAGCGTCAGCCATTCGGTATGCCTTCGCGACCATGCGCGTCATGCAACCGATGCCCACGAGTCCAATATTGTTTTCGCGAACGTATCGCGCAATGCCCGCTTCGTCGATGGGCTGCGCGTTGCCGTCGATCAGCACGACTTCGTGGCCGGCCGGAGTGAGCGACTGGAGTAGAAACATCCACAGATGTGGCATGAAGTTCTTGGTAACCCCATTGTCGGGGCTGTAGAGCAATATTTTCATTTTTATTCTTTTCTGACGATTTGCCGGACGGGCAGGCTCCGACGATCCCGGCTTCGTCCTGTATTTCGTTCTGAAGGTTCAAGGACCGTCGCCCTTACGGGCGCGGCGGAAAGTTTGAAGCGATCGGGGAAAGTCTATCATTCCTTGCCCTGAAGAAATGTAAAATATTCGTAATAGCGCGTTCTCGTTAACCTGCCCGTGTGCTGTGCTACTATGAAAATTTCCGCAGCTAGGGGAAACATGCCAACGCGTATTCTTGGAATCGAATCGTCCTGCGACGAAACCGCCGCTGCCATCGTCGTGGATGGCCGTGAAATCTTGTCGTCCGTCGTTTCCTCGCAACTCGATGTCCACCGCAAGTACGGCGGCGTCGTTCCCGAATTGGCATCGCGCGAACACCTGCGCCAGATCGTCCCGGTCGTCCGTGAAGCGCTCTTGCAAGCGGGCCTGAACTTTACAGATATAGACGCAGTCGGCGTGACGCAGGGGCCTGGTCTGGTCGGTTCACTTCTGGTGGGCGTCACCTACGGAAAAGTTCTGGCCACGGAGTTAGGCAAACCGCTGGTGCCTGTCAACCATCTGGAAGGCCACGTTCACGCCGTATTTCTCGAAGCGCATCTGGGAGGCAAAGCGCCGGAATTGCCGGCCATTTGTCTGATCGTTTCCGGCGGGCACACACTGCTGTACCACGTGCAGTCCGCGGCAGGGAATGGCGATGCCTCAAAGCGCGGATTCCAATTTCGCCGACTGGGCGGCACTCGCGACGACGCCGCCGGCGAGGCCTACGACAAAGTTGCGCGGCTCCTGGCGCTGGGCTATCCCGGCGGCCCGATCATCGACCAGCTTGCCGCAAAAGTCGCCGCATCCGGCTCGAATTTTCATGAGAAGGACGGATTGAATTTTGGCCCGGTAAGAATCAAGAGCAATCCCTACGATTTCAGTTTCAGCGGAGTTAAAACAGCTGTGCTGTACTACGTTCGCTCGCATCCCGAATTTGTGGAAGAAATCGAGACACGCAAGAAAGCCCTTCAGCAGGGCCTGCGAAAAGCTTCCGAGCTGCTGCCGCTTTGCAGCCCGCGAACGCTCGCGCTGATTTCCAAATTCCAAGCCGCCGTGGTCCGCGATCTCGTAACGCGAACTCTGGAAGCGGCGGCCGAAACCAATTCGCGTACGGTCCTTGTCTCCGGAGGCGTTGCCGCCAATTCCGAATTGCGGGAGCGCTTCACATCCAAATCCGCCACCATGGACGTCACTGTCTTTTTTCCCAGCCGCGCCCTGTCCACGGACAACGCCGCCATGATTGCCGCAGCGGCCTATCCCCACTTGCTCGCAGGAGATCTGGCAGCGCAAGACCTGAACGCAGAACCGAATCTTCGCCTTGCATAGGCCGAATTGGTTTTCGGCCACGCATCGTCAAAAAGAAAAAAGCCCCAAGGCGCGATGGCCTTGGGGCTTTTCTGAAATTTCAAAAAGGGAATACTGCAGCTACAGCTCGACGCCCTCCGCATTTTCCATGTGCGATGGCATCTGCAAGCGAGCTTTTGCCAGCGACTTGACCAGTGCGCCTTCCATGGTTTCGGCTGAAGTGTTTCTGGCTGTGGCGAGTTCGCTTACGAGGAGGAATTTGGCCCGTTCCAGCATTTTCTTTTCGCGGAAGGAAAGCGGCTTGGTGCGGCTAAGCGATACCAAGCTTTTCAAGACGGCTGCTACTTCAATCAACTCACCGGTTCGCATCCGCTCCGAATTTTCTTTGAACCGGTGTTTCCAATCGTGGTGCGAATTCGGCTTGCCTTTTTCAAGAAAGGTCAGAACCTTGAGCGTTTCTCCGTTTCGAATCACGTGCCGCAATCCTACGGATTCAGCGTTTGTTGCCGGAACCATCACCTTCAGGCCGCTTGCCAAAATCTTAACCATAAAATACTTTTCAGTTCGTCCATTCATAACCCCGAAGTTGATTTGCTCAATCATACCAACGCCGTGGTTGGGATAGACAACCTTGTCCCCAATCTTGTAATCCATGGTCGGAAGCCCCCTAGAGGAAACCTTGAATGATATTGAATCATCCGACACATGAAGTCAAGATATTTCTCCTAGAATCAGCAAGTTATGCGGAATTTTGATTTGAGAATGGTCCTTGAATTGCACATTAAATTTTACTTATCTTTTACAAGCCCTTCACTTATCCCGAGTTCCTACCGTAAGGTTCTTCATCCCGTTCCAGGCCTTCGATGCGATAGAATGCCTAAATGCTGATTCTTGCCGTAGATACGAGTTCCCGAACTGGGAGCGCCGCCTTGTTGCGCGACTCCCAAGTCCTGGCCGAAGTTTCGGGATACGAAGTAACCCTATATTCCAACAGGCTTTTTCGGGATATCGCCCTGCTGCAAGAGCAGGCCAATTTTCGCCTCAGCCAGGTCGATGTGTTCGCCGTCGCGGCCGGCCCTGGCTCCTTCACTGGACTGCGCGTCGGCTTGACGGCGGTAAAAGCCTGGGCGGAAGTGCACGGGAAACCCATTGCGGCCGTCAGCGGGCTGGAGGCTATAGCAGCGGAATCGCTCACGGGCCACATTCCTGGCGCGTCGCATGCCCAGTTCATCGCCCCGTTTTTGGATGCCCGCCGCGGACAGATCTTCGGGGCCATTTATCAAAGGATTTCCGGTGACGCGGAGCGGCTTGTCCTTATCGGAGACGAGACGATCCTCTCGCTGGACGAATACCTGGAAATGGTGAAAGGGAAGTTGCCCCATGCAGTCGCGCTGGTTTCGCCAACGCCGGAGATGCTGCCCGCCGCGCGCATCGAGCAAGCCTTGCCGGCGCGCGCGTCGTTCAGGTCTCGGCGGCCTTGGCTCCCGCGATTGGGCGGCTGGGATTTGAGCGCGCCAAGCGCGGCGATTTGGTCGATGCGCTTACTCTTGATGCTAACTACGTGCGTCGCTCCGACGCTGAAGCGGCCTGGAAGGACGCCTAGTGGACGCTTCGGGCGAAAAGATCAGCGCCTCTTCACCATCACTGTGCGCCGAATGTCTGCGCAAGACGTCACCGCAGCGCTCTCGATCCTTGAGGAAAGTCCCGAAGCGTCCTTTTGGTCGAGAGAAAGCCTGCTGGAGTCCTCCGCGGAAGGGACTCTTGGGCTGCGGATTTGGATGGGCGCGTCGCCGGATTTCTGATTGGGCGTGCCGCCGCGGATGAATTCGAAATTTTGAATCTGGCTGTAGGGAAAGAGTGCCGCCGGCGGGGAGTCGCCACGAAACTTGTGAGCATCGCGCTGCAGGAAGCTCAATCCGCAGGCGCGACGCAAGCCTTCCTGGAAGTGCGCGCTTCCAATCAGGGAGGAATTGCACTTTACACGCGGCTGGGATTTCGCCTTTTGGGACGCCGCCCCGACTATTACCGAATCCGGTGGAAGATGCAGCCCTGCTGATTTTTAACAACTTCACAACGATTTCTTAATTTTCATCGATTTTTGCTTGGCGAGCGTTTTGGATTGTGCTAGCTTCGCCTTGTATGTAACACTTCATCCACAAATCGATTTCCATCAGGAGGCACGCGGTGCCCACTTTGACTCGGGAGATACGCGAGCAACTTTGACATACGACGAAAAGTTTCAGAAGCTCGCACAACAGCATTCGGAATACGAAGCCCAGCTAAAGCAGCTCTCGCAAGCGACCTACCTGAATCTGGAAGACCTTCAGCAGCAAGTCACACTCAAAAAATTAAAATTAAGCGTTAAAGACGCGATGGAGCGGTACATCGCCGAGCGCCTGCATCAGCGACCGGGGCGATAGACCCTTCGACGCGTCGGCAAATTGAGATAGAATGTCGGCGAACGCAGGAGGAGTGTAGCGTTTTCTCTCCTGTCAGGGGATCCCCATGGTCAAGGACGGCTACAAATTTGCCGCTGCACCGCTGCTATTAGGAATCGTGGCGCTTGGATTTCATTGGCACTGGCTGGGCGCTGTGCTGCTCCTGATGGGCGCATTTGTGTTGTTCTTTTTCAGGGATCCCGAGAGAACGCCTCCATCCGATCCTGATGCCATTGTTTCTCGCGGCCGACGGGCGCGTCATGGAGGTTGTCGAAGAAAGGCGCGGCGCAAATCCCGGCCGCAGGATCAGCATCTTTCTCTCCATTTTCGACGTGCATGTGAACCGGGCGCCGGTGACCGGCCGCATTGCGGCTATAGAATATCGCAAGGGGCGTTTCTATGCGGCGATGCGCGGCGCGCGCATCGGAGGAAAACGAGCAGAACGTGATTCACCTTTCCACCGAGCGCGGGGAGGTTGTTTTCAAGCAAATCGCCGGCTGGGTTGCCCGGCGCATCGTGTGTTGGAAGGCCGTGGGGGATTCCGTGACTCGGGGAGAGCGAGTAGGTATGATACGGTTTGGTTCGCGCGTGGACATTTGGCTTCCAGAGCGTGTGGACATTCTGGTTCGTCCCGGGCAGCATGTAGCAGGGGGTTCGAGCGTCCTGGCGCGGTGGCGATGACCAACTTTGAACAGCATGAACTCGGGTTCCCCGGCTCTCGTGCCAGGCAATCACCGATTGCGCCGCGGCATCTACCTTTTGCCCAGTTTCCTTACCGTCGCGAACATGCTTTGCGGCTTCTACGCAGTGATGGCCACGCTCAAGGGCAGCGTCTCAGATTTGGATAACGCGGCGAAAGCCATCGGCCTTGCTATCTTATTCGACTCCTTTGATGGATTTGTGGCTCGTGCGACTGGCACCAGCAGCGAATTCGGCAAACAATTTGATTCGCTCGCTGACATGGTTAGCTTCGGCATCGCGCCCGCGGTGCTGGCATTCACCTGGGGCGTCCGCGGGATCTCGGAGATCGAATTGTTTGATATTCGGCGTATTCACGAGATCGGCTGGTGGGTCGGCCTTGCCTTCGTGATTTGTTGCGCCTGGCGCCTTGCGCGGTTCAACATTCAGGGAATGGCGCCCGGTGGCGGATCGCGCTACTTCGTCGGGTTGCCGTGTCCCGCCGCCGCAGGCTGATTGCGGCGAGCATACACGCCATCAAGTCGCCGATCGAAGATCTGGCGCTGGTCGATCGTTTGGCTGGCGGTCCTCGCAGACGCGGCCCTGATGGCGAGCACGGTGAAGTATCGCAGTTTTAAAGATATACCCATGGCGGCTCGCCAAAAATCGATCTTCGTCATCGTCATTGGCTTGCTGAGCAATAAAGGTTAGCTTTACGCGTACATAT